>CAWFPH010000007.1:0-100905 GCA_963817615.1 uncultured Gammaproteobacteria bacterium | reverse complement strand
GGCGGCGAAATCGAGATCGAATCGCACGCCGAGGGCGACAACGCCGTGGTGACCATCACGGACAATGGCGTCGGCATCTCGAGCGACCTGTTGCCGCACCTGTTCGATCTGTTCGTGCAGAGCGACCGCACCCTCGACCGCGCGCAAGGCGGTCTCGGCATCGGGCTCTCGGTGGTCAAACAGCTGGTCGAGATGCATGGCGGCAGCGTGCGGGCCGCGAGCGCCGGCGTTGCGCGCGGCGCCATGTTCGAGCTTCGCCTGCCGCTCGTCGAGCGTGACGAGGAGCCCGTCGTCACGGGCACGCAGCCGCAGGTGCCGCCGCAGCGGATACTCGTGGTGGACGACAACGCCGACGCTGCCGATACGCTCGTCATGATGCTCGGGCTCGACGGACACGAGGTTCGGGCCGCGTACTCCGCGCGCGAGGCGCTCGACTGCGTGCAAACGTTCGCGCCCGATCTCGTGTTGCTCGACATCGGCCTACCCGAGATGAACGGCTACGAGGTGGCTGGCGGGATCCGTGCGCAGCCCGCGCTCGAGGATGTGCGCCTGATCGCGCTCACCGGCTACGGCCAGGCCGACGATCGGCAGCGCGCATCTGCGGTCGGCTTCGACCTGCACCTCGTGAAGCCGGTCGAGAGCCGCGCCCTCCAGCAGGCGCTGCTCGACGCGCGGCGTCCGCGCGCGTACAACGCCTAGCTCGAACTGTTCGAATTTCGGCTCGACCGGGGGAACGTCGATGCACCGCTACGCCGTCTCGCTGATCGTCTCGATTGCCGCCTGTGCGGCACCGCTCACGGCCGTGGCGCAGCGGCCGGCCGGACCACCGCCGCTGATCAAACAGGACTCGCGGACGAAAGTATCCGCTCACGTTATGTGATCCTCGACGACGACGTGGGGCTCGTGCCGAACGTGGGCATCGTGGTCGGCGACCGCGCGACGCTCGTCGTCGATACGGGGCTCGGCGAGCGCAACGGCGAGATCGTGCTCGGTGAGGCACGCAAGGTGAGCCGGAACACTCAGTTCTACGTCACGGCGACGCACTTCCATCCGGAGCACGACTTGGGCGCTACCGCGTTCCCGGCCGACGCGAAGATGCTGCGTTCGCGCGGCCAGCAGATCGAGGCCGACCAGGACGGCACGACCACGATCGAGCGCTTCAAAAGCTTCTCGCCGACGGTCGCCGAACTGCTCGCGAGCGCGAGCTTCCGTGTGCCCGACATCCTGTTCGACGACGCGATCACCGTCGATCTGGGCGGCGTGCACGTTCGGATCTTCGGGGTCGGACCGAACCACACGCGGGGCGACACCGCATTCTTCGTGGAAGAGGACCGCGTGCTGTTCACGGGCGACACCGTGATGTCGGTATTGCCGGCCGTGAACGCGCAATCCGCGAGCCTCGAGAAATGGCTCGCGAATCTCGACGCCTATGAGAGCCTGATGCCGCGCGTCGTCGTGCCGGCGCACGGCAGGCTCGGCGACGTCGCGTTCGTGCGCCGCTACCGCGACTACTTTCGCGCGGTCGTGGGGCGCAGGCCGCCGCGAAGCGCGGCGGCGCGTCGATCGAGGCCGCGACCGCGATGCTGGCGGGCGGCCTCGCGAAGGACTTCGCGGATTTGACGCCGGCCGGCCGACCGGCCACCGGCCGCGTAAACGCTGAGATTCAAGCGGCGTATCGCGAAGCGCCGTAACCGGTCTGCACACGGCCTCAATGCGTCAGGGCGTAGAGCACGTAGTTCACGCCGAACTTGTATGCCGTAGCCGTCATCGGTGTGGGGTAGCTCGGATCATGGGCGTGCTCCCACGCGTCGCCCATATCGATGTTGTGGTTGATCGCAACCATGAGCCGCCCGTCGCGGTCGTAGATTCCGCGCCAATGGGGCGGACCTTCCATCCGCATGTAGCGCAAGTGCCGCTCGCCAGGAATCTGCGTGCGCCGGTCGAGGTCGAACATGACGTGCATCAGCGAATCCGCCTCGGGGATGTCGACGATCGGCCGGTCCGGCAATAGGTCGCGCATCGCGGACTCGAAGATGGCCCATTCGTACTCGCCGTGGAAATCGTCGACGACGAGGAAGCCGCCGCGCTCGAGGTATTCGCGCAGGCGCGCGAGCTGCTCGCCGTGCGGATGCCATTCGCCGCGCCCGACCTGCTGCAGGAACAGCCACGGATAGTCGTAGAGGCGATCATCGTCGAGCGTCACGAACACGCTGTCGGTCGTACCTTGCACACGCGTCATGCGCTGCAAGGCCGCGAGAAAATGCGCCTCGGCGAGCGGATAGTCGATCGCCCACCACGGGTTGCAGGTGCCCCGAGATCCGGCGCAGCCATAGGCCGCATACGCGAGCCGCGCGAAGTTGAACTCCTTCGCGGGCCAACCGGCCGCCGCCGGCAGCGGCCCGTCGCCGTCCCACTGCGCGCGCGCGAGCGCCGCGAGCAGCAGTGCCGCGACGCCGGTCACGACCAGGATTTTGCGGCGCATCGTGCGGCTAATGTGCCACCATGGACGCGCGCCGTCCAAGCGGACGCTAGCCGGGCGGCCCGCCGAGCAACGGCGCAAGCTCGCGCGCGCATTGCTCCGGGCTTTCAAACAGAATCGACGCAAGACCGAGCGAGCGCGCCCCCGCGACGTTCGCGGGCAGATCGTCGACGAACACGCTGCGTCCGAAGTCGATGCCGAAGCGCTCGCGCAGATGCTCGAAGATCGCAGGCTCCGGCTTCACGAGCTTGATCTCGGCCGAAATCACGATACCGTCGAACAACTCGAGGAAGCCGTGCCGCTCGCGCAGATGCGCAAACGTGACCTCGGACACGTTCGACAGCGCGTAGAGCTTGACGCCGCGTGCGCGCAATCGGCCGAGCAGCTCCACGGTGCCTTCGATCGGCACGAGCGAGGCGCGCGCGTGATCGAACAGACCGCGCAACTCCTCGACCGGCCGGCCGGCGCGCGCCGCGAAGCGCCGGGCGGCGGTCTCTTCGTCGAGCGTGCCGCGGTCCATCTCGATCCAGTCCCCATGCCCGAACACGTGCTCGCCGAGCGCCGCGCGCAAACCAGGATCCGCGGAGAAGCTCTCGATGATCTCCCGCGGACGCCAGCGGAACAGCACGCCGCCGAAGTCGAAGATCGCGTTGTGGATCGTCAAGGTATCGAGCTCCAGGCCATCGTCGCGGACGCGTCGAAAAGCCGCGCGGCGCCCGCCGCTAGGCGGATCGGCGCTCGCGCAGCGCCTCGAGCGCCCCGCGCAGCGCGGTCGCGGCCTGGCCCAAGAACAGCGTGTCGACGCCCGCGACCACGAGCGTGTAGCCGCGCTCCACGTACGGCTGCACGGCGGCGGCGTCGATGCCGAAATAGCCGAGCGGCATGCCGGCCGCACGGCACGCCGTGGTCACGTGCTCGATCGCGGCGAGCACCTCGGGATCGTCGACGCGGCCCATCTTGCCCAGGCTCGCCGAAAGATCGTACGGCCCGAGCAGCACCGCATCGATGCCGGGCACTCGCACGATCGCCTCGATCTGGTCCACCGCGCGCACGTGCTCGGCCTGCACGATGACCGCGATCTCGTCGTTCGCCCGCGCGACGTAGCCCTTGAACGCCATGCCGTAGCCGTGTGCGCGCGCGAGCCCCACGCCGCGGCCGCCCTCCGGCGCATAGCGCGCGAATCGCACGACGTCGGCCGCCTGCTCGGCGCTGTTGACCTGCGGCGCGATCACCCCGGCGGCCCCCAAATCGAGCGCCTTCTTGATCGGCACCTCGGCGGCCGCGGCCACGCGCACGATGCAGGGCACGCGGCGGCTCGCGGCGCGCAGAATGCCCGCGAGCTCGGCCGTCTCGAGCGGGCCGTGCTCGGCGTCGACGAACAGCCAATCGAAGCCGACGTCGGCGAGAATCTCGGCGACCGCGGGCTCGGGCAGCGTGAGCATCGTGCCGAACATGAGCTCACCGCCGCGCAGCCTCGCGCGCAAATCGTGGTTCATCCTCGTTCCTCCGTTCCGAGCGCATTCTGGGCGAGGCCGATCGCCGACGCGAGCAGCTCGTACGAGCGCAGCCGCGCCGCGTGATCGTAGATGCCTGCCGCGACGATCACCTCGTCGGCGCCCGTCGCAGCTACGAAGCGCTCGAGCCCGGCACGCACGGTGTCGTGCGCGCCGACGAACGAGCACGCGAGCATCCGCGACGCCTGCGCCTTCTCGAGCGGCGTCCAATAGGTCTCGATGTCTTCGATCGGCGGCAGCATCCGCCCGCGCGTGCCGCGCAACAGATTCGTGAATCCCTGCTGCGCGGACGTGAACAGCCGCCGGGCCTCGGCATCCGTCGCCGCGACGATCACGTTCGCGCCGACCATCGCATAAGGCTCCGCAAGCTGCCTCGACGGCCGGAACTGCGCGCGGTAGATCGCAAGCGCATGCTCGAGCGCTTCCGGCGCGAAATGCGAAGCGAACGCGTACGGCAAACCGAGCGCGGCCGCGAGCTGCGCGCCGTAGAGGCTCGACCCCAGGATCCAAAGCGGCACCTCCGTGCCGACACCCGGCACCGCCTGCACGGCAGCGCCGGGTTCAGCCGGCGCGAGGTAGCGCTTGAGCTCGAGCACGTCGTCCGGAAACGACTCGGCGCTCGAGTGATCGCGGCGCAGCGCGCGCAGCGTGCGCTGATCCGTGCCCGGCGCGCGGCCGAGCCCGAGATCGATGCGCCCAGGGTACAGCGACGCGAGCGTGCCGAACTGCTCGGCGATGACGAGCGGCGAATGATTCGGCAGCATCACGCCGCCCGCACCCACGCGAATCGTGCGCGTCCCCGCCGCGACGTAGCCGATCACCACCGACGTCGCCGCACTCGCGATGCCGACCATGTTGTGATGCTCGGCGAGCCAGAAGCGCGTGTACCCCCAGCGCTCGGCGTGCCTCGCGAGATCGAGCGTGTTGTGCAGCGCGTCGGCGGGCGTCGCACCCTCCGGCACGAACGCGAGATCGAGAATGGAATAGGCCGTCATCGAGACCTCGGCGCGCGCCGTTCAGCGGCGCAGCGACGCATCGCGAGCCTCCCGTTCGGCCTGCATCGCGGCGCGCTGCGCGTCGGCCGCACCGCGTTGCGCATCCGTCGCCGCGCGCACCGCGCCGTCCACCTCGCGCTCGACGCGCTGCAGGTCGTTCGACAGGCGATTGATGTCGTTCTGCAGCTGCAACATTGCCGACGAGCTCGCGAGGTTGCCGGCACCGTTCAGAGTGGCTTCGCGCGTCTCGAAGCGCGTCGAGAGGCTCGCAACGTCGCGCTCGAGCTTCGCAACACGGTCCTCGAGCGTCGGGGGCTGCGTTTGCGTAGCGCGCTGCGCGGGCGGCTGTCTCGGCGGCGGCTGCTGCGCGCCCGCGAGCGACCAGAGCAGCATCGCCGCGGCCGCGGCCAGCACGAGCGCTTCCTTGTTCGGCATGGTGGTTACCCTTCGATCTCGTGGAGCTTGCAGCTAGGTTACTACCGAGCTCGTCGGACCTGGAAAAGCGGCGTCATCGCCCGCGGTGATGCCGCGGGCGGTACGCGCACGGGTATCATTTGCGGCATGAACGGATTCGCCCCGCGGCCGGGGGTCGCCTCGCCCTGCATCCGCAGCTGCTGCCTCGACGACGAGGATGTCTGCCTCGGTTGCGGCCGCTCGCTGGAGGAGATCGTCGCGTGGAACGAGGCGAGCGACACCGAGAAGGCCGCAATCGTCGAGCGCGGCCGCGAACGCATCGCACGCCGCGAGCGCCGCTGAACGGCGGGCTCGCCGCGGCCTACCGCTCGGGCCGTTGCTGCACCTCGGCCGAGGTGCGCAAGAACGCAATCGCATACAGCACGCCGAGCAGCCCGTGCGGGATAACGGCCGACGCAAGCGCCACCGGCGTGAGCGCGCCGCGCCCGTAGAGCACGAGCAGCGTGACGGTCCAAAACACCTTCTCGAGCACCGCCGGGATCATTGCGAGCCTAAGCTGCGCCGGCTGCCACGCGATCATCAGGAACAGCACCTGCCACGCGCCCACCGTACCGAGGAGCCCGTAATAGGTGTAGCTGCCCGCGGCCTGGTACAGCGGGATCATGGCGCCGAGACCGAGCAATCCCCCGATCGCGAACACGATTCGTGCGAACATCACCGCAGCCCACCTCCCCCGCTGGGAACGCGGTTCCGCGGCATCTTGGCGCACGCGGCGCCGCGGGTCCAGAACTAACTGGCGGCGCCGTGTCGATTTCTGCGCCGGTCGTTCGACGTGCCCATAGAGCGACCCGCAAATGTCGCGAATCTCGAAGCTCGCGAACGGAGAGAGGCCGTGCGATTCATGATCATCGTCGGGGCTTGCGGTGCAGTGCGCAGAAATGCTCAGATCGGGAGCCGTGACGACGGCAACGGAAGCACGGCGCGCGGTCGACGCGGTATGGCGCATCGAAGCGGCGAAGGTGATCGCGGGTCTCGCGCGCCTCGTGCGCGACATCGGCACGGCCGAGGAGCTGGCGCAGGACGCGTTGGTGGCCGCGCTCGAGCAATGGCCGCGCGACGGCATTCCGCACAATCCCGGCGCCTGGCTAATGGCCACGGCAAAGCATCGTGCGATCGACCAGCTGCGCAAACGCAAGCTCGTCGCGCGCAAGCACGAGGAGCTCGCGCGCGAGCTCGGCGACGACGCCGAGGCGGACGACGCGTTCGAAGCAGCCGTGGAAGACGACATCGGTGACGACCTGCTGCGGCTGATCTTCACCGCGTGCCACCCCGTGCTTTCGACCGAGGCGCGGGTCGCGCTCACGCTGAAGCTGCTCGGCGGACTCACGACCGACGAGATCGCGCGTGCGTTCCTCGTGCCGGAGCCGACCATTGCGCAGCGCATCGTGCGCGCAAAGCGCACGCTCGCCGACGCGCGCGTGGCATTCGAGCTGCCGGCCGCACCGGAGCTCGCCGAGCGGCTCGCGTCCGTGCTCGAAGTGATCTATCTGATCTTCAACGAGGGTTACACGGCCACCGCCGGCGCGAACTGGATGCGGCCCGCGCTGTGCGACGACGCTCTAAGGCTCGGGCGTACTCTGGCAGAGCTCGCGCCGCTCGAGCCCGAGGCGCACGGCCTCGCCGCATTGATGGAGCTGCAGGCCTCGCGTGCGCATGCGCGCACGGGTCCCACGGGAGAGCCGGTGCTGCTGCTCGAGCAGGATCGCACGCGCTGGGACCGCGTGCTGATTCGCCGCGGCCTCGCGGCGCTCGAGCGCGCGGAGCAGCAGGGCGGCGCGCGCGGCTTCTATGCGCTGCAGGCCGCAATTGCGGCGTGCCATGCGCGCGCCCCGACGGCGGCTGCGACCGATTGGGCGCTCATCGTCTCGCTCTATGACGCGCTCGCGGAGCTTGCGCCGTCGCCGATCGTTGCGCTCAATCGCGCGGTCGCGGTGTCGATGGCGGCCGGCCCGGCGGCGGCGCTGCCGCTCGTCGAGGCGCTAGCGACGGACCCCACTCTGCGCGGCTATTACTTGCTGCCGAGCGTGCGCGGTGAATTGCTCCGCCGGCTCGGCCGCAATGCGGAAGCCGCGAGCGAATTCGAGCGCGCGGCGGCGCTCACGCGGAACGACCGCGAGCGTCACTTGCTGCTCGAGCGGGCCCGCGGGCAGACGAACGCGGCGGTACCGGAAAGCTGACGACGGTTCCTCAGCGCCGGCGAATCGTGCGACCATCAACCGCGTAGCGCGGCCCGCGCGGTGCGGGCCGCATCGAACCCGCATCGAGGTACCGCCCATGGGATTCGCGCCGTCCGCCATGCAGCTCACGAGCACCGCCTTCCAGTCCTTCGGCCGTATTCCGAAGAAGCACACGGGCGAGGGTGAGAACGTTTCCCCGCCGCTTGCATGGACGAACGCGCCTGCAGGCACCCAGGCGTTCGCGTTGTTCGCGCACGACCCCGATGCGCCGCTGCTCCTGCCGAACGGCTATGGATTCGTCCACTGGGTGCTCTACAACATTCCGGCGTCGGTGACCCGCCTGACCGAAGGCGACCAAGGTTACACGAGCGGTGTCAGCACCTTCGGCAAGCCCGGCTACGGCGGACCGATGCCACCGGAGAATCACGGCCCGCATCACTACTACTTCTGGATTCTCGCACTCAAGTCCGACACGACGCTGCCGGCCGGGCTCGGCATGCTCGACCTGTTCGCAAAAATCGAGCCGGAACTGCTGGGCATGAACCGGCTCGTCGGCACTTATTCGCGACCGAGCTGACCGATCAGCTCGGCGGCCGATTACGCGGCGGCACGCGTTGCGCGGCGTCGACGTTCTGCGCGGCAGCGCGATCGGATGGCGTTCGGCTGCTCACGGTTCCCGCGGGCTGCATACCCGACAGGCTCCACAGCGCCAACACCACGACCAGCGCTCCGGCGATCACGTTGTTCCATACGGCGCCGCGCGCCGCGAAATTCAACGCAAACGGCGAGATAACGAGCCAGACGCCGATCGCGGCGTTCACCCAGCTTGCCGCACGAGTGGCGGGCTCGGGCTTGCTCACGCGCGCGGTCGCGAGCGCGGCAATCGCGATGCCGAAGATCACGTTGTTCCACACCGCAGCCCCGGTCAGGGCCAACGCGGCGGCCGATACGATCAGCCAAATGCCGAGCGCGAGATTGACGCCGCTCGTGCTGCGGATCTGGGTCCGCTTTTGCAGCATTGCTGTGTCTGCATATGTGGTCATTGCACACCTCCTTGTGATTTGCCAACCCCTTGGCGTGCAACGCACATGCCAGATCACGCGCCTGCGCACAAGATCAAACTGCGGCGTTCGCACCGCCGAATCCCGCGCCAAGCGCGGGATTCAGGCTTCCGCACGGCCGTCGGCTCGAGCGCTCCCGCGAGCGGCGGCGACTACGGCTCCGCCCGGCGCCGACAGAGGAGCTCGATTTCATTAATTTGTGGACGCTGTGAACGGCGAGGCTTGCAGCTCAACGGCCGGCGCCTTCGTCCGCCGCAGCGAGGCGGCGCAGCATGCGCCGCACGATCCCGTGCGCGACGACCACTGCCGGCTCCGCTTGCAGATAGATGAGATAGCTCGCGCGAAATTCGCTGTCCGCTTCCAGCAGCGCGGCAATATCCGCCAGCGCCCGGTCGAGTTGCGCCGCGCTCGCCGCGTCGCTCTTCGCAAGCTCGTCGAGCGCCGCAATGCGTGCGGACAGCGGCCTGAGCCACGCGAACAGCGGATCGTCGACCGCAAGCTTCAGAAGCGCGCCGCTGCCGGGCACTCGGCCGTGCAGCTTCTCGAAGCCCTTTTGCGTGGCGATCAGCAGCTCGCGGTGCACGTCGCGCAGCGCGGCGCCGAGCTCGTGAAGAGCGGCGCGGCGCTCGTTCATCGCGCGCGCCGCAGCGTGAGATTGATGCGCTGCATTCCCGCGAACGGGTGCTCGGCGGCTGCGAGCGGCGCGACGCCGTGATAGCGCAGCCGCGCCGGACCGCCCCAGACGACCACGTCGCCGTGCGCGAGCGGCACACGCTGGGGCCGCTCGCGCCGTTTGACCCCGCCGAACAGGAACACGGCGGGCACGCCGAGCGACACCGATACGATCGGCTGATCGAAGTCGCGCTCGTCCTTGTCTTGGTGCAGCGTGAGACGCGCGCCGGGCTCGTAGCGGTTCACGAGGCACGCATCGGGCGCGAACTCGCGGAATCCCCCGACGCCTGCGGCCGCGCGCGCGAGCGCGATGAACGCCGCGGGCAGCGCCGGCCAGCGCCGGCCGCTCTCGGGATCGAGCTGCGCGTAACGGTAGCCGGTCGCGTCCGACACCCAGCCGTAGGTGCCGCAGTTCGTCATCGCGACGGACATCGTGAACCCGCCCGGCGTGCTCATCCGCCGAAACGGCGCGTCAGCGCAGACCGCCGCGACGCCGGCCGCAAGCTCTGCCTCGGCCGGCGCTGCGAAGCCGCGCAGCACGACCGCGCCCGGCGCGAGCTCGAGCACGCCGGCATCGTCGCGCGCAGCGCCGGGGAGATCCAGCGTTAAGCCCGCTGCGGCAGCTTTTCCTCGGGCACCCACCAGCCGTGAATCTGCCCGACCGCGTGCATCGGTAAATGCACGACCGCGACCGGGCCGTCCGCCAGATGCTCGGCGTCGAGGATCACGAGATCCGAGCGCCCCGCCTCGGTGTTGCGCGTCGCGACGCCCATCAGATACCCCGATCCCTCCGGCGCGCTCGCGCTCTTCGGCGCAAAGCAGCACTCGGCGAGCGACGTGTCGGTGCCCGCGTTGAACAGTGTCGAGGTGCGATTTTGGTGATCGAAACGCGCGTAGCAGGCGCCGCCCGTGCCGGGGGCCGCGTTCGGATCGGGGCACGGCAGGAAGCCGTAGCGGTACGGCACGGTGTTGTAGCGGTCGTCTTGGCGCGGCAGCGCGCCGACGTGCGGATAGAGCTGCTCGATGCCGTAGTTCGACGGTCGCTTCTTCGAAAGGTCGACGGACAGGCGGGTGATGTGGCTCGAGCCCTTGATCGGATCCCAATGCGTGCCGTCGCGTTGCGGCATGAACGGGAACGGGTTCGACATCGACATCTCGACGTCGACCCAGAGCCGCTTGCCGTCGTCGAACGCGCCCATCACGTGAGTGGCGCTGCGCGTCGGGCCTTTCACCCATTGCACGTCCTTGCCGTCGCCACCGCGGCGCACGAATCCGAAGTACGTCGGCATCGTGCCGTCCCACGCCCAGTGGATGCCGCCGCCTTCCATCTGCTTGTAGTCGATCGCGAGCGGCATCACGTAGAACACGATGTGATGCTCGGTCACCGCGAAGTCGTGGAGCATGCCGACGTACGGCACGTGGACCTTCGCGTTCCAGACGATCTTGCCTTGCGGCGTGATCTCGAACATCGACACCGTGTCGCTGCCGAAGCCCTCGGCCTCGTAGCCGAACGCGACGAGATTGCCGCTATGCGAATCGATCTTCGGATGCGCGGTGAAGCTCTTGCTCGGGAGCTGATCGTCGAACGTGTAGGTCGGGACCTTCGTCTCGAGCGTGAGCAAGTCCATCGCCGACGGCGGGCTGTCCTCCTTCAGCGCGAGCAGGTACTCCTTGTGATTCATGATGTGCGTGTTTGCGGTGCTGCGGCTCAAGCCCTTCGCGCTCGGGTCGTCGAACATCGGGTTGCGGTACAGCGGGAACAGCTCGCGGCGCGCCTTGTCGTTCGCGAGCCAGCGCTCGTTGCGCACGAAGCGGCTGCGGTAGTCGACGCGTCCGTTCTTGATCCGGAACATGCTGACGTGCCCCTCGCCGTCGAACGGGATGTCGCGCGGGTGCAGCGGATACTGAGGGTCCGGACCGACGCGATAGAACGCGCCGTTCAAGTCGGCCGGAATCTTGCCGGTGACCTGGCAATCGCGAACGTCGGCCTCGAGCTTGTAGAGGCTTTGCGGACGCCGCATCTCGGGCGGAATCGCGCTCTGCGGCCGACCGCCCGCCACCGTGCCGAGCTCCCGGCCCTGGGGTGCACCGGCCGGAGCGCCACCGCCCTGCTGCGCTTGCGCCTCGTTCGCGAGCAGCGCGCCGATGCCGGCCGCCGCACCGATTGCACCGGCGACGAAAGAGCGCCGATCCATCTCATCTCGTTGATTCGTCATCGCAATCTCCAGGTTGCCCATTGCCGAGCGGCACGGCGGCGCGCTCTGAACTTCGGAAACTATACTCTCCACGCTCATCGCTCGTTTTGCGCGGCCGCCGCCGAGCTCGAAACGGCCGCGTCGGGCACCGTGACGGGCTCGCCGGTCACCGGATTGGGATAGTGGAACGGCGGCAGAAACGGCGACGGGTACATCTCGAACGGCACCGACGGCGGCAGGTCCGGCGGATTCGCGCTCGAGATGCCGGGCGGCGGCCGCGGGGTGGCGTTCTTCCAGCCCACCGTGTACGGCACGAAATACGTGTTGTAAGTGTGGTCGCGCTTGATGCGCCAGACGCCGTCGACCTTGACGAAGTCGTTCTCGTAGACCGCGCCCATCCACATGCTGTAGCGATTGAACTGTCCCATGATGCTGAAGGCGCGCGAGCGGATCTTGGCCGTTTGACCATCGGGCGCGACGTGAATCACCGGCTGATACTGCATGTGGTTGTGCAGCAGGCTCGTGCCGGGCTCGTCGTAGAGATTCAAATTGCGGCGCACGCTCGGCTGACCGACGTAGACCCCGCGCATCGCGATCTCGATCGTGCCGTCCTTCGCGAAGATGCCGGCGAGATCGTCCCAATCCTTGTCCGCGAGGTAGTAGCCGTAGATCGAGTTCAGCTTCTCGAGCTGAGCGCTGTCCTCGAGCAGACCGATGCGCCGGTCGAGCGCCGCGAGCTCCTCGTCGAGCGCGGGCGCGGTCGCCGGCGCGCCGCTCGCCGCCGCGGGCGAGGTCGCGGGCCGAGAGGTCACGGCCGGGCTCTCGTAATGGAACGGCACGACGAACGCGGCGGGATAGGCCTGGTAGTCGACCGTCGGCGGGCGATCGGGCGGCAGCTCGGTCGACGGACCAGGGTTCGGCAGAGCGGTCTTCCCCCAACCGTCCTCGTAGGTCGTGTACATCGTCGGATACAGGTGCAGGTGCGCGATCTTCCACATGCCGTCCTGCTTCACGTAGTCGTTCTCGTACACGCCGACGCCCCAGTGCGCGAAGTCGTGCCACTGCGCCTCCTGGGCGAACAAGTGCCAGCGCGCTTTCGCCGTGCGGCCGTCGGCCGCCACGTGAATCACCGGCTGCAGCTGCATGCGGTCGTACAGCCGCCCTTCTTGCGGATACTCGGGACCCGCCAACGCGAGGAACGCGCGAATGTGATCGTGGCCCTCGTAGACGCCCTGGCCGCCCACCTCGATCGTGCCGTCGTCGGCGAACAAATTCGCCGCCTGCGTCCAGAGCTGCTTGTCGACATAGAAGCCGTAAGTGCGCTGCAGGTTCTCGAGCGCGTCCTCGTCCTCGAGCAGAGCGACGTCGTGCGTCAGCTGCGCGGCGCGCTGCGCGAGCGCGGCCAGCGCCGGGGTCGCGGCGGCGTCGGCACGCGCGGCATGCTCGCGCCCCGCGAGCGCGCCGGCGGCGATTACGCAGACGGCCGCCAGCAGCCACACCGCACGCCGCGCCGCAGCCGGGCCGCGGCCTCTCGGACTATTCACTGAGCGCCCGCTCATGGCGCGGCCTCCGCGAGCGGCACGTATTTCGCGACCGGATTCGGGAAGTCGTAGGGCGGCACGAACGTCCCCGGCCAAGTCTCGTATGCAACCGACGGCGGCCGGTCCGGCGGCAACGTATCCGAGACGAGCTTGCCGCCGGTCGGATCGGGCTGCGTCTGCCAGCCGCCTTCGTACGGCACGTAGAGGCTCTGGTACCAATGGAGCTTGGCGATCTTCCAGACGCCGTCTTGCTTGACGTATTCGTTCTCGTACGGTCCTTCCCCCCAGAACGCGTTCTTGCCGTACTCGCCCGCGAGCACGACCGCTCGCCAGCGCGCCTTCGCGGACCGGCCGTCGGCCGCGACCGTGACCGCCGGCATGATCTCCATGTGCTCGTCGAGCTTGCCTTCGCCGAAGCCTTCTCGACCACCGCCGAGCGCATACAGATACGCGCGCACGCGCGCCTTGCCCACGTAGACGCCGTCGCGAGCCATCTCGATCGTGCCGTCGTCGGCAAACAGATCCGCGGCCTGATCCCAGAGGCCGCGGTCGATGTAGTAACCGTATGCGGCCTGCAGGCGCTTGATGTCGTTGGAGTCTTGCACCCGCGTCTTGCGTTGCTCGAGCGCCGCGATCTTGCTTTGCAGCGCTGCGAGCTGCGTGGCGTCTTGCGGACTCGGGTTCCGGCTGCACGCGGCAATCGCGAGCGCGCCGAATGCGCACAGTGCGAACATGGATCTCACGGTCTTTCCCCCGCGGGCGCGGCCGCACGCCGCGTCCCGACCCGGCGGCTCGGAACTTCTTGACGGCCGCCCAGCCCGATTGTGACATGGGGCGGCGCACCGATGAAACGCGACTCGAGAGCGAGATGAATCCATTCCTGCTACCAAGCGGCCGGGCCGTGCCGAGACTGGGCCAAGGCACTTGGCTCATGGGCGAGGACCGCGCGCGCCACCGTGCGGAGGTCGATGCGCTCAAGGCCGGCCTCGATCTGGGCCTGGCGCTGGTCGACACGGCCGAGCTGTACGGCAACGGCCGCGCCGAGCGGCTCGTGGGCGAGGCCATCGAGGGGCGTCGCGATGCGGCGTTCGTCGTGAGCAAGGTGCTGCCGAGCCACGCAAGCCGGCGCGGCACCGTCGCGGCCTGCGAGGCGAGCTTGAAGCGGCTCGGCACGGACTACCTCGATTTGTACCTGCTCCACTGGCGGGAGTCCGAGCCGCTCGAGGCGACACTCGAGGCGTTCGCGGCCTTGCGCGCCGCGGGCAAGATCCGCGCCTACGGGGTGAGCAACTTCGATGTCGGCGATCTCGAGGAAGTCGCGGCGCTGCCGATCGGCCGCGCGATCGCAACCGATCAGGTTCTCTACAACCTCGAGCGCCGCGGCATCGAATGGGATCTACTGCCGTGGTGCCGGCAGCGCGGCATGCCGGTCATGGCGTACACGCCGCTCGGCAACTCCGGCCGCGCGCAGCGCGCGCTGCTCGGCAACGAGACTGTCCGTGCGATCGCCCAGGGCCGCGCGGCAACGCCGGCGCAAGTGGCGCTGGCTTGGCTGCTGCGTCACGACGACGTCGTGGTGATCCCGAAGGCCGCGACCGAGGCGCACGTGCGCGACAACCGCGCGGCGCTCGACCTCGAGCTCGCTCCCGAGGATCTCGCCGAGCTGGACCGCGAGTTCCCGGGGCCGAGCCGCAAGCAAGCGCTCGCGATGCTCTGAGCCCTAACGTCGGCGCTCGATGAAGGCGCGCGCGACGCGCGCCGCCTCGTCGTAGACGTCCTCGGCGGTCGCACGCGTGCGCTTCAAGATGCCGTAGCCGTGATTCGCAGTGTCGAGCCAATGCAGCTCGGCGCTCGGCAGCGACGCCACGAGTGGTTCGAGCAGGTCGCGCTCGGCGAGCGCGTCGCGCGTGCCGGACAGGAACAACATCGGTAACGCCAGCGCCGACAGATGTGCGGCCCGCGTGATTTCCGGCTGGCCGGGCTTGTGCAGCGGAAAGGAGCAGAAGATCGAGCCGACCGGAGCGATCGCTCCGCGCCCGACCGCGTGCGACGTCATGCGGGCGCCGAACGAATGGCCCCCGGCCCAAAGCGGCAGATCCGTGCGGGTGCGGGCGGCGGCGAACGCGGCCGCAATCGCCGCCTGCGAGATCTGCGGCGAATCGACGCGCGAGCGGCCGGCCGCGATGAATGGAAAATCGAATCGCAGCGTGGCGATGCCGTGACGCTCGAACCCGTCCGCGAGCGCCTGCATGTGCCGATGCCGCATGCCTGCTCCGGCGCCGTGCGCGAGCACGAGCGCCGCAACCGCATCCCGCGGACATTGCCAGATCATGCTCACCTCGACGAGCGCCGCACGGCGCCTCGAATTGTACGGTGCGACGCCGCGGGCGTATCCTCGGGCGTGAACACAATCACCCCAAGGACGATCATGCGCGCGATCCATTTGCTCGCGGCAGCGTGCGTGCTTGCGCCGGCCGGCGCCGCGCTCGCAGCGCACGCCGAGCCTCCGAGCGACGCGACCGTCGGCTTCATGCATGCGATCCATGCGACCCAAAACGTCGACAAGACGCTCGCGTTCTACACGGACGTGTTCGGCCTTTCCGCCGAGGTGCGCGCGTTTCCGAACCCCGCGGTCCCGATCCTCACGAACTCTCCCGGCGTGAGCTTGAGGCTCGCGATGTTGTCGTTGCCGGGGCGCGGCTTCAATTTCGAGCTCACCGAGTTCGCGAACACCGCACGCACGCCCGCGCAGCCGCGAATCATGCAGCCGGGGGCGCCGCATCTGAAAATTCTCGTGCGCAATCTCGTGCCCGTGATGACGGCGCTCGAGAAGCGCGGCGCACCGATCCTCACACGCGGCAACGCACCGGTCCGCGTGACCACGTCGCTCGGCTCGGTCGACGCGATTTTTTGCCGCGACCCCGACGGCTATTTGATCGAAGCCGTCGAAGTCGGGCCGCCGGACCAGGCGGACCAGGGCAACGTGGTCGGCGCAATCATGGGGCTCACGGTCGGCGATCTCGACGAGTCGCTCGCGTTTTGGAACGGCCTGCTCGGCTTCGACTTGAAGCCCGACCCCGAGGTCTCGACGGACGGCAAGCTGTTCGAGCTCATGGGGCTGCCCGGCGGGGCCGCGCTGCGCACGGCGTCGGGATCGGTGCCGGGCAGCAACGTGCGGCTCGAGCTCACGGAGTTCCGCGATGTGCCGCGCGGTAAGCAATTCAGTCTGCGCGTGCCCGATCCGGGCGCTTCGGGAATGGCGCTCAACGTCGCGCACATCGGCGCGCTGCTCGACCGGCTCAAGGCGGCCGGCGTGCGCGTGATCTCGCGCGACGGCAAGCTCGTCGAGTGGAGCGACACGGTGCGCAACGTGTTCGTCAAGGATCCGAACGGTCTGAATCTCGAGCTCGTCGGGAGCGCCAACGACTGAGCGACAGGTGAGCGGCGCGCAACCGTCGAGCGCACGGCCCGACGATGGTAATGTCGGCCGCGTCCAAGGGTGAACACCGATGCCGCAGACGCTCGCGCTACGCCACGTCGCTTTCGAAGATCTCGGTCTGCTCGGTCCGCTGCTCGAGCGCCGCGGCCACGCCGTCCGCTACGTCGACGTGCCGGTGGCGGCGCTCGACGACCTGGACCCGCTTGCGCCGGATCTGCTCGTGATCCTCGGCGGGCCGATCGGCGTCTACGACAACGAAAGCTTCCCGTTCATCGACGCCGAGCGCGAGCTCATCGCGGCACGGCTCGGCGCGTGTCTGCCGACTCTCGGGATCTGCCTCGGCAGTCAATTGATCGCGAGCGCGCTCGGCGCACGCGTCTACGCTGCGGGCGTCAAGGAAATCGGCTGGGCGCCGCTCACGCTCACGGATGCGGGCCGCGCATCGTGCCTCGCACGCCTCGAGGAGACCGCCGTGCTGCATTGGCACGGCGACACGTTCGATCTGCCCGAAGGCGCGAAGCTGCTCGCCTCCACGCCCCTCTGTAAGCATCAGGCGTTCAGCTTGGACGATCGGCGCACGCTCGCGCTGCAATTCCACGCCGAGTCGTCAGGACGGGCTCTCGAGAGCTGGTTCGTCGGCCATACGGCGGAGATCGCGGCGACCGAAGGCATCAGCGTGCGGCAGCTCCGGGCCGACACCGCGCGCTGCTCGGCCGCCGTCGTGCGTCGCGGAACGGAGTGCTTCGACGCTTGGCTCGACGCGGTCGGCATTCGCGGCGCGACCTCTTGAGCGATCCGACGTCCGCTCTTGTCGGTGTTTCCGCGCAGGCCCTTCGAGACTTCGCGAAAGATGTGCAGTCGTGCGCAATTTCGGCGATTCCGGCGTGCTAACGTGCGGCCGCCAGACTCGCAATGGGGAGCGCCCCGGCAGTGCAGATTTCGCGCTCGGCGGAGGACGCCGACACGCTCGATCCAGAGATGCGCAATGCGATTGCGCGTCTCGCGTTTCCGTATCCGCTGGAGCAGCGGTTTCGCGACGGTTACCTCGCCAGCAATATGCCACGCGCGCGGTCGGCAACCGCGATTTACCTGGTGCTCGTGCTCACGATGACGGCCGTCAACCTGCTCGGCGGCATGCGCCCGTCGACGACGTCGTTGCTGCAGCCTGTCTATCTGCTGCGCAATGCGGGCGCCTGCCCCGCGTTGATCCTGATACTCGCCGCCACCTATCTGCGGCCGCTGCGAAACCGCTACCAGCTTATCGTGGGCATCGCCGTGACGGTGATGGGTCTGTGCGTGATGACGATCAGCGGCGTCGCCGCAGCCGGCGGGTTCCCGCAATTCCAGATGGGCGACGTGCTCGTGATCGTCTACGCGACGTTGTTCCTCGGTCTCATGTTCCGTGTGGTGGTGGCGGTAGGCTTGAGCCTCGTGACCGGGTTCGTCGCGATCGGGCTCGCGCTCGGCGTCGCGCCGAACGATCTGATCTTCGCGGCAAGCGTGCTGGTTGCGACCGCGCTGATGGCCGTTCTCTCGGCCGGCCGCGTGGAGCAGCTCGCGCGCACGACGTTCATCGAGACGCAGTTGCTGCACGACATTGCACAGCGCGACGGTTTGAGCGGGCTCTACAACAGGCGAATGTTCGACACGCTCGCGCGGCGGCTCTGGCAGCAGGCGCAGCGCGACGGCGAGTCGCTGCAGGTCATACTCGTCGACATCGATCACTTCAAGCGCTTCAACGACCTCTACGGGCATCAGGCCGGGGACGATTGCATCCGTCAGGTCGCCAACGTCATCGCACGGACCGCGAAACGGCCGTTCGACTTCTGTGCTCGTTACGGAGGCGAAGAATTCGCGCTAGTGCTGCATGCGCCGTCGGGCACCGATCCGGCGGCGCTGCCCGAGCAGATTCGCCGCGACGTGATGACGCAGGGCCTGCCCCACGCCGATTCCGACGCCGCCGACGTGATCACCGTGAGCGTCGGCTCGGCGATCGCCGAGCCCGGCACGAAGCGCAGTCTCGCCGGCCTCATCCAGAGCGCGGACGAAGCGCTGTACCGCGCGAAGCAGAGCGGTCGAAATCGCGTGCTGCACGTCGACGCGGCCGCGTCCGAAACGCCCACCGGCTCGTTCAAGGTTTACGCGGTCAAATAGCGCCGCGTGCTGCGGCCTACCGACGCGGCGGCGCGGCCTCGCTTTGCCGGGCGAGCATCGCCGCGGGAGAATGCGAGTCATGAAGCTCTACTACTCGAAGGGTGCGTGCTCGCTCGCGCCGCACATCCTGCTCCGCGACACGGGGCTGCCGTTCACGCTCGCGCGCGTGGACACGGCCACCCACAAGACCGACGACGGGGTCGACTACTACACGATCAATCCGAAGGGCTACGTGCCGCTGCTCGAGCTCGACGGCGGCGAGCGGCTCACCGAGGGGCCGGTGGTCTGCCAATACATCTGTGACCGCGCCGGACGCCTCGATCTGATGCCGGCCGCCGGCACGCTGCCGCGCTACAGGGTCATGGAATGGCAAGGCTACGTGAACTCCGAGCTGCACAAGCCGTTCGGCATTCTGTTCGACCCGGCCGCGGAACAGAGCATCAAGCATGCATTCCGCCTGGCCCTGCGCAAGAAGTATGAATGGGTGAACACGCAACTCGAGCGCACGGACTACCTCACGGGCGCGGCGTTCACCGCCGCCGACGCGTATCTGTACACCGTGACGCGTTGGGCCAAATACACGCAGCTCGACCTCGACGCCCTCGCCGGAATCCAAGCGTTCATGCAGCGCACTGGCTCGCGGCCGACCGTGCGCGACTCGCTGCACGCCGAGGGCATACGCGCGTGATCCAGGACCCCGCGGCCCGCGGCGCGACGCCGCACCGGAGCGGGTCGGACTCCCAGGAACTTTATGTTGCAAAGTACTTGACATTGCCACGCGCGGGGCTAAGTTAGCGCGATGAGCGCCCAGCCTAACGGCACCCTGCCGCGGTTCGAGACCAAATCGATCGATTCGGGCGCGGTCGAGCATTTGCGCTACATCCGCAGCACGATCGAAGCCGCCCACTCGTTCACGACGGTGCCCGGCCGGGGCTGCATCGCGATGGGGATCACAGCGCTCTGCGCCGCCGGCCTCGAGTCGGTGCCGTCGCTCGCGCCGTATTGGCTCGCGATCTGGCTCGGCGCGGCCGCCGTCGCTTCGGCGCTTGCCATCGGCTTCATGCGCGCGAAGGCGCGTGCACAAGGGTTGAGCCTGCGGCGGGCGGTCGCGCGCCGGTTCTTCATGACGCTTGCGCCCGCCTTCCTGGCCGGCGCGATCCTCACGAGCGCACTCAATACGCACGTCGAGCGCGAGCTCATCGCGGGCGTATGGCTTCTGTTGTACGGCACCGGCGTCGCGGCGTCCGGGCTGTTTGCGATCCCCGTCGTGTTCGGCGCGGGACTCGCGTTCATGGGCATCGGCACGGCCACGCTGTGGCTGCCGCCCGGCTACGCACCGCTCGTTCTGGCGGTCGGCTTCGGCGGCATCCACATCGTGCTCGGGGCCATCATTGCGAGGTATCACGGTGGCTAGGGAACAGATGAAACGGCAGAACGCGCAGCCCGAGCAGCCCACGGAGGGCAAACACCGCCTGCGTGCCGTGGCCGGCTACTTCGCCGACCCGGACGCAGGCGACTCAGACCGGCTGATCTACGAGCGAGTGCGGCTCGGCATCATGAGCGCGCTCAGCGTCAACGCGAGCATGAGCTTCGCCGAGCTGAAGGACCTGCTGAAGACGACGGATGGCAATCTGAGCACCCACGCGCGCAAGCTCGAGGACGCGGGCTACATCGTTTGCAAGAAGCGCTTCGCAGCCCGAGTGCCGAAGACCGAGTACAGTCTCACCGCGAAGGGTAAACGGATGTTCGCGCGGCATCTGGCGCACATGGAAGCGCTGATCGGCGCCGCCCGGGGAAATTGACTTATGCACGTCGCAATCATCATGGACGGCAACGGCCGTTGGGCAGAGCGCCGCGGGCTCGCTCGCTCCGCGGGCCATCGCGCGGGCGCGCGCGCCGTGCGCCGCATCGTCGAGGCGGCCGCGAGGCTCAAGATCGACATGCTCACGCTCTATGCCTTCTCTGCCGACAACTGGTCACGACCCGCGCACGAGGTCACGAGCCTGATGCGGCTGCTAAAGCGCTATCTCGTGAGCGAAACCGCACGCTGCGTCGCGAACGGCGTGCGGTTGAACGTCATCGGGCGGCGCGATCGGCTGAGCGCCGATCTCGTTCGGACCATCGAGCATTCCGAGCGCATCACCGCGCCGGGCGGCGGCTTGAACCTGCGGCTCGCCATCGACTACTCGGCACGTACGGCGATCGCGCGCGCGGCGGAGCTTGCGCGCGGCGCGGTCGGCTCGCTGCAGGACTTCGAGCGGCGTCTCGACTCCGCCGTTCACGCGGTCGCCGGCGCGCCGGTCGATCTGCTGATCCGCACGGGCGGCGAGCGGCGACTCAGCGATTTCTTGCTCTGGGAGTGCGCCTACGCCGAGCTGGTGTTCGCCGACACGTTCTGGCCCGACTTCGACGAGGCTTCGTTCGACGCCGCGCTCGACGAGTACGCGCGCCGCGATCGCCGCTACGGCGGCTTGTCGTCGGCGCCCGCGCCGACCTTTTCGCGCGTCGACTGATCCGCAGCGCATGCGCCGCGCCTGCGTAAGGTCGCGCGCTTGCTCCGCGAAACCCCTCCGTTCCCCTACGGCGAACCCCTTATTCGAGGTGACCCGGCACCTCCGCCGCATGCCCGTCGGCTCGCTTATGTAGAAACGTCGCTCGCCGCCGAAACCGGCGCCGCATAATCCCGCCACCAGGGCGATGCCGAGGAAAACACGGATGAAGGCCGCCGAAGTGCGCATGCTGCGGGCGCTCGAGCCCGGGGAGTCGTACGTCGAGCCGGTGTTCCTGCTCGTGGAGACCGTCCTCGACGGCGACGGCGAGGCGGTTACGACCATCGACCACGTCAGCAGTCGGATGCTCGACGGCGCAGAGCACTGGACGATCGCGACGTTGAGCCAGTCCGTACCGCTCACGCACGCGGCCGCTTGCGAGTGGGCCGTGTCGTATGCGGCGAGCCGCAGCATCCCGCTCGTCTACGAGCGCGACGACACGGTCGGCGGTTACGCCGCGGCACCGAGCGCGAACGACGCCGAGCCGTCGTACGCCGCGAGCGCGTCGAAATAGTCGCGCGCGAGGCTGAGCTGCGCCGCCGCCGTCTCGGCCCGATTCACGACGTCGCGGAACCCGGCTTGCTCGGGTCGATCCTTCGAATACCACCCGAGGTGCTTGCGCGCGATGCGTACGCCCGCCTGCTCGCCGTAGAACTCGTGCAGCGAGGCGACATGCGCCAGCAATAGATCCCGCACTGTCTCGATCGAGGGCGGCCGCAGAAGCTCGCCCGTCGCGAGGTAGTGCGCGATCTCGCGAAAGATCCACGGTCTGCCCTGCGCCGCACGGCCGATCATCAAGGCATCCGCTCCGGTCGCCGCCAGCACCGCGCGCGCCTTCTGCGGCGAGTCGACGTCGCCGTTCGCGACGACCGGAATGGCGACGCTGCGTTTGATGGCGGCGATCGTCTCGTACTCCGCCTGCCCTTGGTAGTGCATGTCGCGCGTGCGGCCGTGCACGGCCAGCATGGCGATACCGGCGTCCTCCGCGAGCCGCGCGATTCGCACGCCGTTCAAGCGCTCCGCGCAGACGCCGGTGCGGATCTTCAGCGTGACCGGCACGTCCACGGCTGCGACCACCGCCGCGAGGATGCGCGCGACGAGCGGCTCGTCCGCGAGCAGCGCGGAGCCCGCCCACGATCGGCACACCTTCTTCGCCGGGCAGCCCATGTTGATGTCGACGATCTGCCCGCCGTGCTCCACCGCGTGCCGCGCGGCCGCGGCAAGCGCCTGCGGATCGGAGCCCGCGATCTGCACGCCGACCGGCGCGGGCTCGCCGGCGAGATCCAGGCGGTGCACGCTCTTCGGCGTGCGCCACAGCCGCGGGTCCGCGCTCGTCATCTCCGAGACGGCGTAGCCGGCCCCGAGCCGCTTGCACAGCAGCCGGAACGGCTTGTCCGTCACGCCCGCCATCGGGGCGAGCATCAGCGGCGGCTCGATGCGATGGGGACCGATCTGCATGGGTCACATTGCGGCGGCGCGGCGCAAAGATCGCCGGCGGCGCTCAGTCTCCGCGCTGCGCGTCGTGCACCGCGCTGCCGGCAGCGGCTCCGGTGGCGCTGCTCATGAGCCGATCGACGAGCCGACTCACGTGCTGCGGCGATTTCGTCCGGCGCGCGAGCAAACCATAGACGGTGGGCACGGCGATCAGCGTGAGGAACACCGAGACGAGCATGCCGAAGAACACGACGATGCCGATCGGTCGGCGCTGCTCCGCTCCGGCGCCCTCGGCGAGCAGCAGCGGCAGCGCACCGAAAGCCGTGCAAAGGCTCGTCATCAGCACGGGCCGCAGCCGCGTGACGGCCGCCTGCACCACCGCGTCGACGAACTCCACGCCGCGATCCCGCAGCTGATTCGCGAACTCGACGATCAGCACGCCGTTCTTCGCGGCGATGCCGATCAGCATGATCACGGCGATCTGGCTGAAGATGTTGATCGATAGCCCGAACAGCTTCAGGCCGAATACCGCGCCGAGCAGCGCGAGCGGGACGGTCACCATGATGATGAGCGGGTGCACGAAGCTCTCGAACTGCGCTGCGAGCACGAGGTAGACCACCGCGAGCGCGAGCAGGAACGTGAAATACAGCTGCTGTCCGGTGCGCGTGAACTCGCCCGACTCGCCGTCCCACATGAGCGTGGCCTCGGGCGGCAGCTCGCGCGCGACGGTGTCCTCGAACCAGCTCACGGCGTCGCCCATCGTGTAGCCCGGCGCGAGATCGGCCTGGATCTTGATGGCCCGCAGCCGATTGAAGCGCGACAGCTGGATCGTGCCCGACGTCTCTTGAATGTTCACGATGCTCGACAGCGGAATCAAATCGTTGGTGCGCGAGGAGCGCACGCGAATGTTCGTCAAGTCGGTCGTGGTGGCGCGCATGTCGTCGCGGCCCTGGAGGATCACGTTGTACTCGCGGCCGCGGTCGACGTACGTGGTCACTACGAGCGAGCCGAGGACGGTCTCGAGCGTATGGCCCACGGTCTCGAGCGACACGCCGAGATCGGCCGCACGGTTGCGGTCGATCGACACGCGAAACTGCGGCTTGCGCTCCTTGTAGTTCGTGTCGACCTCGCGTAAGCCCGGATTCGCCTGCGCGAGCTGCGTAAGCTTGTCCGACCATTCGGCGAGCTGCTCGTAGTCGGGCCCGCCGATCACCGCGATCACCGGCTTGCTCGCGCCGCCGCGGCGGCCCAAGCTCTGGGGTTGCCCCGTGGACACACGCACGCCCGGCAGCTTCTTCGCCTCGGCGACGATCTTGCGCGCCACCTCCTGGGCCGTGTGGCTGCGTTCGTCCCACGGCTTGAGCAAGATGATGTCGCGCGCCGTGTTGACGTCGCCGGTGCGCGGATCGCCGCCGCCCTGCGCCGGTACCCGGATCAAAAACCGTACGATCTCGCCGCTATCCTGCATCTCCTTCATCGTGATCGCTTCGAGCTTGCGCGCGTAGCCGTCGATGTAGTCGAAGCTCGCGCCCTCCGGCGCCTCGATCGTGATGAACGCGCGCCCGAGATCGGCGGTGGGCGCGAACTCGCGCGGCTCCGACAGGAACGTGACGACGCCGACGCCGATCAGCACGACGACACCGGCGATCACGAGCCACGGGTGCGCGACGAACGCGCGCAGGCGCCGCTCGTAGAACCGGGCGAAGCTGCGGAAGAGGCGATCGACCGTGCCCGCGAAGCCCTGGTGCGACAGCGACGCAGGCAGCCGCGACGCGAGCATCGGCGTGAGCGTGAGCGCGATCAGCGCCGAGAACAGCACGGACGCCGCGAGCGTGAAGCCGAACTCGCGGAACAGTCGGCCGAGGTCACCCGGCAAGAACGAGATCGGCACGAACACCGATGCGAGCGTCAGCGTCGTCGCGATCACCGCGAAGCCGATCTCGTGCGCGCCCGTGATGGCCGCGACCAGCGGCGGCGCGCCGAGCTCGGTGCGCCGATGCACGTTCTCGAGCACCACGATCGCGTCGTCGACGACCAGGCCGATCGCGAGCACGAGTCCGAGCAACGTGAGCACGTTGATGGAGTAGCCGAGCGCGTACATCACGGTGAGCGACGCGATGATCGACACGGGGATCGTCACGGCGGGGACGAGCGTGGTGCGCAGGTTGCCGAGAAATAGATAAATGACGCACAGAACGGACGTGAGCGCGAAACCGACGGCAATCAGCACCTCGCGCAGCGCGGCCTCGATCGGCAGCGCATTGTCGACGCTGATGTCGAGCGCCGAGCCGGCCGGCAGGCTCGGGCGCATCTTCTCGACCTCCGCCCGCACGCCGCGCGCGATGTCGAGCGTGTTGCCCTTCGACTGCGCTTGGACCTGGAGGATGATTCCGGATTGGCCGTTCAGGCGCGTATAGGAGCGCTCGTTCTCGGGCGCGAGCTCGACGTCGGCGACCTCCCCCAGCCTCACGAGATGGCCGTCCTGGCCGCGCGCGATCACGAGGTTGCGGAAATCGTCCTCGTTCTCGAGGCCGACCATCGTGCGAAGAGAGAACTCGCGGGTGCGCGACTCGAGCCGTCCGGCGGGCAGCTCCACGTTCTCGCGTCTGAGCGCGCCCTCGATGTCGCCGACCGTGAGCTGCCGTGCCGCGAGCGCCTGCCGATCGATCCACACGCGCATCGAGTAACGGCGTGCACCGATGATGTTCACGCGCGCGGCGCCCGGCACGGTCGACAGGCGGTCGACCAAGTTGCGTTCCGCGTAGTCGGTGAGATCGAGCAGCGACATCCGGTCGGAGCTGAACGCGAGCGTGATCACGGGATCGCCGGTCGCGTCGGCCTTCACGATCTCGGGCGGGTCGGCCTCGTCGGGCAGCGAGCCGATCACGCGCGCGACGCGATCGCGAACGTCGTTCGCCGCGGCGTCGACGTCGCGCGTGACGTCGAACTCTATTCGCACCTCGGAGCGCTCGTCGGCGCTGTCGGACTCGATCTTGTTGATGCCCTCGATGCCCGCAACGGCGTCCTCGATGGGCTGCGTGATCTTCGTCTCGATGACCGCGGACGAAGCGCCGCTGTAGTTGGTGCTGATGGAGATCACCGGCCGGTCGATGTCCGGGTATTCCCGCACCGACAGCCTGCCGAGGGAGACGAGGCCGAAAATCACGAGCAGCATGCTCATGACCGTCGCGAACACCGGGCGGCGGACGGAAAGCTCGGAGATTCGCATGGCGTCGCTCCGTCAGCTCGCGCCGCGCAGCGTCTCGCCGACGCGGGTGCCGTCACGCAGGTTCTGCGTGCCCTCGACGACCACGTGCTCGTTCTCGGCCACGCCGTCGACGATCTCGACTTCGCCCGGGCGCCGCTTGCCGGTGTGCACTTCGCGGCGCACCGCCACGCCGTCGTGCACGACGAACACGTAGCTGTGACCGCGCTCCGGCACTATCGCCTCCTCCGGCACGAGCAGCGTGGGCGCGACGTCGCCGTCGAGCGTGACCGTCATGAACATCCCCTGCCGCAGCCGCCCGTCCGAATTCGGAATCTCGGCTCGCACGACGATCGATCGGGTCACGGGATCGACGCGCGACTCGATGTTCGTGACGACGCCGCTGAACGCCTCGTTCGGCAGACCCGCGGTCGAGGCCTTCACCGGCAGGCCGCGCCGCAGCAGAAACAGGTAAGTCTCCGGCACGGTGAAGTCGAGCTTGATGACCGACGTGTCGTCGAGCGTCGTGATCTGCGTGCCGGGCGCCACGAGACTGCCGACGCTGACCTGGCGGAAGCCGGTGCGGCCCTTGAACGCCGCGCGAATGACCGTGTCGTCGAGCCGGGCCTGCGCGGCCGCGACCCGCGCCTGATCGGCCTTGCGCGTGGCTTCGACCTGCTCGAGATCGGCGGCGGACACGGCTTGGCGCGCCGCGAGATCGCGAGCGCGGTCGTATTGGCTGCGGCTGCGCGCGAGCGCCGCCTGCGCCTCGGCCAGCGCGGCCTGCGCCTCCGCGTCGTCCATCTCGACCAGCACCGCGCCGCGATCGACGACGTCGCCCTCGTTGAACTTGATCGCGCTGATCATGTTCGACGCCTTCGACGTCACTTGCACCGATTCGTTTGCGCGGGTCGTGCCGACCGCCTCGATCTTGAGGCCCATCTGCTCGATTTTCGCGGCTGCCGTGACCACGTCGACGAGCGCATTGAGCGCCGGCGCATCGTTCGGTGCGGGCTTGCTGCAGGCCGCGCAGAGCGCGAGCGCGGCGAGCGCGGCAACGCGGCGCATCAGCCGCACCTAGAGCGAGCGGCAGCGGCGAGGGCCGGCGCGCAAGGGCGGAGCGACATAAAATCCCGAAGAGAGGCTCAAGATCGCGGCATTTATAGCACAGGGATCGCGCCGACCATGAGTCCCGCCGGCGCAACGCCCACTGCGCTCCGGGGAGCCCGAACGCCGGCCTGCTCGAGCTACTTCACGTCGAACTCGACCTCGCGCAGCTTCGCGATCAGCGCGCCGCCTCGCCAGACGCTCGCGCCGACCCGATGCGCCCCGCGACTGACGGGCCAATCGTAGGTCGCACCGTCACGCGATTCGCCGCGACCGTCCACGCGCCACTGCACGCGGTCGCCGGTCTCGACGCCCGTCAGCGCGAACCGAAACACCTGCGCGGCGCTCGGCAGCCGCGGATCAAAGGCGAGCGCTAGGCCGGGCGTCGGCTTGTCGAACCGAATCGGCTGCGGCGCGACGCGCGCAGCCGCCGCCGCGGGCCGGGTGCCGGGTAGGAACCATTCGTCACGCTCGATGCATCCGCCTGCGCTGCGCTGCGGGGCGGGCACGCACACGCGGCGGCGCTCGAGTCGCGGGCTCAAATACAGCGGCCGGGTTTCCTCGCCCCGCGTGAGCTCGGCGAACACGCTGCGCAGGAGCAGCGCCGGCCCGGTCGATCCCGTCACGCCGGCGGACGGCGAATCGTCCAGATTGCCGAACCACACGCCGACGGTGTAGCGGTAGTCGAAGCCGACGGTCCATGCGTCGCGAAAGTCGCTCGACGTGCCGGTTTTCACGGCGGTCTGCACGGGCAGCGCCAGCACGCTGTCGCGACCGAACTCGAGCGCCCGCGCGTTCGAGTCGGACAGGATGTTGGCCACGAGCGACGCGGCCTCGGCCGAGTAAACGCGCCGCGCCGGCCGAGCGCCCGCGTCGTCGCGCAGCACGCTGAGCGGCCTCAGCACCCCGCCGTTGGCAAGCGCGGCGTAGCCTTGCACGAGCTCGTAGAGCGTGACCGCGCCGCCGCCGAGCGCGATGCCGTCGCCGTAGAAGTCCGGATGCTCGGAGAGGCTCTCGAAACCGAGTGCCCGCAGCCGTGCGAGGTACGCGTCCGTGCCTACGAGCTGCACGGTCTTCAGCGCCGGTATGTTCAGCGAGTTCCCGAGCGCATCGCGCACTGCAACGGGGCCGTAGAAGCGCCGGCTGTAGTTTTGATAGTCGTGCAGGCCGCCCGACGTCGACTCCGTGAGCGGCGCGTCGTCGATCACGTCCGCTGCCGTGAAGCCGCGGTCGAGCGCGAGCGCATAGAGAAACGGCTTGAGCGCGGATCCGGGTTGGCGCGGCGTGGTCACGGCGTCGATGTAGCTCGCGGGTCCCGCCGGGTCGCCGCCGCCCGCGACGACCCACGCGAGCACCTCGCCCGTCGTGTGGTCGACTGCGAGCACCGCGCCGTCGCCGACTCCGCGCCGGGTGAGATCGCGGACCCGCGCATCGAGCAGCCGCTGCACTGCCGCCTGGAGCCGCCCGTCGAGCGTCGTTGCGACCTTCGACGCGGCGGCGGCGCCGGATGCGAGCCAGCGTGCGCGCGCGTATTGCAGGAAGTGCGGCGCGACCACGGCCAGCCGCGGCGGCTCGAGCTCGAGCGGCGCGGCGAGCACCGCGGCGCGCTCCTCCGGCGCGAGCGCGCCGCGGGCGACGAGGGCTGCCGCGAGGCGCTCGATCGCGCCGCGGCTCGCCTTCGGCGCGCGCGCGAGATCGAATCGCGTGGGCGCGCGCGGCAGCACCGCGAGGGCGAGCATCTCCTTGCGGGACAGCGTGCCGAGATCGCGCGCGAAGTAGTAGCTCGCGGCCTGCACGACACCGCGTCGGTTCGCGGCGTACGGGACCTCGTTCAAATAGAGCTCGAGAATCTCGCTCTTCGTGAAGCGGCGCTCGAGCGCGGCGGCCTCGAAGCCCTCGACCCAGCGGCTCCAGAGCGTACGCGGCCGCGGGTGCAGCATCCGCACGACCTGCTCGGTGATCGTGCTCGCGCCGCGCACGGCTCGGCCGTACCGCACGTTCATCGCGAGCGCGACGGTCCGGGCGCGCCAATCCACTCCGTGATGCTCGTAGAAGCGCTTGTCCTCGGCCGCGACGAATGCGTCGCGCAAGAATTGCGGCACTTCGTGCAGCGGCACGACGTCGCGCACGTTCCACTCGCCGACGAACGTTTCGTTGAGCGGCTCGCCGCGGCGGTCCGTGAGCTGCACGGCTCGCCAATCGCCGGCCGCCGCGCCGGCATTCAACGCGAAGTGCAGCGATGCGGGCAAACCCTCGAGCGCCGCTCGCGTCGCGACCGCAATGCCGAGCACCGCAACCACTCCGCAACCCGCGGCCGCGCATGCGAGCGTCCCGCCGCGCAGCACGGCTCGCAGACGCCCGATCATCGTGCGGTCTCCACGTGCACCGTCGCGGGCAGTGCCAGCCCGTACACGTCCGGGTCGTACATCTCGACGGCACGCGTCGGCAACGCCGCGAACTCGCCCGCCGCGACGGCCTGTGCGCTATATGAAAGGTGATAGCGGCCCGGCGGCAAGTAATCGGAATAAAAGCGCACGGCGTCGTGCTTCAGCTCGCGGTGATAGAAGCTCCAGCGCGACACGCCGTAGCCGAGCCAATCGCTGAATCGAAACCAGATCGACCCGCCCGCGGCCTCGAAGCCACCCGCGTCCGCGTCGACGGCCGACGCGTTCGCGAGGTCGCGGTTGACGGGCTCGAGCCCCCCCGGCACCGGATCGTCGACGACGAGAAACTCGCGCGCGGTCGGCAGCGAGAGGTAGACGTCCACGCGCACGAGCTCGCCCTGATTCAGCGTCACGGGATTGCCGAGCAGCACCCAGCGGCCGCCGCGCTGCACGCTGTACTCCCGATGCACCTCGACGCCCGCGTCGACCTCCTCGGCGGCCGCTTCGACCGGCGCATAGCTCATGCGCGCGGCATAGTACGCGCGCCCGGTGCCGCGACGCTCGAGCGTGAGCGTGCTCGCGGTGCCGACGTCGCTCGGCCCGATCGGCCGCGCGAGCGTGACGGCCGCATCATGAACGCTGCCGAAGCGCGCGCTGCCGAGCGGCGCGGCACCGAGCGAGGCGGTGACCTCGAGGGCGGGCTGCGCAGGCTCGAAGCGACGCGCATAGTCGAGCAGCGCGCGCGTGCAGAACACGTTTTCCTGGGTGTTCTCCCAATGATCGCGATTGCCGCGCGCCTGCGTGATCGCGCGCACGAGCGCGAAGGGCACGCCGCCGTCGGGACCGATCTCGCCGCCGGCGAGTGCGCCGGCCGCGATCGCGCTCAATACCGCGCAGCTCGAATCGAGCGGCGTCGCCGAGAGCCTGAGGTAGCCGTCGTCGAGCGCCTCGTTGAACTGCAGCTTGCCGGCGCTGCGCACCGAGCCGGCGAGAATCTTCTGCTCCGCTTCGCGCGCGATCGGCTCGCCGCCGTCGACCGCGAGCGCGGCCTGAAGATAGTGCGCTTTGCCGAACAGGCTCATCTCGTCGACGTGCGGCCGGTAGCGCTCGAGATCGGCGAGCGCGAGCCTGCCGCGCTTCGCGAGCGCCGCGAGCGCAACGGCGCGCACGGTCGATGCCATGCCGCGGGTGTAGAAGTCCGGCGCCGTGTCGCGCTTGAGGAAGGCATCGAGGTAGTCGTCGAGCTTGCGCTCGACGGCTTCCGGGATCTCATAACCGTCGTCGCGCAACCAGCCGAACGCGAGCGCGGTATAGGCGCTCAAGTACGGGCTCACGTACTCGTCGTTCGGCACCCAATACGCCATACCGCCGCTCGGCGCCTGGAATTCGGCGGCGTCCCCGAGCGTTTGCTCGGGCAGCGCCGCGGCACCGGACCATTCGAGATCGGCAGGCAGGTAGTCCCGCAGATGCAGGTAGTCCGCCGCCATCACGCCCTTCGTGAGCCGCTGCTCCCAGCATAGGTACGGATAGTCGCGGACGTAGCGGAACGCGCCGTCGATGTTGCCGATCACACTCGGCGCGAGCACGAGGCTCACGTCGCCCGCGTCGGACCGAATGTCGCTCGGGAACTCGAGATGCTCGGTCGCCGAGTCGCCGTCGAACGCGCCGTAGCTGGCGGCCGTCACGAGCGAGCGGCGCTTCTCGACCGCGAGCGCGACGCGCAGACCGTCGGCGTCCGTTGCGTCGCCGGCCGTCACGTCGAAATCGATACGGCCCGCCGGCAGGTTACGGTCGAGCGCGACGCGCGCAGCCTCGACCGGCATCGCGACGGTCGTGCGCGCGTACGGCTCGAGATGGACTTCGAGCTCGCGGGCGGCCGGCGCGGCGACGCCGCCGCGCGCGGCGATCCCGACCTTCAGGTCGCGCGGCTTCGCGGTGCGGTTCATCACCGTGAACGCCGCGTCGAAGCGGTCGCCTTCGGTCACTTGGTTCGGCAGCGCAGGCCGCACCTCGGTCGGTAGGTTCACCTTGAGCTCGGTTTCGCCGAGCCCGAAACGATCGGACGGCGTGGCGGCCATCACGAGCACGCGCCATCCGGTCAGGTTGTCGGGCAGCTTGAACTCGAACGATCCCGTGCCGCGCGCATCGAGCACAAGCTCGGGATTCCAGTAGCTCACGTACTTGAACGCGCTGCGCATGCTGAGCGCTGCGCCGCCGTCGCCGCCCGGATTCGCGCCTTTGAGCTCGATCTTCTGCCGGCCGACGAGGCGCGTCAGCAGGCTGTAGTTGCGCACGTCGAGCCCGTCGAGCGTGTAGAAACCCGCATACGGATCGAAGTAGCGCGTGCCGCCTTGAACCAGATCCAGCACCGACTCGTCGAGCACTGCGACCGCCACCTCGATCGGCTCGCGCGCGCGGCCGCGCGCGCTCGCCTTCAGGCGCACGTGCACCGTCTCGCCGGGCTTGTAGACCTCGCGCTCGGTCTTTACGTCGACGTCGAGCCGTTTGTACGGATCGTCGACCGGCACCGCGACGTAGCCGAGCTTGAACGCGGGCTTGCCGAGATCGAGCTCGCCGAGCGCAGGCGGCGGCGCCGCCACACGCGGCGACATCACGAGCACCGACAGATAGAAGCCGGGCAAATAGTCGGCGCCGACGGGAAACTCGATGACGGGCGTGCTGCCGTCGAGCTTCTGCAGCCACTGCTTGAGCACGCCGTAGCGCTCGATCGTGACGAGCGCGCGCGCGCCCGGGTACGGATTCTTGAGCAGATAGCGCGCGGTCTCGCCGACGCCGTATGCGGGCTTCTCCGGCACGATTTCGAGCGCGTCGTCGTTCGCCCCATGCCAGACGACTTGACCCTTGCCGACGACCCAGGCGCGCAGCTCCGTGCGGTGCGGCCGGCCCTGCGTATCGGCGATCGTGGCGGTCACGCGATAGCTCCCGGGCTCGTTCGGCGTGAACGTGCAGTGGGCCGCGCTCGCGGTCGAGCGGCCCGCACACTCCCCCGCCGCCACCCAGGCGTCGACGAACTGCGTGAGGTACGCGTTGCCGGCGCCCTTCACGCGCGCGGCCTTGGTCTCGAGACGCTCGATCGCGACATGCACGTCGGTGCCCGCGGCCGGTGCGCCGCGCGGGTCGACCACGAGGTAGTCGACCTCCGCAGGCTCGTCCTCGCGGAAAATCCAGCGCGTGCTCTTGAGCCCCACGAGTCGATCGACGGCCACGAAGTCCGCGCTCGCAGCCGACGCGACGTATTTGCCGCGATCGTCGCGGACGGCGCCCTCGACGGTGAGTGTGCCGTAGACGAGCTGCGCACCGAGCGTCGGGTCGAGCCGGAAAGTTTGGTCGAGCTCGCCGGTGGCCCCCAGCCGGGCCGTGCTCTGCGACACCACCATCGCGGCCGACCCGTCGGCCGCATCGAACATGAACCCGGCCGCGACGGGATTCGTCGACCGGAACGGCTTGCCGCGAAGCTGCGCGGTCACACGCGCTTCGGCATCGGTGTACGGGCCGCCCGAGTACAGCGTCGCGCGGGCTTGGACTCGAACGTCTTCGCCCGCCTGGAAGAGATCGCCGGCCAACGTCGTGCGCACGCCGAACGGCGCGGGCGTGAAATCGCTCACGAGCACGCGCAGCGGATAACGGACGAGCGGCGGCTCGCCGTTCGCCCCGCCGAATTGCGCCGTTAGCCGGAACTGGTACCAACCGACCGAGGCCGATTGCGGAATCGCATAGCGGCCCGCGTGACCCCCGAACTTCGTGAGCGCCACATCGCGCTCGGTCTGCACGACTTGGCCCTTGGGATCGATGATCTCGACCGTGTACGGCCCGGCCGGCGCCGCAGCGAACGACTCGTTGCTCTGATCGCGCACGTAGAGCTTGTAGTCGAGCGTGTCGCCCGCGCGATAAACACCTTGTGCGGTCGCACCCCAGGCGTGCACGTGACCGAACTCGGGCTCGCTCCGGGCCCCGACCGTGTAGCTCGACACGCGGTAGCTCGAGACCTCGAAGCGGTAGTCGAGCGGCAGCAGCGCGAGGCCGTCCTTGCCGTCGACGCGCACCATGAGGCGTGGACAGCTGTCGCCCGAGTCGCCGCGGCCGCAGTTGTAGCGCGACAGCTCGAGCTTCGGGTCGAGCTCTCGCGTCCCGGGCAGCTCGGCCACGCCGTTCGAATCCGTCGTGGCGGTCGCGAGCGGCATCGCGGCTGCGCCGAGCTCCGCGAGCGAGCCGACGTAGAGCGACACCGCGGCGTTGCGCACAGGCGCGCCGGTCGCAAGCGCTGCAGCCCAGACCAGCGTGTTGAAATGCCCGAGCTTCACGTGCAGCTCGTAAGGCGTGACCTCGGCGAACAGGGGCGCCCGCCAGGAGCGAGGCGCGGTCGCAGGCTCCGTCGACAAGTGGCCGTAAATCGCGCCGGAGCGCCCGCCGAGCAGCTCGCGCACGCCGAGCCGCACGCCGTACTGCGCATCGAGCACGCGCGGCAGCGCGGTCGAGCGCTCTAGGCCGGTCGCAACGCCGGCTTCGGTGAGCGCGCGGTAGCGAACGGCGAAGCGCCCGAGATTCGTCACGTAGAGCGGCACGTCCGAGTCGCTCGCTTGCTCGAGGACCGCCGTGTCGTGCAGGAGCGTATACGCCGGCGGCCGATGGTCGGTCGCGAACGTGAGCTCGATCGGCACGGTCAATGCCCGGCCGAACTCGTCCTTCGGCCCGTTGCGCGTCGCGAGCGTCGCGATGCGATACGACTCGGCGGCCTTGAGCCGCTCCGGCAGCCAGACGGTATAGATCGCGCCGCGCGCATGCGGCCCGCCGAGCCGCGAGTAACCGGGCCGATTCGCCCACGGGTTGTAGTCGGTGCGTGCGCCCGCGAGATCGGGCGCGAAGTCGACGTGCGCCGCGATCTCGGAATCGAGCACGGGCGCGGAGAATTGCAGCCCCACGGCGCCGAGCGGATCGCACCTTCCCGAGCGGCCCACGTTCGCCGCGTTCAGCACGACCTGCGCCGCCGCGTTGGTGGTGCACGTGACGCCTAAAAATGCGAACTCGGGGAACGTCGTGAGCTCGGCAACCGTGCGCGACTCGCTGCCGCGCTCTTCGCCTTCTACACCCTCGAGGCCCGGCTCCACATTGAGCCGCGCGCGCGTATCGAGCGGCAGCTCGGCCGACGGGTGCACGAGCCACACGCGGCGCGCGGTCTCACCGCCGACCGGCGCCGGCCGATCGTCGACGTGCTCGGAGGTGCGCTCGCCCAAGTCCACGAACCGCAGCTCGCCCGGCAGCCTCACGTAGCGCGGCAGATCGCGCGTCTCCGCGTCGGGCTCGACGTCGATCGCGAGCCGTGCGGAGTCGGGCTCGCGCATTACGTAGAGATGCGCCCGCACGGACGACTCGCTCACGGGCTGGTTGAACACCGCACGAATGACCGGCATCCCGGGGCTGCGCCATGTCGCGAACCCGGCGTAGCTCACGCGCGGCAGCTCCGTCGTGAACTCCTGGCGCTCGGCGCCGGCCATCGTCGCGCCGTCGCGCGCGCGTATGCCGGGCCGAACGACGACGACGTAACGCGTCGCAAGCCGCAAGCGATCGCGCTCGCCGAGCTCGCACGCGAGCGCGTTCGTATCGAGCCAATGCCAACGGCAGGCGAGCGCGGGCGTGATCTCGATCGGGATCTCGTCTGCAGAACGGTCCATGCGGCCGAGCGGAACGACGGCGCGGTTGAACTGAATGACGATCTGCCGTCCCGCCGGCACGTTCGTGCCCGACGGTGTGACGCCCGTGATCGCGAGCGAGCGCGGCGCGGCGCCCTGCTGCGCCGCCGCGGCGCCCGTCAGCGCGAGCGCGACGACCGCGCGCCGCCACGCCTTGCCTCGTCGCCGGGCCCAGCCCGCGCAGTGCACCGCCAGCCGTCGCCCTGCCGATCGCATGCCGCTCACCGTAATCTCCAACGTCTCGGCCGAGTCGCCGACTGCCGTCGCCATGACCGCCACTCTAGGTGCGCGCGCTGACAAAGCGCGGGCGCAAAACTGATGAAAAATGACGCTGGGTTCGACTAGGATGACCGCAGCCGATGGAGTCGATCCTCAAAATTCCGAGCGTCACCGGCGTCGACGTCGAGCTCAAGATCGCCGGGTCGGGCGCTCGCAGCTATGCGTTCGTGATCGACTGGAACATCCGGGTATTGGCCGCGCTCGCGTGGTTCGTCTCGGGCGCTTGGCTCATCGCCGGCGCGCTGCGCATGCTGCAGCCGGGCGACGTCGCCTACGCGCAGTTCGTCTACGTCGTGCTCGCGCCGAGCCTCGCGATCTACTTCCTCTATCACCCGGTGCTCGAAACGCTGTTGCGCGGCCAAACGCCGGGCAAGCGAATTGCCGGCGTGCGGCTCGTTGCGGCCGCCGACGGCGGGGCACCGTCGGTCGGCGCCCTGCTGATCCGCAACGCTTTTCGTTTGATCGACGCGCTGCCGCTGTTCTACGCCGTAGGGCTCATCACCACGATGATCACTCGCTACGCGGTGCGCGTCGGCGACATCGCGGCCGGCACCGTGCTCGTCTACGACGAGCGGGACAGCCGCTCGCTGCTCGACGAGCTCGCCGGAGCGGGTGCGCAGAGACTCGGACTCGAGCAAGCGCAGCTCGTGCGCGACGTGCTCGCACGCTGGCACGAGCTCGGCGGCGAGCGGCGGGCCGAGCTCGCTCGCGAGCTGCTCGCCAGGCTCGGCGGCGACGACTCGCGCGCGGCCGACGCCGACCTCGAGCGGCGCTTGAAGGCGCTGCTCGCATGAGCGGGCGACCCGCCGAGCGCGCAACTCGCTCGAGCTGGTTCGAGCAGCGCCTCGCGTTGTGGCGCGCCACTGCCGCGAGCCTCGACGGCATCGAGCGCGGCAAGACCGCGCCGCGCACGGCCGTGCTCGACGCAATCGGCGCTTATCCCGAAATTGCGCGCGACCTCGCCATTGCGCGCCGCATCGCACCGCAAGGCGCGCTCACGAAGTATCTCGAGCGAATCTATCTCGCGCTGCATCGCACGCTGTTCCGCCGTCCGGACAATTTGCGCAGGACCGTTCGCGGCCTGCTCGAGCACGACGCTGCGGCTGTCGCGTACGATCTGCGCCGCCACCTCGCAGCGGTCGTCGCACTGTTCGCGCTCGGCACGGCCGCCGGCTATTGGCTCGTCGCCACCTACCCCGAGCTCGTATCGCTGTTCGCATCCGAGCAGATGATCGAGCACGTGATGCGCGGCGAGCTGTGGACCGACGATCTGCTGAACGTGCTGCCGTCGTCGCTGCTCGCGGCGCAGATCTTCACGAACAACATCGTCGTGTCGCTGTCCGCCGTGTGTCTCGGCACGCTCTACGGTCTCGGCACGATCTACATCATCGGCATGAACGGCCTGATGCTCGGCGGCGTGTTTGCCTTCACCGCGCAGCACGGCATGGCGCGGCGCCTATTCGAGTTCGTCTGCGCCCACGGCTTCGTCGAGATCAGCGTGATCTGCATCGCCGGCGCCGTTGGCGCGTCGCTCGGCGAAGCGCTCGCGCGGCCCGGCCACTTGACTCGAGGAGCCGCGTTCCACGCGGCAACCGCACGCGGCGCGCGGCTGATGGCCGTGAGCCTCACGTTCCTCGTCGGCGCCGGCGTGATCGAAGGCTTCGTGTCGCCGAACACGAACGTGCCGCTCGCGGCGCGGCTCGCGATCGGGCTCACGTACTTCGCGTTGTTCGTGCTCGTGCTGACCGGGGCGGTCGGACGATGGCGGGCGGCGCGGAGCGCGGCGGAGTGAGCGGCCGGCCTTGACCGCCCGGCGATACACAGCGGCGTTGGTCGTCGTCGATATGCTGAACGACTTCCTCGCCCAGGGCGGGTACTACGACGAAAGCGGATGGGAAGTGAGGCTCACCAAACCCGGAAGGCGCACCGCGTGCTCGAGATCTCGTACTTCATCTGCGCATCCCAGCGCACCGGGAGCAACGTACTCTGCGAAGCGCTGACACTCTCGGGCGTGGCGGGTCGTCCGACGGAGCACTTCGTGCCTGCATTTCCGGGCAGTGAAACGCTCGGCCACGATCATGCCGGCTTCGAGCGGGGTGTCTGGGCGCGGCGAAAGGGCGTCGCATCGTTCCCGGCGTTCTTCGAGGCGGTCCTCGCGGAAGGCACCACACCGAATGGCGTGTTCGGCACCAAGCTCATGTGGAACGCCCTCGGGGGGCTGCTCGATAAACTGGCGGAGTTGCCGGGTTGCCGCGAGCTCGAGCCAATGCAGAGGCTGACGGCGGCATTCGTACGGCCGCGCTTCATTCATCTTCGCCGCCGCAACCGCGTTCGTCAGGCCGTTTCGTGGGCGCTGGCCGCCCAGACAGGCCAGTACTCGACGTGGCAAGCGGCAAGCCGGGCGCCGTTCGCTGAACCGGTCTTCGATGCCCAGCTCCTCGACGGGCTCTATCGCCTCGTTCGAGAGGCGGAGATCGGTTGGCGCCGATTCTTCGAAGCGATCGAAGCCGATCCGCTCGAGCTGTGGTTCGAGGATCTTGCTCGGAACTGGGACGCCGCCGCAAGGGAGATCCTGGCCTGGCTCGGCGTGCCGGCGGCCAGCCGGTTCGTGCTCGGGAGTCTCCGCCATCAACCGCAGGGAACCGAGCTCAACGCCGAGTGGGAAGAACGGTACCGAGCGATCCTGCACGAGCGCGTCGATCGACGAGGCGGCACGTCGAATGCCGAGTGAAACGCTCCACATCCGCGGCAGCCGCGCTAAGAACGGCGCGGCCGCGGCCCTGTTGCTGGCCGGCGCCGCGTGGGGGCTCGGCCGCGAGCTCGACGGCCTCGACTTCGCGATCGTGGTGTTCATCGTGGTCGGTCTGTTCGGCCTATTCCTCGCCTACCAAGCCGTGCGTGGGCTGCCGGCGCTCATGCTCGACGAAGTGGGTTTCGACCTGACGACCGGCCTCGCGACGCGGCACTTCCCGTGGCGCGAGTTCCGCAAGTTTCGCGTCGGCTCGTTCCTCGGCCCGACCGTCGTCCGCTTCGAGCACAACGCTTCCGGACGGGACCTCATGGTGGTCAACCAATTCGTCGTGAGCACGGCAGAGCTGCGCGACACGCTCGCGGCTTGGCACGCCAAGCACCGCGGGGCCGACCGCGACGCGGAGCCGTAGCCGGCGCTGCAAATGCTGCGTGCGTTTGCCGCAGCGCACAATTGGCACCGGCCCGCAATGCAAGCTTGTTCATACTTGGAGCCCTCTTTCTTGGTTTACGGTGCAATCCGCGGTCATTCGCGGAATGCATCAAGCATCGCGCCGTGACCGACGGCCGCGCCATGAAGATCGTCTGTAGAAAGACTGCAGCTTTTCGCGCCGCACGTCCTACTGCGTGCGCGATCGGCAGCGAGCGGCTGAGCCGACGGCAACACCTCCGTCGATCCTTGCCGTCATGAAAGCGCCTGTCGAACGTATATAGCTGCGACGTCCATCGACGGCCGCGAGCTCGCCCTCCTCCCCGAGGCGCCTGAGGTCGCATGCTCCGATGGACGTCGCTTTCCCGGGACGCCTCGACCGGCCTCGGGGGCAGAGCCGCCCGAGCCCGTCGGACGACGATGCACCGTTCGACACGGCGCGGCAGCGGCGGCGAACCGGCGAGACCGTGCATACACGCCGCGAAGCCGACATACTTCGCAGCGGATCTTTCGCTGACCGAGAAGCCAGCATGCGCGGACTCTTGAGATCGCTCGGACCGGCCGGCTGCGCGGCCTCGGGCGCATTGGTTACGCTCGGCGCCGCCTTGTGGCCCGCCGCCTCGCGCGCCCAGTCCGGCGTCACGGCCGGCGACTTCATCGTCGAGCGGCCGACGTTGATGTCGCTCGGCTTCGAATGGCGGATCGCAGGCGACGAGAACCGCACCGCGACGGTCGAGGTCAGCTACCGCAAGCGCGGCGACGAAGGCTGGCGCCGGGGGCTGCCGCTGTTCCGCCTGCAGAACGAGCCGGTCACCGGCGGGCGACCGCGCGACGGCACCGGCACGTTCTACGATTACACGGCCGCCAACATGTTCGCGGGCAGTATCCTGAACCTTGCGCCCGGCACCGAATACGAGTGCCGCTTCGTCCTCACCGACGCGGACGGCGTGAGCGGCGCGGCCGAGCGCATCGTGACCGTTCGCACGCGTGACGTGCCCCGCGCGGCCGAAGGCGGCAAGGTCTACCACGTGTATCCCCTCGGCTTCGAAGGTGAGAAGAAGCAGCCCGCGTTCAACAGTCTGCTGTCGGCGTATTACACCGGCGTCGACCAGTCGGACCATGCGAACGCGTTTCCGCCGCGCGTGCGCCCGGGTGACGTGATCTTGGTCCACGCCGGCGTCTACAAGGACCATCGCCTGAACTACGGCGGCTTCGACCCGAAGATCGCGAACTACGGGACGGAGTTCGACGGCACCTACTACCTCACGCAGAGCGGCACCGCGGAGCGGCCGATCGTGATCAAGGCGGCCGGCGACGGCGAGGTCGTGTTCGACGGCGACGGCAATCACAACCTGTTCAACCTGATGGGCGCGAGCTACGTCACGTTCGACGGCATCACGGTGCGCAACACGGACGTCGCGTTCCTGCTGGGCATCAAGAACATCGTCGGTGCGAGCGGCTTCACCCTGATTCACTCGCGCATCGAGAACGTGGGGCGCGGCGTGCAGGACGATTGGTCCGGGTCGAAGGATTTCTACATCGCGGACAACACCTTCATCGGACGGCACGATCCGAGCAAGCTGCTCGGCTGGTACCCGGCGAATGTCTGGAGCCGCTTCCCGGGCTTCCCGCAGCTCATCACCTCCGAGTATGCCGTGAAGGTGTACGGGCAGGGCCACGTCGTCGAGCACAACTTCGTCGCGAACTGGCACGATGGGATCGACATCGCGACCTACGGAACGCCGAGCGACGATCCGGACCGGGTCCCGGTGTCGATCGACTTCAACGACAACGACTTCACGAATATCGACGACAACTGCATCGAGGCGGACGGCGGCGCACACAACATCCGTGTGTTCGAGAACCGCTGCTTCAACTCGGCAGCCGGGGGCTTGAGCGCGCAGCCGACGTTCGGCGGACCGTCGTATTTCTTCCGCAACGTCGTCTACAACACGACGTCGGGCGGACCACTGAAGCTGTTCGACGGAGGGTCCGGCATCCTCGTGTACCAGAACACTTTCTTCGGCCAGGGCACGTTGCTCGGGCCCGTCTCGAACGTTCACTTTCGCAATAATCTATTCTTGGGCGACGGCTGGGGCGGCCCGGTGTTCAATTTGCGCACCTACACGAATTACTCGACCTCGGACTACAACGGCTTTCGGCCGAACCCCGAAGCGGCCGACGCCTTCGAATGGAGCTCGCCGGAGCCGGGCAAGAAGACCGATTACGCCCACGATCTCACGCTGCGCCGATTCGAGTCGCTCGCTGCATTTCGCGACGCGACCGGGAACGAGCGGCACGGTATCGAGGTCGATTACGATGTGTTCCGCAAGGCCGCGATGCCGGACAAGTCCGACCCGCAGCGTCTCTACGACCCGCGGGATTTCGACTTTCGCTTGAAGCCGGGCTCCGTCGCGGTCGACAAGGGCATGGTGCTGCCGAACATCACGGACGACGCGACGGGCGGCGCCCCGGACTTGGGCGCGCTCGAGCTCGACACGCCGCTGCCGCACTACGGTCCGCGACCGCCAGCTCGAACCGACGAAGACCACCATTGATCGAACCGGAGCTACCGATGAAACGAGTGATTCTGCCCGCCCTGTTGCTGCTGTTTGCGAGCGCGCCTGCCGTGTACGCCCAGACCGCGGAGCCCGTCGCCGGCAAGGACTACGTCGAGATTCCGAACGGCAAGCCGCTCGATCCCGCCGACGGCAAGGTCGTGGTCGAGGAGTTCTTCAACTACGTCTGCCCCGCGTGCTACGGCTTCGAGCCGTTGCTGGTGGCCTGGGCCGCGAAGTTGCCGCCCTACGCGGAGCTCGTGCACATTCCGGCATCGTTCCGCCCCGACTTCGTGCCCTACGCGAAAGCGTACTACGCCGCGCAAGCGCTCGGCCTCGCGGACAAGACGCACAGCGCGGTTTACAACGCCATTCACGTGAAGCACTCGCTGCCGGCGGAAGGCGAGAAACCCGACGAGAAGCGCATCGCGGCGTTCTATGCGGAAAACGGCGCCGACGAGGCGCAGTTCTTGAGCGCGATGGACAGCTTCGGCGTCGACCTCAAGGTGCGCCGCGCGACCGAGCACATGCAGAAGTGCCGGATCGCCGAGACGCCGTCGATCGTCGTGAACGGCCGCTACCTCGTGCGCGGCGCGACGCGCGACGACATGTTGCGCATCACGAGCTACCTGATCGAGAAGGAGCACTCGAGCTAGGCGCAGCGGGACGCTAGACGCGCCGCTGCGCGCGCAGCATCCTGAAGCTGTCGAGCACTTTGCGATCGAGCTCGCGCGGCCGCGCGGTGAGCGCGTGCGCGCCGAGCTCTGCCAGCCGTGCGACGTTCGAGTCGACGTGACGCCGAAATTCGCGGGCCGCGAGCGCGTCGTACGGATCGAGCCAGTCTCGCGCGGGCCGCTCCGCAAGCTCGATCGTCTCCTCGCTCAGCATGCCGACGATCAGCGGCAAGTGCTTCGGCACCAGCAGCCGCGTGCTCTGCGCGAGCTGGCTCGTCGCGCTGCGCTCGTAGAGATCCGTCATGATCACGACGAGGCTCCGCCGGCGCGCGAGCCTGCGCACGTTGCGCACAGCGGCGAGCACGTCGGATTCGACGGGCAGCGGCGCGAGTGCCGCGAGCGCCGCACGAATCCGCGCGACGGCCGGCGTGCCGCGAGCCGGAGCGAGCGTCGCGAGAGGCCTATCCGCGAACACCATGAGCCCGACCTGATCGTCGCCGGCCACGCAGTACTCAGCGAAGCGGGCCGCGAGATTCGCGTAGTGACCGAGCTGCGGCATGCCGTCGAGCTCGGTGCGGCTCGTGCGACCGGCATCGATCAGCAGCATCACCTCGAGATGCTGATCCTCGGTGAAGACCCGCGTGACGAGACCCGTCGCCCGCGCGCTCGCCTTCCAGTCGATCGTATGCCGCGGATCGCCGGCGCGGTATTCGCGCAAATGGTGCAGCTCGCGTCCGGCACCGACGCTTGCGAGCGGCGCGGCGCCGCCCTCGGCGGAGCCGACCGCGGCGGCGGCGCGCGACCTGAGCGTGTCCGGCACGACCCGCACGGCGTCCTCGAGCACGAGCGCGCGCGACCACCAAGCGAGCTTGAGAGGCCCGCGCACGCGCGCCGCAAGCGCGGGCCAGCGCTCAGTGCCGAGTGCCGTTGCGCGGACCTCGAGGTCCAAGCGCCGCGCGCTGCGCGCGACGAGCGCGATGGTGCGAGCGGCCGCGTCACCGCGCACGCCGGGCGGAAACACGGGCGCGAGCTCGACCGCGACGTCGCGGCCGCTCGAGTTCACGAGCTCGAGCGCGAGCCGCTCGTGCCGCCCGAGGTAGAGCCGCGGCACACCGAGCCAGCGCGCAGCGACCGCTAGGCCGCGCGTCACGGCCAGCTCGTACGCGAGCCCAAGCGCAACGAGCGCGAAGATGAGCCGCCAAACGACCGCGGCGGGCACGGACGCGGTCCACTGCGCAACGATACCGACCAGCGCGGCCGCGGCGAGCAGGAGGATCGCGGCGGGCGTGAGGTTCACGGCGCGTCGCGCGGCACGGGGACCGCCGCGAGGATGCGCTCGACCTCGGCGAGCGCGGACACGCCTTCGAGCACCGCGTCGGGCGCGAGCACGAGTCGATGCGGAACCACCCACGACGCGACGCGCTTCACGTCGTCCGGGACTGCGAAGTCGCCGCCGCGCAGCGCGGCCTCGATGCGCGCGCAGCGCGCGAGCGCGAGCGCCGCTCGGCTCGAGAGACCGAGTCCGATCGCCGCGCTCTGCCGGGTCGCCGCAACGATGTCGAGCACGTAACCGACGAGCGCGTCGGAGACGTGCACCGCGGCAAGCTCCGCGCGTGCGGCGTCGACGGCGCCGGCCGCAACGGCCGCGACCGTCGCCGCATGCGCGGCGGCTCGATCGGGCAGACCGTAGTCCACGAGGATCCGCGCCTCGTGCTCGCGGCTCGGATACCCCATCTGCACGCTGATCATGAAACGGTCGAGCTGCGACTCGGGCAACGGATACGTGCCCTCGAACTCGCGCGGGTTCTGAGTCGCAACGATGAGGAAACCCTCCGGCAGCGGGAAGCGCTCGCCGTCGACGGTCACGAAGCGCTCCTCCATCGCCTCGAGCAGCGCGGATTGCGTCTTCGGCCCGGCACGGTTCACCTCGTCGACGAGCACGACGTCGGCGAAGAGCGGCCCTTGGCGGAACACGAACGTGCTGCGTTGCGCGTCGAACACGTGCACGCCCGTCAAGTCCGTCGGCATGAGATCGGCCGTGCCTTGGACGCGCTTGAAGGTGCCGCCGAGCGCACGCGCAAAAGTGTTGGAGAGCAGCGTCTTGCCGAGACCGGGCGGCCCTTCGAGCAGCACGTGCCCGCGTCCGAGCAGCGCGATCGCGAGCGCGTGCACGACCTCGTCGAGGCCGTACACGACCGCCCCGATCTCGCGCTTCAAGAAACTCTCGAGCTCACGTGCTTGGAGCGTCATCCGATTGCCTCTCTCGCCTTTTTCACGATGTTGTGCAGCCGTACCAGATCGACCGCGCGCCCGGCCGCGAGCGCGGCGTGGCTGTCGCGCAGCTCTGCGAGCACTCCCGGCGCGAGCGCGGGCATGGCCTCGAGCTCGGCCCACGGCGGCCCCGTCCCGCGCGCCGCACCGTGATGCGCGCGCACCTCGTCGAACCATTGCTCGAGCAGCAGCAAGCCGGCCTCGATCGGCCCGAGCCGACGCGCCATGAAGCCGCCGGCCGCCGCGAGGAACTCGCCTTGCCGGGGCGCCGCGCGCGCGGCGACGGGCGGCGCGAGCCGATTGCTCGAACCGAGCAGATAGATCGCCCACGCCGCGACCAAGAACGCCAGCGTCGCGCGCAACCGCGGATCGGCGAGCAAGGCGGCGACATCGTACAGAGTGGTGAGCCCTTGGTGCATGTCGTCGAAGATCACCGCGCCGCCGCTTCCCAAGTGGTACGCGAGCAGGTTCGCGACGAAACGGCGCGTGTCGCCGCGGCCGACGTTGCGATTTTCGAGCAGCGTCGCGCTCGCGGCGACGATGACCTGTCCGCTCCCCCACGGCCGTTGCCACAGCGCGTCGAGCCCGCTCGAGCGTTCGCGCGCGAGCTTGAGCAGCAGCGTGTATTGCGTCGGCACGGGCCGCCAGAGCGAGCTCGAGTCATCGGAGAAACCCTCGAGCGACTCGACGCCTGCCATCAGCGGATGCTGGCTCGCGCGCTCGAGATCGAGCGTGGAGCCGGGCCGTATCGGCGCACCGAAGCCACCGCGCTCGTCGCGTGCGGCCGTGAAATCCATCGCGGTCAGCGCGCGCAGATCGGCACGAAACGACACGTCGGTGCCCGTGGCCCATTCGGGCGTGTCGTCGAGCGCGGCCAGCACGAGCAACGTGTTGCCGGCGTCGATCCACTTGTACAGAGCCGCCAGCTCGTCACTGCGCGGACGCGTGAGGTGCGGCAGCGTCGAGATCAGCACGTTGCCGATCGGCGGCGCGTCGAAATCCGCCGCGGCAAGGCGATCGAACCGCTGCTGCAAGCTGACGACGTGCACGCCCTCATGCTCGAGCCAGGTGCGCAGCGCGAGATAGCCGTTCTGCTTGGCCTCGGTGCTTTGCGGGCGCGATACCGGCGGGGTCGAGGGTCCGCGCGCGAACAAGGTGTAAACGACCGCGAGCGCGGCCGCGCCGCCGAGCAACGTGACGAGCCTGTCCCTCATCGCGGCGTCTCGCGCTCGGCCGCGAGCGACGTGAGGAGCGCCTCGCCTTCGGCAACCAGCGCCGCAGCCTCGTCCGCCTGCGGCTGCCAACCGCCGAACGTGCTGCGCTCGGCCGCAACCGCGACGTCGCCGAACGCGCCGCGCTCCGTTTCGCTCAACGCCGCTGCTGCGCTCTTGAGCTCGCGATGCGTCGCGCTGTCGCGCACGGCGATCGCGCGCCGCCGCCGCAACTCGCGGAGCACCAGCGCGAGCAGCAACGCCGGCTGGCGCGCAACCGGCGCGGCTCGCAGCTGTGCGAGCGTGCGGACCTCACGAAGCGGGCGTACCGGCTCCGCCGGCCCGTGGGCGGCGCGCGCGCGGATCGCGCCGCGGCCGAGCACGCCCGCGACGCGCAGCTCGTTCGCGACGATCGCAACGGTGGCCGCGACGACGGTCACGCCGAGCGCGAGCACCAGCAACGAGACCCAGCGCTCGGAGAACGACAGTCCCTCGAGCCACTTGGTGAGCCAGCCCGGCGTACCCGTATCGTCTTTGCGTCCGCCGAGTCGTGCGTCGAGCCAATTGCGCAGCCGCTGCCACAGCGACAGCTGCGGCGGCGGGACCTGCGCTTGGACCTCGCGCAGCGCGGCGTCGAGCGAGTCGAGCCCCACGCGCGCCGAAGCCGGTGCTGCGTAGCGGGCGGCGACGCGGCCGAGCTGTGCGAGCTGCTCCGGCCAAAGCTGCGACGGAGCCACGGTGAGCGTGTCGTTCCACGGGCTCTGCGCGAGCGCCGTCGCGAAATCCGGACACACGTCGCCGAGCTCGACGTGCCGCTGTCGATGCTCGTCGTCCGGAACGTAGCTGCGAATCGCCGCGCGGCAGCCTTCCATGCCGCTCGGCAGCGGCTGTGCGACGCAAGCGCCTGCACACGCCCCATAGAGCGCGGCGGCACTCAGCGCCTCTCGCAACGCCCGCTTCACGCGATCGCAGCGATACGACCCGCGAGATCATCGCCTTCGCGCCGCAACTCGAGGTCGCGGTAGCTCGCGACGACGAGCGCGGTCATGAACGGTGTCACCACGCCACCCACGAGTGCCGTCAGCAGCACGTTCAAGAACAAGGCGGCCGCTGCGTCGATCCGATTGAAGCCGACGGCGAGCAGCACGGCGAACGCGAAGCTCGCTCCGATGTACAGCACGCTCGCATCGGTCACTGCGACCGTGAGCAACATGGCCGCTCGCAGCCAGTGCTTACGCACCAGCGTGAAGCTTCGGCCGAACGCCTCGAGCGGCCCGATTCTCTCGATCGCCACGGCATAGGGCGCGAAGAAGAACAGCACGGACACGGCGATCGGCAGCGCGAGCAGCAGGACGCCCAGCACGACCGCGACCACCCCGAGTGCCGGCACGAACGCGATGACCGGCGCGAGCGGCAGCAACGACGCCATCATCGTCGCCATCCCGAGCAGGCTGGCAGCAAAGAAGGCCGGAGTCACGATCAGACCGGTTCGGCACGACGCGAGAAGCGGCAAGTCTTCGTGGTTCGCCAACGAGCTCGTGCGGCTGACGACCGCCGCATTGAACGGACAGAGCAACACCCAGACCAGCAAGCCGCCGACGCCGATCTCGGTGGGCGACAGCACGAAGCCGCGAATCGCGTAGTAGCCGGCCAGCAGGCCCGGGACCAGCGAGCCGATCGCGGCGATCGGAAACGTGGACTTGAAGGAAAGGCGAAACAGCCTGAAGCCGTCGTCCAAGACGCTGCCGATGACCTGCGGTCCGGACTGAAGCTGCTGCATGTCGTACTCTGCGCGCGGAAGTGGCCCGCTGACCAATCGGCAATGTTGCAGTTTAGCGAGGCCCTGGCAAGACGCTGCGGCGCGGCATTGCCGCCTCTCTCAGCAAACGGATGCCGGCTGCCGAGCCGGCTTCGCCGAGCGCTCCCGATCCGGCACAGTTTTCCATACCCAAGACTTTCTGCTATATCGGCACGAAGGCTCGGAGCTCGCGATGACGAAGATCGTGCTCGCAGTGCTGATCGGCGCAGCGGCAGGCGCTGCCGCGGATGCCACCGATCCGACCGCCCGCGCCCAGACCTTGAACGCGATCGATCGCACGCCGGGGCGACGCCGCTCTTCTGATGCCCGCTGAGCCGGTCTCACCCGCGCGGCGCGAGCTCGGGCAGCGCGATGAAATCCGTCACGCCATAGTCCTTGCCCGACTGCGAGAGCAACGTCGTGATCTGCCCGCGGTGGTGCGTTTGATGATTGAAGAAGTGCGTGACGCAAACCCAAAACTCATACTCGAGCGGACGGCTCCCGAGGATGCTCGTGAAGCGCAGCCTCCCCTCGAGCTCAGCGTCGGTGAGGCTGTGCGTCCAGCCCTCGATGTCCTGATCGGTGGCCGCACGCTCGGCGCGCAGATCGGCAAAGCTCGAATAGAGCTCCTCGTCCAGCGCGCGAGCTTTGAACGGCTTGCCGATGAAGCGGCCGAACCAGACGCGGTCGGCGAGCAAGATGTGATTGAGCGTGCGATGGATCGAGCCGAAGAACGCGTGGCAATCGCGCTTGCGGTCCTCGTCGGTGAGCTCCGCGCACACGGCGTAGAGCTTGTCGTTCATCCAGCGGTTGTAGGCTGCGAGCGTCTGCGCTTGTCTGGCCAGCATCAGTCCCTCCCTGCGAGTTGCGCGAGCTCCCGTAGAATTCGTGCCTTGTTCTCGGGTGGATGTCCCTCGTAATAGCGATCGATCAGCCGCTTGACGACCGCGACCTTCAAATCGGCCGCGCTCGCGGGCAACGCCGCGCTCACGGAATCGAACGCGAGCACGACCTTGAAGAAATGCTCGAGCTCGGGCTCGGGCAGCTGCTGATCCGTGCGCACGAGCGCGTCGATCCTCCCGTACAGCCGCCCCGCGTAGGTGGAAGCCAGGTTCGCCGCGGTCGCGGCTTCGGCCGGCGAGCCCGCGGCGAGCACGTCCTCGAGCAACGCGAGACCCTCCGCGAGCCGCGCGAGCCCGTCGGCCGTGCGCAAGCCCGCTTCGGCCTGAGCGAGGCAGCGCCTCGCGTCCACGAGCTCTTTCGGTTCTCGCATTGCCGCTCCGTTACCGGAATCTACTGTAATGAAATCACGGCTCGCTCGTATGACCGATCGAGACTGCAATAAGAGACTTCGGAATGACCCATGAGGCGGCTGCGTTTGCCGAGCTCTACCAAACGCACTACCGCCGGGTGTTCGGGTTGTGCCGGCAGCTGCTCGGCGCAGCCGAGCGGGCCGAGGACGCGGCTCAGGAGGCATTCGTGCGTGCGCATCGCGAGTTTTCGACCTATGACCGCGGCCGGCCGTTCGCCGGCTGGATCCTGCGCATTGCAAGCAACGTCTGCATCGACGCGCTGCGCCGGAAAGCCAAGGAATCGCGCCTGTTCGGGGCGGAGACGGAGGAAAGCGCCGCTGCCGAGGCCGACGCGCCTGGTCCGCTCGGCGAGCTGCTCGGTCAAGAGCGTGCGCGGCAAGTCGGCGCGGCGATCGACGCGCTGCCGGAACGCTATCGCGTGCCGCTCGTGCTCGCGTACTACCGCGACGAGAGCTACGACGAGATTGCGGCCGAGCTCGGCCTCACGCGCACGCATGTCGGCACGCTGATCTGCCGCGCGAAACAGATGCTGCGCGGGACGCTCGCCGGGCCGCACGCGGAGGCCGCGCCATGACCTGTCCGACGGCGGTCGCGCGCTCGATGTATGCCGACGGCGCGCTCGACGGCGCCGAAGCCGAGGCGATCGGCCGCCATCTCGAGAGCTGCGACGCCTGCGCGACGGCCATCGCGCAACTGCGCTTGGAGCGGCGGGCCCTCGTCGACGTGCTCGCCGAGTCGGCCGCGATCGATCACGTGCCGCCGTTCCGCCGGCCGCTCGAGCCGCGTCACGTCGTGATCGCGGCCACCGCTGTCGCGGCGGCCGGCTGGCTCGGAACGGGCGTCTGGGGCGCGTTCGGCGCGCTCGTGCCAAGCGAGCTGCGCTGGCTGAGTCCGCTCGACCCCGGCACGCAACTCGACCTCTTGATTCGTTTGTTCGTTTACATCGCCACCGAGGGAACCGCCATGCTCGACTCCATCGTGTCCGCCGTCGGCACCGCCGTGCTCGCTTCGCTCGCGGTTGGGCTGGCCGTCGTGCTCGCGCGCGGGACGCGCCGCGCGCCGCTCGCGTTATCCGTGCTCGCGCTCGCAGTCGCAGCGCCGTTGCTGCTCGGGCCGCAAGCCGCGCGCGCGGTCGAGATCCGGCGCGGCGACTTCACGACCGTCGGAGCCGGCGAGACGATCGACGACACGTTGGTCGCAATCGGCAAGAACGTGACCATCGACGGCAACGTGACCGGCGATCTCATCGCCTTCGGCCAACGCGTGACCGTGCACGGCAACGTGGGCGGCGATGTGATCGGCGGCGCCGAGACCGTGACGATCGACGGCAGCGTCGGTGGCAGCGTGTACGGCTTCGGCGCGAGCGTCGAGCTGCCGGGCACGCACGTGACGCGGAACGTGTACGGCTTCGGGCGCGACGTGAAGCTCGGCTCGAACGCGAAGGTCGACGGCAACGCTGCGGCGTTCGGCGAAAACCTCGACCTCGGCGGCCAAGTCGGCATCGATCTGTTCGGCCTCGGGCAAAACGTCGGCGTGAGCGCAGCCGTGCAGCGCAACCTCGAGACGTGGGCGAATACCGTCGACGTGCTGGCGCCCGCGCGCATCGGCGGCAACGTGACCGCGCACGTCGGTGCCGAGAACGACCTCAGGGTCGCGAGCGGCGCGACGATCGGCGGCCGCATCGACCGCCAGATCGGCCGGGGGGGCCCGCTCGGCAAAGCCCCGCCGCGGAATCCGTACTTCAGCGTGTCGTACTACATCTGGCAGGCGGTGCGGCTCGCCGCGGCGTTCCTGACCGCCGTGCTGCTGCTGTGGCTCGTGCCGGCCTTGAGGGAACCGCCCCTTGGGACCGGCGAGGATTGGCTCAAGGCGTTCGGCTACGGGCTGATCACCGCGATTGCGCTGCCGATTGCCGGCGTGATCCTCTGCATCACGATCATCGGCATTCCGCTCGGTGTTCTCGCGTTCATGCTCTGGGCCGTCGGCTTGTATCTCGGCAAGGCCGTGGTCGCGCAGGCGATCGGCGTGCGGCTGTTCCGCTCGCCGCACGGCGTGCCGCACTATGCGGCCACGTTGGTTGCGGGGCTTGCGATCGTGCTCGTGCTGTTCGCGATTCCGTTCATCGGCGGCCTCGCCGCGTTCGTCGTCACGATTGCGGGACTCGGCGTGATGGTGCGCCACGCCGTCGCGCACTCGGACCGCGCGGGCATGATCTGACGCGGGCGCCGTGCGCGCGGCGCGCTCAGAGGCGCTTCCAGCAGAACCCTTCGCCGCGCCGATAGTAGATCGCGACCGCCCGGCCGAAGAGCTCGCGCTCGTCGATCAAGCCGAAGAACCGGCCGTCGAAGCTGTTGCCTCGATGATCGCCCATCGCGAGCACCATGCCGGCAGGGATCTTGAGCTGGTGCACGTTCGGGCCGCCGCCGTCGCTCAAGTTGAGCAACGCCTCACGGCTGCCGAAGTGCTCGAGCTTCGCGTCGCCGAGCGGCGTGCCGTTGATCGACAGATGACCATCGTCGACCGTCACGACGTCGCCGCCCACCGCGACGATGCGCTTGATCAGGCGCGTGCCGTCGCGCGGCGAATCGAACACGGCGATCTCGCCTCGCGCCGGCGTGCGCGACCCGAACATGTCGATCTTCGTGAGCGGAATCCGCACGCCGTAGGCCGTCTTGTCGACGATCACGCGATCGCCCGGCATCAGCGAATACTCCATCGAGCCCGACGGCACGTAATAGTGATCCGCGAGGGAGGAGCGCGCGGCGGTGACGAGCGCGAGCACCATCGCGAGCGACACCAATTCGGACTTCAGCCTGTTCTTCCAAGAGCTCATCGCGTCTCCTCGCGTGCCGCAAGCGGGTCGGGACATTCGTCGTGCATCGATTCTACGGCTCCTCCGACCGCGGCCGCCGGTACGGGTTCAAACGCGCAGTCATTCCCAGAACTTCCACCATGGCCTGGCGGGCGCTCTTGCGGCCGGCGCGGGCGCCTGCGCCGCTGCCGGGGCGTCGATCTTGGCCGCGGCCGCCGCGCCGCGGTTCGGGTCGTCGGTCACGAAGCTGCGGTCGTCGCAGCTCGGGGCTTGGTAAGGCAAATCGGCCGCGTAGACGGTGTCGGCCCCGCGGTACTCGCCCGCGAAATACAGCGGATCCTCGGCCGTGTACTCCCGCCGGAGCGCATGCTTGTCCTGGTCGAGCGTGAAGCGCTCGACCACGTGCAGGCGGTCGCTGTGCAACGTACGCGTGTCGGCCGACAGCACGCCCGGCTCGAATCCGACCGTGTCGACGATCAGCACGTCGTGATCCCACCGACCGATCGAGTGGCCCGTCAACGTCGGCGTCAAATCGCCCGGGTGCTCGGTCATATCGAGATGGATCGTCCGATCGAGATTCATCGCGCCGTACAGGAGCCGAATCGTGTGCTCGTCCTGGACGATGCGGTTCACGAATTCCTCGAAGGTCCAGTCGAACAGGATATTGGTCGGCTCGCAGCGCAGCCGCGGATTGTCGGTCGACGCGGGGTCGAAGCCCTCGGCTGCACGCTTGCCGGCGTCGGTCAGCACAACGGGGCTCGGCCGCGTCCAGGCCGCACGGATCGGATCCGCCGCAAGCGACTCGGGTGTGCCGCGCGCGCCCGGGAACGCACGTGCGCCGGCGGGAAGCTCACCCGGCTCGAGCGACTCGGCCACGCTGAGCGGCACCAACGCGCCGCTCGCGCCGCTGCGATCGGTCATCACACGCTGCTCGCTCGCCCAATCTCCGTTCAAGTTCGGATCGCCGTTCGCCAGCCGCGCCGGCCGGTCGGCGTGCGGCGTAACGGCGTGCCGCCGCTGGTCGTAGCGCTCCATGCTCGTGCCGTCGGCGAGCGTGACGGTCTCGAGATAGCAGACGTTCGCTTCGCGCCGGTCCGGCGCGCCCTTCACGACGACTTGCGTGCCGGGCGCGAACATCGCCTCGGACCAGCCCGAGCGCTTGAGCACGGTCGAACCGCGCATCTCACAGCGCCAGGGCACGGCCGTACCGTCCTCGCCCCGCACCGTGAAATACAGCCAGGAATGGGGGTTCACGAACGCGACCTCGGTGACCGCGCCCGTCAGCGTGATCTCCTTGTTCAGATCGAAGTTCGCGATCCCGTGATGGGCGCTTGCCGCGAACGGCGCAGCGCTCGCGGCCGCGACTAGACACGAAACGAATCGGCGCATCGGTACCCCCCGCCTCGGCGCCTTGGCGCCGCTCGATGCTCAATAGTAGTGGGCGCCGCAACGCCCTGCATCGCCTTCGCAAGGGGGCGGCGCCCCCGCCGTGGGCGGGAGCGCCGCTGGGGAATGCCGGCAGGCAAGCGCGCGTCGCCTCGCGCGCAAAACGATGCCGGCGACCCGTAAGTGCCCTCGGCCGCGCCGAACGTTCAACGCCGCCGCAAGCGGCACGCTCACGGCGCGGCGCGGGCATTGGGCCGGAGTCGATCCCGTCATTCTTTTTGCTTGGACCCGCGGCTAAGCTTGGGCCGATGCGGCCCCACAGGCCGCGGCATCGAGGACGAACCGTGAAGCTACACGCCCTGCTGTCGACCGCCGCGCTCGCCCTATCGGCCTCGCTCGGAACCCCGCCCCTCGCGGCGCAGCCGGCGGCCGGTGCACCGCTCGAGGCGGGCAAGGATTACCAGGCGCTGTCGCCCGCGCAGCCGGCGAGCACGGACGCTGGCAAAGTCGAGGTCGCGGAGGTGTTCATGTTCGGCTGTCCCGGTTGTTTCGCGTTCGAGCCGCATCTCGAGCAGTGGCGCAAGAGCCAGCCGGAATACGTCCACTTCGTCCGGATCCCGGCCATCTGGAACGCGGTCGCCGAGATCCATGCGCGTGCCTATTACACCGCCGTGGCGCTCGGCAAGGCGGATGAGATTGCGGCGCCGTTCTTCGACGAGTATCACGTGAAGGGCAACACGCTCGAGACCGAGGACAAGCTCGCGGAATTCTTCGGCCGCTTCGGGGTGGATGCCGATACCTTCAAGAAGACCTTTTATTCGTTGCCGGTCGAGACGAACATGAAGCGAGCGATGGAGCTCGTCGAGCGGTACCACGTGCCGAGCACCCCGAGCGTGATCGTGAACGGCAAGTATTTGACGAACGGCACGATGGCCCGCACCTACGACCGCTGGTTCGAGATCATCGAGGAGCTCGCCGCGCGCGAGCGAGCGAACCCGTAACCGCGCCCTGCGACCGACACCCATGCGTCGAGCGATCGCCATCGCGGGGTTGCTGCTCGGCACCGCCGCGCTCGACGGCTGCGGCGGCGCACGCGAGCCCGCCGCGCAGATCACCCCCGAGCCGGCCGATCTTGCCGGCGTCTACGCGGGCCGCCTGCCGTGCAGCAATTGCAGCGCGATCGCCGCGACGCTCTGGCTACGGCCCGACCACCGTTTCTTCCTGCGCCAGCAATACGTCGACGGCGGCCCCGAGATCCCGCCGAGCAAGGCGCTCGGCGCGTGGCATTGGGACGAGCACTCGGCGCGGGTCGTGCTCGCCGGCGCCGGCCCCGAGCGCAGGCTTGCACGGCTCGACGACGCCCGCCTCGAGCTCGAGACCGCTGCAACGGCTCCGCACGTGCTCCAGCGCGACGCCGGTGCGCCCGCCTTCACCGATCGCGTGCTGCTCGACGGTCAGAGCACGGTCGACGACCGCAGCGGCTCGTTCACCGAGTGCATCACGGGTTGGACGTTGCCGGTCGCCGCAAGCGGCGGCTTTCGCGAGCTCGCGCACCGCCACCGCGTCGCGGGCGCGCGCGGCAAGTCCGCGCTCGCGACGATCGAAGCGCATCTCACGACGCTCGCCGGCGGCGACGCGCGCGAAGCCTGGGTCGTCGACCGCGTGGTCGCCGTGAAACCCGGCGGCCATTGCTGAGCGGACCGGCCGCCGGCCGATCCATCGGAACGCGGCGACGGCCGTGCACGTCGTGCAAGCGTGGCAGCTTCGGCCGCGGCAATCGGCCGCAGCCCGCTTGCGGCCGGAAAGGCCTATCATGGGCGGATGGGATCGTTTCTCGGGTTTCGAGCATGGCGCGCCGCGTGCGCGCTTGCGGCCGCCGGGGTCGCGCTCGCGGCCGCTGCCGCGCCGGCGGCACCGCTGCGCATCACGGGCGCCTGGGCGCGGGCCACGCCGCCCGGCGTCGATACCGGCGCCGCCTACTTCACGATCGTCAACGGCGACGCCGCGGATCAGCTGCTCGGCGCACGCAGCGCCGCGGCGCGCGAGGTCGAGCTGCACGAGAGCACTCAACGCGGTGACGTCGTCGAGATGCAGCGTCTCGATTCGCTGCCCATCGCGGCCGGCGCGACGGTCGCGCTTGCGCCCGGGGCGGGACATTTGATGCTGGTCGGCCTCGCGCGGCCGCTCGTCGCGGGTGGTGAGATCACCGTCACGCTGCTGTTCGAGCGTGCGGGGCCGATCGAGGTCACGGTGCCGATCGTCGATGCGCGCAGCAGCGCGCCCCCGGCTCAACACGCCCATCCGGCGCCCTAGGCGAGCGCTTCGCCGATGCGGCCGCGCCTGCTTTGGTCTTTCGTCGTTCCGGCTACCGCAGCCGCGGCGATCGCCGGAATCGTCGCGGGGCAGTGGTGGATGCGGCGCGAGACGCAAGCGGCAGCGCCGCCCCAAATTCACGGCTACGTGCTGCCGCAACCGCACGGCCTAACGCCGTTTGCGCTCGTCGACTCCAAAGGCCAGCCGTTCGAGCCGCAGGCGTTTACGGGGCACTGGTCGTTCGTGTTCTTCGGCTATACGTACTGCCCGGACGTTTGCCCCGTCACGTTGGTCGCGCTCGCCGCTGCGAAGAAGAAGATCGAGCAGCGCTTTCCGGACGTCCCTGTGGAGTACTACTTCGTGTCGGTCGACCCGGCCCGCGACACGCCGCAGCGCCTGCACGAGTACGTCGGCTATTTCGACCCGAGCTTCCACGGTCTCACCGGCAAGGACGCCGAGATTGCGAAGTTCGCGAAGCAGGTCGGGGCCGTCTACTTCACGCCGACGGGCCAAGGCGAACGGAACTACCTCGTGAGCCACAGCTCGAACGTCGTGCTGCTCGACCCGGCGGGGAACGTGCACGCCGTGTTCTCGGCGCCGCACGAGCCCGCCAATCTCGCAGCGGACTTCGCGACGATCCTCGCGCGGACCGAGTCGGGTCGCGCGGGCTGAGCCGTGCCCGGCCCGCCGTGCCGCGGCGCGCAAAAAGGTCGTCCGGCGGCTTACACTGAGCGCGGCGGCGGACGAAAACGACAACTATGAATGAAAGCCTGAAGGCGCGGCCGACTCGGCCGAGATTCACCGACGACGAGGCGGACAGGCGGTTGCTCGAGCGCGTCGTACGGGGCGACCGTGATGCCTTCCGTGAGCTCTACGCCGCGTACTACCAGGCGCTCCTGCGCTTCATCTACCGCATCACGGGCCAGCTCGAGCTCGCGCAGGAGGGCGTCAACGACACGATGCTCGTCGTCTGGCGCAACGCGCGCTCGTTCGGCGGACGCTCGCTCGTGTCGACCTGGATCTTGGGCATCGCTTACCGCAAGGCCTTGAAGCTGCTGGAAAGCTCGCGCCGCTGGTCGAGCCGGGTCGCGGCCGTCGACTTCGACGAGTGGGTTGAACGTTCGGACGCCGCGGTGGAACCCAGCGACGACGGCGACTTGCGCGACCTGCTGGACGAGGGCCTCAGGCATTTGTCGTCCGACCATCGCGCGGTCGTCGAATTGACCTATTTCTACGGTTGCTCGTACGAGGAGATCGCTTTGATCGTCGACTGCCCCGTCAACACCGTGAAGACGCGGATGTTCCACGCGCGCGCCAAGCTCAGGAAGCTGCTGCCCGCGCTCGCGAAGGATCCGTCGGCGCCGTGAGCGAACCGATGACGCACGCCCAAGCCTTCGAGCTGTTGCCGTGGCTGGTCAACGGCAGCCTGGCCGGCGCCGAGCGAGAAGCGCTCGAGCTGCACGTGCGCACGTGCGTGCCGTGCCGGCGTGAGCTCGGCGAGCAGGGACGGCTGCAGGCGGCGCTGCAGGCCCACCCGGCCGTGCATCTATCCGCGCAAAGCAATTTCGAGCGGCTCGCGCTCCGTCTCGACGAGCCCGCGAGCGCGCCGCCGCGCCGCGCACGGCCGTTGCCGCAACCACTCGGCGCGTGGCTTCGGTTTGCCGTCGTGGGCGCCGCAGGCCTTTGTGCGCTGGGCGTGCTGTGGTGGCTAATGCCGTCGAATCGCGACGACGGCGCCCGGTACTCCACGCTCGCGACGCAGCGCGCCGCGAGCGGCGCCGTGGAGGTGGATCTCGTATTCGCAGCGACCGCCGATTCGGCGGCACGCGCGGCGCTCCTCGCCGACGTGGGCGGCACGATCGTCGCGGGCCCGAGCGCTATCGGCCGTTACACGGTACGGCTCGAGGGTCGCGCGCCCGGCACTCCCGACACGGCCGCGTTGATCGAGCGTCTCGCGCAAGACCCGCGCGTCCGCTTCGCCGCGCGCCGCCTCTCGCCGGAACCCGCCCAATGATCCGTGCCGTGCTCGTGCTCGTGCTCGCGCTGCTCGCGAGCGCCTGCGCGACGAGCGTGCCGCGCGCGGCACACGACGACGATGGCACGGCGGCGGCGAGTCGGGAAATACTCGTGACGGTGCGGCAACCCGAGTCGCTCGCGCTCGGCCTCACCGGAACGCCGAGCCAGCGCTACCAGCAGCGCCGCTACGGACCGACGCCCTCGGTCGACCGCATCTTGAGCCGGCTCGCGCACGAGCATTCGCTCGAGCGCGTCGAGGGCTGGCCGATCCAAACGCTCTCCGTGTATTGCGAGGTGCTTGCGGTTCCCGAGGGCCGCTCGGTCGACGCCGTGATCGCGGAGCTCGCGAACGATCCGCGCGTCGAGCTCGTGCAGCGCATGCACGTGTTCGACACGCAGACGTCGAGCTTCGACGACCCGTACGTCGACCTGCAGTCGGCCGCGGCCGCTCTCGATCTCGAGGACGCGCACGCGCTCGCGACGGGCCGCGGCGTGTCGGTCGCGATCATCGACTCGGCCGTGGACGGCAATCATCCGGAGCTGCGCGGCAGGGTCCGGCTCGCTCGCGATCTCGTCGGCGACGCTCACCGCGCGCCGCGCGACGGCGAGATTCACGGCACCGCAATCGCGGGCATCATCGCGTCGGCGATGAACAATCGCGAGGGCATCGTCGGCGTCGCGCCCGACGTCGGAATCGCCGCATTGCGTGCGTGCTGGTCCGTCGCCCCGGACAGCGTGGCCGCCAAATGCTCGACGTTCTCGCTCGCGCGCGCGCTCGAGGTCGCGATCGAGCTCAGACCGAACGTGATCAACCTGAGCCTCGCGGGCCCCGAGGATCCGCTGCTGTCGCGGCTGCTCGACGAGATCGTCGCGCGCGGCATCATCGTCGTGAGCGCGCTGCCGGAGACGCGCACGAGCGAGCTGCCGTTCCCCGCCTCGCATCCGAAAGTGCTCGCCGCGCACGCAACGTCGGATGCGCCCGGTGCATCGCCGTTCGAAGTGGCGGCGCCCGCGACGGACGTGCTGACCACGACGCCCGGCGACGGTTACGCGTTCTTGAGCGGCAACTCGCTCGCGGCTGCGCACGCGACCGGCGTGATCGCGCTGCTGCTGGAAAGGGAGCCCAAGATCGATGCGGACCGCGTGGCCGCGTTGCTCACCGAGACCACGACGCATTCACCGGGCGGCAACTCGATCAACGCCTGCCGCGCACTCGAGCGGCTGAGCGGCACGACGCTGTGCACGCACGGCGTTCGTCTCGTCCGCTTCTAATTGCCTACAACCGCGGTCTTGCGCCGCGCAGCGCGTAGGACACGCTGAGCACGTAGTGATTCGCGTCCGCGGCGCCGAGATAACCGACCCCCTCGTAGCCGCTATCGTAGTAACGCAGGTCGAGCACGACACGCCTAATCACCTTCGACGCACCGATGTTCCAATGCGAGAAATTAGCGGCCGTGTCCGCGAGGGCGAAATGCCCCACGGTCGCGCCGAGCTCGACGTTGCCGCGCAGCGGCCACGCCATCGACAGCTGTTGATCGAGCGCTCTGCGGCCGAGCGCATAGAAGTCGCTCGCGTAGGCCGCGGTATAGAACAGCCGATCGCGGAATCCCACCGTGCCGCTCCATTCGTTGTAATCGTAGGAACCGCCCGTGCGCGGGTAGACGTAGCGGCCGAGCGTCGCAGTGAAGGAAACGTTGCCGCGCTTGCGGTTGAAGCCGACGTAGCCCTCCGCCTCCACCGTGCGCGCCCGCGCCTCGCTGTATTCCATCGCGTAGTCGACGTTCACGGCCGATGCGCCGACGAACAGCCCGCTCTGGCGCTGGTAATCGATGCCGAGTTGCAGCGACGGACCGTCGTTTTGCGACAGGCCGCGGTCCCAATAGCCGCTCGCAAGCGTGAGATAGCCGTTCAGCTCCGGGGCTGCACGTTGCGCATGGCTCGGCGCGGCGGCAGCGAGCGCGGCGGCGGCAGCGAGCGACGATAGAGCGTGCCGGACGGTCAATTTCGGGACCCTCGCAAGGCGAGCAGCCGATTTTAGGCGGGCCGGTAGAACGCCGCCAGGCGCGCCGCCAGCGGTCGCGGCATTCTTCGAGCGCACGGCATTTGGCGCCACGTTTGCGCAAAGCGACGGGGTCAGCCGCGCACCGCGTTGCCGCGCGAAAAAAATTTACGCGGCCGCCGCTCGACCGGCCGGCCCCTGGCAAGCCGACTACCGGCACCGAAAATACCCGAATTCGAGCCAAGAACGGCCGCGCTTTGACCCGAACAGGACGGTTCGTCAGGGCGTTGTTCTGGCGCGACGAGCGATCGGGGAAAGCCCGGAAACCCTTTGCAGGTGCGGGTTTCAGGGTTGCGCGCAAAATCGCTACGGCGCAACATCGAGCCCGAGTGTAACTCTTGAGTCAGTTACGCTCGTGGACACCACAAGGACATCGGTCAAGCCGTCAGGGGGACCCCATGAGAGCCAAGGCAATACGCTGTCTCCTCGCAGCGTCGATCCCATCTTTCGTCTCGTTTGCTTCGTACGCTCAACAGGCCGACCAAGGCTTGGAAGAGATCGTCGTCACCGCCACGCGACGCGAGGAGAACCTCCAGCAGGTGCCGATCTCGATCGTTGCCGTCACCGGCGACAACCTCGAGCTGCGAGGTCTGGATTCACTCGAACGCGTGAGCCAGGCGATTCCGAATCTCGTCGTGACCGGCGGCGGCGGCGGCACGGAGCAGACCAACTTCCGGGTGCGCGGCATCCCGAACGTCGGCACCTATGTCGACGGCGTCTGGCAGGTCGGCACGGCCGGTTTGCTGACCCAGGAGTTCGTCGACATCGACCGCATCGAAATTCTGCGCGGACCGCAGGGCACTACGTTCGGCCGCGACTCGACCGGCGGCGCGATCCGCATCTGGACGAAGAAGCCGACGAACGAATACAGCACCGACATCACGGGCACGGTCGGCACGCTCGATCGGCGCGACGTCAAGCTGTCGGTCAACCTACCGGTCACCGACAAGCTGCTCACGAAGTTCACGGGCGCGAGCCTGTACCGCGACGGTTACGTCCACAGCTTGACGACGGGCGACAACCAGGGCGGCGTCGACCAGAAGGTATTCCACGGCGACATCCTGTGGATGCCGACCGACAAGCTGTCTTGGCGCTTCAACTATCAGAGCAACCAAAGCCACTTCACGGAGCCGCGGCTGCAAGACGCCGTGTTCAAGGGAACCTACCCGCAGGCCGGCCAGGCGGTCGGCGTGCCCGATTTGTACGAGGCCGCCGGACTCGAGCCGTTCAACGCGCAGACGCAATCGGCGGGTTTCCCGGGCGGCGTCGTCGGCGAATGGGAGAACCGCTCCGAGATCAACCTGCCGGACTCGGTCGTAACCGATCAATTCTCGTCGGACCTGACGTGGAACCTCACCGACACGGTGAAGATGGAGTTCCTGACCGCGCAGACGACTCAGCAAAACAGAGCCATCACCGACTGGGACAACAGCCAGTACCAGCTCGTCGAGGACGTCAACCAGAACCGGCTGCACGTGTTCAGCCAGGAGATCCAGATCTCGGGCGGCCAAGGCCGCGTGAACTGGGTCGGCGGCGCGTACTACTGGAATCAGATCAACCGCACGCGCAGCTCGCGCTATCAGGTCGAGGAGTTCGTCTCCGGCCTGTACGACATCAACGCGGCGTTCGCGAGCCCGATCTGCACGTCCGTCGAGCACGGACCGAATCCGCCGGCGGGCACGCTGCTCGACTGCCAAGACGTCTACGCGTCCGCGAGCGGACCCGGCGGCCGCTACGACACGCTGAACCGTTACGATCAAGACGGCTGGGCCGTGTTCGGCGAGGCGACCGTGCACTTGTCCGATACGATCGATCTCACGGTTGGGCTGCGTCATCACAAGCAGAACGATCTCGTCCAACCGCTCGCGGTCGTGGCGGGCTACACCGCGCCGAAAGCCGCGAGTGCGAATCTCGACTTCGTCGGCAACGTGTTCGGCGGCTCGGCGGTCGGCCTCGCGTCGACGCCGAACAGCTTCGACAAGAACACGAAGAAGCTGTCCCTGCAGAAGCAATTCAGCCCCGACGTGATGGGCTACGTCGCGTACTCCGAAGGCTTCGACTCCGGCGGCGCGGCCGCGTACATCGATCCGGCGTCGGGCGACCGGATGATCTCGTCCTACGTGCCGCAGACGCTCGAGAATTCCGAGGTCGGCGTTCGTTCGGACCTCGCGAACAAGCACCTGCGGGTCAACGCGACGCTGTTCCACACGGTCTGGAAGGACATTCAGTCCGCGGGCGCGGTGTTCGACGCGCAGGGCCACCAGCTGCCGCAGCTGCTCACGACGAACGTCGGTGAAGCGGTGACCAAAGGTGCGGAGCTCGAGCTCACGATCGTGCCGAACGACAACTGGCTGCTCAACGTGAACGCGGGCACGCTCGACGCGAAGTACACGAAGATCGCGCCGGGCACGTTCGCGCTCGACACGAACACCGAGTTCGCGCAGGCGCCGAAGACGACCGGCAGCATCGGCATCCAGTACGACGCGAAGCTCAAAGACGGAGCGTCGCTCGTGACTCGGCTCGACTATCTATACCAATCGGCGTTCTGGCGGTCGCTGCCTTTCCTCCGGACCTCGTACTGGACCGCGGTGCCCGCTGGATTCGACGAAAGCGGCGGCTCGGGCATCACGAACCTGCGACTCACGTACCAGCCGAGCGATGCGAAGTGGGATCTGTCGGTGTTCGGGACGAACCTCACCGACGAGCGGTTGATCAACTCGGGTTTCTTCCACGGTATTTGGGGCTTCGACTTCGCGACGGTCGGTCGACCGCGCGAAGCCGGCGTGACGATGAACTTCCGGTTCTGACGCGCACGCCGTCGGCCGCGCACCGGCCGACGAGCGCCTCCGGGGCGTCGACGACTGCGGTCGTCGACGCCCTTTGCATTTCAGGGCCGGGACCTCCCAAGAATGCTGGATGCGCGGAAACCACGGCCATAATCCGAAAATCGTAGCGCCGACGCAACAAAACGTGCCTGTCCGCGTGTCAATAGCCTCAAATACGGTGCCGCCCAGTTGCGCGGAGAATCTCAACGGCGCAACATTCGTCCCCGAACGTGACTATACGCACAGTTACGTTTTGGGGACTATCAAGAAGCTTCTCGCCAAAAGCACCTTCAGGGGGAACTATGAGATCCAGCAGGGCCATTCGCTGCCTGCTCGCAGCGTCGATTCCGTCTTTTGTATCCTTTGCTTCCTACGGACAACAGGCACAAGAAGGCCTGGAAGAAATCGTCGTGACCGCCACCCGCCGCGAGGAAAACTTGCAGCAGGTGCCGATTTCGATCGTTGCCGTCACCGGCGATAACCTCGAGCTGCGCGGCCTCGACTCGCTCGAGCGCGTGAGCCAAGCCATTCCGAACCTCGTCATCACCGGCGGCGGCGGCGGAACGGAGCAGCCCAACTTTCGGGTTCGCGGCATCCCGAACGTCGGCACCTACATCGACGGCGTGTGGCAGGTCGGCACGGCAGGCTTGCTGACGCAGGAGTTTGTCGACATCGACCGCATCGAAGTGCTGCGCGGACCGCAAGGCACGACGTTCGGCCGCGATTCGACCGGCGGCGCGATTCGCATCTGGACGAAGAAGCCGACGAACGAGTATTCGGCGGACGTGACCGGCACGGTCGGCACGCTCGATCGACGCGACGTGAAGCTCTCGGTCAACTTGCCGCTGACGGATAAGTTGCTGACGAAGTTCACGGGCGCGAGTCTGTATCGCGACGGCTACGTGCACAGCCTCACGACCGGCAAGAACAACGGCGGCGTCGATCAGAAGGTGTTCCACGGCGACATCCTGTGGACGCCGACCGACAAGATGTCGTGGCGATTCAACTATCAGACCAACGGCAGCAACTTCACCGAGCCGCGCATTCAGGACGCCGTTTTCAAAGGCACGTACCCGCAGGCCGGCCAGGCGGTCGGCGTTCCGGACCTCTACGAGGCGGCCGGATACGAAGCGTTCAATGCCCATACGCAGACAGCCGGCGAGCCCGGCGGCTTGGTCGGCGAGTGGCAGGACCGCTCGGAAGTCAACCTGCCCGACCGCGTGAACACCGATCAATTCTCGTCGGACCTCACGTGGAACCTTACGGACAAGCTGAAGATCGAGTTCCTGACCGCGCAGACGACGCAGAGCAATAGAGCCATCACCGACTGGGACAACAGCCAATACCAGCTCGTGGAGGACGTGAACCAGAACCGCCTCCATGTATTCAGCCAGGAAGTGCAAGTCTCCGGCGGAGGGGACCGCATCACTTGGGTCGGCGGCGCCTATTACTGGAATCAGATCAACCGCACGCGCGGCACGCGTTATCAGGTCGAAGAGTTCGTTTCGGGCCTCTACGACATCAACGCCGCCTACGCGTCGCAGATCTGCATCGACGCCGCCGCGCAAGCCCCGTTGCTCGGCTGCCAGGCCGTCTACGCGGGGGCGAGCGGCCCCGGTGGGCGATTCGACAGTATCACGCGCTATGACCAGGACGGTTGGGCCGCGTTCGGCGAAATCACGGTCAAGCTCGGCGACACGATGAATCTCACGGTCGGCCTGCGACATCACCAACAGAACGACTTGGCGCAACCGTTGACCGCCGTCGCGGGCGTTACGGCACCTCGTGCGCCGAGCTCGAACGTCGAGTTCGTGGGCGACGTGTTCGCGGGATCCTCCGTCGGTCGGGCGGGCACGCCCGCTAGCTTCGACAAGAACACGAAGCGCCTGTCGCTGCAGAAGCAGTTCAGTCCGGACGTGATGGGCTACATCGGTTACTCGGAGGGATTCGATTCGGGCGGAACCGCGGTGTACACCAACCCCGCGAACGGCAATCGCGTACTGTCGCCGTATCTACCCCAGACGCTCGAGAACAGCGAAATCGGCTTGCGCTCGGATCTCGCGAACAAGCATCTACGCGTGAACGCGACGATCTTCCATACGGTCTGGAAGGATATTCAATCCGCGGGCGTGGTGCTCGATGATCAGGGGCATCAGCTGCCGGCCTTGCTGACGACGAACGTCGGTGCGGCGCTGGCACAGGGTGCCGAGCTCGAGCTCACGATCGTTCCGACCGACAAGCTGCTCTTCAACGTCAACGTCGGCAAGCTCGATACGAAGTACACGGAGGTCGCTCCGGGTACGTTCGCGCTCGATACGAGCACGGCATTCGCCCAGGCGCCGAAGACGACGGGCAGCATCGGCGTCCAGTATGACGCGAAGCTCAAGAGCGGCGCGTCGCTCGTGACTCGAGTCGACTACCTGTATCAGTCGCAGTTTTGGCGCTCGCTGCCGTTCCTGCGTACGGACTACTGGACGGCCGTGCCGGCCGGCTTCGACGAGAGCGGCGGCTCGGGCCTCACGAACGTGCGCATGACGTATCAGCCGACCGATGGGAAGTGGGATCTGTCGGTGTTCGGCACGAACCTCTCCGACGAGCGGCTGATCAACTCGGGGTTCTTCCATGGCATCTGGGGCTTCGACTTCGCGACGGTCGGTCGACCGCGCGAAGCCGGCGTGACGCTGAACTTCAGGTTCTGATCGGCACGGCGTCGGCCGGCGAGCGGCCGACGCGCTCTTGAACCAAGGGCGTCGACGACTGCGGTCGTCGACGCCCTTCTTCTTTTCGGGGCCGGCGTTCATGTGGCGCCGCACGGCTGCGGATCATCGGCGAAACCGATCCCGCACCGGCGGAAGCAGATCCAACACCTGACTGTGCTGAAGGTGCGGCACCGGAGCTTGGCCTCCGGCAAGGATGCCCGAAGGCGCAACGAGCGAACGCGAGTCGACAGGAGCGGCGACGCGCGGCGGCGGTCGAAGCGGCCGCGTCAGCGCGGTGCGACGTGCGCCACCCGGTCGCTCGAGAAGCTGCCGATCCAGTACTCCCCGCCGATGGGCAGCACCATCGTCGCGTTGCTGAAGGCCGGGTTCGCGGCCGTCTCGAGCACCTGCATAGGCTGCATCGACGCCCGGTCGATCGCCATCGCGATCGTGCCGCGCGGACAGGTCGATAGACGCGCGAGGTCGTGCTCAGGACCCGGTGCGCCGCCGCACTCGGCGACGTCGTTCTTCATGCCGGCCGTGAGCAGCCGGCCGTCCGGCGCGCGGTGGACGTTGTCGGGCGTGAACGGCAGCGGCGGTGTGCTGCGCAGCTGCTTGGCGGGGTTCGTGTGCGAGAACGCGACGATCGTCTGAAAGCCCGAAGAGACGACGAAGAACTCGCGGCCGTCCGGCGACGTCTCGATGCCGTTGTTGCCCGGAAGCTCCGTGCCCTCGACGCGCTTGAAGCCATGCTCGCCGGGCGACCACTCGAACACCGCGCCGGTCGGGCGGCGCGCGACCGAATCGGCAAACGATTTGCCGGGCAGGAGCAGCACGGTCGCGACGAGCGAGCCGTCGGCGAACGACGCGACGCTGTTCGCGGCGAGCCCTTCCGGCATCGGCACGCAACCGGTCCAGACGAGGCTCGGCATCCGTCCGCTCGAGTCGACATCGTACGCCTCGATCGCCTCGCGAGCGCCATGACCGACCGCATAGAGCGTCGAATGGCCCCCGCGGCCGGGACGCAAATTCAAGCCGTGCGTCTGCAGTAGAGCCGGATTCGGCGGCGACCCGCAGTCGGGGAAAGCGGCCGAATCATGCTTCGCGGCGGGACTGTCGCCCGGATAGAGCACGCTCCATCGGCCATTCTGCGAATCGATGAGCTTGATGCCCGCGCCCGCGTCCATGCCGCTTGCGATGATCCAGCGGGTGCCGGGCACCCGCACGAGATCCTCGGCATTCTTTGGCCCGCAAACGTACTCGAGCCCGCCCGACGGATCGCAATTGTCGGCCGCATGCGCACTGAACCCGTAGAGCGCCGCGAGCAGCGCTACGCTGGTAACGATTCGCATGACTTCCCCCCGGAATGACGCGCGTGGCCGCACTCTAGCACACGCGCCGCGACCGGCACGGCGCTTCCGGATGCGGCGCCGCGCGCGTACGATCGTCGCGATTTGCGTTGCACGCTCGGCCGTCGGCCACGCTCACTCGAGTCCGCCAGGGAATGGATCCACAAGCGCTGATCTCGCGCCTCATGCAGCTGTCACGCAAAGCGCCGTGGCTGCTGCCCGCCTCGAGCTTCGCGGCCGGCTGGATCGGTTTCGCGATGGTGCGCCGCGGCGCGGGGGCGGCCCAGTGGATCGCGATGCTCGCACTGCTCGGCTGGCCGTGGCTTTTGATCGAGCCCCTGCTGCGGCGGCGGCTCGAGCGCCGCAAGCGCGGCGTCGGCAACTTCGTCGTGAATTTCGTGAGCCAATCACTGCAGCAGGAGCTGCTGTTCTTCAGCCTCCCGTTTCTGATCGGCGCAACGCAGCAGGACGCGGGCCAGATCGTATTCACGGCCCTCGCGGTCGTCGCGGCGTTGCTCTGCACGATCGACCCGCTCTACGAGCGCTACGTCGCGACGCGAGCGGCGCGGCGCATGCTGTTCCACGCCTACTGCAGTTGGCTCACGGCGCTCGTCGTGCTGCCGCTCGTGCTGCTCGTGCCGCTCGAGCGCACGCTGCCGCTGTCGCTCGCCGCCGTTGCGGCATGGCTCGTGCTCACGCTGCCGCTGTCCCTGTATTCGCTGCGGCACCCCTACGAGAAGGCCGGCTGGCTCGCGATGCTGCTCGTCTTCCCGCCACTGACCTGGGCGCTGCGCGCCGACGTGCCGGCCGCCGGGCTCGCGGTCACGCAGGCGCGGATCACGCGCTCGGTCGACGCGCTCGTGCCCGGCCCTCCCGTGACCGAGGTAGCCAGCGCGGACCTCGCGAACGGCGTCGTCGCGTACGCGGCCATTCGCGCGCCGAACGGCCTTGCGCAAGGGGTCGTCTACGAGTGGCGGCACGGCGATACTCGCGACCGCATCGCCGAGCGAATCCAAGGCGGCCGAGCCGAAGGGTATCGCACCTATTCGCGCAAACGGGTGTTTCCGGCGGACGCGCTCGGCCGCTGGACGGTCGACCTGCTCACACCTCAGGGGCAGCTGCTCAAGCGGCTCGACTTCGTCGTTCGACCCTGACGCGGGCTCACAGCCACTTGCGCCGCTTGAAGAGCCCGAGCATCGCGATGCCGATGGCGAAGAGCACGCCCAAGAAGATCGGATATCCGTAGTAAGCACGTAGCTCCGGCATGTTCCACGGGCTCACGCTGCCGTCGAAGTTCATCCCGTAGAGGCCCGCCAGAAACGACAGCGGAATAAAAATGCTCGCCATGATCGTGAGCACCTTCATGATCTCGTTCATGCGGTTGCTGATGCCGGTGAGATATAGGTCCTGGAGACTCGACGTCATCTCGCGATAGCTCTCGATCAGCTCCAGGACCTGCGCCGCGTGATCGTAGCAGTCGCGCAGATAAGGCTGCGTGGCCGCGTCGATCAGCCCGCTCTCGGAACGCAGCAGCGCATTGACGACCTCGCGCTGCGGCCAAAGGAGCTTGCGCAACACGATCAACGATCGCTTCAGCCGATGGATCTCCTGCAGGCAGGCAGGATTCGGCTCTTCGAGAATGCGCTCCTCTAACGCCTCGAGCTCGCTGCTGAGCGCATCGAGCGCGGGGAAACCCTCGTCGATCACGAGATCGATCAGCGCATAGAACAGAAAATGTGCGCCACGCTCGCGGATCCGGCCCGGCGGCTCCGCGCGGATCCGGTCGCGGATCAGCTCGAACGGATCGTCGTCGCCCGCGACGAAGCTCACGACGTAGGTTGCGCCGAGAAATAGGCTCACCTGTGTCGGCTCGATTCCCGCAGCCGTCTTGCGCGGCCAGTTCAGGATCACGAACAGCTGCTTCGCATAAGTTTCGGCCTTCGGCCGCTGGCCGAGATTCGCAACGTCCTCGATCGCGAGCGGATGCAGGTCGTACGCTTCGCCGAGCCGGCGCAGTGTGGCGAGCGCCGGTCGGCCCTGCACGTGCACCCAGGTGACGTTCGGGCTCGAGAAGAAGTCGGCGCAGCGCTCGAGCGCGACGTCGTGCTCCTCCCGGAAGCCATCCCCCGCGAAGTCGAACACCGACAGCACCGCGCGAGGCTCGTCGATCTTAAGGGCACGTACGCCGGGCGACGTGCCCGGCTTGTTGTATCTCGGTCTGAGCACGCTCATCGTGTCTCCCCTCCTCCTTCTCGTGGCTCTCCGCGGCCGCCCGCGACCCGCCCCGCCGCCGCGCTTACCACATCGGGCAGCGTGCGCACGTGGACGTCGCGCTGCGGGAATGGAATCTCGATGCCGTGTTGGTTGAGCGCCGTCTCGAGCGCCCAGTTGTAATCGGCGACGATGCGCGACGGCCGCTTCACGGCCTCGGGCGTGAGCCATACGATCAGCTCGAAGTTGAGGCTGCTGTCGCCGAACGCGCACAGCCACACCTGCGGGTCGCGCCCCGGACCGCTGAGCGTATGCTCAACCGCGGCCGCCGCCTCGAGCGCGGCCGTGCGCACCGTGTCCTTGTCGCTGCCGTAGGCGACGCCGAAGGGGATGCGCATGCGTCTAACCGCGTCGCGCAGTGTCCAGTTCGTCACGGTTTGGCTCACGAGCTCGGAGTTCGGCACGACGATGTCGACGTTGTCGTTGGTCGTGACCACCGTGCTGCGAATGTTGATGTCGCGGACCTCTCCGGTGATGCCCGAAGCGAGCTCGATGTAGTCGCCTACCTTGACGGTCCGCTCGAACAGCAGGATCAACCCCGAGACGAAGTTGTTGACGATGTTCTGCAGGCCGAAGCCGACGCCCACGCCGAGTGCGCCCGCGACGATCGCGACCTTCGTCAGATCGACGCCGAGCACCGCGAGCGCCGCGAACAGTGCGATCACGAGCACGACGTAGTGCAGGACGCGGCCGAGCACGTAGATCATGCCCTGATCGAGGTTCGGCAAGCGGCCGCCGAGCCGGCCGAGCGCGCGGCGCGCGCCGCGCGACATGAGCAGTGCGACCGCGACCACGAGCGCGGCCTGGAGCAGGCCGAGCGCAGACACGCCGGTCGAGCCGACCGTCATGAACGGGGTCGAGAGCCAATGAACGACGTTCGTCCAAACGCGCGTCCACCACGGCGGCCCGGCCGCGGCCTGAGCCGCCGCGAGCCGCGGCAACAGCAACGAGACGATTGCGAGGGATCGCCGCCCGCTTAGGGCCATGCGGCGGTTATTCGAGGGGCGGCCATCAGCGCCTACCTTACAACAATTCACGGCTCGGGCCGGCCACGGCTCGAGCCGACGCCGGTCGCCCGGCTTACGCGCGCGAGCCTTGCGTCTTGCGCAGCACGCCCGGGAAGAGCCGCCGGTACTCGTCGAGCGCCTCGAGCTCGAAGCCCTTGTGGAGCCGCGCGTCGGCGGCCAGCTCGGTGATCGCCGCGTAGTCGAACCACGCGACGGTCTTGAGCTCTGCCGCATCGAACCAGCGGACGGCCCGCTCGAGCTCGCAGCCGTAGATGCGGTAGGTTTCTTCGCGGTGGCGCCAGTCACCGACCTCGATGAGGTAGGGCACGCGCAGCCGGAGCTCCTCGCCCAGCTCGCGCCGCAGACCGGTCTTCGGGCCCTCGCCGGCCTTCAGGCGCCCGCCGACGAAACCCCAACGGTCGCCGGAGCGGCGCGAGATGTGCTGCGCCAACAGGTAATGATCGTCGTGAACCAGGATGCAGCGGACGCGGTCGACGGCCGGCGACGCACCTTTTCGGCGCCCCAGGAAGGGGGAAATTCGCGATCTTTCAGCGTCGGCGGCTCGCATGCGCGTCCGAGGTCTTAGGAACGTTCGATAACTTATCGTAATGGAATCACTTTTCAAAGGTGTGACCGGGTCTAGATTTCAGCGACGGCCGCTTGGACGCCGGGTCTCGTCCGCCCGAGCGCTCTCGAGCGGCTCGCGTCAGACGTCTGCGGGGGCCGCAAGCAGCAGCGCCGCGAGTGCGAGCAGCACGCCGAAACCGAACGCCGCAAGCCTCGTGCGGCGCCGCTGCCGATACGCCGAGAGTGCGGCCTGCAGGCACTGCAGCGCGTAGTAGACGACGAACACGCGCGACGCGTAGGCGATGATCGAGTAGATGTCGGCCGCCCAGGTCACCGCGATCGCGGCGAGCGCGGTCAACAGGTTGCCGAGCCTGACCGGCAGGCGGTGACCGGAAGACTCGGCGAGCAGGCCGCCCGCACCGTTCAAATCGGCCACGGCCGCAGAGAGCTGCGAGGCGAGCGCGGCGAGAATCAGCAGCGGCGCGAGCGCCGCGCCGAGCGGCGCCAGCATGTCGATGATCGCGGTCTCGCCGCCATTCCTCGCGAGGCCGTCCGTGAAGTAGGGCGTGATCAGCAAAATGAACACGACGTAGATCGCCGTCGATATCCACTGCGCGAGCCGCATGGTTGTGACGCGCAGCGACGTCGAGTAGGCGTCACCGAGGTAGCGCGACGTCTCGAATCCCTGGACCAGCACCACGAGTCCCAGCACGGTGCGAATCTCGCGGAATCCGCGCGGCTGCGGCGCGGCGGCGTACCAATGCGACGTCCCTGCCGCCGCCGCCATCGCGAGTCCGAGCGCAAGCGCCGCGAACAGCCCCCCGATGACTGCAAACTTGAGTCCCACGGCCGCGACCTCGAGACGCTCGAGTGCCCGCAGCCCGCCCGACACGCCCACGAGACCTATGCCGGCGATCACGACCGTTGCCGCCGCGCGGATCCAGACGGGAGCGACGATACCGTCGAGCCGCAGGCCGAACGCCGCAAACAGGTTGAGGTAGTACGCGACGGATACGAAATAGGCGAGCGACAGCGCGATGTTCGAGGCGCGCTCGAGCGCCGCTTCGACTCGCGGCGCATGCGCCTCGATCTGCGGCTCGACGTGCTCGATGTTGTGCCGAACCGCGAAGCCGAAGAGGTAGGCGGCGCCGCACAGCCCGGCCATGGCCAGCCATGCGAGCCGGCCGGCCGCATGCGCCAGAATCGGCCCGCACACGAGGAATCCGGAGCCGATGATCGACGCGAGCGGCGTCACGGTCGCCCGCCACGTGCGCGACGCGAGCACGCGCGGCTGGAACAGCAGCGCGGCGCAGGCGAGCGTCGCGAGCACGAGCGTGAGATTGGTAATGGTCACGGCGCCGTATCGTAGCTCGATGCGCCGCCGCCCGACCGGGCCGTCGTCGGCTAGCCACAGCCGGCTGTCGCTCCTGAGACGCCGTTAACGATCTTGGCTGAGGCGCGGTGTTACGTTAGCCGGCGCAATTACTTCGCAGGAATGGCAACGGACTGGAACGGAGGCGTCATGCGGCATTCGGCCGCCGCTCTCGCGATCTCGGGAGGCTTGGTGGTGCTCGCGCTCTGCTCACGCGCCCGCGCCGATGAGCAAAGCCTCGCAGAGCTGTCGCTCGAGGAGCTTGGACAAGTCGAGGTCACGTCGGTATCGCGCCGCCCCGAGCCCGTCGCCGCGGCGCCGGCCTCGATCTTCGTCATCACGAACGACGACATCCGGCGCGCCGGCGTCACGAGCCTGCCAGAAGCGTTGCGGCTCGCACCGAATCTCTCGGTCGCCCGCACGGACACGGTTCAGTACGCAATCAGCGCGCGTGGCTTCAACAACGCGGTCGGCAACAAGTTGCTCGTGCTGATCGACGGCCGCACGGTGTACACCCCGCTGTTCTCGGGCGTCTTCTGGGACCAGCAGGACGTGCTGCTCGCGGATGTCGATCGCATCGAAGTGATCAGCGGCCCCGGCGCGACGCTCTGGGGTGCGAACGCGGTGAACGGCGTCATCAACATCATCACACGCTCGGCTGCCGATACGCAGGGCACGCTCATCGACGTCGGCGGCGGTTCCTTCGAGCAGCAAGGCGCCGTGCGCTACGGCGGCACACTCGGGCGCAACGGCTACTTCCGCGCGTACGCCAAGAGCGAGAGCTTCGACAACACGCAGCGCGCCGACGGCGCGGACGCGATCGACCAATGGAGCCGCGCGCAGGCCGGCTTTCGGGGCGACTGGGACCTCGGCCACAACCGTTTCACTCTGCAGTCCGACGTCTACAGCGGACAATCCCAGGATCGCGGCACCGTGCTCGGTATCGCGCTCGGGCGCATCGACGTCTCGGGCGCGAACGTGCTCGGGCGCTGGACACGCGATCTATCGAACGGCGACCAGCTTCAGGTCCTGACCTACCTCGACCACACCGAGCGCGACGACTTCCTGTTCTTTCGGCCGACCGACGACTTGTTCGACGCGGAGCTTCAGCACACGCTCGTTCGGGGCGCCCACCACGTCGTTTGGGGCGCCGGCTACCGCCACTCGAGCGACACGATCGAGACCGGTTTCGCGACCACGTTCATCCCACGCAGCCGCGACCTCGATTGGGAGAACGTGTTCGCCCAGGACTCCATCGCGGTCAACGCGAAAGTCGACGTGACGTTCGGCTTGAAGCTCGAGAGCAACGACTACACGCAGACGGAATCCCTGCCGAGCGCTCGGGTCGCCTGGCGGCCGACAAGCCGCCGAATGGTGTGGGCAGCGGTGTCGCGCGCGGTGCGGGCGCCGGCTCGCTACGACCGCGACGTGTACTTTCCGGGCACTCCGCCGTTTCTCGTGGTGGGCGGGCCGAACTTCGTGTCCGAGGTGGCCGACGTGGTAGAGCTCGGCTATCGCGCTGAAGCCAGCGACACGTTGAGCTTCTCCGTTACGGCGTTCCATCACGCCTGGGACAAGCTGCGCAGCGGCACGGCCCTGCCGGTGCAGATCGAGAACAAGATCGAAGGCCCCGCCGACGGCATCGAAGCCTGGGCCACCTGGCGCGCCAGCGACGCGTGGCAATTGAGCGCGGGTTTGAGCACGCTCGACAAGAATCTACGGCTGAAGCCCGGCAGCACGGACCCGGTCGGCGTGAACAACGAAACGCTCGCAAACGACGCCGACTACCAATGGCTGCTGCGCTCGACGGCCGATCTCCCGCGCCACCTGCAGCTCGACGTGCGTGTCCGGCACGTCGATGCGTTACCGAACCCGGCCGTACCGGCTTATACGGCCGTCGACGCGAGCATCGGGTGGCAGCCGCGGCAGATGCTCGGCGTGAAGCTCACCGCACAGAACCTATTCGACGCGGCTCATCCGGAATACGGGCCCGACCCGACGCGCAGTGACCTGCCGCGCACTGCGCTGCTCGAGCTCACTCTGCGCTTCGGCGGCTAGCGATCCCCACCCGCAGACTCCCAGCCCGCCGCGAGTCGCGGACGGCTCGTCGCGGCCGTCGGACTCGCGTATTCTGCGCCGCATGAACGCTTCGACCGCCCCCGACTTGACGTTCGAGCAGATTGCCACGAACGGTTGTCAGTCCTATCTGCTCGGTTGCAGCGAGACGCGCGTCGCGGTGCTGATCGACCCCGAGATCAGGCAAATCGACCGCTACCGCGCGAGCGCCGCGCGCGACGGCGTGCGCATCCACTACGTGATCGACACTCACACCCATGCCGATCATTTCTCTGCCGCGCGCGAGCTCGGGCGCGTGTTCCACGCGCCGGTCGTGATGCACCGAGACAGTCCGGCCCCTTTTGCAGACATCCGCCTCCAGGACGGCGACATGCTCGTCGTCGGCAACCTGCGTGTGCAGGCGATTCATACGCCGGGTCACACGCGCGACTCGATGTGCTTGCTCGCGGCCGACCGATTGTTCACCGGCGACACGCTGCTGATCGGCGCGACGGGCCGCACCGACCTGCCCACCGGCGACCCGGAGGCCCTGTACGACAGCCTGTTCAACGGCATCTTGAAGCTCGACCCGGCACTCAAAGTGTTTCCCGCTCACGACTACAAGCAGCGCGGCTCGAGCACGATCGGCGCCGAGCTCGCGACCAATCCCCGGCTCGCGAAACGCGATCGGGCCGAGTTCGTCGAGATGATGCGGCAACTGAACCTGAGCGCGCCGACGCATCTGACCGAAGCGCTGCGGGCCAACATGACGGGCGGCAAGACGGTTGCGCAGCTGCTCGCCGAGGCGGCCGCCACGACGCCGTTCATGTCGCTCGCGGAGCTGCGCGCGCGAGTCGCCCGGCCCGATCCGGGACTCGTCGTGCTCGACGTGCGTGAAAAGGATGCGTACGCCGCGGGCCACGTTCCCGGCGCGCGGCACCTTCCGCGGGGGCAGCTCGAGCTGCGCGTGAACGCGGAGCTGCAGGATCCGACGACGCGCATCGTAACGGTCTGCGATTTCGGCAAGGTCTCGACGCTTGCCGCCAAGACGCTACGCGAGCTCGGGTTTCTGCGCACCGCAGCGCTCGACGGCGGCATGCAAGGGTGGCGCGACAGCGGCTTCCCGCTCGAGAGCTAGCGCCGCCACATGGCGCACGGCCGGCGGCTCGGCGTCACTTCGCCTCGGGCGCGCGCGCAATGCGCCGGCGCATCCACCGATGCGTGCCCCCCGGAGCCGGATTGCCGGCAGGCACGCCGAACGACTGCTCGAGGATGTTCTCCTGAACCGACCGCCCGCGGTCGCTGTCGGCGAAATAGTCGCGTGGCACGCCGAAGCCTTTCTTGCGCCGGTCGAGAATCCGGTCCGGCAATATTCCGCGATATGCGTGGCGTAGGAGACCCTTCAACTCGTCGCCGTGATAGCGCAGCGCCTCGCTCAACGAGAACGAGAACTCCACGATCTTGCGCGCGAGCAGCGGCACGCGCGCCTCGAGCGATACGGCCATGCTCACGCGATCGACCTTCGTGAGCACCATGCCCGGCATGAAGGTGTGGAAATCGACGAGCTGCAGCCGGGTGCGGACGGGCAAGTCTTCGCGCCAATGCTCGCGGTAGTGCCACCAGTCGTCGTAGTCGGCAGGGATCTCGAGCAGGCGCGCATAACGGCGCTTCGCCGGCGTCGAGAGCCCGCCCATCAGCTTGCCCCACAGGCTCGGACCGTCGCTGAGCGCAGTCTCGAGCAGCGTGAGCGCACGCGCCACGGCGTGGCGGCGGCGAAACGGACGACGCGCAGCGTAGGTCAGGTGCTCGAAGATCGGCGGCCATGACGGAAATGCGGCGTAGCGCGCGAAGCGGGGATACGTGCGATAGCCGCCGAACACCTCGTCCCCGCCGTCGCCGGTCAGCACCACGGTCGCGTGCGCGCGCGCCATGGCCGACACGAGATAAGTCGGCAAAGCCGACTCGTCCGCGAACGGCTCGTCGAACCATGTCTTCAGCCGCGGCTTGAGCTCGAGCGCATGCTCGCGCGTGAGGATGCGCTCGTGATGATCCGCGTGGAACAACGCGGCCACCTCGCGCGCGAACGGCGTCTCGGATGCCGCCGCGGAATCGAAGCCGATCGCGAACGTCGAGACCGCGCTGCCGGCGCGTGCAGCGGTGGCGACGATCACACTCGAATCGACGCCGCCCGACAAGAAGAACCCGACCGGCACGTCGGCGATGAGCTGCTGCGCGACCGACTCCGCGATCAACGCGCGCAGCCGCTCGCAGCATTCCTCGAGCGGCGGTGCCTGCGGCTGCTCCGGCACCTGGACGGACCAGTAGCGGATGGGTCCTTCGAGCCGGCCGGTCGCCGGCGTGTACGTGAGCCGATGCGCGGGCGGCAGCTTGTAGCAACGTCGATAGAGTGTCTTCGGCGCGGGCACGTAGCGGTAGCTCAGGAAGTCGTAGAGCGCCGTCGAATCGGTCGCAAGGTCCGGAGCCGGGAGCGCCCGCTCGAGTGCCTTGAGCTCCGAGGCAAACGCGAACCGCCGCCCGTCGTAGTAATAGTAGAGCGGTTTGATGCCCGGACGATCGCGATACAGCTTCAACTGCCGCGTGCGGGCGTCCCAGAGGGCGATCGCAAACATGCCGTCGAGCCGATCGACGAATGCGTCTCCCCACTCGAGATACGCGTTCAGAGCAACCTCGGTATCGGAGTCGCTGCGAAACGCGTGGCCGTGCGCTTCGAGAAAGCGGCGTAGCGCCTTGTAGCCGTAGATCTCGCCGTTGCAAACGATCCAGCTCTCGCCATCGGCCGCGAACAGCGGTTGGTTCGCAGCCGGGCTGAGATCGATCACGGCTAACCGGCGGAACCCGATCTTGATCGCGCCGGCGAGATCGAGCTCGCCGGCGTCGGGTCCGCGATGGGCGATCGCGGCCAGCGCCGCAGCATAATCCCAATCCGGTTCGCTACCGCCGACGAAACCGCACACACGCCCTCCGCTGCCGCTAGTTCTCGGCTGCGGCAGGACTTGACGATCCCTCGCGCACGCTCCGCAGTCGGGCGGCGCCGAAAAGGACGCTCCGCCCGCACTGATTCCGCGTCGCGCGAATCCGCAGCTACGAGGGGTGAGACGGCGCAGTACTGGCGGACCGGTCGCGCGGCGCCGACGCCTGCTCCTGCGCGGCGGCGCTTTGCGGACCCGCAGTGATTGCCGGGCGGATGGCTGTAGTGGGCGGCGATGAGGAATGGGTCTTGCATGGCTGAGCCCACCGACTCACCGAGGAAGCAATGACGACCCAGACGCAGGTGCTGATCGTCGGCGGCAGCCTGAACGGGCTGTCGCTCGCCCTATTCCTGGCGCGCCGCGACGTGCATTGCGTGGTGGTGGAGCGCCACCCCGCAACCACCGTGCAATACAAGTTCGCGGGCATCTCGCCACGCTCGATGGAGATCTTTCGCGGCGCGGGCATAGAACGGCAGATTCGCGAGCACCATACGGGCGATCAGAAGGCCGGCGAGATCGTGCGTGCGGCGAACCTGTCGGACCCCAATCCACGGTTCCTCGGCAAACCATGGTCGGACATGGGCGACCTGAGCGCCGCGACGGCCGAGACCTGCGACCAGAACACGCTCGAGCCGATCCTGCGCGCGGCAGCCGAGAGACTGGGCGCGGATGTGCGGTTTCACACGGAGCTCACCGGCTTCACCGAGGACGACCATGAGGTGCGCTGCGACCTGCACGAGCTCGCAACCGGCCGCCAATATTCGCTCGCCGCGGATTACGTCGTCGGCGCCGACGGCGTTGGCGGCCGCACGCGCGAGCTCCTCGGCATCGGTCGGAGCGGGCCGGGCGTGCTGCAGCACTGGATGAACCTGATCTTCGACACCGATCTCGAGCCATTTCTGGGCGGGCGTCGGTTCACGTCGTGCTTCGTGACGGATCTCAACGCGTCGGTCACTCCGCGTCCCGACCGCTGGCTGCTGTCGCTCCAATACCGGCCGGAGCTCGGCGAGAAACCCGAGGACTTCGACCGCGACCGAACCGCGGAGCTCGTGCGCCGTGCAGCGGGCCGTGCGGAAGTGCGCGCCGAGCTCTACGATGCGCGCCATTGGGACGTGGCCGCGTATCTCGCGGATCGCTTCGCAGCGGGCCGTGCCTTTCTGCTCGGCGACGCCGCCCACTCGATGCCGCCGACCGGCGGTTTCGGCGGTAATACCGGGATCCACGACGCTCATAACCTCGCTTGGAAGCTCGCGCTCGTGCTGCGCGGTGCCGCGCGGTCTACGCTCCTCGCAAGTTACGATGCCGAGCGCCGTTTCGTCGCGCAGCGCACGCTCGCGCAGTCGCTTGCGCGCCTCGCGGCATGGTTCGAGGATCCCGCGCGCCGGCTGCCGCCGGCCGAGCCGATCATCGCCGACGAGGCCGTGATCTTCGGCTACGTCTACCCGCGCGGTGCGCTCGTCGCCGAGGACGAGCCGGGCGCGGCCTTCGAAGATCCGCGCGCGCCATCGGGCCGGCCCGGCGCGCGCGCGCCGCATTTCGAGCTCGCGCTCGGCGGTCGCCGCCTGCCGATCCACGACCTGATCGGCGACGGCTTCGTGTTGCTCGCGGGCGAGAAGGGCCGCGGCTGGCGAGCGGCGGCCCTCCACTGCGCGGACCGTTTCGCCGCGCGTCTCGACTGTGTGCCGCTCGGCCGGGACGGCTACGCCGATCCCGGCGGCCGGTTCGAGGCCGCCTACGGCGTCGAATCCGACGGCGCGGTGCTCGTGCGCCCGGACGGCCACATCGCATGGCGCTCGCGCCGCGAAGCGGCCGATCCGGCCGACGCGCTCGGCGCAGCGCTGCACGCACTGATGCTCACGCCAAATCCCGCCGGCAACGGCTGACGCCCCCACGACGAGAGGAGGAGCCATGACCGCACGTTTGAATCACACGATCGTCGCTGCGCGCGACCGCGACGCCTCGGCCATGTTTCTCACGGAGCTGCTCGGCTTGCCACCGCCGCTTCGGCTCGGTCACTTCGCGGTCGTGAGTGTCGGGGACAAGCTGTCGCTCGACTACGTGCATACGGAGCGTGAGATCGTTCCGCAGCATTACGCATTCCTCGTCGAGGAGCCCGAGTTCGATGCAATCTTCGAGCGAATCCGCAAGCGCGGCCTCGCTTATTGGGCCGACCCCGGCCGGCACGAGCCCACTCGTATCAATCACTGGGACGACGGCCGCGGATTGTACTTCGAGGATCCGAACGGGCACTTGCTCGAGATCATCACGCGTCCATACGGCAGCGCCGGAACCGAAGCCGAGCAGCCGCATCCGCTCGTCGCACCCGCAATCGAGTCGGCCGGCGACGGCGGCGCGGACTCGGGAAGAGCATCGAGCCGCGACAGCAGCCGGAAGAGCGACGGCGGCACGCTCGCACACCACGAGCGCTCGCGTTAGCGATCGAGCAAGCCCTTGAGCCGGTCGGCTGCTTTCTTCTTCACCTCGTCGCGCGCCGCGCCGGCAGCGGCCTCCTTGAGGCGCTTCTCGACGGCCGTGCGGGCGGCCGCGAGGATCGGATTGAGCACGGCTGCGGTGGCCTCGTCGTAGGTTGCGCCGCCGGTGCTGCGGCCGACGCCCTGCACGACGACGTCCTCGAGCGCCAGATCCTCGGGATGGCTCAGCAGCTCGGACGTGAGCGTCACGCGGCCGTTCGTAAGCCGAAACCGCTCGATGATCACTTTGCCCTGCTCCTCCGGCGCCGCCGAAGCGGAACCCGACGCCTTGCCCATGTTGTGCTCGATGTCCGTGAGATTCGTGGAGTCGCCGCGCTGCTCGGCGTTCAGGTGCGCCGAGTCGACGACGACCTCCTTCACGACGGGCACGTTCGTCGCGAGGGAGCCGAGATCGAGCGTGAGCTTGATGTCGTCGATGCGCAGCGCGTACGGCGTCGCATAGCCCGGCGGGTTGTCGATGGTGAGCCGCTTGAGCTCGCCCGTGCCCTTGGTCGGCGCAAGATCGACGCTGCCGAGGCTTACGTCGGTGCCGGTGGTCGCGCGGCCGTAGTCCTCGATCGCCTGGTCCACGTAGCGGTCGAGGTGCGAGCCGACGAGCAGCACGGCAGCGACGATCACCACCACCACGACTCCGACGGCGACGACAACGATCTTCTTGCCCATGCGATCGACCTCCTCCGCCGTGCGCTTGCGGCGTCCATCGAGAATGCATCGTTTGTGCCAGTGCCTCGATGATGGCACGACCGACATCGAACGCGCGAAATGAGAGGCGCCCACTACCGAGCGGCGTACGATGGGCGCCATGTTGCCGAAGCCATTCAGCTGGGACCGCGCGGCGGCGCGCGAAGGCCGTTTCGACGGCAAATTCTTGATCGGCGTGCTGACGACCGGCATCTATTGCCTGCCGTCGTGCAGCGCCCGGCCGCCCAAGCCCGACAACGTGCGGCTGTTCGCAACGGAAGCGCAGGCGCAAGCCGCGGGATTGAGGGCCTGCAAGCGCTGCCGGCCCGATCTCTTCTACCGCGGCGAGGACGCCGACACGGCGCTCTTCGAGGCGCTCACCGGCCGCGTTCGCGCTGCTCCGGCCGCATTCGCCGACACCGGCGCGTTGGCCCGTGCTTGCGGCGTGAGCGCGACCAAGCTCGGCGATCTCGTCCGCTCGCACGCGCATCTGACGCCTGCGGCCTGGCTCAAGCGCGAACGCGTACGCCAGGCGTCCCGGCTGCTGCTCGACACGGAACATCGTGTCGTGGACGTCGGGCACGCGGCCGGCTTCGAGAGCGAGGCGGCCTTCCATCGGCAGTTTCTCGCGCTCATGCGAATGACGCCCGGTGCCTATCGGGGCCTGCACGGCGCGTCGGTGTTCATGCTGCAGCTGCCGGCCGGCTACCGCGCGCAGGAGATCCTGGCCTATCACGCGCGCGATCCCGCGAGCCCTTGCGAGGGCGTGCAAGGCTCGAAGATCTTCAAGGCGCTCGCAACCGCGCACGGACCCGCCGTGCTCGAGATCGCGCTCGAGCCCCAAGCCGCGTGGTGCCGCGTGCACGCGGACGCGCGGCTCGGCCGCGATGCGATCGTTGCGCTGCACGCGGCCGCGGTCCGGATGCTCGGGCTCGGCGCCGACGTCGCGGGCTTCGAGACGCGGGCGAGCCGCGAGCCGCGCATGGCCGTGCTGCTCGCGCGGCGCCGCGGGATGCGGCTGCCGCTCACGCCGACCGCCTTCGACGGGCTCACCTGGGCGATCATCGGCCAGCAGATCAACGTGGCGTTCGCGAGCGCGCTCAGACGCGAAGTGCTCGAGCTCGTGGGCGAGCCCGTGCACGGCATGCGCGCACATCCGCCTGCCGAGCGTGTCGCAGAGCTCACGGTCGAGACGCTCGCGAAGCGCCGATTCTCGCGCTCGAAAGCGCAATACCTGATCGGTGCGGCTGAGGCCGTGGCGTCGGGCAGGCTCGCGCTCGACTCGCTCGGCCAAGGCTCGGCCGTCGCGGCCGAGCGCGCGTTGCGCGGCCTGCGCGGCGTGGGGCCCTGGACCGCGCGCTATATGCTGATGCGAGGCGCAGGCTTCGCCGATTGCACGCCGGTCGGCGACGTCGCGCTCGCGGCCGCTCTGCAGCGGTTCACGGGTGCCGAGGAACGGCCGGGACCGCACGACGTCGAGACCCTGATGCGGCCGTTCGCGCCGCACAGAAGCCTCGCGACATTTCATCTTTGGGCCAGCTTGAGGGACGCAGCATGACCGACACACCGCTTCGTTGGGGCACGATCGAAACTCGGTTCGCGACGTTCGCCGCTTGGGTGGACGGTCGTGGCCGCCTGGTGCGCTTTCACTTGAACGCGCGCGGCGCCGCTCGCATCGACCGCAGCGCAATCCACGACGAATCGGCCATCGCCGAGATCCGTCGCCAGGTCGAAGAATATTGCGCGGGCACGCGCACCGCGTTCGAGATCGACTGCGCGCCGCAAGGCACGGACTTTCAGCATGCCGTGTGGCGCGCGCTCCTCGAGATCCCGTACGGCGAGACGCGCAGCTACGGCGAGATCGCGCGCGCGATCGGCCAACCGCAGGCCGCGCGGGGCGTCGGCGCGGCGAACGGCGCCAACCCGATCGGGCTGATCGTGCCGTGCCACCGCGTGATCGGCGCGGACGGCAGTCTCACGGGGTACGGTGGCGGGCTACCGCTGAAGCGCGCACTGCTCGCGCACGAAGCAGAGCACCGGCCGGCCGGACTCAGTCGTGCCCGGCGGCAAGCTTCTCTTCGACTGTCCCCTTGAGCCCCTTCAGCCCCGCCGCTTCGCCGAGCGCGAGCGCATCGCCCGCATCGGCGTGGTCGAGCTTGGCACGCAGCGCGAGCAGCGCGCCGACGCGATTGCCGGTGCTGCAATGCAGCAATACGGGCCGCTCGGCGTGGGCGAGCAGCTTGTCGAGCTCGGCCGCGTTCGCGTACGTGACGCCCTCTTGCCCCTTCACGGGCAGCGCATGGTAGGCCATGCCGGCCTTCTCGACGGTCGCAGCCTCGTCGAAGCCGCGATCCTCGGTCGGCGTGCGCAGGTCGATTACGGTCTTGTAGCCGGCCTCAGCCGCGGCCGCGAGCTGCTCCGCGCTCGGCTGGCCCGCGCTGGTGATGCCCTCGAGCGCATCCTTGCGGTTCGGCAAGTCGACCGCGTGCGGCGCCTGCGCGTATCCCGCTGCGGTCGCAAGCAGGAGCACCGCGAACGTTGCAAGCCGCCGAGAAATGTTCGGCGTCCCAGGCTCGACCTTCATATTGCGACCTCTCACCTTCCGCTTGGACATCTTGGTCGCGGACGGGCTTCGATTCAAGCCACCTCTCGATCGAAACGGCGCAACGCCGCCCACCAACCGTCATCTGCGTCGAGCCGAGCAGCGGCGCGCGCGAGCGTGCCGCTGAAGTAGAGCTCCACTCCGCCGACCGCCGGCGGCGCGGGCCAAATCAAGATCGGATCACCGAGATTGTGGGGCACTGCGCGCACCGGGCGAACCGGCCGCGACTCGGTGCCGAGCTCGAGCGCGTAGACCGGAAATTTCGAGAACGTGTTCGTGTAGAACAGCGTCGGCCGCCGGCCGCCGAGCCTCGACACCGGAATCGTGCTGTACGGCAATGCATGAGCGGCGACTTCGTCCGTCAACCGAGCCAGCGACTCGAGCACCGTCGAGGGCTTGCGCGTGAGCGGCTCCAGCCGCTCCTGCAGCCGAGCAGCGATCTCCGCTTCGGAGGCGGTAGCCGGGATCGGCCCGGTCGCAACGGCGGAGACGGCGTTGCGCGCGAACTCGGAGCGGATCGACGCGATGCGCTCGCGCTGATCCACCGTAAGCGAAACGGCGAAGTCGTCGCGCGGACCGAGGTCCACCAACTCTGCGACGCGATGAGCCACGTGCGCGAGCAGCGCGGTGTTCGTGCTGAGCCGCTCGCATCCGGGCGCGCCGGTCAGCGCCTCCTTGCAGCGGCGCAGCGCGACGGGCGAAAAGCGCGCGACGAACGCCCTATCGAGCAAGCCGCGTCTTCGGATCGCGCTGCGCAGCAAGGCGAGCACGGTGAGCCGGTGCCAGCCCTGCTCGCGTGCGGAGCGCGCGACCGCCCAACGGCCGCGCGGCTTCGCGGGCACCGCCTCGCGCTCGAGCACGGGCGGCGGGAACGGCTTGCCCGTTGCTGCCAAGCTCAAGTTCCGCGCCATCGAATAGAAGCCGTTGCCGTCGAGACACGCATGCGAGCAGCAGATGGCGAGCACGCAGCCGTCGCGCAGCCGCGTGAGCTTGACCGTCAGGAGCGGTGCTCGACCGTGCCGTATCGACGCCGGGCTGAAGCGATGGCCGAACCGCGCGACTTCGACGCGAGCGGCTCCAAAATCCGCGACGCAGGACGTGCGATCCGACGCCTCGACGAACGGAACGCCGCGGTCGGACCCGCGGATGTTTTCTCCCGCGGCACGCCCGCAGAGGATCGGATAAGCCGCAAGCAATCGCGCGAGGCCGTGCTTCAATGCGTCCGCGTCGAGCGGCGCGTCGAACACCCAAGTGCCCTGAATCACCCATTGAAACGCGAACCGATCGATCGGGCTGAGCGGCCAAGTTTGGATTGCCGTCGGCGACGACGGGCGGACGAGGTCGTGTTGGGCGGTCGTCACTCGGCGGCGAACGTCGGCTCGGTTGCGACATCGTAGTACAGTTCTGTGCGAGGTCCGATGGCCGAGCGACGCAGGCTTGAAAATCGGCCCGCGGGAAACGGAGTCCGCTGCCCCGGCCCAGGACGACGCCGCGCCAACTTCGGCCCCGAGCCGCGCCGCGTCAAACGGCGCTAGACTGCACGGCGCAGTCGAACCTCCGAGGTAACCGTCATGTTGAAAGCCACGAAAAGCGTCCTCCTCCCGACCACGATCACGGGGTCGCTGCCGCGGCCGCTCTGGCAGGTCGACAGCTTGGGCACGCGCTCGTTCCTCGAGGCGTTACGCAATTCGAGGTTCCGCGAGGAGTATCTCGACGCGGTCGCGGTCCACATCAAGGACGAGGAAGTCGCGGGCCTCGACATCTGCACCGACGGCGACGCGCACTACGACGAGGAGGTCGCCGGCAACAGCTGGGTGAGCTATCCGCTGCTCAGGATGTCCGGGCTCGACGCCTCCAACCCGATTCCGAGCAAATCGCGCCAGGGCGGACCGCCGTTCCCGATGGGCCATATCCTTCACGATTACCTCGAGGCACGCGTGCTGCCGAAAGTCGTGGCGCCGATCGGCCGCGGCAAGCTGCAGTACGCCGCGATGTACAAGGCCGCGCAGCGGCTCACGCGCAAGCCCGTGAAGTTCGGCACGATCGGACCCGAGCTGCTCGCGACATCGGTCGAGGACGCCTACTACAAGGATCCGGTGGAGCGGATCTATGCGTTCGGCGGCGCGCTCAACGAGGAGCTGCACGAGCTCGCCGACGCGGGCTGTCCCGCGATTCAGTTCGAGGAGCCGCAGGTTCACATGATCCCGACCCGCGGCAAGGTCTTCGGCAAGCTCGACATGATGGATTCGGTCGAGGTGTTCAACCACACCGTGAAAGGCCTGCGCGCGAAGACCGAGGTCTGGTGCCATACGTGCTGGGGCAACCCCGCTCAGCAGCGCATGTTCTTGAACGTCATGAGCTACCAGCCCGCGCTCGAAGCGCTGAATCACGTCGACGCGGACGTCGTGACGTTCGAGTCGTGCAGCTCGGGCGGCATCGATCTCGAGGCGTTCGGCAAGACGATCACGGAGAAGAAGATTGCGATCGGGGTCATCGATCACCACTCGCTGCAGGTCGAGCGGCCGGACGAGGTCGCCGCGCACATCCGTAAGGCGCTCGAGCACATTCCGCCGGAGCGCTTGGTCATCACGTCGGACTGCGGCATGGGGCGCGAGGGCATGAGCCGCCGGCACGCGCGCTACAAGATGGTGTCGATGGTGCTCGGCACGAACGTCGTGCGCAAAGAGCTCGGGTTACCCGAGGCCGACTGCCTCGCGGCCGACGCGCAGTTCTCGCTTGCGATGTTCTGAGCTCCACAGCTCCAGCTCCTGGCGGAAACACTCTGCTGCCCATGCTGTTTTTCACGGCGGCATAAGCTCGGGAGACCGTCGCCATGTCCGAGCTGCGTTACGACCTGCGGTACGCGCTTCGCCAGCTGCGCAACAGCCCGGGCTTTGCCGCGATGGCGATCGCAACGATCGCCCTCGCAATCGGCGCGAACGCCGCGATGTTCAGCTTCGTGAACGGCGTGCTGATCAGCCCGCTGCCATACCCAAACGCGGACCGCGTCGTGCGCGTGCTCGAGAAACGGCCCGACGGCGGACCGAATGGGATCTCGACGCTGAACTTCCTCGACTGGAAGCGGCAGAGCACCGTGTTCGAGTATTTGGCCGCGCAAACCGGGTGGAATGCGACCCTCACGGGGGGCGACGAGCCCGAGCAGCTCCGCGGAGCGCGCGTGTCGCCCGAGCTCCTCGATATCCAGGGCGTAAAGCTTCTGCTCGGCCGCAAATTCCTGCCCGGCGAGGATGAGGTCGGCAAGGATCACGTAGTACTACTGAGCTATGCGCTTTGGCAGAGCCGCTTCGGCTCCGATCCTTCTATCGTGAACCGAAGCATCGCGCTCGACGGCGAGCCGTACACGGTCGTCGGCGTCCTCGACAAGGGCGGGCTCTACGATCGCTCGCCGCAGCAAATCATCAAGCCGCTCGCATTCGAGCCGGCGAACATGACGCGCAATTTCCACTGGTTCGGCGCGATCGGCAAGCTCAAGCCCGGCGTCACGCTCGAGCAGGCCCGCGCCGAGATGGACGTGATCGGCCGGCGCATCGCAGATCAGTATCCGGACTCGAACAAGGGCTGGGGCGTTGCGGTCGATCCGTTGGCTGCGCAGATCGGTGGGCCGCAGATGCGCACCGCGGTGCTCGCGCTGTTCACCGCCACCGCCTTCGTTCTGCTGATCGGCTGCGCGAACCTCGCGAACATCGCACTCGCACGCGGCATCGCGCGCCGGCGCGACGTGTCGGTCCGTGCCGCGATCGGCGCGGGGCGCTGGCGCTTGATGCGGCAATTCCTGATCGAAAGCGTGCTCTTGTCGGCCGTGGGGGGCCTCATCGGCGTCGGAGTCGGATACGCGGCGATGCGCTGGATCAAGTCGCTGCTCCCGCCGTTCGCGCTGCCGGCCGAGGTCGATGTTCGCATGAACATGCAGGTGCTGCTGTTCGCGCTCGCGGCGTCGATCGTGACGGGCGTGCTGTTCGGCCTTGCGCCGGCCGTTCAAGCGGCGCGCTCGAACCTCGCCGAGGCGATGAAGGAAGGCGGCGCGGGCACGACGCCGAGCGGGTCGGGTCGGCAGGTGAGGAATGCGCTCGTCGTCGCCGAGATTGCGCTGGCGTTCGTGCTGCTCGTCGGCTCGGGCTTGATGCTCCGCAGCCTCTCGAGCCTGCTCGCGGTCGACCCCGGATTCGACTCGAGCAACGTGCTGACGGCCGCCTTGCCGATCGCGCAGAACCGGCACCCGGATCCCGTCGAGCTCAATGCATACCTCGCGTCGCTCCGCGCGGCCGTCGAAGCGGTGCCCGGCGTGCGCGAGACCGCACTGACGTCGGCGTTGCCCCTGCAAGGCTGGGGATACGGCATGCCGTATCAGGTCGCGAACCGGGAGAGCGTCGATCGCGCCAACCGCGGCGCCGGTTTCTTCAAAATGGTGAGCTCGTCGTACTTCGCGACGCTGCGGATCAACGTGATCAAGGGCCGCGCCCTGTCGGCGCAGGACAAGGCGGGCGCCCCGCCCGCCATGGTCGTGAACGAGACGCTCGCTAAGCGCGAGTTTCCCGGCGAGGATCCGATCGGGCAGCGGATCCTCGTGCAGCAGATCGTGCCCGGCAAGACCGAGCTCGGCGCCGAGATTCCATGGCAGATCGTCGGCGTGATTGCGGACGAGAAGATCAACGGGCTCGACGACGACAAGAGCGCCGGCATGTACGTCTCGCTCGAGCAGAGCCCCGTGTACTTCGCCGACCTCGTCGTCCGTGCCGCCATCGAGCCGAGCAGCCTCGAGACCGCCGTGCGACGTGCGGTCGAGAGCGTGAACGCGGACCAGGCGTTGAGCAACATCCGGACGCTCGAGCAGATCGAAAACCAATCGCTCAGTGCCAATCGCGTGGAGGGCCTGTTGCTCGGGATCTTCGCGGCCATCGCGCTGCTGCTGGCCTCGATCGGCATCTACGGTGTGATCGCCTATGCTGTCACTCAGCGCACGCACGAGCTCGGCATTCGCGCGGCGCTCGGCGCGAGCGGCGCAGAGCTGCGTAGCCTGGTGTTCCGCAGCGGCTTGCGGCTTGCCGCGATCGGTCTCGCGCTCGGGCTCACGGGCGCGCTGCTGCTCGGGCGACTGCTGTCGTCGCTGCTCTACGGCGTCGGCGCGCGCGATCCGCTCACGCTCGGCATCGTCGCCGTCGCTCTCGGCGGCGTTGCCGCAGCCGCGTGCTTCCTGCCCGCGCGGCGCGCGACCAAGGTCGATCCGCTGATCGCGCTGCGCTACGAATGAGCGGCGCCTCTCTCCGGGCGACGGCTCGGTCCCGTTACGAGCCCCGCAGCGCCTTGCGTGCGATCCAATAGTCGAGGGACACGGGCCCCGGTCCGCGGCTCAAGATGAACAGCAACATCGAGGCCCAGGTGAGGTGCTGCAGCCAATCCTCGGGGTAGACGAAGGCTTCGATCACGAACGTCATGGCGAGCATCGGCAGCGTCGCGAGCCGTGCGCCGAGACCGACGACGAGCAACACGGGGCAAGCGAGCTCGATGGTCGTCGCAAGCGTCGCGGCGATCTCGGGCGAGAGGATGGGCACCTTGTATTCGTTCTCGAACAGCAGGATCGTCGACTGCCAACTGTCGATCTTCGTCTGACCCGAGTCCCAAAACACGCCGGCCACGCAGATCCGAAATAGCAGCTGGAACAGCCATACCGGAACGCGCTCCAACGCTTCGAGCAACGCGCGCAGCTTCGTCTGCAGCGGCGTGCCGGACGCTTCGATCTCGGCGCGAGCAATCATGCGTGATCTCCTTGGCGTTCCGCAGCGCCCAACGTTGCGCTCACGACCGCCCTCGACGCGAAGACGTCGACGAGCGCGGTCCGCAACTCGAAATCGCCGTCGACCGATAGCGCGGCCTCTGCTGCGGCTTCGAGCGTCGCGCCAACGCGCAGCGCGGCACGAAACGCGAAGTTGCCGGAATCGAGCTTTCTGAGCACGACGCCATGCGCCGAGCGGGCGACCTCGAGCAGCACTCCGCCCGCGTCGAGGTCGATCTCGCCCGCGTCGTCCGAGCCCGCGCCGCGATTCTCGGACCAAATCCGATCGATGGGCCAGCGCGATTCGAGGTGGCCCAGGGACGGATGCAGCCGCAGCACGAGCCGCGGCGTCTGCTCGAGCCCGTACGAACGCAACGTCTCGGCCGATAGCGGCTCCGCCTCCGGCGCATGCGCAGCCGAGTGCACCAGCCATTCGAGGCGTGCGACGTCCGGCAAATACGTCAAGTGCTTACACGGCGCGAAATCGGCCAGGAACCGCGCGAGCTCCGCGCCGTATTCTGCGAGTCTCGGGCGCGTCGGCGGATGCGCCGTCAGAAACTCGTGCGCCGCGTACGCGAAGAACCGCGGGTCGACGAGCCGGCGGACGGCCGGATACGTGTCGGCCAGCACCTCCGTCAGCGACGCCACCACGTTGTTCCGGTAAACGTCGATCCGCTCCTCGGGCGCGAGCCCGTCGTCGCGAACCAGCGCGCGCAGCGCAGCCTCTTCGCCGGTGAGCAGCGCGGCGCGAAAAGCGCGTTGGACCTCAAGCAGCGTCGTCGACATGGTGGCTCCGGCCCGCGATGCGCTCTGCCTTGCGCGCTTCGCCGAGCAATACGGGCAACGCCGGCAGCCGCCGGTCCCACTCGATCAGGCTCGGCACGATGCCGAAACGCTCGAGCGCCGTGGCGTAAAGCGCCCACACCTCGTCGCAGACCACGTCGCCGTGGTCGTCGATCAGCAGCGGCGGCTGTCGGCGTTCGGTACGCAGGTGGCCGGCGAGATGGATCTCGGCGACCACCTCGGGCGCAATCGCCTCGAGGTAGGCCGCGGCGTCATCGCCGAAGTTCGTGCACGTCACGAACACGTTGTTCACGTCGAGCAGCAACGCGCAACCGGTTCGGCGCACCAGCTGCATGAGGAACTCCACTTCCGGAATCGTCGAGTGGCGGAACTCGAGATAACTCGACGGGTTCTCGATCAGGATGCGGCGGCCGAGCGCTTCCTGCACCTGCGCGACGTTTCGCGCGACCACGTCGAGCGCTTCCTCGGTATACGGCAGCGGCAGCAGATCGTTGAGGTAGGTGCCCTCGGCGATGCTCCACGAGAGGTGCTCCGAGACGAGAAACGGCTGCGTCCTCTGCGCAAGCGAGGCGATCTCGCTCAAGTGGCCGTGATCCAGGCCGTCGGCACTGCCGAGCGATAGGCCGACGCCGTGCAGGCTCAGCGGGTAGTCGCGGCGCACGTCGAGCAGCGCCGCGAGCGCCGGACCCGCGCCCAGGTAGTTCTCGGAGTGCACTTCGAACCACCCGATGGCCGGACGGGTCGCGCGTACGTCGGCGAGGTGCGGTCCACGAAGACCGATACCTACTCGTGCCTCGATGCCCGTCATGTCCGCCGACCGTTGCGCGCGACCCGCCCGCCGCCGTCAGCCGTTCTTGGCCGTGAGGCTGCCGCCCGCGATCTTTTGGCACGACCCAGTGGGCACGTAGATCCACGAGTTCGGGTCACGATCGCGCTTGGCCATGCCGGCGCAGGAGTGGTTGCCCGTCGCCGCGCAGTCGTTTTTTCCCGCGGCGTTCACGCCGTAGCATTTTTCGGCGTCGTATTTCGGCTTCGGCGCCGGCTGAGCGTTCGCAAATAGGGGGACCACGACCGTCGCCGCCACGGCGGACATCACGAGTTTCGCAACTTTCATCAGAAGAACCTCCGTTGAAATTCGACAGGGAGTACGGCCAATCTAGACCGTTGCGGGATTCGCTTTATTACAGACGGCACGTATTCGTTGCGCGCTCGCTCGACTCGCGACAGAAGCCTTGCCGCCGGACGCCGGGGCCGGTTGCACTTGCTCGACGGATTCTGTACATACCGATGCCGCGGGACGAGCTGCAATAAACCGCGCCTCGGTCGGGTCTAGCTTTGCGTTCCGACGACCGATTCGCGACTCTCGAGCGCCGATGGATTGCGAAACGTTTCATAAAATGTGCGACGCGGACCCCGGTCGCCGCGAGAGCTACTATCTCGCGCACGAACGCAGCTGCGAGCAATGCGCACGCTACGCTCGCGCCGCCCGCCGCCTCGACTCCGTGCTCGGCCGAGCGTTGCGCATTCCGGTGCCGGCGTCCGCCGAAGCGCCCCGCGGAGCGTTCGGGCGTGCACCGGCTCGGGTCGCCCTCGCCGCAACGGCAGCCCTCGCGGCCGTCGTCGCGGCATGGTTCGTACAGGGCGAGCACCGCGGCCGGATGCTCGCCGACGACGTCGTCGCGCACGTCCTCGCGGAACCGCAGGCGCTCGATCCGAGCAACGCCCCGCTGCCGGCCGGAGCCGTGGCACGCGTGCTCGCCGTGCGTCGCGTCGATCTGAGAGCGGGCATCGGCGCCGTGGTCTATGCCACGACTTGCACGTTTCGAGGGCGGCAGGTCCCGCACTTGGTCGTGCGCACGGCCGAGGGGCTGGTGACGCTGCTGGTCCTGCCGCAGGAGCACGTGCCGTGGCCGGTTGGGATCGCCGCAAGCGGCATGCGCGGCCGCGTGCTGCCGCGTGCCGGCGGAGCGGTCGCCGTCATGGCCGAGGCGGACGTCCCCGTCGGCACGCGGGACCGTGTTGCCGCGGCGGTACTCGGAGAGGTATGACCGTGACTAATTCGGCGCCGCCCGGGCCTTCACAATCATGCTGAATTGCCGCGAAGCAGCGGAGCTTTCATCGGCAGCGCTCGATCGGCGCCTCAAGACGTCCGAACGGCTGTCGCTGCGCTTGCATCTTGCGATGTGCCGCCTGTGCCGACGCTATGCGTCCCAGCTCGCTCTCATCCGCCGCGCGGCCGCGCGTCTCGCAGCCGTTCCACCGGCCGCAGCGCAACGCCTGAGCCCCGAGGCGCGCGAACGAATCCGGCAAAGCCTTGCGGGGCCCTGATCCGGTGTAAGGTTTCGGTGATCCGAACGACTCATCCGTAGAGTGATGCCGAGCCCGCCGAGGGGCGTCGGCGAATCGACGAGAGGAGACCGTCCGCATGACCGAAGACGCAGGCGCACTGGCGCTCCGGCCGAGCGCTCACGCAGGCCCCTTCGGCGCGGTTGCCGGCGGCCGCCGCAGCTCCGGCGCCGAGCAGTCCGAGTTCGAGCACTGGGTGCGCGAATATCGCAAAGAGCTCTACCGATTCGCGTTCTGGCTCACGAGGGATCCGACCGTCGCCGAGGATGCAGTGCAGGAAGCGTTGCTGCGCGGTTGGCAGTCTTGGAACCGCCTGCGAGACCGAACCGCGGTGAAGCGATGGTTCTTGACGATCGTGCGTCGCGAATGCGCCCGCGCCTACGAGCGCAGGCGCCACGAGATGACCAACATCGACGACCTGACCGCCGCCGAGCAGCACCTCATCGCTGTCGTGGAGGACGCCGCGACTCGCGACGTGCAGTACGCAATTCTGCGCCTCGACGAGACTTATCGGGAACCGCTCGTCATGCAGGTGCTCATGGGATATTCGACCGCAGAGATCGCTGTCATCATGGGCATCACGCAAGGGGCCGTTCTGACGCGTTTGTGCAGGGCGCGGCAACAGCTCGCGAAGTACGTTGCCAGCGACGATTGACCCACGACCTCCGCAGCGCGGCCGTCACGCCACGCAGTTGCCGGGCGGCTCGCGACGCGCTGTAATCGAGTTGTGGTTTTGGCGAGGCGCCGGAGCGCTTGGCCGCGTCCGACGGAGATCGCCAGCAATGCCCGAGGAATCGAGCGTCGATCCGATGCTGTGGGTTGACCGGCACGGCGATGCGTTGTTTCGATTCGCATTGCTCAGAGTCCGCGATCGGACCGTGGCCGAGGACCTCGTCCAAGAGGCGTTGCTCGCTGCGATCCAATCCTCAGGCGCACTCGCGGATGCCGGTAAAGAACGCGCCTGGCTCATCGGCATACTTCGGCACAAGGTCATCGACCACTTTCGTCGTACGGCGCGCGATGGACGGGTTTCGGATCGTCAAGCCGTCGACGAGCTTGCAAACGCCGACCAGGACTTCGACGAACGAGGGCACTGGGCGGCGCCACCGGGCGATTGGGACTCGCCCGACAGGCTGCTCGAGCGTGAAGAGTTCATGGCTGCATTCGTCGGTTGCCTGGGCGCGTTGCCCGAGAGGCTGAAGAGCACGTTCGCGCTTCGCGAGCTCGACGGCACCGGTTGCGACGACTTGGCCGACATCCTCGGCACTAGCAAGAACAACGTTTGGGTGCTGCTGTCGCGCGCACGCCGGCGGTTGCGCGACTGCCTCGAGAGGCACTGGTTCCGGCAGTAGGATCTCCCGTGGCGCGGGCTCGCTCGTATCTGCCCTCGGAATGACGCCCCGACTCGACCCGGCTGCCGCCCGAACATCGATTGAGGCGGCAAACCGAAGCTTCGTGTGAGAAGCTGTCGGTACGATGGGCCCGATGGAGCGGACCGCGGCGCGCGCGGAAACGGTGATTCCCGCGCGACGTCGCCGAAACACGGTGATCAAGACGATCGGCATGCTCGCGGTCGTATTCGGCTGGGCGGCCGGCGCGCTCTCCGTCGAGGCCGGCGAGCTCGTCACGCTCACGCCGCGCGCGGGTCAGCGTTACCTCCTCCAGACGAGCTACGAGCAAGCGAACGGGCTGCAGGATTTCATGACGAGCCGCAGTCGAATCGTGACGTTCGAGCGCGACGGCGAGCGGCTGCGGATGCTCGACGACTCGGGCGGCGTGCCGCCGCGGTTGCTCGCGTCGATCCCGATACGCGGCCAGGACGGCGACGCGCTGCGCGTCGATCTGAACGCCGGCTTCGACAAGGTCTACTACGAGGAGGACCGGACGGGCGAAGATTACTGCGGGCGTTCGGGTGATCTCGACTATTCGTCGTTTCGACTGCTCGACCGCCGGATCGTCGACGTCTCCCATCACGGCCCGCTGCTCGTGGTCGATCAAAAGGCGGCGACGCGCGACGGCGAGCCCGTGCTGGTGCACTACTACCTGAGCACGTACCGAGAGGATCCCGGCTTCGAGCCATTCGAGATCGAAAACTTCAACCATTTCGCGTTCTACGAGACCTATCCGAGACGCGTGGCGGGGCACTCCGTGCTCTATGCAACGAAGTTCGACATCCGCAGACCGATCGTTTTCGCGCTGTCGGCCGAAATCCCGGAGCGCTATCGGTCGGCGGCGCGCGACGGGGTGCTGTACTGGAACAAGGCGCTCGGCACCGAGGCCGTGCGCGTGATCGACGCACCGCCCGGCGTCACGGCGCCGGACCCCGACTACAACGTCATTCAATGGGTGACGAGCGGCGAGTACGCTTCGACTTCGCATATTCAAACCGATCCGCTGACCGGCGAAATCTTGCACGCCCACATCTTCATACTCGCGAAGACCGTCGGCGACGGCGCACCCGACGCCCAAGGCGACCACCTTCGGTACGTCGTCGCACACGAGGTCGGACACGCGCTCGGCTTTCGGCACAACTTCGCGGACGGTCCGGTGAGCACGGTGATGAACTATTTCTCGTTCGATCAAACCGTCGCAATCGGCCGGGATGCGATCCGGTCGGACGGGGCGGCGCTCGACTACGACCGCGACATCGCACGCCACGTCTATCTCGGCGAACCGCTCGACTTGGCTTCCCTGCCCGCGTTCTGCACCGACAGCCAAGCCGGCTGCGGCCCGTTCGACTGAGGCTCCGACCTGCTCGGCGCGGCGGCGCAACGCGCGCCGCGGCCGCTCGAGCGCCCCCCGCCGCGGCGCCGCCCCGCGGCCGGTTGCACGCCGTAAGTCGCTGAACCACCGATTCTTATTCGTGCGTCGTAAGGCGAAACAGCGCCCCGTCCCGGGCGTCTGCCTAGGGCCGTCCTCCCTCGATATCTGTCCGCTATTGCGAATCATTTGCGTTTGCAAATAGAATTCACTCCCAACACGCAAGCGCGCGGGATGCTCGCGGCAGGGAGGAGCAAGACCATGGGGACGATCAAGAGGCGCAAGCACGCGCGGCCTTACGCGGAGCACGGGGCTTCGCTCACGACTGCCACGTTGCTCACGGGGCTCGCGCTCGGCTCCGCGTCGGTGGCCTCGGCTCAAACTGCGGCGCCCTCACCGAGCGACGGCGTCGAGCAGATCGACGTGTACGGCCAGCGCGCGCACCGCTATTCGGGAAACCTATCGTCGCGGAAATTCACGGAGCCGCTCGTCGACACCACGCAGACGATCAACGTGATCGGGAAAGATCTGTTCAACGAGCAAGGCGCGACCTCGCTGACCGAAGCCCTGCGCAACAGCCCGGGCGTCGGCACGTTCTTCGTGGGCGAGAACGGCAGCACCAATACTGGCGACGCGATCTACATGCGCGGCTTCGACAGCTCGAGCAGCATCTTCGTCGACGGCGTGCGCGATCTCGGCTCCGTCTCGCGCGACGTGTTCAACATCGAGCAAGTGGAGGTCGCGAAGGGCCCGGCCGGCGCCGACAACGGACGCAGCGCACCGACCGGCGCCGTGAACATGGTCACCAAGCAGCCGCGGCGCCAAAACTCGAGCACCGTCTCCGTCTCATTCGGAGGCAGCGACGGCCAGCGACGCGCGACCGCGGATTTCGACCAGGGTTTCGGCGCCGACGCCGCCATGCGCGTGAACCTCTTGACGCAAGACAACGGCGTGCCCGGCCGCGACGAGGTGAGTCAGAAGCGTTGGGGCATTGCGCCCGCCATCGCTTTCGGCCTCGGCTCCGCGACTCGCTACTACGTCGACCTGCTGCACGTCGATCAGGACAATCTGCCCGACGGCGGCGTGCCCACCATCGGACTGCCCGGCTATGCGACGCCAGACCCCGCGCGCCCGCAGATCGGCGCTGCGCCGCGCGTGGACTCTTCGAACTTCTACGGCACCACGTCGGACTTCGACGACGTGACGATCGACATGGCCACGTTCCGCGTCGAGCACGACTTCGACAGCGGCCTCGCCATGCAAAACACCCTGCGCTGGGGCCGCAACGACCAGGCGTACTTGCTCACGTCGTTCATGGCCTCGCAGGACCCCGCACGTTTCTCGACGCCGAACCTCGACGATCCGTCGACCTGGCAAATCGCGCGAGCGTTGCCGACCTTCAAGGACCAGACCGATCACATCGTGACCAATCAGACCAACCTCACCGCTCACTTCGGCGGGACCGTGGTGAAACACGATCTCAGCACGGGCCTCGAGCTCACGCGCGAGCAGCTCGAGTCGCGCGGCGCGGCAGTACAGAACGGCACGGCCTGGCCGCTCGCCGACCTATACGACCCAGCCCCGGACGCAGTCGGCCTCCAGTGGGGTCGCAACGGCGCGGACAGCGTGGGCCGGACCGACACGGCCGCCGTCTATGCGTTCGACACGGCGAAGCTCGGCGAGCGCTGGCAGCTGAACGGCGGCGTGCGTTTCGACCACTACCGCACGAACTTCGACAGTCTCGTCGCCTGCGGCAGCCGCGGCGGTCCGGCCTGCGGCGCGTTACTTGCCGGCACGATCGTCCCGGGCGTCGACGCGACCGTCGCGAGCACGCTCTTCAACTGGAAGGTCGGCGCGCTCTTCAAGCCCACGGCGAGCAGCAGCCTCTATGCGAACTACGCGATCTCGCAGCAGCCGCCCGGCGGCAGCAACCTGCAGCTCAGCAGCGCCGCGAACAACGCGAACAATCCGTTGTTCGATCCGCAGAAGGCCGAGACCGCGGAGCTCGGCACCAAATGGAGCCTGTTCCACGACGGCCTTCTGCTCACGGCCGCGCTCTACGACACCGACGTGAGCAACGAGATCGTGCAGGACCCGGTCGACCAGCAGTACTACCCGTCGGGCGAGAAACGCGTTCGCGGCATCGAGCTGAGCGCGGTCGGCCGACTGACCGACACGTGGGCGATTTCGGCAGGGCTCACGACGATGCACACGGCGGTCGAGAACGGGCCGAGCGTGACCCAGGACGGGAGCCGCTACCTGACGTATACGCCCGACAAGGCGTTCACGCTGTGGTCCACCTACGCGTTCCCTTTCGGGCTGACCGTGGGCGGCGGCGTGCGCTACGCCGGCGAGATGCATCGCGGCACGGACGGCGCTCCCGGCACGCCCGCATTCACCCAGGCCTATACCGTGTGGGACGCGGTCGTCGGCTACACCCTCGGCAAGCGTGTCGACGTGCGGCTGAACGCGAACAACCTGCTCGACGAGGATTATGTGGCGGCGATCAACAAGAGCGGCTACCGCTACACGCCAGGAATGCCGCGCTCGTGGCTGCTCACCGCAAATGTCCGCTTCTGATGGAGCGCGGACGCCGCCGCCATGCTCGTACACGTTCCTGATGTCTTGAGCCGCGAGCAAGTCGCGGCCATTCGCGGCAAGCTCGCGGCAGCCGAGTGGACCGACGGCCGCGAAACGGTCGGTCCGCAGGGTGCGGAGGTGAAGCGCAACCTGCAGCTGCCGGAGTCCTCGCCGTTGCGCGCCGAGCTCGACCGCGTGGTGCTAGCAGCGCTCGCGCAGCATGCCCTCTATCATGCGGCCGTGCTGCCGGCACGGACGCTTCCGCCGCGTTTCAATCGCTACGAAGGCGGCGGCCGCTACGGCTTCCACGTCGACGGTGCGATCATGGCCCTGCCGACTACGCCGCACCAGCCCTCTGCGAACCTGCGCAGCGACGTCTCGTGCACGCTGTTCCTCTGCGACCCGGACGAGTACGACGGCGGCGAGCTCGTGATCGACGACCTCTACGGCGAGCATGAGGTCAAGCTGCCGGCCGGCGACCTGATCGTCTACCCCTCGAGCAGCCTTCACGAAGTGCGGCCGGTCACACGCGGCACGCGCTTCGCGTGCTTCTTCTGGGTCCAAAGCCTCGTGCGCGACGACGGCCGGCGCAGGCTATTGTTCGAGCTCGACACGTCGATTCAAACGCTGACCTTGGCGGGCGCGGACCGGCGCGCGGTGCTCACGCTCACCAGCGTCTACCACAATCTGCTGCGCCGGTGGGCCGAGCCCTGACGCCGGCGAGCGGCGCGCAAAGCCAGCAAGCGGCGCCGCTCCGGAAGACGGCTCGAACCTCGCTAAACGCCGAACGCGAGCATCAGCAGCCGGATGTCGACGTCGCCCGCGCGGATCAGCCAATCGAACGTCGGCTTGTCGACGGACAGCGACCCGAAGTCCGGCGCCTTCGAGTAGAAGTCGGCGTCGTTGCACGCAATGTCGCTGTGCTCGGCGAGGTAGTTCGCGACGGCTACGACCTGGGTCAGCGTGGGCGGCTCGGACGCTTCGAGCGGGCAGCTCTGATGGTCGCCGACGGCAGCCGAAAGCTCGGCCGGCAACTCCCACGCCTCGATCACCGCGCGTCCCACGCGCGGGTGCCAGGCGGCGAGGACCGCCTCGAACGCGGCGCCGGCAGACAAGAGATCGGTGCGATCGCGAGCGCGCAGCAGGATGTAGAGCTTGCCGACCTCGTGCAGCAGACCCGCGAGGAAAGCATCGTCCGGATTCAGCCGCGTGCGCACTCGCGCGAGCATGTGGGCGAGCGCGGCGGTATGCACGCTATGCTGCCAAATGCTCGTGAGATACGTGCGCACGTGCTGGCTGCCGTAGCCGATGAACACCTGCTGGGCGGCAAACGACAATGCAACGTTGCGCACCATGCGTTGACCGAGCCTGGCCACGGCCGCGTGCACACTCGTAATCGGCTTGCTGCCGCGATAAAAAAGAGCGCTGTTTGCCGTCTTCAAGATCCGGGCGGCAAGCGCCGGGTCGGACCCGATCAGCCGCGACACCTCCATGAGCGACACGTTCTCGTCCGCAAGCGCCTTGCGAATCTTGAGCGCGACCTCCGGCAGCGACGGCAGCTCGAGCGTGTCGTCGTTGAGAGAGACTTCGAGCTCCTCGATGAGCGCAGCGCTCGACGCGCGCACTTCACCATAATCTGCCGCAAGGATCACCGTATCGGCCGTGTTGCTCTGCTGCATCGTCCTCTTCTCTGCATGGGCCGCGCGGGCGCGCGGCAGCCCGGAGGGGTCTCCCGACCCCTTATCGGCCGCTCGAGAAAGATTCTTTAACGAAGGAAGGCAGCGAACGCGGGGCCGCTCAGGCGGCTCGGACGGGCAAAGGGCCGGGGGCGGGTCGGCGTGCCCGGGGCCTGGGGCAACCGGGCGCAGAGCTCAGTTGGTCTTGTCTTTCTTGAGCTTGTAAACGGAGCTGCCGTAGTAGTCGATCATGGCCTTCTCGAGCGCGCGGATGGGCGGCGTGGAGCGCTTGAACGCGTCGCCGTCGAGCTCGATGTGCTTGCGGCGCCGGTCTTTGGTGTCGGCGACGAGCTTCAGCAATCCGCCGGGCCGTGCTTCGGAGGTCAGCGAGTAGACGATGCGAGACACGGAGGTATAGGGAATACCCAGCCTGGTCGACAACGACTTCATCGAATGCGGCCGCCCCTCGAGATTCGAATCGATGACTTCCAATGCTATCAACACTTCTGCGATCGTTCCGTGTCGACCGGTTTTGTAGATCGCCGTGAGCAGCGCGATCGCGGCTTTGCGTGCACCGTTCGAATCGAAGCGCTCCTTCGATGCTGTGCTCGAGCGCGATGATTGAGTCGCGGTCACGCTTTCCCTTCCCACGGTTGGACTCCCTTCGTGTTGTTGTGGATCGAAATCGAGGCCGGGCATCATAAGCGCCGACGACCGTCCACTCCAACACCGCACGGTTCGGTACGGCGCACCCATAATCGCGATCCTTCGAAATGCGCGACAGACTGGAGTACGGAAGTGACCTCGCGGCGGCGAACGTCGCACTCTCAGCGCTAGAACAGAATCGAAATCTCCGCGAACAGCGACAGGTCCTTGCGCCCCTCGACGTCCGGATGCGTCAACGGCTGCGCGAGCTCGACCGAGCCGGTGAGCCGTGGCGTCTGCATACCGAAGCCGACACCCGCGGTCGCCGCGGACTCGCGATCGGGTGCATCGTTCTTCCAAGCCGCACCGAGATCGTAGAACCCGTACAACGATGCCCGTCCGAGCGCGGCCGGAGCGTCGACCAGCTGGCGACGGCCTTCGAGCTTCGCGCCGACGCCGCGGTCGCCGGCGATCTCCGCCACCTCGAAGCCGCGACCGAGTCGATCGCCGCCGATCTTGAAGCGCTCGTCGTACGGGAGGACATAGGCTGTTTCTTGCGCGAACGTGTCGACCCGCACGCTCCACCGCTCACCGAGACGCTTGAGGCGTATGTAGGTGAAGCGCGTCAGCACGAAATCGCTGCGGCGCGGATCCGTCGCAAGGTCGAGCGCCGTGAGTCCGCTGCCGAGCCCTCCGAGCCCTTTGATGATCTCGGCGGACGCCGCCGATTGAGTCGACGCGTGCTGCCAATTCCAGCTCGAGCCGACGTTCAGCATCCGCAGCCGCTCGTCACGCAAGAGCACGTCGGAACGCGTGATCGTGAGATCGTCGAGATCGAGCATGAGCGACAGCGCCGCATTGGCGAGCGCCAATCCCGGAAACGGTAGCGCGGCGCCGAGCGTCACGCGATCGCGCAGATACAGATCATCGCGGTCGACCGCTTCGTGAGGATTCGAGCGCGAGCGGAAAGCGCTGAACGACAGCCGTGAGCCCGACTCGACGAGACCGACGTTCGCAAGCACGCCAATGCCGTGAAACTCGTCGAAATCGGTCGCCGCGCCGAACATCGTGCCCAAGCTCGTACGCCCGCCGAACAGTCCGTTGGCGAGCAACTGGCCGATCACGAAGTACGGCCCTGCTTCGTCGGTGCCGCGGTTGCTGAGCCGCACCGTGCCGGTCATCGGCTCGAAGTGAGTGTCGAGGTCGAGCGTGTAGAGGTTCTGCGCGGCCGGATCGCGCTCCGTGGTAGCCGACACCTGCAAGCCCGGAAGATCACGCATCCGGCGCAGCGTCGTTTGCATCGCAGCCGGCTCGACCGGCCCATCGGACTCGAGCCGGGCGCCGAGCTGCTCGAGGCGGGCGCGGTGCGGCCCCGGATCCCCGGTGACCTTCACGGTCGTGATTCGCGGCTCGAACACGTCGATCCGGAGGACCCCCGCCGCCGTCAGCGAGTCGTCGAGCTTGACCTGCGGCCGTGCGTAGCCGTCGCTGTCGTACTTTGCGGCGAGCGCGGCCACGATCGCGCGGGCGCCCTCGACCGAGATCTCTTTGCCGAGCTGATCGCGGTACACGCCGAACAATTGCGGCGCGGTGTAGACGCTCGCCCCGCGAATCACCACGGAGCTCAGAACAGGCGCGGCGAGCGCGGGCGCAGCGATTACTTCAAACAAAACCGCGATTATGCAAACTCGGATCGCGGTTGCTCGCCGCCGCAACAACCACTCGCTCGAGCGCGGCCCAAGTGGGCGTGCCGGAAAGCGCAAAGCCAGCATCGGCGACGTGTTCGGCTGAACAAGAAGGGCGCGCATTATGAACAACGCGCGTCGCATTTGCCGTGAGTGTGCTCACATCATTCGCCTACGTCGATCACTATCATGTCGCGACCTGACGACAAGGAGTCGAGCATGGCGATGCGGAAAACAACAACTGCGCTATCGACCACTCTCAAGCTCGCGGTGATCGCATCGTTCGCGGCCGCCGCGTTCGCGACGAGCCCGGACTCCGCGCGATTCGGCGATCCGCACCGCGTCTCGGTCAATGCGCTGTCGGGCACAGTCTCCGTCGCGATGCGCGGCACCAAGACCGCCGTCGAGGTCGGGTCCACCGTGAACCTCCCCGGCCGCATCACCACGGGCGACGACGGAATGATCGGGCTTTCGCAAGGTCGCACGTCGATCACGATCGCAGCCGACAGCGACGTGGAAATACCCGCCGAGGCGACCGACGGTCAACTCATCGCACGGCTCGTGCAATATCGTGGCAACGTCTTTTACGACGTCGAGCATCGCGACGTCGGCAGGTTGCGAGTCGAAACACCGTTCTTGGTCGCGGTCGTGAAAGGCACGCAATTCAACGTTGCCGTACAGCGCGACACGACCACGATCTCTCTGTTCCAGGGCCAACTCGAAATCCGCACACCCGACGATGCGAGCGTGAT
>CAWFPH010000006.1:0-23605 GCA_963817615.1 uncultured Gammaproteobacteria bacterium | reverse complement strand
CGTGACTCCAAATTTGGGAGCCGTAGGCCGCGTCGAGCGCAACGATGCGGTCCGCCGTCGCGAGGTACAGCACGCCTGCGACCACGAGCGGGGTGAGCTCGGAGCCGCCCGGCAAGCTGCCCGTGGTGGTATTGCGGCCGAGATCGTAGCCCCAAGCGCGCTTGAGGTTTGCGACGTTGCCCGCGTTGATCTGCGCGAGCGGCGAAAAGCGCGTGCCGCCGAGATCGCGGTCTAGCCCGGCCAGTCCGCGGCCGGCAGCGCCGTGGCGCTCGGCGCGAGAGCGCAGCGCGGCCGGCAGGCTCGGTGGCGCCGGCGGTGGCCGAGTGCAGCCGAGCGCGGCCGCCGTGCATGGGCCAGTGCGGCCGCCGCACCGAGCGGCCGATGCCGCGAGCGCACGACCTGCGCCCCCGGCGCCAGCGCAGATGCGTTATGCGGCAGCGACCGGCTCGCATTGCTCACTCCTCCGTTCGCGAGCGAGCGATTCTAGGCAATGGCTCCTCCACGGCCAATGGCTGCGCCGGCCGTCTGCAGATAGCTCAAGCATCGGCAACGCGCTTTGCCCGCCTCGATAGGCACCGATACAATGGATTACATTCGTCGAACGAGGGCCCGACCATGAGCCATTCCCGTTATCTGAAGCCGCTGATCGCGATCGCCGGCTTGACGTTCTCCGTCGGCACGCTGGCCGCCGACTGGACGGTCGTCCCCGAGACGAGCTCGGTCTCCTTCACCGGCATCCAGCAGGGCACGAAGTTCACGGGCAAATTCGGGATGTTCACCGCGAAAATCGATCTCGACGCGGCCGATCCGACCAAGGGCAGCATCATGGGCGTCGTGCAGACGGCCACCGTGAACACGCGCGATGCGGATCGCGACACCGCGCTCGTCGACAAGGATTGGTTCGACTGCAAACAGTTTCCCGAGGCGCGTTTCGAATCCGAGAAGATCACGCGCGCGAGCGACGGCTCCTACGAGGCCGAAGGCAAGCTCACGCTGAAGGGCCAGACGAAGCCCGCGACGATGAAGTTCACGCTCACGCCGGCGGAGACCTCGGGCGGCAAAGCGAGCACCGCGCAATTCGCCGGCACGATGGCGCTGAACCGGTTCGACTACAACGTCGGCGAAGGTTGGAACGACACGAGCTGGGTCGGTCAGGACGTGTCGGTCGACGTGAAGCTCGATCTCAAGCGCTGAGCGTTCTCGCGCCGCAAGACCGTACCGTACCCGAGCAGCACGGCGCCCCGCGGCGCGCGAGCGCGTTTGCCTAAACCCGAATCCCCGGCGCCGGAAACTGCTTGCAGAACTCGGCGATCTCGTTGCGGATCGCGCGTAGCTCCGTTTCGTCGTCCGCGACCTTGAGGACGCGATCGATCCACTCGGCGATCGCCTCCATGTGCTGCTCGCGCATGCCGCGCGAGGTGATCGACGGCGTCCCGATGCGAAGCCCGCTCGGATCGAACGGCTTGCGGGGATCGAACGGAATCGTGTTGTAGTTGCATTCGATGCCGGCCGCGTGCAGCGCTTTCGCGGCGGGCTTGCCCGTGATGCCGCGCGGCGTCACGTCGATCAGGATCAAGTGGTTGTCGGTGCCGCCCGAGATGAGCCGAAAGCCGCGCTGCTCGAGCGCCGCCGCGAGCGCCTTCGCGTTGCTCACGATCTGCTGCGCATAGCGCTTGAAGTCCTCCGTAGAGGCTTCCTTGAGCGCAACCGCGATCGCGGCCGTCGTGTGGTTGTGCGGCCCGCCCTGCAGCCCCGGGAACACCGCCCGGTCGAGCTCCTTCGCATGCTTGCCGTCGGACAGAATCATGCCGCCGCGCGGCCCGCGCAACGTCTTGTGCGTGGTCGTCGTCACGATGCTCGCGTACGGCGCGGGATGCGGATGCGCACCGCCGACGATCAGGCCCGCGATGTGCGCGATATCCGCGACGAGCGTCGCGCCGACGGCCTTCGCGATCTCGGCGAAGCCCGCGTAGTCCCAGACGCGCGGATACGCCGTGCCGCCGCAAAATATGATCTTCGGGCGCGTCTGCCGCGCCAGGGACTCCACGCGGTTCAAGTCGACGCGGTGCGTCTCCGGATCCACATCGTACTGGTCGGCGTGATACACGATGCCCGAGAAGTTCACGTTCCAGCCGTGGGTCAGGTGGCCGCCGAACGGTAGCCCGAGCCCCATGACGTGCTCGCCCGGCTTCGCGAGCGCGAGGTACACGGCCTGATTGGCCGGCGAGCCCGAGTACGGCTGCACGTTCGCGTGCGCCATGCCGAACAGCGCCTTCGCTCGCTCGATCGCGAGCGTCTCGACCTGGTCGATATAGATCTGGCCCTCGTAGTAGCGGCGCCCCGGATAGCCCTCGGAGTATTTGTTGTTCAGGATCGAGCCCGTCGCCTCCATGACGGCGGTCGATGCGTAGTTCTCCGACGGGATCAAGCGGATGTATTCGTCCTGCCGCTTCGTCTCGAGCCGGATCAGCTCGTAGATGTCGGGGTCGGTCGTGCGCAACGCAGCGAGATCGGGCATTCGCGGTTTCCTCGGCTAGACCGCGGCGGTCCTGCAGCCGCCGCGGGGTGCGTAGTGTACAGGACCGGCTCCTCGCGGCGGCAGCCGGCCGGGCCCTCGGCGCACGGGCCCGCAGCCCTCGGTCGGCGCACGGCCTCAGAGCCCGTAGAATGCCGCCATGCATCGTGCTCGCCGCATGCGGCTGCTCGCGCTCGCCTGGGGCGGCCTCGCGCTCGCGTTCTGCCGCACACTGCTCGCGGCCGTGCCGAGCGTGCCCGTGCCGGCGGAGAATCCGATCACCGAGCCGAAGCGCGTGCTCGGCAAGATTCTGTTCTGGGACGAGCAGCTCTCGAGCGACGGCTCGATCGCTTGCGGCACGTGCCATCGCCCGGCCGCCGGCGGCGCGGACCCGCGCGCCGGCGTTTATCCCGGGACCGACAAGGGCACGATCGACGACGTCCGCGGCTCTCCCGGCATCGCGAGCTTGGGGCCCGACGGCAGGCCGCGGCCGCATTCACCGTTCGGCGATCGGCCGCAGATATCGGCGCGGCTCGCACCGTCGTACTTCGGCGGGCTCTGGGCCGACGAGCTGTTTTGGGACGGCCGCGCCGGCTCGCGGTTCGACGATCCCTTGACCGGCCGCGTCGCGATCGCGCACGGCGGCGCGCTCGAGAACCAGGCGCTCGCGTCGCTCTTGAACGGCACGGAGATGGCCAAGGCGGGCCGCCAATGGCAAGACGTCGTCGCAACGATCGCGGCCGCTCGGCCGCTCGCGCTTGCAACGAGCCTGCCGGCCGACGTCGCGGCTGCGCTCGCCGACACGCCGTCGTATGCGGACGCTGTTCGCGGCCGCGTTCGGTGACACTGCGATTACCCCCGTGCGCATCGCGTTCGCCATTGCGACCTACGAGCGCACGCTCGCGGCCGATCGCACGGCGTGGGACCGCTACGAGGCCGGCGACGCCGACGCGCTCACCGGTGACGCGCTCGAGGGCTGGCGCACGTTTCAGGAGCTGCACTGCGTCGCGTGCCATCAGCCGCCATTGTTCACGACGAATCGGTTCTTCCAGATCGGCGTGCGCCGCGCGGCGTACGATCTCGGTCGCGAGCGGGTCACCCATTCGCCCGAGGACGCGGGCGCCATGAAGGTGCCGAGTCTGCGCAACGCGGGCTTGCGGCCGCGGTACATGCATACGGGCGAGTTCGCGACGCTCGGCAGCGCGATTGCGTTCTACGTGCAGTCGCCGCCGCTGCCGGAGCGCGACGGCATTCCCGGCTTCGGCACATACGCGTTCAATCTCACGCCTATGCAGATTCGCAATCTCACCGCATTCATCGCCCAGGGGCTCACGGACCCGCGTGTCCGAACGGAGCAGTTTCCGTTCGATCGCCCCACGCTGCGCAGCGAGCGCCTCGAGCGCCCCGCGCCGCCTTGACGGCGGCAACGATACTGTTTCGGGAATGTAACGGTCGTGACGCGCTGCGCGGCTGTCGCGCCCGAGATGTTTTGGCTATCATCCGTGGACACTAGAACGAAGGCACGCGATGAGCGCGGAACGAGAACGCGGCGAAGAACGCGACGTAGGATCCTCCGCTGGGGCCGAGCTGGACGAAGCCAAGGCGCACGGCGAAACGCTGACCGACCTGATCGATCGCATGGATCGGGAGGCGTTCAAGCGATCGCTCGAGCTGCGCGACTTGCGCATGCTGTCCTCAGCGCTCGAGCGGCGGCGCTGACGGCGCGCCCTCGGGCACGACTGCAGCGCTAACCTCACGATACAGCGCGAGCAGCCGGCGCGCCGACTGGGCGCTCGACCAACGGGCCGCGACATGCTCGCGGGCGGCCGCGGCCAGGCTGCCGCGAAAATCGGGCTGCGTGAGCACCGCGCTCACCGCCTCCGCGAACGTAGCCACTTCCTCGGGACAAACGATCGCGCCACGCGCGCCGTCGAGCACTTCGCGCGTGCCGAGCACCGCGGTCGACACGACCGGCGTGCCGAGCGCGAGCGCCTCGAGCAGCACGAGGCCCTGCGTCTCGGTGCGCGACGCGAACACGAACACGTCGGCCGCGCGATAACAATCGCGCAGCGTCGTCGCGCGGTCGAGATAACCGACGAACAGCACGTTCGACTCGAGCCCTCGCGCGTGAACCAGCGACCGCAGCGCGTTTTGCGCAGGCCCCTCGCCCGCGATGACGAGCAGCACGTCGCGCACCGAGCGCCGCACGACCGCGAGCACGCGAATCAGGAACTCGATGTTCTTCTCGTGCGCCACGCGGCTCACCAAGAGCATCATGGGACGACCCGCTTCGATGCCGTGACTCGCGCGAAACGCCGCGCCGTCGCCGCCCTCGAAATCCTCGAGATCGAGCCCGGTCGGGATCACCTCGATGCGCTCGCGAACGCCGTAGCCGCGCAACACCGCGGCCAGCTGGGCCGAAGGCGCGACGACCGCGTCGACCGCCGCGCATTGGCGGCGCGACACCGCGCGTGCGAGCGCACGCAACGGCGCGCGCGGCAGCAGCGGCACGTAGTGGTGCAGGTACTCCTCGAAAAACGTATGGTAAGTCTCGATCAACGGCAGCCCGAGCGCGCGAGCCACTCTGCGTCCGATCCAATGTGCGACGAACGGTGTCTGGACGTGCACGACGTCGGCCTCGCCGCGAAGACGAAGGCAGGCGCGCTCGGCGCTCGCACCGACCATCATGCGGTCCTCGGGATCGAAGACGACGTAGCGCGACGGTTGGCGCAGCGTCTTCTCGTCGTCGGCCCACGCCTGCGGATAGCGCGGCGCGACGAGCCAGCTCGTGCAACCTAGCGCCGCGAGATCGCGGCGGAAGGTCGCAATCGAAGTCGAAACGCCGTTGACCCTCGGGAAATAGACGTCGGAGATCAACAGCGTCTGCACGCCCGTCGCTCAGCCTTACCGCACCGGGGCGCTAGTCTTGCGCGTGAATGTTAAGAACGGGTGACAGGGAGACCGCGGTCCCCGAGAAAGGCGTGGTTCTGCAATACGTTGGCCAAGGAACTGACAACAAAGTTTAAAGATCGGCCGCTAACCTACGACCGTCATAGGCCAGAAGAGCGGCCACGATGCAAGCCGAGTGGTTCGAAACGGTATGGTTGTCCGACGTCCATCTCGGCTCACGCGATTGCCGCGTGGGGCTCCTGCTCGACTTCCTGCGGCGGACCCGCTGCAGGAAGCTGTACCTCGTCGGCGACATCATCGATCTCGAGAGCCTGCGGCAGAGCTTCTTTTGGCCCGAGAGCCATACCGAAGTGCTGCGGTTGCTGCTGAAAAAGAGTCGCGGCGGCGCGCGCGTGATCTACATCCCCGGCAACCACGATCACGACCTGCGCGCGCTCATCGGCGTGCGCTTCGGCACGCTCGAGATCAAGCGCCACGACGTGCACACGACACGGACGGGCCGGCGGCTGCTCGTGCTGCACGGCGACGAGTTCGACGCCGTGATCAAATGCGACGCGGCCGGCCGGCGGATCGGCACCGTGGCGTACCGCACGCTGCTCGCACTGAACCGGCTCGTGCATTGGGTCAGCGAGCTGCGCGGCCGGCCGTATTGGTCGCTTGCGCAGCACGTGAAGTCGCGGGTCGGCAAAGCGCGGCGCTATATCGCGAGCTTCGAGCGCGCATCGCTGCTCGCGGCGTCCGAGGCGAAGGTCGACGGCGTCGTTTGCGGCCACATCCACAAAGCGGACCTCGTCGAGCGCGACGGGCTCGTCTACTGCAACGACGGCGACTGGGTCGAGAGCTGCACGGCGCTGGTCGAGGACGCGCACGGCGCGCTCTCCATTTTGACCTGGCGTCCCGCCGCGCCGGTCGCGGTGCCTTCGATCGCGGTGCGCGACGCCGCCTAGCAACGCAGTGCGCGCCGCTCGTCTGTTACGATCCGCGCTCGCGGCGCCGAGCGACAACGACCGAATGGCGAAAACAGGCAACACCGGCATGCGCCGGATCGTCAACGCGACCATCTTCTCGATCGCGGGGCTCAAGGCCGCGTGGCGCAACGAGGCGGCGTTCCGTCAGGAGTGCACGGTTGCGTTCGTGCTCGTGCCGACGGCCTGCTGGCTCGGCCGCACGGCCGTCGAGCGTGCCCTCTTGATCGGCTCGTGCTTCATCGTGCTGATCGTCGAGCTGCTGAATACGGCCGTCGAGGCGGTCGTCGACCGCGTCGGCTTGGATCATCATCGACTGTCGGGCCAGGCGAAGGACCTGGGGTCGGCCGCGGTGTTCATGAGCCTCACGCTCACCCTCGTCGTCTGGTCGTTGGTCGCGTGGGGGCGATTCGCGCCGGGCTGAGAGCCGCCGCTTCCGCGCGTCGCCGTGCGGCTTCAGATCGGCAGATGCGGTCCGAGCGCGACGCTCGCAGACGCGAGCAGGCCGCCGAGCACGGCGCCGGCCGCGACGTCGCTCGGGTAGTGCAGCCCCAAAATCACGCGCGACAGCGCAATCAGCAGCGCGGCGCCGGACAGCGGCGCGCCGAGCTCCGGGAAGTGGCTCGCGATCAACCAGGTGAAGGAGATCGCATGCAGCGTGTGGCCCGACGGGAAGCTGTAGCGATCGAGCGGCACCGAGGCCGCGTGGATCGCGGAGTGCGTGATGTAAGGCCGCTCGCGAACGGTCCGCGTCTTGATCAGCTTGTAGAGCCCCACGCCGACGAGCGCGGTCGCGCCGCCGTGCAGCGCCGCCACGAGTCCCGGACGGCCGTAGACGAGCGGCAGGCACAGCAGCAGCGCGTACCAGCCCCAGCCGTCGCCGAGCCAGCTCGCGATGCGGAACAGCTGGCGGATCGCGACCGAGCCGCTCGAGCGATTCAAATAGCGGCAAAACCTGAGCTCGGCCCGATCGAACCGTTCGAACGCCACTGCCAACCGCCGCGCCATCACCGATCCCTACGCAGCCTCGGACGCTCGAGAGCTTCGCGCCCGGGCGTGACGAGGCGATGGCGCCCCGGTGAACTTTTTCTTTCAGCGCAGTCAGTTGGACACGCTATGTAACGTGAACATAAAGAAAGGATGCTAACAATCCGCCGCGTCTGCCTGGGGGAGACTGCCAATGCGGATTGCGATCGTGACCGATGCCTGGACACCCCAAGTCAACGGCGTCGTGACCACGCTGCACAGAACCGTCGGGGCGCTCGAGCATGCCGCCCATGTCGTGCGGGTGCTCTCACCGGACGCGTTCCGGACGATCCGGTGCCCGACCTATCCCGAGATCCGGCTCGCACTTTGGCCGCGCGCGAAGCTCGCGGCCGCGCTCGACGAGTTCGCGCCCGACGCGGTGCACATCGCCACCGAAGGCCCGCTCGGTGCCGCCGCACGCCGCCACTGCGCTGCGGCAGGTCTCGCGTTCACGACGTCCTACCACACGCAGTTCCCGCAATACCTTCGCCGCCGCGCGCCGATTCCGGAAGCCTGGTCGTACGCGTATCTACGGCGCCACCACGGCGCCGCGCGCCGCACGCTGGTGGCGACCGAGCACATGCGCCGCGACTTGCTCGATCACGGCTTCGCGAACGTCGTGATCTGGTCGCGCGGCGTGGATGCCGAGCTGTTCAAGCCGTGCGGCCGCGACGCGATCGCCGCCCCGCGGCCGATTTGGATCTATGCGGGCCGGCTCGCGGTCGAGAAGAATCTCGAAGCGTTCCTCCGGCTGGACTTGCCGGGCACCAAGGTCGTGGTCGGCGACGGCCCGGGGCGCGAGGCGCTCGAGCGCCGCTACCCCGCCGCGCGCTTCGTGGGCTACCGGTTCGGCACCGATCTCGCGGCGCAGCTATCGGCCGCCGACGTGTTCGTATTTCCGAGCCGCACCGACACTTTCGGGCTCGTGATGCTCGAGGCAATGGCCTGCGGCACGCCGGTCGCCGCGTTTCCCGTCACGGGGCCGATCGACGTCGTGACGCCGGGCGTCGACGGCGTGCTCGACGACGACCTGCGTGCCGCGGCGCTCGCGGCGCTGACGCTCGACCGCGGCGCATGCCGGCGCAGCGCGCTCGGGCGCACTTGGGCCCGAGCGTCGGCGCAATTCTTCGGTCACCTCGTGCGAGCGCGCGGCGGTGCGGACCTGCTCGCGCCCGAAAAGCCAACGCTGGTGCATCCGCGGGCCGAAGCGCCCCGAAACGGTGCGAATTTCGCGGCCTCACGCACGCTCGAGCCTTGAAGCACGGGGTTTTTGCGGTTGGCACGCCGCTTGCTTATAGACACGCGGGCAGGGTCGGTCGCGCCAGCCACACAAATCGCGCCCCCCTTCGATTTCACCGCTACGCGGCCGCTTCTGCCCACTACCTCTTCCTTCCCTGAATTCTCTTCCCCGCTCCGTGCGAGCGCTACGTCGCGCGCCTGAGCTCCACCGTGAAGTTGTTCGCCGGCATCGCGACGACCTCGCCGAGCTCGAAGCCGAGCCGAGCCGCAACCGAGGCGACCTCCCCGACATCGCGTACACCCCACTCGGGATTGCGCGCCCGCAAGCTCGCATCGAACGCCTCGTTGCTAGGCGCCGTGTGCCGACCGTCCCGCAGGTAAGGGCCGTACAGCACGAGCGGCGCCCCGCTCGGCAACAGGTCGGCCGCGTGCTCGAGCAGGCCCAGCGTCGCAGCCCAAGGCGCGATGTGAATCATGTTGATGCAGAGCATCGCGTCGGCGGCGAGCGGCGGCCATCGCTCCTCGAGCACGTCGAGCTCGAGCGGGGGACGCAGGTTGTCGAGCGCCGCCGCGGCGGCGCGGGCCGCGGTCGCGGTGCGCAGCTCGGGATCCGGCTCCGATGGCTGCCAGACCAGCCTCGGCAAAGCCCGTGCGAAGTGCACGACGTGCTGCCCGGTGCCGCTCGCAACCTCGAGCACCGTGCCGACGGTCGGCAACAAGCGCTCGAGCACCTCGAGGATTGCCTGCTTGTTGCGCTCCGCCGCCGGGCTCTCCGGCAACCGCCGCGGACCCGCATCGTCCATGCTCGTTCACCCCGGCGTAACCCGTTGGCCGAATCATACGCGGCAGCCGCCCCGCCGCCGGCACGCGGACCCCGCTTTACAACGGGTCCCGGCCATGTGCATTATCGCCGTAATGCAGTCGGCAGCGGTCGCCGCGGCGAGCCCTCGCCGCGCAACGCCGCGGTGCCGCTCAGGAGACGGGTTCGCGGGACCGAATTCGCACCGCAAGAGCTGATGTTCCAAAACGCATTGAAGATCACGCTGCGCTCGCTGTACCGCGACAAGCGCTACGCTGTGATCAATCTCGCGGGACTCTCGATCGCCGTCGCGTGCTGCGTCGTCCTCGGCTTGTACTTGCGCAGCGAGCTCACCTACGACCAGCACAACGTGAACTACCGGCGGATCTTCCGCGTCGCGAACGAGTTCACGATCAATGGCAAGCTCGACCGGTTCGCGGCCACCTCGGTCGCGCTCGGGCCTTTGCTCAAGGAACAGTTCTCCGAGGTGCAAGACTTCGTCCGGCTGCAGGGGCTCGGCGAGCAGCTGATCGCCTCGGGCGAAGATCGGCTGTATTGGCGCAACACCTACGCCGCCGATCCAAATGTCTTCGACGTGTTCACGCACGAGGTGCTTTCGGGCGACCCGAAAACCGCGCTCACGGCGCCGAATTCGGTCGCGGTGAGCCGAACGTTCGCGAGCCGCTACTTCGGCGACGCCGATCCCGTGGGCAAGTCCATCACGCTCGAGAACGGCGAGGAGCGGCAGATCACGCTCGAGTTCGCGGACCTACCCGAGAACTCGCACCTGCAGTACGACCTGCTGTTCTCGCGCACGAACCCGAGCTTTCAAGATCCGACCGACGACAGCCAGCGGCGACAGCGGCTCTACAACATCGGGCTCTTCACGTATCTCGTGATGCCCGAGAACTACGACGCGCACAAGTTCGACGCGATTTCGCAGCAGTTCTTCGACAAGAACATGCAGGACATCGGCAAGGCCATCAATGCGACGTGGCGCGGTTGGCTCGAGCCTCTCGCCGATATCCATCTGCGATCGGAGGTCGGCTACGACCTGCCGACCGCCAACGTCGCCTACGTCTACGGCTTCTCGGCGGTGGCGGTGTTCATCCTGCTCGTCGCGGCGATCAACTACATGAACCTCGCGACCGCGCGCGCGACGAAGCGCGCGAAGGAAGTCGGGCTGCGCAAGGTGCTCGGCGCCGGCCGGCTCGCGCTCACGGCGCAGTTTTTGGCCGAAGCCGTCGTGCTGACGCTCGCCGCCCTCGTGATCGGCGTGCTGCTCCTGAAGCTCGTCCTCGCCGTCACGCCGCTGAACGAGTTGCTCGGCAAGCACCTCGCATTACACCTCGCAGCGGAGCCGAAGGTCGTAGCCCTGCTGATCGGCGGCGCGCTCGCGCTCGGCGTCCTCTCGGGCCTCTACCCCGCATTCTATCTGGCGGCGGTCGCGCCGACCGCCGCGCTCATGGCGGCCGCCAAAGGAGGCACGCGCAGCAGCGCCATGCGGCAGTTCCTCGTGTTCGTGCAGTTCACGATCTCGGTGTGCGTGATCGCCTGCACGCTCGTGATGGCGTCGCAGATGCGGTTCGTCGCATCGAAATCGCTCGGATTCGCGAAGGACAATCGTCTGATGATCACGCTGCACGGCGTCGACATGATCGAGCGCGTGCCGGTGATTCGCAACGAGCTCAAGGCGAACCCGCGCGTGCTGGGCGTGAGCGCGAGCGGCTCGATGATGGGCCAAAACTTTCCGATCAACGTCGTTCAGGTCGAGAACAACGACGGCGTGATGGAGCAGACCTCGTTGAACCACATGCCGATCGCAGACGACTTCCTGAGCGTGATGGGCATGCAAGTCGTCAAGGGCCGCGACTTCTCCGAGGCCATGGGCACCGATGCGACGAGCGGCGTGCTCGCGAACGAGACGCTGGTCGCGCGCATGCATTGGCGCGATCCGATCGGCAAGCGCGTTCAAGCCGGACCGCTCAAAGAGACCGTGATCGGCGTGGTCAAGGACTTCAACTTCAAGTCGCTGCACAATCCGATCGAGCCGTTTCTGATGTACCAGTTCCGCGACGACTTCTCGCAAGTACCGCCGAACCTCCGGCCGTTCCAGAAGCGGCTGCTCGTCGTCAGCGTCGCGGGCGAAGGCATTCGCGACACGATCGAATTCATCCGCGGCGTGTTCTCGCGACTCGATCCCGAGCATCCGTTCGAGTTCAAGTTCGTCGACGATTCGCTCGACGAGCTGTATCTCTCGGAGCAGCGCATGATGAAGCTGATCGCGATCTTCGCGGGCGTCTGCATCTTCGTGGCGTGTCTCGGGCTGTACGGTCTCGCGGCGTTCACGACCGAGCAGCGCACGAAGGAGATCGGGATCCGCAAAGTGCTCGGCGCATCGAAAGCCGAGATCGTCACGCTGCTCGCCCGTAACATCCTCGTGCTCGTCGCGATCGGCTCGGTCGTCGCATCGCTGCTCGCCTACCTCACGATGCAGCGGTGGCTCGACGGGTTCGCCTATCGTACGTGGGTGAATCCGATTTGGTTCGTCGTCGCAACCGCAGCCGCGCTCGCCGTCGCATACGGCACGATGGCCCTGCAGACGCTGAAGGCCGCACGCACGAATCCGATTCGCTCACTGCGTTACGAGTGACGCGGGGCACGCTCCGGCGCTGCAATCCGGCCGTTCAGATGAACCCGATCGAGCGCCCCATCACCGCGACGCCAAGCCACAAGAAGATCGACACGCCGCCGATCAACCGAGCCGCTGCGGTGCCGCCGGTCGTGCCGCGGCGCAGGGCGTAGGGCTGGCGCACGACGAAGGTGAACACGATGGCCGCGGCGAGAAACCCCATCTTCCACCAATAGGCGATGTTCCAGTAGTACTTGTCCGCCGCGAGCGTGCTGAACAGCAAGTATCCCGTGAGCAGAATCACGATCAGGCTGCCGATCAGCCACGGGCGCGCAGCCCTCGCGACCTCCGCGACCGGCTGATTACGAAAGCCGGCGCCCCAAAGCCGGACGTCGACGAACAGCACGGCCCCGCCGATCACCGCGAGCGCAACGAGATGGAACGACTCGATCAGGGCGAACGCGTAAGTCGAGTCGTTGATCGTGACGGCCAGCCAAGTGTTCTGGATCCACTGAAAGGCATGCAATATCGGCATGCGACCCTCCTATACGAGCGACGGGAACCAGTTGTAGGCGATCAACCGGCCGCAGAACACGATCAGCACCCACAGCGTGATCGATACGACGCCGACCCAATGGGCGCTCGCCGGCAGCGGCCGCTCGTCCCAGTCGACGAGCCTGCGGCCGATGCTGAAATGGAAGCCGAGGGCGTTGGCACCGACGATCACGAGGGCGACCATCTTGATCCGGAAAAAAACGTTGCCGTAGAAGCGAACCGGCTCCGACACGAACAGCAGCACACCCGTGACGAGCATGATCACGAAGCCCGCCAATATCCAAGGCGCGAGCCGCGCCCAGGTTTCCGCGACCGACGCGCCGCGCACTCCGGAATTGAACAGCTTGAGCTCCCAGAACAGCAGCATGCCGAGAAAAATTGACAGACCGAGCACGTGGATGCCGTCGACAATGCCCCACATGTAGACCGACTCGCGCAAAGCAGTACTGAAGGTAGAGTCCTGAATCGACTGCAGAAAACTTACGAACGACACGCGCAACTACCTCTTTCGACACCGATTTGACAGCGGCCGCTTGTTTCCAATAGAAGGGCCGACGGGACTGCGTAATCGTTGCATTCTACGTGCCGCACGCGGGCGCGGACCACGCGCGATGACAATTCCTAAGAAACTGCGAGGGGGGCTCCGCATGAAGTGTCGGCTGATGGCGGCGGGCTTGTGCGCGCTGCTCGGCGCAACCGCGACCTCGCGGGCAGCGATTCCGCTCGAGGTGAAGATCGACTCCGGGCGAATCGCCGGCACCGCGGGCGACAGTGCCGAGGTGCGCGTCTTCAAGGGCATCCCGTACGCCGCTGCGCCGGTCGGCGCAAACCGCTGGCGCGAGCCGCAACCGGTCGCGGCATGGGACGGCGTGAAGCAAGCGACGGCATTCGGGCCGCGCTGCATGCAGGGCGGCCCCGGCGGAGCGAACGCGGGCAGCGCGCCGCCGCCGAGCGAGGATTGCCTTTACCTGAACGTCTGGACCACCGCGACGTCGGCGCAAGAGCGCCGTCCGGTGATGCTGTGGCTCTACGGCGGCGGGTTCTTCGGCGGCGCAGGCTCGGAGCCGCGCTACGGCGGTGAGGGCCTCGCGAAGAAAGGCGCGGTCGTCGTCACCATCAACTATCGGCTCGGCTCGCTCGGCTTCTTCGCGCATCCCGACCTCAGCAAGGAATCCGCGCACAAGGTCTCGGGCAACTACGGCATGCTCGACGCGATCGCGGCGCTGCACTGGGTGCAGCGCAACATCGCGGCCTTCGGCGGCGACGCACGCAACGTGACGGTGTTCGGCGAATCGGCCGGCGGCAATCTCACGTCCGCGCTCATCGGCTCGCCGGTCGCGAAAGGCCTCTTCGAGCACGCCATTGCGCAGAGCGGCGGCTTCATGGGCTTGGGCATGTCGAGAATGAACACGCTTGCGCGTGCCGAGCAGGCCGGCGAGAAGGCGCTCGCCGATGGCGACGCGAAATCGATCGCGGCGCTGCGCGCGAAGCCCGCTGACGAGGTATTCAGGAGCATTCGCGGCGGCGGTCTCGTGGTCGACGGTTACCTGATCCCGGAGGATCCGTCGCTCACGTTCACGGAAGGCCGGCAGAACGCAGTCGACTTGTTGGTCGGCTCGAATCAAGACGAAGGCACGTTCTTCGCCCGCCCGAACTTCACGGCCGAGCAGTTCCGCGATCAGGCGAAGCAGCGCTTCGGCGCGCTCGCCGACCGCTATCTCGCGATGTATCCGGCGGACGACGACGCGCAGGCACTGCAATCGTATCTGCGCGCTTTCCGCGACGAGGCGACTTGGCACATGCGCAGATTCGGCGCGCTTCAGGCGAAGCGCGGCGCCGGCGCATACGTCTACTACTTCACGCACGTGCCGCCGAGCGCGCCCGGCCGACCGTCGCGCGGCGCCACCCACGTCGCGGAAATCCCGTACATGTTCGATAATCTGCCGACCGGCCAGGATTGGACGCCGGTCGACGTGAAGCTTGCGGACACGATGTCCTCTTACTGGGTAAACTTCGCACGCAGTGGGAATCCGAACGGCGCGGGTCAGCCCGAGTGGCCGGCCTTCGAAGGCACGGCCCAGGTGCTCGGCGATACGGTCGTAACGGAGACCGCCCCGGCGGTCTCGGCCGACGCGCTCGCGTTCTTCGATTCGGCTTATCAACAACTACTGAAGGGCGGGACCAAGCAATGACCTCGACGATTCGCAACTCCTTCGGGCGCGCAGCCGCCGCGGCCGCCGCGCTCGCGTTGACGGTGCTCGGCGCGCCGATCGTAGGCGCCGCCGAGCCGAGCCCGGCCAAGATCGACGGCCATCCGAACTTGAACGGCGTCTGGGAGGCCGTCAACTCGGCTTACTGGAACCTCGAGGACCATTCGGCGATGGGCCTCAAGGACTTCTGGCAGCTCGGCGCGATCGCAGCCGTGCCGCCCGGCCAGAGCGTGGTCGAAGGCGGCACGATTCCGTACAAGACCGAAGCGCTGGCGCAGCGCGACGCGAACCGCGCGGGCTGGCCGAAGACCGATCCGGAAGCGAAGTGCTACATGCCGGGTATCCCGCGCGCGACCTACATGCCGTATCCGTTTCGCATCGTGCAAGGCGACGGCGATATCCTGTTCGTCTACGAGTTCGCGAGCGCCAACCGCATCGTGCACATGGCGAAGCACGAAGAGCCGCCGGTCGACAGCTGGATGGGCTGGTCGAACGGGCACTGGGAAGGCGACACGCTCGTGATCGAGGTGACCGGCTTCAACGACCAAACCTGGTTCGACCGCGCCGGCAACTACCACAGCGGCAATCTGAAGGTCACCGAGCGCTATACGCTGGCCGATCACGATCACCTCAACTACGAGGCGACCATCGAGGACCCCGACACGTTCTCGCGGCCTTGGAAGATTTCGATGCCCCTCTACCGTCGCGTCGAGAACAACGCGCAGTTGCTCGAGTTCAAGTGCGTCGAGTTCTCGGAGCAGCTGCTGTACGGCGACTTGGTCAAGAAGACCCCTTAGCGCCGTAGCGAATCCAAATTGAGCTATCTTGGAGACTGAAGTCATGCGAATGAAGCGTTTCACTGCCGTCGCCGCCGGCGCGCTGCTGGCCGTCGCGGCGCTTCCTGCTCTCGCCCACCACTCGTTCGCGGCGGAGTTCGACGCGAACAAGCCCGTGAAACTGAAGGGCGTGGTCACGAAGATGGAGTGGATCAACCCGCACTCGTGGATCCACATAGACGTGAAGACCGACAGCGGCGAAGTGCAGCAGTGGATGATCGAGGGCGGCGCGCCGAACGCGCTGTTGCGCCGCGGTTGGAACAAGAGCTCGCTGCCGGCCGGCACCGAGATCCTCGTACAGGGCTTCCAGGCGAAGGACGGATCGTTTCGCGCGAACGGCCGCGATATCACGTTCCCCGACGGCCGCAAGCTGTTCGTCGGGTCGTCGGGCACCGGCGCGCCGGACGAGCGGCCCGAGCCCTAGCCGCTACCGTCCGTCGATCGACATCGAGCCGCGGCTCCGAGCCCGGGCCGCGGCTGTTTCCGAGCCGCGTTGCGCCGCTCACGCAGCCGCGGCGGCCTCGGCGAGCCGCCGCCTGGCTTTAGCCCCGCCGATCAGCAACCACAGCCCGGTGCCGAGCTCTCCTGCGACCTCCGGAATCCCGAACCCGAACCCGATCACTTTCGAAATCAGCGTCTTCGTATACTCCGGATCGAGCACGCCGCCGACGTAGCTGCCGACATAAAACGGCGCGCCCAGCATCAGAAGCACGCCGAGCCACTTCGGCACGAAGCCGGATCGAAACACGAGAAACCCGAACGGTAGGAGCCAAAGCCCCCAGAAGATGATCGACACCTGCATCAGGTTGTCGGAGCTGCGCACGGCGAGTGCGACCAGCGCACGGAGCTGAGCGGTCTCCAGTCCCAGACTTTGCGCGTCCACTACCAGCCGGACCGCGTCCATCCGTCGGGCGAGAGCGGCCAGAAGAAGGATGCTACCGGCCAGGAGCATCGCAACCAGCAACTTGCAGGCGTGCTCGCTCACCGGGCGAAACAACCGATACAGCAGCCCACCGAGCACGAGCCAAGTGACGGCGCAGACGGCGCCCGCGAGCACTCCGACCTTGATGAACAAGAGGCTCGCTGCGATCTGTGCGGCGGCGCCCGCGCCTCCGTTCTCGAGCTGAGACTGGGCATTGACGATCGCGAGCCCGGCGGTCGGAAGCATGCTGAGATACAAGCCGCCCGCGAGCCGGGCGAGTCCGTCCTCGGAAAGACGCTCGGGCGCCGAGCCGCCGACGATGTTCGAACTGGATGACATGGAACCTCCCGTTGAGTGCAGCGGACGCGTGCGACGACTTCAGGGAGCAGTGCGTCCTCGGAAGGTAAGTCGTCACCGATGCGGCCGCTGGATGCAGGTGCCCGATCGCTTGGGACCGATCCGGCTACGCGCGCATGCCCCCAACCGCTCGGAGCAGCGCGGGCACATACATCGCCGCGGCCAACGCGCCTGCGACGGTCATGCCCGACACGCGGGCGAGCTCGCTCGTTTCTCCGGCAGTGACCGCGATCGCGTAAGCCGCCACGGCGAGCGCTCCGGCGGCGAGCAGCCACGTGGCGCGGCGGACGAACCGGCGACGTTCGCGCGCTTCCAGGACCTCGATGCGAAACAAGGGGTCGCGCGCCGGCGGGGCCAGGGTCTGCAGCAATCGGCCGAGGCGCAAGTCGTCATCGCGTTCCATCACGTCTCTCCCAGTGATTCGCGCAAACGTGCGCGCCCGCGCAAGACATGCGATTTGACGGTCCCGAGCGGCATGTCGAGCACCTCCGCCGCTTCCGCATGGCTCAGCCCGCATCCGAGGCACAGCATGACCGCGGCGCGCTGATCGTGAGAAAGCAGCGCCATCGCCTGCTCGAGCGCAAGCCGATCCGCAGGGTCGCTCGATTCGGGCGAGCTGCCCGTCGCATGGCCATGGTAGACCGTGTCGCGCCGCCGGCCGCGGAACCACGAGCGCTGCATGCCCTTCGCCTTTCGCCAAGCAATGGAGAGCAACCACGACCGCACGTCCGAGCGTCCCTTGAACGAGGCCGCATGAATCCACGCCGCGAGGAAGGTTTCCTGCGCCGCGTCCTGCGCATCGACCGGTCCGGTCACGCCACGCAGAAACATGCGAACGGCCTGCTGGTGTCGATCGATCAGCAGATTGAACGCGCGCTCCGATCCGCCGCGCACGGCCTCGAGCAGCGCGACGTCCTCCTCGCTCGTCACTTGAGGGGTGACTTGAGTGCCGCAGCGAGCTGTCCGATGGCGAGCAATGCGAAAAACACGGTGGCGCAAACGGCGACGTAGACGGTCCAACGCGGCGGGCCGGCCTCGATCCGCCACCAGGCGAGCCCCGCCCAGATACAAGCGATCCATAGATGGATCCCGAAGGTGTTGAGCAGCGAGCCGCGCGGCGTGGACTTCCATTTCTGTCCGGGGTCGGCGGCGTGCCGCAGGAGGAGCTCGGTCACGGCCGCGGGAGGCTCTGTGCCTTTCTCCGCGTACGATCGCAGGATCTCGAGCGCCTTCATCTTGTGGCGATGGATCGCCCAGACCATCGACAGCGGAAACACCGCGAAGGCTAGGAAGGCCAACAGATACCAAAGAATCGGGGCGATGGAACCGCTCATCTGCGCAACCTCTCTCGCGCTCGAAACGCTCGGCGCACGGTGTCATAGAAGAGTCGCCGCTGAAGCGGGCGCTGGATGCAGCGCCCCGGCCGAACGGCTTGGGACGCAGTGGCTGACCGACGGCGTTGCGCCGCTCGAGCAGCAGCGCCGGCCGCGGCTGCGGCACCTAAGAACGCCGCTCGGCGCCGAGGCCGAGCGCCCGACCTCCCGCTACAGCGCGGCGGGCTCGATCCTGAGCAGCGCGCCGTCGTCCTCGTCGGTCACCACGTAGAGCAGCCCGTCCGGGCCCTGGCGCACGTCGCGAATCCGCTGGTGCAGGTCCGTGAGCAAGCGCTCGCGGCGCAGCTCCTCGAGCTTGTCGTTGAACACCACGCGCTCGAGCCCGCCGGTGCGCGGAATCTCGCCGATCCGCGCGCTGCCGATAAACAGATTGCCGCGCCAGGTCGGAAACTTGTCGCCCGTGTAGAACGTGAGGCCGGTCGGTGCGATCGACGGCAACCACAGCACGATCGGCTGCTCGATGCCGTCGGCGAGGGGCACGGGCGAGATGCGCGGGCCGTCGTAGGCGCGACCGAAGCTGTAACGCGGCCAGCCGTAGTTCTTGCCGGCCAGGATCAGGTTGTTCTCGTCGCCGCCGTTCGGGCCATGCTCCGCGTCGATCACGGCACCCGTGCCGGGCTGCACGGTGAGACCGAGCTGATCGCGATGCCCATACGAGTAGACCTCGGGCCGCGCACCGGGCTTGCCGACGAACGGATTGTCCTTCGGCACCGCGCCGTCCTCGCGAATCCTGAGCACCTTGCCGTAGACGTTGTCGAGCTTCTGCGCGTTGTCGTTGAACGGCGCGCCCGTGGTCACGTACAGCATGTGGTTGGGACCGAACGCGATACGGGAGCCGCTCGAGCCTTGGGTCGGTCCGCCGACGAGCAGCTCCTGCACGTGACTCACGGCCTTGCCGTCGAATTGGCCGCGTGCGACGACGAGCACGCTTTGCCGCTGGGCCTGCGGCAACGACGCCTGATCGCCCGGACCTTCCTTGTTGTACGTGAAGTAGACGAGACGGTTCGTCGCAAACTCCGGATGCACGGCGATCTCGAAGAGGCCGATGCCGCGGTACGGCCCAGGACCCGGCACCCCGCCGATCGGCTCGGGGTCCACCGTCGCCTGTCCGCCGCCGGCCGCGTGCTTCACGAGCCGCAAGCGCTGGTTGCGCTCCACGATCAATGCATCGCCGTTCGGCAGAAATGCGAGGCTGAACGGATGCGCGAGGTTGTGCACGACGACCGACACTTGGATACCGTGCTGCTCCGCCGTATCGAACGTGTACGGCGCATCGTGCAGCGCAACCGGCGCGATGCCCAAGTCCGGCTGCTGCTGCGCGAGCGCGCTGCCTGCGCACGCCAATGTGCCGAGCGCTGCGCCCAGCGTCGCCAGACTCTTGCCTCGGCGGTGCCCGCACTGCGTGGCGTCGCTTCGAATGCCCGGAATCCCGCGGCGCGCGGCCGCGCGTGAGTAGTCGTCCATCGGTGTCACCATCCGCTCGGAGAGTTGTACGGCGCCATGAAGCCCATCGCCTCGATCTCGTGCAGCTTGCCGCCGCTCACCTTGAACACGTGAGCGGCCGGCAAATCGAACGGATCGAAGTTCATGTCGATCTTGGCGACGCCGGGAATACCTTTGATCGTCACGTACTTCTGCTTCATCGAGTGATGGAAGTGCGACAGGCCGAATGCGAGGCCGGTCTCGACGTCCGCGATCTCGACGCGGCGATCGCCGATCGTATCGATGTAGGCCATCGCGCCCGTGTCGAGCTGCGCGGCGCAACCGAGCGCGCCGGCCGAGCCGATGCCGCCCGGCTTCTCGGGCGGCGGGTTACCGGTGGTCTGCATGCCGTTCTCGCGCCGCACGCAGTCGTCCGCGAACGGCGCCGCGCCGCCGTCGTTGTCGTCGAGCGCGTCGTAGTAGGTCCTTGCGATGCGAAGCACCTCATCGCGGCTGTTGCGCCGCGCGGCCGGCACGTGGGACACGAACGCCTGCCGCGGCGTCTCGAGATTCGCAAGGCTCGTCTCGCGCAGGTTGCGCGCGATCAGATGCTCCATTTCGGTGATCGCGCCGGAGGCGTCGAGCTTCAATCTGATCGCGACCTCGATCGGCTTGCCCGCCTCCTGCATCACGCCCAAGAAGCCGACCTGCTGCGCGACCGGGTCCGGGACGTAAATCTTGAACGTGGTCGGCTCCGCCGAGGCGGTTTTCCACAGACCCTCGCCGACCTGCATCGGCATGATGTTCTCGACGAACCTCGCGTTCTTCGCGATTTTGAGACCGCTCGGATCGTGCGCGACGAGCGCCGCAAGATAGTCGTCGAGAAGCGAGGTCAGACAGCGGCGGTCGCATTCGCCCTTCGACTGCGCCGCCGCCTGGCCGGCGGGAAGCGCGAGCGCGATCAGCGCGAGGGCGAATGACGATCTCGTTCGCATCGGTGGCTCCTTGAGATGACGACCGCCCGTTCAGGGCAAGGTCGCGAGCGCGGCCTCCGCGCACTCGTTCGCTACCGTGAGATAAGCGCGTACGGAGTCGGCGCCGACCACGTACGGATTCGGCGCGCCCGGCGCTCGGTGCGCGAGCGCCGGCAGCTTGAGCTTGCTGCCGTCGTAGTCCGTATGGTTCGACAGCAGCACGTCGGCTCCCACGGCCGTCGCGAGATCGCGGAAGCGGGCCGCGGACCTTGCGTACGCCGCGAACCGGCGGCCATCCGGACCGAAGTTGAACAGCGTCCCGCCCCAGAGTGCGGCCACGTGCCGCGCGGCGCCTTCGCGCAGCGGGATCAGAGTCGACACCGTGCCGTCGGTATGCCCCGGCGTGAGGTACAGCGTGAGGGCCGTGTCGCCGAGCGTGAGCGTCTGACCGTCGGTGATCGTGAGATCGCGGCGCGGCTTCCATCGCGGATTGTCGCGCTCGACGAGATCCCAGTCGGCCGCGCTCATCAGCACGCGCGCGCCGAAACGCTCCTGCAGCAGCTTCGCGCCGCCCGCATGATCCAGATGACCGTGGCTCACGAGCACGTATTTGATCGTTGCCGGATCGAGCCCGAGCGTGCGCAGCCCGCCGACGACCTCGTCCTCGACGGCATAGTCGAACAGCGGATCGATCACGATGATGCCGGCCGAGGTCGGAATCGCCCACGACGCGAACTCGGTCATCCCGACGAAATACAGGTTGTCGAACACCTTGACGGGATCCGCGTGCCACGACGCGCGCGGCGGGTCGGGACGCGGCCCGCCGCCGGCCGGACGCGGCACGGGCCGCGGCGGCGCCGCGGCCGCGTCGGAATTCGGGCAGAGCCGCTCGACCATGCCTGCATGCTCGGCGCCGGCCGCGGCCTTCGCGGCCTCGACGTGGCGCTCAACGGCCGCCCGATCGGGCGCCGCCTGAGCGGCCGCCGCGCTCGCAAATGCGGCCAGCGCGAGCGACACGCGCAGCGCTGCGCGGCACGAATGAGCAGCCCGCTCGCGCATCACGGCAGCGCGAAAACCACCACCTGCGCGCCACCGGTGTCGGCCGGCAGCTCCGGCGTCAACCGCCGCGAGGTCATCGCGACGAGCGACGGCCCCGTCATCACGGCGACGTACTGCTTGCCGTCGACCGCGAAGCTCACGGGATAGCCGCTCACGGGCGAGCCCACGTCGGTCTCCCAGAGCACCTCGCCCGTCTTGTCGTCGTAAGCTTTGAACTTGCCGGCCACGTCACCGCCGAACACGAGCCCGCCCCCCGTCGCGACCAGCGACATCACGCCCGTGTGCTGCTCGTGCTTCCACAGCGTCTTGCCGGTCTCGGCCGAGACGGCGTATACGACGCCGACGTTGCCGTCGGCGCCCGGCGCCATGATCTGCTCGGCGCGAAAGCCGTAGACGAGCTTCGGATCGCGCTCGCCGCTCTGCACGGTCGCGTTCATGCAGAGGTTCTGCTCCGGCATGTACATCGCGTTCGTGAGCGGGCTGTAGGCGCCGGCCGGGAAGTTCTTGCCGCCGTTCGTGCCCGGGCACACCGTGAGCGTCTGATCCTTGTGCGTGAACAGCCTATCGGGGTCGACCGTGACCTTGCCGGTGGCGCCGTCGATCGTCTTGATGACGTTCTGGTACACCGTCGGCCGCGCCCAGAGGAGCTTGCCGGTCTCGCGATCGAGCGTGTAGACGACGCCTGTCTTGCCGGGGATGCCGGTAATCACCTTGTGGCGCTCGCCGGCTTTGATCGTCGGATTGATCCACGGCACTTCGCTCGGATCGGGTGCGACCGCGGTGTCGACGAGCAACCGCTCGAACGGATGGTCGAGATCCCAACTGTCGACGATGTGCTGGTAGTACCAGACGATCTTGCCGGTCTTCGGATCGAGCGCGAGCGTCGAGTTGTGGTAGAGGTGCTGCTTGTCGTTGCCACCCAAGATGAACTTGGGCGCGGGGATCGTCACGGACGTGCCGATGAAGATCCGGTCGAGCACCGGGTCGTAGCTCGGCGCCATCCACGTCCCGACGTGCCAGCGCTGCTCCATCGGCACGTCGCCCCACGTCTCGTTGCCGGGCTCGCCCGGCTTCGGAATCGTGCGCGTGCGCCACAGCTCCTTGCCGGTCTTCGCATCGTGCGCGGTGATCACGCAGGACTCGTACGTCGCCGCCGGCTGGCATTGCCGACCCGTGATCACCTTGCCGTTCGCGACGATCGGGCCGCCCGTCGTGTGCGCAGGCAGCTGCGGATCGAGCACCTGCGTCTCCCAGACCAGCTTGCCGTTGCGCGCGTCGACGGCGTAGATGGTGTTGTCGCCGCCCGCGCCGATCAGCGTCGTCCCCCAGATCGCGATGCTGCGCTTCGTGGACGGCCGCACGCCCTCCGGAAACTGCCGCCGATATTCCCACAGCGGCGCGCCGGTTTTCGCGTCGAACGCTTGGATGTAGTCGCCGGGGTTGGGCACGTACAAGCGGCCCGCGTAGACGAGCGGCGTGCCCTCCTGCGTGCCCATGCCGATGGGTGCGCTCCAGACGCGCGTAAGCTTCGCGACGTTCTTCTTGTCGATTTGCTCGAGAGGGCTGTAGCCCCAGCTGTCGAGCGTGCGCCGCCACATGAGCCAGTCGCCGGGGGCGGGATGCGCGAGCATCTTGTCCGTCACCGGCGGAAAGGGCCGGTCGTCGGCCGCGAAGGCTTGCGCGCTCGCGACGAGCGCGACGGCACCCAGTAGAGCAGAGAAAGACGATCGCATGGCGTTCCCCCGTTGTGCCGGCGGCGGCGTCCGCCTTCTTGTTGTCGTGCCGCCTCG
>CAWFPH010000005.1:0-32311 GCA_963817615.1 uncultured Gammaproteobacteria bacterium | reverse complement strand
CCACACCCTTCCGCGGCTCATCCTCTCGCGTCGGCACCGTCTGTAACGAAAACACCTTCTGCCCGGCCCGCGGGCCTACCGCTACTCGATAGGTGATCGAGTGGCCGAGCAGATCGGCCATCGCACCGCCCGCCTCGAGAGCGAGATCGAGGAAGCTCCCCTCGGCATCACGGCCAAGACGCCCTGGCGTTCGAGTGCACGGCCGATGCGTTCGGCTATGGCTCGACGAGCCCTTGCACCTCGTCTTGACGCGGCGATTCGATCCGCCGAAAACCGGCGGCTCGGTGCCGACGAGTACGCGCCGTCGAGCACGAGCATGTGCAGGTGAACATTGAGATTGAGCGCAGAACCGAATCGCTGGATCAGCGTCACGGCACCCGTCGCGCCGCTCGCGGTCAGTCGCGCCTTCTGGAGAATGTGCGCCGAGATTGTTCGGTAGACGATCCCGAGCACGCTCGTAGTGCGCGGGTCCGTGGCCAGCAAGAAGCGCAACGCGAACGGCAGCGACAGCACCCACTGGCGAAGAGGTTTCGCCGGCAACACTTCGTCCGTGAGGAACGCCGCGCTGTCCGTCATCCGCCGCGCACCGCAGGAGGGACAAAAGCCGCGGCCCTTGCAGCTGAACGCGACGAGCTTCTCGGCGTGGCAGTCCTCGCAGCGCACGCGCAAGAAGCCGTGCTCGAGGCGGCCGCACTTCAGATACGCCTCGAACTCCTGCTGCACGTACTCGGGCAACGGCCGGCCCGCGGCCTCGCGCACGGCGACGAACTCGGGTAGTGCCGCTCGACGAGCTGATAGAGCAGTGTCGCCTCGGGCCGATGTCGCGCATAGCCGGGCGGATCGATGAACGGTGGCGCACTCGGCCGCGCGGGCCGCTCGCTCGCCATGGCTTCGCGTCCCTGCGACGACTAGCAGCATCGACGTTACCCCGCGGGCCACGATGAGGGACAACGGATTTCTGGCGACAACGCCGAGATTCGCGCGGCCTTGCGCAAACGCGCCGAGACGGCGCCGCGCGAAGCTCGCTCTCCCTCGCACCTCCTGCGCCCAACAAACCTCGCCACATGAACCGGTTCGCCGACGACGCACCGGCGCGCTAGTTTCCCTCGCACTTCCCCGTCGCTGCTGCGGCTAATCAGCGGTTAGCGCCTCTTCACCGAGGCGTTCGAAGCGCTCTCAGCGGATCTGAAAACGAGCGCGATGGCGATCCCATCGATCCGACGACCGGCTACCGTGCCGTCGTCCCCGAGCTCGCATGGACGCTCCAACTCTTGGACACCGTCGCGAGCTCACCGGGTGGCGTGAGACCACGATCTCGACCTCACGCCCCCGCCCTTCGCCCGTCTCTATGGTTTCGTCCATAGAGACGGGCGGAAGACAACTGGCGCAACGCCAGTTACCGCAAGGCTTCGCTTCGGGTTACGCCCGCCGCAAAAGCCTGCAAACCGACGCCTGCGGCGGTGGAAACGCACTCGCGCGTCCATGCGGCCAATGCTCACTCTGCGGTCCACCGGCGGATCGTCTCGGAGCATCACGTAGGCGCTCGGGCTATGAACGATGAGCCTGTCCCAAACAGCCTGACCGGCGCTTCAGTCCGGTTTATCACTCAACGAACCGAAGAGGATCGAAGGACTCGCTGGAACGTGAAAGTTGGTGGACGCCGAAACTTCGGCTACGGGAAGCGGCTTGCCTGGGCGGGCGCGAATGCGCTGCGCGATCGTTATGGCGAGGGCTGTTATGGCACGCGTGCGGCACACGCGGCTCGCTGGCGGCTCTTCGCCGAGTTCGCGCAGCACCAGGCCGTCAAGGACGCGCGCGAAGTCACCGCCGAGCTCGTCGTGCGTTTTGCGCGCTCGTTGGCGGCCCGCGTCGTCGTCGGCGAGCTCTCGGTGCGTTACGCGCAGAATCTCCTCTCCACCGTCAACGTCGTGCTCGAGACGATGCGAGGGGATCGGACATTGCGCATCGCGCCGGCGGCGCTCGTCGGTCAGCGCCGCAACGTGCGTGCGGTAGCGCCCGTCTCGCTCGATCGGTGGAGGGTCGACGCAGCTATCGCGCGTGCCATGGCGGAGGGCGAGGAACGCACGGCCCTGGTCGCGGGGCTCGCGCGCGAGCTCGGGCTGCGCTTTCGCGAAGCGTCGCTCCTCAACAACCGGCGGGCGCTGAAACAGGCTCGCGAGAACGGCGCCGTGAACGTCACGGCCGGCACCAAAGGCGGCCGCGGCAAGTACGTCGATCGCTGGGTGCCCGTCTCGGATCGCGCCCTCGTCACGCTCGAGCGCGCCGCGCGCGTACAGGGCACCGCGGCCAATCTCATCCCTACCGATAGCGATTACCGTCAGTGGCGCGAACATGCGTATCACGTTTGGCAGCGTGTGGCTGCAGCGCAGGACATCCGCGGGTTTCACGATCTGCGAGCGGCCTATGCCTGCGAGCGCTACTTTGCGCTCACGAGTCATGCGGCGCCCGTCGTCGCCGGTCGGCGGGACGCGAGCAAGACCGACGACGCAGCCGCACGTGTCACGCTCGCGTACGAGCTCGGCCACGGTCGCACCGATGTGCTCGCGGCGTACGTGGGTTCCTCACGCTGATGGCGAGACCGGCGAACCAGCGCGTCGCCGCGAAGAAGGCCCGCGAGCTCTTGGCGCGGCGGTTACCGGGACTCGATCCCGTCACCGTGCGCGAGCACGTAGTGCGCGCCGAGCAGGTGGCGCAGGTGATTTGGCGGCGCTGGCAGGTGGGCCCCTATCAGTGGCAGGTGAAGCATCTGCGTTGGTACCTCGAGCACCACACGCACGCCATGCAACCGAGCACCCGCTACCGTCACTGGCTCACCATTCGAGCCCTCGCGTACGCGCTTGGCCGTACCGACGACTGGCTGGGTCACCTGCGCGGCGCGTGGATCCGGCCCACGGGCGAGGATGCCGAGCTCAAGACCGGGAGGCCGCCGAGTTTGCCGAGCTAGGTGCTACCCGGCACCCGCCAATCCGTCCCGAAAACCCGCCAACAGGCTAAGCGCGAACTGCACGTCGACACCCGACTCGCCGACGAGCTGCAGCCGGCCGTCGGCATCCGTCTCGCGGGCCAACACGCCTTCCACTGCGTCGAGCAGGCGACTCGGCTGCTCACTCGCGGCGACGATCGCGCGCGCAGCATCGCGCCCCGCGAGCCATGCACCGGCAACATCGAGATCGAAGTCGTCGGCCTCGAGGAGCTGGGGCGCATTGCTCAAGAGCCGGTCCGCTCGTTCCGAGCTCAGATAGTGGCGAAGCACTAGGAAGAGATCGCGAGCGTCCTTGCGCGGGCTCGTCGTGTGCCTCTCCGCCCAGGCGACGACCTTGAGTACGGCCAGCATCGGTAGCGACACGGTGCGCACGCGTTCCCCTCGTGGCAGGCGTACCTCGACTGCGGTCGCCGCCGCTTCCCGGTATCCGAGCACGCGCATGAGGCTGTCATCAGCGGGCCAACGGATGCGACCCATCGCGTCTTCGACACCGCCGAACGGAATGAGATCGATCGCGATCTTTCCAAGGTGAAACAGCCGATGCGCAACCGCGGGGGACGGCGAGAAGTCGTCCGAGTCGACGAGCGCGTGACGCAGCATGGCGAACTGCTGCCAGTGAGCCACTGCGAACGCGAGATCGACGTCCATCGTCGCACGTGCAATGGGGACGCCCTCACCGTAGTGCAGCAAGAGATCGCGTGCCATGGCTCCGACCATGAGCGGCTCATGGTTAGGAGCGGCTGCGCGCAGATCCGCGACGAGCGCCGCAAGCCAGGCGAGATCGTCGCTAGCCGACAAGTCCATCGACGATGCGCTGGTAGATGACGTCGGCGGCCTCGAGGCAGCGGGCATCCCCCGTCGCGACGAGATCGGCGTACACCAGCGGCAACGGCACCACGGCCGCGGCCTCGTCGAACGCCCAGAACCGCTCCATGAGCTCGACCGGCCCGGTGGGGTCGGCGCGCAACCGCGCCTCGACGAGGAGCCGCGGCGGGACCTTGGCCGTGTAGAGCGTGACCGTCTCCGGCCGCAAGCGGCCCGTGATCCGCTCCGCGGCAACCTCGCCGCCGAGCTGCGCGGCATGCTTCCCGAGCTCGAGATCGGCCCACCGCCTTTTCCAGTCAGTCTGGAACCGGCCTAGCGTGAGCTTTGGGCGCAGTGTTCGCGCGTAGGCCTCGCTCCACTGTTTGAGCAGCCGCTCGCCTTGCAGCAGTCGCCGCCTACCTTTGACGTCGGCCACGAACCCGAGCTGCTGCAGGTCCGTCATCACCCAGCCGACAGTGCCATGCGCGACGCACGCACGCTCGGCGATCGTGCGATAAGGATCGTCGACCCATTCCGGATGGCACAGCAGAGCGAAGATGACCTTGAGGCCGCCGGTTCGAAAAGCTCGCGTCGCCGGTGCGCCGGCTGCCGGGCGCACGGCCGGGCGTTGCCCCGTGACCCAAACGTAGAGCGGCGGCTGGTCGAGGTACGCGTTGCCGGTAGCATCGAGGAACGCGATCTCCTGGGCTTTGAGGGTTTCGGTCATGGGCGGCGTGAGGTAGTCGGCCACCAGCAGCCCCGGCTTCTCGCGCCGTTGAAGCTGGTGCAACACGGCGCCAAGCGTGGCCGGCCTGAGCCCGCGTTTGATCTCGGCGACATAGGTGCGGGCCTGGCGCCCGCCGCCGATCCGCACCACGGCGTCGCCCTGCCCTGCTTTCATCGGGCCGCGCTCGATCTGCGCCTGAATGCCGAGCTTCCGCGCGGTATCGAGGGCGGCGTCCAGTAAGTCCTTGTCGGCGGTCTTGTCCATTTTCGACGATTGTCCACGCAACGTGGACAAGGGTCAATCGTGGACATCACGAACCCCCTGGCGCCGGGAAACCCCCGCCTGGCTGGCGACCGGCTAGGGCGCGTTCATAAGCGCGCTCGGCGCGCCGGCGCTCCTCCCGCGCATACGCGACGCGTGGCGCAAGCTGAGGCGTGAAGGCCCCCGCCTTCGCGTGGCGAACGATGCCCGCAAGACACGCGAGCGGCGACGCGCGGATCTTGCCGGCTTTCATGATCCCGGCGAGCTCGTCGAGCACAGGCTGCCGCAGGCCCGTGTCGAGCTGGCTCAAGCACTGGACCGCTTGGCGGCGCTCGGGCTCGAGAAGCTCGGCGGGAAAGACCAACTCTTCAGCACGCATGTCGCAACTACCACCACTGACCACTGTGGTTGTGGTGGTGGTTACTAGTCACTGGGCGCCGCAGCAGCGATGATCCGGGCGACGTCGGCGGCCGGATAGTACACGCGCCGCCCGATGCGTCGGCCGCAGCCGCGAAGCTTGCGGGTCTGAACGTCGGGCGGATGGCCCAGGCTGTAACGCAAACCGCCCGGCGTGCGGTTCAAGAGATTCGCGAGCTGCGTCTGCGACAACAGCACGCCGTACCGTTCGGTGAGTCTCTCCTCGAGCCGAATCACCGCCTCGCCCTTCTCCTCTCGCTGCATCGCGCATCTCCTCGACGAACCTTGATGCGCGCCATAAGAGCCAAATTCCCGGTCGTCGTCCAGCGCAAGGCGATCCGAAAGAACCAGCTGCATTCTCGTCGATCCGCGATCCTGCAAAACGTTGGCGGTCGTGAGTCGTCGATGGCGATTGACGGACAACGAGCCGATCAAGTCGCCGGCCGCTTCTCTTCGGCGGCTCATCGTCGGGACGTTGCGGAGATCGGCCGAGCGAGCTCGATTTTGCGCAACTTTGCGCAGCCGGTCGCTCACTCGACCAAGGCGCTTCTCACCACGGAATCGATCGCCACGGTCACGCGTGCGCCGCCGCGCGATTCGTCACGTGCGTGCGAAAGCCGCCCACTGCCTCATGACCTTGCGCCTCTTCTCGAAGAGGTCTCCGCGACGATACGCGGCTTCCGTCTTGTCGCCCACGGCATGCGCAAGCGCCATCTCGGCGACCTCGTGCGGCGCGTTGGTCGTCTCGGCCGCCCAATCGCGAAACGTCGAACGAAATCCATGCACCGTGGCCGCCACGCCCATGCCGCGCAAGAGCTCGAGCATCGCCATGTTGCTGAGGTGGGCCTTCGGGATCGTGCCGGGAAACACGTACGTGTCATCGAGCCCCTGCTGCCGCTGCACCAACTTCACGACCGGCCGCACCAACGGCACGCGGTGCTCCCGTTTTGTTTTCATGCGTCCTGCGGGCACCGTCCATACGCCCGTCTCGAGATCGAACTCCTCCCACCTTGCGCCGATCGCCTCGATCGTGCGGCAGGCTGTGAGTATGGTGAACTGCAAACACTGCGCCGCAACACCCGCCCGCTTGCGCAGCTCGATCATTAGGGGCGGCAGCTCGCTATAGGCGAGTGCGGCGTGATGTTCCTTGCGCTTGATCTTGGTTGCGCGCGGCAACTCCTTGTCGAGATGCCCGCGCCAGCGCGCGGGGTTGTCGCCGGTGCGGTAGCGCCGCGTCGGCGACGCGGCCCAATCCAGAATCGACTCGACGCGCCCTCGCACGCGCGACGCCGTTTCCGTTTTCTCGTCCCAGATCGGGCGCAAGATCCGCAGCACGTGCTCGGCCGTCACCTCGTTGACTGGCAGTCTGCCGACGATCGGGCTTGCGTACCTCTTGAGCGTGCTGCGCCACTGCTCGATGTGCTTCGGGTTCGCCCAGCCTGCGCTGTGCGCAGCGATGTACTGCGACGCGCAGTCGTCGAATGACGGCACCAGCATCTGTTGCTGCCGCTCGACGCGAGCTCTGCGCTTCTCGGCGAGAGGATCGAGCCCGCTGATGAGCAGTCCTCGCGCAACGACAGCGCGTTCCCGCGCGAGCGCAAGCGTGTTCGCCTGCTTGTCATAGGGCCCGAGACCCATCTCCCGCAGCTTGCCGGAGGCACGATCGCGCCAGCGGAACGCCCAGCTCTTCGTTGATGCGTGCGTGACGCGCAGGTAAAGGCAGTCGCCGTCGGAGTGATAGCCGGGCTTCAGCTTCCGACTCTCGACCTGCTTGGCTGTCAATTTGTGCTTGGGCCGCATGAAGCGATCGCTTTTCTCCGCCACACTGTTTTCGCCATACTTCAGCCCATACATCGGCTTTGGCTTCGAGCGGACGTCCCGACGCGTCGTTGGCATTATACTGTATTACAATCATATGGTTACATGACATCTTAGCGGACGTCCCGGGACGCCAGGAAACGCTGTCCAGGCGGACACCCTCTCCGCCAGACATCAGCCGTGAATCCCTTGGCTTTCAACAGCACTACGCAACCCATCTCTGGACGTCGAGTGAGGTACTGGCCGAGATAAAGCGCGGTATGGCAATCCAGCCGCGTTGTCACCGTGCTCCTCGACGTCGATACGCTCAAACCGGCCCTCCGGTTGGGCCCGCCTTGCACGAGTTCCGCTCTTCGGAAACCGCACGCCGAGCGCGCTCCGTCTCGGCGGACGAGGAATTTCGCCGCGGCGTCAACGCCGCCCTGCCCGGGTTCGAGAGCGGAGAAACCGGTCGCGGGGACAGGGGCCGACCGCGCTCGAAACCATGCCTACGCTCGGACTGCGGGCAGTCACAAGTCCTGTCAGTACGCTAGCGCACGGAAACCGCTACAAGCGGCGGTTATCTTGCCCAGCCTGGAAGAATATCGCAGCAGGGATACATGAATTTCGTCATAGCGGTGGTCGCGGGTGTCCTGATCGGGTGGCTAGCGAGCATGCTCATGCCCGCGGCCGGCCGCGAAGACCTCATTCGCAACGTGGCGGTGGGCATTGCCGGCTCCTATGTCGGCGGCTGGCTCGTGAGCACGCTATCCGAGTCCGTCGACACGGGAGGCTTGAGCTTCGGCGCCGTGATCGCGTCGTGCTTCGGAGCCATCGTGCTTCTGCTGCTCGTCAAACGATTCCGTCGAGCGTAGCACTCGACCGGCAACAGCGCCCATCGCCGCCACGGTCCTCCTCGACGCCACGATCGATACGCTCGATCGGCACTCGGCTGGGGCCGCGTCGAGCGAAAAACGCGGCCCCGAACAGCCACCGCCGATCATCGTCCTATCGAGGCCCCGTAATGACCGCATCGCGGGCGCGCGGTCCATCGGCGCAAGTCCGCTTCACGCACGACCTTCAGGATTGACGGCGCGCAATTTGAACGAAATCGAAGAGAGAGAAAATGTCTAGTTCGAATCAAGGCGCGCTTCGCACCGACGCGATGACAACCCCTCAGAGCACGCCGGCCTCTCAATCGCGTCCTCCGCTGGAAGCGGTCGCAACGCCGGCGCGTGCATTCGACGCCGCCGAGCCGCTCGTACCGCCACCGGAGCAGCCCTATGACTTCAGCGACGAGCGGTCGCTTCTACACGAAAGGATCGCTCTGCTCCAGAAGGCGCTGGAGGAGGCTCACCGATTCGCACACCACGACGAGCTGACGGGAATACCCAACAGGCGCCTTCTCGAGGACCGCTTCGAGCAAGCAACCACTCGAAGCGATCGGCACGGCAAACAAATGGCCGTGCTGTTCCTCGATATCGACGGGTTCAAGCGGATAAACGACGCGCATGGGCATACCGTCGGCGACGGCCTGTTGCGTCAAATCGCCGCCAGGCTCGTCAAGTGCGTTCGAACCTCCGACACCGTTTGCCGCTACGGTGGCGACGAATTCGTAGCTCTTCTGCCGGAGATCGAAGGCAGCCTAGGGAGCGCCTCGGCCACTCACAAGATTCGCGAGCAGCTCACCGCGCCTCACTTCATCGGCCTCACGGCCATCGACGTGCCCGTCAGCATCGGCACGGCGCTATACCCGATCGATGGCATGCGACTCGGCGAGTTGATCGAAAAGGCAGACGCGGCGATGTACCGCGACAAGGTCAACAAGCTCGAAGGGCAAATCCCCTGCAGAGAACCGAGAGTGTTCGGAACACGCTGCTCCGAGGGGGAGTTGAGGCCCTAACCGTTCCCCCATCGATCGCGGCGGCCGGTCGCCCGGTCGACGCCGCTCTCTGACGGCGAGCGTCGGCGACGCTTATCGTCCGCCCGCGTCCTTGATGTCCTGCCGCGCCGCCCGAAGGATGTTCTGCATGCCGCGATTGCCCTCGTGGCATGCGTACTCGTACAGCAAACCGTCGATTCGCGTCAACGGAATCTCGCCGCTCCAGGGCGCGGTCCATGCGGTCGGATCGTCCACGGTGAACTTGTAGAGCAAGATATCCGGCGCCACGCGCGTGAAGCGCTCGGTCACGCGCAGGTTTTCGTCCGCGGCCGTCATCCGGCCGAAGAAGTCGCCTTTGAAGTTCGTCGACTCGACCACGAGCGTGTCGCCTTCCCAATGGCCGCGTGGATCACCGAACCACTCCTTGATCTGCTTCGGCAGATGCGGGCTGCCGTCGGTCGGGATCCGGCGAACCTGGTGCACCATCTCCGTGTCGATCGCGATCGCTCCGTCGCTCTGAACGATCTGATAGTTGTTGTTGTAGGCGGTCGGCAGCATCGGCACCGTGGTGCCGAACGAGATGCAGCGAGTCATGAGATCGAGCGCCTGCGGCTCGTCGGCCGGCGCCGGCGCGCCACTGTTCGCGATGGCGCAACCAGGCTTCTTGCAGCGCGCCTCGAGCGCGGCGCGATCGGCGTCGAGCTGCGCGCGCCGCGCGGCCGTGAGCGGCGGAATGCGGCCGTTCGGCGGGTCGGTCACGATCGACGTGCGCATGTTCGGCAGCACCTTCGTACCGGAGTCCCACCAGAAGCCGTTGTAGGCGTTCAGCACGTCGCTCACGTCGTCGGTGCGGTTGTCCTTGTCGCTGCGCTCGAGCGCCTTCTGCATGAACGCCTTCGCTTCATCGGCCGTGAAGAACTCCTTGTTGCCGAGCTCGGGCGGCCGCTCGAACGGCGTAATCGACTTGTTCGTCCAAATGCCTTGCAAATCGGGCCTCCCGTTCGCGAGCCGCGGCACGACCCATTTCTCTGGCGGGGCCTTCGGCTTGTCGGCCGCGCTCGACGCAGCCGGCTGCGCGTGCGCGGCGGCCGTCGCAAGCAACGAGGTCAATACGGCGGCGAGCATCCAACGATGGTCCTGAAGCATGGTCCCTCCGGAGGTCACGAGACCTTCACTTTTGCCGGCCGATTTCGCCGTACAGGGCGTCTTCGGCGAACGGAATACATTTGAAGTCCATGAGCTGTGCGTTGTCTTCGAGGTGCCGGTACAGCGGCATCCGAATGGTCCATGGTCGCGAATACACCTTCGGATCCTCGAGCGTCGCTTCGTAACGGATGACGTTCGGCGACTCGAGCGTATAGCGCTCGACCACGTGCAACGCGTCGCTGTGGTAGTTGCCCGAGCGGTCGAGCCAGGTGCTGTCGTTCTGAAACGTGACGTCGACCACGAGCGTGTTGCCGTCCCAATGCCCGACGCTCCAGCCCATCCAGCTGTAGTCGGGCGCGGGGCCCGGATCCTTCATGTAGACGATGCGCACTGCGTCCGCGAACTCGTACGACATCAGGATCGTGTCCGTGCCCTGCACGATCTGGAACGGCTGCGGCAGGTAGTTCGCCCGCGGCACACCCGGCATGAAGCACTTGAGCTCGGGGTCGTCGACCCAGCGGCGCTCGCGGTTCTTCCGTTGCTGCTCCCGCGCGGCCGGCAGGTACGGAATCTCGCCGCCAACCACGACACCCGGCCCCGGCCGCACGGCAACGAGCGTGCCGAGCGAGCTCACAGGACCCGCCTCGGCGGCGTGCGGCTCGAGATCCCAATTGGCCGTGTTGAGCGACTGCCAAATGCCGCTGAAATCCGGCTTGCTCGCACGTTTCCCCTGCTGCGCGAATGCCGGCGCCGCGGCGAGGATCGCCGCGGGCAACGCCACTCCGAACAACCATCTGCGCACCGACCCATTCTCCCCCATCATGCGAGCACTCCTGCGCGCTCGAGCCGTTCGCGGCTCATTGCGCCGGCGCCGAGCCGCCGAGGAACAGCTTCCGCCCGTCGGCCAGCGTGATGTTGCGGCCGCTCGCGCGCATCGAGCCGTCGCGCGCCTGGTAACCGTCGACGATGATCTCGGTGCCGGTGGGCAGCGAGTTGCGGGTGATGCCCATGCGGAACAACGTGTTGGGCGTGCCGCCCTCGACCGCCCAGTCCTCCACCGTGCCGTCGTCCTTCTTGACGTCGATGTGAATCCACGAGTGTGGATTGATGAACTCGACCTTCGTAACGGTGCCGCGCAGCGTGACGCGCTTGTCGACGTCGAATTCGGCCGCAAACGAGTGATGTGCGAACACGGGCGCCACGACCGCGAGCGACGCGACGGCGAGCAAGAGCTTGGCTGAGAAATGTCGCATGTCGATGCCTCGATGAGTCACTTTTTTACGATGTCGTCCGCGTCTGCAGCATCCGGCTGCTCACGGAGCCGCTCCCACAACAAGGGGTTGTCGAAGCGCGGGTTCAAGCTTATCAGCAGGTTCGGTCCTTCGAAGGGGTACCACCGGGTCGCAAGGATAACGTCTGATGGGTCCCAGCAACCACACTCTTCCGGCGACCGCGCGCTCGAGCCTTGCACGCACGACCCGCTCGGCTCATCATGGCGACCCCGGCCTCTCCGCCGGGCCTATGCGAAACCACGACTGATCCATTCGGCGCGCCGCGCCGACCGAACCGCGACCCCATCGGGGCCACGCGCTCCCTTCGTTCGATCATGTCGAGGTCCGCATGTACGTGGAACTATCGCACGTCACCTTTGCCCATGGCGGCGCCGAGCCGATCCTCGTCGACGTCTGTCAGCGCTTCGTCCCAGGCATTACCGCCATCGTCGGCGCCAACGGCGCGGGCAAGAGCACGCTGCTCGCGCTCGTGGGCGGCGCGGTCGCGGCGCAGCAGGGACGCGTCCACGTCGAGCCGCGCGACGCACGCCTTCTGCTTTGCGAGCAAGGCGTGGAACGCCTCGGGGCACGCGTCGAGCGCTTCGCCGCCGGTCGCGAGCGCGCGGCCCGGCGGCTCCGCGGCCGGCTCGAGCTCGACGCCCTCGCCGTCGAACGCTGGCCCACGTTGTCGCCGGGTGAGCGGCGACGCTTTCAGGTCGGCGCGGCGCTTGCCGAGGAGCCCGACGTGCTGTTGCTCGACGAGCCCACCAACCACGTCGACGAAGCCGCGCGGCTGCTGATCGCGGCTGCGCTGCAAGATTTTCGCGGCGTCTGCCTGCTCGTCTCTCACGACCGCGCGCTGATCGACGCGCTGGCCGTGCAAACCGTGCGTATCGAGCGCGGCGCCCTCTCCGCGGTGAACGGCGGCTACAGCCGCGCGCGCGCCGTTTGGCAGCACGAGCGCGCAGACGCGCTCGCGCGTCGCCGAGCGGCGGTGCGGGAGGTCGACAAGGCAAACCGCAAGCTGCACGACGCGCGCCGCGTGCAAGCGTCCGCCGAACGCGGCAGATCGGCGCACGCCCGGCTGCGCAACGCCGGCGACAGCGACGGGCGCACGCTCGCGGCGCGGACGCTCGCGGACTGGGCGGAAGCGAAAGCGAGCCGCTCGGTGGCGGTGCGACGCGATCGACTCGCGGCGCGCAAAGCGACGCTCGCCGCAGCGTGGGTCGACAAGGAGCTCGGGCGCTCCGTGCTCGCACGCTACGCGCCATGCCCTCGGCGCCGGCTCGCCGCGCTCGAGGTCGCCGAGCTCGCGCGCGGCGAGCATGTCGTGTTGCGCGACTTGCACGTCGCCGTTGAGCGAGACGCGCGCATTCGGATCACCGGGCGCAACGGCGCGGGCAAGAGCACGCTGCTCGCCGCGCTGCATGCGGCGTTGCCGGATCGCGAACGCGTGCTCTACTTGCCTCAGGAGCTGACGACCGCGGCGGCGCACGAATGGCTCGAGCGCACGCGCGCGCTGCCGCGCTCCGAGCGCGGCCAGGTGCTGGAAATCGTCGCGGCGCTCGGCACGCCGCCGGAGCGCCTGCTCGGCTCGACCGTGCTGTCGGCCGGCGAGGCGCGCAAGCTCGTGCTCGCGCACGGTCTCGCCCGCTCGGCATGGGCGCTCCTGCTGGACGAGCCTACGAATCACCTGGATCTGCCGTCCGTCGAGCGTCTCGAGGCGGCACTCGCGAGCTACCCCGGCGCGCTCGTGGTCGTCACGCACGATTCGACGTTCCTCGCGGACGCGCTGAAGGTGACTTGGGCGCTCGGCGCCTGCACGCTCACGATCGACTGACGTTCGAACGGCGCCGAGCGGCCACGCTTCAGAAGCTGCGGGTCATGCTCACGCCGGCCCAGGTGAACGATCGGGCGCCGCGGCCAACCGCAAGCTCGCGCGTGCGCCGGCGAACGATGTAGTCGATCCGCAGCCCGTTGCGCAGCGCAACGTCGACGCCGATCCACGCATCGCCGAGCAGGTGCTCGACCGCCGCGGAAGGGTACGCGACGTCGCTCCGGCGAAACTGACCCTGCACGAACGCGTCGTAAAGCCGCGCGCGCGCGGTGATCCCCGCCGAGAGCTCGAACGTCGCGCGCTCGCGAGGACGCGGCGGCGCGATCGCAGGTTGTCCCGCATAGTCGCCCGCATCGGCGAGCGCAGCGTCCCACGGCGCGGCCGGCCGATTGCCCCACCGGAACGCAAGGCCCGCGTCGAGCTCGGTCAGGAAGCCGAAGCTGGCCGCCGTCGCGAGCCGCAACGCATAGCGGTGGGCACCGAGCCGACCGTGCGCCAAGGCCCGGTAGCGCGTAGCGGCGAAGCGAAACGTCGGCTCGCCGCCCGCCGAGATCTGGTGCGAATAGCCCTCGGGAAGGGTCGCACCGACTGCCTCGTGCACGCGCCGATGCACATCCGCCGCGAGCGGAAGCCCCAGCACGCCGACCGTCAGCGTGGACTGAAACGCCGATTCGCCTGCCGGGTCCGCGCGCAGCTTCGAGAGCGAGGCGTAGAACAAGCTCGCGTAGGGTCGATCGTCGTACACTGCCGCCGCGCGGCCGAGGTCCTGCGGCGTGAACAGCAGCATCCCGATCTCGAGCGCACGCGCGCCCGGCACCGCATCGTCCGCGAGGGCGGTCTCGGTCGGATCCTCGAGAACCGTGCAGCCGCTCGCCGCAGCGCGGCAACGCTGCGCACCGTGCCACACGCCGCGCTCGCTCAGCGTGACCGACAGGCCCGCCGTGTAGTCGCGATCGCGATTCGTGAATGCGAACAGATCGTTGTCGGTGTCCACCGTCCATTGCCGATCGCCGTCCGATTCGAACGACGCGCTGCGCAATGACCCGACGTCGCGTGCCGCTGCTCCGACGTCGACGAGCGCCGCGAGCGCGAGCAGCACTAGCGCGCGGCACGTGCGTGTAGGCAATAGCAGGTCCACCTCCGGCTCCCGGAGCTTCCATGCGTCTGCTGAGAAGAGCGACGGCGCGCGTCAGGAGGGCGTGGCCTGCGGCGTTTGCCGCGAGACGACCACCGCGAGCCGCTCGAGCTCTTTCGTGTAGACCGGCGCGAGCAGCCGCGTCGCAAGCCAGCGGCCGACCGTGCCGAGCAGACCGTCGCGGCCGTCGCTCTCGGTCAGGATCGTGACCTTCGAGTCGCGGCCCTCACGCGGCTCGACCGTGAACGACGTCGTCATGCTCGTGCCGGCATAACGCTCGGCGATCGTCCTGCCCGGCTCCGGCTCCGAGACGACGCCGCGATACGATTGGACCTTGCCGAATACGCGCATCAGCAGCTCGACCTCCGTACCGGCGCCGTAGCCGCCGCGCACGACCGTCATCGACACGAACGGTGGCCGCGGCAGAATCGCCTGATGACCGTGCTCGTAGTCCGCGATCACGGCATACACGCGCTCGGCCGGCGCGGGAATCAGCTTTGAAACGGCGATGCTATATCGAGTCATGGCAACCTCCATCTGTGCTGCGAGCGGCGGCGCGCTCGCGGTTGAGCGTGTGTTGAGCGAAATGGTCAATGGGCTCCCGCGGGCATGTCGCCGCTCGGCCTGCGCGCGAGCCACACGACCGCAACGAACGCGACGAACAGCCACCCCGAAATCCAAAAGATGTCGTTCGCCGCGAGCAAGGTCGATTGTTGGCCGAGCACCCGTGCGATCTGCCCCAGCGCGGGCGCACCGTGCACCCCGGCGTTTGCGAGGCTCGAGAGCGCATGATCCGCTTGCGGCGCGAGACCGGAAACGCGCTCGACGAGCTGCGTATGGTGGACGGCCTCGCGGCGCTGCCAGAACGTGGTCGCGAGCGACGCGCCGAAGCTGCCCGCAATGATCCTGAAGAAGTTCACGAGGCCCGATGCGAACGCGATGCGCTCGGGCGGTAATCCGCTCAACGTGATCGAAATGAGCGGCGCGAAGAACATCGCGATACCGGCGCCTTGCACGAGCTGCGGCAGCGCGAGCGCCGCGTAGCTCGCATCGGCGGTGTAGCCTGCGCGCATGAAGCTCGCGGTTGCGAAGATCAAGAACGCGACGGTCGCATACAGCCGCGGGTCGACGCGCGCCAAGCTCTTGCCGACCGCGGGCGACAGCAGCAACGCGAGTGCGCCGTACGGCGCGACCACGAAGCCGGCCCACGTCGCCGTATAGCCGAGCTGCGTCTGCAGCCAGAGCGGCAGCAGCACGACGCTGCCGAAGAACACGCAGTAGCCGAGGCTCACGGCAATCGTGCCGGCCCTGAAGTTGCGGACCGCGAACAGCTTGAGGTCGACGATCGGATGCGCGTCGGTCAGCTCCCAGATCACGAACACCGCAATGCCGATCGCGGCGACGACGGCGAGCGTCACGATGAACGGCGAGCCGAACCAATCGAGCTCGTTGCCCTTGTCGAGCATGATCTGCAGCGCGCCGACCGACACGACGATGAGCCCGAGCCCAACGGCATCGACGGGCAGCCGCTGCGTGGGCGTCTCGCGACGTCGCAGCAACCTGTGAGCGAGGTACGCTACGGCGAGCCCGACCGGCAGGTTGATGTAGAAGATCCACGGCCACGAGAAATCGTCCGTGATCACGCCGCCCAAGATCGGTCCGACGACGGGCGCGACCATCACGGTCATGCTCCAGATCGCGAGCGCGACGCCCTGCCGGCTCTGCGGATAGCTCGAGAGCAGCAGCGTCTGCGACAACGGCACCATCAGCCCGGACACGGCGCCTTGGGCAACGCGGCACGCGAGCAGCAGCTCGAAGGTCGTTGCCGCGCCGCAGAGCCAGCTCGCAGTCGTGAACAGCAGCACGGCCACGACGAACACGCGCACCTGGCCGAACCGCTGCGCGAGCCAACCGGAGAGCAACACCGAGATCGCGTTCGCGACCGCGTACGAGGTGATGACCCAGGTCGCTTGATTCGGGCTCACGCCTAGATCGCCCGCAATGTGCGGCAGCGCGACGTTCGCGATCGTCGTGTCGAGCACCTCCATGAAATTCCCGAGCGCGAGCGCGATCGTCACGAGCGCGAGCGCGAGTCCCTTGAATTGCGTGCCGTTCGACTCCACGAGCGCGCTCCGGTCAATTGCCGAGCCGCGGCTTGCCCGCGGCGGCAAAGCTGCCGTCCGCGGCGGACCCGCCGCGAACCGCGTGCGCGGCACGCGCTTCGACTCGGCCGCCGCCGTTCTTCTCGATGATGTCGGCAATCAGCGCATCGACCGTGCGCTCGCCGTCGGCGAAAACGCTCGTCCGGTAGGCCGTGGTCGAAGGCCGCGTCGCTCGGGGCGGCGGAGTCTCGCTCGCGCCTGCGGGCGCGTTCGGGCGGTCGCGCACGTTCACCTCGACCTCCATCGACAAACCGATCGCGAGCGGATGCGCTGCGACCTCCTGCGGGTCGAGCGCGATCCGCACCGGCAGCCGCTGCACGACCTTGATCCAGTTGCCGGTCGCGTTTTGCGGCGGCAGCAGTGCGAACGCGGCGCCCGTGCCCGCGCCGAAGCCCACCACCGTGCCGTGGTACTCCACGCCGTTCGAATCGGCGACGACGCGCGCCGGCTGACCGACGCGGATGCGCGACAGATGCCCCTCCTTGAAATTCGCGTTCACCCACACCTGGTCCGGCGGCACGACGGCCATCAGCGGGGTGCCCGGGTTCACCCGTTGGCCGAGCTGCACGCTGCGCCGCGCGACGAAGCCCGACACGGGCGCCGGGATCACCGTGCGTCGATAGTCCAGGTAAGCCGCGCGCAGCTTCGCCGCCGCGTGCGCGACGCGCGGATGCGACGCGACGCTCGTGTCGTCGACGAGCGCGAGATGCCCGGCGAGCTGCTCGCGCAGCGCCGCAAGCGCCGACTCGGCGCCCTTCACCGCATCACGGGCGTGCTGGATTTCCTCGGCGGACACCGCGCCCGTCGCGGCGAGATGCTCCCGCCGCCGCAGGTCGGCGCGTGCCTTCGCGAGCTCGACCTCGCGCACGGTCACGTCGGAGGAAATCTCCTCGGCATGCGCGAACACGCCGCGTACCTCCCGCACCGTCTGCGCGAGCTCCGCTTTCGCGGTTTCCAGCGCAACGGCCGAGTCCACTCGATCGAGCTGCACGAGCGGTTTTCCGGCCTCGACGAACTGCGTGTCGTCTGCGTCGATCGCAACGACCGTGCCCGCGACCTGGGGCGTGATTTGCACGACGTTGCCGTCGACGTAGGCATCGTCGGTGGACTCCGCGCCGCGCACGACTGCGAACCAGTAGCCGCCGTAGGCAATGCCGGCGCACGCGACGAGACCGATGACGGCGGCAAGCAGCTTCCTGCGCTTGTTGCTCGGCCGCGATGGCCGTTCTCGTTGGTCGTTCATGACGATTTCCCCGTGGTAATGGACCGGACCTCCGTGCTCGAGAGGCGCACGCCGCCTCCGAAGCCTCCGCCGAGCGCACGGATCAGCTCGATTTGGGTGTCGTAGCCGCGTGCGCGCAGGTCCGCCTCGAGGCGGCGCTGCGCGAGCACCTCGGTCTCGACCGCGAGCACGCTCAAGTAGTTGCCGAGGCCGTCGCGGTAGCGCGCAAGCGCGAGGTCGTAGGCTTCGCGAGCCGCGGCGAGCGCGCTCTGCTGCTCGGCGCGCTGCTCCGCGACGGAGCGCACGCTCGCGAGCCCGTCGCTCGTGTCGCGCAACGCCTCGACCAGCGTCTCGTCGTACTGCTCGACCGCTGCGTCGTAGTCCGCGTCACGCGCGGCGAGCCGGCTGCGGAGCCGCTGCCGGTCGAAAATCGGCAGCCGCAACGCGGGACCGGCACCGGCGACCCGGCTGCCGGCGTCGACGAGCCCGGACAGACCGAGGCTCGCGAAGCCCGCGAACGCGCGCAGATCGATGTCGGGATAGAACTCGGCCTTTGCGACGTCGACGTCGTGGCCCGCGGCCTCGACTCTGGCACGGCTCGCGATCACGTCGGGACGCCGGCCGAGCAGATCGGCGGGCAGTGTGCTCGGCAGCGTCAGCGTGCCGGCGGCGGCGAGCGCCGGCCGCGCAATCGTGAGACCGCGATCGGGACCCGCGCCGAGCAGCGCCGCGAGCGCGTGCCGCATGAGATCGAGCGATTCCGTGAGCGCCGCGATGTCGACGCGCGCGGCGGGCAGCGCTCCCTCGGCTTGCTTCAACTCGACGCGCGTGTCGAGACCGGCCGTGACACGCTGGCGCGTGAGATCGAGAATCTGCTCGCGCTGCGCGAGAGTAGCGCGTGCCACGTCGAGGCGATCGTGCAAACGCGCGAGCTGAACGTAGGTCCGAGCAACGGAGACGGACAGCATCATGCGCGCCGCAAACGCGTCGAGTCTGGCAACGTCGATGCGATTCAGCGCGGCCGCAAGCGCCGCGCGGTTCTTGTGCCAAAAGTCTAGCTCGTAGCGAAAATCGAGCGTCGCGTCGCTCGGCGTTTGCCACGTGCCGCCGGGCGGCGTCGGCAGCACGTCGTTCTCGCTGTAGCGCCGCCGCGTGCTCGTGACGCCGGCGTCGACGCTCGGGCGCCGCGCGGCGCGCGCGAGGCCCGCCAGAGCCATTGCCTTGTCGACGCGCGCACGAGCGGCGGCGAGCGATGGGCTCGAAGCGAGCGCTTCCTGCTCGAGCGCGTCGAGCTGTGGATCGCCGAAGCGCGTCCACCAATCCGCAGCCGGCCACGTGTCCGCCGCAATGTGCTCGGGCTCGAACGTCCGCTCCGCGTGCAGCGTGCCGGCGGCCGTGAGCTCGCTGCGGGGAGCGAGACCGGCAGTGCTCGCGCAACCCGCTACGGCCAGCGCGAGCGATGCGCCGAGCAGCATTGCGAGCAGCCCGAATCTCGTAGCGTAAGTCGTCGCTTGCACGTCAATGCTCCTTCGGTCGGTGCTCGCCTGCGCGCGAGCGGATTTGATCCGTTTCGAAACGACGCTCTTCAGTGAGCGCAATCGTCATGCGTGAGACGAATTGAACGGACGCCGTGTGACAGCGAGCCAACGGCTGCGATAGTCCATGTCGGTTCCTCCTTGCGTGCGCACTTCGAACGTTCGTGAGACGAGCGGCCGACGACCGTTGTGACGAACCCGAGCGACGGACCTCGTGACGGCGGCTCAATGTCAACGGCCGTTGACATTACGCTCGAGGCATTGCGATGTCAACAGGTGTTGACATAGACTGCCGCCATGGTCAGCGACAAACCCGGCCGCGCGGACGTGACGCGGGCAGCGATTCTCTCCGCCGCGCGCGAGCGCTTCGCCGCCGACGGCTACGAGCGCGCAACCATCCGCGCGATCGCGGCCGACGCCGACGTCGATCCGGCACTCGTGATGCGGTATTACGGCAGCAAGGAGGGCCTGTTCGCCGCGGCTGCGGAGTTCGACCTGGGGCTGCCCGACTTCTCCGGACTATCGCGCAAGAACGTCGGCACGGCGCTCGTCGAGCATTTCCTCGCCCGCTGGGAGGACGACGAGATCTTGAAAGCCTTGCTGCGCGCGGCGGCGACGAACGACAGCGCGGCCACGCGGGTGCGCGCAATCTTCGCCGATCAGGTACTGCCTGCGGTGGTCGCGCTGCGCGGCGATGCGAAGGGCGCGCCCGCGAGGGCCGGTCTCATCACGAGCCAGATCATGGGATTCGCGCTTTGCCGGTACATCCTCGCACTGCCGCCGATCGTCGCGATGCGCCGCCCGGACGTCGTGCGCTGGCTTGCGCCGACCGTGCAGCATTACCTGTTCGGCTCGGAATAGCGCGTCCGCTGCGCGCGATACTTATCGAGACAGGCCACGCGAGGCACCTCGTTGTGGCGCATAGATCGATATGGGAGGCTAGCGGCCTTGCACTCCGGGGAGGTTCGGAGATGGCAGTACTCCTCAGGGCCGCCGTGCGCCGCGGCCGGAATCGAGATCGGGCGACCTCCGCCGCGGCGGTAGCTCGCGGGCGGTCGGGCAGGCGCGGGCGCCCGGCGTTCGCGTGAGCAACGCCGATGGCCGATAGCCTCCGCAACTCGCCGGAGCGCACCGCACCGCATTTCCTAGAGGGCGGCGGTGAGGTCGGCGCGCGGCTGCGTACGCTCGATTGGACGCGCAACCCGCTCGGGCCGCCCGAAAAATGGCCGCAGTCCTTGAAGACGGTGGTCCGGGTGCTGCTCGATTCGCGGTACGCGATGTGGATGCTGTGGGGCCCCGAGCTCACCTTCTTCTGCAACGACGCCTATCTGCCCACCGTCGGCATCAAGCGCGATTGGGTGCTCGGCGCACGCTCCGACAAGGTTTGGGAGGAGATCTGGCCGGACATCGGACCGCGCATCGCGCGGGTGCTCGAGCAGGGGCAAGCGACTTGGGACGAGGCGCTACTGCTGTTCCTCGAGCGCAGCGGCTTCAGCGAGGAGACCTATCACACCTTCTCTTACAGCCCGATCTACGACGACGAGAGCCGTATCGCGGGAATGCTGTGCGTCGTAACGGAGGTGACCGAGCGCGTGATCGGCGAACGCCGCTTGAAGGTGCTGCGCGATCTCGCGGCACCGCTCGGCGGCCGCGCGAGCGTCGAGGCACGCTGCCGCCGCGCTTGCGAGGTGCTCGCAGCTTATCCGTTCGACGTGCCGTTTGCGGCGCTGTACATGATCGACGCGCCGGCCGGCACGGCGCGGTGCGTGGCGCGCACGCGGCCGTTGTCTGCGAATGCGCTGCCCGACGAGCTGCCGTTGGCCGCGGGCGCTGCGCCCTGGCCGATCGCCGCGCTGCTCGCAATCGAGCGCACGCAGGAAGTGCGGGGCCTAGCGACCGCGGGCATCGAGATCGAAGCCGGACCGTGGCCCGATCTCGTCGAGCAGGCGTTCGTCGTGCCGCTGCCGGCCGGCCTCGCGAACGGTCTCGGGGGCTTCTTGATCATCGGCGTGAGCCCGCGGCGGCCGCTCGACGAGGGCTACCGCTCGTTCATCGAGCTCGTCGGCGGCCAGATCGACGCGGCGATCTCGGAGGCGCAGGCTCACGAGGCCGAGCGCCGCCGTGCCGAGGCGCTCGCCGAAATCGATCGCGCGAAGACCGCGTTCTTCTCGAACGTGAGCCACGAGTTCCGCACGCCGCTCACACTGCTGTTGGGGCCGCTCGAAAGTGCGCTCGCCGATCCGCGCGTGCCGAGCGCGCTGCGCCGGCCCCTCGAGCTCGCGCAGCGCAATGCGGAGCGGCTGCGTAAGCTCGTGAACACGCTGCTCGATTTCTCGCGCATCGAGGCCGGCCGGGTCCAGGCCGCTTTCGAGCCGACGGACTTGGCCGCGCTCACGCGCGATCTCGCGAGCACGTTTCGCTCCGCGATGGAGCAGGCAGGGCTCACGTTCGAGGTCGACTGCACGCCGCTCGACGAGCCCGTGCACGTGGATCGCGAGATGTGGGAGAAGATCGTGCTCAACCTGTTGTCCAACGCCCTCAAATTCACGTTCGAGGGCCACGTCGCAGTACGGCTCCGGCACGACGCGGATCGCGCGCTGCTCGAGGTGTCGGACACCGGCGTCGGCGTGCCGCCGTCCGAGCTGCCGCGCCTGTTCGAGCGCTTTCACCGCGTCGAGGGCACGCGCGGTCGCACGCACGAGGGCTCCGGAATCGGCCTTGCGCTCGTGCAAGAGCTCGTGAAGCAGCACGGCGGCACGATCGAAGCCGAGAGCGACCTTGGCCGCGGCACCACGTTCCGCATCCGGCTGCCGTTCGAGAGCGCCAATCTTTCCGCCGACCGGATCAAGCGCGCGGCAAGCGGCCTACCCGCCGCAACCGGCGCCCGCGCGTTCGTGCAAGAGGCACTCGGCTGGCTCGATGCCGCTCCCGAGGCCACCGCTCGCACGTTGAGCGCGCTCGCCGAAGCCGCACCGGGTACGGACGACCGCCGATTCGCGTCGACCTACGGCTCGCGCATCGTGCTCGCCGACGACAACGCCGACATGCGCGCGTATCTCACCGATCTGCTCGCGCGACATTACGAATTGGAAGCGGTCGCGGACGGCGAGCAAGCGCTCGAGGCGGTCCGCCGCCGACCGCCGGACCTGCTGCTCTCCGACGTCATGATGCCGCGACTCGACGGCTTCGGCCTGCTTGCGCGGCTGCGGGCCGACGACGCGCTGCGTCACGTGCCCGTCGTGCTCCTGTCCGCACGCGCGGGGGAGGAGGCGCGAATCGAAGGCCTGGACGCGGGCGCCGACGACTATCTGATCAAGCCGTTCTCCGCACGCGAGCTGCTCGCACGCATCGGCGCGCTGCTCGAGCTCACCGAGATGCGCAGCGCCATCGAAGCGGCCTCGCGACTGCGCAGCGCCCAGGTCGAGACGCTGCTGAAGGAAGCACCGCTCGGCGTCTATCTGGTCGACGCAGAGTTCAAGATCCGCGAGGCGAATCCCACGGCGCTGGCAATGTTCGGCGCGATCCCGAACCTGCTCGGCAGCGATTTCGCAGACGTCGCCCGGCGGCTGTGGCCGCAAGAATTCGCCGACGAGATCGTGCAGCTGTTCCTGCGCACGCTCGAAACGGGCGAGTCGTACTTCGCTCCCGAGGAGTTGGTACGGCGTCCGGACCGCGACAGGCTCGAATATCACGAGTGGCGGATCAGCCGCATTCCGCTGCCGGACTCGCGCCAAGGCGTGGTCTGCTATTTTCGCGACGTCTCCGCCCACGTTCTCGCCAGAAACAGGCTCGAAACGGCCGATCGCCAGAAGGACCAGTTCCTCGCGATGCTCGCGCACGAGCTGCGCAATCCGCTCGCGCCGATTCGCACGGCGGCCGAAGTGCTCACGCGCACGCCGGCCACCGCGTCCGAGGCGCGCAGCGCGGTCGACATCGTCGAGCGGCAGGTCGGCAATCTCGCTCGGCTCGTCGACGACTTGCTCGACGTCTCGCGCATCACACAGGGCCGGATCGAGCTCAAGCGCCGCACCGTGACCGTCGCCGAGATCGTGGCGCAGGCTATCGAGATGGTCGAGCCGCTGCTCCACGACAAACGCCACAAGCTCACCGTCACGAGCCATGGCGCTCTGCGCGTCAACGGCGACCCGGCGCGGCTCGTGCAGAGCGTCGCGAACGTGCTCACGAATGCGGCCAAGTACACGGATGCCGGCGGCGAAATCGAGATCGAATCGCACGCCGAGGGCGACAACGCCGTGGTGACCATCACGGACAATGGCGTCGGCATCTCGAGCGACCTGTTGCCGCACCTGTTCGATCTGTTCGTGCAGAGCGACCGCACCCTCGACCGCGCGCAAGGCGGTCTCGGCATCGGGCTCTCGGTGGTCAAACAGCTGGTCGAGATGCATGGCGGCAGCGTGCGGGCCGCGAGCGCCGGCGTTGCGCGCGGCGCCATGTTCGAGCTTCGCCTGCCGCTCGTCGAGCGTGACGAGGAGCCCGTCGTCACGGGCACGCAGCCGCAGGTGCCGCCGCAGCGGATACTCGTGGTGGACGACAACGCCGACGCTGCCGATACGCTCGTCATGATGCTCGGGCTCGACGGACACGAGGTTCGGGCCGCGTACTCCGCGCGCGAGGCGCTCGACTGCGTGCAAACGTTCGCGCCCGATCTCGTGTTGCTCGACATCGGCCTACCCGAGATGAACGGCTACGAGGTGGCTCGCCGGATCCGTGCGCAGCCCGCGCTCGAGGATGTGCGCCTGATCGCGCTCACCGGCTACGGCCAGGCCGACGATCGGCAGCGCGCATCTGCGGTCGGCTTCGACCTGCACCTCGTGAAGCCGGTCGAGAGCCGCGCCCTCCAGCAGGCGCTGCTCGACGCGCGGCGTCCGCGCGCGTACAACGCCTAGCTCGAACTGTTCGAATTTCGGCTCGACCGGGGGAACGTCGATGCACCGCTACGCCGTCTCGCTGATCGTCTCGATTGCCGCCTGTGCGGCACCGCTCACGGCCGTGGCGCAGCGGCCGGCCGGACCACCGCCGCTGATCAAACAGGACTCGCGGACGAAAGTATCCGCTCACGTCTATGTGATCCTCGACGACGACGTGGGGCTCGTGCCGAACGTGGGCATCGTGGTCGGCGACCGCGCGACGCTCGTCGTCGATACGGGGCTCGGCGAGCGCAACGGCGAGATCGTGCTCGGTGAGGCACGCAAGGTGAGCCGGAACACTCAGTTCTACGTCACGGCGACGCACTTCCATCCGGAGCACGACTTGGGCGCTACCGCGTTCCCGGCCGACGCGAAGATGCTGCGTTGGCGCGGCCAGCAGATCGAGGCCGACCAGGACGGCACGACCACGATCGAGCGCTTCAAAAGCTTCTCGCCGACGGTCGCCGAACTGCTCGCGAGCGCGAGCTTCCGTGTGCCCGACATCCTGTTCGACGACGCGATCACCGTCGATCTGGGCGGCGTGCACGTTCGGATCTTCGGGGTCGGACCGAACCACACGCGGGGCGACACCGCATTCTTCGTGGAAGAGGACCGCGTGCTGTTCACGGGCGACACCGTGATGTCGGTATTGCCGGCCGTGAACGCGCAATCCGCGAGCCTCGAGAAATGGCTCGCGAATCTCGACGCCTATGAGAGCCTGATGCCGCGCGTCGTCGTGCCGGCGCACGGCAGGCTCGGCGACGTCGCGTTCGTGCGCCGCTACCGCGACTACTTTCGCGCGGTCGTGGAGCGCACGGCCGCCGCGAAGCGCGGCGGCGCGTCGATCGAGGCCGCGACCGCGATGCTGGCGGGCGGCCTCGCGAAGGACTTCGCGGATTTGACGCCGGCCGGCGGACCGGCCACCGGCCGCGTCAACGCTGCAATTCAAGCGGCGTATCGCGAAGCGCCGTAACCGGTCTGCACACGGCCTCAATGCGTCAGGGCGTAGAGCACGTAGTTCACGCCGAACTTGTATGCCGTAGCCGTCATCGGTGTGGGGTAGCTCGGATCATCGGCGTGCTCCCACGCGTCGCCCATATCGATGTTGTGGTTGATCGCAACCATGAGCCGCCCGTCGCGGTCGTAGATTCCGCGCCAATGGGGCGGACCTTCCATCCGCATGTAGCGCAAGTGCCGCTCGCCAGGAATCTGCGTGCGCCGGTCGAGGTCGAACATGACGTGCATCAGCGAATCCGCCTCGGGGATGTCGACGATCGGCCGGTCCGGCAATAGGTCGCGCATCGCGGACTCGAAGATGGCCCATTCGTACTCGCCGTGGAAATCGTCGACGACGAGGAAGCCGCCGCGCTCGAGGTATTCGCGCAGGCGCGCGAGCTGCTCGCCGTGCGGATGCCATTCGCCGCGCCCGACCTGCTGCAGGAACAGCCACGGATAGTCGTAGAGGCGATCATCGTCGAGCGTCACGAACACGCTGTCGGTCGTACCTTGCACACGCGTCATGCGCTGCAAGGCCGCGAGAAAATGCGCCTCGGCGAGCGGATAGTCGATCGCCCACCACGGGTTGCAGGTGCCCCGAGATCCGGCGCAGCCATAGGCCGCATACGCGAGCCGCGCGAAGTTGAACTCCTTCGCGGGCCAACCGGCCGCCGCCGGCAGCGGCCCGTCGCCGTCCCACTGCGCGCGCGCGAGCGCCGCGAGCAGCAGTGCCGCGACGCCGGTCACGACCAGGATTTTGCGGCGCATCGTGCGGCTAATGTGCCACCATGGACGCGCGCCGTCCAAGCGGACGCTAGCCGGGCGGCCCGCCGAGCAACGGCGCAAGCTCGCGCGCGCATTGCTCCGGGCTTTCAAACAGAATCGACGCAAGACCGAGCGAGCGCGCCCCCGCGACGTTCGCGGGCAGATCGTCGACGAACACGCTGCGTCCGAAGTCGATGCCGAAGCGCTCGCGCAGATGCTCGAAGATCGCAGGCTCCGGCTTCACGAGCTTGATCTCGGCCGAAATCACGATACCGTCGAACAACTCGAGGAAGCCGTGCCGCTCGCGCAGATGCGCAAACGTGACCTCGGACACGTTCGACAGCGCGTAGAGCTTGACGCCGCGTGCGCGCAATCGGCCGAGCAGCTCCACGGTGCCTTCGATCGGCACGAGCGAGGCGCGCGCGTGATCGAACAGACCGCGCAACTCCTCGACCGGCCGGCCGGCGCGCGCCGCGAAGCGCCGGGCGGCGGTCTCTTCGTCGAGCGTGCCGCGGTCCATCTCGATCCAGTCCCCATGCCCGAACACGTGCTCGCCGAGCGCCGCGCGCAAACCAGGATCCGCGGAGAAGCTCTCGATGATCTCCCGCGGACGCCAGCGGAACAGCACGCCGCCGAAGTCGAAGATCGCGTTGTGGATCGTCAAGGTATCGAGCTCCAGGCCATCGTCGCGGACGCGTCGAAAAGCCGCGCGGCGCCCGCCGCTAGGCGGATCGGCGCTCGCGCAGCGCCTCGAGCGCCCCGCGCAGCGCGGTCGCGGCCTGGCCCAAGAACAGCGTGTCGACGCCCGCGACCACGAGCGTGTAGCCGCGCTCCACGTACGGCTGCACGGCGGCGGCGTCGATGCCGAAATAGCCGAGCGGCATGCCGGCCGCACGGCACGCCGTGGTCACGTGCTCGATCGCGGCGAGCACCTCGGGATCGTCGACGCGGCCCATCTTGCCCAGGCTCGCCGAAAGATCGTACGGCCCGAGCAGCACCGCATCGATGCCCGGCACGCGCACGATCGCCTCGATCTGGTCCACCGCGCGCACGTGCTCGGCCTGCACGATGACCGCGATCTCGTCGTTCGCCCGCGCGACGTAGCCCTTGAACGCCATGCCGTAGCCGTGTGCGCGCGCGAGCCCCACGCCGCGGCCGCCCTCCGGCGCATAGCGCGCGAATCGCACGACGTCGGCCGCCTGCTCGGCGCTGTTGACCTGCGGCGCGATCACCCCGGCGGCCCCCAAATCGAGCGCCTTCTTGATCGGCACCTCGGCGGCCGCGGCCACGCGCACGATGCAGGGCACGCGGCGGCTCGCGGCGCGCAGAATGCCCGCGAGCTCGGCCGTCTCGAGCGGGCCGTGCTCGGCGTCGACGAACAGCCAATCGAAGCCGACGTCGGCGAGAATCTCGGCGACCGCGGGCTCGGGCAGCGTGAGCATCGTGCCGAACAGCAGCTCACCGCCGCGCAGCCTCGCGCGCAAATCGTGGTTCATCCTCGTTCCTCCGTTCCGAGCGCATTCTGGGCGAGGCCGATCGCCGACGCGAGCAGCTCGTACGAGCGCAACCGCGCCGCGTGATCGTAGATGCCTGCCGCGACGATCACCTCGTCGGCGCCCGTCGCAGCTACGAACCGCTCGAGCCCGGCGCGCACGGTGTCGTGCGCGCCGACGAACGAGCACGCGAGCATCCGCGACGCCTGCGCCTTCTCGAGCGGCGTCCAATAGGTCTCGATGTCTTCGATCGGCGGCAGCATCCGCCCGCGCGTGCCGCGCAACAGATTCGTGAATCCCTGCTGCGCGGACGTGAACAGCCGCCGCGCCTCGGCGTCCGTCGCCGCGACGATCACGTTCGCGCCGACCATCGCATAAGGCTCCGCAAGCTGCGTCGACGGCCGGAACTGCGCGCGGTAGATCGCAAGCGCATGCTCGAGCGCTTCCGGCGCGAAATGCGAAGCGAACGCGTACGGCAAACCGAGCGCGGCCGCGAGCTGCGCGCCGTAGAGGCTCGACCCCAGGATCCAAAGCGGCACCTCCGTGCCGACACCCGGCACGGCCTGCACGGCAGCGCCGGGTTCAGCCGGCGCGAGGTAGCGCTTGAGCTCGAGCACGTCGTCCGGAAACGACTCGGCGCTCGAGTGATCGCGGCGCAGCGCGCGCAGCGTGCGCTGATCCGTGCCCGGCGCGCGGCCGAGCCCGAGATCGATGCGCCCCGGATACAGCGACTCGAGCGTGCCGAACTGCTCGGCGATGACGAGCGGCGAATGATTCGGCAGCATCACGCCGCCCGCACCCACGCGAATCGTGTGCGTGCCCGCCGCGACGTAGCCGATCACCACCGACGTCGCCGCGCTCGCGATGCCGACCATGTTGTGATGCTCGGCGAGCCAGAAGCGCGTGTACCCCCAACGCTCGGCGTGCCGCGCGAGATCGAGCGTGTTGTGCAGCGCGTCGGCCGGCGTCGCGCCCTCCGGCACGAACGCGAGATCGAGAATGGAATAGGCCGTCATTCGAGACCTCGGCGCGCGCCGTTCAGCGGCGCAGCGACGCATCTCGAGCCTCCCGTTCGGCCTGCATCGCGGCGCGCTGCGCGTCGGCCGCACCGCGTTGCGCATCCGTCGCCGCGCGCACCGCGCCGTCCACCTCGCGCTCGACGCGCTGCAGGTCGTTCGACAGGCGATTGATGTCGTTCTGCAGCTGCAACACTGCCGACGCGCTCGCGAGGTTGCCGGCACCGTTCAGAGTGGCTTCGCGCGTCTCGAAGCGCGTCGAGAGGCTCGCAACGTCGCGCTCGAGCTTCGCAACACGGTCCTCGAGCGTCGGGGGCTGCGTTTGCGTAGCGCGCTGCGCAGGCGGCTGTCTCGGCGGCGGCTGCTGCGCGCCCGCGAGCGACCAGAGCAGCGTCGCCGCGGCCGCGGCCAGCACGAGCGCTTCCTTGTTCGGCATGGTGGTTACCCTTTGATCTCGTGGAGCTTGCAGCTAGGTTACTACCGAGCTCGTCGGACCTGGAAAAGCGGCGTCATCGCCCGCGGTGATGCCGCGGGCGGTACGCGCACGGGTATCATTTGCGGCATGAACGGATTCGCCCCGCGGCCGGGCGTCGACTCGCCCTGCATCCGCAGCTGCTGCCTCGACGACGACGATGTCTGCCTCGGTTGCGGCCGCTCGCTGGAGGAGATCGTCGCATGGAACGAGGCGAGCGACGCCGAGAAGGCCGCGATCGTCGAGCGCGGCCGCGAACGCATCGCACGCCGCGAGCGCCGCTGAACGGCCGGCTAGCCGCAGCCTACCGCTCGGGCCGTTGCTGCACCTCGGCCGAGGTGCGCAAGAACGCAATCGCATACAGCACGCCGAGCAGCCCGTGCGGGATCACGGCCGACGCAAGCGCCACCGGCGTGAGCGCGCCGCGCCCGTAGAGCACGAGCAGCGTGACGGTCCAAAACACCTTCTCGAGCACCGCCGGGATCATTGCGAGCCTAAGCTGCACCGGCTGCCACGCGATCATCAGGAACAGCACCTGCCACGCGCCCACCGTACCGAGGAGCCCGTAATAGGTGTAGCTGCCTGCGGCCTGGTACAGCGGGATCATCGCGCCGAGACCGAGCAATCCCCCGATCGCGAACACGATTCGTGCGAACATCACCGCCGCCCACCTCCCCCGCCGGGAACGCGGTTCCGCGGCATCTTGGCGCACGCGGCGCCGCGGGTCCAGAACTAACTCGCGGCACCGTGTCGATTTTTGCGCGGGTCGTTCGACGTGCCCATGGAGCGGCCCGCAAATTCGCGAATCTCGAAGCTCGCGAACGGAGAGAGCCGTGCGATTCATGATCATCGTCGGGGCTTGCGGTGCAGTGCGCAGAAATGCTCAGATCGGGAGCCGTGACGACGGCAACGGAAGCACGGCGCGCAATCGACGCGGTATGGCGCATCGAAGCGGCGAAAGTGATCGCGGGCCTCGCGCGCCTCGTGCGCGACGTCGGCACGGCCGAGGAGCTGGCACAGGACGCGTTGGTGGCCGCGCTCGAGCAATGGCCGCGCGACGGCATTCCGCACAATCCCGGCGCCTGGCTCATGGCCACGGCGAAGCATCGTGCGATCGACCAGCTGCGCAAACGCAAGCTCGTCGCACGCAAGCACGAGGAGCTCGCGCGTGAGCTCGACGACGACGCCGAAGCGGACGACGCGTTCGAAGCAGCCGTGGAAGACGACATCGGTGACGACCTGCTGCGGCTGATTTTCACCGCCTGCCATCCCGTGCTTTCGACCGAGGCGCGGGTCGCGCTCACGCTGAAGCTGCTCGGCGGACTCACGACCGACGAGATCGCGCGTGCGTTCCTCGTGCCGGAGCCGACCATTGCGCAGCGCATCGTGCGCGCAAAGCGCACGCTCGCCGACGCGCGCGTGGCATTCGAGCTGCCGGCCGCACCGGAGCTCGCCGAGCGGCTCGCGTCCGTGCTCGAAGTGATCTATCTGATCTTCAACGAGGGTTACACGGCCACCGCCGGCGCGAACTGGATGCGGCCCGCGCTGTGCGACGACGCTCTTAGGCTCGGGCGTACTCTGGCAGAGCTCGCGCCGCTCGAGCCCGAGGCGCACGGCCTCGCCGCGTTGATAGAGCTGCAGGCCTCGCGTGCGCATGCGCGCACGGGTCCCACGGGAGAGCCGGTGCTGCTGCTCGAGCAAGATCGCTCGCGCTGGGACCGCGTGCTGATTCGCCGCGGCCTCGCGGCGCTCGAGCGCGCGGAGCAGCTGGGCGGCGCGCGCGGATTCTATGCGCTGCAGGCCGCGATTGCGGCGTGCCATGCGCGCGCGCCGACGGCGGATGCGACCGATTGGGCGCTCATCGTCTCGCTCTATGACGCGCTCGCGGAGCTTGCGCCGTCGCCGATCGTTGCGCTCAATCGCGCGGTCGCAGTATCGATGGCGGCCGGACCCGCGGCGGCGCTGCCGCTCGTCGAGGCGCTGGCAACGGACCCCACTCTGCGCAGCTATTATTTGCTGCCGAGCGTGCGCGGTGAATTACTCCGCCGGCTCGGCCGCCATGCGGAAGCCGCGAGCGAATTCGAGCGCGCGGCGGCGCTCACGCGTAACGAGCGCGAGCGTGACTTGCTGCTCGAGCGGGCCCGCGGGCAAACGAACGCGGCGGTACCGGAAAGCTGAAACCGCCTCCTCAGCGCAGCCGAATCGTGCGACCATCAACCGCGTAGCGCGGCCCGCGCGGTGCGGGCCGCACCGAACCCGTATCGAGGTACCACCCATGGGATTCGCACCGTCCGCCATGCAGCTCACGAGCACCGCCTTCCAGTCCTTCGGCCGCATTCCGAAGAAGCACACGGGCGAGGGTAAGGACGTCTCCCCGCCGCTTGCATGGACGAACGCGCCTGCAGGAACCAAGGCTTTCGCGTTGTTCGCGCACGACCCCGATGCGCCGCTGCTCTTGCCGAACGGCTATGGATTCGTGCATTGGGTGCTGTACAACATTCCGGCGTCGGTTTCCCGACTGACCGAAGGCGACGAAGGATACACGAGCGGTGTCAGCACCTTCGGCAAGTCGGGCTACGGCGGACCGATGCCGCCCGAGAATCACGGCCCGCATCACTACTATTTTTGGATTCTGGCGCTCAAGTCCGACACCCAGTTGCCGGCCGGGCTCGGCATGCTCGACCTGTTCGCAAAAATCGAGCCGGAACTGCTGGGCATGAACCGGCTCGTCGGCACTTATTCGCGACCGAGCTGACCGATCAGCTCGGCGGCCGATTCCGCGGCGGCATACGTTGCGCGGCGTCGACGTTCGGCGCGGCAGCCCGATCGGCTGGCGTTCGGCTGCTCACGGTTCCCGCGGGCTGCATCCCCGACAGGCTCCACAGCGCCAACACCACGACCAGCGCTCCGGCGATCACGTTGTTCCATACGGCGCCGCGCGCCGCGAAATTCAACGCAAACGGCGAGATAACGAGCCAGACGCCGATCGCGGCGTTCACCCAGCTTGCCGCACGAGTGGCGGGCTCGGGCTTGCTCACGCGCGCGGTCGCGAGCGCGGCGATCGCGATGCCGAAGATCACGTTGTTCCACACCGCAGCCCCGGTCAGGGCCAACGTGGCGGCCGATACGATCAGCCAAATGCCGAGCGCGAGATTGACGCCGCTCGTGCTGCGGATCTGGGTCCGCTTCTGCAGCATTGCTGTGTCTCATATATAGTAATTGCACACCTCCTTGTGATTTGCCAACCCCTTGGCGTGCAACGCACATGCCAGATCACGCGCCTGCGCACAAGATCAAACTGCGGCGTTCGCACCGCCGAATCCCGCGCCAAGCGCGGGATTCAGGCTTCCGCACGGCCGTCGGCTCGAGCGCTCCCGCGAGCGGCGGCGACTACGGCTCCGCCCGGCGCCGACAGAGGAGCTCGATTTCATTAATTTGTGG
>CAWFPH010000004.1:0-356837 GCA_963817615.1 uncultured Gammaproteobacteria bacterium | reverse complement strand
ACCTTGTCGCGGTACATCGCCGCGTCTGCCTTTTCGATCAACTCGCCGAGTCGCATGCCATCGATCGGGATAGCGCCGTGCCGATGCTGACGGGCACGTCGATGGCCGTGAGGCCGATGAAGTGAGGCGCGGTGAGCTGCTCGCGAATCTTGTGAGTGGCCGAGGCGCTCCCTAGGCCGCCTTCGATCTCCGGCAGAGAGCTACGAATTCGTCGCCACCGTAGCGGCAAACGGTGTCGGAGGTTCGAACGCACTTGACGAGCCTGGCGGCGATTTGACGCAACAGGCCGTCGCCGACGGTATGCCCATGCGCGTCGTTTATCCGCTTGAACCCGTCGATATCGAGGAACAGCACGGCCATTTGTTTGCCGTGCCGATCGCTTCGAGTGGTTGCTTGCTCGAAGCGGTCCTCGAGAAGGCGCCTGTTGGGTATTCCCGTCAGCTCGTCGTGGTGTGCGAATCGGTGAGCCTCCTCCAGCGCCTTCTGGAGCAGAGCGATCCTTTCGTGTAGAAGCGACCGCTCGTCGCTGAAGTCATAGGGCTGCTCCGGTGGCGGTACGAGCGGCTCGGCGGCGTCGAATGCACGCGCCGGCGTTGCGACCGCTTCCAGCGGAGGACGCGATTGAGAGGCCGGCGTGCTCTGAGGGGTTGTCATCGCGTCGGTGCGAAGCGCGCCTTGATTCGAACTAGACATTTTCTCTCTCTTCGATTTCGTTCAAATTGCGCGCCGTCAATCCTGAAGGTCGTGCGTGAAGCGGACTTGCGCCGATGGACCGCGCGCCCGCGATGCGGTCATTACGGGGCCTCGATAGGACGATGATCGGCGGTGGCTGTTCGGGGCCGCGTTTTTCGCTCGACGCGGCCCCAGCCGAGTGCCGATCGAGCGTATCGATCGTGGCGTCGAGGAGGACCGTGGCGGCGATGGGCGCTGTTGCCGGTCGAGTGCTACGCTCGACGGAATCGTTTGACGAGCAGCAGAAGCACGATGGCTCCGAAGCACGACGCGATCACGGCGCCGAAGCTCAAGCCTCCCGTGTCGACGGACTCGGATAGCGTGCTCACGAGCCAGCCGCCGACATAGGAGCCGGCAATGCCCACCGCCACGTTGCGAATGAGGTCTTCGCGGCCGGCCGCGGGCATGAGCATGCTCGCTAGCCACCCGATCAGGACACCCGCGACCACCGCTATGACGAAATTCATGTATCCCTGCTGCGATATTCTTCCAGGCTGGGCAAGATAACCGCCGCTTGTAGCGGTTTCCGTGCGCTAGCGTACTGACAGGACTTGTGACTGCCCGCAGTCCGAGCGTAGGCATGGTTTCGAGCGCGGTCGGCCCCTGTCCCCGCGACCGGTTTCTCCGCTCTCGAACCCGGGCAGGGCGGCGTTGACGCCGCGGCGAAATTCCTCGTCCGCCGAGACGGAGCGCGCTCGGCGTGCGGTTTCCGAAGAGCGGAACTCGTGCAAGGCGGGCCCAACCGGAGGGCCGGTTTGAGCGTATCGACGTCGAGGAGCACGGTGACAACGCGGCTGGATTGCCATACCGCGCTTTATCTCGGCCAGTACCTCACTCGACGTCCAGAGATGGGTTGCGTAGTGCTGTTGAAAGCCAAGGGATTCACGGCTGATGTCTGGCGGAGAGGGTGTCCGCCTGGACAGCGTTTCCTGGCGTCCCGGGACGTCCGCTAAGATGTCATGTAACCATATGATTGTAATACAGTATAATGCCAACGACGCGTCGGGACGTCCGCTCGAAGCCAAAGCCGATGTATGGGCTGAAGTATGGCGAAAAGAGTGTGGCGGAGAAAAGCGATCGCTTCATGCGGCCCAAGCACAAATTGACAGCCAAGCAGGTCGAGAGTCGGAAGCTGAAGCCCGGCTATCACTCCGACGGCGACTGCCTTTACCTGCGCGTCACGCACGCATCAACGAAGAGCTGGGCGTTCCGCTGGCGCGATCGTGCCTCCGGCAAGCTGCGGGAGATGGGTCTCGGGCCCTATGACAAGCAGGCGAACACGCTTGCGCTCGCGCGGGAACGCGCTGTCGTTGCGCGAGGACTGCTCATCAGCGGGCTCGATCCTCTCGCCGAGAAGCGCAGAGCTCGCGTCGAGCGGCAGCAACAGATGCTGGTGCCGTCATTCGACGACTGCGCGTCGCAGTACATCGCTGCGCACAGCGCAGGCTGGGCGAACCCGAAGCACATCGAGCAGTGGCACAGCACGCTCAAGAGGTACGCAAGCCCAATCGTCGGCAGACTGCCAGTCAACGAGGTGACGGCCGAGCACGTGCTGCGGATCTTGCGCCCGATCTGGGACGAGAAAACGGAAACGGCGTCGCGCGTGCGAGGGCGCGTCGAGTCGATTCTGGATTGGGCCGCGTCGCCGACGCGGCGCTACCGCACCGGCGACAACCCCGCGCGCTGGCGCGGGCATCTCGACAAGGAGTTGCCGCGCGCAACCAAGATCAAGCGCAAGGAACATCACGCCGCACTCGCCTATAGCGAGCTGCCGGCCCTAATGATCGAGCTGCGCAAGCGGGCGGGTGTTGCGGCGCAGTGTTTGCAGTTCACCATACTCACAGCCTGCCGCACGATCGAGGCGATCGGCGCAAGGTGGGAGGAGTTCGATCTCGAGACGGGCGTATGGACGGTGGCCGCAGGACGCATGAAAACAAAACGGGAGCACCGCGTGCCGTTGGTGCGGCCGGTCGTGAAGTTGGTGCAGCGGCAGCAGGGGCTCGATGACACGTACGTGTTTCCCGGCACGATCCCGAAGGCCCACCTCAGCAACATGGCGATGCTCGAGCTCTTGCGCGGCATGGGCGTGGCGGCCACGGTGCATGGATTTCGTTCGACGTTTCGCGATTGGGTGGCCGAGACGACCAACGCGCCGCACGAGGTCGCCGAGATGGCGCTCGCGCATGCCGTGGGCGACAAGACGGAAGCCGCGTATCGTCGCGGAGACCTCTTCGAGAAGAGGCGCAAGGTCATGAGGCAGTGGGCGGCTTTCGCACGCACGTGACGAATCGCGCGGCGGCGCACGCGTGACCGTGGCGATCGATTCCGTGGTGAGAAGCGCCTTGGTCGAGTGAGCGACCGGCTGCGCAAAGTTGCGCAAAATCGAGCTCGCTCGGCCGATCTCCGCAACGTCCCGACGATGAGCCGCCGAAGAGAAGCGGCCGGCGACTTGATCGGCTCGTTGTCCGTCAATCGCCATCGACGACTCACGACCGCCAACGTTTTGCAGGATCGCGGATCGACGAGAATGCAGCTGGTTTTTTCGGATCGCCTTGCGCTGGACGACGACCGGGAATTTGGCTCTTATGGCGCGCATCAAGGTTCGTCGAGGAGATGCGCGATGCAGCGAGAGGAGAAGGGCGAGGCGGTGATTCGGCTCGAGGAGAGACTCACCGAACGGTACGGCGTGCTGTTGTCGCAGACGCAGCTCGCGAATCTCTTGAACCGCACGCCGGGCGGTTTGCGTTACAGCCTGGGCCATCCGCCCGACGTTCAGACCCGCAAGCTTCGCGGCTGCGGCCGACGCATCGGGCGGCGCGTGTACTATCCGGCCGCCGACGTCGCCCGGATCATCGCTGCTGCGGCGCCCAGTGACTAGAGAAGAACTAGTAACCACCACCACAACCACAGTGGTCAGTGGTGGTAGTTGCGACATGCGTGCTGAAGAGTTGGTCTTTCCCGCCGAGCTTCTCGAGCCCGAGCGCCGCCAAGCGGTCCAGTGCTTGAGCCAGCTCGACACGGGCCTGCGGCAGCCTGTGCTCGACGAGCTCGCCGGGATCATGAAAGCCGGCAAGATCCGCGCGTCGCCGCTCGCGTGTCTTGCGGGCATCGTTCGCCACGCGAAGGCGGGGGCCTTCACGCCTCAGCTTGCGCCACGCGTCGCGTATGCGCGGGAGGAGCGCCGGCGCGCCGAGCGCGCTTATGAACGCGCCCTAGCCGGTCCCCAGCCAGCCGGGGGTTCCCGGCGCCAGGGGGTTCGTGATGTCCACGATTGACCCTTGTCCACGTTGCGTGGACAATCGTCGAAAATGGACAAGACCGCCGACAAGGACTTACTGGACGCCGCCCTCGATACCGCGCGGAAGCTCGGCATTCAGGCGCAGATCGAGCGCGGCCCGATGAAAGCAGGGCAGGGCGACGCCGTGGTGCGGATCGGCGGCGGGCGCCAGGCCCGCACCTATGTCGCCGAGATCAAACGCGGGCTCAGGCCCGCCACGCTTGGCGCCGTGTTGCACCAGCTTCAACGGCGCGAGAAGCCGGGGCTGCTGGTGGCCGACTACCTCACGCCGCCCATGACCGAAACCCTCAAAGCCCAGGAGATCGCGTTCCTCGATGCTACCGGCAACGCGTACCTCGACCAGCCGCCGCTCTACGTTTGGGTCACGGGGCAACGCCCGGCCGTGCGCCCGGCAGCCGGCGCACCGGCGACGCGAGCTTTTCGAACCGGCGGCCTCAAGGTCATCTTCGCTCTGCTGTGCCATCCGGAATGGGTCGACGATCCTTATCGCACGATCGCCGAGCGTGCGTGCGTCGCGCATGGCACTGTCGGCTGGGTGATGACGGACCTGCAGCAGCTCGGGTTCGTGGCCGACGTCAAAGGTAGGCGGCGACTGCTGCAAGGCGAGCGGCTGCTCAAACAGTGGAGCGAGGCCTACGCGCGAACACTGCGCCCAAAGCTCACGCTAGGCCGGTTCCAGACTGACCGGAAAAGGCGGTGGGCCGATCTCGAGCTCGGGAAGCATGCCGCGCAGCTCGGCGGCGAGGTTGCCGCGGAGCGGATCACGGGCCGCTTGCGGCCGGAGACGGTCACGCTCTACACGGCCAAGGTCCCGCCGCGGCTCCTCGTCGAGGCGCGGTTGCGCGCCGACCCCACCGGGCCGGTCGAGCTCATGGAGCGGTTCTGGGCGTTCGACGAGGCCGCGGCCGTGGTGCCGTTGCCGCTGGTGTACGCCGATCTCGTCGCGACGGGGGATGCCCGCTGCCTCGAGGCCGCCGACGTCATCTACCAGCGCATCGTCGATGGACTTGTCGGCTAGCGACGATCTCGCCTGGCTTGCGGCGCTCGTCGCGGATCTGCGCGCAGCCGCTCCTAACCATGAACCGCTCATGGTCGGAGCCATGGCACGCGATCTCTTGCTGCACTACGGTGAGGGCGTCCCCATTGCACGTGCGACGATGGACGTCGATCTCGCGTTCGCAGTGGCTCACTGGCAGCAGTTCGCCATGCTGCGTCACGCGCTCGTCGACTCGGACGACTTCTCGCCGTCCCCCGCGGTTGCGCATCGGCTGTTTCACCTTGGAAAGATCGCGATCGATCTCATTCCGTTCGGCGGTGTCGAAGACGCGATGGGTCGCATCCGTTGGCCCGCTGATGACAGCCTCATGCGCGTGCTCGGATACCGGGAAGCGGCGGCGACCGCAGTCGAGGTACGCCTGCCACGAGGGGAACGCGTGCGCACCGTGTCGCTACCGATGCTGGCCGTACTCAAGGTCGTCGCCTGGGCGGAGAGGCACACGACGAGCCCGCGCAAGGACGCTCGCGATCTCTTCCTAGTGCTTCGCCACTATCTGAGCTCGGAACGAGCGGACCGGCTCTTGAGCAATGCGCCCCAGCTCCTCGAGGCCGACGACTTCGATCTCGATGTTGCCGGTGCATGGCTCGCGGGGCGCGATGCTGCGCGCGCGATCGTCGCCGCGAGTGAGCAGCCGAGTCGCCTGCTCGACGCAGTGGAAGGCGTGTTGGCCCGCGAGACGGATGCCGACGGCCGGCTGCAGCTCGTCGGCGAGTCGGGTGTCGACGTGCAGTTCGCGCTTAGCCTGTTGGCGGGTTTTCGGGACGGATTGGCGGGTGCCGGGTAGCACCTAGCTCGGCAAACTCGGCGGCCTCCCGGTCTTGAGCTCGGCATCCTCGCCCGTGGGCCGGATCCACGCGCCGCGCAGGTGACCCAGCCAGTCGTCGGTACGGCCAAGCGCGTACGCGAGGGCTCGAATGGTGAGCCAGTGACGGTAGCGGGTGCTCGGTTGCATGGCGTGCGTGTGGTGCTCGAGGTACCAACGCAGATGCTTCACCTGCCACTGATAGGGGCCCACCTGCCAGCGCCGCCAAATCACCTGCGCCACCTGCTCGGCGCGCACTACGTGCTCGCGCACGGTGACGGGATCGAGTCCCGGTAACCGCCGCGCCAAGAGCTCGCGGGCCTTCTTCGCGGCGACGCGCTGGTTCGCTGGTCTCGCCATCAGCGTGAGGAACCCACGTACGCCGCGAGCACATCGGTGCGACCGTGGCCGAGCTCGTACGCGAGCGTGACACGTGCGGCTGCGTCGTCGGTCTTGCTCGCGTCCCGCCGACTGGCGACGGCGGGCGCCGCATGACTCGTGAGCGCAAAGTAGCGCTCGCAGGCATAGGCCGCTCGCAGATCGTGAAACCCGCGGATGTCCTGCGCTGCAGCCACACGCTGCCAAACGTGATACGCATGTTCGCGCCACTGACGGTAATCGCTATCGGTAGGGATGAGATTGGCCGCGGTGCCCTGTACGCGCGCGGCGCGCTCGAGCGTGACGAGGGCGCGATCCGAGACGGGCACCCAGCGATCGACGTACTTGCCGCGGCCGCCTTTGGTGCCGGCCGTGACGTTCACGGCGCCGTTCTCGCGAGCCTGTTTCAGCGCCCGCCGGTTGTTGAGGAGCGACGCTTCGCGAAAGCGCAGCCCGAGCTCGCGCGCGAGCCCCGCGACCAGGGCCGTGCGTTCCTCGCCCTCCGCCATGGCACGCGCGATAGCTGCGTCGACCCTCCACCGATCGAGCGAGACGGGCGCTACCGCACGCACGTTGCGGCGCTGACCGACGAGCGCCGCCGGCGCGATGCGCAATGTCCGATCCCCTCGCATCGTCTCGAGCACGACGTTGACGGTGGAGAGGAGATTCTGCGCGTAACGCACCGAGAGCTCGCCGACGACGACGCGGGCCGCCAACGAGCGCGCAAAACGCACGACGAGCTCGGCGGTGACTTCGCGCGCGTCCTTGACGGCCTGGTGCTGCGCGAACTCGGCGAAGAGCCGCCAGCGAGCCGCGTGTGCCGCACGCGTGCCATAACAGCCCTCGCCATAACGATCGCGCAGCGCATTCGCGCCCGCCCAGGCAAGCCGCTTCCCGTAGCCGAAGTTTCGGCGTCCACCAACTTTCACGTTCCAGCGAGTCCTTCGATCCTCTTCGGTTCGTTGAGTGATAAACCGGACTGAAGCGCCGGTCAGGCTGTTTGGGACAGGCTCATCGTTCATAGCCCGAGCGCCTACGTGATGCTCCGAGACGATCCGCCGGTGGACCGCAGAGTGAGCATTGGCCGCATGGACGCGCGAGTGCGTTTCCACCGCCGCAGGCGTCGGTTTGCAGGCTTTTGCGGCGGGCGTAACCCGAAGCGAAGCCTTGCGGTAACTGGCGTTGCGCCAGTTGTCTTCCGCCCGTCTCTATGGACGAAACCATAGAGACGGGCGAAGGGCGGGGGCGTGAGGTCGAGATCGTGGTCTCACGCCACCCGGTGAGCTCGCGACGGTGTCCAAGAGTTGGAGCGTCCATGCGAGCTCGGGGACGACGGCACGGTAGCCGGTCGTCGGATCGATGGGATCGCCATCGCGCTTGTTTTCAGATCCGCTGAGAGCGCTTCGAACGCCTCGGTGAAGAGGCGCTAACCGCTGATTAGCCGCAGCAGCGACGGGGAAGTGCGAGGGAAACTAGCGCGCCGGTGCGTCGTCGGCGAACCGGTTCATGTGGCGAGGTTTGTTGGGCGCAGGAGGTGCGAGGGAGAGCGAGCTTCGCGCGGCGCCGTCTCGGCGCGTTTGCGCAAGGCCGCGCGAATCTCGGCGTTGTCGCCGGAAATCCGTTGTCCCTCATCGTGGCCCGCGGGGTAGCGTCGATGCTGCTAGTCGTCGCAGGGACGCGAAGCCATGGCGAGCGAGCGGCCCGCGCGGCCGAGTGCGCCACCGTTTGTCGATCCCCCAGGGTATGCGCGCCATACGCCCGAGGCGACGCTGCTCTATCGGCTCGTCGAGCGGTACTACCCCGAGCTCGTCGCCGTACGAGAGGCCGCCGGCCGGCCGCTGCCGAAGTACGTGCAGGAGGAGTTCGAGGCGTATCTGAAGTGCGGCCGCCTCGAGCACGGATTTCTGCGCGTGCGCTGCGAGGACTGTCACGCCGAGAAGCTCGTCGCGTTCAGCTGTAAGCGCCGGGGATTCTGTCCCTCCTGTGGCGCTCGGCGGATGACGGACAGCGCGGCGCTCTTCGCCGACGAGGTGCTGCCGGCGAAACCGATTCGCCAGTGGGTGCTGTCGCTGCCGTTTGCACTCCGTTTCCTGCTCGCGACCGATCCTGCCGCACTGACACGGGTGCTTGGCATCGTCTACCGGACGATCTCGGGGCACATTTTGAAGAAGGCGCGGCTGACGCGGGCGAGCGGCGCGACGGGCGCCGTGACGCTGATCCAGCGGTTCGGCTCGGCGCTCAACCTGAACATTCACTTCCACCTGCTGGTGCTCGATGGCGCGTATCTCGTCGGCACCGAGCCGCCGGTGTTTCGGCGCATCGATCCGCCGCGTCAAGAGGAGCTGCAAACGCTCGTCGAGCGCATTGCCGAACGCATCGGCCGCGCGCTGGAGCGCCAGGGCATCCTGGCCCGCGATGTAGAGAGTAGCTACCTCGAGCTCGACACTGCTGCGGGCGGCACCCTCGATGATCTGATCGGCCACTCGATCACGTACCGAGTGGCGGTGGGCGCGCGAGCGGGGCAGAAGGTGTATTCGTTGCAGACCGTGCCGGCGCGAGAGGACGAGCCGAGGAAGGGTGTGGCCCAGTACGCGGGGTTCTCGTTGCACGCCGGCATTGGCGCAGAAGCCGATCAGCGGGCGAAGCTCGAGCGACTCACTCGCTACGTGAGCCGTCCGCCGGTGGCCATCGAGCGGCTCGATCTCACCGCCCAGGCGCAGGTCCGGTACCGTTTGAAGACGCCGTACCGCGATGGAACCACGCACATTGTGCTCGAGCCCTTGGACTTCATTGCGCGCTTGGCGGCGCTGGTGCCGCCGCCACGGGTCCACCTGACCCGCTTTCACGGGGTATTTGCCGCGAACGCGGCGCTGCGAGCGGCGGTCACGCCGGCCGGGAGAGGGGCGGGCGCGCGTCGGCGAGCCGCGCCGGAGCAGCCGCCGACGTCAAAGGAGGTGCGGCTGAACTGGGCGCGGCGCCTCAAACGCGTGTTCGGGATCGAGATCGAGCAGTGCGCGCGCTGCGGTGGGCGGCTGAAGGTGATTGCCAGCATCGAGGAGCGGGAGCTCATTGAGCGGATACTGGCGCACCGGCGGGAGCGAGGCGAGGACGCGGTGGCGACGGCGTCGCTGGGCGCACGGGGGCCGCCGCAGGCGTCGATGTTTTGAGGCGACCGATCGTTGACGGGCTCGTGCTCTGAGGTGCGGGCGACGCGCGGGTGCTGTGCGTGCTGACGCGGCCGGCCCCGGTCGTCACCACGGACGCATCAAAACTGCGCTCCAGGCGGGACTGCGAGGCGGGATGGCCGTCGCGATCCGTCGGCGGCTTTGACACAATTCCTCTTATGCGTTGCAGCCGCCGACGCGAACAGGCCGTTCAAACTGCCTATGCGCCGGCCGTCGGCAGAAAGCGCTCGACGCCGCCGTGGCTGAGCTCGGGCCCAATGCCCGCGCGGTGAAGGGCTCGGTCTCGGATGAGGCCGACCTCGACCGACTTTACGCCGCGGTAAAGGCCGAGCGCGGAACGCTCGACATCGTCTTCGCCAACGCCGGGGTGGGAAGTCAGCTTAAGCTCGGCGAGATCACCGCTGAGCACATTGACGAAACGTTCGACGTCAATGTGAAGGGCACGATCTTCACGGTCCAGAAGGCCCTGCCGCTGATGCGCAAGGGCGATTCGATCATCCTAACTGGATCGAGCGCCGGCACCACGGGTGCCCCGGCATTCACCGCCTACAGCGCGAGCAAGGCGGCGGTGCGCAACCTCGCGCGGACCTGGGCGGAGGATCTGAAGGGCACCGGCATCCGGGTAAACGTGCTCTCGCCCGGAGCGGTGGCGACCGAACTCGCGGAGGCGGCGCTCGGCGGAGGACGGCCTGAAGGCCTACGGGTCGATGACTGCGCTTCAGCACATGGGCGATCCGGCGGAGGTCGCAGCGGCGGCTGCCTTTCTCGCGTCGTCGGACAGCAGCTTCATGACTGCCAGCGAGGTCGCCGTCGACGGCGGCCTCGCGCAACTCTGACCCCGGCGCGGTCCCAGCCTGGCCCACACACAACCAAGGACAAAGAACTATGAAAACGCTAGAATGTAAGGTCGCAGTCATCACGGGCGGCAGCAGCGGGATTGGGTTGGCCACGGCGAAGCGCTTCGTGGAAGAAGGCGCGCACGTCGTGATCACCGGGCGACGAGAGAAAGAGCTTAAGGAGGCCGCAGGCTTCATGAAGGGAAACGTTACGACGGTCGTGGGCGACGTGTCGCGCTTGGAAGACTGGATCGGCTCTACGCCATCGTGAAAGAGAAACATGGTCACATAGACATTCTCTTCGCGAACGCAGGCGCGGGGACAATCGGACCGCTCGCGGTCGCTACCGAGGCCCATTTCGACCAGACCTTCGATGTGAACGTGAAGGGGCGTCAACGCGATGAGCCCCGGGCCAATCGAGACACCCGCCTTAGAGTCGACGACGGGCCTTACCCCCGAGCAAGCCGAGCAAGCGGCCGCCCAGTTTGCTTCACAGATCCCAATGGGGCGCAGGGGTAAACCAGAGGAAGTCGCGGCTGCCGTCCTGTTCCTTGCATCCGATGAAAGTTCTTTCATCACCGGCGTGGATCTCGCCGTGGACGGAGGCATGGCGCAAGTCTGACCCCCAGCGTTAGCACCAGATCGGAGAAGTATCATGAGCTATGCAATCGTGGGATTCGGCAAGATCGGCCATGCTCTTGCCAAGGCGTTTGCCCGCAAAGGTATTGAAGTATCCGTTGCGACCACGCGCGACCCGGAAAGCTTTGCAGCCGATGCGGCTGCGATCGGACGCGAGATCATTCCCAAGAAACTGGCGGAAGCCGTCCAGGCGGACATCGTCTTTTTGGCCGTCGGTTTCGAGTCGCACCCGGATGTCGCGAAGGCGCTGCCTACCTGGAAGGGAAAGACCATTGTCGATGTGACCAATGCCTACGGCGTGTCCCCTGAGGAGTTGGGAGGACACCCCTCCTCCACGGTCGTCGCACGCGCCTTCACTGGCGCCAGACTGGTAAAGGGCTTCAACCATTTGGTCGCTGCCGTCTTTGACCAAGATCCAGCTCTCCACGGGGGCCGGAGAGTCGTGTTCCTGGCGAGCGACGATGACGACGCCGCAGCGGAGATTGGTGAGCTCGCGGAAAATCTGGGTTTCTCGCCGATCAAACTAGGCCGGCTTTCGGAAGGTGGACTGCTTGTGCAAGCGCGCGGAAATACTTGGGGTCGGCTGATCTTCAAAAACTTGGTCGAGTTCGACTGATAGATCTTGATCGCAAATTTCGATGCGATCCAGCGCCGAGCCAGTCAGCGCTTCACGAACCGATAGGCGAAGCGATCAGTCTCGCCCTTGATCGAGGGATCGAAAACCTTGATCGAGTGCGGATCGTCCTTGTTCGCGAGCACGGTGCTTTCCGCGTCCAGTACGAAGCCAGCCGCCTCCACCTCCTCGCGAACGGATGCAGGTTCAATCCGATGCAGCGACTGGGCGTTGCTCGTGCCCGCCCCGACGGCGGCGGCGTGGTCGACGATGACGTAGGACCCACCGGGCTTCAGCCGCTCATAGACAGCTCGATTGAAGTCGGCTGCCGTTGCACCTTTCTTCTGGATCAACGCGGTGTGGAGGTCGTGATAGAACAGGTGCAGCCATAGCAAATCCGCGGGTTGAGTCGCCTGCGGCATCGCCACGAGGTCCGCCGAGACGGCTTCGACGTTCTCTCGGCCCGGCTCCTTCGCGAGCGTCCGCATGCGGCCGACCGGATCGTTCTTAAAGTCGGCGACTTCGGCCGGCACGAAGCTGAAGACCCGTCCTTTCGGTCCCACCACGTCGGAGAAGCGACGGGTCCAGTCGCCGTCGCCCGGGTAAACGTCGATGACGGTGGAGCCCGCATCGACTCGTGCGAACCGGATCAACTCAGATAGCTTGGATTGGTCGTACATCGGGATCTCCCTTCATGGTTTGAGCCTTCGACGAGCGCGCGGCGCGAGTGTGCGGTGCACGGCTCCGCCGTCTACCCCGAGGGCCGCAGATAGCCGGCTTAAGCCAGCCCGCACACGTCCCTCTGCGAGGCCCGCGCCAGTGCTTGTGTGTCGACATACTCTCGGATGTTCGTCAGCTTCCCGTTCCGGACGGTGATGGCGAAGACCCAGTTGTCCTTGAACCGCCGTGGGATCGGACGGTTATCCGCTCAAGATGATCGCCGCCGTGCAGCGCGGTAACCTCGGTACCGAAGTGAATCTCGATGTTGGGTTGGGCCTTCAGCCGCTGCACGAGGTAAGACGACATCGTGTCGGACAGGTTCTCGCCCCGCACCACGATGTGGACGAGGCGCGCTACCCGGGAAAGGTACATCGCAGCCTGGCCGGCGGAGTTCCCGCCGCCGACGACGACCGCATCGGTGTTTCGGCAGGAGCGCGCCTCCATCTCGGTCGCGGCATAAAAGACGCTCGCATTTTCGAACTGGCCCAGCCGTTCCAGCGGCAACCGGCGATACTGCGCCCCGGTCGCGACGAGAACGGCGCGCGCACGAACCCGCGCCCCGTCGTCCAGGGTGGCGTAGAAAAGCCCCCCTTCCTCCACCGACAGCCGTTCGACGCGGCGTGGCATCGCGAAGCAGGTGCCGAACCTGAGCGCCTGTATCTGACCCCGGAAGACCAAGTCGACACCTGAGATTCCCGTCGGTGTTGATTTGCACCTAATTCTGACCCACCTAGCCTAGGGATTTGCATCTAATTTTGACCCACGTGTACACCCCGATCCTGCTCTGGGGAGCAGGAGATTTGAGGAGTGATCGACGTGGCGTTATTGAGTGTGATTCGGCGCTGGCATCTACGCGAGGGAGTATCGATTCGCGAGATCGCTCGGCGCACCAAGCTCTCCCGGAACACGATTCGTAAGTACTTGGCAAACGGGACGCTGCAGCCCTTTTATCCGAAGCGCAAGAGCCCGAGCAAGCTCGACCCGTACAGTGCGATGCTCTCGTCGTGGCTCGAGCGGGAGTCGACGCGTGGACGCAAGCAGCGGCGCAACTGGCGCCAGCTCTTCGATGATCTCGTGGCACTTGGCTACCGCGGTTCCTACGACCGCGTGGCGGCGTTCGCCCGAGCGTGGGAGCGTCAGCGCGAGGAGCAGGCGCGCCGCCCAGGCGCAGGTCCGGTACCGTTTGAAGACGCCGTACCGCGATGGAACCACGCACATTGTGCTCGAGCCCTTGGACTTCATTGCGCGCTTGGCGGCGCTGGTGCCGCCGCCACGGGTCCACCTGACCCGCTTTCACGGGGTATTTGCCGCGAACGCGGCGCTGCGAGCGGCGGTCACGCCGGCCGGGAGAGGGGCGGGCGCGCGTCGGCGAGCCGCGCCGGAGCAGCCGCCGACGTCAAAGGAGGTGCGGCTGAACTGGGCGCGGCGCCTCAAACGCGTGTTCGGGATCGAGATCGAGCAGTGCGCGCGCTGCGGTGGGCGGCTGAAGGTGATTGCCAGCATCGAGGAGCGGGAGCTCATTGAGCGGATACTGGCGCACCGGCGGGAGCGAGGCGAGGACGCGGTGGCGACGGCGTCGCTGGGCGCACGGGGGCCGCCGCAGGCGTCGATGTTTTGAGGCGACCGATCGTTGACGGGCTCGTGCTCTGAGGTGCGGGCGACGCGCGGGTGCTGTGCGTGCTGACGCGGCCGGCCCCGGTCGTCACCACGGACGCATCAAAACTGCGCTCCAGGCGGGACTGCGAGGCGGGATGGCCGTCGCGATCCGTCGGCGGCTTTGACACAATTCCTCTTATGCGTTGCAGCCGCCGACGCGAACAGGCCGTTCAAACTGCCTATGCGCGTGCCGGAGACCGAGCGCATGACCGATCTCGTGAGCGACAATGTACCGCAGGTGATCGTTCTGCTGCTTCAGATCTCCCTCCGTCATCGTCTCGGGCAGGACGAAGACGTGTGCGTGCAGAATCTCCCCAGTGAGCGGGTCACCTTGAATGTATGAGGTCGACGAGAACGCGCCCATTGAACGATGTTGTAATCCGGGCTGGGAGCCCGCACGTCGGGCGGCGCATCGATAACCCGAAGCAGCGACTTGCCGAGCGCGCGGTTCCAATACAGGATGCCGTCGCGCACGGCGTTCCGATAACGCCTCGGTGGGTTCGACGATAGCGCAAACACAATCGGCCGGTCGGTGGAGAACTTCATTGCAAAGGGCGTCCAGCAGTCGGAGTGCCATTGCGGATACGTCTCGTAGAAGCCGAAGCGCCGCAGGCTCTTCATTTCGAAGGGGCGGAAGGCGGGATCCGGACGATAACGCCGTTGTGATTTCGTGCCCGCAGCTCGATGGTGCGAGGGATGCCGATCAACCTGAAATGCGTCCCGAACGGACCAGCGGGAGTATTGCAGAAAGTATGGGCTAGCCGGCAACTCCGCTCGTAACTTATTGTTTTTATTGAGTGTTTGGCGGAGAGGGTGGGATTCGAACCCACGGTACGGTCACCCGTACACTTGATTTCGAGTCAAGCCCGTTCGGCCGCTCCGGCACCTCTCCGCCGGCAAGTTTAGCGGCAAGCCCCGTCGAGCAGCAACGAGCGAGCGCGCGGGTGCGAGGGGCGAGCGCGCGGTGCGCGCTCGGCGCTTACGCACGCTGCCGACTGGTCGAGCCGACGAACGCCGCGGCGATCAGATGCGCGGTGCGCAGCGGTTCCGGCAGACGGGAGTTCGATGCGAGCCGATCGACCAGCGCCCCGGCGGCGCCCGTGTCGATGCCGGTGCACTGAATGTAGACCGCGCCGTGCCGGTGTGCCGGCGGCAGCGCCCGGATCACGCGCCATTTGCGCCGGCCGCCGGGCACGGAGCTCAGGAGCGCCCGCTCGATGCGAGCCAGATCGGGCTTGCGCCGGCACACCGCGATCACCGGCAACGCGAGCCGCTCGCTGAGCGCGCTCAGATCGAGCACGTTGAAACCGCCCAGCGTGACGCCTTGCAGCAGCACGGCCTGCAGGCTCGCTCCGAAGCGCGAGCGCTCGAGCATTTGGGCGACGTTGGTGGTTGCGTTCGCGCCGTCGCGGCGAACTTTGCCACGGACGATGCCTTCGAGCCGTGCGCCGTTGAATACGGCGCCGATGATCGGGACGTCGCCGCGTTCCGTCGGCTCGAACGGAGCGTCGTCGATGCCGACGACGTACGACGGCAGAGCGTGCGGGCGGCTGCGCATGCGGCGAACGGCAGGCGCTCGGCGCGTCCGCCGCTCAACGCGCCTCGACCACGATCTCCGTCGTGACCGAATTCGCGATGTAGCAGGCCTCGTGTGCACGGTGGTGCAGCTGATCGAGCTGCTCGGCGCCGGGCGGCGTGCCGACCCACGCGATCTGCGGCCGTAGCCGCACCTTGAGCATCGCCATCGCGCCCTGCGCGTTCTTGCCGAGCTCGCCGAGAGCTTCGTCCTCGTAGCGGTCGATCACGAACCCGCCGGCGGCGGCGAAATACAAAAAGAACAACATGTGGCAGGAGGCGAGCGATGCGACGAACGCTTCCTCCGGATCGACGGCCGACGGATCCGACAGCGGTACTCGCACGACGCTCGGCGCGCTCGAAGCGGGCACGACGACGCCGCCGTCGAAGCGCCACTCGTGCGCGCGTGAATACTTGTTGTCCTTGAACGGCGCGTCGGGCGGGCGCGTCCAGACTACTGTGGCGATGTATGTGCTCATGTCGGTGTCCTCATGCGATGTACGGCGGGGCGCTCGACCATCTTGCCAGAACCGCGCTGCGCGACCCGCGGGTCAATTCCCTTGCTTCTGCGCGGGCAGCCCGTACTGCAGCACGCGCACTTTCTCGAGCGTCACGAGGCCGCTCGACATCATCCCGTCGAGGACCGGCAGGAACGACTGGATACGCTCCTCGCTGTCGACGATCTCGACGACCATCGGCAGGTCGTCCGACAACTCGACGAGCTTCGCGGTGTGCAGCACGCTGCTCGCGCCGTAGCCGACGAGACCCCGCAGCACCGTCGCTCCGGCGAGGCCGTGCTCGCGCGCTCTTACGACGATCGCCTCGTACAGCGGCTGGTGGCCGTGGCGGTCGCGTTCGCCGACGAACAGTCTGAGCAAGGTGGCTTGTTCCGGAAGTCGCATGACTCTCTCCTCACCGGATCCCGATCGCAGGCGTTCTCGGATCCGTTACCGGTTGAGCGTCGCCGCGCCGATGTGCCCGAGCCAGACGGCCGTGAGACACAGTGCGAGCGACGCGACGATGTTCGTCGCGGCGTACAGCCACTCGCCGTCGCGCGCGAGGCTCAGCGTCTCGAAACTGAACGACGAGAACGTCGTGAAGCCGCCGAGCACGCCGATCACGACGAACGCGCGCGCGTCGGGTGTCACGAGCAGGCGCCCGCCCGGCGCGATCAGCGTCGCGACGAAGCCGATGATCAGCGAACCGGCCACGTTCACGGTGAGCGTGCCCCACGGAAAGGTCGCTCCCGCCACCCGCGCGACGAAGCCCGCGCAGCCGTAGCGCGCCATGCTGCCGAGTGCGCCTCCGAGCGCAACCCAGACGTAGCTCATAGCGTTACCTCTTCGGCGAATCCGCGCGGCAGCACGCGGCGACCGTCATGGTAACGGAAACGCGCGGTCGATGGCTGCTAGGGCCGCGCGCCTTTACGCGCGAAGGCCTCGACCAACGGTGCGTACCATGAGTCGTCGTCCAACATCCTCGCGCGGACGTTCGCGAGAAACTCGAGGCCTGCGGTGCCTATAGCGTGCCGAGGTCGACGGAACTCTCTTATACTGGCGCCGCTGTCAGCGTGCCGGGTCGGGCGAAAACGGAAGAAGAGGCGAAGATGAACGAGATACTCCGGTTGCGGTTGTTGCGAGTAGTCGCGTGTCTCACGCTCCTCGCTCCGGTTGCCCAGGCGGGCGCGCAGCTCACGAACAAGGATGCGCCGATCATCGCCGGTCACTATCACATCAACTCCGCCGACATCGACGCCGCGATGAAATTCTGGGTAGACACCCTCGGCGGCCGGCACTTCAAGTTCGGCCCGCAGCAGGTCGACGTCGTCGAGTTCCCGGGCATCTTCCTGTTCTTTCGCAAGCAGGCGCCGACCGGCCCGACACGCGGCACGACGTTCGACCACATCGGCTTCGCCGTGCCCGACGTCGCGGCGGTGGCGGCGAAGGCCGTCGCGAACGGCTACAAGCGCACCGTAGGACGTGAGCCGGGCCCCGGGCAGGCCGCGGCGCCGCCGACCGCGGGAAACTACGGCAAATTCGAGTATCTGATCGGGCCGGACGGTGTGAAGGTCGAGCTCGTGACGAACGACGAGCCGAACGCGCCCCCGATCAAGCATCACCACATGCACTTCGTGAACAAGCAGTTCGTCGAGATGGAGCAGTGGTATCAGAAGGTGTTCAACGCGACACTGCGGCCGGGCCAGACCGACTTCTTCATCGGCGCAGACCTGCCGGGCGTCGGCTACATGTTGAACTTCTTCAGCTGGCTGCCCGACGAGCCGCTCGTCGGCACGACCGGCCGAGGCGTGGACCATGTCGGCTTCGAGGTGCGCAATCTCGAGGCATTCTGCAAGGAGCTGCAGGCCAAGGGCATCGAGCTGACGGTGCCGTACCGCTACGTGCCCGAGCTCAAGCTCGGCGTCGCATTCATCAAAGATCCGTGGGGCACGTCGATCGAGCTCAACGAAGGATTGCGCGACCTGCCGTAGCCGCGACTTCGCCGTGGCGGTCGTCGGCGTCGGCCGCCGGCGTTCGTCCTCAGCCGAAGTAGCCGATGCCGCGCGCCATCAGCGCCGCGCAAAGCATGATCACGAACAGCAGCGTGAGCTCGACATGTAGCAGCAGCCGGACTTTGCGCCGCACTTCGGGCTGGAGCGTCGGGACCTCGCCCGCCGCGAGCGGCCGCCGCCAGCGCAAGAACTGTAGCGTCGGGTAGATCGAGAGCAGCCCCACGACCAAGAACAGCGAGAGCTTCGCGAGAAACGGGCCGCTGTGGAAGTAGTACGCGGCTCCCTTCTCCGTGTAGAACACGCGCAGCAGGCCGACGACGAGCAGGGTCGCCGCCGCGATGCCGTAGGCGGCGTCGATTCGCAGGATGCTGCGCGCGGACGTGTGTGTGAGCTCGGTCTTGAGCAGCACGAGCTCCGCGGTGAGCACGCCGACGATCAAGAACGCGGCCGCGTGGTGCAGGAATGCAAGCGTGACTGCCGCCGTCACGGCCGTTCGCTCCGTCAGACGGCTGCCATGCTGGCCGCCAGGGTCGACGGCACCGCTTCGGGCAATCGCTCCTCCGGCTCGACCGACGAGGCCTTGGTCGCCTCGCCCAGCGAGTGGCGCAGCGACGCGATGAGCTGTCGTAGCGTGCCGCCGAGCAGCGCGATCTCCGCGTCTTGCTCCGCGAGCGGATCGCCTGCCGCATCGGCGGCCGGCTCGTCGAGACCGAGCAGCGCAAGCTTGGTGATCGCGCCGTTCGTGTCGAGCACGCCGCCGAGCATATTGCCGAGCTCGAAGCCCAGATGCGTGAGCTCCATGCCGCCGCGTAGGCATTCGCGAACGCCCGCATGCGCAAGGTCCACGTTTTGCCAGCGTACTTGTGCCTTGCCGTCGCGTGGGTCCTTGAGCCGGCACTCGGTGCCCGCGATCAGCTCGCGCGGACCGTCGCCGCGAAACACCCAGCGGAGCAGCTCCGCGAACGGCCGATCGAACGCGAGCGGACGCACCTCGAGCTTGCCGAGCGCGCTGCGCAGCGTCTCCAAAAACCGTTCGGCGCGCCGGTCCGATGCGCTGCCGACCGCGAGCAATCGCTCGGGTACCAGGTACAGCGCGCTCGTGCGCTCGGATTTGAGCAGCGCCTTCGGCAGCAGCTCGTCGCGCGTCTGGTCCTTGAGCTGCCGCCTGATGCGCCGACCGGGCTCCTCCTGAGTACGCGCGCGGTAGTCGTCTAGGCGTGCCTCGAGCGCTTCCTTCACGGCAGCGCTCGGCAGCACGCGCACTTGGCTGCGCAACTTCAAGAAATCGATGCCGGCGACGCGGCGCGCGAGCAGGCTCTGGCGGCCCGCGACGGGCGGCTCGAAGCCCGAGCTGCGCTCGGCATACGGTCCGCACGGCTTGAAGGCCGCGCGCAAGAGCTGGTCGGAGAGCGCCTGCTCTGAATCGGGCCAGGGGCTCGCAACGGAATAAAAGCGCAGGCTGCGGAACATCGGAGCTCACTCGGGCGGGGCGGGCCGGCAGTATCGTAATTCCTGCGCGCGCTGTCACTCTTGAAAAATGCGCGATCCTACGTTCAAGCGCGCGGCGGGTCGGCGTGCTGCAAACGACCCGATGCGTACAACGTGAGCGCGGCCAGCGCGGCGGCGAGGGTGAGCGTGGCGCCGCCCAGGAACGTCGCACGCGGGCCGAAGCGGTCCCAGAGCTCGCCGGCGAGCGCGCTTGCCGCAAGCAGCGCGATGCCGGTCACGAAGTTGAACACCCCGAACGCCGTGCCGCGCTGCTCGGCGTTCGAGGCGTCGGCTACGAGCGCGCTGAAGAGGCCTTGTGTGAAGCCCATGTGCAGTCCCCAGATCGCCACGCCCGCGAGCATGGTCGTGATCGAGCCGCCGAGCGCGAGCACCAGGTCGCCCGCAATCAGCAGCACGGCACCGATGGCGAGCACGGTCCAGCGGCTCATCCGGTCCGAGAGCCGGCCGGCAGGGTAGGCCGACAGGGCGTAGGCGGCGTTCATCACCACGAACACGACGGGCACGAGTGCGGCGGCGAGGCCGACGTCCACGGCCTCGAGCACGAGGAACGCCTCGCTGAAGCGCGCGAGCGTAAACAGCGCGGCGACGACGACGAGCCACCAGAATCGTCCCGGCAGGGTCGCGACGAGCCGGCGTGCGGCGGGGCGTTCGGCGGTTCTAGACGCGGGAGGCGGAGGCTCGTGCACGAACAGCGCGAGCAGCGTGACCGACGCAACGGCCGGCAGCACGGCGATCCAGAAGACTGCGCGGTAGCGATCGTGCGTGAGGGTCATCAGCGCGATCGCGGCGAGCGGACCCGCGAACGCACCGACGGTGTCGAGCGTCTGCCGCAGACCGAATGCGGCGCCGCGCACGGCGGGCGGCGTGAGCTCGGCAACCAGCGCGTCGCGCGGCGCGCCGCGTATGCCCTTGCCGATGCGATCGACGAAGCGCGCCCCGAACACCCACGCAACGGTGGGTGCCAGCGCGAACAACGGCTTCGTGAGCGCAGCGAGCCCGTAGCCCGCGACGGCGAGCGTTTTGCGGCGGCCGAGACGGTCGCTGAGCGTGCCGGAGAAGATCTTCGTGATCGACGCAATCGCCTCCGCGGTGCCCTCGAGGAAGCCGACGGCGGTCACGCTCGCCCCGAGCACGGTGGTGAGAAACACCGGCAGCAGCGCATGGATCATCTCGGACGAGACGTCCATGCAAAGGCTGACGCTCCCGAGCAACCACACGCCGCGCGGGATCGCGGCGGGCTTCGATTCGAGATTCGCGGTCATTGGATTTGCAGCGCGGCCGCTTCTGTCGCTAGAGTCGATGCCATCGTCGAATCGAGGGGGCGTGCCCGTGGCGGATACGATCACCTTCTATCACAACCCGCAATCGCGCGGCCGGATCGTGCACTGGATGCTCGAGGAGATCGGTGCGCCATACGAGACGAAGCTGATCGATTTCGCGAAGCGTGAGCACAAGTCGACCGACTACTTGAAGATCAACCCGATGGGCAAGATTCCGGCGATCGTGCACCGCGGCGTTGCCGTGACGGAGTCGGCCGCCATTTGCGCGTATCTTGCCGACGCGTTTCCGGAGGCCGGGCTCGCGCCCGCGGTCGACGACCCGGTGCGGGGCACGTATTACCGCTGGCTGTTCTTCGGGGCCGGTTGCGTCGAGCCGGCGCTGATCGACAAGATGTTCACGCGGCCGGCGGTCGAGCCCGAAGGCGCCCTCGGCTACGGCAGCTACGGCGCTACGCTCGACGCGCTCGAGCAGGCCGTCGCGACCGGTCCCTTCATCTTGGGCGAACGCTTCACCGCGGCCGACGTCTACGTCGGGTCGCTGATCGGTTGGGGTCTCTCGACGAGCGCGCTCGAGTCGCGTCCCGCGTTCTGGCGGTATTTCGAGCGCTGCTCGGCGCGGCCGGCTCACAGGCGCATGAGCGGCTGAGGCTTGCACCCCAGGCGCGCCACGAGGAGTACGACGAATGAGCGAGGACCACAAGAAGGCCGGGCACGACTTGGCGGCCGAGAGCAAGCGCCTCGACATGGAGCTCGACCAGACGTTTCCGGCGAGCGATGCGATCCCGTCGTGGACGCACGAGGTAGCGCCGGCCGAGCTCTACCTCGAGGATCTTGCGGTGGGACAGAAGTTCACGACGAGGCCGGTCACGATCACGGCGTCCGAGATCAAGACGTTCGCCGCCCAGTTCGACCCGCAACCGTTTCACCTCGACGCCGAGCTCGCCGAGAAAAGCGTGTTCGGCGGGCTCGTCGCCAGCGGCTGGCACACCGCCGCGCTCACCATGCGGCTGCTCGTCGACAGCGGTCCGCAGATTGCGGGCGGTCTGATCGGCCTCGGCGGCCACATCGAGTGGCCGCGTGCGACGCGCGCGGGCGACACGCTCTATGTCGAGAGCGAGGTCGTCGAGATCACGCCGTCGCGCACCAAGCCCGACCGAGGTGTGGTCACGATCCGGCATCGCACGTTGAATCAGCAAGGCCAGCCGGTGCAGAACGCCACGATGAAGCTGCGGGTGCCGCGGGATCCGCCGGGCGGGAGCTGACAGCGGCGCCGACGGCCGCATGCTGCGCCGTCGCTTCGACGCCACCCGCACGACCGCGCACGGGGCGCGGCACGTTGCTTGCGTTCAGCGCGACGGTGAACGGCGGCGGCGACGCACGCTGCCGCCGTGCGCATCACGCGAAGTAGATCGTTTTCAGCTCGAAGTAGGGGTCGAGCCCCTCGATGCCGCCCTCGCGGCCGATGCCCGACTGCTTGAACCCGCCGAACGGCATCTTCGGATCGACGATGAGCCCATTCACCGTCACGCTGCCGGAGCGCACGCGGCGCGCCACTTCATAGCCGCGCTCGGGGTCTTGCGTGTACACCGCGCCGTGCAGGCCGTAGATCGTATCGTTCGCCTTGCGCACGGCGTCGTCGACGCCTTGGTAGCCGATGAACGAGACGACCGGCCCGAAAATCTCCTCGCGCGCAATCGTCATCGTCGGCTGCACGTCGGTGAACACGGTGGGCTCGACGAACCAGCCGCGATCGAGACCCTTCGGCCGGCCGCCGCCGAGCGCGAGCTTTGCGCCTTCCGCCTTGCCCTTCGCTATGTAGCCCTGCACGCGCGTGAGCTGGCGCTGCATCGTGAGCGGTCCCATCTGCGTGGCGGGATCCATCGGGTCGCCGACCTTGACGGTCTTGATCGCGCCGACATAGGCGTCGAGCACCTCCTGCTTGCGCGATTCGGGCACGAGCACGCGTGTGAGCGAGAAGCACACCTGGCCGGTGATCGGCATCGAGAACGGCACGAGGCTCTGCAGCACCTGGCCGACGTCGGCGTCCTCGAGCACGATGGCGGCCGATTTGCCGCCGAGCTCGAAGCTCGTGCGCGCGAGCCGCTCGGCGGCCGCGGCCGCGATCTTCTTGCCGGCCGCGGTGCTGCCGGTGAAGCTGATCTTATCGATGCCGGGGTGGCGGATCAGATAGTCGCCAGTCTCGCGTCCGGCCGGCACTACGTTGAATACGCCGGGCGGCAAACCCGCTTTCTCGATGCACTCGGCGAGGATGTAGGCGTCCATCGGCGTCTCGGGCGCCGGTTTCGCGACGATCGTGCAGCCGGCCGCGAGCCCGGCGGCGACCTTGTAGCACAGCAGCACGAGCGGAGCGTTCCACGGTGTGATGGCCGCGACGACGCCGACCGGCTCCTTCACGATGCGCACGAGCTCGCCGTGATCGCGGCGGCGCTCCTCGACGATCGGATACGACTGGATCAACGTGCCGTAGTACTCGAAGAGCTCCGGCGGCTGCCCCGAGAGATAGCGCGTGAGGCTGATCGGCGCACCGACTTGCGTGGTCCACGCTTGGGCGAGCTCCGGCAGCCGCGCCTTGAGATTTTCGGCCACCTTGAGCAACGCGGCGCCGCGCTCTTGCGGCGACATGCGCGGCCACGGACCGTTGTCGAACGCCTCGCGCGCGGCCGCCACCGCACGGTCGACGTCTTGCGGTGTCGCCTCGGGGAAAGTCATCACGACCTGCTCGGTGACCGGCGAGATCACCTCGAGCTTGCCGTCGCCGGCCGGCTTTTCCCATTTGCCGCCGATGAAGAATGCGTTCGGCGCTTTGATCGATAGTTCCGTCTGGCCTTGCAGCACGGCAGCGTTCATAGGTGTGTCCTCTTTTGGCAGTCATGGCGTGGAGCGGCGCGGCTCGCGAACGCGGTCTGCGCGTCCGTGTCGCGCCCCGTTTTGGCTCGACCCGCAACGTCCTCAGGCATGGTGAGCCGGGGGTCCGCGGGCTGTCAACTTGGAGCGAGGCGCGTGCGGACCGCGCCAGCCGCGAGGCGTGCGAGCCGAGATCAGAACGAGCGTCGTGCGCCGACCACGAAGCGTCGGCCGAGCACATCATAGAGCGCGCTGTTGAACTCGTTGGTGCCGGTGCGGCCGATGATGCCCGGCGTCGGTTGCGGGTCCTGATCGAACAGGTTCTGGATGTTGCCGAACAGCTCCCACTTCTCGTCGCCGACTCGGTAGTGAATACCGAAGTCCGTGTAGAACGTCGCGTCGACCGTGTTCCGATCGATGTCGACGCCTTCGACGAGCGTGTGATCGATCACGCCGCCGCCGATGTAGCGTTCCTGCGCGAACAGCGAGAGCTTGCCGCGGTCGTAGGTCACGTTGGTCGTGAGCTTGTACTGCGGCAAACCGTACGGGGCGCTCATGTCGCCGACACGGTCGTCGCGCGGACCGCCGGGGTTCTTGATCGAGTTCTCTGCGAGCTCGCTCGCGAAGAACCGCCAATTGAACGAGCCGATGCGGTAGGTCAGCTCGAAGTCGATACCGCGGAGCGTTTGGTTTTGGAGGTTGATGAACAGGTTGTCGACGCGCGTGATCGCGTTCGTAGTCGGATCGCGATGCACGTATTGGCAGAGCGTAAGGTCGCCTCTGAAGCAGTTCGTGACGACGGTTTGCGACGTGAGCTGAGCAATCGCATCCGCGATATCGATCTTGTACCAGTCGACGGAGAACGACAGACCGTCGACCTTCCGCGGCTGAACCACGGTGCCGATCGTGGCCGTGTCCGCGCGCTCCGGCGCGACGTTCGGGTTGCCGCCCGAGAAGCTCGCAGTCGAGATCGGCGCGTTGTTGTTCTCAGGATCCGTGACGTTTACGCCGCCGCGCGTCTGATCGAAGCGCTCGCGCAGCGAAGCGGCGCGCACGTCGCGCGACTCGGTCGCGCGCACACGCAGCGCGTCGCTCACTTGCCAGTTGAAACCGAGCTTACCGGCCCAGATAGCGCCGCTGCCCGAGTAGTCGGCCCAGCGCGCCGATGCACTGACGTCGAGCGCCTTCGCAATCTTGAGATTCGAGAGAATCGGCATGTTGAGCTCGCCGAATGCCTCCTTCACGTGGTAGTCGCCCGAGATCGCCCGGAGGCTGCTGAACGTGACGGAGCTCGAGTTCGCGTCGCCGGTGAACCCGACGGGCACGTTGCGCACGCCCGGAATGCCGTTCGGCAGGTTCTGCGGAATCAGGCCGCGGATGCCCGCGGGCAGCAAGCCGAGGTCGCTCAGCAGCACGCCGCTCGGGGTGGCCGGGTATTCGTCCGTGGGGTCGGGCGTCGACTGCTCGAGCCTCTCGGCCCGGTACGAGGTGCCGAATGCGGCCGACACCGGCCCCGCGCCGAAGCCGTCGAACAGGTCGCCGGTCATCACGAACTCGGCGACGTCCTGGCGGATCTGCTGCAGCGCATGCTTGTAGTCGTCGACGATGTAGCGCGCCGCTTCCGGCGAGATGCTTTGCACGCCGCCAAAGATGTTCATCGGCACGCAGTCGCCGAAGTTCGCCGGGTCGACGAGCGCGACGTGGCACACGATGTTCCCGTTCGGATCGCGCACGGCGTCGAATGCCAGCGGAATCCGGTCGACGCGAATGCCGTTGTCGGTGTCGAACGCTTGATCGTTCCGCCCGTGCTGGTAGTAGCCGTTCAAATGCCAGCCGTCGAGGAATCCGTTGCGCTGCAGGTCTCCTTTGAAGCCGACGGTCGTCGAGACCATTCGGTTCTTCGTGAGCTGCCTGGCGTCGCCGAGCGGCGTGTCCGGACGGTCGACGCCGAACTCCGCGAAGCCGACGGAGGGCACGCCGTCGGAGCCCGGTACGATCGTCGCCTGGCCCGGCTGCATCATCGTCGCGGCTACGTCGGTGGGCAGATAAGCGTTGTCCGCGAATAGCCGCGGCGCCCAGGTGAGAATGAACGAGATGCTCTCCCGGCGATCCGAGGCCTCATTGTCGCCGCCGAGGACCTGAGTGTAGAACTTAAGCCTGTCGCTCAGATCGTGGTCGTAGTACAGGAACGCGCTTGCGCGCTTGTAGCCCGACGCGAGATCGTCGTCGACGTCGACGCCGTAGGTTTGCGTGGGCTGGGCCTCGCAATTGCAGCCCCCATTGAGCTGGCCCACGCCGCTGAACGGCAGCGTGCCGTGCGTGCCATCGGAATTGAACACGAGCTTGTCGAGCGACGAGCCGGGCTGGTTGATCATGCCCGTCTGGTTCCAGTTCGTCGGGATCGCGTACGGCAGGAGCAACAGCCGCGGTCCGCTGCTCGGATCGGCAGGGTCGTAGTTCGGATTCGTGACGCGCGAGCGCTGCCGGTAGAAGCTGCGGTCGCGTAACGAGGCGAACGTATCGACGGGATCGATCTTGTTCGCCTCGATCGAGCCGATCAGATGGCCGCGCTCACCGAGGTCCGTGCCGAACGCGAAGCCGACTTCGTAGTTCTCGGCGTCTCCGTAATGCGTCTCGCCGACTTGGCCGTGACCTTTGAACCCGGTGTAGTCGGTATTCAGCAGGAAGTTCACGACGCCCGCAACCGCGTCGGTGCCGTAGCTCGCCGAGGCGCCGCCCGTCACCGTCTCCACGCTGCGCAGGAGCTCTTCGGGAAACATCGCAACATCGACCGAGCCGAAACGGTTCGTCGGCACCACGCGTCGGCCATCGAGCAGCACGAGCGTGCGATTCGGGCCTGCACCGCGCAGGTTGACGTTCGAGCCGCCGGAGTTCTGGCCGCCGTTCACTTGATCCGGTGTTTGATTCGCGAAGAATTGCGGCAGCTGCGAAAGCGACTGGAGCAGGGGTCCGGGCGACATGTTTTGCAGCTCGTCGGAGCTCACGGCCGTGACCGGCACCGGGGTCACCATGCCCGAGCGAATGATGCGCGTGCCCGTGACCGTGACTTCTTCGATCGGTGGATCCTGAGCGAACACGGTTCGCGCAGCGACGGTGCAGGCGCCGATGCAGAAGAGCAGTGCGGCCAGCGGCGTGCGCCGCACTGGTGCCGTGTGTTTCAAGCTGGCGGCGCGGTTGCCGCCGCCGCGATCGTCGATCCCGGTCCGCGCGCGTGCCGCACGGCGTTCCCGCGTTGACAATATGGCGCCCCCCTGCGTTGTTCGGGTGCTACATGCGGGCCGGGAAAGCCTCCCTGCAGCGCCGCGAAACTATGGGCCGAATCGGTTCTTGTCAAGAAAGGCGAGTCGAGCAGCCGTATTCAAGTCGGCGCACCGGACGAATCACCTGGCGCTCGGCTTCGCGAATGTTCGTGGCGCAGAGACCACGGTCGTGATGTGGCCGGTTCGCCGCAAGCCGCTCGACGCGAGGCGCGAGCGGGACTGCGGCCGCGCCGCGTTGCGCTTTTCGCCCCGGCGCCGTTGCCGCGCGCCGCCGCCTATGCAACGCTCGGTTCGTGTCCGATCATCGGCAGTCGCTGCGCGCAGCGCTCGAGCAAATCGCGGCCGTGGTCGGTCCGTCCGGTGTCGTTGCGCCGGCCGATGCGGCCGGCTTGCTGAATGACGAGCGCGGCCTGTACCACGGCGCGGCCGCGCTAATCGTCCGACCCGGGTCCGTCGCCGAATGCGCGGGCGTCGTCGAAATCTGTCATGAGGCCCGAATCGGCATCGTGCCGCAGGGAGGCAATACGAGCTATTGCGGCGGCGCGACGCCGTTCGACGGCGCGCGCCAAATCCTGTTGTCCCTCACGCGCCTGAATCGTATTCGCGAGCTCGACGAGGTCGGGTTCACGCTGACGGCCGAAGCCGGCGTCGTGCTCGCCGCCGCCCAGGCCGCGGCGCGCGAGCGCGGCTTACTGTTGCCGCTCAGCATGGGATCGGAGGGCTCGGCGCAGCTCGGCGGAAATCTTTCGACGAATGCGGGCGGGCTCGCCGTGCTCCGCTACGGCACGGTGCGCGATCTCGTGCTCGGGCTCGAGGTGGTGTTGCCGGACGGCACGGTGCTGTCCGAGCTCAAGGGGCTGCGGAAGGACAATACCGGTTACGACGTGAAGGCGCTGTTCATCGGAGCGGAGGGCACGCTCGGTGTCGTCACGGCGGCAGTCCTCAAACTGTTCCCGGAGCCGCGGTCTCGCGAGACGGCCTGGCTCGCGGTCGCGGACCCCGCCGCCGCGTGCCGCTTGCTCGGCCGTGCACGCCGCGCGACGGCGGATCAGGTCTCCTCGGCCGAATACGTATCGCGCGCCTCGCTCGATCTGGTCCTGCACCACGTGCAAGGTGCACGCGATCCGTTCGACACGCCACACCCACATTATTTGCTGCTCGAGCTCGCAGCGGGCGACGCTGAGCCGACGCTCCGTGACAAGGTGGCGCAACTGCTCGCGGACGGTTTCGCGGCCGGCGAGATCCACGACGCCGTGCTCGCGGAGTCGGGCGAGCAGCGGGCGGCGCTGTGGAGGCTGCGGGAACGAATTCCGGAGGCCGAGCGCGCGAGCGGCGGCACGGTCAAGCACGACATCGCAGTGCGCATCGCGCGGATTCCGGAGCTTTTGGAGCGGGCGGAGCCGGCGCTGCGGGCCATTGCGCCATTCCGACCGTCCGTCTACGGCCACATCGGCGACGGCAACCTGCACTTCAATTTGCGTCCGCCGGAAGGTCTGACGCTCGAGGAGCTTCGCGCGGGTTCGGCGGCCGCGCTCTCACGCTCACTGCACGACCTGACCGCGGCGCTCGGGGGCAGCTTCAGCGCCGAGCACGGCGTTGGAATCCTGAAGGTCGATGAGCTCGAGCGCTACGAGACGCGGGAGGCCTTGGGTGTGATGCGCGCGCTCAAGTCGGCGCTCGATCCGCGGGGCATCATGAACCCCGGCAAGGTGCTTCCGATCGAGCCCTGACCGCGCCTGCCGCGCCGTTAGCAGGACCGGGCCGCGTGCGAGTCGTCCACGCAGTCGCCGTACTCGATTTCGATCGTCGCGTGAGTGATGCGGAAATGCTCCGCGAGCATCTTCTTGATCTCTCTCACCGCCACCGTGGAGCTCGTGTCGCTCGCAACGCTTGCGTGCAACGTGACCATCGGCCTTTCCTCGCTGATCGACCAAGCGTGCACGTGATGGACGTCGAGCACGTACGGTAATGCCGCTCGAATGTCGTCTTTTACGGCCCGCGTGTCGAATCCCAGCGGGGACCCCTCGAGCAGAATGTGCCCGCTGTCTGCCACGACCCGCCAAGCCGAGCGCAAGATGATCAACGCCACGAGCATCGAGAGCAGCGGATCGATCGGCATCCACCCCGTCGCGAGAATCACGAGCGAAGCCGCGACGGCGGCGACCGAGCCGAGCAAATCTCCGATCACGTGCAGGATCGCGGCACGCAGATTGAGGTTGTCCTCGTCGCCTCTTCGAAGAACCAGGAAGACGATCACGTTCACGGCGAGGCCTGCCGCCGCGACCCATAGCATCACGCCCCCTAGCACCTCGACGGGCTGATACAGACGTCGGGTCGCCTCGAGCACGATCCAGGCCGCAATCGCGAACAGCGCGATGCCGTTCACGAATGCCACGAGGACCGAAAATCGATCGAAACCGTAGGTGCGCCGCCAGTCGGCGGGCCGGCGCACGAGCCGGAAGCCGAGCCAGGCGAGCGACAGGCTCGCGAAGTCGGTGAGCATGTGGCCTGCGTCTGCGAGCAGCGTGAGGGATCCGGCGAACGCCCCGCCGACGATCTCGGCGATCATGAAGGCCCCGGTGCAGACGGCCGCTATCGCCACACTGCGCTCGTTGACTGCGTGTCGATTGTGGTGCGAATGAGCGTGTGGGTGCGAGTCGTGGTCGTGCATGTCGCCTGCCTGCGAACGGCTCGATTCTAGCACCCGCATTTCGGCGCCACTGCGAAGCCTTCGCGATTGACCGACCTAGCCTCTGGGCGGATCATTGACCGCCCGGGAAACGATCGAGCGCCGGCTGCACCGGTGTCGCGGCTTACAGACTTCAGGGGCCTGCGTTCCTTCATTGCTCAAAGCGCGCCAGAAACTCGGCAAGTACCGCATCGAGCGGCGAATCGCCGACGGACCCATCGCGGCCGTCTACGAGGCCGTGGACACGATCCACGGGCTGCGCGTTGCCCTGAAGGTTCCGCACGAGAGCGCGATGAACGACTTCTTCCTTGCGGACTTCAAGCGCGAGGCGCGGCTTGCGCATCGTCTCGAGCATCCGAATATCCTGCCGATCCGGGACGCGTCGTTCATCGACGGCCGTTTCGTCATCGCAATGCCGCTCGGCGACTGCGCGCTCGGTAATCGGATGCGCCGCAGGCTATCGACGGACAGCGCCATGCAGTTCACCGAGCAGGCCCTCGCGGCCGTTGCGCACGCCCATGCGGCGAACGTGATTCATTGCGATATCAAGCCTGACAACTTCATAGTGTTTCCGGAAAACCGGCTCAAGCTCACCGATTTCGGGTTTTCGAAGGTGGCTCAGCACACGCTGAAAGCCTCCGGCTCCGGCACCGTCGGCTACATCGCGCCCGAGCAGGCGCTCGGCCGGCCCAAATTTCAATCGGACGTGTTCTCCCTGGGGCTCGTGATCTACGAGCTCTTGTCCGGGTATCTGCCGGAATGGCCGTACGATTGGCCGCCGCCGGAGATCAAGCGTGTCCGCGCAAAGCTCAAGCCGCAGCTCGTCGACTGGTTGCGGCGTGCGATCGAAGTCAGACCTGAGAAGCGGTTTCGCAGCGCCGTCACCATGTACCGCGAGTTCAAGAGACTGCGTAATGGCTCGGGCAAGAAGAAGCGCAGGATCCAGGCAGACGATCCGTCGCTGTGGCAGCGGGTGTTGTTCCGCCAATTCCAGCGCAAGTACCGCAAGCCGCTCGAGACGCGGTTCGAGTGCCGGCAATGCTCGGGACCCGTGGCGGAGACGATGCGGTGCTGTCCGTGGTGCGGCAGCGAGCCGCCGCTCGACCGGCATGCGAGCCGCGATCCCGCGGAATGTCCGCGGTGCGGCCGAGGAGTCAAGCTCGATTGGCACTATTGCCCGTCGTGCTATGGCCCGGGATTCGAGGTCGAGACGACACGTCGGTATGCCGACAAGCGCTATGTTGCCAAATGTGGAAATGAGAAATGCCGCGGACCCCTGATGGCGTTCATGCGCTACTGTCCATGGTGCCGTGCCAAAACCAAGCGCCCATGGAAGCTCCCCGGCAGCTCGTCGCGCTGCCCGCACTGCCGTTGGGGCGTCGATACGGACTTTTGGCACTACTGTCCATGGTGCACGAAGGCGCTCGGCACATGACGCTTCGCGGCTGACTCGAATGAGCGCTGCAGGAGAAGCGCTGCTCTACTTGGGCGATCGCGATGCCGAGCTGGCCGATCATTCGTTGCCGCTCGGCGAAGTCTGCGTGCGCAGCCTCCGGGCGCCCGACAAGGACGTGCCGAACGAGGATGCGGCCGCGATCATTCCCGTGGGCCAAAGCTCGCTGGTGCTCGCCGTCGCGGACGGGGTCGGCGGCATGCCGGCCGGACGCGAGGCCTCGAGCGCCGTCATGCGGACGCTACAGCGTGTGCTCGCCGATCTGCCCGTGGAAGCGCCGCAGCTGCGGCCCGCGATCCTGGACGCGGTCGAGGAGGCGAATAAAGTCGTGCTCGATCTTGCGCGCGGCGCCGCAACGACGCTCGTCGTCGCGCAACTCGATGCGTGCAATTTGCGGAGCTACCACGTCGGCGATTCGGAGCTCCTGACGGTGGGTCAGCGGGGCCGCATCAAGCAGCGTGTCGTGCCGCATTCGCCGACGGGGTTTGCCGTCGAGGCCGGATTGCTCGACGAGGACGAGGCGGTGCAGCACGATCAAAGGCACGTGCTGTTCAACGTAATCGGCTCGCCCGATATGCGCGTCGACGTCGGTCCGGCTCTGCAGCTCGCGGTGCGGGACACGGTGCTGCTCGCGAGCGACGGCCTATTCGACAATCTTTACATCGACGAGATCGTCGAGACGATTCGCATCGGACGGCTTGCCGCTGCCGCGGATCGCCTGGTCGAACGCGCGCGAGCGCGGATGAACGGTCCTGGCGGCGCGGATCGGCCGTGCAAGCCCGACGATCTCACGATCGTGCTGTTTCGCCCGAAATGCAGCAGTTCTGCGCGGGCTCGGGCATAGCTAGGCGAACTTCGCGGTCTTCTTCCCGCTGCGGTTGCTCTCCAGCTCGTACGCGCGCGCCATATCTTCGAGAAACTGTTGCGGCAGCTGACCGGGCGGCGCCTGCGATACGATCTGATAGAGGTCCTTATATAGGTCCCAGTACTTGAGCTTGTTCGCGGCGCTCATGAGACCGCCACGTTTACCGTGGCTGAATTTGCTCTCGAGCTCATCCGGATCCAGCCGGCCGACGTAATCTGCGATCGCGACGCGTAGTGCGCCGAGCATGCATTGCTGGTGCTGTTTGATGTCCAGGAACGCCTCGCGCACCGCCTCGACCCCCGACAAGTACTCGGTGGATTGGCGGAACAGCAGATTTTCGAGCGCCTCATCCACGCTCGCGGAAAACTTCAACGGATTGTTGTTCTGCGGCTGGATCGTGGTGTTCGGCGCACGCAGAATGTTTTTCTGCTCCGTACGCACGTGCAGATTCTCGTTTAGCCCGACGATCATTTCCCGCATCAGTTGCCCGAGCCGATGCAGGGTTTCCTCCGCTTGCTGGGCGTCGACTTTGTGCGTCGGCAGCCCGGCGCCCCTGAAGAACGATTCGAGCCCGGCGCTCGGTTGCGACGGGGCCCGCGTGCTCGGCTGCGCGGCGGCGACGGCCGCTGGCCCTGCCTCGGGGGCCGCCGTTTTCGGAGCCTCCGCCCGCGGGGGGGGCGGTGCGGGTGCCTTCGGCGGTATGCGAGCCGCCGCGCTCACGGCTGGTGGCACGCTGTCGTGAGCGGCCGATGCGGCGGTGCGTGAGGCCTTGGGCCGATCGGTGCGCACGGGCGGCGGCGCATCCTCCTCCAAGCGGAGGTCGGCGACGCTGCGCCGTGCAGCGTCGCGGATATGCTCCGCCTTGGTCTCCTCGGCCACGAGGATTTCGATGCCGACGCCGGTGATCTCATGGGCTTGCAAGAGGTCGGCGCGAGTCGGATCGGGCGGCGGCACGCGTTGCGCCCGGGAGACCGGATCGACATGCTTACCCTCGGTGAGCTGCTGCGTCGTGCTGTCCTCTTCTTCGATTTCGACGCTGATCTCGTATTCACCCAACCGAACGCGATCACCCGGAAAAAGCCGCTGCGGGTTGCCGCGTCCGACGGGCTGCTCGGCATCGTTGACGTAGACGCCGTTCGTCGAGGTATCGACGATGTAATAGCTGCCGGAGCGGTAGTCGATGCTCGCGTGCCGGCTGGAGATGTAGCGTTGACCGTCCGGAAGGACCCAGTCGCTTTCGAGCGAGCGGCCGATCGTGCCGCCGTCGCGGCCGAACTCTTTCATCGCTCGCTCGCCGAGGCTCTGGCGGTGGCGGCTGATGATCTGCAGGCGCAGTGCCATAGTGTGATGACCTTAAGCCAAACGGGCGCAGCCCGGCTGCAAACACGGTTCCCCCGCCGGGGAGTCTAGCGTCGGCCGTGGACTTCGCTAAGGAGCGCGCTGCTGGATTGTGACGAGGCTCTCAGAGACCTTGTGCTAAGCTGCGGCTGCACCGAATCGGAACCCGGCAGGATGTCGTCGACACCGATCTACAAAGTCATCTTCCTGAATCAAGGCAAGGTTTACGAAATCTACGCTCGCCACGTGAGTCAGACCGGCGCATTGTTCGGTTTCGTCGAAGTGGAGGAGATCGTGTTCGACGCCCGCCGTTCGTTGGTCGTCGACCCTGCGGAGGAGCGTCTGCAGATCGAGTTCGCCGGTGTCAAGAAGACCTATCTGCCCATGCATTATGTCCTGCGTATCGACGAGGTCGAGAAGCAAGGCATCGGCAAGATCACGAATGTCGATGGCAGCAACGTCACGCAGTTTCCGATGCCCCTTTTCACCCCCACAGGACAAGGCGGCAAGGGTGGTCCAACGGAACGTTGACACCGGCCGCTCGGCCCGGTCGTTGCGCCCATACTGATGCTGCGGTTTGCGGCGCTCGGTAGCGGCAGCCGAGGGAACGCTCTGCTCGTGGAGTTCGGGGCGACGTTGCTAATGGTCGATTGCGGACTGCCGCGCAAGGCCATCGAGGAACGCCTCGAGACGCTCGAACGGAGCGTGCGCGACGTAACTGCCGTGCTCGTCACCCACGAGCATACGGACCATGCTCAAGGCGTCGAGGCGTTCGCGCGACGCTACAACACGCCACTTTGGATGACCCCGGGCACGGCCAGCGCGATTCGCGGTCTGACGCGCGTCAACACGTTGAGCTGTCATCGATCCATCCAGATCGGCGGTATTACCGTCGAGCCTTACCCGGTGCCCCACGATGCGCGGGAGCCCTGCCAGTTCGTTTTCGAGGCGGCCGGCCGCCGGCTCGGGCTGCTCACCGATGCGGGGCACGTGACCGCGCACATGTATGAGCGGCTTGCGTCGTGCGATGCGCTCGCCATCGAATGTAATCACGATCTCGAGTCGCTGCAGAGCGGCCCGTATCCGAGCTCTCTCAAGGCGCGCGTTGCCTCGCGCTTCGGTCACCTCAACAATTCCCAGACCACGGAGCTGCTCAATCGGCTCGACCGGACGCGGTTGCAATGGGTCATGGGCCTGCATTTGAGCGAGCAGAACAACTCACCCGACCAGGTGCGCGCCGCTTTGCGCCCGGCGCTCGAAAGCGCCCGCTACCCTCTGCATCTCGCGACGCAGGCTTCGCCAACCGCCTGGCTCGCCCTCGACTGAGGCCGGCCGTTCTCTGGGCCGCGACTCCGCGATCCGGTATCATGCATCGCCCACACTCGCGAAGCTTCGAATCAAGCCCATGACGATGTTGCAGCTGGCCGGACCGGCGGCGGCGACCGCGTTTCGGATCAGCAAGCTGCGAAGCGAGCTTAGTGCCGCGGTACCTGCCGTCGCCGAGGTCGCATTGCGGCACGAGCATTTCGTGCATCTCGATCGGCCGCTGACCGCTGCAGAGCGGTCCGTGCTCGAGGCGTTGCTCGACTACGGCGGCGGTGCCATCGAGCTCACACGCGCCGAGCGCGACTGCCGTCTCTACGTGGTCCCGCGGCTCGGAACGATCTCGCCCTGGGCTTCGAAAGCGACCGACATCGCGCATCACTGCGGCCTGCCCGTGCGCCGAGTCGAGCGGGGCAGGCTCGTCGCGCTCACGTTGCGCGAGCCCTTCGATCGGCGCCACGTCGCGATGCTGGCCCCCTTGCTGCACGATCGAATGACCGAATCGCTGCTCGAGGACGCTCCCGCGGAGACGCTGTTATTCGCGGCACATACACCGCGCCCGGCGATTGCCGTGCCCGTGATCGCCGGCGGCCGCAATGCGCTCGAGCGCGCGAACGCCGAGCTCGGCCTCGCGCTCTCGGTCGACGAGATCGACTATCTGTTCGCTCAGTTCACCGCGCTCGGCCGTGATCCGACCGACGTCGAGCTCATGATGTTCGCCCAGGCGAACTCCGAGCACTGTCGTCACAAGATCTTCAACGCGGATTGGACGATCGACGGCGAGCGTGCGGCGCGCAGTCTGTTCGGGATGATCCGCAACACCTACGCGCACGCCGCAGAAGGTGTGCTTTCGGCGTATCGAGACAATGCCGCGATCGTGGCCGGCGCGCGGGCGGCCTGGTTTTGGCCGGATCCCTCGAGCGGTCTCTATGCTCGAACGAGCGAGCCCGCGCACCTGGTCATGAAAGTGGAGACGCACAATCATCCGACCGCGATCTCACCGTTTCCGGGTGCTGCGACGGGCTCCGGGGGGGAGATCCGCGACGAGGGCGCAACCGGTCGCGGCGCGAAACCTAAAGCCGGGCTGACCGGCTTCACGGTCTCGCACCTCGAAATTCCCGGTTGGCGCCAGCCGTGGGAACGATCACTGCCCGGGCGTCCGAATCGAATCGTCTCTCCGCTCACCGTCATGCTCGACGGTCCGCTCGGTGCGGCAAGCTTCAACAACGAGTTCGGTCGGCCGAATCTGGCAGGCTATTTCCGCACGGCCTTGCTCGAAGCGGATGGAGTTTGGCGCGGCTATCACAAGCCGATCATGATCGCGGGCGGCCTCGGCAATATCCGCGAAGCAAACGTCGTGAAGAAGGCGCCCGGAGCCGGCGCGAAGTTGATCGTACTCGGCGGTCCCGCGATGCTCATCGGCTTGGGCGGGGGCGCCGCTTCTTCGCAAGGCAGTGGCGCCGGGGAGGAAGCGCTCGATTTCGCATCGGTGCAGCGGGGCAACGCCGAGATGCAGCGTCGTGCCCAAGAAGTCATCGACGCGTGCAGCGCGCTCGGGGCGGCCAACCCGATCGCTGCGATTCACGATGTCGGCGCGGGCGGCTTGTCCAATGCCGTGCCGGAAATCGTCGAGCACAGCGGCTGCGGCGCCATTATCGATCTGCGGGCAGTGCCGAGCGATGAAGCCGGCATGAGCCCGCTCGAGCTCTGGTGCAATGAGGCCCAAGAGCGCTACATGGTCTCGATCGAGGGCGCCGACGTCGCCCGCTTCAGCGCAATCTGCGAGCGCGAGCGGTGCCCCTATGCCGTCATCGGCGAGCTCACGGTTGAGCGTGACCTCATCGTTCGCGATTCGCTGCTCGGCGGTTCGCCGGTGGCGATGCCGATGCAACTTCTGTTCGGCAAACCGCCGAAGATGCTGCGCAATGCTCGTCGTGTGCGCCCGCAGCCGAAGGAGTGGAGTCGAGCGCACGTGAGCCTGGCGGCGGCCGTCGATCGAGTGCTTGCGTTTCCTGCGGTGGCCGACAAGTCGTTCTTGATCCACATCGGCGACCGTACGGTGGGCGGTCTCACGTGCCGAGACCAGCTGATCGGGCCGTGGCAAGTGCCGGTCGGTGACGTGGCCGTCACGTCGTCGAGTTTCGAGGGCTACACCGGCGAGGCGTTCGCGATCGGCGAGCGCACGCCCGTCGCGATCTACGACGGGCCCGCGTCGGCGCGCCTCGCAATCGCCGAGGCGCTCACGAATATCGCGGCCGCCGACGTCGCCAGGCTAGGCGACGTGCGGCTGTCCGCGAATTGGATGGCGGCCGCCGGTCATGCGGACGACGACTATGTCTTGTTCGAGATGGTCCACGCGGTCGGCGAAGAGTTGGCGCCGGAGCTCGGCGTGGCGATTCCGGTTGGCAAGGACTCCTTATCTATGCGCACGGTCTGGAGCGAAGCGGGTCGACAGCGCTCCGTCGCGGCGCCGGTCTCTTTGATCGTATCGGCATTCGCACCGGTGGCCGACGTCCGGCGCACGCTGACACCGGAGCTCGAGCGCAGGCCGGGCTCGGCGCTCGTCCTGATCGACCTTGCGGACGGCAAGCGTCGGCTCGGCGGTTCGTGTTTGGCGCAAACCTTCGGTCTCTTCGGCGGAGCGGCTCCGGACCTCGATAACCCTGGCCGGCTCAAGGCGCTGTTCGCTGTGTTGCGCGAGTTGCGCGCTGCCGACTGGGTGCTTTCGTATCACGACCGTTCCGACGGCGGCCTATTCGTGACGCTCGCCGAGATGGCGTTCGCTGGACGCGTCGGCCTCGACGTGGATCTCGCTTCAACCGTGACCGATCCCGTCGCCCACCTGTTCGCCGAGGAGCTTGGAGCGGTCATTCAAGTCGCGGATGCGGATCTCGGCCGCGTGCTCGCCGTGCTTGCTCAGCACGAGCTCGCGTACGAGGTCGTTGCGCGTGTCGCCGAACATGACGACTTCAAGATCCGGCACGGCGGAGCCGCACTCTATGAAGCGACGCGCGTCGAGCTGAAGCGCAAGTGGTCCGAGCTCACTTACCGCATGCAAGCCATGCGCGACGATCCCGATTGCGCGCGTGAGGCATACGAAGCCGGGCTCGATCATCGCGATCCCGGTCTCAACGTCGAGCTGACCTTTACGTTGCCGAGCGCTCAACGGAGCGTGCGTGAGCCGCGGCCGAAGGTCGCGGTGCTGAGGGAGCAGGGCGTCAACGGCCAGCGAGAGATGGCTGCCGCGCTCGACCGCGCGGGGTTCGCGGCGTACGACCTGCACATGAGTGATCTGGTGGACGGCCGCGCGACGCTCGACGGTTATCGAGGCATCGTGGCCTGCGGCGGATTTTCCTACGGCGACGTGCTAGGTGCCGGCGAGGGGTGGGCAAAGACGATCCTGTATCACAGTCGTGTTCGACGAATGTTCGCCGAGTTCTTCGCGCGAGAGGACATATTCGGGTTGGGAGTTTGCAACGGGTGCCAGATGTTGTCGGCCCTGCGGGAGCTCATTCCGGGAACCGAGCACTGGCCGCGTTTCTTGCGCAACCGCTCCGACCAGTTCGAAGCTCGGCTGTCGCTCGTAGAGGTCGTTTCGAGCCGTTCCGTGCTGCTTGCCGGAATGGCAGGCTCGCGGCTGCCGATCGTGACGTCCCACGGCGAAGGTCGGGCCGAATTCGCGACCGAGATCTCGCTCGAGCGTTGCGACAAGGAGCTTGCGGCGCTTAGGTTCGTGACGAATCGCGGAGTGCCGACGGAGCTTTACCCCGCAAACCCGAACGGTTCGCCCCGCGGGCTGGCCGGTCTGTGCAACGCCGACGGTCGTGTGACGATCATGATGCCTCACCCGGAGCGCGTCTTTCGCACAACGCAACTATCGTGGCACCCGCGGGAGTGGGGCGAGTGCTCGCCGTGGCAGCGATTGTTCGATAACGCTCGAGCCTTCGTCGCGGACTAGAACGCGCTGTCGTCGCGCGGCGACACCGTGTGTGCGCCGCCCGTGGCCGTTTTTGCCGTCCCCGCCCTCCACACCGTAGCCGTTCAACGACACTGTCTCGATCAATCTCGGAGCCACGCTCGCCACGATCGGGCAGCGGCGCTGCGTCGTACGCGCATCGGTTGTCCGTGGCACGGTTCGTGCTCTCACCTCGTTCTCCACGCGCGGGAGGACTGAGACCTGGCTCATAGACCCGCGCAGCCGCGTGCTCATAAGGTGATGCGGGCTGCTGGAATCATGTCTCCGCGCGAGAAGTCCAATTTCGGCCGCAGCGTGTGGCGGTCGCGCGGGCGGCGCCGTTTGCCGAGCGAGACGCCAACGGTCGAGGGGCATGAAGGTTCTGCGACGATGATTCGAAACCGTGTACGTGCCGTGGCCTCGCTGGGCGCACTCGCTGCGATGACGATTGCGGCCGCAGCCATTCCGGCGGCGACTTCGCTCGCGGGCTCGGAAGCGCCCGACTTCGTTCTCAAGAGCACGTCGGGAACGAACGAGCGGCTGTCGGAATACCGCGGCGATGTCGTGATGCTGACTTTCTGGGCGAGCTGGTGCAGCGATTGTCGAGCGCAGCTCGATCAACTAACGGCGATGCGTTCTCGTTATCAAGACGCCGGCGTCGCGTTGTTGGCAGTGAGCCTCGATCAGAACGCGAAGCAGGCCAAACAGGTCGCGGCTGCGCTCGGTGCCGACTACCCGATTCTCAGCGATCCGAGTGGCGACGTCGGCAAGTTGTATGCGGTCGAGCGCGTGCCGGTGATGGTTCTGATCGACCGCTCCGGTGTCGTACGCAACGTGTTCGAGGGTTACCGACGCGGCAACGAGGGCGCGTATCTAGATCGCCTACAAGCGCTGCTGCGGGAGTGAGCACCTTGCCGGCTGCGATCCATTACCGTTTTTCTCGAAGGTCGTTTGGAGCAAGAGATGTGGGCTAGGTCGGTGAGGTGTATGTCGAAGGCGCTGCTCGGACTCGCGCTGGCGTCGCAGCTCGTGAGCGCGCAGGAGTCGGCGGCTCCGAAGGCGGAGGCGGCGGTCACCTCGGTCCCACAATTCGCACCGGAGACGGGCGCGGTAGAACGCGAAACGACGCAGCGGCAAGAGTCGCGCACGCTCGATGAGGACGTGCAAGATCTAAAGAAGCAGGTGCTCGACCTAAACCGCGACCTCTTTCTGCTCGAGGAGGAGCTGCTGTTCCCCTCGAATACTCAGGTTGCGGTATTCGTCTCCATGGACGTCGGCACCTTCTTCGGCCTCGACTCGGTGACGCTCAAGCTCGACAACAAGGATGTCGCGAACTACTTGTACACGGAGCGCGAGGCCGGCGCTTTGGTCAAAGGCGGTGTTCAGCGGCTGTACATCGGCAACATGAAGGCGGGCGAGCACGAGCTCGTCGCGGTGTTCACGGGGGCAGGCCCGCACGATAGAGACTACCGGCGCGGCGCATCGCTGAAATTCGAAAAGGGCATCGGACCCAAGTACATCGAGCTCACGATCTCCGACCGCGAAAGCACGCAGCAGCCGGAATTCGTGGTCAAGGAATGGGAGTAGGCAGTGACCGGCCGCCTACTGACACTCGCCGCGGCGTGCGCCGGCGTGCTCGCGGCGACGGGCGCGGCGGCGCGCGATAGGCATCACGGCATCGTGGTGCAAGACCTCGCGTACGGTGAGGTCCTTTTCGATTTCTTCCAGGAGGACTATTTCGCCGCGCTCACGAGACTTCTCGCGGCTCAAGCGCGGGGGGAGCTACCGCATCACGCGGCCGAATCTGAGTTGATGCTGGGCGGCCTGTATCTGTCTTACGGCGAGCACCGCCTGGCGGGCGAGATCTTCGAGCGAGTGCTCGCACAGTCCGTGGACCCCGAGGTGAACGATCGTGCCTGGTTTTTTCTCGCGAAGATTTGGTACCAGCGCGGTTATCTAGACGAGTCGGCCGGCGCCCTTGGCCGCATCAAGAACGCACTACCCGATGAGCTCGAACCCGAGCGCCAGATGCTGCACGCGCAGGTGCTGATGGCGCAGGGCCGTTTCGATGAGGCGCTCGCGGCGCTCACCGCATGGCGGAGTCCATCCGACGAATGGGTGGGCTATGCCAAATACAACGTTGGCGTGGCGCTCGTTCGCTTGGGCCGAATCGAGGAGGGTGCGCGAGTTCTCGACGAAATCGGCCAGATCGAGCCGACGAGTCCCGAGCTCGAGGCGCTTCGTGACAAGGCCAACGTGGCGCTGGGCTATGCATGGCTGCAAGCAGCACACCCCGTCGAAGCGAAGCCGTCGCTCGAGCGTGTGCGCCTGACCGGACCGTTTTCCAATAAGGCGCTGCTCGGCGTCGGCTGGTCGGATGCGGAAACCAAGGATTACCGCGGTGCGCTTGCGCCATGGCTCGAGCTGCGCGACCGCAATCTGCTGGACTCGGCGGTCCAAGAGTCGCTGCTGGCCGTGCCCTATGCGTTCGCGCAGCTCGGCGCCGATAAACAGGCGGCGGATCACTACGCGGATGCCATCACAGCATTTACCGGCGAGATCGACCGTCTCACGAAGTCGATCGATGCGATTGAGCAGGGGCAACTGATCACCGACCTGCTGGGCCAGCACCCCGACGCGGGGGTCGACGCCTCGGGCTGGTACTGGCGCCTCGATCGGGTGCCCGACACGGTGGAGAGCCGCTACCTCTACGAGTTGTTGGCGAGCAACCGGTTTCAGGAGGGGCTCAAGAGCTATCGCGATCTGTTGTATCTGAATCGCAATCTCGACCATTGGGCCGAAAGCCTCAGCGCATTCGACGACATTCTCGATACGCGGCAGCGTGCCTACGAGCAGCGATTGCCCACGATCGACCGAAACCTGTCTGGCGTAGATCTCGATGCGCTGGCGTCGCACCGCGTGGAGCTCGAATCGCGATTGCAGGCTATCGAGCGCAGCGAGGATGGAGTCGCACTCGGAACAGCGGAGCAGCAGGAGCAGTGGGCGAGGCTCACGGCGATGGAGCCGAAGCTCGCGCAGCTGCCCCACGACGAAGCGTCCGACGAGCTGCGCGAGAAGCAACACTTTCTCAAAGGTTTGCTCGATTGGGATCTGCGCCGTGACTACAAGGCGCGCCTCTGGGCCGAGAAGAAAAGCCTCGGAGAGCTCGACCGCCAGCTTCATGAGGCGCAGCGGCGCCATCACGAGGTGTCGAGCGCCCGCGACGATTGGCCCGATAGGTTCGCGGCGCTGACGGAGCGAATCGCCGCGCTGCGGCCGCGGGTGCAGGGCATGCAGGTGCAAGCGCATGCGGCCCTGCAGAAGCAGCGCGACTTTCTGCAGGGCATTGCGGTGGACGAGCTGAAGGCGCAGCGGGATCGACTCAATACCTACATGGTCCAGGCGCGATTCGCGCTCGCCTCGATTTATGATCGAGCGGCCGCGGAGCCGTCGCCGGCCGGTCCGGCGGCGCCAGGTGGGCAGGCCTTGGCGGAGGGCGGCCAATGAGCGGCGCACCGCTGCTCGTGTTGCTCGCGGTGTCTGCAATCTGGCCGTTCGGCCACCGTGACCGCGAGGCATCGCGCGATAAGCATGCGGAGCCCACGGGAACCATCAAGGATCTCGAAGGCCGGGCGGTCGAGGTCGACGCGACCGCGAAAATTGCGGGAAGCGAGCAGAAGGCGATGGAAAGCTATCGCTCGTTTCTGGATCTCGCATCCAAGGACCCCCTGCTGCGTGCGGAAGCGATGCGCCGACTTGCAGACCTGCAGCTCGACGCGACCGATGCCGCGGAGCTCCAGACACACGTGGAATCGCTCGGCGGCGGTCTGGGCGGCACGATCGACATGTACCAGAAGCTGCTCGCGGCTTATCCGAACTACGCGAAGAACGATTTGGTTTTGTATCAGCTCGCGCGGGCATACGAGACGGACGGCCGTATCGACGAGTCGCTCGCGACGCTCGACAAAATGATCGCCGAATATCCGCAGACGTCCCGCTTCGACGAGGCCCAGTTTCGACGCGGCGAGTCTTTGTTCGTGCTGAAGCGCTACGCGGAAGCAGAGCGAGCGTACGGCGACGTGCTGAAGCGTGGTCCGGACTCCGCGTTCTACGAGCAAGCCCTCTACAAGCACGGCTGGTCCAGGTTCAAGCAGCAGCAGTACGAATCGAGCTTGGGCTCGTTCTTTACGTTGCTCGACCGGAAGCTCGGTACGGATCACGATGCGGCCGGCGACCGCGATCCGGCTGCGATCTACGCCGGAATGGGGCGCGCGGAGCAGGAGTTGATCGACGATACGTTCCGCGTGCTATCGATAGATTTCTCGTATCTCGAGGGACCGAAGAGCGTCTCGCAGTATTTCAAGCGCCACGGCGACCGGCCCTACGCCTTCATCGTCTACACGAACCTCGGTGACCTCTATCTCGAGCAGGAGCGTTACCAGGATGCCGCACAGGCGTACCAGGCATTCGTCGAGCTGGATCCCTATCATGCAAAGGCGCCGCTGCTGCAGGTCGAAGTGATCGAGGCATTCAAGCGCGGGGGCTTCGCCGATCTGGTTCTCGACGCCAAGCAGAAATTCGTCGAGACCTACGGTCCAGGCAGTCCTTATTGGCAACGGTTCACATTCGAGCAGCAGCCCGAGGTCGTCACGCAGCTGAAGAGCAATGTGACGGATCTCGCGGCTTATCACCATGCTGCCGCCCAGAAGAGCCACGACGCGGCGGAATATGCCGCCGCGGCACGTTGGTATCGCACGTATCTCCAGTCCTTTCCCGAGGATCAAAACGCGGCCGAGACCAATTTTCTTTTGGCCGAGGTGCTGTTCGAGAGCGGCAGCTTCCGCGATGCCGCGCTGGAGTACGAGCGGACCGCATACGCTTATCCGTTCCATGAGCATGCGGGAGAGGCCGGCTATGCGGCGCTGCTCGCCTATGCCAAGGAGGAGGATCGTCTGCAGGGCGATGTGCGGGCAGCGTGGCACAGGCAGGCGATCGAAAGCGAGCTCAGGTTCGCAGGCGCTTATCCGCAGCACCCGCAAGCACCGAAGGTGCAGACAGATGCGGCGGAGAAGCTTTACGCGCTGCACGATTATCAACGCGCGCGCACGGTGGCTCAGCAAGTCGTCGATCGCGCACCGCCGGTGGAACCGGCCCTGCAGCGCACGGCTTGGACCGTCCTCGCTCACTCGGAATTCGACGCCGCCGATTATGCGGCGGCCGAGCAGTCCTACCTGCGATTGCGCAGCGTACTGCCTGCAAACGACCCGCAACAGAAGGACGTCATCGAACGAATCGCGTCGTCGATCTACAAGCAAGGGGAGCAGGCTCGGGATTCCGGCTCTTACGCGTCCGCCGTTGAGCATTTCTTGCGCGTCGGGACGGCCGCGCCGACGTCGCCGATCCGTGCAACGGCGGAGTACGATGCCGCCGCGGCGTTGATCCAAATGGGCGATTGGCAGCGTGCGACCAGCGTGCTCGAAGACTTCCGGGCAAACTTTCCGAAGCATGAGCTGTCTGCCGACGTAACCGCGAAGTTGGCGGTCGCGTACGTGCAGACCGGCAACAGTGCACGCGCTGCCAACGAGTTCGAGCGCATTGCCGATGGAGCAGGGTCCGTCGACGAGAAGCGAGAGGCGCTGTGGCGGGCGGCCGATTTGTATGCTGGAGCCGGCCAGAATGATGCGGCGGCCAAGGCATACGCGCGTTTCGTCGATCGCTATCCGAAACCGGCGCCGCAGGCGATAGAAGCACGTCTCAAGATTGCGGATCTCGCCAAGACCGCCGGCAACCAGAGCGAACGAAGCCGCTACCTACAGGACATCATCACGGCGGACGCGGCCGCGGGTGCGGAGCGCAACGACCGCACGCGCTACTTGGCAGCCGAGGCGAGCCTCGAGCTCGCCCAGCCGGTTCGCGACGCGTTCCTTGGGACGCGTTTGGTGGCGCCGCTCGACAAGAGCCTGAAGAACAAGAAGAAGCGCATGGAGGACGCGCTGGCGGCCTATCGTAAGGCCGCCGACTACGGAGTGGCCGACGTGACGACAGCGGCGAATTACGAAATCGCCGAGCTCTATCACTCGCTCAGCAAGGACCTGATGGCCTCCGAGCGCCCGAAGGAGCTCAAGCCTGACGAGCTCGAGCAATACAACATCCTGCTCGAGGAGCAGTCGTTCCCGTTCGAGGAGCAGTCGATCAAGCTTCACGAGGTGAATGCCGCGCGCACAGCCGACGGGATCTACGACGAATGGGTGCAAAAGAGTCTGGCGGCCCTCGCTGTGCTGCTGCCCGCGCGCTACGCAAAGCCGGAAATCGGAGAGACCCTTGTCGATGCGATTCGTTGATACGCGCTCCGGAATGTCCCTCGGAGCTGCGGTCCTGTTGGCTTCCTTCGTGGTCTCATTGGCGGGTTGCAGCGCCGCGACGACGCAGGCGGAGTCGCGGGAGGTTCCGGAACGCATCGGTCCAGCCCAGCCGACCGAAGCGGCGCCGGCGGATCAAGCCTCGGCCCGCAAGCCGGAGCAGGCGCCTGTGTCCGACGCCACCGAGCGTACGGATCGCCGCGAGCGCCGGCACGATCGTGGCTCGAGCGCCGCGGCACCGTCGGGATCGGTCGATAGCGCGGTCTCTCCCGACGTGCAAGCGGCGTTCGAGCACGCGCTGGCAGCGGTCAGCGCCGAGAACTGGATGCAGGCGGAGCTCGAGCTCGAAAAGCTCACCCAAGCGCAACCCGCCTACCCGGGACCGTTCGTGAACCTCGCGATCGTCTACTTGCATGACGGCCGGTCGGCCGATGCCCGCAAAGCGCTCGACCGCGCGCTGCAAATCGACCCGGCGTTTCCAGCCGCGAACGATGAGCTCGGCGTGTTGCTTCGCGAGGCCGGCGACTTCGCCGGTGCCGAACGCGCGTATCGGCGGGCGCTCGAGACGGATCCCGGCTACGCGCTCGCCCACTACAACTTGGGCGTTTTGCTCGATGTTTATCTGCGCCGTCCGGAAGATGCGTTGGAGCAGTACGAGCTCTATCAAAGCGCGCTGCCGACACCCGACCAGACGGTCGGCCGATGGATCGTCGATCTGCGGCGGCGTACGGGCAGCAAAGACAACGTTTCACGCGTGGCGGCTGCGGAGGAGGGACCATGAGAGCGATCGGCGTCCTGTGTCTGATGCTCTGGGCGAGTGTCGTTGCTGCGCAGTCGGAGAATAACGCCGCACTGCCTCGGCCCTCCTCGAGCCGCCCTCCTTTGGCAAACCTCAACGACATCGAGCCAGCGGTCGACGTCGGTGGACCGCGATTGCGGGACAACGCTCAGCAGGAGAAGCGCGTGGCTGTTGCGAAGGCGTTTGCACCGGGTCCCACGCCGCCGAAGGACCAGCGAGGGGGCGTTCGCGAAACGCAGACCGTTACCGGCACGAACCCGAGCGAGGCCGGCGCAACGCGGCGCGCCGGCGGACGTGCCATGGACACTCTCGATCTGGGAACCACGTCAATAACGGGCAATCAGGAATTGCCTAAGGTGCTCTACATCGTGCCCTGGAAGAAATCGGATTTGGGCGACCTCGTGGGCCGTCCGGTGAACACCTTGCTCGATGAGGTGCTCGAGCCGGTAGATCCTGAGGTGTTTCAAAGACAGTTGGAATACTACAGAACCCTTCACGGGGACAGCGCAAAGGAGTGAACTCAAATGGGGCCCTATACCACCATCGTGAAGTTCTTTCAGGAAGGTGGCCTGTTCATGTATCCGATCGCCATCGTGCTGGCGCTCGGTATCGCGATCGCCGTCGAGCGTTGGCTGTACCTCACCATGACGACGGCAAAGAACAAGGCGCTTTGGAACTCGGTCACTCCGTATCTCAAGTCGGGCAACCTCGCCGGCGCGGTGCAACTGACGGCGAAATCGAAAGCCGCGATCGGTCAAATCATGACATATGGCCTCAATCGCGTTCGCTCGGCGCAGCGTCGCGAGGATGTCGAGCAGGCGATGGAGGAGAGCCTCATGGAGGTCATGCCGCGGCTCGAGAAGCGTACGCACTATCTTGCAACGTTCGCCAACATCGCAACGCTGCTCGGGCTGCTCGGAACGATCGTCGGTTTGATTAGCGCATTTACTGCCGTCGCGAGCGCGAACCCTGCCGAAAAGGCGGATCTGCTTTCCGCGAGCATCTCCGTCGCGATGAACACGACCGCGTTCGGCCTGATCGTGGCGATTCCGCTGCTACTCGTGCACACGCTGTTGCAGACCAAGACGACCGAGATCGTCGACAGTCTCGAGATGGCGTCGGTGAAGTTCCTCAACGCGATCACCGAGCGTGCAGCGGAGCCGAGACCTGCGGGTAAGGCCGCCGACTGATCCGCGGGAGCGACTCCGATGAGCATCCGTCGAGCGCGCAGAAATCGCCGGCGCGAAGCGCAGGAGCTGAACATCACCGCCTTCATGAATTTGATGGTGGTGCTGACGCCCTTTCTGCTGATCACCGCGGTATTCTCGCGACTCGCGATTCTCGAGCTCAATCTGCCTACGTCCGAGGCGAATGCGAACGCCCCCGACGAGCCTCCGCAGTTTCAGCTCGAGATCACGGTGCGCAGCTCTGGAATCGAAGTTGGCGATCGCAATGCCGGTACGCTCGATCGCATCGCGAAGACCGGCGATGACTACCACTTGGACGAGCTGTCGAAGTATCTCGGTCAAGTGAAGCGACAGTTTCCGAGCAAGACCGACGCCACGCTGCTCCTAGAGCCCGATGTTCCGTATCAGGTGCTCGTCACGGTAATGGACCGAGTGAGGGTCATGGAAACCGCCGAAGCCGGCGAGAAGCGAGTCGTGAAATCAGAGCTGTTTCCCGAAGTGTCTATCGGCGACGCGCCGGTCCTGAACTAGAGGCGCGGCAAAAATGCGATACATGGGGCGAGCCGCACGCATGGAGCGGCACCATCAGCGGCACAAAGGCGGTGCGGCTATCAACCTCGTCTCCATGATGGATATCTTCACGATCCTCGTGTTCTTCTTGCTCGTGAACTCCAGTGACGTCGATGTGTTGCCGAACGCCAAGGACGTCCGACTGCCCGATTCGATCGCCGAGGAGAAGGCCCGCGAGTCCGTGGTCGTGCTCGTTACGGATGCCGAAGTCCTCGTCCAAGGGCGGGTCGTCGCAAGGGTTGCCGATATAGCCGCGAAGGACGCCGTGGTGATACCCGCTCTCAAGGCGGCTCTCGAAGAGCAGACGCAGCGAACGCTCAGCGAGACGACGAGAAACGACATCGCCGGCCGCGAGGTCACGATCATGGGCGACAAGGAAATTCCGTACAGCTTGCTGAAGAAAGTCATGGCCACCTGCACGGCGGCCAACTACGGTCAATTGTCCCTGGCGGTTTTGCAGAAGGCGACGGAGCGGTCCGAGCCTGCGGCTACGGCTACGCTTGCAGGGCGGTAGGATCAAGCATGCCGCAGGCAATCGCACTGTATCGAATCTACGAGCTTCCGTGGTCGACGGGCGCGGAGCAGGAGCACAAGTTCCGGCGCATCGTCGTGAGCTGCGTGGCCGGCGCGCTCGTGCTAGCGCTGATCCTGTCGTTCTTGCCGCTGCCGCACCGAGATGCGAGCGAGGCCCAGGTCGTGCCGAAACGACTTGCGCGGCTCGTCGTCGAGCGGCAAAAGCCTCCGCCTCCGCCCCCGCCGCCCGTCGTGAAGGAGCCTCCGCCGCCGCCCGAGACGGTGGTGGAGCAGCGGCCGAAGAAGCCGGAACCCGCGCCCGTCGAGAAACCTAAGCCCGCTCCCGTCGATACCGTGGAGCAGGCGCGGGAGCGAGCCAAGACGGCCGGCGTGCTCAAGTTCGCGCAACAGCTCGCATCGCTGCGCAGCGACGACGTCGTCGAACGCCTCGACCACACCGCGATCGCGAATACGCCGGCACCGGGTGCCTCGCCGGTCAACGAGCGCTCGCTGATCACGTCGAAGGTTGGCAGTGCCAGCCACGGCATCAACACAGCAGCGCTGAGCCGCAACACCGGTGGCGGCGGTCTCGGCAGTCGAACAGTGACTCAGGTGGAGAGCCCGGTCGTCGCCGTTGCGGAGGCCGGCGGCGCCGCGCAGCGTAACGGGGAAAGCAACAAAGCCTCTCGCAGCCGCGAGGAAATCGAACGGGTTTTCGATCGCAACAAGGGCGCGATCTACGCACTGTACAACCGCGCGTTGCGGCAGAATCCGGCGCTGCAGGGTAAGGTCGTGCTCCGCCTCACGATCGCTCCCAGCGGCAAGGTAACGTTCTGCGAGATCGTGTCGTCGGAGCTCGGTGATGCCGAGCTCGAGCAGAAGCTCGTGCAGCGCGTCCTGCTGTTCGAGTTCGAGCCGAAAGACGTCGAGCCGATCACTACCACCAAGCCGATCGACTTCTTCCCGGCCTAGCTCGGCTCATTGCAAGCGGCCGAGGGTTGTCGCATCGGGGCGAGCGGTATGCAAACATGCATGTCGCAATCTCTTGGGGCCGACGTCGCATGTCCGACACCTCCGTCCTCGAGCTCGAAGACTTCGCGCTCGAGCTCGCCCGTACCGCCGGCGGTATCGCGCAGGCGCACTTTCGTCGCGGCTTCACGATCGAGAACAAGGGTACGGATGTGTTCGATCCGGTGACGAGCGCCGATCGGGCGATCGAGCGTGTGCTACGAACCATCATCGAGGAGCGTTATCCCGATCATGGCATCGTGGCTGAAGAGGAGGGGGAGCGCCAAGCGCGTTCCGACTACACCTGGTTCATCGACCCTATCGACGGTACCCGCGCGTTCATGACCGGCTCGCCGCTCTGGGGTACGCTCGTCGGCCTCGCGCGCTCTGGAAGGCCTCTGTTCGGCTTGTTGTGTCAACCCGTGCTCGAGGAAATCTTCTTCGGCGGTCCGAGCGGCAGCTGGTTGATCAAGAGCGATCGTCGAGAACGACTGGCGGCGCGACGGTGCGTGGCTCTCGACAACGCAGTGGCGGCAGCCACTCATCCGGACATGTTCCAAGGCAGCGCCGCAGACGCTTTCCGCGTGTTGACGGGGCGCTGTCTGTTCACGCGTTACGGCGGAGATTGCTACAACTATGCGATGCTCGCAGCCGGCTTCGTCGATCTCGTGGTCGAGGGCCAGCTCAAGCCGTTCGACATCGTGCCACTCATCCCGGTGCTGGAAGGGGCGGGTTGCGTCGTCACCGATTGGGATGGCCGAGACGCGCGAGGTGGCTATGTAGTCGCCGCGGCGACGCCGGAGCTGCACGCCGCAGCCCTCGCGGTGCTCCGGTCATCGGTCGCGAGCGGGTCCGCCATCCGCGACGCCTGACCTTTACATCCGGGTGATTTGTGATCTGTCTAACGGCGGTCCGGGTGCGTGCCGCCTACATTACGCGCTGTCGATAGCCATTCGCGGGTTTGACAGAAGATGGGCCGCCGCAACGAGGAACATGACGATCCGGCGGGTGTCACGACGGATCACGGCTCTGCCGGCCGCGTCGAGTTCGATAGTCGCGGCAACAGCGTGTGGCGGTGGGCGCGGGATGCGCTCGACAGCACGTCAATCCTGCTCAAGCGTCTCGAAAACAAGCGCCTGTCGCTCGAGTCCACCCAGAAGGTGCCCGTCGCGCGCGGCCCCGCGCCTGCGAACAGCGCGCCGCGCGCCAAACGCCGGGAACTGACGCTCGCCGATTCCGGCGGCGAGGAGCGTGACTCGGGAGGCGGCTTCGACCCGTACAACTCGGGCCGTTAGCGCAAAGCACTTCCACGTCTCGGTCCTCGACCGCGACACCGCGCTCGCCGGGCGTTTCAGTGCGGCGAAGACCCTATCTCCGCCCCGTCGAGGTGCACGTGATGCACCAGCACGGTGCGTAAGCGCCGCTCGACCGCGGCCGCGCAGGCTCCTAACCCTTTGATCCAACAGCATTCATGCCTATGGCATGGATGCTGCAATGGCGTGCCGTCCAAACTCGACTCGCGCAAGGAGGAAACGCGCCATGAAAAAGAAATTAGTCCCTTCGATCGTACTTGCAGCTGCAGCCATTCCGGCCACTTCGATGGCGGCCGTGACGGGCAATATCGGTTATGTCTCGGACTATGTCTTCCGCGGCATTTACCAGACTGACTCGTCCGCCTATGCCGGCGTCGATTGGGCCGGCGACAAAGGAATGTATGCCGGCACCTGGTGGGCCGACGTCGGCCAGGGCACGGAGACGGACCTCTATTTCGGCTATACCGGCGGCAACAGCGATACGGTTACTTACAAGATCGGCTACACGGGGTACCGCTATCTCGACGACTTCGATGCGGATTACGACGAGATCAATCTCGGTTTGTACGCCGGCATCTTTGCGCTCGATGTTGCGGTCGGCACCTACGACGGTGACAAGTTCTTCGGAATCGGCAACCAGGACTACGTGTTCACGTCGCTGACGTTCACTCCGAAGATGGGCCCGTACTACAAGATCGGCAAGTGGACGGGCGACTTCAACGACAACGTCCTACCGAACAGCAAGACCGGGCCTGGCGGCGGCAACGGCACCTACCTCGAATTGGGCTACTCCTACACGATGGAAGACGCCGGCATCGTGCTATCCGCCGCGCTCGACTACAGCAGCGATTTGTATGTGAGCCCGGGTAACGGCTCGAAATTGCCCGACTACGAGCTCACGTTCGGCATCAAGAAGAACTTCGAAATGAAGAAGTGAGCGGGGCACACGTCACACAGCAGAGGAAAATCCAATGAAACTGATATCGGCCGTAATCAAGCCGTTCAAGCTCGAGGACGTCCGCCAGGCGCTGGCCGAGGCAGGAGTCCAGGGCATGACGGTGACGGAAGTGAAGGGCTTCGGAAGGCAGAAAGGTCATACCGAGCTCTACAGAGGTGCGGAGTACTCGGTCGACTTCGTGCCCAAGACGAAGATCGAAGCAGCCGTCCCGGACTCGCTCGTCGAGCAAGCCGTGGAGGCGATCATCAGTGCGGCCGGTACCGGTTCGATCGGAGACGGGAAGGTGTTCGTCCTCGATCTCGATCACGCCGTGCGAATCCGCACGGGTGAGACCGGCGATGCGGCGCTTTAGGGCAATAGGAGCATAACAATGAAACTGTTGAGAAACACCGCGGCATGGGCTTGTGTACTGCTCGTAGCAGGCCTGCCCGGCATCACCGCAGCACAGGACGCCGCCCCGACACTCGACACGGGGAACACCGCTTGGATGTTGACGTCGACGGCACTGGTCTTGTTCATGACGATTCCGGGGCTGTCGCTGTTCTACGCCGGCATGGTACGTGCCAAGAATGCGCTGTCGGTGATGATGCAGTGCTTCGCCATCACCTGTCTGGTAACGGTGCTCTGGGCGCTGTACGCGTATTCGCTCGCGTTCGGTCCGGACGTGAATTTGGTCATCGGCAGCCTCGACAAGGCGTTCATGAAAGGTGTGGGTGTCGCTACGCTCAGCGGATCGATTCCCGAGACTGTCTTCTCGATGTTCCAGCTCACGTTCGCGATCATCACTCCGGCCCTGATCATCGGTGCGTTCGCCGAACGCATGAAGTTCTCGGCGATGCTCTGGTTCATGGGCCTATGGCTGACCGTGGTCTACGCGCCGGTTGCCCACTGGGTGTGGGGCGGCGGCTGGCTCGGCTCGTGGGGTGTGAAGGACTTCGCAGGCGGCACGGTCGTCCACATCAACGCCGGTATCGCCGGCCTGATGTCGGCGCTCGTCCTCGGCAAACGCGTAGGCTTTCCGCAGACGCCGATGAAGCCGAGCAATCTCGTGCTCACCGTGGTCGGTGCCGGCATGTTGTGGGTCGGCTGGTTCGGCTTCAATGCGGGCAGCGAGCTTGCAGCGGACGGGACGGCCGGGATGGCGATGGCCGTGACTCAGATCGCGACTGCCTCGGCGGCATTGGCCTGGATGTTCGCGGAGTGGATGACCCACGGGAAACCGAGCGCTCTCGGTGTCGCCTCCGGCGCCGTTGCGGGTCTGGTCGCAATCACGCCGGCCTCGGGCTTCGTCGGGCCCATGGGCTCGATCGTGATCGGGCTCGCGGCGGGTGTCGTGTGCTTCCTGTCGGTCGTGAAGATGAAGAAGGCTTTCGGTTACGACGACTCGCTCGATGCTTTCGGTGTGCACTGCGTCGGCGGCATCATCGGCGCTATCTTGACGGGCGTCTTCATCGACGCGAGCCTCGGTGGTTCGGGTCTGCCCGACGGCGTCACGCTCGGCGGCCAGGTCGTCAAGCAGTGCGTCGGTGTCGCCACGACGCTCGTGTACTCCGGACTGCTGAGCTTCATCATCCTCAAGGTGATCGACGCCGTCATCGGTCTGCGTGTGACCGAGGAGCAAGAGCAGATGGGTTTGGATCTCGGCCTGCACGACGAGCAGGGTTACAACTTGAGCTAGCCGGTTCTCTTCACCGGCGTTCGTTCGACTCGGCCGGCAGCCGCGAGGCTGCCGGCCGCTTCTTTTCCTACAGGCGCTGCCCGCCGTCGATCTCGAAGACTCTGCCGTTGACGTAGTCGTTCTCGAACAGGAACGCAGCCGTTTCGGCGATCTCTACCGGCGTGCCGAGCCGCTTCAGCGGAATACCTGCCGCCATCTTCTCCAGCATTTCCGGTTTCATGCTCGCAACCATCTCTGTCTTCACGAAGCCGGGTGCGATGGCGTTGACCCGGATTCCGAAGCGCGCGAGCTCCTTCGCCCACACGACCGTCAGCGCCGCGACGCCGGCTTTGGCCGCCGAGTAATTGCTTTGTCCGAAGTTGCCGGCCCGCGACAAGCTCGAGATATTCACGATGCAGCCGCCGTTACCGAGCTTGAGCATTCGCTCCGCGGCCTCGCGGCCGCACAGGAATACGCCGGTCAGGTTCACGTCGATCACGGCCTGCCATTGCGCAAGGCTCAGCTTGCCGACGACAGCCCCGTCTTGGACCTTGATCAGCAGACCGTCACGCAAGATGCCGGCGTTCGCGATGGCCCCATCGAGGCGCCCGAACTCGGCAACGACTCGGTCGAACGTGGCGCCGACTTGGGTCTCGTCGGCGACGTTTGCGGCGTAGCCCTCGGCACGGATGCCGGCAGCGCGACAACCGGCCAAGACGTCGTGCAGGGCGCTGTCGTCGAGATCGACGAGCGCAAGGTTCGCGCCGCGCGCCGCGAGCTCGCGCGCCATCGCGGCGCCGAGTCCGCGGGCCGCCCCGGTGATCAAGATCGTCTTGCCTCGGACCTGCACTTTGAACGCCCCCCGAGCCGCCACTCATACGATGGTACCCGGCGCCGGGCCGAGCCGACCAGAAACAGGCAGAGACGCACCTCGCGACCTCTCTACGCTCGGAGCTCCCTGGGATTCGCGCGATGTGCCCCCGGGACCGGCCCGTCTAAGGAGCGGCGCCGCGCGGACCCGCGTAGACGACACGACCGCCATCGAGCACGAGCTGGTGCGTGAACCGTTCGCGATGGGCGGCAAGGTGGGACGCGCAGACGAGCTGGGCACCCCCGGCGATCACTTTGCCGAGCGCCGCATCGAGCATCGCGGCCATGTCGGCGTCGAGGCCTTCCCAAGGCTCGTCGAGCAGCAACAGTCGCGGATCGTTCGCGAGCGCGCGGGCGATCAAAGCCCGGCGGGCTTGGCCATAAGACAGCGATGCAAGCGGCCGGTCGGCGAGCGCGGTCAGCTCGAGCTGCGCGAGCAGCACGTCGACGCGGTGCAGCTGCGCCGGGCTCGGCACGCGCGTGAGCCCGATGCTCGACTCGAACCCCGATGCGATACAGGCGCGAACCGTGACCGGATAGCGATAAGCGGCTTGGAGCTCCGGCGAGACCCATGCGACTTGCCGCCGCAGTGTCCAAACGTCGCGCGGATTACCGAGGGCCGGCCAGCTCTGCCGGCCGCCGAGCGCGGGCCGAAGCTGGCCGTGCAGCAGTCGCAGCAGACTGCTCTTGCCCGAGCCGTTCGGGCCGGTCACGAGCCACTGCTCGCCAGCTTCGATGCGCCAGGTCAGGTTCGCGAGCACATGGCGCCGCCCGAGCCATACATCGACGCGCTCGAGGTCGACCAGCGGCACCGCCGGACCCTCCCGCAGGCTCTCGCGTGCAAGCGGCGCGCTTGCTGCAGCGATCTCGGGTGGTCCGTGCGCCGGCGGGGCACCAGGCTCGTGCGGTTCGGCCGCGACGATGCGTCCGCGCTCGAGCCGCAGGACGTGGTCGACCACCGAGGGAAGGTCGCCCGACTCGTGGGCGGTGCCGACGAGCGTGCGCTCGGCCGCCACACGGTCGAGCATCGTGCCGAGATCCGCGCGGGCCGCGCGATCGAGCCCGCTCGCCGGCTCGTCGAGCAACAGGACCGCGGGATCGAACGCCACACCGCGAGCGATCAATACGCGACGCTGCTCGCCGCGCGAGAGCTCGAGGAAACGACGTTCCGCAAGGTGCGCGACGCCGAGCCGCCGCATCACCTCGAGTGCCCGGCGGCGCTCCGCGGCTTGCGGGCGGCGCCGGGGCACGTCGGTGCGGTACACCCCGGACAGGACGACGTCGAGCGCGCTGAAATTCCAGCCCCAGCGCGCGTACCGATCTTGCAGCTCGTGGCCGACCAGGACGATCTCGCGGCGCGCCTCGACAGCGTCCGTTTGGCTGCCCCGGCCGAAGTCGTAGCGGCGGAAGCCGCGATTCGGGGCCGGCCAAGCCGTGCCTGCGATGAGGTTGAGAAAAGTGGTCTTGCCGGCGCCGTTCGCGCCGACGACGCCCCAATGAGTGCCGCGATCGAGCGTCCAGGTGACGCCCTCGAGCACGCGCGCGCCCGCGATCTCGACGTCGACTTTGTCCAACGTGACTAATGGCACTCGGCTCGTCCCGCGGCACCGGCCTGCCGCTGGCCGCGGCGCTGCGCGAGTGTACCTGAGCTAGACTAGCCGTCGAGGGGCGTCGTTATCGATGTTGAATGTGCTGCCTACGGTCGCCGACGTAGCCGATGCGTACCTGCGGCTGCGCGAGTGGGTGTTCGATACGCCGGTGCTCGAATCGCCGGAGTTGAACGAGCTGGCGGGGACGCGGTTGCTGCTCAAGGCGGAAAGTCTGCAGCATAGCGGGAGCTTCAAAATCCGCGGCGCGTTGAACCGGCTGCTGCAGTTGACGTCCGAGGAGCGCGATGCCGGCGTCGTGGCGTTCTCCTCCGGCAACCACGCCCAGGCCGTGGCGCTAGCGTCGAGTTGGCTCGGGATGCCGGCGACGATTCTGATGCCGTCCGATGCACCGCAGGCCAAGCTTGCCGGCACGCGTCGCTGGGGTGCGGAGGTCGTCTTTTACGATCATGAGCGCGACGATCGCGAGCGGCTCGCGGCGGATCTCGCGGCGCGGCGAGGCGCGGCACTCGTGCCGCCGTTCGACCATCCGCACGTCATTGCGGGCCAGGGCACGGCCGGGCTCGAGCTCGCGAAGACGGCTCGCGCACGGGGCGTCGATCTCGATGCGCTCTACGTCCCGTGCAGCGGCGGAGGCCTCGTTGCAGGCTGTGCGCTCGCCGTGAAATCTATGTTTCCTTCGTGCGCGGTCTATGCTGTCGAGCCGGAGACGTGTGCAGATACCGTTGCGTCGCTCGAGTCCGGCGAGCGGCAAGCGGTCGCCGCCCAGGGACCGACGATTTGCGACGGTCTGCGCGCGCGGCTGCCGGGGGCGATCACATTCGCGATCAACCGGCGGGAGCTCGCCGGTGCGGTAACGATTGCCGACGACGCCGTGCTCAGCGCGATGGCGGTCGCGGCGCGCTACCTGCGGCTGGTGCTCGAGCCGTCGGGCGCGGCCGCCCTCGCCGCCGTGCTCGAACGGCCCCCGCGCGAGCGGCGCGCGATTGGCATAATTCTCTCCGGCGGCAACGTGGACGCACCGGTGTTGTCGAACGCGCTGGCGACGACTGCGGTCGAGGCGCGCGGCGGACGAGCCGCCGCGGCCGAAAGTTCCGGAACCGAGCGCTCGTGAAATAGCCCATAATGCGGGGTCGCCCCAGCGGCGGGCCCTGGGGATGGAACGTCGGGAATGCAGTTGCGGCAGATCGCGCGGTTGGATGAGTGGTATCGGTTCGAGGCCGGTACTTTGTTCATCACCGGCCTCCAGGCGCTCGTGCGCTTGCTGCTCGCTCAGAGCGAGCGCGACCGGCTCGCCGGGCGGAAGACCGCCGGGTTCGTGTCCGGCTATCGCGGCTCGCCCCTCGGGGGGCTCGATCGTGAGCTGTGGCGGGCCCACAGGCCGCTCGAGGCCGCCCACGTGCGGTTTCAACCGGGCCTGAACGAAGATCTCGCGGCGACCTCCATCTGGGGCACTCAACAGACCGCGCTGTTCCCGGGTGCGCTCTACGACGGCGTTTTCGCGCTTTGGTACGGCAAGGGGCCTGGTGTCGACCGCTCCGGCGATGCCTTCAAGCACGGCAACGCGGCCGGCACGTCGCCGCACGGCGGAGTGCTGCTCGTGGCGGGTGACGATCACACCTGCAAGTCGTCGTCGTTGCCCCATCAGAGCGAATACGCCTTCATCGACGCGATGATCCCGGTGCTCAACCCCGCGGACGTTCAAGAAATCGTCGAGCTCGGCCTTTACGGTTACGCGGTATCGCGTTTCAGCGGTTGCTGGATCGCTCTGAAGGTCACGCAGGAAACAGCGGACGCGACCCAAACCATCGCAGTCGCGCCGCAGTTGCCGCGGATCGTCACGCCGGAGTTCGACATGCCGCCCGGCGGTCTCAACATCCGTTGGCCGGATCCGCCGAACGACCAAGAGTTCCGGCTGCAGCGGCACAAGCTGCGCGCCGCGCTCGCCTTCGGCCGCGCGAACTCGCTGAACCGCACGGTGATCGACAGCCGCACGCCGCGCTTCGGCATCGTCACGACGGGCAAGGCCCATCTCGACGCGCTGCAGGCGCTCGACGATCTCGGCATCGACGCACGCCGCGCCGCGGAGATCGGCATCAAGCTGTTCAAAGTCGGCATGAGCTGGCCGCTCGAGCCCGAGTCGATCCGTGCGTTCGCCGAGGGACTCGAAGAGATTCTCGTGGTCGAGGAGAAGCGTGGCGTCGTCGAGAATCAGCTCAAGGAGCAACTCTACAACTGGCAGGCCAAGCTGCGGCCGCTGATCGTCGGCAAACGCGATGAGCGGGGCGAATGGTTGCTGCCGTCGAACGGCGAGCTGACGCCCGCGCTGATCGCTCGCGTGCTCGCCAAGCGCATGCAGCGCTTTCATTCGAGCCCGGACATCGCCGAGCGCGTGCGCTTCCTCGAACAGCAGGAGCGCAGGTTGGCGGCACTCACGACCGACGTGCAGCGGTTGCCGCACTTCTGCTCGGGATGTCCGCACAACACCTCTACGCGCGTCCCCGAAGGGAGCCGCGCAGTCGGAGGCATCGGCTGTCACTACATGGCGGCCTGGATGGATCGCGGCAACGTGACCTTCACGCAAATGGGCGGCGAGGGCGCGACGTGGATAGGACAGGCGCCCTTTACCGAGACACGGCACGTCTTCCAAAATCTCGGCGACGGAACGTACGCGCACTCCGGCATCCTCGCGATTCGCGCGGCCGTCGCGGCCGGCGTGAACATGACTTACAAAATCCTTTTCAACGACGCCGTCGCGATGACGGGCGGCCAGCCCGTCGAGGGCCAGCTCACGGTTGCGCGTGTTGCCGAGCAGCTCCGGGCAGAGGGCGTTCGGCCGGTGGTCGTCGTGACCGATTACCCGGACAAATATACGCACCGCTCCGGACTGCCCGCCAACGTCGCCGTCCATCACCGGCGCGAGCTCGAGCGACTACAGCGCGAGCTGCGCGAGGTCGCGGGCGTATCGGCGCTGATCTACGATCAGACGTGCGCCGCGGAGCTGCATCGCAAGCGCAAGCGCGGTCAGATCGAAGCGCCGGACAAGCGGGTCGTGATCAACGAGCTCGTGTGCGAGGGTTGTGGGGATTGCAACGTGCAGTCCAACTGCCTCTCGGTGATGGCGCTCGAGACGGAGTTTGGCCGCAAGCGCCGGATCAATCAGTCCTCCTGTAACCAGGACTTCAGCTGCCTCGAGGGCTTTTGCCCGAGCTTCGTGACGTTGCGGGGCGCGAAGCGCAACCCGCCGCGGCCGCTCGCATCGGAGGAGCTGCCGAGCCTGCCGGAGCCGCCGACGGCCCGGAACGGGCGTGTCCACAACATCCTGATCGCCGGGGTGGGCGGCACGGGCGTCGTGACTGCGAGCGGTCTGCTCGGCCTTGCTGCGCATCTCGAGGGCAAGCACGTCGCGCAGCTCGATCAGACGGGGCTCGCGCAAAAATACGGCGCGGTGCTCTCGCACGTTCGGATCTCGGCCGACGGCGATTCATTGCACGGGATGCGCATTCCGGCAGGGCAGGTCGACCTGTTGCTCGGCGCCGACCTCATCGTGGCGGCGGGCCAGGAGCCATTGTCCATGCTTTCGCCGCAACGTTCCGCGGTGATCGTGAACACGCACGAGGAAATGCCACCGAGCTTCATCCGCGACCGCGACTTCCAGTTTCCGGCGAACGCGCTGCTGAAGGCGCTACGCTCCGCGAGCCGCACGAACGGCGTGGCGACGCTCGACGCGACGCGGCTCGCGACCGCGCTGCTCGGCGACAGCATCGGCGCGAACGTGCTGATGCTCGGGTTCGCTTTTCAGCGCGGTCAGCTGCCGGTGTCCGGAGCGTCGCTGTATCGCGCGCTCGAGCTCTATGGCCGCAACGTGGACGAGAACAAGCGCGCGTTCGACTGGGGCCGGTTCGCCGCCGAGCGCCCCGAGCAAGTCGAACGTTCCGCCGGGCTGCGGGACGACGAAGTGCCCGTCGAGACGTTGGAGGCGGCCGTCGAGAAGCGCGCAGCGTTCCTCGTCGACTATCAAGACCGCGCCTATGCGGATCGCTATCTGGCCGGGCTCGAGAAGATCGGCGCAGCCGAGCGTCGCGTGCGTCCCGGGAGCGACGAGCTGCGTGAGGCCGTCGCGCGCAACTACTTCGCGCTGCTCGCTTATAAGGACGAATACGAGGTCGCGCGGCTGCAGACCAGTCCCGATTTCCTCGCGCATCTGCGGCGGAGCTTCGGCGAGCACGTTCGGATATCGTTCAATTTCTCCCCGCCGCTGTTCGCGCGCACCGACAAAGCGACCGGGCGGCCCGCGAAATACGAGTTCGGCGGTTGGATGCTCCCGGTGCTCCGTTTGCTCGCGCGTCTGCGCGGACTGCGCGGCTCGCGGTTCGACCTGTTCGGCTATACGGCCGATCGCCGTCTCGAGCGCAGCCTGCTCGAGGGCTATGAGCAATTGCTCGAGCGCATCGCGGCGGAGCTCGACGAGGGGCGTTTCGACATCGCGCTCGAGCTCGCGAGGCTGCCTAGCGAGATCCGCGGCTACGGTCCGATCAAGCGCGCGGCGGCTGACCGCGCCGCGGCGAAGAAGCGGACGCTTCTCGAGCGCTGGCACGACGTCCGCGCGTGCGAGCGCAAGCGCGAACGCGCGACGGCGGCGTAGGCCCTAGCGGCGCCGGCGGGCGGCTTCCGCGGCCGTCGCACAGCGGATACAGCGGTCTGCAAACGGATAGGCTTCGAGGCGCGCCATCGGAATGGTCTCGCCGCAGTCCACGCAGACGCCGTAAGTCTGATTCTTGATCTGATCGAGCGCCTTCGCAATGCGGCTGATTTCGGCTCGAGCCTCGTTGCCGAGCGCATCGACCACTTCCGCGTTTTCGAGCTCTTGCGCCTGCTCTTGAGAGTCAGCACTGCGGCCGCCCGTCAGGTTGTCCTTGATGCTTTCGAGGCGCCGCGTGAGCTCTGCCTGCTTTGCGAGCAATTGATTCTGAATCTGCGCGTACTGCTCCATTTGGATCCACCCTGTCGTCGGTCCGCCGCCGTCGGTATGCGCCGATGTGTCCTGCTGACGACGGCCGCCTGGGTCCGCCACCACTCTGATCGACGACTTGCGGCCGCTGCGCGGAGCCGTCTAGCATCGACGGCGCGCGCCAGTCGGAAGAATTTAATGTGCTGTTCTCGGCTCAAGCATAGCTCGTCTGGCTGTGATACCCAACTGCCGGAGGCCCGACTTGGTTCGATGACCGCCGTTCGCCGCATAGCAATACCGCCGCTCTCGGATGATCTCGCGCACGGGCCGGTGTGCGCCCATGGCTGACCGAATGCGCGTCCTGGCGGGCACCAGCGGCTTCTCGTACAAAGAGTGGCGAGGCTCGTTCTATCCGGACAAGATTGCGCCCAAGGCGATGCTTGGGTGCTACGCCGCGCGGCTGCCGATCGTCGAGATCAACAATACGTTTTACCGGTTGCCGACCGTCGCGATGCTCGCGGGTTGGCGTGAACAGGTCTCGGACGAGTTTCGGTTCGCGATCAAGGCGCCGCGTCGTCTTACCCACGTGAAGCGTTTGCGCGACTGCGACTCCGAGTTGCGGGCGCTGTTCGATGCGGTCGTTGCACTCGCGCCCTGCTTAGGATCGATCTTGTTTCAGTTGCCACCGTTCTTCAGGTGCGATTGCGATGTGCTCCAGGCGTTCACCGCCGCTTTGCCCGACGGTGTGCGCGCAGCTTTCGAGTTTCGGCACGACTCGTGGCTCGTGCCCGAGGTATTCGAGCTGCTGCGCTCGCGTGGTCTCGCGCTCGTGCTGAGCGAGACGGACGACGGCCCGCTCGGCGATCTACCGTGGACGGCCGATTGGGCCTATCTGCGGTTGCGTAAGACGGCCTACTCGGAAGCGGAGCTCGAGGCGTGGGTGCAGCGTTTACGCGCGGCCGGGCTCGTCGAGGCGCAGGTGTTCTTCAAGCACGAGGATGCGGGCGTCGGACCGCGGCTCGCACAGCGCTTCCTTGAAATCGCCGGCGCCGGGCCGGGCGTCAGTCGAGACGATCGCGCGTGAGCGCCTTGAAGCGCGAGAAATGCCGGATGGCCGCCTGCTGGTCGCCGACCTGCTGATACAGCCGCGCGAGGTTGTAGTGCACGTCGGCGACCTTCGGATCGAGCCGCGCCGCCTCCCGGTACTGCTCGATCGCCTGTGCCGTCGCACCGCGGTCCTCGAGCACGACGCCTAGATTGAATCGTGCGATCGGATGCTCGGGCTCGAGATCGAGCGCCTCGCGGTATAAGCGCTCTGCGTCGTCGAGCGCCCGTGCGACGTGGCGCAGCCGCCCGAGGTTGATGCGAGCGGCGATGTGCCGCGGCTCGACGGCGAGCACTTCGCGGTAGGCGCTCTCCGCGTCGGTCACGGCGCCGATCTGCTCGCTTTCGAGCGCCGCCTGGAACAGCTCGTCGGCTCCCGTCGCATCGTGCAATGCGCGGCGCACCGATTCACGCGCGAGCGGCGCGACCTTCTCGCCAAGCTCGAGTACCGAGAAGTCGAGCAACGTCTGGCCCGACTCCGGCTCCCAGGTCGTATTGTTGTCGCGCACCGTCACTCGGTCGCCCTCGACGAGGACGCGGATCGCCGAGAGCGGCCGGTCGGCGGGCAGCTGCGCGGCCAGCGCCTGGAGGGCGCGCAAGATTCGGCGGCGCGGTAGCTTCGCGTCCTCGAGGCCCTTCGCGGTGCGGAGCAGTACGAGATCTTGAAACGAGAAGCGCAGGCGGTGCGACGCCGTACGCTCGGGTTTGACGACACGGGAGCGAACCCAACCGCGGATGCGCTGCTCGGAGATTCCGAGCAGCTCGGCAACCTCGCGCGTCGAGTACGCCTTCATCGGGCGCTTTATTTCGCGGCGCGCTTCTTCGCCGCGGCCTTCTGCTTCGCGGGCTTCTTCTCTTCGGCCTGTTGCGCCGGCTTGCGCGCGTTGCCGGCGGCGAGGCTGGCCTTCAGCGCTTCCATGATGTCGATGATCTTGTGCTCCGGCTCGGCGGTCGGCGCGACCGTGATGTCCTCACCCTCGACCTTGCGCTGGATCAACGCGAGCATGCGCTCGCGCACGTCGTCCTTGTAGCTGGCCGGGTTGAATTCGTCGGCCGCCGCCTGCTCGATCAGCTGCGTCGCGAGCTTGAGCTCGGCGGGCTTGACGGCCGCGTCCTCGATTGGCACTTCCGCGAACGAACGCAGCTCGTCCGGGTAGTGCAGCTGCTCGAGCACGAGACCGTTCTCCATGGGCCTGACCATGACCAGATACTGCTTACCGCGGGCCGCGTACTTGCCGATCGCAATGCGGCCGGTCTCGACGAGCGCTTGTGCGAGCAACTTGTAGGCGCGCGCACCGCCCTTGTCCGGCCCGAGGAAATAGACCTTGTCGAGATAGCGGCGCTCGATCTGGTCCGCCTGTAGAAACTCGACGATGTCGATCGTGTGCGTCGCCTGGGCCTCGAGCGCCTTCAGCTCGTCCGGCTCGAACAGCACGTATTGGCCCTTCGCGAACTCGTAGCCTTTCACGATCTCTTCGCGGGGCACGACCTCACCCGTGGCGGAGGAGATCAGCTGCTGCTTGACGCGCGAGCCGTCCTTCTTATGGATTTGGTTGAAGGACAATGCGCTCTTCGGCTCCGCGGCCGAATAGAGCTTCACCGGGATGGACACGAGGCCGAACGAAATCGTCGCCGTCGATAAGGCTCGCGCTGGCATTCGCGGATCATATATCCTCACCTGCAGCCGTGACAACAAAAAATACCGCAAAGTTAGATACTTATCGCGCAAAGCGAAAGGCTGATCAAACTCCGGAGCCGTTCGGTGCCAGCCGGGGCGGCGGACAGCGCTTCGTCATTCAGCAGCACGCGGCGCGGCGCAACCACTACGACTTCAGGCTCGAGCTCGACGGCGTGCTCAAGTCCTGGGCCGTGCCGAAGGGTCCCTCGCCGAATCCCCGCGACAAGCGGCTTGCGGTCCACGTCGAGGACCACCCGGTCGAATACGCGAATTTCGAAGGCGTGATCCCGTCCGGGAACTACGGCGCAGGCGCCGTGATCGTCTGGGACCGGGGGCGATGGCTGCCGCTCAACGACCCGGATGCGGGTCTCGAAGGCGGCAAGCTGCTCTTCGAGCTGCGTGGCTACAAGCTGCGCGGCAAATGGACGCTCGTGAAGACGCGGCGCGGCAAGGACGAGTGGCTGTTGATCAAGGAGCGCGACGGCTACGCGAGCGAGCTCGGCACCGACGACTACCCACGAGACTCCGTGTTGTCCGGCCGCACGGTCGAGCAGGTCGCAACGGGGGACTCGCGGGCGGCCGCTGCGCTCGAGGATCTCGCGCGGCTCGGCGCGAAGCGCCGCCCGGTGCGGGCTGCGGGTCTGAAGCCGATGCTCGCGACGCCCGGCAAGCCATTCTCCGATCCGGGCTGGGTGTTCGAGCTCAAGTACGACGGCTATCGATTGTTCGCCGAGAAGCACGACGGGCAGACGCTGCTCTACTCGCGCGCGGGCAACGACTTCACGCACGTGTTTCCCGACGTTACCGAGATCGTAACTGCGCTGCCTTATGACGCTCTTGTGATCGACGGGGAGGTCATCGTCCACGACGAGCGCGGCCTGCCGAGTTTCGGTCTGCTGCAGAAGCGCGGCCGCCTCACACGTCGCCTCGACGCGGAGCGCGCGGCGCTCGAGCTGCCCGCGACGCTCTACGCGTTCGATCTGCCGGCGTTCGGCGGCTACGACTTAAGGCCGCTACCGCTCCTCGAGCGTAAGCGCGTGCTGCAGTCGTTGCTGCCGACGGCCGGCCCGCTGCGCTTTTCGGAGCACGTTGCGGAGCAAGGCGAGGCGATGTTCGCCGAAGCCGAGCGGATGGGACTCGAAGGTATCGTGGGGAAGCGCGCGCGCGCCCCGTACGTCGCGAGGCGCTCGCCCGATTGGGTGAAGATCAACGCCGCGCGGTCCGACGATTTCGCGGTGATCGGCTATCTGCCGCCCAAGCAGGGCGGCCGCGGGTTCTCCGCGCTGCTGCTCGGCCAATATCGCGGCGCGGAAGTCGCGTACGCGGGGCGCGCCGGCAGCGGCTTCACGAATCGCGACCTCGATGCGCTCACCGCGTTGCTCGACGCGCTGCCCGCGGCAGCGCCGCCGCCCGACGCGCCTGCCGAGCGCGGTGCAGTCTGGGTCACGCCGGGGCCGCTCGTGGTGCAGATCAAGTTCAAGCAGCGTACGACCGATGGCTTGCTGCGCCAGCCCGTCTTCATGCGGCTGCGCGACGACAAGTGCGCAGCCGACTGCGTCTGGCCCGACGAGCCCGTGCAGACCACAGACACGTTCGAACCCGTCCCCGCCGACCCCGCGCCGGCAGGGCGCCCGCAAGTGGCTTTCACGAACGTCGACAAGGTCTTCTGGCCCGAGGAGTCCTACACGAAAGGCGACTTGATCGCGTACTACGAGGGCGTCGCCGAGTGGCTGCTGCCGTATCTCGCCGATCGGCCCGTCGTGCTCACGCGCTTCCCCGACGGCATCGAGGGGAAGTCGTTCTTCCAGAAGGATGCGCCGGTCTACGCTCCCGACTGGCTGCGTCTCGAGACGATGTGGAGCGAGCAAGCGCAGCGCGAGATTCGCTATTTCGTGCTCGACGATCTCGAGTCGTTGCTGTACGTCGCGAACATGGCATCGATCCCGTTGCACGTCTGGTCGAGCCGTGTGGCCGCGCTGGAGCGCCCGGATTGGTCCATCATCGATCTCGACCCCAAGGGCGCGCCGTTCGCCGACGTCGTGACGATCGCGAAGCACGTGCACGAGCTGTGCGAGGCCATCGGTTTGCCGACGTACGTGAAGACGAGCGGCTCGACCGGTTTGCACGTGCTGATTCCGCTCGGCGCGCGCTATACCTACGAGCAGTCGCGGACGCTCGCGGAGCTGCTCGCGCGCTGCACGGCGAGCGCCTTGCCCGAGATCGCGACGATCGTCCGAGCGGTCGGCGAGCGCGACGGCAAGGTCTATCTCGACTATTTGCAGAATGGCCACGGCCGGCTGCTCGTCGCACCGTTCAGCGTGCGGCCATTGCCGGGCGCGCCCATTTCGATGCCGCTCGAGTGGCCGCAGGTCAACGGGCGGCTCAAGCTCGAGCGCTACACCATCAAGACTGCGCGCAAGCGTCTTGCAGCGCACGGCGATCCCCTTGCGCCGGTGCTCCGGGACTCCTGCGACATGCTCGCTGCGCTCGAGTCGCTTCACGCGCTGGTCGCCGCGAGCCGCTGAGCGGCGCAGACCGCTCACGTCGAGCGATCTCCCGTGCGGGCCCGCACGCAGCTCAGCTCTCGGCTTGAACCGCGATGTCGAACCGCTCGCAATAGCCGCGGAACCGCTTGAGCTCGACGTTGCGGTCGAGACCGTATTGCGCGAGCGAGTAGCGGTGCACGCCGTGCTTGTTCTTCGGGTTGGCCGCGAGGAAACGGTCCATTGCCGCACGCGCGCTTGCCGTGATCGGCCAGCCCAGGAAGTCGTAGACGCGCTCAGCCGTCTCGAGAGGTGAGGTATCGATAGCCTCGTAGCTCACGTCGAGGAATTGCTGGGGCTGCGCTCGGTCCCTCACGGCAAGAAACGTGTCGAGCGCGCGCGCCCAACGGTCCGCCCAGTCGGCGGCGATGAGCTCCGGATCCGCGCTGTCGCTGAATGCACGCCGTAGCACCGTCGCGTGGCTCGCCATCGAAGCCATCACGCGCAGGGGATCGCGATGGGTCTGGATGATCTTCGCATCGGGATAGCGCTTCAGTAGTCCCTCGAGCCCGAACAGGTGCCCCGGCGCCTTGAGCAGCCAACGGTTGCCCGGACGCTTCGCCTGCAAGTGCTGCAGCAGCCGGTGGTGAAACGCATACGCCAGGTCTTGCGAGTCGCGCTCGAACCAGTCCTCGTACGACGGCACGTTGTGCGTCGTATGAAATTGGATGCTCATGAAGACTTGCGCGCCGATCGCGATGCACTCCTGCGGCAGGTCCGGTGCGATCGGATGGATACGCTTGAATTCCGGGGCAAGCCTATCCGCCCACGCGAGGCGGTTGCGCACCCGTGCGCGGACGCGCTCGATCTGCGCCGGTGAGGACGCGGGCGCGGCCGGATACATGACCTCCCAGGTGAGCGGCGCTCGGGTGAGAGGGTCCTCGCTGATCAAGCCATGCAGATGGGTCGTGCCGGTGCGCGGCAGGCCGATGATGAACACGGGCGCCACGACCTTCTCCGTCTCGACGCGCGGATTGCCGGCACGCTCGGCTTCGAGAAGCAACAGGTTCTCGAGCAGGCTCACGAGCAGCTCGCGCACCGTCAGGCGGCCGAGCGACGTGAGATCGGCCTCGCGGTGGTAGGAATCCACCAGCCGCGCGAGCGGCTCCTCGAATGGCCAGCGGCCGAAGTCCTCGAGTCCGGCCCGCCGGCGCGCGGCACGCCGCAACGCATCGACGTCGAGGCTCGGCGGATCGATCCCGAGGCCGCGCAAAGCGCGCCCAAACGTGTTCAGCGCACCGACCGCACCGTTCACGCAGCTTTGCGACAGGCTCATCCGTGGAGTCTTCGAGGGTGTTTGCTAGTATTCCAAACCGTCTATTGTCGCCTACGGGCTCAAGCGCAGCAAATGACTCTCGCCGAGCTTCGGACCCTCATCACCGACGTGCCGGATTTTCCGAAGCCCGGCATCGTGTTCAAGGACATCACACCGCTGCTCGCGACGCCGGCGGCGTTCCGTGCAGTCACCGACGCGTTCGCCGAGCGGGCGGGCCGACTCGCCGCCGACGCCATTCTCGCAATCGAGTCGCGCGGCTTCATTTTCGGTGCGGCGCTCGCACAGCGACTGGACTTGCCCCTGCAGCTGGTGCGCAAGCGGGGCAAGCTGCCGCGTGCATCGATCGGCGTTCGCTACGAGCTCGAGTACGGCTTCGACCACCTCGAAGTGCATGCCGACGCGATCCGTCCCGGCGGCCGTTACTTGATCGTCGACGACGTGATCGCCACCGGCGGCACCGCGGCCGCCGCGGCGGAGCTCGTGGAGTCCGCGCAGGGCACGGTGGCCGCCTGTCTGTTTCTGCTCGAGCTCGCGTTCCTCGAGGGGCGCAGCCGTCTCGGCAAGCGCGAAGTGATCAGTCTGCTGAATTACTAGACCGAAGACCGAACGCGATCGATCAGTGCGAGCGCGTGAGGATGAAGTCCGACAGCCAGAGCAACCCTTGCGCGGAGTCGCCGAGCGAGCGCAGCGCGCCCATCGCGCGGTGCTGAATCTCCTCGGCGCGTCTACGCGCGCCTGCGACGCCGAGCGTGGACGGGTAGGTCGACTTGTCGTTGCTCGCATCGCTCGATGCGCTCTTGCCGAGTGTCGCGGTGTCCTGCTCGACCTCGAGCAGGTCGTCGCGAATCTGAAACACGAGACCGATGTCGCGCGCGAACTGGTCGAGCCGCTCGCGCTCCTCGACGTTGAGCTCGCCGAGCTCGCTCGGCATCATGATCGCCGCACGAATGAGCTCGCCGGTCTTGCGCCGATGGATTGCCTCGAGACCGGGCTCATCGAGCGTGTGGCCCTCGGCGGCGAGGTCGAGGACCTGACCGCCGACCATCCCGGCCGGACCCACGGCCGCCGCCAGGCGGCGGATCACGCCGATTTGCCGCTCGGGCCGTGCGCCGAGCGCACGATCGTCGCAGAGAATCTCGAACGCGAGGGCCTGTAGGGCATCTCCCGCGAGAATGGCGATGGCCTCGTCGAATTGCCGATGCACGGTCGGTCGGCCGCGGCGGAGATCGTCGTCGTCCATCGCGGGCAAGTCGTCATGCACGAGCGAATAGGCATGCACGAGCTCGACCGCGGCCGCGATCGAGTCGACCGCCGACTCCGGCACGCCGCAGAGCTCGCCGCTCGCATACGCGAGCAGCGGCCGAACGCGTTTGCCGCCGCCGAGCACGCAATACTGCATCGCATCGCGGAGGCGCGCGGGAACGTCGGCATCGGTTTCGAGGGTGGCAGCGAGGAAGGCATCGACTCGGCCGCGGTAATGATCGAGGCGCTTCGCGAATGCCTCGTGCGATGCCCGTGCTATCATGACGGGCCATCGTAACACCTAAACGGCGCGCCCGGCGCGAGCATTCGTGAACACCGAGTCGAGCCGAATGGACAGCGCCTTTTCGAGCGATCTGCGGTATCAAGCGGCGATTCTGCCGGGCGTTTCACGTACCTTCGCACTCACCATTCCCGTGTTGCCGGAGCGGCTCGCGCGGGTGATGACGAACGCGTATTTGCTCTGCCGGTTAGCCGATACGATCGAGGACGACGTCGGACTCGACAACGAGCAAAAGTCGACCTTCCACGCACGCTTCGTCGCGGTCGTCGAGGGGCGCGAACCGGCCGGGCCCTTTGCCGCAGCGCTCTTGCCGCTGCTGTCGCAGCGCGTGCTGCCCGCGGAGCGCGACTTGGTCGCGCATGCGGATGCCGTGATTCGCGTGACGCACGGCTTTTCAGCCGCGGAGCGCGCCGCGTTGACGCGCTGCGTGCGCATCATGTGCTCCGGCATGCCCGAGTTTCAGCGCAACAAGAGCCTCGCCGGGCTCGCGGACGTGGCCGAGCTCGGCAGCTATTGCTACTACGTCGCGGGCGTGGTCGGCGAAATGTGCACCGAGCTCTTCTGCCTGCATTGCCGGGAGCTTGTCCCGCAGCGCGACGCGCTGCTCAAGCTCGCCGTGTCCTTCGGGCAAGGCCTGCAAATGACAAATATCTTGAAGGACATTTGGGACGATCGTCAGGCCGGCGCGTGCTGGCTGCCGCGCTCGGTGTTCTCTGACGGCTTCGACCTCGCGCAGCTCGAGCAGCTGCACACGACCCCCGAGTTTCGCGACGGCCTCTATCGGCTGATCGGACTCGCCCACGCGCACCTGCGCAACGCCCTGGAGTACACCTGCCTGATCCCGAAGCGCGAAGTCGGTATCCGGCGTTTTTGCCTTTGGGCGATCGGTCTCGCGATTCTGACGCTGCGCAAGATCTACCGCCATCCGACGTTCCGCTCCGGCAACGAGGTCAAAGTCTCGCGGCGCACGGTGAAAGCGACCGTGTTCGCAACCAATCTCACGCTGATGAGCAATCGGGCGCTGCGGTTGATCTTCGCGCGCGCCGCGGACGGCCTGCCGCTCGCGAGCCGGGCCGACACCGGCGTGGCGACCCGCAGACGTGCCGATGTCAGCTGATCGGCGTGCGGAGCACGCCGACTTCCATCGTATCGCGATCATTGCCGCGCTCGCCGTCGAGCGGGCGAGCTTCGCGCGTGCCGGTGCGGGAACCGGCGACCCCGCCCTCTTGATCCGGCAGAGCGGACCGGGTGCGCCGGCGGCGGCACGCGCCGCGCGCGCGGCGCTGACGCTCGGCGCGGACGCGATCGTCGCTTGGGGGCTCGCGGGCGGGCTCGACCCCCGGCTCGCGACCGGCAGCGTGATCCTGCCCAAGCGAGTGTGCACGCCGGAGGGCCAAGTCTTCGGCACGGACGATCGCTGGCGAGCCGCGCTCGGCGCCGCGATGGCGGGCGAGTTCTCGCCCTGCGACGCGGACCTCTTATCGGTGCCGGCCGCGCTCGAGAGCGTCGCCGGGAAACGCGCGGCCGCGGCAACGAGCGGTGCGGCCGCCGTCGACATGGAGTCTGCGGCGATCGCGGCGGAAGCGATTGGCATCGGCGTGCCGTTCGTAGCGATTCGCGTCATCGTCGACGCTCACGACGACGCGCTTCCCGCGGGCGCCGAGCGGTGGATCGATGCCCGCGGCGAGCGGCGACTCGCGCCCGCGCTCGGAGCGGCGCTGCGCCCGGCCGAATGGCGGGCTTTGTGGCGTCTCGCGCGCCGCTATCGCGTCGCGCGCCGCGTGCTCGAGCGGCTCGCGGCCGCGCTCGTCGCACGGCGCTTTTGCGTCGCGGCGCCGATCGCCGCGCACGTCGGTTGACGGCAGGCATGGCCGTGCTCGCGGATTGGCTCGGCGGCCTGCTCGCGCGTTGGGTCGCGCTCGTGCTGCGCAGGCGGCTCGCGACCGCACTGCTCGCGCTGGCGGTCACCGTCCCGGCCGTCTTCTACGCCGCGCGGCATCTCGGCGTGAACACCGATACCGCCAACATGATCTCGCCGACGTTGCCCTGGCGGCGCACGTTCATCGACTATCGCGACTCGTTTCCGATCCGCGACCGCAACCTGCTGATCGTCGTCGATGCGGCTTCGCCCGAGCGCGCCGACGAATTCGCGGCTGCGCTCGTCGCGCAGCTCGCGCGCGAGCCCGATCTCTACCAGAACATCCTGTTGCCGGGCCAGGGGCCGTTCTTCGAGCGCAACGGGCTTCTCTACTTGCCTTTGCCGACGCTCGAGAAGCTCTCCGACCGCCTCGCGGCTGCACAGCCGCTGCTCGGGCTTCTGCACGATCGATTCGACGGTACCGCAGTGCTCGAGCTTGCGAGCAGAACGCTGACGGAGCCGGCGGCCGCTGCCGGCCTCGGCGGCGCCACGCTCGATGCGTTTTATGGAGAAGTCGCGGTGACGCTCGACGCGGTGCGCGCCGGCGATCGCGAGCCGCTTGCGTGGTCCGAGCTGCTCGGTCTCGACACGATGCCGAGCAAGCGCCGCATCATCGTGCTGCAGCCCCAGCTCGACTTCACCAAGCTTCAACCGGCGAGCACGGCCATCGCGGGCATTCGCGCGATCGTCGACCGGTTGAATGCGGCCGAGCCGATGCCCGTCACCGTCCGACTCACCGGTAGCGTCGCGATGGAGCACGAAGAGCTGCAAAGCGTGAGTCGAACGGCCGGCATCGGCGGCATCGCGACGCTGCTGCTCGTCGCGGCCGTGATGTATGCGGCCCTGCGCTCATGGCGGCTGCTGGTGCTGTCGGTGGCGTCGCTGCTGGGGGGGCTCTCGCTCACCGCGGCGTTCGCGGCGGCGGCGGTAGGCCATCTGAATTTGCTGTCGATCGCATTCGTCGTGCTCAATTTCGGCCTCGGCAGCGATTATCTGATTCATGTGCTCCTGCGCTACAAGGAGCTCGCGGCCGAGGGGCGAACGACGGAGGAGGCGCTGGTCGAGACGGTCCGCGGCGTCGGCTCGTCGCTCGTGCTGTGCGCCGTGACGACGGCCGCGGGCTTCTACTCGTTCATCCCGACCACATTTCAAGGCGTCTCGGAGCTCGGCCTGATCGCCGGGACCGGCGTGTTTTTTGGCCTATTCGTGGCGATCACCGTGCTGCCCGCATTCGTCGCGTTGTTGATACCGGCGGAACATGTGCGCCACGTCGGCACGTGGATCGATCCGCGCGTGTTCGTGCCGTTGTCGCGGCGGCCGAGGGTCGTGCTCGGCGTCACCGCCGTCGTGCTCGTTGCGACTTTCGGCGCGCTGCCGTGGGTCAGCTTCGACAGCAACCCGATTCATCTGCGCGATCCGCACTCCGAATCGGTCACCACGCTGTTCGAGCTCGCCGCGGACGGCGAGGCGCAGCTGCTCGATCTGGTCGCCGTCGCGCCGAATCATGCGACCGCGCTCGAGTGGGCAGAGCAGCTACGGCCGCTCCAGGAGGTGAAGTCCGTGACCACGGTCGACTCGCTGGTGCCCGCCGATCAGCCGCAGAAGGTCGGCGTCCTTCAGGATCTCGACTTGTTGCTCGGCCCTGGGTTCGCCGATCTGAACCGCCAGCCCGCCGACCCGGACGCCTTTTCGGCCGCGCTCGAGCGGCTGCGCAAGGGAGCGGCGGGCAAGCCGGCCGGATCCGACCTCGAGCGCGCGGCCGGCGCTCTCGAGGAGACGCTCGCCCGCGCGCCCGACGACCGGCCGCGCCTGCTCGCGGCGCTCGACGAGGCGCTCACGAGCGGCTTGCCGCGCGAGCTGTCCCGGCTCGAGACCGGCCTCGCCGCGCAGCCGTTCGACCGCACGGCATTGCCGCACGAGCTTGCGGCCCGCTGGATCGATGGCGAGGGCCGCGAGCTCATCGAGGTCGTGCCCGCGGAGGACGTGAGCGACAACGCTGCGGCTCGCCGCTTCAACGCCGCGGTGCGTGCGGTCGTCCCGAATGCGACCGGCCTGCCGGTGGTGTACGAGGAGGCGTCCGCAACGGTCGTGCACGCGTTCACGCTCGCGCTCCTATACTCGTTCATCATGGTCAGCATGATCATCTGGATCGTGCTGCGCGACATCAGGGACACGCTGCTCGTGATCGTCCCGATCCTCATCGCTTCCGGCGTGACGGCGGGTCTCACCGCGCTGATCGACATGCCGCTCAATTACGCCAACATCATCGCGCTCCCGCTGCTGGTCGGTATCGGCGTCGACAACGGCATTCATGTCGTGCACCGGATGCGCACCGACACCGTGATGCAATTGTTCAATACGAGCACGATGCGCGCGGTGCTCGCGAGCGGTCTGACGACGGTCGCGAGCTTCGGCAATCTCGCGTTCTCCTCGCACGTCGGCACCGCCAGCATGGGTATCCTGCTCGCTCTCGGCCTCGGTGTGAGCATGGGCGCCACGTTGATCGTGCTGCCGGCGTGGCTGAAGCTCGTCGCGAGAGCGGCATGAGCCGCGACAGGCCGATGCGCGAGCGCGAGCAATGAACCTCGTCACGGGCGCAACGGGGTTCGTCGGTGCGGCTGTGGTGCGCGCACTGCTCGGCGACGGACGCGAGGTGCGCGCGCTCGTGCGCCGCGGCAGCGATCGGCGCAATCTCGAGGGGCTTGCGGTCGACCTGGCCGAAGGCGACCTGAACGATCGCGATTCGTTGCGCCGTGCCGCGCGCGGTTGCAGTGCGGTGTTCCACGTTGCGGCCGACTACCGGCTGTGGGCACTCGACCCGGCGCCGATGTACCGCACGAACGTCGACGGCTCGGTGAACGTGCTCGAGGCCGCGGCCGACGCGGGAGTCGAGCGGCTCGTCTACACCTCGAGCGTCGCGGTGCTCGGCATCAACGCGAATCGGCTGCCGGCCGACGAGAGCACGCCGGTGACGTTCGAGAGCATGATCGGCGCCTATAAACGCTCGAAATTTCTGGCCGAGCAAGCGGTGCGGCGGCGCGCCGCGGAGCTCGGATTGCCGGTGGTCACGGTGAATCCATCCACGCCGATAGGTCCCGGCGACGTGCGGCCCACGCCCACCGGCCGCGTGATACTCGATGCGGCCGCCGGCCGCATGCCCGCGTACGTCGACACCGGCTTGAACGTCGTGCACGTCGACGACGTCGCCCGCGGCCACCTTCTGGCGCTCGAGGTCGGCAAGCCGGGCGAGCGGTACATCCTCGGCGGCGAGGATCTCACGCTCGCGCAGATCCTCCACGTGGTCGGGGAGCACACGGGGCGACCCGCGAGCAAGATCAGACTGCCGCATTGGGCCGTCTATCCGATCGCCGTCGGCGCCGAAGGTGTGGCGCGCTTCACGCAGCGGGAGCCGCGCGTGACACTCGACGGCTTGCGCATGTCGCGCAAGCACATGTACTTCTCGAGCGCGAAGGCCGCCCGCGAGCTCGACTACCGATGGCGCGCGCCGCAATACGCGATCACCGATGCGATCGATTGGTTCGAGAAACATGACTACTTCTGATCGGAACGCCGCTGCCGTGCAGCGCGCGGCCGCGCGCGCGCGCGCCAACTTCGCGCTCGTGAAGTATTGGGGTAAAGCGGACGCGCGCCTGAACGTGCCAGCGGTCGGTTCGATCTCGATCACGCTCGATGCATTGTGGTCGGACACTCAGGTCGAGTTCGATCCGCAGCTCGCGCGCGACGAGCTCTTGCTCGACGGCCAGCGGCGGGCCGACCAGCTCGAGAAGGTGTCGAGTTGTCTCGACGTGTTGCGCGCGCGGGCCGGAGTGAGCACGCGTGCGCGCGTCGTCAGCGCCAACAACTTTCCGACCGGCGCTGGGCTCGCGTCCTCGGCATCCGGGTTTGCGGCGCTGGTCACTGCGGCGGCCGCGGCACTGAACCTCGAGGCGGGCGCGCGCGAGCTCAGCATTGCCGCCCGTCGGGGCTCGGGCTCGGCAGCGCGATCGATCTTCGGGGGCTTCGTGGAGATGCATGCCGGCTCGGCGGCCGACGGCAGCGACAGCTTCGCCGAGCCGCTGCTTTCGGCGGCCGATTGGCCGCTCGAGGTCGTCATCGCCGTCACCGCGAAAGGCGAGAAGGCGGTCGGCTCCGGCCGCGGGATGACGCGTTCGGCGCATTCCTCTCCTTACTATTCGCAATGGGTCGCTACGCAACCCCCGGATCTCGCCGCCGCGCGCGCCGCGATCGCGGCTCGAGATTTCGAGAGGCTCGCGGAGGTCGCCGAGCATAACTGCCTGAAGATGCACGCCGCGGCACTCGCGGCGCGGCCGCCCCTTCTTTATTGGAACGGTGCGACGGTCGAGTGCATGCGTGCGGTTCGCGAGCTGCGCGCGACGGGCGTGCCCGTGTTCTTCACCATCGACGCCGGTCCGCAGCTCAAGGCGATCACGACCGGGGCCGCCCGGCGCCGGGTCGAAGCGGCGCTGCGGGCGGTGCCGGGCGTCGTCGAGCTGCTCAAGAGCGCCCTCGGGGCCGGCGCGGAGCTGCGCTGAGGTGGTCGTCGCGGCCCGCGCGCCCGGAAAGCTCGTAGTGCTCGGCGAATACGCCGTGCTCGACGGTGCGCCGGCGCTCGTGGTGGCGGTCGACCGGTACGCGCGGGCGACGATCGCCCCGAGCGCGACCGATCGCTGTCGTCTGACGACCCATGCCCCTGAAAAGAACGAACGATCGTTCTCGTTGTCCGAGCCAAGCGGCGCAACGCTGATCGACGTCGTGACCGCGGCGGCCCCGGCTGCACGGCCCTGGTGCGCGACGGTCGACTCGCGATCGTTCTTCGGCGCCGGCATGAAGCTCGGGCTCGGCTCGAGCGCGGCCGTGCTCTGCGCATTCGCCGGCGCCTGGGCGGCGGCTCGGGGAGGGCCGGCGCCGCAAGTGGCGGAGCTGATCGCGCTGCATCGTGCGTTTCAGGGGGGGCGCGGCAGCGGTCTGGATGTTGCAGCGAGCTACGTCGGTGGTGCGATCGAATACCGCGCAGTGAGTTCCACGATGCCCCGAATTAGTTCAGTCCGGCTGCCGAACAGTGTAGGATTCGCGGGTATTTTTGCCGGCCGCTCGGCCTCGACGCCCGAGCTCGTGGGGCGGTACCGGACCTGGCTGGCGGCGAATCCGGGGCCGGGCAGGGCCCTCGTGAGGCGGCTCGGCGCAACGGCCGAAGCGGGTTGTGCCGCGGTCAGTGGGGATGATGCCGCGGCGTTCGTCGAAGCGGTCGCAGAATACGGCGGCGCTTTACAGAATCTTGGGGTAGCGATAGGTGCTGAGATCGTCACGGCCGAGCACCGGCGAATCGGCGAGCATGCGCAGCGCTATGGAGTTGCCTACAAAGTGAGCGGCGCCGGCGGCGGCGATCTCGGTCTCGCTTGTGCGATCGACGCCGATGCGCTCCAGGCCTTCAAACGATCGGTTCAACTCTTGGGGTTTAGCGTGATCGATGTCGAGGTCGCCCCCGGCGGTCTCGCGGTCGAGCCGCGCGTCGAGGAGCGTGCGCAGTGAGTTCTGATCGCTTGCGGATTCCCGAGTTCTACAAGCTCAGCGTCGAAGAGCGAGTCCGTGCCGTCCACGAGCGTGGACTTCTGAACAGCACCGACTTCCGGGCGCTCGCCACGGGTCGGCACACGCTCGATCTCGAAGCCGCCGACAAGATGATCGAGAACGTGGTCGGCGTGATGGGCCTGCCGCTCGGTCTCGGCATGAACCTCGTCGTGAATGCCAAGCAGTATCTCGTGCCGATGGTGGTCGAGGAGCCGTCGGTGATCGCCGCGCTCGGCTCCGCCTGCAAGTTGATTCGTGCAGCGGGTGGTTTCCGCGCCGAGGCGACGGATCCGATTCTGATCGGCCAGATCCAAATCGTGAACGTGCCCGATATGGAGCGCGCGAAGCAGGTGCTGCGCGATCGCAAGCACGAGATCATCAATCTCGCGAACAGCTTCCACCCGAACATGGTCGCGCGCGGCGGTGGCGCGCGCGACCTCGAGCTGAACGTGCACCCGCTGCCGTCGAGCGGCAAGCCGATGCTCGTCGTGCATTTGCTCGTCGACACGCGCGACGCAATGGGCGCAAATCTCGTGAACGGCATGTGCGAGGGCGTCGCTCCGTTGATCGAGTCGATGACGGGTGGCGAGGTGTTCCTGCGGATCTTGTCGAACCTCACGGATCGGGCGCTCGTGCGCGCATCCTGCAGGATTCCGGTCGACCAGCTCGCCGGCCGTGGCTACACGGGCGAGCAAGCCCGGGACGGCATCATCGTGGCGGCCGACTTTGCGACGGTCGATCCGTACCGCGCGGCCACGCACAACAAAGGCATCATGAACGGCATCGATCCGGTCGCAATCGCCACCGGCAACGACTGGCGCGCGATCGAGGCCGGCGCTCATGCGTACGCGGCGCGCGGCGGGCGGTATTCCTCGCTCACGGAGTGGCGCGCCGACGACGAGGGTAATCTGGTCGGCCGCATCGAGGTGCCCATCAAGGTCGGCATCGTGGGCGCGCCGCTCGAGTCGAATCCGACCGTGGCATTGAACCTCCGCTTGCTCGGCGTGGACTCCGCAACCGAGCTTGCGCAGGTCATGGCCGCCGTGGGGCTCGCTCAGAATTTCGCGGCGATCCGCGCGCTGGCCACGGAGGGCATCCAGAAAGGTCACATGACGCTGCATGCGCGCAGTGTCGTCACGGCGGCCGGTGCCCCGAAGGAGATCTTCGACGAGGTGCTCGAGCGGCTGATCCAGAGCGGCGTGATCAAGGTCTGGAAGGCCCAAGAGATCATCGTCGAGCTCGAGGAGGAGCGGCGCCGCACGGAAACCGGTCGCCGCAAGCGCCGCACCCGCGAGGCCGCGATGGGCGTCGGCTATGGCAAGGTGATACTGCTCGGAGAGCACGCGGTCGTCTACGGCCGCCACGCGATCGCGGCGCCGATTCCGCTCACGATCAAGGCGGCGATCGAGGACTGCGACGACGGCATCCATTTGCTGATTCCGCGTTGGGGCGTGGAATACCGCCTCGCGAGCAATCCGAGCGAACGCCGTTCGTTCGAGCGCCCGGCCGGTGTCGTGCTCGACCAGCTCGGGCTGTCGAATCGCGCGATGCGCATCGAGGTATTTCCGGACGTGCCGCGCAGCATGGGCTTGGGCGGCTCGGCGGCCATGGCCGTGGCGATCGTGCGGGCGCTCGACAAGCACTTCAGGCTCGGCCTGACCGACGCCGAGGTGAATAGCCTGGCTTTCGAGTCGGAGAAAGTCGCGCACGGCAGTCCGAGCGGGCTCGACAACACGCTCGCCTGCTACGGCAAGCCGCTCGTGTTTCGCCCGGGCGACCCGCCGCTCGTCGAGCCGCTCAACGTGCGCGAGCCGATTCCGGCCGTCATCGGCATGACCGGCTACGAGGGGCTGACCGCGAAAACGGTCGGGCGCGTCCGCGAGGCGTGGCTGCAAGACCAGAAGCTCTATGAGCGCATCTTCGATCAAATCGACGCGCTCACGCTGCGGGGCATTCAAGCAATTCAAGACAATGACTTGCCAACCCTCGGTCAGCTCATGAATATTTGCCAGGGTATGCTGAACGCACTGCAGGTCTCGACGCCCGAGCTCGAAAAGCTCTGCGACATCGCTCGCGAGCATGGCGCGTGCGGCGCGAAGCTCACGGGCGGCGGGGGCGGGGGCTCGATCATCGCGATCTGCGAAGGCGACACGGACCCCGTCGTCGCGGCGATTCGCGCCGCGGGATTCCAAGCGATGGCCGTGCAGCTCGGAGCCGAACTCAATGGCGCGTGACGAGATCGTATCGAATGCGGGCGAGGATCTGATCCTGGTCGACGAGCTCGACCGGGAGATCGGCTCGCGCTCGAAGACGGAATGCCACACCGGCAAGGGCCTGTTGCACCGCGCATTCTCGATCTTCGTGTTCAACGGCGACAACGAGCTGCTGCTACAGAAGCGCAGCGCGAGCAAGATGCTTTGGCCGAACTACTGGTCGAATACCTGCTGCTCCCATCCGCGACGCGGCGAGGCGATGCAGGACGCGGTCGGCCGGCGGCTGCGCCAAGAGCTCGGTTTCGACTGTCCGCTCGAGTTCCTCTACAAGTTCAAATATCACGCGCCGTACGGCACCGTCGGCGCTGAGCATGAATATTGCTGGGTCTATTACGGCCGTTACGACGGCCCGGTGGACGTGAACGTCAACGAGATTGCGGCCTGGCGATTCATCGATGTCGACGCGCTCGAGCGCGAGCTCGCTGCGGCGCCGGAGACGTTCACGCCGTGGTTCAAGATGGAGTGGGTGCACATCAGAGCCAATTACCTCGATGGTATGCTCGATAGCACCGGCACGGACGGATAAGGAATAATCAGGAGACCGCATGAGTATCCCGCTGGTCCAGACGTATCGCATTGCGCGCTACATCCTCGAGCAGAAGCTCAAGGGCAACAAACGCTATCCGCTCGTGCTGATGCTCGAGCCGTTGTTTCAGTGCAACCTCGCTTGCTCCGGGTGCGGCAAGATCGACTATCCGGACGATATCCTGCGCAAGCGCATGTCAGTGGAGGATGCGCTCAACGCGGTCGACGAGTGCGGTGCGCCCGTGGTCTCGATCCCGGGGGGCGAGCCACTGATCCACAAGGAGATGCCGCAGATTGTCGAGGGCATCATCGCGCGCAAGAAGTTCGTCTATCTGTGCACGAATGCGCTGCTGCTCGAGCAGAAGCTGGATCAATACAAGCCCTCGCCATACCTCACGTTCTCGGTCCACCTGGACGGCAATCGCGACCGCCACGACAAGGCGGTCGACCGGGCCGGCACGTTCGACAAAGCGGTCTCGGCGATCAAGGCCGCGCGCGCGCGCGGCTTCCGCGTGACGGCGAACTGCACGCTCTATGCGGGTGAGGACCCGGAGGACGTAGCGAATTTCTTCGACTTCGCGAACTCGCTCGGCATCGAGGGCGTGATGCTGTCGCCGGGGTACAGCTATCAGCATGCGCCGCGGCAAGACGTGTTTCTCGGTCGCCGCAAGTCGAAGGAGCTGTTCCGCCAGATCTTCAAGATCGGCCGGAAGCGCGGCAGCAAGTGGCATTTCAACCAGTCGAGCATGTTCATCGACTTCCTCGCCGGCAACCAGAGCTATCAGTGCACGCCGTGGGCCAATCCGACCTACAACGTGTTCGGCTGGCAGAAGCCGTGCTACCTGCTCGTCGACGAGGGCTATGCCAAGAGCTTCAACGAGCTCATGACGACCACGCACTGGGAGAGCTACGGTGTCGGCCGCAATCCGAAGTGCGACAACTGCATGGCGCACTGCGGCTACGAGGGCACGGCGGTCGAGCACACGGTCTCGAGCCCGTTGACCGCCCTCAGCGTATTCCTATTCGGGCCGCGGCTCGACGGCGAGATGGCACCGGACCTGCCGGTGCTGCACGGCGGGCAGGCGCCCGGCGTCGCGATCCCGATCGACCAGATCGGCGGCCTGCGCCGCAAGGACTGAGCGGGCAAGGGCCGGGCGCTTGCGGCGCTTGCGCTCGCAATACCGCGCAGCGACGCCGTGCCGGCCGTGACCACGATCCTGGCTGCGGCGGCCCTTGCGGCTTGGCTCGGGGTCTGGCTGCTGCCGTGGCAGCCGCAGCGCACGCGCGAGCGGCTCGAGGCGAATCCCGCCGCGGACGACGATCTCCGCGACGTCACGGTGCTGATACCCGCGCGCGACGAGGCTGCCGTAATCGGCAGGACCGTGGCGGCGCTCAAGCGGCAGGGACGCGGGCTTGCGGTCGTCGTCGTAGACGACCAGTCGAGCGACGGCACGGCGGCGGCCGCGCGGGATGCCGCGGCCGACGCGCCCGGCGAGCCTCTCGATCTCACGGTAGTCGCGGGCGCGCCGCTGCCGGCGGGTTGGGCCGGCAAGCTCTGGGCGCTCGAGCAGGGGCTCGCCGCGGTCGATCGTCGGCAAGTGCTGCTGCTCGATGCAGACATCGAGCTCGCGCCGCGGATGCTGCCGACGCTCAAGGCGTTCGCCGCGGCTAACGAAGCGGGCCTCGTGTCGATCATGGCTCAGCTCGGCGGCTTGACGTTTTGGGAAAGGTTGCTCGCGCCGGCGTTCGTCTTCTTCTTCAAGCTGATCTATCCGTTCGCTCTGGCGAACGCGCCCGGGCGGCGCACCGCGGCCGCGGCGGGCGGCTGCATGTTCGTGCGCGTCGAGCGGCTTCGGGCCATCGGCGGCTTCGCGGCCGTTCGCCATGCACTGATCGACGACTGCACGCTCGCGGCCGCGCTCAAGGCCGCCGGCTCGAAAACTTGGATCGGTCTGAGCCATTCGGTCGCGAGCCTGCGCGCCTACGATCTGAGTTCCTTTTGGCGCATGGTCAGCCGCTCGGCTTTCACTCAGCTCGACTACTCGGCCGTCGCGCTGCTCGGCGTGACGCTTGCGATGTTCGTCGTGTTGCTGTTGCCGCCGGTCACGGTCGCTGCGGCGGTCTGGCTGCCGGCGCCGGCCGTCTGCCTCGGTGCGCTCGCGTGGATCGCCATGTCGGCCGCCTATCGGCCCGTGGTCGCGTTCTATCGGCTGCCTGCGCCGTGGGCGTTGTCGCTGCCGCTCGCGGCCGCGCTGTTCGTCGCGATGACGTGGAGCTCGGCTTTCGGCTACTGGCGCGGGACGCGCGCAACATGGAAGAATCGAAGCTATGGTGCTTCGGTCTGAACGCTTGCGGCGGCTCGCGCTCGGCTCATGGGCCGCGCTTGCGCTGCTCGGCGCGACGTGTGCCCCCGCAGCGGACTATGCGGTCGACTCGCCGCAGGCCACGGTCGACACTCTGCACAAAGGACTCGTCGAGCTCGCGGCCGCCCATCCGAACGCCACGATCGACGTGCGCTACGCCGCGCTGGTCCCCCTGGTCGAGGCCACGCACGACCTGCCGTACATCGCGGAGTTCGCGCTTCGGCGGCAATGGCCGATGCTGAGCGAGACCGACCGTAACCGGTTCGTCGACGCCTTCGAGCGACTCAGCGTGATGACCTATGCGAGCCGTTTCGCGAACGTCGGCCCGGGCACGTTCAAGCTGACGGGCAAGCCGATGCCGCAAGGGGAGCGCGCACAGGTCGACGCCGCGATCGTGCGCAAGGACGCCGAGGACGTGTCGCTCGACTATCTGCTGCAGCACGAGGGCGCGGGCTGGAAGATCATCAACATCGTCGCCGACGGCGTGAGCGACCTCGCGCTGAAGCGCGCCGAATATCAGCGGATACTGTCGAGCGGGACGCTCGACGACCTGATCGCCGAGCTGAAGGCCCAAACCGAACGGCTGGAGAAGGGCGAGTCCGCCGCGCGCTAGCGAACGAAGCGGTAGTACTCGATACCTTCGTCGCTGAACTTCGAGTTCGCGCTGCTGCCCACGGATTCGATCACGAACCCTTCGTCCGGGTCTTCGAGGCCGTGCGCGGTGCCCGTGTCGTGCAGATTCTCGTACTGCGTCTTCGTAAGGTCCTGGTAAGGCTCGAGCGCGGCCTCGAAGCCTATGCGGCTCGCCGCGTCGCGCCACCCCGGCACGATCGTCATCGGAATCGCCTCGGCCGCGTCGCCGCTGCCATAGCCCACCGCGAGCACCTTGCCGCCCGCGAGATCGAGATCGCGTTGATAGGCGTCCTCGAGACCGGCCGCCATCCAGGCCGGCAGCGCGGCGCAGTAGACGTTGCCGATGTCTTTCATGATCTCCGAGCCGAGCGACATCTTCGCGGCTACGAGCGCCGTGAAGTCGGCGCTGCCGCGGAACTGCTTGAGCAGCTGGACGCTGAGGGGGTAGGCATCGGCGTCGATGTTACCGGCCTTGACGAGCTTCAGGATGTCCGGCTTCGAGCGCATCTCGTCGAGCACCGGATCGAGCGGCATGTTCGCCGCGGCGCAGTGGCGCTCGAGCTCTGCGCGCCCGCGCTTGCCGTCTTGCGACAGAGCGAACAGATAGCTCATCGCAAACGAGGTCTCCGGCATGCGGTGGTAAGGGCGGTGCATGAATGCCGCCGCAAGCTCGCGGTAATAATCGGCCGCGTCACGGCCCATGCGGCTCGTCATGTCCTCGAGCGCGTGCAGCGTCTCGTCGAGATAGCAGGTGGTCGAGTATTTGCCGTTGAACACCGGCAGGTCCTGAAAGTGACAATTGAGCTTGCCGCGCAGCAAGTTGCGCAGCACCGGCTTGCGGAAATCGACGGCCCGGTAAGAGGAGGCGCTGCCGATGTGCTCGAGGTGCACCGTCAACAGGCGCGGCTTGCGCTCGACCAGCATCGCGACCGCGCCCGCGCCCTGCGTAGGCTCGCCCGAGCTGCCGCGCGCGTACTCCGCGATGTCGGCGCTCACGACGATTGCGCAGCGGTCGCCGCGCTCGAGCGCGAGATAGCGCAGCGCGTGCTTCAGCGCGTAGACGCCGCCGAGGCAGGCGTGCTTGATCTCCGGAACCTCGCAGTTGCGGCTGATCGGCGGTTGGCCGCGCGCCTGCAGCCCTTCGTCGAGCATGCCCTTGACGATGACGGCGCCCGCGGAGTTGTCGGTGCTCGACTCGGTGCCGAGCCCGAGGAAGCCGACGCGGCGCGGGTCCACGTCGTAGCGCTCGATCAGGCGCATTACGGCGTTGGCGGCCATCGTGTACACGCTCTGAGCCGGGCCGCGCATCCGGAAGCTGTGGCCGACCACGGCGCTCGTCTTGTCCCAGGGCGTATCGGTCCAGCGGCACCACGACTCGAGATCGACGCGGTACGGAGGGACGTACACCGCAAAGCCACTGATACCCACTTGCTCGGTCATAGCACTCCCGGAACTCACCGTACCCGTGCCGCGGCGGCCTGCCGCGTGTCGCGCGCGTCCAACCGACGCGCCGTCCGGGGCGGCATTATATGACAAACGCTTACGAATCACCTGTTTATAACGTGGCGGTAATGCCTACAAAATGCAGGCGGGCGACACCGGCGGGCGCGCACGCCACGGGTCGCGCGCGGCGTCCGCCGCGCTAGAATGTCCCGTTCGGGTCCAGAAGGTTTTGATGAAGCTCAGAATCCGCGGCAACTCCATTCGCATTCGCGTCTCGAAGAGCGAGCTCGCCGGCCTCGCAGAGACGGGATCCACGGAAGACGCAGTCCGCTTTTCGCCGACCGCCGAGCTCCGTTACCGACTCGAGGTCGCGCCGAGCGGCGGCGTGGAGGCGCGCTTCGCCGGCGCCGTCGTCACGATCGCGGTGCCGCGGCCGCGGCTCGAGACATGGCTTGCGCCGGAGGCGGTCTCGATCTCGGCCGAGCAAGCGATTGGCGGCGGCCAAACGCTCCGGATCCTCGTCGAAAAAGATTACACCTGTCTCGCGCCGCGCGCCGGAGAAGACGACTCCGACCTGTTCGCGAACCCGCAGGACACGGCATCGCGGTCCGCGGGCTGACGCTACGGCCCGCGCGGCAGCAGCGGGTATACTAATCAATTGTTTTTTGCCGCAGCTCGAAGGATGCGATCCCGGTGAATCAAGGAGAATCCAAACACGGCGGCACGATCCGCCGCATCGCAGAGGCACATGCGGCCGAGGCCGGCGCGCTGTTGCCGATCCTCCATGCGATCCAAGACGAATTCGGCCATGTCCCCGATGAGGCCGTGGCTATCGTCGCGAGCGTGCTGAACCTGTCGCGCGCCGAGGTGCACGGCGTCGTGAGCTTCTACCACTTCTTCCGCAGTCATCCGCCCGGCCAGCACACCTTGTATCTATGCCGAGCCGAGTCCTGTCAGTCGATGGGCGCGCGCGCGCTCGAGCGCTATGCGCGGGAGAAGCTCAAGGTCGATTTTCACGAGACCACGGCCGACGGCCGCTACACGCTCGAGCCGGTCTATTGCCTCGGTAATTGCGCGTGCTCCCCGGCCGTCATGGTCGACGAGACGGTGTACGGCCGCGTCACGCCGGCGCGGCTCGACGAGATCCTCGGATAACCCATGGCTGCCAACGTCACGAAAGTCTTCGTTCCCTCCGATACCACGGCACGCTCGCTCGGAGCCGACGCGGTCGCCGCCGCGATTGCAGCCGAGGCCGACCGGCGCGGCGCGAAGATCGAGATCATTCGCAACGGCTCGCGTGGCCTCTACTGGCTCGAGCCGCTCGTCGAGGTCGACGTCGGCGGCACGCGGACGGCGTTCGGACCGGTTGCGGCGGGCGACGTGCAGGGACTATTCGACGCTGCGTTCCTGACCGGCGGCGAGCATGCGCTCGCGCTTGGCCCGACCGAGAAGATCGATTATCTCGCCAGGCAGACGCGGCTCACGTTCGCGCGCGTCGGCATCGTCGATCCGCTGTCGATCGACGACTACCGCGCACACGGCGGCTACCGCGGGCTCGCGAACGCGCTTGGAATCACGGGCGAGCAGATCGTCGCGACGGTCACCGAATCCGGGTTGCGCGGCCGCGGCGGCGCGGCGTTCCCGACCGGCATCAAGTGGAAGACCGTGCTCGCGTCGCCGGCGGACCAGAAGTACGTGGTCTGCAATGCCGACGAGGGCGACTCGGGCACGTTCGCGGACCGTATGATCATGGAGAGCGATCCGTTCGTGCTGATCGAAGGCATGACGATCGCGGGTCTCGCAGTCGGCGCCACGCGCGGCTTCGTCTATATCCGCGCGGAATATCCGCAGGCGATCGCGACGATGCGCGCGGCGATCGAGCGCGCGACCGCGGCCGGCTTCCTCGGCGACAACGTGCAGGGCAGCGGCAGGGCATTCCATCTCGAGGCGAGGGAGGCCGCCGGAGCCTACATCTGCGGCGAGGAGACCTCGTTGCTCGAGAGCCTCGAGGGCAAGCGCGGCATGGTGCGTTATCGGCCGCCGCTGCCGGCGATCAAGGGACTGTTCGGCAAGCCGACGATCGTGAACAACGTGATTTCGTTGGCCACGGTGCCGATCGTGCTCGATCAGGGTGCTGAGTTCTATAAGAACTTCGGCAGCGGCCGCTCGCGCGGCACGCTCACGATTCAGCTCGCGGGCAATGTGAAGCGCGGCGGACTCGTTGAGCTTGCTTTCGGTCGCCCGCTCAAAGAAATTCTGTACGATTACGGCGGCGGCAGCGCGAGCGGCCGCCCGATCCGCGCGGTTCAGGCCGGCGGCCCTCTCGGCGCTTATGTTCATCCGTCGCAGTTCGATACCGTGCTCGATTACGAGCAATTCGCGGGCATTGGCGCGATGATCGGCCACGGCGGCCTGGTCGTATTCGACGACACCGTCGATATGGGCGAGCAGGCCCGGTTCGCGATGGAGTTCTGCGCGATCGAGTCGTGCGGCAAGTGCACGCCGTGTCGCATCGGAGCGGTGCGCGGCGTCGAGGTCATCGATAGAATTCGAGACGGCGTGAACGAGACCGACAATCTGGCGTTACTGCGGGAGCTGTGCGACACGATGGTCACCGGATCGTTGTGCGCGCTCGGGGGGATGGCGCCGTTCCCGGTGTTGAGCGTGTTGAACCATTTTCCCGAGGATCTGAAGGCGCGGGCCTAGGCCGCGCACGGACGGAGCAAGCATCATGAGCAGCGCTTTCAAACCCTATTCCCGTGAAGCCGATTTCGGCACTCCGGAGCCGGCTGCGGCCGCCAAGACGATCACCCTCACGATCGACGGCGAGCAGATCGCGGTGCCCGAAGGCACCACCGTGCTGCGCGCAGCCGCGCTCGCGGGCATCAATATTCCGAAGCTCTGCGCGACCGACAGTCTGCAGCCGTTCGGCTCGTGTCGCCTTTGCTTGGTCGAGATCGAAGGCGCGAAGGGCCTCCCTGCGTCGTGCACGACCGAAGCGCGCGAGGGCATGAAGGTCACGACGCAGAACAAGCACGTTGCGGACGTGCGTCGCAACGTGATGGAGCTTTACATCTCCGATCATCCGCTCGATTGCCTGACTTGTCCCACGAACGGCGACTGCGAGCTGCAGGACATGGCGGGCGCCGTGGGTCTGCGAGAGGTTCGCTACGGCTATGCCGGCGAGAATCACCTGAGCGCTCCCAAGGACAAGAGCAACCCGTACTTCACGTTCGACCCGTCGAAGTGCATCGTTTGCTCGCGCTGCGTGCGCGCCTGCGAGGAGGTGCAAGGCACCTTCGCGCTCACGATTCAAGGACGCGGCTTCGATTCGAAGGTCGCGGCGAGCGAGGATCAGCCGTTCCTCGATTCCGAATGCGTGTCGTGCGGCGCCTGCGTGCAAGCGTGCCCGACGGCGACGCTCACCGAGAACTCGCTGATCGAGCTCGGGGTGCCGGAGCATTCGGTCGTCACCACCTGCGCGTACTGCGGCGTCGGCTGCTCGTTCCGCGCCGAGATGAAGGGCCAGCAGGTCGTGCGCATGGTGCCGAACAAGGACGGCCAGGCGAATCACGGGCATTCGTGCGTGAAGGGGCGGTTCGCGTTCGGCTACGCAACGCACAAGGACCGGATCACGAAGCCGATGATCCGCGAGACGATCCACGAGCCGTGGCGCGAAGTCTCGTGGGACGAGGCGTTCGCATTCACCGCAGACAAGCTGAAGGCGATCCAGGCGAAGTACGGCACGGACTCGATCGGAGGCATCACGTCGTCGCGCTGCACCAACGAGGAGACCTACCTCGTGCAGAAACTCGTGCGCGCGGCGTTCGGCAATAACAACGTCGACACCTGCGCGCGCGTGTGTCATTCGCCGACCGGCTACGGGCTGAAGGCCACGCTCGGCGAATCCGCCGGCACGCAGGCATTCGACTCGGTCATGAAGTCCGACGTCGTGCTCGTGATCGGCGCGAACCCGACCGACGCGCATCCCGTGTTCGCGTCGCAGATGAAGCGGCGGCTCCGCGAGGGCGCGAAGCTCATCGTGATCGACCCGCGCGCGATCGATCTCGTGCGCTCGCCGCATGTCGAGGCGCAGTACCACTTGGCGCTCAGGCCGAGCACGAACGTCGCGGTCGTCAACGCGATCACGCACGTGATCCTGTCGGAAGGGCTCGAGGCGAAGGACTTCATCGAGAAGCGCTGCGATCTCGAGGCCTATCAGGATTGGCGCGAATTCATCCTCGATCCACGCAACTCGCCGGAAGCTACCGAGGAGGAGACCGGCGTGCCCGCGGCCGAGGTCCGCGGCGCGGCGCGGTTGTTCGCTGCGGTGCCGAACGCGGCCATCTACTACGGACTGGGCGTGTCCGAGCACGCCCAGGGCTCGACCACGGTCATGGCGATTGCGAATCTCGCAATGTGCACGGGCAACATCGGCCGCGAGGGCGTCGGTGTGAACCCGCTGCGCGGCCAGAACAACGTGCAAGGCTCCTGCGACATGGGCTCGTTCCCGCACGAGCTGCCGGGTTACCGGCACGTATCCGATCCGGCCGTGCGCGCGCTGTTCGACAAGGAATGGGGCGTCGCGGTGCGCGCCGAGCCCGGCTACCGCATCCCGAACATGTTCGACGCGGCCGTGGCCGGCGAATTCAAGGGCCTGTACGTGCAGGGCGAGGACGTCGCGCAGAGCGATCCCGACACGCACCACGTGACGGCTGCGCTGTCGTCGCTCGAGTGCATGATCGTGCAGGATCTGTTCTTGAACGAGACTGCGAAATTCGCGCACGTGTTCTTGCCGGGCTCGTCGTTCCTCGAGAAGAACGGCACGTTCACGAACGCGGAGCGCCGCATCTCGCCGGTGCGCAAGGTCATGGAGCCGCTCGCGGGCCTCGAGGATTGGGAGGTCACGCAGCGCCTGTCGAACGCGCTCGGCTATCCCATGAATTACTCGCACCCGAGCGAGATCATGGACGAGATCGCGCGGCTCACGCCGACTTTCACGGGTGTGAATTACGAAAAGCTCGACGAGCTTGGCAGCATCCAGTGGCCGTGCAACGAGAAGGCCGAGGAAGGCACGCCGACCATGCACATCGGCGAGTTCGTGCGCGGCAAGGGGCTATTCCGGGTCACGCCGTACGTGCCGACGGACGAGGTCACCACGCGGATGTACCCGCTCCTGCTCACGACCGGCCGAATCTTGAGCCAGTACAACGTCGGTGCGCAGACTCGGCGCACGTCGAATCTGAAGTGGCACGACGAGGACGTGCTCGAGATCCATCCGCACGACGCCGAGCAGCGTGGCATCGAGCAGGGCGACTGGGTCGGACTCAAGAGCCGCGCGGGCGAGACGGTGCTGCGCGCGGTGCTGACCGAGCGCGTCCAGCCGGGCGTGGTCTACACCACGTTCCACCACCCGGAGTCGGGCGCGAACGTCGTGACGACCGACAACTCGGACTGGGCGACGAACTGCCCCGAGTACAAGGTCACGGCCGTCCAGGCCTACAAGGTCACGCGGCTGTCCGATTGGCAGCAGAACTTCGAGCAGTTCACGAAGGAGCAGATCGAGCTGCTGCGCCGGGCTCAATCCTCCGAGACGATGAGCTAGCACCGCCGCCATGGACGTCGACAAGCTCGCCCGGATGGCGAATCAAATCGCCGCGAACTTCGACTACGGCTCGGACAAGGACAAGGTCGCGGAGCGCGTGGCCGATCATTTGCAACGATTTTGGACGCCGTCGATGCTTGCCGAGCTGATCGAGGGCCGGCGGCGCGACACGGCCGAGCTGGCGCCGATCGCGGCCCGCGCCGTGGAGAAGCTGGCCGAGCCGAACAAGACCAGCGCCGCTTAGGCGTGTTCCGACGATCGTGACTCGGCTGCGCCGGGGGCGCGCGAGTCCTTCAGCCCCGGGGGCGCTCTATGTCTCGCACGCGCGTCGAGCGCTGCTACAACATCGCCGAGCTGCGCAAGCTCGCTCGCCGGAACATGCCCGCGCCGATGTTCCATTACATCGATGGCGCGGCCGACGACGAATGGACGCTCCGGCGTAACACGGCCGCGTTCGATGCCTACGAATTCCTGCCGCGCAGTCTCGTCGACGTAGCGACCGTCGACATGTCGACCACGTTGTTCGGCCAGAAGATCGACTGGCCGTACTTCTGCTCGCCGACCGCGCTGCAGCGGCTGTTCAACCACGAGGGCGAGCGCGCGACCGCTCGGGCCGCGCACGCGAGCGGCACGATCTTTTCGCTGTCGAGCATCTCGTCGTCGAACATCGAGGACACGGCCGAATTTTCGGACGGGCCGAAGGCGTTCCAGGTCTATGTGTTCAAGGATCGCAGCCTGAGTCGGGAGTTTGTGCAGCGCGCAAAGGACTGCAACTACGTTGCGCTGCAGCTCACGGTGGACGTGACCGTATCCGGTAACCGCGAGCGCGACATCGTGCACGGCATGACGGTGCCGCCGAAGCTCGGCCTCATGAACTGGCTCGACATCGCGATGAAGCCGAAGTGGGTGTACAAGCACTTGACGACGCCGAAGATCGAGGTCGCGAACGTCGCCCACCGGCCGCCGCCCGGCAGCGACAAGCTCGGCGGCATCATCCAGTATCTGAACAACCAGATCGACCGCGGCGTGACCTGGAAGGACGCCGAGTGGATGATCAAGGAATGGGGCGGCCCGTTCGCGATCAAGGGCATCATGACCGCCGAGGACGCCTTGCGCGCGGTCGACGTGGGCGCGACCGCCGTCATGGTGAGCAACCACGGCGGTCGCCAGCTCGACTTCTCGCCCGCGCCGTTCGACGTGCTGAAGGAGATCACCGATGCGGTCGGTGACCGCCTCGAAGTGATTCTCGACGGCGGCGTGCGCCGCGGGACGCACATTTTGAAGGCTCTCGCACTCGGCGCCCGCGCGTGCTCGGCGGGCCGGCCGCATCTCTACGGGCTCGGAGCGGGCGGCGAGGCCGGCGTGACGCAAGCGCTCAAGATCCTGAAGACCGAGCTGGCGCGCGACATGGCGCTCCTGGGCGTCGCGAGCCTCCGCGACATCGACTCGAGCCTGATCCGCAGGGTGGGCGGCGGGTGGCAGACCTAGACGACTCGGAGCGCCGCCAGAGCGTGCGGCGCATCGACATCCGCCGCGTCGACGCGGCGAGCGGCGCCGTCGGGAGGCCGACGCACGACGTCGTGGCGACCGAGGAGCCGCTCGGGATCAGGCTCGGCTACTCGCGTGCGGACGGCAGCCGCGCCGAGGAGGACGTGTCGATCACGATGCGCACGCCGGGCCGCGACGAGGACCTCGCGGTCGGGTTCCTCTTCACCGAAGGCATCGTGCGCGCGCGCGACGAGATTCAAGGCGTCGTGCCGCGCGGCGTCCCCGACGAGCGAGGCCTCGTGAATGCGGTGCGCGTGGACCTCGCACCGGGCGTGGCCGTCGACTTCAAGCGCCTCGAGCGGCATTTCTACACGTCGTCGAGCTGCGGCGTCTGCGGCAAGGCGTCGCTCGAGGCGGTCGCCGTGCAGGGGCGCTTCGATACGGCTGCCGCGACGCTGCGCCTCGGCGCCGAGCTGCTCGGTGCGCTGCCGGCCGCGCTTGCGGCGCGCCAGGCGGTGTTCGAGCAGACGGGCGGATTGCACGCGGCCGGCCTGTTCGATGCCAACGGGGACATCGTCGCGGTGCGCGAGGATGTCGGCCGCCACAACGCGCTCGACAAGCTGATCGGCGACGCGCTGCTCCACGATCGCGTGCCGCTCGAGCAGCTCGGCATCGTCGTGAGCGGCCGAGCGAGCTTCGAGCTCATGCAAAAGGCGATGGTGGCCGGCTGCGCGTTCGTGACGGCGGTCGGGGCGCCATCGTCGCTCGCCGTGGAGCTCGCGCAGCGCTTCGGCATGACGCTCGTCGGCTTCTTGAAGCCACAGCGCTTCAACGTCTACAGCCGCGCCGATCGCGTGCTCTGAAGCCCGCCGAAGGCTGCCGCGCTCGACGAGCTGCAGAGGACCCGCCGGGCGCCAAGCCGTCGCGGGGGCTCGTCAGGCGCCGAAGAACGCTGCGATGTCCGCGACCGATTCGGGCGCCTCGTCGAGCACGATGTGCCCGGCATTCTCGTAGAGCTTCACCGTGGGCTTCGGCAGTGCCTGTTGCCACGTGCGGTGCTGCACCGTCGGCGTCATGCGGTCGCGCGTGCCCCAGACGAGCATGATCGGCACGTCGATTCGGTGCAGCCATCGCGGCAGCTTCGGATCGAAGAAGCCGCCGGCACCGAGCACGCGTTCTGCGGTCACGGCTTCCTTGCCGCGTTCGGCCGAGAATGCAGCGTCGGGCCCGCGCGGCAAGTGCTTCACGACCATTTGCGGGTCCGCCGCGAGCAGCCCCGGAAGCTCCTCGGGCTTGGCTTTCAGGAAATTGAACGGCGGGTGCTCCGGCGGCACGGGGATGCCGATCGGACAGACGAGCACGAGCTTCTCGAGCAGCGCCGAGTGCTCGACGGCGAATTTCGTGGCGATGAACCCGCCCATCGAATGACCGACGAGCCGGATGCGCTGCAACCCGAGCGCGTCGAACAGCTCGAGATAATGCAGCACGTAATCATGGATCTCGGTGATTGCGGGATCGTCCGCCGATTCGCCGAAGCCCGGATGATATGGAATGACGACCTTGTAGCGCTGCGTCCACGGGGCCGCGAAGTCGAAGCGAGTGGCCGTGCCGGCGCCGTGGAAGTAGACCAACGGCTCTCCGCGGCCGGCCGTGAGCACGACCGTGTCCACGCCGTTGACGTTCAGCGTGCGGCGCTCGAATTGCGACATGTTCTGTGACCCCCGTTGCTTCTGTTCGTTGTGCGTCGAACGTACACTCGCCCGCCATGACACTCAAGAAGGCGACCGCCCGGGGGCTGGCCGCGCTGGTTTGCGCGGCGCCGCTCGCGTTCCAGGGCGCCGTCCGCGCGCAGGGCGTCTACGAGGCTGTCCCGATCAAAGCGAAGGAAACGGAGGCGTTGATCGAAACTTCGCGGCAGCTGCACGACTATCTCGCTCAGCGCTCGCTGCTGTATACGGACCCGAACGTGACCGCGCTCGTCGAGCAGATAGGATCCAGTCTCGCGCCCGCTCCGCTCGACGACTACGTCCGCTATCGTTTCTTCGTGCTGCGCGACCCTTCGCCGAACGCCTTCGCGCTCCCGAACGGCGACGTCTACGTGCATACCGGCATGCTCGCGCGGTTGGCCGACGAGTCACAGCTCGCCGCCGTGCTGGCGCACGAGGTCAATCATACGGCCGGCCATCACGCGATCGTGGAGTACCGCTCTTCGAACAAGAAGCTGATCGCGGGCATGGTGCTCTCCGGCGTGCTCGGCGGCGTGGGTGGTGCGATCTCGGCCGGCTTGTACACGTCGATGTACGGCTTCAGCCGCGAGCTCGAGCAGGAAGCCGACGATCGGGCGGTCGGCGTGCTGCATGCGAGCCGGTACGATCCGCATGCGTTGCCGGAGATCTACGGCATTCTGGCGGCCGACTACGAGGGCGACCAACCGCGTACGCCGACGATCTGGAGCACGCATCCGCAGCTCGAGGCGCGGGCCGCGCGCACGCGTGAGCAGGTGCAGAACGAGCCGAAACGGGATCGCGATCCCGCGGCGTTCGACGCCGCCGTGCTGGCGCTGCGCAGGATGACGATTCGCGATTACATCCAGGACGACTATCCGCGTACGGCGATCGCGCTCGCCGAGGCGTTGGCCGAGCGCTATCCGGACGACGCCGAATATACGTTCCTGCTGGGCGACGCGTGGCAGACGATGGGCGCTCGCGGCGAGATCGACGCGACGACCCTGAGCCAGGGCCGGAAGCGCCGCAATGCCGCCGAGCGCGTCACACGGACGCGCCAAGAGCGCGAGAAGGCGCTGCTCGAAACGGAGGAGGGTCGCGCGACGCTCGCCGCGAACCGTGCGAAGGCGAAGTCGGCCTACGAGCGCTCGCTCGCCCTCGATCCGAGCTATGCGCCGGCGTACCGCGGCCTCGCCGAGATTGCGGATGCCTCGAACCAACCGCGCGCGGCTGCCCAGGCCTATGTCGATTACCTGAAGCGGGCTCCGGACGCGCCGGACCGATCCATCGTTTTGCAGCGGCTGCGGGCGCTGCGGGAGAAATTGCGCAATGAGCAAGGGATCGAAGCTTCTGCCGACTAGTACGGCGCTGGCGTCGCTCGTCGCGGCCGCCGCGTGGTGCGTGCCGGCTCAGGCCGTCATGCACGCGACGAAGGAATTCGAGAGCGGCGCGACGCGGCCGAAGACGATCGTGTTCTTGCCGCCGCACGTCGACGTGATTCGCCGCAAGGTCGTGCATGCGGAGGAGCAGCTCGAGCAGAGCACCGAGTTCTCGGGCCATCTGCGCACGAGCCTCGGGGAGGAATTCGCGAAGCAGGGCTACGAGGTGAGAGTGCTGTCGCCGGAACAGGTGAATGCCGACGCCGAGCTTCAGGAGCTCGTGCTCGACGCCGATCGCCGCTACACGGAGCTCCTGAGACAAGTCCAGCTCAAGCTGCCGCGCCAGATCGGCAAGCGCCGCTACGAGGCAGGCGACGAGATGCGCGCCCTTGCGGCGAAGCTCGGCGTCGACGCAGTCGGCTTCGCCAACCTGCAGATCGTTGCGTCGGCGGCCGGCGCCTCGGCGCTCGCCGTGCTCACCGGCGTCGGTGCCGCGGGCTCCCAGGCGATGCTGTCGATCAGCCTGATCGACTCGAAGACAGCCGACATCGAGGCGTATTTCGTGCCGCCGGTCCTCAAGCGCGGCTCGATGGCCGGCTACGACGCGATCGTGGCCGACCCGGCCGGCAAGATTGCCCAGATCGCCGCGCTCACGCTGCGCGATTTGCCGAAGGCCGGCGAGGCTGCGCAGCCGCGTGCGGAGAACGCCGACGACGACGTGGTCGAAGACGTAGAATCGCTGCTCAAGAAGTAGCGAGCGGCCGAATGCGCCGCCGGCTCGGCGGACATTCGGTGAACGTAACCAAGATCACGGAGCTCGATCAGGCGGATCCGGTCCGGCTGTTTGCGGCGCTTGCCGACGAGCCGTGGCCCGTATGGCTCGACAGCGCGGACCGCGGCCGGTGGCATGTGATCGCGGCCGATCCGTTCGTCACGCTCACGACGCGCGGCGAGCTCACCACGATCGTGTCGCGCGGCGGCGCCGAGCGCGTCTCGCCCGCGGCGCCTCTCGCGTTGCTGCGCGACGAGCTCGGCGCGCAGGTGCCCGCGATTCCCGACCTGCCGTTCAGCGGCGGCGCGCTCGGCTATTACGCGTACGACCTCGGCCGCCGGCTCGAGCGCATTCCCGTGGTCGCGGCCGCAGACATCGCAATGCCGGAGGTCGCGGTCGGCCTCTACGACTGGGCCGTCGTCGTCGATCTCGAGCGCAACCGCGCGTGGCTCGCGACGCAGGGCCGTGACCCTCACACGGCCGAGCGCTGGCCCGGGTTGCTCGAGAAGCTGCATGGCGCGCCGAGCGTCACGAAGTCGGCGTTTCGCGTGTTGTCGCGGCCCGCATCGAGCATGAGCCGCGCCGAGTATGCGCGCGCGTTCGAGCGCGTGCAGCGCCATATCCGGCGCGGCGATTGCTATCAGATCAATCTCACGCAGCGGTTTCGCGCGCGTGCCGAGGGCGACGCGTGGCACGCGTACCTGCGGTTGCGCGCGATCAACCCTGCCCCGTTCGCGGCGTATCTCGATTTTCCGGACGGCCGCGTGCTCTGTTCCTCGCCGGAGCGGTTCCTGAGCGTTCGCGACGGCCGCGTCGAGACGAAACCGATCAAGGGCACGCGGCCGCGCGCCGCGGACCCGATTCGCGATCGCGAGCTCGCCGAGGAGCTGCGCGCGAGCAGCAAGGACCGCGCCGAGAACGTGATGATCGTCGATCTGCTGCGCAACGATCTCGGCAAGGCCTGCGCCCCGGGCTCGGTGCGCGCGACGAAGCTGTTCGACGTGGAGAGCTACGCCACCGTGCATCAGCTCGTGAGCACCGTCGAAGGACGTCTGGCGCCGGACAAGCACGCGCTCGACTTGCTCGCGGGCGCGTTCCCGGGCGGCTCTATCACGGGTGCGCCCAAGGTCGCGGCAATGGCGGTCATCGAGGAGCTCGAGCCGCAGCGGCGCAGCGTCTACTGCGGCGCGATCGGCTACGTCGGGTTCGACGGCCAAATGGATCTCAACATCGCGATTCGCACGCTCGTGCAGCATGGCGATTACGTGTACGCATGGGCCGGCGGCGGCGTGGTGGCGGACTCGGACGTGGACGCCGAGTATCAGGAGAGCTTCGACAAGGCGGCCGCGCTGCTCGAGGTGCTGAACGAAGGAGTCGCGTAATCGATCGGCGGGCGGCGCCGGCGTCGCGCTATGCTATTCGGCGGAGGGGGAACACGAGCCATGAACACACGCTGCGCGCCATTGCCTTGGTGGTCTCGTCGAAGGGTGGGCCAAGCACTGGCGCTATTCTGGGCTCTCGTCGGCCTCGGTCTGCCGGCCGCGGGCCGCGCGGCGGATGCGTGTCCGGGCGGACGCGATTGGGTCCTCACGAACGGCACGATCCTGACGATGGACGCCGGCGATCGCACCGTGAGCACGGTGCGTATCCGCGACCGCCGCTTCATCGCCGTGGGCGAGGCGGTCGATCGCAAGGAGCCTTGCATTCGCGTGCTCGACTTGGGCGGCCGCACCGTGATCCCGGGCCTGATCGACTCGCACACGCACTTCGTGCGCACCGCGCAAGCGCCGGGTCCGTTCATCGAGGGCCTCGAAGCGGCGCGGTCGATCCGGGAGCTCCAGGACGCGCTCGACGCCGCGGCCGAGAAGGCCGAGCCCGGCGAGTGGATTGCCTCGATCGGCGGGTTCACGCCGATCCAGTTCGAGGAGCGGCGAATGCCGACGCGCGAGGAGCTCAGCGCGGCGGTCCCGGACCATCCCGTGTACCTGCAGGTCGGTTACTCGGCCGCCGGCGTCGTGAACGACGAGGGTCGGCGTGTGCTCGAAGACGCCGGGATCCACGTGGCGGACGACGGTAAGGTGCCGCCGGGCGGCGCCGCGCTCACGCGGGTGCTCGAATCCCGTACCGACGAGCGCATGAAGCGGCGCTTTCCGGATTACGTGCGCTACGCAATGTCGCTCGGCCTCACCACGGTCGTCGATCATGCGTGCTGCGACTGGCTCGGCGCGCATCTGACGGCAGCCGATCGACCGAACATGCGGATTGCGGAGTACTTCTGGCGCGCCGGCAAGCTGCCGATACGGCTGCGCCTTCAGTACGACCACCGCGACACGCGGGATCAGACCGATATTCACTCGGCCACCGCGCGTCTTGCGAACGCCACCCAGAATCTCGGCGACGACATGTTCAAAGCCGTGCGCTTCGGCGAGCAGGTCATCGCAGCCGGGGCGACGGACGACGAGGTCTACACCGTCTACGAGCGGATCGCCGAGGCGGGCTGGGCGCTGTCGCAGCACACCATTCGGCACGACGAGATCGAACGCTACATCAAGATCATGGAGCGCGTGGCCGCGAAAACGCCGATCCGTGACCTGCGCTGGACGTTGGAGCACGTCTTCGAGATCACGCCGGATCAGATCGAGCGGCTCAAGGCGATCGGCGTCTCGGTGCGTGTGCAGGACCATGACTACATCCGCAACGAGTACTCCCGCTGGAACGCCGGTCCGCCCTACAAGACGCTGCTCGACAGCGGTATCCGCATGGGCGCCGGCACGGACTCCGGCGTGGTCGGCGCCCTCAATCCGTGGCTGTCGATCTACTACATGGTGACGGGCAAGGACGCGGGCGGCGAGATCATCATTCCCGGCGAGCAGATCGGGCGCAAAGACGCGCTGCGGCTCTATACGGCCTCGAACGCCTGGTTCAGCTTCGACGAGCACGATCTAGGCTCGATCGAAACGGGTAAGCTCGCGGACCTCGTCGTGCTCGATCGGCCGTATCTCACGATTCCCGCCGAGGAGATCAAGCTGATGAAGCCCGTGCTCACGATGATCGGCGGTCGCGTCGTGCATGCGCGCGCGCCCTACGACGCGCTTGCCGACTAGCGCCGACGCCTCATTCCAAGTGCGCCCAGCCGCGATAGGCCGCCACGTGCGCGGCCACGTTGTGCACGCGCAGCGCGTCGACGCCTTGCGCGGCTAGATTCAGCGACGCCCCGATGGTGAAGAGATCGCGTGCGGCGCGGTCGGTCGCGGCGAACGCGTGCATGAACGACTTGCGCGAGTGGCCCACGATGGCGCGGAATCCGTAGCCGTCGAATCGCCGCAGGTCGCGCAAGATGCGCAGCGACTGCAACGGATTCTTGCCGAAGCCGATGCCCGGATCGAACAGGATTCGCTCGAGGTCGAGCCCCGCACGCTCCCACTCGACGAGCCGGGCCGAGAGCCAGCGCTCGACCATGTCGCCGGGGTCCCTTGCCGGCGGCAGCACGTGGTCACGATCGGCTGGCAGACCCAGGTTGTGCATCGCCACGAAGTCGGCACCGCTCGCCGCGGCGACCTCGATCATCGCGGGTGCCGTGAGGCCGCTCACGTCGTTGATCGCGTCGGCGCCGAGCGCGAGGGCGCGGCGCGCGTTCTCGGGATGGTAGGTATCGATGCTGAAGCGCGGTCCGAGCGGTGTGTCGCGCCAGCGGTCGAGCAACGGGCCGAGCACGGGCTCGAGCCGGCGCCACTCCTCGTCCGCGCGGAGCAGTGTGGCACCGGGCCGAGTCGATTCGGCGCCGACGTCGATCAGCTCAGCGCCTGCGGCGACGAGTGCCTCGACGCGCGCCAGCGCGTCGCTCGGAGCACCGAGCTCGCCGCCGTCGGAGAATGAATCCGGCGTCAGGTTCACGATGCCCATCCACAGCGGAATGTGGCGCCGCCCCGCGCGCGACCACTCGAGCACGGTGCGCGTCCCGCGGCCCGGAATCGTGCGCCGCGGCGCGAGCCACGCGAGCGGCGACAGCACGAACGCGCGGTCCGCGATGCCGGGATGCGGCACTCGTAGCCGCTCGGTCGCGATCTCCTCGCGGCCCCACAATAAAATATCGAGATCGATCGGGCGCGGCGCCCAGTGAGCGTGCTCCATGCGGCCGAGCTCGCGCTCGATCGTCTTGAGTCGGTCGAGGGCTGCCTCGGGAGCCAGATCCGTCCCGCACTCGGCGACGACGTTCAAGAACGGCCGGTTCCAATCGGGCGGCGCATCGTCGGGCAGCAGCGCCGGCGATTCCACGACGGGCGACACGCGACGCACGGCAATGCCGTTTCGTGCGAGTGCCGCAAGCGCGCGAGTGAGGTTCGCGCGCCGCTCGCCGAGGTTCGAGCCCAAGCCTAAGTAAACGTCCATGCCGGCTATTCGTTCGCGGGTGAAGTCCCTACAATCATGCCCAAACACCGACGACCTTGCAGGAGAGGCGGGGATGAAAACCAGAGCGGCAGTGGCGTGGGAAGCGGGCAAGCCCTTGAGCGTCGAGGAAGTCGATCTCGAGGGGCCGAAGGAAGGCGAGGTGCTGATTCGCATCGTCGCGACCGGCGTGTGTCACACGGACGCCTACACACTCTCGGGCGCCGATCCCGAAGGTGCGTTCCCGTCGATCCTGGGCCACGAGGGCGGCGCGGTCGTCGAGGAGGTGGGCCCGGGGGTCAAGAGCGTGCGGCCCGGCGATCACGTGATCCCGCTCTACACGCCGGAATGCGGCGAGTGCAAGTTCTGCAAGTCCGGCAAGACCAATCTCTGCCAGAAAATCCGCGTGACCCAGGGCAAGGGCGTGATGCCCGACGGTACGAGCCGCTTCTCGAAGAACGGCAAGCCGATCCTGCACTTCATGGGCACGTCCACGTTCGCAGAGCACACCGTGCTGCCGGAGATCTCCCTCGCGAAGATCAGCCCGAAAGCGCCGCTCGAGAAGGTTTGCCTGCTCGGCTGCGGCATCACGACGGGCATCGGCGCGGTTCTCAACACCGCGAAGGTGCAGCCCGGCACGACGGTCGCGGTGTTCGGCTTGGGCGGCGTGGGCTTGAGCGTGATCCAGGGCGCCGTGATGGCGAAGGCCGGCCGCATCATCGCGGTCGACGTCAATCCGGACAAGGAGGAAATGGCGCGCTCGCTCGGCGCGACCGACTTCGTGAACCCGAAGAACTACGACAAGCCGATTCAGCAAGTCATCGTCGATCTCACCGACGGCGGCGTCGATTATTCGTTCGAGGCGGTCGGTAACGTGCAGCTCATGCGTGCCGCGCTCGAGTGCTGTCACAAGGGCTGGGGCGAGTCCACGATTATCGGCGTCGCGGGCTCCGGCCAAGAGATCTGCACACGGCCGTTTCAGCTCGTGACGGGCCGCGTCTGGCGCGGCAGCGCGTTCGGCGGCGTGAAGGGCAGGAGCCAGCTGCCGGGCATGGTCGACCAGTACCTGGCCGGCAAGATCAAGGTCGACGAGATGATCACGCACACGATGGGTCTCGACGAGATCAATCATGCATTCGACCTGATGCACGAAGGCAAGAGCATCCGCTCCGTCATCCACTTCTAACGTACCCAGACCTCGCGCACGCGCGGCACGACCGTGTCGCGGGAGACCGCGGCGGAGCGCGTTTCAGCGCGCCGCCGGCGTGAGCTCGAAGCGGATCCCCACGAGGGCCGATCGCGGCGCCCCGGGCCCGAGAAAGCGAGGATCGGCGAATCCCGGCCCGAGCACGCCGGTTGCATCGCCGAGCACGCCGAACGTCTCGTAGCGCTCGTCGAGCGCGTTGTCGAGATGCATGAACAGAGTGCCGCGCGCGCCGAGCCTGTGCTCCGCCAACAGATTCAGCACGCGGTAGCCGCCGATTCGGCCGAGCGCATTCGCTTCGTCGCCGCGCAGATACTCGCCCGCGCTCGCGAGCAGATTCGCACCGAGCCGCCAATGCGATCCGGCCGCGGCGCTCAAGCCCGCCTTGAAGAGCCCGCTCGGCACGAGCGGCAGATGCGCACCAGAGCCCACGGTGATCTCGCCGCCGGCGGCGGCCGGGTTGTTCGGGCTCGGCACGGCGAACGACTCCCGAAACGTGGCATCGATGTAGCTGTAGCTCGCAAACCACGTGAGCCGCTCGGCGGCGTCGCCGTGCAGCTCGAGCTCGATTCCGGCCCGTCGCGTCGCGCCGACGTTCGCGAAGAAGCCTTGGCTCGTGAGCGCGCCCGCGCTGATGAACAGAATGTCGTGCTCGTTCAACGTCTGGAACACGCCCGCATGCCACCGGCCGAACGGCGCTTGCCCCCGCACGCCGGCCTCGAGCGTGCGAGCGACGACCTGCTCGAGCGGCGGATCGGAGACGAATGCGTTGGGTAGGCGGCAAGGCGCGTCCGGGTCCGCGCAGGTGAGCTCGACCGGGGACGGCGCTCGGCTCGACTCGCTCGCGCTCGCGTAGAGCGTGCGCCCGCCGGCGAGCCCGAGCGTAAAGCCGATCGCGGGATTGAAGCGAGCGAACGCGTGATCGCCGCCCAGCGCGCCGCCGAGCCGGTCCGAGAGCTCGATCCGCGCGCGATTGTACCGGCCGGAGAACGTGAGGTCGGCGCGGGCGCCGAGCGAGAGCGTGTCCGTGACGTACGCGCTCGCGCCGGTCGTGCGGACCCCGAGATCGATCAGGGAGTCGCCGACGAACGTGCCGCCCGGCACCGCGAGCCTCGTCGCATCGAGTGCGCCGAGCTCCGTGCTCGCGCCGAACTGCACCGCGCTTCGCTCGTACGCCATCCCGGCGATCAGCCGCTGCGCGAGCCGGCCGCGGCCGCGCGAGAAGGTTGCTTGCAGGTCGAAGCCGCCGCTGCGCTGATCGGTGCTCGTGCGGTTCAGCGTCGCGCCTTGCAGCCGGGGATCCGCGGCAATCGCCGCGCCGGACGTGTCGAGCGCAATTTGCTCGCCCGCGCCGTCCGCCTCGCACAGGAAGCCCGGCGTCGCCGAGCACTCGTCGAAATCCGAATCGTCGCCGTTCAGCGTGCGGATATCGCTGCGGCGTACGAAGACGTTGCCGGTCAACGTCGGTCCGGCGTCGAGCGCGCGGGTGCCGACCACGTTCAGCAGCGTGTATCGATTGCGCGTGCGGTCCGGTCTCGTGAAGATCGCGCTGCGATCCAGCGCGAGCAGGTCGACCGGTGCCGCGCCGTTACCGACGAGCTCGGTGCCGGCGTACGACAGCCCGACGTCGAGGTCGACGGCGTCGGTCTTCGCGCTCAGGCTCGCGAACATCTGCGTCGCGTCCGTCGGCGAATAGTCTCGCCAACCGTCCTCGCTGAGCCGGGTCGCCGTGACGAAGTAGGCGAGGCGCTCGCCGCGCGAGCCGCCGCTCTCCGTTTCGAGCTCGGTGCGCCCGAACGAGCCCGCGCTGGCTTCGATGCGCGTACCGGGACTCGTGAACCCGCTCTTCGTGTTGACCGCGATCGCGCCGCCGAGCGCGTTCAAACCGAACAGCGGATTCGAGCCCGGCAGCACGTAGACGGTGTCGATCGCGGCCTCCGGTATCAACGCCCAGTTCACGGTGTCGCCGAAGGGTTCGTTCAGGCGCACGCCGTCCTGATACACGGCGAGGCCTTGCGGTAGGCCCAGCAGCGGCGAGCCGACGAAGCCGCGGTACTGCACGTCGGGCTGCAGGGGATTGCCCTGGGCGTCGTTGACGAACAGGCTGCTCAAGCTGCGGCGCATGAAGTCGGCGAGATCGAGCGCGCCTGATGCGCGCAGCTCCTCGGCGGTCGCTCGTTGCACGTTCGCTGCCGAGCGCGCGGCGTTGCGCGCACCGAGCGGCGTCGTGCCGATCACGTCGACGATGTCGCCGACGGCCGCGGGCTGTGCGGCGAGCGGAGCGGCCAGCGCGCAGCTCAGTACGGCCACCGTACGGGCGCGCGCGCGCGGCGACGGACGAAGTCTAAGATCACCGGTCGGCATGCGCGGCGCGCCGTTAGCGGCGCAGCAGCCAGAGCACGAGCGACAGCACGACGGACAGGATCAGGCAGGTCACGACCGGGAAGTAGAACGAGCCGTGCTCGGTCTCGACGCGGATGTCACCGGGCAGCCGCCCGAGGCCGAGCTTCGCGACGAAGGGCCACAGGACGCCGGCAGCGAGCGCGAGCAGGCCGAGCACGATCAACAACCGCTGCATGTCAATACAAGGCGTTCGTGAGCTTGCGCCGATACTCGGTGACGAGCTCGGGCTGATCGGCAGCCAACGTGAACAGCCCGAGCAAGCGGTTGCGGGCTTCGCCGTCGCGCCAGTTTTTTGCGCGGCGGATGATCGCGAGCAGCTCGTCCATCGCCTCGGCGTAGCGGCGTTCGGCGGCGTAGCGGCTCGCGAGCATGAGCCGAGTCTCGTGGTCGTCGGGTGCGGTATCGAGCTTCGCACGCAGCTCGGCCTCGGTCGGCGCGCCGCTCGCCGCGCGCGCATCGGCGAGCGCTTGGTTCAACGCAGCGACTCTCGAGGTGAGCGACAAGTCGCCGCGCGCCGCCGCGAGCTCGCGCTCGGTTGCGTCGAGATCGCCTGCCGCGAATGCGGCTTCTGCGCGGGCGAGGGCCTCCTCGGCCGCAGACGGCAGCAATTTTTCGAAGAACGAGCGCACTTGTGGCTCAGGCACTGCCCCGACGAATTGCGCGGCCGCCCGGCCGTTCCTGAACGCAACCACGTACGGAATCGAGCGAACGCCGAACGCTTGGCTGAGCTCCGGATTGTCGTCGGAGTTGACCTTTACGAGCTTCACGCGGTCGCCGAAGCCGGCCGCGACTTTCTCCAAGATCGGCCCGAGCGCGCGACAAGGTCCGCACCACGGCGCCCAGAAGTCGACGACCACCGGGCGCGTCTTCGACGCCTCGAGGACTTCGGCTTCGAAAGTGGCGGTCGTGACGTCCATGCGGCGCTCGTGCGTGCTCCGGCTCGAGGTTCTCTTATGCCACGAGCGCGCGAAAGGGTCTACCGGACGCGTGGCCGTTCGGCTGTGGATTTGGCAAGCTAGGCGCATGCACGATTTTCCGAGCGCCCATCGCCGCCTGCGGTTGACTGCCGCGCTGCTGCTGCTCGCTGCGGTGATCGTGGCGCTCGTGTGGCTGTGGCTCGAGCGGCCGGACGTGCCCGTGGCGCGCTCGTCAGCCGCGTCGCCCGCGGCGCAAGTCGCGGCGGGCCGTGCCGGCGCGGCCGGCCGCGACTACGGCGAGCCCGACAGCGAAGCGCCCGACTCCTCGCCGCAGCGCTATGCGCAGGAATATCCGTCGATTCACTACAGCGACAGCGCGCCTACGGGTCCCATCGCCGCGCTCGAGCGCCGTCTCGCGAGCGGCGACGTGAAGCTCACTTACGATGCATCGGGGCGCGGTTGGCTCGACTCGCTGCTCGCGGCGCTCGACGTCGATCCGTCGTCGCAGGTGCTCGTGTTCTCGCAGACGAGCCTGCAGAGCCGACGCATCAGGCCGTCGCGGCCGCGAGCGATCTACTTCAACGACGACGTCTACGTGGCCTGGGTGCAGCAAGGGCCGATCGAGATCGGCGCGGTCGATCCGGCGCTCGGGGCGGTGTTCTATCTCGTGGAGCAAGCGCCGGCCGCCGCACCCACATTCGGGCGCCAGGGCACGCGCTGCCTCAACTGCCACGACTCGTACTCGCTGTCCGGCGGCGGCGTGCCGCGCTTCATCGTGGGGTCGGGCTACGTCGGCTCGGCCGGTGAGCTCGTGAGCCACGAGGGTTGGATTCTGGTAACCGACGAAACGCCGCTCGAGAGTCGTTGGGGCGGCTGGTACGTGACGGGGCACTCGGGCGACCAGGCGCACCTCGGCAACATGATCATTCGCAGCTACGACGACTTCAAGCGGCTCGACCAGCTGAGGGTGGAGAACCTCGACAAGCTCGACGCGCTGTTCGACACGAAGCCGTACCTCACGGACAAGAGCGACATCGTCGCGCTGCTCGTGCTCGAGCACCAGGTGAATGCCGAGAACGCCATCACGCGTGCGAGCTGGGACACGCGCACGCTGCTCGACGCCGATGGCGCAACCCCGCCCGGCGAGAAGCCGTCGGCGGCGACGCTCGCGAAGGTTCGGACCGCGATCGAGCCGCTCGTGCGGACGCTGCTGTTCGCGGATGCGGCGACCTACAGCGCGCCGATCGAAGGCTCGCCGAAATTCGCCGACCAATTCGAGCGTCGGGCCGTAAGGGATGCGCACGGGCGGTCGCTGCGCGATCTCGAGCTGACGACGCGGCTCTTCAAGTATCCCTTGAGCTATACGATCTACTCGCGCGAATTCGATGCACTACCGCCGGTCGTCAAGCGTGCGATCTACGAGCGCATCGAGCAGGTGCTTCGGGGCGAGGACCGAAGCGAGCCGTTCGCGGCACTTGACGCCGACGAGCGTGCCGCGATCCGCGAGATTCTCGTCGCGACCAAGCCCGATTTCGCGAGCACGGTTGCGCAGCGCTGAGACTGGCGCCGGCAGCGCCGCCCCGGCCGTCGGCGGCCGCCGCCGCGCTTCACCAATACGCGATCAGCCGGCCGGCGCTGACGGCCGTGAGCCACGACGCGAGCGACACGCCGCCGAAAGCCGCAAGCTTGCGCCGCTCGCGCGGCGTGAGGGTGCGTGTCCGGTGCTCGCGCCACGGCGGCAAGAAGCTGAGCGCGACGGCGTTGGCGAGCCCGAGTGCGATGGCCGGGAACTTGACTAGCAACAGAGGGTTACCAATGTATTCTGTTGCGTTGGTTGAGATCAGGCATGCGCCACTCAGCGCCGCGATCGTGAAGCCGCACGCCGCGATCGGCACGGTCGCCGCGGTGATCGACCCCAGCGGCACGCGGCGCCAGAGCCCGAGCAGCTTGAGGTCGAGCAGCAGCACGGAACCGAACAACGTCGCGACGCCGAGGATGTGGATCAGGTTCGCGACGCCGTAACTCCAGACGCCGGCGTGGCGCATGGCGTTGCCGAGCGCGGACGCCTCGACCCACGTCAGGAGCTGCGGCATGCGCGGCGGTTAGAGCCGATCGGGATAAACGTCGTAGTTCTTGCCGTTCCAGGTGAGCCGCTCGGTCTTCACCTCGAAGCGCTTCGGGTCGAGATTGCGCTTGCCGAGAATCGTGACGTCGGCGCCGAGCGGAATCATCCCCTCCTTGAGCCCGGCGGCGGCCGTGCGCGGCGGCGGCGCGAGCGTCAGATCCCACACCTGCCCCGCGGCGTCCTTGATCTGCATCGTGGCATGCGGGCCGTTCAGGCTGAGCGGCTTCGCCACTTTGCCGGAGAGCGTGAACGGCTCTTTGCTTTGGCCGGCCCAGCCGTGGTGGGCCAGCGCGTCGCTGGCGACGAAAGAGACGCCGAGAAGCGCGGCGGACAAACCGGCTACGAGCCTTGATCGCATGGCTGCCTCCTGACGATACCGTGAGGGTGTTCGGATTCACCATAGCACGGCAAATGCACCGCGGCCGACTGAACCGTTCGAGCCGTCCCGTCTATCGTCCATCGATCTTGCATTGCGAGTCGCGATTCGCCGACGCTCGCGATCGAGAGAAAATCAAGCGCTTGCGCGGCCGCGGGCTTGCGGCGGTCGCCGCCCGCCGACAGTTGTACGCGGCACTCGGGGCGCAGCCGACCGCCAATCCCGCGCCACGCCGCGCCTGCCGCTCGATGGCACGAAGCTTGCTCCCGCTACGCCGCTCGTTTCACGCCCTGCCGTAGTCGCCGCTGCGGCGCCGCGAGGAGCGAGTGTTCGTGGTCAAGCGCAGCGATCCTCCCGTTCGCTGCAAGCTCGCCCGAAGCCCAGCGTGAGCGGTCACGCGGCGTCGGTGCCGTGCCACCGTGTTGCCTCCAGCACGGGTGCGCCCGCCGCGTGACCGCAAGCGCGATTCGAGACGAGCGCTCATGTCCGCCGCGTCTGCTGCGCGACGGCACTCGAGGCGCGCAAAACGCCCAGTTTTTGCGAATCGCTCCAAGCCTTGCGCCGGTTTTACCCGCGTTCCGCGTGCGGTACGCCGCCGCACGCTCGCCAGCTCGCTCCGCTCTGCTGGCATGCGTCTTGCTTGACACCGACAGACGCACGGGTAACTGCAAAGGAGGGCGAGCAATGGAAGGCAACGTGCGAGCGCGCCACGGGACGTGGCGCAATTCTGGAATCGCCGCAGCGGCTGCGGTCGGCCGCGCTGGCGATCGGAATGGGTTATTCGGTCCGCGGCGTCGCGCAGCAATCGAAGCCGTCTGCTCAGGCGGCCGATCCTGCGAAGGACGCTGGCAACGCCAACCGCGATTGCTTGGGCTTGCGCGAGATCGAGCGCACCGACGTGGTCGACAACGACACCGTGCTGTTCTATCTGCACGACGGTGACGTCTATCGCAACGATCTGCCATACGCGTGTCCCGAGCTCAAGTCGGAAGATCGGTTCTTGTATCGCGTGCCCCAGGACCAGCTCTGCCATATCGACACGATCACCGTGCTACGCGACGAAGGCTTCGGCTTCAGGGAAGGCGCGAGCTGCTCCCTGGGCGTGTTCAAGCCGATCGATCCGGACGCTGCCGCACGGCTGTTACAGCAGGATCAGCGCAAATAGCGCGGTCCGCGGCATCCGCGGGCGTGCAAGGAGGTTCGAGATGAGACGATTCCGTTCCGCGCTGCCGATAGCGGCAGTGCTGCTGGCGCTGTGCGGGGGCCCCGCGGCGGCGCAGGTGCCGGTCAAATACACGAACAGCGATAACGGCCGGCCGTCGCTCGCACCGCTGCTGAAGCAGGTGACCAACGCCGTCGTCAACATCGCCGTGACCTCGACCGTGCAAGGCGCCCCGAACCCGTTGTTCAACGATCCGTTCTTCCGCAGATTCTTCGAAGGTCCGGAAGGCCCGGATCAACAGCAGCAGCAGGCACCGCCACGCACGCAGCAAGCGGTGGGCTCGGGCGTGATCGTCGACGCCCAGCAGGGCTACATCCTCACGAACAACCACGTGATCGAGCACGCCGACAAGATCGTCGTCACGCTGAAGGACCGCCGCACGGTCAACGCTAAGCTGGTCGGCACCGATCCGGGCACCGACGTGGCCGTGCTCAAGGTCGATACCGACAATCTCACGGCGATCCCGTTCGCGAACTCCGACAAGCTGCAGGTCGGCGACTATGTCGTCGCCATCGGTAATCCGTTCGGACTCGGTCAGACGGTGACGTCGGGCATCGTGAGTGCGCTCGGTCGCAGCGGAATGGACATCGAAGGCTACGAGGACTTCATTCAGACCGACGCGTCGATCAACCCCGGCAACTCGGGCGGTGCGCTGATCGACCTCGACGGCAAGCTCGTCGGCATCAATACCGCGATCCTCGCACCGGCCGGCGGCAACGTCGGCATCGGCTTCGCGATACCGGCCAACATGGCGAAGCAGGTCATGAATCAGGTGATCAAGTACGGCGAGGTGCGCCGTGGTCGCCTCGGCGTCTACATTCAGAATTTGACGCCCGATCTCGCCGATGCGCTGAAGCTCGACGTACACGAAGGTGCGGTGGTCACGCAGATAGAGCCGGGGTCGGCGGGAGAGAAGGCCGGAATCCAGGTCGGCGACGTCATCGTCGCGGTCGACGGCGAACCGGTGAAGAGCGGCGTCGACTTGCGCAATAAAATCGGCCTGGAGCCCGTCGGTACGAACGTGTCGCTCACGATCGTTCGCGACGGCAAGCGCCAGATGCTCACCGCGCCGATCGAGGCGGCCAGCGCCGGCGCCGGCGCCGGCGCGGCGGGGGGCGGCAATGTGCCGCAGCTGCAGGGCGCGGAATTTCGCGACGTGCCGCCCGACTATCCGACCTCCGGCGTGCAGGGTGCGTGGGTCGCCCGAATTGCGACGGGCAGCCCGGCCGAGCGCAACGGCCTGCAGCAGGGCGACGTGATCGTCGCGGTGAACCGGACGCCGATTCACTCGGCTGCGGAGCTCGATGACGCCATCAAGGCCGCGGGGTCGTCCACGGTCGCACTGACCGTCGTGCGCGGCAACGCGCGGCTCTTCCTCGTGCTGCGCTAGGTCGGCGGCGAGGACTTCCCGAAGCCGGGCGCCTCTGCCCGGCTTCTTGTCGAGCACGGTTTCGTGGCGCTGCCCGGGCGCGGCGGCGGGCGTGCGGGGCCGTCCTTGGCGTTCGCACGGCAAGCTCGCTATTCTTGCCGGCCTTATGAGCAAGCCGAAGACCGCCATCTCGCCGACGCGGGAAGAGAACTACGCCGAGTGGTACCAACAGGTGATCGCCGGCGCGGACCTTGCCGAGACCTCCCCCGTGCGCGGCTGCATGATCATCCGGCCGTGGGGGTACTCGCTTTGGGAAAACATGCAGCGGGCGCTCGACGACATGTTCAAGGCGACCGGTCATGTGAACGCGTATTTCCCGCTGTTCATCCCGCTGTCGTTCTTCCAGAAGGAGGCCGCGCACGTCGAAGGCTTCGCGAAGGAGTGCGCGGTGGTCACGCACCATCGGCTCGAGGTCGGCGCCGACGGCAAGCTCGAGCCGGCCGGCGAGCTCGAGGAGCCGCTCGTCGTGCGGCCCACATCCGAGACGATCATCGGCGACGCGTTCTCGCGCTGGGTGCAGAGCTACCGCGATCTGCCGCTCTTGATCAACCAGTGGGCTAACGTCGTCCGCTGGGAGATGCGTACGCGCCTGTTCCTACGGACCACCGAGTTCTTGTGGCAGGAAGGGCATACCGCGCACGCGACGCGCGAGGAGGCCGTCGAGGAGACGATGCGGATGCTCGATGTCTACGCCACGTTCGCCGAGCAGTGGCTGGCCGTGCCCGTGATCAGAGGCGAGAAAACCGAGGGCGAGCGGTTCCCGGGGGCCGAGCGCACCTTCAGCATCGAGGCGATGATGCAGGACCGCAAGGCGCTGCAGGCCGGCACGAGCCATTTTCTCGGCCGGAACTTCGCGCGCGCGAGCGGCATTCAATTTCTCGATCAAACCGGCCAGCAGCAGTACGCGTGGACGACCAGCTGGGGCGTATCCACGCGGCTCATCGGCGGTCTGCTGATGACGCACTCCGACGACGACGGCTTCGTCCTGCCGCCGAAGCTCGCGCCTGCGCACGTCGTGATCATTCCGATCTTTCGGTCCGACGACGAGAAGCCGCGCGTGCTCGAGTATTGCCGCCGCGTGGCGGCGGAGCTGCGCGCCGAGCGTTACGACGACGCTGCCGTGCGCGTGATCGTCGATGAGCGTGAGGAGCGCGGCGGCGAGAAGGTCTGGCAGTGGGTGCGCAAAGGCGTGCCGCTGCGGCTCGAGATCGGCCCGCGCGACATCGACAAGGATTCCGTGTTCGTCGGCCGGCGCGATCGCGCGCCGAAAGACAAGCAGAGTGTGTCGCGGGCGGCGTTCGTCGCCGAGATCGCGGCGACGCTTGCGTCGATCCAGGACAGCCTCTACGCGCGTGCGCACGCGTTTCGCGAGGCGCACACGCGGCGCATCGATACGCGCGAGGAGTTCTATGAGTTCTTCACGGCCGAGCGCGCGCGCGACGATGCTCCGGCCCCGATCCACGGCGGCTTTGCGCTCACGCACTTCGGCGGCGACGTCGCGCTCGAGCAGCGCCTCAAGGACGACCTCGGCGTGACCGTGCGCTGCGTGCCGCTTGAGGCCGACGAGCCCGGCACCTGTCCGTTCACCGGCAACCCGAGCCGCCGGCGCGTCGTCTTCGCCAAAGCTTACTAACGCACCTCCTCGCACGACCGCATTGGCGTTCGTGCGTGGCCCCACATGCGGGAGTGGCTTAGGCGGCGGCGCCGCCGGGTTCCTCGAGGCACTGGCCGAGGGCGTTCGACCAAGCAAGAGCGGCGATCTGGAGCTGCGGCAGCTTCGCCGTCGGGCACGGGTCGCCCGCCGCGAGCAGGGTCGATACGCGCGCATCGTCGGTCCGCTCGAGCGCCTCGATCACCTCGAGCAGATGCCCGAGCGATCCAGAGCGCAGCAACAGCGCCTCGCGTACGTCGTCGGGCAAGTTGAGCTCAGCGATGACGTCCGCCATCGGCGCCTCGAGCAGCGTGTCGAGCAGCGACAAGATGCCCGTCATGAAGGCGCGGTCGCGGTACGCCTGCTTTTCCTTGCGCTGCTCGGCGAGCAGCTCCATGAGCTTGCCGCGCGCGGCCGCCATCTGCAGCAGCGGGCTCGGGAAGTCGCCGGTGCTCTGATGAGCGAACAGCAGCACCTGTACCCAGCGCTGCAGCTGCTTGCGTCCGAGTATCCTCAAGGCGTGTGGTAGCGACTGGATCGACGAGCGCGTGCGCATGCCGACGGAGTTCACGAGTCGCATCAGCTTGTAGCTGAGCTCGGGCGCCTGCTTGAACGATTCTTCGATCGCGGCGTTGTCGCTGTCGCCGAGCGCCTGCTCGAGCAGCTGCATCAGGATCCGCTTCGACGGATCCGCCCGTCGGCCCTGCATTACGACGGGACGCGCGAAGAAATAGCCTTGAAAAAGCTCGAATCCGAGCTCCCGGCAGCGAGTGGCTTGCTCGTGCGAATCGACCTTCTCCGCGAGCAGCTTCACGTGAGGTGCAGAGCGTGCGCGTGCGATGACGCGGGGCAGTGCGGCCGGCGCCGTGGCGAGCACGTCCACCTTGATCACGTCGACGAGCGGCAGGATCGGCGCATGCGCCGCGTCGAGCTGCACGATGTCGTCGAGCGCGAACGAGAAGCCGCGGGAGCGCAGCTCGCGGCAGCGCTCGACGATACGCTCGTCGATGTCGATCGTTTCGAGCAGCTCGATGACCGTGCGTTCCGGCGGAAGCAGCTCGACCACGTCCGACTTGAGAAGCCGCGCGTCGAAGTTGATGTAGCCGGTCAAGTCGCCGAGCACGGAGCCGAGGCCGAGCTCGTTGAATGCGTAGCTGATCACACTTGCGGTTGCCATGCGGCCGTCGGTGACGTTCGCCGCAGCCGAAGCACCCGAGCGGAACAACAGCTCGTAAGCGACGGTTTTACCGGTGAGGTCGAGAATTGGTTGGCGGGCTAACCAAAATTCCGGAGTCGGGTGCACCGCGGCATTGTGAACGCCGCGCGCGCGTCTGCCCGTGATCGGTTGCTCAGAAGCGGCGGTCGAGCGGCCGTCGATGCGACGCGCGCGGCTCGCTGCACGCAGCGCTAATGGAACTTCCAGTTCACCGTCACGCCGCCGTAGGCGCTGCGCGGCGGCCCGGGCTCGAAGTAACGCCCGGCCGGAGTGCCGACGCCGACCGGATTGAGCCGCACGTTGGAGATATAGCTCCGGTCGAACACGTTGTTCACGCCGAAGAACGGCGAGAGCACGACCGAGCCGGCATCCACGTCGTAGCCGAGGCGCAGGTCGGCGATCGTGTATGCGTCGACGATGCCCGCGGCCGTGTTCGCGTTGTCGCCGAATTGACTGCCCGCGTACAGCGCGTCGGCCGATACGAACCAGTTGTGCGGATCCTTGTACGTGATCTCTCCGAACGCGACGTTCTTCGCGGTTCCCGGAATCACCAGCCCGTTGTTGAACGTGAAGTCGGAATAGGAATAGCTCAGCGTCGTCGTGAGCCGATCGGTGGGATTCGACAGCCACGAGAATTCGACGCCCTTGTGCGTCGACTCACCCGCGTTCACGTAGTAATTGCGGCCAGGGCTCGTCGGCACCTCGAACGGGATCAGCTCGTCCTTCACGTGAGTATCGTAGACCGATACCTCGTAGCGTTGCCGGCGCGCGAGCGAGCCGCGTACGCCGACCTCGATGTTGTGTGCGATCTGCGGGTTCAAGTCTTGGTTGAAACCGCCGGTGCCATCCGGCTTGTTGAACTCGGTGGTCGTGGGCGTCTCGAACGAGCTCGAGTAGGTCGCGTACAACGAGAGCGTCGGCCTGAGCTGGAACGTCACGCCGACCATTGGGCTGGTGTCATTGAATTCCCGCGAGCCGGAGTCGTCGAAACCGTCCGCGAAGTAATGGTCGGTAACGTCGAACTTGACGCGGTCGGCGCGCACGCCGAGCGTGAGTTGAGCCTTCGGCGTGAGGCTCAGCTCGTTCTGCATGTAGACGCCGCGGCTCGTAACGTACTCGTTCTGGTTGAAGCCGAGGTTGCCGCGTACGCCTTGTAGGTTGTTGAAGCGCTTGCGATCGTCGTCCTGGTCGTCGAAGTCGACGCCCGTGATGAACCGGTTCGGACGGTCGAGCCAGAAGCCGTCGTAGCTGTAGCTGAATCCGCCGCCGACGAATGCGCGCTGCAGGTCGACGATGCCGTTGCCTTGCACAGGCAGCTGATTCTGGAAATCGCGCCAGGCATAGTAGTTCTTGGCTTTGAGCGTGCCGTGCTCCCCGAGCGGCGCGCTGTAGACGAAGCCGAGCCGGCTCTGCGTGATCTCTTCGCCGCCGTCGAAGGTGACGTTACCGGGCCAAGCGGAGCGCGGGTTCGTCTGCACGAGCGCGCGCGTGAGGGCGCCCGCGTCGTCGGATTGCGGCTGGTCCGTGTAATTCAGGATCGTGAGCAGATCGCGATTCTTGCCGAGATCGACATCGAAGCGCCCGGTCACCTGACCGTTCACCGCGCGGCTCTGCGCACGCCAGCTGTCGAACTCCGAGTTCGACACGCTCACGAGGTAGTTGAGCCTGTCGGTCTGGCCGCCGGTCTTGAACTGCAGCTTGTCGTAGCCATAGGAGCCAGCCGCAGCCCTGACCTCGGCGAACGGTTGCGCGGGCGCACCTTCCGTGATGATGCTGATCACCCCGCCCGCCGCATTGCCGTACATCGACGAGCTCGGGCCGCGGATCACCTCGATCTCCTTCGTCGCACCGAGATCGATGCTGTCCACCGCGCCTTGACCGTCCGGCAACGTTTCGGGGATGCCGTCGACGAGCACCTTGATGCCGCGAATGCCGAACTGCGCGCGCGCGCCGAAGCCGCGGATCGAGATGCGTAAGTCCTGGGCAAAGTTGTAGCGGTTCTGCGTGAACACGCCCGGCACGCGGTCGAGCGCCTCGTCGAGCGCGAGCTGCTGGCGCGCGAGTTGGATCTGATCCGTATCGATCACGCTGACGGCTGCCGGCACGCGATCGAGCGTGCGGTTGATCATCGTCGCGGTGACGATGATCTCTTCGAGCGGCTGCTGTTTCGTATTGGTGGTGTTTTGCGCCGCAGCAACAGTAGCGAGCAGCGACAGCGGCAACAGACCGCAAGCGAGCGAGCGCCGAAATCCGTTCATGGGGAATGCCGGTTGGTGCGAGGTGTGCTTAGCCGCGTATCATGACGGAAGCGCGAGGGGCGTACAACGCTTCCGGCCCACTCATGCGGGTCTGCGGCGCACAATCGGCAAGCGAGGCTACACGAGTGGAATGGCTTTCCGCGGCATCGCTCGCGGCATTGATGCAGGTGGTGCTGGTCAACCTGGTGTTGTCCGGAGACAACGCCATCGTGGTCGGCATCGCGGTCGCGGGATTGCCGGCCGGCCAGCGCTGGCGCGTCATGGTGCTCGGGATCGCGGCTGCCACGCTGCTGCGGATCGTCTTCGCGTTGTTCACAGTGCAGTTGTTGCAAGTGATCGGTTTGACGCTTGCGGGCGGCCTGCTGCTGCTCTGGGTCTGTTGGCGCATGTGGCGGGAGCTCCGCGAGCGCGCGGTCGCGCGTGCCGAGCCGCTCGCGGCGGAGGGGCCGTCGGGCGCACGGCCGCACGCGCCCGAGAAGACGATGCGGCAAGCCGCTGTCCAGATCATCATCGCCGACGTCTCGATGTCGCTCGACAACGTGCTCGCGGTGGCGGGCGTCGCACGCGAGCATGCGCTCGTGCTCGTCCTCGGCCTGGCGTTGTCGGTGATTTTCATGGGCCTTGCCGCTGCGCTGATCGCACGGCTGCTCGATCGTCATCAGTGGATCGGCTACATCGGTCTCGCGGTCATCGCTTACGTCGCGCTGCGGATGATTTGGGACGGCGCATTCGAGGTCGTTGCGGCCTCGACCTGAGCCTACGGGGCTACGACTCGTCGCGCGCGTGCACGACGTAGGTCGCCTCGAACATGACCGCCGGCGCAGCCTGCGGATCGAGGCGGCATTCGAGCTCGAGCGCGCAGCGGCCTTCGGCCGCGAGTTGTGCAAGCGCTTCGGCGAGCGCGTCCGGATCGGGCCTGCAGCGCACGATCAGCGTGCCCGTGACCGCTTTGCGATAGCGGATTCGACCGTCCCGAACCACGATTGTGCCGTCGCGTGCGGCGCCGCGCAGCGCGAGCCACATCGCGCCCCAGCCGGTCAGCACACACACCGAGAAGAGGCTGCCCGCGAAGGCCGTGCCGTGGAGATTGCGATTTGGCGCGAGCGGTGCGTGCACGACGAGCTCGCCATCGGCCGCGCCCGCGACCTCGATTCCGATCGCGGCCGCGAGCGGGATGTCGCGCCGCCATATCGTCTCGAGCTCGGAGCACAGGGTTGCGAGGTCGTCCACGGCCGCAGTATCGCATGTGCGGCGCTGCGCGATCGTGGGGCACGGTGCTTGCGCGACGCACACAGAGCGGGCAGCGAGCGCGGGCGTATCGCGCGCGGGCGCTGCGCGGCGCGCGAATTCCAAGGCCGCGTGTGCTGCGCGCTGCGTGGCATGCTTCTTGCTCCCGCGTTGCAAACGGACCGAAGACACGGCAAGGAGTCGTTGCAATGGCGAGGCGGTCGATGGAAGCACTCGCGGTCGTGAAGCCCGATTTCGGCGTGCTGATCGCCGAGCGCGCCTACTTCAAGGCGCAGCAGCGCGGCTTCGCACCAGGTCACGAGCTCGAGGACTGGCTCGCAGCCGAACGGGAGATCGCGTCACTGCAACCAGCGGCGCCCGCGAAGAAGCCGGCGGTCCGGCGCAAGAGCGGCACCATCAAGAAGCTGAAGTAGCGGCGTGGCGCCGGTGGCGTCGGCGCCCGTTCAAAGGGGCACGGTCTTGAGTCATGGGGTTCCAGTCACCGCGCTCAGGTCGCCGCCGGTGGAAGTCGGCGCCGACAACGAAGCGATCAAGCGCGCGTTTCTCGACAAGCTGTTCTACATCCAAGGCAAGTTTCCGAAGCTTGCCACGCTCAACGATTACTACATGGCGCTCGCATACACGGTGCGCGACCTGATGCTCAAGCGTTGGGTCAGCACGGCCGCCGCGTACACGACGCAGCGCGCGCGCACGGTGTGCTATCTGTCCGCCGAGTATCTGATCGGACCGCATCTCGGCAACAATCTGATCAACCTCGGCATCTACGAGCAGGTTCGCGACGCGATCGGGGAGCTCGGCCTCGACTTCGACGCGCTGCTCGCGCAGGAGCCGGAGCCGGGCCTCGGCAACGGCGGCTTGGGGCGGCTCGCCGCCTGCTTCATCGACTCGCTGGCGACGCTCGAGATTCCGACGCTCGCGTACGGCATCCGCTACGAGTTCGGAATTTTTCAACAGGAGCTCCACGACGGTTGGCAGGTCGAGAAGACCGATAAGTGGCTGACCTACGGCAATCCATGGGAGATCCCGCGGCCCGAATGGGCCGTCGAGGTGCAGCTCGGCGGCCATACCGAACGCTACCTCGACGACCAGGGCCGGATGCGAGTGCGCTGGGTACCGAGCAAGCTCGTGAACGGCGTGCCGTACGACACGGCGATCCTGGGCTTCCGGAACAACACCGCGAACACGCTGCGCCTGTGGCGGGCGGAGGCGCCCGAGTCGTTCGACTTCGCGATATTCAACCGCGGCGACTACTACGGCGCGGTCAACCAGAAGGTCATCTCCGAGAATCTGAGCAAGGTGCTGTATCCGAACGACGAGCAGGTGCGCGGCAAGGAGCTCAGGCTCGAGCAGCAATACTTCTTCGTGTCGTGCTCGCTGCAGGATATGTTCCGCGTGCTTGCGGTGCAGCGCATTCCGCTCGAGCGGCTGCACGAGAAGTTCGCGGTGCAGTTGAACGACACGCATCCGTCCATCGCGGTGGCGGAGCTCATGCGTTTGCTGGTCGACGTGCATGCCGTGCCATGGGATACGGCGTGGGACATTACCTGCCGCACGATGGCCTACACGAACCACACGCTGCTGCCCGAGGCGCTCGAATGCTGGCCCGTGCCGCTCTTCAAGCGCGTGCTGCCGCGCCACCTCGAGATCATCTACGAGATCAACGCGCGCTTCCTGGACGACGTGCGGCTCAAGAGCGTGGGCGACGAGCGCAAGGTCGCCGCGATGTCGCTGATCGACGAGACCGGCGAGCGCTACGTGCGGATGGCGCATCTCGCATGTCTCGGCAGTCACGCCGTGAACGGCGTGGCCGCACTGCACAGCGAGCTTTTGAAGCGCAACGTGCTTGCGGATTTCTACGGGTTCTGGCCCGAGCGCTTCTCGAACAAGACGAACGGCGTCACGCCGCGGCGCTTCATCGTGCTCGCGAACCCGCATCTCGCGAGCTTGCTGACCGAAGTCCTCGGCGATGCCTGGGTGCGTGATTTGAACGAGCTGCGTGCGCTCGAGAAGCGCGTGGACGATGCGGCGTTCCGCGAGCGCTGGCGCGCGATCAAGCGTGCGAACAAGGAGGAGCTCGCCGCGCGTGTCGGGCAGCATGCGGAGTCGCCGATCAATCCGGATTCGCTGTTCGACGTGCAGGTGAAGCGCATCCACGAGTACAAGCGTCAGCACCTGAACATCCTGCACGTGATCGCGCTGTATCACCGCTTGAAGAGCGGTCATGGCGGAGATTTCGTGCCGCGCACGTTCATTTTCGGCGGCAAAGCTGCGCCCGGCTATCACCTCGCGAAGCTGATGATCAAGCTCATCAACTCGGTCGGCGCGGTGCTCAACCGCGACCGCGAGACGCGCGACCTGTTGCGCGTCGTGTTCCTGCCGAACTTCAACGTGACGAACGGCCAGCGTATCTACCCGGCCGCGGACCTGTCCGAGCAGATCTCGACGGCCGGCAAGGAGGCTTCCGGCACCGGCAACATGAAGTTCGCGATGAACGGAGCGCTCACGATCGGCACGCTGGACGGCGCGAACATCGAGCTGCGCGAGGAGGTCGGCGCCGACAATTTCTTCCTGTTCGGTCTCGACACGGCAGAAGTCGAGGCGCTGCGAGCGAGCGGCTACCGGCCGTACGAATGGTACCGGCGCGATCCGGAGCTCGCGACCGTGATCGACCTCGTACGGGGCGGCTTCTTCTCGCGCGGCGACACGGAGCTGTTCGAGCCGCTCGTGCGCGGGCTGCTCGACTACGACCCCTACTTCGTGCTCGCCGATTTCGCGGCCTACCGCGACTGCCAGCGTGAGGTCGGCGAGGCGTATCGCGATCGCGAGCGGTGGACGCAGATGTCGATCTTGAATACGGCGCGCACCGGTAAGTTCTCTTCCGATCGGACGATTCGCGAGTATTGCCGCGACATTTGGCACGTGCAGCCCGTGCCGATCAAACGCCTCACGCAGGGAGAGAACGGCGGCGACGGGGACGAGTCGCTCGCGGGACTGGCGGCCGTCGCAAGCTCCTAGATCCTCGGGCTGCGTCCGCGCGCCGCCGAGTGCCCCGCTCGGGCCGCGATGCTATGATCGGTCGCAACGCAGAAGCCGCTCGAACGGCTCGATTCGGGGGAGGGGGAATGAACCGAGTGCTGCTCAGGCGCGCAAGCCTCGCGGCGCCCGCGCTGCTGCTGGCCGCTCAGATCCAGGCGCAACCACCGGCGCAGCAGGATTTCTCGAAGGTGATGATCAAGACGCATGCCGTCGCGGGCAACGTCTATTACCTCGAGGGTCAGGGCGGCAACGTCGGCGTGCTGGTCGGCGACGACGGCGTGCTGATGATCGACGATCAGTTCGCGCCGCTCACGGACAAGATCATGACCGCCGTGCGCGCGCTCTCGAAGAAGCCGGTGAGGCTGCTCGTGAACACCCACGTTCACGGCGACCACACGGGCGGCAACGAGAACATCGGCAAGCTCGGCATCGACATTCTTGCGCACGACAACGTGCGCGTGCGACTCGCCAAGGGCGTGAACGGCGCGCCGCCCGCACCCGCGGTTGCGCTGCCGATGATGACCTACGGCGACAAGATCTCGGTGCATTTGGACGGCGAGGACATCGAGATCGGCAAGTTCCCTCCCGCGCACACCGACGGCGACAGCTATATCCGTTTCCCGAAGGCCGACGTGATCCATGTCGGTGACGTATTTCGTACCACGGGCTATCCGGTCGTCGATGCGGGGAATGGCGGCACGGTGAAGGGCACGCTCGCGGCGCTCGAGCAGGTCATGGACATGGCGGGTCCGAACACGAAGCTGATCCCGGGGCACGGCGTGGTCTCGAGCCGCGATGACGTGAAGGTCTTTCACGACATGGTGCTCGAGCTCGAGAAGCGGATCTCGGGCATGATCCGTGAGGGCATGACGCTCGAGCAGGTCACCGCGGCGAAGCCGACGGCCGATCTCGACGCGAAGTACGGCTCGCCGGATCGCTTCTTGCCGGGCTTCTATCAAGCGCTGAAGAACGAGATGTGAGGGCGCCGGGGCGGCCGCGCGCCGCACTGCCTTGAGCCGGCCGAAACTTCTGATCTATCGCCCGGTCGACGAGACGGGCGCTTCGCACCGCGAGCTCGAGGCGGCGGGCTGCGATGTCGTGGTCGCCGAGGCGAACGCCGACCGGGCGCGCATCGTGACACTCGCCCGCGGAGCGGCCGCGCTGCTCGGCGCGACGTTTCGCGGCATCATCGATCGCGAGCTGCTCACCGTGTCGCCCGAGCTGCGCGTCGTCGCCAAATACACGATCGGCGTCGACGACGTCGACGTCGACGCGGCCACGGCGCTCGGCGTGCTGGTGACACATTCACCGACCGAGGCGAACTGGGGCGGCGTCGCCGAGGGGGCGGTCGCAATGCTGCTTGCGATCGTCAAGCGGCTGCGCGAGCGCGACCGCCACGTGAAGTCGGGGGGGTGGCGAGAGCCGCCGTTCTACGGGACGTATCTCGGCAAGCGCGGCGACGGTTATCCCGGCATCACGGTCGGCATCGTCGGCCTGGGGCGCGCCGGCTCGCGCGTCGCCGAGTTGCTCGCGCCATGGGGCGTACGGCTGCTCGCGACGGATCCGTACGTGGAGCCCCAAAAGTTCGCGCGCTACGGCGCGCAGCGCGTCGACCTCGACACGCTCCTCGCCGCGGCCGACGTCGTGACGCTGCACTGCAATCTCACGGCCGAGACGCACGGCTTGATCGATGCGCGGCGGCTCGAGCTCATGAAGCGGTCGGCCGTGCTCGTCAACACGGCGCGCGGGCGCGTGGTCGACCTGGACGCGCTTTGCGACGCGCTTGCGGCCGGCCGGCTCGCCGGCGCGGCGCTCGATGTGCTGCCGGAGGAGCCGCCCGCGGCCAATGCGCGCGTGCTCGCGCTGGGTGACCGCGTGCTGCTGTCGCCCCACATGGTCGCCGCGAATCAGGGTGGGACGCTCGGCGCCGCGATTCCCTGGGCCACCCGCGCGACGCTGGCCGCCTTGCGCGGCGAGCTGCCGGACTGCGTTTACAATGCCGAGGCTGTCGCGCTCTGGCGCCGGCGCTTCGGCGGTCGTCCGCTGCTCGGTTGACGGCTTCGGGTCGCGGCAGATGCGGCTGACGATGATCGCAATCGGGCCGGTGGGCGGCGGCGTTACGCGTTTCGCGGCCGTCCGTGAGAAACGGTTACGTCTTGCTCGGCGCCCGGGCATTGCGGGGATCGAAGTGTGCGTGTGCGATTGAATGCGTTGCTCGCGAGCGCCGTCATGCGGCGCCTCCGCCTCGCGTTGGCCGCGCTCGCGGCGAGCGCGACGCTGGCGCCCGCGGCGGCGCATCACTCCTTCGCCGTGCATTTCGTCATCGGCGAGCTGATCAGCGTGTCGGGCATCGTGAAGGAGTGGAGTTTCCGCAATCCACACGGATCGCTCGTGCTCGAGGTCATGGCCGTCGACGGCTCGACCGAGCGGTGGGTCATCGAGACGAATTCGCAGAACATCTTGAAGGGCCGCGGCTGGACCGAGAAGACCATCAAGCCCGGCGACTACGTGACCGTGGAGGGCTTTCCGGCACGCGAGGGTACCGGCTCCAGGCACGCCTACCTCTATCGCGTGACGCTTTCGGACGGCCGCAAGCTGACCGGTCAGGAGCCCGAGCCTGCCATCGCGGGCGGCCGATGACGCCGCAAAGAGGCGGCGCTCGCGCCGTGTGGTCGTGGGCATTGTTCGACTTTGCGAACTCGCCGTTCACGACGCTCATCGTCACGTTCGTCTATTCCACTTATTTCACCAAAGCGATCGCCGCCGACGAGGTTACCGGCACGGCGCTCTGGTCGCGCGCCGTCACTCTCACTGCGCTCGTCGTGGCGGTCAGCTCGCCGCTGCTCGGCGCACTCGCAGATCGCGGCGGCTATCGGAAGGCGTTCCTGCTGCTATGCGTGCTCGTCTGTTCGATCGCGACCGCTGCGCTGTACGTCGCGCTGCCGGGGCAGGTCATGCTCGCGCTCGGCATGTTCGTCGTCGCCAACGTCGCATTCGAGTTCTCGGAGGTGTTCTACAACGCGTTCCTGCCCGACGTTGCGCCGAGCGACCGCGTGGGCAGGGTATCCGGCCTCGGATGGGGGCTTGGCTATATCGGCGGTTTGATCGCGCTCGTGGTGGCGCTCGTCACGCTCGTCCAGCCCGAGGTGCCCTGGTTCGGCTTCACCAAGGCGCTCGGACAGAACGTCCGCGCGATCAATCTCCTGGTGGCCGTCTGGTTTGTCGTGTTCACCGTGCCGCTGCTGCTCTGGGTGCACGAGGACAAATCGCGCGTCTCGCCGGCACAGCACGTGTGGCGCGATACGCTCGTGCAGCTCAAGCGGACGTTCGCGGAGCTGCGGACACACCGTCAGACCGTGCGCTTCCTGATCGCTCGCCTCTTCTACAACGACGGCTTGGTGACGGTGTTCGCGTTCGGCGGCATCTATGCGGCCGGCACGTTCGGCTTCAGCCAGGCACAGGTGATCCAGTTCGGCATCGCCATCAACCTTGCGGCCGGCATCTGCGCAGTCGCGATGGGCTATCTCGACGACTACATCGGCGGCAAGCTCACGATCGCCGTGTCGCTCGTCGGCTTGATTGCCGCGACGCTGCTCGCGGTGTTCGCGACGTCGGCAACGGGGTTGTGGATTGCGGGCATCGCGATCGGCATCTTCGCGGGGCCGAATCAGTCCGCGAGCCGTTCCCTGATGGCGCGCTTCGTGCCGCCCGACGCGGAGAACGAATTTTTCGGCTTCTTCGCGTTCACCGGCAAGCTCACGGCGTTCATCGGACCGTTCCTGCTGGGCGTGTTCACGCAATGGTCGGGGTCGCAGCGCGTGGGCGTGTCGGTCGTCCTCCTGCTGTTCGTCGTTGGACTCGTCGGGCTCGCGCTCGTCGATGAGCGCGAAGGCCGGCGCGTGCGCACCGGTGCCGACCCATCGTTACCGGCATAACGCGATTCCGGTTTGATTCTTGGCTTGGCGACGACGTTCGGGCATCTTAACGCCCTCGTCGAAGGGGGAAGGCGTCGTCACGCGTGGCCGATCCGAGCGTTTTGTATCTTTTCCCGGGCCAAGGCTCGCAGTATCGCGGCATGGGCTCGGACCTCGTCGCCGAGTTTCCGGTCGCGCGGGATCTGTACGCACGTGCGAGCGAAGTCGTGGGCTACGACCTCGCGGAGCTATCGTTCCGCGACCCGCGCGAGGAGCTCGGCCGCACCCGCTTCACGCAGCCGGCCCTGCTCACCCACGAGATAGCCTGCTTCGAAGCGCTTCGGAGCCTAGTCGGCGACCGCGTTCGGCCGCAGCTTGCGGCGGGCCATAGCCTCGGAGAATACAGCGCGCTCGTCGTAGCCGGCTCGCTCGCATTCGAGGCGGCGCTCGCGCTCGTCAAGCGGCGTGGTGAGCTGATGGGCGAGCTCGGCCGCGGCGGTATGCTCGCGACCGGCCTCGACCTTCGGTCGGCGACTGCACTCGCCGAGAAGCACTTCTGCGGCATCGGCGGCTGGAACCTCGAGGACCAGACCGTGATCGCAGGGGACGCGTCGGACCTCGATGCGCTGTCGGCGGAGCTCGCGGGCGCCGGCAAGCGGGCCGGTGTGCGGCTCAATACCGAAGGCGCGTTCCACACTTATCTGATGGTGGGCGCCGCCGAGCGGTTCAGACCCGCGCTCGAGCAAACAGCGTTTGCGGCGCCGCAAGTCGGCGTTCTCTCGAATTACACGGGCAAGGTGCATGAGCCGGACGCGGGCTCGATCCGCTCGCGGTTGTTCTTTCAGCTCTGGAATCCGGTGCGCTGGGTCGACTGCATGAACACCGCAATCGATTTCGGCATCGACGTCGTGATCGAGTTCGGCGGCGGCATCGGCAAAGGCGAGGGCCCCGAGGGCAAGCGGCCGAACCTCGAGAGCATCGTCAAGAAGTCGTTGAAGCGCCGCGAGCGTGAGGCCGAGCATCTGCCGGCGATCGGCGCCGCCTCCATCCGCGCGACGGCGGAACGGCTGCTTAGAGAGTAGGGCACCGTCCGCGGCGTGCACGGCTTCGCCGGGCCGCACCGCGTGGTGGCGATTTCAATTTGATTGAGGGAGCACGCAGCATGGGAGCTTTCAAAGAACCCCACGGAGGGGAGCTGAAGAATCTGTATCTCGAGGAAGCCGCCGCTCGCGACGAGAAGGGGCGTGCGCGCGATCTGCCGTCCTGGGATTTGAGCATGCGGCAGCTCTGCGACATCGAGCTGCTGCTGAACGGCGCGTTCTCCCCGCTCGGGGGCTTTCTCGGCGAGCACGACTATCGAAAAGTGCTTTCGGACATGCGGCTCGCGAACGGCGTGCTGTGGCCCATGCCGATCACGCTCGACGTGACCGAGGCGTTCGCGGACAAGCTTCGCGAGGGCGACAGCGTCGCGCTCCGCGACCCCGAGGGCGTGCTCGTTGCGACGCTCGAGGTGTCGAGCATCTACCGGCCGAACAAGGAGCTCGAGGCTCGCTCGGTCTTCGGCACGACGGACGAGAAACACCCCGGCGTGAGCTACCTCGTGAACCGCAGCCACAACGTGTACGTGGGTGGCCGTCTGCGGGGTGTGGGACCGCCCGTCCATTACGACTTTCGACACCTGCGCGATACGCCCCAAGAGATGCGGGATCGGTTTCAAAAGCTCGGCTGGCGGCGCGTCGTTGCATTTCAGACGCGCAACCCGATGCATCGCGCGCATCTCGAGCTCACGTTCCGCGCGGCCAAGGATGTCGAGGCGAACCTGCTCATCCATCCGAGCGTCGGCATGACGAAGCCCGGCGACGTCGATCACTTCACGCGCGTGCGCTGCTACGAGCATTTGCTCGCGCACTATCCCGAGCAAACCACGGCGCTCAGCCTTCTGCCCCTCGCGATGCGAATGGGCGGCCCTCGCGAGGCCGTGTGGCACGCGATCATCCGCAAAAACTACGGCTGCACGCATTTCATCGTGGGCCGCGACCATGCGGGTCCGGGCGCCGGCAGCGACGGCAAGCCGTTTTACGGGCCTTACGACGCCCAGCGGCTCATGCAGCAGTTCGAGGACGAGATCGACATCACCATGGTGCCGTTCAAGAACATGGTGTACGTGGAAGAGAAGGCGCAGTACTTCCCGGAGGACGAGGTCGACAAGAGCACCCGCACGCTCGACATCTCGGGCACGGAGCTGCGCCGGCGGTTGCGCGACGGCGTCGACATTCCCGAATGGTTCTCGTTTCCGGACGTGGTCGCGGAGCTGCGGCGCACGCACCCGCCCCGGCACAAGCAGGGCTTCACGGTATTCTTCACGGGTTTATCGGGCTCCGGCAAGTCGACGGTTGCCAATGCGCTGATGGTGAAGCTCATGGAGATGGGCGGGCGGCCGGTCACGCTGCTCGACGGCGATCTCGTGCGCAAGCACTTGTCGAGCGAGCTCGGCTTCTCGAAGGAGCACCGAGATCTCAACATCCTGCGGATCGGTTACGTCGCAAGCGAGATCACGAAGAACGGCGGCATCGCGATCTGCGCGCCGATTGCGCCGTATGCGGCGACGCGCAAGGCCGTGCGCGAGATGGTCGAGCCGCTCGGCGGGTTCATCGAGATCCATGTCGCCACACCGCTCGAGGTGTGCGAGGCGCGCGATCGCAAGGGTCTCTACGCCAAGGCTCGGGCGGGCATCATCAAGGGATTCACGGGCATCAGCGACCCCTACGAGCTGCCGGAGAATCCGGAGATGCGCCTCGACACGGCCGAGCTCACGCCGGACCTTTCGGCGCATCGCATCATCGTGAAGCTCGAGAGCCTCGGCTTCATCCGCTGATGGGCTTGCAGCGCACCGAGGCAGCGGCCGGCGCGCGGACGACGAGCAGCCGCGCCGCTTCGCTGTAGATTGCCGTGTCCGGGCGGCGCGGATCGCCGGCGGGGGTCACACGCTCGGGGGCATGTAGGTGCCGAAGTACTGATTCAGCATGCGGTCGTCCGGATCGAGCTCGCGCCGCACCTTGTTGAAGAACGCGAGCCGCGTGCCGAACCGTTGGGTCACGAGGTCGGCTGCCGCGTTCTTCGTCTGATTGAAGAACGGAACGCCGCGTTGCTGCGCCGCAAACTCGGCGAAGTCGAATGCGAACTCGTCCCAGCCTTCCGCCTGCGTCGACATCGGGCTGATCGTGAACATTGCGCCGTCGAACGACGGCGAAAGCAGCGCGCTGCGATCGCGGTTCAGCCGGAAGCTCACGGCCGGCATGTCGCAACGGAAGCTCGTGCGAGCGTAATATTCCTTGCAGAACAGTTTGAACGCGAGCGCCGTGGTCGGAAAGTCGGCGGCCGGGAACGCCCAGGTCGTATACGTGAAGCGGCTCTTCGCGCCCAGCTTGTAGCGGCCGCTTTGCTCGACCGAGTTGCTGCCGCTGCGTAGCAGTGCGTTGTTCATCAGCGACTGGGTCGCTTCGCTCAGGCTGTCGATCAGCGGATAGCGCAGCTGGCGAATCGGCAGCGCCACGCCGAGCGAGCGTGCGGCCTCGGGCAGCGCCGAATAGACCGCCCAATCCTTGAGTCGCCAGGCGAACTTACGGCCCGGCGTCGCCTCGGTCGCCGGCCGGCGCAGCTCGAAGTAGATGCGATCGCGAAACGGCAGCAGATACAGCTTCACGCCGGACGACGCGGCCATGAGCTTCGGTCCCAGCTTGCCGAAGTCCTTGAACGACACCTTCGCGGTCTGCACCGCGAACGGCTGGACCGGCCGGACGCGCAGTGTGATCTCGTAGACGACGCCGAGCAGCCCGTAGCTCAAGCGGAGCAATGCGAGCAGATTCTTGGTGTTCTCGCTCACCACGAATTTTTTGCCGGTCGGGCTCAGCACCTTGAGCTGCACGGCGTGGGCCGCGAACTGGCCGACGTCGCCCGCCATCGATGCCTCGAGGCCGGCTGCGCAGACGGCGCCTCCCACCGTGCGGCTCGCGAGGTCGAAGCCGCCGATCAGCTCGAGACCTTCATGGCTCAGCGTTTCCGCGAGATCGGGCAACGAGATTCCCGGTTGCACGGTCACGGTGTCGGCGTCGACCTTCAGCACGCGGTTCATGCCGGAGAGATCGAGCTGGGTGCCGCCCGCGGCCGCGATGCAGCGGGTCGTCGAGCTGCCGGACCCGACCGGACGCACGGGAGCCGGATAGTGCTTCCAGTCGCGTAAGACTTGCAGGATTTCGCTCGGGGTGGTCGCGGCTACGGTGACGGCGGGGCCGCTTGACACGTTGGCGGCGGGGCGTTTGCGCGCGAGGGCAGTACTCATCGGCGGTCGTTCTCCCTAACCATCGGGCCGGCTGAAAGCAGGGGAGAAGCGTCGCGCAATCGCGCGTCGGCAAGCTGGCAACCCCGCTGTCGTGGGACCGGAAGTCCGTTAGACCGGAAGCTTTGCGTCCCCGGTTTTCACCGGGTTTACCCTGAATCAGCAGCAGCTGACTATGTCGCAGTTGTGCGTCGACGGCAAGCGCTCGCGACGCAGAGCGAACCCGTTCGTTCCGAATTATGTCAAGCGCCGCTTACAGCGTTCGATCGAGGAAACGATAGATCTTTCGACGCATGAAGTTCAGGCCGAGCGGAGTGAGCGAGTAGAACGAGCTCCGATGTTTGTAGAGCAGCGTCACACGCTCCGGATGTCCAGTTACGTTCCAAAGTGCCGCTCGCGCGGCCTGCGGCATGCAGTCGTCGTACATCGCGTCGATCATCAAGATCTTGTCGGGGTCGTAGCGTCCCGGATAGCGCACGGGATCCGCCGGGCCGAACAGCTCCGCAAAGAAGTCGTGGTACTGCTGCAGCGACCAGCCGAAGCTGTGCAGGACGTGGTTGCGGACCTCGCCTGCGCGGTCGCCGCATGCAGTGAACACGTCGGCGAAGTCGGCGGCGCCCATCATCAGCACGCCGGCATCGACGCGTGCATCGTTGCCCATCAGCGTCGCCGTGACGAGAGCGCTCATGCTGAAGCCGACGAAGGCGATCCTCGATGAGTCGATTTCCTTGCGCGTCGCGGCCCAATCCAGCAAACGACGCATGTCGGTCACGGCGGTGACATAGCGCTCGGCGCTGCGTCGTGCAAGCGCAACGAAATCCTGCTCGGTCTTGGCCGATCGCAGCTCGATCCACGGGAACAGCGGCGTCGTGCCGTAGATCCAGATGACTTGCGCGTCGCCGCCCGAATGCCGCGCATAACCGGCCGAGACCTTGGCAGGCGGATAGGTGCTCGTGCCCCAGATCGGCATGACGACCACGAGCTTCTTCGCACCCGGGCCGCGGCTGCGGAAATACTGGCCGTCGACGGTGTTGTTCGGCGTGCCGTTGTCGCCGGTCGACGGGAATGACAGATGCAGCACGTCGTGAGTGCGCGTGGTCGCGAACGGCTCCGACAGCGTAACCGGTCCGGCCGACGTGTAGTCGAAGTGCGGGTCCGCGTTGCGTGGCGGGCCGTAATGGAAATCGGCCGGCGGCGGATAGTCGCGCTCGATGTGCAGGGCGCAGCCGCCACACGCGAGCGCGAGTAGCAGGCTCGCACGCCGCAGGGCGCTTCCGAGCCTGCCGCAACGAGGCCAAATTTCCGCCGCGGGGTTCCTCATGAGTCGTAGCCCGGCGGAGAGCCGCGCGAGCCGCCGGGCATTCTACCTGATGATGTCGCGCCCGAGTGCGCGCGCTATTCGTAACGCAGCGCTTCGATGGGGTCGAGTCGCGCCGCACGCCGCGCGGGCAAGATCCCGAAGAACAGCCCGACGCCGACGCTGAAGATGAACGCGAGCGCGACCGAGTTCGGCGACACGAACACCTGCCAGCCTGCCACCTTCGACAGCGTCGAGGCAGCGCCCGTGCCGAGCATGATACCCAACACGCCCCCGAACAGGCACAGCGTGATGGATTCGACGAGGAATTGCAGCAGGATGCTGAAGCGCGTGGCGCCGAGCGCCTTGCGGATGCCGATCTCGCGCGTCCGTTCGGTGACGGATACGAGCATGATGTTCATGATGCCGATGCCCCCCACGAGCAAGCTCACGCCCGCGATGCTCGCGAGCAGCATCGTGAATGTCTGCTGCGCTTGCTGCTGAGTCTCCAGGAACTCGCGCCGATCGACGATCGCGAAGTCGTTGTTGCTGCCGGGCAAGAGCTTGTGCTTGTGCCGCATCACGCGCTCGATGTCGACCATTGCGCGCTCGAGCGATGCCCCTTCATTCACACGCACGCTGATGTTGTCGAGCGTCTTGCGGCCGAGCAGACGCTGCTCGGCCGTACGCAGCGGAATGAAGGCCGAGGAGTCCGGGCTCTGATTGCCGAAGCCGCCGCCGATGCTCTCGAGCACGCCGATCACCTCGAACGGCTGACCGTTCACGGACAGCGTCCTGCCGAGCAGCTTGTCCGGCTCCGTCTGCAGTCGTTGCGGGATCTCGGCGCCGACGACGATCACGCGTTTGCGTTGCGCGTCCTCGCTAGGCGTGAAAAACCGGCCTTGCGCCAGCCGATAGTTGAAGATGTCGAGGTATTCCGCCGTCGTGCCCGACAAGCGGCAGTTGGTATTCACGCCTTGGAGCTTGAGTTGGCCGCGGTTCTGCATCTCGGGCACGACTGCGTCGAAGTAGTGGCCATCGGTGCGCAGCGCGTCCGCGTCTTCGATATTGAGCGTCATCTGATCGCGCGACACGCCGCCCGCGAAGAAGCTCGAGGCGTTCACCGTCAGGATGTTTGCGCCGAGCGCGGCGATCTGATCGTCGATGCGCTTCTGTGCGCCGCTGCCGGCCGCGAGCATCGTGATGACCGCGCCGACGCCGATGATGATGCCGAGCATCGTCAGCATGGCGCGGAACAAGTTCGCGCGAATCGACTGCAGCGCGACGATTACGATTTCACCGAACAGCATCGAAACGGTTCTTGTGAGCCGAAGTTGGCGCTCAACCTAGCAGTTGGCTCGGGGCGGTCAATAGCCATCCGCTCAATATTTCTGCAGCGGCGTTCGCTTCGCCATAGGGCGCGGCCGGCGGGCGGTGGGGCCCGGCCATCGCGACCGCTTTGCGAACCGCGTTCGTTGCGGGCGCCGACCCCTCGGTATAGGCTCGGTGCCGATGTCCGGCAACCCGAAAAGCTTGCGGGAGCACGTCGAGCAGCTGCTGCCTGGCTGGATGCAGTGGTATCCGAGCCTGTTCGACGCGGCCGCCGACTTGGGACTGATCAGAGCCCGCGTTTGTCCGCCGGGCAGCTTGTTGTTGAGCCGGCGCCATGCGGACGTGCAACGGGCGGCCGAAGAGGCGCACCGGGAGCGCTGGGGCGGCGGTCCGCCGGACGACGACCCCCACTGAACCGTATGCGGCCGCCGTTGCCACCGTTCTCCGAGGAGGCCGCCCGCACGAAGGTCAAGGCGGCCGAGGACGCTTGGAACACGCGCGACCCGGACCGGGTCGCCGCCGCATACACCGAAGACTCGGTTTGGCGAAACCGGGACGAGTTCATCACGGGGCGCGCCGCGATTCGCGCATTCCTCGAGCGCAAATGGGAGCGCGAGCTCGATTACCGCCTGCGCAAGAGCCTTTGGGCGTTCCACGATCGGCGCATTGCGGTCCGCTTTCAATACGAATGGCACGACCGGAGCGGCCGCTGGTACCGCTCCTACGGCAACGAGCTTTGGGAGTTCGCGGACGACGGGTTGATGCGCCGCCGCGAAGCGAGCATCAACGACGTCACGATCGAGCCGTCGGAGCGCCGCTTCGCGAGCCCGAGCTGGGCCACCGACGAGCCGCCGCTGCGCTGACGCGTCAGCGCAAATAGGTGTTCAGAAACTCGGCGACGCGCTGCACGTGCGCAGCGTCGTAGAACGCCGCGCCGCCATGGCCCGCGCCGTGGACCACGATCAGCTCGACGGGCAGGCCGCGCTGCTCGTAGGCACCCTCGAGCTCGTGGGACTGGTTGATCGGCATCTGCGGGTCCTGATCCCCGTGCAGCAGCAGCAGGGGCGGGTCGGACGCGTCCACGTTGAACACGGGGCTCGCCAGTCGCGCGAGCGCCGTGCGGTTTTCGGGCTGTCCGCCGAGCAGCCGCTCGAGTGCCGGCGTGCGGACGCGCAATCCGAACGGGGTCGACTGCGCGAGGATCGTGGTCAGGTTGGACGCCCCGAAGTACGACACGATCGCCTGGACTTCGGAGGATTGGTCGAGGTGATCGCCGAGCGTGCCTTCGAGCTCCGGATTGCCGTTGGTCGTACCGACGAGCGCGGCCAGATGGCCCCCCGAGGAAGCGCCGAGGATCCCGATGCGGCGGGCGTCGTAGCCGAGCCGCGAGGCCTCGGCCCGCAGGAACCGAAGCGCGGCCTTGATCTCGTGAACTTGCGTCGGAAACGGAGCGATCGATGCGGGCTCGAAATCGACGCTTGCGAGCGCGAAGCCGTGCGTGACGAGCGCCGCGAGCGGCATGGCGTCCTTGGTGCCGGCCTCCCAGGCACCGCCGTGCAGCCAGACCACGAGCGGCAGTTGCTGCGCGCGATCGAGGCGGTAAAGGTCGAGCCGCAGTGACTTGCCGCCGAGCGACGCGTACTGGATGTCCGCCAGCTTCTGCACCTCGGGCGTGGCGGCCGCACCGGGCCTAGGCGTGGCGAGCAGGGCCAGCGCGAGCAATGTCCCCCAACCGGTCGTGCGCATCGTAGTTCGGTTCGTCGCGGCTCGGTCGGCCGCGTTCATTCGAACTATACGCGAGTCCGCGGATCGAGCCGCCGTGCTCGCTGTCGTCCACAACCCTTCGAAGGTGCCGGACGGTGGGTGGCAGAGACGGGCGCTTGCCGGACGATTTTCGAGTGCCGTGCTTCAAGATGCGTGTAACCCCTTGAGAACGTTCAGGTGAAGAATTTTGACGCTTTTTTGACCAAGTTAACATGGGGTGAGCCGTGCGCTCGCCGACGGAGCTCTTTCAAGCTGTTTTCCACAGTGTTATCCACAGATTCTGTGGATTGCGAACAGTCGCGGCGGCGCCGTCAGCGAGCCGCGAGCGGGCCGATGCCGTAGCTGAGCTCGAGGCGCAGCGCGCGCTCCGTGGCCGCGGGGGCGATGCCGTAGAACGCGGACCATGGGTCGCGCCGCGATGTCACACGCAGCCATTCGGCGCCGATGCTGAGCCGGGCGTCGTGGCGGTAGCGATAGCCGACGGTCCAGGCGTCGCCGTCGTCGGAGCGAAATGCCGGATTGGCGCGTTTGCGATGCATCTCGAAGGTGTCGTAGCGCACCGAGATCCGCTGTGCGGCCGCAATGACGCGGGTCAAGAGCAAGAACTTCGAGCTGAACGCGTCCTCGACGAGCCCGGCGCTCGGCGCGAGCGCACCGGAAGGCAGCGCGCCCTGAACCCATCGGGTCGAGCCGTCGAGCCGTTGCGCCATCAGTCCGATGCGCCCCGGTAAGCTCACTTGCACCGCGAGGTGATCGAACGCCGTGTCCCAAGCCCATTGGCCATCGCGAAAAGCCCACGGATCGGCGCGATTATCGTAGCGCGCGACCTGCACGAGCGCGCGGTGCCCGTACCGCCACTCGAAGCCTGCGTAGGCGCTCGGCTCGTGATCGATCTCGCTGAACGGCTCGAGCGATTGAGCGCGCATTGCGATGATCGTGCCGGTCGAGTCCCAGACCGGTGCCGGCGGCATCGGCAGCCGATCGTGCAGGCGGGTCTGCCGATCGTGCAGCGCGAAACCGCGCCAGAAGAGCAGCGTGCCGGCCGGGTCGTTGCCGTAGAACCCCGCCGCGAACGCGCGCAGCTCCTGCGGCGACCCGCTGAAGCCGATGTGGCGGCGCATCGACCATTCCGCGCCGACCGGCCGAATCTCCTCGCCGAGCCAGGTGTTGATGGCCGAGTACGAGTAGCTGAACGGGCTCTGCCAGCCGCGCGACGCGTTCTCGAGCGAGAACGGCGGATAGAACGCGCCGAAGCGCACCTGCTGCTGGAGGTTCGAGTGCGGGATGGGCCGCCAATCCAAGTACGCTTCGGTCAGGTCGAGGCCCGAGGAGGCATCGTCGACGTAGTCGACCACGACGTCCGTCGTGAGCGTCGGCGCGATGCGGCCGCGGTATTCGGCGAACAATCTGGCTGCCACGGAGCCATCGGCATCCTCGCCGTAACGCAGCTTCCCGAGTCCCGCCTTCGTCCATGAGCCGAGCGCCGTGTCGGCGGCCGCGTAGCCCGCGTCGATTTGAAATTGCCAGTCGTGGCGGTCGCCCTCGCTCGCCGCGGCGGTCGCGGCGCAGAGGACCGCCGCGATGGCGAGCGCGCGCATCAGTACCGTTCCCAGGGCAAGCTCGAGCCGCCGGCGTCATCCTGCGGCAGCAGCTTACCGGAGAGGGCGAACGCGACGGATCGCGTCTCGTCGACCGCGACGGTGACCGGAAGGGCGACCGGCAGGTCGCTCGGCTTCACGCGCGGCGTCCAGATCTCGACGCGGTAGTCGCCGGCCGGCAGGCCGTCGAGCGTCGCCTCGCCGGTGGCGGTCGTCGTGCCGAAGTGCGGCGTGTCGACCACGAGAATGTAGCCGAGCATGCTGTCGTGGATGTTGCAGCCGAGCACGACCAGGCCCGGCTTGTCGAACAGCAGCGGCGGATGCGCGTTACCCTTGTAGAGCGGCAGCTCGAACACCTTCGCGCGCGAGAACGAATAGACGTGATGGCTCACGGTATCGTTGTTCGGGAACAGCACCGACGTTCCGGTCTGCACCACGAGCACGTGCGGGACGAAAGCTTTGTGCGCTTGATCCATCACCGCCGTCGGCCGCGTCGACGGTGCGGGCTCGGGCGACCTCGGCACGGCGTACACGGCGACTCCCTCGAGCGGCTCACCGTTGAGCGCTCTGACCACCACGCGCACGGCGGCGGCGTCACAGAGGCTTGCGTGTCCTGCGACCGCGAGCATCGCCGTTGTCGCGGCGAGCGTCGAGATGAGGCGGTTGCGGTCGCGTAGCGCCATCCGAAAAGTCGATAAGCCGAAACGGGCCAACATGTTAGAGCGTCGAATCGCGGCGCAACCGTGATTCGCCGCACACTCCTCCGGCGCTCGCCACCGTAGTATCGATACGCGTTTAGCGTTTCTCGCAATCTGCGGCTGCGTCCGCCGCCGGCGAGCGGTTTCCGATGCGGCCATTCAGCTTCAAACACAAAGTTCTGCTGCTCGCCGTGGCGCTCGTCATGGCGATCCAGCTGGTGACGCTGTTCCCGGTGCTGGACGCGATCAAGCGAGACGTCGATCAACGCGCCGAGCAGACCGTCGGCCTGGCCGGCGTCCTATTCGACGAGTACATGCGCAACCGTACGGAGCAGCTCCTCACGACGGTCAACGTGCTCGTGTCGGATTACGGCTTCAAGCAAGCCGTCGCGGGCGGCGACATACCGACGATCCGCTCCGCGCTGGTCAATAGCGCGAGCCGTGTCGGGGCGCCGGTTGCGGTCTTGCTCGATCCCGACGGCCGCTTGCTCGTGAGCTCGACGGCCGACGACGCGGCCGTGCGCGGAGCGGGGCTAACGAGCCACGGCGCGGCGCTCGAGACCATGAGCCAGGGGGTCGTCTATTTCAACGGCGTTCCCTATCACACGGTGACCGTCCCGCTGCGCGCACCGGTCACGGTCGCATGGGTCATGCTCGGATTCCCGATCGACGAGGCGCTCGCGCGTCATCTGCAAAGCCTCACGACCCTCTCCGTATCGTTCCTGCGGTTCGCGGGCGATAGCCCCGCAGGTGCTTGCTTCGACGCTGCCGAACGACGCCGACGACACTGCGTTGCACGGCATCGACGTGCGTCGGCTCGATCCGCAGCGAACAGGGCGCGCGCAGCGCGGCTTCTTGTCGTTGCTGCGGCCGTTCGTGAACGGCAGCGACGTGCACGTGGCGCTGCAGTTGTCGATGGACGCGGCCACCGCCTCGTACCGGAGCATCCGTAATATCTTGCTCCTCATCACGAGCCTGTCGCTCCTGCTCGCGGTCAGCGGCTCGTTTTGGCTGGCGAAGACGGTCACGCGGCCGGTGCAGAACTTGGCCGCCGCGGCGCGGCGCATGCGCGAAGGCGTCTACACGGAAGAGATCGCCGTGGGGTCCTCCGATGAGCTCGGGGAGCTCGCCGGCAGCTTCAACGCAATGCAGCATGCGATCGCCGACCGCGAGCGGCGCATCTTCCACCAAGCCCACCACGACGGCCTCTCGGGGTTGCCGAACCGCGAGCTCGCCACCGCCGAGCTACGCGAGGCGATCGCCGCGCGCACGTACGATGACCGTCGTCTGCCTCGGGCTCGACCGCTTCGCCGGCATCGTCTCGTCGCTCGGGCATCGCGCCGGCGACGAGGTGATCAAGCTCGCAGCCGCGCTGCTGCAGGCCCGGATCGCCGACGGCCAAGTGCTCGGTCACTTGAATGGCCATGAGTTCGTGGTCGGTCTGCCCGGCTTCGACGCGCAACAGGCCGCGCAGTGGGTCGAGTACCAGGCCGACTTGCTGCGGGCCGGCGTGCGCGTCGGCGACGCGAACATTTCGCTGCAGGCGACGGCCGGCATCGCGTGCTATCCCGAGCACAGCGAAGACGCCGCCGAGCTCTGCCGGCGGGCTTCGAGCGCGCGCAGCGCGGCGCTCGCATGCCACGAGACGGTCGCGGTTTACCGGCTCGGTCAGGACGAGCGCGAGCTGCAACAGATCAGGATCGTCGGCGATTTTCCGCAAGCGCTGCGCAACCGCGAGCTTCAGCTCGCCTTTCAGCCGAAGATCGACTGTCGCACCCGCGAGCCGTACGGGGCAGAGGCGCTCGTTCGCTGGCAGCATCCGGAGCTCGGCCGGCTCGCACCCGACGCGTTCGTCGGCGCGATCGAGCAGGCCGGCGGCATTGCGCACCTCACGCGCTGGGCGCTGCGGGAGGCTGTCGCACACTGCGCCTCGTGGCGCGATCGAGGCGTGCGGCTCTCGGTCGCGGTCAATATCTCGGTCGACGACCTCGTCGACGAGTACCTGCCGTATTTCCTGCTCGATCTCGTGAAACAGCATTCGCTCGCGCCCGCGCAGATCACGCTCGAGGTCACGGAAAGCGCGATCATGCACAACGTGCACAAGTCGCTCGCGGTGGTGTCGTGCATCCATGAGCTCGGTTTCAGGATCGCCGTGGACGATTTCGGGACCGGCCAGTCGGCGCTCGCTCAGCTGAAGCGCTTGCCGCTCGACGAGCTGAAGATCGACAAATCGTTCGTGTTCGGCATTCCGGAGCGCACGGACGAGGCGATCGTCCGCGCCACGATCGATCTCGCGCATCAGCTCGGCCTCACGGTCGTGGCCGAGGGCGTCGAGACGGCGGACGCGCTGGAGCGGCTCACCGCGTTCGGCTGCGAATACGCGCAGGGCTACTACATCGCCAAGCCGCTGCCGGCCGACGAATTCTTGGCGTGGACCGCGCAGTGGCGCGCCGGCCAGGCGGCGGGCGTCGTGGCGTTCGCACCGCGGGCCGAGGGCCGCAATGCCTCGGGCTAGGCGGTCGGCCGCCGCCTTTTAGGGCATATGGATCGGCGCCTTTCTTCTAACGGTCGCCCCGCGGCCGCCGTGTAAAATACTCGATCCCGAAGGTCTGGCCGGCGCGCCGAACGCGCCGAGTGCTCGCGCATGCGGCAAATGATCATTGCAAACCGGCTGGTGGACGGCGCCGTGGTGTTCCTGGCGCCGGACGATGCCTGGGAACCGTCGATCGAGCGCGGCGAGATCGTCGACGACGCCGCGCTGGCCGACCGGCGGCTCGCGGTCGCGAAGGACCATGAGACGGCCAGCATCGTGATCGATCCGCAGCTGATCGAGATCGAGATCGACGGCGGCAAAGCCAGGCCGACTGCGATTCGCGAGGCCATCCGGGCGTTCGGGCCGACCGTGCGCACCGATCTCCCCGAGCTCACCGACGCGCGCTCGAGCCCGCCGGCAAACGACAGGTAGCACGAATGTATCGATACGACGAATTCGACCAAACGCTCGTAGCCGAGCGGGTCGCGCAGTTCCGCCGCCAGGTGAAGCGGCGCATCGCGGGCGAGCTGAACGAGGACCAGTTCCGGCCGCTGCGCCTCATGAACGGACTCTATCTGCAGCTGCACGCCTACATGCTCAGGGTCAACGTGCCGTACGGCACGTTGTCGTCAGGGCAGATGCGCACCTTCGCCGACGTCGCACGCAAGTACGACCGGGGCTTCGGCCACTTCACGACGCGTCAGAACATCCAATACAACTGGATCAAGCTCGAGCAAGCGCCCGACGCGATCGCCGCGCTTGCGGCCGTCGAGGTGACATCGATCCAGTCCTCCGGCAACTGCGTTCGCAACATCACCTCGGATCAATACGCCGGCCGCGCAAAGGACGAGCTCGCCGATCCGCGCGTTTACTGCGAGCTGCTCCGCCAGTACTCCGTGCTCCACCCGGAGTTCTCGTATTTGCCGCGGAAGTTCAAAATCGCGGTGACGGGCGCACCGCATGACCGTGCGGCGGTCGCGGTGCACGACATCGGGCTGCGCATGCATCGCAACGAGCGTGGCGAGATCGGCTTCGAGGTGCTGGTCGGCGGCGGCCTCGGCCGCACGCCTTACATCGCCCACACGATCCGCAAGTGGCTCGAGCCGGAGCACCTGTTGTCGTACGTCGAGGCCATCCTGCGCGTCTACAACATGCACGGCCGGCGCGACAACATCCACAAGGCGCGCATCAAGATCATCGTGAACCAGATGGGCATCGACAAATACCGTGAGCTCGTCGATCGCGAGTGGGAGCTCACGAAGGGCGGTCCGCTGCTCGTGCCGGACGCCGAGATCGAGCGCATCAACGCGTATTTCGCGCCGCCCGCGTACCAGCAGCTCGAGGACGAGACCGAGGCGCTCGACGCGCTGCGGGCCGCCGATCGCGCGTTCGACCGCTGGATGCGGGGCAACGTGGTCGAGCACAAGGTGCCGGGCTACGCCATCGTGAACGTGTCGCTGAAGGCGCCGGGGAAGGTGCCCGGCGACATCACGGCGGACAAGATGGACGCGGTGGCCGACCTCGCGGACCGCTACAGCTTCGGCGAGATTCGTGTGAGCCATCGGCAGAATCTGGTGCTGGTGGACGTGAAGCAGAGCGAGCTGCACGCGCTGTGGCGCGAGCTCGCCGCGCTCGATCTCGCGACACCGAACCTGGGTCTCCTCTCCGACATCATCTGCTGCCCCGGGCTCGACTATTGCGCGCTCGCGAACGCGCGCTCGATCCCCATCGCGCAGGACATCAGCCACGCGTTCAGCGACCTCGACGAGCTGCAGAAGATCGGTCAGTTCACGATCAACATCTCGGGCTGCATGAACGCGTGCGGCCACCACCACGTCGGGCACATCGGCATTCTCGGTGTCGACAAGCGCGGCCAGGAGTTCTTCCAGCTCACTCTGGGCGGCTCCTCGGACGAGCGCGCGTCGCTCGGCGATCGCCTCGGACCGGGGCTTCCGCAAGCCGACGTGCCGGGCGCGATTCGCAAAATCGTCGATCGCTACCTCGACCTGCGTCGACCCGAGGAGCGCTTCCTCGATACCTATCGCCGCGTCGGCATCGAGCCGTTCAAGGGCGCCGTCTACGGCGAACAGACGCAAGCCGCCTGATGGCGCTCATCAAGGACAATCGGCTCGTCGACGATCCGTACTTCGACGCGAGCGCCGCGGACGCGTTGCCGCCGGAAGGGCCGGTACTCGTGTCGCTTGCGCAGTGGCAGGCGCAGCGCGACGCACTGCTCGCCCGCGGCACGCCGCTCGGAATTCGGCTGCACAGTGATCAGTCGCCCGAGCTCATCGGTGACGACGTGCCGCGGTTTGATCTGATCGCACTCGAGTTCCCGAAATTTCGCGACGGCCGCGCGTACTCCTATGCACGATTGCTGCGTGAGCGCTACGGCTTCGCGGGCGAGCTGCGGGCGGTCGGCGACGTGCTGATGGAGCAGCTGTTCTTCATGCTGCGCACGGGCTTCGACGCATTCGAGCTCACGGGCGACGATCCGCTCGGTCAGTACCACACGGCGCTCGCGGATTTCTCCGTGTGGTACCAGCCGACGGGCGACGGCCGACCGACCGCGATGCAGCTGCGGCGGCGCACCTAGCGCGGCGCCGCCTCGGTGCGGCTGCGGCTCACGTTGCGGCCGCTTCGCCGAATCAGCCGAGCAGCTCGCTCAGGCTCGTCACGAGCGGCTTCATCGACCAGCTTTCCTCGGGCATCGCATCCACCTTGAAGCCCGCGCGCGCGAGCTCGTCCGCAACGACGGGGCCGACGGCCGCCACGCGCGTGCGCTCGAGCCCGTGGCGCAGCACGCCCTCGAGCCCGCGCGCGCGTGCGACGCCCGCGAGCCTTTGCACCTGCGCCCTGCTCGTGAACGCGATTGCGTCGATACGGCCCGCTGCCAGGGCGTCGATCAGCTGCACCACCTGCTGGTCCTCGGCCGCCGAGGCGTAGACGTAGGGTGCGACGATGTCGGGCTCGACACCGCGCGATCGCAGCGCCTCGAGCAGGGCAGGGTCCTGGCCGGCGTCGTAGAGCTGCACTGCGACGCGCCGCTGCGGCAGATCGATGCGAGCGAGTGTCGCGATCAGGCCCGCCGTGGTCGGCTGCTCCGCTTCGTGCTGCGGCTCGAGGCCGATCCGGCGCAGCGCACGCTTAGGTTTCGGGCCGCGCGTGAGCTTCGGCGAGCGGTCGAGCGCTGCGATGAGCTCGGCTTCGCGGCTCGCGCGTTTCGCGAAGCCGAGCAGCCGTTCGATTCCTTCGCCCGTGTAGAACACGACGAGATCGTCGGCCTGCACGATGCGCCGCTCGATCCAGGCCACCACCGGGGCCGCATCCGGGGCATCCTCGATGCCGACGAGCGGACAGCGCAGTACTTCGGCGCCGCGCCGCTCGAGCAGGCTGGCGAGCACGTCGAGCTGGCGTGTCTCGGGAACGGCGATGCGTCGACCGGCGAGCGACGAGTCGCTCACGGGGTCGGTCGGCGCGGCCATCGCTTCGCGCCTTCGCGCTCAGTTGGCGGTTTCGGCGACCGTCTGCACGGTGGCCGCCGCCGGCGCGTTGTCGTCGCCGTCGATTGCGCGCAGCCGCGGGAACTTCACGACGGTGCCGGGTTGGACACGGTCGAGGTTCAGATCCGGGTTGTACTGGCGCAGCAGCCAAAGCGGCACGCGATACTGGTGCGCCGCGAGGATCCACAGAGACTCGCCGGACTTGATCGTGTGCGTTTCCGTGTCCTCGATCTGGTAAGCCGCGAAGAACTCGCTCTGGCGCTGCTGCTGGTAGGCGACGCGGCGCTTTTCGAAAGTCATCGCATCCACGTGCGACAGATCGAGCTTGAGCGATTGGCCGATCACGACCGCCTCGTGAAACTTGAGGTGATTCAGGTTACGCAGCCGCTGCGTCGGAATCTCGAGCCAGTCGGCGTAGTGGCCGAGCGTCTCGAGCGGCTGCACCTCGATCTGGTCGTCGGCCGAGACCGAGTAATCGCTCGGGTCCGCGGCAAGAGCGTCCTGCGCGCTCGCGACCGTATCGCCGTCCGCGTCGGCGTCCGCATCGGCATCGGCGGTGTCCGGCTCGGCCGGCGAGCCGTTCGCGAGCACCGCCGGCGCATTCGCAGCCTCGAGCTCCTCGGCCTCCGTGCCGCGGCCGTCGTCGTCGAGCGCGGAGGCGGTCGCAGCCGTCGCGGCCGCGACCGGCGCCTCGTCCGCAGCCGCCGCGGGCGTCGTGTCGGCCGCGGCGAACAGCGTGTCCGCCGGCTCGGCCGTCTCGCCTGCGCCCGGCAGCTGCAGCGTCTGGCCCGCGTAAATGCGGTTCTTGTTCGTAATCGCGTTTGCGGCGAGCAGCTTGTCCGTATCGATACCGAGTCGTGTCGAGATCCGCTCGATGCTGTCGCCGCGACGCACGGTGTAGGTCGCCGCGGCCCCCGCCTCGATGGGCCCTGCGACGGTCGGCGGCTCGTCGTTGCGCACGAGCACCGCGGCCGCCACGGGGGCACCGCCCGCCTCGCCCGGCAGCGAGATCATCTGGCCGATCCTGATCATGTCGCGGCCGGAGAGGCCGTTCATCCGCATCAATGCCGCGAGGCTCACGTGGTATTCGGCCGCAATTTGCGACAGCGTGTCTCCGCGGCGAACGCGATGCTGCAGGTCGGGGCGTTGCGCAGCGTAGCGCTCCTTCGGCTCGACGCTCGCAAGCAGCTCCTCGGCGACCGCGGCCGTGGGGCGCGGCACGCGCAGCGCAAAACCCTTCGGCACGAGCTTGTCGCCTTCCCACACGGCGTCCATCAGTGCCGGATTCAAGTCTCGCAAAGCGCCGACGCGCACGTTCAGCGCGTTCGCGAGCGTCTTGGCGGTCATGTAATCGGGCACGGCGACGACGGTCGTCGGGCTCGGGTCGTCGAGGTCCAGTTTGCCGAAGTACGCCTCGGGATTCGCATCGACGTCCACCGCGGCGAGAAACGCTGCATAGAAGTTTCGCGAGGCGAAGCCGAACGAGCGGCTTTGATACTTGCGCACGATCGTGCCGATGTCGCTCGTGCCCTGCTGCAGCTGGGCGCGGCGCATGCCGGCGAGCCCGTGGTTGTAGGCGGTGAGCGCAAGCGGCCAACTTTGCAGCACGCTGTAGTTGTCGGCGAGCAGCCGGGCGGCGGCCGCGGTCGCGAAGAACGGGTCGCGCCGCTCGTCGACGATGTGATCGATCTTCATGTAACGCATGCCGGTCGAGCGCGTGAACTGCCAGAGGCCGGCCGCCCCGACCTTGGAGTACGCCGTGGGGTCGAACGACGACTCGACGTGCGGCAACGCCGCGAGCTCGTGCGGCAGGCCTTCCTTGTCGAGTATCTGGTAGATATACGCCTTGTAGGCGCCCGAGCGGATCAGGCCGGCCTTGAAGCGGTCGGCTTGGCCGAGCTGGAAGCGCAGGCGTTCCGCAGCTGCGCGGAACTCGGTCTTCGGGGTATCCGGAGGAAACAGCGCGAGCACGCGGCGCTCGTCATCGCTCGACTGGGCGCCGGCCGCCAGCTTGAGCAGCACGTCGTGAGTGGCGTCGAGCGCGCGCTCGATCCGGCGGCGCCGCTCGCGCGGATTCGAGCTGTCCGGGATGCGGACCGTCTGATAGACGATGTCGAGCCGCAGCGAGTCGTGAATGAAGCCCTCGTGCGTGCTGATCTCCGTGTAGACGCGCGTCCAGAACTTGACCGCGGCCTCGAGCGCTGGCGGGCGCGGGAACAACGGCTCGTCTTGCGAAAGCGCGGAGGCAGCGAGGAACAGCGCCAGCACGGCGACCACGGCGCGGTGCGCTTTACTCATAAGATAGTTTCCCCACCCTCCACTGAATCTCGACGCTGAAAGGGCCGGATTATGTCCATCGAGCACGCGGCGAGCGCGGACGCAGTTCACGACCGCACGAGTCGCAGCTGAAGGTTCGATCTGACGTCGGCCGGCCCCGAATCTTCTTATTGGTTTCCCTCGGCTTACCGCGTGAAATTACCGCAGTGTCTCGGCGACGTCAAAAGCGGCGTCAGCTGAGCGGCAGCATCACGTGCTCGCGGAAGGCGGTTCGAGCCGCGAGCCGCTGGTGCCAAGCGTTCACCGCGGGCAGCGGCGGGTGGTCGACGCCGGGCAGCGCGAGCCAGCGATGCACGGTCGCGCCGACCGGGATATCTCCGACCGTGAGCCGGTCGCCGGCGACGAACGGCCGGTTCGCGAGATGTCGGTCGAGCATCTCGACTGCCCGATTCGCCTCGTCCGTGCCCTTTGCGACGGCGGCGCGATCCGGGCCCGAGGGGGGAGTACGGATCAAGTTCCAGAAGACGATCGAGACCGGTTGAACGAGGGTCGAGAGCTGCCAGTCCATCCAGCGCTCGGCGTGCGCCCTCGTCTCAAGATCGGTCGGATAGAGGCCGCCCGAGTCGTGCTTGGCCGCGAGGTAGCGGACGATCGAATTCGATTCCCAGAGGCTGAACGCGCCATCGACGAGCAGCGGCACGCGGCCGTTCGGATTCAGCGCGAGATACCACGGTTCGCGGTTTTTGCCGAACGCGAGACCCGCGTCGATGCGCTCGTACGGCTCATCGAGCTCGGCAAGGCACCAAAGCACCTTTTGCACATTCACGGAGTTGCTGCGTCCGTAGATCGTGAGCATCGCCTTCAGCCGCGCGTGAGCTCGCGAATGAGCCGTTCGTGGCGCGGATGCTCCGCGATCAGCTCGCGGGCGGGGGGCATGTCGTAATCCGCGAAATCGAAACCCGGCGCGACCGTGCAGCCGCAAAACGCGAACTCCGCGCCGGGCGCGAGCCGCGCTGCCTGCCAGCGGCCGGCCGGCACGATGGCCGCGGGCTCACCGGCTGCCAGGTCGGCACTGAGCCGCGTGCACACGTGGCCCGCATCGTCGAGCGTATGCAGCTCGAGCGGGCCGCCCGCGTACAGCTGCCAGATCTCGTCGCTACCGCGTAGTCGATGCAGCGCCGAGAAATCGCGGCCGGCGAGCAGAAAGTAGATCAGGGTGCCGCCGCAGCGGCGCGTGGCACGCGCTGCGGAGCCGCGGAGCCGCTCGACCTCGATGTTCGAGCGAAATACCTCGCGGAAGTAGCCGCTTTCGGGATGGGGAACGAGCGCGAAGCGCTCGATGATTTGCTGCACTGCGTCGCGCATCGCGGAAGCTCATCGGGTTTTACGGCGCGTGCTATTCTCGCACGACGCATGAGAGTCTGCCGACTCGATCCGTTCGTTCAGTTCTCCTGCGCGGGCATCCCGCGCGCGGCCTCTAGGCGTTGACATGCGGCTCATGCGTCGAGCCGTCACGGTGTCGCTCGCGCTCGTGGTGCTGCTGCTGGCGCTCGTGCTGACGTTGCTGTCGGCCTCCGTCTACACGTACCACGCCCTCACGGCCGAGACGCTGATCGCCGAGCTGCGCTTCGAGCCGACCGGCGATGGCGAGTACCTTGCCCACCTGCGCACCGGCGATCGCTGCGACGAGCGCACGTTTCGGATCTTCGGCGAGCAATGGCGTATCGACGCCGCATTTCTGAAGTGGAAATACTGGGCGACGTTGCTCGGCCTCGACTCGCAGTACCGCCTCGATCGGCTCGAGGGCCGTTACCGCACTGCGGCAGCGCAGAACGAGCGCAGGAACGTCGCGCACGATCTCGGGCCCGATACCGCGCTCGATGTGGTGTCGCTCGCGGATTCGCTTGGCCGGTTCAATTTTCTGATCGATGCGACCTACGGCAGCTCCACCTATACCGACATCGATCCTTCGAACGTCTACTACGTGTTCCGCACGACCACCGGCATCATCACGCGTTCGATGCCGCTGCCGCCGGCTCCACTGCGCGGCGAGCCGCTCGCAATCGACGTGAGCCGCGCGTGCGGCGCGCCGGTGCCGGTTTGGGAACGCGTCTCGAGCTGGATCGACGCGCGCGTCGAGGCCGTGCTCGGCTGGCTTCGCTGACTGCGATGCCGTTCGACCGATCGTTTGCTCGGCGGTATCTGCCTGGTTTTAATCGGAGGAGGATCAGCATGGTGAAGAACGTATTGGCGGTGATCGGGGTTGCGGCGCTGGTGACGCTCGCGTTCGTTGCGGGTCAGGGCCGCATCGGTGTGGCGCAAGCGGCGGGCGGCGGGCTCACCGCGGGTGACTATATCGAGATTCAGCAGCTGCTCTACAAGTACGCGCACGGCATCGATACTTGCGGCAACAACGGTTACGACTATGCGGACGTGTTCACGCCCGACGGGGAGTTCATCGACAAGAACTCCGATCAGGGCTACGCGGCCGGCGGCCGCGTGCTCGCGAAGGGTCGCGAGGCGCTCGCGGAGCTCATCGGCGGAGGGTCGAAAGGCTGCAAGACCAAGCTGCCGTGGTGGGGTTGGAGTCACCTGATGCTGAATCCCGTGATCACGGCGACGCCGGAGGGCGCAGTCGGCCACACGTATCTCGTGCAGCTCGAGATGCGCGGGCCCGGCACCGTCGACCGCCACGGCGGCTACGAGGACGTGTTCGTGCGCACGCCGAAAGGCTGGCGCATCAAGACGCGCACGCACGTCCGCAACAAGGCCTGGTACGCGCCCGCGCTGCAGTCGCCGGACTTGAACTGATCGCCGACCCTCGGAGTCGCGGCGCGCCGGCGCACGACGCCGCCATCCAAACGCGGCTCGGGCGTGAGCGAGGAACGCCGACATGAAGCAGATCGTCTTTTGCGCGGACGGCACCTGGAACGGCCCGGGCGACGCGGGCAGCACCGCCGATATCGACGGCGCAGTGCAGGCCGACCCGGCGCTGCGCGACGGGGTGACGAACGTCGTCAAGCTGTTCGCGGGCCTCGAAGGTTGGTCGACTGCGGAGACGCACGCGCTCGAGAACGAGACCGAGACGCTCGCGCGCGACGCGACCGGTGCGCTCGTGCAGGTCGCGAAGTACATCCACGGCGTCGGCGACTCGCGCAATCCCGTTTTGAAGGTGCTCGGCGGCGTGTTCGGCGTCGGCGTGATCGCGCGCATCGTGCGCGGCTACACGTTCATCTCGCGAAACTACGCCGCGGGCGATTCGATTCACATCATCGGCTTCAGCCGCGGCGCGTACACGGCACGTGGCCTCGCTGGGATGATCTCGGGCGTCGGCCTGCTGAACCCGAGCCGCTACGATCCGGGCGACAAACGCGAGGCGTATCTGCGCGGCTTCGCGGCTTGGCTGCACTGCAAGGGCGTGGTGTTCCGCGGCGACAAACGTCTCACGTCGCTGCTCGGTGCGCTCGCGGACTTCGCGGGCGACACCGTCGCGCGCGTCGCGTTGCGCAAGGGCGATCTCGTGCCGAACGTGCCGATCGAGTCGGTCGCCGTCTGGGACACGGTCGGCTCGATGGGCATTCCGAGCTACGTGTCGGGCTCGCGCAAGGACTTCTTCAGCTTCGTCGATCGCAAGCTGCCGCGTGTGGTCGAGCGCGGTTTCCATGCGATGGCGCTGGACGAGCGCCGCCGCGACTTTCCGGTCACGCGCTGGGAACGTGACCCGCGCGTCGAGGAGATGTGGTTCATCGGCGCGCATTCCGACGTCGGCGGCGGCTACCCTGCGGACGAGTCGGGGCTGTCCGACATCGCGCTCGACTGGCTCACGCGCAAGGTCGCGAGCGTCGGTGCACGATTCGCCACGCCGCCGCCCCGGCCGCTCGACCTCACGCGCTTCGGCCAGGACTTCCATACGCCGTGGACGAAGCCGCCGTTCGATCTCAAGCCGAAAGCGCGCGCGCCGCGTGCGGGCGATGGGTTCCATCCGAGCGTCGGGGAGCGCTGGCGTACCAGCGCGCCGTATCGGCGGCTCTGGCCGCAGGGCTTTTAGCCCGCTCGGCGCTCCCTCTCCCGGCCTGAAGTTTTCTGCAGACCGAAGCGCCGCGCCGTCGCTGCGTCAACCGGCCCGCACGGCTGCGCGTTGCTCGCCGTTACCGGCAGGAGCCGGCAGCCACAGGAGTGCATCGATGAAGAGGGCATGGGTCGCGGCGCTCGGCGTCGTGTTGTGCGCGCCGAGCGGGATGCTGCTCGCGCAGCAGCGTCCCGGACCGCCGTCGTTCGACAGCTTGGACACGAACCACGACGGCGTGCTGTCGAAAGACGAGGTGCAAGCGATGTTCGACCGCTTCGCGAACCGCGGCGGCGGTCGGCGCGGCGGTTTCGGCGGCGGCGAGAACGATGGGGGTGGGCAGGGCGGCGGCCAAGCCGCGCGACCTCGCCGCGATCCCGACGAGATCTTCAAGAGCTGGGACAAGGACGGCAACGGCTCGATCTCGCGCGAGGAGTTCGATGCGCGGCCGCGCTTCGGCGGCCGCGGCGGGCGCGGACCCGGCGGCGGCGGTCCGGGACCGGGCGCCCCGCAGATCTAGAACGAGCGCTCCCCGCGCGCCCGCTGCTCGAGCGGCGCGAGCGCGGCGTAGACGAACGCGTGGACCGGCGTCGGCACGCCGCGTGCGGCGCCGAGCCGCACGACCGCGCCGGTCCACGCGTCGAGCTCCGAGCGCTTGCCGGCCGCAACGTCGCGCTGCAGCGACGACGTGCCGCTCGGCGTGAGCGAGTCGAGCGTCGCGAGCGTGCGCGCGGGGGCGTCGCGCGGCAGGTCGACGCCGTGCGCGCGCGCGACGGCGTCGATCTCGGCGATGCCGCGCTCGACGAGCGCGCGAGTCTCGGGCACGCTCATCAGCACGCCGACCGGTGCGCGGGCGACTGCGCCCACGCTGCCGAACGGCACGACGAGCATCAGCTTCAGCCAGAGCGCGACGCGGATGTCGGGGGGAATCGCGACGTCGACGTTGGCGCGCTCGAAAGCGGCGCGCAGGCGCTCGAGCCGCTTCGATTCGCGGCCGTCGAGCTCGCCGAATTGGATGAACGTCGCGCCGCCGATGTGGCGAATGAAGCCCGGCGCCTCGATGAAGCAGAAGCCGCCGCAGACGCCGCCGACGGCGTGCTGCGCGCCGAGCGCCGTCGCGAGCACGTCGGCCGTCTCGACGCCGTTTTGCAGCGGCACGACGCAAGTATCGCGATCGAGCAACGGCGCGAGAGCCGGCGTGACGTCCTCGACCTGCCAAGTCTTCACTCCGAGCAGCACGACGTCGACCGGGCCGACGTCCCCCGGCGCGTCGGTCGCGTGCGCCGGGCTTATCAGCAGGTCGCCATGGACGCTGTCGACGCGCAGGCCGTGTTCGCGCAGCGCGGCGAGGTGTGCGCCGCGCGCGATGAACGTGACGTCCTCGCCGGCTGCGGCGAGCCGCGCGCCGAAATAGCCGCCGACCCCGCCGGTGCCGAATACGGCCACTCGCACCGCCGTGCCTCTCAGTCGCGCTTGCGCGGCGTGAGCAACATGCTCACCGCCAGGTTGAAGATCGCAAGCAATAGCGCGCCGAGCAGCGCCGCGCCGAAGCTCGTGATTCGAAAACCCGGGACGACCGCGGCCGCGAGCTCGAGCATCAGCGCATTGATCACGAACAGGAACAGTCCGAGCGTAACGATCGTGATCGGCAGCGTCACGAGCACGAGGATCGGCCGCACGATGAAGTTCACGACGCCGAGCACGGCCGCCGCGAGCAGCGCGTGGCCGAAGCCGGTGATCGCGATGCCGTCGACGAAGTAGTCGACGAGCAGCAGCAGCACGGCGCTCACGAGCAAATGAACGAGCAGGTAGCGCATGGCGTTTTCCGAGCCGCGATCAGCGCGGCGTTACGGCGGACTGTAGACCAGTTTGCTGCGTGGCCGTCAAGAACGAGACGACGGCCGCCCGCGCGAGCGTGCCGGCGGGCCCGTACGGCACGAAGTCGAACGAGTGCTGCGACCACGGCAGCTCGAGCAGCAGCACGCGGTTGCCGCTCGCCGCGAGCCGGTCGCGGAAGGCGCGCGTGAGCTTCGTCGGCACGACGTCGTCGCGCGTGCCCTGCAGCAGCAGCGTCGGCGGCAATCCGGCGCGCACGTGGCTTGAGGGGGACGCTTCGCGGTAGACCTCCGGAGCGTCGCTCGGCGCGCCGCCGAGGAACGCCGCGAGCTTCGCGCGCACGTCGAGCGGGTCGGGGCGGGGCGGCGCGGCGTAGAGCGCCGCAAGGTCGGCCGGCGCATAGTAGGCGGCCACGGCCGCGATCGGCGCGTCGCTCGTGTACGCCGCGAGCAGCGCCAGCTCGCCGCCGGCCGAGCGGCCGACCAGCGCCAGGCGCGATGCGTCCGCGCCATACTCCGAGGCGTGTGCCCGAATCCACGCAATGCCCGCGCGCACGTCGTCGAGTTGCGCCGGGAAGCGTGCGGCCGGCACGAGCCGATACTCGAGCGAGAACACGGCCCAGCCGTGCGCGGCCAGGTCGCTGCAGAAGCCGCCGTCGGTGCCCGCGGATTCGTGCTGCCACGAGCCGCCGTGAATGTCCACGACGATCGGATGAGGGGCCGCGCCGGCTGTCGGTCCGTAGTAGAGCGTGCCGAGCGGCAGCTTCTCGGGCGCGATTGCGGCGGTGCGGCGTGCGCCGAGCGCGCCCGCGAGCACCTCGCCGAGGCCGATCGCGGGTGCGGCCGCCGGATCGAGGCTCTGCGCCCGCCATTGCCGCCCGAAGTCGCTCGCGACGCCGAGCACGAGCAGCGCGGGCCAAACGTTGAGCACTGCGCCGAGCGCGAACACGGGCAGCACGACCCGCCGCCGGCCGCGCGCGAGCGCGATACCGATTGCATTCAGCACGAGCAGCCACGGCCACAGCTCGAGCGTGACGGCACCGATCGCCCACAGCCGCTCGCTCGCGAACGGGTACCACTGGCCGATCGTGCCGGCGATCGACGCGATTGCGAGCAGCGCGAGCAGAGCCTTCATGCGCGCGGCGATGCGATGCGCGTCATCGGCCGCTCATCAGCGCGACCGAGCGCTCGTTCTCCAGGCAGATCTGGTCCATGATCTCCGTGTCCAGCACGATCTGCTGCGTCAGCGTCGCGGTCCAGGGCTCGGTGTAGGCCTTCGGATCGTCGACGGTGACTCGAATCTCGAGCGTGCCGTAGCTCTTGCGGCGGAAGCGCTCCGTGACCTTCGCGGCCGACGTGAGCGGGCTGCCCGACAAATCGAGCCACAAATCGTCACGGAAGCCGTTCGTCTCGACGACCAGGGTGTCGCCCTCCCAGTGTCCCGTCGAATAACCGTTCCACGACGGCTCGGGGTCCTCGGGCAGCGGCCGGCCATCGGTGAAGATCTGCCTGAAGCTCGCGTTGAACTCGTGCAGCAGCAAGACGAGACCCGGCGTCTGCACGATCTTCTTGTATTGCGGCAGCGAGTACGCGCGCGGAAAGTTCGGCGGCAGGCAGCGCGCGTGCGGATCGTCCTTGCTCTGGTCGGCGGTGCGGCGCTCGACGAGCGCCTTCGCCCACGCTCGATACGGCAGCCCGCCCTCCACGGTTCGGCCGATCGAGATCGCATCGACCGGCAGCGGCATTTGCAGAATGCAGTCGGTGCCGCCGCCGGTGCATTCCTCGGGCAGCTGCTCGTGCGAGACCCAGATGCCGGAGAGGTCCGGCTTGCCGTCGGCCGTGCGTGGTGCGGGCCCCTCGAGGTCGGGCTCGCCGTTCGGTTTGTGCGGTACACCGGCCGTCGGGTAGTGCAGCCATTGCGCGCTCGCGGCACCGGCCGCGATGATGCCGAGCAGCATGACCGCGGCCCGCGAACGGCGCATGGCTGCAGCGCGCGCGCTCGCGCGGCGGTTCGTTTCCATGGTTCCCCCTACGACGGAAGGCGAGGCGAGTTTTGTTGACTAGCTTAGCGTACGGCTGCGAACCTGCGTCAAACGAGTCCGAGTGATCGCGGTTGGAGCCGACGACGATATTGATATGGCTGCTCGCGGGCCTGCTGCTCGCGATCGGGCTCGTCGGGCTGGTGTTGCCGGTGCTGCCCGGCGCACCGCTGCTCTTCGGCGGAATTCTCGCGGCGGCCTGGGCCGAGGACTTCATGTATATCGGCACGCGCACGCTCGTCGTGGTCGGCGTGCTGGCTGCGCTCGCGATCGCGGCGGACTTCGTCGCCGGCGCGTTCGGCGCGCGCCGCTACGGAGCGTCCGGCCGCGCAATGCTCGGTGCCGCGATCGGTGCGACCGTCGGTCTGTTCTTCGGCCTGATCGGCGTGCTCGTCGGGCCGTTCGTCGGCGCGCTCGTGGGCGAGCTTACCGTGCGCAGCGACCTCAAGGCGGCCGGCCGCGCCGGCATCGGCGCAACCGTCGGGCTCCTGCTCGGCACGGCTGCGAAAATGGCGCTCGGCCTCGCGATGATCGGCGTGGCCGTCTTCGTCCGCTTCGCTTGAGGCTGCGCAACGCGTTCGATCAGAAGCTCAGCCGCACGGCCGTGCCGCGTCCGGGCGCCGACTGCACGCCGACGCTGCCGCGGTGCGAGCGCATGATCTGACGCACCAACGCGAGGCCGATGCCGGTGCCGTGCCGCTTGGTCGTGAAGAACGGCACGAACACATTGGCGCGCACGTGCTCGTCCATGCCGCGGCCATTGTCCTCGACCACGATCACGGCGCGGCCGCCCGCGTCGATCTCCGCCGTCAGCCCGATCTCGGGCGCGGCGGCGCCGTCGAGCGCATCGATCGCGTTGCGCAGCAGGTTGATCAGCACCTGCTCGAGCAGCCCGGCATCCACCTCGAGCAGCAAGTTGCGCGGTGCGACGCGCTGGACGAGCGCGATGCCGCGGCTCGCGAGCTCCGGGTGCATGAGCTGCACGACCCGGTCCAACAGCTCCGCCGCCGGGATGGCGGCCACCGCGGGCTTCGGCACCTTGGTGAGCCGGCGGTAGCTTTCGACGAAGCGCACCAGCGCATCGGTGCGCTGCGCGATCGTCGTGACCGCGTCGTGTGCGTCGTCGATCGCGTCTCGCTGCCCGGGATGCGCGCGCGCTTCGGCCAGCAGCTCGGCGGCGGTCGTCGCGAGCGAGGAGATCGGCGTGGCGGAGTTCATGATCTCGTGCGTGAGCACGCGAATCAGGTTCTGCCAGGCTTCGATCTCTCGCGCTTCGAGCTCGCCGTGGATGTCCTGCAGCGACACGATCTTGTAGACGCGTGCGCCGATCGTGACCTCGGTCGCGAGCGCGTTCAGCTGCAACTGTGCGCCCTCTCGCGTGACCTCGATCAGCTCCGAGCGGCCCGGCACGAGCGCGTGAATGCGCCGCGGGAAATCGGTGCCGAACGCCGAGAAGTCGCGCAGCTTGCGCGGCGCGCCCGCACCGAACAAGCGGCGGGCCGCGTGGTTGTACAGGTCGATGCCGCCCCCGTCGTCCAACGCGAGCACGGCGACCGGCACGTGCTGCACGAGGGCCTCCAAGTAGGTCGCATGTCGCTCGGTTTCGGTTCGGTCGCCGCGCAGCCGCTCGAGCACCTCCTCGAATGCGGCCGCGAGGTCCCCGAACGAGCCGCCGCCGCGCGGGCTGCGGAAGCTTTGTGCCAGGTCGCCGTGCCGGACCGCGAGCATGAACCGCGCGAGCTCGCGATTCGTGCGGCCGACGTAGCGCAGCAGCGCGCTCACCTCGACGGCGAGCGTCACGCCGAGCAGCAGCAGCGTGGCGTAATAGCTCGTCGCGACCGCGAGATAGGCGATCGCGATGCAGGTCGCGAGCAGCAGCGCGACCTGCAGCGCGACGCCGAGCTCGAAGCGTCTAGAGTCCATGCTTCTCCAGGCGGCGGTACAGCGACGTTCGCGTGATGCCGAGCTCGCGCGCGGCACGGCTCACGTTGCCTCCGTGCTTCTCGAGCGCCGCTCGAATCACGCGCTGCTCCACGGCCTCGAGGTTGTAGTCGTCGATCTTGAGCGCGCCGCTCGGCGTCGTCTGCGGCGGCGCGAGCAGGAAGTCGCCCGCGTCGAGCGTCGGCGAGTCGCTCATGATCAGCGCACGCTCGACCGCATGGCGCAGCTCGCGCACGTTGCCGGGCCAGAGGTAAGCCTCGAGCCGCTTGAGCGCGGCGCGCGACAGCCGCTTCGCCGGCAGATTGTATTTTTGCGCGTAAACCTCGACGAAATGCTCGAACAGCGGCGCAATGTCGCCGCGGCGCTCGCGCAGCGGCGGCACGCGGATCTCCACCGTGTTGATCCGGTACAGCAAATCGTCGCGGAAGTCGCCTGCGCGCGCGAGCTCGACGAGCGGCTTGTTCGTCGCGCAGACGAGCCGCACGTCGACCGCTACCGCGCGATCGCTTCCGAGCGGCGTCACCGTGCGCTGCTCGAGCGCGCTCAACAGCTTGGCCTGCAGGTGCAACGGCAGATTGCCGATCTCGTCGAGGAACAAGGTTCCTTTGCTTGCCGCCTGGAAGCGTCCCGCGCGGTCGTCGCGCGCATCCGTGAACGCGCCCTTGCGGTGGCCGAACAGCTCGCTCTCGAACAGCGTCGCGCTGACGGCGCCCAAGTCGACCGACATGAAGACCTCGGCCGCGCGTTGCGACTGCGCGTGCAACAGGCGTGCGACGAGCTCCTTGCCGACGCCGCTTTCACCCGAGATCAGCACGTTCGCATCGGTCGGTGCGGCGCGGCGCACGAGCTCGAACACCTCGCGCATCGCCGGCGAAGCGCCGATCACCGGGTGCGCGGCGCCGTTCGCGACGCCGACGAGCTCGCGCTCGCGCGTGCGCAGCCGTGCGACCTCGTCGCGGGAGCCGCGCAGAGCGAGCGCCGCGTTGATCGTTGCGACCAGCTTCTCGTTCTGCCACGGCTTCAGCACGAAGTCGGTCGCGCCGGCTTTGATCGCGTTGACGGCCGTCGCGACGTCGCCGTAAGCGGTCATCAGGACGACCACCATCCCGGGATCGCTCTCGAGGATCTTGGCGAGCCACTCCAGGCCCTCGGCGCCGCTGTCCGCGCCGCGTGCGAAGTTCATGTCGAGCAGCACGACGTCGAAGCCGGCGCGCAGCAGCTCGGGCAACCGCCGGGGATCGGATTCCGTTTGCACGACCGCGAAGTGGCGCTTCAAGAGCAAGCGCGCCGCCGTGAGCACGCCGGCATCGTCGTCGACCACGAGAATTCGTCCGGGGCGAGCGCTCATTGCGGCGGTTGCCAGTGTTCGAAGCCGGTGCCGCGAGTGTACGCTGGCGGACACCGCGTGTACCAGGACCGGACACTCGAGCACCGCGTCCGCAATCGTAAGCTATTGAATATTAATCAAAGACGGTGTTGGCGCGCAAATTGCTCCGGCTCTCGCAACGGTTGCTCGCTCGCGCCCCGACCTCGGCCGGTCTCCCCCGGCACAGCGAGCGGGCAGCCGGTCGATCACAACGCTGAGGAGCACGTCGATCATGGCCGCAATACCGAACACCGGGGAGCTGCGTCGCGCCGCGCGCGACGGCGCAGGCATGGATCGCAAGCTCGCGAGGCGTCGCGTGAGGCCGTGGAAGATAGTCGCGCTCGCACTCGCGGCGGCCGGAATCGCTGCGGCCGGCTGGCGCTTCGTCGACGCCAGTCGCGTCCGCACGCTCGTGCTGCCCGCGGACCGCGCGACGATCGCGACCGCGACGCTCGGCAGTTTCGAGGACTTCGTTCCGATCCGTGGTAACGTCACGCCGCGCACGACCGTGTATCTCGATGCGATCGAAGGCGGCCGCGTCGAGAACGTGCTCGTCGAAGAGGGCTCGATCGTGCAGCAGGGTCAACCGCTGGTCGAGCTCAGCAACACGGCCCTCAACCTCGACGCGATCTCGCGCGAGGCGCAGGTCGCGGAGCAGCTCAACAACCTGCGCAATACGCGCTTGGCCATGGAGCAGAATCGCCTTGCACTCGAGAGCTCGCTCGTCGAGATCGACTACGACGTCAAGCGGCTGTCGAAGCTCGCGGCTCGGCGAAAACAGCTTGCCGATCGCGGGCTGATCGCGCGCCAAGACTACGAGGCGACTGCGGACGAGCTCGAGTTCCAGCGCGAACGGCGGAAGGTGACCGTCGAAAGCCAGCAGCAGGACGCGCGCATGCGGCTCGCGCAGATCGCCTCGCTCGAGTCGACCGTCGAGCAGCTGCAACGCAACCTCGCCTTCGCGCGCGCGAATCTTGCGAGCCTCACGATCAAGGCGCCGATTGCGGGCCGGCTCACGTCTCTCGAGGCCAAGGTCGGCGCGGCGAAGAAGCCGGCGGAGCGGCTCGGCCAAATCGACGCGGTCGACGACAACAAGGTGACCGCGCGCGTGGACGAATTCTACGTGACGCGCGTCGCAACCGGTCAGAGCGCCGAAGGCGAGATCGACGGCCGGACGTATCGGCTCGGCGTGACGAAGGTCTATCCGGAGGTGCGCGACGGGCAGTTCGAGTTGGACCTCGAGTTCGCCGGCGAAACGCCGCCGAACGTGCGCCGCGGGCAGACATTGCAGCTCAAGCTCGCGCTGGGAGATCGTTCCAAGGCTCTGCTTTTAGCGCGCGGACCGTTCGCGGACACGACGGGCGGCAATTGGGCGTTCGTGCTCGGCGCGGACGGCAAGACGGCCGAGCGCCGGCCGATAAGGCTCGGCCGCCGGAATCCGGAGCAATTCGAGGTGGTCGACGGGCTCGAGCCCGGCGATCGAGTGATCACCTCCGACTACGCGGGGCTCGAGACCGTCGATCGGCTCGAGATCGCGCGATGAGCGCCGTCGAAGCGCTCGCGATCGAATCGAAGGAAGCCGTCATGCTCAGGCTCGAGCGCTTGTCGAAGGTGTTTCAAACCACCGAGGTCGAGACGACCGCCCTCGACGCCGTGGATCTCACGATCGAGGCGGGCGAGTTCACCTCGATCATGGGCCCGTCGGGCTGCGGCAAGTCCACGCTGCTCAACATCGTCGGGATGCTCGACAATCCCACCGGCGGCCAATACTTCTTTCTCGGCGAGGAGGTGTCGCGCTACCCCGAGCGCAAGCTCGCGCAGCTGCGCAAGCGCAACATCGGCTTCATCTTCCAGAGCTTCAACTTGATCGACGAGCTCACGGTGTTCGCGAACGTCGAGCTGCCGCTCGTGTATCAGCGCCGTCCCGTCGCCGAACGTAAGCGGCGGGTCGACGCCGTGCTCGAGAAGGTCGGCATCGCGGCGCGCGCGAGCCACCTGCCGGCGCAGCTCTCGGGGGGCAGCAGCAGCGCGTGGCGGTGGCGCGCGCGCTCGTGGCCGCGCCGAAGCTGATCCTCGCCGACGAGCCCACCGGCAATCTCGATACCGCGAACGGCGAGGAGGTCATGAAGCTGCTCGTGCAGCTGAACGACGAGGGCACCACCGTCGTGATGGTCACGCACTCGCGCAGCCACGCGGAGTACGGCCGGCGGATCGTGAACATGCTCGACGGCAGAGTCTTGAGCGAGCAAGTCGGCGCCGCGCGCGGGCAGGCGAGCCATGTGGAGTAGCTACGCCGCAATCGCTTGGCGGCAATTCGCCGCGCACAAGCTTTACGCGGCGATCAACGTGGTCGGGCTGGCGGTCGGCCTGGCGAGCTTCGCGCTGATCGCCGTGTTCGTGCGCTACGAGACCAGCTACGACGCGTTTTGGCCGAACGCGGATCGCATCTACCGGATCTCGCGGGACTACTACGCGCGCGAGGGCGCACCGAAGCGCGTGCCCGCGCAGAACAACGCGCCGGTCGCGCCGGCCCTGCTCGCGGACTTCCCCGAGATCGAGCAAGCCGCACGCGTGTTCGACGACCGTGCGCTGCTCACGCTCGGCGACAAGGCGTTCTACGAAGAGCGGATCCGCTGGGCCGACCCGTCGTTCACCGCGATTTTCGCGTTCGACTGGCTCGCCGGCGATCCGAAGACCGCGCTCCGCGAGCCGGGCTCGATCGTGCTCGGCGAGCGGCTCGCGCGAAAATACTTCGGCGCGGACAATCCGCTCGGGCGCACGCTCACGATGGACAACCGCACGCCGCTCAGAGTAACCGGCGTCTTGCGTGACCTGCCGGGCAACACCCACTTGAGCTTCGATGCGCTCGGCTCGCTCGCTACGCTCGTGAGCTTGAACGGCGACGTGTTCGTGAGCCGGTGGGACAGCTCGACCGACTTCCATACCTACGTGCTACTGCGCGAGGGTGCTCGTATCGCGGCCGTCGAGCGCGGCCTGCCCGACTTCATGAACCGCCACATCCGGCCCGAGGCGAGCAGCTATTCCGGCATGACCGTGATGAACGTGCGCGACATCCACACTCGCTCGACGCGCGACGAGGAGTGGCGGCCGACGCGCAGCGCGGCGACGCTCGCGAGTTTCATGGGCGTGGCGGTGCTGATCTTGCTGATCGCGTGCGTGAACTTCATGAATCTGTCGACCGCGCGCGCGGCCAGGCGCGCACGCGAGGTTGGCGTGCGCAAGTCGCTCGGCGGCACGCGGTCGCGTCTCGTTGCGCAGTTCTTGGGCGAGTCGATTGCGACGACCGCGGTCGCGATGCTGCTGGCGGCCGCGCTGATCGAGCTCGCGTTGCCCGCGTTCGGCCGCTTCGTCGACGCGCCGCTCGTGCTGCGCTGGTTTGGCGCGGGCGGAGCGCTCGGCTATGCGGCCGCGCTCACGGTCGCGGTCGGCGTGCTGGCCGGCAGCTATCCGGCCTTCTACCTGTCGGCTTTCAGCGCGGCGAACGTGCTCAAGGGCGACGTCTCGCGCGGCGCGGCGAGCCTTGCGTTCCGCAACGTGCTCGTGGCGGGCCAATTCGCGATTGCGATCGCGCTCTTGATCGGCACCGGGGTCGTGTACGAGCAGCTGCGCTTCGCGCGCAGCCTCGATCTGGGCTTCGACAAGGAGCAGATCGTGGTGCTGCGTGCGCCGGACGGCGGCTTCGGCACGGGATGGTTCGCATTCAAGAACGAGCTCGAGCGGCTGCCGGGCGTCTTGAACGTCACGGCGTCGCACTACACGCCGTTCTCCTTCGACGACAATCGCCTACCGGTTCGACATCCCGGCGAGACCGAGTTCAGCCGCATCCAATTCATGGCCGTCGGCTACGATTTTTTCGCGACGTATCGGATCGGCGTGCTCGCGGGCCGGACGTTCGGCCGCGACTTCGCGACCGACCCGTTCGTGATGCCGCAGCCGGGAGGCGCTGCCGGCCGGGGTACGGCGGTGCTCAACGAATCGGCTGCGCGGCTGCTCGGTTGGTCGCCCGGTGCGGCGGTCGGTCAAGACGTCGCCTTGGGCTTCGGCGAGGGCAACGTCGTGCGGACTCGCGTGATCGGCGTCGTGCACGATACGTATTTCGAGTCGGTCGCCGTTCGCGTGCGGCCGATGATCTACCTATTCGGCATGGATCCGCGCAGCCCGTTCTTCGCGGGCTTCATCCGCACCGCGTCCGTGCGCGTGACCGGCGGCGATCTGCCGCGGACGCTCGCCGGAATCGACGCCGCATGGCACGCCTATGCGCCCGACCGGCCGATCGTTCGCCACTTCCTCGATAACGATTTCGAGGCGCAGTACCTGTCCGAAGAACGCCAGACGCAGCTGCTTTCGACGTTCGCGCTGCTCGCGATCTTCGTGGCGTGTCTCGGCCTGCTCGGCCTGGCGTGGTTCTCGACCGAGCGGCGTACGAAGGAGATCGGCATCCGCAAGGCGATCGGCGGCTCGCTGCTCGACATCGTGCGGCTCTTCACGGGCGAGTTCGCGCGGCTCGTGCTGCTCGCGAACCTCGTCGCCTGGCCCATCGCGTATCTCGCGATGCACCGCTGGCTCGCGACGTTCGCGTATCGCATCGACATCGGGCCGCTCGTATTCGTCGGCAGCGCGCTGCTCGCGCTCGCGGTCGCGTTGCTCACGGTCGGGGCGGTGGCCACGCGGGCGGCGGTTGCGAAGCCCATCGAGGCGCTGCGCTACGAATAGGGGAGGGAGCGTGCTTCGAAAGGCGTTGATCGTCGCCGGCCGCCAGCTCTTCGCGAGAAGACTGCACTCGGCGATCAATATCTTCGGGCTCGCGCTCGGGCTGGCGACCGTGATTCTGATCGGGCTCTACGTGCAGCGCGAGAGCGGCTACGACGGGCAATGGGCGAACGCCGAGCGCATTTATCGAATCTCCCGCGACTACTTCCCGCGCGAGGGCGCCCATGCGCAGTCGCCCGCGGGGAACGTCGCGCCGCTCGCGCCGGCGCTCTCCGAAGAGTTTCCCGAGATCGAAGCGGCCGCGCGGTTGCAAGGCCTAGGGTCGAGTCGCCTGGAGCGGGGCGGTCTCGTCGACGACGAGCTCCGCGTTCGTCGAGCCGACAACGCGATTTTCGAGATCTTCGACTTCGGCTGGATCGCCGGCGATCCGAAGACCGCGCTGCTCGCACCGTATTCGATCGTCTTGACGCAAAGCCTTGCGGCGAAGTATTTCGGCGCGGAAGACCCGATGGGTCAGACCATACTGGATAGCGGCTCGCCGCTCGAAGTCACCGGCGTGATTCGCGACCTTCCGGAGCGCACCCACTTGAGCGTCGACGCGCTCGTCTCGCTCGGCACGCTGTTCTCGCTCCTCGAGCCCGAGTTCCCGAGCCGGTGGGACGGGCCGCCGGTCTTCGATACCTACGTGCTGCTGCGCAAAGGCGCGGACGTGAAGTCGGTGGAAGACCGGTTGCCCGAGCTCATGAGACGGCGGATCGGACCCGACGCAAGCTGGTCGGGCATGACCGTGATGAACATCCGGGACATTCATTTGCGATCGAAGCGCGACGATGAGTGGAAACCGTCCGGAGGCATTGCGGCCGTGCGCGGCTTCGCGGCGCTCGCGGTGCTGATTCTGCTGATTGCCTGCATCAATTTCACGAACCTGTCGACCGCGAGCGCCGTGACGCGGGCGCGCGAAGTCGGCGTGCGGAAATCGCTCGGTGCGACGCGCGGCCGCCTCGTCGCTCGATTCCTCCTCGAGTCCATCGCGACGGCGGCGCTTGCGACGCTGCTCGCGCTTGCGCTCGTCGAGATCGCGTTGCCCGCGATGCCGGCGTGGAGCGGCGTGAAGCTCGAGCTGACGTACGGTGCACCGCTGCTGTATGCCTTGATCGGGCTCGTGCTATCGGTCGGCGTGCTCGCGGGCGCGTATCCCGCGTTCTACCTGTCGGCGTTTCAACCGGCGCGCGTGCTCAAGGGCGACCTCGCAGGCGGCGCGACGGGCACGTCGTTCAGGAGCGCGTTGATCGTGGTGCAATTCGCGATTGCGATCGGGCTCGGCGTGGCGGCCGCGGTGATTCTGAGCCAGCTTCGCTTCGCGCACCATCGCGAGCTCGGCTTCGACAGGGAACACATCGTCGTCGCGCGCAGCGGGCCGAGCGGCCTCGCTCCGCAGTGGCCGGCGCTCAAGCAGGAGCTCTTGAAGCAGCCCGGCGTGATCGGCGTGGCCGCGTCCTACGACACCCCGTTCACGCTGTCGGACAACCCGGTGTCGTTCCGGCCGGAAGGCGGGGAGGCCGCGAGCCGCATGCAGTGGCTGCCGGTCGACTACGATTTCTTCGAGACGTACCGGATCCAAGTGCTCGCCGGACGCAGCTTCTCGCCGAATTTCCCGTCCGACGCGCTGGTCGCACCGACGGCGGCCGCGGCGGCGACGTCGGCCGCGTTCGTCATCAACGAGGCGGCGGCCAGAGAGCTCGGTTGGTCGGTCTCCGCCGCGGTTGGCCGGCGGCTCGAGCTCGGCCGCGATCCGAGCTTTTCGCTCCGTGCCGCCGGTCCGGTCGTCGGCGTGGTCAGTAACACCTCGTTCGAGTCCGCGCGCGTGCCGGTGCGGCCGATCGTGTACGGACTGTATCCCGCGCTGCTGGCGCCGCGCTTCTTCATGATCAACGGCCTGTCGATCCGCGTGGCATCGACTCACCTCGCCGACACGCTCGAGCACATCGACGCGACCTGGGCGAAGTTCCACCCGGAGTTCCCGATCCATCGCCACTTCCTCGCTGCGGACTTCGACGCGCTCTATCGCGACGACGCGCGCGACGGCCGGATGATCGGCGCCTTCTCGCTGCTGGCCGTCTCGATCGCGTGCCTCGGCCTACTCGGGCTCGCCTGGTTCGCGACGGAGACGCGAACGAAGGAGATCGGCATTCGCAAGGCGATCGGGGGCACGGTCTGGGACATCGCGCGGCTGTTCGTGGCGCAGTTCGACGCGCTCGTGCTCGTCGCGTGCGCGATCGGGTGGCCGATCGCCTACTACGCGATGCGGCGTTGGCTCGAAGGCTTCGTCTATCGCATCGATCTCAGCATCTGGCTGTTCATCGGCGGTGCGATGGCCGCCTTGCTGTGCGCGACGCTCACGGTCGGCTGCGTCGCCGTGCGTGCAGCCACGGCGAAGCCGCTGCACGCGCTGCGCAACGAATGAAGCTCGGGAGGCACGAATGTTCAAGGGCTATCTCGCGATCGCGCTCCGGCACCTGCTGAAGCAGCGGCTCTACTCCGCGATCAACGTGGCGGGTCTCGCCGTAGGCCTCGCTTGCTTCATCTTGATCGCGCTCTACGTGCAGCACGAGCGCGGCTACGATCGTCAGTTCGCGAACGCAGACCGCATTTACCGCGTGTCGCGTGATTTTTTGCCGACCGCACAGAGCAAAGCCGCGTATCTCGCGACGATCGCGGCGCCCGCAGCGGCACTGTTGAAGCAGGACTTCCCGGACGTCGAGCACGTCGCGCGCATCCAGTGCTGCGGCGGAGTGTTCCGCACTGCCGGAGGCGACGTCGTGTCGGAACCCGATCTGGCGGCGGCCGACAACGAGCTGTTCCAAATCTTCGACTTCCACTGGCTACAAGGCGACGCGAAGACGGCGCTCGCGGCGCCGTTCACCGTGGTGCTCACGCAAAGCATCGCGCGCAAATATTTCGGCGACGCGAACCCGGTCGGCAAGACGTTGCTGCTCGACGGCAAGCGTCCGCTCCAGGTCACGGGCGTGATCGCGGACTTGGGCGACTCGACGCATCTCAGGTTCTCGATGCTCACGTCGATCGAGACGAACCGTGCGATCTACGGCGACGCGCCGCTCGAGAGCTGGGGTTACAACAACTTCTACACCTACGTGCTGCTGAAGCCGGGCGCGGATCCTGCCGCGATCGAACGCGGCTCGGCCGATTTCTTCGAGCGGCGCTTCCAGCAGGGGTCGAGTCTGTGGACGCGGCTTGCAGTGACGCCGCTCACGGACATCCATCTGCGCTCGAACAAAGAGAACGAGATGCGCGTGCCCGGGAGCGCCGCGATCGTCGAGACGTTCAGCGCGATCGCGGTGTTCATCCTGCTGCTCGCGTGCATCAATTTCATGAATCTCGCGACCGCGCGTTCGGTGCAGCGTGCGAAGGAGATCGGGGTGCGCAAGGCCATCGGCGCCGGCCGAGATCAAGTGGTCGCGCAGTTCCTTGCCGAGTCGGTACTCGTGGCTGCAATCGCCCTGCTGCTCGGGATGGTGCTCGTCGAGCTGGCGCTCCCGGCATTCGATGCGTTCCTCGGACTCACGATGAAGCTCGACTATCTGACCCATCCCGCGGCGTTGGCCGGCTTGGCCGCGCTCGCGCTGCTGACGGGCGTCGCGGCCGGCAGCTATCCGGCGTTTTATCTCGCGGCGTTCGACCCCGCGCGCGTGCTGAAGGGCGATACGACGCGCGGCGGTGGCGCCGCCGCGTTCCGCCGCACGCTGGTCGTGCTGCAGTTCGCGATCTCGATCGGTCTATTGATCGCGACCGCCGTGGTGTACCAGCAGATGCGGTTCGCACGGTCGATCGATCTCGGCTACGACAAGGACCGCGTCGTGGTGGTCGACGGGTCTTTCACCGCCGGGCTCGGCAAGCAGTGGGAGGCGCTCAAACACGAGTGGCTTGCGAATCCGAACATCACGCAGGTGACTGCGTCGAACCTGACGCCCGGCATGCAGAACACGAACGCGATCGGCGTCCTTAGAGAGGGCGGCGAAGAGCATGGCGCGGGCGTCGCGTTCCTTTGGGTGGACTACGGCTTCTTCGAGACGTACGGCATCCAGCCGCTCGCCGGACGCACGTTCGACGAGCGGCACGGGACGGATCGCGGCGTAGCGCCGGCGCTCGCGCCCGCGGACAGCGCCGACGCGCGCGCAGCCGCGCGCGCCGGCACGTACGTGATCAGCGCATCGCTCGCGCGCCGCTACGGCTGGACGCCCGAGCAAGCCGTCGGCAAGTGGCTCGAGATGCAGATCTGGGGCGGCGGCCGCGGCACGATCGTCGGCGTCGTGCCTGACGTTTACTTGGAGTCGCTCAGGAAGGCCGTCGAGCCGATGATCTACGTGATTCCCGCGCTGGTCGACCCGGCAAAGCTCGGCTACGCGCCGTTGCAGCACGCGTCGCTGCGCATCTCGGGGCGCGATCTCGCCGCGACGCTGAAGTACATCGACGAGAAGTGGCGGCAGTTCGTACCGGATCAGCCGGTCTCGCGGCATTTTCTGGATCAGGACTTCGCCGCTCTGTACGCGGGCGAAGAGCGCCAGGGCCGGATGTTCTCCTGGTTCGCGGGCCTCGCGATCGCGATAGCGTGCCTCGGGTTGTTCGGCCTCGCCTCGTTCACGACCGAGCGGCGCACGAAGGAGATCGGCATCCGCAAGGTCGTCGGCGGCGGGGTCGCCGACATCGTGCTCCTCTTCTGCGGGGAATTCGGCAAGCTCGTGCTCGTCGCGAACGTGCTCGCGTGGCCGGTCGCGTATTTCATGATGCGCCGCTGGCTCGATACGTTCGCCTATCGGGTATCGATGAGCCTGCTCGTGTACGCCGGCAGCGGTCTGGTCGCGCTCGTGATCGCTTGCGCCACGGTCGGCGCCGTGGCCGCGCGTGCCGCGAGCGCGAAGCCCATCAAGGCGCTGCGGTCCGAGTAGGAGATACGAAGTGCTGCGAAGCTACTTGACGGTCGCGCTGCGCGGGCTCGCCGCTCACAAGCTGCACGCCGGGATCAATCTAGGCGGACTCGCGGTCGGCCTCGCGTGCTCCTTGCTGATGCTCGTTTTCGTGCGGCACGAGATCGGATTCGATGCGCGCTGGCCGAACGCGGATCGCATCTTCCGGATCTCCGCCGACTACGCGCCCGGCAATGGCCGAGCGGGGCTCTATCCGGCGCCGAACGTCGAACCGGCCGCACCCGCGCTCGCCGCGGATTTTCCCGGCGAAATCGAGCGCGCGGCACGGCTCGGCGCGGCGCGTGTGCGGCTGAAGAGCGGTCAGAGCGTCTATTGGGAGAGCGGTTTCCGTTGGGCGGATGCTGGCTTCTTCGATCTCTTTCCACCCGATTGGTTGCGCGGTACACCGGCGCGCGCGCTCGCGGAGCCGTCGTCGGCCGTGCTGACCGCGAGCGCGGCGCTGAAATATTTCGGGACGCTCGACGCGGTCGGCCGAACGCTCACGCTCGAGAATCAGTGGCCGCTCTCGGTCACGGGGGTGATCCGCGATTTCGGCGACGACACCCACTTGAGCGGCACGGTGATCGCGTCGTTCGACGTCGGCGAAAAGGTGCTCGCATGGGACTACGGCAACAACTGGAGCTACTGGGGTTTCCATACCTATGCGCGCCTGCGCGCCGGCGCGAGTATCGCGACGGTCGAGCGTGGATTGCCGGCGTTCATCGCTCGGCACAAGCGTGCGGGTGACGGCATCTCGGGCATGACCGCGACGCCGTTGCGCGCGGTCCACCTGCACGGCCGCCTCGCGGAGCTCACGCCGCCCGGCAGCGTGGCGACGGTCGCGACTTTCGCGGCGGTCGCGCTGTGCATCTTGCTGATCGCCTGCGTGAACTTCACGAATCTCTCGACCGCCCGCGCAACCGAGCGCGCGCGCGAGGTCGGCGTGCGCAAGTCGCTCGGCGCCGATCGCGGCCGGCTGATCGCGCAGTTCATCGGCGAGGCCGTGCTCTATGCGGTCGCGGCCATGGTCCTTGCGATCGCGTTGGTCGAGGTCACGCTGCCGAAGTTTGCGGCGCTGCTCGGCACGCGGCTCGAGCTGCGCTACGCCGCTGATTGGCCGCTGTTCGCGGCGCTCGCGGCCATTGCTCCGCTGGTGGGCGTGCTGGCGGGTGCCTATCCCGCGTTCTATTTGTCGGCGTTCCAGCCGTCCCGCGTGCTGAAAGGCGACCTCACTCGCGGCGCGGCCGGCGCGCGCCTGCGCGGCGTGCTCGTGGTGCTGCAGTTCGCGATCTCCATCGTGCTCGCGATCGTAACGGCCGTGATCTACCAGCAGACGCGCTTCGCGAGCCGTCTCGAGCGCGGCTTCGACACCTCGCAAATCGTGGTGCTGTCGGGCTCGCCGACCGAAGGGCTCGGTCGGCGCTGGAACGCGTTGGCCGAGCACTTGCGCAGCTACCCGGAGATCGAGCGCGTCATCGGCGGCAGCATGCGGCCGTCGGGCGCCGGAGGCGAGCGGTCGGTGCGCGCGGAAGGCGGCGACCCCGGCGGGCGGCAGATGCCGACGAAGGGCGTCGACTTCGGCTTCTTCGAAGCCTATGGCATCGAGGTGCTCGCCGGCCGCACGTTCGACGAGCGTCACGGCACGGACAGGTTCTTGATCCCGAGCCGGGCCGAGCCGCACACGACCGGCGCATTCGTGCTGAACGAGCTCGCCGCACGCGAGCTCGGTTGGACGCCGGAGCAAGCGCTCGGCAAGTGGTTCGAGGTGGACTATTCGTTCGATTATTCGATCACCGTGCGCGGTCCCGTAATCGGCGTCGTGCGCAACACCTACGCCGGCTCGCTGCGCGAGCCGCTGCGGCCGCTGGCGTACTTTGCGTCCGCCGAGACCTATGCGTACGGCACCACGCCGTTTTTCCAAGACGCGTCGATCCGCGTGAGCGGCAAGCACCTGGCCGAGACGCTCGCATTCATCGATGCGGCCTGGCAGGAATACGAGCCCGATCAGCCGCTGTCGCGGCGGTTTCTCGACGACGAGTTCCAGGCGCTCTACGACAACGAGCGCCGCGCGGCCGCGATGTTCGGCGCGTTTTCCGCCGGTGCGATCGCGATCGCGTGCTTGGGCCTGTTCGGGCTCGCCGCGTTCGCGACCGAGCAGCGCGCGAAGGAGATCGGCATCCGCAAGGTGCTCGGCGGCACGGTCTTCGACGTGCTCGTGCTCGTCACCGGGCAATTCGGCAAGCTGGTCGCGATCGCGAACGTCGTCGCGTGGCCGATCGCATGGCTTGCGATGCACCGCTGGCTCGAGGGCTTTGCGTACCGCATCGATCTGACGCTCGGCGTGTTCGTCGCCGCCGCCGCGGCAACCTTCGCGGTCGCGAGTCTCACCGTGGCGGCGATTGCCGCGCGGGCCGCGGCGGCTCAGCCGATTCGCGCCCTCCGGCAGGACTAGCGGTAGGCTGCGGCGGCGCGGCGTCGGCATTGCGCGAGTACGCATGCAGCAGCAAGCCGAGTGCGACTGCGAATAGCAGGAAGCTCGTGGCGTGGCCGAGCTCCCAGCGCAGGCGGTAGCTCGGCCAATCGGCCGGCAAAGTCGCGGCCGTCCACGCGGCGAACGCCGCATTCACGGGCGCGTTCAGCACGAAGAACACGGCGAGCGCCGCGGTGAGTAGCGCCGCGGCGGCCGTTGCCGGGCGCACGACTTCGCGGCGGGCTCTCGCGAGGTAGGCGAAGGCCCACGCCGCGACGACGGCCGCGACCTCGAAGGGTCCGAGCGCCGGGCCCCAACCGCGGTACAGCTTCTGCTGAACCGCGAGCCACAGCGGCCCGTCGAGCGCCAGCTTGTTCGGCAGCTCGAGCGCGTGGGCCGAGAGCGCGGCCAGCGTCACCACCGTGCTCGCGAGACTGACGAAGCGAACGATTCGCAACATCGCTCGATTGTACCGGCGCCGGCTCGCGACCGTGTGTGCCGAGCGCGGCGCCTCTTGAAAGCGTTGCGGCAGAGCCCCACTAAACGGCCAAGCGAATTTCCACGGTTTGTTTTTGAGGAGGCGATCATGGTGCTTCGGATGCGAGACCCGTTCGCGACGCTTCTGGCCGTGCAGCGGGCGATGGACAACGCGATGCGCAACGATTGGTTCGGCTCGCGCACGAGCGGCCGCGGCGCGTTCCCGCCGGTCAACGTCTTCAGCGAGGGCGACGACTACGTCGTGGTCGCCGAGATGCCGGGGGTGAAGAAGGAGGATCTCGACGTGCAGGTGAAGGGCGACACGGTCCGGATCCAAGGTAAGAAAGTCGTCGAGACCGCGGGCGAGGTGAGCGTTCACCGGCGCGAGCGCGCAGGTGGTCAGTTCGACCGCACGCTGTCGTTCCCCGCCCAGCTCGATTCGGCGAAGGCGGCTGCGGACTACCGCGACGGCGTGCTCACGCTGCGCTTGCCGCGCGCCGACAGCGAGAAGCCGCGCACGGTGGCGATCAACTGATACTTTCGAATGAAAGGAGCTCTTTCAATGGCCGAGAAAGAAGTCGCACTGCAGGAGAAGAAGGAGCTGGCTCCGGCCGAGGAGCGCACCGAGGCTGGCAAGTTCTATAGCCCCTACACCGATATTCACGAGACCGAGGATGCCGTGCTCGTGACGATGGAGATGCCGGGCGTCGACCGTTCGGCGATCGACATTCGTCTCGAGAAGGGCGTGCTCACGATCACGGGCAACATCGACTCGAGCCGCTACGCCGCGCTTCAGCCGATCTACTCGGAGTACAACGTCGGCAACTTCGTCCGCACCTTCACCGTGTCGCGGAAGATCGACAGCGACGCGATCGAGGCGTCGGTGGCCGACGGCGTGCTCACGGTGAGGTTGGCGAAGGCGAAGGAAGCGTTGGCGAAGCGCATCCCGATCAACTGACCCCGGAAGCACGGCCGGCGCCGGCGGGCGCGGCGAGCGCCGCTGCCGGCCTATTTCGGGCCGCTGCATCCAGGGTGCGTCGGTGCGCGTGCCGGTTGAGCTCCCTCGGTAGCAACGACCGGATTCGCGGCTGCGCCCCGTCCAACGGCGCATGCGGACTTCGCGCGCTCGCTCGGTCGTCATTGCACTCGCGCTCGCGGCGCTCGCGGGCAGCGCCAGCGCCCAGAGCGAAGTGCCGTCGCCCGCGCCGAGCGGCGAGCCGAAGCATTGCCGCGCCTGCGGCGCTGCACGCACGGCCGTCCGCGACGCGCGCGACGTGATCACGTCGCCGCACGATTGGCACTCGGACGAGTGGCGCTCGGCGGGGATCAAGGCTGCGCTCGTGGGCGGCGCGATGCTGCTGGTCGACCGGCCGCTGCGCGACGCCGCGCAACGCCGGCGCAACGCCGCCTCGGACCGGCTCGCCAGCGCTTTCGAGCCGTTCGGGGAGCGTTATGCGGCCGGCGTGCTGCTCGGGTTTTGGCTCGCGGGGCGTGTCGGCGATGCGCCCGCCGCGAAGCGAGTCGCGGTCGACGGGGCCGAGTCGATCGTCATTGCGTCCGGCCTGATCGTGCCCGCGCTCAAGCTCGCCACGGGCCGAAGCCGGCCCCGCGCGGATCTCGGCGCCGCGGATTTCGCGCCGTTCCACGGCGGGGAGTCGTTCCCGTCCGGCCACACCGCGGCCGCCTTCGCGCTCGCGGCGTCGATCGCGGCGAACGACGACGACTTATGGGTCAAAGGCCTCGCGTACGGCGTGGCTTCGCTCGTCGCCTATGCCCGGATCGACCACGACGCGCATTTCGCGTCGGACGTGCTCGCAGGCGGCTTCATCGGCGTCGGCGTGGCGCGTCGCGTGGCGGCGCTCGACCATCATCGCCGAGGCATCGCCTTCGCTCCGGTGTCCACCCGTGACGGCTGGGGCATTGCGGTCGCCAAGGCGTTCTGAGGCGGTCGCTCTACATCTCGACGTTCAGGACGACGGTGTCCTCCACGCCGCCCATCGTCACCGTGAACCGATTGATGCCCGGCCTGAAGTGGCTCCTGAGCGCTTCGAGATTCACGCGCCCCCTGAACTCGTGACACGGGTCGCCGTGCTTGCCGACGATGATCGCTACGAGCAGCGGGCGAATCTCGGCGTCGTTGACGGCCGTGATGTGAGCGTCGCGAGTGAAGTCTCGATGGCACAGCGTGAGCGCGAGCGGCAGCGTCTTCTGCTTCTGATCGATCTCGTCGTACACGACGTCGACCGTGAGGTCCTTCGTTTCGGTCAGCTTCAAGGTGGGCACGGCACCTTCGGCAAGCGCGATCGGCGTGTCGGCCGGAATCGAGGCATCGAACACGGTGCCCTTGTCGAGCACGGCCTGGCGGCCCGGCAAGAACCCGGCGGGCCAAAGGAGGAACGAAAGAGCGCGCGTCAAACCGTAACGGTCGTTGCCCGCCTGGTCGTAGCCGCCGCTCAACGAAATCACCGTGCCGTCCACCGCCTTCACCGAGATCGCCATGATTCGAATGGAGCCGCCGCGGCCGCCGACGCTGTTGTCGCTGAGCTTCGAAATTCGCAGCACGAGCGGCGTGCCGGCAGGGATCACGGTATGCCCGCCCACCACGACGTCCTTCCAGACGTGGCCGTCGACCGCGTAGCCGACTCTGAACTTCCTTTCGTTCGACGTGACTCGCTCTTCAAGCTCGCCGAATACCACGGTTCCGCGGGGAATCAGGAGCTGCTCGGCTAGAGCGCATCTCGAGGCCGCGATCAGAAGAAGGCCGCAAAAGAGCGCGACACGGGTTTTCATTGTTCTGCTCCGCGGTCCGCCTTAGTTGCAGAAGCAGAATTCTAGGTCATCCGATCGCGCCGGGTCGACGATTGCAACGTTCCATCCGGCCGGGGTTATGTCGAGACCGGTTAGGTCCCGCTGCCGGTGCAACGCTTGCTCGGCCGCGCGAGTCGGGTGCCGAGCGAGGCGCCGCTACGTTCCGACGCGGCGCCGGACCTCTCGCGGGGGGGAGCGTTTGCAGGCCGGACCGCCGCGATGGAGAATGAGCCATTCGGCATTGGAGGGCGTGCGATGAAACGAAGCGGCTCGATCTTGGCGCTGGCGGGGGCCGTGTGGCTCGGAGCCGGAGGCTCCGCCGAGGCGCATCATTCCTTCGCCGCCGTGTACGACCTCAACAAGCCGGTAACAGTCCACGGGGTCATCGCGCAGGTGCGCCTGCAGAATCCGCATTCGTGGTTCTACGTCGACGTGAAGGACGATACGGGCAAGGTCGAGCGCTGGGCGTTCGAGGCCGGCACGCCGAGCGGCATGATCCGCAACGGCTACAAGCCGGCGATCATCAAGGCCGGCGCGGAGGTCACGCTCACGGGCTTCCACGCCCGCGATGATGCGCAGAACATGGCCATGCTGCGCGAGCTCACGACTGCGGACGGCACGGTCTACGGTCTGTTCGGGCCGCGGGAAGCGCCGGGCGCGAAGTAACGCGGCAAACGGGGGGATTCCAAACATGAATCGTGCGTTGATCGCAGCGAGCGCCGCCTCTGCGGCTTTCGCGTTGCTGATGCTCGGGCCCGCGGCTTTCGAGGTCGCGCGCGCGCAGCCGGACGCGAAGCCGGCGGCCGCCGACTCGCATGCACCTGCGCCGCGGATGGCCGACGGCCATCCGGATCTCACGGGCGTCTGGTGGGGCGGAGCGGACGTCGGCGGGCGCGGTGGACCAGGCGGTCCGCCGCGTGCCGGAGGCCCGGCGCCGTCGTCGTTCACGAGCCTCTACCAGCCGTGGGCCAAGGAGAAGGCCACCACGTTGAACGACAAGGACGACCCCACGCTGCACTGCGTGGGGACCGCGTTCGGCACGCTCAACGTGCGGCTCTGGAACGTGGGTGCGGTCGGGCAGATCGTCGCGACGCCGAAGATGGTCGTGCTGCTGTCGGAGACGTTCCACGACTATCAGCTCGTGCCGACGGACGGCCGCCCGCATCGCGACGACCAGCCGCCGACGTATCGCGGCGACGCGGTCGGCCGTTGGGACGGCGACACGTTCGTGGTGGACGTCACGAACTTCACGGACGACACCTGGATGTCGGCGGAAGGACGCGTGTCGTTCCACTCGGACGCCTTGCACATCATCGAGCGCTATCGGCGCGTGGATGCCGATACGCTCGAGATCGAGGCGACCGTCGAGGATCCGAAGGTGCTGACGGGTCCGTGGCACGTGCCGAAGCAGACCCTCAAGCTCGCGCCGTTCGATCAGCTGCTGTCGCTCAATTGCTCGAGCGAGGAGACGGACCGAATGATTCAAAGCATCGGGTCGAAGGCGCCGCCGCCGAGGCCTTGAACGTGCGCTTTGCGGCATGCCGCGACGGAGCCCGGATTCGCCACGAGCCGCCAGCCCTGATCGTTCGCGGCCCATACGGAAAGACGCCTTCGTGAGCAAATCATTCTCTCCGCGGCTTCTTTTGGCGGTCGTGACGAGCGCCGCGTGCTTGGCGTTCGGGGGCTGCGCCGCCGAGCCTGGCCCGAGCGCCGACACCCGCACGGATGCCGCGCAGGTGGTCTGCCGCGAGCGGCTGCACCCCGGCTCGAACGCGCACGAGCGCGTCTGCATGACCGACGGGGAGTGGGCCAAATTCAGACGGCGCGAATCGCTCGAGGCCGAGCGTCTGGTGCGCGTGATGCAGGGCAGTGCCTACGAGGGCGGCACCGCCCACTAGCCGCGCCGTCGATCGCCTCCCGCGTAACGCCCTCGGCCGGAGCGTGGGCACTAGCGCCTCGGCACCGCCTGCATCGCGTGCTGCGAGTCCGTCGCGATGTCGCGGGCCAGCGCCCCAAGATCGTCGCGCGTGCCGCGCACGTCGAATGTCGCGAGCCGCTGATTGTCGCGAACGATGTCGATAGCTCGCCGACGATCCCAGCCGAAGCGCCGCGAGGCTCGAGGCGATAGCGCCTCGCCTTTGATCGCCGCCATCCTTTGCAAGCTTGCGGGAGGGCGTCGCTCCGTCCGCCGACCTTCGTGACCCGTGCTCAATCAGCGCCGCGCACGAGGCGGCGCGATCAATTGATCGCGCCGCGTGCCCCTCAGTCGCCGAGCTCGTCCTCGAACAGCTTCTTCTGCGCCTCGGTCAAATAGAACGAGTCGGGCTCGCGATACGCGCGCTTGACCTCGATCGTTTCTCCCGGCAGCACGAACTGCGTCGAGCCGTCGGCCGTGCGCACCACGTTGTTGTTCGCCTCGCACGACCACATGTCGATGCGCGAGTTCGGCGCGCTGACTCGGGCGTAGCGGTCCACGACGTGCCACGGCTGCTTGAGGCCCTTCGGGTCCCAGACGGTCACGTCGTCCTCGATCGTGTTCGGATCGATCAGCCGGAGCCGCTCGAGGGTGCTCGTCGATTCGCTGTAGTCCGGATTCTGCCGTTGATATTGGCCGTGCGTGACGCTGATCGTGTGCACGACGAGCGTGTCGCCGTCCCAAAACCCGATCGAGTCGCCGGTCCAAAGCGGCTTTGCTTCGCTCTCGGGCAGGTGGCCGCGGCCGTCGGTATAGACGCGGCGCGCCTCGCTCTGCTGCTCGTTGATCATCCACGTTTCCTGCGGCGTCACGATGAACTCGCGCAAGAACGGCTCCGTGAGCCAGCGCGGATAGCCGGACGGCAGGCAGTCGCTCAGCTGGTCCCACTCGTTCTGATTCGCGACCTGCTTGAGCTTCTCGCGATAAGCGGCCTCGTATTTCGGCGTGAGCACGGCGGTCGTCTTGCCCTCGGACAGTCGCCCCGGCTGTGCCGGATCGAAGGCGAGGCCGCCGCTGCCGCGCGTCCAGACCCCCGACCAGTCCGGCATCTTCGCGTAGTCGGCGCGCGTGTAGGTCGTGCCGCCCTTCGCTTTGCGCTTTTGATCGAGGTACACCGCATACGAGTCGCGGTAGGCCGCCGCGACCGGCGTGTCGGCCGCAGGCTCCGGCACGCATTTCGCGCCCCGCACCGAGGAGCATGCTTGGAACGTCGCGTTCTGCGCGCTCGCATGGCCCATCACGACCGCCGCGGCCGCGACCGCGAGCGCCATGGCCGCCGGCCGCAGGCTCCGCTGGCGGCGCGCGCCGCGCTGCACACGCTCACCGAGATCGATCCCACCTTCGTTCATAGCCGCTACCTCCTATTGGAATCGTTGATCGATTGCCCCCGCCGCGTCGCAGCACGGGGCGATTCAATGCGTGCTCTTGCTCAACTCGTCGCGGACTACCACGCCGCCCTTCATCACGAAGCGCACGCGCTGCATCTCGGTCACGTCGTGCAACGGATCGCCCGCGACCGCGATCACGTCCGCATACTTGCCCGGCTCGAGTGTGCCAATCAGCGCGTCCCAATGGTAGTTCAGCATCTTCGCCGCGTTGACGAACGACGTCTGCAGCGCCTCGGCCGGCGTCATCCCCCAATCGACGTAGTACTTGAACTGATTCGCCTGCACGCCGTGCGGAATCAACGCGCTCGTGGCGCCGCTGCCGAACACGATCGGCACGCCGGCCGCGTGCGCGCGCTTGAACGCCTGCTCCGCGAGCTTGAGGCGCGTCAGCTTGCCGCCGCTCGCCTTCAGGTCCGCGTCCGCTTGGTAGATCAGATCGTCGAGCGTGCAGACGAACGGGAGCTTTTTCGCGAGCAGCACTTGGACCCCTGCGTCGTCGAGCTCGAGCAAATGATTCGGCGCGTCGACACCCGCGTCGAGACAGCTGCGCATGCCCTCGCCGCCATAGGTATGGCAGGCGACCTTGAGGCCGAGCCGGTGCGCCTCGTCGGTGATTGCCTCGACCTCCTCGGGCGTGAGCGATGGCGTCGTGATCAGGCTGCCGTCGGGCATGAACAAATGCATCGGTCCAATGAAGTCCTGCGTGGTGTAGATCTTCACCCAATCGACGCCGTGCAGCTTCGCCTCGCGCACGGCCGCCCGGCCAAGCCACGGCGAGTTCACGTTCTTGCCTTCCGTGAGCTCGGAGTAGAAGCGGCCCGCGTCGGAGTCGGGGTACGCGCTGCTCGCCCGTATGTTCAGCGACTGGCCGACCACCTGCATGCGCGGTCCCAGCACGAGCCCTGCGTTGATGGCGTCGCGCAGATCCACCGTGTCGAAGCCGCCGCGCGAGTCCATGTCGGCGACCGTCGTGAAGCCGGCATTGAGGTCCGTCTGCGCGCTCGCGAGCGCGATCAGCGTGCGCTCGGCCGGGGTGTCGCCGCCGACGTTGACGTGCACGTGCGCATCGATCATGCCGGGCAGCACGGTTGCGCCGCCCAAGTCGAGCACGCGTGCGTCGCGTGGCACGCGCACGTTGGGCCCGATCTCCGCGATGCGATCGCCGCGAATCAGAATCGTCTGGTTCGCGAGCAGCGTGCCGCTCCTCGCGTCGAAGAGCCGTGCGCTTTCGATTGCGACGACTTGGCTCGCCGGAGCGAGAAATCGGCCCATCGCGCCGCTGCCGGCCGCCTCTTGGGCACGTGCGGGAGCGGCCGCCACTGTGGCGATCACGACAACGACCAGCGCGAGCGCGCGTATGCTTGTCAACGGTCGATCCCCCCCATCACGCACCGCGCCGCCGACACACCGGTCGTTGGCGGGCGCCGTTTCACCGAGCGGCCTCGCGAGCGCGGCTCAGCTCGCCGGCTCGATCGCTTGCGCTCCGACCTCGTCGGCCCAAACGTGAAAACGTTCGAGCCGATTCGAGCCGAACGACGTGACGAGCGCGACGTCCGCGGCGTCACGCCCCCGCGCCATCAGCACGCGCCCGATACGGGGCGTGTTGTGGCGCGCATCGAAAATGTACCAGGTGTCGGCGAGATACGCCTCGAACCATGCGCTGAAATCCATCGGTTCCGGCATCGCCGGGACCCCGATGTCGCCGAGATAGCCCGTGCAGTAACGCGCCGGAATGTTGAGGCAGCGGCACAGCGTCACGGCGAGATGCGCGAAATCGCGGCAGACGCCGACCTGCTCGGCGTAGGCTTCGTGTGCCGTGCGGGTATTGCGCGCCCGCAGATAGTCGAAGCGGATGTGGCCGTGGACGAAATTGCAGACCGCCGCCACGCGTGCCCAGCCGCTCGGCACGGAGCCGAAGAGCTGCCAGGCAATCGGCATCATGCGGTCGACCTCGCAGTAGCGGCTCGGCAAGAGAAACCGGATGACGCCGTCCGGCAGCTCGTGGATCTCGTGCTGCCGCGCGGTCACGTTTTGGCAGTCCGCCACTCCGTCGCTCTCGACCACGGCGTCGTTCCAGAAGCGCAGTCGCCCTGCGGGAGACGTGAGCCGGCCGCAGCGGTTGCCGAAGCTGTCGAAGTACTCCCTGATCGGCACGCCCGGATCGACGAGCAGATACTCGTTGCGGCGGATCGTCGGTCCACACGAGGGGTGCAAGTACAGCATCGCGACGATCGGGGTGGGTGCCGGATGTTCGAAGACGATGTCGTAGCCGACGCGAATATACATAGGGCTCGGCCGGTCCCGGCGGTCGAGTGACTATGCCCGTTCTGCGGCTCGAAAGCATGCGGTGTACTTAAATGCACCCGAGTCGACGGTGAAGCGTAGAATTGGCCTTCCGAGTCGAACGAGCATCAATGAACAACTCTCGAGTCGCCTGCGCGTGGCGCAGTCGGCAAATGGTCGTCACGGCCGAGCAACTGGGTATGCGCAGCGTCGGCGAGTGCCGCGCTCGCGCGGCGCAGCTCGGGCTTTCTCCGCTGCCGGCGTTACCGTACCGGCAAGAGTACTGGCGACTCGACCGGTTGCTGCTTTGGTCACGCGGCAACGGCCTCGAGAGCTTGCCGATTCTCGGCGTCCAAAGCACTCACCGGCGCTAGCCGCTGTACGCCGCATTCGGCGTCAGTCGACGCCGAATGCGAGCAGCACGTTGCCGGCCGTGCCCACGAAGCCCGCGTTGCCGGCCGTCACGTACAGCATGCCGTCGGCGACGACGGGTCCCGGTCCGTCGATCGAGCCGCCATCGGCTTTCACACCGTTCACGGCGGCGAAGTCTCGGTTCGTGTCGAACGTCCACAGAACCCGGCCGCTCGCGGCATCGTAGGCGCGCATCGTCCCGTCCGCGGAGCCCGAGAACACGACGCCCGGGATCGCCGTCACCGCGGCCGATTGCGCGGCGCTGCAACCGGGGCCGGGCGTGCACGCGAGCGGCTGCGGCGGCGTGTACCAGACGCGCTCGCCGGTCGCGAGCGCGACGGCGTGTAGCCCGCCCGGCGCCGGCGTGAGCTGGTCGGCCACGGCGAAGTACGCACGCTCGCCGTCGACCGCGGCGCCCCAAACGCCGCCGACCGGGCTGCCGCGGCCCCAGCGATATTGCCAGACGACCTTGCCACGGCGATTCGGGTCCAGCGCGTAGCCGACGCCCGATTTCTGCGTGACGACGAGCAGCTCGCGGCCGTCGCGTTGCGTCACGAGCGCCGGCGATGCCGAGAAGTCGAAGTCGGGGCCGACGTCCTTCGGACAGTTGGGGTTCGAGCGGGTCGCGCCGCCGCCGCCGGACTTCGCCGGTCCGCCGCCGGCCGGCGCGCCGGGCGCGGCCGGCGCCCCGACCGCATCGCCGCCGCAGCCGAGGATCCAGACGTCGGGCAGGATCTGATTGACCCAGCGGATCTTGCCGGTCTTCAGATCGAAGGCGACGATCGCGTCGGTCGTTTTCGGCGCGGGATCCGCGTACGCGTTGCCGGTGGCCGCGTAGATCAGGCCGCGCTTCGCATCGATGGTCGGTGCGCTCCAGATCGGCGCGCCGGCTGGCCCCCAAAGCGGTTTGCCGCTCGAGCTCGTGCCGCGGCGGCGCGGCACGCCGACGGTGTAGGTCTTCCAGACGACCTCGCCCGTCGTCGCGTCGAGCGCGGTCAAGCTGCCGCGAAACTTGCAGCACTCGTAGTCGGGCATCGATGCGGCGCTTTCCTCGGACACGCCCGAGAGCGGCACGTACAGGCGCCCTTGGAAGAGCGTCGGTGCCCCGGTCGCGCGCGCGGCCGGATGATCGTCGATCTTGCGCTCCCAGAGCACCCGCCCGCCCGCGGCGTCGACCGCGTAGGCGCGGGCCTGCGCGTCGGCGAAGTAGATCGCGTAGCCGGTCGGTGCGCCGGGCGGCCCAACGGGACCGACGGAGATCGCGGTGCGCACGCCCGCCTTCGCTTGGAACGTCCAATACGTGCAGCCGCTCTTCGGATCGAGCGCGAACACGGCGCCCGACTGGCTCGCCATGAATAGCCTCCCGCCGACGACGGCGGGCTGCGAGCGCGACTGCGTCGCGTCCGGGATGCCGAATGCCCACTTGAGCCGCAGGCGTGCGACGTTCGCGGAGTCGATGCCGCCGGCGTCGCGTTGGAAGCGTGTGTTGCGAACGTCGGGGCCCCAGCCGTTCCAAATCGAATCGGGCGGCGACCCGCCGGTGGCCGCCGGCGAGAAGGGCGGGTTGTCGGCGCAGGCGCCGGTCGCGGCGAGCGCCGTGGCGGCGGCGATCTTCTTACCCGTGAGCCGCTCGGCGATCGCCACGCGCTCTGCCGGCGTCAACGACTGCGCCGCGACGCGCATGTTGCCCTCGGTCAGCGACAGCACGATCGCGCTGGGCGGCAAAGAAGCGAGCGATGCCTTCGACGGCGTATCCGTGTTCGGCGGCTCGTCGTGACAGGCCGCGCAGTACAGCATGAACAGCTTCTCGCCGTCCGGCGCCTGCGGCTGCGCGTGCGCGCAGAGCGCGAGATTCGCGCCGACGAGCGCCGCGCCCAAGGCCGAGCCGATTCGCATGTTGCACTTCCCCCCGCGCCGCCCATCGCGGGCCGGTCGTTCGCGTGAGTATAGTGCGAGCGCGCCTGCGCGGCAGCCGCCGCGGGCCGATGGCCCGAGGTCAGCGCTCTTGCGGCGCGGCCTTGTCGAGCGCCTTCACGAGCGCGGTGATGCGCTGCACGTTCGCGTAGCGGTCCATCATGATCAACTGGTTCGGCGCAAGGGCTGCGAGATGTGCCTCCACCGGTAGCAGGGGTCTCAAGACCGGTACGAGCCCTCCAGCGTTCGTGTTCGCGACCGTGATGATCCGCGTGACGAACTCGTCCGCGGCAATGCTCTTGTCGTCGCTCTGTACGATCGGTACCGCGTACGTCCTGACCGTGCCCGCGGGCACGATGTTGACGCGGCCCTCGATCTCGACACTCGCCAGGAAGTTGATCCGCAGTATCGACAACAGCAGCGGATAGTTCACGTCCTCGGGACGTGCCGTGCCGAGATAGATCTGCGGCGGTACGCGGCTGTCGACGAGGAACTGCTTGTGGGATTCCCGCGCGACGCGGTCGAGCAGCGGTGCGAGCGCGACGGTCGGCAGGCCGAACCGCTCGGCCGGCGTCTGCGGCGGCCCGGGTTGTGCGTTCTGCGGCGGCGGCCCGCCCGGCTCGTTGCGCGGCAGTGGCGGATTCGGCTGCGCGACGGCTGCCGCCGAGCAGAGCGCGAGTGCAACGGTGAGCCAGAAAGGACGTTCGATACGGCGGTTCATGTGACGATCCTCGCGATGGGCTGCTACTCGGTTAATACGTTCGAGACGGGCCGAACCGCCGCGACCGCCGCGTCGGACCGCGACGGCGCCGCAACGAGCGCACCCACCACGCTTTCGACGAGCTCGCCGCCGAGCGCCGGCAGCTCGTCGATCGACCGATCGTACTGCGCTTGCCAAAGCGTTGCGCCGCCGGCCGCGTCGAGGAGGCGAGCGGCCACGTGCATGCGGCCGTCGGCGGTCGCGACGATGGCGCGCAGGATCGCGCGTGCGCCGAGCTGAGCACCGACCTCGCTCGCGCTCAAATCCGTGAGCGCGTACGGCAGCACCGAGCGTTCGTCGATCACGTAGAGTCCCGGCACCGCCGCGAGCGCTGCGCGCGCTTCGCGGTGCAGGGCGGCCGCGAGCGTAGCAGCGAGCGCGGAATCAGACGCATCGTCGGCGGCCGCGGCGAACGGCAACACGGCGATCGAGCGCGCGTCGACGACGGCGCGGCTCGGCGAGAGCACGACGACCGGGTTGGTGAGCGGCGCGCTTGCGACGAGCGTCGCGGCGCGCGCGATCGCCGCCGCGTCGACCGCGGCGGCCGTGCGATCCGCCGTGTTCGAGGCGAGCGGGCCCGACGGCGGGGTGTCGAGCAGCGCCACGAGTACCACGGCCGCGGCAACCAGCGCGGCGCAGACCCAAGCTGCGAAACCGAGGCCGTGCCGCAACGCGCTCGCGCCGCGCCGCGCCGGCGCGCGCCCGCCCGGCGCCGTGCGGCCGCGCGCGAGCGCTGCCGCTTCGGCAAAGGCCCACTCCAGATCGGGATCGTCGACGAGCTCCCGCGTGAGCGCGAGGGCGCTCTCGCAGCGCGCGAGCTCGGCTTCGCGGCGAGCATCGGCCGCGAGCCACTCGGCGAAGCGCGTGTCGCGTTGCGCAGCGGTCGCGCCTTCGCTTTCGCGCGGTTCCGCGTCGAGCGCAATGAGCCATTCGGCGGCGCTCCGCGGCGCTGCAGGCGCCCCGAAATCGGCTTCGTAGCGAGCGTCGTTCGTCATCGTGGGGCCTCCGGTTGCAGGCGCCGCTGACACGCCTCGAGTGCTTGCCGCATTTCGCGCTCGACGGTCCGCTTGCTCACGCCCAACCGAGCCGCGATCGTCTCGTACGGCAGGTTCTCGACCGCACGCAGCAAGAACACCTGCCGGCGGCGAGGCGCGAGCTCGAGCAGCGCTTGCTTGACGAGCGCAAGCCCCTGCTCGAGGGCGACGACCTGCTCGAGCGGCGGCTCGCCGCTCGGCGCGGCGAGCAGCGCGGCTTCGTCGTGCAGCGCATGGGCTTTGCGCTGCCGAAATCGGTCGAATGCGAGGTTGCGCGCGACCTTGAACATGAAGGCCCGGGCCCGGGTCTCGGAGCGCTCGAGGTTGCGCGCGGCCGCGAGCCGCAAGTACGTCTCCTGGACGACGTCCTCGGCGTCCTCGCGCCGCGCGAGCAGACAGACGATGTGCTCCAGCAGCGGCCGGCGAAAGCGGTCGAACATCCCCGCGACGAAGCCCAAGTGAGCGTCTTGCGGAGGAACCGTGCTCGCGGGGGGATCTTCGGTCATGCGTCGCTCGGGTGCGATCGCCCTCGGTTCCGTCGCCACGACGCTAATACGTTCGAGCACGCAGTCTCCGCCACCGGCCGCCGTTCGGCGCGCTCAGGACCAAAGAGTCGCCGCCTCCAAAGGCACGGGCGCGTAGTCCGACCGTCGCGGGGCCGAGGGCAGGGCGATCGCGTCGGGGCAACGTCGCGGACTCGAGCCGCGCTTCACCGCGCGCGCAAAGGTCGGAGCCCCGGCTGCGCTCCGCGCGGCAGCGGCGTGCGCGCCACGTTCAAGATCATCGCCAGCGTCGTGTAGTAGCCGATCAGCGCGAGCAAGTCGACGACGCCCGCTTCCCCGAACGCAGCCACCGCGCGCGCGTAGACCGCATCGCCCACGGTCTGCTTGGTCTCGAGCTGCTTGAAGAACGCATAGATCACGGCTTCGTCCTTGCGCAGCGCCGCGGGGCGCCGGCCCGCGGCAATTGCCGCGATCGCGCGGCGGCTCACGCCGCGCTGCTCGGCCGTCGCGACGTGAATCGCCCACTCGAATTGCTGCGTCCACGTGCGCGCGGTGAGCAAGATGGTGAGCTCGGTAAGCCGCGGCCCGAGCGCGTTCTCGAACCGCAAATACTCGCCGAGCTTCTGCAGGCGGCTCATGAGCTCGGGGCTGCGCAGCGCCGGGATGAACGGTCCGACGACGCCGGCGCGCGGGCCCGCGCTGATCTCGGCCACCGCTTGGCGCTGGCGACGCGTCATTTTGCGCGCCGGAATGGGCGGCATTCGATCGGCCGAAGCCTGCGCTCGCAGGCGCCGCTTGTTGGCGTGCGGTTTCCTCGGCACGACGCCTCCAGGTCAGGGTTTCAGCAGCACTTTGCCGGTGGTCTGCCGTGCTTCGAGGCTGCGGTGGGCCGCCGCCGCATCGGCGAGCGGCAACACGCGGTCGATGCGCGGCGTAAGCGTGCCCGACTCGAGCCATGCGAACAGGTCGCCCGCGCGCCCCACGAGCTCCTCGCGCGTCGCGATGTATTGATTCAGGCCCGGGCGCGTGAGGAACAGCGAGCCCTTCGCGCCGAGCACGGCAGGGTCGAACGGCGCAACGGGGCCGCTGGAAAAACCGAACAGCGCGAGCAAGCCGCGTGGCCGCAGGCAATTGAGGCTCTTGTCGAACGTGTCCTTGCCGACCGAATCGTAGACGACGTCGACGCCGCGGCCGTCCGTCAGACGCTTGATCTCGGCCTCGAAGTCTTGCGCGCGGTAATCGATCACCGCGGCGGCGCCGGCCGCGCGAGCCACCTCGGCCTTCGCCGCGCTACCGACCGTGCCGAACACCGTGGCGCCGCAAATGCGCGCGACCTGCGTGATCAGCGTGCCCGCGCCGCCGGCCGCCGCGTGCACGAGCGCGGCGTCGCCGGGCTTCAGCGCGAACGTGCTGTGCGTGAGGTAGTGCGCGGTGAGGCCTTGCAGCATGACCGCGGCTGCCGCTTCGAAGCCGACGGCGTCCGGCAACTTGACGAGGCGCTTCGCGGGCACGACGGCTCGCTCGGCGTAGGCGCCGACGACCATCGCGTAGGCGACGCGGTCGCCGGTCGCAACCTCGGTCACGGCGTCGCCGATCGCGACGACCGTGCCGGCGGCCTCCGAGCCGACCGTGAACGGCAGCTTCGGGCCCTTGTAGCGGCCGGTGCGGTGCTGCACGTCGATGAAGTTGACGCCGGCGGCGGCAATCTCGACGAGCGCTTCTCCGGCGCCCGGCTTGGGCTCCGGCACCTCCTCGTAGCGCAGCGCGTCCGGCCCGCCGCTCGTATGCACTCGAATGGCTTTCACTCGCACACCTCCTGGTCGCGACGAAACATGATACGACGCCAAGATGACGCCACGCGTATGCAGCGGTCGGTTTGCGGCGCGTATACCGCCGTGCTAGGTTCGCTCGCGATGTCATCCGCAACGCTGCGTTATCAGACCGGCTTCGGCAACGATTTCGCGACCGAGGCGCTCGCCGGCGCGCTGCCGATCGGCCGCAGCAATCCGCGTGAGGCGCCGTTCGGCCTCTACACCGAGGAAATCAACGGCACCGCCTTCACTGCGCCGCGCGGCGCGAGCCGCCGGTCGTGGACGTACCGGATTCGCCCGTCCGCGACGCACGAGCCGTTCCGTGAGATCGAGCCCGGCCGCTTGCGCAGCGCGCCGTTCGACGAGGTGCCGGCGACGCCGAATCAACTGCGCTGGCGACCGCTGCCCATTCCGCGGGAGCGCACGGACTTCGTGCAGGGCATCGTGACGTTCGGCGGTAACGGCGATCCGGCGCAGCAATACGGCTGCGCGGTGCACCTATACGCCGCCAATGCGTCGATGACGGACCGTTTCTTCTACGACGCCGACGGTGAGCTGCTGATCGCTCCCCAGGAGGGCGGTCTCGTCGTGCGCACGGAGCTCGGCATCTTGGAGATCGCGCCGGGTGAGATCTGCGTGGTGCCGCGCGGCATCAAATTTCGCGTGGAGCTCGCGGACGACACCGCGCGCGGCTATCTCTGCGAGAACTACGGCCCGCATTTCCGCTTGCCCGAGCTCGGGCCGATCGGCACGAACGGGCTCGCGAACTCGCGCGACTTCATGGCGCCGGTCGCGGCGTATGAGGACCGCGACGGCGACTTCAGGGTCGTCGCGAAATTCCTCGGCAAGCTCTGGGAGGCCGAGATCGATCATTCGCCGCTCGACATCGTCGCGTGGCACGGCACGTATACGCCCTACAAGTACGACCTCGCGCGCTTCAATTGCATCAACACGGTCACGTACGATCACCCCGATCCGTCCATCTACTGCGTGCTCGCGGCGCCGTCGCCGTTTCCGGGCACCTCGAACGTCGAGTTCGGGCTGATCGCGGACCGCTGGTCGGTCGCGCGCGGCACGTTTCGGCCGCCGCCGTTTCATCGCAACGTGTGCAGCGAGTTCGTGGGGCTGATCCAGGGACAGTACATCGGCAAGCGCGAGGGTTTTACGCCCGGCTGCGCGAGCCTGCACAACTGCATGGCCGGACACGGCCCGGACGGCGAGGCGTTCGCGGCCGGGACGCAGGCGAGCGACGAGCCGCGCTATCTCGAGAACACGCAGACCGTCGTGTTCGAGACTCACCTCGTGATTCGGCCGACGCGGTTCGCGCTCGAGACCGATCTGCTCGAGCGCGACTACTACGCGCACTGGCAGGGGCTCAAGAGGCGCTTCACCCCGCCGCGCTAGTCGGAAGCCGGACATAGATAGCCGTCGGGGCCCGGCGAATCGAACGCGTAGACGACGGTGCCGCGCGGTGGCGCGGCCGTCGCGCCGGCTTCGCGCCCCCGTTACTTCCGCACGCTCACGACTGCGCCGTGCACGCCGGTCGTCGTGCTCATCACGAGCGCCATCGCGAGCACCGACAGCGTCGTGATCACGGCCGGCACGGCCGCCGCGTGAAACAGGTCCGCGCGCGACCACTGCTGGCTCATCATCACCGCGGCGACGGTCGGACCCACGAGCGAGCCGACGCGGCCGACGCCGAGCGCGGCGCCGATCCCGGTCGAGCGCAGATCGGTCGGATAGTACGTCGCGGACAGCGTGTTCAAGGTCGGCTGACCGCCGAAGATGCCCCAGCCCGCGAAGAACGCGACGACGAGCACCATGGGCAACGAGAGCGCGGGCTCGCCGAGCAGCGCGAGGCTAACGGCCTCGATCGCAAAGCACGCGGTCAAGATCGGAATGAAACCTACTCGTCGGAAAATGAACGCGATCACGATCGTCGCGATCGCGCCGCCGGCCTGCACGGCCGTGCCCGCGAGCAAGCCCGCGGTCAGCGAGAAGCCCGAGTCGCGCAGAATCGCGGGCAGCCAGCTCGCGACGAAGTACGCGTTCAGGATGTTCAGGAAGTTCGCGACCCAGATCAGCGTCGTGCCGGCGCTGCGGCCATCGGTGAACAGGCGCCAAATCGGGAAGCCGGGCGCGCGCTCCTCGCGCACCGCGAAGCGCGTCGTCGAGTCGATCGACGCATCGGGATTGATTCGTTTGAGCCAGCGCGCGATCTCGCGCGGGTCGTTGCGGCGCAGCGCGAGGAACTGCAGCGATTCGGGCAGCCAGAGGTACATCGGCACCAGCAGCGCGAGCGGCACGAGACCGCCGACGACGAACACGGCTTGCCAGCCCGTGGTCGGGATCAGCCAATAGGCGATGAGGCCGCCTCCCATCGCGCCGATCGTGAAGCCGTTGGTCACGATCATCATCGACGCGACGCGGATGCGCCGCGGGCTGAACTCCCCGATCAGCGCGGTCGCATTCGGCAAAATCGCGCCGAGCCCCAAGCCCCCGAAGAACCGAATCACCGCGAGGCCTTCCACCGACTTCGCGGTCGCGCAGAGCAGCGTGAGCGCCGAAAACGCGGCCGTCGCGCCGATCAGCACGCGGCGCCGGCCGATCCGGTCGCCGAGCACGCCGCCGATGAGCGAGCCGGCAAAGAGACCTACGAGTCCCGCGTTGATCGCGGGCAACACCGTCGGCGTGTCGACGTGCCAGGCCGCGGTCAGCGCTGGCACGACGTAGCCCATCGCCTGGACGTCGAAGCCGTCCATCACGAGGAACAGGCCGAACAGGAAGAACACCGCGATCAAGAAGCCGTTCAAGCGGCCCGCGTCGATCACGTCGGTGATGTTGATTTCGTGCTGCGCCGTCATCTCGCGGTTCCCCCCCCGGCGTGTCTCGCGAACCCATCATAGCCAAATCGCCGTGCGGGGCACGCATCGAGCGCGAATGGCCGGCGAGGCTGCACGCCGGGCGGGAGCGGCCATCCCTGACGTACGCGGCGTTCCGCACCGAGTCACGGTTGCGCCGGAGCCCGCGCGGTGCGGTACCTTTGCGGACGTGTCGAACGATGCCGCCACCGGCCGCCGCGCCGTGCTGCCCTTGCTCCTCTGCGCGGCCGGTGCGAGCGGCGCGGCCGCGCTGATCTATCAGATCGTCTGGCTCGAGCTCATGAGCCTCGTGATCGGCGCCTCCGCGCCGTCGCTCGGCATGCTGCTCGCGACGTTCATGGGGGGGTTGGGCCTCGGCGGCTGGCTGCTGCCGCGGCTCGATCGCGGTCGGTCGCTGCGCACGCTCGCGTGGCTCGAGCTCGGCACGGCGGTCTGCGGCATCGCGGTGCTCTACGGCCTGCCGCGGCTCGGCGACGCGTACGCGGCGTTCGCGGGACCCGGATGGGGCGGCGCCGGCTTGCGGCTCATCGTCGCGGCCGTATGTCTATTGCCGCCCACCGTGCTCATGGGCGCGACGCTGCCCGCGGCCGCGCGTTTCGTCGAGGCGACGCCCGAGGGCGTCCGCCGCCTCGGGCTCTTCTATGCCGCCAATGCGGCGGGGGCTGCGGGCGGCGCGTTGCTTGCCGCGTTCTATCTGCTGCGCGCCCACGATTCGGCGGTTGCGACCTGGGTCGCGGTCGCCGCGAACGGCGCGGCAGCGATCGCGAGCCTGCTCGCCGCGCACCGCGCCGCGCCGCGCCGCGCGCAGCGTCGTGATGCTCACGCGGAAATCGCGGTCGCGGCGTGGCCCGGCTACGCCGCGATCGCGATCTCGGGAATGACCGCGCTTTCGGCCGAAGCGTTGTGGACGCGCGAGATCGCGCTCGTGATCGGCGGCACCGTTTACACGTTCGCTGCGATCGTCGCGGTGCTGCTCGCGGGGCTCGCCGGCGGCGCCGCGGCGGGCGCCTCGCTCGCGCGCCGCGCGCCGAACGCCGCGTTCGCCGCGTGCCAGTGGCTCGCGTGCGCCGCGCTGGCTTGGAGCGCGTACGCGATCGCGCATTCGCTGCATCTCTGGCCGACCGACGGCGAAATCGCGCGTGCCGACGGCGCAGCGCTCGGTCGCACGCTCCTTCGGATCGCCGCCGCCGTGTTGCCTGCCGCGCTCGTCTGGGGCGCGAGCTTCCCGCTCGCGCTGGCGGTCGTCGCCCGCGGCAGGGATTCCAGCCGGCTCGCGGGCGGCGTGTACGCCGCGAACACCTGCGGGGCGATCGTGGGCGCGCTCGCGACCACGTTTGTGCTCGTGCCGGTGCTCGGCGGCCGGGCGACGCTGCAGATCCTGATCGGGCTCGCTGCCGCGTCCGGCCTGCTGATTGCGGTGCGGGCCGCGCGCCGCCCGAGCGGCGCGCTCGCGGCGGCGGGCGTGTCGGCTGCGGCGCTCGCGCTCGTGACCGTCGTGCCGGGTGTGCCGCCGAAGCTCACCGCGTTCGGCCGCTTCGTCGATACGCGCGCAGCCGAGTCCGAGGTGCTGTACACGGGGGAGGGCGTGAGCGCGTCGATCGCGGTCACGCGCGAGCCCGGCGGCGCGCTCGCGTATCACAACGCGGGCAAGACGCAAGCCTCGACGTACGCCGAGGACATGCGCTTGCAGCGGATGCTCGGTCATCTCGCGACGCTCGGCGCGGACGAGCCGCGCACGGTGCTCGTGATCGGCATGGGTGCGGGCATCACGGCCGGCGCCGCGAGCCTCGATCCCGCGGTGCGGCACTTGGTCGTTGCGGAGATCGAGCCGCTCGTGCCCGCGGTCGCGCAGCGTTACTTTGCGGTGCAGAACTTCGGCGTAGTCGACGATTCGCGCGTCGAGATCCGGCTCGACGACGGGCGTCACGTGCTCGCGACCTCGCGCGAGACGTTCGATGCGATCACGTCCGACCCGCTCGATCCTTGGGTCAAGGGTGCCGCCGCGCTCTACACTCGAGAGTTCTGGCGTCTCTGCAAATCCAAATTGAGCGCGGGCGGCGCGGTCACGGCGTTCCTGCAGCTCTACGAGACGAGCGACACGGCGGTGCAGAGCGAGATTGCGACGTTTTTCGAGGCGTTTCCTCACGGCGCGCTGTTCGCGAACACGCGCGACGGTATGGGCTATGACGCGGTGCTGTTCGGCCGCGCGGACGACGCGCCGCTCGATCTCGACCGCATCGAAGCGCGGCTCGGCAGCGCGGGCTACGCGCGCGTCGCGCTGTCGTTGCGCGAGGTGGGCTTCGCCTCCGCGACGGAGCTGCTCGCGACGTACGCCGGTGACGCGACCGCGCTCGAGGCGTGGTTGCGTGCCGCGCCGATCAACACGGACCGCAACTTACGTCTGCAATATCTTGCGGCCGACGGCCTGAACGAAGCGCGCGCGTCCGCGATCTTCGATGCGCTCGTCGCGAGCGGGCGCGCGTCGACCGACGCGTCGTTCGTCGGCGCGCCGTATCGTCTCGAGCGGCTGCGCCAGGCGATCCGCGCGCACCGCGGCTACTGAGCTGCACGATTGCTTGCGGTCACCCAGGCGCCACGGCTGTCGAGCAACGCGCCGCCGATGTGCGCGCGTCGATGTGCGCGTCCTCGGCCACGAGCAGGTGTTCCTCGAGTCAGGCCGATGCGCCGAACACGCGGCCTGCCGATGGCGCCGGACGTCCACGCGGGAGGTGCACTCCGCGGACGGTCCTGATATGTTGAATCGACCGTGGTCGTCGGCCGTGGTCGTCGGCCGGGGGGGAGGCGGGGATGGTCCGCACGGTGCTGTCCTGGACATTGTGGCCGCTGGCAGTGGCCGGTTCGCTGGCGTCGCTGCTGTACTTCTCGAATCTCCGCGATCCGCAATCGCTATTCCGTGTCACCAGCCAGACCGTCGTGGCAGTGCTGATCGTTCTTCTCGTTTTCGAGTTCGTGCTCCCGTATCGTGCGGACTGGCGGCTACGCGGGGATCGCGACGTGCTACGCGATCTCGGGCACTACCTTCTCTATGGTCCGCTCGGCAGCATGGGGACTCAATTCGTTTTCCTGGTCGGCTTGGTCGGCTTGGTTGCGCACGTGCACTTGCCGAGCGTGTGGCCGGCGCATCGCTCGCTCGTCGTCAATATCTTGCTCGTCGTAGTGCTGGGCGATCTGTTGGAGTATTGGTTGCACCGGCTCTCGCATGCGATCCCTGCGTTGTGGCGCGTGCATGCAGTGCATCACATGCCAACGCGTCTGCATATCGTCAAAGCCGGTCGCCATCACCTCCTATACTTCTTTCTGCGCGGCTCGATCGTGTGGACGCCGCTGTTGTTGCTCGGCGCGCCGCCGAGCCTGATCGTTTGGCAGCTCGTCGCGGCCACGCTGACGGGCAACGTTGCGCACGCCAACATCGCCTTCAAAATCCCCGCGTTTATGCATAGGGTCCTCGTGACGCCGCAATTTCACCGCTTGCATCACTCGATCGATCGCGTGCAAGGCAACTCAAACTTCGGTGTGTTGCTGCCGATCTGGGATCTGCTGTTCGGGACGCATGTGGACCCGGTGACGGCGCCGCTCGCCGCAGTGGGAATCGAAGGGGACCCGATTCCGCATCGCTGGCTCACCGAGCTCGCATGGCCCGTGCTTGCCGCGTCGCCCGCGAACGTGGTCGGCGATCGAGCTCGAACGTAGACACGCATTTCTGCCACGGGGCGCCCGACAGGGGCTTGGCGCATCACCGAGTCCAGATCGCGACCCGATCGAACGCGCGGGCACGACGCTCGTATTTTCAGTTGGCGATCTGCAAGCCGGAGCACGTCGCTTGCTAGAACGCGATCTGCACGAGATCGTCCAGCGCGGCATCGATCGTTGCGAAACGAAACTGGAATCCGGATTCGACCGTGCGTTTGGGCTTGACGTTTTGCCCTTCGAGCAAGATCGATGCGCGTTCCGAGCCGATCAGCGCCTTGACGACCCAAGCCGGGACGGACCATGCGATCCGCCTGTGCAGATGCCTCGCAAACGACTCGGTGAACGCTCGATTGCTCACTATCCCCGGAGCCACGGCATTGAAGCGGCCGTTGAGCCTGCGATGATCGATCACGTGCAGCAGCACTCCGACCATGTCGTCGATGTGAATCCAAGGGAACGGTTGATTGCCGTGGCCGATCACCGCGCCGAGCCCGACGCAGAACGGCAAGCGGACGATGGGCAAGAAGCCGCGCGCACGCCCGATTCGCCAAAGCTTGCCGAGATACGATTTGCGCTCGACCGAGCCGAGCACGACGCCGATCCGCAGCCGGACGTGCCGGATCCGTTCTTCATCGATGCCGTCCGCCGCCTTCTCCCAAAGGGCCACGAGCTCCGCCGGAAAGTCCACGCCCATTGGCTCGGAGTCCTCCGTGAGCTCCGGGTACTGCTCGACCTTGCCGACCTCCCCCGTCCCGTAGAAGCACTTGCCGGCGGTGGAAACGAACACTTCCGGCGGCGCGGACATGCGGTTGAGCGCGGCGACCAGTGCTTCGGTCGTTTCTACACGCGAAGCGATCACTTCCCGGCGATATGCCGCAGTCCACGGGCGGGTGACATCCAGTATGTGTTTGCCCGCAAGATTGACCACCGCGTTGCAAAGCGGGAACGATTCGAGCCGCACCTGCTCCCAGGTGATCCTCCCGTCGCCCGGAGACCGGGAGATCAGCGTCACGGTATCGCCGCGCGCGCGAAGCGCCTCGCAAAGAGCGGTGCCGATGAACCCGCTCCCACCCCCGATCACTACGTGCACCCGCCCCCCGGGCTTCGGTTGGCCGCTTGCGCCTGAACAGTACACGAATCCTTTGTTTGCAGGCATCCCTGCGGCGCCGTAGTTACGATTCGACCGACCCGGCGCGGAAGCTCCAGTCCGTCACGCGAGATCGGCGATTCGAGCGTGCGTCGCGGGTCCGCGCCTTTGTGCATGCAGCCCTAAACTTGATACGACGCGCGTCAACCGCCCGACGGTATCCTCGAGCTCACGCCGACTCTCGCCCGAAGCCAAGCGCGCAACGTGTCGAACACGCCGGGCGCCATCCTGTCGCCCGAGTCCACACTCAAGGAATGCCCGGCGGCCGCGAAGATCTTGACCGTCACGTCATGGTTGCCGGCCTCCGTGAGCGCGCGCCGCAGGTTCTCGGACGCTACGCGCGCGTCCGTGGACACGTCGGCTTCGCCGAACACGCCGAGCACGGGAGCGCGCACGTTCTTCAGGGCGGGCAGCGGGCTGAATGACAGCACGTGGTCCCAATACCAGCGCATCTCGTCGACCGATGCGAACTCGCCGCTGGACCAGGAGAGCGCATTCTCGTTCTTGCGGCGGATCTCCTCGCGGCGCGCAACGAACCCGTCCCATCCCGTCCCGGTGCGGGCGACGTCGAGCCACTGCTGGGTGAACGCGACGTACTCCTGAACGTCCGCCTCCGGCGCACCCGCGCGGCGCGGGTAGGCGGCGGATTGATAGAGCGTCGTTTGCCACAGCGGGCCCATGAATCCAGACGAGTCGATGGCGAACGCGACATCGGCCGAGCGTGCCGCGACCTGCGTCGCGAGCATTCCGCCCTCGCTCGAGCCCCAAAAGCCGATCTTGGTGGGATCGATCTCGCGGCGCCGCTTCAAGAACGCGAACGCCGCCGAGGCGTCGTTCAGGATACCGGTCGGATAGGTCTCATCGGCCATCGCCCTTCCGGTCGACGCGTCGGCCCGCACGCCGCTCGACTGACCGGTGCCGCGCTTGTCGTAGGTGAGAACCGCGAATCCGAGCGACGCGAAGAACAGCGGATACGGGCCGAACGAGTTGCGCGTGAGAGGCCCCGAGCCGTGTAGCAGAACAATGGCGGGATGCGGACGGCCGTCTTCCGCAACGACCAACGACCCGGCGAGCGTCGCGTCGCCGCTCTCGAATACGACGTCCTCCCGTTCGAGCGGAACCCGCGCAGCCTCGCTCGCTGCGGCTCCTATGGGACGGAGCGTGATGCCGGAGACTTCCGCGTTGGCGCTCCGCTCGAAAGCAACCTCGAGCTGCGCGGGCGACTGCACGCTGAAGTGCGGCCCCATCACGAACTCGTTTTCCGACACGCGGAACAAACGGCGCACGACGCCCGAGGCGTAATCCGAATAGAGCAAGGTCGGAGTGCCGTCGTCCGTAGTGAACGTGTCGATGCCGACGAAGTGATCGGAGTCCACGCGGTAAATGCCGCGATACACGTCGAGCGTCTGCAACGTCTCGGCTGTCGCTTTCGTGGCGAGCGGAAAAGCGATCGCCAAAACGAGCAGAGCGGGGAGAGTGGTTCGAATCGCGAAACTCATTCTGACCGCCTTTCGAAGCTCATTGAGTGCGCGTAGGCGTAGCAAGGAGCGTGCCGATCGAGATCGCCCTACTCAACTCGATGATCTCACGAAGGATCTTCGTTTGTCGGCAAGGCCCGGAGTTGGTCGACGCTTATTCAGCGCGAGGCGGGTGGCGGAGGCGGCGGGGTGCGGCACGACGTCGCGTGCCACTTGTCGCCGTTGCCCTCGCGCTTGAACTGCGTGCTCGTGTAAAAGGGCTCGGCGAGATACCTCGGGTCCTCGACCTTCGTGATCACGAGCAGCCACGTGTCGCCGTCCGTCTGCGGCAAACGCTGGAAGTACTCCGTGATCACCGCATCCTCGCTGTAAGGCACGCCGTTCTTGCGCAGATACCCGGCGCGGAAGCCGGTGGTCATGACTTCGAGCGAGCCGCCCTCCGACAGCGAAGCGGCCAGCGCCGGTCCGCCGCGCTGGCCGCGGCCGCCGCCGCCCGGCACGACCGGGCCTGCGTTGTTGCCGATCTGCGCGCGCACGGCGCCCGGTGGAGGCGGCGGCTTGATCCAATGCGCGCGCGATACGCCCTGCCACGTCTTCTCGGACGCCGGCGGCGGCGTCCCGAAGTGCAGTAACCGCGTTTGCGTGCCCGCGTCGAAATCCACGCGCAGCGTCTCCGAATCCTGCCAGGTGATGTGCAGCCGGCCCGGCTGACGCGTGAGCCCGCCGATGCCGAACGCCTTGCACTGGAGCCCGGCCGCGTTGTCCGCGTCGAGATCCCAAGCGTCGGCCGCGCGCCGGCCTTCGGCGTTGAGCGGCACGCTTTCGTAATCGCCCTTGCGCGCGGTCGCCATGCGGTGGCGCCAGTCCTCGCTGACGACCGATACCCAGTAGCCGGTCAGGTCGATCGGCGCGTCGTCGCGCGCGCTCGCGGGCGGCTGCGCCTGCGCACGTTGAGCATCGGCACCGCCGGCCATGCCGAGCGCGAGCGTGAGCGACGCAACGATCATCGCGGTGCGCATGTCAGCGGACCTTCGCCGGCATTTGTTTCAGATCCTTGTAGACGGCCTCGACGAACTTCGCGGTGGTCCAGGGTCCGCGATCGCCCCCGTAGCGCGGGTCGTAATCGAGGGCGGGCTTCGTCGCGAGCACCTGGTCGAGCGTCATGCCGCGCATGACCATGTCTGCGATGCGGTCGCGCAGGATCTGCACCATGTCGCGATACTCGAGCACGTCGGCCTCGTCGCAGACGCGGCCGTGACCGGGGATCACGTAGGTGCCGCCTTCCTGCAGGTATTGCGGCACCGTGACGTCGAGCATCGTGTTGAGCCCGGCGATGAAGCCGTCGACGCCGCCGCCGGCCGCGAGATCGATGACCGGGTACGCGGTGGTCGTGAACAGGTCGCCCGAGACGAGCACGTCGGAGCCGCGGAAGTACACCATGATGTCGCCGTCGGTATGCGCCTTGGGCACGTAGTACAAGAAGATCGCCTCGCCGTTGAAGCTGAAGTCGCGTCCGGATTCGAAGAACGTGTTCAGTGGAATCTCGGTCGACTTGCGCTTCGCGGCCGTCATGCGCCCGAGCACGTTCTCGTGCGCGATGATCGCGGCCGGGTTGCCGTTCACGGTCTCGCCGGCCTGGGACAGCGTCTCGTTGCCGCCCGTGTGGTCGAGGTCGGCCGACGTGTTCACGATCCAGCGAATCGGCTTGGTCGACAGGCGCCGCACGGCGTCCAGCACCTGCGTGCGCGCGGCCGCGGCGCCCGTGTCGACGATCAGCACGCCCTCGTCGCCGACCTGCACCGCGATGTTGGCGCCGGCGCCCGTGAGCATCCAGACGTTGCCTTGGACGTGAAACGCCTCGATGGTCGGTTGCGCGCGCGCCGGTGTGGCGGCCACGAGAGCCACGACGCCGACGGCCGCGAGCGCGCAGCGCAGACCCTGCTCCCTCGCAGCGAGCAGTGCGCGAATGCTGCGGCTCACCGGGACGGCCTTTGCATCAGCGCTTCGACCTTCGGCTCGTACTCGGGATAGGTCGCCGCTGCGCCCGCGAACACCGCTTCGAACGGCAGGCCGTATTTCTTCGCGAAGTCCTCGATGAACGGGTTCTTGCCGGGCAGGTAGTACGGCACCTCGTTCTTCGGCTTCGGCACCTCCATCACGTACTCGCAGTTGTACAGCCAGTTCTGATTGCCGCGGTTCATGCGCACGAACTCTTCGCTGTTCACGTACGATTCGGTGAGATACACGGGATCCGTGATGATCATCACGTGCGTGAGCAGGTCGCCGTGGCGAATGTAGTGCTCCACGACCGTCGTCTCGTCGGAGCTCGGGATGCCGCTGCGCCGGTAGAACTCTTTTTTGATGTGCGTCGTCGTGACGGTCAGGATGTCGCCGTGCCACTGGCCGGTCGAGAAGCCCATGAAGGTATGCGGGGCGTAATCGGGCGGATGCGGGCGGCCGTCCATCCAGATCACGCGCCGCTGCTGATAGGTGCCGAGATACTCGCGGTACGCGATGATCTCTTGAGTGGCCGGGTCCTTCTCCTCCCAGATCCGAAATTGCACGGGGCCGCGAAAGATGTGCGCGAGGTTGTACGGCTCGCATTGATGCTCGAGCAGTGTCACGCGCGTGACGTCGAATGCCTCGGCGTAGCGGCGCGCCGGGTCGTTCAGCGGCACGCCCGTGAAGTCGCCCTGCACGTCGCCCGGCACCCGATCGTCGAAGTCCTCGTGGTACTTGCCGGTCCACTCGCCGACGATGCTGAGCTGGGCCGACGCGCCCGAAGTCACGAGCAGCAGCACCGCGAGCGCCGCCGCGCGCGCATACGAAGCTGCGAGAACCGGCGATTGCGTCATCGTGGCGCTCGCCGTCAGTTGAACGTTTCGCCGGGCCGCCGGCCCCAGTTGAAGCCGTCCGAGTCGCGGCGCAGGTAGCGCATTCGCAGCCGGTGATCGGCCGGATTGCGCCCGGGGTTGCCCTCGATCGTGACCATGTCGCCCACGTGCAGCGTTTGGCCCGTCACACCTTGGCCCTCGAGCTGCCCGGCGCCGCCCCACTCGACGGCCCAGCGGTGCAGCTCGCCGTGCTCGTCGGGCGCTTCGATGTGCACGAACGAATGCGGATTGCGGAACATGAACTGCAGCAGCTTGCCGTGGATCTCTTGGGTCTGATCCTCGAAGTACGTCGCCGTGAACGAATGATGCGCATAGGCGGTCGCCGCGGCCGCAATGCCGAGGACCGCGGACAGCAGACGGAAGTTGAAGCGCATGATCCCTCCCCCCGGAGCTTCGTTGCCGGCCGATTCTACTACAAGGCGGCCGGCGTGCCGCCTGCCGCCGCAGACGGCCCAAGTGCTATCGTGTGCTTCCTAACCGCCGACGGCGCCGCCTTGCCCAAGACCCAAGCGCACCACGATCACCCGGTCCTCGGTGCGTTCTTGAAGCTCATGTCCGTGACGCTGCTCGCGAGCATGGCCGCGTGCGTGAAGTATCTCGGCGCCGCGATCCCGAGCGGCGAGACGATTTTCGTGCGAGGCCTGATCTCGCTCGTCGTGCTCGCGGCGATCGCGTGGCGCACGGTCGGCCTCGGGGTGCTGAAGACGGCGAACTTTCGTGGTCATGCGCTCCGCTCGCTGTCGGGCACCGTCAGCATGTTCTGCTGGTTCACCGCGCTCACGCTGATTCCCCTCGCCGAGTTCACGGCGATCACCTTCACCGCGCCGATGTTCGTGACGATTCTCGCAATGGTCGTTCTCGGCGAGCGCATTCATCGCTACCGCTGGACGGCGCTCGCGATCGGCTTCGTCGGCGTGGTGATCATGGTGGGGCCGCACTTGTCGTTTCGCAGCTCCTCGCTCGGGGTCATGCTCGCGCTCGGCGCGGCCGTGTTTTCGGCGGTGGCCATGATGTCGCTGCGCAGCATGAGCAGCGCGAGCGGCGAGCATGCGATTACGATCACGTTCTATTTCTCGCTGACCGCGATGCTGTGCGCGGCGCTCACGGCGCTCGACGGCTGGCCGGAGCCGACCGCGCGGCAGTGGCTCTTCATCGTGCTCGCGGGCGTGCTCGGTGTGCTGGGGCAGCTGCTGATGACGCTGTCGTATCGCTATGCGGAGGCATCGACGATCGCGCCGCTCGATTACGCGAATCTGCTGTTCGCGGTCGGCTACGGTTACGCGTTCTTCGATGAGTTTCCGCCGCTCACGATCTTCGTCGGCGCGCCGCTCGTGATCGCCGCCGGACTGATCATCCTCTGGCGCGAGTACCGCAATGCGCTGCTGCGCTCCGCGGCCGTGGTCGCTTCGGAGTCGGTGAATCCCGTCGGAAGCGTGTAGGCGCCTCAGCCGCCGGTCGGTCGGATCACGCCGCAGGCGACGCGGGCACCGGAGTCCCCCGCGGGCTGCGACTTCAGATCGTCCGTGCGTGCGTGCACCACGACGGCCTTGTCGAGGATCCCGGTCGGACCCTCGAGCGTCAGATCGTCGCTGCGCAGCCATTGCTTCACGGTGCCGTCGTCTTCCGCGCGAACGTTGCCGAGATCGCCCGCGTGACGCTGGTCGGGCGCGTCCGTCGGCGCGCCGTGAGGGTGACCGCCGGGATTGAAATGGCCGCCGGCCGACGATGCGTCGGGTGCGCCGCAGTCGCCCGTCTCGTGGATGTGGAACCCGTGCGTGCCAGGCTTGAGCCCGGTCATTCGTACGTTGATGGCCATGCCCGCGGGCGTGGCATAGAACTCGACGCTGCCGCGCGCATCGTTGCCCTGAGTCGGCTCGAGCTCCGCGTGCGCCTTGACGGTCGCGTCGGCGAGCGCGATCTCCCCGGCGTTCGCGTCGGCGGCCGCGGCTCGTGCGCCGCGCGCGGCCGCGCCCGCGCGCTCGGCCGCGCTGTCGGCGTCGACTTGGGCGAGGCGCTGGTTCGGAACGTGAGTCGCGTTGTCGGCCGCCGCCGGGGTCTCTCTGATCGGTACGTCTTGTCCGGGTGCCGCGTTGTCGCGCAGCGGCGAGCCCGGTTGACTCACGCGCGGCGAGCCCGGCTCATTGCCGTTCGGTGCGGCCGCGGGCTGCGTGGGCCGTACGTCGTTTCCCGGCGCTCGCGTGCAGGCCGTCGCGGCACACGTCACGAGCGCCGTGGCGAGGAGTGCCGCAAGGCAGCGATTCATTCCGTCCAGCATCGGTGTTCTTCCAGGCGCGAGCCTTGCTCGATGCGAGGAACGAGCAAGATCGATGCCACGGTCGGTACGCTGCGCCTGCCGGCCTGCGCACGCGGCGCCTTTGTGCAATCCAAAAAAGGGAGTCAAAGCAGGGAACGCCCTAGCTGCGCTTCCCGGGCGCCTCCAGGGGGCACCGCGCTCGCGGGTTGGCACAGCGATTGCAGTGCCTAGGGCGAGATGGGACGTGGGACCTCGAGCGGCCGTGCGGCGACGGTCGAAAAGGAGACGCCGATGACGAAGCAGCGATGCGCGCGGTGGCCGAGAATACCGTGAAACGCAGCAGCTCCGCTCATGTGCAGGATGGCTACGCGCTCGAGGGCGTTGCCCTGACGCATCCCTACCGCCGGTTGTCTGCAGAATTCGGCGTGAGCAAGAGCGAGCTCGCCGAGTACTATCTCGAAGTCGCGCACGAGATGATGCCGAGCGTCGCGGAGCGGCCGCTCACGATCGTACGCTGCCCGCGCGAGCGCGTGGGGCGGTGCTTCTTTCAAAAGCACTTCGACGAGGAAGATCTCGTGGGCTTGCGGCTCGTCGACATCGAGGAGGCGAACGGCAACGTCGGCCGCTATGCGGCGCTCGCGGTGTCGGCCGGGCTCGTCCAGCTCGTGCAGCTCGGCACGCTCGAGATTCATCACTGGTCCGCCCGGCGCGACGACTTGGAGCATCCCGACCGCTTGATATGCGATCTCGACCCGGCGCCCGGCATCGTCTGGGCGCGGCTGCGCGATGCGGCCCGCGAGGTTCGGGAGCGGCTGCAGCGTCACGGCATCGCAAGCTTCGTGCGAACGACCGGCGGCAAGGGCTTGCACGTCGTCGCGCCGCTCGAGCGGCGTCATTCCTGGCAACAGGTGCGCGAGTTCGCGAAGGGGATCGCCGAGGCGATGGCCGCCGATGCGCCGGACAAGTTCGTGGCCGCGGCCGCGAAGCGCGAGCGGGAAGGCCGGATCTACGTGGACTACATGCGCAATGCGCGCGGCGCGACCGCAATCGCGAATTACTCGACGCGTGCGTCACGCGGCTTGCCGGTGGCCGTGCCGCTCAACTGGGAAGAGCTGCAGCGGATCTCGGGGCCGGACCACTACCTGCTGCCGAGCATCCGCCGGCGGCTGAAGCACCTCGAAGCGGCTCCCTGGCCCGAGTTCAACGATTTGCAGCAGCGCTTGCCGAACTGACCGAGGCCTGGCTCAAAAGCTCCACCACGCCTTCAAGAACGCGCTGCGCTCGATATAGTGCCCGTCGCCGAACTCGAGATGGCGCGCATCGTTCGCGTTCTCGATTGTGAGCGACAAGTTCGTCTTCGCGTTCGGGCGCCAGCCGACGCTCCAGTCGACCGCGACGTAGCTCGGCACGGCGATCGTCGGCAGCTCGGCGACGTAGCGGACGCTCGTGTACAGCGTGACGCTATGCGGCAGCTCCAGGTAGGAGCGCACGGCCGCCTGGTTCTTCGGGCTGTGGCCCGCGACGCCGAGCGCGCCGCTGTCGGTGCTGCCGTTCTCGAGCTCGAGGTCCATTTGCAGATGCGCGTATTGCAGCTGCAGGCGCCAATGCTCGGCGGCCTGCCAGTTGACCGCGACCGTGCCGCCGTAGGTCTCGCCCTTCATGTCGTTCGTCTGCATCGCCGGGATCAGAATGTAGGCCGGCGGACCGGGGACGACCTCCGGTGGAAAGCCTTGGGTCGTTTGCAGATCGTGGTAGAAGTTGTCGAACACCGCGACGTCGAGCGTCAGGTCTTGGGTCGCCTGCAACCGGTAGCCTGCCTCGTAGGCCACCAGGTCCTCGCTGTCGAAGTCTGGATTGCCGTTGACGTTGATGTAGAGCGGCACGCCGAGTCCCGGCACGTCGACCGGCGCATACAGGCGCAGATCCGTGTTGAGCCGCGCGGGCACGCGCACCGCGCGCGAGATCGCGCCCCACACCGTTTGCCGGCGGCTCGGCTGCCAGTTCACGCGGACGTTCGGCTCGTCCTCGAATCCGGTGTAATCGTTGTGCTCGAGCTTCGCGCCGACCGTGAGATACAGCCGATCGGGTTTCAGCGTGATGCGGTCCTGGATGAATGCGCTCAGCGTTTGGTCGGAGCGGCTCGCGGGTATGAAGGTCGAGAACAACGAGTTGCCGAGCTCGTCGCTCGTCGAGCGCAGCTCCGCACCCCAGATCAAGTCGTGCGGTCCGGCATCGCGCAGGTCGTGCAGGAACGCGAGATTGAAGGTGTCGCGGCCCTCGTCGAAGCTGCCCGGAATCTGCCGGTGCGTGTTGTCGTACCAGAGCTGCACGCGCCAATCGGCATCGGCCGCGAGCCGGTGCCGCCAATTTGCCGTGACGCTGCGACCGGCGACCAGCACCGTGCCCGGCAGATCGAGCTGCGGCAGCGTGCCGAGCGTGAAGTCGCCGCGCGTGAGCACGGACTCGCTGCCGGTATAGACGTCGGCGCGCACGTTCACGTCGTCGCCGCCCGTATCCCATTCGTAGGCGAAACCGCCGCGCGTCATGTCCCAATTGTCGTGCGCGGGCTCGCCGGACGCCGCCTCCGAGTCGTCGCGCTCGAAATGCTTGGCATACGCGCGCGCGTACGAATGGGCGCCGAGCTTGAAGCCGTAGCGGACCGCGCCGAAATCGCGCTCCTCGCCGCCGCCGCCGACCTCGGCGTAGGCGCCGAGCGTGTCGGAGGCCGACTGCGTGATGATGTTGATCACGCCGTTGACGGCGTTCGCGCCCCAGATCGTGCCGCCCGGTCCCGACACGACCTCGATGCGCTCGATGTCGGCGAGCAGGGTGTCTTGGACGTCCCAGAAGACTCCCGCGTAGAGCGGCGAGTAGACGCTGCGGCCGTCGATCAGCACGAGCAGCTTGTTCGACAGATCGCTGCTGAAGCCGCGGATCGAGATCGTGTACTCGTTGGATGAATTCCGCGCGACCTCGACGCCGGGTGCGAGCCGCAGCGCTTCGGGAATGCTGCGGACGCCGCTGCGGCGGATATCCTCGGCCGTGATCACGTAGACGGACGCCGCGGTTCGGTTCAGCGGCTCGGTGCGGCGCGACACGGTCGTCACGCGCAGCTGTCCAAGCTCCTCGATGCTCAAATCGAACGGGCTCGGCGCTTGCGCTTGCACCGCGAAGGCACCGGCCGCGAGGATGGAGAAGAGGAGCAGCGGCCGCGTGCGGCGCGTGAGCGCGGCAGCGAATCCGCACGTCATCGCTGCCGGAACGTCGTCCGTGCGAACCTGCAACGCGAGCACCCCGCAAGAGATCGGCCGGAGCGTGAGTATAGTGACTCGTTATCGTAACGGAAACAGCGCTCGCCCGCGGCGTGACAGTCGCGGCTCGATTCTCTAAGCTGCCGCAAGGCTAGCTTTGCGCCGCCGCGGGCGGCGCGACGGACGGTCTCTCTTTTTTTTGAGCCGCATGCGCCGATGTTGAAGTCGATTCGCCGATCGCTGCGGACCAAGGTCGTCGCGATCGTGCTCATGACGACGGTTGCGGCGTTGCTCGTCTCGACGGCGGTCCTGCTCACCTACGAGATCGACACCTACCGCGGCTTCCTCATCAACGACGCGACGACGCAGGCCGACATCCTGGCGCGAATCAGCGCCCCCGCGCTCGCATTCGACGACCCGGAGACGGCCCGCAACAACCTCGAGCTCCTGAGCAACCGCCCCGGCATCCGCGCCGCCGCGATCTATTTGCCGGACGGCAAGCTGTTCGCGACCTACAGCCGTGATGCGGCGGTGAAGTTCCCGGCGCTCAAGCTGCCCGGTGCGCGCGTCGAAGGCACGACGCTCACGTTGTTCCTCAACGTGGAGCAGAACGACGAGGTGCTCGGCACCGTATACCTTGAATCGAGCTACGATCTCGTCGACCGCCTCGAGGACTACCTCGTGATCTTGGGCACCGTGCTGCTCGTGAGCCTGCTCGTGGCGGTTGCGATCTCCCTGCTGCTCGCGGGCAGCGTGACGCGCCCGGTGCTCGCGGTGGCAAACGTCGCCCGGCAGGTCATCGAGCGGCGCGACTTCACGCTGCGTGCGCAGCGCACGACCGAGGATGAGATCGGCGGCTTGGTCGACGCGTTCAACTCGATGCTCGGCGAAGTCGGGCAACGGGCCGCTGCGCTCGAAGCGTCGAATCGCGCGCTGAAGCAGGAGACGGAGGAGCGCCGCCAGGCCGAGACGGCGCTGCGGATCGCGGACCAGCACAAGGACGAGTTCCTGGCCACGCTCGCGCACGAGCTGCGCAATCCGCTCGCGCCGATGGTGAATGCGATCGGACTGCTGCAAACGCCCGACGTCGACGCGAGCATCGCGAAGCGCGCCCGCGAGATCATCGATCGGCAGCTCGCGCAGATGGTGCGCCTGGTCGACGACCTGCTCGACGTTTCGCGTGTCACCAGCGGCAAGCTCGCCGTGCACAAGGAGCCGGTGGAGCTCGGTGAGATCGTGCGAAACGCGCTCGACACCGCACGGCCGCTGCTCGATGCACGCGGTCATGAGCTCGCGTTGTCGCTGCCGAATCAGCCGGTGTATCTGCAAGCCGATCCCGTGCGGCTCGCGCAGGTGTTCTCGAACCTGCTCAACAACGCCGCGAAATACACGGACGCGGGCGGGCGCGTCGCGCTGACGGCCGCCGTGAGCGGAGCGACCGTGCGCGTGCGCATCGAGGACCAGGGAATCGGCATCTCGCCCGAGACGCTGCCGCGAATCTTCGAGATGTTCACGCAGGGCGACGGCGCGATCGAGCAGCGGCAGAGCGGCCTCGGTGTGGGGCTTGCGCTCGCGAAGCGGCTGATCGAGCTGCACGGCGGCACGATCGACGCCGCCAGCGCGGGGCCCGGCAGCGGCAGCATCTTCACCGTGACGCTGCCCGTGATGGTTGCGCTCACGTCGGAACGCACGGAGGCACCGCGACCCGAGGCGCCGCCGGCGCGCCGGTATCGGATCATGCTCGTGGACGACAACGTCGACTTCGCGACGAGCCTCGCGTTGCTGCTCGAGAACCTCGGCCACTCCGTGCGAATGGCTCACGACGCGGACGGCGCGCTGGCGGTCACCCGCGAGTTCCGGCCCGAGGTCTGCTTCCTCGACCTCGGCTTGCCGCGCGTGAGCGGCTACGACCTGGCCCGCCTGCTGCGCGAGGAGCCCGCGGGCCGCGACGCGGTGCTGATCGCGTTGAGCGGCTGGGGGCAGGCACGCGACCGGCAGCGCTCGCAGGAGGCCGGGTTCGCGCTGCACCTCGTAAAACCTATAGAACTGCAAAGTATCGAGGCCGTTCTGACCACGCTAGTGCAACGGCCATGACTGTGGTTTACTCCCGGCACCCTTCAGGAGCTATCGAGTGATGCTGCGTCCAGGACGCGGGGCGACCTTTCGCCTCGCGGTATTGCTGGTGCTGCTGGTGTGCGGACCGCTTTCGTCCGTGCACGCTCAGGATCGCCCGTACTCCGAGGACGAAGTGAAGGCCGCTTTCCTCTATCACTTCGGCACCTATGTCGAGTGGCCGCCTCGCGCACGCGGCGAGCAGGCGATCACGATCGCCGTGCTCGGCGCGCCGAGCGTCGTCGCGGAGCTCACGATGTTCCTGCCGGGCCGCACGATCCAAGGACGGCCCGTGAAGGTGCGCGCGATCGGTGCGATCCGCGATCTCGGCGACGACGAGATCTTGTTCATCGGCCGCGAGTTCAACGCCCGGCTACGGGATCTGATCGGCGGTCTCCGCGACAAGCCGGTGCTGGTCGTGACCGATGCGCCGGATGGCCTCGACCGCGGGGCGATGGTCAATTTTCAGCTCGTGAATGAACGCGTGCGCTTCGAGATTTCGCTGCCGCATGCGCAGGATGCCGGGCTCATGTTGAGCTCGCGCCTGCTCGCGGCCGCGCTGCGAGTGGAGACCTCGAGCAGCTGGAACGAGCGGTTGCAACCGTTGTTCGGCGCGCTGCTCCCGGGCTTCTGACGCGAACGGCTCTCGTTCTCGCATCCGGTCTCAGAAATTGCAACGTCGCTGCGTTGGAGCGACGGCCGCGCCTGGCGCGGCCTGCGGCTGGCACAAGCTTTGCACCGGCTCGTCGTGCCCAGATGCATCAGGAGACCCCGATGAGCCGAGACGCCGCCGACGAGCCGACGCCGTCGGAACGCCCCCCCCATGAGCCGGTCAACCCAGCGACACGCGAGGATCCGACCGAGCGCCCCCAGCCGCGGCCGATCGACGATCCGCGACCGCCACAGCCGCGCAAGATCATGCGTTCGGTCGATGCGGAGATCGCGCGCTTGCTGAGGATCGCCGAGACGCGACGCTGAGCGGCGCGAGGACATGCCCTGACGCGGGCGCACGTCCGTTGTGTGCGCACCGCGGCCCGGCGCGTCTGAAGGGCCGCGCTACGCACCGGTAGGGGCGATCGGGAATGAGGCGGTTCGTCTGCGATCATTGCCGGGGGGTGCTCTTCTTCGAGAACGACACTTGCCTCAAGTGCGGCCGCCAAGTCGGGTTTCGTCCCGACACGCTGTCGATGTGCACGTCGGAGGCGGCCGCCGCAGCCGGCTTCGCACCATGCCGCAATTGGTCGGAGCACACGGCGTGCAATTGGTACGCCCCTGCCGGCGACGCTACAGCCTACTGCGCCTCGTGCGCGTTGAACGAGGTCGTTCCGGACCTCGCGGATTCACGGCGACGCGAGCTCTGGGCCGGGACCGAGCGCGCAAAGCGTCGGCTGATCTTCACGCTGCTCGAGCTCGGCCTGCCGCTGCTCGGGCTCGGCGGACGGGAGGCGCTGCGTTTCCGGCTGCTCGCCGACGAGCGCGCCGACACGGGCGCGATCGACCCGCCCGAGGAGCCGATCTACACGGGCCACGACGACGGCCGCCTCACCGTGAACGTGGTGGAGGCCGACGATGCGCTGCGCGAGGCGGTCCGCAAGCGCTTGAACGAGCCCTACCGCACGATGCTCGGGCATCTGCGCCACGAGATCGGTCACTACTATTGGTACCTGCTCGTCGGCGATACGCCGCAGATCGCGGCGTTCCGCGAACGGTTCGGCGACGAGCGCACCGACTACGGCGCGGCGCTCCAGCGGCATTATGACGCCGGTCCGGCGGACGGTTGGTCGCAGGGCTACGTGAGCGCGTACGCGAGCGTCCACCCCTGGGAGGATTTCGCGGAGACCTGGGCGCACTTCATTCATATCGTCGATACGCTCGAAACCGCGAACGCCTGCGGTCTCGGGATCGAGGGCCGCCGGCTGGCCGCGCCGCTGCCGCTCGGGCAACGGCCGTTCGCGGCCGCGCTCGAGGACTGGCTCGCGCTCAGCGTGGGCTTGAACCAGCTGAACCGCAGCATGGGGATGCGCGATGCCTATCCGTTTGCGTTGACGCCCGCCGTCGTCGGGAAGCTCGAGTTCGTGCACGACGTCTGCCGGCGTGCGATCGGCACCGACGAGGGTCCGCCCGCCGCTGCGGGGCCGACCGACAGCCGGCTTGGGAACGTGGCCGAATGAGCGTTACGGGCTGCAGCGCCGGCGCCGATCGCCCTCGCGGCGGCCGCGGAGTGGCCGATGCAATCGTTTTCGGGAATACTGAACGGATCAGCACCGAGACGCTGGGGGGTTTGCTGGAGCTGCCGCTGCGGCAATGAGCCGCTCGGCGTATCCGTCACCATCATGATCTCGAGCATTGTCGAGCGGGCCCGGGCTCCGTGCACGGCGTCGTCGAGCACGGCCGTGGACGGCCGCTCGCGCACCGGCTGAATGGACAGCGCGTCCGCCGACAACCGAGTGCTCGTGCTGCTGCCGACGGCGGACGTCGAGCGGCTCAGCGTGCGGACGCTCGTCGACGTCGGCATCGACTGGACGTCCTTCGACGACCTCGATGCATTGCTGCGCGAGCTCGAATGGGGCGCTGCGGCGCTGGTGGTCACGGAGCAGGTGATCGACCTGGCCGCGTTCCCGCTGCTCGGCGAGCGCTTGCGCTACCAACCTGCCTGGTCGGATTTGCCGATCGTTCTGTTGTCGCAATCGGGCGCAGAGTCGGCCGCGACGGGCCGCGCGGTCGCTTTGCTCGGCAACGTCGCGGTGATCGAGCGGCCGATCCGCGAGGCGCTGGTGCTGAGCGCGCTGCGAACGGCCGTGCGTGCACGCGCGCGCCAATATGCGCTGCGCGACCAGATGGAGGCGCTGCGGCGCAGCGAGGAGCGTTTCGAGCTCGCCGCGCATGCGACGCAAGACGCGATCTGGGACATCGAATGCGAGCTCGAGCCCAACGGCGCGCTTGTGCTCGAGCGCTCCGTCTTCGGTGCCGGCGTCGACGAGAGCACGGACCTGAACGGCTGGCTCGCGCGGATCGATCCCCTCGATCGCAAGCGCGTGCTCGCGTCGTTGCACGCGGCGCTCGAGGGGAGTGACGCGCGCTGGACGCAGGAATACCGCTACCGCGATGCGAGCGGCGAGCTGCGCGATATGCTCGATCGCGGCCAGATCATCCGCAACGCACACGGCGTGGCCGTGCGCGCGGTCGGCGCAATGATGGACATCACCACGCGCAAGCGCAGCGAGCGCAACAATGCGCTGCTGGCCTCGATCGTGGCATCGTCCGACGACGCGATCGTGAGCAAGGATCTCGACGGGACGATTCGCTCCTGGAATGCGGGGGCCGAGCGGGTGTTCGGCTATTCCGCGAGCGAAGCGGTCGGTCGGCCGATTGCGCTGATCATTCCGCCCGACAAGCTCGCGGAGGAAGCACGCATCTTGGAGCGCCTGAGCCGCGGCGAGCGCATCGATCATTTCGAGACCAAACGGGTCGCCAAGGACGGCCGCGTGCTCGACATCTCGCTGACCGTTTCGCCGCTCGTGGATCGCTCGGGCCAGGTCTACGGCGCATCCAAGGTCGCGCGCGACGTCACGGCGCGCAAGCGGGCGGAGGCGGAGCTGAGGCGGCAGGACGCGAAGCTCAGGCTGCTCTGGGAAGCGGCCGCGGTGCTGCTCACCACGGATCGGCCCGACACGATGCTGGGCGGCGTGTTCGACAAGATAGCGGCCTACTTCGAGCTCGACGCGTACCTCAATTTCGTGGTCGACGAGGGGGGAGCGGCGCTCAAGCTCGAATCTTCGGGCGGCATCGACGAGACCGACGCGGCCGCGCTGCACCGCGTGGCCTTCGGGACGTCGCTGTGGGGCCAAGTCGCGGTCGAGCGCCGGCCCATCGCGCGCGCCGCGATTCTAGAATCGGCCGACGACCTTGCGGCCGTGGCGAGACGGCTGGGTTTTCGCGCGTTCACGAGCTATCCGCTGCTCGTCGAGGACCGGCTGCTCGGCGTGCTGTCGTTCGCGAGCCGGCGGCGGGACGAGTTCGAGCGCGACGAGATCGCGTTTCTCGGCGCCATTTGCTATTACGTCACCGCGGGGTACGAACGCCTGCAGCTGATCGGCAGGTTGCGCGAATCGGACTACCGCAAGGACGAGTTTCTCGCGACGCTGGCTCACGAGCTGCGCAACCCGCTCGCGCCGATCCGCAATGCACTCGAGATCCTGCGCGTGAATGCGCGTGATCCGTCTCCCGTGGAGCATGCCGCACGCGCGATGATCGAGCGTCAGCTCGAACAGATGGTGCGGCTCGTCGACGACCTGCTCGACGTGAGCCGCATCACTCGAGGGCAGCTCGACCTGCGCAAGGAACGCGTGCCGCTCGCGCGCGTCATCGAGAACGCGATCGACACCTCGCGCCCGCTGATCGACAGCGGCCGGCATCGGCTCGACGTGGCGTTGCCTTCGCAGCCGGTGTTTCTCGATGCAGATCCGCTGCGGCTCGCGCAAGTGTTCGCTAACCTGTTGAACAACGCGGCTCGCTACATGGACCAGGGCGGTCGCATCTGGCTCGACGCGGAACGAGAGGGCGACTGGGTGATCATCCGCGTGCGCGACGAGGGCGTCGGCATCCCGGCCACCGAGCTGGGACGGATCTTCGACATGTTCGCGCGCGTGAACGACACCGAGCAGCGTTCCCCTGCGGGCTTGGGCATAGGGCTCACGCTCGTGCGCCGGATCGTCGAGCTGCACGGCGGCACCGTGGAGGCCCGCAGCAAGGGCGTCGGCCGGGGCACGGAGCTGATCGTCCGGTTGCCGGTCGCGCAGCCCGCGGGCGCCGAGACGGCGGCGCCGGTTTCGCCGCGCAGCAAGGTCCAACCCGTCACGTATCGGGTGCTGGTAGCCGACGACAATCGCGACGCGGCCGAAAGTCTCGGCATGCTGCTCAGGTTGATGGGCAACGACGTGCGCACCGTCTACGACGGCATCGAGGCCGTGGAAGAGGCCGAGGAGTTTCGGCCGGACGTGGTCCTGCTCGACATCGGCATGCCGCGTTTGAACGGCTACGAGGCGGCCCGGCGCATTCGCGAGCTGCGCTACTGCGAGGACTCGATGCTGGTGGCGCTCACCGGCTGGGGCCAAGAGGAGGACAAGCGCAGAGCCTCCGCTGCAGGCTTCGACCGCCACTTCACTAAGCCCGTCGACCCCGCGGACCTGCAGCAGCTGATCGCCGATCTCAGCGCCGATTGAAGCCGCCGCCGATGGACCCGAAACGGATCTTGGTATGGACCGGCGGCGACGACCGTGCGCTCGCCGCGGCCGTTGGGGCCGTGCCGGGCGCCGTCGTGGAGACCGCCGCCGACCGGGCCGCGGTTTGCCGCCTCATGCGGGCTGCGGACGGCTTCGTGACCTCGGTCGCGCGTTGGGATGCGGATTTCGCCGCCGCCCTGGCGGAGGCGCCGCGGCTCGACTGGGTGCAGGTCCTGAACGCGGGCTTCGACAACATGGAGCGGCTCGGCGTGCCGAGCCGCGTGGTCGTGACGACGGTGGGGGAGGTGAACGGCGACGTCGTGGCCGAGCACGCGCTGCTGATGCTGCTCATGCTGCGCAGACGCATGACTGCGCTGCTCGAGGCGCAGCGGCGCCGGGCCTGGGCGTTTGCCGAGCTCGCGCCGACGCTCCAGACGCTGAAGGGCGCGCACGTCGCGGTGCTTGGTTTCGGCCACATCGGTCGGGCTTTCGCGGCGCTCGCGAACGCGTGCGGCGCACGCGTGACCGCGGTCGCGCGCAGCGCACGGCGCGAGGGTGCGGTGCAGGTCGAGCCGCTCGCGCGGCTCGGTGCGGTGCTCGGTGCGGTCGACGCGCTCGTGGTGACGGCGCCCCTCAATAGCGAGACCGAGCGCGTCGTCGACGGCGCCGCGCTCGGCATGCTGCGCCGCGGCGCGTATCTGGTGAACGTCTCGCGCGGCCGAATCGTCGACACCGATGCCTTGCTGGCGGCGCTCGATGCGGGTGTGCTGGCCGGGGCCGCGCTCGACGTCACGGAGCCGGAGCCGTTGCCCGCCGCTCATCCCCTCTGGGGGCGAGCGAACGTGATCGTGACGCCGCACGTCGCCGGCATGGGCGGCGGCGAGCGCGTGCGGCGCGCGCTGACGGATCTCGTCGTCGACAATGTGCGCCGCTACGTTTCGGGAGAGCCCGTCCGCAACGTTGCACCGATCGCCTACGCTTGAGCGATGCGACGGCGGCCGGTTGCGCTAAGCTTGCTCGCGGGTTGTCGGCCGCAGGTCGAGGAAATCACATGCTGCACCACGTTTCGCTCGGAGTCGGAGACCTTCCGCGCGCACTGACCTTCTACGATGCCGCGCTCGGCGCGCTCGGCTACCAGCGCGTGATGGAGGTCCTGCCTTACGCGGTCGCGTACGGGACCGATGCGCCGCAGTTCTGGGTGCAGCTGCCGTCGGACCGCCGCCCCGCAACGGTCGGTAACGGCGTGCATGTGGCATTCGAGGCGGCTACGCGGGAGCTCGTCGCGGCGTTCCATCGCGCGGCCCTCGCAGCCGGCGGCCGGGATGACGGCGCGCCCGGGCCGCGGCCCGAATACAACCCGGAGTACTACGGCGCCTTCGTCCGCGACCCCGACGGCAACAAGGTCGAGGCCGTGCTCGTGCGCCGGCCGGCCGCCGCCGGGTCCGGCGCGGTGCGGCGGCCCGCGGCAAAGCGCAAGTCCGTTCGCGGCGCCGCGGCGGGCACGCCGAAAGCGCCGAAGAGCCGGAACAAGGCCCGTCAGCCCGCGCGCCGGCGCGCGCCGCGGCGGCCGCACCGCTAGAATCGATCCGAGTGCGAGACGCCGACCGCGCCGCGTGGTGCGGCCGGCGCGATCGCCCCCGGCCGCCGAGACGACCTTTGAGACCCCGAGACGCCGTGCAGCGCAAGCCCCCGAACCGCCGAACATGCCGGTCGATCGTCCGCGCGGCCGCGGCCGCCGCGGCGTTCGCGCTTGCCGCCGGCGCGGCCGCGCAGCGGTCCGAGCTGCCGCTCGTTCAGGTGGAGCCGGCGCCGGGCCCCGCGAAGCCGCTCGTGCTGCTGCTGAGCGGCGACGGCGACTGGGCGCCCTTCATGCGCAGCCTGTCGCAGCAGGTCGCGGCGCAAAGCTCCCCCGTGCTCGGTTTGAAGTCGCGCAGTTATCTATCGAAGCCGCGCACCCCCGAGGCGATGGCGTCGGCGCTCGAGCGTGCGGTGGGCGATGCGCTCGAACACTGGCAGCGCGACGCGCTGATCATCGTCGGTTATTCGCGGGGTGCCGACCTCGCGCCGTTCGTCGTGAACCGCTGGAAAGAGGATCTCAGGGCACGCGTGCGCGGCATCGTGTTCGTGGGCTTGAGCGAGCACGCCGGCTTCGAGTTCCATCTCGAGGATTTGATGTTCGACATCGTGCGGTCGACCGATCTGCCCACGCGGCCGGAGGTCGAGCGGCTCACGGGTATACCGCTCGTCTGTATCTACGGTGCCGATGAGAAGGATTCGTTCTGCCCGCACCCATTGCCCGGCATGCGCGTGTTGACGCATCCGGGCGGTCACCGCGTGAACGGCGACGAGAACATCACCGGGCTCGTGCTGCAAGAGCTCGACCGGCTCGAGTAGGCGATGGCATTCGCCGCTTCCGAACGATTGCGTTGGCTGCGACCGCTCGCCGCGCTCGTCGTGTTCGGCATCGCGGCGCTCGTGCTGCGGGGCGAGCTCGAGCAGTTCCACTTGCGCGAGGTGCTCGCGAACCTGCGGGCGATTCCGCGCTCCGCGGTGCTGGCCGCTCTCGGGCTCACTTGCCTGAGCTACTGGCTGCTCGGCTTCTACGATTTCTTGGGCCTGCGCTACGCGCGTAAGTCGATCTCCTACGGCCGGATGCTGTTCACGGCGTTCATCGCCTACGCATTCGGCCACAACCTCACGCTCGCGGGCTTCACGGGCGCCGCCGTGCGCCTGCGCTTGTATGCGTCGAACGGGCTCACCGCGATCGAGGTTGCGACGATCTCCGGCTTTTGCTCGTTCACCGCGCTGCTCGGCTTGGGCGCGCTCGCGAGCGCGTCGCTGCTGCTCGAGCCCGCGCACACGGCGGCGGGGCTGCATCTGACTACGACCGAAGCCTTCGCGGCCGGCGCGATCCTCGTGACCGGCGTGGTCGCCTACCTCGTGTGGGCATCGGTCGGACGGCGGCCGCTCGAGATCCGCGGTTGGGCGCTGCGCGAGCCGGGCCCGACGCTTGCGCTCGCGCAGCTCGCGCTCGGCGTGACGGACTTCGCGCTCGCAGGCGCGGTCGTCTGGGTGCTGCTGCCGGCCGAGGCGAACATCAGCTTCCCCGCGTTCGCGGCGCTGTATGCGGCGGCCGCCGCGGCCGGCCTGATCAGCCACGTGCCGGGCGGCCTCGGCGTATTCGAAGCGGTCATCGTGCTCGTTCTGCCGCAGGTGCCGGTCGACGAGCTGTTCGGGTCGCTGCTCGCCTATCGCGCGATCTACTACCTCGCGCCGCTCGCGATCGCCGCGCTGCTGTTCCTCGGCGAGGAGCTGCGCGCGCAGCGCGCCCAGATTGCGCGCGCGCAGGCTATCGCGTCGGCCTACGTCGCGCCCGTGATTCCGCAGGTCGCCGCGACGTTGACCTTCGTCGCCGGCGGCGTGCTGCTCTTGTCGGGCGCGACGCCGAGCATCGATGCGCGCATCGCGGTGCTGCGCAGTCTGCTGCCGCTCGCCATCGTCGAGGCTTCGCACCTCATGGGCAGTCTCGTGGGGATCGGCCTCGTCGTGCTCGCGAGTGCGCTGCGCCGGCGTGTGAGCGAGGCGTATCACATCACGATCGGGCTTTTGATCGCGGGCATCGTCGCCTCCCTGCTCAAGGGTCTCGACATCGAGGAGGCGCTGCTGCTCGCCGTGGTGCTTGCCGTGCTCGCGCTCGGCCGCGGCGCGTTCTATCGGCCGGCGTCGATCCTCGCCGCGCGTTTCACGCCCGTCTGGGTCGCGAGCATCATCGGCGTGATCGCGGCGACCGTGTGGGTGGGCCTGCTCGCGTACCGCAACGTCACTTATTCCGACAGCCTGTGGTGGACGTTTGCGTTCAACGCCGACGCCCCGCGCATGCTACGCGCAGCGCTCGTCGTGAGCGTGGTCGGCGCGGCGCTGCTGCTCTTCAACCTGCTCAGGCCCGCGCGCCCCGAGCCCGTGATCTCTCGGCCCGAGGACCTCGAGCGCGCGCGCCTCGCCATTGCGCAAACCGACAATACGCTGGCGAACGCGGCGCTCACGGGCGACAAACGGCTGCTCTTCAACGACGACGGCACCGCGTTCGTGATGTACCAAGTCGCGGGCCGCAGTTGGATTGCGCTCGGCGATCCCGTCGGCAGCCGCAGCCGCGGCGACGAGCTCGTTTGGCGCTTTCGCGAGCTGTCCGACCTGCACGGCGGCTGGACCGTGTTCTATCAGGCGAGCCGCGAGCGGCTGGCGGAGTACATCGATCTCGGGCTCGCCGCGTTCAAGCTCGGCGAGGAGGCGCGGGTGCCGCTGGCGGATTTCTCGCTCGAGGGCCGTGCCCGCGTCGAGCCGCGTCAAGATCACAGGCGCGCGGTGCGCGACGGCGCGACGTTCGAGGTCATCCCGGCCGAGCGCGTGCCGCAGGTCATGCCGCAGCTGAAGAAGATCTCCGACGACTGGCTGCGCGACAAGTCGACGGCGGAGAAGCACTTCTCGGTCGGCGCATTCGCCGAGGACTACCTGCGCCGCTTCGACGTTGCGCTCGTGCGCCGCGGCGACGAGCCCGTCGCGTTCGCGAACCTGTGGGAGGCCGGCAGCAAGCACGAGCTGTCGGTCGATCTGATGCGCTTCGGGCCGAACGCGCCGCGCAGCGCCATGGATTTCTTGTTCGTGGAGCTGATGCTTTGGGGCCGTGCACGCGGCTATGCGTGGTTCAACTTGGGCATGGCGCCGCTCGCGGGGCTCGAGGAGCATCCGCTCGCCCCGGCCTGGCATCGAGTCGGCAACTTCGTGTTCCGCCACGGCGAGCACTTCTACAACTTCGAGGGACTGCGGCAGTACAAGTCGAAGTTCCGCCCCGTGTGGGAGCCGAAGTATCTGGTCGCCCCGGGCGGCATCGCGCTGCCGCGGATCTTGCTCGACGTGTCCGCGTTGATCGCCGGCGGGATCAAGGAGCTGTTCGCGAAGTAGATCCCTGCGGGCAGGTCAACGCGATCGGGTGCCGCTCCCGTCGAGCGCAGCGACGAGCGCCCGCGGCGCCTTGTGCTCCCAGGCTTGGCGGATCAGCCGTTCGACGGCGGCGGGCTCGGCACGGGCAAGTACGATGCGCACACCGGCCACCTTGGTGCCCCAGAACAGCTTCTCGGCGAACTGCGGATGCACGGCGAGCGCAAGCTCGCGGTCGGTCTCGGACAGAAAGAGATGCAGGCGATCGCGCTCGGGCGGCACGGTTGCGAAGATCCTGCCGCGGACTCGAAACGAGCCGAGCTGATGATGCGGCGCCTCCGCGACTTCGGGCAGTGACAGCGCGAAATTGCGCGCGGCCTCGTACTTCACGTTCCCTCCGCGCCGTCAGCCGTCACTTTCGCATCGGCTGGCAAGCTTGTCGTCCGGTTGCTGCATTCGAGCGCACGCAGCCGCGTGCACCCGGAGGCTAAGGTTACTCGCCGCGCGCGCCTCCCGCTCGCGGAACGCTCGAGCTGCGGCGGTCGAGTCAGCGCGCTTGACAACCGCGATCCGGCATCGAATTCTGCGCCTTCGCGTCCAGTGCGACGCCGTCTGCAAAGGGGGGGCAATGACCGACGATCGGGAGCGGCCGAGGAGCGCCGGCAGGCGCGGCTTCCTGAAGAGCGCCGCGACGGGCGCCGCTGCGGCGCTCGCGGGCGGCGGCATGCCGCAGGCCGACGCGCAAACGTCTCGCGGGCGTGCCGCTTCGGCGACTCCCGCGCCGAGCCCGCGCCAAGTTCAGCGCGACTCTGCCGCGGCCGCGCCGAGCGCGCCGCCGCGCGCGGTGCAGCGTCCCGGCTCGGATCTGATGGTGCAGGTGCTCAAAGACTTGGGCATCGAGTACGTCGCGGGCAATCCCGGCTCGAGCTACGAGGGCGTGCAAGAGTCGATCGTGAACTACGGCAAGCCGCCGAACCGCATGCCGGAGTTCATCACGGCACTGCACGAAGAGACGGCGGTCGATATGGCGAACGGCTACGGCAAGGCCGAGGCCCGGCCCATGTGCGCGATGCTGCACGGCACGATCGGCATCCAGCACGGTTCGATGGCGATCTACCAGGCGTACTACGCGGGCACGCCGCTGCTTCTGCTCGCGGGACGCGACGAAGGGTTCATCCAGGCGCACACGGCGGACGACATGGCTGCGATGGTGCGCAGCTACACGAAATGGGACGCGCAGCCGAGGACGCTCGCCGACACGCTCGATGCGCTGCACGAGGCCTACCGCCAGGCGATCACGCCGCCGACTGCGCCGACGCTCGTGGTGCTCGACATGGAGCTGCAGAAGCAGGAGGCCGGGCCGCTTGCCGTGCCGAAGTGGCAGCCGCCGCAGATTGCGCAGCTCGATCCCAAGACGGCCGACGAGATCGCGGCCAAGCTGGTCGGCGCCGACAATCCTCGGATCGAGGTCGGCGAGCTGCGCACGCCCGAGGCGGTGCGCCACGCGGTCGAGCTCGCCGAGCTCGTGGGCGCCTCCGTCGGCACGAGCGCGACGGCGGGGCCGCGCAGCTTTCCGCAGCGGCATCCGCTCTGTGGTCCGGGCGCGGACACGAAGTACGACTATCGCTTGGGGCTCGAGCGTGGCCCGGCCGACGTCGCGCTGATCGGGCCGAAGGTCGCGGACCTACGCGAGCAGCGCGATGTGATGCACGTCGGCTTCGGCGGTTTGCGAGAGACGCCTGCGCCGCGCGGCGCGCCGGGCACCGGCGGCGACGACGCCGTCGGGCGACGGCTCGCGATCGACGCGGCCGCGAGCCTCCCCGTGATCATCGAGCACGTGAACCGGCGCATCACGCGCGGCAAGCGCCGTGCGATCGCGGCGCGCAGCGCGCGGCACGTGCGGGCGAACGACGACGCGTTCTACGCCGCGCTGTCGCGCTCGATCGAGGCCAAGGCAAAGGGCTGGGATGCAAGCCCCGTGAGCACGGCGCGCGTGTACGCCGAGCTTTGGCCGCTGATCAAGGACGAGGATTGGTGTCTCGCGAGCCCGTCGGCGTTCTCGGGGTCGCACCATCGCGAGCTCTGGATTCACGACAAGCCGTACAGCTATCTCGGCGGCCAGGGCGCCGGCGGCATGGGTTACGGCTTGGGTGCCTCCGGCGGCGCCGCGCTCGCGGCCAAGCATCGCAACCGCTTCGTGGTGAACGTGCAGACCGACGGCGATCTCAACTACGCGCCCGGCATGCTCTGGACTGCGGTCCATCACTCGCTGCCGCTGCTCACCGTGATGCACAACAACCGCGCCTGGCACCAGGAGTTCATGTTTCTCGAGTTCCTCGCGGGCGTGCGCGGCCGCGGCACGGACCGCGCGCACATCGGCACGACGCTGCGCGAACCCTTCATCGACTACGCGAAGCTCGCCGGGGCGTACGGTATGCACGGCGAGGGACCGATCAGCGATCCGCGCGAGCTCGGCGCCGCGCTCTCGCGCGGCGTCGCGTCGGTCAAGCGCGGTGAGCCCTACCTGATCGACGTCGTGACTCAACCGCGCTGAGGAGAACCCGCCGATGATCCAGTCCCGCCTCGGTCGACCGGCCATTCTGCTCGGCGCGGCGGCGCTGGCCGCTTGGACGCTCGCGGCCGCGCAGGCCCCGCAGGGCGACGCGAAGCACGGCAAGGAGCTGTTCTACCGGCACGGCTGTTACGCCTGCCATGGTTACAACGGCGAGACGGGCGCGCGCGACCTCGTCGGCACCGGAAGCCCGATTCTCGCGGATGAGGCGGCGTTCGTGAGCTTCCTACGCCTGCGGGCGGATCAAGCACCGGTGCTGCCGGCGACGCGCATGCCGAACTTTCCGGTCTCGGCGCTCAGCGACGCCGACGCCCGCGACCTCTATGCCTACGTGCGCACGTTCAAGCTCGATGCGCCGCGCGCAGCCGACGTCCCGACGCTCAAGGCGATTCTCGACTCGGCTCGGCCCGTCGACCGCTGAGTCGGGCCGCAGCGCTCACTCCTTATATAGAGCTGCGCCGATAGGAGCTGCGGCGTAGGCGACCGTCCGGGCAGTGCGCCCGGCTGCCTAGGGCTGCTTCGCCCGGACTCGCCAGATCGTATTGCCGACGTCGTCGGCGACGAGCAGCGCGCCGGCTGCATCGACCGCAACGCCGACGGGTCGTCCGTGCGCTTCGCCGTTCGCGTCGACGAAGCCTGTGAGCACGTCGAGCGGCAGGCCGCTCGGCTCGCCGTCCTTGAACGGCACGTAGATGACCTTGTAGCCGCTCAGCGGCTTGCGGTTCCACGAGCCGTGCTGGCCGATGAAGGCGCCGCCGCGAAAGCGCTCGGGTAGGGCCGTGCCCATATAGAACGCGAGGCCGAGCGACGCCGTGTGCGGACCGAGCGCGTAATCGGGCACGAGCGCCTTCGCGACGAGGTCGGGACGTTGCGGCTTCACGCGGTCGTCGACGTGGCGACCGAAATAGCTATAGGGCCAGCCGTAGAAGCCGCCGCGCTCGACGGACGTGAGGAAATCCGGCACGAGATCGCTGCCGATCTCGTCGCGTTCGTTCACGACGGTCCAGAGCTTGCCCGTAGCGGGCTCCCAAGCCAGGCCGTTGGGATTGCGCAGGCCGCTCGCGAGCACCGTCGTTGTGCCCGTGTTCGGATCGATCTCGAGGATCGCCGCGCGCTCCTGCTCGTTCTCGAGCCCGTTCTCCCCCGCGTTGCTGTTCGAGCCGACGGTGACGTACAGATGCGAGCCGTCGGGGCTCGCGACGACGTTCTTCGTCCAGTGATGGTTGATCGAGCCGGCGGGCAGATCGGCGACCTTCTCGGGCGGCGTCTTGATCTGCGTCATTCCGCGCTTGTACGGAAAGCGCACGAGCGCGTCGGTATTTGCGACGTACAAGTAGTTCCCGACCAGAGCCATGCCGAACGGCGAGTTCAAGTTCGAGAGCAGCGTCGAGCTGAGCTCGGGGTCGCCGTCCTGGTTTGCGTCGCGCAGCAGCGTGATTCGATTGGCGCTGGGCGTGGCGGCGCCTGCGCGCTTCATCGCGCGGCTCTTGAACCAACCCGCGATCCCGTGCGGATCGTCGTCCTCGCGCTCGGGCGCGTTCGTCTCGGCCACGAGCAGGTCGCCGTTCGGCAACACGTACAGCCAGCGCGGATGCGACAGCTCGGTCGCGAACATGCGCACTTCGAGACCTTGAGCGGCGGCCGGCATCGCGCCGCCCGACCAGCCCACCGCGCGTGCAATGTCGACGGTTGGAATGAGCGAGGTCGTCGGCTGCGGCAAGGCCGGATCGGGTCCGGTGCCGTCGGAAACCGACAATCGCGCGGACTCCGCGTAGGCGATGCTGATGACGTAGATGGCGCTCGCCAGCGCGAGCACTGCGAGGGGCAGTAGCGCGCGGCGGGCCAAGCGCGGCCGCGCGACGGCCGTGTCGTGGAGCTCCGGCGGGAGCAAGTCGTCCATAACGTCCTCCTGCGGGCCGGCCGCGCCGGCTGCGGACGGGCTTTCCAATGTGGTCGGCGCTCGCAGCCTGTGCGCCGGCGCGTGCAGCGCTGCTTGCGCACAGCCTGCTCACGCCGCCACGGCGGCGTATCGCGATGCTGCGCATCGCACGGAGTCGGAAAACGAGATTCTTCAGTGCGGTTCCTTTCGACGTCATGGGAGCAAGTTCCATGCCACTCGACGAACGGTCCGCCTGTCGATGGAACCCCGCAGCGAGGCACGGACGAGGCGGGGTGCCTCCGGCGTCGACGCGCTCGAGCTGCGGTGCTCAGCCGTGCGACGGCGAGCCGTTCGCCGCAGCAGAGCCGCCGCTGGTCTTTGCCGGCGTGCGCTCGCTCTTCTGCGAGTTGCCGGTCGCGCTCTTCTTGGCCGCTGCGCTGCCGCTCTGCCGAGTCTCGAACGAGGATGTCGACGGCGGTTGCGCACCGCCGCGCAAGCTCATGACGTATGCGATCACGTCGACCGCATCGCCGCGGCTCTTGAGCACGGTCGAAGCGATCGCCCGCATCTGTTGGCCGAAGGTGTCGCTCGGGCTCGAGCCGCGCACGCCGCTTTCGAACTGCTCGAGTTGGCGCACGAGGTATTCGCCGTCTTGGTCGAGCAGGCTCGGCGTATTCAGCGCGGCACTGCCCTTCGCGTCGGGGCCATGACACGCCGTGCAGACCGCGTAGAGCTGCTTGCCGTGCTCCACGTCGCCGCCGCCGAGCGGCGGGGCGGGCGGCGCTTGCAAGGTCGCGACGTAGTCGGCGAGATCCTCGATCTGCTCGTTGCTGTCGAACGTGAGCGCAATCGCACGCATTTGAGTGCCGAGCACGTGGCCGCGTCGCCGCCCGCGTCGTCGCGACTACACCCAGCAAGCGCCGTGGCGGCAGCGAGACCCAGCAGACCGTTGTGAAACAACCCTCGCATCGTGCACTTCCGGATGCACGATGAGCAAGGAGCATGCCACGGGCGTGACCGTTTCGCCGTGCGGCGAGGTGTCGGTTGAGGCGGGTCTCCGGCATGCCGGTCGAGCGGCGCGCCGATCCCTACAGTTTTTGGGAGCGACGAGCATTTTTGGGAATCGCCGAATTCCCTCAGAGATCGTCGTCGATCAGCGTCACTTTCGCGGTCGTGATGCGTCCGAGCCGCCCACCCTCCGGCTTCGAGCCCAAATGAACCTCGAAGTACTCGTCGGGTTCGGGCACCGAATCGGCTGCGATCGGGATATAGAGACGGCGGACGGTCTCGCCCGGCGCGAAGCGCTCGATCCGCCGGCCGAAGCTCGCGTAGTCGTCGCGCGCGTGCGCCGTGCCGTCGGAAGTCCACCAGACGACGGCGGCGCTGCCGCTCGTATCGCCGCTGCGAACGATGTCGATCGTCACGGCCGATTGTCCTTCATGAGCGGTGACGTTCGCGGTTGCGAACGACAGCGCCGGCTCCTCCGGCGCGGTTCGAGGGTTTGCGTCGTTTTCCGGCGGCTCCGCCGGCTCGGGCCGAGGCGCCGGCGGCGCGGCGTTCGGTCGCAACACGATCGGCACCGCGAGATTCGGACGCTCGGCCGCCGGCTCGGACGCCCCTGTGGACGAAGGCTCGGGCGATGGTGCCGCTTCGGCGAGTCCTGCGGTCGTCGACGGTCGCGCGGCAGGCGCCGTGAATCGACCGATCATGTCGGCGCTCCAGGTCTCGAAGCGCGTCACCCCTTCGCCGAGCATTCCGGTCTTGCCGCCCACCACATACGCGGCGATGGCGGCCGCCGCGAGCGCTGCGAGCGGCACGGCCGCCCGGCGGCCCCATCCCGACGCGCGGCGCGGCGTTTCGGCCGCCGTGCCGGTGACGGCGCCCTCGAGTCCCGCCGCCTCGAGAAATTCGGCGATGCTCCAGTCGCGCCGGCTCGGTTTCTGGTCGAGCACGGCCGCGATTGCCTTGGCGCGCCGTCGGGGCAGGCCTGGCACGCGGATCGGCCGGCTGCGCCGCTGCAGCGGCACGCCCGTATAGAGCTCGTAAGCGAGGCTCGCCAGACCGCGCACGTCGTCCGCCGGCTTCGGGGGAAACGGCGCCGAGCGCGTCACGCTCGCTTCCAGAAAGTTCGTGAGCTTCACCTCGTGATTCATTGTCACCACCACGTTCGAGGTGCCGACCTCGCCGTGCACGACGCCGTGGGAATGCGCGTATTCGAGCGCATCGCCGAGCGTCTGCAGAATGGCATCGACCTCGCCGGGCTCGAGCCGCTCCGGCCGCAGGTGATCGACGACGTTGCGCAGCGTCTCGCCGTCGAGCAGCTCGCCCGTGACGAAATAGGTCTCCCCATCGCGATCGAGGTGATAGACGCGCGCGATGCTCGGGTGGGACAACTGCCGTACGCGGACGAAGTCGCGCGCGAGGGCGCCGAGCGCGGCACGCTGCTTGCCGATGCCGTCGGGAAGCCGCCAGAGCGCGATGTGACGATACGGGCCGGCCGCCGCCGGGTCGGTATCGGTCGCGGTGTAGAGCGTGCCGAAGCGCACCTGATCGAGCGGGGCATCGAGGGCAAATCGGTTCTTGATCATCGATTGAGCTCCTTCAAGATCCTGACGTTGCGTTGCGAAGCTCGCACGTGCCCTCACGACCCCCCGCTCAAGGCTGCACGGCTTCGCCCGCCGGTCCGAGGCGGTCTTCGGCCGCGTTTTGCAATATCCGTACCAGTAGTCGGTTGCCCGGAAGCGACAGGGCTGAAGGCCGGTACGGGTGGCATGGATATTGCTCCTGATCCGATGGGGCCCGTATGGGGTCGGTCGGTAACCGGAGGGATTCAGGTGTCAATCAAACGACGTGCATTCGAAGCCGTCCTGTGCGCAGCCATGCTCGGGCTCGTGACCGGGCTCGAAGCGGCGCCTTCGAAGGGGTCCGCGCAGCCCGCCGAGCAGACGATTCCGGCGGCCGGCTACCAGGTGCAGCCCGGCGATCTCCTCCAAGTCTCGGTATGGAAGGAGCAGGACCTGAACCAGCAGGTGCTCGTGCGTCCGGACGGCGGCTTCTCATTTCCGCTGGCGGGCGACGTGAACGCGGTCGGCAAGACGGTCGAGCAATTGCGCACCGAGCTCACGAACCGGCTGAAGATGTACATCCCCGATTTGTTCGTGACGGTGTCGGTGCTCGAGGTCAGGGGCAACAAGGTGTACGTGATCGGCCAGGTGAACAAACCCGGCGAGTTCGTCGTGAATCCCCGCGTGGACGTGATGCAGGCGTTGAGCCTTGCGGGCGGGACCACCGCATTCGCCTCGCCCCACGACATCTTCGTGCTGCGCCGGGACAACGACACTCAGCGGCGGCTGCCGTTCAACTTCGACGACGTGCTGCGCGGGCGCAGCCTCGATCAGAACATCGTGTTGCGCAGCGGCGACGTGGTCGTCGTCCCGTGAGCGGCACGGCGGCCGAACGACGAACTTTGGCGGGAGTAGATTGATGTCGAGAGAAAGCGAGCTGGAGGTCGGCTTCGGCGATTACTTGGGCGTGTTCAAGCGGCGCAGCATGCTGTTCTTCGGCGTGGCGGGCGCGATTCTCCTGCTCGGCGTAATTATCGCGTATCGCATGCCGCCGCGCTTCACGGCCACGGGCGTGCTGCTGGCGGAGGAGCCCGAAGTGTCCGGCCAGGTGGTCCACTCGACGGTAACGGACTACCCCGAGGAGCGCGTGCGAGTGATCACGCAGCGCGTGCTGACGAACGACAATCTACAGAAGATCATCGACGACAAGCACCTGTATCCGGAGCTCGCCGGCATGCCGCCCGAAGCGCGCAGCGAGTTTCGCTCGCACATCGCGCTCAGCGCCGAGGATCCCGAGATCCTCGAGAGCATCATGGGCTCCACCAAACCCGTTGGCGCAATGGCGTTCTCGTTGAGCTTTTCGGACCCGCGGCCGCTCGTCGCGCGCGACGTCGCAAAGGATCTCGTGGCGCTCTATCTCGAAGAGAACCAGCGCGCCCGCGAGGAACAGGCCACGCAGACTATCCAGTTCCTGACCGACGAGTCGCACCGGCTCGAGACCGAGATTGCGGATCGCGAGAAGAAGCTCGCCGACTTCAAGACGAAGAACGCCGGGGCGCTGCCGACCCTCGCGCTCACGAACATGCAGCTGCTCGACCGCGCGCAGCGCGATCTCGACGCGGTGGAGCAGGAGATCAGGACCTTGCGCGAACGGCAGGCGCTGTATAGCTCGGAGCTCGCGCAGATCAGCCCCCAGGCGACGGTGCTGAACGACCAAGGCGAACCGATCTTGAGTCCGGTCGACCGCATGAAGATGCTGCAGCGCACGTATGCGCAGCTCTCGGCCGTATACGGCCCGGGTCATCCCGATGTGCTGAAGGTGCGCCGCGAGCTCGAAGCGCTGAGCTCGAGCACTGGGCTGCCCGCGTTCGATCGCGACACGCTGCAGGCCGAGCTGGCCGCGCGCCAGGACGAGCTTGCGGCCGCGCGCGACAAGTACTCGGAGAGCCATCCCGACGTGCAGCGGCTCGAGAAGACCATTGCGGGACTGAAGAAGGCGATCGCGTCGGCGGGGAGCAGCAAGGCGCGCCCGCCGCAGATTACGCCCGACAATCCTGCCTACATTCAGAAGAACTCCCAGCTTCGTGAAGCGAGCGTGGATCTGCAGGCGGCCCTGCAGCGCCGTGAGGAGCTCAGGGCCCGGCTCAACGGTCTCGAGGGCCGCCTGACGACCTCGCCCGAGGTCGAGCGCGACTACAACACGCTCAACCGTGGCTATCAGCAGCTCGTCGAGCAATACAACGACACGCAACGCAAGCTGCGCGAGGCCCAGGCCTCGTTGAACCTCGAGCAAGACTCGATGGGCGAGCGCTTCACCGTGCTCGAGCAGCCGTCGATGCCGTTGAGCCCGTCGGAGCCGAACCGGCTCGCGGTGATGCTGCTCACGATCGTGCTGGCGCTCGGCCTCGGTGCCGGCACGGTGGCGCTGCGGGAGCGCACGGATGCGACGGTGCGCCATCCGCGCGACGTCCTCGCGTTTCTGGACATTCCGCCGCTGGTCGCGATTCCGTATGTGTGCAATCGGGCGGACATCAGGCGGCGTGCGCGCCGTTGGTGGCTCGCCGCCACCGCGGCGTGTGCCTGGGCCGCCACGATCGTATTTCTCATACTCACGCCGGCGGCGTAGGGAGCAAGCAGCATGACGAACATGGAGAAAGGCCTCGCCAAGGCGCGCGCTCGGTCCGCGAACTTGCGCACGGTGGAGTCGGCCGCCGACCACGACCCTATTCGTGAGACCGCCGCCGCCGCGCCCGAGCTCGTGATCGTTCCGGAGCTCGGGCTGGCGGGGCTCGAGCCCGCGCTCGACATCGACAAGCTGCCGGTCGTGGAGCTCGATCCGCTGACGTTGTCCGACAATCGAATCGTGGTCGACGAGCTGACCGCCGCGAGCGCCGCCTACAAGATGCTCCGCACGCGCGTCTTGCAGCGCATGCGGCGCAACAATTGGAAGACGCTCGCCGTGACCGGAACCTGCCCGGACGAGGGCAAGTCGCTGACGGCCATCAACCTGAGCATCAACTTGGCGCGCGACGTCGGTACGAGCGTCGTGCTCGTCGACATGGACTTGCGCAAACCGTCGCTCCATCGCCATTTGGGGATCAAGCCGCGCTGCGGCGTCGGCGATTACCTGCGCGGCGGCACGCCGCTCGATCGCATCGCGCTGCGTCCGGGCATCGACCGGCTGGCCGTGATCTGCAACGAGCGCCCCTTCCCGAATTCTTCGGAGATGCTCGCGTCGCCTCAAACCGCGAGCCTCGTCGATCAGTTGAAGCAGGGCGACGGCCGCATCGCGGTATTCGACATGCCGCCCGTGCTTGCGAGCGACGACATGCTCGCATTCTGCCCGCAGGTCGACGCCGTGTTGCTCGTCTTGTCGCAGGGCAAGACGCGGCAGGCCGACCTCGTGGCCTTGCGGGATCTGCTGCAGAACGTCAACGTCGTCGGCGCGGTGCTCAATCGTGCCCAGGAAGACATCGCACCCTATTACTACTACGGCCACGCATAACGCGTCGGCCGACGGCGCCTCGGCGCGCGGCCCGTCGGGCCGCAAGCGGGATCGCCACGAGCAGGTCCGCGTCGTAATGCCCGGACCGGACCGACGCCGATGAGCTCAGGCTTCCGCGCGTCGGGCAACCAGGAAGCCTCGCCCGAACTCGACGAGCTGCTGGTAGGTGGCGTCACCGAAGAGCGCGAGCGCCATGACGTACACCGCGACGCCGATCGGTAGGCTCGCCGCGGCGACGACCGAGGGCGGGAGCTCGAAGGCCGACAGAAGACCGAAGCCCGCCGCCATCGAGACGCCCGCGAGGATTCCGTAGATCGCGAGTTGCTGCAAGGTGCGCAGCGGGTGCAGATCCTGCACGATCTTCGACAAAGCGAACAGCATCAGCAGGAAGACGGTGACGGAAGTCGCCGTCGTCGCGAGCGCCAGCCCCTCCGTGCCGAGAAGCCGCGACAGCGGCACCGCAACGCCGACGTACACGACGGTGCCGAACGGCATCACGAGCGCAGGCACCTTCACGCGATTCATCGCATAGAACGCGTTCGACAGCATCGGATTCACGCCGAGGAACAACACCGATGGGATCAGCGCGGTCAACGTGAGGCCGACGAGCCCCGCCATCTCGGGGGTGAACTCGCCGCGGACGAAGAACGCGCGCACGATCTCGGTGCTGTTGTAGCCGATCCACCAAACCAGCGGCGCGAGCAGCAGGAACGCGATCTTGAGCCCGTTCGCGTACAGAAGACCGAGCTCGCGCTCTTTGCGCTCGACGAACAGCCGGGCCGTGTGGCTGAACATCACCATGCGGGCGCCGACGAACGAGCCCCGCTCGAGCGGCTCGGTGAGCTTCGTCGCGAGCCCGAGCGCGGCGATCGCGCCGCCGCCGAGCGTCGATGCGAGGTAGTTCATGATGATCGAGCGCGTACGCGCGATCAGCCCGGTGCTCATCACCACGGCGGTGTTCGCGAATACCCGGCGCTCGAGCTCACCGCTGACGTCGATCCTCGGCCGATAACGGTAGGGCACGCGCCGCAGCAGCATCAGGAACTCGGTGGCATGGCCTATCAGGAAGCCGCACGGCAGGCAGTACTCGCCGATGAACGGCGCGAGCAGCAGCATCCCGGCCAGGTTCGCGCCGGGCAGCGCAAGGCGGCTCGCGGCCACGTACACGAACTGCTCGTCGTACTGGCAGACATACTCGTGGAAGCTGTTGATGGCCATGAACACGATTGCGGGGGCCATGATCCAAAAGTACCGGGTCACGAGATCGAGGTCGGCGCCGTGGAAGCCCGGCAACAAATAGGTGAACATCAGTTTGCTGATCGCAAGGAGCACCGCGGTCGTCGCGACCGCGAGCAGTGCAACGATCGTGACGATGCTCGAGGTCATCGTGAACGCGGTTTCGTCGCTCTTCTGCTTCGCGATCGCGAACACCGGCAGGAAATTCTTGCCGAGATAGTCGATGCACAGGGCAATGAACAGATTCGGCACGATCATCGCCGCGAAGAACGCGTCGACTCGGCGCGTGAGGCCGAAGATCGCGGCGATCACGATGTTGTTGAGCAGCCCGATGCCGAGCGCTCCGATCACCAGCAAATTCACGGAGACGACGTTGCGTCCGCCGCGCAGCATGCTCGAGTTTTGAGTCAAAGGTTCACCGCTTGGGCATATGGGGCCGCGCGGGCCTGCGCGTCCGCCGTCAATAGATCGACCATTTGCACCGCCAAGAACGACCGGAACGCGAGGACGATCGGGTCGAGGACGGGCTTCAATCTGAGCCATGGCGGCGCTGCGGCCGTCATGCGATCGCGAATCCAGGGGAACGGACGGAGCGGCTTATACCGCTCGCGGCTGTCGGGGCCGGCGAGCGCCGCACGCAGCGCATCGCAGAGCAGCTCGCGCAGCGCCGGCGCGAACAAGCGGGCCGCGGTCGCGGTTTCGAGCTCCCCGAGCATCAGCTCGAGCATCGCCGGATCGCTCAGGAACCCGTGCAGCGCGAGCACGGCGGGGCGCCGCGCGAACGGAATATCCGGCCGTCGGCGTTGCACGATCTCGGTCCAGAGCCGCTTGCCGGTACGCAGCTCGTCCGGCAAGCGGCGCACATAGGCGAGCACGGCGTGCGAGAGGAACGGGTTCGCCACCTCTACGTAGGAGGCTTTCAGGTCCGTCAAGGCCGCGAGGAGCGTCGGTATGCGGAACTGCTGATAGAGGCGGTCGCGCCACGTGGCGAGCGACTCGTCGGGGCGCTGGGCGAGCGACTCCGGGATGTGCTGCTCCGGCAGCTCGAAGGCCGCGAGATCCGACGCTCCGAAGTAGTCCGACATCAGCGTGAGACTCGCCGTATAGCGCACGCCGTAGGCGTTGCGCACCACGATCGAGCCGAACGCCTCGTCGCCGCGGATGATGCCGTCGACGCCGTCCTCGAACAGCGTCTTCCAAACCTGGAAGCCATCGAGGTAGCCCGAGATCTTCGCGACGCGCCCCTCGCCGGCCGCGAGGAAGCGGCGAATCAGCCGCGGCCGCGGCTCCTCCGAGGCGTCGGCCGGGAAGTAGCGATTCGAGACGCCGAACACCGCCGCCAGCGTGCGCGCCACGTAAGCGTCGTTGCCCTGCTCGCGGCGTGCGGCGCCTCGGCCCCAGGTGAGGGTGCGCAGCCCCTCGCGCTCGTGCAGCAGAAACAGCAAGCCGCGGCTGTCGGCGCCGCCCGACAGCGGCAACACCCAACGGGGCGGATCGAAGCGCCAGCCGCGACATACCGTGTCGATCGTGTGCACGAGGCGTGCGGCGTGGTCGGCGGGCTCGAGACGATCGTCGATTTCGAAAGTCGGCGTTTCGACTTCGCGTGCGACTGTCCACGTCGCACGGTCGAGCGTCAGCCGCTCGCCCGCTTGCACGCGCTCGAGCCGCGCATCCCAGCCGCTTTCGGGCCCGAGCGTGCCCGACGACAACAGCCACGGCAGCACGTCGCGGTTGAGCGTAAAGTCGCCGAGAATCGCAATGATCGCGCGTTGTGAAGTCGAAGCGATCAGCTGATCGTCGGTGAGCGCGTACCAGATCGTGCGCGACGCGGTCGAGTCGGCCACCAGCTCCACGCATTGCGCATCGACGCGCATCAAGCCGTAGGTGCCCTCGGGCAGGGCCGCACCGGGCTCGTCCCAGTCGGCGCACTGCTCGAACAGCGTTCCTACTGCGATGCTCATCCCGCGCTGCAGCGTCGTGCGCGTCGGATTGAATAGCGCGGTCGCGACGCCGTCGGCGAACGAGATTCGGGCGGGCCGCGGCTCGATATTGTCGGGCGTGAGAGTGCGATTCAGCGTCTCCAGCTTGAGGCGCAAGCGTTCGAGCGACCCGCCGCGGCGCTGGACGATTAGAAGTGCTCTAGACATGCGACTGTTCCCCCCCGTGACGCCGCCGTCGGCCTGCGGCCTCGTCGTAAACCGAGCGTGTGAGCTGTGCGGCTCGGCGCCATGAGAAGCGCTGCCGCACGTGGCGCCGCAGATCCTCCCAGGCCGCAGCCGGTGCGCCGATCTCCCCGGCCGCACGCTCGAGCAGCGTCGCGAGGGCGGCTACGTCACCGACCGGGAAGAAGCGATCGCGCGGTAGCGGCAGCGCGAGGTTCGGCGGTATCGCGCTTGCGATGATCGGCAGGCCGTAGCTCGCTGCTTCGAGTAGCGCGATGGGATGCCCCTCGAGGCTCGACGGCAGAGCGAACAGCCCCGCGTGCGAATACAGCTCGCGCAGCGCCGGTCCGCTTTGAAAGCCCGTGAGCACGACACGCGTATCGGCGGCCGCGCGGCGGCGTATGCCGGCGCAATATGCGTTGTCCGGTCCGGCGCCGACGAGCGCGAGCTTGAGGCCCGGCACGTCGGCACGCAGGAATGCCGCAATCAGATCGTCCTGCCGCTTCGTCGGGTCGAGCCGCGCGACGTTGAGCACGTAGCGGCCCGGCTCGAGCCCGAAGCGCTCGAGGGTCGTGCGCCCCGTCGCACGCGGCACGGTCGGGGCGCCGTTCGGAATCAGCTCGACGTCGACGCCGAGACGCAACGTCAGGTCTTCCTGGATGTCGGGCGCGACTGCGATCGGCCGATGGGCGCTGCGCACGCCGATTCGCTCGCCGGCCCTGAGCACGGTACGCGCGAGGGGGCCCCACTTCTCGCGGCGGTAGTCCGCGCCGTGATGAGTCATCACGACGCGCAGTCCGAGCACCCGGGCGAGAGGCGCCAACAGCCCGGGTCCGATCGCGTGCAGATGCAGGACGTCGGGACGCCGCACGGCCGCGTAGAGCACGCCGAGCAGCGTGTGGACGGCCGTCTCCATGCCCGGCGTCGTGGGGCTCCAGAAATAGGTGAGCTTGAGACCGTGCCAGTGGCCGCGCCGCCGATCCCGCGGGATGTACGGCGTGCGCTGCACGACCTCGACCGTGCAGCCGAGTCGAGCGAGGAGCGGGTAGAGCTTGCGGGCGTGCGACTCGATGCCGCCTTGCACGTCGATGCCGCGCAGCCCGAGCACGAGCACGCGTAACGGCCTCTGTGGTCGACGCTCCTCGCCGTGCCGTGCCGGCGTCCGCGCGGCTTGCGTCGTGGCGCAGGGCAGCGTGGCGCTCATGCGCGCCACCCGTCGGCGGCCCCGACGCGCGGCATATCGGCCGCGGCTGCATGCCATGCGGCGGGCCGCGGCGGGCGAGCGCGTGCGGTGGCGCGCGCGCGCAGCTCGGCCGTGCGGCTCACGACCACTCCGGAGAAGTACCAGAGCAGGTAGCCGATCTCGTTCATGGCGAACGTCGCCTTGTAGATGAGCGCAAACGTCATCACCACCATCACCGCGGCCCAGAACTGACCGAGCGCGGCGAGCTCGTCGTCGCTGCGCGCGAGCGTGCGGGAGTCGTTGAACACGCAGAAGTACAGCGCGACGTAGCCCAGCAGGCCCACGATGCCGACCTCCCACAGGAGCGTGGTCGCCTCGGTCATGCCGACGCCGTAACGGTCGTAGTAGGCGACGTACTTCCCTTGGAACTGGGGCTTGAACGACGGCGAGACGTTGCCTGCGCCCATGCCGAATGCGAACGTGAGGGGATCTCGCGAAGTGTGATCGAGGGCGAATTGGATGGTGTCGAAGCGGCCCATGTACTTCGCGTCGTGCTTGGCGGCGCCGGTGTAGAGGTATTGAGTGAAGCTGCCGGTGTCGACGAAATCGTCGAGCCGCTGGCCGTGCTCACGGTATTGGATCATCGTGTTGTAGACGACGAAGAACGCGATGCCGGCGGCGCAGCCGATCGCGATGATCGGCACCAATCGCCGGGCGACGCCGGTGCCGCGTGCGACGAAGGCGGGAACGAATAGCGCGACCGGCAGCAGCAAGGCGGTCGCCTTCGTCTCGTTCAGCGTTGTCGGTGCAAACAGCCAGGCGATCAAGCACACGACCGCAAGCAGGCTGAGCCTGCGTCGCAGGTACAGCGAAACCACGCCCGCGATTCCGCAGACGAGCAGCATGCTGAGCGCGCTCGACGTGGCGGCGGTGCCGCGCACGGGATCGCCGGTGTTCATCCTCGCCGCGAACTCGATGAATCGCTGATACAGCGCGAGCGGCGTCTGCAGCGCGAGGAGCACGAGCAGCAGGGTGAGCTGAGCCTTCAGCTGCTGCGGCGTAAACCGGTAAACGGCCGGCAGCAGGAAGAACGGCAGGAACTTCAGATACGAGCGCACGCCGGCGACCATCGTGCCGGTCGAAACGTCTTGCACGAGATAGCCGAACGAGATGATACCGAACAGCCCAGCGATGAACGCCCAGTAGCGCCAGTCGATTCGTATTCGCGCACCCCCGACGATGCGCGCGAACACCACGACCGTCGCGATGCCGGAGAGTGCCTCGGGCACGAGAATCATGTAGGCGTTCAGCACCTGCTGCTGGTGCACGAGGTAGTCGACCGAGAAGATCGACAAGAACAGTGCGATGACCAGCGCGTGAACCATGTCGGGACTCAGGCCGGCTGACCGAGCGCTGCGGCGCCGCGCACGTCGAGGAGTTGCGCGATTTCGCGCGCGTTCGATTCGCCGTGATGCTCGGCCGCGTACCGTCGGCAACGTGCGCCCATTGCGAGGCGCTCGGCCGCGCCGTCGAGTAGCGCGGCGACGGCTTCGTGCAGGCGCTCCTCGTCGTGGGATACGACGCCCAGGCCGGAGCGGCTCAGCAGGCCGTCCGGGTCGACGTGCAGGCTCACGACCGGCACGCGGCGCAGCCACGCCTGGATGAAGGTGTTCGAGAAGCCCTCGTAGTCGCTCGTGCAGATGAGCAAGTCGGCTTGCTCGAGCGCCGCGTTGACCTCCTCCTGGCTGCGTAGCCCGAGGTAGTCGACGTTCGGAGTGGCCGCGATCAGTGCGAGCTGCTCGCGCGTCCACGGCCCGTCGTCCATCGTGCGGCCGATCATCACGAAGCGCACGTCAGGCCGCTCGGCGAACCGGCGGGCGAGCCTCACGAAGGCCGCCGGGTTCTTCTGCGGCTTCAAGTTCGCGACCCAAATCACACGCTTCTCGCTCGTCGCGGCGCGCGCCGCATCGGGCGGGGTCGGATGGAAGTTGGGCACGATCAGCACGTCGCGCCGGCCGTGCCGCAGCGCGATCTGGCTCTTTTGGTAGCGCGTCTGCGCGAGGATCAAATCGGAATGTTTGATTCCGTAGTGCAGAAACCAGCGCTCCACGTGGCGATGTAAGCGCCACCACGACGACGTTTCCGGCGTGACCTGGTTGTCGTTGGTGACGCGCCAAATCATGCGGCAGCGGTTGCGCCGCGCGTAGAACGCCGCGATCCCGGTGTGAGCGGTGCCCACGTATTGCAGAATGGCGTCGGGCTTGTGCCGAGCGAGCGCCTTGTAGAGGCGTACGGCGTCGAAGAACGAGCCGTAGCGCCGCACCCCCTTGCGATCCGAGAACTGCTCGATCGAATAGCCGCGCGGCACGAAGTGGGGATCGCTGCGGGTAGTCAGGTACGCGATCTCGACGTCGTAGTCCTTCAGCAGGCAGTCGATCAGCAGCTTCGCCTGATATTGCGAGCCGCCCATGATCGCCTCCCAGTGGGCGGGCACGATGAAGCAGAGTTTGATGCTCATGGCGCAGCTCCGTTCGAATGGGGCAAACCGCGGACGAGCCTCAATCCGGTGCGCGGCCGAGCCGCCCGACCGGGATCGCTCGCCGGCCGCCGGGCGCGCGTACGGCGAGGGCCTTGCGATAGCGGCCGGCCACGAGATTCGCGACCGCGTCATGCGTGCGGTGCTCGACGACGTAGCGGCGGCCGGCATCGCCCATCGCGGCGGCACGGCCCGGGTCGCGCAGCAGCGCGACCAGCGCTGCCGCGAACTGGGTTTCGTCCCAGGCACAGACGACGCCAGCGCCGCTCGTGAGCATGAGCGGCGTCTGCTCGGGATGCTCGTTCGCGACCACGGCCTTGCCGAGCGCCATGTACTCGATGAGGGTGGTCGAGCAGCTCGGCGGGCAACCCGGCAGGTGCTCGCACGGCGAAACGCAGATCGCCGCCCGCCGGACGCGCCGCCACGCAGCCCGCACCGGCAGGCGGCGCGAGATCTCGACCGCGCGCTCGACGCCGAGCCGCCGCGCTTCGGCTTTCAACCGCGCGTCGTCTTCCGGCAGCCCGCCCGCGCCGATCACCTCGAGCCGCGCGTCGGGGATCTCGTCGATCACGCGCGCGAGCACCCGGAACAGGAATTCGAGGCGCCGCGTGTCGCGCGCCGTGCCGAGGTGCGCGATCGTGTGCGCGCGCGGCCGGCGCACGGCCCGGACGGCCGCGTCGATGGCCGCGACGTCTGCCGGGCTCGGCACGGCTGTCGTCTTGGCGAGCGGGACGCCGGCGCGCGCAGCCTCGAGCCGCATCTCGCCGCTATCGACGAACACGTGCGCACTGCCCGGTGCGATCAACCGGTACAACAGGAACCGCCCGACGGCACGGCGCAATCGATCGAGCAGCGGGTTGCGCGGCCCGGCCGGGAGCGCCCGGCGGGCAGCGGCGTCGCTGCGCGGCTGCGCGTGCCAGTAGAAGACCGGCACGCCGTACAGGTTCGCCGCCGCGATCGTGAGCAACGCGCCCAACGACTCGTCCTTCACTTGCACGAGGGAGTAGCGGCCGCAGCGCAGCAGCCCGAACGCGCGCAGATCGTTACGCAGCCTCAGCCACTGCCGGCGCAGCCGCGCCGCGTGGCTGCTGCCGTCGACCGTCTTGGCGATGAACGCGGTGCCGCCCCGAACTTTGCGATCACCGCTCGGCGCGGCTTCGTTCTCCGCCTGGAGCAGCCAATCGATTCGGTGCCCTGCGGCGATCAGACCGTCGACGAAGACTGCCTTGACGGTGCCGCGCAGCGGAAACTCGTCCGAGGTCGCGAACAGGATCCGCAGCGGGGCGCCCGAGTCGCGACCCGCGCCGGGCGCGCGTTCAGGCGTCATGACCGCGTCCGATCGTTTGGAGCTTGCGCGCCGCAAGGTAGGCGGGCATGCAGATCTCGTCCACGTGCGCCGCTTCGCGGGCGGTCAGCTTGTCGCCCCTGCGCACGCTCTTGCCGTGCAGGTGTCGGAGGAGCTCGCGATCGAACGGTTCGCCCGCAAACTCGAACAGTTGCGGCAGCAGCTTGTCCCGGTGCGTGATCAGATCGTCGTAGTCGACGATCACGATGCGAGCGCCGAGCTGCGCGGCGAGCGCGGCAGTCTGCTCCGTTTTGGCCACGTAGGACGCGCAAGCCTTGTCGAGCCGCGAAGGTCCGATCCAGCCGCCGAGCTGCCGCCGTTGCGAAGCATGTGGGTCGAGCTTGGTTGCACCGCACGCAGCGTAGAGCCGGTTCAGCGCCTGGCCCTTCCAATTGTGGAGCATCGAGTACACCACGGCGCGCGGCTCCCGCAGCAGCCAGATGAGCCGGAAGGCGCCGTGCTCGAAGTACTCCGTGAAGCGGTCGTCCACGTAGGTGGTTTGGAAGCAATGCCGTCCGCTCGTAAACCGCTCGACGTAGCCCGACAAGAGCAGTGCCCCATCGAGCTCGTCATCGTGACCGAAGTCGCAGTCCGCAATGCCGGGCGTGCGCTTAAATAACCGTGTGATGGCGGTGGTGCCCGAGCGTTCGCAGCCGGCGATCAGCAGGCTGTCGTCGTAGTCGTCGAGACCCGCGAGCAGCGGGCGATCCGGCCGTTTGACGACCTCCTGAAACTGCGCCCAGGAATTGACCGGTGGACCGCGCCAGACGATCGGTTGCAGACGTTGGATGTCGTTTCGCGATTCTGCGTCGCGGGCCAGACCCCGGAGAACACGCGGTCCCGCGCCGATGCAGCTTGCCATGTTCCACTATCCCTTGAGGCCCGGCGGTAACAGTGCAATTCCCATGCCGAGCGCAATGAGCGCGGCCGCGCCCGGACGCTTCTGCCGGAATGTACAGAGGCGTTCGATTTGGCTGCCGATGCTGGTCGCCGGCGCCCTGCTCGGGGCGCAGCCGGCGGCCGCGGCCACTTACTACGTGCGCAACGGCGGCAACGATTCCGCTGACGGCGCTTCGCACGCGACTGCGTGGGCGACGCTCGCGCACGTCAATGCGGCGCCGCTGGCGTCCGGAGACCGCGTGCTGTTTCATGAGGGCGACCGGTTTGCCGGCCAGCTCAAGGTGCATTGGGGCGGCACCGCGAGCCAGACCGCCGTCGTCGGCTCGTACTACGTCGAGAAGGGTGTAGCGAAACAGGGCTACCGGACGGCGCGGCCGGTCATCGATGGCGAGGACAAGGTCCCGACCCAGTACGACGGGCTCGTGCGCGTGAGCTACGGCCATGTGCACCTCATGGACCTCGCCGTCCTCAACTCCGAGGGCAAGGCAATCGAGGTGCTCGGGGACGACGTGGAGGTCTCCGGCTGCTACACCGACAACTCGTACAAGAGCGGGATTCATTACCTTCGTTCGGCGCGCGGGATCGTCCGCGGCAACGTGATCAAACATGCGGGACGTGCGCTCCCCGAGCGGAACGAGCTGGCGGGCGGAGCGCTCGAGATCGTCTCCTCGAGCGACGCGCTGATCGAGCGTAATCGCGTCGAGGAGGTGTACGGCGAAGGCATCGGGATGAACAACGGCTCTGCCCGCAACGTGGTGCAAGACAACTATGTGTTCGGGGTGCTCGCCGTGGGCATCTATCTCGACGTCGCACCGGATGCCACCGTGCGTCGCAACATCGTGCTCGGCACGACGAACCCGGAATATTGGCGGCACGCCGGGTCCGTCGGCGGCGGAATAGTGCTCAACAACGAGCCGTATCACTACGCGGGCTCGGCGCCGCTGGCCCCCGACGTGCAGTCGCAGCGCGCCAAGATCTACGACAATCTGATCGCGTTCACGAGTCCCGGCATCGCAATGTGGGGCGGGTTCGATCAGACGTCGTTCGACGACGAGCTGATCTTCAACAACACCCTCGTCGACAACGATGTCCAGGTGGAGATGAGCTCGCGTCCGAAACCCGGCTCGCTGTTCGTCAACAACATCTTGCTGAGCTTGAGCAAGGGCACTCGGGACGTGAACGGAACGTCGTTGAACGGCATGATCGCGCGCAGCAATTACTTCAGCCAAGGCGACCCTGGCGGGGATTACAGCAGCGCGAAAAACGTCTACACCGGCGTCAAGCTCGTGCGGATGTCGGATTGGCGCTCGATCGCGACCGATGCGGACGTCAATTGGCGCGACTTCGCGTTGCAGGCCGGCTCCGCGGGCGCGGGAGCAGGCGAGAACGCGCCCCGCAGCATGGCGAATTCCATCGATACGTTCGATCTCGATTTCAATCGCGCACCGCACAACGCGCCGATGGACCTCGGTGCCGTCCGCTACTCCACTCTGCCGTACAACAAGCCAAACCCGCCCTTCAATCTCGCTGCGGATTGAGCCGACTCGCTCACCGCGGGGCCCGTCCCCAATTTGCAATCGATTCCAAGTTTTGCTGGCGTAACGCGCCGCAACGACGCGATGTTTCGACGCCACAATCGTTGAGCCACCGTTTCCGATTCCGCGCCCTGACGCTGATTTGCGACGTGTCGCGGTCGTGGCACATCGTTTGCATCGGCTCGCTTGCTCGAGGCGTCCAACGCTTCGCGCCCGCACCCAGGCAAGCAAAGAGAGGCGTAGCGTTGCCGTACTCGCGCATCAGTCTGCCGCTGACCGTAATCGCCGCGATTCGCGTGCTGCTGATGCCCGCGGTGACGGTCGGTGCGCTGATCGGTTCCGCGAATTTCTTCGACGCCAAATTCACGAACGCCTACGTCGCGCTGGCCATCATCGCTGCGTTGCTCACTTGGATCTTCATCGGCAAAGAGGAACCGCATCGCAGCGGCCTGCAATCGGGCGGGCTCACAGTGGCCGGGCATGTCGGCTTCGGCTGGATCGCGGTGATCGGCGTGCTGCTTTTGATCGGTTATGCGACGAAGAGCTCCGGCGTATTTTCGCGTCGTGCGCTGTTCGCCTGGTTCACGCTGACTCCGCCGCTGCTCGTGATCGCATCGCTCGCGCTGCGGCAATGCATGCGCCTCGTGCTCACCGCGTCGCGCAGCGCGCGCGTCGTGGCCATCGTGGGTGCCAATAGGTTGAGTCTCGAGCTCGCGCGCGCGATCGGAGAGCGCCCGGAGCTCGGCCTCAAGCTGCGCTGCTTCTTCGACGACGGCGCGGGTGCGTGCCTCGCACGGGCGCAAGGCTACGAAGTGTGTGGCGACCTGGCCGCGATCGGCCCCTACGTAAACCGCACCCGCGTCGACGTCGTGTTCGTGGCGCTGCCGGTCGAGTCGCAAAAGACTCAAGACCTCCTGAAGGCGCTGCGCGACACCACGACCTCGGTGTATCTGATTCCCGACATCTCGCTCTTCGACTTGATCCAAGCGCAAAGCACCGACATCGAAGGCGTACCCGTGATCGCGCTGTGCGAGACGCCGCTGCACGGCGCGCGCGGAATCGTGAAGCGCGCGACCGACATCGTGTTCGCGTCGCTATTGCTGCTGATCGCGGCGCCCGCGATGCTTGCGATTGCTATCGCCGTGAAGGTGACGTCGCCCGGCGACGTACTGTTCAAGCAAGATCGCTACGGGCTCGACGGCGAGCGCATCGTCGTCTACAAATTTCGCACGATGACGGTGTGCGAGAACGGCGACTGCGTCGTGCAAGCGAAGCGTGACGACGAGCGGGTGACTCGCATTGGCCGGTTCCTGCGCCGCACCTCGCTCGACGAGCTTCCCCAGCTCATCAACGTGCTGCAAGGACGCATGAGCCTGGTGGGGCCGAGGCCGCACGCCGTCGCACACAACGAGGAATACCGGAAGTTGATCTCGGGCTACATGGTCCGCCACAAGATGACGCCCGGCATCACCGGGCTCGCGCAGGTCAACGGCTGCCGCGGAGAGACGTCGACGGTGGAGGAGATGCGGCGGCGCATCGAGTACGACCTCGACTATATGCGGCACTGGTGCTGGCTGCTCGACATCAAGATCATCTTGCGCACCTTCGTGCTGCTGTTCTTCGACAAGCACGCCTACTGATAGCCGCTCGCCACGAGCGCTCAATGAGCGCCGCTGACCGGCGCCTTGGGAGTGGCGGAGAGCATGTAGCGTCGCTCGACCGCGGCCCGGAGCGCGGCTAGCTGCACGCTGCGCTCCTGGTCGTTCGCCTGCTCGAGTCGTGCGGCTTCGGCCGCGAGCTCCTCGTCCTTGATCGAGTCGCGAAACCACCGAGAGTAGTCGCCGCTGCGCAGGTGAAACCCCCACGTCGCGTCGTCGACGCCCTCGGCGAGCTCGAGAAACTGCAGGAGGTTGTGCGCGCGCAGATTGAGCTCGCCGTTCGGGCCGCGAAAATAGAAGCTGCGGTCGGGTGCGAGATTACCCTCGGCGTACTTGCGCGTGTGACGCCGCTGCTCGGTGCCGGGCCGGTGCACGCGCACGAGACGGCAGCTTTGCTCGCGCGCGGACCACAGTAGGGCCTGGCCGGGCTCGTTCGGCGCGGTGGCGGCCGGGATGTCGAGACCGCGGATCTCGGCGAAGCGCGCGAGCACGTCGCAGGCCGTCGTGCCGACGGCGATCACGTCGGTCACCCGCTCGAGCACCTCGCGCGACAAAAGCTCCGGATGCACCGTCACGAGCAGGACGTTCTCGAGCGTGGCGGGCAGGAGCGCGTTCGGGGGCTGCCATTCGGCCGGCATCAGATGATGCGCCTCGTCGAGCACGAGCCAGTGCGGCCGGCCGTAGCGCGCCCGCATCGCCAGCAGCTCCGAGAACAACTCCACGAAGAACGCCGGCCGGTCGGAGATCGGAATGCCGGTCATGCAGACGACGCCGTTCACCGGCACGTCCTCGAGCAGCTGGATCGCCTCCTCGAGCAGCGGCGGCGCGGTCGGCTGACCCACCACCACGGTGTTCTCGACGCCGTCGTAGTCGCCCTCGGGATCGACGATGCAGAATTGATAGGCGTGCTCGCGCAACGACTCGACGATGCGCTTCGCGACCGTCGACTTGCCGCTCGCCGATGCGCCGCAGATCAGCACGCAGCCGCTCCAGGGGTCGAGCGCGACCTCCCGGCCTTCGCTCGTGGCGAACGTGAGGCCGAGCCTTTCCAGATTCGGCGGGTGGCCGCGCAGGTCGTTCTCGAGCAGCGCCTCGACGATCTCCGCGACCCCGGCGCCGTGATCCGCGGTGGTCGTGAACGTCGCGGCTGCCTTCAGCGCGGGCAACGCGTTCGCGACGGCCGCGGAAAGCTCGCACAGGTGCAGGAACGAGTGGTCGTTTTCCGCGTCGCCGACGCCGACGACGTTGTGCGGTGAAAGCTTGAGGTCGCGCAGCGCGGCCTTCAGGCCGCTCGCCTTGTTCACGCCCGTCGGCAGCACCATCACGGCGCCCTTGTTGAAGATCACCTGCAGCTCGAGGCCGTGGCGGTGGATCGCTGCGAGCACGGCTTCGGAGTGCGGCTCCCAGGTTGCGACGATGACCTCGCCCACGGATAGAGGTCCGACGCCGGCCCGCTCGAGATCCGCGACGAAGGCCGCGGGTGGCGGGTCGGCGAGCCGGGTGAGCGCCTGAGTGGCAGGGCGATACAGCAGCGCGCCATTCTCGGCGACGACGAGCTCGAACAGGTCGAGCCGCTCGAACGCGGTCCTCAAGTCGCCGAGCTCCCGCCCCGTCACGAGGATCAGCCGGCGGCCGCTTGCGAGCAGCCGCTCGAGCGCCGCGAGCGTGACCGGCTCGACCACGCCGTTCGTGGCGAGCGTGCCGTCGTAGTCGGTTGCAAGAACGCGGTAGCGGACGGTGCCGCTCAATGGGCGTGCTCCGCACCTCGCCTCGCCGCGTGGCGGCTGAAGCGCCCGTGCGCCGCATCGCTCATGAGCAGCCGGAAGTCGACGCCGCGGAGCTCGGCGAGATGCTCGCCGTCGCCCGCCTCGATGTACACGTCGCCCTCCTCGAGCAGCGCGTCGTCGACGAGCACCGTCAGACCGTATGCCTGGCCGATGACGGGCACGGCGCCCGCCGCGCAGTCCGCGAACAAACGCTCGACCTCGGGCTCCGTCGCGAGTCCGATCTGGCGGCCCAGCCGGCGGTGCAGCGAGCCGAGCTCGAGTCGATGCGTGGCCGGAATCGCGACCAGCAGGTAGCGGTCCTCCGACTCGACGATGACGGACTTTGCGACACGGTTCGGCTCGACGTGGGCGGCCGCGGCGCTGTCGGCGGCGGCGGAGGTCGCGGGGTGCTCCACCAGCCGATAGCGAAGGGCGCGACCGTCGAGAAAACGCTGGAGTGTGGGCGACATCGGCATCCTCATTGCTGCGTTGTCCGAGCGTCTGGCGGCGAAGCAAACAGCGTGCCGTAGACCGGCCGTTCGCCGCCGCATCGCTGGCACGGCCATTGCATTCGCTTCAGCGGTGCCCGAGAGGCGCGCGGCGGCAAGCGCTGCGGTGCCGTATGCAGGGCTGGGGGCGGGGGCTGGCGTTTGGCAGACGCGGCCGCCGATGGCGCGGTATAGGCGGATTCCAAACTTTGCAAAGCTGATCCCAAGAATTCCAAAGGTGCCGCCCGAGCACGCGGTCAGGACGTCTGCGCGCAGGTGAGCACCGCCGCGCGAAGCCAGTCGCTCGATCGACCGAGGCTGCCGTTCGCCCGCATGAAGGGCGCACGCGGCGCCACCGGCCGATCGGCGAAGGAGAACGCTCATGGAATCTCACGGGCCTGCGGTCCTCGGCGCCTCGTTCGTCGCGACGCGAGATGAAGCTGGGCTCGACACCGCAGAGCTGCTGCGCGCGCTGCTCGCCGTGCGCAACGGCGATTTCACCGTGCGGCTGCCGAACGACCGCGCCGGAATCGGCGGAAAGATTGCCGACACGTTCAACGACATCGTAAGCGCGAAGGAGCGGCTCGCGACCGAGCTCGAGCGGGTGGGCGACGCGGTCGGCAAACGCGGCCTCACGCGCCAGCGCGTGCGCTGCGAGCGCCGCACCGGCGCCTGGGGCGCGATGGAGACCTCCGTCAACGAGCTGATCGACGACCTCCTCAGGCCGACGATCGAGGTCACGCGCAGCATTGCGGCCGTCGCGAAGGGCGACCTCTCTCAAACCGTGCCGCTCGAGATCGAAGGCCACGCGCTCGAGGGCGAGTTCCTGCGCTCGGCGATGATCGTGAACCGCATGATCGAGCAGATGAGCGTGTTCACGCACGAGGTGACGCGCGTCGCACGCGAGGTCGGCACCGAGGGCATGCTCGGCGGCCAGGCCGTCGTGCAGGACGTGTCGGGCGTCTGGCGCACGCTCACCGACAGTGTGAACTCGATGGCCGGCAACTTGACCGCGCAGGTCCGCAACATCGCCGAGGTGACGATCGCGGTTGCGAACGGCGACCTGTCGCGCAAGATCACCGTCGACGTGCGGGGCGAGATCCTGCAGCTCAAGGAGGCCATCAACACGATGGTCGATCAGCTGCGCTCGTTCGCATCCGAGGTCACGCGCGTCGCGCGCGAGGTCGGCACCGAGGGCAAGCTCGGCGGTCAGGCGATCGTGCCGGGCGTCGCCGGCACGTGGAAGGATCTCACCGACAACGTGAACGTCATGGCCGCGAACTTGACGAGCCAAGTGCGCGGCATCGCCGAGGTTGCGACCGCGATCGCGCGCGGCGACCTGTCGCGCAAGATCACGGTCGACGTCAAGGGCGAGATCCTCGAGCTCAAGAACACGATCAACACGATGGTGGATCAGCTGAACAGCTTCGCATCCGAGGTCACGCGCGTCGCGCGCGAGGTCGGCACGGAGGGCAAGCTCGGCGGCCAGGCGATCGTGCCCGGTGTCGCAGGCACGTGGAAAAACCTGACCGACAACGTGAACTCGATGGGCGGCAATCTCACGGCCCAAGTCCGCAACATCGCCGAGGTCGCGACCGCGGTCGCGCGCGGCGACCTGTCCTCCAAGATCACCGTGGACGTCAAGGGCGAGATCCTGGAGCTCAAGAACACGATCAACACGATGGTCGATCAGCTCAACAGTTTCGCGTCGGAGGTTACGCGTGTCGCGCGCGAGGTCGGAACGGAGGGGGAACTCGGCGGTCAGGCCGAGGTGCCGGGAGTCGCCGGCACCTGGAAGGACCTTACGGACAACGTGAACGTCATGGCCGCAAACCTGACGGCACAGGTCCGCAACATCGCCGAGGTCACGACCGGTCTCGCGCGCGGCGATCTTTCTCGCAAGATCACCGTCGACGTGAAGGGCGAGATCCTGGAGCTCAAGAACACCATCAACACGGTGGTCGATCAGCTCGGCAGCTTCGCGTCGGAGGTCACGCGGGTCGCCCGCGAGGTCGGCACCGAGGGCATGCTCGGCGGCCAGGCCGAGGTCGCGGGCGTGGCCGGCACGTGGAAGGACTTGACCGACAACGTCAACGTGATGGCGGCCAACTTGACGAGCCAGGTGCGCGGCATCGTGAAGGTGGTCACCGCGGTCGCAAACGGCGACCTCGCCCAGAAGCTCACCTTCGAAGCGAAGGGCGAGGTTGCGGCGCTCGCGGACACGATCAACGGCATGACCGACACGCTTGCGACGTTCGCCGACCAGGTCACGACGGTTGCTCGCGAGGTCGGCGTCGAAGGCCGGCTCGGCGGCCAGGCGAACGTGCCGGGCGCGGCCGGTACTTGGAAGGATCTCACGGCGAACGTGAACCTGCTCGCGGCGAATCTCACGACGCAGGTGCGTGCCATCGCCGAGGTCGCAACCGCCGTGACCAAGGGCGACCTCACGCGTTACATCCAAGTCGACGCGAAGGGCGAGGTGGCCGACCTCAAGAATTACATCAACGCGATGATTCGCAACTTGCGCGACACCACGGACCGCAACACTCAGCAGGACTGGCTCAAGACGAACCTCGCGAAGTTCAGCCGTATGCTGCAGGGCCAACGCGATCTCACCACGGTCGCGCAGACGCTGCTATCGGAGCTCGCACCGCTGGTCGAGGCGCAGCAGGGCGTGCTCTACGTGATCGCGGAGACCGAGCGCGGCCGCACGCTCCGCCAGGCAGCCGCGTACGCGGATTGCGGCAGCCTCGACGACCGCCGCGAGTACGGCTTCAACGAAGGGCTGATCGGTCAGTGCGCGTACGAGCGCCGCCGGATCGTGCTGTCGGACCTGCCGCCGCGCTCGCTGCGGGTTGCGTCCGGGCTGATCGACCTCGCGCCGCGCACCGTGATCGTGCTGCCGGTGTTGTTCGAGGGCCAGGTCCGCGCCGTGATCGAGCTCGCCTCGCTGCGGGAGTTCACCGCGCAGCACAGCGCGTTCTTGGAGCAGCTCGCTGATATCGTCGGCGTCGTGCTGAACAACATCGAGGTCACGATGCGCACCGAGCTCCTGCTCGAGCAGACGCAGCAGCTGGCCCTCGAGCAGCAGAGCCAGCAGCGCGAGCTGCAGAAGACGAACGAGGAGCTCGCGCAGAAGGCGCGGCTGCTCGCGGCACAGAACGCCGAGGTCGAGCGCAAGAACACCGAGATCGAGCACGCGCGGCGCGCCGTCGAGGAGAAGGCCGCCGAGCTCGCGCTCACGTCGCGTTACAAGTCCGAGTTCCTAGCGAACATGTCGCACGAGCTGCGCACGCCGCTCAACAGCATTCTCGTGCTCGGCCATCAGCTCGCGGACAACGTCGACGGCAACTTGACCACCCGCCAGGTCGAGTTCGCGCACACCATTCACGGCGCCGGCACGGACCTGTTGAATCTGATCAACGACATCCTCGATCTGTCGAAGATCGAGTCCGGTACGGTCACGGTGCAGTGCGAGGACTTGCCGTTCGCGGACTTGAAGGATGCGGTGCAGCGCACGTTTCGTCACGAGACCGAGGCAGGCGACCTCGAGTTCGAGATCGACTTCAGCGAAGCGTTGCCGGAGACGATACAGACGGATCCGAAGCGCTTGCTCCAGGTGCTCAAGAATCTGCTGGCGAACGCATTCAAGTTCACGGAGCGGGGCAGCGTGTCGCTCGACGTGGAGGTCGCCGACGGCGGCTGGACTCCGGGGCAGGCGGTGCTCGACAACGCCGACACGGTGGTCGCGTTCACGGTCAGCGACACCGGAATCGGCATCGCGCCCGACAAGCAGAAGATCGTGTTCGAGGCGTTCCAGCAAGCCGATGCCGGCACCGCGAGGAAGCACGGCGGGACCGGACTGGGGCTCGCGATCAGCCGCGAGCTCGCGCAGCTGCTCGGCGGCGACATCAAGCTGAAGAGCGTGCCGGGCGAGGGCAGCCGATTCACGCTGTACCTGCCGATCACCTACGCGGGGGCGACCGTGCTGCCCGAGATCGGGCCGCGCGAGCACGCCCTGCGGTTCGCGGTTGCGGACGATGCCGGAATCGAGCGCCCGCACGCGGTCGCAGACGATCGCGAGGCGCTTGCAGCCGGCGACCGCGTGCTCTTGATCGTCGAGGACGATGTCGCGTTCGGCAGGGTGCTGCTCGACGTTGCACGCAGCCGCGGCTTCAAAGGGGTGGTCGCCGGCTCGGGCGCTGCGGCGCTCGATCTCGCGCGCCGTCATCGGCCGAGCGCCGTCTGTCTCGACATCGGTTTGCCCGACATGCTCGGCTGGGCCGTGCTCGGGCAACTCAAGCAGGATCCGCTGCTGCGCCACGTGCCCGTGCAGGTGCTGACGGGCGACGCCGATCCGCTGCCTGCGCTCGCACGCGGCGCATTCGGCTATCTCACGAAGCCCGCGAGCGGGCCCGTGCTCGAGCGCTCGCTCGAGCGCATCGGGGCGTTCCTGCGTGCGGGCAGGCGACGTTTGCTCGTCGTCGAGGCGCCGCGCGACGGCGTGGACAGCCTCGCCGCGGTGCTCGATCACGACGACATCGAGCTCTCGATCACCGCGACGGGCGCGCAGGCGCTCGCGCGATTGCGCGAGGAGCCGTTCGACTGCGTCGCGATTGCGCGTGAGCTGCCCGACATGAGCGCGTTCGACTTGATCGAGAACGCGAGGACGGCGCAGGTGCGCCCGGAGCTGCCGTTCGTGATCGCGGGCGATGCGGAAGGAGCGGTCGAGGATCGGCGGCGGCTCGGTGAGATCGCGCGTTCGAGCGTGGCTGCGCTCGTGCAGTCGCCTGCGCGGCTGCTCGACGAGACCGCGCTCTTCTTGCACCGCGACGTCTCGCGCCTTCCCGAGGACAAGCTGAGGATGCTGCTGTCGCTCGAGGAGGACAACAAGCCGCTCGCGGGCCGCAAGATCCTCGTCGTCGACGACGACGTGCGCAACATTTTTGCGGTATCGAGCGTGCTCGAGCGCTACGGGATGCATGTCGTGGCTGCGCACACGGGCCGCGATGCGATCGAGCTGCTCGAGCGCACGCCGGACTTCGCGCTCGTCCTGCTCGACATCATGATGCCGGAGATGGACGGCTACGAGACGATGCGGCGCATTCGCCAAAACCCGCGGTTCCAGATGCTGCCGATCATCACGCTCACCGCAAAGGCGATGAAGGGCGACCGCGAGAAGTGCCTCGAGGCCGGTGCCTCCGACTACATCTCGAAGCCCGTCGACAGTCAGCACCTGCTTTCCCTGCTGCGCATATGGCTTCGCCGCTAGGTGACCCCATGGGCCGTGAGGACGACATGACGGATAGAGCGAACATCCTGCTCGTCGACGACAAGCCGGCGCGGCTGCTCACCTACGAGGCGATACTCGGCAGCTTGGGCCACACGCTCGTTCGCGCCCAATCGGGCGACGAGGCGCTCGCGAAGCTGCTCGAGGGCGAGGTCGCCGCGATCCTGCTCGACGTGAGCATGCCGGGCATGGACGGCTTCGAAACGGCTGCCATGATCCGCGGCCATCCACGGTCGGCGAGCACGCCGATCATCTTCGTGACGGGCGTGCACCTGACCGATCTCGACCGGCTGCGAGGCTACGAGATGGGCGCGGTCGATTACGTATCGGTGCCCGTGATCCCCGAGATACTGCGGGCCAAGGTGAACGTGCTCGTGCAGCTGTACCTGCAGCGGCGCGAGCTTGCGCGCCTGAACGATGCGCTGACCGCGACGAACGCCGAGCTCGCAACCGCCCATGCGGCTTTGAAGGCCGAGAACACGCGCGAGCTGCAGAATCTCAATCGCACGCTCGAGGGCGCGAACCGGCAGCTCGTCGCCGAGATCGCCGAGCGGCGCCGGGCCGAGGCGCTGCTGAAGGAGGCGTCGCGCCGCAAGGACGAGTTCCTCGCGATTCTCGCGCACGAGCTGCGCAATCCGTTGTCGGCGATCCACAACGGCGTGCAGCTCATGCACGCGCCGACCCTAGCGGGCGACCGCGTCGTGTGGATCCGCGATCTGCTCGAGCGCCAGCTCAAGCACCTGATGCGGCTGATCGACGACTTGCTAGACGTGCAGCGGATCACGACCGGACGCGTGCGGCTGCAAGCCGAACCGCTGCGCCTCGACGGCGTGATTGCACAGGCCGTCGAGTCGGTGCGGCCGTTGATCGACCAACGGCGCCACGCGCTCGACGTCGAGCAGCCGAGCGAGCCGCTCTACGTCGAGGCCGATCTGGTCCGGCTCGCGCAGGTGTTCGGCAATCTGCTCACGAACGCCGCCAAATACACGCCCGAGGGCGGCCGAATCGCGCTCGTCGTTCAAACCGATCCCGGGGACGACCGCTGGGTCGCCGTGCGCGTGCGCGACAGCGGCGCGGGCATCGCCGCGGACATGCTCGAGCGCGTGTTCGACCTGTTCGCGCAGGCGAATCCCGCGCAGACGCGCACGCACAGCGGCCTCGGCATCGGCTTGTCGCTCGTGCGCGGCTTGGTGGAGCTGCACGGCGGCACGGTCCGGGCGCACAGCGACGGCCTCGGTAAAGGCAGTGAGTTCGCCGTGCGGCTGCCGCTCTTGAACACGGCGCTCGCGCCGGGCGGTGCCGCTTGCGGCGATACCGCTGCGCGCGCCGCCGGGCGGTCGATGCGGGTGTTGATCATCGACGACAACGTCGACACCGCGATGGGTCTCGCGGTCCATCTGCGCGAGCGCGAGCAGCACGTGGTGCGTGTCGCGCGCTCGGGCCGAGCCGGTCTGATCGCGGCCGACGACTTCGAGCCGGAGGTGGTGCTGCTCGACATCGGCTTGCCCGACATCGACGGCTATGAGGTGGCGCGTCAGCTGCGCCAGCGCGAGCGCCTTCGCGAGGTGCCGTTGATTGCGCTGACGGGCTTCGGCGGCGAAGCCGATCGGCTGCGCGCCGAGCATGTCGGCTTCAAGGCTTATCTCGTGAAGCCCGTGCCGTATGCAACGCTGAGCGAGGTGCTCGCGGCCAACGTGCCGACCGCCGCTGCGCAGGACCAGGTCGGCGCGGTGCCGTTGCGGCGCGCGGGCCAAGTGCCGTGCTAATCGATCTCGCGCGCGCGCGCGACGCGATGGTGGAGCAACAGCTGCGCCGCCGCGGCATCGACGATCCAGAGCTCACCGAAGCCATGAGCCGCGTGCCGCGCGAGAAGTTTCTGCCGCCCGCGCTCGCGGAGTTCGCCTACGAGGATTCGCCGTTGCCGATCGCGGCCGAGCAGACGATATCGCAGCCGTACATCGTTGCGCTGATGACCCAGGCCGCCGAGCTCGACCGCGACGACCGAGTGCTCGAGATCGGCACAGGATCCGGCTATGCGGCCGCGGTGCTGTCGGAGGTGGCTGCCGAGGTGTTCACGGTCGAGCGCCATCGCCGCCTCGCGGATGCCGCGCGCGATCGGCTCGAGGCGCTCGGTTATCGCAACGTGCAAGTGCGCTGTGGCGACGGCACGCGCGGTTGGCCGGAGGAGGCGCCGTTCGACGCAATCGTGGTGACGGCCGGCGGTCCCGAGATTCCGGCGGCGCTGCGCGAGCAGTTGGCGGTGGGCGGCCGGCTCGTGATGCCGGTCGGCGGCTTCGAGCGCCAGCAGCGGCTCAAGCTGCTGCGGCGTGAGGATCGCGATACGTACCGCGAGGCGGATCTCGGCCCCGTGCGATTCGTGCCGCTCGTAGTCGGCGACGCATCGGCCGATCGGCAAGAGCCGACCGCCCGCACGCCGCGTTCGAAGCGTGCCGCGCGCGGCGGCGCAGCGCTGCGGCAACTGCCGCGCGGCGCGGGCGCACGGGCGCCGGCCCGAGTCGTGGCCGAGGCGGCGGAGCCGTTCGACTCGATCGAAACCGCGGATCTGGCGCCGCTCATTGCGCGGATCGGTGCGGCGCGCGTGATCCTGCTCGGCGAGGCGACGCACGGCACCGCGGAGTTCTACGCGATGCGCGCCCGCATCACGCAGGCGCTGATCGAGCAGGCGGGCGTGCGGATCGTGGCGGTGGAGGCCGACTGGCCCGACGCGCGCCAAATCGACCGCTTCGTGCGCGGCTCGACCGCCGCGCCGCATCCGGAACGTGCATTCACTCGGTTCCCGACATGGATGTGGGCGAACCGCGAGGTGTTGCGCTTCGCCGGCTGGTTGCGCGACTTCAATGCGACCCGCGCGGCCGGCGCCCAAGCAGGGTTCTACGGTCTCGACCTGTACAGCTTGTACACGTCGATTCGTGCGGTGCTGGCCTACCTCGATGAGCGCGATCCGCGGGCCGCCAAGGTCGCGCGAGCGCGCTAGGGTTGCCTCGAGCCCTGGGAGAAGGATCCCGCAGCCTATGGCGCGGCGGCGCTCGAGCAAGGGTTCGAGCATTGCGCCGGCACCGTCGTGAAGGTGCTCGACGACCTCCTGCGGCGACGCCTGAAATACGCGGGCGCAGACGGCGACGACTTCTTCGACGCCGAGCGCAATGCGGCGCTCGTAAAGAATGCCGAGCGCTACTACCGCGCGATGTACTACGGCTCGCGCAGCTCCTGGAACTTGCGTGACGGCCACATGTTCGAGACGTTGAACGCGCTGCTGCGCCGTGCCGGGCCCGACGGGCGCGCCGTGGTTTGGGCGCACAACTCCCATCTCGGTAACGCCGCCGCAACCGCCATGGCGGCGCGCGGCGAGACGAACGTCGGCGAGCTTTGCCGCGACGCATTCGGCGTTCGCTGTTACTCGGTCGGCTTCGGCACCGATCACGGCACGGTCGCGGCCGCGCGGCAGTGGGGCGGCCCGCTCGAGGTGATGAAGGTGCGGGCGGCGCACGAGTCGAGCTACGAGCGCCTTTGCCATGCGAGCGGCGTCGCGCGGTTCATGCTGCCGTTGCGGCCCGCCGATGGCGCGGCGGCGCGCGCCGTCGGACGAGCGGCTCGAGCGTGCAATCGGCGTCGTGTACCGACCGGGCGCCGAGCTTGCAAGTCACTATTTCGAAGCATCGCTGCCGCGGCAATTCGACGAGTGGCTGTGGTTCGACGAAAGCCGCGCCGTCGAAGCGCTGCCGGTAGCCGGCGACGACGCGCAGATCCCGGAGACGTTTCCCTTCGGGCTCTGAGCCGGATCTCAGGCGATCGTTCGGGTGCGGCTCGCCGGCTCACAGATCGCCGCGAGCGTCGAGCCGATTTCCGTTTCGGAAATTTTCGCCGACGGGTCGCCGTCGCCCGCCTCGAGCGCCAAGTCGGCGAGCGACACGATGCCGACCAGTTTGCCTTGGCGGTCGGTGACCGGCAGACGGCGGATCTGCTGCTCGCGCATCACACGTTCGACCTCCGCGGGTCGATCGTTGGCCCGGCAGGAGCGAACGTCGCGGGACATCGCATCCACGACTTTGAGCTCGCGCAGCGACCGTCCTTGGAACAGCGCCGCCATGCAAATATCGCGGTCCGTGATGATGCCGACGATGTGCGGGGTGCCGTTGCCGGCGCATACCGGTAGGCAGCCACAGTCATGGTTCCACATTTCGTAGGCGGCCCCCGCGAGCGATTGCTCGGGCAAGCAGTAGTGAACGTCTCGGGACATGAGCTCGTCGATCCGCATTGCCGTTCTCCCGGTCGCAAGTCCTCGTGCTCGTGCGATGCAACAAGCGTGCCCCGTGAGCCCGCCGAGTGGCATGCGTATTGCTGCTTCACGGCGAACTATCCGTTGGAGACTGCATGGATGAGCGATTCGGATTGGTGGCAGCGCGGCACGATCTACCAGCTCGTGCTGCCTTCGTTTCGCGACAGCGACGGCGACGGCATCGGCGATCTGCCGGGGCTGATCGAGAAGCTCGACTATCTCGCCTGGCTCGGCGTCACGGGGATCTGGCTTTCGCCGTTCCATCCGACCCCGTTCCGCGAGCTCGGTTACGAGATCGTCGACTACCAGGACGTCGATTCGCGGTTCGGCTCTCTCGAAATCTTCGACCGGCTGGTCGCGGAGGCGCGTGCGCGCGGCCTCAGGATCATCGTCGATTGGGTCTCCAATCACACCGCCGATGAGCACCCGTGGTTCGAAGAGTCGCGCGCGAGCCGCACGTCCGCGAAACGCAACTGGTATCTGTGGCGCGATGCGAAGCCCGACGGGTCGCCGCCGAACAATTGGATCAGCGTGTTCGGCGGCAGCGTCTGGCAGTGGGACGAGCGCACCGGCGCCTACTATCTGCACACGTTCCTGCGCTCGCAGCCCGACCTGAATTGGCGCGAGCCGGCCGTGCGGGATGCGATCAAGGGCGCGATGCGGTTCTGGCTCGACAAAGGCGTCGACGGCTTCAGGCTCGATGCGGCCGGGCTGCTGTTGAAGGATGCGGAGCTCCGCGACAACCCGGAGAATCCCGATTATGCGCCGGGCGACCTGCCCGACAGCCGCCTGCTGCCCGAGCGCACGCGCAATCAGCCGGGTCTCCACGAGCTGCTCGCCGAGCTGCGCGCGGTCGTCGACGAGCGGGGGGCGGACAAGGTGCTGCTCGGCGAGTTCTATCTTCCCGCCGACGCGGTCGTCACGTTCTACGGCCGCGATCCGCCCGAGCTGCAGTTGCCGCTCAATCTCGCGCTCACGTATACGGAGTGGAACGCGGACGCCGTGGGTCGCTGCATCGAGGCTTACCAGGCGCAGGTGCCGGCGCATGGTTGGCCGACGACGACGATCGGCACGCATGATCAGCCGCGCTTGGCGACGCGCGTCGAGGGCGAGCAGACCCGCACGGCCGCGATGCTGCTGCTCACGCAGCGCGGCACGCCGACCCTGTATTACGGCGACGAGATCGGCATGCGCGGCGTGCCGATCCCGCCCGAGCGCGCCCGCGATCCGCAAGGGCAGCGGACAGGCCGCAACCGCGATCCGGAGCGCACCCCGATGCAGTGGAGCGACGAAGGCAACACCGGGTTCTCGAGCGGGAAGCCATGGCTGCCGGTCGGCGCCGACGTGGCGACCGCTAACGTGGCCGCGCAGCGCACCGAGCCGCGCTCGCTGCTGGCGCTCTATCGGCGCTTGATCGCGCTGCGTGTGGCGGAGCCCGTTCTGATCGACGGCGCGCACGAGCCGATCGTGGCCGCGCGGCCCGTGCTGATGTACCGCCGCCGCGGTGCGCAGCGCACCCTGCTCGTGGCGCTGAATCTCGGGGCCGCGAGCGTCGAATGTCCGCTCGAGCGCGGTCGCGTCGGACGCGTGTTGCTCTCGACGGTCCTCGACCGCGAGGGCGAGCGCACGGGCGACACGGTGTCGCTGCGTCCGGACGAAGGGCTGATCATCGCGCTCGAATGACCGGTGCGCCGCCAGCGGCCGGCGGTTCTCCTCGATGCACGGCGAGCCAGCTGCGTAGCACCTCGGCGACGCTCCACGCCTGCGACACGCAACCGCGCGGCGTATAGGGCGGCTCGGCATCGCAAATCTCGGCAATCGTGCCGAGGCAGCCTTGCTGCAGACGCCCCTCGAACGCCGCGAGAAAGCTTCGTGCGCCGTCGCGATCTTGCGGATGGCACTTGAGCCATGAATCGACGAACGGCCCGATCAGCCACGGCCAGACCGTGCCCTGATGGTAGGCCGCGTCGCGCGCGTGCAGATCGCCGTCGTAACGGCTCTTGTAGTCGGGATGGCCGGGATCGAGCGTGCGCAGACCGAACGGCGTGAGAAGCCGCGCGCGAACGACGTCGAGCACGCGGTGCCAGTGCTCGCGATCGAGCACCGGATTCGGCAGCGAGATCGCGAGCAGCTGATTCGGCCTGCACGACGCATCGTCGCCGTGCTCGCCGTCGACGACGTCGTACAAGAAGCCCGCGCTCGGCTGCCAGAAGCGGCGATTGAACGACGCGCGCGTGCGTGCGGCGGCCGCATCCCAGCGCGCGGCGTCGCGCTCGCGGTTCGCCCTGCGCAGCCAGCCCGCGAGCACCGCGAGCGCGTTGTACCAGAGCGCATTGATCTCCACGGCCTTGCCGCGGCGCGGCGTCACGACCCAGTCGCCGACCTTCGCGTCCATCCACGTGAGCTGGTAGCCCGGCGCTCCTTGGCGCAACAGCGAGTCGGCGCCGTCCACGCCGATGCCGAAGCGCGTGCCCGCGACGTGGCGCTCGACGGCGTCCACGAGCCGCGGCAGCAGCGCGTCGAGCAGCGTGTAGTCGCCGCTGTAGGCGAGATACCGATCGAGCGCATGGAACAGCCACAACGTCGCGTCGGCCGTGTGATAGAGGCCCTCGTTCTCGCCCTCCGGGAACAGGTTCGGCACCAGCCCGTCCCGGATGCTGTGCGCGAACGTGCGCAGGATGTGCCCGGCTTCGGCGGCTCGGCCCGTGAGCAGCGCGAGCCCCTCGAGGCTGATCATCGTGTCGCGGCCCCAATCCGTGAACCAGTGGTAACCCGCGATGACGGTGCGCCCTTCGTCGCCCTCGGCACGGAGGCGCGCGCTTTCGGCCGAGCGTCCGACCGCCTTCACGATGAATTGATCCGCGGCGAGCACGAGGTCCGCTCCGAGCCCGGGGGCGCGCGCGGCCGGTGCCGCCGCCGCGAGCCGCCTGCGCCGGCGTTCGCGCTCGGCGCCGAGCGCTGCGGCCGGCGTGAGGGCGCGCACCACCTCCCAGGGCTCCGTCGAGGCGACGAGCGCGGCACTCCCGGCGGCCGTCACGGCGGTGAAGAAGCCGGGCGTCCAGGGCAAGTTGCGGGCGGGATAGCCGCGCTGCGCCTCGAGCGCGTAGCAGCGTTCGGGCAGAGCGCCGCTCGCGGGCGTAAACACAGCCCCTGCCGCGTGGATCGCGAGCTTGAGCCGAGGCAGGTCGCCCATCGCGATCTCGTAGCCGTCCAGCTGCCGCTCGACCCGCGGCGGCGCGGGCAGCGGCTCGTCGACGGGTGCGTCGTGCGAACGGTTATGCACGGCGAGCCGCAGCGTGAGCTCGATGTCGGCTGCGCCGTGCAGCAGCCGGTAGACCACGTGCACGGTGTTCTGCTCGTGCGGCAACACGACGCGCTTCTCGAGCGCGATGCCGCCGACCTCGTAGCACCAGACGGGCAGGCCGAGGTCGAGACGGAACTCGACGAGCCACTCGCCTTCCGCGCCCGGCAGCGAGATGCGCCGGCCGTCGGGCAGCATGAGCTGCTCGTCGACGTCGGTCAGCAGCAGCCGTCGGCCGAGCGGCGCCGGCAGCGCAGCGATCAAGAGGCCATGATAGCGGCGCGACGGCGCACCGCCGAGCGTGCCCGATGCGTAGCCGCCGAGGCCGTTCGTCACGAGCCATTCGCGGCCGAGGGCCGTGCGCCGCGCGTCGAGATCGAGGTCGTGCAGCGGGGTGCAGCAGTCGGAATCGCTCGGCGTCATGCGGCTCGGACGCTCTGCGCCGAAGCGGCCGCATCGCGGCGCAGGCGCACTCGATCGAGCATCAAGAGGGTCCGCGAATCGCGCAGTGAGCTCGCGCGCCCGCGGCAGACCGAGCAGCGTGATTCGCTCGGACGGGGCGCGCTTGGCGCAGCGCGCAGAGCACGTACGCACGGCAAGTCGGCGAGCCGGAGCGCACGAAACGCCGCGACTTCGCGCGGTGAGCCGAGCCGGTTCATACGAATACGACGCGGAAGCGCAGCACGCCGACCATCCGCCAGAACACTGCGATCGGCGGAATGGCGGCCGACGTCACCAACATCTCTACGATGTCTGGCCAACGCTTGGTGGCCCGCCGGAGCCGCTCACCGCACAGCCGCGCGGTGAGCAGAGCCCAGACAGCGGCGGCCGCGACCGCAATGGCCCACGCACCCGCCGCGGCGCCGCCGACCGCGGCGAGCAGCGCTGCCACGATCGCGTAGTAGTCCCAGCGCGCCCGCCGTCGAATGCGCTGCCGGTACAGCGTCGGGTGCTTCTTGAACAGCAGCGCATCGAACAGCACCTTCTTCTGTTGGCGCATGCTCGTGCCCCAGCCGGCGGGACGAACGGGGTGCACGACCACGGCGTCGTCGAGGCGGGCGATGTGCGCGCCTGCGTCGATCAGCCGGAAGAACAGATCCGAATCTTCCCGCCAGGCAAGGCTGAAGCGCTCGTCGAAGCCGCCGAGCTGCTCGAGCGTGCGCTTGCGGCAGAAGCAGTTCGCGGTCACGAACTCGCTGCGGGCGAGACCGGCCGCGTCGAGCTCGTAGTCCGTGGGCTGCGGGCCGAGGGGCCATTCGAGCCGTCCCCAGCCGGCATCCGCGTCGGCCGGCAGGCCGTCGAGGGCGTGCCGCAGCCAAGTCGGGGCGGGCACGGTGTCGTCATCGGTGAATGCGATGAGATCCGCGGTCGCGAGCCGCCAGCCGACGTTGCGCACGGCCGCCGGTCCGCAGTGCCCTGCAAGCTCGGAATAGCGCAGCGCCGCGAGCCCGCTCTCCCTTAGGCGCTCCTCCCACACGGCCGCCACGGCGCGTGCGCGCTCGTTCGGGCCGTCGTGGACGACGATGACCTCGAACGGCCTGCCGAGATCCTGCCGCGCGAGCGCGGCCAAGCAGCGTCCGAGCAAGTCGATGCGCCGGTAGGTCGGCAGTACGACCGAGATCGACGCCTTCACGGCCGCTTCTCCCATGAGAACCGGCCGATCGTAAGCGCGTCGAACGACGGCAGCTCCTCGATGCCGAACGAGGCGGAACGCCGCCTAGGCGTCCTGCGGTCGCAGCGCTCTTCGTCCGCGGCCGCGGCTACAAGCCCATCGCGCACGAGGCAGACCGCGCTGTCGCGGTACGCGGCAATGATTCCGAGGCGATACATGAGCGTGTCAGAGGCCGCCGATCACGGGCAGAGCCGCCGCGCCGAGCGTCGGTAATCGCCGCGGCTCGTACACGATCTCCGCGGATTCGTGGAGCAGGTCACGGACCGCGGCCGCGACGACTTCCGGCTCGACGCGCCGCAGGCAGTCGTGATGGCCGGCGGGACACGCGCTCTTGTAGCAATACCGGCACGGCACGTCGGCATATAGCACGCGGTGCTCGACGCCCCACGGCGTATGTTGAGGGTTGGTGAGCGCATACAAATCGACGACCGGCGTCCCGAGCGCGGCCGCAATGTGCACCGGCGCCGTGTTGTTCGACAGCAGCACGTCGGCTGCCGCGATCACGGCGCCGAGATCGGCGAGCGCCAGCGCGCCCGCGAGGGACGGTAGCGGAATCGATAGCCGGCTTCGAATCGACTCGACGAGCGCCATTTCGCTTGGGTCGCCCGTCAGCACCAGCTGCACTCGATCGTCGTTCCCGATCAGCTCGAGCGCCTCTGCGAAGCGCTCGGGTGGGTAGCGGCGCGACGCAGCGGCCGCGCCCGGATGCGCGACGACGAGCGGACGGTCCGGGTGCACGCCGCTCGCAGCGAGCAAGCGTGCCGCGCGCTGTTGCGCGCTGCGCGGCACGGCGAACGACAGCCGCTCGTGACGCGGCACGCAGCCGATCGCCGCCACCAAGTCGAGCTGGCGGCGCACCTCGTGTCGCAGGAGCTTCTGCGGCTCGGGATCGGGCAGCCAGTCGGTGAGCAGCTGATAAGGATTCTCGTGGCAATGAGCGAGCACGAGCGGCACGCCCGCGAGATAGCAAAGGTAGGCGGCCGGCAGCGGGCTCTGGCTGAAGACCGTGAAGATCACGGCTGCGTCGAACCCTGCGGCCGACAGCCGCGCTACGAGCGAGCGATCGACGGCCGGTGTTCCCGTCGCGGCCTTCATCCACGGCGCGCGAAACGGCCAGACATCGTCGATTTCCGGCACGAGCCGCGCGGCCTTCGCGCCCGCGTCGGAAGTGAGCAGCGTGAGCCGCCGGTCCGGCCGCGTATCCTTCAGCGCACGCAGTGCCGGCGTCGTCATCAGCACGTCGCCGATGCTGTCGAGCCGAATGCAGAGAATCCTACGCGCGTCTTGCCATGTTGCTTGTCGCATGCATCGCCCCGTTGCTCGACCTGCGGAATCCCCGATTGCCCACAAGCTCGTGCGCCATCGGGGCACGAACTTCGGCGGCTTCGGCCGCGAGAATCAAACGCGCGCCTTGGCCGAGGTTGCGCGCATACCAGTCGGGCACGCGCGCGGGCGCCGAGCGCCACTCGGTCTCGTTGCCGTTCACGATCAGCACCGTGCGGCAGCCGGCGCGCCTGCCTGCCTCGATATCGTCGAGGATGTCGCCGATCAGCCACGAGCCGGGCAAGTCGATGTCCCACTCCTGCGCCGCGCGGTGCAGTAGACCGGCGCGCGGTTTGCGGCAATTGCAGCGTCGCGCGAATTTCTCAACGGGAGCGGTCGGTAGATGGGGGCAGTAGTAGAACCCGTCGATGGCCACGTTCGCGGGTGCAAGCAGCTCCTGAATGCGCTGCTCGACGATCGTGAGCGCGGCCTCGTCGAACCGGCCGAGCGCGAGTCCGGCCTGGTTCGAGACCACGAACAGCCGAAAGCCGCGCGCCTTGAGGCGCTGCAGCGCGTGAGCCGCGCCGGGCGCGAGCTCGACCCGCGCCGGATCGACGTTGTAGGGAATGTTTCGCACCAGAGTGCCGTCCTTGTCGACGAACACCGCGCGCGTCGAGTCTTGTATGTCGTTCATGGCCATGAGGTCTCCCGCACCGGCAACACCATTACTTCTGAAATCGACGTGCCTGCGGGCTGCAGCAGCACGTGCTTGATCGTCTCGGCCACGTTCGCCGGATCCTGCAACGTGGTCGGATCGATATCCGGAAGGCGGTCGAGCAAGAACGGAGTCGACATCCCGCCCGCGATCACGGCGCAAACCTTGATGCCGAACGGCCTGAGCTCCGCGTGCAGCGCATGGCTGAAGCCGAGCAGGCCCCATTTGCTCGCGTGATAGGCCGTCGCGTTCGGCCACGCGCGCTTCGCGGCCGTGGATGCGATGTTCACGATGTGCCCGCCGCCGGCTTGCTTGAGCAGCCCGGCCGCGCAGCGGGACAAAAGAAACGGTCCGCGCAAATTGGTGCCGAGCACGCGGTCCCACTGCGCGACGCTGAGCTCCTCGAGCGGCAGCGTGACATCGGTGCCGGCGTTGTTCACGAGCGCATACAAGCCGCGATGGCGCTCGGCGGCATGGCGAAGCGCAGCGGTCGCCACCCGCTCGTCGGCGACATCGAGACCCATTGCGAACGCTCGTCCGCCGGTGCGCTCGATGCTTTCGGCGACGGCTGCAGCGCGTTCCTCGTTCAAGTCCGCCACGGTGACCGTGCCCCCGGCGTTGGCGAGCGCGCGGCACGTTGCCGCCCCCAGACCTTGGCCGCCGCCCGTCACGAAAACGTGCTTGCCTGCGAGCGAAGGGGCCATCGCTAAGCCGAGAGCCTCGACACGAACACATCGACGTGCACGACCGCGACACCGGGTTGCCACTCGAGCGTCATCGGCTCGGCCTTGCGCGGCGAGGTGTCGTGCGAGCCCGGCGACGTCGCCGTTCTCGCAGCGAGTGGCGCTGCATGCGCATTGAGCAGCGCGATCCTCCGTGGCATGAAACCTCCTCGATGTGGGCACGGGCGGGCTAGCGTCCACCGCTGCAAAGGTTATGCCAGAGGCGCTGCCACACCCGGTCGGGCGAGAACCGCACGGCTCGAACGTTGGCAGCGGGGATATCGGCAGCGTGCGGCGCCGCGGTTTGCAGTTCTTAGAAAGGCGGCAATCAGTTCTTTAAATCGGCCGCCGCTCGGCTCGGCCGATTCAATGTGAGCGGTGAATGCCGGCTGCGCTGTAGGCTGCGCGCACCGCGGCGCTCAAGCGGCGGGCCGGCTCGTCGCGGCCGATGGTTCGCTCGATGCCGAGCTCGTGATAGATGTTCACCTGCTCGGGCGTCATGCAAAACGCGACCAGCGCGGCATGCCGCATGAGGCGTCGATAGCGGGGCGCCTGCCGGGCGACGTTCGCCGTCGGCGGCATCCCGATCACGATGACGTCCGGTTCGGCGACTTCCGCACAGGCCTCGCCGATCGTTCCGCTCGCGCTCGCACTCACGACCTTCATGCCCGTCTGATGCTCGAGAAACTCCGCTATCACGGCGCGATAAGCGGCGTCGTCGCAGGCTACATGCACATGGATCGTCATCAGTACCACCGACCTCCGTATCGATCTACGCCGTGCGCTCCGTCGGCTGAGCACTGCAAACGTCGTGCCCGGAGCAATCGGCACGAGCCTTGCAGCCGTGCGGCCGAAGGAGGCATTGCATGGGTCGTCCGGCGCCCCCCGAGCACCGCGGGAAGGGCCGGCCTTGAAGGGCTCGGCGTCTTCTCGAATCATGAAATTATTGTAGGAGCGAGAACGCGTCGCGCCGCAGGTAACGCTCGAATGGGCGTCTTCCCATGGCACAGAGATTGCACCGTTGGCCAGGGCTTCGAAGGAGACCGACCGATGATTTACTACGCACTCGTATTCCTGATTGTTGCGCTGATCGCTGGCGTACTGGGATTCACTGGGCTTGCGGGCGCCGCGGCCAATATCGCCTGGATCCTGTTCGTCGTTGGCCTCGTGCTGGCACTGGTATTCTTCGTGCGCGGCCGCGGCTCGAGCATCTGACGGACCGGCCATGGCAAATCCCCAGCGGTGCGCGCATACGGGCTGCACGTGCCGCGTCGAAGGCCCGAAGGCGTTCGTGCAGGACGGGCGAATGTTCTGCAGCAGCGGGTGCGCGGCCGGCGAGGGGTGCCAGCATTCGAGCTGCAACTGCGCACCGGGTGCGACCACACCCGTCAAGAGCGGCTGAGCGCGATGACGTACCGCAGACGTCGCGGACCGCTGGAGGAATGCATTGCCGGTCGGACCGCGACGCGCGTCGCGCGCGGAGTCAGGAGCGACCGCGCGCGGCGGAAGCGCCGGTGGGTTCGCTTCGGCTCGGGCGAGGTCGTGCGTATCGGTGTAGCGTTCGCGATCTGTTTGCTTGCGGTCGCCCTTGCCGACGGTGCGGCGACCGTCCACGCGCCGCGTTTCGGATTGGGCCGCGCAGCCGCCACGCTCGAAGGGTTTCCCACACTGCGCGCATGCGCCGCGGCGCGATGGTTCGACAAGCTGCCCGGCGCCGTGCGTGATCCGAACAGCCGCTGCGCCGGCGCCGCGGAAATCGGCTTTGCTTCGAGCAACGAGCCGCCGAGCCCGGTGCGTCTGCCGCCCGCCGGCATGATTGCGTCCATGACCCCCGTCCTCGTGCCGCAGGTCGCGGCGCGTGACGTCGCGCTGGAGCTGGCACGCAAGGACGACGATGTCGTCACCGGGTGCGGGGCGGCTTCGGTAACCGCAGCGGAGTGCGCGGTGCAGCGTCGCCCGCTCGCGTTCTGAGTTCGTCTAAACCCTGCTTATCGGTGCTCGCGGGCCGCTCGAGCGACGCGAGCTAGTGCTTGTACTGTGGGCGCTGCTCGGCGTCGGGCTCGCCATTCGGATCGAAGTAGGCCACGTCGAGATCGGCCCGCGGTTGCGGCCGACGTCGCTCCATCGCGTCGAGAAAGTCGTCGAGGTCGAAATCCGGGTCGTAGATGATCGGCATGGGACGCCCCCTCGTTAGCTCGATCGGCTGGCCGCCGTTCTGATCGTTCGAGACTGAAAGCAAGGTCCGTGCCACGCTTTCGGGCGCTCGCAGCAACGCTAAACGCCGGCTACAGCACGAAACGCCGGCTACAGCACGCGGTCCTGGACCCGATCGATTCCTTCGCCGCGCGCGCAGCTCGCGCAGCAGTAGATCGCGCCATAGGCTTCCACGCCGTGGCCGATGATCTTCGTCCCGCACCGCGTGCATTTCGGCGCCAGCGCCGCGATGGCGCACTCGAACGAGTCGAACACGTGGCGCTCGTTGTCGAGAATCACCGTGAAGGCGCGGTCGTAGTCGTTGCCGCAGGTTTCGCACTTCGCCATAGGACTCTGCCTCCCCACTGGCAGGCCGATCACGCGTGTCCCTGCAGCATTTGTGCCAGTGCCGCCGACCGTGGCACGAAGCTTGCTGCTCGCTCGGTCCGCAACCGTAGAGTTGCCGCATCTCACCATCACCTCATTCGATCAAGGAAGGAGCACAAGATGCAGAATGACGACGACCGCAGGCAGCGTGCGGACCAGGACTATTGGCACCGTCAACAGGCGCGCCGAAGCGAGCAGAATCGCGGCTACGGCGACGACCGTTCCCAGGAAGAGCCCCGTTCCGGCGAGCGGGAACGGGGCCGCGACCGATATGCCGAGGGCTATGGCGAACAGCGCTACGACGATCCCTCCTGGCGAGAGTGGCAGCCCTCGCAAAGCGAGGAATGGCGCACCCGGCAGGACGCGCGGGGCTCGGAGCGGTATTCGCCGGACTGGTCGCGGCGCGAAAGCGAACCGCTGTATTCGGGCGACCCGTACTATTCGCGCAATCGGCGCTTCAACGAGCGGGACGAGCGCGACGACTACCGTAGCCGGGCCGGCGGTGAGCGCTCGGACGAGTCGCGCCGCTTCTCGGGCGAGGGCGGCGAGCGCGGACGCTCGTCGCAGGCGGGCACAAGCCTGCAGCGCGACAGCGAGCGCGACCGTGAGAACGAGCGCTACTACCGCGGCTATTACGGCCGCTCCTGGACGCCGTACCGCTATCCCGGCGGCCGCGGCGATCTGTTCGTCGAGTCGTGGGTGCTCACGGGTCCGCACACGGGGCGAGGTCCGAAGGGCTACAAGCGTTCGGATCAGCAGATCATCGAGGACGCGTGCCAACGGCTCGAGCGCGACGGCCACATCGACGCGAGTGACATCGAAGTCACGGCCGAGGACGGCGTGATCGAGTTGCGGGGCTCTGTCACCGACCGCGAGACGAAACGGCGCGCCGAAGAGTGCGTCGAGTCGGTCTACGGCGCGCACGACGTGATGAACCACCTGCGCGTGAGGCGCGAGGAATCCCGGCAGTCGGCGAGCTCGTCGCAGTCATCGACGGGCAAGACGGCGCGAGGGAGCGGCGCGGGCGCGCGGACCAGCGGCTCCGAGTCCGATGACCATGGTATGACGCGTTCGGCGGCCGCCGAGCAGGAGAAGAAGAAGTCGGGCGCGAGCAAGGAGCAGCACAACTAGCACAACGCCGGGAGGGCGGCGCAGTCCGCGCCGCCCTCGCGTCGGGGCGCCGGTCGGGCGGCCGGCGCGCCGTTCACGAAATTTGAGTTCGAATTCTGCAATGCCCGCGGCGGGCGGGCGTCCGGTACGGCAGGGGCAGCGGGCGGGTCCGCCGATCAGTGCTTGGCGTGGCCCTTGCCTTCCGCCTCGGCGCGTTCGGCTTCCCGACGCTCCTCGGGCGTCATCTCGCGGGCGTGCTCCGCGCGCTCCTGATCCGTCGTGTCGTGCACCGTCTTCTGCACCCCTTCGCGATAGTGACGATCCGCCTCGCGGTTGCCTTCGCCTTGGTTCTTGTCGTCCATACTTCCTCCTCGGAACTTAGCCGCGCACAATGATGCAAGGCGGGTGCCACCCGACGCGGCTGGAATCTCGCGATCGCTGCCGCGGCCGGCGCCCGCCATCACTTGGAGGGGGGGACGGGTCATGGACGTCGATCCTGCCGACCCGAGCGCGGGGCAAGCACGGGCCGCTCGCGATGCGCGCTTAGTCGACGCGCGGTTCGGCGCGCTGCTCGACTCGACGCCGGATGCCATCGTAATCGTCAACCGTACCGGGCATATCGTGCTCGCGAACGTCCATGCCTTGCGGATGTTCGGCTACGAGCGCGCCGAGCTGCTCGGCCAGGCCGTCGAGGTGCTGCTGCCCGAGCGTTTTCGCGGCGCGCATCATGGTCACCGTTCGAGCTTTCTCGCTCGACCGCATACACGCGCAATGGGAGTCGGCCTGGAGCTGTTCGGGTTGCGGCGCCGCGGCGAGGAGTTTCCCGTCGAGATCAGCCTGAGCCCGCTCGACACCGAGCAGGGGCAGATGGTCATGAGCGCGGTGCGCGATCTCACCGATCGCAAGCGCGCGGAGCAGAAGTTCCGCGGCCTGCTCGAGTCCGCGCCCGATGCGATGGTGATCGTGCGCAGCGACGGCCGCATCGCGCTCGTGAACTCGCAGGCGGAGCGTTTGTTCGGCTATCCGCGCGAGGAGCTGCTCGGGCAACCGGTCGAAATGCTCGTCCCGCTGCGCTATCGAGGCCGACACGAGGATCACAGATCGGCGTTCTTCGGCCAGCCGCGTGCCCGATCGATGGGCGCCGGGCTCGAGCTCTACGGGCTGCGTCGCGACGGCAGCGAATTTCCGGTCGAGATCAGCTTGAGCCCTCTCGAGACCGAGGAGGGCATGTTCATTTCGAGCGCAATCCGCGATGCGACGGAGCGCCGCAACTTCGAACGCTCACTGCAGGAAGCCAGTAGGCTCAAGAGCGAGTTCCTCGCGAACATGTCGCACGAGCTGCGGACGCCGCTGAACGGCATCATCGGTTTCTCGGAGCTGTTGATCGACGAGAAGCCGGGGCCGGTCAACGCGAAGCAGCGCGAATACTTGACCGACGTCCTCACGAGCGGCCGGCATCTGCTGCGACTGATCAACGACGTGCTCGACCTTTCGAAGATCGAGGCTGGCCGCATGGATCTCGTGCCGGAAGCGTTCGACGTGGCGCACGCCATCGAGGAGGTCTGCGGCGTGATGTCGCCCCTCGCCGCGCGTAAGGGAATTTCCCTGAATCTGGAGACCGGCCGATCTAGCGGGACTGTGACGCTGGACCGGCAGAGATTTGTGCAAGTGCTGTACAACTTGCTGTCGAATGCGGTGAAATTTACGGACGATGGCGGCACCGTCCGCATCGAGGCGCGGGTCGAGAGCGGACGGTTGCGGCTCGCCGTTCAGGATACGGGCATCGGCATCAGGGCCGAAGAGTTGGCGAAATTGTTCGTAGCCTTTCAACAAATCGACTCCGGAACCGCGCGCCGGTACGAAGGAACGGGGCTCGGTCTCGCGCTCACGAAGCGGCTGATCGCGCTGCAAGGCGGGTCGATCGACGTGCGCAGCGAGCCCGGTCGAGGCAGCACCTTCAGCGTCGCGCTGCCGCTCGCAGAACCTAGCGAGGAATGAAGGCGTGGTGCGAACAGTGGCTGCTCGCATCCTCGTCGTCGACGACAACCCCATCAACCTGAAGCTCGCAGCGGAGATACTCGAGGCCGGCGGCTTCGCCGTCGAGCGCGCAGCGGACGCTGAGGAAGCGCGGGCGCTGCTCGCGCTGGGAACACCGGCGCTCATTCTCATGGACATTGCGCTGCCGGGAATGGATGGCGTAGAGCTTACGCGGTTGTTGAAAGCCGATCCGCGTTACCGGGGCGTGCCTATCGTTGCGCTCACCGCGTTCGCGATGAAGGGCGACGAGCGCAAGCTGCGAGACGCAGGCTGCGACGGCTACATCGCGAAGCCGATCGACACGCGCGCGCTGGTCGGCCAGGTGCAGGCGTTCTTGTGCCCCGGTGCGGCACAGTGACGAAGATTCTCGTCGTCGACGACCACCCGACGAACCGCAAGCTCGTAACGGCTCTTTTGTCGTTCGAGGGTTACGAGCTTTGCGAGGCGCCTGACGGCATGCAGGGCCTCGAGATGGCTCGGCGCGAGCGTCCCGAGCTCGTGATCTCGGATATCTTGATGCCGACGATGGATGGGTACGAGTTCGTGCGCCGGCTGCGGGCTGATCCGCAGTTCGGCAACCCCAGCGTGATCTTCTACACCGCCCATTACCACGAGGCCGAGGCGCGCTCGCTCGCCGAGCAGTGCCGCGTGGCACGCGTCATCGTGAAGCCGTGCGAGGCCGGCGTGTTCGTGAAAACCGTGGCGGAGGTGCTGCGCGGCGCGGGCGAGCCGCCAGCCGATCCGAGCAAGGGCGACTTCGACGTCGAACATCTGCGTGTGCTGACCGACAAGCTCGCGCAGACCGCCGATCGGTTGAGCGTCGCCAAGAGCCGTTCGGACGCGCTGACCGAGCTCAACTTGCAGCTCGCATCCGAGCGGGATCGCGCGGCGCTCGTCGAGAAGGTGTGCGCGGGGGCGCGCGAGCTGCTCGGCGCAAGGTTTGCGGTGCTCGCGCTCGGCTCGCGAACTGAGTCGCGCGTCCAGCATTTCGCGGCGACCGGCGTCGCGGCCGAGGCGAGCGCCTTGCTCCGGCCGAGCCTGACCGACGGGCTCCTCGGCCGAGTATTCGCCGATCGAGCGCCGGTGCGCGCGGCGAAGTGGGACGGCGAGCTCGGCTTGCCGGCCGGGTACCCGCAGCCGTCCGCGCTGCTTGCCGTGCCCGTCAGCTCTCTCACCCACACCTACGGCTGGCTGTGCCTCGGCGACAAGATCGGCGCGGACGGGTTCAACGCGGAGGACGAGCGGGTGCTCGGCATTCTCGGTGCGCAGCTGGGGCGCATCTACGAGAACGGCTCGCTCTACGAAGAGGTGCAGAATCACGCGGCCCAGCTGCTCGTCGAAATGGACGAGCGCGAGCGCGCAACGGGCGAGCTCAGGGTCAGCGAGGCGCGCTTTCGGCAGATCGCGGAGAACGTCGAGGACGTCTTTTTCATCGTCTCCCCCGACTTCACCGAGTCGCTCTACGTGAGCCCGGCCGCCGAGCGCGTCTGGGGGCGTCCGATGCGCGAGTTCTACGCAAAGCCGCTTGCGTGGGCGGACGCCCTGCACCCGGACGACCGCGAGCGCGTGCTCGGCGAACTGCGCGCGACGGCGGCCGCGATGCACTCGCAGGCCATTACGAGCCGCATGGAGTTTCGCATCGTGCGGCCCGACGGCAGCGTACGTTGGCTGCTGGGGCGCACGTTTCCGATCGTCGACGACCGCGGCGCGATCGTGCGCTCGGTCGGCGTCTGCACGGACATCACCGAGCGCAAGCTTGCCGAGGAGAAGGTCGAGCACCTGAACCGCGTGCACGCGATGCTGAGCGGCATCAACTCTCTGATCGTGCGCGCGACCGATCGCGACGAGTTGTTGTGGTCTGCCTGCCGCCTCGCGATCGAGGAGGGCAAGTTTCGGGTCGCGTGGTGCGGGCTGCTCGACGAGCAAAGCGGCGAGGTGCGCGCGGCCGCGTGGGCGGGCGAGGCGGCCGATATGGCGGCCGCGACGGTGGTGAATCTGCGTTCCCCGGCCGCAACCAGCCTCACCGCGACCGCAATGCACACGCTCAGGCCCGCGATCGTCAACGATATGACCGACGAGGGAGCCGGCGTCTTGGGCCGCGGCGAGCTCGTCGGGCGCGGTTATCGCGCGGGCGTCGGCTTGCCGCTGGTTGTCGCCGGGAAGGCGGTAGGCTGTATCGTGTTCTTGACCGACGAGGCGCAGTTCTTCAACGAGGAAGAGATGCGTCTGCTCACGGAGCTGGCGGGCGATGTCGCGTTCGCGCTCGATCACATCGACAAGAGCGAGCGGCTGCGGTACCTCGCGTACTACGACTCCGTCACGGGTCTCGCGAATAGGACGTTGTTCGGCGAGCGGCTCGCTCAACAAGTGACTGCGGCGCAACGAGCCGAGTCGCAGTTTGCCGTGCTGGTGGTCGATCCGGAGCGGCTCGACACCTTCACGGACACGCTGGGGCGCACGGCTGCCGATCAGCTGCTGCGCGAGCTCGCGACGCGGTTCGCGCGCTGCGTGGGCGGCGAGAATCTCGCAGCGCGCACGGCCGGAACGCAGCTCGCGGCGCTGATCCCCGGATTGCGGGCGGCGAAGGATGCGAATCGCGCGGTCGAGGACCTATGGCGCGACTGGCTCGGCCAGCCGTTCCAGGTCGGCGGCCACGAGATCGCGCTCACGGCCAGGGCCGGCATCGCGCTCTTTCCCGCGGACGGCTCCGGCGCCGACGAGCTGCTGCGCAACGCCGAGGCGGCGCTCAACAATGCAAAGACGAATGCCAAGGATCATAGCTTTTACGCACCCCATCTGACGGAGCAGCTCGCCGAGCGGCTCGCGCTCGAGCGCAATCTGCGGCGCGCGCTCGACCAAGAGGAGTTCGTGCTGCACTACCAGCCCAAGGTCGACCTCGAGACGCGCCGGATCAAGGGGGTCGAGGCGCTGCTGCGCTGGCAGAACGCGCAGCTCGGGCTCGTGCCGCCGGCCCGCTTCATCCCGCTGCTCGAGGAAACCGGGATGATCGTGGAGGTCGGCGCGTGGGCGTTTCGGCAGGCCACGCTCGACCGCTCGCAATGGCTCGAGCGGCGGCTGCACGCTCCACGCGTCGCGGTGAACGTCTCGACGGTGCAGCTCAAACGCGACGATTTCGTTCGCTCGATCGCAACGACGCTCAAGGTGGCAGGCGGCGAAGCGGCAATCGACATCGAGGTCACCGAGTCGCTGCTGCTCGGCGACGCCGCGGAGAATCTCACGAAGCTCGAGGCGCTGCGCGAGCTCGGCGTCGGCATCGCGCTCGACGATTTCGGCACCGGCTACTCGTCGCTAGGCTATCTTGCACGCTTGCCCGTGCAGACGCTCAAGATCGACCGGAGCTTCATCGCGTCGATGCTCGACGATCCCGGTGCGATGACGCTCGTGTCGACGATTATCTCGCTCGCGCGCTCGCTCAAGATGGAAACCGTGGCGGAAGGCGTCGAGTCCGAGGAGCAGGCGAAGATCCTGCGTCTGCTGCGCTGCGACCAAATGCAGGGCTACCTCGTAAGCAAGCCGCTCTCCTTCGCCGACATGACCACCTACCTCGGCCGCACCCGTTAGGACGCTCGCGATTCGCGTCGAGCGGCGCTTGCGGTTGCCTGCGCCGAGCGTTCAGCCAGCCGGCGCGGCGTCCAACCGTGCGATCCAGCCGCGCGTCTTCTCGCTCGCGGCCGGATACCGCGCGAGCACCAGCGGATCGTGCCCGGGCACGATGTGGCTCTTCGAGCTCGCAAGCCGCTCGAGCGTGTTGTACCCCTCGAGCATGTCGCCCTGATTGTAGAGCACGCGGAACACGCGCCGCGTCTCGAGATGCGCATAGAAGTGCGCGGAGTCCGACGCGAGCACGACGTGGCCGCGCGCGGTCGCAACGCGCACGCACTGCAAGCCCTTCGTGTGGCCGCCGATTTTGTGCAGCGTGACGCCGGGTGCGAGCTCGTCCGCGCCGTCGTGGAATTGCACACGGCCCGCAAACAAGCGGTGCACCATGCGCGCGACGTCGTCGGCATCGAACGCGTGGTTGATCTGATGGTGGCACATCGAGCGGCCGGTCACGTACTCCATTTCCGTGTCCTGGATGTGGAAGCGAGCGTTCGGAAATAGGGAGCCGTTGCCGCTGTGGTCATAGTGCATGTGCGTGATGATCACGTCCTCGACGTCGGCGTGCCCGATGCCGATCGCCTCGAGACCTTCCTCGACCGGGCGCACGATCCTGCGCTGCCGCGCTTGCGCCATCGTCGCGTCGAAGCCCGTGTCGACGATGATGGTGCGGCCCGCGCCGACGATCGCCCACACGTAATAGTCGAGCGGCATGTCGGAGTCCTCGTGCGGATCGCCGTCGACGAAGTTGCCCCACGCCTTGCGGTCGACCTCGGCGTATTTGATTGCGTAAACGGCGTATTGCGGCGAGTTCATCACGATCTCCTTTGCCCTGCTACCTCACGATGAACGGATTCGGCACGTCGGCGCCGCTCATCTCGATCCAAACGCTCTTTTCCTGCACGAACTCGCGGATCGCGAGGAGCCCGCTCTCGCGGCCGAAGCCCGAGCGCTTGTAGCCGCCGAACGGCGACAGGGGGCTCGAGACGCGATAGGTATTGACCCACACCGTGCCGGCCTCGAGTGCTTGCGCCATCTTCAAGCAGCGGCCGATGTCGGCGGTCCAGACGCCGGCTGCGAGCCCGTACGCGGTGCCGTTCGCGATCTCGATCGCTTCCTCGTCGCTCGTGAACGGAATGATCGACAGCACCGGGCCGAACACTTCCTCCTGCGCGATGCGCATGTCGGGCCGGACGTCCGTGAACACCGTGGGCTCGACGAACCAGCCCTCGCCGAGCGCAGGGTCCCGCGGCAGACCACCGCCGAGCACGCAGCGCGCACCCTGGCTGCGCGCGACCTCGATGTACTCGAGCACCTTCGCGTGCTGCGGCCGCGTCGTGATCGGCCCGACCTGCGTCGACTCCTCGAGCGGATTGCCCATGCGCGCCGTGCGCGCGAGCGCGAGGAAGCGCTCGACGAACTCGTCGTGGATCGACGCGTGGACGAGCGCGCGCGAGCCGGCCACGCAGGTCTGACCCGTGGCCGCGAAGATGCCCGACACGACGCCCTTCACCGCGTTGTCCAAATTGGCGTCGCCGAACACGATGTTCGCGGACTTGCCGCCGAGCTCCATCACGACCGGCTTGAGACCGCGCGCGGCCGTTTGATAGACCCGCACGCCGGTCGCATCGCCGCCCGTGAACGCGACCTTCGCGACGTCCGGGTGCCCGACCAGCGCGTCGCCGATCTCGTTGCCGAAGCCCGTCACGATGTTCACGACGCCGGCCGGCAGCCCGGCTTCGGCGAAGAGCGGAGCCATCGCGAGCGCCGACACCGAGGAGTGCTCCGACGGTTTCCAGACGAACGTGTTGCCGGCCGCCAGCGCGGGCGCCATCTTCCACGCCGCGAGCAATAGCGGCGAGTTCCACGGCACGATCGCGGCGATCACCCCGAGCGGCTCCTCGAGCGTGAAGTTGAAGAGTCCCGGGCGATCGAGCGGAATGACGCGACCCTCGAGCTTGTCCGCGAGGCCGGCGAAATAGCGGAACCACTCGGGCAAGTAGCGCAGCTGTGCGCGCATCTCGAGAATGAGCTTGCCGTTGTCGGTGGTCTCGACCGCCGCCAGCTCGTCCGCCCGCGCCGCGACGAGATCCGCGAGCTTGAAGAGAACCTTGCCGCGTGCGGTCGGAGTGAGGCCGCGCCACTCCCTGCTGCGAAAAGCGTTGCGCGCGGCCGCGACCGCCCGCTCGACGTCCTCGGGCACGGACTGCGGAACGAGCGCCCACGGTTTGCCGGTGTACGGGTTGAAAGACTCGAACCAGCGGCCGGACACCGAGTCCGTCGCCGCGCCGCCGATCAACATCCGATGCTTTTGCAAGACCCGCGCTCCGTGATCGTAACGCCTACTTCTTCTCGATCTCGCCGAGCGCTTCCTTCGCGACTCGGAACGAGTCGACGGCGGCCGGCACACCGGCGTAGATCGCGACCTGCATGAGTGTCTCGCGAATCTCTTCCTTCGAGGCGCCGTTCGTGATCGCGCCCTTCACGTGAACCTTGAGCTCGTGCGGGCGGTTCAGCGTGCTCAGCATCGCGATGTTGAGCAAGCTTCGCATCTTCTTCGTGAGTCCCTCGCGGCCCCACACCGCCCCCCAGCAGTACTCGGTGACCAGCTCTTGGAGCGGCATGTTGAAGTCGTCGGCCGTGGCGAGCGCTTTGTCCACGAACTCCGTGCCGATCACGGACTTGCGGATCGCGAGGCCCTTGTCGAACATTTCTTTGCTCATCGGTCGTCCTTTTCGTTGACTCTTTGGGAGCGGCGCAAGCCGCGCCGCGTATGGTAACTGGCGCGCGGCCGCTATGCTCGAACCGCGTGAGGGCGCTCGCGGGCGGCGCTATCGAGCTTCTTCATCGCGAGAGGCGCCGAATCGGCGCGCTACGTCAAGGCCCAAGCATATTCGCGCTCGAAGATGCGCTTGGCGCCCGAGCGCAGCAGTGCGCCGTGCGCAAGGATCACGCGATCGAAATCCCACGCGAGCAGCCGCGCGAACGAGTCGCGTCGTGCGGCATGGTCGCGGAACGTCAGCTGCCAATCGGGCGGCATGCGCGGTCTTCCGTACATGCGTGCGATGCGCGCGACGATCCGTGTGCCGAAGCTGTCGTCGGGGCCGAAATGCTCGCAAAGATCGGCGACGATCAGCGTGCGGCTCGCGCGATGCAGGAACACGACTTCCTGCATCACGCGGCTGCCGCGCACGATGAGCTGGTCGAGGGTCGCCCTCCAGCCCGCGGCGGGCGCGTCGCCGAGCGCGGTGCCCGAGGCGAGATCGGGCCGTTTCGCGGTGAGCCCGGGCGGCACGTGCAGCTCCGCATCCGGATACAGCGCGAGGGCGGGCTCGACGAACAGGTGATGCAGCTTGTTCGGCGACACGATGTGGCGGACCGGTCCCAGCGCGTCGATGGCGGCTTTGACCTTCCCGTCGATTCGAATCGGGGAATGCAGCAGGAGCGAGCCGTCCGCGAGACTTACCACCGTCATACGTGCGCCGAATTCGATGCCGAAGAACTTGAGCGGCATTGCGGCAATCCAGACACCATCGGCCCAGCGAGCGAGGCCTTCTTGGTCCTCAGGCGTCATAGCGAAGACGCCGCATGGCCTCGGCGTTGGCCCGCTGTGACCAATACAGGTCGTGGAGCGCGGCCGGCAGCTCGTCCCGGTGCGATCGCGCGATACCGCGGCGAAAAAACTCGGGGTCGATCCGGTGCAGCTCGGCGAAAGCCGGAATCTGCGCGTCCGGCAGCGTCTCGAGCTGCGGCGCGAGCGATGCAACGGCCCGCGTCACGCAGGCTCGCGGTTCGCGGATCAGCTCCTCGTAGCGCAACACCGCGAACGGCGCGCGCGCCGGTCGGAGCCAGCTCAACACGTTGGCGCCCCAGCTGCCCGAGGTCCGTTCGTGGTCGGGCGTGAGAATCTCGTCGAGCAGTGCCGCCTCGAACACGGCGCGCCGTTCGCGCGCGCTTGCCCGGTATTGCGAGGCGTACAACCGCGCTTGCGACACGACGGCGTCGCGGCCGTCGCGCACGAGATAAATCGCCGGGCACGTATCGTCGGCGCGGCGCTCGTGCGTCGCGGTGAAGAACACTTCGCGCGAGGCTCGCAGCGCGCGGCGGTCGTGCGGTCGAGGCCTGGAGCCCACGAGCGCGGTGCCGATGCGCTGCGCGACAGGATCGCCGTCGTGGAGCGAGTACGTGGGCAATCCGTAGAGCCGGTGGACCACGATCCTCAGGAACGTGGCCCCCGAGCGCGGATACGACGCGAGCCAGACGATCACGACGCGAGCGTCTCGCGCGGCCCCGGCAGCGCTAGGGCCGCAGCGGCGCGGCGGCCGCGGCCGATTGCGGATGGACGGTCACCGGTACGCCGTTCTGCCATGGGATCTCGGATGTGCGTAAAGTCGCAGTATAAGTTCCAGGGCGTCGCAATGAATCTACAGAAGCTGCACGAAGCGGAAGCCGCGTTTCTGGCGCGGTTTCCCGGCGGATTCGCCGACCCGGGTCTGGCGAGGATTCGCAAGAGCCACAACGTCGACGCGCTTGCGAAGTTCACGCGCGAGAACCTCACGGCGGTCACGCTCGATCAGCCGAGCAGGTTCGCGGAGCTCGCGGTCACGATCGTGAGTCGCTCGTCAATGGTATCGCGCTTCGAGAAGCCGGCGTTCAAGGCGTTCGTGAATTCGCTGACCTCCGTCGAAAAGCGCGCGCTCGCTGCCGCGTTCAGAGACCGTTTGCTGGGTCGTAAGCGGGAAGGCTTCGAGCAGATCGTCGAGCTGTTCGCGCGCTACAAGTTGGCGCGCTGGTCGCTCGTTTCCGCGATTCCTTTCTATTTCTCGCCGAGGAAGGAGGCCTTCGTGAAGCCGACCACCGCGAAAAGGATCGTCGCGGCGCTCGAGGTGGAGCGCCTGCAATATCGGCCGCGCCCCGATTGGCGGTTCTACGAAGGCTACCGCAAGCTCATCGCCGCGGTGAACGCGAGAATCGATCCGAGCATCACGCCGAGCAACGCCGCGACGACCGGCTTTCTGATGTCGATGTTGCGGTAGGCCGAAGAGCGGATGGTGCAGCCGCGCCCGTCGCCGGAATAGCGGCATCGCCTACTGCGACAGCTCCCGGATCAGCGAGTCCATTTGCTGGAACTGTAGGCAACCCGGCGTCGGCGGGCTCGGGGGGCAGCCGGTCGAGCGCCAGCCGTAGTCCATCTCGAACACGGTCAGCACCTGCGGTTTCGACGCGCCCGACCGGATCAAGGCCGCGATGCGATCTCGCATCGACTCGACGTCGGCACGGAACCGCACGACGTCGGCGCGCGTGGACACCGGGCCGTGGCCCGGGATCACCGTGTCGAAGTCGAGCCCGAGCACGCCGTCGAGCGTGTGGGTCCAATCGAGGAAGCTGCCGCCTTGCGCGTAGTCCACGTAGATGTTCGCGCCGGGCGGCTTGCCGGCGGCCGCCTTGCGCGCGGCCTCGCTCCTGCCGAGGAAGAGGTCGCCGGTGTGAACGGCCTTGAGCTCCGGGAAGTAGATGACCGCGTCGCCGCTCGTGTGGCCGCGGCCGAAGTACCTCGCGCGGATCTCCTTGCCGCCCAAGTGCAGGACGAGCTCGTCGGCGAACGTGATGTTCGGCAGCCCGATCGGCGTGCCCGGCGTGTCCTCGTAGTAGGGCTGTTTGATGTGGCTCAAGTTCGCACGCACGTTGTCTTGCGCGATCACGTTCGCGATTGCGAGCATTTTTGCGTTGCCGCCAGCGTGATCGTCGTGCTGGTGCGTATTCAAGACGTACACGATCGGTTGATCCGTGACCGAGGCTACTTTCGCGACGACGTCGTCGTAGTTGCGGTAGAACATGTCGTCGACGAGGATCGTGCCGGCGCCCGTGACGTACACCGCGATGTTGCCCCCTTCGCCGGAGATCATGTAGAGATCTCCCTTCACGCGCTCGATCTTGAGCGGTTGCGGAGTTTTGAAGGCGGGCGCTTGCGCATGGAGCGCGGGCGCGATGGACGAGAGCCCGAGCGCAACGAACAACGTCGATCGCGAGGTGATGCGCTTCATGGCGGCCACGATAGGGTAGAGCGCGGCGCACGGCAACCGGCGGGTGCGATGCTCCGTCCGTCCCCGCCGAACGAGCGCGAACATGCGAGGTGCCGATGGCGAAAGTGTTTTGGTCCGCGGACGGCGAGCGCTTGGTCCACGAACGCTACGCCGCGCTGTTGCGCGGCTGGCCGAAAGCGCCCGAGCAGCTCGAGGTGCCGACGGTCGAAGGGCGGACATTCGTGCTTGCAGGCGGCCCTTCCGAAGCGCGGCCGCTCGTGCTGCTGCACGGCGGCATGACCACGTCCGCGATGTGGCAACGCAGCTTCGCGGCGTGGGCGGCGCAGTTCCGGGTTTACGCCGTGGACTTGATCGGCGAGCCGGGTTTCAGCGCGCCGTCGCGCCCGCCGCTCGCATCGGATCGTCACGCGTGCTGGCTGGACGACGTGCTGCGTGCGCTCGCCGTCGAGCGCGCCGCATTCGTCGGCGCATCGCTCGGCGGATTCATAGCGCTCGACTATGCCATTCGCCGGCCGCACCGCGCGAGCGCGCTCGTGCTGCTCGCGCCGGCGGGCGTCGGGCGAATCCGCCCGGCGTTCATGCTGAAGGCCGGTCCGCTGCTGTTCCTCGGCCCTTGGGGTCATCGCAAGGCGCTCGGCTACGACATGGGCTTGTCCGCCCCCGAGAAGGAGAGTGCGGAGGGCCGGGAATTCTTGCGGTTCCTCGCCCTCGCACGCGAGCACTACGTCGCACGGATGAGTCCGTGGCCGACGTTCGACGACGCGCATTTGCGCAGCCTCGACATGCCGGTGCTCGCGATGGTCGGCGCGCGCGACGCGGTGTTCGATTCCGAGGAGACGCGCCGGCGGCTCACGACTTGTGTGCCGCAGAGCCGCGTCGCGTGGCTGCCCGACGCCGGGCACGGCCTCGTGGATCCGACGGCCGCGGTGCTCGAGTTTCTGCTGGACGCGCCGCCGGCGTAGCGACTCGCTCGGTCGGCGAGACCGTGCGCGCGTCCCGACATCCCGCGAGCCGACGGCGCCGGCGGTCAGTCGCCCGCCCGCGACGTTGCCGCGGAAGCGCGATCGCGCAGGAGTTGCATGCCCTCGATCGCCAAGCTGTAGTCCAGCCGCTCGCCGAGCCAGCGGCAGCGGCTCGTGTGCGCGTCGATTGCGAGCCCCGCTTCGCGGTTGAGGGCGAAGAGGTGGGGCTCGGCACCTTCGGCCGAGACCGGGCTCGATACGGCCGCGGGGGGTTCGGGTGGATCGCCGTCGAGTGACGAGACGTTTCCGCGGAAACTCTCCGCCACGCCCGCCTCCGGAATCCGCTGCCCGCCGGGCTTCCTGAACACGAACAGCCCGTCGTCGGTGACCGTCACACCGAACCCGCCCTCGTGCACCAGCCGGTGATGAAAGCCGCAGAGCGTGAGGAGGTTGCCGAGCTTCGTCTCGCCGCCGTCGGCCCAGTGCTCGACATGGTGAGCGTCCGTGAAGCGCGTGCGATCGCAGCCCGGGAAGCGGCAGCCGCCGTCGCGGGCCTTGAGCGCGCGGCGCAGCGCAGCCGGGATCGCGCGAGTCTTGCGGCCGACGTCGAGCGGCTCGCCGCCCTCGCCCTCGACGATCCCGACCAGCGTCCCGCAACAGGCGAGCCGCCGCGCCGTGTCGCGCGCGAGCGCCGGCCCGTCGTCGAGCTCGCACGCATGCGGCTCGGTCGGATCGACGTCGAGCCGGTCTTGCAGCACGGCCTGATCGACGTGCAGCACCACCTGATAGCGGTCGGCGGCCGGATCGAGCGCGTAGTCGTCGGCGCCGTGCGCGAGGAAGCTCTTGGCCACGAGCGCGAGCGCATCGGCGCGCCGGGCAGGCGCCGAGCGCTCTTCGTGCTCCAGCGCCCAAGTGCCGGCCGCCATCGCGGCCTTGGCTTCGTCGGAGCGCGGCGACGGCGGCCCGTCGTGGCCGGCGGTCGCCTGCGCTTCGCGCAGCGCATCGCCCGCCGCTTCGAGCGCCTTGCGCACGAGCGCGCCGACCTCCGCCGGCAGCCGCCCGTGAATCACGAGCATGCCGTGCTCGTCGAAGAAGTAGTCGAGCGAGCGCACGAGGTGCTGCTGCTGCGCGAGCCGACCCGCGTCGCGCCGCTCGGTCCAACGGTACTTGCGCACGAGCTTCTCGACGTGCGAGGCGGTGCCGTGCAGCGCGATGTGCAGCAGCACGGGCTCGGTCGCGGCCGTGGCGACGCGGGTCATCGCGCGCACCTTCGAGTAGGAGATCTCGCCGCGGGCGAACGACGCGCTGATCTGCGGCAACTGCTCGAGCGCGCGGGCGACGCGCACCTTCTCACGCGCCGCGCTCTTGCCGATGCCGCACTGCCAATGCAGCCACTGGCCGGTATCCACGAGACCGTGGCGCTCGTAAGCCCGGTGACGGTCGAACTCGGCGACCAGCATCAGGAAGCGGTAGGTCGCGGCGTTCAGATGCCCCCACAGCTCGGTGATCCGCGCTTCGAGGGCTTCGAAGGCGGCTTGCTCGCGGTGGTAAGCGGCCGGGTCGTGCGGGGAGGAAGACGGTGCGGCGACGGCATCCATGGCGGCTCCGAGTAGCTGGTCATCCGTCCAGTATTATCGGTCAGATTGGTATGTTGATCAACAGGTTATGGGCGTCTGAACGCCCCAAGATCGGCATAGATGCCGCGACGCTGCAGCAGGTGGTGTCTCGAGGAACTTGGGAGAAGACATCGCATCAGTCGCCGCGCTTCGGGATCACCGCCCGCATGCTTTGGGCGCCGCTCCCATAGTGTCCACCGAGCCTGTTCAATGACGACTTCAACGCGTTTATCACGGCCGACGCGTTGCAAAAGACCGTGCGTACCGGGACGAACGCGTAAGCGAAGGGACTGAATTGCGCGAGCGAGAAATTGGACGTAGTGGGGTTACGCGGTTCTTCGCGTCTTGCGGTTCGATCGCTACGCCGATTGCGCCGACAAGGCCCAAAGTACACCGTGACCATACCCATCGGCCGCTCGCCCCCCGCTTCTCGCCCGTCATAAGATGACCGCACGAGTGTTGACCGGCGGGAGGATGTGATGGACGCGATTGCACAATTCAAAGAGAGCTCGAAGAAGGGCTGGGCACTGTTTGCGCCGACCGAGATGGCGACCGGTTCCACGGCGCCGACGCTCGTCCGGTTCGCCCGGCTGCGTACCGGGATGCGCGTGCTCGACGTCGGTTGCGGCACGGGCGTTGTCGCGCTCACCGCGGCACGGTCGGGGGCCGTCGCGCACGGCGTCGATCCGACGCCCGCGTTGCTCGCGCGCGGGAAGGAGAACGCTACGCTCATGGGGCTCGACGTCGATTGGCGGGAGGGCGATGCCGAGGCGCTGCCGTACGGCGACGCCGAGTTCGACGCGGTGGTGAGCCAGTTCGGTCACATGTTCGCGCCGCGTCCGGATCTTGCGATGCGGGAGATGCTGCGCGTGCTCAAGCCGGGCGGCACGATCGCGTTCTCGACGTGGCCGCCCGACTTCGTCGTCGGCAAGACGTTCCGGCTCGTTGGCAAATACGCGCCGCCGCCGCCGCCCGGCGTGTCGCCACCGCATTTGTGGGGCGATCCCGCGTTCGTGCGCGAGCGGCTCGGCGATGCCGTGAGCGATGTGCTTTTCGACGCGGCGCTCATGCGCTTCCACGTGCTGAGCGTGCAGCACCAGCGCGTGTTCCTCGAGGCGAACGTGGGCCCGATCGCGAGCCTCGTGAAGATGCTCGGCGCGTCGGATCCCGCGAAGCTCGAGCAGTTTCGCCGCGAGCTCGAGCAGGTGTTGGAGCCGTACTTCGAGGACAACGTGCTCAGGCAAGACTATCTGTTGACGCGTGCCGTGAAGAGGTAGTTGCCGCGCCCGCGCTGCGTCCGGCCGGAGCGAGCGTCGTTACAACCGTACCGCGCGCTAAATGCGTGGACAGTGCGACCGATAGGGCATACGCTCCATGCAAGCTCAGGCCAACCGTCGCCGGCCGGCGATGCCTCCGATTCGTCATTGTCGGTGACGAAATAACAATCTCCAACGATAAGGGATCACTATGTTCAACGCACGACAACTCGCATGGGGCGTCAGCGTCCTCTTTACGCTGCCCGCATTTGCCGGAAATTTATGCGTGAATCTCGGCGGCACCGGCGGCTGCGCGAAATCCATCAATGCCGCGATCGCCCAAGCTCATCCGGGCGACACGATCACGGTTGCTCACGGGCTGTACGCGGAAGACGTCATCGTCGATAAGGCCATCGCGCTGCTCGGCGCGGGCGCCGAGCGAACGGTCATCGACGCAACCGGGCTCTCGAATGGAATCAACGTCGACGGTGTCGGGAATCCGGGCTTGAGCAACGTCATCGTGCGCGGCTTCACCGTCAAGAACGCGAATTTTCAAGGCATCGTTGTGACCAACGCAGCGAACGTGCTGATCACCGGCAATCGCGTGACCGGCAACGATCGGAGCCTCGTGATCGCGGCCAACGCCCCGCCTGCATGCCCGGGCCTGCCGGACTATTTCCAGGACTTCCAGGGGTTCGACTGCGGCGAGGGCATCCAGCTGAGCGGCGTCACGAACTCGACGGTTTCCGACAACGTCGTAGAGCACAATTCCGGCGGCATCCTCGTCACGGACGACACGGCGCCGAATCACGACAACTTCATCACGAACAATACCGTGCGCGACAATCCGTATGACTGCAGCATCACGCTCGCGACGCACGACCTGAACCCGCTCATGGGTATGCCGCCGAAGGGCGTCTATCACATCACGGTGCAGGGCAACACCGTCGCGCGCAACGGTCTCGCGTCGGGCGAGGGCGCGGGCGTCGGCATCTTCGCGCCGACACCGGGCTCGCAGAACTTCGGCAACGTGATCATCGACAATTACCTGATCAACAACGGGCTGCCGGGCGTCACGCTGCATTCGCACGCGCCGGGCCAAAAGGTCGGCGATCACCTGATCGCTAACAACACGATCATCGGCAACGGCCCGGACGGCGATGCGCCTACGGACGCGAAGACCGGCATCATGATCTTCGCCGCCACCGACACGGGCGACCTGCTGCCGATCAGCGGCATCAAGATCATCGGCAACACGTTCTTCGGCGAAGGCATCGACGTGGCGGTGAAGACCGCGACCGGCGGCGTCGCCGCGCATCAGAACAATTTCTTCGGCGACGTAGGCGTCCAGAACTTGGGCACCGGGTCGGTCGATGCGACGCTGAACTGGTGGAGGTGCCCGCAGGGTCCGGGCGGCCACGGTCACGCGTGCTCGAACGCCGAGGGCGACGTGCAAGTCGCGCCGACGCTCGACAGACCCGAGCACTGATTCCGAGCCGCAGCCGCCGGCGGCATTCCGCCGGCGGAGCTCGCTGCCCTGGCGCGTGGCCCAGCGAGTTTTCGACGGCTTCAGCCGGCGGTCACGACCGACCGGCGGGCGCAATGCGCGTCGCGCGCGACAGGTCGGCCGCGTCCGCGCAGCGCTCGAGCGCCTCGACGAGACCCTCGAGGCGCGAGCAAGCGGCCGCGCCGAGCGACGCGGTTGCAGCCGCGCGGAAGCGCTCGATCACGCCGACCGCGTCGGTCGGCACGACGTCGGCGACGCGCTCCGACTGCACGTCGCCCGCGCGCGTGCGCACGGTCACTTCGGCGCCTTGCTGGGCCGGAAACGCTTTCGTGAGCTCGGGGTCGATTTCTAGCCGCGTGAGCGAGGCGAGCTGCAGCACCTCGGGGTTTGCTTGCGGCACGTAGTTGCGTTCTGCGAAGTGGCCGTGCACGAGCGCGGCCGCGACGTTGTAGTGAATGCTCATCTTCGCCTGCAGCACGTGCTCGAACGGTCCGCTCACGTTGCAGCCGGGGTACAGCGCCGCCGCACGCGTGACGCGCACGGTCACGCGCTCGACGTCGGCCGCGCGCACGCGCCTGCGCTGAGCGATCTTCTGGGCCGCCTGCGCGGCGGATTGTGCGAAGTTGCACGCGGGCACCGGCTTGAAGAACACGGCGAGGATCTCGGGAGCGTCCGTGAAGACCTCGGGCACCGAGGGCCGCAGGTCCTTGCGGAACGCGGCGAGCAGACCGGCCTCGCCGTCGAGCGCCGTGCGCGAGGCGTACGCGCCGGCGGCCGCGAGCTGCACCGCGGTAACCGCGCCGCGTGCCGCGAGGCCGGTATGGAAGAACATCTCGCTGCCGCCGGTCGCGGCCCATTCGTTGTAGCCGGCCGCCATGTTCGCGGCGAGCGCGAGTGCCGTGGCCGTGGCCTCGGCGTCGAGCCCGAGCAGCTTCGAGCCCGCCGCGGCCGCCGCGATCGGTCCCGTGATGCCGGTAGGCCGGAACATCTTCGACACCTCGACGTCGAGAATCATCCGGCCGATCTTGCCGCCGACTTCGTAGCCCGCCGCGAGCGCGGTCAAAAAATCGGAGCCGCTCGCGGCGGTGCTTTCCGCGAGCGCGAGCAGCGCGGGCACCAGCACCGTGCCGAGGTGGCTCACGCTGCCGACGTGCATGTCGTCGCGCACGAGGCCGTGGCCGAGCACGCCGTTCGCGAACGCGGCATCCGGAATCGCGACGACTTCGCGCGTGCCGATGATGCCGGCGCCGCCGGTCGCGAGCGCGCCGGAGCTCTTGCGCGCGACGTCGACGGCCTGTGCGGCCCACGGCAGCTCGCTCGATGCGAACGCGGAGGCGAGCAGGTCGAGCACGCAGAGCTTCGCTTTGGCGACCACCTCGGCCGAGAGGTCGCCGAAGCGTTGTGCGGCGAGCGCGTGCGCCATGCGTACGGCGAGCGGCGCCGCGTTGCGGGCGATCTGCGTGTCGCTCATGGCCATCGCGCGGCGCCCGCTCTCGTCAGCCGCGCATCTCGATGCCGGCCCACTCCTCGTAGACCTTCGCGATCGAGGTGAAGTCGGAGTCGGCGCCGAACCGCGCCTTCGTCACGCCGAGCATCTGGAACACGGCCGCGCCCGCGATCATCGGCACCCCTTGCGCGTCGGCCTCCTGGAGGCACAGCCGCACGTCTTTATAGGAGAGCCCCGTCGCGAAGCCGAAGTCGAACGTGCCGGGCAGCACCGAGCGCGGGAACTTGTCCTGCGTCGCGCTGTTGCGGCCGCTGCCCGCGTTGATGATCTCGCACATCTGGCGCGCATTTAGACCCGCCTTCACTCCCATCGCGATCGCCTCGGAGGACAGCACGATGACGGCCGCCGCGAGCAGGTTGTTCGCAAGCTTCATCACTTGCGCCTGGCCCGCGCCTTCGCCTACGAAGAACACCTTGCCGAAGTTCTTGAAGACGTCTTCGAGCCGCTCGAACACGGCGCGCTTGCCCGAAACCATCACCGCGAGCGTGCCGTCGCGTGCGCCGGCCATGCCGCCGCTCACGGGCAAGTCCATGTAGACGATGCCGGCCTTCGCGAGCTCGGCCTGCGCGATGCGCGCGACGCCGGGGCCCGTCGTCGAGCAGTCGGCGACCACCTCGAGACCCTTCGCGCCCACCAGCCCGGAGCAGACCTTCTGGACGATGTCGGGCGTCGGCAGGCTCAAGAACACCGTCTGTGCCTTGCTCGCGACCTCGAGCGCGGAGCTCGCGACCTTCGCGCCGCTCTTCGCAAGCTCGTCGCAGGCGTCCTTCGAGGTGTCGTACACCGTGAGGCTCAAACCGGCCTTGAGCAATCGCCGCGCCATGTGGGCGCCCATCCGGCCCACTCCGATGAATCCGTACTCCGTGCTCACTCAATCCTCCGTTCTGAAGTTCAGCTCGATCGCGACGCCGTTCGGGTCGTGAAAGAACAGCTGTCGCAGGCCGATCTCGTCCAAATGGTTCGCCGACAGCGCGACGCCGCGGCTTTCGAGCCGCGCCCGCATGCCGTCGTAGTCCTGGGCATTGAAAGCGATGTGGTCGACGGGGCCGGTGCCCGGCGCGCGAGTCGACACCGGGATGCCGACCTGCTTCGTCCAGACGATGTAGGTCGCCCAGTCCGCGAGGTGCAGGCACGGCGTGCCCTCGACATAGAGCCAATAACCCGGGAAATCGAGCCGCGGGCGAAAGCCTTCGACCATGCCGAGCGCGCCCGTATAGAAGCGCTTGGTGTTCTCGAGGTCGTCGGTGAGGACGAGATAGTGCTCCAGTCGCTCGAGCGGCATGCGCGCGTCCCCCTTCGCGTCTTGTTCTTACCCGGCGCTGCGAGTCTACATGATCCGCCCGCCCAGCCGCAGCGGGCGGGAAGGGTGCCGCAGCTACTGCAAGTCCCCGTAATGCGCACGCGCCACGTCGGGGTGGGAACGTAGGCGGATCTTCAGGTAGTTGTCGCCGAAGCGGGCGAAGATCGGGTCGTTCGGGTCCACGCTCCGACCGCCCGGCGCGGCCGCTGCGAGCTGGCGCGGCAGCGCGATCGGCTCGAACACGCAGTCGAGGCGCGGATGGAAGAAATAGGCGACCGACAGCCGCTCGACGCCGGGCGCCGGGCTCCGCACCCGGTGCTTGGTGGCCTTGAGGTAGCCCGCCGTCGCGGCCTGGAGCATCTCGCCGAGATTCATGACGTAAGTGCCGGGCTTCGGCTCGGCCTCGATCAGGCGGTCGCCGACTTGGACTTGCAGACCGCCGACGCGGTCCTGGAGCACGAACGACACGAGCCCCGAGTCATGATGCATGCCGACGCCTTGATCGCCCGCGTCGCGAGAGCGCTGCGCGGGGTACCGAATGATCTTCAAGTGGGGATCGCCGCGTGGCAGCACGGTGGCATCGAAATGCTCGAGCCGCTGGCCGAGCCCGAGGGCGAGCGCGCGCAGCACCGTGAGGCCGACGTCGTCCATCGCGCGCATCCATGCGAGCACGGTCGTGCGCATCGCGGGCAGGCTCGCGGGCCATTGGTTCGGTCCGCGTAGGCGCAGCCAAGGTGGAGCGCCGGCCGCCACTGCCGCCGCCGGCTCCTCGGGACCGACGTCGAGCTGCTCGCGCCAGTCCCGCTCGCCCTTCGTGAGCTCGCCGCCGAGCTCCGTGTAGCCGCGAAAGTGCGGCGACTGCGCGATGGCGAGCGCGCGGCGTTCTTGCACGGGCAACGCGAAGAAGTCGTGCGATACCGCGAGCATCTTGCGGTCGAGTGCGGCTGCCACGCCGTGGCCCGACAGGTAGCAGAAGCCGACCTCGTGGCAGGCATCGCGCAGCGCCGCGACGAACGCCGCGCCGGCCGCGCTCCGCGGAGCAGCGCGAAACGCCGCGAGATCGAGCTGCGGGAGTGTCGCCATCGAGCGCCAGTGTCGCACCGTTCCGGCCCGATGTGATCGGCGTCCCACGGCCCGGAGGACCCCGCTCGTATACTCCGACGGAACTCACCCGCATGGGGCGTACACGTTATGTCGGCTGCGAAACTGTCGTCGTTGTTGATCGTCGGGGCGCTGCTCGGCGGCTGCGCGGGCATGAGCGAGCAAGCGTGTCAAAGCGCCGACTGGCGCACGATCGGGTTCACGGACGGCACGCTCGGCCGGCCCGTCGGCACGATCGGGACCTACCGTGCACAGTGCGGTGAGCACGGCGTCGCACCCGATCTCGACGCCTATCGCGCCGGCCATGCCGAGGGCGTGAAGGACTATTGCCGCGCAAGTCATGGGTTCGACGTCGGCCACAGCGGCGCCGCCTATCAGGGCGTCTGCCCGGCAGACAGTGAGGCCGGTTTCATCGTGGCGTACAACTCGGGCCGGCGGCTCTACGAGCTCGAGTCGGCCGTTCGCAGCGTCGACGGCCAGCTTGCAGCCGATGCGCAGGAGCAGGAGCACATCAAGGGCGAGCTCACAGCGATTGCGGCGACCATGGTTGCCAACGACACGACGGCCGAGCAGCGCGTCACGCTCGTCGCGCGCTCGGCCGAGCTCGGCCGCCGCTACGGCGAGCTGTCGACCGCGATCGAGCGATTGCAGCGAGAGCGCGTCGCGCACGAGCGCGAGCTGCGCGACTACCAGGAGACGCTGGCGCAAAGCTCTTAGCGCGGCGGCCTCGTGAACCTTTTGCCCGCTTGGGCGAACAGAGGGAACGGCCACGGTGTCGGTCGTTTGCGACGCCGGCCGGTTCGATCTTGCCGCATCTCGAGTTCTGAACTAGCGTGGTGCGGTCGGGCGGAGAGTGCAGGACGCATGTCGAACGGCAGACCTCTGGGATCATCGCTACGCGGCTCGGCGCCGGCCCGCCGCCGGGCCCTGATGCTCGCGGCATGCTTGTGCACGGCCTGCGCCGAGCGTCATGCCCCGTTACGCGAATCCGATTCGGCCGCCGCCGCCGCCGCGGATTGCCGCGCACGCGTCATCGTCGGCTTCGCGGCTGACGCCGACGACGCGTTGATCGGCGCACTCGCGCAGCAAGCGAAGGTGCAGCTCGACGTCGTCCAGCGCCTTCTGCCGACGCAATACGTCTTGAATTTGCGCGCGCAAGGGAACGATTCGAACTGCCGCGCGGCGATCGAGCGGTTGCGATCCGACGCCCGTGTCCGCTACGTGAACTTGGACGAGCGGCGGGCGCCGAACGAGCAATAGCTCGGCGACGGCCGGAGGTCATCCCCATGCACTCGAGAATCGCCGCGTCCCTCACGCTCTGCTTCCTGGCGCTCGCTGCACTCGGCGTCGGTGCGCAAGAATCCAATCCGGTGCGGCGTGAGCCCGTCGTGTCCGCCGACGTGCAGCGGGTAATCGTGCGCTTGCGCGCGGACGCGCCGGCCGTCGGACGTGCAGCGACGCAGGTCCAGTCGCTCGGCTCGGGCGGCGATCGAGTCGCCGCGCTCGCGACGCGGGCGGGGCTCACCGTGCGGCGCGATCGAGAGCTCGGCTTGGGTCTGCACGCGCTCGAGATCGAGCCGCAGCTTGCCGGCGAGTCGCTCGAGCAGAGCGCCGCACGGCTGCGGGCCGATTCCGCGGTCGAATACGCGGTTCCCGATCGGCGGCGTTTCATTCACGCGCTGCCGAACGATCCGCTGTACCTGCAGCAACAATGGCATTGGCAGAAGCGCGTCGATGCGCCGAGCGCAACGGACGCCGAGCACGCCTGGGACATCACGACCGGCAGCCCGGGTGTGGTCATCGCCGTGATCGACACGGGCGTGCTGTTCGACCATCCCGACCTCGGTCGCGCAGTCGACGGCGGCCGCGTATTGCCAGGCTACGATTTCATCTCGGACGCCACCGTCGCGAACGATGGCGACGGCCGCGATTCGGATCCCTCCGATCCGGGCGACTGGGTCACGACGCAGGACGGCCAATCGCAGAAGTTCAACGGCTGCGACCAGGCCGACAGCTCGTGGCACGGCACGGAGGTCGCATCGCTGATCGCCGCCAAGACCAACAACGGCCAGGGCATCGCGGGCGGCACCTGGAGCCCCTGGATCCTGCCCCTGCGCGCGCTCGGCAAGTGCGGCGGGTACGACTCCGACATCATCGCCGCGATGCTATGGGCGGCGGGCATTCATGTGAGCGGCGTGCCCGACAATCCGTATCCCGGCCCAGATCGAGAATCTCAGCCTCGGCGCGGTCGGAGGCTGTCTGCAAAGCTACGTCGACGCGATCGATGCGGTCACGGCGCGCGGCGTGCTCGTCGTCGCTTCGGCCGGCAACGAGGGCGGGCCCGTCGACTCGCCCGCGAATTGTCCGGGCGTGGCCGGGATCGCGGGCCTCCGCCACGCCGGGACGAAGGTCGGCTACAGCAGCGTCGGCCCCGAGATCGCGCTCGGCGCGCCGGCCGGCAACTGCGTGAATCTGAGCGGTCCTTGCCTCATGCCGATCGAGACGGCCACGAACGACGGCACGACGGCGCCCGGCGGCAACACTTACGCCGGTGTGCTCGGCACGAGCTTCTCGGCGCCGATCGTGTCGGCGATCGGCGGCCTGATGCTCGCGGTCGACGGCAATTTGCGCTACGACCAACTCATTGCTCGGCTTCAGGAAGGCGCGATCGCATTCCCCGTGTCGTCCGACCCGACCGTGCCGACGTGCCACGTGCCCACGGGTCCGAGCGACCTTCAACCCGCGGAGTGCAATTGCACGACCACCACCTGTGGTGCAGGCATGGCCAACGCGCTCGGCGCGGTGAATGCGGCGCTGCGACCGATCGCCGCCGTGCAGCGGCCGTCGAGCGTTGCGCCGACACAGAACGTGACGCTGGACGCGAGCGGCAGCGGTGCGGCGTGCGGCCGTGTGATCGCGGCCTATGCGTGGAGCGTCGTGTCGGGGTCGGCCGCCATCGTCTCGGGGGACACGGCCGCGACGGTCGTGATTTCGCATTCGACGGACACGAGCACGGCCAGGCTCGTCGTGACGGACGACGCGGGGTTGACCGACACCGTGGACGTGCTGGTCGGCTCGACCTTCACGACGAGCGCCGCGCCGGCAAACGCGGGCACGAGCGCGTGCCTCGCCGCGGTCGCGGCGCCGACGCCGCCGGTCACGGTGACGGTGTCCCCGCCGAGCGCCACGGTCGCGCCGGGCGGCACTCAGCCGTTCACCGCGACGCTCACGAACACGGCGAGCACCGACGTGATCTGGCAAGTGAACGCGGTGCCCGGCGGCAATGCGACGGTCGGCACGATCGCCGCGGACGGCACTTACACGGCGCCGGCCAATGTGCCGGCGCAAACCACCGTGACCGTGACGGCGCTTTGGGCCGACGACACGACCAAGTTCGCTGCGGCGCAAGTCACGCTGACCGCGTCGCCGCAACCGGCCGCTGCAGGGGGCGGGGGTGGAGGCGGAGGCGGCGCCGGGCTCGATCTGTTGGCGCTGGTCGCGGTCGCTGCCGCCGGCCGCCGCTTGTTGGGCGGTGGTCGGTCTCGTCGATAACGAGCTCCGTTCTCGCGGGCGACGCTCCCGTCAGGCGCGGCGGAGTGCGCGGCGTCGGTCGGTCAGGATGCCGCGCTCCGCAGCTTCGCCAGCAGCTTGCGCTCCTCGCCGTACGGGTCGTTCACGACCTCGCAGTCGTTGTCGAGCACCATCGTCGCGCGCGTGCCCACGTCGAACTGCGGCCAGTGCGGTAGGCCGTCGTGGTTCGGGTCGCCCGTGCGCGCGAAGCTCGCGAACGCGGCGCTGACTTTGTCCGCGAGCGCATACCGCGTCTGGCTCGAGCCGGTCATCGATGTCGCGACCTCGACGTTGTTGAACGCGAACGGAATGTCGACGGTGTGATACGCGCGGAGCTTGCCTTCGTGCACGCTCGATAGCCAGCGGAAGTAATACGAATAGACCGGCGCCGTGCCTTGCTCGGCCTTGCGCTCGGTCTGCTCTTTCACGCCGACGTGCATCGTGTTGTCCGATGCGATGATCTGGTAGAGCTCGACGTTGCTCGCGTTCGGCCGGTGCTCCTTGTACAGCCCGAGCACCTCGTTCACGGCCGCGTCGTCGGCCCGCAGCGTCTGCTTCACCCGCGCGTGCAGATCCGCGGCGTCGATCGGGTCGAGCGGCGTGTTCGGAAAGAAGTTCACTTCGTGCTCGGTGTTGCTCATCATCAGCGGCACGTCGGCGCACAGCGGGCTCGCCTTCGGCGCGAACGGGTCGGCCGGCAGCGAATGGCCGTCGACGCAAGGCGCCAGCTGCAGTCCGCGGGTCGCGACGCCGACGTCGCGTAGGCGCTCCATCGGCAGCGCGGCCATCTCGTCGACCGTCGTCACGCCGAGCGCGGCCATGAACTTCTGCGCGGTGTCCGTCGCACGATCCTTCGGCACGCCGCGCGGCAACGCGCCGCTCATGCCGATCGCCCGATGGAACAAGCCCTTTGCGGCCGGCATGCCGAGCAGCGCGCCGACTTTGCCGCCGCCGCCGGACTGGCCGAAGATCGTGACGTTGCTCGGGTTGCCGCCGAATTGCGCAATGTTGTCGCGCACCCATTCGAGCGCAGCCACGATGTCCAGCATGCCGACGTTGCTCGCGCCCTGCCAGCGGTCGCCGCCGAGCTCCTCGAGATGGAGGTAGCCGAATACGTTCAGCCGGTGCGTGACGGGCACTACTACGACGTCGTGGCTGCGTGCGAGCCGCGCGCCGTCGTAGAGCAGCCAATTGCCCGAGCCGCTCGTGAAGCCGCCGCCGTGCAGCCACAGCATCACGGGCCGATCGCCTCGGCCGAGCGCCGGCGTGAATACGTTGAGGTTCAGGCAGTCCTCACCCATCGCCTCGGCGCGATCGAGCGCCTCGACCTCGGAGATCGGGCCGCCGAAGGTCTGCGGCGAGCGATGGCCCACGAGCTGCGTCGCTTTCACGCCGGTCCAGGGCTCGAGCTTCTTCGGCGGCATGAAGCGGTTCGCGCCGGCGGTCGAGGCGGCGTACGGCACGCCGTAGAACGCGTTGATGCCGCCGTCGAGCACGACGCCTTGAATGCGACCGGCGGCCGTCTGCACGGCGCGGCCCGGCTTCGCGAGCCGGATGTCCTGCGCGAACGCCCGGCCGAACGGCGCGCTCGCGAGCAGTCCCGCGGCTGCGACGCTCGAGCTCAGGAACGTCCGCCGATCGATGCGGCCGCCGTGCGGCCCGTGGTTGCTGGCCATCGGTATCCCCCAGGATTGATGAGCGTAGTCCGGAATCGCACGATCGAAATTAGCACAGTCCCGGCGGCCTCGGCCGTCGTGCTCAGGAATCTAATGCTTTACCGAACTCGGCGGTCCGTCGAAGGAGCAGGTGCCGCGGCCCGGTCCGGGGCGAGGCCGAGCCGTGTCGGTCAATCGGAGAAGTGTCGCGAGTCGCGCGCGGTGGTAAAACACGGCATCGGCGCGCTTACGCGAGCCGATGCCGCCAAGGAGCGAGTGCCTTACTTGGCCTTCTCGCCGTCGCCCTTCAAACTGTTGCGGAGCCGCTTGGCTTGCCGCTTGCGGTCCTCGAGCCGGACGCGCTTGCGGTTCGCCTGCCGTCTTTCCAAATCGCTCAGGAAACTGTCGAGATCGAACTCGAGGTCATAATTGATGTTCATGGACCGGCTACCCTCAAATTGTTCGAGTTGACTGAGGTCGACGTGAAAGCAGACCCTGAATCCCCGCGGTGATTCGCGGCAGCGAAAAATTAGCAAACTCCGTGCCAGGGACCGGCGCCGTGGGCCGGCTTAGGTTGCCGGGCTCGCGCCATTCCAAATTTTGTAAATTGCACAGCAGCCCCCGAAATGACGCCTGAAGCCGGCAGCGGCGGCCGGGTCCTGGACCCGGTTTGCGGAATGACCGTCGATCCCGGCAAGGCCCTTGCCGCGACGCACGCCGGGACTACGTACTATTTTTGCAGTCCGCGTTGCCGCGACCGGTTCGAGGCCGACCCGGCGCGCTATCTCGAGCCGCGCGAGGCGGTCTCCGGCGCCTCATCGCGGCCCGGCCGCCCGTCCGAGCGCACCATTCCGATGCAGGCCGGCGGCGCGACCGTCTGGACCTGTCCGATGCATCCCGAGATCCGCCGCGAAGCCGCGGGCCCGTGTCCGCTCTGCGGCATGGCGCTCGAGCCGCTCGAGCCGACGGCCGAGCAGCAGCCGAATGCCGAGCTCGCGGACATGACTCGGCGCTTCGTTGTCGCGGCGGTCCTCACCGTGCCGCTGCTCTGGCCCATGCTGGGCGCGCTCGTGCCCGCGATCGACCCGATGCGGCTCTTCCCGCACCGTGCGGTCGCGTTCGCCGAGCTCGCGTTCGCGACGCCGGTCGTGCTGTGGGCCGGCTGGCCGTTTTTCGTGCGCGGCTGGCAGTCCATCGTGAACCGCAGCGCGAACATGTTCACGCTGATCGCGCTCGGGACCGGCGCCGCGTGGCTGTACTCGATCGTTGCGGCCGTCGTTCCCGGCTCGTTGCCGCCGTCGTTCCGCGACGCGTCCGGAGCCCCGCCGCTGTACTTCGAGGCGTCGGCCGTGATCGTGACGCTCGTGCTGGTGGGGCAGGTGCTCGAGCTGCGCGCGCGCGAGCGCACCTCCGGCGCGATCCGGGCGCTGCTCAAGCTCGCTCCGAAAACCGCTCACCGGCTCGATCCGAACGGCGGCGAATCCGACGTGCCCCTCGAGCAGGTGGCGGTCGGCGATCGCCTGCGCGTGCGGCCCGGCGAGAACGTGCCGGTCGACGGCGCGGTCGTGGAGGGCACGAGCCACGTCGACGAGTCGATGCTGACGGGTGAGCCCGTGCCCGTCAGCAAAGCCGCCGACTCCGCGCTCACGGCCGGCACGACGAACGGCACCGGCAGCCTCGTGATGCGGGCCGAGAAGGTCGGCGGCGACACGCTGCTTGCGCAGATCGTCAAGATGGTCGCGGCCGCGCAACGCTCGCGCGCGCCGGTGCAGCGCCTCGCTGATCGAGTGGCCGCGTGGTTCGTGCCGACCGTCGTCGCGATTGCGCTCGCGGCGGCCGTCGCGTGGGGGATCGTGGGTCCCTCGCCGCGGCTGGCGCACGCGCTGTTGGCGGCGGTCTCGGTGCTGATCATCGCCTGTCCGTGCGCGCTCGGGCTCGCGACGCCGATGTCGATCATGGTCGGCATCGGCCGCGGGGCGAGCGAGGGCGTGCTGATCAAGGAAGCCGCGGCGCTCGAGCGCCTCGAGCGCGTCACGACGGTCGTCGCCGACAAGACGGGCACGCTGACGGAAGGCAAGCCGAGCCTCGAGCGCGTGATCGCGGCCGCGGGCTTCGACGAGGCCGAGGTGCTGCGCTTGGCTGCGGCCGTCGAGTCGCCGAGCGAGCATCCGCTCGGGCGGGCCGTGGTTGACGGCGCACGAGAGCGCGGCGTCGTGGTGCAGGGTCCGGCGGACTTCGACTCGGACCCGGGCCTGGGCGTGTGGGGAACGGTCGAGGGTCGGCGGCTGCTCGTCGGCAATCAGCGGCTCATGGAGCGCGAACGGATCGACGCGGGCGCGCTCGCGGCGGCGGCGGAACGCGATCGCTCGCGCGGAGCGACGGTCGTGTACGTCGCCGTGGACGGCCGCGCGGCGGGCCTGCTCGTCGTGGCCGACCGCGTGAAGCGCACGACGCCCGAGGCGATTGCAGCGCTCAAGGACGCAGGCGTTCGAATCATCATGCTGACCGGCGATCACGAAGCTACGGCCAGGGCCGTCGGCGCGGAGCTCGGCGTGGACGAGGTCATCGCCGACGTGCTGCCGCAGGACAAGGCCGAGATCGTGAAGCGCCTGCAAGCCCGCGGTGAAGTCGTCGCGATGGCGGGCGACGGCGTGAACGATGCGCCGGCGCTCGCGCAGGCCGACGTCGGGATCGCGATGGGGACGGGCACCGACGTTGCGATGGAGTCCGCGGCCATCACGCTCGTGAAAGGCGATTTGCGCGGCATCGTGCGGGCCGTGCGATTGTCGCGGCGCACGATGCGCAATATCCGCCAGAACCTGCTGTTCGCGTTCGGCTACAACGCGCTCGGCGTGCCGCTCGCCGCGGGCGTGCTGTATCCCGTGCTCGGGCTGCTGCTCTCGCCCGTGATCGCGAGCGTCGCGATGAGCTTGTCGTCCGTATCGGTCGTCGGCAACGCGCTCAGATTGAGGCGCGTGCGGCTCTGAAGCTGGCGGCCGCGGCCGGCTTCGTGAGCGCGCGCGCTTGCGGGCGGGCCGAGGCCGGACTAGAGTCGGCGTGAACCGCACGCACCGAGCGTCATGAACCGCGCGAATCCACTCGCCCGTCTTCGCAAGCATCGAGCCGTTGTCGGCCGATTGCTGCTCGCAGCGTTCGCGGCGGGCTGTCTCGGTTCGTTCACGATGCCGTGCCCTGTCGCGGCGGCCGCGGCGAAGGCGGCAGCGCCGCAGGCGCGCGTGCACTGCCACGATGCGATGGGGCCGGACGCCATGGCCCGCGGCGCACCGAGCGATGCGCCACGTTCGCACGTCCCGCCGTCGCCCGTGCCCCACTGTGCTCACTGCGCGCCGACGCTCGATGCGGGGGCGGGGGCGTCGCCCGCATGTGCCGCTGCCGTCGCCGCGGGCGTCGCGCCGCGCAACGACTCTCTTGCCGCGCCCCTCCCGTGGCTGCCTTCAATCGATTCCGCGTGGTCGCCCGCGCCGCCCAAGCCGCCGCATCCGCCGCCGCTCGAGCGCAACGCTCGGGCCGTTCGCTCCTCCGTTGCGATCAACGTTCGTCACTGCGTTTTCCTGATTTGACCGCCGCGCCTGCGCGGGCAGCCGCGCATTGCGGCCGCGGCGAGTTGCGCTCGCCGCGGCGTTTTGCCGTTCGAATCAGGGGACGAGATCATGTCAGACGATCGATTGCCACATGGGCCGTTAGCGACGCGTGCCAGCGCGACGTCGCGCCGGCACTTCATCCAAGGCGTCGCGGCCGCGTCGGTGCTCGCGAGCGTTGCACCTTCCGTCCGCAGCCGCGCCGCAGCCGCCGAGGGCCCCGCCACGTTGGCGGGGCCGACGTTCGACCTCACGATCGGCGCGCACGTCGTCGACGTCACGGGGCGCTCCGCCCACGCGACGCTCGTGAACGGCACGCTGCCGGGTCCGATACTGCGCTGGCGCGAGGGCGACGTCGTCACGCTCAACGTGCGCAACGAGCTCGACGTGGACACGTCGATTCATTGGCACGGCATCTTGCTGCCCGCGCCGATGGACGGCGTGCCGGGCCTGAGCTTTCGCGGCATCGCGCCCGGCGAGACGTTCGCGTACCGGTTTCCGGCGCGCCAGAACGGCACCTACTGGTATCACTCCCATTCGGGGCTGCAGGAGCAGAGCGGCCTCTACGGCGCGATCGTCATCGAGCCTCGCGAGCCGGAGCCGTTCGCCTATGATCGCGAGCACGTCGTGCTGTTCTCGGACTGGAGCGACCGCGACCCGCTCGAGCTGTATCGGCTGCTCAAGCGGCATTCCGATTACTTCAATTACAACCGGCGCACGCTCGGCGATTTCGTGCACGACGCGCGCCGCGACGGGCTGCGCCGCACGGTCGAGGAGCGCTCGATGTGGGCCCGCATGCGCATGAGCGCGAGCGACCTCGCGGACGTGGGCGGCCACGCCTATACCTACCTCGTGAACGGCCAACCGCCGGCCGGCAACTGGACCGCTCTATTCGCGCCCGGCGAGCGCGTGCGCCTGAGGCTCATCAACGGCTCCGCGATGTCGACGTTCGACGTGCGGATCCCCGGCTTGTCGATGACGGTGGTGGCCGCGGACGGCCAATACGTGCGGCCGGTGACCGTGGACGAGGCGCGGCTCGCGGCCGCCGAAGTGCTCGACGTGATCGTCGAGCCGCGCGGCGCCGACGCGTTCACGATCTTCGCGCAGTCGCTCGATCGCAGCGGCTACGCGCGCGCGACACTTGCGACCCGACGCGGCGCGAGCGCGCCCGTGCCGCCGCTCGATGCGCCCGTGTTTCTCGCGATGGCGGATATGGGCCATGCCATGGGCGCAGCGGCCAATGCAGCCGCCGATGGCGCGGAGCATGCGATGCCCGGGATGAGTCACGACATGCCGGGCATGGCGCACGGCGAGATGCAGAGTCACCCCGCGAGCGAGACCGGCAATCCGGGCGTCGACATGCAGGCGATGGCGCCCACGCCGCGACTCGACGATCCGGGCATCGGGCTGCGCGACAACGGCCGACGCGTGTTGACATATGCCGATCTCGAGTCTGCGTTTGCGGATCCGGACGGCCGCGCGCCGAGCCGCACGATCGAGCTGCACTTGACCGGTCACATGGAGCGGTTCATCTGGTCGTTCGACGGAGTGCCGTACTCCGACGCGCAGCCGATCGCGCTCGACTACGGTGAGCGCGTGAGGGTCACGCTCGTGAACGACACGATGATGGAGCACCCGATCCATTTGCACGGCCTTTGGAGCGACCTCGAGGACGAGGCGGGCGAGTTCCACGTGCGTAAGCACACGGTGACCATGCCGCCCGGCACGAAGCGCTCGTTCCGCGTGACGGCCAACGCACTCGGCCGCTGGGCATTCCACTGTCATCTCCTCTATCACATGACGGCCGGGATGTTTCGCGAGGTACGCGTCGACGTGAGCGCAAACGCGTCCGAAGGCGGCGACGCGAATGCGTCCGGGGACGCGCAGCCGCAGGCGCAGCCGCCTGCGCGCGCGCACGTGGAGCAGCCGCACGGCGCAGCGACGCCGGCGCCGACCGAAGGAGGGCACGCTCATGCGACGCACGAGTGACGCAGGCGCGCGCGCGCTAGCCGTCGTCGCGGCGCTCGTAGCGGCCGCGAGCGCCGCGGCCGCGCAGGCGCAGGTGCAGCCCCCCGCCGTGACGGCCGAGCAGCGTGCGGCCGCGTTTCCCGACGTCGGCGGCGCACACGCGCACGGAATGCTCGAGGATCCGTTGAACCGCTCGATTCGGCTCGACGAGCTCGAGCGCCAGGACGCGGACGGCGGCGACCTGCTGCACTGGAACGTGAGCGCGTGGCTGGGCCACACGTTCAATCGGCTTGCGATCCGCAGCGAAGGCGAGCGGCGCGCCGGTGCCACCGAGCGGGCCGAGGTGCAGCTCTTGTACTCGCATGCCGTCGCGCGCTGGTGGGACGTGGTCGCCGGTGCGCGCGAGGAATACGATCCGACGCCGCGGCGCACCTCGGCCGCATTCGGCGTGCGCGGCATCGCGCCGTACCGGTTCGACGTGGAGGCGACAGCGTTCGTGAGCGACGGCGGCGACGCGGCCGCACGCTTCGAAGCGCGCTACGAGGTGCTCGTCACGAACCGGCTGATCCTCGAGCCGCGCGTCGAGCTCGAGTGGCGTGCGCAGGCGGATACCGCGCGCGAGCTCGGCGCGGGCTTCGCGACGAGCGACGTGGGTTTGAGGCTGCGCTACGAGATCCGCCGCGAAGTTGCGCCGTACATCGGGCTCGTACGCGAGGCGCGCCACGGCGGCACTGCGGACTTGGCGCGCGCTCGCGGCGACGACGCGAGCGACACGCGATTCGTAGCGGGGATACGACTGCGCTTTTGAGACGCCTCACGCATGCGCGCGGGAGCCGGATCATTTCTTTCGCGGCGGCTCGAGCCCTGCGTCGGGGCGCCGGTAACGGCCGCTGCGGATCTGGCGCACGGTCTCGACCAATGCCAGCGCCGCATTGCGCGTCTCCTGCTGCACCGGCGTGTCGCGGTCGAACGCGTCGTGGCTCGTGGCGTAGGGCTCGTAGTAGCCGATGTAGCGGTCGAGCGCGCTGGCTTCGACGAGCTGCATCCAGTTGAGCCAATCGCTGAGCGCGCGGCGCACGTCGACGGCGCCTTCCACGTCGCCGTGCACGACCACCGAGAATGCGCGGCCGGCGAGATGCTTCGGGTACGGCCAGCCCTCGAGCTCGATGGCCTTCGCGCGTGAGGCGTCTTTGCCGTGCGTGCTCGTGGGGTCGGGATTGCCGCCGTCCGCGCACACGAGCCGGTCGATCATGAGCTTCAGCGTCGACGGCACGTGATACCAGTTCACGGGCGTAGCGATGAAGATGCCGTGCGCCGCGACCCAGCGCGGATAGATCTCGTGCATCCAATCCTGCGTTTGCCCGAGCGCATGATTCGGATAGCACGAGCACGGCCAATGGCAGAGCGGCTGCGCGGTCGACACGCACGCCTTGCACGGATAGATCACTCGACCGTACTCGGACACGAGCACGGACAGATCGAGCAGGTCGACCTCGAAGCCGTCCTGCGCTTCGATCGTCTCGCGCGCGATCTGCGCGAGCCGGTACGACTTCGACATCTCGCCCGGGCACGATTGATCCGTGCGGGCCGAGCCGTTGATCACGAGCACGCGCGACGGCGCGGCCGCGTCGTCGTGGCGGCGCCCGGCGTCCTCGAGCGCAGCGCGCGTCGCGAGCCAGTCGGTCGACAGATCGTAGTCGGGATCGGCGTAGCCTGGGCCCGCCTTGCGCGTGCGCGGCGACTTGCGGTAGGCGCTGTAAGCTTCCCACGCGGCGTCGATGACGGCGGTAAGCTCACCTTCGACGGTCTCGAATGCCGGGTCCACATGGCGGCGCCTGAAGCGGCGTTCGAACTCCGCGCGATCGAGCTCGACGCTCGGCATCCCCGTCACGACTCGCGGCTCGCGGCTGTGCTCGGCCATCGGCGTCCCTCCGCTGCGTAAAGCTCGAGTCTAGCGCGGCCTCGCCGGCTGCTGCGGAGCAGGAGGGCATGCCCCCGGCCCTCAGAAGCGCGTGGCCGTCCCGCTACGCGTGCGCAGCTCGCGGCGCCGCGCGAGCACGGCCGCGAACAGCCCGGGCAGCAGCAGCCACGAGGCCGCGCCGCCGCCGCCGTGATGATGCTCCTCGGGCGGCGGCTCGACGCCGTCGCGGACGGAGTCCTCGAGCGGCAGCACCGACAGCGCACTCGATTCGGTCGGGCCGAACTCGTCCACGAGCACCTCGTCGTCCGAGTCCCAGAGCTCGATCAGCACGTCGTACAGCCCGGTCGAATAACCCGACACGAGCTCGGTCTCGACTTCGTAGTCATCGTCGTCCGACGTGCCGTAGACCGCGAAATCGTGCGTCGTATAGAGGTGCTCCCACGCATTGCCGTCCGCGCTGAGGTAGATCTTCGCGTAGACGTAGCGCAGGCCGAAGACGGAGTCGGGATCGAACCGCACACGCAGATAGTGGAAGTAGCCGTCCTGATCCTCGTCCGCGAAGGGCGTGGCGGTCGCGTCGTGGATCCAGGAGTCGCCGAGTGAAACCGACGCCACCGCGGAGTCGGGTTTCGCGTTCGAGCGCGACTTCGTTTCGAGCGCGGCCGCCGGCGTGCGCAGCGTCGTGAACGACAATGGGTCGCGCAGCTCGTCCGCCGCATGATCCGTCGCGAAGCCTTCGCTCCCGCGGATCGTGCGCTCATCCGCCGCGGCGGCGCATTGCCCCGAATAGGCGGCCGACAGAAGCAGTGTGCAGAGCAACGTCGAGCTCGAGCGGGGTGCGCGGTTCATCACGAGTCCTCCGGTGTCGGGCGAGCTGCCCACGGAGGCATTGAAGCGCGCGCACCCTGAACGGATGCTGAGCGCGGTAGAGCCGCCCGCCGTCGTGGCGGGCGGCGGAGACGTTAACGCGTTACGTCACTTGCGGCGATGGCGGCCTTCGTGCTCGTCCTTGCCTTTGTCGGCGGCTGCGCCGGCTTGCCCTGCGGCGCCCGCAGCGGCTTCGCCGACCGTGTCCTTGTAGAGCTTCATCACGGCCTGAACCTCTGCGACCGCGGCGTTGTTGCGTTGCACGAGCACGGCTTTCACGACCGGTTGCGCCGATTCGCCGCCTGCCGCCGAGAGCTCGTTCTGCACGCACGTGGTGAACGCCTGCATCCCTTGGTAATACACCGCGAGAGCGTCGGCGACCTGCTGCTCCTTGCCGGCGATCGCTTCTTTCGCCGGAATCGCGACGAGCGCGGGCATCTCGCATGCGAAGCTCGTGGTTGCGACGCCGCAGAGCAAGCCGGCGCAAATGATCCTTGCGTAGCTCATAACGTAATCTCCTCGTTCCGAAGCTCCCCCCGGGAGCGCTTGTTCGGCGAGCTAGTCTACACGTCCGCGCGTGCGCCGCGAGCGCTGCCCGCGGCCGTGTGGGGGTCGTTCACAGCGTGCGGCTCAAACCGTTCGGGCTTGCGCCAGCAGCGGCGGCAGCGACGCGAGGTCGGGAATGCAAACGCAGTCGGCCCCGCCGACCGGGCCGAGCAGGATCGGCGTCAGGCCTGCGGCCCGCGCGCCCGCAACGTCCCATGCCGGCTCGTCGCCTACGAACCAGGTGTGCTCGGGCGCTGCGCCGAGCCGAGCAAGCGCATGGGCGAATGCCTGCGACGCGGGTTTGCGCCACCCGGTCTCGACGCAGAACACCGCCGCGTCGACGACATCGAGCAGGCCGTGCCGCTCGAGCTCCGCACGCCATGGTGCGGCGGCGCTGCCCCACGGCGTATTCGATAGGACACCAACTTTGTATCCCAAGCGCCTGATTTCAATTATGGTCTCGCGTGCGAGCGGGTCGCGCCTCGCGGTCGCGAAGATCGGCTCCAAGAAGCGTTCGGCAAGCCGCTCGAGCAGCTCGCTCGATCGGTCTTCGGGCGGCAGCCGGAAGACCTCGACCAGGCGCTCCGCGAGCGGGCGCACGCGATGATCGCGTCGCTCATGGTTGCAGCGTTCCGCCCACGCGACCGCCGACTCGAGATCGATGCGTGCAAAGCGGCCGAGCGCCGCGCGCCGCTGCTCGAGCTCGGCGGCGGCCGCGGCGACCGCGCGGCGTAGGATCGGTCCGAAGTCTCGGGGCCGGTAATACGACACGAGCGTGTTGCCCAGGTCGAACAGCACGGCGCGCGGCTCAGAAGGCGCGGACCATCCGGACATGCTGAATGCCCGCCTCTTCGAACGTCGGTCCGGCCATCGAGTAGCCGAGCCTCGTGTAGAACGGGGCGGCCGAGACCTGAGCGTGGCACCAGACCGTGCGCAATCCGCGGCGCAGCGCGATTCGGTGCAGCGCGCTCATGAGCTCCGACCCGACGCCACGGCAGCGGTGGGTCGCGATCACCGCAACGCGGCCGATCTTGCCGCCCGAGTCGAGGTCGATGCGGCCGGTGCCTACCGCCTGCCCGTCGATCATGGCGAGCACGTGCAGGCAATGCGGGTCGCGCTCGTCGAGCTCTAGCGCCTCGGGCACGCGCTGCTCGACGACGAACACGGTCAGTCGGACGCGGCGGATCTCGGGGCCGTCCCACCTGAAATCGGCTTCGCGGATCGTCAGCATAGCGTGAAGCTCGCGCCGCGTATCCGCGGCGTCAAGCCCGTGGCATCAGCAGCAAGAGCACCCGTGCTTCGGTCCGTGGCCTTCGGCGAGCACGCGGCCGCGCGCGTCCGCCAAAGTGAGCGCGAGCGATCGGCCGTCTTCGAGCGCGAGCGTCAAATTCGCGCCGACCATGCTCGCGGCTTCTGCGACTCGGCCGAGCTCGAGCATGCCCTCGAGGCGCTGCTCGCCGGGCACGGGCAGGCCGGACGGCAGCATGGCCTGGTAGCGGCTGACGCGGTACGGAATTCGATCGAACGTGCGGTCGCGCCAGCGCAATTCGCCGACGCCCGAGTATTCCTCGACGAGCTTCACGGGGGCACCTCCGAGAGTCCGGCCTCGATTGTAGCGCGCCGCGACGGCACCGCGTTCAATGTGGGCGAGCGTTCCGATAAGCTGGCGGTAATTTCGGTCAGGGATGGGCGCATGCGTTGGAGGGGTCTTCGCAGGAGCAGCAACGTGCGCGATGTGCGAGGCGCCGCTCCGCGGGCCGGCTTCTCGTTGCCGATCGGCCGAGGCGGCCTCGGCGGCGGCATTGCGGTGATCGCGCTGCTCGCGTTCGCCTATTGGGTCGGCGGCCCCGACGCGGTGAACATGCTGCTCAACGGCGGCGACTCGAGCGCGCCGAGCGCGGACTCTGCGCCGCCGCTCACCGCCGATGACGAGACGAGCCAATTCGTCGCGGCCGTGCTCGGCAGCACGGAGGACGTATGGGGCGAAATCTTCGCAGCCGCGGGGCGCCGCTACACGCCGCCACAGCTCACGCTGTTCGACGGGGCGGTCGAGTCCGCGTGCGGCTTCGCGAGTGCCGCCGTCGGCCCGTTCTATTGCCCCGCGGATCGGCGCGTCTACCTCGACACGGCGTTCTTCCGCGACCTCGCGGCGCTCGGCGGCCCAGGCGATTTCGCACAAGCCTACGTGATCGGTCACGAGGTGGGGCATCACGTGCAGAACTTGCTCGGCACGTCGGATCGCGTGCGCGCGGCGCAGCAGGCGGGAGGCGCGGGCGCGAACGGCGTCCAGGTCGCGCTCGAGCTGCAGGCCGATTGCTTCGCGGGCGTCTGGGCGCAGCACGCGAACGCGCGCGATCGAGTGCTCGAGCCCGGCGACGTGGAGGAGGGGCTGCGCGCGGCCGAGGCGATCGGCGATGATCGTCTGCAGCGCAACGCCGGTCGACGAGTGACGCCGGACTCTTTCACGCACGGTTCCTCGGCAGAGCGGCGCCGCTGGCTCCAGGCGGGCCTCGACGGCGGTGACCCGGCCGCCTGCAATACGTTTCGTTGAGATCAGCCACCGGACCGAAAGCTCAAAGCGCATGAGAGACAACCGCCTACTCGACGGCAGGCCCGTTCGCGACCGCATCCTCGCCGCCGTGGCCGAGCGCGTTCGCGCCGACGCCGAGAAGCATCCAATCGGCCGGCTCGTCTCGATCAGCATCGGCGAGCACAAGGAAGTCGCCGTTTACGTACGCGGTCAAGTGAACGCCGCGCGCAAGGTCGGGATCGAGTTCGAGGACCAGACGTGGCCGGCGTCGCTCACGCAGGACGAGTGCAAGGCGCGCCTCGTCGCGATGAACGACGACGCATCGGTACTCGGCATGATCCTGCAGAGACCCGTGCCGCCGCATATTCACGGCCGCTCGCTCGCGTCCGCGATTCACCCGTTCAAGGACATCGAGGGCATGAACCCGGCCTCGATCGGCAACATCGTGTACAACGACCTCGCGCTCGCGCCATGCACCGCGGCCGCGTCGGTGGAGCTGATCAAAGCGACGGGGCTCCAACTGCACGGGCTCGAGGTGGTGATGATCGGCCACTCGGAGATCGTCGGTAAGCCGGCCGCGTTCATGCTGATGGCCGAAGGCGCTACGGTGACGGTATGCCACCACATGACGCGCTCGGTCGCCGCGCATTCGCGCCGCGCCGATGCGGTGCTCGTCGCGGTCGGCAAGCCGAAATTCCTGCGCGCCGACATGGTGAAGCCGGGAGCCGCCGTGATCGATATCGGTATCAATCAGGTCACGGGGCCGAACGGCGAGACGCGGATCGTCGGCGACGTCGACACCGACAACGTGAAGGAGGTCGCGAGCTGGGTCACGCCCGTGCCGGGCGGCGTCGGCCCCGTCACCGTCGCGATGTTCATGCGCAACGCGATCGCCGCGCACGAGAAGCAACTCGCCGCCGGCTGGCTGGGCTAGCCCTTCGTCGGCGTCGCGCGCGGCTCAGCCGGCGGGCAGCAGCGCGGCGCGGTTCGCGGTCAGGAACTCGCGGACCGACATCGGCTCTTGGCCGGTGAGCTCGGCAACGGTCGGCGCGACGATCGCGTGGTAGCCCTCGGCCGATGCGCGGTTGAAACGCTGCAGGGCGTCGATCAAGAAGGCGGGCAGCCCGGCCGCGGCCATCGCCGTGCGCTGTGCTTCGGGTGTGAGACTCACGTGCCGCACGGTTCGCCCCGTGAGCTCCGTCGCGATTGCCGCCACCTCGTCCTGGGTGACAGGCTTCGGGCCGGTTACGTCGAGAATGCGCCGTCCGCGCCAGTCTGCGGCCAGCGCTGCCGCGTCGGCCTGCGCGCAATCTTCGCGCGTCACGTAATTCGTGCCGCCGTTCCCCATCGATGACGTGAGCTGGCCCGACGCGACCGCCTTCGGCAGCGCGTTCAGCAGCGACTCCATGTAGAGGTGATGGCGCATGAACGTCCATTCGAGCGGGCTCGCCGCCAGCGCTTGCTCGGTCCAAAAATGGTCGTCGATCAACGCGCCGCCTTCGACCGGGTAGGGCGCCGGTCCCGACGTGTAGACCACGTGCTCGATGCCCGCTGCCGCGGCGGCCGCGACCGCCGCCCGTTGTTGGGCGAGCCGCACGCCGGCCGGAAACAACGTCGAGGTGCTGATGAGCAGCATGCGCTGCGCGCCGCCGAAGGCCTGCGGCAGCGACGCCGGATCCGCGAAATCGGCGCGGCGGATCTCGGCGCCGCGCTCGGCGAGATCTGCGAGCTTGTCGGGCGTGCGCGTGGTCGCGATCACGCGGCGCCCTTGCGCGAGCAGCAGCGCAACCACGCGCCGACCGAGCTGGCCGGCTGCACCGGTTACGAGCAAAGTGTTGGAATTCGACATCCGTGTTTCTCGAAGCGCGTATTCAGAAGCGCGTATTCAAAACTGTGCGGGCGCACGGCTTGCGCCGCGCGCCCGCCGTCGTGCCGTGAACGCCCGGGCTAGTGTCCGTGGTGCATGCCTTGCACGACCTCGAGCGACTTCATGACGTTCTCGGCGGGCGAGATCCCGCCGATCGTGGCCGCGACTTTGCCGTCCGGCGCGACGATGAACGTCGTGCGCTCGGCGAAGCCATGGCCGATCTCGACGCCGCGCGTGTCGGAAATGCCCGCCTTACCTTCGCGAACCATCAGGTCGTAGGACTTCGCGATCGAGCCGGTCGGGTCGGACGCGACGGCGACCTTGCCCGCGCAGTAGTTCGGGTCGGCCGAAAAATCGTTGAGCCGTTGGATGCTGTCGAGCGACACGCCGATCACGCTAGCGCCGGCCGCGACGAACTTGTCCATATTCTCGGAAAACGTATGGGCCTGGATGTTGCAGCCCTGGGTGAAGGCCGACGGATAGAAATAAACGACCACCGGGCCCTTCTTGAGCGAATCCTTCAGCGAGTATTGGAACTCTTTGCCGGCGAGCGATGCCTTCGCATCGAACGCGGGCGCCATGGCGCCTTCCTTCAACGCGGCGAATGCGGGCAGCGCGACGGCACCGGACACGATGCAACCGAGCACGAAGTTTTTCATGATTGTTCACCCACTGGTTGGTTGAGTCGATTGGGACGGCTGGAACGCATCGTGACAAGGGCGGGCGCGCCGCGCAAGCCCGATCGGCCGCGGGCCCTCCGGGCGGTCGCGCGGTACGATGCGCGTCATGAGCGACGAGCCGTCGGGGTGGGCCGTGGCGCCCGGGATCACGATCCCGGAGGCGGAGGTCGAATTCTCGGCCATTCGCTCACAGGGCGCGGGTGGGCAAAATGTCAACAAGGTTGCGAGCGCCGTGCAGTTGAAGTTCGACGCCGCGCAATCGACCGCGTTGCCGCCGGGTTGCCGGCAGCGGTTGCTCGCGCGCCGCGATCAACGCATATCGGCCGACGGCGTCGTCACGATCAAGGCGCAGCAATTTCGCAGCCAGGAGCAGAACAAACGGGCTGCGATGGAACGACTCGCGGAGCTGATTCGTCAAGCCGCCGTCGCGCCGCGTCCTCGGAAGCCGACGAAGCCTCCGCGTGCGGCCCATGCGCGGCGGCTGGAGGGCAAAGCGCGGCGGGGTGCGCTCAAGCGCAGCCGCCGCGCGGTGGACGATTGACCTCCCGTTACTTTTTCAGATCGTCGATGGCGTCTTGGGCATCGTTCGCCGCATTGTCGAGCTTGTGCTCGGTCGTCTTGTGACCGGCGCGCACGTCCTTGACCGTATCGTCGACCTGCTCTCCGGCACGTTCGAACGGTCCCTTGTCACACGCGTACAGCGATACGACTGCCAAGGCCATCACGGCCATCATTTTCGTCTTCATCTTCACCTCCAGTAGTTTAGAGACCCGAATCCGGTGCTTGACCAGAGTGACGGTCGCGGCGCGGCCGGCACGTCATAGCAATCAGCCACTGTCGCGCAAGGCGTTTCGTTCGCGTTGCGGACGCTGCACATCGTCGGGGCGGCGCGGCGACTGCGAGGCTTCGCGCTGCTCGCGGTTGCGGCGCTCGTGTTCTCGCTCGCGCTTTTCTCGCTCGTCGGGCATTGCTATCTCCTGTCTTCTCGAACCGCGAAATGCATTGCACCCGGGCTAAGGGTGCAACTTGCATGCCATTGGCTTTGCTCGGGCCGCGCGGTGCGGTGCGCAGCGCGATGGCGGCAGGTCGTCGCAAGGGAGGGGCGCCCAGCAGCGTTTGAACGCAAGTTCTCATTATTGCAACCGCCGAGCCGATTGCTGGCACGTTCCTTGCTCGACCGTAGCGATGCTCGGCGCCAGCGTGCCGGGAAGGAGAATCGAAATGAACGGCTCACTGCCGATCGTGTTCGCGGCCATGTTGGTGGTGCTTTGCGGCTGCACTCGTTCCGAACAAACGAACGGGCTCGCGGAGCAGGTTCACAAGGCGCTCGACCCCAAGCCGCAGTATGTCGATCGTCCTGCCGAGCCGCCCCGTGAGCCGCAATCGCGCGAATGACCCGCGCAGGGAGATTCGATGTCACGAGTTCTTTCGGCTGCAGCACTATCCCGAGATCAGGTCGTCAACGCCGCGGGGGAGCCGCTCGGTAAGTTCGAGGACTTCATGGTGGACCTCGAGACGGGGCGCATCCGCTACGCGGTGCTCTCGTTCGGTGGAGTGCTGGGTTTCGGCAACAAGCTGTTCGCCGTTCCCGCGGAAGCGCTGACGGTCGACTCGAGTGGCCAGCGATTGATGCTCGACATCGACAAGGCATCGTTGGAGCACGCGCCGGGATTCGACCGCGACACCTGGCCCGATTTCGCGGATCCTACGTTCGGCCGCGAAATCTACCGCTACTACGGCCGTACGCCCTACTGGACGTGACGCGCGCAGCAACGGCGCAGCGCGCGCAGACCGCATCAATCGCCGTCGTGGTCCTTGTCGTGCCGCTTCGCGGCTGCGTGACCCACCGCGGCGCCCGTTAGGCCGGCCGCCACGGGAACGCAGCCGATTTGCGCGATCAGTGCGGCGCCTGCGAGCGCCACCATCAACCCACGTCTCAACATCTTCTCCTCCTTGCGGTGAATCTGAGAACAGCCGCCAACGGCGCGTACCGCGCTCGGTGACCGAAGCAAGCTCCATGCCATCTCAGTGAAAGAGCGTCCAAGTCTCGAGGAGATCGTGATTGAAGACCCAATAATGGAGTGCCGCTCCGAGAATGGCATGCGATACGGCGAGCGGCGTGAGCTGCCGCCAGCGCAAGTACGTGAGCGTCCATACCGTGCCCGCGAGCAGCGTGACGGCCATCACCGGCCAGCGCGGGAAATGCACGCTCGCGAACGCCGCCGCAGTGAACACGACTGCAAGCGGCAGCGGCAGCAGCTGCAGCAATCGGCCGCACAAGTAGAACTGAAAGATGTATTGCTGCAGCAGGGCCCACGGGAAATACAGCAAGATCGCGAGCGGCAGGTGCACGTTCAGAAAACGCGCCGCGAGCGGCGCGCCGGTGTGCAACCCCACGAATGTTCCGAGTCCGGCCAGCGCGACGAGCGCGGCGCCCGTGAACGCCGCCGTTGCCAGCCATGCGGCCCGCTGCGACGGCTTCGCGTCGGGCGACAGCGGTACGGCAGTCCATAGCCGGCGGCTGCGAGGAGCACTTGCAGCGATCAGCGCGACCGCCGCACCCGCAAGCAAGAAGTCGACGTAGGCGGGTCGGATCCGAAACGTCGCCAGGAACAGCGCACTTGCCGCAAGCAGCGCCGCGATCTCGACGATGGTCCAGTTACGAGTCGTCACGTCCCGATGATAACCGCGTTGCGGCGCAAGGCTCGCTCCTGCGACACGACCCGTAGGTTTCGCAAATCGAGCAAGTGTTTTGGATTCTTGCGAGAAATGTCGCGATCGTGCCCGACGGTCGGCAATGCGCATGACTGGCACGGAATCTGCACCCTTCCACAGCAAACGGGGCGATGGGACGGATGGAACCGGAGAAGAAATACATGAGGGAGAGGACGATGAACGGTCGAAACCTGACCTTTTACGCCGCGCTGGCCGCCGTGACTTTGGCGGGTTGCGCGGCAAACCGTTCGGTGGAATACCGTGACGAGCTCGCGCAGGCGAAGGCGAGCGTCGACGACGCGCAAGCCAATGGTGCCGCGCAGTACGGTGCCGCCGAGCTCGATCTCGCACGCCAGAAGCTGACGGCCGCGCAGCGCGCGCTCGATGACAAAGATACGCAGCGCGCGCGCGAGCTCGCTCAAGAGGCGAAGCTCGACGCGGACCTGGCGCAGGCCAAATCGGAAAATCAGGAGCAGCAAGCGGCGTTGACGCAGCTCGAGGACAGCATCCAGACGCTGCAAGACGAAGCCCGCCGCAATGAGCAGCGGCAGACCGGGCAGCTCTGAGCCGTAATGGAGGCAGTTATGAATACGCTAACCAAAACCTACATAGGGCTCGGCGTCGCCGCCGCGCTGGCGGGTTGCAGTGGATTGCCGGAACGCGTCGACAATCTCGAGCAAGCCCGGGCGGCCGTGCGCAGAGCCGAGCAGGATCCGCTCGCGAGCCAGGTCGCATCTCGCCAGCTCGCGGCCGCGCACGACGCGTTGAACGATGCGGATGCGGCTTACCGCAATCGCGAGTCGTTGCAGCTGATCGAGCACGATGCCTATCTTGCGCAGCGCTACGCGGACATTGCCGAGCAGCGCATCGACGAGCAGCACGCGAAGGAGCAGATCGCCGACAGCAAGGAACAGCAGAATCGCATCCTGCTACAAGCGCGCACTCGCGAAGCGCAGGCGGCCGAGCAGCGCAACCAGCAGATCCAACAGCAAAACGAATCGATTCAACAGCAGAACCAAGCGATTTCCCAGCGAACGGAAAGCGTCGAGCAGCGCAACAAGGAATTGCAGCAACAGCTAGCGGACCTGCAGGCGAAGCAGACGGAGCAAGGGATCGTGCTGACGCTCGGTGACGTGCTGTTCGACACGGCTCAGGCAACGCTCAAGCCCGGCGCCGATCCGACGATCGACCGGCTCGCGAAGTTCATGCGCGACAACATGGATCGTCACGTGATGATCGAGGGCTACACGGATTCGCGCGGCTCCGATCAATACAACCAGCAGCTCTCGCAGCAGCGGGCTGCCGCGGTGCGCAATGCTCTGGTCATGCGCGGCATCGACCCGAACCGGCTGCGGACCGTCGGACTCGGCGAGTCGTACCCGGTTGCCAGCAACGACACGCCGGCCGGGATGCAACGCAATCGCCGGGTCGAGATCGTGGTTTCCGACGAGAAAGGTCAGTTCCCGGCCGCCGCCGAGGACCGGACCGCGGACTCACGCGCACGCGGCGCATCGAGCGGCTGACGAGCGAATAGCGAATAGCTTTCCGAGGGGCCGGTCGACCCCCCACGGTTCACTCCCCATGACCCCCGGCCGGTCCCTCGGATCCCTCTCCGAAGATTCTCACTCGAGCGCCGCGAGCGCGCTCGCGAGCTTGCCGACGTCGATCGGCTTGGCGAGATACGCGTGCACGTTGAAATCGATCGTGCGCCCGCGCAACTCCGCGAGCGAGTGAGCCGTGACGAATATCACCGCCAACGATGGCATTTCCCCCTTCAAGCGGCGCGCGACCTCGATACCGTCGAGCGCGCCCGGCAGCAGCCAATCGCAGATCAGAACACCGGGATCGAACGCGGCGGCTTTGCGAATGGCGCCATCGGCGTCGCCGGCGGTCTCGATCTCGTAGCCGCGGTTCGCGAGCAGCAGCACGAGCGCATCCCTGGCGTCGACGTCGTCCTCCACTACGAGAACTCGGCGCTTCGTCATCGGCGGCTTAGCGCATGCGCGCCGCATCGCCGCGGCTGTCGCGCATTTGCATGGTCGCGAGAGGCAAGCGCACCGTGAAGACGCAGCCTTTACCGGGACCTTCGCTGGCGGCGGTCAGCGCGCCCTGATGACCTTTCACGAGATGCTCCGCGATCGCGAGCCCGAGGCCGAGCCCCTTATGCTCAGAATGGCCCGAGCGCACGCGCCAAAACGGCGTGAAGACTCGCTGCAAGTCTTCGTGGGAGAGTCCGGCCCCGGAATCCGCGACGTCGATTTCGACGGCACCGGCCGCGTCACGCACGCGCAGCTCGACACGACCTTCGCGCGGTGTGTTCGCAAACGCATTCTCCAGCAGATTGTTGAGCACTTGCTGGAGTCTCTCCGGATCGCCGTTCAGCACCTGCCGTTCGCCACGCGGCGCGTAGACGAACTCCACCTGCTTCGCGGCGGCCATCAGGCGCCAGGTCTCGGCGGCGTTCTCGAGCAGAGTTTCGATCTCGAGAGGCTCGCGATGGATTTCGATGCCGCCGGAGGAGATCTTTGCCGCGTCGATCAGATCGTTGACGAGCCGCGTCTGGATCTTGAGATTGCGCTTGATCGCGTCCACGCCTTTCGCCGCCTTGTCGGACAGCGGCCCGAGCGCAAGCACGTCGAGCCACATGAGACACGCGTTGAGCGGCGAGCGCAGCTCGTGTGTGACGGATGCGAAGAAAACGTCCTTCACGCGGTTCGCCGCCTCTGCGTCCTTGCGTGCCTGCGAGGCCTCGGCGAGCAGCTCCAAGCGCGCCATCGAGGCAAGCTGCTCGGCGGTGACGTCCTCGAGCAGCCCAACGATGTGGCGCGAGTCGTCGGCGCTCGGCACCGTGGTGATCGACAACCGCCCGGAGAACACGGTGCCGTCGCGGCGCTTGCTCGGCACCGTGACGGTACAGCTGCCCTCGGTTGCGAGACATTCGCCGAGCGTTCGCAACGCCGCGTCCTCGGGCGCCGTGCTCACGAGAAAGTCGCAGCGTTGGCCGAGCGCGTCCTTCGGCGAGTAGCCGGTGAGCTCCGTGAACGCCTCGTTCACATAGATGATCGGCCGGCCGAGCTGCGTGCCGTCCGCGATGAATACGCCTTGTCGAGTCGCGGCGAGGGCGCGGTTCGTGACCTCGAGCCGACTCTCCATGCGCCGCAGCCAGCGCGCCGCAAGCCCGATCGCGAGCCCGATCAGAACGGCAGATCCGGCGGCCGTGAGGGCGATCGAGGCACGCGCGACGCCGAATGCCTGGTAGGTCTGCACCGCGAGCCCGCCGAGCAGCAGCGGAATGAGCACGGCGACCGGGAACAGCCAGCGCACGTGCGTCCCGATCAGGGTGCGTCCGGTCGCAATGCTCGGTAAGCCGTACTCCGGGCGCAGCGCGACGATGCCGGCGCCGAAGAGCATGAGCGCAACCGCCGCGTGAACCGCCATCGCGGTCGTGCCGGGGGAAGGCCGATACAGCACCGGGGCGCCGTAGAGGTAGCCGAGGAGCGACACGAGCCCGACGATGCCGATGCAAGTGCCGAGGGTGCGTGCGATGGCCCGGCCGCGTGCCGTCGCGTCGCGTTCCGCGAGCAATGCGCCGGCCGCGAGCACGAAGCAGACTGCGGTGACCACGGACATGCGTCCCGGGGCGGCCGCTTGGAACTCGGTCTGCGGTGCACGGAACAGCCACGAATCGATGCCGAGATCGATCTTTGCGACGTATTCGAGGATCGTTGCGGCGCCGATCGCCAAGGCCGCGAGCTCGAGCGGCCAGCGGGCGACCTCGGCACCGCGAACGCGCCACGCCGCGAGCGCGAGCGCGGCGCCGAGCGCGACGAAGCCGGCCGCAGCGTTCGGTTTCATCGAGCCGAACGCGGGCCCTACTCGACGCAAGAAGTCCACGTCTTGCGCCCAGCCGAGCAGAACGGCCGCACCGATCGCCGCGACGAGCGTGCCGACGATCGCCGGGAACGATCGCAGCCAGGGCGGGACGAGCGGAATGGGGCGTTCAGTCATGTGTTCGGGATTCTGCTGCTCAAGGGCGAGCGGTGCAACGCGCACGTCTGGCACGAAACTTGAAGTGATCTCGCCGGTCGCCGACCGGCGGCCGTCGAAGGGGGATTCGATGGGAATTCGGGTGGACCGCGGTAGGCCCGTCGGTGTGGACTACGTACCTCGAGCGAGCGCGGCGTCTGCCGTGGATATGCGACCGCGTTTTCGACTGCCCGGCCGACTACCGCGTGTAATCGGTCGCAGGCGGCGCGGTGCCGCCCGCGGCCGCGGCCCGCGTGCTCGAGCGGCTGGCAGCGACGGCGCCGGGGCGCGTGTCGGTGCAGCGTTTGATCGAGCGGATCGGCGAGCTCGGCCCCGAGCCCGTTTACCAGGACAACCGCGTCGAGCTGCTGATCGACGGGCCGAGCACGTACGAGCGAATGCTCGCCGCGATCGCGCGGGCGCGCCACCACGTCCATCTCGAGACGTACATCTTCGCGAGCGATGCCGTCGGCAAGCGCTTCGCCGAGGCGCTGCATCGAGCGCTGTGCGGCCGGCGTCGCCGTGCGCGTCCTCTACGATGCGATCGGCAGCTTCGACAGCACTCGCGAATTCTTCGCCACGCTCCACACCGGCGGCGTCGAGCTGTGCGTCTATCGAGGCTTGGAGATCAACAACGTCGCGGCGATCAACAATCGGGACCACCGCAAGATTCTCGTCGTCGACGGCCAGGTCGCGTTCACGGGGGGCATCAACGTCTCCCGGCAGTACTCGAGCAGCTCCACGCGGACGCCGCCCGCGGATGCGCATGAAGCGCAACCCCGTGACGGAGGGTTGGCGAGACACGCACGTGCAGATTCGCGGGCCGGCCGTGGCCGGCTGTCAGGAGCTGTTCATCGCGAACTGGCGCGCGCAGGGCAAGGCCTTGCCGGACGATCCCGCGTTCTTCCCGCCGTCCGAGGACTGCGGCGACGACATCGTCCAAATCCTGCATGCGCGCGGCGGCGAGGGCGAATACTCGCCGATCTACCATGCCTACTTGCTCGCGATGCAGGTCGCCATGGAGCGCATCTGGATCACGCAAGCCTATTTCGCTCCGGATCGGCGCTTCATCGATACGTTGATCGCCGCGGCCCGCCGCGGGGTCGACGTACGGATCATTCTGCCCGGCGTGTCCGACATCGGCATCGTGCTCCATGCGTCGCGGGCCCGCTACGGCCGGCTGCTGCGAGCCGGAGTTCGCTTCTACGAGACGCTGAACACGATGCTGCACGCGAAGACGGCCGTCATCGACGGCATATGGTCGACGGTCGGCTCGAGCAATCTGGACTATCGGAGCTTCCTGCACAACGACGAGGTGAACGCGATCGTGCTCGGGCCGCGCTTTGCGCGGCTCATGGAGCGGCAGTTCCTCGAGGACGCCGCTCAAGCGCGGGCGATCGCGCTCGAGGATTGGCGCTCGCGGCCCTTCAAGCAACGAGCGCTCGAGACGTTGAGCCGCGTCATCGATTACTGGCTATGAGCCCGTCCGGTATAGAATTGAGCCCTTCCGACCACGACCTGGACGTCCGGAGCGCCTGTATGGCCAAAGTATTGCTCGTCGATGACGAGCCGGATTTCGTCGAAGCTGCCAACGAGATGCTGCAGCTTCACGGCCATGTCGTGGAGACTGCAACCCGTTTGGAGCATGCTCGGCGAATACTCGGCGCAAACACGCCCGATGTGCTGCTGCTCGATCTGATGCTCCCGGACGGCAACGGCCTCGAGTTGCTCGAGGAGCTGCGCGGCAGCGCCGTGAAGCGCGTGGTGCTGATCACGGGCCATCCGGGCATCAAGTCGTTGATCAAGAATTTGAGCGGGCCATCCGTCTCCTATCTCACGAAGCCGATCGATAGCCGCGAGCTGCTCGGGCTGCTCAAGGAAATCGAAACCGTCGGCGAGCATGCCGAGGCGGCCGAGGACGGTCCGATTCGCCACTTCGGGCTCTTGATCGGCGAGTCACCCGCGATGCAGACCGTCTACGAGCAAATCGAAAAGGTCGCGCGCACGGACAGCCCCGTGCTGGTGCTCGGTGAAACCGGCACCGGCAAGGAGCTGATCGCGGAGGCCATTCACCGCGCGAGCGGGCGGGCCGGCCAATTCGTCGCGGTGAACTGCGGCTCGTTGTCTCGGGAGCTCGCCGGCAGCGAGCTGTTCGGTCATGAAAAAGGCAGCTTCACGGGAGCGGTGCGCAAGCATCTCGGCTTCTTCAAGCGTGCCGACGCGGGCACGCTGTTCCTGGACGAGCTCGCGGAGATGCCGATCGAGCTGCAGCCGCATTTCTTGCGCGTCCTCGAAACCGGCGCCGTGTTGCCGGTCGGCAGTGAAAAGGAGGTCCAAGTCGACGCGCGAATCGTGGCGGCCACCAATCGCGAGCCGAAGAAGGCGATCGCGGACAAGTCGCTGCGCGAGGATTTGTACTATCGGCTCAGTGTGTTTCCAATTGCGCTGCCGCCGCTGCGCGAGCGCGTCGAGGACGTGCCTGCGCTCGTCGAGCACTTCCTTGCACAAACAGGCACGAACGGCGGCTCGCTGCGGATGTTCTCCGGCGGCAGCCTGAAGCGGCTGCAGAGCTATCATTGGCCGGGCAACGTGCGGGAGCTCAAGCACGTCGTGCAGCGTGCTTCGATCATGGCCGACCCGGCCACCACCGAGCTCGAGCTTCCGGATCGGTTCGAAAGCCCGTTCGGTGAATCCGAGGGCCGGCAAGGGCTCACGATCGGCCGCTCGATTCGCGATGTCGAGCGCGAGCTGATCATGCGCACGCTAGAGCACTTGAAGGGCGACAAAAAGGCAGCCGCCGAGACCCTCGGGATCAGTCTCAATACGCTTTACAACCGCCTGAACGCCTACGAGGCGAAAGAGAATCCTTCCTCTTGAGCGGCGCGGCGTGCGGCCGTGGCCGCACGCGCACGGCGCGCCGTCCGGCGCCGCCGATCGAACCCAAAACTTGGATTTTTTTGAGTTTTTTGCTCACCGGGTACGCGCGGGGGTAGCCGCAGTGCGCGGTCTTCCGGCCTCCCGTCCTGGCATGCCATTTGCAAAACATGGCGGCAGGAGCAATTGGCTCATTGTCAGGAGAATGGGATGAACTGGGATCGAATAGAAGGGCAGTGGAAGCAGCTCAAGGGACAGGCGCGTCAGCGCTGGGGGAAGATCACGGACGACGATTGGGATCAGATCGCAGGGAAGCGCGATGAGCTCGTCGGCCGCGTGCAAAAGCTGTACGGCAAGCAACGCGACGAGGCCGAGCGCGAGGTCGACGAATGGAGCGGCGATATTCACTGATTCGCGACTTCGATCGGAATCCAATTGGAGGTGACGACCATGACCAAGAAGCTTGCGATTACCGCATTGGCGCTTGCAGGAGCACTCGGAACGACGCAAGTCTTCGCGGGCGATTTCACAGGTGCAGCGAAGGACGCATGGATCACGGGTAAGCTCGAAGCCGTCTATGCGCTGAACAGCCATCTCAACCCGTTCACCATCGACCCGGACACGACGAACGGCGTCGTGCATCTCACTGGGACCGTGGACAGCGACATCGACCGCGATCTCGCCGGCGAGCTCGCGAAAGGGATCGACGGCGTCGTGAACGTCGATAACGACCTGAAGATCGAAGCTAGCGCGCACTCGCGGGCCGCGCGCGAAGACGTCAACGATACTCACCGCTCGTTCGGCGCGTGGGTGGACGATGCGACTACGACGGCAGCCGTCAAATCGAAGCTGATCGCGAACCCGAATACGAAGGGCCTCGAGATCAAAGTGGAGACGCGCGGCGACGTGGTCACGTTGAGCGGCAAGGTCTCGACCGACGAGGAGAAGCAGCTTGCCGAGGAGCTCGCGAAGAACACGGGTGACGTCAAGCAGGTGCGCAATAAGCTTTCGGTCGGCAAGGCCGAGGGCTGAGCGTAGGGCCAGACTTTTGTAGGGACGAACCGAGCACGGAGTGCTCGACACTTGGCGCCGGCAGCGATGCCGGCGTTTTTTTGTGCGTTGGCAAGAGCCGACCACGCGACGCCGGTGGTATGGGAATTGCAACATGGGGTCGGGTGCGATTTTGGTAGGAGACACAGCATGATCGGGTGGGCAGTCACGTTTTTGATCGTTGCGCTCGTCGCCGCCGTATTGGGGTTCACCGGCATCGCCGGCGTGGCGACGAACATTGCTTGGATACTGTTCGTCGTGGGATTGATCCTGGCGGTGGTGTTCGCGCTGTTCGGACGCAGAGCCGTTTGAGGGCGCCTCTCCGGCCGGCGGCGCTAGGGCGCTTTCGGCCGGGGGCCCCGCTCCCTCGACCCCGACTGATATGGCAGCGGCATGGATAGTCGTCGCGCGCAGGGAAGCCAGGACAGGGCCGTGGAGTCGTGCCGGGAAGCGCGGAAGGTTTTGATCGCCGACGACAACGTCGACGCGGCGCTGGCTCTGGCGCTGTTGCTGCAGAGCATCGGCTACGAGGTCCACACGGCGCACGACGGGCGTGAAGCGCTCGAGGCCGCGCGGCGGCTCAAGCCGGACGCCATTTTGCTCGATATTGCGATGCCGATCATCTCCGGCGACGAAGTCTGCAAAGCGCTGCGCCGCGAATCGTGGGCGGAGACCGTGCTGATCGCAGCGATCACCGGTTACAGCGCCGCGCAGGACCGGAAGCTCTCCGAGGAGGCCGGCTTCGACCATCACCTGGTCAAGCCGGTCGACCCCCGCACGGTCAGGCGACTCCTGCAATCTTTGTGACCGGTTCCTAAGCCTGCGCCTGCAGCGCGGGGGTTTACGCAGGCCGCGGCCGGCGGCAGAGGCGCGGCCGGCCGTGGCATGGTTCCTGCAGCGTGGTGGCCTAGACCATAACAATTTCACCGAGCATGCAAGGAGAGCCCGATGGCCCAAACACGTAACGAAAGCAATTCGAATTCCACCACCGAGCGCTTGGCGGGGATGGCTCACGAAACGGTCGACCGCGCGGCCGGAATCGCGGGCAATGCCGAGCAAGACGTGCGCGAAGCGGCCGCCCGCACCGCCCGGCGTGCCCGGCAGATGCAAGACCAGGCTGCAGAGGCAGCCGACGAGGGCGCACGGCGCGTGCGGAGCTACGTCGAGGACAACCCGCTGTTGGCCGCCGGCATTGCGTTCGCCGCCGGCGTCTTGCTGAGCTCGTTGCTGCGCCGCTGAGGCGCGGACACGGCTTTGGCCACGCCTGCCGAAGGCGCGAGCACGAGCGCCGCCGGCCGCGCGGTGCTCGATGCCGCGCGGCAACGCGCTCACGAGCTGGTCGAGCTCGCGGCGGCGGAAACCCGCTTGGCGGCGCTGAGCGGGCTCGCGATGGTGCTACTCGTCATCGTCGCGGCCGCGGCGCTGCTCGTCGCCTGGGTACTGCTCGTCGCGTGCGTGCTGTATCTGTTCGCCCGCTCGTCGATCGATTGGCTCGTGCCGGCGTTAGTGATGGTGGCCGGGCATGCGGCGCTCGCGTACTACCTTTGGCAAGTCGCCGTGCGCCTGAGCCGCAATCTCACGCTGCCCGAGCTGCGAACCACATTACTGCGCAAGCCGGTCGGAGAGGTGCGGAGCGATGACGCTGCGTTGGTCGCCGGGGGACCTTAGGAGGCAACGCGTAATCGTGAGGAGCGCGGCTCTGCGGGCCGAGCGTGCGCGCGGCCGATTGCGCGCAGCAGAGCACGAGGCATGGTCGCGCGCCCGCCGACTGCTTGCGTCGCCGCTCGGCCTCGGCGCGAGCTTCACGATGGGCGTCGTTGCCGCTGCGGAGCGACCGAGCGGCGCTCGCGCGCGCGGTGCATACCGGAAGCTGCGGACGGTCGCGGCGCGAATGATCTGGCTATTCGAGCTCTATCGGCAGTTTCGGGGTGGTTGGCAGGTTGGGGCGCCGCACAGCCGCAGCCACGCGGTTGATGTCGACCAAACGCAAACAGACAGCAGAACCCACTGAACGGAGACACACATGTCCAATTACTCGCTGCCCGACCTGCACTATCCCTATAACGCCCTCGAGCCGCACCTGTCGAGCGAGATTCTCGAGCTGCACCACACGAAGCACCACGCCGCGTATGTGAAGGGTGCGAACGACACGCTCGACAAGCTCGAGGAGTCGCGCAACAAGCAAGACTTCGCGCATATCGGCCAGCTCGAGAAGAGTCTCGCGTTCCATATATCGGGACACGTGCTGCACTCGCTCTTGTGGCGCAATCTCTCGCCCTCGGGCGGCGGCCAGCCGGAAGGCCAGCTTGCGGCGGCCATCGAGCGGTGGTTCGGCTCGTTCGACGCGTTCAAGGCGCAGCTCACGTCCGCTGCAAGCAGCGTGCAGGGCTCGGGTTGGGGCGCGCTGTCGTGGGAGCCGCTCGGCCGGCGGCTGGTCGTGGAGCAGGTCTTCGACCATCAGGGCAACGTCGGCAACGGTACGCTGCCGATTCTCGTGGTCGACATGTGGGAGCACGCATATTACCTGCAGTACCAAAACCGCAAGAACGAATGGCTGAAGGGATTCTGGGAGCTCGTCGACTGGCGCGACGTCGCCGATCGCTACGAGCGAGTCCAACGCACGGACATCGGTCTCTGACCGGAGGTGGCCCATGTGGCAGGAGCCGTCGATCGATACATCGAAAAGGATGATCGTGAAGCTCACGCGGGAGCGGCGCGCCGACCCGCTCGACGAGGACACGGCGCAGCTGCACAGCGAGCCGGCGAAGGTGCGCTTCCGTTGGCGTCGCCGCTTCGGCTGGCCCGACGACCAAACGCAGCGCGAAATCTAGGGCGATGGATCGCAGTTGAGGGGGATTTGTGGACGACACGGATGCGGAGCTGCTACGAACGCTGCTCCAGTGCTTTGATCGTGCGATGCTCGTGAGCCGCTGCGGCGAGAGCCTGCGCGCGCGGCCCATGACGGTGGTGCAGACACCCGAGTCGCGGCACCTATGGTTGCTGTGCGGCCTGTTCGGCGAAGACTTCGCCGAGCTCGATATGGACCCGCACGTGAACGTCGTGATGAACGACGGCTTGCGGTTTCTATCGGTGGAGGCCACCGCGCGCGTTGCGCGTCCCGCGGCCGCCCCGCCGAAAAACTCGCTGCGCCGTCCGAGCCTCGTGCTGCTCGAGGTCGCGCCGCACGTCGCCGAGTATTGGGATCGCTCGACGTCGAACGGTGTGCGGTTCGTGACCGACGAGACGGACAAACGCCCGCCGGCACCGGCCGAGCGGCCGTTCGGCGTGCGGGCCGTCGGTGACGGCGAAGCCGGCATCCGCAGGCTGCCGCAGCGACGCGGGCCGTTCGACAACGTAATTCCGTTGGAGAGACCGAAATGGAGAAGGTGATTGCCTCAGGAGAACGCCGGTTCGATTACGAGCGGTGGACGATCGAAGAGCTGCGGTGCCTGGCCGAGCAGCTGCGTGTGCGCGATGCGAGCCGCAAAACCCGCCGCGAGCTGATCGCGCTGTTCGGCGTCGAGCGGTCCGGCTGACGTCGCTGCCTTCGCTCTTCCCGCAGCGCGGTTGCCCGCCTTTGCAGAACTTGTAATGCGGGCTGCGGTGCCTGGAACGCCGCTCGGCGCCGCGTCGCGCCGCGCCGCCGCCACGCCGCGTCGGGCGGGCGGCACGGAACTTGCTGCCGCAAAGGCATGGAAACGAACTCCGGAATTGCGATCTACACGCTCCTGGGAATCGCGATCGCGCTGCTGATTTTTCTCGGCGCGCTCGCGTTCGTCGATGCCGCGCGGCGCGGTAATCGACAGTTCAAGTGGGCGTCACGTCTCGGACGCCCCCGGGACAAGCCGTAGGCGCGGCGGGTGGTTCTCGTCGAACCGAGGGTCGGGTGCCGGCGGCGGCGCCTCGGGGTCGTAGCCGTCGGTCCGAGCCAGCTCTGCCTTGTCGACGTCCAAGACGAAGCACTCGTTTTCCGTGTCGAGAGCGAGCGCGCGGATCGGCACGGCAAAGCGCTTGTTGGGCGCGCCGAGCCGCGTACCGAACAGCAGGACCACGTAGGCGACGCTGGCTTCGTCCATGTTGAGCATGAGGTCGTCGATCGCGCCGAGCTTGTTGCCGTCCCGATCGTAGATTTCGGTTTCTTTGAGCTCGCGCAGGGACAAAAGCGTTGCCATGCCGTTGCTCCGCATCTTCGTCCCGCTGAATGGAGCAAGTTCCATGCCACGAGCTCGAACGGACGCTAGGAGAGGCACGATGTCAATCGCGCTCGGAGGCGCTGGAGGATCGCCCGCGCATTCGCTGCGAGCCGCGCTTCGAGGCGGGTCCGACCGATGCGTCGCGGGCGATCGACGAGCTCGCGCACGTGCTCGCGACCGACCGGCTGTCGATCGCGGCCAAGGTTGCGCTGCTCGAGCAATGGCGTTACGACGTGCTGCTGCGAGACGTCGGCGCAAACGAAGGGCTCGGCAGCGCGGCCACCGACACGATGCTGTTGCAGCAGCTAACGAAAGTGCTGCTCGTGCTCGCGGAGCATTGACCGGCCGCCACGCGAGAGCGTGGCACGCATGTTGCACGAGCTACACGTCCGAGTCCGCTCGAGAAGCGCCACCGGCCTCATTCGGTAGCAGCCCCATCCCCATCCCATCCCCATGCTTCCGGGTGGGGCAAACGACGCGTCTTGGGCGGCAGGGTCGGTCCGGCACGCCTACGCGTGCCGAACCGACCCATCCTTCCTTATATGGGTCGACGGCCGCCCCTTCGCGGCGTAAAGTGCGCAGCCCACCGCGCAGACCACGAAACGGCAGATGTCGCGTCTCGAGCATTGGCCGACCCGTTCAGAGCTCGGGGCTTTGCTCAAGCTCGCGGCGCCGCTCGTGCTGATCCAAGTCGGCACGATGCTGATGGGCGTGGTCGACACGGTGATGGTCGGGCGCGTGTCGCCCGCCGCGCTCGCCGCCGCAGCGCTCGGCAATCTCTATTTTTGGGTGATCTCGATGTTCGGGTTCGGCGTGCTGCTCGCGCTCGATCCGATCGTCGCCCAAGCGCTCGGGGCCAACGACGACGTGGCGGTGGCCCGCGGGCTGCAGCGCGGGCTCGTGCTCTCGGTCGTGCTGACCGTGCCGTTGTCGCTTGCGCTCGCAACCGTAAAGCCCGTGCTGACGCTCGTCGGTCAGCCCGCCGAGGTCGTGCCGTACGCGGCCGGTTACATCTATCGGGTCATGCCGGCCGTTTGGCCGACGCTCGCGTTCGTGGTGCTGCGCCAGACGCTGCAGGCGCAGCGGCGTCCCGCGCCGATCTTCGTGACGACGGTTGCCGCGAACTTGTTGAATGCGGGTCTCAACTATTTATGGGTTTTCGGCAAGCTGGGATTTCCGGCCTTGGGCGTGCTCGGCTCGGCTTGGGCGACCGCCGTGAGCCGTTGGGCGATGGCGCTGCTGCTGCTCGCGCTCGGTTGGAATCGGCTCGTGCCGTTTCTCCGACGCCGCGCGCCGAACCTGCTCGACGCGCGCCCGCTGTTACGCATGCTGCGGCTCGGAGCGCCGATCGGCGGCCAAATGGTGCTCGAAGCCGGCGCGTTCGGTGCGGTCGCGTTGCTCATGGGCTGGCTCGGCGTCGTGCAGGTCGCGGCGCACCAGATTGCGATCAACATCGCGTCGCTCACGTTCATGGTGCCGCTCGGTGTGTCCTCTGCGGCTGCCGTGATTGTCGGTCATGCCGTGGGGCGGGGCGACGCGGGGGCCGTGCGCCGTTCGACGAAAGCCGCGCTGTGCGTGGGGGCGGGCTTCATGGCGGCCGCCGCCGCCGTGTTGATCGGCGCACCGCATTTGCTCGCGGCCCTGTATTCCGATGACGCGGCGGTGCTGGCGCTCGCCGCGCTGCTGCTGCCGATCGCCGGGGTGTTTCAGGTGTTCGACGGCCTGCAGGTCGTTGCGATCGGATTGCTGCGCGGCCTCGGCGACACGCGCCTGCCGATGGTTGCGAACGTGCTCGGCTTCTGGTGCATCGGCATTCCGGTCAGCTTGTGGCTCGGCTTCGGCCGCGGTCACGGCGCGGTCGGTCTGTGGTGGGGCCTCGTGATCGGGCTCGTCATCGTGGCCGTCTTCCTCGTGCTCCGAGTGCTCGAGCGCGAGCGCCGCGATCTCGCTCGCATTCTGATCGACGAGCACGCGCCGAACACACGCGACGCGCTCACGGGTTGACGCAACGCCTGCTTGCCGCGCGCTCGACGCGGCGTTAGGATGCGGCCGCGATGAGCCCGAATCGAACCATGCGCAAACCGTACGTACTCCACGCGAGCGGAACCGCCTAACCGTGCATGCTCGGCAGGCGGTCTCCTAACCGGCGACTGCCTCACCTCGAAAACCCTGGTCAGGCAGACGCCTCACCGGGGTTTTTCATATGAGCGACCCGAACTTCATCGACATCGTGATCCGCCGCTTCGCGGCCGATGACCTGCGTGCGCTCGAGCGCATGCGCGATCTGCCCCACGCCGCCTGGGACGGATTCGAGCTGCCCCGCCCGTCGGCTCAGACATGGCGACAGCGGCTGGACGAGCGCGCCGGCGATTTTCACGGGCTGGTTGCCTGTGCGGCTCGCGAGATCGTGGGCGGCGTCGCGCTCGCGATTCGGGACCGTTCGCGCCGCCATGCGGGGCAGCTCGGCATCGCGGTGCACGAGCGCTGGCAGGGGCGGGGCATCGGCAGCGCGCTGCTGAAGGACGCGCTCGATCGTGCCGACCGCTGGCTCGGACTGCGCCGGCTCGAGATTGCCGTGCTCGTCGACAACGCGCACGCGCTTGCGCTGTGCCGCAAGTTCGGCTTCGAGATCGAAGGTCTGCAGCGCGGTCATTCCCTGCGAGGCGGAGCGCTCGTCGACGCATACACCCTTGCGCGCGTGCGCTGACGCGCGCGGCGTGCACGCGCCGAAAAGTGCGACACTACGGGCGTTCGCGCTCGGCGGTTTGACGTTGCGCGGAGGGACGGTCTTGCGTGCAGACTGAAGGCGAGCATCAAAAGACGCTGGAAGCGATCTTGCAGCAGGTCATGGACCTGCTCGAGCGTCATGCGCTCGTGAACCAGCTCGTCGCGCGGACCGACACGCGCAAACAAGCGCTCGTGCAGGCGCTCGTCGAACGCCAGCATGCGGCCGAGCTCGAGAAGAAGCTGAACAGCCTGCACCCCGCCGATGCGGCGTTCGTGCTGGAAAGCCTGCGGCAGGAGCAGCGTGTCGCGGCATGGCAATTGATCCACCGCGACCGGCGCGGCGCGATCTTGCTCGAGCTCGCGGCGCCGGTGCGCGCGTCGCTGATCACGCTCGTCGGCGAGCCGGAGCTGCTGGCGCTCGGCACGCAGATGGAGGCGGAGGACTTCGCAGACCTCGTTCAGGATCTGCCGAAGGAGCGCGTCGACGCGGTGCTCGCGCAGCTCGACACGCGCGACCGCGCCGAAGTGCAGTCCGTGTTGTCGTTTCCGGAGGGCAGCGTCGGCGCGCTGATGCAGCTCGACCCCGTGACCGTGCGCGGCGATCTCACGCTCGAGGGTGCGATTGCGACGCTGCGCCGCCGCGGCAAGCTGCCGCCGCAGCTCACGTCGCTCGCGGTCGTCGACCGCGGCAACGTGCTGCAAGGTGTCCTGCCGATCGACCGTCTGCTCGTGAACGACGGCGACCAGCGCGTGAGCGACGCGATGGACAAGGAGCCGATGTATTTTCTGACCTCGGACCCCGACGATTCGGCTGCCGAGGCGTTCGAGCGCTACGATCTCATCGCGGCACCGGTCGTCAACGCGCACCGGCAAGTGGTCGGCACGCTCACCGTCGACGCGGTGCTCGACCAAGTCAAGGAAGACTCGTTCAGGCAATCGTTCAGCCAAGTGGGGCTCAGCGAAGACGAGGACCTGTTTGCGCCGATCTGGCAGAGCGGCCGCAAGCGGTGGGCGTGGCTCGGCGTGAATTTATTCACGGCGTTCATTGCCTCCCGCGTGGTCGATACCTTCGAGGGCTCGATCGAGCGGCTCGCGGCGCTCGCAGCGTTGATGCCGATCGTCGCGAGCATCGGCGGCAACACCGGCAACCAGACCGTGGCGCTGGTGATTCGAGGGCTCACGCTGTCACAGCTCGGCGGCACGAACGTGCGTTACCTGGTCGGCAAGGAGCTTGCGATCGGCGCGATCAACGGCAGCGTGTGGGGCGTCGTGATGGCGTTCGTGACTTGGCTGCTGTACCGATCCGCGCCGCTGGCGGGCGTGATGGCGCTCGCGATGCTGCTCAACATGCTGGTTGCGTCGGCCGTCGGCGTGTTCTGTCCGCTGATTCTGGAGCGGCTCGGCCGCGACCCTGTGATGGGCAGCAGCATCCTGCTCACTGCGATCACCGACAGCATGGGATTCCTGATTTTTCTCGGGCTCGCCTCCGCGCTGCTGCTCTGAAGAGCGCTACGAGGGCAGCAGCACGCCCGAGCCGCCGGCCGCCTTCGGCACGTCTTTGTGCTTCGGCAGCGAGTCGACGACGCGCAGCATCGCTTCCTGGTAGTGGAGGTGCTCGCGCGGCTTGAAGTCGAGATCCTTCAGGATCGCGGCATAAACGTCGATGAGCTTGATGCTCGGATGCTCCGTCAGCAAATGACCGCCGCAAAGCTTGCACCACTTGCGGATGCTGCGCGGCGTCTTCGCGAAGCTGGCGACGTTCTCCGCGCCGGCGACGATCTTCACCGCGTCGGGCCGCCACAGCGAGAACGCGTTGACGGGCCCTGCGGACCAGTGGCGGCAGGATTCGCAATGACAATAGCCCATCGCGACGGGGTCGCCGGTCACGGTCAGCGCCACCGCGCCGCAGAAGCACGTACCGTGATAGGTCTTGTTCATCGTCTTGATCCGCCGATTCCGAGGGGTGCTTACTATACCGGACGCGTAAGCGGCGGAGCACCGCTCGTTGCGACGGCGAATTCCGTCGCGTGGTGGTAACGTAGAGGTTCGACGCGCGGCGCGCCGCGCGGCCTTTCAACGGCCACTATCGTGCGCGTCGACGCGTTGCGCTATGTTTTCTTTGACGCGGGACTCTCGGCTTTCCTCGCGGCTGGGCATCTTGGCGGGAGCGCTGGAATTCGCAGCACCTGGCCCGCGAGCTGCTCGGCGCGCCTCGGCGGTAACCCTCCTCGATACCGCCCCCGGCCCGCACCAGGAAGCACCTCGCGCCGTCCATTGCGGTAGCTCCCGCTCTGTGGCGATTCGCCGGCTGCTTAACGCCGCGAGTTAGCCGTTAAAAGAACCGTTAATACGGTGACTCTCGGGCACTTTGCGGCGAATATGCGCTCCCTTTAGTAATTGTGTCCGCACAGGCTGAATGCTGATGGATTCGAGCTCGAACCGGCGCAGTCAGAAGGTCGTCTTGAGCCCCGTGAGCAACGCCGTCGCGGCCGCGCTTGCGCTGAGCGTTGGCTTCACGCCGTTCGCCTCTCAGGCTCAGCAACGATCAACCGCCCAGGCCCCCGCAGCTCAACCGAGCACGCCCGAGCAGAACGCCGGCAATGCGTCCCAGCAGGCCGGTCAACCGTCCGCGGCGCCGCAGCCGTCGGGCGATCTCGAGGAGATCGTCGTGTTCGGCCGCGGACTGCAGCTGCTCGGCACGGCAGAAGCCGCGAGCGAGGGCCGGGTCGGCGGCGCCGATTTGTCCGTGCGCCCGATGCTACGCGTCGCCGAGTTGCTGGAGGCCGTGCCGGGCTTGATTGCGGTGCAACACTCGGGCAGCGGTAAGGCGAATCAATACTTCCTGCGCGGCTTCAACCTGGATCACGGCACGGATTTCACGACCTACGTGGACGGCATGCCGTGGAACCTGCGCTCGCACGGCCACGGCCAGGGCTATCTCGACATCAATGGTCTGATTCCCGAGACGGTCGATCACATCGACTTCCGCAAGGGCACCTATCGGGCCGACGCGGGTGACTTCTCGATGGCCGGGTCGTCGTTCATCACGACCATCGATCGGGTGCCGGCGTCGTTCGTCGGCCGGCGAGAGCGGCCAGTACGGCTGGGGCCGAATCGCCGCCGGCGGCACGAAGGACCTCGGGAATGACCGCGCGCTGACTGGAATTATCGAGCGTTCCGCGTACGACGGTCCTTGGGAAGAGCCCGAAGCATCTTCAGCACACGGCGGCCTGGGGCAAATACTTGCGCCCGACCGATTGGGGCAAGATCTCTGTCACCGTGTCGGCCTACGACGCGTTCTGGCGCCCGACCGAGCAGATTCCCGAGCGCGCGATCGGCACGTCGGCGTGCGCCGACGAGTACTGCGCGATCGATCCGACCGCGACCGGTAGAACCTCGCGCTGGATCGGCGGCGCGCAGTTCGAGGGCGACAAGTGGCATGCGTCGGCCTATGGCCAGTACTACGACTGGGCCATGATCTCGAACCCGACGTACGACTTTCAGATCCATCAATTCGACCGCCGCTGGACGACAGGCGGCCGCTATGAGCGCTCGGTCGTCGACAGCTCGCACCTCACCGTGAACGTCGGCACCGAGGTGCGCTACGACGATATCGGTAAGGTCGGCGTCGACCATTACGACGCGGGCTCGTTCGTCGAGAACATCAGCGACAACGCGATCAAGGAGAGCTCGATCGGCGTCTACTCCGAGACCACCTGGTCCGCGACCGACAAGCTGCGGGTGATCGGCGGCCTGCGCGGCGACGTCTACGAGTTCGACGTGACCGCGCCCAGACCGCGGCAGCGCCGCCGGCAACGAGCGCGACAGCCGGATGTCGCCGAAGGCGAGCCTCGCCTACGAGATCAACCCGACCGTCGAGCTCTACGGCAGCTGGGGCCGCGGTTTCCACTCGAACGATGCGCGGGGCGTGGTGAACGCGTCCGAGCCCGTGTCCGGGCTCTCACCCGGCACGGGCTACGAGGCCGGCGCGCGCTTCGAGATCGGCGCGCTGAAGCTCACGAGCGCGTACTGGTGGCTCAATCTCGACAGCGAGCTCGTGTTCGTCGGTGACACCAACGCGGTGGTGCCCAAAGGCGCGTCTCGCGGCGGCACGGTTACGAGCTCACGGCGTTTTGGAAGCCCGTCAACTGGCTCGGCATCGACGCGGTGTACGCGAAGAGCACCGCGCGCTACGTCGACAATCCCGACGGCCCGTACATCGAGAACTCGCCCGAAGGCGCGGGCGAGATCGGTATCTCGGCCGTGAAGCCGCGCTGGGAGGCGAGCGCACGGCTCCGCTACCTCGGCCCGTACACGCTCGTGCCCGACAACTCGCAGCGCGCGGGCGGCGCATCGACGATCAACCTGCGCGGCGCCTACCGCCTCGGCAAGAACACCAACACGACGGTCTATGCCGAGCTGCTGAACGCGGCTGCCCATCACGGCAAGGACATCGTGTACTGGTACGGCGCGGTCGTGCCCGGCATCACGCCGCCCGGCGTGACGGGCGACGACATCGATTGCACGGTGACGAATTGCCGGATGAGTCGTGCCCAGGAGCCGCGCACGCTGCGCATGGGTGTGAAGTTCGAGTTCTAAGCCCCGTCCCCCCGGGGCTCGGCCGCGTGCCCGGGCGCGCGGCCGTCCTTTCTCGCCGGCTCTATGAGCGACGGCTCAGCTTGCGCAGCAGGTTGGCGGTCGCTTCGTTATAGGGGATGCGCTCCGCCGGCTGACCCACGGCAATGTCGAGCGGCGTCCAACCGCGCGCGTTCTTCGCGTTCACATTGGCGCCGTGATCGACAAGGTATTGAATGACCGTGGTCGAGCCGCGCAGCGCGGCGCCGTGCAGCGCGGTATCCCCGGCCTGGTTCGCCGCGTTCACGTCCGCGCCGCGGGCAAGCAGCAGGTCGAGCGACGCGAGCGCGTCGCTTTCACGCCCGCGCGCGACGGGCTCGCGCCAGCCGAGACCGGCCGCGGCCATCAACGCGGTAGTCTCGCCGCTCGACGGCCGCACTTCGCCGCGGAGGCTGACCGGCTCGCGCGGCGCGGTCGCCACCAACGGATTCGCCCCCGCGTCGAGCAAGAGCTTCATGATCGTGACGTCGTTCGACATCGCAGCGCGCAGCAGCGGCGTCGCACCCGCGTTCAAGATCGGGTCGCGGTCGAACGCGCGGCCCGCGAAGCCCGGCAGCGACTTCGTGAGCGCTGCGTCGGGCTTCGCGCCCTTCGCGAGCGCGAGCGAGACGATATCGACCGGGGTATGGGTTCCGGTGAGCGGGGGCGCAATGCGCGGATTCGCGCTCGGCGTGTTCAAGTCGGTCGCAACGAACAGCACCGTTCGGCCGTAAGCGTCCGCGACATTCGGATCCGCGCCCGCCTCGAGCAGCAGCGCCGCAAGATCCAGATGACCATTCAGCGCCGCGAGCACGAGCGGGGTGGTGCCGTCCGCGTCGACCGCATCGAGCTCCGCACCGTTTGCGATCAGCGTGGTCGCGGCCTCGGCACTGCCTTCGCGTGCCGCGAAGTGCAGCGCGGTCAGTCGGCCCTTCGGCACGGGCGGCGAGACGAAGTCGCCCTGATCCGGGTAGTTCGTTTCCGGCAGATCCGTCAGCCGTGAACGCTCGTTGACGTTGGCGCCGGCTTCGATCAGGAGCTGGATCACGTCGACGTTGCCTGCCGCGGCCGCCCACATCAACGCGGTTTGACCGTACCAGCCTTCCTTCGCGTTGGGGTCGGCCCGCCGCACGGGTCCCTCTTCGCGCACCGCGGCGCCGGAGTCGCTCCAGGTCGCGGATTCCGGATGCGGTGTCACCGGCTCGTCATTGCCCCCCGTGAGCAGCGCGCGCACGATCTGCGCGTCGCCGACCTTGGCTGCGGTCATCAGCACCGTTTCGCCGTCGGGTAGTGCCGTGTTGGGATTTGCGCCGGCCGCGAGCAGCTCGCGGGCCGAGGCGGCGTCTGCCCCGCGCGCCGCGAGATAGAGCGCCGTTACGCCGTAGCGATTCGCGGCGGCTACATTGGCGCCCGCGTCGATCAGAAGCTGCACGACCTCGGGCTGCTTGCCGTGCACGGCCCGCATCAGCGGCGTGGTGCCGTCGGCTTCCTGGGCGTTGACATCCGCCCCTTTCGCGATAAAGCGAGCGACGTCGTGCGGGTCGCCCATGAGCACGGCTTCGAGCAGGTTACGCGCCTCGTAGGCCGACGCGTCGGAGGCTGCGTCGTCGCGGCCGCAGGCCGCGAGCGCGAAGCACAGGATGGCCGCCATCGCGCGCCAGCTCTGCCCGTGTGCCGATCGCATGCTCGTGCTCTTGCTCCGTGGCGGCCCGCCATGGTGGGTCGGGTCGCGACGGCCGCCGGAAGGCCGCACCTCGGGGACTGCCCGAAGCGGTCGTAGGCCATGCGCGGGCCCCCCGGCCGCCGCTCCCGCCTATCATACCGAGGAATTGCGCCGGAGAACCGAGAACTTCGTTATGGAGCAGCGCCTTGGGCGAGAGCCCGTGGAGCGGCGGGCGGCGGAGGGCGACAGCCGTGCGTTGCAGCGGCGAACGGACGCCGCGGCCCGTCAGTCGTAGTGCTGGGACGAGCGCTCGTTCTCGTTGCAGATGAACTCGATGAGCTCTTGATCGACCGCGAGGTGCTGGAGCACTCGGACCGTGAACGGCTTGGTGTAGGCGGTCGGATCGTCGATCGTGACGTCGATCTGCAGCGTGCCGAAGTTCGGCCGCGTGAACCGCTCGATCAGCTTGCCCTTGTTCGTGAGCGGGCTGCCCTGCACGTCGAGCCAGACGTCGTCGCGGAAGCCGACGGTCTCGACCACGAGCGTGTCGCCTTCCCAATGACCGACCGAATAGCCGTACCACCACGGCTGCAGATCGTCGTTGACCTCGGGCAGCGGTCGGCCGTCCAGATAGATTTGCCTCAAGCCCTGGTTGCCCTCGTACATGATCACGATCAGGCTCGGCGTCTGCACGATCTTGCGCGGCTGCGGGTGTAGGTGCAGCTGCATCAGACCCATCGGCAGGCAATGCGCGTCCGGGTTGTTCTTGTTGTTGTTCGACATGCGCTCGGCGCGCAGCGCCGCGGCCAGCGGCCGATAGGGGGCGCCGCCGGGGATACCCGCGCCGATGCTGAAGAAGGTGGCGTACGGGGTGCCGTCGGGCGCCCGTAGTGGGGCGCGCGCGAAGCCCGGCGGCCCGCCGCCCGGAGGCCCGCGCACCTGGCGCGGGCCGCGCTGCGCCGCGCGCGCCGGCGCCGTTCGGCCCGGCAGCGCGAGCGCCCACGGCAGGCGGAGCCGCACCGCCGCCCGGAGGTCCGCCCGTCACCGGTCCGGCGCCGCCGCCGGCTCGATCCCAGGTACCCGAGAAGTCCGGGTGCCCGTCCGCGGTGCGCGGAGCGGGCGCGTCCAAATCGGGCGAGCCGTCGGCTTTTTTCGGCACCGGCAGCGACTGATACGGCGCCCATTGTGCGAACGCCGCCGGCGACAGCACCGCGGCGCAGACGAATGCGATTGCCAACCGCGGCCTGAGTCTCACCCTTCGGCTCCGAACGTGAAGTTGCGAGCGCGTGCGTCCGGTCTTGTCGACGACTTACTGCGTCTCGGGGTTACCGGCCGAGGAGCCTGCGAACAGTCGCTTGCCGGTCGCCAACGTGACCGTGCTCGCATTGCCGACGTGCGGGGCGTTCTTGGCGCGGAACCCGGTCACCGTGATGGTGTCGCCGAGCTTCATCGAGTTGCGCGTCCAGCCCTGACGCATCAGTCCATTCGGGCTCGCGAGCTCGAAGTCCCAGTTCACGATCTCGCCGGTCTTGTCGTCTTTCGCGTCGATGTAAAAGCGCGCGTGCGGATTCGCCCACTCCACTTTGGTAACCGTGCCGGTGACCGTCACGGGCATGTTCCGATCGAACTCCGCCGAGAACGAATGATGGGCGGCGGCCGGACCTTGCGCCAGGATCATCCCGGCGGCGACCGCAGCGAGGCCAAGTCCTTTCATTGTCGAGCTCCTCGAAGATTGCCTTGCCCGCAGCGGCGGGCCCGTACCCGAATTCTAAACGGCTAGGGATCGTAGTGTTGCGAAGATTTCTCGTTTTCGTTGCAGATGAACTCGATCAGCTCGTTATCGAGCAAGATCTGATGGTTGATCCGGACGGTGAACGGCTCGGTATACGCCTTCGGGTCGTCGATCGTGACGTCGATGGTCATGTGGCCGAAATCGGGGCGGCGATACCGCTCCGTGATCTTGCCTTCCTCCGTCATCGGGCTGCCGAAGACATCGAGCCACACGTCGTCGCGGAAGCCGACCGACTCGACGACGAGGGTGTCGCCTTCCCAGTGCCCGACCGAATAGCCGTACCACCAGGGCTGCAGATCGGGGCCCGGCTCCGGCAGCGGCCGGCCGTCCAGGTAGATCTGCCGCAGGCCTTGGTTGCCTTCGTACATCATCACGATGAGTCGCGGCGTCTGCACGATCTTGCGCGGCTGCGGATGGCCGTGCAGCTGCATGTAGCCCATCGGCAGACAATGCGCGTCGGGATTGTCCTTTTGATTGTCGGCGATGCGTTGCGCGCGCAGCGCTCGCGCCCAGGGCCGATACGGTGCGCCGCCTTGAATGTTCGCGCCGATGTCGAAGAACGTCGCGCGTCGGCGGCGCGTCGGGATCGGGCGGCGGCGGCGTGCCGCGCAGGCCGAGCTGATCGCCGCCGCCTTGCTGCGAGCGCGACGGGCTCGGTTGCCCGGGCGGTGTTTGCGCGATCGAGTTCGCGTAGATCTCCCAAACGCCGGTGAAATCGGGATGACCGTCGGCCGTGCGCGGCGTCGGGCCGTTCAAGTCGGGCGTGCCGTCGGCCTTCTTCGGCACGTTCGGCGTCGGATACGACGGCCACTGCGCCGCCGCCGGCGCGGTGAGCGCGGCGAGACTTGCAACGGCCAGCGCCGCCTTGAGCCAATGGGTCATTGCGTTCACGGTGCGAGTGAAGAGGCCGAGAAAAATACAGGATTCGGGCGCCGAGAGCAAAGCGCGCACGCGATTATCGTTCGTACCTGGACTCGCGCGATCCAGAAAGGAAAATGCTACCCTTGCCGCAAGCAGGCTGCGCAAGACAGCCGTCGGGGGACGTGCAGTGAATAATGATCCGCGCGACATAATCGCCAAAGAGCCAATGACCTGGCTCCAAATCTTCGTGGTCGCGATCACGATCGGCTTGAACGCGCTCGATGGTTTCGACGTGCTGTCGATCAGCTACGCATCGCTCGGGCATTGCCACCGAGTGGGAACTGGACCGCGGCGCGCTCGGCATCGTGCTGTCGATGGAGCTGATCGGCATGGCGATCGGCTCGATCCTGCTCGGCGGCGTGGCCGACAAGATAGGCCGTCGGCCGACCACGCTCGGCTGCCTGCTCGTGATGGCGCTCGGCATGTTCATGGTGACGACCTCGAGCGGCTGGATCGGCGCAGGTGTGGCCCCCGTGCTGCACGTCGCTGTTCGGGCTCGACATCGACGCGCGGCTCATCGATCTGTCGGCTTGGCGCGTGATCACCGGGCTCGGCATCGGCGGCATGCTCGCCGCGATCAACGCCGTTGCCGCCGAATTCTCGAACGTGAAGAACCAGCATTTGTCCGTGTCGCTGATGTCGATCGGCTACCCGCTCGGCGCGGTGTTCGGCGGCACCGTGGTCTCGCAGCTCTTGGTCGGTCACGACTGGCGCGTGGTGTTCTATTTCGGCGCGGCCGTGACCGTCGTGATGATTCCGCTCGTGTTCTTCTTCGTGCCCGAGACCGTGCATTGGCTCGCGCGTCGCCAGCCGCAGGGAGCGCTCGAGCGCATCAATCGCACGCTCAAGCGCATGGGTCACGTCACGGCCAGCGCGCTGCCCACGCTCACGGCGCAGATGCGCAAGCCCTCGATCGCCGATGTGTTCAGGCCCGGTCTCGCGCTGACCACCGTACTCGTGACGGTCGCCTATTTCTTCCACATCACGACGTTCTATTTCATCGTGAAGTGGGTGCCGAAGATCGTCGTCGATTTTGGCTTCGCGGCATCCTCGGCCGGCTTCGTGCTCGTTTGGACGAACGTCGGCGGCGCGACCGGCGGCGCGGTGTTCGGTTTCCTCACGCAAGCGCTTCGGCTTGAAGGGGCTCACGATCGTCTCGATGGTGCTGTCGACGGTCGCCGTCATCGTCTTCGGCCGCACGCCGCACGATCTGTTTCAGCTGTCCGCGATCTGCTGCATCGCGGGCTTCGGCATGAACGCCGCGATCGTCGGCATGTATTCGATCTTCGCCCACGCGTTCCCGACGCACGTACGCGCGTTCGGCACGGGCGTAGCGGTCGGCATCGGGCGCGGCGGCTCGGTGCTCGCGCCGATCCTTGCGGGTTTCCTGTTCCAGGCGGGTTATGCGTTGCCGGGTGTCGCGCTGCTCATGGGGCTCGGATCGCTGGTCGCGGCCGGCGTGCTGCTATTCCTTAAGCTCAGGCCCGATCGACCGGCGGCCGCCGCCGAACGCGCGGGCACTGCCACCGAGCTTAAGGGCGCCACCGTATGATCGAAGCGATTCAGAACAGCGCGTACGCCGTATGGGTACGCGAGTCTCCGTCTATCCTGGCATTCACGACGATTCTCTCGCTGCACGCGATGGGGCTCGCCATCGTCGTCGGCTTGAACACGGTCGTGGCGCTGCGCCTGCTCGGCTACGTGCCCGAGATTCCGGTGCGCTCGCTGCGCAAGCTGTGGCCGTGGATGTATTTCGGCTTCACGGTGAACGCGCTGTCGGGGTTGTCGCTGCTCGCGGCGAACCTGCAGAACGATTCGCACAACTTCATTTTCTTGATCAAGCTCACGTTGATCGCGTGCGCGATGGTGAATCTCGAGCTTACGCGCGTACGCATTTTCGACACGCCCGGCGTGCTCGAGGCCCCCAACTTCAAGCAACGTGCGCGCTGGTTTGCATTCGCCTCGCTCGCTTTTTGGTACCTCGCGATCGTCGCTGGGCGGCTGACCGAATATCCGAACTTCGTGCAGGCGTGGTTCGGCTTTTCGACGTTTTAACGGCGGGTGACTGCAGTGGAAACCATAGCGCATTGGTTAGTGGCGACGCATCTCGACAACTTCGTCGCGACCAACGATTGGGTGTGGCCGGTTTGCGAGATCGTCCACTTCTTCGGCATGGCCGCGATCATCGGCACGGTCGGCGCCGTCGATCTGCGCGTGCTCGGCATCATCAAGGGCATGCCGATCCGCGCGCTCGAGCGCTTTCTGCCGCTCGGCATCATCGGTTTCTTCTTGAATCTCGGCACGGGCTTCATCTTCGTCGCGGGCAACCCGATCGGCGGCCCGCAGGAATACCTGACGAACCTGTCGTTCCTGCTCAAGATGGCGCTGATCTTCATCGCGTTTCTGAACGCCGTGGCGTTCTACGTGCTCGGCATCGCCCGCCGCGCCGAGGCGGTCGGCCTCGAGGGCAGCGCGCCGCTCGACGCGAAGATCATCGCGGGCTTGTCGTTGCTGATCTGGTTCGCCGTGATCATGTTCGGCCGCCTGATCATGTACAACGACACGCTGCTCTACACGCTCGGCCTCTGACGACGCCGCCGCGCACGCCGAGCGCCGGCGTCTGGCACGTCTACATCGTGCGCTGCGCGGACCGCACGCTGTATACCGGCGTCGCGAAGGACGTCGCGGCTCGCGTCGCGGCGCACAACGCGGGGCGCGGCGCCAAGTACACCCGCAGCCGCCTGCCCGTCACGCTCGTTTACCGCGAGCGCGCGCCGGATCGCGGCGCGGCGCTGCGCCGCGAGCACGCGATCAAACGCCTGCCGCGCGTCGCGAAGCGCGCACTCTGCTTAGGAGCGAAAACGGCGCATCGGAAGCGGCCCGGGCGCGGCTCGTGAGGCGCTTCCCGGGGACGCCGTGAATCCATCCCTGGAGACTCGCGCGCGCGCGTCCCTGCGCGCGAGCGCCCCGGGAAGCGCCTCACGAGCCGCGCCCGAGCCGCCGATGCCGCAGCGCTGGGTTTCGCCGCGTCGAGCGCCCCGGAAGGCCGACGTGCGCTGGGTTCGGCCGCCGCCCGCCTGGCACCGCGGATTGGATGTGCGGCGCGGCCTCAGGCGCGAAGGGGCGCGGCGCCGGCGGCGATCGCGCGCACGGTGTCGATCGTGTCGGCCTCGGCCGCGGCCTTGTCGTCGCGATGGCGGACGACGCGCGCGAATCGCAGCGCGAGGCCGCCCGGATAGCGCCTGCTCGTCTGCAGCTCGTTGAACGCGATCTCGACGACGAGCTCGGGTCTAACGCGGACCACGTGGTGTGAGGCCGAGTCGCCGATCGCAAGGGCGCGCAGCCGCTCCGTCTGCCACGCGAGCATCTCGTCGGTGAGCCCTTTGAACGTCTTGCCGAGCATTACGAAGCCGCCGGCGGGATCGCGCGCACCCAAATGCAGATTGCTGAGCCAGCCGCGCCGCCGGCCGCTCCCCCACTCGGCCGCGAGCACGACGAGATCGAGCGTGTGCGCCACCTTGATCTTGAGCCAGGACGCCCCGCGGCTGCCGGCCTCGTAAGGGCTTTCGAGCGACTTGGCCATGAGACCCTCGTGGCCGATCTCGAGCGCCTCACGCAGGAATCTCTGCGCGCGGTCGAGATCCGCCGTGACGAGCCGCGGCACGCGCAGCTCCGCCGGCACGAGCTCTGCGAGCCGAGTGAAGCGTTGCTGGGCCGGACGATCGATCAGATCCTCGCCCTCGGCGTGTAGGCAGTCGAAGCAATAGAGCGATAGCGGCAGGGCTGCGCGTGCGTCGTCGACCGCGAGCTTGCGGCCGAAGCGGCGCATCGTGTCCTGGAAGGGGCGGGGACGTCCGTCGGCCGCGAGTGCGATGACCTCGCAGTCGAGTATCAACGCGGGGCCGGGCAACGCCGCGAGCGGTGCCACGATCTCGGGCATGCTCGCCGTCACGTCACGACCGGTGCGCGAATACACGCGCACGCCTTCCGCGCCTTTGTGCACTTGCGCGCGCGCGCCGTCGAGCTTGTATTCGAACGCCGCCTGGCCGAGCGCTGCGAGCGCGCTCGCGACGTCGCGTGTGGGGCTCGCGAGCATCGGCCCGATCGGCTCGTATAGCGACAGCCGGAAGCGTGCGAGACCCGCGGCGCCGCATTCGAGCGCGGCCGCTGCGACCGGCCCGACGGCGCCCGCGAGCATCACGGCGCGGCGCACCTCGCTCGGCGGCAGCTCGGCCGCGGCCGCGATTGCATCGCTCATCACGCCTTCGAGCGCGCCTTGTCGCAGCTCGTCGAGCAGCAGACGCGCGATGAAGTCCTGCTCGGTCGCGGTCGCGCGCGCGAGCAGCGCGCGCAGCTGTTGCTCGCGCGCGGCCGTCGAGCCTTTGCCCGTGAGCGTGCGCAGGGCTTCGAGCTCGTGCGCGGCGTCGGCCACCGTGAGCGTCGCGGCCCCGCTCGGGGGCACCGCGCGCAGCGCGTGCAGCGCGGCGGGCCCGAAGCCGATCCGGCCGTTCGGCAGCACGCCGGCCAGCCAGGCGGCACCGGTCGCCCGCTCGTCCGGCGCAAGCGCGCGCAACGCGGCCGCAAGCCGACGTGTCTTCTCCGTGCGGCTACGCGTCGCCGCGAGCGCGGTCGATACCGACGCAAGATCGAACAGCTTCATTGCGAATAGCGCCGCGCAGACCGCGGCGTCAGCTACCACCTTTAGAATCGTCCGATGACCTAAAATACCACCGGGCCGCGGAGCCACGTCGAGTCTCGACAGGCGGATCGGTGCGGGACGCACGGCCCGAGGCTTCGACTGCAAACTCGACGGGGGACCACGTGCTCGCATTCGCAACGCCCGCTGCCGCGGCGATCTTCGCGGTTACGATTGCTCTCAGCTTGATAGGACTCTACCGCTCGCCGGGATTGATCGACCGCTCGCTGTTCCGGCCCTATTGGTTTGTGCGTCGCCGCCAGTACGACACGCTGTACATGAGCAGCTTCGTCCACGCCGACCTCGGGCATTTGCTGTTCAACATGCTGACGTTCTATTTCTTCGCGTTCGATCTCGAGCTCGAGATCGGCACCGTGTCGTTCCTGGCGCTGTACGTCGCCGGTATCGCCTTGAGCCACCTCTGCACGTACTTGAAGCATCAGAAGGAGCCCGAGTACGCCTCGCTCGGCGCATCGGGCGCGATCGCGGCCGTGCTGTTCGCCTATATCATCTATTTTCCGACCACGACGCTGATGCTGATGTTTCTGCCGGTGCCGATCCCGGCACCGCTGTTTGCGGTCGGCTACGTCGCGTACTCGTATTGGGCCGGGCGGCGCGCTTACGGCAGGATCAACCACGACGCGCACTTATGCGGCGCGCTCACGGGCATCGCGTTCGTGGCGGTCACGGAACCCGGCGCGCTCGCGCGCCTCACGCAGCTGTTCTGACTCGCGGCGAAGCCGCGGCGGGTCAGGGCGGGCCCAAGATCTGAAAGCGCTTGCCGTCCTGGAGCACCACCGCCTTCAGGAAATACGACTTGGGGTCGTCGCGTCGTGGCGCGCCGATGGCCGTGATCTCCGTGCCGGGCGCTATCAGCTGCGGCGTGAGGCCCATCCGCACGAGCATATTGGCGGGCGCGGTCTCGACGAAGTCGATGATTTCCTCGGTGCCGTCCGCCTTCTTGTGCTTGAGCGTCATGGAGGAATGCGGATTGCGGAACTTGAGCGTATCGACGACGCCCTTGAACTCGACGTTCTGCGCCATGTCGTAGACCGCAAACGAGTGGTGCGCGGACGCGGGCGCCGCCAATGCCGCAAACGCAGCGGCGACGAAAGCGAGAGCGATGGTCTTCATATGCGTCAGTCCTTGCCGGAGCTCGGCAGCTCGTCCAAATCGGGGAGCGTGAGGCCGCGGCTGTTCAGATAGTCTTCCCACAATACATCGGTGCAAGTGTACTCGAGCACATGCAGATCGGGCCGCCAGGCCAGGTCCGCCTTGATCTTGACGGGCTCGGTATAGACTTTGGGGTCCGTCAGCGTGATCTCGTCCACGAGGTATTTCTTGCTCTCGCCCTTCACTTCGCGCTGCTCGAGCCTGAGCCGCTCGACGATGTGCGCGGCCGAAGAGGTCGCCATCCGCGTCATGTAGGGGTAGGGCTTCAAATGGGACGTCTCGACGACCAGCGTGTCGCCCTCCCAGTGCGCGACCGCGTACCCCATCGCCGTGTCGAGGACCGGTTCCGGCGGATCGTGGTCCGCCATGTAGACCTTCCGGTACATGCCGTAGCCTTCCCAGTAGATCGTGAGGTCCTGCGGCCGATGAAAGATCTCGACCGCGAATGGCGCACCCCAGACGGCGCGCGGCATCCCCGGCCAAATGCAGTAGCGGCCCGGGTCGTCGTCGAGCGTGAAGTGCTTCTGATAGTCTTGGAGCAGCTTCTGCGCCGCGGCGTTGTACGGTAGATCCTTCGGCGTTTGCGTGCGTCCCGCCGGAAACCAGACGCCGCTGAAGTCGGGATGTTGCGGCGCCCCGGCACGCTGTGCCAGCACCGCGGCCGGTGACCACGCGAGCGCGAGCGCGACGACCCAAGAAGCCTTGAACGACATTCGGTTCCCCCTTTCGTCCGGTCGGGATCGGGCCGGCTGTTACCGCCCGCACCTCGATCGGCCGTGACTCCTTCGTGCCAGACGCCCGGCGCGCCGTCAAGCCCAAAAGCTATCGCGCCGGCAGCTGGAATACCCAGATCGCTGCGCCGCGAGTGGGCGGGCTCTTCAGCTCCGGCACGAGCGCGGCGTAGCTCGCGGCGTGGAAGCCTCCTTGGCCCGTCACGATCGCGACGTACTGCTGGCCGTCGAGGCTGAACGTGATCGGGCTCGAGCTCGACACGTCGTTCAGCCGCTTTTCCCAAAGCACCTTGCCGTTCGCGTCGTCGTAAGCGCGCAAGTAGCGGTCGAACGCGGCCGCGAACACGACACCGCCCGCCGTCGCGAGCACGCCCGAGGTTTGCGGCGCGCGTTGGCGTGCGATCCAGGCGACCCGGCGCGTGCCCAAGTCGATCGCCTCGAGCCGCCCGTACTTGCCGTCGCTGTCGGGCGGCGGTCGGATGCCCCAATTGACGCCGGAGGAGAGTGCGCCGCCGCCGCCGCCCCCCGGGATCGGAAACACGTCCATGCACGCCTCGACGAGCGGCGCGATCAGAATCTTCGTGGCCGCGTTGTACGATGCCGGCAGAAAATTCTTCACGCCGGCGCCGTGCGGGCAGACCATCTTGATCTTGCCGTCGCCCGGCACGAGGCTTTCGTCGATCGTGAGCGCGCCCGTCTCCGGGTCGATCGCCTTCACGATGTTCTGCAAGCCCACGTCGAACGCGAACACGAACTCACCGGTCTCGGCATCGAGCGCCTCGTAGATGCCGAGCTTCCCGGACGTGACCGCGAGCGTTCGCGTCGCCCCGAACACCGGTAGCCGCACGAGCTGGCGCTCGAACGCCCAGTCGAGATCCCATTGGTCGTTCGGCATGTGCTGGAACGCCCACTTGAGCTCTCCGGAGTCGGGATCGATCGCGAGCGTGGAGTCGGTGTAGAGCGCGGCGTTCGACACGCCGGGCTTCGGCGTCGGCCCGAGCAGCGGGCCGGTGTCGTAGGTGTTGCCCGTGCCGAAGTAGGCGAGACCGAGCGACGGGTCGTAGCTGCCCGTGTTCCAGACCGACGCGCCGCTGCGCTTGTCCACCGGCACGCCGTTCCAGCTGTCGCCGCCGGGCTCGCCCGGCTGCGCGATCGTGTGCACCCGCCACGCGACCTCGCCGGTATCGGCGTCGAGGCCGACGATCTGCGGTCCGCCGAGCGCCGCGCCGACGCCGGTGCCCGTCGTGCCGATCATGAGCACGCCGCGTGCGATCAGCGGCCCTGCCGAGATGCTCTCGCGCCGATGGAAGTCCGCGACCTGCGTATCCCAGACGAGCTGGCCGGTGCGGGCGTCCACCGCGATGACGTGCGCATCGGACGTGCCCATGTAGACGTTCGTGCCGTAGAGCGCGATGCCGCGCTTGTGGTTCGGTGCGGCGCCCGGCTCGAGCGGATGACGGTAGTGCCAGAGTAGGTCGCCCGTGCGCGCGTCGAGCGCCTCGAGCTCGTCGCCGAAGCCGTACGCGAACAGCACCCCGTCGTGCACGAGCGGGATGGATTCGTTGGAGCCCGGCGGCAGCGTCCAAGCCCAAGCGAGTCGCAGTTGCGCGACGTTGCGTTTGTCGATCTGCTTGAGCGGGCTGAAGCCGTGATCGTCGTATGTGCGCCGCCACGCCAGCCATTCACCGGGCGGTGGGTCCTGCAGCAGGCCTTCGGTGACCGGCCGGTAGTGGGCGAACGGGTCGGCCTTGTCGAGCGGCGCCTGCGGCGTGTACGGCGAGAACGCCATGATGCTGAAGCCGCCCGCCGGAAGCCGCATCTTGGCAAGCTGTGCGACGTCGGCCGGCAGCGGTTGCTCTCCGGCCACGATGTCGTTCTGCTCGAGGAGGTAGGCGACGAGAGCCGCGTAGACGTCGGCTGCGAGCGAGCCGGGCGCTGCGCTCGGCATGGTCGTGCTCGCGACGGTATACAGCGTGTCGGCGCTCTTGCCCCCGAACTTGCCGATGAACAACGGGCCCTTGAGCGGCGCGCCGAGCGGGCCGTCGTCCAGGTGCTCGCCGTGACACATCGCGCAGGTTTGCTCGTAGGCCGCGCGGCCGCGCTCGGCTTGCTCGGCCGTGTAGCTGAGCGCGGCTTGCTGGGCGGTCGCAAATGTTTGCCAAGCGGGCAGCACGACGGCTGCTGTAAGCGCGAGCGCGCGCGGCCTCGATGTTCTGCGGTGCCCCACGGAGAGCGGAGATTGGCACCGCGCCGTAGTCATTGCAATTGAGCCGTTCGTTGTCTCGAGAAACGCGGCCGGGTCGCGGCGCGCATCGCCGCGCCCGGTGATGGTCGAGCGCCGCGGTCAGCCGGGCGGCGGCGGCAGGTCCGGCGGCGGCGTCAGATCGAAGCGCTGGCGGCCGGTGGTCGGATCGATCGAGCGATCCGTCTCTACGCACGACGTGGACTCGTGGTACACGTGGCCGTGGTCGCGCGCGAACAGCGCCGTGGTTTCGACGGGCTCGGTCAAAACATCGGGCGCCGTGAGAATCGATACGATTCGCAAGGTGTCCTTGTCCTTGAGCGAGATCCGTTCGACCGTGTGCACGTTACGGCCGATCTGCAAAGGCCCAAGGAAGTTCGTGTCGTGATCGATGCCGGTCGTCTCGACGACCAGCGTGGCGCCTTCCCAATGGCCCACCGAGGTGGCCGTGTACGTCTCCTCGACGTCGGTCGGTAGCGGCCGATTCAAGTAGATACGGCGGACCAAGCCGCCCTCCGTCGCGAGCGTGATGCGCCCGGGTGTGAATAGAAACTCGAGGTCCTCGGCGAAGCCGCCGTTGCTGCCGGCGAACCGCGGGGGTGTGCAGTACTGCGGCTTCAAGCCTACGTCGGCCGTGTCCGGCAGCGACGTGCCGCCGAACTTCTCTGCGAATGCCTTGAATCGCTGCGCCGCCTCGGGTTTGAGCTTCGCAACGAACGGCGCCGCGGCCTTGAGCAATCCGCCGAAGCCGTCGTTCGCGTCCACGACCAGATACCACCAGCCGCTGAAATCCGGCAGCGTCTTCAGCGAGTCGTAACTCATCCCCCGCTGCGCCGCGCCGTCGGGTTTTTCATCCGCGCTCGCGGCAGTGACGAGCCACGTCGTTGCGAGCAATACCGAACCGACGGCGGCGCATGCGCGCCGTTTGCAACCGATTCGCGGAGCCATGGTTCTCTCCGGCCTTCTAGTGGGAGGCAATGTCGGGGGAGGGCGGCGCACCGGGCGGCGGCAGTGCACCGGGCCCCCTCTTCGCGGCTTCGACTACACCCGGTGCAAACGGATCGCCGAGATGCTCTTTGCCGTCCGCGTGAGTGGCCTTGATGAAATAACCGCCCGTTCGCCCGTCTCGCAGCGGAAAGTACTGCACCGTAATCTTCTCTCCGACGGCCAGACTGTCTTTGCTCCAGCCATAGCGAGTCAGCATTCCGATGGGTCCGTTCTCGAACCCGTAGAGGTCGTACTTGCCCGGTTGATCGGGCGTCGCGACATAGACCCACACGAATACGTGCGGATTGACCCATTCGATCTTCGCGACGGTGCCTTGCACGGCGATCGATTTCGACATGTCGAACATCGCGTACGAATGGTGCGCGCTGGCGGGCAACACGATCGACGCCGCCAAGGTCGCGACGGTCGCCGAGCTCAACGCACGTGCCAGCGCCAGCCACCGTGCCGTCGTGTACTCTCGGGCGCTATGAAGTACGTTGCGGATAGCGAGCTCAGACGCCATTGTTGTTCTCCGAGACGGGCTCGAGCGACAGGCTTGTCTTCGCTGTTTTTGGGGTGCGGTGCGAAGCGTGCACCAAGCGAAAATGGGTGTCAACGCGGGATCAATGCAGCGCCAGGCGAATTCACCAGAGGCGTTGAATTGTCGTATTTCGTAGGATTTCCGCGTCCTCGCCGAATCGCCGGCGAGCGCGGCTCCGCGGAGCGTCTCGCTATTTCTTCAAGCGGTAGCCGGTCGTGAGCATCCACCAGACCGCGCTCATGCAGAGCAGCATGAACACCGCCGTCATCCCGAGGCTCACGCCGACCTGCACGTCGGCGATCTCGTAGAAGCTCCAGCGGAACCCGCTCACGAGATAGACGACGGGATTGAACAGCGTGATCTTCTGCCACAGCGGCGGCAGCATCTTGATCGAGTAGAAGCTGCCGCCGAGGAACGTGAGCGGCGTGACGATCAGGAGCGGAATGACCTGCAGCTTCTCCCAGCTGTCGGCCCAGATGCCGATCATGAAGCCGAACAGGCTGAACGTGACGGCCGTGAGCACGAGAAAGAGCGCCATCCAGGCCGGATGCGCGATGTGCAGGTCCACGAAGAACGAGGCCGTCGTGAGGATCACGAGCCCGAGAAAGATCGACTTCGTCGCGGCCGCGCCGACGTAGCCGAGCACGATCTCCCTCGCCGAGATCGGCGCCGACAGCACCTCGTAGATCGTGCCCGTGAAGCGCGGGAAGTAGATACCGAACGAGGAGTTGCCGATGCTCTCCGTCAGTAGCGACAGCATCGTCAGGCCCGGTACGATGAACGCTCCGTAGCTCGTGCCCTCGATGCTCGGGATGCGCGAGCCGATGGCCGAGCCGAACACGACGAAGTACAGCGCCGTGGAGATCACCGGCGCGACGATGCTCTGCACGATCGTGCGCCACATGCGCGCCATCTCGAAGCCGTAGATCGCGCGGACCGCGTACCAGTTCATGGGCGGCGCTTCACGAGATTCACGAAGATCTCCTCGAGCGAGCTCTGCGTAGTGCTCAGGTCGTTGAATCGAATCCCGGCCGCCGCGAGATCCGCGAGCAACGCCGTGATGCCCGTGCGCTCGGCTTTCGTGTCGTAGGTATAGACCATCTCGTGGCCGTTCGCGGCGAGCTCGAGCTGGTAGCGCTCGAGCACGGGCGGGATTCCGTCGAGCGGGGCGGGCAGCTGCAGCGTGAGCTGCTTCTTGCCGAGCTTGCGCATGAGCTCCGCCTTCTGCTCGACGAGCATGATTTCGCCGCGGTTGATGACCGCGATGCGATCGGCCATCTCCTCGGCTTCCTCGATGTAGTGCGTTGTCAGGATGATCGTGACGCCGGAGGCGCGCAGCTCGCGCACGACATTCCACATATCTTGGCGGAGCTCGACGTCGACGCCGGCCGTCGGCTCGTCGAGGAACAGCACCTGCGGCTCGTGCGCGAGCGCCTTCGCGATCATCACGCGCCGTTTCATGCCGCCCGAGAGCGTCATGATCTTGTCGCTCTTCTTGTCCCATAGCGTGAGCGACTTGAGCACGCGCTCGACGACGGCCGGGTTCTTCGGCTTGCCGAACAGGCCGCGGCTGAAGCTCGTGGTGTCGAATACCGTTTCGAATGCGTCGGTCGTGAGCTCCTGCGGCACGAGGCCGATCAGCGCGCGCGCCGCGCGCGGCGCTTTCGTTATGTCGTGCCCGTCGACCGTCACGGTGCCCGCGCTCGGTGTCACGATGCCGCAGACGATGTTGATGAGCGTGGTCTTGCCGGCGCCGTTCGGCCCGAGCATGCCGAAGATCTCGCCGCGTCGAATCTCGAGGCTCGTGCGCTTCAGGGCGTGAAAACCGTTGGCGTAGGTCTTCTCGAGGTCTCGGATGGCGATGATCGAATCCATGCGCTCGCGAGCGTGCCGGGCCGGGGGGAGCAAAAGGAGCGCCTATGATAGGCGCAGAGCGGGGCCTGGCAAGCCGCGCTCGGCAGCTCGTACGCTACCCGAGCGCCCGTGGCCGCGACGGGCGGCCGTCGGGGCGCGTTCGTTGCGAGCCGGCTCACGCGGCGTCGAAGCGGCGAACGGCTCCGCCGGCCTTCTGGCACGGCAGGTGGACGACCACCGACTGCGGCGACAGGATGCCGACAGTTTTGTTACTGTATCGGCCTCCGCATAATGCATACCGAGCGCGATCGCATGCGAGATGAGAGCGAAGTGAAATCCGTAGATGTGATCAGCCGTCGCCCCTTGCACGACGAGGTCGCCGACCGCTTGCGCGAGCTCATCATGAACGGCGAGCTCGCGCCGGGCACGCGCGTCAACGAGCGGTCACTCACCGAGCGATTCGGCATCTCGCGCACGCCGCTGCGCGAAGCCTTGAAGATCCTGTTCGCCGAGGGTCTCGTCAAGCTTCTGCCGAACCGCGGCGCCGTCGTCAGCACGATCACCCGCGTTGATGCCGAGAATTTGCTGCAGCTGATTGGTGCGCTCGAAGCGCTCGGCGGCGAGCTCGCTTGTCGGCGTGCGTCCGACGAGCAGATTGCCGAGGTCGCCGAGCTGACGCGCCGCATGCGCACTTGCCATACCGATCGCAATCTCGCCGAGTTCCTGCTGTGCAATCAGCGCATCCACGAAAAGATCATCGATGCAGGCGGTAACCCCGAGCTCGCCGACGCTTACCGCAGAACCGCCGGACGAATTCGCCGCGCGCACTACATGGCGGATTGCACGCAAGCCCGCTGGGACGAATCCATGGACGAGCACGAGGCGCTCCTCGATGCGCTCGAAAAGCGCGACATCCGGCGGCTCAAGAGATTGTTGGTCGAGCACGTCAATCACGCGCAGGCCCTTCGAGGCACCATGGCGCTCGCCGACAGCAAGCCGGAATGCGTCTGACCGACGCGCAAATCACGTAGACGGCGCCGCGCGGCGCAAACGGCGAACCCTTCGCTCGCGAACGGTTGCGGAAGTGCGCCGAAGCGGCGCGGTAGCATTGCGCGCCCACGCATTGCGAAGCCCTGCACGAGAGACGAGACTTCGACGGCCATGAAGGTCCACGTCATCGACGGTACGTTCGAGCTGTTTCGTGCGTACTACGGCGCGCCGTCGGTCAGGGACGCGCAGGGGACCGAGGTCGGCGCCGTGCGCGGGCTCGCGCGATCGATGCTCGCGCTGATCGCGGAGCCCGACGTCACGCACGTCGGCATCGCGTTCGACCACGTGATCGAGTCGTTCCGCAACGACCTGTATCCGGGTTACAAGACGGGCGAAGGGATGGATCCGAAGCTCCATGCTCAGTTCGCACCGGCCGAAGACGTTTGCCGCGCGCTCGGCATGGTGGTCTGGCCCATGGTCGAGCTCGAATGCGACGACGCGCTCGCCACGGCCGCGGCGCGGTTCGCCGCCGATGCGCGCGCCGACCAGGTCGTGATCTGCTCGCCCGACAAGGATCTGGCGCAGTGTGTGCGCGGCTCGCGAGTCGTTTGTCTCGACCGCATGCGACGCAAGGTGCTCGACGAGGCCGGTGTGCGCGCCAAGTTCGGCGTCGGACCCGAGTCGGTACCCGACTGGCTCGCGCTGGTAGGCGATGCCGCCGACGGCTACCCCGGCATTCCGCTTTGGGGCGAGAAGTCGACCCGTGCGGTGCTCGGCGTGTATGGCCGCCTCGAGCAAATTCCGGCCGCCGCGAGCGAGTGGAGCGTCGCGGTGCGCGGCGCCGCGCCGCTCGCGGCGAGCCTGCGCGAGCATCGCGAGGAAGCGCTGCTCTATCGCACGCTCGCGACGCTGCGCACCGATGCGCCGCTCGCGGAGCCGCTCGACGCGCTGTGCTGGCACGGCCCGAATCTCGACGCGCTCCGCGCGCTCGGCCCCGCCGTTGCGAACGAGGCGCTCGTGCGGCGCGCGACGGGGCTCGCGAGCGAGCGCTGAGCGCGCCGCGCCGCTCGCGCGCCGCCCACGCACGCGCGCTTCAGGCAATCTGCAAGTCTTCCGCAGCGGGCTGCGCGCCGGTGGGCGACGGCGCATGCTCGAGCCCGATCATCTGCACGAGCAGCCGGCGCGTCTCTCCGAGCGTCGCGGTCACGTGGTTTGCTCCCGCCGCGACGATGTCCGCATCGCTCGCGTCGACGAGCGACGGCGGCGCCCAGCGTCCGACGACGATTCGCACCTCCGGCAGTGCGGCGCGAATGCGATACACGAGGTAGCGCGACTTGGCGGAACCGCTCGGCGGCAGGTCGGCGAGGCACAGAACAGGACTGCCGCGCTTCTTGATCTCTTGCACGATTTCGGCGTGCAGCGCGCCGGGCGCGCCGACCTCGACCGCCACGTCGGTGCCGGCGAGCAGGTCCGCGAGCATGCGCGCCGCAAGCGCGTCGCCTTTACGATTGACCGGGAAGACCAGCGCGAGCGGAGTCCGCTTGCTCGATTTCGCGGCCGTCCGCTCGCCGCCGCGTGTTTCCGCGAGATCGTCGAGCAGCTCGGCCGTCGCGTCGTGCAGCGCCGCTTCCTCCTCGGCATCGAGCGCACCGGCCGCGACGTCGCGCTCGGCGAAGGTCAGCGCGGGCAGCATGAGCGTATCGAATACGTTGTCGTCGGGATTGTCGCGAATGTATCGTTGCAGGATCTCGGCGGCTTCGAAACGATCGCCGGCGAGCAGCCGTTGGTAGTAGCGGCCTGCCTCGTCCGTGAACGCGGCCTCGGTCATGAGCTCCGAAAGGAACCGCAGCTGGCGAACGTATTTGCCGGCTACGACGAGGCAGACGGTCAGCGGTGCCGCGAGCAGCAACCCGGCCGCGCCCCACAACCATGACCAGAACAGCACGGCCACGAGCAACCCGACTTGAGAGATGCCGGCGACGCCCGCGTACAGGTGGGTCTCGAGCACCATGTTGGTGAACAGCTCCAGCGCGATATAGAGGCCCACGACGGCGAGAGGCGTGAGCCAGCCGGGCGCGACCGCCAAGCTCAAGAGGATCGGCGGGATCGCGGACAACCATGGTCCGACGTACGGGACGAAGCGAAGCAGCGCGGCGAAGCAGCCCCATAGCAGCGCATGCGGCAATCCGATGAAGTGCAAGCCGGCGCCCACCATCACGCCGTAGAACGTATTCACGAGGAGCTGCGCGTAGAGGTAGCGGCTGATGCGCTCGCCGGCCTCGTCGAGCGCCTTGGTAGTGATCGCCAGGCGATTGTGACCGAACAGGCGGATCACGCGATCACGAAGCTCCTGCCGCTCGAGCAGCATGAACGTGACGAGCACGAACACCACGCCGGCATTGACGAGGACCGCTACGAGCGGATTGACGATCGCGGAAGCGCTCGACGCGACATCCGTCGCCGACGGCTTCACGACGACCTCGGGTGCGTTCGTCGGTTTTCCGATCTCCTTCTGCACGTCGTCGAGCACTTGCCCGACCTTTGCGACGGGTCCGCCGCGGGTCAAGACGCGGATGTCCGCCACCTTCGCTCGGATGTTGTCTCGATAGCTCGGTAGCCGATCCGCGAGCGTGCCGAGCTCCATCCAGCCGAGCGTTGCAATCCCGCCGAGCGCCGCCGTCCCGGTCACTACGACGAGGCTGACCGCGAGCACGCGGCCGATCCGCCGCTGCAACCGGGTCACGAGCGGCGTCAGGAGAAATGCCAACAACGTCGCGATGGCGATGGGCACGAGCACTGCGCGCATTTGTGCCAGCACGAACACCACGAGCGCGCTTGCTCCGAACAGCAACCAGGGCGTCAGCCTCTTGAGGGAGTTATCGAGCAAAGACGATCTCGCAACGGTTACGCATCGATCGGCGAAACCTCCGTCGGGTGATGGACTCCATTTGCCCCGTCGAGACAATGCACGGCGCATGCCATGGGCGAGACCGGCCGGCGCATCGCGTTTCAGAACCGGGTCGCTGGTGCGGGTCGGATGCGCGCGAGGCACGTCTCTTGCAGTGAGCCCCCGAGCCGGCGACGTCGTGCGGCAGGGTGACGCCTGATCCGCGCGGCGACGCAGCAGAGGACGCGCGTGCAGATTCTGGAACTTGCTTGCAGAAGTCCGGGATCGGTCGCGACGTTCCGGCAGGGATCTACCACTCATCGAAGGAGTCATCATGGACAAGGACAGAATCAAGGGTGCAGCGAAAGAGACCGAGGGCAAGGTCAAAACCGGCGCGGGCAAGATGCTCGGCGACGAAAAGCTGAAGAACGAGGGCCGCGCCGATCAGGTCAAGGGCAAGGTGCAAAACGCGGTGGGCGGCATCAAGGACAAGGCCCGTGAAATGGAGGACTCGGAGGAATAGCAACGGCGTCCCCGTCGGTGTCGCCGCGCGTGCGGGCGACACCGACGGCGGGCGCCTGCGGCGAACTGCCGTGATCGGGGCCGCCGACGTACGGCGGAGGGCCGGGCGGAACGCGCTACAATGCGCCGAGCGCGCCCCGCTGCAGGAGGCCCATGGTTACGGACGCGGTCACGGAGACGTTGGTGCTACCCCACCGGAGCGGTGGGTTGTTTCATGTCATCGACCCTCGGTCCTTCGAGCGGCCGTTGCTCGACGAGCTTTGCGACCTCGCCACGCGTGTGCGCGCGCTCGCGAAGACCGACGCCGGGGCTCGCGCGCTGCAGAACGTGTTGCCGACGCGACGCGCGATGCTCTACTTCACTCAGCCGTCCACGCGCACGTTCCTCTCGTTCAATAACGCTTGTCACAACCTCGGCATTCGAACGAGCGAGATCCGCGACCCTTCGATTTCGTCCGAGGTGAAAGGCGAAAGCTTCGAAGATTCCATTCGCACGTTCAGCTCCTATGTGGACGTGATCGTCATGCGGACCAAGGAAGCGGGCCGCGCCGCTCAGGCCGCGCGGCTGATGGACGGCATTCCGCGGCCCGTGCCCGTGATCAACGCGGGCAGCGGCAGCGATCAGCACCCCACGCAGGCGCTCCTCGACATCTACACGCTCGCCCGCAGCTTCGAGGAGCGCGGCGGCATCGACGGCAAGGTCATCGGCATGATGGGGGATCTCAAGCGCGGCCGCACCGTGCGTTCCCTCTGCTATCTGCTTCGAAACTACGTGGGTGTCCGCGTCGTGTTGATCGCGCCCGAGCAGTTTTCGATGCAGGAAGACGTGAAGAGCTACCTGCGCCAACATGGCATCGCATTCAGCGAGACCGAGCGGCTGCACGACGCCCTGCCGGAGCTCGACGCGTTGTATGTCACACGGATGCAGTCGGAGTGGGATACGGCCGGCGAATCCAGAAGTGTGGACTTCTCACGCTTCAGCATCGGCACGAACGAGCTCGCGCGGCTCAAACGCGACGCCATCATCATGCACCCTCTGCCGCGCGGGCAGGAGATCGACCCGATCGTGGATCACGACCCCAGAGCGATGTATTGGCGCCAGGAGCGCAACGGCATGTGGACGCGCGTGGCGGTGCTCCTGAAGATCTTCGGCGCCGAAGCGCGAATCGCGGAAATCGAGAGGCGTAACTGATTTCCCCCGAGCTCCGGCCCGGAGCGGCCTGCGTCCATTCCCGGCGGTGCGGCGCGGGCGACCTGCGACGATGATGGCTCGACAGGCGATGACACGACGACCGAGCGCGAAGCGCTCCTATCCTTGGGTGCGCCTGCCGGACGACGAGCTGCTCGGTTTGCGGTTTTGCGATCTCAAGCTGCGCCTGGTCGACAGTCCGGTCCAAAAGGACGTCGCCGATGTCGTCGCGCGTCTCGTGCGGCGCGACATTCGGTTCAAGCCGCACGTCTGGTTCTCGACCGATTGGTTCTCGCCCGACGGTGTCCCCGGAGTGGCCGTGCCGTTCTTTCTCGGTCACCCGCGGCTGCTGCGCCTCGAGCGGCGGATGATGGGCGAAGCAGAGGGCAATAGGCGAGGGTGGCGGCTGCGGCTGCTGCGCCACGAGGTCGGCCATGCGATCGATACCGCGTTTGGGCTGCGGCGCCGGCGCGATTTCCGTCAAGTCTTCGGCAGCGTCTCGGCTCCGTACCCGAGCGCGTATACCGTGCAGCCGCGCAGCCGCGGCCACGTGGTCAATCTCGAGCACTGGTACGCGCAGAGTCACTCGACCGAGGACTTTGCGGAGACGTTCGCCGTGTGGCTCGCCCCGCGAGCGCGCTGGCGGGCGGAATATGCGGATTGGCCGGCGCTCGAGAAGCTCGAATTCGTGGATCGTCTGATGGCCGAGCTCGCAGCGCGGCCGCCGCAGAACCGCGACCGGTCCGTCGTAGCGCCATTGACCGACAACAGCCGTACGCTGCGCGAGCACTACCGGCGGCGCGCGCATTGGCACGCCGGCGACAGCCGCTACGACGCTTGGCTCACGCGCGTGTTTCCGCCTCGAGCGCAGGCGGACGGTCAGGCCTCGGCGGAGCGCTTGCTGCTCACGAGCAAAGCAGAGCTCGCTCGTTTGCTGCAGCGGCGAACGAGGGAGCACCCGTATCTGATCTTTCAAGTGCTGCGTGCGGTGCGTCGACGTGCGCGCGAGCTCGATCTCGGCGTCCGCCGCGCACCCTCCCGCGACGCGTTGCGCGAAGTCGCGCGCCTGCACGAGCGCGTGATCGCGGACATGGTGCGCCGCAACGAGGAGACCTACTTCCTATGAAGAAGCAGCGGATCCTGCTGATGGTGCACGAGACGCTCGTGCCGCCGGCGGACGTGAGCGGCATGACCGAATCCGAGATCGACGAGTTCCGGACCGAATACGACGTGCTGCACACGCTGCGCCGCTCCGGACACGAGGTTCGCGTCGTCGGCGTCGGCGACCACTTGACGGAGCTGCGCGAGACGATCGACGAGTGGCAGCCGCACGTCGTTTTCAACTTGCTCGACGAGTTCTCGGGCATCATTTCCTACGATCATTACGTCGTCGCTTATCTCGAGCTGATCCGGCAACGCTACACGGGCTGCAATCCTCGCGGCATGATGTTGTCGCGCGACAAGGTGCTCGCAAAGCGCGTGCTCGCGACCCACCGGGTCGCCACACCGGCCTTCCGACTGTTTCCGTTCGGCCGTCGCTTTCGCGAGCCGAGCCGCATGACCTTCCCGTTGTTCGTGAAGTCGGCGACCGAGGACGCGTCGCTCGGGATCTCCCAAGCCTCGCTCGTCGAGGACATGAAGAGCTTGCGCGAGCGCGTCGAGTTCATTCATGAGCAAGTGCAGAGCGACGCGTTGGTCGAGGAGTATATCGACGGCCGGGAGCTGTACGTCGGCGTGCTCGGCAACTCGCGCCTCATGACACTGCCGGTCTGGGAGATGGACTTCGGCACGCTGTCGCAAGCGCAGACCCGGATCGCGACCCGCAAGGTGAAATGGGACCGGCGGTATCAGGCGAAGCACGGCATCGCGACCGGCAGGGCGCAGAACTTGAGCGACGAGCAGCAGGAGCTCTTGAGCCGCCTGGCGAAGCGCACTTACCGCGCGCTGTCGATGAGCGGTTTCGCCCGCATGGATTTTCGCATGCGAGAAGACGGTCGCACGTTCCTGCTCGAGGCCAACGCGAATCCGAACCTGAGCAAGGGCGAAGATTTGGCCGACTCGGCGAAGGCAGTCGGCATCAGCTACACCGCGCTCGTGAATCGCATCGTGCAGCTCGGGCTCGCCTACATGCCCGAGTGGCGGATGTTCGAGGCGTAGCCCCGTGCTCAGCGTGACGAGTGTCCGTGCCGCGCCTCGCGTGCCGTTGTGAGCGGGCCGCCGCCCGCGCTCGACCGCTACAGCCCATCCGTCGTAAGGCCTAGCTGCTCGAGCGTGTCGAGGAAGCGCCGATCGATGCCCTTGTCGCCCGCAGCCGCGACGTACTCCCGCAGCGTCGCGAGGGCGAGGTCGTATTGGTGCTGCGCGAAGTACAAATGCGCGAGCGCCATCGAAGCGCGCGACCCGCCGCCCGCGTCGATTGCTTTGCGGAACGCAGCGGTCGCCCGGCCGTAGTCGCCGTAGCGTGCGTAGATGTAGCCGTAGAAGTTCATTACGTTCACGAGCTGAGAAGAAGTCAGCGTGTGCGCTGCGACCACCTCGTCGAGCACGAGCTCTGCGCAGCGGAGGTTCTTTGCGGCCGCGCACTCCCAAGCCGGATCGAGCGCGGCGTCGAAGGCTTTGTAGTCGAGACCGTTCGGACCCGGGTCGGACGGTTCCGTGCGCGGCGTCGGTGCCGCTGCCGTTTGCGGCGGCAGCCCCAACTGAAACCGGATGACGGTCCTGATGTTCGGCACGGCAACGCGCTTGCCGTCGACGACGCGCGGCATGTATTTCCACTGCGCCACCGCAAGAACGGCTTCCGGCTCGAACCGCGGATCGTTCGATTCGACGGCCTCCACATCGGCGGTGTTGCCGTCGCGGTCGATGGTATATCTCAACTGCACCCAGCCTTCGGCCTTCTCCGCGAGCGCAGCGGGCGGGTAGTGCGGTGGGCGCACGATCAACGTGAAATAGTCGCCATCCGGAAAACGCACGCGGTCTGCGGCGTTCAACGCAGTCTGAGGAGCGGCCGCCACGGGCGGCTCGTCCGCTGCGGGGCCCGGCGCGCTACTTGCGGGCAACGCCGCGGCTCGCACCTGCGCCGCGGCGCTCGAGGGGGGACGCGGGTCGCTGGTCCACGACACGTATGCGGCTGTCGCGAGTGCCGCGCCGGCCGCGAGCAGAGCGCCGAGCAGCATGGTGCGGGACGCGATGCGTCGCGGCTGCAACGTCCTCGCGTCGCTCATCACGGAGCGTGCCGTCGCGAGCAGCGCCGCGATCGGCGGTCCCGGGATCCGCAGCGCAAGCAGCGCTTGATCGGCCCGCCAAGCGAGCGCGCAGTCGGCGCACTCGGCGAGGTGCGTTTCGATTGCGTCGCGCTCGCTTGCGGGCACGCGCAACTGCGAATGTCGATCGAGGATCGTGCCGATGTCCGCACAGTTCATCTCAGGTCTCCAGCGCGAGCACGCGGGCGCGCTCGGGTTCCGCGAGCAACCGGCCGAGCCGCACACGCGCTCGGTAAAGCCGCGCCTTCAGCACGTCGGTCGTGAGGTCGGTGATCGTGCCGAGCTCGCTCAAGCTGTAGCCTTCCGCGTGCAGCGCGAGCAGCGCGCGCTGGCTGCGCTCGAGCCCGTTCCACGCGACGAGCAGGCGACGTTCGGCGAGCTCTGCGTCGGCGAGCTCGTCGGGGCCCGCTTCGTGCGCGGGCAGCGCGTCGGCGTCGAGCGCGGTCGACAGCGCTCGCAACGGCGACCGCTTGCGCCGGCGCGTGCCGTCAACGAAGACGCGGTACTGCACCTTGAGTAGCCAGCGCAGCGGCTGCTCGACCGACGGCAACGCAGCGCGCTCGGCGTAGGCCCGCACACAGACCTCCTGAAATAGGTCCTCTGCGTCCGCGCGGTTTCCGGTCAGTCGGTATGCCGCACGGTACAGCGGCCCCACGTGCGGCTCGAGCCACACGGTGAATTCGTTATCGGTCGGCGCTGTCATGCTGATCGGCGTGCCCCGATCACCCAAGACGCTCGAGCGGCCGGTTGGTGACGGCCATGGCACGAAAGCGCGGGCTTAGTGCTCGTGCTCCCAGAGGTACATCGCGATCGATTTGATCGTCGCGGCGTCGAGCTTGTAAACCCACGCGGGGCACTCGCCCTCGCGGCCGTGCGTCAGGGTTTCGGTCAAGGTCTTGCGGTCGCCGCCGTAGAGCCAGACGTCGTCGGTCAGATTCGGCCCGCCGAACACCTTGTAGCCCTTGCCCTCGGGCCCGTGGCATTCGGTGCAGATCGCGAAGTTCGTCCGGCCGCGAGCGGCCGCCGCCGCGTCCGCGGCTTGGCCGCTCAGTGTGAGCACGTACTCGACGACGTCGTGAATCTGGTCCTGCGTGAGCACGCCCATGTCGCCGTAGGCCGGCATCTCGGAGTAGCGCGTGTCGGGGCAATCGGCGTAGGCGGATAGCCGATACACCGCGGGCGGGCAATCCTCGTTGCGCACGCCGTAGAGGATCGTCTGCTCGAGCTCCCGCACGGGGGCCACGTCGTTGGTGTCCTCGAGCGTGATGCCCCAGAGGAAGTCGTAATCCGTCAAGTCGGGCACGCCCGGCTTGCCCTTCAGATCCGCGCCGTGGCAACGCGTGCAGTTCGCGGCAATCGCCTTTTGAGCGGTCGATTCCACGAACGCGGCTTCCGCGTCGTCGGCCATGATCGCGTAGGGAGAGTCGATCACGACGCGCTGCGCGATCGACAGCGCCGCCGGCGCCTTCGTCTGCGCGAACGCCACGCTGCCCGCGCCGACCGTGACGGCGAGCGCGACGGCTGCGGGCGCTCGGAGCGCGGAACGAGTCGTCACGGCGGTTCGTCTCCTGCGGCGCGCGGCGCGCCCACGTACGCGGATCGACGGAATAGTATAGACGCCGCCGGCGGGCGCGCTGCAGTGGATTGCGGTCCGCTTCAGGCGCGCTTGGCGACGGGCAATGAGCCTTGCTCGGCTTGCGCAGCCGCTCGAGCCTGCTGCGCAGCGTGCGCCGCCTGGGCTTGCTGCGCGTCCTGCACCCGCTGCGCCGCGTCGGCCCTTTGCGCCTGCTGCGCGGAACGCTTCGGCGACCGCAGGATCAGCAGCAGCGGCGCGGCGAGCGCCGTCATGTACATCATGAGCCTGAAGTCGTTCAGATAGGCGAGCGTCACGGCCTGCCGGTTCACGGCCGCGGAGAGCGCCGCAGCGCCCTGCGTGGTGGTCCAGTTCCAGAGCGCCGGCATCCCCGGACCGTGCAGCGCCGCGCGGAACGGCGTGACGCTCTCGACGAGCGCCGCGCGGCTCGTCTGTGTGGCCTGGCCGAGCAGCGTCATCACGACCGAGATGCCGATGCTGCTGCCGATGTTGCGGATCAGGCTGAACATCGCCGTGCCTTCATTGCGGAAGCGCGCCGCCAGCGTCGCGAACGTAATCGTGCTCATCGGCACGAAGATGAAGCCGAGCGCGACGCCTTGAATCACGCCGGTGCGGACGATCTCGTAGGTGCCGACCTCGGCCGTGAACTTCGTCATCAGCCAGAGCGAGTACGCCATGAGCACGAGTCCCGTGAGCACGAGCAGACGCGTGTCGACCTTGCCGACGAGCCGGCCGACCACGACCATCGCGAGCATCGTGCCGATGCCGCGCGGCGCGAGCACGTAGCCCGTCGTCAGCACCGGGAAGCCGAGCAGGCTCTGCAGGAACGGCGGCAACAGCGCCATCGTCGCGAGCAGCATCACCCCGACCATGAACATGAGCATGAGGCCGGTCGAGAAGTTGCGGTCCTTGAAGAGCCCCGGCTCTATGAACGGTTTCTCGGCCGTCAACATGTGGACGAGGAACAGATACAGCGCGAGACCCGAGGCGACCGTCTCGAGCACGATCTCGGTCGACGCGAACCAGTCGAGCGATTCGCCGCGGTCGAGCATGAGCTGCAGTGCGCCGACCGCGATGCTGAGCAGCGCGAAACCGAAAAAGTCGAAGCCGCGGCCGCGCCGCTGCTCGGTCTCCGGTAGGAACACCAGCACGCCGAGCAGCGCGAGCGCGCCGACCGGCACGTTGATGTAGAACGTCCAGCGCCAGCTGTAGTACTCGGTGAGATAGCCGCCGAGCGTCGGTCCCAAGATCGGCCCGACCATCACGCCCATGCCCCAGAGCGCCATCGCCGAGCCATGCTTCTCGCGCGGGTAGGTATCGAGGATCACGGCTTGCGACAACGGCACGAGCCCCGCGCCGAACGCGCCCTGCAGCAGCCGAAACGCGACGATCTGCTCGAGCGAGGTGGCTGCGCCGCAGAGCATCGACGCGATCGTGAAGCCGATCACGCTCACGACGAACGTGCGCTTGCGGCCGAACTTCTCGGCGAGCACGCCCGTCAGCGGCGTCAAGATCGCGGCCGCCACGATGTACGACGTGAGCACCCAGGCGATCTGATCCTGTGTCGCCGACATGCTGCCTTGCATGTGTGGCAGCGCGACGTTCACGATCGTCATGTCGACGACCTGCATGATCGTCGCGAGCATGATCGATACGGTGATCATGCCGCGGTTCGGCGCCGCTAACGCGGCGCGGTCGGCATTCATCGGTCGTCCGGTCCCTGCGCGCCGTTTGCGGCCGTTGCACCGGTCGCCACGAGTGGGGCGCGGTCCGGCAGCATCCAGCTCAGGAACGCCGGCGCCTCACGCTGATGGCCCGTGTCGATCTCGACCTCGGCGCTCATCCCTACGCGCAGCTCGGGGTCGCCCGGCTGCATGTCCACTGCGATGCGCACCGGGATTCGCTGGATGACCTTGACCCAGTTGCCCGTTGCGTTTTGCGGCGGCAGCACCGAGAACTCGGCGCCGGTCGCCTGGCTGATGCTTTGCACGGTGCCGCGCCATTCATGATCGGGGTAGGTATCGAGCGCAATCTTCACGGCCTGACCCTGCGTCACGTTCGTGAGATCGGTCTCCTTGTAGTTCGCTTCGATCCACATGCCGCTCGCGGCGACGACGCTCATCACGGCGCCGCCCGGCGCCACGTATTGCCCGAGCATCGGCACCTTGCTGGCGATGCCGTCGAACGGCGCGCGCACGACCGTGTGCTCGAGGTCGAGGTCGGCGGAGTCGCGCATCGACTTGGCGGCAAGATACGCAGCCTGCTCCGTCACGGGGCGATTCAGGTCGCCGCCGAGCCGCGCGCTGATCTGCTCGAGCGCGCGCTGCGCGACCGAGATCTCTTGATTCGCGACGTCGCGCTTGTGGCGCGCTTCGTCGACGTCGACTTCGGACGCGAGCTTCTTCGCTTGCAGCGCCGACAGCCGCTCGAACTCCTTCTGCTCGTAGGCGGCGTTCGTGCGCGCGAGCGCGAGCTGCTCCTGCTGTTGCCGATAGGATGCGCGGAAGCTCTCGACGAGGTCGTTGATCGCGCCGAGCTGGGCGTTCGCGCGATCGAGCGCGACGCGGAACGGGCGGTCGTCGATCGTGAACAGCACGTCGCCCGCGGCGACGGGCTGGTTCTCTCGAACCGCGACCGACGAAATCGGGCCCGCGACGCGTGCGCTCACGATGACCACGTCGGCCTTCACGTAAGCATTGTCGGTGCCGACGAAGCGGCCGCCGGTGTAGTAGACGTAGGCGCCTACCGCCACCACGACGAGCGGTCCGAGCACGAGCAGCACGCGGCGCACGATGCGGCGGCGCGGTTTGCGCGGCGGCGGGGGTGGCGCGCTCGCGGGCGGTGCACTAGCGGGCGCGTTCATGCTTGGCGGGCTTTCGTCCGACATCTTTGCTCTTCCTTTGAGTGCCGTTGCTCTCGGCCGCCGTCTCCGCGGCCGCGAGGTTGTGCTTGATGCGTTGCAGACATTCGACAAGGCGCTTCTGCGCCGGCGCGCCGAGGCCCGCCACCGCGTCCGCGACGGTGTCGGCCGCGAGCGTTTCCATCTCGTCGAGCGCGGGTTGCGCCTTCGGCGCGAGGTACAGCTGCACCGCGCGCCGGTCGCCGGGATGGCTGCGACGCTCGACCCAGCCCGCAGCCTGCATGCGGTCGATCAAGCGCGCGAGCGTGATCGGCTGAATCTCGAGGCATTCGGCGAGCTTCACTTGCGTCATGCCCTCGTTGCGCGACAGGTGCGCGATGGCGCGCCATTGCGCCTGCGTGAGCCCGAGCTTCTGGACGCGGCGGTCGAAGTTGCGGCGCAGCAGGCGCGCGACGTCGTTGACCAAAAAGCCGATGCTGCGATCGGGATCGAGTCTGAAGCTCATTGGAGCGGCTCGCGTTTGACCATGGTTATAATAAGCATGCTTATTATAAGCACGGCTGACCCGATTTCAACGCGTGGGGCCGACCCGTTGGCCCGCGCGAGGGCACCGTGCCGAGGCAAGGCGCTTTGCGGGGGCGTCGCGGCCGCCGAGCGGCAAGCCGCCGACGGCGCTTTCCGGCGGTCCGTATAGAATACGGCCAAAGCGGCCGACCGTCGCATCGCGACCGGTGCGAGCCGCGCAACTGAGAGGACATCGGAATGAATCGAGCACATTCGGGACGCCGCTCCGCGGCCGGCAGCACGCGGCCGCATGCGTGGGTAGGCGCGTTGCTTGCGGGTCTCGTGTCGGGCACCGCGTTCGCGCACCACGGCTTCGGCAACTTCGACCTGAACCGCGAGGTCACGGTGCACGGTACCGTCAAGGGCCTCGACTTCGTGAATCCGCACTCGTACGTGTACGTGAACGTGAAGGCCGACGACGGCAGCACCGTGCCGTACCGCTGCGAGATGCGCGCTGCGACCGTGCTCAAGCGTTCAGGCTGGTCGGCGCAGATGTTCGTGCCGGGGCAGGAGATCACGATCACGGGGGCGCCGGACCGTTTCGACGCGCATTCGTGCTACGTCAACACGATCCTCTTCGCCGATGGCACGAAGGCCGATCGTTACGCGCAGCTCTCGAAGCCGGCCGTGCCCGCTGCGGCAACCACGAGTACGGCCGAGCGGCCGGCGCGCCTGCCGACCGGCGAGCCGAACTTGAACGGCGATTGGGCACCGGAGCAAGTCGTGATGACCGACCCGAAAGGGCGCTCGGGGGCTCTCGTACCCGTGAGCAAGGTCGGCGAATACAAGCCGGGCGAGGGACCGACCCCGGGAGCGAACACCGGGGCGCGCCGGCCGCGAGTCACCTATACCGAGGCCGGCCAAAAGGCGGCCGACTCGTTCCGCAACTTCTCGCAGGAAGACAACCCGCGGATGCGCTGCGAGACCACGAGCATCCTGTTCGACTGGACCTTCGATGGCCCGATCGACCGCATCACGCAGACCCACGACACGATCACGCTGCAGTACGGGCAGCTCGGCTTCACACGCACGATTCACATGAACGCCGAGCACCCGGCGCAGATCGAGCCGTCGCGCGCCGGGCACTCTACGGGTAAGTGGGACGGCGACACGCTCGTGGTCGATACGATCGGCTTCGCCCCGGGCGTGCTGTCGCCGCCGATTCCCAACAGCGACAAGCTGCACGTGGTCGAGCGCTTCACGCTCGACCCCGCGACGATGAAGATCACGCGCGCGTATACCGCGGAAGATCCCGTCTACTACACCGATCAATACACGGGCTCCGACGTGATCGGCGTGGCCGACCAGCCGTACGCGCCCGATCAATGCAAGGAGCTCACGTTCGTCGACTTCTCGAACGACGGGACGGGCACGCCGGGCACGCGGCCGGCTGCGGCCGCAGCGGGCGCGCCGGCGGCGGGCGCCGCGAACGGCGCGGCCTCGCACCTCGAACGCGACCGCGGCGAAGCCGGCCGAGAAGCCCGCGAAGTCCTGGTGGAAATTCTGGGAGTGGTGGGACTGACGGAATCCCCGACGACCTGACACTGCTCCCGCGAACGCGGTTCGAGCCGGCGACTTTGGATTGCCTTGGGCGGGACGTCCGAGACGGGCGGCGACGGTGGCGTTTGGGATAACATCCCTGCGGGCACGCGGGGCGCGATTCGCCGCTCGCTGCAGAACAAAGGTGCCTCGTTGAGGCGGGCCGCTCGGAACGGGAGGACGCGAATGATACGCCTCGGCAAGGCACTCGCTACGTGCACGCTTGTTGCATCGACCACCGTCGCGTGGGCTTCGCCGTCGGTCTATCCGACCGGCACGACGATCTACGATCCTGCGCGGACCTGGAACGGCTACACGGTGCTGTCGTTGCTCGGCACTCCGGCCGTGATCGTCATCGACATGAACGGCAATGTCGTGAAGCGCTGGGATGGCTACAACGATTCCGCCGGCGGTCCCGCTCGCATTCTGCCGGGCGGGGTGGTCGTTGCGGCGGCGGGCGCCCATGCGTCGCATCAGGAGTCTCTCGAGCTCGTCGAGCGCGACTTCGACGGCAAGGTGCTTCTGGCGCTTCGATCACAACCAACAGATCGAGACGCGCGACGGCAAGACGATTTGGGCGCTGCGCCAGCATCACGACTGGCAGCGCGAGGACTTCCCGGCCGGCTACTACTCGCCAGGGGTGGAACCCGCGATCACCGGCAGTAAGACGTTGATCCTGACTCACACGAGTCATGTCGTGCCCGCGGTGTCCGAGGCGATGCTCGAGGACGATCGGCTGATCGAGGTATCGTGGGACGGCAAGATCCTGTGGCAGTGGGTGGTCGAGTGATCACATCGATGCGCTCGGCTTCGACGCCGCGGCGCGCGCCGCGATTCATGCCGGTCCGGTCACCGGCCCTGCCGCCGGTCCAAACTCGGACCGCAACGGTTTCGATTGGTTTCACATGAACTCGGCGACCTACGTCGGCGCGAATCACTGGTTCGACGAAGGCGACAAGCGCTTCGCGCCCGACAACGTGATCATCAGCAGCCGACAGGCGAGCCTCATCGCAATCGTCGCTCGCGACGGTTCGATCGTTTGGCAGATCGGTCCGGATTTCGGCAAGACGGAGGCGTTGCGCAAGATTCGCCAGATCATCGGCCAACATCACGTACACATGATCCCGAAGGGTCTCCCGGGCGCCGGCGATCTGCTCGTGTTCGACAACGGCGGCGCGAGCGGCTACGGTGCGCCGACTCCGGTCGCGCCGAACGGCTCGGGGCATTTTCGCGCGCGCGAACTCGCGCGTGCTCGAGATCAACCCAGTCACGCTCGAGCTCGTCTGGTCGTACGTCTCGCCGCTGCAGTTCTACAGCTCGAACATCAGCAGCGCGCAGCGGCTGCCGAACGGCAACACGCTCATCACGGAAGGCGCGCCGGGGCGCCTGTTCGAAGTGACCACCGACGGCACCGTCATTTGGGAGTACGATGAGCCCGTTCGCCGGCGACGGCCCGCGCCGCTCGACCGCAGTGTACCGCGGCTATCGCGTGCCCTACGACTGGATCCCGCAGCTCGAGAGGCCGCAGGAACGCGCCGTGACGCCGCCGGCGCTGGCCGATTTCAAGGTGCCGTAGCGTAGGCGCGAGCGGCCGTTTCGCCCTTTCTCCCGGCCGTCCTCGTGCGCGCCCGGACGCCACGAACGCGGGATGGAAGTTGTGCGAGTGGTGGGACTAATGCCACCCATCGCGAGCGACGGAGACTCCTCCCGCGACGGGTCGCGGTGATATAACGGGTCCTGGCTCGCGGCTCGCGTCGCGAGGCGGCACGACAACGAGAAGGCGGACGCCGCCGCCGGCACAACGGGGGAACGCCATGCGATCGTCTTTCTCTGCTCTACTGGGTGCCGTCGCGCTCGTCGCGAGCGCGCAAGCCTTCGCGGCCGACGACCGGCCCTTTCCGCCGGTGACGGACAAGATGCTCGCGCATCCCGCGCCCGGCGACTGGCTCATGTGGCGGCGCACGCTCGACAGCTGGGGCTACAGCCCTCTCGAGCAAATCGACAAGAAGAACGTCGCGAAGCTTACGCGCGTCTGGAGCGCACCCATCGGCATGGGCACGCAAGAGGGCACGCCGCTCGTCTACGCGGGCCGCTTGTACGTGCCCAACCCCGGCGACTACATCCAAGCGTTCGACGCGAAAACCGGCGCGCCGCTGTGGGAATATCGGCGGCAGTTTCCGGAGGGCGTGCGGCCGTCCACGAAGCGCAGCATCGCGATCTGGGGGACGACGCTGATCGGCGCGGGCGGCGACAACACCATCTACGCCGTCGACGCGCGCAACGGCAAGCTGGTCTGGGAGACGCAGGTGCTCGATCCGCAGCTGCCTGCGCACACGACGGGCGGCCCGATCGTCGCGAACGGCAAGGTGATCACGGGTCGGCAATGCCAGCCGGCGGCGACGTACGAGTCCTGCGTGATCACCGCGCACGATGCGAAGACCGGCAAGGAGCTGTGGCGCACGCGCACGATTCCGAAGCCGGGCGAGCCCGGCAACGAGACGTGGGGCGACGTGCCGATGGAGCAGCGCTGGCACGTCGGGACGTGGATGGCGCCGAGCTACGACCCGGTGCTCGACCGGATCTTCATCGGCACGTCCGTGACGATCCCCGCGCCCAAGTTCATCTTGGGTGGCAACGACAAGCAGCACCTCTACCACAACTCGACGCTCGCGCTCGATCCGAAGACCGGCAAGATCGTCTGGTACTACCAGCACATCGTCGACAGTTGGGATCTCGACCATCCGTTCGAGCGGTTGCTCGTCGACACCGCGGTCGCACCCGATCCGAGCGAAGTGCCGTGGATCAATCCGACGATCAAAGCCGGCGAGCGCCACAAGGTGATTACCGGCATCCCCGGCAAGACAGGCGTCGTCTACACGCTCGATCGCGAGACCGGCAAGCTCCTCTGGGCGCGGCCGACGGTGTACCAGAACGTCATCAAGACGATCGACGGCGCCACCGGCAAGGTCACGGTCGACCCCGATAGGCTGTTCACGCACAAGGATCAGACGCTCACGGTGTGCCCGGGCACGAACGGCGGCAAGAACTTCCCGGCCGGCGCCTACAGCCCGCTCACGAACGCGATGTACATGCCGGAGCAGAACCTCTGCATGAACGCGACCGTGCAGAGCGGCGAGCGCGATCCGAAGCTCGTCTACGGCTTTCGCGCCGAGCAGATCATGGCGCCGGGCGCCGACGGCAACGTCGGCGTCGTATACGCCGTCTCGGCCGAGACCGGCAAGACGCTGTGGAAGCACGAGCAGCACACGGGCGTGATGTCGCTGGTCGCGACGGGGGGCGGGCTCGTGTTCGGCGGTGACGTGGCCGGCAAGTTCAAAGCTTACGACGACAAGACGGGCGAGGTGCTCTGGGAGACCGACGTGGGCTCGCCCGTGAGCGGCTATCCCGTGAGCTTCGCGGTCGACGGCAAGCAGTACGTCGCCGTGATGACGGGGCCGTCGCTCGTCGCGATGACCTCGCGGCGGTTGACGCCGGAGCTGCCGGCCGACACCGGTGGCGCGCAGGTGGTGGTTTTCGCGCTGCCGTGATGCGCGAGCGGGCTGCTCATTCGTGCCGCGCAGCGCTGCGCGTGTCGCTCGCGCTGGCCGCATTTGCGAGCGCGGCGGCCGCTCAGGCGGCGCCCGATCGGGCGGCCGTTGAGCGCCACGTCGAGGCCGCGAAGGCCGCGGCCGGCGCCGAGCATGCAGGCATGGTCGAGCGGCTCTGCCCGAATTCCGACGCGGCCGCGGCGCCGCCGCGGCCCGTGCCGCGTCCGGCCGGCGGCGGGCCGCGTCCCGACCCGCCGCGCGCGTCGTGGCACGCGGATCCCGTCAAGGTGTTCGACAACCTGTATTTCGTCGGGATGACCGAGTTCGCGTCGTGGGCGATTCCGACCTCGGCCGGCATCATCGTGATCGATCCGCTGTTCGACTATGCCGTCGAGGACGAGGTCGTCGGCGGGCTGCGCACGCTCGGGCTCGATCCGGCAACGATCAAATACGTGCTCGTGAGCCACGGTCATCTGGATCATGCGGGCGGCGCGAAGCTGCTGCAGGAGCGTTTCGGCGCGCGCGTGCTGATGAGCGCGGCCGACTGGGATCTCGTCGAGCGCGACAATCCGCGATGGAAGCCGCGCCGCGATCTCACGATCACCGACGGTCAGACGCTCACGCTCGGCGACACGGCCCTCACGCTGTACCTCACGCCGGGGCATACCGACGGCACGGTGTCGACTCTGATCCCGCTGCGCGAAGGCGCCGCGCGGCACGTGGCCGCACTCTGGGGCGGGACGCTGTTCAACTTCGGTCCGGATGGCCGCCGGTTCGCGGCGTACGCAAGGTCCGCGGCCCGCTTCCGCGATCTCGCGACGGCCGTGGGAGCCGACGTGCTGCTGTCGAACCATACGGACTACGACGGCAGCAAGCTCAAGCTGCCGGCGCTCGCGCACCGAGCGCCGGGCGCGCCGAATCCGTACGTGGTCGGCGCCGACTCCGTACGCGCTTATCTCACGGTAGCGAACGAGTGCGCGGAGGCCGCGCTCGCGACCTTGCCCTGAACGGGCGGTCGTCATCTCAAGGAGCCACCGATGCGAACGAGATCGTCATTCGCCCTCGCGCTGATCGCGCTCGCGCTTCCCGCCGGCCAGGCGGCGGCGCAGTCGAAGGGCGAATGCGACCGCCGCTGTCTGACCTCGCTTCTCGACGACTATCTTGCGGCGCTCGTCGCGCACGATCCGAGCGGTCTCAAAATCGCGAAGAACGCGAGGTTCGTCGAGAACATCATGCCGATGCAGGTCGGCGAGGGTCTGTGGAAAACCGCCTCGGCGGAGCCGACCACGTTCAAGATTTACGTCCCGGACCCGGTCGCGCAGCAGGTCGGCTTCTTGGGCGTGATGCAGGAGACGGGCAAGCCGATCGAGGTCGCGATCACATTGAAGCTCGACGCCTCCGGCGCGATCACCGAAATGGAGCATCTGATCGCGCGCAACCTGCGCGAGACGAGCCTTGCGAATCTCGAGACGCCGCGGCAGGCGTTCGTGTCCCACGTGCCGGCCGCGCGGCGCAACAGCCGCGATGAGGTGCTTCGCATCGCAAGGACCTACTACGACGCGCTCGACGACAACGACGGCGGCGCGGCGCCGTTCGCGGACGACTGCGTGCGGCGCGAGAACGGCATGCAGACCACCGGTAACCCGCCGCCCGAGAAGCCGGGCGGCATCGGCTCGGCCGGAGCGCTCGGTTGCGCCGCGCAGCTCGACACGGGCGCGATGGCCTACATCGATACGATCGGCGATCGCCGCGTCGAGATCGCGGACGTCGAGACCGGCCTCGCATTCGGCCTGTCGCACTTCCATCACTCGATGAAGCAGAAGTACGTGACGATCAAAGGTATCCCCGGCGTCGCCAAGATCGACATGAACTTCGATCCGTTCGATTTGCCGGCCGCTCACGTGTTCAAGGTGAGCGGCGGCAAGCTGCACGAGATCGAGGCGATGGGCTTCATGGCGCCGTACAACTCTCCGAGCGGATGGTGACACCGATGGACGACTACTCACGCGCGGCCGCGCGCCGCGGGATTCCGGGCATTCGAAGCGACGCCACGCAGTGCGGGCACCGCCGAGGCAAGAGTCTGGCGACGCTGGGCGCAGCGCTCGGCACATTGGCGTGCGCAGGCAGCGCGCTCGCGCAGCAGCAGCCGGACTTGGGCATCGCGCCGGTTGCGCTGCACGATGCGCCGTACACGTTCGATACGGCGGAGCAGCACGGTATCCAAGTGTCGGTCGTCGTGCACAACCTCGCGCATCCGTTCAGCCTCGCATTTCTGCCGAACGGCGATGCATTGATCGTGGAGCGCAACCAGCGCTTGCGGCTCGTGAAGCACGCGGCCGGCGGCGGACAGGCGACGGTGGACCCCGAGCCGATCGGCGGGGTGCCGGGTCCTGGGCCGTACCGCGGCATCGGCCTCTTCGAGATCGCCGTGCATCCGGAGTTTGCGACGAACCGTCTCGTCTACTTCACGTACAACAAGGAAGGTCCGGGCGATCAGGCGTCGTTGCCGCAGGCCCAGCGGCAAAGCGTGCTCGTCGTCGCACGCGGCCAATTCGACGGCAAGGCCGTGAGTCGACGTGCAGGAGCTGCTCGTCGGCGGACCGACCCAAGGCTCGAGCGGCTCCCGTATCGCGTTCGGTCCCAACCACATGCTGTACGTGACCACGGGCGCGCCGTTCAACGACAACGCGCAGAAGCTCGACAACGTCTACGGCAAGGTGCTCAGGATTCGCGAGGACGGCGCGGTGCCGAAGGACAATCCGTTCGTCGGCAAGCCCGGCGCGCGGCCCGAGGTCTACTCGTATGGGCATCGCGATCAGCTCGGTCTCACCGTGCAGCCCGGCACGGGTGCCGTGATCGACGCGGAGCATGGCCCGAACGGCGGCGACGAGAACAACCTGATCCTGGCCGGCAAGAACTACGGCTGGCCGCGTACAGCTTCGGTCGCGCCTACGACGGCCCGCGCATCTCGCCCGTGCCCCTCGCCGACGGCATCGAGCAGCCGATCGTGCTGTGGTTGCCGTCGATCGCACCGACCGGCCTCA
>CAWFPH010000003.1:0-2030089 GCA_963817615.1 uncultured Gammaproteobacteria bacterium | reverse complement strand
TGCCGAGAATCTCGTCCGCGGCTCTGACCAGCAGGGTTGCTCTCCCGGCCGTCCGGCCGTGATGATCACCGATCATGTGCCTGCGGTTCGTGTGCGCCACGAGGCGCTGCTGTTTCGGATGGGGGTGAGAGACCGTCCATCTCCTTGCCGTCGCAGCGGTGGGGTGAAGCTGGGGGCAGCCTGAGCCGGGGGTCGCCGGGGAGGGCAGGAGCAGCCTCGACAAAGCCGGGCCGGTTCAGCACTACCGGATGGGCTGGGCCCGGTGAGCGAGACGGGAAGGTATACGAGAGGAACCGGCTGCGTTACGCCTCTTGAGCAGGCGCCAGCTCTAACCCGGTGGATGTGGGCTGGCTGGCGGTGCGTGCCCGCCTTTCATGACGGGCGGGGAACTCCAGGCAGGGTCTGCGAAGCCTGGGCCTGGAGGCCACGGTGAATTGCCTGCGGCGTAGCCGTGGCGAGACCGCAGGGGCAGAGCCGGATGCCTAATCCGTCGACCGGACAGTAGTGAACGTGGGAACCATCCGCGTGCGTTCCGTAGCCCGTCTCCCGGCCAGGGAGCCCGGGATGGGGATAGGCGCGACGCCTGCTGAAGGCGCGGGTGGGGCGGAGCCGCCGTAGTACTCCGAGCGCGGGAGAGCCGCGTGCCTGGGGAAGGGCGGCAGCGTGTCAGGTTAAGGAGGGAAGGCAATGTCCGAAGGTGCGCTGGTGAATACCGGCGCCGTGCGCTGGCCAGACCCCGTTCTGGCGGGCGTGACGGTACGGAGTATGCAGATCAAATTGCATCGCTGGGCGGGTGAGGATTCGTCCCGCCGTTTCGGCGACCTGTTCAACCTCGTCTACGACCCGGCGTTCCTGGTGGTCGCGTGGCTGCGCGTGTCTGCCAATAAGGGCGCGAACACCGCGGGCATCGATAAGGTCACCGCGGCCTGGGTCGAGGCCGTGATCGGGGTCGGGGTTTTCCTGGGCCAGATCCGGGACTCGCTGAAGTCGGGTGAGTTCCGGCCGGTCGAAGTGCGGCAGGTAATGATTCCCAAAGGCAGCACCGGGAAATTCCGGAAGCTAGGGATTCCTGCCATCGCAGACCGCGTGGTCCAGGCCAGCCTGAAGCTGGTACTCGAGCCTGTTTTCGAGGCGGATTTCCAGCCGTGCTCGTACGGGTTCCGCCCGAACCGGCGCCCGCACGACGCAATCGCCGAGATCCACCACCTGGCGTCCGCGCCCAGAAACTACCATTGGGTGCTGGAATGTGATATCCGAGCCTGTTTCGACGAAATTTCTCATACGGCTCTGATGGATCGCCTCCGGGTGCGGGTCAAGGACAAGCGCGTCTGCGGGCTGGTGAAAGCATTCCTGAAATCCGGGGTCCTCACGGAACTCGGAGACCGGGAAGAATCACCGGCCGGGACCCCGCAAGGGGGTATTCTTTCCCCGCTGCTCGCCAATATCGCACTGTCAGCGCTGGACGACTACTTCGCCCGGCAATGGCAGCAGGAGATGGGAACTGGCAGCCAGCGGGCCAAACGCAGAAGAAACGGCCACGGCAACTGGAAACTCATCCGATACGCGGATGATTTCGTCCTGATGGTATCAGGCGACCGCCACCACGCCGAGGCGCTGCGTGAGGAGGTGGCCGCCGTGCTCGCCCCGCTGGGACTGCACCTGGCCCCGGAGAAAACCCACGTGGCCTGCATCGACGAGGGCTTCGTATTCCTCGGCCACCTGATCCGCCGCCAGCGGAAACGGGGAACCCAGAAGTACTACGTCTACACCAAGCCGTCCAAGAAGGCCATCGCGTCAATCAAGGACAAGGTGAAGGCCAAGACGTACAGGTCAACCCGCCACATGGACCTAGACAAGATGATCACTCGCCTGAACAGGTCACTGGCGGGATGGGCGAACTACTTCCGGTACGGAGTGTCCAAGGCCGTGTTCAGCGCAGTGGACTCCCACGCATGGGGCCGGCTGATGCGCTGGATACGCGCCAAGTACGCGGGCAGGCACCGGCTCGGGATGAAAGAACTCCGCCGCCGCTTCTGCGGCCAGGGGTGGCGGTTCGCCTGCAACGGGGTCGTGTTCACCGGCGCCTCCAGCGTCACGGTGAAACGCTACCGCTACCGCGGCAGCAACATCCCGACCCCGTGGACCCCGAGAGCGGCAGCCGCCACCTAGCGGCTGACCAGCGGGTAAGACACGCGGAGCGCCCGTTGCGGTGAGAGTCGCACGGCGGGTGCGGGAGGGGGCTCGCGGGAGACGACCGGTGGCAACACCGGCACCGCGCCCGCGGGCCTACCTCACCTTCCTCCTGATCACGCGGGTCGCCGCGTGGCTGCGGCTGTCCCGGCGTGAGGAGACGTGGAAAACCGCGGAGATCTTGATCCTGCGCCACCAGCTCGCCGTCCTGCAGCGGCGGCAGCCGCGCCGCCCGAAGCTGAACTGGGCGGACCGGGCCCTGCTCGCGACCCTGCTCGGCGTGATACCGAAAGCGCGCCGCCAGGGGCTGCGGCTGCTGGTCACCCCGGACACGATCCTGCGCTGGCACCGCGACATCGTCCGCCGCCGCTGGGCCGCCAGGTCCACGCGCGGCAGGACCGGCCGCCCGGCGACCCGCGCGGAACATCAGGGCCCTGGTCCTGCCGGCTGGCCCGCGAGAACCCCGAATGGGGATACCGCAGGATCCACGGCGAGCTGGCCGGCCTGGGAGTCAAGGTCGCGGCGTCGACCGTGTGGGAGATCCTGAAGGCCAGCGGCATCGACCCCGCGCCGCGGCGGACCGGGCCGACCTGGTCGCAGTTCCTGCGCTCCCAGGCCGAGGCGATCCTGGCCTGCGACTTCTTCACGGCCGACCTGCTCGACGGCACCCAGGCCTATGTCCTGGCCGTGATCGAGCACGCGACCCGGCGCATCCGCATCCTCGGGGTCACCTTGCATCCCACCGGGGAATGGACCGCCCAGCAGGCCCGCAACCTCCTCATGGACCTCGGCGAACAGGCAGAGCGGGTCAAGTTCATGATCCGCGACCGCGGCTCGAACTTCACCGCCGCTTTCGACGCCGTCCTCGCCGATGCCGAGCATCCGGACCGTGCTCTGCAACGTGCGGACGCCCCGCATGAACGCGATCACCGAACGCTGGATCGGCGGATGCCGCCGCGAGCTCCTGGACCGCACCCTCATCTGGAACCAGGCCCATCTGCAGCAGATCCTGCGCCAGTACGAGACCCACCACAATCAGCACCGGCCGCACCGCTCCCTGCACGGCGCCGCGCCGCTGAAACCGCTACCCGAGCCGGTCGATCTCGACCAGTACCGCGTCCGAAGACAGGCTCGCGTCGGTGGCCTGATCAACGAGTATCGCCTGGTCGCATGACATGGACGAGGTTGTCGAGTAGCCGGGGGCATCTCAGCCCCCGGCTCTCACGGAACCGTGCGTAACAATCTCTCGTTACACGGCTCTTGTCGTTCTGGTCACCAGACGGCGGGGATCCAGGTGACCCAGGCCCAGTGGGCGAAGAAGCGCGGCCGTTGCCGTACCGCCCTGTTCCACGCGTCTTGTGCCTTGCGTCGTCCCCGCAGCCGTTTGTGCTTCTTACGCAGCCAGCGCAGCAAGTAGGCGTTGATGCGCGCCAGGAGGGGATACAGCGCCGACGGGTAGAAGGCACCGTAGTAGTTCATCCAGCCCCGCACGACAGGGTTGATCCGCCGCGCGAGGTCCGCTTCGGAGAGACCAGTTCGTATGTGCAGCCGCCAGGACCGCACCACCGAGCTGATCTTGTTCAGGGCGTCCTTGCTGATCGCCGGGACGAAGCCGGTCGTGATGCGTCCGCTTCCCGTGCGGACCCTCCGGCCCCGGAACCCGTACCCCAGGAACGTGAACGACGTGTGCTCATGCGAGCCGCGCCGCCTGGCATCCTGGCAATATACGATCCGCGTCTTATCCGGATGCAGCGCCAGCCCGACCTCGCTCATCCGCTCCTGGAGCGCAGCCAGCACCTCACGGGCCTGGCGCTCACTGACGCAGTGGATCACCGCGTCGTCCACGTAGCGCTCGAACGCGACGCCCGGGAACGTCCGGGCCATCCACATGTCGAACGCGTAGTGCAGGAACAGGTTCGCGATCACGGGCGAGACCGCTGACCCTTGCGGGGTTCCGCGGTCGCGCTGCTGCAAGGTGCCGTCGGGCAGGGCCAGTGGTGCGGCCAGCCAGCGCCGCACGTACAGCACCACCCACGGCAGGCCGGTGACCGCCTGGACCGCCTTGACTGCCAGGTCCCACGGCATGGTGTCGAAGAACTTCTGGATGTCCAGATCGATCACCCAGTCGGCCTTCCAGCACCGCCGCCGGCAGGCAGCCACCGCGTCCAGCGCGGAACGCCCCGGCCGGTAGCCGAAGGAATCGCGGTGGAAGACCGGTTCGGCCCCCGCCTCGATCACCCTGGCCACCACCGTCTGCGCCACCCGGTCAGCCACGGTGGGCACGCCCAGGATTCTCGTGCCCCCGCCATGTGGCTTCGGGATCTCCACCGCGCGCACCGGCGGCGGGAAGTAGGTGCCCGAGGAGAGCCGGTTCCAGATCTTGTACAGATTGTTCTTCAGATCGGACTCGAACTCCGCGACCGACACCGCGTCCACGCCAGGTGCGCCCTTGTTCGCCTTGACCTTCTCCCACGCCTCCCAGACAGCCCGCTTCGAAACATCGAACGGCTTGCCCGGTGCTTTCAACTCGTCCACGCGACTCCTCCTCCAGGCAGCCCTGGAGTTGATCGAACGAACACAGTCACGAACGACCCGGCCCCTTCGCTCCGCCCTCATTACAAGGGCATCACCGCTACTACGAACCGGTCCGCCAGCGCGCCCCGCGACGGTACTCAGCCCCTTACGGTTCAGCCGCTTGGGGGACTCCCTGCCGGACAGCCCCAAGGATCGAGACCGGCCAGTGTCAGGACGCGCCTTCTCCTGTTCCATGCGGAAGCCGCAGACCGGGCTCGCGTCGTCTACATGCCGGACATCACCTGGCCAGTAAGCGGATATCCGCCAGGCTCATCCCGGAGTCGCCGAAACACCCCGGTTCCGATGTCGTCTTAGAGTTTCGGCACGTCAGCAACGATTCGCTCGCGCTCGCCTTCCCGGTCCCCGCCTGACGCCTCAACGGACGCCTTTTCCTCATCGCTCACCACGACGGTCTTCAGCCAACGCAGCATGAGGCGGCTTGAAGCCTCCCTCCGCAGGGCGACTCCGAAGGGCCACGAAACCTTCATCTCCCGCACAGCACCGCATCAAGGACCCGCTCCTACATGCAAGCCCTCCTCACGTTCAGGACACACTTCGGCACGCACAGGTCAAGCTGCAAACCTTGCGCATCCTGCGCAAACTCCGCCGCGCCTGGCGTGCCGGCCGACTCGCCAAAGCCATCCACATCCTCAAGCACGTGAGACCGGAGGTTCAAATCTCCCCGAAAATACCTCTTCATGTCATTTTGCGGAGCATTCTGTCAGCAGACGGCAAGTCACGTTTCCGGTCCGCTTGCCTGGAGGCCTCAGATGCACCCACGGAGGTACTTGCGCGTTCAGCACAGTCACGCCCGCCGGCTGGTCATGGCCGGGCTCGCGGTCACGCTTGGCGTGCTGCTCGCCCTCGCCGGGGCCGTGCCCGGCACCACCGCGGTCATCGCGCGGGCCGATGATGTCACCGCCTCGCAGGACGCGCTGCGTACCGGCTGGGACCCGAACGAGACGGCGATGAGCCCCTCAGTGGTCCCGACATTCGTGCAACGGTTCAGCACCGCGGTCTCCGGCCAGGTGTACGCGCAGCCGGTGGTGATCGGGTCCACGGTCATCGTGGCCACCGAGAACGACCGGGTCTACGGGCTGGACGCGACCACCGGCGCGGTGAAGTGGAAGACCCGGCTCGGCACTCCCTACAACATCACGAAGTCATCCTCGTCCGCGCTGCGCAGATGCGGTGACCTGGTCCCGAACACCGGGGTGACCGGCACCCCCGTGTATGATCCCGCTCCCGGTACCGGTGATGTGTTCCTCTTTGCCCAGGTGGTTATCAACGGGAAACCGAAGTGGGACTTGTTCGGGATCGATCCCTCGACCGGGGCCATCACCTTGACGAAACGGGTCTACGGCCATCCCAGGAACAACTCCCATATCACCTTCAACCCCGAATTCCAGCTACAGCGGCCCAGCGCGCTGCTGCTCAACGGATCGGTGTACGCGGCGTTCGGTTCGCGCTGTGACAAGCCGCCCTACACCGGCTACGTGGCCGGGGTGAAGCTCTCTACCCGCGCGCTGACCCTCTGGACGGACGAGTCCGGCATCACCTACAACAAGGCGGGCATCTGGCAGAGCGGCGGCGGGGTGATGTCCGACGGGTCCGGCCGGATCTTCGTCACCTCGGGCAACGGGGTGTCCCCGGCCGCCGGAAAGGGCACCTCCCCGCCCGGGCAGCTCGCCGAGTCGGTGATCAGGATGGGGGTCAGCGCCACCGGAGCCCTGTCGGCCAAAGATTTCTTCAGCCCGGCGAACGCGCCGTCGCTGGACGCGGCCAACATCGATTTCGGCGGCGGCGCACCGGTCGGGCTGCCGTTCGGCACCTCCACCTACCCACGCGTGCTGGCCCAGGGCGGCAAGGACGGCCGGATCTTCCTGCTCAACCGCAGGGCCCTCGGCGGCCGGAAGCAGGGGCCGGGCGGCACTGACGCCGGCCTGTTCGTGACCAGGGCTTACGGCGGCATGTTCGGGCACCAAGCGGTGTTCGGCGACACCACCACCCTGACCACCGCCAACGCCGGCGCCTCCCCCACCGACAACGACTTCCTGTTCTCCGTCGGCAAGAGCGACGTCATGCGCGTCTTCAGGCTCGGGGACGGAAGCTCCGACAAGCCGGTGCTGTCCAATGTGGCCAACAGTTCCCTGACCTATGGCTTCACCTCCGGCTCCCCGGTGGTGACCTCCAACGGCACCGACCCCACCTCCGCGGTCGTCTGGGAGGTCTACGCGAGCGACGGCACCGGCGCCGGAGGCGAGCTTGAGGCATACTCCCTCGGCAGCCTGGCCTCCACCGGAGGCACGCCATCGAGCTGCACGTCGGCGGCGCAGTGCACGCTGCCGAGAATCTGGCACTCCGGGAGCCTGCCCCAGGGCACATTCACCGCCGCCAAGTTCTCCATCCCGGCCACCAGCAACGGATGGGTCTACATCGGCACCCGCGATCAGCACGTGATCGGGTACAGCGTGCCGGCGACCGCGGCGCCCGTCCAGTCCGCGACGGCTACCTTCCCGCAGACTGCTGTCAGCTCCGCCACCACCAAGGGCGTTTCCATCACTGCGAAGAAGACGGTCACCCTCACCGGGGTGAGCGCCAGCACCGGCGCCTCGAACGCTACGGCTCGCGCCAACCAGTTCACCGTGGGGCAGGTCACCAAGACCAGCCGGGGCAGCAATACCCTGATCCCTGTGACCTTCCCAGTCACCTTGTCCCAGGGGGACAAGCTCACCGGCACGGTGACCTTCGCTCCCGCCGCTCCCGGCGCGGCCGACGGAGCATTGTCTTTCACCACCAGTTCGGCCACATTCCCCACGGTGGACGTGCCCCTGGCCGGTGAGGGTACCCAGGGAGGGCTGTACCCCCAGGCGAGCGCACTCTCGTTCCGGCTGGCACTCGACCAGGGATTCTTCGACGTGCCGATCGGGATCGCCGTGCCGCAGGTGGTCAACATCACCAACTTCAGCACCAGCACCCAGATGGTGACCTCGGTCACGCCCCCGACAGCCCCGTTCAGCGCCACCGGCCTGCCCCACGTCGGCGCCAAGCTCAAGCCGGGCGACACGGTAAGCGTGCAGGTCACCTTCGCGCCAACCCGGGCCGCGCCCGCGACCGGATCGTTCACCATCGCTGGCAGCAGCGGGACCCCGGCCACGGTCACCCTGTCCGGGACCGGCGCGGCGCCCGTCAGCCAGATCAGCGCCGCCAACCCGGCCGTTAACTTCGGAACCATCCCTGTCGGCAAGCGGGCCACCACGCACATCCACGTCACGAACACCGGCAACCAGCCCAGCGTGGTGACGGCCACCACATCGCTGCCCAGGCCGTTCGCCGCGCCGCTCAAGCCCGCACCCGGACTGCCGTTCAGCCCCGACAACGACTTGGCGATCCCGGTCACCTTCGCTCCCACCAGGAAGGGAACCTTCTCCACCCACTACCGACTCAGCTGGACCGACCCGACCGGCACCCACACCCTCACCGTGACCCTCACCGGCACGGCGGACTGACCCCGCCCACCACGAGCCCGGGCTGTGGCCACCGGGACCTGACCGGATCAAGACTTCCCCGCGTATCCGATCCTTGCGGCCAGTTCTTCCGTCATGCCCGGACAAAAGCCAGGAGCTGCAGCGATGCATCGGGGTCAGCGGCGGCCCATGATGATCAGCCGTGTCCCTCCGCCTGCTCTATCTGATCTTCATCCGGGTCTGCGGCTGGCTGGTCCTGCTCGGCCGCTCATCGGCGTCGAAGAACGCGGAACTGCTGGTGCTGCGGCATGAGGTCGCCGTGCTGCGCCGCACCAAGCCTCGGCCCCGCTTGGACTGGGCCGACCGCGCCGTCCTGGCCGCGCTGATCCGGCACCTGCCCAGAAGGCTGCGGGCGCACAGCCTGGTCACGCCCGGTACCGTGCTCCGGTGGCACCGCCGCCTGGCCAGAATGAAGCAGACCTACCCGAACCAGACAGGCCGGCCGCCGGTCAGCGCCGAGATCGCTGCGCTCATCGAACGGCTCGCCACCGAGAACGCCTCGTGGGGATACCAGCGAATCCAGGGCGAACCGCTGAAACTAGGCCACCGGGTCAGCACGTCCACGATCCACCGTGCCCTCAAGGCGCTGCGGATCCCGCCGGCTCCCCAACGGCGTACCGATACGACCTGTCGGCAGTTCATGCACTCCCAAGCCGCGACCACGCTCGCCACCGACTTCTTTCACGTGGATTGCGTGGTGACCCTCCGGCGCCTGTACTGCCTGTTCGTCATGGAGGTCGGTTCCCGTTACGTGCACATCCTCGGGGTCACCGCCCACCCGGACGGGCCCGTGGACCACCCAGCAGATCCGCAGCACCTGCGGTCGGTTTTCGCCGAGTACGCCCGGCACTACAACGGACGACGGCCACACCGAAGCTGCGGTCTCCGCCCGCCCCGGCCCAACCACCCCGTCGTCGACCTCGCTCAGCCGACGGCACGACCCCAGCCTCGCCTTACTGATGCCAGCCACAGCATCACGGTCACCGGCATGTTCAACGCACACCACGCACGGGCCAGGCTGAGCTGTCATCTGGAACCAATGCGTGCGGCTCAGTGCCAACTGCAGGTGCCCAGAACGACGGTCAGATGACGGTCGGCCGATCTTGGAAGGTACCCGGATGGGCCTCAAATCATGCCCTGACCTGCAATTTCTTGTGGAGCTAAGCGAGCTCGAACCGCTGACCTCTTGCATGCCATGGGAAATGCTGACGTTCAATACGGGCAAATGCTAGCCAGAGATGACCCGTGCGGCTCGATGCCGCACGGGCCGCGCCCAGAACGACGGTCGGATCACGGTCAAAAAGATCTTGAAATTATGCGGGATCACATGATCACAAGCCGTTCAGCTTCGCGGACTCAGGTAATGGACGCAACCCTGCGGTGGTCACCGTACGTAACAAACAAGGGGAACGCCTCTGTATTGACACTCACACCGAACCCCGAATTGTTTCGGCTATCGAGGGCCGACCGAGACGCTATTGACCTTGCGCCAGATCTTCCAGTTCTGCGCGTCACGGCCGTCCGCTCTAGCCGCACGCAAGCTGCTCTATGGCCGATTAACGTCCAGCCGTGACAGCCGCGCCGAGGGCGACCACAAAGCGCGGGCTCTGCCCGTCGCGCCGCTCCAGGTCGGCTCATCTTGGGCATGCGGCCCTCGCCCCGCCCAGGGCAAGGCCCTCGGTATGCCGGACAAAATCGGCGAGTACCGACTGGGGCTGGAAGGAGAGCGCACTGTCCGTGGCGCCGGCCAGCACGGGAGATGCGCCTGGCGCGAAGCTGAACCGGTTGGTGATGCAGCCGCCGGGGAAGGTGTAGAAGCGAAGGCCGGTGAACTGCGGCACCTGGCTGCTCAAACCGCCGCATGCCGGGTCTGCGGCCCGGGCAAGGAGGCTCGGTCTGGCGCTGGGTCGGGCCCAGCGATCAGTCTGTGACGGCCACCATGGCGATCGATACCAGAATCCCCGGCCGGTCGACACCCAGCTTGCTCACGCAACGCGGCGGCCGCACGTCCGGGAAGAACTCGTCGAAGACCTCGATGACGCCGTCGGCGTCTTCGGGTCGCAGGAGCAAGGTGTGGATCATGACGGCGTCGCTCAGCTCGGCGCCACCGGCGCGCAGGATCGCCTGGCAGTTGAGCAACGACTGGCGGGTCTGCTCCTGGATCGTGGGCCCTGCCAGCTCGCCGGCCGCCACATCGACTCCGACTGTTCCGGCAACGTAGATCGTGTTGCCCGCCTTCACCGCCTGGCTGTAGCTGGGGTACTCCGGCGCCTCGGGCGTGGAGATGACTTCTCGGGGCATCGAATGTGCTCCTGTCTGGTATTTCTGATCAACTTGGCGCAGGCCATACGAGGGCTTGTCCTGTGGATCTTCAGACGGTACGCGCCGATGGCCGGGCTGGTGGCCACAACGACATGCGTTCACGTTTCGGGCGGGTCAGCCAATGGGGTAGCCGACTAATCAGTGATGGCCGGGAAGTAAACCTCCTCCCTCTGCTTGTTTGCTTCCAGGATGATGCCTTCCACCTTTTCCATGAAGAGCTGATCTTTGTCGTGCGCTCCTGAGTATTCGGCTGAGCCAGCTTTGTAGAGGGTGTGCTCGCGCATCAGCGCGTCGTACTTGTGGGCGTAGTAAAGTGCTTTCCCCTGGAAGTTGTAGATCTTGAGAGCGGATGCGGAGCAGGTCACGGCGAGAGCACCGAAGATGGCGCTGACCTGACCGGGGAAGCCGGGGAAGAATCGCTGAAGCGCAAGGGCCACTGTGATCAGGGAGGAGACGAGGATAATGACTAGCTGGAGTGTCTTGTACGCCCAGTCATTGCGGTGAGCCCAGCGGGAGCATCCGTTCAGCTCGCCGACGAACCGTTCTTCTTTCCATACATCGAAGTCTTTTTGTTCCACCGGGATTCCCCGCCTACCCTGTTCTTGATGCTACTGCTTGATTGCGTACCATGCGAATGGCTGTTCCTGCCGCCAGGTATATCCGGCCATCCGGTCGGTGGCGTGGGTGAAGATATATCCGTTGACGGGCTGTGGGGCTGCCCCGGGAAACGCAATGGTGAACTGAAGCTTGTGCGGGGAGTTGGGGCATGGTTCGCCGGTCCGCCGGTTTGGGTCTTTGCCCCCGAGCGTGCCGGATCCCGGAAGGTTGGAACCCACGCCTCCGGACCAGGTCCTGTCGAATAGGTCGATGTGGTATGTGCAATTTCCGTTCAACGGCGTTTTCTGCCTGATCGGAGGGGTTGATGACGAGGGTGCCTTCCCAGCCGTCATGGTTCATGGCCCACGTTCCGGCGAGGTCGCTGATGACGTCCGTCATTGCGGTTGGCCCTTCTTCCTGTCAGCTAGGTGCAGTCCCTGCTGTGTTTAGATGCGGCCTGCGTCGCCTCATGCGGGCGTCTGCGCTGTGAGGATCTGGATTTCCATGGGCGCGAGGGTGGCGGTGACCGCGTTGAGTGGCCCCGTGCCGTGACTGCCGTCTGTTTCGTCTACGGAGGCGCTGGCGATCCGGTGCACCGTGTGGGTGGCTGAGCTGCGGGATTCTTGCTGTAGGTGCGACTCGGTCTCGGGTACGCCGAGGGCCAGCACCGCGATGCCGGCGCCGTAGTCGGCCAGCATCCGAGCGACCGACGCGCTGGCCGGCATGGCCATGTCCAGCAACACCACATCGGGCGCGGTCTGCGTAATCTGGCGCACACTGGTCTCGTCATTGCTGGCCGTGCCCACGACCCGAATGCCGGGCTGGCGGTCGAGGATCTCAGCAAGCACCTCGCGGTACAGGCGGATGTCAGCGACGATCGCGAGCGATATCACGGCGGATGCCACCTACCGGGAGGATCGGGCGTCGTAACGTGCGATGGTGCCCGGCTACGGCAAAGGCCGGAATCCGGCAGGCGGGAAGCCGCATCTGGTCCATCTTCGAGTCCCTTTCATCTCTCTGGAACGAGCGGGAACATCCCAGGGATGACCTGAATCGGTCATCAACCGGAGGGCTTCGTGTCGCAACGACGCTGCGCCGCTACCTCCCCCTCGTACGCAGCGACCGCCGCACAGCTGTATCGCGTCGAGTTGTACGGGCGGCTGCCTGTCTACGGCGGCGGCCTGTTACTGGACGGCGTTGATTGAGCCCACGAGCCCGTCGTTCTCGTCGTTGATCCCGGCGCTGAACAGCAGGGTGGTGGTGCCGCCGGTGGTCGCGGTGCCGAAGCGCAACCCCCAGAGGCTATCGATGGTGATGGGCTCGCCGTGCTCGTCCTGGAGCTGGCCAGCGAAGTCGCCGGAGAACTGGTCGAACGCGCTGATCCGCCCGTCACCGAAGTTGCCGGCTAGCAGTTTGCCCGAGAAGGGGCCGAAGCCCGCCGGTGCGCGGGCAAGGCCCCATGGAGAGTTGAGGGCCCCGCGTGAGGCCAGTCGCTTCACCTGCAGCCCGTCGGTGGTGAAGATGTCAATGAACCCGTGACCGGGGCCCGCCACGTCATCGCGCTGCTGCGCGTCCTGCTCGGCGTAGGTCACGTAGATGAGCCCGTCGATCGCCTGGATCCCGAACGGGGCGTAGCCGGCGGGGATGGACTGGTCCCGGAATTCCCCGAGGAGATGCACCTGCTGGAAGGTACTGTCAAACACGTCCACGGTGCAGTCGTGGAAGTTGGACGCGTAAAGGAACGTGCCCTCATCCGTGCTGGCGATGGCGAGGCCCTTGTAGACGGCGGTCGGCGAGCTGAACATCACCTGAGCCGTTGACATCCCGTTCGCGACTGGATCGGCCGCCGAGTTCCATGCGCTGATCTGCCCGGCCTCGGCGGAGAAGATGAAGGCCGCGGGTCCGGTTCCGGCGGGGGAGCTGACCACAAAGCCGGTGGTCGGGTTGAACGCCTGTCCCGTCGGGCTTGGCCCGTCGCCGGTTGACGTGCGACCGCCCGGAAGGGCGACAGTCAGATTACGTTTGGCTGCCTCCGTGCCGCCGGCGTTCACCGTGTAGACGGTTGCCACGGCGGCGGTGTTGTCCGCCGCCCACAGCGGATTGGTCGGGCCGAACGCCAGGCCCCATGGGTTTTGCAGGTTGGGGTCGACGACCTGTGCGCCCTGGTCGCTGCGATTGGAGATCAGGTTGGTCTGGTGGTAGCGGTTCGGGGCCTGCTGAATCGGCCCGGCCGCCCAGAAAATGTAAAGCGCGGTGTAATGACGGCTCGTTGTCGTGCCGCTGGCACACGACGGCGGCGCTTGACCGCCGTGGGTGAGCACCCGCTGGATGAAGGTCACATCGCTGAAAATGCCGGTTCCGAAATTCTGGAAGGCCTGCACCTGCAGCCACTGGACGTCCCTGCTGGGATCTCCTGGCAGAGGTGCGTCGACCCTCTCAACCACCCTGGCGACCACCCTGCTGCCGTCGGCGTCCGCCCACTGTGCGGTTCCGGCCTCAGGACCGACGAAGTGGATGCCTCGCTGGGTGATGGTGTCAAGGTCGTATAAGGCAGCCTGCGGCTCACGGAACCCGAAGGTGCCTTTGGCCGGATCGCAGTCATAGACCTGGACGCCCGCGCCGAGGCGTCTTGCCACCTCATGGTTAGCCGTCTCGTCGATCTGGATGGCGGACGGCAGCTCGCTGTTCTCGATCCGCACGGCCGCCGACCCGGGGGTCGTCAGGAGGCTGAGGAGGAACGGACTAGTTGCGGCGACGGTCGTGTAGCTCGATGTTTCCTGAGTCATGGCGGCGCCCTTTCGTTGTCGGAATGCGCTTCCGGTCGGACACTCTTGGTATTTCGGAGCGATGACCTTCCAGTCGAAGGCCGTCGTAGTCTCATGGGCTCAATGTGTCTGACCACCTACCTCTTAAGAGCTGGGCGACCGGCATATGATACGTGTTCGGGTGCGGCTCTTCTTCGGTGACGTCTGGTTCGCCGGTGACCAGGGGTTTGTTTGCATCTGATCATGTGGGAGGCTCACTCCCGCTGCCTTTCTGGGTGTCTGAAATCCAAGACGTGGAGAATGAGCCCGATGACGGGGTATATGCCGGGGGCTGCGGCGGGCATGTTCGATCGGTCCGTGGCGTTGTTCGAGTCGCTGGCAGGGGTGTTGTTCGAGTCGCTGGCAGGGGTGGTGCGGGATCCGGCGACGGACCAGGTGAGCCATGGTGACCTGGAGGAACAGGCGCATGGGCGGGGCGGGAGTTGTTTCGCCATCTGTATCAGGATCAGCTTGACCTGCGGGCCGCCCGTGAGGAACGGCGCCAGCAGGTGGCCGGCGCGGACGGGGTGGAAAGCACCCGAGTCCAAAAGGGCCGGCAACGCCCGCTCGGCTACGCCGTCCTTCCACAGTGCCGTGACCGGCTCAGGCGCCGGCTCCCCGGTGCGCAAGGTGGCGACCACGAAAGCTGCACCAGTAACTACCAGGTCAAATAGCACCGCGGCCGAGGCATCATCCAGCAGATGCGCGTCATCGACGCCGAGCACCACGCGCCGGCCTTCGGCCTGGCAGGCCAGCCTGTGGGGCGCCAGAACTCGTGCAGAGTTCTGACCTGGGCTTTCTACCATCGGCACTCGTGCTCATTCGCCTCGTCTACCTAGTCATGGTCCGGCTGTTCGGCTGGATGGCGCTCCTCGCGCGGAGCGACACCGCGAAGGACGCGGAGATTCTGGTGCTGCAGCACGAGGTCGCGGTGCTGCGCCGTCAGGTCGCCCGCCCGAAGCCGGACTGGGCCGACCGCGCCGTCATCGCCGCGCTGACGCGGCTACTGCCCAGAGGCCTCCGCCTGCACCGGATCGTGACGCCCGGTACCCTGCTCACCTGGCACCGGCGCCTGGTCAAGAACAAATGGACCTATCCGAATACCGCGGGACGACCACCGATCCCCGATGAGATCCGCGCGCTGGTCCAGCAGCTGGCCAGGCAGAACCCGCGGTGGGGGCACCGGCGCATCCAGGGCGAACTCCTCGGCCTCGGTCACCGTATCGGCGAGGGGACGATCCGCCGAATCCTGGCCGCAGCAGGACTCACGCCCGCGCCACGCCGGACGTCACCGAGCTGGCGGCAGTTCCTGACCTCCCAGGCGTCCGGGATCCTGTCCTGCGACTTCCTGCACGTTGACACGGTGTTCCTCAAGCGCCTGTACGTCTTCTTCGTGATGGAGATCGAGACCCGGCGGGTGCACATCCTGGGCGTCACCGCTAACCCCACCGGAGCGTGGACCGCCCAGCAAGCCCGTAACCTGCTCATGGATCTCGGCGAACGCGCTGGCCGCTTCAGATTCCTGATCCGTGACCGCGACAGCAAGTTCACCAGCGCCTTCGACGAGGTTTTCGCCGATGGCGGCATGCGCATCATCAAGACCCCGGTCCGGTCGCCCCGGGCGAACTCCTTCGCGGAGCGGTATGTCGGCACGCTACGCCGCGAGTGCCTCGACCACCTGCTGATCCACGGCGAACAGCACCTCCGGCGCATCCTGACCGAATACGCGCAGCACTACAACGATCATCGACCCCACCAGTCGCGGGAACAAAGACCCCCGCTGCACGAGCCCGGCCAAGCGATCGATGTGACCGCCCGGATCAAGCGCAGGCAAGCCGTCCAAGGCCTGATCAGCGAGTACTGGAGAGCAGCCTAACGATCACAGAAACACCAGCTCAGAACCCGCGTGCGAGTTTTGGCACGGCACAAGCAGCCATTTCCAGGAGTCAGGTGAGCCAGGATGCGCCGACAGCGGTGCACGGTGCGCCACCGGCGCCAACTGGCAGGCTGCTGCTGGCTGATGGTGTGGTGACCTGGTCGAGGACGCGGGCGATGCCCAGCCACCGGGTGCGGGCCCGGCCGCGTCCGCGGCCGGCCGCAACAGGGCACGGCGAATCCAATGATCAGCGGACAATGCCAGCCATAGCATCGCGATCACCGGCATGTTCAACGCACACCACGCACGAGCCACGCTGAGCTGTCATCAGGAATCAATCCGTGCGGCAGAGTGCCAACTGCAGGTGCCCAGAACGACGGTCAGATGACGGTCGGACGATCTTGGGAGGTACCCTGAGGGGACTCAAATCAGACTCTGACCTGGTACTTCTTGTGGAGCTAAGCGGGCTCGAACCGCTAGCGTCTCTCCACTTGGCGCGTTTCTGGGTCGTCGAATGCGCCGCATTCTGCCTGCGCTACTTGTTGTCAGCAGTGCGACGTTGATCTGTGGTTTCTTTGTTTTGGAGCCGCCTGATTATCGAAAGTTGGGTTTGTCCGCTCTTTCTATCTCGACGTTCTCTTCGAATATCTACTTCTGGCGGAGCGTTGACTATTTCGCCGAAGCGGCGCCGGAGTCGCCGCTGCTGCATACCTGGTCCTTAGGTGTGGAAGAACAGTTCTATCTGCTAATGCCACTATTTCTGCTGGTTCTCGCCAATGCCTCGGCTAGTCTGCGCGTCGCTTGCGTAGTCGTCGTCATGATCGGCTCGCTTTCCCTTGGAATTTTGTGGACGGGTTCGCACTCCGCTGCTGCCTTCTATCTCCTTCCCACACGTGCGTGGGAATTGTTGCTTGGTGGCGTGGTCGCGATGGTCGCGCGAAAGCCGCTGAGCATCATGGCCGCAGAAGCATTGTCCATTCTAGGACTTGCAGCGATTGCGTCCTCGGCAATCCTTTTTAGTCGCGCTACCCCATACCCCGGCATCGCTGCAGTCGTGCCCAGCGCGGGGGCGGCCGCAGTAATTTTGTCGTGCGCTTCGCAGACAACGGCGAGCGCGACACCGTTGCGCAGCAGGGCGCTGGTTGCTACCGGGCTGATCTCGTACTCACTCTACCTGTGGCATTGGCCGGTGTTGACGTTCGCTCGATACTACTTGGACCGCAATCTCGGCCGCTCGGAGTCCTTCGTCGCACTTAGCGGTATTGTTCTACTTGCCTACGTGACGTGGCGGTACATCGAGAAGCCATTCAGATCGGCATCGATGTTGCCGTCGCCGCGCGCGTGGTGGTGGACCGTCGCAGCAGGGTTAGCCGGTGTCTTGGCTCTCGGCTCCGCTGTTGTACTTGCGGGAGGCTTCCCAGGGCGGTTGCCCGCGGCCGCACGCATATACGTCAGCGCTGCTGGCGATACGCCTCCCGATACTTCTCGCTGCCACCATGGCCCATCTGAGGTCGTCACGATTGAGCAACTCTGCACGTTTGGTGGGACCTCGAGCGATTCTTCCGCCGTGCTGGTATGGGGAGATAGTCATGCGAACGCTCTCATGCCCGCGCTCAAGCTTCTTGCAGAGAAACACGGCGCTCGGTTGGTGCAGGCTTCATATAGCAGTTGCCCCCCAATTCTCGGAGCCGATGTTGCTCATACACCGACTTCGCACGCTTGCCGAGAGTTCAACGATACCGTACTGGACGCCGTTGCGAAGTTGGGCGTCGGTCGGGCGATTCTAGTGGGCTACTGGTCGGTGTACCTCGAGCCGAGCGACGAGTCACAATTCGCGGCATCATTCGACATATATAGTAGCCGGAAAGGGCTTGCGGGTCCGAGCTCGTCACAAAACGAGGCTGTATTCGAATCAGGTCTGCTCAAGACGGTTCATGCCCTTGAATCACGAGGCGTAAGAGTTTGGGTAGTCGGTCAGGTGCCGAGCTACACGCGATTCGTGCCCAACACGGTCGCCAGGATGGTGACGTCGGGACGCGACCCATCGTCGGCCGGGATGCCTCTCTCAGCCTATCGTCAAAGTCAGAAAATCGCGAACGAGGTGTTTGCGATGCTGCCGCCGACAGTGAGAATCATCGACCCTGCGGAGGCGCTCTGTAGGCGGGGGATATGCATCCCTGCTGCCGGCGGGAGGTCGTTTTACATCGATAACAATCATCTCTCGACACATGGCGCAATGTCTTTGCGAGACGTTCTCGAGCCGATTTTTCACTAAGCAGAGTTCCGACCAGGACGAAACAGCAGCGGAATGCGCCTCGAGATGGATATCATACGCACGCGGTCGCGACGTTAACGTGAGGGGAGATGGTGTGGGAATCTCGAAAAGTCGCTAGCCAATGAACGACACCCGATATCGAGAAGGGCGAGCAACGGCACCGGCGGACGGATATCTCACCGTCGGAGAACTCATTCGCGCGGCGATGAGCATGCCCTTCGTTCTGACTGCATGCGTTACCGTCACCGTCGCAATCGCGTTTGCCGTATGTCTCGTTGCTCGACCCATTTATGAGGCACATGTCGTGGCCATCCCGTCAGATTCGATAGCTCGGGCGCAGGGGAGTGCGTTACCCGGCCAATTGGCAGGCCTCGCGTCGTTGGCGGGAGTTCAGCTTCCGCAAGCACGAGACGAGACAGCAGAGGCTCTGGCCGTTCTCCGGTCCCGAAAATTTACCGAGTCCTTTATTGAGGATCGCAACTTGCTGCCGGTGCTGTTCGCGGGAAAATGGAGCACTGAAGAGAATACATGGCGCGTGTCTGGCGCTGAGATCCCCACGCTTGCGGCCGGGTTCCGCTACTTCAACAACAAGATTCGCTCTGTTTCGGAGGACAAAAAGACGGGTGTCGTCACTTTGAGCATACAGTGGTCAGATAGAAACGCCGCCGCAGCCTGGGCCAATGAACTGCTCGGCCGCTTGAACGCCGCAATGCGACAGCGCGTCCTTGCCGAAGCGGACGCTAGCATTGCCGTACTACAGGAGCGACTACAGGGCGCCACCGTCGTGTCGCTGCAGCAGGCGCTAGCGCAATTGCTCGAATCCCAGATCAGACTACGTACGATCGCGACCGTGCAGGACGACTATGTATTCAGAATCATCGATCCTGCTGTACCACCGGAGAAGGACGAGCAAGTGTTTCCACGCAGAGTACCTATCATCGGTCTCGGCGCTTTGGCAGGCTTGGTCATTGGCGCAGTCCTAGTATTCATCCGCGCTCTGCAACGGAAATATTCGTGAGCCAAGACGCACCTGCATGCCCCGAACGAGGGTGCGATTGTGGACAGCCAGCTCCAATTGCGTTCGTAGAAGCTCCTTCATTCGCTCGCCGACAACTGAATGTACAAGACTTGCGCCGCCGCGGCCGCACCGAAGGATCTGGCCGCGATGGTCACCTCCCTCGAGAGCTCGTGAGTCGTCTGAAGGTGGTTGTCGCTCGGCAACTGAAGAACCCGTTGATGCACATATCGCACGACCGCTTGACGACCGCTCGTGGCTGTCACGTCGGTTGAAGGCGGTTTCTGGCGCAGTGTCGCGGTCGTCTTGACCGGCACAGGTATCGCGCAAGCAATACCCATCCTTGGTTCTCTGGTGCTTGCGCGACTGTTTGTACCGTCAGAGTTCGGGTTGTTCGCTACCTGGTTGGGGCTCGTCACCGTCGGCGCGGTCGTCGCTACTGGTCGCTACGAGATGGCAGTCGCGCTGGAGCATGACGGTGCCCCGAGGCGGATAGCTGTCGCGGCGACCCTGATCGTCATCGGTGTCGTCGGAGTCGGTCTCGTCATTGTCTCCGGCGGTCTTTGGCTGGGAGCGTCTACGTTCGCGTCAAAAGGTCTGCTCGTTCTGGCGTTTGCGCCAGCGGTTTGCATACTGGCGACTTCGCAGGTTTGGCAGTGTTGGGCTGCCGCAGAGGGACGCTTCAGGAGAGTGGCGGCAATGCGCATTGCGCAATCCGTTGGCATCACTTCGCTCCAGATCACATGCGGGTATTTTTGGGCCACTGCATCGTCGCTGGCGGTCGCCCATCTTGCTGGTGCGTCCCTCGGCCTATTCGTGGGGATATTAGGAATGCCTCTGTCTCTGGCTCCTCCTGCGACTGGAGCGCCATGGCACTCGTTACTGATACGCTATTGGAGCAGGCATCGCCAGTTCCCTATGTTTTCGCTCGCTGCCGATACCATCAATTCGTCTGCGGTGCAGTTGCCGTTGGTGATCGTGACCGCACGATTCGGTGCGCACGACGCGGGGATTTTGGCAATCGTATTGCGTACGCTCGGAGCGCCGATTTCTCTCCTTGCTGCGTCGGTACTGGACGTGTTTCGGCGGCACGCGGCACAGAGTTGGCGCGATACTGGCGAATGCCGTGGAGATTACGTGCGGACCTTTCGCGTCCTAGCGATTGGCGCGGTCGGGGCCGGTGTGATTTTCGGCTTGTTCAGCAATTCGCTTTTTGTGGTGGCATTTGGTGAGCAGTGGCGAATGGCGGGCACCATCGCGCTATGGCTCTTGCCGATGTTCATGCTCCGCTTTGTCGCAAGCCCGTTGAGCTACCTCTTCTACATCGCCGGGAAACAGCGCATCGATCTCGTATGGCAAGTGGCATTGTTCGCGACTACGGTGGCGACGCTGACATTGCCGGCGGGCTACAAGAGCGCGCTGGTCTCCTATAGCAGCGGATATAGCGCGTTGTATGTCGTCTACTTGCTGCTGTCGTTCAACTACAGTCGTGGCGCGAGATCGTCATGATCGCGATCATTGACTACGACATCGGCAATTTGGGTGCCATCGCCAACATGCTCAATCGCATTGGCGCGGTGTGCGAGATTACCGCTGATCCCGATCGAATCGCTCAAGCGGAACGCATTATTCTGCCCGGGAATGGTGCATTCGACGCCTGCATGCGCGGTCTGCGCTCGAGTGGTCTGATTCCAGTGCTCGAAAATCGAGTTCTGCAAGGGGGCGTGCCACTGCTGGGTATCTGCGTCGGGGCTCAGATGCTCGGACATGACAGTGATGAGGGCTCTGAGCGTGGCTTAGGCTGGCTCGAAACGTCAGTGCGTCGGCTCCCTTCCAGTGCCGACATTCGCGTCCCCCATATGGGATGGAATCATGTCACCGTGCAACCACCGCCACACGACCTAACTCGGAATATGGGAGAAGACGCTCGATTCTATTTCATTCATAGCTACTACATTCATGCGCACGACCCTGCCGACGTGATTCTCACGGCCTCATATGGTATCGAGTTCGCCGCTGCTGTTGCGCACGGCAACATCTCTGGTGTCCAGTTCCATCCGGAAAAGAGCCACCGCTTTGGAAAGCGCCTACTGGGTAACTTCGCGGGGCTCGGCTGAGGATGCACGCGCCGCGAGTCATCCCATGTTTGCTCTTGCGCGGACACGCACTGGTCAAGACGCGAAAGTTCAAGGATGCCGTCTACATTGGAGATCCGGTCAATGCGGTTCGCATATTTAGCGAGAAGGAAGCGGACGAGTTGGTTGTGCTCGACATCGATACGTCTCGCGAGCAACGTGAACCCAACTACGAGCTTGTGGCAGAGATCGCCGGAGAGTGTTTCATGCCTGTTGCGTACGGCGGCGGTGTGCGCACCCTCGATCAAGCGCGTCGCCTGATTCGTAGCGGTGTCGAGAAGATCGTCATCAACTCCGCGGCAACGGAATCGACGCAAATCATCTCGGAGGTAGCGCAGGTTTTCGGCAGCCAAGCTGTTGTGGGAGGGGTCGACGTAAGGCGGACTTTCCTCGGTGCCTATAGAATTTTTGCGCGCTCAGCCCAGGTGGACACGACTCTAACGCTGGAAACACATGTCCAGAGCCTTGCACAAGCGGGCGCGGGTGAAATATTCATTAATAACATCGACCGCGACGGTACCATGGCCGGCTATGACCTTGAGCTGATTCGGCGAGCGGTAGGAGCCGTTGACGTTCCCGTCATAGCCTGTGGTGGTGCCGGTACCGTCGAGCACCTGGTCGCTGCCATCAGGGAAGGCGGAGCCTCTGCAGTTTCCGCCGGCAGCATGTTCGTGTTCCATGGCCGTCGACGCGCCGTCCTCATAAGCTATCCGGAAGATATCCGGTTCCTATGAACTCGATCTTTGAGATGCGACTGTGGAGCCGCAAGACAGCATCTCTTGCTGCTTTGCTAATTCTGACTGCCTTCAACTTAATCGTGTACGTCTACCAGTTGGCAGAAACCAATGCGTACATAGGCTACCAGCCGCTAGCGTTCAGAAGCGTTTACGTGACCGCATTGGTCGTTTCGGTAGCGATCATCTGGGTACTAATGCCGGCTAGGATCACTAAGCCGTCCGACTTCTTTCGATATGTATACGGAATATTCGTCCTGCTCCCATATGCCCTATTTCATGATGTCGGTGGAGCCGTGGGGATCAGTTGGTACGCTTCTATGTTCGCTCTCCTGCTCACGCCGTTGCTCATGGTCGCTTTGCTTGGCCGCGTGAGAATCGGACTCGTGAACATTCGAGTCTTTTCAGTCCGAACAGTCGACTGCATTGTCGTCGTTCTGTGCCTCGCGATTGCCGTGATCTCGTTACGTTCGGCGCCAACTTCCGCCGGCTTCGGGTTACTTGATGTATACGAAAGGCGCCTCGAGGCCAGGGATATTTTCGCATCCGGTTCCGTCATGGCGTATGCGACTGTGATCGCCACGAACGGTCTGATTCCGTTTCTCGCGTACAGCGCGGGATTCCATGCGCGTACCTGGCTATTGGCCGCCAGCGTCGTGCTTGCTGCCGTATTTTTTTATGTCCTCGGGGGGAAGGCTCCGCTTGTCTACTTGTCCTTGGCCTATTTGCTTGGTAACGGCGCACGGAGAGGGCACGACTCACGACTGCAGCATATGGTGCTTCTATCGATTTGCGCAGCGTTCTGCATTGTTCTGGTCGAATGGGCGTTAGCGGGGTATTCATTAACGGCGGAGCTGACGTTCCGCCGCGCATTCGTTGGGACTGGCCACGTACTGGCGAGCTATTTCGATTTGATGTTTGGTAGCGCGAGCAATTGGTCGGCGTGGACGGGCGCGCATGCACCCGACGGCGTGACGTACCTCGTTGGAGACCTGTACTTTGGTAGTGGCGAAGATAACGTCGACACGAACGCTTTCGCCTATGCTTTAGGTGCCGCGGGGATTCCTGGGTTTGTAGGAACGGTTCTTCTTACCGGAGGAACGTTGTGGTTTTTCGATGCCGTTCATCGTGCCACGCAGAACAGCCGTTTTCTTTACCTGGGCTTTGCCTTTTCGATTTTGATCGCAGAGCAAGCGGCTACCACCGCCTTATTGTCATCGGGCATCGGCCTCTTAACTGCGCTGACATTCCTGTCGTGGGAAGGGCCTACGAGTTCGAACGCGGCGCCCAACGAGGCGCAAGCTGATGGACTCCCACCCAGAAGGGCGGCGACAGCGTGAGGGCTCGCGACGCCGCAAGTAGCGAAAGGTGCGCGGTGCGGCGCGTGGGTCGCTGGCCTCACATTGCATGATCCGGCGCCCGCCGAAACCACTTATTCCGGAACGGTCGCTTGCACACTTGCGGTAGACCGGCTACCAGCATATCTTGCCGCGGTTGCACGGTATGCACAGTGCTCCCCAGCCAGCCGACCGTTGCAGACGTCCATTGTTTGTTACGGCTTGAGTCGGCTGCGACAGTTTCGAGCTGCCGCCACGCGCGTGTCAGCGCTGATTGGACGTTTTAAGTCATTCGACCGATAGTGGACGGGAACCCGTGTGGCATTGAGGAGGTGCGCTGGATTTGAAACCTAGATACGCCGGACAAGTGTGCACGCGTTGTGTAATGGATACGTCCGATCCCGACATCACTTTCGATGCGCAAGGCGTTTGCAATCATTGCATCGAGTTCGATGCGGTTACGCGCCAAGGCTGGTTCCCGAACGAAGAGGGCGCGCGGCGCCTCGACGCCATCTTGAGTTCAATACGCAAGGCTGGACGGAATCGAGAGTATGACTGCATTCTCGGTTTGAGTGGCGGAGTCGACAGCTCCTATCTGGCCATCAAGGCGCACGAGTGGGGGCTGCGTCCGCTCGTGGTACATGTGGACGCCGGCTGGAATAGCGAACTGGCGGTCGCAAACATCGAGAAGGTCGTTACGTACTGCAAATTCGATCTCCATACGCACGTCGTCGATTGGGAGGAAGTTCGAGACCTGCAAGTCGCCTATCTGAAGGCTGGAATCGCAAACCAGGATGTCCCACAAGATCATGTGTTTTTCGCCAGCCTTTATCGATTCGCTACCAAGAATGGCATCCAACACGTCCTGTCGGGCGGCAACATCGCCACGGAGGGTGTATTTCCGAAGGCATGGCATTGGCCGGCGATGGACGCGATCAACTTGCGTTCAATACATCGCCAATATGGCTCGCGGCCGCTTCGCACCTATACGACCGTGTCGTTTTTTCAATACGTGTTCTGGTACCCGTTCGTGAAGAGAATGCGGACCGTTCGTCCTCTGAACTACATTCCCTACAACAAGGAGCTTGCGATACGCGAGCTTGAGCAGCTTATGGGTTGGCGCTCATACGGCCGCAAGCACGGAGAGTCGCTATTCACAAAGCTCTTCCAGAACTATTACCTGCCAGTTAAGTTCGGTTATGACAAGCGCAGGCCACAGTTATCGAGCCTAATTCTATCCGGTCAAATGAAGCGCGAGGCGGCCGTCGAGTCCCTAACGGAGCCGCTGTACGATCCGCGCGAGCTCGAGATCGACATATCATATCTTTGCAAAAAGCTGCGTATCTCCCGCGCCCAATTCGACGCCTTGATGGCTGCGCCCTCAAGACATTACGACGAATTTGCTTCGTGGGAGAGCCGTTATCGCCTGCTCACGAGCGTGAGAGAGATCGTCGAGCGAGTGCTTGGCCGTAGAGTAAAGGTGTATACGTGACCTTATGACAGAACCCATCCGAGTGGCCCATTTTACGACGGTGCATGCTCGCAAGGACGTCAGGATCTTCCGAAAGGAATGCATCAGCCTGGCAGCGCGTGGATACGAAGTACATCTGTTTGTCGGTGACGGGCTCGGCGACGAAACCTGCGATGCCGTGCAAATTCACGATATTGGCGCCGTACGCGGTCGTCTCGCTCGCATTTTCCTGCAGCCGCGACGCATGCGTCGTGCACTGTTAAAGCTGCGCCCCCACATCGCTCATTTTCACGACCCGGAGCTAATCGTGACTGGGTTGCGGCTGCAGCTCGCCGGTATTCGTACGATTTATGACTCACACGAGGATGTTCCGCGCGCGATCCTCAGCAAGTACTACATCCCAAGATTGTTTCGCACGTCGCTGTCTGCACTTGTCGAGGTCATCGAGAACTTCATTGCCCGACGATTGTCCGGAGTAATCGCCGCAACTCCGCATATCGCGCGACGTTTTGGGAAGCTGAATCAACGTAGCATCGACGTAAACAACTATTCGCTAGGCGAAGAATTCGAGCTGGGCAATCGACGCAACGCCGGTGGTCGGACCATCTGTTATGTCGGAGGGATCTGCGCAATTCGGGGAAGTACCGAGATGATTCGTGCGCTCGAGTATGTCGATGCGCGTCTCATTCTCGCGGGTCCGTTCGATAGACCGGAGACTGCGGCCGCGTTGCGGCATCTGCCGGGCTGGGCGAAGGTCGACTACCGTGGCACGGTGAGCCGCAAAGAAGTGGTCGACATCATGGCGGAATCGAGCATCGGTCTACTAATATTTCATCCGGAGCCAAACCACGTGGACGCGCAGCCTAATAAACTGTTCGAGTACATGGCCGCGGGACTCGCTGTGGTGGCCTCGGATTTCCCGTTCTGGCGCGGGCTGTTGAAGGGAGTCGACGCCGCGCGTTTCACCGATCCGCTCGATCCGCGCGCAATCGCGACCGCGATCGATAGCATACTTCGCGAGCCGGGCGTGGCTCGGCGCATGGGTGAGCGTGGTCGACAAGCGGTCATGACACGATTCTCGTGGAGCTCCGAGGAGGCCAAGCTCAACAATTTTTATGGACAGCTGCTCGCGTGAACCGGGTTCTTACGGTTATCGGTGCCCGGCCGCAGTTCATTAAGGCTAGCGTGGTGTCCCATGCGTTTCTTGCCCAAAAGGCGGTTGAAGAAGTTCTGGTGCATACGGGGCAACACTTCGACGCGAACATGTCGTCGGTTTTCCTTTCCGAGCTGGCCATGCCGCAGCCCAAGCACAATCTAGATATTCATGGTGGGCGACACGGCGAGATGACAGGGCGCATGCTCGCGTCGCTCGAGCGAGTGATGCTGGAGGAAGAGCCGGCGGCCGTACTTGTGTACGGCGACACCAATTCGACTTTGGCTGGTGCGCTCGCTGCTGTGAAGCTCCACATCCCCGTCGCTCACGTCGAGGCCGGGCTTCGTTCGTTCAACTTGGCGATGCCCGAAGAGGTGAATCGAATCCTGACTGACCGTATCTCACGCTGGTTGTTCACTCCCACTGAGGTCGCGGCGGACCATCTCGTGCGCGAGGGGGTCGAGCGATCAAAGATACATCCGGTGGGCGATGTGATGTACGACGTGGCTTTGCGGTTCGGCGCTCAGGTTACCGCGAGCGCGGGTGTCCTGGCGGAGTTGGGGATCGGCGACCGTGGATATTGCCTAGCAACCATTCACCGTGCGGAGAATACGGAAGATCCTGCACGTCTCGAGGCCATTGTCGAAGGTTTGGCGCTTGCCAGTCGCGATGTGCCGGTCGTGTGGCCTTTGCACCCCCGCATGCGTGCCATGTTGAACCGTTCGAACCGCCGAACGCATTTGCCGCCGTCGATTCGCGTGATCGACCCCGTCGGATATTTGGAGATGGCCAGGCTGGAGAAGCATGCCGCTGCGATCGCGACGGATTCGGGTGGCGTGCAGAAGGAAGCGTTTTTCTATGGGGTACCCTGCGTCACGCTGCGCGATGAGACTGAATGGACCGAGCTCGTCGACGCCGGCTGGAATCGAGTGTTATCACCGCGTTCTCCTGCCGAGATTGCGAATGCGATCCACGCTGCAATCGGTACAACCGGTGTTGGGATCACCCCTTACGGCGACGGACATGCCGCAACTCGCATTGCTGCGGTCCTCGCAGCGGAGCTCTAGTTAGACCGCGACGTCATTGCACGTAGGAGCGGAAGCGCTGTCGTTGGCCGCGTGTCCGATCGACGACACAGAGTCCAAGCGTTCCGAGATCGATAGCGATTCTCACGGATTCGTGCTTGATGATTGTCGCCCACCCTTGGCGCATGCCGGCATTCCAAGCGATGTCATCAAATACCAGGACGGCTTCCTCCGCGAGATGCGGAAGGAAGTCGTGAAAATAGTCGACGGTTGCTCTGCCATCATGGTGCCCGTCGATGAAGCCGTAGTCGACCGGTTGACATTGTTGTAGGACACCAACCAGCGTCTTTTGAAAGGGCCCAGCAATAACGTGCGCGTGGTCCAGTCGTAGCGCGCGCAAGTTTTGAGCGGCGAGCTCGGCTAGCGGGTCCGCCCCCTCGAGCGTAAACAGTCGGCCGCTCCCATTTAGCGCCTGAGCCGCCGCCTGGTAAGCCGCTGAGATTCCGACACACGTCCCCAGTTCTACGGCTGACTGGGGTCGGAATTCACGTACCAGCTTGAACAGCAGCAGGGCCCAGAAGGGCGGCTTGCTTGCGCGCGACAGCGTCGCAACGGTCGCGGTTGCGGGTTGGCTCATTTCCGCCGTTCCACCGGTGCGCGCCCCTTGCGCATTCCCGGAACCATAGTCAATGATTTCGAGTTCGCGGGCGGTGCCAAGTAGATCTGCGCGCAGACTCTGATACGATGTACCCAGGCGGCTTCGTCGTTGCTGAGCCGTCGATGAAAGGCCGCCTCGAACGCGTGTGCTATTTTGCTGAGCGGAACGTCATTTTGAGTATGCAGTTGGTTCAGGCGATGCAGAGCCCAATATCCGGTGATTTGGCGCAGCACAGACGCCCCCATTTTCCTTACGGCTGCCATCGCGATTTACGCTCCTTAAGACGTGTTGCGCGTCCCGGCACGTGACCCTTACGTGCTCCGGTAATCAAATTGGGCGACTCTAGCACAGCGCCTAACAGGGGGGCGTCAAGGGTCGATTCTGCGTCCTAGCGCAAGCGGCGCCTTTGCAGCGAAATCTCAATGTCGCGCCGGTGAGTCCTCAGCCGAAGGATTGGCGCGGCCGCTTAGTCAGTTTGCACGGCGGCGACGGTTCCGCAGCCGCATTGGGAACCGCGGCGCGGCAACGCAGCGAACCGTTCCAACCGGAGGTCGATGCATCCTGACTCCTTTCGCGAAGATGCTCGAACGGGACGATATAGAAGCGACGTGCTCTCAAATAGATATGGGTTGCCGGAAAAATGGAAGTTGGTGTTTCGATGCTCCCAAGCTTACCGCCAGCCGCGACGGTCACAGCGACTAGCAGAATCAACCGCGGCCAGCCGGAGACCGCCAGTCTAGGTGTATCCGTTTGCTGGAGGAGGCTAAAATGTGACGCCACTTGGTTCACGAATGTGCGCTGGGGAGTGGGGCTTGCGGTGCGCACAGGTCGACATCCGGAAATCGATTTCATCCATTCGTGAGTAGTCCTCGATTCGTACGCGCGAATTTCGCTCGTCAAAAAATGCGCCGGCGAAGACCTAACTGGAATGCTTGGAGACCTCGGACTCTGTTGTCTCGTGAGACGACGGCCTGCTTTGTGGCGACGAGAACCAGATCCGAGGAACTGAAGTTTAGAGTCGACGACTATGCCAATCGCCCGAAGTCAGCGTCCAGCGCATGCAGGTCTGCCAGTTACCTTAATGCGAATAGACATTCAGCGCCATGATCCTGTCAGACGTCTTTCGAACGCCCTGCAAGAATTCTTGAATCGGCCCAGAAGTGCGATGCCGCATTGTCTTCGGTTGCGGTGTCGATCCGCTCTCGGTGTCCGCGGTACTACAGCGATCGTTGCGACGTCGCCTGCAGTTCGATCCGATTCCAATACGGATCGCTGCGATAGTGTTGTCGAAGCGATCGCACAATCGCGACGTCTACTTCGACGCCGCCACGACACTGCTCCAGTTCCGTCGCCGGGGCCGTGTTTCGACGTTTTAGGTTTGGCAAAAAATCGCTGCGTGGCGGGCGAATGAAAATCTGGTGCATCACGATCGGTGAGCCGTTGCCGATCGACGGTAGCGAACGTCTATTGCGGACGGGCATGTTGGTTCAGCGGCTCATTGATCGCGGACACGTGGTGACGTGGTGGACATCAACTTTCGATCATGTGAGAAAGCAGCATCGGTTCGAAACAGATACCACAGTTAGCTGCGGAGAACGGTTGACGATAGTATGCCTGCATGCAATGTCATACCGGACCAATGTGTCTCTGCGACGGTTCTGGAATCACTATAGGCTGGCCGCCAAGTTCCAACTCGCCGCGGGGCAGTGGGAAACTCCAGACGCAATTGTTTGCTCGTATCCGACCGTTGAGCTTGCGTCGGTCGCGACGCGCTTCGCGAAGCAGCGAGGTATTCCGATCATCGTTGACATTCGCGATCTTTGGCCAGATGCGATCGTCGGACTCCTGCCTACTGTAGTACGCCCCGTCGTACGCCTGGGTTTGGCGCATTGGTTTCGCATGGCGCGCGGGGCACTCGCCGATGCGACTGCGATAGTTGGGGTATCTAATGGCTATTTGGAGTGGGGATTGAGACGCGCGCATAAGATCCGAAGCGAATACGACCGCGTGTTTCCGATCGGCTACGAGCCGCGGTCGAATCGACCAGCAGCGGATGTTCGTGCCACCGTGAAGATCGAGGCGCTGGGGATCGATTTGAGTCGCCGCATTGCATTGTTCATCGGGACTTTTGGTCGTACTTACGACTTGTCCACGGTTGTTCGTGCGGCGCGGGATTCGGCAAACGCTGGCGACCGAAGCTACCAGTTCGTCTTGTGTGGCAGTGGTGACCGGGAGCAGCGGTGGCGACGAGAGGCCGGGGGTCTTTCCAATGTCCTGTTCACAGGTTGGTTGCAGGCACCCGAGATCGGTGTCCTGTTGCGACACGCCTGGGTCGGTCTTGCGGCATACGCTGCCGGCGCGCCGCAAGGATTGCCAAATAAGCTATTCGAATACATGGCGGCCGGGCTGCCGATCGTCTGCAGTCTCGGGGTGGAGGGACGCGACTTTATTACGCGCCACCGCTGCGGATTCGTCTACGAACCGGGCGACGCTAGTCGTTTGGTTGACTGTCTGCGTGAGCTCAAGGATTCGTCAACGCGCGCCCGTCTTTCGGCAAACAGTATCGCCGCGTTCGAAAGTGAGTATTCGGCGAAAGGGATTTACGAACGCTACGCTAACTACGTCGAGGAAGTATCTGGATTTTCCGTGAAATGTCGAGCGGGCCTGCGATGACCGACGGTATTGACGGAGAAACAAGTCTGGTCAACAGCTACTACACAATCACGGAAATTGCGGGCGACCCGGTTAGCCAAGAACAAGTCGAGCGCATGGCTCATCGCTACTTTTGGGCCGGTGGGTACTGCGTCGGTAAGGATGTGGTCGAGGCAGGTTGCGGCACAGGTCCTGGGCTTACGTATCTCGCGGGCATATCGAAATCGCTCGAAGCCGGCGATTATTCGCAGGAGATGGTCGACCTCTGTCGGCAACGGCTTGGTGACGCTGTGCGGCTATCCCGTTTCGACGCTCAGGAAATGCCATTTGCCGCTCAGTCCAAGGACGTCATTCTGCTATTCGAGGCGCTGTATTACGTCCCAGATCCAGATCGCTTTTTCGCGGAATGCTGCCGGATCTTGCGCCCTGGCGGCCGAGTCCTAATCGCGAATGCCAACAAGGATCTTTCCGATTTCAATCCAAGTCCAAATAGTTTCCACTATCTCGGTGCGGTGGAACTGGCTCAGATAGCTGCACGACACGGCTTGAAGGTCGAACTGTTCGGCCACGTTGCAGTGAACAGTCTGTCTTGGCGCCAACGCCTGTTCAGGCCGATTAAACGGCTCGCGGTTGCCCTGAATCTAGTGCCCAAGACCAATGACGGCAAGAAATGGCTGAAAAGGATCGTTTTCGGCCGGCTGGTGCCGCTCCCCGCGGATATCAAGGCGGGGGAGTTTCCCTACACGCCACCCGAACCCATATCGTGCTCCGTGCCAGACCGCCTGCACAAAGTCATCTACTGTTGTGCGACTCTGCAGTAGTGAAAATCACGGAGGCGGCACGGCGACGAGATGACTTGATCGGCGAGCGACCGTCGTCAGCTCATTCGTCGTTCCCAGTCGCTCCAGAATCTGTGCGACACCCTCCAAGGCGTGCTGGCGCGATGCGACGGCGATGATAGTGAACCAAATCAGTTGTAAATCGATCCATAGCGTTCGCTGCTCGACGTAGACGAGGCCGAGCCGACTCTTCCACGGCCTAATCAATTGGTCGTAGGCCGCGTCGGCGTCGGGCCTCCCGCGAAGGATATCCCCTTCATCGGAGAACACGATCGAGGCTAAATCGGTAATACCGGGGCGTACGTCGAGCAGATGCTGCTCGCGCGGCGTGTACACCTCGACGCCGCTCGGTACGTTTGGACGCGGGCCGACGACCGACATGTGGCCGAGCAGCACATTCCAGAATTGCGGTAGTTCGTCCAGCTTGTAGCGGCGGACGAAAGCGCCAATCGGTGTGATTCGGCGATCCGCTGCCGATGTCGACGTCACGCCGCTTTTGTCGGCATTCACAACCATCGACCGCAACTTCACCATGCGGAAGGGCCGACGCTGTTTGCCGATACGCGTCGCGACGTAGAACGGAGAATGGAAATCTTGGAAATAGATAAGTCCCGCGACCACGAGAAGCACGGGCGACAGCAAGATGAGCACGGCCAGTGCGATCGAGATATCCAATAATCGTTTCGCCAAGGGGAGTTCTCCCGGCACGCTCACTTGACGAGACTCAGCACCGCCGCTTCAATTGCAGCGCTGTCGATTCCGTAGATGTTGCGGAGGAACGCTTGATCGCCGACGATCTTCGAGTACACGTCCTTCATGCCCAGTCGGATGAAACGGCGTGGCATGACACCGGCTTCCATGCACGTCTCGGCCACTGCGCCTCCTAGGCCGCCGAGAACGTTGTTCTCTTCGATCGTAACGATTCCGGCCGTCTCCCGCGCTGCCGCTAAGACCGCTGTCGTGTCGAAAGGCTTAAGCGTGTGCATGCTCAATACCCTTGCCGACAGGCCTCTGATCGCAAGCTGTTCCGCGCTGCGCAATGCCTCCGTCACGACGCCGCCCGTCGCGATGAGTGCGACGTCCGTTCCGTTGCGGACGTAACGAGCCTGGCCGAGCTTGAAAGGCACCGTCGGGCCCGGATCCAACGAGGCATCCGCGATTCGCTCGAGACGAAGGTAAAACGGACCCGGCCTCCTTACGAGCTCTTCCACTGCGGTCTCAGTTTCGTAATCGTTGCTCGGAGCAACAATCGTTACGTTTGGTAAAGCGCGCAGGATGCTCAGATCCTCGGTCGCATGATGGGACATGCCCAGAGGGCCATAGGTGAACCCGCCGCCGATGCACACGACCTTGACATTTGCGTCGTGATAGAAAGTGTCGTTGCGCAGCTGCTCGAGGCATCGAAGCGTGCTGAAATTCCCGATCGAATACGTGAATGGCACGAATCCTTCGAGTGCCATCCCAGTAGCGAGGGCTGTCATGTTTTGCTCTGCGACTCCCGCGTTCACGTATTGGGTGGGCAGCTCCCGCTCGAACTGGTCGAGAACACCGAATCCGAGATCGCCGGTGATCAGTACGATCCGTGGATCTTCGTGCGCAAGCGAGAGCAAGCGCCGGACGAACGCATCCCTCACTCTTCGGATACTCCCGGCGCTTGGGCTAACAATTCCGCCCGCGCAGCGTCGTACTCCGCACCGCGCGCTACCCGGTAGTGCCACAACACAGTGTTCTCCATGAACGAAACACCCTTGCCCTTGACTGTATTCGCAAGGACGCACAGGGGCTTGCTTCGGCTCGCGTCCGGCGCTAGAGCCGCCGCCAGCGCTACGTGACTATGGCCGTCAACCTCTACGACATCCCACCGAAAGCTTTTCCACTTGGCTGCGAATGGTTCGAGGCCCAGCGTCTCCTCGGTGGTCTTCAGGCTCTGTATCTTGTTGTAGTCGACGATTGCGACGAGATTGCGAAGGCCGTGGTGTCCGGCAAAGAGAATTGCTTCCCAGGTGGACCCTTCATCGCATTCGCCGTCGCTCATTAGCACGAACACGCGATGTTGTGCTGCGAGTAACTTGGCCGCGTACGCCATGCCGCCGCCGATTCCGAGGCCATGGCCGAGCGATCCCGTTGAGAGTTCCACGCCTGGCACGTCTTTGCTCGAGACGTGGCCGCTGAAAACGGAACCGTTTTGGCAATGACGGAGCAATTCTGCGGGGTCAAAGAACCCGCTCTCCGCAAGGACGGCGTATACGGCGGCGCCCGCATGGCCTTTGCTCAAGATGAAGCGGTCGCGCCCCGGCCATTTGGGAGATCGCGCATCGAAACGCATCGTTCGACCGTACAGCACTGCCAGAATGTCGGCGATAGACAGTGCCGCACCGATATGCGAGCTTCCTCCGCGGCTCGTCATTTCGAGCGCATGCAAACGGATGCGGTTTGCGAGCTCCCGCAGTCGGGCGTGCGGAGTCTCAGTGTTCACGTTAGCTGATGACCGCGAAGCCGATATACGGATCGAACTCGTGACGTTCGAGCTTGAAGCGATGATTGGTGTGGGCTTCGAGCATCGCTGCGGTCTCGCCGGGCCACAGCGGATTGTCGAGCTCGTCGAACGCAACGACGGCGCCCGTTGGCATTCTGGGCAACAAATGCTCGAGCGCTACTTTGGTTGGCTCATACAGGTCGAAATCTAGGAATAGAAGGCTCACTACGACGTGCCGATTCTCGGCGACGAATTGCGGTATCGTCCGTGTCGCGTCTCCCTTAACCAAGTGCACCTTGGGAATGTGCCCTAGGAAACGCGTCGAGTCGTGGATCTCGGACAAGCGATTGATCTCGTCAAAGGAGTCCGCGAATAGATCTCCTGGGCGCACGTGCATGCTGTTTTCGGAGCGGTCTCGCTCCGACACTGACGGAAAGCCCGAGAATGTGTCGAATCCGTAAATGCGGCGTGTGAGGTTCACGGGTTCAAGGATTGCCGACAGCTTCGCCCAGGTCAAAACTCCGAAACCGCTGTGAACGCCGCATTCGACGATCGACCCTTTGACGGTCAGAATTCGTCGGAAGATCTCGTAAAGAGCGAGAAAGCGCGTAAGATTTTGGCGGCGGACGTATTTCGGAAAGTTCTCCATCTTCGATTCCCAGCTGGTGGGATTGCGTTCGAAGCATTCGCGGTTTGCGGGTGCTTCTTGCGCCTCGGCCGTCGACCTCAATCCGGCTGAGACTGCAGTTGGTCGTTTACTCGGCATCTCCAGCCTCTGCAAGGTGCTCAATGTTTGCGGTAAAAGTCCGTGATGACGTCACAAACATAATGGACGTCTTCATCCGCAAGGGCGGTATTCATCGGAAGAAGCATGAAGCGCTTGGACATTGCCTCTGCACGAGGCGGCGTAGAGGCAAATCCCAAGTCGCGAAATTGATGAATGAGATGCCCCCCCCATTGAATGATGGTCTTCACGCCGCGCTCTTCAAGATAGGTTCGGAGATCGTCGCGCAAATCCGCCTCGATCTCATAGTTCTGAAAAATGTCGAAATGTCGCGGATCGGAGTCCGGAGCGGGGGGTAGCGCCAATCGTGACACTGCACGTAGACGTTCATCATAGATTGCGGCGAGGTTGCGGCGTCGCGCGATCGATTGGTCGTAACGACGCAGTTTGATGCGGAGTATCGCGGCTTGCACATTGTCGAGGCGAGAGTTGAAGCCCCATCGTCCAACCTTGCCATCGGGCTCGCGGCCATGGTCGCGCAGGCTGCGTAGAGTGTCCGCCAGCGCGTCGTCGTTGGTTATGATGGCGCCGCCATCCCCGAAACATCCGAGCGTCTTCGACGGATAGAAGCTAATGGAGCCCGCGATACCGAACGTGCCAGCGAATCGGTTCTCAAATTTCGAGCCGAGCGCTTGGCAGGAGTCCTCTACGATGAAGAGAGAATGTTCCTTGGCAATCGCCTGGATCGAATCCATATCGGCCGTCCGGCCATTCAGCTGAACAGGCATGATGCCCCGGGTGCGCGATGTTAGGGCATCGCGGATCGAAGCGGGATCGATGAGGTGATCTTTGCCGCAGTCCACGAGCACGGGCTTGCCCCCCGCGTGATGGATTGCGGCGGCGGAAGCGATGAAAGTGTGTGTGGGCACGATTACTTCATCGCCGGGTTCAAGCCTGCATGTGAGCAGCGGTAAGAGCAGCCCCATCGTGCCGTCGGCGACGCCGATGGCGTGACGTACGCTGAGATATTCAGCGAGCTCGCGTTCGAACTCGAGGAGGTCCACCTGCATGATGTACGCCCCACGTTCGAAGACATCGCCCACGCTTTGCATGATCTCTTGTCGCTGCTCCGCGAAGAGAGCCGGGTAATCGAAAAAGGGAATCGTCTTGCGGCTAAGCATTCACCCTCGCTCCAGCAGTTTTGACAGCGGTGTCTTGACGTTGGCGGCGATGATAGCTGCTTTGGCCCTCAGCGCAAGCGCAGTGGCGAGGGCGTGGCAGCGTGGCGGACCACAATGAGCCCAGTCGCGGCAGCAACATCGTGCCGCCCCAGCCAGCTCGCCGGAGACTGCGCGCAGCGAGAGCCGTAGCATCTCCGAACACACTGCCGACGAATACTGGTCTCTCGCTCTTTTGCCAGAGGGCTGTCCCCGCTGGCACGTTCTTCCGACGCAGATTGCTTCCTTTCGAGCGGCCGGCTAGCATTTCCCGCGCTGCGGGAGACGGACTTGAAAAATTTCGCCTTAATCGGAGCGGCCGGATACATCGCTCCTCGGCATCTCAGAGCTATTGCTGATACCGGCAATCAGTTGGTCGCCGCCATCGATCCCAACGACTCCGTCGGTGTGCTCGATCGCTATTTCCCGAATGCGCGCTTTTTTACGGAGATCGAACGTTTCGATCGTTTCCTCGAAAAGTTACGGCGTGAGAACAGCCCGGACCGAGTTGACTACGTTTCGATCTGTTCGCCGAATTATCTTCACGATGCCCATGCGCGACTCGGGCTACGCGTGCATGCCGATGTGATCTGCGAAAAACCGCTCACGGTCACTCCCTGGAACATCGACGCATTGGCGGAGCTTGAGCACGAGTACGGCAAGCGGATCTACACCGTGCTTCAACTGAGGCTGCTGCCATCTCTGCTCGCCCTCAAACAAACGTTGGATCAGAGCAAGGATCGGAAGCGCGCGCAAGTGATGCTATCCTACGTCACGCGGCGTGGACCCTGGTACCAAGTGTCATGGAAGGGAGATGCCCAAAAGTCGGGGGGGATCGCCATGAACATCGGCGTTCACTTCTTTGATCTTTTGTTGTGGCTATTTGGTCGCTGCGAACGTTTTGAGGTGCACCTGAACGCGGTCGACAAGATGGCGGGCATGTTGGCACTCGAGTGGGCCGACGTAACTTGGTTCCTATCAATCGACACGGCAGATCTGCCCTCTGGCTATCTGGAAGCGGGCAAGCCGGCGTATCGTTCGTTGACGATGAATGGTGAGGAGCTGGAGTTCTCTTCAGGTTTTACCGAGCTGCATACTGAAGTCTACCGCGATGTGCTAGCCGGCCGTGGCTACGGCCTGGCTGATGCGAGAGCCGCCGTCGAGCTTGTTCACGCCCTGCGTGGCGCACCGGTGACGCCGAGCCCGAGCCTGCGGCACCGCGCGCTTGAACGATCCTGAATCAAACTTCGTTGACTAGGGCTCGGTTTCGAAGGTGTGACAGCGCCTTAAGGGACGTTCATGCGGCAGTTAGCGAAATAATGTCACGTATATGACATACTGCATGGTGCCAGAACGACTAAGGTAGTCACCAGCGCTCCAGCTGCCAACCGGTTCTTCAGCCCCTCGTCTGTATGTCATTCACCACGTGCTCGACATCTTCGCTCAGCCAGTCGCAGTGCGCCTTCGAATAGTTCGATCGATAGTTACCCTCCCGCGCAAGTTCAAGCGGCTGATCATGGTCGCATCGGATTTGGTCGCGTTGCCCGTATGCATGATGCTCGCGCTGTGGCTGGTCCGTCCTGGGCTTCAGACTCCGTTGCCCTTATGGGCATCGATCGTGCCGATCGCTATAGGGCTGCCGGTCCTGCACCTCTGCGGCTTCTACCGGTCGGTCATTCGCTTCATGGGTTTGCATCTCCTTGAAGCTGCGCTTAAGAGCACGTCCCTCATTGCGCTGGTTCTGCTTCTGGGTATTGCTACGACCGCCAATTGGGACGCGGCTGCACGGGTAAGCATTACGTTCTGGTTCCTTGGCATCGTCTACATCGTGGGAAGCCGGCTGGCCGTCCGCTGGCTTCTGCACTCGAGAAGCGCTGCAGGCGACCGTCATAGCGATCTATGGCGCAGGCGAAGCCGGGGCCCACCTCGCATCGGCATTGATGGGACGGCGGAGAATTCGTTCCCATTGCTTTCTTGGACGATAACCCGGCATTGCGGAACGGTCATCAACGGCCTCGAGGTGCATTCGCCGGCGAGTTGCCCGGCTATTATCGACGAGTTTGGCGTTTCGCGAGTACTTGCTGGCTCTGCCCTCGGTGTCCCGTCGTCGCCGCCTGGAGATCATCAATCAGCTCGAGCTGTTGCCGGTTCACGTCCAGACGATGCCGGACATCGGCGGATCTGGTTTCGGGAAACGCTCGCGTGGACGATCTGCGCGAGGTCGATATCACGGATCTTCTCGGTCGCGATGCGGTTCCACCGATACCGCGTCTCCTCGATGCCTGCATCCGAGGCAAGTCTGTTCTGGTCACCGGGCGCTGGCGGTTCGATTGGCTCCGAGCTCTGCACGCAAATCGCTCAGCTTGGGCCGAAACGACTCGATTCTCCTCGATCTTTCCGAGGCCGCTCTGTACGCGGTCGATCAGGCTCTGCAGGAGCTACTCGCAACGCAATAACGTTGGACGTCGAAATAGTCGCCCTTGATCGGCTCCGCACATCATAAGGCTCGCATGCAGGAAGTGCTTGGAGGCGTACGACGTCGAGACCGTGTACCACGCTGCCGCGTACAAGCACGTGCCGCTCGTCGAGCACAATATGATCGAAGGTCTGCACAACAACGTTTTTGGCACGTTGCACACCGCAGAAGCGGCGATCGCGGCCGGGTGTGAACTCCTTCGTGCTCGTGTCGACCGACAAAGCGGTGTTGCCCACGAATGTTATGGGTGCCACGAAACGTTTCGCGGAGCTCGTGCTGCAGGGGCTGAACCAGCGCGGCTCGCCAACCGTTGTTCTCGATGGTCCGATTCGGCAATGTGCTGGAATCGTCCGGTTCGGTGGTTCCGCTATTTCGGGAGCAAATCCGCAACGGCGGCCCCGTTACCGTCACGCATCCCGAAATCTACCGCTACTTCATGACGATCCCGGAAGCAGCGGCTCTGGTCCTGCAGGCGGGCTCGATGGCGCAGGGTGGCGACGTGTTCGTGCTCGACATGGGCAAGCCGGTGAGGATCCGCGACCTCGCGGAGCGGATGATTCACTTGATGGGGCTGACCGTCCGAGACGCCGAACACCCTGACGGCGATATCGAGATCCACTACACGGGCCTACGACCCGCCGAGAAACTCTACGAGGAGCTCCTGATCGGCAACAACGTAATGGGAACCGAACATCCCGGCGATCATGCGGGCAGAAGAGCAGTTGCTTCCGTGGGACGAGCTCAAGCAATGCTCGATCAGCTTTGGACCGCCTGTCAGCGGCTCGATTGTGCCAAAGCGCGGGAGATTCTGCTGCGAGCCGTGGCCGGTTACGCTCCGTCCGACGAAAGAAGTCGAGGATCTGGTCTGGAGGCATCGCCATGGGCGGTCGCGGGCGAATCTCGGCAGCAACGTCACTGCCTTGGAAGGCCGCCGTTCGCCACCGCCGTTGAGAGATAGCGTTACGCTGTTGTGATCCCTTGTCCAGTGTCGCGTCGTATACAATCACGCGAAGCGTGTGGAACTGCGTCCTTCGCGCGTTCTAGCGGTGAGCGCTGCCCCGAGGTAGACGCCACGGTTGCGGTCCTATGCGCGGAATACCGACGCCCGCTCTCGGTCCTCTTCTCGAATCTTGCCCGAACCGCTTCCACGGCTCGCACCACCGCCTTCGCATTCCGCGTCACCTTGAAATACGCGATGCCCGCTGCGAACCAGCCGAGCAGCATCACGCCGTCCGGTATGGCAAACCGGTCAGCGACGATGCCCATCGAGGCCAGCAGCGCGCCGGCCGACAGGATCAGGCCGAGCGTGGTGCCCGCCGACAGTCCACTTTCCACCAGCACGTGATGCAGATGGTCGCGGTCCGGCGCGAAGATGGGTCGATGCTGCGCGACGCGTCGAATGATTGCCGAGAACAGATCGAACACCGGCACGGCCACTATCCACAGACCCGTCACGGGCGTAAGCGGGTGGTTGGGGCGCTGGCACAACCAAATGCCGATGGTTGCGATCATCAGCCCCAAGAACGTGCTGCCGGCGTCACCCATGAACGTACGCACGGATCTGTTGACTCGCAAGGGAAGGTTGAAAATCAGAAACGCGCCAACCACGGCGATCAACATCACGGTCAGGCCGAAAATCTCGGAGTTGCTGCCGGCGATTGCCAACACGGCGAGGGAAATGAGCGCGAGTCCGCCGGCGAGACCGTCGGCACCGTCGATCATGTTGAAGGCGTTCGTCACGGTGATGATGAACAGCAGCGTGAACGGCGCCGACGCCAGACCGAGGGGCAGGTCGAAGAAGACGGGGGCTCCTAGATCGGTTACGCGTATACCGGACGCGAATACGACGAGCGCGGCGGCACAGGCTTGAGCGATCAGCCGGACGTTCGCCGGGAGGTCGAACCGGTCGTCTATGGTCCCGACCACGATCAGAAGGTAGACGCTGACGATCGCCGCGCCCCAGGCCGGTGGGTGCCCGAGCAGCGTCGTGGCCACGGTGAATCCGACCCCCATGGCGATACCCCCTATGACGGGCACTACTGCGTCGTGCCGTTTGCGTCCACCCGGCACGTCCACCAATGCGCTTGCGATTGCCACTGGCCGCAGAGCCAACAGAAATAACACTGTGACCCCGAAGGCGATCACGCCGTCGATCATCAACATCGATTGAATTCCCCAAGCCGAGTGGGACGCCGGTTTGCAAGAGGCGTGCCTGTGTCGGCTGGCGTTGCTTTCTGCCGACACGATCGGGAGCAGGGCCCCGCGCGGCGGGGGATTGCGACGTGAGGCGGAGCGGAGAGACGCGCCGGTGGCCCGGCCTAAGCTTCGATCCGCGTGGCGGTTTCCCCACCGCGAGGCAAGTACGGCTCTATCTCGGCGCTGGAATCGGCGGGCGGCCGGGCTCCGCCTCGGGGTTCGATCCGTGGGCGGCGCTCCCGACAGGCTCCAAATCTTGGGAACAGATTCTTGAAAGATGCTTGGAACCGGCTTCCTCGAAACGCCGTAGGCAACCGACTGCCCGGCTCTGCGGGTCCGGTCCCAAGGCCGTCCGGACTGCCGCGAATTGGCATTGCGTTTGCACTAGCGCCAAGAGGATCGGTTTCCCGAGAAGTGCATGGCCGAAAGCGTCGTCTCCGCGTTGCTGGCTCAATCGACGCCTCGGCTGCTCGTATTGGCACCACGCTATCCGTACCCCGTCATCGGCGGCGACCGGCTGAGGATTCATCATCTATGCGCAGTCCTCGCCGCGTCTTATCGGCTGACCCTTCTTTCGATGAGCGAGGAGCCGGCCGGTTCGATACCTGCGCCCCCCGAAGGCATATTCGAAGAGGTCGAGACGGTCCCCTTGAAGCGTTGGCGATCCAGACTCAATTGTCTGTTCGCGTTGCCCACGCGCGAGCCGTTGCAGCTCGCATACTACTCGAGCCCTGCTTTCGCGGAACGCGTCGCCGAGCTCGCGCCGCGACACGATGCCATCCTGTGTCACCTGATTCGCGCCGCGGACTATGCGCTTCCCTTCGACATGCCGCGCATTCTCGAAATGACGGATGCGATTTCGCTCAACTATAAACGTGTCAAGGAAACGGCGAGCCCGGTCAAGGTCCGATCCTTGATCTACGGTTTGGAGCAAGCGCGTCTCGAAGCCTTCGAACGCGAAATCGTCGACCGGTTCGATGCGGCCGTGCTCGTTTCCGACACCGATCGACGTTTTCTTTTCGCCGATGATCCGGCACGCGCCGAGAAGGTGATGGTGTGCTCCAATGGCGTCGATACCGCCGACTTGCCCTTCCAGTTTTCCCGCGCCTGCACGGATCGCATCGTATTCATCGGTAACGTCACGACATTGCAGAACCTCGACGCCGTCGAATGGTTTGCGACCGACGTGCTACCCAAGATCGCCGCCGAGCGGCCGGGCGTGGTATTCGAGGTGGTGGGTCATATCGGTAGGCGTGAATCGCGGCGGCTGAGCGCGTTTCCGCGGGTTCGCGTCATCGGCGACGTGCCGTCGATCGCGCCCGCGGTCGCCGGTGCTGCGGTCGCAGTTTGCCCGGTCCGCCTAGGCGCGGGTGTTCAGAACAAGCTCCTCGAATACATGGCGCTCGGCTTGCCGAGCGTGACCACGAAGGTCGGCCTCGAAGGCATCGCGGCCGAGCCGAACAGGCACTTGCTGCTCGCCGATTCGGCGCAGGAGATGGCCCGCGCGGTCTTGCGGGTGCTCACCGACCGGCGCCTCGCCTGGAAGCTGGCCGCGGCGGCCCGCTCGTTCGTCGAGCGCAATCATCGGTGGGCCGGGCAGTTCAGCCCGCTCGTGCGTCAGATCGACCGGCTGATCAGTCGCCGGCAGCTCCGCGAGGCGGCATTGCACGGCCGATCGCGACCAGAAACCCGAGCGCAAGACCTACAGCGAGACCTGCGGCGGCGATCAGCGGGCGGTTCGGGCTGATTCGGCGGTTCGGTACGACGGCGGGGTCGATGACCCGAAACGCGTAGTCCTGCTGTACGGATGCGAGCATGGAGGTTTGCAGCTCCGACTCCATCAGCCGCGCAATGGCTTCGCGAAGGGGCGCGACGGTCGTGTCCTCGTACTCCTTGCGCAAGAACTCGAGGTTGCGCCGCGAGCGGTCGACGGCGTCCGAACGCATCTTCTCGTTGAGCAGCTTGACCATATCGTTGACCCAATGGGCTGCCAACTCGGGATCGGTCCACTCGATCGACAGCATGACCAGGCCCGTCTGGCCGTCTTGCGTGACCGTTCTGAGGTCGTCCCGGAATAGCTTGTACGCGTCGAGGTCGGTCGGTATCCGCTTCGGATCGTCGGATCGCCAAGCGCCCTTGGCGGCGTCCCACTTCTTGGGGAACAGCACCGGCAGCAATTGGTTCGAGTGGACGAAGTCCATCGTGAAGGCCTTCGATTCCAAGAAAGCCTTCGCCTCGGCGCTTCGGTCGTCGACGTTGAGCTTGATGCCGGCTAGGCTTGCCAGTCCTTGCGGCAGCAGTTGGCTCGTCAAGTTCGAGTCGCTTTGCGCTGGCTTGAGCAGCGCTTCGGCTCGATATTTCACCGGCAATAGGTATGCGACCGCGACGGCGAGGACGGTGCAGAGTGCGACGCAACCGAGCACAATCCAAAGGCCGCCGCGCACGATCGCCCAGAGCTCGGCCAACGCATAGAACGGACGATAGATACCGCGGACGGTCCGACGGGAAGCAACATCCATAGGCGAATGCGATTCGTAACGGCGAACACTCGGAGATTACACAATCGTGCGCCTTTCCGCGCGCATCACGGCTTCGAGCGGCGAGGTGAAGGGGGCGGCCGGTGGAAGTCTATCTGAGCGCCTTTTTCCTCTTGCTGGCTCTGAGCGCGCTCGACCTGTATTCCTCGCGGCGCAGAATGCGGCTGCTCTGCCTAGTCGTCGGCACGGTGCTCATCGTCTTGATGATCGGGTTGCGCTGGGAGACGGGCAACGATTGGAACCCGTACCTTCAATATTACGACGAGCTGCGCGATTTTTCGGTGCAAGGGACGGAGTTCGAGCCGGGGTATCGAATGCTCGTATTCCTAGCGACCCGCCTCGGTCTGAGCTACACGGCCTTCTTGCTGTGCTCGGCGACGATCTACATGACCGCCTTCGGTGCGATATTCGCCCGGTTTCGTCATCCCACGATCCTGCTGCTCCTCTTTTACTGCACGTACATGCTCGGCTTCATGGGGACGCAGCGACAGACGCTCGCGCTCGGGTTCGCCTGTCTCGGAATCCTCTGCTTCTTCGATCGCAGAGTCCTGTGGGGTCTCCTTTGGGTCGCGATCGCGACGTCGCTGCACTACACGGCGATCGTGAGCGTTCTTGCGCTGTTCGTTCCGCGCACTCGCACCTCGTTTGCGGTATTCGCGGGGGCATTGCTGGCGGGGCTCGTGCTCTACCAACTCGACATCGTCGGCGCGGTCGTGGAGGGGACGTTGAACGCGTTCGGCGCTCAGGGCTATCTTGCTGCGGCGGCTGGTCGCCTACGCAGCCGGCGATTCTTGGCAGCAACCGCCGGAAATCAGCGGGATCGCGGGGCTGCTCTGGTTCGTCAAGCGCGTCGCGCTCGTCGTCGTATTTTGGGTGATCTGCTCGCGCAGTAGACGCTCGCTCGACAACTATCTGGTGAACCTCTATTTGCTGTCGGCCGTCATGTTCTTGGCGTTCGCGAAAGCCGTGCCGATCATTGCGCTACGCGGTCCACTCTATTTCGCGTTCTTCGAGGTGGCCCTGACGTACGTGGCGCTCTGCCGGATCGGCGGCCGGTTTCACCGCGAGAGTCTCCTCTTCATCGGCGTGCCGCTCGCGGCGGCGCGCTTGTATGCAGGCATTTTTCTCTACGCGCCCGCCCTATATTTGCCGTACAAGTCGTTGTGGCTGAACGCGGACTTCGCGCGCCTGATGTATTGACGGAATGTGGAAGCGAGGCTGCGAGTCGGCGGCCCTCGCGCCGCGAAGTGCCTCGATCCCGACACGCCGTCGAGCGAGCACTGCGCTCACAAAATGATCTTCGACGCGGCGTTCGAATAATGGCTCTCGACGTTCTTGCGGTTGAACGCGGTGGTCGCAAAGTACCAAGTGCCCGGCGTGAGCGACTCGATGACGAATCGGGTAACGCCCGGATTGGTGAGGGTCACGGAATGCGTGTAACTGCCGTGCGACTGCCCCCAGTAGACCTTGTATCCGGCGAGATCGGCGAGCGGCGAGCCGTCGTCGTTTTGCGTCGGCGGCTGCCATGACAGCGTCGCCGTGCCCGTTGCCGTGGCAACGACGGTGATCGTAAAAGCTGCGAGCGACGTGTTCGCTTGTCCATCGCTGACCGTGATGGACACTTTGTTCGACATCCCCACGTCCGCTACCGACGGCGTGCCGCGGATTCGGCCCGAGCCCGAGTCGAAGGTCGCCCACGACGGCAATCCGGAGACGCTGAAGGAAAGGGGGCCGCCGTCCGGATCGTACGCGCTCGGGATGAACAGGTAGGTTTGCCCGGCGAGAGCCGCGAGCGGCGGCGTGCCGGAAATGTTCGGGGCGCGGTTGTTGCCGAGCCCGCCGTGGCCGCTGGCTTCGACGGTAATGGAGAAAGGCGACAACACGGACGTCGCGCCGCCGTCACTGACTGTGATCAGTATCTTCGGCGAGAGCCCGGCGACAGACGGAGTGCCGGATAGTCTTCCGGTCCGTGGATCGAACAGCGCCCACGAGGGCATGCCGGAGATCGAGAACCTCAAGACGTCCCCGTTGGCGTCGCTTGCGCTCGGCTGGAACAGGTACGCGCGACCCACCGTTGCGGTGGTCGGCGGTGTACCCGATATCACCGGGGCCATGTTGACGAGGGGGGCGGTGTCCGTGCGAGCTCGTGTAGCAGCGTCACCGGGCTTGGCGGCGGCGCCGGGGCCGCTGCTGCCGCCGTCGCCGCAACCGGTCAACGCGAGCATGCAGGAGATGACCGCCCAAAGGTTCAGTGACCTGGGCAGTGCGTCGCGCACCGACCGCTGTTCGGAAGATGCTCGCACTAGTTTTGGCTTTGGAAGAACGCGAATGCGGCTGGCGAAGCTTGCGACAAGTTCGGTGTCCTTTCGGTTGAGCGCGATTCTCTGCGACATAATCGTGCTCGACAACCTGTCGGTTGATGACGACACGCGCGTGATCGCCGACTGCTCGACGTCGCCGCGGTGCGGAGATACGCGTGCTACACTCGCGCGCCTCTGCGACTCCTGCGCCGAACCTTGTCGATCGAGTTGAGATGCAGGCTGAGCAATGCCGGACAGTCCATTGATCTTTCGCGTACCGCGCGAATGAGCGAGCAGTCCAAACGAACGTTGGTCCCGGTGCTGTTATCCGGTGGCTCCGGCACGCGGCTGTGGCCGCTGTCGCGTGAGCATCGGCCGAAACAGTTTCTGCCGCTCGTCGGCGAACGTTCTCTCTTTCAAGAATCGCTGCGCAGATTGCAGCCGCTGCGCGCGGCCGTGCAGCCGGCCATCGTCGTCTGCAACTCGGCGCATCGCTTCCTGGTGGCGGAGCAGGTGCGTGCCGCAGGGGCGACCGCGCAGAGCATCGTGCTCGAACCTGCCGGCCGCAATACCGCCCCGGCAGTCGCAGTAGCCGCATTGCTGGCGCTGGCCGCCGCGAAGGCGCACGGCAGTCCGGACGTCGACCCGCTTCTGCTCGTGTTGCCGGCCGATCATGTGATCGGCAACGTGGCGGCGTTCGTGGCGGCGGTCGATGCGGCTATCGCCGCCGCGGACCAGGACCGCCTCGTGACCTTCGGCGTAGTGCCGTCGGCGCCCGAGACGGGCTACGGGTACCTGCTCCGTGGCGCGGATCGCGGCGCCTGGGCCGAGCTCGACCGGTTCGTGGAGAAGCCGGACGCTGCCACTGCCCAGACCTACGTCGATTCCGGCCGCTATTTGTGGAACAGCGGCATGTTCCTGTTCTCGGCTCGCGCCTACTTGGCGGAGCTCGAGCGGTTCGAGCCGGCCATCGCGGCCGCGTGCGAGCGAGCGGTCGCGGCAGCCGAAGTCGATGCCGACTTTACCCGGCTCGGCGCAGCCTTCTTGGATTGCCCCGCAAACTCCATCGACTATGCGGTGATGGAGCGTACCGGCCGCGCCGCGGTGGTTCCGCTGGATGCCGACTGGAGCGACGTCGGGTCATGGTCGGCCCTGCATGACGTGCTCGAGAAGGACGACGGGGGCAACTCCCTGATGGGAGACGTCATCGCGCACGGATGCACCAACACCTACGTCTCGGCGAGCGGTCGGCTCGTCGCGGTGGTGGGTTTGGAGGGTGTGGTCGTGGTCGAGACCGACGACGCGGTCCTCATCGTCGCGCGTGAACACGCACAAGACGTGAAGCGCATCGTCGAAGCCTTGAAGCTTCGAGGCCGTGCCGATCTGCTAGGCGTCGTGGAGCCCGATCGGCGCTGAAGCGCCTGCGGCTTTCGCTTCGTTCCGTCGCTGAGGTTTCCGCCGGCACGGGTGGAGGCGAACCCCTCCGTCATCTCGCTGCGAACGGTCCGCTTTTGCGCGGCTCCGCCGATCCGATCTCGTTTCTGTGCGACATAACGGCTTTGCGGACGTCGAATGTGAGAACGGGCTCTCACTTTCGCCACGCAATCGCGTCTCGCATCGGCGACAGCTTGCCGAGCCGGCGCGTGCTTCCGCAAAATCGATCCCGACTGAAAAGGGCAAATCCGTCGAAAGGCGGAGACGCAAAGCCACCGGTCTAACGGACCTTTCCTAAGACAGCGGGGTTACCAGTGATCCAAGATCGCGATCGTATCTATTGGTTTGTCTCTCGCCTTCTCGAAGACGCGCGCGCAGCGCTGCGCCCCGTGTTGATTCTCGCTCTGGGCGGCGCAGTGGGGGCGCTCGCCGGGTGCGGCGAGGACCAGGGCAGTGCCGCCGCGCCGAGCGCGCAAGCGCCGACGGCTTCTACCGGCACGCCGGCAGGATCGAGCACGGGAGGCAGCGCGACACACCTCAATCTGGCGCCGTCGATAGCCGGTGCGCCGCCGGGCTCGGTCGTCTATGGGCAGGGCTACAGCTTCAAGCCGACCGCTCTCGATCCCGAGGGCGGCACGCTCAAGTTCTCGATAGTGAACAAGCCGCCCTGGGCCACTTTCGATTCGGCCACGGGCACGCTCGCCGGAACGCCGCAGCTGGGAGACATCGGCGTCTACGCCGGCATCTCGATTACGGTGACCGACGGCGTGTATCTAGTGACGTTGCCGGCGTTTCAAGTTTCGGTCGTCGGCACCGCGACCGGAGCGATCACGCTCTCGTGGATGCCTCCGACTCAGCGCGAGGATGGAACGCCGCTGACCGATCTCGCAGGCTACAAAGTCTATTGGGGCACGACGCTGGGCAGCTACGCCAATTCCATCTCGATCAACAATGCGGGCGTCGTGAGCTACGTGATCGAGCAGCTCGTGCCGGGCAAGTATTACCTAACCGCCACGGCGTTCGATTCGAAGGGGATCGAGAGCACCTTCTCGAACGTCGTCGCGAAGACGGTGCTCTGATCGGGGCAAACTTTCGGGCCCCGCGCGCCGTGTGTAGTATGCTCGCCGCTGATCGGGCAGAGCTGAAAACATGCGCGTTACGATTTTCGGATCCGGGTACGTCGGTCTCGTCACCGGCAGCTGCCTTGCGGATGCCGGCAACCACGTCCTCTGCGTAGACATCGACGAGCGGAAGGTCGAACGGCTCAAGAACGGCGACCTGCCGATCTACGAGCCGGGTCTCGAGGGAATCGTCGAGCGGTGCATGCAAGCGGGACGGCTCGAGTTCACGACCGATACCGCCGCGGGCGTCGCGCACGGCTTGTTCCAGTTCATCGCCGTGGGCACGCCGCAGGACGAGGACGGCTCGGCCGATTTGCAGCACGTCCTCGCCGTTGCGCGCTCGATCGGCACGCACTTGTCGGAATACCGCATCGTGGTCGACAAGTCGACCGTGCCGGTCGGCACGGCCGATCGCGTGAAGGCCGAGATCGAAGCCGCGCTTCATCGCCGCGGCGTCGACATCGAATTCGACGTGGTCTCGAACCCCGAATTCCTGAAGGAGGGCGCTGCGATCGAGGACTTCATGAAGCCCGACCGCATCGTGATCGGCACCGACAACCCTCGCACCGCGGAGCTGCTGCGCACGCTCTACGATCCGTTCACTCGGAACCGCGATCGCGCGATCTTGATGGACGTGCGCTCGGCGGAGCTCACCAAATATGCCGCCAACGCGATGCTCGCTGCGCGGATCAGCTTCATGAACGAGCTCGCGAACATGGCCGAGCGGGTCGGCGCGGACATCGAGCAGGTGCGCCTCGGGATCGGCTCGGACCCGCGAATAGGCTACTCGTTCATTTATCCGGGCTGCGGCTACGGCGGTTCCTGTTTTCCGAAGGACGTGCAAGCTCTGGTCGCGTCGTCGACGCAAGTCGACTACGAGCCGGAGCTGTTGCGCGCCGTCGAGAACGTCAACAAGCGCCAGAAGAACTTGGTTTTCGACAAGATCGTCCAGCACTTCGGCGGACAGCTTGCCGGCAAGACGATTGCAGTATGGGGTCTGTCGTTCAAGCCGAATACGGACGACATGCGCGAGGCACCGAGCCGGGTGTTGCTGACGGCCTTGTGGAAGGCGGGCGCCAAGGTGCGTGCTTACGATCCCGTTGCAACGGAAGAGGCCCACCGCGTGTTCGGCGCCCGCGACGATCTCGTGCTTTGCGAACGAGCGGAGGACGCGCTGACCGGGTCAGCGGCACTCGCAATCGTCACGGAATGGCGCGAATTCAGGAGCCCGGATTTCGACGTGATCAAAGCCGCGCTGCAGGAACCCGTCATCTTCGATGGCCGCAACATCTACGACCCCGTGAAGATGGAGTCGCTCGGCATCGCCTATTACGGCATCGGCCGCGGCAGGTCGTTGCGGATTCCGGTCGGGCGCGGGCTGCCCGGCTGAGGCTGCGGGACGGGTATGGTGGGCGATGCTGGGATCGAACCAGCGACCTCTCCCGTGTGAAGGGAGCGCTCTCCCGCTGAGCTAAACGCCCGTGTCCCGTTGCGCGAATTAGTCTAGACGCCCCGCGTCGGCGGGGTCAAACGCGACCCCGGAGGCCGGAAAACGCCGACTTTCTTTACTCCTTCGGCCAAGAGTGCCGGTGCTTCTTACACTATTTCTGCGACTGGCACGATTTCGATGTCGATGCATTGACATCGCTAGATGTGCTCGATAAAAGAACTTTGTTAAATGGGTGGGTTCGATCGATTCGGAGTGCGCATCAATGGAGAATGAGACGACCGACAAAGTGCAATCCTCGCGACGTAAGTTCCTGAAAACTGCCAGCAAGCTTGCGGTATACGTGCCGCCGGTCATGCTGGCGATGTCCTCGAGCACGTTCGCGGGTCAGCTGCACAAGTCGGGTGGCGTTACGTATCCGTCGACATTCAAGCTGAAGAAGAAGATAAGAGAAGAAGTTTTTCAAGTCTTGGGACTAGACGTCCCGGAACGAGGCGTTTCTGCATCTCGAGGAACGCCCGCGACTGCGCCGCGGCATAGGGCCCTTCGGGGCGTCCGAACCGCGGCGTTTTACTTTGGCCTCCTTGGCTTACCATTGAGGCGGGCCGGTGCCTTCGCTTCCAGGCGTCACATTCCGTCGCTCGATTCGGACCTACGCCGTGGACTCGGCGGGCTTGGTTCTCTACGACGAGGCCGACGGCCGGTTGTTTTCGCTCAACGCATCCGCGGCGTTCGTTTGGCGGCTCTTCGAGCAAGGTGCTTCCGCCTCGGAGACGATCGCCGAGCTGGCCGATGCGGCGAGCATCTCCGCGGCGCGTGCTCGATCAGACGTCGAATCGCTGCTCGATGACTGGCGCCGCTGCGGCTGGGTGCTCGCTCAGGACGACCCCCTGCCCGTCGCCGCGTCCGACGAAGAGGCGCTCGAGTCGGCTGAGAGCGCCGAGTCGCCGGGTCCGTCGGCCCATCGCGGCGAGCGAGCGTGCGAAGCGGTTGGCCGCGCCGAACGAGGGTCCAGGCGCGTGCTGGGTCTGCTCGACTCGGCGCTGATCTTGCGCTGCGACGACGACTTGGCGTCGACCGTGGATTCGCTGTTCGGCGATGCCGTCGTTCCCGACTCGGTCGAGCTCGCAGATTGCACCGAGGCGGCTATTCATTTCGATGGCGAGGCATGGATTGCCTGCGTCGACGGCAGCGTGGTCGGCCGTTGCAGCCAACGAACCGAGGTCGCGTCGCTGGTCTATGGGCTGGTGCTGACCTTGACCCACGCGTTGTCCGACTGCTTTGCGGCGCTGCACGCGGCTGCCGTCGCGCGCGGCGGGCAGTGCGTGGTCATGCCCGCCGCTTCGGGCAGCGGCAAGTCGACGTTGACCGCCGCGCTGGTGGCCGCCGGCTACGAATATTGCACCGACGACTTGGCGCTGTTGTTTGCGCCGCCGATCCGGCTTCGCCCCGTGCCCTCGCTGATCGGCATCAAGTCGGGCTCGTGGCCGGCGCTCGAGTCGTTCTGGCCGGAGCTTGCGGCGATCCCCGAGCACGGACGCGCGGACGGCAAGCGCCTCAAGTACCTGCCGCTAGGCGGCAAACGGTCGACTGCGAAATCTCTGGAGATCGCCGCGCTCGTGTTTCCGAAGTTCGAGGCGGGCACCGCTGCGAGTCTCTCCGAGATTGCGCGCAGCGACGCGCTGCTGCGAATGACCGAGGCCGGCTACGATCAGTCTCAGACGCTTAGTCGCGGCTCCGTGGAAACGTTGGTCGAGTGGCTTCGCGAGACTCCATGCTACGAGCTGAGATTCGACGATCTCGGCGAGGCTCTGGCCGAATTCGATGCCGTCCTGCCATGAACGGGCGCATGCGGGCTTGGAGCCTCTTGGTCGACGTGTTGTTCGGCCGCCGCGAGGGAGGCTCGATCGAGCTCCGGGACTCCGATCATGCGTCGCCGTTCTGGACGGACGTGCTGTCGTTTGCGAACGCGAACCTCGTAACGGCGACCTTTTGGAAGGCGCTCGCCCGCTGCGGGCTCGAGGCACGGGTACCCGCCACGGTCGCAACGTATCTGAGCAGTTTCTATGCGCTGAATACCGCTCGTAACGAGTCGTTGCTTGCGCAGGTCTACGAGGCCATCGGGGCATTGAATCGGCGCGGTATTCGGCCGATGCCGATCAAGGGCGCCGCGTATCTGATGTCGGGGCTGTACGAGGATGCCGGAGAGCGGTTCTTCGCGGACATCGACTTGCTCGTGCCCGTCGCGGCTGCGGCGGAAGCTTGCGGAGCGTTGCGGGAGATCGGCTACGCGGAGAACGACCAGGAAACATTCGATCACGCGGGTCATCATCATCTCACGCCGCTCGTTCGAGCCGATGCGCCCGCCGCGATCGAGCTTCACCTTGCCGCCGTACCGCCATACGCCGAGCCGGCGTTGCCGACGGCGGACCTGTGGGCCCGCGCCGCGCAAACGGACCGAGACGATGCGAGCTACCTGCTGCCGGCTCCGCTCGACGAGGTGATGTTGTCGTTTTTGCATACGGAGATCGTCGACCGCAATTTCGCGCTGTTCTTCTTGCCGCTGCGGCCCCTGTACGACATGAGGCGACTGATCGAGCGCTGCGGTGACGCGGTCGATTGGCGGGACGCCTTGAGCCGTGCGGCCGCGATCGGTGCCGCGGCTCGCCTCCGAAGCGTACTGTTCGTCCTGCAGGAGCTCTGCGGCGAGCAGTCGTTTGCCGAGCTAGCGTTCTGCGCCTCGGACCGCGTTCGACTCTCGATCTGCAAGCGCGCGGTTGCCTGGCCCGTAATCTCGCGCTGGTCACTGAGGCTCGAGCGGTTGACCGAGCGCAAGATTCGCGAACGATATCGCATCCATGGTGCCGGCAGTGCCACCGTGAATCTATGTCGGATGCGGGAGATCGGCGCGATGGTGGCGGGTGCCGGCAAAGCCGCCGAACCGCAGCGGATGTAGGCATCGGCGTCTCGACGCAGAGCGAAGCCGGTCGTATTCCGCCGCCGAAATTTCTGCTAGCTTATAGATCGTTCACGCGCACCAAGAAGAGAAAGTGGGCGCGCGTCGGGCAACGAATGGCTCACGCAACGAGCGTGAGTCCGAGCCGGTAGATCGCCGGCGTCGGCACTGCCCGAGCGTACGTCCCCGCGTCGAACGCAGGATGTTCACGAACGCGTTGGAGCGCACGGAATCAGCGCTCGAGCACGCCGGCCATCGGCCGGTCCGCATTGCCACCTTCGTGGTGCTTGCGCTGGGGCTTCTCGTCCGCGTCGCGACCTTCGCCGGCAGCAGATCTCTTTGGCTGGACGAGTCGATGCTCGCCGCGAACGTTCGTGCGCGAGCGTTCGGCGACCTGGCGGGCTCGCTCGGCAACGAGCAAATGGCGCCTTACGGCTTTCTCGTCGCCGCGAAATATCTGTTCATTCATCTGGCGCAAAGCGACTTGGCGTTGCGGCTGTTGCCGTTCGTCGCCAGCGTCGTGTCCCTGGTGCTCTTCTGGCGGCTCGCGCGTCGGGTGCTCGACGAATTCGGCACCGTCGTCGCCGTCGCGTTGTTCGCGTTTGCGCCGCAGCTCAGCTACTACGCAGGCGAATTCAAACCCTACGAGGTCGATGTCGCGTGCGTGACCGCGGCTCTGCTCGCGGCCCACTATCACGTCAGCCGTCCGACGGTGGCGAGCGCCGCGATGCTGTTGGCGGTGGGTTGCATCGGCACTTGGATCTCCTTCCCGGTGACTTTCGTTCTTGCCGGAATCGGACTCGTTCTGTTTGCCAAGTTCGTCTTCGCTCGGCAGGTCCGACATGCCGCTGCAGTGGCCGCCCTCAGCGTAGTGTGGCTCGGCAGCTTCCTGGGCGATTATCGTCTGTCCGTGGGCGGCGCTACTCGGGTGCTGTCGTACATGACCGACTACTGGGCGGGATCCTTCGTCTCGATCGTTCCGACGACTCTCGGGAGGCTCCACGCGTCTATGGGGCGCGGCCTCCATGTTCTTCAACGAGGCCGGATTCGAGTCCACGAAGCTGGCGATGGTCATGGCGCTCATCGCGCTGACCACTTTTTGGCAGCGGCGCACGGTGTGGTTCTGGTTGCTGACGTTGCCGCCCATCGTGTTGCTGGCGGCCTCGACGTTCCGACTCTATCCGATCGTGCCGCGCCTGCTCTTGTTCTCGGCACCGGTTTTCATACTGCTCGTCGCCGCGGGTATTGCAGAGATCCGGACGAAAGCCATCAGCTATCGACAAATCGTGGCGGCGGGGTTGGCGCTGATTTTCGCCTGGCCGATGGCGCGCGCGACCGTCACGGCGGCGGCTGAATCGCCTCCATTCGCGCGTGAGGAGCTGAAGCCCGTGCTCGAGCACCTGCGAGAGCGCGCAATGCCGGCCGACAGAGTCTTCGTCTATTACGGGGCGGCGGACGCCTATCGCTGGTATGCGCCGAGCTACGGGCTCGAAGCGCGTCCAACGCTCATCGGGAGATCACCCCGCCTCGACTGGCGGTTCTATTTCGCGGACGCCGCGAAGCTCGAGGGCTGCGGCAGGACGTGGCTCGTTTTTTCGCATATCTGGTACGCGGCGGGCGCCGATGAGGAGCGCTTCACGTTGTTTCTGGCGGACACGATCGGCCGGCAGTTGGACGCCGTTCACGCGCCCGGCGCGGCGGCGTATCTCTACGATTTCGACGGCAGGGTCAAGCCGGGGCCGCTGCAGCTCATGCAGGGTATGGATGACGTGCTGCCGCAGCCCCCGCCGGAGACTACGCCGCTCGAGTTGCCGGGAGCGCTGAGCAAGTGGTCATGCAGCCCGGCCGTCGGCCACGTGCCGCATTCTCAAAGGAGCTCGGATGCACACTAAGCCCAGGACCAACGACCGCGTGCTCGTGACGGGCGGCGCGGGCTTTCTCGGCAGCCATCTTTGCGATCGCCTCGTGGCGATGGGGAAGGACGTCGTTTGCGTCGACAATTTCTTTACCGGCTCGAAACAGAATGTCCATCATCTCGTCGGCGATTCGCGCTTCGAGCTGATGCGGCACGACGTGACGTTCCCGCTCTACATCGAAGTCGATCAGATCTACAACCTGGCCTGTCCGGCTTCGCCCATTCACTACCAGCACGATCCGGTCCAGACCACGAAGACCAGCGTGCACGGCGCGATCAACATGCTCGGCCTCGCGAAGCGGCTGCGCGCCACGATCTTCCAGGCGTCGACGAGCGAGGTCTACGGTGATCCCGAAGTTCATCCGCAGACCGAGAGCGTATTGGGGCCACGTAAATCCCATTGGGCCTCGATCGTGCTACGACGAGGGCAAGCGTTGCGCCGAGACCCTGTTCTTCGACTATTACCGTCAGCATCGATTGCCAATCAAAGTCGCGCGGATCTTCAATACCTACGGTCCGCGGATGCACCCGAACGACGGGCGGGTGGTTTCGAGCTTCGTCGTCCAGGCTCTGCGCGGCGACCCGATCACGATATACGGCGACGGCTCTCAGACGCGGTCGTTTTGTTACGTCAGCGACCTGATCGAGGCATTCGTCAGCTTCATGGAGCTGGCCGATGATTTTCCGGGCCCTATCAATCTCGGCAATCCGACGGAGTTCACCATTCGCGAGCTCGCCGAGGAGGTCATAGACCTCACGGGCTCAAAGTCGAAGATCGAGCGGCATCCTTTACCGGCGGACGACCCGAAGCAGCGTCGCCCGGACATCACGCTCGCAGCGGAACGCCTGGACTGGCAGCCGAAGGTGCCCCTTCGTGAAGGCCTGAAGAAGACGATCGAATACTTCGAGACGCTGCTGACCGGCGGCGCCGTCACCGCGTAAAGGACTTGTTCGGAGGGCCGTCCGTGCTGCTGTCCGTTCTCATTCCTTGCTACAACGAAGAAAAGACGCTCGCGCATTGCATTGAGCATGTGCTGCGGATAGCCGGCGGCGACATCGCGCTGCAGATCGTGATCGTGGACGACTGCTCGCGGGACCAGAGCTACGCGGTCGCGTTGGAATTGGCGCGGCGCTATCCCGAGATCACTGTTGTCAAGCATGAGCGCAACCGCGGCAAAGGTGCGGCCGTTCGTACGGGCTTCGCGCATGCGACCGGCGACGTGGTCGCGATACAGGACGCGGACCTCGAGTACGATCCGCAGGATCTGCGGCGTATGCTCGAGCCTATTCTCGATCAGCGTGCCGACGTGGTGCTCGGGTCTCGATTCCTCGCCTCCACGACGCGGCGCGTGCTGTACTTTTGGCACTCGGTTGCCAACAAGCTGCTGACGCTTCTGTCCAATATGTTCACGGATCTGAACCTCACGGACATGGAGTGCTGCTATAAGGTCTTTTCGCGCGACGTCGCGAAACGAATCGTGATACACGAGGATCGATTCGGCATCGAGCCCGAGCTTGTGGCCCAGATCGCGGACATGCGGGTGCGGGTCTACGAGATGGGCATCTCGTATTCGGGCCGCACCTACGAGGAAGGCAAGAAGATCGGCCTGAAAGACGCGTTTCGGGCGCTCTACTGCATCATTCGGTACAACGCGAGCCACGCTCCGGTGTTCCTGCAGTTCCTCGTCTATTGCGTGATCGGCGGCACCGCTGCGTTGAGCAACCTGGTCGTGTTCCTGCTTCTGTTCCACGCCGATCTCGGGATAACGGCGTCCGTTCTCATTGCCTTCTTCACGGCTGCCGCGGTGAACTACTGGCTGTGTCTGTGGCTTCTCTTCGAACGCCAAGTGAAATGGTCGGCTTCGACGGAAACCGTGTTGTATCTGGCGCTGATCTCGGTCGTCGCACTGTTCGACCTCGGCGTGACGAGCGGTCTGTACGACGCGGGCGCCGCGCCGTGGGCCGCTAAATCGATCGCAGCTGCGCTCGGGCTCGTCCTGAACTTCGCAGGCCGACGCTTCATCGTGTTCCCGCAGAGGAAACGAGGCCCGTGGCGGGAAGCCTGATCGAGCTTTAACAGAAGCTATTTTTTTCCCGGAATCCGTTAACTCGTCACTTCGCCAGGAAGGCGAAGTGCTTACGATTGGCCCCTCTGCAGCCCCGACCCGACTCGGGGCGAGCTTCATCGCCAGCGGATTGGCCGATATGTATAACAACAACGGGCGAGTCGAGCGGGACGATCGGACTCTTCACCGTGCGCGCTGGAGCGTTCCGCTCGCACTGATCATCGCGATCGTGCTCGCCGAAGGCGTCTCGGCGCAGGCGCCGGGCCAACCGTTCAAGGACTCCGTCACGATCGGCGAGGATCGCGCGCTCACGATCAGGTTGGTGGTCGGCGACGTCGATGGCGACGGCGATCGCGACGTGGTCGAAGTGAAGGAGGGCGCGCTCAACCGCGTTTTCATCAACGATGGCAGCGGCGGGCTCGTCGAGCGCAGCGCGATTGGCAACGATGCCGACGATGTCGCGAACGGCCAGGGCGGCGTAATCGTCGACCTCGACAACGACTCGAAAGCGGATCTAGTCGTCGTCAATTCCGGCTCCCCGAGCCGCATCTACAAGGGGCACGGCGACGGCACCTTCGATCCGGGCGTAAACCTATCGCCGGACAGCCTGGACGCGCGCGGCGTCGCAGCGGCCGATCTCGACGGCAACGGCTACGTGGATCTCGTCGTTGCGACGAGCGGCGACACCAACCGGATCTTCCTGAACGACGGCACGGGTTCCTTCGTCGAAAGCCTCACGCCCGTGTCGAGCGATACGTTCGACACGCGCGCAGTGGTGTTGGCCGACTTCGACGGCGATGGCCGTGCCGATCTGCTCGAAGGCAACTACAGCGCACCGATCATGCTGTATTTCGGCAACGGCGCCGGCGGGTTCGGCGCCGGTATTCCCGTCAACACGTTCCCGGAGAATACCGTCGCCGTCGCGGTACGCGATCTGGACGGCGATGGGCATCTCGACGTCGTCGAAGCCAGCTTGAACCGGTCGGCCCGCTACTTTTTGAACTCCGGGGCGAATACGTTCACAGGTGTCGATTTGCCGGGCGGGGCCGCGTTTTTCTCGTCGGTCGACGTGGGCGACTTCAACGGCGATTCGTTGCCCGACATTGTGCTCGGCATCGGCGACTCCTTCACCAGCGGGCCGAAGAGCGCGCTGTATCTGGCCGACGGCAGCGGCGGCTTCACGGCCGCAGGATCGCTGAGCTCGCATGCGGGGTCCACCTCCTCGGTCGCACTGATCGACCTCGACGCCGACCTCGATCTCGACGCGGTCGAGGGCGTCTACGGCGGAGTCAATCGCAGCTACACGAACGATCCGGTGGGTACGTTCACGCAGTCCGGCACGTTCTCCGCGGATAACCTCCAGACGTACGGAGCGGCGCTCGGGGACGTCGATGGCGATGGCGACATCGACGTGGTGGAGGCCAAGCGCTTCGCTGCCAACATGCTTTTCCTCAATGATGGAACCGGTAAGTTTTCCGAAGGCACGCCTGTCACCGCCGCGCGCTCGACGAACGCGATCCTGCTGGTGGATGTCGACGGCGACGGCGATCTCGACATCGTCGAAGGCAACGGCGGTGACGGTAACCGCATCTACCGGAACGACGGCACGGGCCGCTTCGATGCGGGGACCGACTTCGGCCCACAGACTGACGTTACGCGCGGGATCGCGGCCGCGGATCTGGATGGAGACGGCCACGTCGACCTGGTCGTTGCGAACAGCGACGGGCCGAACCGAATCTACCTGAACGACGGCAGCGGCAACTTCCCGGCAGCCGTCGACCTCGACACCGCGGGTTTCGAGCCGTCTTGGGCCGTGACGATCGGCGACGTGAACGGCGACGGGGCTCCCGATATCGTCGTCGGCAACTACGGTCTGCCGGTCCGGATCTACTTCAACGACGGCAACGGCGGTTTCGCGAGCGGCGTGTCGCTCGGGGACATTCGGGGCACACGGCAAATCGCGCTCGCAGACGTCGATGGCGACGGTGATCTCGACATCATCACCGGCAATAGCGCCGCGGGCGGCAACGACGAGTACGCGCGCGACCACGTCTACTACAACGACGGCACCGGTGGATTCCCGACCGGCGTGGACCTCACGCAAGACCCCGACGAGACGTTCGGGCTCGCCGTGGGCGACGTCGACGGCGACGGCCACGTCGACGTCGTCACGGGCAATCGCGGCGGCCGCAACGTGCTGTACCTCAACGACGGTGCCGGCGGCTTCGTCGCCGGCACGACGATTTCGACGGACGCGCTCGATACGCTCTGGTTGGGCCTTGCCGACGCCGACGGCAGCGGCACGCCCGATCTGTTCACGATGAACAAGGACGACGTCGGGCGCCTGCATTTGAACGGCAATCCCACTACCAGCGGTCTCACCGACGTCACCGTCGACGAGGACGCGCCGCCGTTCGACGTGCCGCTGTACCCGGCGTTTGCCGATCTCGAGGATGCCGACAGCGCGCTCACGTTCACGGTGGTCGACGACACGAATCCGTCGCTGGTCGGAACGGCCGTCGCGAACGGCACGCTGACGCTGACGTTCGCGCCGAACGGCAACGGCGCGGGCGTGATCCGTGTGCGGGCGACAGACACCGACGGTCTGTTCGTCGACGCGAGCTTCACGGTGACGGTCACGCCTCAGAGCGACTCGCCGGCGGTCGTTGCGCCGATTCCGGACCAAACCGCGACGGCCGGCGTCGCATACATGCTCAACGCCGCCACGGCGTTCGTCGATGTCGATGGCGATCCGCTGACCTATACCGCGCTCGGCTTGCCGCCTACGTTGTCGATCGACTCCGCTTCGGGCGTAATCAGCGGCACGCCGACGGCAGCCGACCGCGCCGGGTCGCCCTATACGGTAACGGTTCGAGCCTCGTCCGGAGTGGCGGGCGAAACACCCGCCAGCAGCACGTTCGCCTTGCGAATCCTCGATACGTCTCCGCCGGTGATCACCGTGATCGGCGCGAACCCAGCCACCGTCGCTCTCGGTTCGGCCTACGTCGATCGCGGTGCAAGCGCGACAGACCCGGAAGACGGCGATCTGACGGCTCAGATCGTCGTGACCAACGGGGTCGATACGACGACGGTCGGAACGTATACGGTCATGTACCGCGTGACCGACTCCTCGGGCAACGTCGCGACCGCGGCCAGGACGGTGCGGGTCGTCGCCGACGCTCCGCCGGTCCTGACGCTCAACGGCTCGAACCCGCTCACGATCGAGGGCGGTCACCCGTACGCCGATCCCGGCGCGACCGCGAATCGATGCGATCGACGGCGATTTGACCGGCATGGTGCGGGCGGCCTACGACATCGACGTCCGGCGGCTCGGAACCTACACGCGAGACCTACTTCGTAACCGATTCCTCCGGTCTCACTGCCACGGCGACCCGAACAGTGAACGTCGTCGACACGGAGCCGCCGTTGCTCGTCTTGCTCGACCATTCAACGGTCAATCTCCGCGTCAATTGGACGTACGTCGAGGCGGGCGCGAGCGGCGCGCGACGCCGTTGATGGCGACCTCACGGGACAGATCGTCATCACCGGGTCGGTGAACACGAAGGTTCCGGGCCGTTACACGATGACCTATTCGGTCTCCGATGCCTCCGGAAATAACTCCACCGCGACGCGCGAGATCATCGTCGAGGACGATGGCGGCGGCGGCGCGTTCGATCCGTTCACCGTTTTCGGGCTGCTGATCGCTTGCTTGGTCGCGCGCCGGCGCATATAACGGCGTCGGGATTCTCGCCACCCGGGCGGCCCGGGTCCAATGCGATGCAGCGGCGCGCCGCTGCCAATTGAGGTCACGTCAAAGTACGCGAGATGCGCCGCTACGCGATACGTCGGTGGGAACTATTCTGGCTCCGGTTTGCGGGTTTGAGCCGAGCGGGCCGGATCGCGGCTCGGATGGCTGCGCTGTTTGCGCCGAGGTACGTGGGCGGAACGTATCTCGCGCGTCTCACCGAACGGCCGTTCGTTCATCCCGACGCCGACATCTGTCATTTCGACCTGCGACTCGAGCCGCAAAGCTATATCGGGGAGCGAGTCGTGGTTCACCAGGGTGCCGGCGGCGGGCCTGTAACCCTCAAGGCCCGCGCCGCCATCATGCGCGACTCGGTGATCGAGACGGGGCAGGGCGGTAGCGTGACGATCGGAGAGGACAGCTTCATCCATCCGCGGTGTCAAATCGTGGCATACAAGAGTCCGCTTACGATCGGGGCCGACACGATGGTCGCCGCGGGCTGCGCCTTCTATACGTTCAATCATGGCATCGCGCCGGATCGGTCGATCAGGGAACAGCCGGTCACGAGCGCGGGAGGAATCGAGATCGGCAGCGGTGTATGGCTCGGATATGGGGTGGTCGTGCTCGACGGCGTTCACATTGGCGACGGAGCGGTGGTCGGAGCGGGAGCCGTGGTGTCGCGAAGCATTCCGCCGAACGCGATCGCCGTAGGCAACCCCGCCCGCGTGCTCCGCCAACGTTGAAGCGAGCGATGCCGCAGCCGTCTCCGGATCCGGACCGATGAGCCACACACCGAACGAGCGGCCCCTCGTGGACATCATCACGCCGGTTTACAACGGAGGTCCGTATATCGCCGAGTGCATAGAGAGCGTTCTTCGGCAGACGTACGACAACTGGACGTTCACGATCTCCGACAATCGGAGCACCGACGATACTGTGTCGATCGCGAGCCGCTACGCCGAGAAGGATCCGCGCATCCGTGTGCGCACGCACGCCGAGCACCTCGGGCAGATGGACAACTGGAATCGGGCGCTGAGCTATCTCGAGCCGGAGGCGGCCTATTTCAAGATGCTCCACGCCGACGACTGGATGTACCCGAGCTGCCTCGACGAGATGGTCGCGGTTGCGATGGGGCATCCTTCCGTCGGAATAGTCAGCGCGTATCGTCTCGAGGAACTCTATCCGAGCCTCGGGGGCATCCCGAGCGGCAAGACTGTTACTCCCGGGGCACAAATCTGCCGCCAGAGCCTGCTTCACGAGGTGGCGGTGTTCGGCTCGCCGTCAAACATCCTTCTGCGTGCGGATTTGGTGCGGAAGCATCGACCGTTCTACGATTCGAGCTTCATACACGCGGACTACGAGTCGTGCTTGCGATTGCTCGAGGAGAGCGATCTCGGTTTCGTGTTCAAGGTGTTGACGTTTACCCGCCGCCACAACGAGTCGTACACGTCGCGTAACCGCCGCTACAACACCTACCCGTCCGAGGATCTCTGGATTTTCCAGCAATACGGCCGGAGGCACTTCTCGCGGGACGAGTTCGAGCGAATGATGCGTCTGCGAATAGCCGTTCACTACCGCTTTCTCGGCAAATCCGTCTTCCAGCGGAAGGGCCGCGATTTCTGGAAATATCAGCGGGACTCCTTGGCGAAGATCGGTCTACGAATCAGCTACGGGCGCGTTGCTGCTGCAGCGCTGTTTTGGCTGCTAGACGTCCCGGAAGTCGTCCGTCATTTTCGCGGGCGCTCGCAGGCCGTCTGATCTGCGTCGCCGGCGCCGCCGTCGGTGCAAGATCAGGCTACCGCAAAGACACGCTCTTCGGGGATCAGCGCAAACCGATTCGACGAGCCGCCGAAGGCGTCGCCTTGCTTCGTCCAGTCGAACTGCTCGACTTTGAATCCGGCGCCGACGAGCCGGTCGACGTAGTCCTTTGCGTAGATTCTCACGTGGTCGTACTGGCCGAAGGCTTGCTCGCGCGCTTCGGTGGTGACGATCGACGGATCTTCGTGGGTGGCGGCGAGCACGTAGGAAATCGGCACCTGCAGAATGCCCCAGCCGCCGGGCTTGAGCACGCGGCGGAGCTCCTTCATCGCCTTGCGATCGTCGGGGATGTGCTCGAGCACGTGATTGCAAATGATCGCGTCGAAGGAGGCGTCGGGGAAACGAATGTCGGTGATGTCGATCCGAGCGGTGACGTCGTCGCGGTTCAGATCGGCCGTCGTGTAGTTCACGTTCCGATGCTTCGCTATCTCGGTACGCAGCTGCGGTTCGGGCGCGAAGTGCAGCAACTTGGTCGGCCGAGTGAACAGCGAGGTGCGTTCGCGCAGGTAGAGAAGCAGCAGCCGCTCGCGGTCGACAGAACCGCAGACAGGACACAGGCAATTGTCGCGCAGACCGCCCCCGACGACCCGTTTCTCTGCAAGCACCGGAAACTCGAAGCCGAACGGCTTCATCGCGTTCACGATCGAGGCGCAGAATGGGCACTCGTATCGCGACCCTCGGTGCACCGCGCGACGTAGGGCTTTCGGCAACTTCATCTCCATTGGCCAATCCGCTCCGATCAAATGAAAAAAAATTAGATCAATTGTAAGGACTACCGGCGTTTGCGCCACAGGACGGCTTCTCAAAAGTGCGCTCGAGCGTCGATTGGCGCCACGGTGCCAGTCGATGCATTCGCACCACAAAGTTCGCTAAACGGTCGCTACAGTCGCTGTCGCGGCATCGGGAGTGTCGGTATTTCTTACGCGCCTCCGAGGCGGCTGTTAAGGAATCGTTTTGCATGTGTCAGACTGCAGGCTCAAGGTTCTTTGAGCTCTGCGGCGGATGCTGCAGGTTTGTAGGTGCGCCTCCCGGCGAATACGCGGTCAAGGAGTGAGTCGAACCCCGCCATGAAGCTTGCTGGCAAGATTCTACGGTCGTTGGTCCCTCTGCTGTTCCTTTACGTGGGTGTCGCCTCGGGCGCGCAGCTCACCGGCACGGTCGCGACCGCGCCTACTTCGGTGAACCTGACCGCCGAGGGAACGGCGGACTGGGCCCATTGGGGGCCGACCGCGAGCAGTTTCGACCGCAAGTCCGGCGTTTCACAGCAGATCAGCAACATCACGACGATCGGCGCGAGCGCGATCGGGTATCAGGGCGATTCTGTCTGGACGTTTCACAGCTGGTCGGACGGTACGCCGACGGCGAGCAACGGGGGCACTCAGGCGCTCGTTTACTTCACGGGAGTCGGCCACGGTTATCAGCTGACCGTCCCTGCCGACACGACGCAGCGGACCGTGCGCATCTATCTCGGCGGATGGATGACTCAGAGCCTGGTGCAAGCGACGCTGAGCGACGGTAGCGCAACGGCATTCACCGCGACGATCGGGAATTCGTCGGGCAACGCCTATGCGAACATGGTCACGCTGACCTACGCCGCCGCGGCTACCGGTCAAACGCTGACGATTAAGCAAACGATCGTCAACGACTACGGCGGTAACATCGGCTTGCAAGCCGTGACTCTCCAAGGGGGCTCTTCGTCGGGTTCCGGCACGCTCTCCGGTGCGGTCGGCACTTCGCCGTCCTCGGTGAATCTGACGGCGGAAGGCACAGCCGATTGGGCACATTGGGGACCGACGTCGAGCAGCTTCGACCGCAAAGCGAGCGTCGCCCAGCAGATCAGCAACATCACGGCGATCGGCGCCAGCGCGATCGGTTATCAAGGGGATTCGGTGTGGACGTTCCACAGCTGGACGGACGGCACGCCGACCGCCGGCAACGGCGGTACTCAGTCACTGATCTATTTCACGGGTCTCGGTCACGGCTACCAGCTGACGCTCCCAGCCGATACCACACAGCGGACGGTTCGAATCTACGTCGGCGGCTGGATGACGCAAGGCCAAGTGCAGGCAACGCTGAGCGACGGCAGCGCCACCCCGTTCACGACGACAATCGGCGACTCGTCGGGGAACGCGTACATACGGGTCATCACTCTCACCTACGCCGCCGCCTCCGCCGGACGCACCCTCACGATTCGGCACACGATCGTGACCGACTACGGCGGCAACATCGGTTTACAAGCCGCGACGTTGCAGGCCGGATCGGTAGCCGGCAATACTCCTCCGACGGCGGCCGCGCAGTCGTCGAGCACGAACGAAGACGTTGCGCTGCCGCTCACGCTGGCGGGTTCGGATGCCGACGGCAATGCGCTGACGTTCGCGATCGTCACTGCACCGTCCCACGGCGCGCTCGGCGCGATCAACTCGATTTCGTGCACGGGAACGCCGAGCAACTGCACCGCGCATGTCACGTACACGCCAGCCGCGAACTACAACGGCCCGGATAGCTTCTCCTTCAAGACCAACGACGGGGTCGCTGCCTCCACGCCTGCGACCGTCACGCTCACGGTGAATCCCGTCAACGATCCGCCTGTTCTGACGACGCCGGGCAATCAGTCGGTGACGGAGGGTCAAACACTGAATTTCGGCGTGACGGCGTCCGACCCGGATGTCGGTGACACGCTGCAAATCACGGCATCGTCGCTTCCGGCCGGCGCCGGCTTCACCGCGAGCGGCGGTAGCGGCACGTTCACCTGGACGCCGCCAGCAGGTGCGGCGGCCGGAAGTCCGTACTCGGTGACGTTTACGGCGCGCGACGCCGCGAATGCGACGGACGCCCAGAGCGTTTCGATCACCGTGCTGTCCTCTTCGTCCGGCGCGACCTTGAGCGGTTCCGTCACGACAGCGCCGGCGTCCGTCAACCTGACCGCCGTCGGAACGGCCGATTGGGCCCATTGGGGTCCCACTGCCGGAACGTTCAATCACAAAGCCGGTGTGGCGCAGCAGATCAGCAACTTTACTGCGATCGGCACCAGTGCGAACGGCTACCAAGGCGACACGGCGTGGACCGTCCACAGCTGGTCCGACGGCACTCCGACCGTGAGCAGTGCCGGTACTCAGTCGCTGGTCTACTTCACGGGCGTCGGCCATGGTTACCAGTTGACCGTGCCTGCCGATACGACGCCGCGGACCGTGAAGATTTACCTCGGTGGCTGGATGTCGCAGAGCCAAGTGCAGGCGACGTTGAGCGACGGGAGCGCGAGCTCGTACACCACGACGATCGGCGATTCGTCAGGGAACGTCTATGCCCGCGTCATCACGTTGACCTACTCGGCCGCATCGGCGAATCAGACGCTGACGATCCGGCATACCATCGTGACCGACTACGGCGGCAACATCGGCTTGCAGGCGGTGGCTCTGGCGGGGAACGCGGCAGTCCTCACACTGCCGTTCACTGACAACTTCGACGATGGCAACTCGGTGGGGTGGGCGGTCGTCAACGAATCGAACCTTTCGCCGTCTTGGCTGGTTTCTGCAGGGCAGTTCCTCGAGAACAACCGCGTGGAGAGCTTGCAAACGTTCGATCAGACTTACCATCTCGGTACGTTTGCGTACCTCAGTGCCGGCTCGACGCTCACGGACTACCGCTTCAGCGTCGATGCGACGTTCCTCTCGAGCGATGGGCCGGACGACCTCTCCGACGATCTGGGGGTCATGTTCCGCTACGTGGATCCGAACAACTACTACCGGTTCACGATGAACGCCCGCTACGGATTCAGCCGCCTGGAGAAGAAGGTCGCCGGCGTGTTCACGCCGTTGGCGGTCGACGGCAGGGGCTACGTCGTCGGGCAAACGGAGCACATCACGATCGATGTTCAGGGCAACAAGATCCAGGTGCTGCGTAACGGCGTGCCGTTGTTCGCGGTGCAGGACTCCGCTCTAAGCACGGGCACGGTGGCGTTGTATTGTCAGGATCGGTCGACCTTCGACAACGTGTTGATTCAGGCGGTTGGGTCGTCTCCGTCCATCACGCTCTCGACGCCGACGTCGTACTCCACGCAAGTGACCAACTTGCTTTCCGTCTCGGCCATTGCCACGCAAGTGCCCACCGGCGGCAAAGTCGTCTTCACTCTGGACGGCACGAATTCGATAACCGACACGACCGAGCCCTACACGGCGACGTACTCGTCGGTTACGCCGGGCAACCATACGGTCGTAGCGAGCCTGCGCAACTCTTCCAACGTCGAGATCGCGCGCGATACCAACACCGCTGTCGGCACGACTGGCGAATACTTCGTGGCGGTCGGGGACAGCATCACGAACGGCATCGGCGACAATTTCGGGACCGACGACCAGTCGCTGAACGGCCGCATCGTCGCCGACGAGGGGATGGAGGCGCCGCTCACCAATCTGCTCGAGAATTCCCTGGGCAAGCAGGTCATGGTCTTCAACGAGGGCATCGGCGGCGACGATTCCTCCCAGACCGCGTTCAGCCGCCTCAACTCCATCAAGGCGCGCCATCCGGCGAGTCAGAAGGTGTTGCTCTTGATCGGCACGAACGATTCGAACCGCGGGATCCCGAGCGGCAGCGGCTGCTCCGGTACGGCGTGCAACGGCACGTACAAAGGCAACGTCCAAACGGTGATCAACTCGCTGACGAGCGCCGGCAAGACGGTATATGTAGCGCTCGTGCCGCCGGCGTTCGGCTCCGGTTCGACGATCTTCACGGATCCGCTCAACTCCTGGCGGAACGTGAGCTACATTCAACCGTACAACGACGTGATTCGCTACGAGCTCACCGGGCGCCAGGTCGGCCCCGATCTGTTCAGCTATTTCCTGAGCTCGACCGTCAATCGTTTCAGTCTGTTCAGCGATACGCTCCATCCGAACGGTCTGGGCCACGTGGTGTTGGCGACGCTCTGGCACAACGCGCTCAATCCGTCGGCTCCCGCTGCGTTGCCGTTCGTGCTCGACAATCTGTCGCGTTCGACGGTGGCTCCATATCTCAAGCAGAACCTGTTGGAGCTTGACGACTTCTACTACGTCGACGGGTCGTATCGATTGACGAGCATTCCGAGCGTGCTTGCCAACGGGCGCTGGATCATGACGGCGAACGCAGATGTGGGCAACACGAGCAGCAACTATCTGACGTTCAGCGTCGATCGACCGGTTACCGTCTACGTTGCATACGATGCAGGTGCGGCCAGCCGTCCGACCTGGATGAGCGCGTTCACGGACACCGGGCTCAGCGTCGGCACCACGAACCCCGCTGGAACCTCCATGCGTCTTTACAGCCGCACGTACAACGCCGGTTCGGTTACGCTCGGCGGCAACCTGGCGGCCGGTGCGAGCGGTGCGGACGCGAACTATATCGCCATCGTCGTGGCCAACTGACGGGAACCGAGATGAAGACCCTCGTTTCGATATTTCTTGCAGCGACGCTGGCTCTCTCGCAGTCGGTCGTCGCCCAAGTGGAAACTCAAGAGACTACGGCGGTGATGAACCGCTACTTCGATTCCCTCTCGCAGGGGAACACCGATGCCATCCGCTCACTGCTGGGCGGACAGCTGCTCGCCAATCGGTCCGCGCTTCTGTCGAACCCGACGTACCCCGCCTTTTTGCAGCAAACCTACGGCGGGGCACAGTTCGAGATCGAGAAGATCGAAGCGGCCGGCGACACCGACGTGATGGTCGACGTCGCGATCAAGTTCGACAAGGCCAACGTCGCGCATACGCGGTTGCTGTTGCGGAAAACGCCCCCGGCCGCGGGAGGCGATCTGCCGCAGCTGCTGATCGTAGGCGAGACAGAGCCCGATTGATGGCGAACGGCGCCGCTAGCGGCGCCGGGACAGGGCCGAGTAGCCGATACCGAAGTAGATAGAGTTCGACGCGACCCGCTGATCGGCCGTGTCGACGAACTTCTGCGACGTGAAGCTGTAGCCGGTGTTCAGCGATAGGCGTTGGGTCCAGGCCCACTCGAGGCCGAGCTCCAGGCGGACGTAATCGCGATTGGCGGAGGTCGTGAGCACGTTCCCGACCGCACGCGTTCGATCGATCCTCACGCCGGTGTTGCCGATCAAACGTGGCTTGAACGTCCGGGATAGCGACAACAGAACCGAATCGCGGCTTACGACGAAGCCCGATCCGTTCGGATCGACTTGACGGCCGATGTCGAAGTTCAACGTCGTTCTCGCGGCTCTCTGGCGGAGACTGACGTGCGCAGTGAAGCTCGTGTCGGAGCTGTCGACCCTGCCTGCGCCGGATAGAAAATTGAAATCGCTTCGTGCCACTCCGATGTCGAGTCCGAGCGTGAGAGTCTGGTTCAGCTGCCGCGAGAATGTGCCCGCGAGGCCATTCGTGCGCGTCGTGTTGTCGGTCACGTCGGCCTGGTAGTCGGCCGCATAGAGCCGCGCGAGCACGCGATTCTGCGGGCTGAGCCGGCGTTGCACGCCGAAGGAGAGATTCCTGTTCGTGAAATTCGACCGCGTGATGACGGTCGGACCGGAATAGGAGGCCGTGGAATACTGCGTGTCGAAGACGAGATCGGTCACATCGCCGAGGCGCACGTCGAGGGTCGGCTGCAGCACGGTCCTCGTCACGTTTTGGTTCAGAAACACGAGCTGCCCGGTACTCAAGCTCGGAAGACCAGGCGCGTCCGGGTCGAGCGGCTCGGCGTTTGCGAGCTCGCCGGTCAGAATGCTCTGGCGCGACGAATCGAGATAGAAATTGCCTTCCGCCTTCAACCACGTGTAACGGCCGCGCGATGAAAAGTAGACGTCGGTGTTTTCGAGATCGCTGTTGGAGGCGTTGCCGTACTGCTGGGCCTGGACGCGGGGTTGGAGGCGAATTTCCCCGCGCTGGTTGTAAGCGGTGGCTGACACTCCCGCGTCCAATAGGGTCCGAACGTCCGACTTCTTTAGCGCATCGGACTCCAGCCGAGGATTGTCATCCGGCTCTACGCTCACGCCGAACGTGGGCACCGTATCCCATGCAGCACGTGCGCCGCTGTCGGCGAGCAATGCGACCAGCGCGCAAGCGACGCTTGTTCCAAACCTAGCTACAACTGCTTTTTGCATGGGACTTTCCTTTGCCGAGAACCACCGCTGGCGGTCCGCGGACGACCTAAGAATTTCCGCCACTAGGGCCGGAGGAGCGTGCTCGGAGCTTCGCGAGTCCCTCCGAGCGTCCGCCGGAACCATTCGATGGTGGCCGCCAAGCCTTCCCGCAGCTCGGTTCGCGGCCGCCAACCGAGCTTGCGGTACGTAGACTCGATGTCGGCGACGCGGGCCGGCGGCTCAACGGGTCGATCCGGCAACGCACCGAACACGGGTTTGCCGATTCCGCCGACGAGCTCGGCGATGGATTCTACGAGATCTCGCACTGCGATGAGCCGACCGGAGCCGATATCGATAGTCGAGCCTTCGATATCCGGAGCGAGTGCCGTGCTGATCATCCCTTCTATCGCATCGTCGATGTAGATCCAGTCGGCTTGCCACAGACCGCTCGAGAGCTTCGGGCTGCCGCCGCGCAGCAGCGATAGCGCGACGTGCGGCACCAGTTTTTGCGCGTCCTGATGCGGTCCGTACGTCATGAAGAGACGCACCGCGACTACCGGCGTGCCGTATAGGCGGTGAAACATCCGACCGTATGTGCTCGCGGCGAACTTGGCCGCGGAATACGGGGAGCTGGGAACGGGCTCCTCGGCCGAGGGTGGCGGCTCGTTGAGGGAGGCAATCAGGATCACGCGGCAGCCGTTCAAGCCCGCGGCGACCGTCAATAGGTTCACGGTGCTGAGGAACAAGCTATGGACCGACGGCAGTACGAGATCGATCTCCGGCCGCGCGGTGACTAGGCCGGCAAGGTGAAAGACCGTGTGCGGCTGCGTCTCGTTCAGTAGCTTTTTCGCCGAGTCGAGATCAGCGGTGTCCGCTTGCCACCACCGCACGTTGGTTGAGTCCGCAACGTGGGCGCCGCGTGACACGGCTTGCACCTCGGCGCCCGCTGTCGCCAGTCGTTTGCAAAGGTGCGTGCCCAAGAATCCCGAAGCGCCCGTTACGAGCACCCTACGACCGGCTATCGTTCCAAGGTTGGTCGAGTCCAAGAGTGTCGCGGTATCCGGCGCAGTCATAGCAGAAAGGGCTGCTCGGCGGCATGCGGGCGGGCGACGTTTCGCCCGTGTCGAGTGCAGGTGGGGGCCGGCGGTGCGATCGCGTTGCAGACGGCCTCGCTCCCGAGCTCAAAGAACGCGAGAGCCCTGTTCTGCGGTGACGAGAGGCACATCCGGTCTTCGAAAATCCGCTGCCCGCGCTCGTCGTCGCCCATCGGCGAGTCGAAGAAGATGGTATTCATTCAGCGTAGATTGCCCTGGAGACGCCGTACGTTTCGGTCCTCTGTCTGTTCCCCGAACCCGCCCCGTGGACCGAAAAAGCGTTAGAGTACAACGTTTGGCGCACCGGGGGTCAGCGTTCGGCGGGTGTCGCACGTCGGCGCCGATCGTTTTACCATAATCTCCGCAATTCAGCCCGCGGCCGCAATGCGCGCGTTGCCGCGGCGGAGCGTCGGCGTCCATTCCGAGAGCGAGGTCGTGCGATTTTTCCGAGCGAGTCGCTGTTTTCGTGCGTCTGATTCGGTCAAGATCGCCCGCGCCGCGAACCACGTCGGCCTGCAGACGCACACCAAGCAAAAAAAGGGACATGAATGCATTTCCTGATCACAGGTAACATGGGGTATGTCGGCCCTGTAGTGGCACGTCATCTACGCAACAGGTATCCGAACGCCACACTCTCGGGGCTCGATACTTGCTTCTTCGGGCAGTGCCTTACGAGCCGCGATCGGTTTCCGGAGGCGTGTCTCGATGTTCAGCACTTCGGCGATGTGCGCCGCATCGACGAATCCATTCTCGAAGGCGTCGACGTGCTGGTCTTGCTCGCGGCGATCTCGAACGATCCGATGGGGAAGGCATTCGAGAAAGTTACCGCTGAGGTGAACCGCCGGGCCTGCGCGCATATTGCCAAGCTCGCGATCGACGCCGGAGTCAAGCGAGTCGTCTTTGCTTCCTCATGCAGCGTATACGGTTTCGCCGAGGGCGGCGCACGCAACGAGCAAGCGCCCGTCAATCCGCTCACTGCTTACGCTCACTCGAAGATCGACACGGAGAAAGACCTCGCGCCTCTTGCGACCGACGATGTCGTCGTCACTAGCCTACGATTTCCGACGGCCTGCGGTTTCAGCCCGCGTCTGCGGCTCGACCTCGTCCTCAACGATTTCGTGGCGTCTGCGATCGCGACGGGCAAAATCGAGGTGTTGAGCGACGGCACGCCGTGGCGCCCGTTGATCGACGTTCGAGACATGGCGCTCGCGATCGAGTGGGCCGCGCAGCGGCCTGTTGACGGCCGGCCTTTTCTCGCAATCAACGTCGGCCGCAATGAGTGCAACTACCAGGTCCGCGATCTTGCTGAGGCCGTCGCGCGTGCGATACCCGGGACGACCGTTTCGATCAACAAGGACGCGCCTCCGGACCGCCGGTCCTATCAAGTCGATTTCAGCCTCTACAAAGAGCTTGCTCCGGAGCACTTGCCGGCGCACAAGCTCGATTCCTCGATCGCCGGTCTCAAGGAAGGGCTACAGGGCATCGCCTTTTCCGACTCGCGCTTCCGCGAGTCGGATCTGATTCGATTGAAGGTGCTCTCGCGTCTCAGGGAGCGCGGCGCCGTCGACGAGTCGCTTTACTGGGTGCAGGGCTGAGGAAGGGTCCCGAGGAGCAGCCGCAGTGTCTTCGAAGATGCAATGCGTAATATTGGCGGGTGGTTTCGGCACACGGCTCTCCGAGGAAACCGCGGTTCGCCCGAAGCCGATGGTCGAGATCGGCGATCGTCCGATCCTGTGGCACATCATGAAGATCTATTCCGCCTACGGAATCAATGACTTCATCGTCTGTTGCGGCTACAAGTCGTACTACATCAAGGACTATTTCTGCAGCTACTTCACCCATACGACCGATATCACGGTCGATCTGACCACGCGCGAGATCGAATATCACCAAGGGAGGTCCTCGGAGCCTTGGCGCGTCACGTTGGTCGACACGGGTGATGCAACGATGACGGGCGGGCGCTTGAAGCGCGTCGCACATCTCTTGAACGGCGATCCGTTCTGCTTCACGTACGGCGACGGAGTCGGCGACATCGACATCAGCGCGCAGATCGAATTTCACAAGAAGCACGGGAAGCTTGCCACCATGACCGCCGTGCAGGTGCCCGGCCGATTCGGCGCATTTACGATGGCGGCCGAATCGGACATGGTCGCCCGCTTCCATCGAAACCCACGGGTGACGGCGCATGGGTCAATGGGGGGTTCTTTCCTGGATCCCCAGGTTGTTCGTTACATCGATGCCGACTCGACCGTCTGGGAGAAAGAGCCCCTGGAGCGGTTGGCGCGCGACGGCGAGCTGTGTGCTTTCAGGCACCCTCAGTTCTGGCATCCCATGGATACGCTGCGCGACAAGATGGTTTTGGAAGACCTCTGGTCGAAGGGCAAGGCTCCGTGGAAAGTGTGGTGACCGTCGTTGTTCGCGGCGCTCGACATCCATGGAATTCGTCCAGACACGTTTCGCCGGGTTGGTGTGCGTCGAGGTCGAGCCTATTGGCGATGAGCGCGGCTCTTTCGCGCGCACCTGGTGCCGGCGGGAGTTCGAGGAGCACGGTCTACACGGCACGTTCGTTCAAGCGAATATCTCGCGCAACCGCCTGAAGGGCACCGTCCGCGGCATGCACTGGCAGCGCGCTCCCAAAGCGGAGGCCAAGCTCGTGCGCTGCTCCCGCGGATCGCTGTTCGACGTCGTGGTCGATCTTCGAACGGATTCGCCCACGTACCTGAAGTGGTTGGGGGTGGAGCTCAGCGACAGCAACGGCCGCATGTTGTTCGTGCCCGAAGGGTTTGCGCATGGCTTCCAAACGCTCGCGAACGACACGGAGGTCTCGTATCTGATGTCGGAGTTCTACGTCCGCGAGCTACAATCCGGCGCGCGCTACAACGATCCGAGCTTCGGTATCGAATGGCCGATAGAGGTGTCCACGCTGGCGCCGAAGGATGCGGCGTGGCCGGATTTTTCGGTACAGTGATGATGGTGTTGAACGTCGAACGACGCAGACAACGGACGTCGTTCCAAGCCGACAGGGAGACAGGCGATGAAGGGGTCCAGCACAGTGATGGTCGAGCAGGGACGTGACGCGCCGCAGCAGGCGCCGCGCGGGCTAAGTGCAGGTTCTGCGGTTCGGCCGCGCTGCGAACGTTCATCGATCTGGGCATGTCGCCGCTGTGTCAGACGCACATCAAGCAGGAACACCTCAACCAGATGGAGCCGTTCTATCCGCTGCATGCGTTGGTCTGCGAGCAATGCTTTCTGGTCCAGCTCGACGAGTTCGTCTCGCCGAGCGACTCTTCGAGGAGTATGCGTACTTCTCCTCGTATTCCGACTCCTGGATCGAGCATGCTCGCCAGTATGTGGAGGCCATTTCGCGCGGTTCGGCCTTGGCGCGAACAGCCTCGTCATGGAGATCGCGAGCAACGACGGCTATCTGCTGCAGCACTTCGTGCAAGAAGGCGTTCCCGTCTCGGCATCGAGCCCGCAGCGAACGTGGCGAAGGTGGCTATCGAGAAAGGCATGCGGACGCGAAGTGAAGTTCTTTGGCAGCGAAACGCCACGCACGCTCGCAGCCAAGTACCGGCAGCCCGATCTGATCATCGGCAACAACGTGCTCGCTCATGCGCCGTTCTCAATGATTTCGTGCGGGGCTGAATCCTGCTGGCGCCAGGGGCGTCATGACGATGGAATTCCCGCACCTCATGCGGCTGATGCAGGACAACCAGTTCGACACGATCTATCACGAGCACTTCTGGTATTTCTCGTTTGCCACCGTGGAGAAAGTCTTCGCTGCCCACGGGCTCACGCTGTTCGACGTGCAAGAGATCTGCCGACGCACGGCGGCTCGCTGCGTATCTACGCCCGGCACGCCGAGATTCGACGAAGCCCTCGGCCAGGCCGTGCATGCGCTAATGCGAGAATCGCCGTACGGTCTCACCCGGCTCGAGCCCTATGACGCTTCACCGAGCAGGTCAAGGAGAACAAGCGGGAGCTCCTGGAGTTCCTCATCGAAGCGAAGGCGCCGGCAAATCGATCGCGGGCTACGGCGCGCCTGGCAAGGGCAACACGCTGCTGAACTATTGCGGCATCCGCACCGACTTCCTGGACTTCACGGTCGACCGGAATCCGTACAAGCAGGGCAAGTACACGCCGGGCACGCACATTCCCATTCTGCCGCCGGAAAAAATCGAGGAAACGAAGCCGGACTATCTGCTGATTCTGCCGTGGAACCTCAAAGCCGAAATCGTGGCGCAGACTTCCTACATCCGCTCCTGGGGCGGCAAGTGGATAGTGCCGATTCCCGATCTCGGTGTGATCGAGTAGCCGGCGACGATGAGCGCCGTTTCGCAGGACCCGGCAGGTGCGGAGGGCATCGGCGAGCGGCTCTATCGCCTCGTGGCGGATCTTTATCCGATCTGCCGGAGCATCACCGGCGCGGGAGCCAGAGAGACTCTGGGCGCGCTCGCGCAGCTCGTCCCGCTCGAGGTCCACGAGGTCCCGAGCGGCACGCCCGTGTTCGACTGGGTCGTGCCGAAGGAATGGAACATACGCGGCGCGTATCTGCGCGGGCCGGACGGCCGCAAGATCGTGGACTTCGCCGACCACAACCTGCATGTGATGAGCTATAGCGTGCCGGTGCGGGCGAAGCTCGGCCTGGCCGAGCTTCGCCCGCATTTGTTCTCGCTGCCCGAGCACCCGGACTGGATTCCCTATCGCACGTCGTACTACCGCGAGGATTGGGGGTTCTGCCTGCCGCACCGCGTCTTGGAGACGCTGCGCGAGGGCGACTACGAGGTCGTCATCGATTCGACGCTCGAGCCCGGCTCGCTGTCGTACGGCGAGTTTTTCGTGCCGGGCGAGAGCGAACGCGAGATCCTGATCTTTTCTCACCTGTGTCATCCATCGCTTTGCAACGACAACCTGAGCGGCCTCGCCGTCAGCGCCTATTTGGCCGCTTCCGTGGCGGCCGAAAAAAGGAAGCACAGCTACCGGTTCGTATGGGGTCCGGGCACGATCGGCTCGATCTGCTGGCTCAGCATCAACGAGCAAAACGTGAGTCGGGTCGATCACGGATTGGTGCTTGCGTTGCTCGGCGACCGGGGGCCGCTCACTACAAGCGGAGTCGTCGGGAAACCGCCGCTATCGACCGCGCCGCCGCGCACGTCCTGCAGTCGCGCAGTGCGCGGTCGAAGGTGATTCCTTCTCGCCATACGGCTACGACGAACGGCAGTTCTGCTCGCCGGGCTTCGACCTCCCGATGGGACGCCTGACCCGCACGCCGAACGGCGAATATCCGGAGTATCACAGCTCGGCAGACGACCTCGATTTCGTCACGCGCGAATCGCTGGCCGATTCGTATCAGGCGGTTCGTGCCATTTTCGACGTGCTCGACCACGACGGCGTCTACGTCAACCAGTCTCCGAAGTGCGAGCCGCAGCTCGGAAAGCGCGGACTCTATCGTCTGACCGGGGGCAAGCGGCTGCCCGACCGCGAGTGGGCGATCCTATGGGTGCTGAATCAGTCGGACGGCGAGCATTCGCTGCTCGACATTGCGGCGCGTTCCGGCCTGCCGTTCGCTTCGATCAGATCCGCCGCGGACGAGCTCGTGGCCGCCGGGTTGCTGCTCGAGCGAAGCTAGGGTGTTCGGACCTGCGGCGCCGCGCGTAGCCTGTCGCGCGCCGCAACCAGCTCGTTCGCGACTTTTCTGTACTCGGCCGCGAAACGCTCCTTTGTATGGCTCGCGCGCGCGAATTCCCAAGACGCGCGTGCCATGTGTGTGAGCGTGTCGGACGAGCAGCTCGGAGACGGCTCTGACGGAGCTGCGGATCGTGTCGACGGAGCAGTTTTCGAGCACGGCCCCGTACGCGGGCTCGATGTCGACGCTCGACTCGTAGCTCACGAGCGGAATCATGCCCGCGTGCATGCACGAGAGGACGCTGGCGCCGCCGCCCTCCGAGCAGGACGGATACACCAAGCCGGCGCAGCCATTGGCTAGGCGCACGAATTCCGGCGAGCTGATGTCGGTCCAGCCCACGGTGTGAATGTTCGGCGTCTCGTACAGCTCCTTGCGAAACGCATCGACGAAGTCGCGTTCGAGCGGGTTTGCGATCGGGCCGCAGATCGTCAGGTGGTAGTCGGGCATTCCGGCGAACGCTTCCAGCACGAGATCGAGCCCCTTGTGAACGAAGCCGCCGCTGCCGAACCACATGTAGCTCTTCCGCACGCGGTCGAAGTCCTTGTCGCGGGGCCAGGGGTAGAGCACGGGGGTGGAGACGGGTACGCGGTACGTCGGCTTGTCGGCGTAGCCGTACGTATCGATCGTGAAGCGGTTGCCCAGTATGGTCAGGCAATGGGCGTGCTCGATGCCGAGATTGTGCGCCATGACGCGCTGCGGTCGGAGTGTGACGCCTCGGCGCTGTTGCAGCTCGAGCAAGCGGCGAGCCTCGGCGGCGTTGTGGAACAGGCAGTGGGCCGCGTCGGCGTGCATGATTCGCAGGCAATCGGAATTCAGCAGCCCCGACAGTCGTTCGAGATTGAAGCGCGAATCGATCAGCAGCGAATAGTCCTTTTGGGGCACGAAGCTGCGGTTGGAATAGCGAATCACGTCGACCTCGTAGCCGAGCTCGAGGAACGTGTTGGCGATCTCTCGCGATTCCCAGAAATGCGTATGGCCGATCGGAACGGGCTCGCCCGGCTTCAGAAAAAACGGGTCGTTGATGTACGACAGCAGAACTCGACCGGCGCTGCCGCCGTCCGGCTTGAGCGAGACGAATCTGCGATCGAGAGCCGACGCGGAACGCAGGCTGGTCTGCAGTGCGGTGAGGTAGTAGTAGGGCGTGGTGTTGTGGATTCGGCGCTTGACTCGAGGCGGCAACGGGTTACGCAAGGCGATTCTCCGAGGGCGAGTCAAACGCCGATCCAGCCGTCGACGCACGCGCGCCAACGCGCCGGCCGATCTGGTGCAGGTCCACGTGATGCATGCCGGAAGCGTTCCAGCCTACACCGGCGGCCTTCAGCAGCGGCGAATCGGAGGCTTCTTGCTCGCGATAGGCCGTGGTCGTGAGCTCGGTGATCTCGAATGCTCGGACCTCGAGTCCGTAAACCGGATAGCAGTCCTGCGTGAATCTGAATAACTTGTCGCCCGCCGCTATGACTCGGCCGGCCGGTCGAGCGGTATGAGGATTGCCGCTGACGATTGGGCTCCGAGGATGCTCGAGCCAGGGCCCGCCCAGCTCCTCGGCCGAATACAGGCGCAGCGTGTCATGCCGATCGCCCGGACTCGTCGCGGTGAACAGCCACCACCGATCCGCATGGCGGAGCACGGACGTGTCGGCGAAGCTCTGGCCGGTCAATAGACGGGCCGATAACGCCCATTCGTGCGGGAACGCCGTCGCTTCGTAGAGCCGCACGGAGCGGTCCTGGTGGCTTTCCGGGATCATGTAATAGGACTGGTTCCATCGAAAGACGTATGGGTACGACAGGTGAAAGGGCTCGGCAACGACGATCTTTCGGTACGACCATTTCGAGCCCGTCTCGGCTGGTCGCGAGCCCGATCTCCCCTTTGCGAGTGTGTGCGTTCAACACCTCGAAGAACATGTGCCAGCGGCCTTCGGCCTCTACCATGAAGGGATCGGCCACGAAAGCCGCCGGCACGTCGCTCACGTCGTCGCGCGTGAGCACGGGGTTGATCCGCCGGGCACGGCGTGAGCGAGAGAGGCGAGGCGCCCTCGTAGATTCCGATCGACCATTCGTGCTGCGTACCCGTCGGGAGGCGCGTGCGGCTCGTGCGCCGGGCGAGTCTGCTTTTCAACGCGCGCTTGAGGCGCCGTGCGGATGCGCGAATCACGCGGTCCTCGTAGTTTCGGGTAAATCGCGCGGCCAGGGTGCTCGGCGATTGCTTCGGTTTCAGCGGCTCACATAGACTAGGGGAATGCTGCCGTGGCCGCCAAGCCCGGCATCACGAATCCCGCAATCGGGCTCAGCGCCAGGAGGGCGATCGAGCGACCGCTCGATGGTCGCGGCGCACTGCCGCGCGCACGGAAGGACTAATGTGAGATCTAACACGCCACTTTACGCAGTGGACAGGCTATCCTCGAACCCCGTGCCGAGCCCGTCTTGGTCCAGACCTCATTGGGGCGGTCGCTCGCAATACTGTTTGGACTCAGTCAGTGGCTCAACAACTACCGACCATCGTAATAAAGCCTGCTTCCGGATTCGAAGCTTTCGATTTCGCCGAGCTCAAGCGTTACAAGGATCTGTTTTACTTCCTGGTGCTGCGGGACGTGAAGGTCCTGTACGCGCAAACCGTGCTCGGCTTCGCGTGGGCGATCTTGAACCCGGCCGTGCAGATCATCCTGTTCACGTTGATATTCGGCCGGGTTGCCGGTGTGCCGACCAATGGCACGCCTTACATGCTGTTCTCGACGGTCGCGATCATCCCATGGACCTATATGTCCGAGGCGATGACGTTGTCCAGTCAGAGCTTGGTGGCCGGGCAGAGCATGCTCGCGAAGGTGTACTTTCCGCGGATCATCTATCCGCTGACGCCGATCGCGGCGAAATTGGTCGACTTCGCGATCTCGCTGCTGCTGTTGGCCGGCGTGATGATCTACTACCGCGTGGCTCCCGGACCGAACGTCGTGCTGCTGCCGCTGTTCGTCGTTCTGATGATGGCGGTGCCGACGGCGATCGGTCTGTGGCTTTCGGCTTTGGCCATTCGATTCCGGGACGTGAAATTCGCAATGCAGTTCGTGATACGGCTGCTGATCTACACGGCGCCGATTCTCTACAGTGCCTCTTCGATTCCAAAGTCCTACCGGCTCGTCTATTCGCTGAATCCGCTCGTGGCCGTCGTCGAAGGCTTCCGCGCTTGCTTGCTGGGCGGCCCAATTTCCTGGGCGTTCATTCTCCCTGGAATCGGGGTCGGAGTGCTCTTGACCGTGACCGGCGCGGTCTATTTCCGACGCATGGAACGCGTCTTCGTGGACGTCATCTGACACGGTAAAGGCGCCATCAAAAATGACGGACTCGAATATTGCCGTGCGCGCGGCCGGCCTCAGCAAGGTCTATCGGATCGGCATCAAGGAGAATTTGAAGGATAGCTTCGCCGGAACCGTCTTCGATTTCGTTCGGAGTCCGCTCACCAACTATCGCCGCTACCGATCGCTATACCGCTTCGATGACGTGGATCCGGAAGGAGCCGAGAATCCGGACGACGTCATTTGGGCGCTGCGCGACGTCTCATTCGACGTGAAACGCGGCGAGGTCGTGGGTTTGATCGGGCGCAACGGCGCAGGCAAATCCACATTGTTGAAGATATTGACCAGGATCACGCCGCCGACGCACGGCAGGGCCGATATCAATGGCCGCGTGGCGAGCTTACTAGAGGTGGGAACCGGGTTCCATCCCGAGCTCACCGGCCGCGAGAACATCTTTTTGAACGGCACGATACTCGGCATGACCAAGTCCGAGGTGAGCCGCAAGTTCGACGAGATCGTCGATTTTTCAGGCGTAGAACGCTTTCTCGACACACCGGTCAAGCGGTATTCCAGCGGCATGGCCGTTCGGCTTGCGTTCGCCGTAGCGGCTCACCTGGAACCCGAGATCCTCATAGTCGACGAGGTTCTGGCAGTAGGCGATGCCTCGTTCCAGAAGAAGTGCATCAACAAGATGCAGGACGTGAGCCGCGAAGGCAGGACCATTCTCTTCGTCTCGCACAATATGCCGGCCGTCTCGATGCTTTGCAGCCGCGCTATCTTGTTGTCCGGAGGAACGGTCGAGATCGACGGTCCCGCGCACCAGGTCATCAGCCATTATCTAAACGCCGGAGAGGGTGGCGCTTCGAGCCGAGAATGGCACGATCCCTCGACCGCCCCGGGCGGCAACGTTGCAAGGTTGCGCTCCGTACGCATAGTCGATCGCGGCAACAAGCCGGTGTCCTCCGTTGACATTCGCGAGAGCGTTGGACTGCAAATGACGTTCGAGGTTTTGCAGCCCGGCTTCAAGCTGCTCCCCCATTACTGGGTATATAACGAAGAGGGCGCGATGATTTTCGCCGTAAATCACACGGATCCGGTGTGGTCTCAAAGACCGTATGCGACCGGCGTGTACGTGACCACGGCCTGGGTACCCGGCAACTTCCTCGCGCCGGGAATGCTGTTCGTGACACCGGCGTTGATCACGCAAAGTCCGAAAGCCGTGCAATTCGACGAGCCCCAGGTGATCGTGTTCGGAGTGCGGGACCACATGGGCGCCGACACCGCGCGTGGTGAGTGGGCCGGAGACATGCCCGGGGTTGTCCGGCCGATGTTGCAGTGGACGACTGAGACCGGCGGTAGTTCGCGCAGCGAGACGGCGCGAGCTGAGATTGGGTAGCTTGTGCCATGAGTGCAGTGCTTAGGCCGGTCAGGCAAGCGATTGGTCTTGGTCTGCGTGCGGTCGGTATCCGTTTGCCGCTGCGCTTCGGATCGCTGCGCCGCGTCACGCCGATCAGCCGCTCCTTGGGAGTCGATCGAGGCTGGCCCATCGATCGGTACTACATAGAGCGCTTCATGGCGCTGCACGCGACCGACATCCGCGGCGCCGTGCTCGAGGCCGGCGGGCTCGTGAGCTACACAACGAAATTTGGCGGCGACCGCGTGACGCGTGCGGATGTGATGTACCCGACGGAAGGTCATCGCGACGGAACCATCGTCGCGAACCTCGAAACAGGCGCTGGTCTGCCCGAGGAAACGTTCGACTGTTTGATCCTCACGCAGGTATATCCGTTCATCTACGATGTTCGTAGAGCGGTTGCGAACAGCTTCCGAACGCTCAAGCCCGGCGGCGTCGTCCTCGCGACCGTCCCCGGAATCAGTCAAATCTGCCGGTACGACATGATGGAATGGGGCGACTTCTGGCGTTTCACCGATGCATCGGCCGGGCGCTTGTTTGGCGACGTTTTCGGGCCGGCGAACGTGACCGTCGAGTCTCACGGCAACGTCTTGGCCGCCTGTGCGTTTCTGCATGGTCTCTCGAGCAGCGATTTGCGGCCGGCCGAACTCGACTACCATGACCGCGACTATCAATTGTCGATTTCGGTCCGCGCCGTGAAGCAGTTGATCTCGAGTAACGCCTCTTCGACCTAATCGGTCGCACCTCGAGGCGCACAAGATGCTGAAGGGGCACAGCCTCCTCTACTTCGCACCCGAGCGCTGGGAGGGCATGTGGCGTAACCGGCAGCAGTTGATGTCGATCTTCGCGCGCGACAACAGTGTCCTCTTCGTCGAGCCGCGACCGCACCTTCGCCGTCTGCTCGCGCGCGGTAACCGTCATGCGGTCGATCATCCGAGCTGGAGAGACCCTACGGTCCGTTCGGTAGCGGATCACTTGAGCGTGCTGCGCTATCCCCTATGGGGTGCGTTGAGCCCGCGTGCGCCGTTCAAGCAGATCGGTGCAGCGGTGCGGCGGAGGACTCTCGCACATGCCATGCAGAGGCTCGGGATGGCGCGCCCGATCGTTTGGATCTCGCGTCCCGATATGGAGGACATCGTTGCGGAGATACCCGATCCTCGACTGCTCGTCTATCACGTCGTGGACGAGTATTCCGCGTACCACGGCGTGGGCGAGGAGTGGAGGCGCAAGATCGAGGCAGCCGAGCAGCGCTTGCTGGCTCGCGCCGACCTCGTGATCGTCGTCTCGGAGAACTTGCTGAAGGCCAAGCGAGTGCACAACCCGCACACGTACCTGGTCGCCAACGGCGTCGATTTCGAACTGTATGCGCGCGCGCTCGCAGACGAGAATCTACCGGCCTCGCTTGCCGCGATTCCGGCGCCGCGCTTGGGTTACATCGGCCACATCAGCGAGCGGCTCGACTTGCCGGCGCTGACTGCTTTGGCTCGGCAAAAGCCGGAGTGGTCGCTCGTGTTCTTGGGGGAGGTGAGGTTTGCCGGCCCAGCCGACGCCTGGCAGAAGCTCGTGGAGTTGCCGAACGTCCACCATCTCGGCGCCGTGAACGTGCGGGAGGTACCGAGCTACGTTAAGGGCTTCGACGTGGGACTGATGCCCTACGTGCTGGACCGACATTCCGACAACGTCAGCCCTCTGAAGCTCTACGACTACTTTGCGGCCGGAATTCCGGTGGTTTCCGCGCGGATACAAGCCGTCCTCGAGTTCTCCCGGTACGTGGAGCTCGTCGGTCCGGGGCGCGACTATGTTGCGGCTGCGAGCGCCGCTCTAGCGCAGCCCGCCGCCGGCAGACCCGACCGGCTAGCCCTGGCCAAGGCGTCCAGCTGGGAGCGGCGAGTCGAGCAGCTTTCGACACTGATCGAGGCGCGGCTCGCCGATACCGCCGCGGGCGCCGCTCGCGCATGAAGATCCTGCACGTCGTGCACACCTAACCGGCTCCGCGCGACATTTAACGCTGCATGCGGCGCTTCAGGAACGGGTCATCCGACGCGTGCGGGGACTCTAAACCTCCACGTACTCCCAATCCTTGATGGGACCGAATCGCAATGCCCGCTTAGCGTTTCTCGGGTGCTCCAAGACAGTCTCGACAGGTACTGCGGGCAGAACATCTTCTGCCAAGCCCGCGCGCATATAGATCGTATTGAACCCGTAGTTGTTGGAACCGATGAGACGGTACCCTTTCTTGCTGGCCAGCTTCTGCATTGCTCTCGGAGAGGCGCCGTGGTAGTCCGGGTGCTTGCCGGGATAGACGTAGTCCTTATCGTACGGGACGACAACGCTTCGATCTCCGAATTCGACATGAGTCTCAATGATTACGACTTTGGGCGCCGTATGCTCCAGAGCATCCCACACCCAATAGTCGTTACCGTCGATGTCGATCGACATCAAATCGACTTCGGGCGGCACATCGGCGGCCTTGAGGAGATCGTTGACGTTTTCCCGCGTAACGAGCGCCCGGATGAACTTCGACGGATACTCGAACGTGTCCGGATGGCTTCTATAAAACGCTTCTCCCCGACGTACGTTCTCTGCATCGCCATCAATGAATAGCCCGTGCCATCCAAAATTCAGAGCAAGGTTTGCGCAATTGCTGTTGATCCCATCGGCGGAGCCAACATCGACGAAAGTGCCTCGCCATATGCCCAATACGGCGAATATGAATAAGAGCTTGCCGTCTTCTTCGAATTGCGAGAAACATCGAAATCCGGTCTCGCACAACTTAGGGGCGGCTCCCGTTGCCGCGACGTCGCGGTAGTAGTGATAGAGCTGCCGTTGCGCAATCTTTGTCGCGGGAGAAGTCCGAGAGCGCAGCTCGAACGAAACAGCCGCACGTTGCACGAGCGGACGCAGCAGGCGTCGGAACATCTGTGTTCTCCTTATTCTTAAACATAGAGAGCAAGCCGTGGCTTGGCTTGGCGCACCCAGTTGTCGGTTCGCCGCAGCGAATGCAAGAACGCAAACGACAGAGTACGACGCTACGATAGCCGCCAGATGGCCGCAGATGTGGTGGCGGACCCGGCGCTGCGCTCGAGGCGTCTAGTCGCGTCGGTCGCGAATGCCGCCGCGTCGACCGATTGTCGCCGTGCCCACGCCGTACTACAAGGCCCATACAGGGTCGATGATCCTCTCGCCAACGTCGGAATGACTGGGCGATGTGGTGTATGCCGGAGTCGCAGTTGTGCGCTAACACAAGTGATTGCGCACAGTCGCGATTCGCACGCGCGTCTATCTCGCCGATCCGAAAGTGCCGATCGACGCGAATTACGTGTAGTCGCCGGAGTCGATCTTGAAGCCTGTAGTGTTCTCGCCGAGTGCTGAGGCCCACCAGGATGGCGAATGCTGAGCCGATCAGAAAGCCGACGGTTCGGTCGGAAGTAACTTCTCCACTCTTGTCGGCTTCGAAGCTCTCACGTGTAGTGGCTTTGCTTTTCGGCCATTTGACGTAACGGCGCGTGGCCCCGATTGTTTCGCGTCCAATAGGCATTTCGATCGTACGGTTTAGGTGAACGGCGCACGTAGCCGCTCGGCGGGAAGTCATTTACACTTCGCAATCCGCTCGTGCCGCGCCGCTTCAGCGCAGGCGATGCCCGCGAAGCGACCAATTACGTGAAGGGCTTCGCGTTGGCCTCATGTCGTACATTCTCGATCGGAATTGGCCCGAGCGCTTTCCGCTGCGCGCGAATAGCGCGACCTGCTCAGCGATTTGCAGGGGACTGGAGGCAGACAGGCGAGCAGCTTTCGACGTTGATCGAGGCGCGGCTCGCCGATACCGCCGCGGGCGCCGCTCGCGCATGAAGATCCTGCACGTCGTGCACAGCTACCATCCCGCGCTCGGCGGAAGTCAGCTGCTCTTCAAGCGCTTCTCCGAGCAGCTCGTCGCGGAATTCGGCGACGTCGTCTCCGTCGTGACGAGCGATGCGCTCGGCGACCCGAGTGACCTCACGACGGGCCGCATCGAGCGTCGCGAGGAAATCATCGGCGGTGTCCGCGTGCTGCGCTTCCCTTACGTGCGCCGCGGCCGCTGGGCGCTCAACGCGGCCGCGCGCGCGTCTCGAAAGCTGCGTATGCCGTTTGCAGATCTCGCGACGCTCGCGAATCGGGGCCCTCTGTCTTGGGGCATGGCGCGCGCCATCGCGCGCGCGGAGGCCGACGTCGTGGGCGCGACGGCGTTCGGCTACACGCATATGCTCTATCCGACGCTCGGCAAGCACCGCAAGCCGTTCGTATGCTACGGCGCGCTGCACATCGTCGGCGAGCAGGTCGACAGGTTGACGCTCGAAATCGCTGAGCGTGCGGACGCGTACGTGGCGAATACCGCCTTCGAACGGGATGCGTTCGCGCGCTGGGGTGTTCCCGCGGACAAGATTCATGTCGTCGGTCCCGGCGTGGATCTGGAAGACTACGCCGGCTTGGAGCGCTGCGCGGCCCGCGCGAAATACGGCATCGGCGACGAGCCGGTCGTCGCGTACGTCGGCCGCCAGGCCGGCGGCAAGGGAATCGATACGTTGATCGGTGCGATGCGGATCGTTTGGGAGCGGATGCCGCATGCGAGCCTATTGATCGCGGGAGCTCGCGACTCGTATTCCGAGACGATCCACGGCGCTCGTGGCCGCGCTGCCGCCGGAACAGAGGGCTCGGGTGCGTCTCGTCGAGGACTTTCGCGAGCAGGAAAAGCCCGCGCTGTTTGCGGCTTGCGACGTATTCTCGATGGTTTCGAAATACGAGTCGTTCGGAATCACGTATCTCGAGGCGTGGGCTGCCGGCAAGCCCGTCATCGGCGCCGACATCGGGGCGGTGCGCAGTGTAATCGCGGATGGCGTCGACGGGCTGATCGTAAGATACGGCGACGAAGCTGCGCTCGCGCGCGCCGTTCTCCGGTTGCTCGAGAACGGCGAATTAGGCCGCGCGTTCGGTGCAAGCGGGCGCGCGAAGGTAGAGCGCGGCCACACCTGGCAAGCCGTGACCGCGAAACTTCGCGCAGTATACGAGCTCGTGAGCCGCTAGATCGGCATGCCGCATGGAAATGGAACGGCAATGTTGAAGGTTTGCTTCGTCCACGCGGATGCATACCCCGTCTTGAGCGGGACGTCGGACACCACCTATCTCGGCGGCGAATCCGTGCAGCACAGCCTGTTGGCCAAAGCGTTCTCGGCCGCGGGTCACGACGTGTCCGCGATCGTTCGCGACTTCGGTCAGCAGGACGGCGAGACGATCGGCCGCATCCGCGTCTACAAGACCTGTGCACCGACGGCGGGACTGCCAGTCGTGCGTTTCGTTCATCCGAAGACCACGTCGCTTTGGTCCGCGCTCAAGCGTGCGAATGCCGACATCTACTACTTTTCCTGCGCCGATTACGTGCCCGCCGTTCTCGCGGCATTTGCACGGCGCTATGACAGGCGCTTCGTTTTTCGCGTCGCCCACGACAGCGACTGCGTGCCGAGCGAGCACATGCTGCGCTTTCGGCGCGACAAGATCCTTTACGCGTATGGCCTGCGCCGTGCGAACGCCATCCTGGCTCAGACGGTCAAGCAGCAAGCTCTATTGCGGCAGCACTATGGACTCTCGAGCGAAGTCGTCGACATGGTCGTCGAGGACCCTGCGGAAAATCTGGACGGGCCGCGCGATATCGACGTTCTCTGGGTCAACAACATGCGCTCGTTCAAGCGTCCCGAGCTGCTCGTGGAGGTCGCGCAGCGCTGTCCGGGTCTTCGCTTCGTCATGATCGGCGGGCCGGTGCCGGGGCAAGAGTCGTACTACGAGGGCATCCTCCGGGCCGCGCGAGGCGTGTCCAACCTCGAGGCACTGGGACCCGTGCCCTATAAGGATGTGAACGCCTACTTCGCCCGCGCGAAATTGTTCGTGAACACGTCGGAGTCCGAAGGCTTTCCCAATTCGTTCTTGCAGGCCTGGATCAGGGGCGTGCCGATCGTGTCCTTTTTCGACCCGGACGGCCTCATAGAGCGGCGGGGCTTCGGTATGCGCGTTGCCGATATCGAGCAGATGGCAGCGGCACTGAGCGCGCTCGCAGGTGACCCAACCCGTCTCGCCGCCATGGCCGCGTTGGTGCGTCGCTACGCCGTGGATACCTATTCTGCAGCCGCAGTGACGAAGCGGTATGTCGAATTGTTCGAGCGTCTCTAGCGATGGGAGCCGCTGCGTTGAAGGTCTTGTGCCTCGTGCCGTCGCTCCGTCAAGGCGGCGCCGAGATGCAGGCCGTCAATCTCGCGAACGGCTTGGACCCGGCTCGCTTCGAAGCGCATTTGCTCTACTACGACGGAGGAGAGGCCCTCAGGGATCGTGTGAATACCTCGAGGGTACGCCTGCATCGCTTGCAAAAGAAGCGGGCGTTCGACTTTGCTCTGGCCTCGGCGGTTGCGCGCATCATCGACTCGGAAGGCATCGAGGTCGTCCATTGCACGATCCAATACTCGATGCTGCTCGGCGCCGCCGCGCGCCTGCTGGCGCGCCGAAAGCCGCCGTTGGTCGCAGCGATCCACACGACCGTCAATCTGACGGGCTACTACGAGTTGGCGGATCGGCTCCTATATCGAGGGCTGTTGAAGAGGTGCGCCGCGACTGTTTTCGTCTGCGAAACGCAGCGGGAGCACTGGATCGCGAAATATCCGGAGCTTCGTGCTCGCTCGCAGGTCGTATACAACGGTGTCGATACGGACTTCTTCGATCCTGCCCAGCCGATCGATTCGGATTCCTTCCGGGCCCGTTTCGAAGTGCCGCTCGACGGTCCAATGATCAGCTGTGTCGCCGGATTTCGACCCGAGAAGGCGCACGACTTGCTGCTGCGAGCATTCGCGGCCGTGCTCGAATCGCAGCCTAAGGCCTATCTGGTGCTCGCGGGCGGCGGTCCCACGCGGGAAAGCACGGAGAAGCTCGCGCAAGACCTCGGCGTCGCCTCGAACGTCCGCTTTGCGGGCCCGATCGCCGACGTGCGCACGCTGCTCGCTGCGAGCGACGTGACGGTGCTCGCCTCGACGGCCGTCGAGACCTTTTCAATGGCGATGCTCGAATCCATGGCAATGGGCGTGCCGCTCGTCGCAACCGACATGGGCGGCACGCGCGAAGCGGTGCTGGACGGACGGACCGGCCTGCTCGTCCCACCGGGCGACGTTCCCGCGTTGGCTCGTGGTTTGGGCCGTTTGGCCGGTGATGCGGACTATCGGCGCTCGCTCGGCCGCAACGCGCGGCAACTGGTTCTCGAGCGGTTTACCGAGCGAGGCATGATTCGCGAGACCGAGCGGCTCTTGCACGACATAGCGCGCAGGGCCTAGCCCTTGGCGGCGCCGCCGCGGATTTCAGTCGACCAGTTGAGCTGTCCGGCCGATCTCGGCAACGCGATGACGGCCCACCAGCCAGAGGAAACGGGGAGCGGATACGACCGTGCGGTACCAAAGGCGTTTCGGCTCGCCCACCAATCTGACCAGCCATTCGATGCCGAGCTGCTGGTAGATCGCCGCCGGCCGCTTGATGGTGCCCGCGAAGAAGTCGAACGCCGCGCCGATCGCGCCGACGAAGCGGACGTCGAGCCGATCCAAGTTCTCGTGAATCCAGAGCTCCTGCTTGGGAGCCGTCATGCCGACCCACAAGCACGTCGGGCTTCGCACGGTTGACGGCGTCGATCATCGCGCTGGTCTGTTCTGCGCTGAACTGCGGAGCGAACGGCGGCGACAGCATGCCGGCGATTTCGAGACCGGGGAACTCGCGCATGTGGCGACCTCTGATTGCCGCGAGCGTCTTCTCGGTGGATCCGAGAAAGAACGTCCGGAATCCGCCGCGGTCGGATAGTGCGCGAGATACGCCGCTCAACACGTCCATGCCCGTGACTCGCTCCCTGATGGAGCCGCGCAGCAAGCGCGATGCGAGCACGACACCGACTCCGTCGGGCGTCAGCCAGTCCGCCGCCGCCAGCGCCGTCTTTGAACTCGGCGCGTCTCTCGGCGACCGAGATCGAATGAGGATTTGCGCACGCGAAAAATCGCGGCGTCTTGCCGTGCTCGATCCAGTCCACCATGTCCGCGATGCAGTCGGCGCGAGAGCAGCGTGCAGACTTCGTGACCGGCGATCCTCTCCCGATGCAGCGTCATGGCAGTAGCTTGCGATAAGCGCTGTAGATGTGGCCGACGATTTTGGCGGGCGAATACTCGGCGACGGCGTCCGTGCAAGGACGGCCGGCAAGAGCCGATCGCCGGTCGATGCACTGCTCGATCGCGCCGGCAAGCGCCGTAGCGTCGCCGTGCGGCACGATCGCACCGTTCACGCCCGGCGTAACCACTCGGCGGATCTCCCCCACGTCCGTCGATGCGACGGGCAGGCCGCAGCCGAGCGCTTCGAGCGCAGCCATCGGCATGCCCTCATAGGCCGATGACAGCACGAACACGTCCGCCGCGCGCAGCCAATTCACGATCTCGGATTTCGGCTTGAGGCCAGCCAGGGTCACCGAGCTCGATAGGCCGTGGTCGGCAATGAACTGCTCGACGTCGCGGCGCAGCATGCCGTCGCCGATGATGACGAGCCGCGCCGCTCGGCGCTTACGCAACTCCTCGAATGCCGCTAAAGCAGCAACGGATCCTTCTGTTGATCGAGTCGCCCGACGGACACCAGGAGCGGTTCGTCGGGCGGACGCACCCATGCTTCGTGCGAATTCCTTGCGAAGTGCGGCTCGCGTCTCCGCCGACGCCGGCGAGAACTGCTCGGGGTCGACCCACGTCGGCGTGAAATCGAACAGTTCGGCCTGTTCCGGGTAGCGACTTGCGGTAGTTGACGACGGCGTCCTCGCGCACGCAGAAGAGCTTCTTCAACCGCCGGATTAGAAAGCCCTCGAGCGCAAAGTACAAGCCGGGCGCGTGCTTCCAGCGAATGTCGGCGTGACGGTTGTGCAGTTCCGCCATGTTCTGGTGAATGAAGCTCGTCTTCGGCCGCGAGTCCCGCAGGAAGAGCAGCAGCGGCTCGAGGCGGTGGAACTCCAGGATGTCCGCTCGAATCGACGGTCTGCCAAGCAATAGTGCCAGCAAGAAGCGCACGGTTACAGGGATGGTCGGGCCGACGGCTGCCGCGGCTGAAGCGGAAGAGCGGATAGAACTCGAATCGTCGGGTCCCCAGCCTGCACTCGTTCCACTCTCCGATGCGCCGAGCGGACGGGTCGGTCGTGACGCCGACCAGCCGAAGATCGAAGTCCGGCGGAGACCAGCGAATGAGGCCGTCGATGAACGTGTCGATCCCGCTGGGAAGGACACCCAACGGGTCGGCGGGATAGATGATGCAGACGCTTGGCAAGACGTCACTACCTAAGGCAGGAACCCGCTCGAACGGGCAACCGCCGCGTAGCGGATGCGGCGGGTCGCCGGACTGTCGCGCAGCAACGGAGCAACAATCCGGTCATCGTGTTCGTAGAGGTCGAGGCGGTCGCATCGTTATTTAGCATCCGACGGTGTTTGCGGCTGTGAGAGGGCTCACGGATCTTCGGACTGTCTTGCGCGTGTTGGCCAACCATGAATAAATCGACATTCATGCGCAGCGCAGAGACGCTATGATACGCACGGAACTCCGCTCGGCACAGCCACCGACGGTTGCCGTGCTGCCACATATACCAGATAGACGCAAAGTGTAAATGTCCGCGACACCATTCGCTCTTGCCCCGATCGAAATGCTCGACGACTGGTTCGAACAGAACCGGGTCCTGTCCAGTTTCGTGCGTTCCGCATTCCCGACCAAAGAGGTCGTCAAGATTCTCGAAGCGGGCTGCGGTACGCAGTGGCCGCTCAAGTTAGATGGCCTCAACTATGAGTTGACGGGCATCGACATGGACCGCAATGCGCTCGACATAAGGATGCGCACGCATCGAGATCTGCACGAGGTCGTCCATGGCGATCTGCGCACGGCGAGCTTTCCGAGCGGAACGTTCGACGTGATCTACAACGCGTTCGTGCTCGAGCACGTCGACGGAGCCGAAGCGGTTGTCGACAATTTCATTGCGTGGCTGAAGCCCGGTGGTTTGCTGGTGCTGCGGATTCCGAATCGTGATTCGGTCTTCGGCTTCGTTACTCGGCTTCTGCCGTTCTGGTGCCACGTGCTGTTCAAGAAATATGTCGAAGGAAATCCGAACGCCGGTAAGCCGGGGCACGATCCGTACCCGACTTACTACGATCGAATCGTCTCTCGCAAGGGCATCAACGCGTACTGCCGAAAGCACGGCCTAAAGATCGAGGTCGAATTTGCGAGCAGCAATTGGGGCCATCTCGGAGCGACTGAAAAACGTGCTGTTCGCGTTCATGAAGATCGTCGAGATCGCTTCGCTTGGGCCGGCTATCTACCGAGCAGAGCGGGCTTACCTACATCATCAGAAAGGGCGGTGCACCGGCTACGACCTGCTTGAGCACCGCGAGCGCTAGAGGCGGCGAGCCGCGGCTAGTAGTAATTCTCTCCCTGGCTCACCGACTTGTTGAGCACGGTTCCCAAAACGTTCACGCCATCGAGCAGATCGAACGCTTCCTGCAGGTCCTGACGTTTCGTCTTGCCCTCGCACGCGACGAGCAGCAGCCCGTCGACGTGCGCGCTGAACGCGAGAAAGTCGTCGGCATGAAGTAGCGGCGGCAAGTCGAAAATCACGATTCTGGAGCCGCCGCGGCTTCGCAGCTCGGCAACGAGCTCGGCCATCTTCGGAGAGCTGAGGACTTCGGACGAGTTTTCGAACACTTCCGAATTCGCGATGATGGCCAAACGGCCCGGCGAGGGGCAAAGGCAAATGTCCTGCAGCCGCGCTTCGCCTCGCAGGTAGCTGCCGAGTCCCGGGCAGAGACGGGTCTATGCCCAGCGTCTTGCCGATCGAAGGGTTGCGCAGATCGAAGTCGGCAAGAATGACCTCGCCGGTTGTCTCCGCTGCCATCGTGAACGCGAGATTGATTGCCACGAGAGTCTTGCCCTCGTTCGGTGCCGCGCTCGAGATCGCAAGCGTCGTGAGCCGCTGGCTCTCCATCGCGCGTCGCACGCGCGTGCGCAGCATCTTGAACGCCTCTGCGCCTGCCGATCGTCCAGTGCCGGCGATGACGCGATTCGCTTGGAGCAGCGCCTGATCCAGCTCGATACGGCGGACCGTGCCAATATCGACGGCGGGCGCGAAGTCTGGCGAAGTGTCCGGCTGTGCCGGCGCTGCGCGTTCCGGCGCGCGATGACGAGCCAGCGAGTCTTTCGCGCTCTCTAGCCTGGGCTATGGCTCGTTCGATGTGTCCCATTTCATTGCTTCCGTTGCTTATGGTTCTGCTCGCGCGCTTACAAGCAAGCACCACGACGCCGAACACCGCCACTGCGGCGAAAGAGACTGCCAGCGCGGCGCGCCGCAGAACGCGCCGTCTGGTGTCGCGTCGTGTTCTCGATCATCGGGATCACCGCGATCGGCGGCGTCGAGAGCATCGTGCGGAGGTCGCGCGCGCCCCGTGACAGTGATGTCGATCGCTTCTCGCAATATGCCCACTGCCCAAGCGCTGCGGTGATGCTCAAGAATAAGCCTATGGCCAGCAACGTAAGGTGAGTCGGTTGGGCCGGGCCGCTCGGCAAGCCAGCGGCTCTCTGCATCACGTACCGCTCCGCTCGTTGCTGGTCCTCGATCACCACGGCTCGTTGAGCTTCTGCTTGCTTTTGCCGAGTCTCGTCATAATCGTGCCGCGCAATCTCGTAGTCGCGCGTGAGCGCGAGCAGTTGCTTTTCGGTTTCGGGCGCACGCGCGATCAGCTTTTCGTAGTCCGTTATGCGGTCGCGAAACTCGTCGCGTTGGGTGCGAAGCGCGGCAAGCTCGCTGTCGGCACCGGAGATCTGGACTTGGAGCTCGATATAGGCCGGATTGTCGGGTTGCTGCGCTGCCCTTGGCTCTTGGCTTTGGTCTCCATCGGGGCGGTTTTGAGCTCCTCCAATAGCCCGTCGATCGTCCGCTCCAATCGCTTGATATCGGGGTGATCGTCTCCGTAGCGCTGCCGCAGCGTCTTCAGTTGCAGCTCGCTTCTCGTCGATCTCCTTTTGGATCACATCCGTAGCCGGCAGGCGTAGCATTGCCGTCGCTCAACAGCGCAATCTCGCGTCGCAGCCTCACGAGATCGGGGTGTTCCGGGCTGTAGCGGGCAGCCATCGACACGTATTCGCGGCGTAACGCTTCGAGGCGCTGATCGGTGCCGAGGATGGGCTCGCCCTTGTCGGAGTAAACCGTTGCCGATGACGGTGTGTTCGCGATTTGGGCAGTGAGCAGATTTTTGCGCTCCTGCAGCGTTCGAATCTCTCGGTCCACTGAGTCGAGATCGCGCTGGTTCCGGTCGAGCATCTGCAAATTGAGGTCCTTATCGCTCGGCAGGCTGCCCGCGTTCTGCTTTCTTGAACTCGGCCAGCGCTTGCTCGGTCTTGGTCAGTTGAGTCTTGAGAGCGTCGGCCTCGCTGCTCGAGAAAGCTCGAGGTCTGCGTCACCGATTCGGTGCGGCTCTTCGTGTTTTCCGTGACGAACAGCTCGGCCAGGCGATTCGCCACTCCCTTGTGCGGCCTCCGGCGTATCCGCCGTGAAAATGACCTGGAAGCCCACGGTATCTCCAAGACCGGTCAGCTGCGCTCGCGGATCGTTACTGTTGATGATCTTCTGGATGTCGATGTTGCTGCGCAGGAGACCGGGCCTGTCCTCCGGGTCCTCGTCCGGATAGAGCGAGAATTCCTCGATGATGGGTTCCAGGTTTTCCCGTTTGACGACGCGGTCACGCATGCGGTCGATGCGCAAGTCGGTGCTTGCGATCTGGACGGTCGTCCGAACGTATTCGCCGCGGACTTCGGGATCCTCGATCAGGATCGTGGCCGCGGAACGATAACGCTCCGGCATGAACGTCGTTACGACCACGGCGAGAGTCAGCACGCCGAGAGCAACCCACGCCATCGCAAAGCGTCGCCGACGAAAAATCGTCAGGTAGTCCTCTATCGAAACGCCTGCGGTGTCGTCCATGTATTGTCCTCTTGTATGAGCGTGCCGTCGCGCGACAAGCGACGATATTACTGTGAGCGACGCATCACGGGACTCAGCAAAACGTCGCCTGGTCTTCAGCATGACGTTTTGATCGAGATTTCGTCCCTTTGAGACGTCGCCGTAGTTGAACGGAATCGCAGATCTGCTTTCGCGCCGTCTCGGCGGATGATCTTGATCGAATCGAGCGAAGCGAAGGGGGTCGTGCCGCCGGCCAAGCTCAGTGCTTGGACGATGTCGACGCTTGGATTGACGACGTAGCTGCCCGGTTTGTTGACCTGGCCGATGACGTAGATTCGGTTGCCGACGATCTCCTTGACCATCACGGTGACAACGAGGTCCGGAACGTAGCGGACGAGTCGTTGCGTGATCTCGCTGCGGACCTGTTCGACGGTCTTGCCGCGTGCCTGTATCTCGCCAGCCAAGCGGAAACGCGAATGCGCCGTCCGGGCGGACAATTACGTCCTTCTGGAGGTCTGTTTCCTTCCAGACGGATACCTCGAGCACGTCGCCTGGCTGTATCGTATAGGTCGCGTCGTCGGCGGGCGCCGGGGCGCTCTGTTGAGCTTCGGCCGCCCAAGGCGTCGCGGCCCAATTGAGCGAGAACCAAAGGACGCTTAACGCGGCACGAAACATCGAGCGTCCATCACGAACGCGATGGATTGGTGTCCCTTTAGGCACGCCGTTCCTCAGCATAGCCATAGTGTCATTAGAGTATAGGGTTATCGCAGCTTCGTCGTAAGTAGCGGTAAGTCTATAACCCGTCAGGAGAGGCGCCCGCGATCGGAGGAAGGCTAATTTAACATCTGGGTGAAGGGTGGAAATGACCGCGGTCACGATTGACGAGTCACGGGTGCGCCGCTTCCAGGCAGTTCGCCTCCCCGAGAAGGCGGCGCTGGTTTGGGCAAGGCTCCCGACCAGCGCTTGTACTAGCTTGGTTTGGTTGCCAGAATCCGGTGGTCGGGGGCGGCCGCGCATGACATAACGTTCTGCTCGCCGCAGTTGTATGGGCAGGTTGGCCGACGGCCCACTAGGTGATTTGCGGGTAATTCGTTGGCAGTGTGCGCCATGGAGATGGACAAATTGCATCCAGCCCGAGAAGCGTCCGCCGTAAGGCGGCACTACGACATCGAGCGCGCTCTCGCCGCCAAGTTGCGCAGCGCCCCATTGACCGAAAGAGGCCGGTTGTATCGGGAGCTCTACGATGAGCTGTTCTCGCAGATACCCGACCATCCGCAGCTGACACGAAAGGCGTCGCCGGATGAGACGCGCCGCTACGTCGATCAGCTATTGGCGATTGTCGGTCGATATCTGAATCCAAGCTCTATCTTCCTCGAGATTGGTCCTGGCGATTGTGCGCTCTCCGCTGCGGTCGCAGCGCGAGTTCAACACGTGTATGCCGTCGATGTTTCATCAGAAATAACGCGACGGGTGCTGCCAGCCAATTGCCAGCTGGTGCTTTCCGACGGGACCAGCATCCCGGTCGCCGGCGCAACACTGGCGTTCTCCAACCAGCTCATGGAGCATCTACATCCGGACGATGCTAGAGCCCAACTAGAGAACGTCTACGCTGCCCTTGCGCCTGGCGGACGATATCTGTGCATCACGCCAAATGCACTTTGCGGTCCCCACGATATTTCAGCAGGCTTTGACGACTTACGCGACGGGGTTTCACCTCCGAGAGTACACATTTCGTGAACTTGCAGGCTTGTTTGCTGCGGCTGGGTTTCGCTCCGTGCGAAGTCTCATCGGCGGCCGTGGTCGCTACATCGAGGTGCCGGCTTGGTTGATGATCCTCATCGAGCGCCTTTGTGCTTTAGCGCCGAAGCGTTGGCGCATGCGACGACCGATCGCAAATTTGATCTTCACCATCCAGATCGTGGGAGTCCGTCCCGCATAGGACTCTTCAGCAGATCTGCGCGGCGACGATGGCGAGAGCGGCATAGGTTCGACCGGTCCGGCATCCAGAGCAGCTGGTGGTGCAGTTCGCCCTTGGCTTTCTAGCGAGATTCACCTGTCCGGCCGGTAGTGTCAGGGCGGGAGTGCCCTGATCTCAGTTCAGATTGTCTCTATTCCGTCAACCGTGCACGGGGAACTGACAAAACAAGCGTACACTTCGGAAATTTGGTCGTTTCCTCGAACGCATCTCAATGCAAAGTCTCGTGCAGTTAGGTTCGTTGCGTAGACCTGGTGCTGGCGTATCCAGCCTTGGTCGTAATCTTGCGCTCCTCGGACTGTTCGCGGTCCTGCTCGCGGACGACGTTTTTCAGATCGGCCTCTCGGTCCTTCCAGGACTGAGCTTTAAGAACATCGTTCTTTATCTTATGGTCGGCTACCTTTCTTGCGTCGCTGTGGCGCGCGGCACGCTTTTGGGTACGCGGTTTCCCCGCTTCCTTGTGGTATTCGTGGCTCCTATGCATTTACGGGCTGGCTTCATGGGCAATCTCGACGAGCGTACATAGCAACTACGATGGTCTGATAAACCTTCTTAGCCTTAAAACGCAGCTCGTGGACCCGCTGTTGTTTTTCTGTGTCTTCTTCTTTGGTCTGCGGAGCACTGGAGATGTGCTATGGCTAGTTAAACGCATCGCGATCGTAATTTCGCTTTTGAGCATTGTCTTATTGATGGATTTCTTGAAGCTGCCCGACATGGGTCTGACAGAAACCATCGAAGGTGGCCGTCTCGCTGGTGCCGTAGGAGAGAGCAACCAGTTCGCTGCGTTTCTCGTATTCTTTTCCTCGCAGTAAGTCCGCTGCTTTTCCTTCGCCCAAGGTCTTTAATTGTGATGGTGGGTGTTCTTGCCTCGATGATGCTGGTTCTCGAGACCGGCTCACGTGGGGCGCTGGTAGGTTTGACGTTAGGAGCCGTGATAGCGACGGCCCTCTTGAGGCGACTATTTGGATCTCGCACCGTTCTGAGGGTTGGTGTTGCGCGGTGCTGCTTTTCGGATCGATTGCAGCTGTTGCATTCCTCTCGAACCCAGACATGTTTTTGTCTCGAATGAGCGAGACGCAAGGAGCCCAGACGCTCAGCACTGCAAGCGCAGGCCGAACCGTTGTGTGGCAGGCGACTTTGATCGACATGCTGAGTAAGCCATACAGCTTCGTAACGGGCGTCGGATGGAATATGTTTTTTACAGTGGGATCTATACGGATCCCCACAACCATTACTTGCTGCTGCTGTACAACACCGGCGCAATCGGGCTGTCCGTGTTTCTCTGGCTTTTCGTTAGCGTCTATCGCGCGGTTGCGCGTACTTTGCCGAACGCTGATCCAGTCAGTCGCTCTTACCTGATTGCGTTCCTATATGCGTTGATTGCGCTACTGGTGTCGATTTCCTTCGTGGTGCTCTATTCGCCCTTGCCATACGTGTGGTCATACATTGGCGCAATGACGAAGCTAGCGTGGCTAGCAAGGAACCGCAAGTGAGCGGCCGTTCCGAACTCGTCCTGAACTCAATAGTGGGTCGATACGACCGTGCGTTGCGCTTGCCCCGTTTCCCGTGACACCCTGCGGTCCATTCGTATTCCGCGGGCTCATATATCCGAGTGCCGAGTGTCGACGACGCGGGTTGTCGCGTAGCTCCCCGTCAAGCGGGCGGTTGAGAACTAGAACTTCCGGCGGTTTTTGCATACTCGCTTGGCGGCAAATCGCCAAGCGAGTCGTGCGGCCGATGCTCGTTGTAATCGATCAGCCACCGATGCGTGATTTCCCGGACCTGCTCGAGTGTCTCGAACAGCTGAAGGTCTAGGACTTCGTCGCGATACGTTCGATTGAACCGCTCGATATAGGCTTTCTGATTCGGCTCGCAGGGCTCGATGTATTCGATCATCATGCCTGCCTTTTGCCCAGTCGACGAATTCGCGAGCCGTCTTCTCCGTTATAGACGCGGAATACGTCTCAGAGAGCGCCGCGGGGCTACCCAGCCTTTTGTCGGTTGGACCGCTGAGGGTTGAAATCAGGGCGTCGCCGCGCTCGCGGTCTCCTTGTAATAGGTCCCATCAAACGAATAGCCAAAGAGTTTGATTTCTTCGGCGTATACGCGGCGCACTAACTCGATCGAAGTAGGATCGAAGTAGGTGCGGTAATCCTCCGCTGCCTTTGAACGCATGAGGTAACGTGGAAGCCGAGAGATTGAGACGACGTTTGATTGCGCGAAAGTCGGCCGGTAATGATTCGAACCGGCCAATCTAGTCCATAGGAATTGTGCCAGAGTAGTTCTTTAACCACTCCGTCTGTGGTCTCAAGGCTTCTCGCCCACTCCATCGCCTAAAAACTGAGCAAGTGTCATGTTAGGCGCTAAGCCATAGTGTTGCCGATGTGCGGGGCTACGCATACAGTTCTTTACCAGGAGAACGCTCTACTCCATGGATTCCGGATAATCGTAGAATTTGAAGTAGTCCTCATATTGACCGCGACTTAGCGCAGGTCCTCTTTGATGCTTGACGTGTCCAAGGACGTGCTGCCGACATCTCAATACAAACTGCTTGAGGTTATCGGGTGCCGCCACCGATTTCAGGATCGGTATCGGCGCCTCCAACATGCGTATCGTCGTATGGTCAGGTAGTCCCTCGTGTCCGAGGACCACCTCAAAGCTAGAGCCTCGCGCACTTTGGAATATGGACGAAGATGCACTTGTCCCTTGCATAAGACAGATCTCTCTGCCATATGATCGTAGAGGGGTTATACCGAAGAGTGGCAAAATTATTCTCTGCCTGCAAGAGGCATTTGCGTTGCGATGAAGAAAGCTAATGTCGCGAGCGCTGCGGGGCGGCGACGACGGGAGCTGTCGGATTTTTTACAGGCCGGATACATTTGTGCAGAACCCGGTCGCAGGTGAATGCGCCCTTGGTGACTCCGGCTCGACCGAACGAGGTCTGGTCGGCTGACTTCATGGCCGATGCCTTGTGGTCGGGTCGACAGTTTCGCGCGTTCGAACGTCTGATGGAGACTTCGACCGCGATGTCCTGCGGATCGAGATCGACGCGAATCTACCGGCTCGGCGCATCGTGCGTGCACTCGATCAGCTCGTCGAGCTGCGTGGCCGCCCAGGGTTCTACCCCGATTCTGCGGACACTTTCACTAAGGCTCATACTGAGCCAGAGGAGTGTCCATGTCGAAGCGCAAGCGTTACAGCCCTGAGTACAAGCGAGAGATCGTCGAGCTGGTTCGGCGGTCGCAGTCGAGCTGCCGGCAGATCGCCCTGGAGGTCGGGGTCAACCCGAACCTGTTGACCCGTTGGGTCCGTGAAGCCGAGGCCGGAGGCACAAGCCTTCCCGGGCGGCGGCACGCCGCGCGATGAGGAGATGGCCCGCCTCAAGCGCGAGCTCTCGAAGGTCACCAAGGAACGGGATTTTTTAAGAGACGCGGCAGCGTACTTCGCGAAGCAGTCACCGAGCGGTACGCGGTGATTGAACACTGCCGCAGCGAGTATCCCGTGGGGATGATGTGCCGCTGCTTGGAAGTCTCGACGAGCGGCTTCTATGCGTGGGCGTGCCGCACGCCTGGGCCGCGCGCGCAAGCCAATGCGCGCTTGCTGGAGCGCATCCGAGAGATCCATGAAGACAGCCTCGGAGTGATCGGCGCACCCCGCATGCACGAGGACCTCGCCGACGAGGGCGAGCGCGTCAGCCTCAACCGGGTGGCCCGCCTGATGGCGGGTGCCGGCCTGCAGGGCTGGCCGCGGCGGCGCAAGCGCCGCTTCGGCGGCAAGGCAGGGGTTCGACCTGTCGGGGTCAAGAACCTGCTCGAACGAGACTTCAGTGCCAACGAACCGGAGACCAAGTGGGTCACCGACATCACGGAGATCCTGACGCTCGAAGGCAAGCTGTATCTGTGCATCGTGCTCGATCTGTTCAGCAAGCTCGTGGCGGGCTGGTCGATGCATCACCGGCAGGATCGACACATGGTCGTGCGCGCGGTGCAGATGGCTGTGTGGCAACGGGCGGGCAGCTCGGAGGTCATCCTGCACTCGGATCGCGGCGGTCAGTTCATCAGCGGCACCTACCAGAAGTTCCTGGGTGGCAACGCGTTGGTCTGCAGCATGAGCGCGGTCGGCCACTGCGCCGACAATGCGGCTTGCGAGGGCTTTTTCGGAATGCTCAAGCGGGAACGTGTGCACCATCGTCAGTACCGGACGCGCGATGAGGCGCGCGCGGACCTGTTTGATTACCTCGAGCGGTTCCACAACCCGCGAATGCGTCGTAGAGTGGCCCGGCAAGATCGGAAGTTTTCAGCCTTAACTCAACCGTCCGTGGAAACGGGGTAGAACCCCGGCAATCTCTCCCCGCGACAGCACTTGATGGCAAAATTCTGACGTGGTCCCGATTTTTCGTAGTCGTTTAGACCTGGAGTAGATTGCTCGCTTCGGCCCTTGGCAGCGCATCAAGGAGCTAGAGCAATGAAGCGATCGAGGTACTCGGAAGAGAAGATTTTGTACGCCCTGAAGCAGGCCGAGAGCGGCACACCGGTGGGTGACGTTTGTCGGACGATGGGGATCAGCGAAGCGACGTTTTACGTTTGGAAGAAGAAGTAGGCGGTCTCAACCTGCGTTTCCGGACACTGAATGTCCTGAGGCGTAATGACGCCGTCTGCAAAATTGACCACAGCTCCTGTCCGGTTCGACTCAACGCTGATAGGGCGTGAACGCGATCGACGCCGATCGGAAAAATGGTGAGAGGTCTCCGGACGCATGTTCCGCCGAGTAGGGGGCGTTCCGTGAAATCGGATCGATGGATCCGAACGTGATGACGGGTTCGCGGCTGTCAGGCGCCAAATTGAGAAACCCGTCACAAGGCTCACCGTCAATCGCGGTTCAATGTCTGCCATCAGCGACTGTTTGCCTTGACGCACGAACATGCTGTCTCATAGGTTGCAGAGCCAGGAGGGCTTCAATGAATAAGCTGTTCGTAGTCTTGATGGGACTTGCCTTCGCGGCACGAGCTTTAGGAGCAGAGGATCCGCCGTACCCTCGGCTGGCAGTGAACTGGTTACCCAACAAAACTACGAAGATCCGGCGATCCAACGTCAACTCGCCCGCGGAGATATCGCACTCATTAACTTCTGGCCGGTTGGGAGGTCGGTCGTGGGACGACGATCGAACAGGTCGTAACGAAACATAAAGGCGATAAATCCGCGTACTAAGGTCTTCGCGTACATCAACAATAACGAAATCTCTGCGGCGAGAACTCCAGTTTTGGCCGATCTTTATACCGCGCTCGATTCCGAACCGATGGTATCTATACGCGTCTGGGACGTCAGGGTCTGCTGTCAACTTACCTCCTGTGGCCTGGTGCGGTATTGCTCAACAATACGTTGTTAGCGCGGCCCAAACAGCCAGGGTAATCGTTGGGTTGATTGGTACGCGACACTGGGTCGTCCAGCACGCTTTTTCAACGCAGTCCATCTTTGGACGGCTTCTATCTCGATAACGTCTTCTGGCGTCCAGAGTTGACGGTGATTACGACGCCGATGGTATTGTCGATTCGAAGTCCGATCCTAAGGTGGCCACATGGTTAAGGCAGGGCTTCGCCGCCATTTCGAACTGATGCACCAACTGCTCCCAAATAAGTACGAACTCGGGAATACGGCTGATTGGGGAAGCGATGAGGCCGCAGTTTTCCCGGAATTGATCAACAGCTAAACGGCGGCTTCATGGAAGCCCTAATCGGTCGAGTTGGTCATTCGAGACGTGGGGTGGCTGGTCGGAGATGATGAGGGCGTACCGGAAGATCATGGCGGCATACGCCGACCGAAGCTCGGTATTTTCATCAGATCGGCAGCCCGACTGACTACCAGGCGTTTCGATACGGATTTGCTTCGTGTTTGCTAGATGATGCGTTATTATGCGTTCAACGCTTCCGACGCCTACAACGACGCACCATATTTCGACGAATACGACGCGATTCTCGGGGCGGCAACGAGTGCGCCGGCGCTCTAATCCTTGGCAGAACGGCGTTTACAGGCGAGACTTCGAGAACGGGATCGTACTAGTCAATCCGAAAGGCAACGGGCGCGAAGTCCGTTCAGCTCGAGGATGACTTTAGACGTATTGCTGGACGTCAAGACCCGACGCGTTAACAATGGTCAATTGACGCGAACCGTTAACCTTAACGATCGCGATGGGATTGTTTTGATGCGAAAGGACGTCGTGGTCAGACCGCAGAGTCCTACGCTTTCAGTTCAATAATTCTAGAAGGCTCTTCGGCATTCTGAACGAGCTAACCGGCTATGTCGCGGTTCGCTTTACGATCGCAATGGTCTCGAGCGTTGGCAGCAGGTAGATTGTAGATCCAGGAAAATCTCGCGGTATTGCGCATTTGTGAACCACTGATAATTCTTCCTTATATGGTCGGGCTCCTCGTCGAGTACGTGACGTAGTCCACTGAGGTTGAGCGATTTCACCAAAGCTATCTGGAGCCGCTCCGGAAACAGCGGAAAGAACGGCACTCCGAAATGAGGTTCGATCCAGCAGTAGCGATAGGGAACGACAACTACGTACTGTTTCGCCACGCGTTGTATTTCCGCGCAGATCCTGCGGAACGTCGGAGGATCTGTGATGTGCTCCATCATCCCGATGGAGAGCGATAGATCGAACTCGCCGTCTCTGAACTGGCTAAGGTTCTGCGCATCCTGGCGCAGATACACGAAATTTGGATGCGTATGAGTCACGCGTTCCTCAGCGTGGATATCGATGCCCGTGATGCGCCACTTCGGTGAAACGTAGTCCTCGAACGATCGCCCATCGATGCCGCAGCCGATGTCGATGATCCTCATCTCGTCCTTCGTCGCGACCTTGGATAGGATGAAATCGACCCGGGACTTCCGTCTGCGGGCTAATATCTTCCGTAAGGGTGCTGCGAGCTTGCGTCGTGTCCACGTTGTTCTCTTTGAAAATCAGTTTGGCGATATGAAGGCCGATCGAACTTTGCCGCCGTTCCGGTGTCGTTGCGCGAAGCGCTGCGCCTCTGCCCGCAGGTCGCGGCGCGCACCGGGCGGCGCATCTCAGCACGAATGCGCTTCGTCGCTGAAGCCTACCGCGTCACGCGCTACGGACAACACAGAATACGTCTCGGCGCTCCTGTTATCGTGACGCCTGCGTAAGTACCAGCGTTTGCACTTTCGAGGTGCGTCTGATACAACCCTTTGATTCTAGAGCCGTTCCAGAGCGCTGTCTCGTCGCTCGCTTGGAAGCCATTATGCTCCAGGGCTGGACGGGCAATTGTGTCCGGCCCCAGCCTGAAATCTGGTCACGTCAACTTGATTCCGAAGAGAGAAAGGTTAGGCTATTCCTCGACGTCGATGCGATCCGTGGCGCGGCTGCTCGAAAGGGTCTTTGGGAGTCGCGCGAATGCATTGAACATAACGGCGGATACCGCCTTTACGTCGAGCGTTTTCGCGGACTGAAAAAGAAGATTCACATGGAATGGCTAGTATCTTCGATGTCCCCCTTTGTTCGAGCGTTTGAATGAGGGTTGCTGTTTTCATTGTCGCCGTGGTCACCGCGGCGCTGATCGGCGCACTTTCGCCGCTCGCGCAAAAGATCGGTCTGGTCGATCAGCCTAACTCGCGCAAGGCTCATCTGGGCGACGTCCCGCTCGTCGGCGGATTGGGAATCTTCGCGGCGTACCTCATCGGCGCGTTCCTGCTCGTTCCGGAGCTTCAGCCCGTCGCAGTTTTCGCGGTCGCGAGCGCGGTGATCGTGCTCGGCGGTCTGCTCGACGATTTCTTCGAGCTGCGGCCTATCGCGAAGATCGCCTTCCAAGTCTCCGCGATCCTCTTGATGTGCGTGGCCGGCGGCGTATCCGTGCAAACCATCGGCAGTTTGGTGCCGGAGTTCGGTCCCGTCGAGCTCGGGTTCCTCGCGATTCCGTTCACTTTGGTCGCGGCGATCGGCGTCATCAATGCAGTCAATCTGTCCGATGGCCTCGATGGGCTCGCGGGCTTTCAACTGCTGGTCGCATTCGGCGCGCTCGCCATTTTAGCGCAGCGCGCGGGTCAGGACGTTCACGTCGGGCAGCTCCTGTTGCTCATGTCGTGCCTGGTGGGATTCTTGGTTTTCAACGCGCGCGTGTTCGGGCGCAAGAAGGCAAGCGTATTTCTCGGGGACGCCGGCACGATGTTCCTCGGCTTCACCTACGTGTGGTTGGCGATCGATCTTTCGACCGGCCCCGAAGCCGTAATGTCGCCGATCACCGCTCTTTGGCTCCTTGCCGTTCCGATCTGCGATACGGTCACGATGATGATCCGCCGCCTCGCCCGCGGTCGATCGCCGTTCAGAGCCGACAAGGAGCATCTCCACCACGTGCTCATGATGGCGGGCTTCACGGTTGGCGAAACCGTGATGATCCTGACCGGCATGGCGGTTGCGGCGGCCGCGATCGGTATCGCCGGCGAAGTGTTTGCGATGCCGAATTGGGCGATGCTCGTTCTCTTCGTCAGCGCCGCTATGCTGTACCTGTCGGTCATTCTCCGTTCGTGGACAGTGATGCGCTTTCTGCGCTGGTCCATCTGTCGCCGGCGTGCCGTCGCAGACCGCCGAACCAACATGGAGCAGCGTAAGCAGCAACGACCCTTGCCAGCCGGCGTCTCGGACCGCCGCAGCGGCAGCGAGCGCAGGCGTGGCGAGCGTCGCACGCGCAAGGTCGACGTCGCGCCACAGCCTGCCGGCGTCGTCGTCACGCGCCTGTCGCAACGTGAAGGTCAGGCGGGTCTTTCGCTCGAGCAAAGCCGCTCCGATTCGCCGCCGGCCACAAAGCTCGCCGGAGATGCGCGCTTGCAAGCGGGCCGCCACGGAGGCTGAATACCGTTAGCCGCCGCGCGCCGTGCTCCGACCGGGGCGGGTGGCGGTTGTGTAAGTTGACGGGGGAGGTAGCGCGTGGCGACTTGGCTGGGCTCGTTGCATGCCTTGGCCGCGCTCGAGTTCGCCGCTCTGTTCGTGCTCGTGGCGGGTGCCAATTCCGTCCGGTCGCGAGCGGGTCTGTTTGCGCTCGGCGTCGCAGCCTTCTGCCTGTGGAGCGTCAACCTGGCGCATGTCTCGCTGCGCGCCTACGGGCTATACGAGTACCCGTGGTTCGAGCCGTTGCAGATGATCGGCTGGGCGTCGTTGTTCGGCGTTCTCGTAGTCGCCACCAGCTCTCGCGCATCGACGATAGCGGTTCGTTCGATCGGGGTCGGAGTCGTCGCCGCCGCGGCGATCGCCATACTGTCTCGATCGGGCGGAGATGTGCCGTTGCGGGCTGCCGCGTTTGCGATTTCCACAATGGGACTTTGGATCGTGCTGGAGCTTTCGGTCGACGTGACCGCGCTTCGGCAGGCCGCCTGGTATCGCTTCGCCGGATGCGCCTTCGTCCTGCTGGGGACCACGGCCATTCTAGCGGCCGTGCCGGGCACGAGCGCCGCCGTCAGGGATGCGTTGTTGATCGCTCGCGGGGGGGCGGCGCTGAGTTTGGCACCGCTGCTCGGCATGTTGGTCGTAAGGGTGAACGATCTGGAAATGCGCGCGTTCGTGTCGCGCGACGCCCTGACGACGGCTGTGGTAGGCGCCGTCGCGCTGGTCGCGGTGTTGCTGCCTGCGTTCTTGATCTATCGGTTGACGTCCGGGGCGAGTGCGGGTCCTCGTGGCCTGTTCGCCGCGCTCGCCATCCTGCTGTTGTTGCCGGCCGTGCTGCTCTACAGCCGAGAGCATGCCACCTGGGTTCGCGTACTGCTGACGAAGCATTTCTATCGTTTCAGGTACGACTACCGCAGCGAGTGGCTGCGGCTTACCAACACGCTGGCATCGTCCAGCGAAGATCTGCCGAAGCGGGCGATCAAGGCGCTTGCGGATATCGTCGCGAGCCGCGCGGGTGCTCTCTTCGTGTTCGAGCCCGGATCGGAAAGCTACGTGGCTGCTGCTTCATGGAATACGGCCAGCTATGCGCCTTTGCAGGAGTACCCGCCGGACGACTTGCTCGCGTTCATGGCCGAGTCGGCCTGGATCGTCGATAGCGTCGAATACAAGGTTCGGCCCGCGAGCCAAGCGCCGAGCTTCCTCGACGACGTCTTGTCGCGGACGGACAAGGAGCTGCTGGTAGTCCCGCTCCTCGTGCACGACAAGCTTTTCGGCTTCGTCATTTTGGAGAGACCGGCCGGACTGGAGCGACTGACGTTCGAAGACATCGATATCCTCAGAACCGGCGGCCGCGAGGTCGCCGGTCATCTGAGCCAGCATTATTTGACGCAGCGTTTGGCCGAAGCGAAGCAGTTCGAAGAGTTCGGTCGGATGACCGCGTTTCTGGTCCACGACTTGAGCAATATCAGCACGCAGCAAAGCCTGATCCTTCAAAACGAGGGGCGGCACCGCAACAATCCGGAATTCATTGCCGACGCGATGCGCACGATTTCGCGGTCCGTCGAGCGCATCAACCGACTCGTGGCCCTCGTTCGCTCGGGATCGCGCCCCAGTGCGCCGACGTCGGGCGAGGCGGCCTCGGTCGTGGCCGACGCCGTGCGATTGTGCGCCGGATATTCGCCTGCGCCGGCGGTCGAGCTGCCGACCGAGCCGCTACGAATCTTTGCGGAGATGGACCAGCTGAGTCACGGTCTCGCCCATCTCGTCCGCAATTCCCAACAGGCGGCTACCGCAGCCGGAGCCGTGAAGGTGGCGCTGCGGCGCGAAGATCAGTGCGCATTGATCACCGTGAGCGACAACGGCTCGGGTATGTCCGCCGACTTCGTTCAGGAGCGGCTTTTTCGGCCGTTCGACACGACCAAAGGCGGAACGGGGCTCGGCATCGGAGCGTTTCAGATCAGAGAGATCGTCAGACGGTGCGGCGGCTCGCTGAATGTGCAGACCGTGGAGGGCGTCGGGTCCGTCTTCAGTATCCGCATCCCGCTCTACGAGGAGCGGGCGCTGTCGACGTCTGTCGCGGGCGGCTGATTTTTTTTGCCGTACGGCACGGCGTTCGCGTTGCTTGACACCCGCACCGAGTTTGCATACGGTCGCCCCGACATTTCGGGGCCATAGCTCAGCTGGGAGAGCGCTACAATGGCATTGTAGAGGTCGGCGGTTCGATCCCGCCTGGCTCCACCAATTTACCGAAGCCGGCAGTCGTGCCGGCTCGCCGACTTGGTCCCCATCGTCTAGAGGCCTAGGACATCGCCCTTTCACGGCGGTAACGGGGGTTCGAATCCCCCTGGGGACGCCATTCTGGTTCGTCTGGCCAGCGACTCGGGTCTTCCACAGATCTCGAAACACGGAAAGATTGGGTCAGCCGAGTGATATCCGTTGGCGATGCTGCCCTGTCTGGCGACCGGGAATGCTAATGGTATTGAACGGGCTGCAGGCTCTGTAACGTCGAAGGTTGGCTCATGCGTGACATCAGGACCTTTGAGAGAATATTCGATCGCCTTGGAGTCGTCGTTTCTAAAGAGGCGCGAATCCTGGACTTTGGTTGTGGCGCGGGCGACTTCGTCAAGTTGCTGCGGGAAGCGGGCTACGTCAATGCCGAAGGATACGATGTCACGGATGGTCCGAGCCTGCTCGGGCATCGCCGCGCAGACTACATTACGACAGGCACGCTGCTCGACTTGAAACTTCCGTTCGAAGATGCACAGTTCGACGTGGTGCTCTCTGACCAAGTGTGTGAGCACATCAAGGATCAAGTGCGCGTGTTCTCAGAGCTGCACAGGATCACGAAATCTGGTGGGCATCATCTGCATCTCTTCCCCGCGCGCTACAGGCCCATCGAGGGACATATTCTGGTTCCATTCGGCGGTTTCATCGTGCATCGCTGGTGGTACAAGCTATGGGCGCTGCTAGGCATCCGGAACCAGTACCAAAAGGGCCTTTCGGCGGATGAGACGGCCGATCGGAATGCATTCTTCGCCGTTGAGGCGCTGAACTACGTACCTAACTCCTGCTATCGAGTCATGTGGAAAAAACTCGGTTTCAGCTATCGATTCGTCGAGCGAGAGTTCTTCCAGTCCCATGGCCGGCAAGTGATGCGCTTTCTCGGCAAGATTTGGGGCATTCCGGCGTTGTATCGGACCGTCCAGTCTCGACTCGTGTATTTGTCACGCACATGATCTTCGGATTCCAAGACAGAAGCGCCGTACGCTCGAGCCGGCGTTGACCATGAGCACTCCCGTCCGCACCCGCTTCGCCCCAAGCCCCACCGGCCACCTGCATATCGGCGGCGTTCGCACGGCGCTGTTCTGCTGGCTCTATGCTCGCCGGCATGGCGGCCAATATCTCCTGCGCATCGAGGACACGGACCGCGAGCGGTCCACGCAGGAAGCCATCGACGGCATTTTGAGCGCGTTCGATTGGCTCGACCTGAAGCCGGACGAGACTCCTTATCTCCAGAGCCGGCGGTTCGAACGTTATCGGGAAGTCGCGGCCGGTATGATCGCCGCGGGGCAAGCTTACCGTTGCTACTGCACCGCGGAGGAGCTGGCCGCGATGCGCGAGCAGCAGGCCGCCCGCGGCGAGAAACCGCGCTACGACGGCCGCTGCCGCGAGCGCACGGACATCCCGAGTCGCCCGGCCGCCGTCCGTTTTCGCAATCCGAGCGATGGGCAAGTGGTCGTGAACGACCTGGTTTACGGGCGCGTGGTTTTCGAGAACAGCGAGCTCGACGATCTGGTGATCATGCGATCCGATGACACCCCGACTTACCATTTCGCCGTGGTCGTCGACGACGCCGACATGCGCATCACCCACGTGATTCGCGGCGACGATCATCTCAACAACACGCCGCGACAGATCAACATCTTCGCCGCGCTTGGACTGCACGCCCCGGAGTACGCGCATCTGCCGATGATTGCGGGGCCGGACGGTGCGAAGCTGTCCAAGCGCCACGGTGCGGTCAGCGTGCTCGAGTATCGCGAGCTCGGCTACCTGCCGGACGCGTTGCTGAACTATCTGGTGCGTCTCGGCTGGTCGCACGGCGACCAGGAGCTGTTCACGCGCGAGGAGATGATCGCGCTGTTCGATCTGTCGGCCGTGCAGCGCTCGCCTGCGCGCTTCGACGTCGAGAAGCTGAATTGGCTGAATCAGCAGCACCTGAAGCGAACGGCGGCCCCCGCGCTCGCCGCGGCACTTCGCGAGCAGTTGGCGCGCCACGGCGTCGCCGTCGAGCTGCAGACGCTCGTGCCGCTTGCGGACGCCTTACGGGAACGTGCCAAGACGCTGAGCGAGATGGCCGACCAAGCCCGAATCTACGTCGGTGCCGAGGGCATCTCCTACGCGCCGGCGGCCGCACAAAAGCAGTTGAAGCCGGCGGCGGCGCCGTTGCTGCGCGCGGTCCGGGACGGTCTTGCGGCGCTCGCCGATTGGACCGAAGACGCAACGCAAGGGGTCGTCGAGCGCGTGGCCGAGCAGGCCCAGGTCGGGCTCGGCAAGGTCGCTCAGCCGGTGCGAGTCGCGGTCACGGGCGACACGGCGTCGCCGGGCATAGGCACGACGTTGCGGCTGCTCGGACGCGATCGTACGCTCGGCCGTCTCGACCGGGCCGTCTCGTACATCGACTCGCAAGCATCCGGCGCGTAGCCCGGCCGCCGCTGCAAGAGCGGCCTCGTCTTGGCGACGGCTCAGTCGCCGAGCGATGCGCGCACGGAATTGATTTCGCCGGCGTGATCCTTGAGCGCAGCTGGGTACCTGATCGGCGGCGCCGGAGCTCAGGCGGCGCAGCGCCGGGCACGTGGAGTCGGCATCCGAATCGCCGGCCTCGGCGCGCAACAGGAACTTGGCCGCAACCAGCACGTCGACGAGGGCGACGCTGCCCTCGGCTTTATGCGCGAAATCGTCCTGCTTCTCGACGGCCTCGCGCATCGACTCGGGCAAGCCCCAACTGTCGAGAATGGCCTTCGCGATCGAAGCCTGCCAACCGCCCACGATCTCTTGGAGGTTGACGTCCGGCGCATCGGTGAGGTCCTTGGATCGCATGATGATATAGAGTCGGCCGACGACGTGCAGGAGGCCGGTGAGCAAGGCTTGATCGGGATTGATTCGCGTGAACCGCTTGGCGAGCACGAAGCAAGCTGCCGCCACGTCCAGACTATCCTTCCAGATCTTTTCGAGCTCGGCACGAACGGCGGGCGTATAGGTGTCGTTTCGGCGCAGCTGCCGCATCGCAAAGGCGACGGCGACGCTGCGAACCATGTTGAACCCCATTCGGCTCACGGCTTTGCGCAGGTCCGTGATCTCGCCGTCCATGCGACGAAATTCGGCGGAGTTCGCGATTCGCAGCAGGCGAGCGGCAAGCGAGGGCTCGGAGCTGAGTATTCGAACGACGTCTTCGGTGCTGGTGTCCGGCGATTGCAGCGCTCGTTGAACGCGCAAGACGGCTTCAGGGAAAGAGGGAAGCTCGAGGCGCTCGTCCTTGAGGTCTTGTGCGAGTTGTTCTACGAAGCTGAAGCCGATCGCCTGAGCGGATGTTGACATAAGTGTTCTCTCCCAAAATCCGGGCCGCTTTGCCAATATCGGCAGCAGTCTCGCGATTCTTTAGCCGGTAGGTACAACTGTATGTCCGACGCATTCGAAGCCGCGCCGCCTCTGTGGGGCCTCGTCCTGGCGGGCGGCCAGAGCCGGCGGATGGGCGGGGACAAGGCGCTGATCGAGTACCACGACGCGCCGCAGGCCCTCTGGGCGCAAGCGTTGCTCGCGACGCTTTGTGAGCGCGCCTACGTCTCGATTGGGGCCGCGCAAGTCGTATCCGGACGGTACGGCGCAGTACCGCATATCGTCGATACCGAGGCCGGCGGGGGGCCGGCCGCCGGCCTCGCCGCGGCCTGGGCGATGGCGCCGACAGTCGCCTGGCTCACCGTGGCAGCCGACATGCCGTTGCTCGATGCCTCCACACTGCGCCGGCTGATCGACGCACGCGATCCCGGCCGTGCGGCGACGGCATTCCAAAACGACGAGGGACGAATCGAGCCGCTGTGCGCGATTTGGGAGCCCTCGATCCGCGGCGCCGTGCGCTCGGGGCTGTCGCTGCGCGCGGTGCTCGAGCAGGCCGGGGCGAAGGTCTGCCGCCCCGACGAGCCTGAGCGGCTGCGAAGCGCGAACACGCCCGCGGAGGCTGCGGCGCTTCGGAAGGCGTTAACGGACGGGCCGGCAGAGATCGGCTCTAAGCATATGAAGTAGCAGAAATTTATTCCGGGTGCTTGGCTACCACGCCGCCAGGCGGTATTCTGCTGGCTCTACATCTCAGGGCTATCCCCGCAAGTTCGTCTCGGGGGTGCGCTGTCAACGCTACGTCTAGTGGAAGCCATGGGTAGTCCCGTCTGTCGGCGGCGGTTTCCGTAGGCTCCGGGTTGGCAGTGTCGCCCCCTCTTTTGCTTTCAGTATCAGGAGAGTCCGTGACTGCCCGCGCGCATGTCCCGCTGCTCGATCTGCGTGCGCAATATGCGCCGCTGCGCGAGCGCATCGAGCAAGCGATTCGTGACGTCTGCGACAGCCAGCAATTCATTCTCGGACCGCGCGTCGCGGAGTTGGAACGGGCGGTCGCGCGGTACTCGGAAGCGGCCCACGGAATCGGCGTATCGTCGGGCACCGATGCGTTGTTGCTCGCGCTGATGGCGCTCGACATCCGAGCGGGCGACGAGGTCATCACCACGCCGTACACGTTCTTCGCGACCGGCGGCGTCGTCGCGCGTCTCGGTGCTCGTCCGGTGTTCTGCGACATCGACGAGCGCACGTTCAACTTATCGCCGACGGCAGTCGCGCGCTTCATCGAGCAGCGCTGCACCCAAGACGACGGACGCCTGATCCATCGCGCGACCGGCGGCGTCATCCGCGCGCTGATGCCGGTGCACCTTTACGGCCAGATGGCGGACATGGATGCTCTCGGCGCGATCGCGCGTCGCTACGGGCTCGCCGTCGTCGAGGATGCCGCGCAGGCGATCGGCGCGGCGTCGCCGGCGGGCCGAGCGGGCGCGGTCGGCGACATCGGCTGCTTCTCGTTCTTTCCGACGAAGAATCTCGGTGCTTTCGGCGATGCGGGTCTGTGCACCACGAACGACGCGGCGCTCGCCGAACGAATGCGAATACTGCGAGTGCACGGCGGCGAGCCGAAGTACTTCCATGCCGTCGTCGGCGGAAATTTTCGGCTCGACGAGCTCCAGGCGGCCGTTCTGCTCATCAAGCTCGAGCATCTCGACGCCTGGACCGCGGCTCGGCAGCGCAACGCCGCCGACTACGGCGCGGCGATCGCCGCCGCCGGTCTCGAGGAGTTCCTCGGGTTGCCGGCCGTCGAGCCGGGCTATCGGCACATCTTCAACCAGTACGTGGTTCGGGCGCGGCACCGCGACGAGCTGCGGGCCTATCTGAAGGACGAGGGCGTCGGCACGGAGATCTACTATCCGTTGGCGCTGCATCAACAGCAATGCTTCGCATACCTCGGCCATTCGGCGGACGATTTCCCCGTGGCGAAGCGCGCCGCCGCCGAGACGCTGGCATTGCCGATCTACCCCGAGCTCACGGCCGCGCAGCGCGAATTCGTGGTCGATCGGCTCGCTGCTTTCTACGCGCGCCGATGACGCCCGGCGTGCGGTCGCCCTTGAATCTCTCCGCGGCAAGGCGCTCGGCATTCATACCGCGCGCTGACGAAGGGTCTTCTTTGTGTGACATCGGTGGTTCGATTTCGCGAGCACTTGTGGCAGCATCCCGAGCGTGACAGCGCCCACTCGCAAGCTATTGATCGTCGAGGACGACCCGGGTATCCAGAGCCAACTTCGCTGGTGTTTCGAAGGCTACCAGGTGCTCGCCGCCGAAGATCGGCCGAGCGCGATCACGGAGTTGCGGCGTCACGAGCCGGCGGTCGTGTTGCAGGATCTCGGTCTCCCCCCCGATGACGACGGAGTGGAGGAGGGGTTTGCGACGGTGCGGGAGATCCTCACGCTCGCGCCTCTCACCAAGATCGTGGTAATCACGGGCCACGGTGACCATCGCAACGCCGTCAAGGCCGTGGCGCTCGGCGCCTACGATTTCTATCAGAAGCCCGTCGATGTCGAAACCTTGCGCCTCATCGTCGGGCGCGCATTCGAGATTCACGATCTCGAGGCGGCGCATCGGCGCTTGCTCCAGGGCAACGGCTCCTCTCCGCTCGACGGCATCATCACGGGCAGCGACGCGATGATGAAGGTGTGCCGGATCATCGAGAAGGTGGCGCCGACCAACGCAACGACGCTGCTGCAGGGCGAGAGCGGCACGGGCAAGGAGCTGCTCGCGCGGGCGATTCATGCGCTGAGCCCGAGATCCGCGAAGGCGTTCGTCGCGATCAACTGCGCGGCGATTCCGGAAACGCTGCTGGAGTCCGAGCTGTTCGGTTTCGAGCGCGGTGCGTTCACCGGCGCCGTGAAGCAGACGCCCGGCAAGATCGAGCTCGCGAACGGCGGCACGCTGTTTCTCGACGAGATCGGCGATATGCCCGCGTCGCTTCAAGCGAAGCTGCTGCGGTTTCTTCAGGAGCGCACGTTCGAGCGTATCGGCGGCAGGGCGGAACTGCCGGTCGATGTGCGAGTCGTCTGCGCGACGAACAAGAACCTGAAGCAGGCCATGGCGAACGGGCAGTTTCGCGACGACCTCTACTACCGAATCAGCGAGATCACGATAGAGATTCCGCCGCTGCGTCAACGCGACGCGGGGCGAATTGCGCTCGCCCAGCATTTGCTTGCCAAGTTTGGCCGCCAACAAGGCCGCTATCTGAAAGGCTTCTCTCCCGACGGGCAGGACGCCATCGACGCCTACCCTTGGCCGGGCAACGTTCGCGAGATGGAAAACAAGATCAAGGCCGCCGTCATCATGGCCGAAGGCAAGTTCGTGACGGCGCGCGACTTGGGACTCGCGACCGACGAGCCTCCGACGTTGAACCTGAGAGTCGTGCGCCAGAGAGCGGAGGGTCAGGCGATTCGACAGGCGCTGATGCGGACGAGCGGCAACATCTCGCGCGCCGCCGAGCTGCTCGGGATTACGCGGCCGACGCTGTACGACCTGATGCAGAAGTACGAGGTCCGCCCCGAAAGCCAGGAGTCCTGAGACCGGCCCGGCCGTCCGCGATCGGGGCCGATCAGCGCCCTTCCTTGAATTGCTCCGAGTTCAACTGGTGCCTTCCCAGCAGCTTGTAGAAGTCCGTGCGGTTGCGCTTCGCGAGTCGTGCAGCCTGGCTCACGTTGCCGCCGGTGATTTGCAGTAGCTGCGACAGGTAGTTCCGCGTGAACTCGTCGCGTGCCTCCGAGAACGAGGGCAAGGCGTTCGCCTGCTCACCGAGCGCACTGCGGACCTGCTCCGTGGAGATGACGCGCGTGGGCGACAGCGCCACGTTCTGACGCACGACGTTGTAGAGCTGGCGAATATTGCCGGGCCAGTGGCTGGCGACGAGCAGCTCGACCGCTTCGGGGGCATAGACTCGCCGCTCCTGGTTCGATTCCGCCGAGATCTGCACGAGGAAGTGCTCGACCAACAGGGGAATGTCTTCGCGGCGCTCGCGCAGAGCGGGAAGATGAATGTTCACGACGTTCAGGCGGTAATACAGATCCTCGCGGAACGCGCCTTTGATCATGAGATCCTTGAGATCCTGGTGCGTCGCGGAGATCACCCGCGTGTTCACCTTGATCGCATCGGTGCTGCCGACCGGCCGCACTTGCTCCTCCTGCAGCACGCGAAGGAGCTTGACCTGGAGCCGCATCGGCATGTCGCCGATCTCGTCGAGCAGCAGCGTGCCGCCGTGGGCCGCCTGGAAGAGACCCCGGTGCGTGCGATGTGCGCCCGTGAAGGCACCCTTCTCGTGCCCGAACAGCTCGGATTCGAGCAGGTTCTCGGCCATCGCGCTGCAGTTGATGGCGACGAACGCGTTGTCGCGGCGCGTGCTCGCGCGGTGAATCGCCCGAGCGAGTAGTTCCTTGCCGGTGCCGGACTCGCCGGTGATCAGCACGCGGGTATCCGTCCCCGCGACCATCCGCGCCTGCTGCAGACAGGCTTCCATTGCCGGGCTGCGCGTGATGATTTCCGAGCTCCACTCGGCCTCGCTCTTCGGCAGGCCGGAGACCTTCATCGCGCGCTCGACGTAATCGAGGAGCTGCTGCTTATCGACGGGCTTCGTGAGGAAGCCGAACGCGCCGCTTTGGGTCGCCTCGACGGCGTCCGGGATCGTGCCGTGGGCCGTGAGCAGCAGCACGCAGAGTCCGGGACGCTGTCGCTGAATCTCCTTCAGCAGCGCGATTCCGTCCATCGTGTTCATTCTCAGGTCCGTGATCACGAGGTCGGGCCTGAAGCGCGATAACGCGGCCAGCGCCTCCGGTGCGCTCTCGACGGCCTCCACGTCGTAGCCTTCGGAGCGGAGGCGGATGCTCAGGAGACGCAGCAGCCCCGGGTCGTCGTCGACGAGCAGGATGCGTCCCCTCGCTTGGTCCTGGCCGATCGGCCTACTTTGGATTGGCACCATTTTCACGCTCTCTAATGGATCGTTCTATGTTCGTAATCGCGTTGAGCTTCGCATGAGCGTCGTCGAGCTCGGCACGAAGCTGCTTGTTTTCCTCGAGCGCCGCCTGGAGGCGCTGGGAGGCCTGGTCGTTGCGCTGCGCGGCCGCAGCCGCGGCAGCGCGCTGCAGCCGTTCCGCTTCGGCATCGAGAATCAGCCTTTGTTCGACCTCTTTCAAGTGCACCATCGCGAGAATGCGCTCCTCGGGCAACAGCGAGTCCGGGGCGGCCAGCAGCTCATTCAGCATACGCTGGGCCTCGCGGGGGTTGCTGGACGGATGTCCCGGCATCGCCAGGGCGAGCGCGAGATTGAGCCGGTTCGTCGTGGTCGGCGCCGCCTCGGCCGCCTCCTGCGCTTTACGAAATGCATCGGCTTGGACCACCGCGTCGCCGTCGACGAGATCGTGCAGCGTCTGCAGGTACAGCGTGAGGCTGTCGCCGTTGGCGCCTCGAGGCGCCGTCGCGGCCGCCGTCGACGGCGAAATCGGCGGGACGTTGTCGCGGCTGCCGAAGACGCTGCAGCCGGTCAGCACGCCGACCGCGACCGTCAACAGTGCAGCCGTCTTAGCCATTGGCCACCGCCAGCACCCGCCTGTCGCTCGCGCGGCGCAGCGGCAGACTCACCCGAAAGTGAGCGCCCGGGAGATCGCCCCGAGCCATCTGCACGGAGCCGCCATGCGCCTGCACGCACTCGGCCACCACCGACAATCCGATCCCGGTGCCTCCCACCGGTCCGCCTTGCGGCCGCCGGCCTTGATAGAACGCCTCGAAAATCCGCTCGCCGTCCTCGGGATGCACGCCGGGTCCGCTGTCGGCGACGTCGATCACGAGCTGGTTGCCCTGCATGGCCGCGCCCAAGTGGATCATGCCGCCGTCGGGCGTGAACTTGATGGCGTTCGACAACAGATTGTCGAGCACGAGCTTGAGCTTGCCCTCGTCGGCGAGCACCTTGATCGCGCTGACTTTGAGCCTCAGCTTGATCTTCTTGTTGGAGATCGCAAGGCGGTGCTGGCTCAGCACCCCGAACACCATCGGCTTGAGGTCGAACTCCGTGAGCTCGAGCGATGCGGAATTCGTTTGCCACGCGCTGAACGTGAGCAGGTTCTCGATCAATTTCTGCAGTTTCACGCCGTTGTCGCGCAGGATGCTCGTCACCTCCTGCTGCTGGTGATCCAGTGCGCCGACCGAGCCGTCGAGCAGCAGCTCGGTGCCCTCACGAATGTTAGCGAGCGGCGTCTTCAGCTCGTGCGACATGTGGCGCAGGAACTTGTTCTTCTCGTCGCTCGACTCCTTCAATCGATGACGCAGCCACTCGAGCTGACGGCCCAGCGTTTCGATATCGTTCGGCCCGCTGACGGTGATCGGGCGACTGAAGTCGCCGCCGCCGAGCTCGCGGATCGCGCGGTCGACCTGACGGATGGGCCGCCCTACGAGCAACAGGAACAAGATGACGAGCAGGAACGTGCCGGGAATCAGCGCCGCCGATTGCCACGCGAGAGCCTGCTGGGCTTTGCGGGTGTTTTCCTGCAGCGTGTTGAGACGCTCGTTGATCGAATCCCGCATTCCGGTCGCCACGTCGCGCGCCGTGAGGTTCATCACACGGAAGCTCTCCGTGATCTCGTCCTGCAGGCCGTTCGGCCGACCGTGACGCAGCGAGTCGTGCATGTCCTTCGAGATGGCGCCTAGCTTGCGCAACTGGTCGCTGATGTCGGGATCGTGCGGCAGCGCGGCCAGCGCGCGCAGACTCTTCTCGAACGCGGCTTGATCGCCGTCGTAGAGCGTCAGCAGGTCCGGGGCGGATGCCACCGTGCCCTGAAGCTGCAGATACTGAAGGGAGTTGCGCTCCATGCTCGTGAGAAGGCTCTGCAAGCGTTGATTCTCGAGCGTCGCCGTTGCACTGTCCCCGAGCACCGTCTCGCTTTGGGTTGCGAGCTGGCCGAGCTTCAGCACGGCATTGCCCACCGCGATCAGCAGCGGCAGCGTGACGAAGCCGAGGCCGAGCAACACCAACCCCAATAGGGTTCGTGGCCGCCTGATTTTCACTGCGCGACGCTCAAGCTGTTCACGCGCTCCAAATGCCGGCCGCGAGCTTGCGCTCCCAGTTCAGGGAATTGGCGACGATCTCCTCGAGATCGTCGTGCTGCGGTTGCCATTGCAACGTGTCGCGAATTCGATCGGCGCGTGCGACTAGAACCGGCGGGTCGCCGGCGCGCCGCGGCGCCTCACGTTTGGCGATCGAATGGCCTGCGACTTGCTCGACCATGGTCAGAAGCTCCCGCACGCTGTAGCCACGCCCATAACCGCAATTCAATGTCGTGGAATCGCCCCCGCGGCGCAAGTACGCGAGCGCCTTGAGATGTGCGTCCGCCAGGTCCTCCACGTGGATGTAGTCGCGCACGCCGGTGCCATCCGGAGTCGCATAGTCGGTGCCGAAGATCGACACGTGGTCGCGCTTGCCCACTACGACCTCGCAGGCGACCTTGGTCAACAGCGTGGCTTTCGGCGTGGCTTGCCCGATGCGGCCTTCGGGGTCCGAGCCGGCCACATTGAAGTAACGCAGCGCAACATAGGTCAACGGGTTGACGGCCGCGACGTCGCGCAGCATCCATTCCGTCATGAGCTTCGAGGTGCCGTAAGCGTTGATCGGCGCGGTGGGCGTGTCTTCGGCCGCCACGCCATCGGACGGGATGCCGTAGACCGCGGCGGTCGACGAGAACACGACGTGACGCACGCCGGCTTTCAGCGCGTGCTCGAGCAGCGTGCGGCTCGCGCACGTGTTGTTGCGATAGTACTTGAGCGGGTCCGCCACGGACTCCGGCACGATCGTGTGAGCCGCGAAATGCATGACCGTGTCCACGTCGAAGCGTCGAAACACCTGCTCGAGGCAGCGCGCGTCCCCCGTGTTGCCGACGACGAGCTCGCCGTGCAGCACGGCCTGCCTGAAGCCGGTCGACAGGTCGTCGAGCACGACGACTTGCTCGCCGGCCTCGCCGAGCTGACGCACCACGTGCGAGCCGATGTAGCCGGCGCCGCCAGTTACCAGAATTGTCTTGCCCGTCATGCGCTTAACTCGAGTGACATAATGAAACCGAGGAGTGTATCAGGTCGGAGCTGGCGGACCGGGATACCGGTCGCAGTTTGCGGTGGCACGCGCTTTCCCCCATCCAAGTTCTTCTCCGAGCCTCCGATCGTTCCAGGAGTTCCCCGGGGCTGGCGCGCCTCCGGCCTGGGCCCGCACCGGAATCGGAGCGAATCGCCGACCCCGTAAACGAGACTGCAGTCACGGTGACGTTTCAAGCGCGATTCATATAGTGATCGGCCGAATTCGGCTGGGGATTCGTCCGGGTGACGGGCTTGGGGATGGCGAGGGACCGCTTGAGACGCAGGATTGCCGAAGCCCTGTCGGGGCCCGCGGCCGGCGATCGCTTGCGCCACGTGCTGCGGCATTGCGGCGCCTCGTCCGAGCCGCCGGTGCCGCCTCCCGTCGATGCTCCGCTGCACGAGATCCTGGACAGCGTGAAGGATGCGATCGTCGTGGCCGACCGGGACGGCTGGATCCTCGCGGCGAACGTCGCGGCGGCGCGGCTCTTCGGTGCGCCGGATTCCATCGAGCTCGTCCAGAGACCGATCACCGAGCTCGTGCCCGCACTGGCGCCGGCGGATGAGGCTCTCCAAGCGCTCGCGGAGCGCGTCGCCGACACGTTCGTCGACATTGCGCCCGAGCTGCTCGCGTCGCGGCGCACGGACGGCCAGCCGTTCACGGCGGAGGTTACGGTCAGCAAGACGTCGAACGACGGCGGTCAACACTTCGTGCTCTGCATGCGGGACGTCACGGAGCGCTTGCAGGACGAGCAGGCGCTGCGCGACAGCGAGGCCCGCTACCGCGCGCTCGTGGAGAACGCGGCCGAAGCGATCGTCGTGCTCGACGTCGACCGGGAGCGCTTCGTCGACGCGAACGACAACGCCGCGAAGCTCTTCAAGCTCACGCGTGAGGCTTTGCTCACGGTGTCGCCTCGCACGCTGAGCCCCGACGTGCAGAGCGATGGCCTGCCGTCGTACGGCCTGCAGCGCAGCTACGTCGAGCGGGCCTTGAGCGGCGGCCGCCCGGTGTTCGAATGGCTGCACCGCGACACGAACGGCACGGCGATCCCTTGCGAGGTTCGATTCATCAGGCTGCCGTCTTCGAGGCAGCGGCTGATCCGTGCAAGCATCATCGATATCACGGCGCGGCGCCGGGGCGATACGCTCTCGTACGGAGAGCGGCGTGTGCTCGAGCTCATTGCCGGCAACGCGCCACTCGAGCGAACGCTGCAGGCGGTCGTGCGCCTCGTCGAGCAGCTGCATCCGCAAGTCGGCGCGACCGTGATGCTGCTCGACGCGGAGCGTCCGCGGCTCGAGCTGGCGGCCCGCAGCGGACTGCCGGAGGCCGTCGCGGCCGCGCTCGCGACGCTGCCGCTCGGCTCGAACGCCGGGGCTTGCGGCGCAGCGGCATCGCTCGGCCGTCAGATCGTCGTCCGCGACGTCGCGGCAGACCCGCTCTGCTCGGAGCACGGCGGACTGCTCGCGGCGAGTGGTCTGCGGGCCGCCTGCTCGACCCCGATCGTGACGGCGGGCGACCGTCTCCACGGCACGCTCGCGTTGTACTTCGATTCGCCGCGTGCGCCGCTCACCGAGGAGCTCGACCTCGTCACTCGGCTCACGCAGCTCGCCGGAATCGCGATTCGCCGCAAGCAGGACGAGACGGCGCTGCGCGTGAGCGAGGCACGCTTCCGCGATCTGTTCGAGAACGTCGTCGACGGCGTTTTTCAGGCCACGCGCGCCGGCGAGCTCCTGTCGGTGAATCCGGCGCTCGTGCGCATCCTCGGCTACGACAGCGAGGCCGAGCTGATGCGGCAAAATTTGGCGGAGCTCTTCGTCGAGCCCAAAGAGCGCGAGCGGCTGTTGACGGAGCTCGAAGGCCAAGGCCGGGTGCGCAACTTCGAATATCAGCTGCGCAAGGCGGACGGCCGCACGATCGTGGCGATCGAGAACTCGCGCGCGGTCGTCGACGCGAACGATCGCGTGCTGTATTTCGAGGGCACGATCACCGACGTGACGCAGCGCAAGGCGGCCGAGCGAGCGTTGTTCAACGAGAAGGAGCGCGCACAAGTCACGCTCCAGTCGATCGGCGATGCCGTCATCACGACGGACGCCACCGGCGTCGTCGATTACCTGAATCCGGTGGCGGAGCAGCTCACGGGTTGGGAACGCCGCGAGGCCGAGGGTCGGCCGATCGAGCTCATCATCGATCTCGCGGACGAAGTGACCGGAGACGCGATCGACAACCCGGTTCTGCGCTGCCTGGGCGAGGAGCGGGTCGTCGTGCTGGCCGGGAACGCCGTGCTGCGCAGCCGCGACGGCACGACGATCGCCGTTCAAGATTCCGCGGCGCCGATTCTCGACCGCAACGGCCGAGTGATCGGCGCCGTCATGGTCTTCCACGACGTGAGCCAGGAGCGCCAGCTGCATCGCCGGCTTGCGTATTTCGCGAGCCACGATTCGCTCACGGGGTTCATCAACCGGCGGGAGTTCGAGGAGCGCCTGTCGGCGGCGCTGCGTGGGGTGCAACGAGAAGGCGGGCAGCCCAGCAGCCTTCTGTACATGGATCTCGACCAATTCAAGGTCGTGAACGACACCTGCGGTCATGCGGCCGGCGATCTGCTGCTCCGTCAGCTCAGCGATTTGCTGCGCAAGCGGGTGCCGGCGAGCGGCGTGCTGGCGCGGCTCGGCGGCGACGAGTTCGCCGTCCTGCTCTGCGATTGCGCGCTCCCGCGCGCCCTCGAGATCGCGGAGGAGCTGCGCGAGACGATTGCCGGATTTCGCTTCGCATGGCGCGACAGCGCCCTGCAAGTCGGGGTGAGCATCGGCGTCGTTCCGATCGACGCCGCGAGTGAAAGCGTCGGTGCTTTGATGAGCGCGGCCGACGTCGCCTGTTACGTCGCGAAGGACCTCGGCCGGAACCGGATCCACGTCTACGAGGAGGGCGACGCGGCCGAGCGGCATCAGGAGATGCTGTGGGTCGCACGGATCAACCGTGCGCTCGAGGAGGAGCGGTTCGAGCTTCACTTCCAGCCGATCGTGCCGATCGGTGAGAGGGGGCAGCGCTGGCCGCACTACGAGCTGCTGCTCAGGCTCCGCGACGAGCGCGGCGAGCTCGTGCCGCCGACGGCGTTCATCCCGGCCGCGGAGCGCTACAACCTGATGCCGTCGATCGACCGCTGGGTCGTGAGCCACGTCGTCGAGACGCTCGTCTACCGCGGCGAGCCGGGCAGCGAGCCCTACACGCTCGCGGTGAACTTGTCCGGCACGACCTTGAACGACGCGCGGTTCCTCGACTTCGTGCTCGACGAGCTCGCCGGATCGGCCGTGCCGGCCGGCGCGCTTTGCTTCGAGATCACGGAGACGGCCGCCATCGCGAACCTCGGCCAGGTCGTCGCGTTCATGCGCGCGCTCAAGGCGCGGGGTTGCCGGTTCTCGCTCGATGACTTCGGCACGGGACTGTCGTCGCTCATGTACCTCAAGAACCTGCCGGTCGACTACGTGAAGATCGACGGGCAGTTCGTGCGCAACGTGACGCGCGATCGCGCCGACGAGGCCGTCGTCGAGGCGATCGCGCGAATGGCGCGGGCGTTCGGCATCGAAGCGATTGCGGAGCGCGTGGAGAGCCGCGATGCGATGCGCCGCTTGGGCGAGCTCGGCGTGGCCTACGCGCAAGGCTTCTTCGTCGCCGTGCCGCAGTCCGTCGCGGAGCTTCCCATAAGCGGCGCGCGCGGCCGGCTGCGCGCCTGACGCGGGCCGAGCCTGGTATCATTCGCCCTTCCCCGACTCCTTTCGAGGCTCCTCGAATGAGCCGCAGCCACGAGCTTTGCGTCGCGCCGATGATGGACCGCACGGACCGGCATTTCCGGTTCCTGCTGCGGTTGCTTGCGCCCGGCGTGCGGCTGTACACGGAGATGCTGACCGCACGCGCGTTGCTGCGCGGCGATACGGCGCGCCTGCTCGAGTTCGACCCGGCCGAGCATCCCGTTGCGCTGCAGCTCGGCGGGTCGGAGCCGGACGAGCTCGCGGCTGCCGCTCGGCTCGGCGAGGCCGCGGGATACGACGAGATCAACCTCAACGTGGGCTGTCCGAGCGAGCGCGTGCGCGCGGGCTGCTTCGGGGCGGCGCTCATGCTCGAGCCGCAACGCGTCGCGGATTGCGTGGCCGCGATGCGGCAAGCAGTCGCGATCCCGGTGACCGTCAAGACGCGGCTCGGCGTCGATGACCACGACAGCTACGAGTTCCTGTGTGCATTCGTCGAGCACGTCGCGGCGGCCGGTTGCGGGACGTTGATCGTTCATGCGCGAAAGGCATGGCTCAGCGGCTTGAGCCCGAAGCAGAATCGGGAGATTCCGCCGCTCGACTACGCTCGCGTCTATCGGCTCAAGGCCGATTTCCCAACGCTCACGATCGTGCTCAACGGGGGCGTGCGCTCGCTCGATGCAGGCCTCGACCACCTCGCGAGCGTCGACGGCGTCATGCTCGGCCGTGTTGCCTACGAAGATCCCTGGCTGGTCGCGGCGCTCGACTCGCGCCTGTCGGGGCGGGCGGCGCCGCCGGCCGGCACGCTCTACGAGCGCTATTGCCGCTACGTCGAGCGCGAGGTCGAAGCGGGTACGCCGTTGCGGTCCATGACGCGCCATTTGCTGGGCATGCGGGCGGGGCGCGCCGGCGGCCGCCGCTGGCGGCGCGCGCTCGGCGAGCTCGAGCCCGGCACGGCCGGCGTGCGCGCGCTGCGCTCGCTCGTCGCCGCGCTCGATGCGGCTCCGCGCCCGTCGCCGGAGCCGGCACCTGAGGGCGCCTTCAGCTATCCCTGAACGCGGGCGTGCATCGCGGGGCGATCCCGCTACAATGCGTGCGTCGCAATCAGTCGATCTTCGTCCGAGGTGGCGCGTGGCAGCGAATCCGAAGAAGAAATCATCCGGCACGATGGCCGAGCACGCCGATATCCACGAGCTGTACGAGCAGTCCGTGCAGGCGGTCGACGTCGAGATCGAGTTCCTGCAGGACACGTTTCGCACGCTGCGCGGCCGCAGCCCGATCAGTTTCCGCGAAGACTTTTGCGGCACCGCGAGCGCCTCGTGCGAATGGGTGCGCACGGGAGAGACGCGAACGGCCATCGGCGTCGACGTCGATGCCAGCGTGCTCGACTGGGGCAGGCGCCACCGCGTCGCCCGGCTGCCGGAAGCCGCGCGTGCGCGCGTGAAGCTCCTCAACGACGACGTGCGCAACGTCGTCAGCGACACCGTGGACGTGGTCGGCGCGTTCAACTTCAGCTACTACTGCTTCAAGACGCGCGCGGAGATGCGCGCGTATTTCGAGCGCGTGCGTAGCGCTCTGAATCCGGACGGCTTGTTCTTTCTCGATTCGTTCGGCGGCCCGGAGGCGTGCGAGCTGCAGAAGGAGAAGACGAAGATCGACGGCTTCACCTACGTCTGGGACCAGGCCGAGTTCGAGCCGGTGACGGGTCGGCTGCTGTGCCACATCCATTTCAAGTTTCCGGACGGCTCGAAGATCAAGAAGGCGTTCACCTACGATTGGCGGCTCTGGACGCTGCCCGAGCTGCGCGAGCTGCTGACGGAAGCGGGCTTCTCGAAGGTTCGAGTGTATTGGGAAGGCGACGACGGCGACGGCGGCGGCAACGGTGTGTTCACCGAGCATGCGACCGGCGAAGCCGACCTCGCCTGGATCGCTTACCTCGTCGCCGAGAAGTAGTCCCACTCGACTTCCGCTCGAAGCAGGCTTCGGCACCGAGCGTCGCCGCCGAGGGCGATGGCGTATAATCGCCCCGGCTCCTGCGGTGCGCACTCAAGAAGGCAGCCATGGGTAAGGACATCGAGGTTGCGATCCTGTTCGCCGACGTGGTGGGCAGCACGCAGCTCTACGAACAGCTCGGCGACGTCAAAGCGCGCCAGATGGTCGGCCGTTGCCTCGACATCATGCGCGAGGCCACGGAGGTGAACGACGGCACCGTGATCAAAACCATGGGCGACGAGGTGATGGCCACCTTCCCCACGGCCGACGCCGCCATGAATGCCGCCAAGCGCATGCAGGAGAAGATCTCCACCGACCCCGAGCTGGCGCACGACAACGGCCACGTGGCGATCAGGATCGGCTGCCACTTCGGTCCGGTCGTCCAGGAGCAGCGCGATATTTTCGGTTCGGCCGTCCACACGGCCAACCGCATGACCAGCCAAGCGAAGGCGAAGCAAATCATCACGACCCTGTCGACGGTCGAGCGCCTCTCGCCGGAATGGCAGTCCACGGCGCGGCAGATCGACATCGCCACGGTCCGCGGCAAAGCGGACGAGGTCGTGCTGTTCGAGGTGATCTGGCAGCCGGAAGAGGCCACGAGCATGCTGCCGACCGTCGGGCTCGGCCGCAAGACGACTCGGCCGAAGCGGCTGAGCCTCCGCTATCAGGGCCGTGAGGTAACGGTGGGGGAAGGCCGCAAGAGCGCCACGCTCGGCCGCGCCGAGGACAACGACGTGGTCGTCAAGGGCAATCTCATCTCGCGCGTGCATGCGCGCATCGAAGCGAGCCGCGACAAATTCACGCTCGTCGACGAGAGCACGAACGGCACGTTCGTGCAGACCAATACGGGCGAGGAGATCTTCGTGCGCCGCGACAGCACGCAGCTCACCGGCGAGGGCGTGATCGGGCTCGGCCGCGTGGCCCAGCCCGGCACGGCGCTCGCCGTGCACTACGTGGTCGAGGACTGACGCAGCTCAGCTCGCGCGGCCGGCCGCGGGCCGGCGAATCACGACAGCGCCTGAACCACCTTCTGGTGCTCGTTCCGCAGGCCGCTCGGCAACCGCTCGCCGAAACCCGCGAAATACTCCTCGATGCTCTGCATCTCCGTGCGCCACTGCTGCGGGTCGACCGCCAGCAGTTGCTCGAGCGTGTCCTGCGACACGTCGACGCCCTCGAGATCGATGTCCTCGGGTCTCGGCAGGCAGCCGATCGGCAGCTCGACCGCGCCCACGCGGTTCTCGCAGCGATCGATGATCCAGCGCAGCACTCGCAGGTTCTCGCCGAAGCCGGGCCACAGGAAGCGGCCCGAGGAGTCGCGGCGGAACCAATTCACGTGGAAGATTTTCGGCAGCTTGTCGGAGCGCTCGGCGAAGCTGAGCCAGTGAGCCCAATAGTCGCCGTAGTTGTAGCCGCAGAACGGCTTCATGGCCATCGGGTCGCGGCGGACGACGCCCACCTTGCCGGTGGCCGCGGCGGTCGTCTCGGACGCCACGCTCGCACCGACCAGCACACCGTGAGCCCAGTCCTTCGCCTGGTAGACGAGCGGCGCGAGCTCGCGCCGCCGGCCGCCGAACACGAGCGCCGAGATCGGCACGCCTTCGGGCGCCTCGGCGAGCGTCGAGTAGCTGGGGTTCTGTTTCGCGGACACGGTGAAGCGGGAGTTCGGGTGCGCCGCCGGCCCATTGTTCGCCTGATACGGTCGGCCCAGCCAGTCGATGCTCGGCTTGCCGTCGCCTTTTTCTTCCCACCACGGATCGTTGTTGGCGGTCACCGCAACGTTCGTGAAGATCGTGTTCTTCGCGATCATGTCGTAGGCGTTGCGGTTGGTCTGCGGATTCGTGCCCGGCACGACGCCGAAATAGCCGGCCTCCGGATTGATCGCGCGCAGGCGGCCGTCGGGCCCGAGGTGCATCCAGGCGATGTCGTCACCGAGCGTCCAGACCTTCCAGCCCTTTTGGCTCGGTGGCGGGATCAGCATTGCGAGATTGGTCTTGCCGCAGGCGGACGGGAACGCACACGCGAGATAGTGCGTCTCGCCTTCCGGGCTCTGCACGCCGACGATCAGCATGTGCTCGGCGAGCCAGCCCTCGGTGCGGGCCTGGTAGCTCGCGATGCGCAGCGCGTGGCATTTCTTGCCGAGCAGCGCGTTGCCGCCGTAGCCCGAGCCGTAGCTCATGATCGTGAGCTCCTCGGGGAAGTGCATGATGTAGCGGCGCTCGGGATCGAGCTCCCCGGTGGAATGGAGGCCTTTGACGAAGGTCTTGTCCTTCTCGATGCGTTTGAGCGCGCTCTTGCCGATTCGCGTCATCAAATACATGTTCGCGACCACGTAGGCGCTGTCGGTGATTTCCACTCCGCAGCGCGCGTACGGCGAGTCGATCGGCCCCATGCAGTACGGAATGACGTACATGGTTCGGCCCCGCATCGAGCCCGCGAAGCAGTCGTTCAGCAGGCGCTTCGCCTCGCTCGGCTCCATCCAATTGTTGTTCGGGCCGGCGTCGACCTTGTCGCGCGTGCAGACGAACGTCAGATGCTCGACGCGCGCAACGTCCTCGGGATCGGAGCGGTGCAGGTAGCAGTTCGGATAGTGCTGCTGATTGAGCTCGAGCAGCGTGCCGCTGTCGAGCATCTCGTCAAGCAGCTTGCGGTATTCCTGCTCGGTGCCGTTGCACCAGTGGATTCGGTCCGGTTGAGTCAACTCGGCTACGCTGGCGACCCAGTCGCTCAAGCTCTTCAAGCGCGTCGTCATGGATGGCAATTCGGCTTCCTGAGGGTGAAGCCGTGTAGTATACCCGGCGGCCTCTGCGGAGGGAGTTTCCGGGCGGCCGCCCCGTTTCCGTGCGGCTCCGCGGGTTGCCGACGGCGGTTTCGGGTCCCGCTCGGCTATTCGGCGCGATGCGCTCGAGGAGGCACCGTGGCGAGCATCGGTAGGCGTCTCTTCGAGGCGGCGATCGCGATTGCGACGCTGCCTGCCCTCGGCCAGCAGGCCGGGGCGCCGGTCGGCCCCGTGGTACGGCTCGGGACCGTCGTCGAGAAGGTCGTCCCTGCACGCGATGGCCAAGCACCCGCGCTCGCGCCCGTTCCGCCGGCCTCGGCGAGCTCTGGCGATGAGCTCGTTTATACGGTGACGTTCAGCAACGTCACCGCGCAGCCGGCCGACCAGGTACGAATTACGAATCCGCTGCCCGCGGGCGTGCGTTATGTTGCAGACACGGCGACTGGGCCGGGCGCCGAGGTGCTCTATTCGGTCGACGGGGGCGCGACGTTCGGCGCACCGGCCGAGCTCACGGTCGTCGCGGCCGACGGCGGCAGGCGCAACGCGGACACGGCCGACTACACGCATATCCGTTGGCAGTTGTCGGCACCGCTCGCGGCCGGTGCGACCGGTTTCGTGCGGTTCTCGGCCGTGGTGCGCTGAGCGGCCTAAACACCGGCTTTTGGGCCGGTTCGCCTCGCCGTCAGCGGCACGGTTCCAGCTATAGTGAGCGGCCTCAAATGGTGGATCTCGCCGACATATTCGGCCCTGCAGGGGCGCTCGCCGAGCGGTTGCCGGGCTTCAGCCATCGCGCTGCGCAGCAAGGCATGGCGGCGATCGTGGCCGAGGCCCTGGCGTCGGGCCGCCATGCGATCATCGAGGCCGGCACCGGTATCGGCAAGACTTTCGCCTATTTGCTGCCGGTTCTGCTGTCCGGACGCCGCGCCATCATCTCGACCGGCACGCGTACGTTGCAGGATCAGCTCTATTCGCGCGACTTGCCGGCCTTGGGTGCGGTCGTCGGTCGACCCGCGAGCGTGGCGCTGCTCAAAGGCCGGAACAATTACTTGTGCTGGCACCGGCTCGACACGGCCCTGCACGACGGTTTGCGCGACGCGAGCACGCTCGCCGAGCTGCGCGCAGTGTCGCACTGGGGCGAGACGAGCGCGACCGGCGATCTCACGGAGCTCGAGGACATGGCCGACGATCACGCGCTGCGCGGCACGGTCACGTCGACCGTGGACAACTGTCTCGGCAGTCGGTGCGAGTTCTTCGACCGGTGCTTCGTGCTCGAGGCCCGGCGCGCCGCACAGGCCGCGCAAATCGTGATCGTGAACCATCACCTGCTGCTCGCGGATCTCGCGCTGAAGGAGAGCGGCTTCGGTGAGCTGCTGCCCGGCGCGGACACGGTGATCGTCGACGAGGCGCATCAGCTTCCCGACGTCGCGCAGCAGTTCTTCGGTTTGTCGGTCGGCACGCGCGAGCTCGACGCTCTCGGCCGCGACATATACACGGAGGCACACGCCCGCGGCGTGGCGGCCGACCTCGCCGAGCCGCTCGGTGCGCTCGCGCGCCACGTCGTCGCGTTGCGCGAGGCTGCGCCCCCGGCCGGCGTCGGCCGCGTGCCGTGGATCGCCGCGCCTGCCGCGCTGCGCGACGTCGTGCCCGAGCTGCGCGCGGCGCTCGAGGCCCTGCAGCGGCCGCTCGAGGCCGTCGCCGACGCGAGCGCGGGCTTGAGCAACTGCGCGGAGCGTTGTGCCGACGCCGCCGCGCGGCTGCGCTCGATCGTCAACGCCGACCCCGCCGAGGGCCTGCGCTGGCTCGACGTCGCCACGAGCTCGGTGCTGCTCCATTGGACGCCGCTCGACGTCGGCAAGGCGCTGGCCGCGCGCATCGAGGCGCAAAACGGCGTGTGGGTCTTCGCCTCGGCGACGCTCGCGGTCGGCGACGACTTCAATCATTTCCTCGAGCGCGTCGGCGTCGAGGATGCGAGCACCCACGTGCTGCCGAGCCCGTTCGACTATGCGCGCAACGCGCGGCTCTACGTGCCGCAGGGGTTGCCGGATCCGAACGACGAGCTCTATGTCGAGCAGCTGCTCCTCGGCGTCTGGCCGCTCGTCGAGGCGGCGGAGGGTGGCGCCTTTCTGCTGTTCACGAGCTATCGGGCGCTGCAGCGGGCCGAGCAATGGCTCGCCCGCGAAGCGCCCGAGGTGCGCGTGCTCGTGCAGGGCCGCGGCTCGCGCAGCGAGCTGCTCAACGAGTTTCGCGCGGACGGCGACGCGATCCTGCTCGGGACCGGCAGCTTTTGGCAGGGCGTCGACGTGCGCGGCCGCGCCCTTCGGCTCGTGATGATCGACAAGCTGCCGTTCGCCGTGCCGAGCGACCCGCTGATTCAAGCGCGCGTCGAGGCGATTCGCCGCGCCGGTGGAGACCCGTTCAAGGAGTTCCAGTTGCCGCAGGCCGTGCTCGCCTTGAAGCAGGGCGTCGGCCGGCTGATTCGCGACTTCGACGACCGCGGGCTGATCGTGATCGGCGATCCGCGCGTGCGCAGCCGCGGCTACGGCCGCACCTTCCTCGACAGCCTGCCGTCGATGCCGCTGCTCGACGATCTCGACGAGGCGTTGCGCTTCGCGGCGACCCTCGCGGCTCCTGCGGCCGGCATGCGCACGGCGGCCGCGTCGTGAAGATCCTCGCGATCGAGACCTCCAGCGCGACGGCGTCCATCGCGCTGCAAGTCGGCGCCGAGCTGCGGCAGCGGACGATCGACTCCCAACGCGAGCAGGCGGAGCGGCTGCTGCCGCTCGCCGACGAGCTGCTGGCCGAGGCGGGTCTCGCGCTCGAGGCGCTCGATGCCATTGCGTTCGGTCGCGGACCGGGCTCGTTCACGGGGCTCAGAATCGCAGCCGCGGTCTCGCAAGGGCTCGGGTATGCGACCGGCGTACCGCTCGTGCCGGTCTCGAGCCTCGAGTGTCTCGCGCAGGGGGCCTGGCGCACGGCGGGCGCGGTCCGCTCGCTCGTTTGCGTCGATGCGCACATGGGCGAGGTGTATTGGGGCGAGTTCGAGGTTCGCGACGGCGTTGCGCAAGCCGTGGGCGAGGAGCGCTTGTCGGCACCGGCCGAGGTCGGAGCGCCGGCGGGCCGGTCCTGGACGGCGGCCGGCGGGGGCTTCAGCGCCGCGCGCGAGGCGCTCGCGGGCGTGCTGAGCGGCGCAGACCGCGTGCTCGCTACGCTCGAGCCGAGCGCCTTGGACCTCGTGCCTCGCGCCGCCCTCGAGCTCGCGGCCGGCCGCACCGTGGCACCCGCGGCCGCGCTGCCGGTCTATCTGCGCGAGCACACCGCGTGGCGGCGTGCCGGCGGGCCTTAACCAAACTGTAATAGAGGTCGACTCTAATGACAGGACGCACAGGCGACTCGGCGAGTGGACTGATGACCCAGAAGAAGATCCTCGTGGTGGAGGACGAGCGCGGTATTCGCGACATGTTGGCGTTCGCGCTCGGCCGCGCCGGCTACGCCGTGCAGCCCGCCGGCGATGGCCGCGAGGCGCGCGCGGCGATCGCCGACGGCTATCCCGACCTGGTCTTGATGGATTGGATGCTGCCCGACATCAGCGGGCTCGAGCTCACGCGCCAGCTCAAGCGCGACGCGGAGACGAAGGAGATCCCGGTGATCATGCTCACCGCGCGAGTCGAGGAGGACGATCGAGTCGCGGGCCTCGATGGCGGCGCCGACGACTACATCGTGAAGCCGTTCTCCCAGCGCGAGCTGCTCGCCCGTATTCGGGCCGCCTTGCGGCGCTCGACCGGCGTCGAGGGCGAGGTCGTCAATGTCGGGACCCTCAAGCTCGACGGCGCAAGCCATCAGGTCAGCGTCGACACGGCCGAAGTCCCGCTCGGGCCGACCGAGTACCGGTTGCTGGATTTTTTCATGCACCATCCGGATAGGGTTTACAGCCGAGCGCAGTTGCTCGACCGCGTCTGGGGCGGCAACGTCTACGTCGAGGAGAGAACGGTCGACGTGCACATCCGCCGACTTCGCAAGGCGCTCACGCCCTACGGTTACGATAAACTCATTCGCACAGTTCGCGGCTCGGGTTACCGGTTTTCGCCCGGTCAAACGTGAGATTGCCGAATCGCTGGGTATCGCAGCTCCTGCTCCTGTGCGCTTGGGTCGGCGTCGGCCTCCTCCTAGGTTGGCTGTTCGGCGCAATAGGCTGGTGGGTGGCGGCCGCGCTCGCTGCGTACGTCGGGCTCACGCTTCGCAACGTCGTGCTCCTGGAACGCCTGCTCGACGGGCGCATGCGCAGCCCGTTGTTCGAGCGCAGGGGGCTGTGGGCCACGGTCTTCACTCGCGTCGATCGGCTGCGGAGCAAGGCGCGCAGCCGTAAGAAGAAGTATCACCGGCTGCTGCGCGAGGTGCGCGAAAGCACCGGCGCGCTCGCCGACGGCGGCATCATCTTGAATGCGGATCACGAGATCCTCTGGTTCAACACCGCCGCGACGCGGCTGCTCGGCCTGGATCCGGCCACGGACATCGGCAATCGCATCGACAACCTGCTTCGACACCCCGACTTCGTGGCGCATCTCGCGGCCGGCAAGCGCGAGCCGCTGATGATTCCATCGCCGGAGGACGAGGCGAGCTGGCTCACCGTCCAGGTGATCCCGTACGGCAAGGATCAGGAGCTCGCGATCGTTCGCGACATCACTCGCGAGATCAAGCTCGAGCGCATGCGTCGCGATTTCGTCGCGAACGCGTCGCACGAGCTGCGCTCGCCGTTGACCGTGATCAGCGGCTACCTCGACACGCTGGCCGAAGACGACGAGATGCCGGAGAGCTGGCAGGCGCCGCTCGCCGAGATGCAGAGGCAGGCCGAGCGGATGACGCGCATCCTCCGCGATCTGATCGAGCTCACGCGTCTCGAGTCGGCCGAGGGCCGGGCACGCGGCGATTTTATCGACGTCGCCGCAATGCTCCAGTTGATCGCGAAGGAGTTTCAGTCGGGCAAGAACCGTCCGACGGTCAGGCTCGCGCTCGAGACCGACGCCGCGCTGCTCGGGTCCGAATCGGAGCTGCATTCGATTTTCTACAATCTCGTCAACAACGCGGTGCGCTTCACGCCGCCGAGCGGCACCGTCGACATCGTCTGGCGGGCCGACGACGACGGCGCGACCTTCGAGGTCATCGATACCGGCATCGGCATCCCGGAGGACCAGATCCCGCGGATCACCGAGCGCTTCTACCGCGTGGACCCGGGACGGTCGCGCGCAAGCGGCGGCACGGGCCTCGGCCTCGCGATCGTGAAGCACGCGTTGCAGCATCATGACGGCGTCCTCAGCATCAGGAGCCGCGAGGGCGAGGGCAGCACCTTTTCTTGTAGATTTCCGGCGTCGCGCACCGTGCTGCGCGGTGGAGCGGCGCGCGCGGTACTATAATCGGCCGCAGCGGAGGGCTGGACATCGATGGAAATCGAAGACCTCGGTCATCACATCTCGAGGCGTTTCAACGAAGACCTCGAGCACGTGCGCAACTCGGTGCTGAGCATGGGCGGGCTCGTGGAAGAGCAACTCGACCGCGCCATTCGTGCGCTGTCGGAAGCCGATAGCGAGCTCGGCCTCAAGGTCGCCGAGGACGACATCAAGGTCAATCGCATGGAGGTCAGCATCGACGAGGAGTGCAGCCGCATTCTCGCGACGCGGCAGCCGACTGCGAGCGACTTGAGGCTGATCGTTGCGACCATCAAAACCATCACGGATCTCGAACGCATCGGCGACGAGGCCGAGAAGATCGGCGTGCTCGCGGCGCGGCTCGCGAGCGTGGAGCGCCCGTCGACGAACTACCGGGAGCTGCGCAATCTTGCGCGCCACGTGAAGCAGATGGTGCACGGTGCGCTGAACGCGTTCGCACGGCTCGATACCAAAGGCGCGCTCGAGGTGGTGAAGGCCGACGACGCGGTCGACGAGGAGTACGAGTCGATCTACCGTCAGGGCATCACGTTCATGATGGAAGACCCTCGTATGATCTCCCGCATCATGGATTCCACCTGGGCCGCGCGTGCGCTCGAGCGGATCGGGGACCACGCGAAGAACATCTGCGAATACGTGATCTTCATGGTCCACGGCAAGGATGTGCGCTACACGGGCGTGAAGAACATCGAGGCCGAGGTGGAGCAGGGCGTGCGGCGCCAGGAGAACCGGCCCTGATTGCGACTCGTGCGCAGCGCCGTCTTGCGAACGGCGCGGGCGCGGTGGCGGTCGCCGCGCTGATGGGCTATGCGCTGTACGCGCAATACGTGCTGAATCTCGAGCCGTGTCCGCTCTGCATCTTCCAGCGCGTGGCGATCAGCCTCCTCGGCTTCGTGTTCCTGTTCGCGGCTCTGCACGGGCCGCGCGCCGTCGCCGCGCGAGTCTATGGCGTGCTCGGTGCCGTGGTCGCGGCGACGGGTGCGGGAATTTCGGCGTGGCACGTGCACGTCCAGCATCTGCCGCCGGATCAGGTGCCGTCGTGCGGACCCGGCCTCTCCTACATGTTCGATGCGTTTCCCGTTCTCGACGCGCTCAAGATGGTGTTCACGGGATCCGGCGAGTGCCACGTCGTGAATTGGTCGTTCCTCGGGCTCGCAATGCCGACCTGGGTATTCCTCTGGTTCATCGGCCTCGGCGCGTGGATCGTCGCGGTGAACTGGCGCCGTCTCCCTGCCTGACGTCCCGCCGCGCAGCCTGCGATGCGTCGCGTGGCCGGCGGAGGACGCTCCGGCGTCGTCGCCCGCCGCGGTCAGAGCAATAGCTGCTCGGCGATGCGCAGGTAGATGCGCTCGAGCCGCTCCAGGTCTGCAACGGCCACGCGCTCATTGACCTGGTGGATCGTCTTGTTCAACGGGCCGAGCTCGATCACGTCGATACCGTACGGCGCGATGAAGCGCCCGTCGGACGTGCCGCCGCTGGTCGAGAGCTCGGGCGTGAGCCCGGTCTCCTCGTGAATCGCCGCGGCGACCGCGCGCGTGAGCGTTCCGGGCTTCGTGAGAAACGGCTCGCCCGCGACCCGCCAGCGCAAGTCGTAGTCGATCTCGAGCTCCGCGAGCACGCGCTCGACGCGCCGGGCGAGCGCCGCGTGTGTCCAGACGTTCGAGTAGCGCAGATTGAAGCGGCAGGTGAGATCTCCGGGCACGACGTTCGGTGCGCCGGCGTCACTGTGCACGTTGACCATCTGAAACGTGGTCGGCGGGAAGTGCTCGTTGCCCGGCGTCGATCGGCTCGCGGGTCATCGCGCCGACGAACCGCGCGAGCGCGTGAATCGGATTGCCGGCCGGCAGCGGGTAAGCGACGTGGCCCTGCACGCCGCGAATGGTCATGATGCCGGACAGGCTGCCGCGGCGGCCGACGCGGACCGTGTCGCCGAGCCGCGCGTCGCTGGAGGGCTCGCCCACCACGCAGTACTGGAACGTCTCGCCGCGCGCCGCGAGGCCGCTCATGACCTTCAGCGTGCCGTCGTCGGCAGCGCCTTCCTCGTCGCTCGTGATCAGCATTCCGATCGAGCCCGCGTGCTGCGGATGGCGCTCGGCGAAACGCCGGCACGCGTTGACCATTGCGGCGAGGCTGCCTTTCATGTCGGCGGAGCCGCGGCCGACGAGGTCGGCGCCGATCACCGTCGCGGCGAACGGGTCGCTCTCCCACTGCTCGCGCGGGCCGGGGGGGACCACGTCGGTATGACCGGCGAACACGAGCGCCGGCGCGCTGCGGCCGCGGCGTGCCCAAAGGTTGTCGACCTTGCCGAAGCGCAGGTGCTCCGTCGCAAATCCCGAGTCGGCGAGCAGCTTCGCGATCAGCTGTTGGCAGCCCGCGTCCTCGGGCGTCACCGAGGGCCGGCGGATCAATTCTTGGGCGAGCTCGAGCGTATTCATCAGCGGGCGCGGCCGGTCGCCGCAGGACCCCATCGTGTTCGGGGCCGCTAGCTTAGCCCAGTTGCGGCGGGCACGAGGCGGCCGCGTCGTGCACGATTGAAAAAAAACTGTAACGTTGCGCCACTACGCTGCCGAATGTAACGAAACGCGTACGTGCGCCGCCCGCTCAGCATCGCGCTACGGCTCATCGGCCGCTGCGATCGGCGCCATGCCGCTCGTGGCCGGCACCTTGGAGTAAACTGTGAGCCTCGCCGCCAGCCAGAAGAGTAAGACGGTGTCCGAGATCGCTACAAAGGCCGCCGCCGGGCCAGCGCAGCCGTCGGTCCAGCCGACGGGCGGTGGCGGCGCGGGCTACAAGACGGTCGGCGACTTCACGGCCGCGAACCCCGTGATGAGTGCCCGCCACGTCGACGTCTACTACGGCGACAATCACGCGATCGACAACGTCAACCTCGATCTCGGCGCGAACGAGGTGATCGCGCTGATCGGGCCGTCGGGCTGCGGCAAATCGACGTTTATTCGCTGTCTGAATCGGATGAACGACACCATCGAGTCGGCGCGCGTGACGGGCTCGATCACGCTCGACGGCGAGGACGTCTATGGCCGCAACATGGATGCCGTCGCAGTGCGAGCGCGCGTCGGCATGGTGTTCCAAAAGCCGAATCCGTTCCCGAAATCCGTGTACGACAACGTCGCTTATGGGGCGCGCATCCACGGCCTTGCGCGCAACCGCACCGAGCTCGACGAGATCGTGCAGAGGAGCCTCGAGCGTGCCGGGCTCTGGAGCGAGGTCAAGGATCGGCTCGAGCGGCTCGGCACGGGCCTTTCGGGCGGCCAACAGCAGCGCCTCTGCATCGCGCGCACGATCGCCGTGAACCCCGAGGTGATCTTGATGGACGAGCCGTGCTCGGCGCTCGACCCGATCGCCACGGCGAAGATCGAGGACTTGATCGACGAGCTCAAGCAGAATTTCGCGATCTCGATCGTCACGCACTCGATGCAGCAGGCCGCCCGCGTCTCGCAGCGAACCGCTTACTTCCACCTCGGCAAGCTGATCGAGGTCGGGGAGACGGACGACATCTTCACGAACCCGCGCCACAAGCTCACCGAGGACTACATCACGGGCCGCTTCGGCTGACGCCGTGCGCGGTAAGCCGCGGCCGCGGCCGCTCAGTCGCTCGTGCGCAGCAGCTCGTTGAGCGTGGTTTTGGCGCGCGTCTTCGCGTCGACCTTCTTCACGATGACGGCGCAGTACAGCGAGTGCGTGCCGTCGCTCGACGGCAGGTTCCCGGAGACGACGACGGAGCCCGGCGGCACTCGGCCGTATAGAATTTCGCGGGTCTCGCGGTCGTAGATTCGCGTGCTCTGCCCGAGGTAGACGCCCATCGCAATGACGGAGCCGCGCCCGACGATGACGCCTTCGACGACTTCCGAGCGTGCCCCGATGAAGCAATCGTCCTCGATGATCGTGGGTGCGGCTTGCAGCGGCTCGAGCACTCCGCCGATGCCGGCACCGCCGGACAGATGCACGTTCTTGCCGATCTGGGCGCAGCTGCCGACCGTCGCCCAGGTGTCGATCATCGAGCCCTTGTCGACGTAGGCGCCGATATTCACGAACGACGGCATCAGTACCACGTCGCCGGCGACGTAGGCGCCGCGCCGCACGACCGCATCGGGCACGACGCGCGTGCCCGATGCGCGGAAGCGGGCGTCGTCGTACTCGGCGTATTTCAGCGGGACCTTGTCGAAGAACCGCGTATGACCGCCGTCGATCACGCGGTTGTCCGTGAGACGGAAGGACAGCAGCACGGCTTGCTTGAGCCACTGATTCACGACCCAGCGGCCGTCGCGGGGCTCCGCCACGCGGAACTTGCCCGAGTCGAGGCCCGCGATGCACTCCTCGATCGCCGCGCGCAGCGCGGGCTCGCTCTGCGCGGGTCCGAGCTCGGCGCGCCGTTCCCAGCCTTCCAGGATGATGCTTTCGAGCTCGCTCAAGGTGAGGTCCTCGGGTTCAAGCTTGTGAGTCGGCCAGATTTTCGCCCAGCGCTTTGGCGAGGCGTTCCGCGTGCTCGTCGTCGAGCGGCCGATGGTCGGTCGTCGTGACGAAGAACACGTCCTCGGCACGCTCGCCCACGGTCGCGATCTTGGCATTCTGCAGCGCGACGCGCTCCTGATCGAATACCTTCGCGATTTGGAACAACAAGCCGGGGCGGTCGCCCGCCACCAGCTCGATGATCGTGCGCTGGTTCACGGGGTCGGACGACGTCGACACCTGGACGGGCGTCGAGAACATGCGAACCTGCCGCGGTGCTCGGCGTGTGACCTTGAGCGCGTTGTCGTCATCGCTCGCGAGCGCCTTGAGCAATCGCTGGCGAATCTCCTCGAGGCGGCGGCGATCGGTGATGGGGCTGCCGTCGGTCTCGAGTACGCAATAGGTGTCGAGACTTTGGCTGGCCGTGAGCGGCACGATGCGTGCGTCCACGATGTTGAGCCCGAGCTCGTCGAGCACGGCCGTCGCGCTCACGAACGAGCGAGTTTCCTCGGGCGAGTAGACCGCGATCGACGTGAGTCCGGCCGATACGACGTCGTTCACGTCGACGATGATCGCCGTGGGGTCCGGGCTCTCGACCAGCACGCGCGTGTGCCACGCGATCTCCTCCGGCCGATGCCGCAGGAAATATTCCTCGGTGAAGCTCGACCAAATGCTCTGCCAGCGGTCGGGCGCGAGGCCGGCCTGGAGCAGCAGCCGCTCGGCCTGAGCCTGGCGGCCGGTGATGAACTCTTCCTTGTCGATCGGGTTCGACACGCCGCGTCGCAGCGCGCGCCGCGTCGATTGGTAGAGCTCCCAAAACAGCGTGTCTTTCCACGAGTTCCAGATTTTCGGATTCGTGCCGCGCACGTCTGCCACGGTCAACACATATAGATAGTCGAGGTGCGTCTGGTCGCCCACGGTGCGCGCGAACTCGTTCACCACCGTCGGGTCGTTCAAGTCCTTCTTCTGCGCGGTCAATGACAGCAGCAGGTGGTGCTTCACGAGCCAAGCGACGAGGCGGGCGTCGTAGCGGCTCATGCCGTGCTCGAGACAGAACGCTTCGGCGTCGACTGCGCCGAGGTCCGAGTGATCGCCGCCCCGGCCCTTGGCGATGTCGTGGAACAAGCCCGCGAGATACGCGACCTCCGGCTTTTCCAGCCGCTGCATCACCGCGCTGCAGGCCGGGAATTCGCTGTCGAAGCGCGGCAGCGCGAAACGGCGCAGATTCTCGACGACGAACAACGTGTGCGCGTCGACCGTATAGGCGTGGAACAGGTCGTACTGCATTCGGCCGACGATGCGGCCGAAGGCGGGGATGTAGAGCCCCAGCACGCCGTAGGTGTTCATCCGCTTGAGCGTGCGAGTGACGCCCTGCGGCGCCCGCAGGATGTCGAGAAAGAGGCGATGATGGCGCGGGTTTTGGCGAAACTCCTCGTCGATCAGCCAGAGATTCTGCTTGACGAGCGCGATGGTGCGCGCGTTGACGCCGCGCAGATCCAGGTTTTGCTCCAGCAACAGGAAGATTTCGAGCAGCGCCGACGGATCGCGCGCGAATACCTGATCGTCGGTCACCTCGAGATAGCCGTTGCGGCTCTGGAAGCGCGGGCCGAGTGGAATCGGGGGGTCGTCCTTGTCGAGGAGTATGGCCTCCTCGAAGAGCTGCAGCAGCATCTCGTTGAGCCGGCTGATCTCCATGACCGTGCGGTAGTAGCGCTGCATCAGCTGCTCGACCGCAAGCGTGAAGCTCGCATCCTCGTAGCCGAGCATTTGCGCGAGCTTGACCTGGTGATCGAACAGCAGCCGGTCCTCGCGGCGCCCGGTCAGCAGATGCAGGCCGAATCGAATGCGCCAGAGAAACGCCCGCCCGGCGGTCAGAAGCCGCAGCTGTCCCTCGGTCAGGAACTGATGCTCCACCAGGTCCTCGAGGCGCGTGGCACCGAAGTGCCGGCGCGCGAGCCAGCTGATCATCTGAATGTCGCGTAGGCCGCCCGGGCTGCCCTTGACGTTCGGCTCGAGGTTGTACGCCGTATCGTGATAGCGGCCGTGGCGGGCGGTCTGCTCGTCGAGCTTGGCGCGGAAGAACTCCGCGCTGCTCCACATGCGATCCGTCGCGATGCGGCGCGGCAATTCCGCGAACAGCCGGCCGGGCCCCTCGAGCAGCCGCGTCTCCATCAGCGTGGTGAGCACCGTCACGTCGCGGCGCGCTTGCGCTTCGCAGTCCTCGAGCGTGCGCACGCTGTGGCCGACCTCCAGTCCGATGTCCCAGAGGAACGTCAGGAACCGCCCGATACGCTCGTCGGCGTCGTCCTCGGCCGCGCCGTCGAGCAGCACGAGCAGGTCGATGTCGGACTGCGGATGCAGCTCGCCGCGGCCGTAGCCGCCGACGGCGACCAGGTCGGCGGATTGCAGCAGGTCGCCCGCGAAGTGCTGCCAGCTCGCGAGGATGGTCTGATCGACGATCTCGGCCCGGGCGCGGACGAGCGTCTCGATCGGCTCGTTGCGCTTGAAGCGCTCGCCGAGCCGTTCGCCCCCGATGCGCAGCGCCTCGCGGAACGCGCCGACGGCGCGGGTGTCCCCGCGCAGCGCGCGGTCGAGCGCGGCACGATCGATCAACGCCGTCGAGGCGCCGCTTGGGTGCTCTAGGCTCGTGGCCACGTCAGCCGCCGGTATCCTGGGGGCTCAAAGTCAATACGTCGTGCCCCGTCTCGGTCACGAGCACCGTATGCTCCCATTGAGCGGACAGCGAATGGTCCTTCGTGACGACCGTCCAGCCGTCGGCGAGCAGCTTCACCTCCCGCCGCCCGGCGTTGACCATCGGCTCGACGGTGATCGTCATGCCGGGTAGGAGCTCGAGGCCGGTGTTCGGCTTGCCGTAATGCAGGACCTGCGGGTCCTCGTGAAAGATGCGGCCGATGCCGTGCCCGCAATACTCGCGCACGACGGAGAAGCGGTGGCGTTCCACGTAGGACTGCACGGCATGGCCGACGTCGCCGAGGCGGGTGCCCGGCTTGATCGTACGAATGCCCTGCCACATCGCCTCGAAGCACACGGCGGTGAGCCTCTCGGCCATGATCGACGGGTCGCCCACGAAGAACATTCGGCTCGTGTCGCCGTGAAAGCCGTCTTTGATGACGGTCACGTCGATGTTCACGATGTCGCCGGTTTTCAGCACCCGGTCGTTCGGGATGCCGTGACAGACCACGTGGTTGACCGACGTGCAGATCGACTTCGGGAACCCGCGATAATTGAGCGGTGCCGGGATCGCCTCGAGGTCGTTCACGATGTAGTTGTGGCAGAGCCGGTCGAGCTCCTGCGTCGCGACGCCCGCGCGCACGTGCGGCTCGATCATGTCGAGGACTTGCGCCGCCAAACGTCCGGCGACACGCATCTTGTCCTGCTCTTCAGGCGTCTTGATCGTGATCGTCATTTGCTGGAGATCCTCGAGCCGCCGGGTCCGGTCCGCGCCCGCGGTCTGCGCCGGGCTCGGCAGGGCGGATCGAGATTGTTGCTGTAAGTCGGGTATGGTATAAAGCGCGCGCCTCGGAGGCAATGAATCCGGGGCTTTGCGAAAAATACTCACACGCGCCATCAACCGCCGGCCGGGTGCCCCGCGAGGGGTCGTCGACGGGGACGCGTGGCGGATCAACCCTAAAAGGAGCTTTCCATGGCCGACGTTTCGATGCGCCGGATGCTGGAAGCGGGCGTCCATTTCGGACACCAAACCCGCTTCTGGAATCCCAAGATGGCCGCTTACATCTTCGGCGAGCGCAACAAGATCCACATCATCGATCTCGAGAAGACCGTGCCGCTGTACCAGGCGGCGATGGAATTCGTGCGCAAGCTCGTCGCGGACGGCGGCACGCTGCTGTTCGTAGGCAGCAAGCGCGCCGCGCGCGAGGCCGTCTCCGCGGAGGCGCAGCGCTGCGGCATGCCGTACGTGAGCCAGCGCTGGCTCGGCGGCATGCTCACGAACTTCAAGACCATCCGCCAGTCGATCAAGCGCCTGCGTGAGCTCGAAGAGAGGATCGAGGCCGGCTCGACCACCGAATTCACGAAGAAGGAGATGCTCGGGTTCGCGCGTGAGCGCGACAAGCTCGAGCGGGCGCTCGGCGGCATCAAGCAAATGGACTCGCTGCCGGACGCCGTGTTCATCATCGACGTGGGACACGAGGAAATCGCGGTCCGCGAGGCGAGCAAGCTCGGGATTCCGATCGTCGCGATCGTCGACACGAACTGCTCACCGGACGAGATCGACTACCCGATCCCGGGCAACGACGATGCGATGCGTGCGATTCAGCTCTATGCCGAAGGCGTCGCCGAGGCAGTGCTCGCCGGTAAGGCTTCGATTCCCGAGGTGCCCACGGGCGACGACGAGTTCGTCGAGCTCGACGAGCAGGGCAAGCCGAAGGTCGAGCGCGGGAAGAAGACGCCCACGAAGAAACGTTCGCGCGTGACGAAGGTCCGCTCGAAGGTCCGCGTCCGCTCGCCCGGCGACGGTGCCGGCGCGGAGGCGCCGGCCGAGGCAACCGCAGAAGCGGCGGAAGCCGCTGCGGGCGGCGACGAGGCGCAGGGTGGCGACGCGCAGGGCGACGACGACGCGCAGGGCGGCGGCGAGACACAGGGCGGCGCCGAGGACGGCGAATAGCGCCGGACGACGGACCAGCGATACAGGACGAAGGAGAACCGGCGATGGAGATCACACCGGCTTTGGTCAAAGACCTGCGCGAGCGAACGGGCGCCGGCGTGATGGACTGCAAGAGGGCGCTCGTCGAAGCGAGCGGCGACCTCGACAGCGCGGCCGAGCTGCTGCGCAAGGCCGGTCAAGCGAAGGCCGACAAGAAGGCGTCGCGAGTCGCGGCGGAGGGCCGCGTCGTGCTGAAGAGCGATCCGGACGCGGGTCGCCACGTGCTGCTCGAGGTCAACTCCGAGACCGATTTCGTCGCGAAAGACGAGAGCTTCGGCGCGTTCGTCGAGCAAGTCGCAGACGCGGTGCTCGCGCAGGCGCCGAAGAGCGTCGAGGAGCTCATGGGTGCATCCGTCGACGGCCGAACGATCGAGGAGAGCCGCCAGGCGCTCGTCACGAAGGTCGGGGAGAACATCAGCGTGCGCCGCTTCGAGATGCTCGACAGTCGTGCGACGGTGGGCAGCTACGTGCACAACGATCGGATCGGCGCGCTCGTGGAGCTCGAGGGCGGCTCGGCCGAGCTCGCGCGCGATCTCGCGATGCAGGTGGCCGCCACCGCGCCGCAGTATCTGGCGCCCGACAACGTGCCGGCCGACGTCGTCGCCAAGGAGCGCGAAATTTTCAGTGCGCAGGCCGCGCAAGAGGGCAAGCCGCCGGAGATCGTCGCCAAGATGGTCGAGGGACGGGTCCGCAAGCGCCTCGACGAGATCACGCTGACCGGTCAGCCGTTCGTCAAGAATCCGGACAAGCGCGTACGCGATCTGCTGTCCGCGAGCAAGGCGCGCGTCAAGAATTTCCGTCGGTTCGAGGTCGGCGAGGGCATCGAAAAGAAGGCCGGCGACTTCGTCCAGGAGGTCATGGCGCAAGCTTCCCAGAGCCGCTAATCTAGAGCCGCGCCGGCCCGAGTTCGCCGGCGTCGCGCAGCCCGAAGGCGGGGCTGCCATCGGTCGAACAGCGAGGTTTCAATGGCGTCAGGCTCGCCGGTCTATCGGCGGATTCTGCTGAAGCTGAGCGGTGAAGCGCTGCTCGGCGGTCAACAGTACGGCATCGACCCGGCGGTGATCCGCCGCGTGGCCACGGAGCTCTCCGAGGTCGTCGGCCTCGGCGTTCAGATCGGTCTCGTGATCGGCGGCGGCAACATCTTCCGCGGGGCCGGGCTTGCCGAGGCGGGCATGGATCGGGTCACGGCCGATCACATGGGCATGCTCGCCACCGTGATCAACTCGCTCGCGATGCAGGACGCGCTCGAGCGCCTCGGCGTCGTCGCGCGCGTGCTGTCGGCGCTGCAGATTCACGAGGTCTGCGAGGACTATATCCGCCGCCGCGCCGTGCGCCACCTCGAGAAGGGGCGCGTCACGATCTTCGCGGCCGGCACCGGCAACCCGTTCTTCACCACCGACACGGCCGCAAGCCTGCGCGCGATCGAGATCGGCGCCGACGTGTTGATCAAGGCTACGAAGGTCGACGGCGTTTATTCGGCCGATCCATTCAAGGATCCCAATGCGGTGCGCTACCGCGCGTTGTCGTTCGACCGCGTGCTGGCGGAGGGGCTCGCGGTGATGGATGCCACGGCCATCGTCATGTGCCGCGAGAACAACTTGCCGCTCGTGGTGTTCAACTTGAACAGCGCCGGCGATCTCGTGCGAATCGTGCAGGGAGAGCGGGTCGGCACGTCGGTCGCCAACCAGCTTCCGGCGACGGGGACGGACGAATGATCAACGACATCAAGAAGGACGCGGAGGCGCGGATGCAGCGCAGCGTCGCCGCGTTGAAGGAAGACTTCAAGCGGCTGCGGACCGGTCGTGCGAATGCGGCGCTGCTCGAGCAGGTGACCGTCGAGTACTACGGTTCGCAGGTGCCGGTGAAGCAGACCGCCAACATCACGGTCGAGGACGCGCGCACGCTGGTCGTCACGCCATGGGAGAAGCAGATGGTCTCGGCCGTCGAGAAAGCGATCATCAACTCCGGGCTCGGCCTCACGCCGGTCACGGCCGGAACGGTGATTCGGGTGCCGCTGCCGCCGATGACCGAGGAGCGCCGCAAGGAGCTCGTGCGGGTCGTGAGCAAGGAAGGCGAGGGCGGCCGTGTCGCCGTGCGCGGTATTCGCCGCGACGCCATCAGCGATTTGAAGGATCTGCTCAAGGAAAAGATGATTACGGAGGACGAAGAGCGGCGCGCGCAGGACGAGATCCAAAAGCTCACGGATCGCTACGTCGCTCAGATCGACGGCCTGCTCAAGGAAAAAGAAGCCGAGATCATGGAATTCTAGAAGCGCCTGCTTCCTGAACATGGTCGCCAGCCCGGCTCAGTCCAAGGTCCAGCTCGTCGTGCCTCGGCACGTCGCAATCATCATGGACGGCAACGGCCGCTGGGCGCGCCGGCGCGCGCTGCCGCGCCAAGCCGGGCACCAGGCCGGCATCAAGCCCGTGCGCGCGAGCGTCGAGCTCTGTGCGCAGCTCGGCGTGCGGACGCTCACGCTGTTCGCGTTCTCGAGCGAGAACTGGCGCCGGCCGGCGGACGAGGTCAAAGGCTTGATGTCGCTGTTCGTCGACGCGCTCGAGCGCGAGGTCGCGGAGCTGCACGGCAACGGCATTCGCCTCAAATTCATCGGCGACCTCGATGCGCTGAATCCGGCGCTGCGCCGCGCGACCGAGGCCGCCGTCGTGCAGACGGGCGCGAACGTGCGCATGGATCTCGTGGTCGCGGTTGCGTACGGCGGGCGATGGGATCTCGTGCAAGCCGCGCGCAAGCTCGCTGCCGAGGCGGCGGCCGGCGTGCTCGATCCCCGCGCCATCGACGAGGACAAATTCGCAGCGGCGCTCCAGACCGCCGGCTTCCCGAGCGTCGACCTTCTGATCCGCACCGGCGGCGAAAAGCGCATCAGCAACTTTCTCCTTTGGGACATCGCCTACGCCGAGGTCTTTTTCTCCGACGTCCTATGGCCGGACTTCACGGCCGCCGAGCTGCGCAAGGCTATTGAGTTCTACTCGTTGCGGCAGCGGCGCTTCGGACAAACCGGAGAGCAGATCGAGGCCGTGGGTTGCTGACGACGCGCATCATCACGGGCGTTCTGTTCGGGGCATCGATCATTGCGGCGATTCTGCTCCTGCCCGGGCCCGCGGCCGCGGCGGCGCTCGGCGTGCTGTGGCTCGCGGGCGCGTGGGAATGGGCGGGGTTCGCGCGGCTGTCAACGGGCAGGCGCGCAGCGTACGTCGCGCTGCTCCTCCTCGGCATGGCCGGGACCCTCGCCGCGCTCGGGCCCGCCACCGGCGTGATGCTCGGCGCCGCGCTGCTGTGGTGGCTGATTGCGCTCGGTGCGCTGCTGAGCTATCCGCATCGGTTCGCGGCGGCGACCGTGCTCGCGGCCGGCGCGGTCGTCTTGTGGCCGTCGTGGGCGCTGCTCGCACGGCTGCACGACAGCGGCCCGCTCGGACCGAGCCTCACGATGACCGCGTTCGCGATCGTTTGGGCGGCCGACGTCGGCGCCTACGCGGCCGGCCGATTGTTCGGCCGCGTGAAGCTCGCCCCGTCGGTGAGCCCCGGCAAGACTTGGGAGGGGGTGAGCGGCGGCGTGTTGCTGGCCGCGCTGGCCGGCGCGGCGGCCGCCTGGCTGCTCGCGCTGCCGGTCGGAGTGCTCGTGAGCCTCGGCGTCGCGACCGCGCTCGTGTCGGTCGTCGGCGATCTCACGGCGAGCATGTTCAAGCGCAACGCGGGCCTCAAGGACAGCGGCAAGCTGCTGCCGGGGCACGGCGGCGTGCTCGATCGCATCGACAGCTTGACGGCCGCGGTGCCGGTATTCGTGCTCGGCATCAAGCTCGCCGGGCTGCTCGGCCACTAACGGCCGCGGAACTGCGCATCGGGCGGGCGGTCTGTAGCGACAGGGGGCCAAAGGCCGCGTGCGGTCTGGGCGCGACGGCGAGGGAGACGGGCGCAATCGATCGGGGCGCTCGGCAGCCAACGACCCGAACAGCTAGAATGCCCCGTTCCGATCGCTGGATCGAAGGACCGCGGACCCGATATTGGACTGTCGATGCTCGACGCTGGCCTGAATGTTCTTGCGTTTATCGTGGCGATCGGCGTGCTCGTATCGGTGCACGAGTTCGGCCATTTCTGGGTCGCGCGCCGCCTAGGTTTCAAGGTCGTGCGCTTCTCGATCGGCTTCGGCCGGCCGCTCGCCGTTTGGCGCGGCGGGGCGCCCGACTACACCGAGTACTGGCTGTCGATGATTCCGCTCGGCGGCTACGTCAAGATGCTCGACGAGCGCGAAGGCCCGGTGGCGGCCGTCGAGAGCCACCGCTCGTTTACGGGCCGACCCGTTTGGCAGCGAGTGCTCGTGCTGCTCGCGGGGCCCGGCTTCAACTTCCTGTTCGCGATCGTGGCCTACTGGGCGTTGTTCGCGGCCGGCGTGCCGGGCATCAAGCCCGTGGTCGGTGCGGTGGTCGAGGGCTCCGTCGCGGCTCGCTCGGGCCTCGAGGCGGACGATCGAATCCTGGCGGTGGGCGGCCGCGAGACCGACACCTGGGAGGGCGCCACGCTCGCGATCTTCGACGAGATGCTCGCGAACGGCCGGCTCGATCTGCGCGTGCGGGATGCCGACGGCACCGTGCGTAACGTGTCGCTCGACGTGCACGGTCGCGAGGAAGAGCTGACCGAGCCGTCGGCGCTGTTCACGGGTTTGGGGATCCGGCCGGCTCCCGTGCTGCCGGCGGTGGTCGACGAGATCATGCCGGACTCGCCCGCGGCCGAGGCCGGCTTGCAGAAGGGCGACCGCGTCGTGGCCGCGGACGGCCAGACCATCCATGGCTGGGAAGACTGGGTCGCGTTCGTGCGGCAGCGGCCGAACGTCACCGTGCCGCTCGACGTCGAGCGCAACGGCGAGCGGATCACGCTCACGCTCGCGATCGGCCAGGCAGAGGATCGCGGCCGTATGATCGGCCGCATCGGCGCCGGGCCTAAGCTCGAGTTTCCGCAGGCCGAGATCGATGCGCTCCAGGCGGAGCAGCGCTACGGCCTTTTCGAGGCGCTGCCGCGTGGCGCTGCGAAGGCATGGGAGATGAGTGCGCTCACCGTGCGCATGCTCGCGCGCATGGTCGTCGGCGATGTCTCGCTCAAGAACGTCTCCGGCCCGCTCACGATCGCGACCTATGCGGGCGACAGCGCCAAGGCAGGCCTGCGCAGCTTCATGAACTTCCTGGCGGTGATCAGCATCAGTCTCGGCATTCTGAACCTGTTGCCGATACCGGTGCTCGACGGCGGCCAGGTCGCATACCAGCTCGCCGAGTGGGTCAAGGGCTCACCGCTATCGGAGCGCGCTGTGGTTATCGGCCAAAAGATCGGCGTGTTCTTTTTGATCGTGCTGATGACATTCGTCTTCTACAACGACCTCACCAGAATCTTCGGCTCATGAAAATCGCGCAATTCGCGAAGCTGGCGCTGCTAGTCGCCGGACTGTGTGTGGCCTTTTCCGCCCGCGCCGCGTTCCAACCGTTCGTGGTACGCAACTTCCGCGTCGAAGGCGCGCAGCGGATCGCGGAGGGCACGATCTACAACTATCTGCCGATCAACATCGGCGACACGGTCGACGCGCAAAAGCTGCGCGAGGCGGGCCGCGCGCTGTTCATGACCGGCTTCTTCCAGGACTTCGAGTTCCGCAAGGACGGCGACACGCTCGTGATCGTCGTGCTCGAGCGTCCCTCGATCCAGGAGTTCACGTTCTCGGGCAACAAGGACATCAAGGACGATGATCTGAAGAAGGTCCTGACCGAGAACGGCCTCGCCCAGGGCAAGATCTTCAATCAATCGACGCTCGACGAGCTCACGCAGTCGCTGACCGAGGAGTACTACGGCCGCGGCAAATACGCGGCGAAGATCACCCCCACCGTCGAGCCGCTGCAGGACAACCGCGTGCGCGTGTCCATCAAGATCGAGGAGGGCGACCGAGCGAAGATTCGCGAGGTCAATATCGTCGGCAACGCGTCGTTTCCCGACAAGGAGATCATCCAGGGATTCGAGCTGAAGACCGGCAACTTTCTGTCGTTCATCAAGCAAAACGACCGCTACTCGAAGGAGGCGCTCGAGGGCGACCTCGACAAGCTCAGGGCGTTCTATATGGACCGCGGCTTCGCCGATTTCCGGCTCGAGGACGTGCAGGTCTCGATCTCGCCCGACAAGCGCGACATCTTCGTGACGATCAGCGTGGACGAGGGCGACCGCTACAAGATCTCGAACGTGCGGATGGCCGGCGAGATGGTCGTTCCGGAGGATCAGCTCAAGGGCCTCATACTGGCGCAGCCGGGCCAGGTGTTCTCACAGCGCCTGCTCACGAACAGCGAGAAGCTCATGCAGCTCAGGCTCGGCCAGGACGGCTATGCGTTCGCCCAGATCCGCGCGGTGCCCGAGCTGAACAAGGAGACCAAGGAGGCCGCGGTCACGTTCTTCGTCGACCCGCGCAATCGTGTGTACGTTCGCCGCGTCAACTTCGACGGCGTCGCGAACGTGAACGACGAGGTGTTCCGGCGCGAGATGCGGCAGCTCGAAGGCGCGTATCTGTCGAACGATCTCGTCGACCGCTCGCAGATCAATCTGCAGCGCCTGCCTTACGTGAAAAAGGTCGATCACGACACGAAGCCCGTGCCGGGCACGCCCGACCTCGTCGACGTGAACTTCAAGATCGAAGAGGGTCTGCCCGGACAATTCGGCGGCACGATCGGCTATTCCGAGACGTTCGGCGTGACGCTCGGCGGCAACTTCGTGCATACGAACTTCCTCGGCACGGGCAAGAGCGTGGCCGTGCAGCTGCAGGGCGGCGAATACCAGAAGATCTACGACATCAACTTCACGGATCCGTACCGCAACATCGATCACCTCGCGCGCACGTTGTCCCTGACGTACACGGATTACAAGCAACCGACGTCGGCCTCGTCAGCCTTCTCGACGCAGACGCTCGCGGCCGGTATCAACTGGGCTTATCCGATCTCCGAGATCCAGACCGTTCGCTTCGGCTTCGCCTATCAGGATACCGAGCTGCTGGCCTACCCGGGCCTGTCCTCGACGCAGTCGACCGATTGGGTGCAGAGCAACGGCAATCCTTTCGCGGATGCCAGCGGGATTCTCGGCACGAAGGTGCGCACCCTCGAGCTCGCGACCGGGTGGTCGCGGGACTCGCGCAACGCGACGCTGTTTCCGTCGTTGGGCTCGCGGATCGATTTCGGCGTGAACGCGACCGCCCCCGGCAGCGAAGTCGAGTACTACGTTGCGTCGATGAACTTCGAGAAGTACATCCGGCTGCCGGGCGCATGGCGCTTCAGGATTCGCAGCGAGCTCGGCTTCGGCGACGGCTACGGCGACACCACGTCGCTGCCGCCGTTCCGCAATCGCTACGGCGGCGGTCCCGGCACGGTGCGCGGCTTCAAGGAGAGCTATCTCGGGCCCGTCGACTCGCTGGGCAACCCCTACGGCGGCAATATGCTGGTCGCGAATCAGTTCGAGATCGTATTGCCGACCCCTGCGAAACTGGCGGGCTCGACGCGGATGGTGATCTTCGCCGACGTGGGCAACGTGTTCTCGACCAGCAAGGACGTGCATTTCACCGACAAGCTCGGCGACCCTATCGATTACGATTTCAAATATGATAGGTTAAAGAAATCCGTGGGCGTTGGCGTCGAATGGCTGGCACCGTTGGGGTTGCTGCGGTTCAGCTATGCTTCGCCGCTGAATGCAGACGCCGCAACGGATCGTTTCTTTGGCGACAACGTGGAGCGCTTTCAGTTTTCCATCGGCAACGCCTTCCAGTAACGAGGGAATGATTTCATGATCAGGACGCAGGTCGCTTCGGGCGTGCGGCAATTTCGTGCGGGCGTCAAGCACGGCAGATGGGGCTTCGCCGCGCTGCTCGCCGCTGCGGTGCTCGCTCCGCTGGCCGCGAATGCGCAAAACAACCTGAAGATCGGCGTGATCAACGTCGGCCGGCTGCTCGAGCAGGCGCCGCAATCGCAAGCCGTGAACGACCGGTTGAAAGCGGAGTTCGGCCAGCGCCAGAGCACGATCGTCGCGATGCAGCAAAAGCTGCAGACTCAGCAGGACAACTACAACCGCGACAAGGACGTGATGGGCCAAGAGGAGCGCGACAAGCTCGAGCGCGACATCCGAGACGGCCAGCGCGATCTGCAGCGGTTGCAGAACGAATATCTCGAGGATCTCAACGTGCGCAAGAACGAGGAGGTCGGCAAGCTGCAGCGCGATATCCTGCAGCGCGTGCAGACCTACGCGAGCGCGCAGAAGTTCGACCTCGTGGTCGCGGACGCGATCTACTTCAGCAGCGCCGTCGACATCACCTCCGCCGTGCTCGAGATGCTCAAGCAGGACAAGGACGGCGACAAGGCGGCGAAACCCACCGGCAAGTCCGGCAAGTAAGCCGCCGCAGAGGGCGGGACCAGCGCGGCCGCGTCGATGCCCGCGACCCTACGTGAGCTCGCGGACGCATTCGGCTGCGAGCTGCGCGGCGATCCCGACCGCGCCGTCGACCGAGTCGGCACGCTCGCCGGAGCCGGCTCCGACGCGATCACGTTTCTCGCGAATCCGCTGTACCGCCTGCAGCTCGCCCACACGCGTGCGGGCGCCGTGATCTTGGCCGTACGCGATCGCGATGCGTGCCCGGTCGATTGCCTCGTCCATCCGGAGCCGTATTTGATCTACGCGAAGGTCGCCGCGCGCCTGCATCCGGCGGCCGCGCCGAATCCGGGCGTGCACGCGAGCGCGGTCGTCGCGGCCACCGCCAAGGTGCCGCCGTCGGCCGAGATCGGACCGCACGCGGTCGTCGGCGGCCGCTGCACGATCGGGGAGAACGCGGTGATCGGCGCGGCCTGTGTGCTCGGCGACGGCGTTGCGATCGGGGCCGAGACGCGGCTCGCGCCGCACGTCACCGTGCAAAGCGGCGTGCGGATCGGACAGCGCTGCGTCGTGCATCCGGGGGCCGTGATCGGCGCCGACGGCTTCGGATTCGCGCCGGACCACGGCGAGTGGCGCAAGATTCCGCAGGTCGGCGGCGTCGTGATCGGCGACGACGTCGAGATCGGCGCGAACACGACGATCGATCGGGGCGCCATCGACGACACCGTGATCGAGGACGGCGTGAAGCTCGACAATCTCGTGCAAATCGCCCACAACGTGCGCGTCGGTGCGCATACCGTGATGGCCGCGATGTCGGGCGCCGCGGGGAGCACGAAGATCGGCAAGCGCTGTATGATCGGCGGCGGCGCGGTGCTCGTGAACCAGATCGAGATCTGCGACGACGTGATGTTCACGTTCCGCAGTGTCGTTACGAAGTCCGTCGCAGCACCGGGCACGTATTCGGGCACGCTGCCGGCGGAAGAGGCGAGCAGCTGGCGGCGCAGCGTCGCACGCTTTCGCCGTCTCGAGTCCTTGGCCGAGCGACTGAGCGAGGCCGAGCGTAAACTCCGCATCCTCCTCGAAGACCCGGAAAGACGGCGATGACCGACACGAAACCGCTCGACATCCAAGGCATTCTCGAACGCCTGCCGCATCGTTTCCCGTTCCTGCTCGTGGATCGAGTGCTCGACGTCGTGCCGGGCAAGTCGATCGTGGCCGTGAAGAACGTATCCGCCAACGAGGCGTTCTTCGTCGGCCACTTCCCGGGCCATCCCGTGATGCCGGGCGTGCTCGTGCTCGAGGCGCTCGCGCAGGCCAGCGGCGTGCTCGCATGGGAAAGCGTCACGGCGGAAGAGCGAATCTGGATCCTCTACCTCGTCGGCATCGACAAGGCGCGCTTCAAGCACCCGGTGCGGCCCGGCGACCAGCTCGTGCTCAAAGCCGAGCTCGTTCAGCGGCGCCGCAATCTCTGGCGCTATGCGGCGCACGCGGAGATCGACGGCAAGCTCGTTGCCGAGGCCGAGATCCTGATGGCGGACGGGCCGAAGTCTTGATCGACCCGAAGGCCGTCGTAGCGAGCGAGGCTCGCGTTGCTGCCGATGTCTACGTCGGGCCGTACGCGGTGATCGGCGCCGAAGTCGAGATCGGGCGCGGCTGCCGCATCGAGCCGCACGCCGTGATCAAAGGGCCGACCGTGCTCGGCGAGGACAACCACATCTTCCAGTTCGCTTCGATCGGCGACGATCCTCAGGACAAGAAGTACAAGGGCGAGCGCACGAGTCTCGTGATCGGCAGCCGCAACACCATTCGCGAATGCTGCACGATCAATCGCGGTACCGTGCAGGACCAGGGCGTCACGCGCGTCGGCGATGACAACTGGATCATGGCGTACTCGCACATTGCGCACGATTGCGTGGTCGGCTGCAACACGATCTTCGCCAACAACGCGTCGATCGCCGGGCATGTGCGCATCGGGGACTACGCGATACTCGGCGGATTCACGGCGGTGCATCAGTTTTGCCGGATCGGCGCGCACGCGCTCACGAGCATGTTCAGCTACGTGACGAAGGACATTCCGGCCTACGTCACGGCGTCGGGGCGGCCTGCGGAGCCGCGCGGCATCAACGCGGAGGGTCTGAAACGGCGCGGCTTTCCCGCCGCGCAGATTCGCAACATCCGCGAAGCGTATCGCACCGTGTTCCGGCAGGGGCTCAAGCTCGAGGAGGCGATCGCGGCACTCGCAGAGCGCGCGCTCGAGCAGCCCGAGATCGGACCGTTTGTCGAGTCTCTGCGCGAGAGCTCGCGCGGGCTCGCGCGCTAGTCGTTCCGGGCGATGGCAGCGCTGCGCATCGCACTCGCCGCAGGCGAGGCTTCGGGCGACACGCTCGGCGCCGGGCTGATCGAGGCGCTGCGCGCGGCGGCGCCCGGCACCGAGTTCGTCGGCATGGCGGGACCCAAGATGATCGCTGCCGGGTGCGAGCCGTGGTACCGCGCCGAGGAAATCTCGGTCATGGGCTTCGCCGAGGTGCTGCGGCATCTGCCGCGCTTGCTCGCGCTCCGCCGCGACCTGATCGCGCGCGCGGCGGCGGCACGGGTCGACGTCTACATCGGCATCGACGCGCCGGATTTCAATCTGCCGGCCGCGGCCGCGCTGAAGCGCTTAGGTCGTCCGCACCGTGCAATACGTGAGCCCGCAGGTCTGGGCCTGGCGCCAGTCGCGCGTCACGAAGATTCGCGCAGCCGTCGATCTCGTGCTGTGCGTCCTGCCGTTCGAGACTCGCTTCTACGAGCGCCACGGCGTGAATGCGAAGTTCGTCGGGCATCCGCTGGCGGACGCCATTCCGGAGCACGTGGATCGCGCGGCCGCACGCGCCGCGCTCGCTTTGCCGGCAAGCGGCGAGGTGCTGGCCGTGCTGCCGGGCAGCCGCCGCAGCGAGGTCACGACCCTCGCTGCGTCGTTCATGGCGACCGCGGCATGGTTGCAGCAGCGCCGTCCGGGTCTCGAGGTTGCGGTGGGGCTCGCGAGCGAGCCGATCGGCGAGCTCTATCGCGCGGCGGTCGCCGGGCTCGCGCTCTCGCCGCCCGCGCATTTGATCGTGGGCCGCGCGCGCGACGTGATGGCGGCGGCCGACGTCGTGCTCACGGCATCGGGCACCGCGAGCCTCGAGACGCTGCTCACCAAGCGGCAAATGGTCGTCGCGCATCGGCTCGCGCCGCTCACGTATTGGCTGTATCGCCGGCTCGGCGGAGCGAAGATGCGCCATTTCTCGTTGCCGAACCTGTTGGCAGGCCGCGAGGTGGTCCCCGAGTACGTGCAGGATCAGGTGCGGCCGGAGGTGCTCGGCCCGCGCCTCGAGCAGTTCCTGAGCGGCAAGCCGCTCGTGCCCGACTGGTATGATGTGTTCGCCGACATTCATCGTCAGTTGCGCTGCGACGCGAGCGTAACCGCGGCGCGCGAGGTGCTCGAGCTGGTACGGGGAACCGGATGAACCTGCGGCCTTCGAGACGATCCGCCCGAGTCGCGGCGGGGGCGCGCCTCGGTGCGCCGGCCCGCGCTCGAGCGCGACGGCTCGAGCGGCCGATCGAGAGGCCGTCCGCATGACCGGCTTCGTCCATCTGCGCGTTCACACCGAATACTCGCTCGTCGACAGCCTCGTGCGCGTCGACGCGCTCGTCGACGCGCTGGCCGAGAAGGGCATGCCGGCCGGCGCCATCACCGATCAGGGCGGGGTCTCGGCGTTCGTGAGGTTTTACCGTGCGGCCGTCGAGCGCGGCGTGAAGCCGATCGTCGGAGCGGATCTGTGGATCGCCGACGCGCTCGCCGACCGCGAGCCCAGCCGGCTCACGCTGCTTTGTCAGAGTCGCATCGGCTTCAAACGTCTGAGCGCGCTGCTCACCAGGAGCGCGGTCGAGGGCGTCACGCCGGGCCGCAACGTGGTGCTGAAGGATTGGCTCGATGCGAGCGCGCTCGAGGGGCTGATCGCGCTGTCGGGCGCCCAGCAGGGCGAGCTCGGCCGTGCGCTGATCGCGGGCCGCGGCGAGCGCGCACCCGAGGTGCTCGACTACTGGCGCACGCTGCTGCCGCAGCGCTTCTACGTGGAGGTGCAGCGCCTCGGCCGTCCGGGTGAGCACGAGTACATCGCGCGCGCGGTCGAGGCGGCCGGCGCCCGCGGCGTGCCGATCGTCGCGACCAACGACGTCTGCTTTCTCGAGCGGGAGGATTTCGAGGCGCACGAGACGCGCGTATGCATCGCTCAGGGCGTTACGCTCGACGACGCGTCGCGGCCGCGGGCTTACACCGAGGAGCAATACCTCAAGTCGGCCGGCGAAATGGAGCGGGTATTCGCCGACCTGCCCGAGGCACTCGCGAACACGTTCGAGATCGCGAAGCGCTGCTCGCTCGAGGTCGAGGTCGGCCGCGTGTTCCTGCCGGACTTCGTCGTCGCCGACGGCGGCACGCCGCGAGCCTACTTGAGGCAACGCGCCGAGCGCGGGCTCGAAGAGCGGTTCAAGCAGCTCGGGATCGAGCCGCCGGCCGCCGCGCGCTACCACGAGCGCCTCGCGCGCGAGATCGAAGTGATCTCGAAGATGGGCTTCGAAGGCTACTTCCTGATCGTCGCGGACTTCATCGCGTGGGCGCACGACAACGCGATCCCGGTCGGGCCCGGGCGCGGCTCCGGCGTCGGCTCGCTGGTCGCCTATTCGCTCGGCATCACGAACTTGGATCCGCTTGCGCACGACCTGCTGTTCGAGCGCTTCTTGAATCCCGAGCGCGTGTCGCTGCCGGACTTCGACATCGATTTCTGCATCGAGGGTCGCGACCGCGTCATCGACTACGTCGCGCGCCGCTACGGCCGCGAGCGTGTCTCGCAGATCGTGACCTACGGCACGATGGCCGCGCGCGCGGTCGTGCGCGACGTCGGTCGCGCGCTCGGCATGCCGTACGGCTACGTGGATCGCATCGCGAAGCTCATCCCGTTCGAGATCGGCATCACGCTCGATAAGGCGATCGCCGACGACGACGAGCTGCGCGGCGTGTATCAATCCGACGACGAGGTACGCTCGCTGATCGATCTTGCGCGGCGGCTGGAAGGCCTCGCGCGCAACATCGGCACGCATGCGGGCGGCGTGGTCATCGCGCCGGAGCCCCTGACCGAGTTCATGCCGCTGTACGCCGATGCGCACGGCGCGCTGCTGACGCAGCTCGACAAGGACGATCTCGAGGCGATCGGGCTCATCAAGTTCGATTTCCTCGGCCTGAAGACGCTCACGGTCATCGACAAGGCGGTTGCCACGATCAATCGCGAGCGCGCGGCGCGCGGCGAGCCGCCCGTCGACATTCATTCGATTCCCGTGGACGACGCGCCCACGTACGAGCTGCTCCGTCAATGCAACACGACGGCCGTGTTCCAGGTCGAGTCGTTCGGCATGCGCGATCTCATCAAGCGCCTGCAGCCCGACCGGTTCGACGATTTGACCGCCATCGTCGCGTTGTTCCGGCCGGGCCCAATGCAGATGGCGGACGAATTCATCAGCCGCAAGCACAGCGGCGGCACGCCCGATTATCTGCATCCGCGCCTCGAGGCGACGCTGAAGCCGACCTATGGCGTGATCCTGTACCAAGAGCAGGTGATGCAGATCGCGCAGATCCTCGCGGGCTATTCGCTCGGCGGTGCGGATCTGCTGCGTCGCGCGATGGGCAAGAAGAAGGCCGAGGAGATGGCTCAGCAGCGCGCCGTGTTCCTCGAGGGCGCGACCGAGCGCGGCGTCGAGCCCGCGCGCGCGAGCCACATCTTCGATCTGATGGAGACGTTCGCCGGCTACGGCTTCAACAAGTCGCACGCGGCCGCCTACGCGCTGATCACCTATCAGACGGCGTGGCTCAAGGCGCACTTTCCGGAGGCCTACATGGCCGCCGTGCTCACGGCCGACGTCGACAACACCGACCGGCTCGTCGTGCTCAAGGACGAGTGCAAGCGGATGGGCATCGTGCTCGAGCCCCCCGACGTGAACCGCTCGGTGCACGCGTTCACGGTCGCCGGCGAGCGCCGGATCACCTACGGGCTGGGCGCGCTGAAGGGCATGGGACAGAGCGCGGTCGAGGCGATCGTCGCCGAGCGCGAGGCGAACGGCCCGTTCACCGATATCCTCGATCTCTGCCGCCGTGTCGATCTGCAGAAGATCAACCGCCGCGTGCTCGAAGCGCTCGTGCGTTCGGGTGCGCTCGACCGGCTGGGCCCGAACCGCAGGACCATGTTCGCTGCGATCGCGGACGCGCTGCGGCTGGCGGAGCGGTCGGCCCATGCCGAGGCCGCGGGCCAGGCATCGCTGTTCGGCGGCGCGGACGCCGCGGTCGAGCCATTGCGCTACGAGATGACGGCGATGCGCGAGTGGACCAAGCGGGAATTGCGGGAAGGGGAGCTCGCGAGCCTCGGCTTGTACCTCACGTCGCATCCGTTCGAGGACTACGCCGAGCATTGCGTGCGCTTCACGAACGGCTCCATCGCGAAGGTGCTCGCGAACCTGCCGAGCGAAGCCTTGCCTTATCACGTGCGCAAGGAGGTCACCGTTGCCGGTGCGATCAAGGACGTGCGCAAGTTCGGTAATCGGGTGAGCCTCGAGCTCGACGACGACACGGAGCGCATCGAGGTCATGATGTTCGAAGAGGTCTACGGCCAGGCGAAGCATCTCATCACGAAGCACGCGGTGCTGATCGCCGACGGCCAGCTGCGCTTCGACGACTTTCGCAACGGCTGGCGAATCACGGCGCGGCGCATCCGGTCGGCCGACGAAGCGATCGAGGAGTACGCTCGGCGCATCACGATCGTGTGGTCGCCGGATGCGGCCGGACGGGGCGACCTCGTGCACGACCTGCAGCGAACGTTGAAGCCGTTCACCGGCGGCAGCTGCGAAGTGTGCGTGGACTACCAGGCGCCGAATGCCGCGGCGAAACTCACGCTCGGCGACTCGTGGGCCGTTCGTCTGACGCGAGAGCTGCGCGACGAGCTCGATCGTTTGCTCGGCGAAAAGTCCTATTCGATCCACTATCAGAAGCACATCGTCTGAGGCCGTCGAAAGCGTGGTCCGCGAGCGCGGCGACGCGCGCATCGCGCCGCTCGCCACTTGTCACCGTCGAAGCGTTCCGGTTAAGGTGGCGCCGGGGCGGCCGTGAGAGTGTATGGATCTGAAATTCCTCGACTTTGAACAACCTATTGCAGAGCTCGAAGCAAGAATCGATGCACTCAAGTTCGTCGGTGAAGATTCGGAGATCAACATCAGCGAAGAGATCGAGCGACTGAGGAACAAGAGCGAATCGCTCACGCGCAGCATCTTCTCGAACCTCACTGCGTGGCAGATCGCTCAGCTCGCGCGGCATCCGCAACGCCCTTACACGCTCGATTACATCGACCGGATCTTCACCGACTTTCAGGAGCTGCACGGCGATCGCATGTACGCCGACGATCACTCGCTCGTCGGCGGCCTCGCGCGCCTCGAGGGTCAGCCCGTCGTCTTGATCGGTCACCAGAAGGGGCGTGACAGCAAGGAGCGGGTCTGGCGCAATTTCGGCATGGCACGCCCGGAGGGCTATCGCAAAGCGCTGCGCCTCATGCACCTTGCCGAGAAGTTCGACATGCCGCTGATCACGCTCATCGACACGCCCGGCGCCTATCCCGGCATCGGCGCGGAAGAGCGCGGCCAGAGCGAGGCGATCGCGCGCAATTTGTTCGTGATGTCGGCGCTCAAGGTGCCGATCGTGAGCGTCGTGATCGGGGAGGGCGGCTCCGGCGGCGCGCTTGCAATCGGCGTCGCCGACCGCGTGTTGATGCTGCAGTACGCGATCTATTCGGTGATTTCGCCGGAAGGTTGCGCGAGCATCTTGTGGAAGAGCGCCGACAAGGCGGAGCTCGCGGCGGAGGCGATGGGCATCACCGCGGAGCGTTTGCACAAGCTCGATCTAGTCGACGGCGTGATCGCCGAGCCGCTCGGTGGTGCGCACCGCGATGTCTCTGCGACGGCCGGCGCCGTGAAGGAAGGGGTCACGAGCGCGCTCACGGAGCTGCAGGCCATGCCGCTCGACGCATTGCTCGAGCAGCGCCGTCGGCGGCTCGCGGGCTACGGCGTCTATCGCGAGGGTTGAGCGTCGGCGCGCTGCCGAAGGCTCGCGCGACAATGTCCTGGTTCGACGACGATGTTGGCGCGCGCACCGCGGATGAGCCGTTTCTCGCGGCTTTGCGCACCGCCATCGAGCGGTGGCCTGCGCCCGCAGAGCCCGGCCGGTTCGTCGTCGCGTTCAGCGGCGGCCTCGACTCCACGGTGCTCCTGACGGCGCTCGTGCGACTCGCGGGTCGCGAGCGCGTCGGCGCGACACACGTCGACCACGGTCTGCATCCGAGCTCGGGCGCCTGGGCGTCCCACTGCGCGGCCTATTGCGCGACGCTCGGCGTCGCAATCCGCATGCGGCGCGTGCCGGTCGCGCGGGCGTCCGGCCGCGGCCTCGAGGCGGCCGCGCGCGAGGCCCGCTATCGCGCCCTCGAGGCGCTCCTCGAGCCCGGCGAGATGGCCGTCACCGCCCATCATGCCGACGACCAGCTCGAGACGGTGCTGCTGCGGTTGTTGCGCGGGGCGGGCGTGCGCGGCATGCGCGGTATCGCCGCATTCGGCCCGTTCGGCCGCGGCGCGCTCGGCCGGCCGCTGCTCGGCCTGCGCCGCGCCGCGATCGAGGCGCAAGCGCGTGAATGGCGGCTCGAATGGCTCGAGGATCCCGCGAACGCCGATCTGCATCACGACCGCAACTTCCTGCGCCACGCGGTGGTGCCGCTGCTCGCACGGCGCTGGCCGCAGGCGAGCTCGAGCGCGGGCCGCCTCGCGGCTCAGATGGCCGATGCCGAAGAGCTCCTCGGCGACGCTGCCGCCGCGGACGCGGCCGCGCTCGAGGACGCGCGGCGCGTGCCGCGCGCAGCGCTCGCGGCGCTCTCGCCGGCGCGCCGGCGGAATCTGTTGCGGCATCTGTTGCGGGCGGCCGGCTTCGCGCCGCCGAGCGCGCGCAAGATCGACGAGCTCTGCGGCGCGCTGCTCGGCGCGCGGCCCGGCGCAAACCCGCTCGTGCGCTGGCCCGGCGGCGAGGCCCGCGTGTTCCGCGATCGGCTCTATTTGCTCGCGCCGCTGCCGTCGAGGTCGGCGCCCGCTCTTTGCGTGCGCCTCGACGCGCGCGGCCGCTGGGCGGGTCCCGAGGGCGAGATCGGGTTCGAGCCGGTCGCGACGGGCCCCGGGTTGCCGCGCTCCTGGCTCGATCAGGGGCTCTATCTCCGGTTTCGCGCGGGCGGCGAGCGGTTTCAACCTGCGGACAAGCGCCATTCGCAACCGCTCAAGGACTGGCTGCGCGAGGCCGCGATCGTGCCGTGGATGCGCGATCGCATTCCGCTCATCTATCGCGCCGATCGGCTCGTGGCGGTCGGTGACCTGTGGATCGGCGCCGAGGCTGCTGCGGCGGATCCGGCCGAGCCGCGCTTCAGAGTCGAGTGGACCGGCCATGCGCCGCTCAATTGAAGGCGCGGGGCTGGTGACTCCGAAGCACTTTTGGTACTTTGCAATACCGTCTCCTGCCGTACCAAGCACATTGATTTCGAGGTACGGATCGCTGCTCGGCGAGCAGGGTCCGGCCCTCGCGGTTTGATATGACGCGATTCATCTTCATCACCGGAGGCGTGGTTTCTTCGCTCGGGAAGGGCATCACGTCTGCCTGTCTCGGCGCCATCCTCGAGGCGCGCGGGCTCACGGTCCGGCTCATGAAGCTCGATCCCTACATCAACGTCGACCCCGGCACGATGAGCCCGTTCCAGCACGGCGAGGTGTACGTCACCGACGACGGCACGGAGACCGACCTGGATCTGGGTCACTACGAGCGGTTCGTGCGCACGCGCACCAGCCGCACGAGCAATTTCACGACCGGGCGCATCTATTCGAACGTGATCGCGAAGGAACGGCGCGGTGAGTATCTCGGCGCGACGGTTCAGGTGATCCCGCACATCACCGACGAGATCAAGCGCAGCGTGCTGCAGGGCGCCGCGGGCGCGGACGTCTGCATGGTGGAGATCGGCGGCACGGTGGGCGACATCGAATCCCTGCCGTTCCTCGAGGCGATTCGGCAAATGGGCGTCGAGCTCGGCCGCGACCGCGCGCTCTATATTCACTTGACGCTGGTGCCGTACATGCCCACGTCGTCGGAGATCAAGACGAAGCCCACGCAGCATTCCGTGAAGGAGCTGCGCTCGATCGGAATTCAGCCCGACGTTCTCGTGTGCCGCTCCCAGATGGCGCTGCCGCACGAGCAGCGCGCGAAGATCGCGCTGTTCACCAACGTCGAGGAGCGCGCGGTCATCTCGGCGACCGACGTGGACGACATCTACAAGATCCCGATGCTGCTGAACGAGCAGGGGCTCGACGCGATCGTGGTCGAGAAGCTCAAGCTCGACGTGGGGCCGGCCGATCTGTCCGAGTGGCAGGCCGTCGTCGATGCGAAGGCGCAGCCCGAGGCCGAGGTCACGGTCGCGATGGTCGGGAAGTACGTGGACCTCAAGGACTCGTACATGTCGCTGACCGAAGCGCTGCGGCATGCCGGAATCCAAACGCGCACGCGCGTGAACATTCAGTACGTCGAGTCGGAGGACATCCAAGGCGAGGGCACGGCGTGCCTGAACGAGGTCGACGCGATCCTCGTGCCCGGCGGCTTCGGCGAGCGCGGCATCGAAGGCAAGATCGCCGCGGTCAAGTTCGCGCGCGAGAAGAACGTGCCGTACTTGGGCATCTGCTTGGGACTGCAGGTCGCGGTGATCGAATATGCGCGCAACGTGGCGGGGCTGGCCGGCGCGCATTCCACGGAGCTCAATCCGAGCACGCCGCATCCGGTCATCGCGCTGATCACCGAGTGGCAGAACCAGGACGGCTCGCTGCAGGCGCGCAATGCCGCATCCGACCTGGGCGGCACGATGCGGCTGGGCGCGCAAACGTGCTTCGTCAAGGACGGCACCCTCGCGAAGCAAATCTACGGTAAGGACGAGATTTCCGAGCGGCATCGCCACCGCTACGAATTCAACAACCGCTATGCGGAGCAGATCGCCGCCGCCGGCCTCGTGTTCTCGGGCTTTTCCCGCGACGGCCTCGTCGAGCTGATCGAGCTGCCGACGCATCCGTGGTTTTTCGCGACGCAGTTTCATCCGGAGTTCACATCGAATCCGCGCGACGGTCATCCACTATTCACGAGCTTCATCACGGCCGCACGGTCGTGCCAAGGACTGAAACTGCCCCGAGTCGTCCGCGCATGAAGCTGCTCGGGTTCACGGTCGGCGAGCGGGAGCCGCTGTTCCTGATCGCCGGACCCTGCGTGATCGAAAGCGAGAACCTCGTGCTCGACACCGCCGAGCGGCTCAAGGAAATCGCCGCGCGTCTTGCGGTGCCGCTCGTGTTCAAGGCTTCGTTCGACAAGGCGAACCGCTCCTCGGTCGGGGGCTTCCGCGGTCTCGGCTTGGAGCGGGGGCTGCGCGCGCTCGAGCGAGTGCGGCGGGAGCTCGGCGTGCCCGTGCTCACCGACGTGCACGAGCGCACGCCGCTCGACGAGGTCGCCGCGGTCGTCGACGTGCTGCAGACGCCGGCGCTGCTCTGCCGGCAGACGGATTTCATCGCTGCGGTGGCGGGGCTCGGCAAGCCGGTGAACTTGAAAAAAGGCCAGTTCCTCGCGCCGTCGGAGATGGCGAACGTCGTGGCAAAGGCACGCGCGGCCGGCAACGACCAGCTGCTCGTCTGCGAACGCGGCGTCTCGTTCGGCTACAACACGCTCGTCGTCGACATGCGCTCGCTCGGGATCCTGCGTTCGACGGGCTGTCCGGTCGTGTTCGACGCCACGCATTCCGTGCAGCAGCCCGGTGCGCGCGGCGCGTCGTCGGGCGGCGAGCGCGAGCACGTGCCGCTGCTTGCGCGCGCCGCGGTCGCGGCCGGCATCGCGGGACTGTTCATCGAGACGCACCCCGATCCGGACGCCGCGCTCTGCGATGGCCCCAACGCTTGGCCGCTCGAGCAGGTTGCGCCGCTGCTCGAGCAGCTCAAAGAGATCGATGCCGTCGTGAAGTCGCGGCCGTTCCTCGAATCAGCATTGCAAAGCATCCACTAGCCGAATGCAGGAGTCGTCATGAGCACCATCAAGGACGTGTCGGGCCTCGAGATCCTCGATTCACGCGGCAATCCCACGGTCGAGGCGGAAGTGGTGCTCGCGAGCGGTGCCCGCGGACGTGCGGCCGTGCCGTCGGGCGCATCGACGGGGTCGCGCGAGGCCCATGAGCTGCGCGACGGCGACAAGAAGCGCTATCTCGGCAAGGGGGTGCAGCACGCGGTTGCCAACGTGGGCGGAGAGATCCGCAAAGCCGTGACCGGGCTCGACGCCGCGGATCAAGAGGCGCTCGATCGGCGGATGATCGAGCTCGACGGCACGCCGAACAAGTCGCGGCTCGGCGCGAACGCGATCCTCGCGGTCTCGCTTGCAGCCGCGAAGGCGCATGCGGCCGACCGCGGCGTCGCGCTCTACGAGTCGCTCGCGGGCGGGCAGCGCGATCTCACGTTGCCGCTGCCGATGATGAACATCGTGAACGGCGGCGCCCACGCCGACAACAGCGTCGACATCCAGGAGTTCATGATCCTGCCGGTCGGCGCGCCGACCTTCGCCGAATGCCTGCGCTACGGCGTCGAGGTCTTCCACGCGCTCAAGAGCGTGCTCAAGGGCAAGGGCATGAACACTGCAGTCGGCGACGAGGGCGGCTTCGCGCCGAATTTCGGCTCGAACGAGGAGGCGCTGAAGACCATCTCGGAAGCGGTCGACAAAGCGGGCTACACGCTCGGCCGCGACATCTACCTCGCGCTCGACGTCGCGAGCTCCGAGTTTTTCGCCGATGACCGCTACACGCTCGAGTCGGAAAATCGCAAGTTCACTTCGAGCGAGTTCGCGGATTTTCTCGAGGATCTCGCCGCGCGCTATCCGATCGTCTCGATCGAAGACGGCATGGCCGAGAACGATTGGAACGGGTGGCGCACGCTGAGCGCGCGGCTGCGCGATCGGATTCAGCTGGTCGGCGACGACCTATTCGTGACGAATACGAAGATTCTGGCCGAAGGCATCGAGCAAAAGGTCGCCAACAGCATCCTGATCAAGCCCAATCAGATCGGCACGCTGACCGAGACGCTCGCGGCGATCGACATGGCGACCAAGGCCGGTTACTCGTCGGTCGTGTCGCATCGCTCCGGCGAGACCGAGGACGCGACGATCGCGGACCTCGCGGTCGCGACGGGCGCGACGCAGATCAAGACCGGCTCGTTGTGTCGGTCGGACCGTCTCGCCAAGTATAATCAGCTGCTCAGGATCGAGCGGGCGCTCGGGACTCGCGCGAAGTTCGACGGCGTGGCCGCATTCCCCGTGTCGCTGTAGAGTATCGGCCGCGCGCTGCGCTAAGACCACGCGGCGGGAGACCGGATGCGGTTGTTGCTGTTGGTGCTCGTGACGGTGCTCGTGCTGCTGCAAGCGCGATTGTGGCTTTCCGACGGCGGACTGCGCGAGGTGTGGCGGCTCGAGTCCGAAGTCGAGCGGCGCACCGAGGACAACGACCGGCTCGCGGCGCGCAACGCGGCGCTCGAAGCCGAGGTCAAGGACCTGAAGCAGGGACTCGCGGCCGCCGAGGAGCGTGCGCGCACCGAGCTCGGGATGGTCGGCCCGGGCGAAACGTTCTATCAGATTGCGCCGGGTGCACCCGAGCAGCGCCGCGGTCCGTGAGCGTGCTCGCACGGCGCGGCACGTCCAGGGAACGCTAGTTGCGGATTCTTCTTTCGAACGACGACGGCTACCAGGCGCGAGGCCTGCGCACGCTGGCCGAGCGGCTCGCGGCGACGGCCGACGTCACCGTCGTGGCGCCCGATCGCAACCGCAGCGGCGCCAGCAATTCGCTCACGCTCGAAACGCCGCTGCGGGTCGAGCGCGCCGAGGAGAACGTCTACTACGTGAACGGCACCCCGACCGACTGCGTGCACATCGCGATCAACGGTCTGCTCGCCGAGCCGCCCGACATGCTGATCTCGGGCATCAATCACGGTGCCAATCTCGGCGACGACGTGCTGTACTCGGGCACGGTCGCGGCTGCGATGGAAGGCCGGTTCCTCGGTATTCCGGCGATTGCGGTGTCGCTCGTGCTCGCGGAAGGTGAGCATTACGAGACGGCCGCCGATCTCGTCGCACGGCTCGTCGAGCGCACGCGCGCCGAACCGTTGCCGCCGGAGACCATCCTCAACGTCAACGTGCCGGACCTTCCAGCCGGCGCCGTGAAAGGCATCCGGACCACGCGGCTCGGCTTCCGTCACAAGTCCGAGCCCGCGATCAAGACGCTCGACCCGAAAAATCGGCCCGTCTATTGGATCGGGGCCGCGGGTGCGGGCCAGGACGCGGGACCGGGCACCGATTTCCATGCCCTCGCGGCAGGGTACGTGTCGGTGTCGCCGCTCAAGGTCGACCTCACCGCGCACACCGCGCTCGAGCCGCTCGGCGATTGGCTGCGGCGCTTCGAATGAATCAGCAGCGCGGCATCGGCATGACGTCCGCGCGCACGCGCGAGCGATTGATCGAGCGGCTGCGTGCCGAGGGCATCAAAGACCCCGCCGTGCTCGACCGCATTCGCGCGGTGCCGCGGCATTTGTTCGTGGACGAGGCGCTCGCAAGCCGTGCCTACGAAGACACGGCGCTGCCGATCGGTTACGGCCAGACGATTTCGCAGCCCTACATCGTCGCGCTGATGACCGAAGCGCTGATCGCGAATGCGCCCGGCAAGAAGCTCAAGAAGGTGCTCGAGATCGGCACGGGTTGCGGCTATCAGACCGCCGTGCTCGCGGCATTCGCGCAGCACGTCTACAGCGTCGAGCGGATCCAGCCGCTCGTGCAGCGCGCGCGCGCGCATCTCACGGATTTGAAGATCAGCAATGTGAGCATACGGCACGCCGACGGCTGGCACGGCTGGCGCAGTCAGGCGCCGTTTCAGGGCATTCTCGTGGCCGCGGCCCCGGAGCACGTGCCGCCCGATTTGCTCGAGCAGCTCGACGAGGGCGGTCGGATGGTGATCCCGATCGGCGCTCGCGGCCGCCAGCAGCTGTTGCGAGTCACCCGCGGGGGCAACGAGTTTCACGAGGAAGATCTGCTCGCGGTCAGTTTCGTGCCGTTCGTCGCGGGAACGGAAACGTGAGCGGGCGCGGACGACGCCGCGCGACAATCGCCGTTCGCCTCACCCTCGAGCTCTGCGCATGGGTCGGAATCGCCGCCTGCGGCGGCTGTTTTCACTCCCTCGACGGCGATCGCACGCAGTATCACGTCGTGCGCAAAGGCGAAACGCTCTATCAGATCGCATGGCTGCATCGCCTCGACCAGCGCGATCTCGCGCGCTGGAACGGGCTCGCCGATCCCGACATGATTCGGGTCGGTCAACGGCTGCGGCTCACGGCGCCGCGCGCGGCTCTCGCGCGGGTGCCGCCGGCGCCGGCAGCCGCGCGGAGCCGCGGACGTGCCGCGGCGCCGCTCGAGCCGGCGAAGAGTCGGACGGAGGCCGCGCCTCCCGCCGCTCCGGCGCCGCCGTGGCTGTGGCCGACCGACGGCGCGGTTGCGACGCGCTTCGGCGCGGCCGACGGGATCGCATCCGGCATCGGAATCGCGGGCAGCGCGGGACAACCCGTGAAGGCAGCGGCGGCCGGCCGCGTCGTGTACGCCGGTGCGGGCCTGATCGGCTACGGTCTGCTCGTGATCATCAAGCACAACGATACGTACTTGAGCGCCTACGGCTATCTGAGCGAGCTGCGCGTGCACGACGGCGACGACGTCGCGCGCGGTCAGACGATCGCGCTGATGGGACTCGGACCCGGCCGCCGGCCGCGCCTGCACTTCGAGATCCGCCGCAACGGCACGCCGGTCGATCCGTTGCTGCTGGTCTCGGCCGGACGCTGAACAGCCGTCCTCGAGCGCGTGTGCCGGACAGCGCGGCCGTCTCGAATGAGGCCCCGGAAGCAGCCGACCTGCGGGGAACGGCGCTGCCCCGCGGCCGCTGAGCTGCAACGTCGGAGGCGCTGATTGCAGAGCGAGAGGGATACCGACATGAGCAACGGCGATCTCGGCGCGAGCGACGATTTGCAAGCGAAGCGCTTCTACCATGGCACTCGGCTCGAGCGGCGGCCGGGAGACTTGACCGAGCCCGGCGACTCTCGCGACGGCGCCGAGCCGGACGGCGTCGCAGCCTACGTTTTTCTGACCGCGAATCTCGACGAGGCCATTTGGGAAGCGGAGCTCGCGGTCGGCGACGGTCCGGGCAGGGTCTATCGCGTAGAGCCGCTCGGCCGGATCGAAGACGCCTCCGACCTGACGGGACGCAGGCCTGGAGGCCACCCGTCGATGTCGTGTTGCTCCCGCGAGCCGTTGCGGGTCACGGGCGAGGTCACGGAGTGGACTCTTTATCATGGCACTCGTGCCGATCTGCGGCCGGGAGACCTGATCGAGCCGGGCCAGACACCCAACTTCGGCGACAAGGGCAGGACGACGACCTACGTCTACCTGAGCCGCACGCTGGATGCAGCCACCTGGGGAGCGGAGCTGGCGGCCGGCGAAGCGCCCGGCAGAATCTACATCGTCGAACCGACCGGCCCGATCGAAGAAGATCCCAATCTGACGAACAAGAAATTTCGGGGCAATCCGACGAAATCGTTCCGTTCGCGCGACCCTTTGCGGGTGATGAGCGAGATCACGAGCTGGCAGGGACACTCGCCGCAAGCGCTCAAGGCCATGAAGGACGGCCTTGAACGCCTCGCGCGACTCGGCATTCAGCCGCTCGACGATTGAACGAAAGACGGCGGCCGAGCTACGCCGAACGCGGGCGTTTGCGTCCGCTGCTATGCGGCCGGGTTCAGCAATGCGGCCGCCACGCGCCGTTGCTCGTGCACGAGCACGTTGTAGGTGCGGCACGCAGCCGGTGTGCTCATGATCTCGAGCCCGATGCCGCGCTGCGCGAGCTCGCCCATCAGATCCACGTCGGGAAGGACCAGCTCGGCGCCGGTGCCGAGCAGAATGATGTTCGGTTCGAGCTCGATCGCGGGAGCGAGGTCGCCCGGCGTGAGCGCCGTCGGTGAATCGACGCGCCAGTCTTCGACGAGGCGCTCCGGCGTCACGATCAGATTGCCCGACCACCAGCGATCCGCAATCCGCAGTCGGCCTTTTTCCCAAGCACGGATCAGATTCGCGGCGCTCGTTTCACGGTGCAGCAGCATGCGTAGAACATAGACACGCGAGCGCAAAATGTACAGACGAGCGGCTCGTGTCGGCGTCGGCATGCTAGTATCTGCGCGGCACGAGGGGGCCCGGGCATGGAAGTCAATCAAATCGGCGCAGCGATCGACGACCTCAAGGAGCGTAGCACCGCTCTCAGGAGGTATCTTTGACTATGACGCGAAGCGCGAGCGGCTCGAGGAAGTCAAGCGCGAGCTCGAAGATCCGAACGTTTGGGTCGACGCGGAGCGTGCGCAGGCGTTAGGCCGCGAGCGGGCCGGCCTCGAGACCGTGGTCGAGACGCTCGGAACCGTCGACAAGAGCCTTACCGAAGCAGGCGAGCTCCACGAGCTCGCGGTGGAGGCGGAGGACGCGGCTACGCTCACCGACCTGATCGGTCAGCTCGGCAGCGTCACCAAGGAGCTCGAGCGGCTGGAGTTCCGCCGAATGTTCGCGGGCGAGATGGACGCCCATCATGCGTTCCTCGACGTCCAGGCCGGCTCGGGCGGGACGGAGGCGCAGGACTGGGCCGCGATGCTGCTGCGTATGTACCTACGCTGGTGCGAGGCGCACGGCTTCGCGGTCGACGTGCTCGAGGAGTCGGCCGGCGAGGTCGCGGGCATCAAGAGCGCATCGCTGCACGTGCGCGGCGAGTACGCCTACGGGTGGCTTAGAACCGAGACGGGTGTGCACCGGCTCGTGCGCAAGTCGCCGTTCGATTCGGGGCATCGCCGCCACACGTCGTTCGCGGCGGTGTTCGTGTCGCCGGAGATCGACGACGACATCGAGATCGAGCTCAATCCGGCCGATCTGCGCGTCGACGTGTTTCGCGCGAGCGGCGCGGGCGGCCAGCACGTGAACAAGACCGAATCGGCGATTCGCATGACACACATGCCGACCGGCATCGTCGTGCAGTGCCAGAACGAGCGTTCGCAGCACAAGAATCGCGCGATGGCGCTGAGCCAGATGCGCGCGAAGCTGTACGAGCTCGAGCAGCAGAAGCGGCGCGAGCAGGCGCAGATCGTGGAGGAGAATAAAGCGGATATCGGCTGGGGCAATCAGATCCGCTCCTACGTGCTCGACCAGTCGCGCGTGAAGGATTTGCGCACCGGCCTCGAAAGCGGCCGGCCGCAGGCCGTGCTCGACGGTGATCTCGACGACTTTCTCCAGGAAAGCTTGAAGCAAGGACTTTGACGCCGATGGCCGAGCATGACGAATCCGAAAATCGGCTGATCGCCGAGCGCCGCGCGAAGCTCGCGAAGCTGCGCGAGGGCGGCATCGCGTTCCCGAACGACTTCAAGCGCGATTCGCTCGCGGGCGAGCTGCATGCCGCTTACGGCGCTCATGCCGCGGATTCGCTTGCAGCCGAGCGCGTCGCGGTTGCCGTTGCCGGCCGCATGCTCGCGAAGCGCGTCACGGGCGCCATCACGTTCATGAAGATCCAGGACCGCTCGGGGCAAATCCAACTGTTCGTGCGCCGCGATCGGCTCGGCGAGGCGCCGTATTCCGAGCTCAAGAAGTGGGATTTGGGCGACGTCGTCGCCGCGCGCGGGGAGCTCGTCAAGACCAAAACGGGCGAGCTCTCGGTCGACGTAAGCGAGCTCAGGCTGCTGGTGAAGTCGCTGCGGCCGCTGCCCGAGAAGTGGCACGGCATCACGGACCAGGAGTTCAAGCTGCGGCAACGCTACGTCGATCTCGTGATGAGCGAGGAGACGCGCGAGATCTTCCGCAAGCGCAGCGCGCTGACGCGGTTCGTGCGCAGCTATCTCGACGCGCTCGACTTCACCGAGGTCGAGACTCCGATCATGCAGCCGATACCGGGCGGCGCGACCGCGCGTCCGTTCGTCACGCATCACAACGCGCTCGATCTCGATCTGTATCTGCGCATCGCGCCCGAGCTCTACTTGAAGCGGCTCGTCGTCGGCGGGTTCGAGCGTGTCTACGAGCTCGGCCGCGTATTTCGTAACGAGGGCCTGTCGACGCGTCACAACCCGGAGTTCACGATGCTCGAGCTGTACCAAGCGTACGCCGGCTACCGCGACGTGATGACGCTCACCGAAAATCTCGTGCGCAACGCCGCGCAAGTCGTGCTCGGCGACACGGCCATCGACTACCAGGGCGAGCGCATCGAGCTGGGAGAGCCGTTCGGCGAGATCAGCGTGGAGGCGGCGCTCGAGCGAGCGAACCCGGCGCTCGCCGGGGGCAAGATTCGCGATCGGGCGGCGCTCGCGAACGAGTGCGAGCGCCACGGCATTCACGTGCACGCGGGCTCCGGCGCCGGCAAGCTGCAGTACGAGCTGTTCGAGAAGACCGTCGAGACTACACTGCGTGCGCCGACCTTCGTCACGCAGTATCCGGCGGAAGTGTCGCCGCTTGCGCGGTGCAACGATGCCGATCCGTTCGTGGCCGATCGGTTCGAGCTGTTCGTAGGAGGGCGCGAGCTCGCGAACGGTTTCTCCGAGCTCAACGACCCCGAGGACCAGGCGGCGCGGTTTCGCGCCCAGGCCGACGCCAAGGCGCAGGGCGACGAGGAGGCGATGTTCTACGACGAGGACTACATTCGCGCGCTCGAGTACGGAATGCCGCCGACTGCGGGCCTCGGTCTCGGCATCGACCGGCTCGCGATGCTGCTCGCCGACGCCGCGTCGATTCGCGACGTGCTGCTGTTCCCGCAGCTCAAGCCGGAGCGGTAGCGTCGAGGGTTGCCGCTGCAGCCGCGCGCCGTTCGACGTACCATTCCGTCTCCGCGCGGCAACGCGCGCCGCTCGAGGTCCGTCGGCGATGCGACGAGCATTCGATGTTCTGATGCGGATCGTGAGCAGCCTCATCGGCTTGCTCATGGTCGTGGTCGGCGCGGTTTGGATGATGCAGGGCTTGAACGTCGGGCCCGCCGCGATTCTGCAGGGCTTCATGGTCAACGACCTGCACTGGACGCTCTACGGCGCAATCCTCGCGCTGCTCGGCGTCGCCGAGCTGATTTGGAGCAACACTCGCCGCGCGCCTGCCTAGCCGTACCTGAGCGTGCGCGCCGCTCAAGGCTCCGGTAGCGCGTAGGGCAGCGGCAAGGGTCGCAGCGCCGAGCCGTCGACCGTGATCGCGTCCGCCAGCGCCGAGCGCTCGATGACCGCGAGCAGCTCGCTGCCGGCGTCGGGCACGGCCGCCGCGCGCACCACCTCGCCGACGGCCTGCCGATCGCTCGCGAGCACCTCGGCGCCGACGGCCGGCGGTGGTGCGTCGATCGCAAAGCGGCGCAGGCGGCGTTTGACGGAGCCCAAGTGCTGCACGCGCGCGACGACCTCTTGGCCGGGATAGCAACCCTTGTCGAAAGCGACGGCGCCGAGCCGGTCGAGATTGAGCATCTGCGCGACGTAACGCTCCGCAATCGCCGCCGGCACGGCCGGGATGCCGAGGCGGATCTCCGCGAGCGCCGCGAGCTCGCCGGGCGCTCGTGGCAGCGCGGGCGTCCATGCGTCGATCGCGGCTTGCTTCCCGATGACCAGCTGCAGGCCCGGGCCCACCGCCACCATACGCAGCTCGCCCGCTGCGGCGAGCGCATCGGCCGGGCCGCTCTGCGGCAGACCGTGCGCCGCGAGCCATGCATCGTCGGCGTCGACCAGCGCCGCGACGCCGACATCCTCCGCCGGCGCGATCGTCACTGCCGCCCGCAGCACGAACATTCTGAGCTTTCGCACGATCGACTCGACGGCGGCCGCCTCGGTCGCGAGCAGCCAGCGATCCGGCAGCCGCACGACGCGCAGCAGCGCGCGCACGCGCCCGCGGGCGTCGAGCCAGGCGGCGAGCGGCGCACGGTCGGGTTCGAGCGACGCGATCGAGACGGCGAGCTGGCCGTCCAGGAACGCGGCGGCGTCGGCACCGTGCACTTCGAGGCAGGCGCGGCTCGGCAGCATTGAGTAGCGGGGCGTCATCGAGGCGCCAGTATAGGGCCGCGTGCGAGCCGGCCGCGTAGTCCCACCGCGCTCAGGCGGCGGGCGGTCGCCCTACGTAGATGCTCTGCGGCCGAATCAAGCGGGCCGCCGCGCGCTGCTCGAAGCAGTGCGCGGTCCAGCCCGCGATCCGGCCGATTGCGAAGGTCGGCGTGAAGAACGGCACCTCGAGGTCGAGGCCGTGCAGCAGCAACGCCGTGTAGAACTCGACGTTGGTCTTGAGGCGGCGGCCGGGTTTGTATTCCTCCAGCAGCTCGAGCGCCGTCGCCTCGACCGCCCGCGCGAGCTCGTAGAGCCGCGAGTCGCCCGCGCGCGCGAACATGCGGGCCGCCGCGGCGGCGAGCACATCGGCACGCGGATCGCGCACCTTGTACACGCGATGGCCGAATCCCATGAGGCGCTCGCCGCGCTCGATCTTGCCCCGCAGAACCGCCTCGGCCCGTGCCGCATCGCCGATCTCGAACACCATGTCGAGCGCAGGTCCCGGCGCACCGCCGTGCAGCGGCCCCTTGAGCGCACCGATCGCCCCGACGACGGCCGACACGAAGTCAGCGCCCGTCGAAACGATGACCCGTGCGGCGAACGTCGACGCGTTCAAGCCGTGGTCGGCCACCGTGTCGAGGTAAGTCTCGAGCCCGCGAACGAGCTCCGGATGCGGCTCGACGCCGGTCAGCATGAACAGATAATTCGCCGCGAGCCCCAAGTCGGAACGCGGCTCGAGCGGCTGCTCGCCCCGCAGCAACCTCGCGTAAGCCGCGGTGATCGTCGGGAACGCGCCGACGAGCAATGCGGCAGCCGCACCGTCGTCGTCCGCCACGAGCGAGGCGGCTCCCATGCGCAGCGCATCCATCGGCGCGACGCGGCGCCGCGCGGCCGAGTCGAGCAGGTCGAGCGTCGAGCGCGGCACGGGCAGCGCACGCACGCGCTCGCCGCGAAAGCCGGCCGCTTCCCATAACAGCGCGACGACGTCCTCGAACGCCCGGTCGGCCAGCTGCGCAAGGCGCTCTCCGGCGACGATCAGCTCGCCGCGCTCGCCGTCGACCATGCTGAGGCGCGTGGCCGCGGCGACCACGCCCTCGAGGCCGCTGCTTGCATCAACTTTGGGTTGAGTGCTCATGGCGGTCACATTAGACTGAGGTTGCCATACGGTCAATATTGATCCGTTCGTCAATATAATATGAAGCGCAAGTCGGATTGGCTGGATGCACACGATGCGACGGCCGCGCTCGGCGTGAGCGCCGCTACGCTCTACGCGTACGTGAGCCGGGGCCGAGTGCGTTCGGAGACCGTGCCGGGTAGCGCACGCCGGCGGCGCTATTCCCGCGAGGACATCGAGCGGTTGAAGCTCCGGGCGGAGCGCCGGCGAGATCCGGACAAGGCGGCCGAGCAGTCGCTGCGCTGGGGATTGCCCATCTTGGAGTCGGCCATCACGCTGATCGTGGACGGCCGCCTCTACTATCGAGGCCGCGACGTCGCGGAGCTCGCTCGCAGCCATTCGGTCGCGCAGGTGGCGGGGCTGCTTTGGACGGGCGCCGCAGACGCGGGCGTATTCACGCCGAGCGCGCGCTTGCCCGCGCTCGCGCGGGGCACTGCCGGCTTGCCGTTCATGAGCCGCGTCCAGTCGCTTTTACCGATCGCGGCCGCGCACGATGCGCTCGCGTACGACCTTCGCCCGCGAGCCGTCGCGCAGACGGGTTGGCGCGTTCTCGAGCTCATGACGGGCGTCGCGGCGGGTCGCGCCGCGCGCGGCGCGACGATCGACGCCGCGCTTGCAGCCGCGTGGGGCGTGCCGCGGCGCGCGCCGCTGCTGCGCTCGGCGCTGATTCTGTGCGCGGACCACGAGCTCAACGTGTCCGCGTTCACCGCTCGCTGCATCGCGTCCGCGGGGTCGTCTCCGTATGCAGTCGTGCTCGGAGGGCTCGCCGCGCTCGAGGGCACGAAGCACGGCGGCGCGACCGCGAGAGTCGCGGCGCTCTGCGATGCGCTGCGCAAGAGCACGGATTTGCGCGGCGCGCTCGCCGACCGGCTGCGCCGCGGCGAGCCCATCGAGGGGTTCGGGCACCCGCTGTACGCGAACGGCGACCCGCGCGCCGCAATGCTGCTCGAAGCGCTCCCCGACACGGCGGAGACGCGCTTCGCGCATGCCTTCGCGGCGGCAGCCGAGAGCGTGCTCGGCGAGGCGCCGACCATCGACTTCGGGCTGGTCGCGCTTGGCCGTGCCCTCAAATTGCCGGGGGATGCCGCGCTCACGCTGTTCGCGATCGGCCGGACGATCGGTTGGATTGCGCACGCGATCGAGCAGTACGCCCACGCTGCGATTATTCGACCGCGAGCGAAGTACGTCGGCGAGCGGCCCGGATGACGCGCGAAGCCGGCGGTGCCTCGCCCCAACGCTCCGCGTAGTGCGCGGCTGCGCCGTTTCTGGCAAAATTTGCAGCATGCCCGGCGAGCGTGCACATGAGCGGGTCCGCGAGGACCGGCTGCCTCGAAGCGCCCATTCGAACCGCGTCGATGCGCCCGTCGCGGACGCGTCGAACGCGGCCGCCGAAGACCCCCCGCAGCCCCGTGAGATCGGCGGGCCGAAGGGTCCGGAGCCGACCCGCTACGGTGACTGGGAGCGGGCGGGCCGATGCATTGATTTCTGAGTGCCGCGCGGTTCGATCGGGACCGGGCGCTCGCCGATTCAGTCGAGGAGAATAACGAACGATGCACGCCGACCCCCGGCCGCTGTCGCCGCACCTGCAGATCTATCGATGGCGCATCACGATGTTGCTGTCGAGCCTGCATCGCATCACCGGCCTGCTGTTGTCGCTCGGCGCGGTTGCGCTCGCGGCGTGGCTCATTGCGATCGCGAGCGGCGCCGACGCCTATCGCACGGCGCAGCAGGTGTTCGGCGCGCAATGGTTCAAGCTGCCGCTCGTCGTCTGGATCTTCTGCTTCTTCCTGCATCTCGCGAACGGCGTGCGGCATCTGTTCTGGGACGTCGGTCTCGGGTTCGGCCGCGCGCGCATCGTCTCGAGCGGTTGGATGGTGGTCGGCTTTGCGATCGTCGCGACGGCGGCGTTCGCGGCCGCGACGATCCTCTAGGGGCGTGTCATGAATCTCGTCACTCCGTTGAATCGGGTGCTCGGCCTCGGCACGGCGGGCGGCGCCGTCGAGCATTGGTGGCTGCAGCGGCTCACGGCCGTTGCGCTCGTGCCGCTCGGGCTTTGGTTCGCGCTCGCGTTGCTCGCGTTGCCCGATCTCTCGTACCTGAGCGTCACCGAGTGGCTACGGCGGCCGCTCACGAGCATTCTCGCGATTTTGCTCGTGGTCACCGCCGGCTATCACTCGTTTCTCGGTCTGCGGGTCGTCATCGAGGACTACGTGCACGCCAACGGGCTCAAGGTGCTCGCGCTGATGGCATCGGCGTTCGCGCACTTTGCATTGTCGATCGCGGGCGTGTTCGCGATCTTGAAGATTGCGTTCGGATCCGCTGCATGAGCAAAGAGTACGAATTCATCGAGCATTCCTACGACGTGGTGGTGGTCGGTGCCGGCGGCGCGGGATTGCGCGCGACGCTCGGTCTTGCCGAGCAAGGGCTCACGACGGCCTGCTTGAGCAAGGTTTTTCCGACGCGCAGCCATACGGTAGCCGCGCAAGGCGGCATCAGCGCGGCGCTCGGCAACATGGGGCCGGACGACTGGCGTTGGCACATGTACGACACGGTCAAGGGCTCGGACTGGCTCGGCGACCAGGACGCGATCGCCTACATGTGCAAGGAAGCGCCTGCGTCCGTGATCGAGCTCGAGCACTACGGCGTGCCGTTCTCGCGGACGGAGGACGGACGCATCTATCAGCGGCCGTTCGGCGGCATGACCACGGAATTCGGCAAGGGCACCGCGCAGCGCACGTGTGCGGCGGCGGACCGCACGGGCCATGCGATGCTGCACACGCTCTATCAGCAATCGCTGCGCCACTCGGCCGAATTCTTCATCGAATATTTTGCGATCGATCTGATCATGCAGGACGGCGAATGCCGCGGCGTGGTCGCGCTCGACATGGCGACGGGGCGCTTGCACCGGTTCCGCTCGCAGATGGTGATCTTGGCGACGGGCGGGTACGGTCGCGCCTACTTCTCCTGCACGTCCGCGCACATCTGCACGGGCGACGGCAACGCGATGGTGCTGCGCGCGGGCTTGCCGCTGCAAGACCTCGAGTTCGTGCAGTTCCATCCGACCGGCGTGTACGGCGCCGGCATGCTGATCACCGAGGGCTCGCGCGGCGAGGGCGGCTACCTCACGAACTCCGAGGGCGAGCGCTTCATGGAGCGCTACGCGCCGAACGCGAAGGATTTGGCGTCGCGCGACGTCGTGAGCCGCTCGATGACGATCGAGATCCGCGAGGGGCGCGGCGTCGGACCGCACAAGGACCACGTGCATCTGCACCTCGAGCACCTCGGCCGCGACGTGATCGAGGAGCGGCTGCCCGGCATCGCCGAAACGGCCAAGATCTTCGCGGGCGTCGACGTGATGAAGGCGCCGATCCCGGTGTTGCCGACCGTGCACTACAACATGGGCGGCGTGCCGACCAACTACCACGGCGAGGTGCTCGCGAAAGACGCGGCGGGCAACGAGCGCGTCGTGCCGGGTCTCATGGCCGTCGGCGAGGCGGCGTGCGTGTCCGTGCACGGCGCGAACCGGCTCGGCTCGAACTCGCTGATCGACCTCGTGGTGTTCGGCCGCGCAGCCGCGCTGCGGTGCGGCGAGGTGCTCGAGAGCGGCGCGCGGTTGCGGGCCTTCGACCGGGGCGCGGGAGACGAGGCCGTCGCGCGGCTCGACCGGCTGCGCAACGCGAAGGGCGGCACGCCGACCGCCGCGCTGCGGCTCAAGATGCAGCGCGTGATGCAGAGCCACGCGGCCGTGTTCCGCACGGGTCAGTCGCTGCAGGAAGGCATCGATCAGCTCGAGCAGGTATTCGCGGGCTTCGGCGACGTCGGTGTCAGCGACCGCACGTTGATTTGGAACACGGATTTGGTCGAGACGTTGGAGCTCGACAACCTGCTGCTGCAGGCGATGGGCACGATCAAGTCGGCGCTGAACCGCACCGAGAGCCGGGGCGCGCAAGCGCGCGAGGATTATCCGGATCGCGACGACGACAACTGGATGAAGCACACGCTGTGCTGGGTCGATGCGAACGGCAACGTGCGTTTCGATTATCGACCGGTGCAGATGCAGACGCTGACCGACGAAGTCGCTGCAATCCCGCCGAAAGCGCGCACCTATTGAGCGCCGCCACGGCGGCGCGGCTGTAGTAAATCGTAAGGAGCCACGATGGCGCAGTTTCTTCTCCCCGCGAACTCCAGAGTGAAGGCCGGCAAGCGGCACGACGGCGCCGCGGGCGCCAAGAGGGTCAAGGAATTCGCGATCTACCGCTACGACCCGACCCGCGGCGACAACCCGCGTGTGGACACCTACAGCATCGATCTCGATCAGTGCGCGCCGATGGTGCTCGACGCGCTGATCAAGATCAAAAACGAGATCGATCCCACGCTCACGTTTCGCCGGTCATGCCGCGAGGGCATCTGCGGCTCGTGCGCGATGAACATCGACGGCACGAACGCGCTCGCCTGCCTCAAGCCGATCGAGGACGTCTCGGGCACCGTGAAGATCTATCCGTTGCCGAGCCTGCCGGTCGTCAAGGATCTCGTCTGCGATCTCACGAACTTCTATGCGCAATACGCGGCCGTGAAGCCGTGGCTCGAGTCGCACACGCCGCCGCCGCCCGATCGCGAGCGGCTGCAGTCGAAGGAGGATCAGGAGAAGATCAACACGCCGTCGGCCTGCATCCTCTGCGCGTGCTGTTCGACGTCCTGCCCGAGCTATTGGTGGAACCCCGAACGCTTCCTCGGTCCCGCCGCGCTGCTGCAGGCGTATCGGTGGATCGTCGATAGCCGCGACGAGACCACGGGCGAGCGGCTCGATCAGCTCGACGATGCGTTTCGGCTCTATCGCTGCCACACGATCCTGAACTGCACGCAGGCCTGCCCGAAGGACTTGAACCCCGGCAAGGCCATCGCCGAAATCAAAAAAATGATCGCCGAGCGCCGCTTCTGACCGTGCTCACGTGTCGGCGTCGCAGCATTGCCGGGCGCTCGTCCTGCAATGCGCCCCGAGCTTCCGTCGCGCCGGCGATGACCGAACGAAAGGAGCGGCTCGCGAGGCTGGGGTGGCGCGCACGGCGCGGCATGCGCGAGCTCGATGCGGTGCTGCAAGCGTTCATCGCGCGCGAGGCCGCGACGCTCACGAACGAAGATCTCGCGCATTTCGAGGCGATTCTCGCCCTGCCGGATCCCGAGCTGTTCGCGTACCTTACCGGGCGCAATGCACCGGACGTCCCCGCTCTCGCCGCGCTCATCGACCGGATCCGAGGCGCCCATCGCCCTTGACGTGCGTCCGACGCATTGGCTGGCTGCGTGGTGGGCTGCGCTGCACGTCGTGCTGCTCGCCGCCGTTGCAACCGTCGCCGCGCCGCCGCTGGCGAAGGCGCTCGCCGGCGGCGTGTTGGTCGCGCACGCGATCGTACGCCGGCCGCGCGGTGCGCCGCGGCGGCTCGTGTGGAACACGGACGGCCGCTGGTCGGTCCCCGAGTGGGCGCCGGAGTCGCTCGAGCTGGTTCGAGGTACTCGCCATACGTCCCTCTGGGTTCGCTTGGTGTTGCGCGGGCCCCACGGCGCGCTCGAGGTCATTCTGCTATCGTGCCAAGTGAAACCAGCCGTTTGGTCCGCGCTGCAGGCGCGATTGCGACGCGGCTCATGAATCTTGAGGAGCTGCGACCCGAATGCCGCGCGCAATCTGCGTTAGAATCAGTCTTGATCCGATTCGCCGGCACAGTCAATTTGGTGGAAACGTAATGGGTCGGGGCGAACTTTTCGGTGCGGCATGCGGTCTACCGAACAACGTTTGACAGAGCAAGCGGAAAGACACCCTTCAGGCAGCGGTGCCTCCGACCTCGCGCTCGTCCGACGTGTGCAGCAAGGCGACAGGTCGGCGTTCGACTTGTTGGTCATCAAGTACCAGCACAAGATCCTGAAGCTCATCATGAGGTACGTTCGAGACCAGTCCGAAGCGCTCGACGTGGCGCAGGAAGCATTCTTGAAGGCCTATCGCGCAGCTCCCTCCTTCCGCGGCGACAGCGCGTTCTATACCTGGCTGTACCGCATTGCGATCAACACGGCGAAGAATCATCTCGTTGCCATCGGCCGCCGGCCGCAGCATTACAATCTCGACGTTCAAGATCCCGAGCAAGCGGAAGTGCTGAACGACCTGCGCGATCTCGATACGCCCGAGGGGTTCGCGCAGTCCGACGAGATTCAGGAAGCGATCAATCGCGCTATTCGAGGCTTGCCCGAGGAGCTGCGAACGGCCATCCTGCTTCGTGAAATCGAAGGCATGAGCTACGAAGAGATTGCCGAGACGATGGAGTGCCCGGTGGGGACGGTTCGTTCGCGAATCTTTCGGGCGCGCGAAGCCATCGACAAGGAAATCGCACCGCTTCTATAACCGTTCACGGCGACGGGCATTGCACGCATGACTGAACAGATCAACGATCAAATCTCGGCTTTCATCGACGACGAATTGTCCGAACAAGAGTGCGCGCTGTTGGTCCGGCGCTTCGAGCGCGACACCGACTCCCGTAACCAGGCGCAGCGCTATGCGCTGATCGGCGCGGCGCTGCGCAATGAGCTGCTCCGTCCCGATCACGGCGTGCTGCGCCGACGCATCGCGAGCGCGCTCGACGGCGCGCCGGCCGCGCCCGCCCATCCGGCCGCCGCCGCGTTGCCGAATGTGCCGGTACCGCAGCGCGCGCCGCTGCGCTGGCAGAGCCGCTATCTGCGCCCGGTCGCCGGATTCGGCATCGCCGCCACGGTGGCGGTCGTCGCAATCGTCGGCTTGCGCGAGGTCAACGACGGCGCCGGCGGCGCGGCCGCGCCGACCACCGCATTCAATGCTTCGCCGCCGCCGGCGGCGCGCCAGTGGACCGAGCCGGCGAGCTACACGGTGCCGCAGGACGTCTCCGATGCGCCGACCGTTGCACCGCAGATTCGGCTGACGAACTATCTCGTGCATCATGGCGAATACACCTCGGGATTGAGCCGCACGTCGGTTCACTCGAACGTCGTCGGCGCCGCGGAGGTCGTCGGCCCCGGCGAAGAGCTGGCACCGCCATTGCCGCCACGCCCCGAAGAACTCGAAGCGCCGGCGCAATGACATTGACACTACCGAGCCGCGCCGTCATCAGTCGCTCGCTGCTGCTACTCGCGCTCGGCACGTTCGACGCGTCGGCCGAGGAGGCGCGCTCGTGGCTCGATCGCATGAATAAAGCGGTCGACGAGCTGAACTATCAAGGAACCTTCGTGCACTTGCTCGGCGGCACCGCCGAGACGCTGCACATCATTCACCGCAACGAGAACGGCAAGAGCGGTGAGCGAATCGTGTCTATGGACGGTGTCGGGCGCGAGATCATCCGCCAGGACGATCAGGTGCAGTGCATCCTGCCCGATCAACGCGTCGTGCTGCTCGAGGTGCGCGCCGACGTGAGTCCGCTCGTGTCCGCGCTACCGAGCTACACATCGGAGCTCGAGCCGCACTACGACATCAAGCTGCATTCGAGCGCGCGCGTGGCGAATCGGCCCGCGCAAGTGGTCGAAATCAAGCCGAAGGATCAATTCCGCTACGGCTACATGCTGTGGCTCGACCAAGAGACGGCCATGCCGCTCAAGTCGCAGCTCATCGACGAGGAAGGCAACATCGTCGAGCAGATACTGTTCACGGAGATCGATTTGCCGAAGTCGATTCCGGCCTCGGCGCTGGATCCGACCATCGACACCAAAGGATTCACGTTGCTGAAGCCGCCGACGACCGCGCAAGCGTCCGAAGGCAGCGAGCCGGCGATCCCGTGGCGCGCCGCGACCGTGCCCGGCGGCTTCAAGCTGTCGGTCGCGACGCAGAGCTCGATCGCCGGGTCCGATTACCCGGTCGACCATCTCGTGTATTCCGACGGCCTCGCCACGGTGTCGGTATTCATCGAGGACCCCAACACCAAGACGGAAGTCAACGAGGGTTTCTCGAACCTCGGGAGCACTAACGCATTCTCGCTCACGCTGCGGGGGCATACCGTCACCGCGATCGGTGAGGTGCCGCGGCAGACCGTCCGCACGATCGCCTCATCGCTCGTCTCCGAGTAACGGGAGCGCACCTCATCGCCACCGTCAGCTGCATGACTGCGGACGGCACGGTCACGAGCGTCACGCCGCAGGGTTTCGTCGATATCGAATTTCCGGTACCCCGGCGGTGCCAGGGATGCGCCGGCATGTGCTTGTGGCGCCGATTGCCGGACGCGCACCGGGCTCGATTCGAGACGCCTACGATTGTCGCCGTCGGCGACCGCGTGGTCGTCACGCTGCCGGATCGCTATCTGCTGCTCGGCTCGCTGCTGGTCTACGGTTGGCCGCTAGCGGCGCTGCTCGGCGGCGCCGTGACCGGGCACGCTGCGAGCGGCACGGACCTCGGGAGCGCGGCCGGCGCCGTGCTCGGCGTGCTCGGTGCGGTGCTCTCGGCGCCGCTCCTGCGGCGCCGCCTCGAGCAAGCGACACTCCGTCACCTCATGGTGCGCCGTGCGGCGCCGCCCGATGCCGACGCTGCTGCTCTATAGCCGCCCCGACTGTCATTTGTGCGAGGCGCTGCTCGAGGAGCTGTTGCCGTTGCTCGACGGCCGTGCGACCGTGGAGATCGTGGACGTGGACGGCAGTGTGGCGCTGGAGCGCCGCTACGGCGCTCGGATTCCCGTGCTGGTCTCGGGCGAGACCGAGCTCTCGGGCTATCCGCTCGATCGCGGGCGGATCGAGCGTTGGCTCGCGCCGCCCTAGCGAGCCGCGGGCGTCCCGCCCGAGTATTGACGCTATAATCCGCGCCGCCGCGTGCTGCGGCACCTCGATACCCATGGAACGGATTCGCAATTTCTCGATCATCGCGCATGTCGACCACGGCAAGTCGACGTTGGCCGACCGGCTGATCCAGCTCTGCGGCGGCCTGACCGAGCGCGAGATGGAGAACCAGGTGCTCGACTCGATGGATCTCGAGCGTGAGCGCGGCATCACGATCAAGGCGCAGAGCGTCTCACTGCGCTATCGCGCGCGCGACGGGCTCGAGTACCAAATGAACCTGATCGACACGCCGGGCCACGTCGACTTCTCGTACGAAGTTTCGCGATCGCTCGCGGCTTGCGAGGGCGCTCTGCTCGTGGTCGACGCGAGCCAAGGCGTCGAGGCCCAGAGCGTCGCGAATTGCTACACCGCAATCGAGCAGGGGCTCGAGGTGCTGCCGGTCATCAACAAGATCGACCTGCCGACCGCGGACCCCGACAATGTGATCCGCGAGATCGAGGACATCATCGGCATCGAGGCGAAGGACGCGCTGCGGATCAGCGCGAAGACCGGACTCGGCGTCGACGAACTGCTCGAGCGGCTGGTCGAACGGATTCCGCCGCCGCGCGGCAGCGAGAGCGCTCCGTTGCAAGCACTGATCATCGATTCGTGGTTCGACAGCTACGCGGGTGTCGTGTCGCTCGTGCGCGTCGTGAACGGCGCGATTCACAAGGACGCGCGCGTCGTCGTGCATTCCACGCGCCAGAAGTACACCGTCGAGCGGGTCGGCGTGTTCACTCCACACGCGAGCGAGCGCGACGCACTTCACGCCGGCGAGGTCGGTTTCATGATTGCCGCAATCCGGCAGATCGACGCAGCGCCGGTCGGGGACACCATCGTCGACGCGAAAAGCGAGGGCGTAGCCGCCTTACCCGGGTTCAAGAGGATTCAGCCGCGTGTCTTCGCGGGCTTGTTTCCGCTCAACGCCGAGGACTACGAGAACTTTCGTCAAGCGCTGCAGAAGCTTGCGTTGAACGACGCATCGCTGGTGTTCGAGCCGGAGGTGAGCGCCGCGCTCGGTTTCGGATTTCGCTGCGGCTTCCTGGGCCTGCTGCACATGGAGATCATCCAGGAGCGGCTCGAGCGCGAGTACGGGCTGTCGTTGATTTCCACTGCGCCGACCGTCGTCTACGAAATCGAGACCCTCGACGGCGAGACCGTCAAGGTCGAGAATCCGGCGGATTTGCCGGAGATGAGCAAGATTCGGGAGATTCGCGAGCCGATCATTCTCGCGAGCATCCTCGTGCCGCAGGAACACTTGGGCAGCGTGATCCAGTTGTGCATCGAGAAGCGGGGCGTGCAAAAGCGACTGCATTACGCGGGGCGCCAAGTCCAAATCGAGTTCGAGCTGCCGCTGGCCGAGGTCGTGCTCGATTTCTTCGATCGCCTGAAGTCGGTGAGCCGCGGCTACGCTTCGTTCGATTATCAGTTCCTACGCTTCGAGGCCGCATCGCTGGTTAAGCTCGACATCTTGATCAACAAGGAGCGAGTCGATGCGATGGCGATGATCACGCATCGCGAGGGAGCCGAGCGCAAGGGGCGGAAGCTCGTCGAGACGCTGCGCGAGGTGATCCCGCGCCAGCAATTCGAGGTCGCGGTGCAGGCTGCAATCGGGGGTCAGATCATCGCGCGCAGCACCGTCAAGGCATACCGCAAGGACGTCACCGCGAAGCTCTACGGCGGCGACGTGACCCGCAAGCGCAAGCTGCTCGAAAAGCAGAAGGCCGGCAAGCGCAGAATGAAGCAGCTCGGCGCGGTGGAAATTCCTCAGGAGGCATTCCTGGCCGTGTTGCAGGTGAACAAGAAATGAAGAATACTCAATGGGTTAGGCAGCGGCACCGAAGGAAATGAGCTTGGATTTTGCGCTGATACTTCTGATTCTCACGGTGGTCACCGGCGTGGTCTGGGCGTTGGACGCGCTGTTTTGGAAGCGCTCGCGTGTCGCGGCCGCGGGTGGCGAGCAACCCATCGAGCCGCTGATCGTCGAATATGCGAAGTCGTTCTTCCCGATCCTGCTGCTCGTGCTGTTGATTCGCTCGTTCTTGTTCGAGCCGTTCCGAATCCCGTCGGGCTCCATGATGCCGACGCTGGTCGAGGGCGACTTCATTTTTGTGAACAAGTTCGCGTATGGCCTCAGGCTCCCGGTTATAAATACCAAATTCGTTCGAATCGGTGAGCCGCAGCACGGTGACGTCATAGTCTTCAGGCTACCGTCCGACCCCAGCGTGAATTACATCAAGCGAGTGGTGGGCTTGCCGGGCGACGTCGTGTATTACGACAAAGCGACGAAGCATCTGACGATCAACGGCAATCCCATCGCGATGAAGGTCATAGGAGAGTACGACGACGAGCCGGATACGGACGTCGGCGAGGAACAGCTCGGGAAGCACGACCACGAGGTGCTGCTGATACGCCACGCGCTGAGCCGAGGCGGCACGTACATGGTGCCGGCAGGCCATTACTTCGTGATGGGCGACAACCGCGACAACAGCCGCGACAGCCGTTTCGAGGGGGTCGAATACATTCCGGAGGCCAATCTCGTGGGTCGTGCGGTGGGCATCTGGATGAATTGGCGGTGGCCGAGCGAAGGAGGACCGCAATGGAGTCGCATCGGCAAGGCAATCGAGTAGGAGCGGTCGTGCGGCGGTCGCAGGCCGGCATCACCGTCATCGGCTTCCTGATCCTCGCCACCCTGTTCGGCGTCGTCGGCCTCGCTGCCCTCAAGATCACGCCGATGTACATCCAGAACATGCGCCTCTCGACCGTGCTTGCCGACGTGAAGCGCGATCTCGACGGCAAGGAGACCAACGCGGGAGCGATTCGCTACGAGATCTCGAAGCGCTTCTCGATCGAAGACATCAACCTGCCGAACGACAACTTGAAGATCAATCAGAGCAAGAACGGCTACCAGGTACGCATCCAATACGAGAATCGCGCGCCGTACTTTGCCGACATCTATCTCGTGGTCGCGTTCGACAAGCAGGTCGAGATCCGGCGGTGACGCCGCGCGCCCGCTGGGCGAAGGCGCAACTCGACTACACGTTCCGCGACACTCATCTGCTCGATCTCGCGCTCACCCACCGCAGCGCGTCGAAGCAAAACAACGAACGCCTCGAATACCTCGGCGACTCCTTTTTGAGCTATGCGATAGCGCGGCGCCTCTACGAGCTGCGTCCCGCCGATTCCGAGGGCGATCTGAGCCGCGCGCGTGCCGCGCTCGTGAAGCAGCCGACGCTTGCCGCGATCGGCCAGAGCCTCGGCATCGACGCCCAGCTCATACTCGGTGCGGGCGAGTTGCGCTCCGGAGGGGCGCAGCGCGGAGCCGTCCTTGCGGACGCGGTGGAGGGCGTGATCGGTGCGGTTCTGCTTGACGGCGGCCCGCAGGCGGCGGAAGCTTTGATCGATTTGCTGTTCGCGGCACATTTCGAGAACCTTCCTCAAGCGGCCGAGCTCAAGGACGCGAAGACGAGACTCCAGGAGTGGTTGCAAGGCTGCGGCCTGCGCCTGCCGGCGTACTCGGTCGAGTCGATCAGCGGCCGCGACCACGAGCAGACCTTCATCGTAAGTTGCGAAGTCCCGGAGAAGCATGCGCATACCATCGGTCAGGGCCCGAGTCGCCGGCACGCGGAACAGGAAGCGGCGGCCGCGATGTTGGCGGTGCTGACCGGTGAGCAACGCTGAGAGCCCAACGGGCCGCTGTGGTCTAGTCGCGATCGTCGGCCGGCCGAACGTCGGCAAATCCACTCTGCTGAACGCGCTGGTCGGCGAGAAGATCAGCATCGTCACGGATAAGCCGCACACGACCCGGCAGCGGGTGCTCGGCGTGCTCAATCGGGGCGCGGATCAAGCGGTCTTCATCGATACGCCGGGCCACGCACGCCGAACGAAACGCGCGTTGCATCGGCTCATGGCTCGGCAGATCCATCAGGCGGTCGAGGACTGCGACGTCGCATTGCTCTTGGTCGAGGCGAAGGGGCTGAACGCCCAAGATCGAGCGCTCGTGCAGATGTTGGAAGGGAAGCTCGAGCGCACTTTCCTCGTTCTCAACAAGATCGACGCGCTGTCGAGCAAGCTCGAGCTGCTCCCCGTGCTGGACGAGCTCGGCTCGGTGCCGCTTGCCGCCCTGATCCCGGTTTCGGCAAGGACCGGCGAGAATCTCGACCGGCTCGTGGAGCAGATCTTCGAACGGCTGCCGCAAGGCCCCGCTTTGTTTCCGCTGGGAATGGTGACGGACCGCGATCTCGCGTTTCGAATTGCCGAGGTGATCCGCGAAAAGTTGATGGGCCTGCTGCACAAAGAGGTGCCCTACGGACTCACCGTGGAGATCGAGCATCTCGGCACGAACGCGGAGGGCCAACGCGTGGTGCATGCCGTGATTTGGCTCGAGCGCGAGAGCCACAAGAGCATCGTGATCGGCCGCCAGGGCCAGGTGCTCAAGCAGGCTGGTAGCGCGGCGCGCGCGGAATTGCGCGAGTTGCTCGACGCGCGCGTGCACCTCGAGCTGTGGGTGAAGGTGCGCGAGCACTGGGCCGACAGCGAGCGCGAGCTCAAGCGCTTGGGATTCGATGTGTCATGAGCGAGCGCGAGGAGGTGCTGCTCGAGCACGGCTTCGTGCTGCATCAGCGCCCATACCGCAACACGAGCCAGCTGCTCGAGTGCGTGACCGCCACGCACGGCCGCGTCGGCGTCGTCGCGCGCGGGTCGCGTCGAGCGAATAGTCGACAGCGCGCGTTGCTCCAGCCCTTCGTGCCGATCAGGCTGTCGTGGCTGCGGCGCGGTGAGCTCGCGCGCCTCACGCTGGTGGAACCGGCGGGCGGCGGCTATACGCTGGTCGAGCAGCGATTGCTCGCGGGGTTCTACTGCAACGAGTTGTTGCTGCGTCTCACGGCCCGGGACGATCCGAACCCGCAGGTCTTTTCCTGCTATAGTCGCTGCCTCGCTCAGCTCGCGTCAGGGACGAACGTCGCGCGAGCGCTTCGCCTGTTCGAGCTCGAGCTGCTCGGCGCGCTCGGCTATGGTCTCGGGCTCGAGGCGGATGCAGTCACCGGAGAGCCGTTGCAGGCAGAGTCGACTTATGTGTTCGAGATCGAGCGCGGCCCACGCCGCACCGACCGCGCGGTGGAGGAGACGGAGGTGTACTCCGGCCGCGAGCTGATCGCGCTGCGCGACCAAACGCTCGAAGACGAGCGCAGCGTGCGTGCGGCTCAGCGTCTGCTGGGACGCGTCCTGCGTGCCTATTTGGGCGATCGCCCGTTGAAGAGCCGCTTGGTGCTGCAGGACATCGTGAGCCGCGGGCTGTAGGGACCGTCTTCCGATGACTTCGATGACTATCCACCTCGGCGTGAATGTCGATCACGTCGCGACCGTGCGCCAGGCGCGCGGCACGCGTTACCCGGATCCAGTGACTGCCGCGCTGCTGGCGGAGCAGGCAGGAGCGGACAGCATCACCATTCATCTGCGTGAGGATCGCCGCCACATCCAGGCCCGCGACCTCGAGGTTCTCACCCGGGTCGTGCAGACGCGAATCAATCTGGAGATGGCCGTGACCGATGCGATGCTCGACGTCGCCGCGGCGCATCGGCCCGCGGATTGCTGCTTCGTGCCGGAGCGTCGCGAGGAGCTCACGACCGAGGGCGGTCTCGACGTGGCGAGCCAGCCTCAGAAGATCGCCGCCGCGTGCCGCCAATTGCATACCCATGGCATCCGAGTGTCGCTGTTCATCGATCCCGACGCGGCGCAGCTCGAGGCGAGCGCGGCCGTCGGCGCGAAGGTCGTCGAGCTGCACACGGGCGCGTACGCAGAGGCGAGCGGCGCGCAGAGCGCGCGCGAGCTCGAGCGAATCCGCGCTGCAGCCGCTCGCGGACGCTCGCTCGGGCTCATCGTGCACGCCGGCCATGGGCTGAACTACCACAACGTCGCGCCGGTCGCTGCCATTCCGGAGATCGTGGAGCTCAATATCGGGCACGCGATCGTGGCGCAGGCGCTGTTCGACGGGTTCGCAACCGCGGTCGCGAAGATGAAGGCGCTCATGGTCGCTGCGCGTTCTTGAGGCGGCGCGGATGATCTACGGAATCGGCACCGACGTGTTGCGCCTCGACCGCGTCGAAGAGACGTGGCAGCGTTTTGGCGATCACTTCGCAAAGCGCCTGTTGCTCGACGAGGAGCTTGCGCTGTTCGCGACCGCGAAACGCCCGGCGCGCTTTCTCGCGATGCGCTTCGCCGCGAAGGAGGCGGTGGTCAAAGCGCTCGGCACCGGATTCTCGAACGGCATGTGGATTCGCGACGTCGGCATGCTGCCGAACGCGCTCGGCAGGCCCGAGGTGATCTACTCCGAGCGGGGGCGCGCGCTCTGCCGTAAGCTCGGGGTCGGCGAATCGCATCTCACGTTGAGCGACGAGGCCGGGCTGATCGTCGCGGTGGCCGTGTTGTTGCGCGACGCCGCGGGAGCGCGCGCATGAGCACGCTCGCGTTCGACATCGAGACCGTACCCGACGTCGAGCTCGGCCGGCGCCTCTACGACGTCGCGGGTCTCGACGATGCGACGGTGGCTCGCGTCATGGCGTTCAAGCAGAAGCAGGTGCGCCAGAACGACTTCCTGCCGTTGCCTCAGCAGCGCGTCGTTGCGATCTCGGCCGTGATGCGCGAGCGCGACGAGCTGCACATCTTCAGCCTCGGGGACGAGACAGCGAGCGAGCGCGAGCTCGTGCAGCGGTTCTTCGATGGCCTCGAGCGCTACAGTCCGGATCTCGTGTCCTGGAACGGCTCCGGTTTCGATCTGCCCGTGCTGCACTATCGAGCGCTGAAGCACGGCGTGAACGCGCATCGCTACTGGGAGGTCGGCGAGACGAATCGCGATTTCCGGTTCAACAATTACCTGAACCGCTTTCATTGGCGGCACATCGATTTGATGGACGTGCTTTCGGGCTACGGCTCGAGCGGCCGCGCGTCGCTCGAGCAGGTTGCGCAGCTGGTGGGGCTTCCCGGCAAGCTCGGGATGAGCGGCGATCGGGTCTGGCCCGCCTACCTGCGGGGCGAGCTTGCAGCCATTCGCCACTACTGTGAGACCGACGCGCTCAACACCTACCTGATCTACTTGCGTTTTCAGCTGATGCGCGGCGAGTTGGACGCCGAACGGTACGCCGCGGAAATCGCACTCGTCGAGGCGAAGCTCGCGCATTCGGAGCGACCGCATCTGGCGCAGTTTCTGGAAGCTTGGCGTTCGGCTCGTCATGCCGGCTGACGGCCGGGTCCTCGAAGCCGCGATCGTCGACCTCACCCACGAAGGACTCGGCGTCGCGAACGTCGACGGCCGGCGCGTCTTCGTGCCGGGCGCTCTTCCCGAGGAGCGGGTCGAGATCAGGCTCGGCAGACGGCGCCGCGGTCATGTCGAGGCCGAGCTCGTCCGCGTGCTCGACCCCTCGCGCTCGCGCACGGCGCCCGGATGCGAGTACTTCGGCCGCTGCGGCGGTTGTGCCCTGCAGCATCTCGCCCATCATGCGCAGCTCGAGTTGAAGCAGCGGGCAGTCGCCGAAACGCTGCGCCGCGTCGGCCGCGTCGAGCCGCGCCAATGGCTCCCGGCTGCCGCGAGCACGCCTTGGCACTATCGCCGTCGTGCACGGCTCGGCGTGAAATACGTGCCCGGCAAGGGCCGCGTCCTCGTCGGCTTCCGCGAACGCAATGCACCCTACATCACCGACATGCGCCGTTGCCCGGTGCTGATGCCGCCCTTGGACGGACTGCTCGGCGAGCTCGCCGACTTGATCGCGGCAACCGGAATACGGCAGCGCGTACCGCAGATCGAGGCCGCGGTCGCGGACGACGCGGTTGCGCTGGTGTTTCGCGTGCTCGATGAGCCGAGCGTCGCTGATTGCGCCGCGTTCGCCGAGTTCGGCGAGCGCCATGGAATCGACGTTTATCTGCAGTCGGGCGGACCGGGCACCGTCGCGCCGCTTCGCGACGCGCGGCCGCTTCGCTATCGGCTCGACGACTTCGGCGTGACGCTCGAATTCGCCCCCACCGACTTCGTCCAGGTGAACGCGGCGATCAACCGCGAGCTCGTTGCGACTGCCGTGCGCCTCGCAGCGCCGGAGCCCACCGACCGCGTGCTCGATCTTTACTGCGGGATCGGCAACTTCAGCTTGCCGCTGGCGCAACGGGCGCGCGAGCTGACCGGTGTCGAAGGCGACGCCGGGCTCGTCGCCCGAGCGGTGCGCAACGCGGCGCTGAACGGCATCCACAACACGCGATTCTTGACCGCGGATCTGTCGCTCGCGGATTGGCGCTTTCTGCGCGAGCCGTGGGACCTGGTGCTGCTCGATCCGCCGCGAACCGGTGCGGAGGCGGCGATCGGCGAGCTCTGCACGGTCATGCCGCGGCGGATCGTCTACGTCTCGTGCCACGCCGGCACGCTCGCGCGCGACGCGCAAGTGTTGACCGAGCGCGGCGGCTATGTGCTCAGCACGGCGCGCGTCTTCGACATGTTCCCCCACACGCACCACGTCGAGACCCTCGCTCTGTTCGAGCGCCCCTGACGATTGCGGCTCCCGGCGCGTCTCGGGCGACGGCCTCCGCACGCGCGCCGGCCGCACGGCGTTACGCTGGGCAGGCGAGTCGTGCGACGAACGCAGTACGTCGCGTTGCGAGTGCGGGTTGGTATGATCGGGGGATGCCGCAGGAGATCGAGCGAAAGTTCTTGCCGAAGACGGACGCCTGGCGCGCGGCGGCCGTGCGGCGCGAGCGAATGAAGCAAGGCTACGTCGCGGGCAACGATCGTGCATCCGTGCGGGTGCGCGTCGCGGGCGCCGCGGCCGCTCTCAACATCAAGTCGGGCGGTCTCGTCGCGTCGCGCAAGGAGTACGAGTACGCGATTCCGGTCGAAGAGGCGGTGGAGCTGCTCGCGCTCTGCTCGCCACCGCTGATCGAGAAGACCCGGCATTTCGTGCCCTATGGCGGCTTCGAGTGGGAGGTCGACGAGTTCCACGGCGACAATGAAGGGCTGATCGTCGCGGAGATCGAGCTCGACGAGGAGACGCAGGAATTCCCGCGCCCCGCGTGGCTCGGCCTCGAGGTCACGGGTCTCGAGCGCTATTACAATGTGCGTCTGACTCGCCACCCGTATCGCGAATGGGACCAAAGCGAACGCAATCCCTGAGCGTTCCCGACGCCGCCGATCTGCGTGTTCTCGTCGTGCTCGCCGAGCAGCGGCTCGACCTCGTGCGCGGCACGCAAGTCGTGAAGACTTATCCCGTGTCGACGTCGAGGCACGGCGCAGGCGAGGTGCGCGGCAGCTTCAAGACGCCGCGCGGGCGGCACGTGATTCGGGCGAAAATCGGTGCCGCGGCTCCGCTCGGCGCGGTGTTTCGTGGGCGCCGTCCGACCGGCGAGATCTGCTCGGTCGAGCTCGCGCGCGCACAGCCGAACAGGGACTGGATCCTCACACGCATCCTCTGGCTCTCGGGCTGCGAGGTCGGCAAGAATCGGCTCGGCAATGTCGATACAATGCGCCGCTACATTTATATCCACGGTGCCCCCGACGGCGAGCCGCTCGGCGTGCCGGGCTCGATCGGCTGCGTACGGATGAGCAATACCGACGTCGCGGAGCTGTTCGAGCTCGTTTCGGTCGGCACGCCCGTCGACATCGTCTGACGCGGCGGGAGGAGCGAGTTTGTCCCTCGGTCCATTGATGATCGATTTGGGCGGCGCGGAGCTGGCGCCGGACGAGCGCGAGTGGCTCGAGTCGCCGCTCGTCGGCGGCGTGATACTGTTCAGCCGCAATTTCGTCGATCGCGAGCAGCTTGCCCGCCTCGTTGCGACGATCCACGAGGTGCGCGATCCGCCCCTGCTCGTGACAGTCGATCAGGAGGGCGGTCGCGTGCAGCGCTTCCGCGAGCCGTTCTTCCGCCTGCCGCCGCTGCGCCAGCTCGGACATCTGTACGACGAGGATCGAGAGCGGGCACGCCACGCGGCCGTCGCTTTCGGCTGGATGATGGCCGCCGAGCTGCGGGCGGTCGGCGTCGACATGAGCTTCGCTCCGGTCGTCGACCGCGATCTCGGGCTCGCGGAGGTGATCGGCGACCGCGCGCTGCACTCGGAAGCGCGCGTCGTCGCCGATCTGGCGCGTCGGTTCGCGACCGGCGCGAAACGCGCGGGCATGGCGATCACCGCCAAGCACTTCCCCACGCACGCGGGCGCACGCAGCGATTCGCATACCGAGCTCGCAATCGACCGGCGCACGTACGAGGAGCTTGCGGACGATCTGCTGCCGTACCGTGAGCTGATCGCGGCCGGATTGCCGGCGGTGATGATCGCGCACGTGAGCTTCCCGGCCGTCGACCCTAGACCTGCGAGCCTGTCGAGCTGGTGGATCGAGGATCAGCTGCGCGGCGAGCTCGCCTTCGGCGGAGCGGTGATCACGGACGACGTGAGCATGGCCGGAGCGGCCGGCGTCGGCGGCTTGGAGGATCGCGTGCGAGGCGCGCTCGGCGCGGGCTGCGACCTCGTGCTGCTGTGCAATTCCTCCGAGCACGTGCCGGGCGTGCTCGATGCGCTGCGGGGGTACGTGAATCCGTCCGCGCAGCTGCGTTTGACGCGCCTGCACGGGCGCGGCGCTATGGATTGGGAGACCTTGCATGCCTCGAGGGATTGGCGGCGCGCTCGCGAAGCGCTCGAGCCGCTCTGCAATCGACCGGCGCTCGAGCTCGAAGGTTGACGACGCGGTGCTCGCCGCGCGCCGCAGTGCCCGGCGCGTCGCGTCGTCGCGCACGGTCGCCGCGGCCTTGGACCGAATGGCTCACGACATCGAGGGGCGGCTCGCGGACACGAACCCCGTCGTGGTCGCGGTCATGCACGGCGGCGTCTTCACGGCCGTCGAGCTGTGCCGCCGGTTGCGCTTCCCGCACGAGTTCGACTACGTGCACGTGACGCGCTACACCGGCGACACCAAGGGCGGAGCGCTCGAGTGGCGCGTGCGCCCGAGCAAGGCGCTTGCCGGGCGTACCGTGCTCGTCGTCGACGATATCTTGGACCGCGGCCACACGCTGCGAGGTCTTACGGCTGAGCTCGAGCGCATCGGCGTGGCTGCGCAGCACACGGCCGTGCTCGTCGTGAAGCGGCTGCAACGCCGAGCTCGCCGGCCGGTGCCCGACTTCGCGGGCCTCGAGATCGACGACGTCTACGTGTTCGGTTGCGGCATGGACTACCGCGGCTATTGGCGCGAGCTGCGTGCGCTGTACGCGGTCGCCGAGAATACGGATGGCTGAGACGCTCGGGCTGATCGTCGGCAGCGGCTTCCGCTCGCTCGGACTGGAGGTGCTCGCGCGCAGCCCGCTGAAGACGCCCTATGGCGTTCCGAGCAGCCCCGTGCTCACCGTGCGGATCGGCGCCGTGCGGCTCGCCTGTATCGCGCGGCACGGCGAAACACATTCGCTCGCGCCGCACGAGATCAACTATCGGGCGAACCTCTGGGCACTCGCGCAGAGCGGCGTGCGCACCTGCATCGCACTCAACACGGTCGGAGCGATCGAGGCCGGTTTTGCGCCGGGCGAGCTCGCCGTGCCGGAACAGCTGATCGACTACACCTCGGGCCGGGCGGCAACCTTCGGGGGCGAGGGCGGCGCGGTCGTGCACGTCGAGTTCGCGGAGCCGTTTTCGACGGGGCTGCGCGCTCGACTCGCGGCGGCCGTTGCCGCTTGCGGCTTCGGCGCCCGCGGCGGCTGCTACGGGGTGACTCAAGGGCCGCGCCTCGAGACGGCGGCCGAGATCGCCCGGCTCGAGCGCGACGGCTGCACGATGGTCGGCATGACCGCAATGCCGGAGGCCGTGCTCGCTCGGGAGCTCGAAGTCGACTATGCGGTGTGCGCGCTCGCGGTCAACTACGCGGCCGGCCTCGTGGCCGGCACGGCGCCGATCGGCGCCCAGATCGAGGCCGTGCTCGAAGCGGGGACGGCCAGGCTCGCGGCGGTGCTGCGGCGCGCGATCGAAGACCTTCGATGCAGTGCAGTGTGACTTGTTTCATAGACCCTCGCGCGCGCCCTGTCGAACATAATCGGCATGGAAATGCGCAGGGAAGCACGCGTGAAGTCCCTGAGCCGCCATACCCTCGAGCAGATGGTCAATCGGACGTCCGAGGGCATTCTGCTTGCAGACGCTCAAGACCCGAGCTTGCCGATCGTCTACGCGAACCCCGCGTACGAAGATCTGAGCGGTTACTCGGTCGATGAGCTCACGGGCAGCAGTTGGCCGCTCGTGCAGCGTGACGGAGAGGGACAACCGGAGCTCGCACGGCTCAAGGCCGCGATCGGCCGCTCAGAGTCGTGCCAAGTGGTGCTGCCGGACCTGCGCAAGGACGGCACTTCGTTCTTCAGCCACGTCAGCGTCGAGCCGCTCTACAACGCACGCGGCGAGCTCAAGTATTTTCTCTGCATCCAACGTCCGGTCGCCGGCGTCGACGTTGCGGATAGCCTGACCGAGAACGGTGCGCCGGCCTCGGTCGACAACGGCCATGGAGGCAACCTCGAGATCAATCTGCTGCAGCGCGAGCTCGGCCGCGTCCGGCAGAAGATCGCAAATCTCAGTCGCATCGATCCCGCGACCGGGTTGCTGCGCTTCGAGTACTTTGTCGAGCTGCTGCGCCGCGATCTGTCGATCGCTCGGCGCGACGGGCGCAGCATCACCGTGCTGTTGTTCGAGATCGTCGAGTTCGAGGCGTATCGGCAGACGTTCGGCGCGAAGGCCGCGGACTCGTGCCAGCGGATGATCGGCGCTCAAATTACGCGCACTCTGCGCCGCGCCGGAGACTCCTGCGCTCGCTACGACGATTCGGGTCTGATCGCGGCCGTGCTCGGCCAAGGCGCCGACGAGGCCCGTCCGCTCGCCGAGCAAGTGGTCGAGAACGTGCGCCGTCTCGGACTGCACAATCCGCGCGCGAAGTCCGGCCGCTACATCACGATCCGCACGGCCGTTGCGACTTGTGCGGACGGCGGCGGCGAAGAGCCCGAGGCGTTGATCGCCCGCGCTGAAGCCGAGCTGCGCGCGCCGGGCAACGTCATCGCCGCCGCTTCCTGAGGCGCCGAGCCTAGCCGGTCGTGAAGGCTGTTCAGGCGGCCGGGCGAGTGCCGCCCGGTGCGTTCGCGGGGACGCGTGTCACCTTGACGAGCACGCCGAAGGCGGGGTGGTCGAAGTACTGCAGGTCACCGCTGCTCACTTGGTGCTCGGTCTTCAATCGATATCGCGGCCGTAAGTCGACCTCGTGAAGATCGCCGGCGATGCCGACGTCGGCCGCCGGCTCGGCGGCGCGCGGCTGCGGATCGACGTAGGACAAGTCGATCTCGGCATGCAGGAAGCGGCTCAGGTAAACCTTGATGGTGCCGGCCGGGTTCACCGTGCCGAGCAGGGCCAGGTCGAACGGCACGGCCTGATCCTCGGGCAGACCGGGCTGCACCCAACCGCCGTGCGCGAGCAAGCGATAGGCGGACAAGCGTCCGAGCGTCCGGGCCTGCGCGTTCAAAGCGAGCTCGCCCGGTTCGAGGAGCCGTAGCGGCGGCGGTTGCGATGAATCCGCTTGCGGCACGCCGCTTACGGCGTCGCCCTGTGCAGCGCCGCCCGGTGCGGTGCCGTCCGAGGCAGCACCATCGGTCGTCGCCCCGCTCGGCGGAAGCTGGCCGAGCGCCGCGTCGTCGACGTCGAAAGATGGTGGTTCCAGCAACGTCGGGTCCGTGCTCACGAGCGACGCAGCCGGTGCGCCATGCTCGAAGTGTTCCTCGGCCGGATCGAAGTCCGCGTGCGCGAACACCAAAACTTCCACCTGATAGAGCGGCGGCGCGGGCGCCGGCGGCTGTGCAGCAGCGGCGGGGTTTTCGGACGGCGCAGCCGGCTGACCTGCGGCTGCGAAGGCGCCCGAGCAGATCAACGCGAAATAGAGCGGCCGCAGGCGCGTGTTCATGCGCGACAGTATAGCGCGCCGTCAGGCGGCGGCGGCCGCGCGGTCGGGCGGAGCAAGCCGCTCGAGCAGCCGCTCGATCGCGCCGATCCTCTGCTCCGGCGCCTTGAGCTGCCACGAGAAGCGCAGCTTGAACGGCCCATCGAGCCGATAGTGCTCGGGGTCTTTCTCGATCAGCGTAATCAGCCGCACCGGATCGACGTGCGATCGTTCGCCGAAGCGCAAATTGCCCCCTTCGCCCGCAGCCTGGATCTTGACGATGCCGAGCCGCTGCGCGAGCAGCTTGAGCCAGGTGATCGCGAACAGCGTCTTCAGCGGCGGCGGCAACAGACCGAAGCGGTCGATCAGCTCGACCTGCAGTGCGTCGAGATCCTCGCGTGACGCCGCATTCGCAATCCGCTTGTAGTGCACGAGCCGCATGTGCACGTCGGGCATGTAGTCCTCGGGGATCAGCGCCGGTAGACCGATCTCGATCTCCGGGCCGTGCACGAACGGATCGTCGAGGTCGGGCTCGTTGCCCTCGCGCAGCGCTTTCACGGCGCGCGCGAGCAGCTCGTTGTACAGCGTGAAGCCGATTGCTTGGATTTGACCGCTTTGCCCTTCGCCGAGCAGCTCCCCCGCACCGCGGATCTCGAGGTCGTGCGTCGCCAGCGTGAAGCCCGAGCCGAGCTCCTCGAGCGACGCGATCGCCTCGAGCCGTTTGGCGGCATCGGCCGTGAGGGCGCGCAGCGGCGGCGCGAGCATGTAGGCGTAGGCTTGGTGGTGCGAGCGGCCCACTCGGCCGCGCAGCTGGTGCAGTTGCGCCAATCCCAACCGGTCGGCGCGGTCGATGATGATCGTGTTGGCGGTCGGGATGTCGATGCCGCTCTCGATGATCGTGCTGCAGACGAGCACGTTGAACTGGCGGTGATAGAAGTCGAGCATCACGGATTCGAGCTCGCGCTCCGACATCTGGCCGTGCGCTATGCGCACGTGGGCCTCCGGCAGCAGCTTTTCGAGCCCGCGCGCGGCACTCTCGATGCTCTCCACGCGGTTGTGCACGAAGTAGACCTGGCCGCCGCGGCGAATCTCGCGCAGCACGGCCTCGCGGATTTGCCGGTCGTTCCACTCGCCGACGAACGTCTTCACCGCCAGCCGGGCGGCCGGCGGCGTCGCGATGATCGACAGATCGCGCAGCCCGCCGAGCGTCATATTGAGCGTGCGCGGGATCGGCGTCGCGGTGAGCGTGAGCATGTCGACCTCCGCGCGCAACCGCTTGAGCCGCTCCTTGTGCTTCACGCCGAAGCGGTGCTCCTCGTCGACGATCACGAGGCCGAGCCGCTTGAAGCGAATGTCGGACGACAGCAATCGATGCGTGCCGATCACGATGTCGACGGTGCCGTCGCCGAGCCCCTTCACCGCAGCTGCGACCGCGGCGCCGCTGCGGAATCGCGAGAGCAGCTCGATTCGCACCGGCCAATCCGCGAAGCGGTCCTGGAACGTCCGATAGTGCTGATCCGCGAGCAGCGTAGTCGGTACGAGCACACCGACTTGGAAACCGGCCTGCACGGCGACGAATGCCGAACGCAGCGCGACCTCGGTCTTACCGAAGCCGACGTCGCCGCACACCACGCGATCCATCGGTTGGCCGCTCGCGAGGTCTTCGAGCACGCGGTCGATCGCGGCCTGCTGGTCCTCCGTCTCCTCGAACGGAAATGCGAGCGCGAAGTTCCGATAGGCGTCCGCTTCGAAGTGAAATTCGAGCCCTGCGCGCGCGGCGCGCTGCGCATATAGGTTCAGCAGCTCGGCGGCGACGTCGCGCGCCTGGTCCGCTGCCTTGCGCTTCGCCTTCGCCCACTGATCGGAGCCGAGCCGATGCAGCGGTGCATCCTCGGGCGCCGCGCCGCTGTAGCGCGTCACGAGATGCAGACTGTGAACCGGCACGTAGAGCTTGTCGCCGCCCGCGTACTCGAGCACGAGGAACTCGGTGAGCAGGCCATCGACGTCGAGCGTCTTGAGCCCGTGATAGCGGCCGACGCCGTAGTCCTCGTGCACGACGGGTGCGCCCACTTGCAGGTCCGTGAGCTCGCGGATCACGGCCTCGGGATCGCGGCCTCGACGGCGGCGGTGCCGCTGCCGCGGCCGCTCCATCCCGAGCTCCGTCGAGGTGATCACGCGCAGCTCGCGTGCGGCGATGCGGAGCCCCTCGCCGAGCTCGGCGACCGCCACGCCGAGCCGCATGTCGCCCTCGAGGAACTCCGGCCAGGTCGCGACGATCGCGGGCTCGTAGCCGCGGTTGCGTAACAGCTCGAGCATCATCTCGCGGTGCCCGGGCGAGGACGTGGCGAGCAGCGTGCGCTCCGTGCCTGCGGCGACCCAGCGCGCGATCCGATCCTCGCTCGGCGCGACGCCGGCCGACAGCGGATGCGAGACGCCCGCGTTCACGACATCGGCGTCGGCCGTCGGCGTCTCGTGGGCCTCGAGCGCGAGCGCCGGCCGCTCCTCGATTCGGGCGCGCAGCACGTCGGGCGAGAAGAACCCCTTAGCCGGCGCAAGAATCGGCTGCTCGATGTCGCCGCGCAGTTGCTCGTAGCGCTCGGTAATCAGTGCCCATGCGGCGTCGAGCGCGGCTCCCGCACCGTCGGTGAGCACGAGCAGCGTGTCGTCGCCCAAATAGTCGAACAGTGCCGCCGTGCGCTCGAAAAACAACGGCAGGTAGTACTCGATGCCGGCCGGCAGCTGCGCCTCGGAGATCGTGCGGTAGACCGGGCAGCGGCCCGGCTCCACCGGGAACGCGTCGCGAAAGCGCTGGCGGAATTCCTTGATCGCGGCTTCGTCGAACGGGAATTCGCGCGCGGGCAGCAGGCGTATCGAATCGGTCTGCCCCGCGGTGAGCTGCGTCTGCGGGTCGAACGTGCGCAGCGTCTCGATCTCGTCGTCGAAGAGATCGATCCTGATAGGCAGCTTGCCGCCCGTCGGAAATACGTCGAGCACTGCGCCGCGCACCGCGAACTCGCCGGGCTCCGCAACCTGCTCGACGCGCAGATAGCCGTGGTCCGTCAGCCGCGTGAGCATTGCATCGCGCTCGAAGCGGTCGCCGACTGCGAGCTCCAGCGAGCGGGCGACCACGAATTCCGGCGGCGGCAGTCGGCCGAGCAGTGCGCCGGCCTCGACTACGAGCGTCATGGGCTCGCCGCGCACGAGCTCGTACAGCGTGAGCAGCCGGTCCGCCAGCAGATCCTGCGGCGCCGAAATCGGCTCGTAGGGCAGGGTCTCGTAATCGGGAAAGCGGCGCGGCTCGCGCGTGCCGAAGAACGCGACCTCTCGTTCGATGCGGTCTGCCGCGGCCGCGTTCGGTGCGATCACGCAGACGGTGCCCGCATGGCGGCGCGCCGCCTCGGCGATCGCGAGCGCCGGCGCGCTGCCGTGCAGGTGCGTCCAAGTCACGCGCGGGCGCTTGTCGCTCGGCAGCGGCAATTCGGCGAATACTGAGTCCTTCGGCATGGAGCAGGCCATCCCTCGGCCGCAAAAGACCGCGATTATCCCACACCGCCCTCGAGCCTCGGCTCGGTCGATCGACGGGGGCCACGTGCGCCAGCGACGCGAGACGCGCGTGGCGGCGGCGCTGGCGCGGGCGCGGTCGGTGTGATATGAATGCGCGCCATGATTGCGACCGCGCGCTTTTACTTTTGGTATCACGCGTTTCCGAAGCCCCCGGCGGAGGAAGGATTGCGATCGGTCTAAGTCAGTAGACAGCATCCCGAAAGAGCCGCCGGTGACCCCGGCGGCTTTTTTTTCGCCGCCGGAATCCGAGCTCGATCGGGCCAAACGGAGACCCACATGGCGCCCCATACCGACGACCTACGAATCCGCAGCTACGCTCCGCTCGCGACGCCGGCCGAGCTCCTGCGCGCGTTCCCGTGCGACGCGACGATGGTCGCGACGGTGGCGGCTTCGCGCCGCGCGCTGCACGCGATCCTGGCGGGGCGCGACGATCGGCTCGCCGTCGTGATCGGACCCTGCTCCATTCACGACCGCAGCGCGGCCATCGACTACGCGCGCCGCCTGCGGCCGCTGCGCGATACGCTCGGCGACGCGCTCGAGATCGTGATGCGCGTGTACTTCGAGAAGCCGCGCACGACGGTCGGCTGGAAGGGTCTTATCAACGATCCCGATCTCGACGGCACGTTCAACATCGACAAGGGCCTTAGGCTCGCGCGGTCGCTGCTCTGCGACATCAATGCGCTCGGCCTGCCCGCGGGCTGCGAGTACCTCGACACGATCTCGCCGCAGTACATCGCCGATCTCGTCGCATGGGGCGCGATCGGTGCGCGCACCACCGAAAGCCAAGTGCATCGCGAGATGGCGTCCGGATTGTCGTGTCCGGTCGGCTTCAAGAACGGCACGGACGGTAACGTGCAGATTGCGGTCGACGCCGTGCGCGCGGCCGCGCACCCGCATCATTTTCTCGCGGTCACGAAGGACGGTCGCGCGGCGGCCGCAGCGACCCGCGGCAATCCGGACGGGCACGTGATTCTGCGCGGCGGCGCCGCCCCGAATTACGGCGCCGAGCACGTCGCCGCCGCGTGCGGCTTGCTCGAGCGCGCGGGCCTACCGCCGCGCGTGCTGATCGATGCGAGCCATGCGAACAGCGGCAAGAATCCGGATGACCAGCCGCGCGTGGTCGACGACGTCGCCTCGCAAATCGCAAAAGGCGACAGGCGCATCGTCGGCCTCATGATCGAGAGCCACCTGGTCGGCGGCCGGCAGTCGCTCGAGTCGGGCGTGCCGTTGCGCTATGGTCAGAGCATCACGGACGGCTGCATCGATTGGCCGACGTCCGCCGCGCTGCTCGAGCGAATCGCCGCGGCCGTACGCGCGCGCCGGAGGTCCGCTCACGCCGCGTAGACGGTGCGTAGCCCGGGCCCGGTCCTAGGCCGCTTCGCGGCGGCCGCACGCGCCGATCGCAGTTGCGGAAGGGATTCGAGCCGCAAGGAGGTTCACACGGCTACCACGATCCGGCCGCAAGACGACGGGGCCCGGCTCGACCGAGAAACACTAACGGGCAACGGCCACGCGGGTGCCGCGGCGGGAGCGAAGCTTTGCGGCCAAACGTTGGGCGTCGTACGGTGCGTAGACCTTGACGTCGTTGTCGAAGTAAACGTACACGTCGCGTGGCAGCGCGGCCGCGGGCGGTGCCACGGTGCGCGCGCCGCGCGGCCGTCGGCCCGCGAGCCACGAGCGGACCCGTGCGGCCCAATGATCGAGCGCGGGCTCCGCGTAGCCGCTCACGTAGAGTTCCTTGTCGCCGTGCAGTCGAACGTATACGAAGTCCGCCGTCACATCCTCGAGCAGAGGCCATTTGCCGGCCGTATCGGCGACGACGAGTGCCACGTCTTCGCTGCGCAGCAGCTCGATGACCTCCTGCGCGGCAAAGCTCGGATGTCGAACCTCGAGCGCATGCCGCAACGGGCGACGAGGATCCGCGTAGGTATAGGCGCGGCCCGCAAGGCGTTCGTCGTGGCGCCGTGCAAGGGCAGTCGCCGCGGCGCCATCGCGCGGCAGCAGGGCGAGAAACGCCCGCAAGAGGTCGCGTTCGTACGGCATCGTCGGCGGCAGCTGCCAGAGCAGCGGGCCGAGGTTGCGATCGAGAGCGAGCACTCCGGACGCGAAGAAGTTCGCCAGCGCGACCTCGATGTCGCGCAGCCTGAGCATGTGAGTGATGTAGCGCGAGCCCTTGACCGCAAATTCGAAGTCCTCCGGCACTTCGTTGCGCCAGCGCTCGTAGTATTCGGGGCGCTGCAAGGAGTAAAAGCTGCCGTTGAGCTCGATCGTGGCGAAGCGTTCGGCCGCATAGGCGAGCTCGCTGCGCTGCGGCAGATCTTCGGGATAGAACGCGCCGCGCCAAGGCGGATAACGCCAGCCGGAGATCCCCACGCGAGCCGTCACCATTGCGCGCAGCCCGGGAGGGCTCCTGCGTGAGCGGCCCGCGGCGGTTCGAAGTGCTGGTCGTCGGCGCAGGCGCGGCGGGACTCGCGGCGGCCGTCGAGCTCGCGCGCGCGGGCCGGTCCGTTTGCGTCCTCGAGGCGCGGGACCGGCTGGGCGGACGAATATTCACGCGCCGCGAGCCGGATCTTGCAGTGCCGATCGAGCTCGGTGCGGAGTTCGTGCATGGGACCCCGGCCGCGACGCTCGATTGGATCGGCCGCTCGCCAACCGTGCTCATCGACGCGGCCGGCGAGCGCTTCGTGCTGCGCGGCAGTCGGCTCGAACCGGCCGAAAGCCTGTTCGGAGCGCTCGAGCAGGGCCTCGCCGCCGTTCCGCGGCCGGGTCGGGACTTGCCGCTCGCGGCGTTCCTCGAAGGCCCTGCGCGCAAGCATCTGTCGCCCGCCGTGCGCACATTCGCTCGCCTGCTCGTCGAGGGCTTCGACGCCGCCGATGCGAGCCGTGCGAGCACGTTCGCGATACTCGAGGAATGGCGCGGCGCGAGCGGCGTCGACGCGCCGACGTTTCGCCCGCGTGACGGCTATGGCGTGCTCATCGGCGCGCTCGCGGCGGCGCTCGACCCGCCGCTTGTCGAGATCGCGCAGGACACCGTCGTGCACACGCTGTCCTGGCGGCGCGGCGAGGTCGACGTAGCGGCCGTGCGCGCCGGGCGCGAGTGGCGAGCACGCGCCCGGCAGGTGATCGTCGCGCTGCCGCTCGGAGTGCTTGCGCGCGGCGGCCGCGCCGCGGGCGGCGTGCGGTTCGTCCCGGATCTCGGTGCGAAGCGGGCCGCATTGCGAGGACTTGCGGCGGGTCCGGTCCTGAAGGTCGTGCTCCGGTTCGGCGAGCGTTTCTGGGAGACGCTCGACGCTGGACGCTACCGAGAGGCCGCATTTTTCCATGCGGCCGAAGCGGCGTTCCCGACTTATTGGACCGGGCTGCCGGTCCGTGCGCCGTTGCTCACGGCGTGGGCGGCCGGGCCGTACGCCGCTCGCCTCGCGCGTCGCAGTGCCGCCGCCTCGATTCGACTCGCGGTCGACGGTCTCGAGAGCCTGTTCCGGCGCGGCCGCGTTCCTCCACCGATGGCCGCGTACGCGCACGATTGGCAGCGCGACCCGTTCGCGCGCGGGGCTTACAGCTACGTGACCGTCGGCGGCGCGGGCACGGCGCGGCGGCTGCTCGCCGCGCCGCTCGAGCAGACGCTGTACTTCGCCGGCGAGGCCGCGGCCGTGGACGGTGAATCGGGAACCGTGGCGGGCGCGCTCGAAAGCGGGCGTCGGGCCGCGCGGCAAGCGCTCGATGCGAGCGGTTAGGCCCCTCAGTCGATGAGCGGCCGCGGGCTCCAACCGAAGCCCACCGTGAACTGCGAGACGTTGTCGTCGAGCCTCGCCAATTCGACCGAGACACTCCATGGCCGCTCCGCGAGGTACCAGCGAACACCGGCGTCGAGGAGCACGCCGGTCATCGTGATGTTCGAGTCGGGCACCTCGAGATTGGTGTGGACGTCCGCGCGGTACAAGCCGGCCTTGCCGAACACGGTGAGCTTGCCGACGTCGAAGCGCCGGACGATCGAGAGCTTGTAGACGGTCTGGTCGTTGCTCGGAATGTTGACCGTGACCGGCGTGCACGTGGCGCCCGGTGCGCACGGGTTGCCCCGACCATCGAATCCACCGTAACCGTTGTAGCCGAACTCGGCCGCGAGCTTGTGGCCGAAACCGATTCCGAGGTCGACGCCGTAGGTGGGACTCGAGTCGTCGATTACGCCGTTGAACGGCGCGTCGAGCGGAAAGTCGCCGTTCGCGTAACCGAGCTGCGCGACCACGTAGGGTTGCGCAAACGCCGCGGTCGGCGCGAGCAACACCAGCGCCGCGAGCAGCAATGGGCCCTTCATGTTTTGCCTCCACATCGAAGAATCATCGAACGAGGACGAAGCAAGATCCGAGCCACTCGCGCGATGGCGCATCGACGGGCGCAGCAGAATTCTCTGCGGCTTCGACGCAACGTTCGGCGTTGCAAGTATTGTTACCGCCGCTCCAAATCGTGATACGGGCGCAACGAATTGGGGCGATTTGCGGCGATGACGCCCGCGCTCGGGGAAGCGCGGCTTAGTGGCATACAACTTGCTACGTATTCCGCAATCGCCGCGCCACGGAACGACGGCGCGATCATCTGAGCCATGGCCGCCCTCCAAGGAACGGAACAGGGTGCAATCGAAGTACTGCTGCAGCCGGCTCTTCGCTCTCGGAGAACTGCAATGACCGATTTCAACGATCGTCGAGAATCATTCGCCCTGCGCCGCCGCCGCAAGACGGCTGCGGTGCTGTGCGCGCTCGCGGTGGCGCTTTCGGGCGCCGCTGCGGCGCAAGACCAAAACGACGGACGGGGCGATCGCGGCCGCATCGCCGACCGCGTGCACACCATCGACCACTCGATCGAGGTCTACATCGGCGAGAACGCAGCGCAGGTCCAGTACGTGCGCGACGTCGATGTCGGCGGCGGCATCGGACGCGTCCAGGCGCGAGGCGGTGTCTTCTACAACGAGGATCGCGATCTGATCGGCGTCGCGGACTTGCTCACGCCGGTCGGCGATCGCGATCTCGAGAACAACCGTGCGCTACAGTTCAGCGTCGGCGCGCGGGCCTACGGCGCTCTGCTCGGCATCGAAAACCAGGACATCTTCGGCATCGGCGTCGGCGGCGAGGTCGAATACTTCTTCAACCGCACTCGACGCGCGACGTCCTTGCGAGTGAGCGGTTTCTATTCGCCCGACATCATGACGTTCGGGGAGGCCGATAACGTGACCGACGTGACGGCGCGTCTGCTCACGCGAGTCCGTGACAACACCGACGTGTTCGTGGGTTATCGGCTGTTCAAAATCGACACGACGATGTTCGGCCACCGCAACGTCGACGACAACGTGCACATCGGATTCCGCCGCAGCTTCTAAGCGGTTTGCTGGCGACGGAGCCGCAGTGTAGACCGCGGCCGCACGCAGTGCGGCCGCGGCGTTTCGCTAGAACTCGACCTTCTTGGCGTCCGCCAAGACCCAATCGCGATACAGCGGCAGCGACCAACCCTGCTTCTCGAGCTCGTCGAGCCGCTGCTCCACCTTGTGCAGGTAAGCGTGCGGAGTGCCGTAGAGCTTCTTGAGCTCGGCCTTCGAGAACGGCACCTGATAAGCGCTCAGCCTGCACATCAAGCGTGCGCCCTGGAGGCCATTGGCGGCGATGTACCGGCTCGGGCTCGGGATCAGCGGCTCGACGGCCGTGTTGAGAGCGGCGTACTTCGCCGTCGGCACGTCGACGTATGGATTGCGAATGCCGCCCCGGGGATTGCCGTGGTCGTCGAGCGCCATCATAGAGCCGTCGTTCGAGGTATCGCGGTCGAGCAGCACGCGATCCGCGTGCGGCGCCGGAATGCCCTGGTCGATCCAGCGGAACAGGTGGTAGAGCGCGACCGACATGTATGCCTGCAGCGGAATCGTGCTCAATTCGTGCGTGCACGGATTCGGCTCGAAGCGAACGTTGTCGCGCGAGTCGACATGGCCCGCCGCGGCGATCTCGTACAAGCGGAACTGCTTGCCGGGCTCGTCGCTGTCCTGGCGCCACGGTACGTTCGTTTCGAGCTCGAGCATCGTCGGCAGCTCGATCAACGGCACGTCCACCTCCATGATCGTCGCGCCCGCCGAGGTCGGCATGAAGCCGTCGTAGATGCGCTGCATGTCCGGGGTGCGGTAGACCTTGTGCGCGGGCAAGTAATTGATCAGCGTGCCGGAGCTCATCGACGAGCCGGAGAGCACGATCTTTCTCGCGGGCCGAGCGAGCGGCGTCTGCGCACTTTTCAGCAGCGCGCCCACCTGCGCGATGATGTCGTTCGCCTGGCCATCGGCGATCGCCAGGCTCGCGTATCGCGCGGCATTGAATTCTTTGAATTGGTCGGGCGAGGTCGTAAGGATCTCGACGGCGGCGTGCCCCGAGCTCATCACGTAGGCGGCCGTGAACTCGAACGCATGCGCCGCGCCGCTCGAATGCATCGATTCCGCGAGCACGAGCCCGCTGAATTTCCGATCGTCCGCCGGCTTGCGCACTACGACGCGGGTCGTATAGGGCCGTCCGTCCGCCGTGCCCGACGCGAAGTACTCGACGGTGCGATAGTCGAAGTGATCCAAGCCGAACCCCGGCGCTTGCGACGGCGCCGAGTCGAATATCGGCCCCGGCCCTTCGACGGGTGCCGTGAGATGCGGCAGGGCGACGGCCGTCGGCACACTCGGCAGCGGCTCGAGCGCGGCTACGCGGCGTGGCGGCCCGGCGGGCTGGGCGGTTGCGGTTACGCCGAGCGCGGCGAGTGCGGCCGCCGCGCAGAGCCGAATGAACGTTCGCATGTGCGGATCCCTTCGTTTCCGACCGAGCAGAGGCGGGGAACATAGCACTGCGCCGGAAGCGCTTCACCTGCGTGGCAGCGGCAACGCGCTGCGCGGCCGGCCGATCGCGCCGCGGCGGGCGGTCGAAGCGGCGCCGTGCGCCGCTCGCGCGTCAGGATTGCTGGTGTTTGGCGACCGCGTGAATGACGCGATCGTGCTCGAAGTAGACCGAGAAATCCGGGTAGTCCCAGCGCGTGATCGGCGGCTCGCCGACCGCGGCATGCTTTTCGGCGGGTTCGCCGTACTGCGCTTCGACTTTCGTCATCGTCATGCCGGCCTTCGGCCGCTGCGAGGCCGTTTGCGCGTCCTGCTCGATGCCGTCGAGCAGCAGCACGTCCGCGCGTGCCGCGACCGAGCCGAGCGCAAGCACGCACCAGGTAATCGTCGCCGCAAGCTTCTCCGCCATGATCGGTCCTCCCTGAACGCGAAGGACTATAGCACCGCCCCTGAGGCCTTCAAATCGAGCGACGGGCGTTTGTGGACCTGCGTCACAGTTCGCCGGCGGGGCGACCAGTCGCCGAACGGCGACCGGGCGCGAGCATGCTGTGGTTTAATGCCGCTCGATGTTTCAGCCGCTCGAGTGGTTCATCGGTCTGCGCTACCTGCGTTCGCGGCGGCGGCGCGGTGTGGTGTCTTTCATGAGCGCGGCGTCTTTTCTCGGCATTGCGCTCGGCGTAGCGGCGCTGATCGTGATCTTGTCGATCATGAACGGCCTCGAGACGGAGACGCGCACGCGGCTTCTGAGCATGAGCGCGCACGCGACGATCTCGTCGCGCGCCGGACTTACGGATTGGAGCGATCTCGAGCGCCGCTTGCTCGGTCGGGCCGGCGTCGCGGCCGTGTCGCCGTACGTCACGATCGAAGGGATGCTGGCGGCCGGGCCGAATCTCAAACCGGCGCTCATCCGCGGCATCGTGGCGAGCGAGGAGCAGGGCGCCGAGCACATCGACCGCTACATGAAGGTCGGCACCGTCGAGTCGCTCACGCCGGGCTCGCATCGGATCGTCCTCGGCCGCGTGCTGGCGCTCGATCTCGGGCTCGAGCTCGGCGACTCCGTCACGCTGCTCGTGCCGCGCATCGTCGACGGCCGGCCGATGCCGAGCTTCGCCGCGTTCACGGTCGCCGGCATCTTCGAGGCCGGGATCCAGGATCACGATGCAAACCTCGCCCTCGTCGACATGAGCGACGCGAGTGCGCTGAAGGGGCTGAACGGAGCGGCCGAAGGCGTCGAGGTGCGGCTGCAGGACCCGTTGCGCGTCGCGGAGTTCCGCAAAGCCGAGCTGCCTGCGCTCGGTCCCGGTCTGCGCTACTCGGATTGGACGGAGGAGCATCGCAACCTCTTCAGTGCGATCCACATCGAAAAGATCATGATGACGATCATTTTGATGTTCATCGTGGGCGTCGCCGCATTCAACATCGTCGCGTCGCTGATGATGGTCGTGATCGACAAGCGCAAGGACATCGCCATCCTGCGCACCTGCGGGCTCGAGGCCGAGCGCGTCGCCCGGGTGTTCTTCGTGCAAGGCTCGGTGATCGGCGTGGTCGGCACGTTGCTCGGCACGGCCCTCGGTCTGGTGCTGGCGTTCAACGTCGGCACGATACTGCCTTGGCTGGAAGCGACGCTGCACTTCAAGGTGATGCCCGGTGACGTCTACTACGTGACCGAGCTGCCGTCGGAGGTGCATTTGACGGATGTAATCGCGATACCGGCGGCCGCGCTGCTCGTCGCCGTGCTCGCGACGATTTATCCTGCGCGCCGGGCCGCGGCCGTCGCGCCCGCGAGCGCATTGCGCTACGACTGAGCGCGATGCGTCAGCCCTACCAGCTTGCGATCGCGGCCCGTTATCTGCGCACGCGCAGCAGCCAGAGCTTCATCTCGTTCATCTCGATCGTGTCGATGCTCGGCATCGGTCTCGCGGTCGCCGTACTGATCGTCGTGCTGTCCGTGATGGACGGCTTCGAGCACGAGCTGCAGGTGCGAATTCTCGGCATGGCATCCGATGCGACGATCGCGGGCTACGACGGCACGCTCGATGACTGGCAGGACCTGCGCAAGCGCGCGCTCGCCCGGCCCGATGTGGCGGCAGCCGCGCCTTACGTCGAGGGTCAAGCGATGGCGGTTGCAGGCGAGCAGCTCGCGGGCGTGAACGTGCGCGGCATCGAGCCCGATCTCGAGCGCCGCGTCTCCAACATCGGCGACGTGATGCAGAGCGGCGACCTCGCGGCGCTCACGCCCGGCAGCTTCCGCGCGGTGCTCGGCGCGAGCCTCGCGGAGGCGCTCGGGGTCAAGGTCGGCGACAAGGTGGTGCTCGTGCTCGCCGAGGCGAGCGCCACGCCGGCGGGCTTGTTGCCGCGCCTGCGGCGTTTCGAGGTGGCCGGCATCTTCTCGGCCGGCATGTACGAGTACGACCGCGGGCTCGTGTTCGTGAACTTCGACGATGCGGCGAAGCTGTTCCGCACGAACGGCCTTGCGACGGGTCTGCGCCTCGACGTGAAGGACATCTACGAGGCGCGCCGCATCGCAACCGAGCTCGCGCGGTCGGTCGCGAACTCGCAAGGCAAGAACTTCTACGTCGACGATTGGACGCGGCAGCACTACACCTACTTCCGCTCGATTCAGCTGCAAAAGTCGATGATGTTCGTGATTTTGTCGCTCGTGATTGCGGTTGCGGCGTTTAACATCGTGTCGACGTTGATGATGGTGGTGCGTGACAAGCGCGGCGACATTGCGATTTTGCGCAGCTTCGGCACGTCGCCGCGCGGCATCCTCGCGATCTTCGCGAGCCAGGGCACTTTCATCGGCATCGTCGGCACATTGTTCGGCGTCTTGCTCGCGGTGATCGTCACGTCGCAGCTCGGCAACATCGCACATCTATTCGAGGCATGGTTCGGCATCAATCTGCTGTCCGCCGACGTGTACTTCCTGAGCGACCTGCCGACGCAGCTGCGGCCGCTCGAGATCGGGGAGATTTGCCTGCTTGCGCTCGGGCTCGCCGTCGCGGCCACGCTATATCCTGCGGCGAGCGCCGCACGTCAGCCGCCGGCAGAGGCGCTGCGGTATGAGTGAGGCGGCCGTGCTCGAAGCGCTCGGCCTCGTGAAGACGTTCGAGGACGTCGGGCGCAAGGTCGAGGTCTTGCGCGGCGTCGATCTCGCGGTGGCGAAGGGGGACCGCATCGCGATCATCGGTGCGTCGGGCTCCGGGAAAACCACGCTGCTCCAACTGCTCGGCGGCCTCGACGAGCCGACGGCGGGCGAGGTCAAGGTGGTCGGCGAGTCGATGAGCCGCTCGAACGACGCGGCACGCGGCCGCTTGCGCAACCGTGCGCTCGGGTTCGTCTATCAGTTTCATCATCTGCTGCCGGAGTTCTCGGCGCTCGAGAACGTGGCCATGCCGCTGCTCGTGCGCGGCGAGAAGCCGAAAGAGGCGGCTCGCGCGGCGCAGGAGCTCCTCGAGCGCGTCGGGCTCGCGGAGCGGCTCGACCATCGACCGGGAGAGCTGTCCGGCGGCGAGCGGCAGCGCACGGCGGTCGCGCGCGCACTCGTCACGCGGCCCGCCGCCGTGCTGGCGGACGAGCCGACGGGCAATCTCGATCGACCCACCGGGCTCAAAGTCTTCGAGCTGCTGCTCGAGCTGAACACCGTGCTCGGCACGAGCATCGTGGTCGTCACTCACGACCCGGACTTGGCACGGCGCATGGACCGCGTGCTCGAGCTCAAGGACGGCCGATTGCAGGCCGCTTAGCGTTCGCCGCGAACGCGACGCCGCCCGGCGGCGTCGCGCCGATCGTGCAGTTCGCGGCGGGTTGGTTCGGCGGCGTGCTGCTGGCAGCCGCGCTGCCGCGGCTCCCGGCCGCGGCCTGTTACGTGCCGCTTGCGCTCACGGCGCTGCTCGCGTTGCGCTTTCGCGTTGCGCGTCCGATCGTTTGGCTCGTCGCGGGCTTTGCGTTCACCGTTTGGCGCGCGGACGGCGCGTTGGCGGAGCGTTGGCCGCCGGAGCTGTCGGGCCGCGACGTTGCGCTGCGCGGCTGGATCGACGCGTTTCCGGTGCACGCGCCGGGCCAGATCACGTTCTCGCTCGCGGTCACCGAGCCGCGAGCCGCGCGCGTGCCACCGCGTGTGCGGCTCACTTGGTACGATCCGCCGGCCGGACTGGCTCCCGGGGACTCGCTGCAAGTCATCGCCAGGCTGCGCACGCCGCACGGTTTACGCAACCCCGGCGGGTTCGACTACGAGCGATGGCTGCTCGCGTCCGGTCACGGCGCCACCGGTTACGTGCGCTCGGGCCGCGTCGCTGCGAGCAACGGCACGAATGTCGCCCGCACCTGGCTGCGCTTTCGCGCGCGCATCGCGAGCCGGCTCGCGGCGCTCGCGCCGGATGCAGATTCCGCGGCGCTGCTGGTTGCGCTGGCGCTCGGCGAGCGCGACCGGTTCGAGGAACGGCATTGGACGGACTTTCGGCGCACGGGCACGAGTCATCTCGTGGCCGTCTCCGGCGCGCATGTCGGGCTACTCGGCTTGATCGTGTTCGTGCTGCTGCGCCGTGCATGGCTGCGCCTGCCCCAGCCGCTCGCGGCCTTCGACCTCGAGGCTGCGGCCGCAGGCAGCGCGCTTGCAACGGCCTATTACGCCGCGCTGACCGGTTTTGCGGTGCCCGCGCAGCGCTCGCTGCTGATGATCCTCGTTGCGCTTGCGCTCGTGGTGAGCCGGCGCCCGGTCGGGCGTTTCGCCGGGCTCGCGGCCGCGCTCGCAGCGGTGCTCGTGTACGATCCGTTCGCGCCGCTCGAGGCGTCGTTTTGGCTGTCGTTCGCCGCGGTCGCGACGCTGCTCGCAATCGCGGCGCCGCGCGACGTTCGGCAACGTTCGAGCCGGCTCGCGCGCGCGGGCCGAGCGGCGCGCGCGTTGTTGGCGCTCCAATGGACGATCGGCCTCGCGCTGCTGCCGCTCACCGCGGCGTTCTTCGGCGAGATCTCGATCGTCGGACCCGCGGTGAACCTCGTCGCGATTCCGTTGTTCGGCTTCGTGCTCGTGCCGCTCACCTTGGCCGCAGCGCTCGCGGTGTCGAGCGGCACGCTCGCGGCGACGCTCGGTCCGCCGCTCGTGCACTCCGTCGGGCTGCTCGCGAGCGCGACGGTCGCGGGCCTGCATACGGCCGCTTCTTGGTCGTGGGCGTCGTGGCCCGTCGGCGTGCCGCCGGCCGCCGCGCTGGCGGTCGCGGCCGTGGGCGTCGCGCTGGCGCTGCCCACGCATCCGTTGCCCGGCCGCCGGCTCGCGTGGCTCGCGCTCACGCCGGCGCTCGTGCCGGCAATGGCGTTGCCGCCGCCCGGCACCGCGCGGCTCACCGTCCTCGACGTGGGGCAGGGTCTCGCGGTCATCGTCGAAACGCGCGGCCATCGCCTCGTGTACGACGCCGGACCCGCGTTTCCCTCGGGCTTCGACAGCGGTGCCGACGTGGTGCTGCCGGCGCTCGCGGCCGGCGGTCGGCGCGGGCTCGACGCGCTCGTGGTGAGCCATGCCGACAACGACCACGCGGGCGGGGCGCCTGCCTTGCTCGCGGCGTTTCCGCGCGCGGCGGTTTTCAAGGGACCCGACGTCCGAGGCTTGCCGGGACGCGTCTGTGAGCGCGGGCAGGAATGGCTTTGGGACGGTGTGCGGTTTGCGATGCTGCATCCGCCGCGCAGCTTCGCCGCGCTCGGCAACGAGAGCTCTTGTGTACTCGAGATCGATGCGCTCGGCGGCTCCGCGTTGCTCGCGGGGGACATCGAGGCCCGCGGGGAGGCGGCCGTGCTCGCCGCCGCACCGCCGCGCACGGCCGTCGTCGTCGTGCCGCACCATGGCAGCGCAACGTCGTCGTCCGCAAGCTTCGTGAGCGCTATCGGAGCGCGCATTGCGATCGCCTCGGCCGGCTTCGAGAACCGCTGGGGATTTCCGAAGCGCGCGGTTCGCGAGCGTTGGGAGCGGGCCGGCGCGCGCCTCATCGTGACCGCCGACTCGGGCGCCGTGACGGTCACGCTCGGCGCAGTCGGGCCGCCGCGAATTACGACCGAGCGTGACGCGCGTCACCATTATTGGGAGGCGCGCGCGACGGCGCCGCGTTAAGCCCGTTTTTCTTGGTCAATCAGTGACGAGCGCGCTATAGTTCGCGCACCGTCAGGAAGGGATGCGGGGCTGATGCTCGAGATCGTGGAAGCCGGCGGCTTTTTGATGCTGCCGATCATCGCCTGCTCCGTCATCGCGGTTGCGATCGTCCTCGAGCGGCTTTGGACGCTGCAGCGGCGGCGCGTCGTGCCGAAAGACGTGACGACCACCGTCTGGGAATGGGTCAAGCACAACCAGCTCGACGCGAAGCACATCCAGACGCTCTACCAGAGCTCGCCGCTCGGCCAGGTGCTCGCGGCCGGGCTCGCGCACCGGTACTCGCCGCGCGAAGTGCTCAAAGAAACCATCGAGGATGCGGGTCGCCATGTGGTCCACGAGCTCGAGCGCTACCTGAACGCGCTCGGCACGATCGCAGGCATTTCGCCGCTGCTCGGGCTGCTCGGCACGGTGTCGGGGATGATCCGGGCGTTCACCGCCATCACGGCGCAAGGCGTCGGCAATCCTACCGTCCTCGCAGGCGGTATCGCCGAGGCGTTGATCACGACCGCGGCCGGCCTGATCGTCGCGATTCCGTCTTTGATCGCGTACCGCTATTTGCGCGGCCGCGTGGACGGGCTCGTGGTCGCGATCGAGAAGGAATCGATCCGGTTCATCGACCTGCTGCAGCAGCCGCGCCCCGGCGCCGGCATCCAAGGCATGACTAACGATGAAGCTGCAAAGCCGCTCAAGAGAAGAGCCTGAGATCAACGTCATCTCGCTCGTGGACGTGCTGCTCGTGCTCGTCCTGTTCTTCATGGTGTCCACCACGTTCCTGCGCGAAACGCAGATCACGTTGCATCTGCCCCAGGCGGAGGCGGGCGCGCCCAGCGAGGCGGCCAATGCGTCGCTCGAGATCGCCGTCACGCGCACCGGCAGCTACCTCGTGAACGGCCGCGAGCTCGTGAACAGCGATCGTCGCACGTTGCGTGCCGCGATCGAGCGGCTGATCGGCGATCAGCGCGATCTCCCGGTGTTCATTCGGGCCGACGCGCAGGCCACGCATCAATCGGTGATCACCGCCTTGGACGTGGCGGGTCGGCTCGGTTTCGTGAAGATCAACATCGCGACCATCAATCCGCCGCAAGGCTAGCGGCCTGCGAAATGCGCAGCCCCGCGCGTTGTTCTCGGCTTGCGGCGAGCGGGGCCGGGTGCGGACGGGGATGTACTCGCGGATTTCCCGCAAGCACAATTGAGGCGTATGCCTCGCAACATCGCAGTCCTCCCGACTTGAAGAACCGCGCTCCACGCATCCGGCATCGCGGATGTCGGTCTTGACCGCTCAATTGGCGGCCGTCTACCGTCGGCTGCTCGGCTATCTCAAGCCGCACTGGCCCGTGATCGTGGCTGCGACCGTGCCTGCGGCACTGTACGCGGCCCTCGACTCCTCGGTGCCGTTGCTCTTGCGGGAGGTGATTCGAGAGCTCGAAGCGACCGTCCGCAATTCGGCGCACGCTTGGCAGATTCCGCTTCTGATCGCGCTCGTGTTCCCCGTGCGCGGCGCGATGGATTTTCTCACGGTGTACGGGCTCGCCTGGGTCGGACGCTCGGTGATCCGCGACGTGCGCAGCCAGCTGTTCGCCCACTACCTCGGCCTGCCGGCGCGCTTCTTCGACCAAAGCTCGTCGGGCATGCTGATCTCGAAGCTGACCTACAACACCGAGCAGATCGCGGACGCGATCTCCAATGCGGTCGTGATCTTGATCCGCGACTCGCTTGCGATCGTCGTGCTGCTCGCCATGATGATCTATTTCAGTCCTCGGCTCACGCTGCTGATCGGCATCGTGGGCCCGACGATCGCGTTTCTCGTGAGCCGGATGAGCCACGCGTTTCGCCGCTACAGCGCTCGCATCCAGAACTCGATGGGCGACGTCACGAAGATCACGGAGCAGTCCCTGCACGGCCATCGCGTCGTGAAGATCTTCGAAGGGCAGGCGCACGAGCAGCGCGAGTTCGAGGCCGTCAATTCGCGCAACTTCCGCTTCAACGTACGGCTCGTCGCGGTGCGCGCGTTAGGGGACGCGCTCACGCAGTACGCGGTTGCGCTCGGCGTAGCCGCGGTCGTGTATTGGTCATTCTCGGACTTGAATGCGCCCTCGTTCGTCGGCTTCATCACCGCGATGGGCATGTTGCTCGCGCCGCTCAAGCGGTTGATCAACATCAACGCCGTCGTGCAGCGCGGCATCGCGGCGGCCGCGAGTCTGTTCGAGACGCTCGACGAGCCGGCGGAGCGCGACACGGGCGCGGCGACGCTCGCACGGGCGCGCGGCGACGTCGAATACCGCGACGTGTCGTTCGCCTACGACGCGGAGAAGGGCGCAGTGCTGCACGGCGTGAGCCTCGCCGTGCCGGCCGGAACGACCGTCGCGCTGGTCGGGCAGTCGGGCAGCGGCAAGTCCACGCTCGTGAGCCTGCTGCCGCGGTTCTACGACCCGCAAGTCGGCGCGGTGCTGCTCGATGGCCGCGATGTGCGCGAGTACAGGCTCCGGGATCTGCGCCGGCAGCTGAGTCTCGTGAGCCAGGATGTCGTGCTGTTCGACGACACGATCGCGAACAATATCGCGTACGGCGCGCTCGAGGGTGCTTCGCGTGCCGCGATCGAGAGCGCCGCGGACGCCGCGTACGTCGCGGAGTTCGCGGCGGATCTACCCAATGGGCTCGATACGCGCATCGGCGAGCGCGGCGCGCTGCTCTCGGGCGGCCAGCGGCAACGCGTGGCGATCGCACGTGCATTGCTCAAGGATGCGCCCGTGCTGATTCTCGATGAGGCCACGTCGGCGCTCGATACGGAATCGGAACGCCGCATTCAGGCGGCGCTCGCACGCTTGATGCGCGGTCGCACGACTCTCGTGATCGCGCACCGGCTGTCGACGATCGAGAGCGCCGACCGAATCGTGGTGCTGCGGGAGGGTGCGATCGTCGAGACCGGCAACCACGCCGAGCTGATCGCGCGCGGCGGCTACTACTCGACGCTGCACCGAATGCAATTCGCAGGCTAGGGATCTCGCTTGGCTGCACTCCGTTTCTCGGTCTCGGATTGGCTCGCGGACGTTTGGTACGGCTCGAGTCCCGCGCGTTATGCGCTGCTGCCGCTCGCGGCCGTTTATCGCGCGCTCGCACAAGCGCGCGCCGCGTTGTACCGGCGCGGGCTGCTGAAGGCCGTCGAGCTGCCGGTGCCCGTGATCGTGGTCGGAAACTTGAGCGTCGGCGGGACCGGCAAGACGCCGTTCATCATCTGGCTCGCGGCGCGGCTCAAGGAGCGCCGTTTCCGCGTCGGCGTCGTGACGCGGGGCTACCGCGGGCGCACGCGCAATTGGCCGCAAGCCGTGAGTGCGGCCAGCGATCCCCTCGAGGTCGGAGACGAGGCCGTGCTGCTCGCGCGCCGCACCGGCTGCCCCGTCAGCGCGGGGCCCGATCGCGTGGCGGCGGCCCGCCAGCTGCTTGCGGCTACGCCGGTCGACGTGCTGCTCTCGGACGACGGACTGCAGCACTATCGGCTCGCACGGCGCCTCGAAGTCGCGGTGGTGGACGGTGCGCGCGGCATGGGCAACGGGCTGTGTTTGCCTGCAGGCCCTTTGCGCGAGCCGGTCGAGCGCCTCCAGCAGGTCGACGCGATCGTCGTGAACGGCGGCGACTGGGGCCATGCCGGCGTCTTTCGGGGTGCGGCGGTCGTGAGCGCCGTGTACCGGCTCAAGGATCGGGCGCCCGGGACGCTCGAGCAATTCAAGGGCAGGGCCGTGCATGCCGTCGCGGGCATCGGCAATCCGCAGCGCTTCTTCGATTTGCTTGAGGAAGCCGGCATCGAAGTGATCGCGCATCCGTTACGCGATCACGCGAGCTTCGGCCCGGAGCAGCTCACGTTCGAGGAGCCGGGTCCGGTGCTGATCACGGAAAAAGACGCGGTAAAATGCGAATCTTTCGCGCCGGACGACGTCTGGTGCGTTGCGGTCGATCTCGTGTTCGACTCGAATCGCAGCGCGCGACTGCTCCAGGTGCTCACGCGCGACCTCGGAGGGCGGGCAGAGTGAGCGACGGGTTCATCGCGGTGATTCCGGCCCGCTATGCCTCGACGCGGCTGCCCGGTAAGCCGCTGCGCACGATCGCGGGTAAGCCGATGATCGAATGGGTATACCGCCAAGCTGCGCAGAGCGGCGCGCGCGAGGTGATCGTCGCAACGGACGATGATCGAATCGCCGCGGTGTGCCGCGCGTTCGGCGCCGCGGTCGAGCTCACCTCGCCCGAGCACGCAAGCGGCACCGACCGCATCGCGGAGGTCGCACGCCGCTTCGAATGGCACGATGATCAGATCGTCGTGAACGTGCAGGGCGACGAGCCGTTGATCTCGCCGCTCGCGATCGCGCAAACGGCGCGGCTGCTCGGTTGGCATCCGGAGGCCGCGATCGCGACGCTGGCTGCGCCGCTCGACGGCCCCGAGCAGTTCGCGGACCCGAATTTCGCGAAGGTCGTGACGGACCGGCATGGCTTCGCGTTGTACTTCAGCCGTGCGCCGATCCCGTGGCCGCGCGACGGCGGCACGCCGGCGGCGCAGCGGCACATCGGACTGTACGCCTATCGGGCCGGCAGTCTGCGGACGATCAGCGCCGCGGCGCCGTGCGCGCTCGAGCTGATCGAGCGCCTCGAGCAGCTGCGTGCGTTGTGGCTCGGGCTCAAGATCGTCGTCGCGCCGGCGGTCGAGCCGCCGTCGCCGCACGTCGACACGGAGGAGGACTTGGCGAAGATCCGTCGCTATCTGGAAGGCGCGGGAGAAGGAGACCGCCGATGAAGGGCTTGCTCACCAATCTGCGCCGCGCGGCGGCGCGCGCGACCGGCCGAGCCGAGGAGGGGCAGGAGCCCGCGGCGCCGCAACGCCAGCCGCGGCGCGTGCTGTTCGTCTGCATGGGCAATATTTGCCGCTCGCCGACCGCGGCGGGCGTGTTCGCGAAAGTGCTCGAGGAGCGGGCACCGGATCTCGATGTGCTCGTCGAATCCGCCGGAACGCACGCGTACCACGTCGGCGATCCACCCGATCCGCGCGCGCGCCGGGCAGCGGAGCGCCGCGGTGTCGACTTGAGCGCGCTGCGCGCGCGTCAGGTGACCGAGGAGGACTTCGCGCAGTTCGAGCTCGTGCTCGCGATGGACATGCAAAATCGGGCCGAGCTCATCGAGCGCAGCCCCGTCGAATATCACGAGCGCATCCGGCTGTTCCTCGAGTTCGCGCCGCAGCTCGGACGCGAGGACGTGCCGGATCCGTACTACGGCGGCAGCAACGGCTTCGAATACGTGCTCGACCTCGTCGAGGAGGCCTCGCTCGGTCTGCTCGAGCATTTGCGCCGGACCGCCCCGGCCGCAGCGCCCGGGCGCGACGACGCCCCGTAGTCCTCACGCCGTTGCTGGCGCCGACGCGGCGTCAACCGGCGGTGCGCTCCACCGGTTCCTGCTGCGGCGCCGCGTCGTCGCGGCGTTCCTGGGGCTCGGCCGGCGCAGATTCGCTGCGCGGCGGAGCTTCGCGGTAGGTCGGCTCCGGCTCCGCTTGCGGTCTCGGTTCCGGCTCGTGGTGGCTCGGCGTCGGAGCGCTCCAGGCACTCTCGCTGTCCGCGACCTCGCGTTCGCGGGGCTGGGCGGGGGCGCCCTCGTCGTGCGGCATGTCCCGAACGTGGCGCTCGGGCTCGTGGCTCACCTCGCGCTCCGGAGTCGATTCGGGCGGCGCGGAGCGCGGCGCGAAGTCGCGTGCGGGCTCGGCAAAGTCACGGGCGGATTCGACGAACGGCTCGCGCGCCGGCCGCGGCTGCGCCGGATCCTCGGCGCGTTGCGGTCCGGGCTGCTGCTCGGTGCGTTGCGGTCCGTGGCCTCTGCCGTCACCGCGCGATCCGCCGGCCGTTCGCTCGTCGGCTCCGCGCTGCCCGCCGCGGCGGTTGCGCGGCCGGCGGCTGCGATTGCCGCCTTGGCCTTGCTCACGCGGCGGTCGCGGCGCGAGATTTTCGGTCGGGGGCGCGGGCCGCGGGCCGCGGTTCTTGTTGCGGCCGGGAGGACGGTCGCGGCGATGCTCTTGCCGATGATGATCGCGCTCGCGTTGCGGCGGCCGGCGCTGCTCCTGGTTTGCACGCGGCGGCGGAGTGGCGGGCGCCGGGGCGGGCGGGGCCGCGAGCCAGCCGAACAGCCGCCGCAGCAAGCCCGGCCGGGCCGCCGCAGGTACAGCCGCTGCGGCCGGTGCGGCCGCGGCCCGTGCGGGCTCGGGCGCCGGCAGCGGCGGGGGTGGCGCCGGCGTGCTCGGCAGCACGGCGGTCACGGCCGCTTCTTCCGCCTTCGGGGGCCGCCGAACCTCTTCGTACGCCGCGCTCAGGTCTTCCTTCGGCGTGAGCAGCTTGTAGCTCGTGCCCGCGTTCTCGGGCAGCGCGGTCTCGTCGTCGCGGACCCGGCGCAGCGAGTAGTTCGGCGTCTCGAGATCCGGATTACCGAGCAGCACGATTTGCACGCCGTTGGCCTGCTGCATCGTGTGGACCCACTCGCGCTTCTCGTTCAGCAAGTAGTTCGCGACATCGAGCGGCAGCTGCACGATCACCTTTGCGGAGCGCTCCTTGCGCGCCTCCTCCCCGATCAGCCGCAAGATGGCGAGTGCGAGCGACTCGACGCTGCGCACGTTGCCGGTGCCGTTGCAGCGCGGGCAGACCGACTGCGTCGATTCCTCGAGCGACGGTCGCAGCCGCTGCCGCGAGAGCTCGAGCAGTCCAAACCGTGAGATTCGCCCGATCTGGATGCGCGCCCGATCGTGCCGCACGGCTTCACGCAGGCGGTTCTCGACGTCGCGCTGGTTACGCTGCGGCCCCATGTCGATGAAGTCGATCACGACGAGCCCGCCCAGGTCCCGAATCCTGAGCTGCCGGCCGATCTCCTCCGCCGCCTCGAGGTTCGTATTGAGCGCGGTCTCCTCGATGTCCTCGCCTTTGGTCGAGCGCGCGGAGTTGATGTCGATCGCGGTCAGCGCCTCGGTATGGTCGATCACGATGCTGCCGCCCGATGGCAGCGAGACCTTGTGACTGAATGCGGACTCGATCTGGCTTTCGATCTGGAACCGCGTGAACAGCGGGACGGCGTCTTCGTAGAGCTTGAGCTTGCGGATGTTGTGCGGCAGCACCCGCTCCATGAAGTCGACCGCGTCTTGGTATACGGCGGTATCGTCGATCAGGATCTCGCCGATGTCGTTCGAGAAGTAGTCGCGCAGCGCGCGGACGATTGCGTTGCCTTCCTGGTAGATCAGGAACGGTGCGGGCCGCGTGACGACCACTTGCTTGATGGCTTCCCATACCCGCAGCAGATAGTCGAGGTCCCACTTGAGCTCCTCGGTGCTGCGGCCGACGCCGGCCGTGCGCACGATGCAGCCCATGCCCTCGGGCGGCTGCAGCTCCTCCAGCGATTGCCGCACGATGTCGCGGTCCTCGCCCGTGATCCGCCGCGAGACGCCGCCCGCGCCGGGGTTGTTCGGCATCAGTACGAGGAATCGGCCTGCGAGGCTGATGTAGGTCGTGAGCGCCGCCCCTTTCGTGCCGCGCTCTTCCTTGTCGACCTGGACGACGATCTCTTGGCCTTCGCGCAGGAGCTCGCGAATTTGCAGCCGCTCACCGGGCTCGCTTTGGCGAACGAAATATTCGTTCGAGATTTCCTTGAGCGGCAGAAAGCCGTGGCGTTGGACGCCGTAGTCGATGAAGCACGCCTCTAAGCTCGGCTCGATCCGAGTGATGCGGCCTTTGTAGATGTTCGACTTACGTTGCTCTCGGGAAGGTACCTCGATGTCGAGATCATAGAGTTTCTGGCCATCGACCATGGCCACGCGCAACTCTTCTCGCTGAGTTGCATTCACCAACATGCGTTTCATAAAGCATTAGTCCCCTGGGGTCGCGGACGGCGCTCGGTTGAGTGCCCGCTGTCTGCGCGAGAGGGCGTCGCAAACGGACGCCGGCAGCCCTTGGCTGCGCTGAGGTTGGTTGTGAAACGGCTCGATCCGTCGGCTGTGATGTGCTCAAGTCTTTGCTACGGAGAGCCATTCGGTCGCTTTGCGCAGATGGCGGGCCCGGAGGTCCACCGACACGAACAATGAAGATCGCAAAACCTGGCGGCTTGCCACGGGCTGCCGCCGGAATACGGCATCGGGCCGCCCAGCCGCTCGATGGCCGACATGGGCGCAACCCACACAGTACTATAACATAGACAATTCCGCGCTCAATTCGTACGCCCTTGAATCCACCGCAAAAAAGCGCTGCCTCCGGCGCGCGGCGCGAGCAGATCGACGATCGCGCAGCCGGCCAGCGTCTCGACAATTTCCTGCTCGGTGCGCTGAAGGGCGTGCCCCGCAGCCACGTGTACCGGCTGATCCGGTCGGGCCAGGTGCGCGTGAATTCCGGGCGCGTGGGGCCGAGCTACCGCCTCGTGTCCGGCGACTGGGTGCGCGTGCCGCCGGTCGCGACGAAGCCCAAGACGCCCGTTCGAGGGGCCGTGACCGACCTCGCGTGGCTCGCGGACCGGATCGTATACGAGGACCCGCGGCTGCTGGTGCTCGACAAGCCGGCCGGCCTCGCGGTGCACGGCGGCAGCGGCGTGACGCTCGGCTGCATCGAAGCGCTGCGTGTGCTCAGGCCCCACGAGAAAGATCTCGAGCTCGTCCATCGGCTCGATGGCGCGACGTCGGGTTGCCTGCTGGTGGCGAAGCGGCGCAGCGCCTTGCGGCAGCTGCACGCGCTGCTGCGCGAAGGACGGGTCGACAAGCGTTATCTCGCGCTCGTCATGGGCCGCTGGCGCGAGCCGGTCCGCGAGCTCGCGGCGCCGCTCGCGACCTATCGCGTCTCGGGCGAGGCGCGCGTGAAGGTCGCGGCGGACGGCAAGGCAGCCCAGACGTCGTTCCGGCTGCTCGAGACCTATGGCAAGCGGGCTTCGCTGCTCGAGGTGTCGATCGCCACCGGCCGCACGCATCAGATCCGCGTGCATGCTGCCCACCTCGGTCATCCGGTCGCGGGCGACGAGCGCTACGGCGACGCGGAGCTCAATGCCGCGCTTGCACGCGACGTCGGCCTGAAGAGGATGTTCCTGCACGCGCGCTCCGTCGCGTTCACGTGGCCCGAAACCGGCGAAGAGTGGAGCGTCGACGTGCCGCTGCCGAGCGAGCTCAGGGACGTCTTGACCGCGCTCGAGAGCCGGCGGCCGGGCCCAGCGGATCGGCTCCCATCGACCTGAGCGCCGCCGCCAGCCAGATCAGCGGCAGGCCGATCAGGGCGGTCGGATCCGAGGAGTGGATGCCCTCGAACAACGCTATCCCCAATCCCTCCGCCTTGAAGCTGCCGGCGGTATCGAACGGCTGCTCGAGCGCGAGGTAGCGCTCGAGCGCCGCGGTCGTAAGCCGCCGGAACCGCACCTCGGTGCGGTCGACGTGGGCCATCGAGTGCCCGGTCGCCGTAGCGACGATCATGGCCGCCGTATCGAAGATCACGGTGCGCCCCTGGCAGGCAAGCAGCTGCTGCAGAGCCGTTGCGGCGTCACCGGGCTTGCGCAGCAGCGCGCCGTCGAGCGACGCGACCTGATCCGAGCCGATCACGAGCGCGTCCGCGGCCGTCACGCTGCGGGCCTTCGCGGCCGCGAGTCGTGCCGCCATGGCCGCCGGCGCCTCGCCGTCGAGCGCGCGCTCCTCGACGTTAGGGGCGCGGGCTTCGAATGGCAGGCCGAGCCGCGCCAGCAACTCGCCCCGATATCGGGAGGTCGACGCGAGGATCAGTGGGCGCATCGGCGAGCGGGTCTCTAGGATGGCTCGTAACTCACGGTTTTGACGTTAGAAACCGGCTCACATATGATGCTTCGGTTATGTCCGGCTCGCTGCACGCTTGGTACGGTCTGCACGATCTGGAATCGCTGGGCAGTCGGCAAGCCGTGCTCCAGGGCGAAATCGAGCAACGACGGCTGCCGCGGCTTGCCGAGTCGCTCCATGCCGCCGACGGCAGTGTAAGAGCAAGCCTCACGTTTCGCCAACGCGCGGATGGCGTGCTGATCGCAGAGCTCGAGTACGAGACGACCGTGCAGTTGCTGTGTCAGCGCTGTCTCGAGCCGTTCGAGCAGCCGCTGGCCGGGCGCGTCGCGCTCGCGCTGCTCGAGCCCGCAGCCGCCGGCTCGAGCGTGCAACCGGGCTACGAGCCGGTCGAGCTCGACGACGGCCGGCTGCAGCCTTCGAGCCTGATCGAGGACGAGCTGCTGATTTCGCTGCCGCTCGTGCCGAAGCATCCGCGCAGCGAAGACTGTGGTAGCCTTGCGCGCCGATTGCTGGCGGAGCAGACCACGGTGACGAAGGCTCCGTAGAGGTCCGTTTCAGGAGAGAGAAAATGGCAGTTCAAAAGAGCCGAAAGACACCGTCTCGCCGCGACATGCGCCGCTCGCACGATGCGCTGAAGGGACCGACGCTCTCGGTGGATTCGACCACCGGCACGACTCACCGCCGACACCACGTCACCATCGACGGCTTCTATCGCGGTCGCAAGGTTTTCGACCTGCCGCAAGACGCCGAGCAAGAGTAGCGCGGCTCGTCCTCGGCACGGCGCGGCCGTTCGAGTTCGACTACTCCCGCTTCATCGCGAGCCCGATGAGTCGCAAGGTCACAATCGCCTTGGACGCGATGGGCGGCGACCGCGGACCGGCCGCCGTGATTCCGGCGGCGCTCGCAACGCTCGAGAAGGACGACTCCGTGTCACTCACGTTGGTCGGCCTCACCGAGGTGCTCGCGGACGCGAAGCGCCAAGCGAAGGGCGACTACGGCGGCCGGCTGCTGTTCAGGGAAGCGTCGGAGGTCGTCGCGATGGACGAGCCGCCGGCCGATGCGCTGCGCCGCAAGAAAGACTCCTCGCTGCGCGTGTCGATCGAGCTCGTAAAAGCGGGCGAGGCCGACGCTTGCGTGAGCGCCGGCAATACGGGAGCGCTGATGGCCACGGCGCGCTACGTGCTGAAGATGCTGCCCGGCATCGACCGGCCCGCGATCATCTCCGCCGTGCCGGGGCTCAAGGGCCCGACCTACATGCTCGATCTCGGCGCGAACGTGGGCTGCACCTCGCAGCATCTGCTGCAGTTCGCGCTGATGGGCTCCGTGGTCGCGGGCGACATGCTCGACGTCGTGCGGCCGCGCGTGGGGCTCCTCAACATCGGCCAGGAAGACATCAAGGGTAACGACGTCGTGCGCGAGGCCGGCGAGCTGCTCGCGGCGAGCGGCTTGAACTACACGGGCTTCGTCGAAGGCGACGGCATCTTTCATGCCGACGTCGACGTCGTCGTGAGCGACGGTTTCGTCGGCAACGTGGCGCTCAAGACGATGGAGGGCGTCGCCGGCTTGATCAGCTCTTTCTTGAAGGAGGAGTTCCGCCGCAACGTCGTGCGCGGCGTGCAAGGCCTCGTGGCGGGGTCGGCGCTCGAAGCGATCCGCGAGCGCCTCGACCCGCGGCGCTACAACGGCGCAAGCTTGGTCGGCTTGAATGGCGTTGTCATCAAGAGCCACGGCTCGGCCGATCAGTTCGCGTTCGAAACCGCGGTCAAGGCCGCGATCGTCGAGGCGCGGAAAGGCGTGCCGGTGCAAATCGGCAAACTCATCGGGACTCAGCCCCAAGAATGTATTCGCGCATAATCGGCACCGGAAAATACCTGCCGGAAAGGGTGCTCACGAATTTCGATCTCGAGAAGATGGTCGATACGTCGGACGAGTGGATCCGCACGCGGACCGGCATCGAGCGCCGCCACATCGCGGCCGACGAGCAGGCGACGAGCGACCTCGCGTATCACGCGGCGCGTGCGGCGCTCGAGGACGCGGGTCTCGGCCCGGCCGACATCGATCTCGTGATCGTCGGCACCACCACGCCGGACCTGATCTTCCCGAACGTCGCCTGCCTGCTGCAGGAGAAGCTCGGCATCCGCGGCTGCCCGGCGTTCAGCGTCGAAGCCGCGTGCAGCGGTTTCCTGTACGGCTTCGTGGTCGCCGATCAATTTCTTCGAAACGGCCAGGCGCGCCGCGCGCTCGTGATCGGCGCGGAGACGATGTCGCGGATCATCGATTGGACCGATCGGGAAACCTGCGTGCTGTTCGGCGACGGCGCGGGCGCCGTCATTCTCGAGGCGTCGGACGAGCCCGGCATCATCTACTCGACGCTCGGCGCCGACGGCCGCTACCGCGAGCTCTTGTACGCCTCGAGCGGCGTCGCGACGCGTCACCGCGCGGGCGACGTGGCCGCGCTCAGGATGCGCGGCAACGAGGTGTTCAAGGTCGCCGTCAAGACGCTCGAGAACCTGGTCGACGACGTGCTCGAGAAGAACCATCTCGAGAAGGGCCAGATCGACTGGCTGATTCCGCATCAGGCCAACATCAGGATCATCACGGCGACCGCGAAGCGGCTGCACATGCCGATGGAGCGCGTCGTGCTGACGGTGAAGGAGCACGGCAACACTTCGGCCGCCTCCGTGCCGATGGCGCTCGATACGGCGATTCGCGATGGCCGCGTGAAGCGCGGCGACCTGCTGCTGCTCGAGGCGTTCGGCGGCGGCTTCACCTGGGGCGCGAGCCTCGTTCGCTTCTGAAACGCACGCGAACCCCTGTCGATTCTGCCAAGCAACGCTCATACTGGGTGTATTCGCAACCCTAGAATGCGCCGATGCTGAACAAGATTTGGCTCCTGCCGCTGCTCTTGGTCGCGACCGCCGCCGATGCGGCCGAGTATTGGCTCGGCGAGCACGACGACGTGCTCGGCGGCGTCCAGGTGATCAAGGCTCGCTACGAGGACACCTTCGTGTCGCTCGCGCGTCGCTACAACGTCGGCTACGAGGCGCTGCGCCAGGCCAATCCCAACGTCGACGCGTGGCTGCCGGGGGAGGACACGGAGATCGTGATCCCGACCCAGTTCGTGCTGCCGCGGGCGGCTCGCGACGGGATCATCGTGAACGTGGCCGAGCTGCGGCTGTACTACTTTCCGGCCTCGCGCGGGACGCCTCCCGAGGGCGCCGACCCGAACGGCCGTCGGGTGATCAGCTACCCGATCAGCGTCGGGCGGATGGATTGGTCGACGCCGGTCGGCACCACGCGAGTCGTCGGTAAGGTCGCGAATCCGAGCTGGTACCCGCCCGAGTCGATTCGCGCCGAGCATGCGGCGGAGAACGACATCCTGCCGCGCGTCGTGCCGCCGGGTCCGGATAACCCGCTCGGGAAGCACGAGCTGAAGCTCGGGCTTCCCGGTTACTTGATTCATGGCACGAACAAGCCGTCGGGCGTCGGCATGCGCGTCACGCACGGCTGCATCCGCTTGTTCCCCGAGGATATCGAAGCGCTCTACAACACAGTGCCCGCCGGCACCCCCGTGCACATCGTGAATCAGCCGTACAAGCTCGGCTGGCATGCCGATGCGCTGTATCTCGAGGCGCATTTGCCGCTCGACAAGATAAAAGAGCGCGACGAGGCCTCGAAGGGTGACGACGAGCCGCCTGCCGTTGCGCCGCCGACCGACGCTGCCGAGCCCGAGTCGATGCTCACGAGCCTCACGCGTTTGTACGTAGCCGTGACGGACGAGCGGCGCGCCGACGTGGATTGGGATGCGGCCGAGCGCGTGCTCCATGCTGCGCGTGGCGTGCCGGCACTCGTGTCGCTGCCCAGCCCCCAGTCGTTCGCAGCCGGCTCCGCGGCCGAATAGCGCGCAATAAAAAAGCCGTCAACGAGGTTGACGGCTTCAGAATTTGTCGTGCGCCGCTAGGGCCGCACGCTATCTGTAATCCTGCGCGGCTTCCCTACTTACGCTGGGATTGCTCGAACATCCGATCGAGCCGCTGATTGGTCGCATCGCAGCAAGCCTGAGCGGCTTGTGCCGCCTGCAGAGCCTGGTTTGCGGTGCTCTGCGCACCCGAAGCTGCCTGCTGAGCCTGCGTCGCCGTGCGTTGTGCGGCGTTGGCTGCGTTTTGAGCTGCTTCGGCGGTCGAGCGGACCATGTCGAGCTGCTCCATCGTAACGCTTGCGCATCCGGTCACGATCGCAAAGCCGCCGACGAGCGCCGCTGCCCGCAGAGCAGCCTTGATTTTTGTGGCCATTAACTTACCCCTGAGTAGAGTGACAAACCGCGGCCATTATTTCCCAAAGCGACCGTTACTGCAATTTAAACGCGCGCTTGCGTCGTCGTTTGCAGACAACTCGCACGCGCAAACAATTGAAGATCTTTCAAGCGCGTCGCGTGCGTTGCATGGCGATGTCGGTCGTCGCACTTGACCCGCACTCGCGCCCGGCTGTATATAGTTTCAGACTGGTGATATATACAGGTCGAGACACGAGATGCGCGAGCTCACCCCCCGACAAAAGCAGATTCTCATCCTCATTCAAAAAGTTATGCACGATACCGGCATGCCGCCCACGCGCGCCGAGATCGCACGCAGCTTGAAATTCCGCTCGGCCAACGCGGCCGAGGAGCACCTGCGGGCGCTCGAGCGCAAGGGCGTCCTCGAGCTGCTGCCCGGGACGTCGCGCGGCATCCGACTCAAGGATTCCCTGCGCGAGCAATTGGGTTTGCCTTTGGTCGGGCGAGTGGCTGCCGGTCAACCGATATTGGCAGAGGAGCACATCGAGGCTCGTTTTCAAATCGATCCGGATTTGTTCAAGAAGCAGCCGCACTTCTTGTTGCGAGTGCACGGCATGAGTATGCGGGATGCCGGGATTCTCGACGGTGATTTGGTCGCCGTGCATCGCACTCCCGACGTTCGCAATCGCCAAATCGTGGTCGCGCGCTTGGAGAACGAGGTCACGGTGAAGCGTTACCGCCAAGAAGGCCATCGAGTCTGGCTGCTGTCGGAAAATCCGGAGTTCGCGCCGATTCAAGTCGATTTACGCGAGCAAGCCATGGCCATCGAAGGCGTCGTAGTCGGAGTCGTTCGAGACTCGATGAAGTAGCCGCGACGTGAGTGGTGTGTGCGATTGCGGCAATGGAGCTCGACGAACTCAAATTGCACGTCTGGCGCGGCAAGTGCGCCGTGTCCGCGCGCAAAGCGCTCTCGACGGGGTTCGCGGCGCTCGATAATCGGTTACCGGGCGGCGGCTGGCCGGTCGGCGCGCTGATCGAAGTGCTCGTCGATCGTTACGGTATCGGCGAGCTCAAGCTGCTGCTGCCGGCCCTGGCGGTGTTGACGCAGCCCGATCCCTCGAAGGCGGACAAATGGGTCGCGTGGGTTGCGCCGCCCTTCATCCCGTATGCACCCGCGTTGCAGCGCTACGGCATCGCGACCGAACGCTTGTTGCTGATACATCCGTCGGCCAGTAAGGATCGTCTGTGGGCGGTCGAGCAGGTAGTTCGCTCCGGGTCGAGCGTCGGAGTGCTCGCCTGGCTTGCGGCTGCCGAGCACGTCGCGCTCAGGCGTCTACAGCTTGCGGCCGAAGTGCAAGGTTGTTGGACGGTGCTGTTTCGTCCGCTCGTCGCGCAGGCCGAGCGCTCTCCGGCCGCACTGCGTATCGCGGTCTCACAGCATGATTCGGTCATGCGCGTGGAAATCGTCAAATGTCGGGGCGGCTTTCCCGGTAGCGTCGATCTTGAAGAGCTCGGTTTGACCGCCGCGGCGGGATCCAAGAGGTGACCGTTCGTGCCGCGCGCGCTGCAATGGCTCGATGTGCTCGGTCGAGAGAAGACCGAGTCGCCGCCGCGCGGTCTGAGCGCGCGGCGGCGCACGGAGCTGTGGCTTGCAGTGCATTTACCGAATCTCGCGTTCGATGCGCTGCCGGATACGGTGCTCGACCGGCCCGCGGTCGTTGCGGAGCCGCGCCAAGGCCGGCCCTGCGTCGCGGCGGGCAATGCGGCTGCACGCGCCGCCGGCATCGGTTGCGGCACGGCGCTCAATGCCGCACGGGTCTTGAGCGCGCAGCTGCACGTCTACGAGCGCTCGCCGAGCATCGAGCAGCGCGCGCTCGAATCGCTCGCGGCCGCCGCGCATGAGCTGACTTCGGCCGTCAGCCTCGAGCCGCCCGATGCCGTGCTGCTCGAGGTGGCAGGCAGTCTCAAGTTGTTTCGTGACCTCGCCGTCATCAAGCGCAAGCTTGGCGCTGACCTCGGCACGCGGGGCTGGGCATTCGAGTTGTACGCCGCGCCGACCGCTTTGGCGGCATTGTGGCTCGCGCGTCATTCGGCCGACCGCCAGGGATGGCGGGAGTGTCGCCAATGCAGGGAGCAATTTGCGACCGACCGCCAGGGATGGCGGGAGTGTCGCCAATGCAGGGAGCATCTTGCGACCGACGACGTCGTTTCGTTCGAAGGGCTCGCGAGCCGCTTGGCGCCGCTGCCTCTCGCAGTCACGCGTTGGCCGGCGACGGCCCGCACCCTGCTCGAGGACATTGGGGTGCGCACGCTCGGTGAGTGCCTGCGGCTGCCCCGCGACGGTTTTGCTCGCCGAGTCGGCCCGAATTTGCTGCACGATCTCGACCGTGCGCTCGGACGACGGCTCGATCCGCGCGCGCCGTTCACCGCCGCGCAGCGGTGGCAGACGACGATCGATCTCGGCGAGGAGACTTCGGCGATCGAAAGGCTCCTTACGGCCGTCGAGCAGGCGTTCGACGCGCTCGTTGCCGAGCTTCGGGAGCGGCAAGCGCAGATTCAAAGCCTCGAGATTGCGCTCGTCCATTTACGCGTCGTGCCTACGGAGTTGACCTTCGAGTGGGTCGAGCCGACCCACGAGCGTGAGCGGCTCTCGAACCTCGTGCACGATCGACTCGAACGACTCGTGCTGCCCGAGCCGGCCGTCGGGCTGCGCTTTCGCACGGGCCTGTTTCAGCCGCTTGCGCAGAAGGCCGTCGATCTGTTCGTGCCGGCCGCCGCGGAGGGCTCTCTAGAGCGGCTGCTCGAGCGTTTGCGCGGTCGGCTCGGCACCTCGGCCGTGCACGGTCTCGTGTCGGTCGCCGAGCATCGTCCCGAGCTCGCCTGGTCGCGGCTCGACGCGCCGCTCGCTTCGGCACGGCGGCGCAGTCCGCCGCCGCACCCCGGCGAGCGGCCGCTGTGGCTCCTGTCCGGCCCCGTGCCGCTCGATTCCTCGGCCGCTCGCCGCCACTACACGGGCACGCTCGAGCTGCGCGACGGCCCCGAACGCATCGAAAGCGGCTGGTGGGACGAGCGCGACATCAGCCGCGATTACTACACGGCCGAGACCTCGACCGGCCAGCGATTGTGGATCTATCGCGATCGGGTCGATCGCGGTTGGCATCTGCACGGGTTGTTCGGCTAGCGCGCGCCGTGGCCCTGCGCATGCATTGCCTGTCCCGGGAACGCCGTAAATACATCCCTGTAGGCTCGCGCGCGCGCATCCATGCGCGCGAGCGTCCCGGGACAGGCAATGCATGCGCAGGGCCACGCCGGGAGGGCGTACCGCGTGCGCCGGCGGGGAACGTGGCGCGATGAGTTCGGGCACGACGACCGGGTATGCGGAGCTTCACTGTGTCAGCAACTTTTCGTTCCTGCGCGGCGCGTCCCATCCCGAGGAGCTGATGCGGCAAGCCGCTGCGCTCGGCTACGCGGCGCTCGCGTTGACCGATGAATGCTCGGTGGCGGGCGTCGTCCGGGCGCATGGCGCGGCGAAGGAAACGCCGCAAACCAAGCTGATCGTCGGCAGCGAGCTCGTGCTTGCGGACGGTCCGAAGCTCGTGGTGCTCGCTCCCGACCGGCCGTCCTACGCCGCGCTTTGCGGTTTGCTCAGCACGGCTCGCCGGGCCGCGCCGAAGGGCGACTACCGCGCCGAGTGCAACGACCTCGCCCGTTGGCTGCTCGGCTCGGGCTGTCTGGTGCTCTGGATTCCGCCAGATCTCGCGCTCGACGATACCGCGACGCTCGTCATGGGCCGTTGGCTCACGGAGCGCTTCGGCGGACGGTTGTGGCTTGCGGTCGAGCTCGTGCGCGGACCGAACGATCGCCGCAAGCTCGAGCAGCTGCGCCGGTTGGGCGGCCGGCTCGGGCTGCCGCTCGTGGCCGCGGGCGACGTGCACATGCACTGCCGAGAGCGGCGCATGCTGCAGGACACGCTGACCGCGATTCGCCTGCAGACGCCGCTCGAGAAGCTCGGCCGTACGCTGCATCCGAACGCGGACCGCTCTCTGCGGTCGCTCACCGAGCTCGAGCGGCTCTATCCCGCCGAGTTGCTGCGCGAGACCGTCGCAATCGCCGAGCGCGTCGCATTCTCGCTCGAGGAGCTGCGCTACGAGTATCCGCACGAGGTCGTGCCTCCCGGCGAAACGCCGGCGAGCCATCTGCGCGCGCTCACGCAGCACGGGCGCGATTGGCGTTGGCCGCATGGTGCGCCCCAGAAGGTGCTCGAGCTCATCGAGCACGAGCTCGAGCTGATCGCGGCGCTGCGCTACGAGGCCTACTTTCTGACCGTGCACGACATCGTGCGCTATGCGCGCAGCGTCGGCATCCTGTGCCAGGGCAGGGGGTCGGCCGCGAATTCCGTGGTCTGCTTTTGCCTAGGCATCACGGAGGTCGACCCGAGCCGGATGCAGACATTGGTCGAGCGGTTCATCTCGAAGGAGCGCAACGAGCCGCCCGATATCGACGTCGACTTCGAGCACGAGCGGCGCGAGGAGGTGATCCAGTACATCTATCGCAAGTACACGCGTGAGCGGGCCGCGCTCGCGGCCACCGTGATCACGTATCGGCCGCGCAGCGCGGTGCGCGACGTGGGCAAGGCGCTCGGTCTCGGCGAGCACGAGGTCGGCACCCTCGCGAAGTCGCTGCAGTGGTGGGACGGCGGAGCGATCGATCCCGAGCGGCTCGCCGAGACCGGGCTCGACCCTGCAAGTGCGAAGGTGCGCCGCTGGCTCGAGCTCTCGAATGCGCTGCTCGGCTTTCCGCGGCACTTGTCGCAGCACGTCGGCGGCTTCGTGATCGCCGAACGGCCGCTCAACGAGCTCGTGCCGATCGAGAACGCCGCAATGCCCGAGCGCACCGTCATTCAGTGGGACAAGGACGATCTCGAAGAGCTCGGCCTGCTCAAGGTGGACGTCCTGGGGCTCGGCATGCTCACCGCGATTCGGCGCAGCTTCGGCCTGCTCGAGGCATTCGACGGCCGCCATCTCACGATGGCCACCGTGCCGGCCGAGGACCCGCGTGTGTACGACATGATCTCGCGTGCCGACACGATGGGCGTGTTCCAGATCGAGTCGCGCGCCCAGATGGCAATGCTGCCGCGCCTGAAGCCGCGGGAGTATTACGATCTCGTGATCGAGGTCGCGATCATCCGCCCGGGGCCGATTCAGGGCGACATGGTTCATCCGTACTTGCGGCGCCGCAGCGGCGAGGAGCCCGTGAGCTACCCGAGCGACGCCGTTCGGCGCGTGCTCGAGCGCACGCTCGGTGTGCCGATTTTCCAAGAGCAGGTCATGCAGCTCGCGATCGTCGCGGCCGGCTTCTCCGCGGGCGAGGCCGACCGGCTACGTCGTGCGATGGCCGCTTGGCGGCGGCGCGGCGAGCTCGAGCGCTTCGAGCAGCGGCTGATCGACGGGATGGCGCGGCGCGGCTACGGCGAGGATTTCGCGCGCCAGATTTTCAGCCAAATAAAGGGCTTCGGCGAGTACGGCTTCCCGGAGTCGCACGCCGCGAGCTTCGCGCTGCTCGTGTACGTCTCGGCTTGGCTCAAGTGTCACGAGCCGGCCGCGTTCTGCTGCGCGCTGTTGAACAGCCAGCCGATGGGCTTCTATGCGCCGCAGCAGCTCGTGCGCTCCGCACGCGAGCACGGCGTCGAGGTCCGGCCCGTCGACGTCAACGCGAGCGCCTGGGACTCGACGCTCGAACGCCGGCCGAGCGGCGCGCCTGCGTTGCGGTTAGGTTTGCGCGTCGTCAAGGGGCTCGCGGCCGCGGCCGGCGAGCGGCTGGTGCGCTCGCGCGAGCACGGCGATTTCACGTCGGTGCGCGACTTGGCCGAGCGCGCGGCGCTGGGCGGCAAGGACTTGGGCGCGCTCGCGTCGGCGGGCGCGCTCGAGCGCATCGCGAGCAACCGCTACCGGGCGCGTTGGGACGTGGCCGGCGTCGAGCCGCCCACGCCGCTGCTCGACACGCTGCGGTTCGCGGAGGGCGTGCCGTTGCTCAAGCCTCCGACCGAAGCCGACGACATCGTGGCCGACTACCGCCATCTCGGTCTGACCCTGGGCCGGCATCCGCTCGCGTTGCTGCGGCGGCGGCTCACGGCGATGCGCGTGCGTCCCGCGCGAGCAGTGGCCGAGCTCGTTCCGGGCGCACGCACGCATACGGCCGGGCTCGTCATCACGCGGCAGCGGCCGTCGAGCGCCTCGGGCGTTACTTTCGTGACGCTGGAGGACGAGACGGGCTATCTGAATCTGATCGTCTGGGAAACCCTTGCGCGTGATGCTCGGCGCGAGCTGACGGGTGCCGCCCTGCTCGGCGTGGTCGGCAAGGTCCAGAAAGAAGGACCGGTGCTGCACGTCATCGCCGAGAAGCTTTACGACTATAGTGCGTTGCTCGGCAAGCTCGTCACGCGGTCGCGCAACTTTCACTGAGGAGCAGCCGCGCCTTGCGATGCGCGCAGCTCGAAGTCAAATCTCGTAGTCGTCGAAGTCCTCGAGATCGCGTCTCGAGCGCTTTTGCTCCATGAGCTCCTCCAAGCGCCGCTTCGCTGCCTGCTCGCGTCCGGGCCGCGAGGAGTTCTCCTGAACCTCGATCTCGTGTATCAATTCTTCGACGTTGATTTCGACTGAAGCGTCGCCGATGTTGTCCGTTTCGGAGGGAACGGCATCCTCTACCTCTTCGGCGGGCTCTTCGGTTTCTTCCGTTTCCTCGTCGAGATCTTCTTCGTCTTCCGACTCTTTGAGTTTCATTCTCCCCTCCATGTGAGTCGGTGATTCGGCAAAGCCATTTCGGCCGCTTTATAAACCGGCGGAAAAACCTTGGCAATACCCCCCGAGACGAGTTGTGAAATGCTGCACATGCGCCGGAAAGGCTAGTGAGCGATGCGCCCGAGATTAACGCGCCAACTGACTGATTTGGAAAATCGGCAGCAAGATCGCCATCACGATCGCGAGGACCATCGACCCCATCACGACGATCAGCAGCGGTTCCAGTACGCTCAACATGGTGGATAGGAGCGCGTCCATTTCGTTCTCTTGATGCGTGGCCGCGCGCTCGAGCATCGCGTCGAGCTCGCCGCTGGCCTCGCCGCTCGAGATCAGGTGAATGCTCATCGGGGGAAACAGCTTCGATTGGCCGAGTGAACGGCCGATCGCCGCGCCCTCACGCACTCGCACGGCGGCTTCCTCGACCGCGTCGCGCATCGGCAGATTCTCGACGACCGTGGCGCTGATGCGCATCGCTTCGAGCGCCGGCACGCCACTCGAGGTCAGGATGCTGAGCGTGCGCGTGAAACGCGCCGTGTTCAAGCCGCGCGCGACGCGGCCGATGAGCGGCGCCTTGAGCAGCCCGGCGTGCAGGCGTCTGCGGGTTTGCTCGTTCCGCAGCGCGCGTCGGGCCCCGATCACGATCAAGACCACCGCGGCTATCAAGAGGAACCACCAATGCTGCAGCGCGTCGGACAGCGCGATCAGCGCGCGCGTGAGCACGGGCAGCTTCTGATTCGTGGTCTCGAACACCGCGACCACCTTCGGCACGACATAGACCAGCATCAGCGTGACGATGAAGAACGCGATCGAGGTCAGCACGATCGGGTAGATCATCGCCTGCAGCACCTTTTGCCGCAGCCCGTGGCGCGATTCCGTGTACTCGGCCAAGCGCTCCAGCACCGTGTCGAGCTGGCCGGCCTGCTCGCCGGCCGACACCGTCGCGCGGTAAACGGTCGGGAACGCGTGGGGGAACTCCTCGAGGCCTACGGCCAGCGAATGCCCCTCGAGCACCTTGGCGCGCACGCCGAGCAAGATGCTCTTCAGGCGCGGCTTCTCCGTCTGCTCGCTGACCGCGAGCAGCGCCTCCTCGAGGGGCAGCCCGGCCCGCACGAGCGTGGCGAGCTGGCGGGTCAGTAGCGCCAAGTCGAGCCCGGAGATGCCGCGGCGCAGCGTCCACTGGCGCCGCGCGGCGGTGCGCTCGCGCAATTCGACCTCGGCGACCTCGACCGGCAGGAGCTTGCGCTCGCGCAGCAGCTGGCGAACGTGGCGCGGAGTGTCGCCCTCGAGCACGCCGCGGTGCTCTTTGCCGCCCGGGTCGACGGCGACGTACTGGTACGCGCCCATCAGTCGCTCCGTGTGACCCGGAGGACCTCCTCGAGTGTGGTCGCGCCCTCGAGAACCCTGCGGACGCCGTCCTCGCGGATGCTCGGGGTCAGCGTGCGCGCATAGCGCTCGAGCTCGTGCTCGCCGGCGCCGTCGTGGATCATCGTGCGCATCGTATTGTCGACCTTCACGAGCTCGTAAATGCCGGTGCGCCCCGCATAGCCGCGCTCGTCGTCGGGCGAGCGGTACAGCATCGGCGGATTGCGCGGGTCCAGGTTCAGCTGGCGGCACTCGTACTCGCCCGCTCGATACGGCATGCGCAGGGCGGGGTCGAGCACGCGCACGAGCCGCTGGGCCAGCACGCCGATCAAGCTCGAGGACAGCAGGAACGGCTCGACGCCCATGTCGCGCAGCCGCGTGACCGCCCCGACGGCGGTGTTCGTGTGCAGCGTCGACAGCACGAGGTGGCCGGTCAAGCTGGCCTGGACCGCGATCTCCGCCGTCTCGAGGTCGCGAATCTCGCCGACCATCACGACGTCGGGGTCCTGGCGCAGAATGGCGCGCAAGCCGCGCGCGAACGTCATCTCGACCTTCGTGTTGACCTGCGTTTGGCCGATGCCGTCGATGTGGTATTCGATCGGGTCCTCGACCGTCAGGATGTTACGGCTCAGGTCGTTGATGCGATCGAGCGCCGCATAGAGCGTCGTGGTCTTGCCGGAGCCGGTGGGCCCGGTCACGAGCAGGATGCCGTGCGGCCGGTGGATCAGCTCGTCCATCGCGTCCTGGTCGTCGGGCGACATGCCGAGGTTGCCGAGCGTGAGGCGGCCCGCTTGCTTGTCGAGCAACCGCAGCACGACGCGCTCGCCGTGTCCCGACGGAATCGTCGACACGCGCACGTCGACCGCGCGGCCGGCGATCCGGAGCGAGATCCGGCCGTCCTGCGGCAGGCGCTTCTCGGCGATGTCGAGCTTCGACATCACCTTGATGCGCGACACGACGATCGGGGCGACCGCGCGCTTCGACTGCAGCACCTCGCGCAGCACGCCGTCGATGCGGAAGCGCACCGTCATCCGGTTCTCGTACGGCTCGATATGGATGTCGGAGGCGTTGTCCTTCACGGCCTGCGTGAGCAGCGCGTTGATCAGGCGAATGATCGGCGCCTCGTCCTCGCTGTCGATCAGGTCCGACGGCTCCGGCAGCTGCTGCGCGACCGCGAGAAGGTCGGTGTCGCCGTCGAGCCCCTCGACCATCGTCATCGCGGCGCCGCTCTCGTAAGCCGCCTGCAGCCGGCCGTCGAACGTGGCCGGATCGACCTCGGTGAAGCGCACGGGAGCGCCGGCGAAGCGGCGTGCCTCCGCGAGCGACAGCGGCGAGGCGCCGCGCCGGTAGATCGCGCGCAGCACCCCGTCCTGCTCGTCCTGGATCAGCACGCCGTGGCGCTTCGCGAACGCGAACGGTAGATGGCGTACGCGCGGCTCGCCGTCGACGGACGGGGCCAGCGCCGTCAGCGGCACATCGTCAAGGTTGACCGCCATCGTTGCTCTTCTCGGGCGTGGTCGGGGCCGATGGTGTCTCGCGCTTGTTCTTGGGGCTCGAGTTCGTGCCCGTATCGGGCGGCGCGTCGGCCGGATTCTTCGGCTCGGGAAACGGCGGCAGCGTCGGCTGGGGCTCGTTGCGCATCAACCGCACCGGGTCGGTCGCGAACTGTTTCTGCAGATCCTGAATGCTGCGGTACTTCGCGCTCGTCTGGAAGCGCGCGTCCTCCGCGTTGCGCAGGATCGTGGGTCTTATGAAGACCATCAAGTTGGTCTTGTTGTGACTGGTCTTGCGCGCGCGGAACAGCCAACCGAGGCCCGGGATTCGGCCGAGCCCCGGCACGCGCTGCTCGTTCTGCCGCAGCTGATCGTCCATCAGGCCGCCAAGCACGAGCACGTCGCCGTCGTTCACGAACACCGAGGTCGTGATCGTGCGCTTGTTCGTCACGAGGTCGACGGCCCCGGTAGAGCCGGCCGCAAGGCTCGAGGTTTCCTGCTCGATCTGCAGCTTCACGCCGCTGCCTTCGTTGATCTGCGGAGTGATTTTGAGGTTCGTGCCGACCTCTTGGCGCTGCACGGTCTGGAACGGATTGATCGCGCCGTTCGCGGCGCTGCCGGTGTTCGTGAACTGACCGGTGACGAACGGCACTTCCTGGCCGACTTTGATTTCGGCCTCCTCGTTGTCGAGCGTCACGATGGTCGGCGTGGAGACGATGTTCGTGTCGGCGTCGCCGCGCAGCGCCGAGATGAGCGCGGCCCAGCTCGTGCCCGTGTCGCTGACCTTGCCGACCCCGATCGTGACCCCGTCGGGGATCGACGACGGATTCGGCGTGCTGCTCGCGCCGGCTTGGGCGAGCTGGAGGATGCCGCCCGCGGTGCCGCTGAAATTGGTGAAGCCGGCGCCGTGGTTGTTGTTCGAGCCGTCGAGCACCCACGTCACGCCGAGCTGCGCGGCTTTCTCCTGCGTGAGCTCGACGATGATGGCGTCCACTTGCACCTGAAGCCGCGGAATATCGATTTGGTTGATGACCGCGATCATGTCGTGGCGCACGCGCTCGGGCGCATTGATCACGAGCGCGTTCGTGCCGGCGTCGGCCCAGATCGTGACCGGGCCCGAGTTCGGCACGTTCGCGGCGCCCGCGCCTTCGCCGGCCGGCCGGGGAGCACTCGACGAGCTGCCGCTGCCGCCGAACTGCGCCTGCAGCTTGGTCGCGAGATCCTCGGCGTCGGCGTAATCGAGATAGCGCACGATCGTGTCGCCGCCCTGCGCGGACGGCGTGTCGAGATGCGCGATCAAGCCGCGGTATTGCAGACGCATGGCCGGCGCGCCGCTCAGCAGAATGCTGTTGGTGCGCGGATCGGCAATCACCTGCACGGGCGGCGCGCCGCCGGCTGCCTGCGACGCCTGGTTGAGCGCGCTCAGCATCCGCACGACCTCTTCGGAGGATGCGTTCTCGAGCGGGATGACCTCGATCTCCTGATTGCCGGCCTGATCCATTCGGTGGATCAACGCGAGGATTCGATCGAGGTTCTGCGGCCGGTCGGCGATGATCAGGCCGTTGAACGATTGCAGGCCCGCCAGGTGCGCCGACTGCGGCAAGAGCGGCCTGAGGATCGGCACGAGCTGCGCGGCGCCGATGTGCTGGAGCACGACCACCTGCGTCACGAAGTCGTCGCCGGTGCCGAAGCGCGCGTTTGCGTCGGGCACGATCTCGATCGCATCGCCCGAGTTCAGCGCGACGAAGCCGTGCACCTCGAGCGTCGACAAGAACAATTGATAGAAGGCATCGCGCGACATCGGCGCGTTCGAGTACACGGTGACCTGAGCGCGCACGCGCGGATCGACGATGATCGGCTTGCCGATCACCTGCTGCACTTGATCCGCAAACGCGCGGATATCCGCGTCGCGATAGTTCGCGGTGTAGGTCGTTTGCGCCGACGCCTGGCCGAGCGCGAACAGTAGCGTGGCGCTGAGCGCAGCCATGAGCGCCGCCCGTGCGGCCGTGCGAGGACGATCGCGGATTGCGGGCGCGGCGATTGCCGTCACTCGCGGTTCTCCTCGACGTTTTGCAGCTGGCTCGTATCCACGACGAGCACCTGCGGCTGGCCGTTGCGTAGCACGGTCACGTTCGCCATCGTGGCCTCGCCGAGCGATTCGAACACCTTGAGGCCTGCCTGCGCATCGTTGAGCGGGGTGCCGTTCACGTCCGTGATCACGTCGCCGGCCTCGAAGCCGAGCGTTTCGAACGTGTCCCGATCTCGGCCCGGATTCACCCGGAAACCGACGACCTTGCCCTGATCGACCTGCGGCGCGATTCGCACGACGTCGGTGATGCGCGAGGCGTTTTGGCTGATCACCTGGCGCAGTGACTCGTTCGCGGGCGCGGCGGCCGGTGCGAGCATGGCGGCCGGGAGGCGCGGCGCCGCAGCGGCGTTCGTCGTCTGCTGCTTCGGCAGGCGCAGCGACTCGAGATGGTCCCCCAAGTTCAAAAGCACGCGGTCCGAGAGCACGGAATGCAGCGTCGCGCCGTTCGCATTGTCGATCGTCTGGCCGATTTGATAGGTCTTCTCCTGACCGCGGTTCGCCGCGATGATCGCTTGGCCGCTCTTGTCCTCCTTATAGAGGATGCCCGTGAGCGTGAGGCTCAAGCTCGTGTCGGGCGCGTCGACGACCGCCGGCAGCACCGGCGCCGCCGTTTGCTTCGGCGCCTCGCCGAACAGATGCGCGGTCGACAGGATGCCGAGGTCCGATGAATCTTGCGTGGTGGTCGCGGAAGGTCCCGAAACCGGTATGGGCGGGGAGCTTTCGACGCTGACCGACCCCGCGAGCGACCAGGTGAGCGCGGCGAGCTGATATGCGATGCCGAGCACGAGGAGGGCGGTCACTCCGGGAGGGAGATAGCGGTTGGCCGCGCCGATCCATTGCTCCGGCGACTGGTCTCTCAGCTCAGCGAGTCGTTTCGCGAAATCCATACGAGCAGCCCGGTCGACGCAGCCCACGGTCGACGGAGCATGATAGGTCAGCCTCACCGGCCGTAACAAGTGACTGAATTTGCAGACACTGTGATCGTTTTCGCGTTACTCGCGATCCAGTGCCCAGCCCGATCCCCAACGCGTTCGATTTCGTCTTTGATTGACCTCCGAGGGCCGATAGAATTCCCTGAGATGGCCAACGACCGCTCCAAAGTCGGCAAGGATGACGATTACGGTCTGGTGACCGAAGAGGCCAAGCCGCGCCTCAAGCGTCCCCCCCTGTATCGGGTTATTCTGTTGAATGACGACTACACTCCGATGGAGTTCGTCGTTCAGGTCCTCGAAAAGGTGTTCTCGCTCGACCGCAACACGGCCACCCGGATCATGTTGGAGGTGCATACCAAGGGCAAAGGCGTTTGCGGCGTGTATACGTATGAGATCGCGGAGACCAAGGTGGCGCAGGTCACGGGACTGGCCCAGCAGCATCAACATCCACTGCTTTGCACCATGGAAGAGACCTAAATGCTTTCTAGCGAGCTCGAATACTGTTTGAACGACGCGTTCCAAAAGGCGCGCGAAGAGCGACACGAATTCATCACGGTCGAGCACCTGCTGCTCGCGCTGCTCGACACGCCTCAGGTCGTCGAGACCTTGAAGGCGTGCGGCGCGGACATCGTCCGGCTGCGTCGCGAGCTCAAGGACTTCATCGACGACTCCACGCCGCGGCGCAGCGGCGAGGACGACGAGGCCGACGTGCAGCCCACGCTCGGCTTTCAGCGCGTGCTGCAGCGCGCGGTGTTCCACGTGCAGTCGAGCGGGCGCAAGGAAGTCACGCCGGTCAACGTGCTGGTCGCGATCTTCGGCGAGAAGCAGTCACAAGCCGTGTATCTGCTGAGCCTGCAGGACGTCGCGCGGCTCGACGTCGTGAATTTCGTGTCTCACGGCGTGCCGAAGGTGCAGGACGCGAAGCCCGAGGCGGACGAGAGCGCGGTCGACGGCGAGCGCGGCGAGGCCGGCGCGCTCGAGCGTTTCACGACCAACTTGAACGACCTCGCGCGGGCCGGGAAGATCGATCCGCTGATCGGCCGGCAGCTCGAGATCGAGCGCACCATTCAGATCCTTTGCCGGCGGCGCAAGAACAACCCGCTGTTCGTCGGCGAGGCCGGCGTCGGCAAGACCGCGCTGGCCGAAGGGCTCGCGCGGCTGATCGTCGAGGGCAGGGTGCCGGACGTGCTGCGCCAGTGCACGATCTACGCGCTCGACATGGGCTCGCTGATCGCCGGCACGAAGTATCGCGGCGATTTCGAGAAGCGGCTCAAGGGCGTGGTCGCCGGCTTGAAGAAGCAGCAAGGTGCGATTCTGTTCATCGACGAGATCCACACCGTGATCGGCGCGGGCGCCGCCTCGGGCGGCGTGATGGATGCATCGAACTTGATCAAGCCGGTGCTCGCCAACGGCGAGCTGCGCTGCATCGGCTCGACCACGTACACGGAATACCGCGGCATCTTCGAGAAGGACCACGCGCTCGCACGGCGTTTCCAGAAGATCGACGTGACCGAGCCGTCCGTGGCCGAGACGGTCGAGATCCTGCGCGGGCTCAAGAGCCGCTTCGAGGAGCACCACGGCATCGCGTACACCGACGAGGCACTGCGCGCCGCCGCGGATCTGTCGAGCAAGCACATCAACGATCGGCACTTGCCGGACAAGGCGATCGACGTGATCGACGAGGCGGGTGCGAGCTGCCGCCTGAAGCCCGAGGGCCAGCGGCCGCGCGTCGTCGACGTCGAGATCATCCAGGAGATCGTCGCGAAGATTGCGCGGATTCCGCCCAAGACCGTGTCGGCGTCCGACCGCGACGTGCTGCGCAATCTCGAGCGCGATCTCAAGCTCGTGATCTTCGGCCAGGACCGTGCAATCAACGCGCTCGCCTCCGCCATCAAGATGTCGCGCAGCGGGCTCGGCGACGAGCGCCGGCCCGTCGGGTCGTTCCTGTTCTCGGGGCCCACGGGTGTCGGCAAGACCGAGGTCACGCGCCAGCTCGCGCTCACGATGGGCGTCGAGCTGATCCGCTTCGACATGTCGGAATACATGGAGCGGCATACGGTGTCGCGATTGATCGGCGCGCCGCCGGGCTACGTCGGCTTCGATCAGGGCGGGCTGCTCACCGAGGCGATCACGAAGCATCCGCACTGCGTGGTGCTGTTCGACGAGATCGAGAAGGCACACCCGGAGGTCTTCAACCTGCTGCTGCAGGTCATGGACCACGGCACGCTGACGGACAACAACGGCCGCAAGGCCGATTTCCGCAACGTCACGATCGTGATGACCACCAACGCGGGCGCGCAAGAGATGAGTCGCGCGTCGGTCGGCTTCATGCAGCAGGACCACTCGACGGACGCGATGGAGGTGCTGAAGAAGCTGTTCTCGCCCGAGTTCCGCAACCGTCTGGACGCGATCATCCAGTTCGAGCCGCTCGACGAGGCGTCGATTGCGCGCGTCGTCGACAAGCTCGTCGTCGAGCTCGAGGCGCAGCTCGACAAGAACGAGGTCACGATCGAGCTCGATCCGGCCGCGCGCGAGTGGATTGCGCGGCGCGGTTACGACAAGAAGATGGGCGCGCGGCCGATGGCGCGCGTAATCCAGGAGCACATCAAGCGGCCGCTCGCCGAGGAGCTGCTGTTCGGCAAGCTCACGAGCGGCGGCCACGTACGCATCGAGGTGGCCGACGACGGCGAGTCGCTCATCCTCACGCCCGAGCCGATGACGCGCGAGCTCGCGCACCTGCCGGAGTCCGGGGGGGCCGAATCGCGCGGCGGCGGCAGCGAGCCGCCTGCTCGGCCGCCCGCCGGGGACGGCGGCGACTTCTCGCGAGCGGTCGACGGCTTGCGCAGCAAGCTGCGCGGCAGCCCCTCGGACGAGGCGCTCACCGAGGACAAGGACAAAGGCTGAGCGCTCAGCGCGCGCGGTAGACGATGCGGCCTTTGGTCAGGTCGTAAGGCGTGAGCTCGACCGTGACGGCGTCGCCTTTCAAGATTCGAATGTAGTGCTTGCGCATCTTGCCCGAGATGTGGGCAGTGACGACGTGGCCGTTCTCGAGCGCGACGCGAAACGTGGTGTTCGGCAGCGTTTCCACCACCGTTCCTTCCATTTGAATTGCTTCTTCTTTGGCCATTTCGCAACAGGCAGGGCGCCGAACGCGCGCCGCATTGTTGCATAAAGGGAAGAACGGCCGCAAACGCGCGCCAGCCGCGCTGCGGCGCACGAAAAGCGGCGTCATCACAAGCGCTTACGTCAGGTTGCTCGCCACGAGCACGGCGTGCCCGGCGGCTCGCAGAGCACGTCCAAGCGTGCAAGGAATTCGTCGCGCGGTAAGTCGTGTGCGCCGAGACTGCGCATGTGCTCGGAGCCGACCTGACAATCGACCAGCGCGAAGCCGCGCGCGCGAAGCTGCTCGACGAGCCGCGCGAGCGCGACTTTCGATGCATCCGTCGCGCGGGCGAACATCGACTCGCCGAAGAACACGCGGCCAATGGCGACGCCGTACAGCCCGCCGACCAGCGCGCCGTCGCGCCAGCTCTCGACGGAGTGTGCCCAGCCGAGCTCGTGCAAGCGCGCGTACGCCCGCGCCATCTCGGCCGTGATCCAGGTCGAGCCGCCGTAACGGCGCGGTGCCGCGCAGCCTGCGACCACCGCGGCGAACGCCGTATCGATTCGGACCTCGAACCCACCTTTATTAATGGAGCGCTTCAGGCTTCGGGAGATCTTGAGCGCGTCGAGCTCGAGCACGGCCCGCGGATTCGGGCTCCACCAGAGGATCGGTTGGCCCTGCTCGTACCACGGAAAGATCCCGCGGCGATAGGCTGCGAGCAGCCGCTGCGGCGTGAGATCGCCGCCGGCCGCGAGCAGGCCGTTCGGCTCCGTGAGCGCTTCCCGCGGCGGCGGAAAGCGATCGGCCGCGTCGGCCGGCGACAACCAACGCAGGCGCGTCACCGCACGTCAGCCCGTGGCCGAGCCGAGCGTGTCACGCCGATACGGCACGTGCTCCTCGAGCTCATCCATATAGGCATCCACGTGCGGCGTCTCGCGCGCGAGAAAGTCCGCCACGGCGGCGTGAAACGCGCGGTCGCGCAGCCAGTGGCAGGACCAGGTCGCACTCGGCGTGAAGCCGCGGCTGATCTTGTGCTCGCCTTGCGTGCCGGGCTCGAATTTCTCGAGCCCTTCGCGGATGCAGTACTCGATGCCTTGGTAGTAGCAGGTCTCGAAGTGCAGGCTGTGGAAGTCGGCGAGGCTGCCCCAGTAACGGCCATAGAGCGTTGCAGCGCCGCGGAAGCAGATCGCGACCGCGATCGGCGTGCCGCCGTGGCGCGCGACCACGAGCACGAGATTCTCGGGCATCGTGCGTGCGATGTCGTCGAAGAACTCGCGGTTCAGATACGGCGCTCGGCCGCGGCGCTCGAACGTGCGCGAGTAGAACTCGAAGATCGCGTCCCACTCCGCGCGGCTCGGCTCGTCGCCGCGCAGCTGTGCGAACTCGATGCCCGCCTCGGCGATCCGGCGCCGCTCGCGCCGCGCCTTCTTGCGTTTCGCGGAGCTGAAGCGGCCGAGAAAATCGTCGAAGTCGGCGTAGCCGTCGTTGTGCCAATGGAACTGGCAGCTCTTGCGGCTCAAGAAGCCCTCGCCGTCGAGCAGTGCGCGCTCGGGCTCGGTCGGGAACAGCACGTGCAGCGACGAGGCGTCGACCTCCGCCGCGAGCTCGCGTGCGGCCGTGAGGAGGGAGCGGGCGACGGCCGCCGTGTCGGCGCCCGGCCGCACGAGCAGGCGGTCGCCGGTGGCCGGCGTGAACGGCACCGACGCGACGAGCTTCGGATAGTAGGCACGCCCCGTGCGCTCGTAGGCGTCGGCCCAGCCCCAATCGAACACGAATTCGCCGCGAGAGTCGTATTTCAAGTACAGCGGCAGCGCGCCGACGAGCCCCGCCGCGTCGTGCGCGAGCAGGTAGCTCGGTTGCCAGGCCGTGCGCGGACCCACGCAGCCGCTGCGCTCGAGCGCGCTCAAGAACTCGTGCTTCAAGAACGGGTTGTCGCCCGCGAGCGCATTCCATGCGCGCGCGTCGGTGTCGAGCAGGCTCGAGGTTTGCGCGATTCGCAGTTGCATCGGTGAGGAAGCGCCGTTCGGCATTCGATGGTAGTGCTTCGATTGCGGCGATGCGAGCCGCGAGCCCGATAACGAGGAAGGCTAGTCGCGCGCTGCGCCATCAGTATAATCAGTCGATTATGCTCGGTTCATCGCGCGTAACTTGAATAAAGCCAAAGGCGGCGCCGCCGTCGATACCTTTTTTGTGCCGCGGATCAGAGGCTTGAGAGAGTCGGCCTTCTGGGTGCTCGCAGGCTTGAGCGTGATCCTATTGCTCGCGCTCCTGACCTACAGCCCCGGCGATCCCGCGTTCAGCGTGGCCGACGGCTCGAGCGCCGTCGCGAACCGCATGGGTCCCGCGGGTGCTTGGTTCGCCGATCTGGCGTTCCTGCTGTTCGGGGAGTCCGCGTATCTCTTTCCGGTGCTCGTGCTGGTCGCGGGCGTGTTCCTGTTTCGGCACCGCGAGCTGCCGGGCCGCGGGCCGCTGATTTTCCGCGCGGTCGGCTTCGTGCTGACGATTGCGACGAGCTCTGGGCTCGCAACGCTGCATTTCGGCGCGCCGCAAATGCGTGAGACGGCGGGCGGCATCCTGGGCCAGGTGGTCGGTGGCGGCCTCGAGCGCGGCTTGGGGCTGCTCGGTGCGACGGTGCTGCTGCTCGTGCTGTGGCTCGCGGGGGTCTCGCTCGCAACCGGCGTGTCGTGGCTCGCGGTGATGGATCGCACGGGCCGCGCCGTCTATGGGGGCGTCACGGAGCTCAACGTGCTCGCCAACCGGCTGCGGATTTGGCTCGTGGGCCGCCGCGCGAAGCAGCAGCGGCAAGAGGTCGTGAGCAAGGTGCGCGCGAAACCGAAGGCGCCCGCGCCGCGGATCGAGCCGACGCTCGAGAAGGTCGAGGTCAGCTCACGGCTCGAGCGCGAGCGTCAGGTGCCGCTGTTCGAGCCGCCGGCGTCCACCGAGCTACCGCCGTTGTCGCTGCTCGAGGATCCGCCGCCGAAGATGGGCGGCTATTCGGCCGAGGCGCTCGAGGCGATGTCGCGGCTCGTCGAGCTGAAGCTCGCCGACTTCGGCGTCGAGGCCGAGGTCGTGGCTGTCCATCCGGGTCCCGTGGTCACGCGTTTCGAAATCAAGCCCGCTGCGGGCGTGAAGAGCAGTCAGATCAGCAACCTCGCGAAGGATCTTGCGCGCTCGCTCGCCACGGTCAGCGTGCGAGTGGTCGAGATCATTCCCGGCAAGCCTTACGTGGGCCTCGAGATCCCGAACGAGTCGCGCGAGATCGTCGCGCTCGGCGAGATCGTGAAGTCGCAAGTCTACGACGAGCTCAAGTCGCCGCTCACGCTCGCGCTCGGCAAGGACATCGGCGGGCAGCCCGTGGTCGCGGACCTCGCGCGGATGCCGCATCTCCTGATCGCGGGCACCACGGGGTCGGGCAAGTCGGTCGCGTTGAACGCGATGGTGCTGTCGCTGTTGTACAAGTCCACGCCCGAGCACGTGCGGTTGATCATGATCGATCCGAAGATGCTCGAGCTCTCGGTCTACGAGGGCATCCCGCATCTGCTCGCGCCGGTCGTGACCGACATGAAGCAGGCCGCGAACGCGTTGCGCTGGTGCGTGGCCGAGATGGAGCGCCGCTACGCGCTGCTCGCGAAGCTCGGTGTGCGCCACCTCTCGAGCTACAACCGCAAGGTCACGGAAGCCGAGGAGAAGGGCGAACCGCTGCTCGACCCGACGTTTACGCCGACCCTCGAGGACGAGCAAGCGCCGCCGCTCGGCACCCTGCCGTACATCGTGGTGATCATCGACGAGCTCGCCGACATGATGATGATGGTCGGCAAGAAGGTCGAAGAGCTGATTGCGCGGCTCGCGCAGAAGGCCCGGGCGGCCGGCATCCACATGATCGTCGCGACGCAGCGGCCGTCGGTCGACGTGATCACGGGTCTCATCAAAGCCAACATCCCGTGCCGCATCGCATTCCAGGTCTCCGCAAAAGTCGACTCGCGCACGATCTTGGACCAGATCGGCGCCGAGCATCTGCTCGGTCACGGCGACATGCTGTATCTACCGTCGGGCACCTCCACGCCGATCCGCGTGCACGGCGCATTCGTGTCGGACAACGAGGTGCACTCCGTCGTCAAGGCGCTGCGCGCGACGGGCAGCCCTTCCTATATCGACGACGTGCTCGACGGGCCGGCCGGCGACGTGCTCGGGCTCGAGCCGGCGGGAGGCGCCGCCGGCGAGTTGGACGGCGAGCAAGATCCGCTCTACGATCAAGCGGTCCGCATCGTGACCGAAACGCGCAAGGCCTCCATTTCAGGCATTCAGCGGCGGTTGAAGATCGGCTACAACCGCGCGGCGCGGATGGTCGAGACCATGGAGGAGGCTGGCATCGTTGGAAGTCTGCAGACGAACGGATTCAGGGAGGTCCTCGCCCCGCCGCCTCCGGGCCTCGACTAGCCTTGCCGTCGCATGGCTCACGGCGGCCTTCGCCGCCCCGGCTGTCGCTCAGTCGCCAAACGGCCCCGGCCTCGATCGTCTCGACGCGTTTCTCGCGGACGTCCACACGTTGACGGCCGATTTTCGCCAGGAGCTCTGGACGCCCGAGCAGACGCTGGTCGAGACGCAATTGGGCACGCTCGAGCTCGAGCGGCCCGACCATTTCCGTTGGGAATACCAAGGGCCGAGCAAGCTCACGATCGTGGCCGACGGCAAGAAGCTCTGGATGTACGACGTCGACCTCGCCCAAGTCACGGTCGCGCCGCTCGACGAATCCGTGGCATCGAGCCCGGCGCGCCTGTTGAGCAGCGGCGGGGCCGTGCGCGACGGATTCAACGTGGTCGACACCTACGCGCGCGACGGTCTCGAGTGGGTCAAGCTGACGCCGAAGGCCGCCGGCGGGGACTTCAGCTCGATCGCGATCGGCTTCCACGACCGCGCGCCGGAACGGCTCGAGCTCGTGGACGGCCTGAACCAAGTCACGAAGATCGAGCTCGAGAACGTGCACGTGAACCCGAAGATCGATTCGAGCGAGTTCGTGTTTCAGCCGCCGGCCGGCGTCGACGTGATCGGATCCGGAGGTTGAGCCGATGTTGCCGCTGCGTTATCCGTGGATTTGGGCCACGCTCGGTTGGCTGCTCGTGGTGGGCGTCATCGTCGGCAGCCTCGTGCCCGCGCGCATGCTGCACGCCATCACGATCGGCGACAAGCACCTGCATGCGGCGTCGTACTTCCTGCTGATGGTGTGGTTCGCGGGTCTGTACCCGCGCAGCCGTCATTTGCTGATCGCGCTCGTTCTGTTCGCGCTTGGAGCGTTGCTCGACATGCTGCAGGCTACGACCGCGACGCGCACGTTCGACCTGTACGACATACTCGCGGACGGTATCGGCGTGGCGGTCGGCCTCGCGGTGTCGCTGTGGGTGACGGGCGGCTGGTGCCAACGCGTCGAGCGTCTGCTGCCCGCGAATTCCTGACGCATGCCGCCGCGCGGACGTGCGGCCGAGTAATCGACATGCTGGACCCTAAACTGCTGCGCAACGATCTCGACTCCGCCGTCGCGAATCTCGCGCGGCGCGGTTTCACGTTCGACCGCGCTCGCTACCTTTCGCTCGAAACGCAGCGCAAGGAGCTGCAGACGCGGGTCGAGGCGGCGCGGCAAACGCGCAACGAGCGCTCGAAGGAGATCGGCAAGGCGAAGGCCGCGGGCGCCGACGTCGAGGCGCTCAAGCGCGAGGTCGGTGCGCTCGGGGCGGACCTTGCCGCGGGCGAGGAGCGGCTCGCGGCGGTCGCGGCCGAGCTCGATGCGTTTCTCGCGGGGCTGCCGAATCTGTTGAGCGATACCGTGCCCGACGGCCGCGACGCGGAGTCGAACGTCGAAGTGCGCCGCGTCGGCACGCCGCCGCAGTTTGCGTTCCCGGCGCAAGATCACGTTGCCCTCGGCGAGGCGCTCGGTCTCATGGATTTCGACGCGGCAGCGAAGCTTTCGGGCAGCCGCTTCGTCGTGCTGCGCGGGGCGCTCGCGCGGCTGCAGCGTGCGCTCACGCAGCTGATGCTCGACGTGCACACGCGCGAGCACGGCTACAGCGAGACCTACGTGCCGTACCTCGTGAACGACCGCACGCTGTTCGGCACCGGTCAGCTGCCGAAGTTCGCGGACGACCTGTTCGCGCTCGAAGGCGCGAACAAGCTGCGGCTGATTCCCACGGCCGAGGTCTCGCTCACGAACCTCGTGGCGGACACGATCGTCGAGGCGGCAGATTTGCCGCTGCGCCTCACGGCGCATACGCCTTGCTTTCGTTCCGAGGCCGGCAGCTACGGGCAGGATACGCGCGGGATGATCCGCCAGCACCAGTTCGAGAAGGTGGAGCTCGTGCACATCGTGAAGCCGGCGGATTCCTACGCCGAGCTCGAGCGCCTGCTCGGCAACGCCGAGACGATCTTGCAGCGACTCGACCTGCCGTACCGCGTGATGGCGCTCTGCGCGGGCGACACCGGCTTCGGGTCCGCGAAGACCTACGACATCGAGGTCTGGCTGCCGGGCCAGGACCGCTATCGCGAGATCTCCTCGTGCAGCAATTGCGAGGCGTTTCAGGCGCGGCGCATGCAAGCGCGCTGGCGCAATCCGGAAACCGGCAAACCCGAGCACGTGCACACGTTGAACGGCTCGGGCCTCGCGGTCGGCCGCACCTTGATCGCAGTGCTCGAGAACTATCAGCAAGCGGACGGCTCGATCCGCGTGCCCGAAGCGCTCGTGCCGTATATGGGCGGCGACCGCACCATCGGCGGCGGCTGAGCGCCGATCCGCGGCCTTGCCGTCGCGGCTCGCTTGCAGGGCACCCTGATCTATCTCGGCCTGTTCGCGATGATCCGCTTTCTCGCGCAGCGCGAGGTCGGCAGCTTCGGTGTCACCGACTTGCTCGTGATCGTGCTGACCATCAGCGTGATCACGGTGCGAGGCGAGCCGAGCAATAGGCCGAAGAGCTCGAGCCCCGGCATCGGCGCGTGAGCGGGCCAGCGCGTCACGCTTGAGCCGCGCTCACCCGTCGAGGGCTGCGACGGAAAGGCGATTCGCTATACTCGAACCTGCCCCTGCGCTCGCCGATACGCGACCGAATGACGCTCCACGTTGCACTGAATCATCAGACCCGCTACGACTACGATCGTCCCGTGCAAATGGGCCCGCAGGTCATTCGCTTGCGGCCCGCGCCGCACAGCCGTACGCCGATCCTGAGCTATGCGCTGAAGATCGAGCCGAAGGGCTATTTCCTGAATTGGCAGCAGGACCCGCACGGGAACTTCATGGCGCGCGTGGTCTATCCGGAGAAGGTGTCGTATTTTCATGTCGAGACGGATCTCGTCGCCGACATGGTCGTGCACAACCCGTTCGATTTCTTTCTCGAGCCCGAGGCCGAGGAGCATCCGTTCGAGTACGAGCCGACGCTGCGCAAGGATCTCGAGCCGTTCCTCGTAAAGCTGCCCGCGCCGCCGCTCCTGAAAACACTCGTGCGCTCGCTGCGTGCGCAGCGGCCGATGCGCACCGTCGACTTCCTCGTCGGTTTGAACCAAAACCTGCAGCGCGACATCCGCTACACGATTCGGCTCGAGCCCGGCGTGCAGACGCCCGAGGAGACGCTCGCGCTCGGCTCGGGGTCCTGCCGCGATACGGGCTGGCTGCTCGTGCAGCTCCTGCGGCATCTCGGCATCGCGAGCCGCTTCGTCTCCGGTTATCTGATCCAGCTCGTGCCGGACGTCAAAGCGCTCGACGGGCCGTCCGGCGCAACGCACGACTTCACCGATCTGCACGCTTGGTGCGAGGCGTATCTGCCGGGCGCGGGCTGGATCGGCCTCGATCCCACGTCGGGTTTGTTCGCGGGCGAGGGGCACATTCCGCTCGCGTGCACGCCCCATCCGGTGAGCGCGGCGCCGATCACGGGCGCGGTCGAGGAGTGCGAGACGAAGTTCGAGCACCGCATGAGCGTGCAGCGCATCGCCGAATCGCCGCGCGTCACGAAACCCTACAGCGAGGAGCAGTGGCGGGCGGTGGATGCGTTCGGCCGCCGCGTCGAGCGGCAGCTCGCGACCGACGACGTGCGGATTACGATCGGCGGCGAGCCGACGTTCGTCGCGAGCGGCGACGCGGACGCGCCCGAATGGAACACGGCGGCGAGCGGCCCCAGCAAGCGCGAGTACGCCGCGAGCCTGATCAAGCGCTTGCGCGCGCGATTCGCGCCGCACGGACTGCTGCACTTCGGCCAGGGCAAATGGTATCCAGGCGAGCAGCTGCCGCGTTGGGCGTTCTCGCTGTACTGGCGCAACGATCGCAAACCGCTATGGAACGACCCGCGGCTGATCGCGGCCGAAGACGAGACCTATGACGCGACTCCCCAGCAGGCCCGCAGGCTGCTCGCGGCCGTCGCGGTGCGGCTCGACGTCGATGCGAAAGCGCTCGCGGCCGCGTACGAGGATCCGTGGCATTACATCGGCCAGGAGCGCAAGCTGCCCGCGAACCTCGATCCGTCGTCGAACCGGCTCGACGATCCGATGGCGCGCGCGCGGCTGGCAAAAGTGTTCGAGCGCGGTTTGGGCAAGCCGGTCGGGTACGTGCTGCCGATCCAGCGCTGGAACGCGCAGGCGGCCGACGCGCGGCGCTGGATCAGCGAGTCGTGGACGACGCGCACGGGGAAGCTGTTCCTCATGCCCGGCGACTCGCCGATCGGCTTCAGGCTGCCGCTGCCGTCGCTCGCTTACGTGGCGCCCGTCGATTATCCGTACGTCGTGCCGTCGGATCCGTTCGCCGAGCGCGGCGAGCTGCCCGATCCGCATCCGTCGCGCCAGCCGTTCCTGCGCGGCGAGCGCCGTGAGCCGCCGCGCGAGCGGCCGGTGCGTCAGCAGACCGGCCCGTTCGCGCGCACGGCGATCGCCGTGGAGCCGCGTGACGGCCGGCTCTGCGTATTCATGCCGCCGGTCGCCGAGCTCGAGGACTACCTCGATCTCGTCGCCGCGATCGAGGATGCGAGCGCCGAGCTCGATCTGCCCGTGCACTTGGAGGGCTACGAGCCGCCGCGCGACTGGCGGCTCAACGTGATCAAGGTGACGCCCGATCCCGGCGTGATCGAGGTGAACGTGCAGCCCGCGAGCGGCTGGGACGAGATGCGCGCGATCACCGAGGGCCTCTACGAGGACGCGCACTTGACGCGGCTCACCACCGAGAAGTTCATGATCGACGGCCGCCATACGGGCACCGGCGGCGGCAACCACGTCGTGCTCGGCGGCGCCCGGCCGGCCGATAGCCCGTTCCTGCGGCGGCCGGATCTCCTGCGCAGCCTGATCACCTATTGGCAGCATCATCCGTCGCTGTCCTACCTATTCTCGGGCCTCTTCATCGGGCCCACGAGTCAGGCGCCGCGCATCGACGAGGCGCGGCACGATTCGCTCTACGAGCTCGAGCTCGCGTTCAAGCAAGTGGAGACCGCCGATCCTCGTCCGCCGCCCTGGCTGGTCGACCGGTTGTTCCGCAATCTGCTGATCGACGTCACGGGCAACACGCATCGCACTGAGATCTGCATCGACAAGCTGTATTCGCCCGACGGGCCGACCGGTCGGCTCGGGCTCGTGGAGTTTCGCGCGTTCGAGATGCCGCCGCATGCGCGCATGAGCCTCGTGCAGCAAGTGCTGCTGCTCGCGCTCGTCGCGCGCTTCTGGCGCACGCCGTACGCGGGCGACCTCGTGCGCTGGGGCACGCAGTTGCACGATCGCTTCATGCTGCCGCACCACGTCTGGCACGATTTCACCGAGGTCATCGGCGACATGAACCGCGCGGGCTATGCGCTCGATCTCGAGTGGTTCGCGCCGCACTTCCAGTTTCGCTTTCCGCTGTACGGCAAGGTCGGATTCGGCAGCCTCGAGATCGAGCTGCGCCAGGCGCTCGAGCCGTGGAACGTGCTGGGCGAGGAGGGGGCGGTCGGCGGCACGGTCCGCTACGTCGACTCCTCCGTCGAGCGGCTGCAGGTGAAGGTGCGCGGCATGACCGGCTCCCGCTACGTGGTTGCGTGCAACGGCAAGCGCGTGCCGCTCGTGGCGACCGGCGAGGCGGAGGAGTACGTCGGCGGCGTGCGCTTTCGTGCCTGGCGGCCGGCGCAGAGCCTGCAACCGACGATCCCGATCGATGCGCCGCTCGTGTTCGACTTGTACGACCGGTGGTCGGGTCGGGCGGTCGCGGGCTGCACGTATCACGTCGCGCACCCGGGCGGGCGCAACTACGACAGCTTCCCCGTCAACTCCTACGAAGCCGAGAGCCGGCGCCTGGCGCGCTTCTTCCCGTTCGGCCATACGGCCGGCCCCTACCAGGACCCCGTCGCGGTATCCCGCCCGGAGTACCCGCACACGCTCGATCTCCGCTGGTCGCACTAGGCATGGCGGCGGTCCGCGGCTGCCGTGTCGTGAACCCCTTCCGGGACTTCGCCATTCGCGGACCGAGCGCTAGGTATTGCGGCGACCCGCCAGTCGTTAGAATCGTGCCGCCGAGGTACCAAAGGGATGGCCGCGATTAACACTGCAGCAAGCGAGCACGCCACGCGCGAAGCGAAGCTGGTCGAGTCCTACCGCCGCACGCCCGGGGTCTACGACGAGATGCTCGACGAAGCTGGCGCGCTCCGGCCGCGCTGGCGCGCCGTGCTCGAGACGTTTGCCGCCATGGGCAGCGACGCGACGCGCGCCGCGCAGCAGAAGGCCCAGCGTCTGCTGATCGAGAACGGCGTGACGTTTTCGGCCAGCGGCGACCGCGACAGCCGGCCCTGGCGGCTCGATCTGTTTCCGCTGCTGCTCGATCCAGCCGAATGGGCCGCGATCGAGCGCGGCGTGACCCAGCGTGCGCGGCTCCTGAATGCGCTGCTCGTCGACCTTTACGGCGCGCAGCGCGTCCTGAAGGAGCAGGTGCTGCCCCCGGGGCTCGTGTTCGGCAATCCACAGTTCCTGCGGCCCTGCACGAGCGTGCCCGTACGCGACGACCTGCATCTGCACTTCGTCGCGTTCGATCTCGCCCGCTCGCCGGACGGGCGCTGGTGGGTGCTGAGCGATCGCACGCAGGCGCCGTCGGGCGCTGGCTACGCGCTCGAGAACCGCGTTGCGTCGTCGCAGTCCCTGCCGGAGCTGTTCGCCGAGCGCAACGTGCGCCGGCTCGCGAGCTTCTTCCGCTCGTTCAGCGACCACTTCATGAGCCTCTCGAGCCACGATCAGCCGCTCGCGGTGTTCTTGTCTCCGGGTCCGACCCAGCAGAACTACTTCGAGCACGCGTATCTTGCGCGCTACCTGGGATTCAGCGTGGTCGAAGGCTCGGATCTCACGGTGCGCGACGACCGGGTCTATTTGAAGACCGTCGAGGGCCTGAAGCCCGTCGATTTGATCATGCGGCGCATCAACGCCGAGATGTGCGATCCGCTCGAGCTGCGCACGGACTCTTTGATCGGCGTGCCGGGCCTGCTGCGTGCGGCGCGCGCCGGCAGAGTCACGATCGGCAATTCGCTCGGGTCCGGCCTCGTGGAGAGCGATGCGCTCCTGAGCTTTCTGCCGACTCTCTCGCAATTCTTTCTGGACGAGGAGCTCGCGATACCGAGCATTGCGACCTGGTGGTGCGGCCAAGCGCGCGAGCGCGAGTACGTGCTCAGCCATTTGGACGAGCTCGTGGTGCGGCGCGTATCGTCCGCCCGCAATCTCTTCGCGCGGGGGCAGGGCGGTCTCGTCGGTCCGGATACGAGCACCGCCGAGCGGCTCAAGCTCGCGCGCGAGATCGAGCGCGCGGGACACGACTTCGTCGGTCAGGAGAGCGTCGTGCTGTCGACGGCGCCCGCTTGGAGCGACACGAACACGCTCGAAAGCGCGCCCGTGTCGTTGCGCGTGTACGTGGCGGCGACCGCGAACGGCTACGAGGTGATGCCGGGCGGTCTGACGCGAGTGGCGGTGGGCTCCGACCCGCGTGCGCCATGGCTCGAGGCCGGCGACATCAGCAAGGACACCTGGGTGTTGTCGGATCAGCCGGTCGAGCAGTTCAGCCTGCTCGCGCAGCGGCAGGCGAGCCAGCGGCTGCGCCGCGCCGGACGGGACCTGCCGAGCCGTTCCGCCGACAGCTTGTTCTGGCTCGGCCGCTACACCGAGCGTGCCGAGGTCGCGGTGCGGCTGTTCCGCAGCCTCGTCATTCGGCTCGGCGGCGAGATGGGCTCGACGCGCAGCCTCGTGTCGCCCGAGCGCGTGGTCTCGATGCTGATCGTGCAAAAGCACCTCTCCGCGCGGCGCGGCCGCCGCGCGATGCAGGAGGGCCGCGAGGCGGTGGAGCAAGAGCTCTGGACGATCCTGTTCGATCCCGAATGCAAGGACGGTCTTGCGACCGTGCTCGGCAACGTGCGCCGCAACGCCGAAGCCGTGCGAGAGCGGCTGTCGTTCGACACTTTCAGGATTTTGCGCGACCTGACCGAGGTCATGCACACGTCGAAACTCAGCCCGGGTCACGAGACCGACGACGCGCTGCGGTTGTTGAACCGGCTGATCCAATATCTCGCCGCATTCAACGGCATGGTCATGGAAAACATGACCCGCGGCTACGGCTGGCGGTTTCTCGACATGGGCCGGCGGCTCGAGCGCACGCGCTCTATGATTCAGCTCGTCCAGCAGCTCGCGGTGCGCGGCGAGCCGCAGGACGACGGCGCGCTCGAGCTGTTGCTCGAGCTTGCGGACAGCACGATGACCTACCGCGCGCGTTACCACGCGTCGCCCCAATTGGCCGCGGTGCTCGATCTGCTGCTCTGCGACGAGACGAACCCGCGCTCCGCGATGTTCCAAATCGCGAGCTTGAGCGAGCACATCGCGCACTTGCCCGGCGCCGACGACGGCGGTCTGATGACGTCCGATCAGCGGATCGTCGCGCGGCTGCAAAGCGAGCTCAAGCTCGCCGATCCGACGGAGCTCGGCTCCGCGGTGGGCCGCTTCGATGCACGCATCGATCTCGATCGGCTCGCGCGGCGCATCGACCGCGACGTGCATCAGCTTTCCGATCACATCGCGGAGCGATTCTTCAGCCACTCTTCGCCGCAGCGCGTTGCCGGCGCCCGGCGCAGCGAGACGCCGCCGTGATCTACGACATACGGCACAAGACGACGTTCAACTACGAGGACGTCGTCTCCGTGTCGCACCACATGCTGCACCTCGCGCCGCGCGAGCATCCGCGCCAGCGCTACCTCGATTCGTCGATGCGCGTCGACCCAACGCCGACTCTGATGTCGGAGTCACGCGACTACTTCGGCAACCCGGTTCACTACGTGACCGTCCAGGAGCCTCACGACCGGCTCGCCGTCGAAGCGCGCTCCATGGTGGACGTGCTGCCGCTGCCGAGCGAGATCGACCTCGCTTCGAGCCCGCCGTGGGAAACCGTGCGTGAGCAGCTGGCGAGCGCCGGCGACGAGACGCTGCTCGGCGCCGACGAGTTCGCGTTCGAGTCGCCGTACGTCGTAGCGGACGAAGCCGTCTACGACTATGCCCTGCAGTCCTTCATGACGGGCCGCCCGCTGCTCGAGGCGGCGATGGATCTCACTTCGCGGATCTACCGCGAGTTCGAGTATCGCGGCGGTGTGTCCGATGTCTCGACGCCCGTGCGCGAGGTGTTCGCGATGCGCAAGGGGGTCTGCCAAGACTTCGCGCACCTCGAAATCGCGTGCTTGCGAAGCCTCGGGCTCGCGGCGCGGTACGTGAGCGGCTATCTACTCACTCATCCGCCCGAAGGCAAGGAGAAACTGGTCGGCTCGGATGCTTCGCACGCCTGGATATCCGTGTGGTGCGCCGACGCCGGCTGGGTCGATTTCGATCCGACCAACAACCTGATTCCCGATCTCGAGCACATCACGATCGGTTGGGGCCGCGATTACGGCGACGTGAGCCCGATCAACGGCTTCATCGTGGGCGGCGGCGCCCACCAGGTGATCGTGGCGGTCGACGTCAATCCGTTGCGGGCGCAGCCGGCGCGGGGGCCGCTTCGTCCGACCACGGGCAACGGCAATTGACGAGCGTGCCGCCGCCCGGGCGTGGCGCAATCGTGAGCTCGCCGCCGATGCTGCGCGCGCGATAGCGCATGATGTGCATGCCCATTCCGCCGCGCTCGAGCGCGGCGGGATCGACACCTGCGCCGTTGTCGGCGATCGTGAGCACCACGCCGTCCGGCCCGCCCTCGCATGCGACGTCGATGCGCGTCGCCTTGCCGTGCTTCGCGGCGTTCGTGATTCCTTCCTGAGCAATGCGGTAGAGATGGGTGGCGGCCGTTTCACTGAAGCGGCGCGGGAGATCGCCGCTCGTCACGTAGCACGGCACGCCGAGCAAATCCTCGGAATGCCGGCCGAGCTGGTGCAGCGCGTCGGAAAGACGGCCGCGTTTGCGGATCGGGCTCAAGCCCTGCGCCATGTCGCCCGTCTGCGAGATTGCGCGCCGCACGAGCGCTGCCACGCGTTCCGCATCGCCCGAGTAGCGCGATCCGCTCGCGGCGAGCTTCTCCTTCAGCGCTTCGAGCATCAGCTTCACGCCGATCAGCAGCTGCGCGAGCCCGTCGTGCAGGTCGTGGCCGATGCGGGTCTTCTCGCGCTCGCTGCTCGCGACCACCTCGCGCTCGAGATCCACCTGCTGCGTGATGTCCCGCCAGGTCACGACGACCTCATCGTCGCCGCTCTTGACGAAGCGAGCCTCGACGTAGCGCTTGGCGCCTTCGACGCAGCGCGCGGTTTCCCAACGCTGCACCTCGCCGCTCGCCAGCGCGCGTTCGCAGCGCGCGCCGTGCTCGCGCGCGAACTCCTCGCCGAACACGTCGCGGACGCTCGCGCCGATGAACTCGGCGAGCGGCCGCGGCATATGGGCTTCGACGCACGGGTCCGTGCAATGGACATCGAGGTAGCGTCCGGCACGATCGACGCGCAGGATCAAATCGGGATGCGCGTCGAGCAGGGCGCGGATGCGGATCTCCGACTCGCGCAGCGCATGCTCGGCGCGTTTGCGTTCGGTAATGTCGGCGATCATGTGAATCGTGCCGGCGAACGAGCTCGAATGGTCGAGCACTGGCGACGCCGCAACGCTGACCCAAACGTCCGCGCCGTTCTTGTGGCGTAGCCGGAAGTCGTACTGCTCGGAGCCGATTTGCCGTCGGCGCGCGAGCAGGCTGCGCGCTTCGGCGTGCAGCGCCTCGTCCACGAAATCGAGCATGCTGCGCCCGACCATATCCGCCGGCTCACAGCCGAGCATCCGCGCGGCACGATGGTTCACGTAGGTCGTGATGCCGGCCGGGTCGACGGTCCAGATTCCCTCGTGGGCCGCGTCGACGATCATTCGATATTTGCGCTCGCTGTCGCGTAGCGCCTGCTCGGTCCGACGCCGCTCGGTCACGTCGTCGGCGTGCACCACCACGATATCGGCCGACAGGGGCACCAGCGACAGCGCGAGCCGGCGCACCGTGTGCGACGCGAAATACCGATAGTCGATCTCCCGCTTCACGATGATGCCGCGGGAGGCCGCGAGCTCGAGGTCGGCGCACAGGTCGTGCGGCTGGCCGGCCGTGAGCTCGTGCGCGCTCACCCCGAGCAGGTTCGCGACGTTGCTGAAGTGCAGCGCGCCCGCCGCGCGGTTGTGGGCGATCAAACGAAATTCGCCGCCGTCACGGCGCCACATGTAGGCGGGGCCGGGCAAGTTATCGAAGTGGGCACGAAACAACGCGTCGTCAGTCGGCGCGCGTACGATGCCGCGTGCCCGCATCGATCGCTTGGATTCGACCGTTCTCGACATTCTCTCTCCGTGCGAGCGCACGCCCACCGTCAATACCTTGCAGACGAATATAGCAAGGAGTGCAGGCGAACGAACCGCGGACCGCTCGAGAGTTCGTTCGGCATGGCCGTCGCCTGAACCTTGAGTGAAATCGGCATTGCCGCTGGCCTGATTCGCTAAGGAGTGATTCCGCGCCTCACCGACGGGTGCGCGCGGCGTGCGGCCATCGACCGTGATTCTAAAGACGATTCATCGAGTTACGTGCGAATTGCGCAGCTTGGCACGGTTTCTGCTAACGGCTGTCACGACCGATGCGCAGTCGCGTAACCGGTCGGGGCGAGAAAAGGGGTAGCTCGTGAACGACAAGGCTTCGCTGTTGGAGCAGCTGCGGCTCGATCGCAGCGAACAGGTCGAAGCGCCGGCGCGCCACGGCCGCGGGTGGGCCGCGGCCGGCGTGATCGTGGTGGCATTGTCGGCGGCCGCGGCGTGGCTCCTCTGGCCCGCCGGCGTACCCGTCGCAACCGCGATCGCCGAGCTCGCGCCGGGCGACGACTCGACTTCCCAAGCCGCATCCTCCGTGCTCGACGCGTCCGGCTACGTGGTGGCGCGGCGCCAGGCGACGGTGTCGGCCAAGATCACGGGCAAAGTCGTCTCCGTCTCGATCGAGGAAGGCCAACGCGTCGAGGAGGGGCAGCTCATTGCGCAGCTCGACGACACGGTGCTGCGCGCGGCCGTCGCGCAGGCACGCGCGGAGCGCGATCGCGCCCAGGCGAGCCTGGTCGCGGCGCAAGTTGCGCTCGAGAACGCCGAGCCCTTGTTTCGCCGCAATCGGCAACAGTTCGAACGCGCAGTCGTCAGCGCGCAAACCTTCGACACCGCGAAGGCCGCATACGACTCCGCGCGGACCGGCGTCGACGTCGCAGCGCGTGCGCTCGACGTCGCGGATGCGACGCTCGCGCTCACGCAGCGCAACCTGGACGACACGATCGTGCGTGCGCCGTTCGCCGGCGTCGTGACCGTCAAGGCCGCCCAAGAAGGGGAGATGGTCTCGCCGATCTCCGCGGGCGGCGGCTTCACGCGAACCGGCATCGGCACGATCGTCGACATGGACTCGCTGGAGGTCGAGGTCGATGTGAGCGAGAGCTTCATCAACCGCGTTCGTCCGGGGCAGCCCGTGAGCGTGACGCTGAATGCCTACCCCGATTGGACGATTCCGGCGCACGTGATCGCGATCATTCCGACTGCCGATCGCGCGAAGGCCACCGTCAAGGTGCGCGTCGCGCTCGGGACGTCCGATCCGCGGATCTTGCCGCAGATGGGCGTACGCGTGGCGTTTCTCGAGGCGCAGCCGGCGGCCGGCGGTCCCGGCGTCGCGCACGCCGCGCGGCCGCTGCTCGTGCCCGCCGCCGCCGTGCAGGCGAACGGCGACGTGGGCGTCGTCTACGTCGTCGGCGACGGCAAGGTCGAGCGGCGCGACGTGCGCCTCGGCGCACGCGTCGGCGCGAATCAAGTCGTGCTGTCGGGCCTCACGGCCGGGACGCGCGTGGCGGTCGGCGCGCTGGCCGAGCTCGGCGACGGCATGAAGGTCAAGGTTCTCGAGGCGGCACGGTAACCGAAGGTGGAGGAGCGACGATGACGGCGTTGGTTTCGATTCGTCATGTGGTCAAGGGCTACGTTCGCGGCAAGCAGCGCGTCGAGGTGCTGCACGGCATCAACGTCGACGTCGAGCAGGGCGAGTTTCTCGCGTTGATGGGGCCGTCGGGCTCCGGCAAGACGACGCTGCTGAACCTGATCGGCGGCCTCGATCGCCCGGACCGAGGCGAGATCACGGTCGCGGGCGAACGGCTCGACCGGCTGACTTCGGGTCAGCTCGCGAAATGGCGCGCGCGCCACGTGGGCTTCATCTTCCAGTTCTACAACTTGCTGCCGGTGCTCACGGCCGAGCGCAACGTCGAGGTGCCGCTGCTCTTGACGAAGCTCGGCAGCCGCGAGCGCAAGCGCAACGTGCGCGCGGCGCTCGAGCTCGTGGGGCTCGCCGATCGCGCCAAGCATAAGCCGAGCGAGTTGTCGGGCGGCCAGCAGCAGCGCGTCGCGATTGCGCGCGCGCTGGTTTCGGATCCCACGCTGCTCGTCTGCGACGAGCCGACGGGCGACCTCGATCGCGAGACCTCGGAGTCGATCCTCGGGCTGCTGCAGCTCTTGAACCGCAAGCAGGGCAAGACGATCGTGATGGTCACGCACGATCCGCGCGCGGCCGAGCACGCGTCGCGCCGGCTGTACGTCGATAAGGGGGCGCTGACGGACAGCGCCTTCGGAGCCGCCGCATGAAATATCTGCCGCTGGTGTGGGCCGGCCTGTGGCGCAAGCGGGCTAGGACCGTGCTCACGTTTCTCTCCGTGGTCGTCGCGTTCGCGCTGGTGGGACTCATGCACGGCGTCGTCGCGGGCATCGACCAGCTCGTGAGCTCGATGAGCGACACGCGTCTTCGGATCCAGAGCCGCGTGAACATCACCGAGCCGCTGCCGCTCGCGGACGCCGCCCAAATCGAGCGCGTGCCGGGAGTCGCGCGCGTCGGCTACTACAACTTCTTCGGCGGCTACTACCAGGAGCCGAGCAACCAAGTCCAAGTCGGCGCCGTCGACATCGAGCGTCTCGATGCGATCTTCCCGGAGGTCCACATCCAGAACGGCGCAGTCGACGCGATGCAGCATACGCGCAATGGCGCGCTGATCGGTGAGGATCTCGCAAAGCAGCGTGGCTGGAAGGTCGGCGACCGTGTTCCTCTTCGCTCCACCATTTGGATGCGCAAGGACGGCGAGCAGGAGTGGACCTTCGAGATTCTCGGCACCTATACGTTCGCGGACGGTAAGGTGCCGAGCAACGAGATGTGGATCAACTACGACTACTTCGACGAGGAACGCACGTTCGGCAACGGCACCGTCACGCTGTACTTCGCGCACATCGACGATCCGAGCCGCGCCACGCAGATCGCGGACGACATCGATCGGCGGTTCGCGAACTCCCCTTTCGAGACGAAGACCATGAACGAGCGCGACTGGTTGCGCTCGCGCATCAATCAAGTGGGCGATATCGGCTTCTTCGTGAACTCGATCATCGCGGCCGTGCTGTTCGCGCTGCTGTTCCTGACGGGCAACACGATGATGCAATCCGTGCGCGAGCGCATTCCTGAGCTTGCAGTGTTGAAGACCTACGGCTACAGCAACACCGTGGTCATGGTGCTCGTCTTCGTCGAGGCGTTGCTGTTGTGCACCGCGGCGGCGGGCGCGGGCCTAGCGATCGCCTGGGCCATGTCGCCGCCCATCTTCCGCGCGATCGGCGCCGGCGGAATGAGTATGCCGCTCGACGTGATCGGTGCAGGCCTGGGGCTCGCGGTACTGTTCGCGCTAGTAAGCGCGCTGCCTCCGGCGCGGCGCGTGCAGCGGCTGAGCATTGTCGCCGCGCTGACGGGACGATAGGGGAGACGCGCAATGGGCATCGTTCGGCAAATCGGCGCCGTCACCGCGATGAACCTGCGGAGCGTTCCGAGCCGGCTCGGCACGTCGAGTGTCGTCGTGATCGGCATCGCGGGGGTCGTCGGTGTGATCGTCTCGGTATTCGGGATGACGCGCAGTCTCGCGACCGCGCTCGTCGACACAGGCTCTCCGGATCGCGCGATCGTGCTGCGCAGCGGCGCCGACGGCGAGACGTCGAGCACGCTCTTGGCGGACGCGGTCGCCACGATCAAGAACGCACCGGGTATCGCGCGCACGCCCGATGGCGAGGCCGCGGCGTCGGCCGAGATCAGGCTGGCGGCGACGCTGCAGCGGCGCAAGGACGGCACGACCACCGCGGTCGTGGTGCGCGGTGTGGAGCCCGCGGCGGCGGCCGTGCGTCCCGAGATCCATCTCGTCGACGGCCGGATGTACAAGCCCGGTCTGCGCGAGCTGATCGTCGGCCGTGGGGCGCACGCGGAGTTCAGCGGTGTCGAGCTCGGCGACAAGGTCGTGCTGCGCAACGGCGACTGGACCGTGGTCGGTACGTTCGAGAGCGGGGGTGATGCTCACGAATCGGGATTCTTGACCGACTCCGCGACGCTCCTGTCGGCCTATCAGCGGACGGCGGTGAACAGCGTGATCGTGAAGCTCGAGTCCCGATCGGCATTCGACCCGTTCAAGACTGCGCTCACGACGAATCCCACGCTGTCGGTTTCGGTTGAGCGGGAGTCGGACTACTTTGCGCGGCAGTCGAAGAGCGCGAGCCAGTTCTTCGACATCGTCACGCTCGTCGTCGGCGGCTTCATGGGGCTCGGGGCGATATTCGCGGCGCTCAATACGATGTATTCCGCTGTCAGTGCGCGCACGGTGGAGATTGCGACGTTGCGCGCGATCGGCTTCGGGTCGTCGGGCGTCGTCGCGTCCGTGCTGGGAGAGGCGCTCCTGCTCGCGCTGCTCGGCGCCTCGATCGGCGCGGCCGCGGCGTGGATCCTGTTCGGCGGCCACACGATCAGCCTTGGCGGAGGCGGCGCGGGCTCGCTGGTGTTCAAGATGCAAGTCACGCCGGCGCTGCTGGGCATCGGCATTGCCTGGGCATGCCTGCTCGGCCTGATCGGCGGGCTGTTCCCGGCCGTGCGCGCGGCGCGGCTGCCGGTTGCGACGGCGTTGCGCGCGGTGTAACCGCGGCCGCGCCGCGCTTGCGCGTTTCGGGCGAGAGCGGCGGCGCCCGGCGTGAATCTTGCAGCGTGAGGCAGGAGCGATGCCGGGAGCTGCGAGCCATGCGAAACAGGGTCGGAAGTGTCGGCGAAAGTCCTACCGACGGCGAGCACTTCAGCACGTACGACGCGCTCGAGGGGCCCGATCTCGGCGCCGGGCACTGGACTCCGGCGCGTTTGCCGCTGCCGACGGGCGGCGAGCACGTTGCGCTCGATCCGAACGCGGAGCGCACCGTGGGCGCGGGTGAGATACGAGTGACGATCCCGCGGTTCTCGTTGTCGCACGATGCGTTTCAAGTCGCCGATAGCGCGAAATACCTGATCTTCTCGACGCGCCGCTTCGAGCTGCCTGCGGATCGTCGTGCGACGTTCGTCGTCGACCTGGCAGTCGAGAATGTCGGCGGCGACCCGGACGACTTCCGTCGAGCGATGGCGGCCTTCCAGGCCGTCGATATCGACGCGAGCAAGCGTGTATTTTCCGTTTGCGGGACCTCTACCCGCGTGCTCGCGATGCACGAGCAGCTCGGCGGCGGAGCCACCGACCCCTTCTACTACGTGGTCGAGTCGCCGTACGAGGATTTCGACGACGACTTCACGCGGCTTCGCACGTGCGAGATCACGCTCGATCGGGGCGAGTCCACCGCGATCTGGTGCGTCGACGGCTGCGCGGTGTACGAGGCGCGCGGCACGTTCATCCCGGCAAGCGTGCGCATGGCGTTCGGGATCTGGACGATGATGCCGATACGCGACGGGCGCAGCCGCTCGCTCGCCGGTCAAGGCATGAGCGCGCGCTGGCGCAGGTTCCGCGTAGCCGGCATCGCGTGAGGCGCTCGCGTGCCGGCTCGCGAGGCGGCCGACGCGCCGCTACTCGCCGATCGCGACGGGTTCGACGTGCAGCTTCGCGTCCTTGGCCTCGCGGCCGAGCGACGCCAGCACGGCGATCACGATCGCCGCGGACACCGCCACGCCGGCAAGCGCGACGGAGTACGCGCCGGCGAACGCGCTTGCGATCATCACCTGCAACGGCGCGTTCGACGATGCGATGAAGTTGCCGAGCTGATAGACGGTGCCGGGAAACGTGCCGCGTGCTTCGGGCGGTGAGATCTCGTTCAAATGGGCGGGGATGATGCCCCAGCAACCTTGCACGAACACCTGCATCAGAAACGCGCCGACGCCGAGCCAAAGGGCCGTCGGCGCGAACGCCCACAGCGGCGCAGCGAGAATCGCCAAGACCGCGGCGATCACCATCATCCGCCTCCGTCCGTACCGCTGCGAAGCCATCCCGAAGCTGATGCCCCCAATGATTGCGCCGATGTTGTAGATGATGGCGATCGTGGAGACGGTGGTATGACCGAAGCCGTGCTGCGTTTGCAAAAACGTGGGATATAGATCTTGCGTGCCGTGGCTCAAGAAGTTGAATGCGGTCATCAGCACGATGCCGAACAAGGCAAGCGGCCAGTGGTTGCGCAGCACTGCGAGCGTGCCGCCGAGCCCGCCAGCGTGGGGCTGCCAACCCGGCGATTCCGATACGTTTCGGCGAATGTACAGGATCAGCAAGGCCGGCAAGATGCCCACCATGAACATGCCGCGCCAGCCGATGTGCGGGTAAAGGACCGCGAACACGATGGAGGCGAGGAGGTAACCCGACGGATACCCCGACTGCAGGAGACCCGACACGAACCCGCGCGAGTCCGGGCGCACGCTCTCCATCGTCAACGACGCGCCTACTCCCCATTCGCCGCCCATCGCGATGCCGAACAGCGACCGCAGTATCAGGAACACGGCGAGGTTCGGCGCGAACGCCGTGGCGAAGCCGAGCACCGAGTAGCAGGCCACGTCGATCATCAGCACGGGTCTGCGGCCGTAGCGATCGGCCAGTCGGCCGAACACATAAGCGCCGACGGGCCGCAAGCCGAGCGTGAGCGTCAGCGCGACGGCGACGGCTGCGATGTCCGCGTGAAACTCATCCGCCACGTCGGTGATGACGAAGACCAGCAGGAAGAAGTCGAACGCGTCGAGCGTCCAGCCGAGGAAGGCCGCCGTCACGACGTGCTTCTGCTCGGGCGTCCAATTGCGCAATGCGTCGAGATTCATGCGTCGTCGTCCTTCAAGTACGCAACCGGGCAGGCCCGCGTCGCAGCCATTTCACCACTCGAGCGGCCCCGCGGTCGACGTTTACGCCGCGGTTGCCGCCGCGCTCAGAGCATTTGCGGCAACGTTCGCCACAGCACGAAACCGCACATGCCGATCAGCAACACTCCGAAGGCGCGCCGCAGGCTGGCATGCGCGAGCCTGCGTCCGACGTAGTTGCCCGCCAAGCTCCCGGCCGTGCCGACGGCCGCGAAAAGAGCGATCTCGCCCCAGGGTATCGCGACGTGTCCCGCTGCGAGCAACATGAAGTGCCCGGCGAATCCGCTGGCCGAGTTCAACGCGATGACGGCGAGGCTGGTGCCGATCGCGCGATGCATCGACAAGCCGCCGAGAATCACGAGCGCCGGTACGAACAGGAAGCCGCCGCCGACGCCGACGAAGCCGGTGATGAGGCCTACGCCGACCCCGGCCGCGAGCAGCCACGCGAGATGGCGCGGCGGCGGCGCCTCGGCCGAGGCGCGGGCGGGCCGCAGCATCGTGTAGGACGCGAGCCCCATGATCACCGCGAAGACGATGAGCTGCACGGCATCGCTCACGAAGTGCGAGATCCATGCGCCGGCGTACGTCGCAACGATTCCCGGTAAGCCGAAGGCGAGCACGTAGCGCCAATCCACGAGGCGCTGACGCGCATAGCTGGCCGCGCCGACGAGCGCGATGCTCCCTACGATGGCGAGCGATGCGGCGACCGCGAGCTTCGGCGATTCTCCGAGGACGTAGACGAGTATCGGTACCGTGAGGATCGAGCCGCCCGAGCCGAGCAAGCCGAGGCTCAAGCCGACGATGAGCGCTCCGAGCCAAGTCAGCAACGCGCGGCCATCCGCGGCAGCGGTGCCCTAAGGCGCGCAATTATCGCTATGCTTCGTTTCCGGGCCGGGCCACTGGAGAGATCGATGCGCACCTTCATCGAGCCGATTGCCGCGACCGCATTGTGTGTCGGTTGGCTCGTTCCGACGTATGCGCAGGCGGCATCGGGCGCCGAGATCTATACGCAGGGCGTCGCGACGAAGGTGCCATCCTGCGTATCTTGCCACGGTGCGCGCGGCGAAGGCGTCCCTCCGTTCCCGCGCCTTGCGGGGCTGCCCGCCGACTACCTCGTCGACCAATTGCGAGCCTATGCCGACGGCAGACGCTCGAACGACGTCATGGCGCCGCTCGCGAAGCTCCTGGACTCCGAGCAGACGAAGGCCGTCGCGGATTACCTCGCGAGCTCGGCCGCTCCTTATCTGCCCGCACCGGTCGCGAGCGCAGACGTGCTCGCGACCGGTGCGCGGCTCGCTGCGCTCGGCAAGTGGTCGGACGGGATCCCGGCGTGCCGGGACTGTCACGGGCCCGCGCTGCGCGGCGGCGGCTCCGCTTTGCCGGGCCTCGCCGGACAGCCGCAGGCGTATCTGCTCGACCAGCTCGAGGCGTTTCACGACGGCAAGCGGCCGGGCGGGCCGCTCGGGCTCATGGGCAAAATCGCCGCGAAGCTCGACGCGCACGAGCTCGAGGCGGCTGCGGCCTATGCCGCGGCGCTGCGCGAGGGCCAGCCCGTCGAAGCGCCGCGAGGCGAGCCAACCGCGTGGACGCCGCGTGCGCAAGACCCGAACGACTTCGAGCCGCCGCCGGAGTCCGCGCTGCCCGCGAGCGCGGAGGACGCCGCCGCCGTGCTGCTCGGCGAACGGATCTTCGACGACACGCCGAAGTACGCGCCGAAGTACACCGGCAATACGCTGAGCTGCCGCAATTGCCACACGGATCGCGGCCGCAACCCGCTGTCGTCGCCGCTCTGGGCGGCCGCGCCGCAATATCCGATGTACCGTTCCAAGAACCGCACGGTCAACTCGCTCGCGATGCGCATCGCGGACTGCTTCCGCTACAGTCAGAACGGCACGCCGCCGCCGGCGGAAAGCCCCGAGCTGCTCGCGCTGATGACCTACACGAATTGGCTCGCGACAGGCCTGCCGATCGGCATCAAGCCCAAGGCCTCGGGCTACCCCGCGCTCGCGGCGCCTGCCGAGAAGCCGGACCGCCGTCGCGGCGAAGCGGTCTATGCGAGCGACTGCGCCGTGTGCCACGGTGCGACCGGCCAAGGCAGCACGTTTGCCGGTGCACAGGTGATACCGGCGCTATGGGGCCCGCAGTCGTACAACTGGGGAGCCGGCATGCATTCCATCGACAACGCGGCCGCATTCGTCTACGCCAACATGCCGCTCGGCGGCACTGGAACGCTGACCGAGCAGCAAGCTTGGGACGTGGCCGCGTGGATCGACAGTCAACCGCGGCCGCAAGACCCGCGCTTCACGGAGAGTGCGGAGAAGACGCGCGAGCTCTATCACAAACGTCACGCGTACGAGTACTACGGCGAGACCGTGGACGGCATGAAGCTCGGCGCGCCCGGCACCCTCGAGGCCTGGACGAAGAAGACCGTCGCCGCCGGCGCGCGCTAGCCGCGGACGGCGCCCGCGGCGGCGCTGGACCCGTCGGCTGGACGAGCCCCGCTCAGCCCGCGAACGTCAACGCGTAGCCGCGCTCCTGAGCGCGGTTCACCGCGACGATGCCCGCCGGAACGATGCGGCCGTTCGGAATCAGGTGGGCCAGCAGCTCGCGGTGGACCGCGGCCGCGTCGCCGTCGATCGATTCCGCCGCAGAGGCGGCGATCCTTTGCGTCGCCGCGCCGCACACCGCGAAGTGCACGCCTTGGGCGGCCATGTCGGACAGCGTCGCATCCGAATTGATCAAGCCGTGGCCGTAACCCTTGGCATCGTAGAGGTTGCGCTCGGGTGCGTCCTTCGTCTTGGGATCGGTGAACCCCGACAGATTCGAGAGGACCTTGCCGTACTTCGCCCAGATCGCGTCGCGATAGGCGAACACCGTGGCCGTGTGACGCAGAATGATGATGGTCGCGAGGTCCGTCGGCGCGACGCCGTACTCTTTGCCGTTCACGCCGATATAGTTTCGGACGAAGAACAACGCGTGGCCGGCGCCTTCGGCCGTCGTCGCATCGAACACCATGCGATGGCGCCCCGGCAGCTCCATCCAGTCGTCGTGCTTCTCGAGCGTCGGCTGCCAGACCGTCTCGGCCGCGGATGCCTCGCGTGCAGCCGCAGCCGCACCGAGCACGACGACGCCCGTGCCGAGCGCGGCGACTACGGTGCGTCGTGCGATGGCTCGTTCATCTTCTTCCGACATTCGTGTCTCCCCGTCCGCGGCCCGCGCGGTGCTTACGATGACCCGGACATGTTACTCCGAGCGTACGTTGCCGTCCCGTCGGATGCGCCGCCCACGCCGGCGCGGCCGCCGTGCCAAGCTCGAGGCGGCTCGCCCCCGGAGCGCTCACGCTCGCCGGCTTGCGACGAGCCCCTGCACGTACGCGCCCGCGAGCATCGCCGCGATCGAGATCACGAGCGGCCAGTTGCCGACGCCCAAGCCCGCAATCGCGGGACCCGGGCAAACGCCGCTCAAGCCCCAGCCGACGCCGAACAGTGCCGCGCCGCCGATCGTGCGTCGCGTCAGCTCCGACGGATGCTTGCCGAATGCGCGGCCGAACAGGGGCTTCGCCATGACCTTGGGCAGCACGCGATACGCGATGGCGGTGACGACCACGGCGCCGCCGAGCACGAACAGCAGGCCGAAGTCCTGGAAGCGCAGGAACGACAGGACGACCTCGGGCTCGACCATCGCGGAATACGCCAAGCCGAAGCCGAACAGCACACCGGCGAGCAGCGCGACGAGCGAGGTGCGTGCCTTCATCACGCACCCCCCAGCGCCGCGACGATCTGCGCCGTCACGATCGCGGTCACCAGGAACGTGGCGACTGCAAGAAGCGACGGGGGTTGCAGCGAGCCGATGCCGCAAATGCCGTGACCGGACGTGCAGCCGTTGCTCAGGCGCGCGCCGTAGCCGGCGATGAAGCCGCCGATCGCGAGCCGCCATGCCGGCACCTCGGTTTGAAACGTCATGCCGTGAGCGACGGTCGCGAGGAACAGCACGCCGCCGAGCACGAGCCCGAGCGCGAGCGCAAGGCGCCAGCCGCGGCTCGAGACGAATCGATCCTGCTGAAAAAAGGCGAGCCGTGACGCGAACGACCAGGTCGACGAGAACACCGTGCTCATCCCGGTCACGAGCCCCGACATCGCGAACGCGAAGCTGACGGCCGCGCCGATCAAGAGGCCGCCTACGAGGTAGGTCTCGATACCGTTCGGGAAAAGTTGCTGCATGGTCGTCACGCTCCCCTGCGCACTGAATGCGGCGCTCGAATGAGGACCCCGGACTGGCCTCCTCAGTGGCCGCGAGGTGCGAGTCACCCATCTTAATGGTACGCGGATGCTGCGCCCGCCGGAGGCTACGGCGGCCGCTGCGGCTCGGCGTATTGCTCGCCGAGCCGCCTGCGAGTGGCCGCGGTCGATGGGCCCTGGAAGGGCGGGCCGGCCCCTCCGGGCTTCCCGCCCCCCAACCTGTCCCCTTAAGATGGGCCGTTCCGATCCGCAGGGGGGACGGACCATGCAAAGAAGAGAGCTGCTCGGCACGCTGGCGGCGGCGGGGGTGGCGGCGGCGCTGCCGGCGCGCGGCCAAGAGCGTGCGGCGTCTCCGGCGACCGTCGCGCGCGAGCGACCGAAAGTCGTACGCAAGGGCCGGATCAAGCAAGGGCTCTGGAAGGTCAATTTCGGACCCGACACCACGCTCACGTTCGACGACATGTGCCGCGAGGCCGCTCGGCTCGGCTGCTACGGCTTCGACATGATCGGCGAGGACGAGTGGCCGACATTGCGCAAGCACGGCTTGGATCCGCTGATCGTCGGCACGGGCGGCGTCGATTTTCCGCACGGGCTGATCTACCCCGAGCGGCACAAGGAGATCGAAGCGACGCTGCGGCCGTATATCGACAAGTGCGCGCAGGAGAAGATTCGAACGATCATCTCGATCGGCGGGCAGCGCAAGGGCATGCCGCTCGAGCAGGGTCAAGACGCGGCGGTCGCCTTCCTGAACCGGATCAAGGGGCAGCTCGAGGACAAGGGCGTCGTGCTCGCGATCGAGAACATGAACAACAGGCGCACCGATCCGAACTTCGGCCGCGAGGACCAGATCTTCGGCCATTGGGATTGGGGTGTCGGCGTCTGCGAGCGCGTGAACTCGCCGAACGTCAAGCTCGTCTGCGACGTCTATCACCTGCAGATCATGGACGGCGATCTCGAGACGCACCTGCGCAACTCGATTCAATGGATCGCGCATTTCCACGTGGCCGGAGTGCCCGCGCGCCATGAGATCGATTACACGCAGGAGGTCAACTTCCGCTACATCGCGCAAGTGATCGCCGAGCTGCCGTATCACGGCTACCTCACCCACGAGTGGCGGCCGACGCCCGGGCGCGACCCGCTCGAGAGCATCGAGCAGGCGCTCGAGATCATGGATGTATGAGCGCGGCCGTTTCGGCATTCGGATCTTTCGACGCAGGAACCCTATGAAGCAAACGATCAACACCCGCCGCGGTCGCGAGCTGCGGCTCACCGTTCTCGTGCGTCTCGCTGTGCTCGCCGCGGCCGTGACCGGCGCGGCGAGCGTCGCGGCCGGACCGTCGCCGCTGCCCGAAGGCTTCGTCACGGGCACCGTGATGAGCCCACGCGGCCCCGAGGCGGGCGTGTGGGTCATTGCCGAGACGGACGAGCTGCCGACGAGCTTCATCAAGATCGTCGTGACGGACGATCGCGGCCGCTTCGCGCTGCCGCAGCTGCCGGACGCGACCTATCGCGCCTGGGTGCGCGGCTATGGTCTCGTCGACGGGCCGCGAGTCGAGGTTCGACCCGGCGACACCGACGTCGTGCTGATGGCGGTGCCGGCCGCCTCGCCGCAGGAGGCCGCGAAGGTCTACCCCGGCAACTATTGGCTGTCGCTGCTCGAGCCGCCCGCGCCGAGCGCCTTTCCGGGGACCGGTCCCGCCGGCAACGGCATTCCGCCGGACATGAAAGAGCAGGGTCAGTGGATCTACAACATCAAGAGCGGCTGCAACTTCTGCCACGAGCTCGGCACGCCCGTCACGCGCACGCTCGCGCACATGGATCATTTGGGATTCAAGACGCCGGAGGAGGCGTGGATCTATCGCACCCAGCTCGGCGTGCGCGGCAGCTCGATGGCCGGCACGTTCGCGGCGTTCGGTCGCGACGCGGGTGCCAAGGTGTTCGCCGACTGGACGACCCGCGTCGCAAACGGCGAGACGCCGCCCGCGCCGCCGCGGCCGCAGGGCGTCGAGCGCAACGTGGTGATCACGCTCTGGGACTGGGGCACGGACCAGTCGTTCATGCACGATGAGATCTCCACCGACAAGAACGATCCGACGGTGAACCAGTTCGGCCCCGTCTACGCCGCGTCCTCGGGACACGGCCGCATCGCGGTCGTCGACCCCGTGCAGAACAGCACCTGGGAAGTCACGATTCCCACGCGCGAAGATCCGCGCAAGGTGTCGACGCGATTCCCGCCGCCCGCAATGCCCTCGAACTTCTGGGGCATGCAGTATCTGTGGGGTCCCGAGAACCCGGCCGATCCGCACAACCCGATGATGGACCGCAAGGGCCGCGTCTGGACGACCTCGAAGATTCGGCAAGAGGAGCCCGACTGGTGCAAAGAGGGCTCGAGCAACAAGTACGCGAAGTATTATCCGCTCGCCTTCAGCGCGCGTCAGGCCTCGTACTACGATCCGAAGACCGGCGAGTTCAAGCTCGTCGATACGTGCTTCGGCACGCATCACCTGCAGTTCGACAACGATCCGGATCAGACGCTGTACTTCAACGAGCTGATCGGCCCGATGGTCGGCTGGCTCGACACTCGCGAGTACGACCGCACGGGCGACGAGCAGGCTTCGCAGGGCTGGTGCCCGCAGATCGTCGACACGAACGGCGACGGCAAGATCACGAAGCCTTGGAACAAAGCGGGCGACAAGATCGATCCGCGCCGTGACACCGAGGTGCGGCACAATCTCTACTCGGTGATCCCGAGCCCCGTCGACGGCTCGGTGTGGGGCGCGTCGGAGGACTACCCGGGCTACATCGTGCACGTCGATCGCGGCAGCAATCCGCCCGAGACCTGCATCACCGAGGTGTTCAAGGTGCCGGCTACCGGCATCGATCCGCGCGGCATCGACATCGACAGCCACGGCCTCGTCTGGACCGCGCTCGCGGCGAGCAGCCATCTCGCGAGCTTCGACCGCTCGAAGTGCAAGGCCCCGAAGGGCGGGCAGGCCGCGGTCGACGGCACCTGGTGTCCCGAGGGCTGGAAGCTCTACCGCACGGACGGCCCGACGTTCAAGGGCACGAACGTGCCGGCCGATTTCCACTACTTCAACTGGGTGGACCAGCACGACGTGATGGGGTTCGGCGCGAATACGCCGTTCGCGACCGGGTCGAACTCGGAGGCGATCCTCGTGCTGGATCCTGCGACGGGTAAATGGCTCACGCTGCGCGTGCCGTATCCGCTCGGCTTCTATCACCGCGGCATGGACGCGCGGATCGACGATCCCGAAGGCGGCTGGAAGACCCGCGGGCTGTGGGCGAACTACGGCACGCACCTGATCTGGCACGTGGAAGGCGGCAAGGGCACCAAGGGCAAGCTCGTGCACTTCCAGATCAGGCCGACGCCGCTCGAGCACTGAGCACCGGGGGCCGGCCGACCGGACGCCGCTCCGGGCGTGTGCGGTGAGGACGGCGCACGTGCTCCACGCGTGCCACGTCAGGGAGCGGCGCGCACCGCGGCCGTTGCCGGCGCGGCGTCCGCCAGCATCGTTCATGGCCTGAGAGGAGCGATTCGATGGCTCGCTACGACAACATTCTCGAGACGATCGGCAACACGCCGCTCGTGAAGCTCGGCAAGCTCGCGCCCCCCGGCGTGAACGTGTACGTGAAGATCGAGGCCTTCAATCCGATGGGCTCGGTCAAGGACCGCATGGCGCGCGCGGTCATCGAGCGCGCGGAGGAGATCGGCGAGCTCGTGCCGGGCCAAACCGTCGTCGAGGCCACGAGCGGCAACACCGGCATCGGCCTCGCGATGGTCTGCGCGCAGAAGGGCTACCCGCTCGTCGTCACGATGGCCGAGAGCTTCAGCGTCGAGCGCCGCAAGCTGCTGCGCTTCCTGGGCGCGAAGGTCGTGCTGACACCCGCGGCGGAGAAGGGCACCGGCATGCTGAAGAAGGCCGTCGAGCTCGCCGAGACGCACGGCTGGTTCCTGTGCCGGCAGTTCGAGAACGAGGCGAACGCCGACGCGCATTCGCGGACCACGGCGCAGGAGATCCTCGCGGACTTCGCCGGCGAGCGGCTCGACTACTGGGTCACGGGCTTCGGCACGGGCGGCACGCTCAAGGGCGTCGCGCGCGCGCTCAGGCAGGCGAGCCCCGCCACTCGCGTCGTGGCCGCGGAGCCGGACAACTCGCCGGTGCTCGGCAGCGGCATCCCACAGCGCCGCGATGCCGCCGGCAGCCCATCGAGAGCCATCCGCTGTTTCGGCCGCACCTGATGCAAGGGTGGGCGCCGGACTTCATTTCCAAGCTGACCGAGGATGCGGTGCGCGCGGGTTGGGTCGACGAGATCGTCCCCGTCGCGGGCGCCGATGCGCTGCGCCTCGCGCGCGAGCTCGCGCGCCGCGAAGGCATCTTCGTCGGCACGTCGAGCGGCGCGACGTTGGCGGCCGCGCTCGAGATCGCGGGGCGCTCGCCGGCGGGCACGAACATCGTGTGCATGCTGCCCGACACGGGCGAGCGGTATCTCTCGACGCCGCTGTTCGAGAACATCGGCGAGGAGATGACGGGCGAGGAGCTCGCGCTGTCGCGCTCGACACCGTCTTGCCGCTTCGATGCGCCGTCGACGGTCGCCGCTCCCAGCGAGCCGGCCGAGCCCGTCGTGATCGACGCGGGCGCGCAGCGCTTCCTCGACGAGACCGTGCGCGCTCACCCGGTCGTGCTGTTCGCGCTCGAGTGGTGCGAGTTCTGTTGGTCGGTGCGCAAGCTGTTTGCGCGGCTCGGCATCGAATATCGCAGCGTCGACTTGGACTCCGTCGACTATCAAGCCGACGATCTCGGCGGCAAGATTCGCGCCGCGCTCGCCGCGCGCACGGGCGCCAAGACGATCCCGCAAATTTTCGTCGGCGGGGAGCACCTCGGCGGCTGCACGGACCTGTTCGACGCGTGGCGAAACGGCGCGGTGCAGCAGCGCCTGTCCGATGCGGGCGTCGATTACGACCGCAACCTCGAGATCGATCCGTACGCGCTGCTGCCGAATTGGCTGCAGCCGCGCAAGAGTGCCTGACGGGAAGCGCTCGTGAGCACGGCAAGCCCGCCGCTGATCGATATCGCGGATCTCGAGTCGAGCGCTACGCTGCGCTCCATCGACGCCGCTTGCCGCGACTGGGGCCTGTTCCAGATCGTCGGCCACGGCATCGACGGCCGCGTGACGGCTGCGCTCGAGCGTGCGATGCACGATCTGTTTGCGCTGCCTCCCGCGGCGAAGCGCTCGATCGAGCGCACCGAGAAGAATCCGTGGGGCTTCTACGATCGCGAGCTCACGAAGCACACGCGCGACTGGAAGGAAATCTACGACTACGGGCCGCCCGACGGCGGTGCAATGGCGCCGCAGTGGCCGGTGCAGCTGCCCGGCTTCGAGCCGGCAGTCAGGGCGTTCTATCGGCAGTGCGACGCGCTCGCGCTGCGGCTGCTGCGCGCCGTCGCGACGAACCTCGGCGTGCCGCCGCGTTCACTCGAGCCTTGCTTTCGGCCCGTGCACACGAGCTTTCTGAGGCTCAACTACTATCCGCCCTGCCCGCGGCCCGAGCGGCCATCCGATCTGGCGCTGGCGAGGACCGGGCATCTCGGCATCAATCACCACACCGATGCCGGTGCGATCACGTTGCTGCTCCAAGACGACCAACCCGGTCTCGAGGTCTACCGCGCCGGCGAGTGGCACCTGGTCGAGCCGCGCCGCGGCGCGCTCGTCGTCAACATCGGCGACATCGTTCAAGTTTGGTCGAACGACGGCTACGTTGCGCCGCTCCATCGCGTGCTGGCGCACGCCGATGCCGAGCGCTACAGCGCGCCGTTCTTCTTCAATCCCGCGTACGCCGCCGAGTACGCCCCGTTGCCATCGACCGTCGACGTGCGTCATCCGCCGCGCTATCGGTCGATCCAGTGGGGGGAATTCCGCTCGCGGCGTGCCGCCGGCGACTACGCCGACGACGGCGAATACGAGCAGATCGGCCGCTACGCACTCTGAAAGCGGATCCGGACGCTCCGGGCACGCGGCGCAAGCGCCGTCTGCGAGCGTCGCGGTCGCCGGCGTGACGCCCGTCACACTCGGCGTGCACGCCATTCAAGAACCGCGCGGTCGAACCGACTTCAACGCAATAGGGACAAACCGGGGCGCGGTGCGGTGAGCCGTCGTTCGACCGTGGACATGGATCTCGAGCGGGCGCCCACGTACCCGCCGCGGGCGCCTTCGCTCGCCCCCGGGCGCAGGCGGCCATGAAGCAGATTCTTTTCGTCGACGACGAGATCAAGGTGCTCGAGGGGCTCGGCCGGATGCTGCGCACGATGCGGCACGACTGGGACATGACGTTTCTCGCGGACCCTCGCGAAGCCGTCAAGCTGATCGCCGACAAGACCTTCGATGCGATCGTCGTCGACATGCGCATGCCCGTGATGGACGGTACCGCGCTGCTTCAGAAGGCGCGCGAGTGCAGACCCGGCATGGCGCGAATCGTGCTGTCGGGTCATGCCGAGCGCGAGGCCGCGATGCGCTCTGTCGGGCTCGCGCACCAGTTCCTCGCAAAGCCGTGCGATGCGGACACGCTGCGCGGGACGGTCGCACGCGCCTGCGAGCTGCGCGATCTCCTGCATGACGGCGGCCTCGCGAGCTCCGTGTGTGAGCTCGGCAAGCTGCCGAGCCTGCCGCGCCTCTATCACGCGATCACCGAGGAGATGAATCACGACGAGGTGTCCCTCAAACGCGTCGCCGCGATCATCTCCCACGATATTGCGATGACGGCGAAGGTACTGCAGCTCGTGAACTCGGCGTTCTTCGGGCTTGGCCGGCGCGTGTCCAGCATCGAGCAGGCCGTGAGCTATCTCGGGGTCGACGTCATTCGCTCGCTCGTGGTGTCGCAAGCCGCGTTCGCAGAGTTCGAGCTCGTCGATCTCGACTTCTTTCGCTCTCTTTGGAAGCACAGCTGGGCCACCGGGGCGGTCGCCAAGCGGATCTCGGAGCTCGAGTCGCGGGATCCGATCGTGCACGGCGAGGCGCTGCAGGCCGGCATGCTGCACGACATCGGCGCGCTCGTGCTCGCGGCGCGCGTGCCGGAGAAGTATCGCAAGGTGCGCGAGCCGCACGTCGCAGGCGAGGCCGCGCTGCTGCCGCGCGAGCAGGAGCTGTTCGGCTGCGACCATGGGCGGGTCGGCGCGTATCTGCTCGGTCTCTGGGGTCTGTCGGACCGGATCGTCGAGGCGCTCGCATATCACCACTGCCCGCGCGAATGCGCGTACGCCAAGTTTGCACCGCTGACGGCCGTGCACGCGGCGAACGCGCTCGTGCTCGAGCTTTCGGGCGAGTGCGAAGCCGCGACGGAGATGGACATGGATTACTTGACGGCGATCGGGTGCGCCGAGCGGCTGCCGCAGTGGCAGCAGCAAGCGGAGCGCATTATGAGCCACATTGGTGCCGAAGATGACTAAGGTAAGAGTACTGTTTGTCGACGACGAGCCGAACGTTTTGAGCGCGATTCGCCGCAGCTTGCGCAACGACTTCGACGTGCATACGGCCGAGAGCGGACGCGAGGCGCTGGAGCTGATCGCCAAGAGCGAGCCGTTCGCCGTGATCGTCTCGGATTGCCGCATGCCGGAGATGGACGGGATCGAGCTGCTGCAGCGCTGCAGCAAGATCGCGCCGAGCTCGGTGCGGTTGATGCTCACCGGCAATATGGATCAGGAGACTGCCGTGCGCGCCGTGAACACGGGCGACGTGTTCAAGTTCCTGAACAAGCCGTGTCAGGTCGATGCTCTGAAGCAGGTGATGGCGCAGGCCGTGCGTCAATACGAGCTCGTGACGGCCGAGAAGGAGCTGCTCGAGCAGACGCTCAAAGGCAGCATCAACGTGCTGTCGGACTTGCTCGGTATCGCGAAGCCCGAGGCGTTCGGCCGCACGGCGCGGCTGCGGCGCAAGGCGCGCGAGGTCGCGCGCCACGTCGAGGGCGTCAAGCTTTGGGACCTCGATTCGGCGACGCTGCTGTCGCAGCTCGGCTGCGTGAACGTCGCGCAGGAAATACTCGATAAGATGCAGCGCGGCGATTCGCTCAATGCTCGCGAGTCGGCGGATTTTGCGGCTCACCCGCTGCTCGGGGCGGACCTGATTCAGCGGATTCCGCGCCTCGGCCGCGTCGCGAACATCATCCTGTTCCAGAACAAGAACTACGACGGCTCCGGCTTTCCGATCGACGACTCGAAGGGCGACAAGCTGCCGCTCGAGGCGCGCGTGCTGCACGGTGTGCTCGTGCACGATGACCTCCGCCAGCAGGGCTGCTCCGAGGCTGCGATCGTCGACAAGCTCAAGCGTAGCCCGGGCATCGTCGATCCACGGGTGGTCGAGGCGCTCGCAAAATCGGTCGATTTGAGCGCCGCGGACGAGGGCATGCGGCTGCTCGCGACGGAGCTCGCGCTCGGGATGGTCGTGCAGGAAGACATCAAGACCGATCAGGGCATGATGTTGCTCTGTCACGGCCAGGAGGTCACGCCCGCGATTCGCGAGCACCTCGTGAAGTTTCAGAAAATGGGCGTGCTCACGAAGCGGATTCTCGTCGTGAAGCCGCAGCCGGCACAGGATCGCAGCACGGCGGCGGCCTAGCGCCGCCGAGCCGCGCTGCGGCGACCGCCGTCAGTAGCGGTGGTGCATCTCGCCGAACGCGCTCTTGAACTGCTCCGCGAAGTCGATCCAGCGATCGCGCAGGCTCTTGCGCACGCGCAGCGCTGCGCCGCCGAAGATCACGAGCCCGTCCAGCACGACCGTGGGCGCATCCGCGCTTGCCGACGGCGCGCGATTGTCGACGCCGCCGAATAGACAGTGAACGTTCGAGACCGCGTTCACGGACTCGTTCACGAAGAAGTTGGCGCCGCCGAACAGGCAGAACAGCGTGATGCGCGTGACGGGCGCGCTGAACGTGGCGGTGCTGAAGTCGAGGTCGGCGCCTCCGAAGACGTTGATCATCTTGATCTCGCTCGGCACCGTCCATTTGCCGCGCCGATGAGTGCCGCCGAACACGTTGATGAACCATTGCGGCTCCGCGCTCGGGGTGCCGGCCGCCACGCGTGCCGCGTCGAGATCGGGCTGCTCGCTCTTGCGGCGCGCGTACGCGGAGTCGATGCCGAGCTCGAGATCGGCCGTAAGCGCGAGCAGCTCATCGTGCGTCTTGGCGTCGAGCGCCTGGTCGAGGCGCCGCTCGAACGCCTCGAGCGAGAGCTTGCCATGGCCGTAGTTGACGATCAGGCGGTCGATCGTCTCTTCGCGAACGGCGTTGAGCGGGCGGTCTTGGGCAGCGACGGGCATTGCGCGTTCCTCTTTGCAGATGGCGACGAACCGCGGCCGGCCGACCACGCCGAGCGCATCGCGTGAGAATAGTGCGCGCGACCCGCGACCGCAATGGACCCTGATCGGCGGCGCAACGAGGGCGCCGCTGCTGGGCTGGAGCGGTCGAGCTGTCCGCCCGAGCGCCGGCGATCGGCGCTTGTACGCAGACCGATCGAGCAGCAAGATTGTGCTTTGCCGAGCGTTCTTTGCGAGCTGCGGGTATCGCGCCATGTTGAACCTGAACACGGAAACGGTTCGCTTCATCATCGACAAAGCGCACGAGTTTCAGATGCTCGACGCCGACATCGGCGGCGATGCCGAAGAGGAGCACGATCCGGCCTACGCCGAGCTCAAGGCGACGATCGACGATCTCGAGCCCGACCAGCAGGTCAGCCTCGTCAGCCTCATGTGGCTCGGCCGCGGTGACTACGGGGTCGAGGAATGGCCCCGCGCGCTGGCGGCGGCACGCGAGCGCTGGAACGATCGCACCGCCGAGTATTTGATCGAGACGCCGCTGCTCGCCGACTATTTGACGGAAGCGCTCGACCAGCTCGGCATGCCGTAGCGCGGCAACGTCAGCGCTGCGCAAACCCTTTCTGCACCCAGTCCGGCGGATCCGGCTCGCCCTTCGGCGGCATGCCCTTCGTCTTCGACCAGCGATGGATCCACGAGAAGCCGCCGCGTCCGACGTAGCCGTCCGGCAGCGCATACGCCTCATCCGCGAGCGCATCCTCGAGCGTGACGAACGTGTAGCCGCGCCGGCGGAACATCGCGAGCAGGTCCGGCATGAGGTCGGCGTTCAGCTCGTTCGCGTGGATCAGCAGGATCTGCGGGAACTCGCGGCCGACCACCTCGATCGCGCGCGATTCGAAGAACGCGACGACGGCTTCCATGTACGGCAGGTACGCCTGGCGCACGCGATCGCGATACGCGGACTTCGTGTACAGCGCCGCGAACTCGTAGTCGGCGGTATCGAACGTGACCGGCGCGACGCGATAGCCCTGCGCGTCGAGGAACGCCTGGAGGCCGGCTTTGACCTCCGGCGTCGGGCCGGTGTGCAGGAACGGATGACGGTAATACTCGAGCTTGCGACCGTGCGCCGCGAGCGCGGCCTCGAGCAGCGGCTCGCCGCGCGCGATGTCGGCCGTCACCTCGTCGAGCGGCACGCTGTTCGGATCGAGGTGCGAGTAGGAATGATTGCCGAGATCGGCGCCTGCGTCGAGCCACAGGTCGAGCACGCGGCGCAGGCCGTCGGCGCCGAGGTCCGCGCCGCGACTCTCGTTCACGAAGCCGATCACCGGAATTTGCTGCTCGCGAAACGGCCGCAGCAGCCGCTGCGTCATCGACTCGATCGCCGCCGGCGTCCGCGGGCCGCCGTCGGCGCCGCGCGGCAGGTCGTCGATCGTGATGGCGACGCTGCGGTCGGCGGCGGCCGGGGTCGTGAGCGCGGTCAAGCAAAGCAGCGCCGCGCCGAGCTTCGAGAACGAGATCCGTGCCGAGCCCATGGGCCGAATGCTACCAGCTCATTCGCGGCGCGAGCACAATAGATTGACAAGAGCGCCCGCGCGGACCCAATATCTTGGGGCGCAGCGGTTCGCACGAACGTGCGATGAAAAGGGAATCCGGTGCCGGGCGAAAGCCCCTACTCCGGAGCTGCCCCCGCAACTGTAGGCCGCAACGGATCGTCCATTCATGCCACTGAGGCCGCGCGCCTTGGGAAGGCGGACGCTTCCACCGAGCGGCGAGCCAGGAGACCGGCCGCGCGCGTGCAACTGACAGCCGGGGTGTGCTGGTCAGGCGCCCGGCTGCCTCGAGCGTGCTCGCGGTCGAACGCCTACCGCCCATCCGCAACGATCTCGGGAGGGACCAGGTGGCGACACAGGCAGCGCACGTTTTCGACCAGCCGCTTTCGATCGATCCACGCCGCGACGAGCTGCTCACGCCGTTCGGGCGTGCGACGCTCCGGGACCGGTATCTGTTGCCCGGCGAAGGGCCGCAGGATCTATTCGCGCGCGTCGCGCGCGCCTACGCCGACGATGCCACGCACGCGCAGCGGCTCTACGACTACATGTCGCGCCTCTGGTTCATGCCGGCCACTCCGATCTTGAGCAACGGCGGCACCGAGCGCGGGCTGCCGATCTCCTGCTTTCTGAACGCGGTCGAGGACGACCTCGCGAGTATCGTCGGCACGTGGACCGAGAACGTGTGGCTCGCCTCGAACGGCGGCGGCATCGGCACCTATTGGGGCGACGTGCGGTCGATCGGTGAGCCCGTGCGCGGCTCCGGCGAGACGTCGGGCATCATTCCGTTCGTCCGCGTGATGGACTCGTTGACGCTTGCGATCTCGCAGGGGTCGCTGCGCCGCGGCTCGGCCGCGGTGTATTTGGACGTGGATCACCCCGAGATCGAGGAGTTCGTCGAGATCCGCAAGCCGTCGGGCGACTTCAACCGGAAGAGCCTGAACCTCCATCATGGCGTCTGCATCACGGACGAGTTCATGCACGCCGTGCGCGACGACGAGCCGTTCGCGTTGCGCAGCCCGCGCACCGGCGAGCCGTTGCGGCACGTGTCGGCTCGGCAGCTCTGGCAGCGGCTGCTCGAGACGCGGCTGCAAACCGGGGAGCCGTATTTGCTGTTCATCGATACCGCGAACTCGCAGCTCGCCGAGCATCAGCGCGCCGTAGGCTTACGCGTGCGCCAATCGAATCTCTGCAGCGAGATCCTGCTGCCGACCGGCCGCGACCAGCACGGCCGCACGCGCACGGCGGTTTGCTGCCTCGCGTCCGTGAATTTCGAGACCTGGGACGACTGGAGCGAGGAGCCGAAGTTCGTCGAGGACGTGCTGCGGATGCTCGACAACGTGCTGCAGGACTTCATCGAGCGCGCGCCCGAGAGCATGGCTGCGGCCCGCTACTCCGCGGGCCGCGAGCGCTCGGTGGGTCTGGGCGCAATGGGCTTTCATTCGTACCTGCAGTTGAACGGCATCCCGTTCGAGAGCGCGCTCGCGCGAGCGGCAAACCAACGGATGTTCCGGCATTTGCGCCGCGCGGCCGACGCGGCGTCGCGCCGGCTCGCGGTCGAGCGCGGCGCGTGTCCCGACGCGGCCGAGCGCGGCGTCGCGGAGCGCTTCAGTCACAAGCTCGCGATTGCGCCGACCGCGAGCATCAGCGTGATCTGCGGCGGCGCGAGCGCTTGCATCGAGCCGATCCCGGCGAACGTTTACACGCACAAGACGCTATCGGGTTCGTTCAGCGTGCGCAATCCGGCGCTCACGCGCGTGCTCGAGCGCAAGGGCTTGAACACGGAGGAGACTTGGCATTCGATCCTCGCGCACGAGGGTTCGGTGCAGCACCTTGCCGAGCTCGACGAGCACGAGAAAGCGGTGTTCCGCACCGCCTTCGAAATCGATCAGCGCTGGGTGATCGAGCTCGCGGGCGATCGCGCGCCGCTCGTATGCCAGGGACAGTCGCTGAACCTCTATCTGCGCAGTGACATCCACAAATGGGACCTGTTGATGCTGCATTGGACCGCCTGGGAACGCGGCATCAAGAGCCTGTACTACTGCCGCTCGAAGTCCGTGCAGCGAGCGGGCTTCGCCGGCGTCGACGGCGACAATACGCGCGCCCGGCCCGTGCGCCCGCTCGAAGCCGACGGCGACAAATACGACGAGTGCCTCGCATGCCAGTAACGAGCCGCGATCAGCTCGCACTGCTCACAGCGCCCGGGCTTCTCACGCCGAGCGTGAGCTACAAACCGCTGCGTTACCCCTGGGCGCTCGACTTCTGGCGCCGCCAACAGCAGATCCACTGGATGCCGGAGGAGATTCCGCTCGGCGAGGACTGCAAGGACTGGAGCACCCGGCTCAGCGACGCCGAGCGCAACTTGCTCACGCAGGTGTTCCGGTTCTTCACGCAGTCGGACATCGAGGTCCAGAACAACTACATGGAGCGCTACGCGCACGTGTTCCGGCCGACCGAGATCAAGATGATGCTGGCGGCGTTCGCGAACATGGAGACCGTGCATATCGCGGCCTATGCGCTGCTGCTCGAGACGCTCGGCATGCCCGACAGCGAGTTCGCCGCGTTTCTCGATTACGCGGCAATGCGCGACAAGCACGACTATCTGCAGACGTTCGGCGTTGCGACCGAGGCCGACATCCTGCGCACGCTCGCGATGTTCGGCGGCTTCGCCGAAGGCTTGCAGCTCTTCGCGAGCTTCGCGATCCTGCTGAACTTTCCACGGCACAACAAGATGCGCGGCATGGGTCAAGTGGTGTCGTGGTCCGTGCGCGACGAGACGCTGCACTGCGAGGGCATCGTGCGGCTGTTCCACACGTTCGCGAACGAGACCGGCGCGTTGACCGATGCGGTACGCGACGACGTGGTCGAATGCGCGCGCACCGTCGTACGCCTCGAGGATCGCTTCATCGATCTCGCGTTCGAGCTCGGCCCGATCGAGGGGCTCGGCGCCGAGGAGGTGAAGGCCTATATTCGCTACATCGCCGACTGGCGGCTCAAGCAGCTCGGCTTGCCCACGCTCTACGGCGTGCAGGCGCACCCGTTGCCGTGGCTCACCGCGCAGCTGAACGGCGTCGAGCACGCGAACTTCTTCGAGACCCGCGCGACCGAGTACGCGAAAGCCGCGACCGGCGGCGCGTGGCACGGCGAGGAGGGCGCGTGGGGGCTGTTCGATCAGCGCGTGACGCGACGAGGTCAGATGGAGCTGCTGAAGCCGCGCGGCGCAGACCTCTGACGCGCACGATCGCCGGCGCTGCAGCCCTTGCGCCGCCGGGGACTCGTGCTATCGTCAGGCGCCATGTCCGCGGCAACCGGTTCTCGGCATGCACGTGGAATCCCTGTTGGTATCGATCGGAGTCGTGGCGTTCGCCGAGATCGGCGACAAGACGCAGCTGCTCGCGTTCCTGCTCGCGGCGCGCTTCAAGCGGCCGTTGCCGATCATCCTTGGAATACTCGTTGCGACGGCGGTGAACCATGGCCTTGCCGGTGCGCTCGGCGCATGGATCGGCACGGCGGTGAACCCGCAGTTGCTGCGCTTGATCCTCGGCCTGTCGTTCCTCGCGATGGCCGTCTGGACGTTGATCCCGGACCGGATCGACGAGGACGAGACGAAGGTCGCGAGGCGCTTCGGCGTGTTCGGTGCCACGTCGATTACCTTCTTTCTGGCGGAGATCGGCGACAAGACCCAAATCGCGACCGTGGCGCTCGCCGCGCACTACGGCACGCCCGTCGTAGTCGTGATCGGGACCACGCTCGGCATGCTGCTTGCCGACGTTCCGGCCGTGTTCGTCGGCGATCGGCTCGCGACGAGGATCCCGATGAAGATCGTTCGTGCCGTCGCGGCCGCGCTGTTCGCGGTGCTCGGCGTCGCCACGCTGCTCGGGGCGGGCGCCGACCTGCTCTGAATCGCGGCCGGCCGGCTCCGCCTCGTTCCGCCTCGTTCCGCCGGCGTCACGCGGGCCCGACGCTCTGCGGTCTCGAAACCGGGACGCCGCTCGTGATTTCGGGACGCGCCGCAGCGGCATTAAGATGCCGCGGCGCCCGCCGGTTCGGCCGTTCCGAGCCCGCCGTTCACTGGCACGGCGATTGCTGCAAGCTGCCTCGACGGCGGCCGTCGAACACTGCCGTCGTGCATTGCCCTCGGACATCGCGACAGGAGCTCCAACATGAAGAATGCCCAGGTCGAACCGTCTGCGCGAGGCCGCGCGTTGCGTGCGCTGAGCGTGCTTGCCGCGAGCGCCGCTGCGCTCGCAATCGCGGCCGCTGCCGGCGCCCAGGAGCACGCAGCCGCGGCCGCGCCCTCGCGCGCCGCACCACCGCCGATGCTGTCGGCTCCGCTCGCCGATGCGCCCGGCAAGAATCTGGTGGTGGTGCCGCTCACGTTCGCGCCGAAGCAAGGGCCGGCTTCGACCCCCGAGCATCATCCGCGCGGCCATCATCACCCGGGCTCGGTGTACGTCTACGTGACGGAGGGCACCGTACGGCTGGGCGTGGAAGGGCAGCCCGTGCAGATCGTGAAAGCCGGCGGCAGCTTCTTCGAGCCGGTCGGCGCGCATCACATCATCGCGGAGAGCGCGAGCGCGACCGAGCCCGCGCGCGCGATCGCGGTGATGATCGTTCCCGACGGCCAGCCGCTCGTCACGCTCGATCCGGAGTAACGACATGACTGTCATTCGCGCGCGCGGTCAGGTGGCCGCGGCCGCTTACCCTTTTATCATCGAGTCGCCCGCGAAGTGACGCGCGTGCGCGGTGTCGTCGCTCGACTCGAGCCGTTGGCCTACGACACGCGGCTCGCGCTGCGCGCGCTGAGCCGCGCGCCCGGTTTCTGTGCCGCAACGGTCCTCACGTTGTCGCTGGCCATCGCGCTGAACGCGACGGCCTTTCGCGTGCTCGACACGGTATTGCTGCGCGGCCAGCCGCTCGTCAAAGACAGCGGCCGCGTGCTCTATATCGACGAGCAGTCGCCGAACGCCGGCTGCTGCGTCTCGTATTTCGACTTCGCTCATTGGCGGCGGGAAGCGCACGCGTTCCAAGAAATGGCCTTCATGGCGCCGCGGTCGATCAGTCTCGCCGAAGGCAACGGCGACGGTCGCACGGTGTGGGCCGATGCCTGGACCGTGAACGTGTTTCGTTTGACGGGGGTGAGCCCGATTCTGGGCCGCGCGTTCGAGGCGGCCGATGCGGTCCCCGGCGCGCCGCCGGTCGTCATCGCAAGCTATCGCTACTGGCAGAACCGCCTCGGCGGTCGCCGCGACATCGTCGGGCAGAGCGTGCGGATCGACGGCGTGCCGGCCACGGTCGTCGGCGTGATGCCCGACGGATTCGAGGCGCCGGCGAAGAAGGACGTCTGGCTGCCGCTGACCGTAACGGCGGAGCTCGAGCAGCGCGTGCTCAACGGCGGCATCGTGTATGGCCGGCTCGCGCCCGGTGCGACGGAAGCCCAAGCGCGCGCCGAGCTCGAAGCCATCGACGAGCGCCTGGGGCAGGAATATCCGGACAGCAACCGCGGTGTGCGTCCGAGCGTCAACAACTACCGCGAGAGCCGGGGACTCGCCGCGCAGCTCTTCTACGGCTCGTTGTGGCTCGGCGCATGGTTCGTGCTCGCGATCGCGTTTGCGAACGCGGCGAACCTCGCACTGGGGAGGGCTCAGGCGCGAAGCCGCGAGCTGTCCGCGCGCGCGGCCCTCGGCGCGCCGCGGCTGCGGCTCGCGCGTGCCTTGTTCCTCGAGCATCTTGCATTGGCTGCGATCGCGGGACTTTGCGCCGCGTGGCTTGCGAGCGCCGCAATCGGCGCCTGGTCGAAGGCCGCGGAGACCCCTTATCTCGGCTACGAATACTCGCCGACGCCCGCGACGACGGCCTATCTCATGGCGTTGACGCTCGCGGCCGCCGTCGTCGCCACGCTCGCGCCGGTCGCGCACCTGTGGCGTCTCGACGTGAGCGGATCGCTGCAAGGCGAATCGCGCGGCGCGACGGCGAGCCTCCGCGCGAAGCGCCTTTCGCGCCTGCTCGTCGCTGTGCAGATGGCCTTGGCCGTGGTGCTGATCGCCGGTGCAGGCGTGCTCGGCCGCAGCGTGTGGAACATCGTCACCGCCGACATCGGCGTGCAAACGCCGGAGCGCGTGCTGATGGGCAACATCGGGCTGCCCCGCGAGCGCTATCGCACGGCGGAATCGCGGTCGCAATTCTTCGAGGCGCTGCAAGCGAGGTTGAGCGCGCTGCCCGGTGTGGAGTCGGCGGCGATCAGCAACGGCCGGCCGGTCGACGACTTCGAGCCGCGCGCCGTGGAAATCGAAGGTCACGCGGAGGACCGCCATCCGACGCCGATATTCGTGGCGAGTCCCGGCTATTTCCGCACGCTCGGCGCCGCCGTCGCGGCGGGCCGCGACTTCACGGCTGCGGATCGGCGCGGCGCTGCGCAGGTCGCGCTGATCAATCAGCGCTTCGCAGCCGCCCATTTCCCGAACGAGAACCCCATCGGGAGACGCATTCGCGTCTATGACAAATACCACGTCGAGCCCGGCGAATGGCGAACGATCGTCGGCGTCGTCTCCAACGTGATGCAGAATGAAGCGAGCCGCCAGGAGTTCCGACCGGTTGCGTACGTGCCGTTCGCGCAGCAGCCGACCGATCGGGCGTGGTTCTTCGCGCGGACGACGTCGGTGTGGGACGGTTTGGCCGCCGCCGTTCGCAACGCGGTGGCCGAGATCGATCCGAGGCTCGAGGTGGCCGACTACTCGACGCTGAAAGCGAGCCTGGGGCTCGAGTTCGAATCGACGCGGATGATGGGCGGCCTGCGCGATCTATCGAAGAACGCAGTGATCGCACCCGTCTATGCGTCGCTCGCGCTGCTCCTGGCCGTGATCGGGCTCTATGCGGTCGTCGCGCGCTCGGTGGCGCAGCGGCGAACCGAGCTCGGCATCCGCATGGCGCTCGGCGCGAGCCCATGGGCGATTCGCCGCCTCGTGCTCGCCGAAGGCATGGCGCCCGTCGCCGTCGGCCTCGCGCTCGGCGTGGTCGCTTCCTTCGGCATCAACCGCATTCTGCGCGCGCAGCTGGTCGGCGTCGCGCCCGACGACGCGCTCACGTTGTGCGTTGCAGCCGTCATCTTGGTGGCGGTCGCGTTCGTCGGCTGTCTGCGACCGGCGCGCTCGGCCGTGCGCGTGGATCCGGCGGTCGCTTTGCGGCAGGACTGAACGGCGTCGCCAACGGTGAACGCCATCGAGATGCTGGGCGCGGCCGCCAACGTGCATACCGACGGTGCCGAGCAAGCGGGGCGCATCCGCGGGTTACTGGAGTTGCGATCCACATGCATGGGTTAGCGATTGCACTGGGCCTCGTTGCACTCGGTGCGCTCTCGCTGCTCGTGTGGCGCTGTACCGACGTTCTGAAGGAGCGAAGCGCTTGGCAAGCGCTTCGCCGTCGCGCGGGACCGGCCGGCGTCGCATTCGATCCGGCGGCCGTCGCGGATCTGCCGGAACCGGCACGCCGCTATTTCCGCTACGCGATCGCGGCGGGCACGCCGCTCGCGTCGCTCGTGGAAATCGACATGGAGGGTGAAATAGGGCTCGGCACGAAGGAGCGGCCGCGATACGGACCCATGACGGCGCGTCAGATCCTCGCGCCGCCGCACGGGCTCGTCTGGCGCGTGCACACGGGCGTGCTCAGCGGCTCCGACGGCGCGACGCCGGACACCTCGTGGACGAGGTTCTGGTTGCTGCAGTTGATTCCGGTCGTCCGAGTGTCCGGCAGCGCCGACCATCACCGCTCGGCCTTCGGACGCGTGGTTTCCGAGGGAGCGTTCTGGGTGCCCGCGAGCCTTCTTCCCGCCGCCAACGTGGCTTGGACTCCGGTCGACGACGACACCGCCCGCGCGACCGTCGCGTATCGCGGCTTCTCGCAGTCGGTCGACGTGACGGTCGAGGCGGACGGCCGGCCGAGCCGCGTCATGATCCAGCGTTGGAGCAATGCCAACGCCGCGCGGATTTTCCGAGAGCAGCCGTTCGGCGGCTACTTGTCCGACTTTCGCGAGATCGACGGCTACCGCGTGCCGATGCGCGTCGAGGGCGGCAACCTGATCGGCACCGCGGACTACTTTCCGTTCTTCAAAGCGCAGGTGCGGGCCATCCGGTTTCCCCAGCTTGGGGCACGCCGCCGCGCGTAAATCCCGTCTCTAAAGGCTCCGCAAGCGGCCGCCGCCGAACGTCTGCAGCGACGAGCTGCACGGCATCAAGGAGCGTCTCGCCTGCTTGCGCACGCGGGCCCATCAGGCGCATCACGAAGATCGGGCGCAAGGCCTTCGCGAGCTATCTCGCGGAGATCGCGAAGCTCGTCGAAGGCGGCGGATAGCAGCGAAAAGCAAGCCTCGCACGGAAGGCTTAGACTGCCTGCACGATGGTCATCTGGGTCGACGCCGATGCCTGCCCCGCTCCGATCAAGGAGATCGTGTTCCGTGCCGCGGAGCGCACGCGCATCGAGGCACGGCTCGTCGCGAATCACGCGTTGCGCGTGCCGAAGTCACCGTTCATCAGGGCGGTGCAAGTGGAGCTCGGCTTCGACGTGGCCGATGCGCGGATCCTCGCGAGCCTCGCGGCCGGCGATCTGGTCGTCACCGCGGACGTGCCGCTCGCCGCGCAGGTCGTGGCGGCTCGCGCGTTCGCGCTGAATCCACGGGGCACGCTGTACACGCCGGACAACGTCAAAGACCACCTCGCGCGCCGCGATTTCATGGACAGCCTCCGTTCGATGGGCGAGCCGACGCGCGGGCCGCCGGCATTGGGCAAGAGCGAGATCCAGGCCTTCGCGAATGAGCTCGACAAATATCTGACGCGGCAGCGCACGGTCTGAGCCGATCTTCGCGATTGCGCGTGATTACAGTAAAGACGGTGATGCTTCGCTGTTCCGATCGAGTCGGCGATCGGAATGGTCGCCTTAGGCATCAACCTCGAGCGCATCGAGCCCGGTCACCCCCAGCAGAACGGCCTCCACAAGCGCAGTCGCGTAATGCTGAGGAAGGAAGCCACCACCCCTGCGTCGTACAATTTCTTGCAGCAGCAACGCCGCTTTGACGACATGCTGAAGGGTTGCAAGGGCAGGACCAGGAGTCGAGTGGCGGAGAGGGAGGGATTCGAACCCCCGGACCCTTGCGGGTCAACGGTTTTCAAGACCGCCGCATTCGACCGCTCTGCCACCTCTCCGGCCTCGGCATTCTCCGCTTCGCGGACGAGCCCACGCAACCGACTTGTCCCGCTCGCTCTCGAGCCGTAAAGCCAGACCGGTCGCGAACTTCCGCGGCCTCGTCGTTGCCGAACCGCTTGCGTCGGCGCGCCGTAGGTCGGACCATGCGCGCGAGCAGGAGGTGCGAATGGCGTCGTTCAGAGTGTTCCTCGTGGGTGGCCTCGCCGCGCTGACGGCGGGCGCCGCGCTCGGTCAAAGCTCGGCGGGATCGGCCGCCGTGGTCACGCCCGACGCCGCGGCCGCGCCGGCGGCCGAGGCAACGCCGGTGCCGTTCGCCGACAAGGGCGAGCTCGCGTTCGAGCAGCATCGTTGGCAGGACGCGATCACCGAGTACCGCAGCTTTCTCGCGCAATATCCCGAGGACCGGTTGAGCCTGCTGCGGATCGCGCAGGCGCAGCGCGAGCTCAAGCGCTACGAGGAGGCGCTCGCGACGCTCGAGACGGCACGCACCGCGAACGCGCCGGAAGCGATGGTCGACTTCGAGCGTGCGCTCGATCTCGCGGCGCTGCACAAGGACGACGACGCGCTCGCGGCGCTCGACGCGGCGGATCACAACGAGCTGCGCGCGCTCGATCTGCTCGAGCACGCGCCGGAGCTCGCGCGGCTGCGCAAGAACGACCGCTACGAAGCGGTCTATCGCAGCGTGCGTGCGCGCGTGTTCCCGTGCGAGGCGATCGCGGCTGCGCACGCGTTCGATTTCTGGGTCGGTCACTGGGAGGTGCGCCAACCCGACGGCACGCCGATCGGCACGAACACCATCACGAAGCGCGACGGCGGCTGCTCGATCGAGGAGCATTGGGAAGGCGCGGGCGGCTCCTCGGGCACGAGCTTGAGCTTCTTTCTGCCGAGCCGCGGCGAATGGCGCCAAGTCTGGACCGGCTCCGGCGGCACGATGATCGACATGACGGGCAAGCCGCCGGCCGAAGGCCAGATGAAAATGGAAGGAACGCTCGAGTACGCCGAGCCGAATCGCGTGGTCGCGTTCCGCGGCGCCTGGACGAAGGGTCCGGACGGGCGCGTGCGCCAGAAGCTCGAGGAGTTCGACGTGGTCGCAAAGACCTGGATTCTGTGGTTCGACGGCTTCTACCGGCGTCTCGATTGACGGGCTGCGTTACAATTTAGGGCATGAACGGTAGAACCTACGGTTTTGGGACGCCCGGTCATCCGCTGCTGCAAGCGCTGTCGGCCCTCGCGTTCGGCGTGCTGCTGTTCGGCGCATTGCTCATGGGCGCGGTGCTCTTGAGCGCGGTCATCGCCGCGGGACTCGTCGCAATCGCGGTCTTCGCCGTGCGCGGCTGGTGGTTGCGGCGGCGCTTCCTGCGCGGCGCCGGGCCGCGGCCGCCGGACGCATTCGCGCACCGCGACGCCGCCGGCGGGAAACCTTCCGGCCGCGTGATCGAGGCCGACTACGTCGTGCTCGGGGAGCGGCGCACGGATCGCGCGCCACGCGACGACCGCGGCCGCGGGCGCTAGCTCGACCGATGCCGGCCCACCACGCGCCGCGTTCGCCGAGCCGATGCAGCAACTGACGCGTGCGACGAAGCCGCGTGCCCGCGTGCGCGTGCGCTGGCTGCCGATCTTGGGCTATGCGGTCGTCGCGCTCGGCCTCGCGTGGTTCTTCGAGCTCCAGGCCACCACCACGATCATCTTCGTGCGGCATGCGGATACGGACGTGCCGGGCGTCGAGCGCGATGCCGATCCGCCGCTCAACGCGCGCGGCCGCGAGCGGGCCGAGCGGCTCGCGGACTTTTTGCAGGACGTGGACGTGGTCGCGGGTGTCGATGCGATTTTCGCGAACGACAAGCAGCGCACGCAGCAGACGGCCGCGCCGCTCGCGGCTCGGCTGGGCAAACAGGTCGAGATCGCGGATCCCTACAAGGTCGAGCATTTCATGAGCCGCGTGCAGCGCCATCACAAGGGCGAGATCGTGCTGGTCGTGACGAATGCCGACGCGATCGCGCCGCTCGTCGCGGAGCTGCACGGCAGCAAGCGGCTGCCGCAGTTCGCCCCCGACGACTACGACGAGCTGTACGTCGTCACGATCCCGTGGTACGGCAAGGTGAAGACGCTGCGGCTGCACTACGGGCTCGTCGCGCCGCGCGCGCAGATCTCGGGCGAGCAGTCGAGCTTCGTCGCGCCGCGTTAGCTGCGCGTGGCGCGTCAGCGCGCGGCGAGGGGATTCGCGGTGAGCGCGCCGCCCGGCGTGAGCGCCGGATAGGGCCGGCCAAGCGCGCGGCAGCGCTCTGCGATGTCCGGATACGCCCACTCGAAGAGCGTGCGGTCGTGCTCCGCCGGGTCGAGGCGGCTGCGATCGTAAAGCCCGGCCGCGAAGCGCTGCCGCTCCGCCTCGAACAGGATCACGGCCGTCGCGACGGACACGTTCAGCGACGCGCCGAGCCCGTACATCGGAATCGCGACGTGCACGTCGGACTGCTCGAGGGCGGCCGTGCTCACGCCGCGCAGCTCCGCGCCGACGACGACCGCGGTCTTCGTGGTGTAGTCCACGTCGCGGTAATCGCGCGCGCGATCGCTCGCATGAGCCGCGACGAACCGCCAACCGTCGGCTTGCAGCGCCGCCAGTGCGGCCTCGGTCGACGCGTGCAGCGTCACGTCCACCCATTGCTTCGCGCCGCCTGCGATCATGTGATGACGGTGGAGCAGCCCGCTCACCGAGATCGCGTGCACGCGGTGGATTCCGACTGCGTCGGCGGTCCGCAGGATCGCCGAGACGTTGTGCGCCTTGTTCACCCCGTCGGCGAGCACCGTGAGGTCGGGTTGGCGACGGGCCAGCGCGCGGCGCAGTCTGTCGAAACGCTCGGGGGTCATGGCCGCGCTCATCTTACGCTGCGGGGCCGGCGGGCGTACGCTAGACACGAACCGATGCAGCGGTGGGAGCTGTGTTCCAGACCGAAATCGCGCTCGACACCCAGGGCCGCGGCAGCTACGAGATCACGGCCCGCGTTGCGGACGCCGTGCGCGCGTCCGGCGTCGCGGCCGGTCTCTGCCACGTGTTCACGACGCACACGAGCGCGTCGCTGATGATCTGCGAGAACGCCGATCCGGACGTGCGCCGCGATCTCGAGACGTTCATGCGCAACCTAGCGCCCGACGGCGATCCCCGATTCGTGCACACCGCCGAGGGACCGGATGACATGTCCGCGCACGTGCGCAGCGTGCTCACGCATACGGATCTCACTTTGCCCGTGAGGCATGGCCGCCTTGCGCTCGGCACATGGCAGGGCGTGTACCTCTGGGAGCATCGGCTGAACGGGCATCGGCGGTGCGTGCTCGTGACCGTGCAAGGCTGATGCCCAAAAAAGAAGCCCCGCGAAAACGCGGGGCGAGGGTTTTGGCAGTGCTTCTTGGGGTTGGTCTTCCGGTAGTGGGGGGGCGGAAGACGCGCTCAATTTAGAACGTCCGTGTGACGATTCGATGGAGGCACTGCGACGGTTTCGTGAAGCGGCGCGGCGCTCGGCCGCGGCTCGTGAGGCGGGATGGCCGGGCGGCGCGCGCGGCCGCGCTCATACCACCCGCGGCTTGCATTGACGATCTTGACGACCGACAGCATCACGGGCACTTCGATCAGCACGCCGACGACGGTCGCGAGCGCCGCGCCCGAGGAGAAACCGAACAAGCTGATCGCGGCGGCGACCGCGAGCTCGAAGAAATTGCTCGCGCCGATCAGCGCGGAAGGCGCCGCCACGCAGTGCGCTTCGCCGACCGCACGGTTCAACAGGTACGCGAGGCCGGAGTTGAAGTAAACCTGAATCAAGATCGGCACGGCGAGCAGCACGATGACAAGGGGCTGCGCGATGATCTGTTGGCCCTGGAATCCGAATAGCAGCACGAGCGTCGCCAACAGTGCAATCAGCGCCGCGGGTTGCAAGCGCGCCAGCAGTCGCCGCAGTACGGGCTCGCCTCCGCGTGCGAGAACGTGTCGGCGCACGACTTGTGCGAGGACGACGGGCACGACGATATACAGCCCCACCGAAAGCAACAACGTGTCCCACGGCACGGTGATCGCCGCGAGCCCAAGCAACAAACCGACGATCGGCGCGAACGCGAACACCATGATCACGTCGTTCAGCGCGACTTGGCTCAGCGTGAAATGCGGCTCGCCGTCGGAGAGGTTGCTCCACACGAAAACCATGGCCGTGCACGGCGCCGCGGCCAGAATGATCAACCCGGCGATGTACGAGTCGATCTGTTCGGGCGGCAGCAGCGGACGAAACAAGTAACCAATGAAAAGCCAGGCGAGCGCTGCCATCGAGAACGGCTTGACGGCCCAATTGACGAACAGCGTCACGCCGACGCCGCGCCAGTGTTCCTTGACTTTACCGAGCGCGGCGAAGTCGATACGCAGCAGCATCGGCACGATCATGAGCCAGATCAGCACGGCCACGGGGAAATTGACCTTTGCGATCTCGAGCCCGCCGACGGTCCTGAAGGCTTCCGGCAGAAGATGCCCGAGGGCGACCCCCGCGACGATGCAAAGCCCCACCCAGACGGTCAAATAGCGTTCAAACAGGGACATTGAGCTCCACCTTGGTCTTCAGTCGTCGCTCTTCAGTCGCCGTGTACGACGGCGACGTCACGCGACGCGGTTCTGCGCCGGCTTGCAACGGCTGCTCGTCGGGGCAAGCGTCGCTCAGCGCTCGGTCGGCTCTCGGCCGATTTCGTCGAGCTTGCGCTTCAGGCTCAGACGGTCGAGCGCCGCGATCGGCAGGCTCGCGAACACGCCGATGCGGTTCTTGAGCATCCGCAGCGCGTCGGTGAAGGCGAGCCGGCGCTCAGCCTCGGTGCCCTCGGCGGCAGCCGGATCCGGCACGCCCCAGTGGGCGGTCATCGGCTGGCCGGGCCACACGGGGCAGGCTTCGCTCGCGGCGCGATCGCAAACCGTGAACACGAAATCGAGCTTCGGGGCGCCGGGCACCGCGAATTCGTCCCAGCTCTTCGAGCGCAGCCCGGCCGTCGGGTAGCCTTGCCGCTCGAGCAGATCGAGCGCGTACGGATGCACGCTGCCGCGCGGCACGCTGCCCGCGCTGAACGCGCGGAAACGGCCCTCGCCGGCCCGGTTCAGCACGCATTCCGCGATGATGCTGCGCGCCGAGTTCCCGGTGCACAGGAACAGCACGTTGTAGGGAATGCGCTGCACGCTCATGACGAGCGCGCGACACGCGCGGCTTTGGCGCGCCGCGGCTTGGCGGCGCTCTTGCCCGCGTAGCCGCAGAGCTCGGGCTGGCCGTTACAGCAGTCGTCGACGAGGAAGCCGACGAGCCGCTGCGTGCCTGCGCTGTCCACGCTATAGACGATGCGGCGATGCTCGCGGCGCGACTTGAGCAGCCCGACGCGCTCGAGCTGGGCGAGGTGCGTCGACAACGTCGAGGCGGGCACCTGCAGCCGCAGCGAGATCTCGCCGGCCGCGAGCCCGTCGGGGCTCTTGCTGAGCAGCAAGCGAAACACCGCGAGCCGCAGCTCGTGGGCCAAGGCGGCAAAGGTTTCCGGGTTCATGTTTCGTATATTCCCGAAATGACGAATCGGAGTCAATGGCCGACGCGGGCCGGTACCCCTCGGGGCGGGGCGAGACCGCCGTTGGCGCCGCAGTGACCGCCGCCGGGGCACGGCGCTACAATCGCGCCAACCGAGGGAGGGATTCAATGAAACGTTCCTGGTGGATCGCGACGCTCGCGCTTCTGGCCGTGCTGCCGGCTGCCTATGCCCATACGCCGCTCACGAGCTCGGAGCCCGCAAACGGTGCGACCGTCGCCGCACCCGTGCGCCGCATCACGCTCGAGTTCGGCGGCGAAGTTCGGCTCACGACGGTGTCGCTCACCGATGCGCAGGGCACGGCCCAGCACATCGAGGACCCGCCGATTGCGACCGCGTCGAAGTTCATGCTCGGCGTTGCCGACGCCCTTGCGCCGGGCGACTACATGATCACGTGGCGCGCGGTGGGCGCCGACACGCACGTCATTTCCGGCGAGGTCAAGTTCACGGTCACGGGCACGGCCGCCGCGTCGCAGTAGCCGCCGGCACGCGCCGCTGTTCCTCGCAACCGATACGCTCGTCGTCGGGCTGCGTGCGCTCGCGTATGTCGCGATTCTGCAGGCCGCGGGCGGCGCGCTGTTCGTCTTGATGTTCGGCGAGCGGTTGTCGGAGCCGACGGCCGAGCGGCTGCGCAACGCGACACGCGGCGTCGCGCTCGCGGCGCTCGCGATCGTCGTGCTGCAGTACGTGCTCACGCCCGCGCGCATGGCCGGCGATTTCGGACGCACGTTCGATCCGTCGCTCGAGTCGCTGCTGCTGCACTCGAGCGCGGGCACCGCCAACATTGCGCGCGTCGTGGGCCTCGCACTCGTGGCCGTGAGCCTCGATCGCGCGAATCGCATGAACACGCTGATCGGCTCGGCCGGCGCTGCGCTCGCGGTGGCCTCGTTCGCGCTGACCGGCCACACGACGATCCATCCGCTGTGGTGGCTGCTCCGTCCGGCGCTGCTCGTGCACCTCGCCGTGGCGGCCTGGTGGTTCGGCGCGCTCTGGCCGCTGCGTGCCATCGCGGCCGAGGAGCCGCTCGAGCGCACGGCAGCCGTGGTCGCGCGGTTTTCGGCGCTCGCGGTGCGGCTCGTGCCGTTGATTCTCGTGTTCGGGCTCGTGCTCGCGGCCGTGCTGCTCGGCGCCCTCGGCGAGCTCTTCACGGCCTACGGCGCGATGGTGATCGGCAAGCTCGCCGGGTTCGCGGCGCTGCTCTGGCTAGCGGCGCAGAACCGTCGGCGGTTCGGACCGCGAATGTCGGCCGGTGACCGCGCGGCCGTGCCGCTCTTTCGACGCACCGTCGCGATCGAGTGGGTGCTGATCGCGGTGATCATCGCGGGCACCGGCGTGATGACGGAGCTCACGGCGCCCGAGAACCTGCACGCGGCGTTCGGTGAAGATCACCACGCCGGGGGCAACAGCAAGAGCGACGGCGCGGAGGAGTGACGGCGACGAGATAGGTCAGTCCCGTTGCTTCGTTACCTCTGACGGCGACGAGTGTCCGGGGCGTGTTGCTTGGCAAACGTGCCACGGGGCCCGATAATGTGCGCCCTCCCTCGAGTGGGGCTGTAGCTCAGTTGGGAGAGCGCCGCGTTCGCAATGCGGAGGTCGTGGGTTCGACCCCCATCAGCTCCACCAATTCAACCGTCACATCAGACACCTAAAAGGCCCCGGGACGGTTCGTATTACGCGGGGCCATTGACCGTGTCATGAGGGAATTCAAATGCTCAATCGTCATCTTGCCGCCGCTTTGCTCGTTGCGGCAGCTCAACCGGCGTTTGCTGAACAGCCTTGCACGGCGCTGGCGGCTCTCAGCCTTCCGCACACCGAGATTCTGTCCGCGGTAGTCGTCCCGGAGGGCCCAGTGCAACCGCTTGCGGGGTTCGGCAACACGAATCCCGTCATCGCGCCGGCGCGTTGCGAGGTGCAAGCGATCACGCGACCCACTAAGGATTCCGAAATTCGGATGCAGGTGTGGCTCCCGACGTCCGGCTGGAACGGCAAGTACTTGCAGGTTGGCAACGGTGGCTGGGCCGGCTCGATCGATCAAACCGCCCTAATCGACCCCCTGCGGCGCGGGTATGCGGTCGCGGCGACGGACGACGGTCATCGAAGTGACGGCCCGGTGCCTGCCGCGCCTTGGGCGGTGGGCCACCCGGAAAAGCTCATCGATTTCGGTTATCGCGCCGTCCACGAAACCAGCGTGCAAGCCAAAGCCATCCTACGCGCGCATTTTGGGCGCGAGCAGGGCCGGAGTTACTTCAGCGGTTGCTCGGACGGCGGGCGGGAGGCGCTCATGGAAGCACAGCGATACCCGGAGGATTTCGACGGCATCATCGCCGGGGCGCCCGCAAACGATTGGTCGCACCTGTTCACGGCGTTCGTGTGGAATGAGCAGGCGCAGGCGGAAACGGCAATCCCGCCGGCGAAGCTGCCGGCCATCCAAAACGCCGCGCTCGCCGCATGCGATGCGCTCGATGGAGTAACAGACGGCCTCATCGAAGATCCGCGAGCGTGCCGCTTCGATCCCGGTTCGATGCTTTGCAAAGTCGGCGACACAGCGGACTGTTTGAGCGACGGCCAGATCACCACGTTGCGGAAGATCTACAGCGGACCAAAAAATCCACGCACTGGAAGACAGATTTTCCCGGGGTGGCCCATGGGCACCGAAGCCGTTCCGGGCGGTTGGTCACCCTGGATTCTGCCACCAGGCATTCAGGCGGCGTTCGGAAACTCTTACTACGGGCAGGCCGTCTTCGAGCAAGCGAATTGGGATTTCCGCACGCTCGATTTCGACACTGATGTCGAATTCGGCGACCGGAAAGCAGGGCCGGTGCTGAATGCCACCAATCCCGACCTGCGTTCGTTTCGCGCGAACGGCGGCAAACTGATCCAGTATCACGGCTGGGGCGACCCGGCGATTTCGCCGTTGACCTCGATCGAGTACTACGAGAGCGTGCGCGCCTTCCTCGACCGCTTCCCGGATGCCAGGCGTGCGAGTGCGAACAAGGGCGTAGACGACTTCTATCGCCTGTTTCTGGTTCCAGGCATGGGGCATTGCTCCGGTGGCATCGGGCCGAACGAGTTCGGCAATACTCGCAATTCCACGCGTACAGATGCCGAGCACGATATTCTCACGGCGCTCGAAGCGTGGGTTGAGCGAGGCGCGGCTCCAACCAGGCTCATCGGATCAGGAACAGCCGCGACGGACCCGACCCAAACTCTGACGCGCCCGCTGTGTCCGTATCCTCAGACAGCGCATTATCTAGGCCGCGGCAGCTCGACTGACGCGGCAAATTTCTCGTGCGCCTCACCGCCTGAAGTGCGCTGATCGTAGGAGCGCAAGCGCAGCGCAGGGCCCGTGAATCACAGGCCGAGCGAGAAGATCGGAAGTGGACGACGGGGGTTGGCGCCCCGCTCGGACGTCGGTTGCCACATTTACGGGTCGGTGATATTGTTCAGCCATATGAAGACCACGATGGATCTCGACGACGAGTTGCTGCGCCTAGCAAAACAGCGTGCCGCTGCCGCGGGAATACCGTTGCGAGCGTACATTGAGGATGCGCTCAGGGCCCGCCTTTTGCCGCGCCCACGTGGGCGTAGCAAGTTCACGCTCGATCTGCCGATTGTCGAGGGCAAAGCGCCCCCCGCGGTTGATGTCGCAGACCGCAACGCGCTTTACGATTTGATGGAGCGCGATTGATCGCCGTCGACACCAACGTGTTGATCTATGCCCATCGACGCGAGACGGAGCGTCATACGGAAGCGCTCCGGAGGCTCACTGCGCTTGCAGAAGGCGATAGCCCGTGGGGGCTACCGGTTTTCTGTGTCGCCGAGTTTGTCAGGGTCGTCACGCATTTGCGCGTATTCACGCCGCCGACCGATCTGCGCACCGCGTTGGATTTCATCGATCGCTTGCTGGAAAGCCCTTCGAGCCGTCTGCTATTGCCGAGTCAGACTTATGTGAGCACCTTTCGCGGTGTTTGCGAGGCCGCGGAGGTTCGCGGCAATCTCGCGTTCGACGCGCAAATTGTCGCCTCGTGCACGGAACACGGGGTGCGCGATCTCATCACCGCCGATCGCGACTTCGCGAGATTTGCTGCAATGACTCCGCAATTCCTCTAAGCGGAGTTGCGCGGCGCGACGCCGTGTTCGGCCGTCCCACGCAGACCCGTTCCGCGTATTCGATGATCGTGGCGAGCTCCGCGATGGGTGGTAGTTCCCCCTCGCAAGAGCGTGCTGCCCACGCCCACCTGAGGTATCGTCTATTCCCCGAGCCCAACCGCGAGGTCCGCCGATGAAGACCGCCTATGCCGTAGCGACAGTCGTTTCGTTGGTCGCAGTGTTGCACGTGTCGCCCGTGCCGCACGTTTCCGCGGTCGCGACTGCCTCTGGCGCCGAATCGTGCCCGGCCTTCCTGAACCAGGAGTACCGCAAGCTGCACTCCTCGGACAGCGTCAATCTCTGCACGCTCGTCGCGGGCAAGCCGCTGCTGATCGTGAACACAGCGAGCCATTGCGGCTTCACGCCGCAGTTCAAAGGACTGGAAGAGGCTTACCAGAAGTACAAGGCCCGGGGACTCGTGGTGGTCGGCTTCTCGTCGGATGACTTCAATCAGGAAGCGAAAGACGAGGCCGAAGCGGCCACGATGTGCTTCATCAACTACGGCGTGAAGTTCACGATGCTCGCGCCGCAACACGTGAAGGGACCTGAAGCCAACGCGGTGTTCAAGGAGCTCGCGCGGCAGACCCGGGAGCCGCAGTGGAACTTCAACAAGTACCTCGTCACCGCCGACGGCAAGGTTGCGCAGTACTTCGACAGCGAGGTGGCGCCGGAGTCGCAACAGTTCAACGAGGCCGTCGAAAAGCTGCTGAAGTAGCCGCTGCCGGGGCGCGCGGGGCGGCCGCCGCGGCTGAGAGGCCTAGGTCTTCCGCAAAGGAAATCCGTTCTGCGCCGGCGGAGACGCTTACGCGTCCGCAACTGCGGATCGTTACGCCCGCAACACGGTCGGCCTCGGAACGCTCGCGGGCCGCAAGGACATCGGACACTGAGGCGTTGCGCGGCAAGGCGCCCGTCTTCGATCGCGCAGGACGCCCGCTCATATGTTAAGAATTCGTGAGGCATCGCCCGCCGGCCGGCAACAGTGCGCTTGGCCTCGCCCATGATCCAAGTAGAGCTACTGCCCCCACCCCCACAGGTCTCCCCGGATAGGCGCCGGGCTGTGATCCTCTGTAAGATCGGTGGGGCTTTTTTCGGTTGTAGTACACGTTTTGCTGATCACTGCTTTCGGAGGCAAACATGATTAGACGAGCTTTGGGATGTGTCGTCGTGTTCGGGGGGCTGATGGCCGCTGCGTCGGTCCAGGCGCATCATTCCACCGCCGGCGTCTACGACCCGACGAAGGAAGAGGAGGTCACGGGCGCGCTGACCGCGCTCAAGTTCGTGAATCCGCACGGCTCGATCACGGTGACGGTGAAGAACGCCGACGGCACGACGACCGACTGGGTGTTCACGACCGGTTCGGCTACGGCGCTCGCCGAGCGCGGGATCACCAAGGTCGGGCCGAACGCGCTCAAGATCGGCGAACAGGTCACCGTGACGTTCACCCCGGCGCGCAACGGCGCTCCATTGGGAGGCCTGAAGACGCTCAAGCGGGCGGACGGCTCGGTCGTCGCACCCCCCGCGAACTAGCGAACCGCGCCCTCGACCGGAGATCACCATGGCTTCTCGAAAAGCAATGATGTCGACACGGGTCGCAATCGTCGCGGCTCTCACGATCGGCGTGCCGTTCGTCGCGAGCGCTCAAAGTCGAAGCGCGGCGACGGCAACGGCAGCCGGCGACCAAGGCGCACAACGTCGCGGCGGCGGCCGAGAGGACGCGGCCCCCGAGTACACGCCTGCGCCCAACGCCAGGGACCTGAAGGCCACCCTGTTCAACTGGGCCTGGTACATGGGGATGCTGCGGAGCACCGAGGAACGAGACCTGATCATGACGCTCGACTATCAGGGCAAGGGCACCATCCAAACGGACGGACAGCCCTGCAATGTGTCGCTGTACCGAGCCGATATCACCTACCGGGCGTCGGGTGAGCGGATCCGGATCACCGGCACTCGGCCCAATGGTCAGAGTTGCTCCAATATCGAGGTCCTCAGCGGAGCCTATGCCTGGAACGAAGACATCCAGGGTGCCGAGCTCGTGCCGGGCAAAGGCAAAGCCACTCCGATGCCGGCAATGGTAGAGGAGCGGATGATTCGCTTGTGGGCGAGCCCGCAGGGTGCGTGGAAGGCCGCAATGGCCGGGACTCAGTACCCCAATCCGCCGGAAGTGGCCGCCAGACCGCAGCGCGTGCCCGCCGACGTGATGACGGCGGGCAAGACGTCGGTCAAATGGGAAGGCGACAAGCCCATGCTGACGTTCCCGATCCCGGGCGTCCCCAAGGCAACGGCGACCGCCACGCTCGACAATAAATTCATGGCCGAGCGCGTCGTCGTGAAAAACGGTGCGGACACCTACGAGTTCACTTACGGCAACTATAAAGACTGGAACAGTCCGCTCAACCCAGCCGAGGCGTTTTATGCCGGCAAGATGACGGAAAAGAAGAACGGCACCGTCACGCGCGACATTACGACGACGGTGACGGAAACGGGACAGATGTACGTCGTGGCGCCGGTGCCGGCAAGCATCAAGGCGGCGATCAAGCCGACGCACCAGCCTCCCAACTGGATCCTGACGCCGGCGCCGCCCCCGTCGAAGGATGCAGAAGCCGCCACGCCGCGGCGCGCCGATGGCAAGCCGGACCTGAGCGGCAACTGGGGTCGCCCCTTCAATCCAATCGCGGGCAATGGGCGCCGCCGCTGTGGTCCGACGCAGGTGAAGGGCGGCGGAATCGAACCCGAGACCGGCTGCACGGGCGGGCAAGACAACTTCTGGGTGGAATACGAGTGGATCTCGCCCTCGCGATTCGGCGTGCTGGGTCTTCCCATGTACAAGCCCGAGCTCTGGGACAAGATTCAGGAGCTCGATCAGTGGACGAACAAGGACGATCCAGTCATGACGTGCTTGCCGCTGGGGCTCCCGCGCCACGGCACGCCCACGCGAATCGTCCAGACCGATAAAGACGTGATCTTCTTCTATCCGATCAATGCCGATTACGGCGGCGGTAACAACGAATACCGCGATATCCCCACGGATGGTCGCGCGCGGACCAAGCAGCAGGAGAACCTCGCAACGTTCTACGGGCAGAGCATAGGAACCTGGCAAGGGGATACGCTGGTCATCGACTCCATCAATTTCGACGATGAGACGTGGTTGGGACGAGGGGGCTTCATCCACTCCGGCAGCATGCACATCGTCGAGAAGCTCACGCGCGTCGGCAATGAGATTCGCTACGACATGACGATCGAAGATCCGGAGATGTTCATCGAGCCCTGGGTGATGCCGACCCGCGTCCTGCACCTCGACCAGGCGGCGACTGCCAGCGGCCGAGTCCAGGCCGAGCGCGCGAATTGCGAAGTGTACGAAGAGGGCAACGAAACGCGTCAGGTTCGACACTAAGGGCTGACCAAAAGCAGCAATCAAGGGACAGGGAGCAACCGCTCTCTGTCCCTTTTTTGTGCGCCCGGCAGGGCGCACTCACTTGGAGGTGGAAGTCCTCTACACGCCTGGCAAGGGGAAGTGTTAGCTGAGCGGCAAGGGTGTCCCGGGCGACTGGGAATCCGGAGGAAGCTGTGAGCAAAGCGCTGGCCTGACGAACAGGAAGCGGATGGAGGCGACGCGTTGGGGTGAGACGGCAAAGAGCGTCAAAGCCCGGTACTTGCACGGAACGGCGCGGCGTAGATCCGACAGGCATAAGCGTGAAGGTGAGTGCGCAATACCCGGGGAGATCTGACGGCGTGCCGCTGTGCTACGCAGATCGAGAGGTCTGCGGAGGCGCTGTCAGAAGTCAGCAGAGGTCATAGTAGGCAGCGATGCTGAAGGACCGAACGACGACACCGAGAGTAGTACGGATGATCTCGAGGCTGATCGCAGAAGCAGAAGCGCCCGCAAGGGTGGCCGAGACGCGAGGCGAGGACCGGCAGTCCGACGCGGCGCCCCTCGGTGCTGAGATCGGCACGGCGACATCCGAGCGAACGAAATCGGAGAGCCACGAGCTCATGGAGCGCGTGGTTGAACGCAGCAACCTGCGGCTGGCGTACCAGCGAGTAGTCGAGAACAAGGGCGCAGCCGGCGTCGACGAGATGCCGGTGTCCGAGCTCAAAGACTGGCTCGTGATGCACTGGCCGAGCGTGAAGAAGGCGTTGCTGGAAGGCCGATACGCGCCGCAACCGGTGCGACGAGTGGACCTACCGAAGCCGAATGGCGGAGTACGAACACTCGGAGTGCCGACGGTGGTGGATCGGTTGATCCAGCAGGCACTGCATCAAGTGCTGCAACCGCTGTTCGATCCCACGTTCTCGCAAGGAAGCTACGGCTTCCGGCCGGGCCGTGGGGCCCATCAGGCGGTGCGGCAAGCGCAAGCGTACATCCGCGAAGGTAAGCGCTGGGTGGTGGACCTTGATCTGGAGAAGTTCTTCGATCGGGTCAACCATGACGTGCTGATGGCGCGGGTGGCGCGGCGAGTCGAGGATGCACGAGTGCTGAAGTTGATTCGCCGGTTCTTGGAAGCCGGGATGATGCGAGCGGGAGTGGTCGAGGCGCGAACGGAAGGCACGCCGCAAGGCGGGCCACTGTCGCCGCTGTTATCGAACATCCTGCTCGACGATCTGGATCGGGAGCTGGAACGACGGAAACTCGCGTTCTGCCGCTATGCGGACGACTGCAACATCTACGTCGGCAGTCGCGTAGCGGGCGAGCGAGTGATGAGCGGGATCAGGGTGTTCCTCGAGGATACCTTGCGCCTGCGTATCAATGCTCAAAAGAGTGCGGTGGCGCGGCCATGGGAGCGGAAGTTCCTGGGATACAGCGTTACCACGCACCGCGAGAGTCGTCTACGGATCGCGCTTGAGAGCGTGCGTCGGTTGACTGGACGAGTCCGAGCACTACTGCGCGCAGGACGCGGTCGTTCGCTCGCCCACACGATCGAAACTCTCAATCCGCTGCTGCGAGGCTGGATCAATTACTTCCAGCTCACGCAGAGCAAAGGCGTATTGGCAGAACTCGACGGATGGGTGCGGCGGCGGCTGCGCTGTCTGCTGTGGCGGCAGTGGAAGCGGCCGGCAACCCGAGCGCGGCACCTGCGCGCCTTAGGATTGGACGCGGCTCGGGCCCGCTACAGCAACAACCATGGTCCATGGTGGAACGCGGGTGCGTGCCACCTGAATCAGGCTCTACCCGCCGCCTACTTCATGCGTCTGGGGCTGGTCTCGTTGCTGCGTGAGCAGCAGCGACTCCAGAGTGTTCGTTGAACCGCCGGATGCGGAACCGCACGTCCGGTGGTGTGGGAGGGCGGCGAGCGTAAGCTCGCCCCCTACCCGATTCGCGCTGCGGCGATGCGTCAGCCGTCGACGTCGTTCCAGTTGATGTCGTAAAAGTTCGCAGCACGCCTCAGAGAATCCCAGTGTCGGGCCATGAACCGGCGCGCTCTGCGGTCGCCCGGTGCATGGGCCAGTCCCTCCGCATGCCAATTGATGTCCTCGAAGTCGGCCGCTTGGCGAATGCGCGACCAGACGGCCGCGAGTTCCTCGGCTTCCTCGCGCGTGAACGGCACAGTGTTGTCGTATCGGCCGTCGTATCTGGAATCGCTTCGCGAGTGGTATCTCGCATCGTCTCGGTCCGAGTCGTAGCCATAGGAATCGTCGCCTCGGTACGACGATCGCTCGGCGTGTATATCCCGCCAGTCGATGTCGCGGAAGTCGTCGGCCTGTCGGAGGCGCGACCAGTGCTCGGCCATCAACCGATGAGCTTCGGCGTCGCCTGGCGCACCGGCTAAGCCAACGTCTCTCCAGTCGATGCTCGAAAACGAGCGAGCCTGGCGGATCTCCGGCCAGACGGACCTCATGAGCTGCGCGTCCTCGTGAGTGAACGGGGAATTCGATGAGCCGGCCTGCGCGAGTCCCGTAACCGAAAGCGCAAGCGTCGCGAATGCGGCGTAGATGAGTTTCACCGTTGCCTCCTTGCACGAGTGGTGGTACTGGTGACTATGGAGCAAGTTGCGTGCCACCGTGCATGAAACGCGCGTGGGAACTTTCGCTCGCGCGGCGAGGTGGGCCGTCGCATTCGGGTTCGATTGGTCGAGGAAACACGCGATTGCGGCACGATCGGCGGGTAGACTGACACTGCGGTCAGCGCGTTACGCCTCGCTTGCCTACCGGTCTCGTGGCGAAATAGAAAGAGGAAAAACCCCATGAAGCACTTGTTGCCGCTCGTCGTTCTGGCCGCCGTGACTAGCGCGTGCCAGCAGGCGCCGACCCCCGATCCGCGCATCGGTGCGATCGCGGATCGCCTCGCCATCGATCAGCTCGTCGCCGGCGACTACCCCCGGGCACTCGACGCGCGCGACTGGGACGCCTACGTCGCGACCTTCACCGACGACGGCCAGCTCACGCTCGGCGCACAGACCGGCAGGGGCAAGGACGGCATCAAAGGCCTGCTGAACGGTCTGCCGGCGGAGCCGCACGTGATGCACGTGATCTCGAACCTGTCCTATGCGATCTCCGGCGATACCGCGACGGGTGGCGCGTATTGGCAGGACATCGGCATCGATGATTCACCGCACGGCGTGCTGGCGGCGGGCCACTACGTGGATGCGCTGCGCAAGGTGGACGGCGTCTGGAAATTCACGAAGCGCGAGATCGTGGTCCAAGCGCAAGAGTCGACGCCGGCTGCGGCGGCACCGGCGTCGCAGTAGGCGCGAGCCTGAACGGCCGCCGAGCCGTTCGCCGCCGTCGTCAGCGGAAGTCGAATAGATCCTTGCCCTTCGGCCGCTGCATTCCGTTCTCGAAGTACTCCTCCCACGCGGCGGCCCAGGGCCGGCCGTAGAGATCTTCGACTTTGTATTGGATCACCGTTCCGGGGACGACCTGCGTCGCGCGGCCGTTCACGGGGAAGAGAGTCTGATTGCAGTGCGTCAAGTTGATGGGCGGCACGTCGTTCAAATCGCCCCGGCGCGGCAGGAAGCGGACGGCGCGGATCGGCTGCACGAGGCCCTCGGGATCGTAGAAGATCGCTTCGTGCGCGAGCCCGAGCAGCTTGCCCTGCGCGTTCGTGCGCGGGGTCCAGATCTCGATCGTTTGCAGCTTGCTCGAGTACTCCCAGCTCGAATGCGTGAACCAGCCCTGGATGTTGGAGGTCCACGTGATGAGCGCGTCGCCGTCCCAGAAGCCGATCGTCTCGCCCAGCCACTGCGGCACTTCGGCGCCGAGATGTGGCACGGCGCCCGTCATGTCGAAGCGGCGGCCCACGTGGACGTTGCGAATGGCGTTGCCCGAGCCGCCGAGGAACTGCACGCGCGTCGGTGTGACCGTCACGTCGAGCGCGCCCGGTCCGCCGGGGCCCGACCACCAGCGCATGAAGCCCTCGGGCCGGCAGAACATCAGCGACCACTGCGGCGCGTGATCGTGAGCCTGGTGATAGAGCTGCTGCACGAGCCGCTGCTGATATTCCGGCGTCAGCAACGAGAGAATGGTCGGAACCTGGTTGTAGTAGCCGATGATCCACTGCGGAGGCTCGGCGAATTCCGGCGGTACGACGGGCTTCTTCCCCGCACGCACGAGTCCGAACACGATGCTGACGCTGTCGGTGTAGCGCCCCTCCCAATTCGGCGGCATGTGCTCGCGGCTGTATTGCGTCGGGCCGCCGTTGGCGCGTGCTTCCGCGAGCAACGCCTCGTAGTGCGCCTGCGCAGTCGTAAACGGATAGGGGCTCACGACGTTCTCGCGGGCGTAGTCGACGTTGCAATGGCCCCACGCCCCCTTGGCGGGATCGTCCTTGATGTACTGGGGAGCGCTCGAGTAGTCGCCCCATTGCGAATCGAGCGCGACGGTGCTGTTGCAGCGAAAGTAGCGCGGGTCGCGCCACAGCTCGCGGTCGACGTAGAAGTCGTCGCTCGTGAAGATGTCCCTCGGCAGCGGCTCGATGCCCTTCGGCGCCTTGCCGTCCTTCGCCGTCGCCGCGTCGATGTCGTAGAAGGGCACGCCGGCTCCGACCCACTCGGCCTTTGCCGAGACGGGCCAACCGCGGCCGACGCTCTGCTGGGCCGCGAGCGGCAGCATCGAGCCGAGCGCTACGCCGAGTCCCAGCACCATCGTCGCCGTCTTCGCTGCGCATCGGCGCAGCCGCGGCACCTGCGAATGGCTCACGGTGTCTTGCCCTTTGGTATCGAGTAACGGGCCGATTCTCGTCACTCCGCGGTCGCGTCGGCCGGCGGCGGCCCGAGCCACTGGGGCGGGGTGGCCAAAGGTGCGCTCAAGGTGCCAAGAAAGTCTTCGAGCTGCTGTAGCTCGCCGCTGCTCAGCTTGAGCGGCACCGCATCGTTGTGCCCGATCATCGCCGGTAGTGCGCGATTGTAGTGATCGAGCACCTCGGCCAGCGTCGCGATCTGACCTTTGTGCATATACGGTTGCGTGCCGTCGAGATTGCGCAGCGACGGCGTCCGCATCGCGCCGAGCAACACGGTGACGTCGGAGCGCACGAAGCGCAGCTCCGGGCACCGATGCATCGCGTCGTCGCTGTAGGGCCCGAGGCAGTTGAAGGGGTCCTTGAGGACCGTACGTACACCTTCGGCACGGCCCTCATCGGGAACCTCGCCCGGGAACGACAGCACGCCGGTATTGTGAAATTCATTGTTCGTGAACAAAGGCCCATTGTGGCAGCGCGTACAGTTCGCCTTGCCGACGAACAGCCGCAAGCCGCGAATCTCGCTGTCGGAAAACAGCGCGTGCTGCTTCGCTTGATCGCCGGCGACCACCGCCTCGACATAGGCGTCGAAGCGGGATGGACCCGGCAGCAGCAGCCGCTCATAGGCCTCTATCGACTTGGCGATGTTGACGAAAATTCGGGTGACGAGCTCCCGATCGTCGGGCGCCATCGCAGTCCAAGCCGCTCCGGCGTCGCTGCCCGCGATCGGGGCTGCCTTTTCCGGAAAACGAGTGGGGCTCGACAAGTCGGGGAGAGGACCAAACAGCGCCTCGTAGGCGTTCCTGTAGCCCGCGTCGCGGGCGATCAGCCGCGCGGCTTCCATCCGCGTTCCGCCTTGCTCGTTCGGTGTTTCCGCCGGAGACATCGCCTGAGCCCAAAGACTGTCTTTGCGTCCGTCCCAATAGAGCCACGGGCTGTACGCAACGCCGACAATGCTCGGTGTATTGCGTTTCGCCACGCCGACGCCGTGTCCCTTGCGTCGACCGTCCGTGAAGCGGCGCTCCGGCCGATGGCAGGTCGCGCACGCGACCTCGCCGTTGCCGCTCAAGCGCGTGTCGAAGAACAGGCGTTGGCCGAGCTTCGCCGCCCTCGGATCGTCCGCGACGCTGTTCGAGCGGTCGGCGGGTAGCGGCGGCAGGCTGCCGATCCAAAGAGACCGCAACGTGTCGACTTCCGAGTCGGTCCAAGGCGCCGGCGCGGTCAGCTCGAACATACCCTCCGACAATCCCCAAGCGGTGCCGACCACGGGAGCGAGGCCGAGCACCGCAATTGCGGCGATTCTGATTCGCTTCGCGCGGCTCACAACTTCAGAGGTATGGTGCAAGTGTCCTGACCGGCGGCTGCGCTGATCGCGAGCGTGACGACCCAATCGCCGGCCATGTGAAAGCGCATCCCTTCGACCAGGTAGTCGCCGTGGCCCATGTTATCGGTCACCCGCGGTTGGGTCGGCAGACCGTGGTTGTGCGCCGGCATACCGCCGGAGACGGTGATGTCGGCGTCCAGAACAGGACTCCCGGCCGGCGTTTCCACGTGCAGCACCCAATTGTGCATCTTGTTGATCTCGATCGGCTCGAGCTGGCTCTTGTAGCGCACGCGGTAGAGACCCGCCTTGCACGTCCACGGCGGGCCGGCGTCATCCGTCCAGGCCGCCGGCGAGGCGGCCAGCAGCGCAAGAGCGAGCGTCCAGGCGAAAGGCGTTGCGGCGCGACGATTGACGTTCATTCGACCCCCGGTTCGATTGGCCCTGTGCTCGAGTGACGGGCAGAGCTTTTCGCGGTCAACCATGCGCGCCACCGCGAAATCTGGCCGCTCGCGAACAAATAGCTGAGTTGCGCCAACACGGCCACAGCGGCAAGCCAGTGCCACGCCTTGAACCCCGTGGCTCCCACCTTGAACGGAAACACGGCGGTATAGACCTTGTCGAGCGTGGGGTGCCTGACTTTGACGATGCCGATGTACCAGCCCGGCTCGGTGAAGTCGTACACGGCCGTGAACACGTCCGGCTCGATCGTCGGCGGTCGATAGAGCACCGTGGCTCGGTCGAGATCGCGGATGTTTTCGATATCCTTCAACGTCGCGTGGCGTCCGTGGCCGGTCACGTCTTTGACGATCCGAAACTCGATCGGCGCGGCTTCGAAGTCGCCGTGCAGGTACTCCATGACGAATACGCTTTCGGCGGCATCCGGTAAATCCTCGCAGAACTCTTGGTGCTGGTGCTTGCGCGGTTGATAGGCCTTGAAGTGCGCCTTGAAATAGCCGATCTGGATCGCGCAGATGTCTGCGACGACCGCGACGCCTCCGTGAGCCCAAGTCGGGCCAGCAACGACCGTGAGCGACAAGATTGCCGCGCAGCAACGGAATAGCCTGTGCATGTTCGGGAATCGCTCACGGCTCACGGCCGTTCGGTGCGGTTCTAGGTCCTCGAACGGTACCGCCGGAGATGGGGGCTTACAACCCCTGCTGCGGACGTGTCGCGACGGCGATCACTCGTTCCGTCGCGACGAAATCGTCGACGAGCTTCTTCTTCGGACGCGCCTGTTAGGGCGCCATCGCGCGCTCCGGCTCCGCATACGCCGCGAGGCCGCGGAGCCGGCTCTGCCATTCGGCGTGCTGACGCTGCAGACTCAAACGGCCCCGGGCGCGAAAGCGCGACGGCGCCGGCGCGCACTCGCCGGCGCGGCCGAGCGTGCTCTGCAAGCGCTCGACGGTGCCGAGGTCGGTCCAACCGCACGGCGGGACGCGCAGTACCGTGAGCGCCGACTCGCTGCCGACCGCGACGTGGTGCGAGAAGTCGATGGGCGCGAGCCCGCGATAGAGTGTCGCGATTGCCGCAGCACCGCGGCGCCGCGCGGCCTGTAGGCGCTCGAGCACCCACGGGTTGCGCCGCGCCAGCAATTCGGCGAGCGCGCGACCCCGCGCGACGACCACGAACGCGTTCCAGAGTGCGCCGCGCTCGATCAAGCGCCGTGCCTCGTGCACGGGCGGCTTCTCGACGAACTGCGACACGGGAGACAAATCGATGCTCGGTCTTGCCGGCACGATGTAGCCGAGCCCGGGATCGGCCTCGTCGGGTGCGATGCCGAGCAGCAGAACGCCCGAGCGGAGCTCCTCGAGCAAGCCCATCGCCCGTGTGAGCGCGCCGCGCAGCACCGGCTCGTCGACGACGTGATGATCCGAAGGCAGCACGACCACGCGTGCGTCCGGGTCGCGGTCGAGAATGCCGAGCAGCGGCAGCAAGATGCCGATCGCCGTGCCGCGATTCTCGGGCTGCACGACCACGTTGCCGCGCGGCAGCGATTTCAGCGCTTGACGCCACCACATCGCGTGCTGACGGGCGACCACGGTGCAGATGTTCGATCCCGGAGCCACCGCTGCGGCGCGCTGCAGGGTCTCGGTCAGCAGCGACGGGCCGCCGCGCAGCGAGCAGAATTGTTTCGGCACCGCGACCCCGGATGCGGTGGTCGTGAGCGTGCGCAGGCGACTGCCCTCGCCGGCGGCGAGTACGATCGCCCATGCGGCGGCGCGCTGCTCCGGGTTACTCCGAGGGGCACTGCTTCCATCCATGTCGAGGCTCCTCCATCGATCGACTGATCTGCCGGCCCATGCTGCTCGAAGAGGCTGACAGGACGCTGACGGACGGCCTTCGACTTCAACGCGACTCGGTCGCGGCGGGCTCGGTCGCGGGTGTCTTTGCAACCCGCGCGCGCGGCAGCGTCATTCGCACGACCGTGCCGCGTCCGTCTGCACCGACGTCGATCCGCAAGGTGCCGCCGTGCAGGTCGGTCACCTCCTTCACGATCGCGAGACCGAGTCCGCTGCCGGAACCGCGAGCGTTGCTCGCGCGGTAGAAGCGGTCGAACACGCGCGCGCGCTCGTCGGCGGGGATGCCGATGCCCGTGTCGACCACTTCGAGGACGGCGGCGGCGCCATGCAGTGCGCAAGTGAGCGTCACGCTGCCGCCCGCGGGCGTGTGCGCAATCGCGTTGCTCACGAGGCTACGCAGTGCCTCGGCCAGCAGCCAGCCGACTCCCGAGACGGTCGCGGGCGTGACGTCGGCGCCGAGGTCCACGCCGGCTCGCTCCGCCGCGGTGAGATGATCGGCGACGACCGACTCGACGAGCGAGGCCAAGTCCACGGGCTCGAAATTCCAGCTCTGCACGGCGGATTCGTCCGCACGCGCGAGCGTCAGAAGTTGATGCGCCGTTTGCCCAACCCTGCGAGCGCCGTCGAGCACGCGCTCGAGCCGTTCGCGGCGCAGCGGATTCGGCTCGTCCGCGCACATATTCTCCAGTTGCGCCTGAATGCCGGCGAGCGGAGTGCGCAGCTGATGCGCCGCGTTGTCGAGAAACTGGCGCTGACGCGCGGCGCTTTCGGACACGAGATCGAACAGATTGTTCAAAGCGAGCACGATCCGGCGGATCTCGACGGGCACCTGCTGGATCGAGAGCGGCGTGAGATCTTGGGCGGAGCGCCGTGCGATCTGGTCCTCGACCTGCCGCAGCGGCTTGAAGGACAACTTCACGCCTACCAAGATCAAGCCGAGGATCACGCTCAGTATGATCAGGTCGGTCGCGATCACGCTCGTCCGGATTCGGTCGCGCGTGCGCACTCGCTTGTGCATGGTCTCGCCCATCGTCACCGTGAGCGTCTCGTCGTTCGCAAACGTCGTGTACGCGACGAGCCGCACGGGCATGCCGTGGTACGTGGTATCGCGCTGCGCGGGGTTCGCGTAAGTCGTAGTGAGTATCGGCAGATCGGCGTCGCCCGCTACGAACATGCCGTCGGCGGAGCTCACGCGGAAGTAGATCGAGTCGCTGGAGTCCGCTCGCAGCACGTCGAGCGCGTCCGGCGGCAGCGCGAGCTCGAGGCGGCCTGCGGGTGTGCGCCGCACGTGCGCCGCAACCACGAGCGCCGAGTCGAGCAGCGCCTGATCGTAGGCGTCGGTGAGCGGCGTGAGCACGGTCACGTAATCGCTCACCGTCGCCGCGACGAGAACGACGGCGGCCGGCAGGAACAACGTCAGCAGCAGCTGGCGTTGGATCGACGTGACGCTATTGGTCGTCGGTACTTTCATCGAGGCGATACCCCATGCCGCGCACCGCGCGAATGCGCGCGGCGCCGCCGAGTTTGGCGCGCAGCCTGGAGACGTATTGCTCCACTGCGTTCGGCGTGAGGTCGTCGCTCCAATCGGCAATCGTGCTCATCAGCTTGTCTTTGGACACCATCCGCCCCGCGTTGAGCACGAGGCACTCCAGGATCGCCCACTCGCGGCGCGTCAAGCCGAATGGCTTCCCGAAGGCGCTCGCTTGGCGATGAGTGAGATCGATGTCGAGCTTGCCGAACGTCACGCGGGCGCTCGCCACCGCGTTCGCGCGGCGGATCAGCGCGCGACAGCGCGCGATCAGCTCCGGCATCGCGAACGGTTTCGTCAGGTAGTCGTCGGCGCCGAGATCGAGCGCCGTGACGCGGTCGGACACCCCGTCGCGCGCCGTGAGCATCAGCACCGGCAGCGTCTTGCCGCGGTTGCGCACGTTTTGCAGCAGCCGCAGCCCGCTCTCGCGCGGCAAGCCGATGTCCAGAACGGCGAGGTCGAAGGATTCCGCGGCGAGCGCGGTTTGCGCCGCTTCGGCCGAGCCCACGAGGTCTGCCGCAAACCCCGCGACCCCGAGCGCCTCGCACACCGCGTCGCCGACCAACGCGTCGTCCTCGACGATTAGCACTCGCATGGGCGCAGCGTACTCGGTGGCGGCCTCGGCCGTCGAGCGATGCCAGCCTGCGAGCTTGTCGCGGAGCGCGAATGATGAGCCGTGTGTTGGCACGTTGAAATCTTGATCGAGGACGCTGACGAATAGCTGACGCGCGCCCGTCGCGGGCCCGCGGCGCCGCTCTGCGAGCAGCCGCCGTGTGAAGTTTTCTTCGGCCGGCCGCTGCGTCAGGAACGAGTCAGGTTCGCGGTGCACGGTGGTCGCTGTCGAAGCGACGAGCACACGCGAGGCGCTCGGCAAAAGGACGGGCAATCGATCCAAGGAGGCATCCATGAACAGCATTCTGACGAGAACGGTTCTTTTGACCGCGGGGTTCGTCGGCACTGCGGCACCGGCGTTCGGCGCCGTGCAGGCCCAGACCGATACACTCGACCAGGCGGCGACGCCCAGCGAGGTCGTTCGCTACGGCGATCTCGACCTGGCCACGGCCGGCGGCGCCGATCTGCTGTATTCGCGCTTGAACCGCGCCGCGCGAAACGTCTGCGACGAGGACAGCCTGGAGCCGGTCAGCGCCGCATTATGGTGGCTCACCAAGAGCTGCGAGCAGAGCGCGATCGCGCACGCCGTAGCCCAGGTGAATAGCGCAAAGCTGACCGCGGTCTACGACCGTCACTACCCCGGTTCGGCGGCGGCAAGAACGGTGCGATCGTCCGCGCCGGCGCGTGCAAAGGAGATCACGGTCGGTTGATGCGCGTCGGCGTGCGCGCCCGCCGCGGGTTTCGAACCGCTCGATCCGGACGGCGAGCAGTGGGGCGAGCGCGGTTGCGTCCTTTGGGGGGAAAGGAACCGCCGCCGCGCCCGCCCAGCTTCGTGCGACGCTCGCGGCCCGAATCTGGTGCCGGGGAAGGCTCCGGAGTTTCGGCGGCGACGCTCATCGCAACAAACCCGATCTTCGCCAGGTCAGGGCCAGCGGTCCGCACCCACGGAGTTCACCGCACATCCAAGCTTGCAACGGCCGCTGAGCCTGCCTCATGAGCCGCAGTGTCGTGGGCGAACCTGACTCGTGGCTGACGTCATCGATGCCGAGCCGTGAACTTCAGCAAAGTTGAGCTTGCCAGTACCCATGGTGGACGGCGTCGCGCTCTTGTAGTGTTCGAGCTCGCAGAGCAGTGTCGGCGCCTGCGGGCGGAATGAGGAGCAGGCCTTGCGCGTACTGTTGTCGGCGGTCGGCACACGCGGCGCCGCGGCGAGCTGAATCATTGGCGATGCGAAGCGTCACCCCAGTACCGGGCGCCCAGGGCTACGCCGAGCAGGCGGCGGAGCTGATTCCGCGATACGAGTCGATTTCGTTCGTGGAATCGTACGGAGCCGAGCTCCATCTTTTTCCGGCGGCTCCGAGTCGAATCCTCGATATCGGCGCGGGCACCGGACTCCACGCGGCGTGGTTTGCGGCGCAGGGACACAGCGTTCTGGCCGTCGAGCCCACGGCGGAGTTTCGCGTCGCGGCCATGCAGCTTCATCCGTCTTCCTCGATCGAATGGCTGGACGATGCCTTGCCGGAGTTGAATTCGGTGCTGGAGCGTCGGCAGATGTTCGACGTGATTGCCCTCAGCGCCGTGTGGATGCACCTCGACGAAACGGAGCGGCGCGCGGGCATGACCAGCATCGCCTCGCTGCTGGCGCCTCGAGGCCTCGTCGTGCTGTCGCTTCGACACGGTCCAGTCCCGCAAGGACGGCGAATGTTTCAGGTGTCCGCTGAGGAGACGATCGAGCTTGCTCGGCAACAGGGGTTGCGCCTCGTGCTCGATGTGCAGACGGAGTCGATCCAGGATTCGAACCGGGCGGCCGGCGTTACGTGGACTCGCTTGGCGTTTCGGAGCTCGGCGAGCGAGAAGTAGTCTCTACTCGCGGGCTCGCGCGGTTGACGGCGCGCGCGGTCGAGCGCTCAGAGCGGCGACATCTCCGCGTATTGCGGGATGTCGTCCGTGATCTCGAACCACGGCGCCTTCGAGCCGACGTAGATATGGGCCTGCGGCCGAATGCCGGGGTCGGTGTCGAGCGTGCCGGCCGGCACGCTGACCATTCCGCGCTCGCGCGAGACGCGCGGCGCACCGCCGCCGCAGCGCGTGCAGAAGGCGACCGTGAAGAAGCGCGCGTCGGGCGGCTTGTACTCGGCCACGAGCTGCTGGCCACGCGTGAATCTGAAATCGTCGATGCCGGCAAACATGTTCGCGGCGTGCGCTGCGCTTCGTGCGCGGCGACAGCGCCAGCAGTGACAGTTGTACATTCGCGTCGGGTTGCCGACCTCATAGGCCACCTCGCCGCAGAGGCAGCTGCCGTCCGCGACGTCGTGGCGCTGCTCGACGTGCGGCCGCTCCATGCCGAATCCGCCGCCGAACTCGGGCGGGTTGCTCTCGTGCTGCGGCAGCGCGTCGGTGATGGTGTACCAGGGTGCCTTCGAACCGACGAACATGTGCGCTTGCGGCCGAATCCCCGGATCGCCCTCGAGGTTGCCGGCCGGCGCGATCGCGAAGCCGGCTTCGGGCAGCAGCGTCGGTGCGACCGATCCGCAATGCCGGCAGTGGGAGCGCACGCCTTGCTCCGAGGACGGGTATTTCGCCACTGCGTCCTCGCCCGCGATCCATTTGAACGCAGCGAACGGTGCCGACACGAACGTCGCGAACGATGCCCCGTGGTGCTTGCGGCACATGGAACAATGGCAGTGCATCATCATCTGGAACGGCGCCGTGAGCTCGTACTGCACCGCGCCGCAAAGGCAGACTCCGCGCGTCATCGTCGGATCCCTCTTCGCCGGCACGCACGCGCCCGCCCCCGCGGTTGGCGCGGGGCGTCAGGTACGTGCGCGCCGTGCTCGGTTACTTCAGCTCGGACTCGATATCCATCGCGGCCTTTTTGGCCGATTCGACGTTGTCGTCCGCAATGCCCTTGCGCGCCTCGGTGGCCGCCTTCTGCAGCATCATCTTCATGTGCGCATCGGAGGTCTGCGGAATCGCACCGCCGGCCTGCGCGCACGGATTACCGGCCGACGCGTCGAAGCCTTCGCCTTTCTCGCCGACGAGGCAATTGAGCACGTGATGCAAATGCCGGTGCACCATGCCGACATCGTTGCCTTTTGCCGCGAGCATGGCGTGCTGCTCGGCCGTCGCAACGGCCTGCTTGCCGTCTGCGAGCGCCGTGGACGAGAGCGTTACGAGCCCGGCCAGCGCGAGCGCGCCGCCCATGATCTTCAATGTCGCCATGTCGTTCTCCTTCGTCGAAAACTCCCATACTGGCACGAATTGTCCGCGGGTGAAACGCGGGCGCGGTCAGTCGCGCAGCCGCACGGAGTCCGCGATCGTCTTCACCGCGGCGGTCGTCTGCTCGAGCGCGCCGGTCTCGCCGCGTGCGACGAGGCGGATGTAGCTCCCGCCCGACACCACGCGCAGAAACTGCAACATCGTTCGTTGGCCCGCTATCGCGACGATGTAGCGGCCTTCGCCGCCGGCGAACATGACGGGCGCTTGCTCCTTGATCTGCGCGTCGCGAAAGCCCCCCATGTTGCGCACCGCCTTCTCGGCGGTTTGTGCGGTCTCGGCCGGGCTCGCGCTCGTCGCGACTCTCGCGATCAGCATCACGGGCTTGTCGCCCGAGGGATCCTGGCCCTCGTAGCTCGTGATCAATGCGGTGTTTCCCGGCAGCACGTCGGCGACATGAAACGGCGCCGCGGTATCGAACGTGAACGGCAGGCTCGAGAGCTTCTCCTCGAGCGTTGGAATGCGCGTGAGCTTGACCGAACGCACGACGGCGTCTACGTCGCTGCGACCGAGTGAGCTGCCGCGCATCAGGTTGAACGTGATGACGACGCTGTTCGTGCGCGTCTCCGGACCGCCGAGCAGCGCGATGAATTTCGTGACGTCGCGGCCACGGTCTTCCTGACTGCCGATCGCGAGCGGCGCCTGACCCGCGGCGAGCGTCACTTGATCGATGCGGGTGATCCGCGTGCCCTCGGCCGCGAAGCGCGTCGACGCGGTCTTCGGCGACGCGAACACCGCCGCGAGCTGCGAATACTGCTCGGGCGGATACTCGGCCACCGTGATCGTCGAGCCGGTGGCCGGGTTCTCGAGCCCCGCGAACTTGCTCGCGATACGGAAGCCCTGCGGTACGGCCATCGCCACCGAGCTGCGCGGAATCGGGACGACTTGCGCGTCCGCGGCGTGCGGCGATGCGCCGAGGGCGAGCAGCGCACTGGCGAAGAGGGCGGCGAGTATGCGTCTCATGGGTCGGGTCCGTCGACCGGCGTCGCTCGATATTAGCGACAAACGGGCATCGGTCGCGAGCCGATCTCGGCGGGTCCGGGCGCAAGTGCAGGCGTGAGAGTGCTCGCCGCGGACGGACGACAAGCGGAACCAGCCTCGCGCGTTTTTCAGCGGGGCGCTCAGGACGGCGTCGCTGCACCGTGCGCGACGGCCGGACGTCCGAACCTGCGCACCGCAACGGCGCCGAACGCGATGAACAACGCGAGCACCGCCACCTGCGCGATTACGAACGGCGGCTCGGCCTGCGTCGGTGCGAGCACATGCAGAGCGGGCACCTTCTGGAACGCCTGGATCACGGCGACGAAGGAGTTGAAGTACAGCGCCACGACGGCGGTCGTCACGTAAATCCAGCGCCATGCGCCCGCGAGCTTGAAAGCGTAGAGCGCCGCGATCGCGATCGCGAGCAGCACGAGCGACAACGTGCCGATCACGCGCGGCGGGTCGAAGCCGAACGGCGGCAGTGGGAACCCCGTGACGCTCGTGAGCGCGGTCGTGGCGAGGAATAGCGCCGTCCAGCCCGGCGCGCGCTTGTCGCGCACCATCTCCACCAACACGACCAGCCCTGCCGCGATGCCGAGCAAGCTCAATAGCACGTGGATTTTCAAGAAGGCGCCGAGCGATAGGCCGAGGATCATGGGAGGCTCCTTAGGCCGCGCGCACGGACAGCTCCATCGCATCGCCGACCGGCAACTTGACGGAAACATACCCGTTTGCGGGCTCGCGCACGTACGCGAGGTACGACTCCAGCGGTTTCGGAAACAGATCGAGGTCGTCGGCCGCGACGAGCGCGCCGGCCGCGAGCGCGGGCTCGAGCAGCCTCAGCATCGGCAGGTACAGGTTCTTCCAGCCGTCGAGGAACGCGAACGACACGTCGGGCTCGAGGCCCTCGAGCGTCTCGAGCGCGTCGCCGACGCGCAGATCCACGAGATCGAGCAGGCCCGCGTCGCGAATGTATTCGCGCGCACGCTCGGCCTTGCCGGTGTGCAGCTCGGTCGTGATCACGCGGCCCGCGCCGCGGTCGCGGCAGGCCGCGGCCAGGTAGAGCGTCGAGATGCCGAACGACGTGCCGAACTCGATGACCGTGCCGGGCGCGCCGCCGCGCACGAGCGCATAGAGCAGGTGGCCCGCATCCGGCGACACGGGAATGAACGCCTCGTCGAGCAGCACCGTGCGCGCGGCGCCTTCCTTGCCCTTCGCTCTCTCGAGTATCGGGGGATCGTTCTTGTCCGCCTCCGAGTGCATGTGGTCGAGCACGCGCCGCACGCGCGCGTCGAGCAGCGTGTTGCTCATGACTTGCGCTTGTCCACGACCACTTTGCCGGCCTTCACGACGACCTTGGTCTTGAGCCAGTTCCAATAGCCTTCGAGCGGATCGCCGTCGAGCAGCAGGATGTCCGCGAGCTTGCCGGGCTCGAGCGTGCCGAGCTGATCGCTCATCTGTATGTAGGAAGCGGTATTCGGTCCCATGAGCTTCACCATGTCCTGCATCGAGAACACGACGTTCATGGACTTGAGCTCGTGCTCGAGGCCCTTCAGGGCGTCGTAGCTCGTGTCGGTGCAGTAGCCCTCGACCGCGCCCGCGTCCCACACGGTGCGCGCGTTCACGATCATGTAGCCCGCTTCCTCGCCCGTGCGCACGCCGTCCACGATGCCGGACGGCCACGGCTTGCCGTCGCGGAACCGCGGCAGGTTGTCGTTCGCGAACACGCCGAACACCGGAGCGCCGAAGCCGATCGTGGTCAGAATCTTCGTGCCGGAAGCCGCAAGCTTCTTCGCATCCTCGGGGCTCACCCAATCCTTGTTCGGCAGGTGCACGAGCAGCGGCACGCCCAAGTTCACGGCAGCCATCATCGCGGGCGAGCTCACCGCGTGCACTTGCACGAGCACGCCGGCTTTCTTGGCCTCGTCGAGGACCGCGCGCAGCACCTCGAGCTCGTGGTCGGTGGGGCCGGGCACGGGCGTCAGCGCGATCTCGCCCGTGAACTTGATGCCCATCGCGGCCATTTGCCGGACCTTCTCGCGCGCGGAGTCGGCCGTCTCGTTGCCGAGGCGAATCGATCCCGAGGGAATGATCCGCGGACCGTTGATCAGGCCGCTCTCGATGTGGTCGCGCAGCGTGATGTTACCTTCGGCCGGCCCGCCGCCCGAGAGAATCGTGGTGTAACCGGCCTCGAGCAGCGCCTCCATCTGCTCCTTCTCTTGCGGCCCGGTGTTGATGTGCTTGTGCGCGTCGATGAAGCCCGGCATTGCGCTCATGCCTTTCGCGTCGATCGTCTGGCCGGCCTTCTCCTTCGGCGCACCGGCCGCCACGGCCACGATTTTGCCGCCGCGCACCACGATCGAGCCGCGGTCGATCACCGCTGCCGTTCGCGACGATGATGTGGGCGTTCGTGATCGTAAGGTCTTGCGCTTCGGCGGGCGCAAGCGACAGCAGCGTCAGGCCGGCCAGCGCCGGTAATGTCAGGAGCGGAAGGCGTTTCATCACGGTGGGTCCTCGGTTCACGGTTTCGGCTCGGCGTTCGCCGGCTCGTTCGATGCTTGTTGCGAGCGCTTCGGCGGCGCCTGATGCACTTCGAGGTGCTTCGAGCTCTCGATCCAGCCCTTGGACTGCCACTCCGCGATTGCGGCGTTCGAGTCGCAAGTGCCGTCGTTCGGCCGCGTGAGCGTGCCGTCCTCCTTTTGCACGAAGCACACGGCGCCGGCGTTGCGGCCGTCGCGCAGGGGATTCATCACGACCTTCACGCGTTCCCCGTAGCGGTAGGTGGCGCCGTTCACGCCTTGGCGCGCGGCATGCACGATCGCGGCGCCCTCGAAGCTCCAGGTCTTCATCTCGCCGTTCGCGTCCGGCGCCTCGACGAGCAGCCAGCTGTGCGGATTATTGTAGTTCCACTGCGTGACGCGGCCTTCGATCACCTTGTACTGCGACAGGTCGTACATCGCGAACGAATGATGCGCGGCGGCGGCGCCGGCCATTGAGAGCGCGCCGATGGAGACGGCAGTCGAGAGTGCGTATCTCATGGAATTTACGTCCTTCGTGATGTTCAGTTCGAGCCGCTCTTCTGCTCGGCCTCGAAGATCGGATTCAGCGACTGGCCGGGCAGGTCCGGGAAATCGGTGGTGCCGCGCAGCTCCTTGTAGCCGGGCTCGCCCGGGAGGTAGTACTGCGTGTCGCCGTTTTTGTCTCTATAGGTATTGTCGGTGCACTCCCAGTTGCGGATGCGCACGCCGGTCGCCTCGAGGTCGGGCCGCTGGTCGTGCGTGTACACGGCCGACAGCGGCTTCACGAGGCCGAGCGGATCGTAGAACGTGACCTGCGTGACGAGCTGCCGGCCGCCGGAGGACGCGTTCTTGCGCTCCTGCCACGTCTCGACCATCTCGAACTGATTGCTCGTGAGCGGCATGCCGCGCACGTAGTCGGCCGGGTTCACCCATTTCGTCCAGATCACGAGCTTGTCGCCGTCCCAGAAGCCGACGCTGTCGCCGGTGGAGGAGTGCTTCGCGTCGATATTGACGTGCTCCTTGCCGATATAGATGCGGCGCGTCTCGTTCATCACGTCGTTCATCATCCACGTCTGCTTCGGCGTGTTGACGAACTCCTTGACGTACGGTTCCCAGAGCCAACGCGGCACGCCGGGGTACTGGCAGGCCGTGAGCCGGTCGTAACGCTGCTCGCCGTATTTTTCGATCTCGGCGCGGCGCTCCTTGAATGCCTTCTCGTACTGCGGCGTGAGCACGCCTTCCTTCACCTTTGCGCCGGGTGCCCATGCGGTCGCGAGCGTGCCGTTTTGCAGGAACAGCCCCGGCATCGAGTTGTTGCCGGAGGTCCAGAGTCCGTCCCACACCGGAATGTCGGCCATCGTGTGCTTGGTGCCGCCGTGCGCCTTCTCGAGCAGATAGGCGTAGTGCTCCTCGGCCGTCTTGAACGGCTTCGCCGGCAGTTCCGTGCGCGGCAACGGTAAGCGCGCTTGCTCGCGACCGACCGCGTTCTCGGCAGGTTTGTCCTCTTGGGCAAATGCCGCCGTGCCGGCGCAGGCGAGCAGTACGCCGACGAGCGCAATCGTGGTTGTGGTTTTCATGTCGTTCCCCCCGGATCGAGCCCCGCTCGCGGCCGCTGCGGCGACGCTCGAGCGAGCGCCGCAAGCCGTGCGGTTTTCCAAAGTGTACGCAGCGGCCGGCGGCGGCGCTATGCATGCGGCGGTGCGGGCGGTGCGGGCGGTGCGGGCGGGCGAGCCGGGTAGTACCGCTGCCGGCGTCGGCGGCGCGGCGATGCACATATCTCGTGAAACCCAATCCAAAAACTGGAGCCGCGTGCCGCGCGGCCCCGCGCCCCGCGCGCCGCGCGCCGGGGCACGGATCGTGCATCGGCAGCGGCGACGAGTTGGGGAAACGAGGATGCGGATGCCGCGGGAGGCAGCCTACCGTTCGACGTCTGCGCGAGCCGCCGCCTGGCTGCTCGCGGCCGCGACAGCGCTGTGCATCGCGGTGCCGCTGCGCGCCCAACAGCTCGTGCCGCCGGCCTTCTCGAGCACGCCGATCACGGCTGCGACCGTCGACGTCGCGTATACGTACTCGGTCACCACCACGGATCCGGAGGTGCTCGACACCATCGCGATCACGGCGCCGACGCTGCCCGCGTGGCTCACGTTGACCGACAACGGCAACCGCACCGCTACGCTCGCGGGGACGCCCGCCGCAACGGACGTCGGCGACCACCCCGTCGTGCTCGAGGCCTCCGACGGCGCGAACGCCGTGCAGCAGGCGTTCACGATCACGGTCGCGGCGGCGCCGGTGCCCGTCGCGGCGGACGACAGCTATTCGACGCCGCAGGACAAACCGCTCGACGTGAAGGGCCCGGACGGCGTGCTCGCGAACGACACCAGTCCGAGCGGCGACGGGAAAGATCTCACGGCTGTGCTCGTGACGGGTCCCGTGAACGGCACGCTGCAGCTCGGTCCGAAGGGCGACTTCAAGTACACGCCGTCGCCGGGGTTCGTCGGCAGCGATTCGTTTACCTACGAGGCGACCGACGGTGCCGCCACGAGCGCGCCGGCGACCGTGACGCTCGACGTGACCAATACGAACGATCCGCCGGCGGCCGCAGCCGACGCGTATTCGACGGCCGAGGACACGCAGCTCACGGTGGACGCCGCCACCGGCGTGCTCGCGAACGACACCGATGCCGACGGCGATCCGCTGACCGCGGTGCTCGAATCGAACGTGAGCCACGGCACGCTCGCGCTCGCAGCCGACGGCTCGTTCGTCTACATGCCTGCGGCGAGCTTCAGCGGCGCGGATTCGTTCCGCTACCGGGCAAGCGACGGCATGGCGACGAGCGGGCCCACCACGGTCACGCTCACGATCGCGGCCGGCAACACTCCGCCCGTGGCCGTCGCCGACAGCTATGCGCTGAACGCGGGTACGGTGCTCACGGTCTTGTCGAACGACGGCGTCCTGAAGAACGACACGGATAGCGAGCACGACGCGCTCACCGCCCAGCTCGAGACGAGCGCCGCGTCCGGCACCGTGGCTCTCAATCCCGACGGCTCGTTCACTTACACGCCGAATCAGGGCTTCGCGGGCACGGATTCGTTCACGTATCAGGCGAACGACGGCACGGCGCTCTCGGCCGCGGCAACGGTGACCCTCACCGTGAGCGCCGTGAACGGGCCGCCGACCGCGGTCGCGGATGCCTACACGACGGCCGAGGGTTCGCCGCTCACGGTCGCCGCCGTAAACGGCGTGCTCGCGAACGACACGGACCCGAACGGCGATCCGCTGACGGCGCAGCTCGCGGGCGCGGTCTCGAATGGCACGCTCGCGCTGAACGCCGACGGCTCCTTCGGCTATACGCCCGCACCGAATTTCAGCGGCACGGTCACGTTCACTTACACGGCGAGCGACGGCTCGTCGGCGAGCGCACCCGCGACGGTCACGATCACGGTCAGCTCCGTGAATCAACCGCCGACCATCACGAGCACGCCGCCCACCTCGGTGGCCGAGGGCGCGGCCTATCATTACACCCTCACGGCCTCCGACCCCGACGGCGATCCGCTGACGATCGCCGCGCCGCAGTTGCCCGCGTGGCTGACCTTCACGCCGCCCGCGACGATCGCGGGCACGCCGACGCAAGCGAACGTCGGCACGCACTCGGTCACCCTCACCGTTTCGGACGGCGTCGCGCCGGCCGTGAGCCAGAGCTTCCAGATCACCGTGCAGGCGGTTGCCGACGCCCCGGTCGTCGCGGCGATCCCCGACCAGAGCGCGACCGAGCTCACGCCGTTCACGCTGAATCTCGCGCAGTTCGTGACGGACTCCGACACGCCGCCGGCGTCGATCTCGTACGCAGCGGTAGGGGCGCTGCCGCCCGGCTTCACGTTGAGCTCGGCGGGGGTGCTGTCGGGCACGCCGCCGCTCGGGCAGGGCGGCACCAGCTTCGACGTGCGGTTCATCGCGTCCGACGGCAGCAACACCGCGCAGGGACAGTTGCGCCTCACGGTCCTCGGCGCCGGTCAGACGGATCTCGCGGCCAGCGTGACCGCCGCACCGAATCCGGCCGCCGTCGGCGCCCAAGTCACGTGGACGTTTGCCGTTGCAAACAAATCCGCCGTCGACGTCGGGGGCGCGTCGCTCACGATCGCGTTCACGGGCGACGTGCCGTTTGCCCTCGACGACGTGAGCGCGGCCGGCTGCACCGCCGCGCCGAGCGGCAACGGGACGCAGGTGGCGTGCACGCTCGGTCCGATTGCCGGTGGCGCGACGGCGCAGGTGACACTGACGGGCAGCGCCACGCTTGCCGGCGACGTGGCCGCGAGCGCGACGGTTGCCGTGAGCGGCCCGATCCCGATCGACAATACGCCGGGCAACGACCATGCGACGGGCTCCGTCAGCATCGCCCAGCAAGTGAGCAGCGCGCCGGCCCAACAGATTCCCGGGCTCTCCGCGCGCGCGGCTGCAACGGGCGATCTCGACGGCGACGGGTTCGACGACCTCGTGGTCGCGACCGGCTCGGGCCAGGGCACGGTCGTGCTGGCGAACATCGTCGACCCGGCCGACGCAAACAAGCGCAAGTTCGACACGACGCCTGTCGCGCTGGGCGGCGAGGCCCTCGGCAACGCGGTCGCGCTCGCGGATCTCGACCGCGACGGCGATCTCGACGTCGTCGAGGCGGCCGGCGCGGGCGCGCCGAATCGCGTGTTCCTGAACGACGGCGGCAAGTTCGAGTCGCATTCGCTCGGCAGCGCGCCGGCCGGCAGCGTTGCGGTCGCGGTCGGCGACGTGAACGGCGACGGCTTTGCCGACGTCGTGCTCGCCGGCCCGGGCGGCACGGTCGTGTACGTCAATTCCGGATCGGGCGGCACGTTCGACAGCGGCACTGCGCTCGGCGACGCGAACGCGACGGCCGTGGTGCTCGCCGATCTCTTCGGCGACCCGTTGCCCGAGCTCGTGGTCGCGTACGGCAACGGCGACGCGGCCGTATACCGCAACAACGGCGGAACGTTCGCGCTCGAGACCCGGCTCGCGACGGGCGCTGCGACCTCCGTGGCCGCGGCCGACTTCAACGGCGATAGCCGCATCGACCTCGTCTTCGGCCGCGACCGCGCGCCGGCCGGCGACACGCCCGCGAATCTCGTCTGGCTCAACACCTCGACCGCGAGCGGTCAGTTCTTCCAAGCGGATCGGCTCGGCGCGGCCGCGACGGTCGGCGTGACGGTCGCGGATTTCGACCTCGACGGCGACGCCGACGTGCTCGCCGTGAACCACGACGGCGAGCAGCTGTTCGCCAACGCGGGGGCCGGCAGCGGCACGTTCACGCTCGCACCGCAGCAGCTCGGCAGCGCGGCGGCCTCGATGGCCGTGGCCGGCCGCTTCAGCGTGGACGAGCGCGTCGACGTGGCCGTGGTCGCCAACGGCGGCATCGACGTCTACTACAACGACGGCTCCGGCCACCTCGGCGTGGGGGACGCGACCGGACCCACGATCCAGCTCGTCGGCACGCCCACGATCTCCCTGTCGGTCGGCGACACCTACACGGACCCCGGCGCGACCGCGGCCGATGCGGTCGACGGCGACGTGTCGTCGCGAATTCACGTGGAAAGCGACGTCGACACGGCGGTGATCGGCACTTACACGGTGACCTACACCGCGACGGATCTGTCCGGCAATCCGGCAACGCCCGTCACGCGCTCCGTGAACGTGCAGGCGCACGCGGCGCAGGGCGGCGGCGGCGGGGCGCTCGGCCTCTTCGATTGGCTCGCGCTCGGTGCCGCCGCGTTGCTGCGCCGGCGCGTCGCGGCGCGCCCTGCCGCGCGCAGAGCGAACCGCTAGCTAGCGAGTCGCGTGCTCGTGCTCGTGCTCGTCCGCGTCCTCGTCATGCCACGCGCTGCCTATGGACGACGTGAGCGTTCGAGAACGCCAGCAAGCGCTTCCCGAACCACGCGGCCGCCGCTTATGAGCGCGGCGCAACGCCGAGCACGTTCATAAGCGGCGCAACACCGAGCACGTTCGTAAAACGAGCGGTTTGTGCGCGATAGAGCGGCCGCGGCTCTCGTACCTCGTGACGCAGCGGGATGCGGCGGAGCTCATACGCCTCCTCGAGCGCACCGCCCTCCATGGAGGGATCGCCCGTCGATTGCTCGTCACGCATATCGTCGAGGCGATAGCCGAATCGCGGCACTCTGCGCCCGTCGGGCCGTCGAAAGCAGAGCGAGCCGCCCGGCTCGCGCCGCACCTTGAATCCGCCCTCGTGCACGAGCATATGGTGATGCGTGCAAAGCAGCGTGAGGTTGTCGAGCGCCGTTTTGCCGGAGTCCGCCCAGTGCTCGATGTGATGGGAATCGACGTAGCACCGGTTGTGGCAGCCCGGAAACGTGCAATGGCGGTCGCGCGACCAGAGCGCCCGTTTGAGCGCCGTCGAGACCGTGCGGCGCTTGCGGCCGACGTCGAGCGGGGTGCCGTTCTCGTCCTCGACGACTTCGATCACGCTGCCGTCGCAGGTGAGCCGCTTGACCGTGTCGATCGGCAAATCCGCTCGCCCCATCCCTCCATGGAGGGCGGACGCGTCGGAATGGATCACGACCTGATAATGATCGGCCGCCGAGCGCGGCCGCGCGCCGTTGCCGCCGTCGATGTACGACTTCGCCATCGCGACCAGCGCATCCGCCTGTTGAGCGAGCCAACCGTTCGCCGCGCGCCGCCCGCCCGAGTCGCGGACGCCGTCCGACGATGCCATGCCGAGCCCGCCGACCTCCAGACCAACGGCCGAATCGCCGCTTTCCGCGGCGCGCTCGAGCGCCTGCGCGATCACCTCGCCTTGCTCGATCGGCAGCTCGACGCTGATGCGCATCACGCCGCGTGCGTCGTCGCGTAACAGCGTGCACGAGCGCCGCTCCCACGCGCGCCACGCGATCACGGAAGACTCCGGTGCCACGTTGCGAATTTGCCGACAACGCTCCTCGACTTGCGGCGCTGTCGCCTCTAGCGCATACGCGAGCAGCGATTCCTCGTCGTGCAATTCGGCGACGCGCGTGAGCGCTCGCACCTTCGAATACGACAACACGCCGTCCGCGAACGCCGCCGCCGTCGCCGGCATCAGGTGCAGCGCATGCGCGCTGCGGACCTTCTCGCGCGCGGCGGACAGCGACATTCCGCAGCGCCACGCGAGCCATTCCGCGCAATTGCGCAGTCCCCATTTCGCCCAGCCGCAGCGCTCGTCGAATTCGCGCACGAGCACGAGCATGCGGTGCGTTTGCGCGTTCATCTGCCGCGCGAGCGAGCAGATCTGAGCGTCGAGCTCGTCGATGGAGCGCGAAGGAGTGGTTGCGGAGCCGGCCGAGCGGTGCGGCGAACAGGTCGTCATGGCGGTCGTCCTGGCGGTGGAGAGGGTACTGGTATTATATCCAGCTACAAGGCGGGTTTCAGCTATTTATTCAATGTCTTATGGGTAATTTGAGGTGCAGCGACCACACCGCAAGACCAGCCGCATGGCTGCCAAGGTCACTCGGATTTCGCTGGATCGAGTTGGAGTAGCAGCGCTACTGCCCGGCGCGGTGGCTCACGATGATCGGAGACACCTCTTCCAACGCGGCCTTCGCCACTGCGTGCAGAGAATCGAACGAACATTGGTCAGCGACGATGAAGTTCAGATCGATGTCTGAATACGCGTCAACAGTTCCAAAAGCGGCGCTGCCACCTTCCCATCCCGCGTGCACCGCTGGAAGTGGCTCGAGCGCCCGACATATGGCGCTCGTGATACGTTCGCGGAGCGAGTGGTCGATGCTATCCACGATGAGCGCTAGAAGATCGTTCGATGCTCCGCTTTGCTAGATTGAGTCCCGGAGAGCAATAACGGACTCGTGCAACCGATCTTTAAGGCGCCGCCTCGCCCGCGAGCAGCACCAGCCCCCGATATTCCTCATCGCTCAGCAAGCCGCTGTCGTACACCGTGACGAAGCGCGTGATCTTGCCGTCGGCGTCGAGCTCGAGCTCCGTGTTGCCGCGGCGCATGGGCGCCGCCGCGGGCGCCGCGTGCCACTCGTAGCCACCACCCTTGTCGCCGCCGACCACGTGCGCGACGCTCGCGCCCGGGCCGTACGGCACGTGCGGCAGCGCGCGCGCAAGGTAGCGGCCGATCTGGAGCTGGCCGAGCACGCGCGTGTGCGCGGCCATGTCCTCGTAGACCGCGTCGAAGCTGAACAGCGCGGTTGCGGCAGCGCCGTCGCCTGCCGCGAACGCCTTCTGCAGCGCCTCGGCCGCGCGCACGATCTTTGGCGAGGCGCTCACGACGTTGTCGTGAAAGTCCGTGGGATAGCTCGCCGCGATCTGCGTCTTGCGCTGCGAGCTGCGCCCGTCCCAGTAGTCGATCCAGCGAACGATCCGCCCTTTGTCGTCGAAGGTCACGGAGCCGAGAATCCGCAGCTCCGCGCCGAACAGCGCCGGCGTGTCCTCGAACTCGACGAGGGCACTGTGCTCGTCGCCCACGATGCGCAGCGGATACGAGAGCGCATCCGGACGCGCGTTCGGGAGGAAGCGGGTGAAGACGTCCGTGAGCGATTGGTGCGTCGGCCATTGATTGCCCGAAGACGCGTCGATATAGAGCACCGGATCCGGTGCGAAGTAGGTCATGAGCTTCACGGGATCGTGGGCGCTCTTGGCCGTGAAGAACCCGCGAAAGACCTCGGCCGCCTTTTTGGTCGCGTGGCTCGTGTCGACGATATCGGGGTAGGGCGGCTCGCCCGCGAACGCCGCGCCGGCCCGCGCGGCGAGCAATGCGATGAGCGCGGCGGCCGTCGTCCGCCGCACGGCTTTTCCGTGTGCGATGTCTGCCATTTCTTGCCCCCGCGGACGCTCGTAGCGATCGATCGAGAAGGGCTACAGTAGACCTTCCTAAGCCCCGCCTCCACCGGGCTTCGCCCCGGCAAGCATGCACGTGCGCGATCGGGCTCAGCGAGCCAGCAGGACGAGCTTGCCGAGCAGGTGTCCGGCCTCGAGGCGCCGGTGCGCTTGGGCGGCATCGGCGAGCGGATATTCCGCCGCCACGGGCACCTGCAGCTTGCCCGCTTGGACTGCCTTGTTGAGCCGCTCGAGCTCGCGGGTGCCGGCCACGAAACTGTAGAGCGTCATGCGCATCGCCCCGCGCGGCCGAGGAACGGGCTCCACCCCATAGAGGTATGCGACGCGGCCGGACCCGTCGCGCCGAAGCGCATCGATACAGCGTTCGAGCGCATCGCCGCCGGCCAGTCCCAGCACGGCGTCCACCCCGTGCGGCGCAAATTGCTGCGCGGCGGCCGCGATGTCGCCCGTTCGGCCGTTCACGACCGCGTCCGCGCCCAATTTGCGTGCGAGAGCCAGACCTTCCTCGGTGGATGCCGTCGCGAGCACTTTGGCGCCGCGGAATTTGGCCAGTTGGATCGCGAGCGTGCCGACTCCGCCCGGGGCGCCATGGATGATCAGCGTTTCGCCCGCTTTCACGTGCAGGACGTCGTCGATTCCTTGCAGCGCGGAGAGTCCGCTGATTGCAAGTATGCTGGCCTCGGTGAGTGTGATCCCGGCGGGAACGTGCGCGATGCGGTCCGCTCGCGCTCTCACGTACTCGGCATAGAAGCCGAAGCCGGTGCCGTAGACCTCATCACCCAGCTTGAAGCCGTGCACGTTGGGTCCAATCGCGGCGATGGTGCCGGCGCCATCGCTGCCGAGAACCAATGGAAACCGAGCGCGTTCGTTTGGATGCTCGCGAATTTCCGCTTCCCAGACCGCCACCCCGGCGCCGTGCACGGCTATCAGCACTTCGCCGGGATTCGGCTTCGGCACCGGCAGGCGATGGATCGTCAGGACCTCCGGACCGCCGCCCTCGTCGAACGCGGCCGCACGCATCGTGTCCGGCACCGCGGGTGCGTCGGCGAAGGACCACGGCGCGACCGCGATACTCAAAACGACGCCGATCGCCAGCAACGAAGGTCTGCTCATGGGAGCCCTCCCGCTCATGGATCGATAGACTTCGCTTCCGGCACGGGCTCGGGTGGCACGCCTCCTTGCCGGAAAATCTTCGCGGCTTCGCCGGAGGGAGACCAAAGGATCAGAACCTTGGCGGGCCCGCTTTTCGGAACGAGGTGGCGCACGTGATCCCCCGGCCGGACGATGCCGACCATGCCCGGCTTCAGAAGATAGAGCTTGCCGTTCACTTCGTGCCCGTAAACGCCGGAGAGCACGTAGATCACCTCGACGGATCCGTGTGTGTGGCTTCGGACCGTGGTCCCCGCCGGCATCGTCAGCTCGGCCGCTTCGAGCTCACCGCCGCCGAGATTGGAGCGGTCGACGAGAAGCTTCCACGTGTCGCCGAGTGTGTCCGTATGGTTGTCGAACACGCCGTTGGTCGCGTAAGCGTACGTGCGTTTCGAGTCGGACAATGCGTGACCGGGTGGGTCCGCGTCGCTTGCCGTTGCGATCGTTCCCAGGGCGAGTACCACAAGGACGGCAACGCGAGATCTGATCATGTTCGGCTCCCTCTCTGATCGAGCGTGACGATGTCGCGGACACCTTCAGAACGTGCTGACCGGCTTGCCGGTCTCGCTCCGCGTGCGCATCGACGGTGCCGCGGCGCGCCACAATAGATAGGCCAGATACGCACCGCTCCCGATTTCCGCTGCGTCGACCGGATAGCGGGCGGCCGGCGGATAGGTCAGCACGCCCACCTTCCATGCGTCGTAGAGCAAGGAGCCGGCGAGCGCCAGCACGATGGTGAGGACCGTGACGAAACGGACGCGCGGGTGCATGTGCGCGAAGCGCTTCGTCCGGATTATCCAGAGCCCGGCCGCGAGCGTGAAAACGGCCTGCAAAGCGGTCGGCACGACCCCCGGAACCAGGAGCGAGAACGGCTGCGAATCGCGGATGACGTACGCGATCAGCGCTGCATTCGCGGGAAGACGCGGCGCGATCACCGCGATGACGAAGGCGAGCAGCACCGCGCGCCGGTGCGCGCGATGGATGCGCGTGACGATCCACCCGGAGACGAACACGAGTACCGTGAGCGAGGCCTGCGAGGCACGCATACTCAAAAACCGCATGAGCGTGTCGAGCGCCGCTGCGTGCCGCGTCGCTTCGAGACCGTCATCCGGCCGGAATGCAAGCGAGTTGCCGAGCAGCCAGAGCGACGTCACCGCATAGCCGACCAGCACGGCCGTTGCGAACGACGGCCCGTGCGTGCGCAGCGTCCGGCGAACGTCCAGAGCCAGTGCTCCGCTCGCCTGATGCCAGTACCAGAGCGCCGAGCGGCCGGCGGCGTATTGCTCCGTGAGATCCCCAATCAACTCCTCGAGGCGGGCGCCGCTGCCGAGCCCCTCGAGCAGCCACGTCGCCAGCCGCGGTGGAGACCGAGTCCTCAAGCCTTCTTTCCTGCGATGTCCGGCAGGTCGACCCAAAGGGCCTCGAGTGCACGTTGCGCCCGGCGAACCTCGCGGATACCGTCGGCCGTCAACTTGAAGTAGCGCTTGGCGCGCCCGCCGCGTCTTGCAGTGGCCTCTCCCAACTTCGAAATCACGAGCCCCTTGGCCTCGAGCCGCTCGAGCGTCGCGTAAACACTACCCTGCAACATTTCACGGCCCGTCCGGTCGGCAATCTCGGCTGCAATCGGCACGCCGTAAGCTTCGTGACCGAGACGCAGGACGGCCAGCATCACGATGAGCTCGTGCTGGCCGAGAAAATCGCGCGCGCGTTTCATTTAATCGATAATAGTGATGAAATAGTCGCGGCGCAATCGTGCGGCGGAGCTCATGGAAGACACGACGTTCCGAGAGACTTAGGCAACGTCCAAACGATTGGCCGCGCGGGCGGGCGCGTCAACGCGCCGTTCTTCGAGTACTCTGATGGGCGAACGTCGTCGGGGGACTCGAACATGCACTCGCTGAAATGGCTGCCGCTGCTCCTCGCCATCGCCGTCGCTCCTCGTGCGGAAGCGCAGACTACGGCCGCCGCCGCGACGGCGCCGCAGCCCGCCGCAAACTCCGCCGCGCTCGCGAAATCACTGCGCGCTCATCCGGTCACCGACGCAATGCTGCGGAAGCCGGAAGCCTCCGACTGGCTGATGTACAGCCGCACCTACGACGCGCAGCGCTTCAGCCCGCTCGAGCAAATCGATCGCAACAACGTCGCGCGCCTGAAGAAGGCATGGTCGAAGCCGCTGCCTCCCGGTGCCGCCGAGGTGATTCCGATCGTGTACCGCGGCGTCATGTACCTCACGACGCCCGGCACGCGCGAGCACGCGAGCGAAGTGTGGGCGCTCGATGCTGCAACGGGAGAGACGCTTTGGACGTATGCCCCGCCCGGCACGGCATCGACGCGCGTGAAGGCGCTCGCGATCTACGGCGAGAACGTCTACTACACCGCGCCCGCGGCGGCGGGACAGCCGACGTCGGTGGTCGCGCTCGATGCGGCGACCGGCGAAGTGCGGTGGCAAACCGCGGTGAACGTCGAGACGCACACGTCGGGCGCGATTGTCGTCGACGGCAAGGTGATCTCCGGCCGCACCTGCAATACCGCCCGCGAGAACTGCTACATCGCGGCGCACGATGCGAAAACCGGTAAGGAGCTCTGGCGCTTCTATACGACGCCGGGCGAGGGCGAGCCGGGCGACGCATCGTGGGCGGGCGCGCCGGTGAATGGCCGGCGCGCGTCGACCTGGGGATTGCCGGGCACGTACGATCCGGCGCGCAAGCTCCTGTTCTGGGGCATCTCGAACCCGATGCCGAATACTCGTGCAGAGCGCCACGGCGGCAACGCGGACGCGATTCCCGAGACTGCGCCCGCGGATCTTTACAGCAACTCGACGGTCGCGCTGAATCCGGACACCGGCAAGCTCGTTTGGTACTACCAGCATCTGCCCGGCGACGACTGGGATATGGACGTGAACCACGAGAAGACGCTGATTCGCACCGCGGTCGAGCCCGACCCGCGGTTCGTGAAATGGATCAGTCCCGAGTTGCCCAGCGGTCCGCACGACGTGGTCGTCACGGTGGCGGAGGCCGGCGGCATTTGGGTGAACGATCGCGAGACGGGCAAGTTCCTGTGGGCGACGCCGTTCCCGTACGACACGCCGAACTACGTGCTGTCCGACATCGACGTGAAGACCGGCGTCGCGCGCATCAATCGCGCGCTCGTGCTCGACAAGCCGGGCAAGCAAAGCGTCGTGTGTTTCTGGAATACGCGCAGCTTCTGGCCGACGGCCTACGACCCCGAGCTCAACTCTCTGTATGTGCCATACGTCGACCACTGCCTCGACATGCAGAGGCCGGCCGCCGATGGCTCCGGCGGGCATCGCCACGGCGTGCTGCTGCCCGGATCGGACCCGAGCAAGTTCGCGGGTCTTGCGCGCATCGACATGCGCACGGGTGAGGTGCATCGGCTCTACGAGAGCCGCGCCGGCGGGGTCGGCGCCGTGCTCGCGACGGCCGGCGGGCTCGTGTTCTGGGGCGACATCGCGCAAGTGCTGCGCGCGTTCGACGCGAAGAGCGGCGAGGTGCTGTGGCAATCCGAGCCGCTCGGCGCGAGCGTGCAGACGAGCACGATCACCTATGCGGCGAACGGCAAGCAGTACGTCGCGGTGCTCGCGGCCGAGCCGCTCACGGGCTCGCGCGGTCTCGCCGCGACCGCGGGCTTCGAGCTGCCGGCGCACGAGGGCAACTCGCTTACGGCGTTCGCGTTGCCGTAGGCGAGGCTCGGGGTCCATGCGACGCCGAAGCGCTTGCGGCAGCTGCGCAATCCCAGCGTCCATGAGAAGGGCTCGTGGCGGTGCGAGACGTTGACCCGCCGACAGCTAAGCGCCTACGGTGATGCACGCGGAGGTGCCGCCGCGCCGATCAGGAGCACGCATCATGGAGCGCGGAGTCGTTTCTTCGGCTGCTGCCCATCGCGGAATTCCGCGCGCGCTGATCCTGGACGCCGCCGTGTTGGCGCTCTTCCTGCCGTTCGCATCGCTCGTTTCTGCGCAATCGGAGCTCGAGGCCCAGAACCGACTTGGGCTCGAGCCCGGTACCTACGCCGTCGGCTTTCGGTTGCTCGAAGAGCGCGACGACTCGCGCGTCGTAACGGGAGGCGCGTCCGCAGAGGTCCACGCGCGCCCGGTCCGCATTTATCTATGGTATCCGAGCGCAAGCAAGCGGCCGCCGATGCGCTTCGGCCGTTACGCCGCGCTCGCCGATGACGACGTCTGGCCGGCCGCGATCACGGGCCCTTTGCACGATGCGCTGAGGTATTCCAAACGGCCGTTGGCCCGATCGCTCGGGCCGGCGGGCTTTGCGGCTTTGGAGCAGCGGCAAGTGATCGCGGCGGAAGGCGCGAAACCGCTGGCGGGGCCGTTTCCGCTGATCGTGATCGGCCAAGGTATCTACTACGAGTCGCCCATCACCTTCGCTGCGCTCGCCGAGTATCTCGCCGGCCGCGGGTTCGTCGTCGCCGCCACGCCGCTCGTCGGCACGAACTCGCCGATCGTCAGAGTGGACGCGCAAGATCTCGAAAATCAGGTCCGCGATCTCGAGCTCGTGATCGTGCGGCTGCGCCGCATGGCGTTCGTGAGCGGCGAGCGCCTCGGCGTGCTCGGCTTCGACCAAGGCGGGATGGCGGGCGTCGTGCTCGCGATGCGCAACCGCGACGTCGACGCGTTCGTGAGCCTCGATTCCGGCATCTTCTACCCGCATCCGTCCGGTCTTCCGCAGGCTTCGCCGAGCTACGATCCCGCCGCGCTGCGCGTGCCGTGGCTGCATGCGGCACCGCCGCGGGGCGTGGCGCCGCCGGAAGGCGCGGAGGTGAAATCGTTGTTCGACACGGCTATTCACTCCAATCGCTACCTGTTGGTGACGGATCCGATGGGTCACGTCGACTTTACGAGCTATGCGCTGATCGAGGAGCGGCGCGCGATGCCGGGGTATTGGGCGGACGCCACGCCCGAGGCCGCCGTGCGTTACCGAAGGGTGGTGGAGTACGTGCAGCGCTTCTTCACCGCGTTTCTCCGCGACGATGCCGAGAGCGCTGCGTTCTTGTCGCGCGATCCGAAGACGGCGTTTCCGGGATCGAGCATGAGGCTGGAGCATCGAGCGCCGGGGCCCGCGTCGGTTGGCTACGACGAGCTCGTGCAAGCGGTGTTCGCGGGGCGTGCGCAGCAGGCGGTCGACGAGCTGCGCTCGGCCGCAGGCACGGACGCCGTCCGCGTCTCGCTCGACGAGGCGCACTTGGAACGGCTCGAGACCGTGTTGCTCTACACCTGGGGGCTTGCGGCAGAGTCGCTGCCCTTGGTCGAGTTCACGGCGGATCGATATCCGTCGTCGGCACGCGCGCAGGGAATGCTGGTGGACCTTTATGTCGAGCTACGAAAGTACAGCGAGGCGGTGGCGGTGCTCACACGATATAACCAGCAACATCCCGACGATGCCGGTGCGCAAGCGCTGCTGCAGCGCGTGAAAAAGCTGCAAGCCGAATCGGCGCGCTGATCTGATCCCGTTCACCAGAGCCCAAGGTCTGCAATGCGACTCGACCTCTCGGCGGCACTGTGTGCGCTCGCCTGTATGATGGGCTGCAGCAGCAGCGGCTCGTCCGACGGAGGCGCAAGGATAGCTGTCGGCGATCCGTATGCGAACGTGAATTGGCAGACGTTCTCGCAATACAGGGCTGATCTTCACGTGCATACCCTGCAGAGCGACGGGTGCCACCTCCCGAACGAAGTCATCCGCGCGTTCCACGACGCAGGTTTCTCGATCCTGTCGATCACGGATCACGATGCGGGCAGTCCGAATCAGTGCCCGACACACGACGCGGCAACACCGCAGCAGATCGATTTCGGCGCCTTCGCCGACGCGCAGAGCCCGTATCCGAACCCGCGGCCGCCGACGTTTCCGTCCAACCCGACGTGGCCTTGGACCGATTTCGGTGCGCCGTCTCCGAGCGATCTCGGCATGCTCGGGATCGAGGGAGCGGAGCTGACCTGCACCTATCACGTCAATTCGTTCTTCAACGACTACGGCGCGCCCAGTCGATGCGAGAAAGCCCCGTCGAAGGACGAGGAGCTGCTCGAGGTCGCGCGCAGGGGCGGCCTGACCGTCCTGAACCACCCATTCACCGACAACCGGCCGCTCGAATGGTACGCGGATCTGTATCGCAGGCATTCCGCGGACTCGTTCGTCGGGCTCGAGCTCGCGGCCGATCGACCGGCCGACGTCGCCTACAGTGTCGCGCTCTGGGACCAGCTGCTCGGCGAGCTCATGCCTGCCCGCCCGATTTGGGGCTTCGGCACGTCCGACATGCATCTGCTCGTGACGACGCGATTCGCGTTCACCGTTTTCGTATTGGACGGGCTCACGACGGAGAAAGTGAAGGACGCGATGCGACGCGGCCAGTTCTATTCGGTGGTCGGGACCAAAGAGTTGAATTTCTCGCGAAGCCGTGGGCAGACCTACGACGCGCCGACTGCGTACGACGGCACCTATCCCGCGCTACGCTCGATCGTCGTGGATCGGGATGCCGGTCGAATCTCGATCGACGCGACGGGCTACGACGAGATCGTTTGGATCGCTAAACCGCTCGCGAGCGGTCCGAGCGCCAATTCGTCGACTCCGTGGCCCGCGGGCGAGGTCGTGCAGCGGGGGCCCGTGTTCGACTATGCGGCGAGCGACACGAAGTCACCGTACGTCCGAGCGGAAGTCATACGCCATACCGACGATGGCCCGATTCGGCTCTTCATCAATCCCTTTGCGTTGAGGCGCCGCTAGTCGCGGCCGCGTCGACTGCGGAGGCGGCCGCGAGCGCGGCTTCGAGCCCATCGGCGCCGGCGGTCTTTAGCCGCTCGATGTCGGCTGCGCCCCAGTGCTTGGCGACTCTGCCCTCGAGCAACAATACGGCGGAATCGGCATAGTGCTCGACGATGTCGAGCGAATGCGTGGCCAGCAGCACGCCGCAGCGGTCGGCCGCGAGCCTTTCCCTCAGATGCCGCTTGAGCGTGAGCGAGCTGCGGGGGTCGAGACCGTTGAACGCTTCGTCGAGCACGATCACGGCCGGGTCGCCGAGCAGGGCGAGCAACACGCACAGTTTCTGGCGTGTGCCGAGCGAGCACGCGTCGACGAAGCGGTCCATGAAGGGCGTGAAAGACAGCTTCTCGGCCAGCGCCAGCACGTCCGCGTCGATGCAATCGAGCTCCTTGGCGATGGCGTACACCTCGAGGCACTGCCGGCCCGTCAACAAGCCCGGCAACTGTTCCGGAGCACAGGCGTAGCCCAGCCGCCGCTTCGCCGCCGCAGGCGCCCGCGTCAACGACTGACCGGCGATGCGAACATCGCCCGCCGCGGCGGACACGCGACCCGAAACACAGTGCAGCAGCGTGCTCTTGCCGACCCCGTTCGGCCCGAGCACGCACGACCATTCGCCGCGCGCAACGGCGAGGCTGACGCCGCTCAAGACTTCGTTCTTGCCGTAGCGGGCGCTCACGGCGTCGATCTCAAGCACGTTCATACGCCGCTCCGCGCCGCACGTGCCACGCACCGATCACCAGCGCGATCGATATCCCCCAACCTTGACCTCGCTCCTCTGCCAGAAGCGCGGCCGCGAGCGCGAGCGCGAGCTTCAGCGGCGACGAGCAGCCGCGGTACCCATCCGCCAACGCCACCGCCGTGACCAGCACCACCACGGCCAACCATAGCGCTGCGACGTACAACGCGGCCGGTAGCGGTGTCCCGAGCGTCAGCAAGACTCCCGTCGCGATCAGCGTTCCGCAACATTGATGGAACAGCGCTCGAGCCGCGATCGACTGCGCAAACGCCCAGAAACCGATCGGTGTCGAGCGCAACCATTCGGATGCCGAGCGAGCGACGAGGGGCAGAGCTCTCAGCAGCGCAACGAGATAAGAGAGCAGCAACCACATCGCCAACACGCTCAGCGCGCCGACCGCGCTCGTGCCGCCGGGAACCGAGAGAATCGCCGCAGCCAACAGGAACCGGGTGTTCTCGGGACGGCTCCACGCGAACGCTTGCGCCATCGGCCAGCGCGACAGAGCGGCCGCCGACGGCGCGTGGCTCTTGCGTACCCGCCCGAACCGCGGCACGTAGCGGGAGCCTTCGGCCGCGGCGCGCTGGGTCCGCGTCGAAAGCCACCAACCGCCTGCCGTGCCGAGTAGGGCTCCCGCCGCGATCAGGCCGGCGAGTTGCGACGCCTGCACAATCGCTACCGATCGGTGCAATGCGAGAAGGCTCGCGAGCGCAGCGCCGACGACGAACCTCCAGAGCAACGCTGCCAGGACCCGCTCGGCGATCGCTTTGCCGCGCTCGGGTTGGACGCGCGATGTCGCTGCCAACCAGGAGCCGCGGCCCGCTTTCTCGAGATCTCGGCGGAGTCGAGCGACGAGCGATCCGACATAGAAGAAGACCACCGCTACGACCAACGCCCAATGGCTCAAAAGCCAAGGAACGACGCGACCGAGGGTCGGCTCCTGCAACGCGAAGACCAAGACGAGAGCGCCGACTATCGCGATGGCGGCGAGCGCCGCCAGCTCGCCGCGCTTCCTTCCTGCGGCGAGCATCCGAATGCGATTGTGGAACGCGACGGCGCCGGCAAGCAGCAGCGGCCGGCGTTGCAGAGAGCGCACTAGGCGCGGCGGGATGGACTGCCAGCTCATAGGGTCTTCGCCGAGGACACCCACAACGGTCGGTTGTCCGCAACGGAAGATCTTACGCGAGGCGCGCCTCCCTGGGCGCACCGGTGCGCTCGGACGTACGGGGAGCGCGGGCTAGATCGGTAGCGCTTCGACGATGCTGACCGCAGACTCGGTCGGCACTACGTTCGTCAGCTCGAAGCTCGCCTTGCCGAGCAGCTCCGCGTATTCGCTCGGTGTGCGTTCCTGTCCTCCGGGCCCGACGAGCATCATCATGTCGAGCATCTTGCCGGGATGCGGCGCGTCGCCTTCGGGCAGCACCATCTCGACGATCAGCAGGCGGCCGTTGGGATCGATCGCCCTGCGGCAGTTGCCGAGAATCGTTTGGCACTGGTCCGGGTCCCAATCGTGGATGATGTGCGACAGAATGTACGCATCATGTCCGGGCGGAACGCGCTCGAAGAAACTGCCGGACTCGATCGAAACACGATCGTCGACTTCGTTCGCCTCGAGGAAGGCGGGTGCGTCCGCGACGACGTGCGGCAAATCGTAGAGCACGCCCCGCGGACTTTGGTGCCGTTGCAAGATGTGCGTGAGCATGTTCCCGGTGGCGCCCCCCACGTCGACGATGCTGCGGAACGACCCGAAATCGTACGCGGCGGCTACCGCAGGCGGCTCGGCGCCATGGAAGCCGACCATCGTCTCGCTGAACAACGACGCGTCGCGCGGACGCTCTGCCAAGTAGTCGAACAGCGGTTTACCGAACGCCTTTTCCAACCCCGTCTTGCCGGTCTCGAGCGAATAGCGCATGAGATCCCACGACCGAGTGCAAATCGGCCCCCCGAGCGTGAGAATCGTAGCGTAGGCGGAGCCGGGCGCATCCTTCCGCAGCGCTTCGCCGAGCTTCGTGAGGCCGAAGGTCTTGTCTTCGACCTCGGTGACCACGCCCATGCCGGCGAGCGTGCGCATGAACCGGTGGAAAGCGGCGGCGTTCAGTCCGAGCTCCGTAGCAAGCTCGCTTGACGCTCTCGCGCCTGCCCCGAGCCGATCGGCGATCTCGAGCTCGGCTGCGACGAGCAGCATCTGCGAGCCCCAATATGCAGTGCCGATTTGAATGAGCAGCGCGTGCGGCGGGATCGCCGTCGCGGCGGACTGATCGGCCATGGTTCCTCGCTTGTTCTTGATTGTGATGGAGGCAGTGGACGTCGCGATTGTGGCCGACGGAGGAGCGCGTGTCCAACCGTCGCCTACGGACGTGGCCGTACCGGTGCCGAAGCGGTTTCGTCGCTCAGCGTCGAGTCAGCGGGCGAGCCAAAGCACGACCGCGATGCCGAGTATCCCCACGCCGAACATGTACGCGTACTCCGCGGCGATCCTTCGCCAGGTGCGCGGCCTTTCCGGCGCGGCGTTCTTCGAGCCGGGCCAAAGCCCGTACTTGTCGCCGAAGCGGATGTTCACGGACACGAAGTAGCCGCACAAGATTGGAACCAATGCGCCCACGCGCAGCGCCTGGGCCGCCGCAGGCGCCCTGACCAGGAACGACACCGCGAACACGATGACGCCGCATGCAATGCAGAACGCCTCGACGACGCCGACATCCCGCCGGCGTCAACCGCGCCCCGCTGAACGAGAGCCGGTCGCGGATGAGTCTCACCCATCTCGGAATCTCTACGAACTCGTCATTCGTCGAATTGTTCACGGCGTACAGCTCCCGCTCCAGTAAATCGACGTCGATCTCGAACGTAACCGCCAGAGCGCGAAGCGAGGCGTAGCTGACTCGATGTCCGGCCTCCAGGCGCTGAACGGTGCGGAGGCTCAGGCCGCTCATCTCGGCGACCCGTTCCTGCGAAAGGCGCATTCGCTCTCGCCATGACTTGAACGACATACCCGGCTCCGGCCATCCGCGCGGCCAAAATAGTATGCGCCGAGGCGCTGTCGGTGACGCCAAATGCCCGCCAATCCACCGCCAGCTCCCGCGGCCGTGACGCCACGCACGCGTCAACGGGCCGCGGGCGTCATTTTCGCTCGTAGCGAACGAAGTCCTTCGGTCCCACCTCGGCGCCGTAGACCGCGGCTCCGCCGCCGATCGCGGCCACGCCTTCCGCAGTGCTGCTGCCGCCCTTGGGCTCCGGATCGGGAATGAAGTACTTGACGATGCCGTCCTTCGCGCTGCCGATCCGAATGCCCCGCTGCCAGCCCGGGTGCGAGAGATCCATGCCGCGCGTCGGCGCGTCCGTCGACTCGGAATCGCCCACGAATAGATTGTCGTCGGCGTCGATGAACAGGCCGCTCGGCCGGCTGAACTGGTACCAGCACGTCAGATAGCGGCCGTCCTGGTCGTAGATTTGAATGCGGTTGTTGTCGCGATCGGCGATGAAGAGCCGCCCCTGCGAGTCGATCGCGAGCGCGTGCAGGCTCGAGAACTCGCCCGCGCCGCAGGGGCCGTTGCCGGGCTTGCCCCATTGCTCGAGGAACTTGCCGGCCTTGTCGAACTTCATGATGCGCTCGTTGGTGCCTTCGCCGTGACCGTCGGCCACGAAGATGTCGCCGTTCGAGCCGACGACCACGTCGCTCGGCGAGCTGAACTCGTTCGGGCCTTTGCCCGAGACCTTGCGCGTGCCGAGCTGCAGCAAGACCTTGCCGCTGGGCGAAAGCTTCGTGACCTGCTGGCCCACGTCGCCGCCGGCGCCGCGGCCGTCGGGCGGCAACGGATCCGTGACCCACACGTTGCCGTCGGCATCTACGTGGATGCCGTGCGGAAACGCGAAGAGGTCGGCGCCCATGTGGCCGATCAGCTTGCCGCTCGCGTCGTAGTGCATGAGCGGATCCGCGTGCGAGCCGACGCAGGTGTTGCTGCCGCAACGGTCGATGGCCCAGACGTCGGTGTGGCCCTTGGCCGCGTCCACGCCGGCCGTCGAGCCCCATGAGCGGCCGTCGGGCAACGGCATCACGTGCTTCGCCGAGTACGGATTCGGCAGGTCGTTGACCGGCGTCATGTTCGGATCGCTGTAGTCGTTCGGCGCGCCGCGTGCCGCCGCGCAGAGTGCGAGGCCTGCAGCGAGCGACGTCAGCGCCGCGCTCATTTTCTCGTGCATGGGTCGCATCCTCGCCTATCGATTGGCGTCGTAGCGGCCGACGTCGCGGCTGCCCATGCCGCTGCAGCTCTCCGCGCCGTAGCGCAGGAAGCGCTGCACGCGCTGCCCGGTGTCCACCTCGCCCGTGTAGAGGTCGCCGTGCGAATCGACGGCGAGCACGTGCAGCCAATGGAACTCGCCGGCCTGGCGGCCGGCGCGACCGATGCGGTCGAGCTCGGTGAAGTTGTCGCGATCGATGATGTAGAGCGTGCCGTTCGCGAGGTCGCCGACGTACAGGCAGCTCTGCTTGGGATCGGTGGAGAGCGCCGCGGTGCCTGATGTGCCGCTCGCCGACTGCGGCGCCACGTGGATCTCGCCCACGAACCCGCACTTGCCGGCCTCGGCGTTCGGGTTTGCGCACGGCTTGCCGAGCTCCGCCGAGCGCAAATCGAAAACCTGCACGCGATTGTTGCCGCGGTCGCAGACATAGAGCCGACCGTCGTTGCTCACGACGGCGCAGTGCACGGGATTGCGGAAGAACATCGGCTTCATCTTGCCGGCTCGGAAATCGGCGGCCCACGGGCCGACGTCGGTGTCGGCGCCGCTCGCTTTCGGATCGTCGACCACGGGGTTTTGGCCGTATGCGCCGAAGTGGCCGACGTACTTGCCCGTCTCGGCGTCGACGATGAGCACGCGCCGGTTGCCGTAGCCGTCGGCGATGTAGAGACGGTTCGTGCTCGGGTCCACGCTCATGTCCGCCACGAGATAGGGTTGCGGCGTGCCGTTCGGGCCGCCGTCTATCTTCTCGCTGTTCGGCCCTTTCGTTCCCGCGGTGCCGATCTGGTAGACGAACGTGCCGTCGGCTTTGAACTTGAGAACGTGCGAGTCGTCGCCGAACGAGGGCGCCCACGGGAAGGTCGGCACGCCCTGCTGCTGGCGCGCGCCGTTGGCCTCGCCGTTGCCCGCGAGGTATACGAAGTCCTGCTCGTCGACGAAGATGCCGTGCTCGCGCGCCGGCCAGAAGCAGCCGTCCGCTTCGCGACAGTTCTTGTCGAGAAAGCCCGGATCCGACGGCCCACCCCACGCGGCGAGCAGGTTGCCTTCCCGGTCGAACTCGAGCACCGATGGCGCAGGCACGCAGCAGCCCGTGTTCTGGTCACCGTATGGGCGCGGCTGACCGAGCGCATCGATCGGCACGCCTTGCGCGTTCGTCGCAACGCTCGGCAGCGCCCCGGCCGAGCTCGCATCGAGCGTGCGCGGGCGGTGATACACCCAAATGTGGTCGTGGGAGTCCACGGCGATGCCGCCCACCTGGCCGATGCGCCAGTTGTGCGGCAGCGGTTTCGGCCAGCTTGCATCGACGACGAAGCTCGGTGCGGACGTGCCCGCGGGCGCTCGTGACGGCCAGCGCGTCGCGACGAGATTCTTGGCGGCGCCGGCTTCGTCGAGCGGCGTGGCCGAGGAGGCGTTGACTTGTTCGGACCGCGTGTCGGCCGGCGGTGCCGAGCAGGCGGCGATCACGAGATCAAACGCAAGCAGAACGACGGCGACGGCGTTTGGCTTTGACATGGCACCCCCCTCGAGCCACATCGGCGAGGTGCCAGTTTGGGCGGTTCGGCGGCGGGCGGCAACGTCCGGTGCTGATCGTTCTCGACTCAGTGATGCTCGGCGCGAAGCGTGCCGATGCCTTGGCGCAGGCTCAGCGGGAATGCCTGGGATACTATCGTGATCATGGAGGAGCACGACTTCCTGGCGGGCGGCGGAGAGATGGGTGCGCTCATTCGCGCCTATGATTGGGCGTCGAGTCCGCTGGGCGACCCGCACAGCTGGCCGCAGGCGTTGAAGACTTCGGTGCGACTGCTGCTCTCCACCGGGCACCCGATGTTCATTTGGTGGGGGCCGGAGCTCATTCAGTTCTACAACGACGCGTATCGGCGGTCGATCGGCCCTGAGCGGCATCCGAGCGCGATCGGTCAGTCCGGCCGTGAGTGCTGGGCCGAGATCTGGGACATCATCGGCCCGCAGATCGAGCAGGTGATGCTGCGCCGCGGCTGCACCTGGCATGAAAATCAGCTCGTGCCGATCACGCGCTACGGCAAGCGCGAGGACGTTTATTGGACGTACAGCTACGGGCCCATCGATGATGCCGGCGCGCCGCACGGAGTGGGCGGCGTGCTCGTGGTCTGCACGGAAACCACGGAGCAGGTGTTCGCAGAACAGCGCCTGAAGGCGGCCGAGGCGCGCTGGCGCACGCTGTTCGAGCAGACGCCGGGATTCGTCGCGATTCTGAGTGGTCCGGACCACGTGTTCGAGTTCGCGAACTCGCGCTATATCGATCTTGTTGGCGGCCGCGACGTGCTCGGCAAGCCGCTCCCCGAGGCGCTGCCCGAGATAGCCGCGCAGGGCTTCGTCGCGTTGCTCGACGAGGTGTATCGCAGCGGTGAGCCCCACGCCGGCGCCGCGACGCCGGTGCTTCTGGCGCAGGGACCGCACGCCGCGGATGAGCGGCGCTTCCTCGATTTCATCTATCAACCGGTACGCGATGCGGCGGGCGTCGTCACGGGCATCTTCGTCGCCGGTTATGACGTTACCGATCGTGTGTGCGCCAACGAGGCCTTGCGTGACCAGGACAGGCGCAAGGACGAGTTTCTAGCGATGCTCGGCCACGAGCTGCGCAATCCGCTCTCCGCGATCAAAAACGCGAGCGAGCTGCTCGTGCGCAACAAGACCTCGGACCCTTCGACCCACAGAATCGGGGAGCTCGTCGGCCGGCAGGTGACGCAGCTCGTCAAGCTCGTCGACGATCTGCTCGATCTCTCGCGTATCACGCAGGGCCGCATCGAGCTCGAGCGCGAGGCCGTGGAGGTCGGCCGCGCGATTGCGCTCGCTCTCGAGTCCGTGGACTCCCTCGTGCGTGCCAAACACCACGACGTCGTCTATTCGCCCGCCCGCGAGCCGCTATGGGTTCGCGGAGATCTGTCGCGAATCGTGCAAGCGGTGTCGAACCTGCTGACGAACGCCGTGAAGTACACGCCCGAACGCGGCCGAATCGAAGTGGCGTTGCGGCAGATCGGCCAAGACGCGATCATCGAGATCGTCGACAACGGCGTCGGCATTGCGCCCGAGCTCTTGCCGAACGTCTTCGACCTGTTCGTCCAGGGCGATCGCACGGCCGACCGAATGCAAGGTGGCCTCGGCATCGGGCTTTCCGTGGTGCGTCGGCTCGTGGAGATGCACGGCGGCGACGTGTCGGCCGCCAGCGAGGGCAGCGACCGCGGCTCGACATTCAGAGTGCGATTGCCGCTCGCGAGCGGGCCGTCGCTGCAGCAGAACCTCGCAGCGGGGCCGATTCAGCGCGGTGACCTGCGCCGCGTGCTCGTCGTCGACGACAACCGAGATGCTGCCGACTCGTTGGCGGCGCTGCTGCGCCTGGGCGGCTACGACGCGGAAGCGGCGTATACCGGCCGTGAGGCACTCGAACGGATGCGTGCGGCAGCGGCCGATATCGTGCTGCTCGACATCGGGTTGCCCGAGATGGACGGCTACGACGTCGCTCGCAGGATTCGCGCGGAGCACGGCGCGCTTTTGCTCGTGGCGGTAACGGGGTATGGCCAGGCGGTGGACGTGCTGCGCACGAAACGGGCTGGGTTCGACGCGCACCTGACGAAGCCCGTGGCGTTCGAAGAGCTGCAGCGCGTGTTGGCGATGCTGCAGCGGCGCGCAGCCGCACCTGCAGCGCCATGAGAGCTCACTCACTGCAGCTCTTCGCCGAACTTTCCCATTTCATTTTCGATACTCAGGCGTCGGCGCCGGCGTTCCGCTGCCCGAGCCGCCGCTCGAGCTGGTCCCAAGGGATGGCGCAATAGGCGTCGGCCTCCGGCCAGTCGCGCGGCGAGGCGGCGAGCTCGATCGGCGCGCCGACGGCGAGCGGCTCGCCGGAGAACGATGTCTCGAGCACGATGCCCGAATGCGGCGCGCGCACGAGCGTGAGCCCGCTGCGCGGGCGGAACGGGCTCGTCAGCGGATCCTCGCCTTGCACGCCGAGATCTTGGCTCACGGAGTCGTAGACGACGAACGCCCGATCGTCGGGTGCACGCAGAAAATAGATCAAGCCGCCGTGCTCGGGCTCTTGAAATCGTTTCGCTTCGCTGAAGCGATGCGTCTCTTCGACGATCTCGCCGCGCTCGAGATCCGCAACGAGCGATGGCCTCGCATCGCGGTGGCCAGCGAGCCAACGCGCGGTCGAGATTGCCGCATACAAGACGCACAGCGGGATGCCGATGCCCGCAATCCACGGCGCGAACGGGCTCTGCAGCCCGATGTCGCGGCCGCCCATGACTCGGGCGGGCCAACTGACGGACAGCCACAGCACGAACACGAGCATCAGCGAGGCGCCCCCGACCACGAACGCATGGGTTGCGGCGAGCCGCCAACGGCGCAACGGGCCGCCGGCCGCATGCGCCGCGCGCTCGAGCGGTTGTCGTTCGGCAGCCGACATTCGGCGAGTCGTGGCGTGCAGAGGCATATCGGCAGATCGCACGTGAAGGAGCGAAATCTTAACCGACTGCGGCCGGCGGTCGGCGGTAGTTGCGTGCTGTCAGATGTTTCCCGCTTTGGGCGGTTGCGCAACGCTGCTCCGCGATTGATCCGCAGGCGGCCGCCAACTGGGTCATCGATCTGCCGGCTCAAGCGCGGGCGGCGTTGATCTCGATCGTGACCAACGAGTGGGCGAGCGGCGATCCGGCTGCGATGCGCAATTGGGCGCTCGGGCTCGCGCCGGGCGACCGTCGCGACATCGCGCTCGGCGCCGCGCTTCGCCTGCAGCCGGACGCGCCGGACCCGACGCTGCTTGCGGCCTTCAGCAACGAGCGCACGCGGCAAGCGGCGCTCACGGCGCCGATCTTCATGACCGCGCGCACCGATCCGGCCGCCGCGCACCGCATGGTCGATCGGTACTTGAGCGATCCCGAGATTCGCGCGCAGGCGGAGCGGATGATCGATGCGGCCGAGCACGGCGCGCTGACGGGGCCCGCCGTCGCCTTCGACACCAACGGCGCAGCGATGCCGCGACTGGTCGTACCGGCGACCGCGGGCACGGCGCCGCAGATCATGTTTCGGCAGCAAAGCACGCCGGTGCGCTGACGTCCGTCGGTCCTCCGGCGCTCCATTGCGTAGCCGTTGCCTGGCGGCGATTGTCGCGCAGGAAACCAAATTGAATGTCTTGGAAAATAACCTCAGGTGTGAGACAAATAATCGACTCGTCAATCAAAGAATAGAAAGGGGCCGCACCTTAGCCGCGAACAAGTAGTCACACATCTCTAGTTGGGGGGACCTGTCATGCGTACATTCCGCATCGGCGCTGGAGCAGCGCTCTGGCTGTCTGCCGTACTCGTGCTCGGAGGCTTGGATGAGCCCGGCGCTTTCGCGCAAAACGCGCAGGGAGCTCAGGGCAATGCCCAGGGCGGTCAGCAGCCGGAAGAGATCGTCGTCACAGGTTCCCGGATCCAGCGCCGCGACTTCACCTCGCAGAGCCCGATCGTCACGATCGACCAGTCCACGTTCAACGAACGCACGAACGTCGGCATGGAGGCCACGCTCAACCAGTTCCCGCAGTTCACCGCGGCCGGCACCCAGGCGCAGAACAGCCCGGCCGGCACGCCGTTCCCGCAAGCCGACGCGGCGCCGGGCGCGGCCACGTTGAACCTGCGCGGCTTGGGCAGCAACCGCAGCCTCGTGCTGCTCGACGGGCGGCGAGTGCAGCCCGTGAACGGCCAGCTGATCGTCGACATCAACACGATTCCCTCGGCCGCGATCGACCACGTCGAGGTCATCACCGGGGGCGCCGCGGCCGTGTACGGCGCGGACGCGATCGCAGGCGTCGTGAACTTCATCACGAAGAAGAACTTCGAGGGCGTGCAGATCAACGCCCAGTCCGGCATCAGCGGCCAGGGCGACGGCCAGGAAAGCACGATCAGCGGCATTCTGGGCGCGTCGTTCGGCGACGGCCGCGGCTCCGTGATGCTCGGCGCGGACTATTCCAAGCGGCACATCATCTATGGCCGCGATCGCGATTGGGTCGTGCGCGGCTGGAACGACCCGGGCACGCTCGGCGGCGGCATCGGCAGCTCGAACCTGTCGCAATACGATCCGGCGCGCGCCTCGTTCTGCGGCGTGACCAATTGCGGCCAGCCGTTCACGCCGAACGCTCCCGCCGCCGGGCTTCCCGCGCGTCACGCCCACGGGGCTCTATGGCGATCGATCAGAACGGCAACGTGTTCGATCCATTGGATCCGCTGAATCCCGCGCATCCGTACACGGGCCCGCTCGGGGGCGACTCCGGCTTCAAGGTCAACCCGGTGCAAACGCCGGGCGTGCCGGGCACGCTCGGCTACAACGACGCGGCGCACAGCTACTTGCAGCTGCCGCTCGAGCGCTATGCGCTGTTCGGCTCCGGCCAGATGAAGCTCACGGACAAGGTCGACGTGTACTCGGAAGTGCATTACGCGCAGACCTACGCGACCGCGTCGGGCTTCGTGTCGAACCTGTTCAACGTCTGGTCGCCGACGGTGCCGTACAACCCGCTGTACGACGATCCGAATTCCGCGACGTTCGGCCAGCCACCGCCCCCGGCTCCGGGGCAACCGCCCATCACGCTGCACCCGGTGCCCGCATCACTCGCGGCGCTGCTGAATTCGCGGCCGACCCCGGATGCGCCGTGGACGTACAACGGCGGCTTGGACTACCTGCCGAATTTCACGACGCAGACGACCACGAACCTGTTTCAGGTGATCGGCGGCGTGAAGGGCGACGTCGACGTCGGCAAGCACGACTGGAGCTGGGAGATCCACGCGTCGCACGGCGGCACGACCGTGAACGCGCGTCAGCCCGAAGGCTTCCCGTTCCTGCCGCGCCTCCAGCACCTGTTCAACGCGAATGAGTACGGCCAGGGCTTCGACGTGCTGAGCCTGCCGGGCGCGGTGCCGCTAGCGGTGACCGGCCATTGCACCTCGGGCCTGCCGATCTTCAATCCCGACGGCAGCGTCAACGACACGCCGTCCGTGTCGCAGGACTGCGCCGATTACACGGTGCTCCGAACGAACAACATCTCGGCCGTCACGGAGGACATCATCGAAGGCAACGTGACCGGCGGCATCGCCGAGATGAAGTCGGGTCCGTTGCAGTTTGCGTTGGGCGTCGACCTGCGCCGCGACCATTTCAAATACGACCCCGACACCGGCTACAACGCGAACCAGGACTATCCGTTCGTCATCCAGAACATCATCCTGCCGGTCTCGGTCGACGGGCGGACCGAGGTCAAGGAGATCTACGGCGAGCTTGCGATTCCGTTCCTGAACAACCGCGTCGAGCTCGACCCGGGCGTGCGCTACTCCGACTACGACACGATCGGCAAGGTCACGACCTACAAGCTGCTCGGCGATTGGAAGATCGTGGATCGCGTGCGCTTCCGCGGCGGTTATCAGTTTGCGAACCGTGCGCCGAACGTGAACGAGCTGTTCACGCCGAGAGGCGGCAGCTCGCTGCAAGTAGGCGCGGACGCGTGCGCGAACTATCCGCAGACCGCATCGTTCGGCAACGTCGCGGCCAATCCGAACCGGTTGAACGTGCAGACGCTGTGTCAGTACCTGATGACGCGCGACGGCGCGCCGGCGTCGCTGTACGTGCCGGGCACGGCGAGCGCCGATGACTACGCCTACAACGTGTTCGGCGGCACGACGTTCTTCCCGTTCGTGATCGGCGTGACCGAGGGCAATCCGGACCTCGGCTCGGAGTCGGCCGACACCTATACGGCGGGCTTCGTGTTCGACCTCGGGTCGGAGCACAGCGTGAACCTCGCGGTCGACTGGTTCCGCATCGAGCTCACGAACGCGATCGGCATTCCGGGCCACAACACGATCTACCAGCAGTGCCTCGACGCGCAGTACAACCCGTTGATCGGCGACGCGCCCGGCTCGCACTCGGGCCAGGAGCTGGCCGCCGGCAACCCGTTCTGCGCGCTGATCCAGCGCGAGTACGTCGGCGGTGCGCCGCTCGACCCGGGCAACTTCGGCGCGGATCGCAAGTACAGCGCGCGGTACCTCAATCAGGGCGGCATCACGTCCGAGGGCACGGACATCCAGGTGAACTGGCGCATCGGCAATTTCCTGGTGAACGAGCAGGCGAGCTTCCTCACGAAGTACGAGACGTCGCCGTTCCCGGGTGCCGCGTTCATCGACTACACGGGCACGACGACGAACAACTCGTTCGACTATCGACTGTTGTCGACGCTCCAGTACAACAAGGACTCGTTCTCGATCGGCATGCGTTGGCAGCATCTGCCGACGCTCGACGTCGCGCCGGATGCCGGGGCGACCGCGCTCGGCGTCGACTCGCACGACCAGATCGACGTGTTCGGCAGGTGGAGCTTCGGCCAGCGCTGGTCGCTGCGCGGCGGCATCAACAACGTGACGGACGCCGATCCGGAGTGGACCGGTCGCACGACGACGAACAACGCGATCGGCACGACGAGCAATATGTACGATCAGATCGGCCGAAGCGTGTTTGTCGGCGTGACGATGACGCTATAGAAGAGCCCGCGAGGGTCGGAGCGGCTAGCGCAGAGCGGCCGCTCCGGCCTCCGCGCACACCTCGTCCTCGGCGCTCGAGCCGCCCGACACGCCGAGCGCGCCGACGAGCTTGCCGTCGACGATGATCGGCATGCCGCCCTCGACCGGCACGACGCCGACCAAGCCGAGCACGAGCAGCCCGTCGCCGCCGCGCGCGAGCCGTTCCTGAAACATCTTCGTCGAGCGCTTGAAGATCGCGGCGGAGCGCGCCTTCGATTCCGCGATCGCGACGCTGCCGACCTGCGTCTCGTCGAGCTTCTCGAGATACACGAGGTGGCCGCCGGGGTCGGCGATCGCGACGACGACCGTCCAGCCGTTCGCGCGGGCGGGCGCGAGCGCGGCTTCGGCCACCTTCTTCGCCTGCGCGAGCGTGATCGACGCTCCGTACGGCGGCAGCTTCGGACCGGGCGCCGGCTTCGCGGTAGCGCTCATTCTCGTTGCCCTCCGAGCTTGCGATACACCTGGTGCGCGACCACGAAGTCGTTGCGGTCGAGGCCGAGCCCGCGGCACGCATTCATCATCTCGTTGGCCGTCGCCGCGAGCGGCGCGGGGCTGCCGAGCTTTCGCGCCATCTCGAGCACGAGCAGCATGTCCTTCTGCTGCAGCGTGACGTCGGCGAGCGGCACGGCCGGCATCTTGCCCTCTAAGATGAACGGGCCGCGGTAGCCCAGCACGGGCGCGGCCGTCACGCTCTTCAGCACCGCGTCGAGCGCAATGTCGCGCGCGACGCCGCCTTTCTCGGCGAGCGCCACGGCCTCGCCGAATGCGATGACCTCGACCATCAGCAGCAGGTTCACGGCGAGCTTCATGGTGACGGCCTGGCCGCTGGCGCCGATGTACGTGACCTTCGGGCCGATCGTGCGCAGCACGGGCTCGATGCGCTCGAACGTGGCCTTGTCGCCGCCGATCATCAGCGACGCGTTGCCTTGCTGCACGGTGACGGGGCTGCCCGAGAGCGGCGCATCGAGCATCGGGAAGCCGTGCTTCGCGAACTCCGCCGCGACCCCGCGCGTGACATCCGGTGCGATCGTGCCCATGTCGACGTACACGGCGTTGGGTCTCATGCCCGCGAGCACGCCGTCGTCGCCGAGCGCTACGGTCTGCACCGCCGCGCCGTCGGTCACGATCGAGAACGTGACATCGGAGGCCGCGGCGACCGCGGCCGGCGTCGCGGCCGTCTGCATGCCGAGCTTCGACGAGCGGCGCCGCGCGTTCGGCCGAGCGGTTCCAGCCCGTGACCTTGTAGCCCGCCGCGAGCAAGCGCGGCACGATGACCTGGCCCATGGCGCCCAGGCCGACAAAACCGATGTCCACTGAACCCCCTTGTCGAAGAGTCGGCGCGTTCCCGGCCGTTGTTATTGCCCGTTCTGAGCCGGGCCCAAGTCGAACGACGAGCCCGCGAACACCTCGCGGCCGTCCGGCAGCTTCACGGAGCGCGCGTTCGCCGTGTGCGAGTTGTCCTTCGCCTGGAAGCCGTCGATCGTGACGACGTGGCCGGGCTTCAGCGAGTTTCGCGTCCAGCCGTTTCGCATCAGCATGTTCGGCGGACCGAGCTCGAAGTCCCAATTCACGAGGTTGCCGTTGTCGTCCTGCACATCGATGTAGATGCGTGCGTGCGGGTTCGTCCACTCGACCTTCGTGACGGTGCCGGTGAGCTTCACGGGCCTGTCGCGATCGAACTCCGCGGAGAACGAATGATGCGCCGCGGCATGCGTGCCCGCTGCGAGCGCGGCCACCGCGACGAGCAACGGCAATTTGTTACGCATGGCTGAGCGCCTCTTCGACTGCCCCTCGACCGACGACCGAAATGATACCTTACCGAGAGTGACCGTGAGGAACAGCGTGACGGATGAACGGCTCGTGCTCGCTATGAACGCGGGCAGCTCGTCGCTGAAGGTCGAGCTGTTTGCGGGCGGACCGGCGCTGCGCTCGCGCGGGAAGGCGGCGGTGCGCGACGTGGGCCGCGAGCGGCCGGTGCTGCAGGTGGAGGGCCGCGCCGACGAGCCCGTCGCGGCGGCCTCGCACGGGGACGCCGCCGTGCTCGTCCTCGAGCGCCTGACGAGCGGCGCGCTCGGTGAGACCGGCGCGCTCGAGCGCATCGCCGCGGTCGGCCATCGTGTGGTGCACGGCGGCGAACAGTTCGCGGCGCCCGCGCGGCTCACGCCGGACGTGCGCGCGCAGCTCGCGCGGCTCGCGGAGCTGGCGCCCCTGCACAATCCGCCCGCGCTCGCGGTCATCGATGCGGTGCGTGCGCGGCTGCCGCGGGCGCCGGCGGTGGCGGTGTTCGATACCGCGTTTTTTCGCGATCTGCCGGCGGCCGCGCGCGAGTACGCCGTGCCGCGCGACTGGGTGACACGCTACGGCGTCCAGCGATTCGGGTTTCACGGCATCGCGCACGAGTATCTGTCGCGCAGGCTCGCGGCGCTCGCGGCGCCCGCGCCGCGGCGCGTGCTCACGCTGCAGCTCGGCCAAGGGTGCTCGATCGCGGCACTCGCGGACGGTCGTCCGGTCGAAACGAGCATGGGCTTCACGCCGCTCGAGGGATTGATCATGGGCACGCGCAGCGGCGACCTCGACGCCGGGATCGTCGTGCATCTCGTCCGGCATGGCCACTCGGCCGATGAGCTCGACGCGGCGCTGAACGAGCGCTCCGGGCTGCTCGGTCTCTCGGGGTCGAGCGACGACGTGCGCGAGCTGCTCGCGCTCGAGGCGCGCGGCGACGGTGCGGCGTGCGCCGCGCTCGCGGCCTTCTGCCATCGCATCCACAAGTACATCGGTGCCTATGCCGCCGTGCTCGGCGGCGTCGATGCGATTGCGTTCGGCGGCGGCATCGGGGAGCACTCCGCGGCGATCCGAGCGCGCGTGTGCGGGGCGTTCGGTTGGCTCGGTCTGGTGCTCGATCCGGGCGCAAATGAGGCGAGCGGCGGACAGGCGCGCAGAATTTCGGCGCCGGAATCCGCGATCGGCGTGTACGTGATTCCGGTGCACGAGGAGCTCGCAATCGCACGCGCCGCGATCGAGCACGCCATGGAGCCCTGATGACGGAGGATCAGCGATGAGCCCGACGAACCGCAACGACCTGCTCGAGCGCATGGACGCGTATTGGCGTGCATCGAACTACCTCGCCGTGGGCCAGATCTACTTGATGGACAATCCGCTGCTGACGGAGCCGCTCAGGCCCGAGCACATAAAGCCGCGGCTGCTCGGCCACTGGGGCACGAGCCCGGGGCTCAACTTCATCTACGTGCACTTGAATCGCGCGATCGTCGAGCGCGACCTCGACGCGATGTTCGTGGCGGGCCCGGGACACGGCGCGCCCGCGATCGTCGCGCAAACCTGGCTCGAGGGCACGTACAGCGAGCATTACCCGGAGGTGTCGCAGGACGCCGAAGGCATGCGGCGGCTGTTCAAGCAGTTCTCGTTCCCGGGTGGCATCCCGAGCCATTGCGCGCCGGAGACGCCGGGCTCGATTCACGAAGGCGGCGAGCTCGGCTACTCGCTCGCGCACGCGTACGGCGCTGCGTTCGACAATCCGGGCCTGCTCGTCGCATGCGTGATCGGCGACGGTGAGGCCGAGACCGGCGCGCTCGCCGCGAGCTGGCACTCGAACAAATTCTTCAATCCGGTCGACGACGGCGCGGTGCTGCCGATTCTGCACCTGAACGGCTGGAAGATCGCGAACCCGACGCTGCTCGCCCGGCTTGGCGGACGACGAGCTCGAAGCGCTGCTGCGCGGCTACGGCTACGCGCCGCGGATCGTCGCGGGCGACGAGCCGGCCGCTATGCACGAGGCGATGGCGGGCGCGCTCGACGCGGTGCTCGACGACATCGCGGCGATCCAATCGCGCACGCGCAAAAGCGGCTTCCGCGAGCGGCCGGTGTGGCCGATGCTCGTGCTGCGCTCGCCGAAGGGCTGGACCGGCCCGAAGACGGTCGACGGCGAGCCGGTCGAGGGCACGTGGCGCGCGCACCAGGTGCCGCTGCCGGGCGTGCGCGAGAACAAGGAGCATCTCGCCGCGCTCGAGCATTGGCTGAAGAGCTACCGTCCCGAGGAGCTGTTCGAAGCGGACGGCCGGCCGCGAGCCGAGCTCGTCGAGCTCGCGCCGCGCGGCGAGCGGCGGATGGGCGCCAATCCGCACACGAACGGCGGCCTGCTGTTGAAAGAGCTGCGGCTGCCGGACTTTCGCAGCTACGCGGTCGGCATGGATTCGCCGGGCAAGGAGCTTGCGGAGTCGACGCGCGTGTTGGGCGGGTTTCTGCGCGACGCGATGCGGCGCAACGCGGCAACCCGCAACTTCCGCGTGTTCGGTCCCGACGAGACCGCGTCGAACCGCCTGTCGGCGCTCTACGAGGCCACGGCGAAGCGGTTCGACGGCCCGTTTCTCGACGTCGACGAGCACCTGTCGCCCGACGGCCGCGTGCTCGAGGTGCTGTCGGAGCACATGTGCCAGGGCTGGCTCGAGGGATATCTGCTCACGGGCCGGCACGGTTTCTTTTCGTGCTACGAGGCCTTCATCCACATCGTCGACTCGATGTTCAACCAGCATGCGAAGTGGCTCAAAGTCAGCAAGCACATTCCCTGGCGCCGCCCGATCGCGTCGCTCAATTACCTGCTCACGTCGCACGTCTGGCGGCAGGACCACAACGGGTTCAGCCATCAAGATCCGGGGTTCATCGACCACGTGGTGAACAAGAAGGCGGACGTGATTCGGGTCTACCTGCCGCCCGATGCGAACACGCTGCTCGTGGTCGCCGATCAGTGCCTGCGCTCGCGCGACCTCGTGAACGTGATCGTCGCGGGCAAGCAGCCCGAGCCGCAATTCCTCGACATGGAGGCCGCGATCAAGCATTGCGCGGCGGGCGTCGGCATCTGGGAGTGGGCGAGCAACGACTCCGGTGCTGCGCCCGACGTGGTGCTCGCGTGCGCGGGCGACGTGCCGACGCTCGAGACGCTGGCGGCCGTGACGATCCTGCGCGGCCATTTTCCGCAGCTCAAGATTCGCGTCGTGAACGTGGTCGACCTCATGACGCTTCAGCCCACCTCGGAGCACCCGCACGGACTGTCGGACCGCGACTTCGACACGATCTTCACTCGCGACAAGCCGATCATCTTCGCTTACCACGGCTACCCGTGGCTCATTCATCGGCTCACCTACCGGCGGACGAACCACGACAACTTGCACGTGCGCGGCTACAAGGAGGAGGGCACGACCACCACGCCGTTCGACATGGCCGTGATGAACGACCTCGATCGTTTCCACCTCGCGGCCGACGTGATCGACCGCGTGCCGAAGCTCAGCGAAGTGGCCGCATACGCGAAGCAGGCGATTCGCGACAAGCTCATCGAGCACAAGGAATACATCCATGCGCACGGAGAGGACCTGCCGGAGGTGCGCAATTGGCGTTGGCAGGCAGCGGAGTGAACGATATGGAAACGACGAACACGAACAACGAGCGGGCGGCCGCCGGACCGCTCAAGCGGCTTGCGGATCTCGGCCAGAGCCCTTGGCTCGATTTCATCGACCGGCGGCTCCTCGACGGCGACCTGAAACGCATGATCGACGCGTGGGGTCTGCGCGGCATGACCTCGAACCCCACGATCTTCGAGCACGCCATCACCCGCACGCACGACTACGACGAGGAGATCGACCGCCTCGAGCGCGAGCGCAAGGGGGCCGAGGCGATCTACGAGACGCTCGCGGTCGAGGACGTGCGAGCGGCCGCGGACCGCTTCGCGCCCGTCTACGGCGCGACGGCGGGCCGCGACGGCTTCGTGTGCCTCGAGGTATCGCCGCATCTCGCGCGTGATCGCGCAGGCACAGTGGCCGAGGCGCGGCGGCTCTGGAAGGCGCTCGGCCGGCCGAACACGATGATCAAGGTGCCGGGAACGCGCGAATGCCTGCCCGCGATCCGCGAGCTCACGGCGGCCGGCATCAACGTGAACGTCACGCTGCTCTTCTCCGTCGAGCGCTACGGCGCCGTGCTCGACGCGTATCTCGGCGGCCTCGAGGATGCGCTCGCGGCCGGCGGCGGCATCGAGCAGACTGCATCGGTGGCGAGCTTCTTTCTCAGCCGGATCGACACGGCCGTCGATCGGGAGCTCGACGTGCTCGCGAACGACGCGCGGCGCGCGCACAGCGCGCGCGAGCTGCGCGGGAAAGCCGCGATCGCGTGCGCGGGCGCGGCCTATCGGGTGCTCGAGCAATCGCTCGCGAGCGCGCGGTTCCGCACGCTGCGCGACCGCGGCGCGCGGGCACAGCGGCTGCTGTGGGCCAGCACGAGCACCAAGGACCCGAGTTACTCGGACGTGAAGTACGTCGAGGCGCTGATCGGAGCTCACACGGTGAACACGATGCCGCTCGAGACGCTGCGCGCGTACGACGATCACGGCGATCCCGCGGCGAATCGCATTGCCGCTGCGCGCGATTCGGCCGAAGGCACGCTCACGGCGCTCGCGGAAGTCGGTGTCGATGTCGACGCCGTGACCGACCGCCTGCTCGTCGAGGGCATCGACAAGTTCGCGAAGGCCTACGACGACCTGCTCGCGGCGCTCGACCTGAAACGGCAGACGCTCGCGGCCGGCGGCGAGGCGCTAGACCGGCCGGCGGGTCCGCGTCGTCGCGTCGCAGTCCGAGCGACGGGCCGCGCGCTAGCGGCGGCCCGCGGTCTCGCTCAAGCGGTGCCCTTCATCACCCAGGACATGCACCAGCCCTTGGCCGGCACGAGCTTGCCGGTCAGGATCTGGCAAGGCGCGGTTGCGGCGCTCTTGTCGCCTTGGAAGAACTGACAGTTGTCGCAGAAGTGCGTTGCGTCGGTGCGCAGCTCGCTTCGGCGCCTTCGAGGCATCCGCGACGTAATGCAGCGCTTGCGCGAGCGGATCGCTGGGGTCCACCTTGTCGGGCGTTTGGGCCCGCGCCGGCGTGCGCAGTCCGCCGCCGACGACCGCGGCTGCGGCGCCGAGCGCGGCCGTCTTGAGAAATTTGCGCCTGGATGCCTGGATATCCTTGCCCATCTCGCGTTGTCCTCGAGCGTTGAACACAGAAGCATATTGTACATTCTAATCGCGTTGTCCCGCGCCCTCGCGCAAAGCGCGAATGGCGGCCGGGATCTCGCTCGATTTGAGCGACGCGAATGCGGCCTTCGCGCGCTCGTAACGCTGCTGCAGGTCCGCGAGCACGTCGGGAAAGTGGGCGGCCACGCTGTAGCTCTCCGCCTCGGCGCTCTGCATGTCGTAGAGCTGCGGATAACCGCGCTCCGCGAGCTGAACGTAGCCGGAACGGTAGTAGTCGGCCGCGACGTACTTCCACCGTTGCGTGCGAATCGCGGCGACGTTCTCGTTGTCGAACAGCACGAGCTCGTCGTGCGGCGACGGGGCGCCTCGCAGCAGCACGTCGCCGATGTCGAGACCGTCGAGCGCGACGCCGGCCGGCGGCGGCTTGCCCGCCATCTTGCAAAAGGTGGGCAGCAGATCGATCGCCATTGCGATCGACTGCACCTTGCGGCCGCGCGGGACGACGCCCGGCCGATACGCGATGAACGGCACGCGGTAGCCGCCGTCGTAGCCGCCGCCGCCCTTGCGCTGGCGCAGGCTGCCGGCAGATCCTTCGAACCACGGCCCGTTGTCGGACGTGAAAATTACGAGCGTGTCGCGCTCGAGCCCGAGAGACGCGAGCTTTGCGAGCAGCCGACCGACGATCGCGTCGATCTCCTCGACGACGTCGCCATATGCACCCGCGTTCGAATGGCCCTCGTAGGGCGCGTGCGGGTAGTTCGGCAGGTGCGGCGCGCTCAGCGCGAGCTCGACGAAGAACGGGCGCTCGCGATGCTCCTCGATGAAGCGCTCGGCCCGCGCGTAGAAGCGCTGCTGCAGCTGGGGGTAGTCGACGTCTTCCTGCGTGAACTCGACGCCGGGCCCGTTCGCCTCGTAGAGCGACAGCGGCGTCATGTCGTGGCTGTACGGCAAGCCGAAGAACAGGTCGAAGCCCTGGCGCGTCGGCGGCCAATACGGCGCGATGTGGCCGAGATGCCATTTACCGAGCAGCGCGGTCGCATAGTCCGGCTTCAACGCCTCCGCGATCGTGACCTCCTTCGGATCGAGCCCGCGGGTGTCGTTCGGCATGATGACCTGGTAGGCGAGGCCCGTGCGAATGGGGTAGCGGCCGGTCAAAAGCCCCGCGCGCGACGGCGTGCACAGGTTTGCGGCGGTGTAGTAGTCCGTGAGGACGGTGCCTTCGCGTGCCATGCGGTCGATGTTCGGCGTGCGCACGCGCTTCGCGCCGAATGCGCCGATGTCGCCGTAGCCCAAGTCGTCGCACAGCACCACGACGAAATTCGGCGGGCGCGCCGCTGCGCGCGAGCGCGCGCCGAGCGTCGCGGCCGCGAGCGCAGTCGCACCGAGTCGCAACAACGAGCGGCGGTCCATCCGCGCTACCGCGGCGTCCGCTGCGCGGGCACCGGCCGCACCGCGTTCGGCAGCGCCCTGACGGCGCCCCCGCAGCTGCCCTGCACGTCGAGGATCACGGTCGGCGCGTCGGGCGGCGCGCCCGACGTCGCGCGGGCCGGCGTGCCGCCGAGGAACACCACCACGCGGTTCGTCCCGGGCCGCAGCGGCATGTACAGATCGTAGCTCGCGATGCCTTGCGGTTGCAGCGTTCCGCCCGCGCGAGTCGCGGCCGATTGGCCGTTCACGTCGATCCGAATGTCGGCCGGGCGGCTCGCACCCGGTCCGAGGTTGCGGACGTCGAAATGCAGACCGGCCCGGCACTGGCCCGACTCCACGCCGATCAGGTCGGCGTCGGCGATCTGCATCGTGGCGCCCCAAGCGACGTTCTGGCCGCCCTTGCGCGTCAGCACCTGCATGGCCGGCTCGATTGCGAGCCCCGTCGCGAGCGCGCTCGCGACGGGCTTTGCGGTTTGCACCGCGTCCTTGTCGAGCGTCTGCCACGGGCCGCCGAGGCACGGCGCGTCGGCGCCGTCCGCGTTCGGGTCCGGGCCGCAATGCGGCAGCGTCGCGCCCGGCAGCTTCTGCGGCAGCGTGGCCGCCCAATTGGGATCGCTGCAGAAGATCGTCAGCGGATCGAAGTGGGTGTTGCAGCTCGGGGTCGAGGGCTTGCCTACGAGCTGCTTTTGGCTTGCGCCGCTATTGAGCGCCGCGAGGATCTTGTCGGCTCGGGTCTTCTCGACCGCGAATGCGGCCACCGCTGCGACCGGCCCCTCCTTGCACGCGACCTTCGTCGGCCCTCCGGCCGCGAGCTGCGCGCGCAGCATCGAGCACTTGTCGTGCTTCCACGGCCGCGAGCACAGCACGTCCGTGCCGCTCGCCTGACAGCGCTTCGTGCCGAGCGCGCTCATGAGCTTGCTCACGATCTGCGCGTCGGCCTTCGCGGAATCGAAGTGGCAGTGCTGCAGCTCGGCGCCCGCGCTCAGCGTGGCGAGGCAGGCCTGATAGCCGGGGTAGTTGTTGCATTCGAACTTGAGACCCTGAGCGGCGGTCCAGCCCTGCGGCGGCGCGCACCCGCCGAGCAAGACTTTCGGCAGCTTGGCGCCGAGGGCCTGGTTCTCCTGGTCCATGATCGCCACGAATTTGCCCGCCGCCTCGGTCGCAACGTGCGACCACACCGTGGGCGACGGCGCCTGGGTTGCGGCGTCGCTCAGACATTGCTGGTAGAGCTGATCGAGCAGGGGCTTGAACAGCGGATTGGCGTAGGCCGGCGACTGCTTGAACGACCCGCAGCGGCCGGGGTCGGGCTCCGGGAACGGGAACTTGGTGCGCAGCCAGCTCTCGGCGTTCTGCTGGATGAACGCCTTGTGCTGTGCAGTCGCGTTCTTGCCGTAGTCTTCGACCGCCCAGGTGCTCGCCCACGGGCGCATGTTCTGCACGTAGACGTCGGCGGCCACACCGAGCGCCGCGGCGTATTCCTTGACTTCCTTCGCGAACCGGTCGCGGAAACCGTTGCAGATGTCCTTCGCGTTGTCGCTGCTGTACTTGTGGCCGTCGAAGTAATTCTTGCACGGCCCCCAGATGCGGCCGTCGTCGGCCTCGAGCGCGGACAGCCCCTTGCACGCGTTCGTCACGCACAGCGACGTGCCGTAGTGATACCAGGGCATCCAATAGAGCGTGTAGTACTGGGCTTGCGGCATCGCGTCGGATTGGCCCGACAGCAGGTCGCCGAGCCCGTTGATGCCGCCCTCGATCAGCTTCCAGCCGGCTTCGACCGCGTCTTTCGCGCCCGCGAGCACGGTGCCGAGAACGCCGCACACCGCGGTCTTGACCGTGCCCGCCACGCCGTCGTCGGGCAGGAACATGCAGACGACCTCGGTGCTGAGCACTTTGGTGAGACCCCACCAGTCGGGGCCGTTGCTCAACGCCGTATAGGCGTCGGTGAGTACGCCGACGTCGTTCTTGATCACGTAGCCGACGACGCCGCACGCAGGTCCTTTGGCCGGACCCGCGAGCGGCAGCAGCGCACACACGACGGTTTGGACGACCACCGGCCCGCCGGCGGTCACGGCGCCGGCCCAGTTGTTCGCGTTGATGTCCTTCACGACCGTGATGATTTGCTGGATCCGCGGATCGTTCGTATCGAACGGCACGAGGCTGCCCGCTTGCTGCGCCGCTTGCTTGACGGCGGCGTCCTCCATGCAGGTCAACGCGGCATTGCCGCCGCCCTTGTCGATCGCGCAAACGATCAGCGGCTTCGCGGGCGCGAGCGACGGATCGGCCGCTTGGATCACGAGATCGATGAGCTGGTCGAGCGTCCCATTGATCGCGTGGGCCGGAGCGATCCACGCCGTCGCGAGCGCGAGCGAAACGAGCAGCGAGTACTTCGACTTCATGATGAGCCTCCCAGCTGCATCGCGTGCCGTTCGTTACATGGCTGCGTCGAGCGAGCGGTTTGTCTCAGTAGTCGCCCACCCGATACAGCCGAATGTGATCGATCCCGACCGCGTAGCCGCCCGACGCCTCGTACTTGCCGATGATCGAGAAGCTCACCTTGCGCGGCCCGGCTTGCAGCGAGAACTTGCCGGCTTGCAGCGGTCCGGCGGCCATCACCTTCGGGCCGTAGCCGTCGTACCTCGGTCCGACCGGCTTGCCGTCGATCTCGATTTGAACACGACCGAAGTCCGGTCCGCGCGTGAAGTAGATCTCAACCGCGTAACTGCCTGCCGCCGGAATGTCGATCGTCAGATCGAGCACGGCGCGCGCGGCGCCGCTCCAGAACAGCTGCGCGCCGTTGCTCCAGCCGGCGCCGAACGGTTGCATCGATTGCGCGCCGACCTGGCCGCCGCTCGCGGTGTACTGGTGGGCTTGGGCCAGCGCCTCGCCCTCGATATCGACGATGCCGGGCGGGCTCGACGGCTTCTTCTCGACGCCGTTCGCGCCGACCACGGCCTGCGGCTTGGCGGCAGCGCCCCCGGCCGGCTTCGTGCCGGTCTCGATGCCCGCGAGCTTCTTGCCTTGGCCTTCCGCGGCCTTGGCCGCGTCGAGGTCGGTTTGTCTCCAGAACAACGGCACGTGACGCTCGAGGAGCAGACCGCGCAGCAGGCTCGCCTCGACGACGCCCGAGATGTCGACCGTCGTGTGCTGCGGCGCGGGCACGTTGCCGGCCGTGGAAATGCGTTGGCAGACGCCACCGCCCTTCAGGAACGGATCGCTGTCGCATTGCTGCAGCAGCAGCACCGCTTTGCCTTGCACCGCGCCCGAGAAGTCGAGCTCCTCCTGCACGAGGCCGCCGTTCGTCCAAGTGCCTTTCGCGTGAACGTCGAACGGCAGGCCGACGGTTTTCACGGGCACGCCCCATGACCACGGCTCGCGATCCGTCGTCGGGCTCTGCAGTTGCCCGATCAGCTGCTTGATACCGGCCGGGTCCGCGGGTATTCCGAGCTGGCGGAGCTGGCAGGAGCCTTCGAACTGATAGCGATGCGCGGTGCCCGGCGGCGCCGAGATGCCTTGCGTGGCCACGAGGGCGGCGTTGCTGCAGGTGACGTCGTAGAACAGCGCCTTCCACGGCGGCTGCGCTGAAGCGCCCGAGGGCACCGCAAGCCCTGCGACGAGCACGGCGCACGCAAGAAGCGCCGCGGCGCTTCGCGCCCGTTCGACGAACTTGGACCCACCCATGGTCCTCCTCCCAGGTTTCGAGCGTGCCCCCGCACGCGTCGCGGGCCGGCCGGACGCGCCGGCTCGACCTACTGCATCTCGTTGATCACGCCGTCCAAGCCCACGCGCTCGGCCAAGCCGCCCCAGTGGAACTCCTTCTCGAGCACGGTCTTGATCTCGTCGTGCGATTTCTTCTCTCTATTCATCATCCGCACCATCTCCTGAGTGCGGGCGAGCTCGGCGCGATAGCCTTCCATGTTCTTGCGGTCGGTCAAGCCGCTGTGCCCGGGTATCACGGTGTCGAAGTCGAGCATCAGCACGCGATCGAGCGTGCGCGTCCAGTCGCGCAAGCTGCCGCCCGCGGAGTAATCGATGACCGGCTGATACGGCCCGTACAGCGCGAACAAATCGCCCGAGATCAGGAGCCGCTGCTCCGGCAAGTGAATCACGACGTCGTTGTCGGTGTGCCCTCGGCCGTAGTAGTGCAGGTCGATCGGCATGTCGTCGAGGTAGAGGCGCAGATAGTCGCCGATCACGATGTTCGGCAGGCCCGGAGTGCCGCGCTCGGCCATGATGCGCCGCGCATTCTCGGACGCGATGACGTCCGCTCCCTCCATCTGCATCGCCGGATTGCCGCCGGCATGGTCCGGATGCATGTGAGTGTTGATCAGGTAGCGCACCGGAAGCTTCGTGACCTGGCGGACGAGCTTCATGATGCCGTCGTGGTCCTGCGGGAATTTCGCGTCGATCAGGATCACCTCTGTCTTGCCGACGAGCATCGTGACGTTGCCCGAGCCGGCGTTGCGGATCATGTAGATGTTGTCCCGCACCGGCACGAGGGTGAGCTCCTGCGGGCCGAAACCGCCTTGTCCGTACGCCGCCGCCGAGCATGCCGCGAGGGCGACGAGGTAGGCTGCGATGGTTGCCGCTTTTCGTTGCATCGAAAGGACCCTCCCTCCCGTAGCGGCAAAGTATAGTTCGAGACCCCGGCCGCGCGCAGCGTAGGTAATTTCCGGACTTGCCGCGGAGCCGTGCTGCGCGGATTCTGTGCAGATGGCAGAGCAGCCCAAAGAGCCGTCGGCGGCGCCGATCGGCGTCATCACGGAGGTTCACGGCCCGGTGGTCGTGATCGAGTGCGAGCGGCTGCCGCCGCTGCATGAAGCGTTGACCGCTTCGTTCGATCACGAGACCTACGTGTTCGAGGTGCATCAGCATCTCGATGAGCGGCACCTCCGCGCGATCACGCTGCATCGCAGCGCGGGCTTGAAGCGCGGAATGCCGGTCGAGGATACCGGCGCGCCGCTGCACGTGCCCGTCACGAATGCTTGCCTCGGGCGGCTGCTCAACATTTTCGGCGAACCGCTCGACGGCGAGGCGCCCCTCCAGGCGGAAGAATTTCGCAACATCCACGCGCGGATGCCGACGCTCGCGGAAACGGTTGCGGTCGGCGATACGTTGGCGACCGGCATCAAGGTCGTCGATTTGCTGTGCCCGTTCGCGAAGGGCGGCAAGACCGGGCTCTTCGGCGGCGCGGGTGTCGGCAAGACCGTGCTGATCATGGAGTTCATGCATGCGGTCGCGACGCTGCACAAGGGCGTGATCGTGTTCGCGGGCGTCGGCGAGCGCATTCGAGAAGGCCACGAGTTGTGGCATGCGATCCGCGAGGCCGGCGTCATGCCGCAGACGCTGCTGATGTTCGGACAGATGGACGAGTCGCCCGGCGTGCGCTATCGCGTTGCGCTCTCCGCGCTCACGTACGCCGAATACCTGCGCGACACGCTGCGCAAGGAGGTGCTGCTCGTGATGGACAACGTGTTCCGCTTCGTGCAGGCGGGCAGCGAGGTGTCGAGCCTGCTCGGGCGAATGCCCGCGACGGTCGGCTACCAGCCGACTCTGATCACCGAGGTCGCCGAGCTCGAGGACCGAATTCTCTCCACCCGGAACGGCGGCATCACATCCGTCCAAGCAGTGTACGTGCCGGCCGACGACATGACGGACCCGGCCGTGAGCGCGATCGTGAACCATCTCGACACGACGGTCGTGTTGTCGCGCGCGCAAGCGGGCAAAGGCATCTATCCTGCGGTCGACCCGCTCGACTCGACGAGCAAGCTGATGGATCGCGGCACGCTCGGCTCGCGCCACTACGACGTCGCCGAAGGCGTGCGCGAGCATCTCGCGCGCTACCGCGAGCTCGAGGACATCATCGCGATGCTCGGCGTCGACGAGCTGTCGGCCGCGGATCGCAAGATCGTCATGCGTGCGCGCAAGTTGCAGCGCTACCTCACGCAGCCGTTCGCGGTCATGACCTCGCACACCGGCGTGGCCGGAGCCTCGGTGCCGCTCAAGACCACGCTCGACGATTGCGAAGCGTTTCTCAAGGGCCGCTACGACGACCTGCCGGAGGAGCGCTGCTACATGCGCGCTTCGATGCAGGCCGCATGACCGCATTCACCTTGATCGTGCGCGATTCCGCGGGCGAGCAGCGCTTCGAGGGCGTTGCGTCGTTCGTCGGCACGGACGCCAGCGGCAGCTTCGGAATTCTCGCAGGGCACGAGCGCTTCGTGACCGTGCTCGCGGTGGGGCTCGCGCGGTTTCGTGCGGCCGATGCCCCCTGGCGCTACCTCGCGCTGCCGGGCGGCGTGCTGTATTTCGACCGCGACGAGCTCACGGTCGCGACGCGCCGCTGCGTCGTCGGCGAGGACTATCGCGCGATCAGCACCGCGCTCGAGCAGGAGCTGCTCGCGGAGGAGCAGGAGCTCGTTGCGATCAAGTCGAGCCTGCATCAAATGGAAGAGCAGGTGCTGAAGCGCCTCTGGCGCCTGGAGCGGCACGGCGCATGACGGCCCCATGAGCGAGGAGCGACTGAAAACGGAGGTCGAGAAGCAGGCGCGCCGCATCGAGCGAGCCGAGCGCGAACGGGGCACGTTGATCGCCCAGACGGTGTACTTGGGCACCCTCGGTCTGTTGATCGTGCTCCCGATCGTCGGCGGCGCCTACCTTGGGCTTTGGCTCGACGGGCTCGCGAGCGGCTACTCGAGCCGGTGGACGGTCAGCTTCATCGTGCTCGGCGTGTTCGTCGGCGGGCTGAATGCGTATCTATTCGTGCGAGAGCGGCCATGACGGGGCCCGAGATCACCGTGCCGCCGCTGCTCACGCTCGGCCCGATCACGCTTACGAGCACGGTGGTCACGACGTGGGTGATCATGGCCGCACTGACTGCGTTTGCGGCGGCTGCCACTCGGCGGCTCAGGCTCGAGCCGGGGCCTCTGCAAACGGCCCTGGAGGGGGTCGTCGTCGCAATCGAGCAGGCCGTGAGCGACGTTGCGCCCGGGGAAGCCGGCAGGCTAGTGCCGTTCATCGGCACGCTTTGGATCTTCTTGACGATCGCGAACTTGAGCGGCGTGATTCCGGCCGTGCACTCGCCCACCCGCGACCTCTCGACGACGGCCGCGCTCGCATTGCTCGTGTTCTTGTCGACGCACTGGTATGGGATCCGCGCGAACGGCGTCGCGGCGTATCTGCGCCACTATTTGAGCCCGAGCCCGCTGCTCTTGCCGTTCCATGTGATCAGCGAGCTCTCGCGCACGGTCGCGCTCGCCGTGCGGCTGTTCGGCAACATGATGAGCCTCGAGATGGCGGCGCTGCTCGTGCTGCTCGTCGCGGGGTTCCTGGTGCCGATCCCGCTCTTGATGCTGCACATCGTCGAGGCGCTCGTGCAAGCCTATATCTTCGGCACGCTTGCGTTGATCTACGTGAGCGGTGCGATTCAATCGCAGCAGGCGGACTGACTCTTGCAGGACTAGGAGTTGCATATGGCGGATCTGGCGACATTCAGCTTGGCCTCGACGGTAGCCGCAACGCTCGCGATCGCGCTCGGCGTGATGACGCCGGCGATCGCGATGGGGTGGGCGATCAGTCGCGCGCTCGAGGCGCTCTCGCGCCAACCCGAGGCGGAGCGCTCGATCATGCGCACGCTGTTCATCGGTCTCGCGATGATCGAGTCGCTCGCGATCTACGTGCTCGTGATCGTGCTGATCGTGCTGTTTCGCAACCCGCTGCTGCAGAACCTGCTGCACTGAGCACCGAGAGGGAGTTGCGATGGAGATCGACTGGTCGACGTTCGTTCTCGAGCTGCTGAATTTCGTCGTGCTCGTGTATCTGCTCAAACGCTTCTTGTATCGGCCGGTGCTGGCCGTGATCGAGCAGCGCAAGGCCGGTATCGCCAAGACGCTCGCCGATGCGCAGGCGCAAAATGCGGACGCCGAGGCCCTGCGTGCGAAGTACGAAGGCCGCGTCGGAGAGTGGGAAGCCGAGCGGCGGCGGGCGAGCGACGCGCTCGGGCGCGAGCTCGAGGCCGAGAAGGTGCGCCGGCTCGGGGAAATCGATGCGTCGGTGGCGAAGGAGCGCGAGCGTGCCGAAGCGGCCGCGGCTCGCGAGCAAGCGACTGCGGCGCGCAAGCTCGAGAGCGAGGCGCTCGAGCAGGGCGCGCGCTTCGCGGGTCGGCTGGTGGCACAGCTCGCGAGCCCGGAGCTCGAGACGCGGCTCGTGGCGCTCGCGCTGGGCGAGCTCGAGCGGCTGCCGCCCGAGCGCGCGGCCGCGCTGACGAGCGGCGGCGCCGACGCGGCCGGGACGCCCGTCGTTGCGAGCGCCTTTCCGCTGTCACCGGACGACCGACGGCGGGTCGCTGCGGCCGTCGCGCGGCTGGCGCCGAGTGCACCCGAGGCGCGCTTCGTCGAGAAGCCGGCGCTCGTCGCGGGCCTCGACATCGCGATCGGCGGCTGGTCGCTCGGCCTCAACGTGCGCGATGAGCTCGCGGGCTTTGCGAGGCTCGGCCGTGGCGCGTGACGGTGCCGACGAGGCCCTCGCCGCGCGGGCGGCTTGGCTCGAGCGCTACTCGCCCGCGTTGCGGCTGCGCGAGATCGGCCGCGTAGTGTCGGTCGGCGACGGCGTCGCGTGGATCGAGGGCCTGCCTTCGGTCGCGATGGACGAGGTGCTCGAGCTCGACGACGGCAGCCGCGCGCTCGTGTTCGATCTGACGGAGCAGCTCGTCGGCGCCATCATCCTGCGCGAGACGGATGGGCTTACCGCGGGAACCACCGTCGAACGGACGGGCCGGCCGCTCGGTATCGCGGTGGGCGACGAGCTGCTCGGGCGAGTGATCGATCCGCTCGGTCTGCCGGTCGACGGCGCGGCGGCGCCGCGCGGCGGTGAGCGCCAGCCGCTCGAAGGTCCGTCGCCGCCGATCATCGAGCGCGACTTCGTGCATGAGCCGTTGTACACGGGGCTGCGCGCGGTCGACACGATGATCCCGATCGGCAAGGGGCAGCGGCAGCTGATCATTGGTGATCCGGGCTTGGGCCGGAGCTCGATCGCGCTCGACGCCGTGGTGAATCAGCGCGAGCGCAACGTGCGCTGCGTGTACGTGCTGATCGGCCAAAAGCGCTCGAGCGTCGTCGCGACGATCGCAACGCTGCGTGCACAGCAGGCGCTCGAGTACACGACCGTGGTCGTCGCCGAGGGCAGCGGGCTGCCGGGCTTGCAGCATCTCGCACCGTTTGCGGGTTGCGCGATCGCCGAGCGTTGGATGCGAGCGGGGCACGACGTGCTGGTCGTGTACGACGATCTGTCGACGCATGCGAAGACGTATCGCGAGCTGTCGCTGCTGCTCCGCCGGCCGCCCGGCCGCGAGGCCTATCCCGGCGACATCTTCTCGGTGCATGCGCGGCTGCTCGAGCGCTCGACCTGCTTGAACGATGCGCACGGCGGCGGCAGCAGCACGGCGCTGCCGATCGTCGAGACCCTCGAGGGCGAGATTGCGGCCTACATCCCGACGAATCTGATCTCGATCACGGACGGGCAAATCTTTCTCGACCGCGATCTGTTCGTGGCCGGCATCAGGCCGGCGATCGACATCGGCCGCTCGGTCTCGCGGATCGGCGGCCAGGCCCAGCACCGGCAGATCAAGCACGAGAGCGGACGGATGAAGCTCGACTATCTGCAGTTCCTCGAGCTCGAGGTGTTCACGCGCTTCGGTGCGCGTCTCGAAGCGTCCATGGAGCGCGCGATCCGTCGCGGTCGGCTGCTGCGCGAGATCCTGAAGCAGGACCGCTTGAACCCGCAGTCGGCCGAGACGGAGCTCGCATGGCTCGTCGCGTTCAACGACGGTCTTCTCGACGACGTCGAGCCGGCCGCAGTGCATGAGCGCCTAGCGGCGCTCGAGCGCGGTGTGGCCGCGGGCGAGCTGACGCTCGATTCGCCGCGTGACGACTGGCATCGGGCGGCCGCGGTATGGCTCGGCAAGGAGAAGGCTGCGTGAGCCGCCGCCGCGCGCTCGAGGTGCACAAGCGCAACCTGGGCGAGATTCGCGAGATCATGAACGCGATGAAGTCGCTCGCTTACATCGAGACGCGGAAGCTCACGCGCCGCCTCGAGGCACAGCGAGCGGTCGTCGCCAGCATCGAGGCGGCCGCCGGCGACTTCGCGGGCTTCCATCCGGGGGGCACGGCGCACGCCGCGGGGCTGCGCCGCGTCGAGCTCGTGATCGGCACGGAGCGCGGCTTTTGCGGCGATCTGAATCGCGTGCTGCTCGATCGCGCGGCAGCCGACAGCGGCGCGGCGCTCGTCGCCGTGGGCCGCAAGCTGCACGGCCTCGTGGAGGAACGCGCCGATGTCGCCGCGCGGGTCGCCGGCGCGGAGACGGCGGAGGAGGTGGGCGCCGTGCTGGCGCGCGTCGTCGCGCAGCTCGGCACGCTCGGGGAGCACGAAGGTGCGATCGCGCTTGCCGCGATCTATCCGGCCGAGCGGGGAGTCGTGCGTTCCGAGCTGCTGCCGCCGGCGTGGCGCGCGGCGGTGCCGCGCTCGCCGTTTCCGCCGGCCGCCAATCTCGAGCCCTCCGTGCTCTCGCTCGCGCTCGCCGAACAGTACCTGTTCGCGGCGCTCAACGTGGTGCTGCTCGAAGCGCTTATGGAGGAGAACCATCGCCGCGTCACGCACTTGGACGCCGCCATTCGGCACTTGGACGATCAGAACGAGCGGCTCGGCCGCCGGCTCAATGCGCTGCGCCAGGAGGAGATCATCGAGGAAATCGAGGTGATTTTGCTGAGCGCCGGCGGCTCGCGATGACGCCGCTGGGACTGCGCACGACGTGTGTTCCACGGTACCCTGGCCGAGCGAGACCACTGATGACGTGACTCGCCGGGCGCGGAGGAAGCCATGTGACGACGATTCGAGCGGCGCCGGTGATCGTACTGCTCGCGGTCGCGGCAGCCGTGCCGGTCTATAAATGGGTCGATGACGACGGCCGCGTGCATTACTCGGATCGGCGGCCGCCCGGCGACGGTTCCGCGGAGCCGCTCGAGCTGCTGCCGGCGCCGTCGGATGCGGAAGTGCAGAGCGCGCGAGAGCGCGTAGCCGCGCTCGAATCGAGAGCCCGCGCGGCGCTCGACGAGCGCGCGGCGGCGCTCGAGCGCCAGCGGCGCGAGGAGCAGCTCGCGGAGGCCGAACGGGCCGATCGCCTGCGGCGGTGCGACTTCGCGCGGCGTACTCTCGCGACCCTGCAAATTCGGCGGCCCGTATACCGCATCGATGCGAGCGGCGAGCGCGTCTACCTCGACGATGCGTCGCGCGCTGCCGAGGTCGAGCGCACGCAGCGGGACATCGCAACTTCCTGCGGCTAAGAGCGCCGCACGGATCCACGGAGGACGAATTGGTCGATTCGCTCGAGCAATTTCTCGCGCAGGCGCGCGTCGCCTATTTTTCGATGGAGATCGCGCTGCGCAGCGAGATCCCGACCTATAGCGGCGGCCTCGGCGTGCTGGCCGGCGATACGCTGCGTTCGGCGGCGGACCTGCGGCTGCCGATGGTCGCGGTGACGCTCGTAAGCCGCATGGGTTACTTTCGGCAAAGCATCGATGCCGCCGGTCGCCAAGTCGAAGCGGCGGATCCCTGGCAGCCCGAGCACTGGGCCGAGACGTTGCCGGCCAAGGTCGCCGTGCCGATCGACGGCCGTCAGGTCTGGGTTGCGGGCTGGCTGTACGTCGTCGAAGGCTTCCGGGGCGGACGCGAGCCCGTCGTGCTGCTCGACACGGACCTGCCCGAGAACAGCCCCGAGGACCGCGCGATTACGCATTTCCTCTACGGCGGCGATCTCGCCTACCGGCTGACGCAGGAAATCGTGCTCGGCATCGGCGGGCGGCGGATGCTCGAGGCGCTCGGCTTCAGGATTCGCGCGTATCACTTGAACGAAGGTCACTCCGCGCTGCTCACGCTCGAGCTGCTGCGCGAATGCGAGTACGAGGACGACGTGCGTCGTGCCGGCGACGCACGCTACGACGTGCCGCGTGCACGCGAGCAATGTCACTTCACGACGCACACGCCGGTCGAAGCCGGTCATGACCGCTTTCCCTACGACCTCGTGCAGCGGCTGCTCGGTAATTTCATCGACGGCGAGACGTTGCGCGCTCTCGCGGGACGCAGCGAGCTCAACACCACGGAGCTCGCGCTCAACATGAGCGAGTACGTGAACGGCGTCGCCGCGAGCCATGCCGCAACGACGCAGCACATGTACCCCGGCTACCACATCAACGCCATCACGAACGGCATCCATCCGAACACCTGGGCCAGCCCGGCGTTCGCGCGGCTCTACGATGCGCACCTGCCGGGGTGGCGCATCGAGCCCGAGGTGCTGATACGGACCGAGGCGCGGCTCGGCGACGCTGAAGTATGGCGGGCGCACCTCGAGGCCAAGGCCGCGCTCACGGCGGAGGTGCGCGCGGCGAGCGGCGTGGACCTCGATCCCGACGTGCCGGTGATCGGCTACGCCCGGCGAATCACGCCCTACAAGCGGCCCGAGCTTTTGTTCACCGACGTCGAGCGCCTCAAGGCGATCCACGCACGCGCGCCGTTCCAGATCGTGCTCGCGGGCAAGGCGCATCCCCACGACGCGGGCGGCCGCCGCTCGATCGAGGTGCTGCACGCGCACATGCGTGAGCTCGCCGGCACGCTCAAGATCGCGTTCCTGCCGAACTACTCGATGGCCACCGCGCTCGCGATGACGTCGGGCTCCGATCTCTGGTTGAACACGCCCGAGCCGCCGCTCGAGGCCTCCGGCACGAGCGGCATGAAGGCTGCTCTGAACGGCGTGCCGAACTTCAGCGTGCTCGACGGCTGGTGGGGCGAAGGGCACATCGAAGGCGTGACGGGCTGGGCGATCGGCAACGGAGCGGCTGGGCCGACGTCGCACGCCGAGGATGCCACTTCGCTCTACGACAAGCTCGAGCGTGTCGTGCTGCCGCTCTATGCTCGCCGCGCAGATTGGATCGCCGTGATGAAGGGCGCGATCTCGCGCAACGCGTCGCTGTTCACGAGCCACCGGATGATGCGCCGCTATGCGGCGGAGGCGTATCTCGAGTAGCGGCGGTGCGGTCGTCGGCCGAGCTGCTCGGGTCTTCGCCGGCCTCGAGCCGCAGCAAGCGCGCATCGATGTCGGCGAGCAGGCGCTCTTGGCTCTCGCGGCGAATCGTGCCCTGCTGGAAAGCCTGCATCACGCGGTCGCGTTCCATCACGAGCAGCCGGCGCCTGACTCGATAGATGTCCTCTTCGCGCAGCTTCGTGCGATCCACGGCGAGCTTGCCGAGCTCCTGCTCGGTCCGCTCGATCGTCGCGCGATACTCCGAGCGCAATGCATCGAGGGCGTCGGGCGGCGCCGAATGGAGCTCGGCCATACGGTCGAGCTCTTGCAGCGCGGCCGCGGCCCCCTGCAGCTGCGTCCGGCGCACTTCGTAGGCCGTGCGCTCGGCGGATTCCCGTACGATGCCGAGCCGGGCGAGCAGGGCCGGCATCGTGAGGCCATGAATGAGGATCGACAGCACGACGACTCCGAACGTCATCGAGACGATCAGCTCGCGGTAGGCGAACGTGGTCGGCAGGCTCAGCGCCAACACCATCGGCAGTGCTCCGCGCAGTCCGCCCCACGTGAGCACGATGCTCCAGCGCCAGGGAAAGCGCTCGCGCGTAAAGCCGAGCGCCAAGCGGCCGCCCGTGATCACGAGACCCCTGCCGATCGTGACGATCAGATACGCGACGATGATCGGCAGCCAATACGTGAGCAACGTCGAGAGCGGGACTTCGAAGCCGATCAGCAGGAATACGATCGAGTTGAGCGCGAACGCGACGTATTCCCAGAACGTTTCCGCCGCGACGCGCGTCGAGGGCGCCATCCCGGTGCGCGCACCGAAATTGCCGCACAACATTCCGGCCGCGACGGTGGCGATCACGCCGGAACCGTGCAGCGCTTCGGCGGACACGAACGAGCCGTAGGCCGCTATCGTCGTGAGCGTGATCTCGATCATCGGATCGTCGATCTGGCGAATCAGCAACGAGGCCGCGGCCCCGATTGCGATGCCGACTCCCACGCCGACGCCGACCGTCGTCAGGAATTGGATCACGAGCCCGCCGGCCGTCACGTGCGTGCCCGCGAGCAGCGACAGGCTCAGCGTGAAGAACACGATCGCGGTGCCGTCGTTCAGCAAGCTCTCGCCGTCGAGCAGTGTCGCGAGCCGCTGCGGAACGCCGAGGTTGCGGAACAACCCGATCACGGCGATCGGATCGGTTGCCGCGATCAGCGCCCCGAAGACGAGCGCATCGGTTGGGCGGAAGCCCGAGGCGAGGCCGAGAGCGTTGATGACGGGGGGGAGCACGAACGCGACGAGCGCCGTGGACGCGATCACGCCGGGCACGGCGAGCGACGTGATCGTGATCTTCATGTCGCGGAACTCGCGGTAGTCGATGTGGAACGCCGCCTCGAAAATCAACCCCGGCAGAAACACGGAGAACAGCAGGTTCTTCGTGAGCTCCGGCGCCGGAAAAAGCTTGAGCGCACCGAGCGCGAGCCCGGCGAGCACGAGCGCGACCGTGTACGGCAGGCGGGCGCGGCGCACCGCGATCGCCACCGCGGTCGCAACCACGAACAGCAGGATGAAAGCCGTCTCGATGTCCACCGGCTAGGTGCGCGGGCGTCGCGCCAACGTCACGGGATCCATGACCTTCGCGGCCGCCCATGCGACGACCGCTTGAATGCGCGGCACCGTGAGCGCGAGCGCTTCGGTGAGGTCGACCCAACGGTACTCGTGATGCTCCGGGCGGCCGAGCTCGACGCTGCTCGGCAGCTCGATCCGCTCCCGGCGCGTGCGCGCGAGGTAGTAGCGCGCCACCTTGTTTGCCGCGTACGGCGGCGTCTCGACGAAGTCCTCGCCCCAGACGAACTCGAGGTCCTCGATGCCCGTTTCCTCGAGCGTCTCACGCCGCGCCGCCGCCAGCGGGTCCTCTCCCGCTTCGACGCCGCCCTTCGGGAAGTCCCAGTTCCGATACGCCCGCAGCAACAAGAACCGCGCGCCGTCGTCGGTGTCGCGGACGACGACGACACCGGCGGAGAGATGCGTGGCGCGCGTCATTCCGTTAGTTTACGAGCTATGTCGCCAAACGGAGTCGGCGGATGCCGTTGACAGCGGCCGCGACTCGCCGCAAATTCCAACAGCGCTCGACCAGGGCGCGCCGGGCCAATGCATGAAAAGGGCTCTGATCGTCGACGATTCGCGCCTCGCTCGGGCCGCCCTGAGCCGCTTGCTCGTCGAACATGGGGTCGAGGCCGACACGGCGGAATCCGCCGAGGTCGCGCTCGAGTACCTGAAGCACAGTCGGCCCGACGTCGTGTTTCTCGACCACATGATGCCGGGCATCGACGGCTTTCAGGCGCTCGAGGCGATCAAGACCAACCCCGCCACCGCGACGATCCCCGTGATGATGTACACCTCGCAAGAGGGTGAGCTGTACGTGGGCCAGGCGCGGGCATTGGGTGCGCTCGGCGTGCTGCCGAAGACCGTGCAGCAGGTCGAGGTCGGCAAGGTGCTGCGCTCCCTGCATTTGATTCCGACCGAGCCGACGTCTCGTGCGCCTGCCGCGGCGTCGGCGTCTGCGTCCGCCACGGCGGACCTCGAGCCGCTCGACGCGCAGCGACTTCGGACGCTGCTCGCGGAGCTATTCGCCGAGCACACGACCGCATTGCGGGGCGAGCTGCGCCGCGAGTGGCAGCGCATTGCCGCGGCCGCTCCCTCACCGGCTGCGCAGCCCGTGCCGCCGCCGCCGCTCGATCCGCCGCCCGCGCTCGAAGCCGCGTCGCAGGCGGCCGGCGTCCGCGCATTCAAGCTCGCGAGCGCGCTCTTGGTCGTGATTGCCGCGGTGCTCGCGTACCTCTGGTGGGCCACGAATGCATCGCTCGAGCGCGTGACCGCCCGCACTGCGCGGCTCGCCGAGGACGCCGCGGCTCTTACGGCGGCGAGCAGCGCCGTGCAGCCGCCGCCCGCGGCGCCGGCTACGGCCGTCGACGAGACGCTCGACGTGCTCGAGTGGGGCCTGAACCAGGGCGGCCGCTATCCGTTCGGCGCGGTGCCGCTGGGCGACGACCGCGCGGCCGTGCTCGAGTCGCTGATCGCGAAGCTCGAGAAGCTCGAGTTCGCGGGCACGATTGCATTCGACGTGCACGTCGGCCGGTTCTGCATGAACTATGGGGCCGACGGCACGCTCGAGCCGGCGCCGGCCGAGCAGCCGGCGGCGACCTGCGAGCGCATCGGCTGGCCCGAGGCCGACGCCGTCGCGATGGGCCGCCAGGAGTCGCGCGCATTTGCCAACGTGGTCGCGACGGCGACGGCCGACAATCCGCTGCTCAAGGTCGAAACCGTTTCGCACGGCACGACCGAGCCCGTCGTCGATTACCCGATTGCCGACTACGGCCTCACGGCCGGCGCCTGGAATGCAGTCGCCGCCGCGAATCAGCGCATCGGCGTGCGGCTGATTCCCACGCCGGCAGCCGCCGCCGCGGCGCGCCGCTGACCCGCTTCTGCTCGCGTTTGCTGCCGGTGGGGCCATGGCCCCCGGGCGTCGCTACGACGCGACGCGGCGCGGGCCCTTCCGGGCCTCGTCGACCGGGCGGGCCGTGGTCGTGCTACCGACCGTAGCCGCCGTAGCCGCCGCGTCCCCCGCCGCCGCCGCCGCCGGGCGGCTTCGGTCGCGCTTCGTTGACCTTGATTTGACGGCCGTCGAGCACGCTGCCGTTCAGCTCTTGGATCGCGGCTTGGGCCTCTTGATCGCTCGCCATCTCGACGAAGCCGAAGCCTTTGCTCTGCCCCGTGTCACGATCGACGATCACGTTGGCCGTGGTGACGGTTCCGGCTTTCGCGAAAGCTTCACGCAGCGTTTGCTCGGTGGTGGAATACGGCAGATTGCCCACATACAGTTTCCTGCCCACGGTTACCTCCCAAGGTATTCATCTCGCCTCAAGAGGATGAAGGCACCATTGCCTGCAGGCTCGCTCCACGGGCGATGTGTCAGGAATCGAGAGTATATCCACGATGGGTTGTTCAGTTCCAGGCGAGCGTTTGAGCGGCCGTCAGGAACGCGGCGCCTAAGGCCGCGCTAGAATCCGCGCGATGCGACGCCGTGCTGCGAAGACCCCCGCCAGGCGTGCCAGCCGCGGGAAGCTGCTTGCCGGCTGGCCGCGCGTCTGGCCCAGTCCTCGGTCGCGCCGAGGTTTGCGGCGTGCTTGGCGGCGGCTGCCCAAGACGTTGCGCGCGGCGCTCGCGCTCGGCGTGCTCGTGGCAGCCGCGTTCACCGTGAATTGGACGTATCAGGCCTACCGCAAGCCGGCCGAGCTGCTGTTTCCGGTCAGCGGTGCGTTCTACAAAGCGCCCCGGGACACGTGGCGCGCCTACGGCGCTCTATTCCGTCTGCACTCGACCGCCGTGATGACGCCCGACCTGCTGGCCGCGCTCGCGCAGGTCGAGGGCTCCGGCAATCCGGTCGTACGCACCTATTGGCGCTGGCTGCTCACGAGCGCGCCGTTCGAGATCTACAGGCCCGCATCGAGCGCGGTCGGCATGTACCAGATTACGAACGGAACGTTTGCGGAGGCCCGCCGCTATTGCGTGCATCGGCATGCCGTCGCGACGGTCGGCGCTTGGTACGACGTGCACGCGTGCTGGTTCAACTCGCTGTACACGCGGACGGTGCCGTCGCACGCGATCGAGCTCACGTCCGCCTATCTCGACCGCCGCGTCGCGGCGGCGCTCGAGCAGACCCCAGACGCCCAACCGACGCTCGAGCAGAAGCAAGCGCTCGCCGCGCTGATCCATCTGTGCGGGTCGGGCGCGGCGTCCGGTTTCGTGCGGCGGGGATTTGCGCTTGCGCCCGGCGAGACATGCGGCGATCACGACGCACGCACCTATCTCGCACGCGTCGCCGCGCTGCAGCGGAATTTCGTCGCGCTCGCGAAGCGGACTTGAAGCGCGCTCAGTTGCTCTGGCCGGCGCCTTGGCCGTCGGTGCGGCCGAGCGTGTGGCCGTCGGCGAGCACGACGCCGACGTACAGGCCGCCCTGGCTACCGTCGTTCAGCGTGATCGCGTTGCGCAGCGGGTTCACGTACATCGTGACCTTGTCGCCGGGCTTCAGCGCGTCGCGCGTCCAGCCCTGATTGATCAGGATGTTCGGCGCGGTCATCTCGACGGTCCACTTGCCGTTGCGTGCGTCGGTGTCGGCGGCGCCCTCGAGCTTGATCGACGCGTGCGGATTGATCCAGCGGAACTGCGTGATCTTGCCTTCGATCTTGATGACCTTCGACGTGTCGAATGCGGCCGTGGAGTGGTGAGCCTCGGCGGCGCCGATCACGACGAACGCCGCGACGGTCGAGAGCAGAAGAGCAACGCCTTTTGTCGTCCTCATCGGAGTCTCCGTTACTTCTGCAGGCCGGCTTGGCCGGCCTGGGTGCTCGGTAAATTATCGTTCAAATCGGGCAGACATTCGACCTCCCCAACGTCGGTATGGTCGACCCGCAGCCAGCGGTGGGTGCTATGCCATTCGCCGACCCAGTTCTGCGGGTCGGTCATGATGTACTCGATCTCGAGCACCTGGCCGTCTTCGACCAGCCGCATTCGCTCCTGCACCTTGTAGTCGTCGGAGATCGGAATCCCGGTGTCGATATAGTGGTTATAGGTCTCGATGTAGCGCGTATCGACCACGAGCGTGTCTTTCTCCCAGTGGCCGTGCGATTCGCCGTTGTAGGTGAAGATCACCGTGTGCGGATCGGCGTACGGCCGGCCGTCGAGGAAGACCTGCCTGAAGGCGTTGTTGAAGTTCGAGACCATGTAGATCACGGTCGGCAGCTGCACCATCGCAATCGGCCAGACGCGCGTCATGATCATCGGGATGCCGGCCGGGAAGCACTGGCCGATCGCGTCGCGGTACGGCTTGTGCTCCTTGCGCATTCGTTGGCCTTCTTCGAAGTCGGCCTTGGCCTGGCCGATGAACTCGGGGTAGGGCGGCCCGAACATGAAGTCCGAGAACTGCCGGCTCAGGTCCGGGAACCAGGTGCCGGTCAGGTCGAACGGCGGTTTGGGCCGGCTCTTGTTGAGGTTGTCGGGCGCAAGCGCACCGAGGTAGCCCTCGTGCTTCGGAATCATGCCGCTCAGCTTTTGCCGCCGCGCGTCGGCGTCTTGTGCGGCCGCGATGCCCGCGGCGCACAGCGCCACTACGATCACCGCCACTTTTGCGAATCTCACCGCTCGTTCCCCCTTGCTGTATACGGCCGGCGGAGCCGTGGTTGACGGACCTGCTCCCACGCCGGCAGGAGTCACTTTAGCACGACGTTCGCGAGCCCAGGACCTACGCCTGGAACGGCTACTTGATCAGCCGCGTGTCCGGGTTCTGGGCGTACCAGCCGAACCAGAACGACCGGTGCGCGGGCACGCGCGGGAGCTTTGCCGACGGGTCGAACGCCGCCTCGAGCGCGTCCTCGCGGATGGTCCATGCGCGGCCATCGGAGTCGATCGCACGGCCGTCGGCGCCGAGGCTCTCGAAGCGGTGCGCTCCGGACTCGTAGACGCGGTTTGCGCCCGTCCCGTCCGTGATCACGACGAGCCTGCGCGCGCCCACGTCGACGTGGAACACGGGCCGCCCGCGCAGGAAATCGGCGCTGATCGCGACCGGCGGCAAAGTCTCGCCCGGCGCTGGCGCGGGCTGCAGCACCAATACCTGCGCCTTGTTCGGCAGCCGCGGGTCGTGCTTCGAGACGTCGAACATCAGCGCATCGGTTGCGAAATACTCGCGGTAGGCCGCGCCTTCGGAATAGTCGCGCCGGAAGCCGGTCGGAATCGACAGCACGGTGGTGTCGGGGTGGCGGCGCCGCCACTCGCCCCACGTCGTCGTGACGACGGGCAGCGCTGCGAGCTTCAGGCCCGAGCCGACGAGCGGACCGACCACGGGCTCGCCGGTGATGCTCGACCAAAGACTCGAGGTGCCCGCGTCGAACATCAGCTTGTTCGACTCGTAGAGCAAGCCGCTCGTGCCGAACTTGCGCAGCTTGTCGCCGACGATGCTGTCGAACGGAATCACGGTGCCGCACAGCGTGCAGTAGACGATCGTGAGCTCGCGTCCGCCGACCTTGTCGAGCGCGAGCTCGTGCCAGGCGAGGATCCTCTTCGGATACGCGCGTGGGGCGCCGTCGACGGACACGCCGAACACGATGTTGTCGTCCGCGAGGTAGCTCGCGTCCGCGGCTGGGACGTGCGCGGGGTGATCGAGCGGCGGAATGCCGTTCACGGCGACGCCGCCCCATTGAATCTCGTCGAGCCGGATCGCAGGCCGGACGTCGCCGCGGAAGAACTGCGCGAAGTCGGGGTCGAGCTTGGCGTAAAGACGGCGCTTGAACTCGCCGTAGTCCGCGTGCGGCTCGTACGGCAAGCTCCAAACCCATTGGCGCCAGCGATCGATGTCGGGGCCGAACGACTGGCCCGTGACCTGCTGCAGAAACTCGGCGAGGTAGGTCAGCTGTACCCACGACTGCGGGCTCACGACGCCGGTCCGCCGCATGAGATCGAGCTCGTCGACGATCATCGCCGCGTAGCCGTTGCGCCAGTGCGCGGCGAGTGTCTCTCGCGCGGCCTCGGCGCGGGCGCGGTTCAGCGAGGCCGCATCGAAGAACGCGGCGATCGGCGGATCCGTAGCGGGCGCTTGAGCTGACGCAGGGACCGCGGTGGCCGCGAGCGCGGCCAGCACGACGAGGGTCCTTGCCGAGTGCGATCGCGAGATGAAAGGTGCGCGCTGCATGTGCTGTGCAATTCGCCCCTCGCGGCAGCGTGTTCCGATTCGGCACGCCGCTCGGGCGGCAACCCGAGAATAGCATTGCTGCGGCGGAGGGTGCCGGCCGAGTCGTCGATGCGTTGGCGTGTCTCGGAGAAGTCACTAGACTCACGGCAGGGGACGCGCCGCAACGATTTGCGGGTCGCTGCCGAGAGTCCCCATTCGAACACGAATCATTGCGGGGAAAGCCATGAAATCGATTGTTGCGCTGGGGCTCTTGGCGGTGGCGGCTGCGTCGCTCGGCGGGAATTCAGCCGCCCAGACGCTCTTGCCGGGCGAGCGCGAGGCGGACGTCGCCGCCATTCCGGGCGTGGTCGCGGCCGGCGCTAAATGGGAGCTCGTATGGGCCGATTTCTACACCGCCGACGGCATCGTCGGCACGGCCGACGGCGGCGTGATCTTCGCGCAGGAGCAGACCGACACGGTCAAGAAGCTCGATGGGAACGGCAAGGAGTACACCATCGTCCGCGGTACCCACGGCGCGGGATCGGTCTCCGTCGACGGGCAGGGACGCATCTGGTCCGTCGAGCGCACCTGCACGGAGCCGCTCAACAAAGATCTCGCGGGCTGCAACGAGCCGCCGAAGATCACGATCCAATATCCCGAGCGCAGGGTCGTTGCGATGGGCTTCGCGGACGGCTCGCCGTTCGGCCGCTTGAACGACCTCGTGACCGATGCGAAGGGCGGCGCCTACTTCACGGTCGGCGGCGTCGGCTACGTGAATGCGAGCGGCGCCGCGAGCGTGATCGCCGACAAGGACAGCATCCGGCCGAACGGCATCATGCTGAGCCCGGACGGCAAGGTGCTGTACGTGACCAACAATACGAGCGTCGTCGCGTTCGACGTGAAGGCCGACGGCTCGACCGCGAACCGTCGCGAGTTCGGCGCGCTCGCCGGCGACAACGGCGGCGACGGCATGGCCGTCGACTCGGAGGGGCGCCTCTATGTCACGGCCGCGGCCGGCGTGCACGTGCTCTCGCCGCGCGGCGAGCACCTGGGGCTAATCCCGACACCGCGCCGCCCGATCACGCTCGCGTTCTCGGGTCCGGACAAGAAGACACTGTACGTGCCGCAGATGGGCGCGGTCGGACCGAACGGCAAGGAATGGGCGACGCCCGAAGGCATCCGCAACACCGCGATGACGATCTACCGGATCCCGATGCTCGCGCAGGGCTTCAAAGGGCGGGCGAAATGAGCGATGGCGGCGCGGCCGAGCGGTCCGCGCCGTTTCAGGGCTCGGCTGTCGTGTCGATGAAGGTGAAGCGCACCTTGCCGAGCCCGATCACGTCGCCGTGCTTGAGCGTTTGGCGCTCGGTCGGCTGCGAGTTCACGTGCACGCCGTTCTTGCTGTCGACGTCCTCGACGATCACGCCCGCGGCCGTCGCGACGACCCGCGCGTGGATGCGGCTCACGAAATCGCCGCGCACCTGGATGTCCGCGGATTCGGAGCGGCCGATCGTCATCACGTCCTTGTACAGCGGGTATTTGATCGGCTGATCCGAGTCGACGAGCACCAGCACGCGCGACACGCGCTCAGCGGATTGGGCCGCCGCCGCATCGGCTTGGCCGGCGCCGTACTCTTCCGGGAACACGAGCTCGGCCGCGAGCATGATCTGCGATTCGGACTCGTCTTCCGGCGTCTCGGCGCGCAAGTGCAGGTGCCCGGCTACGGCTTCGACGTGGCCGCCTTCCTCGATCGTGCTCAGGCTCGCCATCAGCTCTTCGAGCGACGGCGGGACGACGTAAATTCCGGGCTCCTCGTCGGGCTCCTCGGGCAGGGTGAGCGTCGCGGTCTGCATGCCCTCGATCTGCGCGAGGCGCTTCTGCAGCTGATCGCGTTCGGCCGCCGTTCGAGCGAGCGCAGCGCGTGCGTCCGCGAGCGCGCGCATGGTCTCCTCGCGCCCCTGGCCCAATGCATTCAGCCGGGCCTGCTGATCCAGCAGCCGCTTTTCGGCCGCCGTGCTGCGCGCGGTCGCGTCATCGAGGCGCTTCTCGAAGCCGAACGCGATCTCGTCGATCTTGCGGCGCAGATCGTCGAGGTGCTCGCGCAGCGACGCGGAGGTGCGCGTCTCTTCGGCGAGCGCCTGCTCGAGGCGCTCGAGCGATGTCTCCTCGGGGCTACCGGCCGAGTCGCCTGTCTTCGGCACTGAAGCGGGACTCTTCGGGTCTTGCGGCTGCGGCATCGGTGTCATCCGTCGTTGTGGCGCACAAAGTACCCGTATTCGGGCTGGCGAGCCCTGAATTGAATCACATCCGCCGTCGGGCGGAATGCGGTAAAACCGCGGATCTGCAGGGTTTTGCCGATAGCGGGGCGCCGCATCGCAGCGGCGCGCTCGCGGACGCGCATTCCGAGCGCATCGAGTGTTCACCCGATTAGAACCGTATTATCATGCTCGCCGGGACGATTCGAATGGCGAGCGACGACAAACGAGTCAAAGGCGGCAACGTGCTCACGCGCGAGCAACGGACTGCGCGCCTAACGGTGTTGATCGATCCGCGCAAGAAGGCCGTGTTCGAGAGCCTCTGCGCGGCCGAGGACCTCACGCCCTCGCAGCTCGTGAGAAGTCTGATCCGGCGCTACATCGAGGAGCGCCTGGGCGAGCCATGGACTCCGGCTCACAAGGTCGAGCCGGCAGCATCGTCGCCGCGTAGGCGGCGAGCGGGCCCGCGAAGCTAGGCGCATTTCAATCCGTAGCTACAACGAATAGCGTTCCCGATGCTGCGGTCCGTGACTCCGTTACCGGTCGCGCTCGCACTGCTCGGCGCGCTCGTGCTGATCGGTCTTGCCGGTTTGCTCAAGCCGTCGAGCGTGCGCTTCGCGGGCCGCACGCTGTTCCTCGCGGGCGCGGTCTGCGCCGCGGGTCTCATGATCGTCGGGCTCTGGGCCACGCTCAGCGCACCTGGTCGGATGGTCCTGCCATTCGGTCTGCCCGACTTGCCGTTTCACCTGCGGCTCGACGCATTGTCGGGCGTCTTTCTGCTGCTGCTCGGCGCCGGAACGGTCGGCACGTCGGTGTTCGGCGCGGGCTATTTCCGGGCGGGCGAGGGTGCGGCGCCCGGTCTCTTGTGCCTGCAGTACCACGTGTTCGTCGCGGCCATGGCCGGCGTGCTGCTCGCCGACGATGCGTATGCGTTCATGGTCTCGTGGGAAACGATGGCGCTTGCGTCGTACTTCCTCGTGACGACGCAGCACCGCCTGGCCGAGATTCGGCGCGCCGGCTTCCTGTATCTGCTGATCGCGCACGTCGGCGCGATGTCGATCCTTCTGTGCTTCGGCGTGCTGCAAGGCGGCCGCTGGGAGTTCACGTTCGACGCGATGCGCGCGGCGAGCTTGAGCCCGTTCGCCGCAAGCGCCGTGTTCGGGCTCGCGCTCGTCGGCTTCGGCGCGAAGGCGGGGCTCGTGCCGCTGCACGTATGGCTGCCCGAGGCGCATCCGGCTGCGCCGTCACCGGTTTCGGCGCTCATGAGCGGCGTGATGCTGAAGACTGCCGTCTACGGCTTGCTGCGCGTCGTGTTCGACCTCGTCGGCGCGCCGCTCTGGTGGTGGGGACTGGTGGCCCTTGGCATCGGGCTCTTTACCGCATTCTACGGCGTGGTCTTCGCAGCCGTGCAGACGGACATGAAACGGCTGCTCGCGTACTCGTCGGTCGAGAACATCGGTCTCATAGTCGCAGGCGTGGGGCTCGCGATCGTGTTCGCCGGCGTCGGCATGACGTCGCTCGCGGCGCTCGCGCTCGCGGCTGCGTTGTATCACTGCTTGAACCATGCCGTCATGAAGAGCCTGCTCTTTCTCGGCACGGGCTCGGTGCTGCACGCGACCGGGGAGCGCAACCTCGGCCGGCTCGGCGGGCTCATTCGGCGCATGCCCTGGGTCGCGTGGCTCACCCTCGTGGGGGCCCTCGCGATCTCGGGTCTGCCCCCGCTGAACGGATTCGTCTCGGAATGGCTGCTGCTGCAGTCGTTCCTGCTCACGAACGAGGTGCCGCGCGCGTTCGTCAACATGCTGCTGCCGCTCGGCGCGGCCGTCGTCGCGTTGTCGGCCGCGCTCGCCGCTTACGTGATGGTGAAGTTCTACGGCGTGATCTTCTTGGGCGCGCATCGCGAGCGCAAGCTCGCCGACGCGCACGACTGCGGCATGCTCGAGCGCGCCGGGCTCGCGTGGTTGGCGGGCGGCTGCGTGCTGCTCGCGCTCGCGCCCGTGCAGGTGCTCGGCATCCTCAGCCGCGTGACCGATGCGCTGGTGCACACCGGGCTCGAGGGGGTTACGCAGCGCTGGTGGCTCGTGACGCCGCTCCCGGGCGCGCGCGCCTCGTACGCGCCGCTGGTGTTCCTCACGGGCGTGCTCGCGATCGTGCTCGCCACGGCGTTCGTGGTGCGCCGCCTCTATCACCGCCGCGCACGGCTCGGTGCGCCGTGGGATTGCGGTTTCGGTGCGCTCACCTCGCGCATGCAGGACACCGCCGAGGGGTTCGGTCAACCGATCCGGCATATGTTCGGCTCGTTCTTTCGCATCGAGCGCGAGCTGCCGACCCCGTTCGATCGATCGCCGAAGTATCGCGTGACGGTGGGTGACCGAATTTGGTACGCGCTCTACGAGCCGCTCGGCGGTATCGTGCGCCGCGCGGCCGGCGCGGTCGCATGGCTTCAGCAGGGCCGCGTCGCGACATATCTTTTGTACAGCTTCGTGACGCTGCTCGTGCTGCTCGGGCTGGTGCTCGCATGACCGTCACCGAAGTGCTGACGCAGATCCTTGCGATCGCCGCGGCCGTGGCCGCCGCGCCGCTGTTCGTCGGCTGGGTCAACCAGTGCCGCGCATGGCTGCAGAATCGCCGTGCGCCGAGCCTGCTGCAGCCCTATCGCGGCATCGCCAAGCTGTTCCACAAGGATGCGGTGCTCGCGGAGACGGCGTCGCCGCTCTTTCGCGTGGCGCCGTACGTCGTGTTCGGCGCGATGGCGCTCGCCGCTGCCGTGATCCCGTCGCTCGGCACGCGGCTGCCCTTCACCACGGCCGCCGACGCGATCGCGCTGGTCGGACTGCTCGCGGCGGGCCGGGTGTTCATGTCGCTCGCCGCAATGGACGTCGGCACTGCCTTCGGCACGCTCGGCGCGCGGCGCGAGATGATGGTGGGCTTTCTCGCGGAGCCGGCGCTGCTCATGGTGATCTTCGTGGCGTCGCTGATCACGACCACCACCTCGCTTGCCGCGATCTCGGAGCACTTGACGACGCAGCCGTTCGCGCTTCATCCGAGCCTTGCGTTCACGGCCGTCGCGTTCACGATGGTGCTGCTCGCCGAGAATGGGCGCATCCCGATCGACAACCCCGCCACGCACCTCGAGCTCACGATGATTCACGAGGCGCTGCTGCTCGAGTACTCCGCGCGGCATCTCGCGCTGATGGAATGGGCTTCTTCGCTCAAGCTCTTCAACTACGCGTGCATCGGGTTCGCGCTGTTCGTGCCCTGGGGGCTCGCCACCGGGGAGGGGCCGGCCGCGCTCGCGGTCGCCGTGCCGCTGCTCGCGGCGAAGCTCGGCGCCGCCGGGTTCGGCCTCGCGCTGATCGAGACGCTTTCTGCGAAGCTCCGGATATTCCGGGCGCCGGAGTTCCTCGCGACTGCGTTCCTGTTTGCCGTGCTCGGCATGCTCGTGCATCTGCTGCTCGGGGCGTAACGATGGCGAACGCACCTTGGGATCTACAGCTTCTGAACGGATGCGCGGCGCTGCTGCTGCTGCTCGCGTTCTCGATGCTGTCGCAGCGGCGGATCGTGAATCTCGTCACGCTGCTCGCGCTGCAGGGCGCGTTGCTCTCGGTCGCGACCCTGCTGGTCGCGCTGCGCACCGGCCAGACGCACCTCTACTTCTCGGCCGCGCTCACGCTCTGCCTGAAGGTGCTATTCCTGCCATGGCTGCTCGGCCGCCTGATTCGGCGGCTCGGCGTGTATTGGGACACGGAGCAGACGCTCAATGTGTCGGGCACGATGCTGATCGGTCTGGGGATCGTGATCTTCGCGTTCGGTTTGGCGCAGCCGATCTCGGCGCTCGCCGCGACGGCCACACGCAACGCGATCGGCGTCGCGGTGGCCGTGATACTGCTCGCGTTCCTCATGATGATCACGCGGCGTAAGGCGATGTCGCAGGTCATCGGCTTCCTGTCGATGGAGAATGGGCTGTTCTTCGGCGCGATGAGCGCGACCTACGGCATGCCGATGGTCGTGGAGCTCGGCGTCGCGCTCGACGTGCTGGTTGCGATGCTCGTGCTCGGCGTCTTCTTCTTCCAAATCCGCGAGCAGTTCGACAGCCTCGATCTGCATCACTTCGAGTCTCTCAAGGAAGACCAATAGCATGGACTTCGTGCTGCTGCTCGCAATTCCGGTGGCCGGCGCGGCCGTGCTCGCGGCGTTGGGTCACAAGCGGTTCGCGGCGGAGCTCAACGCGGCGTTCAGCGCCGCCACGTTCGTCGCGGCGTGCGCGCTCACGGCTCGGGTCGTCGATCAGGGCAAGCTGCTCGCGGGCCACGAGCAGTTCTTCATCGATCCGTTCAACGTGTTCCTCGTGACGCTTACTGCGTTCGTCGGTTTCACGACCGCGCTGTTCTCGCGGCCGTACATGCGCGTCGAAGCCGAGCACGGGCGCGTGACCCCAACGCGGCTGCGCCTGTATCACAGCATGTATCAGCTCTTCATGTTCACGATGCTGCTCGCGCTGACGACGAACAACATGGGCTTGCTCTGGGTCGCGATGGAGGGTGCGACGCTGTCGACCGTGCTGCTCGTGACGCTGTACCGCACGCCCGCCAGCCTCGAAGCCGGCTGGAAATACTTCATCCTCTGCGGCGTCGGCATTGCGCAGGCGCTGTTCGGGACGATGCTCTTGTACTTCGCCGCCGAGAAGATGCTCGGCGCGGGCGGCGTCGAGGCGCTGCTCTGGACGCACTTGAACGAGGTCAAGGCGGGGCTCGAGCCGACCGTGCTCTCGCTCGCGTTCGTGTTCCTGCTCGTCGGCTACGGCACGAAGGTCGGTCTCGCGCCGCTGCACAACTGGCTGCCCGATGCGCACGCCGAGGGACCGACGCCGATCTCGGCCGTGCTGTCGGGACTGCTGCTGAACGTCGCGATCTACGCCGTGGTGCGCTGCAAGGTGCTGGTCGAGGGCTCGCTGCGCTCCGCGCTGCCGTCGCAGATGCTGATGGCGTTCGGGCTCTTGTCGGTCGTGCTCGCCGCGCTGTTCCTGTGGCGGCAGCGCGACGTGAAGAGGCTGTTCGCGTACTCGTCGATCGAGCACATGGGCATCATTGCGTTCGCCTTCGGCATGGGCGGGCCGGTCGCAAACTTCGCGGCGCTGCTGCACATGACGGTGCACTCGCTCACGAAGAGCGCGATTTTCTTCGCCGTCGGCCACGCCGCGCAGAAAGCCGGCACGCAGGTCATGAGCGACATCCGCGGGCTCGTGACCGTGAGCCCGACCGTCGGCTGGGGGCTCATGCTCGGCACGCTCGCGATCCTGGGCCTCCCGCCGTTCGGCGTGTTCGCGAGCGAGTTCCTGATCTTGACGACTGCGATGCGCGAGCACGTCTGGGCAGCGCCGATTTTGCTCGCCGCCCTCGGGATCGCGTTCGCGGCGGTGTTCGGCCGCGTCCAGCCGATGGTCTTCGGCGAGACCACTGCGAAGCGCCTGCCGCATCCACCCGCGCTGGTGCCGGTCTTCGCGCATCTCGGTATCGTGCTGTTGCTCGGGGTCTGGGTGCCGCCCTACCTCGCCGAGTGGTACCGTGCGGCAACGCTGCTGATTGGGGGGCCGTGAGCCGATGCCGCTGCGGCGCTATCTCGAACGTGCGACGCCGCTGCCCGGCGCCGCGGACATCGGCGTGTTGCATGCGTCGAGGACGGAATGGCTGGCGGCGGCGCAGGCCGCGGCGGCCGCCGGCGCGCGCCTGGTCGCGCTGTGGGCGGCGCGACCGGGGGAGCGCGAGCCGTGCGTGCGGGCGGCGTTCTTCGTCGACGCCGTGCTGCTCGTCGTCGAGGTCGACGTGCCGGACGGTGAGGCGTATGCGGGCCTCCAGGAGCTTTTTCCGGCGGCAGGGCGCATGCAGCGCGCGGCCTTCGACCTGTTCGCCGTGCGCTCGAACGACCCCGACATCCGCCCTTGGCTGCGGCACTCCGCGTGGATCCCGGGGGCCGCGCTGCCGCTCGCCGATGCGCTCGCGCTGCCGGCCGCCGGCGATGCGCCGCCGCCGCTCGACGCATACGAATTCGTGCGCGTCGCGGGCGAGGGGGTGCACGAGATCGCCGTCGGTCCCGTGCACGCGGGCATCATCGAGCCGGGCCATTTCCGCTTCTCGGTCGTCGGCGAGAAGGTGCTGAGGCTCGAGGAGCGTCTGGGCTATGTGCACAAGGGCATCGAGCGGCGCTTCACGGAGCTGTCGATTGCGGACGGCCACCGGCTCGCGGCGCGTGTGTCGGGCGACTCGGCCGTCGCGTTCGCGTGGGCGTATTGCCAGGCGCTCGAGGGTCTCGCGGGCGTCGTGCCGCCGCCGCGCGCACTCGCGCTGCGCGCGGTCATGCTCGAGCTCGAGCGCGTTGCGAATCACTTGGGGGACCTCGGCGCGCTCGGCAACGACGCGGGCTTCGCGTTCGGGCTCGCGCAATTCTCGCGTTTGAAGGAGACGCTGCTGCGCGCGTGCGACTCGGCATTCGGTCGGCGCTATCTGCTCGACGCCGTCGTGCCGGGCGGCGTCGAGCGCGATCTCGAAGCGTTCGCCGCCGCGCAGCTGCGCTCGTGCTCCGTCTCGATCGTCGCGGCTGCCGCCGAGCTGCGTGCGATCTATGCGGATCACGCGGGGTTGCGCGATCGGTTCGTCGGTGCGGGTCGGGTGACGCCGGCGCTCGCCTCGCGGCTCGGTCTAGTGGGCCTCGCGGGGCGCGCGAGCGGTCAGGCGTTCGACCTGCGCTGCGATCGGCCGTGGGCGCCGTACGCCGCGCTCGACGTGCGCAAGATCGTGGCGACGGACGGCGACGTCGCGGCGCGCGTCGCGGTGCGGTTCGACGAGCTCGCCGAGTCGTGCCGGCTGATCGACCTGCTCCTCGAGCGCTTGCCCGCGGGCTCCGTGCGCTCGTTCGTGCCGCTGCCCTCGCCGGGCGCGCTCGCGATCGGGCTCATCGAGGGCTGGCGCGGCCCGGTGCTCGTCGCGCTCGAGGCGGGCGAGGGCGGCGCCATCGCGCGCTGCCATCCGCACGACGTGTCGTGGCAGAACTGGCCCGTGCTCGAGCACGCGATCATCGACAACATCGTGCCGGATTTTCCGCTGATCAATAAGTCGTTCAATTTGTCCTACAGCGGGCATGACCTCTGAGGCGGTTCGATGCTGAAGACGTTGCATACCATTCTGCGCACCGGCATCGTGACCGAGCCCGCCCCCGTCCCGGACGAGGCACTGCGCCTGCGCGATGCGCTGCAGCAGAGCATTTGCGAGGTGCTCGGCCGCGCGCTTTGCATCCGGCAGGTCGACGCCGGCTCGTGCAACGGCTGCGAGCTCGAGATCCATGCGCTCAATAACCCGCTCTACAACATCGAGGGGCTCGGGATTCGCTTCGTCGCGAGCCCGCGGCACGCCGACATGCTGCTCGTGACCGGTCCGGTGAGCCGGCACATGGAGGTTGCGCTCAGGCGGACGTACGAAGCGACGCCCGATCCGAAGCTCGTGGTCGCGGTCGGCGACTGCGGCTGCACGGGCGGGATTTTCGGCGAGAGCTACGCGAGCCGCGGCCGCGTAGCCAACGTGATTCCCGTCGACGTCGCGGTTCCGGGCTGCCCGCCGAGCCCGACGCGGCTGTTGCAGGCGATTCTGACGGCGGTGTCGGCCGCGGAGAGGACGCCATGACACCCGTCGACGTCGACCGAATCACCACGCACCGGGCCGGCGTGACCGCGAGGCGCATCGCCGTGAATCTCGGCGCGGAGATCTCGGGCGCCGATTTGCGCCACCCGCTCGACGACGCACGGTTCGCGGCGATAGAGGAGTCGCTCGCGGAGCACGAGGTGCTGATCTTTCGCGACCAGCCGATCTCCTCGGGTGACCTCATCGCGTTCGGCCGGCGTTTCGGCGAGCTCACGGTGCACCCGTTCGCGCCGAATGCAGGCGTCGATCCCGAGCTCATCCAGTTTCGCAACGACGAGACCACACCGCCGTTCGCGACCGACGTGTGGCACTCGGACGAGACGTTTCGCGCGGAGCCGCCGATGGCAACGATGCTGTGCGCGAAAGAGGTCCCGGCGCTCGGGGGCGACACGGTGTTCGCGAGCATGTCGGCCGCCTACGAGGGCTTGAGCGACCGCATGCAGCGCTTCGTTTCGGGGCTCGAGGCGATCCACGACATCAAGCCGTTCCGGACGCTGTTCGGCGCCGACGAGGCCTCGCGCGCGGAGCTGCAGCGCTTCGAGCTGATGTATCCCCCGCAGGTGCATCCGGTGGTGCGCGTGCATCCCGTGTCGCGGCGCAAGGTATTGTTCGTGAATCCGCAGTTCACGATCGCAATCAAGGACATGGACGAGCGTGAAAGCCGCTCGCTGCTCGACACGTTGTTCCAGCAGGCGCTGATTCCCGAGTATCAGCTGCGCCACCGGTGGGCGCCGCACACGCTGGTCGTGTGGGACAACCGCTCCGTGCAGCACTACGCGGTGCACGATTACTACCCGCAGCGCCGGTACATGGAGCGCGTGACGATCCGCGGCGGGCCGGTGGAAGGCCCCGAGCGGGCCGCGCCCGACGACGTGCGCAAGCACAAGCTCGATCTGCCGGAGGGCGTCGACGCGCACGGCGGCCACCGGCCGCACGGTTGACGCCGATCGAACGCGGCGCACGGCGCTCGCCCGCACGGCACTGCGCCGGTCGTACGCCGATGCGGCCTGGGCGCGCTGCTACCGCTCGGTGCGCGAGGAGCTCGGGCGGCGCGGACCGCGCTTGCCGCGCGGGCCGATCGCTCCGGACGCCGCCGCGCGCAGCAATCGCCGGAACGTCGGACATTCCATGTAGCTCGGCGCCGGGCACTCGACCGCGTGCCGCAGCCCGTCGCGCATCGCGGTCAGCTCGCGGATCGTGCGGTCGAGCTGCTCAGCCTTCGCCGCGAGCATCCTTCGATCGATGCTCACCCGGCCGTCCGGCGTGAACATCAGCACGATCTCGTCGAGCGAGAAGCCGGACGAGCGTCCGATCGCGATCAGCGCGAGCCGTTCGAGCACGGAGGGGTCGAACAGCCGGCGCAAGCCGCGGCGGCCGACGGCTGCGATCAGCCCCTTCTGCTCATAGAAGCGCAGCGTCGACGCCGGGACGCCCGTTCGCTCCGCTACCTCGGCAATGTCCAGATCCGTCATCCTCTTGACCTCAAGTCGACTTGAAGTGGCAAGGTGCGACTTTCCGATCGTGAACACAAGCCGGAGGGGAAGAGCGTGAGTGGCACAGAACGGACGGCGGAAGAGCAAGCGAAGCTTTGGAACAGCCCCGGCTGCGCGTGGGTCGATCTTCAGGAGACGCTCGACGACGCGCTGCGGCCGTTCGAAGATCTGCTCGTGGAGGCGGTCGCCGCGAGCGGCTCGAGCCGCGTGCTCGACGTCGGCTGCGGCACGGGCAGCACGACGCTTGCGGTCGGGCGGCAGCTCGGCGCAACCGGCCGCAGCGTCGGCATCGATCTCTCGGCGCCGATGATCGACGCCGCACGCGCCCGCGCCGAGCGCGAGCGCTCGAGCGCGAGCTTCATCTGCGCGGACGCGCAGACCTACGCGTTCGAGCCCGCGAGCTTCGACCTACAGATCTCGCGCTTCGGCGTGATGTTTTTCGAGGATGCCGTGCGGGCGTTCGTAAATTTGCGCAGCGCGGCGCGGAACGACGCGGAGATTCGATTCATCGCGTGGCGCAGCCCGGCCGAGAACGCGTTCATCACGACGGCCGAGCGTGCGGCCGCACCGCTGTTGCCGGACCTGCCGCCGCGGCGGCCGGACGCGCCGGGGCAATTCGCGTTCGCGGATCGGCGGCGCGTCGAATCGATCCTCGCGCAGAGCGGTTGGGTCGACGTCGACGTCCGGCCGATCGACGTCGAGTGCGCGCTGCCGGAAAATGCGTTGCGCGACTACGTGACGCGCCTCGGTCCGGTCGGCCTGTACCTGAAGGGCGCCGACGACGCAACACGGGAGCACGTTGCGGAAACGGTTCTGACTGCGTTCGCTCCGTACCTGCGCGGAGGCGAAGCCCGCTTCACCGCGGCGTGCTGGATGATCGGCGCGCGAGCGGCGCCTCGCCGCTCGCAGCGGCGGCTCGGCTAGAAGCTCTGCTCCGGCAGCCGCTTCAGGATTCGCTGCTCGAGCTGAGTGATCAGCCCCGCGCCGCGCTGCAGAAACTGGGCGGTGCCCTCCGGTCCGAGCGTTTTCGCGATCGGCGGCGGACCGTCGAGCGGCGCGAAGTCGTTGTAGTACATGTCGAGCGTGATGATGCCGGGCTCGCCGCCCTGGACCGAGGTGGTCACCGCCCACCCGGCGAACGTACCGTTCGCCTGCGCCTTGCGCGCGGGCGGCATCATCTCGTCGCGCACGAAGTTCATGTAGTCGCGCGCTTTGCCCGGCATCGCTCGGTACTTGCTCACGAACAGCGTCTGCGCGTTCCCCGGATCGAGGAAGAACTCGTCGTTGCGATTCTCGATCGAGCGGTTCTGTGCGACGGTGCAGGCGCGCAGCTTCGCGCGCAATGCAGCGGCCTTCGCAATCCCGAGACTGCGGTCGAGCAGGTCCGGTCCATCGAATTCCGCAAACGTCGGCAGCGGCCGCACGCCGACGAACTCGGTCGTATCGCCGATCAGCGTTTGGTAGAGCGTGTAGTGCTTCACGCCGGCCTTCTTGAGCGCGGGCACGACTTCGTCACGCTGCAACGCGAGCCAGTCGTTGATCTTCTCCGGTTTTACGCGCGTCTCGGTCACGAGCAGCCGCGTGCTGCCGGGGCCGCCTTCGCTCTGTCCGTGCGCGGCGAGCGCCGTGCAGACGAGCATAGCGGCGGCCCACGACCGGGCAGCGCGGCTCATCGCTTGGCTCGCTCGGGTCACTTCCCGTTGAGGGCGTGGATCGGCGGCGGCGCGAGCGCGCCGCGCGGCTGCATTTTGGCGGCGGCGGCGGCAAGCAGCTGACCCATGATGTCGGTCGTCGCGTTCCCGGGCGCGAGATACATCACGAGGACGAGCTTGTTGTTCTGTACCACGCCGCCGTGGCCGATTTGCCCCATGAGGCAAACGACGGACGATGCATTGAGACCGGTCACGTCGGTGACGGATCCGCAACCGACCTGCGCGGGCACCTGCGCGAGCTCTTGCACCGCGTAGTCGTGGACCTTCACCGTCGTGAGGTCGCCGACGTCGCTCGGCTGACGCACGACCACGGCCGCGCCGCTCTTCGCCGTCGGCACACCGCTCGGCGCGCCGTTCAGCCGAAGCGGGCTCGCGCCGCCGAACGCGCTGCCGAGCACCTGGCTGAACATCTGCACGAGCGCGTTCACGGGCGCCTTCGGGTCGACGTATACACAAGAGTCGCCGTTGTCCTTCACGTCCGTAATGTTCAAGCCGGTGATCTTGCTCACCGTGGCGGCATCGAGGTACGAGCACAGCTCCGAGGCGCGAGCGCTCATCGCACACAAACTCGCGCACAGAAAGAAAATGATCTTTTTCACGATGTGTCACTCCTTGCGGGCGTGCTAAAGAGCTGTCACGCGGCGGCAGTCTTCGAACCGTGCGGACCCGAGGTTCGACCGGCGGCAGGCCGGGCCACGCCCACTTTAGTCCCAGCCGCGTAATTGCGCCATCGGCGGACATGCGCCTGCGAGCGGCGGGGCGGGGGCGTGTTCGGGGCTATTCGCCGAGAATGCGCCAGCTCAGAGGCGCGAGCGCGGACGGCGCGCCGGCGCCGAGCCGCTGACTCGGCATCGGCCCGGGGGATTGCGCTCGGCATCGAACGTTTTCGGCGTATGATCGAGCGGCGACCGACGCAGGTGCGCGGGCGCCGTCGGATTGGAGAAAAAGGAGAACAGCACATGCGACGATTGATCGCGGCGGGATTCGGCCTCGCTGCAGCGGCTTCGATGGCTTCGGCTCGGGCGGACGTCACGGTGCTTGCGGTTCGACTGAGCGCGAACGATGTCCCTGCGCTCGCCAAGTTCTACGAGTCGGCGTTCGGCTTGAAGGAGATCGATCACGTCGGCCAGCCGCCGACGGAAATCATCATGCGTTACGGCACGACGGCGGCCGCGGCGAAGAACGGCTCATCGCCGGAGTTTCTCGTCGCGCATCGCGACGCAGGCGTGACTCCCGACGCGATGCCGCACGCGATCTTCCACGTGACGGACGTCGCCGCGACGGTGTCGGCCGCGAAGGCCGCGGGCGCGTCGGTCAAGAGCGACGTGGCTTCGGTCGCGATCGGCGGCATGCAGGTGAAGATCGCGCAGTTGGCCGACCCCGAGGGCAACGTGCTCGAGCTGATCGAGATGCCGAAGGGAGTCGACCACCTGCCGCATCCGTAACCGACCCCGTCTTCGGCTCGTCGGCGGAGGCGGCGTCGGGCGCGCTAGCGAGCCGCCGCGGCAGCCGGTGCCGTCGCCGCTGCCGCGGTAGTCCCGCAGGCACCGGGGTTCGATGGGCCGGCGCCGAGGCCGGTCGGCGATTTCCGGATCAGCTCGACTCGTCTATTTTCGGACCGGCCCTCCGGCGTAGTGTTCGGCGCGATCGGTCGGCTCATGCCGAAGCCTGCAGACTCCAGGCGACTGCGCTCGATACCGTGCGCCACGAGTGCTTGCACGACCGTCTCGGCTCGTTGTTGCGATAGGGTCAGATTGCTGTCGGGCGTGCCGACGTCATCCGTATGTCCGTCCACTTCCAGGCGCAGCGAGGCATAGTCCTTGAGCAGCTTGGTGACCTGCTCGATCGTGGGCAGCGCGTCGGGACGCAGCGTCGCCTGGTCGAAATCGAAGTTGACATGGAGGACGACCTTGCCTTCCTTCTCCAGCATCGCCGCGAGCTTCTTGACCTTTTCACATTGGATTTCGTTTTCGTCTCGCGTGACCTTGGGCTCCACGGCTCGACCATCGAACGATCCGGCCAACGCAATGACGGCCCACATCGTTGGCGCATCCACGGTCTTGGCACCCGACTGCGTATCCTGCGCCGGCCAGGACCCGTCACTGTTCTGCGTCGTGACGAGGTACGTCACGCCGCGTTTGAACTCGGGCGAGTCCAGCGGAACGCCCGCGACCTTGAATGCATAAAGCACCTCGCCGGTCGCGAAGGCGTTTGCCCCAGTCATCCGAGGCGTTTCGCGCCATCCGCCGTCATCGAGCTCCTCCGACTTGAGCCTTGCCACCACCTTGTCGACGAGCCGCTTCTGCTCGGGAGCGCCGTACCGTGACAGTGCGATGACCGTGAAGATCTCGTCCTGAGTGTCTGCCGGCGTCGCACCGGCGATGAAGGCGAGGCCTTGATCGGCGGCGGTCTTGTACTTTTTGTCCCCGGTCTCAGCGTACGCGCGCATGAATGCCGTCACCGCGTTGGCGGTGGACATCACGGTCCCCTGAACGATCGGCGGCGTGTCGCGCTCGATCGGGATCTCGCCCGACTGGGTCTGTTGCGCGATCAGCCAATCCGCCGCGTGTAGCAGATGCGGGTCGGGCGCTTGGGTGTCGTCGCCATCGGCGTGGGCAAGCGCCATCGCGGCGAACTGCGTGCCGATCTCTTTGTCGCTGTCCGTTATCAGACCGGTGGGATCCTGCTTGTCGTCGAGGAACGACACGATGCGGTCCATGAGGTCGCGGCTCACGACGTAGTCGTTTCGCGACGCGATCGCGAGCCCCATCAGGGTCTGGGCATGGATATGACAGCCGTAACACTGGTGCTCGGCTTGCCAGCGAGCGGTGTAAGGCTCCAGGAAATCGATTCCGAGCTGCGCCGAATGGCGCGGCGTGTATTTCCAATCCGCAATCTGAGGATACTGCTTCAGCAGAGGCATATACCCCGGTCGATTGCCTTCGATCACTTTCAGGTTGCCGAATCCGAGCGCGAACGGCGAATTGCCGGACACGATCCGAAAGCGAACATACCGCGCCATCACGGGTGCGAACGTGATGACCTGGTCGCGGACGCTTGGATTCACCGTGGCGCTGGCCACCTTCGTGAAATCCTCCTTCGGGCTCGTGTTCGATACCGATACTTCCATTTCTCGCGGAGCAATCGACGTATCGTTCGAGAGGGATGCGATCACGGCCGACACCAGCGCCGGCGATCGTTTATAGAACGACAGGACGATGTCGTAGGGATACGCAACGCCGCTCTCCGGCATCCAGCGGGCCGCATTCGCGCCCAGAAGGCTCCGGCCCGTAAAGCCCGGCCCGACGGTCCCGGTCATGCTTTCGATTTCCCCGCCCATGTCCGCCGACGCGAGATCCGTTCCTGACGGCATGGCCGCCGACGCATTCGCCGACGGGGCTTGCGACTGCGCGGCCGGCAGCGGTTGCTTGATCGGCGCGCCGCCGTCGGACTTATATTGCAGCGTGAGGTCCTTGGCGTCGGGCGGGACCTGAAACACCAGCCCGAAATTCAGCTTGTGATGCGCTGGCAGAACCGTCTCCGCGTACAAGGGCGACGCAAGGCCGGATGTCGCGCGGGCGTTGAGCGGAACGGGCACGTCGCCGTTGAGCAGCGAAAACTGCTCGGGCTTGATCCGGTCTTCCTTGTCGCTGCTTGCGAGGAATTCGAGAATCTCGAACCGATTGGTGCTGTCCGGCATCAATCGTCCCAGCGTCGGCGTGCGTTCGAGATCGAGCAGGTCGATGGTCGTTCCACTGTTCGTCTTGAACGTGAGCAGCGGCTTATCGGCTGAAGGCGGAGCGGGTCCGCTTGCGGGAATCGGTAGTTGAACGACCGAGTTGTCGTCCGCTCTGACCGTCAGCGCCAGCGAGTAATGGGCCCTTGGAACGTCGAAGGCGCAGATTGCGCGCAACGGAACTCCCGGCGGCACCAGCACACCGGGGCTGAATCCGTAGTCCAGGTCTCGATGATAAGTCCCGCGGTACTCGTTGCCTTCGGGGTCGCGGACCGTCAGTTGCCCGTCCGCCACGAGGACGGGCTTGGCGCCGCGATTCTCGAGCCACACGTCCGCCAGCAGGTACTCGCGTGGGAGATCACTCTGCTGTTTGCCGACCGTCTCGACCACCTGCGAGCTGATCAGTGAAATTTGCAGATCGCTGAGATTGGCGGGCCCGGCGATCGGTCCGGCGATCGCTCCCGGCGCGGGCCGCGGTGCACGCGGTTGCGTGAGCGGAATCCGGATGGTGCCGTCATCTCCTGCATAAATCAGCGCCAACGACGCCGCATCGCGCTCCGGGATCTGGAAAACATAGTCACCGGCCACCACGCCCGTCGCGACGGGGATCGCGATGTCGCGGTAGCGTTGGAGCGGGTTGCGTGATTGATCGCCGCTGTCGAGCAGCAGTTGCGCGCCGTCGTCTTCGAGCGGCGCCCGCCGGTGGCTATCGAGCAGGAGGAACAAACGCTCCGGCGGAACGAAAACACCTATTGTTTGCTGCTGCGGCTGCGGCGTCGCCTTGCTTCGCCATTCCGTGTGCAGCACGACGTACGCCTGACCGACCGGTGGCAGGTGACTGCCGAGGTGATGGGTCAGCGTAAAGCGAGTGACGGCCAGCGAGACCGCAGTGTTCTCCCCCTTCGCATTCACGGGACGATCTTCGTTCTGCGGCGCCGGCGACGGCGTGACGTTCGCCGCCGTCTGTGCGCCGGGCTGCGGCGGCCCGAGGTCCTGCGTCGACGCGAGGTACGTCCCGTGATCGCCCTCTACCTTCAGGAAGAGAGGGCCGGCAGGTAGGACCAACTGCGGCAGTCGTACGACCGAGGACCCCTGCGAACGATCGGCGTGGGCAATCGGGTTGCGAGACTGATCGAACAGGGTGATCGCGCCGACGCCATCGCCCGTGACCTGGATGTTCCAGAGGTCGGACGCGTTCGCCACATCGAATCTGAGGTAGTGGGACGTGTCGCCCTTGGCGAGTGTGCCGCCGATGCCGTGGCCCCCGACCGCTCGCGACGCCGTCTCGAAAGTGTCGTTGGGGTCCAGCGCGACGTCGGGCGGTCGCGGCCCGGCGTCGGCGGCGCTCAGGCTGTATTGCTGTTCGGGCGCAAGCGCGCCCCTGACTTCGACGACGTAGCGCCCCGGATCGAGCGCCATGCTGCTCATCCGCACGCTGCCGTTGCCGTCTCTGGAGATCATGGGGTGCTGCGCGCTGAAAATCGCGAGGTTCAGCGGGGCAGCGCCGGCTGCGATGAGCGAGAGGTCGAAAGTGCGTCCGCTCAGATTGGAGGGAATGTCGAGCGTGTATTCGTCCGCATCTTCTCTGTCTCGCGCGATGAGACGACCGTGCACCGTCGCGTCAGGTGCAAGTTCGTGTTTCGGCGCGTTGCGATCGTCGTCCGGCTCTTCGGCGAAGTCCGCCCGATGGGGACCGTCCGCCGTCGCGCCGAGGACGAAGGGCATGTCGGCGGCCGGATCGATCAGGACGGTGTAGTTGCCCACCGGGATGCCCAAATCGGCGATGCGCTCGATGCCCTGCGCATCGCCGCCCTTGGCGAAGGCGACTTCGTGGCCTGTCGGATCCTGCAAATGGAAAGGAATCGGGGTTCCCGGCGGCGTCTGCAGAGAGAGCGTCCACCGCTGCCCGGCGGCGGCGGAACTGAATTGCCATGGAATTGCGGTCGGCTTGTCGGTCCCGATTCCGGAAACCTGGAAACGATCGCCTTGCGCCGCAACCGGCGTCGACGCGGCGGCGGGCAGTGCGCCGGCGGATTGGGCGCGCACGCGGAAATTGGCCGTGCCGTCCGGTCCGCTGATCGCAATGATGTACGAGCGCGCGCGAAACAGCATCGGCGGGATGTGCAGGACGCTCGATCCGGGCGGCGTATTCGCCGCGAATCGCAGCGGAGCTCCCGCGACGCTGTTCGGCTCGGCACCCGGCGTCAGCTCGAAGAACTCGATCCGGAGTGATTGACCGGGAAGCGCGTCGATCCCGATCGACCAGAAGGTCCGCGTATCGCTAGGCGTTAGCGTCCAACGGAACAGATCGCGTGCGTCGCCGTTCGTTTGACCGGAACGGCAGAACTCGGACTGAACGGGTTCGGCGGACGCGAGGTCGTGGTTGGGTTCGTGTGCGGGTTGGCATGGCGCGGCAAGCGCGAGGCTCGACCAGAGGAGCAGCGGTGCTGCGATCGGCCACGAGCGGACTGCTTCGCTCATCGTCTACTCGCCGTGTGGGTTGTTTACCGCTTCCGTGGTTTCGTACGCCTCGAATACTCGTAGAACCCAGTCGTAGAGCTCGACGCCGGGTGCGAGCCAGCTGCCGAAACTGAAATAGCCTGCTGCGCCCAAGCCGAGGCACGCCGCGAAAGTGGCTATGTTCGAGGCACCGAACAAGGGGGCGCCGGCGATCGCCTTGACGACCGCGGGACCGAGCAGCATGTAGCCGCAGATTCCCAAGTTCAACACGAGCTCTTCGCCAGCCTCTTCCGCCATCTCCGGGTCTCGGCCATCCTGATCCATTCCCAGCATTGCCCCACTGTGAGGATCGATCCGCCACCACGCTGCGCGCTCGGTAGAAATGCCGCTAAGGTCGCGCGCGATCACGATCGAGCCGCGAGCCAGGTCGTCTGCGACACGGGCCCGTGGGTCGGGGGCGAAGCCCAGGTGGTCGACGGCCTCGCTATTTCCGGGCGTGAGCAGCGTCCAATGCCGTCCGGCGGACAGATCCCGCGCGTAGAGATACGCGGTATTGTCGCCGAGCGCCGCGTCTCCAAGCATGGCTCGCTCGATCGCCGCATCGGCAACACCCTGTGCGACCCGATCTCGGAAACCCTCGCTCGCGGCAACCTCGTTGGCGACGACATCGAGCGCAGCGGTTTGCTTCACCGTGCCCTCGGCCCCGACAATTGCGCTTTGCCAGAAGAGCGCGATGTTCGGCGCAACCGGATTGGCCGCCGGGATCGATGTGACGAAGCGGTTCATTGCCCATCCCCACAGCGTAGGCTGCAAGCGGCCCGGCGCCGGATGGCCCGCGATGTCGGAGATCGAATTGCTGGCGGTTCGCTCACGCTTCGCCACCTGCGCAATGAACGACGCGAGTTGTTCCCCGAAAAGCCTCTGAATGGAGGAAGGATTTGGAGTCGCACCGAAGATAAGGATGTCAGTCGCGCCGCCGAGCGCGAGCGCCCTCGATGTTCTTGCGTTCTGATCGATCAGGGGCGGTTCCTGCAGGCCATGGCTGCGGGCCGCGGGCCCGATCAGATCGAAGACCGCACGTCGATGACGCTCGCTCGCCCGTCCTGGAACGTCGATCTGGAACTCGATCCACTCCGCGGTCACCTTGATCGGCGCGGTCGCTTCGTCAGGAGGTTTGGATTTCGCTGCGGCGGTGCTGTCGCCGAATGCGCCGAGTACCTGATTCAGGGGCCGGGTGCTCAGCACACCGCCGCCTACACCCAGCGATACGAGAGTGGCCTTGTCGGCCGGCAGCGTTTCCCCGCGTAAGTCATAGAGCTTGTCGGTGATCGTGTCGTTGCCCACACGTAGGATCGGCTCGATCACCCAGGCTTTCGCCAAGCTTTCGACGTATTCCCTTTGCGAATCGGCGTGCTGCGCAAGCTGATCGAACGGGCTTGCCGGAAACAGTGAATGGGTCAGCAGAATCGCCTTCCCGGTCAATTCCGAGGGTGTCCAAGAGCGTTCCAGCAGCTTTGCCTCGGTCAGCTTCCCCGGCGACCAGGTTTCCACAATGACCCGTAGAGTCACGCGCTGCTTCAAATCCTCGGGGATCTTGTCAGGCGCGAACGTCGCTGAAACCGATGGTTTGTTTGCCACGTCGGAGTCGGGGTCGAGATCCTCCCAGCCCGTTGAAGCTTTGCGTTGGACCCAAAAGTGATCGCGGAGGTTGGCTTCGGCGTCAGCCGCCAGTTGCCGGTCGCGCTCGAGATCGGTTCCGAGCGCTTGCATGACCGCCGGATAGACTTTGCCGTAAAGATCTTCGACCGACTCCGAGAAACGCTGCTCTGCAGCGGTCGTCTGATCGAGTGCCTTTTCGACGATCGCCCGGTCGATCCGCGGATCGCTTTCGATTTGTTTCAATAACGATGCGCGATCGAACGGCGCAGAAGGCGCAGGCCTTCGGTCTAAATCGATCTTTGCGCGAAGCGTGCTCGCGGTCGCAGGGTCGAGCTGCGCGCGCGCGATCCGGACCTCGTGGCCGGCACGACTGAGCAGGTCCGCGAGCAGCAGAGAGCGATCGAGACTGTTTCCCGCCCGATCCATGAGCACACCCGAGCTGCCGCGCAACGTGCCGGCATAGGGAATCAGGTGCGTGTTGCTCTCGACCCATTGCAGAATGGCGGCGGGATCGCTGCCCGTCATCGCCAGAATCGCGTTGGGATCGTCGTGATCGCGCGGCGCAGCCTCGGCCGTCCTTTGAGCGAAGTCCGCAAGCGCATCGAGCTGCGATGCGATCTGTTGGCGGCGGTCGCTTTCGCTCAGCATCGCTGACGGCGGCAGTGCGTTGATTCGCGCCATGGCCGTGGTCGCCGGCGCGAACCCGTCGTCGGACGCCCATTGATACATCTCTTTCGCCGAGTCGACGCTGCCGGCCTTCTCGAGCGCTCGGCCGTACTCGTATTCGAGCCGCGGCGTTCCCGGCGCGGCTTTTACCGCAGCGGCGCAAGCCGGTACCGCGCTGGCGGCATCCAATTGCGCGATCGGAACCGTGTCGGCGGCCAAACGATCGCAGGCGTCCTGCTGAGCTTCGGCCGACGCCGGGCCGAGAGCGAGGCCCAGCAGCGAAACTACGCTCGCAATCGAGAGCGACGATATCTTGAGCGTGACGTTTATGAGCCGCGTATGTGTTCGCCGCATTGGACGATGCGACATCCGTGTTGCGGGAGGCGGGATCGGGCAGCCATCGACCATCGCGGAACCTCCTCGCGGTTCACGAAAGGTGGCTGCGCACCAAAAAGCCCTGCAGGCTCAGCGCTCGGGCAGGCGGTGCGCTATTCGGCAGAATAGGTAAGACCCCGCGGCTTTGCAATCCGCATGGAACGGGCGTGGAGGCTTTGCTCGACCGACGCAATGAGGCGCGGATTTTCAGCGCGCTCGATGCTTCGCAGCCGAATCTACGGCTGCTGCGACCTCGCATCTTTTTTCGCATCCGGCGCAGGCTTCGCTTTGGCCTTGGCTGCCGCGTTCTTCTCGAGCAGCTCCATCCAGACGCCCTCGGTGCAGCCGTCCTCGAGCATCACTTGGTCTTCGAGCCTGCGGTAGATCGTCGTGACCTTGTAGTCCTTGTCGGCGTACATGCCGGGGTCGTTGATCGTCATCTCGTCGACGAGCACCGGGCCCTTGATCGGCGGCGGCGGGCGATCGGGCCGTAAGCCCGTGATCTTGAGCTTGCTCGGATCCTGCAAGGACCAGCGCTCGACGATCCGCATCCGATCCGTGTGCGGCCAGCGCGGTGCGATCCATTCGGTGATGTTGCGCGTCTCGATCACGAGCGTCGTGCCTTCCCAGTGGCCGATCGAGTAGCCGACGCGCTGGCTCGGCACGTCGGTCGGAAAGGTGCGGCCGTCGAGCCAAATTCGGCGGCTCTGATTCGCGAGCTCGGACAGGAGCGTGATGCGCTCGGCTTGCTGCACGATTTCCATCGCCGCGCCGCCGATCCCCCACATCACGGTCGGCATGCCGGGCTCGACGCAATGCGCGTTCGCTTCGAGCTCGCCCCTGACGTCGCCCTTGAGCCCGTACTTTGCTGCGAAGTCGGCCGTGACCTTCGCGCCCTCGGGCGTGCGCTTCGGCTCGATCGGGATGAAGAAAGGCGCGCCGAGCCGGTCGTGCTGCACCATGCCCCAGACGCCTTCGAAGTCGACCGGTGCCGCCTCGGCCGCCGCCGCGCCCGTCAAGCCGCAGCAAAGCACGAACGCCGCAAGCGGCAGCGAGGGAATTCGCATGTCGTTTCCCCGTTTTGAGGCGCCGCGCGCGCGATTCGTTCGATCAAGGCCCGCCGCGGGACGCGATCAGTGTACGCTCGTGTGGGCCCCGGGCGCGATCACCGCGGCTGACAACGGCCGGCCGTCGTGCGAATCTTGACCGGACGGTTGGACTTCGGGATATCGAAAGATTCGAACGATGCATAGCAAGATCCGCGCAGCTCGGAGCGAAGCGCGCCGCCTGTGGCTCGCGCTGCTGGTCGCGGCGCCCGGCGCCGCGCTCGCGGCCCCGGCCGGCGCCGAGAAGCTCGAGGTGCCCTACACGCAATTCACCCTGCCGAACGGGCTGCACGTGATCGTTCACGAGGATCATCGGGTTCCGATCGTCTCCGTGAACACGTTCCACAACGTCGGCTCGGCGCGCGAGCATCCGGGCCGAACCGGCTTCGCGCACCTGTTCGAGCATCTGATGTTCATGGGCTCGGCGCACGTGCCGTACGGCGCGTTCGACAGCCTTCTCGAGAATGCCGGCGGCAGCAACAACGCGTCGACCGGCAACGATTCGACCGACTACTTCATCGACGTGCCGTCGAACGCGCTCGAGCTCGCGCTGTATCTCGAGTCCGACCGGCTCGGCTATCTTCTGCCCGCGATGACGCCGAGCGCCGTCGACGCGCAGCGCGACGTCGTGAAGAACGAGCGTCGCGAGCGCATCGATAATCAGCCCTACGGCACCGCCGACCTCACGATCGACGAGCTCATGTATCCGCCGGACCATCCATATCACTGGCCCGTGATCGGCTACATGCAGGACCTCACGGCCGCGAGCCACGATGACGTCATCGACTTCTTCAAGAAATATTACACACCGGCGAATACGAGCCTCGTGATCGCGGGCGACGTGGACGCCGCCGCCGCGCGGCGCCTCGTCGAGAAGTGGTTCAGCGACGTGCCGGCGGGTCCGGCTCCCGAGCCGCTCACGATTCCCGGTTTCGCGCTGGACGGCGTGAAGTCGAAGACGATCACGGATCGCGTGCAGCTCCCGAGGCTCTATCTCGCATGGCCCACGCCGCGGCTGCTCGAGCCGGGCGACGCGGCAATGGATCTCGTCGCGAGCGTGCTCACCGACGGCAAGAACTCACGACTCTACAAGCGGCTGGTCTACGACCTGCAGATCGCGCAGAGCGTCGTGGCGTACCAAGCATCGGCCGCGCTCGGGTCGAAGTTCGTGGTCATCGCGACGCCGCGCCCGGGGCACGGCGTCGAGGAGCTCAAGACCGTGATCGACGAGGAGATCGCGAAGCTCGCTGCGGAGCCGCCGAGCTCCCGCGAGATCGAGCGCGCGGTCAATCAATTCGAGGCGTCGTTCTATGACTCCATCGAAAGCATTCGCAGAGTCGCCGACCGGCTCAACTCTTATTACTGGGCGGCCGGCGACCCCGACTGGTTCAACGAGGACTTGAGCCGCTACCGCGCGCTGTCGCCGTCGGACGTGAGCGCGGCCGCCGCGAGATATCTGCCGCGCGAGCGGCGCGTCGAGCTCGTCGTCGCGCCGCCGAGTGCCGGCTGAGGAGCGCACGATGCCGCGCTACGCCGCATTGCTCCTCGTGCTCGTCGCAGCAGTTGCGGCCGCGCAGCCGGCGCCCGACCGCAGTCGCCCGCCCGCGATCGGACCGGCACCCGCGCTCGCGTTGCCGGGGATCGAGAAGCGCCGGCTTGCGAACGGTTTGCCCGTCTGGGTCGTCGAGTCGCACGACGTGCCGGTCGTGCAGGTCGATCTCGTGGTCGCGCACGGCAGCGGCAGCGATCCGGCCGGCCGGTTCGGCACCGCGAGCTTCACCACGGCCATGCTCGAGAACGGCGCGGGTGGACGCTCGGCGCTCGAGATCGCCGACGCGATCGACTACCTCGGTGCCGAGCTCGTCGCGTCGAGCTCGACCGACGCGATGGGCGTGCGGCTGCACGTGCCGGTCGCGCGGCTTAAGGATGCGCTTGCGATCATGGCAGACGTTGCGCTGCGCCCGACGTTCCCGGCGGAGGAGATCGACCGCGAGCGCAAGGATTTGCTCACGAGCCTCGTGCAAGCGCGCGACGATCCCGCCGCGCTCGCGTCGCTCGCGTTCTCGCGAGTGCTGTACGGTGCGGCGCACCGTCTCGGCACGATGCAAGTCGGCACGCCGGCGAGCATCGACCGCTTCACGAGCGAGCAGCTCAAGTCGTTCTACGACGCGAATTTTCGACCCGAGAATGCCGCCCTGATCGTGGTCGGCGACGTCACGCCGGGCGAGGTGCTGCCGCTGCTCGAGAAAAGCTTCGGCGAGTGGCACGGCTCGGGTGCTGCGGCCGGCGCGGCCGCGTTGCCGGCCGTCGCCGAGCCCGCGGCGCGCAAGATCTATCTCGTCGACAAGCCCGGCGCAGCTCAGTCCGAGATTAGGATCGGGTGGATCGGCGTCGCGCGCGGGACGCCGGACTATTTCCCGGTCGTCGTGATGAACACGCTGCTCGGCGGCTCGTACCAGTCGCGGCTCAACATGAACCTGCGCGAGAAGCATGGCTACACCTACGGCGCATCGTCGAATTTCGACATGCGCTCGGTTCCGGGGCCGTTCACGGCCGCCGCGGCCGTGCAGACGGACAAGACTGCGCCGGCGCTTACGGAGTTTTTCAAGGAGCTCGATGCGATTCGGACGGACGCGCCGGCGAAGGACGTGGCACAAGCCAAGAACTACGTGAGCCTGCGCTATCCGGCCGCGTTCGAGACCACGCGCGAGATCGCGCGCCAGCTCGAAACGCAGTTCGTCTATCGGCTGCCCGACGACTTCTTCTCGAGCTACGTCGCGAAGGTCCGCGCCGTGACGCCGGCCGACGTCAAACGGGTCGCGGCCAAGTACATTCGGCCCGATCGCTTCGCGGTCGTCGTGGTCGGCGACAAGAGCGTGATCGAGCCGAAGATCCGCGCGCTCGACTTGGGTCCCATCGAGACGTTGAAGGCCGACGACCTGTTCGAGTGACGAGCGGTCGCGCGGCACCTCGGAGTCGGCAACGCCGAGCTCGAGTAGCGCGCAGTCGCTCGGCGCGGCCGCTATTCGGGACCGAACGCGAGCAGCACGTTGCCGCCGGTTGCGCCGTTGCCGACCGCGTAGCCCGAGCCGACGAACACGCGGCCGCCGACGACGACCGCGCCCGAGGTCGCGATCGCGCCGCCGTGCGCCGGCACTTTGTTCACCGTGTCGAACATGCGTGCGGTGTCGAACGACCAGAGCGCGCGGCCGTCGGCCGCGGAGACGGCGTAGAGCATGCCGTTCGTGGAGCCCTCGAATACGACGCCCGCGATCGCCGTCGGCGCGGCGCCGAGCGGGCTCGTGCCATTACCGCTCGGCGCCGACGGCGCGAATTTCCAGGCGAGCTTGCCGGTCGCGGGCTCGAGCGCGAGAAGCCCGACCGCGCCCGCACCGTAGTAGACGTGCTCGCCGTCGGCCGCGCCGCCCCACACGATGTTCGGCCCGCCGCGCTGCGCGGGGCCGTTCACGGTACCGCCGCCAGGGTTCACGCGATAGAGCAGCGCGCCGCGGCGATCCGGATCGAGCGCGAGCACGTCGCCGGCCTTCGTGCCGATGAACACGATGCGCTGGCCGCTCGATGTCCTCGTCAGTATCGGCGAGTTGCCGATGTCCATGTCCGGGCCCATGGGATCGGGGCAGGCCTCGCTTTTCTGCGGGCCGTTGCAGCCGCCCATGAACACGTCGTTCTCGGTGGCCTGGTAAGACCAAATCAGCGCGCCCGTGTCGAGGTCGACGGCCATGATGCCGTCGGTCGTCTTCGGCGCGGGCGCGGTGGTCGCGTCGCCCGTGCCGAAGTACACGGCGTTGCGTGCCGGATCGACGGTCGGCGAGTTCCAGACGGCGCCGCCGGCCGGCTTGTAAAGCACTACGCCGTTCGCCTGCGTCTTGTAAGGCTTCGGCTCGTCGGGCACGACCCACGCCTTCCAAATTTGTTGGCCCGTGTTCGCGTCGAGCGCGACCACGCTGCCGCGCGACGTGCAGCACGGATAGGCCGGGTTGCCGCTGCTGAACTCCTCCGACGACGACACCGGCACGAGCAGCTTGCCGCCGTACAGCTTCGCGCCCGCGGTGATGCGTGCGATGAAATGCGGGTCGGCCCGCGTTTTCCAGAGCAATGCGCCGGTCTGCGCGTCGAGCGCGTAGACGTTCGCGTGGCCGTCGCCGAAGTACGCGGCGTAACGGGCGGGCGCATGTCCCGTGATCGGGCCGATCGTCATCGCGCCGCGCACGATCGACCCCGCCTCGAACGACCAGTACACGCACCCGGTGTCCGCATCGAGGGAGTAAACGTAGCCGTTGTCGCTGCCGACGAACACGCGCCCGGACGCGACCGTCGGCTGCGCGTTGGACGACACGCCGGTCGGATAGCCGAACGCCCACTTGAGCTTGAGTCGCGGCACCTGCGCGGCGGTGAGCCCGGCTGCTGCGGCCGGCTGGAAGCGCGTGTTGGCGACATCGACGCCCCAGCCGTTCCAGTCGGGCCCTTGGCTCGGATCGGTGAGCAGCGGATTGCGCGTGCAGCGGTTCGGCATCTCGGCCGCGGCGCCCGCGGTTGCGCTGCCGAGCGGCCGGCCGCTCATGAACTCAGCGACCCCGCGTTTCTGTTGATCCGTGAGCGCGGCGCCCTGCGCCTGCATCAAGCCCCCGGACAGCAGCGCGTTGTAGATCTTCTCGGGTGGCATCTCGCGCAGCGCCTCGGGCGAGGGCGCGCGCTCGACGGCGGGATTGCCGTGGCAGATCGAGCACTGGGTCTGGAAGGTCGCGAAGCCGATCTCGGTGCCCGGCTGGCCGCCGCCCCGTGGCCCGCGCTGGGCGGCGGGAGCGGCGGGAGCGGCGGGAGCGGCGGCAGCGGCAGGCGCGGCAGGTCGCGCCGCGGGTGCTGCGGCGCGCGCGGCAGACGGTGCACGGCGGTCGCTCGCGCAGCCGCAGACGGCCATCAGGACGGCGGCCGCAACCGCAACATGACGAACGTTCCGCATCGACCCTTCTCCGCATGCCCCACGAGGCCGCGAGATTAGCATGCAAGCGGCGTCGCGGCCGCCACGTCGGCAAGCGCCGCGACCTGCGTTACGATGACCGTTGCGCGACGGCTCGGCGGGGGGAACGGTTGGCTCAATCGGCACGGCAAGCATCGAAACGGCCGCTCTGGGGCGTGGGCGCGGCGCTCGCGGTCGCGGCGCTCGCGGGCGGCGGCTTCGCGCTGCATGCCCGTCTGCGCGCGGCCGGCGCCGCGCAGCGCTGGAGCTCCCTCAAGAGCTATTGCACCGATTGCCACAACGCGGCGGAGGCCGAGGGCAATCTCGTGCTCGAGGGCCTGAGCGCCGATGCAATCGCCGCTAACCCCAAGATCTTCGAAGCGGCGCTGCGCAAGCTGCGCGGCGGATTGATGCCGCCGCCGGGCAATCCGCGCCCGCCGCAGCAAGAAATCGAGACGTTCGTGCGCTGGGCCGAGAACGAGATCGACGCGCACGCGCAGGAGCCCATCGCCGCGCACGTGCCCGTGCAGCGGCTCAACCGCACGGAGTATGCCGCGAGCGTGAAAGATCTGCTCGGCGTCGAGATCGACGCGACTCAATATTTGCCGAGCGAGGTCGAGGTCGACGGCTTCGACAACATCGCGGCCGCGCTCACGACGTCGCCCGCGTTCCTCGAGCAGTATTTGAGCGTCGCGCGCAAGGTGGCGCGGCTCGCGGTCGGCGAGCAGCGGCCGAAGGTCGCGAGCGTATCGTTCCCGCCCCCTACCGGCGATCAGGACGGCTACGCCGACGGCCTGCCGCCGGGCACGCGCGGCGGCGTGGCGTTCGAGCACTCGTTCCCGGCCGACGGCGAATACCGGCTCACGATCACGGACCTCGACGTCGGGCTCTACCCGCGGTCGCTCGAGACGGAGCAGACGCTCGTGCTCTTGCTCGACCGCAACGAGGTGTTTCGCGCAAAGCTCGGCGGCAAGGCCGATCTCGCGCTCGTCGACCACGGCGGCGCGCCCGCGCGCGCCGAGATCATGAAGCGCTTCGCGAACATCCCCGTGCGCGTGACGGCTGGCGTCCACGAGATCGTGGTCACGTTCATCGAGCGCGCACGTGCGGCGACCGATGAGCCGATCTACGGCTTCGTGCCGTACGGCGGGTTCAGCTTCACGGGCGAGATGCGCGTGCCGCGCGTGATCGGCAGCATAGAGCTCAAGGGTCCGTTCGACGCGACCGGCGTCTCGCGCACCGCGAGCCGGCAGAAGATCTTCGTCTGCACGCCGGAGACTGCGGCCGACGAGCAGCCGTGCGCCGAGCGCATTACCGCGAATCTCGCGCGGCGCGCGTTCCGCCGCCCCGTGGACGCGGCCGACGTCGCACGACTCATGCCGTTCTACGAGGCGGGCCGCAAGTCCGGCGGCTTCGATTCGGGAATAGAGCAGGTCGTGACGGCGGTGCTCGCGAGCCCGGACTTTCTGTATCGCGCAATTCCGCCGCCGCCGGACGGGAAGGGCGGCGGTGCCTACGCGCTGACCGACCTCGAGCTCGCGTCGCGGCTGTCGTTCTTCATCTGGGACCAGGGGCCGGACGATGCTCTGCTCGATCTGGCGATCGCCGGCAAGCTGCACGATCCCGGCGTGCTCGAGCGTGAGGTGCGCCGCATGTTGGCCGACGGGCGAGCGACCGCGCTCGTGACCGACTTCGCGCTCAAATGGCTCAACGTCGACGATCTGAAGGCCGTGGTGCCAGACGCGCGGTTGTTCCCGGATTTCGACGACGAGCTGCGCGATGACTTAGCGCAGGAGGTGGAGCTGTACCTGCGCAGCATTCTGCTCGGCGATCGCGACGTGCGCGAGCTGCTCACGGCGGACTACACGTTCCTGAACGAGCGGCTCGCGAACCACTACGGCATCGCGGGCGTCCGCGGTCCACAGTTCCGGCGCATCGTGCTCACCGACCCGAACCGCTTCGGTTTGCTCGGCAAGGGTGCGGTGCTGCTGCGCACGTCGTATGGCGACCGCACGTCACCGGTGCTGCGCGGTGCCTGGGTGCTCGACAAGCTCATGGGCACGCCGCCGACCCCGCCGCCGCCGAACGTGAACACCGACCTCACGCAAAAGGCCGGCGAGAAGCCGACCACGCTGCGGGCGCGGCTCGAGCAGCACCGCCAGAACGCGGTCTGCAAGGGCTGCCACGGCGTGATCGACCCGTACGGCCTCGCGCTCGAGAATTTCACGGTGACCGGCGAATGGCGCGACGTCGACAAGGCGGCGGCCGCACGGATCGACGCGAGCACCGTGCTGCCGACCGGCCGCGCGGTGAACGGCCCCGTCGAGCTGCGCGATGCGCTGCTCGCGTCCGATCAATTCGTGCAGGCGTTCACCGAGAAGCTCTTGATGTACGCGATCGGCCGTGAGCTCGAGTATCACGACATGACGCAAGTGCGTGCCATCGTGCGCGAGGCCGCGAAGCGCGACTATCGTTTTTCGGCGATCGTGCTCGGCGTCGTCGCGAGCGATGCATTCCAGGTTTCAGGCGCCGGCGCATGACGCCCCGGCCGCGCGCGGGCCGATCACGGCCGCCGTCCGCAATTGAGGGCAAAGTCATGCGCTACGTCACCAAGAAACATCTGTCTCGCCGCGCGGTGCTCAGGGGCGCCGGGGTCGCGGTCGCGCTGCCTCTGCTCGATGCGATGATCCCGGCTGCCACGGCGCTCGCGCAGACGGCGGCTGCACCGAAGCTGCGCTGCGGATTCTTCTACATTCCGCACGGCGCGATCATGTGGAACACGGCCCATGGGCCCGAGATGGACCATTGGACGCCGAGCGGGGCCGGCGCCGATTTCCGCTTGAGCCCGATCATGGAGCCGCTCGAGAAGTACAAGCGTTACGTCACGTCGTTCGGCAACCTCGAGAACAAGGCGACGCAGAACTCGGTGCATCAGTTCGTGCCCGCCACGTGGCTGTCCGGCGTGCGGCCGGACGCCAGCGCGACGGGCCCGAGCATGGCGCCGACGATCGACCAGATGATCGCGGAGCGCATCGGCCAGGAGACGGCGCTGCCGTCGCTCGAGGTGGCGTCCGAGACCACGACCCAGGTCGCCGCATGCCCGTCCGGCAGTGGCTGCTTCTACAGCACCACCCTATCGTTTCGGAACGCGACCTCCCCGCTGCCGATGGAGTTCAACCCGCGCAAGGTGTTCGTGCAGCTGTTCGGCGAGGGCGATACGCCCGAGGAGCGCACGGCGATCACGAACGAAACTCGCAGCTTGCTCGATCTCATCTCGGACCGCACCGCGGCGCTCAAGCGCACGCTCGACGCGGGAGATCGCGCGTTGCTCGACGGCTACCTCGACACGGTGCGCGAGATCGAGCGGCGTGTGGAGAAGGCCGAGCAGCGCGATCTCACCGGCATCACGGTGCCGCAGGCGCCGGTCGGTGAGCTCGACAAGTTCGACGAGCAGGTGAAGCTCATGTTCGATCTCGTCGCGCTCGCGTACCAGGCGAACCTCACGCGCGTCGCGTCGTACATCATGGTGGCGGAGGGCACGAACCGCACCTACAACCACATCGGTGTGTCCGACGCGTTCCATCCGCTGTCGCACCACGCGAACGATAAGGAGCGGCTGCTCAAGCTCGTGAAGATTCAGCGCTACCACGTGGAGCGCTTCGCGGCGTTCGTCGACAAGATCGCCGCGATTCCCGACGGCGACGGCACGCTGCTCGATCACTCGATGTTCCTCTACGGCTCGAACATGAGCAACAGCGACAAGCACAACAACTATCCGTTGCCGAACATCCTTGTCGGCGGCGGTTGCGGCACGCTCGCGGGCGGCCGGCACATCGACCTGCCCGAGCACACGACGCTCACGAACCTGCATCTCACCGTGCTCAACAAAGCCGGCCTCGAGATGAAGGGCTTCGCCGACAGCACGGGCGAGATCGCGGGCGTTTGAGCGGGCGAAGCGAATGATCGGCAGGCGTGTGATGCTCGAAGGCGCGCTCGGCGCGGCCGTCGCCGCGGCTTTTGCGCCCGTCGCGCGGCGCGCGCTCTCGGCTGCTGCGTCCGCCGTCGTGAAGGTGACGGACAAGATCGCGCTCGTGACGGGCTGCGGCGGCAATGTGACCGTGCGCTCGGGTACCGACGGGCTCGTGCTCGTCGACGCGGGCGCCGCGGACGCGAGCGACGCGCTGCTCGCGGCGCTGCGCGCGTGGCCGGGCGGCGGGCGCGTCCGCACGCTGTTCAACACGCATTGGCATGCCGACCAGATCGGCGCCAACGCCGCGCTCGGACGCGCGGGCGCGCACATCGTGGCACACGAGAAGACGCGCGCGCGGCTCGCGTACGGGTATTACCGGCCGGGCGAGGACCGCTACGAGCCCCCGATGCCGAAAGAGGCGCAGCCGGCCGAGAGCTTCTACACGACGGGCGCGACCACGATCGACGGCGAGCACATCGAGTACGGCTACTTGCTCGAAGCGCACACGGACGGCGACTCCTATGTGTTCTTCCGGGACTCGAACGTGATCGCGGTTGGCGGCGCGGTATCGCCCACGCGCGATCCCGAGCTCGATTGGTTCGGCGGCGGTTGGCTCGGGGGCCGCGTCGATTCGCTGAAGCTTCTGCTCGGGCTCGGCGACGCCCGCACGCGATTCGTCCCGAGCGACGGCCCGCCCGTCGGCCGCGCCGCCGTGCAAGCGGAGCACGAGCTCATGACCAAGCTCTTCGAGAAAATGGTCGAGCTCGTGCGCAAGGGCGACAGCTACGAGGACATCGTCGCGCTGGGCGTGATGGACGGACTCGGCCGCACCTTCGCCGATCCGGCGAAGCTCGCGCACGACGCGCACAAGAGCATGTGGGCGCACTACAACACGTTGTCGCCGGACATCGTGTGATCCGGACGGAGAACGCCATGGCCACCGTACTTCGCTCCATCGCCCTCGCCGCCATCGCGGTCTTGGGCGTAGCGGGCCGTGCAGACGCGGCCGACGATGCGCTTGCTCGTGCGATCCAGCGCGGCGAGCGATCCGCCGCGCTGGAGATGATTCGCAACGGCGCCGACGTGAACGCGGCGCAAGGCGACGGCACGACGCCGCTGCACTGGGCCGTGTACAAGGTGGACGCCGAGCTCGTGAAGACGCTGCTCGCCCGCGGCGCGAAGGCGGACGTCGTGAACAAGTACGGCTCGAGCCCGCTTGCCGAGGCCGTGAAGCTCGGCGACGCGAACCTCGTGCGGCTGCTGCTCGACGCCGGTGCGAACGCGGAGTCGCCGAATCAGGACGGTCAGACTGCGCTGCTGTTGGCCGCGCGCGCCGGCGCGCTCGACGTCACGCGGCTCTTGGTCGAGCACGGCGCCGACGTGAACGCGAAGGAAACGTGGCGCGGTCAAACCGGCCTCATGTGGGCGGCCGACGGCGCCTATCCCGAGATCGTGCAGCTCCTGATCGCGAAGGGCGCCGACGTGCACGTGCGGGCGGTCGCGAATGAATGGGCCGCGCAGATCACGTCGGAGCCGCGCGCGCAGTACCGGCCTACGGGCGGCCTCACGGCGCTGCTGTATGCCGTGCGCTCGGGCTGCACGCGCTGCGCGCGCGCGATACTCGATGCGGGCGCCGACATCGATCGACCGAACCCGGACGGTGTCACCCCGCTGATGGTCGCGATCGACAACTTTCACTACGACACCGCGCGGCTCCTGCTCGAGCGCGGTGCGAATCCGCATCACTGGGATTGGTGGGGGCGCACGGCGCTGTACATCGCGGTGGACGCGAATACCACCACGGGCCGCTTCGGCGCGAAGCCGGATGGGTCGGAGACTACGGCGCTCGACATGGTGCGCCTGCTGCTCGAAGCGGGCGCGAACCCGAACGCGCAGCTCGACATGCACCGCCCGAGCCGCGGTGGCAACATCGGCCGCTTCGTCGACGATCTGCTCACGACCGGCGCCACGCCTTTGCTGCGCGCGGCGGTCGGCCACGACGCGGCCGCCGCAAAGCTGCTGCTCGAGCACGGCGCGCTCGTCGATCTGCCGAATGTGATGGGCGTGACGCCCGTGATGGCGGCCGCGGGCGTGGGCAGCTCGCCGCGCGATCGCCGTGCCGTCTATGACGCGCAGATTCAGCAACGCGTGATCGCGACGCTCGACGTGCTGCTGGCGGCAGGGGCCGACGTGAACGCGAAGGTCACGGACATCGCGAGTCGCACCGCGCGCATCGCGCGCACGAGCACGATGACCGACCGTTCGGGTCAAACCGCGCTCTATGGTGCGATCAAATTCGCTTGGAAGGACGTGGTCGCGTATCTGCTCGACCACGGCGCGAACGTCGACGTGACGGACGCGCTCGGCAAGACGCCGGTCGACGCGGCGCTCGGCAAGATCGGCGGCCGCGACAATCAAGCATCGCCCGAGATCGCCGAGCTACTCGAGAAGGCTCGACACGGCGGCGCGTAGCGCCGACCGCCGCGACCCGGCCAGATGAGCGGCCCGCATCAGGAGGGAATTGGAATGCAGGGAAAGCTCGTGCTCGTGACCGGTGCGACGGCCGGAATCGGTAAAGAGATCGCAGTCGAGCTCGGCCGGCGCGGCGCGCGGCTCGTGATCGGTTCGCGCGATGCCGCGCGCGGCGCGCGCGCGGCGGAGGAGATCCGCGCCGCGGGCGCGCCAGCGGTCGATGTGCTGCCGCTCGATACGTCTAGCCAGGGCTCGATTCGCGATTTCGCGCGCGAGTTTCGTGCGGCGTATCCCCGGCTCGACGTGCTCGTGAACAACGCCGGCGTCTCGGTGGGCTACCGCAAGACGAGTGTCGACGGCGTCGAGCTCACCTTCGCGACCAACGTGCTCGGCTACTTTCTGCTCACCTGCGAGCTGCTCGATATGCTCGTCGCGAGCGCGCCGGCACGCATCGTGAACGTCGCGTCGGCGTTTGCCGGTGAACTCGACCTCGACGATCTGCAGTTCGAGCAGCGGCGTTACGACGGCTTGCAATCCTATGCGCAGTCGAAGGCGTGCAACCGTTTGCTCACGTGGGCGCTCGCGCGCCGGCTCGAAGGCAGCGGTGTGACGGCGAACGCCTATACGCCGGGTTTCGTCGCGGGCACGGAGCTGTCGCGCGACATGCCGCCGTCGCTGCGCGAGGCCTACCGCAACCGGCCGGGCCGCACGATCCCGCAGGGCGCCGACACGGCGGTGTGGCTTGCTACGAGCGAGCAGGTGGAAGGCGTGAGCGGACGATTCTTCTACGACCGGACGGAGCGGCCGTGCGAGTTTCGCGGCGAGGCGCTCGAGGAGCGGCTCTGGGGGATTTGCGAGAGGCTTGTCGGCACGAGCTGTGGCGTGCCGGCGGCTCGTTGACGACAGCGCCGCAGCACGTTGCTGCTGCGGCGTCAGTGTATGGCCGGTGGCGTTCGATCGAGATTCCGGTCCGCCCACGAGGCGCAGCGTGCGGAGGTGCGATGCATGAGGTGCGAGGCGCGCGCCGCTGCCTTGGTCCAACGACCTGCGGCATGGCAGGATTGCGTATCGTTCACCGCGCCCCGCGGTGGGCCGTGGGGTACTGCCCGGCGGTAGATCGATCGTTCTAGCATCGGCTGGAGCGAGGATCTGCTGCGGGGCGCCGTCGCCGGGACGGCCCCATGCCCATAGATCACCAATTATCGTCCGAGCAGATCGCGTCGCCTCGCCCGCCGGCGGAAGCGATCGAGCACTTCCATGAGCACGGCTGGATGCGAGTGTCCCAAGCCTTCGACGCCGCAGTGGCGCAGGCGATGCGCGAGACCGTCTGGCAGGCGCTCGCCGCCGTCGGTATCGACCAGCGAGAGCCGTCGAGTTGGAGGGTCGAACGGCCGGCGCATCTGCGGCGGTTGAATGACCATCCCGTATTTCGTGCAGTCGGCAGCCGGTGCGTGCTCGCCGCAGTCGATATCATCCTGGCAAGCCAGGTCTATGCCCTGCCGAGGAATTGGGGCGCGATCTTCATTGTCTTCCCGAGCAAGCACGGATGGGGCGTCCCCGCGCGCGGCTGGCATATCGACGCGAACTACACGAGCGCGCTCAGGCCGCCGCGTGGCGTCAAGACGCTCGCACTTTTCGGCGATGTGGCGCCGCGGTGCGGCGGCACACTAGTTCTCGGCGGCTCGCATCGCCTCGTGCACCACTGGTTCAAAGAGAATCCGCCGCCCGCTCGGGCGCGAAGTTCGGACATGCGGAAGCTTCTTCAGTCGCACCCCTATATTCGCGATTTGCACACCGAGGGCGATCCGGATGAACGGATCAGACGATTCATGGACCGCGCCGAAGACAGCGCCGGCATTCCGTTGCGAGTCGTCGAGATCACAGGTTCAGCGGGCGATGTGATTCTGCTTCATCCACTGACGCTCCACGTCGCAGCACCGAACGCGGGGAACGCTCCGCGCTTCATGCTCAGTGGCGGCGTCACGACCGACCACTGGGGCTGGGCGCGGAGCATGTGATCGCTGCTTCTCAACGCGATTGCCGAGCCGGCATCAGTTTGCGGAAGCGCCACCCCGACACGGGTTCCGAAAAGTAATAGCCCTGTAGCTCGTCGCAGTCGTTCGCACGAAGGAATGCGATCTGCTCTTCCGTTTCGACGCCCTCGGCGACGACCTTGAGGCCTAAGTTGTGGCCGAGCGCGATGATCGTGCGCACGATTGCCGCGCTGTCCGTGTCTCTCGCGATGTCCATCACGAACGAGCGATCGACCTTGAGCCGGTCCACTGGGAAACGCTTGAGATAGCTCAAGCTCGAGTAGCCGGTGCCGAAGTCGTCGACCGCGATCTGCACGCCGAGCCGCTTGATTGCATGCAGCATCTCGATCATGTGCTCGGCGTCGTGCATCACCATGTTCTCGGTGACCTCGATCTCGAGCCAGCGCGCGTCGAGTCCCGTGCTGGCGAGCACCTCCTCGATGGTGTCGACCAGACCGTGACGGAATTGACGCGGCGACACGTTCACCGATACGACGTGCGACGGATGGCCGGCCTTCTGCCAGCCCTTGTTCTGCGCACACGCCGTCTCGAGGACCCAGCGGCCGATGGATCCGATCAGACCGGTTTCCTCGGCCACCGGGATGAACCGGCCCGGTTGAACCACGCCGCGCCCCGGGAGCTGCCAGCGGATCAACGCCTCGCAGCCGACGATGCGCCGGTCCTCGAGTGCCACCCGCGGCTGATAGAGCAGCTCGAATTGGCCCCGCTCGAGCGCGCGGCGCAGATTGCTCTCGAGCTCGAGCCGCTCCTTCATCGTCCGGTTCAGCTCGTTCGTGAAGAACTGAAAGTTGTTGCGGCCGTGCTCCTTCGCGCGGTACATCGCGGAATCCGCGTGCTTCAGCAGCGTGGCGGCGTCGCCGCCGTCATCGGGGTACAGCGCGACACCGATGCTGCAGGTCACCTCGAACTCGCCGTGCGCCGTGCGCCACGGCTGCGAGATCGTCTCGAGCAAACGCTCCATCCTCTTACCGACCGCATCCGGCTCGCCTTGGCCGTTCACGAGCAGCACGAACTCGTCGCCGCCGAGCCTGGCGACCGTATCGAACTCGCGCACGCAGGATTTGAAGCGTGCGGCCATCGCCTGCAGCAGCTGGTCGCCGACGTGATGCCCCAAGCTGTCGTTGATGAACTTGAAGCGATCGAGGTCGACGAACACGACGGCGAGACGTGTGCCGTAGCTCGCTGCAGTCAGAATGGCTTGCTGCAGCCGATCGTTCAGCAGCGACCGGTTGGCGAGACCCGTGAGGGTGTCGTAGTGCGCCTGCTGCTCGATGCGCGACTGATAGAGCTTGCGCTCCGTGATGTCCTCGACCGTGCCTTCGTAGTGCAGCACGCGGCCTTCGGCATCGAACACGGCGCGTGCGTTTTCGGAGATCCAGATCACGTCGCCGTTGCGCCGGTACACCTGCGACTCGAAATCGCTGATCGCGCCGCGCGCTTTGATGATCCGCATGAATTCCTCGCGCCGACTCGGATCGACGTAGAGCTGCTTGCGGATGTCGCGCAGAGAGCCGATCAGCTCCTGCGGCGACTCGAACCCGTAGATGCGCGCTAGCGCGGGATTCGCGTCGAGATAGCGGCCGTCGGGCGACGTCCGGAAAATGCCCTCGATCGCGTTGTCGAAGAGGCTGTGGTAGCGGCGTTCGGCTTCGCGCAGCGCGAGCTCCGATTCCATGCGCTGCGTGATGTCCTCGATGATGCCCTCGAGCACGAGCACTTCGCCGCTGGCGCCGTAGAGTCCGACGCCGCGCTCCCAGACCCAGCGCACCCCGCCGTCGGCGTGCTGAATGCGGTATTCGACGTTGAACCGGCGGCGCTCCGCGAGCGCTTCGTTGATGGCTCGGCGCACGCGCTCGCGGTCGTCGGGATGGGTGAGCTCTTCGTAGGAGACGCGGTCGTTCAGGAGCAGATCGCTCGGCCTGTAGCCGGTCACGCGCTCGCAGCCGTCGCTCACGAACTCCATCGTCCAATCGGCGTCGTTGCGGCACCGGTACACCATGCCGGCGAGATTGCCGAGCAGCGTCTCGAGCATTCGCCGCGTCTCGCGGCCCGGCGTGCCTTCGAGCGCGCGCCACTGCTCGGCGCCGTGCGGCTCGTGGTCGGAACGCGCGTCATCGGTGCCTGCCGGGGCAGGAGCGACGAATGGCGAAGGCGCGGAGCTCATTCGGAATACATGGAAATGGAATCGGCGTCTTGTGCGATCACAACAAGGCGCGGCCCGACGAGTCGCGGTGTACCGTCACAAAACATCGTGTATGACGCTTGAGTTGCGCTCGCCCATGATCGCGGGGCCGCGACACGATGCGGCGACCCCGACGCCGGACAAACGATCGGGTACATTCGCGCACAATGACGAGCCTTACCTGCGCGCGTGCGTGCACCTATACTGTGCACATCGTCCAAGGGGGTTTGGAAAATATGACGCTCAATACCCGAGTCTCGGGGCTCGTCGTGCTCTGCGCCTTGGGCTGCGCGGGCGCTGCGCACGCCCACCATTCATTCGCGATGTTCGAGCCGGTCAAGCAGATCAAGCTCGCGGGCACGGTCAAGGACTTCACTTGGCAGAACCCGCACGTATACATCGAGCTCGACGTGCCGAAGGGCAACCAAGGGCACGAGGACTGGACGATCGAATGCGCGAATCCCGGCATCCTGAATCGCGTCGGTTGGAAGTTCAACATGATCAAGCCGGGCGATCAGCTCACCGTGATCGTTGCCCCGCTGCGCACGGGCGAGCCGGGCGCGCTGCTCAAGCAAGTCACGCTCGCGGACGGCCGCAAGTTCTCGAACGGCGGACCTGCCGGTCCCGCGACGATCGAGTAGCGGGGCGCGCCATGAGCAAACAAGACTTCCTCGCGGGTACCGTAACGAGCGCGGTCATGCTTGCGTCGCTGCTCGGCGTTGCGACCGCGAACGCACAGGGCGTCACGCACAGCCGCTCGGATTCGGCCGCGGGCCCCAAACGGGATTTCGGCGGAACCTGGGAGCGCTATCCTCCGTCCTCGGCGAGCCTCGTAACCGACGCGGGCGCGGCGCTGCCGAAGCTGCCGCCGCCGCCGCCGATGCCGCCGCCGCCGCTCAAGCCGGAGTATCTTGCGGCCTATCAGGCCGAGCAGCAGAAGATCCGCGAGGCGAACGAGCGCGGCGAGCCGATCGCGACGGGCTACACCCACTGCATCCCGGACGGAATGCCCGCGATGATGGCCGGCATGTTCCCGATGGAGGTGCTGCAGACGCGCGGCCAATTCACCATCATCCAAGAGGCGTACAACCAGGTGCGCCGCATCTACATGGGCGAGAAGCCCGTACCGATCGACGACGCAGAGCCCGGGTTCTGGGGGCACTCGACCGGCCGCTGGGACGGCGACACGCTCGTCGTCGACACGGTCGGCATCAAGGAAAGCGTGCAGTTCCGCAACGTGCCGCATTCGCCCGAGATGCGGATCTCCGAGCGAATGCGCGTCATCGACGACGATCACTTCGAGGATCAGATCACGATCACGGATCCGGTGTACCTCGCCGAGCCGTGGAAGTTCACGTGGGAATATCAGCGCAAGCCGGACTACAAGCTCTACGAGTACGTCTGCGAGGACAATCGCGAGTTCGCCGATCCGAAGACCGGCGCCGCGCGCATGCGCCTGAAGTCCTCGAAGTAGCCGGCCACGGCCATGCCGCGGCTCGCGCGCCGAGGCGGGGCTAGCGAAGGTCGGCCACTGAGCCGTGGACGATCTTGCCGTCGACGACGGTCAACAGCGAGCGGATGTTCACGATTGCGTCGTCCGGCACGGCCTTCGGATCGAAGTAGTCGGCGCTCAGCACCACGAGGTCGGCGTACTTGCCGGGCTCGATCGTGCCGAGCAGCTTCTCCTCGCCCAAGAACCAGCCGTTTGCAGCGGTATAGAGCTTGATGGCCTGGTTGCGCTCGAGCGTTTGGCCCGCGTTGATCAGCTCGCCGCGTGCATTCTTGCCGGTCACCACGTAGTACAGGCCGATCCACGGGTTCAGCGGCGAGATCTGCATGCCGTCGGAGCTCATGCCGATGGGGATGCCGCTGTCGTGCAGCGTGCGGAACGGCGGGCCGTTCTGCTGGGCGGTGCCCGAGAGCCAGCGCCAGCCGCCGAGCACGCTGACGCCGCCGCCGAGCGCCTTGAGCTTCGCGATGTACTCCGGCGTGATGAACGGCGCATGTGCGAGCACCCAGCGCAGCTTCGTGATGCCGGGCGGCGGCAGCGACGCGTTCACTGCGTCCCAGCCGTCGATGATCGTCTTGAAATCGCCTTGCGTGAGCGAGTGATTCTCGTTGCGCCAACCGGCCTGCGCGACCAGCTTCGTGCCGTTCTCCCATGCCGGGGACGCTTGCGCAATGATCGCGCTGTCGCCGCCCGTGAACTCCCCGATGCCGACCGTCTTCAGCATGTCGGCGCCGAACTTCGGGAACGCGTCCGCGAGCCGTGCTTTGAGCTTCGGTGTCGCAGGGTCTGCTTCCATGTAGAGAAAGTCGAGCCTGAAGCGGTTGATCAGCGCACCTTCGTGGTAGAGCGCGAGCAATGCGTCGTAGTAGTGATCGTCGGCGTGCGCCGCACCGTCGCTCGGCGTGCCGCTTGCCGGAAACGCGCCCTCGTCGAGATGCGTCGTGATGCCGAGGCTTGCGGCGTAGCGCATCGCGTCGAGAGTGCCGCGCTTCTGATCGTCGAACGTCTGCATCTGCCGTAGCGCAAACAGCGCGCGCGTGGTCGGGTTCGGCACCTGAAAGCCGCCTGCGAGCGACCCGTCGGCGCCGACCTCGATCTTGCGGCTCTCGAAGAAACGCTTGCCCAAGCTGTTCGTGACCGCCGGCCCGGAGAACGACTGTTGGATGAACACCGGATGGCGCGGCGTCACCGCATCGAGCTCCGCAAGCGTCGGGAAGCGCGGCGCGGCCGGCGGCGGCGTGAACTGGTTGATGTCGAAGCCGCCGATCGAAGTGATCCACTCACCGTCGGGCACGGTAGCGGTCTTCGCGCGCAGCGTGTCGAGCACGGCGGCGATCGAGTGCGCGTTCTCGAGCCGCGTGTCGTGGCCCGGCCTCAGCCCCAGCAGCAGAATATGGTTGTGGTTGTCGATCAGCCCCGGGACGACCGTACGGCCGTTGAGATCGATGCGGTCCGTGCACGGCGTCGCCGCGGGCCGGCCGCCGACGACCGCAAAGCGATTGCCGATGATCTGCGCGGTCGAAACGACGGAGTCGCGCGCGTCCATCGTGTGGATGTGGCCGTTGACGAGTAATAGATCGCGCCCGAGCGGACAGGACGCCGACTGCGCGAGCAGCGGCTGGGCGGTCAGCGCGAAGCCGATCAGGAGCACGGCGCGTCCAAGCCCGAGCGCGCGCGCGCAGCGTCGATCCGTCATTGTCGAGTCCCCCGTCTGGCCAAGGCCGCGGCACCGCGGCGCCGCGAGCGCGGCATTGAACGAGCTAATTGCGCGAGGTCAGCAAGACCTGGCCGGTTTTTTCGTTGCAGCCGCCCTTCGGAACTTCCATGCCGCACTTGACGAGCTGCGCGCCGCTTGCAAGCGCGCCGAACGGCCGGCCGTCGCGCAGCGGGTTCAGCGTGACGGTGAGCACGGTGCCGAGCGGAAACGACTTGACCGTGACGCCTTGCTTCGCAATGGTTGCGGCGGGTCCGGTCTCGACACCCCAGACGAGCGGCTTGCCGTCCGGACCGAGCAGCCTTTTGCCGTTGTCGTCGACGAGCTCGAAGTACAGCTGCGCATGATTGGCGCCCGGGATGAACCGCGTGAGCTTGCCGGTGACGGTTTTCGTCTGCGCCTGGTCGTACATTGCAAACGAATGGTGCGCAAGCGCTGGCGTGGAGATGCCGAGTGCGGCCGCAACCAAGATCGACGCGCCGCTGGCGTGCCTGCGTAGCGATGAAGTTTTCATGCCCACCCCCCCGTTTGCAATCGAGCGCGCGGCCAACCTACGATGATTATACAGTGATTGGCAAGGGGCCAAGCGGGCGGCGTGCGAACGTGCGCCCAGGCGCTCTTTGAACCGGGGTCACGCTTACGAATCGGGGAGTCCCACGATGTCCGCGCAAGAGCTCGAGCCGTTTCGCGTTCCGCCCGCAGACATCGATCCGCGGATCTACGAGCTCTACGACGAGTATTGCCACGGCCGAATCGAGCGGCGCGAATTCCTCGCCCGTGCGAGCGCGATCGTCATCGGCGGCGTGTCGGCGCTCGCGATGGCCCAGGCGTTGTTTCCTCGGTACGTCGAGGCGCAGACCATCTCCTTCACAGATCCGCGCATCAAGGCGAAGTACGTCGAGTATTCCTCTCCGGGCGGCAACTCGGGCAGCATGCGCGGCTACCTCGTGCACCCGGCCCGCGACGGCAAGTTTCCGGCCGTGCTCGTCATCCACGAGAACCGCGGGCTCAACCCGTACGTCGAGGACGTCGCGAGGCGTGTCGCGGTCGAGGGTTTTCTCGCGCTTGCGCCGGACGGCCTAGCCCCGGCCGGGGGCTATCCCGGCAACGACGACGACGGCCGGACGCGGCAGGCGGGGCTCGATCAGGCGAAGCTGCGCCAAGACATGGTGAACAGCGCGCGCTGGCTCAAGCCGCACGAGTTGTCCAACGGCAAGCTCGGCGCCGTGGGATTCTGCTGGGGAGGCGGCATGGTCAACAACCTGGCCGTTGCGCTCGGCGCAGATCTGAATGCCGGCGTGCCGTTCTATGGCGCGCCGCCGGCGGCGGCCGAGGTGCCCAAGATCAAAGCGCCGCTGCTCCTGCAGTTCGCAGGCAACGACGAGCGCATCAATGCCCTATGGCCCGACTACGAGGCCGCGCTCGAGGCGGCGCACGTCCAGTACGAGATGCACCGCTACGACGGCACGAATCACGGCTTTCACAACAACTCCACGCCCCGCTATGACGAGGCTGCCGCGACGCTCGCCTGGCAGCGCACGATTGCGTTCTTCAAGCAGCACCTGACCTAAGCAGGAGGCCGGGCGCCGCAACGGCGGCTCGCGGATCGATGTTCAGAGCTTGGCGGCGGCGCCGCGTGCTCGCGCGCGGCTCGATTCCGGACGATGTTTGGCGCGCCGCGCTCGCTGCGAGCCCCGTGCTCGCGCGGCTGCCGCAGGACGCCGAGCGGCGGCTTCGCGACCTCGCCTTGCTGTTCATGCACGAGAAGCGATTCGAGGCGGCCGGCGGATTTGCGCTCGAGGAATCGATGCGGGTGCGAATAGCGGCGCTCGCGTGCCTACCGATCCTCGAGCTCGGTCTCGACTGCTACGCGGGCTTTGCGTCGGTGATCGTCTATCCCGACGAGTTCCTCGTGCGCAACCGCGAGTTCGTCGACGAGGACGGCATAGTGCACTCGAGCGACGACGTGTTGAGCGGCGAGGCGTGGCAGCACGGTCCCGTGATTCTCGCTTGGAGCGAGGTGGCCGAGAGCGGCCGCGGCGACGGCTACAACGTGGTGGTGCACGAGTTCACCCATAAGCTCGACATGCTCGACGGCGAGGCAGACGGCGTGCCGCCGTTGCACTCGGGCATGCGGCTCGAGGATTGGGTAGCGGCCTTCGACGACGCCTACGAGGCGCTGCTCGCCCAGCTCGACCGCGGCCGCAAGCCGTGGCTCGACCCCTACGCCGCAGAGGACCCTGCCGAGTTCTTCGCGGTCTGCAGTGAGATGTTCTTCGACGTGCCGGTGCGCTTCCGCAAGGAGTATCCGGCGGTGTACACGCAGCTGCGCGCGTTCTTCCGCCAGGATCCGGCTGCGCGGCGCTAGGAGGCGAGGCCGCCGGCCGTCGGCGCGCCGAAAGCGCCGTCCGTCTGTGCGGGCAGGGTGAAAGTGAACGTCGCGCCGGCGTCCGGTGCGGCCGTCGCCGAGATGCGGCCGCCGTGGCGGGTCACGATTCGATGAGCGAGCGCGAGCCCGACGCCGCTACCCGGATACTCGCGCTCATGGTGCAGACGTTGAAACGGCTCGAACAGTCTTCCCGCCTGCCGCGGCTCGAAGCCGGCTCCGTTGTCGCGGACGAAGTAGGTGGTTTCGCCGGCGTCGTCCCGCCCGCCGACGACGATCACGGGCGATGTCCTTTTCGCCGAAAATTTGATCGCGTTCGACAACAGGTTCACCCACACTTGCTCCAGCAAACTCTGGTCGCCGTAGCCTTGCGGCAGCGGCTCGAGCTTGAGCTCGACGCTTGCGCTGCTCTCGCGCGACAGCCGCTCGAACACGCGCTGCACGATACCGGTCATGTTCAGCATGGCGGGCTTCAGCGCTTTGCGGCCGAGCCGCGAGAACGCGAGCAGGTCGTCGATCAGCGTGCCCATGCGCTGCGCTTCGCCCCTGATGACCCCGAGCTTGCGCTCGATCTCGGCATCGAGCATCGCGCCGTGATCCTTTGCGATCAGGTTGCAAAAGCCCCCGATTGCCCGAACGGGAGCACGCAGGTCGTGGGAGACCGAATGGCAAAAGCTTTCGAGGTCCGCATTTGCGAGCTCGAGCTCCGCCGTGCGGTCCTGCACGCGGCGCTCGAGCTCGGCGTACACCTGCACGTTCTCGAGCGCGACGGCGGTGGTGTCGGCGAGCGCTTGCAGCACCTTGATCTCGTCGCCGGTCGGTAGATGACGCTGCGCCCAATAGTTGCCGATGGCGCCGATCGGATCGAACCGGCGGATCGGCACCATCAGCACGCTTTTGACGAAGGTCGCACGGTACGCCTCGTGCGGGATCCGCGGGTCCGCAAAGATGTCCTCGATGACGGCCTCGCGGCGATGAGTCATCGACCAGCCGCTGATGCAGGAGGAGATCGGAAAGCGTCTACCCTTCCAGAGCGGAGCGATCGCGTCCTCGTCGGCGTAGTGGCAGGAGTCGCCGTCGCGGAGGACGAAAGTCGCCCCGTCGGCCCCGGTGAGCTCACGGGCTGCGGCGCGGACGATCGCCATCACGGCGGTGAGATCGCGGGCCAATGACAGCTGCTGCACGACTGCGACCAGCCGCTCCATCGCTACAACGTAACGTTCGGTATGCAAGGTTCCGGTCGTGCGAGGCTCCACTGGTGGCCGATCCTAACCCCGGCGCGCGGGTGCAACCGCGACGGGGGTCGCGCTGCAACGTTCCCGCAGCCGCAAATGGCGGCTGAGCGCCAACGATTCCCGCCGTCACCGTAGTGCTTTCCCTGAATACCGGCGGTGTGTGCGCTCGGCGCCTCAAGTTTGGCCGCGCTCAGTCGACTGCGGTCTCGAGTGCAGCGCGCGGCTTCAAGGCGGCAGGGGTGGTCGCGATGGAATCTTCGAGACCGAAAATCCTCGTCATCGACGACAACGTCGCCGATCGGGAGCTCATCGTCCGAATGCTGAACGCGCAGTTCACGGTGCTCGAGGCCGAAGACGTGAACCAGGGTCTCGAGATCTTCCGCCGCGAGCGCCCGGATTGCGTGCTGCTCGATCACTATCTGCCGGGCATGGTCGGTCTCGATGGGCTCGTGCGATTCGTGCACGAGCATGCGGCAGTGATCATGATCACGGGCGCCGGGGACGATCGCCTCGCGGCCGAGGCGTTCAAGCGCGGCGCGCGGGACTACATTCTGAAACGATCGATCAGCGAATCGGTCCTGCGGCGCATGATCACGCGCGAGATGGAGCGCCGCCGGCTCGAGGTCGATCTTCTCGCGAGCCAGCAACGGTTCGACGAAGTGGCCTCCCGGATCGCGGAAGTGTTGTGGATGCGCGCGCTGAACGGCGAGTTCTTGTACCTGAGCCCGTCGTTCGAGCAAGTGTGGGGACGCCCGCGCGCGGGGATGACGCTCGAGCTGTGGGAAAGCTACATCCACCCGGAGGATCGCGGTATCAAGCGCGACGCCCAGAACGGCCTCGCGAGCGGCACGGACTACGAGCTCGACTTCCGCATCGTGCGTCCCGACGGGCAGGTGCGGCGAATCCACAATCGTGCCTACCCGATCTTCGAGGGCTCGGAGATTGCGCGCGTCGGCGGCATCGCGCGCGACGTCACTGAAGAGGTGCGGCTGGGCGAGCAGCTGCGGCTCGCACAGAAGCTGGAGGCAATCGGCCAGCTTGCGGCGGGCATCGCGCACGAGATCAACACGCCCGCTCAATACGTGGGTGACAACATCACGTTTCTGGCAGAGGGCTTCCGCGACGTGAAGCCGCTGCTCGAGGCTTGCGTCGCGGCCGCGAAGGGGGCTGAGCCGCTCGCGGCCGCCGAGCTCGCGCGGCTGGTGCAGGCCGCGGATCTCGACTACATGGTCGGCGAGGTGCCGGCGGCTATCGACCAGGCCGCGGCGGGAATCGGGCGGATCAAGAAGATCGTGCTTGCGATGAAGGAGTTCTCCCATCCGGCCGACGACATGACCGCGGCCGATCTGAACCGCGCCATCGAGAACACCGTGACCGTCGCACGGAACGAGTGGAAATACGTGGCGGACATCGCGCTCGATCTCGCAGAGGACCTGCCACCGGTCGTCTGCTATCCGTCCGAGATCAATCAGGTCGTCTTGAATCTCGTCGTGAACGCGGCTCACGCGATCGCCGACATGGCCGCTGCGAACGACGGCAAGAAGGGCCTGATCTCGATTGCGACGCGCGCCGAAGGCGCGAGCGTCAGCATCTCGATCGGCGACACGGGTTGCGGGATTCCCGGCGCGATCCGTCACAAGGTATTCGATCCGTTCTTTACGACCAAGGGACTCGGCAAAGGAACCGGCCAGGGTCTCGCGATCGCGCATCGGATCGTGGTCGAGCACCATCACGGCACCATCGAGTTCGAGTCCGCGGTCGGGGAAGGCACGCGGTTCACGCTGCGCTTGCCGATCGACGGCGCGCGCACTTTCGAAGACGACGAGCGTAATCACTTGGACACCGCACTCGGCTGAGGCAAGCGCGTGCGGCCGGCCGCGCAGATTTCCGATATTCGAAGCGGCGAGCGGTAAAACGTGAAGCAGGTCGGGTCGCGGCTATGTCCGAATCGTTAGGGTCTACATCATTCTGCCCGGCCGAACATTGCCGTGCATGCTTGCAAGCGCTCATGATCGACTCCGGACAATGCCGCGCAGCCTCTCGGCGGCTCGGTTTTAGCTCGCTCGCGCCGCAATGCTGCGCTGCGCTCGCTGAGCGGCCGCGCCGATGAACGCTCGAATGAGCGGCGGCGAGCATCGTGATCCCATCAGGGTGCTGCAGCTCGAGGACAATCCCGCCGATGCGGAGCTCATCGCGCGGCACCTGGCGGACGGCGGTCTCGACATCGCCTGCCGCGTGGCGCTCGACGAGCACACGTTCCGCACCGGTCTCGCCGAATTCGCGCCACACATCGTGTTGTCCGATTTTTCGCTGCCGGGATTCGACGGTCTGTCGGCGCTCGAGATCGCGAAGAACGATACGCCGTGCACGCCGTTCATCTTCGTGTCGGGCACGATCGGCGAGGAGCGCGCCATCGAAGCCCTGAAGCGCGGCGCCGTCGATTACGTGCTCAAGGACAATCTGCGCCGCCTAGTGCCCGCGATCCGGGGCGCGCTGCGGCAGGCGGAGGCCACGCGCGCGAAGGACCTCGCCGAAGAGATGCTGCGGCGCAGCGAGTCGCGGCTTCAGAACATCATCGACTCTTCGCGGGATTGGATCTGGGAATGCGACCGGGAAGGCCGCTTCACGTTCTCGAGCCCGAGCGTGCTCGAAATTCTCGGTTACCGCCATCATGAGATGCTCGGCCGGAAAGCGCTCGATTACGTCGTGCAGGGCGACGGGCTCGAAATGCAGGCCATGTTCGCGGAAGCCGCAGGCGGCGAGCACACGGATCCGGACGGCAAGGTGATCACGCTGCGCTGGCGACACAAGAGCGGCAAGTTCAAGTGGCTGGAGCGCACGACCGTTCCGCTGCGCGACGCGGAGGGACGCGTCGTCGGCGTGCGGGGGATCGACCGCGACGTGACCCAACGCATTGCGCAGGAGAACCGCATCAGGCGCCTCAACCGCGCGCTGCGATTTTTGAGCGGTGCGAGCTCGGCGGTGATGCGGCTGCGCGAACGGGAGCAGTTGCTCAAGGAATCGTGCCGGCTCGCGGTGAGCGTCGGCGGGTACGTGCAGGCGACGATCTACCTCACGCCGGCCGATGGCTCCGCCGAGCCGCTGGTCTGCTCGTACGGCCGCGCCCACGCCGGCAGCGAGCGCTGGTCCACGAGTCGGGCGGCGCCCGACGGCGCAGCGCCCGCGGCCCAAGCGCTCGCGAGCGGCGAGCCGGTCATCGTCGAGGATGTCCGCAGCTTGCCGGACGAGTCGATGCCGAAGGCGCTGCGCGACACGCCGCTCGAGCACGGCGTCCGTTCGTGCATCGCGCTGCCGCTCGCAATCGACGGCACCGCGATAGGCGCGCTCGAGCTGCATGCCGACGAAAGCGGTGTGTTCGGCGATGCCGAGCTGGCGCTGCTCAAGCAGGTCGCCGCCAACATTACGTTCTCGCTCCAATATCTGCACAACAAGGAAAGCGCCGAATACCTCGAGTACTTCGACCCGCTGACCTCGCTCGCGAACCGTTCGCTCTATGTGCAGCGGCTTGCCGGCACCATCGAGAACGCCCGCCGCGACGGCCGAAAGGTCGCGCTGCTGGTCGTCGACATTGCGGATCTCGGCATGGTGAACGACGGGCTCGGGCATCACGCAGGCGACCTGCTGCTGCAGCTCGTCGCCGAGCGGCTGAAGAACGGCTTTCGCGACAGCAACCTGCTTTGCAGGCTCACGGGCGATCGATTCGCGGTGATGGCGATCGACGCGGCCGAGGACGTAGCCGCGAGTCTGCAGACCAATGTCGCGGCGCTGTTCGATTCGGCGTTCCTGATTCACGATCGCGAGCTTCGAGTGTCGATCCGGGGCGGACTCGCACAGGCGCCGGAAGACGGTACCGATGCCGAATCGCTGCTGCAGTGCGCACACACCGCGTTGCAGCATGCGAAGGAGCAGGGCCAAGCGTACCTGCGGCACGTGCCGACGATGAAGGCGCGCGCAACGGAGCGCTTGAGCTTGATCAACGATCTGCGCCGCGCCGTGACCGACGGTCGCTTCGTGCTGAACTACCAGCCCAAGCTCGATCTTGCGAGCGGGCGCGTCGACGGCGTCGAGGCGCTACTGCGCTGGCCCGAATCGCCACGCGGCGCCGTTCCCCCGAATGTGTTCGTGCCGCTGCTGGAGTCGCTCGGGTTGATCGACGAGGTCGGCACGTGGGTCATCGCCCGCGCCCTCGAGGAAACGCGGACATGGCACGCGCCGGGCGACGTCGGCCTGCGCGTCGCGGTGAACGTCTCGCCGCTGCAGCTCAATCGGGAAGACTTTGCGGACCGGGTATTGGCGCTCTTGGAGGCGACGGGCAGTGCACCGCACCGCCTCGAGCTCGAAGTCACGGAGAGCACCTTGATGGCGGATCCGCGGCGCGCCGGCGCGAGCCTTGCGCGGCTCCGGCAGGCCGGCGTCGCGATTGCGATCGACGACTTCGGCACGGGGCATTCCTCGCTGCGCGTGCTGGCGGGGTTACCGGTCGACGTCTTGAAGATCGATCGCAGCTTCGTGCGCGACGTGGCGACCAACCGCAGCCATCGGCTGATCGTGCATACCACCATCGGCCTGGCGGAGTCGCTCGGGCTCAAAACCGTCGCCGAGGGCGTCGAGGTGCCCGAGCAAGTCAAGATTTTGCGCGACCTGGGCTGCGGCGCTATTCAGGGCTATCTGCTGCGTCGTCCGGGCGCGGCGGCCGAGATCGAAGCCTGGCTCGGCACTGCAGCGGAGGACTTGGCGAGCCTACTGCGCGGCTCGGCTCCTGCGGAGCGGCGCATTCCGGAGTCGCCCACCGAACGGCTGCGTGCGCTCGGCCGCACCGATCCGCCGCGCTGAGCAGTCGACGATGCGCCGCGTGCTCGGCAGCGGAACCGAACCGTGGCTCAGGTTGCCGGCCATCCTGCTCGCCGCGGTCGCTTGCCTGTGCTGGCGGATGGGCGGTTCGGCGCAGGGCGCGCCGGTGTCGGAGCCGGCGATCAAGGCCGCGTTTCTGTACAAGTTCGCCGGCTATGTGCAATGGCCCGGCCAGGATGCGGCGCCGACCGATCCGATCAAAATCGGCGTGCTCGGCGCACGCGAGCTTGCGACGGAGCTCATGGCGCTTACGGCCGCCCGAACGGTCAGCGACCGGTCGATCGCCGTGCGGCGGCTCGAGCCGACCGATCCGGTCGAAGGGCTCGATATCCTGTTCATCGGCGCGGACGAGGACCAGTTGGAGCAACGGTTCATCGCGGCAGCCCAGAGCAGGCCGATCCTGACCGTGACCGAGAGCGCATCGGGCATCGCGGCGGGGAGCATCATCAACTTCAAGCTCGACCGGCAGCGCGTGCGCTTCGAGGTATCGCTGCCGGCCGCCGAGCGCAACGAGCTGAAGCTCAATGCGCGGCTGCTCGCGGTCGCGCAGCGCGTTTACCGAGGTCCGTAGCGTGGGACGCTGGCTCAAACGCAGGAGTGTCGGCGGCAAGTTGCTGCTCGTGGTGCTCGCGACGACGGCCGCGGCGCTTCTGATCAGCGGTGCGGCGTTGCTCGGGTACGACCTCTATACCTTCAAGAGCAGCCTCGCCAACGAGCTCGGCTCGCAGGCCGACATCTTGGGACTCGCGGCGGCGCCTGCGCTCGAGTTCGACGATCCGGACGCGGCGCGCGAATACTTGAACCTGCTCGAGGCCCGGCCGAGCATCGTCGCGGCCGCGATCTATACGGCCAAGGGCGCGCTGTTCGCAACGTATCCGAATGCGGCGGACCAAACAGAGGAGGCCTTTCCGCCGCTCCCGGAGACGGACGGCTATCGGACGGTGGACCGCACCGTGCGGCTGTGGAAGCGGATCGTGCAGAACAACGAGATCCTCGGCACCGTGTATTTCGAAGCGGCGTACGACCCGTTCGAGCGGCTGCGCGACTACATCGGCATCCTCGGCGTCGTCTTTGTGGTGAGCCTCTCCGCAGCCGCGTTGATGTCGGCGCGTCTCCAGAAGACGGTGACCGCGCCGATTCTCGAGATCGCCGCCATGGCCCGGCGAGTAGTGGAGCAGCGCGACTTCAGCTCCCGTGCGCAAGTCGCATCGGAAGACGAGATCGGCGTGCTCGGCGGCGCCTTCAACAGCATGCTCGCAGAGATCGGGCAACGCACCGAGACGCTCGAAGAGTCGAACCGCCAGCTCCATCACGAGATCGCCGAGCGCGAGCGTGCGGAGCAAGCGCAGCGGCTCGGCGAGCGGCGGATTCGCACGTTGGTATCCGCAATCACACAGGTCGTCTGGGCGGCCGACGAGCATGGAGGCTTCGCGGAGCGCCACGATGCGTGGGAGGCCTACACGGGCCAAACTCTCGCTCAATACCGCGGCCTCGGCTGGCGCTCGGCATTCGACGAGGAGGCCAGGGTTGCGCTCGACGTCGCATGGGCGCGCGCCGTTGCACTGCCTCAGCCCTTCGAGCTCGAGCTCAGGCTCTGGAGCGCGGAGTCGCAACGGCATCGCTTCGTGCAACTGCGGGCCGTGCCGTTGGTCGCCGATGACGGACGCGCTCAGGAGTGGATCGGCGCCATCCGTGACGTCGAGGACCGCCGCATGCTCGAGCAGAATCTCCGCACTTTGAACGCCGAGCTCGAGGAGCGCGTCGCAGCGCGCACGGCCGAGCTCGAGACCGCGAACAAGGAGCTCGAGAGCTTCAGCTATTCCGTGTCGCATGACCTGCGTGCACCGATCCGCGCGATCAACGGCTTCTGTGCGCTGCTCTCGCGCGATCACGAGACGGCGCTCGACGCGGAGGCGCAGCGCAAAGTCGGAATCATCAAGGGTGAGGCCGAGCGCATGGGCGCGTTGATCGACGATCTGCTCGCGTTCTCACGACTCGGCCGCAAGGCGCTGCAACGAACCGAGCTCGACATGCATGAGCTCGCGAGCAACGTCTACCAGCGGCTCAGCCGAGAGCTGAACGGGAGGACCGTCGACTTCCGGATCGGCGCGTTGCCGAAGGCGATGGGCGATCGCAGCCTATTCGAGCAGGTATGGGTCAATTTGCTATCGAACGCGATCAAATTCTCGTCGAAGAAACCCGATGCCGCGGTCGAGGTCGGGGCGATTAGCGAGGAGCGCGAGCTCGTGTACTACGTGCGCGACAACGGCGCCGGCTTCGATCCGAAGCATCGGGACAAACTGTTCGGCGTGTTCCAGCGCTTACACCACGGCGACGAATTTCCGGGCACCGGCGTAGGCCTTGCACTGGTTCACAGGATCGTGACGCGTCACGGCGGTAGGATCTGGGCAGACGGTAAGCCGGGGGAAGGAGCGACGTTCCACTTCACGCTGCCGAAGGAGTGAGAGGGGCATGGAAGAATACGAAGAGGTCGGCATCCTGCTCGTCGAGGACAATCCGCTCGACGCGGAGCTCACGATGCGCGGGCTCAAGGATCAGAAGCTCGCGAACCCGATCACCTGGGTGAAGGACGGCGAGGAGGCGCTCGACTACGTGTTCCGGCGCGGCGTCTACGCGGACCGCAAGGACGGCGACCCGCGGTTGATCCTGCTCGATCTCAAGATGCCTCGCGTGGGCGGCATCGAGGTCACGCGTGCCATCAAGGGCGACGAGCGCACGAAGCGAATCCCGATCGTGATCATGACCTCGTCGAAGGAAGAGAGCGACATCGCCGACAGCTACGATCTCGGCGCGAACAGCTACATCGTGAAGCCGCTCGATTTCGAGTCTCTCGCGGAAGTCGCGCGCCAGGCCGGCTACTACTGGCTCGCGATCAACCGCCCGCCCGCTTGAGGGCACGCGCCGCGCGCGCGACATCGCGGCGCAGCCGCCGAAGCCCGAAGACGAGCCCGATCGAGCTCGTCGCGAGCGCGCCTCCGATCAGCACGATCATGCCGATGTCCCAGAGCGGCCGGCGCCGATACCAGAAGGCGAAGTCGAGGCTGTGCAAGCCGTTGTACAGCCAACGCTCGAGCCGGTTGTAGCGGTGAATCACCGCGACGAGCTCGCCCAAGGCCGGATCCACGTAGAACCAGGTGCGCATCGGGTCGGCGAACTTCACGCGCAGGACGGGGAGCGGCGCCTCGTGGGCTCGCGAGTAGTAGTAAGCGTCGTAGTCGGTCAGTAGGTCCTGCGCGGCAACGGTCTCGTTCGGCAGAGCGGCCGTGAGCCGCGCGACGAGCGCTGCGGTGTCGAACGGCTCTCTGCGCACTGCGAGCGTGCGTGCATCGATCAGCAGTTGCCGCGGCGCGGCGCGGCCGCCGATCGCGTACGGCTGGTGTAAACGTTCGCGAGCGGGAGCGGCCGCCGGGGCGGCGAAACGCGCGAGGTAGTAGGGCGCTCCGCCGATCCGCCGGTACTCGAGCTGCTTGAGCGCCTCCGCCGGGTCGAGCGCATGAGCCTGCGCCGGCGCGAGCGTCGCATAGCGCTCGAGCTCGAGCGGTCCGCCCGAGAACGTGTCCGACGGGGCCTCGAGCCCGGTCGCGTTGGTCCAGGCGAACGGCTCCATCGACAGGAGACCGCTGAACACCCAGGTGAATGCGAACACGCCGAACACCGCGCCGAGGACGTAGTGCCAGCGCATCCAACCGCGGTAGCGCACCGATTTCGCGAAGCTGAACGGCTTCGATTTGCGGAACTGGGTGACGCCGAGCACGAGACCGAGCAGCGCGAGCATGCAGCCGAGGCCGGAAGCGACGACGACGGTCCAATACCAGAGCGGCTGGCGCGAACGCAACGGCGTGAAGTACAGCCAATGCGGAATCGTCGCGAGCCAGGCGAGCCCGCGACTGCGCGCCGTCGTCACGAGCGCGACGTCCGCGTCGTCGGGCGAGACGTAGATCTCGGACCCCGCGGCGTCGTGCGCTCGGAACTTCACGAGCGGCAGAGATCGTCCGAGCAGCAGCGTCCACTGGTCGGGCTGCTCGAGCGTGGCGACGTGCTCGAGCGCGCCGGGCGCGAGACTCAAGAACCGCGCCGCGGTCGCGCGGCTCTGCTCGACGTCGAGCGGCGCGAGCACGCTGCCGTCATCGGCGAACACGGTCGTGCGGCCGAACGGCCCGTTGCCGAGGCGGTAAGCCGGTCGTTCTTCCACGGTCTCGAGCAGCACGCTGTCGGCCGTGCCGCCGAGCGCCGAGCGCGCGGCGTCGGCGGCCGAGACGCGCACGGCGGCGAGATCGAGCGGCGGCAGGTGCGCCAGCCGCTCCTGCGTCGTGAGCTCGGGCATGCCGCCGACGTAGATCATGGCGATGCCCGACACGAACCACACGACGAAGAGCGCACTCAGCGGGATCCCGAGGTAGCGGTGGCTCAGGATCAGTGCGCTGCGCAGGAGTTGCATTCGCTTCGCCTCGGCTTCTGGCGCGCTAATCGCGAACGGGGCGTTTCGAGAGCTTTCGCTGCAGCGTGCGGCGGTGCATTTTGAGCGTGCGCGCAGTCGCCGAAATGTTGCCCCGATGCTCCTCGAGCACGCGCTGTATATGCTCCCACTCGAGCCGGCGCGGCGACATCGGTGCGCTCGGAGCCGGCGCGGACTCCGTCGCGTCCGCGGCGAGCACGGCCGCGACGGCGCTCGCGGTGACGGGCTTCGCGAGGTAATCGTCCGCGCCGAGCTTGATCGCGCGCACCGCGGTGGCGATGCTCGCGTACCCCGTGAGCACCACGATCCGCATCTGTGGACCGGCGGCGCGCAGCGGCTCGAGCAGCGCCAAGCCGTCCTCGTCGCCGAGCTTGAGGTCGACGATGGCGGTCGCCGGGACGGCGGCGCGGGCGGCCTCGAGCGCACCGGCGCCGTCGTGCGCGACGCTCACGGCCCAGCCGCGGCGCGCAAGCGCGCTCGCGAGCGTCTCCGCGAACCGGATGTCGTCGTCGACGACTAGCACCGTGCGGCGGTGGTCAACGAGCGTCGGCAAGGAGCTCATCGAGCGGCAACCGTATACGGGCATCGACGCCGCCCGCGCTGCGTGTGCGCAGATCGAGCGCACCGCCGAAGCGCTGCAGCGCCGCGCGCGAAAGCAAGAGCCCGATGCCGAGCCCGTGCTCCTTCGTGGAGACGATCCGCACGCCGATCTCATCGCGCAGCGCGGGATCGAGGCCGGCGCCGTCGTCGCTGACGGCGATCTCGAGCACGTTGCCGCGGCAGGTCACGGCGACCTCGACGTGCGTGCGGCCGTTCGCTGCGCTCGCGTAAGCGGCGTTGTCGAGCACGTTGCGGATGGCTTGCTCGACGGTCGCCTCCGCCACGATCTGCCTGTCGCCCGCGGCGAGATCGATCGCCGCGGCGAGATCGATCCCCGGATGCGCCGCGCACCATTCCGCCAGCAGCTCGCGCACGAACGTGTCGAGGCTCCGCTGGCGCGCGCGTTGACTGCGTTCGGCGCCGACGCGTCCCGCGATCGCGTTCAGCCGCGCGTTGATCACGGCGATCTGCTCGCGCAGCACGCGCAGCTGCTCGCGCTGGCCTGCGTCGGCGGTGGTCTCGTCGAGCTCCTCCGCGATGATCGCGATGGTCGACAGCGGCGTGTTGAGCTGATGGGCGGTGCCGGCGGCGAGCGTGCCGAGCTCGACGATTTGCTGGTCGCGCAGCGCGGCTTCGTGGAGCTCTGCGAGCTCGCGATCGCGGCGGCGTACGAGCCGCGTCATGCGGCCGACGAACAGCAGGATCAGCGCCGCTGCGACGAGGAAGTTCACCCACATGCCCGCAAGGTGCAGGTCGAAGTCGCCGCCGAAGCGGCCGTTCGCGGATGGCAGCGGCACGCTGTGCCACCAGAGCAGCGAGTAGCCCGCGCCGCACAGCGCGCCGATTAGCCATGCCTGCGGCGCCGGCAGCGAAATCGCCGCGAGGCTGATCGGCACGAGATACAGCGATACGAACGGGTTCGTGGGGCCGCCCGTGAGATAGATGACGGCCGTGAACGCCGCGATGTCGACGACCAGGTTCAGCGCAACCTCGGCGTTACGGATGCGGCGCGCGCCGTGGACCGTTCGGTAGGTCAGCACGTTCCAGAGGGCGAGGGCGCCGATCGGCACCGCAAGCGACGCAAGCGGCAGCGGGCTTCGCAAGCCGAAATCGACGAGCACGATCACGAGCGTTTGCGACACGATCGTCACGACGCGCAGCCAGAACAGCAGCCGCAGCGCGCCGCTCGGCCCCGGGTCGTCCGCAACGTGCGCCGCCGTGTCGAGCGGGGTGGACATTGCACGATTGTGACATACGGACGCGGCCGGCCGCGCGCGCCGCTCGGGCCACACGGCCCGGTGTACCGCCGGCGTGCCGTTTCGGCAGAGCTTCAGGGGCGCGCGTCGCGCGGGACTGATGCGGCCGTCCGCTCCGCCGGCCGCTCCTCGAGCACGATCTCCATGCCCTCCCGCATCTGCCGCGTCGACATCCCGATCTCGCGCAGGAAGAACAGCAGGCCCGCGATCAAGAGCAGCATCGCGACCACGAACAAGAGCGCGATCGCGGGCGAGATGTTGAACTCGACGAAGTCGCCGACGAACAGCGCGACGATCGTGAGGCAGACAGTGAGCGCGCCGCTTGCGATCAGCCGGATCGCCCAGTTCACGAGCAGCATCCGGTTGCGCAGCGAGGTCGTCTCGTAGCGCAAGACTGCGCGCTCGGCCTCGAGCTCGACGAGCGGCAAGCGCTGCTCGATCACACGCACACGGTCGATGATCCGCCCGAGCCGCGTCGACAGCACGCCGAGCAGCCCCGCGATGCCCGCGAGCAGGAATACCGGTGCGACCGCGAGCTGGATCACGCTCGCAATGGCCTTGATCGATGTGATGGGCTCCATGTCGCTCCCGCCGACGGGAACGCAGTATGCGATGGTCCAAGCGGTTCGGTAAACGTATGCCGAGCGAACGTTTTGGTGTTTAATCCCGGCCCATGATTTGCCTGCCGACTCCCGACGCCGCGCTCGTGGCGCGCCGATCCGAGATCGTCGCCGCACTGCGCCGCCTCGTGCGGTCCGACAACGTGATCGAAGAGCCGCTGCGGCTCGCGGCGTACGAGACGGACGCGCTGACGGCGTATCGGCAACGGCCGCTCGCAGTGGTGTTGCCCGAGACGACCGCCGAGGTCGCCGCGATTCTTTCCTATGCGGCCGCGGCGGGCGTGAAGATCGTGCCGCGCGGCGCCGGTACCTCGCTGTCGGGCGGCGCGATCCCCGCGGCCGATGCGATCGTCGTCGCGCTCGGCAAGTTCAACCGCATCCTCGATATCGACTACGCGAATCGCTGCGTGGTCGCGCAGTGCGGCGTCACGAACTTGGGAATAAGCCACGCGGTGGCGGGCGAGGGCTTCTACTACGCGCCCGATCCGTCGAGCCAGATCGCGTGCACGATCGGCGGCAACGTGGCGGAGAACTCGGGCGGCGTGCATTGCTTGAAGTACGGTCTCACGACCAACAACGTGCTCGGCGTCGAGCTCGTGACGCCGGACGGCGAGGTCGTGCGGCTCGGCGGCAAGCATCTCGACGCGGCCCAGTACGACCTGCTGGGTCTCGTCGTAGGCTCCGAGGGCCTACTCGGCATCGTGACGGAGGTGACGGTGCGAATCCTGCGCCGTCCGGAGACCGCGCGCGCACTCCTGATCGGCTTCGCCGACGTCGCCTCGGCCGGTGCCTGCGTGGCCGCCGTGATCGCGGCCGGCATCACGCCGGCCGGCATGGAGATGATGGACCGCCCGGCCATCCATGCGGCCGAGGCGTTCGTGAACGTCGGCTATCCGCTCGACGTCGAGGCGCTGCTGATCGTCGAGCTCGACGGCCCGGACGTCGAGGTCGACCTTCTGATCGAGCGCGTCGGCGCGATCGCGGCCGCGAACGGCGCGACCTACAGCCGCGCGTCGTCGAGCGAGCGCGAACGGCTCGCGTTCTGGGCCGGCCGCAAGGCCGCGTTCCCGGCGGTCGGCCGGATCAGCGCCGACTACTACTGCATGGACGGCACGATTCCGCGGCGCGAGCTGCCGCGCGTGCTGCGCGCGATCGTCGAGCTCTCCGCACGCTACGGCTTGCGCGTCGCCAATGTTTTCCACGCGGGCGACGGTAACCTGCACCCGCTGATCCTCTACGATGCCAATGCACCCGGCGAGCTCGAGCGTGCCGAGGAGTTCGGCGCCGAGATCTTGAAGCTGTGCGTCGACGTGGGCGGTGTTCTTACGGGGGAGCACGGCGTCGGCATCGAGAAACGCGACCTCATGACGTATCAGTTCAGCGCGGGCGATCTCGACGTGCAGCACCGTATCAAGCACGCGTTCGATCCCGACGTGCGTTTCAATCCGGGCAAGGTATTTCCGACGCTGAGCCGTTGCGCCGAGGTCGGACGGGAGCACGTGCACGCCGGCGCCGAGCGCTTCCCCGACCTGCCGCGATTCTGATGAGTGAGGCGGGACGCACCGACTCGCCGCCGGCAGCGGCCGCCGCCGGCGAGCGCATTGCGCTCGAGCCTCGCGACGCGGCGGACGCGGCGGAGATCGTGGCGCGGCACCCGCGCGCACTGGAGCCGGTCGGCGGCGGGTCGAAGCGCATGATCGGCGCGCCGATCGATGCCGACCTGCTCGACCTCGCAGCGCTTGCAGGGATCGTCGCGTACGAGCCCGAGGAGCTCGTGCTGACTGCACGCGCGGCGACGCCGCTCGAGACGATAGAGCGCGCCCTCGCGGGGTACTCGCAGCGGCTCGCGTTCGAGCCGCCCGACCTCGGTTCGCTGCTCGGCAGCGGCGGCGCGGCGCCGACGATCGGCGGCGTGCTTGCGGCGAACCTCGCAGGCTCGCGCCGCGTGTCGGCCGGTGCCGCGCGAGATCACTTCCTCGGCTGCGCTGCGATCGACGGCCGCGGCCGGCCGTTTCGCGCCGGCAGCCGCGTCGTGAAGAACGTGACGGGCTACGACGTGCCGAAGCTCCTCGCCGGCTCCTGGGGCACGCTCGCGGTGCTGACGGAAATTACGGTGCGCGTCGTGCCGGCCGCAGAGACCGAGCGCACGCTGCGCGTGCCGATCGGGGACGTGGCCGATGCGGTGGGCTTGCTCGCGGCAGCGCTCGGCTCGCCGCACGACGTCTCCGCGGCCGCGTTCGACCCCGCACGCGGCTGCCTGCTGCGGCTCGAGGGATTTTCGGCGTCGGTCGCCGCGCGCGCGGCCGCGCTCGAGCGGCGCCTCGCGCGCGGCCGCGCGGAGCTGCTCGAGGCTGCCGAATCGCGGGCGCTCTGGGCCGCGATCGGTGGGGCGGCGGCGCTCGCGGACTCGCCCGTGGTGTTCAAGGTTTCAGTGCCGCCGAGTGACGCACCGCGTGTCGTGGCTGCGCTCGCGCCCGAGCGGTATCTGCTCGATTGGGGCGGCGGGTTGATCTGGGCCGGCTTCGAGCGCGTCGACGCGGCGCGCGTGCGCCACGCGCTGCGCGGTGGCCACGCCACGCTCGTGAAAGCGTCGGCGGCCGAGCGTGCGGTGACGCCAGTGTTTCAACCGCTTGCGCCTGGAGTGGCCGCCGCCGCCGCGCGGCTCAAGCGCGCGTTCGATCCCGCAGGCAAGCTCAACCCCGGTCGAATGGGTTAGCAGCCGCGATGCAAACGCGTTTCTCCGCCCGCCAGCTCCAGGATCCCGGTGTCGCCGCGAGCGAGCAGATTTTGCGCAAGTGCGTGCACTGCGGCTTCTGCACTGCGACGTGCCCGACTTACGTGCTGCTCGGCGACGAGCTCGACAGCCCGCGCGGGCGCATCTATTTGATCAAGGACATGCTCGAGAACGACCGGCCCGCGACGACCGCCGTCGTGCGGCATCTCGATCGCTGCCTGTCGTGTCTGGCCTGCATGACGACCTGTCCGTCGGGCGTTCACTACCAGCATTTGATCGATCATGCCCGTGTCCACGTCGAGCGAACCTACCGGCGGCCGCTCGCCGACCGCCTGCTGCGCGCGCTGCTCGCCGCCGTGCTGCCGTATCCCGGGCGCTTTCGCGTGGCGCTCGCGGCGGCCCGCTTGGCGCGTCCGCTGCGCCCGCTGCTGCCGCCCCGGCTGCGCGCGATGCTCGCGCTTGCGCCGCGACGCGCCGCGCGTGGGCCGCGCGCGTCCGTCGAGCCGCCGGCGCAGCCGCGCGTGCGGGTTGCGCTGCTCGCGGGCTGCGTGCAGAGCGTGCTCGATCCCGAGATCGAGCGCGCGACCGAACGGCTGCTGCGCCGCGCCGGTGCGGCCGTCGAGACGATCTCCGGCTGCTGCGGCGCAATCGTGCATCACCTCGGCCGCGACGACCACGCGCGCGCGCTCGCGGCGGTGCTGCTCGAGCGGCTTTACGGCTCGCTCGAGCGGTTCGATGCGATTGTCGTGACTGCCTCGGGCTGCGGTACGCAGCTCAAGGATTACGGATTCCTGTATCGCAACGATGCTGCGCTCGCGGCGAAGGCGGCCGCGGTTGCGGCGAAGACGCGCGACGTGACCGAGCTGCTCGCGGAGCTCGGCCTACCGGCGGCCGGCCGTGCACCCGCGATCGCGGTCGCTTACCACTCCGCGTGCTCGATGCAGCACGGCCAAAAGATCGACGCGGCGCCGCGCGCGCTGCTCGCGGCCGCGGGCTTTGCGGTACGCGAGATCGCGGAAGGACATTTGTGCTGCGGCTCGGCTGGAACCTACAACGTGCTGCAGCCGGCGATTGCCGCGCGGCTGCGCGATCGCAAATCCGCGAATATCGCGCAGACGGACGCGGCGGCTGTTGCGACCGGCAACATCGGCTGCATCGCGCAGCTACGAGGCGCCTGCCGGATTCCGGTCTTGCACACGGTGCAATTGCTCGATTGGGCCACCGGCGGACCGCAGCCGCAGGCGCTCGCGGCCCCGAAGACGACACCGGGGGCCTGAGCCCCCGGTGTCCCTCGACCTTAGGTCGTCAACCCGCCGTTATTGGCCCGACCGCTCGTCCGGAGCGCCGGTGCCCGACGACCCCATGAACAGCTTCTTGCCGTCGGGGAACGTGATGTCGCGTGCGTTCGCGCGATGCGCGCCGTCCTTCGACGCATAGCCGTCGACGACCACGCGCGTGCCGGGCGGGAGCGTATTCTTCGTCCACCCGCGGCGCAGAAGCGCGCTCGGCGCGCCCCCCTCGACCGACCACTGCTCGACCGTACCGTCGGGCTTCTGCACGTTGATTTCGAGCCACGAGTGCGGATTCACCCAACGGAATTCCTTCACCGTTCCCTCGAGCTTCACGGGCTTGTTCGCATCGAACTCTGCCGAGAACGAATGATGCGCGAGAACCGGCGTGGCCGCTGCCGTCAGCAACGCTCCGGCGCCCGCAACCAAGCTGATGAGTTTCGTTCGCATCGATGATCTCCTTGACAAAACTTGATCTATCGGCTCGCCTTCAAAACCATCTTAGCGCGTTCATCCCGGCTTCGTAATCCGTACGATCCGCAATTCACTGTGTCGGTTCCAAATCTTTGTAAAGAAGCTCTTCGACGAACGGTACGCACTTGAACTCGAGCACTTCCGCGTTCGGTTCAATATTGCGGTAGAGCGGCATTTTTAAAGTCCACGGCCGCGCAAACACCATCGGGTCCTCGAGCGTCGCCTCGTACTGCAGATGATCGTTGTCGATCTTGCTGATCCGCTCGGTCACTTTGAGCGCGGGGCTGTGATAGTTGCCGGAGCGATCGAGCCAAGTTTTGTCGTTGAAGCCGGTCGTCTCGATCACGAGAGTATCGCCCTCCCAATGGCCGTTCGACCACCCCATCCACGTGTCGACCGGGGGCTCCTGGTGATTGCTCATGAAAACGATGCGATTGGTGCTGTTGTACTCGTAGACGAACAGAATATTGCCGCCGTTGCCCGGCTGCACGATCTGGAACGGGTAGGGCATGTACGTCGCACGCGGGATTCCGGGCAAGTAGCAAAGCGTCTCCGGGTCGGCCTTCGGCCAGTTGCCGCGGTTCTCGTTGCGCTTCGCGAGCGCTTCGGGCAAATAGGGAATGGTGCCGCCCTCGACCACGCTTTGCCCCGGCGGAATGGCCGCCAGCGAGCCGAGCTGCCAGAATCCTTTTAGCGCCTCGGCCGAGTGCGCCTCGAGATTCCAGTCGGCCGTGTTCATCGCCTGCCAAATGCCGTTGAAGTTCGGCTCGTTGCCGATCGTTGCCGCCCCGCCCGGTTGGTCCGCCGCCGCGCTCGACGTGCTCCATCCGGCCGCGAGCGCGGCGAGCGCCGTCAGCGCGGCCTTCAGTACCTGCTGCATGTTACCGTCCCCCTTCGTCGCATCATTGTCGCGAACGCGCATGATTCGGCCGCTCGGGCACGAGCATCAAGGCAGCGCGTAGCTCATCACCATGTCGCCCGCCACGATCGCGACGTGCTGCTTGCCGCCCCTGCCGCGATAGCTCATCGGGTTTGCGTTCGCGTTGTTGCCGAGCATCGTGCTCCACAGCTCCTTGCCGGTCTTCTCGTCGAACGCGCGGAAACGCCGGTCGTTCGTCGCGCCGACGAACACCAAACCGCCCGCGGTGACGGTTGGCCCGGCGCTGCCGCTGCCGCCGAGCAGCTGCTTGCCCTCGGGCAGCTGCTCGACGAGGCCGAGCGTCGACTGCCAAAGAATGTCGCCGGTGTTCGCGTTGACGGCCATGAGCCGCGCCCACGGCGGCCGGTGGCAAGGCAGGCTCGGTCCGACCGGGCGGCCGTTCTCGTCATACTTGCCGGACAGCGGCGCGCTGAAGCTGAAGAACGGCCCTACGCCGCCGACGCTCGCACGGTCGTACGGCTGCTTGGACCCGACCGCCTCGAAGCTGTAGGTCACGTTCGGATCCTTGTCCTGCACCCAGCCGACGAGCGAGGTGTCGTGGGAGTTCACGAACACGGTGCCGCTCGTCGGGTCGATCGCGACGCCGCCCCAGTTCACGCCGCCGGTGCCGCCTGGGAACTGGATCGTCGACTTCGGCGGCGCGCCGGGCGCCTTGTAGTCGAACGGTGTGAACGGTCCTTCGTTCCGGTACCCGCCCGCTTTCTCCATCATCGCCTTGCAGGCTGCGACGTGCTCGGGCGACGTGTCGTCGGCCGTCACGAGGTCCTTGGCGGGATCGAACGACGTGCGTGCGAGCGGCGGCGGCTTCACCGGAATCGGCTGCGTCGGCGAATACCATTCCGTCGGCACGTCGCCTTTCGGCACGGGCTTCTCCTCGACGTCGATCAGCGGCTTGCCGTCGGCGCGGTTCAGCACGTACAGGAAGCTCGACTTGCCGACTTGCGCGAGCGCGGGGAAAGTCTGCCCGCCGCGCTTGAGCTCGAACAAACCGCCGCCCGAAGGCATGTCGGTGTCCCAGAGATCGTGATGGACGGTTTGGAAATGCCACAGGTATTTGCCGGTCGCCGCATCGACCGCGACGATCGAGTTGCCGAACACGTCGTTGCCCGGACGGTCGCCGCCGTAGTAATTGGCGGCTGGTCCCGCGATCGGCAAATACGCGATGCCGCGCTGCGCGTCGATCGGCGCCGCGAACGCCCACATGTTCGTGCCGCCGCGATTTTTCCAGCCGTCGCCCCACGTGTCGTTGTACGGTTGGCCGGGCTGCGGGACGGTCTGGAACTCCCAAAGCTTCGCGCCCGTACGCACGTCGAACGCACGCGGATTGCCGGCCGGTCCCTCCGGGACCTCGCCGCTGGCCGCGCCGATGATCGCGATGTCGCGATAGATCGTGGGCGTGCCGCCGTAGGACACGCCGACGTCGAGGACGCCGTCGTTGCCGAAGCCCACGGACGGTTTGCCCGTGGCCGCGTCGACCGCGACGAGGTTCGACCGGCTCATGAACAGGATTCGCGGCGCGAGTGCGCCGTCACCGGGCCAATAGCTCACGCCGCGGGCCGACACGCTCGCGCGCCCGCCGCCCCCGGGACCGGGCGGGGCTGCGCCCGCCGGCGGCGCCTCGGGTGCCGGCACCACGTACGTCCAAACTTCCTTGCCGGTGTCGGCGTCGAGCGCGACCACGCGATCCCGGCTCGGCACGTACATGATCCCGTCGACGACGATAGGCACCGCGGTGGAATTACCACCGAGCTGGTACGACCACGCGGATTGGAGCGATGCGACGTTGCTCGTGTCGATCTGATCGAGCGGCGAATAGCGATTCGCGGCAAGATCGTGGTTGATCATCGGCCAGTCGCCGTTCGGGGGCGCGCTTGCGGCAGTCTCCGGCTTCGGGCTGCATGCTGCGACTCCGAGAGTCGCAGCGGCGACGACAATTATTCGGCTCCTCTTCATCGTAACTCCCCGCGAACCTGCGTTCATCTTAGCGTGCGTACAATACACTGCACGGCGCTGCCGGCCTATGCCGCCGAGCGATCGAAAAACGTTCGCGGCGCACGCCGTAGGCACGCTTCGAGGGGCCATGCGCGACCGTTCCCGGCCGCGAGGACCTTACGTATACTCGATCGTCGAGGGACGCGGGGGGTAGCGTCATCACCGAGCGCGCGGGTCTCGCGCAAACGCTCAAGAATTCTCCAGCGCAGGCAGCACCGTCTCGTCGAGACGTAGAGTGGGAGATCGTGAACACGAGAGGGGGACTTGTCGTTGTGGGTGTGGCCGTGGCCGCGCTCCCGGCGTGCTCGAGCCCGTCGGGCTCGAATACGGCGACCGCGACGGCGGCGGAGCGGTCGGCCGACGGCCGTTGGCAACAGCCGAAGACGGCCTGGGGCGACCCCGATCTGCAAGGCATGTGGCCGATCTCACATCTGATCGGCACGCCGTTCCAACGACCGCAGGAATACGGCGACCGGAGGCTGATGACCGAGCAGGAATTCCAAAAGACGCAGGAGCGCCTCGAGGGACGCAACACGCGTTACGAGAAGGAGATCGAGAGCAACAAGATGGGCATGGGCCACTGGGCCGAGGCGACCGTCGCGCAGCGGCTCTATCAGTTCTTCGAATACGCATGCAACGAGGACAATACGGCGGTGCGCAATTTTATCGTGACGTCCCGCTATGAGCGCGCCCACGCCGCGAAAACCACGACTACGGGGAAAGCACAATGACGCGACGACCAACTGCAGGTCTTGTCGGAGCAGCAGCGCTGATCGCCGCGAGCTTGCTCGCTGCCGCCCACGCGAACGCTGCGCTGAAGGAGCCGCTCAAGCTCGACTCGGGGCTGCTCGGGGAGGGCGCGAGCTCGTCCGCGAACGTGCGCGTCTACAAAGGTATTCCGTTCGCTGCGCCGCCCGTCGGCAAGCTGCGTTGGAGCGAGCCGCAACCGGTCCCGAAATGGAAGGGCGTTCGCAGCGCGGCGAAATTCGGCGACGTCTGCATTCAGCCGCCGGGAAAGGGACGTCTCAACATCGCGGTGCTGCCGGATTCGCCGCCGATGAGCGAGGACTGCCTGTATCTCAACGTCTGGACCCCGGCCGCGAACGCCAACGAGAAGCGTCCGGTCATGGTCTGGTTCTTCGGCGGCGCGTTCACCGAGGGCGCGGGATCGGTGCCGCTGTACGACGGTGATGCGCTCGCTCGCAAGGGCGTCGTCGTCGTCACGATGAACTATCGGTTGGGGCCGTACGGCTTCTTCGCGCACCCGGCGCTTACTGCGGATTCGCCGCACAAGGCGTCCGGCAACTACGGCCTCATGGACATGCTCGCGTCGCTGAAATGGGTGCGCGCGAACATCGCGGCGTTCGGCGGCGATCCGAGGAACGTCACCGTGTTCGGCCAGTCGGCCGGTGCGATGGCCATCGCGTCGCTCGTCGCGTCGCCGCAGTCGAAAGGACTGTTCGCGCGCGCGGTCTCGGAGAGCGGTGCCTGGATGGGCCTCGGCTACTCGCCCGCCATGCGCACACGGGGCGACGCCGAGAAGGTCGGTCTCGACGCCGCGGATCAAGCGGGCGTGCACACCGCGGAGGAGCTGCGTGCGATGTCGACGGAGAAGGTAACGAGCGATTTTCGCAGCGCGGGCATGATCGTCGACGGCTGGGTGATACCCGAGGATCCGTCGAAGACCTACATGGCCGGCAGGCAGAACGCCGTGGACGTGCTCGTCGGCTCGAACCGCGACGAGTCTTTCTTTCAGGCCAAAGTGACGCCGGAGACTTTCGAGCAGCAAGCCAGGATGCGCTGGGGCGATCTCGCCGACGACTATCTCGCGGTGTATCCGCACTCGACGCCCGAGGAAGCGGCGCGCTCGACCGCCGAGGCCTTCCGCGACGGCGCGTTTTGGCACATGAGGCTATACGCCGATTACCAAGTGAAGCGCGGCAATCGAGCGTGGCTCTTCTACTTCACGCAGAATCCGCCCGCGCCGGCGGGGCAGCCCGAGCTTCCGGCGACGCACGCGACGGAGGTGCCCTATGTGTTCAACAACCTCGGCAAGCTGCCGCTCTTTCCCGACCGCAGCTCGCCCGATCTCGCGGCCGCTTCGGCGCCCGACCACAGGGTGGCCGATGAGATGTCGTCGTACTGGGTGAATTTCGCGCGCAGCGGCGACCCGAACGGTGCGGGCCTGCCGCAGTGGCAGCCGCACGAGGTCCGCGCGAGCGATCGTGCGATGATTCTCGACGCGAATCCGGCGTCCGAGAAGCGCCCCGATCCCGCACGGCTCGCCTTTTACGACAAGGTTTACGCGCAACACATGCGCGAAACGCACTGAGCCACAGCAACAAGCGCGAAGGCCGCGGCGCCTCGAGCGGCGACGCGGCCTTCGTTGTCTTCGCGGGCTGGCGTTTCAGCGAACGTTGCGGCGGAAGCGACCCGTGTGATTGTAAGGATCGCCGCCCAAGTCGTCGTCGCTCGATACGCGGATCCGCCCTTCGAAGTCGAGCGTCGTCGGGTCGGCGGCCTCGCCGGCATCGGCCTGCTCGCGGAAGGGTTGCGGCGCGGCGTCATGCGTTCGATCGCCGCTCGTGGTTGCTCGCTCCATCACACTCTCCGTCCGACGCCGCACGGCGTCCCTTACGAAGAGTCTAATCCGGCCGATTGCCCCGGCCGAGGGTCGCGGTCGGCCCGCAGCTGCCGTCGGTCGGATCGCTCGACCGCCGGTCGCCCGCGCGCGACCGTCCGTCGTTTCCGGAGCCGATTAGTCCTTCGGAGCGACGTCGCGGCTGCTGATCAGCCACTGGCCGTTCACGCGCACCAGCTCGTCGACGCCGTGGCCTACGGCCGCGACACGGGGCGGAGACTGCTGTCCGGTGCCCGCGAACATCGTCATCCAATAGGAGTAATAGCGCGCGTGGTCGCGATCCGCGAACTCGATGTCGTGGTTGGCGATCACGTGGTACATCGCGGCGCTCTTTTCGCCTTTGGCTTCGCGCTCGGCCCGCGATTTCTTGAGGTCGTCGATCATCTTGCGCATGTCCGCGCGGCCGGTGTGCGAGGTGTTGCCGGCATGGAACGAGCCGTTCTCCGTATAGGCCGAGGCGTAGGCGTCGGCATCGAGCGTATCGAGCGCGCGCACGTAGCGCCACATCAATGCCTCGATCGCCGCGCGATCCTTCTCCTGCTGCATGGCGGTCGCGTCGTCGGCGGGTGTTGCCGCGTGCAGGCTCGCACTGAAGGCGAGTGCTGCGGCGCCGATAGCCGAAAGCCGAAGGATATTCATCGTCGTCCCCTCCTGTCGTCGTTGTTGCCGTGTGAGCGGTCCGAAGCGGTTACGGGGCGTCGCCGAGCGCGAACACCATGTACTGGCCCGGACCGGGCTCTGGATACTTGAGTCCCTGGCTGAACAGCCCGTTGCCTCCGACGGCGATCGCCACGTATTCCTTGCCGTTCACGGAGTAGACGGCAGGCACGCCTTCGCTCGCGGCGGGCAGGTCGTAGGACCATACGACCTTGCCCGTGTCCTCGTCGTAGGCGCGCAGCTTGCGATCCGACGAGGTGCCGACGAACAGCAGACCGCCGCCGGTCACCACCACGCCGCCGCGCGGCGCGTGGCTGCCCGTGCCCTTGTCGCCGTGCGTGACGTCGCTGTCGACGTCGCCGTCGGGCACCTGCCACATGATCTTGCCCTCGTTCAAGTCGTAAGCGGTGAGCTGCGACCATGGCGGGCCGATCGCCGACAAGCCGTTGCTCTGGATCATGAAGTCGACGGGCGCCACGTACGGCACGAAGTCGGGACCGGCATTAGGCGGCGGCGCTTGCGGCGGCCGCGGCCGGGCGGGCGCGCCGCTCGGTGCGCCGTTGGGGCCGCCGCCGAGCGTCTCCGGCGTGCGCAGCTTCACGTAAGTGGGCAGCTCTTTCGACACGACGAAGAAGCGGCCGCGAGCCGGATCGACGGCCGAGCTGCCCCAATTGGCGCCCCCGTTGTGGCCCGGGAACTCGATCGAGCCCGTGAGGCTCGGGGGCGTGAACAGGCCCTCGTTGCGCGCGCTTTTGAGCAGCTCCTTCACCTTGTCTTGATCCGCCTGGCTCAGATACGGGTTGATGTCGGCCTCGGTGAAGCGTTGCCGCGCGAACGGTGGCGGTGCGGTCGGGAACGGCTGCGTCGGCCAGCTGTGCTCGCCCGGCACGTCCGATTGCGGCACCGGACGCTCCTCGATCGGCCAGATCGGTGTGCCGGTGATGCGGTTGAACACGTAGAGGAAGCCTTGCTTGCTGGCCTGCGCGACCGCCGGCACGCTCATGCCGTCGTGCTGAATCGTGAGCAGCTTCGGCGCTTGCGGCAGGTCGTAATCCCAAAGGTCGTGATGGATCGTCTGGAAGTGCCAGAGCAGCTTGCCCGTGCGCGCGTCGATCGCGAGCAGGCTGTTGCCGAACAGATTCGCGCCCTCGCGGTTTGCGCCGTAGAAGTCGTAGCGTGCCGTGCCGGTCGGCACGTAGAGGATTCCCAGGTTCGCGTCGACGGTCGACTCGCTCCAGTTGTGGACGCCGCCGAAATTGCCGAGACCCTTCTCGGGCCAAGTGTCCGCGCCGAATTCCCCGGCGCGGGGCACGGTGTGGAAGATCCAGACGAGCGCGCCCGTGCGCACGTTGTAGGCGTGAATGTCGGCCGGCGACGAGGCGTAGCCCGCGCCGCCCGCAGGCAGCGACATTAGAATCGAATCTTGGTAGATGCGCCCCGGATTGCTGGTGGGCTGCAAGCGTACGTTCGTGAGGTCGCCGTCGAGGCCGACGCGCAGATCGACGCGGCCGGCGTCGCCGAAGCTCGTGATGGTCTCGCCGGTGTCCGCGTTGATCGCGGTCAAAGCGCCGGCGTTCACGTACAAGAGTCGGCGGTCCTTGCCGTCCGCGCTCTTCCAAAAATTCAGCCCGCGTGTACCGACTGGACCCTCGTTCGGGTGCGTCCAGAGCTCGCGGCCGGTCGCGGCATCGAGCGCGACGATCGAGCGGCCCTTTGCAAGCACGTACATCGTGCCGTCGACGACGATCGGGTTGAACAAGTAGTTCTCGCCGGTGGGGTAGCTCCATGCGACTTTGAGCGCGCCTACGTTGTGAGTGTTGATCTGATTCAGCGAGGAGTACTGCGAGGAATCGGCGCCGCCGAGGTACGCGTCCCAGGTCTCGAAATCGAACGAGCTCTTTGCGGCCGTCGCGGCGGCAGCGGCAACGGCTTGCGGCGTCGGCTCGGGCGTCGAGGAGGGCGAGCAGCCCGCAGTGCCGAGCGCGAGCCCGAGCGTGAGCGCGCGCAGCGCGCTGGGACCACGGTGCTGCACGGCGGCGGCTTCACCGCGGGTGAGGAGTGTGCGAAGCATGGATTTCCCCCGAAGCCACGAGCTTGGACACGCACGATACTACCAGGGGCGCACGGCGGCGGCATTCCAATGTGGGGCGGGCCGGCGCGTGCGACGAAAGAGCCCCGCTTCGACTGGTGGCGTTCCGGAGCGAGGCTTATCCTTTCGTCACGCAACCGCGGCTTCGGAAGGAGCGCCGCCATGAACATAAGATGGATCTCGCTCGCCATGGGCTTGGGCGTCGCGAACGTCGTAGCGGCGGCAGGTCCGCGCACTTCTTGGGGCGATCCCGATCTGCAAGGCACCTATACGAGCGACAACTCGATCGGCGTGCCGTTCGAGCGGCCGAAGGAGCTCGGTACTCGCTCGACCCTCACGCAGGAGGAGTACGAGAAGCGCTTTGCGGCGAACGAGGAGCAGGTCGCGAAGGACAACAATCCGTTGCCCGAGAGCGAGTTCTCGCCGGATAACCCCGCCGACATCAACGCTTCGCGGCATTGGCTCGAGCGTCCCGAGATGCCGTCGAAGGCCACCTCGCTCGTGGTCGATCCTGCTGACGGCCGGCTGCCCGAGATGACACCCGCGGGCCGGCAGCTCGCGGCCGAGCGACGCGCTCGGCGTCCGCGTGGCTCGTTGCCCGCGTCGTACACTGATTTTTCGAATTACGACCGCTGCATCTCGCGCGGTCCGGTCGGCTCGATCCTGCCGGTAATCTACGGCAACGGCACTCAGATTCTGCAGGCGCCGGGCTACGTGGTGATCCGCAACGAGATGATCCACGAGGCCCGCGTGATTCCCCTCGACGGCCGGGCGCACGCGAGCGCGGGCGTCGAGATGTGGATGGGCGACTCCCGCGGCCATTTCGAGGGCGACACGCTCGTGATCGAGACGACGAACTTGAACGACCGCACCGGTTTCGGCGGCAACGGCAACGGTCCCGTGCATAGCGACGAAGTAAAGCTCGTCGAGCGCCTCGCGCGGGTCGACGGCAACTCACTGCGCTACGAGTTCACGGTCACGGATCCGAAGGTCTACACGAAGCCGTGGACGGTGCGCTTCGATCTCGACGGCAAGAAAGGCTACGAGATCTACGAGTACGCGTGCCACGAGGGCAACTACGGTTTGAAGAACATGCTGAGCGCCGCGCGTGCCGAGGAGCGGGCCGCCGCCGCAAGGCCGCAGTGATCGCCTGCGTCTACTCGAGCACGGTCGGGAGGTCCGCGAAGCGCCGGAGCCGCGGTGCATCGGCCGCTTCCGCCTCGTCGACCGTGCCGTAGCCGTAGGCGGCGAGCACGAATTTGAAGCCCGCGCTGCGGGCCGCGCGCAAGTCCTGCTGCGAGTCGCCGACCAAAGCGGCTGCGGCCGGCTCGACGCCGAGCTCGCGCGCGGCGACGTTGAGCTGCAGCGGGCTCGGCTTCTTCTCGGCCAGGCTGTCGCCGCCGAGCACGAGCTCGAAGGCGTCGAGCAGCCCGGCCTGCTCGAGCAGCCGCTTCGAGAACGCCTCCCGCTTGTTGGTGATGCAGCAGAGATCGAGGCCGCGCTCGCGCAGCGTCGCGAGCGTCTCGGGCACGTCGGGATACAGCCGGCTGCGCACGTACAGGTTGTCGCGGTAGCACTCGAGAAACACTTCGAGCACGCGACGGCGCCGTGTGTCGCCGCCGTGCGGCGCGTCGGCCGGATGCCGCTCGTGCTGCACGGCGTGCGCGAGCGCACGCGCGATCAACGTTTCGAGCCCGTCGCCGATCCACCCTCGCGTACGTGCCTCGCCGGGCGGCTCGAAGCCGACCGCGGCGAGCGCAAGACCCAAGCAATGGGCGATGTCCGGAGCCGAGTCGACGAGCGTGCCGTCGAGATCGACGGCCAGTAGCCGCGTTTTCGCGCCGCTCAAAAGACGTGAACGGCAATGTCCGCCGGCGCCGCGAGCAGGTCCTCGACGTCTTTGTCGAGCTTGAGCAGCGTGAGCGAGGCACCCGCCATCTCGAGGGACGTGCAGTAGTTGCCGACGTAGTTGCGGACGATCGTGAGCCCCAAGTCCTTCGCGCGCTGGGCGGCGCGGCGATACAGGATGTACAGCTCGCTCGGCGGCGTGCCGCCCAAGCCGTTGATCATCAGCGCTACGCGGTCGCCCTTCGCGAAGGGCAGGTCCTTCGAGACCGCATCGAAGAGCTCGTCGACGATTGCGTCGGCGGACTTGAGCTTGTCGCGGCGGCGGCCCGGCTCGCCGTGGATCCCGACGCCTACCTCCATCTCGTCGTCGCCGATCTCGAAGATCGGCTTGCCTTTCGCGGGCGGCGTGCACGACGTCAGCGCAACGCCCATCGAGCGCACGTTCGCGTTGACCTTGGTCGCAATCGCGATCAGCTCGTCCAAGCTCGCACCCTTCTCGGCGGCCGCGCCGCAGGCCTTGATCACGAAGAAATTGCCGGCGACGCCGCGGCGGCCGACGGTGTAGGAGCTGTTCTGCACCGCGACGTCGTCGTCGATGATGAACGACTTGACGTCGATGCCCTCGGCCTCGGCCATCTCGATCGCCATGTCCCAGTTCATGCGATCGCCTTGGTAGTTGTTGATCAGCACGAGCACGCCCTTCGGCGAGTTCATGAGCTTGATGCACTCGAGACAGTAGTCCATCGGCGGCGCCGCGAACACGTTGCCGGGGGATGCCGCGTCGAGCATGCCGGGGCCGACCGCCATCACGTGCGCGGGCTCGTGACCGCTGCCCGAGCCCTGGATCACCGAGACCTTGTCCTTACTCGGCCGATCCGCGCGGTAGATGATGTTGTACTTCGGCTCGTATTTCAGCTTGCCCGGATTCGCGAGAAGGATTCCCTCGAGCATCTCCGGCACGAACTTGGCGGGATCGTTGACGAACTTCTTCATGGCGGTTCCCCCGAACGAGTTTTTGCGAAATCAGCTGTAGTGCTTGGGCGGCGGCGGACCCGCGACGCCGAACTTGGCGCACAGGTCGTTCATCATCGTCGCGATCGCGACGATGCCGGGATCGGGCGTGCCCTTGCTGCGGTCGCCTGTGAACTGCTGGCGGCCGCGCTTCGCGACCCAATCCTTGGTGCGCTCGATCGAATCGATCGCCACTTGCGTGGCCTGCTTCAGGACGCCGCTCGCATCCGCGCGGGTGGCGTTGTCGTGCACGGTGTCGCGAATCGGGATCAGCGCGTCGAGCAGCGTCTTGTCGCCGAGCTGCGCGCCGCCGCGCTTCTGAATGCCCTCGATGGCGGCCGTGAGCATCTTGTCGAGATCGTCGAGCGTAATCGTGCTGCGGTCCTTGGTGAGCGCGCCCGCGCGCATGAACGCCGTGCCCCAGATCGGTCCCGAGCAGCCGCCGACGTTGCGCGTGATGATCATGCTGATCTTGAGCAGGAGATTCCCGATCGAGCTCTTGTCGAGGTCGTTCCATTCGTTCTCGACGACGCGGAAGCCCGATGCGAGCGATACGCCGAAGTCGGCGTCGCCGGCGAACGAGTCGAGCTCGGAAAAATACTGCTCGTTCTTCAGCGCGGTGGCCGCGATGCTTCTGATCGCCGTTTCGACGTCCGTGAGCGTGATCTGTGTCATCGTCGTTCTCCTTGGAGGTCGCTGCGCCGCGGCCGCCTCAGGCCGCGCGGGCGTCCGCAATGGCCATCAAGTCCGGGAGAGTGACCCGTACGTGCGGCGGATCGCCGAGCTCGGACACGACCTTGGCCGCGCCCGTGAAATCCTCGTGCACCGTGTAGGCGCTCGTCGTGATCAGCGTGGGCATGCCGGCGCCGAGCGAAGCGAGCAGGCCGTTGCGGCTGTCCTCGATCACGACGCAGTCGCGGCCGTCGAGCCCGAGCCGCTGCTTCGCGAGGTTGTAGATCTCCGGAGCCGGCTTCTTCTTCTCGACCACGTCGCCGGCGAGCACGATCTCGAACCGGCGCTTGCGTTCTTCGCCGAGCAGGTCGAGCACGCCGTCGATCGCTTTCGGGTCCGACGTGGTGCAGACGCCGAGCCGAACGCCGGCCGCGTGCGCCGCGTCGACGATGCGCGCTATCCCCGAGCGCAGCGGTAGCGCGCCCGTTCGGATCAAGTCCGTGAAGATGGCGGTCTTGCGCTTGTGCAGCTCCGGGATCAGCGTTTCCGCGGTCGGCGCCGGGCGGCCAGCCGCGCTCGTCGAAGTAATGCGTCATGCGCTCTTTGCCGCCCGCGATCTTGAGCAGCTTGCCGTAGAGCTCGACGCTCCACTCGACGGGTACCCCGGCAGCGGCGAACGCGCGGTTGAACGCGACGCGATGTCCGTCGCGCTCGGTGTCGACGAGCACACCGTCGCAATCGAAGATCAGCGCCTTCATCGGTTTCGCGTGCGGCGCCTCAGGCGACCTTCGACAGCAGCTCTTTACCGCGGTTTGCGCCGCCGAACTGGGCGATCTTCTCCTTGAACAGCTGCTTGAGCGCATCGAACTGCGCCGCGAGCACGCGCAGCGGCTCGTAGTCGTTGGGCTTCGCCTCGTGGTAGCCCACGAAGCTGTCGATGAACACGTGCTTCAAGTTCGTGGAGATGTTGATCTTCGCGCAGCCGAGCTGGATGCACTTCTGGATGACCTCGTCGGAGAGACCCGTGCCGCCATGGAGCGCCATCGGCGTATCTGTGCGGCGGTTGATCTCGGCGATCAGGTCGAATTTCACGTTCGGCTCGCCCTTGTAGTAGCCGTGGGAGGTACCGATCGCGGCCGCGAACGCGGCGAGATCGAGCTCGCGGCAGAACTTCTCGGCCTCGCTCGGATCCGTGTAGTGGACGGACTCGACGACCATGTCGTCCTCGACGCCGTGGATCTCGCCGATCTCCGCCTCGACGCCGATGTTCGCGGCAGTCGCCAATGCGACGACCTTGCGCGACGCCTCGAGGTTCGTGTCGAACGGCTTGTCGGACCAGTCGATCATGACCGACGTCCAGCCCATCTCGACGCACTTCTTGATCATGTCGAGATCCTTGCCGTGGTCGAGGTGCAGCACCACGGGCACGGGCGAGCTGCCCGCAAGCTCCTTCATCCAACCCGCGAGCGCCGCGTGGCCGTAGTACTTGATGGTTTTCGCAGACGTTTGAATGATGACCGGGGCGTTCAGCTCCTCGGCGGCTGCGACCATCGCTTTCATCGAGGCATAGTCGACGGGGTTGAACGCGGCCACGGCATAGCCCTTTGCCTTCGCTTCGCGCAATACCGGTTTGAGGTTGACCAGAGGCATGTGCTTCTCCTAGCGAAATCTGCGCTCCGACGAGCTCATTAATATACGTCAGCGGGCGGCGGGCTGTCGCGGGTCGGGTGGTGGCAGTGGCAGCGTGTCCGCTGCCCCCTTCAGGGGGGGAGCCCGACGGCGTCGACGCCATCTTTCATCGCCGACCTGCAGCCGCGCGAGCAGTCCCGGCGCCACCGGGTACCATTGCCGATGAGCAGGACCATGGGACCCGTCACTCGAATTCTGATTGCAAGCAACGCGGCCGTGTTCGCCTTGCAGTACGTGCTCGGCGACTGGCTGGTCGCGACGTTCGCGCTGTGGCCGCTCGGGCGCTATCCGGTCGACGGCACGTCGCTCACGGCGGGCTTCCACTTTTGGCAGCTCGCGACTTCGGCGTTCCTGCACGGCGGCGTCGCACACATCGCGCTGAACATGTTCGCGCTGTGGATGTTCGGCCGCGACGTCGAGCGGCTGCTCGGGAGCGTGCGTTATTTCGCGGTCTACGCGGCGGCCGTGTTGTCGTCGGCGCTCGTGCAGCTGCTCGTGGTCACGATGGCCGTGCGCTCCTCGGGCGACGTCTATCCCACCATCGGCGCGTCGGGCGGCGTGTTCGGCGTGCTGCTCGCGTTCGGCATGCTCTTCCCGCGGCGGATCGTGATGCTGCTGTTTCCGCCGATCCCGATGCCCGCACGCGTGTTCGTGGTCGTCTATGCGGGCATCGAGCTCGCGAGCGGCGTGTTCGGCACGTCGCAAGGCATCGCGCACTTCGCGCATTTGGGCGGGATGGTCGGCGCGTACGCGGCGCTCAAGCTGTCGGGGCCGCGCACCGCCTATCGGTCGTGCTGAGCGCGCGGCCGAGGCGGTGGCCGGAGGCCGCTATTCGCGCAGGCTCGGGTCCGCGTAATGATCCTTGCGTCCCGAGACGGGGTTCGGATAGTCGAATGGCGGCACGAACGCGCCGGGATAGACCTCGTACTTCACGGTCTGATGCCGGTCGGGCGGCAACCGGGGGTACTCGCCGAACAGCGCAGACGACTTCTTGGCCCAGCCGTCCTCGTAGTTCGTGTAGAACGTCTGATAGGGATGCAGGTACTCGATTTTCCAGACGCCGTCTTGCTTGACGAACTGGTTCTCGTAAATCGCGTCGCCCCATTGCGCGTTCGTGTTCAGGATGCCGAACATGATCAGCGCGCGCGAGCGCACGGTCGCCGTCTCGCCGTCGGGCGCGACATGGATGACCGGCTGCAGATGCATGTGATTGAACAGCGACCCTTCGCGAGGACCGATGCTGCCGGGCGTGAAGTTGTGCTGGTACTCGCGCACGCGATCCTGACCGAGGAATACGCCGCGGCCGTAGATCTCGAGGTTGCCGTCCTTCGCGAATAGATCCGCGACGTCGTCGTGACGGGACTTGTCGACGTAGTAGCCGTAGATGGCGGCGAGGTTCTCGAGGTCGTCGAAGTCCTTGAGCCGTGCGAGCTTCGCCTTCGCGCCCGCCACCTCTTGCTCGAGCGCCGCGATGTCGGCGGACAGGCTTGGCGGCGGGGGCGGCGGCTTCGGCCCCGAGCAGGCCGCGCATGCGGCCGCGGCGGCGAGAAGCGGAAAGGACGCTGTGCGGTGCTGCATCGGCTGGCGTCGTGCGTAGACCCGATACGGCAGTCTAGCAGTGCGGCCTGCGCCTGCGCCATGCGCTCGGCGGCCCGTCGGGGCGCGGTCGAGCCCCGTGCTCGTTGACCGTGGTGCCCCGCAATTCGCGCCGACCGCCTAGATCGTCGAATTCACCCGCGCGATGGAGCGGTCGGACGAGCACCGCCATCACGCTACTCCTTCGAGTGCCACCACTCGCGCAGCGATTCGCACCGGCCATCCGCAGCGAACGCGAGCACGAAGATGCCGTCGAGTGCGACGCGCTTGCCTGTCGAGGGCTGTGTGAAGGTTGCGGCCCAGTGCGCGACGCCGACATTACCCGAGACCGAGAGCACATCCGAGGTGAAGTCGACCTCTCGCTGATCGGACGTGACGCTGCGCCAATAGTCGCGGATGGCGTCCCGTCCCGTGAACGGCGCGTCGAACGGCATCTCGCGATAGGTCGCGTGCTCGGTGAAGAGCGCGGCGGCCGCCTCGGGGCTACGCGCTTCCCAGGCATGCTCGTACCGCGCGAGCCAGTCCGTGAGCGCGCCCGTCGTGAGGGGCTCGGCCATGCTCGGTCCCGCAGCGATGGACGCGGCGGCGATGGCCGCAACTCGAGCGAATCGCGATTGAATGCGAACGGTCATCGTGCTCCTCCGCGGGGGGTCGAGCGCTCGAGGTCCTTCCGGATCTCGCCGAGCCGCCTGTAGTCGGCGCGCGCAGAACGCGGTGCCCGGTCGCCGCACGGCACGCGCTGGCTCAGCTCGAGATTCGCGGTATCAGAAGTCCTTCGTGTACTGGATGCCCCAGCGCATCGGCTCGGCCTTCCAGACGAACGGGAACGAGAATTCGTCGTTGTACTTCTCGTCGAGGGCGTTCTTCGACCAGAGCGCCACGTCCCAATCCTTGCCCTGGACGCCGACGCGCACGTCGAGCACGTCGTAGGCGTTGCGCGGAATCTGGTTCCACGGCAGCGGACTGATCGTGACGTCGCCCGGTCCCCAGTAGGTCTTCCCGACCTCCCTCCAGTCGCCGCGGACGACGAACTTGAGGTCGTTCTTCATCGGCTTCGACCAGGTGGTGCCAAGGTTGATCGTGTACTCGGGCACGAGCGGAATCTTCTGACCGACGATATTCGGGACTTCGGCGTCTGCCGTGATCTTGCTGTCGGTGGTCGCGTACGCGAAATTGAGGTTCCAATTGTCGGTCAAGAGCGCGTTGAGCTCGACCTCGATGCCCTTGTAGGTCGACTTGTCGATGCTGCCCAAATTCTGCGTGCTCGAGTCGACGAGGAAAATGAAGTAGTACGCCCCGGTGAGGTCCGTCGTGAACACGTCGGCGTTCAGGCTGAGCCTGTGATTATTGAGCTGCGTCTTCACGCCGACCTCGTAGGTGTCGGCGATCTGCTGATCGAACGTGTTCTTCACGCCGGCGACGCCCGCCAGTGCGACGCCCGATTGGTTGAAGCCGCCGCTTCGGAAGCCGCGGCTCGCGTCGGCGTATAGGGTCACGTTGTCGCTCGGGCGCCAGCGCACGGTCGCCTTCGGCTGCATCGCGTCCCAGGTCTTCTTGCGCTTCTCGCCCGTCACGAGGTCACTCGCGAGCGCGAATGGGATGAAGCCGGGCGGGGTCTCCGTGGTCTGCTTGCGCGTGTCCTCGTCATAGCGCGCCGAGAAGGTCGCGTCCCATTTGTCGCTGAACGTGTAAGACAGCGAGCCGAACAAGGCCCAGGCGAAGTTGTTCTGCGAGTCCGCGAGGAACGTCCACTGCGGGTTCGGGATCGAGAAGTCGGCCGGAAAGCCCGTGGTGGTCCGCGGCTCCCGGTAGACACGGTTCACGCCGTCGCCCGTGTCGATCATGTTGCCCGTGCTGATGTAGCGGTCGGTGTGGAGCAGGTAGGTGCCCGCGATCCACTGGAGCTTGTCGCCGGCGTCGGAAGAGTAGCGGAACTCCTGGCTCGTCGTGCGCACGTTGAGGTATTGGCTCTGGTTCCAGTCGCTGTTGTTGGCGCGCAGCTGATCCGGCGTGAAGGTCCCCGGGAACTGCGCCTCGATCGGGTTGATAATGAACGGCCCGAGGATCAACTCGTTGAACGACTGGCCGATCGGCCGGAAGTCGAACGCGTCGCCGGTCAGGATTTCATCGAGCGCGTCGTAGGACGTGATCGACGTGAACGTGCCGCGATCGCCCTTGATGTCGAACTTCATCGACACCTCGTCCGCGTTCTTGATGCCTTCGCCGGGGTTGTTCACGCGAATCGGCACGCTCGTGTCGTTCGGATCGTCCGGCACACCGTTGATATGGATGCCTCCGATCGCCGACGGCGGCAGTCCGTAGTCGCGGTTGATCACGAAGTAAAGAGCCGTCGTGTCGATGTGGGACGCGGAGTACCGGAAGTCGCCCGTGACCTTGTCGCTCGGCTCCCACGTGAAGCGCAGCCGGCCGGACACGTCCTTGTACGGATCGGCCTTCTTGTCGAGGAACGTGTTGTCCAGATAGCCGTCCGTGTCGCTGTACGACAGGGCCGCGCGATATTTCCACTTGTCGTTGATCGGGCCGCCGATCGTACCTTGCGCAAGGTAGCCCGGGCCCGAGTCGTAGCCCACGCGCAGCCGCGCGTCGAACTCGTCGGTTGCCGGCTTGGTTACGATGTTGATCGCGCCGCCGATCGCGTTGCGCCCGTAGAGCGCTCCTTGCGGGCCCTTCAGGACCTCGATCTGCTGGATATCGACGAGCTCCTGGTTGAATTGGGCCGGATTCGTCTCGAGCACGCCGTCGACGACGACCGCGACCGGCATGTCGCTGTTGCGCGCCTGCGAGATGCCGCGAATCGTGATGAACGTGTTGCCGGGGTTCTGTGTCTGCACCACGGTCATGTTCGGTGTGAGCTCGACGAAGTCGTGCACGCGCGCGATGCCGGCCGCGTCGATCTCCGCGGCCGTGAACGGCTTGATCGCCGCGGGCGCCTTGGCGTAGTCCTCGCTCCGCATCCGGGCCGTCACGACGATCTCCTCGAGCGCCTGCTGCGCGGGGACGACCGTCGGCAAGCCGATGAGGAGCAGCGAAATCGCTGCGCGCAGAGTGCGGGACTCGAATGGACTGTGAATCATCATGGGTCTCCAGGTACTGCGGGCGCACTCGACTTCATGCGGAGCGCCGGGCAGGTCGATCCGTAACCGAGATTCCGGGATCACGCCGAGCATGTTGGATTCTTGCACCGCTCTCGGACGTAAGCAGTTCGGCACGCTAACGAATGGATGACATATTATCAATGGGTTTCGAGCCAAGCCAGTGCTGTGGCTGCGCGCCCGAAGGGCCCGACCATGACGGCGGCTCTGCTTCCAATTCGCCTTAGATACACGACTTAAGTATCTGAATAAAGTTAAGAACATAGGCGACGAGCATCGCGCCAGGGCTCCGGAGCATTGGCGGCCGCCGATCGAGGCTCGAGGGCCGCTCTACGGAGCGATTCCGCTTCGCAGCGTGCCGCGCCCGGCGGCATTGCGCGCCCATCCGTATGCGTACCGAACGGAGCGTTAGGCGGTCGCGGTTGTGGTAATTGCCCGACAGGCCGAACGCGGCGCGCTCGCACAAGCCACGCGATTTCGCGCCCGTGCGAACGGGCCCGATCGAATCCCGCGCCGCACAATGCCTGCAGCCGAACCGCCCAGCAATTCTTATCGCCGCGTGTTCGGTCTAGACTTGGGCCAAAAGCTCGCTCCATTTGCTGGCCGTTTCGACGGGGGCCGCAGCGGTACGGGTGGGTCGAATGAGAAGGGGAGCAGCTCAGCAATGAACCTCCAACGGCGTCAGCTGATTGGGTTTCTCAAGGGGTGCCGCGCGCGATTGACGCCCGCACAGGTCGGATTGCCGGATACCAATCGCCGCCGTACACCGGGCTTGCGCCGCGAGGACGTGGCCGCGCTCGCGGGCGTCAGCGTGACCTGGTACACATGGCTCGAGCAGGGCCGCGACATCCAGGTCTCGGCCGACGTGCTCGAGCGAATTTGCACCACTTTGCGGATGTCGACCGATGAGCGGGAGTACCTCTTCGCGCTCGTGCAGCACCGGCCCGCACCGCCGATCCCGAGCCGTGCCGAAGTGAGCCCCACGCTGCGGCGCATGATCGATGCGCTTGCCGTGCCCGCGCTCGTGATGACCGCTCGCTGGGACGTGATCGCCTGGAACCCGCTCGCGGCCAAGGTCTTTCGCGATTACGGCGAATTGCCCGCCGAGCAGCGCAACCTGCTGAAGATCCTGCTGGTCGACGACGACGCCTACCAAAACGACCCTGCAGCGTACGAAGTGATGGCCCGACGCGTGCTCTCGAAGTTCCGGGTGGACTACAGTCAGGCGCCCGGCGACACCGCGTTCGAGGAGCTGATCGACGACCTGTCTGCGCGCTGCTCGATCTTTCGTCGGCTATGGAACAGCGGTGAGGTGAGCGGGCGGTCCGAGGCCGTCGCCTACCATCCGGCGCTCGGCGGCGTGATGATGGAACATTCCTCGTACGTGCCGGAGGGCAGCCCGATGCTGCGGCTGGTGATCTTCGTGCCGTACGACGACTCGAGCGCCGCGAAGGTCGCGGCGATTCGCGACGATTTGCTCGTGGCGAACGGCGCTGGCCGCGCGACCGCGCTCGCCGCGAACTGATCAGACCGCTAATACAGCTCCGCGCTCGCGATGCGAGCGCCTTCCACCAGCGCCTCGAGCTTCGCCCACATTACGGAAGGATGCACGCGCTGCGTCCGCTGCGACTGTGCGAAGCCGCAGTCGGTGCTCGCGATCACGTTCTCGCGGCCGACGAGCTCGGCAAAACGCACGATCCGGTCGGCCACGAGCCGCGGGTGCTCGACCGTCGTGGTGTGGTGCGTGACCACGCCCGGCAACAGCACCTTACCGGGCGGCAGCTTCACGTTGCGCCAGACGCGCCACTCGTGCTCATGGCGAGGGTTGGCGGCCTCGATCGAGTAGGCCTGCGCGTTCACCCGCAGCATGACCTCGACGATCGCCTCGAGCGGCGCGTCGGACACGTGCGGCACGTGCCAGCTGCCGAAGCAGACGTGGTAGCGCACGCGCTCCGGCGCAATGCCCTCGAGTGCGTAGTTCAGCGCGTCGACGCGCAGGTCGGCCCACTCGCGGTAGCGCCGCGGACCCTGCTGCACGAGCGTGTCGTACATGTTCGCGAGCAGCGCATCGTCGACCTGCAACAGGAATCCGGCATCGTGTATCGCGCGGTATTCCTCGCGCAGAGCGTCCGCCCAGGCGAACACGTAGTCGCGGTCGCACGGATAGTGCTCGTTCACGCCGTTGTAAGCGGCGCTGGCGGGCGCTACCGCCGTCATGAACACCTCCGCCGGCGCGGCGGCGGCTGCGGCGTGCTTGAGGTTTGCGATGTCGCGCTCGATCGGTGCGCGATCGCGGTAGCGGATGGGCGCCACGCAGACTTCGGCCGGCGCGCCGTCGATGGCCTGCGGCATCAGCTCCGCGAAGAATTCGCGGAATCGTTCGCGATCGCGGCCGAGCCAGTAGAGGGGCTGCAGCTGGCGTTCCCGGACCTCGAAGCCTGTCACGCGGCTCAGGATGTAGGCCGACCAGCCGGTCTTGCCGAACTCGCCGTCGTTCACCACGTCGATGCCCGCGGCGACCTGCCGGCGGACGATGTCGTCGACCTCGCGGGCGAGCGCCGCGTCCTCGCCCTCGGGCGCCGCCGCGGTGTCGTCGTCGAGGATGACCTCGGGCCTGATCAGGCTCCCGACGTGGGTCGTGAGGATTCGCTGTTCGCTGCGGCGCATGCTCGAGCTCGGACGGAAAAAGAGGCGGGGCAGTGTAGGGGCTCGCAACGCGCAGCCGCAAGGCATGCAGTCTGTGGACCGCCCGGAGGCCGCGGCGCAATAGTAAACTCCGTTCAGGGAATCACGGCGTCGCGTAGGCGGCGGAGGCGGACGGATGCGCAGCACAATCGACGGGATCGGCATCGTTGCCGTGCTCGCGCTCGCGGCGAACGCTGCGCTCGCGGCCGACGAGCGCTCGAGCATTTCGCAGGGTCCGGAGGCCGTGTTCGACCGCGGTGTCGCCGAGATCTTGCCTGCGCTCGCGGGTGCGAAGGCCACCGGCGAGAACGGCCGCATCGGTAACGAGCTTGCGTTTTGGGGCTATGAGCTAGCCGATGGCAGCCGCGCGTTCTTCTATGCGTGCGCAATGGTGGCGAACGTCGATTGCGGCGAGCGCGCGACCGCGATCTGCAGGGGCGCCGAGGTGCGCGCGACGGGCACCGCGGACGGCAAGATCGTGCACCGGCAATGTGCGAAGGTCGCGGTCGCGCAGCCCGGCGAAGTGCGCCCGGGGTGCGAAGACCAGTTGCAGATCGTGCCGCTCGAGGTCGGAGTCGTGCAGTGTCCGTGACGGAGGCTGCGGCCGAGCTCGAGGCCGCGGCGGGCTTCGACGCGGCGGGCCGGCACGACGAGGCCGTCAATGCGCTGTCGATTGCCGCCGCGCGCGGCGACATCGAAAGCCTCACGCAGCTCGGCAAGCGGCTCATCGTCGGCGACCGTGCGCCGGCTATGCCGAAGGAAGGCGTAGGCCTTCTGATCGACGCGCTGAATCGAGGCGGCGCGGAGGCGGCCGTCCGCCTGGCTGCGCTTGCGGCGCTCGGCGCGCATACCCGCCAAAGCTGGGCCGATGGGCTGAATCTGCTCGCAATCGCGGCCGAGCGAGGCTCGGGCTTCGCCCGCGGTCAGCTCGGACTCTTGTGTCCGGACCCCACGCTGCAGGTCGAGGCGGCGAGCGCGGTGCTTGGCCAAGCGCCGAAGGGCTGGTGGCGGCGCGTGGCCGCGAGCATCGAGCCGTTCGCATGGACGGACGTCGGTCCCGCGGAGGCGCTGCACGCATCGCCCGATGTGCGGGCGTTTCGCGATTTTGCGTCCGGGCCGGTATGCCATTGGCTCATCGAGAGGGCTCGCGGCAAGCTCAAGCGCGCGCTCGTCTACGACGCCTCCGTGCGTCACGACATCGCGGACGGCAGCCGCACGAACAGCGTGGCGGAGTTCGATCTCGTCGACACGGATCTCGTCCAGGTTGCGCTGCAGCTCAGGATGGCGGCAGCGTGCGGCCTGCCTCCGGCGCACATGGAGGCACCCGCGGTGCTTCACTACGGCGTGGGACAGGAAATCGCGAATCACTACGACTTCCTCGACCCGAACACGCCGAACCGTGAGCACGAGATCGCGACGAAGGGCGAGCGGGCGATTACGTTTCTCGTCTATTTGAACGACGAGTACGACGGCGGCGAGACGGATTTCCCGCGCCTCGGCGTCCGCCACAAGGGCGTGCGCGGCGAGGGCCTGTATTTCGTGAACGCGTTGCCGACCGGCGAGCCCGACACGCGCATGCTGCACGCGGGCATGCCGCCTACGCGCGGCGAGAAATGGATCGTGTCGCAGTTCGTGCGCAATCGGTCGGCGTTGCCGACTGCGCTGCGTTGAGCGACAGTCGACGGCAGTCGCAGAAGAGAGAGGAGAAGCGAGCATGGCACCGATCGAACGTACGGCGTCCGGGACATGGCGCGGGGATCTCAAGACGGGCAGCGGCACGATCAACGCGACGAGCGGCGTGCTGCGAGACACTCCGTTCAGCTACGCCACTCGGTTCGAGAACGCGCGCGGCACGAACCCGGAGGAGCTGATCGCAGCCGCGCATGCCGCGTGCTTCAGCATGGCGTTCGCGAACTACTTGAGCATGCAGGGGCATCGGCCGCTATCCATCAGCACGCGTGCGACGGTGACGCTCGACAACGGCGTCATCGGCAAGATGCACCTCGCAACGGAAGGGCAGGTGCCCGGCATGAGCGATGCCGCCTTCAAGGAATACGCGGCCGAGGCCGAGAAGAAGTGCCCCGTTTCGAATCTGCTGCGCAACGGGCTCGCGATCACGCTCGAGGCCGCGATTCACGACTAGCCCCGGCACATCCCGACCGAAATCACGCTTTAGCTCGCTCGATTTTCGGGACCGCCCGCGGCGCGCCGGCATTGGTTGGCTCGCGGCCGATAGCTCAAGTTTTCTCGATGGGCTCCCGATCGGGCCGGCTGGTCCGTAAGAAAGAGCCGTGGCGATAGGGACTTGCGGGCCGTGAGGGCGCGCGCCGCTGGAACGGCATCACTTGACTCTGCTCGTCGGCCGCAATAGGTTAGGGCAACGAACAGTTAGCAAGGTTAATAGTCCATGGTCGCAACGCGCACGCGCACTGCGCACGATCTGCTCGAGGTCACCACGCTCTTGATGCGCGGCTTCGCGGCGCGCATGCGTCAGAGCGGCGATCGCCTCGAGCCGGCCCATGTCGGGCTGTTGGGGAGACTGCGCGACGGCCCTTGCAGCGTGAGCGAGCTCGCGCATCACCAAGCCGTGCGTCTGCCCACGATCTCGAAGTCGATCAGCCTGCTGGTCGAGCGCGGCTGGGTCGAGCGCTGGATTCCGGAGGAGAACCGCCGCCAGACGATGGTGCGGCTCACGGCGGAGGGACGACGCGTGCTCGCCGCGATGCGCCGCGAGGCCGAGCAGCACATTGCGGAGGCCCTCGCGCCGCTCGGTGTGAAGGAGCGCGCGCAGGTCGAGGCCGGCCTCGCGATCTTGATTCGGGTCTTGAGCCTCGGGCGCGACGCGCCGAGGGGGAACGACGCATGAGCAGCGAAGAGCAGGAAGTGAGGGACGCAATCGGCCTCGGCGACGCACGCCCGCGCCGTCGTAAAGGCTTGTGGATCGCATTGGGTGTGATTGCGGCGATCGCGGCCGCAGTCGTGGTGCGCGTGCAGTTGCGCTCGCACGAGACGCCCACGTACGTGACGGAGCCGGCTCACGAGGGACCGCTCAAGGTCACCGTCACGGCCACCGGCACGCTGCAGCCCACCCACGAGGTGGACGTCGGCAGCGAAGTCTCGGGACTGATCGACAAGGTGTTCGTCGACTTCAACGACACCGTGAAGGCGGGTCAGGTGATCGCGCAGCTCGACACTCGCACGCTCGAGGCGCGCGTCGCGTCGGCGCGCGCGTCCCTGCAGCAGGCGACCGCGTCGCAGATGCAGGCGGAAGCGACCGTCACCGAGACGGAGGCCAAGGCGAAGCGCTCGCGTGAGCTCGCGCAGCGCAACATCGCGTCGCAGCAAACGCTCGAGAGCGACGAGGCGTCCGCGCAGCGCGCCGTGGCCGCGGTCGCGAGCGCAAAGGCGCAGGTCACGGCCGCGCAGGCCGCGCTACAGGAGGCCGAGACAGCGCTCAAGAAGGCAGTGATTCACGCGCCGATCGACGGCATGGTGATCGCGCGCGAGGTCGATCCCGGTCAGACGGTGGCCGCGACGTTCCAGACGCCCGTGCTGTTCAAGCTTGCGGAGGATCTGCGGCACATGGAGCTGCATCTCGATCTAGACGAGTCCGACGTGGGCGAGGTGCACGAGGGGCAGCGCGCAGAGTTCCGTGTCGATGCCTACCCCGGCAAGATGTTCGACGCCGAGATCACCTCGGTGCACTTCGACCCGCACGAGGTCAACAACGTCGTAACGTACGAGACCGTGCTGTCGGTCAAGAACCCCGACCTGTTGCTGCGTCCCGGAATGACCGCGACGGCCGACATCCTCGTGGCCGAGAAGCCGAGCGCCCTGCTCGTGCCGAACCGCGCATTGCGGTTCCTGCCGTCCGAGGCGGCGGCCGAGGCCGCGAAGGAGGCACCGCCCGGGCCGCGCGTTTGGGTCGTGCGCAGCGGGGCTGCAAAGCCGCTCGCCGTGTCGACCGGCCTCACGAACGGCGAGTTCACGGAGATTCTCGGCGGTGACGTCGCGGTCGGCACGCCGGTGATCGTCGACATCGAGCGCACCGCGCGGCCGCGGCCGAGCGGCAACGGGCCGTTCGGATGAGCGCCGCGGCCGTGGAGCTTGCCACCCCCACGATCGCGCTCGAGGGCGTGTCGCGCATCTATGGGCACGGTGAGGCGGAGGTGCGCGCGCTCGATGGCGTCGACTTCACGGTCGAGGCCGGCGAGTTCGTCGCGCTCATGGGCCCCAGCGGTGCCGGCAAGTCGACGTGCCTCAACATCTTGGGTTGCCTCGATCGTCCGACCGAGGGCCGGTATTTCTTCCGCGGCGTCGACGTGGCGCGGCTCACGCGCCGGCAACGCGCGCTGCTTCGGCGCAACTTCATCGGCTTCGTGTTCCAGGGCTTCAACCTGCTGTCGCGTACGACGGCGCTCGAGAACGTCGAGCTGCCACTGATCTATCGGCGCGTGGGCCGCAAAGAGCGCCACGCGACGGCGCGCGAGATGCTCGAGCGCGTAGGTCTCGCGGGCCGCGAGAGCCACACGCCGGCGGAGCTGTCGGGCGGTCAGCAGCAGCGCGTCGCGATCGCGCGCGCGATGGTCACGAGCCCCTCGGTCGTGCTCGCGGACGAGCCCACCGGCAACCTCGACACGGCGATGAGCGACGAGATCATGCGTTTGCTCACGACGCTCAATCGTGAGGAGGGCCTGACGATCGTGATGGTGACGCATGAGCAGAGCGTCGCGGCCCACGCGCAGCGCGAGGTGATCTTCCGCGACGGCAAGATCGCGAGCGACCGCAAGACGGGAGCGGCCGCATGATCCTGAATACGCTGCTGCTCGCGTTCCGAGCGCTGCAGCGCAACGCGCTGCGCTCCGCCCTCACGATGCTCGGCATCGTGATCGGCGTCGCGGCCGTGATCGCGATCGTCACGCTCGGCAACGGTGCGAGCCAGCGCGTGTCGCAGGGCGTGTCGAGCCTCGGCGACCATCTCTTGTTCGTGCAGCCGAGCGAAGGCGCACAGCGCGGCACCGCGAGTCGGCAGTTCACGGCGAAGGATGTCGAGGCCATCGCGCGGGACGTTCCCGGTGTGCAGGCGGTGTCGCCCACGGTCTCGAGCCGCATGACGGCCGTCTACGGCAACAATCACTGGCCCGCGAACGTCACGGGCGTCACCGCAGACTACTTTGCCGTGCGCAACGCGGCGCTCGTTCGCGGCAGCCAGTTCACGGAGCCGCAGTATCAGAGCGGCCGGCTCGTCTGCATCATCGGCAAGACCGTGCGGGAGGAGCTGTTCGGCGCGACGGATCCGGTCGGCTCGACGATCAGGATCGGCATCGCGGCGTGCCAGGTCGTCGGCGAGCTCGAGTCGAAGGGGCAGTCGGGCTTCGGCAATGACCAGGACAACGTGATTCTCGCGCCGCTCGCGGCCGTCCAGAGCCGGCTCATCGGCAACGAGAACATTTCCTCGATCGGCGTCTCGGTCGCGTCGTGGGCCACGAACGCGGATACGAAGGCAGGCATCGAGAAGCTGCTGCGCGAGCGGCGCAACATCGGCGAGCAGGACACCGACGACTTCCGCGTGATGGATCTCGCCGAGGTCGCGGGCGTGCTGCAAACCGTGACCGGCGTGCTCACGCTGTTCTTGGGATCGATCGCGGCCGTGAGCTTGCTGGTCGGAGGCATCGGCATCATGAACATCATGCTGGTGTCGGTCACCGAGCGGACGCGCGAGATCGGCATCCGGCTCGCGATCGGCGCGCTCGAGGGCGAGGTGCTCGCGCAATTCCTCGTCGAGGCCGTGATCTTGACGACGGTGGGCGGCGCGCTCGGCGTCGGCTTCGGTCTTGCGGCTTCTTTCGCCGCATCCCGGTTGCTGCAGTTTCCATTCGTGATCGACGCGACCGTGATTGCAGTGGCGTTCGCGTTCTCCGGGCTGATCGGTGTGCTATTCGGCTTCGTGCCGGCGCGCCGCGCGGCGCGGCTCGATCCGATCGATGCGCTGCGGCACGAGTAGACTCGAAAGGCCGCCTTCCTCGAGCGGCGACGGCGGCCGCCGGGCGGCGCAATCCACGCGCGACCCGGTTCGAATGTACCATCTGCCGTACACGGCGTAACGGAGATCGAACATGGCGGCAGGACGACACCTCGTGCGTGACATTCTCGTCGTTCTCGCGCTTGCCGTTGCGACGTGCTGCCTCGCTCCCCGAGCGGGGGCTGCCGACGTCGTCGCGAAGAGGTTCGCCGAGAACCCGCTCGTCACCATGCGCTCGGATCCGTCGCTCGGGGACAACGTCAACGGTCCGTCCGTCATCGAGGTGCCCGATTGGGTGAAGAACCCGCTCGGCAAGTACTACATGTATTTCGCGCACCATCGCGGCACGTACATTCGGCTGGCGTATGCCGATTCGCTCCACGGCCCGTGGAAGGTCTACGTGCCGGGCGTGCTGAACGTTTCCGAGACCGCGCTATTCCGCCCGCAGCCCGATCCGCCCTACGAGATCTACGGTGTCTATACGCACGTCGCGTCGCCCGAGGTGCTGGTCGACGCCGCGAACAAGCGCATCATCATGTGGGTTCACGGCCAGTTCTCGGACGGCAAGCGGTGGCCCGACGATCCCATCGAAGCGCACGCGTGGCTGCGCAAGAACGGCTACAGCCAGGTCACGCAAGTCACGGTTTCGACCGACGGGCTGCATTTCAAGGCGCAGCCGGCCATCAGCCCGGAGCCGTATCTGCGCGTCTTCGAGCACGGCGGCCAATACTATGGGATCGTCCGTCTGGGCCACCTCGTGCACTCGGCCGACCCGCTGAAGCCGTTCGAAGGCGCCGCGAACCCGTTTCGCGATACGCCGTACAGCAACAAAGTCCGGCACGTTGCGCTGTACGCCGACGGCGACACGCTGCACATCTTTCTCTCGGTGATCGGCACGGCGCCCGAGAGCATCCTGCACACGACGCTGTCGCTCGAAGGCGATTGGCACGATTGGAAGGTGGGACCGTTCGACGAGGTCTTGAAGCCCGAAGCCCGGTACGAATGTCCCGACTGGCCCGTCCGCCCATCGGAGATCGGCGAGATCTACGGAGCGGCGCGTCAATTGCGCGATCCCGCCCTCTTCGTCGAAAAGGGCGCGGCGGACGACAAGAAGCTCACGCTTTTCTATACGGTGTGCGGCGAGCAGGGCGTCGCCGCGGCCGATGTCGAAATCGACGCGCCCTGAACGGAGGGCACGAGATCGGCAGTCAAAGCAGCGACTCGCCGAGCCAGCGCTCCACCGCGCCGCAGTCGTCCGCCGACGCGCTCACGGCGACGTAGCCGTCGGGGCGTACCAGATAGCAGCGCGCGCGGCCGTCCTGTCCCACGAGCTCGTGCGAGGCGTTCGGCACGACGCGCACCTCGACGCGCCCACGATAGCGATCGGCGGTCGCCTCGAGCCAAGCTTCGAGCGAGCGCTCGTTCGCGCTCGCGGGAAGCGCGGCCAAAAGCGTGAAGCGCGTGTGGCGCAGGAGGTCGGTCGACCACTCGGCATTCGCGCCCGCCGAGAGGCGTAGGTTCGGCATGCGGTCGCCTGCCGCCGGCCATGCGCCCGCGCCCGCACCGGCGGGCCGGTAGTGATACGACAGCCCCGATACTTTGCCGACCAGCTGCGTGAGGAAGCCGTTGTCGCGCAGCGCCGTGAGGCCCTCGGGCCCGCTGTTGCGTCCGGCCATGAAGAGCTCGTGGATCGCGGACGCTGCGCCGATCACTTGCTCGCCGATCGGTTTGCGCTCGAGCTCGTAGCTATCGAGCAAGCGCTCGGGCGCCGCGCCGGCCAGCACGTACGCGAGCTTCCAGCCGAGGTTCCACGCGTCCTGCATGCAGCAGTTCATGCCCTGGCCGCCGGCCGTCGAGTGTGTGTGCGCCGCGTCGCCCGCGAGGAACACGGCGCCGCGCCGGTAGCTGTGAGCCAGTCGCACGACCGATCCCCAGCGCGAATGCCAATCCGTTTCGCCGAAGCGCACGCCTTCGAAGTGCTGCGCAAGAATGCTGCCGAACACGTGATGCGGCGTCTCGGCCGCGTCTGCCTTGTCGGCGGGTTGGCTCATCAACAAGCGAGTGAACTTGCCCGGCAGCTTCGCGGCCATCACGAAGTGTCCGGGTCCCATGCAGTAGTGCATCCACGCCGGGTCGTCGGGGAAGCCCAGCAGCTCGACGTCGAGGTTCTGCAGGATCGTGCCCGCATAGTCGCTGCCCTCCTGGGTGAGACCGAGCTGCGCGCGAATGCGGGAATTCACGCCGTCGCACGCGACCAGGTAGCGGCAGCGCACGCGCTCCTCGCGGCCGTCGGCGTGTCGCAGCGTCGCGAGCGCGTGATCGTCCGCGTCTGCCACGGCCGTGCACGTCACGCCCCACTCCGGGCTTCGCCCGAACTGCGCGTGCAGATAGTCGCGCAGAATGCGCTCCGTTTCGCGTTGGCTGTTGACGAGCAGGAATCGATAGCGCGACGGCAGCGTCCTGAAGTCGAGGCCCGGCCGCACATCGTGGCGCTTGCCCTCGGCTGTCACGTAATGCATCACGTAGCCCGGGCTTTGATGGCCCTGCTCGAGGTACGTCGCGACGAGGCTCGTGTCGATCTGCTCGAAGATCTCGAGCATGCGCGCGTGCACCGTGACCGCACGCGAATAGGGCGACGGCGCCGGCAGCCGATCGACCACGCGGGCTTCGATGCCGTGACGAGCGAGCGCGAGCGCGAGCATTGTGCCCGCGGCGCCGGCACCGACGACGAGGACCGGAATTTCGGCGCTGGCCATGCTCGTAGCGTAGACCGTGCACGGTTCCCTACACTATGCCGGAGCGGATATAGGCACGATTCCGATGAAGAATGGTATGGACATCGAGCTTCGGCACTTGCGCGCGTTCGAGGTGCTGCTGCGCGAGCGCAATCTCACCCGCGCCGCGGACGCGCTGGGTGTTGCGCAGCCGGCTTTGAGCAAGACCCTCGCCAAGCTGCGGCGCTACTTCGGCGATCCGCTATTCGTGCGCTCCGCCAACCGCATGGAACCGACGTCGAAGGCGCTCGAGCTGGCCGCCTCGGTGCGCACATTGCTCGACGACGCGATGATGCTGCGGGCGCACCACCGGCCGTTCGATCCGGCGCAATCGCAGCGCCAGTTCACATTGAGCGTGGTCGACGCGGGGCTCGCGCGGCTGTTGCCGCGTCTTCTGACATATCTCGAGCAACATGCTCCCGCCGTACGACTGCGCATCGTGCCGATCGACCTCGAAGGGCTCGAGACCGCGCTCGAAGCCGGGCACATCGATTTCGCGCTGGGGGCTTTCTCGTCGCTGTCGAAGCGCATTCGCCGTCAAGCGCTCTGGCCGATCGGCTACGTGAGTGTCGTGCGGCGAGATCATCCGCGGCTCGGGGCGAAGCCATCGTTGCAGAGCTTCGTGGCGGAGCGACACATACTCGTCTCGACGGCCGGCACCGGGCACAGTCAGCAACGAGTCGAGCGGGCGCTCGAGCGGGCACTGCCGCCGAGCCGAATCGTGTGCCGGGTCTCGACGTTCCTCGCGGCCGCGTTCACGGTCAGCCGCACCGACCTGGTCGCGACGCTGCCCGACGCAATGGTGGCCGAGCTCGACGGCAGCTTCGGCATCGAGTCGTTCACAACGCCGCTGCGCTTGCCGCGCATGGAGACGGCGCTGCTGTGGCACGAGCGCTTCCACCGCGATCCGGGGAACGAGTGGTTGCGCGCGGCGTTCGCGCAGCTGTTTTGAAATGCGGCCGGCGCGACGGGCGAGCCCACGCCGCTAGAATCGCTGCACGAACGCGAGGCTGCCCCAGGTATACGAGCGCGCGGCGCCGCCGCGCGCGATCTCCTGGCTCTGAGCGGTGAAGGTGTAGGAGAGCGTGAGTCCGGTGCGCAGCACGGTCGCGAAGCCGAACCTCGCTTCCAGCACCCCGCGCTCGAGCTCACGCGGCGCCAAGGTCACGTCGCTGTCGCGAAACTGGCCTTCGAGCAGCGCGTCGTAGAGTCGCGCGCGCACACCGATCGCCGCTTCGAAAACCACGCCCCGCTGCGCCGTATCGCGCGGCTCGATCGGACCTGCCATCGCCGGTTGCCCGGCATACTCGGCCGGAAGCGGCAGCGCGCTCCACCATGCCGTGCGCAGCGAGCCCGCCCGCAGCGCGAGCTCTGCACGCGCCTCGGTCGCGTAGCCGACGCTCGCGCCGAATGCCGCGCGCAGCGACCAGGGCCGTTCGTAAGCGCGTGCGCCCGCCAGCAGACGTTCGCGGGTCAGCGCATAGTCGAATGTGGGCTCGCCCCCGTTCGATATTTGATGCGCGTAGCCGCCCGGTAGCGGGCTCCGGAGCAGGTGGTGGAAGAACCGATGGAAGCCGCCGACGATCGGCAGGCCGAGCACGCCGAGCGTGAGCGACGATTGCGTCGCGACGCCGCGAGGTGCGTCGACGTCGAGCCGCGAGCCCGCGACGTAGACCAACGTTGCGTACGGGCGGTCGTTCGGCAACGCCGCCTCGGCGCGCAGGTTGCCCGGCGTGAACAGCCTCAATCCGAGCTCGAGCGCGCGTCGCTCCGTCGTGCCGCTCGCGTGCACCCCGAGCCAGTCGTCGATGCGATCGAGCGGGCGCGCGAGCGGCAACGGCCGCGAGCCCGCGGGCGCCGGGTCGACGAACGTGACGGTGAGACCCGCGGTGTAGTCGCGGTCGCGCTCCGCGAGCGCCAGCGAGTCGTCGTCGACTCGCACCGTGAGCGTGCCGGGCTCGTGCCCCGCGAACGCCGGCGACGGCGCCGCGGCAAGCGCGGTGCTCGCGCAGGCGAGCAGCGACCGTAAGCGAGCGCGCATCGAGGGCCGCGGCCGTTGCGAGGCTCGCGGCGCTAGTGCTGCTGCGCCTTGAACTCGCGCCGGCGGCGCGCGAGCGTGTGCTCGGTGTAGCCGTTCGGCTCGGTCAAGCCGTTCAGCACGAGATCGATCGCAGCTTCGAATGCGATGCTCATGTCGAAGCGCGGCGCCATGTTGCGGTAGCGGGGGTCGCCTTCGTTCTGCCGGTCCACCACGGCGGCCATGCGGCGCAGCGTGTCGATCACTTGCTCGTGCTCGACGACGCCATGGTGCAGCCAGTTCGCGATGTGCTGCGAGGAGATCCGCAGCGTCGCGCGATCCTCCATCAGTCCCACGTCGTGGATGTCGGGCACCTTCGAGCAGCCGACGCCTTGCTCGACCCAGCGCACGACGTAGCCCAAGATGCCTTGCGCGTTGTTGTCGAGCTCGCGCTGGATCTCGGTGGCGTTCAGATGCCGCGCGAGCAGCGGCGGCGTGAGGATGTCGGCCAGGAGCTCCTGTGCCGAACGTCCGCCCCGCGCGAGCTGCTTCTGCCGCGCCGCGACGTCGATCTGATGGTAATGGATCGCGTGCAACGTCGCGGCCGTCGGTGACGGCACCCATGCCGTGCTCGCACCGGCTTGCGGATGGCCCTGCTTCGTGTCGAGCATCGCGCGCATCTCGTCCGGCGCTGCCCACATGCCTTTGCCGATCTGGCCGTGGCCGGGCAGCCCGGTCTCGAGCCCGACCCGGACGTTCCAGTCCTCGTAGGCGGCGATCCACGGCGCGTTCTTGATCTCGGGCTTCGGGATCACCGGTCCCGCTTCCATGTTCGTGTGCAGCTCGTCGCCGGTGCGATCGAGGAAACCCGTGTTGATGAAGATGATGCGGTCGCGGCAGACGCGAATGCACTCCTTCAGGTTGACGGTCGTGCGGCGCTCCTCGTCCATGATCCCGATCTTGAGCGTGCCAGCCGGCAGCCCGAGCCCGCGCTCCACCATTGCGAACAGCTCGACCGACAAGGCGACCTCTTCGGGCCCGTGCTGTTTCGGCTTCACGATGTAGAGGCTGCCGGTGCGGCTGTTGCGCAAGGGTCCGGGACTGCGCAGGTCGTGCAGCGCGGCAAGCGCGGTGATCACGCAGTCGAGGAAGGTCTCCGCGATCGGCGAGCCGTCCGCGGTCGTCACCGCGTCGGTCAGCACGTGCGCGCCGACGTGGCGCACCAGCAGGAGGCTGCGTCCGGGCAGCACGAGCTTTGCGCCGTTCGGCGCCGTGTACTCGCGGTCGGGGTTGAGCCGCCGGTCGACCTTCCCGCCACCCTTGTCGAACGCCGCAGTGAGCGTGCCGCGCATGATTCCGTTCCAATTGCGGTAGACGACGGTCTTGTCGGCCGCGTCGACGGCCGCGACCGAATCCTCGCAATCCATGATCGTCGTGAGCGCGCTCTCGAGGATCACGTCCTTCACGCCGGCCGGATGCTGCCGGCCGATCGGGTGCTCTGGATCGATCGCGATGTCGATGTGCAGGCCATGGTTCACGAGCAGCACGTGCGCGAGCGCAGCGCCGTTCTTCACGTAGCCCGCGAACTGCGTGCCGTCCTTCAGACCCACCCGTCGGCTGCCGACCGCGCACGCGAGCGTGCCGCCATCGACCGCGACCGCCGTCACGTCGGTCCAGCGGGCGCCGTCGAGCGGCACGGCGCCGTCGAGGAACTCGTTCGCGCGTGCGATGACGCGCTCGCCGCGCACGGGGTTGTAGCCGCGACCCTTCTCGGCGCCGCCGTCCTCCGGGATCACGTTCGTGCCGTAGAGCGCGTCGTAGAGGCTGCCCCAGCGCGCGTTCGCCGCGTTCAGCGCATAGCGCGGATTGTCGACGGGGACCACGAGCTGCGGCCCGGCCAACGTCGCGATCTCCGGGTCGACGTTGCGCGTCGTGACCTCGAACGCCCCGCCCTCGGGCACGAGGTAACCGATCTCGCGTAGAAACTCGGCAGAGGCGGCCGAGTCGTGCGGCTTGCCGCGCCTCGACTTGAGCCATTCGTCGATCTCGGCCTGCAGCGCGTCGCGCTTCGCGAGCAGCGCGCGATTCTTCGGTCCGAGCGTGCGCACGACCTCGTCGAGCAGCGACCACACGGCGGCGGGCTCCATGCCGGTACCCGGCGCGATCTCGTCGCGGACGGCGTCATGAAGGACTCTCGCGACTCTCAGGTCATGGTGTTGAACGTACTCGGTCATCTCGGCTCCGCAGGTCGTCCTCGGACATTGCCGCGCTCACCGGGAACGCGATCGTTAGCAGGATAGCGGCGCGGCGGGCGTTGGCAAGCTCGCCAGGGCCGGCTGCCCCGGCGGCGTTTCTTTATGCAGTGCTTACACGTTCGCTCCGGAACATTATTGATCCTCTATCAGGCTCGCGCTCACTGTACGCCGGTCAATGCGAAACGTCGCAAGCGATCGGAATGGACGGCCATGGAAATCATCATCGTAGGCATCATCGCGTTCGCGCTGTTCCTCTACTTGCTCTCGGCAGTCATTAGGCCGGACAAGTTCTGAGTGCAGCGCGCCCCGCATGATTTTTCGGACGGTATTGGCATGAGCACCATTAGCCCGCACAAGGCCCCCTCTCTCTACGACTGGAGCATCGCAGGACCCGCGATCGGCGCCGCGTTCCGCAAGCTCGACGTGCGCCAGATGGTGAGAAATCCGGTGATGTTCGTGACGCTCGTCGGTGCGGTCATCACGACCGTCGCGATCGTGACGACGCCGGGCCAGCGCGGGTTCGTCGCCCAGCTCGCGCTGTGGCTCTGGTTCACGGTGCTGTTCGCGAACTTCGCGGAGGCCGTGGCCGAAGGCCGCGGCAAGGCGCAGGCCGAGAGTCTGCGCAAGGCGCGCAAGGAGACGATCGCGCGCCGCCGCGTGGGCCGCGGCGAGGAGAAAGTCCCCGCCACCGCGCTCGACAAGGGCGACGTCGTGATCTGCGAGGCCGGCGACGTGATCCCGGCCGACGGCGAGGTAATCGAAGGCATCGCGAGCGTGAACGAGGCCGCGATCACGGGCGAGTCGGCGCCCGTCGTGCGCGAGAGCGGCGGCGACAGGAGCGCGGTCACCGGCGGCACGACGGTGATCAGCGACCGGATCGTGATCCGGGTGACGATGGAGCGGGGGCACGGCTTCCTCGACCGTATGATCGCGATGGTCGAGGGCGCGAAGCGGCAGAAGACGCCGAACGAGATCGCGCTCACGATCCTCCTTTCGGCGTTGACCTTGATCTTCCTGCTCGTGACCGTGACGCTGCGGCCTTTCGGCGTCTATGCGGGCTCGGTGTTCTCCGTGCCCGTGCTGATCGCGCTGCTCGTGTGCCTGATTCCGACCACGATCGGCTCGCTCCTGTCCGCGATCGGCATCAGCGGCATCGATCGGCTGATTCGCCGCAACGTGATGGCCACGAGCGGCCGCGCCGTCGAGGCGGCCGGCGACGTCGATCTGCTGCTGCTCGACAAGACCGGCACGATCACGCTCGGCAACCGGATGGCGACCGAGTTCATCGCGGCGCCCGGAGTGCGCGACGAGCGGCTCGCGGACGCCGCGCAGCTCGCCTCGCTCGCGGACGAGACGCCCGAGGGCCGCAGCATCGTCGTGCTCGCGAAGCAGAAGTTCAACCTGCGCGGCCGCGAGGTGGCCGAGCCCCATGCGAAGTTCGTGAAGTTCAGCGCCGAGACGCGCATGAGCGGCGTCGACTTTCCGGCGCTCGGCGCGGGCCGGCCCGCCCGAGCCATCCGCAAGGGCGCACCCGACGCGATTCGCAAGCACGTGGTTGAGCGCGGCGGCATCTATCCGGCGGCCGTGAAGGACGCGGTCGAGACGGTATCGCGCGCCGGCGCGACGCCGCTCGTGGTCGTGGAGAACGCCGAGGTGCTCGGCGTCGTGCACCTCAAGGACGTCGTGAAAGGCGGCATCAAAGAGCGCTTCGCCGAGCTTCGTAAGATGGGCATTCGCACGATCATGGTCACGGGTGACAACCCGCTCACGGCTGCGGCCGTGGCGGCCGAAGCCGGCGTCGACGACTTCATCGCGGAGGCGACTCCGGAGATCAAGCTCAAGCGCATTCGCGATGAGCAAGCGAGTGGCCACCTGGTCGCGATGACGGGCGACGGCACGAACGACGCGCCCGCGCTCGCGCAGGCCGACGTCGGCGTTGCGATGAACACGGGCACGCAGGCCGCGCGCGAGGCCGGCAACATGGTCGACCTCGACAGCAACCCGACGAAGCTGCTCGAGGTCGTCGAGATCGGCAAGCAGCTGATCATGACGCGCGGCGCGCTCACGACGTTCAGCCTCGCGAACGACGTCGCGAAGTATTTCGCGATCCTGCCCGCGCTGTTCGCGGCGTCGTACGCGACGCAGGCCGCGGCGGGGCCGCTCGCGGCGCTCAATGTGATGCGCCTCGAGTCCCCGGAGTCCGCGATCTTGAGCGCGGTCGTATTCAATGCCCTGATCATCGTCGTTCTGATTCCGCTCGCGCTGCGCGGCGTCGCGTATCGTGCGGTCGGCGCGGCGGCCGTGCTGCGGCGCAACCTTCTGATCTACGGCCTCGGCGGGGTCCTCGCCCCATTTCTAGGCATCAAAGTGATCGACGTGATCTTGACGTCGGTCGGGTGGGTTTGACTGATGACTACGTTGCTCTATTGGCTGCTCGGCGTCGCGGTGTTCGCGCTGCTCTATTGGCTCACGTTGTGGGCCGAGCGCTCCGAGCACCGGCAATGAGCTCGAATCGGTGACCGCTATGAACGCAACCCTGTTCGTCGCTCTCGTCATCGGCGGCACGGCGCTCGTGTCGTGGCCGCTCGGCCGCTTCATGCGGTGGGCCATGGATCCCGGCTGGCCCGCCGACCGGCCGGCCGACGCGTGCACGCGATTGTTCCAAGCGATCGGCGGGCCGCTCACGCGCGAGCCGCAGGGCTTCAGGGCGTACATGGTCTCGATGCTGGTGTTCAACGTGGTGATGTTCACGGTGAGCTTCGCGCTCCTCGCGTTCCAGCAGCGCCTGCCGCTCAATCCGGACGGCATGGGCGCGCTCACGGGCGATCTGATCTTCAACACGACGGCGTCGTTCACGACCAACACGAACCTGCAGCACTACTCGGGCGAGGCGTCGCTGTCGTATCTGTCGCAGCTCGGCGGGCTCATGTGGCTGCAGTTCGTATCGGCCGCGACCGGCATCGCGGCGCTCGCGGCGCTCGCGCGCGGGCTCGCGGGTCGCGAGCGCATGGGCAACTTCTTCGTCGACGTGCAGCGCGCCTCGTTCCTCGTGCTGCTGCCGCTCGCGCTGATCTTTGCTACGCTCATGGTGCTCGGCGGCATGCCGATGACGTTCGACGGCTCGGTCGTCGCGCGCACGCTCGAAGGCGCGGCGCAGACGATCGCGCGCGGCCCGGTCGCGGCATTCGTCACGATCAAGCAGCTCGGCACGAACGGCGGCGGCTTCTTCGGCCCGAACTCCACGCATCCGTTCGAGGACCCGACGTTCTGGACGAACGTGGCGTCGATGGTCGCGATCATCCTCGTGCCGATGGCGTGCGTCTGGATGTTCGGCCGCATCGTCGGCCGGATGCGGCATGCGGCCGTCGTGTTCGCTGTGATGGGTGTGCTGTTGACTGCCAAGATCGTCGGCGCCGAGGCGTTCGAGGCCGCGCCGACGCGGGCGTTCGCGGCGCTGCCGATCGAGCAGGACGTCGGCAATCTCGAAGGCAAAGAGCTCCGATTCGCGGCCGCGAGCGGGCCGCTCTGGGCCGTGATCACCACATCGACCTCGAACGGCTCGGTCGGTGCGATGCACGACAGCCTCAATCCGCTGACCGGTCTCATGCCGATGATCGGCATGTGGCTCAACGCGACGTTCGGCGGCGTCGGCGTCGGCATGATCAACATGTTCCTGTACATCGTGCTCGCGGTGTTCGTCGCGGGCATGATGGTCGGCCGCACGCCGGAATATCTCGGCCGGCGCATCGAGGCGCACGAGGTGAAGCTCGCGGTATTGGCGCTGTTCGCGCATGGGTTTTTCATCCTCGTCGGCACGGCGATTTTCGCGGCGACGCCGTGGGGTCGAGCGACGCTGAACAATGTCGGGCCGCACGGCTTCAGCGAGATGCTCTACGAGTTCAGCTCGTCGGCCGCGAACAACGGCTCGGGCTTCGAGGGCTTGGGTGACAACACCGTGCCCTGGAACGTATCGACGGGTCTCGTGATGCTGCTCGCGCGGTTCATCCCGATCATCCTGCCGCTCGCGATCGCGGGCTCGCTCGCGCGCAAACGCGCGGCCGCGCAGTCGGCCGGCACGCTCGGTGTCGAGGACGGCACGTTCGGCGTGATGCTGCTCGGGGCGATCGTGTTCATCGGCGCGCTCACGTTCTTTCCGGTCGCGGCGCTCGGGCCGATCGCCGAGCATTTGCTCTACATGCGTTAGGGGCGGCGCCCATGAAAATGGTGATCACGAGTATCTACATCACGTTCGCGACGATGGTCGTCTGCGTCGCTCTGTACGCCGGCGTCATTTGGGGCGTCGCCCAAGTCGTGACGCCGGACACCGCCCAAGGCTCGCTGATCGAACGCGCGGACGGCAGCGTCGTCGGCAGCCGCCTGATCGCGCAAGCGTTCACGCAGCCGCGCTACTTTTGGCCGCGGCCGTCGGCCGCCGACTACAAGGCGAACGCCGCCGCCGGCAGCAACAAGTCGCCGACGAGCCCCGACCTCACCGAACGCGCGAAGAAGATCGTCGCGGCCTATGGGGCCACGCCCGAGAATCCGCTGCCGCCCGAGCTCGCCGCGGCGTCGGGCGGCGGCCTCGATCCGCACATCACCGTGCACGCGGCGCGCTATCAGGCCGCGCGCGTAGCGCGCGCGCGCGGCTTGCAGCCGGAGCGGGTCCAAGCGCTGATCGAGCGGCAGGCGTTCTCGCCGGGCGGAGTCTTCACGGACCGGCTCGTGAACGTGCTCGAGCTCAACCTCGCGCTCGACGCGCTCGGGTCGCAGCCGGACGGCGGTTGAGCGCCGCGGCTTGCCTGCTGGGCCGTAAGCCGACGGGCCGCCGGTGCATAATGCGCACCGAATGAGCGCGGAGAATCCGTAGATGGCGCGGGCCGATCCGAGGCCGTCGCCCGACGCATTGCTCGCCGAGGCTCGCAAGGCGGAGCGCGGCAAGCTCAAGATTTTTCTCGGCGCGGCGCCCGGCGTCGGCAAGACCTACGAGATGCTCACGCAGGCGTTGCGCCGCCAAGCCGAAGGCGTCGACGTCGTGATCGGCGTCGTCGAGACGCATGGCCGCGACGAAACGCGGCGGCTCACGCAAAACCTCAGTGCGATTCCGCCCGCTCGACTCACTTATCGCGGCCGGCAGCTCGCGGAGCTCGACTTGGATGCGTTGCTCGCGCGCAAGCCGCAGCTCGCCTTGATCGACGAGCTCGCGCACACCAACGTGCCGGGCAGCCGGCACGAGAAGCGCTGGCAGGACGTCGAGGAGCTGCTCGATTCGGGCGTCGACGTGTACACCACGTTGAACGTGCAGCACTTGGAGTCGCTGAACGACGTGGTCGCGAAGATCTCGCGCATCTCCGTGCGCGAGACCGTGCCCGACCACGTGGTCGACCGCGCCGACCAGATCGAGCTCGTCGATCTGCCGCCGGAGGATCTGATCAAGCGCGTGCATGAAGGCAAGGTCTACATGCCAGAGACCGCGCAGCAGGCGCTGCAGCACTTCTTCAGCCCCGGCAATCTGACCGCGCTCCGCGAGCTCGTGATGCGCGCGGCCGCCGAGCGGGTGGACGCCGACGTGCTGAACTGGCGCCGCGCGCGCGCGATCGAGCAGCCCTGGCCGACGCAGGAGCGCCTGATGGTGCTGATCGGCGACTCGCCCGATGCCGCGAGGCTCGTGCGGCTCGGCCGCAGGCTCGCGGGCCCGGGCGACGCGGCCTGGCTCGTCGCGCACGTGCATCGGCCGGCCGAGGACGGCGCGACCGGCGGCGAGCACCTCGCGGCCGCGCTCAAGCTCGCCGAGGAGCTCGGCGCCGACACCGCGCTTTTGGCGGGTCCCGATTTCGTTGCGGAAATACTAGAGTGCGCGAACGAGCGTAACGTCACGCAGATCGTGGTTGGCCGCTCGCATCGGCCGTGGCGCTTTCTCAAGCTGCAGCGCTCGCTCGCGAGCGCGTTGCTCGAGCACGCGAAGGGCATCGGTATCACGATCGCGGCCGGCGGCGGCGAGGCGGCGGTCCCGAAGCGCGCGGCGGCCGCAGGCTCCACGAGATTGAGCCGTCGTGGCGGGTGGAGCTACGTCGAGGCGCTGGCGGTGACCGCGTGTTGCACCGCGATCGCGTGGTTCGTCGATCCGTGGTTTCAAACGGCGAACCTTGGTCTCGTGTTCTTGACGGGCGTGCTGATCGTCGCCGTGCGGGGAGGCGTCGGCCCGGCCCTCGCCGCGAGCGCGACGAGCTTCCTGCTGTTCAACTTTCTACTGACGGAGCCGCGCTACACGCTATTCGTGCACAACGAGGACGACGTGCTGACGCTCGGCTTTTTCATGCTCGTGGCACTGGTCACGGGGCAACTCGCTGCGCGTGTCCACGGGCAAATCGAAACGATTCGGGCGAACAGCAAACGCATGGCGCTGCTCGAGGACTTCAGCCGCCGCCTCACCGGCATCGTCGGCCAGAACGATTTCGCATGGGTGCTCGCCGAATACTTGCGCTCGACGCTCGGTCTCGAAGCGATCGTGCTGCTGCCCGAATACGAGTCGAAGCTCGCGGTCGTCGGCGGCGATCCGGGCCGGGAGGGGCTCACCGAAGCGGAGCAGACCGCCGCGCGCTGGGCGTACGAGCACCACGAGGCGGCGGGCCGCGGCACCGGCACGCTGCCGAACGTGGTCTGGCTATTCGTACCGCTCCTCGGCCGCGGCGAGAGCTTGGGTGTGCTCGGCGTGCGCGTGGCCGACGGCCGCCGCAACATCGATCCGGAGCGCGAGCGGTTGTTGCTCGCGATGCGCGACCAAGCCGGCACTGCGCTCGAAAAGCTCAGGCTCGCGACCGAGATCCAGCGCTCACGGCTCCTGACCGAGACCGACAAGCTGCGTGCCGCGCTCCTCGCGTCCGTCTCACACGACCTGCGCACCCCCCTCGTGTCGATCAAGGGCGCGACGACCGCGCTGCTCGAGCTCGACGCGACGCTCGCGCCGGCCGACAAGCGCGAGTTGCTCGACAATGTGGTCGAGGAGACGGACCGGCTGAATCGCTACGTGCAGAACCTGCTCGACATGACGCGCCTCGGCTACGGCGCGCTTGCGATCCGCTATGACTGGTGCGACGTGCGCGACATTGCGGGTGCGGCGACGCGCTCGCTGCGGCGCGCACTCGGCGGCCGCCCGGTCGAGGTCACGGTCGCCGCAGGCGAGCAGCTCATTCACACGGACGCCGCGCTGCTCGAGCAGGTGCTTGTGAACCTGCTCGAGAACGCAGCGAAATTCTCGCCGGACGGCTCGCCGATCGAGGTTGCCGGCCACCGCGCGCGCGAGGCTTACGAGCTCACGGTCTGCGACCGCGGCCCCGGCATACCGCCGGCCGAGCGCGATCGCGTGTTCGACATGTTCCATCGAGTGCGCGGCGGCGATCAGCAGCCGACCGGCACCGGCATGGGGCTCGCGATCTGCAAGGGCTTCGTCGAAGCGCTCGGCGGCACCATTCGCGCGGGCGGTCGATCCGGCGGCGCCGGCACGTGCGTTGCGATCCGGCTGTCGCAGCCGCGCGAGCTGCCGCCTGTGCGGAGCCCGGACTCATGACGGCGGGCGTGCCGCGCGTGCTCGTCGTCGACGACGAGGCGCCGATCAGGAAGTTCTTGAGGATCAGCCTCTCGGCCGAGCGCTTCGAAGTGATCGAAGCCGCGAGCGGCGCCGAGGCGCTGCGGCAAATCGGCGCGAAGCGGCCCGACATCGTGGTGCTCGACCTCGGCCTGCCGGACGTGGACGGCACGGATCTGATTCAAGCGCTGCGCGGGACCGCCGACGTGCCGATCATCGTATTGTCGGTACGCGCGGACGAGCAGCAAAAAGTCGCCGCGCTGGACGCGGGCGCAAGCGATTATGTGACGAAGCCGTTTGCGATGGGCGAGCTCACGGCACGCATCCGCGCGTCGCTGCGCGATCGCCACCCCGAGCGCACAGCATCCGCCGTCTACGAGATCGGCAAGCTCACGCTCGACGTGGCGAAGCATGAGGTTCGACTCGACGGCGCCGAGATCAAGCTCACGCCGAAGGAGTTCGACCTGCTCGCGCTGCTCGCGCTGCACCGCGGCAAAGTCGTTACGCACAAGCAGCTTCTCGGTGAGGTATGGGGCAAGGTTCACGAGCACGACACGCAATACCTGCGCGTGTATGTCGGCCAGTTGCGCGAGAAGCTCGGCGACGACCCCGCGGATCCTCGCTACATCGCGAACGAGCCCGGCATCGGCTACCGGCTGATCGATCCGCCGGTCTAGCCTGCAGGCCCCGTGTGGGTCAATGCCGCGTTTCGATCCATGCGAGCGCGTCGTCGAGGTCGCGAAGCAGCTCGGCGCGGCCGCCCCGGAACGAGTGGTTGTGCGCGTCGACCTCGTAGAGTCGCAGCGTCGGCGTGTCGGGGCCGAGCAGCGTTCGCGACTCCGCGGCCGGCACGTAGTGATCGCCCGTGGACTCGATCACTGCGAACGGCGTCGGGCCGGCCATCTTGAGCGCCGGATAGATGAGGATCCTGTTTCGCTTGTCCACTTGGATCTCGGGCGGGCGCCGGCCGAGGTCGGGCGCCCGCAAATAGTCGCTCTCGCGGGTGAGTGAGATCGCGACCGCGCCCGCGAGGCCCGTCCGCAACAGCGGCGTGACCGCCGTGAATGCGACCGCCGACGCACCGCGCGAGAAGCCGACGACGATCATGCGTGCGTTCGGCGCGACGCCGAGACTCTGTTTCGTCTGCACGAGCAGCTCGGCAAGCCGCGTCGCGGCCGGACCGATTCCGTAGCGCTTACCGGAGCGCCGCACCGGGTTCAGGGCCTGCGGCGCGCTGAAGCCCGCCATCAGGTAGCCCTGCTCGGCCAGGTGCCGGAAGAGCGCCTCGCTCGTGCCGTGCCAGCCGCCGTCGCCGGTCGCGAACACGAGGAAGTACTCCGCGTGCTTCGGGACCGAGGGCTTCACGTAAAGCGCATGCAGGCGGTGCCCGCCCACCGTGACGACATGGCGGCTCACGTCGAAAACGCCGGGCTCGGGTGCGAGCGCCGCTCGGCAGACGCCCGCGGCGGCGAGATGGAGGACTGCAACGGCCGCCGCGTTCGCGAGCGGACGTGCAATGGGGGTGGCGCGACGCATTCGGGACTCCGCTGCCGATTGTGGCACGGAGCTGCTCGATTCGTGCCGGCCCGCGCGTGCCCGCCCGTACGGATGCGCAAATTCCGACGGACCAAATGGTTGCACGCGCTTCTTCGCCGATGCTTGCAACGGCATATAACCGGAATGTCACCTCTACATAACCATGACGAGACCGACAACCGCCGCGACGTTGAGTACGATGAGTCACCGTATTGCGACAGGTCCGAATCTTTCGCATGTCGATACTGCTCGAGCAGGTCTCGAAGGACTACAGCGGCGCTGCCGCGATCAGCGACGTCACGACGAGCATTGCCGAGGGAGAACTGTTCGTCCTGCTCGGTCCGTCCGGCAGCGGCAAGAGCACTCTGCTCCGCGCGATAGCAGGGCTTACGACGATCGACCATGGCCGCATCGTGATGCACGGCCGTGACGTCACGAACCTCGGCGCGAAGGAGCGCGAGGTCGGTTTCGTCTTCCAGAACTACGCGCTGTTCCGCCACATGACGGTGGCCGACAACATCGAGTTCGCGCTGCGCGCGCGGCGCGTGCGCGCGGCGGAGCGCCGCCGCCGCCGAGCCGAGCTGCTGAAGATCGTGTCGCTCGAGGGCTACGACGAGCGGCTGCCGAGCGAGCTTTCCGGCGGCCAGCAGCAGCGCGTCGCGCTTGCGCGCTCGCTCGCGCACGAGCCCCGCGTGCTGCTGCTCGACGAGCCGTTCGGCGCGCTCGATGCGAAGATCCGCGACGAGTTGCGCCGCGCCATCCGCGAGATCCAGCGCGCGGTCGGTATCACGACGATCCTCGTGACGCACGACCAGGAAGAAGCCTTCAGCATGGCAGATCGCATCGGCGTGATGGATCGCGGCCGGCTGCAAGAGGTCGGCGAGCCGCGCGCGCTGTATCAACGCCCCGGCACACGCTTCGTCGCAACGTTCCTCGGCGCCGCGAATCTATTGCTCGGTCCGTACGGCTACCGCGACGTGCAGCTCGGCGAGTCGTTCTTCCAAGTCGACCGCTGGTCGCGCTCGCTGCGTGCCGGCGACGAGGCGGCCGTGGTCGTGCGGCCCGAGGACGTGGTCCTGGCCGAGCGCCGCGATCAGCTCACGGCGCCTGCCGTCGGCACGGCGAAGATCGTCGAGGTGCAGTTCATCGGCGCGATCGAGAGGCTGCGGCTCGAGGCCGCGGCATCCGAGACGCTCGCGAGCGCGCAACGCCCCGGTGCTGCGACGTTCTCTATCGATGCCTCGCGCACCGCACGCGAGGTCGAAGCGCTGCCGCTCGAGGTCGGCCAGTCCGTCTGGTTCGGCTTCAAGCGCATGCACGCGCTGCCGACGCCGATCAGCAGCCTGCGCTTGATCACGACCGACGGCAAACCCGCCGAGCAACTCGCCCGCACGCCGATCGTGCGCGAGCTCGCGGAGCGCATGCACATGGAGCCGCTGCTCTATCCGCACCGCTCGGAGAAGGGCGAGCGCGTGCGCGGCTTGCCGGTCGTCATGCTCGAGCGCGGCGCGAACCTGCCCGAGGCGCTCTGGTTGCTCGAACAGGGCGCGCGGCAAGTGCTCGCAGTCGGCGGCGGCGACCGGCCCGTGGAGCGCATGCTGATCTATGTCGAGCCATCGTCGAGCGGCCGCGACGCGGCGCTTGCTGCGGCTGCGAGCCTCGCGCGTCACCTCACGATCGATGTCGCGATGCTCGTGCGCGACGAGGAGCGCTCGCTCACGGGCGGCTGCTACCGCGACTTGCTCGACCTGCGCAATGCGTCGCTGCGCTTGCACGGCCTCGATATCCGCACCGAGACGTTCCGCGGCGGCCCCGTCGACGTCATCAAGGAGCGGCTGCTCACCTCCGACGAGCAGACGCTGGTCGTGATCGGCTTGACCTCGCCGGAGCGCTGCAGCGACCTCCTCGACGACTTGCGCAAGCTGCTCGAGGAGTGTTCGTCGGCCGACGTGCTGTTCGTGAGCGGGCGTGAAGAGCACGAGCCTTCGAGCGTCGCCGTGCAGCCGGCGTTCGCGGCCGCGTGGGCTCTATAGCCGCGCTCGATGCGGCGCTCGATTTGCCGGTCATTGCGCGCGTTGCTGCCTCTGTTGGCGGTCGCGCTCGGCGGGTGCGGCGACGGCGGCAGCTCCGGCGTGGTGCATCTGCTCAACGTGTCCTACGACCCGACGCGCGAGCTCTACCGAGAGGTGAACGAGCGGTTTGCCGCGAAGTGGCTCGCGGACACGGGTCAAGAGGTGCAGATTCGCATGTCGCACAACGGCTCGGGCGCGCAAGCGCGCGCGGTGATCGACGGGCTCGACGCGGACGTCGTGACGCTCGCGCTCGCGTGGGACATCGACAATATTCAAACGAAGAGCCATCGGCTGCCCGCGAACTGGCAGTCGCGCTTGCCCGACAACAGCACGCCGTACACCTCGACCATCGTGTTCCTCGTGCGTAAGGGCAACCCGAAGCACATCAAGGATTGGCCGGATTTGCTCGCTCCGGGGGTGCAAGTCATCACGCCGAATCCGAAGACCTCGGGCGGTGCGCGCTGGAACTACCTTGCGGCCTGGGGCTTTGCGCTGTCGCGTGCGCTCGGCGGCGACTTCTCGAAGCTTGGGAAAGCGCCGAAAGCCCAAGTCGATAAGGCGCAGGCCGAGGCTGAGGCGTTCGTGCGCGAGCTCTACCGGCATGTCCCCGTGCAGGACACGGGCGCGCGCGGTGCGACCAACACGTTCGTGCAGCGCGGCATCGGCGATGTGCTGCTCGCGTGGGAGAACGAGGCGCTGCTCGCGCGCACGCAGCTCGGCACGGATGCGTTCGACGTCGTCGCGCCGTCCACCAGCGTGCTCGCCGAGCCGCCCGTGGCGATGATCGACGCGGTGGTGGACCGCAAGGGCACGCGGGAGGTCGCCGAGGCGTACCTCGAATATCTCTATACGCCCGAAGGTCAGAACATCGTCGCGCGCAATCACTTCAGACCGCGCGACGCAGGCGTCGCGCAGGTCTACGCCGACCAGTTTCCGAAGATCAAGCTGTTCACGGTCGATGAGGCGTTCGGCGGTTGGCGCGAAGCGCAGGCTGCGCACTTCGCGGAGGGCGGCAGCTACGATCGGATCTTTTCGGCCGAGGATGCGTCGTCGGCGACGCACTGAGCACGGGGCGAGGCGAGCACGATGGCGACGCGGACCGGCTGGGTGAGCCCGAGCGTGTTGCCCGGTTTCGGCCTCACGCTCGGCTTCGCCGGCATGTTTCTCGCCATCGTCGTGCTGCTGCCGATGGCCGCGCTGATCGTGCGTGCGGCGAGCTTGCCGGTCTCGGAGTTGCTCCACATCGCGCTCGAGCCGCGGGCGCTCGCGGCGTACCGGCTCACGTTCGGCGCGTCGCTGCTCGCGGCATCGGTGAACGCGGTGTTCGGCTTCATCATCGCGTGGACGCTCGTGCGCTACCGCTTTCCGTTCCGCCGCCTCGTCGACGCCATCATCGATCTGCCGTTCGCGCTGCCGACCGCCGTATCGGGCATCGCGTTGGCGACGGTATTCGCCAAGAACGGTTGGATCGGCCGTTGGCTCGAGCCGCTCGGCATTCAGGTGACCTACACCTGGCTCGGTGTGGTGATCGCGCTGACGCTGATCGGGCTGCCGTTCGTGGTGCGCTCGGTGCAGCCCGCGCTCGAGGAGGTGGACGTGAACCTCGAAGAAGCGGCGGAGTCGCTCGGCGCGAGCCGCTGGACCGTGTTCCGGCGCGTGATCCTGCCGACCGTGCTGCCGTCGCTCGCGACCGGCTTCACGCTCGCGTTCGCCCGCGCCGTCGGCGAGTACGGCTCAGTGATCTTCATCGCGGGCAACTTGCCGATGCGCACGGAGATCACGCCGCTGCTGATCGTGATCAAGCTCGAGCAATACGATTACGTCGGCGCAGCCGCGCTCGGGCTCGTGATGCTGTGCGTGTCGTTCGTGATGCTGCTGACGATCAACGCGATCAACGGCTGGCGCATTCGACGCGTGGCGGGGAGACGCTGATGGCGCATGCGATCGCGGCCACCCGGGTGCGTTCCGGCTTCGCGCCTCGGCTCGTGCGCTGCGGGCTCATTACGTTGTCGCTCGTATTCATCGCGACGATTCTCGTCGTGCCGGTCGCGTCCGTGCTCGGCTATGCGTTCTCACGCGGCCTCTCCGTGTACCTGCAGGCGCTGCAGACGCCCGATACCATCGCCGCGATCAAGCTCACGCTGACGACGGCCGCAATCGTCGTGCCGGTGAACACGATTTTCGGCGTGGCGGCTGCATGGGCGATCGCAAAGTTCGACTTCCGCGGCAAGCAGGTGCTGATCACGTTCATCGACCTGCCGTTCTCGGTCTCGCCCGTGATCGCGGGCCTGATGTTCGTGCTCCTGTTCGGCGCCCAGGGCTGGTTCGGCCCGTGGCTGCGCGACAACGACATCCAGATCGTGTTCGCGCTGCCGGGCATCGTGCTCGCGACGCTGCTCGTGACGTTTCCGTACGTCGCGCGCGAGCTGATTCCGATCATGCAGCTGCAGGGCCGAGAGGCGGAGGAGGCGTCCGTCAGTCTGGGCGCCGGCGGTTGGATGACGTTCTTCCGCGTAACGCTGCCGAGCATCCGGTGGGGTTTGCTCTACGGCGTGATTCTCTGCAATGCGCGCGCGATGGGCGAATTCGGCGCCGTGGCCGTGGTCTCGGGACACATCCGCGGTCTGACCACCACGATGCCGCTGCAGGCGCAAGTGCTCTATGACGAGTATGATGCGGTCGGTGCATTTGCCGTGGCATCGTTGCTCATGTTGCTCGCCTTGTTGACGCTGATCGTGAAGACCCTGGTCGAGGCCTTCGGGTCGAGGCGGCGCCGCGCCGGTCCTCTCGAACGCACATGAAGCTGCAGCTGCCGGGCTTGACCGGCCGGCTCGCGGGCGTCACGGACATGCTCGTGCGGATCGCCGAGGCGTCCGGCCGGTCGGCGCGAACACACCTGAAGCTCCATGCGCCGGGCTTGGCCGGCCGGCTCGCGATCGTCACGGGCGTGCTCGTGACACTCGCGGTCGGCTCGATGCTCGTCTTCGGCGTGGGGTCCTTGCGCTCGCTGGCCAAGACCGAGGCGCTCACGCGCGTCGAGCTCGGTGTGGCGGCCGCACGCGAAGGGCTGCGGCAGAGCACCGAGGATCTGCTCACGGCTGCCCGGATCCTGGGCGAGCGGCCGCCGCTGCAGCGCCTGCTGCGCGGCTCGATCCGCGATGCGCTGCCGCCCTACCTGCAGCGCTACTGCGACGGCGCCGGCCTCGACGGCTGTGCGGTCGCGAGCGGCAACGAGGTGCTCGCGAGCACGGGACAGAAGATCGATTGGAACGTCGTGCTCACGGCCGTGGCCGAGCAAGGGGAGCGCTTCATCGTGATCGGCGCGGAGCCGGGCGTCGCGATCTCCGGCGCCGAAGCGGCCGTTACCGATCGTGAGGGCGTGAACGTCATCACCGTGCGCCGCATGGACGAGCGGCTCGCCATGCGGCTCGCGGAGCGCGCCGGCCTCGAAGTGCGAATCGTCGACTACGAGTCGTTCAAGCCCGGCGAGGGGCCGCTCGCGGTGCTCAACTCCGACGCGCTGTCGCGCGGCGAACCGGTAGCTGCCTACGTCGAGGCGCTCGATTCGTACGTCGCGAGCGTGCCGGTTGCGGCATCGACCGGCGAGACGATCGCGCTGCTCGAGGCCGTGCTGCCGGCGGATCGCGTGACGGGGCCCGTGAGCCGCAGCACGCACCGCATGCTGCTCGTCGCGTTCCTGATCGCGGCGCTCGCGACCGTGAGTAGCGTGCTCGTCGGCCGCTATTGGATCGACGCCGTGCAGCGGCTCACGGATGCTGCCCGCAGGCTCGGCTCCGGCGACCTCGCTGCGTCGATTCCGGCCGGCGGCGGCAAAGAGCTCACCGTGCTCGGCAACACGATGGACGAGATGCGGCGCAACCTAGTCGCGCTCACCGGCGAGCTGCGGCGCCGCGAGACGCAGGCGCAGGCCGTGCTCGGCGGCATCATCGAGGGCATCTACGCCGTCGACGAGCAGCGCCGCATCCGGTTCTTGAATCCACAGGCCGCGCGGTTGCTCAAGGTCTCCGCGGAAGAGGCGGTGGGCATGTTCTGCGGCGACGTGCTGAAGCCGCAGCGCGACGCGCAGGGGCGGCGGCCGTGCGATTACGCGTGCCCGATCGTGGAGGCGCGCCGGCTCGGCTCCGGACGCGCGGTGGAGCTGGTCGCGCCGGTCGAAGGCAGCGTGCGCCGCGTCGTGATCGCGAGCGCCGCGCCGGCCGACGATCTGCAGGTGCAAGTGCTGCGCGACGAGACGGAGCTCGAGGCCGTGCGCCGCACGCGGGACACCGTGCTCGCCAACATCTCCCACGAGTTCCGCACGCCGCTCGCGGCGCAGCTCGCGTCGATCGAGCTTCTGAGCGACGGATTGGGCACGATGAGCCCGGCCGCGCAGCGCGAGCTCGTGTCGTCGCTGCTGCGCGGCACGCAGCGCCTCACCTGGCTGATCGACAATCTGCTGGAAAGCGTGCGCATCGAAGCCGGCCAGCTCGGCATTCGCCACCAGGACGTGCTGTTCGACGACGTGGTGGTGGCCGCGCGCGAGCTGATCGAGCCGCTGATCGAGCAGCGCGGCCAGCGTATCGATTTGCGGCTCGACGACGTGCCCGTGATCCGCGGCGATCAGCAGCGGCTCACGCAGGTGCTCGTGAACTTGCTCGCGAACGCGAGCAAGTTCGGCCCGCCGGATTCCGCGATCGTGATCGGCGCGCGGGCGGCGGCGGGCGGTGGCCTCGAGTTCTGGGTGGAGGACGAGGGCACTGGGCCGAAGGACCCGGACGATACCGGCCTGTTCGAGCAGTTCCACCGCTCGGGTGGCGAGGATCCCGAAGAGAGCGGCTTGGGGCTCGGTCTGTTCATCGTGCGCTCCATCGTCGAGCGCCACGGCGGCACCGTGAAGCTCGAGCGTACGGCGGACTCGCGCACGCGCGCCGACGTGCGCGTGCCCGCGGAGCCGCCGCCATGAAGATCCTGCTCGTCGACGACGACCCGGATCTGCTCGCGGTCACGGCATTCGCGCTGCAGCAAGCGGGCTTCTTGGTCGTGCAGGCCGAGGACGGCGTTGCGGCCCTCGAGGCGTTCCATCGCGAGCAGCCCGATCTCGCGGTGCTCGACATCAACATGCCGCGCATGAACGGCTTCGAGCTCGCGAAGAATCTGCGCGAGCGCAGCCGCATTCCGTTGATCATGCTCACGGCGCGCGGCTCGGACGACGACGTGGTCCGCGCGCTCGGTCTCGGCGCCGATGATTATCTGAGCAAGCCGTTCAGTCCGCGCGTCCTGCTCGCGCGGGTGCGGGCGTTGCTGCGGCGCGTCGGCGGCGTGGAGGCGGAGGAGACGATCGCCCATGGCGCGCTCACACTCGACGTCGCCGATCTCGCTCTGAACGGGCTGCCGCGGGGCCCCGTGCGGCTCACGCCGCTCGAGACGCGGTTCCTGCAGCTCTTGATCGCGCACGCGGGCCGGACGGTGTCGACCGAGCGGCTGCTCGTGCATGTGTGGGGGAATCGCGCGAGCGGCAACCGGCAGCTGTTGAAACAGCTCGTGCATCGGCTGCGCCAGAAGATCGAGCAGGATCCCAGCGAGCCGCGCGTGATCCGCACCGTGCCGAACGCGGGCTACTCGCTCGACGGGGGCGGCCGCCAAACGGACGAGCCGTCGAGCTAGCTAGCGAGACGGCGAACGGAACGTGCCAGCTGCGAGCCGGCGCGGCGGCAGCGCGATTCACGCCGCGGGCTTCCGCCCGGCGGCGTGATCGATGCGGGCGTTACTTGGCCGCGGGCAGCGCCTTCATCTCCTTCAGCACCTCGTTCGCGGCCTTGAACGCATCGAGGCCCGCCGGAATGCCGCAATACACCGTTGCGTGCAGCAGCACTTCTTTGATCTCCTCGACCGTCACGCCGTTGTTCAGCGCGCCGCGCACGTGCAGCTTCACTTCGGGCGAGCGATTGAGCGCGGTGAGCATTGCGAGATTCACGAGACTGCGCGTTTTGCGGTCGAGCCCGGAGCGCGTCCACGCATAGCCCCAGCACCACTCGGTCGTGATGTGCTGAAACGCCATCATGAAGTCGTTAGCGGACTTCAGCGAATTGTCCACGTATTCAGGTCCCAACACCTCGCGGCGTACGGCCAGGCCGCGGTCGAACAGCTCGTCGATCGTATCGTCTCTATGCTCGGTCATCTCGCAGATCTCCTAAGGTGGCGAAATACGTGTGCCGCACGCGTCGATGCGCGCGGCGAAACCGCGTAAGGATACCGGAAGGAGGGTTTAGACGGCCGGGAACACGACCGCGAGCATCGCGCGGATGTAGTCGCGATGCTGCTGCGAGGACAACCGCTGCTGCTGCATGTAGGCGTGAATGTGCCTTGCCTCGAGCGCGCCGATCAGCACGTCGGCCGAGGTGACGGGATCCTCGATGCGCAGGAGCTCGGCCGTGCCCGCACTGTCGAGCCACGACGACAGCAGCTCGCGGAGCTTATACGGCGAGGGCTCCGGCAGCTCGCACTCGATCTGCGCTGCGCGCAGCGTGAGCGAGCCGGAGATGATCATGCCGAGGTACTCGTTGATCTCGACCAGCACGCGGAGCAGCTGGTCGCGCACCGGCACGTCGTGCAGCACGCCGCGATGCAGCTCGGTGATGGCCGTGACCTCGGGCTGCAGCGCCATCAGCATGAGCTGCTGCTTCGACCCGGTGCGCTGGAACAAGGTGGCCGTGGAGACGCCGAGCTTTTTCGCGACCATCGCGACGGGCGCTTTCGGACCACGGTCGATGAATATCTCGCGAGCGGCTTCGCTGATTTGCCGATCGCTGACTTGTCTGCGTCTGCCCATGCGGCTGCATCATAGCCTGAATCTCGACAATGAGAATGGCTCGATTTCTTACTCGCCACTCGGATTCGAGCCGCGCCGCGGGTAAGATGCTCGGACAGGGGAAGGCGCTCGGCGACGCGACAACGAATATTCCGGTCCCGGTGCCCAAGCACGCGCGTCGGTGCCTATTTCGAAGGCCGATCACGAGGAGCACGGTTATGTTGCCCCCCGGCGTAAACGAACGAGATTTCGGCAAGGCGCTCCGCGAATTCGAGGCGGCCGTGGGCGCCGAATGGGTCTTCACGAGCGACGCGGACGTCGCGCTCTATCGCGATGCGTACTCGCCGTTCCAGGGCGAGCGCGAAGAGCGGCTCGCGTCGGCGGCGGTCGCGCCGCATACGGTCGAAGAGGTGCAGGCCGTCGTGCGCGCCGCGAACGAGTATCGCGTGCCGATCTACCCGATCTCGACCGGCAAAAATCTCGGCTACGGCGGCTCGGCACCGAATCTCTCGGGCAGCGTCGTGCTCGATTTGAAGCGCATGAACCGGATTCTCGAGGTGAGCGAGCGCAACGCGTCCGCGCTCGTCGAGCCCGGCGTGAGCTATTTCGACTTCTATCGCTACATTCAAGAGCACAAGCTCAAGGTCTGGATGGATTGTCCGGATCCGGGCTGGGGCAGCCTGGTCGGCAATGCGCTCGATCACGGCGGCGGCTACACGCAGACCACGTTCCGCAATCACTTCGACGCGCACTGCGGCATGGAAGTGGTGCTCGCGAACGGCGAGCTGTTGCGGACCGGCATGGGTGCCGTGCCGAAGGCGAAGACTTGGCAGCAGTACAAGTTCGGCGCGGGCCCCCTGATCGACGGCCTGTTCTCGCAGTCGAACTTCGGCGTGGTCACGAAAATGGGCTTTTGGCTGATGCCCGAGCCCGATGCGTATCTCACGGGCACGGTGAGCGTGCCGAAGCACGCCGACCTCGTGCCGCTGGTCGACATTTTGAATTTCCTCGAGAACAGCGGCGTCGTGAACGGCATGCCGCAGCTCGGCAGCCCGTTGCTCGGTGGGTTCTTCTCACCCGTAGGCAGCGAGCTGCGCGATCTCCTGTCGCGCAACGCCTCGACCGCGGAGCTCGAGGACTACGCGAAGCGCAGCGGCAGGGGCTACTGGAGCTGCACCGTCAAGTTCTACGGTCCGGCGAAGGCCATTCAGGCGAATTGGGAATACTGCCAAGAGAAGTTCGCCGCGATTCCGGGCGCGACGTTCGAGAACGGCGAGACGTACAAGTTTCCGCTGTCCGCGGCCGAGATCGAGGACATCACGCGGAATCAGGCCGAGGGATCGCGCAGCGCGACGCTACCGGAGTTCGGCGTCCCGAGCCTCACGATGTTCTCGATCGGCGCGCGCAGCGAGACGAATCCCAACCCGGGCGCGGGCCACATGTGGTTCTCGCCGATCATCCCGCGCGACGGCGAGGCCATCTTCGAGGCGAATCGCGTATTCGCCGACGCCGCAAAGGAGCTCGATCTGCCGCTGAACGCCGTCGGCTTCAGCCTGCCCACGACCTATTGGAACCGCGCGTTCATCTTCCTGTTCGGACTGCCGGTCACCAAGGATCCGGAGACGAACAAAAGTAATCGCGCGAAGTTCGAGCGCATCGTGCAGATCTGCGCCGAGCACGGCTGGGCCGAGTACCGGACGCCGCCGGCGTTCCAAGAGGCCGTGATGAGCACGTACTCTTTCAACAACCGTGCGCTCACGCGTTTCCATGAGACGCTCAAGGACGCCGTAGACCCGAACGGCATTCTGGCGGCCGGCCGGTACGGCATTTGGCCGAAGCATTTGCGCAAGGCTTAGGAGGCGCGCATGAGGAAGAGTTCGCTCGCCTGGGCAGTCGCGGCCGCGCTCGCGCTCGCGGGCTCGAACGCGTTGGCGCAAGACGCTCCGGACGGCAAGGCCGTCTTCACGAAATGGTGCGCGCCGTGCCACGGCGACGGCCCGGGCAAACCCGGCACCGCGGCCCTGCAGGCGCTATATAAAGGAGCGAAGCCGGCGTTGCTCGAGCAGCGCACCGATCTCGTGCCCGAGATCACGAAGACCTTCGTCCGCAACGGCGTGTCGGTGATGCCGTTCTTCCGCAAGACCGAGATCTCCGACAAGGAGCTCGACGCGCTCGCGAGCTATCTCGCCAACCACTGACGCCGGCTTGGACGCGTCGGCGCGGGGCGCTTGCTACACGCGCGCCTCGTACAGACTGTTGAACGGATTTTCGAGCGGCACACGCCGCACGCTCTTGAAGCCGGCTGCTTCGCAGAGCTCGTGCACTTTCGCCTCATGGAAGCCAAGCGTGCCCAAGCCCGCCCCGCCGTTGGCGAGCGACGTGGTCATGCAATAGAACGTGCTCACCCCGTGAAACAGCGCGCCCAACGGATTGCAGTTCTCCTCGAGCTTGTCCGAGGCATTGATGTCCAGGCAGACGTACACGCCGCCGGGCTTCAGAGCATTGCGGATCGTTTTGAGCAGCCCGAGCGGGTCCGCGGCATCGTGCACGACGTCGAACGTGGTGACCACGTCGAACTGCTGCGGCAATCCTTTCGACACGTCTCGCTCTTCGAACTTGACGAGGTTCCCGACGCCCGCGGTCTTGGCGTTGGCGGTTGCGCGTTCGATCGTCGGCCCGTAGTTGTCGTAGCCGACATAGCGCGAGCGCGGATAGGCGCCCGCAAGCTTGATCAGCGCGCGGCCGCGTCCGCAACCGACGTCCGCCACATCCGCGCCGCGCTCGAGATGGGCCTTCACCTCGGGCATGGCCGGCAGCCACTGCGGCAGCAGCAGATTCTCGAACCACGTTCCGGTGAACCGCTCGAGACCATCCCAAAAATCCGCTCCGTAGCGGCTCTGCGAGACGCCGCCGCCGTGCTCGAACGCAGCAACCACACCATCGAACACCGCCAGCATGCCGGGCAGCTGCTGATACATTCCGCCGACGAACATCGGTCCGGCTTCTTGCGCAAGCGCGGCGGCATGCGCAGCGGGAAGCGTGAAGCGCTGCGTAGCCGCGTCGTACTCGACATAGGCGGCTGCGGCCATCCCGCCGAGCCATTCCCGCAGATAGCGCTCGTTGAGACCGGTCCGGTCGGCAAGCTCTGCGGACGTAGCGGACCCGTGAGCCGCGAGCGCCTTGAAGAGCCCGAGGCGATCGCCGATGCACGCGAGCAGCGTGCTCATCGTGCCGCTCAAGTGACCGAGAATGGTCCCGACGAACGCTTCTTGGCGGGCGGGGTCGGCGGCGGCTGGCACGGTGCTCATGGCTACGCTCCGGAGATTCCCGAGACGCACTGTAGAGCTTCGCGCGTCCAGCGCCAACTGCGTTGCCCGAGCCGAGCGTGCGGGGCAGACTGCGGAGCATGGCGAAGACGGTGTCGCTTCCGGTGAAGGCCGTGCCGCGTGCGGCGCGCGACGAGATCGTCGGCTGGCTCGACGGTCACTTGAAGGTGAAGGTGGCCGCCCCGCCGCAGGACGGCAAAGCGAATGCCGCGATCGAAGCGCTGCTCGCCGCCGCGCTCGGGGTGCGCAAGAGCGCCGTGCGGATCGTCGCCGGCCATGGCGCCGCTCGCAAGCGCGTCGAGATCGAGGGCCTCACGCCGGCGGAAGTCGAGCGGCGGCTCGGGAGCGCCCGCGTTGCCGCCGATCCACCGCTCGGGCGTAGGCGGTTGCGGACCGAAGGACATTAGTGGGAGTACGCGATTGAGCGCGTTCAAAGTGGCTTTCGACGCTCTGGAATGGCAGCCGGCCCGACCCGGCGTGCGCTACAAGACGTTTGCGGACGGCGGTCGACAGATTCGGCTCGTCGAGTTCTCGACCGGCGAGGGCGATCCGCATTGGTGCGAGCGGGGGCACATCGGCTATGTGCTCGAAGGCGGGCTCACGATCGAGTTCGACGACGGCGTGGTCTCGTTTGCGGCCGGCGACGGGCTCTTCATTCCGCCGGGGAAGGCCAGCTCGCATCGCGGCGTCACGATCACGCCCGGCACGCGGTTGCTGATGGTCGAGGACGTTTGAGGATCGCGGCTGCCTACGGATCGAGCTGCGGCAGATCCTTTACCGCCGGAGGCGACGGAAGGCTCGCGAGATAGGCGCGCACGTCGGCGAGCTGATCGTCGCTCAGCACGCTGCGTGGGAACGCCGGCATTCCGCGCGCGATCGACCATCCGGGCGTGCCGTTCCTGATCCACGTCCGAAAAGCATCGAGCGGCATAACGTTCGGCGCGAGGCGCGCGCCTGCGCCGCCCTGGCCGACCGTGCCGTGGCAGTTGTAGCAGCCGACGCTCATGAAGAGCACCTTGCCGTTTGCGGCCGCGGTTCGTTCCGCCTTCGCCGACTGCGCGTTTGCCGCGCCGGCGACCGTGCAGCAGAGCAGGGCGAAGGCCATCGCAAGGTTCGACATGCGGATTGCGCTCCGTCGCTCAGCGCGGCTGCGTCACGACGTCGATCAGATAGGGCTCGCCGCGCTTCACGACCGCGAGGCCGCGCCGAATCGCCCCAGGCAAGTCTTTCGGATCGGAGATCGGCCCCGACGCGGCCACGCCCATGCCCTGCGCGAGCTTTGCGTAGTCGATGTTCGGGTTGCCGAGACCGAAGCCGGTTTGCATGAGCTCGAGGCCGCGCTGGCGCAGCAACGCCTCACGCTCGAACCACATCACCTCTTGATGATAGGCACGATTGTTCTGCATCACGATCAGGAGCGGGATCTCATGACGGGCCGCGGTCCAGAGCGCGCCGGGTGCGGCCATCATGTCGCCGTCCGGTTGAATCGAGACGCTGATGCGGCCGTGCTTCTTGTTCGCGAGCGCGGCACCGACCGACGCCGGCGCGTAGTAGCCGACGCCTTCGCCGCCCGCGCGGCCGATGTACTGGTAGTGCTTGTCGAAGTTCCAGAGCCGGAGCGGCCAGGTGACCCAACCGGTCACGTACGACCAATCCTCGTTCTCGAGCTGCGCCCAAAGCTCCATCGACAGCCGCGCCGTGCTGACCGGGCTCGCGTCCCAGCCGTAGGTGGCGTCGACGCGCGCACGCTCGTAGGTTGCGCGGTTCACGTCCGCGATCTTCAGACCGCGTTGTCGAAACGCTTCGCGCTTGGCGGCGGTCGTGAGGCGTTTGACCTCTTCGATCAGCGCGGGCAGCGTCGCCTCGGCGTCGGCCGCGATCGACAGGTCCACTTCGGCATAGCGCATGACGTCTTGATAGTTGCTGCGTTGGAACAGATGCGTCGACGACAAGCTGATCACCTGCGCGTTGCGCTGCCGCGCCTGGCGCGCGACGTTGGATATGTCGCCGTGCTCGAGCGCGAGCACGACGTCCGCCGTGCCGGTGGAGCCGCCGGCGAGCGGATGGCGCGTCGGGAAATTCAGCCGATGGTGAGCGTCGACCACGCCCGCTTGCAGAGCCTCCGCCAGCTCGACCATCAGCGCAAGGCCGGCCGGCGTGCGAGCCGCTCGATCCGCGAGAATCACGGGGTTCTCGGCGGCGACCAGCCACTTCGCCGCCTCCGCCACGGCGCCCGAGTCGCCCGCGGGCGGCGTCGGCACGCTCAACCGCGGCACGCGCAGGCCGGCGGGGACCGGCTCGTCCTGCAGATGGTCGTCGGCGACCAGTGCGACCGGGCCCATCGGCGGTGTCATCGCAATCTTGTAAGCGCGCACGGCCGACTCGGCGAAATGCGTGAGGGACACCGGGTTGTCGTCCCATTTCGTCATGTCGCGGAGCAGCGCGCACGGGTCCTGCGCGCTGTGCACCCAGTACACCTCGCCTTGACGATTCGCGGCGTCCTGCGTGTTGCCGAGCACGAGATAGATCGGCACGCGATCGCACCACGCATCGAACACGGCCATCGCGGCATGTTGCGCGCCGACGGTCGAGTGTGCGCACACGAGCACGGGCTTGCCTTCGATCTTCGCGTAACCGTTGGCCATTGCGACCGAGATTTCCTCGTGCGTGCAGGCGATGGCACGCGGATTCTCGTTGCCGGCGTAGTTCAAGACGGACTCGTGGATGCCCATGAAGCTCGACGCGCACATCGAGAACATGTACTCCATGCCGAGCGACTTGAAGATGTCGACCATGAAGTCGGACGCGGGCCGAGTGTCCGCGCCGGCTTGCACGACGGGTTCGGCGGTGGCGGTGGCGGCGCTCGGAGCGGGGATCGCATCTTGGGCGGCCGCGATCGACGCTTGCTTCGCGAGCACCGCCGCGGCGCCGGTGGCGGCGCCGGCGAGGAAGCTGCGGCGATTGACGCCGTTCTTCTTCGACTGATCGTCCATCCCGCTTGCATCCGATCATCGCGGGGTGCCGATGTCAATTGGAACGGATCAGCCCGTTCTGGTCGATTCTTGGGTCAATCGGCTCGTGCCGGGGAGCCGCTGGCGCGCGAGCCGTCCGATCGCCAGCTAACGGCCGAGAGCGTCATCGCCGTATGCCCAAACGCGGCGCTCCCAGCTCGTCGCCGGCGTCGTGTCCCAGCCGGGCTCGTGGGTCGGCACGGTCCAGGACGTTTCCGGACGCCAGTGCGCCCAACCTCGCAAGCAAGGGTGCGTTCCGCGTCGAATCGCGTCGATGACGCGTAGGCCCTCGGCGCGCGCCTCCGCCGCCAGCGCCGCCGTGTAGTATCCGGCCAGCACATGGTTCGCGAGCTCTTGCTCGTCACGCCAGAGCCATTCGAGCGTCGGCAAGACGACGATGTCGAGCGTGTGATCCTGTGTATCGAAGCCGCAGGCCGTTCGGCGGAACGGCTCCTCCATGTTGACGAAGTACCGCAGCAACCGCCGGTCCGCGCCTTCGCCTTCGAAGAACAGCGAGACCGAATGCGAAGCGTTGGCGAGCATCAGGCGCAGCGTGTCCGTGCGCCACACGCGCTCGTTTCGCGGAACGGCGTGTCGGACCGCAGTGCGCTTTGCGGCGGCCGACATCTTGGGGTCCGCTTTGTAGCGGCTTCCGGCGGCGATGTAGAGCGCGACCAGGTGCTCGGCGTCCTCGACGACGCGGCAAGGCCAGCACATCTCGATGCGGCCGTCGGTCGTCACGTAGCGTAGCGCGACGACCTCTCCGGGCCGTCGTCTGTCTTCGCCTGCGTGCATGCTGCCGCTGATTCGGGGGGATGGCGCGCAGTATATACTCCGCAAGACGTGTTGATTGCCGGGTGCCGTCGAGTCGATGAGACGCCTCGCGTACGTCGTCAGTTGGATTTTCTTGGTGCTGTTGGTCGCGATCGTGCTGATTCCCTACGTCACGGGGATCGCGGTTCGTATTCCGCTCGCGAGCTTCGGTGCCGCGGCGCTGGCCGTTGCGCTGCTCGCGTTCCACGTGCGACGGCGGTGGCTGCGTCCGCTTGCGATCGCGTCGAATGCGGTGTTCTGCATTGCCGCCGCGGTGCTGATCGTGGGCGGCTTCGACTTCAGCGTGGGGATCGTGCCGCTGGCGATAGCCGCTGCGCTGCTGCTCGTTTTCTGCGCGCCCGCCGCATTGAACGTGGTCGGGTTGAGCCTGGACGCGGCCGATCGCGGCTGAGCGCAACGGTCGCCGCGAACCGCATGGTTCTCCGGAGCCGGGGCTCACCGGCCGGGTGGGCGCTGCGACATTTCTATATAATCGAGCCGGCTTGAGTCACGAGCTGCGATGCTCGCGGCCTTCAACCTCAACAAGAAAGGTGAGACATGGCGCATAAGTATGCTGGGGGATGCGACCACATTCATACGCATTCCGACAAGGATCCAATCGACAACCACACTTGTCATTGTTCCGTTTGCAAGCGCGTGACCGGTCAGCCGACCACCCACGTGGTGTTCTTCAAGCACGGCGACCTCGCGGTCGACAACACGGCCGGGCTGAAGCGTCAACCGTTCAACGACAAGAACCCGAGCGGTCCGCTCGAGCTGTGCACGTGCGCGGAGTGCGGCACGCCGATCATGCTCGACGACAAACAGCATCGGATTCGTGTGATCGTGCCGAACCTGATGGGCTACGACGCATCCAAGCTGCCGGCCGCCTATCACGCGTTCTACGATCCCGCGACCGGCGTGCCCCGCCCGAAGGATGGCCGCCCGGTGTACGAGGGCTTGAGGCCCGATTTCGTCTGGCCGGCCTCGGCCTGACGCTTCCGTCCGACCGACTCGATTCCCCGCACCGTACCTACGGTGCGGGGATCTTCAGCCCGTGATAGCGCCCGCGCGATGCGCGGCGGCGCGCACGCCGTAGTAACCCTTCAATGAGGCGATCGCAAGCGGTGCCGCGCCGAAAACGATGAACACGAGGTCGCCAGGCAGCCGTGTCCACTCGAGGAACCGCGCGAGCCGACCGCCCGTGTAGTCGAGGCTGCGCGCGTGCCAGTAGCCGTGCTGCACGACGTCCCAGACCTGCAGCACGCCGCCCGGGAATAGGCTCAAGAGCACCATCAGCGCGAGGCCGATGTTGGTCCCCCAGAACGCGATGCGAACGTAGCGCTCGATGCCGGGCCACGTGCTGTCGTCCGCCGTCTGTCGCAGCACGAAGACCATCAGAGCAATCGCGAGCATGCCGAATACTCCCATCAGCGCAGCATGGCCGTGGTTCGGCGTCAGCACGGTGCCGACCTCGTAGTAGCTCACGATCGGCAGATTGATGAGAAATCCGAACATCCCGGCCCCTACGAAATTCCAGAATCCGACGGCCATCAGGAAGTAGAACGTCCACTTGTGCGGCAGCACGACGCGTTGGCCGCCCGGCTCGGTTTCGCCACGAGTCGTGATCACGAAGTCCCAGGCGTCGAGGGTCAGCAGGGTGAGCGGCACTACCTCGAGCACGGAGAACATAGCGGACATCGCCATGTTGAACTGCGTCTGCCCCGTAAAATACCAGTGATGGCCGGTGCCGATGAGGCCACCCAAGAAGTACAAAATCGCGTCGAGATAGATCACGCGGAGCGCCGTATTGCGCCGCGTGAGGCCGAGCTGAAACAGGAGCAGAGCGACGACCGTTGTCGCGAAGAACTCGAAGTAGCCCTCGACCCAGAGGTGGATAATCCAGAAGCGCCAAGTGTCGACGATCGTGAAGTGCGTCTTCGGCCCGAACAGCAGCGCAGGGACGTAGAACACGGGGATCGCGAGCGCTGCGAACAGGAACATCATCGCGATCGGCCGCACCTCGGCGTTCACGATCGTCCTCGGTCGCGCGAGGTGCCAAAGGATCGCGAACCAGATCAGCAGGCCCCCGACGAGCAGGTACTGCGCAACCCGGCCGAGCTCGAGGTACTCCCACCCCTGGTTGCCGAGCCAGAACCACCAGCGGCCGAGCAGCCCGCCATGCCCGCCCATTCGCCGAGCAGGCTGCCGACGATCACGACGCCGAATGCAGCGAACAAGACGTGCGTTGCCGTCGCGAGCCAGCGCGGCTCGTCGATGCGTAGCGAGCGACCGATGAAGAGCGCCGCGGCGACGTACGACGTCGCGATCCAGAAGATCGCCGTCTGCAGGTGCCAGGTCCTGAGCAGGTTGCTCGGCAGGATCGTCTCGAGGTGAAAGCCGTAAAAGCTTTCCGGCTCGGCGCGGTAGTGGGCCACGCCGCCGCCGATCAATGCCTGCGCCAAAAACAGCAACCCGACGACGACGAAGAACTTGCTGACTGCGCGCTGCCCCGGGCTCGTCGCGCCCGGAATGAACTTAGTGGGAGCGCGGTGTCCGCGCGTGATCCAACCGAGGTAGTCGAATTTGCCGAAGGCGAGCAGCACGGCCGCGATGCCCGCGAGCAGGGCGAGCAGGCTCAGCGCGCTCCAGAGCAAGGCGCCCGCAGTCGGCCGATTGCCGACGTCGGGGTCGTACGGGAAATTGTTCGTATACGAGAAGTCGGCGCCCGGACGATTCGCAACCGACGTCCAAGCTGCCCACACGATGAAGGCCGTCAGCTGCCGGAGCTCGTTTGCGTCGGTAATCAAGTCCGGTTTGAGCCCGCCGTTGCGTGCAGGCTCGTGAAAGTAGCTCGTCCAGAATCCGATCTGTTGGCGGTACGCGAACGCCTCGGGCTCGGTGAGGCGCAGGGTATCGCTGCCGTGATCGTAGCGATTCGTCTTGAGGATGATCGGGACCTGGCTGCGGACCGCGGCGAGCTCGGCCGGTGTGAGGTCGGCGACCGCTTTGCCGTACTCGCGCTGCGCGACTGCGGTCGCCGTATCCGCTCCGATGCGGTGCAACGCTTCGGCCGGATAATCGGGACCCAAGTACGCGCCATGGCCCCACACCGTGCCGTTGTCCATGAGCCCGTACCTCAGAAATAGGGCCTGGCCGTCCAGAATGTCGTCGCGCGTGAAGAGCACCCTACCGCTGGCGTCGACGACCAGGGCCGGGATCGGTGGCGCGTTCCGATATGCCAGAAACGTAATCGAGAGCAGTCCCGCGAAGCCGACCACCAGCACGATGGCCACCGTGCGCAGCCACCATGGCGATAGCGGCGATTCTTCCGGCTCCGCTTTCGGCAGTGCAGCAGGTTCGGTCACGGCACTCTCCTTTTTCTGCGTTGAATTTATCCGACTCGGTGCAAGCGGCTCGCGGGTCAGGAAGTGTCGACGCGCGGACCGACTAAAATCGGCAAGCACACGACGATGAAGATCACGAATGCCGCGCTCCACACGATCGCCGCAACTCGGCACGGCCGTGAGGGCAACCCCGCGATCGCAGCCGCGGCGAAGCCAAACGACATCCCGTGGCCATGCCAACCCCCTGGCGGCGGCGCGTTGCCAGGCCACGCACCGAGCACGCCATCTCGGACCTCCAACGGCGAATCATCGCACTGCGCGGTCCAAAAAGCGGCGGATCGGCCCGCCGTTTGCATGAGAACGGGAACCGAACAGCAGGAGCGGACGAACTGCCATGGACGATCGAGTCGCGAATGCTCGCGAGCAGCGCCCGGCCCAAGAGGCGCCCCGCCGTACCCGCTTGGCCGTGCGCCGCGTCGTGAAGCTCGGCGCGCTCGCGATCGTCGTCGTAGGCGCAGCGATTTTCGGCTGGCGCTACTGGCGCCACTCGCAGCGCTACGTGAGCACCGACGACGCCTACGTCAATGCCGACGTGGTGCAGATCGCGGCCCAGGTGGGCGGTCCCGTCGAAGAGCTGCCGATCCGTGATCAGCAGCACGTCGCCGCCGGCGACTTGCTGTTCGTGATCGATCAGCGGCCATATCGACTGGCGCTCGAGTCCGCACAGGCGCAGCTCGAGCTCGCGCAGCAGCAAGTCGCGGAGCGCACTGCAGCCGTCGATGCGGCCCGCGCGCAGCTCGCGCAGCGGCGTGCCGAGCTCGAGAACGCGCAAGCGAACGATAAGCGGCTCCAAAACCTCGTGAAGCAGGGCTCGATCTCGAAGCAATCCGCGGAAGCCACGCATACGCAGGCAGTGACGGCCGCGGCTGCCGTGAAGGCGGCCGAAGCGGCGCTCGAGCAGGCGGAAAACGCGCTCGGCGAGCCAGGCTCGCAGAACGCGTCTGTTCTCGCAGCCAAGGCCGCGATGCATCAGGCGAAGCTCGACCTCGAGCGCACGCGCGTCGCCGCGCCGACCTCGGGCACGGTGGCGAACCTGAGCCTGCGTCCGGGCGGCACGGTTCAACCCGCCGCGCCGCTGTTCGCAATCGTGAGCGATCACAACTTTTGGGTGGACGCGAACTTCAAGGAAACACAGCTCGACCGCATCGAGCCGGGGCAAAAGGCGCAGATCACGCTCGACCTCTATCCGGATCACCTGTTCCACGGGGAGGTGCAGAGCCTGAGCGCGGGCAGCGGCACGGCGTTCTCGCTGCTGCCCCCGCAGAACGCCACGGGCAATTGGGTGAAGGTCACGCAGCGCGTGCCGGTGCGCGTGCAGATCGTCGACACGGATCCGCAGTATCCGCTGCGCATCGGCACGTCGGCCAACGTGGAGATTCGTACGGCGAGCTGAAGCGAGGCGCACGATGTACCGCAAGCTCTTGCTTTGCTACGACGGCAGCGCCGAAGGGCGGCGTGCGCTGCGGGAAGGAGCGGAGCTCGCCGTGGCGCTGCACGCCGAAACGTACCTGCTTGCGATCTGCCGCAGCATGGTCGCGGCGGCGAGCTCCGAAGGCGTGACGCCGGAGCTCGTGTCTTGCGAGGAAGGCACGGCGCGGGGCTTGCTCGAAGACGGCGTCGCGAGGCTCAAAGCGAAAGGGCTCGACGCGGATGGCGAGCTCGCGGTCGGCGATCCTCTGCGCCTGATTCCCGCGGCCGCACGCCGCGTCGGTGCAGATCTCGTCGTCGTGGGGCATCGGCCGCGCGGCAGGCTCTCTCGCTGGTGGAGCGACTCCACCGAGCAGACGCTGCTGCACTTGCTCACGTGCAGCATCTTGGTTGCGACGAACGCTCCGCACGATGAGTAGCGCCGCGGCCTCCGAGCGCGTGCCGAACCGCGGCGGGAACGCGCGGGGTGCCGCTCGCAACGGCCGGGCGGGCAGGGCGCCCGGCGGGGTTCCGGCCGCCGCGGCACCCGCGAGCGGCACGGAGCGCTTGCTGATCACGTTCGCCGTGATGTCGGCCACGCTGCTCCAAGTGCTCGACACGACGATCGTGAACGTGGCGCTCCCCCACATGCAGGGCTCTCTCGGCGCGACGTCGGACCAGATCAGCTGGGTGCTCACGAGCTACCTCGTCGCGTCCGGCATCGTCATGCCGCTCACCGGCTACGTCGCCGACGTGCTCGGCCGCAAGCGCTTCCTCGCGATCTCGATCGCGGGCTTCGTCGCCGCCTCGGCGCTTTGCGGGTTATCGCAGACGTTGGCCGAGATGGTGCTGTTCAGGTTGCTGCAAGGCGTATTCGGTGCGGCGCTCGTGCCCTTGTCGCAGGCGATCATGGCGGACGCCTATCCGCCTGAGGAGCGCGGCCGCGCGATGGCGCTCTGGGGCCTCGGCGTAATGGTCGGTCCCGTGCTCGGGCCCACGCTCGGAGGTTATCTCACGGAGGTCGCAAGCTGGCGCTGGACCTTCTACATCAACCTGCCGGTCGGCGCGCTGTCGCTGCTGCTTGCGCTGCAGTTCGTGCCCGATACCCCGCGGCGCGAACGGCGGATGGACTGGTCCGGTTTCGCGCTGCTGGGTGCCGGAATCGCCGGTTTGCAGTATCTGCTCGACCGCGGCAATCGCCAGGACTGGTTCGCCGCGCGCGACATCCAAGTCGCCGCAGTGGTTGCGGTCGCCGGTCTCATCGCGTTCATCGTTCACAGCGTCAGACGACCGACCCGCGCGATGCTCGACGTGAGGATGTTCGCGGACCGCAACTTCGCCATGGCGTGCCTGCTGATCAGCGTGCTCGGTCTCGGCATGTTCGGTGCGCTCGTGGTGCAGCCGATCCTGCTCGAGCGTCTTTTGGATTACCCGATCGTGACGACCGGACTCGTGATGGCGCCGCGGGGCGTCGCGACCGCGATCACGATGGTGGTGGTCGGGCGACTCGTCGGCCGAGTCGACCCTCGTTGGCTCATCGCCGTCGGCATTGCGGCCGGCGCCGCAGCGTCGCACGCGATGACGTCGTACTCGCTCAACGTGAACGCCTTTTGGATCGTGTGGCCGATTTGCCTCCAGGGCGTCGGCCTCGGGCTGATCTTCGTGCCGCTGTCGACGACGGCTTATGCGACGCTCGATCGATCACGCACGGCGGAGGCTGCCGGCGTGTTCAGTCTGGTCCGCACGATCGGTGCGGCCGTCGGCATCTCGATCGCGACTACGGTGTTCACGCGGCAGACCCAGGTGCTCTGGAACACGCTCGGCGGGCACATCAACATCGACAATCCGGCGTTATGGAGCTATCTGCGCTCACTCGGCCTCGCCGCAACGGACCCGAAGGCGGCGGCGCTCGTCGGACAGCAGGTCGCGCAGCAAGCTTCGATCACCGCGCTGCTCGACGTGTTCAATCTGATCACCTGGAGCTTCGTTGCGATGGCGCCCCTGTTGCTGCTGATGCGGCGGTCGCGCCCGTAGTGGCCTATCTTAAATAAAGATGCTATTAATCAACGACTAAACGCATAAATGTAAAGTGAGCTACCAGGATTGCGAGTGGCCGGTTCTCGCCAAGAATTCCACCACTCCGTAGGCGACGGGTGGTTCGCGGATGCGCCCGCGATTCGTGGGCGCGGCCAGCGAGAGGCCGCCGGAGTTTCCGCGGAAGCGGTAGCTGCTATTGAACGATAGAAATCTCGTCTAAGTGACTGAATGTAGGTGGAGGCACCATCATCTGCCCACGGCGGGGGCAGGGCTCGCGCGTTGCGTGCTCGAGTGGTATCTCGACGAGCCGCGTGCCGCCGGCGACTCGATCGGTGCGCGGATCGCTCGGATCGCCTCGGGCGTTGATCCGAAACCTGGCGGCGTTTGGCCGCGACTCGGCCTTGCCGGATACTTGCGGGCCGCTGCGTGTTGGTGGATCTATGAGCGCTCTGCGCAAAGTAGACCAGCCGCGGCGAGTCGCGACGTCGTGCGAAGGAAATCGGCCTCGTTATGGTGATCAAGAAAGTCGGCGCGACGGAGATTCTGCCGAAACACCGGGCATCGTGTCATTGCGGTGCGGTGGTGCTCGAGCTCGATTTGCCGAACGGCATCGTGAACCCGCGGCGCTGCAACTGCTCGATTTGCCGTCGGAAGGGCGCAATTGCAGCTTCTGTGCCGTTGTCCGGCTTGAGAATCCTGCAGGGCGCGGACGCGCTTCGCGTGTACCAATTCAACACCCGCACCGCACGTCACTACTTTTGCTCGACTTGCGGCATCTATACCCATCATCAGCGTCGCGTGAATCCCAACGAATACGGATTCAACGTGGGGTGCTTGGAAGGTGTCGACCCGTTCGCCATCCCGGACGTGCCCACCAGCGATGGTGTGCATCATCCTTCCGACCGGCTCTCGACCGACGACTGACCACGGCTCGCCACTCGACCGTATGGTCGTGGGCTTCCGTCCAGGTCCGACGAGCCTTAGCGGAGGAACACTGGAGGGTCGAAGGTACTTCTATGCGCCCTGGCATGGTCTTCGCTTTCGTCTTGCCGCAGTTGCATTCCGGCATGATGCTGCCTACTCATAGCTAGGCGCTGTCCCGGGCCGGTCATGCCAAAGAGAGGGCCTCGAATGCTGCGACGCTGCCTGCGTGATCCGATCCCGGAGATTGCTCGGGCCGCTCACTGTCTGGACGAAGCGGTCACGGCCCATTTGAACGGAGCCACGCAGCGGGCGGCAGAGTTGATTCGGCTCGCTGACATGCCGCAGATCCGTCAGTGGACTGAGTCCCTGTGGGGCCCACGTCATCTCCTGCGCGCCCTGTAACTACGGGCGCACTGACCGAACGCTGGCAGAGGTCGGGTTGGTCGATCCGAGGCAACACCCTCGGAAGGATGCCGCTTGGGATGGCCTTGAGCGATTTAGGTGATCAACTGATACCGTATGCCAAGCGCCTAACTAGCAATTGCAGCGGACCGGGACGAACCGGCGCGCGCGCGGCGCAAGTACGTCACTTCACTATGTACCTTGCGCCGCGCTGGGTAGCGCAGCGCGCGGTGCGTTACGCGCTTTGGGTGACGACTCGATGCCGATAGTTGCGATCGAACACGTGCAGCTCGCGATGCCCAGGGGGATGGAGGAGGCTGCGCGTGAGTTCTATCAAGGACTTCTCGGAATTCCGGAAGTGCCAAAGCCGCCCGAACTCGCCAAGCGAGGGGGCGCGTGGTTCGAGAGCGGAGCGCTGAAGATTCATCTGGGCGTCGATCCACACTTTCGGCCTGCACGCAAAGCGCATCCCGCGCTTCTCGTAGTGGATCTGGCGGGGCTAGTCACGCGTTTGAAGAAGCATGACGTCAAGGTTATCGACGATGACCCGCTGGACGGGTTCTTTCGTGTGTACGTCGCCGATCCGTTTGGCAATCGCATCGAGCTCATGGAGCCGCGATGATCCATGGCTCAGCGCTTGCGCCGTTGCAGCGTACCGTCGCGCGGCCATCGCGGGTGCGGCGTAAGCGCGCCATTTCATCATGAGTCATCCTCGACATATCGGTGACCTGCGTCAGCGAGTTCGCGCCGGATGGCGACCCGAATTCGTGTTTTTTCTGGAGCCAAATCCGGCAGGGACAGCGCTGGGTAGCGAGTGCCTGAGCCAATGGTACTTCGCGCCGATGGAAATTGACGGAATGCGGTTTCCGACCGCTGAGCACTACATGATGTGGAGAAAGGCGCAGCTATTCGATGACGATGCCATCGGGGAGAGAATACTCGCCGACGAAAGCCCGGGGATCGCGAAGCAACTCGGCCGTAATGTGCGCGGATTCAGCACAGAGATTTGGCAGGAGCACCGTATCGATGTCGTTCTGAGAGGCACTATCGCCAAGTTTCAGCAGCACCCGCGTCTTCGAGAATATCTTCTGCACACGGGGGACCGCATATTGGCGGAAGCGAGCCCGGTCGACGAGATCTGGGGCATTGGTTGCGCAGCGGGCGACGCGCGGTCCGAGGATCCCTTTCTGTGGACGGGTCTCAATCTGTTGGGCTTCACGCTCATGGAAGCCCGTACGCATCTCGCTCAGACCGATGCGCGAATAGCCTGACAAGCCGTTGCAGCGGCAGGTTCGAACGGCAGTAAGGAGGCGCTGCGTGGGAACCCGGCCGATCGAGACGCACCGGGGCGCCTGTCACTGCGGTTCAGTTCGCTTCGAGATCGACACGGATTTTCCGGAGTTGACCACGTGCGACTGCTCGATCCGTCGTAGGAAGAACGCGCTGTTGGTGAAGGTGCACGAAACGGCGTTCCGCCTGCCGTCGGGGTCGGATGTGCTACGTACCTACCAGTTTCACACGCATACAGCGAAGCACCACTTCTGCGGCAAGTGCGGAGGCTATACCTTTCACCGCAAGCGCGTTACCCCCGAGTACTTCGGCGTCAACGTCTTTTGCCTTGAAGAGTTTGATCCCCCGGGTATTCCAGTGCGTTCTACCGTCGGGGCAGCGATGTCATGAGAAGCAACGGTGACCGTCGCGCGACAAGGAGAGCACCGTACCCGAGTCGCACGTTCATCACCGCGCCATCCGCTGTCGCAAGTCATTCGACGATGTGGCCGCTCTGTATGCGGCGGCCCAACCGGCCTACCCCGCACCCCTGTCGCGGACCTTGTGCCTCAGCCGCAGCGAGATCCCTGTTGTCCGCCAACTCATATCGATGGAATGCATTCAGATACCTTTGCTTGGGTATCGTTTTTAGCGTCGGTGCGAGTTCGAATGCGCAGGAAACTCCGGCTCCAGCTCGGGTCGAAATGGAGCGCATGCAACGGGAGCTTGCGGATCAGCTGCGGCATTCTCGGCTTACCGGTCCAAGCGATCGCCCTGCGATCGAGCTGCCCAATGGTGAGCTGATCTCCATTGCCCGTGGAGACGGGTGCCTACCGCCGGCGTCCAGAGGTGGCGTGATCCAAGTCGATTGCACACCGAACGACGGGCCCGCGTACTACTTCGACGAATCGACACGAGCGATGATCGAGTCGTGCTCATTTTGGTTCCCCGATTTGAAGCGCTGTCCTCCAAAGCGGTGGCCGATCGAAGTGTCTGGCTGCGATGGCGCGATTCCCCGAGAAATCGTGGGCACGTGGCGTTTCTTCGCACTTCCTGGGTCTGCTGGGTTTTATCCCACCGACGGGGGCTGGACGATGACGCTCAGCGACAAGACCATCGATTTCGATTTCTACGGGGTCGCGAGAATCGAGCGTGCGTATGCCATCATCGACCGCGATGACTCGCGGTACTCTCTGGAGCTCACCGACGATTTTGCCGGCACGGCAAGGATCGCGATGGAGCTCGCGCCGTGCGGACTTCTGGTTGAGGCGGACGCCGGTTGCGACGTGTTTTGCGAAAACGTCGCTCGAGAGGTGGGAACCCCGACGGATCAGCAACTGCGCGAGATCCTAAAAGAGAGCGCAGGTGCCAAAATCGATGAGGCGACGCTTGAACGAATTCTCCAAGACATGCCAAACGAAGCGGAGCGTCGGCGTCAACCGCCTCGGCCGCTATTCCCGGAACGCGCACTCTTTCGGAGAGTGGGCAATGATTGACGGTCTACGCGTCGCCCTGGGTTGCGCGTGTCGCGCATGCTTCCCATAGCCGTGTGCCAACCGTCGAACGAGCCGCTGCAGCGGACCCTTGAACGGCATCGCCGCGACGTCGCGAGCGCGCCATTTCATCATGCACTTGCGCCGTGCAAGATACGGCGGCGCGCGGCCGCCGAACTGCGGCGTTAGGAGATGTCTGTGGTATCCGAGAATCTGCGCATCCTCGAAAGCTTGGCTGCCGCCTTCAACGATCACGACCTCGACAGGATCATGGAGTTCTTCGCCGACGATTGCTGTCTGGACATGCCGCGGGGACCCGACCCGTGGGGAACACGCTACGTGGGGAAGACAGCGGTTCGAAAGGGATTGCAAACGCGCTTCGATATGTTGCCGGATGTCCACTATGGGGACGTGCGGCACTTTGCTACCGAGACGATGGGCGTTTCCGAGTGGCTTGTGACCGGGACGCGGAGCTCGGGAGAAGCCGTTAAGGTACGCGGTTGCGATCACTATGAATTTCGCGATGGCAAGGTGGTGCGAAAGGACTCGTACTGGAAGATCGTGGAGTGACGCCTACCCAGCGCAGGCAGCAGGAATATTCATTCAATGAAGACGAACTGCTCGACTGGCTGATTTCCAAACCGGACGGGTCCGAGGAAGGAAACGTCGTGGGGAAGTTTCTCGATACTTACGGGCCATGAGCGGGTCGCCCCACAAGCGATTGCCGCGCACCGCGACGAACGGCCGAATCACACAGCCGGGATTAGCTGCTCGTGTTCGGCTGGAGAAACCGTCGATGCTCCGGGCGGAGGCTTTCGTAAGGGCCGTTTCGCGGAGTCGCCAGCTGCACCGCCCGTGGACCTATCCACCGGCGACGCGTTCGCAGTACAAGGCGTTCGTAGACCGGGCAAAGGACAAGTCGCGCTTTTCGTATTTGCTATGCACCGCGGCAGGCGAGCTCGCAGGTGTGGTCAATGTCAGCGAGATCGTGCGAGGGTCGTTTTGCTCGGCGTACCTCGGTTACTACGCGCTCGTGCCAAACGACGGGTGCGGGTACATGCGAGCGGGACTCGCCAAGGTGATCGGCCTGGCGTTTGGTAAGTATCGGCTGCATCGCCTCGAAGCCAACATTCAAGCCGAAAATGCTCGCTCGATAGCGCTCGTCCGGGGTCTCGGGTTCAGGCGCGAGGGTTACTCGCCGAAGTACCTGAAAGTGGGTGGCCGTTGGAGAGATCACGAGCGGTGGGCACTGACCGTCGAGGATTGGAAGTCGCGTGGTGCCGGCTGACGGCCGGTCGGGCACGCCACGGCGACGGGCAGAGGGGTCAGTGCGTTCCGTGACGCCGGTTGAGCACATGGCGGCGAGGCCTCGCGACCGGAAGCGGTCTATCCTCTGACCGCCTTGGTTCGCGCTCGATTCCAGGGCAGACGGCGTTCGTGCAAGTCCTCTTCTGGTGCAAGGTGCGTGAGTCGGCCGATGCGCTGTCGCAGACTCGCGCGGCTCGCTGACCCCGAGCACAGTTCTTGCAGGCCGCGCCCGAGCGTTTACGCGCTCGGATATGACACAGCGCCCGCTCAGAATCTTGATCATCGACGAGAATGCGGTGCGTGCCGCGATTCTCGAGGACGGTTTGCGCGAGGCGAGCGCCGCGGGGCCGGGCGGAGAGGCCGATCTCGCGATTCATCACATTCGCGACACCGACAAGCTGCTTGCGCGCATCGCCGCGATCGACCCCGACGTGATCCTGATCGACCTCGAGAATCCGAGCCGCGACACGCTCGAGCAGATGTTTCAGGTTTCGCGGCTGGCGCGCAGGCCGATCGCGATGTTCGTCGATAAATCGGATAGCGCGACGGTGCAGGCCGCAATCGACGCGGGCGTCTCCGCATACATCGTCGATGGTCTGCGCAAAGAGCGCGTCAAGCCGATCCTCGACGTCACGATCAGCCGCTTCCATGCGTTCGACCGACTGCAAACCGAGCTCCGGGACGCGAAGTCCGCGCTCGAGGACCGCAAGATCATCGATCAGGCGAAATCGATCCTGATGAAACAGCGCAAGCTCACGGAGGACGACGCGTACGTGCTGCTGCGCCGCACGGCGATGAATCAGAACCGCAAGATCGCGGATCTCGCGCGCTCACTCGTCTCTGCGGCCGCGTTGCTCGACTCCGAGGACAGAGAATGACCGAGCCGATCATCGCGGCGTTCGTACCGCTCGTCGATTGCGCGGTGCTTGCCGTTGCACGCGAGATCGGCTTCGCCGCGGCCGAGGGTTTCGATCTCGAGCTTGTGAAGGAGCCGTCGTGGGCGAGCCTGCGCGACCATCTCTCGCTCGGTCACGTGGACTGCGCGCACGCGCTGGCGCCGCTGCCGATCGCCGCGACGCTCGGTGTCGGTCCGTTACAGACCGAATGCTTCGTGCCGTTCGTGCTCGGCCGCGGCGGCAATGCGATCACGGTGTCGAAGCAACTGTACGACGAGATGACCGAAGCGGCGGATGGGGCCGAGCTCGCGACACCGGCCGCGGCGGCGCAGGCCCTCGCCGCGGCCGTGCGTGGCCGGGACGCGCCGCCGACGTTGGGAATGGTGTTTCCGTTCTCGACGCACAACTTCGAGCTGCGTTATTGGCTCGCGTCGGCCGGCCTCAATCCGGATCGCGATCTGCGGCTCGTCGCCATTCCCCCGCCGCGCATGGTGGAGAGCCTGCGCGCAGGGCACGTCGACGGCTTTTGCGTCGGCGAGCCGTGGAACAGCCTTGCCGTTGCCGCGGATCTCGGCCGGATCGTCGCGACCAAGTCGCAGCTGCTGCCGCGCGGTCTCGAGAAAGTCCTCGCGGTACGCGCGCCGCTCGAGCGCGAGCCGGAGCGCCTCGGTGCGCTGCTGCGGGCACTCGCGGCGGCGGCGGCGTGGGCCGACGATCCGGCGCATCATGCGGCGCTCGCGACGCTTCTCGCGCGACCCGCGTATCTCGGTGCACGTGAGGAACCGATCGCGGCCGCGCTGGCCGGCCGATTGCGGCTCGGCGCAGGCCGCACGATGCACGATCCCGACTTCGTGTACTTCCACCGCCACGGCGCGAACGTGCCGAGCGCGGCCGAGGCGTTGTGGCTGTACGCACAGATGCTGCGCTGGGGCCAGCTCGCGCCGAGCGCGGAGCGCCAGACGGTGGCCCAGCGCGTATTTCGTGCGGACTTGTATCGTCGCTTCGTCGCGCCTGACGCGACGTCCGCGAGTGCGCCAGTGCCGTTCGACGGCGTCGAGCTCGACCCGTACGACGTTCGCGCCTATCTCGCGCAGTTTCCGATCGCGACGCCACACGTCGAGACGGCCTCTGTCGACTGAACGTGCACCGCTTCGCAGCGCGCGAGCAGCGCCGCTGATCCATCGTAGGGCAAATTCAGGCGCGCGCCACGCGCGCTGTCATTGGCACCGAGCGCCGAATTTTCCACGCGGGGCAGCAAGTTAACGCGGCAATCGCTTACGGCGCGAGCGTGTGGCACGGCTCTTGTATTAGCGGCTCCGACTACGCGCGTGCCGTTCAATCGACGAGCGCAACGCGCATGGGTCCAACGTCGGGCCCTCAGCAACGCCGCTGAAACCGCTTCGCCGAGTGCGAAGCGCGGTTCAGCGGCGTTTTCGTTTGACGGTCTGCAAACACAAGGATGGCCTCGATGGAGAGATCGACACGTTGGCTTCTCGCGTGGGTTGCGGCGGCCGCGTTAGCCACGGCGAACGCGACATCCGCCGCACCGCTCGAGCTCGAGAAGGACGAGCTCAAGATCGGCTTCATCAAGCTCACGGACATGGCGCCGCTCGCGGTTGCCTACGAGCTCGGCTATTTCGAGGACGAGGGCCTGTTCGTCACGCTCGAGCCGCAGGCGAATTGGAAGGTCCTGCTCGACCGCGTGATCACGGGCGAGCTCGACGGCGCGCACATGCTCGCGGGCCAGCCGCTCGGCGCGACGATCGGCATTGGCACGAACGCGCACGTGATTACCGCATTCTCGATGGATCTGAACGGCAACGGCATCACGGTCAGCAACGACGTGTGGAAGGCGATGCGCGCGCACGTGCCGACCGGCGCCGACGGCAAGCCCAAGCATCCGATCAGTGCAGCCGCGCTCAAGCCGGTCGTCGAGTCGTATCGCGCGGCCGGCAAGCCGTTCAACATGGGCATGGTCTTCCCGGTGTCGACGCACAACTACGAGCTGCGCTACTGGCTCGCGGCGGGCGGCATCAATCCCGGCTACTACTCGAAAACCGACGTGACCGGTCAAATTGGGGCCGACGTGCTGTTGTCCGTCACTCCGCCGCCGCAGATGCCGGCGACGCTCGAGGCCGGCACGATCTACGGTTACTGCGTCGGCGAGCCGTGGAATCAGCAGGCCGTGGCGAAGGGCGTCGGCGTGCCCGTGATCACGGACTACGAGATCTGGAAGAACAACCCGGAGAAGGTGTTCGGCGTCACGCAGGCCTGGGCCGATGCGAATCCGAACACCCACCTCGCGCTGATCAAGGCGCTGCTGCGCGCCGCGATTTGGCTCGACGCGCACGACAATGCGAATCGAACGGCCGCTGTGAAGATGCTCGCGAAACCGGAATACGTGGGCGCCGATGCGAGCGTGATCGCGGCGTCGATGACCGGCACGTTCGAGTACGAGCACGGCGACAAGCGCGCGGTGCCCGACTTCAACGTGTTCTTCCGCCACTTCGCAACCTACCCGTACTACTCCGACGCGGTGTGGTACCTCACGCAGATGCGCCGCTGGGGCCAGATCGCCGACTACGAGCCGGATAGCTGGTACGACGCGACCGCGCGCTCGGTGTATCGACCCGACATCTACCTGAAGGCCGCGAGGCTGCTCGTCGAGGACGGGCATGCGAAGCCGGAGGACTTCCCGTGGAGCAGCGACGGCTACCGCGAGCCTCAGACCGAGTTCATCGACGGCATCGCGTACGACGGCCGCAAGCCGAACGAATACCTCGAGAAGCTGCCGATCGGTCTCAAGGGACACGATTCGCCGAACCCGCTCGTGAGCAAGGAATAGCGATGGAAGCGCTGATCAATCGCACTCAGCCGTACTTCGTGCTGCTCGGGTTGGGCTGGCTCGCGCCGCTGGCGAGGCTCGCGGCGGGCGATGATCCGGCGACGCAGTCGCGCGAGCTGTGGCGCTCGCTCGGCGTGCCCCTCGTCTCGCTCGCGGTGTTTCTCTTCGCATGGTCGGCCGTCGCGGCGCGCATCGAGACGAGCTTGGGAACGATTCCGGGGCCCAAAGCCGTATGGCAGCAGGCGGGCGCGCTGCTCGTCGAGCACCGCGCCGAGCGGGAGAAGCGCGCCGAGTTCTACGCACGCCAGGAGGTCCGCAACGCGGCGAAGCTCGCTGCGAACCCTAACGCCGACGTGCACGTGCGTCAGTACACCGGCAAGCCCACCTACGTCGATCAGATCGAGACGAGCCTCGCAACGGTGTTTGCCGGCTTCCTGCTCGCCGCCGTGATCGCCGTGCCACTCGGTGTGATCGCCGGCATGTCGCGCACGGTGGGCGCCGCCATCAATCCGCTCGTGCAGCTCTTCAAGCCGGTGTCGCCGCTTGCTTGGCTGCCGATCGTGACGATCGTCGTGAGTGCCGTATACGTGAGCAGCGATCCGCTGTTCTCGAAGTCGTTCGTGAACTCGGCGATCACCGTGACGCTGTGCTCGCTGTGGCCCGCTTTGATCAACACTTCGCTCGGCGTCGCAAGCATCGACAAAGACCTGCTGAACGTCGGCCGCGTGCTCAGGCTCGGTTGGTTCGCGCGCGTGCGCAAGATCGTGCTGCCGTCCGCGCTGCCGCTGATCTTCACGGGACTGCGACTCTCCCTCGGCGTCGGCTGGATGGTGCTGATCGCTGCCGAGATGCTCGCGCAGAATCCCGGCCTCGGAAAGTTCGTCTGGGACGAGTTCCAGAACGGCTCGTCCGCGTCGCTCGCGCGAATACTCGTTGCCGTGCTCACGATCGGCGCAATCGGCTTGCTCCTCGACCGGCTGATGCTCGCGCTGCAAGCGCTGTGCACGCACACGGCGGGCCGGTGACGCGCCGATGAATCTGGTGGAAAGCACGATGCCGCACGCGAACGGCGAGCCTCTGCTGAAGCTCGAGCGCGTAACCAAGCGCTTCGGCTCGGATCGAAGCGCGGTCGAAGTGCTGGGCGCGATCGATCTCGAGATCCACGAGGGCGAGCTCGTCGCGATCGTCGGCTTCTCCGGGTCGGGGAAGACCACGCTGTTGTCGTTGCTCGCGGGGCTCGAGAAGCCGACCTCGGGTCGGGTGGCGTTCCAGGGCGCAGACGTCGACGGCCCCGGCCCCGAGCGCGGCGTCGTATTCCAAAGCTATTCGCTGATGCCGTGGCTCACCGTGCGCGGCAACATCGCGCTCGCGGTCGACGCCGTGCTTGCAGCGCGCCCTCGCGCGGAGCGGCAGACGCAGGTGGAGCGCTACATCGAGCTCGTCGGTCTCACGGCGGCCGCGGACCGCCGGCCTGCAGAGCTCTCGGGCGGAATGCGCCAGCGCGTCGCAGTCGCCCGTGCGCTCGCGACGCAGCCGAAGGTGCTGCTGCTCGACGAGCCGTTGTCGGCGCTCGATGCGCTCACGCGAGCGAAGCTGCAAGACGAGCTCGACGCGATCCGCACCCGCGAGAAGAGCACCGTCGTGCTGATCACCAACGACGTGGACGAGGCGATCCTGCTCGCGGATCGCATCGTGCCGCTCACGTCCGCGCCACGCGCGACGCTCGGTCCCGAGTTCAAGGTCGCGATCCCGCGGCCGCGCGAGCGGGCTGCGATGAACGAAGATACGGAGTTCAGGCGGCTGCGCGCGGCCGTCACGCGCTGCCTGCTCGACTCCCGGCGCGGCGATTCGCGCCGTGGCCGCGACGACGGCCACGTTCCGTTGCCGAAGGTGCTGCCGCTGCCGCCCCAGGAGCCGGCGAGCGCGCGCTCGCGCGCAGCACCGAAGGGCATGGCCAGGCGCTACGTCGAGTTCTTCAAAGTCACCAAGACGTATCCCACGCGCGAGGGACCACTCACCGTCGTCGACGGCTTCGATTTGCTGATGGAGCGCGGTGAGCTCGTGGCGGTGATCGGGCACTCAGGCTGCGGCAAGTCCACCGTGTTGTCGATGGCCGCGGGACTCACCGCGCCGAGCTCGGGCGGCATCGTCGTCGATGGCCGCGAGGTCACGTCGGCCGGACCGGATCGCGCCGTGGTGTTTCAGGCGCCGAGCCTGTTTCCGTGGCTCACGGCCGCGGAGAACGTGGCGCTCGGCGTGGACCGCGTATTCGGGCACGCGTCCGCCGCCGAGCGCGCCGATATCGTCGCGTACTACCTGGCGCGAGTCGGACTGGCCGATGCGGCGGACGTGCTCGCGACCGATCTGTCGAGCGGCATGCGCCAGAGGGTCGGCATTGCGCGTGCATTCGCGCTCGCGCCGAAGCTGCTGCTGCTCGACGAGCCGTTCGGCATGCTCGATTCGCTCACCCGGTGGGAGCTGCAGGAGCTCCTGATGGAGGTGTGGGCGCGCACGCAGGTCACCGCGATCTGCGTCACGCACGACGTCGATGAAGCGATTTTGCTCGCCGACCGCGTCGTGATGATGACGAACGGTCCGAATGCGAAGGTCGGCAAGATCATGCGAGTCGATCTGCCGCGCCCCCGCAGCCGCAAGGCGCTGCTCGAGCATCCGGACTACTACGCGTATCGACAAGAGGTTCTCGATTTTCTGCGGGGGTGCGATCGCGAGGGGCGACGTGCGGCCGCGGCGGAAGCCGCCTGAGCGGCGGATTCGGGCTCATCAGGGAGGTCATGGAGATGGCAAGGGTCTGGAGATTCGTCGGATTGCTCGGTGCAGTAGCGCTCGCACGTGCGGCCGCGGCCGGCCCGCTCGAGCAGGCGTTTCGCGAGGCGGATTTCATCGTCGATTGGCGGGTACGTTACGAGTCCGTCGACCAGCAGGGATTCGCGGACGACGCATCGGCCGGCACGAGCCGGCTGCGCGCGGGGCTCAAGACCGCGCCGGTCAAGAAGACCTCGCTGCTCGTCGAAGGCGTGTGGGTGGCCGACGTGGTCGACGACTACAACAGCACTACGAACGGCCTCACACAGTACCCGGTCGTGGCGGATCCCGCCGACTTCACGATGGTCAACCGCTTCGCGTTGATCAACAAATCTCTGCCGCATACCACGCTCACGGCAGGCCGTCAGCGCATCGTGCTCGACGATTCGCGCTTCGTCGGCAACGTCGGTTGGCGCCAGAACGAGCAGACGTTCGACGCGCTGCGCGCCGAGATCGGCGGCGGCTCGCTCCGCGCCGACGTCTCGTATGCGAGTCAGGTGAATCGCGTGTTCGGGCCCGACTCGCCGCAGGGTACGTGGCACGGCGACGTCGTGCTCGCGAACGTCTCGCGAAAGCTCGCGCGCGGCACGCTCGCGCTTTTCGACTACTACGTCGATCTCGACAATGCGGCGGCCTTGTCGAGCAACACGCTCGGCGCCCGGATCGCAGGCTCGATGCCGGCCGGCCGGCACTTGGCGTCGTACACGGTTTCGTACGCGCGCCAGCAAGACGCGGGGCGCAATCCCGGGAGCTACGAGCAGCACTATTGGCTGCTCGAAGGCGGCCTCACGTTCGGGAAGGTCGGTGCCGGGCTCGGCCACGAGCGACTCGGCGGCGACGGCGCGAACGCGTTCCAGACGCCGCTCGCGACACTGCACGCCTTCCAGGGATGGGCCGACAAGTTTCTTGCGACGCCGGGCGCAGGCATCGCCGACTCGTATGCGAAGGTCGCGTACCCGTTCGGCAAGCGCGGCCGCTTCACGAGCATCGGGCTGAGCGCCTACTGGCACGACTTCTCGGCCGGCGTGGGCGGCGCGCATTTCGGTCACGAGACCGACGTGCAGCTGCTCGCGCGGACGAGGCGAGTGGGGCTCACGCTCAAGTACGCCGACTACCGTGCGGACGCGCTGCTCACCGACACCTCGAAACTTTGGCTCTCGCTCGACTATGCGCTCTAGTTCGCGAAGCGCGCGCGCGCGTGTTCAGACGGTGCAGCGATGAGCGGACGGAAGAGGCTCGTGTTGGTGGGCAATGGGATGGCAGGGATGCGGGCCGTCGAGGAGCTGCTCGCACTTGCGCCGGAGCTGTACGACATCACCGTGTTCGGAAGCGAGCCGCACGGGAATTACAACCGGATTCTGCTGTCGCCGCTGCTCGCGAGCGAGAAGACGCTCGCCGACATCATGCTGAACCCGCGCGCGTGGTATGACGAGCGCGGCATCGCGCTGCATGCGGGCGATCCCGTCGTGCGCATCGACCGCGCGCGGCGGCGCGTGCACGCCGCGAGCGGCATGGAGGCGCCGTACGACCGGCTGATCCTCGCGACCGGCTCGAATCCGATCGTGCTGCCGATCCCGGGCCACGACCTCGAAGGCGTCGTGAGCTATCGCGACATTGCCGACGTCGATCGCATGATCGCGGCCGCGGGCGCGGGTCGTCACGCGGTGGTGATCGGCGGCGGCCTGCTCGGGCTCGAGGCCGCGTATGGCTTGCAGAAGCGCGGGATGGACGTGACGGTCGTGCATTTGCTGCCGACGCTGATGGAGCGCCAGCTCGACCCGGTTGCCGGCGGCCTGCTGCGCCGCTCGCTCGAGGAGCGCGGACTCAAGTTCAAGATGCCCACGCAGACCGCCGCGCTCTTGGGCGAACGCCGCGTCGAGCGCGCGCGCTTTGCTGACGGCGAGGAGCTGCCGGCCGATCTCGTCGTGATGGCAGTCGGCATTCGCCCTAACGTCGCGCTCGCGACGGCGAGCGGCCTCGCGTGCGAGCGCGGCGTGCTCGTGAACGACACGCTGCAGACGTTCGACCCGTGCATCTACGCGCTCGGGGAGTGCGTGCAGCACCGCGGCGCGTGCTACGGGCTCGTCGCGCCGCTGTTCGAGCAGGCGCGCGTGCTCGCGAATCACCTCGCGGAGCTCGGCTTCGGCCGCTACGCGGGATCGCAGGTGTCGACGAAGCTCAAGGTGACCGGCATCGATCTGTTCTCGGCGGGCGATTTCGCACCGCGCGACGACGTCGAGGAGCTGATATTCCAAGACGCCGCGCGCGGCGTGTACAAGAAGCTCGTGGTGCAGAACGGCAAGCTGCGCGGGGCGGTGCTCTACGGCGACACCGTGGACGGGGCGTGGTACTTCCAGCTGCTGCGCGAAGGCACGCCGATCGGCGACTTCCGCGAGAACATCCTATTCGGTCAGGCGCACCTCGGCGATTCGGGGCTTGCGGGCGCGGACGCGGTGACCGCGCTGCCAGACAAAGCCGAGATCTGCGGCTGCAACGGCGTCTGCAAGGGCGACATCGTGCGTGCGATCACCACAAAGAACCTGTTTACGCTCGACGAGGTCCGTGCCCATACCAAGGCGTCCTCCTCCTGCGGGTCGTGCACGGGCCTCGTCGAGCAATTGCTTGCGAACACCCTCGGTGGAGACTACTCCGAGACGCCCGCAAAAAAACCGGTATGTCCGTGCACCATCTATACGCACGAGGAGGTGCGCCGCTCGATCGTCCGCGAGCGGCTGAAGAGCATACCGGCCGTGCAGCGCTTCCTCGAATGGAAGACGCCCGACGGCTGCCACAAGTGCCGCCCTGCGCTCAATTTCTATTTGCTGTGCGCTTGGCCCGGCGAGTACAGCGACGACAAGCAGTCGCGATTCATCAACGAGCGCGCGCACGGCAACATTCAGCGCGACGGCACGTATTCGGTGGTGCCGAGAATCTGGGGCGGCGTGACGTCGCCGAAGGAGCTGCGCGCGATCGCGGAGGTTGCCGAGAAGTATCGCGTGCCCACCGTGAAGTTCACGGGTGGCCAACGGCTCGATCTGCTCGGTGTGCGCAAGGAGGATCTGCCGAACGTCTGGCGCGATCTCGGCGCGGCGGGGCTCGTGTCGGGGCATGCGTATGGCAAGGCGCTGCGCACGGTGAAGACCTGCGTCGGCAAGGAGTGGTGCCGGTTCGGCACGCAAGATTCCACGGGCTTGGGAATCAAGCTCGAGCGCACGACTTGGGGCTCGTGGCATCCGCACAAGGTGAAGCTCGCCGTGTCGGGCTGCCCGCGCAACTGCGCGGAGGCCACGATCAAGGATCTCGGCGTGGTTTGCGTCGATTCGGGCTACGAGCTGCACGTCGGCGGCAACGGCGGCATCAAGGTTCGTGCGACGGACTTCCTCTGCAAGGTCGCAACGGAAGAGGAGGTCATCGAGCACTGCTGCGCGTACCTGCAGCTGTACCGCGAGGAAGCGCGCTACCTAGAGCGCACGGCGCCCTGGATCGAGCGTGTCGGCCTCTCGCACGTGCGCGAGCGCATCGTTGAGGACGCGGCCGGACGCCGCGCGCTGTGCGAGCGCTTCCTCGAATCGCAGCGTCACTCGCAAGTAGACCCCTGGGCCGAACGCGCGGCCGGCAAGGATGCGGACGAATTCACGCCGCTCGCGGAGGCCATGCAGTGACGTGGGTCGACATCGGACCGCTCGCAAGCGTCCCCGAGCGGGGCGCGCGCGTCGTACGGCTCGGCAGCATTGACGTTGCCGTGTTTCGCACCGGCAGCGGGACCGTATACGCGCTGCGCGATCGATGCCCGCACCGCGGCGGCCCGTTGTCGCAAGGCATCGTGCACGCCGAGTGCGTGACGTGCCCGCTGCACGACTGGGTGATCGATCTCGCGAGCGGCACGGCGACGGGCGCGGACTCCGGCGCGACGGGCACGTTTGCCGTGCGAATCGCGCAGGGCCGGATCTGGCTCGAGACCGAGGCCGGGGAGGCTTCTTCCGAGCACGCGTTCACCGCTGCGCCGCCGCCGGAATCGGCGCGTTCCGGCCCAGCGTCGTGCGACGCGTTCGACGCGCGTGCTTACGCGCTGTTCGAGCGTGGATGAACGCGCCGCGGTGCGCACGATGACGAGCACCCGCACCACGTGTCCCTACTGCGGCGTGGGCTGCGGGCTTGCCGTCTCGCGCGCGGCGGGCGCGCCGCTGCCCGAGATCCGAGGCGACCCTGCACATCCGGCGAATCTCGGCCGGATCTGCTCGAAGGGCGCGGCGCTCGCGGACACGCTCGGGCTCGACGGCCGCTTGCTGCACCCGGAGATTTGCGGTCGGCCAGCGAGCTGGGACCAAGCGCTTGCGGCCGCCGCCAACGGCTTGCGCGACACGCTTGCGGCGCACGGTCCGAACTCGGTCGCGTTCTACGTATCGGGTCAGCTGCTGACCGAGGACTACTACCTCGCGAACAAGCTGATGAAAGGATTCATCGGCAGCGCGAACATCGACACGAACTCGCGCCTCTGCATGGCATCGGCCGTCGCGGGGCACCAACGCGCGTTCGGCGCCGACGTCGTGCCGTGCGACTACACGGATCTCGAGGAAGCGGAGCTCGTCGTGCTGGTCGGGTCGAATCTCGCCTGGTGCCATCCGGTGCTGTTCCAGCGGTTGTCGCTGGCCAAGCGCGCGAACGCGCGGCTGCGAGTCGTCGTGGTCGATCCGCGGCGCACGCCGACCTGCGAGATCGCGGACCTGTTCCTACCGCTGAAGCCGGGCACCGACGTCGTGCTCTTCAACGGTCTGCTCAGTCACTTGCGGCGCGAGGACGCGCTCGATTGGGAATTCCTCGATGCGCACGTGGAGGGTTTCGGTGCGGCGCTGCGCGTGGCGAAGGAGTCCGCGCCGTCGATCCCGGCCGTGGCGGCGGCGTGTGAGCTGCCGGCCGATACGGTGGCGGAGTTCTACCGCACGTTCGCGCGCAGCGCGCGCACGGTCACCGCGTTCTCGCAAGGCGTGAATCAGTCCTCGGCCGGCACGGACAAGGTCAACGCGATCGTGAACGCGCACCTTGCGACGGGCCGCATCGGCAAGCCCGGCATGGGGCCGTTCTCACTCACGGGGCAGCCGAACGCAATGGGCGGTCGCGAAGTGGGCGGCCTCGCGAATCAGCTCGCAGCGCACATGGACTTCTCGCCCGAGAACGTCGACCGCGTTCGGCGATTTTGGAATGCGCCTCGCGTCGCGGAGCGTCCCGGTTTGAAGGCGCTCGACCTGTTCGACGCGGTCGACCACGGCGCCGTGCGGGCGCTGTGGATCATGGCGACGAACCCGGTCGTGAGCATGCCGGACGCCGAGCGCGTGCGCCGCGCGCTCGAGCGCTGCGAGCTCGTGATCGTGTCGGACTGCGCGCGCGCCACCGATACGACCGCGTGCGCGGACGTGCTGCTGCCGGCCGCGGCGTGGGGCGAGAAGTCCGGAACGGTTACGAACTCGGAGCGGCGGATCTCGCGGCAACGCGCGTTTGTCGAGCCGCCGGGGGACGCGCAGCCGGACTGGTGGATCGTGCGCGAAATCGCGCGCCGGCTTGGTTTTGGCGCGGCCTTCGACCATACGGGTCCTGCGGACGTGTTCCGCGAGCACGCGCGTCTGTCGGCGTTCGAGAACGACGGCGCGCGTGCGTTCGACATCGGCGCGCTCGCGCAGTTGTCCGACGCCGAGTACGAGGCGCTCGAGCCGGTGCAGTGGCCGTTGCCGGCCCCCATGACGCCGGACAGGAAGCCTTTGCGGCGCTCGAACGGCGGCGCGGACGCATCCAGCGCGCCTGCGCGGCCATTCGCCGACGGCCGGTTCTTCACCGCCACCGGCAAGGCGCAGTTCGTCGCGACCGAGCCGCGTTCGCCGCGTCGCGCGCCGTCGGCCGAGCGGCCGCTCGTGCTCAACACGGGACGCACGCGCGACCAGTGGCACACGATGACGCGCAGCGGCACGTCGGCGCGGCTGTCCGGCCACCAACCCGAGCCGTTCGTGCAACTGCATCCGCGCGATGCCGCGCGATGCGGCGTGGCGAGCGGCGACTTGGCCGAGCTCACGGCGGGCTCTGGGCGCGCGGTGCTGCGCGTGCAAGTCACGGAGGACGTGCGCCCCGGCGAAGCGTTTGCGCCGATGCATTGGAGCGCGCAATTCGCGACGGCGGGCCGCGTCGGTGTGTTGATCGACGCAGTGGCGGATCCGATCTCGGGGCAGCCCGAGCTGAAGCACGCGCCCGTGAGCCTCCGCCGCTATGCACCCGCGTGGCATGCGTTCGCGCTGGTGCGTGAGCCGCTCACGCTCGCCGGTTGCTCGTACCTCGTGCGCAGCCGAGCGCCGGGATGCTGGCGCTACGAGCTCGCGGGTGAGGCTGCGCCCGTGTCGTGGTCCGAGTGGGCCGACGCGGTGCTCGGTCCGCGCGCGCAGCGCATCGAGCTCCTGGACTCGGTTGGAGGCCGCTACCGCGGCGCGCGTGTGGCAGACGACCGCCTGCAGGCATGTCTTTTCGTCGCGCTGAGCCGTGCGCTGCCGCCCCGCGGCTGGCTCGCGGGGTTGTTCGGCGACCAGCCGCTCGACGCCGCCGCGCGGCGATCGATTCTCGCGGGGCGCCCGGCGAACAGCGGCGGCGAGTCCGGACCGATCGTGTGCTCGTGCTTTTCGGTGGGCCGCACGACTCTGTTGCGCGCGATTCGCACTCAAGAGCTGGTCACTGCGGAAGCGATCGGGCGTGCGCTGCACGCAGGGACGAATTGCGGCTCGTGCGTGGCGGAGCTTAATGCCCTGCTCGCGGAGGCGCGCGAGCCCGCGGAGGTCTAGCCGCCGGTCGCACGTTGCGCGCAATGCACTTCTTTTGCGGATAGGCGTCGTGCTGCCGCGCTAAACTGATCGTATGAACGAGCGTCTACCCGCCGTCGCCCGGTTTCTGACCGACGTGGAACGCCTCAAGCTCGTCGAGCGCCGCGCCTACGTGAGTGATTGCTCGCGTCGGGAGAACGCCGCGGAGCACAGTTGGCACGTCGCGCTCGGATTGCTGACGCTCGCCCATGAGCTCGACCTCGACATCGATCTTCACAAAGCGCTCGTGATGGCGATCATTCACGACGTTTGCGAGATCGACGCGGGAGATACGCCCGCCTACGGCCCCGAACGTCCGGACCAGCACGAGCTCGAGCTGAAGTGCGTGCAGAGGCTCGAGGCGCACGGCGTCTCGTTCGGAACGACGCTGCGCGAGCTGTGGCTCGAGTACGAAGCGCAGGAGTCGCTCGAAAGCCGCTGGGTGAAGGTGCTCGATCGGCTGATGCCGTTCATAGTGAACATCGCGGCGGGCGGCAGGAACTGGCGAGAGCAGTCGATCAGCCGCTCGCAACTGCTGCGGCTCAACGAACCCATCAAGCAGCATGCTCCGGAGATTTACGAATGGATGGCGGAGCAGGTCGACGGCTTCGTAGCGGCCGGGTGGCTGCGGGACGCCTAGCGATGGCGAGCGCGCCGTAGTGACGGAGAATCCCAAAGGGTCGAGATCCTTCGTGGACGAAAACGTGCGTCTGCGGATCGCCAAGGCCGATCTCTCCGATCCTTTCGATGCGAACGGCATGCTCGACGTGCTCGATTCCTACGCAGCCGACCCGGTGGGCGGCGGCCGACCGTTGACACCGGAGGTTCGGAAGCGGCTGCCTGCGATGCTGCGCGAGGAGCCCGGTGCGCTCGTGCTGCTCGCGCTTGCCGACGAGCGACCCGTCGGGGTCGCCGTTTGCTTTTTCGGCTTGTCCACTTTTCGGGCCAAGCGGTTGCTCAACATCCACGATTTGGCCGTGCTTCCCCAGCACCGCGGCAAGGGCGTCGGCAGAGCTTTGCTGCAAGCGGCGGAGGACGAAGCACGCGGAAAGGGATGCTGCAAGCTGACGCTCGAAGTCCAGGAAAGCAACCAGCGCGCCCACATGCTCTATCGGCGCTTCGGGTTCCAGGACTTCGTCGTTGGGGATTCGGCCCCGACTCGGTTTTTGGCGAAGGAGTTGGACGCGTAATCGCCCGAATACTTCGCTCGCGAGCGGTTGGCGCCGTCGTACCGGAGGAGGCGCTGTTCGACGCCGCGTGAAGCTCAACGGATTGTGGCCGATTGCAGCTCCGGCTAGAGTCGGTAAGTAATATTCGGCCCGATCTGCCCGAGCACTGTGATGCCCAGCGTTAGCCGAAAGAAACAACGGAAAATATCCGGGACCGCGGAGAAGCGTGCGCCTCGAAACGGCCAGTCTCCGTCGCGGATGATAGACCAGAGGATCGAGGAGCTCGGTGATTGGCGCGGCAAGATGCTGTCGGACCTCCGCGCGCTGATCAAGCAGGCCGATCCGGACGTGGCCGAGGAATGGAAGTGGAGAGGCGTTCCGGTGTGGTATCACGACGGAATGATCTGTACCGGGGAGACCTACAAGAGCGTCGTCAAGATGACGTTTGCGAAGGGCGCCGCACTCGACGATCCGGCCGGACTGTTCAACTCCAGCCTCGAAGGCAACGTGCGGCGTGCGATCGACTTTCAGGAGGGAGAGAAGATCGACAAGAAGGCTTTGCGGAATCTGATCCGCGAAGCCGTGGCACTGAACAAGTCCCGCGCCCGTCGCTGAGCGCCTGCCGGCTGCGCTGAGACCCGTCGAAGAGGGGTGTCGATGAAACGAATCGTGAAGGCGAGGTGTGCCGCGGCGGCGGCGATCGGCCTATTGGCGCTCGTGTTGCAAGCGGAATGCCGCGCGCAGGGCTTTACGCTGATCGACAGGTGCCCGGCCACGATGCGACCCGTCGCGACGCGTGACGCGAAGCTGCCGTTGAGCGGCAAGTACAATTACCACGTGATTGCGCGATTCGCGATCGACGTCGATGGCTCGGTCGTCGCGCCGCGCGTTCAGGAGTCGGAGCTTCTGTTGGCAAGCGGCTCCGTCACGGTGCCGTCGAACGTCGATGCGGCGTTTCTCGCCGCGCTGTCGGAATGGAGATACGAACGGCGTTCGAAGCCGTGCGCGGGCACGGTGGAGCTCACGATCAAGTCGACGGTCTGAGCCCGGACGGGCGACCGGCGCGTCGATGAAGGTGACGGGCAAAGATACCAAGTGTTCTTCGTCGCGGCGCCGGACGGATTGTGCTACTACTTCCACGAGCCGGGCCGAGTCGGGAGATGCAAAGTGGCGGACAAAGCGACGACCGAAAGACGCGTAGTGAGCGCTCCGACCGCTACGGGTCGCATGGGCACGGGTGAGGTGCTGTCGGTGGAAGCCGGACCCGATGAAGCAGTGGAATGGTTGTGGACCCACGATCGCGAGGGGAGCAGAGTCACCGGCTATCGCGTCGTCGCAAGACCGGCCGAGCAGCCATTGAGCTGAGAGCTGCGCTCAGAATCGAGGGGCGGCGATGACCACGCATCCACAGCGCCCCCCGCCATTCCCTCTACCGCAAGCAGCGGCTTGCTACTTCTGCGAGATCATTCGAGGTCGTGCGGACGGATGGAACGTCGTCGACCACGGGGAATCGACGATGACGGTGCTCAACGGCCGCCAGTTCGAGATCGGACAGTGCATGGTGTTGCCGATCCGGCATGCGCCGACTTTGCTCGATTTGAGCGAGGACGAGTTGAGCGCCGTGATGAGCGCCGCCAAACAGATTGCGAGCGTGATGGTGAGCGAGTTCGCTCCCGATGGCGTGCTGCTCTATCAGAACAACGGCGTCGGCAGCGGGCAGGAGGTTCCTCATTTCCACCTGCACGTCGTGCCTAGGCGCGAGGGCAGTGATTGGGGTTTCGGTCCGCCGCACATCGCGCGGCTCGAGAGTGGAAAGCGCCCCGCGCATCTCGACCATACGGTCGTGACGGAGGCGAAGTGCGCGACCGTCGCACGGCTGCGCCGGCATTACGCCGTTGCACCGCCTACCTCTCGTGCCGAACGAGGGAAGTGAAGCGAGCGCCTTCGGCGCCAAACGAGCATTGGGCGAGATCAATACCGGACTTTCGGACGTCAGCCGCCGAACGCAGGATCGTAGATGCCGAGGACCGAATTGTTCGTGGGCGCCATCGTGAGGCGGGGCGACGAGGTCTTGCTCGTGCGGCAATCCCCCGGTCATCCTCTCGAGCGGCTATGGACCGTCCCGTGGGGCCGTGTCGAGCCGGGTGAATCGCCGCTCGCGGCTGTCCTTCGCGAGGTCCGGGAGGAAGGCGGCGTCGACGCGATCGTGCGGGGGTTTCTGGGGATTCAGGAGCTGCCGGCGCCGCAACAAGGCGGGGTCGCGCTGGTATATCTATGCGAGCACGACGGCGGCGATCTTCAACCGCAGGACGCGGAAACGGATGCGGCTGCATACTTCTCTCTCGGCGCGCTCGATTCGCTCGACGCGATCGAGCCTTGGTCCGCATGGATCGTGCGCAAGCTGTTCGCCGGCCGCATGAGCATGGTGCGCGCAGCGGCCGACAGTCCGCTGCTTGCAAAGGGCACGTTCTTGTAGAAGCGCATGCCGAATGGCGGGCTGCGCGGTTCGCCTTCGAGATGACGTGATGGCCGGGCCCTGCGCCCGCGCGCTGTTGCTGACGGCCGTGGGTCCGCTGGGGTTCCACCTCGAGCAAGGACTGCTCGGCGTTTCGGGCGCCAGTGCGATCTCCCGAGTGTTTCAATCAGAGACTACTGTAAAATCAATCAAATAGAAGTGGAGTCTCAGTCTATTTCGAGAGGGCCTCCGCGGAGGGATGCCACCGTACGAGCCGCAGTCCGCGTAGCTCGTGATGGTCCTTCGCCGCGGCGAGCGCCAGTCGCGAAACGCCCAACCGGGTCCTTCGCCGCAGCGGAGGCGCTAGACTCTTTCGCCGTGATCACCCTGCCCGAAGCGTTCCATATCGGCACCGACGAGCTGCCGTACGCCGACGATTGGGCCGGCACGCCGGGCATCCGCCTGAAGCTGCTGATGGCGGACATCGAAGGCGCGCGCTTCGCCGTGCGCATCCGTTTCGCGCCCGGCATCCAGCTGCCGCCGCACAAGCATACGGGCGAGGTCCACGCGTTCACCCTGGCGGGTGAATGGTCGTACCTCGAATATCCGCGGCTCGCCCCGAGCCGCGCGGGCTCGTATCTCTTCGAGCCGCCCGGCAGCACGCACACGCTCAAGGTGGCCGACGGCAATGGCGAGGACACCGACGTCGTGTTCGTGGTCTACGGCGCGATGATCCACTACGGTCCGAACGGCGAGATCCTCGCGGTCGGCGATGCGGAGAGCCATCTTCGCGATTGGCCCGCGGCCGTGCGCGCCCAGGGCAAGCACCTGCCGGAGACGCTGCCGATCGGCGGCGCGATGCGTTACCGAACGGTTTAGCCCAGGGGGGGCTACGCCACTGCCTCGAGCATCCCGGCCTTCACGATGAACGCTCGAGCGGCTCGATCGACTTCACGCGGCCGCGTTTTGTGGCGAGCGCAGTGCAGAAGCGTTGCAGCTCCGCCGCGTAATTGGCGGCCGTTACGTCGGCGACGCTTCGACGGAGATCCGCAGCGTCACGTTCATGTTGAAGCCCAATTGCTTGCCGAAGGCCACACCGAAGTCTTCACGATTGAGCTTCGCGCCCGCATCCGCACCGCAGACCTCCTTGCCCTTGTTCATTGGGTTCGGCTTGCAGCGGAAGCTGTTGATCGTGAGCATCACGGGCTTCGTCACGCCATGCATCGTGAGCATGCCGTCGACGGCCGTCGGCGCGCCGTTCTTGAAATTCACCAGCTTGCCCGTGTACGTGGCGGTCGGATATTTCGCGGTGTCGAACAGGTCCGGCGTTTGCGCGTGGGCGTTGAGCGCATCGTGCCCGAAGTCGATCGTCGTCATGTCGATGCTCACGTCGACCGTGCCGGTGCCGGCCTCCTTGTCGAGCATGATCCTGCCGGAGGATTTGTTGATCTTGCCGCGCCAGAACGATATGCCGTTGTGGTCGGCCTCGAACGTCGGGTAGGTATGGTTCGGGTCGATCGTATACTCGACCGGAGCGGCTAGCGCGGCCGTCGCGAGCGCCCCGCAGGCGATACCGAGCAGCGACGCGGCGAAATGGGTCGACGTTCTCATGACGTAAGTCTCCTCGTTGGTTAACCGGTTGCGGCCGCGCACCGGCCGGAGCGCCGCGGCTCGAAGTCCACACATTGATAACGAGACGGGAGGCTCGACGCGGCGCGCGCTTCGAGCGGTTGTCCGGCCCCGCAGCCGGGCCCGGCCGGCCACGGCGACGGATGACACCCCCGCAGCCGCTACGGATTGTAACAGCAGGTAAGACTTAGGTTGCACGGCACCCTGAATTGGCCGAGACTTTAGAATTCTTACGGGGGAGAGCCGGTCGGCTCTCACGAAGTCGGCTACGTCAGGAGGCTCCGATGCTTCGTCTCAATATAAACGGCCAATCGCACGACGTCGCGGATGACGTCGATCCGAAAACGCCGTTGCTCTGGGTGCTGCGCGACACGCTCGGCATGGTCGGCACGAAATACGGCTGCGGCATCGGCCAATGCAGTGCATGCACCGTGCATCTGAACGGCGTCGCCATTCAGTCGTGTCAAATTCCGGTCGAGAACGCCGTCGGTCAGAAGATCACGACCATCGAAGGTCTGGCCCAAGCCGGTGCGTTGACCGCCGTGCAGCAAGCCTGGATCGAGGAGGACGTCCCGCAGTGCGGGTACTGCCAAGCCGGCCAGATCATGCGTGCGAGCGCGCTGCTCGCGCGCGTGCCGAACCCGACCGATGCGCAGATCGATACCGACATGGCCGCGAACATCTGCCGCTGCGGCACCTACACGCGCATCCGTAAGGCGATTCACAACGCGGCGCAGAAGATCGCGAAGGGCGGGGGTGCGTCATGAGCGCTCGCGACAACCGCTTCACTCCGGATCCGTACGTTCCGGAGTTCATGCAGAAAATCCAAACCACGATCAACGCAGAAGCTGCCGCGCTCAGCCGCCGCAACTTCATCAAGATCACCGGACTCGCGGGCGGCGGCCTCATGCTCGCGCTGTCGTTCGGACCCGGCGCCCGCAAGGCGCTCGCGCAGGTTGCGCCGAGCGGCGTGTTCACCGCAAACCCGTACGTGCAGGTCAAGCCCGACGGCACGGTCGTTCTGTACGCGAAGAATCCCGAAGTCGGTCAAGGCGTGAAGACCTCGCTGCCGATGATCGTCGCGGAAGAGCTCGACGCGGATTGGTCGAAGGTGCATGTCGAGCAATCGATCATCGACCAGAAGCTGTACGGGCCGCAGTTCGCGGGCGGCTCGACCTCGACGCCGACCAACTGGGATACGCTGCGCCGCGCCGGCGCCACCGCGCGCGCGATGCTCGTGGCCGCGGCCGCCAAGAACTGGAACGTGCCCGCCGGCGAGCTCACGACCGAGAACGGCATGGTGAAGCACGCGGCGTCGAATCGCACCGCCACGTACGGCGAGCTTGCGACCGTCGCCGCCACGCTGCCGGTGCCGGACGCCGCTTCGGTGAAGCTCAAGGATCGCTCGCAGTACCGGCTGCTCGGTAAACGCATCACCGGCGTCGACAACGCGCAGATCGTGACGGGTCAGCCGCTGTTCGGCATCGACCAACGCGTGCCCGGCATGCTGTTCGCGAGCTTCACGAAGGCGCCCGCGATCGGTGCCAAGGTGGCGTCGGCGAACGTCGATCACATAAAGTCGCTGCCCGGCGTGAAGGACGCGTTCGTCGTCGAGCGGCAGGGCGACCCGATCGCATTCGGACCGGGCTCGGCTGCCGTGAGCTCGGGCGTCGCGATCGTTGCGAACACGACCTGGGCCGCGTTCCAGGCGAAGAAGCAGCTCCAGGTTCAGTGGGACGAGAGCGAAGCGTCGCACGACAGCTGGACCCGGGCCGTGGCCGAGGCCAAGCAGATCGCAGGCAAGGCGGCGCAGCAAACGCTGGGGGAGGCGGGCAATTTCGAGGCCGCGCTCGAGGACGGTAAGCCCGTCGAGGCAATGTACCAGTACGCCTACGTGTCGCATGCCGACCTCGAGCCGCAGAACTGCACGGCTTGGTTCAAGGGCGACAGCATCGAGATCTGGGCGCCGACGCAGACGCCGCAATCCGCGGTGGATGCAGTGGCGGCGCTGCTCAAGCTGCCGAAGGAAAAGGTCACGCTGCATCAGCTGCGCGGCGGCGGCGGCTTCGGCCGGCGGCTCGCGAACGACAGCGTTTGCGAGGTCGCCGCGATCAGCAAGCAGGCCGGCGGCGTGCCGTTGAAGGTCCAGTGGATGCGCGAAGACGACATGGGCTTCGACTACTACCGGCCGGGCGGATTCCACTCCTTCAAGGCGGCGGTCGACAAGTCCGGCAAGCTGTCGGGCTGGCAGGATCACCTGATCACCTTCTCGCGCGACGGCAAGATGCCGGTCACGGGCGGCAACATTGCGCCGACCGAGTTCCCGGCGCCGCTCGTTGCGAACCAGCGCATGCAGCAATCGTTCATCGCGTCGAAGATTCCGACCGGCCCCTGGCGCGCGCCGGGCTCCAACACGATCGCCTTCTGCGTGCAGAGCTTCTTGAACGAGTGCGCCGTGGCCGCGAATCGCGACCACGTCGAGTTCTTGCTCGAGATCATGGGGGAGCCGAGGCTCTCGCTGCCGGGCAACGAGCGCTCGTTGAACACCGGGCGTGCAGCCGCGGTGATCAAGATGGCCGCGGAGAGGGCGAAGTGGGGCCGTCAATTGCCGAAGGGCCAAGGGTTAGGCCTCGCGTTCCACTTCAGCCATCTCGGGCACTTCGCCGAAGTTGCCGAGGTGAGCGTGGACGCCAACCGCAAAGTCAGCGTGCACAAGGTCTGGGTCGTGGCCGACATCGGGCCCATCGTGAACATGAGCGGCGCCGAGAATCAGTGCCAGGGCTCGGTGATCGACGGCTTGAGCACCGCGATGGGGCTGAAGGTCACGTTCGAGAATGGCCGCGCGGAGCAGAGCAACTTCGACAAGTATCCGCTGATCCGAATCGACAAGGCGCCGGAGGTCGACGTGCACTTCATCCAGTCGGAGTATTCGCCAACGGGGTGCGGTGAGCCGGCCTTTCCGCCCGCCGCGCCCGCGATCGCAAACGCGATCTACGCGGCGACGGGGCACCGGATCCGGACGCTGCCCTTCAAGGAAGAGGGCTTCTCGATCTGACGCTCGACCGGCTGACGCTCGAGTAGCGAATCAGGCCGCGCAAGCGGCCTGATTCATTTCCAGCCATCGGAATGGCACTGCGCGAATACTCGATTGCACTCGAGTAAAGTGCTGTAATCTATTGTAATTTAAAATAAAGACGCGCGCAGAAGAAGAGCGCGGCAGCGCGTGATTTACGGCGCCCGAGCGCCCGGCCCTCGAAGCTCGATGCGTTCCTGACAGCCGAGGCAGCGCGACGCTTGAGGCGCATAGATCAGCCGCACCGGGCTGATCGGCGTTTCGCAGTCGACACAGGCGCCGTAGCTGCCGGCGTCGAGCCGCTCGAGTGCCGCGTCGACCTCGGCGAGCTCGCGTGCAGCGCGAGCCGTCGTGGCGGAGTCCACGGCGATCAGCCAGTCGGCGGACTCGGCCGGGTCCGCCAGATGCCCTGGGGAGGGGCCGTCGCGATCCTCGATGTCGTGCGCACGGTCGTCGCGGAGCGCGCCTTCGAGCGCGCGCCGACGCTCCTCGAGCCGCGCTCGGACTTGGCCGAGACGCCGCCCGGTCCAGAAGCTGCCGCTGTCCGACGCCGGCGCAGTCGCACGTCGCAGCTCGGCCGCGTGCCCCTTGCTCACTGCGCCCCCTGCGGGCCACCCGCGGCCTCGTCGATCATCGCCGACAAGGCTTGATCGACGTCGGTCGCGATCGACTCGAGATTCGGGTCGCGTGACAATAGCCCGAGCAACTCCGTCGGCCGCATCGTTCCGACCATCGTCTTGCCGCCCTGCTGAAACACCGAGATCCGGCACGGCAGCGCCATATTCAGGCTCATGTCCGCGGTCAGCACCTTGAGCGCTTGCTGAGGATTGCACACCTCGAAGATGCGGCATTCCGCCGGTAGATCGACGCCTTTGCTTGCGAGGGTCTGCTTCAAGTCGTAGACGTGGAGCACGCCGAAGCCGCGCTTCTTCACGGCCGCATCGAGATCGCGCGCGGCCGTGTCGACCGATTTCTCCGTCGGAACGATGTAATACATGGCCATAACCTCCTTGCGGCGATGTGTCCATTGTCGCGGCGGTCGCGCGCCGGCCGCTATACGTACAAACGGCTATGCGGCGGGGCTCCGGTGATGTGTGCAGCCCCTAACCAACGCGGCGGCGAGCGTAGGTGATTTCCCTAGCTGGCGCTCGGAGCGGCATTGCCGTCTACTGGGCGCGGACTACGAGACGGAGGTTGCAATGGCACTTAGACGATTGCGGCGCGCCGAGTGGCGCGAGTATTGCGAAAGGATCTCGAAGAGCCTCGAGAATGAGAGCGCGGAGCTCGAGGTCGTATCGCTGAAGCTCGGAGATCACGTCGTGGCGCGGTGGCTGCCCCTGTATGGTGTCGTTTTCGACCCGCGCGCGGATGTCTTCGAGATCGCGCTCGAGGGTGTCGACCATTCGATCTTGCATCCCACCGACGTGTGCGTGGAGGAAACGCCGCGCGGCCTCGTCGCGTTCGAGATCGCAACCGGCGACGACGCCGAGCAAATTCTGAAGCTGCGCAACCCCTTGTCGTTGCCGCCCGGCGCCGCCTCGGCGTCGGAGGAGTGAGGCGGCGCGGTCCGAGCGCGTCGTCGAGCCGCCGACGCTCCGCGGTCAGGGCCGCGCGTGCAGCTCGGTCTCCTGCTCGACGCGGATCAAGTCGGCGAGTCGGCCGAGCTGCCCGGCGAGGTGCTGGATCACGTCGTCGATCGATAGCACGCCGACGAGCGCACCGTCCCGGTCGACGACCGGCGCCCGGCGAACGCCGTGGCGGCGCATCTCGCGCAAGGCCGAGCCGAGCTCGTCGTCCTTGCGCAGCGTGAGCAGCTTGCTGCTCATCGCATCGCCGACGGTCACGGCGTCCGGCGGCATGCGCTTGGCGACTACGCCGAGCACGATGTCGCGGTCCGTCAGGATGCCGACCGGAACGGTGCGCCCGCCGCGCAACGTGACGACGATCAGATCGCCGACGTGCTCCTCGCGCATCAGCACAGCGGCGTCGGCTACGTCCTGGTCCGGTCCAATGGTTGCCACGTTGGGGTTGCAGATCACACCGACCGTCATGGAAGCTTCTCCTCTAAATGTGACGTGCATTGTCCTCCGCGTGCGAACACGATCGAAATACGTAGAATCCCTGATCGCGCCGAACCGCTGCGGCCGCCGGCATGCGCGGGCCTGCAGCATGCGGCCGCCGCCATGACGATCCGCAATCTCGATGCCGTGTTTCGGCCGCGCTCCGTGGCGCTGATCGGCGCAAGCGAGCGCGCCGGCTCGATCGGCCGTACGCTGCTCGAGAACCTGCTCGGGGCGGACCTCCGCGGCGACGTGTATGCGGTGAACCCCCGGCATGCCGCCGTGCTCGGGAGGCCGTGCTATCCGGACGTCGCGGCGCTGCCGAGCGCTCCCGACCTCGCGGTGATCGCGACGCCGGCCGCGACCGTGCCCGGTATCGTCGCGGCGCTCGCCGCGCGCGGCACGCGCGGCGCGGTCGTGATCTCGGCCGGGTTCGGCGAGAGCGGCCCGAACGGTCGAGCGCTCGAGCGCGCCGCGCTCGAGGCCGGTCGCAGCTCGCTGCTGCGCGTGGTGGGCCCGAACACGCTCGGAGTGATCGCACCCGGCATCGGACTGAACGCGAGCTTCGCGCATTTGTTTCCGAGCCCCGGCGGCGTCGCGTTCGTGGCGCAATCCGGTGCGATCACGACCTCCGTGCTCGATTGGGCGTACGGCCGCGGCATCGGCTTCTCGCTCGTCGCGGCGCTCGGCGACATGGGCGACGTCGATTTCGGCGACATGCTCGACTGGCTTGCGAACGATGCCGCGACGCGGGCGATCCTGCTATACGTCGAGGCGATCGGCGACGCGCGCAAGTTCATGTCGGCCGCCCGCGCGGCCGCGCGCATGAAGCCCGTGCTCGTGGTGAAGGGCGGGCGCCATGCGCAAAGCGCGACGGCGGCCGCGTCGCACACGGGCCGCCTCGCGGGACCCGACGCCGAGTACTCGGCCGCGTTTCGCCGCGCGGGCATGTTGCGGGTCGAGTCGCTCGGCGAGCTGCTCGACGCGGTCGAGACCCTCGCGCTGGCGCGCAAGCCGACCGGCGAACGGCTCGCGATCGTCACGAACGGCGGAGGGCTGGGCGTGCTGGCGGCCGACGCGCTGCTCGATCGTGGCGGTGAGCTCGCCGTGCTGTCCGCCGCGACGCTCGCGCGCCTCGACAAGGAGCTGCCGGCCGCGTGGTCGCACGGCAACCCGATCGACATCGTGGGCGATGCGACGGCCGCGCGCTTCGGCCAGTCGCTCGAGGCCGTGTTCGCGGAGCCTGCGGCGGACGCCGTGCTCGTGCTGCACTGCCCGACGGCCGTGTCCACGGGTCTCACGGCGGCGCGTGCGGTGGCGGCCGCGCATGCGACGCACGCCGAGCGCACGCTGCTCACGAGTTGGCTCGGCGAGCACACCGCGCGCGCGGCCCGCGAGCTGCTCGAGGCGCAGGGCGTGCCGACGTACGAGACACCCGAGCATGCGGTGCGCGCGTTCATGCAAATGGTGGATTACGCGCGCAACCAGCGATTGCTCATGGAGGCGCCGGCCGCGCAGCCGGAGCATGCCGCGCCCGATCGCGAGACCGTCGACAGGATCGTCGCCGGCGCGCGGGCAGGGGGGCGTATCTGGCTCACCGACCCCGAGTCGCGCAGTGTCCTTGCCGCCTACGGAATCGCGGTCGTGACGCCGATCGTCGCCGACTCCGCGGAGCAAGCCGGCGCGGCCGCGGCCCGCCTCGGCGGCCGCGTGGTGCTCAAGATTCTCGCGCCGCAGATCCTCCACAAGTCCGACGTCGGCGGCGTCGTGCTCGGGCTCGAGGGCGAGGCAGAGACCTCGGCCGCCGCGAGCGCGATGCGCGAGCGCGTGGCGCGCGCACGCCCCGATGCGGCCATCGCGGGCTTCACGATCGAGCCGCTCGTCGAGCGCGCGCGTGGGCTCGAGCTCATCGTCGGCGCGTCGAGCGGCGGCGACTTCGGGCCCGTGGTGTTGTTCGGCGAGGGCGGCACGGCCGTCGAGGTGATCGGCGACACGGCACTCGAGCTCGTGCCGCTAAACCTCGAGCTTGCGAACGCGCTCATGCGCCGCACGCGGGTGTTTCGCAGGATGCAGGGCTACCGCGACGTGCCGCCCGTCGACGTCGGCGCGGTCGCAGCCGCGCTCACGCGATTGTCGCTGCTCGTGATCGATTTTCCGGAGATCGCCGCAGTCGACGTGAACCCGCTGTTCGCAAGCTCCGCCGGCGCCATCGCGCTCGATGCGCGCGTGCAGCTCGCATCGGCCGCCGCGCCGCGCCGTCGCCTTGCGATCTGTCCGTATCCGCGCGACCTCGAGCGCGAGGTCGAGTCGCGCGACGGCCGGCGATTCGTGCTTCGGCCGATCCGGCCCGAGGACGAGACTGCGCTCAAGCGCGCGTTCGCACGCTTGAGCGAAGAGGAGATCCGCGCGCGGTTCTTCATGCCGATGAAGGAGCTGCCGCGCGTCATGGCGGCCCGGTTCACGCAGATCGACTACGACCGCGAGATGGCGTTCGTGCTCACGGACGTCGACGGCTCGGACGTTCATGCGGTGGTGCGGCTCGCGGCCGACCCCGACAACCGCTTCGCGGAGTTCGCGATCATCGTGGAGCACGCGCAGACGGGTGTGGGTCTCGGGACGCTGCTGATGCAGCGGCTGATCGATTACGCGCGCGGCCGCGGGCTCGTCGAGCTCCATGGCGACGTGCAGCACGACAATGCGCGCATGCTCGGTCTGTGCCGGGCGCTCGGATTCGTCGAGACCGACGCGGGCGAGCCCGGCGTCGTGCGAGTTTCGCTTGCGCTCGATAGGTACAAGCCGCAGTAGCCGCGCGTCTCCCGATCGGCAAACCTTCTCGCCGTCGTCCGCAAGGAGGAGTCGATGCTTGCGACTAAGCGTATTCTGGTGGTGCTCGACGCCACGACGCTCGAGGAGCAACCGGTGCTCGAGCGCGCCGCCTGGCTCGCGCAGCGCGTGGGCGCAGAGCTCGAGCTCTATGCGTGCGATTACGATTCGGACATCGACGCAGGCCGCGTGTCGACCGTCTGGATCCCGGAGCCGGGTGCGCGGGAGCACCTGCTGTTGCGTCACCGCTGGCGGCTCGACGAGCTCGCGAAGCCGCTCCGTGAGCGCGGGTTGCGAGTAACGGTCGACGTCGCTTGGGACTACCCGCTGGGCGAGGCGGTAGTCCGCAAGACCGTCGCGACCTCGCCGTGGCTCGTCGCGAAGGACACGCACCACCACAGCTTGATCGAGCGCACGCTTCTCACGAACGGCGATTGGCACCTGATCCGCAATTGCCCCGTGCCGCTGCTGCTCGTGAAGCGTCGGACGCTGCCCGCCGCACCGAAGGTGCTCGCGGCGGTCGATCCCGTGCACGAGCACGACAGGCCGGCCGCGCTCGACGATCAAATCTTTGCATTCGCGAGCGACCTCGCGTGCGCGGCCGACGCCGAGCTGCACGTGCTGCACGCCTATGCGATGCCGATGGGCTTGCAGCTTCCGCCGGAGGCGCGTGCAATGATCGTCCAGGAGCACCGAGCCGCGATGGCGCGGTTCTTGGATACTCACCCGATCCCGAATGACAGGGTGCACATGTTCGAGGGACTGGCGCACGAATGCTTGCAGAAGGCCGCCGTCGACACGGCGGCCGACTTTCTCGTGATGGGCGCGGTAGCGCGCCGCGGTTTCAAACGGCTGATCATCGGCAGCACGGCGGCGCGAGTGCTCGACCGGCTGCCGTGCGATCTCGTGATCGTGAAGGCTCCCGATTTCGTCGTTCCGGAGGATGCGAGATGAGCATGCGAGTCGAAACGTTCGAGCGGCGCGCGCTGCGAGCGCTGCCATGGCTCATGGGCATTGCGGTCATCGCTGCGCTCGCCTTCTGGATCCGCAGCGCCGCCGCATTCGATGCCGTGACGCTAGCGGATTACACGGGCGCGGAGCTGTTTCAGCAGTTTTGTGCGAGCTGCCATGGGGAAGCTGCGCACGGCGACGGACCCGTTGCGCCGACTCTGAAATCCGTCGTGCCGGACCTCACGCGCATCACGCAGCGTTACGGTGATTTTCCCACGACACTGATCCGCGACACGATCGACGGCCGCGGCGTGATCCGCGCGCACGGGACGCGCGAGATGCCCGTATGGGGTTATGAGTTCTGGATGGAGGAGGGCGGCGACATCACCGCCCAGAAGGCGATGCGCGACGTGATCAAGCGCCTCGTCGATTATTTGCGCGAGATCCAAGCGGACGTGCCGCGAGGGCACGACTGATGGGCCGCCGCGAGGACGTGCAATGAGCGGTCAGGATCTCGTCGTGTCGCTCGCGCGCGTATCGTTGCGCGATCTCGCCACGGTCGGCGGCAAGAACGCCTCGCTGGGGGAACTGCTCGCCGAGCTCGGCGGCGCGGGTGTGCGCGTGGTCGGCGGCTTCGCCGTGACCACCGCCGCGTACCGTGCGTTCATCGCGGCGAACCAACTCGAGCAGCCGATCGCGGACACGCTCGCCCAGTACACCGCAAGGCAGATCGCGCTCGAGGAGGCCGGCAAGCGCGTGCGGGCCTGGCTGCTGCACGCGGAGCTGCCGACCGACGTTGCGGCGGAGATCGAGCACGCCTATCGCGAGCTGTGCACTGAGCACGGCAACGACCGGCTCGAAGTGGCTGTGCGTTCGAGTGCGACGGCGGAGGACTTGCCGGACGCGAGCTTCGCGGGGCAGCAGGACACGTATCTCAATGTGCGAGGCGTAGCAGACGTCCTCGACGCGTGCCGGCGTTGCTTTGCGTCGCTGTACACCGACCGGGCCATCGCCTATCGCGAGAACCATGCCATCGACGAGGCGAAGGTCGCGCTTTCGGTGGGCGTGCAGCCGATGGTGCGCTCGGATCTCGGCGCGGCCGGCGTGATGTTTTCCGTGGACACGGAGACCGGCTTCCCGGGCGTCGTCGTGATCAACGCGAGCGTCGGACTCGGCGAGACCGTGGTGCAAGGTCGCGTCGATCCGGACGAGTACCGCGTGTTCAAGCCGCTGCTCGGACGCGGCGATCTCGCGCCCGTGATCGAGCGCAAGCTCGGCCGGAAGGAGCAGAAGCTCGTGTACGGCCGCGGCGCGGGCGGCACCACGCGGCTCGTGCGCACGTCCGCGGTCGAGCGCGACGCGTTCGTGCTGTCGAATGCCGAGATTCTCGAGCTCGCGCGCTGGGCGGTGCAGATCGAGCAGCACTACGGCCGGCCGATGGACATGGAGTGGGCGAAGGACGGCCGCAGCGGCGAGCTGTACATCGTCCAGGCGCGGCCCGAGACGGTGCAGTCGCGCCGCGAAGCCGCGCAGCTCAAGAGCTACACGCTTATACACCGCGGCCGGCGACTGCTCTCGGGCGCCGCGGTCGGCGACGCGATCGCGACCGGGCGCATCTGCCTGCTCGACAGTGCCGCGCAAATCGACCGCTTCGTGGACGGCGGCATCCTCGTGACCGCGATGACGGACCCCGATTGGGTGCCGATCATGAAGCGCGCGGCCGCGATCGTCACGGACCACGGCGGGCGCACGTCGCACGCCGCGATCGTGAGCCGCGAGCTCGGCGTGCCCGCCGTGGTCGGCACGCAGTCCGCGACGCGTACGCTGCGCGACGGCCAGGAGGTCACGGTGTCCTGCGCCGAGGGCGACGAGGGATCCGTGTACGACGGCATCGGCGAGTTCAGCGTCGAGGATCTCGATCTGTCCAAGGTGCCTGCGACCCGCACGCGCGTGATGCTGAACGTCGCGAATCCGGCGGCCGCGTTCCGCTGGTGGCGGCTGCCGGCGGACGGCGTCGGGCTCGCGCGCATGGAATTCATCGTGAGCCACGACATCAAGGCCCACCCGCTCGCGCTGCTCAAACCGGAGCTGGTCGCGTCGCGGCGCGACCGCGCGGCGATCGACAAGCTCACGCGCGGCTGGTCGAGCAAGGAGGAGTACTTCGTCGCGACGCTCGCCGAGGGCATCGCGCGGATCGCGGCCGCGCACTACCCGCGGCCCGTGATCGTGCGCACGAGCGACTTCAAGACCAACGAATACGCGAAGCTGCTCGGCGGCGAGGCGTTCGAGCCGAAGGAAGAGAATCCGATGATCGGCTGGCGCGGTGCGAGTCGCTACTACAGCGATGCGTACCGCGCGGGCTTCGCGCTCGAGTGCCGTGCGCTGCGCCGCGTGCGCGAGGAGATCGGACTCTCGAACGTCGTCGTGATGATTCCGTTCTGCCGCACGCCGGCGGAAGCCGACGCGGTGCTGTCCGTGATGGCCGAGAACGGCCTCGAGCGCGGCAAAAACGGGCTCGAGGTCTACGTGATGTGCGAGATCCCGTCGAACGTGATACTGGCCGAGCAATTCGCGGTGCGCTTCGACGGCTTCTCGATCGGCAGCAACGACTTGACGCAGCTCGTGCTCGGCGTGGATCGCGACTCGGCGCGCCTGCGTGACCTGTTCGACGAGCAGGACGAGGCCGTCACCTGGATGATCCGCTCGGTCATCGAGAAGGCGCACGCGGCCGGCCGCAAAGTCGGCATCTGCGGCCAAGCGCCGAGCGATAAGCCGGAGTTCGTCGAGTTTCTGGTGCGTGCCGGCATCGACACGGTGTCCGTGACGCCGGACAGCTTTTTGCGCGTGAAGCGCAACGTTGCCGACGCCGAGCGTGCCGCCAACGGCGCGGTACCCGCGGCCGCGCGAGCTCTGCGTACGTAGAACCCCTAGCTGTGACCCCTGCCGGATGTCGCTAGATTGGCGGCATCTGCGGCGAGGTGAACCATGAGGACAGCAAGATGCAGCTCGGCGGCGAGCCTGGGGGAGCGCACCCTCGCGCTGATCCTCGCGGGCGGCAACGGCAGTAGGCTCGGCGGGCTCACACGCCGCGAGGCAAAGCCGGCGCTGCCGTTCGGCGGCCAATATCGCACCATCGATTTTCCGCTGTCCAACTGTGTGAACTCCGGCGTGCGCCGAGTCGCGCTGCTGACTCAATACAAGGCGCAGTCGCTGATCCAGCACGTGCAGCACGGCTGGGGTTTCGTGCGGCCGGAGCTCGGCGAGTTCGTCGACGTGTGGCCCGCGCAGCAGCGCTGCGGCAAGGGCTGGTACGCAGGCACCGCCGACGCGGTTTATCAAAATCTCGAGATGATCGAGCAACTCGAGCCGGATTTCGTGCTCGTGCTCGCGGGCGGTCACATTTGCCGGATGGACTACGGGGCGATGCTCGAGACGCACGTCGCGAGCGGGCTCGGCGCAACGGTGGGCTGTGTCGAAGTGCCGATCGCGACGGCGAGCGAGTTCGACATCGTGGATCTCGACGCGCGGGAGTGCGTTGCGAGCTTCGTCGAGAAGCCGGCACGACCCCGACCGCTGGCGGGCGATCCGCAAAGCGCGCTCGCGTCGATGGGCATCTATGCGTTCGATCGAGAGCTGCTCGTCGATTGCCTGATCGTCGACGCACGCGATCCGAGCTCCCGCCACGACTTCGGGGCCGACGTGCTGCCGCTCCTGGTCAACGCGAACGGCGTCGCCGCTCACGTCTTCCGCGATCCGCGCACGGGACGGCCGGCGTATTGGCGCGACGTCGGCACGCTCGACAGCTACCACGCCGCGAATCTCGAGCTGCTCGATGAGCGGCCCCCGCTCGATCTTTACGACGAAGCCCGGCCGCTTTGGACGCATCAAGCGCACCGACCGCCGCCGCGCTTCGTCGGCGCGGGCTATGCGCTGCGCTCGATCGTCTCGGCCGGCTGCACCGTCGCGGGCCGCGTCGAGCGTTCCGTGCTGTCCCCGAATTGCCGCGTCGAGGTCGATGCGTTCGTCCAAGACAGCGTGTTGCTGCCGGGCGCGACGATCGGGGTCGGCTGCCGCGTGCGCAACGCAATCGTGGACGCAGGTTGCGTGCTGCCGGCCGGCACCGTGATCGGCGAGGACTCGGCCGCGGACGGCGAACGGTTCCAGACGTCGCCGCGCGGCGTGATGCTCGTGACGGCGGCCGCGCTGGAGAGGGCGGACCGCGGTGCGCGGTTCGGCATGCGGGTCGCCTGAGGATCGCGGCGGCCTAAAACTTGGAAGATCGCCGCGCGTCGAAGTCGCTCGGCGGACATCCGCCGAGAGGAGAGCTCATGAAGCGCAGTTTTGCAGCGTTCTTGACGGCCGCGATGCTCGCGGTCGCGGTCGGGATCGTGACGGCCGGGCCGGCCGAGGCGCAGGCGCCACGGCACGCCGACCGCGACCATGATCGCGGCGACCGCCGTCCGCCCGCCCACAATCCGCGCGTGGGCGAGGAAGTGCGCTCGCTGCCGCGCACGCGTGTCACCGTGAGCGTGGGTCGCGACCGCTATTACTTTCACGGGGGCTCGTTCTATCGCTTGGGTCCGCGCAACACCTATGTCGTCGTGCGTGCACCGCTCGGCGCGCGTCTGCGCGATCTCCCGCCCGGCTACGTGAGCTTCGTGCTCGGCTCACGCCGCTATTTCTATCTGAACTTCGCTTACTACCTCTGGGACCCGGTCGTCAGGCAGTACGTAGTCGTCGACAAACCCGAGGGGAGCGATTCCGCGCTTGCGACCGCGACGGATTCTGCAACCGGGAAGATGTTCATCTACCCGAACGACGGCCAGAGCGACGAGCAGCGCGACCGTGATCGCTACGAGTGCTACCAGTGGGCCGTGCAGCAGACAGGTTACGACCCGAGCGAGGGCGCGGCGTCGACGGACAAGGGCGCCGATTATCGACGCGCCATCACCGCCTGCCTCGAGGGACGCGGCTATACCGTGAAATAGCGGCCCGGCAGCCCGCCGGTCTGCCGTGTGCACGGCGCGTGCCGCGGTTCCTTCGGCTCGAGCGTGCGAGCACAATACCCCTCGAAGAACGGCCGCGACCCACTCGAGGCTGCGGCCGCGGACCCATCCAGAAAAGAGGGCGCGCTCATGCATACGACCGCTAGACGTCGGCGTTCGCCGGCCTTGATCTCGGGGGCCGCCGCGGCCGTGCTGGGATTCAGCTTGACGGCGCCGCGCGTCGCCTCGCCGCAGCCGGTCATGAAAGGTCGCATCGATACCGTGACGGTTCACGGCCGCTCGCTCGAAGGCAACCTGATGGGCGAATCGCCCGACCGCGAGGTGTCGATCTATCTGCCGCCGAGCTACGACAAGGACCGGGCGCGCCGGTATCCGGTCGTGATTCTGCTGCACGGCTATTCGCTCACGAACCGATATTGGCTGGGCAGCACGGGGCAGGGTTCCGGCGGCATCGACGTGCCCGGTGCGATGGACCGCGACGTCGCCAGCGGCAAGGCGAAGGAGATGATCCTGGTGATGCCGAACGGCAATTCAAAGTACGACGGCAGCATGTACTCGAGCTCGGTCACCAGCGGCGATTGGGAAAGCTTCATCGCCGACGATCTCGTGCGATATGTCGACGGCCACTATCGCACGCTTGCGAATCGCGAGTCTCGCGGCCTGGCGGGGCATTCGATGGGCGGCTACGGCACGATCCGCATCGGCATGAAGCGGCCCGACGCGTTCTCGAGCCTCTACATCCTGAGCGCGTGCTGCCTGATGAACGACCCGGCTGCATTCGCGCAACGCGCCGCGGCGCAAAATCGCAACGCGCAGTCGAGCGACGGCTCGGCTGCGAACGCACGGCCGAGCGGTGAGCCGAACGGCAGCGCCGGCACGGGCAGCAACGCGGCCCGGCCGCCGCGGCGCGGCGGCGGCGGCTTCGCGAACGTGGTGAACGCGGAGGCGGCTGCGTGGTCGCCGAATCCAAACAACCCGCCCACGTATTTCGATTTGCCGAACGGCGACGGCCCGAACGCGGCGCAAGTCGCGCTCGAATGGGCCGCGAACTCGCCGCTCGTGATGATCGACCAGTACATCTTTGCGCTGCGGCGCTATTCCGGCATCGACATGGACGTCGGCTTGCAGGACACGCTGCTCGCGACCAATCGTCAACTCGCGGATGTGCTCGACGGCTACAAGATCGACCATCATTTCGAGACCTACGACGGCGATCACGTGAATCACATCGCCGATCGGGTCGAGCAGAACGTGCTGCCGTTCTTTTCGCAGCATCTGAAGTTCGCCAAGCGCTGACGCGGGACGCGGTCCGCCACGCGCCGGCCGGCCGGGGCAGCGTGCGCCCCGGCGCGGGGCCGGTGGCGAATGCATTCTCCGGGGACGGCGTGAATCCGTGATAGTGGGCGGGATGGGCCGTATATTGCTGCGATGGCGATCGAGACGGACCTTCCAGAACCCTTGTTTGCAGCGGCGTCGGCCGCGGCGGTCGATTGGGACGCCGTGTATGCCGACCAATTGCCGAAGGTTTACAACTTCTTTCGCTATCGGCTGCGCGACGCCGCTGCGGCCGAGGATTTGACCTCGCTCACGTTCGAGAAGGCGTGGCGCGCGCGGGGTCGGTACCGCCGCGACGTCGCGGCGTTCTCGACGTGGTTGCTCGCGATCGCGCGCAACGTCGCGGTCGATTACAGCCGTGCGCGCCGGGAGCACGCATCGCTCGACTCGGCCGCTCACGTCATCGCGCCCGCGGGCTCACCGGAGGACGAGGGGGCGCGCGCATCCGACCGTGAGCGGCTCGCGGCGTTGCTCGCCGGTTTGCCCGAGCGCGAGCGCGAGCTGCTCGCATTGAAATACGGGGCGGGCGCGACGAATCGCGCAATCGCCGAGGTTACGGGCTTGAGCGAGTCCAACGTCGGCACGATCATTCATCGCGCGGTGCAGACCCTGCGCCGCGACTGGTAGACGGAGGAAGCGGGGATGGACGACCAATTTTTGCACGCGCTGCGAAGCGACCCCTCGCCAGAGTTTGCGCGGCGGCTCGCGCGCCGGCTGCGGGAGGTCGAGGCGCCGCGGGTGCGGAACGTTTCGCCGCGTGTATTCAGGCTCGCCGCGGCCGTCGCGTCGGCGGCGCTCGTGGCATTCGCGTTCTCGTTCCCTGCCGTGCGCGCGGGCGCGCAGGCTTTTCTCGATTGGTTTCGCGTAGTGAATTTCGCGGGTGTCGCATTCGACGAGCAACGCGTCGGCACCCTCCTTCAGTCGGGGCTCGATTGGCCGCATTTGATCGCGGAGCAGGTCGAGGTCGTGCATCAGCCCGGGCCGATCGTGTCGTTCGCGACACCGGCGGAAGCGGCGCCCGCGGCCGGTGTCGACGTGCGGACGCCCGCGTGGCTCCCGTACGGTTTCGTGCTGACCAGCACCAGCGTTGCCGACGAAGTCGAGCTGCGCGCGATCGCGAGCGAGGCGAAGATCAAGACCGTGCTCGAGACGCTCGGCCTCGACGACGTGACCGTCCCGGTCGGCATCGACGGCGAGCAGATCACGCTGCATACACGGCCCGTCGTGCGCCTCGTCTACGGCGACGGCACGCGGAGCGCAACGCTGCTCGAGTCGAAGAGCCCCGAGGTCTCGTTCCCGGCCGGGCTCGACCTGTCGCAGCTCGCGGAGATCGGCCTCAGGATCCTCGGCATGGGCCGCAGCGAGGCCTACCAGCTCGCGCAGAGCATCGATTGGCGCTCGACTCTACTCGTGCCCGTCCCGGCCAACGCCGCGTCGTTCCATCACGTCGACGTGCAAGGTCAGCCCGCGCTCGCGATCCAAACCGCAGCCACGAACACCGATCGGAGTCCCTCGGGCGGCGACAGCCTGCTGCTCTGGTCCTATCAAGGTCAGGTATACGCCCTCCATGGATCGATCCGCGCCGAAGAGCTGCTCGAGATGGCGCAGACGCTGCAGTAAGCTCGCGCGATGCGCGACTCCGTGATCGAGACGCATGCGCTGCGCAAGGAGTTCGGACGAACCGTCGCGGTTGCGGATCTATCGCTCACGATCGGCCGCGGCGAAGTATTCGGGTTCCTCGGACCGAACGGGGCGGGCAAGACGACCTCCCTCAAGCTGCTGCTCGGTTTGATCGAGCCGTCGGCCGGCTCGGGCACGTTGCTCGGCAAGCGGCTCGGCCGCCGCGAGGCGCGTGCACGTGCGGGCTTCCTGCCCGAGCACTTTCGCTTTCACGAGTGCCTGACGGGCCGCGAGCTGCTGCGTCTGCACGGCCGGCTGTTCGGCCTGCGCGGCCGGGAGCTCGAGATCAGGATCGATCGGCTGCTCGCGCGCGTCGATCTGTCGGACGCGGCCGACCGGCCGCTCAAGACGTTCAGCAAGGGGATGATGCAACGTGCCGGTCTTGCGCAGGCGCTGGTAAACGAGCCGGAGGTGGTATTTCTCGACGAGCCGACGTCGGGTCTCGATCCGCTCGGCCGCGTGCTCGTGCGCAATGTGATCGACGAGCTCAGGCAGCGGGGCACGACCGTGTTCCTGAACTCGCACCTGCTCGGCGAGGTCGAGGCCACCTGCGATCGGGTCGTGTTCGTAAAGCAGGGCAGGGTGATCCGCGAGCTCGACCTCGCGTCGGCGCCGGCCTCCCTCGAGCTCGAGGTCAAGATCGATCCGGTCGGTGCCGAGGTGCTCGCGGGTCTCGCGGCTTTCGGCGCCCCGCCGACCCTCGCCGGCGACGTCGTGCGGCTGCCGATCGCGGACGAGCGCGCCGTGCCCGACATTGCGCGTTGGCTCGTCGGCCGCGGTGTCGCGCTGTTCGAGCTGCGCGCACGACGTAAGTCGCTCGAGGAATGGTTCGTCGAGATCATGGGCGAGGACCAGAGACCGGGCTGACGCATGCAGCGCACGTTGACGATCGCGCACTTGACCTTTCTCGAAGCGCGCCGGCGCTGGATCGTGCCGGCGGCGCTCATCTGCAGCGCACTGTTCCTGCTCGTCTACGGGGTCGCGCTGCACTTCATCGCGCAGAAATTCGGCCGCGCGGGGCTGGTGCAGGCGCAGGTCCAAGTACAGTTCATCACGATCGCGGGACTCTACGTTGCGAACTTCTTGACCATCGCCGTCGCGGTGCTGCTCGCCGTGGACACGCTGTCGGGCGAGATCGCCTCCGGCGTCATGCAGACGATCGCGTCGAAGCCGATCCGCCGTTCGGAGATCGTGCTCGGCAAGTGGCTCACGTTCCTTGCGATGAGCGCGGCGTATCTGGTGATCACGGGCGGCGGCGTGGTTGCGATCGTGCTCTGGACGACCGGTCACGCGCAGCCGCACCTGCTGCGTGCGCTGCCGCTCATGCTGCTCGGCGCAGGGGTGATGCTGTCGATCTCGCTCGCCGGCGGCGCCCGCTTGAGCACCGTGACCAACGGCATCGTGGCGTTCGGGTTCTACGGCATCGCGTTCATCGGCGGCTGGGTCGAGCAGATTGCCGCGTTCACGAGCAACGAGACGGCTCGCTACGTCGGCACGGCGATCAGCCTGCTGTCACCCGTCGATGCGCTCTGGCGTCGCGCCGCTTACGAGCTCATGCCGCCGCTCACCCGAGGCTTGCAGCTCACGCCGTTCGGCTCGGCCGTCGTGCCGAGCAATGGGATGATCGTCTGGGCGCTCGGCTTTGCGGCGGTCGCGCTCGCCATCGGTATCGCGGAGTTTCGGCGCCGTCCGTTGTAAGGTAATTCAGCGGCTTGAGCGTAAGATCTAATAGGATGCGTTAAGGTAGCTCAGCCCCGCTAGGGCGGCCGCCCGGGCTGCTCCCGAGATTCGGCGCGCCGCGAGCGGAGCTCGAAGGGCCGCCCCGCGACGAGGGGTGTCCAAGCGGCGGGAGGCGCACGCCGTCCACCCATTTCGGAATCTTCCGCGTACTATCGAAGTGGACTCCCGCATCCTCAAAGGTGGCGCCCGCGTCGAACCAACTAGCGAGTTTCCTCGAACGGTATCCCGATTACGCCGCGACGAGCCCGCTCGACGGACTGCGCGCGACAGCGTATGCGCGGCTCGATCGCACGGGGCAGGTCTACCTCGATTACACGGGCGCGAGCGTCTACGCCGAATCCCAGGTGACCGACCATCTGGCCTTGCTCCGCCAGGATGTGCTCGGCAATCCGCACTCCGCCAGCCCGGCTTCGGCGGCGACGACGACGCTGGTCGAGCAAACGCGTCGAGCGGTGCTCGACTGGTTCGACGCGGCGGGATCCTACGTCGCGGTATTCACGCCGAATGCCACCGGCGCCTTGAAGCATGTCGGCGAAAGTTATCCGTTCGCACCGACCACTCGCTTTCTGCTGACCGCCGATAACCACAATTCGGTGAACGGCATTCGCGAGTTCGCGCGGGCGCGCGGCGCCGAGGTGGAATACGTCGGGCTGACCGCACCCGATTTGCGGATAGACGCAAAGGCGCTCGAGCGGCAGCTGTCGACCGGGCCCGTCGGGCTGTTCGCGCTTCCGGCGCAGTCGAACTTCAGCGGCGTCCAACACCCGCTGTCGCTCGTCGACTATGCCGAGCGTTGCGGTTGGCACGTGCTGCTCGATGCCGCGGCGTTCGTGCCGACGAACCGGCTCGACCTCCGGAGCGTCCGGCCGCACTTCGTGACGATCTCGTTCTACAAGATGTTCGGCTATCCGACCGGCGTCGGTTGCCTCCTGATCCGCAACGATGTTCTGCCGGTGCTGCGGCGTCCATGGTTTGCGGGGGGCACCGTCAATTTCGCCACGGTGCAGGGATGCAAGCACGCGCTCGCGCCGGGTGAGGCCGGATTCGAGGACGGCACGCTGAATTTCCTGTCGATTCCCGCCGTGGAGATCGGCCTGCGGCACCTGCAGAGCGTCGGCATCGAGCGCATTCACACACGCGTGCAGTGCTTGGTGGGATGGCTGCTCGAGGAGTTGGCCGCGCTGCGGCACTCGAACGCGAGGCCGATGGTCCGGATCTACGGTCCGGGCGGTACCGCGGACCGCGGCTCGACGCTGACGCTGAACTTCGTCGATCCCGATGGACGCGTGCTCGATTACCGCCGAATCGAGGAGCTGGCGCTGCTCGAGGGCATGTCGCTGCGGACGGGCTGCTTCTGCAATCCCGGCGCCGGTGAGACCGCCGAGAACATTACCGAAGAGGACATCGAGGCGGCGCTGCAGACGAACGCCGACATGAACCTGCCGCGTTTCCTGCAGTTCATTACGCATCGCAGTGGCAAGCACGCAGGCGCGATACGGATCTCGTTCGGCATCGCGAGCAACTTCGCCGACGCGCGGCGGTTCTTCGAATTCGCGCGCGGCTTGCGTGACCGGACGCGGTCCACGATCGGCCAAGCGACCTGCGACGGCGAACGCCGCCGCAGCATCCGCGACGGCAGCTAGGCCGCGGCCGGTGCTCGCCGTTCGGCCTGACCGCGGCCGCTCGGCGCTCAGTCGTTGCGCTCCCAGCGCATCCGGATGAAGTAGCCCTGCTCGTCGTAATGCGTGTCGAGCGAGCCGTGCCAGGCGTTCTCGAGCGCATGACCGATCCGCCGCGGCAGGTGTACGTCGGTCGTCGTGATCACGAGCTCCTCGCCTGTGCGCCGAATGTCCATGATCCGCTGCAGCGGGTGCTCGCGCGCCTCGCTCTTTTCGACGTTGCGCACGAGCTTCAACAGCTCGTCGCGGTGCGCTGCGACGAACGCGCCCGACAGCGTCAGCTCGCCCGCCGGGTAGCGGTCGGCGATGCGCCGGCAGGCCGGGCAGCGCGTGGTGGCTGCCGGTTGCGGCTGCAGCCGCTCCCAGCGCCAGCGGCCGCGCAGGTAGATCGCCCCGCAGCCCGTGCAGCGGGTGGGACCGCGCAGCTTCGTGTCGTCGTGATAAGGATCGTGACGCGCCTCGGTCAGGCGCGGGTTGCCGCGAACTGCGCGGCGGGCGATATGCGTCGCTCGGGGTTTGTCCATGAGCCTACTATTCCGGGCGGGCGCCAGCGCCGCCATACGTAGAAGCCCATACGCGGCGGAGACTCGAGTCAGGCCAAGTCGAGGCTGTCGCGGATGACCGCCAGCAGGTCGTCGGCGCGCATCGGCTTACTCAACAGATGGGAGTTGTCGAGCTTCGACTGCGCGAGCGCGGACTTGCCCGTATCGCCGGTCACGAACACGGCCGGCACGGCGGCACCCAGGCGATTGCGCACCGCGATCACGACGCCGACGCCAGTCTCGCCGCCGCGCAAGTGATAGTCGCTGACGATCAGGTCCGGCGGACGTTCGGCGCTGTGTTCGAGCGCTTCGCGCTCGCAGCTCGCAACCCGCACCTCGAAGCCCTCGAGCTCGAGTAGCAGGCTCGTCGCCTCGGCCACCGCGGGCTCGTCGTCGATGATCAGGATGCGGCCGCCCGTGCGGGCACCGGTGACGCCGATAGCGACCGCGTCGTCCGTCGGCGCCTCCGCACGCGGCACGGTCACGCGGAACGTGGTGCCGACACCGACCTGCGATTCGACCTCTACGGCGCAATCCAGCAGCTGCGCGATGCGCCGTACGATCGAGAGACCGAGGCCCAAGCCCTCGGGGCGCTTGCTGCTGTGGTCGATTTGGTAGAACTCCTCGAACACGCGCTCCACTTCGTGCGCGGCAATGCCGATACCCGTATCGACCACCGCGATCCGCAGCGCGTCGCCCGAGCGCGTGCAGCGCAATGTGACGGAGCCACGCGGCGTGTAGCGGATCGCGTTCGACAGCAGATTGCCCAGCAGGCGCCGCAGCAGCTCGGGATCGATGTTCGCGGCTTCTTGCGACCGCTCGACCGCCAGCGTGAGGTTCTTCTCGGCCGCCAGAGGGTCGAAGTCCGACCGCAGCCGCTCGAAGATGTCGTCGAGGTTGACGACGGCGGGGTTCACCGCCACCGCGCCGCTATCGAGCTTGCTGATGTCGAGCACCGAGGCGAGCAGCGTCGACATCGTGTCGAGCGCGACTTGCTGGCGGTCGAGCACGCCGCGCAGCGCCGCGTTGCCGCCGGCGTGGCGCACGGCCGCGCGGTTCAAGAGATTCAAGGTTTGCAGCGGCTGGCGCAAGTCGTGGCTGGCGGCCGCGAGCAGCCGGCTCTTCGCGCGGTTCGCTTCGATGAGCTGGTGCTCGGTATCGCGGCGCATCGTCGCGTCGCGCACGGCGCCGACGACGAGCAAACCGTCTTCGGTCGAGACCGGACTCAAGCTGATCTCGACCGGGAACTCGCGGCCGCTCTTGGTGAGCCCGAATAGCGCGAGCCCGGCGCCCATCGGTCGGGATTTCGGTCGCACGGCGAACCGCGCACGGTGCTCGGGATGGGCGTCGCGGAAGCGCTCCGGCAGCAGCGTCTCGATGGGCTTGCCGAACAGCTCCTCGGGCGTATAGCCGAACGTTTCCTCGACCTGCGCGTTGGCGAACACGATCAAACCGCCGCCGTCGACGATGACGGTCGGATCCGGCGCCAGCTCGAGGAGCGTCTTTGCGAGCTCGCCTGACAGGTTCATCGTTCTGTGCCGGACGGGAGTGGAAGGGCCGGGGCGACCCAATAAGCCATCAGGCCGCGCAAACGAGTTTAGTCCCCGCCCGAAGGCTTTGGAACCCCCGACCGCCCGTCCGCCGCGGGACCCCGTGGCTGCCCGCGACAATGGTTGCGCGATCAAACGATTAGGAGGGTCAACAGCGCGGCAATCGCACCGGCGACTACGGCGGCCCCGAGCACGGCGGAGGCCGAGCGCACCACCGGTAGCCCGCCGAGCACCGCCGCGATCATCGCCTTGACGCCCGTGTTCACGAGCACGGCCACCGCGATGCCGCGGGTCGCGACGTCGGCGCCGAGCGCGCCGCGTGCGGCGTCGTGCGCGAGCGCGAGGCTGATCGCGTCGACGTCGAGCAGCCCGGCAGTCGCGGCGATTGCATACGTGCCTGCGACACCGAACGCCCGCTTCAGGCCCTCGGCCGCGACGAACAGCACCGCAAGCAGCGCGCCGAAGCCGAGCGCGGCCGCAAGCTGCAGCGGGTTCGTGAGATGGAGCTTCGCGGGCTTGCCGCGGTGGCCTCCGCGCAGTGCGCCGATCGCGACGCCTGCGAGCGGCACGAGCGCGAGCGCCGCCAACGTCGGCCACAGCGTGGCGAGCAGCGGCCGGTGCACGGCCGCGATCTCGAGCGCGAGGCGCGGCACCATCGTCGCCGACGCAAGTGCAATGCCCGCGCCGAGCAGCGGCACGTCGGCGGGCGCGCTGCGCGCGCGGCGCGCGTACGCGACGGTGACCGCGGTCGAGGACGTGAGGCCGCCGAGCACCGCGGTCAGTAGCAGGCCGAGCTTGTCGCCCAGCAGCCGCACCGCAAAGTAGCCGACGTACGACAGTCCCGCGATCAGCAGCACGAGCATCCCGATCGTTCGCGGGTTCAGCGAATTCCACGGTCCGAGATCGCGGTCGGGCAGGAGCGGCACGAGCACGGCCGCGAGCGCGAGCAATTGCAGCGTCGCGAGCAGCTCGTGACGGTCGAGCTGCTCGATCACGCGGTGGAACTCGGTCTTGAGCCCGAGCAGCAGCGCCATCGCGACCGCGGCGGCGGTCGCGCTGAACGGCGCGCCGAGCGTCGCGAGCGCACCGAGCACAAACGTCGTGAGCAGCGCGAGCTCCGTGGTCATGCCGAAGTCGCGGCTCTCGTGCGCGGTGGTCACGTAGCCGCCGACGACGAGCGCGCCGAGCACCAGCGCGCCTGCGGCGACCGCGGCCGCGGCGCCGGTGGGCAGCGCGCCGAGCGCGCCCCCCAAGAGGCCCGCGAGCGTGAACGTGCGCAGACCGGCGAGGCGCTGCCCTGCGTGCTGCTCGCGTGTCTTCCAGTGGCGCTCGAGCCCGACGATCGAAGCCGATCGCGAACGCGACCGCGAGCCGTTGCAGCAGCGGGTGCTCGTCCACGCCGCGCGCTCCTCAGACCGCCGTCGCCCGCGGGACCTCGGGCGCGCCTTGCGGTCGCGCCGCATCGGCGGCCGAAACCACGGCTGCCGTCGCGATCGTGACCTTGGCAGACGCGAGCCGCTCGAGCAGCCGGCGCTCGCGGCGCGCAGGCCATTGCCCGTACAGCAGCACCTCGAGCGGATGCCACATCACGACCCAGCCCGCGATGATCAAGCTCTCGCGCACGATGTCGCCGAAAGTGCCCTGTGCGACGCCACGCAGCGCCGCGGCGGCAGTGATGCACGCGACGAGCGCGATCAAGCCGATCGCGAGGCTCAGCCGCCCCTCGCGCAGCAGGCGCCTGATCCTGAGGCTCTGCAGGCTCGCCTCGCGCAGGAAGTGTGCGCGCACGGCCGGCCCCACGGCCGGCAGGATCTCCGCTGCCGGGTGCTCTCGGTCGACGTGAATAGCGATCGCGAGCGGCCGGTCGCGCGGCAGCTCGCGCGCCCACGACACGATGAACTCCTCGCAGTCGGGATCGAGGTCGCGCTCGCGGAACGGCGATGGATCGATCGAGTTGAACAGCTGCTGGAGCTCGTGCACCCGCACCCGGATCGCCGCGGCCGCGTGCGTCGCCGTCACGCCGTTTCCGCCTGCCGTGCGGCCGTGCGCCGGCGCAGCTCGTAGTAGAGCACCGGAATCACGACCAGCGTGAGCACGGTCGACACGAAGATGCCGAAGATCAGCGACACCGCGAGGCCGTTGAAAATCGGGTCGTCGAGAATGAACAGCGCGCCGAGCACGGCCGCGAGCGCGGTCAGCGCGATCGGCTTCGCGCGCACGGCGCCCGCGCGAATCACGGCCGTGTCGAGCGGCGTGCCGGCGGCGAGCTCCTGGTTGATGAAATCCACGAGCAGGATCGAGTTGCGCACGATGATGCCGGCGAGCGCGATCATGCCGATCATCGACGTCGCGGTGAACTGTGCGCCGGTGAGCGCGTGGCCGGGCAGCACGCCGATGATCGTGAGCGGGATCGGCGCCATGATCACGAGCGGGACGAGGTAGGAGCCGAACTGCGCGACCACGAGCAGGTAGATCAGGATCAAGCCCACACTGTACGCGATGCCCATGTCCCTGAAGGTGTCGTACGTGACCTGCCACTCGCCGTCCCACTTGATGGAGTAGTCGTAAGTGTCGGCCGGTTGGCCTACGTAGTGCTGAGCGATCGCCCGGCCGCCCGGCGGATTCGCGCGAATCCGCGAGGCGAGGCTGAACATGCCGTAGAGCGGGCTGTCGAGCTTGCCCGCCATGTCGGCCGTGACGAACACGACCGGCAGCAGGTCCTTGTGGTAGATCGTCTTCTCCCAGTGCGAGGGCATCACCGTCACGATCTCCGCGAGCGGCACGAGCGCGCCGCCGCGCCCGCCGACCCGCAGCTGCAACAGGCTGTCGAGGTCGGCCTTGTCCGCGACCGGCAGCTCCAGCCGAATCGGGATCGGATATTTCGCGTGCACGTCGTGCACGAACGCCGCATCGTCGCCGCCGAGCGCGGCCGCGAGCGCGTGCGCGACATCGGCTTGCGCGACGCCGAGCAGAGCCGCCTTGTTGCGGTCGACCGCGAACACGAGCCGCGGCGCATCGGTTTCGACGCTGTCGTCGACGTCGACGATATCGGGCGTCGCGGCGAACATCTTGCGCAGCTCTCGCGCGATGGCGAGCTGCCCCGCATAGTCCGGCCCGTAGATCTCCGCGACGAGCGGCGCTTGCACGGGCGGGCCCGGCGGCACCTCGACGAGCTTGACGGACGCACCGCGAGCGTCGCCGATCGCGACGAGCGGCGCACGCAGGCTGCGTGCGATCTCGTGACTCTGACGGTCGCGCAGGTGCTTGTCGATCAGGTTCACCTGCAGCTCGCCGACGTTGGCGCCCGAGCGCAGGTAGTACTGCCGCACGAGGCCGTTGAAGTTGATCGGCGCAGCCGTGCCCGCGTAGCTCTCGAAGTCGCTGACTTCGGGCACTTGACGCACGTAGTCCGCGAGCTCGTCGAGCACGCGCGCGGTGTCCTCGACTGCCGTGCCCTCGGGCATGTCGACGACCACCTCGAGCTCCGACTTGTTGTCGAACGGCAGCATCTTCAGCACGACGAGCTTCACGACGACGAGACCGACCGCAAGCACGATCGCCGCGCCGACGCCGGCGAACAGCAGCCGTCGTGCCCGCCGGCCGTCCGCGCCGCGTAGGAAGGGTCCGATGCCGCGCTGAAACAGGCGGTCGAGGCGGCCGCTTCCGGCCGCGGGGTGCGCCGCTGGATGCGGCTTCAGGAGCTTGAGCGCGAGCCATGGCGTGAGCACGAGTGCTACCGCTAGAGACAGCAGCATGCCGGTGCTCGCGTTGATCGGAATCGGGCTCATGTACGGGCCCATCAAGCCCGTGACGAACGCCATCGGCAGCAGCGCTGCGATGACCGTGAAGGTTGCGAGCACGGTCGGGCCGCCGACCTCATCGACGGCCGGTGGAATGGCCTCGAGCAACGTCTTGCCGCCTGCACTCATGTGGCGATGAATGTTCTCGACCACGACGATCGCGTCGTCGACCAGGATGCCGATCGAGAAGATCAGCGCGAACAGCGATACGCGGTTGATCGTGAAGCCCCAGGCCCACGACGCGAACAGCGTGACCGCGAGCGTGACCACGACGGCCGCGCCGACGACCACGGCCTCGCGCCAGCCGAGCGTGAGCAGCACGAGCAGCACGACGGAGCTCGTCGCGAAAATCAGCTTGTGGATCAGCGTGGTCGCCTTGTCGTCGGCCGTGCGGCCGTAGTCGCGCGTGACCGTCGCGTGCACGCCTTCGGGGATGAATGTGCCTTCGAGCGCGTGCAGCCGCTCGCGGAGCGCCTGTGCGATCACGACCGCGTTCGAGCCCGGCTTCTTCGCGATCGCGAGCGTCACGGCCGGCGCGTTCACGCCGGTCGGCAGATCGATCTTGGCGGCGCCCGCGCCCGTGCCGAACCGCACGTAGCTGTCGGGTTGATCCGGACCGGCCGTGACCTCGGCCACGTCGTCCAAGTAAATCGGCTTGCCGTCCCGCAGTCCCACGACGACCTCGGCCGCGTCGTCGGCCGTTGCGAGGAACGTGCCCGCCGTGACCGGCGTTTCATGATCGTGGGCAACGATGGAGCCGGCCTGTGTGACCGCGTCGGCGCTCGCGAGCGCCTGGCGCAGCGCGTCGATCGAAAGCCCGTAGGCCGCGAGCCGTTGCGGGTCGAGCTCGACGTGCACCACGTTGTCGGGGCCGCCGATCGTATAGACGTCGCGCGTGCCCGGCACGCGCTTGAGCTCGGCCTCGAGCGCGTGGCCGACGCGCTGCAGGTCCTGCGCGCCGCGCGCGGGATCGTCGGTCCAGAGCGTCACCGTGACGATCGGCACGTCGTCGATGCCCTTCGGTTTCACGAGCGGCGGCAGCACGCCCGCGGCCGTCGCGCGCGCGTCCTGGTTCGAGAGCACCGCGTTGTAGAGGCGCACGATCGCCGCCGTGCGGTCCTGACCCACCTCGTACTGGATCGTCAGCACGGCCATGCCGGGGCGCGACATCGAGTACGTGTGCTTCACGCCCTCGATCTCGGCGAGCTTCTGCTCGAGCGGCACCGCGACCAGGTTTTCGACCTCGGCCGCGCTCGCGCCCGGAAACGGCACGAACACGTTCGCAAACGTCACGTTGATCTGCGGTTCTTCTTCCCGCGGGGTCACGAGCACGGCGAAGAGGCCGGCCAGCAGCGCGGTCAGTGCGAGCAGGGGCGTGAGCTTGGAGTTTTGAAAGCGCGCTGCGAGCGCGCCGGGAAAGCCGAGCCTCGGAGTATTCGTCGTCATCGGTCGATCCGTCAGCGGCTCCGCCGCTCTTGCGCGTAGATGCCCGCTGCAACGGGATCGGTCGCGATTCGCTCGCCCGCATCGAGCCCGGCGAGCACCTCGACGCGATCGCCGTACGCCCGGCCCGTTCGAATCTGCCGCAGCACGACGGCGTCCGCCGCGGTCGCGTCAGCGTCTGCCGCGACCGGTTTCGGCCCGAACACGTACACGGCCGTGAGCTCGCTCCGATGCACGACTGCGCTCTCGGGCACGAGCAACCGCTCGGTGTCGCCGACCACGAAGCCGACCTTCACGAACATGCCGGGATAGAGCGGCTCGCCGGTGGCGGGCAGGTTCACGCGCACGCGGAACGTGTTCGCTGCGGCGTCGGCCACCGGAAAGAACGTGAGGCTCGCGGCCGTGAGATCGCGATCGCCCAGATGCACCGTGGCCTTGCCGATCCGGCGGATCGGCTCGAGCATGCTCTGCGGCACGTCGACGTTCACGCGCACGTTTTCGAGCGACAGGCCGCTCATCAGCGGTTGGCCCGGTCGCACGAGCTCGCCGACCTGCACGTGGCGCTTCGAGACGATGCCCGCGTACGGCGCGCGCACGACCGTGTAGCCGAGCTGTTCCTCGGCCGTCTTCACGCCCGCCTGCGCCGCGGTGAGCCGCGCCTGCCCGGCGTCGTGATTCGCGCGTGCCTGGTCGTAGCGCGCCTTCGCGACCGTGCCGTTCGCGAACATCGCGGCCACGCGCGTGAACTCGCTGTCGGCCTGCGCAAAGACGGCCTCTGCCTCTTGCAACGCCGCGCGCGCGCGGTCGAGCGCCGCACGCTGCTCGGTGTCGGTGAAGCGCATGATTACGGCGCCGGCGGGCACGAAGTCGTCGACGTCGTAGAGTATTTCGGCGACGCGGCCCGAGGTTTGCGCCGAGACCGTCGCCTGATTCACGGCCTCGACGGTGCCGTCCCAAACGCGTTCGCGCGGCGCTTTCTCGTACGCGACCTCGAGGGTCGCGAGCGGCGTCTCGGCTGCGCGCGCGGCCAACGAGGCCGCGAGCGCGACGGCGGCGAGTGCCAGGGGTAGAGCGAGCGCGCGCTGCGCGCCGATAGGGAACGGTCGTCGAACGATCACGGTCATCTCTCCGTTGTCGAAGCAGCGGCTCGCGCTACAGGGCGCCCGCCGCGCGCAGTAACCTGAATTGGGCGACGAGCACGTCGTAGTGCGCCGCGTCGTAGTTGTTGCGGGCCTGCGCGAGCAACGATTCGGCTTCGAGGACGTCGCTGCCCGTGCCTTCCCCGTTGCGGTAGCGGTCGTTCACCACGCGCAGGTTTTCCTCGGCCTGAGCCGTCGCGCTCTGCGTCACGCCCACGCGGGCGCGAGCGGAGCCGACCGCGAGCCACGCGCGGCGCACGTCGAGCTCGATCGCGGTCGCGAGGTCGGTGCGCTCGTCGGCCACTGCCGTCGACTGCGCGGCGAGCGCCGCGCTCTGCTGGCGGCTCGCGCCCGCGTCGAAGACGTTGAAGCGCACGCCGACGCCGACCGACCAAAAGTCCTTCCGATCGAGCACTTGGTTGTCGAGATAGGTATAGCCGCCTTGCAGCACGACTTGCGGCCGGCGTGCGCTGCGCGCGGCCGAAGAGCGCGCCTCGAACGCAGCGGCCGTCGCAGCAAGGCCTTGCAGCTCGGAGCGGCGCGCGAGCGCGACTTGAACGAGCTCCTCCAAAGGCCTAGCGAGCAGCGCGGTATCCGCCGGCGCGACGGCCGGGTCGAGCATGACGGGTGCGTCGAGCGGGCGCGCCACGCGGCGGTTGTAGAGCGCTTGCGCTTGGTCGAGGTCGTTGCCGGCCGCGAGCTGGCGCTGCGTCGCGTCGGCGAGCGAAACCGCGGCCGCGAGCGCATCGTTGCGCGGTACTTGGCCCGTGCGCTGCATGTCGTCGACGTCGTGCGCGTGGGCGGCGAGGCTCGCACGGTTCGCAGCCGCGACGTCGGCCGCGCTCGCGGCCCGCAGCACGCCGATGTAGGCCTCCGCCACGCCGAGCTTCAGATCCTCCGTGAGCGCACTCGTTGCGTGCAGCCGCGCGTCGAGCGCCGCGTCGGCGGCCGCAACGTTCGCGCCGAGCATGCCGCCCGTGTAGAGCGGCAGCGTGACCTGCGCGGTCGCCATCGTGAACGTGTCGCCCGCAAACAGCGGCAAGGTCGCCGGCACGCCGACTGCGCCGAAGTCGAACGCAGGCACGTCGCGCCAGCGGCTCGCGCTCGTCGAGGCCGCGACCGATGGCCGCCGCTGCGCTCGCGCGGCCGCGAGGTCGCTGCCCGCCGCACGCTCGCGCGCCTGAGCGGCCTGCAGCGCCGCATCGGCGCCGAGCGCGGCCTGCCACGCTTCGTCGAGCGTCTCCGCGCGTATGCGCGGCGCCGCACCGGCCCCGAGCAGGGCGGCCGCGAGGGCCGCCCATGCGAGCGGTACGCCCCGTCTCGCCGCGCTCGGCCGTGCGCGCCGCTGAGCGCAGTCCGGCGAATCCAGCGCGCGGCGCGCCGACAAAGCTGCTCTCACGCGGACGCTCCTCAACGCTGCAGGCGCTCGATCCCGAGCGCTTTCAGCACGTAGCGCTCGTACACGGGATCCGTGTTGCCCGACTTCACCTTGTGCATGAAGTACTTCTCGAACGCGATCTTCGCGAGGTGCACCCATTTGCCCTTCTTCGCCCAGGTCACGTTGCGCGGCGGAATCTCGGGCAGCGCGACGAACGCGATGCCCTCGTCGCCGGCGTCCGCGAGACAAATCGCGTTCCACGACGCTTTCGCGCTCGGCGCCTCGCCTTTGAGCTCGGCCGCGATGTTGTGCACGATCGCCGTGACCATCGACTCGATCATGTAGCCCGTCTTCGGTGCGCCGGTCGGGATCGGCGTCTTTTCGATCGGCGGGATCGCGATGCCGACGCCCGCCGCATAGATGCTCGCGTATTTTGGGCTGCGCTGATGCTCGTCGACGATCACGAAGCCGCGCGGGTTACATAGGCCTTCGACGCCTGCGACCGCATCGACACCCTTGAACGCGGGCAAGAGCATCGAGAACTTGGTCTCGAGCTCGTGCTGCTTCACCGGCTGGCCGTTCGAGTCGTGCTCGGTCACGAAGATCTTGCCCGTCTCGAGCTTGTCGACCTTCGCGTTCGTGATCCATTGAATGTGGCGCTGCCGGAATTCCGATTCCATGAGCCCTTTCGAATCCCCGACGCCCGCGAGTCCCATATGCCCGATGTACGGCTCGCTCGTGACGAACGTGATCGGCACCCGATTGCGGATCTTGCGCTTGCGCAGATCCGCGTCGACGATCATCGCGAACTCGTACGCGGGGCCGAAGCAGCTCGCGCCTTGCACCGCGCCGATCACGACATGACCGGGATCGACGAGGAACTGCTCGTACCGGTCGTGGGCCGCGAGCGCGTGCTCGAGCGTGCAGATCGACTGCGAGTGGGCGGCCGCCCGGTCGAAGCCCGGGATCTCATCGAATGCGAGCTTCGGGCCCGTCGTGAGCACCAGATAGTCGTAGGGAAGCGTCTGGCCGTCCGCGAGCTCGAGCGTCCGCTCCGCCGCCGCGATCTTGGTAACGCGCTGTGCAATGAACTTGATGCCGCGCCGCTCGACGTAGTCGGCCAGCTCGAGGCTCACTTCCTCGGGGCGCCGCCAACCGACCGCCACCCAGGGATTCGACGGGACGAATTGGAACCGGCTCGACGCGTTCACGAGCGTTACCTCGTGCTCTTTGCCGAGTTTCCCGCGCAGCTCGTAAGCGGCCGGAACGCCGCCCGTGCCTGCACCGACCACCACCACTCGCGCCATGATTCGGACCCTCCGTAAATAGTGGTCAATAGATACGCTCGGGCTGCCTGATGGGCCATTCGTATTGGCCGCGAAGGGCATCGGTAGAATCCGCAATTGCGCGCAACGCTTGCCGCTCCCACCCTGCTTGCAGATTCGCCGCAGGCGCGGCGTAGATGGAGGTGTGGGACATGTCGCTCGAACGCAGTGTCGAAGCTTTCGCAGGATTCATGGTGCTGTTGTCGGTTGCGCTGACGTACTTCGTGCACCCGTGGTTCGTCTGGCTCACGGTGTTCGTGGGCGCGAACCTGTTCCAGCAGGCGTTCACGGGTTTCTGCCCGGCCGCGATGGTGATGCGGAAGCTCGGCGTGCGCTCCTGCCAAGAGCTCGCAACCGCGCACCGCTAGCCGCACGCAGGTGCGTCGCGGTGATCGATCGGCGCACGCGTGCGCCGAGATCGGGCGCGTGGTATGTGCTCCGCGGCAGGTGCGACGGGAAAGCCACGGCAGTCTCCAATGGCGCGGACCGTCGTAGATCTCCGAAGCCGGCATCGATGCCTTCGATTCCGCCGAGCACGACCTTGCCCTTGATGCGGCGCTTCGCTCGCCAACCGACGATCGACTCGAGCGCGGCGATTGCTTCGTCGTCGTTCGCGAGTGCGCGGGAAGCAGCGTCGCGAACGCCTGTGCGTGGCTGCGATCGTCTGGCGACGGGCAGCCTCGGTGGGCCCCGGGTCAGGCTCCGACGCTAGCTCGGCAGATCCGGCGCGAGCTCCGCGGGCTTCACGATCAACAGATCGCAGTCGAGCCGGTCGAGCACGTCCTCGGCGGTATTGCCGAGAAACAGACGCTTGAGTCCGCTGCGCGACACCGCGCCCATCACGACGAGGTCCGCCCGCAGTTGCTCGGTGATCTCGCAGAGGGCTTGTCGCGTGCCGCCTTGCTGAATGTGGACGCGCTCGCGGGGGATCTTGTGCGCATCGGTGAGCTCATGAACCGCATCGGTGTGCTCGTTGCGCAAGATCTCGCTGAGTTCCTGAATAGGCAACGCGATCGGCATCGTGAGCGAGTCCGACGACGAGGCGAGTATCGGCGCAATGTCGTAGGCATGGAGCACGTGCAGCTCGCCCCCCAGCGCTGCGGTGAGCTCCTCGCCGGCCGCAATGATCCGGTGATCGAGCTCGGCGGGCTTGTCGCGCTCGTGCAGCGGGTCGACCGCCGCGACGATGCACGGTTTCAGGCCCACCGCTCGCGGCTTCACCAGCCACAGCGGCGTCGGGCACGTGCGGACGAGGTTCCAGTCGGTATTCGAGAAGATCGAGCGTTTGAGCACGGGATGGTAGTGCGTGTCCTTGAGCACGAGCTCGGCGCGCGATTCCACGGCCTTGCGCACGATCCCCTCGTAGAGCGGCGAGTCCCAGCGCGCGTCGACCGCCACCGTGAGCCCTTTCGCCGTCAGCGGCCGAGCGAGCTCCTCGAGGCGCCGCACGTGACTCGCGATCAGGCTCTTGCGCGCGGCCGCGAGCGAAGAGGGATCGAATACGCTCTGGTCGACCAGGTGGGGCGCGTAGTCGCAGATGAACAGCTCCAGCTTGGCCGGCAAGCGCTCGGCGAGCCAGGCTGCGCGCTCGAGCGCGGGCTGCGACGCTGCGGTTGGATCGACGATCACCAGAATGCGTTTAGGCTCGGCCACGATGCACCTCGGACGGCAATGGAGCGACGCTCGATTTATACTCGCGCCCGCCGCCGGCCAAAAGTCCGCTGAAATGCCTAGGCTCTGTCGGAAACTACGTATGGCGGCACCGACCGCCGGTGACGATCAATAGCGCGCCATGGCAGCCGCCGAATATCATGCGCTTCTCGACGCATGCGTCGATGCGATCGTCGTGATCGACGAGCGGGGACGCATCGCCACCTTCAACGCCGCGGCCGAACGATTGTTCGGCTACCCGGCGGCCGATGTGCTCGGCAAGAACGTGAGCCTGCTGATGCCCGAGCCGGACCGCTCGCGTCACGACGGGTACATGCAGCACTATCGCGACACCGGCGAGCGGCGCGTGATCGGCATCGGTCGCGAGGTGCTCGGCCGGCACGCAGACGGCTCTACGCTGCCGATCTCGCTGTCGGTGGGCGAAGCGAACGACGCGGAAGGGCGGCGTTTCGTCGGCGTCATCCGCGATCTCAGAAGTCAGCGCGCGGCGGAGCAACGTGTGCGCGCGCTCGATGCGCGGCTCGCGCATCTCGGGCGCTTCAACCTGCTCGGCGAGATGGCCGCCGGCATCGCGCACGAGATCAATCAACCGCTCAGTGCGATTGCGACCTACGCCCAGGCGGCGAAGCGGATCATTGCGCGCGAAGCCGACAAACGCACGTTCGCGGAGATCTGCGACAAGATCGACGACCAAGCGCGGCGGGCAGGTGAGGTGATCCATAATCTGCGCAAGTTCATCCGCAAGCAGGAGATCGAGACACAGCGGCTCGCAATCAATGCCGTGGTCGGCGACGTGCTGAACCTGATCGAGGCCGATGCGCACGCCGAAGGCATCCGCGTGCGCACGGAGTTCGCCGAAGGCCTGGCGGCCGTTCGCGGCAATGCGGTCCAGCTGCAGCAGGTGCTGTTGAACCTGACGCGCAACGCGGTCGACGCGATGCGCGGCACGCTCGCGAAGGGGAAGGGCATCGTGATCTCGACCGCCGCGGAAGGCGACGGTGTGCGGGTCGCGGTCGCCGACCACGGCCACGGCGTGTCGCGCCAGCTCGGGGACAACGTGTTCCACCCGTTCGTCTCTACGAAGCGCGAGGGGCTCGGCGTGGGGCTTGCGATCAGCCGAACCATCGTTCAGTCTTACGGCGGCACGTTGACGTATCACGACAACCCCGACGGCGGCACCGTCTTCGAGATGCGCCTGCCGCCGGCCGAGGAGTCCGAAGCGGGCGAGGGTGCGCCTCCGGGTCAGAAGTCCTAGGAACGATTGGCATGAAGACCGCCGGCGCGCAGCGGCCGCACCGTAACCGCGACGAACCCTTGATCTACCTGGTCGACGACGACGACGCCGTGCGCGACGCGCTCGGGCTGTTGCTGCGCTCGGTCGGTCTGGAGTGCGAGCTCCACCCGTCCGCGCTCGAGTTTCTGGAGCACTACGATTCCGAGCGCCATTCGTGCCTGGTCGCGGACATTCGAATGCCGGGCTTGAGCGGCCTCGAGCTGCAGCAGCGGCTGAACGAGCAGGGCGCCGACATCCCGGTGATCTTCATCACGGGCCACGGTGACGTGCCGATGGCCGTCAATGCGATGAAATCCGGTGCGAGCGACTTCATCCAGAAGCCGTTCCGCGATCAGGATCTGCTCGACCGCATCCACAAAGCGCTCGCGATCGACAAGGAACGCCGCACGACGCGCGCATCCGAGCAGGCGATTCGCGATCGTCTCGCGCTGCTCACGCCGCGGGAGACCGAGGTCATGCGGCGGGTCGTGAAGGGCCACGCGAATAAAGTCATCGCGATGGATTTGGGCGTGAGCCAGCGCACGGTCGAGCTGCACCGCGCGCGGGTGATGCGCAAGCTCAAGATGCGCTCGCTCGCCGAGCTGGTGCAGGCCGTCGGCAAGCTCGATCCGAGCGCGCCTAGGGGTACTGCAAGCTCCGAATGAATGCGACGAGCGCCGCGATCCGCGCGGCCGCTTGCGCATCGCCGCCGCCTTCGCTCTCGCGAAACACTTCGCCCCAGACCGGCATTGCACGGTCGCCGTGCGCTGCCGGGCTCTTGCGGCCGTCGATGTACTCCATCACGGCCTGGGCCGGGAACTCGCCGTGGTTGCGCTGCGTGAGCGTGCGCAGGTTCGGTATCGACACCGCGAGCGCCGCAGCGACCGGCCCGCCGCCTTCGCCATCGGCGCCGTGGCACGACGCGCAGTGCGTGAGGAACAAGCGGGAACCGGATTCCTGGGCAAGCGCGGAACCGGTGACGAGCAGCGGCGCCGCGAGCAGCGCGGCGAATGCGAGGCGACGTCTCATGCGGGCACCTAGGGTTGAGAGGATCACAGTGTACCGCGCCGCGGACGCGCGTCCGTTGTGGCAACTACGTAGGGGTGCGTCCAATAAGGAAAGCCGTGCGCCGCGGAGGGGGGAATCCGGGCGCACGGCCGCGGCCTGAAGCCGCTTTGACCGGGATCTCTTCGACGCCATGAGGGGCCGCGAAGTCCACGATTCCGACAAGAGCGAGGATCCGAAGTTCCACGGTCCCATCCTCCTCGGATCGCCTGTCAAACAACGGCGCTGATTCTGCGCGGCGCGACAGGCGTGCGCGATAGGAACGCTACCGAGGTGTCGCCGAACGGCGACTATGACCGTCGCCCTTCAGCGCAGGTCGAGCGAGTAGATCACCTGCCGGATGTCGTCGGGGTCCGGTTGCTCCGCGAAGCCGAGATGCTTCGCGAGCGTGCGCATCCGCGAATTGTTGGCCGCGTCCATCGAGTAGAGTCTCGAAATCCCTTGCACGCGCGCGTAGTCGATCAAACGTGTGAGCAGCCGCTTGCCGAGGCCCTTGTGCTGCCACGCGTCGGCGACGGCCACCGAGATCTCGGCACCGCGCACCGCATCGGCGCCGGCGTAGCGGCAGACGCCGATCTGCGGCGCATCGGGCGCGTCCGACGCCAGCGCGACGTAGACCATGTCGTGCTCGGGATCGGGTCCGCAGAGCCGCCTGAGTGCGGCGTCGCTCAATTTCGCAATGCCACCGAGGAACAGGAAGTGCTTGCTCGGCGGCGACAAGCCCTCGATGAACGCCGAGTTGCGCGCGACGTCGTCCTGCCGGATCGGCCGAACCAGCACGCGGCTGCCGTCCGCAAGCGTCTCGACCCAAGATTGCGGTTGCGTTTCGCTCATGATCGTCTCCGGCGAATCAATGGGTGGGCACTTCGCGATGCGGCTCGGGCGCCGATTCCTGGAGCAACTGCTTGAGCGCGTGCTCGAGGTCCCTGCGAATGAGCGCGGAATCGCCGCGGCGCTCGGCTTCGGTCAGCGGCCGCGCCGCGCCGAAGGCGACGTGGAGGCGTGCGAGCCGCGGCAACCGCCGTTGCTTCGGCCACGCGGCGAACGTGCCGTGAATCGCTGCCGGCAGCGCGGCCGCGGGCACGTCGCTCAGCAGCCGGCCGACGCCGGCTTGGAACGGCTCGAGCGCACCCGTCGGCGAACGCCGGCCCTCCGGGAACCAGACGACGCTCATGCCGCGGCGCGTGAGGTCGCGGGCGACGTCGAGCGCGCTCGCGAGATCGCGATCGGGATCCACGGGAAAGACCTGGAGCGCGCGCGCGAAGAATCGCCGAATCGGATCCGTGTACAGCACGCCGACCCAGCCGGCCCAGTACGTGCGCCGGAGCCGCCGCCACGGCAGCGCGGCCGCGAGCGCGAGGGGGTCGAGATAGCTCGCATGATTCGGCGTAATCACGAGCGGCTCCTCGCCGCGCAAGTGCTCGGTGCCCTCGACCTCGAGCCGGAATCCCACCCGCATGACTGCGCGCACGAGCAGCAGCAGCGCCGCGCCGAGCACCCGCAGAGCGGGCCCCGGCGGCTCGAACTCGACGGCGGGCGCGCGCGGCGGCGCCTCGTCCGCAGTCGGCGCGGCCTCGATCTCGCGCAGCAGGTCGCGCAGCGTGAGGATGCGCGCGAGCGCCTCGCTCGACAGCGCGACGCCGAGCCGCTGCTCGAGCTCCACGGTGATCGCGACCCATTCGAGCGAGTCGATATGCAGATCGAGCTGCGGGCTCGTGTCGAGATCGAGCGGCGTGTCGGGATAGCGCTCCACGAGCCATTGCCACGTGCGCCGTGCGCGGTCGGTTGCGAGCAGCCGGCGATCTTCCTCGGGTAGCTCACGGCGCCGCTCCGAGCGCGGGCGCGCGGAGGCGTCGTAGAGCTCTGCCAGCTGGTGACGCTTGAGCTTGCCGAGCTGAGTGCGCGGCAGCGGCGTCGGCGTGATGCGGTACGCACGCAAACGTTGATACGGTGCGAGCTTCGCACCCACGTCCTCGAGGTCTTCACGCACGAGCGCCGCTTCGCGCAGCGCCCCGCGCTTGCGCACCTCTTGCTCGTCCGGCACGACGAGCGCGACGAGTGCGCCGTTGCGCTCGAGCACCGCGATCTCGTGCACGAGCGGTGAGGCCGCGTAGAGTTTCTCGAGCGCTTCCGGAAAGATCTTCTTGCCGTCCGCGAGCACGAGCAGCTCTTTGCTGCGACCGACGACGTGCAGAAAGCCGTCCGCGTCGAGCCAGCCCAAGTCGCCGGTCTTGAACCAGCCGTCCGGCGTGAACGCCGCGGCCGTTTCCGCGGCGTCGTGCCAATAGCCTTTGAACACGCTCGGCCCCCGCGCGAGGATTTCGCCGTGACGCTCGCCTTCGGCCGGCGTCGCAATCTTGATCTCGACGCCGGGCAACGTTCGCCCTTCGGTTCCGAGCTTCGCGTGGCGGCGATCGTTGAATGTGAGCACCGGCGCCGTCTCGGTCAGTCCATAGCCGGTGAGCACGGTCCAGCCGAGTGCTTCGAGGTTCGATCCGAGCCGATCGGGCAACTTCGCGCCGCCGCAGCCGATCAGCGTGAGCCGCGGTCCGAGCCGAGAACGGATCGGGCGAAACAGCGTCCGGCCCAAGTTTGCGCCGGTCGTGCGGCGCGCGGCCGCGCAGAGCGCGAGCAGCGCGCGAAATCCGCGCGCGGTCCAGGTGCCGTGGTGCTCGACGCCGGCCAAGATGCTTGCCCAGAGCGCCTCGCAGAGCCGCGGCACGGCGAGCAGCGCGGTGGCCTCGCCCTCGCGCGCCGCCCGCGCGAGCTCGGGACCCGAGAGCCCGGCCGGCAGAATGACGGCGCCGCCCACACCGAGCACCGTGAGCAAGCCGACCGTGAACGGATAGGTGTGATGCAGCGGCAGCGGCAGCAGCACGCGGTCGTGTGCCTCGATCAAATCGGCCGCGCGCAGCGAGGCGGCGTTCGCGGCGAGCTCCCCGTGGGTGAGCGGCACGGCCTTCGGCGCGCCGGTGGTGCCCGAGGTGTAGAGCAGCGCCGCAAGATCGTCGGGCGTGAGCGCAGGCAACTCGGCATCGGCCGGCGCACGTAGATCGCGCCATGCGTGGTCCGGTGCGCCACCGTCGAGCAGCAGCCAATCCGTGACCGCGGCGCGGGTCTCGATCTCCGCCCAACGCGCGGCCGTCGTCACGAGCAGCCGCGGCGACGCGTGCGCGATCGCGGCGCTCGCCGAGTCGGCCGTCGCCTGGAAATCGAGCGGTACGACGGCCGCGCCCGCGAGCACGATGCCGAAATAGGCAGCGACCCAGTCGGCGCTGTTCGGCGCCCACAGGGCGACCCGGTCGCCGGTCGCGATGCCGCGGGCCCGGAGTGCCCGCGCCGTGCGCCGCATCGCGGCAGCAAGGTCGGCGCGGCTCACCGGGCTCATGCCGGTCGCGTGAAATGCGACCAGCGCCGGCCGATCGCCGCCGCTCCCGCCGAGCGCTTCGACGAGAGCTGCCAACGTCTGCCGGGACGCCTCAGCCGTCGCCGCGTCGGGGGTCATCGCCCGCGTCGGCTGAGCTCTCCGGAAAGACGCCGTAGCGGCACATGATGTCGAGCAGCTTCTGGTCGGTCAGGACGGCCGGGTCGTACTCGATCGTCAGACGATTGCGTGCATGCTCGTATGCCACGTCGCGGATGCCCTTCTCGGCGAGCAGCTCGGTCCTGACCAGATTTCGATCGAGCTGGCCGAAGTCCTCGCGCAATACGGTGTGGATGGTTTTCACGTTGGCTTCCTCCTGTGGCTCCTTGCACTCTAGGGCTGCCAACAAAGGACGGTCACTACGTAATATTACGTAGCGTACCGTAACGCAACCGCCTCGCGATCCCGTGCGGGCGAGAGCGGCGCGGATACGTACTAGTGCGGATGCTGCAGCCACCGGTAATCCTTAGAATTTGGGCCATGTTCAAGAAAGTCCTCGTGCTCGCCGCGAACGGCGATTCCGACCAGCCTTCCTTGCGCCGCGCGCTCGCGAGCGTGGACGACGCCGGGGAGATCGAGGTGTTCGACGTCGTCTACGAGCCCGCCCTCGAAGGCTACATGGGCAACACGGCGATCTACGAGCCCCTGCGCAGCCGCGTGCTGCGCGAGCGGCGCGAGCGTGCCGACGTGCTCGCGAGCTCGGTCGAAGCGCGCGGCGTGCGCGCGAGCGCGAACGCCGTCTGGGGCCATCCGCTGCATGCGGCCGTTGCGAAGGAGATCGGCGCGAGCGCGGCGGATCTATTCGTGTTCGCGGCCGCCCACGGTGCGGACCGCGGCCTCGCGCACAGCGAATGGCAGCTCGTCCTCGCGTCACCCGCGCCCGTGCTCGTCGTGAAGAGCGATGGTGTTGCGAAGTACCGCAACGTCGTGGCCGCGGTGGATCCGTTCCATGCGCACGCGAAGCCGGCCGATCTCGACGCGGCGATCCTCGCAGACGCGGCTGCGCTCGCGGGCGAGACCGGCGCGAAGCTCACCGTGCTGCACTGCTACGCTCCGGTCGGTCACCTCGGTGCGGACCTCGCGAGCGCGATGGCGCCGTCCGCGGGCGGCGCGCACGAACGGGCGGTCCGCGAGCTGGTCGCGGCGGCCGGTCTGCCCGCGTCGGCCGTGAGGATCGTCGCGGGTGCTCCGCATTCGGTGCTGCACGCGCTGATCGAGAGCGGCGACGCCGATCTCGTCGTGATGGGCGCGCTCGCACGGGGCCGGTTCGCGGAGCTCGTGGTCGGGCACACGGCCGAGCGGGTGCTGCACGAGAGCCGCGCGGACGTGCTCGTCGTGAAGCCCGGGGCGCCTACCGAGCGCCGGTAGTTGGGCCGTTGTGCGCGCCTAGGCACCGGCGGCTCTAGGCGGACAGCATGGAAAGACGCACCGAGTTGCACCTTTGGTATTTGATCGTGGCGGTGCTCGCCGTGATCTGGCTGCGCGAGCTGTGGGTCGGCGCGCAGCGCGTCGAGGAGATCAGCTACAGTCGGTTCGAGCAGGCGCTCGCCGACGGTCGCGTGAAGGACGTCGAGGTGCTCGGCACGACGCTCCGAGGCACGTACAAGACGCCGGCCGAAGGCGGCCCGCAGCGTTTCGTCACGCCGCGCGTCGACCTCGAGCTCGCACGCGAGCTCGACAAATACGGCGTGCAATTCAAGGGGGTCGCAGAGAACACGCTGCTGCGCGAGGTGCTGTCGTGGGTCTTGCCCGCGCTCGTGTTTTTCGCGATCTGGATGTTCGTGTTCCGCAAGGTCGCGGACAAGCAGGGTCTCGGCGGAATGATGGCGATCGGCAAGAGCAAGGCCAAGGTCTACATGGAGCGCGACACGAAAGTCACTTTCGCGGACGTGGCCGGGGTCGACGAAGCCACGGCCGAGCTCGAGGAGATCGTCGCGTTCCTGAAAGATCCCGGCCGCTACGGCCGGCTCGGCGCGCGCGCGCCGAAGGGCGTGCTGCTCGTCGGCCCGCCCGGCACCGGCAAGACACTGCTCGCCCGCGCGGTCGCGGGCGAGGCGGGCGTGCCGTTCTTCTCGATCAACGGCTCGGAGTTCGTGGAGCTGTTCGTCGGCGTCGGCGCCGCGCGCGTGCGCGACCTGTTCGAGCAGGCACGGCAGAAGGCGCCCGCAATCATTTTCATCGACGAGCTCGACGCGCTCGGCCGAGTCCGTGGAGTGGTCGGCGTCGGCGGCGGCGGTCACGATGAGAAGGAGCAAACGTTGAACCAGCTGCTCGCCGAGCTCGACGGGTTCGATCCGCGCGGCGGGCTGATCCTGCTCGCGGCGACGAATCGTCCCGAGATCCTCGACCCCGCGCTGCTGCGTGCGGGCCGCTTCGACCGCCAAGTGCTCGTGGATCGGCCCGACAAGGCCGGGCGCATCGCGATCCTCGGCGTGCACGCGAAGAAGGTGCAGCTTGGGGCCGACGTCGACCCCGAGCAGATAGCGGCGCTCACGGCCGGGTTCTCCGGTGCCGACCTTGCGAATCTCGTGAACGAAGCCGCGCTGCTCGCGACGCGTCGCGCCGCGGTTGCGGTAGAGCTGCGCGACTTCACCGAGGCGATCGAACGGATCGTCGCGGGTCTCGAGAAGCGCAACCGCCTGCTCAATCCGATGGAGCGGCAGAGCGTCGCGTATCACGAGATGGGCCACGCGCTCGCCGCGATGGTCGTGCCGGGTGCGGACCCCGTGCACAAGGTGTCGATCATCCCGCGCGGCATCGGCTCCCTCGGCTACACGATCCAGCGGCCGATCGAAGACCGTTTCCTGATGGCGCAAGACGAGCTCGAGAGCAAGCTCACCGTCCTGCTCGCCGGGCGCGCGGCCGAGCAGCTCGTGCTCGAGCGCCGGTCGACGGGAGCGGCCGACGACCTGTCGAAGGCGACGGACATCGCGCGCAGCATGGTCACGCGTTACGGAATGGATCCGCACCTCGGGGCCGCGACCTACGAGGCCGAGCGCTCGACGTTTCTCGGAGCGCCGCAGATTGTCGAGCCGCGCGCCTTGAGCGAGGCGACGCTGCGCGCAATCGACGAGGCGGTGCGTGCGCTCGTCGATGCCGCGTTCACGCGGGCACTCGACCTCCTGCGGACACACCGCTCGGTGCTCGAGGCCGGCGCCGCGGAGCTGCTCGAGCACGAGACGCTCGATCGCGACGATCTCGCGCGCCTGCGCCACTCGCTGACTGCCGTCGCGCCGCCGGCGCCGGCGGTTCGTGAACGGCTCGAGGCGCAGCCGCTGGAGACCGAGCCGCTCGCATGAGGTCTCCCGGCGTGAGCGGCGCACCGTATTCCTCCGCATGCCGTGCGGTGCGCCGGGTCGCGTACGCCATACTCGTGGCCGCGGCCGTTGGCGCCGGCGGCGCGCAGGCGCAAACGGAAGGTGCGCGAGCTGCGGTCCCCGCACCGAGCGAAGCGCTCGCACGCTACGTCGCAAAGCCGGATCAGACCTACTCGTGGCAGGTGCACGCGCGCTACCGCGCGAAGGGCGCCGAAGTGATCGAATTGCACGTCGAGTCGCAGACCTGGCAGGGCGTTCTCTGGAAACACCAGCTCGTGCTGATCCGGCCGAGCCGCGTCAGCGCGCCCGAGCAGGCGCTCTTGATCGTCGGCGGCGGGCGCTGGCGCGACAGCTACGATTCCCCGCCCGCAGACGACGCCGCGCTGCCGGAAGACGGCGAGTTGCTCGTGGGGCTCGCGAGGCTGCTGCACACCACCGTTGCGGTGCTCGGCCAGGTCCCGTTTCAACCGTTGTTCGGCCTGACCGAGGACAAGCTGATCGCGCACAGCTTCGACGAGTACCTGAAGACCGGCGATCCCGAGTGGCCGTTGCTGCTGCCGATGGTGAAGGCCACGGTGCGCGCGATGGATGCTACGGATGCCGCCGCTCGCGCGGAGTGGGGCGGCGGCATCACGAAGTTCACGGTGTTCGGCGGCTCGAAACGCGGCTGGACCACTTGGCTCACGGCTGCGGTCGAGCCGCGCGTGATCGCGCTCGCGCCGGCCGTGATCGACGTGCTGAACATGCAGCGGCACTTTCCGCATCAGACCGACGTGTTCGGTGCGCCGTCGGAGGAGATCCGCCCGTACACGGACCTGAACTTGCCGCAAATCCTGAGCGGCGAGGAGGGCGGCGCGCTCAGGCAAATCGTCGATCCGTGGAGTTACCGCAGCGCCATTACGCAGCCGAAGCTGATCGTCGTCGCGACCAACGACGCCTACTTTCCGCTCGACTCCGCGAATCTCTACTGGGACGACCTGCGGGGCCCGAAGTATCTGCTGTACGTGCCGAACGAGCCGCACGGCATCGATCACTACGGCCCGGTCTTTCGCGGGCTGCGCGCGCTCGAGGACGCGGCGCGCGGCGGGCGGCCGCTGCCGCGTCTGCATTGGGAGTACATCTACGGCGAGTCCGGTGCGCGGCTTTGCGTGCGGTCCGAGCCCGCGCCGCGGACCGTGAAGCTGTGGTCCGCCGCCTCGGCCGACCGCGACTTCCGTGACGCCCGCTGGTCGTCGGGCGAGCCCAAGAAAGGGCGGTACACCGTCGCGTTCGAGATTCCGCGGCCGGAGCACGGTTACGCGGCCACTTTCGCCGAAGTCGGTTTCGGCCGCGGCCTCGGGGCGTTCGTGTTGTCCACGAACCTCGCCGTGCTCGCCGCCCCGGACTTGGAATGGCCGGGTCCGCGGCCGCGCGGCGAGCCCGACGTCTGCGAGGCGGTCAGCCCCTGACGGTCAGATTGTCGACGACCTGACGCACGCCCGCCGTCGCGCGAACGGCCGCTTCGATCAGCTCGCGTTCGTGAAAGCCGTCGATCGTGCCTTCGAGCGTCACGCGGCCGTCCTTGACGCTGACTGCAATCCGCGAGGCTTCGAGCGTCGCATGCCTGTGCAGCGCGCTGATAATTCGCTTCTGGACGTCATGCGGCTCGATCGCGGCGTGCTTCGCGCGCACGACGACGCGATCGAGCACGCCGGCCACGCCGTGCAGCTCGCCCACGAGGCGTGCGGCCGTTTCCTTTTGATAGAGCGCGTCGACTTCGCCCGTCAGCGTGACGTAGCCGTTCTGGACTTGGGCTTGGATCGCGGTGTTGCGCAGCATGCTGTTCCACGTGAGCACGAGCGCGATCTGCTCGGCGAGCCCCTCGTCGGTCGTGCGCAGCTGCTCGGGCAGCTTGACCTCGATGTCGGCGGCGATTGCGCGGACGCCGTCGACGCGCTGAGTCGCGCGCTCGGCCGCGAGCTTCTCGGCATAGGTTTCGACGATGCCGGTCAGCGTGACGGCACCGTTCTTCACGATCACGCCGATTTCGTTGCCGCGTACGCGCGGGTCCCAGCGCAGCTCGGCGAGCACGTCGTTGCGCAATTGATCATCGGTTTTCATGGATTGGCTCCTCAAGGGCCGCGGCGGCGCCGCGTCCACCTTGCCGCAGCGTATGTCGTGCGGCACGAGCAGCGGATACGAAGTTGTACGTATGCTTGCCGGCCGCGAGGATGTACGTATTTCTACGAGCTTTTCCGGCGCCCGTCACCGACGATGCTATGGCGTCTCCGGGACGTCGAAAGGGGGTGGGAGATGCAAATCTTGGCCGAAAGCACGTATGGCCCGGCCCACGCGGGCCCGGGCTCGCTCGCAAGCCAGGTGCGCGACTTGAGAAAGGCCGAGTTCGCGCTGCGCGGAAGTCTGAATCCGCTCGAACGCGATTGGCTCGTCGCCCGGCTACTCGAGAAGCGCGGCATCGAAACGGCCTGCTACCGGCCACGCGACCCGCGACGACTCGTCGTCGAATACGACGCAGACGCTGCGAACCCGAGGGGTTTGCGAGACTTCCTGGGGTTCTGCGGAGTACCGGTTCGAGCGGTGCAACTGCTCGACCGACTCGGCACTTGATGGGATTCGAGGGACGTTCGCGCGGTTAGCGCGGGCCGAGCGCCGTTTCGAGGCTCCGCGACGGCAAGCCGAGCGCGGCAGCGACGGCGGGATGGATGATCGTGCCGTCGTAGGCGTTGACGCCTTTCGCAAAGCCTGCGTCGTCGCGCATTGCGGCGATGCCGCGAGCCGCGAGCTTGCGCACGTAGGGCAGCGTGGCGGCCGTGAGCGCGAGCGTCGACGTGCGCGGATATGCGCCCGGCATGTTCGTCACGCAGTAGTGCGTGACGCCGTGCGCGACGAACACGGGATCGGAATGCGTCGTGGGCCGGGACGTTTCCACGCAGCCGCCTTGGTCGATGCTCACGTCGACGATCACGGCGCCCTGCGGCATGCGCTGCACCATCGCCTCCGTCACGACGTGCGGCGCGCGAGCGCCCGCGCGCAACACGGCGCCCACGAGCAGGTCGATATCGGCGACATGCTCGAGCAGTGCCTGCGGCGTCGATTGCAGGTACGTGACGCGCGGCGTTTGCTCGAATTCGGCTGCACGCTCGGGCGTCAAGCCGAACACGATGACGCGTGCCCCGAGCGCGCTTGCGACTCGGCACGCGTGCGCGCCGACCACCCCATCGCCGACGATTGCAACCTTGCCGTGCGGCTCGCCGAGCAACGTCCCGAGCAGCGTGCCGCGGCCGCCGTTGAACCTCGCGAGGTAGTACGCGCCCATCAGCGGCGCCATGCTGCCGGCTACGGCGCTCATCGGCGCGAGCAGCGGTAGCCGCCCCCGCGCGTCCTCGATCGTCTCGTAGGCGACGGCCGTCGTGCGGCTTGTGAGCAGCGCGTCCGTCAACCCGCGCGGTGCACCGGCGAGATGGAAATACGTGAATACGATTTGACCGGCGAGGCGCCGATATTCCGGCTCGAGCGGCTCCTTGACTTTCACGACGAGGTCGCCGCCCCAGGCGTCGGCCGTGTCGCCGAGGCGTGCGCCGTTCTGCGCGAAGTCGTCGTCGGGAAAGCCGCAGCCCGCGCCCGCTCCATGCTCGACGATCACCTCGTGGCCGTCCGCGACGAGCGCGGCGGCGCCGGCCGGCGTGAGGCCCACTCGATTCTCGTTGTCCTTGGTCTCCTTGGGCACTCCGACGATCACGCCTTGCTCTCCGCGGATGGCTCCTACCGACTCCGATTATTGCGCGCAAAGCACGAGATAGGTGGAAGCCGAAGTCGCGGCGCCGCGCCGGGCCACTGGCACGGTGGACGACGCGTACGCGGAGCTGGTTGCAAGGGCTGGGTTGCCGACGGCCGGAGTGCACGGTGCGGTTCATCGAGGGCTTGCGGTGGGCCGGCACAGGTCTTGCAGCGATCGCCCGTGAATCCACGGACCGATAGATCAATGGACGGCGATCATCATGCGGAGGCCTGCCGAGCAGCCGCGCAGCAGGCTCACGAGCTCGGCAAAGTCACCCCGGCGCAGGCCATGCCCGCTTTGAACTTCCTGTTCGGCGTGCACCACTACGGCGTCCCGCGCGCGGACGCGGAAACGAGGCTTTAGGCAGGGTCCCCGCGCGCTCTTCGGCGCACAGTTCTTGGGAGCGCAGCTCAGAATCGTGAATGCGCGCAGACGGGCGCGCGTGCGCCCACGGTTTCGAGCTCGTCGCTGCTGCGGCATGTACGGATGGCTCCAGTTCGCTACGGGTCCTTATATTGGGCCTCGCGGCTCCGAGAACGAGGTTTCGCGAGCGGCGCACCGGAGATCATCATGAAGCGCTTGTGCTTTCTCCTGCCGAACGTTGCGAACGCCCACGGCGTGGTCGATGAGCTTCGTGGTCAGGGCATCAAGGATGCCGACATCTATGTGGTCGCGAGCGAGGATACGGAGCTTGGCGACTTGCCGGATGCAGGCGATATCCAGAAATCGGACTTCTATCCGCAGCTCGAGCGCGGCGCTGCGCTGGGCGGCGCCGTGGGGGTTATCGGAGGCCTCGTCGCGATGCGTGTTGCCGGTGCGGTGTTCGGCGGCGGCGCCGTGCTGCTCTTCGGCCTGATCGGAGCCGGCTTGAACGCGTTGCTCGCGGCGATGGCCGGGGCGGGCTTCCCGAACTCACGCTTGACCGAATTCGAAGCTGCGATCGGCGCCGGGCACGTGCTGGTGATGGTCGACGTTCCGGCGGCGCGAGTCCGGGAGATCGAGCAGCTCGTCAATAGCCGCCATCCCGAGATCGAAATCGAGAAGATCGAGCCGCGAACGTCCGCGATCGCGCATCGATGATCTGACGTCGCGGCGGGCGAAGCGCGCGTCAACGCAAGCTCGACGAGTCGATTACCCTGACGTCGCCCTGCGCGAAGGCGTCGCGCACGGCCGCATCGCTCGCAGGGTCGACGGGTCGCGTCAAATCCCAAATCACGGTCGTCGCGAATCCGGCGGCCGCCGCGTCGAGCGCGGTCCATTGCACGCAGAAGTCGCGCGCGAGTCCGCAGACATAGACGACGGCAATGCCGCAGTCGCGCAGATAGCCGGCGAGACCGGTTGCGGGCCGCTCGTGGGCGGCGTTCCAGTTGTTGCGAAAGCCGCTGTAGGAATCGACCTCGGGGTCGGTGCCCTTGCGGACGATTGCACGCACCCGTTCCCACGGGAGGCCCGACGCGAGTGCGGCGCCCGGCGAGCCTGCAACGCAGTGATCCGGCCACAGCACCTGCGGCTCGTCATGGAGCGTAATGGTCTCGAACGGCCGGGTGCCGGGATGCGCGCTCGCGAAGGAGGCGTGTCCGGGCGGGTGCCAATCCTGCGTCGCCACGACATCGCGAAACGCGCCGCGCGCGAGCAGCGCGGCGAGCGGCCGGATGATCTCGTCGCCGCCGCCGACCGCGAGCGCGCCGCCCGGCAGGAAGTCCACCTGCACGTCGACGACGAGCAACGCGGCGGCCGCTGCATGCATGCTCATCGAAACCGCTCGTCGACACGTCGCGTGAGCGCCTCGAGCGCGGCCGAGACCTCCACGCGGTAGGGCGCGCGCGGCTCGAGCGAGCGCAGCTCGTCGGGCAGCAGCGCGAGCTGCGCTCGCGCGCGTTCGCGAACGATTGCGAGCGAAGGCGCCGGCGCGACGGGCTCGCCGCCGCGCAGCACCGGCACCAGCAGCGGCTCGCCGTCCAGGCGGTCGTCGTGCGTGGTCAGTGCGTCATGGTCGAGACGCCCGTCGGCACGTTGGCGGCGATAGATCTGCTTCGCGCCCGGCCAAGTGGCCTTGCCCGCGGAGCGCTTGCGCCGCGCGATGCCCGCGTATTCCTCGAGCTTGTAGACGAAGTCGAGCGACGGCGCGTCTTCGGAGACGTCCAAGCTCGTGCCGATGCCGAATCCGTCGATCGGGGCGCCGTCGGCGACGAGCGCGCGCACGCGCCGTTCGTCGAGGCTGCCGCTCGCGAACACCGTAATGCCGCGCAACCCCGCCGCGTCGAAGATCTGCCGCACGCGGCGCGAGAGCACATCCAAGTCGCCGCTGTCGAGGCGCACGCCGTCGATGCGGCGCTCGCCCAGCCGCTTGGCGAGCTCGACGACGCGCCGCGCCCCGGCCTCGGTGTCGTACGTATCGATCAACAGCACGATTGCACCGCGGTGTGCCGACACGAAACGTTCGAACGCTTCGCTCTCGGTGGCATTCGCCTCGACGAACGAATGCGCCATCGTGCCGAAAATCGGAATCCCGAAGAGCGGCGCGGCCTGCACGTTCGACGAGCCCGCGAAGCCGGCGATGTAGCTTGCTCGTGCGGCGAGCAGCGCGGCCTCCGCGCCGTGCGCACGGCGCATGCCGAAATCGACGAGCGTCTTGCCCGGCGCCGCGAGCACGCAACGCGCGGCCTTCGACGCGATCATGGTCTGGAAGTGGACGAGATTGATCAAGCGGCTCTCGACGAGCTGCGCCTCGGGCAACGGCGCCGTCACGCGTAGCACGGGCTCGTTCGGGAAGAACGCCGTGCCTTCCGGCAGTGCCTCGACGTCGCCGGTGAAGCGCCAGCCGCAGAGCCACTCGAGGAACTTTTCGCTGAACAGCCCGGTCGCTCGCAGCGCGTCAATGTCCGAGTCCGAGAATCGCAACGCGCGCAGATATTCGATGGCCTGCTCGAGCCCGGCCGCGAGCAGGAAGTTGCGCGTGGCCGGCAGCTTACGGACGAACAGCTCGAACACGGCCGTCTCGCCCATGCCGTGCGCGACGTAGCCTTGCAGCATCGTGAGCTGGTAGAGGTCGGTGAGCAGGGCACTCGTGTCGACGTCGCGCCGCATGGCGGCCATCGTCCTCAACGGCGGCCGTTCCCGTCAACCGGCGCCGGCTCGCGGTTGTCGCGCACCCGCTATGGCGGCGCCGGCGGCGTGCGCTCGCGCGCGTCCGGGCGAGTGACGGCGGCTTCTGCCGCGTCGAGGTACCAGCGTGCGCGCTCGCGCCACGCGGCTGCCGCGTGCGGCGCCGGCTCCTCCCGCAGACGCAGCGCCGCGAGGAGCGCGCGGTCGACCGCATGCAGGCTGCGGTAGAAACGCGCGAGCGTAGTGTCCACGTCGTCGCCGCAGCGTTGCCGGTAGAGCGTCTCGAGCCGTGCCCCGACGCTCGGTGCGCCGAGCCGCGCGCACTCGAGTGCCAGAAAACCGATCTCCGCCGCGCCGTCGAGCAGCCTGAGCTCGGCCGAGAACTCGAGGCAGTCGATGATCTGCGGCGGGTCGGCGAGCAGCACGTGCTCGGGCCTGAGGTCGCCGTGCGCGTCCACGACCCGACCTGCCGCGATCCGAGCATCGAGCGCGGCCGCTTGCGCGTGGATGAACCGCAGTTGAGCGGCCGCGATTGCTCGGACTTGCTTGCGGTCGAATCCGAGATCGGGTGACGCGAGCTCGGCCGCGTGCTCGCGCGCACGGCGCGCGAGCACCTGGCGGTACAACGGGCCGGTCCAGGCTGCGCGAGCGGAGCGCGCGTAGAACTCACAGAGCTTGTCGACGACGCGCGCGAGCGCGGCGTCCTCGACCGTGCGGCTGCGCATAGCCGCGTCGAGGAACCGCTCGCGCGGCAAACGATGCATCTTCACGAGCCATTCGACCGGCTCGCCGGAGCCCTCGAGCTCGAAACCGGGACCGGCGATCGCGAGCGGCACGATTGCGATGTAGACCTCCTCGGCCAGCCGCCGATTGAGCGCCAGCTCGAGCTCGCAATCGGCGCGGCGCGCCGCAAGCGTCGTGAAATCGAAGTCGCGGAAGCGGATCGGCTTCTTCATCTTGTAGACGAAGCGCCGCGACAGGAATACCCACGCGAAATGCGTCTCGACGACTTCGACGCTCGCCGGCGCGTCCGCGAAGGAATCCGTGCGAAGCAAATGCTCGAGCTTCGCTTCGGCCGTAATCGCTCGATTGGTCACGCACGCAATCGTAGGGCGAGTCGGTGAGCCCCGTGTATATTGCCACCGCAGCTCGGGAAACCCGCCGACGCCGCAGCCGGCCCCGGGGCGCAATGTCCGTATCGCGCTGCCGGGCCGCGCGCGGCGGCCCGGCAGCGAACCCGTCAGGACGCCGAGGCGACCTCGATCTTCGCTGGCGCCTGCGTCGCAGCTCGTGCCTTCGGTGCGACGATTTCCAGGAGCCCGTTCTTGAAGGTGGCAGTGATCTTGTCGACGTCGAGCGGCGTCGCCAGCTCGATTCGCCGAAACACGTCATTGCTTCGAAACTCCGACCAGCGCACCTTCGCCTCGCCTTCGCCGGACGTCTTCTCGTGCTTGTGCGCGGCCTTGATCATGATCTCGCTCGGCGTGGCAGTCACCGAGATGTCCGTCGACTCGAAGCCCGCGAGCGCCACCTTGAGCACATAGTCGGCGTCTCGCTCCGTGAGCTCGGCGGAGGGCCAGCATACCTCGCGTTCCGCCGCGAGCCAGTCGTCGAGCGCGTGACCATTGCCGGCCCCGCGATGGGCGAACAGCTTGTAGGCCTGCACGCGGATGCGATCGGCGAGGCGGTCGAATTCCGCGAAGATCGGCAGGCTCTTATCGTCGGCAGTCGGAATTTTCTGAACGTTGAGGTCGGGCATTGTGCTTCTCCTTGGTTGTCTGACGACCGATCGCATCGAACGATGCTGCGCGCCTAAAGTCCAAAGGCCCGATCCCGCCGGACGCGCGGCGGCGTGATTGCATCGAATCGGTCTTATTGCGGGCCGCATCGATCCTGAAGCGCAATCTAAGAGGGCGAGCCGCGCCGGAGCCATCCGTAGTTGCCGCAAACGCGAGCGGTTGCGGCGCAGAACGTGGGCCGCTTCGTTCGCGGACGGCGCGATGAGCGGACGGCCGCGAGCCGGGCGCATACGTAAGTCCCGCAGTTGCGCAGCCGCCGCACCAGCGCACACTGCCAGCACTATGATGATTTTCCGCAACCGGGCGGAGGCCGGGCGCAAGTTGGGGCATCGCTTGAGCGGCCTCGAGCTGGGGCGCGAGGTGCTCGTGCTCGGGCTGCCGCGCGGCGGAGTGCCGGTCGCCGTCGAGGTGGCGGCCGCCCTCGATGCGCCCGTCGACGTGCTGGTCGTCCGCAAGCTCGGCGCGCCCTGGAACCCGGAGCTCGCAATCGGCGCCGTCGCGCTTGGCGGCGTCGTCGTGATGAACGACGATGTCCTCGCGGAGCTCGGAATCGACGGGCGCGACATCGAGCCGATTCGCGCACGCGAGCTCGTCGAGCTCGCACGCCGCGAGCGCGCCTACCGCGGCGACCGACCGCCGCCCGCGGTCGTGGGCAAGACGGTCGTGATCGTTGACGACGGCATCGCGACTGGTGCGACTATGCACGCGGCGGTGCTCGCCGCGCGCGCGCTCGAGCCCAAGCGGATCGTCGTCGCGGCGCCGACCGGCGCCCGCGACTCGATCGAGCGCCTCGAGCGCGTGGCCGATCGTGTCGTCACGATCGAGGCGCCCGAGCCGTATTACGGCGTGGGCGCTTGGTATGCATCGTTCCCGCAGCTCACGGATGCCGAGGTGGTCGCCGCGCTCGAGGCGGCCGTGCAGCGGGGGGGCGTGGCCGACCGCGGGACGGCTGCCGAGGCCTCGTGAAGCTGTTCGGCTTGAGCGAGACTCGGGCGTTCGCGCAGCGGCTCGGCCGCGAGCTCGAAATCGCAGTCGCGGCCCACGAGGAACGCGAATTCGCGGACGGCGAGTTCAAGATTCGCGCGCTCGACGACGTGCGCGGCGAGCGGGTGCTCGTCTGCCAGTCGCTCGCGCGCGACGCGACGCTCACGACGCACGACAAGCTGTGGCGCCTGGTGCTGTTCTGCGGTGGGCTCAAGGACGCGGGCGCGGCCCACGTGACGGCCGTGCTGCCGTACTGCGCGTACGGACGCAAGGACCGCCGCACCCAGCCGCAGGACCCGATCGCGACGCGCTACCTGGCCCAGGGCCTCGAGGTCGTGGGCGTCGACGCGGTTGCGACGCTCGAGGCGCACAGCGTGGCGGCGTTCGACAATGCGTTTCGCATTCCGAAGCTGCACGTCGACGCGGCGCCGCCGTTCGTCGCGCACTTCGCACCCCGCATCGCCGCCGCGGCTAAGGTCGTGGTGGTGTCGCCCGATCTCGGCGGTGTGACGCGTGCGCGTGGCTTTGCAGGGCAGCTCGCGCGTGCGAGCGGCCGCGACGTCGGCATCGCGTTCGTCGAGAAGCAGCGCAGCGGCGGCAGGGTGACCGGCGAGCTGTTCGCGGGGCACGTCGACGGCGCGGTGGCGATCGTCTACGACGACCTCGTGAGCAGCGGCGCGACGCTCGCGCGGGCGGCCGAGGCCTGTGCCGCACGCGGCGCGGTCGCGGTGCACGCGGCCGCGGCGCACGGCGTGCTCGCGCCGGAAGGGGCCGCGGCGCTCGCGCCGCCGCCGCTCGTGTCACTCGTGCTCACGGACAGCGTGGCGGACGTCGAAGAGCGTTGCGCGGCGCTGGCACTGGAGCGCCATGTGCTCGGCTGTGCGAGCCTATTCGCGGGCGCTCTGCGCGCGGCCGCCATCGCGCGTTGACCGCCGCGAGACCGCGTTGCGCGTTCCACATGAGCACATACTCGCGAGCGACTCGACGACGTTGCTCGCCGCGCGAAGTCCTCAGCGCCGATGGCGGCTCATCGCTCGGCCCACGCCGTGGCAGGCCGAGGCGAACGACAGCGCCTCGTCCTGTTCGGTGCCTGCGAGCACGTAGGACGCCATTTGCATCGCATCGCGGCCTTGACCTCGACCGCGGGATAGCGACGAGCCGGATCGAGCGGCTCGCCGCAGGCGGTCGCATGCAGCCGGCCGTCGAGTGTTGCGACGCGGAACCGGGCGAAAGGATCCGGGGCGTCGCAGCTGTCCTCAATTCCACCCGCGCTCAGCCCGCCGCATGCTGCTTGCCCACGATGTGCACGGTGCTGGCCTGCGGACCTTCGTCGCCGGCTTCCTCGCTGAAGCGGACGGCGATGCCCGTCTGCAAACGATCGAACCTCGCGTTGATCACGCTGTTGCCGTGAAAATAGATTTCACGGCCATCTTCCGTCTCGATGCGCCCGCAATGTCGTTCCGGGTCGAGCGAAACGATGATGCCGCGAGCCGCGCCTTCCTGCGGCTTCACCTCGCCTCTGCGAACTCGGACGCGATCTTGCAATTGGCGGCGCACGGCCTTGAACGCGTCGCGCAGCGCGACGTAGACGTCCTCGTGCGCGTGGTTCGCGCTCGGTTCGCGGCTCGCGACCGCTTCGCCTCCCGGGAACCGAAGATCGACGCGAACGGTGTACAAGTTCCCCTGCTCGTGGCGCCGATGCGGGGCTTCGACCGTCACGCGACAGCTGATGATTTGCGGTGCGAACCGCTCGAGCTTCTCGGCATGTTCGCGCGCGGCCGCTTCGACGGCCGGCGATGCGCTCATGTTGTGAAAGCGAATGTCCAGCGGCTGCTGCATGCCCAACTCCTGTCTCGGGCGCCGATCGGCGCCAGCTTCGCTCAGTCTAGGCCGGTCGGATCGCCCGGCCTGGATGTGGAAATACGCAGGCAACGGCCCCGAGCAGCTGCCGCGACGCTAGTAATCGTCGCTGCGCTCGTCGCCCCACTCGTCCTCATCCTCATCTTCGTCCTCGTCCTCGTCCTCGTCCTCGTCTTCGTCTTCCTCCTCTTCCTCTTGCTCGCGCTTATTCTCCCACGCCTCGCCGCCCGGGCGGTTTTCCTCGAGCGGCTCGCGCCAGTCCTTCGGGCTCATGTCGGTCTCCGTGTAGTCCAGGTCGTCGGTCTCGACATCGTCCACTGGGCCGGTCCAGTCTTCCGGCTCCGCCGCGGGCTCGAGGTCCATTTCGAACCACGCGCTCGAATCCAGCTCTTCGAGGTCGCCGTCGAAATGCTGAATCTCGATCGAGTCATGGTCTTCATCGATGCTCACGATTCGGAATAGCTGTCCCTTGTCGACATGGCGGTACCAATTGCCGGCAATCGGCTCGAGGTCATAGCTCATCGGTGTCCTCCCCGCACTCAGGTGCGGCTTTGCTCGGTTGGCCCCGCCGGAACCCACACGCCGCGCTCGCAGCGTCGTTCTTGCGGTCGGGGTCCTGCGTGCCGAGCCGTTAGCGTGGATGGTGTCATGGCAATACTCCTGGCGGCCGATCGACCGCGATTGGAAACTCCTCGTTTGCGCCGGTCAAGTACCCGACGAACCCATTTGCGCTGCATAGCCGCAGACCGCGTCGAGCGCGCCCGGTTCCTCGAACAGAGGCGTCGGCGCTGGAATCACGACGAGCTCCTTCGCGGAGGAAAGCCTGCGCAGCCCGCGTCGGTTGAGCTCGAGGACCGTCGGATCGGCACGGTCGCGCGCGGCGGACCGACGCCGGGCAGCCGTTCGAGGCGGCCGTCGTGCGCCGCGATCTCGGGCGTCCGTCGGCATACGCGCTTCTACTTATAGGGGCCGCAGTGCATAGGACGCAGAATCGGGGCGGGGCGGATGATTCGATCAGCAGGAGATCAGCGATGGGAAACACGACGAAGATCAGTTCCGAGCAACGACGGCAAATGATCGCGGAGTCGGCCTATTTTCGCGCCGAGCGGCGCGGATTCGACGGTGGCGACTCGATCGGCGACTGGCTCGCGGCCGAGGCCGAGGTGGACATCGAGATCGAGCGGCTGGAGCGCGAGCGCGTGCTCGAACGCCTCGAGGAAGGCCTCGCGGCCGCGGGTAAGAAGCTCGCCTCGCTCAAGCGCAAGGCCTCGAGCCTCAAGAGCGACGCACGGAGCGAGTGGCAGCAAGACGTCGAGAAGCTCGCGAAGCTGCGCGAGACGCTGCAGTCGAAGGTCGTCGTGCTGCGCGAGCAGGGTGAGAGGGCCGGCCAGCGCGTGCGTCAGCAGGCCGAGGCAGTCTGGGCCGAGCTGTCGGAGACCGTGCGGCGCGTCGGCACACGCGCCCATCATTGATCTCGGCGCATAATCGGGCGAATAGTCTCGCCGGAGGCCCGCGATGCAGGACATCGACAAGCTGCTCAAAGAAACCGTGACCGAGCTCGACCGGCTGCTGCAAGCCCGCAACGTGGTCGGGGAACCGGTGACGCGCGGCGACGTAACCGTGATCCCGCTCGTGAGCTTCGGCTTCGGCTTCGGGGCCGGCGCCGGTAAAGGGCCGAACGGCGGCACGGATAGCGGCGGTATCGGCGGGGGTGGCGGGATCAAGCCGCTCGCCGTGCTGATCATCGATCGCGACGGCACGCGCGTCGAGTCGATCAAGGGTCCGAAGGCGACGGTGATCGAGGCCGTCGGCGATGCCGTCGGCAAGATTGCAGCGGGCGTCGCGCGGCGGCGCGCCGAGCGCGACGAAGCGAAGGTCGACGAGTAGAGCGCCGTGCCGGGCGGCACGGCGCTCTGGGTCGTGGCGGCGATCGCAAGCGCGGTCGTTGCCGTGCTGGCGATTCCGGTCCGCCTGGAGTACTCGGCGCGCTTCGAGACCGCGCTCGACTGGTTCGTGAGCGTGCGCTGGGGGACGTTCCGTTTCCGGCGCTCGAGCGCGGTTCGAGCCGCGGCGGAGCACCCGCCTGCACCCGACAAGCATGCACCTCCGCGGCGCCGTGCGCCTCGCGGCAGAGCCGCCGTGTGGCGGCCGCTGCTTCGCGATCGGGTGTTTCGCCGCCGCGCATGGCGGGCGCTGCGCAGCCTGCTCGCACGCGTCGAGTCGCGGCGGTTTGCCGCCGCCTGCGCGTTCGGTTGCGACGATCCGGCCGATACGGGCCGGCTCTACGGCGCGATCGTGCCGTGGGTCACGGCGCTCGGCGCTGCCTCGGACGTGAGCGTGTCGCCGATCTTCACGGGCCCCCGGTTCACCGCGAGCTTCGCGGGGGAGATCCGAGTCGTGCCGCTCGCGCTGATCGGCCCGCTCGTCGCGCTCGGCGCCTTGGCGCTGCGCCTTCGGCGCCGGCGGCCGCGGCGCGCTCGATGATCCGCAGGCTGCTCGGCGAGTCTGTTCCGATCGGCGACGCGATCCTCGTGCCGCTGATCGAGCAGCACCGCGACGTCTGGCTCGTGGGTGGCGCGCTCGCGTATCGCGCAGAGCGGCGCGCCGTCGGCGTGCTCGTGCGCCGCGGCACGGCCGTGCGCGCGTTTCTCGCCGACGGCGCCGAATGCGACCCGCGCGCCCTCGTCGACGCGTTTCCCCAAATCGCGGAGCTCATCGGCGCTTGACGACGGCAAACGGGCGGGACCGGCCGGAAGAGCCGCCCGCGGCGGCCGGCACCGACGCGCTCGGCGCCTATTGGGCGCGTCCGGTGTCCGACGTGTGCGCGAGGCTCGGCACGCGCCCGGCGGGGCTCACACCCGCGGACGCGGCGGCGCGCCTTGCAAGCGGTCTCGCGAACAGGCTACGGGCAGCGCCGCCGAACAGCGCGGTCGGCGCGATCGCGCGCCAGCTGCGCAGCCCGCTCTTGCTGATTCTCGTGCTCGCGGCGCTCGTGGCGGCCTATGTCGGCGAATGGGTCGACGCGTCGATCGTGGTCGCGATCGTTGCAGGCAGCGCGATGCTCGGCGGGCTGCACGAGCACCGCGCGTCCACGGCAGTCGCGAAGCTGCGCGATCGCGTGCGCGTGAAGGCCACCGCGCTGCGCGGCGGCACGCCGCTCGCGGTACCGAGCGAGGAGATCGTTCCGGGGGACGTCGTGAGGCTGGCGGCCGGCAGTCTCGTGCCCGGCGACGGCGTCGTGCTCGATGCGCGCGATTGTTTCGTGACGCAGGCCGCGTTGACGGGCGAGTCGCTACCGGTCGAGAAGCAACCCGGTTCGGCGGAGGTTAACGCGGACCTCGTGCAGCGCACCAATTGCGTGTTCATGGGCAGCTCCGTGCGCAGCGGGACGGCCGACGTCTTGATCGTCTGCACGGGGGCCGCCACGGCCTACGGTCAAATCGCGGAGCGGCTGCGGCTGCGGCCACCCGAAACCGAGTTCGAGCGTGGCGTGCGTGCCTACGGTTACTTCCTCGCGCGCATCATGTTTTTCCTGGTGCTCCTCGTGTTTGCAGCGAACGTGTTTCTCGCGCGCCCGCCCGTGGACGCGCTGCTGTTCGCAATAGCGCTCGCGGTCGGCATGTCGCCCGAGCTGCTTCCGGCTGTGATCAGCGTGACGCTCGCGCAAGGAGCGCGCGCGATGGCGCAGCGCGGCGTGATCGTGCGGCGGCTCAATGCAATCGAGAACTTCGGCAGCATGAACGTGCTGTGCTCGGACAAGACCGGGACGCTCACGTGCGGCGCGCTCGAGGTCACGGCGGCGGTCGACGCGGCGGGTGAGCCGTCGGGCGAGGTGTTGCTCGCGGCTGCGTTGAATGCGCATTTCGAGACGGGGCTCGAGAACCCGCTCGACGCGGCGATCTGCGCGCGCGCGGAACGCGATGCGCTCGACCTCGGCGCATATCGCAAGCTCGACGAGATTCCGTACGACTTTGTGCGCAAGCGGCTCACGATCGTCGTCGACGACGGCCGCGACGCGGCTGCGCCGCAGCTGATCACCAAGGGCTCGTTCGCGACCGTGCTCGACGTTTGCGACCGCGTGTCTGGCCCGGGCGGCGCCATCGCGCTCGACGCCGAGCAGCGGGGGCGACTCGATGCCGCGTTCGCGGCGCGCAGCGAGCGCGGCGAGCGCGTGCTCGCGGTCGCACGCAAGACGGTCGAGCGCAAGTCACGTTACGCACGGGACGACGAGCGCAGCCTCGAGCTCGTAGGTTTGCTCGCGTTCGCAGACGAGCCGAAGCCCGGTATCCGTGCGACGCTCGTGGCGCTCGAAACGCTCGGCGTGCCGCTCAAGATCGTGACCGGCGACAATCGGCTCGTCGCGCGGCAGCTCGCGAGCGCGGTCGGCATGCACGAGGTACGCGTGCTCACGGGTGCGGACCTCGATGCGCTCGGCGACGAGGCGCTGCCGCGGGCGGCGTCGGTGACCGACCTTTTTGCGGAGGTCGATCCGAATCAGAAGGAGCGCATCGTGACGGCACTCAAGAAGGCCGGGCACGTCGTCGGGTTCCTCGGGGACGGGATCAACGATGCGCCCGCGCTGCGCGCCGCCGATGTCGGCATCTCCGTCGACGGCGCGGTCGACGTGGCCAAGGAGGCCGCCGATTTCGTGCTGCTCGAGAACGATCTCGACGTGCTGCGACGCGGCATCGAGCAGGGCCGCGCCACCTTTGCGAACACCATGAAATACGTGTCGATCACGACCAGCGCGAACTTCGGCAACATGTTGAGCATGGCGGGCGCGTCGCTGTTCTTGCCGTTCTTACCGCTGCTCGCGACGCAGATTCTGCTCAACAACTTCCTGTCGGACGTGCCCGGAATGGCGATCGCGGGTGATGCGGTCGATCCGGAGCTCGTCGCCGTGCCGCGGCGCTGGGACGTGCGCGCCGTGCGGCGTTTCATGTGGGTGTTCGGCGCGATCAGCTCCGTGTTCGACGTGCTGACGTTCGCCGTGCTGTTGGCCGTGTTCGCTGCGCCGGCAGAGCTGTTTCGCACGGGCTGGTTCGTGGAGTCGTTGCTGACGGAGCTCGCGATCGCCCTCGTGCTGCGCACGCGGCGGCCCTTCTACCGCAGCCGGCCGGGCCGCTGGTTGTGGGTCACGACGCTCGCGGTAGCCGCGCTCGCGCTCGCGATTCCGTATCTGCCGCTCAGCCGGTATTTCGGGTTCGTCGCGTTGCCCGGCCACGTCGTTGCCGTGCTGATCGCGATCACCGTGGTCTACGTTGCGGCATCGGAAGCGGCGAAGCGGCGGATCATCGGCGCGGGACTGTAAGCCGCCGCTCCGGGCCGCGGGCCTTCGGCGCGCTACATCGGCGGCTCGACCGGGGCGTGCTCCGGATGCTTCTCCGGCTTCTCGGTCATCGTCGCTTCGGTCAGCAGCAGCACGCTCGCGACGGATACCGCGTTCTCGAGCGCCAGACGCACGACTTTGGCCGGGTCGACGATGCCCGCCTCGAACAGGTCCACGTATTCCTTGCGCGCGGCATCGAAGCCGAGGTTGCCCTTGCCGTTCAGCATTCGCTCGACCACGACGCCGCCGTCGGCCGCCGAGTTCTCGGCGATCTGGCGCGTCGGCGCCTCGAGCGCACGCTTCAGTATCTGCACGCCCGTGCGCTCGTCGCCGCTCGCTTGTTCCTCGAGCGCGGCGACCGCGGGGCACGCGCGCAGCAGCGCAAGGCCGCCCCCGGCCACGATGCCCTCGGCGACCGCGGCCTTCGTCGAGCTGATCGCGTCGTCGAGCGCGTCCTTCTTCGACTTCATCTCGGACTCGGTCGGCGCGCCGACGCGGATCACGGCGACGCCGCCCGAGAGCTTCGCGAGCCGCTCCTCGAGCTTCTCGCGGTCGTAGTCGCTCGTCGACTTGTCGATCTCCTTGCGGAGCATCTGGATCCGGCCCTGGATCTTGTCCTTGCTGCCGGCGCCGCCGATGATCGTGGTGCTGTCCTTGTCCACGACGACGCGTCGCGCTCGGCCGAGCTGCTTGAGCTCGACTTGGTCGAGCTTGATGCCGAGATCCTCGGAGATCAGCTCGCCGCCGGTCAGCGCCGCGATATCCTCGAGCATTGCTTTGCGGCGGTCGCCGAACCCGGGCGCTTTGACGGCGGTATTCTTCAGCACGCCGCGGATTTGATTCACGATCAGCGTCGCGAGCGCCTCGCCCTCGATGTCCTCGGCAATGAACAAGATCGGCCGGCCGGATTTGGCGACCTCCTCGAGCACCGGCAAGATGTCCTTCACCGCGCCGAGCTTGCGGTCGCAGATCAGCACGTAGGCGTCGTCCAGCGCGGCCTCCATGGCCGTCGCGTCGGTGATGAAATACGGCGACAAATAGCCGCGATCGAATTGCAGGCCTTCGACGATCTCGAGCGTCGTCTCGGTGGTCTTCGACTCCTCGACCGTGATGACGCCTTCGCCGCCGACCTTCTCCATTGCGTCCGCGACGAGCTCGCCGATTACGGCGTCGTTGTGCGCCGAGATCGTGGCGACCTGGGCTTTCTCTTTACGGCTGCCGACGGGTTTCGCTTGAGCGCCGAGCGACTTCACGGCTGCCTCGAGCGCGCGGTCGAGACCCCGCTTGAGGTCGATCGCGCTCGCGCCGGCCGCCACGTTGCGCACGCCCTCCGCGTAGATCGCGTGCGCCAGGATCGTCGCGGTGCTCGTGCCGTCGCCGACCGCATCGCCGGTCTTCTCAGCTGCCTGGCGCAGCATTTGCGCGCCGAGGTTCTCCTCGGGGTCCTCGAGCTCCATCTCCTTCGCGATCGTCACGCCGTCGTTGCAGACGAGCGGTACCCCCCATTTCTTCTGGATGAGCACCGATTTCGACTTTGGGCCGAGCGTGATTCGCACGGCGTCGGCGAGCTGGGCCGCGCCGCGCAGCACCTTTTCGCGTGCCGCCGATCGAAACATCACTTGCTTGACTGTCATGGCACGCTCCGTTGAGGGTTGCGGCCGTAAAATAGAAGACCGGACGACCCGCTGGTATCCGGAGTTCTACGTACCGGACTGGTGCGCTTCAACGACGCTGGACGTGCTCGCGGCTGCTATGGCGGCGGCGCATCGAGCGCGGCGAGCACTCGCGCATCGCGATTGTAGACGTCGGGCAGGAAGCGCAGCGTTCCGGCGGCATCGACGCTCGCGGTCCAATAGAGAATCAGGATCGGCAGCGCCTTCTCGAGCCGCACCGTGCGCGTCGCGCCGGTACCGATCGCGGCCTCGAGTAGCTCGCGCGAGTAGTGCTCCGGATCGGCGAGCGTGAGCGTCGCTAGCGTGACCGCGTCCTCGACGCGAATACAGCCGGAGCTGAACGTGCGCGTCGCCTGGCCGAACTGTGCGCGGCTCGGCGTGTCGTGCAGAAAGACGAAATGCTCGTTCGGGAACACGAACTTCACGTGGCCGAGGGGATTATTCGGCCCCGCGCGCTGCTCGAGCACGTACGGAAAGTTGCGTGGCGTGAGCTTCGTCCAATCGAGCGCGCGTGGGTCGAGGAGACGGCCGTCGGCCGTGCGCACGTCGATCTCGTTCTGTTGGAGATATCGTGGATCGCGCTTCGCGCGCGGCACGACATCCTCTCGCAGGATCGTCGGTGGAATCGTCCACGTCGGATTCAGCACGAGATACTGGATGTCGCCGCGAAACGTCGGCGTCTGGCGGTAGTAGCGGCCCACCTGTGTGCGCGCGCTCCACACCGGCGTGTCGTGCTCCACGAGAAACGCCTGGAACGAGGCGATGTTGATCACGAGAAAACGGTCCGGCAGGTTATCGAACACCCAGCGGCCGCGCTCGAGGTTGAGGCGGATCTGATCGACACGCGCCTCGACCGGCACGTTCAGCGCAGCCAGCGTAGCCGGCCCCACGGCGCCGTCGTCGTCGAGCCCATGGCGGCGCTGGAATCCGCGTACCGCGTCCTGGAGCAGCGCGTCGAATTCCGCGCTGTAGGTCTCCGAGCGAAGGTAATCGCCTGTGACCGCGAGCCGGCGCGCCAGCGCGGTCACACGCGGACCGCTATCGCCGCGCTTCAGTGTGCCGCTCCCCGGGACGGTCGGCCAGCCACCGGCCGCCGCGATCGCGCGGTAGTCATCGAGTGCGGTTTGCAGCTCGCGATATAGATTCGGGCGCGGCAGCAGCCGTTCGAGATACTGGCCGGGTGTGCCGCTCGCAATGGCCGCCTCGAGCGTGGCGACTGCATCCCACCCGCGGGTGCTGCGTGGCAAGTTCCAGCTCGGGTCGAGGCGCGCGGGTTCCGTCTTGCCGAATCGGAGGTCATTCGCCGCGCGCGCGAGGCTTGCGGTCAGCAGCAAATCGAGGTCCGCCGCTTGCTGCGCATCGCGCTTCTGAACGGCCGCGAGCGATCGCAGCTCTCTCAAGTAATAGTCGTCGGGTCTCAGGCCGTCGCGTTCGATCCGCGGCAGCCATGCGATCCATGCGGCTGCAGCGGCATCGCTCCAGAGGCATTCGAGCCCGCTGCGAGCATACAGCTCGCCGAGCACGATCCGATCGACGATCGTTGCATTGCCGACTTCGAGTGCGCCGCCGAAGAGCAACTGCTCGACGCCGCGACGCAGCGGTTCCGCCGCGGCCGCTCTATCGGGTGAAGGTGCGGCGGCGGCCGTGCCGCACGCGATCAACGACGCGGTTAGCAGGGCGCGGGCCCATGTGCCGGCCCCGCTGCGCCTCCGCAGTGTGGTGCGAATGCGTGCGTCTAGGAGCATCGCCGAAATCTAGCACGCGCTTCGTATGGGCACGGCAGCGGAAATTACGTACGGGTGCAGAGTCCGGCCGGGCGCACGGACGTGCCGGATGGCTGCGGGTCGGTGCGATTGCGGCAACTACGAACTGCGCCGCTGCGCGGCCGCTGCTAGGTTGCAACGAGAAGCGGAAGCTGAGGGCCCGGCGTATGAAGCACACCGAGATCAAGCGCGTCGTCGTCGCCGTGAAGCCGTGGCAGCGCGGTCTGCCGCTCGCGACTCGACATGCGCATGAGCTCGTCGAGAGAGTCGGCGGCGAAATGCTGCTGGCCGGCACGGTCTACGACGCTCGCGTTGCGGCCGGGCTCGAGCGCGCTGACACGGCGGCGATGACCGCGCAAGCGCGGCTGATCGAAGGCGCGCGTGTCGATCTCGAGCGGCTCGCGCAATCGCTGCGCGATTGGGGCATGACGGTACGGACTCGAGTGCTTTGGGATACGCCGGCGTATCGAGGGATCCTACGTGCGGCGCGGGATTGGCGCGCCGACGTGCTGGTCGTCGGCGTGACCGAGCAGCGGCCGCTGCTTTCGACGCGGCTCACGGACACGGACTGGCAATTGATGCGCCTTTGCACCTGCCCGCTGCTGCTCGTGAAGAACCCCGCGTTCGACGGCTACCGCACGGTGCTCGCGGCCGTCGACCCGTTGCACGCGCACGCCGAGCCCGCCGGGCTCGATCAGGCGGTGCTCGCGACGGGCGCCGGCTTCGCGCGCGCGTTCGGCTCGCAGCTGCGCGTCGTGCACGCGTCGCCCGATCCCGCGACGTTCGAGCTCGCATCGGCCGTCGAAGTGTCCCCCGGTGTGCTGTATGGCGACGAGAACGTCGAGTCGCTGCATCGCCGCGCGGTCGAGGAGCTCGTCGAGCAATACGGCGTGCGCTTCGACGCCGCGGACGTGCGGCCTGGCGACCCCGCCGAAGTGATCGCGGCCGTCGCCGCGGAGCGGCGCGCCGAGCTCGTCGTCGTAGGAGCATTGCAGCGCGGCCGGCTCGAGCAGGCGGTCTTGGGCAGCACTGCCGAAGCGGTGGCGGCCGAGCTCGAATGCGACGTGCTCGTGGTGCCGGGGCCGACAGGCCTTCGGGCCGCAGCGGGCGCAGGCAAGGACCTCAGAGATACGGGCTGAACAACCAGGCCGCGCCGTCGAGGAGCTTCGTGCGCAGTCTGCGGCCGTCGACCGCCGCGAGCGTGATCTCCTCGGAGCGCGCGCGCACGGCTTCGAAGTGCGCGCCGAGCGCGGCGACGAGACCGCGGTCGTAGACCTCGACGTTCATCTCGAAATTGAGCCGCAGGCTCCGCGGGTCGAGGTTCGCGGAGCCTACCTGCGCGTAGTCGTCGTCGACGTAAAACAGCTTGCTATGAACGAACGGCGGCGGTTGATAGTAGACGTGCACGCCGCGCTGGAGCAGCTCCCAGAGCATGTGACGCGTGGCGCGGTGAACATACGGCAAGTTGTTCAGCGCGGGCAGAATCACGGCAACGTCGACGCCCTGGAGTGCGGCCGCCTGCAGCGGCGCAAGCAGCTCACGCGGCGGCAGGAAGTACGGCGTCATGATCGCAACTCGGCGCTTCGCCGTGGCGATGGCGCCGACGAACAGGTCCGTGAGCTTGTCGAACTCCGTATCCGGGCCGTCGGCGACCGCGCGGCATGCGGCGCCGCCCGACGGGCCGCATGAATCCGTGCCGCCGCCCGCCGGCTCGCCGGTCGCGATCTGCCAGTCATGCGCGAACAGGGCTTCGATTTGCGCCGCGACCGGCCCTTCGAGCCGGAAGTGCATGTCGACGATCCGGCGTGCGGCGGTCGCGGCCGCGACATAGCCGTCGCGCACGTTGATGCCACCCGTGAAGGCAATGCGGCCGTCGACCACGAGGATCTTGCGGTGATTGCGCAAGTTCACGCTGAACGACGGCGGTAAGAGGCGCGGCGGCAGGAAGCGGCCCACCCGCACGCCCAAAGGCCCGAGCAGGGTGCGGGCGCGCGGCCGAGAGTACAGCTCGCCCACGCCGTCGAGCAGCACGCGCACGTCGACGCCGCGGCCGGCCGCCGCGCCGAGCGCGGCCGCGAAGTCGCGTCCGACCGCGCCGCTCTCGAAGATGTACGTGGCGAAATAGACGCGCCGTTCGGCTGCCCGGATCGCGTCCAGCATCGCCGGAAACGCGGCCTCGCCATTGTGCAGCACGTCGACACGGTTGCCGCCGACGAGCGGCAGACCCGTGACTGCGTGGCCGAGGCGGTCGAGCGGCTCGAACCCCGGCGGCGGCACTGCGATCTCGGCGGGCGGACGCTGCCGGTGCGCGTCGTCGAGCCGCAGCTTGCGCGCCCGCGTCTTCACCCGATTCACGCCGAAGAAGTAATAGAGGAGCGGGCCCACGAACGGCAGCGTGAGACACACGGCGATCCAGCCGAACGCGGACTGCGGCCGGCGCTTGTGCAGCAATGCATGGCCGATGGCAACCGAGCTCCAAAGTAGCCCGAGCGCCGCGTAGATCGTGCCGACTACCGGGATCGATTGCATCGTGAGTTGTGTAACATAGCATCGTTCGGGGGCCGATCCGCAGTCCGCGAGCGGTACCCTGCGCATGCAGGGGCCGCAATGCGATGGCTAAAACAAGGAGAAGTCGATATGGCCGAGAAGAGCTTTCTGACCGACATCAAGACGCTGCGCAAGCGGGCCCGCGAGCACATCGAGCAGGGGGCCGTGACGGAAGGCTACCGCGGCGATCGCGAGACCGTGCTCAAGCTGCTGAACGAGGCGCTTGCGACCGAGCTGATCTGCGTGCTGCGCTACAAGCGCCATTACTTCATGGCGGACGGCATTCACAGTCAAAGCGTGGCCCAGGAATTCCTGGAGCACGCGAACGAGGAGCAGGGGCACGCCGATGAGATCGCCGCGCGCATCGTGCAGCTCGGCGGTGCGCCGAACTTCTCGCCCGAGGGCCTGTCGACGCGCGCGCACGCAGAATACGTCGAAGGCACCGACCTCATCGACATGATCAAGGAAGACCTCGTCGCGGAGCGCATTGCCATCGACAGCTACCGCGAGATGATCGGCTATCTCGGCAAGGACGACCCGACCACGCGGCGCATGCTCGAAGGCATCCTGGCGGTCGAGGAAGAGCACGCGGAAGACCTCGTGAGCCTGCTCAAGCAGCTCGGCGCCTCGTGAGCGACGGAGCGTGGCGGACGCGAACGTGCGCCGCGCCATGAAACTCAGCTTCTTGCCGTGAAGTTCAAGGACTACTACGAGGTGATGGGCGTCGCGCGCGATGCGTCGTCCGACGAGATCAAGCGCGCTTATCGCCGGTTGGCACGCAAGTATCACCCCGACGTGAGCAAGGAGAACGACGCCGAGGCGCGGTTCAAGGAGCTCGGCGAAGCTTACGAGGTGCTGCGCGATCCCGAGAAGCGCGCCGCATACGATCAGCTCGGCCAGCAGCGTTCGGGCGAGGAATTTCGACCGCCGCCGAACTGGCACTTCGACTTCGAAGCGGAGCCGCGCGGCGGCGTGCACAGCGACTTCTTCGAGAATCTGTTCGGCGGCCTCGGCGCGCGCGGCGCCGGCGGCGGCTTCGCGAGCCGCGGCTTCGACACGGCCGCCGACGTCGAGATCACGCTCGAGGAGGCCTTCGCCGGCACGGCACGCAAGCTGTCCTTGCAGCGCCTCACGCGCGGCGAAGGCGGGGGCGTGCAGCCGCGCGTAGTCGAGCTGAACGTAAAGATCCCGAAGGGCGTGATCGACGGTCAACAGATTCGCGTGGCGGCCCAGGGCGAGCCGGGCGCGGGAGGCGAGCCGCCCGGCGATTTGTTTCTGCAGGTGCGCATCGCGCCGCACCGTTTGTTCCGCGTCGAGGGCCGAGACGTGTATCTCGACTTGCCGGTCACGCCGTGGGAGGCCGCGCTCGGCGAGAGCGTGCGCGTGCCGACGCTCGGCGGCCGCGTCGATCTGAAGATTCCGAAGGGCTCCCAGACCGACCGCCAGCTCAGGCTCAAGGGCCGGGGTCTGCCTGGACGGCCGCCCGGCGATCAGTTCGTCGTGCTCAAGGTCGTCGTGCCGCCCGCGGACGACCCGGCGAGCGAAGCGCTGTATCGCGAGATGGCCGCGAAGCTTGCGATCAATCCGCGCGAGGCGATGGAGGGCGGCCGATGAGCGAGTCGATCGACGCACATCCGCTCGACGAGAGCATCGAGTTCACGCTGACCGAGCTCTGCTCCGCGTGCGGCGTGACCGAAGCGCTCGTCGTCGAGATCGTGGAGGAGGGCATCGTCGAGCCGCGCGGCGTGGGACGCGAGTGGCGCTTCTCGGGCATCGCGGTCACGCGCATTCGCCGGGTGATCAGGCTCCAGCACGAGTTCGACGTGAATCTGCCGGGCGCGGCGCTTGCGCTCGAGTTGCTCGACGAGATTGCCCGCCTGAAGCGCGGCCGCCGTGGCTGAGCAGCGCGGGACCGACGAGGGGCGTGCGCGCCCGCGGCCGGCCGACGCAGCGCCTGCGGGCGCGCCGACCACGGCCACGCCGCCACCGTCGCCGCGCCGGGAGCCGCTGCCCTGGCAGAAGCCGAAGCCGGCGGAGGAGGACCCCGGTGCGCCCGAGCGCGTTCGCGCGTTGCTCGCGAGCCCGACCTATCGGCAGGCCGACCGCGACGTGGATTTCCTGAACACGTACGCGACGCGGGGCGTGCGGTTGCAAATCGACTATCAGAAGGCCGAGCTCGAGCTCGAGCGGCACGGCGTCGAGCACACGATCGTCGTGTTCGGCAGCACCCGCATTCGGGAGCCGGTCGCCGCGCACCGACGCGTCGCGGAGCTGCAGGCGATTGCGGCCGCCGCGCCGGGCGACGCTGGCGTCGCAGCGCGGCTCGCGGTGGCCGAGCGCTTGCTCGAGAAGGCGCCGTATTACGAGGTCGCGCGCGAGCTCGGCCGGCTCGTCGGGGGCTGCCGCACGTCGAGCCGCGATTGCCGCGTGCTGCTGATGACGGGCGGCGGGCCCGGCATCATGGAGGCCGCGAATCGCGGCGCCGCCGATGTCGATGCACCGTCGATCGGCCTCAACATCTCGCTGCCGCACGAGCAATATCCGAACCCGTACGTCACACCGGATCTGTGCTTCAAGTTCCACTACTTCGCGATGCGCAAGCTGCATTTTCTGCTGCGCGCGCGAGCGCTGGTTGCGTTTCCGGGCGGTTACGGCACGCTCGACGAGATCTTCGAGACGCTCACGCTCGTGCAATCGCGCACGATCGTGCCCGTGCCCGTGGTGCTCGTCGGCGAGCGCTACTGGCGCCGGGCGTTCGATGTCGACTTCCTCGTCGACGAGGGGGTCATCGACGCAGAGGACCGCGAGCTCTTCTGGTTCGCCGAGACGGCCGAGCAAATTTGGCAAACGATCCTCGCTTGGCATGCACGCAACGGCACGCCGCTCTCGAGCGAGGTCGGCGTGGCCTAGTCATGGAGCTCAGGTTCCTCGGTGCGGCGGGCAGCGTCACCGGCTCGTGTCATCTGCTGCACGCCGGCGGCAGCACGGTGCTGCTCGATTGCGGCCAGATCCAAGGCACGCGCGCAGCCACCGAGGAGAATCGCCGTCCGCTCGGTGTCGACGACGTCGACGCGGTCGTGCTGAGCCACGCGCATATCGACCATTCGGGCCGCTTGCCGCTGCTCGCAAAGCAGGGCTTTGCCGGGCCGATCTACACGCACCATGCGACGCGCGAGCTCGCCGAGGTCATGCTGCGCGACGCGGCCTACCTGCACGAGAGGGACGCGGTCTGGGAGAACCGCAAGCGTGAACGCAAACGCTTGCCGCCGGTCGAGCCGCTCTACATGCGCGCCGACGCGGAGAAGGTGCTCGGCCGCTTCGTCGGCCTCGACTACGGCGAGCGGCGGACCGTCGCGCCGGGCATCGAGATCAGGCTCGTGAACGCCGGGCACATCCTCGGCGCCGCGATCGTCGAGGTTTGGCTCACCGAGAACGGCCGCACGGTCAAGGTCGTATTCAGCGGCGATCTCGGCTATGCAGCCGCACCCGTGATCGGCGGTCCCGATCTCGTCCAGGAAGCGGACCTCGTGCTGCTCGAGAGCACCTACGGCAATCGCGATCACCGGCCGTTCGACGCGACGCTCGAGGAGCTCGCAGCGATTCTGGGCAGCGCCGCCGACACGGGCGGCAACGTGCTGATCCCGGCGTTCGCGGTCGGCCGGACGCAGGATCTGTTGTACCTGTTCGCCGAGCACTACGATGACTGGCGACTGCAACGCTGGCAAATCTACCTCGACAGCCCGATGGCAATCGAGACGACGGAGATCTATTGGCGCCATCGGCATCTGTACAAGAAGCCGCTGTTCGACGAGAAGAGCGGATCGGCGCTCGCGCACGCGATTGCGTCGCCGAGCACCGAGGACTCGATGCGAATCAACGAGGTGAAGAGCGGTGCGATCGTCATTGCAGGTAGCGGGATGTGCTCGGGCGGCCGCATCCTGCAGCACCTGAAGCACAACTTGTGGCGGCCCGAGTGCCACGTCGTGATCGTCGGCTTTCAGGCCGAGGGCACGCTCGGGCGGCGGCTCGTGGACGGTGCGAGCCACGTGCGTCTTTGGGGCGAGACGATCAAGGTCGAAGCGCAGGTCCACACCCTCGGCGGGTTGTCCGCGCATGCCGACCGCAGCGGCTTGATCGCATGGTACGGCGGCTTCTCGCGGCAGCCGCCGGTGTGCCTCGTGCACGGCGAGCCCGGCGCGCAACAAGCGCTCGCGGCGGCGCTGCGCGGGCGCTACGGCGCGGACGTGCGGATTCCGAAGCGAGGTGAAACGCTGCCGCTCGGCCGCTGAGCGCTGACCCTGCCGGAGCATTGCGGGCTTGACGCTCGCGGGTTTCGCGGCATCATGACCCAAGATTTGCCTTGGACCGACGATGGGCCTCGCCGATCAACAGTGCATTCCCTGCCGCGGCGGCGTGCCGCCGCTGCCGAAGGATCGCATCGACGAGCTGCTTGCGCAGCTCGACGCGGGCTGGGCGCTCAATGCGGAGGGGCACCTCGAGCGCGGCTACGAGTTCAGGGATTTCGCGGGCGCCATGACGTTCGCGAACAAGGTCGGCGACATCGCCGAGCAGCAGGGACATCATCCCGACCTGCACGTCGCATGGGGCCGCTGCGGCGTCGAGATCTGGACGCACAAGATCGACGGCCTGACCGAGAGCGACTTCTTCCTCGCGGCGAAAGCCGACCGCGTGTTTCGCCAAGCCGCGGAGCGCTGATCCCAGCGCTACGTGAGGTACGCGTAGATCGTCGCGATTATTCCGAGCGTCGAGGCTAGCAGCACGCTGTGCTTCACGGTGAAGCGAAAGAGCTTGCCCTCCTCGGAGCGATGCATGCCCGTAGCGGCGACCGCGACCGCTAGGCTCGTCAGGCTGATCATCTTCCCCATGACGCCCCCGGCCGAGTTCGAGGCCGCCATCAGCGCCGGGTTCAGGTTCAGGCTGTTGGCCGTGACCACCTGGAGGTTGCCGAACAGCGCGTTGGCCGACGTGTCGCTGCCGGTCAGGAACACGCCGAGCCAGCCGAGCAGCGCGCTGAAGAACGGAAACAACGCCCCCGTCGTGGCGAACGCGATGCCGAGCGTGACGGTTGCGCCGCTGTAGTTCATGAGCTGTGCGAGGCCGAGCACGGCGGCGATCGTGAGGATCGAAAACGCGAGCTGCTTGAGCACCTTGCCGAGCAGGCCGAGGTAGGTGCCGACCGACACCCGCAGCACGACTGCGGCCGCCACGCTCGCAAGGGCGCAGGCGGTGCCCGCCGCCGACAGCCAGTTGAAGTTGTACATCGCGGCGTACGGCGACGGGTTCGCGACGATCGGCGCGACGCGCAGCACCTGGTTGTGCAAACCCGGCCATGGGAACGCGACGCTCACGAGGTTCAGCAGCCGTGCCGAGGACGGATAGCCCCAGATCAACACGAACAGCACGAGGAACAGATACGGCGACCACGCGAGCAGCGTGCGGCCCGCGCCGTGCGATTTGATGTCGAGCACGGCTTCGTGCTCGCCGGGCATCTTGAACGTGTCCTTCGGCTGCCAGATTCTGAACAGCACGATGAGCGCGAGGATCGCCGTGACGCTCGCGAGAATGTCGACGAGCTGCGGTCCGATCAGGTTCGAGATCGCGAGCTGCACGGTTGCGAAGGACAGGCCGCAGACGATCGCGGCCGGCAGCACGCCCTTCAGCGCGCGCGGTCCGCCCATCACGAGGATCAAATAGGCCGGAATGCATGCGGAGATCGGCGCGCACAGGCGGCCGACCCAGGCGCTGAGCTCGGCCTCGGGGATCCCGGTCGTCCCCGCGAGCGTGACGACGGGAATGCCGATCGAGCCGAATGCGACCGGCGCGGTGTTCGCGAGCAGGCAGATGCCGGCCGCAAAGAACGGCGAGAAGCCGAGACCCGTGAGCATCGCGGCCGCGACCGCGACCGGCGTGCCGAAGCCGGCCGCGCCCTCGATGAACGCGCCGAACGCGAACGCGATCAGCATCGCCTGCAGGCGGCGGTCGGAGGTGAGCCCGCCGATCGAGTCCTTGATGATTTCGAAGTTGCCGGTCTCGAGCGTGAGCCGGTACAGCACGACGGCCCAGTAGACGATCCAGGCGATCGGCAGGATGCCGAACGCCGCACCGAACAGCGCGGCGCTGCCCGCGAGCTTCACGGGCATGCCGTACACGCCGACCGCGACGAGGAACGCGGCCGCGAGCCCGCACAGTCCCGCGACCCACGCCGGCCGCCGCATCACTCCAATCAGCACGAGCAGCACGAAGATCGGCAGGGCGGCCGCAAGCGCCGACCAGCCAAGGCTATTCGCAACGGGCAAGTACACTTGTTGCCACATGATCGAAGTCTCTCAGTGGATGCCGTAGTCGATGATGTCTTCGAAGAACCCGGTGATCGTGAGCGTGATCTTGACCGGAAAGTCGTTGTAGTTGAGCCAATACCAGCCGTGCTCGCCTGCGAACGGCGCCACCAGCGAGCCGCTCACGTTCGAGCCTTCCTGGTCTTCGCGATAGCGCACGAAGGACTCGGCGTTCGCGCCGGGGTCGTGGCCATGGGTGTCGCAGTAGACGCCGCCCTTGTCGGTGTGCCACGAGTAGACGATGACCTTGGTCTCTTTGAGCAGCGCTTTGATCTCGGTCTCGCCTTCGGGCGGCAATGTGATCTCGATCGTGCGGGTCTCGGCCGGCGCCGTCTCGTTTTGATGGACCGCCGGGTTCGGCAACGGCACGGGCTCGCCCGCGTCGGGCACCTCGACCTCGCGCACGCCCTCGTTGCCGCCGAGCACGTCCTTCACGATCAGCGGGCGCGTCGGCGCGCGAAGCTCCGTAAGGCCGAGCACGCGGCCGATGCCGGTCGGATCGATGCCGTACTCGGCGGGCAGCACGGCCACCACGAGCGCTACGGCTGCGATCGCTACGGCTACGGCTACGCCGCGCGCGAGACTCTTGCCGGATGGCGGCTGCCAGTCCGACGACGGCTGCGAGGACACTGAGCACCCCCCCGGGAACGCTTCGTTATTTTGCGGACAGTCTAACGAAGCCGGCGCCAAAATGCCCGGCGCCGGCTCAGCGCCCGGTCACGGGATTCGGATAGTCGAGCGGCGGCACGTAGGTGCCGGGGTAGGGATCGTACTGCACGGTCGACGGCCGGTCCGGCTCGACGCCCTTGCCGCGCGAGTACTCGTCGACGGCCTTCGGATCCGCGTTTTTCCAGCCGCCTTCATACGGCGCGAGGAAGCGCGGGAAGAAGTGCAGCGTCGCGATCTTCCAACGGTCGCCGTCCTTCACGTACTCGTTCTCGTAGACGCCGTCGCCCCAACTGCCGCCCGAGCCCGATCCTGCGATGCCGGTCATCATCAAGCCGTGCCAGCGCGCCTTCGCCGTGCGGCCGTCGGCGGCGACAGTGACGATCGGCTCGAGCTGCAGGTGCTCGTAGAGCACGCCCGGGACGGGGCCGAGCTTGCCGTCGCTCAAGCTCAAGAGATAGCGGCGGATGCTGTCCTTGCCCACGTAGACGCCGCTGGGGCCGATCTCGAGCGTGGCGTCGTCGGCGAACAAATCGAGCACTTCGTCCCAGAGCATCTTGTCGACGTAATAGCCGTAGGTCGACTGCAGATTCTCGATGGCGTTCACGTCGTCGACGCGCGTGGCGCGCGACTGGATGGCGGCGATGCGCGCTTGCAGCGCGGCGACCCGTGCGGTCGGATCCTGCGCGGGTGCCGGCTGCGCCGCGGCCGCACCGGCGACACCGATCGCGACGGCGTAGAGCGCGAGCCGCCGGGCGAGGTTACTGCGCATCGCAGATCCCGGGCTCACAGCGGCCGGACACCGGATTCTTGTAGTGGTACGGCGGTTGGTAGGCGCCGGGATACGACAGGTAGACGGCCGTCGGCGGCCGATCGGGCGGAAAGTCTTGCAGCGGCCCATTCAGCGGCTGCGGCGCCTTGTGCCAGCCCGGCTCGTACGGTGCAGCGACGGTTTGGTACCAGTGAACCTTGCTGAACTTCCAGACGCCGTTCTCTTTGACGTACTCGTTCTCGTACGGGCCCTCGGCCCAGTCGGCGCTCTTGCCGTGCTCGCCGGTCTCGATCAGCGCACGCCAACGTCCCTTCGCGGTGCGGCCGTCCGGCGCGACGTGCACCGCGCCTTGCAGGATGATGTGGTTGTAGAGCTCGCCGGGCTTCAGTCCGTCGCCGCCCATGATGCGGCGGTAGAACTCCGTGATCCGCGCTTTACCGACGTAGACGCCGGAGCCGCCGAGCTCGGCGGTCGCATCCGGCGCATCGGCGAACAGTGCGCCGATTTCGCCGCTCGCCTTCTGATCGACGTAGTAGCCGTAGGCACGCTGCAAGCGCCGGATGGCTTTCATGTCCTCGAGCTCGGCGATGTCGTGCTCGAGTCCCGTGAGCTCGGCGTCGAGCGCGTCGAGCCGTGCGACGGAATCGGAGGTTTCAGGTGCGCCGAGCGTGGTGCCGGCGAGCAGCGCGCAGAGCACGCCGATGCTTGCAAGTCCGATGATCTCGGTCCGCAGCATTGCGCCCCCCCGAGCGAACGCTATGCGACTTGAGCAGTATAGCCCTGAAGTTGCCGTGCGAAGTCGCCTAACGCGCGAATGCCGCTTGCTTCGGCATCGGCACACCATCGCTGCAGGCGGCCCAGACGGTCGACGTCGGTACGTCCGGTCTGGTGCCAAACGGCCTTGAGCTGCTGCGTGAAGTCATAGACCGTGCGCAGCGTGGGGCTGCGCTCGAGCGCGGCGTCGAGCGAGCGGCGCGCAGTCGCGTCGCGGCCGAGCACCGAGCCCTCTCGGATCATCAGCCGCCGAATCCGTGCGAGCCCGCGCGGCGAGAAGCCGTCGCGCTCGGCATATTTCTGCAGCACGGGGCCGATCACGCTGCGGCCGTAAAGCGTGAGCACGTGGAAACGGTTCGTGACGATCGCGCGCAGCGTATCGCCGTCGATCGCGGTCTTGCCGGTCGCGAACGACGTGCGCGGCGCGATTTTGCGGACCGTGGCAAGGCCGAGGCGCTCGAGCAGCCGGATGTACAGCCAGCCCACGTCGAGCTCCCACCATTTGTTCGCCAGCTTCGCGGAATACGCGTAGGCGTGATGGTTGTTGTGGAATTCCTCGCCGCCGATCAGCAGCCCGAGCGGCATGATATTGCGCGACGCGTCCTGGGTCTCGAAGTTGCGGTAGCCGAACCAGTGGCCGATGCCGTTGATCACGCCGGCCGCCCAGAACGGAATCCAGAGCATCTGCACGGCGAAGATCGCGAGCCCGATCGCGCCGAACAGCACGAAGTCGAGCGTGAGCATCACGCCGAGCCCGAGGAAGCGATGTCGGCCGTAGACGCGCCGCTCGATCCAATCGTCCGGCGTGCCGCGCCCGTAGGCCTCGAGCGTGTCCTGTTGTTGGGCGGCGGTGCGGTACAGCCAGACGCCGCCGAAGAGTACGTTCAGGATGCCGCGCGTCTGCGGGCTGTGCGGGTCCTCCTCGGTCTCGCAGCGAGCGTGATGCTTGCGATGCACGGCCACCCATTCGCGGGTCACCATGCCCGTCGTGAGCCAGAGCCAAAAGCGGAAGAAGTGGCTGACGGCCGGATGCAGCGCGAGTGCGCGATGCGCCTGGTGGCGGTGCAGGAAGATCGTGACGCTAGCGATCGTGATATGGGTCAACACGAGCGTCAGCACGACGTAGCCCCACGTCGACAGGTGCAACAAGCCGTCAAAACTCATATTCGTCGTGCACTCCAGCTACTCGGATGCTTCCGGCGGGACGCCGGGAACGCATGCCGCACAAGGTCGTGAGCCGCGAAGCCGTTGTTGTCGCAGTCGCCGGCGCCGCCGTGCGGCGTCCCCCCCAGCGCGCGCCGGCTCGCGGGCCTCCGGCGTGCTACATCACTATGGGTGGTGCCCCCAGCATTTGCAAGGCCGGGTCCCGGTCTCCGCGACCTGGTTCCCAGCGCTCAGTTCGCGGCGCCGCCGGTCGCGGGACCGGGCGGAGCCGGCGCTTCCGCCGCGGCCGTCTCCGTGCCCGCGGCATCGGGCCCCAGCAGCTCGCGGATCACGGCGGCCGTGCCTTCGCGTACGACGCCTTCCTTGCCCGAGAAGCCGAATCCGCCCGCACGGCCGAGTGCGGTATCGAGCGGCGTGAAGCCGCGTTTGTCCTTCACGGCGAGCTGCGCACCTTTCGAGGCGAGGTACTTGATCACGTCGTCGTAGCCCTGCAGCGCGGCGCCGTGAACTGCGGTGCGACCGTCGTTCGCCGCGGCATTCACGTCGAGGCCGCGGTCGAGCAGCAGCTGGATGGCAGCGATCGCCTGTTGCTGAGTCTTGTAGCGGCCCGTGGTGTCCTGCTCTTGAGTGCCGAGGCCGGCCGCGGCCATCAGCGGATTGATGCCGCTGCGCGTCGGCGCGAGCGTCGCGTCCGCGCCGTGCTCGAGCAGCAGCTTCATTGCCGGCAGGTCGCCGGCCTTCGCCGCGCGCAGGAACGGCGTAGTGCCGGCGCCGAGCATGGTGTCGTTGCCGCGATCGAGCTTCGCGCGGTAGGGCGGCAGCCGCTTCAGCCTCGGGTTCGGGTCCGCGCCTTTCTCGAGCAGCAGGCGCGCGACGTCGAGCGCCGTGAGCTTGTTGTCGATGACCTTCGGCGGCGGCCGATTCGAGCTCGGCATCGTGTTGAAGTCGATCGCCGCATACAGCGCGGTGCGACCCGTGTAGTCGGCGAGGTTCGGGTCCGTGCCGGCCTCGATCAATGCAGCCGCGACGTCGTAGTGGCCGTTGATCAGTGCGAGGATCGGCCCGCTGATGCCGTCGGGCGTCGTGGCGTCGAGGTTCGCGCCGGCCTTCACGAGCACCGGGATGCAAGCGAGGCAGTTCTCGCGCGCGGCGTACAGGAGTGCCGTGAGTCCGCCCGGCGGCAGCCACTTGTCGCGCGGCTCGGCCGTGACTTGGCGTTCCCACTCGACGACGTTCGAGGTGGCGTTCACGTCGGCGCCGTGCGCGAGCAGCAGCTCGAGCATCTCGGGGTGGCCCTGAGCGGCCGCCCACATCAGCGCGGTTTGGCCGTGCCATTGCTCGCGAGCGTCGACCGCCGCGCCGCGCTCGAGCAGGAATTTCGCGGCGTCGACGTGGCCGCTGTGCGCGGCCGTCATCAGTGCGGTCTCGCCGTCGCGGCCGGCCTCGTTCGGGTCCGCGCCCGCTTTCACGAGCCGCTCGACGAGCGCCGCGTTGCCCGTCTGCGCCGCCAGGTGCAACGGCGTGACGTCGTAGCGGTTGCGCGCGCGCGGGTCGGCGCCGGCCTTGAGCAGCGCATCGACGACTTGCAGGTCGTTCGCCCGCACGGCCCAGTGCAGAGGCGTCGTGCCGTCGGCTTCGACCGCGGTCGCGGTCGCCTTGTCGGCCGCGAGCTCGAGCGCCGCGGCGTGGTCGCCGGCTTTGAGCGCTTCGACCAATGGGAGCGAAGGGGCCGCCGTCGCGGAGCAGACGGCGGCGAGGGCCGCGGCGCAGGCGGTCGAACGAAGCCAACCGATGTGCATCAGCCGGACCTCAAATTTCGGCAATCGTGCCGGAGCTGTCGCCGAGGCTCTCGAGCGGGACGTCGGCCTTTTGCAAGAGCGTCAGCAGCAGGTTCGTCATCGGCGTGTGCTCCGGGCACATGATGTGCTGGCCGCACTTCACGCGGCCCATGCCGTTGCCGACCGTGAGCGTCGGCAGCGGATAGTGATCGTGCGCGTTGCTGTTGCTCATGTTGCTGCCGTACACGAGGAGCGTGTGATCGAGCAGCGAGCCGTCGCCGTCGGGCGTCGTGGCCAGGGTCTTCACGAACTTGCTGAAGAGCCCGATGTGGAAGTTCTGGATGCGTGTGAGCATCTCGAGCTTGTCCGGCCGGTTCTGGTGGTGCGACACCGCGTGGTGTCCTTCCGTGACTCCGACCTGCGTATAGGTGCGGTTGCTGACTTCCCGCGCCATCATGAACGTGAACACGCGGGTGATGTTCGCTTGATAAGCGAGCGTGACGAGGTCGTACATGATGCCGACGTGGTCCTCGTAAGCGAACGGGATGCCCGCCGGCGCCTCGGGAATGTGCAGGTCGGGATTCGCCGCGGCTTGCGACTCCGCGCGCGAGAGCCTGCGCTCGATTTCACGGACGCCCTCGAGGTAGTTGTCGAGCGTGTCGCGGTCGTGCGTGCCGAGGTTGCGCTGCAGGCCGGTGGCTTGCGACGTCAGCGCATCGAGAATGCTGCGGTCCTCGGCACGCCGCGCGATGCGCTCCTCCACGCTGTCACCGACGCCGAACAGGCGCTCGAACACCTTGCGCGGATTGATCTCCATCGGCATCGGCGTCGTGTGCGTGCGCCACGACAGCGTGTTCATGTAGATGCAGCCGTAGTCGCGGTCGCACGCGCCGATCAATCCCGAATGATCCTCGGTCGCGAGCTCGAGCGACGGCAGCAGCGTGTCCTGGCCGATCGCCTGCGCCGCGAACTGGTCGGCGGTGACGCCCGCGTAGGCGTCGACTCCTTGAGTCGGCTTCGGTCGCACGCCCGAGAGCCAGGTGGTGGGGCTCAGCGAATGCACGGCGGTCGAATCGGCCGCGCGGTGATGCAGCCGGCTCACGATGTTCACCTGCTCGCGAAATGGCTCGAGCGGTTTCAAGATCGGGGTGAATTCGAAGTTCCTGCCGACGGTCGCCGGCGTGAAGTGCGTCATCACGGCGCCGTGCGGCACGTACACGTAGCCCAATCGGGGTCCCTGCTTCACGTTGCTCGCGAACGCGGGAACCATGGCGTCGAGCAACGGCAGAGCGACGGCCGCGCCGACGCCCTTCAAAAAGGTGCGTCGCGGCAGGTGCTTTTTCGTGATGAACATCGTTCAAGTCTCCGAGAGTCTTTCGCGCGGATCAGCGTCCGGCGTCACGTCCCGATCCGGGCTGCCGCCCCTTGCCTGCGAGACGTTTTTAAGTATTTGATAACTGTCATGAATATTAACAAAATCCGAGCCTCAACGACAACGCATTCCCCGCCCGCCCAGACTCCGATCGTCTCTTATGTACGGCCCCGTGCGGTGCGGCAGCTCTCTCTTTTTGAGGCAATGCGCGCGGCGCGGGGTTCCGGTCCTCGGCGTTTCGTTTGGCCTCGTCGATCGCAGAAACAACGCGTTACGGCGTCTGCTCGGCGCAAAAGGAAGCCGGCGCCCGAGCGAGCGAAGCGTTTACGGGTGGCGTGGACGGCTCGGCGCGAGGCCACCCTGTCGCTCGCTGCGAAGCTCGATTTTTCTCAAGGCCCTTCCGCACGCGCGCCTCAGACCTGCATCCCCCAGCGGTGCACGGTTCGCCGCTCGAGGGTGCGAAACACCCCGTTCTCGACGAGCAAGCCGAACGCGATCACGGTCAATAGACCCGCGAACACGTCGGGGATCTCGAGCGCATTCTTGTGCTCGAAGATGTACCAGCCGAGTCCTCCGGAGCCGGAGCTCACGCCGAACACGAGCTCCGCCGCGATCAACGTACGCCACGCGAATGCCCAGCCCACCTTGAGGCCGGTCAGGATGCTCGGGAATGCGCCCGGGATCAGGATCCGTGCGATATAGCCGAAGCTCGAGAGCCCGTAATTGCGCCCGACCATTTTGAGCGTCGGGCTCAGCGAGCGAAATCCAGCGAACGTGTTCAGCGCGACGGCCCAGAGCACGGCATGCACGAGCACGAATATCACGCTGCCGTCGCCGAGACCGAACCAGATCAGCGCGAGCGGCAGCAGCGCGATCGACGGCAACGGGTTGAACATCGCGGTCAACGTCTCGAGTAGATCGGTGCCGATGCGCGAAACCGCCGCGAAAGCAGTGAGCGCGGCCGCGGCCGCGAGGCCCACGGCGTAGCCCTTCAGCAGCAGCGTGAGCGTATAGACGCCCGCGTGCGGCAGCTCGCCCGAGGCGATCGACGACGCGAGCGCGGCCGCGGTCGCGGTGAACGTCGGAAACAGCAGCGGGTTGCCGAGCGCGCGCGCGTACGCCTCCCAGATCCCCGCCAGCAGGCACAACAGCACGGTCTTGCGCAGCGCGCCGTTGCCGTAGAGCCGGCTCGCGAGCGGCAGCGGGCGGGCCGCGACCACCAGCGCGTCCCGCTCCGAGCCGAGGTCGTAAAGGATCTCACCGCGCTCGCGCTCACTCACCGGCATGGACCTCGCGGTCATCGAACAACAGCGACCGGATGCGTTCGGACAGCCGCTCCCCGGTCGCGCCTGCGACATCGCGTCCGGAGCTGTTGAGCTCGGCCTTTGCACGGCCCGGATGTGCGCTGAGCACGAGGATGCGGTTGCCGATCAGGATCGCCTCGCCGATCGAATGCGTCACGAACAGCACCGTGAACTGCGCATCGGCCCACAGCGCGAGCAGTTCCTCCTGCATCTTCGCGCGCGTGAGCGCGTCGAGCGCCGCGAACGGCTCGTCCATCAGCAGGATCTCGGGCTCCATCGCAAGCGCGCGCGCGATCGCGACGCGCTGCTTCATGCCGCCCGAGAGCGTGTGCGGAAAGCTGTCGGCGAACTGCTCGAGCCCGACCTTCGCGATGAAATGCCGCGCGCGCTCGTCCGCCGCCCGCCGCGGTAGCTTCCCGCTGGCGGTCAGCGCGAACGCGATGTTGCCGCGCACGGTCTTCCACGGCAGCAGCTGGTCGAACTCTTGGAACACGAACGCGCGATCGGGACCGGGCGCGTCGACGGCGCGGCCGCGCAGAGCGATCTCGCCCTCGACCGGGCGCAGGTAGCCGCCGACCGCTTTGAGTAGCGTCGACTTGCCGCAGCCCGACGGCCCGAGCACGACGAAGCGGTCACCGGCCAGCACGTCGAAGCTCACGCGGTACGTCGCGGTCACGAGCCGCTCGGCGGTCGCGTACTGCAATGTCACGCCCTTGACCGCGAGCAGCGGTTCCCGACCCGCGAGCGCCGGCGCCGCTCTCATGCGCCGCGTTTCCCGGTCGGTCTCGCACTGCGAGCAGGCCCGACTTCGGGAGGATCAGCTGCCGGGCGCATCGTGGATTTCGGGGAAGAACAGGTCGCGCCACGACTCGGGCAAATGGTCGATCGAGCCGATCGAGTGCATGAACGCCGCATACTTGCCGACGTTCTCGGGCGTGGTCGTGAACTCGATCGCGGGATCCCGCAGCACGTCCGCAATCTCGGCGGCCGAGAAGCCCGCGGTCGGCTCGGCCGCGTAGAGCATCGCGGCTGCGGCATCAGGATCGTCGCGAATGAGCTCGTTCGCCTCCGCAAGCGCCGCGAGCACGGCCGCATAGACTTGCGGGTTCGTCGCGCGAAAGCGCGCGGTCGTCGACAGCATGGTGAAAGTCGTCGAGCCGCCGAGGATATCGTCCGTCGTGATCACCGTGTGGATGCGTGGATCCTTGCGCTCGCGTTGATGAAACGGCGGCGACGTGAAATGCGCGTCGATCTGGTTGCCGCCCGCCAGCAGCGCGATCACCGCGTCCGGGTGCGTCATCGTGACCGTGTAGCGGTCGAAGCGGCCGGCCTCGGCCGCGCCGTAATGCTGCGCCGCGTACATCTGCATTGCGATCGCCGGGATCGAGACCTTGACGGCGGTCACCGCAATCTTGTCCCCCGCGGCGAGGTCGTCGAGCGTATTCAGATGCTCCGCCGAAGTATTCAAATACATCGGCAGCGAAGTCATGGCCGCGACGCCGCGCACGTCGGCCGAATCGCGCGTGCGGTCCCACAGCGTGATGAACGCGGGCGGTCCGGCCGCGATGAAGTCGACGGAGCCCGCGAGCAGCGCATCGTTCATGACGGCCGGACCGCCGAGCTCGATCCAGCGCACGGTGAGATCGGCGACGCCGAGCGCGCGGGCGTGCTTCTCGATCAGACCGCGCTCCTTCATCACGAGCAGCGGCAAGAAGCCGACACCGCCGGCCCCGAGCGGAATCCGTATCTCGTGGGCCGGTCGTGCTCCGCCGCAGCCACCGAGCGCGGCGATCGCGCAGGCGGCGAACGCGGCGAGCGCGACTCGACGCGTCGGGTGCGGCCGTGTCACGCGGAACGCGCCGCCGCGGCGGTTGCGCCGGGCACCGTCGCGCGAGCGATCTCGCCGGCGTCGGGGAGCTCGTCGATGCGCCGAGTTTGCTCGAGCACGGCGGCCGCCCGCTCGCGCGGCAGCGCAAGCACGGCCTGATCCACGAACTTCTCGGCGAGGTCCGCGTCGCTGAGGGGCCGGCGCACGTTGCCGAGCGACTGCTCGACGAAGCGTTCGAGCTTCTCGCCGTTGGCGAGCGTCACCTCGATGTGCACCTGGTCCTCGGTGATCGACGGGTCCGCGACGGCCGTCGTGACCGCGCGAACGCGCGCGAGCGCAGGGTCGCGGATCGCGTCGTCGGTGAACTCCGCGAGGCCGCCCTTGCCGCGAACCAGGCCGATCGCGGCGGCGTGATAGATCGAATACTTGCTCTCGAGCGCGCGATTGAGCTCGCGCTTGTTGCACAGATCGAGCACGAGCGGCGCGACGCGCAGCCGCACCGCGGCGATCGACTCGGGCGCCGGCTCGAACTCGCGGTGCAGCTGACTGCAGCCGTCGATCGCAGGGTGCACCACGAGACCGCACGCGTAGGGCTTGTAAGCGTTCTCGCGCAGATCGAAGTCCGTGCCGAGTCCGCCGGTGACCTTGCCGAGGTCGTACTCCGCCGCCATGACCGCGGCGAAGCCCCGCGGCCCCTCGAGCGCATGCTCGCCGGCCGTGAAGCCCGCGTGTGCGAGCAACGCCGCCGTGTAGCCGTTTTGCGCGGCGCGGCCGGGTTGGAACGACTTGGCCATCGAGCCGAACATCTCGCGAATTCCGGCTGCCTGCGTGGCTGCGAGCCCGAATGCCCAAACCATCTGCCGCGTGTCGAGGCCGAGCAGCTTGCCGATGGCGGCGGCCGCGCCGAACACGCCGGTGGTGGAAGTGATGTGCCAGCCCGCGCTGTAGTGCGCCGGGTAGACGGCGTTGCCGATGCGCGACTCGACCTCGAAGCCGAGCACGAATGCGTGGACGAAGTCCGCCCCCGCGACGGGGCTCGCGCTCGCGTGTGCGAATAGCGCGGAGGCGACCGGCACGCTCGGGTGAATGTAATTCTTCGGCAGCGTGTCGTCGTATTCGTGCACGTGCGAGCCGATGCCGTTCAGCAGCGCCGCGTGCAGCGAGTCGAAGCCTTCGCGGCGCCCGAGCACGCATGCTGCGGGCTTCCCGGAGTAGGGCGCGAGCGTACGGATCGCGATGTCGAGGGCGGGCTCCACGCTGCCGCCGAGGGCGCAGCCGAGATAGTTCAAGATCGCGCGCTTCGCCTCGACGCGAACATCGCGCGGAATTGCGTCGAGCTTGCTGTCGACGACGTAGGCCGCGAGGGTCTCGGTCACGGACATGTTCTTCCCCTTTCGAGAGGCAACGCGCGGTCGCGGTGCGGGCGTCGACTCAGTCGGTGCAGCGCAGGCAGCAGACCGGCCGCAAACGCCCGCTGACCTGCTGCCACTGATCGCCCCGGCCGTCGCCGAGCCGGAAATTCCCGGTCGTGCTGCCGAACGCGAGTGTAGCGCCCCCGGAATCGATGTCGAGACCGTGGCGATGAACGAGCGCGTGAGCGTGTTGCTGCGGCAACCCGTTACGCAGCAGGTCGAACGTCCGCACGCCATCCCGCGTGCGTGCGACGAGGACCGCTGCGTCCATGCGATCACGCGCCGCGTCCTGCACGCCCGGCACGAAGTGCGCGGTGCCGGAGTTGAGGCGGGCGCGAGGTCCGGCGCGAGGCACGAGGCTCGCCATGCCTCGAGCCTCTATGCGGCCGATCGTGCGAGCACGTTGAACGGAGCGAGCTCGGGCAACCGCGAGTTCGCGAGCGGCACGAGCACCGTGGTCACGAGCGCGTGTTGTCCCGTGAGCACGGAGTGGCTGATGCCGTCGGTGAATACCATCCAGGCCGACAGCGGCGGGAACCGGATCTCCTCGTAACCCTCGCGGCTGTCGCGGAACGCGGCGTTCTCCTTCATGAAGTTGTGGATCCGCCGCATCGAGCGGTCGTACGGGCTCGAGTCGACGACGCGCACCGCCGGATAGAGCTTGCCGACCGTGCGCACGAACGCGCTGAAAAGGCGATCCGTGGCCGTTTTTTGGATCGGCACGTGCGGTTTGCCGTGCCTGGCGGCCGCAAGCAGCTCCGGGTGACGATCGAGCAGTGCGTTGAAGCTGCCCTTCGTGCCCCACACGCGATCGCGCGTCGGGTGCACGTTCACGAAGAAGCGCAGGATCCGCGCGCCGTTCGTTGCGCCATAGGCGCCCGCGTCGATGTGCACGAGCTCGTTGCTCGAGCGCGGCTTGAGATTGCGGCCGCGTTCCTCGATCGATCGAAAGCTCGTGGTTCCGAGCGTCCAGCCCGGCACGAAATGCGGCACGGCGGCGCGCAGGAACTGCTCGACGCGCCGGCCGTGCGTCCGGAGGATCTGCTCGACGCGCGTGCGCACGTCCTCGCTCGCGGCGAACCGCGGGATCGAATCCGACTCCGGGTGGTAGCTGATGTTCTTCGTCTCGAGCTCGGTCGGCAGGCCGTCGCGCAGGAAGCCGAGATCGGCATCGCTCGGCAGCTCGACGGGTGAGCGCGCGAAGAACACGACGCGTGCACGCTCCATCGCTTCTTCGATCTGCTCGGGCGTCGCGCCTGCAAAGTCGCGCAGGGTGTATGTGGACATGGGCATCGGTCCTCGTAAGCAGTGTCAGCGCACGGGCGTGATACCGCGCTCCGCGAATGCGGCATCGAGCTTCGTCGCGACATCCTCGACCTTGATCAGACTCATGGCGTCGGGGTCGCGCACGCGCTGCCCCCATCGCAAGCTATCGACCGGACGGCCGAACTCACGCCGAACGGCCTCCGCGTATCGGTCGACCACCAAATGTTGACTGAAATAGGGCCCGGTGCGGAAGCGGTTCGACGTCGCATAGAGCCCGACGACGGGCGTCCGGACCGCGGTCGCCATGTGCGCCGGGCCCGAATCGGGGCAGAGCACGACGCTCGCGCGCTCCAGGATGCCGAGCAGCTGCTTCAGCGTGGTCCCGCCGATCAGGTTCAACGGCCGGGCCGCGCTGCGAGCGACGATCCCCTCGCCGTAGCGGCGCTCGATCTCGGTGCGCCCGCCCGTGAGCAGCACGCGCGCGCCGTAGCGCTCGTGGGCGTAGTCCGCAATCGCCGCATACGATTCGATTTGCCAATTGCGGTAGTTGCGGAACCGCTGACCCGTGCATGGGCTGATCACGAGTGTCGGACCGCGGAGCTCGAGCGCGTCGACGAACGCGCGGTCGGCCGGCGCGATCGGGATATCCCAGCGGGGAGGGCCGTCTTGCTCGACGCCGAGTAGCTCTGCGAACTCGAATAGCCCATCCATCACGTGCCGCTGCGCGCGCGCGGGCAGCCGCCGGTTAGTGAAGAGCCACTGATAGTCGCGCGCGCGGGCGCGGTCGAAGCCGATTCTGAGCGGCGCAGCCACGGTCAGGCTCACGAGATTCGCCCGTGCGGAGGCGTGCATGTGCAGCAGCGCATCGAAGCGTCGGCCCGCCAGCGCGCGACGCACGTCGCCATAGCCGCGCCACCCCCGCGCCTTGTCGAGCACCACGAATTCCACGCCCTCGAGCCCCGCGAGCAGCGAATGCTCGGTCCTGCCGATGATCCAGGTGAGGCGCGTCTCGGGCCAGGCCGCCGCGATTGCGCGCACGACCGGCACCGTGTGACAGGTATCGCCGATTGCCGAGAGCCGAATCAAGCACAGGGCGCCGGGCGGTTCACGAAAGGGCAACGAGGACATCGCGGGCTATTCTCGGTGCGGCCGCAGGCTGCGCATCGTACACGATCGCCGCCGCGCACTAATCTTGCGCGCGATCCGCAGCGGCGCCGCGCAGCGAGCACCGATGTGGTGCGGCGCAGCGGAGCATTCGCGCTCAATTCCGTGAATTCATGCGGATTTCGGACGTGGCACGATCCGTGCTAGACGGACCTCGGAAGGCGCACGCAGAACCACGGAGCGAGCATGTCGTCGGTCAGCCACCACCGTTGTCACGGTCGGGATCTCAACCAGCGGACCCTCGCGGTCGTGATGGCAGGCGGCAGCGGCACGCGGCTCGGAGAGCTCACGCGGTGGCATTCGAAGCCGGCGCTGCCGTTCGGCGGTCAGTACCGCAACATCGACTTCCCGCTATCGAATTGCATGAACTCGGGGATCCGCCAAATCGCGGTGCTCACGCAGTACAAAGCCCACTCGCTGATTCAGCACCTCACGCAGGGCTGGAGCTTTCTTCGGCCCGAGCTCAACGAATACGTGGAGCTGTGGCCGGCCCAGCAGCGCAAAGGTCAGCGCTGGTACGACGGCACTGCGGATGCGGTCTATCAGAATCTCGACTTGATCATGGAACGGTCGCCGGCCTACGTGCTCGTGCTCGCGGGCGACCACGTCTACAAGATGGACTACCGGCCGATGATCGAAGCGCATGCCGCAAGCGGCGCAGATGCGACGGTCGGCTGCGTGGAGGTGCCGGTGGAGGAGGCCGGCGCGTTCGGAGTAATGGGAGTAGATGCGCAGGGCTGGGTGGAGGAGTTTCAAGAGAAGCCCGAATCGCCGAAGGCTGTGCCAGGTCGACCGAATATCGCCTTGGGCTCCATGGGCATCTACGTGTTCAACCGTGACTTTCTCTTCGAGGCGCTGATTGACGATGCCAGCAATCCGTCCTCCGGTCACGATTTCGGCAAGAACCTGCTGCCCGCGATGGTTCGCGGCAGCAGGGTGCTGGGCTATTCGTTCCGCGACGAGGCAACCCGCGCCCAAGCCTATTGGCGCGATGTGGGCACGGTCGACAGCTATTGGCAGGCGAACATGGACCTGCTCGAGGACGAACCGGCGCTCGATCTGCACGATTCACAGTGGCCGATCTGGACCTATCACGCGCCGCGCTCGCCGACGCGCTTCATGCGGGAAGGCTCGGCCGTACGCTCGATCGTCGCCCCCGGCTGCGTCGTCGCGGGGCGAGTCGATCACTCCGTGCTGTTCGCCGATGCGGCCGTCGAGCAGGGCTCGATCGTGACGGGCTCGCTGATTCTGCCGAAGGCTCGAATCGGTCGCGATTGCCGGCTCACGAACGTGATTGTCGACAGTGGCTGCGAGATCGCCGACGGCACGGTGATCGGCGAGGACTCGATCGACGACTCGGTGGCTTACGACGTCTCGACCGGCGGAATCGTGCTCGTAAGCGCGCAGCGGATGAACGGCCAGGGTGGCTCGGTTGCGCAGCGCTCGATCAAACGGGCCGCGGCCTGACCGACCGCGGTCGCTGCGCGGCGGATGACGCTCGCCACCGCGGCGCGCGCAAAACGGCGATTAGTCGAAGGTCTCGCCCTTCTGGCCCCAGCCGAAGCCGTCCGACGGCCGCAGCAGCGAGCGCATTCGCAGGCGGTGATCCTCGGCATTGCGGCCAGGGTTGCCCGTGATGATCACGTGGTCGCCGGCCTTCAGAGAATCGCGCGTCACGCCCTGACCGGCCAGCGCGCCCGCGCCGCCCCATTCGACGCCCCAACGCTGCATTACGCCGTTGTCGTCGGGTGCCATGACGTGCACGAATGCGTGCGGATTGCGGAACATGAACTGCACGAGCGTCCCTTCGATCGTGATGGTCTTGTTCTCGTCGTACGTCGCAGTGAACGAGTGGTGCGCGGATGCGGCAAACGCCGTCATCGACAATGCAGCAGCCAACAACAATGACTTACCCTTCACTTCGTCTCTCCTAGCCAGCCCTTGCGCTCCGTTCCGGTGGCGGCGTGCGCTCGCCGGCTTCTGGAACGCCTACTCGAAGCTTAGCGGGCCGAGCGCGGGCTCAGCAAGGGAATCGCCGAGATGGGGCCGTGGGCGCCATAATTCTTGAGACGCCGCGGCGGGCTGTCGCGAAGCGAGCCGTGCGCAATCAGGCGTCGGCGCGCTTCGGCACGACGAGATGAAAGAGCTTGAGGGGCGTATCGCCCGCGTGGCTCACGGTCGCAGTCTCGCTCGGCCCGAGGTAGATGCCGGCGCCCTTGTCGACGTCGTAGCGGTTGCCCTCGAGCTCGATTACGCCGCGGCCCTCCATTAGATAAACGAGCTGATGAGTGTCGGCGAGCGGCGCCGCAATGAAACGGTCGCCGGGGTGAAGCCAGCGCAGCGATCCGGCCACGTTCTCGGCGCCGCAGATCTCCTTGCTCAAGATCTCAGCCACTTCGCCCTGACCCGCGACTCGGGTTCGCGGCGCGGCATTGGTATCGATTCGGGTCGTGCTCATCAGCTCTGCACCCACACTTTGCCGTCACGCTTCTCCCAGAGGAGGTCCTCTTTCGTGCCGTCCAGAATCGTGGTCTTGAAGCGGTTCGGCGCTTGGAACTCGAAATAGAACAGCGGCTCCTTCGAGCGCAATCGATGCTTTTCTTCGGCGGGAATGAATACGAGATCGCCGGGCTTGAGCTCCTGCACGCCGTCCTCGGTTTCGATCGTGGCCGTGCCCTCGAAGATGAAATAGAAATGCTCGCAGTTCTTGTGCAGGTGGTAGGGCGACGATGCGCCGCTCTTGTAGTACATGACGCCGGCGAGCATATCGTCCATGTTCGTGAGCTCCTTGCTCACGAAGAAAACGCGCTCGCGTCCCGGCACGACGGACAGCATCCGCGGCAGCTCGTCTTGATTGAAAATGTAGGCCATGCTCAATCCCTCGGTTCAAGTGCAGCCCGTAGGGCTCCCGCAGCGCGGTCGGCGCAGTTTACTCCGGTGCGGCACGGCCCCGAAACCCTCACTTCCGGTCAGCCGGGCGCGGTCGCGCGTTCCTGGGCAGCGCCGCTCAGGCGCCGTGCGATCGCGAGGAAGCCGAGCGCCGTTGCCGGCATGACCACGGCGTAGAGCAGCGCGGTCACGGCGTAGTCGGGCCGCTGCAGCATCGTGTAGGTGATCGCGAACGACAGCGCTAGATTCTGCACGCCGACCTCGAACGTGATGGTGACGACCTGGGGCAGCGGCAGCCGGAAGAGCCTCGCCAGCCCATAGCCCAAAGCCATGGTGGCGACGTTGAGCACGACGACGAGCGGGCCGGCGCTCGCGAAGTAGCGGCCGAGCTCCTGGTAGCTCGACGCGATCCCGAGCAGCAGCACCGCGATCATCAAGTACAGCACCGCCTTACGAATCGGCTCGACGGCGCGCGCCGCGAAGCTTTCGAACGAAGCGCGCACGACCATCCCCGCCACGAGCGGCAGCAACGTGAAGCCGACGAGGTCGCGCAGCATTCCGAGCACCGGGAGCGGCGGCATTTGTCCCGCCGCGGTGAAGGTGCGCAGCGCGAGATCGATCAAGAACGGAATCGTGAACACGGTGACGACGCTCGTGATGGCAGACAGCGATACGCACAGCGGCACATCGGCGCGTGCCGCGAAGCTGTAGGCATTCGAGGTCACGCCGCTCGGGCACGCCGCGAGCACGACGAGGCCGATCGCGATCGCGGGCGGGGCATCGAGCAGCCAAGCGAACAGGAACGCGCAGGCCGGCACGCCAATCAGCTGCGCGGCAAGGCCCACGGCCGCGGCCTTCGGCAGCAGCACGACGCGCTTGAAGTCCGCCACGGTCAGCGACAAGCCGAGGCCGATCATCACGAGGCGCAGGACCCACGGAACGACGCTCGAGTTGATGAACGCGGCTTGGCCGCTCAGCGCTTCGAGTAGCGACACGGTTCGGCCTCCCCGCCGGAGTTGCCGTTGCGCGCAGGAGCGGGCCGCGAACGGTCGCGGCGCAGTATACCGGGTCCCGCGTCGGCCGCATGTCTGGGTGGGATTCTGCCCACCAGTCTGCGCAGCGACAAAGATGGGCAGAGATTCTTGCAAACCACTTAGCGGGGGCGTATGGTACCCCGGCTCCAAAAACTACAACGCAGCCATTCGTTCGGGGGCGATCGAAGTGAATCACGGCGCGGCGGGCTCGCTGCTCGAGGAGATCGAGTCGTTCTGTCGGCAGACGGGGATCGCGGAGTCCACGTTCGGCAGACAAGCGGTCAACGACGGCAAGCTTTGCGTGCGCCTGCGGAACGGCAAGGACGTCACGCTCGAGACGGCCGACAGGATCCGTGGATTCATCGAGGAGCACCGCCCGCTGCGAGCCGTCAACGGCTCGAGCCACGAGCAAGACACAACAAAGGGCGAGACCATGAGTTCGAAGTCCTCGAAGCGCAAGACAACCTCGGCCCCGAAGGCCGCCAAGAGCAAGACCACGGCTGCGGCGCCGGCCGCCGACGATCGGCCGTTTCGGTTTTACGACAACCGGCAGAAGTACCTCGCATTCGTCAACACGACCAACGAGAAGTGGAAGGTCGCGCAGCGCGCCTCGCGCGAGCTCGCGCTGCTCAAGCCCACGCCGCCGGCACTGCGGCTGTTCGATGCGGGCATGGGCGATGCGACCGTGCTGTCGCACATCATGCGCGCCATGCACCGCCGCTATCCGATCATGCCGTTCTTCATCGTCGGCAAGGAGATCAGTCTCGAGGACGTGCGCTTGTCGCTCGAGAAGCTGCCGGACCGGTTCATCGAGCATCCGGCCAGCGTCATCGTGATCACGAACCTGTACTACGCGGAGGCCCCGTGGCTGCGGCCCCGCGACGTGAAGCACGCCGCGGCGCTGAACTGGCGCGAGGTCCCGCTCGAGGGCGACTCGGCGTACGAGTACGGCGAGCAGCTGCGCGGCCTCGACCCGTTCCTGGTCGACGGCTGGCAGGTGAAGTCGAGCGAAAAGACCGGCAACCCGATGTATGTGCGGCCCTCGGTGGTGGTGATCTACCGCAAGGACCACTCGTTCCTGCTCGACAGCGTGATCCCGCGGCCCGGCCAGGTCGGCGGCAACTACGATCTCGTAATCGCCTCGCAACCCTGGCGGGCGCGCATGAGCGCCGAGTTCAAGGTGAACAAGGTGCTCGCACCCCTCGTCCGCAGCCTCGGCCCCGCGGGCCGACTGCTGGCGGTGCAGTCCTGCGGCGGGGACCCGGCGCTCGAGATGGTTCACGAGGTTTGGCCTCAGGAGGAGCCGTTCAAGGTGAATCGTCACGAGCTCATCAAGGTGCTTCGCGACGAGCTCGGCCGCGATGCGCGCAACTTCAACTTCATCTCCGGATCGGACGCGAAATCCATCTTCCGCTACGAGATGCACACGCTGCCGAGCGAGGTCCAGCAGAGCATCGGCACTTCGACGCTGTTCGCCGCTTGGAACGCGTCGATCTACGTGAGCCAGATCGAGGACGAACGGCTCGAGCCGGTGATCACGAGCGGTAGTTATCTGCAGTCCACCGCCAAAGTGCTGCGTAAGCACAAGGGGCTGTGGTTCAACGACGAGAGCTTCGTCGTGTCGCGGAAGCAATGAGCACGCCGCAGACCGGCGGACGAGATCGAGGCGACGACGCGATGCTGTCAAACGACGAGTTGCGCAAGCACATAGCGGAGTTCATGCGCGGTTACTCGATCGAGGCGACGCCGCACGATGCGGGGAAGCTCGACGCGATCCGCCAGGCGCTCGTGCCCGACACGGCGGTCTATGTCGCGCACCCTCCCGGCGTCCCCATCGATGCTGTGGTGGAGCTTGCCGGCAAGATCAAAAAGCTAGGGCTCAAGCCGGTGCCGCACATCATTGCGCGCAAGCTCGAGAGCCGCGAGCAGCTCGATCGTGCGCTGGCCGCGCTCGAGCAGCTCGGTGTGGTGAATGCGCTCGTCGTGGCGGGCGACATCACGGCCGAGAAGCCGGCGTTCGACAGCAGCCTCGAGGTGCTCGAGACGGGACTGTTCAGCAAGTATGGCTTCCGCGAGATCGGCGTGGCGGGTCATCCCGAGGGCAGCAAGGCCATCGGCGAGGCGCGAGTCGAGCAGGCGCTGCGCGGCAAGGCGGCGTTCGCGGCGACGGCCGACTTCAAGGTGTATATCGCGACGCAGTTCGGTTTCGATCCGCAGGCGTTCATCGATTGGGAAGCCGCGACGACCGCGGCCGGCATCACGCTGCCGATCCACGTCGGCATGCCCGGGCCCGCCTCGCTGCGCCAGCTCGCGAAGTTCGCGATGCTCTGCGGCGTTGGCGCGTCCGCTCGCATGCTGATGACGCGCACGGGCGCGATGGCGAACCTGCTGAGCACGCAGGCGCCGGACGAGATGGTTACCGCAATTGCCCGCCACCGTGCTGCGAATCCTTCGTCGCGCTTGCAGAAGGTGCACTTCTTTGCGTTCGGCGGCGTCGTCAAGACGGCGACGTGGGCGAACGCCGTGGCGGAAGGGCGTGTGGCCTTGAACGGCCAGGGCACGGGCTTCCGCATTGAAGACGTCAACTAATTTCCTTTGTCGATAGAGCGAAAACCAACGGTAGGGAACTTATGAGCAAGTCATATCTGTTTACTTCGGAGTCCGTGTCGGAAGGCCATCCGGACAAGATGGCGGATCAAATCTCCGATGCGATCCTGGACGCGATCCTGGCGCAGGCGCCGACCAGCCGCGTGGCGTGCGAGACGCTGACGAAGACCGGCCTGGTGCTCGTCGCCGGGGAGATCACGACGAACGCCGTGATCGAGGTCGAGCATTTGGTCCGAGCGACGGTGCTCGAGATCGGCTACGACCACTCCGACAAGGGCTTCGACGGCACGACTTGCGCCGTGTTGAACGGTCTCGGTAAGCAGTCGCAGGACATCGCTCAAGGCGTCGACCGCAAGAGCCCCGAAGAGCAGGGCGCCGGCGACCAGGGTCTGATGTTCGGCTACGCCACCAACGAGACGGACAGCTTGATGCCCGCGCCGATCATCTACTCGCACCGGCTCGTCGAGAAGCAGGCCGAGGTCAGAAAGAACGGCAAGCTGCCGTGGCTGCGTCCCGACGCGAAGAGCCAGTGCACGTTCCGCTACGAGAACGACAAGCCGGTCGGCGTCGATGCGGTGGTGCTCTCCACTCAGCACAGCCCCGACATCTCGCTCAAGGATCTCCAAGAGGCCGTGATGGAGGAGATCATCAAGCCGGTGCTGCCGACCAAGTGGCTCGACAAGAACACGCAATACCACATCAACCCGACCGGTCGATTCGTGATCGGCGGTCCGATGGGCGACTGCGGTCTCACGGGACGCAAAATCATCGTCGACACGTACGGCGGCTTCGCGCGCCACGGCGGCGGCGCGTTCTCGGGCAAGGACCCGTCGAAAGTCGATCGCTCCGCCGCTTACGCGGCGCGCTACGTCGCTAAGAACGTGGTGGCGGCCGGCCTCGCTGACCGCTGCGAAATCCAGGTGTCGTACGCGATCGGCGTGGCGAAGCCCACCTCGGTAACGGTCGAGACCTTCGGCACGAACAAGGTGCCCGAGGAGAAGATCGTGGCCGCCGTCAACAAGAACTTCGACCTGCGCCCGTACGGCATCATCAAGATGCTCGATCTGCTGAAGCCGATCTACAAGAAGACCGCTTCCTACGGTCACTTCGGCCGCTCGGAGTTCAGCTGGGAGAAGACCGACCGGGCCGCTGCGCTCAAGTCGGACGCCAAGTAGATCCATTCCGGCCGACGCCGGCGCTCCGTTCGCGGGGTGCCGGCGCGCCGCCGGTTCGATGCGACTCGTTACGAACGGAAGAGGACAAGAATGACGGCGCTAATTTGTGGGTCCGCGGCCTATGACAACATCATGGTGTTCGAGGATTCGTTCAAGAACCACATTCTTCCGGATCAGATTCACATCCTGAACGTGTCCTTCCTCGTGCCGCGCCTGCGTCGCGAGTTCGGCGGGTGTGCGACCAACATCGCCTACAATCTGAAGCTGCTCGGCGGCGATCCGCTGCCGATGGCGACCGTCGGCAGCGACTTCGATCTCTACCGTAAATGGCTCAAGAAGTGCGGCATCCGACAGGACCACATTCGCACGCTCGACGCTCACTTGACGGCGCAAGCCTTCATCACGACCGATCTCGACGACAATCAGATCACCGCGTTTCATCCGGGCGCGATGAACTATTCGGAGAAGAACAAGGTCGCCGATGCGAAGGGCGTGAAGATCGGCATCGTGTCGCCCGACGGGCGCAACGGCATGATCAAGCACGCGGCGCAGTTCAAGCGCGCAAAGATCCCGTTCATCTTCGATCCGGGACAGGGCATGCCGATGTTCAACGGCGACGACCTGCGGCAGTTCATCGAGCAGGCCACCTGGGTCACGGTGAACGACTACGAGTGGCAGTTGCTCAAGGACCGCACCGGCTGGGACGAGGGCGACATCACCTCGCGCGTGGACGCGCTGATCGTGACCCTGGGCGCCAAGGGATCGGAGATCCATACGAAGGACAAGACCTACAAGATCCCGACCGTCAAACCGAAGACCGTGGCCGACCCGACCGGTTGCGGCGATGCGTACCGCGCGGGCCTCCTCTATGGGTTGTCGAGCAAGCTCGATTGGGAGACGACGGGGCGCATCGCGAGCCTGATGGGCTCGATCAAGATCGAGCAGCATGGCACGCAAAACCACAGTTTCACGCGCGAGCAATTCAAGAGGCGCTTCAAGGCCGCATTCGGCCGCGCTTTGAAATAGGCAATTCGAGACTCAGGTAACAGGAGACGCTAAATGGCTAAGCAGGCACGCGCGGTCCGCGCTAAGCAGGAGTTCAACGACTACTTCGTCAAAGATATCGGGCTCGCCGAGTACGGGCGCAAGGAAATCGAGCTCGCCGAGCACGAGATGCCGGGGCTCATGGCGACCCGGGCGGAGTTCGGTCCGAAGCAGACGTTGAAGGGCGCGCGCATCACGGGCTCGCTGCACATGACGATTCAGACCGCCGTACTGATCGAGACGCTGCAGGCGCTGGGCGCGAAGGTCCGCTGGGCGAGCTGCAACGTGTTCTCGACGCAGGATCACGCCGCCTCGGCGATCGCCGCGCGCGGCACCCCCGTATTCGCGTACAAGGGCGAGTCGCTCGAGGAGTACTGGGATTTCATCGACCGCACGCTCGACTGGGGCAACAGCGAAGGCCCGAACATGATTCTCGACGACGGCGGCGATGCGACGCTGTTCGTGCACTTGGGCTACGAGGCGACGAAGAACCCGGCCGTGCTCAACAAGAAGCCCGAGAGCGAGGAAGAGGCGGTTCTGTACGCGCAGCTCAAGAAGTCGATCAAGAAGGATCCGAAGCGCTTCAAGAACATGCCGAGCCAGATCCGCGGCGTCTCCGAGGAGACGACCACGGGCGTGCATCGCCTCTATCAGATGCACAAGAAGGGCAGGCTGCTGTTCCCCGCGATCAACGTGAACGACTCGGTCACGAAGTCGAAGTTCGACAACCTCTACGGCTGCCGCCACTCGCTCGTCGACGGCATCAACCGTGCGACGGACGTGATGCTGGCCGGCAAGATCGCGGTCGTCGCGGGCTACGGCGACGTGGGCAAGGGCTCGGCGCAGTCGCTGCGCGCGCAGTCCGCACGCGTGATCATCACGGAGATCGATCCCATCTGCGCGCTGCAAGCCGCGATGGAAGGCTACGACGTGATGCGCATGGAGGATGCCTGCAAGATCGGCGACGTGTTCGTCACGACCACGGGCTGCGTCGATGTGATCACCGAGAAGCACATGAAGCAGATGAAGCACAACGCGATCGTCTGCAACATCGGCCACTTCGACAACGAGATTCAGGTCGCGAAGATCAAGAAGTACAAGTGGGAAGAGATCAAGCCGCAGGTGCACAAGATCACGTGGCCGAACGGCAACAGCATCATCCTGCTTGCCGAGGGACGCCTCGTGAACCTCGGTTGCGCGACGGGCCACCCGAGCTTCGTGATGTCTTCGAGCTTCACCAACCAGACCCTCGCTCAGATCGAGCTCTACACGAACACGGCGAAGTATCCGCTCGGCGTGTACGTGCTGCCGAAGCACTTGGACGAGAAGGTTGCGCGATTGCATTTGGACAAGCTCGGCGCGCAGCTCGAGACGCTGTCCAAGATGCAGGCCGACTACCTCGGCGTGCCGGTCAGCGGCCCCTACAAGGCCGATCACTATCGCTATTGATGCGCTCCGCCCCGGTCGCGCTCGCGGCCGGGGCGCCGCCCCTCTCTCTTCGATTCAAACGGCGGTGACACGACGATGAAAGACGACCTGACGATAGCGCGCAGCGCGAAGCTCAAGAAGATCATTCCGCTCGCGAAGGAGCGCCTCGGGATCGCCGAGGAGGACTTGGAGCCGTATGGCCACTACAAGGCCAAGCTGTCGTCGGAGCTGATCGAGAAGGTCAAGTCGGGGCCCGATGGCAAGCTGATCCTCGTCACCGCGATCACGCCCACGCCGGCCGGCGAGGGCAAGACCACGACCACGATCGGCTTGGGCGACGCGCTGAACGCGATTGGCAAGAAGGCGATGATCTGCGTGCGCGAGCCGTCGCTTGGACCCTGTTTCGGCGTGAAGGGCGGCGGCGCCGGCGGCGGCCATTCCCAGGTTGCGCCGATGGAAGACATCAATCTGCATTTCACGGGCGACTTCCACGCGGTGAGCATCGCCCACAACCTTCTCGCGGCGCTCGTCGACAACCACATCTATTTCGGTAACCAGCTCGGTTTCGACGTCCGCCGTCCAATGTGGCGCCGCGTGCTCGACATGAACGACCGCAGCCTGCGTCACATCGTCAACGGGCTCGGCGGCACGGCCAACGGGTTCCCGCGCGAGACCGGCTACGACATCGTGGCCGCGTCCGAGATCATGGCGATCCTCTGCCTGTCGTCGTCCCTGGGCGACATGCGCGAGCGCTTCAAGCAGATCATCGTCGGCTACACGCGCGACAACAAGCCGATCCGCGCGGCCGAGCTGAACGCGCAGGGTGCGATGACCGTGCTCATGAAGGAGGCGATCAAGCCGAATCTCGTGCAAACGCTCGAGAACACGCCGACGCTGGTGCACGGCGGCCCATTCGCGAACATCGCGCACGGCTGCAACTCCGTGCTTGCGACCCAGACCGCGCTCAAGCTCGCCGACTACGTCGTGACCGAGGCCGGCTTCGGTGCGGATCTCGGCGCCGAGAAATTCGTCGACATCAAGTGCCGCAAGTCGGGCCTTCGGCCCTCGGCGGCGGTGCTCGTGGGCACGGCGCGCGCGCTCAAGTACTCGGGCGGCGCCAAGATCGAGGACGTGAACAGCGAGGACACGAAGGCGCTGATGCAGGGCCTCGCGAATATGGATCGACACGTCGACAACATCCGCGAATGTTACGGTCTGCCCGTGATCGTCGCGCTCAACCGGTTCGGCAGCGACACGGACCGCGAGCTCGACATGATCAAGAAGCACCTCGCGGAAAAGGGCGTGGAGGCACTCGTCTGCACGCACTTCGCGAACGGCTCGAAGGGCGCTACCGAGCTCGCGAAGTCGATGGTGAAGTTGATCGACACGAAGCCCGGCTCGCTGAAGTTCGTCTACGAGGACGCGGACGCGCTGTGGAAGAAGATCGGCAAGGTCGCGAAGAGCATCTACCATGCAAGCGAGGTGGTTGCCGACACGAGCGTGCGCAACAAGATCGAGAAGTTCCAGGAAGACGGCTTCGGCAACCTGCCGATCTGCATCGCGAAGACGCAGTACTCGTTCTCGACCGATCCGAAGCTGCGGGGTGCGCCGAGCGGCCACGTGTTCAACGTGCGCGACGTTTACCTGAACGCCGGCGCGGGTTTCATGGTCGTGTTGTCGGGCGACATGATGACGATGCCGGGCCTGCCGCGGAAGCCCGCGTCCGACAACATCGACATCGACGCGGACGGCAACGTCGTCGGGCTGGCGTAGCACGGCTCACGGCCGGCGGCGTCTGGTGTCCGAACCCCGGGCCGACGGACGCCGCGGCCGCAGCCGCTGCGCGGCCGGCGGCCGCGGCGCGTGCCGCTAGCGGTGTCCGGCCGCGGCACCGATCGCCGGCAGCCGTCGTCGATAAGCGTCGAGCAGCGCTTCCTCGGCCGACTCGATGTCCGCGAGCGTCAGCAGGAGCATTCGAGCGGCCGCGTTCTCGTCGGCCGGATCGAAGGTGGCCGTTGCGGTGAACGCGCCGTTCGCGAGCCGGTCCACGTTCGCCGTCACCACGTCCTGGATTCGGTAGGTCTCGGACAGCCCCTCGCTCAAATCGAAGTCGACAAGCCGCAGTGCATTCCCGGAGAGCGCGGCGTCCCACGCGCTGCGCCGCAAAAAGCCGAACGGCGATTTCGCGTCGGCCGGCAGCTGCGGGCGCGTCGCGAACCACAGCTCGATGGCGCTGCGGCCGTCGGCCGGCGCATTCGCGGCATTCTGTAGCGCTTTGAGCCACTGGCGGTGCACGGGAACGAGCGGCTCGACGGTTGCCAAGTTGGCCTCGATCTCGTCGCGCAGGCCGTCGAGGACGCGCGTGCCGAGCTGGCGGTCGGCCCTGTAGTCCCGATACTCCGCGAGGCCGAAGCCCAAGCCGACGCTGACGAGGATGAGCACGACCTCGACGACCCAATGCGCCGCCGTGCTCCCGCTTTGCGGAACGTGGGCGTGTGTTTCCAACAGGATCGGTCCTCGGGAGACGCGGGCTCGCAAACCGATTCGCTCAGCGCCCGCTATGCGCGAGCAGTCTAGCGTCAGAGTCGCACCCGGGCCAGCGGCGCCGCCGCGAGCCTTCGCTGTATGCAGCGCTCGATCGCAACTGGACCCGTGGAGGGCGCGAGCGTGCCGCCGGTCCGAGCGCTTACGCCGCTCGCGCGGCCGCCGTCTTTCGAGCAGGCCGACCCCTCACGGCCCATGCCCGCGCGGCTCCAGCGGCCCATGAAGCGTTCATACGAGGAACCGCCGTCCCAGCGACGCCAACGTCGGCCATCTTCGCTCCGTCCCCCGGGCCGGCTCTTGCGGCCCCGAAAACGACGCGGGCCGGATCGACCGGCCCGCGTTTGCCACCTCGATCCTACGGATCGAGCGTGCTCAGCTGATTTCCTTGCGGACGATCGCGGCGCCTTCGGCCAGCGCGTTCAGCTTCAGCTTTGCGACCATGCGAGCCAGCGGCTTCATGCCGCAGTCCGTGCTCAGCGTGATCTGCTCGGGCGACAAGCCGCCCTTGATGATCTTGCGGGCGCGATCCGCGACCATGTCCGGCGTCTCGACCATGCTCGTGCGGATGTCGAGCACGCCGACCTGAACGCCTTTGTTCTTCGGGCAGTTCTTCAGGAACTCGACGCCGTCCATGTGACGGTTGGCGTAGTCCAGAACGAACTCGTCGACGCCTTCGGTGTTCCAGAAGTGCGGCAGCACCGTCTGGTAGCCCTGCGGGAAGTTGGCCGCTAGGATGTCGTTACCCCACGCGTTGCCGAAGCAGAAGTGCCAGCCGATCTTCGCATCGACGCCGTCGCACATCATCTCGATGCTCTCGCGGATCCACTTGTAGTCGTCCTGGTTGTTCGAGAACAGCGGCAGCCATGCGCCGAGGTCCTCGATCTGCAAGTACTTCGCGCCGTGCTTCACGAGCTCCTTCATCTCCTTGTTGAAGATGGGGCAGAGCGCGAAGGTCAGATCCTTGGCGTTCTTGTAGAAGGAGTCCTTGTCGAAGTAGACGTGCCACGCGAGGTTGGCCGGACCGGCGCCGACCGACACCTTCACCGGAACGTCGCCCGCCGCTTTCTTCGCGATGTCGTAGAGGTCGGGCCAGCGCAGCGCGTCGTGCCCCTTGTCCACGGCGCCGTTGTTGATCACGCCGCCCCAGTCGTCGAGGAACGTCTTACCGGCGCTCGGTCCGGCGTTGACCATGGACGGGTGCGGGTTACGGGTCGGCTCGAAGCCCGGGATGCGCTCGTACAGATACCAGCAGAACGAGCCGATGACGCCGACATAATCGTCGTACCACATGTTGCCGTCGGTCACGATGTCGAGGCCGGCCTCGATCTGATCGTTGATCACCGCGGCGACCGCGTCTTGATAGGCTTCCTCGTGGGAGACCTCTTTGAACGCGACGCGAATGTCCCGTCCCAGCAGTTGCTGCTTGAACCAGCCCGGTCGAGGGTACGAACCGACCATCGTGGTGGGCAGAATCTTGTCGACGACTTTCTTTGGCATTTCTTCGGTACTCCCCTAAGCCGGCAGTGGTTCTGCCACGTTCTTGAAAAAAGGGCCCGCAGTATACGTTATCGACCGGCGGCCGGGATAGCCGCGGACCGAGCGGTTCGATCACGCGTCGCGCGCGGCGACCGAGTCGCCGCACGCGGCATCAATGGCCCGGATTCATCATGAACGGCGGCGGATAGTGCCGGCCGCCTCGCTCGAGCGTAATCCAGCGCATCTCGGTGAACTGATCGATGCCGGCTTTGCCGCCGTGGCGGCCGAGGCCGCTCGCGCGCACGCCGCCGAACGGCACGTGCGGCTCGTCGTTCACGGAGCTGTCGTTCACGTGAGCCATGCCGGTATTCAAGCGCCGCGCGATCGCGAGCGCGCGCTCCTCGTTGCGCGTGATGATGCCGGCCGACAGGCCGTACTCGGAATCGTTCGCGACATCGACGGCCTCGTCGACGCTGCCGACGGTTATGATCGGTGCGACCGGTCCGAACGTTTCCTCGCGCATGACCTTCATGTCGCGCGTGACGTTCGCGAGCACCGTCGGCTCGAAGTAGAGATCCTTGTGCTTGCCGCCGCAGAGCACCTTCGCGCCTTTCGCGACCGCGTCGTCGACCTGCGCGCGGATCTTGTCCAGCTGCTTTTGGTTGATGATCGGGCCGATGCAGTTCGCCATCTCGCGCGGGTTCCCGACTTTGAGCTTCTTGGTGTTCGCCACGAACTTCTCAGTGAACTCGGCTGCGACGTCCTTGTGCACGATGATGCGCTCGACCGACATGCAGATTTGGCCTTGATGCATGAACGAGCCGAACGTCGCGGCATTCACGGCGTGCTCGATGTCGGCGTCGTCGAGGACGATCAGCGCGTCCTTGCCGCCGAGCTCGACGCAGCACTTCTTGAGCAGTCCGCCCGCCTTGGCCGCAACCTGCGCGCCGACTGCGGTGGAGCCCGTGAAGCTCACGCCGCGCACCTTCGGATTCGATATGAGCTCGTCGCCGACCGCCGCGACGTTGTCGCGCGAGCACGTCACCACGTTGAAGACGCCCTTCGGGATACCGGCTTCCTCGAGGATCTCGGCGATCAGCAAGCCGCCGGAGACCGGCGTCTCCTCGGACGGCTTGAGCACGATCGCGTTGCCGACCGCGAGCGCGACCGCAAAGCCTCGCGACGACAAGATCAACGGGAAGTTCCACGGCGAGATCACGGAGACCACGCCGAGCGGCTCGCGTACGACGAGAGAGAGCTTGCCGTGATCCGACGGCAGGATCTCGCCCGTGACCTGGTACGCGGCGGCCGCCGCCGCGCGGTACACGCCGGTGCTGTAGCCCGTCTCGAACATCGTCTTGCCGATCCAGGAGCCGCCCTCGTCGATCAACGCGTCTTGAAAATCCTTCTGCCGGGCCGTCAGCACGTCGGCGATTTTTGCGACGAGCCGCGCGCGCTCCGAATGAGGCAACGCGGCCCAGGCGGGCTGCGCGGCGTGAGCCGCGTCGATCGCGGCCGCAGCGTCGGCGCGGCTCGCGTCGGGCGCCTCGGTGAAAATTTCACCGGTCGCCGGATTGTAGACGGGGAACGTCTTCTTGTTCGCCGCAGCGCTCCAGCCGCCGTTGATGTAGAGCCGTGGATCGAGCTTTGCATTCATCGGATTCTCCTTCCGAGCGCTCGGCTCGAGGATCGGCTCGAGCGGAGCGGTCGTGTGCGTCTTCTACCTGATTCGGCGCGCACCGAAGATCGACCCGCGTCTTTGTTCCCCGCGGACGGTCGAGGTACGCTGCGCCGCGCTAGTATAAGCAACGAGTTTGGGCAGTGGCAGGGTTCGCGAGTCGGGGATTCGGGACGAGCTCCGGTGCGTCGAGTCCGGCGCCCCGCCGGTGCCGCCGTGCCTGGCGGCTGGCCGCCGCCGCGATGGTCGCGACCGCGGGCCTATCGTCCGCCTGCTCGACCCTCCCCCGGCGCAATGCTTCGGCCGTCGACGACGCTCTGCCGCCGGCCGCGACCGGCACGCTCGCCGACTACGACCGACGGATCGAGGCTCGGCTCGAGCCCGAAGAGTCGGCGTATTGGCTGCTCGAGCGCAGCCGACGCGCGCTCGAAGCCCGTCTCGCGCTGGCCGACGAGGCGGTCTCGTCGCTCGACGTGCAGTACTTCATCTGGGAGAGCGACGCGACGGGGAATCTGCTCGCGGCGCGGCTGCTCGACGCCGCGGACCGCGGCGTGAGAGTGCGCCTATTGCTCGACGACTTGAGCGTGCTCGCGCGTGAGGACGTCGTGAAGCTCGACGCGCATCCGCTGATCGAGGTGCGGGTCTTCAATCCATGGGCCGCGCGTCGGTGGCGGCTGTCCATGGGGATCGAGTTCCTGTCGCGCTCGAACGTGCTGAATCACCGCATGCACAACAAGACCTTCATCGCCGACAACCGCTTCGCGATCGTCGGCGGCCGCAACATCGGCGATCGGTACTTCGGTCTGTACCGGCCGTTCGTGCAGAACGACCTCGACGTGCTGCTGGCAGGGCCCGTCGTCCCGCAAGTGTCGCGGTCGTTCGATGTGTACTGGAATGCCGCGCGCACGTATCCCGTGCGCGCATTACGCGGTCAGGTCAGGCAAGAGCTCGCGGCCACCAAAGCCGGTCTCGTGGCGGCCGTCGCGAGTAGCGCGACCCTGCTCGAGTCCTTTCCGCTCGAGCGCGCGGACTGGAACGACTATCTCGACTCGCTCCTGGGGTCGTTCTCGGCCGGTCCGGCGGAGCTCTACTACGATCCGCCCGGTCTCGACGACCGCGGGCGCTCGCCGCTGTATGCGCAGTTCAAGACGCTCGTCGGCAGCGCCCAGCACGAGGTCCTCATCAGCTCGCCGTATTTCATTCCCGACCGCGACTTTCGCGATTTGTTGCGCGAGCTCACCGCGCGCGGCGTGCGCGTGGCGATCGTCACGAACTCGCTCGCGACGAACAATCAGATCATCGCGCATACCGGCTACAAGCGCTGGCGGCGCGCCGTTCTGGCCGCCGGGGTCGAGCTGTACGAGCTGCGGGCCGATGCCGCCGCGCTCGGCTTCTACGTCACGCCGCCCGCGTCCGTCAATGCGCTAGGGCTGCACGCGAAGGCGGTCGTGATCGACGGCGAGCGCGCCTTCATCGGCTCGCCGAACGTCGACCCGCGATCGATGCTGCTCAACACGGAGGTCGGCGTCGCAACCGACAGCGCGGCGCTGGCCGGGAAGCTGAAGGAGTTGATCGAGCGCGACATGGCGCCCGCGAACGCGTGGCGAGTGACGCTCGATGACGACGGCTGGCTGCACTGGTCGGACGGCAGCACCGAGCTCAAACGCCAGCCCGCCAAGGGGTTTCGCCAGCGCGCGATCGAGTTCCTACTGAATCTGCTGCCGCTGAAGAAGCAGGTCTGAGCGGCCCGGCGGCGCGAGCCGCTCGTCAACGCTCGAGGTACTTCAGCTTTTCCTTGACGTCCTTCCAGTCGTCGGCGTCCGGCGGTGGACTCTTGGCTTTCGTCAGCACGGGCCAGTCCTTCGAAAGCTCCTTGTTGAGCTCGAGGAACTGCTCCTGTCCTGCCGGAATGTCGTCCTCCGCGCAGATCGCGTCGACCGGGCACTCGGGCTCGCACAACGTGCAATCGATGCATTCCTCGGGATCGATCGTGAGCATGTTCGGGCCCTCGTGGAAGCAATCGACCGGGCACACCTCCACACAATCCGTGTACTTGCACTTGATGCAGGCCTCGGTCACGACGAACGTCATTGCTGATTACCCCGCGCGGGTCGATCCGAAAGTGCGGAATTCTGCTACAAACGCGGCTGCGCTCCAAGCGCGAAAGAGCGGCGTCAGATTTGCTCGTCGGCCACGCGCACGACGATGCCGTCGAGATCGTCGCGCAGCACGAGCTGGCAGCTCAGCCGGCTGTTTGCGCGCCGGTCGAGCACGCAATCGAGCATGCCGTCCTCCTGGGCGTCGGGAGGCGGTAGCTTGTCGAGCCAGGCGGGATCGACGTAGACGTGGCAGGTCGCGCACGAGCACGAGCCCCCGCACTCGGCGACGATGCCGGCGACGTCGTTGTCGACCGCCGACTCCATGATCGTGGTGCCGGCGCGGGCCTGGACCTCGCGGATTTTCCCGTTCGGCTGGACGTAGGTGACCTTAGGCATGCGGCCGCGAGGGTTCCACTCGAGCTTGTGAAATATGCTTATGCATTTGAATTGTCTGCCGGTTCAGCCGGCCCGCTATAATACCTGCCCACTTGCTCGTTCGACACGCTTTGCACCGGCCCGTTGCGGATCATCGGCACGACCGGAACGGCACACCGGCCCGTCGAATGGAGCGGACGTCGAGCTCCCGGCCGCGAATTCGCTGTTCCGCTGCACTCGAGAGGCGCGGGCGGGCGGCGTGCCGGAAGCCGACGACGGATGGCGCACTCGGCCTCGAGGCCGAGCTCGCCGAGCAGTGACGTGACGGTGGCAGCATGGAATCGCAGTCAGTAGTGGTGCGTTTTGCGGGCGACTCCGGGGACGGAGTGCAGCTCATGGGCACGCAATTCGTCGCGGCCACGGCGCTCGCGGGAAACGACTTTGCGACGTTTCCCGATTATCCCGCCGAGATTCGCGCGCCGGCCGGCACGACCTACGGCGTGTCGGCCTACCAGATTCACTTGGGTGCGCGGCCGATCACCACGGCCGGCGACGCCCCGCAAGTGCTCGTCGCGTTCAACCCGGCGGCGCTGAAGGTCAACCTGCCGCTGATCGCGCCGAACGCGCTGATCATTCTGAACGTCGACAGCTTCACGAGTCGCGGCCTGTCCAAGGCCGGCTACAAGGAAGATCCGCGCAAGACCGGTGCGCTCGACGGCTATCAAGTGGTCGAGGTCGACATCACCGCGCATACGCTCGAGGCCGTCGCACCGTTCGGGATGAGCAAGAGCGATGCGGGTCGCTGCAAGAACTTTTGGGCGCTCGGCCTCGTGCAATGGATGTTCGGCCGCGACGTCGCGACGATCGAAAGCTGGATCACGAAGCGCTTCGCCAAGGACGCCACCGTGCGTGACGCCAACCTGGCGGCGCTGCGCGCGGGGCACGCGTACGGCGAGACCGCCGAGCTTGCGGCTGCCGTGCCGCACATCGATACGCGGACGGCGCAGTTTCCGCCGGGCGAGTACCGCGGCATACGCGGCAGCGAGGCGCTCGCGCTCGGGTTGGCGGCCGCCGGCGAGCTCGCGGATCGGAAGGTGATCTTCTGCTCGTATCCGATTACGCCGGCCTCGCCGCTGCTGCACCAGCTTGCGCGCTACGGTCATCTCGGCGTCGGCACGTTCCAAGCGGAAGACGAGATCGCTGCGATTTGTGCCGCGCTCGGCGCCTCGTACGGCGGAGCGATCGGCGTCACGTCGAGCTCCGGGCCCGGCATCGCGCTCAAGACCGAGGCAATCGGGCTTGCAATCAACGCCGAGCTGCCGCTCGTGATCGTCGATTCGCAGCGCGGCGGCCCATCGACGGGCCTGCCCACGAAGACGGAGCAATCCGACCTCTATCAGGCGGTGTACGGCCGCAACGCCGATGCGCCGGTTCCGGTGCTCGCGGCTCGCAGTCCGAGCGACTGCTTCGAGGTCGCGATCGAGGCGGTGCGCATCGCGCTGCGGCACATGACGCCGGTCATGCTGCTCACGGACGGTTACCTCGCGAACGCCGCGGAGCCGTGGCGCTTGCCGAACCTCGACGAGGTCCCGCGCATCGAGACCCAGTCCCCCGGCCCGCGCAACGTGGGTGAGGACGTCGGCTCGGTGATCTTCAACCGCAACCCGGACACGCTCGGGCGGCCGTGGGTGACCCCGGGCACGCCGGGTTTGATGCATCGCATCGGCGGCCTCGAGAAGGACATCCGCACGGGCAACATCTCCTACGACGCGCAGAATCATCAAGCGATGACCGAGCTGCGGGCGAACAAGGTCGCTGCGGTCGGGAAGTTCATACCGCCGCAGAAGGTCGAGATCGGCCCCGAGCAGGGCGCGCTCGCGGTCGTAGGCTGGGGCTCCACCTACGGTGCGCTGTATCAGGCCGTGCGCGCAATGCCGGCGAATGAGCGCGTGAGTCACATCCATATTCGCTACCTGAGTCCGTTGCCGGAGAATCTCGGCGAGCTGCTGCGCGGGTTCGATCGTATTCTCGTGCCGGAGATGAACATGGGGCAGCTCGCGACGTTGCTGCGAGACAAGCTCGGCGTCGAGGTCGTTCAGCTCAACAAGGTGACGGGGCAGCCGTTCCAGATCGGCGAGCTGGTCCAGAAGATCCGCAGCTTGCTCGGAACCACGACGCTGCGAGCCGCGCCGAAAGTGGCGCGAGGAGAACGCGCATGAGTGCGCAACTACAAGCCAAGGATTTCGCGTCCTCGCAAGAGGTTCGCTGGTGCCCCGGCTGCGGCGATTATGCCGTGCTCAAGTCCGTGACACGCGCACTCGCCGACGTCGGTGCGGTGCCCGAGAAAACCGTGTTCGTCTCAGGGATAGGCTGTGCAGCGCGCTTCCCGTACTACGTCGAAACCTACGGCTTCCATACGATTCATGGCCGCGCCCCCGCGGTGGCGACCGGGTTGAAGCTCGCCAATCCGGAGCTCGATGTCTGGGTCGTGACCGGCGACGGCGATGGGCTTTCGATCGGCGGCAACCATCTGCTGCACGCGTTGCGCCGCAACGTCGGCTTCAAGATCTTGCTGTTCAACAACGAGGTCTACGGCCTCACGAAGGGGCAGTACTCGCCGACCTCGCGGCTTGGCACGCGCACGCCGTCGAGCCCGAACGGCTCGTTCGATTCGCCGGTGTCGCCGGGTGCGTTCGCGCTCGGCGCGGGCGCACGCTTCATCGCACGCGCGATCGACGTGGACAAGACCGGCCTCGGCAGCGTGCTCGAGGCCGCGCACGGTTTCGAGGGCGCCGCGTTCGTCGAGATCTTCCAGAACTGCATCGTCTACAACGACGGCGTCTACAACTCATTCACGGATCGCGACAAGGTGGCCGACACCCAGGTTCGCGTGCGGCACGGCGAGCCGCTCGTGTTCGGTGCGGACGGTGCGAAGGGGCTCGCGTTCGACGCCAAGACGATGACGCTGCAAGTGATCGATGCGAAGGCGCGGCCGAACGACGTGCTCGTGCACGACGAGGGCAACCGCGTGCTCGCGCAGTTGCTGCTCGCGATGGCGCCGCCGGAGATGCCGGTCGCGCTCGGTGTGGTGTTGCGTCAGCCGGGCCAGAGCTTCGAGAAGGCCTACTATGCGAATCAGCCGACGCGCCTCGAACGGACCGGACGCGTGGCCGACGCGCTGCGGCAAACGAGCGTCTGGAACGTGCCGCCGCGCGAAGGCGCGGCGACGTAGCGCGAAATCAGTGTTGTGCGGCGCGCAGGCGCGCCGCGACCCGCTCGACCTCGCTCCATACGCGCAGCAGATTGCCGCTCCAAATCTTCTCGATGTCCGGCTCGCTGTAGCCGCGCGCGCGCAGCTCGGCCGTAACGTTGCCGGTCTCGGCCGCATCGGCCCAGCCGACCACGCCGCCGCCGCCGCCGAAGTCGGAGCTGATGCCGACGTGGTCGACGCCGATCAGGCGGACCGCATAGTCGATGTGGTCGACGAAGTCCCGGACCGTGGCCGGCGGCCAGCGCTTCTTGATCATTGCGAGGCCTGTGTCGTACGCCGCGCGGCGCTCGGCAGGCAGCGCGAGCAGGCTTGCGCGGTCGGTCACTGCGAACTGCTTGCGCAGGTCGTTCAGCGCCGCGACTTCCTCCTCGGGCTGCGCCTTGACGTACGAGTCGAAGGCCACGACCTGGATCACCCCGCCGTTGTCGCGCAGCGCGAGTAGCGTTTCGTCGTCCATGTTGCGCGGATGGGGTGTGACGCCGGCGACGCCCGAATGCGATGCGATCACGGGCGCCTTCGATAGGCGGATCGCGTCGAGCGCGGTCTGTTTCGAGCCGTGCGACACGTCGACCATGATGCCGAGCCGGTTCATGCGTGCGATCGCGGTCGCGCCGAGCGGCGTGACGCCTTGCTTGGAATCGACGGGATCGCCGAGCTCGGGCCGCGGCTGCGCCGACCGCGCGAGGTCGTCGTCGCCGTTGTGCACGAGGGTCACGTAGCGAGCACCGAGCGCGTAGTAGCGGTCGAGCATCTCGAGGTTCTTGCCGAGCACATAACCGTTCTCGATGCCGATCGCGGCGACCAGCTTGCCCGCCGCGTGAATGCGGCGCACGTCCGCGGCCGTGTACGCGATCTCGATGCGGTCGGGGTAAAGATCCTCGGCCATGCGATGGATGGCCGCGAATTTCGTGAGCGCGTCGGCGCGGGCTTTGAGGTAGTTGCGCTCGGTCCGCTCGGTCTGCTCCACGAACACGATGAAGAACCCGGCGTCTAGGCCGCCGCGGCGCATCTTCTCGAGGTTCACTTGCAGGTCGGCGTCGAGCGGGTCGACGGCCGACGTCGCGAAGTCGAGCGGGATGTCGTCGTGCGTATCGAGCGTGAGCAAGGTCGGCGCGGCTGGCCGCGACCCGCCGCTCGGTTGCGCAAGCGCGCTGCGCTCGACCCCCGCGGCGAGCACGGCGCACGCCGCGACGGTCCCGAGCGCGGCGCCAAGCCGTGCAACCTTCGAGCTTGGATGTCGCATCGTCAACCCGCTTCCACGGCCTCGGTATCGCCCAAATGATGGCGCGCATCGACCGGGCGCATCAGCGCATTCGCGACGAGCGCAATCGCGAGCAGGGCTGCCATGAGGTACATCGTGAGATTGTACAAGCTCGGCGTTGGGTCCACCGTGCCGGCCGGAGCGATCTCCATGAGCTTGCCGATCGTGACCGTCTGTTGGCGCACGAGCTGGTCGAGCTGGCTCAAGCCCGCCCCGAACGCTTGTTGGAAGCGCTGGGGATCGACGCGCGCGGCGAGCTCCCGAATCGCCGAGTCGAGCGCCCGGGCTCGCAGCTGCGTGATCGCGAGCGGGCCGAGCACGCCGGCCACGCTCCAGGCCGTGAGCAGCCGCCCGTGGATGCCGCCGACGTAGCGCGTGCCGAACACGTCGGCGAGATAGGCGGGAATCGTCGCGAAACCGCCGCCGTACATCGTGAAGATGATCATCGTGGCGGCGTAGAAATACACGAGCCATACCACCGATGGGTTCGCGCTCACGCGCTGCGCGACCAGGGGAATCGACAGGTACAGCACGATGCCGAGCGCGAAGAACAGCCAGTACGTGTTGCGCCGGCCGATGTAGTCGGACGCGCTCGCCCAGAAGAAGCGGCCGAGCATGTTGAACACGCTGATCATGGCGACGTAGGTCGCCGCGAACTCGCCGTCGACGATGCGAGGCAGGGTGGTGCCGAAGATCTCGGTCATCATCGTCTGCGCGACGCTGAGCACGCCGATTCCGGCCGTCACGTTGAAGCAGAGCACGATCCAGAGCTGGTAGAACTGGCGCGTCTTGAGGGCCTGGTCGATGTGCACGTTGCGGCTGCTGATCATGCGCTTCGCGCGGTGCGCGACGTCGGGCGGCGACCAGCCCGCCGGCTTCCAGCCCGGTGCCGGCAAGCGGTACGAGAAGGCGGCCACCAGCATCACGACGAGATAGATCAACCCGAGCGTGATGAAGGTTTGGGCCACACCGGTGTTGCCCGTGCCGACCGCGTAGACGCCCTGTGCGCCGCGCACGATCATGCCCGCGACGTCGTTCGCTCCGACCACGACGACCTCGTGCATCGCACCGCCGACCTCGGCGAAGCGCCGCCCGGCTTCGGTCACGAGCCGAACCTGATCGACGGTGCCCAAATAGTCCGGCGCCCGATAGAAAAGCCGGATCAGGTGACGCTGCAGCGGTGCCGCAATGATCGCGCCGCCGCCGAATCCCATGATCGCCAGACCCGTGGCCATGCCGCGCCGATCCGGAAACCAGCGCAGTAACGTGCTCACGGGCGACACGTAGCCCAATCCTAAGCCGCAGCCGCCGATCGCGCCGTAGCCGAGATATACGAGAGGTAACTGGTGCAGCAGGATGCCGGCACCGCCGATCAAATAACCGCCGCCCCAGCAGATTGCGGCGACCGTGCCGACGACGCGCGGCCCAACGTCCTCGAGCCATTTGCCCGCGATCGCCGCGGCGAGCCCGAGGAACACGATCGCCACCGTGAAGATCGGGACGACGGAAGAGAGCAGCCAATCCTCCGCCGCCGGCGCGACGACGCCTCGTGCGCGCGCGAGCACCGGGTTGTAGATGCTCCAGGCGTAGACGGAGCCGATGCACAGATGGATCGCGATCGAAGCGGGTGCGACGAGCCAACGATTGAACGTCGGCCCGGCGACGATGCGCTGTTTCGACAGAAGGCCCGCCATGCTCCCCCCGGTCCGCACATTCTATTGATTGCGGACGGAATTGCGCGGCTTTTTGCGCCGCGCGCAGGAGCTTCGGTCGAGCCGTCGCCGCACGAGCGGCGTCGAGAGACGAACGCTACCGGCGTTCGAACCGGCTCGGTAAGTAGTAGCGCGCGCCGACGCGGAACGCGTTCTCGTCGCCGATGAAGCGAATGCCCGCATCGATCTTGAACCGCGGCGTCACCCTGAAAAGCAGGTCCATGTCGATCGAGGTGTTCGAAAAGGCGGGGTCGTCGAACACGAGCCGGCTCGCCTTCACGTCGAACTCGATCTTGCCGTTCGGCCGCATCTCGCGATAGCCGACCGCATAGCCGTAACCCGTGCCGTCCGGGCCGATCGTGCCGCCGCCCGCAATCGAGTCGGCCTGCGCCGACACGCCGGCCAAGTCGACGTACACGCTCTGGGTCGGCGTGAAGTTGTACGTGAAGCCCGCGCCTGCCGTCGTGAGCTCGGTGCTCTGCGACAGGTGATCGAAGTCGTTCATGCGATAGCTTGCGAAGACGTGCAAGAGCTTGAGGATGCCGTAAGAGAAGGATGCCTCCCCCGCGTTGCCGCTTTGCTCACCGACCGGCGTGTCGGTGCTGGTGGCCCCAATGGCTCCTTCGACGTAGCTGTAACTCAACTCGGCGGCGTAAGCCGCCGGCGCGACCATCACGAGACATGCCGCCGCGGCGGCGAGGATAGGGCGGTGCATAGATCACGTCTCCCTTGGCGCGACGAAGCGCACCGTAGAATATTCGGTCGCCAGCGGCCGTGAAAGGCGTCACGCCTTGTCGGGAGTGCGCCCGGCACGCCGCTTGGCGTCGCGAGCCGGCGCCGACTCTATTCGCTCTCCGGCTGCGCCGACAATAGGCCGGTCGGCGCGGCCTGCGGCGCGGCCGCCACGAACGCGGTCTTCTGCCCGGTCGGCATCGGTCCGCGTCGGCCCTTGCGCCAGAGGGCATAGCCGGCGAATGCCAGGTGCAGCACCGTCAGCGCGACGAAATAGGCGCGCGCATCGAACGCCTGCATCGCGCCCGTGACCGCGATCGGGCCGAGCACTGCGCCGAAGCCGTTCACGAGGATCAACGTGCCGCTCGCGCCGACCATCTGCGCGGGCTGCAAATAATCGTTGATGTGCGCGACCGACAGCGAGTAGACGCTGAGGGTGAGCGCACCGAACAACGCGGCGGGCAAGTAGAAGAGGGCGGTATGGCGTGCCGCGAGGGCGAGCGCGGCGAGCGCCGCAGCCGTCGCGAGCAACGACATGGACGCGAGCACCGTGCGCCGATCGAAGCGGTCCGATGCGCGTCCGATCGGCAGCTGCGCTGCGACGGCCGTGAGGATGCTCGACGCCATGTAGGCGGCCACGCCGCCCGTGCCGAAGCCGCTCGCGGCCGCATAGACCGGGCCCACCGAGAAAACCGTTCCGGCCGCAGCGCCCGAGAACAGCACGCCGATCACGCCGAATGGGGAGACCGCAAGCAGCTCGCGCACGCGCACGCGCTGCGGAAGACTGAAGTCCGGCGCATGCTGCGCCGTGAGCGCGATGGGCACGACGGCGATCGAGATCAGCACCGCGACCACGATGAACAGCACCGGCGACTGCGGGTTCGCCGTCTTGAGCAGCAGCTGGCCGAGCCCGAGGCCGAGATAGATCACGACCATATAGGTGCCGAGCACGGTCGCGCGGCTGCGGTTGTCGGCGCGATGGTTCAGCCAGCTTTCCGCGACCACGTAGATGCCCGCGAAGCAAAAGCCCGAGACCGCGCGCAGGAGCGCCCAGGTCGGGGCCGAAACGAGCAACCCTTGCAGCAAGATCGTGGCGGCCGCGACCGACGACAGCGCGGCGAATACGCGAATGTGGCCGACGCGCTGCACGAGCGGCGGTGCGCCGAGCGAGCCGCCGAGATAGCCGACGTAGTAGCACGCCATGATCGAGCCCGTGAGCAGCGTGGAGAAGCCGTCGAGCGTCGCGCGCACGCCGAGCAGCGTCCCCTGCAGGCCCGCCCCGAGCATCAGCAGCCCCATGCCGAGCAGCAGTGAGGACGCGCCTGCCAGGGTAGCCCTCATCGAGCGCCGGCGAGCGCCTGCATTTCGAGCCAACGCGCGGCCGCAGCCGGCGTCGACGCGTCGTCCGGGCGGTCCACGCGGTAGTTCGCCTCACGCATGAGCTGCGCGGGGATCGCGCCGACGAGCGGCGTGAGCGCGCGTCTGAGTAGAGGATCGTTCGCGCGGCGTGGCGACACGAGCACGATCGCGTCGTACGGCAGTATCGCGCCGCGCGGATCCTCGAGCACGAGCAGATCGTTCGCCGCGATCCTGCCGTCGCTCGAGAAGGCGGAGATCACGTCCACCTCGTCGGTCGCGATGGCCTCGTACATGAACGTCGGTTGGAACTCGCGCCGACTCGCGAACTGAAGCCCGTAGGCCTGCTGGAGCGCTTGCCATTCCGGGCGGGAGAAGAACTCGAAGTCCCCGCCGATTCGAAGGTCGCGCGCGTGCGCCGCGAGATCGGCAATGGTCGCAATTTTGAGGCGAGCGGCTTCGTCCCGCCGCATCGCGAGCGCATAAGCATTCTCGAAGCCGAGCGCGCCGAGCAGCACCACGCCGCGCTCGCGTTCGAGCCAGGCACGCGTTTGCTCGAGCAGCGCCGCGCGCGGCGGATGATCGGTGCGCCTCATCACGTTGGCCCAAATCGTGCCCGAGTAATCCACGTATGCGTCGATGTCGTTGTTCGCCAGCGCCTCGAACGCAATCGTAGAGCCGAGGCCCGCTCGTTCGGAAGACGAGCCGCCCTCGGTCGCGATGCGATCCTCCATGAGCGCCGCCAAAATGAACTGCTCCGTGAAGTTCTTGGCGCCGATCACGTAGTCCGGCGCGGCGCTGCCGCCGCGTCCGATCGCGGCCGCACCGATCCCGAGCGCGAGCGCCGCGGCACCGAACGCGATGCGGGCGGGCCGGTGCTGCGCAATTCCGGATTCGATCGCCCCAAGCAGCTGATCGGCGACGAGCGCAAGCACGGCCGCCGCGACGCAGCCGACGAGCACCGCCACCCAGTTCTGCAGCTGTAGCCCGGAGAAGATGTAGTTGCCGAGGCTCGTCTGGCCCACGGCCGTCGACAGCGTGGCCGCCCCGATCACCCAGACCGCGGCCGTCCGCACGCCGGCCATCAGCTGGGGCGCCGCCAGCGGCAGCTCGACGCGCATGAGCCGCTGCCAATCCGTCATGCCCACGCCGCGCGCGGCCTCCGTTACCGCCGGGTCGAGCGTGAGAACGCCGGTCACGCCGTTGCGGATCACGGGCAGCATGGAGTAGAGCGTGAGCGCGAGCAGAGACGGCAGGAAGCCGAGCGCCGAGAAGCCGTGCCCGAACAGGCGCTCGGAGAGCGCCGATGATGCGAGCAGCAGCGGGTAGAAGAGTGCGAGCAACGCGAGACCCGGAATCGTCTGCACGAGGCTCGCGAATGCGAGCACGGGCCAGCGCAGACGGGCGCCGCGAAGCGCTGCGAGCGTGAGCAAGGCACTCAGCAAGAGCCCGAGCCCGAGCGCGGCTGCGCTCAGGATGACGTGATCGCCGAGGTACTCGGGCAGCAGTCGCAGGGCGGCCGCGAGCCGATCATTCACTTGCGCCACCCGCATCGAGCAGCGCGGCCACGCGCAACGCCTGCCGCCGCGGCATGTCGAGCAGCGCGCGCACGTCGGCGTCGGTTGCGGCCATGAGCTCGCGGGGCGTCCCTTGCGCGACGATTTCCCCCGAGCGCATCACCACGATTCGGTCCGCGAGGAGCAGCGCCTCGAGCACGTCGTGCGTCACCAGCAACGTCGTCAGGCCCATCCGAGTGTGCAGACGCCGGTATTCGGTGCCGAGCGCATCGCGAGTGAGCGGGTCGAGCGCGCCGAACGGCTCGTCCATCAGCATCACGGCAGGCCGTGCGGCGAGCGCACGAGCGACGCCCACGCGCTGGCGCTGACCGCCCGAGAGCTCCGCGGGATAACGCCCCGCGAAGTCGCTCGGCAGGTTCACGAGCGCGAGCAGCTCGGCCGTGCGGGCTGCGATGTCCGCGTCGTTCCAACCGAGCAGCCGCGGCGTGATGCCGATGTTTCCCGCCACCGTCAGGTGCGGAAATAGGCCGATGCGCTGGAAAACGTAGCCGATCCGGCGCCTGAGCTCGTGCGCGGGTTGCGCGTGGGTCGGTCGACCGTCGATGAACACCTCGCCGGTGTCGGGCTCGAGCAGCCGATTGACCATCTTCAGCGTCGTGGTCTTGCCGGAGCCCGACTCACCCACGATTACGACGAGCTCGCCGGCCGCGATCGACAGGTCGACGTTGCGAACGGCGACGTTGTCGCCATACGCGCGCGAGACGCGCGCAAGCTCAATGAACGGCTGCCCGGGCGGTCGAGGTGCCCGCCCGGGCGCCGCTGCGTTCACGGCTCGAGAGCCACTTGCGCGCCGTCGCGACTCGACACGCGCACGTAACGGGTGCCGGTCGGGCGGTTGCGGCCGCTGCTCAGCGTGACGAGCTCCTCGAGCGGGGCCACGCGGACGTCGGCCTCGGGACGCGATACGAACAGCTCCGCGCGGAACAAGCCGTCCGCCTCGAGACCCTTGGTCTTGATACCGCGCTTCGCGAGGATATCGAGGTTGCTCTCGAACTCCTCGACGTCGCGGAAGCGACGCTGCACGAACACGGCGCTGCCGAGCCGCTCCGTGACGAGACCGTATTCGCGGAGCATCCCGGCGAAGCCGTCGTACGGAAACATGCGCAGCACGAACGACACGATCCACGGCGTTCGCGGCATTCCGTCGAGCAGCTTGCGGTAGGTTTTTTCCGTCACGTAGCCGATGGCGCCGGTCGACAGCACGACGTCGACATCGCGCACGGCCAACGCGTCGTGAGGCGCGAGCGCCGTTTGCTCGAGGTCCGCGGCGATGCCGTGCTCGATCAGGCCCACGCGGCGCGCATAGCGGATCGCGGGCGCCGAGGCATCGAGTCCGACGAACCGCGCAAGACCCAAATCGGGCCAGCTGGCGTAGTAGTTGCTGTCGAGCTCGCAGAGCTCCGGCGAGGGGATCGTCGCCATCTCGTGCCGCGCATAGCGGCGGCGCAGCGTCGCGAACGTGACCGGGAAGCGATGCACGGCCGCATTGATGCCGTAGGAGCAGCCCACGTCGAGCACGGTGGGCGTGCCGCCGTAGCGACGGATGCGCGCGTCGAGCAATTGCCGGACGACCGGCTCGGCTACGTCCGGGATCATGTAGTCGAGCGAGCCCAGCACCGAGAAATAGCCCCGCGGGTCGTCCATTTCGTAGATCTCATCGAAATTGGCCTTCGATGAATTGATGCTCAAGAAATCCTCTCGAGGCGTCTTTATAACCGCATTCATTCGTGCAAATCCTCCCGTCAGAGCTTCAAGGAACAGCCCCGCCATCGCGCGACTGCGTGCGCCGCCATGGCGCTCGCCCGGTGATTTTCGCGACGGCTCGACGTGATCGGAGCGCGTGCGGGCCCTGTCACTTGCGGCATTGCGCCGCTGCCCTGCGCTCCTGCGAGCAGCCGTAGGATTGAATTGTGAGTAATGATAACACGATACGCGGCGTATGCCGACCTTCATGCATAAACGGTCGCGGCGCGAATATCGTTGCGAATCCGGAAGCAGCGGCCGAATCCGCGGGTCACGCGGCCTCGAGGATGGCGCCCCCGGCAGGAATCGAACCTGCAGCTGCCCCTTAGGAGGGGGCCGTTTTATCCATTGAACTACAGGGGCGCGTGTCGGCGATTATACGGCAGCGCACGATGCGAGCCGCGCGCAGGGTCGTGTCGGATGCTACGAGCCGGGGCCCTCACCCCAGCCGGAGTGCAGCTGGCCGTTGCCGCGAAAGAACGCGTGGATTTGCCGAATCAGACCGTCTTGCACCTTGAACACTTCGAACACCACTGAGCCGTTGTTGCTCGGATATTCGGAGGGTGTCATGAAATTTGCGATCGCCAGCACCACGCCGCGCTCGATGTCGGCGACATAGAAGCGGCGGTTTTCGACGTTCCACTTCACGGACGGAACCTGGAACTCGCCGCCGCAGCTGCCGGGGGAGCGCTGCGAGTTCACGGTGAAAACGCCGAGCTCGACGCGTTGACACTCGGGATGCCATGGCACGTCGTGATAGTCGATCTTGTGCGAGACCGCGTCGAAATACTTGTTCGCGACCGCGAACAGCTCGTTGCGCGACACCCGCTCGGATTGCGGCAGCCAGGTATCGAAGATGCGGTCGGGCAGTGAGAGGCTCTCCGGTTTCGCGCCGAACCCTCCCGGCGCGGGCTCGTACGATACTTCCTCGATCTCGGTGATGCGCTGCCGCTCGATCTTCAGCCGCGCCACATAAAACCACCAGTGCTCGTGGCCTCCCGCGGTGTCGCGGGTGCCGGTTCGCGCGGAGCGAACGTCGTTCGTGACGATGCCGTAGAACACGGCCGCACCGGTCACCGGATCGACGAACGCTTGCCGATACGGGAGCCGGCGTCCGGGTCCCCATACCTCGCCCTTCCCGAGCTCGACCATCGCGCCGTTGCTCGTGACCCGGACGGTAGTCGACACCGCCAGCCGCGCGATGTTGTTGTCGGTCAGCGCTTCGGTGTATTCCGTAAGAAACGACAGCAAGCAGCGCCGATCGCAGCCGCCAGGCTGCGCGTCGGCCGCCGTCGTGGCGAGGAACGCGAGCAGGGCCGAGGTGAGCACGCTCCAACGAGGCATATTCTCCCCCTTGTCACGCGACCGAGTGCGCCGCCTCAACCCGTCGCGTCACTGAAAGTCGTCGAACAGAATGACGTCCGCCGTGGCGCTGCTCGCGCCATTGACGGTCAGCACGCCGTAGATCGCGTCAGTCGCCAACGTGATCGACGTCGGTCCGGCCACGACGTTAGCCGTGCCGTTCTCGCGCACGACCAGGTCATAGGTGCCGGGCGCGAAGTTGTTGATGATCGTGCCGTTGGTCGGCAACAACGTCACCACGGGGACGGTGTCGGCCGTGATCTCCGTGCCGGTCGGCACGACCAAGTAATCGAGCGCGGTGAATTGCAGCGCGCCGTTGAAGAAACGGATGCGGCCCTGGTCCACGAGCCGGCGCCCGTCGTCCTGCGTGAGCTGATGGGCGAGGGCGCCGGGCGTGCCGGTCACGAGATCGGTGTACGACCGCGTGCCGGCCGTCGTGACCGTCGTGTCGAGCTCGAGCGCGCCCGGACTGCCTGCGGGCGTGACTTGATAGGTGAGGTCGGTTCCGACATGCGCCGGGAAGTAGTCGCTCGGCCCGGTGTACGGAGCCGCCGCGATCACTTGCTGACCGTCCAAGTACACGTCGCGCGGCTGCTGATCCGACACCGTGTTGATCACGCGCAGGGTCGCGGGCGCGTTCTTGTCGTAGAGCTGCAGCGTGGTGTCTTGCAGGAACATCACGCTGTAGAGCGAGTTGCCCTCGCCGTTCTCGGCCGTCACGATCAACGTGAGGTTCTTCGCCGCAGTCACCTCGAACGGCGTCGACGTGAACAGCACGTTCGCCGCGTTGCCGGCCTCGGTGAGCGTGAGCTCGTAGGTGCCGGGCGTCGTCGTTTGCGGCGCGAGTGATTGAGTGAAGCCGACTGCGCCCCACGGCGTGGCGCCCGTGATATCCGTGCCGGCCGGCTCGAGATATACGTCCATCGTGGGGGAGCCGTTTGCCGCGTTGACGGCCGCCACTTGCGCGTCGGCGGCGTTCGCCGCGACCTTCGGCGCCTCGAGCACGAGCGGCATGACGGTGCCGCCGGCATCGGTGATCACGAACGTATAGTCGGTGCCGGCGACCACATTTTCCGAGAACGTCGCGAGCAGCGCGCCGTTGGCATACGCATCCAGGATGTTGAAGTCGTACTGATCCTCGTCGTAGTCGAACGCGGTCGACTCCTTGAACGCGAGCTGCGGAGGGTTGGGCTGGGCTTCGCTCGCGTTGGTAGACCAGCGCGCCATAGCTCGACGCGACGTTCGCGACCGACACGTGCGTCTTCGGCGGCTCCTTGCGCCCGCCGCTGCAGGCGCCGAGCGCGATCGCAAGGAGCAGCAGGCCGAACGACAGAGTTCTTCGGGAGGTCATGCGGGAGGTGACGGTCGAAGCGGCCGCGCCGGAATTGGAGCGCACATGTTACAGGCTGCGCGGAAAGAAGCGAAACGGGACTCGCGGTGGAGCGATGCGCGGTGGGCCGTTTACAATCCAGACAGCTTCGATCATCGTCCCCACACCCCGTCGCCTTATGGCCCTGAGACCACCAATCGTTCGGAAAGATTCCGCGTCGACCGAAGCTCGGCGCTCGGCATGTCGTTGAGTCGTCTCGCGGCCGGCGCAGTGCTGTTAGCGGCGTTCGCGGCGCCCGCACGAGCGCAGCATGCCGAGCCGCTGCACATTCGCAACTTGAATCCGCTGGTTGCGATTTTCGGTCTGCCGGGCTGGGATACGCTCGAGACCGGCACCCGCTTCGGCGCAACGCTCGAGCTCGCGAACCACTACCGTCTGTCGCAGCGCGGCGCCGACCTGCTGGTGCTCGACGGTGAGACGCTGCGGACGACGTTCGCGTTGAGTCACGCGTTCGGCTCGCGCTGGTCCGCCGGTATCGAGTGGCCGTACTACCACCTGAGCGGCGGCGTGCTCGACGACTTGATCGACGGTTGGCACTCCGCCTTCAATCTGCCCGACGGCGGGCGCAACAACCGTCCGGACGGAGCGCTGCTGTTCGTGCTCGGCGATCGCAACGCGCCGTTCTTCCGTCTCGATCGGCCGCAAAGCGGTCCCGGCGATACGCAGCTGAAGCTCGCCCACTCGCTCGGCTCCGGCGACCGGTTCATCGTCGAGGCCACGCTCAAGCTGCCGACCGGCGACGCGGACATGCTGACCGGCAGCGGCTCCACCGATGTCGGCCTCACGCTGCTGCGCTCGCAACCGCTGCCCGCCCGCGCGCGGCCCGCCGGCTACTACTGGGGTGTCGGCTTGCTGCATGCCGGCACGCCGGAGCGCATCGAGTGGCAGGCGAATCACTGGATGTACACGGGCATCGTCGGCGGCACCTGGCAGCCGTGGCGCCGGTTCGGCCTGCAGGCACAGCTCGATTTTCACAGCCCGTTCTACGATTCGCCGTTCGAGGAGATCGGAGCGACGGCAATCGAGGCGACGTTCGGCGCGTGGTGGCGAACGAACGAGCGTAGGTTGCTCCACTTCGCCGTGGTCGAGGATCTCGAGGTCAGCACGGCGCCGGACGTGGTCCTGCAGATGAGCGCGAATTGGCGCTGGTGAAGGCGGGGCGGGTGCGATATTCGGCCGGCCCAGCCGCGGTCGTGGCGCTCGCGGCCTGCTTGGGCGCGTGCGCGCCGGATCGGCCGCCGCCGGATGACCCGGCGCTGTCTGCCGGAGCGCGGGCCGCGCCCGCGCCGCCGGCAGCGCCCGCGCCGCCGGCAGCCACCGCGCCGCCGACCGCCCGACCGCCGCGTGCCGAGCGTCACTACGAAGCGGGACCGATCGAGACCGCGGCCGCCTACCTCGCGGAGCCCCGGTTCGTCGGTGCCGACCTCCGCAACGGCCAGCTGCTGAGCCTCGCCTGCGCGGCGTGCCACACGTTCGGTGCGGGTGAGAAGACCGTGATCGGTCCGAACCTACACGGCGTGTTCGGTCGTCGCGCGGCCTCGCTGCCGGGCTTCGATTACTCCGACGCGCTGCGCGCGACGGATATCGTCTGGACGCCGCGCACACTCGAGGCATGGCTCGCGGACCCGAATCGGTTCGTCGAAGGCACGAAAATGGCGTTCAGCGGCTACCGCTCGGCGACCGACCGCCGGGATCTGATCGCCTACTTGCTCCACGCGACCCAATGACCATAACGTCGAGCTTCTTTACGCTCGACGGTCATGCGGATCGGAACTCGGTCACGCCGCCCCGAATTCATTGGGATCCGACCCGCGGCCCGGTTCTTGCACCCTTTTGGCCCGTGAATGGGTGATTCGTCGGCGGATATTTCATTGAGTGGACTCGGCGAGGCAGCGCCTGATGCGGGCGAGGGGGCGGGTGCGTTCCGCGAACGGCGCTTCGGCCATGACCGCCGGCGGACCACGCTACGCACGTTCTTGCAGGGCGGCTTCACGCCGCGGCGGCGCGCCGGGCGCAGGGCCGGCGAGCAGTATTGGATCGTCGATTGGCACGACGCGCACCTGCTCGTTCCGGCGGTGGCGATCCTGCTGTTGAACGTAGCGGATGCCCTGTTGACCCTCACCTTGCTGACCGTGGGCGCGAGCGAGGCGAATCCCTTCATCGCATTCATTCTGGACGCCCATCCGAAACTGTTCGCGGCCGTGAAGATCGGCATGACCGGACTCGGTGTGCTCGTCATGGTCGCCATGGCGCGGGCGCGGGTGTTCGGCTACTTCAGAGTCGCGACCGTCATGCATGGCATCCTGGCCGCTTACGTCGTGCTGACCGCTTACGAATGCTGGCTTCTGCGCTCGGCCTTGTGAAGCTGCGCGTTTGACCTTAATTATCGTTTGGCTACACTACGCGCGCCTTGGGACCCAGGGCCGGCGCAAAGGGCTGCGCCGTGTCGTCCGCCACGACGCTCATGAGCACAGGTTTCGAACGTCAGTACGAGTCGTCGCACTTGCAGGGAGCCAACGCGACCTACGTTGAATGGCTCTATGAGCAATTCCTCGCCGAGCCGGGCAGCGTTGCACCGGAATGGCGCCGGTACTTCGGCTCGCTCGGCGGTGATGCGCCGGAGGTTCCGCACGGCCCGATCGTCCAGGCACTAGGCCGCCGCTTGCGCGAGCGGGGCGCCAGCGTCCCGGCGCCGCTGATGTCCGGCGCACCCACCGGCGACATGGCGAGCGAAAAGCAGGCCGCGGTGTCGCGGTTGATTCAGGTCTACAGCCTGCGCGGCCACCAGGTTGCGGATCTCGACCCGCTCGGAATTTGGCAGCGGCCGATACCCGCCGTGCTGAGCTTCGATTTCTTGGGCCTCGACGAGACCGATCTCACCCAGGAGTTCTACACGGGCGGGCTCGCGGGTCTCGGCCAGGCGCGGATGAAGCTGAGCGACATTCTCGCCCTGCTGAAGCAAATCTACTGCGGCAAGCTCGCGGCGGAGTTCGCGCATATGTCGCGCGCACGCGAGCGGCTATGGCTCCGCGAGCAGTTCGAGACCTCGCGCGTCCGCGCGGCGTTCACGGCAGACGAGCAGAAGACGATTCTCGCGAGCCTCACGCGTGCCGAGGGCATCGAGCGCTATTTGAACACGCGCTTCGTCGGACAGAAGCGCTTCTCGCTCGAAGGCAGCGAGACGCTGATCCCATTGCTCGACGATTTGATTCAGCGCGCGGGTGAGCAGGGCGTGCAAGAGCTCGTGATCGGCATGGCCCACCGCGGGCGGCTCAACGTGCTCGTCAACGTGCTCGGCAAGTCGCCGCCGGACTTGTTCTCGGAGTTTGCCGGCGAGTACGACCTGGCGCGCTTGAAAGGCTCGGGCGACGTGAAGTACCACATGGGCTTCTCGGCCGACGTTCGCACGCCGGGCGGCAACGTGCACATCGCGCTCGCGTTCAACCCCTCGCACTTGGAGATCGTGAACCCCGTCGTCGAGGGCTCGGTGCGCGCCCGTCAGGACCGGCGCGGCGACGAGATCGGCGCACAGGTGCTGCCGGTGCTCATTCACGGCGACGCGGCCGTCGCGGGTCAGGGCGTCGTCGCGGAGACGTTCCAATTGTCGCAGACGCGCGCGTTCTACACGGGCGGCACTGTGCACCTCGTGATCAACAACCAGATCGGCTTCACGACGAGCGACCCGCGCGACAGCCGCTCGACGACGTATTGCTCCGACATCGCGAAGATGATCGAGGCGCCCGTGTTCCACGTGAACGGCGACGATCCGGAAGCGGCGGTCGCGGCCGTGCGGCTCGCGCTGGCCTACCGCCAGCAGTTCCATAAGGACGTGGTGATCGATCTGATCGGCTATCGCCGCCTCGGTCACAACGAGGCCGACGAGCCGTCGGCGACCCAGCCCGTGATGTACGCAGCCATTCGCGAGCATCAGAGCGCACGCACGCTCTATGGCCGCAAGCTCGTCGAGGCGGGAGTCGTGAGCCAGGGGCTGATCGACCAGATGGCGGAAGGCTATCGGACCGCGCTCGACGAGGGCCGCAATCCGAATGAAGCGGCGCTCGGCATGATCGGCAACCAATACACGGTCGATTGGAGCCGTTATCAGCAGTCGGCGCTCGGCGAGTCGGTCGCGACCGGCTTGCCTCCCGCGGAGCTCGATCGGCTCGCGGGCCTCGTGAACACCGTGCCGCCGGAAGTGAAGCTCCATCCGCGCGTGCAGCGAGTCGTCGACGATCGCCGCCGCATGGCGGCCGGCGAGATCGGCTGCGACTGGGGCTTCGCGGAGAATCTCGCCTACGCCTCGTTGCTCGCCGTGGATTTCCATGTCCGTCTGATTGGTCAAGACAGCCGGCGCGGCACGTTCTTTCACCGCCACGCGGCGCTCGTCGATCAGGCGAGCGGCGAGGCCTTCGTGCCGCTCGCCCACGTCGCGGCGGATCCGCGCGCACTCACGCTCGCCGACTCGTTGCTGTCGGAGGAAGCCGTGCTCGGCTTCGAGTACGGTTACAGCACGACCGAGCCCGACACGCTCGTGATCTGGGAAGCGCAGTTCGGCGATTTCGCGAACGGCGCGCAGGTCGTCATCGATCAGTTCATCAGCTCGGGCGAAGCGAAGTGGGGCAGGTTGAGCGGTCTCACGCTGTTCCTGCCGCACGGCTACGAGGGCCAGGGCCCCGAGCATTCGTCGGCGCGGCTCGAGCGTTTCCTGCAGCTGTGCGCCGAGCACAACATGCAGGTGGTCGTGCCGTCGACGCCGGCGCAGATGTTCCATTTGCTGCGGCGGCAGATGCTGCGCCCGCTGCGCAAACCGCTCGTCGTCATGACGCCGAAGAGCTTGCTGCGGCATCGGCTGTCGGTTTCGAGCTTGGCCGATTTGAGCGATGGCCGCTTCCAACCGGTCATCGAGGAGGTCGAGCCGATCGCGGACGACACCGTGACGCGCATCGTGTTTTGCAGCGGCAAAGTCTATTTCGATCTCGCCGAGTTCCGCCGCAACGAAGGTTTGGACCGCGTCGCGATTGTGCGGATCGAGGAGCTGTATCCGTTTCCGACCGAGGAGTATGCTCGGGTCGTCGGCCGCTACCGGAACGCAAAAGAAGTCGTGTGGTGCCAAGAAGAACCGCAGAACCAAGGCGCCTGGTACCAGATCCGGCATCGGCTGCAAGAGCCGCTCACGGAGCGGCATCAACTGTTCTACGCGGGGCGCCCAGGTGCGGCCGCCCCGGCCTCGGGCATTCACGCGCTGCACGTTCGCCAGCAGCAAGCGTTGGTGTCCGCGGCGTTGGCCTCCTCGACCCGCGAGCGCGCGGGACTCTCGACGGTCGGCAAACGCGCCTAGGGCGGGATAACTAGCAAGGCGCGAGGTCAGAGCCGGCAGTGAGCATCGAGGTCAAGGTCCCGCAACTTCCCGAATCCGTAGCCGACGCAACGCTCGTCGCCTGGCACAAGAAGCCGGGCGAAACCGTGCGCCGCGAAGAGAATCTCGTCGATCTCGAGACCGACAAGGTCGTGCTCGAGGTGCCCGCGCCCGCGGACGGCGTGCTGAAGCAAATCGTCGCGGCCGACGGCGCCGTGGTGACGAGCGGCCAGCTGCTCGCGGTGCTCGAGCCGGGCGAGGTCGCCAAGCCCGAGCCGGCCGCTGCGAAGCCCGCGCCGGCTCCCGCACCGCCGCCCAAGCCCGCACCCGCGGCAAGCATGGCTGCTGCGGCTCCGGCCGCGCCGAAACCTGCGTCCGTCCCTCCGCCGGCGCCGCAGCCGGCCCGCAGCCCGGCCGATGCCGGGCGCGCTGCGGCCGCGGCCGCGAGGATGGGGCCGGCCGTGCGCAAGCTCGTCGAGGAGCACGACCTCGATCCGGGCGCCATCGCCGGGTCGGGACGGGAGGGCCGCATCACGAAGGGCGACGTGCTCGACTACATCGCCGATCACCGCGCGACCACGGTCGGCATCGATCACGACGTGATCGGGCGTGCGGACCTTCCATCCGCCGCACCGAGCGGCGGCCCTAGCCGCGCCGAGCACCGCGTGACGATGACGCGGCTGCGTGCGCGGATCGCGGAACGCCTGCTCCAGGCGCAGCAGACCGCCGCGATGCTCACGACCTTCAACGAGGTCGACATGACGGCGGTGGTGGCGCTGCGTCAGCGTTATCAAGAACAGTTCACCGAACGCCACGGCATCAAGCTCGGCTTCATGTCGTTCTTCGTGAAGGCCTGCGTCGAGGCACTCCGGCAATTCCCGCCGCTCAACGCGTCGATCGACGGCAGCGACGTGGTGTATCACGAGTTCTTCGACATGGGCGTCGCAGTCTCGACCGACCGCGGCCTCGTCGTGCCCGTGCTGCGCAACGCCGAGATGCTCGGCTTCGCTCAGATCGAGCACGCGATTCGCGATTTCGGCGAGCGGGCGCACTCCGGCGCGCTGCAGATGGAGGAGCTCACCGGCGGCACGTTCACCATCACGAACGGCGGCATCTTCGGCTCGCTGATGTCCACGCCGATCCTGAATCCTCCGCAGAGCGGGATCTTGGGCATGCACAAGATCCAGCAACGGCCGATGGTCGTCGACGGCAAGATCGAGGCGCGGCCGATGATGTATCTCGCGCTCACCTACGATCACCGGATCGTCGACGGCCGCGAGGCCGTGCAGTTCCTCGTGCACGTGAAGGAACAGATCGAGGATCCCGCGCGCCTCTTGCTTTCCGTTTGATCAACTCCACTGACTGTCAACGATGAACGATAAAAGATACGACGTCGCCGTGATCGGCGGCGGCCCGGGCGGCTACCCGGCCGCGATTCGCGCCGCGCAGCTCGGCCTGTCCGCGGTGTGCATCGACGATTGGAAGAACGAGCAGGGCGTGCGCCTGTTCGGCGGCACCTGCTTGAACGTAGGCTGCATTCCTTCGAAGGCGCTGCTGGAGTCGACCGAGCTCTACCATCGCGCGCACTCGGAGTTCGAGGTGCACGGCATCAAGGTGGGGAATCTCGACATCGACATCGCGGCGATGCAGGAGCGCAAGCGCGGCATCGTGAAGCAGCTCACGTCGGGCATCGAGCAGATCTTCAAGGCGTCCGGAGTCACCGGCATCAAAGGCCGCGGCAAGCTGCTGCCGGGCAACCGCGTGGAGGTCACCACCGATGACGGGGTGCAGACGCTCGCGGCCGAGCACGTGGTGCTTGCGACCGGCTCGGCGCCGATCGAGCTGCCGATTGCGAAGTTCGACGGCAAGCGCATCGTCGATTCGGCCGGTGCGCTCGAATTCCCGGCCGTTCCGAAGAGGCTCGGCGTGATCGGCGCCGGCGTGATCGGTCTCGAGCTCGGCAGCGTCTGGCGCAGGCTCGGCGCGGAAGTCGTCGTCCTCGAGGCGCTCGACACCTTCTTATATATGGCGGATCAACAGATCGCGAAGGAAGCACTGCGCCATTTCAAGCGGCAAGGCCTCGACATCCGGCTCGGCGCGAAGGTCACACGCGCCGAGGTTCAAGGCGACGTCGTGAAGGTCGCTTACGAGGCGGGCGGCGCCACCCAGTCCCTCGAGGTCGACCAGCTCGTGGTGGCGGTTGGCCGGCGGCCGGTCACGGCCGGCGCGTTCGCGTCCGAGGTGCGCGTCCCGCTCGACAAGCGCGGCTTCATCGAGGTCGACGAGCACTGCCGTACCGCAATCCCGAAGGTGTGGGCGGTGGGCGACGTCGTGCGCGGCCCCATGCTCGCGCACAAGGGCATGGAGGAGGGCGTGATGGTCGCCGAGCTGATGGCGGGCCACGCGTCCGAGGTCAACTACGGGACGATCCCGTCCGTCATCTACACGGCCCCCGAGATCGCTTGGGTCGGCAAGACCGAGGAGGAGGTCCGCGCGAGCGGGCGGCCCTATAAGGTCGGCACGTTTCCGTTCGCTGCGAACGGCCGCGCGAAGGGCATGCAGCAGGCCGTGGGCTTCGCGAAGCTGATTGCGGACGAGGAGCACGACGACGTGCTCGGCGTGCACATCGTCGGGCCGCTCGCGGGCGAGCTGATCGCCGAAGCCGTGCTCGCGATGGAGTTTTCGGCCTCCGCCGAGGACATTCAACGCACGATCCATGCGCATCCTACGCTGTCCGAGGCGCTGCACGAGGCGGCGCTCAACGCCGACAAGCGCGCGATCCACGGCATCAACCGCTAACGCTCGCACCCTTCTGCCGCTATCATAGGCCCGCGGTGGCGCTGCCACCGCCGGAGTTGGGAGCGGTTTCAAGGTGGCGGTCCGGGCGCCCTCGCGGCGGCCGGCCGTTTTGCATTGGTCGATGCGGCAGGAGAGCGCAGCGACATGGCCGGGCAGCTCGGCGTTCTACCCGTGCGGATTCTGGGCATCGATCCGGGCTCGCAAGTCACCGGTTTCGGCATCGTGGACCTGGACGGCCGGCGCACCGCGCCGGTCAAGTGGGGCTGCATCCGAACCGGCGGCGACCACGCGGTTCGGCTGCGCGAGATCTTCGTCGCGCTCGGGGAGATCGTCCGCGAGTTCCGGCCGGCCGAGGTCGCGATCGAGCGCGTGTTTCTGCATCGCAACGCCGACAGCGCTCTGAAGCTCGGCCAGGCGCGTGCAGCCGCAATTTGCGCGACCTTCACGGCCGAGGTGCCGATCTACGAGTACAGCGCGCGCCACATCAAGCAGGCCGTGGTCGGCCGCGGCGGCGCCGAGAAGTCACAGGTGCAACGAATGGTGCAGATGATCCTCGGAGTACGCGACGAGCTCGAGCCCGATGCGGCGGACGCGCTTGCGGCCGCGATCTGCCATGCGCACGAGCGCGGCGTGCAGCGCCTGCTCAAGACGGCGACGAGCTGATCGGAAGCGACGCGCGTGATCGGCTTCCTCCGCGGCACCCTGATTGCGAAACGACCGCCGGCGCTCACGCTCGACGTGGCCGGCGTCGGCTACGAGCTCGAGGCTCCGATGTCCACGTTCTACCGGTTGCCCGACGTGGGGGAGGCCCTCACTCTGATGACGCACATGGTCGTGCGCGAGGACGCGCACCTCCTGTACGGGTTTTTCACCGAGGCCGAGCGCGCGCTGTTCCGCAACTTGCTCAAGATCTCGAACGTCGGTGCGCGCATCGGGCTCGGCGTGCTGTCGGGCATGAGCGTCGAGGGCTTCTACCGCTGCATTCGCGAGAAGGATCTCGCGAGCCTCGTGAAGCTGCCCGGCGTCGGCAAGAAAACCGCCGAGCGGCTGCTCGTCGAGATGGCGGATCGGCTGCCCGAAGCGGTGGAAGCGCCGTTCGCGGCGGTGCCGGCAAAGAGCGCGGCCGAGGGCGAAGCGCACGGCGCGCTGCTCGCGCTCGGCTACAAGCCCACCGAGATCACGAAGATGCTGCGCGATCTCGACGTGCGGTTGAGCACCGAGGAAATGATCCGCGAAGCGCTGCGCCGCGTGCATCGCACCGCCGAGCCGACCGCGAGGCGCGATGGTTGAAGACGCCCGCATCGTTGCACCGCTGAGCGCGCACGAGGACGAGGCGTTCGATCGCGCCGTTCGGCCGCGGCGGCTCACGGAATACATCGGCCAGCCTCGAGTGAAGGCGCAGATGGAAATCTTCATCAGCGCAGCGCGTGCGCGCGGCGAGGCGCTCGACCATACGCTCTTGTACGGCCCGCCCGGTCTCGGCAAGACCACCCTCGCGCACATCATCGCAAACGAGCTCGGCGTGAACCTGCATCAGACGTCGGGTCCCGTGCTCGAGCGGCCCGGCGACCTCGCCTCGCTGCTCACGAATCTCGACGAGAAGGATGTGCTGTTCGTCGACGAGATTCACCGCTTGAGCGCGGTCGTCGAGGAAGTCCTGTACCCGGCGCTCGAGGATTTCGAGCTCGATCTCATGATCGGCGAAGGGCCGGGCGCGCGCTCGATCAAGCTGCCGCTGAAGCCGTTCACGTTGGTCGGCGCGACCACGCGCGCCGGCCTTCTGACGTCGCCGCTGCGCGACCGTTTCGGCATCACTCAGCATCTCGAGTTCTACGACGCGAGCGAGCTCAACCAGATCGTGCGGCGTACCGCGCGCATTCTCGATTTGCCGATCGACGATGCTGGCGCGCGCGAGATCGCCGCGCGCTCGCGGGGCACGCCGCGCATCGCGAACAGGCTGCTGCGCCGCGTGCGCGACTACGCGCAGGTCAGAGCCGACGGGCGCGTCGATCAACCGGTCGCGAAGGCCGCGATGGACCTGCTCGAGGTCGATCCGCACGGTCTCGACACGATGGACCGACGGCTGCTCCTGACCGTGATCGAGAAATTCGACGGCGGTCCGGTCGGGGTCGACAGTCTTGCGGCTGCGATCGGCGAGGAGCGCGGCACATTGGAGGAGATCATCGAGCCTTATTTGATTCAGGAAGGATTGCTGCAGCGCACCGCGCGAGGCCGAATCGCGACGCGTTTGGCGTACCAGCATTTCTCGCTGCCGCTGCCGCCTGCCGGAGCGCGGCCCGATGCGCCGTCGCTGTTCGATTGAACGTGCCTTGGGTGCGATTGCCGAATAGAGACAGGGCGATCGCATGAGTGCCTTCGTCTTGCCGGTCCGGGTCTATTTGGAGGACACCGATGCTCAGGGAGTCGTTTACAACGCGAGCTACTTCAGGTTCATGGAGCGGGCCCGCACCGAGCTGCTGCGCGCGTGCGGCATCGACCATGACGAGCTGCGCGAGCGGCACGGCGTCGTGCTCGTGCTGAGCGCCGTGGAAGCGCGCTTCCGCGCGCCGGCGCGGCTCGGCGACTGGCTGTACGTGTCGGCCGAAACTCGAGACGTGCGCGGCGCACGAATGGGCTTCGCCCAGCAGATTCGCCGCGGCGACCCGGCCGGCGAGCTCGTCTGCGATGGGCTCGCCGAGGTCGCCTGCATGGATCCGCGCGCGGGCCGCGCGCGGCGCATTCCCGCAACGTTGTTGAGCGAGCTGAACCGATGAACAATGATCTTTCCATCGTATCGTTGGTCTTGAATGCGAGCCCGCTCGTGCAGTTCGTGCTCGCGGTACTGCTGTTGGCGTCGATCGCCTCGTGGGCCGTGATCATCGACAAGCAGCGCGTCATCAAGCAGGCGAGCAAGGCGGCCGGCGAGTTCGAGTCGAGCTTCTGGTCGGGCGGCGATTTGAACGAGCTGTACCGCGACATCGCGCGCTCGGACGCGACGCCGGTCGGCATGGCCGGCATCTTCGAGGCCGGGTTCCGGGAGTTCGGCCGGCTCAAGCAGGAGCTCGGCTTCGGCGCCGAGCAGCTGATCGAGGGCGCGCGGCGCGCGATGCGCGTGTCGCAGCTGCGCGAGATGGACAGGCTCGAGAGCAACCTCGCGTTTCTCGCGACCGTGAGCAACACGAGCCCGTACGTGGGCCTGTTCGGCACGGTCTGGGGCATCATGAGCGCGTTCCACGCGCTCGGTGGCGTGCAGAGCGCGACCATTGCGATGGTCGCGCCCGGCATCTCGGAGGCGCTGATCGCGACCGCGATGGGCCTGTTCGCTGCGATTCCCGCCGGCATCGCATTCAACCGCTACGCGGACAAGGTCGGACGCCTCGAGGTGCGCTACGACACGTTCATGGAGGAGCTCTCGGCGATCTTTCAACGCAACGTCGCCCGCCGCGAGGCCGCGCCGGGAGGCGCGCCGGAGCGCCACGAGCGCGCCGCGCTCGAGCGAGTAGGAGGTGACCGATGAGCATGGCTCGCACCGGCAAACGCCGGCTGATGGCCGAGATCAACGTCGTGCCGTACATCGACGTGATGCTCGTGCTGCTGATCATCTTCATGGTGACTGCGCCGCTGCTGACGCAGGGCATCACGGTCGATTTGCCGAAAGCGGCTGCACAGCCGCTCGACCCGGCGCTCTTGAAGGACAACGAGCCGATCGTGCTCAGCATCGACCGCGACGGCAAGCTGTATCTCAATATCGGCGGCAAGGATACCGACAAGCCGATCGATGACGATACCGTGCTCGAGCGCGTGTCGGCTGCGCTGCGGCGCAATGCCGAGACTCCGGTGATCGTGAAGGGCGATCAGAACGTGCCGTACGGGCGGGTCGTGACCGGCGCCACGCTGCTGCAGAAGGCCGGCGCGACGAAGATCGGCTTCGAGACCGACCCCACCGGCACCGAGCAGCAGCCGAAGCCGAGGAGCCGCTAGCGCCGATGCAAGGCTCGCTCCGCCAACATTCCGGAGCCGTCGTTTGGTCGGTCGCGTTGCACATCGCGATCGTCGGGGCGCTGATGGTGGGTTTGCGGTTGCCGAGCGGTCCGCCCGCGGTTCCCTCGGTGGTAACCCCGATCCAGGGCGTGATCATCGATCAGGCCGCGATCGAGCGGGAACGGCAACGCAAGGAGCGCGAGGAGCGCCTCGCGCGCGAGAAGGTCGAGGCCGAGAAGCGCGCGGCCGAGCAGGCGCAGCGGCAGCGCGACGAGGCGGCCAAGCGCGAGCAGGAGCGCGTCGCGGCCGAGCGGCAGGAGCGTGACCGCGCCGCGCAGGCGGCGAAGGAGCGGGCCGAGGCCGTGAAGCGCGAAAAGGAACGGCTCGCGCAGGAGCAGGAGGCCAAGGAGAAGCGCGCGCGCGACGAGGCGGCACGCAAGGCCGCGGCCGCGAAGCAGCAGGCGCAGGCCGAGGCCGACCTGCAGCAGTCGCTTGCGGCCGAGAACGAGCGGCGCGAAGCCGAGCAGGCCGGGTTGCTCCAGCAGTACATTGCGCTGATCGAGAATCAGATCGAGCGGAACTGGATTCCGCCGCTGAGCGCGAAGCCGGGTCTCGAATGCGTCGTGAACGTCGTGCAGATCCCGAGCGGCGACGTCGTGGACGTGCACGTGGGGCGCTGCAACGGTGATGACGCGGTCGTTCGCTCGATCGAGGCCGCGGTGAAGAAGGCGTCGCCGTTGCCGAAGCCGCCGGTCGCGTCGCTCTTCACGCGAAATTTGAACGTCACTTTCAAGCCGCAGTTTTGACGGCAAAGGATTGGGTGGGAGTCGTAATGCTTGGACGAGTGAAACGCTTTGAGGGAACAGCACAACGCCGGCGCAGCGCGTGGTCGACAGCGGTCGTCGCCGTGCTGGCACTGGTCGGCGGCGTTCAGTGCGCATTCGCGCAAGGCGCGCTCAACATCGTGATCGAGCGCGGCCGGTTCAAGCCGGTGCCGGTCGCGGTCGTGCCGTTCGGCTGGCAGGGAACGGGTGCCGTACCCTACGACGTAAGCGGCGTGGTCGCATCCGACCTGCGCAACAGCGGGCGGTTCGCGCCGATCGCAACCACCGACATGGTGTCGCGGCCCACGCAGTCGCAGGACATCAATTTCCAAGATTGGCGAGTGCTCGACGTCGACGCGCTCGTGATCGGGCAGCTCGCGCCCGACGGTCCAGACCGCTACTCGGCCGTGTTCGAGCTGTTCGACGTGCGCAGCGGGCAGCAGCTGCTCGGGTTCAGGCTCACGGCCGGCACGGACGATTTGCGCGCGGCGGGCCACCGGATCGCCGACATGATCTTCGAGAAGCTGACCGGCATTCCGGGCGTGTTCAGCACGCAGGTCGCGTACGTCAGCGAGGAGCGGCGCACCGACGGCTCGAAGCGCTTCAGGCTCATCGTGTCGGATGCCGACGGCGAGCACCAGAACGTCGTCGCCGATTCGCCGCAGCCGCTGATGTCGCCGTCCTGGTCGCCGGACGGCCGGCGCATCGCGTACGTGTCGTTCGAGGGCGATCACTCGAACGTGTTCGTGCAGACGCTGAGCACCGGCAATCGTCAGAACGTGTCGTCGCGCGCCGGCGTGAACGGCTCGCCCGCGTTCTCGCCCGACGGGCGCCTGCTCGCGCTCACGCTGTCGCACGATCAGGGCAACCTCGACATCTACACGCTCGATCTCGCGACGCAGATGCTGCGCCAGGTCACGACCGATGCCGCGATCGACACCGAGTCGTCGTGGTCGCCGGACGGCCGCATGCTGTATTTCAACTCCGACCGCTCCGGCGGGCCGCAGGTCTACCGAACCGGCATTGCGCCGGGGTCCCGCCCCGAGCGCATCACGTACGAAGGCACGTACAACGCACGCCCCCGCGTGTCGCCCGACGGCAAGCAGCTGGCCGTCGTCTACGGCCAGAACAACCAGTTTCGCATCGGCGTGATCGACGTGGCGAGCGGCACCTTGAACGTGCTCACCAACGGCAAGCTCGACGAATCGCCGAGCTATGCGCCGAACGGCGCCGAGATCATCTACGCGACGCGCGACGGCAACCGCGGGGTGCTGGCCGCCGTCAGCACGGACGGGCGCGTCCACCGGGAGATCGCGTCGGTGGCCGGCGACGTACGGGAGCCCGTATGGGGCCCCTATCCGCGGCCCTAACTGCGCGTCCGGCCATGCAGTATCCTATTGCGCAAACTTTTCGCGGGCACACGCCCGCCGACTACCCGAGGACATCCTGATGAAGAGCTCTTTGATCGTCGTGTTGGTTGCAACCGCCTTCGCGACCGCCGCTTGCCACAAGTCCACTACGTTGCCGGACGAGAACACCGCTAGCCAGGTGGGGGCGGGCGAAGGCTCGGGCGGTGCGTCGACGTCGAGCCAAGGGTCCGGCAGCGGCATCCAGGTGTCGCCGCTCGAGCAGCAGCAAGAGGAGTTGCGCAAGCAGCTCGTCGTGTACTTCGACTTCGACCAGGCCGAGATCAAGCCCGAGTTCAGCGCAATGCTCGCCGCGCACGGCATGTACCTCGCATCGCATCCGAATGCGCAGGTGCGGCTCGAAGGGCACACCGACGAGCGCGGCAGCCGCGAGTACAACATCGGCCTCGGCGAACGCCGCGCGCAGGCCGTGCGCCGTGCGCTGTTGCTGCAGGGAGCGAACAACAATCAGCTGAGCACGGTCAGCTACGGCGAGGAGCGGCCCGCGGCGACCGGCAGCGACGAGGAGGCTTGGCGGTTGAACCGGCGCGTCGAGCTCGTCTATCGATAACGCAACGCAGGCGCCGCGGGCTGCTGGGCCCGCCGCCCGCAAGGGGAACCTACCCGTGAAAAATCTGCTTGCGCCACTCGTTCTCGCCGCCCTCGCGGGCTGCAGCACGCTCTCGCCTCAAGACGATCCGGTCGCGCTGAAGGTCACGGACCTCGAGGCTCGGCTGATGCGCGTCGAGCGCGTCGTCCAGAATCAGAGCCTGATCGAGCTCGCGAGCGAGGTGGAGCAGCTGCGGGCGGAGACACAGATGCTGCGCGGCCAGCTCGAGCAGCTGCGCCACGACACCGAGGACAACGCGAGCCGGCAGCGCGAGCTGTACGTCGACGTCGACAAGCGTCTGCAAGCGCTCGAGCAGGCGCAGGGCCGCGCGGCGGCCCCGCAGAGCACGCCTCCGCAGAGCACGCCGCCCCCCGCGCAAGCGAACGCGGCCGCGCCCGCGCAGAGCCCGGCGCCTGCCGCACCGCCTCCGGCGCCGCGCCCGACCGGCACGGACCAGCAGAACTATCAGGCAGCGTTCGATCTGATCCAGGCGCGCAAGTATCCGGAAGCGGCGAAGGCATTCATGGATTTCCTCGCGGCGTTCCCGCAGAGTCCGCTCGCCGACAACGCGCAGTACTGGCTCGCGGAAACCTACTACGTGCAGCGCCAGTTCCAGGCCGCGCTGCCGCAGTTCCAGAAGGTGCTCGATCAATATCCGCAATCCGGCAAGATGCCCGACGCGCTGCTCAAGATCGGCTATTGCCAGGTCGAGCTAGGCATGCGCGATGCCGCGCGCGCGACGCTGCAGAAGGTGATGCATCAGTTTCCGGACACCACGGCGGCACGGCTCGCGTCGCAGCGGCTCGAGCGCCTGAACAACGGTTGAGCGCACGAGCCGAAGCGGCGGAGCGCGAGCCGAGCGCAGCGAGGCTCAAGGTCACCGAGATCTTCTTCTCGATTCAGGGCGAGGCCGCCTACAGCGGCTGGCCCACCGTGTTCGTGCGGCTCACGGGCTGTCCGCTGCGTTGCCAGTACTGCGACACGGCGTACGCGTTCAGCGGCGGTGAGTGGCGCACGCTCGAGGCGATCGAGGCCGAGGTGCGGGGCTACGGCACGCGCTACGTCTGCGTGACGGGCGGCGAGCCGCTCGCGCAACCGCGGTGCGTGGACCTTCTGGCCGCGCTTTGCGACTCGGGCTACGACGTTTCGCTCGAGACGAGCGGCGCGTACGACATCGCGTCCGTCGACCCGCGCGTCACGAGGGTCGTCGACATCAAGACGCCGGGCTCGCGCGAAGATCACCGCAACCGGTTCGAGAATCTCGCGGCGCTCGGGCCGCGCGATGCGCTCAAGATCGTGATCTGCGACCGCGCCGACTACGAATGGGCGCGCGAGCTCGTGGCGCGGCGCTTCGCGGCCGCGCCGCCATGCCCCATCTTCTTCTCCCCGAGCCACGAGCAATTGCCGGCCGGTGAGCTCGCCGACTGGATACTCGAGGACCGGCTGCCCGTGCGCCTCCAAGTGCAGCTGCACAAGGTGCTCTGGGGCAACGTGCGGGGGCGATGAGCGGAGGGTTCCGCGCGGTGGTGCTGCTGTCGGGCGGGCTCGACTCGGCCACGGCGCTTGCGATCACGCGCTCATCGAGGCTCGACTGCTACACGCTCGCGTTCGACTACGGGCAGCGGCACCGTGCGGAGCTTGCCGCCGCCGCGCAAATCTCGCGGGCGCTCGGCGCGGTGGAGCACCGCGTCCTGCGGTTGCCGATCGGCAAGCTCGGCGGCTCGGCGCTCACGGATCCGACGATCGAAGTGCCGGAGCACGGCGGCGCGGGAATACCGGCGACCTACGTGCCGGCGCGCAACACGGTGTTCCTCTCGCTCGCGCTCGCGTGGGCCGAGGTGCTCGAAGCCGATCGGATCGTCATCGGCGTGAACGCGATCGACTATTCGGGCTATCCGGATTGTCGTCCCGAGTTCATCGCGGCGTTCCAAGCGCTCGCGCGGCTGGCGACGAAGCGCGGCGTGGAGGGTGCGCCGATCGCGATCGACGCGCCGCTCGTGGCGTTCACGAAGGCGGAGATCATCCGCCGCGGCGTCGAGCTCGGCGTCGATTACGCGCTCACGGTGTCCTGCTACCGCGCGGACGAGCAGGGGCGTGCGTGCGGTCGATGCGACTCGTGCAGGTTGAGGCGCGAGGGGTTCGTGGCGGCCGGCGTTGCCGATCCGACGCGGTACCTGGGCTGAGACGGGGTCCAGGTGTCGAGCGGCGGAGCGAAAAGCGGCTCGGCTGAGCCCGCGGTTGGGCGTGGTCTCGTCACGCGAAGCGTGCGACCGAATTCCGCGACAGGTCGGCCGGCGTTTGCGCGTCGGAGCGGTGCTCGGGCTCGGTTGAGAAGTGGGCGGCGAGCCAGTCAGCAGCGGCGCGATCGGGGATCGAGGCGGCGGCCGTGAAGCTGCCGTCGGGCGTGTCCCCTTCAAGTCGTAGTAGAGCTTGCTGCCTGCTTGCATGCCGCGTGCAACGCGCACCTTGCGGACGAATGCGCGCGGCAGCTCGTGCGGCCTGGCGGCGGCGAAGCCGCGGCGCGACAGTTTGAGCGTGCGGTCGTCGAGCGCCACGCGATACTCGGTCAGCCAGAGCGTGAGCGTCCACCAAACGAACACGAGATCGAACGCGCCGAACGCGAGCGGAAACAGCAGCGGCGCGTCGGTCCAGAAGAGGCCGATCGAGATCGCGCTCCAGATTGCGGTGATCGCCGTGAGCGACAGCGCAACCGATTTGTCCCGTGCGCGGCGGAACGTCCAGGTCTCGCGGCCCGAGGGCTCGCGCTGGCAGACGATACCGAGCGCCGCGAGCGTGCGCGGCTCGAGCGCGGCCGTCGCCGCGGAACCGGCGCCCACCGCGGTCATCGGCGTATCCTCCGCGTCGCCGAACAGCGGCGCGCGCTCGCCGAGGTCGAACACCGGCAGCGCGAAGCGGCTCCAGTAATCTGGACCGGGGCACACTGCCGAGACGTCGAGGCGCCACGTGATGCGGTCGCCGTCGTCCACGCTCGTCGCCGGTTGCTCCGCAGGCACCGCGATTTCGACCGGGATCGTCGTGATACCGGCGGCGAATGCGCAGCGCGAGCGCGGCACCGTCCATTCGTTCTGCCAGAGGATCCGCTCGCTGGTGCTGCGGTTGCGGCCAGTGCCGCTGCGGTAACGCTCGACGCAGGAGAGATCGAGATGGAACTCGCCATCGAGCTCGACTCTCGCCGGCACCCGGATCGAGCCGCGCCAGCCTCCGCCGAGGCCGATCGGCACGCGTTCCAGCGCGAGCGCCGAAGTGCCGAAGCGCCGCAGCCGGAGCCACGCGCGCACGGCCCACACCGCGAGTCCGATGCCCGCGAGCGGAAACACGAGCCCGATGAGCGCGGCGCGGTTGCCTTTTGCAAGCTCGTCCGGCAGGAACATCAGGACCGGCGCCGAGACTGCGTTCCAGAGCATTGCGAAAACGGTCGCACCGTACGCCGTCGCGCGGCTCGAGCTCTCGATGCGCGGGTTGCTCCATTCGGGACGCCAGCGCCAAGGCTCGTTCGGGTAACGCCGCTGCAGCTCGCGCTGCGCCGCGACCTTCTTGCCGCCGACGATCGCGCCGTACATCAGGCCGCCGCCCACGCCGCCGAAGATCAGCGCGAACAGCGACTGAAACGCGAGCAGCGGCCAGCGCGGATCGCGGTTGAGCACGGCGCTTGCGGGTTGCTGCGGGTCGACGTAGACCGTGACGGGCTGGTGGCGGCGCTGTGCCGCGCGCAGCTGCGCGTAGAGGTCGCGGTGGAAGCTGCCGATGTTGTCGGAGAAATCGCTGATCGCGACGCGATCGCCCGTGTAGTCGCGGCCGTCGAATCGATAGCGGTATTGTGCGACGACTTTGTACGTCGTTGCGTGATCGCTGCTGCCGTGCGAGCGCAGGTCGAGCGAGACGAGGTCGGCGGGCACGCCGACCCAATTCGCCATGCGCTGCCAACTCGCGAGCGTCGACACGACCCAGTACGACGCAACGACGCCGACCGCCGCGAACGGCAGCGCGAACAGCCAGAGCACGCCGGCGGCGAGCTTGTCCTTGCGATCGAGGGCCATCGGTGGTTCTCCGCGGCCAATTTAGGGCGAACGCCCCTGCAAGCGGCTAGGGAGCGCCTCTCAGTCCAGCGTTTGCGGTGCCCGACCCGGCGTTCCGTTCTATAATGTTTACGCACGCCGCGGCCGCGAGCGTGCGCCGCAGGCGATAGCGGGCCGTTAGCTCAGTTGGTAGAGCACTGGACTTTTAATCCATTGGTCGCAGGTTCGATCCCTGCACGGCCCACCAATTCATTCAGTAAGTTAGGCTCGAAACTTCGACGTCGGTTTCAGTGTCGTTCAGGTTTGCTACTCCGGGACGACTACCACGTCGACGCCGGTACAAGCAACAGCGACGCCGCGGTGTTTCAAGCGCACCTTGCCGAAATGCGGGGCAAGGTAGATCTCGATCGCCATCGCGCAGTGGTCGAGCGTGAGATCGCGCACCTTGCCGCATTTGGCGACGAGGAACCGCTTGGCGAGCTCGGCGAAGCGCGGCATTACGGCTTCGGGCACGTGGCCGTCGCCGTCGTAGTAATCGGCGACGAATTTGCGGCCGCGCTTCCATGACGCCCCTGGACGGTCGACTTTGCATCGGCCGCGGATCGGGCGTGGGCGCTGAATCGAGATCGTTCCAGCGCGGCGTTCATCGCGCCCACCCCGTGACCGGATCCGCGGACGCCCAGTTGCGCGAGGTCGCGAGCGGCAGGGTGCGAAAGAAAGCGTTGATCGCGTGGATTTGCCCGCCCCACACCTTGAACGCTTCGAACGTCACGAGCGCGTTGCCGGGGCCGTAGGAATTGGTGAAGCCGAAATTCATCCACAGCACGACGATGCCCATCTGCTCGTCCACTGCGGCGACGCTAGGCGTTACGTCGGGGTGCAGCATGATCGTCTGCTCGTACATGCCGCAGCCCGGCCGACCGCACCCTGCGCCGGCCGTGATCACGCCGTTCTCGACGCGGTAGGTTTCCGGCGCGAACGGCGTGCCGCCGTCGGTAAAATTGCCGACCCGCAATCCGTTGGGATACGCGAGCGCGGTCTCGATCATGGCGGCACGCGACTCTCGTTTGCCCGGCGGCACCGGCGCGTTCATGCCGCGAATCGGCTGCCCGAGCTCCGTCGGCTGGAAGCGCGACTCCGGCATGACTCGTTGCACGAGCGTCTCGATACCCGCGATTTTTTCGTCCTGCACGTGCAGCACTACCGACAGCAGAATCTGGTCCTTCCCCTCCAGCAACTGCAGATGGGAGGCCGCAATCTGCTTCGCGGTATCCAGGTAGTCCTGCCGGAACTTCCCCTGGGTGAGCGTCTCCTGCCACAGCCCCTCGCCGAGCTTCAGCTGCTTCGAATCCTCCGTGAACCGCACGTCGGCTGCGAGCGGCAGGTTCGCGGGATCGTGCGCGAGGAGCGCAGCCGCGTAACGGTCGATCATGCCCGTCAGGCACGCGCGGTCGCATTGAGCCGCCGCTGCGGAGCTCGGCGACACGCCGAGCAGCGCCAAAAGCCCGGCGACGGCCAGTAGATGCGCTTCGTATGCACGACGCCGTTGAGCCATGATTCCCTCTTCGACCGAGTCAGGTGACGCGACTCGCGACTTCGGATAGTACGACTGAACGGCTCGATCTTCAGCCCGCCATAGCGGCGAGCCGCTCGCCGACCCCGGCGCGATCAGTAGCGCGGCGGCCCGATTTTCTTACACTGGGTTCGAGAGGTCTCGTGACGAGGAGTAGGGACGAATGAAAGTTGCTTTAACAATCGCGGCGGTCGCGGTCGGAATTCTGATCACGACCGCGCAGGCCCAAGAACGGAACGAGGATCCGGTCCGCGTCGGCCGCGGCGCACCCGTGCTGAAAGAGCTGCCGCAGCTGCGAACCACGGGGCTCCTGACGGACGCCTTGTTGGCGAAGTACCCCGGCGTCGGTCCGCTCCGGGTGAAGGTCGACGGTAAGGTCGTCGACATCGGCTCGGCGTTCAATGGCGCCGTGCCGCCCGGCATCACCCCGCTGCCGGTGGACCTGTTCACGTCGAAGGATTTCTACAAGGACCGTGCGCTGTGGAGCGATCCCCGCTACTTTCGCTGCAACAGCACCTTCGCAATCGAGCAGCAGCACGGCGACACCGCCGTGGGTCTCGCGACGATCCACGGCTCGCCGGCGACCGCGGCGTGGGGATTTTGCGATCGCGACTATCCCCGCGAGGCAATCGTGAGCCCGTACCGCTTCAAGACCGCGGAGGAGCATTACGCCGCGCTGCTCGACGAGGCCCGTCGCCACGGCGGCCCGACGACGAAAACCGGCGCGACGCTGCCCGACGAGTGGAACGGCCGCTACGAGCCCGTGAATTACGGGATGATGTTCGGCACGTGGTACGGGATGCTGTGGAATCAGATTCCGACGATCCTGTCGCTGCTGACGCCCGAGTACCAGACCCGGATGGTCCAGCAGGAGTACCACGAAGGGCACTCCAACGCCGCGCAGTGGCCCGGCACGTATTGCTGGCCCGAGGGCTTCATGCGCCGCTACCACTGGGCCGCGACCGGCGCGCACCAGATCCTGGTCACGCCCAAGCTCGTGCAGATCATGACGTCGTCGTCCGACAACTACATCACCCAGATCCACATCGGCCGCGAGTTCGACAAGAGCGGCGTCGTGCCGCGCCTCGGGGCGGACGTGCCGCGCTGGTACGGCGAGACCATCGGCTTCTGGGACGGCGACGCGCTGATCACGTGGACGTCGAACATCCAGGGCTGGACGTCCCACGGCGCGTTCGAGTTCTCGAACAAATTGCAGACGATCGAGATCTACACGCCGAACCGCGACTCGAAAGGCAAGTTCATCGGCCTGCGCCACGAGAGCGTGTTCTACGATCCCGAAGCGCTCGTGCAGCCGGTGCGCATCGTGCGGAACTTCGTGAAGCAGAGCGACTTCGACGAAGGAACGCCGTTCGTCTATATCGAGTGCCTGCAGACGATCTACCCGATCGACGGCAAGGCGACTCCCGTCGCTCCGCCGAACGTCATCGAGCATTACGACGTGCTCGACATGTACGCCCGTCCTTGGGCGCAAATCTGGGAGAAGTATTGGGAGAACGGCATGCAACGTCCCAAGAAGGACGACATCTTCGAGTTCAAGCGCTGAAATCAGCGTAGCGATGAACGACCACGCTCGATGCCTCGGCCCACCGCGGCTCGGACCTCTTGGGCTATTCGATTTTGGCCGCAGAGGAAGGGGGCGGACACAACAGTGGATGCAACGGCAACTGTGGCTGTCCGTCCGGCGGTCGACCGCCGCCGACGGAGCTCGTACGGTCGAACCCAACGCATAGTCTCGTCGAGGTGGCGCTTTCATGAAACGAGTGGCGTGTAGTGCAGTCGCGTTTGCGCTCGTTTCAGCGGCGAGCGCTCGCGCGCAGGATCACATCGGCTCGTTGGCCGCGGGGCTGCTCCCCGATCCACCGGATGCGTGCGAGAACTGCGCGGCGTGGAACGAGGCCATCCCACCCTTCCGGATCTACGGCAACACCTATTACGTTGGCCCCAAGGGGTTGTCGGTGATCTTGATCGTGTCTGACGACGGACTGATCCTGCTCGACGGCGCGTTGCCGCAGTCCGCGCCGTTGGTCTCGGCGAACCTCGAGACGCTTGGCTTTCATCTCGCCGAGGTGCGATTGATCGCCAACAGCCACGCCCATCACGACCACACCGGCGGTATCCACGCGCTGGCGCGTGCGAGCGGAGCGCGAGTCGCCGCGAGTCCGCGCGGGGCCGAAGCGCTCGAACTAGGTCGACCGACCGATGACGACCCACAAGCGGGCTCGGAAGGCTTTCCCGCCGTGTCCAACGTGCGCGTCGTCGACGATGGCGAGATCTTGCATGTCGGTGACGTCGCAATCACCGCACACCTGACGCCGGGGCATACTCCTGGCAGCACGACCTGGACCTGGCGATCCTGTGAGCTGAACCGCTGTCTCGACATCGTATACGCGGACAGTGTGACTGCCGTTTCCTCGGACGGCTTCCGGTTTGCTGGTGACGCTGAGCATCCAAGTCGCGTGGATGGCTTCCGCGCCAGCCTTGCGAAGATCGCCGCGCTGCCGTGCGACGTGCAGCTCTCGCCGCATCCATGGGCTTTCCAAATGAGCGCCAAGATCGCCGCGCGGCTCGCCGATCCAACGACCAACCCTTTCATCGTCCCGGGTGCCTGTGCGGCCTACGCCGCAGCGGGCCTGGCAGGTCTCGAGCGGCGCGTCGTGCAGGAGACACGCGGACAGTAAGCGCCGGCATCATCAGGGCGCCGAAGCGGAGGAGCTTGTAGCTCGACGTGCTGCGGCAAGACGGCGGTGGCGAATTTCTGACAGTCACAGGCCATATCCGATGAAGCAACTGTCGGCATCATGGTTCAGTGGGGCGGCGCGGGCGAATTCTCGTTCCCAAGACCTAGAGGCCGGCTGCAGCCTAATGTTGACGCGGTGGCCGGACGCTCTTGGGAGTCGCTCCTAGAGTCGCCCCCTAGAACGAGGAGTCTCGACTCGTCTGGCTTCCGGCAGACTTGCTACTGCAGCCGGACACGCTGGGGCAGAGCAGGGGCATTGAACCTACTGATACTGTCCCGAAGACAACCACTGCACATGCTAAGTGCGGCGCGGGACGTCTTTTGTGCGCAGACTCGTTAGCTTGGGCGGACTCCCATTGGATCGCGCCGCCATGAGATGATTTGCCCGTAGGGGGGAGCGTTTGTTCACGGTGCGTGATAGCTCGCCGGGCCGCATCGGGCGCGGCGATACATCAAGATCAACAACAGCACAATGTTGGCGCGGAGCGATTTATGGGTACCCTCGAACTCGAATTCAGGCAGGACCGTTTCGAGTCACTCGCGCTTCTTCTCGCATCGATCGGTCCGAATCCATTTCCGACGCTGACTGGACTTGGCGATGAGCGGTTGATCCGATCTCTGAGTTGGAGCTCGCTAGAGGTTGGCCTGGCACCGCCGGGGTTCACTGCACCGCCCGGCTCGCTTCCCGCGCGTGCGGCGCTGAGCATCTCGCACGTCAGCATCGCCGAGCTGGACGCAGACCCCTTTGCAGTCGGCGCCAGCGCGAACGCTACGGGATGGCTGCTCATCACTGCGGCGGCAGGACCGGCGACCATCGCGGTCAGCATCGTCGGAATCGACCTGGCGAACGCCCCGCCCCAACGGTTCACTCCACCCGCCATGTTGTATTCCAGACCGATCAGCGGCTTGGACGAGGCCGGTGTGACGGCCGGCGCGGCGCTCCTGCTGCGCGAGCACGTCGTCACACTGCGCTTTGCATCCGACCCCGCTGATGACATCCTGGCCACGACACTTAACATGCTGAACGGGCGCTTTGAGAACCAGAGCTGGCTCATTCGCCTCACGCCGGGTCTGCTCACGTCGAGGGTGCTCAAGCAGATCAGCGATGGCTTGAATCCGCTCCCGGACGGGTTGTCGATCGAGGACGCGCCGACGGCTTCCTGGACGCAGATCGACGGGACTTGGCAGGTCATGGGCAGCGTCGGCATCAACAAGGCCGACGCGTGCAAGGGAGTGCTCTGGGACACCAGCATTTCGATCACGATCGACGTGACACTAACGCCGAGTTTCGGACACCCGCCCGACAGCGAAGCCATTGACCGGATTGACCTGACGCTGAGGCTCAGCAGCGACCCCTCGGACTGGGATTCTTTTCGGTGCTGGCTCGGCAAATTCGGCTTTGCCAGCATCGGTATCGCGTTCATCGACGAGCCGGTCGGGTTCTTGTCCGGCATCGCTTCGTTGATCCTGGTCGCCGACACGGTCGGTAGCGACGCAGGTGCCGAGGTCGCGAAGACGGACCTGGGAGCTGACTTTACGAAAGTGGCAAGCGACGAGGCGTCGGCGACGTACCTGTGGAGCATACCGTTCGCAAGGCTGCGCATCGAAGGCGGCTCGATTGGCGATTGGGCCATCGATGCCGATGGGATCACGCTCACCGGCCAAGTGTTCTACGTGGCGGCCACTCATTCGGCCGAGTACTCACCCGACGCACCGAATCTGAAGGACGCCTGGCGCGACGATTTCAATTGCCGGGACATGAGCTGGCACGCCGTGCTGGCCGTACAAGGCGTGAGCGTGTCGGATACCGCGGTCGTGGCGGGTAGCAGCGCGACGTTCCCCGTGCCCGTCACCGTCTTCGCCACGAGCGCCGTCGCGCCGGCCTTGCGATGGCGGCTCGTGCGGCCGACGGAGCCGGACTTGAATCCCTACGTCACCGTGCAGGCACGTGCGGCGCCGGACAGTCTTTCGCACGAAACACCGCCGGGAACGACCGGCCAGTTGTACCTTCATACGAGCGCCGGCATCCGGCGGTACGACATCAACGGTGTTCCTGCTCACAATCCACCGACTGAGCTCATGCAGACACTCGCGGCGTTCCAATGTCGCCAGTGGATCCATCGCTGGACCCGCTTCGACGAGATTCCGTGGCTCGTTGATCCTCCCGACTGGGACCATGGCTTCCCGCCGTTGCGCCAATGGCTGATCACGCTTCGCGAAGTCGCCGCGGGCGCCGGCATCACCGTCAGAAAACAACGCAACGGCCGGCAATACGGGACGCCAATCTCCTTTGTCGCCTCTCGCGGCGAAGGCGCATCGGTCGAGATCGTGACCGATGCGACGACCGGCCTGACTGTGGAGTATTCCGGCCACGCTGCGCCGGAGGCTCGTCTAGCTCAGCGATGGCTGTTGCCGCTACAGGTCAGGAGCCTGTCCGCATCCCGAGACGCGAACCAGCCGGCGCTCGGGAAGTTTTCTGTCACGACCCAGGCGCTGTCGCGGTCGAGCGTTAACGTAGCCGCCATGGCGGCGCTTATGACGCGTGCGAAGACCGACGTGCTGGAGGGTGATCCGCTACCGCCATACTGCATGAACCTGCGCGGCGGGAAGGTAGTCGCTCTGTGGGAAGACAAGCTCGTGGTCGCGATCCCCTGGGGACCGCAATGAGCAGAGGCGTGCTCGAATGAGCCGGGGGTACTCCGCGGAGGCACAGACGCGTGGCAGCGTGCGCTTGCGCGTCTATGGCGCGCACCGTTTCGACCTTGTCCTCGTTGTGCCCCGCCATGACTTCTACGGTCAGATCAAGTCCCGCGGACCGTCACGGTTGGAGATAGCCACCGTGCGCGGATCTCAGTGGAGTCAGCTCGAGATCGTGCGAACAAGTGCTCGAGGCGCCGCGCCAGAAGCGTGGAGCGAGGTGCTCACCATGCCGCTTGTCGGTCGCGAAACGATCGAGATCACGAGGGTAACGACTCTCGGCCCGCGGGAGCGCAACCGAACGGTCACCGTCATCACCGCTCGAGGTCGTTTCGACTGGCAGAGCTCCCGGGCGGCGACCGGGCGGCCGGACACCGGCCGGGCCATGGACGGTTCCGGCTCCGGCGTCAACCCACTGGGAGAGCCTTACACCTATACGACGGCGGGCAATCGCACAACGACCGTCACAAAGATGAACGACGGGAACACGAGGACGGCGGTGACAACCGTATCTCCGTGGGGGACGCGCGTGGACGTACAGACCACCGACCCCAGCGGTGGCCTGGTTGATTCTGGCAGCGGAGTCTCGGACGACACGACGGGTACGTGGTCGAAGACCGTCACCACCAACGACGGGAGCGGCGGAACGATCACGAGCACGTCTTCAGGGACAAGTGACTCACGTACGAGCTCATCCACACACGTCGACGCCAACGGTAACCTGATCGACTCCAGGCATTCCGCCAAGGGCGCCGGGGAGGACGGCACATCGAGCGAGGTCACGAGCGACGTGGATGCCATTGATGGCACAGTGACGATTACGTCCACCTCGACGGATTCCGACGGAACGGTGTACACGCACGTCACCGTCTCAGATGCTTCTGGAAACACGATCCGGGACGAGAGCACTGTGACCCCGCCGCCCGGCTCTGCGAGTCCGTCCTCCGGGCAGAGCGGCGACGGCGGCGGTGAGGGGGGCGGTAACGGCAGTGGTGACGGCAGCGGCAACGGCGGCGGTGATGCAGGTGGCGACGCGCAGGGGGACGGCGGTGGCGGTGGCGATGGGGACGGCGACGGCAGTGGAGATCAAGGTGCCGATGCCCAGGGACAAGGCGACGGTGAAGGTAGCGGCGGTGCTGCTGGCAGCGGCTCCGGTAGCGGATCGGACGACGCGCCCGACGATGATGGAACTCCAGGCTTGCCTGGCTCCCGAGGAGGCTCAGACGGCACCGACGTGGGACCGTCTTTCCCTCGCGGCGTGCTGGGGTCGATCTTCGACGAGCTGCACGTTATCGCCGGCGGAGGCGGCGACGATGACGAACGCCCCGGGCTGCCACGCCTCGTCGGCGACCGACTGAAGAGCGCGATCGAATCTGCCTATAGCGAGCCGGCCCAGGATCGTTCCGGCGGGCTGGTCATCGACATCGTGATGCCGGCGCCGCCAGGCGCGGTGGACGATTGGGGCGACCGGCCGAATCCCCGCGAGATGACCGCACTGGTCGCCATGCTCAACGACTGCGGTGCGGCTTTGGGCGGCCTTCCCGCGCGAATGCGGCAAGCCGGCGCCTCGCCGTAGCAGCCGCAGGTGCCTGGGGGGAGAGCGCGCCAGCGGTCGCAGGTTCCTGGCGTCGCGAGCGGCAAGGCATTCTTGACCTGCCCGTTGGTTTGCGGCGCCGCGCACAGACTCTGCAAATGAAGGCGCCTTGCCGAGTAGAGCCCCTGCAGGCGCATCGTCAGCGCGGCTACGTTCCGGGCTGTTCCGCTCATACTCGGGGCTGGTGGCACAGCACGCCTCACAGCCCGTGGCAGCGAGGAATGAACGAAAACACGAATCGGCTGTTGCGGCAGTACTTCCCGCACGGAACGGATCTGTCTCGTGACTCGCAGCACGATCTCGACAAGATCGCGCTTCGCTTGAATCAGCGACCGCGAGAGACGTTGGGGTTCCAGACGCCAGCCGATAAACTTCAGGCCAGTGTTGCGCCGACCCGTTGAGGCCACCGCTCATTTTGGCAAAGATGCAGTCAAGCGAGTCGCTGGCCGAGATCGCGGCGTTCCATCGCAATCTGTCCAGCCAGCACCTTGGCGACGAAGCGCGCGGTCGCTTCACCCACCGCGTCGGGCGCGTCTTCCTGAAGGAAGTGCGAGCCCTGCACCGTAACAGTCTGCTGGTTCGGCCATGCGCGGCAGAACTCGCGTTGCGCACCAATGAGGAAACCCGCCGGCTCCGCATCGATGAACAACTTCGGGATCTGACTGGTCGACAGCCACCGCGCGTAGGCATCGACAATCGTCACCACGTCTTCCGGGTGGCCCGCGATTGGCAGGTCCCGCGTCCAGGCGAGCATCGGCATGCGTGTCGGCCCCGGGTTCCGATAGTGCCGGCGGTAGACCTCCATTGCCTCCGCTGAGATGTTGCGAAGGGGCAAGAGATACTCGATGAACAGATTCTTGCGGAGGATCAGGTCCTCGCCCGCGAGTGTGCGCTGCGTCTGGAAGAACGCTCGTGTGGTGTCTGGCCACTCGTCCCAGGACAGAAACGGCCGGACGATGGCCTCCATGTAGACGAGCGCCTTGACGCTCCGCTGATGGCGCTGCGCCCACGAGAAGCCCAGCGCCGATCCCCAGTCGTGCACCACCAGGATCACGTTGGTGTCGATTTCGAGGGCCTCGAACCAGGCGTCGAGATAGCGCTGATGATCGACGAACCGGTAACTGCCGTTGGGCGCTGCGCCGGAATTGCCCATTCCCACATAGTCCGGTGCCAGACACCGCCCGAACGGGAGCAGGTACGGAATGATGTTGCGCCAGAGATAGGACGGCGTGGGATTACCGTGCAGGAACACGATTGGGTCCCCTTCACCGACGTCCACATACGCCATCTCTGTGTCGAGGACGGCAACGCGTTTCCTGTACGAGGGGTCTTCGGTCGAGATGACAGCGCGAGACATGTTGAGCCTCCTTTAGTGGGCGAGCCCGGCGCTTGGTCGCGTCGCAGTTGTTGGCCTGTCGCGGCGCGCAAATACGCCCACGAGGACCAAGGTCACTACGATCTGCGCGAAGATCACCGTGACCAGCAGCAGCGGGCGTCCGGCCAGATATTCCTCAGGACCGGGAATGGCTGGCGATAGGAACGACAAATTGGCGAGATTCCCGAGGGCGACGAGCGCGAGTAGAGCGCGCCCCCCTCGATAGACGTACCAACACGCGATTCCATAGAGAAACTCGACGATGAACGCGGCAACGGGCGCGGCCTCGTACAAACCCAGGCCCAGCTTGGGCGTGGACAGCCCAGGCCAGAGCACGATGTCGTGGCCGTGGGTCGCGAGATCGAGGATGAGATGCGACAAGATGCCGATGCCGACGGCCCGTCCGAGCGCCGCCCGGTCGAGTCCCTTCTCGATAATCAGCCATGCCAGCACCGCCACACCGACGGCCGTGGCGACCGAGTGGGAATAGGGCATATAGGCGAGGTGGACATCTGCGACGCTGTGAACGGCGGCTTCCGTCGTCGTTCGTTCGACACCGAGGTAGTTGAGCCCCACCCAGGCGAGCTCCATCGCTTGAACCGAGATCAAAATCGGAGCCAACGGCGCCGTCGGGTATCGGCGCTTGATGAGCAGTGCGGTTGCAGCGTGGTCGACGGCAAACATGTTGACCTCCTTCAGGTGTGGAGCGAGTGTTAGCGATCGCTAACCTATTGGTGAAAAAAAATCATCGGACGACGTTGCGGAAAAGGGTGACGAGCTCGCCTTTCCAGCGGATGGCCGGTCCCGAGATGACACCGACTTGAAGCATGCGCGTGAGCTCGGCGAGCGTTCCCTGCAAGCTGGCGGCCGCGACGTCCGGCTGTACTGCCGACTTCCCGCGACGAATCTGAGGTGCCGCCGTCATGAGCGAGCGGGCGAGGCCAATCATGGTCTGCCGCCGGACGGTCGGGCTCGCCTTAGGCCAGAGGACGCGTGCGCTATCGGACAGGAACGCTATGGCTTCGGGATGCGCGTCCACAAGCTCGAGGAATTGGCCGATGTACGCCTCCAGCTTGTTGTCGAAGGTCTTCGCAGAGACGATGGCGGCGTTGCAGGTCGCCCACACGCGGTGGTGGCAGGTTTCGAACAGATGCAAGGCCAGTTCCTCCTTGCTCGCAAAATGCTTGTACAGAGCCGGATTGGTGTAGCCACTCTCCTCGGCGATGTCGCGAATGCTCGTACCCGCGAGGCCGTGCTCACTGAACAGCTTCATCGCTGCGCGGAGGATTTGTCGCTTGGCCGGAGCATCATCCTCGCGAACGTAGAACGGTAGAATCGAACTCATGCCTAAAGTTAGCACTCGCTAACTGTGGCGTCAACTCGTAACGTTTGCTCGTGCGCGCCGCTACCACCGCTATGTTTATGCTCGCTCCCGCCCAAGGCGCAAATTCGTGGGCCAGGAATGTTCTCTCCCGAGACACCTATCAAGTGAAAGTCGATTCGTTGCCGACGAAGTATCGGGAGTTCCGACTCACTGCGCAGCATCCGATTCGCGGAGTGCCACCTTGACCGTCTCGGAAGACGCGGCTGCTACTACGTTGCTACCGATATTCCTTGCTGAGCGTGCGCGAGCATGACTTATCCACATGTTGGGCGTCTTCGACTCTCTGATTCGTCGATATCCGGTGTCGTCGAGTCGTCCGGATCCGCCGCTTTTTATGGTCTCGATGATCCTCGGAAGCGGACGTTTCTCGACGCTCGTGCTAACGGCGCTTGTCGACGCATTGCGGCCTTTCGTTCTGGCCCGATCGACCTCGACATCGCGGCCGGCCACGACAGGAAAGATCCACGTGGAGGTCCCTAGACAGCGCGCGCGGCCGCCAATTACTGAGAATCGTCGAACTGCGCTAAGCTGCCGAAAAAGAACAGGGGGGAAGGTCCATGTGTCCGCTAATCCACGCGCGACTCGCGACGCGCACGGCCGTCACGCTCGCCGCCGCGGCGATGCTTTCCATGGCGCACGGCGCCGAGCCGACCTACCCGCCGAACTGGCAACCCAAGCCCGCCTTCCCCGGCCAGACGCACGCGCCGGCGCCGGCCGAGGCGTCGCCGGCACTCGAGGTGACTACGCTGGCTTCGGGCCTCAACGGCGCCTGGTCGATGGCGTTTCTGCCGAACGGCCACATCCTGGTGACGCAGAACCAGGGCACTTTGCGCATCGTCGACCCCGCCAAGGAATGGATGAGCCCTTTCATCAAGGGCGTCCCGGCGGTCAAGCAGATCGGCGCGAACGGCATGCACGACGTGAAGCTGGATCCGGACTTCGCCAGCAACCGCACGCTGTACATCACCTACTTCGCCCCCGAAGACGGCGAGCCCGGCGGGTCGTTCCCGCTGCACGAGCTGTACGAGGATGTCTGGTCCGTGCCGCTGGCGGTGCGTCGGACGATGAAGATCGGCATCGAGCAGCTCGCGCGCGCCCGCTTGAGCGAAGACGAGACCGAGCTCACCGACGTGAAGGTCATCGGTACGGGCACCGAGCGGCGCATCGTGCTGGCACGAGACGGCACTATCTGGGGCGTCGGCGCCGATCGATTCTGGCGCTATGCGTCCAAGCTCGACGGCATGGAGCACGACTTCACCGACGATCCGGACGTGCGCCGCAACTTCTCCGGCCGCGTCATCCGCATCAACAAGGACGGTTCGATCCCGAAAGACAATCCCTGGCTGTCGCACGCCACCGTGGACGCTCAGACTTACGCGCATGGCTTCAAGGACCCGGAAGGCGCGGCGCTGAACCCCGTCACCGGTGAGCTATGGACGACCGATCATGGTCCGCAGGGCGGCGACGAGATCGACATCGTGCGGGCCGGCAAGGACTATGGCTGGCCGAACGTCAGCTACGGCACGCAATACGATGCGCGCCAGGCCGACGGCCGCAAGCTGGTGCGCGTTGGCAACGGCAAGCAGTCGATGCCCGGCGTAGAGGAGCCGATCTACTACTGGTACCCGTCGATTGCGCCCTCGGGCATGACCTTCTATAGCGGCGACCTCGTCCCGCAGTGGAAGGGCAGTCTGTTCGTCGGGGCGATGTCCGCGGAGCACGGCATGTTCCTGGTGCGGCTCGTCCTCGACGGCAATCGTGTGGTCGGCGAGGAACACCTGCTCACCGACCCGAAGCGCCGCTTCCGCGACATCCGCCAGGGGCCGGACGGCGCGCTCTACGCGATCGCCTCGGACGCGATACTCAGGATTGCGCCGCGAAAATGAAGTGCCGGCTCACGGAGCGCACATCGCGATAGCGGACGTTCCTCGAGGTTCGTGTTTGCTTCTCTGATCGACCCGAAGAGGGCTAGCTCACGAAGCAGCGCGCCTCGCTAGCCACGCTGACAAATTAAAGCCCCCGGCCTCGAGGCCGGGGGCTCTTGCTCAAACAACCGGTTTCAGGTCAGCGGCTGACCAGGAGGCTGGCACCGCCACCAGGGCCGCTGTCCGGGCCGCTGCCAAGGACGTCACCGCTGGACACGAGCTTCACCCAAAGCGAACCGTTCCCCTTGTAGTACGAGGTATCGCTGGCCTTGCGCAGCGCATCCAGGCTGTTCTCCTGCGTACCCGAGGCTGCGGTAGTGAATCCCGGCAGCTCGAAGATCACCGACGAGCCTTTGTCCAGCTCCGTCACGCTCAGGGACAGGGACGGCCTCTCGGTGGTCACTTTGATCTCGGTACCCGCACGTACATTGGTTTGTCCGGCCACGCTATAGTCCTTGCCATTGCGGCTTAGAACGACGGGCGGCTGACCTGTTCCACGGGCAGCATCCGCACCGAACCGTCCTCTAGCGAAGCTGACACCTGCGAAGGCGCCGCCTGGACCACCCGCTCCGCCAGGACGGGCTGCTCCCCCCTGACCCCCGGGACCGCCCTGACCACGCGGCGCGCCGGGACCGGCACCGGCTCCACGAGCGCCGGAGCCGCCGGGACCGCCCGGGCCGCCGGCGGCGGCGCCAACACTCAAGCGTCCGATATCGCCCGTGCACACCGCAGCGTTCCAGATGGGCTTGATCTGACAGGCTTTCGCGTCGGTTGCGATTCCGTTTTCTTCGTCGTTGACGAGAACGAAGGAATCCGGGACACCGGTCACCGAGCCGTCCAGATCGTGGAACACCGAGGTCTTATAGCTCCCATTGCCGTAATCATCGTTGCTCCACTTGAACTCCAGCGGCGGGAAATACACCGGCTTGGCGTCGATGAATTTCGCGCGCTCTACGGTGTTGTTGGAGCTCATTCCGAAGCTGGTATACAGCAGGTAAGAGATCGCTCCCGTCTTGCGGGTGGCGTTGTCCTCGAAATTCACGAAGGTGTCGTTGTCCAGTTCATGATGGTAGTCGTAGAACTCGTAGCCGCGGATCGGGAAATCCGCGACTTCGGGCTCCGGCAAGCTGCGGCCGTAAGCCTTTTCCGCCGGCGTGCTGGGGTTGCCGATGTTGTCGGTTTCGCCCACGAACAGCGAGTCGACCACTCGTGACGTATAGGCGGAACGACCGAAGTTGCCGGATGCATGCGTGTAGCCGATGGCGTTGTCGGCCAGCTTCAGGTTCTTGAACACGTGCATCTCACCGCGGGCCCAGATGCCGCCATTGCGGTTCTTGTAGCTGGTGAAATCCTCGATGACCGACGCCACTTGAGGGCTCTTCGCGTCAGCGGGATCGGCGAGGGAAATATATCCGCCGACGGCGAAATGGCCATCGGCCCTGGGGCCGCGGTCCATCATGAAACCGTCAAAGTTCGAATGGGCGGTGTTGCCCTTGAACTCCTTGATCTGCGTCCGACGCGGCCAGGTTGCCTTGCTGACATCCGTGCCTTCGAACGCGCCCGTCGGATGCTCCGGCATGGCGAACCAGAAACCTATCGCGTCGGATCCCGCGGCCACGTTGTCCCGGTAGATATTGTCCGGATTGGTGATCCAGAAAGTCGACGCGTTGTTGTCGGAGGGGATCAGGATGTCTTTGGCGTTCTGCCCGGCCGTATCGAAGTTTTTGCCGTCCGTCGCTCCGAATGGGGCGAGGTTTGTCGGGACGCACGGCGCGTCGGGATGGCACTTGGTCAGGACGCCTAAGTTGTGAACGAATTGGTTATCGTGCTCCACGGCGTCTTCGAGGAAGAAGCAGTGACCGATGTTGTTGTAGGTCACGTTGTTTTCCACGTGCACGTAATTCGTGCCATGCACGGTCACGCAGCGGCTGTAGGTGTCGTGAATCGCCGAATTCTTGACGTACTGCCCTTTCGCGTCGCCGACCAGATGCCAGTGGATCGGATACCGGGCCAGATGCATGTTCTGGCCCATGTGATTGAACTCGACGCCGGAGACGTACATTTTGCTCCCGGCCATCGCCATCACGTGCCCGCCGAACAGTGTCTTCTCCGAGTCGGGCGAAGACTGGATGAGGATGTTGCGCGACAGCATGCCGACTTCGCCGCGTTCATCCACGTTGAACGTGATCTTGCCGAAGTGCATGTAATCCAGTTTCTTGTCCAGCGTGATCGTGTTGCCATTGATGGCTGCGATGGCGCGCCGCTCGGCCTGATGCGGATCGAAATCCGTGGACGCGAGCACGATCGCGTCACCGACGCGCCAGCCCGAGGCATTCAGCACTTCGATCGAGCTGCTGCCAGCCTCGGCCGTCTTGGCCAGCTTGGTCCAGGAGTTCGTCGTGTCGCCATGCAGGCTCAGGATTCCGCCCAGGATCATGATCCCGCGGTCACCCATGCCGGATATTTCCTCTTTGGGGACGTTGTCCGTGAGGGTAATGGTCGCCTTGCGCGTGTGGGGACTTGCTTCGCTGCCAATATCCAGTTCCCCGTGTAGCAGCACCCACTCGGTGGTCAGTTCAAGGTCGGCCTTGTTCGAGAAGCTGAGTTTGCCGTCGATAGTCAGGCCGTGCAGCGCCGGCGGACTGACGTCGAGCACTACGTCCTTGCCACTTGGAATGGTGACTTTGTCTCCCGCGGCCGGCACCTTCCGGTTTGGCCACGTGGCAGGATCGGACCAGAGCGCCTGTTTGACCGTCTGCGCTCTTCCTTCTCGAGCCCCTACGACAGCCAATACGCTGACGACCAGGCATGCCGGAAGGAGCAAACCTAGCAGGAACGACCGATATTGCCTTGTCATGGCCTCAACCTCCCCGTGCCCGAAGGCAAACCTATATTCTTGCGGCAGAGAATAGCGCGATTGCCCGCCGTCCCGCACATATCACCCACCCAGCAATCCGAAGCCTTTGAATACAGGCGCATGTCGTGTCTTACGACGCTCTTGCGCTCCGCGAGATTCGCGATGCTGGAAGGCGCTAACTGTTTGACTTCACGCGATCTCCCGACTCCCCCCCCGGGTCTCAGTCGTGCGACGCCGCACCGTGAAAAGCCCCAGCGATAAGCGAGTGCTAGGGTAGTGCGCCACGCCCACAGATGACGAGCCAGCGCTCGACTGCGAGGTGTTCTCGGACGCGGTCGATATCGGCGATGAGGCTTCGCGTGGTGTTCGCCGCGTTATGCGCCGGCCTTCCGATCAGTTCCCTTGAAGAGTTGCGAGAGGCGGGCCCAGGTCCGAGCCTGCACGGCCCACCAATTCATTTACACGGTCCTGTACAGGAATCAACACGCAGTCGATCGTTTCGCTGCCGTGTTCGCTATTTCACGTTCGGCCGCAGCAACGGGCGGTGCGACCCTGCAGGTCGCCCCGCTGGGGTCTGATGCCGACCTTGTTCTGGACCGGCCAAGGATTAGAGCCGGTTTGAAACACCCGCCGCGGCTGGCACGGCGCGGATATCGTGCAGATCGCCGGCGAGAACTGTCGGGTTAGGGACAAGCACAACGCCGGCGACGTCAAGGCGCGAACGACCGGTCGACGATCGAAGGACATCGGGGAGGGCGCGGAGTTACTTCGGCGGCTCGACCGCGAAAGGGATTTCAGTCGACGTTGACGATTGGCGAAGACCGCGACAAGTTGGTCGAGTTGACCATGGTCCATCGTTCCCTTTCGGTGGGCTTGCGCCAGCCACGGCGCGCCCGCTCTGACGTTCACCGTGACTCGGTCCACTGGCATGCCGCTTGCACATGACACGGTCGATTCGCCCGACCGACGGTGCGCCTCAATCCCATTGCTCGCGCAAGCATATCCACGGAGATGATCATTGCAGCCGTTCGAAATCCTGCTTCTGCTGATATTTGCGCTCGCCATAATCAGACTCGTTCTTGGACCGATCTACCATCGATTGAATTATCAGACTTTGGCCGTCGCTGGCTTTGCTGCAATGGGATGTGGAGCGATATTCGAAGGCTGGCGCTGGCAGATGCTTGCCGCATATATCGGCTTCATCGTGCTAATGCTGGCATCGATGAAGAAGGCCGAGACGAGACTCCTCTGGCGTATCGCAGGCGCGCTTCCGCTATTACTCATGTTGAGCGCCTCGGCATTCCTAGCTCACCAGTTGCCCGTCTTCCGGCTACCGGAACCCACAGGCCCCTACGCAGTTGGAACGTTCGACTACTCGACTACCGATGAATCGAGGAAGGAGCGCTACTCGCCCGAACGCAACCGCGAGCTATACGTGGAAGTTTGGTATCCCGCAGACGAAAGCGCAGCGGCCGCCTTCCCGGTCCGAACCTTGTTTCACGAGCTTTATGAAGGAAGCTACACGGGTCAGAGTCTTTTCTTCGGGCATTTCAAACAGGTACCGACGCACTCTCATGTGCGGGCACCTGTCGCTCGACTGGATGATGGGCCATTCCCGATACTGCTATTCAACCACGCTCTCGACTTCGGTTTCACCTCCCAGAATCAGTTGTTGATGGAGCATCTTGCTAGCCATGGCTATGTCGTTCTCAGCATCGCTCATCCTTATCAATCTGCGAAGGTGAATCTCGAGAATGCCGGAACGATCACGCGAGCGAGTCAGCGCCCCGGGGACATCCGCTTTGCTCGAAAGGAGTTGTACAAGGGCATCGTGAGCACCGTCTTCGAAATGTCCGATAGCATGGAGGAGGTCTCCGCGATCAAGACGGTTCTTTCTCCGTTGGCTGAAGAGTACATGTCCCTCGACGACGATGAAAAAGACGCCTTTCTGAGCCGGGCCGTCGCCATGAAGGAGCTTCGACCCTATCGAGACGTCATTTCAAAGGAGCTGCTCGAAGACTATTTCCTTTATGACTACGCCACGCAGAATTCCTTGATCCAATACTGGGTCGAAGACAATCAATTTGTCGTAGATACGCTCGGCGAACTGCAGGCACCGGTTGCCGGATTCACCGGCATCCTCGATATCGGCAGGATTGGCGTAATCGGTATGTCGTACGGTGGTGCGGCAGCAGGAGAGTTCTGCAAAATCGATAGCCGCTGCGGGGCAGGGGTGAATCTCGATGGCACACAATTCGGTCGTCACTGGAATCAGCCAGTGGCCGCGCCGTTTCTCATGTTCTATCACCAGGGGCATCAAGGCGGGAACGATTATGCCTACTTGCCTCCCACTCACGATTTCTGGGACTACGCAATAAAGGGCTCGATGCACACTGACTTTACGGACTTCACTTACGCATGGCCCTTTCTCAAGACCATCGGCTTCTCAGGGTCAATAGACGGCTCGAGAATGATCGAAATCACGAATACCGTTCAGTTGAACTTTTTCGATCACTATCTCAAAGGAAAGTCGATTCGAGGGGAGTTGTTTACCGACATCCCCGAAATCGTCGTCCGGCACCATGCGGCCGCAGCGAAGGCGTCGAAGGCGGGCGACTAGATCGAGCTAAAATCTTCTGTCAGAGGCGGGTCGCAGCTCGCTCCCTGCACTGCACCAAATTCATCTGGCGACAGCCGCAGACGGTGCGCCCTGCGGTTGCAGCCGCACCGCCGCAACGTTCAGCAGAAAACGAGCGAACGCCAGTTTGCCGCGCGCATCGGCTGTCGCGGCGATCAGTGCCTCGGTATCTCGCGTAGAGAGGTCGCCATCCGGCGCACTCTTTGCCAATGCTCCGGAGACTTCCAGCGCCGTCGAGAGTGCGGTCGAGGCGTCCATGATGTTGCCGAGAACCGTGTACGCGAACGCGCTCCGCTTCAATTCGTCGTATGGCATTAGACTCAACGAGCCGTTCTGCTTGGCGGCCTGCCACGCGGCGTCTGGAAAGCGGCGAAAGTCCCACGAGTAGTCGAGCGGGTCTGTGAGCGGGGAGCCGGACGATTGATGCGCGCGCAGCAGGGCCATGTCGCGTTCCAGCTCTGACTGGATTCGCTGCGCCCGCTCCTGATCGAATGCGAGTACAACGTTTCGGTTCTCATCGAGCTCGGTCGCCAGCTCTTCACGAGTCTCTCTCAACTGCTGCCGATGGTGCATCCACTCGACGCTCTGTTCGAGGCCGAGGGCAATCAGCAAGCCGATGACGATTGTGGCAATGTGGATACCGAAGTCCTTCCATGTATGGATGGCTTCGTGAGGGGGATGTGCTTCTAGCACGGGTAGCCTCTCGGGGTGCAACCGGTGGATGAGGGCGAGACTCGGACGGACTCGCTTCGTCGGGCAGACATTCGTCCCCCTCGGCGGTGTGTTCGACTCAGAGGGAACACCAGGCGTGAGGGGCTTTCGCTCAGCCTACACGCAAGCGACAGGAATTCGTAGAGACAGCGCAGGCGCTCGCGGCCGGTCCCTAATGGTCGCGCCGCCGCGGATGTCGCGGGTATTGTCACACGCGGCTAATGGCTTGCGTGACGGACCTGGAACCACTCTTTGCAACCGCCGATTCGCGCGACCTACAATCGCCGTGGGGGAAGGGACGTGAACACCAGAGACGTTTGGACTGCTGTGCCCGCCGTATGGGCGCTCGTGGCGTGGATGCAGCTCGCGGTGTCGCACTGCGCCGAAGCGCAAAGCAGCCCGCCGAGCAACTGGGCGCAACGCACGCCGTGGGGCGATCCCAATCTTCAGGGAGAGTGGACGAGCGAGGCGGAGTTCGGCGTCCCGTTCGAGCGGCCGGTCGAATTCGGCACGCGCGAATTCCTCACCGATGAGGAATACGCGAAGCGGCTGGCCGACGTACAGCAACGCGACGCGCGCGATCTCGCGTCCGTCGACGTGCTCGCCGGCAAGGTCGATGCGCCGAACGCGCCCATACCGCATTGGCGCGAATACGAGACGAGCTCGCGGCGCACTTCGATCGTCATCGACCCGCCGAATGGACGTCTACCGCCGCGAACGTCTCAGGCGGCGCCACTGCCGGTCCAGCGGTGCGGCAGCCTGCAGCGCGGCGAGCCGTGCGACTCCTACACGGATTACGGGCTCGGCGTGCGGTGCATCGTCCACGGCGGCGGGTTTCCGGACGCGATGTTCCCTGCCGTCTACAACGCGAATTTTCGAATCGTGCAGGCTCCGAGCGTCGTTGCGATCACCTACGAGCTGATTCACGACACGCGTGTCATTCCGGTCGATTCGTCGCCGCAAGCGAAAGCGGTGCACGTGTCGCCGGCCATCCGGATGTACATGGGCGACGCGCGCGGGCATTGGGAAGGCAACACGCTCGTCGTCGAAACCACCAACCTGAAGGCCGCCACGCGCGGCGCTTCTCCGGACTTGCGCCTCATCGAGCGCTTCACGCGAGCGTCACACGACTTGATCCGGTACGAGGTCACGTTCGTCGATCCGGTCACCTGGACCGCCCCGTGGACCGCTACGCTCGATTTGAAATCGCGGCCGGACGGCGCCGGCGTGTTCGAGTACGCCTGCCACGAGGGCAACTACGGCATGCGCAACATGCTGTCCACGGCGCGCTACCTCGAGCGGACGGCCGGAGAGGGAAAGCCGCGCTAGCTCGCAACGACCTCGAGCGTGATGCCGTAGTTGTCGCGAAAGCGAATCAGCGACGGTGCCACCGAGAGCACCTCGGCGCCCGCTGTCTGCAAGGCTCTCGCGACCGCTGTACCGTCGAACGACGCCACCTTGATGCCGAAACGCACGAAGTGCGGCGTTGCACCTTGGGTGACCGGCTCCAGTCCGATTCGCGTACTGCGGGCGAGATTGAACCAAACGCGCTCGGGAGCGGTATCGTCGCGCGTTTCGAGCCCTTCGCCGTACAAGAAGCGGTAGTAACGCAGTGCACGCTGGAGGTCGCTCACGGCGAGCAGCACATGGTCGAGCCCGAGCGGAGCCAGCACGCCGTCGTCCGTTACTTCGAGCGTGGACGGCACAGCCGCGGTCACGAGGCCCGCCGGTGGCTTGAAGAGCTGGAGCTGCAGGCCGTCGGGGTCAGGGATCATGCCGAAGCCGCCGCCGGGCGCGGGATACCCGGCTGCCGCGAGCTCCTTGCCGACGGCGGCTACGTCGGCCGATTCGGCGAGCGCGCAGTAATGTCCCACGGTGATCGGTCGACCGTTGGCTGCGCCGATGGCGATGTACCCGACTTGGCGGTCGGGCGGCAAATCGCCGAGCAGCACGAAGTAGCGCTTCCCGCCGCGGAACTCCTGCTCGTGCAGCGGCGAGGAGAACACGCGCTTGTAGAAGCGTGCGGACTCGGCCGGGTCGGGGACCACGATGTCGAGATGCTCGAGGCCGAGATTCTTGAGCGGCAGCGCGCGTGCCTCGCCATGCGCACGCATGGGCCGCACGATCGTCGCGCAGGCGCCGGCGCAGAGCGCGCCGAGCAGCGTGCGCCGCCGCACGGCGGCCGTCTCGAGGGTCCCGCGATCGCGCTGCACTTCGTTCATCGGCATATCCCCGGTGTCTAGCCGCTACTCGCCCGGCGACGTCCATCGGCTTCCGGCGCCGGCGCGACGGGGCGAATGGCGAGGTGTTTCACTTGCGGCATTATACGAGCTTGCGGTTTGCGCTTGATCTTTTTCACTGCAGCAGCTCACGCTCAGGAGGAATCTAAACCGCTCTTGGCCGCCGATGGGCGCTAACGCTGCGGCGTGACGACAACGCGTGCGTCGAGCGTGCCCGCGGCAGCATTGGCCCAAGGCGTGCATGCCATCGACTCTGGATGACTCACGCGGCCACAAAGATCGCTCCGGACTCGATGAACATTCGCGCTCACGCCTGCCCGATAGCGCTGTTTTCCTTGGCGGTCCTAGCATTCGTTTCGATCGCCATTTCCATCGAGAGCGGCGGCTGGGTCGCCTCCGTCGATGGCCTGGTCGGCGCCTGGCTGCACGCGCGCGCAGCGCCCTCGATAACCGCGGTCTCGATCGCCATCAGCTTTTTCGGCGCGCCTTCCACGCTGACGATCGTTTCCATCGTCGTGGCCGTCGTCCTGGCTCGGCATCGGCATCGAGATCGGGCCGTTGCGATGCTCGCGCTGGTCGTGGGCGGCGACTTGCTGAACTATGCTCTGAAGCTCGTTCTGCATCGCGATCGGCCACTGTTCGCGGACCCGCTGTTGACTCTTCCCAGCTACAGTTTTCCAAGCGGCCATGCCATGGCCTCGACCGTGCTTTACGGCTTCGTCGTCGCTTGCGTGTTACCGCTCAACGCGCGCATCCGTGGCTTCGCAATCGCGGGCGGAGCCTCGATGATTGCCTTGGTGGGCTTTAGCCGCGTCTATCTTGGCGTCCACTACCTCAGCGATGTCTTGGCGGGAATGCTCGAGGCGGTTGCATGGTCGGCACTGGTGCTCGCGTTGTGGCGTCACTGGCGACCCGCGCGGCAACGGAGCCTCGTATAGATGGATACACCGGTTCTCGTGATCGTCAACGCCTCTTCGGGCGCCGGCAAACGGCAGGAGTTCGCCGAGGAACTCATGGACCGCTTCAAGTCCGCCGGCGTGGAGTCGGACGTCAGGTTGATTGCCCCGGGCGAGCTCGACGCCGAGCTCGAGCGCGCCATCGTCGATGGAAGGCAACGAGTCGTTGTCGGAGGCGGTGACGGGACGCTGAGCGCTGCCGCGTCGAAGCTCATCGGCACCGACGTGGCGCTTGGGATCCTTCCGCTCGGAACGCTGAACCATTTCGCGAAAGACCTACGGATACCGCTCGATCTCGACGCGGCCGTCCAGACGATCGCGGCGGGGCACACGATAAAGGTCGATGCAGGCTGCGTGAACGACCGCTACTTTCTGAACAACTCGAGCCTTGGTCTGTATCCCGAGGTCGTCGCGGACCGCGAAGCTCTGCGTCAACGCCTTGGGCACGGCAAATGGCGCGCCCTCGCGGCTGCCGTCGTGACCGTGTTGCGCCGCTATCCATGGCTCAACGTGCGAATCGAGGTTGAAGGTAAGCGGTGGCATCGCCGGACGCCGTTTGTCTTCGTCGGCAACAACCGGTACGAGATAGAGGGCTTTCGGATCGGGCAGCGCACGCAGATCGATGCAGGCGTCATAAGCCTGTACGTCGCCAATCGCACGACTCGTGCCGGTCTCTTGCGTTTGGCGTTGCGAACCCTCTTCAATCGGCTCAAGCAGTCGACAGACTTCGACATGACGACCGCCGAGAGCTTCGAGGTCGAGACGCGCCACGCAAGGTTGCGAATCGCCAACGACGGCGAGCTTATCGACGTGCACACCCCTTTGCGATACCGCGTGCTGCCGGCGGCACTGACGGTCATCGTTCCCGCAGTCACCAAAGAGGTGTAGGCAGTCGGCCATGCGCACGCTCGTTCACTTGTCGGATCTGCACTTCGGCCGCGTCGACCCCGGATTGCTCGACCCGTTGGTGAACGCGGTCCAAGCGATAGAGCCGGACCTCGTCACGGTGTCCGGCGATCTCACGCAGCGCGCGCGGAGCAGCCAGTTCGCCGCCGCTCGAGCGTTCTTGGACCGACTGCCGACGCCGCAAATCGTCGTGCCCGGGAACCACGACGTTCCGCTCTACGACGTCGTTAGGCGATTCGCCAGCCCTCTCGCTCGATACCGGCGTTACATCGCGGACGACCTGGAACCTTGGTTCGTCGACGACGAGATCGGAGTCGTCGGCATCAACACCTCGCGCTCGCTGACCTTCAAGGAGGGCCGGATCAACGAGCTGCAGATCGATCGTGTTCGGCAGCGACTGCTGGGCCTCCCGGATGGAGTCATGAAGGTCGTCGTGACTCATCACCCCGTGGATCTCCCGGCCGCCTTCAGCGCTCACGGGATCGTCGGCCGCGCAGCGCTCGCCAGAGAAATGCTGGCGGCTTGCGGCTGCGATCTGGTGCTGGCGGGACATCTGCATCGAAGCATTGCGTCTGAAGGATCGGCGCGCGCCGACGCGGCCGCGCATGAACCGGTCGTCGTGCAGGCCGGCACAGCGACTTCGACGCGGGGTCGAGGCGAATACAATTCGTTCAACGTCATCGTCCTCGATCCCGGGCGGATCGAAGTCACGCACTATCGTTGGCTGGCGAGCGAGGGTGTGTTCGCGCCTGGCGGAGGCGAACGGTTCGCTCGGTCGACCGTGGGATGGCGGCGGCGAGCAGATCCGGCTACCGACGCCGCGACTTGAGCGTTGCCTCGGCTCACTCCGGGCTGCCGAGGCTGCGTTTATTGACGGTTTGTCAAATTATCAATACTCTCCGAGATGAGCAGCGCCGTCACGAGGGTTCTCCTTCCCGCGTTTGAAGGGTATGACCGCGGACCGGTAGTGCCTCGTCGCCCGCTGGCCTCGACGACGCTGTAGACATTGACGCTCATCGCTTCGATTGGGGGGCCCGTGAGAACGTTGTTCAAGATTGGTGCTGTCGCGTCGCTCTTCATCCTGTCGTTCGGCGCTTCGGCCGCACCCGATCTCGACGCGAAGCTGCTGACAGCGGCGCAGGAGAGCCGCCCTGCCGATGTCCGCGCGCTGCTCGCGGCGGGTGCCGACGCGAACGCGCGGGCTGCCGACGGCTCGACACCGATGGTCTATGCCGCCCATTTCGGCGACGCCGACAGTGTGCAAGCGCTGCTCGGTGCGAAAGGCGATCCAAACCTGACCAACCGCTATGGCGTGGGACCGATGCACGAAGCCGCTCTTCGGGCAGACGCCGGTCTCCTGCGGATGCTGATCGACGCCGGCGCCGACGTCGATCTGGCGCTACCGCAAGGTGAAACACCGCTCATGCTGGCGTCTCGGACGAGCGGTGTGGACGCCATTGCGCTGCTCATCGAGCATGGCGCGAAGGTCAATGTCGTCGAGCAGTGGCAAGGCCAGACCCCCCTCATGTACGCGGCTGCGAACGATCGCGGCGAGGTGGCGGCCGCCTTGATTGCGGCGGGCGCGGACGTCAACGCTCGAACTCCGATCAACGATCTGCCGGAGCGCAAGCCGGCCGTGCGCTACTTCGTCGAAATTCCTTCGGCCGGTTTGACGCCGGTGATGTTCGCGGCCCGACATGGCGCGGTCTCCGCCTTGCGCGCCTTGATCGAGGGCGGGGCCGACCTCAACGCCAAGACGCCGGAGGGTTTCTCAGCCGTCGTGATTGCGCTCGACAATCTGCACTTCGATGCGGCCAAGGTGCTGGTGGAGGCCGGTGCCAGCCCGGACGGCGGGGGGCTTTTCGCCGTGGTGGAGGCCCGCAATCGGGTGAACTACGTCGGCGAAATCCAAGTTCCGACCGGCGCCGAGAGCTCCTTGGATCTGCTCGCGCTGATGTTGTCCCATGGCGCCGACCTCATGGACCGCTTGCCTCAGCCACTGCTCGATCGCGACGCGCGATTCGGGCCGCCGCCCCCCAAGATTACCGACGTGGCTCTGATTCGCGCCGCGCGGTCATCCGACGTCGCAGCGATGCGCGTGCTCATAGAGGGCGGCGCTGATCCTTCGCTTCGTGACGAAAAGCGCGGCGGCATCAACCCCTTGCTTGCGGTAATGATGGGACCCGAGCTGCCTGCGCTCATCGAGGCCGACCCTCGCCCGACCGAGGAAGAGGCGATTGCCGCGATCGACTTTTTGATGGATCACGGTGTCGAACCGAGCATCGCGAACGACTTGGGCACCACGGCGCTGCACATGGCGGCCCTGCGCAACTATCCCGGCGTCATCAAGCATATGGCCGAGAAGGGCGTCGATCTCAACGTCGCGGATCGCGAAGGCCTTACGCCGCTCGACTACGCGCTCGGCCATTTGCCGAAAAAGCTCCGGGCCAAGCCGCCGTCCGATATCACCGCCGCAGCGACTGCGCTGCGCGAGCTCGGCGCGCACGAGAAAGAAGAGGAAAGGACGGCTGCGCGATGAGAAAGAGCTCGTTGCAACGCGGCGTCGCACTTGCCATCGCGGCCATCGCCGGGGCGTCGGTCCTATCCTGCACGCGGTCGACGGAGGAAGTAGCCGCCGAGCATGGCGCCGTCGTCAAGCGGTACTGCGCGGATTGCCACAGCGTCGCCGAGCAGGAGGGCGGCCTCGTGCTCGAGAGGCCCGACCTCGTGAATCCGGCCGCGCAGCGCGCGAACTGGGAGAAGGTAATTCATAAGCTCGACGCCGGGCTCATGCCGCCGCCCGGCGAGCCGCGGCCGAGCAACGAAGCGGTCGCGAGCCTCGTGTCATATCTCGAGACGAGCCTCGACGCGACTGCGCCGAAGCCGGCCGGTGCGCCCATACGCCGACTGACTCGCTCGGCGTACGGCAACGCGGTCCGCGACTTGCTCGGCTTTCCCGTGGACGTCGAATCGCTGCTGCCCCCGGACATCTCGAGCGACGGGTTCGACGACGTCTCGGATACCCTGAAGACGTCGCCGCTCCTGCTCGAGCGTTATCTCACGGTCGGGCTGCGTGTTGCGGCCATGGCGGTGGGCGATACTCGGCTCTCCCCGCGAGGGACGGAGTACCGGCCTCGGCTCGACCTCTCGCAGAATACCTGGATCGAAGGGTTGCCATATGGAACGCGCGGCGGGCTTGTCGTCGAGCACTATTTCCCGACGAACGCCGAGTACGAGATCCGACCGGATCTCTGGAGGGCAACGGGTAGCACGGTGCGCGGCGTGGAAGGGTTCAAGACGCCCTTCGAGCTCCAAATCCTGATCGACGGCGCCGTCGTTCATTCCGCCGAGATCGGAGGGGCCGACGACGATGCCCTCTCGAATCGAGACATCGGCAGTGCGGTGACGCAAGTAGCGGAACGGCTGCCGGTGCGCATACCGGTGAGCGCCGGACTGCATCGCGTCGGCGTCACCTTCGTGATGAAGAGCTTCGCACTCGAGCAGAAACTCCTCGATCCGCGCACGTCGGACTTGCCGATCGGCAACGATGCCTATGGCTGGCCGATCATCACACGCGTGCTCGTCACTGGACCGTACCAGTCGAGCGGGTCGGGCGACACGCCGACGCGGAGGGCCATATTCACATGCCGGCCGGGCGCTTCGATGAGCGACACCGCGTGCGCCGAGCAGATCTTGGGTCGCCTGGCGCGCCGCGCCTACGGCCGTCCGTTGAACGATCGCGATGTCCAGACCTTGCGCGAGCTCTACGCGAGCGGTAGCGACAACGGCCGCGATTTCGAGGCCGGCGTCGAGGTGGGGCTCGCGCGGATCCTGAGCGGTCCCGAGTTTCTGCTGTATCACGGCTTGACCGAGGCCGACGCGGTCTCCGGAGACGATCAACCGGACGATGGCGTCACGCTGGCTTCTCGTCTCGCCTTGTTTCTTTGGAACAGCATTCCGGACGAGCAGCTGCTCGGCGACGCCGTCGCCGGTCGGCTCCGCGAGCCCCAAGCGCTGGAAGCGGAAGTGCGACGAATGTTGGCCGATCCGCGCGCCGAGACGCTCGTGACCGACTTCGCGGAGCAATGGTTGCAGCTCCGGCTGGTCAACTCCAAGACTCCCGACGAGCGCAGATTTCCGGGCTTCGATGACAACCTCCGCCGCGACATGCTGCACGAGACCGATCTGTTTCTGCGGTCCGTGCTGCTAGGGGATGCGAGCGTGCTCGACTTGCTCCGCGCCGACTATACGTTCCTGAACGAACGGCTCGCAGAGCACTACGGCATCGACGGCGTTTTCGGCGACGCCTTTCGTCGAGTCGTGCTGCAAGACCCGAACCGCCGCGGCCTGCTCGGCCAGGGCAGCATTCTGTTCCAGACGTCCGTCGCGAACCGCACGTCGCCCGTATTCCGCGGGAAGTGGATCATGACGACGTTGTTCAATTCGCCGCCGCCGCCGCCGCCGCCGAACGTTCCGGCCCTGGCAGAAAACACGGCGAGCAGCGCTCCACGCAGCGTGCGCGAGCGGCTCGAGCAGCACCGGAAGGACCCGGTCTGCGCCGCTTGTCATGCGATCATCGATCCGCCGGGGCTGGCGCTCGAGAATTTCGACCCGGTCGGTCGATGGCGCGATAAGGACTCGGGCCAGCCGATCGACGCCAGCACGACGCTGCCGGGCGGCGCTGCCATTTCGGGCCCCAGCGGTTTGCGGGAAGCCATTTTGAGTCGCCCCGAGCTCTTCGTCTCGACGTTGACGCAGAAGCTCATGGTGTACGCGCTGGGGCGCCGCCTAGAGGCCGAGGACATGCCGATCGTCCGCCGCATCGTGCGCGAAGCCGCGAACGACGATTACCGGTTTGGCGCCATCGTGCTCGGCATCGTGCGCAGCCCCGAGTTTCAGGAAAAGGCTCACTTGCCGACGAGCGGAGCGCAGACGGTCGCCGACACTCGGGCGTCGTCTATCTCGACAGGAGGATCGAAGTAATGTTCATCACGAAAAAACATCTTTCGCGTCGCACCGTGCTGCGCGGTGCGATCGGTGCCGCGATCGGTCTGCCCCTGCTCGACGCGATGGTCCCCGCCGCGAGTGCCGCGCCGCCGGCTCAGCTTCGCTTCGGCGCGATCTACATACCGAACGGAGTTCGGCCGGAGGTCTGGACGCCTCCGCCGGCCGGCCGACTCGAGCTCCCGCCGCTGTTCGAGCCGTTCGTCCCGCTACGCGAGCACATCAACATCGTCACGGGGCTTAGGGCCCCCGACCCGTTCGGTCACCATGTCATAGGGTCCCTTTGGCTGAGCGGTGGGTCCGCGAGACAGACCCAGGGCGCGGACGTGCGCGCGGATCAAACCATCGATCAACACGTTGCAGACGTAGTGGGACGCGACACGCCGTTGCGGTCGCTCGAGCTCGGGATCGAGGGCATCAACAGCGCGTCGAACTCGTGCCAATTCGGTTGGAGCTGCATTTACCTGAACACGTTGGCTTGGCAAACGCCGACGGCGCCTCTGCCAAATGAGGTGAACCCGCAGCGCGTGTTCGAGCGAATGTTCGGCGACGTCGGGTCTGCCGAGGAACGCGCCGCCCGCTTCAAGAGCAAAGCCAGCATTCTGGATTCGGTGATCGCGGCGGCGAGCCGCCTGAACGGTCAGCTTGCGCCGCAGGACCGCTCGACCGTCGAAGAGTATTTGGAGAATATCCGCGAAGTCGAAAGCCGAATTCAATCCTCGGGGCATCGAGCGGCTGCGGCGGGCGACATTCCCGATGCGCCTGCCGGTATACCCGCCACTTACGAGGAGCATGTGCGTGTCATGTACGACCTCATCGCGCTCGCATGGAGAGCCGATGTCACACGCGTAGCCACGTTCATGAAGGGCGTGGAAGCGAGCAGCATCGGCTATGCGCAGATCGGCGTGCCCGAGTCGCATCACATCGTCTCTCATCATGGGAACATCCCCGACACCATACGCAAATACACGAAGATCAACGCGTATCACCTTTCGCTGTTTGCCGAGTTCGTGGAAAAGTTGCGAGCTACTCCGGACGGCGACGGATCGCTGCTCGATCATTCGTTGGTCATGTACGGTTCGGGCATGGGCAACGGCGACAAGCACGATCAGAGCATGATCCCGATCTTGCTCGCGGGATCGGCAGCGGGTCGCCTGAAGGGCGGGCGACACATTGCCAATCCGAATCCGACGCCCTTGGCGAACCTCATCGCCGGGCTCGGCGAAGTCGCGGGGCTCGATCTCGGCAAACTGGAGAACGCCACCGGAGTGGTGGCGCTCTAGAGGGGAATGTATCCGGCACGCGCTATCGAAGGGCTCCGGGAAGAAGGGTCATCCGTGAGACAGAGTCGCTCGAGGAGTTACGCTTGTCTGTGCCCGCCAAAATAGCGGCTCGCCCGCAGCCACGCGCGGAAGAGCGACCGAGTCCGAAGCTCGGCGCCAAGCGCGAGCGCACGCGGAAGAAGATTCTCGACGCGGCGTTCGGGCTGATCGGCGACGAGAAGGGCCTCACCGTGCGTATCGAAGAGGTCTGCGCCGCAGCCCATGTTTCCCGCGGAACGTTTTACAACTACTTTACGGGCCTCGAGCAGCTGTTCGAGATCCTCGCAATCGAGCTCAGTCACGACTTGAACCGCGCCCTGGTTTCGACTTGGGACGAAACTCAGAGCCACGCCGAGGGCTCCAATGCCGCCATCCAGCACTACCTCAACTACGCGCGGCGCGATCCCGCTTGGGCGTGGGCGATGGTGCATTTGAGCGCGTTCGGACCGACGTTCGGAGCTGAAGCGTGGGAGGCGTGCTACCGCTCGATCGCGAAAGGCATAGAGACGGGCGAGTTCGACGTGCCGAACGCGACGGTCGGCCGCGATCTGATGACGGGCACGGTGCTCGCTACCGTGCGCACCATGCTCCGCGCCGGCAGCGGCCGATCGCAGCCGCGAATCGTCGCCTATCATCTGCTTCGCGCGCTGGGCGTGCCGAACGCGCGCGCGAAGGAAATTGCCGAGAGGCCGCTTGCGGACATCGTCGTTCCGAAGTAGGGCTTGTGTGCCCGCGGCGAGCTCACACGGCACGTGCGGCGCGAAAAGAGGAGTCGTGAGTCTGCGCTAAGTCGAGCCGCGCGCTCGCGGTAGGCCGCGGCACGAGCTATACTGGCGCACTTCTGCCGGCCCGACGCACGGACGCCGCCGCGGCCGGACTCAACAACCCAATTCGGAACGAGCCCGTGATTTCAGTCGCGAACGTCACTGTACAGTTCGGCGAAAAGCCTTTGTTCGAGGACGTTTCCGTCAAGTTCGGAAACGGTCATCGCTACGGCTTGATCGGCGCGAACGGCTCCGGCAAGACCACCTTCATGAAGGTACTCGGCGGAGAGCTCGAGCCGACGCACGGCAACGTCTCCGTGCAGTCGGGTGCGCGCGTGGGCAAGCTGCGCCAGGATCAGTTCGCGTTCGAAGAGCACTCGGTCATCCACACGGTCATCATGGGACACGAGCGGCTCTGGCAGATTTTCCAAGAGCGCGACCGCCTCTACTCGCAGCCTTCGATGACCGAAGCGGAAGGTTTGCGCGCGGCCGAGCTCGAGGCCGAGTTCGCGCACCTCGACGGCTACACCGCCGAATCCGCGGCGGGCGAGCTGCTGCTCGCCGTGGGCATTCCCGAGGAACAACACTACGGACCGATGAGCGCCGTCGCGCCGGGGTGGAAGCTTCGAGTGCTGCTCGCGCAGGCGCTGTTCGCGAACCCGGACGTCATGCTGCTCGACGAGCCCACGAACAACCTCGACATCGACACGATCCGCTGGCTCGAGGGTGTGCTCAACGAGCGCAAGTGCACGATGATCATCATCTCGCACGACCGGCATTTCCTGAACACCGTCTGCACGCACATGGCCGACCTCGACTATGGCGAGCTGCGGCTGTTTCCCGGCAACTACGACGAGTACATGACCGCCGCGACGCAGGCGCGCGAACGCCTATTCTCGGAGAACGCGAAGAAGAAGGCGCAGATCGCTGATTTACAATCATTTGTGAGTCGATTTTCGGCGAATGCCTCGAAGTCGCGGCAGGCGACGTCGCGCGCGCGTCAGATCGAGAAGATCGTGCTCGAGGAGGTCAAGCCCTCGAGCCGGATGAGTCCGTACATCCGCTTCGAGCAGGACAAGAAGCTGCACCGGCTGGCCGTGAGCGTCGAGAAGCTCAGCAAGAGCTACGGCGAGACGAAGGTATTTCGCGACGTCGGCCTGACGATCGAGGCGGGCCAGCGTGCGGCGGTGGTCGGCACGAACGGTATCGGCAAGACGACACTGCTGCGTTGCATGCTGGCCGAGCTCGACGTGAACCACGGCACGATCAAGTGGGCCGAGAACGCAGATGTCGCTTACATGCCGCAGGATCACGCCGCCGCGTTCGAGGATCCGGTCACCGTGTTCGACTGGATGCGGGCCCGCGGTAAGCCGCGCGACGACGATCAAGCGATCCGCGCCACGCTCGGGCGCTTACTGTTCAGCCGCGATGAGATGGCGAAGACCGTCGACAAGCTCTCGGGCGGCGAACGGGGCCGAATGATTTTCGGCGAAATCATGCTCAAGCGGCCGAACATCATTCTGATGGACGAGCCCACGAACCATCTCGACATGGAGTCGATAGAGTCGCTGAATCTCGCGCTCGAAAATTATCCCGGCACGCTGATCTTCGTGAGTCACGACCGCGCGTTCGTATCCTCGCTCGCGACGCGGATCATCGAGCTCACGCCGAGTGGCATCGTCGACTTCACGGGCAACTACGACGACTACTTGCACAGCCGCGGCATCGCGATCGATCTCAAGCGCGCGGCGAGCCAATAGCCCCCCGCTGCTCCGAGCGCCGACTTCCCTCGAGGGCCGCTACACCGGCTCGTCGTCCCCGGCGTGCTAGGGCGGTTCCTCATTGGATCGACTCCACGAGCGCGCGCACCTTCGGGTTCTGCATCAGCGCAGCGATTTTCGGATTGCTCATCAGCGATGTGTAATTGCCGGCCGCAATCGCCTTCATGATCTCAGGGTCGTTCAGCACGGCGACCATGTCCGGGTCGCTTTGCAGCTCGAGCACGGTCGTCAGCAACTTCGGATCCTGCGCGATCAGCGACTTCGCGACGTCCAGTGGGTTCGTGCCCGACAACGCGCCGCCGAGAATCGAGCCGGCATCCGACGGGCTCGGCGCCTTGGGACTGTCGTCGATGGAACGGATCTGTTCCTGGCTGATGTGCAGCGTCCCGACCGAAGCGGTCTCGATGGTGTAGATGCCGTCCTGCAGCGATTTCACCTCACCCTGGATGACGGTGCCGTCCTTGAGGGTCACGGTTGCGGCGAAGGCAGGGCCGCAGACCACGAGGATGCTTGCCAGCGCGAGCGAGCAAGCCCTCGCGGTTAGACGGCGGATGGTTTCGCGTGTTGCGGCGTATTTCATGGGCTTGCCCCGCTCTTACCTCGAAGCTACTCGGCGGTCTTCGCTCCGCCGCTCGACCCCGCGAGCAATCGCTTGCCGTTCATCGTGACCGTTGTCGCGTTCGCGAGGCGCTTGCCGCTTTTCGCGAGACTACCGTCGACGGTCACCACGTCGCCGACCTTCAGCGAATCGCGCTTCCAGCCGAGCCGCATCACGGAATTCGGCGACCCCATCTCGAGCGCCCAGTTCTGCACCTCGCCCGTCTGGTCGTCCTTCACGTCCATGTAAAAGAAGATGTGCGGATTCGTCCATTCGACCTTCGTAACCTTACCGGTCAAGGAGATCTTTTTCGCGGCGTCGTATTCGGCGGCGAACGAATGGTGCGCGTGCGCGGGCAGCGCGAGCGCGTACAGCGTCGCGGTCAGGCAAAGGAGGGCGGTCTTGGCGGTCGTCTTCATGGCGGTCCTCGGACGTAGGGCTATCTCGAACATGCCTCGGTTTGGCGCTATTTGGCGGACGACGGCGCGGCGTCGTCGTCGTGATTTGCGAACTTCTCGTTCTCCAAGCAGATCTCGTCGATCAGCTCCACGTCGACGGCGATTCGCTGCTTGAGCGTGACGGTCCACGGCTTCGTATAGGCCTTCGGATCGTCGACCGTGACCTTCACGACGAGATGGCCGAAGTCCGGCCGCGTCATTTCCTCGCGCACCTTCGCTTTCTCGGTGACCACGCTGCCGTTCCAGTCGATCCACGTATCGTCGCGCAGCCCGATCGTGTCGATCACGAGCGTGTCGCCGGACCATTTCGCCGACGAGTAACCCTGCCACGCAGGCGTGGGGTCCTCGGGCAATGGCCGTGCATCGGTAAACACTTGGCGATAGCCGGCGTTCATCTCGTTGAGCACGATCAGGAGGCCGGGCTTGTGCACGAACTTGAGCATGTGGGGCAGCCCGTAGGCGCGCAGGAAATTGTCGGGCAAGCAGCGGATATGAGGATCGTCGATCGCCAAGTTCTCCGTGCGCTTCTTCACGATCGGCACGAGCCACGGCTGATAGGGAAGGCCCCCGGGAATGTCGATGCCGATATTCGCCATCTGGCGAGACGCCCCGATGTCGGTGCCGTCACTCGCCACGTCCGGGATGGGCCCCTTGCGGTTCGGCTCGGCCGTCGTCCAGATGCCCGAAAAATCCGGCTTGCCGTCCGGCAGGCGCGGCGTAGGCGCGTTCATGTCCACGGTTCCGTCCGCTTTGCGCGGCACGCCGGCGCTCGCATACCCGATCCATTGAGCCGCGGCCGGCTGGGCGCTCAAGCATGCGCCGAGAACGGCGAATGCGGCCGCTGCGCGTAGGCCGTGCCACCGACGGCTTCGAAGGTCCGCATTGTCGCGTTGCGGCAGCACCGAACACAGCATGAGCGCTCCCCCTGAAACGGTTCCGGCGGCGTCCATCGGCCACCAGGTCCACCGTACACGAAGAACTCGGCCCAAGTCACCGAAGCGGCGACTACCGGGTAATCAGCGCTACCCGCGATGCGAGTACTACTTTCGCGGCGGGGCGGTTCCTGGCACGGTTTCGCCTTCTGGCTCGCACTCGGGAGCGCGAGGGCTCAACGATGACGAAGTTGGCATGGCGGAACCTCCGCGCTCCACGGCGCGTTCGATTGAGCGGCCGCCTCGAGGCGTCGGCGGTCGCGCTTTGGTCGTTTGCGGCGCTCGGTCTCGTCGCCGCCCCGAACGCGCAGGCGCAGAAGACCGCCGACATGACTTTCAAGAGCGTCGGCCGCGGCGCGCCGCTCGTTCGCGCGATCCCGGGCAAGACGCCGGCGGACCCTGCGGAGCTCGAGCAGTATCCCGCCGACAGCGATCTCGTGGTCGGGCCCTTTCGGCCGACGCACACCGGTCCCGACGGCAAGCCCGTGCAGTTCAACCAGGGCTCGGCGTTCGGGGGCGCCGTGCCGAAGGGCGTGACGCCGCTGCCGGTGGACCTTTTCACCACCAAAGATTTCTACAAGGACCGCGCGCTTTGGACCGACAAGCGCTATTTCCGCTGCAACAGCCCGTGGGGCGTCGAAGCGCAGCGCGGCGCGTACGCCGGGGTGAGCTCCATCGGCAAGGACCCGCCGCGCACGGCGGCATGGGGGTATTGCGATCGCGATTACCCGCGCGCGGCGATCGTGAGCCCGTATCCGTTCAAGACCGCGCGCGAGCACTATGAGGCGCTGCTCGCGGAAACGAAGAAGCGCGGCGGCCCCACGCAATACACACCGTCGAGCGCGCCGAACGATTGGTCCGGCCGCTACGTCTGGCCGCGTGGACAAAACTGGTACGCGGAGCTGCTTTACAACCAGGTGCCCACGATCTTGTCGCTGCTCACGCCCGAGTATCAGCAGCGAATGGTGCAATACGAATATCACGTCGCAGTGACCGGGGCGCCGCAGTGGCCCGCGCAGTATTGCTGGCCCGAGGGTTTCATGCGGCGCTGGCACTATCACGCGGTCACGAACCAGCCGCACTTGGTCATCGTGACGCCGGCGGTCGTCGAGATCCTCGCGGGCGACGCGGATAACTTCATCACGAACATCTACACCGGGCGCGACTTCAAAATGGACGGCGCGGTCCCGCGGCTCGGCGCCGACGTGCCGCGTTGGTACGGCGAGACTATCGGCTTCTGGGACGGCGATTCGCTGATCACCTGGACGTCGAACATCCAGGGCTGGATGGTGCACGGGAACTTCGAGTTCTCGAACAAGCTGCAGACAATCGAAATCTACACGGCGAACCGCGACAAGAACGGCAAGCTCATCGGCTTGAATCAAGAAGGCATCTTCTACGATCCCGACGCGCTCGTGCAGCCGATCCGCATGGTGCGCAACCTCGACCGCATCAGCGGCTTCGACGAAGGCGACCCGTACCAGTTCATCGACTGCGTGCCGTCGATCTACCCCTTGAACGGCCGTGCGACTCCGGAAGCGCCGGGCAACACGATCCCGTTGGAGATTCCCGACATGTACGGCCGGCCGTGGGCGCAGATCTACGAGAAATACCACGAGAAGGGCATGACGAAGCCCGTCGACGAGAGCATCTTCGACTTTGGGGCGTCACATTGATGGGGCCCGCGTCTCGCTAATCGGGCGACACGTTTGTAGACTCCGCCGCCATGGCCGAGCCTGTGATCCTTCGTGCTTACAACGACGGCCACACGGGTGCGACGGCCTTCTTTCGCAATCGGCCTTTTCTCGACGCGCTATTCGACGAGCTCGGCCGGATTGCGCGGCCGCGCTACAAGATCCTGGCTCACGCTTGCTCGCTCGGCGCTGAGCCGTACTCGATAGCCCTTTGGTGGCTAAACAGCGCTAATGCTGCGCTGCGCGGCGCTGCGACGCTCGATGTGGCGGCGACCGATGTCGACTCGCAGTTTCTCGAGTACGCGGAGCGAGGAGACTATCCGGAAACAGTGCTGGCGGGGATGACGCGTCGAGAGCAATCGTGGTTCGTCCGCCGCGGAGATTCGGTAGCGGTGCCGACAAAAGCGCGGCGGCTTGTCCGCTTCCTGGCGCCGTCGAGCTTCGTCGAAGCGGACATCGTCGAAGATTTCGACGCTGTGCTGATCATGAACGCTTTGACTTACGTGTCGCCGGAGCAGCAGTCGGCGACCATTAGGCGATGGAGCGCGCACTGCCGACTGCTCGGCGTCACTGCGTTTCATCCGGACTCGATACGCGGCGACATCGATGCGATCGGCTTCGAGCCTTGCGACGTCAACCACCGCGAGATCCACGAAGCTTGGGGCGACCGGCTTGCTCAAGCGCCCGTGCCTCGCGATCGGCCCGACTATTCATGGCGACTGCCGCCCTACGAGACCAGTTCGCCGGACTATAGGTACCGCTACGGCGCGCTCTTTCGCCGAGCGCCGCCGTGAGCGCGAGCCAGGATGGGTGCTGAAGCTGCTAGCACCATCGATCTTCCCGTGCGCGCGATCGCGTCGACGTTGCAAGTGCCGTGCGCGGAATGCGCCCGCGACCCGAGTGTGCCGGCCACCGAAAAGCGAACTTCCAAGTCCGCGGTCTTTCGACGCGGTTCGTAAGTTCCGGGGAGCGAAAACGCGCTTCGGCCTGTCCAACGAGTGAGCCGGGGCGATGCAGGTCCGCGGGCGATGCGGCTACAATGCAACAGTGCATCCCCGGGTCGGATCAGCCGCCGCGGAGCACGGAATAACGTCAACGCGAATGTCACACAGCGGCCGTCAGACGCCGCCGTCGGAAGGATCGCAAAGTCTTGGGGGACGAGAGAGCATGAAGTCATTTTCCTGGCTGGCCGCCGCCGGCATGGCGCTGTTGGCGACCTCGCCGCACGCCCAACAAATCGTCGATCCGGGTTTCAAGAGCGTCGGCCGCGGCTGGCCGATGAAGGCCGACGCGCGCGAATACAAGGAGGTCGGTCCGCGCTTTGCGTTCGGCAGGGGCGGCGACGTCGGCGCGGCCGCTCGCGGCGGCGCGGTGCCCCCGGGCGAGAAGAAGCTGCCGGTGGACATCTTCACGACCAAGGACTTCTACAAGGACAAGGCGCTCTGGAACGATCCGCGCTACTACCGCTGCAACAGCACGATCGGCATCGAAGCCGAATCGGGCGCGGTCGGAAGCCCGCTCATCGTCGATCAGAACATGGATACCGCGGCGTGGGGTTTCTGCGACCGCGACTATCCCCGCGAAGCGATCGTGAGCCCCTATCCGTTCAAAACCGCACAGGAGCACTACGAGGCGCTCCTGGCCGAGACGAAGAAGCGTGGAGGTCCGACGAAGCCGAGCTACGAATCGATTGCGGATTGGACGGGGCGGTATATGCATCCCGGTAGAACCCCCGGCAACGAGTATTGGTACCGTGGGCATCACAATCAGATTCCGACGCTGCTATCGCTGCTGACGCCTGAATATCAGAAGCGCCTCGTGCAACAGACGTATCACGAGGCACACGGTCAAGCGCAGTGGCCCTCGCAGTACTGCTGGCCGGAGGGCTTCATGCGCCGCTGGCACGAGGCAGCCGTGTGGGAGCACCAGGTTATTGCGACGCCCGACATCGTGCAGATCATCGCCGGGGTCGCGCGCAACTTCGTCACGAATATCTACGTCGGCCGCGATTTCAAGATGGACGGTGCGGTGCCGCGGCTCGGCGCCGACGTGCCGCGCTGGTACGGTGAGACCATCGGGTTCTGGGACAAGGACACGCTGATCACGTGGACCTCCAATATTCAGGGATGGATGGTCCACGGCGCGTTCGAGTACTCGAACAAGATGCAGACCATCGAGATCTACGCGCCGATCCGCGACAAGGACGGCAAGTTCTTGGGGTTGAATCACGAGTCGATCTTTTACGATCCGGATTCCTTCGTGCAGCCGGTCCGCATCGTGCGGAACCTGATGAAGATGAGCACGGTCACCGCGGGCGATCCGTACGTGTTCATCGAATGCGTGCCGACGATCTACCCGGTCGAGGGCAAGCCCACTCCGGTCACGCCGGGCGAGGTCATCAATTACGAGGTGCCCGACATGTACGGCCGCCCGTGGGCGCACATTTGGGAAGAATACTTCGAGAAGGGCATGCAGCGGCCGGAGCCTAACGAGGACATCTTCAACTTCAAGTGATCGGCCGCCGCGCCCGGCGGTGCGGCTGCGCGCTGCCGCCGGGGCTCGGCGCAAGCGAATTACGGCGCCGCACCGTCCGGTGGTGCGGCGCCGTTTCGTTTCCGGGTAGGGGTCGAGCTTCGGCGCGGCGGCGTTGGCTGCCGTCTACTGCAGGAACTGATTGAGGTCGAGTCCCTCGGGGATCGTGTAGTTGTAGCCCTTCGTGAACCCGATCCAGCGCGCGATGAACAGCACGCCGAGCCAAATCACGATCGAAGCGGCGCCCGCGAAGCGGGCCGCGGTCGGCGCCTTCGCCGCTTTGTCCCAGGACGCGACGGAGCGCGAGGTCGCGATCTCGAAGATCGCCATGTTCACGCCGGCGACGAGCAGCGCCAGCATCTTCAGCCTGAACGCCGTGTTGTTGTAGTAGGTGGTTGCGTTCGCCGCGAACATCATGACGCCCGTGATCACGGAGATCACGAACGCTACCCACGTGATCGGCACGAGCTCACGGGAGACGCGAGTGAACGCGCGGCTCTTGTCGTAGAGCCCGAGCAGCCGCAAGTCGACGATCAGGATCGTACCGAACACGAGCGCGGCCGTGAGCACGTGGAGCGACTCGACGATCGGCATCGCCTTGACCGACATCCTCATCCAGTTGCCAATGCCGGATTGTTCGATCGCCGTGACGAAGCTAGGCACACTCATCAAAGGTTTCCTTACTGCAGCGCGAGCGAGCCCCAGACTGCGCTGTCATAGGCGATGGCACGGCCGAAGAAGATCACGCCGAGCCACAGCGCGATCGTGACGATTGCGACGGCCTTGGCGCCCGGTGAGAACTCGGGCAGGGCAGGCCCGCCGGCCGCGACGGGCTGCAGCGTGTGATGGATAACCGTGACGCCGGCGACCGCAACCGCGATCAGGGCCATTTTCACCCAGAACGACAGTGCGAAGAACTCGCGTACGGGCTCGCCGAGGATCAGCACGATGCCGGTCAACGCCATGATGGTGAGCCCGGTCCACATCCACGGCGCGAATCGGTGCCACACCGTCGGAAACGGCTCCTCCGAACGAACGCGCCCGAGCACCCGCAGCGACAACATCAGGCTGGAGACGAAGACGACGCCGATCATCACGATGTGGATCGATTGGAGCAAAGGGATGATCCACGTGACGGATTGGATCGCCACGCTCAGAGGAGTGGCCTGGAGCCACTCCGCGAACTGGTGCACTGCCTTACTCCGTCGGTTTCGGGAGCGGTCCGCCGTTGCCGAGCTGCTCGTGCCCGTCGACTGAGTCGCAATTCATGCCGGCCGCAGGCGGCGTCTTGGGCGGGCACTTGAAGACCGAACCCGTATCGCGACGGCTGCCGGCGGGGTCGCCGCTGCGCAGCGGGTGCAAGCCGACGCTGAAGATCGTGCCGGCGGGGAAGCTGTTGACCGAAATGCCCTCCGACGCGGCCTGCGCCGAACCTTCCATCTCGACGGCCCAGATCACGGGCTTGCCGCTCGCATCGCGTTCGACACCCCTGCGATCCTTCGTCATCGGGGCGAAGAAGATCTGCAGATGGTTCGCGTCCGGATTTACGCGCGTCACCACGCCCGTGAAGACCACCGTCTTTTCGGCGTCGTAGATGGCGAAGGAGTGATGCGCGAGCGCGGGTGCGGCGATCGTGCCGGCCACGGCGGCTGCGGCAATGACGGTTGCTGCGCGAAACCCAACTCGGGCTTTTTCCTTGGCTGTCGTTTTCAAAGCTCTACTCCAGTCGGTTTGACGATTGCACTAGATTAGACCGCATCCGGCGGTCCGTTACTTGAAGGTAAAGATGTCTTCAGATTCGGGCTTTTGCATGCCCTGCTCGAAGTACTTCTCCCAGTTGTGGGCCCAGGGGCGGCCGTACATATCCGGTATCTTTTACGTAATTGCGGATGATCCGCACGGGCTGCAAGAGCGCCTCGAGGTCGTACGGTCGCCGCGACCGCAGCCGCGATCCAACTGCTGTTTCTCATGCCCCTGCCTTCGACCCGAATAGCGTCGCTCTGTGACCGCCTGCGCGGGGTTTTAGCGACTCCGCGGATACTAATTTGAAACGCGCCGGCGCGCGAGTCGCGGACTCTTTAGATTGCCCATGACGACCTGGGGCCCGGGGGGCGGAGGTGCAGCGGAACCGCGTGCTGCGACTACCCTGCAACCTGAACGAGACCGGGTCCGTTCGCCTATTTCTTGTTCTTGAGCACGGAGTCGAAGTCGAAATCCAGGTCCGACGGCTGCACCTTCGACGGTGCGTAGGGCCGCAAGTACAGGGCATGGCAGGCATCGCAGGTCGCACGCAGCGCTTCGCCGGCCGCGCGCAGCTGCTCCTTGCTGCCGTTCGTCTCGGACATGGTCTTCGCCGCTTGCGCAGACGCGGCCGCGAGCTGATAGAAGTTGTCGAAGTTCTGCCAGATCGGCGGCAGCGCGAGCGTGGCCGGTATCTGCACCTTCGGGTCGTAAAGGTTCGTCGTCGGCGGGAACAAGTGCGGTACGGCGAGCAGCATGGCCGAGACGACGCCGGCTGCGCCTCTGAGCTCGTCGAGGTCGTCGTTGTCTTCGACCTCGAACGTGTCGATCGGCTGCATCACGTGCTCGATCTCTTCCATTAGCGCTTCGCGTGCCGCGATCACGTCCTTCGGATGCGTGATGCCGGTCCAGCCCGGGCCGTCGCCCGGTGCGGCGTCCGCTGCAAGCGCGATGAGGCTGGCCAGTGCGAACGCCGTCATGAGCGTGGCACGCGAAGCGAAAACGCTGTTCATTCGGAGTATCCCTGTCCTCGGCACCATGGACGCACTCGCATCATGGTGTTTCCAAAACGCGGCGAATGCAATGGACGCTACGGCGCGATCACTTTGACGACGTAGTAGTCGATCGATTGCGGCACTTCCTTGAACCAATGCGGTACCCCCGCGGGTATCACGATCACGTCGCCCTTCGTGAGCTGCCGTGCGTCACCGCCTTGGATGGCCGTGCCGCGTTGCTGACCCGGTGCCGTGACGGTGCCGCCCTCCATCGTGCCGCCCGTGACGAGCGTCGCGGAGCCTGCAAGCACGTAGAACGTGTCCGTTTCCTTGTCGTGGAGCTCGACTTGGCCCGCTTCGGCACGGTGGGCCACGAGCACGGCGAGATTCGGCGCCGTGGCGATCGCGCCGCCCTTTGCGACCGTGTCGTGCGCGACGAACGTTACCGCGGGGTCGTCTGCCGCGCCCGCGCTGAATGCCGTCGCGAGGACCATCGCGATGCCGAATGTCGTCTTCATGAGTTTCCTCGTGGCTATCGAACGGTGAGGGGCTGCCATTAGCGCCGCATCTTGAGCATCGCGCCGCCGAAGAAGCCTTCGACGCTGTCGAGGTCGATGATCAACGGCGCGCCCTTGCGCTCCTTGTCCTTGTCGCGCTCGGCCTCGGGAGATTCATCGTAGACGCGGCGTCGGGCGTCGGCGCCGTCGTCGCTGCGAGCGTGGCCGCGAAAGATCATGAAACCACGTGCGCTCGGGTCGAAGTTGCCGTAGATCAAGGCGACCGCGGGGTTCTTGCGGGTGGCAGCCAAAATGCCGCCCTGGGGGTTGCGCACCCAGATTGCGAGCTGGGTATCGCTGTGCGCGTGCGTGCTGCCTCGATAGGAAAGTTGCGGCGCTCCGTCTTCGCCGACGTACGCGATTGCGAGCGGCCTGCGGGACTCGAATGCGCTGTCGATGGCGTGCCGCATGTCGGCGGAGAGCTTGAGCTCGGTCAGTATCGGTGGTGCGCTCACGGGATTGCCCCCTGATCTCTTTGTAAACGTTGCTAGGGACGGCCCATCATAAGGTTCGACCGTGCGGCCGGTCGAGCCGCGCGCTAGGAGCGCCGCGGCGGACCATCGGGAGCCGCGCCGTCGTCGTTCGGCGCGAGCGGCTCGATGTCCTTCTCGATCGCGGCGGGCGTGACCGTCGGCGCGTAGCGGGCCGCGACGCGGCCGCTGCGGTCGATCAGGAACTTGGTGAAGTTCCACTTGATCGCCTCGGTGCCGAGCACGCCCGCTCGCTCGCTCTTGAGCCAACGATAGAGCGGGTGCGCATTCTCCCCGTTGACGAGCACCTTTGCGAACAGCGGAAACGTCACGTCGTACGTCAGCGCGCAGAAGCGCTTGATTTCGTCCTCGTTGCCGGGCTCCTGGTGACCGAATTGGTCGCATGGGAAGCCGAGCACTTCGACGCCGCGCGATCTGAATTTCCGATAGAGCGCTTCGAGCCCGGCGTATTGCGGCGTGAACCCGCACTTCGATGCGACGTTGACCACGACCAGCACCTTGCCGCGATACTCCGACAGCGACTGCTCGGTGCCGTCGATCGTGGTCACATCGAAGTCGTATGCGACGGTCACTTCCTTCGTACTCCGCGATCCCGGCGGGGCGTCTTCCCCCCAAGTAGAGTAGTCGTTCTACTCGAGAACGTCGCGTGTGCGTGAACTGCGTCATGCCGGCGCGCCTGCAGAATGAGAAACGCTCATCTCTGTGCCCCATAACGGAGCGACTATTCTTCGTCGATCCGTTCGGCAGTGCGCGGACCGCAGCGGCGCTCGGCGCCGCTCACCGGACCGAACGGGCGGTGGGGAGTTCGATATCGATGAGCGCCGACAGGCAATCGATGCCTAAGGGGGCGGTGCGCGAAGGCAACACGGGCCGCGCGGCCGATGAAGCCGAAGCACGCCTACAGTGCGTGATCGAGCTTGCGGCGGATTTCTATTGGGAACAGGACGCCGCGCATCGTTTCACCGTTTATCGCGCCCGCGATCTCGCGAATCCCGACCCGTTCCTGCAAACCATCATCGGCAAGACGAGCTGGGAGCTCGGTTCGGGTCCGCCGTCGGAGGGTGGCCGCTGGGACCGCTTCCGCGCAGCGCTCGCCGCGCGTGAGTCGTTTCGCAACGTCGTGCACGTGCTCCACGAGCCGGGCGGCGCACACCGCCACGTGAGCTTCAGCGGCCAGCCGATCGCCGACCCCGACGGCGGGTTCCTGGGCTATCGCGGAATCGCGCAGGACGTAAGCTTGCAGGTGCGCGAGGAGCGCCTCGGCCAGCTCGAGCACTACGTCGTGCGGCTCCTCGCCGACACGGAGGAGGTCAGCGATTCGCTGCACGCCGTGATCGGCGCGATTTGCACGTCGGAGGGTTGGAGCGCCGGCAACTTTTGGGCCGTCGACGAGAAGTCCGGCGTGCTGCGCCTGTGCGTCGGCTGGGACGCGGCCGGAATCGGCCGCCACAGCGTGTTGCACCCCGACGACGCGGTGCCGCGCTGGCTCGACCAAGAGCCGGTCTGGATCTCGGACGTCGCGGCCGATCCGCGCACATCGCTGACCGGGCTCTCCGAGCTCACGGGGTGGCACACGGGCGTCGTGGTTCCGGTGCGCTCGGGCCGCGAGCTGATCGGCGTGCTCGACTTCTACGCGCCCGGCGTGACCGCGCCCGATCCCTCGTTCTTGCGCGTGCTGCGAACGATCGCCGGCGAGATCGGTCACTTCTATCAGCGCGCGATGGCCATGGAGCGCTTGCGCGAGAGCGAGGAACGTTTCGCCTCGACGATGGAGTTCGCCGCGATCGGTATCGCGCACGTCGACGACTCCGGCCGGTTCCTGTATGTGAATCCGCTGCTCTGCAGGATGCTCGGCTACACCGAGCGGGAGCTGTTGCAGCTCACGGTGAAGGATATCTCTCATCCGGGCGACGTGAACGTTACCGATGAGCTGCGCGATGAGCTGCGCTTGGGCACGCTGCAGTCGTTCAAGATCGAGAAGCGCTATCTGCGCAAGGACGGCACGCCGATCTGGGTGGGGCTCACCGTGGCGGCGAAGCGCGACAAGTTCGACCGCCGCTTGTTCGACGTGTCGATCATCGAGGACATCTCGATACGCAAGAGCGCGGAAGAGCGCGTGCAGTACCTCGCGACGCACGATGGTCTCACGGGGTTGCCGAACCGCGCGATGTTCTCGCAGCTGCTCGGGCTCGCGATCGAAACCGCGAGCCGCTACGACCGCAAGTTCGCCGTGCTGTTCATCGATCTCGATCGCTTCAAGATCATCAACGATTCGCTGGGTCACGAGGCGGGCGACGTGCTGCTGCGCGAGGTCGCATCGCGTCTGCGCGACTGCCTGCGGGCGAGCGACGTGGTCGCGCGGCTCGGCGGCGACGAGTTCGTCGTGCTGCTGCAGGAGGTGGGCGATCCGGCCCAGGTGGGCACCGTCGCTCGCAATATTCTCTCGGCAGTGATGCGGCCGGTCGTGATACTCGGGCAGGAGTGCCGCGTGACGGCGAGCATCGGCGTGTGCGTGCATCCGGCGGAGGGTCAGGACGACCAGTCCCTGATGAAGAACGCCGACATGGCGATGTACCGGGCGAAGGAGGAGGGCAAAAACAACTACCAGTTCTACTCCGAGGCGATGCAGGCGCATACCGCGGGCCGGCTCGCGCTCGAAACCAATCTGCGCCGCGCGCTCGAGCGCGACGAGTTCTCGCTGCACTACCAAGCCAAGGTGAACTTCAAGACGGGCGCGATCACCGGCGTCGAAGCGCTGCTTCGATGGAACAGCCCGGACCTCGGCTCGGTTTCGCCCGCCAACTTCATTCCGATTGCCGAGGAGACGGGCTTGATCGTGCCAATCGGTCGCTGGGTGCTGCGCACGGCGTGCGAGCAATGCGTCGCTTGGCGGCAGCAGGGTCTGCCGACCGTACGCGTCTCAGTGAACTTGTCCATGCGTCAGCTCAACGACGATGGCTTGGTCAATGAGATCGAGGCGGTGCTGCACGAGACGCAAATGCCGCCGGATCAGCTCGAGCTCGAAGTCACCGAGAGCATGATCATGCACAACTCCGAGCGTGCGATTCGCGTGCTGACCGCAATCAAGGCTCTCGGCGTGCGGCTCGCGATCGACGACTTCGGCACCGGCTACTCGTCGCTGGCGCACTTGAAGCGCTTTCCGATCGATACGCTCAAGGTGGATCGTTCGTTCATTCGTGAGATTCCGCGCGACGCAGAGGATCGCGCAATCACGGAGGCGATCATCGCGATGGGCAGGACGTTGAGCCTCACCATCGTGGCGGAGGGCGTCGAGACGCCGGAGCAACAGGCGTTCTTGAGCGAGCGCGCCTGCGACGAGATGCAGGGCTACTACTTCAGCACGCCGGTCGAAGCCTGCGACTTCGCGAACCTGCTGCGCCGGCACACACCCGCGCCGCGGCTCTGAAAGGCGGCGCCGTACCGCCCGACGAGGCGCGCGCCGGTGCGCACTCTGCCGCCTGAGATAACGCCCCGCCACTAAGGGATCCCCGCAAGCCGTGCTTCACCCAGGCCCTTGGGGGCGGAGCGAATTCGGCTGGGCGTGATGCACCTCACGGCCCCATGCGCCCCGCTTTGCATAATGAGCCGTTCTAACTACTCGTCGGACGGAGCGGGCGAGCATGACGATACGCTCGCGACAACACGCCAGTGGCCGCTGATCTTCGACGCTTCAAGCGTCCGGAGCGGCTGGTGTTTCTGCCCGTGCTCGCCGCGCTGTTGGGCGTTTGGATTGCGGCCGCCGCGCTCACGCTCGCCGAGCGGCGCCTCGCCCTAGAGCGCGCCGAAAGCAGGCTCGATACCACGGCCATCACCCTCGCGGACTTCAACGAGCTTGCCGAGCAGTCGAACGGTGCGCAAAACATTGCCGCAAGCGATCAACGCACGGCCGCGATGTGGCGAGCATTGCTCGAGTATCCCACCGCAAGCATCTGGGTCGAGAGCAAAGGCCAAGTGACCGCCGGTCAGCCGCCGGCGGGAGACCTGAGCGATTCGGTGTTCGTGCGCGAGGACCGCGGCACGTTCAGCGTGCTCGCGGCGCTGCCGAAGCGGGACGCCCTCGCGGAGTGGACGCACGACGCGTGGCAGCGGGTCGTCGCGGTCGTGCTCGGCAGCATCGCATTCCTGCTGCTCACTCAATTCCTGATCAGGGCGATGCGCCTGCGTGCCGTCGCCGAGCAACAGGCGCTCGCAGCCGAGGACCGAGCCGCCCAGCTCGCCCAGCACAAGCTAGAGCTCGAGAAGACCGTGGCACAGCGCACGGCCGAGCTGCGCGACTCGAACGAGCGGCTCGGCAACGAGCTCGTGGAGCGCCGTGCGGCAGAGGCGCAGCTCAAGGAGCACGACGCGCTATTGCACGCCGTCGCGAAGAGCGCCGCCGAGCTACTCGGCTCGCCGAGCCACGGCGATGCGATCACGGCGGTCCTCGAGCTCATCGGGCGAACGGTGGCGGTGAGCCGCGTGCTGCTGTCGGAGATCACGACGGACCGTGAAGGCCATCTCCGCTCCTCGATTCGCTACGAGTGGTGCGCGCCCGGCATGGCGCCCGTAATCGACGTGCCCGGGCTGCAGAACATGGATCTCACCACGGCGTTACCGCGCACGGTGGCGCTGTTGCCGGTCGGGGGCGCGAGCGCGTTCTTCGTGGACGACGTGACCGGTACCTTCAAGTCGGCCTTGCAAGCGGCCGAGATGCGATCGTTCCTGCAATTGCCGGTGCTCGCCGAGGGGAAGCTCTGGGGCAGCTTCGATTTCGTCGACTCATCGGACCGGAAGCGGGAATGGAGCTGGGCGGAGACGGACACGCTGCAGACGCTCGCGGGCTTGATTGGGGCCGCGATCACACGAGCCCGCTACGTTCAGGAGCTCGCCGACGCAAATATGATCGTGCAGAACAGCCCTACGATCCTGTATCGAGTGCGCGGCGAGCCGCCGTTCCCGCTGATCTACGTCTCGCACAACATCCGCAAGTTCGGCCACGACCCGCAAGACCTCGTTGGGCGATCGAATTGGGCCCAGCTGCTCATGGAAACGGGCGACGAGACGAAGCTGCTCGAGGCGATGGGGCGGACGCTCGAGAAGGACGCCCATGGCGCGTCCATCGAGCTGCGTTTGCGCGACGGCGACGGCACCCACCGCTGGGTCGAGAACCGCTACACGCCGGTTCGCGATAAGAAGGGCCGCCTGGTCGAGATCGAGGGCATGATCATCGACGTCACCGAGCGCAAGGCCGCGGAAGAGAAAATTGCGCTCTTGGCGCGCACCGACGGGCTCACCGGACTTGCGAATCGCGCCACCTTCATCGAGCGGCTCCGGCAGGCCTTCGCGGCGAGCAGGCGGGGTGCCAACGCGTTCGCGATCCTGTATCTCGACCTCGACCACTTCAAAGTGATCAACGACACGCTCGGGCATCCAGTAGGCGACGCGCTGCTGCGGGAGGTCGCGCACCGGCTGCGCGGCTGCACGCGCGAGGCGGACGTCGTCGCGCGGCTCGGCGGCGACGAGTTCGCAGTGCTGCAAACCGACATGATGGAGCCGGCGAATGCGGGGAAGCTCGCCGCGCAGATCCAGACCGCGTTGTCGCGGCCGTATCGGATCGACGGCAACGATCTCCACGTAACGGTCAGCATCGGGATCTCGCCTTATGCGGCCGCGAATGCAAGCCCCGACGCCATGCTCACCCAGGCCGATCTCGCGCTGTATCGCTCGAAGGAGGACGGCCGCAATCGGTACCGCTTCCACTCGGACGACCTCGATCAGCAAGTGCTCGACCGAGTCACGCTCGCCGAGGAGCTGCGCGATGCGCTCGCGCGTGGCGAGCTCGAGGTCTATTACCAGCCCGAAGTGGAGCTCGCGACCGCCAAGGTCGTCTCCATGGAGGCGCTGGCGCGCTGGCATCACCCGACGCGGGGTTTGCTCACCGCGAGCGAGTTCATCGACGTCGCCGAGAAGACCGGCACGATCATCCCGCTCGGCCAATGGGTGCTCGACCAGGCGTGTCGGCAGATGCGCACCTGGCGCGACGCAGGCATGCGGCTCGAGGGCGTCACGATGAACCTATCGCTCGCGCAGCTGAAGAACAGCCGCGAGCTGCTGCGCGACGTGCGTGCGGCGCTCGACCGGTGGCGGCTTGCGCCCGCCGATATCACCTTCGACGTGACGGAGGCGACGCTCGCGCAGATCACGCTGATGCACAACGACGTGCTCGCCGAGCTGCGTGCGCTCGGCGTCGGCATCGCGATCGACGACTTCGGCAGTGAGTACTCGTCGTTCGACTATCTCCGCACGTACCGCGTGAGCCACTTGAAGATCACGCAAAGCTTCATTGAAGCGGCTGCGGAGGATCCGGACCGTGCGGCAACCGTGCGGGCAATATTGAGCCTCGCACGCGAGCTCGGCATCGGCGTCGTCACCGAGGGCGTCGAAACGCAAGAGCAGCGCGACCGCGCGAGCGACACCGCGACGCACGCCACCGGCTACTACTTCGGCGAAGCGCTGACCACTCACGACGCGAGCCGCTTGCTGCGCAAGGTCACGCTCGAGCAGGGCGGATCCCTCGAGCCGCGGGACAGCGGCGCACCCGGAGAGAGGAAGGGGAAAGCGCGCAAGAGGGCCAACGAATGAGAGTCTTCGCGTTGCTCGGTGCGATGAGCATGGCGCTTGCCATCGGCGCTTCGGTCCGGGCCGAGGTCACTGCGACCGATCTGCAAATCGCCGCGCGTGCATTGAGCTTCATGGACAAGCCGCTGACGGGCCGCGTTCGCGTCGGCATCCTCTATGCGCCCGATAGCCCGCGCTCGGTGGCCCAGGCCGAGTCGTTGCGGTCGATGCTCGGCGAGGGCATGCGCGCGGGCGCGCTCGAGCTGACTCCGCAGCTCGTGAAGATCGGCGACGCTGCGCACGTGAACGTCGATTTCTATTTTCTCACCGAATACGTCGCCCTCGCCGAGGCACGAACCGCAGCGACGGCGGGTCGTCCCTGCGTGACGACCGATTTCGCGCAAGTGCAGCAAGGAACCTGCCTCATGGGCGTGCGTTCCAGCCCCAAGGTCGAGATTGTCGTGAATCGGGCGGCGGCCAAGCAGAGCGGCGTGACGTTCTCGACCGTGTTCCGCGTGATGATCAAGGAGATTTGACGTGCGGCGCCAACACTTCGCAACGGTGGGCCGTGCAGGCGCGGCATTGCTGCTCGGGTTGTCATGGGCAAGCGGCGGCGCCGCGCAGAGCGTCGACTACGATGCGCTCGAGCAGCTGTTCGGCGAGCCCATCACGCTCAGCGTGACCGGGTCGCCGCTACGCGCGAGCGCTGCACCGGCAGCGATGGAGATCATCGACGCGGACGAGATTCGCCGCTCGGGCGCGCACGACCTGCCCGCGTTGCTCCGTCATGTCGCCGGCGTAGACGTGCTCCAAACCACGCGTGATCACGCGGACCTCAGCGTGCGCGGCTATAACCAGGCCTTCTCGCCGCGGCTGCTCGTGCTGGTCGACGGCCGGCAGGTGTACGCGGACTACTATGGCTTCACGCCGTGGAGCACGATCCCGGTCGAGCTCGCTGCAATCCGTCAGATCGAGGTGGTGCGCGGTCCTAACAGCGCGTTGTACGGCTTCAACGCGGTCGGAGGGGTGATCAACATCGTGACGTACGATCCGCGCGACGAGATCGTCGATGCGGCTTCGGCCTCGGCCGGATCGCAGAGCTTCACGCAGTTGTCGGTCGTGACCGGATGGAGATTCGGCGACCGCGCGGGGCTCAGGCTGTCGGCCGGCAAGATGGAGGCGGACGACTTCTCGACGCCGCAGCCTGCCGTGGACTTCGGCAGCAGGCGCGGCGATAGCCGCTACGAGTTGAATTTACTCGGCACGGTGCGCTTCGCCGAGCACATCGAAGGCCGCTTCGAGGCGACCGGCAGCTCGGTCGACCATACCGAGGTGGGGCCTGTTTACGACAGCGGCTTCACCACCTACGACACGAGCTCGGCGAAGGCCAGCGTGAGCGCCGAGACACGGTTGGGACTGCTCGAAGGGACGATCTATCACAACGACATGCGGCCGCGAATCTATCAGCCCGCCGGTACGACGCCCTTCATCGATCTCGACAACGACGTGATGGTCACCCGCGTGGAGAGCCTCACGAAGATTGCCTCGCAGCACACGCTGCGGCTGTCCCTCGAGCATCGCCACAATACGCTGGGAACCTCGCCGCTCGAGGGCGGCGAGGTCGAGTACGACGTCGGCGCGGCTGCGGCGGCGTGGACCTGGCAGGCCGGCGAGAGGGTGTCGTTGACGCTCGCCGGACGCCGCGATCGCCTCGACCTCGCGCGGACAGGCGCCCTATGGCCCGGCTACGGGCTCACGAATGCCGATTGGAACCGCGTGAGCCATTCCGTGACGAGCGCGAACGCCGGCGTCGTTTGGCACCCCGACGATGCGGATACGTTGCGCGTGATGTTCGGCCGCGGCACGCAGTTGCCGAGCCTGTTCGATTTGGGCGGTCTCGTGATTCCTGAGCCGCCTTTCGGCTACGTGAGCGGCGTCCCGACGCTCGAGCCCACCGTCGTGCGCAACTCCGAAGTGGCGTTCGATCGCACGCTGGAGCGGCTGGGTGCAAAGCTCCGCGTCAGCGTGTTCGAAGGCACGACGCGCAATATCGTAGCGAGCGTGGGCGGCGCCGACTTCGCGAACGGAATCATCGGCGCGCCGGTCAACATCGGCGACTCGCGCGTACGCGGAGTCGAAGTCGCGCTCGCGTCGAATCGGGGCGGGGGCTGGCGCTGGGGTGTGAGCTACACGCCGCTCTCGATCGACGACCGCTTCGACCCGGGATTCACGGTCGCGACCACGCTCGTCGACTTCGAGCATACGGCTCCGCGCAGCGTCGTGAACGGCAACGTCGGCTGGGCGCGCGGGCCTTGGGAGGTCGACGGATACCTGCGTTACGAAAGCGACTTCGACGGCATTAGCGCGACAGTGACGGCGCCCGTGACGGGTATGCTGACGCCGATCGATGCCTACTACTCGCTCGATGCGCGGCTCGGGTATCGCCTGAACGACCGCATCGACGTCTCGCTGTCGGGTCAGGGCCTGAACGCCGCGCACCAGCGGCAAACGTCGGCGCCCGACGTCGAGCGGCGAATCTTCGGCAGCGTCGCGTTCAAGTTTTGAGCCGTGGCCGCGGCTCGTTCCGTCCGCAGCGCGCTTCACGCGTCGTGCTTCCCGGTGAGCCGCGCGCCGCCGACCTGCGCGTGATCATCGGTAGGCACGCCGGGAAGTTCGAAATCGGTGCGGCTGCGTGCGCGGACGTCGTGGGACGCGTTACATTCAAGCGATGGAGGCGCAATGGACCGCCGAGCGCGAGGTGACTCTCGAGTTGGCGCTCGAGTTGATCCGACGGCAGTTTCCGGCGCTTGCGGCCGGTGGCAGGCCGTCGATCGAACGCGTCGGCGTCGGCTGGGACAACGTCGCGTACTGCCTCGCCGGTCGCTACATCTTCCGGTTCCCTCGGCGGAGCGTTGCGGTGCCGCTGCTCGAGACGGAGTCGCGCTTGCTGCCACAGCTTGCGCCGCATCTGCCGTTGTCCGTGCCCGTGCCGATCTTCATGGGGCGTCCGAGCGATGACTACCCGTGGCCGTTCCAGGGATACGAGCGGATCGCCGGCCGCTCGGCATGCGGTGCGGCGCTCGACGAGACGGCACGTGAGGGGGCGGCGGCGGCGCTCGCGCGCTTTCTGCGCGCACTGCACGCGTTCCCGCCCGATGAGGCGGCGCGGCTGGGCGCGCCGCGCGACCTGATCGGGCGCGCCGATCTGCCGAAGCGCGTGCGCCAAACGCGTGAGCGGCTGGCCGAGGCGAGGGCCCGCCGTCTTGGGGCGGCCGACCCGACGCTCGACAGGATTTGGGCGGAAGCGGAGGCCGGCGACGACGCGCCGACGCCTACGGCGCTGGTTCACGGCGACCTGTACGCGCGCCACCTCCTCGTCGCCGCCGACGGCACGCCGGTCGGCGTGATCGACTGGGGCGACGTGCATCTCGGCCAACCCGCACTCGATCTCTCGATTGCGTTCGCGTTCCTGCCGCCCCGCGCGCGCCCAGCGTTCTTTGCAGCCTACGGCGGCCTGCCCAACGATGCGATGCTGCGCCGGGCGCGCCTGCAGGCGCTCTTCTCCGGCGTGACACTGCTGATCTACGGAACCGACATAGGCGATGCGGCCCTTGTTAGCGAAGCGCGCGTTTGCCTCGCGAACGTTGCGTGATCGATGCTAGCGCGGTGCTTGCCGATGGCATACCTTGAGCCCGCTCGAGACGCGCGCGCACTGCAACCCGAAGGTAGATACGATTCGAGAATCTGCTCGATTCCGCGGGGGGCTTCCCCCCGGGCAGCATCCGCATGAAAGAGCCGCATACTTCTCGCGATTCCGACGATCGGCGTGGTCTGTCAGACCTCTCAACGGCCCTGCGCGACCGTGTCGCGGAGCTCGAAGCGCGCGTTCTCGAGCTGGACGCCGAGCGCGCGCGGCTGCAGCGGTGTTCCGACGAGGACCGGACCGAGAAGGAATGGTTCGCGGCGGTCCTGAACAGCATCAGCGAGGAGGTGTACTTCACCGACATCGAACGGCGCTACACCTACGCGAATCCGGCAGCGCTGCGCGAATTCGGACACGCAAGCGTCGCGGGAGTGCCGCTCGAGTCGATCGTCGCGAAGCTCGAGGTGCTGCGTTCCGACGGCACGCGACGTCCGCTCGAGGAAGCGCCGCCTTTGCGAGCGCTCGCGGGCGAGATCGTGCGGGACGAGGAACAGATCGTGCGCGTTCCGCGCACCGGTGAGCTGCGCCATCGTGAGGTGAGCTCCGCGCCCGTACGCAACGCGCATGGCAAGATCATCGGCTCCGTGTCGGTGGTACGCGATGTGACGGAGCAGAGGCGCATGAACGCCGAGCTCAAGGCGGCGGACCGCCGCAAGGACGAGTTCATCGCAATGCTCGCGCATGAGCTGCGCAATCCGTTGGTTCCGATTCGGGCGGGCGTGGAGCTGCTCAAGAGCAGCAAATCTCGATCGGAGATCATCGATGTGATTCGTCCGATGATGGAGCGGCAAGTCGCCAACATGGTTCGCCTGATCGACGACTTGCTGGATGTCTCGCGGATCACGGCCGGCAAGATCGAGCTCAAGCCCCAATGGGTCACGATCGCGAGCCTCGTCGGCAATGCCATCGAGGCCAATCGCATGGCGATGACCGAAGGCGCGCTCGACCTTACTCTGAACCTCGCGGAGCCGAATCAAGCACTATTCGTCGATCCGACGCGCTTCACCCAAGTGATCTCGAATCTCCTGCAGAACGCCACGAAGTTCACGCCGCTCGGGGGGCATCTAGCGATCTCCGCAGCCGTCATGAACGCCTCGGACACCGGTGCACCGCAGCTCGTGCTCACGGTGTCCGACTCGGGGATCGGCATTTCGCCCGAGATGTTGCCGCGTGTCTTCGACCTGTTCGTGCAATCCCACGAGCATCGCGATCACGACAAGTCCGGCCTCGGGATCGGGCTCACTCTGTCACGGAGGCTCGTCGAGATGCACGGCGGAACGATCGAGGCGCATAGCCCGGGCCTCGACCGCGGCAGCACGTTCACGATCCGCGTTCCGGTGCCGTCGAGCGAGCGAGCGGAGGTGGCATCGCAGGAGCCCTCGCCCCCCTCATTGGCCGGGATCAGAATTCTCGTCGTCGACGACAACCACGACGCCGCCGACGCAATGGCGTTGCAGCTGGAAGCCGCCGGCGGGGTGGTGCAGGCTTCCTACGACGGCGCTTCGAGCCTAGCCGCGCTCGAGGCGTTTCGCCCGGCGGTCGTGCTGCTCGATATCGGCATGCCGGGCATGGACGGCTACGAGACCTGCCGGCGGATGCGCGCTCGGCTCGGCGGCGCAGTCGGCATCGTGGCATTGAGCGGCTGGGGGCAAAAGAACGATAAGCGACTCGCCGCCGACGCGGGCTTCGACGCGCACCTGACCAAGCCCGCCGGTCCGCGTAGCCTCGAGGAGACCATCAGGACTCTCGCGAGGGGTGCCTGACCGCCGGGGGAAGGTCGCCTAGCCGCGACTCACTGACGAAGCTCGGAGACCGGATGCTGCGCCATTACCTTGCGACCGCTTTGCGCAACGTCGCACGCACGAAGCTCTATGCCGCGATCAGTATCGTCGGTTTGGCAATCGGCTTCGCGGCCGCGACGCTGATCGGCCTCTACGTCCACGACGAGCTCAGCTACGATCGCTGGCTGCCGAACCACGAGCGGATCTACGAGGTATCGGCGGGCGGCACCGACGGCAGGCTCAGCGACGTCGCGCCGTCGGATCTCGGCAACTGGCTCGTGAGCGACTATCCGCAGCTCGCCGCCGTCACGCGGCTATTCATCGATCCCGCCTTCTTGGCCGATGGCGAGAAGCCGGACCGCAAGTTCAACGAGATCATCGTCTGGGCCGATCGCAGCACGTTCGACGTTTTCGACTTTCCGGTCGTCGCCGGGACGCTGCAAGGCGCGCTCGATCGGCCGGACTCGCTCGTGCTCACGCGCACGATCGCGAAGAAGTATTTCGGCTCTGCCGCCGCGGCCGTCGGCAAGACGCTGCTCTACAAAGCCGACCACCCGATGATCGTGACCGCGGTCATCGAGAACCTGCCGTCGAGCACGAGCTTGAGCTTCGTCGGCATTCTTGCTGCCGCACAAGCCCCGTTCTCGCCGACGGCTGAGCAGGACCAGGCCCCGATCACGGTGTTCGGCGCGAAGCTCTGGAACTCGCACACGTACGTGCTGCTGAAGCCCGGCGAGCCGATCGCGCCGATTCGCGAGAGCATCTCGACGCTGCTCGACCGCCACGTGCCGCTCGCCGGCGCGCGCAAGGCGAGCGAGGTCTGGCGGCTCGGCGTGCGGCCGCTGGCGGCCCTGCACCTAAGCACGGGCACCGCCGCGGATCCGGACGGCGAGGGCTATGGCGCGGTGTACACGGTGGCTGCGATCGGCTTGCTGATACTACTGACCGCATCCATCAACTTCGTGAACATACTGACCGCCGTCGGCGTGCGGCGTGCGCTCGAAGTCGGCGTGCGCAAGGCGCTCGGCGCACGGCGCAGGGACCTGTTCGAGCAGTTCATGAGCGAGTCGTTCCTGTACGTCGGTATCGGTGCGGCGGTCGGCTTTGCGATCGCGGCGGCCGCGCTCCGGCCTCTCGACGCGTTCCTGCTGCGCAAGATCGACTTCTCGATGTTCCTCGACTGGCGCATCACCATGGCATCGCTCGGGTTCCTCGCGCTCGTCGCGGTGCTCGCGGGCATCTATCCGGCCGTCGTGCTGTCGTCGTTCCGTCCCGCAACCGTGACGAACGGCGGGCGCACGGCCGGCGGTCAAGCGCTCGTGCGCCAGGTCCTCGTCGTGGTCCAGTTCTCGATTCTGATCGCGCTGCTGATCGCGACGACCGTCACGTATCGGCAGATGCAGCTCGGCGTGAGCGAAAGCTTGCGGTTCACGACCGATCCGGTCGTGATACTGCAGGGCGGCTGCAGCGACGCTCTCAAGGAGGCGATGCTGCGCGCGACGGGCGTGCGCGCGGCCGCATGCTCGATGACGATTCCGCAGCTCGGTTTCGGGACGGGCAGCGCGATGCAGCGCAACGATCATCAAGGGGCCGGCGTCCGCTATTTGCCCGTGGATTTCGGCTTCTTCGAGCTGTATGGCGTCGAGCTTGCGGCCGGAAGGCTATTCTCGCGCGACCTCGGCACCGATGCGTCGCCCACCGACAACGTCTGGAACACGCCCGAGGCCATCGTGATCAACGAGACGGCTGCGCGTGCACTCGGCTTCGGCTCGCCGGATCAGGCCGTCGGCGAAACCGTGCGCTTCGCGCACTTGTTCCGCCTGCCCGCGACGTTCACGCCGCAGCACGATGCGACGATCATCGGTGTGCTGAAGGACTTCCAGATCGGTCAAGTGCGGCAAGCGATTCCGCCGGCCGCGTTCTACGTGGACCCGGGCAACTTCCGCGTGCTGAGCCTGAAGCTCGACGGGCGCTCGACACCGGAGGCGCTTGCGGCGATCGACCGCGTATGGGATCAGTACGCCGGCCCCGCGCCGGTGCAGCGCGTCTTCTACGACCGTGCCATCCAGAATATCTACGTCGATCTGCGGCGCCAGGCGACGTTGTTTACCGTATTTGCCGGCATCGCGGTGCTGATCGCGGTGCTCGGGCTCGTCGGGCTCGCTGCGCACGCCGCGGTGTCGCGGACCAAGGAGATCGGAATACGGAAGACGCTGGGCGGAGGGCGAGCGGCGATCACGCGGCTATTGCTGTGGCAGTTTGCGCGCCCCGTGCTGCTCGCGAACGCGATCGCATGGCCGGTTGCGTATTACGCGATGAGCACTTGGCTCAAGGGGTTTGCGCAACGCGTGCAGCTCGACTGGTGGATGTTCGTCGGTGCGGGCGCGGTCACGCTGATCGTGGCAGTCGCCGCGGTGCTCGTGCACACCTGGGGCATGGCCGGGACCCGGCCGATGGCGGCGCTGCGGTACGAATAGCGCGACCGGCGCCCGCCGGCCCCGCGCTTGGGGTCGAAAGCGGGGGTGATCGTGCGGGCATCGTCAACGAGACGTTCGCGAAACGCGGCAGCCTGCGCGACGAGCTTCCGCTGGCGCCGCTCGCCTGCGCATACGGGCGCCGCTACGATGCCGGGTGTGACGGAAAGTCTTCAATGAGCGCACGGCGCGACGTCGAGCGCACGCAGCGCCGTTGGGCCGCGGCCGCCGACGTCGCGGTCGACGCGCAAGGCTTCGTCCGCGACGCGGCCTCGAATCTTCGGGTGCCGCTTTCCGGAGCGGCGACTCGCGACTTCGCCCGCGGCTCCGAGCTTGCCGCGCGTGGGCTGCGGCCGGCGAGGATCGCCGCACTGCGCTCGTCCGCGGCGCTCGTCGCGAACGTGTTCGACTATTGGACGACCCGCGATTGCGCTGCGCTGCTCGCGGCGCTCGGATTCCCCGGAGGCGCGGTAGTCTCGCACGAGGAGTCGACCGACGGGGCCGCGGTCGCCCAACTCGCATTCGAGGAGCCCGTGCCGACCGGCGTCGCGGGCGATCCGCCCACGCTCGACGTTGCGCTCCGGCTGCGGTCGGGATACGTCGTCGCGATCGAGAGCAAATTCACCGAATGGCTGGTGCGCCGACCGCGTCACAAGGCCGTGTTCAAGCCGAAATACTTCCCGCCCGGTAGGGCGCTGTGGCGCGAGCGCGGGCTCGAGGCGTGCCAAACGCTGGCGGAAGGGTTGCAAACCGGCCGCGAGCGTTGCAAGCACCTGCATGCCGCGCAGCTGCTCAAGCACGCGCTGGGCCTTGCTGCGCTCGCGCCCGGCGCGCATACGATCGTGTATCTCTATTACCACTGGCCATGCCGCGAGGCGCAGATCCACCGGGCGGAGCTCGCGCGCTTCGCGGCGTTGACCGCCGGCGAGCTGCCCCTGCGCGCGCTGACCTACCAATCGCTCTACGCTGCGCTCGCGGCGGAAGCGGTCACCGACCGCGTCTATCTCGACTACTTGGGAGCCCGCTATTTCCAGGACGCAAGCGCCGGCGGGGCCGCAGAGTCGGCCTGAGGGACCCTCCAGCCCGTCGCCGCGGGGCCGGCCCGCGTGCGTTCGCGACTTTCATGCCGTACGATCCTCGCGCACCGGTTTCGCCGGCCGCCGCAGGGCGGAAGAACAAGAGAGGTGACCGCAATGCCCTTCGAGTACGGCTCACAACAAGTCGAGATTCCGAATCCGTTCCGCTTCGAAGGCTTCGCCTATACGGCGCGCGCCGCCGTGCTGATCTCGCTCGGTCTTTACGCGCTGCTGCGCGTGCGCGGCGTGGTCGCGGGCGGCGAGCGCGCGCTCGGCGCCGTCGATGCGCTCGGCGGCATGGCGCTGCTCGGCTTCGGAGTGTTCGCGGCGTATGTCGGCCTTTACAAAGCGTTCCGGTTCTACGTCGGCCGCGGTCAGCCCGCGGATCTCGCGTCGACGGTGTCGTCGCAGCAATCCGTGATGCCCGGCGCGAGTACCGGTGGGTCGACGGGCTACAAGAGCATCTACAGCCCCGTCATGCTCGCGGACATGCTGCTCGGCCGAAAGAATCCGACGTTCCGCGAGCCCGAGGGATGGTTGCCGCGGTTGCTGCACACGATGCTCCGTAACTTGATCTTCCTGCCTTATGCGCTGCGCAACGATGCCGCGTCGCGGTTCGTCGCCGCGATGCACAGCGTCGTGCTGCTCGCGCTGCTCGGGCTCGCGTGGTTCTCGGGCGCCACCGGCCTCGTGCCCACGACCGGCACGCCGATCCTGTCGTGGCTCACGGCCGGCGTGACCGCTGCGCTGATCTGGATCTGGTTCCGCGAGTCGCTGCGCCACTCGCGCGCGGTCACGGTGCTCAAGTTCGGTCCGGGCGCGCTGGCGCTCTGGGCCGCTGCTCGCGATTGCCGCGCCGTTTGCGCTCGTGGCGATCAACAACGCGAGGCCGCTGCCGTCGCTGCCGGTGTCGCCGTATCCCTGGTTCGTGCTCACGCTCGTGGTTGGCGCCGGCGCGCTCGGCTACAGCCTGTATCTCGCGGTGCGCCGGGCGCCGAAGTCGCAGCCCTCGACGCAGGTCACCGAGTACCGGGAGCACTGGCAAGAGTCGGTGCATCCGATGGACATCTTCCGCGCGATCGAGATCACGCTCGCGAAGCACCGGTTTCAAGAGATTCCGAACCGCATCTACGAGAACGACGTGCCCGAGCTCAAGGCGCAGGGTGCCGAGAACGCGGGCGAGTTCAACGGTCGTACCGTGCAGGAAATTCAGCCGCAGCCGGTATCCGACCGGCGCGCGGACGTGCTGCTGAAGGGGGGCATCGTCGCGGGCCAGGCGCTGCTTCTGCTTGCCGGCGTCGCCGCGTTCACGGTGCTCGTGGGCATCGCCTCGTTCACGGGGCCGCAGGCAGCGCAGCTGCTCGTGGGAGCGCTGTTGCTGTGGATCGCCGGCCAGCTCGTCGCGCAGACATCCAGCCTCTATGTCTCGGAGATCGAATTCGAGTCGGACTTGATTGCGTTCGCGGTGACCGGCACGTTTTCGGAGTCGCGGCTCGCGACCGGGATGAGCATCTACGACTCGACGCGCTCGGAGAACCTGATCGTGCGCTCGAGCTTGACGCCGTGGCTCCTCGTGAGCCGGCTACGCAGCACGACGCTTGCGGTCAGCGGCTCGGCAAACCTCGAGCAGCCGCGGCTCGTGCTTGGTATGGCCGAGAATCCCGATCTTAGCCGCGACCTGATCGCCGATGCGCGTGCTTTCTTGACCGACCGCCAGATCATGGCGGGCATCGGCTCGCAGGCCGATCTGCAAGCGGCCGCGAATATCTACAGCATGAACGAGCACACGCGCGCGGCCGCTGCCGCCGGCGGGCAGCCGGTCGTGTCGCAGGACTCGCGCGACGACAAGTGGCTGCCGTCGTCGGCCGCGCCCGATCCGGGCGCGTCGCGTTGACCCCGCAGCCGAGCCTCCGCTGAGCACCGCGCACCGCCTCTACGTCACGGCGCCCGCCGGCGCCGCCGATCTCGCGGCGCGGGAGCTCGGCGAGTTCGGCGCGCTCGATGTGAAGGATGACCGCGGCGGGGTCGCGTGCACGGGAACGCTCGAGATCGCGTATCGCGCGTGCCTCTGGTCGCGCGTAGCGAACCGCGTGCTGTTGCGCGTCGCGCAGTTTCCGGCCGCAACGGCCGACGCCCTCTACGCGGGCGCGCGTGACGTCGACTGGAGCGAGCACTTGGGCGTCGACTGCACGCTCGCAATCGACTGCACGAGCAATCGGTCCGCGCTCGCGCACACGCAGTTCGCGGCGCAGCGGCTCAAAGATGCCGTCGTGGACCAATTTCGGGAACGCACGGGCGTGCGGCCGTCGGTCGATCTCGAGGCGCCCGATATCCGGCTCAATCTGCGCCTCGACCGCGACGTCGCGAGCCTCGCGATCGACCTTTCCGGCGAGAGTCTGCACCGGCGCGGGTACCGCGGCCCCCAAGGCGCGGCGCCGCTCAAGGAGAACCTCGCGGCCGCGATTTTGCTGCGCGCGGGTTGGGGCGAGCTCGCGGCCGGTGGCGCCGAGGTCGGCTTCGTCGATCCGATGTGCGGCTCGGGCACGCTGCCGATCGAGGCGGCCATGATCGCGGGTGATATTGCGCCCGGCCTTGCGCGCGAGCACTTTGGCTTCACGCGCTGGCGCGGCCACGATGCGGCGCTCTGGACACGGCTCGTTGCCGAAGCGCACGAGCGGGGCGCCACGGCGCCGACCGCGCAACCTGCGATCCGCGGCTACGATAGCGACGCGGCGGCCGTCGCAAGCGCGCGCGAGAACGCGGCCCGGGCAGGTGTGGCGAGTCGCGTTGCGATCGAGCGCTGCGAGCTCGCGCGCTTACCGCCGCCGCCGACCGCGCGAGGGCTGCTCGCCGCGAATCCGCCTTACGGTGAGCGGCTCGGCGACGCCGCGAGCCTTGCGCCGCTCTACGGCGAGCTAGGCCGTGTGCTACGCGAGCGCTATGTCGGTTGGCAGGCAGCGGTGTTCACGGGCAATCCGCCGCTCGGCCGGGAGCTCGGACTCAAGGCGAAGCGCGCGCATCGCTTATGGAACGGGCCGATCGAATGCCGACTGTTGCGTTTCGACGTCGTGCCCAAGCATTTCGAGACGAAGCGCGAGCCCGGTGCGTTGCCGATTTTCGATGCCGATGCTGCGCGTGCGCGGCCCGGTGCGGCGATGTTCGCCAATCGTCTGCGCAAGAATCTTGCACAGCATTCGGCCTGGGCGCGCCGCGAGCGCGTCGCCTGCTACCGGGTGTACGACGCGGACATGCCGGAGTACGCGTTCTCGATCGACTTGTACCAATCCGCGCCCGAAGGCGCGGAGCAGCGCGAGCGCTGGGCTTACGTGCAGGAATACGCGCCGCCGAAAAGCGTCGAGCCGGCGAAGGCTCGTGCGCGGCGCGAGGAAGCGTTCGCGGTGCTACCGGACGTACTCGGCATTGAGCGAGAGCGCGTACATCTGCGCACCCGGCGGCGCCAAAAGGGCGGCGCGCAATACTCGAAGGTCGCCGAGCGCGGCGAGTTTCAGACCGTCGAGGAGGGCGGGCTGCAGTTTCTCGTGAACTTCACGGATTACCTGGATACGGGGATCTTTCTCGATCATCGGCCGACGCGTGCGCGGCTGCGCGAGTTGGCAGGCGGCAAGCGCTTTCTAAACCTATTCGGCTATACGGGCACGGCGACCGTCTACGCGGCTGCAGGCGGCGCACGTGCGACGACGACCGTCGATATGTCGCGCACCTATCTCGATTGGGCGCGCCGGAATCTGGATCTCAACGGCTTCCGCGATGCGCGTCAGCACCGGCTCGAGCAAGAGGATGCGATCGTGTGGCTCGAGCGCGGCGGCAGCAGCGACCGTTACGACCTCGTGTTCTTGGATCCGCCGACGGTGTCGCGCTCGAAGCGGATGGCGGAGGAGCTCGACCTGCAGCGCGATCACGTGCGGCTGATTCGCGCAGCGCTGCGGCAGCTTACGCTGGACGGCCTGCTCATGTTCTCGACGAACTTCCGCAAGTTCAAGCTCGACGGGGTTGGATTGGCGGATCTCGATGTGCGCGATGTCACGGCCGCGACGATTCCACACGATTTCTCTCGAAATCCACGCATTCATCAGTGCTTCGAGATACGGCGTGCCGGTTAGCTCCCGTGTCGCATATCTCCAGGAACTAATCGCCGCCTATCGCGCGCCGTGCCCCAGTGGAAACGTCCAGTTAGCTGATACGCAATTCCGATAGGCAGCGATTGTCCGTATTTTCTTTGCGGCTGGCTGCTGCCTACTCACATTTAGGCGACAAAGAAGTCAGATACCGAGGTTGTGGCACGTTTTCGCGTCCGCAGACGGTGGGCGCATCAAAGTGCGGGAAGTGCTCGACCTATTGAAAGCAGCGGGTTGGAGAGAAGTGGCTCGCCGGGGCGGTCATCGCCAGCTGAAACACGCCAACAAACGAGGCCGAGTAACCGTTCCCGGGAAGCTGTCGGACGACTTGGCGCCTGGAACGCTGAACAGTATTCTCAAGCAGGCCGGCCTGAAGGACGGGAGATAGTGATGCGATACGCGATAGTGATTGAGGCCGCGGCAAGCAACTACTCCGCTTACGTACCCGATTTGCCTGGATGCGTAGCGACGGGTTCCACCGTCCAGGAGACCGAGCAGGCGATCCGAGAAGCGATCGAGTTCCATTTGGACGGGTTGCGTGCCGATAATCTTCCAATCCCCCCGGCGTCGAGCCGCGTCGATTACGTTGAGGTTGCCGCCTGACAAGCAGTTGCAGCGGACCGCCACATGGCATCGGGGCGATGCCGCGGGCGCGCCATTTCATTATGCGCGCGCGCCGCGCGGCAAACGGCAGCGCGCCGCCGCTGAACTGCAGCGCTAGACGACATGTCATGCTTGATCACCTTCCTCTGCGTTTGCGCGTTGTCGGATGCGATCGCGCGACCGAGTACGGCGTCCCTCTACGACGGTCTGGAGCGGCAGTACGAAGACCTCCTCGGCGTCGACGTCGCTCGTGGCGTCTGCCCGAGTCGCTCTCCCGAAGTGATCCAAAAGCAGCGAGCCCGGATGGGAGACGACGGCTCGCTCCTTCATACGGCCGCGAGCCTCGCCGATCCGGCGATGTTGGCGTATCTGACAAGCATCGGCTTCGGGGTTCGAAGATGTTGGCGGCGCCGGTGGGCTCGCGCTGTCTCGAGCTGTCTTGCGCTGTGCCAACTGTATGACGCGATCGGCAACTCGAACGTGAGAGCATGTATCTATGGCGAGCGCTAAACCAAGCTATTGGTTCGCGGCTAAGCGGTACGGCTACGGGTGGGGGCTGCCGGCTCGCTGGCAAGGCTGGGTCGTGCTGTTCTGCTACCTCGGTCTCGCCCTAGGCGGAGTCTATCGGTTTGCTCCGTCGCGGAACGGTGGTGCGCTGATCCTGTACCTGCTGATCTTGACGGCGTTGCTGGTCATCGTGCTCGCTTGGAAGGGCGAGCGGCCGTTGCGCTGGCGTTGGGGCGGAGAATAGGAGTTCCAGTGGGATCGGTAGCGATGCTCTCCATCCGTCGCGCGACTGCGGACGACACTGTCGAGATCGAACGCATGGTCGCGAACTTCGTAAAGGGGCATCCCGCGGAGCACCATCTACGCGCATCGAATGTATTGCGCGCCGCCTACTTTGGTGAGCGTCCAGTTGCGCACCTGCTTGTAGCCGAGCGACGCGGTGAAATCGTCGGTATGGCGCAGTGGCGGCTGATTTACGATATGTTTTGGGGCATGTTCGGTGCCCAAACGGAATGGCTCTACGTCAAACCGCACCACCGCGGAAGCGGTATCGTCGCCGCGCTCATCGCACGCGTGTGTTCCGAGGCGTCCGAGGCGGGAGCCAAGTTTGTGCAAGGCGGCGGAGGTGACGGACCTTCAAGGCTTTATGAACGGGTCGCAATTGGTCAGTCCGATAGGGCATGTCACCTTTCGGGGAAAGCCTTCCAGATTTTCGCAAAGCTCGATGGCTTGCCTGTTCGCGAGATCGTACGCCGCCTACCGGCCAAAGAGCTCGGGCTGCAACCGCCGGATTAGCAGTCGACCGCGGAGGGAGTGGTGCCGCCCAACAAGCAGTTGCAGCGGACCGTGATGAACCGGCGCGGGCCCGTGATTTCATTATGCACTTGCGCCGCGCCGGATTGCGCAGCGTGCGGCGGCTGAACTGCGGCGTTATGCGGCTCTTTAGCCCTCTCGCAAGCCCATGAGCGTGGTCGCAGCTATCGTGGTTGTCGCGTTCGGCCTCGTCCTGATCACGTTCACGAGTGTGGCTCTCGCGAAACCGGCGATCGCCGAGCAATTCTCGATGCGTTTCGCGAGCTCCGCGCGAACGCACTACGCAGAGCAGGCTTTTCGCTTGCTGGTCGGGGCGGCGCTTGTCGTGCTATCGCCGGCCATGTGGCAACCGAAGATGTTCTGGCTCGTCGGATGGGCCATCGTAGCGAGTTCCGCAGCATTGGTGTGTGTTCCGTGGCAGTGGCACCATCGGTTCGGGGAATGGGTGGGGCCGATCCTTTTTCGACATCTCAGGCTGTACGCCGTGGGGTCACTCGCATTCGGTGCGCTTCTACTTTACGGCGTCTTTGCTGGTGGCGGGGCCGCATAACAAGCAGTTGCAGCGGAGGGTCGAACGGTAACGCGGTCGCGCCGCGAGCTCGCCATTTCATTGTGCGCTCGCGTCGCGCGGCACACGGCAGCGCGCGGCCGCGCGCCGCTGAACTGCGGCGTTATTCGCTTCGATGGGGCATCTCACGAACAAGCCGGTAGGGTCTTCGTGGAAGTGAAGAAACGACTTCGGCCCCCTGTAGAAGATGCCGAGCTTCTTCTCCCTGATGCCGCGCTTGCTCACGTCCTCGATCAAACCAGAGGAAAGACCGCGGGCGTCGTGGTCTCGAACATACCGAAGTTGTGATGCGCTTGGCGTCCCCAGTCGACCTACTCCTCAAAGCGCCCGGGACTGTCGCGATCGCGATCATATCGTTTCGTGCGTGGAAACGTCGGCAACCAGGACTCGCGACGGACGGTCCAGCTTTCATAGGTCGGCACAAATTGGTCGGGGGCGTCCAGGGATCCTAGGTTCAGTTCGATTTCGTCAGCGCTCCGGCTGAAAACGGACGAGCCGCAGCGGGGACAGAAAAACCGCCCGGCGTAGTCGCGTGTTTCGCCTTCGATCGTCACCGCATTCTGAGAGAACACCGCGGAAGCGTGAAAAACGGCTCCATGATGCTTGCGGCAATCGAGACAGTGACAAACGCCGACGCGGTACGGAAGTCCCGACGCTACAATTCGCACGTTGCCGCATAGGCAGCCGCCGGTGAATCGGTTCATACCGTCTCCTCTGAAATCGGCAGGCGGAATGTTTGCAACGCAGACTGTACACGAGAGATGCGGCCCGCCGTTCACCCAAGTGCTAATGCCATCGAACCACTGCGGTTGGGCCGGCGGTTCGCCGAGTGAATGATCGGTTTGGCGTATCTTGACAGCTGAACGTTGCGTCGGAATCGTAGTCGGCGTGAAGCCTAGAATCAGCGTCTTGAGCATTGGCGTCGACGACCTGGATCGAGCGCTCCGATTCTATCGAGACGGCTTCGGTCTGCAGACCGATGGCATCGTTGGGAAGGATTCCGAGTTCGGGGCAGTCGCGTTCTTCCGGTTGCTTTCGTCCAGCGCCGAAGTCGACGCAGCGATGAACCAGGCAAGCGTTCGCCGGCGCAACGATCGTCAAGCCCGCACAGGACACTTTCTGGGAGGCTATGCGGGTTACTTTCTCGACCCGGATCGGCACCTTTGGGAGGTGGTATGGAATCCCGCGCTGCTGCCGGATTGACGCAGCAGGCAAGCCAGCGCATCGCGCCAAGAAGGCTGCGGCGGACATTGCAGCGATACCGCCCTCAGACTACGCGTGCGGTGGAGATTGGCGTCGCTATCCGATGCTCAAGGACGGTCGCGGAGGAAGCGGGCGCAGAAGAACAGCGCGCCCTCGAACAGCAAGTACATCGGCACCGCGAGTAGCGTCTGGGAGAACATGTCGGGGGGCGTGAGCAGCATTCCGAGGACGAATGCGCCGAGGAACACGTACGGCCGGCCCTTGCCGAGCGTTTGCCGCGACACCACCCCGGTCCATACGAGCACGATGATCGCGATCGGCACTTGGAACGCGAGCCCGAAGGCGAACAGCATCCAGATCGTGAAGTCGAGATAGGAATTGATGTCGGTCATCACCGTCACGCCCCTCGGCGCGGCGTGCGTGAAGAACGCGAATGCCAGGGGCAGCACGAAGAAGAAGGCGAACGCGACTCCCGCATAGAACAGAATGGCGCTCGCGAACACGAACGGCAGCGCGATGTGGCGTGCAGTCGCCGGTAGGAATTGGTCGACGAGCCTCCAGATTTGGTAGAGCAGCGCCGGCATCGTCAGGAAGAGGGCGAGCCAAAACGTCGCCTTGAGCGGCGTTAGAAACGGCGCCGCCACCTGCTTGGCGATCAGGCTCGAGCCGGCCGGCATCTTGTCGATCATCGGCTGTGCGAGCAGGTGGAACACCTGGGACGAGAACGGCGTGAGCGCGGCGAATACGACGACGAGGATCAGCACGGCCTTGAGCCCACGAGAGCGCGCTTCGAGCAAGCCCGAGAGCACGCTCACGCCGATCTTGCGGACGTCCGGATCGAGCCTGAAGTCGGATGGCGACGCCATCCAGCCATTCTAACGAGATACAGCCCGGGGTGCTGAGCGGATGCGGCGTCCCGCATGGTGAGCATGACGCGCCCGTGCGGCGCCGGTAGACTGGCTGGCCTCGCACCTCGAGGAACACCGCCGTCAGTACTCTTCTCGGTATCTCCGGCAGCTTACGGCGCGCTTCCTTCAACACCGCCCTATTGCACGCCGCCGCAGCCGCAATGCCGCCCGGCGCATCGCTCGAGATCGCCACCATCGCGGGCATTCCGCTCTACGACGGCGACGTCGAAGCGGCGCAGGGCGTGCCCGACACGGTGGAGCGCCTGAAGGAGCGCATCGTTGCCGCCGATGGCTTGCTGCTGGTGACGCCCGAGTACAACAACTCGATTCCCGGTGTTTTCAAGAATGCGATCGACTGGCTGTCGCGGCCGCCGGCCGACATTCCGCGCGTGTTCGGCGGCCGACGCGTGGCCGTGATGGGCGCCTCGCCCGGCGGGTTCGGGACGCTGCTGAGCCAGACGGCATGGCTGCCCGTGCTGAAGACGCTCGGCACGCAGCCGTGGTTCGGCGGTCGGCTCCAAGTCTCGCGGGCGAACACCGTTTTCGACGCGAGCGGCGCGCTCCTCGACCAGCAGATTCAGGCGCAGCTGATGAAGTTCATGCAGGGCTTCGTCGAGTTCGTCGCCGCTCGCTAGCGCGCCGCAGCACGCCCAGCGCTGCGCAAGGCCGGCGCGGCTGAGCGCGGAGCAGGGCTTGTAGTACCATGCGCGGGCCGCGCAGTGAACGCGGCATCCACGGTCTTGTTGGGGGGGCGTTTCGACATGAGTAAACATTCGTTCTTTGGTCTAGCGGCGCTTGCCGCAAGCATCGTGCTTTGCGGTAACGCGGCCGCGCAATTCGGCAATGCGCCGGCGAAGCTCGATCTCATCAAGCTCTACGACAACGTCTACGTGATTCACAACGACCTGGTGCCGGGGAACGTGACGGCCGTCGTCACGAACGACGGCGTGCTGCTCGTCGACGACAAGTTCGAGATCGACCACGACAACGTGATGAAGATGCTGCGCACGGTCACCGACAAGCCTGTGAAGTACGTGATCAACACGCACCATCATGCCGACCATAGCGGCGGCAATGCGAAGCTGCAGGCCGATCATACGATCGCGGTTGCATCCGCGGCCGCACGTGCGCGCATGGTTGCGGGCAAGCAATCGGGGCTGCCCGACATCACGGTCGGTCAGCGCGGGACGGTCTATCTCGGCGACGAGGAGGCCGATATCTACTGGCTCGGCCGCGGCCACACCGACGGCGACGTGGTCGTGCTGTTCCCGAAGCACCGCCTGCTCGCCTCTGGTGATTTGTTCACGGTCGGGCCCGGCGTGCCCGAGCTCATCGACTATGCAGGCGGCGGCAGCGCGAAGGAGTGGCCGGCGACGCTCACGAAGGTGCTGAGGCTCGACTTCGACAAGGTCGTGCCGGGTCACGGGCCGATGGGAGATAAGACGCTGATGGAGCAATATCGCAAGAGCGCCACTCGGCTGAGCGAGCTCGTCACGCAAATGGTCAAGCAGGGCAAGTCGAAAGCCGACATCGAGAAGGTCATGCGCATGGAGTTCGGCTGGGAAGACTTCCACGTGAATATGGCGCTCGACGGCTTGATCAAAGAGATGCACTAGCGCGTCTAGAGCAAGTCGAACATGAGAGGCGCGGGCGCCGGCTCGCGCCGTTCTTCACGCGGCGCAGTCCGATCCGCGGACCGATCGCCAGCCTTGCCGAGGTCGCGAATTCGCGCGACCACTCAGGCGCGGCGGATTCGTGCTCGTCGACGACTCCGACGGCGACCACGTCGCGATGACCGTACGCGCCGCCGCTGCTAAGCTTCGATGCACGGGCCGAATGCTTGACGGGTGCAGCGATGAGGGACGTGTTTAAGATGACTCGCCGAGAGGTCGTGGCCGCCGCCGGTGCGGCCGCGCTGCTCGGTGGCGGGAGCATGCCGTTCCGCGGGCAGGCGCAGCAGACGCAGATGCCCCAGCGCAAGATTCCGAGCACGGGCGAGCTGTTGCCCGTGATCGGTCTCGGCTCGAGCAAGGTCGTGGAGGAGATCGCGACTCACGGCGAGGAGCCGCTCGCGGCGGTGCTGCGCACGCTCGTGGCGGAGGGCGGCAAGCTCGTCGACACCTGGCCCCGCGATGCGGGCAACGATGCGGCGTTCGGCCGCGTCACGAGCGGGCCCGATTTGCGCGACCAGCTGTTCGTCACGACCAAGATCGACCGAGTCGGCAAGGACGAGGGTATTGCGCAGTTTCGCGAAACCAAGAAGTTGTATCGCCGCGACGTTTTCGACCTGGTCCAGATCTTCAGCCTCACCGATGTCGATGTGCATTGGCCGAGCCTGATCGAATGGAAGGAATCCGGTCAGGCGCGCTACATCGGCGTCACGGTCGCCGAGGCGCGCCTGTACGATGCGCTCGAGGCGTTCCTGAAACGCGAGCGCCCGGATTTCGTGCAAATGAACTATTCGATCACCGAGCGGCAATCGGAGGATCGGCTACTCCCGCTCGCGGCCGATCGCGGCGCGGCGGTGCTGATCAACCGGCCGTTCATGAACGGGGCCTACTTCGACAAGCTCGCGGGGCGCGAGCTGCCGGAGTGGACGAAGGACTTCGATTGTGCGACGTGGGCGCAGTTCTCGCTGAAGTACATCCTCGCGAATCCATTGCTCACCTGCGTGCTGACCGAGACGACCAACCCCGAGCACATGCGTGACAACGCGCGCACCGCGTTGGGGCCGCTGCCCGACGAGGCGGCACGCAAGCGCATGCGCGACCTGATCGACAGCGTCTGAGCGCGGGGCTCGGCGCGCCCCGCCCGCCCGCTGTCAGCAGTGGCACTCCCCGACGGACGCCGTACGCCCGACCGTCTCGCGGACCAGCGGTCGGCCGTTCACGCAAGCGTAGCGATCCAGGAAGTCGGTGTGCACCGGGACGATCCGCGGTGTCTGCACGTAAATCTTGCGGTTGCGCGGCGAAGCCGCGCGCGGCATGCGCCGTTCCGGGTCCGCGAGCGCCGCGAGCATCTTGGCAGGTCGGCGTCCATGCCGGCAAAAAGCAAGAACCATGCCGCCTGCGCGCGCGTCGTCCCGGTTGGGCTTGAGCATTCGGTGCGCGTCCCCAATGATAGGCGCGCACCGGCCGCGCGGGAGGCCGTCGATGAGGAGAGCGATCGATGTGGCGACCGGTAGTGATTTTCGTCTTGGCGACTCAGCTCGCGGGCTGTGGCTACAACAAGTTTCAGCAGCAGGACGAGCAGGTGAACGCGGCTTGGTCGGAGGTCGTGAATCAGTATCAGCGCCGAGCGGATCTGATCCCGAATCTCGTCGAGACGGTGCGCGGTTTCGCCCAGCAGGAGCAAACGGTGTTGCTCGGCGTCACCGAGGCGCGTGCGAAAGTCGGCTCGATCCAAGCCACGCCGGAGCTCATCAACGATCCGCAAGCGTTCCAGCGCTTCCAGGCCGCTCAGGGCGAGCTCACGGGTGCCTTGTCGCGGCTCATGGTCGTCGTGGAGCGGTATCCCGAGCTCAAATCGGACGCGAACTTTCGTGATCTGCAGGCGCAGCTCGAGGGCACGGAGAACCGTATCACCGTCGCCCGCAACCGCTACATCGCGGCCGTGCGCGATTACAACGTGACCGTGCGCAGCTTCCCGAGCAATCTGACCGCGATGTTGTTCCACTACGACCCGAAGCAAAACTTCTCCGTCCAGAACGAGGCCGAGATCGCGCGCCCGCCGGCCGTCGATTTCAGCCGTAAACCACAGCAGTGAAGTGCTGACGGCTTTCCGCAACGGGCGCGCGGCACGAGGCGCGCCGCGTGGCTCGCGGATGCCGCGCGGATCCCGCCTGCTGTCGTACGCCGCTCGGGCGGTGCTTGCGGCGGCCGCGTTCGCCGCGGCGCTCGCGCACGCGCAACAGCCGATTCCGCCGCTCGGTGCACGCGTCACCGATCTCACGGCTACGCTCGACGCCGGCGCGCGCACGGCGCTCGAGCAGAAGCTCGCCGCGTTCGAGCAGCGCAAAGGCAGCCAGATCGCCGTGCTCCTGGTTCCGACCACGGCTCCCGAAACGATCGAGCAATATTCCTTGCGCGTAGCCGAGGCGTGGCAGGTCGGCCGCCGCAAGATCGATGACGGCATCGTGCTGCTCGTCGCGAAGGACGATCGACGGGTGCGGATCGAAGTGGGTTACGGCCTCGAAGGCGCGGTGCCGGATGCGCTCGCGAAGCGAATCATCAGCGAGCAGATCGTGCCGCGCTTCTATGAGGGCGACTACGCGGCCGGCTTGAACGCGGGCGTCGACGCGTTGATCGGTCTGATCGACGGCGAGCCGCTGCCGGCACCGGACGGCTCGCCCGGTCGTGGCGAAGGCAACGGTATCGGCGCGCTGCCGTTGATCTTGTTCGTCGCGATATTCGTCGCCCCGCTGCTGCGTCGTTCGCTTGGCGCATTCGGCGGCTCGCTCGCGCTCGGCGCGGGCGCGGGCCTCGTCGCGTGGTTTCTGAGCAGCGTTCTGCTACTGGCACTCGGTATCGGCTTCATGGTGTTCGTGCTCGGTCTCGCAGGAGTCGGCGGCCCCGGCCGGTGGGCGTCCGGAGGACCATGGCTCGGCGGCGGTGGACGCGGCTTCGGCGGAGGCGGCGGTTTCCGGGGCGGTGGCGGGCGCTTCGGCGGCGGCGGCGCGTCGGGAGGTTGGTAGCGTGAACGTCGTGCGCAACCTGATGTTGCCGCGCGCCGCGCTCGGGCGCCGTTTCCCGTCGCACACGTTGAGCGCAATCGAGGAGGCCGTCGCGAAGGCGGAGCAGAAGCATCGCGGCGAAATTCGCTTTGCGATCGAGGTCGCGCTCGACGTCGGCACGCTGTGGCGCGTGCGCACGACGCGGCAGCGCGCGCTCGAAGTGTTCGGCGAGCTGCACGTGTGGGATACGGTCGAGAGCAACGGTGTGCTGATCTACGTGCTGCTCGCCGAGCGCAGCGTCGAGATCGTCGCGGATCACGGCTGCGACGGCCGCGTGAGCGCCGAGGAGTGGCAGCGGGTTTGCGAGGAGATGAAGCAGGAGTTTCGCGCGGGGCGCTGGCGCACGGGCGCGCTGGCCGGCGTCGAGGGCGTGGGAGCGCTGCTCGCGCGCGAGTTTCCAGCGAGCGGCCCGAACCCCAACGAACAACCGAACCGCCCGGCGATCTTATAGCCGCCGCAGCGCGTCGCCGCGTTACGGCGCAGGTTCGATGCGCAGGATCGCGCCGTTGTCGTCGTCGGTGAGGAGATAAAGCAGCTCGTCCGGCCCCTCGCGCACGTCGCGGATGCGCTGGTGCAGGTCGACGAGCAGCGACTCGCGCCGCAGTTCCTCCATCTTCTCTCCGCTCGGTAGGAACGCGATGCGCCAAGGCCGCTTCAGCCGCGCGTGTAGACGACGATCCTGATGTCCTGGCCCTCCGCCGTGTGATAGAGCATCGGCTGCTCGGGCAAAGGCGGTATCGCGATGCCGCTCGGTGCGACGGGAAAGCCGTTGCGCGGGTTGAACGGCTCGTGTTGCTGAGCGGCGGCCGGCAATGCGAGCACCGGCGCCGCGGGCGGCAGCGACGCCTCAGCGCGGCGACAACGCCGCGCGGCGGACCGTGCCGATGCGAGAGATCACCTCGGCCGGAACGGCAAATGATCTGAATACGTAGTCGGGATCTCGGAGACCGCACGCTTCGCGCTGCACGATGAAGTGCAGCACGCGCTCGGCCGCGTGCGCGACGAGCATGGCGCGCGCTCTCGGGTCGTCGCGGGCGTCCGCGTCGAACGCCCGCAGCGCGGCGAGCGCATCCTCGAGCAATTTCGCGGCACGGCCGAACGACTGCGCTTTTTCTTGGGCGATCTCGTCGCTGACGGCATCGACGGCGCGGCGGTTCATGTTCGCTCTTATCGAGGGAAATGCGCTCGATGTCAACGCTCGGACCTGTTCGACCTTCTCGGATACGTGCGACTCGAGCGGTTGACCGACGGTTGAGCGCGCCCAGCTTCGGTATTGCTCGCGGGACGACCCGCTCGGCCTGCAAGCGATCGAGATGCTCGTGCTCGCCGATTTCGGCGGCTACTGAACCGAGCGGCGCAGCGCCGAATGGCTTGACGCTCGATTCCCGCGCGCCAGGCGCGGCGTCTCGAAAATCGCGAGCGGGTCCGGCTCCGCCGTGCCTTCAATCGCGCTGCGACACCGTGAGCCCGACGGCGTAGCCGAACCTTTCGATCTCGCGCGCGCCTTCCGCGCTGCGCAAGTAGTCCAGGAACGCGCGTGCGGCCGCGTTCGAGTCGGCGCGTTTCAGCAGAATCGCGTCTTGCCGGATCGGCGTGTAGAGCTCGGCCGGCACCTCGACGTAGGCGGCCGGCTCCTGGTACGTGAGCGCTTGCGACAGCGCGACGAACGCGAGATCCGCGTTGCGGGTCTCGGCCATCGTGAAGGTCTGTGCAATGTTCTCGCCGCGAACGAGCCGAGGCTGGAGCGCGTCCCAAAGTCCAAGCGCGGTGAGCGTCTCTTGTGCCGCCGCGCCGTACGGCGCAAGGCGCGGGTTGGCGATTGCAAGCCAGCGGAAGTCGGTGCGCTTCACCGTGTCCATGCCGAGCGGTGCGTACTTCCCCGCGTCGCGCGTCCACAGCACGAGTCGGCCGACGGCGTAGGTGAAGCGTACGGCCGAATCGCCCAGACCGTCCGCAACGAGCCGGTCGACGTGCTCCACGTCGGCCGCCAGCAGCGCGTCGAATGGCGCGCCGCTCTTGATTTGCGCGTAGAGCTGACCGGTCGAGCCCGACGCAATCGTGAGTCGATGGCCCGTGCGCGCCTCGAACGAGCGCTTGAGCGCGGCGACGGGGGTCGCGAAATTCGCCGCGACCGCGATCGCCGCCGAATCGGCATGAGCTAGCCCGGCCGCAAGCAACGCAGCGATAGCAATCGGCCAACAGCGGCGAATCTGCGGCATCGAGGATCTCCGTCGGCTGAAGCCGCTACTGTAGCAAGCGGCTGCCGAGATTCGACAGGCGGATCCGCTCGCCGGCGCGGTCCGCCCGTTTTCTGGGCCCAGCACGCGCGCCGTAGTAATGTGAGCGCCATGAGCGAATCGCCCGATTGGCTTCACTCGCTGTCGTCGACCTCGGTCTCCCGGTGGGTGCCTTGCATTCGTCTCGCGATCGACTCGTGTTCCTGCCCGAAGGCATTCAGAAACTGGTGTTTCCGGAGCTGCTCGGCAGCGGGCTTCCCCGCGATCGGCATTCCGTGGCCCGGCGTGCTGGGGCCGTTCGTCGGTGGCGTCGACCTCGTCTGGGCATGCTGATTCTATGCGGATTGCTCACGCGCCTCGGCGCCGGGCTTGCGAGCTTCCTGCACGAGACGCGCCGTCTCATGTTTTCGGGCGTCGGCGTATGCTACGCGCCGTGTGTCGCGATTGAGCGAAAGGAGGGGATGTGATTCGGAACAGAATGAGAATCGTATCGGCGCTCGTAGCGTGCTGCTGCACGGCCGCCGGTGCCGCGCACGCGCAGAGTGCGAGCAAGGCCGGCGACGACGCGGCGGAGATCGCGGCGCTCAAGGCCGAGATCGAGGACCTGAAGCGCATGCTGCCGAGCCAGTCGCACACGATGGCCGACGTCGAGTATCACTTCTCGAACCTGTGGTTCGCGGGCAAGGCCGGCAATTGGCCGCTCGCGACGTTCTACTTGAACGAGACGCGCAGCCACCTCAACTGGACGGTGCGCCTGCACCCCGTGCGGCAGCTCGCGGACAAGTCGCCGCTCGACTTGCGGCCGATTCTGCAGGGAGTCGAGGATGGAGGCCTCAAGAATCTGCGCACCGCGATCGACAACAAGGATGGAGCAGCTTTCGAGACCGCCTACAAAGGAATGTTGAATCAGTGCTACGCGTGTCACCAAGCTGCAGAGAAGCCGTATCTCAAGCCGACGATTCCGCAACGGCCGGAGTCGATGCTCATCGATCGCAACCCGCAGCACTGAGCCGGTCGCTAGGCCCGCGCGTCGCCCGGTGGCCGCCTCGCCGATGAGCGCGCGCGCACGCAGCGAGCAGAGCGCCCGTTCGAGCGGCGCCGCTGTCGCGGTCGCGGTCGGCATCTTCGCGAGCCGGCTGTTCGGGCTCGTGCGTCAGCGCGTGCTCGCGGTGTATCTCGGCGCGGGTCTTCAGGCCGACGTGTTCGGGGCGGCGCTGCGCTTGCCCAATGCGCTGCAGAATCTGCTCGGCGAGGGGACGCTCAGCGCGTCGTTCATCCCCGTGTACTCGGAGCTGCTCGGCCAAGGGCGGACGCGGGAGGCTGGCCGCGTCGCGGGCGCGATGTTCGCGCTGCTGCTCGCGATCGCGGGCGCGTTCTCGCTGCTCGGCGTGTTGCTCGCGCCGTGGCTCGTCGCGATTTTCACACCCGGCTTCGAAGGCGAGCGGCGCGTGCTCATGATCGCCGTGGTCCGGATCCTGTTCCCGATGACGGGCGTGCTCGTGTTGTCCGCCTGGGCGCTCGGCATCTTGAACAGTCACCGCAAGTTCTTCGTGCCGTATTTCGCGCCGGTGCTCTGGAACGCCGCGATCATCGCGGCGGTCGCGGCGGTCGGCGGCCGCGCCGGTCTCGACGGCGTGCTGATGGCGGCCGCCTGGGGCGCGCTGGCGGGCGGAGTGCTCCAATTCGGCGTGCAGCTGCCCTGGGTGCTCCGGCTCGATCGGGATCTCGCCTGGAGCACGGGCCGGCGCGAGCCCGCATTTATAGAAGCCGTACGCAATGCGGGGCCGGCAATCGTCGGCCGCGGCGTCGTGCAGCTCAGCGCCTACGTGGACATGCTGCTGGCGAGCCTGCTGGCCATTGGCGCGGTCGCGCGGCTGCAGTACGCACAGACGCTGTACGTGCTGCCGGTCAGTCTGTTCGGAATGAGCATCGCCGCGGCCGCGCTACCGGATCTCGCGCGCGATCGGGCGAGCGCGCTCGGGGCGCTGCACGAGCGCACCGTCGCGGCCGTCCGACGCGTCGCGTTTTACGTGGTGCCGAGCGCGGTGGCGTTCGTCGTGCTCGGCGACGTGCTCGTCGCAGGGCTCTATCGGGCCGGGCGTTTCGGGGAGAGCGACGTCAAGGTCGTGTGGTTCACGCTCGCGGCCTACAGCGCGGGTTTGATCGCGTCGACCAGCACTCGCGTGTATCAGTCGGCTTTCTTCGCGCTGCGCGACACCAAGACGCCCGCGCGCATTGCGATCGCGCGCGTCGCGACGGCCGCGCTCATCGGCGCGGTGCTGATGGTGCAGTTCGAGGGAATTACGCTGTTCGGCCACGAGATTCGCGCGGGCGTGCTCGCGGGCTGGTCGGTTGCCGGGATTCCGCTCGGCTGCGTGGGACTCGCGTGCGGCGCGGCCGTCGGTGCGTGGCTCGAATGGGCGCTGTTGCGGGTGCACCTCGGCAGGATGGTCGGTAGCGTTGGGGCCGGATCCCGCGCGCTGTCGCGAATGTTCGGCGCCGCCGGGGCGGCGGCCGCCGTGGGCGCCGCTGCTCGCTACGCCTGCGCGGGTTGGCCGCCGGTGCCGCTCGCTGCGCTCGTCGGTGCGCTCTACGCCGCGGCTTACGGGGCGGCCGCGTGGGTCCTCGGCCTCGAGGAAGCGCGGTTGCTCGTCGGCAGCGTGCGGCGGCGCCTAGTGCGAGGCGCGCATGCGCCGTGATGGCGGTCCGCGGCCGTGCCGGCAGCAGCATGCAAGCGCGTTCGTGACTTCGACCGCACCGCCGGGTCGCTTCGCTCATGGGGATCGTCATCCGACCCGGTGTGATCGCGAACTTCGACGTGACGGATGACGGCAACCGCCTCGCGGCTCTGCTGTCGGTCGAGGAGCCGGCGATGGGGCGCAACCGCATGGTTTTGATGACGGGCTTCTTCGATGAGCTCGAGCGGCGGGCCCCAAGATAAGCGTCAACGCGGATTGGACCTCAGGCGCTCGATTTGCGCGGCATCGAGCGGGTTTCCCAGTGCCGTATGCAGCCGGACCTGCGCCGTGCTGAAGGCGGCAATCGTAGCGGCCTCTGCCATCTCCGCGTCCGCGAGGCTCGACATCGCCTGGAGTGCTTCGAGCGGAATGCCTTGCCGGTCGAAGATGCGTTCGCGGTGCAGCGTGTAGGCGCCCTGGGCCTGCTCGACCGCCGATGCACTGAGTTGCATCTGCGCTCGGAGGCTCTGGGCCGCCGCGTAGTCGTCGCGAACCTCGGCCGCGATCGTGTCGCGGAGCTTGTCACGCTCGAGCACGGTTTGGCGGAGCTCGGCGCGCTTCTCGTTCGTGATCGCGCGATGACCGAAGCCGAGCTGATCGAGCTGCCAGTACAGCTGCAGCGTCAGGTCGTCGCGGTGACCGGTCGTGGCAACCGAGGAATCCGGTCCGCCGCCGAAGTCGCCCGTGCTGTAGCGCAACGACACGTTCGGCACGAAGAGCCCGTAGCGCTGCGCCCTGAGGTCCTCCTCTGCCGCGGCAACGAGCGAATTGACCTGGTCCGTCTCGGGTCTGCCGGTCAGAGCGCGATCTACGAGTGTGTTCAAGTCGTCGTCGGCCGAATAGATATCGATGACCGGGATTTTCGTTTCCATCGGCTCGAGCCTCACGTGGACATCGAGATTCAGGAGGCGGGCGAGGGCCGCCGCGGCTGCTTCGGCGCGCTGGTCCGCGGCGAGCCGCCGCTGCCTCCAGAGCAGCGGCTGTACCGCCGCGAGCCGCGCATCGGCCTCGAGCCCTTCGCCGGTCCGCGCGTACGAGGAAGTCGTAGTGGCGAGGTCTGTCGCCCGGCCGAGGATTTCTACTGCGATGCGGCTTTCCTCGAAGGCCTGGAGCCACGCGAGGTATGCGGTCGCGACGTCGAGCAGGACGGCATGGCGATTGGCGTCGGATGCGAACTGCGCGGCGGCGTGATTTTGACGTGCAGCGAGCGGAGCGAAGATCGCATCACTCACGTTGACGTCGAGGGCGAGATCAGCCGGACCGACGGTACCGGCGCCGATGCCGACGAAGCGGGAAGCGCGATCGGCGTCGAAGACCTGTCCGCTCGTGTCTTGAATGGTGCCGTGGTGCTGACTATGACCGGTGCCGACTCGCAACGTCGGAATGGCGAGGCTGCGAGCCTGAGCGAGCCGCGCCGATGCTGCCGTGATGCGCGCAAGGTAGATTGCGATGTCGATGTTGCGCTCGTCGGCGAGCCGGAGCGCGGTCGGAAGATCGATGCGAAGAACGTTGTTTTGCGGCTCGGCGTCGTCGCCCTGCGGGATTTGGCCGGAGGCTGCGAAGCTCGCCGTAATTAGAAGAGCCAGTGCCGTAGTCCGGACGACGGGCACGAGCGACCGAGAGCGCCGAAGCAGGAGCGAATCGGCGACGGAGAGCCGGATACTCATTGCAGTAGCGTCGATGGTCGGTGGATGCTCATTCGAGGACGCGGACCTGTGCGCCCTCGGTCAACGGACCGGAGCCCGTGGCAACCTGCTCCCCGCCTTCGAGACCGCTTCGGATCTCGATCCACTCGCCCTCGGTCAGCCCCGTCACGACCGGCACGCGGTGTGCCGAGCCGCCGGCGACCACGTACACGTATGTTTCGCCGCCGGTCGCGTCGTGTCGTACGGCCGAGGAGGGCAGAGCGACGGCGTGCGGACGGCCGCCGAGCTCTATGCGCGTCTGGCCGTAGTAGCCCGGGCGAATGAGGCCGTCCTCGTTCGGCAGATCCACCTCGACCAACATCGTACGAGTCGCTGGATCGAGCGCGCCGGACAATCGCGACACCTTGCTCGAGAATGTCTTGCCGGGCAGCGCATCGAAGACGATGGTCGCGGGGTCGCCGACGTCCACGTGAGCCGACTCGAGCTCGGGCACGTAAGTACGCACGCGAATGACGTCGAGCCGTGCGACACGAAGCAGCGGTTGCCCGCTGCCCTTGGGCGAGCTCGCCGGATAGACCATGTCGCCGGGATCGATGGAGCGCCATGTGACGACCCCGGCGAACGGCGCCGCGAGTGTCGCGTAATCCATCTGCGCCTCGATCTCCGCCTGCTTGGCGACGGCGGCGTCGAGGCGGTTCTTCTCTTCCGTTGCCGTCTTCGGTGTCGCCGACTTGTTCTCGACGAGCTGCCGGATGCGGTCGTACTCGGACTGGAGCGCTTTGACGTCCGCCTCCGCCGAATTTCTCGCTTGCACGAGCTCGGGCACGGCGATGCGCGCGAGCACCTGGTTCGCGGCGACGCGGTCGCCGATGTCGACCTTGAGCTCGCTCACGTAGCCCGCGACCTTCGAGCCGAGGTCGGCTTCGTAGAATGCTTCGGCCGTTCCGGGTTGCGTCGACGACACCACGAAATCACGGCGCACGGGCGTGACGACGCGGACGGCGGAAACGCCGTCTTCGGACGCCGTTTGTGCCGACGCCGCGGCCGCGAGGATTGTGAGGCCGAGCGCCAACGTGTAGCGCAGGATGCCCGGGTGCGCACGGCAAAAGCAGCTCATCGCGGTTCCGTGACTTCTCGCTGTCGGCGGAAGCCTACGCGTCGAATCTGAAAGCTGTCTGAAAGCGCGAGCACGGACCGCTTTCAGATGTTTTTCATTTACGCCCGATAGACTCGCGGACGGAGATCGGGAGATTGCCATGACTTTGCTGCAGTCGGCATTGCGTCGCCCGTTTACGGTCATCGTGCTCGTCGTCGCGGTCGTGCTCGGCGCCGCGTTTGCGTTGACTCGCATGCCGCGCGACATTTTCCCGACGCTTGGCATTCCAACGATCTATGTCGCGCAGCCCTACGGCGGAATGGACCCGGCCCAGATGGAAGGCTTCCTGACCTACTACTACGAGTATCACTTCCTCTACATCACGGGCATCGAGCACGTCGAGTCGAAGTCGATCCAGGGCGCCTCGATCATGAAGCTGCAGTTCTATCCGGGCACGGACATGAGCCAGGCCATGGCGGAGACCGTGCAGTACGTGAACCGTGCGCGCGCATTCATGCCGCCCGGCACCGTGCCGCCGTTTGTCATGCGCTTCGACGCCGGCAGCGTGCCCGTGGGCATGCTGGTGTTCTCGAGCGGGACGCGCTCGGTCGCGCAAATGCAGGATGCCGCCTTGAACCTGGTGCGGCCGCTGTTCGCGACGCTGCCCGGCGTCTCGGCGCCGCCGCCTTTCGGCGGTGCGGCGCGCAGCATCGTCGTGAACTTGAGCCCCGATCGATTGCGCGCCTACAACATGTCACCAGACGAGGTCGTCACGGCGATTACGAAGGCGAACCTCATCAGTCCCTCTGGGAATCTCGACGTCGGCGGCCAGTACCCGATCGTGCCGCTGAACTCGGTCGTCAAGAACATCGCGGACCTCGAGACCGTGCCGATCCGCGAGGGTACGTATCCGACGGTGTTTCTGCGCGACGTCGGCAAGATCGTCGATGGTACCGATATCGTCACCAGCGTCGCGCTCGTGAACGGCCGGCGCACCGTTTACATCCCGGTCACGAAGCGTGCGGACGCCTCGACGCTCAACGTGGTCAAGGCCGTCAAGGAGAATCTGCCGCGCTTTCAGTCCGTGCTTCCGGACGACGTCAAGGTCAGCTACGAGTTCGACCAATCCCCGTACGTGACGCGCGCGATTTCGGGCCTTACGCTCGAGGGCGGGCTCGGCGCGCTTCTGACCGGCGTGATGGTGCTGCTTTTTCTCGCCGATTGGCGCAGCGCTGTGATCGTAGTCGTGAACATTCCGCTCGCGATCTTTGGCGCCGCGCTCGCGCTCTGGCTCACGGGCCAGACGGTGAACATCATGACGCTCGGCGGCCTTGCGCTCGCGATCGGCATCCTAGTCGACATGTCGACGGTCGTCGTGGAGAACATCCACACGCATCTCTCGCGCGGCGAGCGCGTCGGCCGCGCGGTCCTCGATTCCGGGCGGGAGGTCGCCGTGCCGCTCTTGATCGCGATGCTCTGCGTGCTGTCCGTGTTCCTGCCGTCACTCTTCATGGTCGGCGCGGCGCGTGCGATGTTTCTGCCGCTCTCGCTCGCGGTCGGGTTTGCGATGGTCGCTTCGTATCTCCTCTCGAGCACGCTCGTGCCGATCCTCTCGGTCTGGTTCCTACGTGGACATGAACACGCCGCAGTCGAGGAGACGGGCTCCGCCACGGTATTCCGCGAGCCGCGGTTTGCTCGGCTCCAGCGCCGTTACGCGGGTCTCGCGGCGGGCGTGGTTCGCGCGCGCTGGCTCGTCGTGGGCGTTTACGTTGTCGCGGTTACCGCGACGATCGTGCTTCTCGGCGCACACCTCGGCACGGACATATACCCGACGGTCGAGGCGGGTCAGCTCCAGCTTCGGCTCCGCGCGCCGACGGGCACGCAGATCGACGGCACGGAAGCGATCGCGTTGAAAGCGCTCGATGTCATTCGCGACGAGGCCGGCGCGGACAACATTGCCATTACGCTCGGCTTTCTCGGCGTGCACGGATCGTCCTATCCGATCAACTTCATCTACCAATGGAACGGCGGCACCGAGGAAGGCGTGCTGCAGGTGCAGCTCAAACGCGGTTCCGGCATCGACACCGCGGCGCTCAAGGAACGCCTGCGCACCCGGCTCGCGCAGACGATGCCGGACGTCGCATTCTCGTTCGAGCCGAGCGACATCGTGAGTCAGGTGATGAGCCTGGGCTCTGCGACGCCGATCGAAGTCGCGGTCAGCGGACCGGACTTCAATGCGAGCCGAGAGTTCGCGACGAAGATTCGCGATCGGCTCGACAAGATCCCGGCGCTGCGCGACGTGCAGTTCGGCCAAGCGCTCGACTATCCGACGCTCGACGTGCACGTCGACCGCGAGCGCGCGGGGCTGATGGGGGTCGACATGGCGGACATCTCGCGCTCGCTCGTCTCCGCGACGTCGTCGAGCCGCTTCATCGTGCCGAACTACTGGGCGGATCCGCGCTCGGGTGTCGCCTATCAGATCCAGGTCGAGATACCGCACGAAGCCATGCATTCGGCCGAGGATCTCGGCAACGTGCCCGTGGCTTACCGGAACGATCGGCCGATCCTGCTCCGCAGTCTTGCGAAGGTTACGAAGGGTACGACGCCCGGCCAGTACGCACGCTTCAACATGCAGCGACTCGTCACGGTCACCGCCAATATCGAGGGCGCCGATCTCGGCAGCGTCGCGCGGCAGGTGGCCGACGCGATCGAGGCGGCCGGCGCGCCGCCGCCGCGCGTGAGTGTTGCGCTGCGAGGTCAGGTCGTGCCGATGCAAGAGATGCTCGGCGGTCTTCAGAACGGCCTGCTGCTCGCGATCGTGATCATCGTGCTGCTGCTCATGGCGAACTTCCAATCCGCGAAGCTCGCGCTCATCGTCGCCTCGACGACGCCTGCGGCGATCGCGGGCGTGCTGCTCGCGCTCTGGCTCACCGGCACGACGCTCAACATTCAGTCGTTCATGGGCGCGGTCATGGCGGTCGGCGTGGCCGTCGCGAACGCGATACTGCTCGTGACGTTCGCTGAACACGCCCGCATGGACGGCGCGCCGGCCGATGCCGCGGCTGTTACCGGAGGCGCGGGCCGGCTGCGGCCGATCCTCATGACGAGCGCCGCGATGATCGCCGGCATGCTGCCGATCGCGATCGGGTTCGGCGAGGGCGGCGATCAGACGGCGCCGCTCGGCCGGGCGGTCGTCGGGGGCCTCGCCGCGGCGACGCTTGCGACGCTCTTCGTGCTGCCGGCCGTATTCGCGATGGTCCAGGCGCGCGGCGGCCGCCGGTCGGTGTCTCTCGACCCGGATGACCCCCGGAGCGCGGAGCATATGCGTGCCTAATGCGACCGGCTCACACGCGAAGACGGTTCCGCCATGAGGCGCCGCAGCGTTTACCGTGCCGCTGGACGCGCGGCCCGATCTCTGCTCGGCCTCGCGGCGGGCGCGGCCTTCGTGGGCACGGCGGTGGGCCAACGCGCCGGCGGCACGCAGTCCGAAGCACCACCGAAAGCCGACTGGCGCGCCTTTGCCGATTGCGCGGCCGCCTATCGGGCAAACGTCGAGAGCCGTCAGTCCGACCCAGATCGGACGCCCGCCATGCGGAACATGATCGAGGAGCAGGCCGACGAATACCGCCGCGCCGCGGTCAATGCCTTCATAAAAACGGCGCGAGTCGTCGAGCAGACCGCGACTAAGGCGGTAAGTGCCCGCATAGAGGGATCGATCGATCGCTTCGTCGCGATGGACAAGGCCGGCGCGCTCGACCACTTCTTGGAGAGCTGTCCGGAGCCCGACGAAACGGGTGAACGTGAGCACGGCTCGTCGGCGTCGACCGCCTTGAGCCACGAAGTAGGAGGCGAGCCATGATCGATCGCACCGTAAGCGCCGATTCTCGACCCAGCAGCGCGCTTCGTCGACGTGATCTTCTCAAACTGGCGTCCGTCGCCGCACTAAGCGGCCGTGCACCGCGCTGTGCCTGGGCCGATGACCGCGGCGCCTCGCCCGCCCCGCAGTCCGCGCCCGATTACACGGTTCGAATCGGGACCGGCCTCGTCGAGCTGTCGCCCGAGCGCATCGTCTCGACGACGCTCTACAACGGCCAATTCCCGGGACCGCTACTGCGGTTCAAGGAAGGTGAGCGCACCGTGGTCGACATCGTGAACGACACCGATACGCCGGAGCTCGTGCACTGGCACGGCCAGACGATTCCGAGCGACGTCGACGGCTCCGCGGAGGAGGGCACGCCTTTCGTCCCGGCGCACGGCATGCGGCGCGTTGCGTTCGTGCCGAGACCCTCCGGTTTTCGCTTTTATCACACGCATGTGGCGGCCGGTGCCGACTTGAACCGCGGGATGTACACCGCACAGGCCGGGCCCGTCTACATCGAGCCGCAGCGTACTGGGGGCGCCTACGATCGCGAGGTGTTCCTCGTGCTGAAGGAGTTCGGGCCCGCGTTCAGCCGCGGCGGCGACATGGCGCTCGACGCGCTGTCCGGCAACCCGCTGGCGGCCTTGAGGCAGATCGGCGCCGTAGCCGACGCCGAAGCGGCCACGAGAACGAAGGGCTTCGAGGTCGGGTACGAGCTGTTCACCATCAACGGCCGGATGCTCGGGCATGGCGAGCCGGTGCGCGTGAAGCAGGGTGACCGCGTGCTGTTCCACGTGCTCAACGCGAGCGCGACCGAGATTCGCAGCCTCGCGCTGCCCGGCCATGCGTTCACAGTCGTCGCGCTCGACGGCAATCCGGTGCCGACGCCGACGGAAGTGCCCGTACTTTGGCTCGGCACTGCGGAACGGGTCTCCGCGATCGTCGAGATGCGTCGGCCCGGGGTTTGGGTGATGGGCGATCTATCGGACGACGACCGCTCGAACGGCATGGGCATCGTCGTGGAGTACGCGGGACAAAAGGGCCGGCCGCAATGGGACAAGCCGGCGCCGTTCCGCTGGGACTACACGCGGTTCGGCAGTGCGGGCGAGCCGGCCGCGGTCCCCGACGAGACGCTGGAGATCACGATCGTCAAACGCAACGCGGCGCTGAACGGCTTCAATCAGTGGATGTTGAACGGCGAAGCGTTCTCGGAACAAACGATGAAGCCGATGTACACGTTGCACGCGGGACGCCGCTACCGGCTCAAGTTCCGCAACGCGAGTGACGACATCCATCCCCTGCACCTGCACAGGCACAGCTTCGAGCTTGCGCGCATCGGCGGCGAGGTCACCTCCGGTGTGGTGAAGGACGTTGTGATGCTCGGCGGCTTTCAGGAGCTCGAGCTCGACTTCGTGGCGGACAATCCGGGCCTCACGCTGTTCCACTGCCACCAGCAGCTGCACATGGATTTCGGCTTCATGGCGTTGTTCCGGTACGCGTGACCGACACCGTTGCGCGCGGCGGCTGCATCGCTAGCCGGCCGGCAGCTCGACGCTGAACGTCGATCCGCAGTCGAGCGCGCTCTGGACCGTGAGCGTGCCGCCGTGCGCCTCCGCGATCCACCGGCCGATTGCGAGCCCTAGACCCGCACCCCCCTGTTCCCGAGAGCGCGCGCGATCCACGCGGTAGAAGCGATCGAACACGTGCGGCAAGTCCGTGGGTGGAATGCCGATGCCGGTGTCGCTGACGCTGCCGACGACGCTCGATCCGCGTGCGGTCAGGGACACCTCCGAACGCCCGCCCGCCGGCGTGTACTTGACGGCGTTGTCGAGCAGAATCAAGAACAACCGCCGCAGGGCGGCCGCATCGCCCGTGATCCAGATCGCGTCGTCCGGCAGCCGCGTCTCGAGCTGGATGCCCTTCACACGCGCGAGCACGCTCGCTTGTGCGCAGGCCTCGCCGACCGATTGCACGAGGTCCACGGGTCTGCGCTGCAACTGCGCTTCGCCGGAATCGGCCTTGGCGATGAGCAACAGGTTCTCCACGAGGTGCGAGGTTCGCTCGACTTCCGCGATGACTTGCTCGAGCGCGTCGCGGAGCTCGGCCGGCGGTTGACTGCCGCGCAGCGCCACCTCGGCAGTCGTTCGGATCAGTGCGAGCGGAGTCCTGAGCTCGTGCGAAGCGTCCGCAGTGAACCGAGCGATCTTCGTGAACGCCGCTTCCAGTCGCGCAATCATGTCGTTCAACGTCGTCGACAGCCGCTCGAGCTCGTCGCCGGTTTGCGGCACCACGAGGCGTTTCGAGAGCGTGTCGGCTGAAAGCGAGCGGGCCGCGCGCGTGATCGTGTCGACCGGCGCCAGCGCGCGGCGGCTCAGCCAGTAGCCGCCGACCAGGGCGAGCGCGAGCACGAGCGGCAGCATCGGTAGCAGTATCCAGAGCGCGCGCGTAAACCCTCGTTGAATTTCGTCGAGCGGAGCGGCGACTTGAACGATGTACCGGCGCCCGTCGAGCGCAACGCTGTCGGTCAGCAGCCGCAGCGGCGCGCCGCCGAGCTGCGCGGTATCGCTGCCGCCAATCGCATCGAGTGCAGGCGGCGGTAAGTTCTGCAGTTTCGCCGTGGTGTGAACCCAGCGGCCATCCTGGTCGAGAACTCGGAACAGGTCGCCGTGCGCGAGGAACTCCTCCTGCACCTCGGCTTGACTGAGACGCGCTTCATGATCGTCGAGAAAACGCTCGATCCCGCGCGCTCGATCGCGGAGCGAGTCGTCGACCGCATCGTAGAGGCTCTGCCGCACCGTGAGCCACACGGCTGAGCCGAGCGCGAGCAGCGCGGCGCAGAAGGCAACCGCATACCAAGCGGTGAGCCGCACGCCGATCGAGCGGGGGTTCATTCGGTCGGCAATGCGCGCACGCAATAGCCGATGCCGCGCGTCGTCTGGATAAGCTTCATCGCGCTGCCGCCATCGACCTTGCTACGCAGCAGATGGATGAATGCATCGAGCGTGTTGCTCTCGATCGTGCTGTCGTAGCCCCACACCGCATCGATCAGCGTACGTCGCGGCACGGTGTGGCCGGGGCGCCGCAGCAAGAAGTGTAGAAGCCCGAACTCTTTGTTGCTGAGCTTGATCTCGACGCCGGAACGCGTGACGCGGTGCGTCGCGGGATCGAGTGCAAGATCGGAGACGCGCAGCACGGGCGGCTGCGTCGCTTCGTGGCGGCGCGCGAGCGCGCGAAGCCGTGCGAGCAGCACCTCGAAAGCGAACGGCTTCGTCAGATAGTCGTCCGCTCCGCAGTCGAGCCCCTCCACCACGTCCGGGGGCGCATCGCGTGCGGTCAGCATCAGGATCCGCGTCTCGACCCGAGCACGGCGCAAGCGCTGCGCGACCTCGCGGCCATCGAGCTTAGGTAACATCCAATCGAGGATCATGAGGTCGTGCTCGAACGTCCGGGCAACGTCGAGCGCCTCCTCGCCGTCCGCTGCAATGAGCACGGCGTAACCCTCGCGCTCGAGGCCTTTGCGGAGCTGCTCCGCCATCTGGCGTTCGTCCTCGACGATCAGCACTCGCATGGGTCGTTCTCAGACGGGTCGACCTGCGTACTCTAGCAGGCCGTTCGGCTCGTCGATGAGCGTCACGCGCTCTCCCGTACCGACTCCCACGCCCGCGCGCCGCCTAAACATTGAGCGGCGGCGGAACCCGTTCTTGGACGGAGAGGCGTGATACGCGTCAGAAGGTCGTGGTCACGGCGGTGTAGACAAAGGTCGGATCGCCGCGCAGGGCCGCGCCTTCGACGACTTCCTCGTAACGGCCGACCCACAAGCGCGCGACGCCGATCTCGAGCTGCACGCGCTTCGGGATCGCGTCCCACGTGAAGACGCCTTCGAGCTCTCTGCCGAGATCCGTGCCGGCGGCGCCGGTCGGATCGCGGAAGCCCGACCCGACCCAGGCGTCGCGCGGCTGATCGAGCGCGTAGCGGCGGTACGCGAACATCGTCTGCCAGCGCGGCTCGGGCTTCAGCGTGAGCCGGAGGCCGGGCGTTTCGAGGTTCGAGCGAAAGAACGGACCGAAGATGTTGCTCGGCCCGAACTCGAAACGTCGCGCGCCGAACAACGTGTTGAAGCGTTCGTTGCGGGCGTCGTTCGGGTCGCGGTCGCCGCTCGCGACGTCGTACTGCAACGTGAGCGTCGGGGATGCTTTCGCGGCGAACGTGTAGCCGGTCTCGGCGTGCAGGAAATGCGCGCGCGTCGCGAGGTCGGAGCGCGCGACGCCCGCGACCACGCCGCCGCTTTCGCCCGTCTGCAGCACGGCCTCGACTTCGTAACTCCACCGGTGCGGCGCGGCTGGGCGATAGAAGCGTACGCCGCCGGTCACGAGATCCTCCGCCGTGGCGAGCGCGTTCGGCTTCGGCTCGAGGCTGTAGTCGAGCAGATAGCTCTCGAGCCGGGGGGCGTCCTGCGGCGCGGGCGGTGCGTAGTACACGCCGACGAGCGCGGTGCCGCGCAGCGGGTGATCGAGCTCGATGTCGTTCGCGAGGAGCCCGTCGGCCGTATCGGGCAGTGCGCGCATCGGCTGCAGATAGAACGCGCGCAGCGTGCGGCCGCTCGTGCTCTGCCATAGCCAATCCGCGCCGATGAAGTTGTTGACGGTGTTGCGGAAGCGCGCGCGGCCGATCAGCCGCCGCTTGCCCAAGTCCAGCGTGAAGCGGCCTACGCGCAGCGTGCTCGAAGCGCCGGGCGCGAGCAGATCCTTCGCGTGCCACGCGACGTACGCCTGCAGCGGCTCCATCGCGTCGATCACGGTGCCGCTCAAGAATGAGCGTCGATCGTTCAGCAGCGCTCGCGAATCCATGAGCTCGCCGAAGAATTGCAGCTTGTCGAGCGGCACGTCGAACGTCACGCTCGTCTGCAGCGTGAGCGCGTCGTCGGCGTCGTCGAAACCCGCGCGGAACTGTGGGTCGAGCGATTCGTAGCGCGTGCGCTGCGTGCCCGCGACGTGCACGCGCGGCGGTTCAGCCGCCTCGTCGGCTCGCAGGAGGTGTGCGCCGCCACTGGCTGCGAGCGCCGTCAGCATGAGGACCGCCCGCCCGAGGGTTGCGGTGCACCGCCGTGGGTCGGCGCAGCGGCGCGCCGAGCAGGCGACGCCGCGCGGCGTTGGACGCGGGCGCGTTCCGTCGATCGACGAGGGGGAACACCGCGGCGACGTGAGCTTCGCGCCGGGTCGGCGGCGTGCAGACATTCGAGCTCGTGAGAAACGCTGATGGCGAACAGCGCGCAGTATAGCGGCTCGGCGGATCTCGAGGTGCGGCCGGGTATGCGCCGCGCCTGTGGCATCATGCCGGCCATGGAGTTGCCGCTGGGTGCACCCGCGCCGCAGATCCCGAACGAAGACGGGGCGCTTGCGCTCTTGCGCGACGTGTTCGGCTACGACCGCTTCCGCGGCCAACAGCGAGCGATCATCGCGGCCGCCCTCGCGGGCCGCGACGCGCTCGTGCTGATGCCGACCGGCGGCGGGAAGTCGCTGTGCTACCAAATCCCCGCGCTGCTGCGCAGCGGGGTTGGCCTCGTCGTGTCGCCGCTCATCGCGCTGATGGAGGATCAGGTCGGTGCGCTGCGCGAGCTCGGTATCGCGGCCGCTTATCTCAACTCGACCTTGAGCCGCGCCGAGCAGCAGGCCGTAATCGGCGATCTTCGAAGCGGCAAGCTCAAGCTGCTGTACGTCGCGCCCGAGCGGCTGCTGCAGCCGGAGACCCAATCGCTTCTTGCCGGCGTGCCCGTCTCGATCGTCGCGATCGACGAAGCCCATTGCGTGTCGCAATGGGGTCACGACTTCCGTCAGGACTATCTGGGCTTGAACGCGCTCAAGGCTTGGCTGCCCGGCGTGCCGAGAATCGCGCTCACGGCAACGGCCACGCGCCCGACGCGCGAGGAGATCGTCGCACGGCTCGAGCTCGAATCTCCCGAAGTGTTCGTCGAGAGCTTCGATCGGCCGAACATCCGTTACGCGGTGCAGGCGAAGACCGAGGCGCGCCGACAGCTCGTGCAGTTCCTCGCGGGTCACCGCGGCGAAGCCGGTATCGTGTACTGCTTGTCGCGCTCGAAGACGGAGACGATTGCGGCCGCGCTCAAGCAAGAGGGGTTCGACGCGCTGCCGTATCACGCGGGCCTGGCGGCGCAGACTCGGGCTGCGCACCAGCGGCGTTTCCTGAACGACGATGCGGTGATCATCGTCGCGACGATCGCGTTCGGCATGGGCATCGACAAGCCCGACGTGCGCTTCGTCGCGCATCTGGATTTGCCGAAGAGCATCGAGTCGTATTATCAGGAGACCGGCCGTGCGGGCCGCGACGGCGCGCCGGCCGACGCATGGATGGTGTACGGCCTGAGCGACGTCGTGCAGCTGCGCCAGCTCGTCGATGCGTCCGAAGCCGAGGAGCAGCACAAGCGCCGCGAGCGGCTGAAGCTCGATGCGTTGCTCGGCTGGTGCGAAGCCACGGAGTGCCGCAGGCGGCCGCTGCTCGAGTATTTCGGCGACCAGCCGGCGGGCGATTGCGGCAACTGCGACAACTGCCTCTCGCCGCCCGCCACCTGGGACGGCAGCGAAGCCGCGCGCAAGCTGCTCTCGGCCGTCTACCGCACGGGGCAGTCGTTCGGCGCGGCCCACGTGCTCGACGTGCTGCTCGGCCGCTCGACCGAGAAAGTCGAGCGGCATCGCCATCAAACGTTGTCCGTGTTCGGCATCGGCGCGGACCTCGGCGCGCCTGCGTGGCGCTCGCTGCTGCGCCAGCTGCTCGTGCAGGGTTATCTGCGGGTCGAGCACGAGCGCTATGGCGCGTTGGCGCTGACCGACCGTGCGCGGCCGCTGTTGCGCGGCGAGGTTGCGATCCGCGTGCGTGAGGACGCGAAGGCCATTGCGCCGCGCAGGAAGACGCGTGCGGCGCTGGCTGATCTCGCGCCCGAGGAGGAGGCGCTGTGGGAGGCGCTGCGCGAATGCCGACGCCGGCTCGCGACCGAGCACAACGTGCCGCCGTACGTGATCTTCCACGACGCGACGCTGCGTCAAATGTTGGCCGAGCGGCCGTCCGATGCCGATGCGCTGCTCAATATCGCCGGGGTCGGCCGCACCAAGCTCGATCGCTACGGCGAGCCGTTTCTCGAGGTGCTGCGCGGTGCCGGCTGAACATTGACGCTCACGGCAAAGCCCCCCTATGCTCGCCGCAAGGGGGGCGCGGGGACGCGGGCGCGGCGGATTCGAGCCGCGCCGTCACGGCGCCGCAAGGAGCCATTCATGCAGACTGTGAAAACCGTTGCTCGGGCGGGTGCGCTGCTCGCGGGTCTGTTGGCCGCGGCGGGTGCATTCGCGGCGGAGCACCCGGACTTCACGGGTGTTTGGGGCGTTTACCGGGAGCCCGGCGCGGCACCGGGGCCGCGGCGCTTCGGCGAGATGCCGGCGCTGCCGCTCAAGCCCGACGCGAAAAGGAAGGTGGACGAGTACCGCGCGCTGATCGCGCCGAGCGGCGACACGCCGGGCGGCTTTTGTCTCGGCACGGGTATGCCGGGGTCGATGCTCGGCTCGGGCGGCTACCCGATGGAAATCGTGCAGCATGACGGCGTGGTCGTCGTGATCTACGAAGCGCACACCGAGGTTCGCCACATCTATACCAAGGACCGCGCGAACGACGCCGATCTGTTCGCCGATCGCAACGGGTATTCGTTCGGGCGATGGGACGGCGACAAGCTGATCGTGGAGACCACTCATTTGAAGGAGGCGGTCGACCAGGCGCGTTATCCGCACAGCGCGGCTGCGAAGATCGTCGAGGAGTACCGCCTCCTCACGAACGACGACGGCAGCAAGGTGCTGATCGCCGACATGACGTTGACCGATCCCGCGTTCTACACGGAGCCTATCAAGGCCGAGAAGAAATGGGCGCTGCAACCGGGGGTGCGCCTCTTGCCCTACGAGTGCAACGAACCGGCGTGGGAAGATCATTTGGACGAGCTCCGTAAGCAGCAGGCAGCCGCGAAGAGCGGTGGTTGAGCCGGCGACGGCAACGTGAGGAGAACCGCGATGAGGACGATATTGACGGCGTTCGTGGCGATCGGCTCGCTCGTGCTGCCGTGGGCGGCGCAAGCGCATCACTCGGCTGCGGATTTCGACTTGACGATCCGCGACCGGACGGTGAGCGGCATCGTCAAAGAGTTCAAGGTCGCTAATCCGCACTCGAAGATCGTGCTCGAGGTCAGCGACGATAAGGGCACGCGCGACGTCGAGTTCGAAGGTCACAGCCTCAACAATTACTACCGCGGCGGTTGGCGCGAAGGGCTCGTGAAGGTCGGCGACAAGATCACGCTGATCGCGGCGCCCAAGAAGGACGGCAGCGACGGCGGCTACGCCCTCGGCGTCATCGCGGCCGACGGCACGCGATTTTGACCATGCGCGCGCATTCTCGAGATTCGCGCCCGGGAGCCGTACCGCTGAGCTTCACGCTCGCCCTCTGCATGCTGCTCGGTTGCGGCGCAGCCGGCGCACAGAACGTCCGGCCGCCTGCCGCGGCCCGCACGGCACGGCCCGCTGCCGCCAATGTGCGCATCTTCAACACGGCGAAGCAGAAGCTCGAGCGCGGCGAGAGCATCGTTGGAGGCACCGTCACTTCGCCGGATCCCGACATCTATTGCGCGATGGCGAACTCGGGCTTCGATTTTCTCTGGATCGAGATGCAGCACAGCCCGCTCACGTACGAGGACGTGGCGCATATGATCTGGGCGTGCCGCGGCGCACCCGCGATGCCGTTCATCCGCGTGCCGGACGCGACGCCGAGCGACATCCAGAAGGCCACGGACATCGGGGCGCTCGGCATCATCATCCCGCAAGTCGAAGACCTCGCGAAAATCCAGAACGCGGTGAAGTACGCCAAGTATCCGCCGCAGGGCGCGCGCAGCCTCGGCAACGGTCAGTATCGCGCGCTGTACGGCGACGACTACCGGCAGGTCGCGAACGCGAACATCGTGATCGTCGCGATGATCGAATCGCCGGCCGCCGTCGGCATCGCCGATGCGGTGGCCGCGGTGCCGGGTGTCGACGTGGTGTTCGCCGCGAGCACCGACCTCGGCAGCTTCTCCGGCCTGAAGCAGGGCGAGAACGACTATGAGGCGATGGTGAGGGCGATTCACGACGCGACGCTCGAAGCCGGCCTCAAGCTCGGCGGACCGCTCGCGTGGCGCGGCCGCCCCGGCTTCACGTTCTTTCAGGCGCCGACCGAGTCCTCCTACATCCGGTTGGGCGTCCAGCGCACGCTCGAGCAGGCGCAGACGGGCGTTGCGCCGACCGAGGGCGCCGAGCGTTGACGCGCTTGGCGCGAGACCGCGGGCGGCGTTAATCTCGGCCCACGATTCGATGGCGACTCGAGGCACGCGTGGATCGGTCCATCAACGTTTTCGGTGAAACGCTCGAGGGTTGCAACGACCGGCCGATGACCGGCTTTTTTCGCGACGGCTGCTGCAATACGAGCGAGCAGGACGTGGGCTCGCACACGGTCTGCGTCGAAGTCACGAGTGAGTTCCTGGAGTTCTCGCGCTTCCGCGGCAACGACTTGTCGACGCCGCGGCCGGAGTTTCAATTTGCGGGGCTGAAGCCGGGCGATCGCTGGTGTCTCTGCGCCGCGCGCTGGCTCGAGGCTCATCAGCACGGCATGGCGCCGCGCGTGCTGCTCAAAGGCACGCACGAGCGCGCGCTCGAGGTCGTGCCGCTCGCACTGCTCAAGCAGTTCGCCGTGGATCTGAACTGAGCGTCCCGCGCGTGGCACGCTCGTCGTAGTCGGTTTGGCAGGCGGCGCCATAGAGCGCGGGCCGGGGGGAAGCGATGAAGATCGAATGCTCGAACCGCGCCGCAGTGGCGGCGTGGCTAGGCGCTGCCGCGCTCGGCGTCGCGGGCGTCGCGGTTGCGGCGAAACGCGATGCGAAGCTCGTCGAATGGCCGGTTTACGGCGGTAGTCTCGCGTCGCAGTTCTATTCGCCGCTCGAGCAGATCAATGCGGCGAACGTGAAGAGCCTCACGGTGGCCTGGCGCTGGTACGCGGGCAACTTCGGTCCTTCCCCGGAAATGAAGGGCGAGACCACGCCGCTGATGATCGACGGCGTGCTCTACACCACCGCCGGCTCGACGCGCAACGTGGCGGCGGTCAACGCGGCAACCGGCGAGACGCTGTGGATCTGGCGGCCGAACGAACCGGAGCGCTACAAGACCGCGCCGCGCAAGACATCGGGCCGAGGTGTCGCCTACTGGAGCGACGGCGCCGAGGACAAGCGCGTGTTCGTCGTCACACCCGGCTTCTACCTCGTCGCGCTCGACGCATCGACGGGATTGCCGAAGCGCGAGTTCGGCGAGGCCGGCATCGTCGATCTGCGGCGCGGGCTGCGCGGCCCGGCCGACAACGTCGAAGCGGGCTCGTCATCGCCCGCGCTGGTGGTCGGCGACGTGGTGATCGTGGGGCCCGCGGGCGGCATCGGCGCGCGGCCGAACTCGAAGACCCAATCGAAGCTCGACGTGCGCGCGTTCAACGTGCGCACGGGCGCCCTCGTGTGGACGTTTCACACGATCCCGACGCGCGGCGAGGTCGGTTACGACACCTGGCAGGCCGGCTCGGCCGAGTACACGGGTAACGGCGGCGTGTGGGCGCCGATGGCGGCCGATCCCGAGCTCGGTCTGGTGTACCTGCCGGTCGAGGGTGCGACGAGCGATCTCTACGGCGGCGAGCGTCACGGGTCGAACTTGTTCTCGAGCAGCCTCGTCGCGCTCGACGCGAAAACCGGGCAACGCGTTTGGCACCAGCAGCTCGTGCATCACGACATCTGGGATTACGACAATCCGACGTCGCCGATCCTGCTCGACGTGACCGTGAACGGCCGCCGCGTGAAGGCGATCGTGCAGCTCACGAAGCAGGCGTTCGCTTACGCGTTCGATCGCGAGACGGGGAAGCCGCTCTGGCCGCTCGTCGAGAAACCGGTGCCGAAGTCCGACGTCCCGGGCGAGGAAACGGCGCCGACGCAGCCGTTCCCTTCGAAGCCGGCCGGCTACGACCGCCAAGGCGTCACGCTCGACGACCTCGTCGACTTTACGCCGGAGATCAAGGCCGCCGCGATCGCGAGCGTGAAGGATCTGCGCATGGGCCCGATGTACACGCCGTCGTCGTTGATCGCCGCGCCCGACGGCACGCGCGGTGCGCTCGTGCTGCCGAGCTTCGGCGGCGGCTCGAATTGGGAAGGCGGCGCCGCGGATGCCGAGACGGGCATGCTGTACGTCGCGTCGCAGACGAGCTTGACGGTGTTCGCGGTGAATCCCGCGAACGGCCGTTCCGACATCCGCTATCTCTTCGTGAACGGCGATGCGCCGAAGCCGATGGGACTGCCGCTCGTGAAGCCGCCGTACGGTCGGATCACGGCGATCGACATGAACACCGGCGAGCATCGGTGGATGATTCCGAACGGCGATACGCCGGACGACATCAAGAACAATCCGGCGCTCGAAGGCGTGAAAATCCCGCCGACCGGCCGGCCGAGCAAGGCTACGCTGCTCGTGACGAAGACGCTGCTGTTCGCAGGCGAGGGCGCATCCGGCGCACCGGTGCTGCACGCGATCGACAAGGCGACCGGCGCCGTCATCGCGGACATCCCGCTGCCGGGGACCGTGACCGGCAAGCCGATGACCTATCTCTTGAACGGCAAGCAGTACCTCGTGATGACCGTGTCGAAGCCGGGTCCGGCCGAGCTCGTTGCACTGGCGTTGCCGTAGGGGGCGCGCCCTACGACCGGCCGGACCGACCCGGGGCGAGGGAAATCTTAAGCTCCGGACGACCGCGGAGTCGGGGCGACGTCTTGAACGGTTGCGGGGACCTGCTACGTTAGTGCCCTGCCGCGTCGTCAGCGGAGGAAACTATGTCGGTCAAAAATGCGATTGCGGTGCCGGTCGTCGTGGCTCTGAGCCTCGGCTCTGCGGGTGCGCTGGCTCAAGGGATCGGCGACGGCCCCGGGGCGCCGCCGAGCGCCCTGCGGTCCGAGCCGGCGGAGACCATGGCCGCGCTGTCCCAGAACCCGAAGTGGAAGGCGCCGCGGACCTCATGGGGCGATCCGCAGCTCGAGGGCATTTGGAGCGTCGACGACATGCGCGGCATACCGCGTGATCGACCCGAGACGTTCGGCACGCGGGACACGCTGACCCCCGACGAGTTCTATAAGCGCGCGAGCCAGCAGCAGGGCGGCAAGAACCGTTCCGACGAGACCGAGACCTTCCTCCGCAACGAATGGGGCACCCGCACCTTCGGCTATGCGTCGCTCGTCGTGGATCCGCCGAATGGCCGCGTGCCCGAGCTCACGGCCGACGGCAAGGCGCGCGCCGCAAAAACCGCAGGTGTGGGCACGTTCGGCAACGGGCCATTCGACAAGTTCGAGGACTTCAGCCTCTACGATCGCTGCATCACTCGCGGCATCTTCGGCTCCGTGCTGCCGTCGATTTACGGCAACGGGATCAGGATCGCGCAGAGCCCGACAACCGTATCCATCACCTACGAGATGATTCACGACACCCGCATCATTCATCTCGACAGCGGGCCGCACATCTCGCCCGACATCGAGCAGTACATGGGCAACTCGCGCGGGCATTGGGAAGGCGATACGCTCGTGGTCGAGGCCACGAACTTCACCGACAAGACCGGCGTCGGCGCACGCGGCACGACGAGCAAGAACCTGAAGATCGTCGAGCGCTATCGCCGCGTCGACCCCGATATGATCGAGTATCGCGCTACCATCGACGATCCCGACACGTTCACCGCGCCGTTCACGTACCGCGTGATGTTCACGACGCAGCCGAACTACGAGGTCTACGAGTACTCTTGCCACGAGGGCAACGGCGCGGTGGGGCATGCGCTCTCGGGTGAGCGTGCCTACGAGAAGCAAGTCGCCGAGGCGAAGGCGAAAGGCTTGCCGATTCCGAAGCGCACGGTCGGGATGCAGGTCTACCGCGGCCCCGACAAGGATGCGGAGATCTTCGACATCAACAAGGGCGAGTGACGTCGCGGGCTGCACGCGCCGCTCGTGCAGCCGAACCCTTTCTCAAGCGCGGGAGCCCGTGCGCAAGTCCCGGACGGCCTTCGACATCTTCGTCCCGCGATCATTGCGTGGTCTAAATAGCGAGAACTCGTTCCGGTCGAGCCGGACGATCGGGGGCAGAATGCCCGGATGCCGACGCGACGCGACGGGAGCGGATTGAAGGATGTGCTGCCGCGCGGCATGCCGCTCGGCGCTCGCAGTTGGGAGCCGCCGGCAGGTTGGCGAACCGCCGCGCTCTGCGCTGCGAGCTACGTGCTCGGCATCGCGTTGCTGCCCTCGGGCGGCGGGCTCGGGCAAACCCTGCTCCTCGGATTCTCGATTCTCGTGACCGTCGTGCTCGGCCTGCGGGCCGGCCTGGTGGCGGTCGTGATCAACTCGGCCACGCTTTTGGTCGGCGCGCGCTTCGGCTGGTCGCCCACGGCGCCCGGTCTCGACGGCGCCGTCGGTTGGCCGACGCTCGAGTTCGCGGCGGCCGATGCGGCGATCACGATCGCGATCGGTGCGGTGCTCGCGGCGGTCGATGCCGCTCGTCGGCGCGATGCGGTCGCGGCGCTCAAGGAGAGCGAGGAGCGGCTGCGCGTGCTCAACGATCTCGCGGAGGCTACGCGAGCGGTGTCGAGGCCGGAAGAGATCATCGCGGTGTCGCTGACCGTGCTCGGGCGGCATCTCGAGGCATCGCGCTGCGCTTACGCGTTCGTCGATGCGGACGGCGACGGGTTCACCGTGCCGGACGACTACACGAACGGCTGCGCGAGCAGCGCGGGCCGTCACCGTCTGTCGTCGTTCGGACCGCGTGCGGTCACGAAGCTGCGCAGCGGGAGGACGCTCGTCGTGCGCGACGTCGATCGCGAGCTCACACCCGATGAAGGCGGCACGAACTTCACCGCGGCCGGGATCAAGGCGGTGATCTGCTGCTCTTTGGTCCGCAAGGGCACGCTCGTCGCGATGCTCGCGGTGCATCAGTCGCGGCCGCGCGATTGGACGCTGGCCGAGATCGCGCTCGTCGAGGCTGTGTGCGAGCGGTCGTGGGCCACGATCGAGCGACGGGCGGCGGAACAGAAGTTGCGCCTGAGCGAGCAGCACCTGCGCGCCGTGATCGACACGACGCCGGAGTGCGTGACGCTCGTCGCGCCCGACGCCACGATCATAGAGACGAACGCGGCAGGGCTCGCGATGAAGGAAGCGGCGCGTCTCGAAGACGTCGTCGGCACGAGCATCGCGCGCGTCATCGCCCCCGAAGACTACGAGCGCGTCGCCGCGTTTCACTCGGCCGTCTGCTCGGGCCAAAGCGGCCGCATTCAATACGATCTGATAGGGCTCAAGGGCGGCCGCCGCACGGTCGAGACGGTCTCTGCACCGCTTGCCGACGGCGACGGCCGGCTGCTGCATCTCGCGATCACGCGCGACGTGACCGAGAAGATACGGCTCGAGGAGCAGCTTCGGCATGCGCAGAAGATGGAGGCAATCGGACGTCTCGCGGGCGGCATCGCGCACGACTTCAATAACCTGCTCACGGTCGTGCTGGGCTATTGCCACATCCTCACCGAGAAGCGTTCCTTGGCCTCGGCCGATCAGGAGCTCCTCGACGAAATCCGCAGGGCCGGCGAGCGGGCCGCCGTGCTCACTCGCCAGTTGCTCGCGTTCGGCCGCAAGCAGGTGCTCGAGCCCCGCGTCCTGAACTTGAACGCGATCGTCGTGGAGATGGAGCGCATGCTGCGCCGCCTGATCGGCGAGGACGTCGCGCTGACCACGAGTCTCCAGCAGCCGTTGTGGTCCGCGAAGGTCGACGCCGGGCAGATCGAGCAGGTGATCGTGAACCTCGTAGTCAATGCGCGCGATGCGATGCCGAATGGCGGCAAGCTGATCGTCGAGACTGCGAACGTCGAATGGACCGGCGACGATTGTCGCGAGCGCGCCGGACGCACTCCGGGGCGCTTCGTCGCGCTGTCGATCACCGATACCGGAGTCGGAATGTCGCCGGAGCTCGTGCGGCAGATTTTCGAGCCGTTCTTCACGACGAAGGACGTGGGCAAGGGCACCGGGCTCGGCCTCTCCGTCGTGCATGGAATCGTCGAGCAGAGCGGCGGCGTGATCGAGGTGCATTCCGACCGAGGGGTCGGCTCGTCGTTCATCATCTTCTTTCCCGCGGTCGAGGGCGTCGCCAAAGAGGCCGTCTCGCCGCGCGCGCGCGCGCGTTCGCTGCGCGGCACGGAGACGGTGCTGCTCGTAGAGGACGAGGCGGAGGTTCGGACGCTTCTGCGCCGCGCCCTCGAAGAGCACGGCTACACGGTGGTCGAGGCCGCCGACGGCGAGGCCGCGCTCGCCGCGGCGCGCGCGTTCGATGGCCCCATCGATGCGGTCGTCACGGACGTCGTGATGCCCGAGCGCGGCGGCCGCGAGCTGGTCGCCGCCTTGCGGGAGCTGCGGCCGGCCATCAAGGTGCTCTACGTGAGCGGCTATACGGACGACACGCTCATCCTCGACGGCGACGGCGGTTCGCCGCGGGCGTTTCTGCAGAAGCCGTTCCCGCCGCGCGCGGTGATCGACGAGCTGAACAAGCTCTTCGAGGCGGCCGAACGCGTCAGCGCTCCATAGTCGACCGTTACGGTGCTCGATTCGCGTCCGCGCGCCCGCAGGGGTCCACCGCGGGCGCTCGAGCTCAACGGCCGATCACGCGGCCGCGCCGGGACCGGCTCAAGGCTGGAGGCGCTCCCCGAGAACCGCAGAGTCGGCCGTGCGACGCGCGTGCGAGCGCATCGACCAGGTCACCACGATCACGAGCACCAGCAGCACGATGCCGCTCAGCACGGCCGACGCGATATCGACGCCGTGCGTGAACGCCGCGAGCACGCCGGGGTCGGCGTTCGGGTCGACGGTCTCGAGCGACGGCTCGTAGCCGCCGGCGGCCATCGTCAGCGTGACGATCACGGTGCCGAACGCGACGCCGATCACGTTGCCGGTGTTCCTGGAGAGGCTCACGAAGCCGGCCGCGAGACCGTGCGCGTCCTCGTCGACCGAGTTCAAGATCGACGCAGAGTTCGCCGCGCCGAAGAAGGACATGCCGAGCGACATCACCATGAGCCCGACTACGACGGCCGCAACGCGGGTCTCGGTGTGCAGCAGCGTGAACGTCGCGAAGCCGAGGAGCGTGATCGCCATGCCGACATTCGCGAACAGCCGGATGCCGAAACGATCCGCAAATCGCCCCGCGAACGGTGCGGCGATCGCGGTCACGACCGCGGCGGGCACGATCGCGAGCCCGACCGCAGAGGCGGAATAGCCCTTGACGCCCTGCAGGAAGAACGGCGTCAGGAATCGGGTCGAGGCGATTCCCATGAAGATCGTGAGCGCAGCGAGCGCGGCAAGCGCAAACTCGCCGCGGCGAAAGAGCGCGAGATCCATCATCGGCGCCGCTCGGTGCCGTTCGACCGCGACGAACGCCGCGGCGAGTGCGATCGAAGCCGCGCCGCCGGCGAGCGTTCCGGGGTTGAGCCAGCCCGTGCTGGGGCCGAGCGTGAGCGTGAGCAGCAGGCCGACCAACGCGGTCGAGAACAGCAGCGCGCCGGGCACGTCGAACGGCGGGGCGGTCGTGCGCGGACGGTTCGCGCGCCGCTTGAGCGTGCGCTGCGATACGACTGCGATCGTGAGCATCGCGGCCGCGGTGATCGCGAACAGCATCCGCCAGCCGATCGTGCCGACTACGATCCCGCCCAGGGCCGGGCCGACGATCTGCCCAAGACCGACGCCGGAGAGCTGGAGCCCGAGCATCTTCGCGCGCTCGCGCGCCTCGAAGTTGCCGACCAGGATCGCCATCGCGGTGGCTTGCGTCATGGCCGAGCCGACGCCGACGAGCACGCGCGCCGCGATCAGGCCGTAGATCGTCCCCGTGAGCGCGGCGACGAGCGCGCCGATCGCAAACACGAGCGCCCCGACCACGTAGATCCGCTTGCGGCCGATCACGTCCGACAGCCGGCCCATCGGGACGAGCAGCGCTGCGATCGTGAGGCCGTTACCGATGATGACCCACTGCGCGGTCGGGAGGCCGGTCGCGAACTCGTGCGCAATCGTCGGCAGCGCGACGATCGACGAGCTCGTATCGAAGACCGTGATGAAGATCCCGGTCACGCAGACCAGGAATACGAGGTACTTGTGCTCGAGCGGCGGCAGCGGCATCCGGAAACGGCGGCGCAAAGCGGCCGGGCGGCCGCGACGCTGCCATCCTAGGCATCCGGCGCTGCGGTATCCAGCGGCGTCGCGGGCGTCAGGCCCGCGCTCAAGCCTTCGCGTCGGCGACCAAGCCGGCCTGCTCGATTCCGAACGCGCAGACCGCCTCGTCTTCCTCGCCGGTCCCGCCGCTGGCGCCGGCGGCGCCCAAGATCGTGCCGTCGGCCTCGCGGATCAGCACGCCGCCGATCTGCGGCAGGAATTTGCCCTGCGCGGTCGCCGCGAGGGTGATGAAGAAGTTCGGATTGTCCTTGGCGCGCGCCGCGAGCGCGCGGCTCGAGGCACCCATGCCGACCGCGGCCCACGCCTTGCCGGTCGCGACGTCGAAGCGAAACATGCTCGCGCCGTCTTCGCGCTGCATCGCCTTCAGGTGTCCGCTGTCGTCGAGCACGACGACCGTGACGGGCTTGATCTTCATCGCACGCGCCTTCTCGAGCGCTTTGGTGATGATCTCGTTCGCTTTCGCAAGGCTGAGGCCGGCCATCATCGACTCCCTATAGAAGGAGGCCGCAGCATAATCCCCCCGCCCATTTTTACAACCGTGCCGATGATCGCTGCTGCCGCCGCGATTGCTCACGAGTGGCCTCGGATGCTGCGCTCGTAGAACGCCGTTCAGGTCTTGCCTCGTGCTTGGAGGAAGCGACTCATGCGCGCGCGCTGCTCTGGCACCTGCGCAGCCGGGACGCGCTAGAATGCGCGCAAAGCGAAGCCCGAGGCGTCCATGACGACCCCCTGCATCATCACCGTCGCGATCACCGGCTCCGTGCCGACCAAAAAGGACAATCCGGCCGTCCCCATCACCGTCTCCGAGCAGATCGAATCGACGCACGCCGCGTACGAAGCCGGCGCTGCCCTCGTGCACGTTCACGTGCGCAACGACGATGGCTCGACGACGTCCGACCCGGAGAAGTTCGGCCGCTTCCTCGACGGCATCCGCAGGCACTGCCCGAACATCATCGTGCAGTTCTCGACGGGCGGCCGCAGCGGCACCGGCAAGGAGCGCGGCGGGATGCTGCGTCACCGGCCCGAGATGGCCTCTCTGACGACGGGCTCCGTGAACTTCGCAACGATGATCTACGAGAATCACCCGCGGCTGATCGTCGAGCTCGCGCAAAGCATGCGCGAGCTCGACATCAAGCCGGAGGTCGAGATCTTCGACCTCGCGATGCTCTACAACGCGGCGAAGCTCGCGGCTGACGGTCTGCTCGCGAGGCCCGTGCACGTGCAATTCGTGCTCGGCATTCCGAACGCGCTGCCGGCCGACCGGGAAGTGCTCGAGTTCGAGATCGCCCAGCTCGAGCGGGTGCTGCCCGGTGCCACTTGGACCGCGGCCGGCATCGGCCGGCATCAGCTCACCGTGAACGAATGGGCCCTCGAGCTCGGCGGCCACTGCCGCACGGGCCTCGAGGACAACATCAAGTTCGACCGCGACCGGCTCGCGGCCAGTAACGCCGAGCTCGTCGCGCGCGTCGCGGGTCGAGCGGCCGACTACGGCAGGACCGTCGCGACCCCGGCCGAGGCGCGCCGAATCCTCGGCTTGCAGGCCGCATAAGACCGCCGGACCCATTTCCGACCCGCCGATCGCCTATCGCGTGCGGCCGCGCGTCGCTAGAATACCGGCGGCGGCCGCAACGGCCGCGGGCTTTCGCCCTTGGGGGACAATCGATGCAGGTTTCGGTCAGGGCTCGGCTGGTCTCGCTGTGCATTGCGCCGCTGCTGCCGCTCGGGGCCGCGGGGGCCGCGCCGAGCTTCGAAGGCGTTTGGAGTGGGGTGTTCACGACGCAGGACAACGAGTTCTGGAATGTCGAGGACTTCGCATGTTTCGCCGGTTGCCCGGCCGAGGGCTACGAGCATCTGCAGAAGCTGCTCGACGATCCGGCCAACGACTCGGTGCCGTTCGAGGCGTTGATGGGCCAAACCTTCGGCTGGATCCACAACAGCATGAAGGGCAAGCTCACGGATGCGGGTCTGAAGATCTTCGAGTCCGTGACCGATGAGAACGACCCGACGCTCGATTGCCAGCCGTACGGCTTTGCGCGCGAGGTCGTGAACGCCCTACCGATCGAGATCCGCCGTGTCGGCCGCAATCTCGAGATTCAGTACGAAGAGTGGCGCGAGACGCGCACGATCTACCTGGACGGCCGCAGTCATCCGAAGAAGCTCAAGCCGACGCCCCTCGGGCACTCGGTGGGTCATTACGACGGCGACGCGCTCGTCGTCGACACGGTGGGGCTGTCGCCCGACATTTTCTACCCGTTCCAGAGCGGCGGCGGCTACAGCGAGCAGGCGCATGGGCACGAGCGCTATACGATCCTCGACGATCCGCGCAGGCTCGTGCTCGAGCTCACGGTCGAGGACCCGGTCGATCTGCGCGAGCCCTTCACCACCGTGAAAACCTGGCTGTACACGCCGGACATGAAGCTCGTCAAAGACAGCTGCAAAGACTACCCGGCCCGACCCTGAGGAGCCTTGACATGAAGACTGCGTCGTTCGCTCTCGCCACCGCATTCGCGCTCGTCGCCGCCACGGCTGCGCACGCGCACCACTCGGCCGCGAGCTACTATCAACTCGACAAGCAGATCACGGTCGAGGGCGTCGTGACGCACTACACGCTCGGCAACCCGCACGCGCGCATTTACATGAAGGTGAAGGGCGATGACGGTGCGGAGCAGGAGTGGATGGCCGAGGGCGGGTCCCGCACGGTGCTGCTCCGCTTGGGCTGGACGGGCGAGGAGGTGAAACCGGGCGACGTAGTGAAGATCGTCGGCAATCCCTCGCGCGACGGCTCGAACGTCGTGCATTGGCAGACTCTGATCCTCCCAAACGGCAAGCAGCTCTGGGGTGAAGACCTCAATCCCGAGAAGCTGGAGGAGCTGCGCAAGCGACGTCATTGATTTCGTCCGCAGCCGTACAGTTCACCCCGGCGAGATGAACCCGCGCCCGGGCGAGATGGTCCGACTTAATGTCGGTGCTAGGTAAATCTTTGGGTTGCCGTCATCCGCGGGCGGCGTGGGTTTTCTAGTATAGTTTTTGTTTACGCCGGCATCCGGGAGTAGGTGCGTGCATGGTTGGACGACAAGGATAGCGACACGAGTAGCTTGCCTCGGCGCGGTCGTCGCGGCGGCCGGTTGCCAACCTTCGCGTGAGGACGTCATCGCGAAGAACGAGGCGACCATCCGCCACTACTGCTTCGACTGTCACAACTACGAGGAGCAGACGGGCGGGATGACGCTCGAGCCGCTCGACCTGCACGCCGTCAAGAAAGATCCGGAGAAGTGGGAGCACGTCGTTCGCAAGCTCCGCGCCGGCATGATGCCGCCGCCGAAGGAGCCACGGCCCGACCATGGAACTTATGCCGCGCTCGCAGGCTGGCTCGAGGGCGAGCTCGACCGAGACGCTCCGCTGAAGCTGCCGGCGCCCGGACTGCATCGGCTGAACCGTGCCGAATACGGTAACGCGGTTCGCGATCTGCTCACGCTCGACATCGATCCCGCTACGTTCCTGCCGTCCGACGACTCGAGCCGCGGCTTCGACAACCAAGCGGGCACGCTCGGACTGTCTCCCGCCCTGCTCGAGGCGTACTTGAGCGCAGCCGGCAAGATCAGCCGGCTCGCAATCGGCGATGTGGCCGCGCCGAGCCAAACGATGTATCGCGTCGCCTCCGACACCACGCAGAACTACCACGTCGAGGGGCTGCCGTTCGGCACGCGCGGCGGCTTGGTCATCGAGCACGAGTTTCCGGCCGACGCGGACTACACCTTCAAGGTGTACTCGGTGAACCTCGGCAACATGGGCAACTTCCGGCCGTTCGGCGAGATCCGGGGCGAGCAGCTCGAGGTGCTCGTCGACGGTGAGCGCGTCGCGCTGGTCGACTGGGACAAGGCATTCGACATCGGCCGCGGGTTCGGCGCGAACAAGCTGAAGACGATCGACGTGCGGGTCCCCGTGAAGGCGGGTCCGCACAAGATCGGCGTGACGTTTCTCGCAACCAATTACGCGCCCGGTCTCGACATGAACCGCGCGTTCGAGCGCAGCACGATCGAGACCGGCGGTCTGCCGGGCTACACGTTTTATCCCCACATCGGCAGCGTGCGCGTCGACGGACCTTACGATCCGAGCGGTGTCGGCGACACGCCGAGCCGCCGCGCGGTGCTCACCTGTGAGCCGACCGATCCGAAGGAGCAGACTGCGTGCGCCGAGCGCATTCTCACGCGGCTTGCGCGCCTGGGTTACCGCGGCACGGGCACGCGCAAGGACGTCGACACGCTGCTCGCGTTCTATCGGGCGGGGCTCGAGCAGACGGGGCACTTCGACGACGGCATCGAGATGGCCGTGCAGAGGCTGCTAGCGGATCCGAAATTCATCTACCGTTACGAGGCTGAGCCCGCGAACCTCGCGCCCGGTCAGAACTACCGCATCAGCGACGTCGAGCTCGCCTCACGTCTTTCTTTCTTCCTCTGGAGCAGCATCCCGGACGAGGAGCTGCTCACGGCGGCCGAGCGCGGCAGCCTGCACCAGCCGGAAGTACTCGAGCGCGAAGTGAAGCGCATGCTCGCGGATCCGAAGTCCGAGGCGCTCACCGAGAACTTCGCGGGCCAATGGCTCAATCTCCGCGCGCTCGACGGCCAGGTGCCGCTCGCGTCGCTGTTCCCCGATTTCGACGACAATCTGCGGCAGGCGTTTCGGCGCGAGACGGAGCTCTTCTTCGACAGCCTCGTTCGCGAGAATCATCCGGCCACCGATCTCATTACGGCCGACTATACGTTCGTGAACGAGCGGCTTGCGAAGCACTACGGCATTCCCGGCGTCTACGGCAGCCGCTTCCAACGCGTGACCCTCGGTCCGGAGTTCGATGCGCGTCGCGGCCTGCTCGGCAAGGGCAGCTTGCTCGCGACCTCGTCGCAACCCGTCCGCACGTCGCCGGTCGTGCGCGGTTACTGGATTCTGCAGAATCTGCTCGGCGTGCCGCCGCCGCCGCCGCCGCCGAACGTGCCGCAGTTGAAGGCGAAGCCGGCCGATGCGAATGGCAGCAATGCGCCGCCGACCATGCGCGAGCAAATGGAGGCGCATCGCGCGAATCCGACCTGCGCCGCATGTCATACGCTGATGGATCCGATCGGTTTTGCGCTCGAGCAGTTCGATGCGATCGGCACTTGGCGCACGACGGACGGCGGGCAGCCGATCGACTCGCACAGCGTGATGTACGACGGCACGGAGATCAACGGACCGAAGGACCTCCGGAACTTTATCCTGAGCTACCGCGACCAATTCGTAAGAACGGTGACCGAGAAGCTGCTGACCTACGCCCTCGGTCGTGGAGTCGAGTACTACGACATGCCGGTGATCCGCTCGATCGTGCGCGACGCAGAGCACGACGACTACCGCTTCGGCACGCTGATCCTCGACGTCGTGAAGAGCGATCCGTTCCAGATGAACGCGAAGTCCGCTCCGGTTGAGAGCGACTCGATCAGCAGCACGGCGACGCGCGACTATACGGCCAACTAGCGATCAGAGGAGGACCGCCATGGCAAACTTCGTCACCAAGAAAACTTTGCCGCGGCGGACGTTCCTGCGAGGCGTGGGGGCGACGGTCGGATTGCCGCTGCTCGAGTGCATGTTGCCCGCGATGTCGTCGGTCGCGCGTGCGGCGCAGTTGTCCCCGACCCGCTTCACCGGCATCTTCATCCCGCACGGCGCAGCGCCCGGGTGGTGGGTGCCGAAGTCGAGCGCCCCGAACTTCGAGTTTCCGTTCATCTTCAAGCCGCTGGAGCCGTTCCGCGATCACGTGGTGCTCACGAGCGGCATGTGGTCGCAGTCGTCCGAGAACCCGCCCGGTGTTACCGGCGCCGACCACTTCGTCGCGTCCGCCTATCTTTGCGGCGTGAAGCCGAAGAAGACCACGGGCGCCGATATCCAGGCCGGCACGACGATCGACCAGGCGATTGCGCAGAAGATCGGGCAGCAGAACTTGATGCCGTCGCTGCAGCTCGCGGTCGAGGATCCGGGCGCGAATGCGAGCAACTGCGGCGAAGGCTACAGCTGCGTCTACACGAACACGATCTCGTGGCAGACACCGGTGCGTCCGCTGCCGATGCAGATCAATCCGCAGGTCGTGTTCGAGCAACTGTTCGGCGACGGCGGCACCGCCGAGCAGCGCGCCGCGCGGCGCAAGCAGCAAGGCAGCATCCTCGATTCGGTGGGGGAGAGCCTTGCGAGCCTCGCGGGCAAGGTGGCGAGCCCCGACCGCGTGCGCATCGATCAATATCTCGAGGACGTCCGCGAGATCGAGCGCCGTATCCAGCTCGCTATGAAGGCGTCCACTGAAGCACCGGAGATCCCGGAACCTTACGGCGTGCCCGATTCGTTCGACGAGCACATCAAGCTGCAGTTCGACCTGCTCACGCTCGCGTACCAGGCGGACATCACGCGCGTCGCGACGATTCTCTATGCGCGCGATCTTACCGGTCGCGTATACCCGGAGAGCGGCACCAACATCAGCTTCCACGGCGGCTCGCACCATGCCGAGGATCCGGGCCGAATCGCCGTCTACGCGAAGCTGAACCAATACCATGTGAAGACCCTGTCGTACTTCATTCAAAAGCTGAAGTCGATCGACGAGGGCGATGGCACGCTGCTCGACCACTCGCTCACGATGTACGGCTCGAACATGGGCAATTCCAATCAGCATCTCCACTACGACGTGCCGCACGTGCTGATCGGCGGCGCCGGCGGCCGGCTCAAGGGCAACCGGCATCTCGCATTTCCGAGCCGCACGGTGCCGACCGGCAACCTGCTGCTCAGCATGCTCGACTTCTACGACATTCATCTCGACAGCTTCGGCGACAGCACCGGGCGCATCGAAAGCCTGTAGACGCGCCGGCGCTCTCGGGGGAGATTTCGCGATGACAATCGGAGCGAACGGCACGATTCGGGGGCTGGTGGCTGCGGCCTGTCTCGCCGCCATCGGCACGGTGCAGGCCGCGAGCGAGCTCGCCGACGCCGCCATGCACGGCGACGCGGACGGCTTGCAGCGCCTGCTCGCCGAGCACGCCGACGTGAATGCCGCGCAGGCCGACGGTGCGACCGCGCTTCACTGGGCCGTCTATCGCGACGACGTTGCGAGCGTGAAGGCGCTGCTCGATGCGGGTGCCACCGTGAAGCTCGCGAATCGCGAAGGCGCCACGCCGCTGTCCCTCGCGTGTCAGAACGGCGACCCCGCGCTGATTCGGCTGTTGCTCGACGCAGGAGCGGATCCGAACGAGCGGTTGCCGAACGGCGAGTCTGCCTTGATGATGGCCGCGCGCACGGGCCGCGCCGATGCGATCTCGTTGCTGATCGAGCGAGGCGCCGAGGTGAACGCCGTGGAGAACCTGCGCGGCACGACGCCGTTGATGTGGGCCGTGGCTTACGAGCATCCCGAGGCCGCACGGGTCTTGATCGAGCACGGCGCCGACGTCGCGGCGCGCTCGAAGGCCGTGCCACGCGGCCGCAGGCCGTATCTTGCGCCGACCGTGCAGAGCCGCCTAAGTGAGTTCATCCACGAGATCGGTCAAGCCGGTCGGCGTGCGGAGGGTGATTCCGCGCTCGGCCAGCGGCCGCCCGACGACCCGAAGGAAGCTGCGCAGCTCGCGGCGGAGCGCGAGCGCGCAGTCGAGGCGCTCGCGAACGCCCCCGTGCCGCCCGACTCGGCCGACGGCTCCGACGACGCGGACGCGCCGCCGCCGTCGCGTAATGGCAAGCCCGAGCTTTGGGGCGGCCTGACCCCGCTGATCTTCGCGGCTCGCCAAAACAGCATGGAGTCGGCAAAGGTGCTGCTCGAGCACGGCGCGGACGTGAACGAGCAATCGGAATACGGTTGGACGCCGCTGCTCACGGCCGTGCAGAACCGATACTACAAGTTCGCGTCGTATCTGCTCGAGCACGGTGCGGACCCGAAGATCCAGAACAAGGGCGGCTGGAGTCCCCTCTACATCGCGACCGACAACCGCAACATCGAGGGCGGCGACTATCCGACGCGCAAACCCGACATGGATCATCTCGAGATCATCAAAGAGCTGATCGAGCATGGCGCGGACGTGAATGCTCGGATGCGCTCGAGCACCGAGACGCGCACGATCTTCACGCATCAGTGGCTCTACGAGGAGGGCGCGACGCCGTTTCTCCGCGCGGCGCAATCGAGCGACCTCGTGCTCATGAAGCTCCTGCTCGAGCACGGCGCGGATCCAAAGATCGACACGGAGGATGGCACCACGCCGCTCATGGTCGCCTCCGGTATCGGCTGGGTCGAGGGCGTGACCTACGAGTGGTCGCGCGAGGCGAACGACGACACCGTGAAAATGCTGCTCGACTTGGGCAATGAGGTGAACGCGCAGAACTCGGCCGGCCGCACGGCGCTCATGGGTGCGGCGCACAAGGGCCGGAACGAGATCGTGCAGATGCTCGTGGATCATGGCGCCGATCTGAATGCCCACGATATCGGCAGCCGCGACACGATCCACAAGCTCGCGGGCCTGACCTGGCGCGCGATCGATTATGCGGACGGCTTGGTGAGGGTCGGCGTCCAGTCGGCGATCCCGCATCCGGAGACCGCTGCGCTGCTGCGCAAGCTGATGGTCGCGAAGGGACTAGACGTACCGCCCGAGGGCCGCACCCTCGATTCGATCTGCGTCGTCGATCTGTGTAAGTAGCGTCCGGGCGGACTCAGCCGCCCGACGTGCCGATGTACGGCAGCAGCCGCCCGAACGACAGCACGCCGAACCAGAACAGCAACGAGGCCGCGCCGACGGCCTTTGCGAGGGCCGGCGTCGGCGCGCTGGGGCCGTTGCGAACGAGCGCCGGCTCCACCTTCATGTAGTAAAGAACGAAGTTCAGCCCCGCCAGCAGCACGAGCAGCATCTTGGCTTGGAACGCCGGATTGTAGGCGTACATCCGCGGCACGGCGATGAAGAAGCCGAGGCCGGTGACGAGGTTGATCACGAAGCCCACGATTGCTACCGGCATCAAGCTATGCACCGCAGCCAGCGGAATCGCGCGCTCGAAACCGAGCAGCCGCAGATCCATGATGAGCAGCGCGCCGATCAGCAAGCACAGGCCGACGAAGTGCAGCGTCTCGAGGGTTGGCCAGGTCCAGGCATAGCCGAGCACGACCTGGTTGATCCAGGTGGTTTCCATCCAGTCGAACAAGTGTTCCATCGTAGGCTCCCTCCTAGAGGTAGGCGGTCAGGCGGCCGGCGACGATTGCGCCGGTCCAGAAGAAGATGGACAGCGCGGCCAAGAAACGCACGCTTCCGGGCACGACCTCGCCCCACTTCGTCCAGTCGCGGCCTACGGAATTCTGGAGGAGTGCCGCGGTGATCGCGCCCAGGATCACGAAGATCATCTTCAACACGAACGGTACGTCCTTGATGACCGTAGTGGCTTCGGCAGAGAACAAGCCGAGCCCCGAAATGAAGTTCACGCCGAGACCGATCCAGGCGATGCCGAGGAACCGCAGCAGCGATTGCAGCGGGATGGCCTTGAACCAGCCGAGCAGCCGCATGTCGAGCGCGACCGCGAGCCCCACCATGATGGCCATGCCGATCGCGTGCAGCGTGATCGCGGTCGGGTAACCCGCCGTCGACATCCGCACCCATTCACCGAGCCACGATGCTTCGAGCCAAGCCAGAAGTCCCACTGAGCGTCCCTCGTCACCGTCGAATTTAGCCGCGGCAGCGTAGCTCGGCCCTTGCGGTCGTGTCCACCCGTGAGCCGCCGCGGAGCTCGCCGCTTGGACGCGCGTGGCGCTTTCGCGCTGCGCGGTCGGGCGACGGCGAGGCCGGCCGTCGCGTCGTTAGGCGCGCGGCGGCGGCGTGTAGCCGCCGAAATGAGCCGCGCGGCATTGCGCTGCGAAACGCCGCGTTCGTCGGCCGCGGGCAGCGCAATCCTTATGAATTCTTGAAGTATTTGGAGCCCGCGGCCGCCGCGCGCTCGGCGGTTGCCAAGCTGCTCGCGCGTCACCTATAGTCGCCGGCCGATGGGGGCCGCCTCGCAAACCGCCGAAAGCTCGCGCCTCGCGCGCATCGGGCTCTCGCTCTCCGACTGGTTCGAAAAATGGTTTCCCGACGCGTTCGCCCTCGCGCTCGCGGCGGTCGCGCTGGTGTTTCTCGCAAGCGTTGCGGCCGGCAGCTCGCCGGTGGCGGCCGCGCAGCGGTTCGGCAGCGGCTTCTGGGACCTCACGACGTTCACGATGCAGATGTCGATGATCGTCGTGACGGGCTATGCGGTCGCGACCTCGCCGCCTGTCTACAAGATCGTGCGTGCGCTGGCGCAGGTGCCTACAACCGGCCGCGGGGCGGCCGCGTACGTCGGCTTGTTCTCGATGCTGTCGTCGCTCGTCTCGTGGAGCTTCAGCCTGATCTTCAGCGCATTGCTCGCGCGCGAGGTCGCGCATCGCGTGCGCGGCAGCGACTATCGCGCGATCGGGGCGGCCGCATATCTTGGCGTCGGCAGCGTATGGGCGCTCGGGCTGTCGTCCTCGGCCGCGCTGATCATGGCCGCGCCGGCATCATTGCCCGATGCGATCCGGCGCATCAGCGGCGTGATCCCGCTGTCGCAGACGCTCGGCCTCTGGCAGAGCTTGGCTGTAGCGGCCGTGCTCGTCTTGGTGTCGATGGCGATCGCGTATTGGTCCGCGCCCGCCGAGGGACAGGCCCGAAGCATGGCGGACATGGGCGTCGACTATGCTCCGGCGACCGGCGACGTGGGCCGGCGCGACAAGCCCGGCGAGTGGCTCGAGCACAGTCCGCTGCTCACGATCGTGGTGGGCGCGCTCGGTCTCGGATTCCTTGCCCGCGAGGTGATCGCGAACGGACCGAGCGTGCTGTTGCAGCTCGACCATTACGTGTTCCTGTTCTTGATCGTCGGGCTCGTTCTGCACTGGCGGCCGAAGTCGTTCGTTCGCGCGATCGCGGCGTCGGTGACGCCGGTCGGGGGCGTGCTGATCCAATATCCCATGTATGCCGGCATCGTGAGGATGCTGACCGAATCGGGGCTGTCGACGAGCCTGTCGCACTTCTTCGTGTCGATCTCATCGCAGCACACTTATCCGGTGATGGTCGGCATCTACTCGGCCCTTCTCGGATTGTTCATCCCGTCCGCAGGCGGCAAGTGGCTGATCGAGGCGCCGTACATGCTCGAGGCTGCAAAGTCGCTCGGCGTGCATCTCGGCTGGGTCGTGCAGACCTACAACGCGACCGAGGCGCTCGCCAACTTGATACACCCGTTCTGGATGCTGCCGCTCGTCGGCATTCTCGGCATCAAGGCGCGCGACGTCGTCGGCTATTCGATGCTGCAGTTCGCGGTGCACGTCCCGGTGGTACTGTTCCTCGTGTGGTTGCTCAATTACACGCTTGCTTACGTGGCACCGGTCGCGCAGTGAGCGCCTCGCACGGCGGCAACGGCACGTGGCGGGCAGCGCTCTAAGCGGCACCGTCACGGCGAGCGCGGCGTTCGCCGGCCGGCGCTCGGATAGGGCGTTCTACGCCGGCATGGCCCTCGTGCTCGCGGTCGTCATGTTCGCGGGATTCGCGCCGACGTTCTTCGCGCGGGGCCTGTTTTTTGCGGCGCCGCCGTTGTCGGCGGCCGTCCGCGCGCACGGCATTCTCGGCACGGCGTGGATCGTGCTGTTCGCGATGCAGACGTTGCTCGTCGCGAGCGGCCGCGAGCGAGTTCATCGCCGCCTCGGTGCCGCGGGTGCGTTGCTCGCGATTGCGATGCTCGCGCAGGGCGCGGTCGTGATCGCCGGCTTCGAGCGCGGCCACACCGGCGAATCGACCCGCGCGCTTGCCGTGCATCTGTTCGCCAACGGCGCGCCGCTCGCCCTGTTCGGCGCGTTCTCGATCGCGGCTCTCGTGTTGCGCCATCACGCGGCGGTGCACAAGCGTCTGATGCTGCTCGCGGCCGTGGTGCTGCTGCCGCCCGCGACGGGGCGGCTCTTCGGCTACCTCGATGCCGCATGGCTCGCATCGCCGACCTATGCAGTTGCCGCATTCGCGAACGCTGCCTACGACGCGCTCACGCGACGGCGCGTTCACCCGGTGTCGCTCTGGGGCGGGGTATTGCTCGTCGCGGTCGATCTCGCGACGACCGGAATGCTCGCGGCGCTCGAGTAGCTACTCCGCGATGCGGTAGGCGCCGCGGCCGTCGCGGCCGAGCTTCCGGGCGAGCCAAGGCAGCGCGCTCTCCATCTCGTCGCGCAGCGTCCAGGGGGGATTGACGACCAGCATCCCGCTGCCCATGAGGCCCCTGTTTGCAGCCGGCGGCGCGATGCTGAGCTCGTAAAGCGCGAGCGAGGCGACGGCGAGCGCGCGAGCCGCTCGCTCGAAGCGCTGCACCCAGCGCCGCTCGATGATCGGGTACCAGACCGCGAACACGCCGGTCGAGAACCGCTGGTGGGCCTTCGCGAGCGCGTCGAGCACGCGCACGTGCTCATCTGCGGTCTCGTAGGAAGGGTCGATGAGCATGCACGAGCGCCGCTCGGGCGGTGGCACGAGCCCGATGCAACGCGCTAGGCCATCTTCGCGGAGGACGTGGACAGCGCGTCCGCCGAGGTCGTGCAGCAAGCGGCGGTGCTCCGCCGGATGCATCTCGAACAGGTACATCGAGTCGTCGCGTCGCAGCGCCTCGCGCGCAAGCCAGGGCGAGCCCGGGTAGCGTTCGAGCTCGCCTTCGCCGCCGTTGTAGCGGCGCACGAGGGCCAGCCATCGCCCAACGACAGGAGGTGCGTCTGCGCTGCCCCAGAGCCGGCCGATGCCGTCGCGGTACTCGTGGTTCCGCCGCGCAGCCGGCGAGCGCAAGTAGTACCCGCCGGCGCCGGCATGCGTCTCGATGTAGCGCAGCGGTTTGTCCTTCGCCGCGAGCTGACTCAGGATCGCGAGCAGCGTCACGTGCTTCAGCACGTCCGCGTGATTGCCGGCATGAAAGGCGTGCAGATAGCTCAGCATCGAGACACGCGGACGCATTGCGGTACGCCATTGTCGCCCAATTGACGGGTCTTTGGTTGCGGGTGCACGGCGCGCTGCTTATATACTGGCCGCTCACTCGGCCGGCGCGGAAGCCGCATGTCTGCAATCCATCGCAACGCCGAGCGGCCCGCTCCTGATCGGCTGCTCACGGAAATCGCCGACTACGTTCTCGATTTTCCCGCCGCTGGAGCGGAGGCGAGGCGCGTTGCGCGCTATTGCTTGATGGACGCGCTCGGTTGTGCGGTGCTCGCTCTGAGCTACCCCGCCTGCACGAGGCTGCTCGGCCCGATCGTGCCCGGAGCGACTCTTCCGGGCGGCGTGCGCGTGCCCGGCACCGGTTTCGAGCTCGATCCGGTGACCGCCGCGTTCGACATCGGCACACTCGTGCGCTGGCTCGACTTCAACGACACTTGGCTCGCGGCGGAGTGGGGTCATCCGTCGGACAATCTGGGCGCGATCCTCGCCGTCGCCGATTACCGCTCGCGCCGCAGCGTTGCCGAGGGCGAATCGCCGCTGCCGATGAGCGCGGTGCTCACGGCGATGATCAAGGCGCACGAAATTCAAGGCGTGCTGGCGCTGGACCACGCGTTCAACCGCGTCGGGCTCGATCACGTGCTGCTCGTGCGTATTGCGAGCACGGCGGTCGCGACGGCGATGCTGGGAGGCACGCGCGAGCAAATCGTCGCGGCGCTATCGAACGCGTGGCTCGACGGCGGAGCGCTCCGCGCCTATCGGCATGCGCCGAACACGGGCTCGCGCAAGAGCTGGGCCGCCGGCGATGCGACGAGTCGTGCCGTGCGCCACGCGCTGTTCGCGTTGCGCGGCGAGATGGGCTACCCGTCGGCGTTGACCGCACCCACATGGGGGTTTGAGGACGTCCTCTATCGCGGCCGGTCGATCGAACTCGCGCGCCCGCTCGGCTCCTACGTCATGGAGAACGTGCTGTTCAAGATCGCGTTTCCGGCCGAGTTCCATGCGCAGACCGCGGTCGAGGCTGCGCTCACGCTGTATCCGACCGTGGCGCCGCGGCTCGAGCGCGTGGCGCGAGTGCTGCTCGAGAGCCAAGAGCCCGCGCTCAGGATCATCGACAAGACCGGCCCGCTCGCGAACCCGGCGGACCGCGATCATTGCCTGCAGTATATGGTCGCGATCCCGCTGATCTTCGGCCGCCTCACGGCGGCGGACTACGAGGACGACGTGGCGGCCGACCCGCGCGTCGACCGCCTTCGCGCGAAGATGACGGTCACGGAGAACCCGGGCTTCAGCCGCGACTACCTCGATCCCGACAAGCGCGCGATCGGCAACGCCGTTCAAGTCGTATTCGACGATGGCACTGCGACCGAGCGCATCGCCGTGGATTACCCGCTCGGACATCGCCGCCGCCGGGAGGAGGGCATCCCGCGGCTGCTCGCGAAGTTCGCGGCGAACCTCGCGACGCGTCTGCCGAGCGAGCGGTGTGCGCGGATCGAGCGCGCCTGCGCGCAGCAGGAACTGCTCGAGGCGCTGCCCGTGGACGAGTTCATGGCACTGTGGTCGGCATGAGATGGCCGCGCCGCGCAGGCGCGCGCAGGAGGATTCAAGCATGAGTCAGGGATTGAAGCTGCGCGCGGCGGCCGCCGGCGCGGCACCGTTGCAGATCCCGGGCACCGTCAATGCCTATTGCGCGCTGCTTGCCGAGCGCGCCGGCTTCGAGGCGATTTACCTCTCCGGGGCCGGCGTCGCAAATGCATCCTACGGACTGCCCGACCTCGGCGTGACCACGCTCAACGACGTGCTCGACGATGTTCGACGCATCACGGCAGCTACGGCGCTGCCGCTGCTCGTCGACGCGGACACCGGCTGGGGCAGCGCGCTCAACATCGCGCGCACGACTCGAGAGCTCACGCGCGCCGGTGCTGCGGGCATGCATCTCGAGGACCAGGAGCAAGGCAAGCGCTGCGGCCACCGGCCGAACAAGGCAACGGTCGCGGCCGCCGAGATGTGCGATCGGTTGAAAGCGGCGGTCGACGCCCGCACGGACGACGCGTTCGTGGTCATGGCGCGCACCGACGCAGTCGCCCGCGAGGGCTTGGCTGCGGCGCTCGATCGTGCCCGAGCCTATGTCGATGCCGGCGCGGACATGCTTTTCGCCGAGGCATTGCGAACGCTCGACGACTACCGTGCGTTCACATCGGCCGTGTCCGTGCCGGTGCTTGCGAATCTCACGGAGTTCGGACTCACGCCGTATTTCACGGTGACCGAGCTCGGTGGTGCGGGCGTGCGGCTCGTGCTATATCCGCTGTCCGCATTTCGCGCGATGAGCAAGGCGGCGCTCGGCGTGTATCGTACGCTGCGCGAGCAGGGCACGCAGCGCGCGGTGCTCGACACGATGCAGACGCGCGAGGAGCTGTACGAAGTGCTCGGTTATCATGCGTACGAGCGCAAGCTCGACGAGCTCTACGGGCGCGAGGGCGCGACCGCGGCAGTCCGCGGCGACGGGGAGGCACGAGGATGAGCGGTGCGGCGGGATTGCGCGGCGTCGCGGCCGGCGAAACGGGAATCTCGAGCGTCGCGGACGGTCACGGCCTGCGCTACCGCGGCTATGAGATCGCCGAGCTGGCGGCCCAGTCGACGTTCGAGGAGGTGGCCTACCTGCTGCTGCACGGCGAGCTGCCGAGGCGCGCCGAGCTTGCGGCGTTCGCGCGGCGCCTGGCAGGGTCGCGCGAGGTGCCGGCTGCCCTCCGCGAGGTGCTCGAGCGGATACCGGGCGACGCGCATCCGATGGACGTGCTGCGCACCGGCTCCTCGATGCTCGGCGCGCTCGAGCCCGAGCGCGACTTCGCCCGCCAGCTCGACGTTGCGTACCGGCTGATCGCGTGCCTGCCCGGGATGCTGCTGTACTGGCACCACTACGCGGCAAGCGGCGTGCGGATTGCGACGGCCACCAAGGCACGCGGCACCGCCGCGCACTTTCTCGAGTTGCTGCACGGCGCGCCGCCGAGCGAGCTTCACGAGCGCGCGCTCGATGCGTCGTTGATTCTCTACGCCGAGCACGAGTTCAACGCGTCGACGTTCGCCGCTCGCGTGTGCGCTGCGACGCTGTCGGACTTCTATTCCGCCGTGACGGCCGCGATCGGCACGCTGCGCGGACCGCTGCACGGCGGTGCTAACGAGGCCGCGATGGACCTGATAGATCGTTTCGACACGTCGGCCGCGGCGACGCGCGGCGTCGAGGCGATGCTCGCGCGCAAAGAGAAGATCATGGGATTCGGCCATGCCGTGTACCGCACGGCGGATCCACGCAACGCCGTGATCAAGGCATGGGCGCAGACGCTCTCGAACGCTGCGGGTGACATGGTGCTCTATCCGGTCTCCGAAGCGATCGAGGCGGTGCTCGCTCGGGAGAAAAAACTGTTCGCGAATCTCGACTTCTACAGTGCGTCGGTCTATCGATTGCTCGGAATTCCGACGGCGTTGTTCACGCCGATCTTCGTCTGCGCGCGGATCTCGGGCTGGTCCGCGCACATCATCGAGCAGCGCGCGAACAATCGATTGATCAGGCCTACCGCCGTCTACACGGGCCCCGAGGCGCGGCCGTACGTGTCGCTCGACGCACGCGGCTAGCGGCGCTCGACGATGCGCTCGGGCTCGTGGCGCGTCAGCAGCTTCGCGATCTCGGCGGCCGGCATCGGCTTGCCGAACAGATAGCCTTGTAGCGAGTCGACCTGCAGCAGGCGCAGCAGCTGCGCCTGCTCTTCCGATTCGACGCCTTCTGCGACGACGCCGAGATCGAACGAATGCGCGAGCCCTACGATCGTGGTCACGAGCGTCATGCTATCCGGATCCGAAGCCATGCTTGCCACGAACGAGCGATCGATCTTGAGCGTCTGCACCGGCAGCTTCGCGAGATAGCGGAGCGACGAGTAGCCGGTGCCGAAGTCGTCGATCGCGATCGTCACGCCCGCGTCGCAGATCTGCTGCAACCGAGCAGTGTTGGACTCGATGTCGGCCATGATCACGCTTTCGGTGATCTCGAGCTCGAGGGCGGAGCCGTCCGTGCCGGATCGCTCGAGTGCCGCGGTCACCATCTCGGTGAAGTCCATGTAGCGTAGCTGGACGGGCGATACGTTCACCGCAACTCGCGGCGCCTTGAGACCCGCGCAACGCCAGCCGTCGTAGTCCGCAAGTGCCTGCTCGAGCACCCAGCGTCCCACGTCGAGGATCAACTCGGTGTTCTCGAGCACGCGGATGAAGCGGTCCGGCGGAACGAGCACGCCCTTCTTGTTGCGCCAACGCAGCAACGCCTCGACACCGACGAGCTCGCCGCTTTTTGCAGCGATCTTGGGTTGGTAATGAACGAGGTACTCGCGCCGCTCGAGTGCTGCCAGCAGTTGTTGCTCGAGCGCGAGATCCTCTGCGACCTGAGCATTCAGCTTCGATGAATAGAAGAGATAGCGAAGACCGTCCGTCTTCGCCTGCTTCAATGCCGCCTCGGCGTTCTTGAGCAGCGTTTCGCCGTCGTCGCCGTCGTTGGGATAGACCGCGACGCCGGCGCGCGCCGAGACGCGCAGCTCGTGCCCTGCAATCGCGAACGGCTTCGCGAGCGCGCTCAGCACCTTCTCCTGCAAGATGCCGCCCGCGTCGGTGTCCTCGCGGAGCGTCGGAACGGCGATGGCGAAAACGTCGGCACCGATCCGCGCGAGGCTGCCGCCGTCGGGCATGGCGGCCTGCAGTCGTTTGCCGACTTGAGTGAGCAGTTGGTCGCCGACGTGTCGGCCGAGCGAGTCGTTCAGCTGGCCGAAGCGCGCCAGGTCGAGCAGGATCAGCGCAGTGCGATCGCGCGACCTGCGCTGCAGCAGCTGCGACAGGCGTTCGCGGAGCAGCGTCGCGTTCGCGAGCCCGGTCACCGGGTCGTAATACGCGAGGTACGCGAGCTGCTCCTCCTTCGAGATGTACTGCAACGCGAAGGACACGTCGCTCGCGAGCTCCTCGAGCAGTGCGAGCTCATGCTCATCGAAGAACGCGGTTTCCTCGGCGTAAAGCACCATTGCGCCCGCAAGCTCGCCGTTCGGCAGAAGCGGCAAACCGACCATCGAACCATATCCGCGCTCGACCGCGCGGCGCGATACCGGCCCCGTTTTCGGCCCGAGCGCGCCGCGGAGGTCGTTGACGACCACGGGCGAATGCGAGTACAGGGTCGCGCGCGCGGGCGGCCAGTCGTGATTGCGGCCGTCGTCGACGTACTCGTCGAGCGCGGCGCGGGTTGCGGCGTCGATGCCGCGCGCGGCGACCACGCGGGCCGGCGCGGCTTCGCCCCCGAAGACGCCGATCCACGCGATCGGGAATCCGCCTTCCTCCACGGCGACGCGGCAGGCTTCGTCGAGCAGTGCGTCGCGCTCGTGGATGCGTACGATCGCCGAATTGATGCCGCTCAGCACTCGATGGATTCGCGAAAGGCGCCGGACGCTCAATTCCTGCAGCTTGGTAGCGGTGATGTCCTCGGCTAGACCTGCGATGCGGTAGACCGTCCCGGCGGCGTTACGGATCGGAAATCCGCGCGAGCGTATCCAGCGAACGGACCCGTCGGGCCGCACGATTCGGTACTCCGTGCTGAACCCGCCCGTGGCGGCTTGCTGGATTTGGACGCGTTCGGCGACGCCGCGATCGTCCGGATGCACGGCCTGTTGCCAGGCCTGCGGATTCGCATAGAGGTCGACGACGCTGCGCTGCCAAACCTCCTCGAATGCCGGACTGACGTACAGCATGGCTCCCGAGCTCGCGTCGCGGAGGAAGAACACCTCGCGGATGTTTTCCGCGAGCTCACGAAAGCGTCCCTCGCTCTCTTGCAGTCGCTCGAGCGCAACCTTGCGCTCGCGGCTCTCGGCCTCGAGCAAAGCGGCATGCCGCTGGACACGATCGACGAGCAGCCGGTTCTCGAACTCGGAGGCGAGCTGCGAGCCGAGCGTGACGGCGAGCTGCTCGTCGCCCGGCGGGAAGTCCCCGCCCAATCGATTCGCAGCGTAGAACCAGCCATGGATGCGGCTCGCGGAGACCAAGGGCACCGCGAGCAGCGTGGTCACGTCCGGGTGGCTCGGCGGCAGGCCGATTGCCGTACGTTGCAGGCGTTGCGATGCGTCGACTCGCCCAAGGGTGCGCGCGTTGAGCGTTTCGCCGAGCAGTCCGGCGCACGGATCGAGTTGTGAGCGAACGGCGGCGGTCTCTTCGGGCGTGAGCCCCCATGCTTCGAACTCGCTCACCCGCCGGTCGTCGTCGAGGGTGCAAACGCCCACGATCTGCGCGCTCATCACGTCGCGGGCGGCATGGCAGAACATCTCGAGCATGCGTCCGGAATCGGCTTGCTTCGGCAAATCGAGGCCGAGCTCGATCAATGCGGCGAGGCGCATGCTCAGTCCCTGCGCCTGCGCGAATGAGCGATCGAAATTGGCAACGAGTTGGTCGAGCCCGGCCGCGGCCGGTTGCGCAGCCAGCGAAGCCGCGAGCTCCTGGCGCAGATTGTCGATCTCGTCGAAGTAGCCGCCGTGTGACGAGTGCCCAGGTGCGGTGTGCCCGGGGGGGTCCGCCGAACCTTCGAGCGCGAGCGGCGGTAAGCCGAGCTGCTCGTGAATCGCGTCGAGCAACGCTTGAGGCTCCGACGGTTTCGGAATCACGGTCGTCACGCCGCACGTCGCCGCGATCACGCGCGCTTCGCTCAAACGATGAGTGGCCGTGTAGAAGATCACGGGAACGTCCCTGAACCGAGGATCTCCCGCGACGCGGCGTGCGAGCTCCACCCCGTCCATCACGGGCATCAGGATGTCGGATATGACGAGATCGGGCGTCTCGGCCTCGAGCGCCAGGAGCGCCTCGGCACCGTCCGCGGCCTGGTGCACCCGGTGGCGGGCATAGCCGAGCAACGTCGCGAGGAACTCGCGATTGATCGGCCGATCGTCGACTACGAGGATCGTGGCCATGGTGGGAAAATCGGTCGACGCGGCGGGTGGTGCTCCCGCGGCACCGTGTCTGGCGCACGCCGCGCGAACGATGGATCCGCGGCGTGGCGTGCGCGCATTGCGATCAGCTCCGGGCGGCGACTTTCGATTTCGTGTGACTCGGCGGCGGTTCGGAATCGTCGATCAGCTCGAGCGGCGCGTCCGGCGCGAGAAACCAGTCGAACGGGTCTTCCACTGGAGGATCCTGGGGCGGGGCGGGTACCGGCTTGGGCGCTGCGGCGGGCTCGGCCGTCTCGTCTTGCCAACCCGCCGTCGCGAGCGCGGCGCTCAGCATGTCGAGATCGGCTTCGCCGAACAGCGTTTCCGCCATCGAATCGCTGACCTCGTCGATCGACTTCGCGACCGACAGAGCACGCATCGTTTGCGTGCGGTGCAGTTCGTCCTCGGCCGGAGCCTCGGGCGCGGGTGGCGGTCGCGGCGTGACGGAGGGTCTGGGCGGCGCGGTGGCGGCCGGTGGGCTGCGAGCCTCGGCACGCTGCGAAGCCGCGGAGGCGGGAGCGAGGAAGGCCGGCCGTTCGATCGCGGTGGTGGAGCGGCGCGGCGGCGCGGCGGGCAAGCCCGGCGCCGCAGCGTGTTCGGGCGTTGGGGCGGATTGCGGCATGGCGCCGGGTTCGGACGGCGCCGCGGCGGGCAAGGCCGTCCCGTCGGCGGCGGTCGGTGCCTGGGGTGCGCGCGGCGCCGCCGGCGTGGGCACGGGTCGTGCGGCCAGCGGCTCGACTGCATCGGTCAACACCGGCAGATCGAGCATCGGCACCTCCGGCATATCGACCAGAGTCGTGATCGTGAACGAATCGTCGACCGCGTCGGTTTCCGGCGCAGGTGCCGGCGCCGGCGCCGCGGGTCGTGCAGCGGGCGCGGCATCCGCCGTGCGGTCGACAGTGACGGTCGGTGCAGCGGCTTCTCGAGTCGCGGCCGCCGATGCAGGCGCCGCTCGGTCGCGCGGCTGCGGCGCAGCCGGGACGATCTCCGCGGGTGATGGTCGTAGTGGCCCGGCAGCGCTCGTGCGCGCGAGGCTCGATTGCGCGAATGTTGTCGGCGCTGGGCCGGCGTGCAGCGCGAAAGGTGCAGCGGTCGGATTCGGCGCCGCAACGGACACGCTCGGCGGCGCCGTGGAGGCGGAATGGGTACTCGCCGCGGCGGTCGCCGGAGCGGTGCGGCTCGGCGAAGCAGCGGTGTCGTCCGGCGGCGGAACGGTTGCGTCGGCCGGCGTAGCCGCGGCGGGAGGCGAAGCACTTACGGCCGCAGCGCCGGCTGCCGTGGCTTGCCGCGCCGATTCGCCGTCCGACGCCATGCCGAACAGCTCGACGGCCGTCTGCAGCACGCGCTCGGCAGTCAGTCGAGGCTCGCCTTGTGCCGCCGCGACCGTCAGGGCGCTCTCGCAAAGATTGTTGGCAAGTCGTGTCGATCCCCCTGAGAAGCGGTGCAGCGCTTGGATCGCATCCGGCGTGAAGATACCGTCGAGCGTACCGCCCGCAGATGCGAGCTGGTGGCGCAGGTAGTCGCGCAGCTCGTTCGTATCGAACGGGCCGAGCTGCGTACGCAGCCGGATGCGCTGGCGTAGCGCCGCGAGCGCGGGGCGCTTCAAGGTATCGTTGAAGCCCGGCTCGCCGAGCAGCACCAGATTGGCGCCGAGACCGCCGTTGGGATCGCCGGCGGTGAGCGAGTCGAGTGTGCGCAGCAACTCCACGGGAAGATCGTCGGCTCGCTCGGCGATGACGAAGACTCGCGATTCCGTTGCGTTCATCTCGTTCAAGAATTGCCGCCACATCTGCAGCCGTTCGACGCGGCCCGCGCGCTGTGCGTTGCAGCCGAACTCGGTGAGCAGCAACTCGAGCAGCTCTGCCGGGCTCGTGGGCTCGGAATTGATCCAACCGAGCGCGAGCCGCGTGCTCGTCGCGCGCAGCGCGGCGGAGATCAGCGTGGTCTTCCCGATGCCGGCCGGACCCGTGAGCACGATCGCCGAGTCGGGGGTCGTGAGCGCCACTTTGACGGCCCCGAGCAGTCGCTGCTCGCGCGGACCGAGGTAGACGGCGGCGTCCTGGGCGATCCCGCCCTCGAACGGCCGTCGCTTGAGACTGAAGTGTGCTTGATACATGGCGCCCCGCCGTCATGGCCGATCGCCGTAGTCTGCCGCCCGTGGGAGCGCGTTTCCCCAAACCAGGTCACACCTTATGCAAAGTCGAGCCGCTCCGCGAACGTGCGCAGGGACGCGCCGGAAGTCGGCAGGCCGCCGGTGGGCCGCTCAATCGCTGCCGAGAGGAGCGGTCAGCGGATCGTAGGAATACAGCCACTCGCCGCGCTCCTTCGTCAGGTCGCGGTGAGCGAACGCGTGTTTCAGCGCGTCTTCGGTCCTCAAGTGATAAAGCTTGCCGAGCTCGTCCGAGCCGACCTGCACGCGTGTCGTACGCGCGTAGCGGGTGAGTTGGTAGAGATCGAGCGCGGTCGCGACGCTCCGAGTGGCCTCTAGCGCCCGCGCGAGAATGGCGCCGTCCTCGATCGCCATGGCCGCGCCTTGCGCCATGAACGGCAGCGTCGGGTGCGCGGCATCGCCGAGCAGCGTCGCGCGCTCGGTGCTCCAGCCGGTGACCGGCGGGCGGTTGTACATCGCCCACCGATAGCACTGGTCCTTGTCCAGCCGATCTATCAAGAGCTGCACCTTCGGGTGCCACGCCGCGAAGTCGGCCTTGAGGCGCTCCCAAGGCGCCTTGACCGTCCACGATTCGTCGCGCCACTCGGCGTCTTCGACGAGCCCGACGAAGTTCACGAGCTCGCCGCGGCGAACGTAGTAGACGATCACGTGCGCGTCCGGTCCGGACCAGTTCGTGCAGACTCGTGGCATGAAATCGGGAGGCAGCCGCGCCGACGGCAGGAGCGCGCGCCAGGATACGTAGCCCGTGAACTCGGCGCGTGTCGGACCGAGCACCTGGCCGCGAATCGCGGATTTGATGCCGTCCGCGCCGATCAGGAGCTCGCCGCTCGCGGTCGTGCCGTCGGCGAAATGCACGGTCACGGCGTCGCGGCTTTCGACGAAGCGCGTCGCTGCCGCATTGAGCGTGATTGCGCTCGGGGCGAGCGCCTGCACCTCAGCCGCGAGAATCCCGTGCAGGTCCGCGCGGTGCAAATGGTAGTAGGTGGCGCCATAAGCCCGTTCGTGGCGCTCGCCGAGGGGAAGTTCCTGCAGAAGCTCGCCCGTGCTGTAGAGCCGATAGTGAAATGCCTGCGGCGTGACCGCTACGGAACGCAAACGTTCCGCCAGTCCCAAGGCGTGCAGCACGCGCGAAGCGTTCGCACTGATCTGAATGCCCGCGCCGATTTCGCCGAGCGCCGAAGCTTGCTCGTAGACGCGCACCCGGTGACCGCGTCGCAGCAGCGTGGCCGCGGCCGCAAGGCCACCGATTCCAGCGCCTACGATGATGATGTCGGTCGCCATGGCCGCGCGTAGCTTAGCGCTTCACCCGTCGTGTGGAAGACCCTAGAATGAATTCCACGGCGGCGCATTTGCGAGCCGTAATAGGATGACGCTGATGGCGGTTCGACCGATACTGCGCTTGGGCGATCCTCGGCTCCGCGAGATCGCGGTGCCGGTTCGGGAGTTCGACACGCCCGATCTGCATGCTTTGATTGCCGACATGCTCGATACGATGCGCGCACACGACGGTGCGGGGCTCGCCGCCATTCAGATCGGTGTGCTCGAGCGCGTCGTCATTTTTGGAGTCGAGCACAACCCGCGTTATCCCGACGTCGAGCCCGTGCCGTTCACGGTGCTCGTGAATCCCACGATCGAGCCGCTCGGCGAGGACCGCGAGGACGATTGGGAGGGCTGCCTGAGCGTGCCCGGCATGCGCGGCCTCGTACCGCGCTACCAGCGCATCCGCTATCACGGCTTCGATCAGCACGGTGCCCGAATCGATCGCACGGCGAGCGACTTTCACGCGCGTGTGGTTCAGCACGAGTGCGACCACCTCGACGGTATCTTGTACCCGCAGCGGATCGAGGACATGCGATCGTTTGGTTTCATCGAGGAGCTGGCGGCCAGTGGCGTGCTGCGCCGGCCGGGACGCTCCGAGGGGCTGGCGGTCACGGATTGAGGATCGCCGCGCTCGTGCGGCTGCGGCGCCGGCGTCGTATCATACGGCGAGTGCCGCAGGCCGATGCGGCGCGCGTGGGGAGCATCGGATGACGAGCCGCAGAGAGTTCCTGCAAATCGGAGTCGCCGCTACGGCGGCCTGGCCGTTCGCGGCCGCGACGGCCGAAAGTGCAGCCGACTTGACAAAGATCGCTGCGCGTCCCGGCGCAGTACCGCTTTACAAGGTCGTCTACGACAGTCGCTTCGCGGCGAGCGTTGCCTTCGCACGCCGCGCGTCCGCACGCGGCGCGGCCGTGCACCCGATCGAGGGCGACATGACTTGGCTTTGGTACCACGATCTCGATCGTCGTTGGCGCGAGACGCCGGCCGCGATTGCGGGATTGACGGCGCACGGTGCGCTGTTCTGTCTCGAGCGGCTCGCGTGGGACCGCGGCATGCGAGTCGTGTTTCGTAGCGAGCATTCGCTCTCGGGGGACGGTGTGGAGCACCGCCTAGCGGGACCGACGTCGATGGTCGCAGCAGGTGAGGCGGCGGTCTGCGCGACGGATTGGGGCGCAGGCCTCGCCGACGTGGTGCTGAGCTGCCCGAGCGGCCGCCATCAGCTCCGGGAGGGGCGCGCCGCGCAAGCCGGCCAGAAGGCCGCAGAGGACGGAGAGCCGCTGTTCGCGTGGGTGATTGCGCCCGTGGCTCGCGGCTAGTGTCGACCGACCCGCGAGCCGGTTGCGTGCCCGATCGCGCCGCAGAAAGTGCCGGCCGCGCTCGAGCAGCGCACCGATCTCGCGCCGGCCATCACCCAGAGGTTCGTGCGCAAGGGCGTATCCGTAATGCCGCCGTTTCGTAAGACCGAGATCAACGACGCCGACTTGGCTGCGCTCGCCGCGTATCTCGCGCCGCGCGGCCGCTGACGCGGCGGCAAACCGCGACCGAGGGAAAACCGATGCAGAGGATCTGGAAGCTGCCGCTTGCGGCGGCTGCGTGCGTCTTGGCTGCCGCGCGCATCGTGCAGGCGCAAGAGCCCTCGGCTGCGGCACTTTATGCAGCCAATTGCGCCGCTTGCCACGATGCCGGTGTGCCGCGCGCCCCGAATCGAGCGGCGCTCGGAGCGATGACGCCCGAGCAGATTCTCGCCGCGATGGAAAGCGGGCCGATGATCAGCATGGCGCTGCGGATGTCGACGGTCGAGCGGCGCACGCTCAGCGAATATCTCGCCGGACACGCGCTCGGGACCTCGCTCGCGATGGATCCCCCGCCGAGCGCGCTATGCGCGCCGTCGAGCACACGCTTCGAGCTGACGGCGCCGTTCTGGCAGGGCTGGGGTGCGACGGGCGGGAACACTCGAATGCAAAGCACGCGGGCCGCAGGCATCAAAGTCGCGGAGGTGCCGCGGCTCGCGGTCAAATGGGCGTTCGGTCTGCCCGGCGACAATCGAGCCTACGCCGCTTCAACCGTGGCGGCCGGCCGTGTGTTCGTCGGCAGCCAGGCAGGTAAGGTCTATTCGCTCGATGTCGCAACCGGCTGCGTGCACTGGTATTTCGACGCGGGCGCCGGCGTGCGGGGCGCGATCAGCATCGCGGAGCTCGGCAGCGGCCCGGCGGCCCGCTACGCGGTGTTTTTTGGCGACCAGCGCGCCATGGTCCATGCGCTCGACGCATCGACCGGCAAGCCGATCTGGAGCACTCGCGTCGACGACTTTCCGGCTGCACGCGTTACCGGCTCCGTTGCGCTGTACGACGGCAAGCTTTACGTGCCGGTTTCATCGGGCGAGGAGGCGACCGGAGCCGCGCCGACCTACGAGTGCTGCCGATTTCGCGGCAGTCTGGTCGCGCTCGACGTCGCAACCGGCCGCGTGCTGTGGAAGACGTACATGGTCGACGAGCCGAAGCCGACGAAAAAGAATGCGGTCGGCACGCAGCTTTGGGGACCCTCGGGCGTGCCGATTTGGTCGAGCCCCGCGATCGACCCTGAGCGCAAAGCCGTTTACGTCACGACCGGCAACAACTACACCGATCCGCCGAGCGCATTGAGCGACGCTTTCGTCGCGCTGGACGCAAGGAACGGCAAAATTTTGTGGTCACGGCAGACGACGCGCTTCGATGCCTATACGGCCGCGTGCCGCATGACGGACAAGACCAATTGCGCCGCAGCGGCGGGGCCGGACTTCGACTACGGCGCGTCGCCGATCCTCGCCGATCTGGGCAATGGCCGTCGCGTGCTGCTCGCAGGGCAGAAGTCCGGCGTCGTCTACGCGCTCGATCCGGACAACGACGGCAAGCCGCTCTGGCAGGAGCGCGTCGGGCGCGGCGGATCGATGGGGGGTGTCCAGTGGGGGTCGGCGGCCGACGAGGCGAAAGTCTATGTCGCGATCTCGGATCTCAAGCGCGTGCCCGTCCCGAACACTTGGGCCACGGACGCGGATCCGTCGACCGGCGGCGGGCTCGTCGCGCTCGACCTGCGCGACGGCTCACACGTGTGGGCGGCACCGCCCGTGAGCTGCGCCGACCGGGCGCGCTGCAGTCCGGCCCAGCCCGGCGCGGTATCCCTGATGCCCGGCGTAGTGTTTTCGGGATCGATGGACGGGCACGTGCGCGCATACTCGAGCGCCGACGGCTCCATCCTCTGGGATTTCGATACGGTGCGCCGCTACGACACCGTGAACGGTGTGCCCGCCGAGGGCGGCGCTCTCGACGGCGCAGGCCCGACGATTGCGGGCGGCATCGTGCTCGTGAACTCCGGCTACGCGCAGGGAGGCGGTAAGCCCGGCAACGTGCTGATCGCGTTCTCGGTCGACGGCAAATAGATCTAATCTCATTTATGTAGAAAGATCTATAAGAACATGATATCGATAAATATAGGAGGCGTACCCGAGCACTTCAATCTACCGTTCAGGCTGCTGTTGGACGACGATCGGGGGCGCGCGCTCGGTGTCGATGCACGGTGGTGCGACTATCCGGAAGGGTCCGGCGCGATGGCGACCGCGCTGCGCGCCGGGCAACTCGATGCGGCCGTATTGCTAACGGAGGGTGCCGTCGCGGGGATCGGGACGGGCGGCGGCTTCAAGATCGCGGGCCTGTATGTGGAGTCGCCGTTGCTCTGGGGCATCCACGTGCCGGCGGCGTCTCGCTACGAAGCCATCCAGGAGCTCGAGACGGCGCGCTATGCGATCAGCCGCCGCGGCTCAGGATCGCACCTGATGGCGTTCGTCCATGCTCGCGAGCGCGGCTGGAACACTGCCGCGCTGCGCCTAGTCGAGGTAGGCAATCTCGAGGGTGCCGTCGAGGCCTTCGCCGCCGGCCGGGCCGACGTGTTTTTCTGGGAGAAGTTCATGACCAAGCCGCTGGTGGACGCCGGGCGCTTTCGTCGCATCGGCGAGTTCGTTGCACCGTGGCCCGCCTTCGTGCTTTGCGTTGGGGATTCGACCGGCCCCGCCCAGCGCGCGGCGATTGCGAAGCTGTACGAGGCGGGACGCGCGGCCGCGCAGCGGCTGGCAGCGCAGCGGGATGCCGCGACCGTGATTGCGGACCGCTACGGTCTTCAGGCGGGCGACGTTGCCGAGTGGCTGCGCGCGACGCGCTGGGCGACGCGGGCAGGCGTCGACGTTGCGGTCGTCGAGCCGGTCGTTGCTGCACTGGCGGCCGTCGGTTTGATCCGGAGCGACTTCACGGCGGCCGACGCGCTCGACCCCCTTTGAGCCGGTGCGCGCGTTTGAAGGCCGACCGATCGCTCGTTTATGATCGCGCAGTCGCCTTCGAAATGAGCACAATCGGGCGACCGAGCCGGCAAGCCGGCTCGAGCGGGGGGTCCTCTTAAGCGAGATCAACGAGCCGTGCGCTATCCCGCACGGCGTCAGCGATTGCAGTGGAGTCGTTCGGTTCGCCGCCGCGGCGGGCGCGACGCTCCGAAGGTCGTCGTCCAGGAGACGAGAACGATGCGAAGCCTGTGGAGAGCCGCGAATGCGGTTTGGGTCGCTTGCGCGCTGCTGCTGCCCGCGGGCGCATTCGCCCAAAGCGTGTTGTCGGGCGTGTGGAACGCGACGTACTTCGAAGATTGGCCGGACCGAGTACCGGGGCCGGAGCTCGGCGATTACGGCGGTTTGCCGCTCAACGCGGCCGACCGGATGCGCGCGCAGAGCTGGAATGCCTCGATCCTTTCGATCCCCGACTACCAATGTCGCGTGCATCCGTCCGACTACGCGAACCAATTCGCCGACATCCGGATTTGGCAGGAGTACGACACCAAGACCCAGCAGTTGATCGCGGTCCATATCCAGCACTTCGCCTGGAACACGCTGCGGACGATCTGGATGGACGGCCGGTCGCATCCGCCGGACTACGCGGAGCACACCTCGATGGGGTTCTCGACCGGCGAATGGGTCGGCAACACGCTCAAGGTGACCACGACCCACTTGAAGGAAGGCTGGTTGCGGCGCAACGGCGTCGCACGCAGCGACAGTGCCACCGTCACGGAGCATTTTATCCGCCACGGCGACAATCTGACGTGGAGCGTGTTCGTGCAAGATCCGAAGTATCTCGAGGAGCCGTTCTTCCGCGATCGGGATTACACGTTGGCTCAGACCGGGGCGATCGGCGCCTATCCCTGCGAGAGCGTTGTCGAGATCGTGCGGCCGGTGGACTACTTCCCGAATTATCTACCGGGCCAAAACAAGTTCCTCATCGAGTACGCCCAGAAGCACCACATCCCATTCGAGGCGGCCATGGGCGGCGCGGCGACCATGTACCCCGAGTACATGAAGAAGATCAAAACGTTGCCGCAGCCGTAGGGAGCGCATGATGAAGACACTCGTCCTGGCCGCGCTAGCGGCTGCAACAGGGTACGGCTTCGACGCCGCCGCCCAGGCGCAGAATTTCGATGCTGTCGAGGTGCACGCGCTCAAGGTGCGCGACGATCTCTACATGATCGTCGGTGCGGGCGGCAACATCACGATGCAGGTCGGCGACGACGGCATCATGCTGGTCGACACGCAGTACGCGCCGCTGTCGGCCAAGATCGTCGCGGTGATCCGGGGCATTTCCGACAAGCCGATCCACTACATCGTCGATACTCACTATCACCCGGACCACGTCGGCGGCAACGTCAACCTGCGTGCTGCGGGCGACACGGTTACCGGCGGCAACATGGCCGGCGCGATCCGCGACTCCGGCATAGGCGCCGCGATCATCGCGCACGAGAACGTACTGAACCGTTTGAGCTCGGCAACCGGCCCGAATGCGCTGCCGTCGGACGGTTGGCCTACCGATACGTACTTCGGCGCGAAGAAGGAGATGTACTTCAACGGCCAAGGAATCGAAATCATCCACATGCCGGCCGCGCACACCGACGGCGACAGCATCGTGGTCTTTCGCAAGTCGGATGTGATTTCCTCGGGTGACGTGTTCGTCACGACGAGCTACCCCGTGATCGACATCCCGGCAGGCGGTAGCTATCGCGGCATCATCAAGGCGCTCGACCGGCTCGTCGACATCATCATTCCGGTCTATGGGCAGGACGGCGGGACCCTCGTGATTCCGGGGCACGGCCGGCTGTCGAACCTTGGCGACGTGCTGAACTTCCGGGAGATGGTCCTCGTGATCCGCGACCGGTTGCAAAGCATGATCAAAGCCGGAATGACGCTCGAGCAGGTCAAAGCCGCGAAGCCGACGGCGGACTACGACCCGGTTTACGGGGCCACGAGCGGCTTTTGGCCTACGGACCGTTTTGTCGAAGCGGCTTATCAGAGCCTGAAGGCGCTGCCGGCCGACGATTCTCCTGCCGAGGAAGCCCAATGAAGACCTTGAATACGCGCGCCTGGCTGGCAGCGGCGCTGCTCGGAGCGCTGCACCTGTCGAGCGTCACCGCGCAGCCGCGCGGACCGCAGCCGCCACCGCGCTCGGCGCGGGATGCCGCCCCGATCGACCTGACCGGGCAGTGGGTGTCGATCGTGACGGAGGACTGGCGATTCAGGATGGTCACGCCGGAGAAGGGCGATTATCCCGGTTTCACGCTGACACCGGCCGGGGAGGCGATCGCCTCCAACTGGGACGCGGCGAAGGACGAGGCCGCGGGGCAGCAATGTAAGGCTTACGGTGCGGCCGGTGTCATGCGGCTGCCCGGGCGGCTCCGGATCTCCTGGCGTAACGCCTCGACGCTCGAGATCGAGACCGATGCCGGCAAGCAAACGCGGGTATTCCATTTCGATCCGGTCGAGGATCCGGCTGAGCCAACGCTCCAAGGCACGTCGCGCGCCGAATGGGAGTTCCAAGGGGGTGGGCGCGGCCGTCCGCCGACCACCGGCAGCCTCAAGGTCGTCACGACCCACATGACGGAAGGCTATCTGCGCAAGAACGGCGTGCCGTACAGCAACGACGCCGTGCTCACCGAGTACTACGACCTGCTCCAAGAACCCGACGGCTCGCAGTGGCTCGTCGTGAAGAGCATCCTCGAAGATCCGAAGTACCATCGTTCCGCGCCGATCACGAGCACCAATTTCCGCAAGCAAAAGGACCGCAGCGGTTGGGATCCGCAGGCTTGCTCCGCGCGCTGAGCGGTCGCTGACGGCAATTTCGGGCGGAGTCGTCCCCCGCCGCCCGCGTGCGGCGCGTCGACACTCGGACACACGGAGTTCCGCTAGACTCCTCCCGTCCGACGGAGTCCGTCCGGGAGTTTCGGCGCCATGAGCGACCTGATCGACGCGCAGCGCTTCGCCGCCATCGGCAACGCCATTTATCAATGGCTGCTCGCGAACGTCTTCGCAATCGACAACCTCGTGCAGCTTGCCGTGGTCGGCGCCACGTTCTCTGCGGCGCTCGTGCTCACGCGCCGGTTGCGGCCGGTGCTCGAGCCGCTGCGAGTACCGCGAGCCGTCGCCACGCTCGCGGTCGCCGCACAGCCGCTCGTGCTGCCGGTCTTATGGCTGATTTTTCAGTGGATAACGATTCTCGCGGCCGCCGCGCTCAAGCTACCCCACCATCTGCTCGAGATCGGCGGCAGTCTGCTCACCGCGTGGATCGCGATTCGCCTGGTATCGCAGCTCGCGCCGAACGCACTGTGGGCGAAGGTGCTCGCTTGGACGGTGTGGTCGATCGCTGCACTCAGCATCCTGAATTTGCTCGAGCCGACGATCGCGATGCTCGACTCGGCAGCCCTCACGATCGGCAGATTGCGGATCTCGCTGTACACGGTGCTCAAGTCCGCGATTACGGTCTGGGTGCTGCTGTCGCTCTCGATCTACCTGAGCCGTGTCGTCGAGACGCGACTTCGTTCCAGCCGCGCGCTGTCGCCGTCGGTCCAAGTGCTGTTCACGAAATCGCTCAAGGCGGTGCTGGTCAGCTTGGCCGCCTTGATCGGTATTCACAGCCTGGGCATCGACCTCACGGCGCTCGCCGTGGTCGGCGCCTCTCTCGGTTTGGGCGCGGGCTTCGGCTTTCAGAAGGTCATCAGCAACATGGTGAGCGGCGTGGTGCTGCTGCTCGACAAGTCCATCCGGCCCGGCGATGTGATCTCAGTCTCCGGCACCTATGGGTGGGTGACGTCGCTCGGCGCGCGCTACGTCTCCGTCGTCACGCGCGACGGCGTCGAGCATTTGATTCCGAACGAGACGCTGATCTCCGAGCGCGTCGAGAACTGGACTCACACGAACAGCCATACACGGCTGAAGATTCCGGTCAGCGTCCACTACGACACCGACGTGCACCAGGCGATCGACATCTGCGTGCGCGCGGCTTCCCAGATCGAGCGCGTGCTCGAGCAGCCGGAATGCCGGTGCCTCTTGATCGGCTTCGGCGACAGCGGTTTGAGCCTAGAAGTGCGGATCTGGATCGGCGACGCTCACAACGGAGTGCAGAACGTGAAGAGCGCGGTGTTGCTGAAGATCTGGGAAATGTTCCGCGAGGCGGGCATCAAGATTCCGTACCCGACGCGCGACGTGCGCGTCGTGCACGACGGCGGCCCTCCGAACGAAGCGGGCTCGCCATGACCGACTCGTCGGGGGCTCGGCATTCCGCCCGGCCGAAAACACGGCGGCCGAGCGATTTGCCCGGCCGTCGGTTCGATCCTGGCAGCGCGAGCCTCCGCCGCGAGGATTTACGTCACTTGATCGCGAAACCGGCGCGCGGATCGAAATCCTTACCGTCGCTCTCCCGCTTCGCTTTGATCCACGACGCGGCGGGGCGGCCGTCGCGCATCGGGTGGCCCGTGATCGTGATGGCCGTGCCGGGCATGAGATCGCCGCGTCGGATGCCGGCGCGCGTGAGCGTGCTCGGCCCTTCTGCTTCGAAGCCCCAAGTGGTCACCGTGCCGTCTTTGTTCTTGACGTCCACCAGCAGCCACGAGTGGGGGTTCGTGTACTGAAATTCCTTCACGACGCCGGTCACCGTGATCTCTTTCTGGTCGTCGAACATGACCGCGGAGTGGTGAGCGAAGCTCGGTGCCGCGATCAGCGCCATGACGCTGCCGAACGCACGTACCAAGGTATTCCTCATTGCAAGTCTCCTTGAGCTACTTCGAGCTACCCTTGTCGTCTTTATCGGTAAACGTGAAATCCTTGAAATCGGACGAGCCTTCGGACGTCTGTTGGACCGTGTTGTTCGGATTCTCTCCGCAGTCCCAGTATCGTATCCGCAAGCTCTTGTCCTCGTTCGATAAGCGCTTGTAAACCTGTTTAGTGTACCAGGGTTCCGCCAAGGCCGGCGGGTCGTAGGCCCAGATCTCTGCCGTCATCGTCTTGTCGTCGTCGCGATGCCAAATCTCGACTGTTTCGACCTGTTCGGTGTAGAAGGGTTGAATTCGTTGGTACTGACCCGCGCGCATTTGCGTCGTGTGAATCACGAGCTTGTCGCCGTCCCAAAACCCGATCGAATCGCCTTCCCAGAGCGGATAGGCGTCCGCCGCACTGGGATGCTCGCGGCCGTCGGTGTAGATGCGGCGTACTTCGTTTTGCATTTCGTTGATCAGCCAAGTCTCGTTCGTCGTGACGACGAACTCGCGTAGAAAGGGCTCCACCATCCAGCGCGGCATACCGGCCGGCTGACAGTTGCTGAGTGGGTCGAATTCGACGCCCTTGTTCACGCGGTCGAGCTTCTCCCGCAGCATCTGCTCGTATTTCGGAGTGAGCTTCGCCGTCGGCATTGCCGTCATCGAGGTCTGATCTGGATCGAAGAAAAATGCGCTCGCTTCGCGGGTCCAGACGCCGCTCCAATCCGGAATGGTGCGTGCGGTCAGCGCTTGGCCGCCGTGGGCTTGCTGCTTCAAGTGCTGGTACAGACCCGCGGCCGTCTTCTGCTCGATCCCCAGATCGATCATCTTCTGCTTTTCCGGCGAGGCCGCCTGATTCTTGTCCTGCGCGGCTAAACCGCACGCGAGCGCGGTCGCTGCGACCAGCGTCGCAAGGCGGGTGCACTTGAGCGTGAGGCATCGTTCGATCATTTACGTCTCTCCGGGCGGATGCTCGACAAAATCGGGAGTCTGCTGCTAGCGGTGCCGCTCGCTGCGGTCATGACGACCGGCAGCGTACGGCCATCCAGACGCCGCAGCACGACGCTCACGCGCCGAGGCGGCATGCCGCAGGCGCAAACCGAGCGTGGCACAATGGCACTAAGCCGAGGTCCCTCAATCTCGCTCGCGAATGTTGTCGCGCCGCGGCCCCGCGGCGCCGCGCATTTATCGCATGATCGGGACAATGGGGGCAAATGCGGCGGCGAAGACGGCGGGGACCCGCCATTTTCGCCGTCCTATACCGGCCCCATGGCGGCGAGCTCTGCGTTGCCAGGGGTCGCATCAGGGCAACAGGCAGGTCTCGACAGCCACTGGGAATCGGTTAGACTGTTGCGAGAATCCTCTCCTGCAGTGGGGTCCGTGGCGATCGATTCGGCTTTGAATCTCGTCATCTCGGTCGGAGGCCTATCCGGCCGCAGCCGCAATTACCCGTCTCGATCGCTCCCTCCCGCTCCATCGGCTGCGGGTCCGGGTCGGATCGAGCCGTATCATGCGCCGACTGCGCGCGAAGCGTGTCCTCAGCGAATTTCCGCATCTCGGAGCTCCATGCTCCAAGCTCGTTCTTTTTGGGGGGGTAGCGCCAGGACTCCTTGAGTCCTATGCACCAGAGTGTGCCGCTGGGAAAAGGCCGGGGCTGCGAAGGCCCCGGCTTTTTTCTTCGGTGTTTCGGCAGGACTCACCGAGTCGGCCGCTTGGTCGCGCTCAGCTCGTCACGCGCACGCGATTGCGCCCCGCCGCCTTCGATTCGAGCAACGCGCGATCGGCGCGTTCGAGCAGCGCGTCGACGGACAATTCGTCCCTCGGCTTGCGCAGCGTCAACCCGACGCTCACGCTCATCGGCATCGTGCCGTCGCGGGTCGGTATAGGCGCCTCGGTGACCGAGCGACGAACGCGCTCTGCGATCCGTGTCGCAGCGGCGGTATCGGAATCCCGCAGAAGCAGCAGGAACTCATCGCCGCCGAGTCTACAGACCGCGTCCCCTGTGCGCAGCGCGCTCAGCAGCCGCGTGGCGACCTTCCGCAGGACCTCATCTCCGATCTGATGCCCGTAGCTGTCATTGACTCGCTTGAAGTTGTCGAGATCGAGGAGCGCGAGCGCGATCGTTTCGCCTCGCTGGTCGGCCGATGCGAGTGCGGCTTTGAGCAGCACGGATGCGCCGCGCCTGTTCCACAGCCGCGTGAGCGGATCCATCATCGCCTCGCGGCGGGCGACGCTGAGCTTTGCGGTGAGCGCCGAATGGGCATCGCTCAATTGGTCCGACAGCATCTCGCGCTGCGCCATTGCCGCCAGATCGAGCAGCGTCTGCCGATCGGCCGGCGAGAACTCGTGCGGCCGGACGTCGAACACCGCGAACGTGCCTGCGACGACGCCATTCTCGTCGGCGATCGGATAGCCTGCGTACGCTCGAAATCGCGGCGCGGAGGTCACGATCGGCGCAGAGGCACTGCGCGGATCCGACAGCGTGTCGGCGATCGTCACGATCCCGTTCTCTTGTACCGTGAGACGGCAGAGCGAGTGCGCCCGCGGTAGCTCGGAGACACCCCAACCCGCGATCGACTTGAACCACTGTTTGTCTTCGTTAAGCAGCGTGATCGCCGCAACGGGGACCTGCAGCGCGCGTCGCGCAATGCGCGTGATGCGCTCGAATCGTTCCTCGAGCGGCGTGTAGAACAGATCCAGCGAATGAATATTCGCGATCTTCAGCGTGGCGGTGCTCGCGATCGTCCTGCTGAGCTTAGTATCTGTCACCGGCGTTCCCAGCCGACGTGCGGCCACGGTTCCCGAAAGCTTACCGGTTGAGTCGATGCCGGCCTGTGAGAAACGTCTCGTAACGGTGTCGCTAGGGCTATCTCGGCGCGCCGCATCGAAGTTGGACGCCTATGGTCGAAATGTGACCTCAATCAATGGGACCTGCGCCCCGTTTGTACTACGGTTGCCCGTCATCGGTCGGCCATGTCCGGCGCGCGAGCAAAGCCTGAAGGGGGCTGATGCGACATCAACAAGGCCGGCCGGAACCCGCGGCGGTGGACGATTCCGGCTGGTCCCTTTTCGAGCACAGCACGGTTCTCGCGGCAATTTTGGTAGGCGACGATGGGCGCATCGTGGCCGCCAATGCGAGGCTGCGAGGCTTTCTCGGCGTCTCCTCCTCGACCGAGCTGGTCGGCAGAGCCATAGCCGAGTTTCTCGTGAGTGGTGCCGATTGGGCGGTTTGGCAGCGCGCGAGCACGCAGCCTGCCGCGGTGACCACCCGCTTGCGTGCCGTGAACGGCGCAGTCGTCGCCCTGCGAGGCGACGTGCACCGGCTGCCGGCGCCCAGGCAGCGTTCACTTTGCGGCATCTTCGTCGACGTGACGGAGCAGGAGCAATTGCGTTCCGCCGTGGAGCGGAGTGCGCGGATGGAGGCGCTCGGCAGTCTGACGGCCGGCGTCGCGCACGATTTCAACAACCTTTTGACGGTTTTAGTCGGCAACCTGTACCTGATGGGCGAGGAGCTCCGCGATCGCCCGAAGCTGTTCGAGAAGCTCAAGTCTGCGCGCGACGCCGGCAAACGCGGCGCAGAGCTGATCAAACAGCTGCTCGCCTTCGCGCGGCGGGAGACCGTCGAGACGGGGACCATCGAGCCTGCCAAAGTGGTGGACAATTTGGCGCCCCTGTTGCGCCGCGCGCTCGGTTCGCGCATCGCGCTCGATACCGAGCTGGAGCCCTCGGCGGGCGCGATCCGAGCGGGCGCGGCACAGCTCGAAAGCGTGGTCGTGAACCTCGCGATCAATGCGCGCGATGCGATCGTCGGTCGCGGCCGGGTCAAGGTCGGGGTGGCGCGGGTGCAGCTCGCGCCGCCTGAGGCGCAGCGAAGGCGTCTCGGCAGCGCCGGCCCGTTCGTCGCGATCAGCGTGGCAGACGACGGGGCCGGCATTCCCGAGGAAGTCCTCGGGCGTGTGTTCGAGCCGTTTTTCTCGACGAAGGCGGAGGGCTCCGGCACGGGGCTCGGTTTGAGCATGGTGCGTTGGTTCGCGGAGCAGGCCGGCGGCACAGTCGAAGTCGAGAGCGCGCTGCGTGTGGGGACCACGGTACGATTGCTCTTGCCTCGCGTCGAACATACGGCTTCGGAGCCCACGGATAAGACGATGCCGCTTTCGACGCTGCCGACGGGCACGGAGCGGGTGGTGGTGCTGGCCGCGGATGAGGAGCTGCGGTCGACGATCCGCCAGATCCTCGAGGTACTCGGTTATGCGGTGCGCTTCTCCGCGACGGCGGCAGAGCTGCTGACGGCCGCCGAGACCGAATCGATCGACCTCGCAATCATCGATGGGGCGAGCAGCCATGAGCGCGTCACGCTCGCTCGCGTGCGCGCGCTTAGGCCGAACCTCAAGTGGATCGTGACCGTAGCGGCGGATGGCAGCGGCGCCGACGCGAGCGCGGGCGCCGCACTGCTGCGCAAGCCCTTTTCGCTCGGTGATCTCGCAGCGACGGTACGCGGGACGCTCGACTCGCCCGCTTAGCGCGGCATCAGTGCTCGTCCGAACCGTCGAGCAGCACCGTTAGCCGCTCGAGGGCGATCGCGAGGCTGCGCATCGCCGAGAGCTGCTCCGGTGTAAGCGCATTCAACGCGTCCGCGAATTGCTGGAGCCGCTGGTGCTGTGCGCGTTGCTGCGCCCGGCGTCCCTTCGGCGTCGAGCTTACGAGCACCCCCCGGCCGTCGCTCTTGTCCTCGCTGCGCTTGACGAGACCATCGTCGACGAGCGCCGAGACCATTCTCGACATGGTTGCGGGACGGACCATCTCGGTGTCCGCGAGCGCCGTGACCGAAATCGGCCCGCGCTTTTCGATTACCGATAGGGCGCTCAAACGCTCTGGAGTCATGCCGTGCGGCAGCTCGATGTTGCGCAGCTGGCGGCTCAGGCGTGAGAACTGGTCGTTCAGCAGGGCCGCAATCTCGGACGTGCTGGTATCTGCTTGTCGCTGTGGAGACATCTTGTCGAACTACCTCTCTTGTTATCTGTTGGCAGCCTGACCGAGAACGGGCGCTTCTTGTTTTCGGTTGACATGCACGCAAGTATGTGCAGTGCGCATAATCTTACGCCAGAAGCGGCGTCGAGCACTCATCATTTCTGTGTTTTGGGATTGCATTCCCTCGGTTCCGGCTATTGGAGTGCGATCGTGAATCGAAAATAGGCCATTCTTTGCGGCATGATCGTCGGGTTTTCCGGGTCCGTGTCTTGGAAGCGGAAGCGCCGATCGAACAAGTTGTCCACATTGAAGCTCAAAACGCCCCGACGCTTCGGCAGCCGATAACCTATCGAGGCATCGGTGACCCAGAACGCGGTGTGGCCGGGCTCGAGCGGAGGCGCCCCGCCGGTATTGACTCGAGGCGTGAACAGTCCGCGCTGACGGATACGGGACGCCCGCAATCCTGCCGTTAGGCCGCTCGCGCCGAAATAGCGGACGTCGATCGGCAGCCGATGCGTCTCGAGCTTCGCAAACGAGAGTAGGTAAAGCGGGTCGTATTCGGTGAGCTCCCGCTGGTAGTGCGCACCGAGGCTGAGTCGATCGAGCGGCGTCCAATAGAGGTAGGCGTCCGCCGAATCTTCCTCGATCGACGTTTCGTTGAATGTCTGCGAGAAGGCGACCGGGCGCCTGACCGATCGCTCCGAGACCTCGAGCCCCGCGAAGCTCCGGGTCGAAAGCCGGCCATCGATGCCTGCGCCGGTCACGGTGGCTCGGTCGTTCCTTGCGCCGAATAGGAACTGATCGAAACCCGCCACCTGCGCGGGCTCGAGGCGCGGCTCCGGGTTCGTGCGCGAAGTGGTGAGCGACCCTTCGAGCGTCTCGAAACGCGCAGCCCGTATGGTGAGGCGATCGCTGGGCGACCAGGCGACGCCAAACTTCGAATTGAAGGCGTGATCGTGGCCGGCCGCGCCGTCGTCGACATCGTCGGCACTGCCGCCGATGGTCAACGACAGTCGTGGTGCGACGGCTAGCTCGCCATACAGATAGGCGGCGGTTTGCCTCAGACGCTCATCAGTGACCTGGATGGGTCCGACTTGCAGCGTGACGGGGTCGAACAAGGGCACCGCGCTGCGACTGTCGGCCGTGGTTGCACTGGCGCCGCTGCGCAACGTCCAGCGTCGCGCGGTGCGAATGTATTGGAAATCGGTCGTATACCCGTTGCGGTCGATGGTTTCGAGCAGCGCAGGGACGAAGCTCGCATTGCTGTGGTCGCGTTGATCGAGTACCGAGACGAGCAGCGTACCGCGTTCGCTCAGCGTGCGCCGCAAGCCGAGCCGCAACGTGTCGATCGAATCGGTTTCGCGAAACTGCGCACTGAAGGCCGCGGGATCGAACAACATCGACAGATCGCCGTGCTCAGTGTCCGACGTGCGGAGCTCGGCTTGCAGGCTCGTGCGCGCATCGGGTCGGTACTGCACGAAAGCGTTCTCGACTCGTTGGTCGAAATCGTTGTTCGCACGGAAACCGTCGGTGTTGAAGCGAAATTGCCCGACGCTATACGACAGCCGGTCGTGTAGCCCCGCGAGCACGACGTCCTCGCCGTACGTATGCTGGGACGCGGCCACGGAGGATGCTTGGAACTTGAGGCCGTCCGCCGCGACGAGCGGGCCGAGCTCGGCATACGCGAGATCACTCGGCCCGGCGGTGTCCAAAATGAATTGCGCCGGCTGCGCGAGCTGCGGCTGTATCGGGCTCAAGCTGATCGGCTGCAGCAGCTGCGAGACGAGCAGCTCGCTCACGCGCGCGATCTCGTGACGCGGCGACGTGGTGTAGACGTCGGCCAGCAGCCGGTGGCCCGCATAGTCCGTGGGATCGCTCGCGACGGCTTGCCAGCCCTGCAAAAGCGCTAGCCGTTCGAATCCGAGCTCGCGATGGAGGCGGCCCACGCCCGCGCTGCGCGTTGCCAGGTCTTCGTCGAGCCGCAGGCTCGAGCGAAACACGGCACGGTTGTCGTTGCGGTTGACGGCCGACTGGAGGTCCTGCAGCGCCTCGACTGGCCGGTTCTGGTCCAGCTTGTGCAGCGCGTCGTACAGCCACGGAGTAGGGTCGGATGGATCGAAACGTTTGGCGAGCGCGAGCTGCGACGCAGTGAGCTTCTCGCGGTTTTCGGCGTCGTAAGTTTTGCCCATGTAGCTGCGGGTGAGCGCGTTGGCGGGATCGAGCGCGACCGCAACTTCGAGCTCGCGGCGGCCGGCATCGAGCTTGCCGCCTTGGATCAATGCCAGCGCGAGGCCGAGATGCGGCAGCGGCGCGGACTGCTCGAGCCGCGCGGCATTCCCAAACGCGACAACGGCCCCCGCTGGGTCGAGCCGTGCGAGCGCCGCGAAGCCGAGTACGGTGTGCGCGTGACCGAGTTGTCCGTCGAGCTCGAGCGCGCGGTTCGCAGCGGCCTCGCTGCGAGCGACGTCGCCGCGCGCGAGCCGCAGCTCGGCGAGTCGAGACCAGGCGAGCGCATTGCGCGGCTCTCGCGCAACGGCTCCCTCGAGGGTCGCAGTCGCACGATCGAGACGGCCGTCCGCCTGCTCGACGTAGGAAGCTGCAAGCAGCGCGGCCACGGAATCGGGTGCGATCTGCACCGCGTCGGCGGCCAGTCGTGCGGCTGTCTGCTTGTCCCCGCGTGTGAGCGCGATCACCGCACGCAAGGCGCGTGCCGTGGGGTCTTGGGGCGAACGGGCAAGCGCGGCGCGCAAGTCCTCTTCGGCCTCCGCGCCACGGCCGACTCGCAGCCGCGCGGCCGCTCGGGCCGTAAAGAAGCTTGCGGTCGCGGCTGCGGCGCTAGCCGGCTCGCGATCGGTGGGTGGCAGCTGGCCGGCGAGGATCGGCGGGAAATAGGAGGCCCAACGCATCAAATCGACCGGCTCGGCGACGTCCGTCACGGTCGGCATCTCGCCTCTGCGGGCGGCGGCGACGTGCCCGCTCGGCACGCCGATCTCGCCGGCACTGTTGCTCAGGCTCACCTCGCCCTCCAGCACGGTTACCTCGGCTTGCGGCTTGTCCGCAGGGATCCGCAGGTCGAACTCGGTGCCTTCGAGGCCCGCGTTCGCATAGGGCGTCGTGAACTTCAAGAAGCGCGGATCGCGGCTGATCACATGGATCGCACCCTTGATCAAGTCGACCCAGGAGCCGATGCCGGTGTCGGGCTCGTCGAAGGTGAGCGTGGTGCGCTCGTCGAGGCGGAGGATGCTTTGGTCGGGCAGCCGGACGGTGGCGCGCCCGAACGCTTGTACCCGTATGGAGTCGCCAGTACAGACCGCGTCACCTTGGGTCGCCGCCAGCCATTCCGCGGTATCGTGGCGCTCGATGTCGACCGGGCCCTCGACCGTCACGAGCTCGGCGTGCCATTCGTCGCACGAGCGCAGCGCCAGCGCGCGCAGCGGTGCGAGGGCGGCCGCCAGAGCGACGAGCAGCACCAGCCGGCGCGGATCCACGAGACCAGCGGCGCATCCTCGCGATGTCGCCCAGCTGTTGTCTAGATTCGCGTAAGCGGGTGGCGAGCGGGCCATCAACGACCTTTGTTTCGCGACGTTCCCGGTGGCGGCCGCGGGCTTCGAGTCCGCTCCCGAGCTAGCGTTATGTGATTGTTATGAAGCTATGGGAGGCTAACGATCAGTCTAAATGCGGGAGGATGGGTGTCAAGCGGCCGACTAGGCGCTGCGCAACCGTATGGTGGAATGTTCCCAGCCGGTATCTGATAGATGACGAGGCACTTGCGTAGGGGGCTCGCGTTCGGGCTCGCGCTCGGAGTGGGGTCCGTCTTGTGCTCATTGCTGCCCCGAGTGCTCGAGGTCGACGAAAGCGTCGGGCTCGGAGCATTGTTTGCGTTGCGCGGGCCGCTGCGCGTCCCAGACGACGTTGCGGTGATCAGCATCTCGCGCGACTCCGCGGGCGCCGTCGGTCAGTCGAGCGAGCTCCTGGAATGGCCGCGAACGCTGCATGCCGAGCTCATCGACGCACTGGCGGCGGCCGGTGCGGCCGTGATCGTGTTCGACGTGTACTTCGAGAAGCCGCATGCCCTTGCCGACGATCGCCGGCTCGCGGCGGCGATCGAGGCAGCAGGCAACGTGATCCTGCTCGAGCGTGTCGAAACGAGCCCAGCCGGGAAGGGCAGTACGTTCACGGGCGTGATCGACCATCGACTCCCGGTGCTGCCCGAGTTTGCGGCAGGCGCGCTCGCGATCGCGCCGTTCACGCTGCCCTCGGTGCCCATTCGCATCGGTCAGTTCTGGACGTTCGGCCGCGCGGCCGACGATACGCCGTCGCTTCCGGTGGCGGCGTTGCAGGCCTACCTGCGATCGGCGAGCGGTGACTTGGCCGGGCTCCTCGCAGGCCGGTCGCCGCAGGCGGAGGCGGCGCTGCGCGCCGTCGCGGATAGCCGCTCGCGCGAGTTCGTCAAATCGATGCGTGCGGTGCGCGGGGAGTTTCAACGGGACCCCGCGCTCGCGACAGGGCTTGCGGGGCTGCTGTCGGCGTCCGACGCGCCGTCCGCTGCCGCGCAGCGAGCGCTCCTCGACGTTTACGGGGGGCGCAGCTCGCGCTATCTGAACTTCTACGGCCCGCCGCGCACGGTCCGCACGCTGCCGTACGACCAGGTGTTGCTGGACGCAGCGCACCTCGATCTCGCGGGCAAGGTCGTGTTCGTCGGCTTTTCCGAGCGCCGCCAACCGGAGCAGAGGGACTGGTTCTACTCCGTGTTCTCGCAACGCAGCGGCGCAAATCTGAGCGGCGTCGAGATTGGCGCCACCGCGTTCGCCAACTTGCTCGAGGGCCGCACGCTAACGCCGCTCTCCATGCCCTTGCACTTGCTGTTCGTACTCGGCCTCGGTGTCGTGCTCGGCAGCGGCGTTGCCGGGCTATCTATCGCGCGCGCGTTCGCAGTCACCGCATTGTCGGCCGCATGCTATGGCGTCTGGGTCTACTGGCGGTTCGCGGCCGCGGCTGTTTGGTGGCCGCTCGTCGTCCCGCTCGGTTTGGAGATGCCCCTTGCGCTCGGTGCGGCGGTGTTCTGGAACTATCGTGATCTTGCGCGACAACGCCTGCGCGTGCAGCGCGCGCTCGGCTATTACGTGCCGAGCGACCTGGTCGAGCGGCTCGCGGAGCAGAGCGTCAGCCTCGACGCGAATCGGCAGTTGCTGCACGGCACTTGCCTCGTCACGGACGCAGAGGATTACACGGCGGTTGCGGAGTCGCTTTCGCCCGACGCCGTCCGGGATCTATTGAACGCCTACTACAAGGTCATGTTCGACGTCGTGACCAAGCACGGCGGTGCAGTATCGGACGCCGCGGGGGATTCGATGGTCGCGATCTGGACGACGGCCAAGCCGGATAGCGCGACACGCGTGCAGGCATGCCGTGCGGCGCTCGACATCGCAAGCGCCATCGACGACTTCAACCGGCGAGGCGACCACGCGCGATTGCCGACCCGTATCGGTCTCGAGTCGGGTGAGCTTTTGCTGGGGAACATCGGGGCCGAAGGGCGCTTCGAGTACCGCGCGATCGGCGACATCGTGAATACGGCTGCCAGAATACAGTCCTTGAACCGCGAGCTCGGTACGCGCGTTCTCGTTTCGGCGGCCACGCTCGATGGGGCGGCCGCGGTCGCCGGTCGCGACCTCGGCTCGTTTTTGCTGCGCGGCAAGAGGCAGCCCGTTCGGGTTTGGGAACCCTTCGCGGACGGCGCCGGTGGCTGTGGGCAAGCGGGCCTCGCCGAAGCGTTCGCGCTCGGGCTGCAAGCATTCGAGCACTGCGAATGGAGCCGCGCGCGGCGGTTGTTCGAAACGCTGCTCGCGAGCTATCCGGGAGACGGCCCCGCAACGTTCTATGCCCGCTTGGCGGCAGATTACGAGAGCCGGCCGCCTGCGCACTGGCCCGGCGCGATCGTGATCACGACGAAGTAAGCGTTGCTCGTCAGGAGAAGCGGCGTTTGGCCGCGCGCCGCTCGTCGAGCTCGCAGAAGGCGCCGCGCTCCTCGACGGACAGCACCACGTGGCTCTCGAGGTAGTCGATCAAGTCGTCGACGCCCGCCACGCACTCGTGCTTGGACGTCGGTCCGCGGGCGAGCAGCTCGCGCAGCATTCTCTGACTCGTGTCCTGCACGCCTCGTGGCACGAGCGACAGCAGGTCGACGATGCGCAGGATCTTGTCTTGGTCCTCGCGCGGCAACCGCTCGACGGTCCGCACCAGGCGCAAGACGTCTTCCGATACGGCCATCGCAAACTCCGGGATTGCGAAACACTAGCCGGTATTTCTAGCAGAGGGGCGGCTGCCGATCTGTCACGCACATGACAGAACCGCCGTCGTGGGAATTATTGTCACATCGCTGACAGACACCGCGCCGCGAGGCGCGCGAATGTAGCGCCGCGGCGCGCGATTGCGTCGCGACTCTCGGAGGAACCTCGAATGCGCAAGCTCAGAAGCCTACTAGCGGCCGCTCTTCTCACGTTGCCGGTCGTTACGCTCAGCGCGACTCAGTTGTCTGGTGGTAAGAGCGACGTGGTTGCCGTCCAGAGCAGCACCTCGCTGCAGGGCTGCTGCTATCTGTATTGGGAAGGCCGCTGGTGGTGCTTGCCGTGCTGAACCGGGAGCCACGTGCACGCTAGCGCGACGTTTCCGCAACGACACGCCGCAGCGCCTCGGTGTTCTTGATCAGGATCTGCTTGTGACCGACCTCGACCCAGCCGTGACTGCGCCACTCGCTCAGATGGCCGTTCACGATCTGTCGCGAGATGCCGAGAAATCGAGCGAGATCTTGCTGCGTGATACGCAGCTCGAGCGTACCGGGGCCCGTGGCGCGGCCGTGGAGAGAAGCAAGGATCAATAGGCGTTTCGCGAGCCGCGCGGGCCCGGTCAGAAACGCCGATTCCTCGACGAGCTCGCTCGTCCAGCGCAGCCGCTCGCAGAACAACTTCAGCAGATGGACCGCGAGCCGTGGCTCGCGCTCGAGCAGGTCCAGGAAGTCGGTGCGCTTGATGACGATCACGCTCGCGTCGTCGAGCGCCGTGGCGCCGGCCGTGCGAGGTAGGCCGTCGATCACTGCGATCTCGCCGAACGTATCGCCGGGTTCCATGATGTTCAGGAACACTTCCTGACCGCCCGCGCCGCTCGCGCTGATTCGCACGCGACCCGAGGCTACGCCGAACAACGCGTCGCCGCTATCGCCCTGCGCGAAGATCACGGCGCCTTTCGGATATGTGCGGCGCGTTGCGAGCGCAGCGAGGCGATCGAGAGCGTTCGGCGGCAGACCGCGAAACAGATAATTTTGCTGCAGCACGGCTCTGGCGGTGAGGCTGCTCATCGAGGTCCAACGGGCGTTCGGTTGGAGGTGGATGTCTTCGATGCGGCGCATTTTTCCCCGCGGCGCGAGATGCTTTGCGCCGGGTAGTTTGTCGCTCTAGTCTTTTGGTCCCGAGCAGTATGGTTGGCCGGCGGCGGAATGCAAGCTCTCGGCGCCGTTTTCGGAGTGGCGCTGGCTTAGAATGATCGTTCTGGTCGGCGCGCCGGGCGCGCGGGAGAAGGAGCGATGGCAGCGAACAGAGTTCCGTGGAGCTTGGCGCTCCGGCTGCTCGCTCGCGACTGGCGCTCTGGGGAAGTGATTGTGCTCACGGCTGCGCTCGTCGTCGGCGTGGCCGCGATGAGTGCAGTGACGTTCTTCACCGACCGAGTACGGCAAGCCGTCACCGTCGAGGCGAGCGAGGCGCTCGCGGCGGATCTGCGAGTGGATTCGGCGCACCCGCTGCCGGCCGAGCTCGACGAGACGGCGGCGCGTCACGACGTCGCCACCGCTGACATCGTGAGCTTCCGCAGCGTGGTGTTGGCGGGTGAAGCTTCGTCGCTCGCCGACGTGCGCGGCGTGAGCGCGGGCTATCCGCTGCGTGGCCGTGTGGAGACGGCCGAGCGGCTGTCCGGCATCCCTCGTGCCACTTCGGGTATTCCCGCGCCGGGCGAGGTATGGGCCGAGCCGAGTCTGCTCGCGCGGCTCGGGGTGACCGTCGGCGACGAGATCGACGTCGGCACGCTCAAGCTTCACATCGCGCGTACGCTCGAGTTCCGGCCGGACGAAGGCTGGCGGTTCATGGAGATCGCGCCGACGGTGCTGTTGAACATCGACGACGTCCGGCGGTCGGGCCTGCTCGCGCCGGGCAGCGTGGCGCAGTACGCCAAATTGTTCGCTGCCGACGCCGGCAACCTTGCCGCATTCCGCGCCGATCTCGAGCCCAAGCTCGGTCCAGGGCAGCGGCTGCGAGATTTCCGCGACGGTCGTCCCGAGGTTCGTGCTTCGATCGACAACGCGGAGCGGTTTCTCGATCTCGCAGCGCTCGTGAGCGTCCTGCTCGGCGGCGTCGCCGTTGCGATGGCGGCGAGGCGCTTCGTTTCGCGGCGCATGGATGCGGTTGCGATCATGAAATGCCTCGGTGTCCGGCAGCGCGACGTGCTGGCGCTCTGTCTGCTGCAGCTCACGCTGCTCGTAGTTGCCGCCGGTGTAATCGGCAGCGCCATCGGACTGCTCGCGCAGTTCGGCTTGACCGAGCTGCTCAAGGATTTCGTCGAGGTGCCGCTGCCGGCGCCGCGGCTTTCGGGCGCGGTGCTCGGCCCGGTGACCGCGCTCGCGGTAGCGGTGGGTTGCGCTTTGCCACCGCTCCTGCAGCTGCGCGCCGTCCCGCCGGCCCGGGTGCTGCGCAACGACTTGCTGCCGCCGCCGTTGCGTTACGTGTCGATCTACGGCGTGGCGGCGGCGGCCGTCGCGGCGCTCCTCTACGTGTTGTTCCGCGACGTGGAGCTGCTGCTCTATGTGCTCGGCGGCGCCGTTGCTACCTTCGCGGCTCTGTATGCCGCCGGCCGCGGGCTCGTGCGGCTGCTCGGCGGGCTGCGCGGCGGCGTAGGCGTTGCGTGGCGTTACGGTATCGCGAACGTCGCACGCCGGGGTCGCGAAAGCAGCGTGCAGGTCGTAGCGTTCGGCTTGGGCTTGATGGTGTTGCTGCTGCTCACGTCGGTGCGCACTCGGCTCATGACGGAGTGGCGGGCGACCCTGCCGGCCGGCGCGCCGAATCATTTCGTGATCAACATCCAGCCCGACGAGCGCGATACCGTGGCCGAGGCCTTGACGGCCGACGGCATTCCGGAACCGCGCTTCACGCCGCTCGTCCGCGCGCGCATCACCGCAATCGACGGACGTCCGGTGACGGAGTTCCATGCGGCGACGGAGCGCGGCAGACGCGAGCTCGACGATGAGATCAATCTGACTTGGGCGGCCGCGCTCGGGCAGGACAACGAGATCGTCGGCGGCCGCTGGTGGAACGGTACGCCCGACGCGCCGGAGCTGTCGATGGAGGAGGACCTTATTACGGCGATCGGACTCCAGCTCGGCGACGAAGTCACCTACACCATCGGCGGCGAAACGTTCAGCGCTCGCCTCACGAGCGCACGCCGCGTGCACTGGGATTCGTTCAAGCCGAATTTCTTCATGGTGCTGAGCCCCGGCAAGGTGGAGGAGTTCGCGCATACGTTCATCACGAGCTTCTACGTTCCGCCCACGCAGCGTGGCGTGACGGTCGATCTCGTGCGGCGCCTTCCGGGAGTTTCTGTGATCGACATCGGCGCCGTGCTTGACCAAGTTCGCGGTGCGATGGATCGCGCTGCGCTGGCAGTGCAATACGTTTTCCTGTTCACGCTCGCAGCCGGGGTAATGGTGCTGCTCGCCGCGATCCAGGCGACGCGAGACGAGCGGCTGTTCGAAAGTGCGGTGCTGCGCACGCTCGGCGCGCGGCGCAGCGTCGTGCTGCAGAGCGTCGCAGCGGAGTTCACCGCGATCGGTTTGCTGGCCGGAGCACTGGCGTCGCTTGCGGCCGGCGCGATCGGGTACTTGCTCGCGACGCGGCTGTTCTCGCTCGATTACGTGCCGGGTTGGGGGTTATGGGTCGGCGGTCTCGTCGCCGGTGCGGTCGTGGTCGGTGTGAGCGGCACGCTGGCGGTGCGAACCGTCGTCAATCACTCGCCGGTCGTGACCTTGCGCGGCGGCTGATGCGTCGCGTGGAATGATCAGCCCAAGGCGGCATTGAGACGAGCCGTTTCCGCCAAGTCATCGCGATAACGGCGCGCCGCCAAGAAGTAGTGCAGTGCGGCCCACAGGTTCACGACGCCGATTGCGGCCATCGGATACGCGATGGCCGGCCCTTGACCGACGATCGGCTGCAGCAAGTCGGCGACCTTGCCGATGATTGCCGGTCCGAGCGTCAGACCGATGATCGTTTGGATGAACAGCAGCACCGACGCCGACACCGCCCGCATTCGGACGGTCGCCACCGACTGCGCGACCGCGAACGACGGTCCGAAGAACATCGACGCGAGCACGAACGTCACAGAGAACGCGACCGGCACCACGAGCGTGAGATCGCGCGACAGATAGGCCGAGACCTGGAAGGGCACCATCACGATGCAGGCGATTCCCGGAACCCACATGTACCAGCGCTTGTCGTTCTTTCTGACGCTGATCCTGTCGGCAAGATAGCCGCCCGCAAAGCTACCGATGCCGCCGATCAGGGAGAATATCGCGAGATAGCTCCCCGCCTGACCCGTGTTGAGGCCGTGCGACCAAACGAAGAAGCTCGTGTTCCAGATCGTTCCCGAATACCAAACGAGCGAATGCAGCGCGGCGGCGAGCGACATGTGCATGAAGGAGTTGCGCCCGAGCAAGAACTTGAAGACGTCGAAGAAGGGCGGGGCCGCGGCTCGCGGTTTCGCAGCGGGACCGTCCGAATAACCTCGCGGCGGCTCCTTGATGGTGAGCCACATCAGCACGGCGAGGATTACGCCCGGGAGGCCCACGATCGCGAACGTCATCCGCCAGCCGAACCAGACGTTGAGCCAGCCGGACATTGCGTTGCCGATCGACGTGCCGAGCGGCACGGAGACTGCATAAACGGCGAGCGCCGTGGCGCGCTTGGAAAGCGGGAAGTAGTCGGAGATCAACGAATGCGACGGCGGCGATCCGCCGGCTTCGCCGACCGCCGTGAACGCCCGCGATGTGAACAGCGAAACATAGTTCCACGCGAGGCCGCAGCTCGCGGTGGCCGCGCTCCAGAGCGCAATCGAGAGCGCGAGGACGTTGACGCGGCTCCAGCGGTCCGCGAGCCGCGCGATGGGCACCCCGAGAAACGAATAGAACACCGAGAAGGCGAGACCACCGAGCAGGCCCATCAGGAAGTTGCTCGCGTTGATCTCCTTCTTGATCGAAGGCAGCACCGCGCCGAGCACGCTGCTGCGGTCGATCACGTTGAAGATGTAGCCGAGAACCAGCATGAGCAGCACGTAGTTCTGGTAGGCCGGCTTGTCCAAAGCGGAGCTCGCGGCGACGTCTTTCGGCATTTCCGTCGTGGTAGTGCTCAACTCTCCCCCTCGGGCGCGGTCGAGATCCGCGTTCCCCTCGCGCCGGTTGTTTGTTGCGGGACCGCACCGACTCGTCTGGTACGATAACAGATGCTTCGCGGGACGCATGCCTTTTTCCGACGCACTTCATGAGCCGACGAGAGCTACGCAGTAATTTTGCACCGGGCAGCACGCGCGAGGCGGTGCGGCGTGCGCAATGGAAAGCGCTCGGCTTGAGCGACGCCGATCTCGAAAAGCCGAAGATCGCGGTCGTGAATAGTTCTTCCGAGCTCGCGATCTGCTTCAGCCACCTCGACGAGGTCGCGAAAGTCGTGAAGGCTTCGATCCGTGCCGCCGGTGGCTTGCCGTTCGAGATTCGCACGGCTGCACCGAGCGATTTCATCATCTCCGCCGGCGGATCGGGCTATATCTTGCCGAGCCGCGATCTCGTCGTGAACGACATGGAGATCGCCGTCCAGGGTGCCCAGCTCGACGGCATGGTATGTCTTACCTCGTGCGACAAGACGCCGCCGGCCCACCTGATGGGCGCCGGCCGGTTCGACATCCCGACCATCCTAGTGGTCTGCGGTTATCAACCGAGCGGCGAATACCGCGGCAGGCACGTCGACATCGAGGATGTGTTTTTGGGCTCCGTGCAGGCCCAGTTCGGTAAGCTCGACCGCGACGAGCTCCGCGAGATGAGCGATCGCGCGATCCGCGGCCCGGGCGTGTGCTCCGGGATGGCCACGGCGAACTCGATGCACGTGGTCGTGGAGGCGCTAGGCATGAGCCTGCCGGGCGGGGCGCCGGTCGCCGCGTTGAGCGCCGCGATGTTCGACTGCGCGCGCCGCGCGGGCGAGCGCAGCGTGCAAATGGTTTGGGACGATCTGAAGCCGCGCGCCATCATGACGGCGGGCGCGTTCCGCAACGCAGTGGCCGCGGTGCTCGCCGTGAGCGGCTCGATCAACTGCATCAAGCACCTCCAGGCGATCGCGGTCGAGAGCGGTGTCGACGTCGATGTGTTCGGCTTGATCAACGAGCTCGGCCGCAAGGTTCCCGTGCTCTCCGCCGTGCGGCCGAATGGCGACGACAGCATCGAGGCATTCGATGCGGCCGGCGGCGCGCGCGCGCTGCTCAAGCAGCTGGAGCCGCTGCTCGATCTCGAGGTGCTCACGGTCACGGGCAAGACGCTGCGCGAGAACCTCTCGAGTGTAGCGGTGCGCGATGAGCAGGTGATCCGACCGCTGTCGCGGCCGTTCTCGTCCGAGCCGCCGATCGTCGTGCTGCGCGGCACGCTCGCGCCGGAGAGCGCGATCGTGAAGCTCGGCCTGCGCGATCCGGGCCGCAAGGATCGGTTCGAGGGACGCGCGATCGTGTTCGACGACGGTTTCGCTGCGATTGCGGCGATCCGTGCCGGCGAGGTTCGGCCCGGGCACGTGCTCGTGGTCCGCGGCATGGGGCCGAAGGGCGGTCCGGGCATGGCGGGACCCGCCTCGATGGTGGTGTTCGCGCTGTATTCCACGGGTCTCACGAACGACGTCGCGTTCGTGTCCGACGGCCAGCTCTCCGGACTCTGCAACAAGGGCCTCACGGTCGCGGAGGTATCGCCGGAGGCCGCGATCGGCGGGCCGCTCGGCCTCGTCGAGACCGGCGACGAGATCGCGATCGACGTCGGCCGCGCGACGCTCGATCTGCACGTCGACGCCGCCGAGCTCGAGCGCCGCCGTGCGCGGCTCGGCGAGCCGTCGCTCAAGCCGTCGTCCGGTTGGCTGTCGATCTATCGCGAGCAGGTGCAGCCGATGGCGAAAGGCGCAGTGCTCGTCAAGAACCGCTGACCTCCGCACGCCCGTGGGCCGCGCGTTTCTCGACGGTGACGGTGCCGGAGTCGCCGTCGACCGTGACCCAATCGCCCGTCTCGATCACTTCGAGGGGATCATGGTCGAGATCGGTGACGGCCGGCACGCGCAACACGACCGCGCCGAGCGCGACTTTGGTCGTCGTCTCGTTGTAAACGAGCGCCTTCGGTGCGGTGCCTGCGAGCCGCGTCGTGTGGAAAACGACCGACCAGCCCGACGAGCCCTTTGCGCCGCGGAATACGAGCACCTTGTCCTTGAAGCTCACGCCGCGAAGCTCGTGGCGCGTCTCGATGACCGTGCCGTCGAGCGGATTCACGCCGCCCCAGCCGGAGATCGTCTCGCGAGTGACCAGTGCCTCGCCCGACACGCGGCCGCCGACGACCTTGCGGCCGCGCAGCACGATCGGCTCGCGGCTCATCGGAGCTCGCCCCGCCAGCGTCCGGTGAGCGCGGCGTCGATGCAGTCGGCCGTCGTGCCGAACCACGCTTCGATGCCCATGATCGCGGGCAGGTAATGCGCCTGCTTCGCCGAGTCGAGCGCGACGACCTTGGTCCCCGGCGGTATGGCCCTGCCGATTGCCGAGCAGGTGTCGGTCAGCAAATGGCCGCCGGCCGCGCGGATGGTCTCGGTGAGCCCCGCGCGATCGGCGAGCATACGCACGGCGCGCGAGGTGAAGATCCAGAGCCGCGTGTTCGCGTTGAGCTTGCGGCCCGCGAGGAGCGAGCACGCTTCCTCGATCTGCTCGAGCGCGGCATGCGGGCAGCCGAGCATCACGTAGTCGACCTGAGTATCGCGGCCAGTCGCGTTCAGCGTCTCGTACGTGCGCCGACGCTCGTCGGGCCCGTAACTGAACCGCTCGAGCGGAGCATGACCGCCGAGCGCGGCCCTCTCGGTCGGCGCCTCCGGCGTGATGCCCGCCAGGTGATACATCTCGACGCCTCCCGAGGAGGCGGCGGCCGCGCCGAAGTGCTTATAGCGGATCAAGTCCGGAGGGCCGAGCCGGCCTGCAACCAGCGGAATCCGCTCCTGCACGACGTCGCCGATGAAGTAGCCGAGCATGCCCCAGTCGAGCACGCTCGCAACCTCGACTTCGACCTCGACCAAATGCGTGGCGTGGCGATTGGAATCGAGGTGCAGGCCGAAGTCCGGGATCTTGCCCGTCAACATTGCGGCGCTCGTGCTTTCGCGACCCTCGGTGTTGGTGCGCGCGCCGAGCACCGAGTTGCAATAGACGACGGCCGACGACTCCATCCATGCGCAATGCTCGCCGAGCGTCGGCACGTTGCCTGCTAGATAGGGCGTGCAGGTTTTCAGGATCTCGACCCCGTGCGCGGCCGCGCCGGCGTCGCTCGTGCGGCTCGCGAGTGCGGCATCGGGCGCCGCGCCGAGCAGCTCCCACTGCTCGGGATCGTAGCCGCCTTGAAGATGGCAGGCATGCGTTGCGACGCGCGGCACCTCGAGCAGCTCGTCGCTGTCGAGGTCGAAGTGCGAGAAGATCGCGTCGTAGCCCCCCGGCGCATCCTTGTAGTACTTCGCGAGAAACGGGGTTGCTTGGCCCGGCACGCCCGCGACGTTGTCGGTATCGACGAAGCGCTCGGCGCCGAGCGCCTCCGCGTAGCGAACGAGCAGCTCGAGCGCCTTTTGCTTGGCGCGGCCCTCGTGGCCGTCGAGCATCGCGCGTTCCCGGTCGGTGAGCCGCATTCGATACCCCTTCAGTCGCGCCGCTCGAGGTTGTCGCGCAGTCCTTGCGAGAGCCGCGCAAGGTCCACGACATGCAGTGAGCCGCCGTCGGCGATGTGCAGCGCGTGCGCGGCCGCCATGCCCATCGCGATGCAAGGGCCCATCACGCGAATGGCGGACAGCGCCTGCGTGTCGGCGTCGACGCAACGACCGGCCGCGACGACGTTGTCTGCGTCGCGCGGCAGCATGCAGTCGAGCGGGATGTAGTAAACGTGATCGTCCGGCCACTTCTCCCAATGAACGATCTCGGGCGTGTCGTGGAGCTCGACCCACCAGGCGCACCGTGCAATGGCGTCTGCCGTGCGCGAGCCGGAGCGGATGTCGTCGACGGTCAGTTGCCGCCGGCTCACGATCCAGCGCGTCTGCCGGATTCCAGGGTTGCCGTAGGCGCGCACCTTCGCGGCCGAAAAGATCCGCGGGAACTCGGCGCGCAGGAACGCGACCATCGCGTCCGCTTGGCGCCGTCCCTCGAACACCATCTGAGAGGCGCCGACCGGATCGAGCGGGGTCTCCATATGCGTGATGTTCGCGAGCATGAAGCCCTTGCCGGGGAATGGGATCAGCCAACCGTCGTGACGGACGAGCCCGTAGCGAGCGCCGCGCTCGGCGAGTTGCGCGCGTACGGCTTCGATGTCGAGGTCTGCGACGGCGTCCGAGTCGTAATCTTCGATCAAGAAGTTGAGAGAGCCGTAGACGGGTGCCTCGGGCTCGCGAACCTCGAGCCCGGCGCCGTAGGCAATCGAGGCGTCGCCCGACGAGTCGACGTAGCCCTTGGCCTGGACGCGGACGGCCCCGAAGCGCGTGGCGAAGTCGAGATGGCGAACGCGGCGCTCGCTGAATGCGACGTTCGTGAGCACGGCCCCGAGCAACGCTTGCACGCCGGCCTTCGAGACCCGAGTCTCCATCCAGCGGGCAAGCCGCACCTCGTCGTATTGGAACGTGACCGTCGAGCGGTGCGACCGCGACAACGAGCCTTCGGCCGCCAGGTCTCGCAGCAGGTCGTCCGCGATGCCGTGAGTGAGCTGATAGGCATTCGGACCGTGGCTGAAGAGGCCGATGATCGTGCCGATGATCGAGCCGACGGCTTGGCCGCCGAGCGCCGGCGCGCCGTCGACGAGCACGACTCGGCGCCCGAGCTTAGCCGCTTCGAGCGCAGCCGATACTCCCGAGATGCCGGCGCCGAGCACGCAGACGTCGGCATCGATTGTTTGCAGGCCGCCGTGCGTCGTGCGCCGCACGGTGCGAGTCGGAATGTTTTGCTGCGCCATTGTGTTCGACGTCCCGCGCAGCCCGTCTGCGCTCGAGCTCAAGTCTACCTCCGCGCCGTGCCGAATTCTCAGTGGTGGCGTCGCGCGGGCGAGCGCTATGATGCGAGGCCGAAAGATTTCCGGAGCGCAAGCGATGATCGAGCTGTTCACGGCCGCGACGCCGAACGGTTGGAAGGCGTCCATCACTCTCGAGGAGCTGGGTCTGCCATACCAAGTGCGCCGCATCGCCCTCGACAAAAAGGAGCAGAGGGAGCCGTGGTATCTCGAGCTGAACCCGAACGGGCGCATTCCGACCATCGTGGACCGCGACAACGACGATTTCGCGGTATTCGAGTCCGGCGCGATCATGCTCTATCTCGCCGAGCGGGCGGGAGCGCTCCTGCCGCGCGACGTGAAGGGCCGGTCGCTCGTGATTCAATGGCTGATGTTCCAGATGGGCGGTATCGGTCCGATGATGGGGCAAGCGAACGTGTTCTACCGCTACGCGCCGGAGAAGATTCCCTACGCGATCGACCGCTATCAGCGTGAGACGCGCCGGCTGTTCGAGGTGCTCGACACGCGGCTCTCGAAGCACGAGTACCTGGCGGGCGAGTATTCCATTGCGGACATCGCGAACTGGTCGTGGGTCCATGGCTATAAATGGTCGGGGGTGTCGGTCGACGGGCTCGACCATCTCGCGCGCTGGCTGCAAGCGATAGGCCAGCGTCCCGCCGTCCGCCGCGGCAAGGACGTGCCCGAGCCAACCGATCTCGAGGCGATGATCGAGGAAGCCGACAAGGCGGCCTCCCGGGTCCGGGGAATACTTGCGTGAGTGCGCCGGCCATGAACATCGACGAGCTCGTGGCGATCGACGTCCACGCGCATGCGGAGATCTCGGTGCGCGATCCGCAGCCTCCGACCGCGTTTCAAGAGGCGGCTGAGAAGTACTTCAAGCACACGCACCCGCGGCCGACGATTCCGGAGATCGCGGCGTACTACCGTGAGAGGCGAATGGCGTGCGTGCTGTTCTCGGTCGACGGCGAGCGCGCGCGCGGGATCAAGCCCGTGGCGAACGAGGAGGTAGCGGAGCTCGCTGCCGAGCACGCCGACGTGCTGATCCCGTTTGCGAGCATCGATCCGGCCCGCGGCGCCGAGGGCGTGCGCGAGGCCCGGCGCTTGATCGAGCACTACGGCGTTCGTGGCTTCAAGTTCCATCCGCAATTTCAGGAGTTCTTCCCGAACGACCGCAGCGCCTACCCGCTCTACGAGGTCATCGCGGGCGCGCGGCTGCCCGCGCTGTTTCATACGGGCCATTCGGGCATGGGCACCGGCATGCCGGGTGGCGGCGGCATTCGGCTGAAATACGGCAATCCGATGGACGTCGACGACGTGGCCGTCGACTTTCCCGACATGCCGATCGTGCTCGCACATCCGTCCTGGCCGTGGCAGGACGAAGCGCTTTCGATCTGTCTGCACAAGCCGCAGGTTTACATCGATCTCTCGGGATGGTCGCCGAAGTATTTCCCGCCGCAGCTCGTCCAGTACGCGAACACGCAGCTCAAGAAGAAGGTCCTGTTCGGCACGGATTATCCGTTGATCACGCCGGACCGCTGGCTTGCGGATTTCGCGAAGATCGACATTCGGCCGGAGGTGCGGCCGTTGATTCTGAAGGAGAATGCCATCGACCTGCTCAAGCTCAGAGCTTGAGCAAACTATAGGCTCGGTCCGGTGCGTCGAACCGGGTCGGCTTGCGGCGCGCCACGTCCGAGTTCTACACTCGATCGGTCTCGTTTCGCAAGCGCCCGCCGACAACAATAAGCGACCTTGCGGCAACGCGCCGCGAGGCGACGGACGCAGCGGCCGATGTCGCGAGCCGACGATTAGCAAAAACGGTGGGGAAAAAATGAGTGTCGCTATCGCAGCACAACCGGCGCCGTCGGCGGCGGTGCAGTCGTTCTTGAAGCGTCCCGCTCGCCTTCTGATCGGCGGCGAGTGGGTCGCGCCCGCATCCGGGGCTCGCGTCCCGGTCATCGATCCTTCGACCGGCGCGGAGATCGCGACCGTCGCCGATGCGAGCCGCGCCGACGTCGACAAAGCGGTCGCTGCGGCACGCGAGGCGTTCGAGCGGGGGGCATGGCCCTCGATGCTGCCGGCCGAGCGCGAGGCGCTGCTGTGGCGGCTCGCGGATCTGATCGATCGCCACGCGGACGAGCTCGCGGAGCTCGAGAGCCTCGATAACGGCAAGACGAAGTTCATGGCGAGCGTCGTCGACGTGCCGGGTGCGCGCAATCATTTTCGTTACATGGCCGGCTGGGCCACGAAGATCGAGGGCTCGACGATCGAGGTCTCGATCGGCGGACCGCAGGGCGGGCGCGTCAATGCCTACACGCGCCGCGAGCCGGTCGGCGTCGTCGCCCAGATCATCCCGTGGAACTTCCCGCTCGTGATGGCCGCGTGGAAGCTCGCTCCCGCGCTCGCCGCGGGTTGCACGTGCGTATTGAAGCCGGCCGAGCAGACTCCGCTTACCGCGCTGCGCCTGGGCGAGCTGATCGTCGAAGCCGGCTTTCCGGCCGGAGTAGTGAACATTCTGACCGGCTACGGCGAGACGACGGGCGCGGCGCTGGTCGAGCACCCCGGCGTCGACAAGATCGCATTCACGGGGTCCACCGCAGTGGGCAAGCTGATCAACAAGTCGGCGACCGACAGCATGAAGCGCGTGTCGCTCGAGCTCGGGGGCAAGTCGCCCGTCATCGTGTTGCCGGATGCCGACCTTGAAACGGTGATCGGCGGAGCGGCGGGCGCGATCTTCTTCAATGCCGGCCAGGTTTGCGCGGCCGGCTCGCGGCTCTACGTTCATCGCAACATCTTCGACCGCGTCGTCGAGGGCGTCGCAGGCGCGGCGCAGTCGATCAAGCTCGGCCCCGGACTCGACCCGAACACGCAAATGGGGCCCCTCGTTTCGCGCGAGCAGCAGGAGCGCGTGCTCGGCTACATCCGCTCGGGTCGGTCCGATGGCGCAACCATCGTTGCGGGCGGCGAGGCGCCGTCGCATCCGGGCTACTACGTCGCCCCGACCGTGCTCGCGGACGTGCGCGGCTCGATGCGAGTGGTTCAGGAGGAGATCTTCGGTCCGGTCGTCGTCGCGCAGCGCTACGACGATCTCGACGAGCTCGCCGCGCTCGCGAACGACACGCCGTACGGGTTGAGCGCCAGCATCTGGTCGAATGATTTGTCCGCCGTGCATCGCCTGATTCCGAAGATCCGCGCGGGCACGGTGTGGGTGAACGCGCACGGTCCCGTCGACGCGAACATGCCGTTCGGCGGGTTCAAGCAATCGGGTATCGGCCGGGAGCATGGCCGCGTCGGCATCGAGATGTACACGGAGCTCAAGTCCGTGTGCATGTTCGTCTAGCCGGCGTCACGGAGGGAACCGCAATGGAAGACTCGAGCTCTGCACAGCCCGATTCGGGCGCCAAGCCTGCGACACGCCGCCCCGACGCGTTCGAGCGCCGGGCCGGCACGACGAACAGCCGCCTCGCGCCGCTCGTGCGATTTTTGAACGACAAGCGCCCGAAGCCCGGTCCGAAAGAGCAGGAGGTGCTCGACGTCGCGGCCGCGTATTTTTTGCGGCACGGTTATCAGGGCGCGAGCATCAATGCGATGGCCCGCGAGTCGGGCATCTCGAAGGAATCGATCTACCGCTACTTCAGCAGCAAGAAGCAGCTGTTCGAGGCCGTGATCGGCCGCGAGCTCCTCGAATACCGCGACAATCTGATGCGCCTCGACTCGGCGCTCGCCACGGTGAACTTGCGTGACGCGCTGATCACGATTGCAGAGACCGTGCTTGGCGTCGTGACATCCGATCATACGCTGGCGTTGCGCCGCCTGATCTTCGAGGAGGCGTCCCGTTCGCCCGACGTCGGCCAGCATTGGTACAAGATCGGCCCGGAGCAGGCGTATTCGACGCTCGAGCACGTGTTCGCCGCGCACGCCGTCAAAAGCCCGATCCCGCCGGCGGGGCTCGCGCGCTACTTTACCGCCATGGCGACCTGGGAAGTCGTGCTGAAGCGCAATTGCGCGATGAGCGACACGCCGACCAAGGCTCAGCTCAGGTCCTTCGCCGAGAAATGCGTCGACGATTTCATGATCGCGTTCCTGCGAGACGGCTGACGCGCCCGGCGCGCACGCGCTGACGGCGCCGGCCGTCAAATATAGCGGTTGAAGCCGCCGCACACCTCGACGGTGGTGCCGGTCATGTAGCTGTTCTTGTCCGACACCAGAAATGCCGCGACGTCGCCGATTTCGTCGGGCTCGGCCCAACGGCCCAGCAGCGTTTGCGCCGCGATGCCGGCGCGTACCTGGTCCGGCGTCGTTCCGCGCACCTTCGCCATCGCCTCGGCTCGAGGGCCCCAGGACTCGACCTTCGTGAAACCCGGGCAGATGTTGTTCACGGTGATGCCGAGCGGTCCGAGCTCGCCGGCCATCAGCTTCGAGAACGCGATGATGCCAGCGTTCGGAATCGTGGTCGTGAGCGCGCCGACTAGCAGCTGTTTCCCCGTTACTCCGGAGACGTTGAGTATCTTGCCGGCTCGGCCGCGTTTGATGTGGGGCAGCGCGTGCTTCGTCGTGTAGACGGCGGCCATGAGGTTCACGGCGATCACCTTGTCCCACTGCTCGGGGCTCAAGCTTTCGAGCGTTCCGGGAATCATTCCGCCGACGTTGTTCACGAGGATGTCGATGCCGCCGAGGCGCTCGGCCGCGGCGTCCGCGAACTGCTTGCAGCCTTGCTCGGTCGAGAGGTCGGTCACGATGCCCGCGGCTTCGACGCCGAGCTTGCGCATGTCCTCGACGGCGGCTTCGAGGCGGCCTTCGCCGCGCGCCGAGAGAGCGACGTTGCAGCCCTCGCGCGCGAGCGCGCTCGCGATCGCGTAGCCGATGCCTTGGCTCGAGCCCGTGATCGCCGCGTTCTTGCCCTTGAGCCCTAGGTCCATTGCATTCTCCTTTCGCTGCGGATGCGCACAAACGCGGGATTATGCGCTATTCGAGCACCGCGCGGAGCTGCGCAACGAGCCAGTCGAGCTCGTCGCGCTCGACGATCAGCGGCGGTGCAAGCCGGATGACTTGCGCATGAGTGTCCTTGCAGAGCACTCCGTGCTCGAGCAGCCGCTCGCAATAGGCGCGCGCGGTTCCGGCGTCCGCGGCTATCTCGATGCCGACCAGCAAGCCCTTGCCGCGCAGCTCGACGATTCGGGAGCTGCGGATCGTGCGTAATCGATCGAGCAAGTGCTCGCCGAGCTGCGCAGCTCGTTCGGCAAGCCTTTCGCCGACGACCACTTCGAGCGCGGCGGAGCCGACGGCCGAGGCGAGCGGGTTGCCGCCGAACGTGCTGCCGTGATCGCCGGGTCTGAGCAGCGTCATGATCGTGCGGGCCGCAAGCACGGCTGAGACGGGATACAGGCCGCCGCCGAGCGCCTTGCCGAGGACGAGCACGTCGGGTTCTGCGCCTTGCTCGTGCTGATAGGCGAACAGCTTGCCCGTGCGGCCGAGCCCGGTCTGAATCTCGTCGAGCACGAACAGCACGTTGCGCTCGCGGCATAGGGCACGCGCGGCTGCTAGGTAGCCGTCGGGCGGGACGATGATGCCGGCTTCGGCCTGAATCGGCTCGAGGAGAAATGCCGCGGTTCGCGGCGTGATCGCGGCGCGCAGCTGCTCGAGATCACCGAAATCGATCAGCTTGAATCCGTGGGAGTACGGCCCGAAGTCCTCGCGGTACTGCGGTTCCGAAGAGAAGCCGACGATCGTGGTCGTGCGGCCGTGAAAGTTGTTGCGGCAGACGATGATCTCGGCGCGGTCCTGCGGCACACTCTTGACGCGGTAGCTCCACTTGCGTGCGAGCTTGATCGCGGTCTCGACGGCTTCCGCGCCGGTGTTCATGGGCAGCGCCATCTCGAAGCCCGCGAGCGTGCACAGGTTCTCGAGGAACGGACCCATGCGGTCGTTGTGCACGGCTCGCGAAGTGAGCGTCACTCGCCCTGCCTGCTCGAGCAGCGCAGCGACGATGCGCGGATGACGGTGTCCCTGATTGAGCGAGGAGTACGCGCTGATGCAATCGAGGTATTTGCGGCCGTCGACGTCGAATGCCCAGACGCCCTCGGCGCGGCTCACGACGACCGGCAGCGGCGCGTAGTTCGGCGCGCTCACGCGTTCGGTCGCTGCGATGATATCGGTGCCTTCGGTCATAGCGAGTACTTCCCCGGTCCGCTCGTGCGAGCGAGGATCTGCAGGCCGAACAGGCTTTCGATCAGCTCCACGGCGAGCTCGGCGGTGCGGTTGCCCTCGTCGAACGCGGGGTTCAGCTCCATCACGTCGAGCGAGCCCATCAGTCCCGAATCGTGGATCATTTCCATGCAGAGCTGCGCCTCGCGATAGGTGGGTCCGCCGGGGACGGTCGACGGCACGCCCGGGGCGATCGACGGGTCGAGGAAATCGACGTCGAAGCTCACGTGCAAATGGGTGCGGGCCCCGCCGAGGTAGGTGAGCGCCTGTTCCATCACCGTGCGCATGCGGAGCTCGTCGACGCGCCGCATGTCGTAGACGATGAGGCCGCTATCGACGACGAGCCGCTTCTCGATCTCGTCCACGGAGCGCACGCCGATCTGCACGATGCGATTGGGCGCGATCATCGGCACGCTGTGCGCAAGGCTCGCGAGCTCGGGTGGGCCGTGACCGCAGATCACACTGACCGGCATGCCGTGCACGTTGCCGGAAGGCGAGGAGGTCGCGACGTTGAAATCGGCGTGTGCGTCGAGCCACAGCATCGCGAGCGCCTTGTCCTGCTCGGCACACCAGCGCGAGATCGCTGCGACCGATCCAACCGCGAGGCTGTGGTCGCCGCCCATCAGGACCGGAGTCTCGCCGGCCGTTAGCGCCGAGTACACGGCGTCGTGAACGTTGCGGCACCACTCGGCCACCTCGGCCAGGTGCCGGTAGCCGCCGTTGCGCGCGGCCTCGGGGTTGATCGGACCTTGCACGTTGCCGCGGTCGACGACGCTCAGGCCGAGGCGCCGGAGGGCCTGCGCGAGGCCGGCGACTCGTAGGGCCTCCGGCCCCATCGACGCGCCACGCCTACCGGCGCCGACGTCGGTCGGCGCGCCGATCAGGGAGACGGACCGCGTCTCGCCACTCAACCGAGATCGCGCGCCTCCTTACTGATTTGGACGTCGCCCGGCTTGCGCAGCATCTTGTCGATCTCGTCGATGTGCGCCTCTTCCTGGCCGATCAGATCGCGCGCGTATTCTTCGAGCGCGACGGAATGACCCGCCACGAGCTCGAGCAGACCGGTGTAGAGCTCGAGCGCGGTGTGCTCGGCTTGCAGGGTCTCGCGGAGGATCTGGCCGATGTCGTGCTGGTGCGTCTCGAGCAGCGCTCCGATCGCAAGCGATGGATGACCGCCGAGACGCGTGACCATCTCGCCGGCTTGCTGGGCGTGGGTCAGCGACTCGGTGGCTTCCTCGCGAAACCAAGCAACGATCGGGATTCGGCTGTAGCCGAAGATCATCATCGAATAGTGCGTGTAGCGAACTACGCCGGCGAGCTCGCATTCGAGAATGCGGTTGAGCTGTGCGATCACGCGTTCCTTGTCGAGGTTCATGGCGTGTCCTCCGCGTTCGACCGTCGCTCCGAGTGTGGCACGGCGACCCGCGGAAGGAAACCGACGAGCGGCGAGCCGCGAGCCGCAAGCCGCTCGGGGTTACAATCGTCGTCCTCTCTGCGTGTCCGCCGGAAAACCGTCCGAATGCCGCCGACGTCGTCCCGAGTTTTCTTGAAGCCAGGCCGCGAAAAGTCGGTGCGGCGGCGCCACCCGTGGATCTTTTCCGGCGCAATCGAGCGGGTCGACGGCGAGCCTAAGACAGGGGACACGGTCGACGTGCTGAGCGACGGCGGCGATTTCCTCGCGCGCGCTGCGTACTCGCCGCAATCCCAGATTCGACTGCGTGTCTGGACGTTCGACCAGACGGAGCCCGTGGACGCGGATTTCTTTGTGCGCCGCATCGGCCGCGCCGTCGCTTCGAGACGGCGGCTCGGCCTGCTCGAGTCCGAGCGCGCGTGTCGACTGGTGCACGCCGAGTCCGATGGGCTACCGGGGCTGATCGTCGATCGTTACGGCGATTACGCGGTCTGCCAATTGCTTGCGGCCGGAGTCGAACGATGGCGCGATGCGATCGTCGCGGCGCTTGCCGAGGTCTTAGAGCTCGCGGGTATCTACGAGCGCTCGGAAGCCGGCGCCCGGCGCAAGGAGGGGCTACCCTCGCGGCGCGGCGGCCTTTGGGGCGAGTCGCCGCCGCCGGAGCTCGAGGTTCGCAACGGCGAAGCGCGCCTGCTCGTCGATGTCGTGCAAGGCCAGAAGACGGGTGCCTATCTCGATCAGCAGGTCAACCGCCGGCGCGTCGCGAAGCACGCGCGCGGCGGAGCCGTGCTCGATGCATTTGCCTATACCGGTGGCTTCGCGATCGCCTGCTTGCTCGCGGGTGCCGAGCGCGCGACGTTGCTCGACTCTTCCGCCGACGCGCTGCGTCTCGCCGAGCGAGAGGCTACGCACAACGGTGTGGCAGGTCTCTGCCGTTTCGTCGCGGCGGACGTCTTCGAGGAGCTGCGTGCAATACGGGAGCGCGGGGAACGCTTCGACCTGCTCGTGCTCGATCCGCCGAAGTTCGTGCATTCGGCCGAGCAGCTCAATGCGGGCAGCCGCGGCTACAAGGACATCAATATGCTCGGTTTGCAGCTCGTCAAGCGGGGCGGGGTGCTCGCGACGTTCTCGTGCTCGGGGCACGTCGATGCCGGGCTATTCCAGAAGATCGTTGCGGGGGCGGCGGTCGATGCGCGCCGCGACGCGCAGATCCTCGAGCGGCTCGCGCAGCCCGCCGATCATCCGGTCGCGCTGGAGTTTCCGGAAGGCGAGTATTTGAAGGGTTTGATCTTGCGCGTGCACTGAGTGCGACCGGTCGCGCGCGGTGCCGCCCAATGGCGGCGGTCCCCCGGCTAGCGCACATATAGCGACGTACGAAAACATATAGTGCTGTATGCTATTGCCCATGAGGCGCAGACCGAAAGTGCGGCGCGAGCACTCGATCCAGAGTCCGCGCGTAGCCCGCCGGCGCGAGCGGATGCGCGAGTCGCTGCTCGCGGCCGGCGCACGCCAGTTCGCGTCGCGTGGGATCGGCCCCGTCAGCGTCGAGGAGCTGATCGCGGAGGCCGATGTGTCGCGCGCGACGTTCTATGGTCTGTTCTCCAGCAAATACGGTTTGTTAGAGGACATTCTTAACCCAGTTTTCGAAGAAGCGATCGCCGCGCTCCGCGCGCTTGCGGCGCGCCCCGTCGAGGGCGCAGTCGACGGCTTGATCGATGCGTATCTGTTGCTCTGGTCGAGGCATCGCGATGCGTTGCTGCTGATTCCGGCACTCGACGCGGACACGTATCGGCACTTCGAGGCGCAGCATCGGCGATTGAACGACGCGATGCTCGACGTGCTGACGGGCGTCGAGCGCGCAGATCTGCTGCGCAACGGCAGCGCCCAGTACTCACTGAAGGTCATCGCGCGAACCGCAGTCCCCTTGCTGCGAGTCTACGACGGCCATGCGGCGGCGGCTGCGCTGTTTCGCGACGCGCTGCGCGGCCTATTGATTCGAGCTCATTGATGGCCGCGCGGCCGCAACGCGCAATCCTCGCCGTGCTGTTCGCCGGCGTGCTGATCGCGGCGCTCGACATCGCGATCGTCGGTCCCGCTCTGCCCGTGATCCGCCAGGCGTTCGGCGTCGGCAGCCGCGCCCTCACCTGGGTGTTCAGCATTTATGTGCTGTTCTACCTGCTCGGTGCGCCGCTGCTCGCGAAGCTTTCGGACCGCCAGGGCCGGCGCGCGGTCTACGGTCAGAGCCTCGGAATGTTCGCAGGCGGCTCTCTGCTCGTGGCCGCCGCACCGAGCTTCACCGTGCTGCTGATCGGCCGCGCGATCCAGGCTTTCGGTGCCGGCGGCATCTTCCCGGTTGCCAGCGCCGTGATCGCAGACACGGTGCCGGCCGAGCGCCGCGGCCGAGTGCTCGGGCTGATCGGCGCGGTGTTCGGGTTGGCATTCCTGCTCGGCCCGCTGCTCGGAGGTCTACTGCTGCAGTGGAGCTGGCGTTGGCTGTTCTTGATCAACGTGCCGATTGCGGGCGTCCTCATCGGCTTTGGCGCGAAGTTCTTGCCGCCTAGCGCGGCCGCGCGTCCCGGCGCTTTCGATGCGTTTGGAGCGCTGCTCCTGTCGGTCGCGCTCGCGGGGCTCGTCGCGGGCATCGTGCAGCTCGACACCGGCAACCTCGCGGCCAGCTTGCTGTCGCCGCGGATCTGGCCGTGCGTGCTGGTCGCGGCGATTGCGCTGCCGCTCTTCTGGTTGGTCGAGAAGCGCGCGTCCGACCCGGTGCTGCACCCCGATCTGTTTCGCTCTCGCCAGCTCAAGCTCGTCGGCACGATCGCGCTCGCGGCGGGGCTCGTCGAGGCCGGCATGGTGTTCCTGCCGAACATCGCGGTGCTCCGGTTCGGCGTCGACGCCTCGAACGCGAGCTTGATGCTGCTGCCGCTCGTGCTCACGCTCACGATCGGCGCCCCGCTCGCCGGCCGCCTACTCGATCGCGTGGGGCCGCGCATCGTGATCCAAACCGGGCTTGCCCTCACGGTCGGGGGGCTCGCGATATTCGGCTTGCTGCCGCTCAATATCGTCACTTTCTACGCCTCGGGTGTCGCGATCGGCTTCGGGCTGTCGTCGCTGCTCGGCGCGCCGCTTCGCTATATCACGCTCCAGGAGGCGGGTGAGAGCCGTCGCGGCGCGGGGCAGGGACTGCTCACGCTGTTCGTGAGCATCGGTCAGCTCGTCGGCGCCGCGTTGATCGGCGGCGTGGTCGGCTCCGCTGCCAACGAGCTCGGCGGCTATCAGCACGCGCTGCTCGCAGTCGGGGTCGCCTGTGCGATCGCTCTCGTGCTCAGCGCCGCGTTGCGCGGTAGAGTGAGCAGCCGAGCGGTCGGCGGCGCCTCGGGACGATGAGCGTTGCCCCGACATACTGCTAGCGCCGCGGAGCCTGCGAGCCCATGCGAGATCACTGGATAGCGCCGTCGATCCTGTCCGCGGATTTCGCGCGGCTCGGCGAGGAAGTCGATGCGGTGCTCGCGTCCGGCGCCGATCTGATCCATTTCGACGTGATGGACAACCATTACGTGCCGAATCTCACGATCGGTCCGATGGTTTGCGCGGCGCTGCGCAAGCACGGCGTGAAGGCGCCGATCGATGTGCACCTGATGGTGAAGCCGGTCGACCGAATCATCCCCGATTTCGCGGCGGCCGGCGCGAGCTACATCAGCATCCATCCCGAGGCGACCGAGCACGTCGACCGGTCGCTGCAGCTGATCCGCGAGCACGGCGCAAAGAGCGGCCTCGTGTTCAATCCTGCGACGCCGCTCGACTGGCTAGACTACGTCCTCGACAAGCTCGATCTCGTGCTGATCATGTCGGTGAATCCGGGCTTCGGCGGCCAGCAGTTCATCGAGAGCGCGCTGCCGAAGGTAGCGGCCGTGCGCGAGCGCATCGACCGCTCCGGCCTGCCGATTCGACTGGAGGTCGACGGCGGCGTGAAGGTCGATAATGCCGCGCGCATCGCGGCCGCCGGCGCCGATACGTTCGTCGCCGGATCGGCCATCTTCGGATCTCGCGATTATCGCGCCACGATTGCGGCGCTGCGGCGCGAAATCAGCACCGCGCGCTGAGTCCGCGCGCAGCCGCTGCGGGCGCCGGCACTCGATTCCACAAGCCGTTCTGCTATGCTCGCGCCGCCTAAAACCCCGCGCGCGACGTCTTAAGAGAGCTAGGTCATGGGTTGGACCGTTCACAAGTTTGGCGGCACGAGCGTCGCGGACGCGAGCTGCATCCGCCGCGTTGCCGCAATCGTCGCGGCCGATAAGCGCGAGAGGCTGGGCGTCGTCGTATCGGCAATGCGCGGCGTCACGGACGATTTGCTCGGGCTGATCGACAGGGCGGCCAAGCGCGAGCCCGTGGACGCCGTGCTCGAGGCCCTGCGAGCACGGCACGAAGCCTCGGCGAAGGAGCTGCTCGGTGCAGCGGGCGCTCGACCCGTGCTCGCGGCGTTCGAGCAGGAGCTCGGCGACATCGAAAGCATTCTGAAGGCGCTGTCGCTCGTGCGTGCAGCGTCGCACCGAAGCCGTGACCTCGTCTCGGGGTACGGCGAGATCTGGTCCGCGCGGCAGATCGCGGCGTTCTTCAGGGCCGAGTTCGGCACGGCGTGCGACGTTGTGCTCGTGAACGCGCGCGACGTGTTGGTGGTCGAGCAGGGCGAGATGGGACCCATCGTCGTCTGGGAAGAAAGCAGGCCGCGGCTCACTGCGGTCGTCCCTAGCGAGTTTCGCGGGGTCGCCGTGATCACCGGCTTCATAGGCTCCGATCGCGAGGGTTTGCCGACGACGCTCGGCCGCAATGGGAGCGATTACTCAGCGTCGATTTTCGGCGCGCTGCTCGACGCGGACGAAGTGCACATCTGGACCGACGTCGACGGTGTGATGAGCGGCGATCCGCGACGCGTGCCGGAGGCGAAGATCATCGACGAGATGTCGTACAGCGAGGCGATGGAGCTCGCGTACTTCGGCGCGAAGGTGATTCACCCGCAGACGATGGCGCCCGCCGTCGGTCGCGGCATCCCGATCTTCATTCGCAACACCTTCAATCCGGCGCATCCTGGCACGAAGATCTCGGCATCGACCTCGCACCGCGATGCGGCCGTGAAAGGTATCAGCGGCGTCGACGGCGTGGCGCTCGTGAACCTCGAAGGGGCAGGCATGATCGGCGTGCCGGGGACGGCGGACCGCCTGTTCGGTGCGCTGCGCGAGGCCGAAGTCTCGGTGATGCTGATCTCGCAAGGCAGCTCGGAGCACTCCATTTGCTTTGCCGTGCGCGAAGAATCGGCGGACGACGTGCGCAAGCTCGTCGAGCGCGCTTTTGCCGCCGAGCTCATGCAGGGCCAGGTGCAGCGAGTCGAGGTGAAGAAGGGCTGCGGCATCCTTGCGGTCGTCGGCGACGACATGGCCGGCATGCCCGGCAGCGCGGGACGGTTCTTCGGCACGCTGGGTAACGCCGGCATCAACGTACGCGCGATCGCGCAGGGTGCGTCCGAGCGCAACATTTCCGCGGTGATCGATGCGAAGGACATGACGCGTGCGCTGCGTGCAGTGCACAGCAGCTTCTACCTATCGGCGAAGACCGTGTCGCTCGGCGTGCTCGGACCGGGCTCGGTCGGCGGCGCATTGCTCGATCAGCTTGCGAGCGCGGGCGAGCGGCTGCGAGCCAAGTTCGACTTGGATCTGCGCGTGCGGGCGATTGGCGCCTCCAAGCGCATGCTGCTCGAGGAGCACCACATCGAGCTTGCGCATTGGCGCGACAACTTCGCGTCCGCCGGTAGCCTCGACGCTGCGAAGCTCGTGGATCATGTGCAGGCCGATTATTTGCCGCACGCGGTTCTCATCGACTGCACCGCAAGCGAGGCGGTAGCCGCCCGCTACGCCGAATGGCTCGAGCGCGGCATTCACGTGATCACGCCGAACAAGCGCGCACACAGCGGGCCGATCGCTTATTACCATAGCCTCAAGCGGCTCACGCGCGCATCGCATACCCATTTCCTGTATGAAGCCACGGTCGGCGCGGGTCTGCCGGTAATCCAAACGCTCAAGGACCTGGTCGAGACCGGCGACGAGATCCGCAGCATCGCCGGAATCTTCTCCGGGACGCTCGCATACCTGTTCAATTTGTTCGACGGCACCCGCCCGTTCTCCGAGATCGTGCGCGACGCGAAGGCTCGCGGCTACACCGAGCCGGATCCGCGCGACGACCTGTCGGGTACCGATGTGGCGCGCAAGGCCGTGATTCTCGCGCGCGAGGCCGGGCTCGATCTCGAGCTCGGCGACATCGAGGTCGAGAGTCTCGTGCCGACCGCGCTTGCGCAAGCGTCCGTCGACGAGTTCCTGGCGAGGTTGCCGGACTTCGACGCTCCGATGGCGGAGCGGGTGCAGCGCGCGCGCGCCGCGGGCCAAGTGCTGCGCTATGTTGCCGAGATCGACGTGCGTGCGGGCAGGGCGGCCGTGCGCCTCCGGCAATTCGCGCCGAACCACCCGTTTGCGAATATCAGCCTCACCGACAACATCGTGCAGTTCGTGACAGGACGCTACTGCGACAATCCGTTGATCGTGCGGGGGCCGGGCGCGGGACCCGCGGTCACGGCCGCCGGAATTTTCGCGGACTTGCTGCGGCTCTGCAGTATGCTGAGCGGCAACCAGGACTGATCGGCCGCGCGCGGCACGGCGGCTCGAATGCGTTACTTCAGCACCCGCAGCGGCGAGGAAGCTTCACTGATCGACGCGGTCGCGCGGGGTCTGGCCGCGGACGGCGGCTTGTTCGTGCCCGAGGAACTGCCGCGCTTCGCCGCTGAGCAATTCCGCGGCGAGACGCTGGCCGAAATCGCGACGGAGCTCCTCGCGCCGTTCTTCGAGGGCTCGGGGCTCGAGCACGAGCTCGGCGCCATTTGTGGCGACGCGCTGAACTTTCCGGTGCCGCTGCGCACGTTGATCGAGCCGCATGCCGAGCTGGCCGTGCTCGAGCTGTTCCACGGGCCGACGGCCGCGTTCAAAGACGTCGGCGCGCGCTTTCTCGCGGCGGTGATGGAGCGCGCGCTCCGACGCTCCGATGCCGATACTCGGCCGCTCACGATCCTCGTGGCAACGTCAGGCGACACCGGCGGTGCCGTGGCCGCCGCATTCCATGGCCGCCACGGCATGCGAGTCGGAGTGCTGTTTCCGAAGGGCCAGGTGTCGGCGCGCCAGCAACGCCAGCTGACCTGCTGGGGCGGCAACGTGCGCGCGTTCGAGGTCGAAGGATCGTTCGACGAGTGCCAGGCGCTCGTAAAGGCAGCGTTCGTCGACGAGGATCTGCGTGAGCGTCACCGGTTGAGCGCGGCCAACAGCATCAACATCGGCCGCCTGCTGCCGCAGGCCGCCTATCACGCGGCCGCGAGCGTTTGGCACTGGCGCCGCCATCGCACGGCCGTCGGCTCCATCGTGCCGACCGGCAATCTCGGCAACGGGCTTGCATGTCTGTGGGCGCAGGCCATGGGATTGCCGGTTCGCGAGGTCGTGCTCGCGGTCAACGCAAACCGCACGATTCCCGACTACCTCGCGACCGGTCAGTGGCAACCTCGCGCGAGCCGGCCGACGCTCGCGTCCGCGATGGACGTCGGTAACCCCAGCAACATGGAACGCTTGCGCGCGTTGTTGCCCGACTTCGGCGAGCTCAGGAGCGCGATCGAGGCCTACCCGGTCGACGACGACGCGATTCGCAGTCAGATTGCGAAGGACTACGCACGCTATGGCGAAGTCTGGTGCCCGCACACGGCGACGGGATTCTGGGTCTACGATCACCTGCCGCCCGCACGCAGGACGGCGCGCTCGTGGATCGTGAGCGCGACCGCGCATCCCGCGAAATTCGAGGCGATTGTCGAGCCGGCGATCGGTCGAACGGTGGACGTGCCGCCCGCGCTGCGCGAGCTGCTCGCGAAGCCGACGCAGAGCATTGCGCTTCCTCCCGAGCTGGCGGCGCTCGCGAGCGAGCTGGATCGGTGGTCGTCTCCAGCATAAAAACAATAGCTTATAATCCATATTAAATGTGACGGATCAGACTTGGATCTTGCTCGGCGGCGGTACGCTCCTGGTGCTGATCGTGCTGGTTTCGACGGTCGTTTGGCTGCGCCGCCGCGGGCCGCCGCTCAAAGAGGCGCTGCAGACCGTTGCGATCGACCGGCTGCACGACGTGCTCGTCCCCGACGGCATGGGCGGGCAGATCCAGCTCGAGCACGTGCTGCTCACCGCGCAAGGCATCCTCGTGATCGACGTGAAGCCGTTCGAGGGCACGATCTTTGCGAGCGATCGGATGGCCGAATGGACCGTGATCGGGACCGATCATCGCCGCTTCACGTTCCCGAACCCGCTCGGCACGCTCTACGATCGCGTCGCGGCGCTGCGCCAGCTCGTGCGCGACGTGCCGGTCGAGGGTCTCGTGCTGTTTGGCTCGGGTGCCGACTTCAGCAAGGGGCGGCCGAGGGACGTGGTGCTGCCTGCCGATCTCGTGTCGCTGTATCCGAGACCGGACTCGGCCGATCTCGAGCGGCTGCTCGTGGCGTTCGCGCCGCATTGGGAGCGTGTGAAGGGCGCGATCGAGCCGGTGAAAGCCGGCGCTCGGGCACGCTAGGGCAACCCGAAGAGGCGGCGCGCATTGGCCGTGCTCGCCGCGGCGATCTCGGCAGCGGGTCGACCCGTGCCCATCGCGACGCGCGCGAGAACGTGCGCGAGGTGAGCCGGCTCGTTGCGCCGATCGCGCGGCTTCGGCGTGAGGTCGCGCGGCAGCAGATACGGCGCATCGGTCTCGAGTAGGAGCCGCTCGAGCGGGATGCGGGGCAGCACGCCGCGCAGCGCGCCCCCGCGCCGCTCGTCGCACACCCAGCCGGTCACTCCGATGTACAAGTCGAGGTCGAGGTAGGCGTCGAGCTCGAGCGCGCCACCGGTGAAGCAGTGCGCAACGCCGCCCGGTAGCCGCGCACGCTTCGGCGCGAGAATTTCCAAGAACTCCGGATGCGCGTCGCGCTGGTGCAAGAACACCGGCTTGGCATGCGTCGCGGCGATCTCGAGTTGCGTCTCGAATGCCGCACGCTGCGCGGCGCGGGGGGAGAAGTCGCGAAAGTAGTCGAGGCCGCATTCGCCGACCGCTACGACCGCCGGGTCCGCGAGCAGCGACTCGAGCGCGGCGCCCGTATGTGAATCGAACTCCGCGGCGTGGTGCGGATGCACGCCTGCCGTTGCGTAGAGCACGTCCGGATGCGCCGCCGCGAGCGCCGCGGCTTGCGCGCTGCTCGTCACGGATGTTCCCGTCACGATGAGTCGGCGAACGCCCGCCGACCGCGCGCGCTGCAGGACCGCTTCGCGGTCGCGGTCGAAGCTGTCGTGCGCAAGATTCACGCCGATGTCGACGAGCTCGAACATCGCGGGATTGTGACGACCGGCGGGGCGGGCGACAACGCCGCCGGCCTAGAATTCATCGATGAGTTTGACAAAACTCCGGCACGCCGCGGCGATGCTGTGCGTAAGCGCCGGTGTACAAGCCGCGCCTGCCGATCTCGCCGATCTCGCCGCGAGAATCGACTACGGCTACTACACCGATGACGTGCGTGCGATCGAGACTGCACGCTCGGAGCTTGCGCGCCTCGAGTCGAGCGCGGACGTCGGCTACTATCGGGCATTCGCTGCCTTCCGGCTCGCCGAGCTTACCGTGCTGCACGGCGGAACCGACGTGGGCGCGCTGCTCGCCGAATGCGCCGAGCGCGCCGCCCCGGCGAAAGCCGACGGCGGCGCCGCGGAGCATTGGCTGCTCGTCGCTGCGTGCGGCACGGTGGCGGGCGGCGACGGGCCGTTGCAATCCCGCCGCCGCGACCAAGCGCTCGCACGGGCCCGCGAGCTTGCGCCGCACAACCCGCGTATTCCACTGATCGAAGCGTGGCTCGTCAGCCGCAGGCCGGCGCTCGACCGTCCGGAGACGCGCGCGGCCGCCGACGCCAAGCTCGTGGCGGCCGTCGCCGCGTTCGACGCCTCGAGTGCGACGGCAGAGCCGGGCTGGGGGGAGCCGGAGGCGCTCGCCGCCCTCGGCGAGAGCGCTCTGGCCGAGGGTCGAGCGCGCGCGGCGCGAGATTACATCGAGCGGGCTTTGCTGCTCGCTCCGGACTATCGCTTCGCGATCGAGCTGCGCGAGCGGCTGATGAGCTTGCACGCAGACAGCCGCTGACTCGACGGCACGCCGCTCCTTTTCAGGGTTTGTACGGTCGCCGCGGCGCGGGCGGGCGCGCTAGTATTCGTCGTGTGACTGGCTCCCGCGCACGGCGGCGCAGAATCCATGACGGAGCAGCTCGGCCTGTTCGATCGCGGCTCGGTATTCGTTGCGGATCTCGCGACGGCGCCTATCACCGTCCGCGAGAGCCGTAGAGCGCGCCGTCTGATCTTGCGCCTGCTGCCGCCGCACACGCTCGAGCTCGTCGTGCCGCGCGGCACGAGACCCGCCGAAGTCGAAGCATTCGTTCGCGCGCACCATCGCTGGATCGAGCGCGCGCGCCGCGAGCTCGCAACGCGCTATCCCGCCGGACATGGGCGTCTGCCGAGCGCGATAGAGCTGCCGTCGATCGCTCAGAGCTGGCGCGTTCGCTACCAATCGGAGCCCGGCCGGGCGTGGTGGCGTGTGAACGGCGACTGTATCGATGTCGCGGCGAGCGAGCGCGACTTTCGCGGCGCCGGCGCGTTGCTGCGCAGCTGGCTGCTCGAGCAGGCGCGCGTGCATCTGAGGCCCTGGATCATGCGCGAAGCCGAGATCGTGGGTCGGCGGCCGAAGGCCGTGCAGGTGCGGCTGCAGCGCACCCGTTGGGGCAGCTGCTCGAGCGTCGGCAACATCAGCCTGAACGCGGGACTCCTGTTCCTGGACGACGCGGTCGTGCGGTACCTGTTGATCCACGAGCTGTGTCATTTATTTTCGTTGAACCATTCGCAGCGCTTCTGGCGCGCAGTCGCCCGCTTCGAGCCCGACTATCGGGCGCTCGATCGCCGGCTCACCGAGTCGTGGGCGCGAATTCCGCTCTGGGCGCATGCCGGTCAGCGGGGCGGGGACCTGGCGCAAGGTGCCGCGCACTGAACATCCGTGCCGCTGCAAGCGCTCGCAAATCCCACCGTCATCGTCGTCGCCGCGACCTATGGCGTGCTGCTTCGCATTGCAGTAGCTGCCGGGCTGTTCGGCTTCCTGCTCGGCCTGCTCGTGTCGCTGTCGCTCGGGAGGTACGCGTACGAGGTGCTGCGGGAGCTCGCTCGCGGCCGACGTGAGCTGCCGCCGCCGGGCATCGAGTCGTTGAATCCGGCCGGCGACTTGAGCGGGATCCTGCATTTCGTGCTTTTCGCCGTCGCGGCGGCTTTTTTCGCAACGACGCCATTTCTCGATGCGCCGTTACGGTGGCTCGGAGGCTTCTTCGTGCTGGCTGTGTTTCCGGCCTCGGCGGCGATCATGGCGCTCACGAGCAATGCGGCTGCTGCGCTGAGCCCCGCCGGCATCGCGCACGTAATGGCGGTGTTCGGTCGCGGCTACTGGAGACTGCTCGCCGCGTGCGCGCTCGTCGCAGTCATCGCGGCCGTTGCCCGCGTGCTGGCCGGCGCGCTCGGCCCTTTGCTCGTCTGGCTATCCGACGCGATCGATGCGTGGGCGGTGCTCGCGCTGTTCGCGGTCGTCGGTGCGGCCGTCCGTGAGCGGCGCGACGACTTCGCGTTCCCCGGCATCGAGACCGAGGAGGAGCGGCGCGAGCGCCAGCGTCAGACCGATTGGCAGTCGACGCTCGATCGTGCCTATGCCTCGATTCGCAGCGGACTGACCGCCAAGGGCTACGCGACGATCAAGAGTCTGCTCGAGAGCGAACGCGACAGCCTCGAAATATACCAGTGGACCTTCAATGCGATGCTCTCTTGGGAGGATCGTGCGCACGCGCTCGAGATCGCGCAGCGCTTTGTTGCACGGTTGCTCGAGGAACGCCGCGAGCACGATGCACTCGAGCTCGTGCGGCAGTGCCGCCGGTTGTCACCCGCGTTCTCGTTGCCCGCGGAGCGAATCACCGCGCTCGCGGCATATGCCCGCGGCATCGGCCGTCATGGCGCGGCGGACGATCTCATCGCGAGCACGAACGCCGGCGCGGCCTTCGGGTCGCGCTCAGTCCGCGTGCTCGCTGCCGGTGATCAGCCGCGCGCCGCGGCCATAGGTGAGGTATTCCCACAGCCAGCGGATCGACACGAGCACGGGGCTCGGCGTGCCGATCAAGAAGTAAATGTGGGCGATGCCCCAGATCCACCACGCGAGCCAACCGCGTAGGGTCAGGAACGGAAACTCGATCACGGCGCTGGTGCGGCCGATAGTCGCGAGATTGCCGGCGTTCCGATAGACGAAAGCGTGCGGCGCAGCGCGCTTCCCGATCTTCGCCGCGAGCACGCGAGCAACGTAGCGGCCCTGCTGCTTCGCTGCCGGCGCGACGCCGGGTACGCGGCCGCCGTCCGTCTCCACGAGAGCCGCGTCGCCGATCACGAAGATGGCGGGATCGTCGGGCAGCGAGAGATCGGCCTGCACACGTACGCGGCCCGCGCGGTCGACCGGCGCGTCGAGCCAGCGGCCGGCCGGAGAGGCCGCGACGCCGGCTGCCCAGAGCACGGTGCCGGCCTCGATGCGGGTCCCGCCGACCGTGACGCCGTGAGCGTCGCACTCCGTCACCGCGCAATTGAGCCGCACTTCGACTCCGAGACGCTCGAGGGAACGCTGCGCGTATGAAGACTGTCGCTCACCGAACGTCGCGAGCACGCGCGGGCCCGCCTCGACGAGCACGATCTTTGCGGCGCGCGGATCGATGCGGCGGAAGTCGGCGGCGAGCGTGTGCCGTGCGAGCTCTGCGATCGCGCCCGCGAGCTCCACGCCGGTTGGACCTGCGCCGACGATCACGAAGCGCAGCAGCCGCTCGCGTGCCGTTGCCTCCGGCTCCATTTCCGCGGCCTCGAACGCACGCAAGATCCGGCGTCTGATTCGCGTCGCGTCGTCGATGCTCTTCAAGCCCGGTGCGATTGCTTGCCATTGCTCATGACCGAAGTAGGAGTGCGTCGATCCGGTCGCGATCACGAGATAGTCGAACTCGAGCTCGAGCTCGCCGTCGCGCAGCCTCACGACGCGGCCCACCTTGTCGATGCCGACGACTTCGCCGAGGAGCACGGTTGCGTTGCGCTGGTGCCGCAGGATCGAGCGGATCGGCCATGCGATGTCGGAAGGGGGCAGACCCGCCGTCGCAACCTGGTAAAGAAGCGGTTGAAACAGGTGGTAGTTGTGACGATCGACCAACGTGATCGCTGCCGGGACGTGCGCCAGGCCCTGCGCGGCGAAGAGTCCGCCGAATCCTGCGCCGACGATCACGATCCGCGGGCGAACGTCCATCGGCGGATTCTTGCATACGGCGTTCAGTGCGGGCCAACGGCGTGTATCGCACGGACCTTCGCGACCCGAGCCGATCGAGCAAATCTGCGAACAGAGCGACACAAAGCGCCGGAGGAGATTCCGGACGCCACGCTCGAGCAGCGGCGCTCAGCGCCGCTGCGGCGAGGTCGTCTGCAGATAGCGGAAGAAGTCCGAGCTGGCGTCGATCATCAGCGTCGTATTGGGGCCGAGCGTCGAGTAGCTCTCGAGCGTCTTCGAGAACGAGTAGAACGAAGGGTCGGCGCCGTAGGCCTCGCCGTAGATTTTCGTGGCCTCGGCATCCGCTTTGCCGCGGACCTCCTGCGCCTGCCGCTCGGCTTCGGAGCGGATGCGCTGCAGCTCGCGCTCCATGTTGCCGAGGATCTCCTGGCTCCTGCCTTCGCCCTCGGAGCGGAATCGCGCCGCGATGCTTTGGCGCTCCGCGATCATCCGCGTCTCCACCTGCTCGCGCACCGAATCGATGTAGTTGATGCGCTTGATGCGGACGTCGACGAGCTCGATGCCGATGTTCGGCATCTGCTCGTGCGCGGCCGCAAGCATGTCCCGCTCGAGCTGGCCGCGACCCTTTTTCGGCTTCTGGAGATCGGCTTCGCTGAGGGCGGCACGATCCTCGTCCGGTAGACGCGACACGTCGATCTGCCAATCTGCGGAGCGCACGATTTCCTCCAGATCGGTGCCCGAGACGATGTCGCGCGCCACGGAGTCGAGCACGTCGTCGAGCCGCGTGCGGGCGCCGTCCTCGTCGCGCACGGAGCGCAGGAACTGGAGCGGATCGGAGATTCGCCAGCGGGCAGTCGTGTCGACGATGATGAACTCGCGGCCGAGCGTCGGGATTTGGCTTACGTCGCCGTCCCAATCGAGCAGCCGGTTGTCGAACCGCTGGACGTGCTGCACGAAGGGCAGGCGCCAGTGGAGGCCCGGCTGGGCGATCACGTCGCCCACCGGCTCGCCGAATTGCACGAGGATCGCCTGTTGCGACTGGTCGACGATGAATGCCGACTGCGACACCAATAGTACCGCGAGCGCTGCGAGTAATATTAGTATTTTCATTTTGTTGCCTGCGAATTCTGCGGCGACGGTTGAGGTAGGCGCTGCACGTCCCGGAGGTTGAGCAGCGGTAGCGGTGACGTCTGGCCGGGCTGCACCACGAGCACGGAGCCGATGTGCGGCAGGATCTGGGTGAGCGCTTCGAGGTAGAGCCGCGAGCGGGTCACCTCGGGCACGTTGCGGTACTCGGCGAGCACGGCGGAGAAGCGCGCGGCGTCGCCGCGCGCGCGGTTCACGCGCTCGGTCGCGTAGCCTTGGGCCTCGGCGAGCGTGCGCTTGGCAGTGCCTTCGGCGCGCGGGATCGCCTCGTTCGCCTGCTTCGTCGCGTCGTTGATCATCCGCTCGAGCTCTTGACGCGCCTCGTTGACGTCGTTGAACGCCGGCTGCACGCGCTGCGGCGGGACAACGTCCTGGAGCTGGACCGTGATGATCTTGATGCCGTTGTCGTAACGGTCCATCGCCTCCTGAATCTCATCGCGCGCGGTGCTCGCGATCTCTACACGGCCGACGGTCAAGACGTCGCTACCGATCCGGTTGCCGACGATGCGGCGCATCACGGACTCGGAGAGATCGCGCAGGGTCTTGGTCGGCTCGCGCATCCCATAGAGGAACTTGGTCGGATCACTGATCCGGTACTGCACGACCCACTCGACCTGGATGATGTTGAGATCGCCCGTGAGCATCAGCGACTCGTCCGGGTAGCTGCCCGGCTTGAAGCGCGAGCGATCGCTCGAGGAGTCCGCGGTTCGATAGCCGAACTCCTCCTTCAGCACGCGCTCGGTCGCGACGAGCTGTCGCTGCTCGATGCCGAAGGGCAGCTTGAAATGGAGTCCGGGACCGGCGATGTCGACGACGCGGCCGAAGCGCTTGATCACGGCGCGCTCGTCGGGCTGGACCGTGTACGTGGTGGTGAGCGCGCCCCATGCAATGACGAGCACAGCCACGACGAGCAGCAGCACCTTCGGCTGAAAAGTGGGTCCGGTCGGCGTGCCGCGCGGCCCCTTCGGGCCACCGCGCCGCGAGCGATCCATGATTTGCGCGATCAGATCCTTGGCGTCGCTCATCCCGGTCCCCCACGGCTGCAATGCGGTGCGAGCTTATCGGGCGAGCGCCCGACGCGCAAATCAGATCCGCATCGAGCCGGTTTCTGAAGCGCTCATTCGATGGAATACGCAGCGGCTGCGAGCGCGCGGCGCGCTTGTCGCTCAAATCAGCGAGTGGTAGACGTTCTGCACGTCCTCGTCTTGCTCGAGCTTGTCGATCATCTCGAGCGCTTCGTTCGCCTGCTCCTCGGGCACCTCGATCGGTGTCGTGCACAGGTACTCGTGCGTCGCGGAGATCGGCACGATGCCGCGCTGCTCGAGCGCCTCCTGCATGCGGCCGAAATCGGCGAACAGGCAGCGCGCGACGATTTGCGGTTCACCCTTGTCGCCCGTGCTATCGCCCATCTCGTCGAGGCCATGGTCGATCAAATAGAGCTCGAGGTCGTCGTGATCGACGCCTTCGGGGCTCAACCGAAACACGCCCATCTTGCGGAATTGGAATGCGACGCTGCCCGTCGATCCCAAGTTGCCGCCGTGCTTGGAGAAGATCGAGCGCACCGAGGCAACGGTGCGCGTCGGGTTGTCGGTGGCGGCTTCGACGATCACGGCGACGCCGTGCGGCGCGTAGCCTTCATAGATGATCTGCTCGTAGCTCGTCGCGTCCTTGCCGACCGCGCGTTTGATCGCCGACTCGACCTTGTCCTTCGGCATGTTGATCTGGCGCGCGTTCTGCACGACGCGGCGCAGGGCAGGGTTCGAAGTCGGATCCGAGCCGCCGGCTTTGACCGCGACGTTGATTTCCTTCGCGATGCGCGCGAACTGCTTGGACATGCGGTCCCAGCGCGCGAACATCGTGTGTTTGCGTACTTCGAAGATGCGTCCCATGGGTGCAGTTTGGCAGCATCGCCGCGAGGTCCGCAACGCGGCGCTGCGGCACGAACGGCCAGCTCATGCACGGTCACGCTCGTGTCGCCCGCCGGCCCCGGCCAGTACTTGCGCGGAGTAGAGCGTGCCGCACTGCGCGCCGACCGCCGATCGGATTGCCGCGCGGCCGCTTCGCCGAACGCTGTCGTGACGTGGTCGCAGACGGCGCCGCGGCGGGTTCTAGGCGGCCGCCGAGCCTCAGCCTTTCTCGAGCAGCTCGCGCAAGTCGATCACGGCCGAGTGCGCGCGCGACAAATACGAGGCGAGCACGAGTGAGTGATTCGGCAGCAGTCCGAAGCCCTGGCCGTTCAGGATGATCGGGCTGCGGACCGGCCTCAAGCCCTCTTCGAGCTCGCGGATGATCTGCCGGAGGCTCACGACCGCGTTCTTGTCCGTGAGCACGCGCTCGAAGTCGAATTGCGCGGCGCGCAGGAATAGGAGCAGCGCCCAGGCGGTGCCGCGTGCCTCGTAGAACACGTCGTCGACTTCGAGCCACGGCGTCTTCACGATCACGTCGCCGGCGGCAGGCCGCGCCGCCTCGCCGGTCGGAGCGCCGCCCAAGTCGGTGTTCACTCGCACTTGTCCGACGCTTGCCGATAGGCGCTGCGACAGGCTGCCGAGTCGGCCTTCCACGGTGGACAGCCAGACGCTCAAGTTATCGGCGCGTGCGTAAAACTGCGCGTCGCCCGGATCCGAGTCGATCAACCGCGCTTTGTAGCGATTCAGCGCTTCGAGCGCTTCGCGGTACTTGCTTTCGGTCGACGGGATGACCCAGCGGTCGTTCGTGAAGTTCAGGTCCGGCTCCGCGATGATCAGGTCGCGGTCCTCGATCGACTGCGATTGCGAGCGGCTATAGTCGTTGCGCAGCACGCGTGCGAGATCGCGGCACTGGACGAGCACGCCGAACTCGAAGCTCGGCATGTTGTCGAGCCAGGCGCTCGGTGGTGCGATGTCGTTGCTGAGATAGCCGCCCGGCTTGTCGAGCAGCCATTGAAGCTCACGTGTCAGCGTGTCGACCGTGGCGTAGCCCGCCACTACGCGGCCGTCGGGCGTCTTGTCGTTGACGTAGAAGACGGCCGGCTCGCGAGACCACCACCAGCAAAGCGCCCATGTGCCGAGCAGCGCCGCCGCGAGCACGATCGCGAGCGGCCAACGGAAGCGCCGCCAGCGCGCGAGCCAACGGTTGGCCGGTGTGCCGCCTCCTCGCAACGCCGTGCCGCTGTGCTTATCGACCGCGGCCGCACGTGCGGCTGCGATCGCCGCAGGGTCCGGCGGCCGCCTTCGAAACCACTTCGCGAAATCGGCCATTTCGAGCGCGCGGCGCGCTCACGCCGCCTGCGCGAGCTGGCGCAGCACGTACTGGAGAATACCGCCGTTGATGAAGTACTCCTGTTCCTTCGGCGTATCGATTCGCACGAGCGCCTCGAATACTTTGCGCTTGCCTTGCGCATCGGTCGCCGTGACCTTGACTTCCTTGGCGCGTTGCAAGCCGAGCCCCTCGATGTCGAAGCGCTCGCTGCCGGTGAGCCCGAGCGTCGCGGCCGACTCGCCGTCACGGAACTGCAGCGGCACGACCCCCATGCCGATCAGGTTCGAGCGATGAATTCGCTCGTAGCTCTCGGCGAGAACGGCTCGAACGCCGAGGAGCGCCGTGCCTTTCGCGGCCCAGTCGCGCGACGAGCCTGCGCCGTACTCCTTGCCTGCGATGATCATGAGAGGAGTGCCTTCCTGCTGGTAGCGCATCGACGCGTCGTAGATGGAGAGCTGCTCGCCGCTCGGCACGTGGATCGTCCAACCGCCCTCAGTTCCGGGAGCGAGCTTGTTGCGCAGCCGAATATTCGCGAACGTCCCGCGGACCATCACCTCGTGATTGCCGCGGCGCGCGCCGTACGAGTTGAAGTCGCGCTTCTGCACACCGAGGCCTAGCAGGTACTTCCCGGCCGGGCTGTCGGCCGCGATGTTCCCCGCCGGCGAGATGTGGTCCGTCGTCACGGAGTCGCCCAGCATCGCGAGCACTCGGGCCCCGCGGATGTCCTGCGGCTTCGATGTGCCGACCGTCATACCTTCGAAGTAGGGAGGGTGCTTCACGTAAGTCGAATCGTCGGACCATGTGAAGTTCTCCCCGGTCGGCACGCCGAGGCCGTTCCAGTTGGCGTCGCCCGCGAAGACGCTCGAGTAGCTCGTCTTGAACATCGCCGAGTTCACGTGCTTCGCGATCAGGTCGTGAATCTCTTTGGTCGAGGGCCAGATGTCTTTGAGATAGACGGGCTTGCCGTCCTTGTCGGTGCCGAGCGGATCGTTGTACAGATCCATTTTCATGTTGCCCGCGAGGGCGTACGCGACGACGAGCGGCGGCGACGCGAGGAAGTTCATCTTCACCTGCGGGTGAATGCGGCCTTCGAAGTTGCGGTTGCCGGAGAGAACCGAGCAGGCGACGATGTCGGTTTCCTGCAGCGCGTCCGCGATCTCGCTCGGGAGCGGACCCGAATTGCCGATGCACGTCGTACATCCGTAGCCGACCAAATTGAAGCCGAGCGCATCGAGATCGTCGAGCAGACCGCACTTCGTCAGATAGTCGGTCACGACTTTCGAGCCGGGGGCCAAGCTCGTCTTCACCCAAGGCTTGCGCCTCAATCCCTTCGCAGCGGCGTTGCGCGCGAGCAGGCCCGCACCGACCATCACGGCCGGGTTCGACGTGTTCGTGCAGCTCGTGATCGCCGCGATCACGACCGCGCCGTCCTCGAGATCGAACTTGTCCTTGCCTTGCGCGACCGGCGCACGCATGCCTTTGCCGGCCGTCTTCAGCAGCCCGCTCACGGTCGAGCCGGCCGTCTTCAGCGGAATGCGATCCTGCGGACGCTTCGGCCCGGCGAGGCTCGGCTCGACGCTCGCGAGGTCGAGCTTCAGCAGGTCGCTGTAACGTGCCCGCGTCGCGCCGCGCCAGAGACCCTGCTCCTTGGCGTACGCCTCGACCAGCTTGATCGTCGCGGCCGGCCGCCCCGAGAGCTCGAGGTAGCGCAGCGTCTCGGCGTCGATCGGAAACACCGCGCAGGTACTGCCGAATTCCGGCGACATATTGCCGATCGTCGCGCGATCCGCGAGAGGCAGATGATCGAGCCCGGCGCCGAAGAACTCGACGAACTTGCCGACCACACCGCGCTTGCGCAGTATCTCGGTGACCGTCAGCACGAGATCCGTCGCGGTTGCGCCCTCGGCGAGCCGTCCCGTCAGCTCGAAGCCTACGACCTGCGGGATCAGCATCGTGATCGGCTGGCCGAGCATCGCGGCCTCGGCCTCGATGCCGCCAACGCCCCAGCCGAGAATGCCCAAGCCGTTGATCATGGTGGTATGCGAGTCGGTGCCGACGAGCGTGTCGGGGTAAGCGAAAACGTCGTCGCCCTGCTTGCGCTCGAATACGACTCGGCTCAAGTATTCCAGGTTGACTTGGTGAACGATTCCCGTGTTCGGGGGCACCACACGGAAGTTCTGGAACGCGTTCTGCCCCCAGCGCAGGAACGAATAGCGCTCCTTGTTGCGCTCGAACTCGATCGCATTGTTGGCAGCGAGCGCGCCCGGCGTGCCGAAGTTGTCGACCTGGACGGAGTGGTCGATCACGAGCTCCGCCGGCGACAGCGGATTGATCATCGACGCTCTGCCGCCGAGTTTCACGACCGCGTCGCGCATGGCGGCGAGGTCGACGACGGCGGGCACGCCCGTGAAGTCCTGCAGAATCACGCGCGCCGGGGTGAACGCGATCTCGCGATCCGGCTCGGCCTTCGGGTCCCAATCGGCGAGCGCGCGGATGTCGCCCGCCGTGATGTTCTCGCCGTCCTCGAACCGCAACAGATTCTCGAGCAGGATCTTCAGCGTGTATGGCAGCGTGGCGGTGCCGCCTGCGACCGCATCCAATCGGTAGATTTGGTATTTCGAGGAACCGACCGCAAGCGATTTGCGGGCGCCGAAGCTGTCAGTCATTGGGACCTCTGGGCTGAACGGGCAGGAACCGCCCGAATTATATGCGCGATCGGCCTGAATCGCGCGCCGCCCGTGCGATCAGACGGCCCCGCGCAGTCCGTCCGAACGGCGCAGACCGCGCTCGATGGTTGCGCCGCCTAGGCAGACGTCGCCGTCGTAGAGCACGACGTACTGACCCGGCGTGGGCACTCGCTGCGGTTGATCGAAGCTCACGTCGATCGAATGCTCGCCCGTTCGTCGCACGGTGCAGCCTTGGTCGGGCTGGCGGTAGCGAATTTTGGCCGTACAGCGAAGCGGTCGCCCCGCATCCCAGCCCTGCGGCGTTGCGCCGATCCAGTGCATCGCGTCCGCTGCGAGCGCTTCATAGTGCAGGAGCGGGTGATCGCTGCCCTGGACTACGAGGAGCTCGTTGCGTTCGATGTCCTTGGCGGCCACATACCAAGGCGCCGCCGCCGCGTCGGCGACGCCGCCGATCTCGAGACCGTGCCGCTGGCCGAGCGTGTAGAACGCCAAGCCGCGATGCTCACCCCGCTCGCGGCCCGCGTCATCGCGGATCACGCCCGGCGACGGCGGCAGATAGCCGCGCAGGAATGCTTCGAACGGCCGTTCGCCGATGAAGCAAATACCGGTGCTGTCGCGCTTGTCCGCAACGGGTATTCCCACGGCTCGCGCGAGCGCCCGCACCTCGATCTTTTTCAGGTCGCCCAGCGGGAATAGCACGTCGGCGAAATCGTCGGCCGCGACCGCGTGGAGAAAGTAACTCTGGTCCTTGGCGGGATCGCGGCCTTTCAGAAGCCGCGGTACGCGTCCAGGGGTGTCGAGACGCGCATAGTGCCCCGTGGCGACGGCGCCGCCGCCGAGCCGGCGTGCGTAGGCGCGCATTACGCCGAACTTGATGTGCCGATTGCAGAGAACGTCGGGGTTCGGCGTACGGCCGCGCCGCTGCTCTGCGAGAAACTCGGCGAATACCTGCTCGCGGTACTCGGATGCGAAGCTCGCGCGATGCAACGGCACGCCGAGCTTCTGACAGACGCGGCGCGCGTCTTGAAAATCGCGTGCGGACTCGCAGTAGCCGTCGTCATCCCAGTTGGTCATGTGCAGGCACTGGACGTCGTGACCGGCGTCGCGCAGACGCAGCGCCGCCACGGCGGAGTCGACGCCGCCGGACAGTGCCACGATGACGGTGCCGCGTTGCTGCATCGCGCGATTCTAGCAGCGCGCTGCTCGTTGTTCGGTCCTTCGAACGGCTCGGCGGGCCAGGCCGCGACGACGGCGGCGCCGTATGCTCGCAACGGTTGGCGGGCTAGTGACCGGCCTGCGTCGCGCGTTGCGGGAGCGCCGGCTCGAGGTGCGTGAGCAGGGAGAGTGGATGGCGGACGCCTGCGAGGTAGTCGTCGAGGCAGCGCAGCACCATCGGGCTGCGGAGGGTTCGCTCGCGATGGACGATTTGCGCACGCGTGAGCCAATGCACGGCGAGGATGCCTTCGTCGAGCTGTGCCGGTCCGGACGGCGGCTGAACGGTACCTGTGAACGTCACGCGCAAGTAGGCGGTCCCCGTTTCATCGCTGCGCCAGAGATAGACGCCGACGACGGCGGTAGGATCGAAATGGTGACCCGTTTCTTCGAGCGTTTCGCGGATCACGGCGGCGGTCAACGACTCTGCCGGCTCGAGGTGCCCGGCCGGCTGGTTGAGCACGGCATGGCCGCCCGCGAGCTCCTCCACGAACAGGAATCTGCCGTCGCGCTCGACGACGGCCGCAACGGTGACGTCGATACCTTGCGCCATGAGCAACGGTGAGAACGGCCGAATCGGTCGAGAGATTATAGTTGAAGCTGACGCAGCTCGGGCTCGTCCTCGCAGGCGTTCCACATCCCGTCGAAGGTGCTCAGATAGAGCCGCGCGACCGCGGGCTCGTAGGTGTCCGACATGCCATCCCAGCTTTCGGCGCGTGCGCGGTACACGAGGCCGTGCTCGTCGGCGATGCAGAACGCCTCCTGATGGCTCCGATACTCGGGACGGACGTTGCGGAACTCGATGTAGCTGTTCAGGCGCCGGCCCATCGTAACGAACCGACTGCCGGTCTTGATTACGCGTGTGGGGTCGACGATCAGCACGCGGACGCGGGCGAAACTGCGCGCGAGGATGAATTTCTTGAGCGTCTCGAGGAAATCGTCGTGATCGTAAACGGGCGGTTCGAGATCGTGGGTCAGGATCGAGAGCGTGCGATTCGCCTTGCTCGTGATGTCGACGACCGCGGCCCGCACGTCTTCTACGCTGGACAGCACTTGGCGTACGCCGCGGGTTTTGATCTGTTCCTTTATTTCTGGCATGACGCCTTTCCCGTCGCGAAACGAGTTTACTTAACGGTCCTATTGCCGCTGTGCCGCAAGTCACGTTTTGCCGGAAGCGAGCCGCGTGCAGCGGATCGCGGGGCGAAGCGTCAGATGCTGCGTGCGAAGCGCGCGGCGAGGCCGGTGTACGAGGAGGGCGTGAGCCGCAGCAGCTCTTCGCGTGCGGCCGGAGGCAGCTCGAGGCCTGCGATGAACTCCTGCAGGACGGCGCGGTCGATTTGCCGGCCGCGAGTCAGCTCTTTGAGGCGTTCGTAAGCGTCCGCGAGGCCGTGGCGCCGCATGACGGTCTGCACGGCTTCGGCCAAGACTTCCCAGCGCTCGACGAGGTCGGCGGCGATGCGCTCCGGGTCCGCGTCGAGCTTGCCGAGCCCGCGTTGGCAGGAATCGAACGCGACCAGGGTATGACCGAGCGCCGTCGCCAGATTGCGCAGCACGGTCGAATCCGTGAGGTCGCGTTGCCACCGCGACACGGGCAGCTTGCCCGCGAGCAGCACGAGCAGCTCGTTCGCGACCGCGAGATTGCCCTCGGCGTTCTCGAACTCGATCGGATTCACCTTGTGCGGCATGGTCGAGGAGCCTACTTCGCCCGCTACGAGACGCGAACGGAAATAGCCGAGACTGATGTAGCCCCAAAGATCGCGACAGAGCGCAGTGAAGACCGTGTTGATGCGGACGAGCGCCTGACAATATTCGGCGATCCAATCGTGCGGCTCGATTTGGGTCGAGTACGGCGTCGGCTCGATGCCGAGCGATTCGAGAAACCGGTTCGTGATCTCCGGCCAGTCGGCATCCGGATAGGCAGCCACGTGGGCGTTGAAATTGCCGACCGCGCCGTTGAACTTGCCCCGGATCGAGACGGCTGCGAACAGGTCGGCCTGGCGCTCGAGCCGATAAACGAAATTCGCGAGCTCCTTGCCGAGCGTCGTAGGCGTAGCCGGCTGGCCGTGAGTGCGCGCGAGCATCGGCAGGTCGGCGAACCGGTGAGCGAGCGCGCGGAGCTCTATGGTGAGCGTCTTGAGCAGCGGCAGAAGCACGCGCTGGCGCGCATCTCGCAGCATCAACGCGTACGCGATGTTGTTGATGTCCTCGGACGTTGCGGCGAAGTGCAGAAAAGCGGTCAAGTTGCCGTGGCGGCCGGACACTCCTTCGAGCTTCTGCCGTAGGTAATACTCGACGGCCTTGACGTCGTGGTTCGTCTCGCTCTCGAGCGCCTTCACTTGCTTCGCATCGTCGAGGGCGAACTTGTCGACGATCTCGTTCAGCACGTCCTTCGCGGGCGAGTCGAGCGTGCCGATGTCCGCAATGCGGGCTTCGTCCGCGAGGTGCTGCAGCCAGCGCACCTCGATCAGCACGCGATAGCGAATCAGTGCAAACTCGGAAAGATACGGGCGCAGCGGGGCGGCTTTCCGGGCGTAGCGGCCATCGAGCGGCGATAGCGCGGTGAGCGTCGTCGGATCCACGGGCCGGCGCAGCCTATACAAGCGTTTTCGGAGTGCGCATCATACACGCTTCGCCGATTTCCAACCTTCCCGGATCGAGCGTTCGGCCGCGCGGGGATCGAATTGTTTATCGAGGAGCAGTCATGACGGCGGATTTTCGCGTCGAGCGCGACAGCATGGGCGAGCTGCAGGTTCCCGCAGCCGCGTTGTGGGGCGCCCAGACTCAGCGCGCCGTGAACAACTTTCCGATCAGCGGCCTGAGGATGCCGCGCGCCTTCGTGCGCGCGCTCGGGCTCGTCAAATGGGCCGCCGCACGGGCGAATCGCGCACTCGACCTGCTCCCGGGCGACGTGGCGGACGCGATCGAGGACAGCGCGCTGCAGGTCGCCAACGGTGCGCACGAGGACCAATTTCCGATCGACGTGTTCCAGACCGGGTCGGGCACGAGCTCCAATATGAATGCGAACGAGGTGATCGCGACGCTCGCGACTCGTGCGCTCGGCAAGCCCGTGCACCCGAACGACCACGTCAACATGAGCCAGAGCAGCAACGACGTGGTGCCGTCCGCGATCCACGTGAGCGCGACGCTCGAGCTGAGCGAGCAGCTGTTGCCCGCACTCGAGCATCTCGCTGCGACCATCGACGACAAGGCTCGCGAGGTCGCCGGCATCGTGAAAACGGGACGTACCCATTTGATGGATGCGATGCCCGTGCGGCTCGATCAGGAGCTCGGCGGTTGGGCTGCGCAGGTGCGGACCGGCGCGCGCAGACTCGAGTCGGTTCTGCCGCGCCTCACCGGCCTCGCCCAGGGCGGCACGGCCGTCGGCACCGGCATCAACGCGCACCCGCAATTCGCGCAGCAGTTCGCGGCCGCCCTCTCCAACGAGACCGGCGCCGACTTTCATCCGGCCGAGAACTATTTCGAGGCGCTCAGCAGTCAGGACACGGCCGTCGAGCTGTCCGGGCAGCTCAAGACGACCGCCGTGAGCATCATGAAGATCGCGAACGACCTGCGCTGGATGAATAGCGGGCCGCTGGCGGGCCTCGGCGAAATCGCGTTGCCCGGCCTGCAGCCGGGCAGCAGCATCATGCCGGGCAAGGTGAACCCGGTGATTCCCGAAGCGGCCGCGATGGTGGCAGCCCAAGTCATCGGCAACGACGCCACGATCACGGTCGCCGGTCAATCCGGCAACTTCCAGTTGAACGTCATGCTGCCCGTGATCGCGCTGAACCTGTTGCAGAGCATCGAGCTGCTCGCGAATGTCGCCCGCCTGCTCGCCGACTCGGCGATCGCGGGGTTCAAAGTCAATCAGCAGCGGCTCGACGAAGCGCTCGAGCGCAATCCCATTCTCGTGACTGCGCTCAATCCCGTGATCGGCTACGAAAAAGGGGCGGCGATCGCGAAGCGCGCCTACCGTGAAGGCCGCGCGATCCGCGAGGTCGCGGCGGCGGAGACGGACCTCACGGCCGAGCAGCTGCGCTCGCTGCTCGATCCGCTCGAGCTCACGAAGGGTGGCATCAAGGGCTGAATCCCGCGGTTCGCCGCGCGTCGGGAGCCCTCCGGCGCGCCCGGCCGGCCGACGCGCATGAGCGTTCCGACGCCCACCATCGCCCAGATCCGGCGGCGGCTCGCCGCGCCACGCGCGGCCCATGATCCGCGGGAAAGGCTGTTCGCGAATCTCGCGGGCGTCGTCTCGAGCGAATTTCTCGCGGCGCTCGAGCGCCCCGCGCGACCGGCGTCCGTGCTGCTTGCGCTGCTCGATCGTCCAGCCGGGCTCACGATGCTCTTCACCGAGCGAGCCCCACATTTGAAGGACCACGCGGGTCAGATCAGCTTTCCGGGCGGCCGCGTCGCGCCGGGAGAGACTCCAGTGGCGGCCGCGCTGCGTGAGGCGCACGAGGAGGTGGGCCTCGACCCCGCATGCGTCGAGGTGCTCGGCGCGCTCGACGTGCATTTGACGGGCACGGGGTTCTCGATCACGCCGATCGTCGGGGTCGTCGAAGTCGAAGGCTTCGAGCCGCTGCTCGACCCGACCGAGGTCGCGGGCACGTTCGAGGTTCCACTCGCGTTCGCGATCGACCGCTCGAATCTGGAGACGAACGAGGTCGAGCGGCTCGGCACGCGTTTCCGAACCACCGAGCTGCGTTATGGCGGGCATCGCATTTGGGGTGCGACGGCCGCAATGTTGCGAAGCTTTATGGATATCATTTCCAATGACAGAACATGAAGATACACGATCAATAGCGAAGTTACTGGAAGTCATGGTCGCGTTGCGCGATCCGGCACGCGGCTGCCCCTGGGACCGCGAGCAGACGTTCGCGACGATCGCACCCTATACGATCGAGGAGGCCTACGAGGTGGCCGATGCGATCGACCGCCGAGCGTTCGACGACCTCGTGCTCGAGCTCGGCGACTTGTTGTTCCAAGTCGTGTTCCACGCGCGGCTGGCCGAGGAAATAGGGGCATTCGATTTCGGCGATGTCGTTGCGGGCATCGTCGGGAAGCTGGTCCGGCGCCATCCGCATGTGTTTGGCGGCCGCATAGTGACCGATGCAGACGAGCAGAGCCGCATCTGGGAGCAGCAGAAGCGCGCAGAGCGCGCAGCTCGCGCGGAGCACGGTGCGCTCGACGACGTGCCGGTGGGCCTGCCAGGCCTGAGCCGCGCCGCGAAGCTAGGCCGCCGTGCGGCGGCCGTCGGCTTCGATTGGCCCGATGTGGCCGGTGTCCGCGCGAAGGTCGAGGAAGAGCTTGCGGAGCTCGACGCGGCGCTGAAGGACAAGACCGCGGGCCGTGCAGACGCCGACGCAGCCGTCTCGGCCGAGCTCGGCGACCTGATTTTCAGCGTCGCGAACCTCTGCCGACATCTCGACGTCGATCCCGAGGCGAGCGTGCGGGCCGCGAACGCGCGCTTCGAGCGCCGTTTCCGCCACCTCGAGGCCGCGGTGCATGCGTCGGGCCGCGACTGGCCGCAGCAAGACGCCGCGAGCCTCGATGCCCTCTGGCGCCGTGCCAAGACCGTCGTCGGCTGAGGTCGGCCGACGAGCGGTCGGCCCGCGGCGAAGTCCGACCGGCCGAGCGCAAAAGCCAGCCGATCCGGCGTAATCCGGCGCGCTCGGGCGCCGAGCCGCCGCCGACGCGCGGCCAGATCCCGCGCGGGGCTTTCGAGCATTCAGGTTCGATTCAGCGCAGCGCCGTTAGTCTCGCAGCACGATCCTGAAGGGGGTCGGACTGGCCAGGAGGTGTGCCATGTGGGTCAAGACAATCACGGCTGCGATCGTGCTCAGCGTTTCGGGAGCGGCGCTTGCCGACGGTCGCCATCGGGAAACGGAGTATGTTTACGCGCGCGTCGTCGGCGTGCAGCCGCTCGTGCGCTACGTCACGGTCGAACGGCCGCGGCAGGAATGCTGGAATGAAGTCGTGAGCGAGCCCGCGCGGCCCTACGGCACGGTCGGCCCGACACTTGCGGGTGGCATCGTCGGTGCCGCGATCGGCCGGCAGTTCGGCAGCGGCAGCGGGCGCGATGCGCTCACGTTGCTCGGTGCGGGCGTCGGCGCCGCGGTGGCGAATCAGCGCGCCGAGCGCAATCAGGCGTACGTCGACGTGCCGGTGCAGCAGTGCCGCACGGTTGGCGACCGCGTGCGCGAAGAGCGAATCGACGGCTACCTCGTGACGTACGAATACGGCGGCCGCCACTACACGATGCAGAGCGATTCGCCGCCCGGCAGCCGCGTGCGGGTCGCTGTAGACGTGCGGCCGGTCGGGTACAGGCATTGACCCGATTGATGCGGCTTGTGGTCGCGGCGGGCTCGCGGCCCGCCGCATCTTTTTTCCACGCGCAGCCTCGTTCGCGTCGTAGTTTCCTTGACGCGGGCTGCGCGACGATTCCAAGCTTCGACGAGCGCGGCGGCGGCCGCGGGTAGGATAGAGTGACCGAACGCTCGACAACTTTGCTCCGCGCTTTGCGACCGAGTCGCCTGTTGAGTGCGTGGCTCGGCGCCGCGCTCGCGCTCGGCGCAGCGGGCAGCGCGGCCGCGCGGCCGAAGAGCTTGCTCGTGCCGCTCGTCGACGGCGACTCGCCGACTGCGTTCATCGCGCAGCGCGGCGGCGGCATCTCGCTCGCCCAGGCCACCGCGATCGCGCAGCGCCGTTATCACGGGCGCGTAGTGCGCGCCGAAGCCGTCAGCCGCGGCGACCACGTGATCTACGAGATTCGGATTCTTGGGGACGACGGCCGGGTTCGAACGGTTCGCGTCGACGGTCAAACCGGCGCGATTTCGTAACGATGCGGCTGCTGCTCGTAGAAGATGACCAAGCGCTCTGCCGGTCGCTGGCCGCGCAGCTCGAGGCCGCCGGTTATGCGGTGGACCGTGCCGAGGACGGACGCGAAGGCCTGTACTACGCGCGGGAATATCCGATCGACCTTGCGATCGTCGATCTAGGCCTACCCTCTCTGTCGGGCGTGGAGCTGATCAAGACGCTGCGCGCGGATGGCAAGGAATATCCGATTCTCGTGCTGACCGCGCGCGATCGCTGGCAGGACAAGGTCGAGGCGCTGAAGATCGGCGCCGACGACTACGTCGTGAAGCCGTTTCACGTCGAGGAGGTGCTCGCGCGCGTCGACGCGCTGCTGCGGCGTGCCGGCGGGTGGGCGCAGTCCGAGCTCGTGTGCGGACCGATCGTGCTCGACACGCGCAGCCAGGAAGTCCGAGTCCACGACGCCAAGCTCGAGCTCACGAGCTTCGAGTACAAGCTGCTCGAGTACCTGATGCTGCATGCCGGCGAAGTGTTGTCGAAGACGCAAATCACCGAGGCGCTCTATTCCGAGGATTTCGAGCGCGACAGCAACGTCATCGAGGTATTCATCGGGCGGCTGCGGCGCAAGCTCGATCCGAACTCCGAGTTCAAGCCCATCGAGACGTTGCGCGGCCGCGGCTACCGTCTCGCGCTCGAGCGCGGCACTCCCGAATCGCATTAGCGCGGCGCGCGACGCATGGCGCTCGTCCGATCGCTTCGTGCGCGTGTCGTGTTGTGGGTCAGCGTCGCGCTGACCGTGCTGTTCGCCGTCACGATCGTCGGTCTCGACATCGCGTTTCGCGCGAGCACGGAGCGCTCGCTGCTCGAGCTGCTCGACGTGCAGGTGCTCGGCCTGATCGCGCTCGCGGAGCCGGCCGCCGGCGGCGAGCTCACGCTCCCGACCGACGCGATCGACTCTCAATTCGAGGTCGCGAACTCCGGCCTCTACGGCGCGTTGTTCGATGGCAACGGCCACGCGATTTGGCAGTCGCTGTCTCTGCTCGGCCGCGATTTCCCGGTGGACGAGTTGCCGGCCACGAACGAGCGGCGCACGGTGCGCATCGACGTCCCGGGCTTCCCGCCGCTCGAGGCGCTGCTGCGTAATGTCACCTGGGAGTTTGCCGACGGCCGCCTCGAGCCGTACACGTTCGCGATCGCCGCGTCGCTAGAGCCGTACAATGCCCGGCAAGCCGCGTTTCGCCGCGACCTGATCGGCTGGTTCGCGGGCATCGAGCTCACGATGATCATCGTAGTGGCCGGCCTGCTCACATTCGTGCTGTTGCCGTTGCGTCGCCTCGAGCGTCAGGTGCGCGAGGTCGAGGCCGGCGAGCGCGTGAGTCTCACGGGCAACTATCCGTCGGAGCTGGTCGGTCTCGCGGACAACTTGAACGCGCTGATCGACACCGAGCGCCGGCGTCTCGCACGATATCGCCACACGCTCGATGACCTCGCGCACAGCTTGAAGACCCCGCTCGCGGCGATGCGCAGTTTGCTGAGCGAGCTCAGGCCGCGGACGGATCGGACGCAGGTCGGCGCGCTCGAGCACGAGCTCGAGCGCATGGATCAGCGCGTGTCGTACCAGCTGCGCAGGGCGCGTGCGAGCGGTGCTACGGGGTTCGGCACCGAGCCCGTGGGGGTGGCCGGCGCGATCGTCGACCTCAAGCAGACGCTGGACAAGGTGTATCGTGACAAGCGAGTCGATTGCGAGATCGCGGTCGCGCCGACGGTGGTGTTCCGCGGTGATCCCGGCGACTTCACGGAGCTGGTCGGCAATCTGATGGACAACGCTTACAAGTACTGCGCGAGCCGCGTGCGCGTGACCGCCGTGTATTCGGCCGACAAGCTGCGGGTCACGGTCGGCGACGACGGCCGCGGGATCTCGGAGGACGAGGCGAAGCTTTTGTTCGAACGCGGCAAACGCCTCGACGAGTCGGTACCGGGGCACGGCATTGGGCTTGCGGTCGCGCGCGAGACGGCAGAGCTGTATCACGGCACATTGACCATTGGCCGCTCGCCGCTCGGCGGCGCCGAGCTGCGAGTGGAGCTCGGCCGAGCGGGCGGACTGTGAGCTCGAAGGTCCCTCGCGCCGGGCGCTACACGCTGCGCTACCCCGAGGCGTTGCCGATCACGGCGGCGCGCGAGGAGATCCTGGCGGCGCTCGCGGCGCACCGCGTAATCGTAGTCTGCGGCGACACCGGCAGCGGCAAGACCACGCAATTGCCGAAGCTTTGCTTGGAAGCGGGCTGCGGCGTGCGCGGCATGATCGGCCACACTCAGCCGCGGCGCATCGCGGCGCAAGCGGTGGCCGCGCGGCTCGCCGAGGAGCTCGAGGTGCGCCTCGGCGAGACCGTCGGGCTCGAGGTTCGCTTCACCGACAAGACGGGGCCCGATGCGCTGGTCAAGGTGATGACCGACGGCATACTGCTGAACGAGATCCGTCGCGACCGCGACCTGCGTGCCTACGACGCGCTGATCATCGACGAGGCGCACGAGCGCAGCCTCAACGTCGATTTCATCCTCGGCTACTTGCGGTGCATCGAGCAGCGGCGGCCCGACCTCAAGATCGTGATCACATCGGCGACGATCGATCCCGAGCGCTTCGCGCGGCACTTCGGCGGCGCCCCGATCGTGCGGGTCGAGGGGCGAAGCTACCCTGTGGAGACTCGCTATCGGCCGCTCGGCGACGACGCCGATCTCGCAACGGCCGTGACGGCGGCCGCGAATGAGCTTGCGGCCGAGCGACCGGAGCCCGCGTCGATCCGCGACATGCTCGTGTTCCTACCCGGGGAGCGTTGGATCCACGATGCGGAGCGGCTGCTCGCGCGCGAGGGCCCTCCGGGCTATGAGCTCTTGCCGCTCTACGCGCGGCTTACGAGCGCGCGGCAGCGCCGAATCCTGACGCCGGGGAAGGCGCCTCGCATCGTGCTCGCGACGAACATCGCGGAGACGTCGCTGACGGTGCCGCGGATCCGTTACGTGATCGACTCGGGTCTCGCGCGCGTGAACCGCTACGCCGCGCGCCAGCGCGTGCAGAGCCTCGGCGTGGAGCCGATTGCGCGCGCGAACGCCGCGCAGCGCGCCGGGCGCTGCGGACGGCTCGCGCCCGGCGTGTGCGTGCGCCTCTATGCGGAGGATGATTTCGAGGCACGGCCCGAGTTCCAGGACCCCGAGATTTTGCGAACGAGCCTGGCCGGTGTGCTGCTCCGCCTCATGGCGCTGGGCTTGGGACCGATCGAGGAGTTTCCGTTCATCGATTCGCCGCCCGCGAAGGCCGTGCAAGACGCCTATCAGCTCTTACACGTGCTCGGTGCGCTCGACGCGGAGCGCAAGCTCACCCCTGATGCTAAGACGATGGCGCGGCTGCCAGTCGATCCGCGCTTGGCTAGGCTGCTCGTGGTCGCGCAGCGCAATGGCGCGCTGCGCGAGGGGCTCGTCATCGCGGCCGCGCTCAGCGTCGTCGATCCGCGCGAGCATTCGCCGGACGCGGTCGATGCCGCGAGGCGCAAGCATGAGGAGCTCGCCGATCCGCGCTCCGACTTTACGACGTTCTTGAATCTGTGGGCGGCTTACCGGCGTGAGCGCCGCGGCGGCGAGCGTGCTCTGCGCGCATGGTGCAGCCGGAATTTTCTCAGCGCCGCACGACTGCGCGAATGGCACGACGTGCACGATCAGCTGCACGAGCTCACCCAGGCGCTCGGTTGGCGCACGCGCAAAGCCGCGGCCGACTACCGTGCGGTGCATCAGGCCGTGCTCGCGGCATTCGTGGACTTCATCGCGGAGCAGGACGACGGGCTCGTCTACCGCGGGATCCGTGATTCGCGCGCACAGCTCTTTCCGGGGACGCCGCTCGCCCGCAAACGGCCGCGCTGGCTCGTGGCCGCGGAGCGTGTCGCGACGGAGCGCGCCTATTTGCGCACGGTGGCGCAGGTGAATCCCCGGTGGGCGCTGCGGGTCGTGCCGCACCTCGTGCGCTTCGAGTACGAGGACCCGGCCTGGGACGCCGAGCGCGGTCAGGTCACCGCGCGCGAGATCGCGACGCTGTTCGGCATGCGGATCACGAGCGAGCGGCGCATCGATTACGGCCGCGTGCGGCCAGTAGATGCGCGGCGAATCTTCATCGCCGACGCGCTCACCGCGGACGATGCCGGTCCCCGCGATGGTGAGCCCGAGTTTCTCACGCACAACCGCGCGCTACGCAATCGTCTGCTCGAGTGGGAAGCGCGATTGCGCAAGCGCGACCTTTACGTCGGCGACCATGTGCTCGCCGCGCTCTACGAAGCGCGGTTGCCGGCCGGGGTGCACGACCGTACGAGCCTTTCGGTCTGGTGCGCGAGCGACCAGAACGAACGGTCCCTCCGATTCTCGGCGGGCGAGCTCGGCACGCGCGATCTCGCGACGCTGCCGGGCGACGCGTATCCGAACGAGGTCGTGCTTGCGGGCCAGCCGCTCGCGGTGCGCTACAAGCTCGAGCCGGGCGCCCACGACGACGGGGCGACGCTGGCGGTGCCGGACGCACTGCTCGGTGCGCTCAGGCCGGAGCCGCTCGAGTGGCTCGTGCCGGGTTGGCTGCCCGAGCAGGTGACCGCCTTGCTGCGGGCGCTGCCTAAGGAGCGCCGGCGCGCGCTCGTACCGCTGCCCGATACGGTCGCCGCGGTGCTGCCGCAGCTCGAACGCGCCGCGCCGCGAGCCGCTCTCGACCGCGCTCGCGGCGGCGCTCGCGCGCTGCCGCGGCATTACGCTCGAGCCGGCCGCGCTCGACACGCAGGCGTTGCCGGCGCATCTGCGTCTGCGGATCTCCGTGCTCGGCCCCGACGGCGCGGAGCTCGTGGAGGGCCGAGACTTGCGAGCCTTGCAGCGGGCGCGGCCGAGCGCCGTCCGCGGCCGCATGGCAGGCGGCCCGTCGGTCTGGTCGCAGACCGGGCTCAAAGCTTGGACCTGCCCGGATCTACCCGACGCAGTACTCGTGCGGCAACGGCCGCGCGATGTCGCGCTGTATCCGGCGCTCGTCGATACGGGCGGCTCGGTCGATCTGCGGCTGCTGCCGCCGGGGCCGGCCGCGCACGAGACGCATCGGCGCGGGGTGCGCCGGCTGCTGCTCTCGAGCCTGCCCCAGCAGACGGATCTGATCCGCCGGCGGCTCCTCGCGCAGCGTGATCTCGTCCTCGCCTACCACGGCATCGGCGACCACTTGGCGCTCGTGGACGACGTGCTGCTTGCGAGTGCCGATGCGAGCTTCGAGCTCGATCCCGTGCCGCGCACTCGCGGCGAGTTGGACGCGTGCCTCGAGCGCGGCCGCGCTCGCCTCGTCGACGAGGCCGAAGAGCTCACGGCGTTGCTCGGCGAAATATTGCCGCTCTATCGCGAGCTCAAGCGTGCGCTCGACGCACCGTCGGCCGCACGCGCGCCGCACGTGCGGGACGATCTCCGGTCGCAGCTCGCGCGGCTCGTCGGGCCAAAGCCCTTGAGCGCAACGCCGCCCGAGTGGCGCAAGCACGTGCCGCGATTTCTGCGTGCGGCGCTCGTGCGCTGGGACCGGCGAGGGCAGCGCCGCGATGCCGAGCTCGCGGCGCAAATCGAGACCGCGGAAGAGCGCCTGCGCAGCTGGCGCGAGTCGCTGCCACTGGATTGGCCATGGCCTGCGGCCATCGTCGAATACCGCTGGCTCGTCGAGGAGCTGCGCGTGTCGCTGTACGCGCAATCGCTCGGCACGTCGCAGCCGGTGTCCGCGCAGCGGCTCGAACGCGCATGGCACCGCGCCCTGGCGACGGAGGCCAGCGCTACGGCGTGAGGCTTGCGTGCGAGGCACGCTTCCTCAACGGCCCGTCAGGGCTACGTCATTTTGTCCAGGATCGGCTTGATCAGATCGAGCGGTACGGGAAACACGATGGTGTGCGAGTTGCGCTCGCCGGAGATCTCGGTCAGCGTTTGCAGATAGCGCAGCTGCATCGCCTGTGGATGAGCCGAGAGCACCTTCGCCGCCTCGGAGAGGCGCTGCGACGCCTGGAACTCGCCTTCGGCATGAATCACTTTCGCGCGGCGAGTGCGTTCGGCCTCGGCCTGTGCCGCGATCGCGCGCACCATGCTTTCGTCGAGATCGACGCGCTTGATCTCGACGTTGCTTACCTTGATTCCCCAGGATGACGTGATCTGATCGAGAATCGCCTGGATGTCGGCGTTCAGCTTTTCGCGTTCGGAAAGCATGTCGTCGAGATCGTGCTGGCCGAGCACGGAGCGCAGCGTGGTTTGCGCCAGCTGACTCGTGGCCTCGACCCGGTTCTCGACTTGGATGATGGCCTTCTCCGCGTCGATCACGCGGAAGTAGAGCACCGCGTTGACCTTGACCGACACGTTGTCGCGCGAGATCACATCCTGTGTCGGCACGTCCATCACGATCGTGCGCAGGTCGACGCGCACCATCTTCTGGACCACCGGGATGACGATGATCAAACCCGGCCCCTTCACGCCGCTGAACCTGCCGATCGTGAACATCACGCCGCGCTCGTACTCGCGTAGCACCTTGAGCGCGCTGAATACCAAGACTGCGATGACGATGACGACGAATACGAATGGTTCGATTTGCAGCAACATGGCCTCTCCTCGGTGCGTTCAACCGTCGGCCCGCGGCTCGACGTCGAGCACGAGCCCCTGGACCTTCACGACGCGCAGCGACTGACCGGCGTGGATCGGCGCGGTCGTGCGCGCGTGCCACCGCTCACCGTGCACGAGCACGTCGCCCTCGTGCTCGAAGTCGGCGAGCGCGGTCGCGGTCATGTGCAGCAGCTGCTCGGTGCCGCTCACGACGGGCAACCGCCGCGCGCGCAGCGCGAACCAGATGATGCCGAGCAGCGCGACGGCGCCGGTGGCCGCAATCGTCACGATCAGCGGTATCGACACACCGTAGCCCGGTACGTCCGAGTCGATCAGGATCACCGAGCCGAACACGAAGGCGGCGATGCCGCCGATGCCGAGCGCGCCGAAGCTCGGCACGAAAAACTCGGCGGTGAGCAGCGCGATGCCGAGCAGGATCAACGCGAGCCCCGCGTAGTTAACCGGCAAAATCTGGAACGCGAACAGCGCCAGCAGCAACGAGATGCCGCCCACGACGCCCGGAAGGATCGCGCCCGGGTTGTACCCTTCGAACACGAGCCCATAGATGCCGAGCAGCATCAGGATGTAGGCGACGGTGGGATTGCTGATCACGGCGAGCAGCCTCGTGGTCCAGTCCGGCTCGACGCGCTCGAGCACGAGGCCCGTCGTGGCGAGCGTGTGCTCGCCCCCTGCGAGCATCACGCGGCGGCCATCGAGCTGTGCGAGCAGACTCGTGAGATCCGGTGCGATGAGATCGATCACGCCCAAGTCGAGGGCGGCCTGCGCGCTCAGGCTCTCCGCAGAGCGCACGGCGCTTTCCGCCCAGTCGGCGTTTCGGCCGCGGCGCTCGGCGAGGCTGCGGATGTAGGCGACGGCGTCGTTCACGGCTTTGCGCTCGGATGCGGTGCCGGGCTCGGGCGGCGCCTGATCGGTTTTTTGGTCTCCGTTGCTCGAATCGCGAGGCGGCGACGACGACTCGGTGCCGCCGATCGAGATCGGTGTGGCCGCGCCGACGTTCGTGGCCGGCGCCATCGCGGCGACGTGGCTTGCATAGAGAATGTACGTACCCGCGCTCGCGGCGCGCGCGCCGGACGGCGCGACGTAGGTCACGACCGGCACGGGTGAGGCGAGGATCGCGCGGATGATCTCGCGCATCGCGGTGTCGAGGCCACCCGGCGTGTCGAGCTCCAGCACGACGAGCTCCGCGCCTTTGTCGGCAGCTTGCGCGATGCCGCGCGTGACGTAGCGGCTCGTCGCAGGGCCGATTGCGTCGTGAACGGTGAGCAGGGTAGCGGTGCGCGCGTCGCCTGCGCCGTACAGCGCGCCCGCGAGCCCGACCGCAACCAGTGCGGTCGCAGCGAACGGCAGGCGGGTCGACGATGCGTAAACGGCCGCCATGAAGCGATCATACCAGCAGCGGCTGCAGCAGCCGCGCACGTTTCGGCGCCGCAGAGGCGATTTCTTTGGCCACAGTCGGCGCGCCTGTATAGTGTGCCGATTTGCTCAAGGCCGCCGCGCAATCGGCTGATCCGCAATGACCCAGGCACGCGTACCGACCGATTGGCACCCGGCGAGCTGGCAAAGCCGTCCGGCCGCCCAGCAACCCACCTACCGCAGCCGCGAGCAACTCGACGCGGCCATTGCTCAGCTCGCGCAGCTACCGCCGATCGTGACGACGTGGGAAGTCGAGCACCTCAAGGAGCAGCTCGCGGCTGCTCAGCGCGGCGAGGCGTTCCTGCTGCAGGGCGGCGATTGCGCCGAGAATTTCGACGAATGTAGCTCCGACAACATCGTGCAGAAGCTCAAGATTCTGCTGCAGATGTCGCTCGTGATGCTCGTGGGGCTCAAGAAGCCGATCATTCGAGTCGGCCGGATGGCCGGCCAATACGCGAAGCCGCGCAGCGCGGATCTCGAGACGAAGGACGGCACGTCGCTGCCGAGCTACCGCGGCGACTTGATCAACCGCATGCCGTTCACGGCGCCCGACCGCGAGCCGGATCCCTCGCTGATGCTGCGCGGTTACGAGCGCGCGGCGCTTACGCTGAACTTCGTGCGTTCGTTGATCGACGGCGGCTTCGCCGACCTGCATCATCCGGAGAACTGGGATCTCGCGTTCGTAGGCGAGTCGGCGGCTGCGGCGGATTACCACAAACTCGTACAGACCGTATCCGACTCGCTCGAGTTCTTCGAGGCCATCACGGGCGAGCCGATGCACCGCACGCATCGCGTGGAGTTCTACACGTCGCACGAGGGGCTGCATCTGCCGTACGAGCAGGCCCAAACGCGCTTCCTGCAGCACCGGCAACGCTGGTACAACCTGACGACGCACTTTCCATGGATCGGCATGCGGACGGCCGACATGAGCGGGGCGCACGTCGAATACTTCCGCGGCATCGCGAATCCGATGGCGGTGAAGATCGGCACGAGCGCGAGCGACGAGCAGCTGCAGCAACTGGTCCATGTGCTCAACCCGAACAACGAGCCCGGCCGGCTCACGTTGATCACGCGCTTTGGCGCTAAGAACATCGAGTCCCACCTGCCGCGAGTGATTCGCGCGGTGCGTGCGTCGGGCTCCCGAGTGCTGTGGGTTTGTGATCCGATGCACGGCAACACGGAGACGACGGCAGACGGCTACAAGACGCGCCGTTTCGACAACATCCGCGCCGAGTTGCGCTCGGCGTTCCGCATTCACCAGGAGCAGGGCAGCTACTTGGGCGGCGTGCACCTCGAGCTCACGGGCGACAACGTAACCGAGTGCATCGGCGGTGCGCGCGGCCTGAAGGAATCCGATCTCGCCCGCGCGTACAAGTCGCAGGTCGACCCGCGGCTCAACTACGAGCAGGCGATGGAGATCGCGATGCTGATCGGCGGACGCCTGCAAACGCACGATTGAGCTCGCGGCCGATGAGTCGCGGCGACTGCACCGATGTCTGAGTCGACGCTTGCGCGCGGCGCTCGTCGAAAACGTGCGCGTTCGAGCGAGCAGGACTGGCCGCCCGCGGTGTTCGAGCCGGGCTGCACCCGTTGCCCGCGGCTCGCGGCCCACCTCGAATCGATGCGCACGTCTCATCCAGATTACTACAACGCACCGGTGGGGCCTTTCGGCGACCCCGCGGCCAAGCTCGTGATCGTCGGGCTCGCGCCGGGCGCGCACGGCGCGAATGCAACCGGCCGGCCGTTCACGGGAGACCACGCCGGGTTACTGCTGTACCGGACGCTGCACGACTTGAATCTTGCGACCCGGCCGCGCTCGACTGCACGCGGCGACGGCCTCGCGCTGCGGAACTGCCGGATCACGAACGCCGTCAAATGTCTGCCGCCCGCGAACAAGCCCACAACGGCCGAGGTCGATACCTGCAATCGCTTTCTGGCCGCGGAGCTGGCGACCTGCCGCGTCTGGACCGTCGCGGTCGCGCTCGGCGCGATTGCGCACCGGGCGGTGTTGCGGGCGCGGAAGCTCAAGCTCAATGTATACCCGTTCGGGCATGGCCGGGTGTACGCGCTGCCCGATGGGCGCAAGCTAGTCGATTCTTATCACTGCAGCCGGTACAACACGCAGACGGGGCGGTTGACGGCCGAGATGTTCGCTGCAGTGCTCGCGCGTGCGTTGGCCTTGTCCCGAGAAGATTGACCGATCGATGAGCTGCGATTCGACACACCGCGAGACGGACGCCGCACGTGAAGCTCGTTGCGACGAACGGCCGGCCGAGCCCTCGCCGGCCGTCGGCGAGCCGCCTCCGGCGTCGGCGACAGGGGCGTTCGACCCCGAGACGGTGTTACGCCATCTCACTCACAAGCCGGGTGTCTACCGAATGCTCGACGCAGCCGGTGAGGTGATCTACGTCGGCAAAGCACGCGATCTGCGGCGCCGGGTCACGAGCTATTTTCGCGGCGGGCGTGCGCAGGATGCGAAGACCATTGCGCTCGTGCGGACGGCGGCCGGCGTCGAGGTCACGGTCACTCGTACCGAGATCGAGGCGTTGATGCTCGAGTACAACTTGATCAAGCAGCATCGACCGCGCTTCAACGTCGTGCTGCGCGACGACAAGAGTTATCCGTACATTCATCTCGATACGGCGCATGCGTTCCCGCGGCTGAAGTTCTATCGCGGACCGCGCACGGCCAAGGGCCGGCTGTTCGGGCCGTATCCGAGCGCAGGGGCGGTCCGAGAGACGCTCAATCAGCTCCAGAAGCTGTTCCAGCTGCGCCAATGCGAGGACAGCTACTTCGAGAACCGAAGCCGGCCGTGCCTGCAGCACCAGATCGAGCGCTGCACGGCGCCATGCGTCGGTCTGATCTCGGCGGAGGACTATGCGCGCGATCTCGAGCACGCCGTGCTGTTTCTCGAGGGCCGTGCCGACGTCGTGACCGACCGCCTGGCCGCGCGCATGGAGCAGGCGTCGCGCGAGCTCAAGTTCGAGCGCGCCGCGCAATACCGCGATCAGCTCTCGAAGCTGAAGAACGTGCAATCGCAACAGCTCATGGCGCGCGGAAGCGGCGACTTCGATGCCGTGGGGCTAGCGGAGGACCACGGCGTGGTATGCGTGGCCGTGATGTTCTTCCGCGGCGGCCGCTCGCTCGGCAGCCGCAATTTCTTCCCGAAGATCGCCCGCGGCGCCGATGACGACGAAATCATCCGGGCCTTTCTGTTGCAGTACTACGCGGGCCGCGAGGCGCCGAAAGAGATCCTCGCGAGCCGTACGGTGCCGGAGGCCGCGATGCTCGGCGAGCTGTTGAGCGAGCGCTCGGGCCACAAGGTGCAGATCAAGTCGAAGGTTCGCGGGGACCGCGCGCGATGGGTCGAGATGGCCGTCACGAACGCGCGGCACGGTGCGGAGCTGCGCTACCAGTCGAGCGCATCGTTCGACGCGCAGCTCGAGGCGCTCGGTGCGGTCCTCGAGCTCGATGAGCCGCCGAGCCGGCTCGAGTGCTTCGACATCAGCCACACCGGCGGCGAGGCGACGGTCGCTTCGTGCGTCGTGTTCGGCACCGAGGGCCCGCTGAAATCGGACTATCGCCGCTTCAACATCGAGGGTGTCGCGGCCGGCGACGACTACGGCGCGATGGCGCAGGTGCTCGCGCGGCGCTACGCGCGCGTGAAGCAAGGCGACGTGCCGATCCCCGATGTGTTGCTGATCGACGGTGGGGCGGGGCAGCTCGCGCAGGCGCTCGGTGTGCTGAGCGAGCTTGCGATCGAGGGCGTCTGCGTGGTCGGCGTCGCGAAGGGTCTCGACCGCAAGCCGGGCCGAGAGACGTTGTACGTCGCGGGTCGATCGGCGCCGCTCAAGTTGTCGCCGAGCTCTCCGGCATTACACTTGATCCAACAGCTGCGCGACGAGGCGCACCGTTTCGCGATCACCGGGCATCGCGCGCGGCGCGGCAAGCGCCGCATGCACTCGGCCCTCGAGGATATCCGGGGGCTCGGCCCCAAGCGGCGCCGCGAGCTGCTGCGCCAGTTCGGCGGATTGCAGGCGGTCGCGCGCGCCGGCATCGACGATCTCGAGCGGGTAAAGGGGATTTCGCGGCAGCTCGCGGAGACGATTTATGAGCACTTTCACGCCGACTGACGGCCGCCGACGATGCGCTTCAATCTGCCGAATGCTTTGACTTGGATCAGGATCGTCGCGGTCCCGCTCGTCGTGCTGGTGTTCTATCTGCCGGTGCCGTGGGCGCGCCCGGGGGCCGGGCTCTTGTTCGCGCTTGCCGGCATCACCGACTACCTCGACGGCTATCTTGCGCGGCGGCTCGGCCAGACGTCGAACTTCGGCGCGTTCCTCGATCCGGTCGCGGACAAGCTCGTCGTATCGACCGCGCTCGTGCTGCTCGTGCAGTCGGATCCCGACCTGTGGCTTGCGCTCGTCGCGGCAATCATCATCGGCCGGGAGATCACGGTTTCGGCGCTGCGGGAATGGATGTCGCAGATCGGTGCGCGGGCGAGGGTAGCCGTGAACTTCGTCGGCAAGCTCAAGACCACTTTCCAGATCCTCGGCATCAGCCTGATGCTGTACCGAGAGCCGATGTTCGGCCGCGACGTGTACATGTTCGGCCAGCTCCTGCTGTTCCTTGCGGCGGGTCTTACGTTGTGGTCGATGGTCGAATATCTGCGGGCCGCCTGGCCGATCTTGCGGGCGAGCGACTGAGATTGCCGGCCCTCCGTCCCGCGGCTAGAATGGCGCCCCTCGAGCGGGAATAGCTCAGTTGGTAGAGCACGACCTTGCCAAGGTCGGGGTCGCGAGTTCGAGTCTCGTTTCCCGCTCCAATTTATTCATGTTACCGAGCAAATTAGCTCTGTAGCTTATTGAATAAAAAGAAATTAAAGCGTGGTTCCGCGGGCGTTGGGAGTGGTCCGCGAACGACCTCGTGTGCGTTCAATGCCGTGGGGGATCACGATGACTCTTCGATCGGCACTCGTATCGAGTCTTGTCGCGCTCCCGCTCGGCGTGACCGGTTGCTACGTTGCGGCCCAGCCGAGCGCCGCCGGCACTCCCGTCGTCGTGGGCCAGCGCTTGCAGCTGCGCTCGCAGAGCATGGGCGACGTGCGCCCATATTTCGTGCATCGCCCGGCGAATTACGACATCAGCAACGCGCGCTATCCGGTGCTCGTCGTGCTCGACGGCGAGTCGCTCTTCCAGCACGCGAGCGCGACGGTGGATCTCCTCGCCGCCGCCGGCAAGATTCCTCCGATGCTCGTGGTGGGCATCCCGAACGTCGACCGATTCCGCGACCTCGACTCGACGGCGGCGCCGGGCACGTCGCCGTTCCTGAAATTCGTCAGGGACGAGCTGCTGCCGACGATCGATCGCGATTACCGCACGCAGCCGTATCGAGTGCTCGCGGGCCACTCGTACGCGGGGCTGTTCGCGCTCTATTCGCTGATCGACGCACCGGAAGCATTTCGCGGCTACGTCGTGATGGCCGCGGCGTTCGGTGACAACCCCGAGCTCCCAAAAAAGATCGCCGCCTTCCTCGAGGAGCACAAAGATCGGAAACTGAACGCGGCGATCTTCATGGCCACGGACAATGGCACCGGAACGAACCTCACCGGCGCTTGGGAGCTGTCCTCGCACTTGCAGAATCGTGCGGCCCGCCTGTTAGACCTGCGCTTCACGTTGCGCACCACGAACGAATCGCACGCGGCCGTTCCGTTGCGCAGCTTGGACGAGGGCTTGCGCTTCATCTTCGACGGCTGGGACGTCGACGATCCATTCAAGCTATACGAGCAAGGCGGCTTGACGGTGATCGACAAGCACTACGCCGAGCTCGCGGCGTGGCTCGGATTTCCGGTGCCGGTTCCCGACGAAGTGTTGTTCGGTGCGTTCGGTCAGCTCGCGCGTTTCAAGCGCTTCCCGGAGGCGGAACAGGTAATCAACAAGGCGCTCGGCGCCTCTCCCGACAGCCTGAGCGGTCTTTACTATGCCGCTCGCCTCTATGCGCAGATGGGGAACCGGCCGCTGATGATCGAGAGGTTGAAGCGGGGGCTGCTCCTTTCGCCGAACGATCCGGCTCTGCGGTCGCTGGTCGAGGACATGAAGCTCGACCCGAAGGACTTCGCCTCGCCCGTGCACTTGACGGCGAAGGATCTCGCGAAGTTCGTCGGCGGCTACGGCGCGTCCGCGGTCGTCTTCGAGGTCGAGCAGCGCGGCGACGGCCTCCTCGGTAAAACGGCGGACCAGGCATACGAGCTCAACGCGGTGTCCGCCACGGCGTTCGCCTGCTCCGACTGCCGCGTCACCGCGTCCTTCCAAATCGACGCGCGCGGCAAAGTCACCGGCCTCGAATTCGGCAACGGCGGTGCGAAGCTCGCGAAGTTGCGCTAGACCGCGGTTCGACATCGAGAACGCGTATCTGGTCGAGCCGATGGCGAAAGGGAGCAGTTGCGATAACGCAATCTGCGATGCCTCGGTTCGGCTCGTATAGGCCGTTTGCATGGCGGGGGCAATCTCCTGCGCGCGTTGTGCGCTTCCCACGAGCTCGTCTTGAACCGGCAGGGCCGAGTCGAAAGCGCGTCGAGGTCCCACCGTAATGTCATCGATCATCTTGTTCACGTTGGCTTCAAGGTTGGCGAGCACGCTGTTTTCCAACTGGGTGACGACGTCCGTGGGATCGAACAAGCTCGTCGGGTGCGCAAGCATGTTCTGCGACTTGGACAGCATGTTGCGGATGGAGGCGTTGATCGCCTGATCGGCCGCCGCTAGAGCGCTTTGCAAAGCCGGTCCTTCGCTCTGCTGAGCTTGAACCATCGCCTCGTTGACTTTGGGGGTCCCTATCGCCAGTTGCTTTCGATTGCTGGATTTGAGCTGCGCCTTTCGCAAACAGACCTGTTAGAGCGCCGTGCCTTTTGAGTACTGCCGTTGGCTTGAGCCGAGAGATATTTCAGCACCGTCACCAGATTCTGGATCGTCGAAACGATCGCTTGAGCAACACAGCTGCGTCCCTCCGTCACCACCGCTGCCGCGCAGCCGAATACGCTGTCGCAGCGATCGGCCCAGGCGGAGGTCGTGCTGCCAAAGCCGCAATTAGAGCGAGTAGCGCACCTGTAAGCCTCTTCGTGTTCTTGGTTCTCCGAGGTTGTCGCTTGCTTTACTCGTCTTCTGCGAGCCGTCACGCGCCGGGCGCGTGCACGTCGGTATAGCTGTAATCCGTCGTGGAGTGCCGCTTCAAGGGACCGGCTTTGATGTCGTTGTCCACGCGCACCGCAAGCCCGCTGCTCTTAGCGATAGAGATCGTCGAATCGTTCGTGGCAGCGTCACCTACCGTGCGCGCGCGGTAGTTGGAGACCGCCACGCCGTCGATGACGGAATCCGCGAGCTTTTCGCACGTATACGACTTGGCTGCGTGCAGGTTTTCGTTCGACTGCTTTTGCATATCCTGCGGCGTCATTGGGCTCACAATCCACTTGTCACGCAGTTGCAAGTAAACGACTCCCCCAACGGTGATGCCCTTTGTAGTTTTACCGCCTTGCGACGTGGTTGTGATGTGATCGGACCGGATGGTTCTCTCCATCGCGGACACCACGGGTTTGCAGGCGGCGCTGACCTCGGCGGCAAGTGCGGGCGACGTTATGGTTGCAGTGATGAGTGCGACAAACAGGCGTTGCATCGTCGAGCTCCTTTTTGAACGGCAACAGCATCGTATGCCCGCTGCGGCCGGTTTCGAACCTACTTCTTCGGAGATACGCGTCGAGCTCGAACCGTGGTATTGGCGGCCACGGCCGACTGGATCAATTTCTTGAAGGCGGCCTCGTTGAGCTGCTCGCCTTCGCGAACGCGGATGGCACGGCGTGTGTTCCCCTCGAGGCTCGCGCTGATCGGCCGTCATCCGCCCGGTTCTCAACCCGGAGCCAGTCCGACCGCTCATTGTTCGGGCGCGTGAATCTTCGCCCTTTCGCCGAAAATGCCGCGAAATGCCGGCACCACCGCCCGCAAGCCAAGACTCGCCCGTCGCGGTCCGGTGGCGCGGGCGGCGGAGCGGCGGCCTCAGAACAACGGACCGCCCCGGTGCGGCGCCCGGCTCGGATGTGCCGGATCGACGGACTCGGCGTCGCGGCCAAGGTGCTCGAGAATCCGATCAATCGTGGCTTGCTTCTCGATGCGGCACACGCTGGCGCGGACGAGCCGAGATCGTCAAGGCTCTAGGAGCAATTGGAACGGCGAGATGCCCGAACAGCACGATCTACGCCGCGAATAGGAAATTCAAAGTGCCTGAGCCGAGCCGGTGCGCGGAATCGATATGATGTCCGTCGGCGGTCGGTGGGTGAGCTCGACGAAGGTGTCGGTGGGGGGTGCCGTACGGCGTTCACCAGGTGCCGCGATCCTCGAGCTTGAGCGTCGTGCCCAACGTTCGCGCGTTCGGCGACCGGGGGTTGGGGCGGCTCGGCCTGATCCGAGCCTGGCGCCCACGCGTCGGAGTGGCGGCTCGAACCCCGGCGCTGTGAAGTCGCGATGCAGCTACGCACTATCCGCCTTTTGGAAGCTCGACGCGCAGCTCGCCGACGCGTCGAGACGGAAAGCGCCGATATAGCGCCACTCGTCGACGTCGCTCGTGATCCACGGCCGAAGCAGTCGCGCGCAGCGACGCGGTCAGAGCGCTGCCGATTTTGCACCTTGCGCCACGCGGTCCACCCGACTACATAATTCGATTTCGACGCTATCGCGCGGACACCGAGCGCGCGTGCTGCATGAACGATTCCGGGCTTGTCTACGACTTCGGACGATTTCGCGTCGACCCGCAGCGTCGCAGGCTGTTGCTGCGTGCCGAGGGCGCTGCGCTGGCACTTCCTCCTCGCGTATTCGACACGCTCCTGTGCCTCATCGAGCATCGCGGCAAGCTGCTCGAGAAGTCGACTCTCATGGACTTGATATGGCCGCACACTTCGGTCGAGGAGAACAGCCTCAACCGAAACATTTCGCTGCTGCGACGTGCCTTGGGCGAGAAGCCCGACGATCACCGCTTCATCGTGACCGCACCCGGACAAGGCTATCGATTCGTCGCGGAGGTGACCGTCACGGACGTCTCGGGCGCGACGCCGGATAGCCACGTCGCCTCTCGCCTCGCACCCGAAGCTTGGGGCGGGAATGCGCCGAGATCGGTTGCCGTGCTGCCGTTCGCGAACCTCACCGCCGATCCCGAAAACGACTACTTGTGCTCCGGCATCGCAGAAGAGCTCATCCATCGATTGTCCAGGATTGCGGGACTAAAGATTCCGGCTCGCACCTCGTCCTTCGCCTACCGGGATCGAGAGGCGGACGTGCGACTGATCGCACGCGAGCTCGGCGTCAAATCCGTGCTCGAAGGCAGCGTGCGCGCGTCGGGAGGGAAGCTGCGCATCATTGTGCAACTCGTCGACGGCGCGACCGGCTACCACACTTGGTCACAGAGCTTCGATCGCGGCTTGAGCGACCTGTTGGCACTGCAAGACGAGATCGCCCGCGACGTCTTGAGTGCCCTCCCCGGAGCGCGCGAATCGAGCCCCGCGATTCCGGGCAAGCCACCGACGCGCACTGTGAGAGCCTACCAGTGGCTCATGGAGGCCGAATGGCTCTTGTACACCATTCCCAGCGAGCGGAACGTGCGACGTGCGATCGAGCTCACGCAACAGGTCGTCAGCGAGGAGCCCGACTGCGCACGTGCGTTCTCGAACCTTGCCGCTGCGCATTCGATTTGCCACGGCATGCGGTACCCGATCGCCGATGCGCTCAACGAATCGGAGCGGTTTGCGCGCCGCGCGCTCGAGCTCGACGCCAACGAATGGGGTCCTTACGTGGTGCTCGCCGAGGCGAGCCGCGCTCGCGGCCGTTGGGAGGCTGCCGCTGAGCGCTACGCGGCGGGCATCTCAGCCGGCCGCAACGCGCCGATGGCCTACGCGCGCCGCTCGATGGCGCTCTGGCTGAATCTCGGTTATCTGCGGCGGGCCTTCGAAGACGCGCTGCAGTCGCATTTGCTCGCACCGGCCCGGCCCTTGACCGCGCTGTTCGTGGCCCTGGCGACGCTGGCCGCCTCACGCAACGAGGAAGCCCGTTGGTACGTGGAGCTCGCGAACGAGCTGGGCTTTCCCCCAACGTTCGGGCATCTGCCGCTGATCAGAGCAGTGCTCGCGATTCGCGCCGGTCTAGCGACCGACGCTGCCGCGTCCGCTCATCCCGCCGATGCCGCACTCCCGGGGTCGACGCATGCGCTCATCGAGAAATGGGAAATGATCTGCCACGCGTTGCGCGGCGACGTGGACGAAGCGTACGCGTGCGCCGGCCGTTTGCTGGACGGCGCGCGCTCCGTCGGCGAGGTCGGATCGGAGTGGTGGGTGATCTGGCTCGAGGAGATGCGCGGCTTTCGCCGGGACCTACGATTCCAAGACCTCAGTGCAGATCTAGGGTTCACGGACTTTTGGCTGCGCAATGGGCCGCCGGACGGACACGAGCTACGAAACGGCCGGCTCATGGTTCCCTGACCGTTCTGCACACCTCCGGTCAGCGGATGAGCCAGGCTGCGAGCCCGTGAACGAGCTCCGTCCTCCCGAGCATCACACGAACGGGAGGTGACACCAGAACCCAGAAGCCAACGCCCCAAACGTAGACGGATGCACGCGGCGCCGCGTCAGGAGGTCGTGCAACGGTCCCGCTAGAACGAAAGCAAGAATCACCGGGACCGCCGCCGCCGGTCGTTCGGCGAGCACCGGCCATCGACCGACCGCAGCGGCTACAAGCCCGCCGGTCGTTGCGAGATACATGAGCCGCTTGTGCAGTTCGGGCTTGCGCCGACACCAAAGCGCAGCGGCGAGAAAAACAGCGAATACGAACAGGCTCCCGATGTTGATCACCAGAGACTCGAGCGGATCTTGGTTCGGCGCTCCATCGAAATGACCGAGTCTCGCGCTGGTCACGGCCGCCGCGAATCCAAATACGACCATCGCAATCGCCAGCGCCGCGCCAGCGAGACCCAACTTCCTGTGAAGGTCTGCGCGCCCGGATGCAACCAGGGATGCCTGCAGTACGAAGAGGACGATCCACGACGTGAATATTGCGGCGTGAATGTGGAAGATCCTTGGCAGCGGCGGCGTTCCAAAGAACGGCTTCAGGTAGTACGTCGTAGCAAACCCGTAGAAGACAGCCGCCGCAATTGCGACGGCCGCCGCGCGGTAGAAGGTGTGATCGCCAGACCTGACAATCCAGTTGGATCTATTCGATCGGGAGTCGTTTGCATCGTGCCAGCAGCTTCAGGTGACGGCTCGCGCGAACGTCATCCATGCGGCTGGGCTGCCAAATGCCCACATCACGCTCACGTGCACGACCGCGAAGACGACCGCGACGACCCAGTAGGCCGGATGAACGCGCTTGTGCACGCGATAGTCGTACCACATGGCTGCGACGAGGAGCAGCTCGGTGACGACGAAACCGATGGTGACTTCCTGAGGCGCGAAGCCGAGCGGAATCGCGATTCGCCCGGTGCCCGGCCCAGTCATCATGAAGAGCGAAGCAAGCATCAATCGCTTGTGCCAATCGCTGCGCCGGCGGTTCCAGAGCCCCATCGCCACGAGCGCGACCGCGCCCAACATCAAGAACAACGACAACGCCATGAACGCGAGCGGCACGGGCGCGCCCGGCGGCGCGTGCCCAAGCCGTGCCGCGGCGAGGGCGGTCGACACCCCGAGCGAGATCACGCCGCCGAACAAGATTGCGCCGAGCAGACCGAGCTGCCGATGCAACGCAGGCTGCTTCCGCGCTATGAGCGACGTCTGCGTGATGAACAACAGAATCCACGTCGTGAAAACGATGCCGTGGGCTATGGTGAGTTGGGTAAGCGGCGGCGGCGCGTGGATCACCGACTTCAGATAGAAGCTCGGTGCGAAGCCGACAAACACGATCGCGCCTGAAACCAAGGCCATCGTGAAATAGAAGCGAGCGTCGGCGTCCCACGCTTCGCTGCCCTCGGTCCTTGGGGAGGTGAGCGCGTCAGTTGCCGCCAGGCTTCCTGCGAAAATGGTCACATTTTGCTCCGAAGGAGGCAGAAGCCATACCGAGAGCGCGCGCGGGCACGATCTCGACTCGGGGATCGCCTATCGCATCTCCCTCGCGGTTGCTGAAGCTCAACATAGAGCCGCTGATCTTTCCTGCACGCGCTCTGATTTTCTCTGATCGCAGCGCTCCATGCCGCACGCTCAGCCCTCGGGCTGGCAGATGTCGGTGATGCAGATCGACTCGAGCGCCATCGGACGCGTCTTCTGGCCCATCCGAAAATGCCGTGTAGCGGCCGAGAGCTCCGCTTCTCGTTGCATGCGGGGATCGCGGCGAATGCCTCGCAACGAGACAAGCTCGAGCACCTGGCGCGCTACGTCGCGAGGCCTCCGGTCGCCACCGAGCGGCTGTCGCTGACTGAGGGTGGGCTCGTGCGTTGTGCGCTGAAGACGCCGTATCGGGACGGCACGACGCACGTGATCTTCGAGCCCGAGGACTTTATGGCCAGACTCGCCGCGCTGGTGCCGAAGCCCCGCGGGCACCTGACGCGCTATCACGGCGTGTTCGCGCCGGCGAGCCCGGATCGGTCCCGGGTCGTGCCGAGGACCCGGCTCGCTGCTGCCAGTCCGGGCAACAAGTGCGGCGAGGCGTCGGCCGCCGATCGACAACGGTCAATGACCTGGGCGCAACGCCTCAAGCGGGTGTTCACGATCGACATGGAGGTCTGCCGGCGCCGCGGCGGGCGAGTCTTGGCTTGCGGGCGGTGGTGCCGGCATTTCGCGGCGTGACGCTCAGTCGGCGCCGTGACCCCAGAGCTCGCGGCTCGCGAGCCGCGCACCCTCGACCAGCGCCGCGAACTTCGCCCACATCACGCTCGGGTGCACGCGCTGCAGCGTATCGACCTGGGCGAATCCGCAGTCCGTTCCCGCGATGACGTTCTCGCGGCCGACGATCTTCGCGAAGCGGACGATCCGGTCCGCGACCACGCGCGGGTGCTCCACGATCACCGTGTGATGAGTGATGACGCCGGGGATCAGGATCCGGCCCTCGGGCAGCCCGACTTTGTCCCACGCGCGCCACTCGTGCTCGTGGCGCGGGTTCGCCGCCTCGATCAGATAGGCGCCGGCGTTCACCTGGAGCACGAGGTCGACGATCTCTTCGAGGGGCGCGTCGCAGGTATGCGGCACGTGCCAGCTGCCGAAGCAGACGTGGTAGCGGACGCGATCGGCGGGGATGTCGCGCAGCGCGTGGTTCAGCGCTTCGACGCGCAGCTCCGCCCACGCGCGATAGCGCGCCGGGCTCTGCGACGTGAGTGCGTCGTACATGTTCGCGATGACGGGGTCGTCCACGTGCACGATCAGCCCCGCGTCGTGGATGGCGCGGTACTCTTCCCGAAGTGCGTCGGCGATCGCGAACAGGTATTCACGCTCACTCGCGTAGAATTCGTTGACGCCGTCGTAGGCCGTGCTGCCCGGCGCCACGGCCGTCATGAACGCCTCTTTCACGGCAACGCCCCGCAGCGCGCCCGTGAGGCTCGAAATCGCGAGCTCGAGGCTCCCGTGATCGCGATATTCGATGGGCCCGATGCAGGCCTCGGTCGGCACGCCTTGGATTGCGCGCGGAAAGGCCTCGGCGAGGAACTCGGCAAACGTCTCGCGCTCGCGGCCGAGCCACTCCGCGGCGCGCAGCCGATCGGGCCGCAGCTCGAAGCCGCTGATGCGTGACAGGATGTAGGCGCCCCAGCTCGGCTTGCCGAACTCGCCGTCGCCCACGATGTCGATGCCGACCTCGGCCTGCTGCCGCACGACCTGCGCGACGTGCTCCCGCAGCCGCGCCGCATACAACGTCGGGTCTTTCGGCGGGCCGGTCTTCGAGCTCGACAGCGTGAGCAGCTCCGCCGGCCGCGGGATGCTGCCGGTGTGCGTCGTGAGGATGCGGTCGGTGCTGCGCTGCATGCGTCGAGCCGGTGGGCACTCAATTGTTGCCGAAACGCGCTACCGCGTGCACTTCGCGGGAAACGAAGCGTGGTTCGCCGATCGCGGTTTCCCGCGCGGATGGCCCCTCGTAGACTAACCGATCGACCGACCGTTCACGGGAAGTGCAGGGTCACGTGGCGACGATTTGTGCTGTCATCTGTGCTTCGCATTCCCCGTTTCTGTATGCGCCGCCGGAAGAATGGGAAGCGGCGCGGATGTCGCGCACCGCGTCCGATGCGTTCGCGCCGGGTCTGCCGCGGGACTCGCCGGAGGAGAACAGGGCCAAGCACGCCCGCTGCACTCGCGCCTTCGGCATCCTGAGCGCGCAACTGCGCGAGGCGCGTCCCGACGTGCTGCTGATCTTCGGAGACGATCAGCTCGAGCAGTTCGACTTCGGCAACCTGCCGGCGTTTTGCGTGTTCATCGGCGACGGCATCTCGGGCTACCGGATCTCGCCGTACTTCGGGCTGCCGGTCGGGCGCGAGCGAGCGTCGCGGCCGAAGACTCCGGAGCACTGGGTGACGCTCAAAGGCCATCCGCCGTTCGCGCGCCGGCTCGTCTCCGAGCTCGTGGCGCGGCGCTTCGACATGGCGTTCAGCGCGAGTGCCGGGAGCAGCGGCATCGGGCACGCGTTCACCCGCCCGGTCGAGTCCCTCGCGCTCGGCGCGGCGATTCCGGTCGTTCCGTTCTACATCAACTGCTACTACGGGCCCCAGCCGACGGCGCACCGGTGCTACGAGCTCGGCCGTGCCGTCGGTGAGATCGTCGACGCGTGGCCGTCGGACGTGCGCGTCGGCGTCATCGGCTCCGGTGGTCTGTGGCACACGCCGATGGGACGCAACGCGTACATCGACCAGGCCTTCGATCGCGAGCTTCTCGCCGCGCTCGCCCGGGGCGATGTCCGCGCGATGGCGCAGATATTCGATGCGCGCCGGCCCGAGGTGGATCCGGGCGACGCGGAGCAGGTGGAGCGCGTCAGCGGCGGCACGGGGATGGTGCTGGGGCTCGGCAGCGGCACCGGCGAGATCCGCAACTGGGTAGCCGCGAGCGCCGTCGTCGATGGAACGCCGGGGACGATCGTCGATTACGTGGATATCAACGCGTCGCCGGTAGGCGCCGGTTTCGCGTACTGGAACCTCGGGAGCTGAATCGAATGTACAAGAGCCACGTCGTGATCGACACGCACGGCCACATTTCCACGCCGCCGCAGTTTCGGGCGTATGCCTACAACCTGATCGTGCTGCGCAATGCCAAAGAGCCGCTCGTCATTGCGGACGAGGCCATGAGGCCGGCGCTCGAGCGACACCTGCGCCTGCTCGACGCGCAGGGCATCGATCTGCAGCTGCTTTCGCCGCGCCCCGTCGCGATGATGCATTGGGAGCGGCAATTCCTGGTCGATCAATGGACGCGGGTCACGAACGACCTCATCGCGCGTCAATGCAAGCTGCACCCCGACCGCTTTCAAGGCGTCGCCCAGCTACCCCAGACGCGCGGCTGCGACATGGTCCGCTGCGCGGACGAGCTCGAGCGCTGCGCGACCGAGCATGGCTTCGTCGGCGCGATACTCAACCCCGATCCGGGCGGCGACCGCGGCTCGCCCGGCGTCAACGACCCGTATTGGTATCCGCTATACGAGCGCGCCGAGAAGCTCGACATGACGCTCGTCGTGCATCCGTCCATGACGCGGGATCCGCGGCTCGACGGCATTCCGAACGCGTATCAGTACAACAACCTCACGGAGGAGACGCTGGCCACGCTGCTGCTGGAGAAGAGCGCAGTGTTCGAGCGCTTCCCGCGCCTTCGGATCGTCGTATGCCACTGCGGCGGAGCGCCGCGCCGGATGCTCGAGTTCGGCACCCCGCTCGATCACACGAACCCGTCACGAGCAATCGACAATATGGTGGGCGACAGCGGCGAGGTGGCCGGCGGGCAGGTCGGCAGCCTGTTCCGCAAGGAGAAGCGTCCGCCGCCGAACCTCGACGCGAATCTGTACTTCGACACCTGCGCTTATGACCCGCATTTCCTCTCGGCGTCGATCAAGCAGCGGGGCGCGCATCGCATGATCTTCGGCACGGAAGTGCCCGGCAGCGGCTCGGATCTGCTGAATCCTCTGACCGGCAAGGGCTCGGACAACGTGCTCGCGCTGCTCGACAGTTTCGAGTTCTTGACGGACGCAGCGAAGATCGAGATCGTGCATCATAATCCCCTCAAGGTGTTCCCGCGGATCGACCGCACGAAGCTACCGAGGGTGTCCGAGCAGAGCCGCGGCTGACGCCGCTCAGGGGACAACCTCGGGGGGATGCGTAATGATCACGTGCTTGTCGCCGAACGGTCCGATGATCCATTCGAACGCGGCGTCGCGCGTGCTCGTCGGCACGATGCAAGGGGTGGCGATCCTCGACTTCGACCGCGAAGCGAACCGCTGGATCGCTCGCGACGTCACGCTCGCCGATCGTCACGTCAGCGCGCTGCTGTTCGAGCCGTCGCGCGGCGGGGTGTTCGCCGGCACGCACGGCGAGGGCTTGTTCTTCAGCCCGGACCGAGGCGAGACCTGGACCGCGGCGGCGGAGGGATTGACGCTGCGCAACGTGTTCTCGCTGCAATGCGTGCTGCGCGGCGGCGAGGTGACGCTCCTCGCGGGTACGGAGCCCGTGATGCTGTTCAGCAGCACCGACTACGGGCGATCGTGGCACGCGCATCCGGCTATCGGCGAGCTTTCGGGCCGGGAGAAGTGGACGTTTCCCGCGCCGCCTCACGTCGCGCATCTGAAGTCGATCGCGGTTCATCCGGCGGAACCCGACATCTATTACGCCTGCATCGAGCAGGGCGGGCTGCTGAAGTCGACCGATGCGGGCCACACCTGGCGCGAGATCACCTCGTACGTTCGGCCGGATGACCGGTGGTATCGCGACATTCACAAGGTAGTGCCCGCCGCGTCGAACCCGCGGCATATATATATGAGCACGGGTGTCGGGGTTTACCGCAGCGACGACGCGGCCCAGTCGTGGCGGAAGCTGACGGGCACGGACTTCCCGATCGGTTATCCCGATCACCTGATCGTGTCGCCGCACGACGAGGAGACGGTCTTCGTCGCGGGCGCGTCCACTTCGCCGAACGTCTGGCGCGAAACGCACGCCGCGAAGTCAATCGTGATGTGCAGTCGCGACGGCGGCGCGCACTGGGCCGCCGCCGGCAGCGGGTTGCCGCTCGGCGGTCGCGCCGCCATCGAGGCCATGAGCGTGGCGATCGCGGGTGACCGCTACGATCTCTTCGTCGCCAACACGGATGGCGAGGTCTACGCGAGCGGCGACGAGGGTGCGAGCTGGCAGCGGATCGCCGCCGGTCTCGCACCGGTTGCGAAATCCGTGCACGCGAAGTATCTGACCTGACGCCGTGTCGTCCACTTCCCGCCAGCCTCGCCCATCGCGCACGCGGTTTCGCGAGCTCAATCCATCGCGATTCAATTTCGTCACCCTCGCGCTGATCGCGAGCGTCGTGCGCGCGGGTAGCATCTCCGCGGGCGCCAAAGCGATGAACCTGGCGCTCGCCGCCGCAAGCAAGAGGATCGCCGACTTCGAGGGCTACGTGGGTGTCGCGATCTTCTCCCGGCTTCCGCAGGGCGTGGAGCTCACCGACGCCGGCCGCGCGATCTTCCACAACATTCTCAGCATCCTCGAGAACGTCGAGCAGCTGCACCGCAACATAGAAGAAATAGGTGCGGGCGGCCGCAGCCACGTGCGGATCTGGGTGAGCCCGGCCGCGATCAGCGAGCGGATTCCGGAGGAGCTTTCGAGCTTCCTGCAGACGCACAAGGACGTGACCGTCGAGCTCGAGGAGCACGACAGCTCCGAGATCATCAAGGCCGTGCGCGAGAACCGCACCGACATCGGCATCTTCGTCGACGCGATGAACAGCAACGGCTTGCAGACGCGTGTCTATTGCGAGGAGGAGCTCGTGGTGATCGTGCCGGAGCATCATCCGCTCGCGAAGTCGAGCATCACGACGTTGGCCGAGGCGCTGACCTACGATTTCGTCGGCCTGCGGTCCGGCACACCGCTCGCCGCGCGCGTCGACTACGAGAGCAGCCGCCTCGGCAGGACGCCGAACTTCAAGATCCAGGTTCGCGGCGTCGAGACTCTTTGCAGGATGGTCGCCGCGGGTTTGGGTATCGGCATCGTTCCCGACGCCGCCGCGAAACGCTACCTCGATCGCAGCGGCCTTCGCAGCGTGGCCATCAACGAAGCGTGGGCGAAGCGGCGTCTTTACCTGGGACACGGGGACGAGGCAACGCTCCGTCACGCGGCCCGGCTGCTGGTTCGCTACCTCGCCGGCGACCGGTGACGAGGGCCCCCACTCGCGAGCGTGCCCCGTTTCGCAGCGCGCGAAGTGCGCTCCTCGAATCGCGGCGACCGCGGCGTGGCCGCGGTGGTAGCCTTCCAGGCCGGCCGGGCGCGTAGCCGCGCCGGGCCCGCAGAGGACGGACGACCGACATGATCAGCCAGGAAGAGAACGAACTGCTCGCGCGCGTAGGCCCCGGCACGCCGTGCGGGGAGCTGATGCGCCGCTATTGGCATCCGATCTATCCAGAGGCGCTGCTGCGAGAGAACCCGGTGCGCAAGGTGCGCATCCTCTGCGAGGATCTGACGCTGTTCCGCGACCGCAGCGGCAAGCTCGGGCTCATCCAGGAGCGCTGCGCGCATCGCTGCGTGAGCCTGCATCTCGGCATTCCCGACGAGCGCGGCTTGCGCTGCTGCTATCACGGCTGGTTGTACGATGCGGAAGGCCGTTGCCTCGACCAGCCGCTCGAGCCGCCGACGCTGGAGCTGAAGGACAAGATCAAGCTCAAGGCGTATCCGGTGCAGGAGATGGGCGGCCTGATCTGGGCGTATCTCGGTCCTGCGCCGGTGCCGCTCTTGCCGCGCTGGAATCTGTTCGTGCGCCCGGACGGGTTCCGCCAGATCCTCGCGCACCAGCTGCCGTGCAACTGGCTGCAGGCGATGGAGAACCGCGGCGACCTCGGCCACTCGGTGTATCTGCACGGGGCCACGTTCAAGTACGCGCGCGAGCGCAAGGGGCTGCCGCACGACGATCCGAGCGCGCGTTACAACGCGACGAACGCCGATTTCGATGCGATGCGCGCGCGTGGCGCGTACGTGAAGTGGAAGCCGATCTACAACGAGTTCGGCTTCACGAAGGGCAGCATGGAGTCCGACAAGAGCGAGGACTCGCGCAGCTGGACCATCGGCCAGAACCCCATCCTGTTCCCGTACCTTCTGGCGTTCGGCCCGCAGGAAGGGGATACGCGCATCCGCCGGCTCTACCAGATCGGCGTGCCGATCGACGACACGCACACGTGGCATCTGCAGTATTGCTGCTACGTGTTTCCGGAAGGCGTGGACGTGCCGAAGCAGGATGCGATCCCGTATCGCGAGCTGCCGATCACCGACGAGCGCGGCGAGCTGATCATGGACTACGTGCTGGCCCAGGACATGGCCGCCTGGTACCAGCAGGGCGAGATCGCGGATCGCACGCGGGAGAACCTGGGCTACAGCGACCGCCTGATCATCGCGTACCGGCAAATGCTCCGGAAGCAGATCGACATCGTGCGCGGCGGCGGCGAGCCCATGAACGTGTTCCGCGACCCGACGACGATCGAAAGCCCGGAGCTGCGCATCCCGGGCAACGAGAAAGGCGGCACGGCACCCACGCGCAGCACCGTGCTCGGCCGCTCGATTCGCTATCGCGACGCTTACCACAAACACGGGCCCGACGGGCAGCTGTATATCGACGAGGACGTCGACGGGTTCTGTCCCGATCGCGAGCTGATCCTCGAGCTCTATCGGCAGGCCGAGAAAGTGCAGACGGCTCGTGCGAGCGGTGCCGGCGCCGAGTGACCGTGCCGCGGTGGGCCGGCGCGTCCTAGGGCGCACGGGCCTCGCCGTTTCGGAAATCGGGTTCGGCTGTGGGCCCACCGCAGGCCTCATCGCCTCCGGGCAGCGGGAGGCGCAGCGCGCGACCGTGCGGCGAGCGCTCGAGCTCGGCATCGATTACTTCGATACGGCGCCCGTCTACGGGGCCGGCGAGTCGGAGCGCAATCTCGGCGCGGTTCTCCACGATCTCGGCGCGACGCCGCGAGTCGCCACGAAGGTGGCGCTCGAGCAGGCCGATTTCGCGGATATTCGAGGGGCGATCCTGCGCTCCGTCGAGGGCAGCCTCGCGCGCCTCAAGCTCCCGCGCATCGCCGTGCTCCATCTGCACAATCGCGTGGGCACCGAGCGCGCTGCGAGGGCCGACTTCGGGTCGGGCGCGCTTCTTTGCGTCGACGACGTTCTCGGCCCGCGCGGGGTCGTGGAGACTTTCGACAGCCTGCGCTCGCAGGGCGTGGTCGAATACTTCGGCTGCTCCGCCTACGGCGGCGCCACGGCAGCCGTCGCGGAGGTCGTGAACAGCGGCGCGTTCGACTGCATCCAAGTGCACTACAGCATCCTGAACACCAGCGCCTGGGAGCCCGCTCCGGCGGGCTGCAACCTGCGTGACTACGAGGGCATCGCGGCGCGTGCCGCCGCGGCCGGCCTCGGCGTGATAGCGTTACGCGTGCTCGAGGCGGGCTTGCTCGCGGATCACCCGCCGGCTGCGCACAAGGCTCGGGCCGAAGGTGAAGCGAGCACCGCACAGCGCGACTCACTCGCCGCGCGGCTCGGCCGCGAGTCGCTCAGCGATGTCGCGCTGCGCTTCGCGTTGGCGCGGCCCGCGACGACGACGGCGCTGATCGGCTTGTCGAGCGTTGCGCAGGTGGACGAGGCCGTCGCAAGCGTCGTGAAAGGCGCGTTGCCGCCGTCGCTGCAGTCGAGGATCGAAACCTGGCGAGCCGAGACCCTCGGCGCACCGTTGAGTCGCAAGTAGGAAGATGGGGGACACATGAAGAACACCTGGCTCGTGCTGATGACCTTGTTCGTTGCGCCGGCGTTCGCGCAGAACGCCGACGCCGTGCGTGGCGGCTGGATGGCGGACGTCGGCGGCGTGCGCCACATCTACATGCTCACGGTGCGCGGCACGACCGTCACCGGCACGTACTGCACCGATTGCAGCGATGTCGCTACTCTCGCGCTGATCGAGAAAGGCGTGCTCGCGGCCGACGGGCTCAAGTTCGAGGTCGTGAATCCGGGGCCCAGGGCCTACCGCGATACCGTCACGGCCAAGCTCGTGGGCGACGGGCTCGAAGTCACGCGCCAGCGCCAGGGCGCCGCCCCCGCACCGACGACGATGGTGCTGCACCGCTCCCCGGCGAAGCCGGCCGCGCCGCCGCCGCCGCCTCCGGCCGGCGCCCCGCCGCGCCCCGCCTACGTGCCCCCGGGTCCGGCCGAACCGCTCACGCCGGCGAAAGTCGCGGGTCTGTGGATGTTCGGCGAAGGGCCAGGCAAGCAGCACTTCTCGTTCAAGCAGAACGGGTCGGAGCTGTTTGGTCTCGCCTGCGGTCCATGCGACGAGCCGAACAACATGGCGCCGCTCGATCGCGTGTCGATCGACGGGACGACGCTGCGTTTCAGCATCGTGCACGAGAACAACGCGAAGGCCTTCTACGACAAGGGACCGTTCAGCAACGACGCGCGCGCGAGCATCTCGCAAAACGAGCTGCACATGTGGGTGATACCGAGCTACGAGCCGCCGACGTCCAAACCGATCGAGATCACGATGCTGGGGCCGATCCGCGGCTACTGAGCCGGCTCGGGGTCTTCGCTGCGGCTCGTCCTGGCTTCAGAACGAGCCGTTGCCGTGCAGCCACTGATCCTTCGGCGGGACGGGCATGTACGCGTCCCAATGCTCGACGATGAGCCCGTTTTCGACCCGGTAGATGTCCATGACGATGTTGCCGAGGTCGTTCGGATCGTCCGGGTTGAAGCGCTCGTGCGTGTGCACGACGACGAGGTCGCCGTCCGCAACGGTCCGCTTGATGTCCGAGCGGAACTTCGGGTTCTCGGCGAAGCGGGCCTTGAATGCGCCGCGCAGGAATTCCTTGCCGTCGGGGGCCCGCACATTGTGCTGCCGGTAGTTGGGATCGATGTACTCGAGCGCTTCGTCGACTTTGTGATCGTTCATCAGCAGGTTGTACATCGTCACGACGACGCGTCGATTGGCTTCCTCCGTTTTGGCTTTCGCCAGGGCGTCGGCCGCTTCGTCCGCGCGCACGCCCGTGGCAGCGGTACCGAGCACCGCCAAGCCGGCTGCAAACGTCGTAGCGCGTTTCATGAGTTCGCTCCGAGCTCGCCTCGCACGATCTTCGTGCCTTCCACCATCGACTTCAACTTCGCGTCGGCCACGTCGCGTGGCAGGTACTTCATGCCGCAATCCGGCGCGATGACGAGGTTGTCCGCGGCCACGAAGGGAAGGGCGCGGCGAATGCGCGCGGCAACGATCGCGGCCCCTTCGACCGTCATGTCGCTCAAGTCGATCACGCCGAGAATGACCTTCTTGCCCGGCAGCTTGCGAAGCACCGAGCAATCGAGGTTCGACTGCGCGGTCTCGATCGACACCTGCTTGCAGCGGCATTGCCCGAGCTCGCCGAGGAACGAGTACGCCTCAGGCCGCTCGTGGATGATGGCCGCGTACCCGAAGCACAGATGCACGGCCGTGGCGCCGGTAATGCCGTCGAGCGCGCGGTCGAGCGCTTTCACTCCGTACTGCCGCGCGTCGTTCGGCCGTGCCTGCAGGTACGGCTCGTCGATCTGCACGACGTCCGCGCCGGCGGCGAAGAGGTCGCGAATCTCCTCGTTGACCGCGATCGCATAGTCCATCGCGGCCGCCTCCCGGCTGCCACCATAGGCGTCGATCTGTGCCTGCTGCGACATGGTGAACGGTCCAGGCAGCGTGATTTTCACTTTGCGCCCGGTATGGCGTTTCAGGAACTCGAGATCCCGCACGGCCACCGCGTGCTTGCGGCGAATTCGCCCCGTGACCCGCGGCACTGGATTTGGATGGCCGCTGCGATCGAGTGCAGTGCCGGGATTGTCGATGTCGACGCCCTCGAGAGCGGTGGCGAAGCGATTCGAGTAGCTCTCGCGCCGCATCTCGCCATCCGTGACGATGTCGATGCCGGCGTCCTCCTGCGCCTTGATGGCGACGAGCGTGGCGTCGTCCTGCGCCTCAGCCAGGAACGGTGCGGGGATGCGCCACAGCTCTTTGGCGCGTACACGCGGCGGAAAGCGCCCGGCGAGTTTCTGGCGATCGATGAGCCACTCCGGCTGCGGATAGCTGCCTACGAGCGTCGTCGGCAACAGCGTCGTCGGCGAATTCGTCATGGAGCACTCTGCGTGGTCGCGCCTCGCGGTTGCAGAAACCTACAGCGGCAATGCGGCTTCTCAATAGCCGCGATCCGCGAAATGGCCTTCGTTCGTCGCGAAGGTGGCGCAGCGGTCCGAAGAGAAGGTCATGACGCGGTGTCCGGCGCGGACCATAATCCGCGCACGCGCCGGTGGCGCGAGATGGGAGCGTCGATCGATGTCGAGCGAAACGGGCGAGCGCGGTTGGATCGAGCGCCTGCGGGCGTTCGACGTCTGCACGATCTCCGACGCACTGGATCGCCTGAAGCTGCACGGCGTGGTCTCGGGCCTCACGCAGCGTTCGGGTGACGGGCGGATCGCGGGCAAAGTCGTCACGGTGCGCCTCGGCACCGGGGAGCCGCCGCCGGGACCGCCGCGGCATCTGTGCGCGGCTGCGATCGAAGCGGCCGACGATGGCTCCGTCATCGTCATCGAGCAGCGCACGGGGGTCGAGGCAGGATGCTGGGGCGGGCTGCTGACGCTCGCCGCGCGCGCCAGGAAGGTCGCGGGTGTCGTTGCCGAAGGGCTGCTGCGGGACGTCGATGAGGCGCGTGCGGTCGGCTTTCCCGTATTCGCGCGCGGGCTCACGGCGCGCACGGCGCGCGGCCGGATCGTCGAGAAGGCGACGGGCGTGCCCGTGACCATCGGCGACGTGGCGGTCGAGAACGGCGATTTCGTCGTCGCCGATGGCAGCGGTGTCGCGTTCGTCCGCCGTGTCGACATCGAAGCGGTGCTGGCCGCGGCAGATGCCATCGCCGCGCGCGAGGCCGCGATGGTGCGCGCGCTGAGGTCGGGCGCGCGAGTCAGCGAGGTGCTCGGCGGCACCTACGAGCACATGCTCAAGTCCTGAGGGCGCTGGATTGGGGCAGGAGCCGCCTACACGCGCGAGTAGGGGCTCGGTGGAAGCCCGAGGCTGGCTCTCGCGAAGTCGTTGACGGCGTCGTCCCAGCCGAACGCCATGTGGGCGCCCGCGGCGTTCAGATCCCGCCACACGCGCTGCAGCGCCTCGCCGTCATAGATGGCGCTGCCGCCGGCGGACTCGAACAGGCTGTTGACGGCATGCCGGCAGCGGCCGACGGCGAACGCGAGATCGCGCCGCAGTCGGGCGCGTGTCGGCAGATCGAGCTGCGCCGGAGCGCCGAGACCATCGAGCAAAGCGCTGTCCGCGAGAATCAGCGCGACGCTCGCGTCGATCTCGGCGGCCGCGGCGGAGATCCGCGCGAAGAGCGGTCCTCTCTCCGCGATCTGCTCGGCACGCAGGTCGCGCAGCTTGCCGGCGCTGCCGGCAATGAACGTGGCGTACGCGCCGCGCGCCATTCCGAGCGGCGCGCCCACGAGGCACCACGCGGCACCGACCGAGAACGGCACTCGGAGAGTCCGCATGGCGGAATGCAGTGCGGCTCCCGGGGAGGTGCCGCGCGCGAGATCTGCCATCGAGCACGATCGATGCTCGGGGATGAACGCCTCGGCGATCTTCACCGTGCGACTGCCGGTGCCGCGCATGCCGAACGTATGCCAATCGTCGACGACTTCGATGTCCGATCGCGGCACCAGCACCATACGGGCTTCCGGGGGAGCGCTCCCACGATCGACGGTCACGCCGAGCAGGACCCAGTCGGCGTGGTCGATGCCGCTCGAAAAGCGGCCGCGTCCGTTCGTCAGGCGGTAGCCTCCCTCGATCGGTTTGACCTCTGCGCCGTAGCGGAAGATGGATGCGGTCAGCGTGCGCGGATCGGTGAAGACCTCGGCCTGCGCCTCTTCCGGCAGCAACGCGACGCACCAGTTGTGGCCGGCCAGCACGCAGTAGACCCAGCCGCTCGACCCGCACGCGGCGGCGATCTCCGCGCCGATCGATACCAGTTCCCTGAACCCCAGACTGGCTCCGCCGAATTTGTGCGGAACCATGAGCCGTAACAGACCGGACCGGTGCAAGTCCTCGATCGTCTCTTCCGGAACCTTGCGGAGCGCATCGCACTGCGGCGCGCGTTCGCGCAGTGCCGGACCGAGCGAGCGGGCGGCCGCCAGCGCGTCGGCGGCGGTCTGGATCTCAGTCACTAGCCTCATATCGGTGCGAGAAGACCCGCCGTGACGACCCATTTCTTCATAGGTTCTCCTGCGCAGTGAGCGCCGCTCGTCCCATTCCATTGGACGCTATTGCGGTGTCCGGCGCGACCTCGAATCTTCCCCTGAGTGTCCTTCAGACTGTAGATCATCTGCTCGCTTGCCGCCCGTCGTGGCCACGGGTGCGAGCGGCTTTCGCACGGGCAAGGCCCGCGGCCCGTCGAACACCGTCACCACGAGGGCGCACAGCACAGCAAACCGCACAACGACGTCATGTTGCCCGCGGCGCAATTTGGGGGCAATCCGAACGTGCGCTGCTTCAAGCTCGAGGTGCCGCCGGTCGCGAGCGAGCTTGGAGCGCTGATCGCGCAGGGCGGCGATCTCATCGAAGGCCCGCGCTTGACGCGCTCGTGCTGCGCTGCGCGAAATAGCGGAAGGAGACGCCATGTTCAAACGCGCCACGAAGCTTAGCGTCATGTCTGCGCTCGCCGCCGCCTTCGAGCAGCCGAAGGGCTAGCGCCATGCGCGGGCGGGCAGCAGCGGTCGCCGGCGCTCTCGTCCTCGCGGCGGTCGCGGCCGCGGTCGCGTACCGTGCGGCGCACACGTGGCGCGCGGACGTCCCGCGCGTGTGGGACGAAGCCGCGCTCGCGGGATGGGCGACCCCGCTCGCGGCCCTGGGCGAAGCGCCCACGCACCTTTCGCCGGCGGACTACTACGCCATCCCCGAGGAGAACCTACGCAGCTACCCGCTGTACATGCCGGACGGCGAGCCGCCGGGCTACTTCGAGCGGCTGCAAAAGCTCGGCCCGCAGCCGCTGATCGAGCCCGAAAAGCTCGTCACGCAGGCGGACTGGATCGCGGCCGGTGAGCGCGTGTTCCTCGATTCCGTCGTGCTGAAGACGCTCGATCCCAATGTGATCGCGATGGCGCGCAGCCAGGAAGCGATGCGCGCGCGCGGCGCGGGTCCACTGCCGGACGGCACGATCAACGGCCTGCGCTGGGTGCCGACGAAAGACGGGCTCGCGGTCGGACTCACGAACTGCAGCGCCTGCCACCTGCTGTACCTGCCCGACAACACGCCCGTGCCCGGCGCGTCGTCGTTTGCGATGCCGAACAACTTCCGCAACGGCCTGGGCGGCGCGATTCGCGAGGCCGCGCACACACTGCCCGGCGAGCCGCCGTTCGCATTGACCGGCCCGATCGGTGAGCAGGCGTATCAAGCCTACGGTGCGCCGTGGACGAAAGACCCCGCCGGCGAGCGGCTGCGCGAGCTCACGCCGGCCGAGTTCAACGCGTGGGTCGGCGCCGCGATCCGCGGCGGCGGCGTCGCGCGCTGGAACGGCAGCCCGCTCTATCCCGCGAAGATTCCGGATCTGATCGGCATCAAGGACAGGAAGTACATCGACCACACGGGCACTCACCTGCACCGCAACATCGGGGACCTCATGCGCTACGCGGCTCTCGTGAGCTTCGCCGACGACGTGGACTTCGCGGGCCGACACGTGATCGGCCCGGGCACCGAGCGCTTCCGCACGCGCCTGCCCGACGCGGCGCTCTATGCGCTCGCGCTGTATGTGTACTCGTTGCAGCCGCCGCGCAATCCGAATCCGTTCGACACGCGCGCCCAAGCGGGCCAGAAGATCTTTGAGCGCGAACGCTGCACGCGCTGCCACACGCCGCCGCTGTACACGAACAACAAGCTCACGGTGGCCGAAGGCTTCACGCCGCCCGACGACTCACCACTCGACATCGTGCGCACGTCGGTGCACACGGACCCCGGTCTCGCGCTCAACACGCGCAAGGGCACGGGCTTCTACAAGGTGCCGTCCCTGAAAGGCGTGTGGTACCGCGGGCATTACCTGCACGACGGCTCGGTCGGCAGCCTCGAAGAGATGTTCGATCCCGACCGGCTGCTCGACAGCCACGCGCCGCAAGGTTTCACGCCGCCCGGCATGCCGCAGCGCGCGATCCGCGGTCACGAGTTCGGATTGAAGCTGGCGCCCGAGGAGCGCGAGCAGCTGATCGCGTTCCTGCGCACGCTCTGACGCCGGGCGCCGGTACGTCGCAACGCGCCGAGCGATACCGCGTCCTCTAGTGTCCCTTGCGTTGTTGCGCGAGGAACTCGAACACGCGCGGCGTCGTGGGCGCGATCATGCCGCCGTGCGTCGCACCCGCGGGCTCGAAGTAATCGGTCGTCATGCCGAGCGCCTTCATCGCGTCGATCTGCTTGCGGCTCGCCTCGACCCACGCCGGGTTCTCGGCGCCGCCGATCGAGACCATGACGGGCACGTTCTTCAGTTTTGGCAGCTTGTAGTCCACGTTCGGCAGCACGCCCGACATCGGCGCGATGGCGGCCCAGATGTCCGCGTGCTTCTGGCCGAGCCACCACGTGCCGAAGCCGCCCATCGAATGGCCCATGAGGTAGATGCGGCGCGGATCGATCCTGTACTCATGCTTCACGAGGTCGAGCACGTTCAGCACGTCGCGCTCGCTCAGGGCGCGGTACTGCGTTTCCTGGGCAGGAGTGCGGTCCGGCGTCGGCGTGGCTCCGCCGCCGCTGCGCGGCGCGGCGCCCGGGATGCTGAGCGGCGCGCCGTACCAACCGTCTTTCGCGAGCCCCATCGGCGCGACGAAGATCACGCCGTACTGCTCGCAGAGCGCCGGCAGGTCCTTCACGGCCTCGAAGAAGTAATTCTGGTCGCCGCCGTAGCCATGCAGCGCCACGATCAGCGGCGCGCCGACGCGGGCGTCGTAGCTGCCCGGCACGTACAGCCGGTAAGGCATGTCCTTGCCCGCAGCTTCGAAGAAGTAGTGCCGCTGCTGATCGCCCTTCGCTCCGGCGGCAGCACCGTCTGCACCCGCGGACGACTGCGCCAGCGCGAAGCGGCCGAACCCCGCGAGCGCCACGGCTTGCAACAACGACCTTCTACGCATGACCCTCCTCCTATCAGTGCTTCGCAGCCCGCGAAAAGAACTCGAAGATCTGCGGCACGGAGGCCGGAATCATCGACATGTGAGTGCCGTTCTCGATCTCGACGTATGCCGCGACGCCACCGGCAGCTTTGAGCGCGTCCACTTTGGCCTTGCTCGCCGCAACCGTCGGAACCTCCTCACCGCCGACCGCCACGAGCACGGGAAGCCTCTTCAGCGTCTGCACGTCGATGTCGTGTGTCGGCGTCGTTCCCGACATCGGGGCGACGGCGGCCCAGAGGTCCGCGTGCTTCGCGCCGAGATACCAAGCCCCGAAACCGCCCATGGAGTGGCCCATCAGGTAGATGCGAGCGGGATCGACTTTGTATTCCTTTCTGACGAGAGCGACGACGTTCATCACGTCCTGCTCGCTCCATTGGCGCTCGCGCAGCTGCTCCTCGGGCGTGCCGGTCTGCGGCGGCGGCAGGGGCCGCGCCGGCGCGTTGCCGCTCGTGGGCGGAGGCCCGCCGGGCACCGACATCGGTGCGCCGTACCAGCCGCTCACGGAGTAGCCCATCGGGGCGACGAAGATGTAGCCGTAGCGGTCGCACAGCGCCTGCAGATCCTTCACCACCGCGAAGAAGTAGTCCTGATTGCCGCCGTAGCCGTGCAACGCGACGACCAGCGGCGCGCCGACTTTCGGGTCGTAGCTCGCCGGTACGTACAGGTGATACGGCATCTCGCGGCCCGCGGCCGTGAAGAAGTAGTGCCGCTCCTGGTCGCCCTTCGCACCGGGTGTCTGCGGCAGCCGCTCGAGCTCGGCGGTCGCCGGCGGATTGCCGAAGCCGAACCGGCGCTGTGCGGACTCCTGCGCGTGGGCGCCGAGCGAGATCGCCAGCAGCGCGACGCCGCATGCGGCCAACGAAGTCCTGTGCATGATCGTTTCCCCCATGTTTCCTGCCGTCAGAGCAATCGCGGCGCGAACTCGTCGTGATCGCGGCGCCACGTCTGCCACTCTTGACGCCACTCGTAATCGGCCGGCGCGCCGCTCAGTTGCGGCCTGTTCCTCACTTCGCGAGCGCCTTCAGCACGTCGGCGGAGAACTTCGCGACGTTGAAGTTGCTCTCGACGTCGAGCCCGCGCCGCACGACCACGAGATTGGCGGACGGCACGATCATCGCGTACTGGCCACCGGCGCCGTCCGCGGCATACGCCACGTCCGGCAGCCCTTCCCGGCCGTCGTGCACCCAGAACTGCGCGCCATACCCCGGGCCGCCCTTGAAGTACCCGGCCGGTTGCGCAGGTGCGAGCGTCGACACGTACTTCGACCAGCCTTCCGGCAGCAGCCGCTCGCCGTTCCACACGCCGTCGGCGAGATAGAGCATGCCGAAGCGGCCGAAATCCCGGGCCGTGCTCCAGCACTGGCCGGACAGCAGGAAGTCGCCGCGCCAGTCGGTCTCGACGACCGTGCGCGTCATACCGAGCTTCCACAGGAATTCGCGGTACGGAAACGCGAGCCACTTCGCGTCGTCGTTCAGCGCCTCACGCACGGCACGGCCGGACAGGATCGTATCGGAGCCCGCGTACAGGAAACGCACGCCGGGCCGCGAGTCGACCATGTTCAGCATCGAGACCTCGGACGGCGGCGCGCCAGCGTCGTAGATGTCGCGCTGCGGATCGCCGCCCGCGTCGGTATAAAGACCGCTCGCCATATGCAGCATGTCGTTCAGCGTGATGTTGCCGCGCGGGTCGCCCGGCGTCTGCCAGGCTTTGAGTGGCGCTTTCCGGTTGAGATCCACGAGGCCCGTGCGCACGCCAATGCCGACGAGCGACACGCCCACGCTCTTACACATCGAGTTCGTGCGCGCGGCCGTGTGCGGTCCCCAGCCGCTCTCGTAGCGCTCGGCGACGATGCGGCCGTCCTTCACGACCACGACGCCCCAGGTATGGCCGCGATAGACACCGGCATCGTTCCTGAACGCCTCGTCGAGCACTGCCGAGACGGCGGCACCCTTCGCTTTCGTGAGCCGTGCAGTCGCGTCCGCATCGCCCATCGGCCACTTGCGGTCGTCCAAGTTCGGCACCGTGACTGACTCGGGCAGGCGCGGCAGGCGTGCGACCAGCTCGGCGGTGGCGCCGATCGGCAGCTGCGTGCAGCCGAGACCGGGGCGCCACGCCGCGATGCGCGGCTCCATGTCCGAGGCGTAGTACACGGACACGATCTTCTTCTCGCGATCGATGACCGTTCGCGCGTCGCGCGAAGCGCGGCTGCTGATCGATTCCTCGAGCAGCGTATCCGGCAAGCCCGCCGAGAAAATGCCGCTGCAATAGTGCAGCGCGCGGTAGCCCGCGGCCTGGGCCGCGAGATGCCTATCCGTTACCAGCGCGGGATTGCCGTTATCGACATGGATCAGGGTCGGCGGCGTTGCCGGCGTCGGCGGCGCCGCCTCGGCGGGTAGGTACGCGAGCAGGGTCGCGCACGCTGCCATCCGCACCATCACGGCCAACCAAGTCGTGCTCATGAGCTCATCCCCCCGGTCCGGCCCTTGCGGACCAGTCGATTGCGGCTTGTCCATCATAGATGGACTCGGGCGAGTTCTCATCCGCAGCGCTGCTTGCGCGCAACGGCGCATCCACGGCGCGGATTTTTAGCGGAACGCCGCGTCGGCAAGCGCCGTCTATCCCTCGGCCGTGATCGCACGCTCGCCGTTGACGATGCCCGTCACGCGATGGGTCGGAACGTGCAGTGCCCGCGCAAGCGGGTAAGCGGATAGGCCGAGCTCGTCGAGAAACTCCATCTGGAAATTGCGGCGGGCGCGCTCGATCGATCGTGCGAGGCTGCGGAGACCGAAGACATTCTGTCCCATCTAGTGGCGCGGCAAGTGAGCGCGGCCCGTTCCCGCAGCCGGGACGCGCGTGCGCGAATCCGCGACGACTCCACCGCACCGTCTGGCCCCGGGTGGACCTTCACTTTGGCGGATCAAAGACTTGTAGGCGCGGTGGTTCTGGCTTGCTCCTTGCAACGCGCAAAACATCGACTCGGATGGGAGGACTACGGTGAGCCTAACGACAGGTCTGAACCGCCGGCGGGGTGTGCTCGCGGCTGGCCTATTGTGGTTGATCGCGGGCCCTGTCGGCGCGCAAGTTCCGCAAGTGCTCGCCAACTGGACGCTCGATTTGCAGCGCTCGAAGTTGCCGGAAGGATTTGCGCTCGCGAGCGAGACTCGCAGCTACACGCTGCGCGACGACGGATTCTTGGTGGTGCTCGCCGTGCGTCAGTACAAAGACGGCAGCCTCGACTTCATCCAGATCTCGGCGAAGGCGGACGGTAAGGACTATCCGCAATACCAAGCCGGGCCTTTGGCCGAGCTCGCGATCAACGGCACGGCCACGCCGCTCACGTACTCGGAGCGGCAGATCGGCGAACGCGCCGTCGAGTTCGTCTCGAAGTACAACGGCCAGTTGAACAACAAGGGCACGCGCACGATCTCCGCGGACGGCCAGACGATGACGATCGACCTCACGGGTTACGCGCCGGGCGGCCGCGAGGTTCCGTTCCTGTTCACGTTCGAGCGCGTGGCTGCGCCGAAGTAGCGGCGCGCGAACGTCGTTCTAGGGATGCGTCTGATGGCGCGGCGTGCCATCGGGCAACGATACCGAGTACACCATCGACTTCGTCCAGACGTGCATTTCGGGGGCGGACACGTCGCCGCCGTCGAGCCCGTGCCGGCGCGAGAGGAGGAGCCATGGAGTCTTCGCGGCGCTCGCGGCGCTGCGAGCGGCGGTCACGCCGGCCGGGAGAGGGGCGAGTGCGCGCCGGCAAGCCGCGCAGGAGCAGCCGCCGAAGTCAAAGGAAGCGCGGATGAACTGGGCGCGGCGCCGGGCTGACGGCGCTCCAAACTTGGGCTACACCTGAGTCCGAGGAATTCGCAAACTTCGCGGCAGCGATTGACGCCGCGCCCGAATGGGTGCGCGCGGGACAATAATAGCGGCCAACTGCCAGTGGGCCCGAAAGAGGAGGGGAAAACCAATGTCGGAACGCAAGGCATTCATCGGGGAGCTAATCTCCGAAGCCATTGCCGTGTTCATCATCATCGCGATCGGATGTTCGGCCGCGGCGATGTATCTTCTGTATGACCCCAGCCCTTACCAGACCGCCTACCTCGGGGTGTGTCTGACCTGGGGCCTGGCAGTGACGATCGCGATTTACGTGACGGGTGCGGTATCCGGCACCCACGCCAATCCCGCCGTCACGCTCGCGCTGGTCATGTACCGCGACTTCCCGGCGCGCAAGGTCCTGCCCTTCTGGTGTGCGCAGACCTTCGGAGCATTCGTTGGCGCTGCGGTGGTTTACATGATGTTCGCGCCCGTGATCGACGCCTACAATCTCTCCCACGGAGCGGACCGCCTGGCGGGCGGAGCCGCCGGCGTGTTCTTTACCCATCCGGGTGCCCACATCACGCCGATTCGGGCGTTCTTCGATGAAATCGTGCTGACGGGTTTTCTGCTGATGGGGATTTTCGCAATCACTGAGGAGTACAACACGCAAGCGCCGCAGGCCAATTCCAGCGCGCTCATCATCGGACTGCTGGTAGCCATGATCGGCGGTGCGGCGGGCTATCTCGAGGCTTGGCCCATCAATCCCGCGCGCGACCTGGGACCGCGGATGTTCGCCTATCTGGCTGGCTGGGGGCCTGCAGCCTTTCCTTCGCCCGACAACTACTGGTGGGTGCCGATAGCCGGGCCCTTATGCGGCGGTGTGGTCGGTTCGAGCATGTACCAATGGCTGATCCGGCCTTTCCTGCCTTCCCGTCGTAAGCTTCACCTCGCGGGCGAGTGAGTTGAGACATCCGCGATTGAATCAAGCCGAGGGCCGATCGTCGACTTGCAGAACAAGAGAGTGAACGTGCCGCAAGCACCTTACGTACTCGCGATCGATCAGGGAACGACTTCGACCCGCTGCATTCTGTTCGACTCGGCTGCAAAGCCGGTGGCGACTGCGCAGCGGGAATTCCAACAGCACTACCCCGGACCCGGATGGGTGGAGCACGATCCGGAGGACATCTGGCGCGATACGGTCGCCACGATGCGAGAGGTAGTCGCATCGGCGCGTGTCGACGTGTCGGAGATCGCCGGTATCGGAATCACCAATCAACGGGAAACCGTGGTGGTCTGGGAGCGGTCGAGCGGACGGCCCGTGCACAACGCCATCGTATGGCAGGATCGCCGGACGGCAGACTTCTGCGCCAGCCTGAAGAGCGCTGGAATGGAAGACATGGTCACTCGAAAGAGCGGGCTTCTGATCGACCCCTACTTTTCAGCGACGAAGTTGGCCTGGATCCTCGACAATGTCGATGGGACGCGCGAGTCGGCGGAAAGAGGGGAGCTGGCATTCGGCACCATCGACTCCTTCCTGTTGTCCCGGCTGACGGCCGGAAAGGTGCACGCCACCGATCCCACCAATGCCGGTCGAACCCTCCTGTTCAACATAACGACCGAAGAATGGGACGACGATTTGCTGAACCTGTTCAATATTCCCGCTTCGATGCTGCCGGAGGTGCAGGAGAACTCGCACATCTTTGGACATTGCGATGCCGCGATCTTGGGCATGTCCATTCCGATCGGCGGCATGGCGGGCGATCAGCAGGCTGCGTTGTTTGGGCAAGCTTGCTTCCATCCCGGAATGGCGAAAGCGACGTACGGAACGGGCTGCTTCGTGCTGATGAACATTGGCGAAGAGCCTGTGCTTTCCACTAAGCGCATGCTCACCACCCCCGCGTACCGGGTGGGGGGCACCACGCATTACGCGTTGGAGGGCTCGATCTTCGTCGCCGGCGCCGCCGTGAAATGGCTGCGCGACGGATTGAAAATCATCACCCATGCTTCCGAAACTCACGATCTCGCCACACGTACGCCCGACAACCATGGGGTCTACATGGTACCGGCGTTTGTCGGGCTGGGCGCTCCCTACTGGGAGCCGGATGTGCGCGCGCTCATCTGCGGTTTGACGCTCGATGCGTCCGACGGCCATCTTGCCCGAGCGGCGCTTGAATCGGTTGGCTACCAAACGAAAGATCTGATCGATGCGATGCAGGCCGACGCGGGAAATGGCGAAACTGCCCTGCGCGTGGACGGCGGAATGGCCGTCAACGACTGGCTATGCCAATTCCTGGCGGACATGTTGATGGCGCCCGTCGAACGGCCGGAAATCGTCGAGACCACCGCCCTCGGAGCCGCCTTTCTCGCCGGGCTCGCGACGGGAGTGTGGGACAGCCTAGATTCGCTGGAAAAAATCTGGAGGTGCGAAACGCGCTTCGAGCCGCTGATGCAGGACGCTCAGCGGCAACGGCTGATAGCGGGTTGGCGGCACGCGGTTAGAAGAGCATTACTCCCGGCCTGACCACTGAAGACATGAAGGCGCCCGCACCTAGAGTCTTGCCCAATGGACAACTTGCGTGAGAGTGGCTCTGCACGCCGCACTCTACGCACGAATCTTGCACGAGCATCGCACGAGGCGGCTCTGAGCGCCTACTCGGGACGAAGGAAGCCGAGCAGCACACTGGCGCGGGTCACGATGCCGACGAGCTTCCCGTCGCGTAGCACTGGCAACCGCTTGATACCTCGACTATCGAAGATCTCGGCGATCTCCGCCAACGTGGCATGCTCGTGCACGCTCACGATCGGGGCGCTCATCACGTCGCGTGCCTCCCGGCCGTGAATCTTGGCGTAGCGAACGGCTCGTTCTCCCGGCGAATCGAGTAGGTACGAGGACCACCCGACCTCGGGCTGCGTGCCGAGCTCAGGCCGTCGAATCAGATCGCCTTCGCTGACGATGCCGAGCACATTGTCGTCATCATCGACGACGGGTAGCGCATTGACGCCGAGCTCCACGAGGCGTCGAGCAACCTGCTCCACTGGCGCATCCGGACGCACCGTCGCAACCTCGGCCGTCATAATGTCGATTGCTCGTATTGCCATTCTCGCGACTCCGACTTCTCAACGAGTTCTCCGGCGCGCCGGGGTTAGCCAAGAGGTACTCATACTAGCGGCTCGCGAAGCGTATCGCGTGAAAGATCGCGCGACGGCGTCGCGGAGATCGACGCAATAAATCCGTAACGTTTCCGCAATACGATGTGGATGTTCGCGTGCTTTAACGAGGGCATGAACGCGAGCGAGAAACCCGTCGATCAGATCTCAGCCATCGGCGGCGTCGACGTCGCCGCGGTTGCGCGCGAGCTCGAGAGCATCCGCGACAGCATGCTCGCCGAGACCGCCGAGCTCGCGCCGCGCCTCGAAGCCGTGAATCCGACTCACGGCCCGAGCGCCCGCAACCTGCTGCACTACTTGGCGTTGCGCCGTCATGACCTACGCCCGCTGCAGACACAGCTCGCGCGCCTCGGCCTGTCGTCGCTCGGCCGTGCCGAATCGCATACTGTTGCGACGATCGACGCGGTCCTCGAGATTTTGCATCGGCTGCTCGGGCAACATGGGCTGCCGCATCCCGCGGGGTCTTGCGACGTCGACTTCCCGGCGGGCCAGCGCCTGCTAGCCGAGCACACGGAAGCGTTGTTCGGGCCGCCGACCGATGGGCGCGATGTTCGCATCATGGTGACGATGCCGACGGAAGCGGCGCACGAGTACACGCTCGTGCACGACCTACTCGAGCAGGGCATGAACTGCATGCGCATCAACTGCGCGCACGACGATGCGTCGACCTGGTCGGCAATGATCGCGAACCTGCGGCGCGCCGAGGAATCACTCGGCAAGCCGTGCCGCGTGGTCATGGACCTCGCGGGACCCAAGCTTCGGACGGGTCCGCTCGCTGCCGGCGCGGCGGTGGCGCGAGTGCGGCCCGCGCGCGACGTCTACGGCAGGGTCATCGCGCCGGCTCGCGTGTGGCTGACGGCGAGCGGGCACGCTCAGCCGCCGCCTTCGTCTGCGGACGGGCGCCTCGCCGTGCCGGCCACATGGCTCGCGCGGCTGCGGCTGCGAGACAGGATCGCGCTCACCGACGCTCGCGGCGCGAAGCGCGAGCTCGTGGTCGTCGACGCGACCGAGGCGGGCGCTTGGGCCGAAAGCGTCAAGACGATCTATTTCGTTCCGGACACCGTCCTCACGCATCGCACTGCAGACGGCCGCGCACACGACGCGAGTGTCGGCGGTTTGGCGGCGCTCGAGAGTCGGCTCGTGCTGCGCACGGGCGACTTGCTGATCCTGACGCGCAACCTCGAGCCCGGACGACCGGCCACTTCCGATGCCGCCGGCCGCGTCCTCACGCCGGCGACGATCGGCTGCACATTGCCGGAATTCTCGAACCGCATTCGCACGGGCGAGCCCATCTGGTTCGACGACGGCAAGATCGGCGGCGCAATCGAGAAGATCGAGCCCGATCGACTGTACGTGCGCATCACTCACGCGCTACCGTTCGGAAGCAAGCTCGGCGCGGATAAGGGCATCAACCTGCCGCAGAGCAACCTCGACCTCTCCGCGATGACGCCTGACGACGTCGAGAGTCTCGCATTTGCGGCCGAGCATGCGGACCTCATCGAGCTTTCCTTCGCGAACAGCGCACACGACGTGGAGTCGCTCGAGCAGCATCTTGCCCGGCTCGGCGAGCGGCGCCCTGCGATCGTGCTCAAGGTCGAGACGCGCGCAGGTTTCGAGCACTTGCCCGACATGCTGCTCAGCGCGATGCAATGGCCGAGCTGCGGGGTGATGATTGCGCGTGGCGATCTCGCGGTTGAATGTGGCTTCGAGCGGCTCGCCGAGGTTCAGGAGGAGATTCTTTGGATCTGCGAAGCCGCTCACGTGCCTGTCATTTGGGCGACTCAGGTGCTCGAGACCCTCGCCAAGAAGGGCATGGCCTCCCGGGCCGAAATCACGGACGCGGCGATGTCCCATCGGGCCGAATGCGTAATGCTGAACAAGGGCCCTCACGTACGCGCCGCGGTCCGCGTGCTCGACGACATCCTGCGTCGGATGCAGGCTCACCAAGCCAAGAAGAGGGCGATGCTGCGCGAACTTCGACTGGCTCATTGTTTGCCTTGAGCGTCATCAATCGCGCACGTCTGGCCGACAACGCTGAAGGCGTCGTGCGATTCCGGCGCCTCTTCCGCGAGCATCGGCCGCTCTCCGTGCCAGGAATTCGACCGCGTTGCGCACGATCGATCAGACAACCCTTTCCAGAGATTTCCAGTCGGTCGAGGCGGTCGCGCCCGCCGCATGGGTGCTAGTCCCAGCGAGCGATGATCTTTGGCACCCGGTTCGCAATCACGGGCGGACTTACGTAGAAACCCCGGGCTTCGTCGCATCCAACGTCGTTGAGAAACGCAAGTGTCGCTTCGTCTTCGAGAACATTGGTCTCGCAATCGACGACTTCGGCATTGGCTATTCTACAGATGAGATGTCGCACGTGCCGTGGCGAAGCGCCGGATCGTCGGTTGGTAGTGGACGAGCAGTTCCTCGGCGGCGATCGCATGCTCGAGATCGCTGGCTGACGAGATCGGCTCATTGCTGGCGCACGTCGTAGTCGAGGTGGGCGGAGGCGATGCCCCGGCAACGGTCGAACGCCGTCTCGGTCACCGGATCCAGAGGGTGATTCGAGAGCAGTGCCGGGACCGGCACTTTGCGCAGCCGATGTCGGGGCGTCGCTCGGCATAGCGCCTTCTGAGCTTCACCGCGCTAGAAGCTTGCGGCAGACTTCGGAGCGTCGCTGACGAGCGCGCGTGGCGAAGTCGCATCGTGCACGCTGCCCTCACGGAAATTCCGCCGTGTGCCGCGGAAATACATACCGCGTGGACGCGCTGTGCGCAGCAAGTCCTCGGCATCGGCTCTTCCGCACGTGCGCTTTCTGACCCGCTCGAGCGATCCGCCCAAAGGCGCCTGTCACTTCAGTCCGGTTCCCTGCAATCCCTCATCGAGTTAGGATGCCATCTGTCTGGGCGCAGACAACAAGCGAAACTTTCTGAATTGGGGTGAGGAAAGCAGGGCGCCCAAACGTCTCCCCAATGCGCCGCCCCCGGGGCTGCTGGGGGCATGCTTACCTCCATGCCGCCGTTTGGCGGCACCGGGCTGAGGAGGCTGGGGATGGCAGCTCTTGATGAGACCGGATTGCCCGGCACGGCAAATTCAGAGACGCCGGGGCGCCGGATGATCCATCTTGCTGCCCCCGGCGTCGCCCACTCTGCCGTCCTCAAAGCCAGCATACGCATCCTGCCGCTGCTCGGGCTCGGCTATCTGTTCGCGTACATGGATCGGGTCAACATTGGCTTCGCCGCTCTTCAGATGAACAGCGAGCTGGGCTTCAGTGCCACCGTTTATGGTCTAGGCGCAGGGATGTTCTTCCTCGCGTATTCGGTAGTCGAAATCCCCTCGAATATGTTGCTGACTCGCTATGGCGCGCGCCGTTGGCTCGCGCGGATCATGGTGACCTGGGGCGTGCTTGCGACCGCGACGATGTGGGTGCGCACGCCTTGGCAGTTCTACACAATCCGCTTCTTGCTGGGTGCGGCTGAAGCCGGCTTCTTTCCGGGCGTCATCTTTTACCTCGGCACTTGGTTTCCAAAGGCGTGTCGAGGCCGCGCGATCAGCCGCTTCTATATCTTTGGCCCGCTCGCATCGGTGCTCCTCGGCAGCGTCTCGGGAACCTTGCTGTCGATGGACGGCCTCTATGGGCTTCACGGATGGCAATGGCTGCTCGCGCTACAAGGCCTGCCGGCGGTGTTCATCGGCCTCGCCATTTGGTTCTTCCTGCCGAACGATCCAGGCTCGGTCGGTTGGCTAACAGCAGACGAAAAGTCATGGCTCAAGAGCACGCTCGAAAGCGAAGCGGCAGTGATCGGATCGCCGGTTCGTCACGACCTGTTAGCCACGATCCGTAACCCAATCGTGCTGCAGATATCTTTGATTGGGGCACTCATCACCGGCGTTGGGATCACATTCGCGGTCAACGCACCTCTCTTGCTCCAGGTGACCACTGCTCTCGACGAATATGAGATCGGCTACGTCGTAAGCGCCGGCGGCGTGTTGGGCATCGTCGCGATGCTGTTGACGGGGTGGTTTTCGGATCGCCGTGGCGAACGCTTCTCCTGCGCCATCGCGAGCGCGCTGGGGATGGCGGCGGGGATTTCTATGATCTGGGTTCACGGCTCGGCGGCCTTCACGGTCGGAGGTTTGTTCATCTTCAGCATATGCGCGTGGTCCCAGGTCCTGACATGCGCCATGTTCTGGCCGGACCTTCTGCATCCCCGCCTGCTCGCGTTGGGTGGGGCGACAATCAACACCGTTTCACAGATTGGGGCATTTGGGGGTCCGTACGCATGGGGCATTGCGAAGGACGCGACCGGCACCTATTCGGCGGGTCTTGCCGCGATGGCCGTGGCGATGGTAGCCACGACCGTGCTGCTGATAGGGCTAGAGCGCCACGTTCGCATTCGGCGACCATCGCGAGGCTTAGTCGCTATGACATAGCTGGCACAGGGGCCTGCCGCCGCCGGATTTGGCCCAGACCCTCTCTCAAGTTCAGGAGAAGGCGGACGAACGACTCGAGCACATCCTTCTCGCAATCAGTGACTGCCTCTTGGTTTTCAATATAGGACCGACATGAACTCACGCATCTCGCTGCTGTGGCATCTGGCGATCGCCGGTCTGTTCGCTGCTTGTCTGGCTCCGGCGCAGGCCGTTCCGCCGAAGGAGCAGCAGGCCATTCTGCAAAAGGCCGGCAGCGATGCGCTGCCGCTGCAGACCGTGCCGGTGCCCACGCCTGCCGCCAATGAAGTTCTGATCCACATCTACGCGGCAGCCGTGAATCCGGCGGACTGGAAGAGTGGTGCACCTGCGGACGATCGGATTCCCGGCGGCGACGTGGCGGGAGTCGTCGCAGCGCTCGGCGAGGGCGCGAAGGGTTTCAGCATCGGCGACCCGGTATTCGGCATCGCGGTTCGACGTCGCGGTCTTCTCAATGGTGCTTATGCCGAGTATGCGGTGGCCGCCGTCGCGAACGTCGTGCGCAAGCCTGCCAACATGACGTATGCGCAGGCAGCCGGCTTAGGGATCGCGACCGTGACCGGTGTCAGGGTCGTCGATGCCACCGAGGTCGCGAAAGGACAACGCGTCTTGATCACCGGCGTCGCGGGCGGCGTCGGCAGCGCTGCGGCGCAAGCGGCCAAGGCCAGAGGCGCCTACGTGATCGGCACGGCTTCGGCACGCCACAACGACTATCTACGCTCCATCGGCGTGGATCAGGTGATCGACTACACGAAGGTCGATTTCGCAACGCAGGTCGGGCGCGTGGATGTCGCGATCGATACGGTCGGCGGGGAAACCGCGATCCAAGCGATGAGCACGCTGCCTCGCGGCGGCCGCTTTATCAGCACGGGGGACCACGACCTCGACGCGCAGTGCGCGAAAGCGGGTTTGATCTGCGCTCCGTATCGCAGTGCCGCCGACGTCGCGCGCCGCGTCTATGAGCAAGTCGCGTCGCTGGCGAGCGCCGGCAAGCTCGAGGTCAACATCGACAAATCATTCCCGCTCGCCGATGCGTCTCAGGCACAGGCCTACAGCATGGCCGGCCACGCCGAAGGGAAGATCATTTTGGTGGTGGACGCAGCGCAGGCCGAGCGAAGGTAACCAGACGCCGGCATTCGGTGCCCTGGGCCCGATCGATGTTCACCGCATCCGAGCTCGTACGCACGAGCATCGTCAGGTCAGCTTTACCGCTTCCGTCGATCTCCACTAGAGCGTAAGGAGAGCCACATGCACCGCACGCTGCTCAGCGGTTTTGTCGCGGTAGTCGCATTCGCCGCCGTAACGGCGGCATGCACGAGCGGCAACAAAGGCCCCACTGGAGAATGGCCTGCGTACGGCGGCGACAAGGCCGGCACGAAGTACTCGCCGCTCGACCAGATCAATCGCGACACCATCGGCCGCTTGCGGATCGCGTGGCGCCGCTCGGGGATGCCGGAGGAGCTTGCGGCGACCTTCCCGAACACATCGGGGCCGCGCAATTTCGAGCACACGCCGCTCATGGTCGGCGGTCTGCTCTACATGAGCTCCGTCGTCGGCGCCGTAGTGGCGCTCGATCCGACTACGGGAAAGACGGTGTGGTACGACCATCTCCCGCCGCGGGCCGACGGCACGGGACCCATGCGCGGCGGTTCCACGCGGAGCCTTGCCTACTGGACCGACGGCACCGATGCTCGCGTCATCGCCAATGTCGGGGCCAGCTTGGTTGCGCTCGATGCGAAGACCGGCAAGCGTTATCCGGACTTCGGCGACGGTGGTCAGGTCGACCTCACGCTGGGCTTCGAGCGTCCCGTCATGGGTTGGCGATGGTCGAGCGGCCCGATGGTCGTCCGGGACGTGATTGTCGTCGCCGGCGTGCCGGCGCCGGCGACCGACATCTTGAGCGAGGGCCAACTGGCCCCGAAGGTGATGCCGCCCGACGACGTGCGCGGCTACGACGTGCGCACGGGTGCGCTGTTGTGGACGTTCCACGTCGTGCCGCGCGCAGGCGAGCCCGGCAACGAGACGTGGCTCGACAATTCGTGGAGCTACTCGGGCAACAGCGGTTCCTGGACGGTGCTCGGCGCCGACGAGGAGCTCGGGTACGTGTATCTTCCCACCGAGGAGGCCACCGGCGACTACTACGGCGGGACCCGCCCGGGCGACAACCTGTACGCCGAGTCGATCGTGGCGCTCGACGCGACGACGGGCAAGCGCGTGTGGCACTTCCAGACTCTGCATCACGGCATATGGGACTACGATCTGCCGGCGCCGCCCGTGCTCGCCGACATCACGGTCGATGGGCACCCGATCAAGGCGCTGGCGCAGGTGACCAAACAGGCCTTCGTCTTCGTGCTGAACCGTGAGACCGGCGCGCCGGTGTGGCCGATCGAGGAACGCCCCGTGCCGCAAGGCAACGTGCCCGGCGAGCGGTACTCGCCGACACAGCCGTTTCCGACCAAGCCGCCGCCCTTCGACCAGCAGGGCGTCACCGCAGCCGACGTCATCGACTTCACGCCCGAGCTCAAGGCCGAGGCGTTGGCTGTTCTCAAGGGCTACGCGTACGGGCCGCTTTACACGCCTCCGGTCCTGCTCGACAACCCCGAGACGCCCAAAGGCACGCTGCTGGTGCCTGGCACCAACGGCGGCGCCGATTGGGGCGGGGCAGCGTTCGATCCGGAGACGGACACGCTCTACGTGCCGTCGGCCCACATGCCGACCGTGATCGCGTTGGGGCCGTCCGAGAATCCAGACTCGACGTTGCCGTACGTCAAGCATCGCGTGCCGTGGCCCTTCGGGCCGCGCGGCCTGCCCGATCCCTTCAAGCCACCCTATTCGCGTCTGGTGGCCATCGACTTGGACCACGGCACGATTCGCTGGTCGGTCGCCAATGGGGACGGCCTGCGCCACCACCCGGCCTTCGCGGGTCTGGATCTGCCGCCGCTCGGCAAACCCGGGCGCTTGGCCGCGCTCGTGACCAAGTCGTTCGTCTTCATGGGGGAGGGCAGCGACACGGGCGTGGGTCTACCGCCCGGGGGGCAATTACGGCGGCAAGATGTTCCGGGCGTTCGACAAGACGACCGGCAAGATCGTCTGGGAGATGGAGCTGCCCGCAGGCGTCAGCGATGCGCCGATGACCTACATGGCCGGCGGCAAGCAGTACATCGTCGTCGCCGTGTCCGGCAGCGATCATCCCGGCGAGCTCATCGCGCTGGCGCTTCCCTGACGTCCGATCCGCGTTTTGGGGAAGTACGCCGCCCATCTCCTGTAGCGTCACGGTTCCCTCAATTCTTCGCCAGCGCGCCGACGAACTGTCTCATCGCGGCGATCACGTTCGGGCGACGCCACAGCCAATACATCTGATGGTCGATGTCGGCGATTTGCTCGATGCGCACGAAGCCGGCGCGAAGCTCCTGCCGCAGTCGCCGCGCGACTCGCGTCTCGAGGTACTCGAGCCCGTCGTCTCCGGCGGCGAAGAGCATCAGCGACGGCGTCTTCGACCGCGTCAGGCCATTCAGCCAGCGCGCGGCCGGCGGCCGCACACCGACGAGATCGAGCGCCGACCAGACGTGATACTGCCGCAGGCGCTCGTCGCGTTCTCGGATCGGCAGGCGACGCTTGCGCGTGTCCGCGATCAGCGCTTCGACCGGATCGCCGACGTTCCAGTAGAGCTGCGGATTGATCGCGATCACGCCGTCGACTTCCGTGCGCAGCGCCGCCTGCACCGCCATCCACGCGCCGGCGCAAAGACCAGCGAGCAAGACACGAGCAAAGCCGCGCGCACGCACCGCGCCCACGATCTCGACCGTCTCGGCGACGGCGTGTTGATCGTACGGACGCCCTGGCGCGTGACCTCGATCCGGGCTCTCTCCCCAGCCGCTCCAGTCGACGCGAAACACCGCCATGTCGCGCCCGGCGAGAGCCCGTGCGTATTCGACCCAGGCGCCGCCCGGACCGATGTGCACCTCCGACCCCGAGTTCAAGAAGACGACCGCCGTTTCGGCACTGCTCGAGTGACGCGTCTCGATTCCGGCGAGGCCGGCGAGATCGACGAACGACTCGGTGACGTCACCGAGCCGCGCTTCGGAACGGATCGTGAGCGGGAGCGGCGACGCCTCCGGTGCGTCGCCGACCCACGCCGCGATGTGATCGACGATCGCGACCGGCACAACGGCGTCTTCCGCGGGCACCTCGAGCGCGGTTCGCGAGCCTTCGATCGCGCACGTCTCCGTTTCGCTGCCGAGCTCCGTCAGATGCGCCGCCAGCTTCTCGATGCCGGACGCGGCGACGACGAGGACCTTGTCGGCCGGACGCTGGGCGAGCTTCTCGAGCTCGACCTTTCCGAGCGCGCTCGACGTCTCGGGAGTGAAGACGGTGCCCGCGAACGCGGTCACGTTCTCGCGGCCCGGCACCGGCAGCGCGAGCATCTTGATCTCGCGTGCGAAGCGCTTCCCCGAAATCACCGGGGCCCAGGCGACGACGCGATCCGCTTTGACGTCGGCACCGAGCGCGAGCGCGAGCGAGCCGCCGAACCGAAGACCGACCAAGGTCACGTGCTCGACGCCGCGCGCGCGGAGCTCCGCGACGGCGGCGACGACGCTCGCCCTCCATTGCGCGACCCGATCGGAATCCCATGGCTCGCCCGCGGAGTCGCCGGTGCCGTCGTAGTCGAAACGAAGAACGTAGTGCCCGCGTTCTGCGAGCCGCTCCGCGAGCGTGCGAACGGTGCGATGTGCGGACCAATACTCGTAGCCGATCGAGCCGAGGACGACGACGCCGTGACGACTGCCACGCGGCGGTTCCGACCACCAGCCGCAGAGTGGACGCCCTTCGGGACCGAACCAGTGGCCGCGCGGACTCATCGCGGAGCCCACCGGTCCTTGAGCGAGAGGAACGGATGCTCGAGGACGACGAAGCTGACAGTGGCGACAGCGAACGTTGCGATCGTGATTACGACGAAACACCCCACGGCGATCGAGATCGGATGACGGATCGATGCGGAGAAGGTCGCGTCGTTCGCGTAGTGCTGCACGGCCGCGCAGCGGCAAGTGGAACACGTACATCGCATAGCTGCGCCGGATTATACCGACTGTGGCCGTGGGCCCTCGCCGGGCCGACGCGGCGCGGGCTCGGCACCGCGCCTGAAGATCGCGAGGGAGGGCAACGAGCTCCTCACTGCAGCGCGGGCGTTTGATAGCGTTCGGGGAAATCCGACAAGCGCCGGCAGGTATTCATGCCGCTTGCCGTGGGACAGCTGCGATCAGACTGTTGTTGCCGGCGTGTCGATGATTGCTCCTCGCCAGGGCGCGGCGTTAGCGCGGCGGCGGCGGCAAATCGGGCGGCGGCGTGAGGTCGAAGCGCTGCTCGCCCGTGGCCACGTCCATCGAGCGGTCGTGCCTCGCGCATTGGCTGGCCTCGCGGAACACGTGCTGCCGATCGCGACGGTAGTATGCAATGGATTCCAACGGCTTCGTCACCAGATCCGGCGCGGTGATCCGCGTTTCGATCTTAAGCGTGTCGGGACCGCCGAGCGCAAAGCGTTCGACGATCCGGGCGTCGCGTCCGAGCTTCAACGGACTCACGAAGCCCCCGAACTGATTGTCGCGATCGAGGCCGACCGTCTCGATGGAGAGCGTGCCGTCTTCCCAGTGCCCGACCGAAGTGCCCGTGCTGGTCTCGTCGACATCTGCGGGCAGCTCACGATCGAGATAGATGCGGCGAATCAGTCCGCCTTCGTTCGTGATCGTGACGCGCCCCGGTGTGAACAAGATCTCGATGTCCTCGTGGAATCCGCCATTGTCGCCTGCGAAGCCGGGCGGCGCGCAGTAGTCGGCAGGCTTCAGCCCGAACGCCAACGGATCGGGCGGGGTGCGAAGATTCGCCGCCGCGCTCTGCAGGTACTTCTCGTACGGCTCGAGCGCCGCCGCGGCTTGCGCCGTGAGCAGCGGTTTCAGTGCGGCGTTCTGGAGGATGACAAGGGCATAAGCGCCCGACGGCCCCAAGGGGTGCCCGCCGAGCTCATCGAAATAGCTCGGGTACCACCAGCCGCTGAAATCGGGCAGCCGCGCCAACGAGTCGTAGGTCATGCCCGGCGTCGACGCGTGCTCCGTCGGGTCGCCGGCGCGCACCGGCAAGTCGTGCGCTACGGCGAGCACCGCGATCGCGACACCGCATGCCGTGACGCGTTGCCGCGCATGCCGACCGATTCGCATCATCATCGCGCAAACCTCCTGTCGATCGCCTGGAATGATCACGGCGCGGATCTTCCGCCTCCGCCGCCGCCGTCGAGCTGGACTCGATGCAGCAGGCGTTCCGCATCGCAACTCGAGCGCAGCGCCGTCATGGCAATGCAGCCGACTCATCGCCGGACGATCCGGCGGCTTGCCGCGCGATGTCCGGGACCAGAGAAGCGCCCGGCAACAATGGACTCGGTTCCGTCGCGTGGCCGTCCGCGTGGATGGCCCGGATCAGCTCGCCACCGGGCCGGCCGTCTCGCAACGGAAAATACTGGATGCGAACCGCCTCGCCGGGCGACAACGTTTGCTTCGTCCAGCCGCGATGCATGAGCTGGACCGTTCCGTCCGTCTCGAAGGCGTAGAGATCGTATTTGCCGCGCTCGCTCGTCTTCTCCACGTAGACCCACACGAACACGTGCGGATTGGTCCACTCGACCTTTGCGACGCTGCCTCGGACGACGACGGGCTTCGAAAGATCGAACATGGCGTAGGAGTGATGTGCGTATGCGCCCGGCGCGACGCACAAGAGTCCTGCGAAGAGAGCGTGCCGAACGAGGACGGCGGCCGGCGGCGAGCGCGAGCCGAGCTTGCGTTGCGCCGGGGGGTACGACGAGATGGGCGGTGCGGCGCGCGGATTCGGGTCGTATTTCGTGTGCATGCTCGTTCTCCTCGCCTCAGGCCGTGCGGCCCTGTCGTGTCGACACGCGGGCCGGCCTTGCCGCACCGGCGCTCGACCGGCGACCGCGACGGCAGCCACTCAATGCCGTTCGGTGTTCGGAGGAGGTTGCCGCGAATGCGGCTGAAGAGCATGAATCTTGGGTGAAATTGCGTGACGCCGAGGGACGCGTCGTCGCCGGAGTCGCCTCTTTCGAGCTGCATCGGCGGCGCCGGTGCTGGGCTGCCAGCCCGCACCGCCGCCGACATTGCTCTTGTCGGCGGCAGGCCTCCGTGAAGGCCGCATGAACGCTGCTGAACCGTCAATCCGCGCGGGTCGCGTGCATCTCCGCTTCGAGCCGGCGCATCAGGCGCTGAAAAGGCACGCTGTGCGCAAGCGGCAACGTGTACAGCGGGCTGCGCGCGACGACGGCGGGCTCCGCCGCGGGCCAGACGCTCGTGAGCCGGTCGAGGACCTCCACTGCGTCGTTCTCGGCGCCGCCCCACGCGTAGATCGCGGCGATCCAATGGTCGAAGTAGGCCGCTGCGGAGCCGATGGGCACGGGCGACGCGGCGGCTGTGCGCGCCTCCGCAACGGCTTGCTGCGTGTCCCCCATGAACAGATGCGCCTCCGCCGCGAGCAATTGCCGAAAGTACCGGTTGTCTGGCGTGTCCTCGCCGGCCGCGAGAAAGTCGAGGATGCGTTGTCCTTGCTGCGCGGCGCCGCTCCGGTCGCCGAGCAGCAGGCTCGCCCAGCCCCGGAAGGCCGCGACGGGCTCGCGGCCGGCGCCGCTGAATTCGGCCCTCAAGGTCGGCGTGCCGATCTCGTCGAGCAGCGTCGGAATTCTCGCCGTCTGATCGGCACTCGTGAGCAAGTGAAACGCCCATGCGAGCAGGAGGCCCGAATCCGCGGCGCGGATCGCGGGCGCCGACGCGGCGGCCGCTTCGGCGAGCGGCAGCACGCGGCTGCGGTCGCCGGTGAGCTCGAACGCCTCGGCGGCCTTCCACCGCTGCAGCGCCGGATCGTTCGGCGACTGCGCGAGACCGAAGGCGATCGCCCGCAGCGCGTCGGCCGGGCGGTGCAGTAACGTGAGCTCGCTCGCGTAGACGTACGAGACGAGGGGGTTTCTCGGGTCGAGCTCGAGCGCGCGGCGCAAGATAGCGAGCGCCTCGTCGGTTCGCTTCTGACGAATGAGCACGGCCGTCATGTCGACGATCCACAGTGGATCGGTGAGACCGGCGGCCTGCGCGTCCGAGACGATTTGCGCGGCGCGCTCATAATCGTGAGCGATCCACGCCTCGTACGAAGCGCGAGCCGCGAGCGTCTTCACGCTGCGCGGCGCAAGCTTCTCGGCAGCCGTCAAATCGTCGCGACTGCTACGGAGCTGCGCTTCGCTCGTGTCGAAGTTCCAGCCGTAGATCGCGCCACGGATCCCGGCGCGCACCGCATAGGCATCGGCGAAGTCGCGGTCGAGCGCGATCGCTTGCGTCAAGAGCTGCTCTACGTTTCGCAGATCCTCCAACGAGGGCGTGCCGCAACACGCGGCATAGATGCCGGACACCGGCTCGAGCGCCGCGAGCGCCCGCAGATACCGGTCGTAAGCCTCGGGACTGCGCGTGGCCGCGGCCGGCGCGGGCGAGGCCGACACGCGCGCCGCCGGAAGATGCATCGCGAGGTCCGCTGCAGCCACCGAGCGCAGGCTCGCGATCGCGGAGGGGTCGCGATCGTAGGCGTGCGACCACAACACCGCATCGGTCTTCGCGTCGACGAGCTGCAGTGTCATGCGGATGCCGTCCGCGTCTCGCCGCAAGGTCGCGGCCACGACGTACGCGACACCGAGGTCGCGGCCGACCGTGCTCGCCGTGACCTGCGGGTGCCCGCGGTACGTCATCATCGTCGTACGCGCAATCACGCCGAGCGACGGAGTTCGTTCCGCGAGCGCGTTGATGAGCTCGTCTTGCATGCCGTCGGCGAGCAATGCATCGCCGGCATCCGCACTGAGGCTCTCGAACGGCAACACGGCCACGCGCGTCGCGGTCGACGGCACGCCCGAGACGAGACGACTCAACGCGAAGCCGCCTGCCGCCAAGGCGACGACTGCCGCGACGATTGCGAGCACCTGCGCCGGCGCAAGCGCCAGCCGACGCCCGCGCGAGGCGACGGAACGCGACCCCGCGGCGCTCGCCGCCGTCTCGCCGGCCGGTGCTTCCCCGCAGGGCACGGTCGCGACCGGCGCGACGAGCCGGTAGCCGCGGCCGCGCAGGCCTTCGATGTAGCGAGGGCGTTTCGTGTCGTCGCCGAGCGCGGCTCGCAGGAGTTTCACGCGCTGCACCACCGTCTCCGGTGTCACCACGAGTCCCGACCACACTCGGCTCATGAGCGAGTCGACGGTCACGGGCTCGGGCGCCGCTTCCACGAGCGCAACCAGCAGATCGAACGAGAGCTTCGGGAGGCGGCATTCCTTGCCGCCGCGCACGACGCGCCTTCGCGCCAAGTCGACGGTCAAATCGCCGACGCGGCGGCAGGCGCTTTGCACGGGTGTCGCGAGCGCGGGCCGATGTTCGGGAGGCTGTGACAACGGAATCGTTCGTGACATAGAGGGCGCAACGTTATCGGCAGGCCACGCGTTGTGACCGACGCCGAGGCGTGCACAGCGGCCACGAAGCGGGTTCGGCTCGCCAATTCACCGCGGGGCGCGGCGAGGGACGCTCGTGGCCCGAACCGATTGACGATGTGCGCCGATCACTAGCCTTCATATATACGCGCCAAGCCTACGCCGCCCGCGGGTCCCAGGGCAGCCCCCTCACCTCTGCACGATCGGCAGCGTGTAGGTTGATCGGTCGGATTGATGTCCGGCCGGAACGGCCCGAATCCGTGCGCCTCGTCTACTTGCCGGTCCGCTTGGCGTGCCGGTCGTGCCGCGAGGAAGTCTCGTCGTCGGCCAACACTTTCTGGAGCGCCGCCACCTTCATCACGGCGCCGAGCAGCTCGGGGTGAGTCTTGAGGAGGCGCTCCCAGTCCTTCTGCATCAGAGAGTTTTTGTAAGCCTTCTCTGCGGTATAGCTCTCCGGGATGGGGCCGGACTCCCCGCGAATGCTGTGCAACAGCGACTGCCCGTACGCCGCGTCGTCGTTGCGCACGAAGTTCGGTTGGCAGATCCGCTCCGATATGTTCGACTCGTAGCGCTTCTCTTGGTAGCAATGAATATCGAACTCGTCCGCGCCGTTGATCGAGTTGTAGACCGCAAACAAGTCGTCCTCGGCGCGAATCAGCGCGGCTCTGATCGCGCGGCGCGACTTCGCCGTGACGATCACCTCGTCACCGACGGCGGGCGGAGCGGTGGTGGCCGAAGCGGATTGCTCGGCCGGCTCGTCGGCGGCTGCGGTGAGCGCCGGGCCCGCTACGGCGGCGGCGAGCATCGCGCATAGCGGAACGACGGATGCGAGGCCGCTGCGTTTGCCCATAGCCGCGGCGAGCGCCGCCAACGCGGCCTTAGGGAAACGAGAGCACGGGAGCCGCGAGCACAAGGCATGGACCTCCGACGCGCCGTCGTTTGAAATATGGGCGCCACTCTATGAAAGCACAACGCGCGAGCGAGCGCCAAAGCGACAATGGCGCGCCGTATTCGGTGCGCTGTTTCGTGTCATTCTGCGCCGAGCCGGGCTCTACGTCGCAATTTCGCCCGTCGGCGCCCCGGGAATCCCGCACGCATCCCTCGCGAAGAGGCGCTGCTCGGTGGGCTCGTCGTCTCGAGCGTTCGATTCCGGATGGACGCGGCGGCTCGCCTCAGAAGCGGAACGTGTAATTGATCTTCGCTGTCACGTCCGAGAATTGCGACTGGAAACGGTTGTCGCGATCCAAGTCCTCGAGGTTGTGATTGATGACGAAGTACACCTCGCGCCCTGCCTGCGGAATCCAATGCAGCCGAACGTTCACGCCCGCGACCTCGCTGATGTTGTCGTACTGCACCAGGTTCACCAACGACAGCGTGGAGGAGAACGCCACGTCGAACTCTGCGCGCACGAGCCGCACGGAGAACGCGCCTTCCGGCAAGGTGATGTCGTCATACTCGTAGCCCACGCTGCCGCGGAAGCGCGCGGACGGGCGCCACGTCAGCTGCAGGTACTGATCGAAGCGCGAGCCGCCGTAGAATCTGCCGTCGGGGTAATCCACGAATCGACCCGACAGAGCGAGCTTGCGATGGCTGCCCGTCCCGAATTGAATGCCGTGCGTGTCTGAGTCGTACGTCCCGGGCGGCACGACGATGCCCGGATAGATCTCGAACGGCGCGATCAAAACTTCGTTGAAGTCGCTGATCGCGAGCGTGATCGAGTCACCGGTCCTATTGGTGAGCGTGAGCGGTCGGAGGAACAGCGCCTCTTCCTGCAGCCCGCCGTCGAGGTAGTCGATGCGCTCGTAGTCGAAATCGAACAGCCACGATTCGAGATAGCCTTCGCCCTTGCGCAGCATGTACCCGAGATTCAAGAACGAATCGCCGATCCCGCGGCGATCGATGAATCCCAGCGCCGGATTGAAATTGTCCTCGAACGCGCGGTATTGAAGCGTGCCGCGAAACCCTTGCGACGTCGGATACCTCAAGCTCATGCCGTAGGCGGCTTGGTCGCTGTCGACGCCTTCCGTATCGCTGCGCTGGTACCAGACATCGCTCTCGATCGAGCGTCCGCCGGGCAATCGTGTATTGCGATACAGGAAGTCGGCGCCCGCGAGCGAGTTGCCGATGTTGCTGGTCGGGTCGCCGGACGTCGTGATCACACCGACGCTCGACTCGTCCAGCACTTGACGTTTGGCGCGAACGACCGATAGCGTATCGGGCGCGACTGCGCCGAAGCCGTCCTGTCGTATCGACAGCGCGCCGATCTCCCAGCCACCGATGCGCCCGCTGATCTTGCCGCCGTAGTCGAGGTCCACGATTTGGCCGGTATTGCTCAACCCGATGCGGCGAGAGAAGAACGGTCTGCCGTTCTGCCCGACGGTGCCGAGTCCCGGAACCGACGACTGGCGCTGTCCGCCGATGCCTCCGAATTCGAAGATGTCGGCTTCGCGCAAGAAGAAATCGCGCTTTTCGGGAAAGAAGAGGCCGAAGCGGGTGAGGTTCACCTGTCGGTCGTCGACCTCCGTTGCCGAGAAGTCCGTGTTGATCGTGAGCGATGCGTTCAGCTGCGGCGTGAGGCGATAGGCGAGGTCGAAAGACGGCTTCGTGTCCGACGTCGAGACGCCCGTCACGAAGTCTTTGCGCTGGCTGACGGCGAGCGACGGAACGACCTCGAGGCCGAGGCCCTGCTGGAGCCCCTCGAATCCGACGGCAGACCCCGAGACCGACGGATCGTAGGCGCGATTGCGCGATACCCACGCCGCGATCTCGTTCTTGCGTACGACCGTGCGTGAAAAGTTCAGCCCCCAAGTGTCCGTCGTCGGATCGAACGAGATCGACTTGAACGGTATTGCGATTTCCGCGGTCCAGCCGCCATCGAAGCGGCCGGCGGCCGCGCGGAAGATCGAGTCCCAGTCGCCGTAGAACTCGCTGACGTTGCGATACAAACCGTCGGATCTAACGCCGTTCGGGTTCACGCCGAAGTAGTAGCCGCTGCGCCGATCGTTGAACGGGTCGATCGTCACGAAGAACCGGTCGTCCTCGCCGATGCTGTCGTTCTGCAGCAGGTTTTTCGCAGTGATGAGCTTGGGATCCGTGTCGTAGAGCCGGGCGCCGATATACAGCGCGTCGTTGTCATAGAGGATGTACACCTCGGTGCGCTCGTACGGCTCGGCATATTCCGTCGGGCTCACCTGATGGAGATCGTCGACGACGGCCGCACTGGCCCAAACGGCATCGCTGAGATCACCGTCGATTACGGGCGGCGTCGCCGTGCGCACCACGCGCACGATCTTTTGAGCGCCGGGAGCCGGCGAGCTGCCCTGTGCCGACACGGTCGCCGCCGCCAGGCAAAGTAACGCACAGCAGACTGCCCGCTGAGCGGCCGCATTCTTCATGCTACAACCCTAAATCCAACCGAAGTTTTCGATGATGAGCGGCACTCAGCGAGTGAGCTTCGCTGCCCCCTGCCGCATCTGTCTGCGTTCGCCGTACCGGCGCGGCGGATCACTGGATGCGGCAATGGCGGTCCACGCGTTGCCGCCCGCGAAAGCGGCGCGCCGCATCCGACGTGAGAAGTTAGGTAGCTCCATGCGCGTCACGTTATTTTGGCGGGCCGCAGAGGTCAAGGCGCCGAGCGCGCCCGCTCGCGGACCTATCGTTCGAGCAACGCCGGCCTGTACCGGGTGCGCGTCGATGCCTTCTGAACTTGGGATGCGGGCCCGACCTAGGCGCATCCGAAGGAGCGCGCTTGCAGCGCGCTCGATGGCGCTGCTGGCTCGCCGCTTCAGGGCGGCGCGATCGTGAGCTTGCCGTCTACGATCGGGTTGCGTTCATTGTCGGTACAGTTGACGCCGATCATTCGGTCCAAGCCCTCGATCCGCCGGTAGTGGAACGACAGGTTCCACGGGTGCTCGAAACGTTTCGGATCGTCGATCGTGAGGTCGTCCTGCAGGTTGTTCGCGTCGATCATTCGGACCCGTTCGGTGAAGTGGGCCTCTCCGCTCAAGTCGGCGATGCCTGGCAGCGGAATCGCCGCGATCGGGCCTGCCTTGCGAGCGATGGTGTCGATTACGAGCGTCGCGTTTTCCCAGTGGCCGATGGAATCGCCCATCGCGGTGGGCCACAGATCTTCGTCTTTTGGATGCGATCGCCCGTCGGTGTAGACGCGGCGCACTTCGCCGTCGGGAAACAAAAACAGCGTCTCTTCCGGCGTCACGACGGCCTCGAACATACCATCGGGCGTGGGATTGTCCATCACCGCAGGGAAGCCGCCTTCGTCGCAGACCTTGAACGGCGGTGGTGCCCCGCCTTCGTGTCGCTGTCCTTGGGATCGTGATCGCCGTTCCCACTCCGGATTGTACGGTGGTTTACCGAAAAGCTCCGTCCGGCTGAGAAATTCGGCTTCTCCCGCAGAAGTGGGCGTCCCGCTCTGGTCCGCGCTGCGATTCGCGGCCGCTTGCTCGATCTCGCCGGAAATCAGCGCCGAGGACGTGTCGGTCTCCCACAATCCGGTCCAGTTCGGCAGCGCGGCGAATGCGCGTGCACGCTCTGCCGAGCTCGCCTGGGCGTGGACCGCCGATGTGCTCGTCAGGAACGCGAGCGTGATAGCCAGTCGTCTCGTCACGGTTGCGGCTTCCGGGTCGCTGCGTGCGTCGACAACGTCCTGCCGGTCGGATCGACCGCCGAGACGAGCGAGCCGCCGTTCATACCGCTGCGCACCGGGTTGACGACCACGGTCACGCGATCGCCCGGCTTCAGCGACGCCGGTCGCCACCCTGCGCGGTACATGTCGAGCGGCGAGTTCATCTCGATGCTCCACTCGGCCGACTCGCCGTGATCCACAACGAGCAACTGGAGAAAGCAGTGCGGATTGGTCCACTGGAGCTGCTTCACGGTCCCGTGCAACGTCACTTCCCGCGTTTGGTCGAACATCGCGAAGGAATGATGGGCCGCGCACGGAGTCGCGATCATCAAGGCGATCGCTGCCGCGAGCGGTCCGCGCAGAACGCTTTTCGGCCCGAAGCGCAGCTTCCAGGGCCAGAGCGCGTGCAAGCCGTTCATTCGTCCGTGCCGCCGTGGGGGTGGAGCGATAGGCTGAGCTCGACCCGGCCCGAACTGCATGAAGTCGCCGTGAAATCGCGTGAAAGAAGGCTGAAGGTCCCACGGCGAGCGGGTTTTGACATCCCGGAGAGACGCGGCGGACAATCGAGCTGACCGCGCTCCACGCGGGTTCGACGTTCTCAATGGATGCAGAATCGACACGCGCCGTCGCATCGGCCGTGCATGGCTATCGGCTCGACGACGTGCTCATCGATGCCGGATCGCGCCGCGTGACGAGGCACGGCGTCGATCTCCACATCAAGGGTCTGTCGTTCGATCTATTGGTCGCGCTGGTCCGCGCGGCGCCGAATCTCGTCTCGGTGGACGCGTTGATGGAGAGCGTCTGGGCCGGCGTCGTAGTGAGCCCGGAGACGGTCAGCCAGCGCGTGAAGCTGCTGCGCCGGGCACTTGGAGACAGTGCCGACGACCCACGCTACATCGGCGCGTTGCGCGGGCACGGCTACCGCATCGTTGCCTCGACGGCGCCGCTCGAAACCGGCGTGCGACGGCCTCCCGCTTTTGCCGCTCGGCGAATTACGCGTTGGCTTCCGGCCGCTTTGGCCCTGACGGTGCCGGCCGTCGCGGCCGTGCTGTGGTGGGCCGGGCACACGTCCGTGGCTCGAGCTCCGAGGCCCGCTACGGCCGCTACCGCGGGTTTGCGGGAACCCGCCGTAAACGTGCCTCCAACGCCGGATGTCGAGGCCTATCGGCTCTACTTGCAGGCGCGCGCGGTCGGACGCGGAACGCCCGAATCCGAACAACAGTCGCGGCTGCTGCTCGATCGAGCGCTCGAGCGCGATCCGAGCTTCGCGCCGGCGCTGGCACTCCGCGCGGTCATTCCCGCAGGCGCCGCCGCGCTGGGCTATGCGGTGCCGCCGGTCGAGCTTGCGCAAGCGGAGCAAGACGCGACGCGGGCTCTCGCATTGAGTCCGGATTTGGCCGATGCGCAGGCCAGTCTCGGTTTGATCAGTGCGGTCCGCGGCAACTGGATCGATGCCGAGCGCAACTACCGCGCGGCGCTCAGCACCGCTCCGAACGATCTGCTCAATCGCGACATGTATACCTTGGTCGTGCTCAGGCCGACCGGACATGTGCGCCACGCGCTCGAGGTGCTGAAGGAGTCCTACGCGCTCGACCCCGCAGACGGATTCACGATCCATGAGCTTGCGCTCGCGAACTCGCTGCTCGGCCGCGACGCCGACGCCATCAAATTCGTGGATCTGCACGAGCAGCTCGGCGGCGGCGGCCAGAATGTCGGCAACGACCTGATATATGCGCGCGCCGCGGCGCGCAGCGGCCGCTATCAAGAGGCCGCGGAGCGCGCGGCAGCCGTTCTGCCGGCCTCCGTCGGCAGCGTGGGCGGCGCGTCTTTGGCGAAGATCTTCTACTCGGCATTCGCCGACCCGGCGCAGACGGCGGCTGCGCGTCGGGCATTCGAGAGCGTCTTGCCGAAGGTCGAGTCGAGCGAGATCGACGGACAGGTGCGCGGATTCTTCGTCCAGGCGCTGACCGCGCTCGGTGCGCTCGACTCCGCATACGAGCTCGTGAATCGAACCGTCGATGAGGGCCTCGCGGCCGGAATGGTCGGCAGCCGCTTCTACCTAGCGGACCTCTGGTTGCCCGAGATGCGGCCCTTCCGCCGAGATCCGCGCTTTCAATCGCTGGTCGAGCGCTTGAAGATGCCCGCCGACTGGGCCGCGTACGGGCCGCCCGACGACTGCGATCTCGAGGACCAACAGCTCGTGTGCCATTGAGCGCCGTCGCCCGCAGCTTTCGCCGCGAGCGCGAAGGTGCCGGCGCCGAGCTCGGCCGCGACGTCCGGGTCAGCCGGACTCCCATGAGCGCTGCGCGGAGCTCCGCTCCGAGCGCGATCGTCCTTCGGCGGTGATGGCGGTGACGGTCGTGCGCTTCCAAGATTGCGAGCAGCAGCGGAACGCCGATCGTGAATGCTGCCGCGATCGCTGCGCCGCGGCTCACGCTGCGCGTTTTCACTCCATTTAAGACGCATTGGCTCCCCAATATTGTGGGTTCGTCGGAAAGTCGTGGAGCGGCTTCGTGTCCGGCGCCGAGAATTGCGCAGTCCAGCGCCCAGCCAAATTTCGGCGCACCGGAATCGATCTGAACGTTCCTCTCCTAACGATAACCGACAAGGGAGACCTGTGATGAACGCCACGCCAAGACGACAACCCCTCAAGCTCTTTGTGCTCGTACTCAATTTCTGTTTCGTTGCGTTTGCGGCCGGCCAGGCCGATGCGGGCTGTTTGGATGGCCTGCTCAATCTCGCCCGATCGGGCAAGTCGCCTAGTCCCGCCCAGCAGGTCTCACCGGCGCACTTCGTGCCGGCCGTCTACCGGCTCGGCGATGCTTCAGGTGCATTCCTTCGCGTGAATGATCGGCGCGACGACGACGAGTCGATCGTGGGCTTGTGGCAGTTTCGGATGGACGGCCCGCCGGCGCCGGATTTTGGAACTCAAGCATGGCATTCCGATGGCACGGAACTGATGTTCTCGGCCGGGCGAGATCCCGCCAAGGGCGACGTTTGCCAAGGAGTGTGGCAAAAGGTGGGTCCGCGGACTTATTCGCTGAACCACATCGCCATGGGTTGGGACTACGGGTACGGGACGAATCTTGTGCGCGTTCACATCCGCGCGGTCGTGAAAATCGACCGCTCCGGTAGCTCGTACTCCGGAACGTACAAGGCTCGCGTCTATTTGGATACGCCGGAGAACCCGTTTGAAGAGAGCGACTCCACGTTTCAGGTCGAGGTGACCGGGAACATGAACGGGACTCGCGTACGACCCGATTGATGGATGCGTCGCCGCGGTGTGCAGCAGCGCGCCGCGGCGACGCGACTGCGCTTCGCAAACGGCTCGAGACCGCTCCGCCGCAGGCCCGCCCCGAGGTTGCTGAGGAAGCCTCCGAGCAAACGCCGCGTGCCGCGCTAGCGTTTCGCGGCTGCCTCGCGTTCCGCCGCACGCGCGCCGCTCAAGATATTGTGCAGCGCGTAGTTCCCTTCGTGGCACGCGTACTCGTACATCCCGTAGTCGTTGTCGAGCTTGAGCGGCAGCTCGATCGTCCACGGGGCGGTCCAGGTTTGCGGGTCGTCGATCACGATGTCGTACCGCAGCGAATCTGCGGCGGTGCGCGTGAACCGCTCCGTGATCGTGAGTGCCTCGCTGTGTCGCGGACCGCTGCCGTTCACGCCGATGGCCGTGCGATCCGTGAAATTGGTGCTCTGGACCACGAGCGTGTCGCCCTCGAAACGGCCGCGTGAATCGCCGAGCCATTGCTTGATCGCGCCGCCGATGTGCGGCCGGTCGTCGAGCGGTACGACTCGCGTCTCGTGGATCATCTCGTTCACGATCGCGACGTACCCCGGTGCCTGTACGATTTGCATGCCGTTGTTGTAGATCACCGGCAAGATCGAGCCCGTGAGCCCGCGCGTGATGCAGCGGTCGTAGTTGCTGCGATCGGTGTAGGAGTCGGCGGGGCCGCGACTGTGGCGCACCTTGCGCAGCGCGTCCTGACGCTCGCGCGCCTGCTCGGTCATCGGCGGCACGCGGCCGTTCGGCGGATCGACGATCAGCGACGCGAGCCGCTGCGGCTCGCCGCGCTCGAGCCAATGCGGCGGCGGCGACACCGGCCCGCCGACGGCGCCGCCCGGGGTGCTTGCGGCGTTGTCGAGATCGAAGTCCGCGTTGTCCTGCGCCTGCTGGCGCGCGAAGCGGGCCTCCCGCTCGGCGTACTCCTCGTCGTTCAGCACGTTGCGCGTACCGAGCTTCTCGTCGCGCTGCATCGGCACGCCGACGAGCGGCGTGCTCGGCCACTTGCCCTGGAGGTCGGGATCGCCCCACGACGTGCGCGGCGGTCGATAGCTGCCGTCGTCCCGTTGCTGCGCAGCCGCCGGCCGGCCCGCGCCCGGGCCATCGCACGCAACCAACGTCATCGCCGCCACGCTCGTCAGCACACGCGCGATCGTGACGCTCGCATCCCGCATCGACTTACCCCCGGCCGCAGCGGCTCAGCAGTGCAGCGGCAAGCGTGCGCTGTGCTCGAGCCGCGCCAATCGCAGCGGCTCAGCGCGGCGCAATGCGCAGTATTGCGCCCTGTTTCTCGTCGGTCACGACGTAGAGCAGCTCGTCCGGGCCCTGCACGACGTCGCGGATGCGCTGGCGCAGATCGACGAGCAACGATTCGCGTCGCAGCTCCTCCATGTTCTTGTTGAACAGAATACGGTCGAGACGGCCGGTGCCCGGAATTTCCCCGGTGCGCAGCCCGCCGACGAACACGTCGCCTTTCCACTTTGCGAGCTTGTTGCCCGTGTAGAAGGCGAGACCCGAGACTGCGATGGCGGGCGTCCAGTAGACCACGGGCGGCTCGAACAGGTCGTGGGTCGGGAGCTTCGATTGCCACGGGCCGGGGTATGTACGCCCGTAGCTCACGTACGGCCAGCCGTAGTTGCGTCCGGGAAGGATGATGTTCAGCTCATCGCCGCCGTTCGGGCCGTTTTCGCTCTGCCAGATCTGGCCGGTGCCCGGGTGCACCGCGAGCCCGAGCGAGCTGCGATGGCCGAGCGTATAGATCTCGGGCTTGTAGCCGTCGCGGTCGACGAACGGGTTGTCTTGCGGCACGCTGCCGTCGTCGCGAATGCGCAGCACCTTGCCCGCGTAAGTGCTGGGGTTTTGCGCGTCGCCGCCGCTCGTCGCGATGTACAGCATGCCGTCGGCGCCGAACGCGATCGGTGTGGCGCCGCCGGTCGTCTTGTCCGCAACGAAAACATCCTTGACGTCCTCGAGCGCTTCGCCGGTCCACCGCGCGCGTGCAACGGCCGGGGTCGTATAGTCGCCCATCGGTTTTGTGTAGCTCAGATAGAGCAGCCGGTTCGATGCGAATTGCGGATGGAGCGCGATGTCCATGTAACCGTGCACGGCGCCCGGCAAACCGGACTCGCCCGCGAAGAATGCTTTTGGACCGCCCGCTACCGGATTGGGATCGAGCTTGTCGTGGCGCAGCACGCGGATGTCGCCCTTGCGCTCGGTCACGAGCATCGTGCCGTCGGGCAGGAACGCCAGCGCGAACGGAAACGACAGCGCCTTGGTCACCACGGTGACGCGAATGTCCTGACCCTCGCCCGTCGCGTAGTCGAACGGCCCGTTGCCGAGCGGCTTGCCCACGAGCCCCTGAGGCGCTACCGGTATGCCCGAGCGGAATGGAACGTCCTGCTGGGCGACCGCGGCACCCGAAGCGAGCGCTGCGACGATGAATAGAGCGATGGATTGGGCCGAGCGGCGCGGCTCGGCCGCATGCAGCTGCGGCATTGTCATGGCTATGGCCCCCACTTTCGAGGCGCCAGTATAGGGCGGCCGCCGAGCGCCCGAAAATACCGCACGAAGGCCAGGATCGGTCGAGACCGAATTTTTCCCAACGGCCGATGCCGATCGACCGGAGGTTCGTTATGATCCCGGCGGCGATAACAACATCGCAATCAATGATGGGGGAGACCTTGGAGACGCAGTCCCGTTCGATTCTTGCGATCGTTGCGGTTGCGGCGGCGTTTGCCGTGGCGCAACCCGGGCGCTGCGAGGCGGAGATGCCGAAGCGGATCAACGGTCATCCGAACCTCAACGGCATCTGGCAGGCAATGAATACCGCGAACTGGAATCTCGAGGCGCACGCCGCGTCGGCGCTGCCGGACTTCTGGCGGCTCGGCGCGATCTTCGCCGTGCCGGCCGGGCAGAGCGTGGTGAAGGAGGGCAAGATCCCGTACAAGCCCGAAGCGCTCGCGAAGCGCGATGAGAATCGAGCGGGTTGGCCGAAGTCGGATCCGGAAGCGTCTTGCTACCTCCCCGGCATCCCGCGCGCGAACTACCTGCCGTACCCGTTCGAGATCGTTCAGGGCGACGGCGATATTTTGTTTTCGTATTCGTATGCGGCTGCGAATCGCGCCGTGCACATGAAGGACATCCGCACGCTCGATCAAGTGCCGGTCGACATGTGGATGGGATGGTCGAACGGCAGATGGGACGGCGACACGCTCGTCGTCGAGGTCATCGCGAACGACGACCGCACCTGGCTCGACCGTGCCGGCGACTATCACAGCAATCAGATGAAGGTCACCGAGCGTTTCAGGCTGCTCGATGAAAATCGGTTGCAGTACGAGGCGACGATCGACGACCCCGATACGTTCACGCATCCATGGACGATCTCGATGCCGTTGTATCGGCACACCGAGCCGAACGCCGAGCTGCTCGAGTACAAATGCGTGGAGTTTTCCGAGCCGCTGATCTATGGCGAGTACTTGAAGAACCCGCCGAAGTGACGAGCGAGCCGAAGTTGCCCGGGACCCAATCGAGAACCGAGGAGACGAATGTCATGCGTATCATTCAATTGTCGGGCGTGGTCGCCGGCGCGCTGCTGGCGGTCGGAGCCAGCCTGCCGGCCGCTGCGCATCACTCGTTCGCGGCCGAGTTCGACATCAATCGCCCGATCCAGCTCGACGGTGTCGTCACGAAGATGGAATTCAGCAATCCTCACTCGTGGCTGCACATCGAGGTCGTCACCGAGACCGGCGAGAAGCAGGAGTGGGCGGTCGAGGGCGGCGCGCCGAATGCGCTGATTCGCCACGGCTGGAACCGCAACTCCGTGAAGCCCGGCACGAAGGTTCACGTCGAGGGGTTTCAGGCGAAGGATCGGTCGTTCCGAGCGAACGGGCGGGAGATCACGCTGCCGGACGGCTCGAGCCTGTTCATGGGCTCGTCGGGCCCCGGCGCGCCGAGCACCGAGTAGCGAGACCCGAGCGGCGGCGCGTAGGTCGAGCTGCGCGCCGCCGACGTTGCGGCGCTATTCGCCGGCGTTGATGTTGAAGATCTGAGCGCCTTCCTGCGGCGCACCATAGACCGCGTTGGTCGAGCGCGGCGGCACCGGCAAACCCTTCGCGACGGCTTCGGCCACCTGCTTCTCGTAAGCGCGCTCGCCGGACAGCGCATGGCCGACCGCGCCGTTACCCTCGTGGCAGGAATACTCGTACGTCTCGTAATTCGGCTGCTTCGTGATCATCAGCCTGATCGTGAAGGGCGCGGTGTAGGTTTGCGGATCCTCCACGGTCGCGACGTACTGGATCATGTCCGGATCGACGCGGGTGAAGCGCTCGGTCAGCTTGAGATCGGCGCTATGCCGCGTGCCGTTGCCGTTCGGGCCGATGCTGGTCTTGTCCGTGAAGTTAGTGGTCTCGACGACCAGCGTGTCGCCTTCCCAGTGGCCGCGCGCGTTGCCCATGTACTGCCTGATGTCGCTGCTCAGGTGCGGGCGGCCGTCGAGCGGAATGACGCGCGTGTCGTGAATCATCTCGTAGCTGATCGCCACGGAAGTGGGCGTCTGGGTGATTCGGAGGCCGTTGCCATAGATCACCGGCAGCGTCGAGCCGAGCACGCCGCGCGTGATGCAGCGGTCGTAGAGCGTGAAGTCGTCGAAGTCGTCGAACGGTCCCGGTCCGAAAGTGCCGCGGTCGCGGTTGGCCGCGCGAGCCTTGCCGGCCGCCGTCATCTCGGGAATTTGGCCGTTCGCCGGATCGATCACCAGCGAGGTGTAGCCGAACGTTCGAATGCCCCACTCGTTGCGGAGGAAGGTCTCCTTGTTCTCGGCGCGGTCGTGGCCGCCCTCGTCGCGACTCGCACGCTCTTTGAACTGCTCGGGCGTCAGCGCCTGCTGATCGCCAAGGTCTTTCGGCCGGCTCAGCGGCACGCTGCGCATGTCGTCGGTGCTCCAGACGCCCTCGAGGCTCGGGGTGCCCCACGACGTCCGCGGCGCTCTCCAGCTTTTGCTCGTGACGGCGGCGGCCGTGTTCTCGGCCGGCACAGAACGCACGGCGGAGGGTGTGGCTTCGGGCGCGGCCGCGCGAGCGCGGCCCTGGGCCGCGGCCGGACCGGTCATCGCGAGCGCGATGCCAAAGACGAGTCCGCAAGCGACGGTGCAGTCGATCGAGCGCATGAGTAGAGCTCCTTGCAGCGATGGCCCGCTGCGACAGCGCAGAAGAATAGCCAGTCGGCCGAAGGTCTGCACCTAGGTCTCGCGGGGCGACGCCGGCTTGGGAGCGGCGGCGACGATGCGCTCGATCTGTGCCCGATCGGCAAGCTCGAGCTCGGGGCTGAAGTGCGCGATGCGATCGAGCAGCTCGGTGGACTCGAAGTAGGCGGGCGCACACGTCAAGTGCACGAATCCGCCCGGCGCGAAGCGAAAATCCTCGAAGAACACGATCGGTACGCGCCATTCTCCTTGTGCGATCGGCTCGCGGCAGCTCCGGCAGCGCGCCCGGCCGCTCGCGGCACGCTCCGCGCCGTTGATTCGTGGCAGCCGGCGGTGCGCGACGCCGAGCTCGGCCGCGGGAACGAGCGCACGGACCGCCGCGGCGTCGAGGGTCTCGGCCGCCTCGAGATAAGGCGCAGGCCGCTTGTAGGCTGCGCAGACCAAGTGGAACCAAAGGGTCATCTCGCCGTCGCCGAACGAATTCGGCTGACGCTCCCCGAAGCGCAGCTCGCCCTTGGCAATCTTCTGCTCGCAGCCGCGGCACTTGGCCCGCGCGCTGGTCGCGGCTTCGATCACATGCGGCATGGCTGCGATTATAGGAGGCGGCGAGCCGGCGCTAACGGTTAACAGCCGTTAATAACGTATGGAATGGGACTCGCCGCGCTAGGATCTCGAGGCTGCGGGTCGCGGTGAAAGGGACTATCCTGACCGCCAGCAGCGACCGTTTCTCAATCGTTGGGTGGGAGCACGTCGATGAAATTGACTAGCCTTGGAGGCCGCAACAAGACGCGGGGGGCATGGGTCGCCGGCGGAGCGGCCGTCGCGCTGCTTGCGCTCGGAACGGCAGTGCTCGCGCAAACGAAGGATGCGCCGAAGAGCAAGGCTACGGCGAAGAGCGCCCCGACGCGGCCCGACGCAAAACCCGACGCGAACGGCTACATCCCGCAGTTCTCGATCGAGGAGATCATGGAAGCGATCGTGATGCCGGCCGCGCAAGGCGTTTGGGACGCGGTTGCGGTCGACGTGACCGAACACGGCACGATCGAAAAGAAGCCGCAGACCGACGAGGACTGGGAAAAGCTGCGCGAAGTCGCAATCGCCCTCGCCGAGTCGACGAACTTGGTCATCGTGCCGGGCCGGCACGCCGCGCGGCCGGGCGCTCACTCCGAGAACCCGGAGTCGGAGCTCGAGCCCGAGCAGATCGATGCGCTCTTGAAGTCGCAGCGTGCAGCGTTCGTCGCGCACGCCGAGGTTTTGCATGCGGCGGCCATGGAGGCGGTGCACGCGATCGACGCGCATAATATCGACGGCATTTCCGAAGCAGGCGGCACGATCGACGCGGCCTGCGAGAGCTGCCACCTGCAGTTCTGGTACCCGAACCAGCAGATCCCGAAGTGACGTAACGTCAGGCCGAATTGGCGCCGGGCCGGCATTCCTCGCCCGGAGCCTCCCGCCTCGAACGGCGGCGGCCCCGCGGCTTCATTCGGAGCCGGCCGAGAGTCGCCGGCGGGCCGCGCGTTTGCTAGGCTGCTCGTCCCGCATCCGCAGCAATACGAGCTTGAGCACGACCACCGCCGACACGGAGCGTGAGGCGACCCGCACTGCGTTCTCGATCCTCGCGACTATCAGCTTCTGCCATCTGTTGAACGACATGATGCAGTCGCTGCTGCCCGCGATTTACCCGATCCTCAAGGCGCAGTACGGGCTCGACTTCGGTCAGATCGGCTGGCTCACTTTCACGTTTCAGGTCACGGCCTCGCTGCTCCAGCCGATCATCGGCACCTACACGGATCGCAGGCCGCAACCTTACTCGTTGTCGATCGGCATGTGCGTGTCGCTCTGTGGCCTGCTGCTGCTCGCGGCGGCTCGGAGCTTCGAGGCGCTGCTCGGCGGCGCGGCGCTCGTGGGAATGGGCTCGGCAGTGCTGCATCCGGAGTCGTCGCGGGTCGCACGCATGGCGGCCGGCCGGCAGCCGGGCCTTGCGCAATCGCTGTTCCAGGTCGGCGGCAACGTGGGCTCGTCGATCGGGCCGCTGCTTGCGGCCGTCATCGTCGCGCGCCACGGCCAACGCAGCGTGGCTTGGTTCGGTGCGGCGGCGATCGTTGCGATGTTGCTGCTGGTCCGCGTCGGTCATTGGTACCGGCATCACGGGCTCGCTCGGATGCGCGCGCACGGCGCGCGGCGCCGGGAGTCCGTGCTGCCGCGCCGTAAGGTCGCCGCATCGTTCGGTGTGCTCGTCGCGTTGATCTTCTCGAAGTTCTTTTACACCGCGAGCATGACGAGCTACTTCACCTTCTATTTGATCGACCGCTTCGACGTGTCGGTCCGAAGCGCACAGCTGCACCTGTTCGTGTTTCTCGCATCCGTGGCATTCGGCACGTTCGCGGGCGGTTCGCTCGGTGATCGTTTCGGGCGCAAGGCCGTCATCTGGGGGTCGATCCTCGGCGTGCTGCCCTTCACGCTCGCGCTGCCGTACGCGAACCTGTTCTGGACCGGCGTGCTGAGCGTGCCGATCGGGATGATCCTCGCGTCCGCGTTTCCGGCGATCGTGGTGTACGGGCAGGAGCTCGTGCCGTTTCGGGTCGGCACGGTCGCAGGGCTGTTCTTCGGGCTGGCTTTCGGGCTTGCGGGAATCGGTGCGGCCCTGCTCGGTCATCTAGCGGACGCGACGAGCATTCGGTTCGTGTTCGAGCTGTGCTCGTACCTGCCGGCGCTGGGTCTGCTCGCGGCGCTGCTGCCGCACATCGAGACGGACGGGGCGGGCCGCGCCGGCCGACCGGCGGCCGCGAGCGGAGCTTGACGGCTCGATCCGCGCCGCGTCCAGGCGCGGCAAGATCGCGACGGCCTCAGTGCGGGATCGGCTCGATGTCCTTGACCGGCGGGTCGCCGAAGAACGGTGCGCCGAAGTCGTCCTTGAGCTCGAGCTGGAACTTGTTGTTCTCCTGGCAGATGTATTCGGCGAGCTCGGCGCCTTCCTGCCACGGGATGTCCCACGCGACCGCCCAGGGCGCGCTATAGGCCCCAGGATCGTCGATCGTTGCCTCGTAGTGCAAGGTATTGCGGTTCGGTCGCGTGAAGCGCTCGACCGTTTTCAGCTCGTCTGTGTGCATGTAGCCGCCGAAGTTGAGCCAGGTCTTCTCGTTGAAGCCCGTGGTTTCGACGACCAACGTATCGCCGTCCCAGTGCCCGACCGCATAGCCGAAATAAGTCGGATTCAGGGACTCGCGGTCGGGCATTGCCCGGCCGTCCATGTGGATCTCCCGCCAGACGTGCGCTCCGCCTTCGAAGATCACGACGATCCGATTGCGATCCTGAATGAACTGGGCGGGGTAGGGCGTGCCGAACATGCGCGGTCCGCCGGGCGGCAGGCAGAAGCCTTCGGGGTCGTAGACCACCTTGTTCGCGGCGTTGTAGTCGTACATGGCCTTGGTCCATGGCAGGAACGGGATCTCCTTCTGCGGACCGACGAGCCGCTTGGCGAAATCGGTGATCCAGGGCAGGCGCCAGATGCCGTTGCCGCCGAGGTCGACGTGGCCGTCTGCGAGCCGGGGAGTCGGCGGCGGCGGGGTATCGTCGGCATGGGACCCGCTCGGTCCCGACTGTGCGAACGCCGGCAGCGTGGCCAGGGCCGCGAGCAGCGGAGCGAGCTTGCGGAGTGTTGAGTGCACGGCGAAGGTCCTCGTCAGTTGAGAGCGAGCTTGAACGTGCCACGCTCCTTACCGAACACATAAGTGCCGGAGTAGATGCGATTCGTCCAGGAGCCGAGGTTGTCGAGCTTGCCGGTTGCGACGTAGCGGGCTTTCTGGCCGTCCCCGGTCGGCATGTTCGCCTCGACCGTGAGCGTCCAGGTGTCGACGTCGAGCGACGCCTTGTCCACCGGCACTTGGTTGGGCCCCGGGTTGATCACGCCGCTGATCCGCCGGTCGCGCCAATCGAGCACGAGCAGGATGCGCCGTTTGGCAGCCTCGCTCGGCCCCCAATAGCCGCTCCAAGATCCCTTCGCAGGGTAGCCGACTTGAGCTGCGGCGCCGAGGGCGATCATGGCGCAAACCGCTGCCGCCGCGAACCGTGCGCCGAGGCCGGTGCGAGCGATGCGACGAATGAGTGCGCTACCGTCCATGAAACGAATATACACCGGCGCACCTCCGGGTGACATAAAAGATAAGGAGACGGCTGCACCGTCGCGATGCGTGCGCGGCGCTATGGCGGCAGCGTCCTGGAAAGTTTGTCGACGCCGTTCCGAACCGGTCGGTCGTGTGTGGCGGCTGCCAGCAAGAACACACTATGCACACGCGTCGACATTTGACTACACTAGCGGCTCGACGTCCGCGCGGGGATTCTTTTGGTCAGTGTGGGGTCGCGAGCGACGGGCTCGCATACTGCTCCGCAACAATAAAAGTCTCGTTCGACGCGGAACGCGATAACTAAATAACTGCTCGGTCCCGAACCGCGACCCGAAAAGGGCGAAGTGGCCAGACGGCCTTTGGACCGGCAGAGGGGGAAAGTCGTTGAAGTCTTGCTCGACACCTCGGTGCCGCCGAGGGCGGTCTACGCCGTCAATCGCGCACGCGGGACGCGGTTGTAGCTGAACTTTTCTTGATAGATCATATGAAACGGTTGGGCGGTGATTGCATCAGCGGTACGCGGCCCGCTGCCAGGGGGATTCCGGCAGTGGAGTCAAGGGACTTTCCCGCGCGCTGACGTGCACCTTGTGCAGAAGAAATCTTAGGAGGCGCTAGTTGTCATGACGCTTTTCAACACCCAGGTAGTGCGAGCTACCGGCCAGCGACTCGCGCTCGTCGCGATCGCGGTCGCGCCGGCGCTGTTCGCCGCGCCCGTAGGGGCGCAACAGTCGCCGCTGCAACAAGCGCTCACTGCACAGACGCAAGTCGACAAGGACGCCCAGCAGTCCCAGAAGACAGTCGACGGTCTTCGCGACCGCGCACAAGACGCGGCCGGCAAGTACGCGCAAATGACCGCGGACGCCGAGAGCTTGGAGCGCTACAACGCGCAGCTCGACAAGCAGGTCAAATCGCAAGAAGCGGAGATCGCGTCGATCCAACAGCAGATCGACGACATCGAGACGACCAATCGCGAAGTCCAGCCGCTGATGCAGCAGATGGTCGACGCGCTCGCGCAGTTCGTGAAGCTCGACACGCCGTTCCTGCTCGAAGAGCGTACGAATCGCGTGCAGAGCCTGCGCGACATGATGGCTCGCGCCGACGTGACGATCTCCGAAAAATATCGCCGCATTCTCGAGGCGTACCAAATCGAGCTCGAGTACGGCCGCACGTTCGATTCCTATCAGGGCAAGCTCGGCAACGGCGCCGACGCTCGCACCGTGCAATTCGTGCGTCTCGGCCGCGTGTCCTTGATGTATCTCACGCTCGATGGCGAGGAGACGGGATATTGGGACGCGCAGAAGAAGCAATGGGTCGCCGACAACAGCTATGCCGAACAAGTGCGCGAGGCATTGCGAATCGCTCAGAAACGCGGTCAGCCCGATTTGCTGACCGTCCCGGTGCCGGCCCCGCAGGAGGTGCGGTCGTGATCAGACGAATTTCGTGGTTGATGCCCGCCGCGGCGGTGCTGTGTCTGGCCGCAACGGCCGGCGCGCAGGAAAATCCGGCCGCGGCGCCCGCGCCGCAGGCGACCTCGCTTCCGGACCTGCTGAAGCAGGTGCAGGAGGTGCGTTCCGACACGAATCAGATGCTCGAGGAGAGCCGCAAGAAGTACGAGGCCGCGAGCGATCAGCAGAAGGCCGAGTTGACGAAGGCCGCGCAGACGAAGAAGGACCAGCTGAACGCCGCGTCCCAAAAGCTCTCCGACCAATACTCCGCGAACGAGGTCAAGATCAACAACCTGAACATGCAGCTGCGCATGAAGGCGGACTCGCTCGGCTTGACCGAGGTGTTCGGTCTCGCGCGCCAGGCGGCGAACGACTGGTCGAGCGTGCTGCAGCAGTCGTTGATCACGACGCAGCTTTCGACCCCGGCCGGCCAGCCGTCGCGCGACGAGTTCATGCGCAACTTTGCGGCTGCGAAGGTCATGCCGTCGGGCGCCGAGCTCGAGCGCGTATGGGTCGAGGTGCAGCGCGAGATGACCGCACAGGGCCAAGTCGCGAAGTACCAGGCGGCGGTCGTGCAGCCGAGCGGCGCGGCCACGCAGGAGCAGGTGATCCGCGTCGGTCCGTTCACGGCGATGGCCGATGGCAAGTTCCTGTCGTACCTGCCCGATCTGCAGACGCTGAACGTTCTGCCGCGGCAATTGCCGCCGCGCTTGATGTCGATTGCTCAGCGGTTCGCGCAGACGACGACGGGCTACGCGGAAATGGTGGTCGATACGACACGCGGCGTGCTGCTCGCGCTGTACGTGGAGCGGCCGACCTTCCTCGAGCGCATCCAGCTCGGTCAGGAAATCGGCTACGTGATCATCACGGTCGGCTTGCTCGGCGCGGCGGCGTTCCTGTTCCAGCTCGTGAGCCTGATCCTGATGCGGGTGTCGGTGAGCCGGCAGCTCAAGAACATCGATCATCCGACGCAGAACAATCCGCTCGGCCGCGTGCTGCTCGCGTTCAAGGGAGACAAGAGCACCATTGAAGAGGACGCCGACGTCGCGGAGCTCAGAATCACCGAGGCAGTGCTTCGCGAGGTGCCGCGGCTCGAGCGCTTCCAGGCTTTCTTGAGGCTGTGCGTCGCGGCCGGCCCGCTGCTCGGCCTGATCGGTACGGTCTGGGGCATGATCCTCACGTTCCAGAGCATCACCGAGTCCGGCCAGAGCGATCCGAAGCTGATGGCGACGGGTATCGGCCAAGCGATGATCGCGACCGTGCTCGGCCTCGGCATCGCGATTCCGCTGCTGTTCGCGAACGCGCTGTTGAACTCCTTGTCGCGAACGGTCGTCCAAATACTCGACGAGCAGAGCGCCGGAATGCTGGCCGAAAGCATCGAGAAGCAACGCCGTGCTTGACCAAATACCGCTGATTCGGGGCATCGTTTCGCTGTCCAACGACGGCGGACCGTTTGTCTTGTCCATCTTCGCGGCGGGTGTGCTGCTCTGGTCGCTGATCCTCGAGCGGTACTGGTACTTTGCGCGGGTGTTGCCGAAACAGGCTGCGGCTCTCAAGGCCGAGTGGGATGCGCGCGCGGACCACACCTCGTGGTGTGCGCGGCAGATCCGGCAGACGATGATCTCGCGGCTGAACGGCTCGATGACCGTAGGGTTCCCCGTGATGCGCGTTCTGGTGCCGATGTCGCCGCTGCTCGGCTTGATCGGCACCGTCTGGGGAATGCTGCAGGTGTTCGATTCGATGGCGCTGCGCGGCAACGCGGACGCGCGCAGCATGGCCAGCGGCGTATCCGCGGCCATGATCTGCACGATGTCGGGCCTTGCGGTGAGCATCACGGGCCTCTATCCCGTCCATTACTTCCGTACCCGGGCGACTCGCGAGACCGAGCTCTTGGCGGATAAATTGAGCCTTTAAGAGATGCGTAAACGACGAGAGACTGCCAGCGAAGAGAGTGCGACGGGCATCGACCTCGCGCCGATGCTCGATTTCGTCACGAATCTGCTGATCTTCTTCATCATCACCGCGGTGTTCGTGAAGGAGGCCGGGCTGACGGTCAATCGGCCCACGGACTTTCAGCAGACCAGTGAGAACGAGTCGAAGAGCATCCAAATCCAGATCCTCGACAACGGCGAGATTTGGGTCGACAACCGTGCGGTCGATGCGCGGGCGGTCCGTGCGAACGTCGAGCGCATGAGCGCCATCAATCCGGACGCGGGGGTGCTCGTCATCGCGCAGGACAAGGCGCCGACGGGCGTGCTCGTCCAGGTCGTGGACCAAGTGCACCTGGGCGGTATCTACAACATCACCTTCATGACGCAGCAATGAGACTGCGCTGAGGAGCGACGCATGCAGTCACGGCGACATTCGGCAGAAGGCGAGGACCACGGCATCGACCTCGCGCCGATGCTCGACTTCACCGTCAATCTACTGATCTTTTTCATCATCACCACGTCGTTCATCAAGGAAGCCGGCATCACGGTCTTCAAGCCGACGGCCGTGACCGCCGAGCACCGCGACACCGGTAATCTGCTGGTCGCGATTCGCCAGAACGGCGACATTTGGATGGACCGCCAGCGCGTCGAGCTTCGCGACATTCGCACGAAGATGGAGCGGCTGCACATCGAGCGGCCCGAGGACACCGTCGTCGTGATCGCGGACAAGGCTTCGGACGCGGGCATGGTCGCGAAAGTCATGGACGAGGTTCGGCAGGCTGGAATCAAGGACATCGCATTGGCGGCCGATCCCGGCAGCGGCGGCTGAGCTTCGGAGGGTAACAGGATGTTGGCACTCAGAATTCCGTTTGCAGTCATCCTCGGAGGGCTGTTCACGACGAGCGTGTTCTGGCTGCTCTGGCACTTGGTAGGCGCGACCACCGACGTCACGCACTTGCAACAGGCGACGCGCATCGAATTCTCGCGCATGCGCCGCGATACCGAGGTGCAGACCAAGCGCGACGAGAAGATCGAGCGCGAGAAGCCGCCGCCCACTCCGGAGACGCCGAAGATGTCGCTGACCTCGGGCGGCATCGACAACACGATCGCGCGGATCTCGCCGACCGTCGATACCCGCAGCGCGATGACGCGTATGCAGATGAGCGCCGGCTCCGACCGCGACGTGATTCCGCTGGTTCGCATTCCGCCGGACTATCCGCCGCGTGCATTGCAGCGCGGTCTCGAGGGCTGGGTGCAAATTCAGTTCACGATCACGGCGACCGGTACCGTTAAGGACCCGATGGTGGTCAACGCCGACCCGAAGAACATTTTCGATGACGCGGCACTCAAGGCAATCGCGCGTTGGCGCTACAACCCGCGCGTCGAAGGCGGCGTGGCGGTGGAGCGCGTGGGCGTGCAGACCATCATCCGGTTCCAGCTGGAGAACAACCAATAGCGCCGGCGCTTTGGCGCGGCGTTGGAGGCAGAGCAGATGCAGCCAAGAGCGAAATACTCCGTATGGGCGGCGGTTCTGAGCGTCGTGCTCGCGGCGGGCTGGGCTGCGACGCCCACGGCCGCATTCGCGCAGCGCGCGCAAGGCAGCAATGGCAGTAAGGAAAAGGAAGGCAGCTCCGCGCCGACGATCAGCGAGGCGACCGGTAAGATCCTGAACGAAGCGATCGAGCTTCTGAACATGGAGAACTACGCGGGCGCTCAGGAGAAGATCGGCGCGCTGAAGCTCGATCGGCTGAGCCCTTACGAGCACAGCAAGGTCGAGCAGATCCTGTTCCAGATCAGCTATGCCCAGGAGAAGTACGACGACGCGCGCTCCCATCTGCAGAAGGCGATCGATGCGGGCGGCTTGAACGAGCAGGAAATCTCCTCGACCCGCTATCAGATGGCGCAGCTGTACATCGTTCAGGAGAAGTGGAAAGAGGGCGCGGCCGCGCTCGAGGAATGGTTCAAGACGGCGATGAACCCGAACTCGGCGGCGTACTACATGCTCGCGGTCTCCTACTATTCGATGAATCAGTTCGACAAGGCCATAGCGCCGGCAAAGAAGGCCGTCGAGCTCAGCGACAAACCGCAGGAAGGCTGGATCCAGTTACTCTACGCGTTGTACATGCAGAAAGAGCAGTACAAGGACGCGGTGCCGCTCGTGGAGCGGTTGATCTCGATCGCTCCCGAGAAGAAGAACTACTGGATGCAATTGTCGTCCGTGTACGGCCAGATGGAGGACTATCCGAAGGCGCTCGCGATCATGCAGCTCGCGTATAACGCGGGGCTCGTGACCGAGGACTCCGAGTATCGGCGGCTGGCCGATCTGCTCGTCTTCAACCAGGTGCCGTATCGCGGCGCCCGAGTGCTGGAGACCGGCATCGAGAAGAAGGTCTTGACGCTCGACGACAAGCTCTACGAGAAGCTCGCGAACTGCTGGATCGCGGCGGCCGAGCTCGACAAGGCCATCGAGCCGCTGCAGAAGGGCGCGGAGCTCGCGAAGACGGGCGAAATGTACGAGCGCCTCGGCGAAGTCCAAGTCCAGCGCGAAGATTGGCCCGGCGCGATCTCGGCGCTGCAAAAGGGCATCGACAAGGGTCAGTTGAAGGATCTCGGCGAGGCGCAGCTCATGATGGGCATCTCTTACTACAACCAAAAGGACTTCGGGAATGCGAAGCCGTGGCTGGAGCGGGCGCAGAAGTCCGAGAAGCACCGGCAGATCGCATCGAGCTATCTGCAGGCCATCAAGGCGGCGGCGTAGCGCTCGCGAGTCGTTAGGAACGTTGAATGACGCATAGTTACTTCAAGTCCCCGTTCGTGGCCACGGCGCTCTGCGGTGCGCTCGCGGCCGGTCTGACGTTGTCGGCCGCTGCGCAGAAGGCGCAGGACCCCGCGGCCGCGTACGCCAGCGCCGTGGCGGATGCCAACATCACGGCGCGCTACAACGCGCTTTTGGAGCAACAGCTGAGCGCACAGCAGAACGAGATTGCGGCGCTCCAAAAGCAGCTCGACGGTCTCGATGAGGTGTCCGGCGCAGTCGAGCCGATGCTGCAACGTATGTTCGACCAGCTTCAGCAATTCGTGGCAGCCGACATTCCGTTTCTCCAGGAGGAGCGCAGCAAGCGCATCGAGACGCTGCGAGAGCTGCTCGGCGACATCTCGAAGTCGCCGGCGGAGAAATACCGCCGCCTACTCGAAGCCTACGGGATCGAGCTCGAGTATGGGCGCACGATGGATTCCTACCGCGACATGCTCGCGGATGGCCGCCAGGCCGATTTCGTGCGCCTCGGACGCGTATCGCTGATGTACCGGACGACCGACGGCCAAGAAACCGGTTATTGGAACAAAGAGCAAAAGAATTGGGTGGTCGACCCGCGGTACTCGCGCGCGGTCGAGCTGGCACTCCGCATTGCCAAGCAGGAGACGGCGCCTGATTTGCTGGCTGTGCCGGTTCCGGCCGCTCAAGGAGGAAAGTCGTGACATTGAGCAGGGGAACACGCGCGTTTTGGGTGGGCGTTTTCGCGGTGGCCGCGCTCGGCACCATGCAACAGGCGGCGGCGCAGCGCGGCCGCAATCAGCCGGAGCAAACGCAGCCCACACAAACGCCCGAGCAGATCGAAGCCGCACGCAGGGCCGCGGAGCTCGAAAAGCAGCGCGAAGCGCTGCTGAGCGGCCTTCAACAGGGCGTGCAAAAGTTGCGCGACGAGGAGCGCAAGCTCTCGCAGGCGCGTGAGGGGCGTTTCCGTGCCGAGCTCCAGAAACAGGAAAAGCGCGCGGCCGATGCGACGGCCCGCCGCAACGCAGCCGAGGCGCGCAGCAACGCGCTGAACAAGGAGTGGGACTCGAACGAGAAGACCATTGCCGAGGACAACGAGCTGCTGAAGGACCGCACGGGTAATTTGGGCGAGCTGTTCGGCGTCACGCGCCAGATCGCAGGCGACGCGGCCAACACACTCTCGGAATCGCCGTTGTCGATCCAATTCGAGGAGCCGGCGGGCGGCGACGATCGAGTGGACTTCCTGCGGCGCATCGCAGCCGCGAAGGCGCTGCCGTCGATCGCCGAGCTCGATCGGCTATGGTACGAGCTGATGCGCGAGATGACCGAGGGCGGCAAAGTCGTGAAGACGGAAGCCCCGGTACAGCAAGAGGACGGCATGGTGAAGAACATGCCGGTCGTCCGCATCGGTCCGTTCACGGCCGAGAGCAACGGCGAGTATCTCGGCTATCTGCCGAGCAAAAAGATGTATGCCGACCTCGGCGGTCAAGTCCAAGAGCGACTTCGTAACATCGGCATCGCGCTGCAGAACGCACCGCCCACCGGGTACGTGCGCGCGATCGTCGACCCGTCGAGCGGCGCGTTGTTCAGCATGTACGTCGAGCGCCCCGGCTTGATTCGCCGCATCCAAGAGGGCCAGGTCGTCGGTTACGTGATCGTGGCCGTCGGTGTGATCGGCGTGCTGGTCGCGTTCGTCCAGGCGATCTACCTGGTCGCCACCCGGCTCGCGGTGTCGGCGCAGCTACGTAATCTCCAGGAGCCGAAGCGGAACAATCCGCTCGGCCGCGTGCTGCTCGCCTTCAAGAGCGGAGGCAGCCGCGACGAAAGCGCACAGCTCGCAGAGCTTCGCATTTCGGAAGCGGTGCTGAGAGAGGTACCGAAACTCGAGCGCTTCCAGTCGTTCCTGCGCCTGGCGGTAGCCGCCGGACCGTTGCTCGGTCTGATTGGTACGGTCATCGGCATGATCATTACGTTCCGCGCAATCGTGGCCTCGGGCACGAGCGATCCGAAGATCATGGCGCACGGCATCGGCCAGGCGATGATCGCCACCGTGCTCGGCCTCGCGGTCGCGATCCCGCTGTTGTTCATCAACGCGGGTCTTGCCGCGATGTCGCGCGGCGTGACGCAGATTCTCGACGAGCAGAGCCAAGCGCTACTCGCTGAAAACACCGGCCATCGCAAGCAGCAGACCGTATAGACGGCGGGACGCGTAGCGAATAGCGCGCCCGGCAGCCCAGTGCCGCCGGTCGTCCCGACTCACGTCGCCGACACGCCGCCGCCCGGCACGTCGCATGATGGGCCCCGCTCGCTAGCGGGGTTCGCCCGCGCGGTCGAGCCGATTCTCTGGAAACCGATGGCTATGGAGCAGCGTGAGCCGCTTGGCTCCGTCGCGGACGACGAACGCGGCTGCGATGTCGTTGCGATCGGCCGTGACGGGCGCCTGCGTCGGACCGAGACACAGCAACGCCGTTCCCCAAGCGGCTGCGATCGCGGCGTTCGAGCCCACCACCGTGACGGACACCAGGTCGTGATCGACGGCGCGCCCCGTGCGCGGGTCGATGATGTGACTGTAAACGTGGCCGTCGCGCTCGAGCCAATGGCGGTAGCTGCCGCTCGTCACGACGGCCGTGCGGTGCCCAACCGGCATCTCGAGAGTCTCGAGCGCCTCGTCGTCCGCGCGCGGGTCGGCGATCCCGACGCGCCACGGTTTGCCGTCGGGCTTGGCTCCGCGCGCCGCTAGCTCACCGCCGATCTCGACCAGGTAATTCTCGATCCCGCGCCGCTCGAACACTGCGGCGAGGCGTGCGACCGTGTAGCCCTGCCCGATGCTCGCCATGTCGATTGCAAGCGCGGGCACCGTTTTGCGCACGTGCTGGGCGTCGAGTATTACGAGCTTGTCCAGCCCGACATCGGGCAGCGTCGCCTCGATCGCGGCGTCGGACGGAACGCTCGGTGTCGTGCCATCGAATCCCCAAAGGCGCACCAACGGTCGAACGGTCGGATCGAAGCACCCGTCGCTCGCCGCGTGCACAGCGGCTGCGATGCGGAGCAGATCGACCAGCTCCGCGGGCAGGGTGATCGGATCGAGGGTCTGCTTCGCATTGAACGTCTCGAGCACCGAGTCGCTACGATAGTTCGACAGCAGCGCGTCCAGGCGCTCGAGCTCGAGTCCGACGTCGGTCCGCAGCACCGCGGTGTCTGCCGGAGTGGCGGTCCACCACTGCAGCGTATAGGTCGTCCCCTGTGCGAGCCCCGTCAGTGCTTCCAATTGCGGTGCTCGCGTGCAAGCGGCGAGCGTGGCGACGGCACTCGCGACCAGCAAGAGGCGGCAACGTGCGAGTGCGGTCACGAAGGCATGATCGGTCAGGCCCGTCGGCGGCGCAATGCATATGGCGAGGGCGGAAACGCGCGGTATATAGTCGCCCGCAGCCGGACGCCGTCGAGCGGGAATCACGCGATCAGTCATGCGCAGCAGGCACGACGAAACCGAAGCCGAGGAAGGCGCCGCATTGGACGGTGCGCCGTCATGGTGGCGGCGTTGGGCCGTGCGGCCCCAGCAGCTTTGGCTGCGTCGCGCGTTGTTCCAGATACATCTCTGGGGCGCGCTTCTACTCGGCATCTACGTCGTACTGATCAGCGTGAGCGGCAGCGCCGTGGTGTTTCGCCGCGAGCTCAATCTTTGGCTCGTGCCGCGCGCGGTGCCCGCGATGATCGGCGAGCGTCTGACTGGCGATGCGCTCAGAGCAGCCGTGCGGCGTGCGTATCCTGCGGACGAGATCGCCGCGGTGAACGAGCTGAAGCGCCCGCAGCAGCCCGTATATGTATCCTTGCGCCGGCAGGATAAGCTCGTAGAGCGGTTGTTCGATCCGTACCGCGCGGCGGACATGGGCTCGGCCTATCCGCCGACACTGCAGCTCGTCGAGTGGCTCGTCGAAGTCCACGACAACTTGCTGCTCGATCAGACCGGCCGCTTGCTCAACGGCGTCGGTGGAGCGGCCGTGCTGCTGGTCGTGCTGAGCGGGGCCGTGCTCTGGTGGCCCGGCCGCCGCCGTTGGCGCGCGAGCCTCATCGTCGGGCGACCGGCGAAGACGCGGCGGTTCGCGTGGCAGCTTCACAGCGCGATCGGGTTCTGGTCGTTTGCGCTGCTCTTCATCTGGGCGCTCACTGCCGTCTACTTCGCGTTCCCCGACCCCGTGGAACGAGCGCTCGATTATTTCGATCCGAATCCGAACGATGCCGAGCGTCCTGGCGAGTGGATCGTGCTGCTGCTCGTCAAGGCGCACTTCGGCCGCTTCGGCGGCCTCGAGTGGCGCGTGCTGTGGACTCTGCTCGGACTGTTGCCGGTGGTGCTGTTCGTGACCGGCTTCATCCTGTGGTGGACTCGCGTCGTGCGTCGCCGATGGATGGTGCGACGGCACACGGGCGCTGTGGAGGCAGCGATCGAGGAGTTCCGGGGGCGCGACGCTGATCGCGCTGCATGAAGGGGGTATGAGCCGCATCGAGTCGGCACCCCCGGAACATTGGTATTATAGGCGATCATCCTGCGCGTGAGAGCAGTTCTCCGAGATTTACGGGGAGACCGATCACTCGTGAAACGCGGTGGACGGGCGCGCGCGCATGTGAATGAACGGCCAAGGCGACGCCTCGTTAGCGGGATCGACGATGACCTCGATCAGGGTCGGCTCGCTAGACGCCAACGCCCGCTCGAGCACGGTGCGTAGCTGCGGGGGCGCGCACACTCGCTCGGCCGCGACACCGAAGCTTTCGGCCAGACGCACGAAGTCCGGGTTCTCGAGCCGCGAGCCGATGATGCGGCCCCCAAACTGCGTCTGCTGATCCCGCAACACGTTGCCGTATGCACCGTTGTTGAAGACGATCACGACGACACCGATGCGATACTGTGCTGCAGTGGCGAGCTCCTGCACGCCGAACATGAATCCCCCGTCACCCGTAATCGACACCACGGCTTTGTCGGGGTTTGCGATCTTGACGCCGAGAGCGGTCGGAAAGCCGAATCCGAGTGTGCCCTCGAAGCCCTCGGAGACGTAGGTTCGCGGTTCGAGCACGGGGAACGCGTCCGTGTAGGTCGCGAACCCGGCTTGGCACAGCTCCGGCACGAGAAAGCCGTCGCGGGGAAGCGCGGCCCTGATGGCCGCCAGATAATCGGCATGCGGCTGAAGGCGCTCCTCGAGGAGTCGCCGCGCGGCGTGCTTCGCAGCCGCGATTTCGGTGCGCCGCGCGGGTGCCGGCGAAACATGCCCGGACAGCCGCTGGACCAGCATTCTGCACGCAGCAGCCGAGTCTGCGACGATCCCGACGACCGACTCGAAGCGCGCGAGCTCGGCCGGATCGATGTCGATGCGGATGAGCTGCGGGCCGCCCTGGGGTCGCGGGCGGTAGCGAAGGGGGTCCTGCCAGCGGACGTAGGGCATCTCGAGACGGCTGCCGATCCCGAGCAACACGTCCACGTCGTCCCACAGCTCGCGTGCGGCGACCGATGCAACGCCGAGCGGATGGTCCTCCGGCATCACGCCCCGGCCGCTTCGAAACGCAGTGACCGGCGCGTCGAGCAGCTCGGCGAGCGCGCGAACTTCCGCGGCGGCGTGCTGCGCTCCGGCGCCGCACATGATCATCGGTCGTCGTGCAGCGCGCAGCAGCTCCGCTGCTGCAGCGATGGCGTTGGCGTCCGGGGGCGGTGCGCTCGGCATGGAATCGATCGGCTCGGGCGGCGCGTCGCTCTCGCGCAGCATCACGTCCCAGCACGTCTCCACGGCGACCGGCCCCGGACGACCGCTGCACGCGGTGCGAAACGCATTCGTGACGGTGCGCCAGACCATGCCGGGCTCATCGATCCGAACCGCATCCTTGATCAGCGTCTTGAGCGTCGCACGTTGGTCCTTGAGCTCGTGCAAGTGGCCGCGCCCCTTGCCGAGGAACTCGCTCGGAACCTGGCCCGTGAGGCATACGACCGGGGCGCAGTTGCCCATGGCGGTGCAGAGCGCCGCCGCGGCGTTGAGCACGCCCGGGCCCGGCACCACCGCGAGGACGCCCGGCCGCCCCGTGGACTTGGCGAAGCCCATCGCCATGTAGCCCGCGGCTTGCTCATGCCGCGGAACGATCAGCTCGACGCCCGAGCCGTGCAGCGCATCGAACAGCGGATAGATCTGAGCCCCCGGCACCGCGAACAATGTGCGCATCCCATTGGCCCGTGCGGCCTCGACGATGGCCGCGCCGACGGTCCTCGTATGGCTCGTGCGGAACATCAGAAGTGTCTTCTAATCTTTTGGTGCATATGGAGTTGTGTCAGGTGGCGCTCGGCGCTCCATGTGGGCGTCATGCTGCGTCGAGGAGCGCCGGGCCGCAAGTCCGCTGCCGTCAAAGGGCGTCTTGGGGGCACCGAGACGCGTGACAGCGCGCGGTGCTAGCATCCACGGGGCGATCACGGCGGGTTCGCAGGGGAACGAGGTGTCGATCGATGGACGCTAGTCGCGGCATCCGCCGGCTGAGCGCGGCGCTTCTAGCCGTGGCAGCCGCCGGCTACGCGTGGGCCCACGGCATCTCCGGCGCAGACCAAGAGTTCCTGCTGCGCGCGAGCGGGATGCACATCGGTCCGTATATCTACCTCGGCGCCAAGCACATGGTGACGGGGTATGACCACCTGCTGTTCTTGGGCGGAGTGATCTTCTTTTTGTACCGGCTCAAGGACGTAGCGCTCTACGTCACCCTGTTCGCGCTCGGCCACAGCACGACGTTGCTGCTCGGCGTGCTCGGCGGTTGGCACGTGAACGCCTACCTGGTCGATGCCGTGATCGGCCTTTCGGTCGTCTACAAGGCATTCGAGAACCTCGGCGGATTTCGTGCGCTCGGCTTCCAGCCGAACATGCGGGCGGCGGTTCTCGTGTTCGGCTTTTTCCACGGCCTGGGTTTGGCGACGAAGCTACAGGATATCGCGCTCTCGAGGGACGGCCTCGTGCCGAACATGGTCGCGTTCAATGTGGGCGTCGAGGTTGGTCAGCTCGCCGCGCTCGGTTTGATCTTGACGGTGTTCAACGCGTGGCGGGCAACCGGCGGCTTCCTGAAGCACGCCTATGCCACCAACGTTGCATTGATGAGCGCGGGATTCGCGTTGATCGGCTACCAGCTCACGGGCTACTTGACGGCTTGAACCGGCCCGTCGCCCGTGTCGGCGATTGGCGACTGTTGGGCCTGATCTGCGCACGGCGTATCGTTGCGCAGCGATTGCGCCATAAGGCGCCATGTTCTTCGTTCTTTTTTTGGCAACCAAAGGATCGACATGTTCAGCCCGCGAATCGGTTTGCTCGCTACGGTATTGACGCTGAGTCTCGGTACGGCGTACGCCCAGAAGGGCGATGTGAAAGTCGAGCAGCGGCGCCTCGAGATCGACACGAACGCCCAGAACGTGCTCGACCAGCTCTTCAAGGCGCAGCCCGACGCTCACAGCCTTTACGACAAGGCCGCCGGCTACGCGGTTTTCACGGCGACGAAGGCGGGCTTCATCGTCTCGGGCGGTGGCGGCACGGGCGTCGTAGTCGACAAGGCGGGTGGTCATCGAACCTATATGCACATGGGGCTCGCCGGCATCGGGCTCGGCGTCGGCGCGCAGCGCTACAGCCTCGTGATGTTGTTCGAGAACCAGGCGCGTCTCGACAAATTCGTGAACGGCGGTTGGGACTCGAGCGCAACGGCGGAGGCCGCCGCCGGGAAAGAGGGCGTGTCGGCGCGGTCGAGCTTCATCAACGGGCTCGCCTTCTACCAGCTCACCGATAGAGGCCTGATGGCGCATGCCGATGTCACGGGCACGCGGTTTTGGGTCGACGACCAGCTGAAGTAGCCGGCCGCACGCCGGTCAGCGACGTCAGTTAGCCGCGCGCGCCTCGCGACCGATGAGCCGACTCGATCCGCTCGACCCATTCGGCGTCCGCGACTTGCTGAACGAGGACGAGCGCCTGGTTCAGGACCAGGTGGGACGCTTCGTGGATCGGGAAGCCTTGCCGCTCATCGCTGATTGCTTTGCGGCCGAGCGATTCCCCATAGAGCTCGTGCCGCGACTCGCCGAGCTGGGCGTGTTCGGCGCCACGCTGAAAGATTACGGCTGCGCCGGTTTGAGCTATACGGGCTACGGAGTGATCTGTGCCGAGCTCGAGCGAGGCGACAGCAGCTTGCGCAGTTGTGTGTCCGTGCAGAGCAGCCTCGTGATGGGCACAATCGCGCGCTTTGGCTCACCCGAGCAGCGCGAGCGTTGGCTGCCCGCGCTTGCGCGCGGCGCTTCGCTCGGCTGCTTCGCTCTGACGGAGGAGCAGGGCGGCTCGGACCCCGCCAAGATGAGGACGCGTGCGCGCCGCCAAGACGGCGACTGGCTGCTCAGCGGCCGCAAGCTCTGGATCACGAACGGCGGTCTCGCCGACGTAGCGGTCGTCTGGGCCGCGACGGACGGCGGCATTACGGCATTCTTGGTGGAGACGAGCGAGCCTGGTTTCGAGGCGCGCACGCTGCAGAACAAGTTCTCGCTACGCGCCTCGAACACGGCGGAGCTCGTGTTCGCGGACGTGCGGCTCCCCGCGAGCGCTCAACTGCCGGGCGCGGAGGGCTTACGTGCCGCGCTGCGCTGCCTCGACGACGCGCGTTTCGGAATCGCGTGGGGAGCGACCGGTGCAGCCCGTGCATGTCTCGCTGCGGCGCTCGAGCATTCGAAAGCGAGGGAGCTTTTCGGCCGTCCGCTCGCGCGGACGCAGCTGATTCAGGCGCGGCTCGCAGAGGCCTCGAGGCGTCTCGCCGCAGCACAGCTCCTGGCTTGGCGTCTCGGGCGGCTGCGCGACGACGATGCGGCATCGAGCGCCCAGATCTCGCTCGGCAAATGGAATAACGTGCGGGCGGCGCTCGATATCGCGCGCGACTGCCGCGATATGCTCGGCGCGGCCGGCATTACGCTCGCGCACGCGCCGATTCGCCACATGCTGAATCTCGAGAGCGTCGCGACCTACGAGGGTACAGAGACGATCCACCAGTTGATCGTCGGCAGGGACCTAACCGGAGAGAGTGCATTCTGACCCTCTCGTCGCGCTGCCGTGCGGACTCGACTCGTTCCACGAGAGCAAAGCCCGCTCATATGATAAATTGCGGCGTCTCCCGGCTAGGTGGCAGAGTGGTCATGCAGCGGCCTGCAAAGCCGCGTACAGCGGTTCGATTCCGCTCCTAGCCTCCATCCAAAGACCGCCAAAGACGTCCTGATGCGTCTCACGCGTGGCCGCAATTCCTCGTCTGGATCGCGCGCAATGCGCGGTACGTCGACGGGCTCGACGAGCTCGATCGCTTCGAGGTAGTCGACGAGGAACTCGGGCGCCGTCTTGCCGATGGTAGCCAGGCGCCGGGTGAACGCGGGACGGCCGGCGACGTCGGTGAGCTCCTCGAGCAATGCGGAGCTGCTGCAGAGCTGCAGGCTGTCTTGGCGGCGGATCATCTCGAGTAGTCGATGCGGCGTGCCGCGCCACAGCAGCGCGGATATCGCCACGTTCGTGTCGAGCACGAGCCGCACGCGATCACTTCTGCTCTTGTTGCTTACGTGCGCGCCGTTCGGCGCGAGCGGCCTTGATCTCGGCGTTGATCTCTTCGTCGCTCATACGTTCGATGCCCGCTGCTTCGAGCGCCGGTGCGATGGCGAGAAGTCGATTCACGGCGGCGCGCTTCCTGGCCTTGGCGGTGAGGAAGTCGAGGAAGTCTTCGACTTCCGCGCGCTGTTGTGGCGGCAAGGCCTTGAGCTTGTCCAAAAGTGCTTGTTCGTTGCTGCTCATCGGACTTCCTCTTAGCCGCCGTGCCGCTGTTGGCGCGCGTTTGTTCTCTGTCCGCGCTCAATTAAACCGATTATGGATGGGCAAGCGGTGTTCGGTGGGTCCCTTAGCCGAATTTCTACCATTCAGCGATTCACTGGGGAGCAGATCGTAACCTCCGGCGTCTTCGAGCCATGCCGTCATAAGGGGCCGATAAGTGGCAACGTCCGCGAGCTTGCCTTACAATTGTGTATTAAGTAAGGAGTCCGACAATGGCGGAATCCGCCGTCACAAGCAAAGGGCAGATTACGATTCCGGCCGATGTGCGGCGCGCTATGGGCTTGCAGTCACAAGACCGTGTCGTGTTCACGGTGATGCCGGATGGCACCACGGTGATGCGCGCAAAGACACGGTCGTTGCCCGCGCTGGTAGGGACACTCAAGCGAACAACGAAACGCAAAGTGCCCGTCACGAAGATGAGGATCGGGCGGCGGTAAATACGTGCCGACGCTCGACACCAATGTCATTGTGCGGCTGCTGGTAGGTGATGATCCCAGCCAAACGGCGCAAGCCGAAACACTGGCGAGAGAAGCTGCACGAACCGGCGAAGCGTTGCTCGTTCCCCTGACGGTCCTGCTGGAGCTCGAATGGGTGCTGCGCGCACGGTATCGCTTTTCGAAAGACTCGGTTCTCGGAACGCTCGTTAAGTTGTTAGAAACGCGAGAGCTCGAGTTTCAAGAAGAGGCGGCTGTGGAACGCGCGCTCTTCTTCTATCGATCCAACAAGGCCGACTTCGCCGAGTGTCTCCATTTGGGCTGTGCCATCGCTCAGGATCGTCTTCCGCTCGTCACGTTCGACCGTCAAGCGGCAAGGCTTGAGGGCGCCACTCTGTTGGAAGGAGTGCCGCGAGTCGGTGTCCCTGCGGCGGGCGGCTGCAAGTCATTGCGAGCATCGAGGCGCCGGAGCTGATCGAGCGGATTCTCGCGCACCGGCGGGAGCAGGGTGGGGAGGATGCGCCGAGGTGCTCACTCGGGGCGCGAGCGCCGCCGCAGGCGTCGTTGTTCTGATTCAATCGTGTCGAGAGGTTCGTGTTCCCGCGCGAGCCGCGGACGGTGCTGCGCGCGGTGAGGCGAGAAGCGTCCATCGGGGCCGTTGGCGCGCTGAAACCCCGCTGCGAAGCCGGGTGGTGAGGCCGATTCGGCGCGCGATCCGCTGGCGGCTTTGACACAATGGCTGTTACGCGCACCGCTGCCCGCGGAGCAGGGGGCTTCGAAATTCCTATCCGCCGCCTCGACGGTGCCGATGCCGCCGTGCCCCTGGATCACCGCCATGTCGTTGAGCCGGCGATTGCCGGGGGCCGCGGCGAGCGCGCTCGGCCGCGCGTTCGGCGGCGGCTGAATGCCGAGCACCGCGGGTACGTTGGAACAACAGAGATTCGTCGCCTCGGTGCGCACGGCGACCTGGCGCCCGGCGATGGGCCGCAGCGTGACGTCCTGCAGCGTCGTGCGCCCGGGCCCGTCGCCGCGCGAGATCCAAGCCTTGAAGCGCTTACGGGTCCTCGGCGTGGGCGCCTGGCCCAATGCCCCCGTCTGCGCGAGCAAGGCGGCGCCGCCGGCCGCTGCAGCCAGCGTGCCCGCCAGTACGCCGCGTCGCGATACGCTGTTCTCGTCCGTCATCGTCTTCCCCCATTTCCGCCCAAGGCGCGCTGACCTGCAGCGTTCGATTTGCCGGCCGGATCATCTTATAGTGTCCGCTGCTTGCGCGAACTGCGTCGCTCGGGCGACGGTTCAAATGGCAGAAGAAAAAGAAAAGCGGCCGCGGTAAGTCGGTTTTCGAGTCCCTTCCTAGCTATCTCGCGGGTTTCGCCGCGGTCGCAAGGGCGACTGTGGGCGTGCTCACGTACCTTCGCCACAAAGACGTCGACATAACCGCGACTACGGAGACCGAGATCACTCGCGACCACGTCGGCGCGGTGCCGTCGCTCGAGGTCCGGCCAAAACAGACCGGAACCAGGCCGGTGTCGGGCACGGGCACCAAGGCTGGCCCGAGTCTCGAGTGTGCCCTGCATCCGGCTCGCTGTGCCGCATACGTCGGCGGCTGGAAGCTCTCGAGCGGCGAGCTGATGTCGTTGCTCGACAACGAGCGGGTCGAGATCAAAGCGGACGGAACCGCGCCGCGGTTCGAGCGGTTCAACTGCTCGGGCGCGACGAAGAAACGCTCTCCGTGACGCTGGACCGCGCGAACAGTACTCTGATATTCGACGCGTCGGGCGACGGCAAGACGCTCTATCAGCGCGCCGATCAACGCACCGCCACGCTTCTGTCGGCCACGCGCGTTTCCGAACCTTAGCAATCGATCCGGGCACCTTGCGATCGCGCGAGCGCACGGGGCGCGTTCGCGGGCAAAGTCAGCAGCCAGCCGCCGTCGATCACGAGGTTGATGCCGTTCACGCCGCGGTTCGCAAGCGAAAACCGGTGTCATCTGTCTGTTCCCATCTCACGCCCCTCGGCCCGATAATCCACTCCTCGTAACCCGAGTCCGCTGCACGCGGTCTATCGGAACGCGTTTCGTCGTATGAGCGAGCCCAGGCTGGTCTACGAATTCGACCGTTTTCGCCTCGATCCTCAGCGGCGACTCCTTCTGATGCGTGTCGAGGGCAAGGCGCTGGCGCTCCCGCCCAGAGTCTTCGACACCCTGTTGTGCCTCATCGAGCGTCGCGGCGAGCTGCTCGAGAAATCGACGCTGATGGACCTGATCTGGCCGCACACGGTAGTGGAGGAAAACAGCCTCAATCGCAACATCTCGCTCCTGCGCCGGGTGCTCGGCGAGAAGCCCGGCGATCACACGTTCATCGTGACCGCGCCGGGCCAAGGCTATCGGTTCGTAGCCGACGTGCTTGTCACGCATGCCGGAGATGCGGTCTCTCGAAGCGCCTTCAGCCCCGCCGGCACGCCCGCCGTATCGGCGGACGACGCGCCACAGTCCGTGGCGGTGCTGCCGTTTGTGAACCTCACCGGCGACCCCGGCAACGACTACTTCTGCTCCGGCATCGCCGAGGAGATCATCCACCGGCTAACCGGGATCGCGGGCCTCAAAATTCCGGCGCGGACCTCGTCCTTCGCGTACAAGGACCGCGATGCAGACATCCGACTAATCGCCCGCGAGCTCCGGGTCGCATCGGTGCTGGAAGGCAGCGTGCGCGCCGCAGCCGACAAGGTCCGCATCACCATCCAGCTCGTCGACGGCATAACCGGCTACCGCGTGTGGTCACGGACCTTCGATCGCGGCGCGGGCGACTTGTTGGCACTGCAGGACGAAATCGCACGCAGCGTGCTGAGCGCACTCCCCGGACTACGCGAACCGCGCATCCCGAGCCTCGGCAGGCCCCCAACACGCAGCGTCAGCGCCTACAAGAGACTCATGGAGGTCGAATGGCTCCTGAACACCATGCCCAGTGAGCCGAACGTCAGACGCGCGATAGAGCTCGCTGAGCAGGTCGTCAGCGAAGATCCAGCCTGTGCACGGGGTTTCTCGCACCTGGCCGCGGCACACTGCATTGCCGACGGTGTGCAATACCCGATCGCCGACGCGCTGCGACAAGGAGAGGCCTTCGCCCGGCGCGCGCTCGAGCTCGACGCAAATGAGTGGGCATCACACCTGGCGCTCGCCGAGGTAAGCCGTACGCGAGGTCATTGGGAGGCCGCGGCCACAAGCTACGCGACCGCTCTTGCCGTCGGCCGCAACGCCCCGATGGCCCATGCGCGCCGTGCGATGGCGCTCTGGCTCAGCCTGGGTTATTTGCGGCGGGCGTTCGACGATGCGCTGCAAGCTCATGTGCTCGCGCCGGCGCAGCCGGTGATGGCGTCGATCGTGGCGCTGACGGCGTTGGCTGCGTCTCGAAACGACGAGGCCCGATGGTATGTCGAGCTGGCCTACGAGCTGGACTTCCCGCCGACCTTCGGCCACGTGCCCATCACGACAGCTCTCCTGACGGCACGCACTGATCAGCCGGGCGACGCCGGACCGCCGGCCAAGCTTCCGGGCTCGACGGAGCCACTCGCACGCAAATGGGAAATGACCCGCCACGCTATGCGCGGTGCGATGGACGATGCCTACGCCTGCGCCCGCCGAATGCTCGACGACGCGCGTGCCGCCGGGGTGATCGGATCGGAATGGTGGGTGATATGGCTCGAGGAGATGCGCTCCTTCCGCCGCGACCCGCGATTTCACGACCTCACGGTGGAGCTCGGTCTCGATGCCTACTGGCTTCGCAACGGCCCTCCCGACGGACACGAGCTGCGCGGCGGTCGCCTGGTCGTCCCCCCGAGTCCCCTCACGGGAATCATCGAATGAGTCGGACCGCGATCCCGTGAACGAGATCAGTTCTCGCGAGCACGAATCGAAGGGGTGGCGACATCAGAAGATGGAAACCCACTCCCCACACGTACACCGGATGTACGCGCCGTCGCGAAACCAGATCGTAGAGCGGACCGGCGAGAGCGAATGCCATGAGAACGAGTCCGGGTGCGGCGGCGGGTTTGCCCTCGAAAATAGGCCAGCGGCCGACTGCAGCGCCCAAAAGCGCGATCTGCGCGAGCAGCATGAGCCGTTTGTGCACTTCGGGTCTACGCGTGTAACACAGTGCCGTCACCAGGAAGACTAGAAACACAGGCAGGCTCAGCAAATTGATGACCAGGGACTCGACCGGATCCTGCGAGAGCGCGCCATCGGAATGACCGAGCCGCGCGACTGCGACCGCCGTGAGGAACCCCGACACGATCATTGCGACTGCGAGCGCCGCGCCGGCAATGCCGGTCTTCCTATGGAGCGCAGTGCGGCCTGAACCTGGCAGCGAGGCCTGCAGGATGAAGAACGCGACCCAGGCCGTAAAGATGACTGCGTGGACATGGACGATGCGCGGAAGCGGCGGCGTCCCAAAGAATTCCTTTAGGTAGTAAGTGGTTGCAAACCCATAGAACATGGCGGCGCCGATCGCCCAGGCCATGGCGCTGTAGAACACGTGGTCGCGCGATCTGGCAATCCAGGGACGCCCGCTGAAAACAGATACCGATTCAGCCGCGTTGGTCGCTTCCGCCATTCGCACGCCCCTCGTTTCAAGCCTGGCCTAAGGCCCGTCCGGGGACGAAAGGCTCCCACGAGTCCGCTGATCTTTCCCGCACGAGCTGTGATTTTTTCTGATCACCGTAACGATGCTGCTCACGGACGCTATCCATGTAGGTGGTGCGGCTCCAGCCGCGCCATATCCTCGGGAATCACGTGCTGCATGCTCGCGGAGGTGAGGTTTTCACGGACCCGCGGCAGCCTGCCCGGTGGCCACTCCCCGGTGCTAAAGAAGCGACGCAGGGTCCACTTCAGCGTCCACGACCAATGAGCTCGATGGCGCGCCGATCGCACTGGGGGCGCCGCCGAAGTGCTGCCAGAGCGCATAGCTCAGCAACACCACCGGCGCGGCGCCTGCTTGGGCCTCCTCGAAGTTCAAGAGCACCGCAGACTGGCGCCAGTCGGGGCGCGCTCACAAACCGACGCGTTAGCAGCCGCACGCGACGAGGAATATTTTGCTCGCGGGCGAATTCTATCGCTGTGGCGTTGCTGCCACGCCAACGAGGGCGACATTGCGACCTGCGCGGCAGTCTATGGTTGGAGCGGGTCGAGTCACTGTTTGATTTTCTCCGACTTGCTAGATAACGTTGGCGCTTCCGCGCATTCAGAATGCACGAGGGTAACTCTGGGGGCAACTCAAACAAGAGCATGCGGAACCATCAGCATTTGCGCGAACCGCAGCAGCCTTTTCGATTCCGCTCCTAGCCTCCATCCAAAGACCGCCCAGGATGTCCGGGGATATCCCGCGCGGCATGCTACCGACCCGTAAGGAGCTGCTGCATGACCAGACTGCATCGTTGGATCTTCGTGGCGGTGGCCGTATTCACCGGTGGTGTTACAACCTCTGTCTTAGCGCAGAACCGGAACGTCGCGCCGCAGGCAGGTGCGACTGCGCCCGCTTGTCGCGACGAGCAAGGCCTGACCTACATCTGTGAGCTCGTCGTCCCCGAAGACATTCTGACCGTTGGGTCAACGGGCCTTCTGCTCGCGTCCGGTCACCGTGCACCGGGCCACCTGTATCTGATCGACCCAGTTACTCGGACGCATTCGGAGCTGATCCACACTCCTAACTTCACCTTACAACACGACACGAGTGCGTATCGCGACTGTCCGGGGCCGCTAAATCTGCAGGCGTTCGATACGCACGGTTTGAGTCTCGCGGAGACCGCGCCCCGATTCTTCACGCTCTACACGACTAGCCACGGCGCGCGCGAGGCGATCGAAATCTACAACCTCGATCTTCGCAGCGCAGCGCCGAGGCTCACCTGGAAGGGTTGCGTACTTCTGCAGCAAGACGGTTACCACAACAGTGTGGCTAGGCTCGCCGACGGCGGATTCATCGCGACTCGAATGCGGGACCAGAACTACAGGGGCACCCCAGGCGTCCCGGCCGGAATCACCGGCCAACTGGTCGAGTGGCACCCGGGCGGCCAGCCGCAGGCGCTGGCCGGTACCGAGCTGTCGCTGCCGAATGGTATCGACATCTCGAAGGACGAGCGCTACGTGTTCGTTGCCGCGATGGGTGTGCACGAGATCGTCCGCTTCGATCGCCGCGCCACGCCTATGGCCAAGCGCACGGTGTCGGTGCCTATTCGGCCGGACAATATCCACTGGGCTTCCAATGGCAAGCTTCTGACCGCCGGTCCCAACTATGTCGCGCCGACAGCGTGCAGCGGCGCGGGCTGCGCGACGGGGTGGTCGGTGCTCGAGGTCGACCCTGAGACGTTAGCTTTCACGCGACTCGGCGGTGCCGATCAAACGGCCGCGATGCAGGCGGTGAGCTCGGCGATGCGCGTGGGCGGCGACATCTGGGTGGGTAGCAACGACGACCGTGTCGGCCGCTTCTCCCTGCGGCGGCCCGAAGCACGATAGAAGTGCAGAAGGCGGGGGTTGCGGACGCGCCGCGACCGCCGGCGTTAGACGAGGTGAAGGGCCCCGGCCACATGCACGGTTTTCGATTGTTGTGGTGACACCCGCGCTCTGTTTTGTCCCGGAGCGAACCTAGAAGCGACCCGAGAGGCTAACACCCGCGACCCTCGGTTGCCCAACGAACCGGGAGACTGCGTTGCCGTTGGCGAACGTGTTGGACCAGTAATATTCGTCCGTTACGTTTTTTTCCCACGCCCAGAGACGCCAGCGTCCCGATCCCATTTCGACGCCGGCGCGCAGATCGAGCAAGCTGAAAGCGTCGATTTTCAGCGTGTCGATGGCGCCCACGCCAGCAAAGGTCTTACCGTTGTGCGTGTCGGATGCACCCACAAAGGCTTTGATGTCAGGCGACACGGCGAACTCGTAGTCGATGTTCGTGTTCGTGTGCACCTTAGGGGAGAACGGAAACGGTGTGCCGGAGTGATCACCAAAGTTGGCGAGCGCGTCGAATCCCGTGAACTCATCGATATTCGTTCGGAGGTAGGTGGCCGACGCATCGACGGTTAGCCCCTTGATCGGTCGAGCAACCAGTTGCACGTCCGCGCCATCGACGTGAGATTTCGGGATTTGGACCAAGGCCTCGAGCGGACCGAAGACGGGGTCAAGCTCGGATCCACGCAACTGCTTGTCTCTGTAGTCGTAGTGGAAGACCGACGCATTCAATTGGACCCGGCGATCGAGCATACCTGCCTTGATGCCCGCCTCGTACGCCAGCAGCGACTCCTGTGGCACGGGCTGGAACTCCGTGGTGGTCGAGCCAGCCAGCACAGGGGCTGCGCCGGCCTTGTAGCCCTTGCTGACATTGGCGTAGAACATGAAGTTCTGGCGCGCCGACCACGTAATTCCCACTCTCCACGGCACGCTGTTCTCGTTCAGCGCGTTGTGGACATTGTCGACGGGCTGAAGTCCGGGGTCGACTACGTAGCAGTCTCCCACGCGAGTTGGCGGCTGGGCGCCGCCACGAAATAGGTTCCAGAATCGAGCCAGATGATCGGTCACCACGAATGCGCAGTTGTCGAACGTTCGACGGTCTACGTTGTAGCGAGCGCCGGTCTCTAGGAGAACCTTCTCGCCGAGATTGAACTCGACGCGTCCAAACGCAGCGAAAGTCGCTGCATGTAGCTGCCCCATGAAGCGGCTCTCGTCGGCGATCGCCTGGGGATCCGCAGATTCAAACAAGTGACTGGCGTCAGTGTCCTCGAAAAAGTGCAGCGCTTCGTCGAAAACGATGTCGTGCGCGTAATTCACGCCGGCGAGCCAATGTAATCCTCGTTCTCGGCCCGCAAAGCGCAGTTCTTGATAGAACGCATGCACCCTGCCGTTCCTGTCGATGGCTTCGCCGCCGATGTGGAACGGAGTTCCGTCCTGGTCCTGGCCGTATCTCTCACTAAGATGGGCGTAAGAGGTAAGGGACGTGAGCGTGATGTCGTCTCGCAGCGCGAAGTCGTTCCGCCAGCTCACGTGATCAAGAGTCGTGTCGCTGCGGTAGGGGAACGGCGTATTGTTATCGGCTCGCACCGGCGTCCAGTCGGCGGAGCGCGGCTCGGTCACCGTGGGAAACGCGAATAGTCCCGGCACCGCGAGCGCTGGGAAGTGCGACACAGGCGCAATGAACTGCGCCGCCAGGCTGTCGGAGCCATCGTGAGTCAGCGTTAGAGTGATACGAGACGTCAACCGAGTCGTCGGCCGCCATTCGAGTGTGCCGCGAGTCTGCGCCTCGCTGATGTTCCCCAGCTGATCGCCGGGACGCGTGACGCTGTTCTGCCAGGGGTCGCCACTCCGGACCTGCAGTGCAATTCGGCCATCGAGTCGATCGTTCAGCGGACCGCTGACGAATCCGCCGATTCGGAGCCGGTCGAAAGTTCCGTATCCGGCATCAAGGCCGGCGGCCAATGTTTCAGTTGGTTTTGCGGCGATGTAGTTCACGGCGCCGCCCGTGGCATTCTGACCGAAAAGCGTGCCTTGAGGACCCTTCAGCACTTCCACGCGCGCAAGGTCGAATGCGGCCAGCTTCGTCAACATTGGGTACGTCAAGGGCGCCTCGTCGATATAGACGGTGACGGCGGGCGGCGTGTCCAAGTCGCTGTTGAAAAAGCCAACACCGCGCAGGGTAATGGATGTGGAGTTGAACGCGCCGTCTTGCAACGTGAGCCCGGGTACCAATCTGGGCAGGTCGGCTACGGCGTCGATGCCGCGGTTCCGCAGGATATCTGCGGTGGCGGCCGTGATGGACATGCCGACGCTACTGGTGGCCTGCTCCTCCTTGTGGGCCGTGACGATGATGTCTTCGATCTGGTCAGCGGCCGATGCCGTGGCGGCGGCGCCGTGCGCGCTGGCGCCTAGTGCCACCGCCGGGATTGCGATGATCAGCCGAGTATCCAGGCTGCGCCGGTTCTCGAACAACGACATACCTTTCCGGGCTTTGCTCTGGGCATACGGCAACCGAGGTCGATAGATTTCGCGTTAGCTGGCGGTTCGGCAGTTCAGACCCGCCGACACCAAGTTGCGTTCGCGTCAGCGGCCCGTCAATTCTACTTTGGTATCATTTTGTTCCCGCTCGGTGAGTGTGTCGGCCCCTCGACAATTGTCGCTGCGTCTGGCACTAAGGGAGCAGAACCTGGATGCGTCCCCGACGCGTTGTGTAGACCTTTTGCTGCCGTGAAGACGCCTCGCAGGGCGATTGCCATTTTGGGTATTGGCACATCGATGCACGAAAAACAGGGACGGCGGTCGGCGCTTCGAGCATTGCGACAGAAATATCGCCGACTTCTGCCGGAAGCGAATTCGCCGATTCACGCCGGTACCGAAGCGGCCGCGCTGCTCGCCTGCGTCAATCACTTCAAAGATGTTCTGGCGCTGGCTGCGAGCTGGAGTGGCCGTGACTCGAAGTACGTGGCGCGCTCGCTGCTCCGAGCACTCGTACATCGGCTTGAGCTCGACTTTGCTTACGTCCGCTTATCTGATGCGGTTCGGACCGACGAATGGTTTCGGCTCGGAGCATCACGGGACAACTATGCCTCGCGCCAGGAGTTTCTCGACGCGATCTCCGCCGGTCTGCAAAGCGGCACGATGGATTCCAACGACATCGATCGTCGCCGCATCGGGAGAGAAACCCTATCTGTCGTGTGTTACACCCTGGAATCGGCGAGACCCGCAAGCCAGCTCGTAGTGGGGTGCCGTCGGAACGGATTTCCGGGCGACATAGAGCGGCTCGCTCTGAATATGGCCGCGGACCAGGCGGCGATCGCATTGCGGGCAGCCTTTACCGTCGAATCGTTGGCAAGTGAAATTGCCGAGCGCACGAGGGCCAACGCTGAGGTAGAGCCCGTTCCTATCTCCGAGTCACAGGCTCGCACGATCTTGAACAACATTCCTGCGTTCGTCGTGGTTTTGACGGCCGCGGGCGAAATCGAACACGTCAACGCTCAAACGCTCCGATATCTTGGCAAGACCCTTGATGAGCTGAAGCGGTGGTCAACGTCAGGAATTGTTCATCCAGACGATTTACCTCGCTCCTCGGAGGTCTTCAAACGCTCCATCGAGTCCGGCGCCGCGTACGACATAGAACAGCGACTTCTCGGTTCAACGGGCGACTATCGTTGGTTCCGCGCTAACGGAATTCCGCTGCGTTCCGACAATGGAGGGGTCGACCGCTGGTACGTTGTACTGTTTGATATCGACGACAGAAAGCGCGCGGAGGAACACCTGCGTGAAAGCGAGCGTGAATTGCGGCAAAACGCGGTCGTTATCGAGGAGGGGCAGCGTTTGAGTCAGACCGGCACGTTCTATTGGAACACCGTCACCGACGAACTTCGGTTTTCCGACGAGAACTGCCGCATCAACGGGCTCGAGCCGGGCACGCCGGTGACGATGGAGCTGATGGCGTCGCGGATCCACCCGGACGATCAGGGTCTCATACAGCAGAAGATCGAAGCCAATCGGAATGACAGAAACGAGGCGGACTATGAAATCCGACTCCAAATGCCCGACAAGCAGGTTAAGTGGGTACACACGACCGCCCGGCGCTTCGTGAATGAAGAGGGACAGCTCGAGTACATCGGAGCGGTCCGCGATATCACCGAGCGCCACAATGCAGAAGTCGCGTTGAGCAGCTTGCGATCCGAATTGGCGCACCTGTCGCGCGTATCGAGCCTCGGGGCTTTGACGGCTTCGATCGCCCATGAGGTGAACCAGCCTCTGTCGGGCATTCTGACCAACGCGAGTACCGCCCTCAGAATGCTGTCCGTGGACTCTCCGAACGTCAGCGGGGCACTGGAAACCGTCCGAAGGACGATCCGCGATGCACACCGCGCCTCGGATGTCATTGGTCGTCTACGAGTCATGTTTTCTCGGAAGGACACAGTCAGGGAAGAAGTTCATCTCAATGAAACTGCGCGGGAAGTCGTCACGCTGTCATTGGCGGAGTTTCAACGCAGCGGTCTGAGTCTGCGGACACAGTTTGCTGAAGACCTCCCAGCCGTTTACGGCGATCGGGTTCAACTTCAGCAGGTCATACTTAATCTTCTTCTGAACGCCTCCGATGCGATGAAGGGGGTCGAGGATCGTTCGCGCCAGGTTCTGTTGAAGACGAACCTGCAACAGGATGGCGATGTGCGATTGACGGTCGTCGATGCAGGCGACGGTATCCCGCCGGAGCATGCCGACAGGTTGTTCGAACCGTTTTTCACCACGAAGACCGCCGGGATGGGGATCGGCCTTTACGTCAGCCGGAGCATTATCGAACGGCATCGTGGGCGTTTGTGGGCGGAGCCGAACGAAGGCTTCGGCACGTCCTTCTCTTTTTCGATTCCGCCGGGCGCGAAGTGAGCCAAAGCGCGTGCGCACAGTCGGCGCCCGCACAACGTGGCTCCGGATCGGTGCGCCTCCACCTTGCTAGCCGCGCATCATTCGTTTAAACCTAGCCGGGCCGCGATCTTCACCAACTCGGCGAGCGAGTGGGCTTCCATTTTGCGCATTACGTTGCCGCGGTGCGCTTTCACGGTGATCTCGCTGATCCCGAGCTTACCGGCCGCCTGTTTGTTGAGCTGACCGGTTACGACCAAATGCATTACGTCACGCTCGCGAGGTGTGAGTGAGCCGTAACGATCGCGCAGAATCGAAAGCTCCGCCTCCTCACGAAGAGCCTCTCTGCTATGCTCGATGGCGTGACCGATTGCGTCCAGCAACGCATCCGGGCTGATTGGCTTCGTCAGAAACTCGACTGCGCCCGCTTTCATGGCCTTGACACTCGTGGGGATGTCGCCGTAGCCGGTAATGAAGATTATCGGCATGTCCGTGCGGTCGCCGGCAATCCGCTCTTGCAGTTCCAGCCCATTGAGATCGGGAAGCGTGACGTCCAGCACCAGGCAGCTCGGTGTCAGCTGACGGGGTCGGGCCAGGAACTCGCGGGCAGAAGCGAACGTCTCGACTCGCCATCCGGCGTTGTCCAGCAAGCCTTGCAGCGACTCACGGACCGACACGTCGTCATCGACGACGAACACGATGGGACTCGGTTGTGGCATGGCTCCGATCCTCGGCCGATGGTGGGTGTTCCTGGCGGTACCCATATATGTAGCCCTCTCTTTGGGCCCTCGACTGGGCAGGCGACTGTTCAGCTTTCCTTGAGAGCGCCCTTCAAAGCAGTAACCAACGCGGCTTCCGTGAACGGCTTGATCAAGCATTCGACGGCGCCCTGTGCGATCGCTTTACGCCACAACCGCTCGTCGGTCTGCGCGGTGATAAAGATGACCGGGATGTAAAGCCCTCGAACTTGTAGCTCGCGTTGCAGCTCCAGTCCCGTCATCCCCGGCATTGCGATGTCCAGAAGCAGGCAATCGGCCGTTGCCTCGACTCCGGAGGCTAGAAACTCCTCCGCCGAGGAGAACGCGCAGACGTCGAAGCCAAGTTCCCTCAGGAGGTCAGGCAGCGATTCGCGTACCGACTCATCGTCGTCGATCAGGCAGACAAGTGGGGCATGATGCATTCGAAAATTTCGATACCCTCGCGTAGCGGCCCGCACTGGGCCTCGGTCGCGCGACCTTCCGAGCTTCTCGAATAGGGCACGTAATCCTTCCCGCGTGTCTTTGGCGCTCTGTCCTGCAGCTCTTCGAGGAGAGGATGCGCTACTTTACGGAGCCGCACATCATACTTTGGTATGGGGTCGATATTGCGCTGCCGGGCGCCAGATGTGGCGATGGCTCGACGGTCGCGCGATCGCCCCGGCGCGTGACCTCATTGTGTCGCTCCGAGCCTCATTCTCGCGCGACGTGCAGCTCGAGAAAGCGCTGGATATGGCGGAAAGCTTCCTGGGCTTCCGGAAGACGCTGCTCGAACACGTGCCATACGTGCAGCATGTGATGCCAGGTCTCCAGTGTTACGTCGGAACCGGCGGCGCGGCATTTGTTGACATACCGCCGAGCATCATCGATGAGCACTTCCACCTCACTCGCCTGTAGGAGCGTCGGCGGAAGGTTCGAGAGGTCGGCGTGAATCGGCGATACTCGAGGATCGCAGGGGCGGACCCGGTTGATCAGCCATGATAGCCACACGACTATTCCACGTGGCAGCCTTGCAATGCGTCCCAACAACGGACCGACGACCGGGTCGGTCGCCGCGTTGAAGAGCAGACTGGGGCCGGAAAACGTGCCATCCGTGGGCGGAGAGAGCGCGACGACCGCTTCGGCCGCTCGCAGACCGGCATCCCGTGCCCAAGCGGTGAGCGCCAACACGAGGTTGCCGCCGGCTGAATCGCCGGCGAGGAACAGCGTCTCGGGAGACCCCGGACCCTCGGGCCCCTCGGCGAGTATCCAGCCATACGCGGTCTGACAATCGGCAAAACCGTCGAGGCGACGATGCTCGGGCATCAGCCTGTAGTCCACTGCGAGAACGGCGGCGTGGGAGATGCGCGCAAAACGCGTTGTGATACCGCGGTGACTCTTGGGACTACCCATGCTGAAAGCGCCGCCGTGGACATACAGCAGGCGCCGTCGCGGTACTCGATCCGGAGCCAGCACCCATTCCCCGGCCACGCCGGCAATGCTGACCGGGGCAATCGTGATGCCCGTCAGGTCAGCCTCGTCTCCCATCGCGTCCATCATCCGGCGCATCGCGTGCAGGCGGCTGCGGCTTGTCCACGGTGCGGCACTCGCGGACAGCTCATGCTGCATTGCCAGGATCTCTTGGTGCTCGGCGCTGGGCTCGCGGGCACCGCTGACCGGCGGCGGCGAACCCTGGTCATAGCGTGAGAGATCCGGCCCTTCCAAGAAAAAACGGGTCACGCCCCACAGCGTTATGGCGATCGTGATGACGGTTACGGTGCCGAGCATGCTCCGATCATATTCCGCGCTGCCTGCTCAGTCGCGGCCTTCTCCGCTTAGCCCGCGAGCGGTGCTCTCATGCGAGTTCGTTTCACAGTTCCCACCCAAATAGAGCCGCTTGATGCAAGCAGCATCTCGCGGTGCAAGCAGTGAGCCGAAATGAATCAGGTCCCGTACCGGAGCGGCGAAATCCTTGATTGGCCGCTCGAGCGCGCGGCGATTGGACGCACGGCTGCTGACAGTTCGGCCGAGCCTAGGGCCAGCAGGGCCAATACGTCCACTCGCGTGACGCTCAATTCTCGAGACAACCGTCGATAGAGCCGATGTGGCGTCCAGACCCAGTACGGCCGTCCGAGGAGATAAGAGACGAGCGCGGCGCATGTCATCCAGCCGCGCACCTGGCTCCCCCGACCAGGCACGTCCTCGCGCACGGCCACCACGTCGCCGGCCGCGGCCCACAGGAGGAACTTGCGGGCCTGTTCCAAGCTGAGCGAAGCGGTCAGCAATCGGTGCCACCACGGTTCCAGTAACGTCCACCTCCCGTCGGGCTCTGGACGCATCGCGAACACGTGCTTGTGAGTCTTGTGGACGAACGGATGCCACCATTGCTTCGTGATCCCCGGTACGAAGCACACGAGCCACACTCTTGCTTCGACCGTCGTTGGCGAACCGTGCTGATCCATCTCGCGCTTGACGGTGCTCAAGGCCTTTGCGGCAGAGTCGATGTGTCCCAACATGTCGTTCATGATGAGCCAAATAGCCGCCGCTATATTTCAAGAATTTCGCGGCATTTGATTGAAGCTGCGGCTAGTTCGAGTACGACCGACCGTTCTCGCCACCACGGTCTTGACGAACAATGTGCTGATTGAATCGGGCGATCAGCACTCGTTCCAGTGATTCGGCAATTCGGTGAGCGCTCGCCGGCGAGCACCGATTCTCGACTGCGCCGTTCTCGCATCTCCGGCCGTTTCCGACCACTCGAGGGCTATTTCTGCAATACCTCTTCGTGAGCTCGCACGATGATTTGCCGCACGCAATTCGGCCGCTTGCGGCGTTGCGTTCGTGGTTAGCGAGAGAGTCGGATGGCTCGCCTCGCTGCCGAGCTCAAGACACAACGAAGGAGAAATGTCATGGCAGTTCAACAATTGGAATCGAGACAAGTGCGCGTGCGTTGGCAGGACTGGTTGAACATCACGTTGGGTATGTGGCTGATCGCCGCGCCGCTGATGGGTGTAGGCCACATGAACGACGCTGCGGCATGGAACTCGTACTTGCTGGGCACGCTCGTCGCGGTCGCGGCCGGCGCTGCTATCGCGAGTGTGCGCCCTTGGCAAGAGTGGACGAATTTGACGGCCGGAATCTGGTTGATCATGTCGCCATTTCTGCTGAGCTTCGTCGATCAACCGGTTCCGACTTGGAACCAGGTAATCGTAGGCTGTCTCATCACCATCGCCTCGGGATGGGTGCTTCGCACCTTGAAGGGTACCTACGCGAACGCATAGGCCGTCTCTACCGCGCGCGGGCGATCACAACTTGGTCGCTCGCGCGCCATCGTTCGGGAGGATGGACAATGCTTCGTCCTCAGCAACTCTATAGGGAACCGGATATGGTCATCGTGGCGCGGGAGCTCGGAATCCGGTCGAGCGTTTCCCGCCGGAGGAAGACGACACGGGTTCGGATTCACCACTAGAGTTGACTCGAGAGCGACCCCGATGAATGACAAGAGCGAGCGCGGGCGATCCCGACGACAAGTGTCGGGTATCGACTTCATGCAGAGTGCTCCGCTCGTGGCGAGGCGCCTGATCGGCTGCACCTTGCTGGTCGACGGCGTTGGTGGAGTGATCGTCGAGACGGAAGCCTATGACGAAACTGAGGCCGCGGCGCACAGTTTCGGAGGCGTCACAGCCAGGACGACGGTTCTCTTCGGCCCTCCGGCGCGCGCCTATGTGTACCTATCCTACGGGATCCATTGGTGCCTGAATTTCGTTTGCCGCGAGGCGGGGCATGGGGCTGGAGTGCTGATCCGTGCATTGGAGCCGACGGCGGGTGTTTCGAAGATGCGAGCACGCAGGCACGAGACGGAAGCCAGACGCCTGTGTGCCGGACCGGGGCGGCTCTCTGAAGCGCTCGGGGTGACTGGAGCCCTCAGTGGCAAGCGTATCGATCGAGCTCCGTTTCAATTGCTGCGCCCGAAGTATCGCGCGCACATCGTGGTAGGTACGCGGATTGGGATTTCGAAAGCGGCGGCCATGCCCTGGCGCTTCGGTTTGAAGGACTCGCGCTACCTAAGTCGAGCGTTTCGCTGAAGTAACGCCATCCGCGGCTACGCGCACGTGTAGCACGCAAAGCCGCACTCGGCATTTGCCGTTGATACCTAAGTCCATCTTTGCTCTCGGGTGGCTCCTTGCTAGGTTGGTCCTCAGACGCTGCACCGCGAGATCCGTGGGCCATTAGCTACGCGAGGTGATGCCGATGTCGATCGAGTGCTCTCATATCGGTGCGATACGAGACGTAACGCCGAGCGCGCTGGGATGCGAGGAATGCCTGAAAATCGGATCGCCGTGGGTCCACCTCAGGATATGCCGTAGCTGTGGGCATGTCGGATGCTGCGACGATTCACCGAACCGACATGCGACGAAGCATTTCCAAAAGACCCGGCATCCGATCATCGAGGCGTACGACCCGCCGGAGGGCTGGGGATGGTGCTACGTAGATGAAGTGCTGCTCGATCTTCGGGATCGGAAGACGCCTCACAACGGACCGATTCCGCGCTACGTCTGACGGTTCCCGCATGCATCATCGAACCCGGGCGCCACCGCCACGTCCACGAGTCCGAGCAGTGTGGCGCCCGCGATCCTGTGCGCGCGGCTCGGGGTCCGTGCGGGAAGTGATCGCACCGGAAGGAGCAACCGCTAATCGGAAGGGGAAGTCATGAGCAATCGATTCACGAATCACGTGGTCTTGGTGGCAGGGGGCACAGGAGCGCTCGGAAGGGCCGTGACTGCGGCATTCCTAGCCGAGGGCGCTTTCGTCGCCGTGACGTACCAGAAGGCAGACGAATTCGCGCAACTGAGGGACGAGGCCGGAAACAATGCGGAGCGCCTGACGGGCTATCCCGTGGACGTGACCGACGAAAGCGCGGTGCGGAGGGTCGTTGCCGGAATTGCCGAACGCTTGCAACGACTGGAAGTCTTGGTCAATGCGGTCGGCGGGTACAGTGCTGGGCCGAAGCTCTGGGAGGGCGACGGTCAGGTGCTAGGCCGCATGCTCGGGCTGAATGTAGTACCGGGATACGTTCTGGCGCGCGCCGTGCTTCCCGTGATGCTGCAGCAGGGGTACGGCGCAATCGTGAACGTGGCGGCTCAGGCGGCATTCGACCCTCCGGCTGGAGGCGCCGCCTATGCAGCATCCAAAGCCGCGACAGTGGCAATGATGCGCTCCCTGGCGGCCGAAGTGGCTGGCAAGGGAATACGCGTCAACTCGATCGCTCCCGTCATCATGGATACGCCCGCAAATCGGGCAGCTATGCCAAACGCGAACCATGAGCGCTGGTCGAAGGTCGCAGACGTCGCAAGCGTCGTGCTGTTCCTGGCCAGTCCGCAGGCCAAAGTCGTTCACGGCGTCACCCTCACCGTGTAGCGCGAGCGATTCGAACGGTCCGATCAAGCTCGTCGTCGATCTGTCGGTCCAAGTGTCGCTGGCCTGCTACCTCGGTCCTCCGGCCAACGCGTCACGGCATTCCTCACGATCGACTGACCAACGGCGGCTGCGATCGGACGCCCGACACCATCGTCCAATATCCAAGACAGAAGTCGCGCAGCGAGAATGCGGTTGGTCGAGCGGTCTCTCGACGACGTCGCTGGCCTCAGGTCGCGACCGTGCAGGTACGGCGTCCGTGCAACTCCGTGATGTTGGGAGAGCAGGCATGTCAGTTGAGAAGGTGGCGCTCGTTACCGGTGCGGCGGGTGGTATAGGCACCGGGCTGGTGCGAGCGTTTCTAGAAGGAGGCTACAAGGTCGTTGCGATCTCTCGCGAGGCGAGCCGGTCGTTTGCCGCGTCGCCGGATCTCATTCTCGTCGATGGCGATGTGGGTAAAGAGCAGACCGCCACCATAGCGGTCGACGCCGCCGTTGAGCGTTTCGGTCGCATCGACGTGCTCGTGAACAATGCCGGCATCGTTCGCATGAAGCCTTTCACTGAATTCAACGTCGAAGACTTCGACGCTCTGGTCGCGACGAACCTGAAAGGGTTCTTCTTCATGACCCAGCGGACGGTGCAGCAGATGCTGCAACAGCGAACCGGAAACGTTGTGAGTATCACGGCGGCCTTGGCGGATCAGCCGGTCGCCGGTCTAGATGCGTCGATTTCCATGATGACCAAAGGCGGCTTGAATACGCTGACGCGATGTTTGGCAATCGAGTATGCGAAGGCGGGTGTGCGTTTCAATGCGGTCGCACCTGGCGTCGTAGATACGCCAATGCACGAAGGCGTTTCGAAGGACTCGCTCGCGAGCAGGCAGCCTATTGGCCGGATCGCAACGGTGAGAGACATCGTCGATGCCGTCCTATATTTGATCCGCGCAGATCAAGTGACCGGTGAGGTCGTTCACGTGGACGGCGGCGCCCATGCTGGGCGTTGGTGACCGTGCCATTCGAGATCGGCTGTGCGGTCACAATGACTGCAGCGGATGAGTCCTCTCAAGGAAAAGGTCGCAGCGCGGAAGAGTGACGCCAAAATTGGCCGGGAGTTGTCGATGAACAGCGTAGAAGTCGAGCAGCAGAGCTACGAGATGCCCCCGCGCGAGGGGTTCACGGTCGCACATTTCCTTACCGTCGCCGACATAGATCGATCGGCGCGATTTTACGAAACAGTATTCGGCGGCCGCGTCTTGAGCAGAGGCGACAAGGATGGGGCGCCCGCATACATTCGAATCGCGAACACCTGGTTGATTGTCAACGTCGGGGGCGGGCCGACGCCCGACAAGCCGTCGGTAACGCTCACCGCGCCCACCGATCCCCACACAGTCAGTAGCTTCATGAACATTCGCGTGGCCGATATTCAAGCCTGCTATGAGTCATGGAGAAGTCGAGGCGCCGAATTCATCACGGAGCCGTTGGACAAGTACGGTGAAATCCGCTGCTACATTCGCGATCCCGATGGTTACATCATCGAGGTGGGACAGAGCAAGCCGGAGTTCAAGTACGGCTAAAGCTAGCCCTCGTGGACGGTCTCGCGCGCTGCGCTTGTCGACGAGCACGGCGGTTCAGTCAACCCGCTCGATTGCTGCTGCGCGGCACAGTCCCCGCAGTGAGAGTGGTGATCCGATGTGGCTAGCGGTGCCGACGCCTGAACGCGCCCGGTGTCTCGCCGATCAAGCGGGTGAACGTCCTACTGAAGTGGCTCTGGTCGGAAAAGCCAACCGCACAGGAGATCTCCGCCAACGGCCGTGCGGTGTCGCGGATCAGCTTCGCTGCGGCGTCGACCCGCCGCCATGAAAGATAGCGGTGCGGAGGAACGCCCACGCTTTCCTTGAACGCCCTGGAGAAATGTGATCCCGACAAGCCGGCAATCGCGGCCAGCTCGGCATGACCCACCTTCTCGGAGAGATGCTGCTCGATGTGCTCGCACACCCGACGCAACGCGCCCGGGGCCAAGCCACCGCGCGGCGGTCCTTCCGATCTGTCGTACTCACCGTTCGAGCGAGAAAGGCGAGGGCTGTCGGGCTTCCCCACCGCTGTTGAGGAGATCTGGACGGTGTTGCGTTCCATCTCCCTACCTCGGACGCGCGCGCCGAGCCTCCGGACAGTGTGTATGACGGACTCTCGATCTGCGTCTATGCACAGGCGGGCAGCGGCGCGATTCGAGACGGCGGCGCCGCCTTCCGTGCTGCCGCCGCCGACAAGAACGATCGGGGGCGGAGTGGACTCGCTGTCGGAGAGAAGCCGTGCTGCCGTCTGCGCGTCGCTGAGCACGATGCTCGCACCGGCATGACCCGGTGAGCCGTACTGCTTGCGCAACTCCTCGCTCCACACGCGCACGTCGCAGTCCGGCAAACCCCTCAGCATTGCCAAGAGACCGATGGATACCATCGGAAGCGCATGCGAAATGATGATCTTGAGCCTCGGGCGTGAATGTCGTTGGCATCTGTCGGAACGGTCCGCCAAAGTCTCGACGCGTGCACGGAGATAGCGCCCTCGAATCGATTCCGGGCGTGCCGGAAAGCTAGAAGAAAGTAGTGCTGTGACAGCTGAAGTCTCGGATGAGTTGGCCATGATGTGTAACCAGAGTTAGTGATGAAGTACGTGCTGATCGAGCGACAAGGCGCGGCTTTCCGGCTGTCGAATCGCGTCCGCACGCGAATGGTTGCGCCGCCGGCGAGCGCTTATCACGTCTGTAGGTGCCGTTCCGCACGGGTTCCAATGCAACGGCGCGTAGCACGCCGCGCTTCGAAGCCGTCTCGTTCGCGTGAGTTTCCATGTCTCACCCAGATTGGCAGTCAAAATCCGCGCGGCCAATCATCCTTTGGGATCGGTTCTGCCAGTCTGAACGGCCGGTACTGCAATGCGATCGGGACCGCAGGGACGCGATCTCCAACACCTTCGTCCAATCGACAGCTCGGAACGTTCTTGATGCGATGTTGGTGGTTCCGATCGCCTCGCAACGCGTCGGTGATCGGTGAGTTGTCGACGTCCTCGGGTCTGCGTCGACGAAGCCTGCAAACGCATACTTCAAGGAGAAGCGCATGAAGATACTGATGGTTCTGACCTCCCACGACCAATTGGGCAACACCGGCAGACCGACCGGGTTCTGGCTCGAGGAGTTTGCGGCGCCGTATTTCGTGTTTCGGGATGCGGGGGTCGAGCTGACCTTGGCATCGCCGAAAGGAGGGCAGCCGCCGATCGATCCAAAGAGCGACTTGCCGGAGAACCAAACCGCTGCGATGGCGCGATTCAAGAAGGACGCGACCGCCCAGAATGCACTGGCGCGCACGTTGAAGCTGGCCGAAATGCGAGCGGAGAACTACGACACCGTGTTCTATTCCGGAGGACACGGACCGATGTGGGATCTTGCGGAAAGCGCAGACTCGATCGCACTCATCGAGTCCTTCTACAATTCCGGCAAACCCATTGCCTTGGTTTGCCATTCTCCCGGCGTGCTGCGCAGGGTGAAGTACAGAGGTGCGCCGCTCGTGCAGGACAAACACGTCACGGGATTCACCAATGGCGAGGAGGAAGAGGTGCAACTCACGAAAGTCGTGCCCTTCCTCGTCGAGGACGAGCTCCTGCGACTCGGCGCGATCTTCGAAAAGGTGCGCAACTGGCAGCCATTTTCCGTCGTCGACGGGCGTCTGATTACCGGCCAGAATCCGGCATCGTCGACGCCCGCCGCTCAAGCTTTGCTGAAAGTTCTCGCGCGACCCGCGGCTGCGTAGCCGCGGCTATGGACCGAAATGCGACCGAGCGGAGCCGATGTTCGGTCTACTTCCTTGTCCCCATCGGCCAGTGCGTGACATCGCGCGGCTGGTCGCGTTCATACGGGACTCCGAGCAGACGCGAGGGCGGACCGCCGTGCCTGTTGCTCGGTCACGGCGCTCGGACGTCCGGCGCGGTAGCCGCGACGTCCAGAGCCGCCGGAATCAGAAACGTGAACGTTGCCCCCGGGCCGTCGTTCGGCTCTGCCCACAGACGCCCCCGATGCTTCTCGATGATCGATCGGCTCACCGAGAGCCCGATGCCCATGCCGTCCGTCTTCGTCGTATAGAACGGATCGAAGAGCTTCGCCATGCCATCGACTTGGAGACCGGTGCCCACGTCACGAATCGTCACGCGTGCGCAATCGTCCAAGTCTCGTCGGGTTGTGATCATCAGGTGCCGGGAGCGATCGGAGACGCCGATCATCGCGTCGGATGCGTTCCTAAGAAGATTCATGACGACTTGCTGCAGTTGGATGCGGTCGCCGCTGACTTTCGGCAGATCATCCGCGAACATCGATTGAAGCACGATTTGATTACGCTGAAGATCGCCGAGCAATAGCGCTACGACTTCCCTGGTGACATCGTTGAGATCGAGCGACTCGAACGTGGGCTCTCGGTTGCTGAACAGCGCCCGCAGACGCGCTATCACGTTCGACGCGCGATTAGCGTCACGCAGCATGCGTCTGGCGGTCTCTCGCGCGCCCTCGACGTTAGGAGGCGCGGCGTCCAGCATCTGCAGACAGGTGCCGGCGTTGATAGTGATTCCGGATAGCGGTTGGTTCACCTCGTGAGCGATCGAGGCGGTCAGCGCGCTTACCGTCGTGACCCGAGCGACATGCGCCAGATCCGAACGAGCCCGGTCCAACGCTTCTTCTGCCACCTTGCTGGCCGTAACGTCCTGGAGCGCGCCAACGAACAGTCGTCGTCCGGGCGCCGGCTCCACGATATGCGCCACTCCACGTAGATGCTTAATGGCGCCGCCCGTGATCGATATCCGGAGTGCGAATGTGACGTTGTCGCCGGTCATGCCTCGGCTGAGCAACGAATCGAACGACGGCAGATCCTCAGGGTGGATGGCGTCGCGCATCCGCTGAAGGGAGATCTTCGTTCCCGGTTCGAAGTCGAACGTGCGGTACGCCTCGTCGGACCAGTTGTGATCGTCGCCCACGAGGTCGGTGATGAAGCTTCCCGTCTTGCTCAGCCGCTGGGCGTCGGCAAAGCTGTCATAGGCCCGTTGCAGCTTCGCTTCAGAGCGTCTCCGGTCCTCGATATCGGTATTCGCCCCGTACCATTTCACGATCGCCCCCGAATCGTCGCGTAGCGGATCGACCCGAAACAAGAACCACCGGTACTCGCCGTCGTGCCGGCGCAGACGCGCCTCCGCTTCGCCGCGCTGCTCGGAGGCGAGCAACTGTTGCCACTTCGCCGAGAGACCGTCGAGATCATCCGGGTGGACGGCGGCGGTCCATCCCCAGCCTTGCGCCTGTTCGGCCGTAAGGCCGACGAATTCCAAATAGTGTCGGTTGAAGAAATCGGCAGTGCCATCCGGACGTGCCGACCAAGCCAACGCGGGAATGGTATCGATCGTCAGTTTGAAGTTCTTCTCGCTCGCGCGGACGAGGCTCTCGGCCCGCTTCCGATCGTCGATGTCGGTGTTCGTGCCGTACCACTCGATGATGGAGCCGCGATCGTCGCGACGTGGCACCGCGCGTATGAGGAACCACCGGTAGACGCCGTCGGCTCGCCGGACGCGAGATTCCGCCTCGCTCGGCTCTCCGGCGGCGAGGACCCGCTGCCAAGTTTCGAGGAGGCTGGGCAGGTCGTCCGGATGGATGACGCCGCTTTTCGTCCAACCCCAATCGATGGTTTCCTCCAACGAGCGGCCGGTGAAGTCGAGCCACCGTCGGTTCACGAATTTCATGGCACCGTCGGGTGCGGCGATCCAAACCTGCGCAGGGATCGTATCGATGATCAGCTTCTGCAGCGGACCGTCGACGGCAGGATCTACGGGCGTGGCCACCTCACATCTCCCCTATAGTCCGGACGTGATCGAGTAGGGGCCATAGCGGTCGGCAAGCGTCCGCGAGCTGCAGGTTGAAGTCGCGCGACGTGGCAATCGAATGAACGCTCGAGCCATCCTTCGCGCGTGCCCGAGACGACGTTAGTGATCCATCTGCCCGCGGCGGACCACTATGCGGATCCGTCGGGCGTAGGCCTGGTCCTCTCGCAGTGTCAGGCCCGAGTGCCTGAACGGGGAACCGAACGAGGTCTCTGCCGTGCAGCCGTCCAGCACAAGGGCCACCTCGACTACCTGTGCTCGATAGATCTCAGGTTACACCAACGGCCGGTGGCCGGCAGGCAGCGATGCGAACGGTGGGCTCACCTGTCACTCGAGCGCGATGTCGAGGGACTAGGTCTTCACGGAATTTGCGCAGCGACGAAGCTAAGCCCTCGGCGCGGAGCTGCTGTCCACCGAATGCTCCGCCACGAACCAGCACTCGAGCTCATTCGTGCGGATCACTTGACTCACGATGAGGTCGTTCGTGCCCTCGTCGCCGCGGCGCGCGGCTTCGCGCGCGAGCTCGCGTGCCTCCGCAAGCAGGCTCTCATGAGCAGCGCACAGCTCTTCCAGCTCGGCGGCGACGCTCTCCCGGCCCCGAGGCACGCGGCCCACGCGACTCTCAGCGGCGACATCGGTCCCCAGCGCGAGCGCCACTCCGCCCAGTGTTTGGACGCGTTCCGCCAGCGCATCGGCCAGGTCGGCCTGCTCGCCCGAGTGCTTATCGAACAGGAGGTGAAGTTGATAGAAGGTCGCTCCGTGCGTCTGCCAGTGGTTTTTCTTGTAGAGGTCCCGCAACGCCAGCGTGTGCGCAAGCAGGCGATTCAGTGCTGCCACGCTCTTGTGGCGCACGGTCGCACTGAGCCCGATGCGCGTGGGCACCAGGTTTCCGTACGGCTGCATGACTGTTTTGCTCCTCGCAAGGCCTGGACGTCTCTTGGCTGACATGGCGATCGTTCTCCCGATGAGGTAGCTCCGTCGTGCGCGGCAGCTGGGCCGCGCACGTCAGCCGATGATTCGATGCCGATGCGCAGCTATCGGCAATTGGACCAAGGTATCGACAATTGCCGGCGGCGAGTACACGAGGTCGGCGCTTCGGTTGCCAGCCACGGGTGAATTTCGTGCAACGGCTGTCCTGGTGACCGACCGCCGCTATCGATCATCCCCGCGCCGACACCATCGTCCAATAGCCGGGAGAGAGTCGCGTTGCTTCAATCGTGCCCTGATTTTCGGTCGTGTGTCGCAACTGGTTCTAGTCCACGGCGATAGAAGCAACATCGAGGAGATTCCAGTGACGAACAGCAAACGCATATTCACGATTTCGGCTCTCACATTGTCGACCGTCCTCGTGGGCATCGGCGCCCTTCATGCCCAAAGCAAGAACAAGTACGACTCAAGGGTGCCGGGCGGACTCGCGCTCGCAGAAGTGCAGGGATTCGAGAGCTGGGAGACGGTTTCGATCAGTCAGAACGGGCCCTTGATGGCCGTGATCCTCGGCAATCCAAAAATGATCGAGGCGTACGAGGCGGGAAGCCCCGGCAATGGCAGAGCGTTCCCCGATGGCGCCAAGATGGTGAAGATTCACTGGAAGCCGAAAAGGAGCGATGCGCCCGGCAACCCGGCCGTGCCCGGTACGCTCGCCAACGTGGATGTCATGGTCAAGGACAGCACGCGGTTCGCGGACAGCGGCGGGTGGGGATACGGGGCGTTCGAGTACGAGCCCACCACCGACAGCTTTCGGCCCGGTACTGCGACCGACAACCCTCCACAGAGCGACGATGCGAAGTGCGGTTTCGCATGCCACTCGCTTGCGAAGTCGAGGGACTACGTCTTCACGGAATTCGCACGCCGCTGAAGGCGACGCGGTTAGATGTTCGCGGCGGCTCGCCGCTCGATGCGGGAGATCTAGGTGATGGTCACTCTTACGCTCAATGCCCGACGGTGCACAGTCGACGTGCCGTCCGATACGCCACTGCTTTGGGTCCTGCGCGACGTCTTGCGCATGACGGGTACGAAGTTCGGCTGCGGCATCGGTTTGTGCGGCGCGTGCACGGTGCACCTCGACGGTAAAGCCGTGCGCTCCTGCATCCTTCCCGTCGGCGCCGTGGGTGCAGCCGAGATCAAGACAATCGAGGCGATCGGCGCCACCGCGAATGGTGCGAAGGTCCAAAACGCCTGGCTCGACTTGGAGGTGATCCAATGTGGGTACTGCCAATCGGGACAAATCATGTCGGCTACCGCGCTGCTCGACGCGAAGCCGCGACCGAGTGATGCGGATATCGACGCGGCCATGGCGGGCAACGTATGCAGATGCGGCACGTATCTGCGGATCCGCGAGGCTATCAAACGCGCTGCGGCGGAGGGCTGAGCCATGCAAGAAGAACGAGCCGGAGTGCGAGCCGACCTCATGCGTGAGCCGGACCGCTCCCCGAGTGTCACTCGCCGAGAGCTTCTGACAGCAGCGGTCGGTGCGGTATTCGTGTACGGGTTTCGGGTGCCGGTGCTCGCGCAGGTTGCCAAGACGCCCGCCTCGTATGCGCCGAACGCCTTCGTGCGAATCGACGACTCCGGGCGCATCACGCTGATCATCCCGCAGGTCGAGATGGGGCAAGGTACCTACACGTCGCTCTCGATGATTCTCGCCGAGGAGCTCGATGCGGAATGGCGGCGTGTGAACGTCGAGCATGCGCCGCCGGACGAGACGCTGTACGCGAATCCGATGCTGGGCATACAAGCCACCGGCAATTCGAACTCCGTACGGGGATTTTGGATGCCTTTGCGCCGAGCCGGCGCCACTGCTCGCGCGTGCCTCCTCGAGGCCGCGGCACGTCGTTGGGGTGTTCCGGCGGCCGAATGCAGCGCACGGGACAGTGTGGTGACGCACTCGCCGAGCGACCGTAGGCTCGACTATGGCAGCCTCGCCGCCGCCGCGGCGGACATTACGGTCCCTTCGGAAGTGTCTCTGAAGCCGCCTGCGGACTTCCGGTTGATCGGCAAGCCGCTGCGGCGGCTCGACACGCCCGACAAGACCAACGGACGCGCCGCCTACGGCATCGACGCGCTGCCGTCCAACGTGAAGTTCGCGACGGTCGCTCATAGCCCGGTGCTGGGCGGCAATGTCGTCAAGGTGGACGACAGTCGTGCGAGGGCCGTTCCCGGAGTCCGTCAGATCGTCGTGCTCGACGATCTCGTGGCCGTGGTCGGCGACCACATGTGGGCCGCGAAGACCGGGCTCGAGGCGCTCGAGGTGACCTGGGACGACGGCCCGAACGCCGCAGTATCGACCGAGCTCATCTGGTCGCGGCTGCGCGCCGCCAGCCAGCGGAACGGTTCCGCGGCCAAGTCGATCGGCGACGTCGAAGCCGCGTTCCGTGAGGCCGGTCCGGGCTCGGACGAGATCTTCACAGCGGAGTACGAGCTACCGCTGCTCGCGCACGCGTGCATGGAGCCCGTGAATTGCACGGTGCATGTGACGGGCACGTCCGCGGAGGCGTGGATCGGGACGCAGGCCGTGGCTCGGGTGCAGGCCGCCGTCGCGAAGGCGGCAGGTCTCACGTCGAACCAGGTCACTGTCCATAACCATCTGCTGGGCGGCGGCTTCGGGCGCAAGCTCGAGGCGGACATGGCTTACGACGCGGCGCGCGTCGCAACGCGGGTCGAGGGACCGGTGAAAGTCGTGTGGACCCGAGAAGAGGATATCCGCCACGACATGTACCGCCCCGCGTACCACGAGCTGCTCAGGGCTCGTCTCGACAACGGTAGGATGGTTGCCTGGCTGCAACGCGTGACGGGCTCCGCCGTGCTCGCGCGGTTCTTGCCGCCGGCGTTCAAGAACGGTGTGGACCCCGATGGCGTGGATTCCGCGGTCGATGCTCCGTACGGAATCCCGAATTTCAGAGTCGAGTTCAATCGGGAGGAGCCACCCGGTGTCCGGACTGCATTTTGGCGCGGCGTCGGGCCGAACCCGAACGTCTTTTCGATCGAATCGTTCGTCGACGAGCTGGCGCGCAGGGCCGGCAAGGATCCCATCGAGTTTCGTCGCGACCATCTCGACAAGGCTCCGCGCTTGCGCGCGGCGCTCGACGTCGTCGCCCAAGAGTCGGGCTGGGGAACGGCGTTGCCGCTGCGCTGTGGACGCGGGGTTGCGTGCCAGCCGTCTTTCGGGAGCTTTATCGCGACCGTCGTCGAATGCGAGGTCGGCGCGACAGGCGAGGTCGAGTTGCGGCGCGTGACCTGCGCAGTCGATACGGGACGAGCGGTCAATCCCGACACCATCGTCGCCCAGCTGCAGGGTGGATTGATTTTCGGTCTGACGGCTGCGCTCTACGGCGAGATCACCTTGAAGAACGGGCGCGTGCAGCAGTCGAACTTCCACGACTATCGACCGCTGCGAATCAACGAGGTCCCGCCGATCGACGTGCACCTGATCCCGAGCGATGAAAGCCCGGGCGGGATCGGTGAAGCCGGCACGACGGCCGCGGTTCCGGCGCTGCGAAACGCGATCTACGCGGCGACGGGCGTGGCGTTGCGGCGTATGCCGATCGATCGCAGCCTACTGACGAGGAGGCGCATATGAAACGTCAACGGTTCGAGTCGGGGTCTGCTGCATTGCATCAACCGGGTCAAGAGACGTTCCGCGTCATTGAAGCGGATGACGTCGCGTGGAAGCGGTTCGCTGCATTTCCGCCGCGCGCGCGGCTCGCGGTGCTCGTGGGCGATCCGACGAAAGCCGGGCCGTACGTGATTCGGGTGCACTTACCGGACGGCGTCAAGATGATGCCGCACCGCCATACCGAGGACCGGATCTACACCGTGATCTCCGGCATTTTCTACATCGGCCTCGGAGACGTGTTCGATGAGCGCAAGCTCGTCCCGCATGCACCCGGCACCGTCGTCATCCTGCCCGGCGGGCAGTCGCATTTCCATTGGGCACGATCCGGCGACTACGTCACGCAGGTCAACGCCATCGGTCCGTTGGGCCTTGCATACGTCGACCGAGGGAAGGATCCGCGTAACCGCAAGCAACGAGCGTAGCCGCATCGCGCATCGAGTTGCTTTTGGTAGACGCAACGCTCGCCGGTACGCTGTCGACTAACAGGTGGAGCTGATCGGCGGCTAGTACGCGCGAGCCCGGTCTTCGGCTGCGAGGGACGCGTGGATCTGCGCAACGACGGCGGCGCCTTCGCCGATCGCGCCACCGACGCGCTTCACCGAGCCGGACCTCACGTCCCCAATCGCGAAGACGCCGGGAACCGTCGTTTCGAGCGCGAGCTTGGACTCTCCCGTTTTCACGAATCCGTGCGCATCGAGCGCCACTCCGCAACCACCGAGCCACTCGGTGCAGGGGTCCGCCCCCAAGAACAGGAACACGTTGCGAGTCGGCATGACCGTCTCGTACCCGCTGTCGTGCTCGCGCCAGCGGACGGCCTCGACGCCGAGCTCGTGTGAGCCGAGGAGCTCCACGATCTCCGTGCCGGTCAACAGCTCGATGTTCGGAATCGCGCGGATGCGGTCGATTAGGTATTTCGACATGCCGGCCGCAAGAGTCGCACGCCGGACCAGCATCCACACCTTGGTCGCGAAGCCCGCGAGATACACTGCGGCCTGCCCGGCGGAGTTGCCCCCGCCGACGAGGACGACGTCCTGGCTCGCGCACATTCTGGCTTCGATCGGCGATGCCCAGTACCAGATGCCGCGGCCCTCGAGCTCGTGAAGGTTCGGGTAGGCCGGGCGACGATAGCGAGCGCCGCTTGCGATCACGACGGCCCGGCTGCGGAGCACCGCGCCGTCGGACAGCCGCAGCGCGAGCAGATCCTGGTCGTTGGACCGCGCGCAGTCGATGGTGACGACCTCGGCTGGAATCTTCATGTGCGCGCCGAATTTCTGCGCCTGTGTGTACGCGCGGCCCGCCAGCGCCTGTCCCGAGATCCCGGTGGGGAATCCCAGGTAATTTTCGATGCGTGCGCTCGCACCGGCCTGTCCACCGAACGCTCGAGCATCGGCTACGACGACAGCCAGGCCTTCCGATGCCGCATACACGGCGGCGCCGAGCCCGGCCGGGCCGGCGCCGACGACAGCGACGTCGTAGGTACGCTCTTCACCGTCGGCATCGAGCATCCCGATACAGCGGGCGAGCGCATTCTCCGTCGGATTCCGCAAGATCGAGCCGTCAGGGCACAGCACCATGGGCAGCTCGGAGTTCGTCGGCAGATAACGTTCGATGATGACGCGGGCCTCCGGATCATTCGCGGGGTCCAGCACGAGGTACGGGATGCTGTTACGCGCGAGGAAACCACCGAGGCGCACGACGTCCGGCGAAGCCGCTCCGCCGATCAACAGCGGGCCGCCGGTTCCCGTTTCAAGCAAACCGACTCGGCGCAAGATCAGCGCGCGCATGATTTTTTCGCCGAGCATGGCTTCCGCAATCAGCAATGCTCGCAAGCTCTGCGGCGGAATCAGCGCGGTTCGGAGCGGACCGATGGCGGTGGCATCGGTGAACGAGCGTCGTCCGGAGAGCTGGCCAAGCTCGCCGGAGAACATTCCAGGCTCGAGGTCGACGACGTTCAGATCGCGTCCATGTCCATCGCGCCCGGTGATGCGCAGACGACCCGAAAGGACGACGAAGATCCCCGGACTCAGTTTGCCCGTTTCGTACACCCGCTCCCCGGCTGCGCACTCGCGCGGACTTCCATAGGGAACGACGCGCCGAATCTCTTCTGCCGAGAGCACGGGGAATGCTTGCGAACGTCGCGCAGTTGTCGTCGGCGACCACGAGCCGATCGAGGTCATCCAAGGACCTCGCGGCACGGGCTCGAATCCTCCAGCGATCGGCGCAGCAGGCGCTCATCACAGTACGCTCGCGACCGTAAGCGGTTTCGCCATGGCAAGACCGCCGCGCACCCGCGTCCTTGTCGTGGATATCCGTTCACGCCGCGCTCTCCTAGCGTGCTGGAAGGACCATCAGACCAGCAACGAGCGCGCGTGACTATTGAACCTTGGTATCGGCGAGCTGCATCGTGCAGAGCGCCGGACTTCACGGTTGCGCACGACCGGTGCCCGGCTGATACTTCCTGTTGAGCGCGGTTGGCGCAGTCTCCCCGGAGAAAGGTCGGTGGCCGCGCGGAATGCTATGGTCGCTCAGGACGGTGCAGACCTAGAACGCAATGGCCAAGACCACGCCCCCGATTCGATTTGCCGACACCGAGCTGGCCGAATGGCGGCATGTCTGCGCGTTCTTCAATAGCCGCGACGAAGAGTACCGCGTCTTGATGCCTTTCATTCGCGATGGGCTGGAGCGTGGCGAGAAAGCCGTCCATATCGTGAATGCATGTGACCACGAGAATCATCGTCGCCGTCTGACGGCAGCCGGTATCAAGGTGGATCAGGCCGAGCGGAGCTCGCTATTCGAGCTCCGCTCGGACACCGATACCTATCTCCTGGATGGTCGTTTCGATGCCGATCGAATGCTCGAAGCGTTCGAACGAATGGCGACGGACAACGCAAAGGCGGGCTTCCCGCTCGCTCGCATCATTTGCCACATGGAGTGGGCGGCGGCCCAGACCGGGACTCACCTCGATGCGCTCGTGGAGTTCGAATCGCGCGTCAACGATCTATGGCGCCGCTGCGAGGACGCCGTTATCTGCACCTACGATCTCGCGAAGTTCAGCGGCGAAACGGTCATCGATATCATGAGGACTCATCCCATGGTTATCGTGGGTGGGATCCTGCATAGAAATCCCTTCTTCGTGCCTCCCGAGGAATTCTTGGTCGAGCTGCGCAAGCGTCGCGCCTGACCTTGCGGACATTTCGATGGATGAGATTCTCGTTCGCGCCGAAGAGATTAGATCTCTTCAGGGCTGCGTGAACGACTTACTTGCCGTGCTGGCTCTTTCGGCTATGTGGATTGGCCGTGAGCCGCCGCGAATTCTCGGCACGCTCGTCGATGCCGTGTTCGGCATGTTGGGCCTCGACTTGGCGTATGCGCGACTCAATGCTCGCCAGGAAGACGGCGCGGTCGAAGTGCTTCGCGTCGCACCGTCACAAGAAGGGTCGATGCTGGCCGAAGAGTTTCGTGACTTGCAGCGCCGGGTGTCCGGCGATGGTGCCACAATGGATTGGCAAGCGCCCATCCGAAACCGGATGGCCGGTGGCGACGTGTCGATCGTGCCGTTCAGATTGGGCCTTCACGACGAAACGGGACTTCTTCTCGTGGGGTCGAGGCGCCCGAATTTCCCGTCGCAAACGGAGAGCCTCCTGTTGGGCGTCGCGGCGAACCAAGCGGCCATCGGGCTACAAGAAGCAAGGCTTCTGAATCAGCAGAGGCGGGCCGCGGCCGAGTTGGACCAGCGAGTGGCGCAGCGGACGCAAGAGCTGCTGCTGGCGATGGACACGCTGCAGCTTCGCGTCGGCATGTTGCAGCAGCTTCCCGTCGCCGCTTGGTCGGTGACTCCCGACGGGACGCCCGACATCATCAACCAGGCGTGGTTCGAATATCGTGGCGAGTCACCCGAAGATTCCCGTTCACAAGAGTCGTGGATCGTCGCGCTCCATCCGGAGGACAAGGAGCGAGCGGTCCGAACTTACTGGGAAGGGATTCGCTCGGGCACCGCCTTCACTATGGAAGCGCGCTTCCTGCGGGCGAGCGATCAAACCTACCGCTGGCATTTGAATCGCGCTGTTCCGGTCCGCGACGCGGAAGGCAATATCTTGCGTTTCGTCGGTACGTCTACCGACATCGAAGACCTAAAGCGGGCTCAGGAGCGTCTCCTGGAAAGCGAGCTCAGCCTACGGCAAATGACCGAAACGATTCCCGAAATGCTCTGGAGTGCCACCCCGGAGGGAACGATCGACTATTGCAATGGCAGATTTCTCGAGTACACCGGATTTTCCGCCGAAGAGGTGATGAGCAGCGGCTGGGCCAGACTTCTGCACGCTGAAGACGTGGGGCCTACGATTCGAGCCTGGCTCAACAGTGTGCGGACGGGCGCTCCCTATAGAGTCGAAGCTCGCACGTTCCACGCCGCCGATCGGACTTACCGTTGGTGCGTCACGAGTGCGCTGCCGCTCCTCGACGAGGAGGGGCGCATCGCGAAGTGGTATGGCACCGTCGTCGACATGCACGATTGGCGGCAATCGCAACAGGATCTCCATCAAATCCAGACGGAACTGGCGCACATCGCACGCGTCACTATGATGGGCGAGCTCACTGCGTCCATTGCGCACGAAGTCAATCAGCCCCTGTCGGGTATCATCACGAACGCAAACACGTGTCTAAGGATGCTCGCGACGGAGCCTCCGAACCTCGACGGGGCGCGAGAGACCGCTCGCCGGACGATTCGCGACGGGAACCGGGCGTACGAGGTGATCTCCAGGCTGAGGGCTCTCTTCGCGAAGAAGGAGATTCAGGCAGAGCCGGTCGACCTAAACCAAGCCACTCAAGAGGTCGTAGCGCTGTACGGCGGGGTGTTGCAAAAGCACCGAGTCTCGCTGCGGCTGGATTTGGCCGCAAACCTCCCCCAAGTGAAGGGCGACCGGGTTCAGCTGCAGCAGGTGATTTTGAATCTCCTCACCAATGCTTCGGACGCGATGGTCGGTGTAAAGGATAGGTCGAGAGAAGTTACGGTGAGGACGGAGCGCGACGGCAGCGACGCCGTGCGCTTGCTCGTTTGCGATACCGGCATCGGCTTTGATCCCCAGGATGCGGGAAATCTCTTCACGGCCTTTTATACGACCAAGAGCGGAGGCATGGGCATCGGCCTGTCCGTGAGCCGCTCGATCATCGAAGGTCACGGCGGCCGTCTTTGGGCCGTCCAGAACGACGGTCCGGGGGCCACGTTCGTCTTCTCGATACCGAGCTGAGTGCTCGACCTGTTCTTGGCCGTTGCAGGCGGCGGCCGGGCTTGCGTCGGTCGATGCCAGTACGCTCGGTTGTCGTAGCAGGTCTCGAGCCTCCGAATGACGGCGACGAGCTGATCGGACGAGAGTAGCACTGTGTTGTCATTCACCTGCTCAATGGCGACGAATCCGTCATCCGTCGTGTAGATCGTGGTTTCGATCGCACCTTCGATTGCGCCTTCGATTCGGGTAGTGATTGACATGGCTCCGTGCCTCAGTAGCAGTACGCTTCGCGCAGAGCCCGCACGGTCGCAATGTCCGTATAACCCGTCACCGGAAGGCCTTGGGCGTGCTGAAATCGTTTGAGCGCGAGCAGGGTGCGTGGCCACGGTTCGCCTTCGGCCGGCCCATCGTAATAACCGAGGTCCCTGAGCCTCGACACCAGTTCCTCCATGCCCATGTGGTCGGCGCGGGGAATGCCGAGGCCTACTGCTGGATAGCGTTGCGGCATGACTTCATCCCTCTATAGCAGCGGTTGTCGAGAACGCTCTCGAACCCTGCCGGCGACGCGTTCTGCTACTACGGCGGCGCCCTGCGTGTCCTCGCGAGACGACTTCGCGCGCAGCGACTATTGGCCGCCTCGCGATGCTCAGTCTCACAGGATCGTGCGCAGACGGCGATTGTGCCTTGGTATCGCTTGGGTTCTTGAGGAGCGGCTCGGGTAGAAGTGTGCTAAAGATGACGAAAGCGGACCGATACCAAAGTACCAACGCAATGGCCCTCGGAGTAGCGCATTCTTCGGGTGTGACTGATGGAGATGTAGGAGCTGATGTTGGCTCGAGGGGTGCCTGATGACCCAACGACCGCTGGTCTCGGTGGTTGACGACGATGAGTCCGTGCGCGAGTCGCTTCCAGATTTGCTCGGCGAACTGGGCTTCGCGGTGCAGGCGTTCGCATCCGCTCGAGAGTTCCTCGTATCGGGTTCGATCGATCTGACGCGCTGCCTTATTCTCGATGTCGCAATGCCGGGGATGTCGGGCCCCGAGCTGCACCGAGAGCTAGGCCATCGTGGGTACGCCATTCCGACCATATTCATTACGGCGAGAGCGGATGAAAAACTCCGTCTCGAGCTGTTGCGACAGGGGGCAATGGAATGCCTCTTCAAGCCGTTTAATGATCAGGCCCTGCGCACCGCACTGGATACCGCGATGCTCGAGGGCACTCGCCGATGACGATGATCTTGCAGCACAAGCGAGGGGCGTCCCCATGGAAGCAGCACTCAAAGTGACCGCCAACGTGCGATCAGGTTCTGTGGTTGATTCGATGCCGATTGTGTTTGTCGTCGACGACGACTTATCGGTCAGGGAGTCGCTCGAGGCGTTCATAGAGACTTGCGGGTGGCGCCCCGAGGTCTTTGCTTCCGCACGAGAGTTTCTCGCAAGACCGCGAACCCGGGTGCCCAGTTGTCTCGTGCTCGACGTAGGTCTGCCGGATCTCGACGGTCTGGAACTGCAGAAGCGCGTCAACGAGCAACGCAACGACATGCCGATCATCTTCATCACCGGTCGTGGCGACATCCCGATGAGTGTCCGAGCGATGAAGGCGGGCGCCGTCGAGTTCCTAACGAAACCGCTCAGCAATGATGCGCTGGTCGATGCGATTCGCGGCGCTATAGAGCGCAGTCGTCGCCGACTGGAGGAAGAGTCCGAGATGCGGGAACTGCGTTCTCGATACGGGTCGCTGAGTCGCCGAGAGCAGGAAGTCATGGCGCTAGTCGTCCGCGGGCTGTTGAACAAACAGGTCGGCGGCGAGCTTCTGATCAGCGAAATAACGGTCAAGGCGCACCGCGGCCGCGCCATGCGAAAAATGCGCGCTCGATCGTTGCCGGAGCTCGTGAGCATGGCCGCACGGCTCGGGCTCCCAACGGCCGGAAACGACTAGCTTCCGACCGTCTCACGGGCCTTCATAACGCGCAGACTCCCGGAAAAGGTGTGCGGCGATGGCGAATGTCGAGGACCCGGTCTTCCCGAGTGATATACGGTGGTCAGGGATGGCATGAGAAGAGATGTTCGACCTCGGCGAGCAGCCACTCCTGGTGCTGTCGCTCGTGGTGCAGTCCGAGGATGACGAGATCCGCAACGGCCTGGTGGCCGGCGTTGCGTTCGAGTAGCTGTAGGACATGCTCGTCCACATAGGTGCGATACAGTCTTATTTCGTCCGTGCAGGGACGCACTGCTCGGCCGTGGGCCCGCTTTTTCTGCATCGTCCTCCTCGAGCCTCGACACGAGTCGAACAACTGGCCGTATACCTTCTGGAATTCCCGGTAGCCCGAAACTTGGGGACGTAGCACGAATCGCTCGAAGAACCACGTCGTATGTGTGAGATGCCATTCGACGCAGCCAGGATTCCGCATGGATTGGACGGTCGGATCCTGGGCCAGCAGCGGTCGGCAGAGCCGGTCGGTCGTCAATCGAACCCGACAATAGGCATCCTCGAGCGCTGCGTCGAGCGCGAGCCTTTGATCGATGCAGCATTCCATTGGAGCGCGTCCGGCTCGTGGCCTCACTTAACGTGCCGACGATCTCGTGCGTCTGTTCCAGCCGTGGAAGGGTGAGACGTCGCCCGCGGTCCAGGCTTCGCGGAGTCCTGGAGCGGCGAGATCCCAATCGGGGCGGATCTCGCTCGTGACGACGCGGAGGTCGCGCCAAAGATCGAAAAGCGAAGGACGGCCCCAGAACCAGTAGCCGTTATAAATGCAGTGGATGATCAGGCCGGGTTTGAGCACGAGCGTGTGCGGGATCATGGGATCGTGCTCCGGGTCCGTGTACTCCTGAATATCCAGATCCTGCTGCACCGTTCGCCCGGGATCGGAAAGGAAGGTCCACTGGGCCCCGACCGATGCCCGAAACTCCTGCAGAGTGTGGTGATCGTCGGTCGCGATCGTGACGATTCGAGCGTATCCCACGACGATTTTCGGGTAGAACGTCGCGAGCTCAAGATGCTGCTGGTGCTCCTTCGGACAATAGTGGCCACGTGCGAGAGTGAGGATCAACGGATCGTCACCCTGAAGCGCGCTGAGCGTGCGGGGTTGCCGCAGGTGATCGGGCAACTCGTAGTCGGGAAATGTGCCGCCCGGCACGATATCGGAACGCATATTTCAACCCCCCTGCCGAACCATCGTGCATTCGGCCACGGACATCACTCGAAGGAGCTCGATCACGGCAGCGTTCAGGCTGCGGCGAGGCCGAACACGGCGAAGTCGCGCTGTGCATCTTGCCAGATGGCAGCCACACGCCATCCGTTGACCCGTGCCAGCGCGCGGAACGCAGCGACGTCGTACTTGCGGGAGCTCTCCGTGTGAATCGTCTCTCCTCTGCGGAATGCGAAGAATCGGTTACCGATCGCCACGTCCTGCCGCATGCGGCTCACGAGATGCATCTCCACGGCCGATGCTTTGTCGTTCCAACGCGCCGCATGCGTGAATTGGTCTACATTGAAAGTCGCGGAGAGCTCCCGGTTCATCCGCTCCAAGAAATTCAAGTTGAACGCCGCCGTTACGCCTTCCGAGTCGTCATAGGCGCGCAGCAGACGTCTTACGTCCTTCGTCAGGTCGACGCCAATGATCGCGCGTCCGGACGCCCCAGTGTGGAATCGCATCCTTCGGAGCAGAGCTCCGGCCTGAAGGGACGTAAGGTTGCCGATGGTCGACCCGGGGAAGAACGCGGTCTTGTCACCGCGGCTCACCACGCCTGGCGGCAGCGTGAAGGTGCGACCGAAATCCGCGACCAGGGGGCGGATCTCGACCGCCGGGAATAGACGCGCCAGCCTGTCCGCCGTTTGAGCGACATAGTCGCCGCAGATGTCGACAGGCACATACAGTGACGGTGAGGTCGCTCGCAAGAAGATCTCGGTCTTGATCCCGGACCCGGCCCCGTACTCGATGACTGCGACCGTGTGGCTGATGAACTTGGCGATGTCGTGTGCATTCTCTCTGAGGATCGCCGTTTCAATGCGCGAAGGGTAGTAATCATCGAGCATCGTGATCTGCTCGAAGAGCTCGCTACCGCGCTCGTCGTAGAGCCATCGACACGGAACGGATTTGCGGATGGCCGAAAGCCCCCGGATGACGTCGTCGTGGAAGGCGTTATACAGACTCGTTTGATTGCTCAATGGGTAAAGCATTCGGCTTGCTCCCTGTTTTGCGCCGATACAATACGGTCAAGGCAATCATCCGCAGCCTTGAGAGCCGCGCCATGACACGATGGTATGAGTCGATACGATGGTCTTGCGCGCCGGGTCCGACGACACGAGGCGTGTATGTGGGATGCAGCGGGCCGCAATTGTTTGACAGCAGCTGAGCTCGTGCGACATGGCGGGAGTCGTGGCAGAACTTTTGGCGGGGCGGCTGTCGTGCCGACCCCGCGCCCTTCGCGGCCAAACGTGCGCTACGCGGCGCGCTGAAGGCGCCAAGTGGACATCGGCGGTGCGCTGCTTTCAGTATGGCTCGCTCATATAGGCCAGGATGGGGTCGGTGGGCCCGTCCGTCGAACCGTGACGCATGCGCTGCTGCCACAAGTCGTGCATGTTCAGCCGGATTTGGCGGCGCTTGGCGGCCAGCCAGTCTTGCCGGTCGACATGTTCCTTCCCGTGCAGCACGTGCTCCTTCTCCCGATACGCAGCGAACTCACGATACCCTTGCAAGTCGTGCGCAAGCTCATGAGCCACCACATCGGTCATCAGCGCATCATCGAGAAATCCAAGACCTCGGATCCGGTCCGCGGACCCATCCGCCGCGTCGGCGAAGTAGCTTAACGCGGCGACGATGCGGCGCCGGTCCTTCTCCTCGAGTGGCCAGTCGGCGTCGTCGAGCATGGCGAGCAACGTGCCGAGATCGTCCAGCCGCTTCTTCACGTGCTCGGGCGCTTCCAGGGTGCGAGCCTTTGCGAGCCAGCGGCGCGCCTCTTCCAGGAGCTTGCTCTCATCGCGTGTGGCGTTGCGCTGCCAGCTCTCGCGCATGAGTCTTCGGAAGTGACAGAGATCCTGGTCGGTGAGCTCAAGCTCGAGTTTGAGTGGCATGTTCCTTCTCCTCCAACTCAACAACGTTCGGAACGCGACCTTCCGCGATGCCACGTTCCATCGGCGAACGGCGAGGTCAATTAGCGTTATCGCCAGCGTAGCGAGTTGCAGCCGGTCGAGATTGCACGCTATTACGTCGATTTGTACCTTTCGATGGCGGCGAACCCTTATGAAAGTAGAACCGCGCTGGTGCGGGGGGCGGCCACGAATGCTTTGGACACGTTCTCCTCGAAAACGACGGAATCTCGGACCGTCTCTCGCGACGTGTCGACGACGAGCCGCCAGCCCGCGCTCGACCGCGCCGCCGGCAGTCGAAACGATGCGGGTTCTTCGGCGGCGTTGAAAACGAGGCAGAGCGCCGCCGAGGCGTCTTCCGTGATGAGGCAGCCGAGCTGCTTCGCGCGCGGATCCGTCCAGTGAGGCGTGTGGCCCTCGGGCCCGAACCAGTGGATTTCGCGGTCGGTATAAAATCGCTCTCGAGACAACACAGGATGGGCTTTCCGCAGCGCGATCATCAGCCGCGTGAACCCGTAAATGTCACGATGCTTGCGCAGCAGGTCCCAGTCGTACCAGCTCGTAGCGTCGTCGTGGCAGTAGGCGTTGTTGTTGCCGTTCTGCGTCCGTCGCCATTCATCGCCGCCCATTAGCATCGGTACGCCGCGCGCTACGAAAAGCGTCAACAGAAAGTTCTTGATCTGGCGCCGGCGCAGCGCATCGATGGCTCCGGGTGCTGGGCCCTCAGCGCCGTAGTTGTGGCTCCAGTTGTAAGGTGTGCCGTCCCGGTTGTTCTCGCCGTTCGCCTCGTTGTGCTTGTTGCGATAGGTCACCAGGTCGTTCAGGGTGAAGCCGTCGTGACACGTCACCAGGTTGATGCTGCACTCGGGTCCTTTGCCGGAGCGCCCGTAGACGTCGGCGCTTCCCGCTAGGCGGCTCGCGAACGCGCCGAGCATGCCGTCGTCGCCGCGCCAGAAGCGGCGCACGTCGTCGCGGAAGCGGTCGTTCCATTCCGCCCAACGGCGCTCCGAGAAACTGCCGACCTCGTAGGCGCCGGCCGCGTCCCACGCCTCTGCGATCAACTTGACGTCGCGCAGGAGCGGATCCTCCGCAATCCGCTCGAGGAGCGGTGGGTTCGCCAGCAGGTTGCCCTCTTCGTCGCGGCCGAGAACGGCGGCGAGGTCGAAGCGGAACCCGTCCACTCGCATCTCGAGGACCCAGTAGCGGAGCGCGTCGAGCACGAGGTCGCGAACGACGGGGTGGTTCGCGTTGACTGTATTCCCGGTGCCCGTGAAATCCCTGTAGTAGCGTTTGTCGTCGGCCAGCATGTAGTAGATCGAATTGTCGATTCCGCGGAAGCTCAACGTCGGTCCAAGCCGATTGCCCTCCGCGGTATGGTTGAACACGACGTCGAGGATGACTTCGAGGCCGGCTGCGTGCAGCGCCTCGACCATTTGTTTGAATTCAAGCTTCTGTCGACCGAGATTCCCTGAGCTGCAGTACGAAGCCTTGGGCGCGAAGAATGCGATCGGCTCGTAGCCCCAATAATTGCCGAGCGGTTTACCGGTACGCGGATCGACGCGCGACCCTTGGTCCTCGTCGAACTCGAAGATGGGCATCAGCTCGACGGCCGTGACACCGAGGTCCCTCAAATAGGGAATCTTCTCGATCAGCCCCCGATACGTTCCGGGATGCGCGACGCCGGAGCTTGGATGAATCGTCAGCCCACGCACGTGTGTCTCGTAGATGACGGTATTCGACCACGCCGTCCGCGGCGAACGATCAGCGTGCCAGTCGAAATGGTCGTGCACGAAGACGCATTTCGGCATCGCGCCGGCGTCGTCGAGCAGCGAGGGCGCGAGATCCGGCTCTGGCGCGTGGGGATCGTAGCCCCTTGCCGGCGCGAGATCCCAACCCGAAGAGCTCGCAACGGCGGCGGCATACGGATCGAGCAGCAGTTTGTTCACATTGAAACGATGGCCATCCTCCGGCCGATACGGGCCGTCGACGCGGTACCCATAGAACGCGCCGTTCCGCACGCCTCGCACCCACGCGTGCCAGATGTCGCCGGTGCGATGTCGTTGCGGATCGAGGTCGATGATTCGCGACGGCGTGTTGTCCATTGCGCTGTCGAAAAGCTCGAGTCGCACCCGTGTCGCATTGCGGCTGAATAGTGCGAAATTGACGCCGTCCGGAGTGGCCCAGGCCCCGAGCGGCTCCGGTCGGCCGCTCCGGACCTCGCCGACCTCCGCAACCGCAGCGCTGCAGCGGTCGAGAGCACGCGGAGCCGCGGACGGCTCTACGCGCGCCGGCGGTGATGCACTTCGCTCGGAGGACACGGGCTCGATTGACATCGAAGGCCGCGCGCAACAGGGCCGCGCCGGAACGTTTTCACCGCGACCAGGGACGGCGCGATCGCCGCAAAACCGGACAAGGCGTGCAGAACCGTGAAGCTCGACATCAGCGCGCTTCCAATCATGACCGTTCGCCGTTGAAGTGAGTGTGGTTCGAGGATAAGTCGGCATGCGTCTCGAAGATTGACCGCCGTTGCGCCCGTTTGTCTGGTACTGCGCTCTTTTCGACGATCGTACGAGTCCGTCGTTCTCTTTCCGAGACCGCCGACCGAGTCGTACACCGCCGCAGCGATGGCGGGGCCACAGACGACGCAATCGATTCGTCACAACGGCAAAGGATTCGTTCTATATCCACCGAGGCGCGCATCGGATCATGAAGGGCAGCGAAGCGGGCCGGATGCGCCGGGCCGCCAGGGGGGTACGTAATGAGCCCTCGGATAAGGCCGCATTTCTGATCGACGTGGACGATACCTTGATCGACAACGACCGAATAGAACGTGATTTGAACAGTCGACTCGAAGAGACGCTGTGCCGGTGCGGCCGAAAGCGACATTGGACGGTCTTCGAGGCTGTGCGGGCGGAGAACCGGTTTGTGGACTACGCGGGTGCCTCGGAGCGCTACCGATTGGAGGATACCCACTGATGCTCGCCGATCCCGTAGCCGTGAATCCGGCCGCCGGTCGACCGGCCGGTCCGGCCGATTTGATCGATGTCCCGCGGCTCATCACCGCGTATTTCACGGAGTCTCCCGATCCCTCGGTGCCCGAGCAGCGCGTGCTGTTCGGCACTTCCGGACATAGGGGCAGTGCGCTCGAGAAGACCTTCAATGAAGCACATATCCTGGCGATCAGCGAGGCGATCTGCCGCCATCGCGAGCGAATGGGCATCGATGGCCCTCTATTTCTCGGCGCCGACACGCACGCGCTGTCCGCGCCGGCGTGCGCGAGCGCGCTCGAGGTCTTGGCGGCTCATGGCGTGCACGTGATGCTGGCGGAAGGCGATGAGTACACGCCGACGCCGGCTGTCTCGCACGCGATCCTGACGTACAACCGCGGCAGGCGCAGCGCGTTCGCAGACGGCATCGTTGTCACGCCTTCGCACAATCCGCCGGAAGACGGCGGCTTCAAATACAACGCGGTGAACGGTGGACCCGCGGAGACCCAAGTCACGACGTGGATCGAGACGCAGGCGAACGAGCTCTTGGCTTCCGGTCTTCTTGGCGTGAAGCGAGTGCCGTTGGAGTCGGCGCTTCGAGCCCCGACGACGCATCGTCACGACTATATCGGCGCCTACGTCGACGATTTAGCGGCCGTGATCGACATGGAGGCGCTCCGCAAGTCGGGCCTGCGGATGGGGGTCGATCCGCTCGGAGGCGCGGGCGTGCATTACTGGGCTCGCATCGCGGAGCACTATGGCCTCGACCTGACGGTCGTGGACGAAAGCGTCGACCCGACATTTCGATTCATGACGTTGGATCGCGACGGCCGCATCCGTATGGATCCGTCTTCGCCCTACGCGATGCGGCGGCTGATCGCATTGAAGGACCGATTCGACATCGCGTTCGGATGCGATACGGATCACGATCGCCACGGCATCGTGACGGCCAAAGCGGGTCTGTTGCCGCCGAACCACTATCTATCCGTCTGCGTGGCCTACCTCTTCAGGGCTCGGCCGGGTTGGCGCTCGTCCGCGGCGGTCGGCAAGACGGTCGTCACGAGCCGCATGCTCGACAAGGTCGCCGCGGCGGTCGGTCGACCCGTGCGCGAAGTGCCGGTGGGATTCAAGTGGTTCGTCGACGGCTTGTTCCAAGGAAACCTGGGCTTCGCAGGCGAGGAGAGTGCCGGTGCGTCGTTTCTGCGCAAGGACGGCCGGGCGTGGACGACCGACAAGGATGGAATCGTCGCAGCGCTGCTCGCCGCAGAGATCACGGCAACACGTGGACGCGACCCGAGCATCGCGTACGGCGAGCTGACGGCGCAGTTCGGTGACCCCGTCTACGCTCGCATCGAGGGTCACGCGACGCAGGCTCAAAAGCGCTTGTTGTCCCGACTCGACGCCAACGCGGTGGATGTGCAGGCGTTGGCGGGCGAACGAGTGCGCAGCGTGTCGACACGCGCACCCGGCAACGATGCGCCTATTGGCGGCGTCAAGGTGAGCAGCGAGAACGGCTGGTTCGCTGCCCGCCCGTCGGGCACAGAGGACATCTACAGGATCTACGCGGAGAGCTTTCTCGGACGCGACCACCTCGGTCGCCTCCTAGTCGAAGCCGAACAAATCGTCGCTGAAGGTGCTCGGCGGAGGCGCCTAGCGCCATGCCGCCGGTCGTTGAAGGTGTAGGCACGAGCACGAGGAATTGTCATGAGCGAAGCGAGAGCGAATGAGTCTGCCACCGACGAGGGACCGGCGCAGCAGGCCGCAACACTGGCTGGTCTCGATGCTCTCGCACTCGACCTGCGCTGGTCGTGGAATCACGCAGCCGACCAGCTCTGGCGGCGGTTGGATCCGGAGCTCTGGGATTTCACGCACGATCCGCGTGGGGTGTTGCAGGCGGTTGGCCCGGAGCGCATAGCGCGCGAGTGTTCCGATCCGGCCTTTCGCCGCGAGGTGGCCGATCTTCTGGAGCAGCGAGAGACGGCCGCCGCGAGTCCCGGTTGGTTTCAGCGCGCTTATCCCCATGCCTCCTTGGGCGGCGTGGCGTATTTCAGCATGGAGTTCATGTTGAGCGAGGCTCTGCCGATCTACTCGGGCGGCCTCGGCAACGTCGCGGGCGATCAGCTGAAAGCGGCCAGCGACCTGCGCGTGCCGGTCGTGGGCGTCGGGCTACTGTACCAAGTCGGGTACTTCCGCCAACTCATCGACGCGCAGGGGTGGCAGCAGTCCGTATTTCCATACAACGACCCGGGCCAGCTGCCGATCGAGCCGTTGCGCGACAAGACGGGTGAGTGGCTGCGCCTCCGTCTCGATCTGCCCGGCCATCGCATTTGGTTGCGAGCCTGGCAGGTGCGCGTCGGCAACGCGAAGCTCTACCTGCTCGACAGCAACGACATCGCGAACTATCCGCCGTATCGAGCGATCACCGGCCAGCTATACGTCTCGGAGCCGGAACTCAGGTTGCTGCAGGAGCTGGTCTTGGGCGTAGGCGGTTGGCGCCTGCTCGAGCAAATCGGAGAGACGCCCGAGGTCTGTCATCTCAACGAGGGACATGCCGCGTTTGCGGTTTTGGAGAGGGCGCGTTGCTTCATGAGAAGAAGCGGTGAATCGTTCGCCGTCGCGTTGGCGGTGACGCGCGCCGGCAACGTGTTCACCACGCATACCGCCGTCGCCGCCGGGTTCGATCGCTTCCCGGCCAATCTCGTGGAGTCTCTGCTGCACCACTACGCACAGAAGGAGCTCGGGATCGGTGTGGCCGATCTTCTCGCGCTCGGGCGCCATAATCCGGGGGATCCGACGGAGCCGTTCAATATGGCGTACCTCGCGATTCGCGGAAGCGCCGCGGTCAACGGGGTCAGTCGTCTACACGGGCAGGTGAGTCGCGAGCTATTCGCGCATCTGTTCGAACGGTGGCCGGTGGACGACGTTCCAATCGGTCACGTGACGAACGGCGTTCACATGCCGTCCTGGGATTCGGCCGATGCCGACGATCTGTGGACCGAGGTGTCGGGCAAGGATCGTTGGCGCGGCGCGGTCGAGACGCTCGAGCACGAGATCAGGCAAGTGCCCGATGCGAGGCTCTGGCAATTTCGCAACGCCGCTCGGGCGGCTCTCGTCGATCACGTCCGTGAACGGCGCGCGCGTGAGCTCGAGTTCTCCGGTGCACCGGCCGACGCCATCGCGGGTGCCCGCGAGCTGTTCGATCCGCGCGTCCTCACGATCGGCTTCGCGCGGAGGTTCGCGACTTACAAGCGACCGAACCTGTTGCTTCACGATGCGGCCCGACTCGTCCGCCTACTCGGCAACCCCGAGCGACCGGTTCAATTGGTACTGGCCGGCAAGGCGCACCCCGCGGACGGGCCGGGCCAGGCGCTGATTCACGAATGGTTGCAGTTCATCCGGAACCTCGAGGGTAGCGCGCTTCGGCGGGTCGTGTTTCTCGCCGACTACGACATGCTCTTGACAGAGCGTCTGGTCCAGGGCGTGGACGTTTGGTTGAACACGCCGCGCAGACCGTGGGAAGCGAGCGGCACTAGCGGCATGAAGGCGCTCGTCAACGGCGGGCTGAATCTCTCCGAGCTCGATGGTTGGTGGGCGGAGGCTTACGCGCCCGAGTGCGGCTGGGCGCTCGCCGGCGGACGCTCGGGTGACGGGGATGACGAGGCGGATGCCGCGGATGCCGTGGCGCTCTTCGAATTGCTCGAGCGCGAGGTCGTCCCCGAATTCTACACCCGGGATGCGAACGGTACGCCGACCGCGTGGGTCGCGCGAATGCGCGAAAGCATGGCGCGTCTCACGCCTCGGTTCTCGACCAATCGCTCGGTGCGCGAGTATCTCGAGCGGTATTACCTGCCAGCCTCTCGCGCGTTTCGCCGACGAGCCGACGATCGCTGCGCCTTGGGGAGGCGAATCGCCGAGTGGCAGCGCGAGCTCCGCCGGCAGTGGTCCGCGCTGCGTTTCGGCAACGTTAGCGTTCGCACCGAAAACGGCTTGCACACTTTCGACGTGGAGCTCATTTGTCGAGGCATCGAGCCGGGTTCGATACGCGTTCAACTCTTCGCGGAGAGAGGTGAGGGCGCGGATCGAGAGATCATCGAAATGACCTATTTGCAGCCCTCGACTACCGCCGACGGGCGTTCGTTCCGGGCGAGCGTCCCGACCAAGCGGCCGGCGGCCGACTATACGCCGCGCGTGGTCCCCTGGCACGACGGTGCATCGGTGCCGCTCGAGGCGCCGCTGATTCTTTGGCAGCGGTAGCCGTGGCAGGCGCGGTCGTCGTCGAGGTGTCGTCACGGTTCTCGGATGACCCGGTTGCGGCACGTCGGGCAATCGACGAAGGAGCAGAAACATGGCTATCGAAGCACGCGAGATCGAAAGAAGGGCGGAGACTTTGTCGCCCGCGCTGCTCGCGAAGATGGATGCGTATTGGAGAGCCGCCAACTATCTATCCGTGGGGCAGATCGACCTCATCGACAATCCGCTGCTCGGGGAGCCGCTGAAGCTCGAGCATCTGAAGCAGCGGTTGCTCGGTCACTGGGGTACCACACCCGGGTTGAATTTCGTCTACGTGCATCTGAACAGACTCATCAAAGAGCGCGACTTGAATGTCATGTTCGTGACCGGTCCCGGCCACGGTGGGTCCGGAGTCGTTGAGAACACGTATCTCGAGGGCACTTACAGCGAGCTCTATCCGAACGTCGGCCGAGATGAGCAGGGGTTGCGGCGCCTCGAGCATCCTCACGGCCTTTCCGACGGAGACTTCGACGTCCTCTTCACGAAAGACAGACCCATCATCTTCGCCTATCACGGTTACCCGTGGCTGATCCATCGTCTGACCTACAGGCGAACGAATCAGACCCGGTTGCACGTACGCGGCTACAAGGAGAACGGCACGACCACCACGCCGTTCGATATAGCCGTGCTGAACGACATCGACAGGTTCCATCTCGTGGGCGACGTCATCGACCGGGTGCTGCAGCTGGGTTCACGCGCCGCTTACGCGAAGCAGTTCCTGCGGGACAAGCTGCTCGAGCATCGCGCTTACGTCGATCGGCACGGCGTCGATCTGCCGGAGGTGCGGAATTGGAAATCGGACGCGGAGCCGCTCGTTCAGGGGCGAAACGCAGCGGTGCACGATTAGATCGACGCGCGACCTCGAGGAACGGACTATGACAAGACGCACGGATGCTTACGCGAGGCAAGCCCCCGAGAGCACGCTCCGGGAGCTCGATACCGACGCCGCACAGGGCTTGACGAGTGCCGAGGCCGCTCGGCGCCGAACGCGCTTCGGTTACAACGAGATTCCCGAGCGGGATGAAGCGCTTTGGCACCGGATTTTCCGGCGTTTTTGGGGGCCGATACCGTGGATGATCGAGACCGCGGCCGTGCTCTCGGCCGCCGTTCAGAAGTGGGAGGATTTCTCGATCATTGGCGTCTTGCTCCTCGTTAACGCGGGCCTCGATTTCTTCCAGGAAGGAAAGGCGCTGAAAGCGTTGCGGGCGCTGAAGCGACAGATGTCCGCTGAGGTCATCGTCCTGCGCGACGGCGCGTTCAGCACGCTCGCGGCCAGAGAGCTCGTGCCGGGCGACGTCGTCAAGTTGAAGATCGGCGATATCGTACCGGCCGACCTGCAGTTGCTCGAGGCCGGATATCTTCTCGTCGACCAATCCGCCTTCACAGGGGAGTCCTTGCCCGTCGGCAAGAAAGGCGGCGACGTCTGCTATGCCAGCACCGTCGTGAAGCAGGGAGAGATGCTGGGCGTCGTCGTGAACACGGCCGCCGATACGGATTTCCACGACGTCGTGGCGCTCGTCGCCAAAGCCTCACTCAACGAGCGCAGTCATTTTCAGAGGATGGTCATTCGCATCGGGGATTTTCTCATTCTGATCACGACGGCACTGGTTGTCTTGATCGTCATGGTGGCGCTGTTCCGTCACGAGTCGCTCCTCGAGATCGTCCGCTTTGCGTTGGTGTTGGCCGTGGCGTCGATCCCGGTTGCGTTGCCGGCCGTGCTGTCCGTGACTATGGTCGTCGGCGCAATCAATCTCGCGAAGCGTCGCGCCATCGTGAGCAAGCTCACGGCTATCGAAGAGCTTGCGGGGGTGGATGTCTTTTGCTCCGACAAGACTGGAACCCTCACGCGCAACGAGATGCGCGTGGCCCAACCGATCGCCTTGCCCGGCCATAGCGAGCAGGAACTTTTCGACACCGCTGCGCTCGCGTCGCGGCGAGAGAACAACGACCCTATCGAGCGGCCGCTATTCGAGTACATCGATTCGCGTCTCCCCGCCGCACGATGGAAGAGCTACAAGCGGGTGGACTTCCAGCCGTTCGATCCCGTCAAAAAACGTACGGAGGCCGTGGTCGAAAAAGACGGAGAGCGCTTCGTGGCCGTCAAAGGCGCCCCGCAGGTCCTGCTCGGCATGACTCAATTGGACGAATCGGCGAGAAAGGAAATCGGACTGACCGTCGACAAGCTCGCGGCGGAGGGGTACCGCACGCTTGCGGTCGGCCGCAGGCGTGAGGGGGCGGGACTCGATCTTATCGGCCTCATTCCGCTGTACGACCCGCCGCGCGACGACTCCAAAGAGGTCATCGCGGAAATGCGGGCGTACGGCGTGGGCGTGAAGATGGTGACCGGCGACAATCGAGCGATCGCAAGAGAAATAGGAAGACTTCTCGGCCTCGACGGCAAAGCGCTAACGGCCGAGGAGCTGAAGGGCAGCGGCGACAATGAGCTACTGGCCTTGGCATCGGTGTTGTCCACGGCGATCTACAAGCGCCTGAAACCGGACGCGAATGACGTCGACGCGGAGCGGTTCGCCGCCGAGGTCATGCAGTCGGTCGCGGCCATGTACGACACCCGCAAGCTCGATCGCGAGTTCATTCGGACGCACGAGTCATCGATCATCGAGATGGTCGAGTCCGCGGACATTTTTGCGGAGGTCGTTCCGGCGGACAAATACCGCATCGTAGACACCCTGCAGAAAGCGGGTCACATCGTCGCAATGACTGGTGACGGCGTCAACGACGCACCGGCCCTGAAAAAGGCCGACTGTGGCATTGCGGTGTCGAATGCCACCGACGCAGCGCGCGCGGCGGCCGACATCATTCTCACGGCACCCGGCCTCGGCGTGATCGACGAGGCGGTGAAGCAGGCGCGCATCACATTCGAGAGAATGAAGAGCTATACGCTGTTTCGCATCGCCGAAACGCTGCGTGTCGTCCTCTTCATGACGCTCGCGATCGTGGTGTTCGATTTCTACCCGATCACTCCGCTCATGATCATCATGCTCGCTTTGTTGAACGATATTCCGATCCTCGCCATCGCTTACGACAACACGCGAGTGGACCCGAAGCCGGTCCGTTGGAACATGACGGAGACCATTACGATCTCAAGCGTTTTGGGGCTGAACGGAGTGGTGTCGTCGTTTCTGCTCTTCTACATCTTGCTGCAGCTCCATTTCTCCGTGGAATTGATCCAGTCGCTGTTCTTTGCCAAGCTCGTAGTGGCAGGACACGGCACGATCTACAACACTCGCCTCGACGATTGGTTTTGGAAGAAGCCGTATCCCTCGTTGCTGCTATTCGCCGCTACGTTCTCGACACGGATTCTCGGGACGCTGATCGCGGTGTACGGGGTGTTCATCACGCCGATCGGGTGGAAATACGCCTTCTGGATGTGGGCTTACGCGTTGGCATGGTTCGTCGTGAATGATTTCGTCAAGATGGCTGCGTTGCGTCGATTGCGGCTTCATCGAGCGGCGCCCGGACGCGGCGAGAGTGGACAACGTTTGGCGCCGCGATCGGAGCTGCGCGCGCAACCGACGCATTGAGCGGAGCGGAGCCGCGGTCTGCTCAATAGAGTCACGACGGCGTCCTGCGATCAATAGCGGACACTGCAGAATGCAGCACGCCGAAAAGCTATTCACTCGCTACTTCGAGCGGGGGCAGCAGGAGCCAGTCCGTGCGTCAGGCGATCCAGCGATCGCAGGTAGAGGTTTTGGAATGCGACACGCGTGGTCTTGATGCGCCCAGATAGATACAGGCTTATCAAACCGTGCGCGTGGGCCCAAATGCTGAGAGCAGTCTCCGCTACATCGTCTGATCTAAGGACCTTGCGTTCCATCAGGTCGGCAACGACCGCGAGCAGGATGTTGAAGGTCGGCGACTTGCCCTCTTCAAGATCGTTCGGGAATACGTAGGCATCATCGCGCCGGGTGGAAAACATATACCTGAAGACCTGCGGGTGATCGAGAGCGTAGTTCAGGTACCCGAGCATTCCTTCCATCCCCGGAACCTCCGCCTTTGCATTTGCCCTGGCGAAGTAGCCGGCGATACGCGGATATTCGGCGGCGGTCGCGGCACGCAAGAGCGCGTCGCGACTGGGAAAGTGCTTGTAAGTCGCCATTGTGGTCACGCCGGCGGTAGCGGCGACTCTGCGCATTGTCACGCTATCGGCGCCTTCGGCGCGCTCCATCAGCTCCAGAGCCGCCGCGAGCAGCTTGTCTCGGGTTGCATGCCGCTTGCGTTTAGGCATTCGCTCGGAAAATTGCATCGGGCAACTGGAGGTGTACACTGTACACCTCATGAAGGCAATCTGGAAGCGCATCCTTCGAGGAGCGTGCATCGCATTTGCGGTATATGCCGCGGTCGTTGCAGGGCTCATCGCCTTTGGCACTGCAAAGCCGCCTGCGGCAGCGCCGGCTATCTCGAATCCCTTCGCGAAAATCGATACGGCTGCGCTGCCCGAGCTGCAACGTTACGAGGCGCGAGACGGCACCCGTTTGTCCTACCGGGAATATCGCGCCTCGCAAATGCAGGTGGCGGTCCTTCTGCACGGCTCTGCCGGCAGCAGCATCGACATGCATCCGTTGGCGCTGGCGCTGCAGAGCGCAGGGATTACTGCGCTTGCACCAGATCTCCGTGGCCATGGAGCCAATCGTCCCCACGGCGACATCGCTTACGTGGGACAGCTCGACGATGATTTGGCGGACCTCATCGTTGAGCAGAGGAAGGTATATCCAGCCGCGGCATGGACTATCGTCGGGTTCTCGTCGGGTGCCGCTTTCGCGTTGCGGTTTGCTGCCGAATCACCGGCGGGTCGTCTGCCAGATCGCTATGTGCTGGTCTCACCCTATCTTCGCTATAACGCTCCTTCGGTCAGAGAATCGACGCATGGAGCATCCGCATCGCAATCGTGGGCCTCGGCTTCTGTCGGTCGGATTATCGGCCTCACAATAGCGAACAGGTGGGGACTTCACGCGTGGGACGGCTTGGCGGTGCTTGCCTTTCCGGTACCCGCCAACATTGAAGCGGCAACCAATGCCTATTCGTGGCGCCTGTACAAGAACTTTGCCGGTGACGACGACTACCTTGCCGAAATTCATCGCGCTTTGAGGCCTATGCAGGTCCTGGTGGGTGACTCCGACGAACTTCTGGATGCCGCGAAGCTGAAGAGCGAGTTCCAATCGCAGCGTTCGGATGTTCCGGTGTCGGTGATCCGAGGTATGGGTCACTCCGATATGGTGACGAGGCCAACGGCGGTTCTAGCCATCGTGGCGAAAGTCGCGGGGTCTCAGTAGCGGCGGCGCGAGTCTGGGCAAGCCCAGGATGCTACCCAGGTATCGAAGCTCGCGGCGGGTCGCGGAGGTTGCAGTTGCGTTTCATGCGCGGCTGAGGCGCATCGCATTGTGTCTGGCGACGATGTCATGTCAGCTCACTGGCCACTCCGCGGGGGGGGCCGCGAGAGCAAGTCGCAGGCGCTGAAATGCGGCGTCGAACGGACCGCGCCTCGGTCGTGAAGATACGAGCTGCGATTCCTATCTATTGGCGAAGGCTGCCGTTCGCGCTTCCCGCCAACCGTCTCGAAAGCCCGTGTGTATGACCGTCACATCACGGAGCGAAGGTATGATATTGGCCGTAGCCAGTGCATTCTCCATGACCGAATCTTTGTCCAGGTCGTTAACCTCACAACGACGTTGGAGAGACCTGAGGCAAAAGCGATTTGGCAAGTCGGCGGCTGCGAAAGCGGCCTTTCCAATGTACGCCCCAGTCTTGTAAGCCTGATGCTCCGCGTATCGATGAGAGGCGTAAAAGCCGAGCGCCACGGCAATGAGAACGGCCCACATCGTCTTCTTATTCATTCATTCCTCCCGCCGGCCCTTCGGGTTCTGTTCCTACGACGACTGTCGAGATCCGGAGGTGCCTCTCGGCAGCGCACTGAGCGATCAGGGATCAGTGGGTCGACGGCATGTCATGCGTCTGCGCCGCACGCCTAAACAACAACGCTGATATCGAGAACAGCACGATAACCACGCCGTTCCCGCCAATGAAGGCCCCTGGAGCAACACGGGTCTTCAAGAAGACAAGCGCGATGAACGGCACGAGCATTTGAGCAATCGCCATCCCGATCAATGCGAGCGCCATTCCGCGTGCGCGCAACCGTGCGAAAACGGACCCAACGAGGCCAACGACGGGCACGCCGAAGTACATGAAATTGGCGAGGCTCACGTCGACGGCGAGGACGAAGTTCGCCCAGATCAGAACGAAAGCGGTCGCCACGGCAAGCCCCATGGCGAATCGGTATGCCTTGTTGCGCATGCCTTTGACCGCGAGCTCATACATCATGGCGGCACTGAACACGAAGACGCCGGCGGCCACAAACGCGTGCCAGTCCCAGTTCCACCCGTCGACGTAGAAGACGCCCCACAGAGGAATCAGGAGGACGAGGCCGGCTACCAATGCCGCCCGGACGATGCTTTTCCATGGCACGATCAAGAGCCGCATGTGTTCGTTCATGATTCCGCCGACGGTTTCAGCACATAACCAGAGTGCAAGGGAGAAGAGCTTTCGCCCGGTCGAGGCGTGTTCGCGGCAGACGTCGCAAAAAGTCTGCTCCATCGATTCTCGGAAGCGTTCGCGGAACGCCTTGGGATAGAGACGAAGGAGTCTCGCGTACCGGTGCTTATAGCGCAGCAGTTGCTGTTCACGAGCCATAAGCCAGCGTCTTTGACGAAAGGCGCCTACGCCCTGCAACTGCAACGACCCGGCGATAGCGTTGCAGTTCGGCCGCCAACGCGTGTTGTCCGAGACCGGTGATTTCGTAATAGATCCGGCGCTCGTCGTCTAATTCGGGGTCAGTTCTCTTGTCGCTCTCGCTTATGAGTCCCGCGTCGATCATCCGGCGGAGGGAGCCATAGAGTGTGCCCGGTCCCATCCTGACCTTGTCGCCCGCGTCCGCCTCGACCTGCTTCATGATTCCGTATCCATGGCGGGCGCCGGTCGACAACGCGAGAAGGATGTGCAGCACGGCGGGCGTGAGTGGCGCCTGAGGTTTGTCGCGACGCATGACGCCGACTGTATATCCGTAGCGGATGTATTGGCAAGTGGTGCTGCCCCGCGGCCGCTGCGAGTGCGTGCAGTTGCAGCGGGAGCCGAGTCACTGACTGCCTCGCAGCTGTCGTGGGCACGGAGGCAGCCCCCCCTTAACGACCACGCGCCGATTCCATGCTCAAATCTTACAAACCCGTGGCGTGACGCGAAGACGATCGACCGAGAAGCTATAGAGCTTAGTGATTCCTCTGATGACGTCGCTCACGAAACCGAGACCCGTTGCGGCCGGTGAGCGATCGGAGGGGGGTGGAGGCACCGTCACGTCGAATGATTGCGCGAGTGAATCGCCGTGGATGAAATCGAGCATCGGGATCTCCACGAAGAGACTCAAATAATGGAAATCGACGCTGCCATCGTCGTTGGTGCGGTCTTCATGATCGGTCAACGAGAAGTCGTCGAGGACGGACGTGAGGGCACCGGCGTCCCTGACAAAGACGTTATCCGCCGAGGCCCCATCGATCGGGAGCGAAAGATCGGTGACGAAACCGCTGGTGTCTCTTTTGGGACAAACGAACCCCGGCCCAGGATGGTTCCAGTTGTAGACACCTAACGCCGGCAAGGGGTCGCTGTCCGGAGGTGCTAGCGACAGATCGATTCGCAACACACCGTGCAGGTCCTGTGGTATCGGCACATCGCTCAGAGAGCGGTCGAGAGTCCCCCAGTACTCTACGTCGAGGACCTTGCGCTCCATAGGGAGGGGCCGGCTCGCAGCGAGAACAACGGGACGGCCAGCAGGCCGCTCGCGAGTAAACCGACCGTTGCACTTGTTCTCCACTGGGGCCGGCCGCCCCAACGGGACGCTGCCGGTCCGGACCTCGGCGCGCGCGCTTTGACGAACCTTCCCAAGAATTGCACGGTCGGTTTGTGCATCGCAGGCCCCCCTTGCGAACGCAGTGCGCGGCAATGACCGATTGTCAATGCTGCGCCGGCTCTGCCCGTACCATCGCCGACTTCGAATGCAAGAAACATTCCTCGAACGGTCGGGCCGGCTGCGCCGCGTCGCGCGCCGTGTCGTTCCACTGTGAGTCAACCGGGAAGAACCGATCTGCTTGGCCACTCGATCACGTACCGGGTGGCGGTGGCTCCGTGTGCAGCCTGGCAGACTGCCCGGCAGACGTTGAAGGACGCGAGCGCTCGAGCACGGATCAGCTGAGCGCTCGAGCACGGATCAGCTCACGAGCCATACCCACGTTGTCGTCGCAAGCCGCTTGCACCGACACTGCGCCAATCATGCGACCAGCCACGACATCGCAGCGATGAGTACGAACCCAACTGCAAGCAAGATGTCGATTCGGTGGTTCCGCTGGCGAATCGGCTCCGGCCCTTTACTGACAACCCAACGCCCTTGTTCTCCGTGGCCGCGACGCTCTTTCCAACCGTCGAGCGGGTTGCCCTCGAAGAATGTAACGGATTGCCGCCGGGTACGGTCTTCGATCGCGAGCAAGAGCGACTGAAAATTCTCGACCGAGCCATCGATGCGCGCCAGCAGGTGATTGTGCGCATCCCATAGCCACATATCCGTCCCGCTCCTGTCACTGCGGAAAGTGGCAACTTGTGAGATTCGCCGCAACGGAACGACGTTGCTGCCGAAGATCGAGCGAACAGTCAGAGCTTTGTCGTCGAGACGGATTCTGTAGTGATCGAAGTACAGGAACGCCGTTGCAAGAAGAAACGTGATGAGATACGCAAAGCACCAATCGGCAAAGCCCGGTCCGTGGCTTGCCCGGCCAGCAGAGGACCACGTCGCGAAAACTGCGGTCAATACCGCAGCGAACATAGGGATGCCGCAAAGCAAGAATCGGCAGAAGTCTTGCGGATATCGAGTGGTGGCGCCAGCGTCAACCTGAAGCCCCTCTGACTCGGGCCGGAGTCGTGGCAGAACCAGCGTGACGGCCGCGGATGTGAGGAGATACAAGACTTCGGCCAACACGAGTCCGCCTAACGCCGCCGTTGAGCGGCCGCGTGATTACGTGTCCAGCGCGCCGCGTGTGCACAACGAAATGACGCACATGCGGTGCGCTCGTGAGGGCGTGTGATGGTCCGCTGCAACCGCTTGTTAGCTGTCATTTGCGCGCAATCCACGCCTGATCATCGGAAAGGCGAGCGCGAGACCGATTGCCGCCGCCGACCAGAACAATACGGCACCGCGTGAATTCCAACCGATATCAATAGCGAACCCAATGGAGGCAACAGCCAAGCCCCCTAAAATTTGTCCCCAGAAAGGCATCTCGAGCCACGGAGGACGAACTGTCCCATCTGGATTGCTCCACCCTCCCTTCAAGTCGTCGTCGATGGTCACAAGGGTTCCGACGAGGGGCCAGCCGACAAAAAAGATCAATAGCGCTACGCCAAGGCGAACGTCGAGGAATAGATGGACCGCCAACGACCCGGCGAATGCCACGCCCAGAAGGATGACTGCCGACCTTTCCATGACAGCTAACAGTAGTTGGACGGCACACGCCCCAAATGAAATTCGGCGAGACTGCCGAATAGCGTGAATTGGTCTTGCATAGGTGATTGTTTCCAATAGAACATGGCCGAAATTAGGCGTCAATTGGGATGCCGAAGTTATGCGGCATGGCTCACAGTGATGTACGCGCTGATGGTCGCGGCAGTCGAGGCCGAGCAGCCCGGCGACATGCTCGCGGTGCGGCGGTTGCTTGCTCGACTTGAGCGCAGTGAGCCAGCGTCGCGCTGCCCGTCAAACCGGTCGCATGGCCAGGGAAACTATCGGCCGGGCGGCACGGAGCAGCTACCAAGACTCACGAGGAGCTGCAGATCCGGCTATCGTGCGCAGGCTCCCCAGCTTCGAGAAGGGCGAAGTGGTCGGGGCGACCGCCATTCTCGATGACTCCGGTTGCGCGGGGTTCACTCCTCTTCGTCGATCTCCGGCTCGGGGGCCAAGCGCCGGAACTTCTTCAGCAGCTGCACGAGCTGGTCGCGCTCCCTCAGACCGAGGTTCCGCGCGAGATCGTCCTCGAGCTGGCGGTGCAGTTCGAGCATCTCTCTCGTGAATTTCTTACCCGCCGGCGTGAGAAAGACGAGTTGCGAGCGCCGATCGTCCGCGCTTGTACGCCGCTCGACGAGCGCGCGATCTTCGAGCTCGGCGAGCAGTGGTACGATGTTCGCGCGTTTCATGTGGAGCTTCTTGCCAAGCTCCGTTTGTGTGATTCCGGCATGATCGAAGATCGTCCCGAGCGCGGACAGGCTCGCAGGACGGATGCCGTGCACCGCGAACACGGTGGCGAAGCGCTGCTTTTGCAGGCCGTGTGCGCGCCTCAAGTTGTAGCCCACGAGATCTTCGAGCTCGCCGTGGAACGCCGTGTCGCCACCCGGTCGATCCTGTCGTTGCGCCTTTGTCTTTTTCTTCTTCGGTGCCGCCATCGATATCGCAAACCGGAAGACGGGCGCGATCTTCCTGGATAAGCTTCAGCGGTGCAAGTGCCGGTCGGCGTGCGCGTAGTGTCGCGGGAAGGCGGAGGCAGGCCCGCAGATTCGCGCAGGATCCGGAGCCACGCCGACGCCCCGGGTGAAATCTTCCGAGCCGAGGCGCCATCGCGGCGCGCTCGCAGCGCTTCAGCGGCGCGCGCTCCTTATAAAGCACGACATCGGGCAGGGCAGAGCGGAGATCGACGACACGGTTGGCGGTTACATCAGAACTCGAGGTTGAAGCCCAGCTGGTAGCGTCTGCCCCAGATTTCATAGGTGTTGTCCGTCGCTTGCGCGCCGAACCGGGAATCCGCGGACGAAGGTATGATCGGCGGGTCCACGTCGAACAGGTTCTGGACGTTGAAAGTGATCGTCCATCTGCCCGAACCGCGGCTTTGTCCCTCGTAGCCGAGCACGAGGTTCGTCCATGCTTGGGAGTCGATCGTGTTGTTGTCCACGTCGATGCCCTCGACCCAAGTTCGATTCAGAATCACGTCACCGATATAACGCTCTTGCAGCTGGACCGACAAACGATCGACTCGATACGACAACGTGATGCTCGCGGTGCGGTCTGGATAACCGCGCGTGCCTGCGAACTCGGCCGGTGTACCGCCGACGACCGTGCTCGTTCGCTCGTCGAGCTTGCCGGCGAGCGTGCGAATCGACAGTGACTCTGCGTGCTTGCGCGGGAAGAAGTTCACGTTTCTGCTGTAGTCGACTTCGACGTCTAGACCGCGGGCGCGGGCGAGATCGAGATTCAAGTACGGGCTGAGCACACGGCTCAGCACGCCTTGGTCGTCGCGGAACACGTACTCGCAGAGCACGCCGCTCGTGTAGCACTCGTCGACGACTTGCTGTGCGCCGAGTGTGGCAATCGAATCGGAGATGTCGACGATATAGTGATCGAGCGACATCCGCAGGTTCTCCGCCCAGCGCGGCTGATACACCAGGCCCACGACCGTCGTGTCGGCGGCCTCCGGCCTCAAGTTCGGGTTGCCGGCCGTCGTCAACGTGATCGTCGACTGCGCCTGGTTGCGCGCTGGGTCGAACACGCTGCCACCGCCGGGCGCGCTGTCGAACCGCTCGGTAAATGTGGCTTCGCGGACGTCGCGCGACCGCGTAGCCCGCAGCCGGAGATCGCGAATCAGCTGGAAGTCCAGGCCGGCCTTCCAGCTCTCGACGCGGCCGACGCTCGAGTAGTCCGAGGAGCGATAGGCGAAGCTGCTGCCGAGCCGCTGCTCGCTGGAAGACGACTTCCAGAGCGGCAGGTTCAGCTCGCCGAATGCTTCCCATACGTCGTAACCGCCCGCGATCGCCGACACGGTCGAGAACTGGTGCAAGTTCGGGCTGCCGTTCGACCAAGTGGACGCGATGCCTCGGATTCCGAGCTCCGGAGCGTTGAACGGCGGACCGAGTGCATCGATCTCGACGGGATAGGCACCGTCGCGGAACGACTGCTTGCGATAAGTCGCGCCGGTCGCGATTGACAGCGGTCCTGCGCCCCAGCCGTCCGAGATCTGCCCGCGCACCAGCATTTCGGCGAAGTCCTGCTTGACGACGCTCTCGCCCCACTTCGGCGTCAAGATGTAGTCGGCAGCCGCCTGCGTGATCTGCCCATGCCCCATAATGTTGAACGGCACGCAGCCCTGGACCGTGTTGTCGAGCCCGATTGGTGACGCGAGCGGCACGGTGCCGTCCACGGTCGTCTTCGTCCGGCCCTGGATGGCCCCGACAGCGGCGAGTTGTGCGGGTGTGGGGTTGTAGCGCTGCACGTTGCACACGATCGTGCCCGTGCCGCGATCCGCGTCCGCCACGAGATCCGGCAGGCCGTCACCGTCGGTGTCGCGGCGGTCCGTGTAGATTTCAACCGCATCCATCGCGAGCGCGACCCGATCGATTCGCAGACCGTCGAATGCGCCCGTCATCTTCTTGGTCTTGCCCGTCTGCATCGCGACGCGCATGTCCCACTTGTTGCTCATGTTCCATTCGAAGCCGGCGCGATACATGTCGGTATCGAACTCGTTGCGCGACTCGCCCGTGTTGTAGACGTCGAGCTCGCCCAAATAGCTGCCACCCTTTGCGAGCAGGAAGCTCGGACGATTTTCCGCGACCATGGTGGAGCGGACGCTGGCCGGCATATAAGCGTTCTCGCGGAACACCGTCGCCGACCAGGGGCCCGACATCGTTGCACCGCTGAAATACTGCGCGCTGTTCGATTCGACGTGGCCCAAGAGCGCGTCGAAGAAGAAGTCGATCGAATCCGAGACGCCATACTTGAGGCTGAAGAAGCCGGTTCGCTGGAGGACCTCCGAGCCGCTCGGGCCGCCGGGCTGCGTCGCGTTGGAGATCGCCGCGTCGGAGCCACCGGAAATCCACGACGCATCGGAGAGATTTCCGCGATCGAAAGGCACGAGCGCGCTGCCGTCGTCGTTGAACTTCATGTTCGCGAGCTGGCTCGTCGGCGGCACGCCCGAGATCTTGCCGTTCACGCTCAAGCCTGCCGGAGCCACCCATGGCACCGTGAGCCTGCGCGGGTTCGTTCCGGGCGGATCCGAGGCTTGCCAGGCCGGGTTCGTCACCCAGCCCCAGCGCTGAAACCAGCTCGGATCGAGGTCGAGCGGGTTGCGCGAGATCTGATCGATGTGCCGTGCTTCTACGGACCCGATGATGTGCAGCCGCTCACCGATCTGCTTCCCGCCCGCGACGGATACGTTCCAGTCCTTGCCTTCGCTGTCGAACTCGTGCATGCCGGTGTTGGCGCTGAGCTTCAGCCCCTCGAACTCGCGGTTCAGGATGAAGTTCACGACCCCGCCCAGGGCGTCCGCGCCGTACGCCGCGGATGCGCCGCCCGTCACGACGTCGATCGAGCGGACCAACGCCGTCGGCAGAGTATCCACGTTGACCGAGCCGCGCTTGTCGGCCGGCGGCATTCGGTAGCCGTCGAACAGCACGAGCGTGCGCTCCGGACCAAGACCGCGCATGTTCAGATAGCTGCCGCCGCCGTTGCCAAACAGCGGCGGTCCGCCTCGTTGCGCAGTGCTGGTCTGGAAGAACTGCGGCAGCGCGTCGAGCTGCTCCGCTACGGTGCTGCCAGGCTCGAACACCTGCAGCTCGGTCGGCGTCAACGTCGTGACGGGCACCGGCTCCGCCATGCCGTCGGTGCGGCGAATCCGGGTGCCGGTCACCGTGATCTCCTCGGGCGCCCGGGCGGCGTCCTGCGCCTGTGCGGTCACGCCCTCCGTCAGCAGCGCCGCCACCGCCGTGGCCCCGATCAATACCGAAGCGATCTGCGCCGAGAGTCCGTCGTGCATATAACCCCCCTGCAAGGCATGCATCCCGGTAGCGAGCTCGCGGCCGTCCCCAATGAGCCGGAGTCGCAATTAGTTATTCTTGATAACAGACGCCGTGGTTATAGCAGATAACATTCTCGGATGTAAACACATCCTTGAGTCGTTTGCGGGGAGGGAAGGGCGGCGGCGCCCGAACGGCTGCGCCAAGAGCCCATCGGTGGCGCTGCACGCGCTCGTGCGGCGACCGGTCTGCGGCCGCGCCGCGTCGGCGTTACTTGTCTTGGCCGCCCGTTCGCTCTAGATAGCGCGACGTCGACAGCATGTTGCGCAAGCCGTAGTTGCCTTCGTGGCACGCATACTCGAACACTCCGGCGTCGGCCGGCCGCGCCTTCAGATCGAGTGCCGCCGTCCACGGAGCCGTCCACGTTACGGGATCGACGAAGGTGACTTCGTAGTCGATCAAATCCTGCGACTTGCGCGTGAATCGCTCGATGAGAACCAAACCCGGGGAGCCACCGCGCGCGGCTGCCTTCAAATTCGTGGTTTCGACGACGAGCGTGGTTCCTTCCCAGTGACCGCGCGGGTCTCCCATGTACATCCGGATCGCCGGCGACACGTGCCGGGACTTTCGCCGCGGCGACGGCTCGATCGGGATCACGCGCGTGTCGTGAATCAGTTCGTACGTAATCGCTACGACACCGGGCGCCTGGACGATCCGAAAGTTCGCGTTGTAGACGGCCGGGAACATCGCGTCGGGAAAGCCGCCGCCGTGGACGATACAGCGGACGCCGAGCCCATAGTCCTTGTAGGAAGCGCATGGTTCGCCGCGGAGTAGGCTTCCGCAGCGTTCCACCGGCAGCGGCGCGGCCGTAGGCGCTCGCGGGGGCAACCGGCCATTCGCCGGGTCGATCACGAGCGACGTGCGTCGCGAGTTCGTCTCGTACTCGCGCCAATGCGGAATCGGCGCGCTCGGGGCAGCGACCTTGCCGGCGAGCACGTCGACGGATTCGAGGTCACGCTCGTCGCGTCGCTCCACGTCCTGAAGCCGCTTTGCATACTCCTCGTCCGTCAGAAACGCGCGGGTGCCGAACTGCTGCGGCCGCTCGAACGGAACGCCGTATTCGCCTTCGCTCGTCCACTCTCCCTGGAGGTTCGGATCGCCCCATGACGTCCTTCGCGTCCACTCGGGCGGCGCGGCGGTTTGCGCTGCGACGGCGTGCGGGGATTCAGCGAGACGCGCTGCCGCGGCGGCTGCCGACACACAGACGGCCATGATCCAAAGGTTCCTCTCGTTCACCTCTCCTCACTCGCGCGATGGCGCAGCGCAAGGCCAACGGCAAACCTGTTATAGCAGATAACAGTCGCGGCGATAAGCCGGCAAATCTATGAGAACAACGACTGTCCGCAAAATTGCCGATGACTCACCCATTCACCCAATTTGTATGGCAAATTATCGGTGGGCTCGCGTTCGGACCTGCGCCGGTCGCGGAAGCCGAAAACTAAGAACGCAAGAAAGGCATGGGGGACGGAACGATGACATCCAATTCGCGTAGCGGCGGGCGGTTTACCAGGCGCGGCGCCTTGCTCGCCGCCTCGACGGCGGGCCTCGGGCTCGCGCTCCCGGCCCGGGCGCAGCTCTACGAAGTCGAGAACAGCCCGCACGACCGATCGCGCGGCTGCTCCACTCCGCGTTCAGCGATCGCCAAGACTCAATACGGCAAAGTGCGCGGCTACCTCGCCGGCGACGTCTTCCACTTCAAGGGTGTTCCCTACGGGGAGGACACGAGTGGGCAGAACCGTTGGCTGCCCGCCAAGCCGCCCAAGCCCTGGGACGGCGAGTATCCGGCGCTGGCCTACGGTGCCAATTGCCCACAGAGCCTGCATAACTTCCGCGCCAAGGAGCACACGTTCCTCCAGCAATGGACGGACGGCTTCGTCGGCGAGGACATGCTGAAGCTGAACATCTGGACTTCGTCGCTCTCCGGCAGCCGGCCGGTGATGGTCTACTTCCATGGCGGCGGCTTCAGCTTCGGCTCGTCCTACGAGCTCGCCTCCCAGGACGGCGCGCAGATGGCGCGCAATCACGACGTCGTGCAGGTGTCGGTGAACCATCGCCTGAATGTGCTCGGCTTCTTCGACCTCGCCGAAGTGGGCGGCGCGGACTACGAGGGATCGGTCAACGTCTCCATGACGGACCTCGTCGCGTCGCTCCGATGGGTGCGCGACAACATCGCGAACTTCGGCGGCGACCCCAGCCGGGTGCTGATCTATGGGCAGTCGGGAGGCGGCTCGAAGGTGACCACGCTGCTGGGCATGCCGTCCGCCAAGGGCCTCATCCATCGCGCCATCGTCCAGTCGGGGGGCGGCGGCAACAGCCCCGACGGCGAGCAGTCGCGCGAGTTCGCCCGTGAGCTGGTCCGCGAGCTCGGTGTGGGCGTTCGCGACATCGGCGCGCTGCAGAAGATGGATTGGGCCATGCTCAACGACGCCGGCAACCGCGTGGCCCAGCGCATCAACGGGCCCGCGCGCCCGAGCGTCTCCTTCGGTCCGCCCGTCGGCGGCAAGCCGCGCGTCGGCTGGACCCCCACCGTCGACGGCAAAATCATCGACGTCCGCTCGTTCCAGGACGCGGCACCGGCGGTGTCGAAAGACGTGCCGGTGATCATCGGCGGGGTGAGCGAAGAAGGCATGCAGTGGAGCCGGAATCCGACCGAGGAGGAGTGGCGCGCGGAGCTTGCGGCAGTGCTCGGCAAAGACAAGGCCGATCGGCTGATCGCGGCGATGAAGCAAGCGCACCCGGAAAAGGCGATCCGGACGTTGTCCTACGGGGTCGGCGGCCTGGCGATGCGCAACCGCGCGGTCGAGATGGCCAACATGAAACATGCGCTGCGAGGCGCGCCGGTCTATCAGTACCATTTCCAGTGGCAGTCGCCGCAGCTCGACGGCCTGCCGGGCGCGTGGCACACCGCCGAGCTCGCGTTCTGCTTCGACAATACTCAGCGCTGTGAGCAGGGCACGGGCGACACGCCGGAGGCCCGCGCGCTCGCGACCAAAATGGCGGCCGCCTGGGCTGCGTTCGCGCATAGTGGGAACCCGAGCCAGCCGGGGCTGGAGTGGACGCCCACCGACCCGGTCAAAATGCAGACCATGGTGTTCGACAATGATTGCCGGATGGTGAACGATCCCGAGGGTGCCGCGCGGCGCATCCTGACGAGCTGAGGTGCCGAGCCGTCGCCTGGCCGTCGCCTAGCCTTGGGTCACCAGAAGTACAGATAGATGGCCGCGACGATGGCCAGGACGACGGCGGAGTTGGCCACGTCCCAGCCCGAGACGCCGGTGTGCGCTTCTGCTCTCTGCTGCTCGTTCAGCGTGCCGAAGGTGAGGCCGCTGAGCTGCTCGTCGCTCGCCTTTTGCGTGAACGCGCTCACCGCGAAGATCAACGCACAGGTGAATACGAAGAGCAGGAAGCAGAAATACAGCCAGTTGATGTCGACGAACCATTGCATGACCGCGAAATCCATGCCGCCCATCTCGTGGGCGACCTGCATGAACAGCCGCGCCATGCCGATCACGAATCCGGACACGATGCCGACGAAGCCGGAGATCGGCGACACGTGCTTCGAGAAGATGCCCAGCATGAACACGGCCGCGATCGCCGGCGCGAGCAGCGACTGGACGTTCTGCAAGTAGCCGTACAGCTGGCCGCCGCCGATCCGCTGCATGATCGGGATCCAGCCGATGCCGGCCGCCACCACCGCCACGGTCGCAACGCGGCCGACCCTCACGAGATGCGCCTCGCTCACATTCGGCCGTAGGCGCTCATAGAAATCGACGGTGAACAGCGTCGCCGTCGAGTTGAACAGCGAGGCCAGCGAGCTCATCAGCGCCGCCAGCATGCCGGCGAGCACGAGCCCGCGCAGGCCCTGCGGCAACAAATGCGCAGCGAGACGCGGGAACGCCTCGTCGGCGTGCTGCATGTCGGCGAAGCCGTCCACGCCCATGTTCTTCAGCGCCACGGCGATCATGCCCGGGATCAGGAAGATGAACACCGGAAACAGCTTCAGATACCCCGCCCAGATCGCGCCGCGGCGTGCTTGCGGCAGGTTGCGCGCCGTGAGCACGCGCTGCACGATGTACTGGTCCGTGCACCAATACCAGAGACCGATGATCGGTGAGCCGAGCACCACGCCGAGCCACGGAGTCTGCGACGCATCGAACAGGAAACTCAAGTCGGTCGGCACCCAGCTCGCGCCGCTCGCCTGCTGCAGCGGGCGCCACAACGAGACGGTCTCCGCGTTGGCCGCACGCAAGGCGTCGAGGCCGCCGATCTGATGGAGCCCCACCAGCAGGATGACGATCGAACCGATCAACAGCAGTGGCGCCTGCATGCCCTCGGTCCATAGCACGGCTTTCATCCCGCCGACCACGGTGTAGATGCCCGTGACGATGACCAGCGCGAACGCCGAAAACCAGAAGAAATCCACCGCCCCGATGCCCGGTAAGTCGATCGAGTCGAATCCCAAGATCGTTTTGATCGTGATCGCTCCCGCGTAGATCGTCACCGACGCCTTGGTGAGGATGTACGCAGCGAGGAAGATCAGCGACAGTGCCGTGCGAGTGCCCGGCGTGTAGCGCTTCTCCAGAAATTCCGGCGTCGTGAAGATCTTCGAGCGCAAGTAGAACGGCGCGAATACCCAGCCCAGCACGATCAGGAAGTAGGACTGCAGCTCCCAATGCGCGAATGCCATGCCGGTGCCCGCGCCGGAGCCGGCGAGGCCGACGAGGTGCTCGGCGCCGATGTTCGAGGCGAAGATCGAGGCGCCGATCAGAAACCAAGACGCGTTACGCGACGCCAAAAAGTAGTCGGAAGTGTCCTTCTCTTTCTGCATCGCCACCCGGGTTGCGATGCCCGCGATCACGAGGAAATACAACCCGACGACCACCCAGTCGAGCACCGAGAAGTTGACTGCCATTTGGGTCTCCCGTTGGCGGCTTTCCGATTCGGAGCGCGGTAGGCGGCGTCGCGCTAGTGCTGTGGTTGCTCGAACGACAGGTTCTCGCTGAAGAACGGAATCACGTGGTCCTGGAAGCGGAATGCCACGGCGCTCGTGTGCGTGCCGGAGTAGATCTCCAAGCGGTTCGCGATCCCGTAGCTCTCGAGCAGCGCGTGTAGCTTGCCGGTGTCGACGCGCAGCTCGTCCTGGTCACCGACGTCCATGGCGATCGCGTGATACTCGCGCAGATTGCCGATGTACTGGTCGACGAACGCGAGCGGGGCGTTCGCGGCCCACTTCGCGAGCACTATCTTCTCGTTCTCGCCGACGGGCAGATCCATGTAGAGCGGCGGATTCTTCGGATTCGGCGACCAGGCCGAGCCGACCGCGAGCTGCGCGCGCAGTCCGAACGGCAGCTTCTCCAAGTCGGCCGGCGTCTTGACGGCCGCCAACGCCTCGTAGCCTGCGCCGTTGAACGGCACGGCTGCGTCGCGCGGCGATAGGCAGCACGGGCTCATGATGTACAGGCTGCCGAACACGTCCGAGTGCTTCATGCCGATCCGCGTCGCGCCGTAGCCGCCCATCGAGTGCCCCACCAGCCCGCGGCTCGAGCGATCGGGGATCGTCCGGTAGTGCGAGTCCATGTAGGCGACGACGTCGTGCGCCACGTAGTCCTCGAAGCGGCCGGTGGTAGCCGAGTTCGAGTACATCGAGCCCAGGTGCAGCGTCTTCGAGTCCGGCAGCACGACGATCAGCTCGCGCGCGCCCTTCGCGAACGCGCCTTCGATCGTTTGCGGCACATGGATTTCCTTCGACCACTGCTCCGCGCCGATCGTGTAGCCGTGCAGCGCGTACACCGTGGGATAGCGGCGCGCGGGAGCGGAGTCGTAGCTCGGCGGCAGCAGCACGAGCGCATCGCGGTCGACGGCGTTGCCTTCGAGGTTGCCCTCGAGCGAGCGCCCGTGAATCTTGATGCGTTCCACCTTGACCGGCTTCGCGCCGGACACGACGTCGGGAGCCGGCGTGTTCGCCTGGCCGAGGGCCGCGGAAGCGACGAGCGCGCAAACGGCGGCAAGGGCGTGGATGGTCTTCAGCATGGTGCCTCCTTCGGTCACTTGGCCCAACGCAGCACGAGCGGGTCGAGCGTGCGCGCGATCTTCAGCAGGCCCGCGCGCTGGCGCGGCTGCACGGGCTGCACGGGCAGCCTTAGTTGGTCGGAGCGGATCACGCCGCCTTCCTTCAGCAGGATCTTCGCGGTCGCGAAGCCGCATTGGCGGTTCTCGTAGTTGATCAGCGGCAGCCAGCGCGCGTAGGCCGCCGCGGCTTCGTCGTGCCGGCCGGCGGCGAACGCGTCGTAGATCGTGCGGATGCCGTCGGGGTAGCCGCCGCCGGTCATCGTGCCGGTGGCGCCGGCCTCGAGATCGGCCATGAGCGTGATGCCTTCCTCGCCGTCCCAGGGGCCTTCGATCGACTCGCCGCCCTGCGCGATCAGTGCGGCGAGCTTGTTCGCGACCGGCGGCACCTCGAGCTTGAAGTAGCGGACGTTCGCGCTCTGCCGCGCGATGCGCGTCAGCACCTCGGCGGACAGCGTCGTGCCGGCGACCGGGGCGTCCTGGATCATGATCGGGATCGAGAGCGCCGCAGAGACGCTCGAGAAGAACTCGACGACCGCGTGCTCCGCAACGCGTATGGTCGCACCGTGATACGGCGGCATGATCATCACGAGCGATGCCCCGGCGGCTTGCGCGCGGCGGCTGCGCTCGACACAGACTTGCGTGCCGAAGTGCGTCGTCGTGACGATGACCGGCACGCGGCCGGCCACGTGCTCGAGCACGGCGTTCATGACGCGCTCGCGCTCGTCGTCGGTCAGCGAGAACTGCTCGGAGAAGTTCGCGAGGATGCACAGGCCGTGCGAGCCGGCGTCGATCATGAAGTCGATGCAGCGGCGCTGGCCGTGGAGATCGAGCGCGCCATCGTCGTCGAAGATCGTCGGCGCCACCGGGAAGACGCCGCGATAAGGCCGCGCGTGCGCTGGCGTTGGCGTTGCCATCGTCTCGCTCCTCAGTGATTGTCGCGGCCGACGGGCGCGCCGCTGCCGCCCGTCAGGAAGTCGAAGTCGGCGCCGCGGTCGGCCTGCAGCACGTGATCGATGTAAAGCTTCGTGTAGCCGCGCGGGGCATGCGGTGCCGGCGGCTGCCAAGCGGCCAGGCGCTGCGCGAGCTCGGCAGCGGAGACGTGCAGATGCAGGCTGCGCGCCGCGACGTCGAGCGTGATCAGGTCACCGCTCCGGACCGCCGCCAGCGGACCGCCGATCGCGGCCTCCGGCGCCACGTGCAGCACGACGGTGCCGTACGCCGTGCCCGACATCCGCGCATCCGAGATCCGGATCATGTCGCGGACGCCCTCGCGCAGCAGCTTCTTCGGGATCGGCAGGTTGCCGACCTCGGCCATGCCGGGGTAGCCCTTCGGGCCGCAGTTCTTCAGCACCATGATGCAGCTCGCGTCGATGTCGAGAGTCTCGTCTTCGACGGCCGCGTGCATGGCTTCGGGCGATTCGAACACGACCGCGCGACCCGTGTGCTTCAGCATCTCGGGCGACGCGGCAGAAGGTTTGATCACGGCGCCGTTCGGCGCGAGATTGCCGCGTAGCACTGCGATGCCCGCGTCGCGCTTGTGCGGCCGGTCGAACGGCTTGATGACTTCCTCGTTCCAGCATTCGGCGTCCTGCACGTTCTGCCATAGCGTCTTGCCATTCGCCGTCAGCGCGTCCTTGTGCAGCAGACCGTGCTCGGCAAGTGCGCGCAGCACCACGGGCAAGCCGCCGGCGTAGTAGAAGTCTTCCATCAGGAATTTTCCGGACGGCATGAGGTTCGCCACGCAGTGAACACCGCGGGAGAGATCGTCGAAGTCGGCGAGCGACAGGCTCACGCCCGTCCGTCCGGCGATCGCGAGCAGGTGGATCACTGCGTTCGTCGAGCCGCCGATCGCCGCGAGCGTGCGAATCGCGTTCTCGAACGCCGCGCGCGTCAGGAGCTTCGACAGCACGAGATCTTCGTGCACCATCCCGACGATACGGCGCCCCGCGAGGCGCGCGAGGGTATCGCGCCGCGAATCGGCGGCCGGGATCGCCGCGTTCTGCGGCAGGCCGACGCCGAGTGCCTCGACGAGCGACGCCATGCTCGAGGCCGTGCCCATCGTCATGCAGTGCCCGGCGCTGCGGTTCATGGCGGCCTCGGCCTCGCGGAACTGCGCCGGCGCGAGCTCGCCGGCGCGGACCTGCTCGCTCATCGCGATCACGTGCGTGCCCGAGCCCATCAGCGTGCCGCGATAGTGGGCCGAGAGCTGCGGGCCGCCCGAGACGCCGATGGTCGGCAGGTCCGTCGAGGCCGCGCCCATCAGCAGCGCGGGCGTGGTTTTGTCGCAGCCCATGAGCAGCACGACGCCGTCGAGCGGGTGGGCGCGGATCGCTTCCTCGACGTCCATGGCCGCGAGGTTGCGGAATAGCATCGCCGTCGGCCGCATCGTGACCTCGCCGAGCGACGATACGGGGAACTCGAGCGGCACGCCGCCGGCCTCGAGCACGCCGTAGCGCACGTGCTCCGCGATCCGCCGGAAATGCGCGTTGCACGGCGTGAGCTCCGACCACGTGTTGCAGACGCCGATCACGGGCCTGCCGTCGAACTGGTCGTCCGGTACGCCCATGCCTTTCAGCCACGAGCGGTAGTAGAACCCCATCTTGCCGCTGCGGCCGAACCAGGCCTGGCTGCGCAGCGGCTTCTTGTCATCTGCCATGCTGTGAGCTCTCTGAAGGACTCAGCCCGTAATCCTTGCAGGCGACGGCGATCATGCCGCCCGCAACGATCATGAAGCCGCCGAGAATCGCGATGCCGGCGCCGGTGCTGCCGAGCCAGTCCGTCAAGCCGCCGAGCAGATAAGGGCCGAAGAAGCCGCCGAGATTGCCGACGGAGTTGATCGCGGCCAATCCCGCGGCAACACCGACGCCGGCAAGAATCGAGCCCGGGAAGCTCCAGAACAACGCCATCGAGACGAGCCCGCCCGTGCTGGCCAGCGTGACGAACGCGACCGTGAGCGTCGTGCTGGCCGCGAAAGCCGCGCTGAGCGCGAGGCTCGCGCCGCCGAGCGCGGCCGCGCCGGCTGCATGCCAGCGTTTCTCTTTGCGGCGCTCCGCGCGTCGGGCGATCAACACGGCGAGCACCGCGCTCACGGCATAGGACAGCGCGGTGATCCAGCCGATCACCAGCAACGAGCGTACGCCGCTTTGCTGGATGATCGACGGCAGCCAGAAGTTGATTCCATAGACGCCCATCACGATCAGTAGATAGATGAACGTGAAGAGCCACAGCGCCTTGACCGACCACAACACGCGCAGCGCATAGTCGTGCTTGGTCCGCGCCTCGAGCGCGAGGTGCTCCTTCAGCAGACGCTTGTCGTCGGCCGCGAGCCACGCCGAGTCGTCGATGCCGTTCGTCAGGTAGAACATCACCGCGATGCCGAGCAGGATCGCGGGCGGGGCTTCGAGCAGGAACAGCCACTGCCAGTCGTAGAGGCCATGGGCGCCGCCGAAGCTCTGCATGATCGCGCCCGAGATCGGTGCGCCGAGCACGAACGACAGCGGCTGTGCCGCGAGCAGCCACGCCACGGCGCGACTCTGCCGATGCGCCGGATACCAATAGTTGAGATACAGCAGCACGCCCGGGAAGAACCCTGCTTCCGCGACGCCGAGCAGGAAGCGCAGGGCGTAGAACACCGTATCGGTGCCGAGCCCGGTGAGGCGCGCGAACCCGCCCGTGAACGCCATGGCGCCGGAGACGATGCCCCAGGTGATCATGATCCGCGCGATCCAGAGGCGGGCGCCTACGCGGTGCAGCGCGAGATTGCTCGGCACCTCGAAGAAAAAATAGCCGATGAAGAACACGCCGGCCCCGAACCCGTACGCCGTCTCCGACAACCCGAGATCCGCCAGCATGTGCAGCTTCGCAAAGCCGACGTTGACGCGATCGAGGTAAGCGACCAGATAGCAGGCACCCAGAAACGGCAGCAGGCGCCGCGTGACTCTCGCGTAGGCGCGTTCCTCGGCTGCCGTCGTCGTCACGCGCGCTTCCGTCGAGGCCGCTAGGCGAGCTGCGTCTTCAGTTGCGTGAAGGAGTGCGGCGGGAAGCGGTACTGCGCGGTCTTGCCCTTCGCCGCGGTCGTCCTCGTCTCCGCCCGTACCAGGGTCTTGCCGAAGTCGTTGCCGGCCTTGATGTCGGGGCCGTTGACCTCCGCGACGCCGAGCGCCCCAGCAAACGATCTATCCTCGAGCGCGATCGTCGCTTCGATCGCCTGTTCCTTGTGGCGGTTGACCACGTTCAGCAGCAGCGTGTCGCCGTCGATCGCGCCGGAGACGTCGAGATACGGTACGTCGCTCCACTGCTTGGTCTTGTAGGTCGGCACTTCGACGTCGAGCTTCAGCGACTGGCCTCTCACGTTCTTCGCGAACAGCTGCAGCGGATAGTAGATGGTCTGCAGGAACAGCCCTTCGTCGTTCGTGAAGATCGGCGCGATCACGTTCACGAGCTGCGCCATGTTCGCGATCTTGACCACGTCGGCGTGGTTCACGAACGAGTTCAAGAACGTGGCGATGACGAGCGCGTCCTCGAGGTTATAGTGCTCCTCGAGAATCCGGCGGCCGCGCTGGCTGTCGCCGCGGGCGCGATACCAGACGTTGTACTCGTCGAACGCGATGTGCACCTTCTTGCCGTCGCTGCGGCCCGCCAGGACGCCGTCGATGACCTTCGCCGTCGTCTCGATCTTGTCGTCCATGAGCCTCGAGCTCGCGAGGAATTCCCCGAAGTCGTCGTTCGGATTGCCGACGTAGAGGTGAATGGCCAGGTAGTCGATGTAGTTCTGCAAATACTCGACCACCGTGCGGTTCCATGCCGACCAGTCGACGCCGGCGCCGTAGTTCGAGGACCCGGCCGCGATCAGCTTCACGTCCGGATCGGTCCAGCGCATCAGCTTCGCGGCCTCGAGCGCGAACTTGCCGTAGTCCTCCGCCGAGCGATGGCCCATCTGCCACGGGCCGTCCATCTCGTTGCCGAGACCCCAGTACGTCACTTTCCACGGATCCTTGCGGCCGTTCTTGCGGCGCAGTCGCGTGATCGCGGTGTCCTGCGCGGAGTTGCAGTATTCGACCCACTGCTGCGCTTCCGTCCAGGTGCCCGTGCCGAGGTTCGCGCAGATGTAGGGCTCGGTTTTCAGCAGCTCGGTGTAGTCGAGGAACTCGTGGGTGCCGAAGCGATTGCTCTCGACCGTGCCCCAGGCCATCTCGAGGCGCGGCGGCCGGTCGTCGCGCGGGCCGATGCCGTCCATCCAGTGGTAGTTGGAGGAAAAGTTGCCGCCGGGCCAGCGCAGCAGGCTGACGTCGAGCCCCCGCACGGCCTCGAGCACGTCCCGGCGGTAACCGGCCTCGGTCGACAACTTCGAGTGCTCCTGGAACACGCCGCCTTCGATGCAGCGGCCGAGATGCTCGGTAAAGTTGCCGTAGAGGTTGCGATCGATCGCGCCGCGCGTGTTCTCGGTGTTGATTTTGATGCGAGCGCTCAAGTCGTTCGCGGCGGCGGCGGTGCGCAGGATCAGCGGCGCGGCCAAGGCAGTCGTCACGACGGTTCGGCGTGTGAGCTTCATCGACGTTCCCCCTATGGTCGGTTCTCGTGCGAGCCGCGGAGCGGCTCATGACTGGCAGCGACGGCTCGTTACCGGCCGAGGACGGAAAACCGGTAGTACGACGTCTGCCGGTAAGTCTGGCCGGGATCGAGACGCGCGCTCGGAAACGCCGCGTGATTCGGCGAATCCGGAAACTTCTGCGGCTCGAGTGCGATGCCGTCGCCCTGACGGTACGCGGTGTGGGACTTGCCGACCGTCGTGCCGTCCAGGAAGTTGCCGGTGTAGACCTGCACGCCGGGCTCGGTCGTAAAGAGCTCGACGACCCGACCCGAGATCGGGTCTTCGACGCGTGCGGCCAGCTTCGGCGTGGCCGTCACGCCGCCCCGCAGGACGAAGTTGTGGTCGTAGCCGCGGCCGATCGCGATCTGCGCGTCGCTGGCGTCGCGGATCCGTGCGCCGATGGGGGCACTGTGCGTGAAGTCGAACGGTGTGCCGGCGACGTTGCGCAGCTCGCCCGTCGGGATCAGCGTGTCGTCGACCGGCGTGTACGCATCGGCGTTGACCATCAGGCGATGCTCGAGAATGCCGCGCGCCGCGGGCACCCCGGCGAGGTTGAACAGGCTGTGGTTCGTGAGGTTCACCACCGTCGGCTTGTCGGTCGTGGCTTCGTAGCTCGTCGTGAGCGTTCGGTGATCGTCGAGCGAGTAGGTGACGCTGACTTGCAACGTGCCGGGGTAGCCTTCCTCGCCGTCCTGGCTCGTATGCGTCAGCGTCACGCTCGCGACCGGCCCGCTTTTGACGGCGGCGATCGTCCATACGACCTTGTCGAAGCCCTTCTTGCCGCCATGCAGCGCGTTCGGGCCGTCGTTTGCGGCGAGTGAGTACGTCTTGCCGTCGAGCGTGAACTTCGCGCGGGCGATGCGGTTCGCGTAGCGTCCGACCGTCGCGCCGAAGAACTGCGGCTTCGCAACGTAGCCGGCCAGGTCGTCGTAGCCGAGCACGACATCGCGAGACTGCCCCATCTTGTCCGGTAAGAGCAGCGACTGCAGCGTGGCACCGTAGCTGATGATCCGGGCGCTGATGTCGCCGGACTTCAGGGTGACGGCCTCGACGGCGATGCCGTCGGGTGTCGTGCCGAACGGCGCACGCGTGGCTTCGGCCGCGTTCGTGCCGGTGGCGCTAAGACCGACGGCCACGGCGGCGATGCCTGCCGAGAGTTTCATGCCTTTCCCCCATTCTTCTTATATGCGCACGACGCGAGACCGCGACTCAGCTATTTCAGAATAGCATATACTCAGACAAATCAAGGGTGCGCTGCCGAATCGATGAAGGGCGGGGCGGCCTCCCGGCGACCGAGCAGGAAGGCGTCCGCCACGAGCGCCAACGGCGTGGCGTCCACATCGCAGCGGCGCGTCGCGATGAGCTCCGCGAAGTGTGCGTACAGCATCGGGTACTCCGCGCGGGGCGGGAGCGGCGTATCGCGGCCGTCGAGCGCGAGGCACGCCCCTCCTTGCGACAGCAGCAACTGTCCCGCGTCGGTGTCGACCGCGATCTCCCAGGTCTGCGGCCCGGTCTGCAGGAAGTCGAACGTCGCGGTGATCGGCGTCGCGTCCGTGTCGGTGAGCGCGAGCTCCGCGGCAATCGGCGTTGCGCAATTCTCGGGAAGCTTCAGCAGTGCGCTGCGGACGAACAGGCGTTTCGGCAGGATCTTCGCAGCGACCGAGAGCGCATTGATGCCGGGATCGAACACGCCGAAACCGCCCGGCTCCCAGAGCCAGCGTTGGCCGGGATGCCACACACGCACATCCTCGCGCCAGTCGATCCGCACGCGCTGCAGCCTGCGCGCGGCGAGCCATTGCCGCGCGACCGGCACGGCCGGTGCGAACTGCGAGTGCCAGGCGCAGAACAGCGTGGTGCCGGCGCTTGCGGCCAGCATGCACAGCTCCTCGAGCTCGCCGAGCGTCGTGGTGGGTGGCTTCTCGAGCAGCACGTGCTTGCCTCGTTCGAGCGCGTATCGCGCGACTGAATAGCGGGCTTGCGGCGGCGTGCAGATCGCAACGGCTTGCGGTGCGTCGTCGGCCGCGAGCATGCGCTCGATGCTCGGGAAACGGGGCGCCGGTGCCGCCGTATCGGCCGGTTCGGCGATCGAGTGCAGCGAGAAACTGCCGCCGGCCCGAATCGCAGCGACGTGCCGGTCTCTCGCGATCTTGCCGAAGCCGACGATGCCGACGGCAATGGGGTCACGAGCCGGGTTCTGCGCGCGGGCCGACACGGATACCGTCGACCAAACGCTCGAATCTGTCATCGCCGTCGCGCAGCGCCTCCGGCAACAGCGCGCCTGGTAGGTCCTGATAACACACCGGTCGCAGGAACCGCTCGATGGCCAACGAGCCGACGGATGTCGTCCGGCTATCGGACGTGGCCGGAAACGGGCCGCCATGCACCATCGCGTGCGCAACCTCGACGCCGGTCGGCCAGCCGTTCGCGATGATTCGACCGACCTTGCGCTCGAGCGCCGGCAGCAGGCGCGATGCCAGCGCAAAGTCCGTTTCCCGCAGGTGGATCGTGGCGGAGAGCTGGCCTTCGAGCGCGTCGATCAAGCCGACCAGAGCGTCCGGTTCGTCGACCTGCACGAGGACTGCCGACGGGCCGAACACTTCCTTCGCGAGCCGCGGATTCTGCACGAACGTCTCGCCATCCGTGAGGAACAGCGCGCCGCGCGCCTGGTGGGGTCCGGAAACCTCGTGGCCTTGCGCTCGCGCTTCCACGCCGCGTGCCTGGGCGAGCCACGCGACGGCGTCCTCGTACGCGCGGTGAACGCCGGGCGTCAGCATCGTCTGGGCGTCGCACCCGGACAGCAGCTCGGTGGCCGTGCCGATGAACCGGTCGAGGCCGGGGCTGCGAGCGGCGAAGATCAGGCCCGGATTCGTGCAGAACTGACCGGCGCCGAGCGTCAGCGAAGCCACGAAACCCTTCGCGATGCTCTCGGCATCGTCTCGTAGAGCGCCGGGGAGCACGAACACGGGATTCACGCTGCTCATCTCGGCAAACACCGGAATCGGCTCGGGACGCGCGGCCGCGACCGCGCATAGCGCGAGACCGCCGGCGCGCGAGCCCGTGAATCCCACGGCCTTGATGTGCGGATTGGCGACGAGCGCCGTGCCGATCTCGTGCGAGGGTCCGGTGACGTAGGAGAACACGCCCGCCGGCAAGCCGCGATCGATCACCGCCTGCGCGATCGCGCGGGCCACGAGCTCGCCGACGCCGGGGTGCGCGGGATGACCGCGTACGACGACGGGGCAGCCCGCCGCGAGCGCCGCCGCCGTGTCGCCGCCGGCCACCGAGAAGGCCAGCGGAAAGTTGCTGGCCCCGAAGATCGCGACGGGACCGATAGGAATCTTGCGCAGCCGCAGATCGGGCCGCCGCGGCGTGCGCTCCGGCTGTGCCGTGTCGAGCCGCAGCGTGAGCCAGCCGCCTCGCCGCACGACGGCGGCAAACAGCCGCAGTTGGCCGACGGTTCGCGCTCGTTCGCCTTCCAGCCGAGGTCGCGGCAGGCCCGTCTCGGCCATCGCGCGCACGATCAGCTCGTCGCCGATGGCGGCGATGTTGCCTGCGACGGCCTCGAGGAAGAGGCCACGCTGCTCGACGGTGGTTTCGCGAAACGCATCGAACGCGCGGGACGCCAGCTCGCAAGCGCGCTCGATGTCCCGGAGACTCGTGACGTCGAACGGCGGCTCGAGGTTGGCGCCCGTAGCTGCGTCGAGCGCGCGGTAGGTCTCGCGCCCAGAGGCTTCGCGCGCACCCACGAAGAAACGACCGGTGATCATTACTCGGACAATAGAGGCTGCCGGTTGGCGATTCAACGGGTGCGGCGAAGGGGTTACTTCATCGAGAGCTTCGTGTCTTCCAGCGCGAGCGTGACGAGCTCGCGCATCGCGGTCTGCGCCGCATCGGCGCCGCCCGCCGCGATGGCGTCGAACACCCGCCAATGATCGGGCACGGGATCGCGCGGCAGCTTGCGCTTGCGTTGCTTGAAGATCGTCGTCCACCGCACGGCCGCGCCGATGCTGCTGGAGAGTGCCACGAGCGCGGGGTTGCGCGTGGCGACCAAGACGGCGTCGTGAAACTCGCGATCCGCGCTCTGGCCCTCCGCATTTGCGAGCCCGAGCCTTTCCATGCTTTGCAGCGCAGCGCGCATTTGCGACAGGTCGTCCGGCGTGCGGCGTTCCGCGGCAAGCGCGGCCGCCGCAGGCTCGATGATGAGACGCAGCTCGAACAAGCCCACGAGGAAATCCTGGCTCGGTTGGCTCTCGAAGAACCACGCGAGCACTTCGGGATCGAGCAGATGCCAAGCGCTTCTCGGACGCACCTGCGTGCCGCGCTTCGGCAAGCTCGCCACCAAGCCCTTGGCCGCCAGGATGCGGACGGCTTCGCGATAGGCCGTTCGCGACACGGACATCTGCTCGCTGGAATCGATCTCGTTGTCCAGCGTTTCGCCGGGCTCGATGCGGCCTGAAACGATCGCAACGCCGAGCTTGTGCGCGATGCTGCCGTGCAGCCGCTCCTTGGAGCGCGCCGTCCGTTTGCGTGTGGGCTTTTGTGCCGCGGGCATGGCCGGAAGCAGTCGGTCGTTGGGCTCGTGATCATGAACCCCGCCGCAAGCGCGCGCAAAGTATGGTCTCCGGCTGCCCGCATGCGCTCGGGCTACAATGGCTCGAACGTTATCGAGGTGCAGCCGCACGAGAGGCGATGACCGATCGCGAGCACGACACCGGCGGCGTGCAAGCCGACGGGAGGCAGGTGCGTTGCGCGTGCGACGTGCGGGCCATGCTCGGCGAGGGGCCCCTGTGGGTGGCTCGCGAGAACGCCGTGTATTGGGTCGACATCAAAGGCAAGGCGCTGCACCGGCTCGCCTTGAGCGATGACACCCATACGAGCTGGCCCATGCCGGAGATGCTCGGTTGGGTCGTCGAGCGGCGTGATCGGCCGGGGTTCATTGCGGGCTTCAAGAGCGGCTTCGCGCGATTGTTTCTGGACCCGCTGCACATCGAGCCCCTTTGTGGGCCTGAACGGCACCTGCCCGGCAGCCGCATGAACGATGCCGCGGTCGATCGGGCCGGTCGCATTTGGGCCGGCACCATGGACGATGCCGAGCAAACGGCCAGCGGTTGCCTGTACCGTCTCGATGCCGATGGAACCTGCACCCGGTGCGACACGGGCTACGTGGTCAGCAACGGTCCGACGTTCAGTCCAAATCACGACGTGCTCTACCACACCGACTCGACGCGACGCGTGATTTATCGGTTTCCGCTGGCCGCCGACGGCAGTCTCGGCAAGCGCGAAGAGTTCGTCATTTTCCGCGACGGCTGGGGCTCGCCCGACGGCATGGCGACGGACGTGCAGGGGGGCATCTGGGTCGCGCATTGGGGCGGCGGCCGCCTGAGCCGCTTCCTGCCCGACGGCCGCCTGGATCGCAGCATCGCGATGCCCGTCTCGCAGGTCACGAGCTGTTGCTTCGCCGGCGCCGCGCTGGACCGGATGTTCGTGACCACGGCGTCTTTCGAACGCGAGGCCGAAAATCTTGCCGGCTGCCTGTTCGAGATCGAGCCCGGTGTCCGCGGTGCGCCGACCTACGGCTATGGCGGGTGAGGCCGTATAGCGAGCGGCGCAAGCGGGCTCAGGACTCGCGAGGGCCTCGCCGCGCCGCTTCAATGGTGGCCACGTCGATCTTCTTCATCGGCATCATCGCTTCGAAGGCGCGCTTCGCCTCGCTGCCGCCGGCCGCAAGGGCCTCGGTTAGCGTCCGCGGAGTGATCTGCCAGGAGATGCCCCACCGGTCCTTGCACCAGCCGCACTGACTTTCTTGGCCGCCGTTGTCGACGATTGCATTCCAATAGCGATCCGTCTCCTCCTGATCGTCGGTCGCGATCTGGAACGAGAAGGCCTCGGTGTGTCTGAACTGCGGGCCGCCATTGAGGCCGAGACAGGGAATGCCCAGCACGGTGAAGTCCACCGTCAGCACGGCACCCGCTTTGCCGCCTGGGTAGTCAGCAGGCGCTTTGTGTATGGCATTCACTTTAGTATCGGGAAAGGTGGCCGCATAGAAGCGTGCCGCCTCATGCGCGTCGTCGTCGAACCAAAGACAGATTGTGTTCTTTGCCGTCATATTCATAGGCTCCTTGCGCTCGTGCATGACGCATCGAACCGGCTATCGTGCAAGTTTTAGACCCGCTGCTCGTCGATCTGGCCGATCGGCCTCAGCGCTCAGCAGCGTCGAGCCTGCGCGCGAGCGCCTCGATCCGCAACAGTGCGTTCATGTCGCTCTTGCGATAGGCATGCTCCATCGCTGCGAACAGATTGGATTGCTCGAGCTGCAGGCGTTCCGGATGGCGTTCGAGCAGCGTCACGTAGTGCGAAAAGACGCGGTCGGCATCGGGCTTCGTACGCCGTGCGACGGCGTGGCGCACCACCGCATGCAAGGTGTAGCGGTCGCGCACCGGCTGCTGGACCAAGTGCCAGCGCTCGAGCTCGGCCAGCGCCGGACCCAGCTTTGCGACCCGTGCCAGCTTGGCCAGCGACACCGCATCGACGTGGTCGCCTTCCACATGCGCAAGCACGGCGAGCGTGCGGTGGGCCGCGGCGCGCAAGCGAGGCCAGGCCCAATCGACGAGCAGTGCGATTTCGGGTAAGTCGTCCTCGTGCTCCAGCGCGCGGACGCGCATCACACCGGCGTCTCGCAAGAACTCGCCGAGCGCGTCCACGCTTGCGGCGCGTGACGCTACGATGCCGTCGGCGATGTCGAGCGCCAACGGGTTCCAACGCAGAAGACGCGTGAGAGCGGCCACGCGTGGGAACGCACTCTCGCCGGAGGTGACGAGCGGCGCAGTCACCGGGAAGATCAAGACGCCGGCGAGCAGGCAGCGGCGAGCGGTGATCACGAAAGTCGCCTTGGAGTCGGGAAACGCCTCGAACAAGCGCGCTACGGCAGCATCGTTCTCGTGGTTGTCGAGCACGATCAGCCGCTGCGGGCCGCTCGAGAGAAATTCGCGCAGTCGCTGCGCGCGATTGTCGCCGCGCTCGGTGCCGAAGCGCAGAGCCAGCATTTCGCTCAAGGTATAAAAGCCCCAGGCGCCGGAGCGGAACCAGTCGACGCGCCCGCCGAATGCCGCGCGCAGGCGGTGACCGAGCGCCGCCGCCAACATCGACTTGCCGCTCCCGCCCGACCCTACCAATGCAATACGCGTGGGTCGTGTGGCGGCGATTGTGCGCGCGAGCGTGTCGACCTCGGCATTACGTCCTTTCATGCCGCGGGGACGGGGCGGAAATATCGAGCCGCGATTTCTTTTGCGAGTGCCTGCTTTCGGCGGTTTATCCGACATGCTTTGTCTGCCTCGAGGTGTTCCACTCCAACCGGTGCGATGCCGCGTCGAGCTCGCCTTGGCGGGGCGCCTTACGCGGCCTCAGCCGTACGACAGCGAGCCCAGAGCCCTGTCATCGGACCGTCGCCAGTCCGCAAGGATAGCCTCGGGAATGCCTCCGCGCGGCTGCCGCCTTTTTGGAATCGCCGCTTTTCTTTTCGGTCGATCGCCGGAGCGTTGGGGCGCCGGCGGAGATTCTGATCTACTATCGGCGCAGTAGCGCGTGCGGCCTCGCGCGCGCACGCGAGAAGCGGAGGGAAACATGGACGCCAAAACAGACGTCGAGGAACGCTCGGGCAAATGCCCCGTCGTGCACCGTGGGCGCAGCAATCGCGATTGGTGGCCGGACGTGCTGGACATTTCGGTTCTGCACCGCAACGGCCCCTTGTCCAATCCGATGGGCAGGGCGTTCGACTACGCCAAGGAATTCAGCACGCTCGATCTCAGCGCGGTCAAGAAGGATCTCGCCGCCTTGATGACGGAGAGCCGGGATTGGTGGCCCGCCGACTTCGGGCACTATGGCGGCCTGTTCATCCGGATGGCCTGGCATAGCGCGGGCACCTACCGCATCACCGATGGCAGAGGAGGGGCCGGCGGTGGACAGCAGCGTTTCGCTCCGCTCAACTCCTGGCCGGACAACGCCAATCTCGACAAGGCGCGTCGGCTCTTGTGGCCGATCAAGCAAAAGTACGGCCGCAAGCTCTCATGGGCCGATCTGTTCGTGCTCACCGGCAATGTTGCGCTCGAGTCGATGGGCTTCGAGACCTTCGGTTTCGGCGGCGGGCGCGTGGATGAGTGGGAGCCGCAGGAGCTCTACTGGGGCCCGGAAGGGACGTGGCTCGGCGACACGCGCTATAGCGGGGAGCGGCGGCTTCAGGAGCCGCTCGGCGCGGTGCAGATGGGTCTGATCTACGTCAACCCCGAAGGCCCGAATGGCAACCCGGACCCGCTCGCGGCGGCGAAAGACATCCGCGAGACGTTTTTGCGCATGGCGATGAATGACGAAGAGACCGTCGCGCTGATCGCCGGCGGCCACACGTTCGGCAAAACGCATGGCGCGGGCGACCCATCCTTGCTCGGCCCCGAGCCCGAAGGCGCGCGCATCGAGGATCAAGGCCTCGGCTGGAAAAGCACGCACGGCACCGGCTTCGGCTCCGACACCATCACCGGTGGCCCGGAGGTTACCTGGAGCCAGACGCCGACGAAGTGGAGCAACCACTTCTTCGACAACCTCTTCAAACACGAGTGGGAGCTCGAGAAGAGCCCGGCCGGCGCATGGCAGTGGAAGGCGAAGAACGCGGCCGCCGATGTGCCTGACGCGCACGACAAGTCGAAGAGGCACGTGCCGACGATGCTGACAACGGATTTGTCTTTGCGTTTCGATCCGGCGTACGAAAAGATCTCACGGCGCTTCTATGAGCATCCGGACCAGTTCGCCGACGCTTTCGCACGCGCTTGGTTCAAGCTCACGCATCGCGATATGGGTCCGAAGGCGCGCTATCTAGGGCGTGAAGTCCCGAAAGAAGATCTGCTGTGGCAGGATCCGATTCCGGCGGCCGATCACGCGTCGATCGACGATCGGGACATCGCCGCGCTCAAAACCAAAATCCTCGGTGCGGGACTTTCCGTCTCGGAATTGGTGCAGACTGCGTGGGCATCCGCTTCGACGTTCCGCGGTTCCGATAAGCGCGGGGGCGCGAACGGTGCACGCATTCGCTTGGCACCGCAGAAGGACTGGGAAGTGAACCAGCCGGCGCAACTCGCGAAGGTGCTCGACACGCTCGAAGGCATTCGACGCGCATTCGACCAGTCGGCGAACGGCGGCAAAAAGGTGTCGCTCGCCGATCTCATCGTGCTCGCCGGCAATGCCGCGGTCGAGAAGGCGGCGAAGGATGCCGGTGTCGACGTGAAGCTGCCGTTCGCGCCGGGCCGCACGGACGCCTCTCAAGCTCAGACCGACGTCGAGTCGTTCGCGCCGCTCGAGCCGCGCGCCGACGGCTTTCGCAACTACTATCGCGGCGACTTGCTGATGTCGTCGGAAGAGGCCTTGGTCGACAAGGCGGAGCTGTTGACGCTCACGGCTCCCGAGATGACGGTGCTTCTCGGCGGCTTGCGCGTGCTCGGTGCGAACCACGGGAAGTCGACGAACGGCGTCTTTACCGCGCGGCCCGGAACGCTGACGAACGATTTCTTCGTGAATCTCCTGGACATGGGCACGGAGTGGCAAGCGACCTCCGACGAGAACCTGTTCGAGGGTTATGACCGCAAAAGCGGCCGGAAGAAGTGGACGGGAACGCGGGTCGATCTCGTTTTCGGATCGCACTCGGTGCTGCGTGCGCTCGCGGAGGTCTATGCGTGCGCCGATGCCGCTGACAAGGTCGTGATTGATTTCGCGGCGGCGTGGACCAAGGTGATGAACGCCGATCGCTTCGACCTGGCTTGATCCCCTCGCCATGCGAGAACAACTACCCGTGCAAGAGTCGTTCAGGTGAACGATTGCTGAACGGCGCATTCAGGCGGCCTTAATCCATCGGGTGCCATCCTGCCCCCCACGTCGAATCGACGTGGATTGAAGGAGACTCGATATGAAACGCGCTGCCCTGATCGGTGCCCTGGTTGCCTCGCTCATGGCGGGCTCGACGGCCATGGCGAACCCCGGCGGCCGCGGCCATGACGACCATCGCGAGCGTCCGCTGGCTCAGCACGAGGAGGACCGCGCCTCTCATTGGGCGGCGGTGCGTGGCGTGCATCGCGCGCACGTTCGGCAGGGCGTCTATCAGCGCCCGAACGGCTACTATGCGCATCGCTGGGTGCGTGGCGAGCGGCTGCCGGTCGAATATTACTCGCGTCCCTATGTGATCGCCGACTACCGCGGCTTCGGGCTGCGCGTGCCGCCACGGGGCTATCACTGGATGCGTGTGGATGGCGACGCCGTGCTCGCGGCGGTGGCGACCGGCATCGTGCTGGACACCATGTTCCATGTGTTCGACTAGCCCGCCTGCCGGAGCGGTGCGGATTCCAGCCCCGTTGTGCGACGGATGGATCCGGACCGCTCCGGCGTTTGTCGCTCGCTGCCCAAGTCGAAGGCGTTCCCCGCGCCGGACGGACAGCCAGCCAGTCGATCCGTTCGCCGACTCCGCATCTGCGCTCCAACGCCGCCTGCGCGCCCCTTCGAGCCGAGCCTCGCGAGCTACTGCGGTCCCGGCCACCGAGCGCCGAGCGATCGGCGCAACCAGGGCCTGACGGCTCCGAAAGCACGACGTGCTCGACGCGCGCGACTCGCGCGCCGGGCTCGTGCGCGCGGCTGCCGCAGCCGCCGGGTGTAACGTTTCTCGCCGACCGCGAATCTAGGTTTGAGACCGCCGCGAGGAACGAACCCGGCCAATGTCCGTAGACAGCGATTCAGAGTTGATGCGGCAGGTCCGCGGCGGGCGCACGAGCGCCCTCGCCATCCTGTTCGAGCGGCACCACGCGCGGCTCTACCGGTACTGCCTGCGTATGACGGGCAACCGCCAGACCTCCGAGGACCTGGTCCAGGACGTGTTCATGAAAATGCTGAAGTACAAGGCGAATTTTCGGGACGACAGCGCGTTCGCGCCGTGGATGTTCGGCATTGCGCGCAATGGTTGCGCCGCCCATTGGCGCCGAGCGGCCGTCGACGCACTTCCAGAGGCGGCGGGCGACAGCGCCCCGGCCGAGCCGCAGGCCGACGACGATCACGCGGGCGCGCAGCAGGCCGACCTGGTGCGGCGAGCGCTGCTCGCGCTGCCCGTGGAGCGCCGGGAGGTACTCGTGCTCAGTCGGTACGAGTTCAAGACCTACGAAGAGATTGCGCGCACGCTCGGCTGCTCCGTCGAGGCTGTCAAGGTCCGGGCGCACCGTGCGATGAAGCAACTCGGGAAGATCTATCGCGATCTCGCCGGTGAGGTGCCGACGTGAGCTGTGAAGACACCACCGCATTGTTGCTCGACCGCTTCAAAGGATTCGCGTCGGTCGCGGACGACAGGCGCCTCGACGAGCACCTCGCCGGCTGCGCCGAGTGCCGCGCGACGGTGGAATCCATCACGCGGCTTTGGGCCGGCCTCGGCACCGATGTCGGCGTGCTCGGGCATGACGTGCCGCACGAGCGCATGCGCGCGCGTTTCCATGCGGCGCTCGCTGCGTACGAGGCGCGCGACGAGCGGCGCCAGTGGCCGTTCGCGCCGGTTTGGCTGCGGAACGCGGTGCTCCGCGCCGCGGCCGCCGCTGCGCTGCTGGTCGCCGGGGTACTGCTCGGCCGCACGTGGCCGTCGGCCCGCAACGAAGACATCGCGGACTTGCGCGCCGAGGTGCGCGTGGTGGGGCTTGCGTTGCTCGATCACCAGTCCGCATCGGAGCGTCTGCTCGGTGTCGCGTGGGCGGAGCGCGCCGGCAGCCAGCCCCAGGTCCTGAATGCGCTGCTCGAGCGCGTCGAGAACGATCCGAACGTCAGCGTGCGCCTCGCCGCGATCGAAGCGCTGCGCTCGCGGCTCGACCGGCCCGAGGTCGAGGCGGGTCTTGTGGGCTCGCTCGAGCATCAGGACTCGCCGCTGCTGCAGGTGACGCTCGCGAACGCGCTGCTCGAGACGGGCGATGCGAAAGGCGTGGCGGCCGTACGTCGGCTGCACGATCGCGACGGCCTCGATCCTGCGGTTCGCGACTATCTCGACATGGCTTTGCAGTCCGGCGCAACGGCCGTGCCGCCGCGCCCCCAAATTTGAAGGAGATCCTCATGCGATCGACCCTAGAGCTCTCGAAGGTGGCACTGTTGAGCGTTGCGCTTGCCGTTTCGGCGGGCGCCGCGCGGGCCGAAGTCACGGACAAGCGCACGTTGCAGGACAGCGTGCGCGTTCCGGGCAACGGTCCGCCGACCGTGATCGTGAAGAACGTGTTCGGCTCCGTGCGAGTCATCGCGCACGATCTCCCCACGGTGGACATGACCGCTACCGAGACGATTAGCGGTGATCTTCGCGCCGATATCGACCGCGCGCGCGCCGAGGTCGAGCTCCGCACGGAGAGCGAAGAGGGCCGAGTGGCCTTTCGCGTGAGGCAAGTGGGCGCGCAGGGCAACGATTGCAGCTGGAACCGCTGGGACGGTTATCGGGTGGCCTACGACATCGAAGTGCGCGTGCCGCGCGACGCCGCCGTCGAGCTTGCGACCGTCAACGGCGGCGACGTCGTCGTCGAGGGTGTGCGCGGGAACTTCGACGTGCGGAACGTCAACGGCGCCGTGCGGCTCACGGGCGTCCGCGGGGCCGGCCGCATCAGTACCGTGAATGGGGCGGTCAGCGCCGTCTTCGAGCGCGCGCCCCCGGCCGCGACCTCCTTCAAGACCGTCAACGGCAAGATCGACGTATCGCTTCCGCAGAATCTCGCGGCCGATCTATCGTTCAAGACGACGCACGGCGAGATCTACACCGACTTCGATTCGCAGCCGCTTCCGAGCGAGCCCGTCCCCGACCGCTCGCGCGATGGCGGCAAGCTCGTCGTCCGCACGGAGCACGGGTCCGCGATTCGGGTCGGTGCCGGCGGACCGGCGTACTCGTTCGAAACGCTCAATGGCAACGTCTACGTTCGCAAGGCCGGCCGATGAGCGCGACGATGAAGATTGCCAACGCGATAGTGGTTGCGCTCGGCTCGCTCGCGGCGTGGGCCGCGCATGCCGAGGAGCGCATCGTGGTGCCGCTGACGGACGCCTCGCGCCCGGCGGTGCTGGAAATCGACACGCTCAGAACCGCGATCAACGTGAGCGCCTACGACGGCAAGGAAGTCGTGATCGTCGCGCGTGAGGCGACGACTGCGGAGGTCGAGCCCGGCGACGATCGCCGTCGGCCGCGCTTCGGCGAGAACAAAGACGAAGACGCGTCGAGCACCGCCGGCTTGCGTCGGATACCAAACGCCTCGATCGGCCTGACCGCGACCGAGGACAACAACGTCGTGTCGGTGAAGACCGACTTTTCGCGGCAACCCCTGGCCCTCGACATCTCCGTGCCGCGGAGCACGTCGGTGCGTGCGAAGACGGTGAACGGCGGCGACCTGACGGTCACAGGCGTGTCGGGCGAGCACGAGCTCTCGAACGTCAACGGCCGGATCGTCGCGAAAGACATTGCCGGATCGCTCGTCGCGAGCACGACCAACGGCACGATTCGGACGACGTTCACCGAGGTGACGGCCGGCAAGGCGATGTCGTTCAACACCTTCAATGGCGACGTGGACGTCACGTTCCCCGCGAATCTCGCCGCGACGCTGCGCGTGACGAGCGGGCGGGGCGAGTTCTACACCGACTTCGACGTGGCCGTGCAGCAGCAACCGCCCGCGGTTACGCAAGGCGGCGGGAATGGCCGTTACGAGGTGCGACTCGAGCGCGAGACGGTCGCCGTGGTGGGGCGGGGCGGTCCGGACATTCGTCTCAAGACTTTCAACGGCAACGTGATGATTCGCAAGCGCTGAGCGTCCCGTTGCGCGCTCGAGCCGGCGGCGGCAAGGCCGTCTCGCCTCATGCCGCCACGGTTTCGGGGCCGGCGAACTGCGAGTTGTACAGATGTGCGTACGCGCCGGATCGCGCGACGAGCTCGTCGTGCGTGCCTCGTTCGACGATCCGACCGTCCTCCATCACGAGAATGAGGTCCGCGTCGCGGATGGTCGAGAGGCGATGCGCGATCACGAAGCTCGTTCGGTCCGAGCGCAATGCGGCCATCGCGTGTTGGAGAAGCAGCTCCGTTCGCGTGTCGACGGAGCTCGTGGCCTCGTCGAGGATCAGCAGTGCCGGCTGCGCGACGAAGGCCCTCGCGATCGTGATGAGCTGCTTCTCGCCGGCGCTGATGTTCGTGCCCTCGTCGTCGATGATCGTGTCATAGCCGTCGGGAAGGCTGTGCACGAAGCGATCGACGAACGTGGCCTTGGCGGCTTCGAGGATCTCCGCCTCGGAGGCGTCGGGGCGTCCGTAGGCAATGTTGTCGCGAATCGTGCCTTTGAACAGCCAAGTGTCTTGCAGCACCATGCCGATTTGTGAGCGGAGGTCGGCGCGGGACATTGAGGTCGCATCGACCCCGTCGAGCGTGATTCGCCCGGAGTCGAGCTCGTAGAAGCGCATGATCAGATTGACGATCGTCGTTTTGCCGGCGCCGGTGGGGCCGACGATCGCCACGGTCTGTCCCGGCTCCACGGTCATCGACAAGTCTTCGATGAGCGGCCGCTCGGGGTCGTAGCGGAAGAACACGTGCTCGAACGTCACTCGTCCGTGCGGCACTTTGGCGAGCCGCGGATGATGCGCGTCGGATGTCTGTTCCTCCGCATCGAGCAGCTCGAACACGCGTTCGGCCGAGGCCACGCCCGATTGCAGCAGGTTGATCATCGACGCCGCCTGGGTGACCGGCTGCGTAAATTGCCGGGAATATTGGATGAACGCCTGCACGTCGCCGAGGCTCATCGCGCCGGCGGCGACGCGCAGGCCGCCGAGGACGGCGATGACGACATAGTTGAGATTGCCGACGAACATCATGATCGGCATGATCAGGCCGGAGAGAAACTGCGCTCGAAAGCTGGCTTGATACAGCCCCTCGTTGTCGACTTCGAACGCCGCCTGAACCTCCTTGTGCCGGCCGAACACCTTCATCAGAGAGTGCCCGGTGAAAGCCTCTTCGATCTGGGAGTTGAGCGCGCCGGTTCGGCGCCACTGCGCGACGAACTCCTTTTGGGAATGCCGCATGACGAAGCCGGCGACGAACATCGTCACCGGAATGGTTACCAAAGCGATCAACGCGAGCGTCGCCGAGATGACGAACATCATCGTGACCACGAACGCGATCGTCAGCAGCGAGGTAAGCAGCTGGCTCATCGTCTGCTGGAGGCTCTGCGACACGTTGTCGATGTCGTTCGTGACGCGGCTCAGGATCTCGCCGCGGGGCTGTCGATCGAAATAGCGCAGCGGCAACCGATTGAGCTTCTGCTCCACGGCGGATCGCAATTGAAACATCGTGCGCTGAACCGCCTCGTTGAGCAGGTAGCCCTGCAGGAACGAGAGCAACGCGGACGCGGCATAGAGAGCCAGCACGAGGAGCAGAACGTGCGCGATGGCCGCGAAATCGATGCCTTGTCCCGGTGTCAGATCGATGCCCCGCAGCAAGTCGGCGATCTGGGTCCGCCCTTGGGCAATTGCGGTGTCGATCGCCTGCTGCTTCGTGATATTCGCCGGCAGCGTCTTGCCGATGACGCCCGCGAATATGAGATCGGTCGCGTGTCCGAGCACCCTCGGACCCAGCGCGCCCAGCGCGACGCTGGCAACGGCGGCGAGAATGACCGCGAAGATCTTGACGCGCTGCGGCCGCAGCATTGCGAGCACGCGTTTGCCGGAGGCGGTAAACGAGACCGGCTTCTGATTGATCGGACCGCCCATCCCGCGGCCCGGGCCGCCCTGCATTTGGATGCGCTCGGTGGCCTTCATGGTCTTGGGGTCACGGCTCATGACGCCACCTGCAGCATTTGCTGCGACTCGACGATCTCCTGATAGGTCGAGCACGTTTCGAGCAGTGACTCGTGCGTTCCAAGGCCGACCACGGCGCCGTCTTCGAGCACGACGATCTGGTCCGCGTCTTTGATCGTCGATACGCGTTGCGCTACGAGCACGACGGTCGCATCGCGAGTCACCCGCCCCAATGCCCTCCGCAATCTCGCTTCGGTCGCAAGATCGAGCGCCGAGAACGAGTCGTCGAACAGATACAGCTCGGGCTTGCGCACGAGCGCCCTGGCGATGGAGAGGCGTTGACGTTGTCCGCCGGAGACGTTGGTTCCGCCTTGTGCGATGGGGGCGTCGAGCCCTCCGGGCATGGCCGCAACGAAATCCTTGGCTTGGGCGATCTCGAGCGCGGCCCACATTTCTTCGTCGCTTGCGCTCGGTTTTCCGTACCTGAGATTGCTGGCCACGGTACCGGAGAACAAATACGGCGTTTGCGGCACGAGTCCGATCTTCGACCAGAGCGTTTCGGGGTCGAGCTTGCGGACGTCGATGCCGTCGACGAGGACCTCGCCGGACGTCACGTCGAAGAGCCGCGGGATCAGGCTGATCAGAGTCGTCTTGCCGGCTCCCGTCGATCCGATGATCGCGGTGGTCTGTCCCGGCCGAGCCTCGAACGTGACATCGCGCAGCACGGGATCGTGAGCTCCCGGATACACGTACCGCACGCCGTGCAGCTGGAGGCGGCCGTGCAACGCGACCTGCGTGATGCCCGCGACGGGCGGCACGACCGAAGACCGGGTGTCGAGAACGCCGCCGATCCGATCGGCGGAGACGGAGGCCCGAGGGACCATGATCAGCGTGAAGGTGGCCATCATCACCGACATGAGAATTTGAACCAGGTAGGTCAGAAAGGCCGTCAACGAGCCGATCTGCATGTCGCCGCTGTCGACTCTCAAGCCGCCGAACCACAGGACGGCGACGCTCGCCAGGTTCAGGACCAGGATCACGACGGGGAACATGGCGGCGATCCACCGGCCGACGGTGATCGACACATTGGTCAGGTCGGCGTTCGCGCCGGCAAAGCGAGCCTCTTCGAACGGTTCTCTCACGAACGCGCGCAACACGCGAATACCCGTGGCCTGCTCGCGCAACACGCGATTCACTTGGTCGATGCGTGTTTGCATCGTTCGATAGGCGGGAATCATTCGAGCGATGATGAGACCCAGCGAAACGGCGAGCGTGGGGACGGCGACGACGACGAGCCAGGACAGACCGAGGTCCTGCCGAACGGCCATGATGATTCCGCCGATCATCATGATCGGGGCCATGACCATCAGCGTGAAGGTCATCATGGCGAGCGTCTGCACCTGCTGGACATCGTTGGTATTGCGCGTGATCAACGACGGCGCGCCGAAGGCGGCCACCTCGCGACTCGAGAATTCACCCACTCGGCGGAAGATGGCGCTGCGCAGATCGCGGCCGAACCCCATGGCCGTGCGCGCTCCGAGGTAGACCGCGGCGATCGAGCCCAGGATCTGCAGGAACGAGATTCCGAGCATCAGTGCGCCGACCCGGACGATGTAGGCGCTGTTCCCGCGCACCACGCCATTGTCGATGATGTCCGCGTTCAAAGTCGGCAGATAGAGAGAGGCGATCGTCGAGACGAGTTGCAGCGCGACGATGGCGGCGATGAGCCCTTTGTAGGGCGCCAGGTAGGTCCGGAGCAGTCGTAGCAACATGGTCGAGTCGATGCCTATTCCCGTTTGGCGATACCGGAGAGCAGGATGCTCACGGCCTCGTCGATTGCAAGCCGCTCGTTGGGGAGGAGCAGCGGATGTCCGCTTGCAAAGACGAGGCCGCGGAAAGCGGCTGCCGCCTGGGACGGCGAGACTCGGAGTGCTGCGCGATGACGTTCGAACAGCTTCACAAGAGCCGCGGAGATGACGGCAGCGGATTCCTTGACGAGACGGGTCACGTCCCGTTGCCGATCGGCGTGCAGCGCCGAGACGGAGCGCAGCGACTCACCGAGCGCCATCATTCGGTTGAAGCGATCGAGCAGCACGCGGGCGGCCTCGGCGAGCTGGGTTCTCATCGGCGCCGAGGGGCTGATGGCTGCGATCGCCTCGGCGACCGGTGTCGGCTCCATGGCAGCCTTGGCGGCCTCGAAGATCACGGCAGGCTTATCGGGAAAGACCCGAAATATGGTGCCCTCGGCGATATTCGCGGCCTGTGCCATTTCGGCGGTCGTGAGCGCCGAGCCCTTCTCGATCAGCAGCGGAGTGACGACGTCGAGAATTGCGCGGCGCCGGTCGGCTGGAGCCATCGGCCTGGACCGCGCTTGCCTCTTGTTCATTGCGTTCATCATATATGAGTGAGTACTCACTCACAATGAGCCCATGTCGAGCCCCCTCGAAAGCATCGCGGCTGTCGAGTCCCGAAGATCGACCGCAGAGCGTCGAAGCCTGCGATTCTTTGATCGCAGTCGTCTTCTACGGCGCGATCGTTTCCTTGAACTGGCTCCTCACGCGACTCGGTTTCGAGTCGGCACTCGTCACGATCATGAATCGGGCGCAGCGAGGCGACCGACTATGCGCACATTCACGACCTGATCAGTTGGCCGGACATGGAGCGGCGGAACAGGGCGAGAATGGCGATACCTTTGAGCGATCCGCGCGCTCGGGCGACAGCGCCCGCGCAGCAATCGAAAAGAGCACGTTCGCGTTCATGAGCGCTATCGAGGACAAGTTCAGCCCGATGCCCAAAGGCACGCTGCCTTGGGGCGAAGGATTGAAAATGATGCGTGAGGGTAGGCCGGGTCACTCGAGCGAAATGCTGTCGCTCGAGCAGCAACGGCGCATCGATGCGCACTTCGCCGAGGAGCTCGAGCAATTGGGCTCGGACTTTCCGTACGCAATGCTGGCGGGCCCGCCCGCAGGGGACGTGAGCGCGGTGGCAACCGACGGCTCGCTTCGGCCGTCGTAGCTGCGACAGCCGGGCCGCGCCAAACATTGGCGCTGCCGCAACAGGGTCGTGGCATGCTGCGAGCCGAAGCCGGTGCCTCCGCCGGCAGGGCCGAGGCGGCCCGAGCGGTTCCCGAGTCCTCGTGCTACTTGTCTGCAACGACGCAGTCGTATAACGTATTCACCGGACGTCCGGCACTGGGTCGGCCGGACGTGGGGAAATGGCACCGCTTCAGGAGGCGTACCTGGGCGGTGACGCGCAAAAGCAACTAGTCATCTCTATCCGTCTTCAATCTGTCAATCCATGGTGAACCTCGCTGCGCGACAGGCGTGCGAGGAGAAACCACGAAGGGGGCTTTCCGAATGAAAAGGACTCGATCGTCGACTAAGAACCGCACCCGGTTGACGGTGCTTGCATCGTCGATTTCCGCAATTCTCGGCACCGGCGCGATGCATTCCGCCCGTGCGCAGCAAGGGCAGCAGCCGGAGGAGGTTGTCGTCACGGGCTCGCGCATCGTGCGGCGCGACCTCGACGCCCCCACGCCGATCATGACGGTCGATACGCAGCGGCTCGAAAATTCGAGCACGCTCAGCGTCGAGTCCATCTTGAACCAGATGCCGCAGTTCAACCCTGCGCAGAGCCAGTTCAGCGCACAGGGCGAAATCCAGACCTCGCCGACGGGGTCGCTCGGCATCGCCAGCGTGAACCTGCGCGGCATCGGCACCAATCGGACCCTCGTGCTCATCGACGGGCGCCGCGCGCAGCCGGCGAACGCGTCGCTCGTCGTCGACGTCAACACGATTCCGGCGGCGGCAATCGCTCGGGTCGAAACGATCACCGGCGGCGCATCGGCCGTGTACGGCGCCGACGCATTAGCCGGTGTCGTGAACTTCGTGTTGAAGGACAACTACGAAGGCGTCTCGATGGACCTTCAGACCAGCGACACGCAGGCGGGCGGCGGCGAGGAAACGCGCTTCTCGGCCCTGCTCGGCATGAACGGCGCGAGCGGCAGATCCAACATGCTGCTCGGCGTCGAATGGTACGAACGCGGCGTGGCGTTCCAGAAGGATCGCGACTTCTACCAGAACGGCTGGCACGACCCGACCAATCCCACCGGCACGTTTTTCCCGTCGATGCCGGGCTATGCCGTCAACGCCGCGAATCGTCCGGATCAGTCGGTTATCAACTCGCTGTTCCCGCAGTACGCACCCGGCACCGTGAGCGCGACGACGCCCGGTCTGACGTTCTTTTTCAACAAGGACGGGACGCCGTTTGCACGCGGCTCGAACGGTGTGGCGTACGGTTTCGACGACTCGCAGCTCAATCAGCCGTACACCGGTGACGGCTTCTACGGACTGGTGCGCAATGCCGACGGCACGCTCCAACAGATCTACCAGGACGGCCAGTTGTCGGATTCGCTCACGCGCCGGTCGGCGTTCGGCAAAGCGCACGTGGACATCAACGACAACTTGCGGGCCTTCGTGCAGGCGAACTTCGTGCGCTCCGACGTTTCGACCTACTCAGCCGGCCCGCCGCCGGCCGTCGGCGCTGCCTGGGGCGGCGCGATCCCGAACGACGGCCGTACGAACATTCCGGCTGCGCTGCAGACTTTGCTCGACTCGCGTACCGCGGATCCCACTGCGACCTGGCAGTTGAATCGCGGTCTCGATTTCCTCGGCCAGTTCGGTCCGAGCAATAGCAGCGAGGTCTATCAGGTCATGGCGGGCCTCGAAGGCTCGATGAAGAATCGCGACTGGACCTGGGAGGCCTACTACTCGAGCGGCGCAACGCATGCGGCAAACACCTACTACGGATTGCCCTCGGTGCAGCAGTGGAAGGCGCTCGCCGCGTCGCCGAACTTCGGGCAAGGCCAAACCATCAACTATGCGACCGACCCGACCGGAGCGCCCGTGCTCGACGCGAACGGCAATACGATCCCGGTAGGCGGCAACTACCAGATCACCTGCCAGAGCGGGTTGCCGATCTTCTACGGCACGACCGCCGACATGAGCCCGGACTGCGTCAGCGGACTCCTCGGTCACTACAAGTCGATCACGGATGTTACGCAGGACATCTTCGAGGGCAGCCTGCAGGGCAAGCTCGTCGATATGAAGGCGGGCGAGCTGCGGTTCGCGGTCGGCGCGGATCACCGCCGCAACTCGTTCGTGTACGAGCCGAGCAATCCGCAGAGCTCGACGCTGAATTATCCGCTCGGGTTGTTCGTATCGAATGCGTCCTCCGGCGCCACGTCGGTGGACGAGGTCTACGGCGAATTGCTGGTGCCGGTCGCCAAGCGGCTGGATCTCGAGCTCGGCTACCGGTACTCGGACTACGATACCGGTGCGGGCACGGTCGGGACCTACAAGGTGGATTTCGACTATTCGGTCACCGATTGGATGCGGCTGCGCGGCGGCTACAACGTCGCTAACCGCGCGCCGAACGTCGCCGAGCTGTTCCAGTCCGACACGACGGTATTCGAGACGACTTTCTCGAGCGGCGATCCATGCGGCGTCAACACGACGGCCGCCTGGGGCAACGTGGCGAGCAACCCCAACCGGCTCCAGGTGCAGCAGCTCTGCGCCGCACTGATCGGCAACACGACGTCGACTTTCGGCGCGCCGGGCAGCAACGAAGCCAATAACTTCCAGGTGGGTGCGACGCCGTTCACCGGGATCAACGGCATCCAGAAAGGCAATCCGAATCTGACGTCGGAACAGGCCGAGACCTGGACGCTGGGTCTCGTGTTCCGGGCGCCGGGCAAGCTCAAGGGTGTGACCGCTTCGATCGACTTCTACAACATCCGGATCACGGATGCGATCTCGACGTTCAACGGCTTCCAGATCTACAGCAAGTGCTTCAACTCGGACGGCTTGTCGAACCCGACCTACTCGGCGAACGATCCGGGCGGGTTCTGCGCGTTGACCAATCGCGACGCGGGCACGGGCGGCGTCGGGACCGTCGACGAGCTGTATCTGAACACGGGCATCATCGAGACGTCCGGCGTGGACATCGAGACGAGCTGGGTGAAGGACCTCGCCTCCGGCAGCTTCTACCTGAACAACGTAGTGAGCTACCTCGACAAGTTCGACACGCAGACCACAGCGACCGATCCGGTCTTCCATTACAAGGGGACGCTTGGCGGTCTCGTGGGCTCGGGCGGCGCCGGGCAGTTCGACTACCGGCTGAACTCGACCGTCGGCTACCGCTTCGGCGGCGGCAAATCGGATGTCGGCCTGCGCTGGCGCTATCTGCCGGAAGTCGAGAACGCCGCCTTCGTGACCAATCCGGCCACGAATATCTTGCCGACGAAGGCGTACAGCGAGTTCGATCTGTTCGCGGGCTATACGGTCAACGAGCGCTTCACGCTCCGCGGCGGTATCGACAACCTGTTCGATACGGACCCCGCGGTGGTCGGCGCCACACCGACCGACAGCAACAGCAGCTCGACGCTCCCGGCCTATTACGACACGCTCGGGCGCCGGATCTACGTCGGAGTGAAGATGCAGTTCTAGTGTCGACGACGGTGCGGCCCAGGCGAATCCTGGGCCGCACCGTGCCCGCTGTCGGCAAACACCGCCCGTCGACTTCGGCCGTTACGACTTGCGAATTTGCGCGCCGTTGCGGCTAAGATGGACTGAGCCCGCGCCGCGTCGGCGCGTCGCAACGTTCGCTCGTCAGTTGGCCGCGTGCAGATGTTTCAGTCCGTAAATTCGGTCGTCATCGTCGGCGGCGGCTCGGCCGGGTGGTTGACCGCGCTCGTTCTCTCCGCGTATTGCCCGTTTCTGAAAGTCCGCCTCGTGCGGCCGCACGCGAACAATCCCATCGGCGTCGGGGAATCGACGCAGCCGGATTTGCCGATGCGGTTGCTTGCAGCGGGCATCGATCTGGGCGACTTCTGCGTAGCGTGCGATGCGACGATGAAGTGCGGCATCTTCTACCGCGACTGGAACGCCGTCGGCGCTCACTATTGGCATCCGTTCACGGCGATGGCGGACAGCGGCCCGTATACCGCGGCCCATCACTATCAGCAACTGATTCTCGAGGATCCGCAGCGGCACAGTCACGCGGATTACTACGCCCGCGTCCATACGTCCTACGAGACCTGCGTCAAGAGGAACCTGATCGCGCCCGAAGCGGCAACCGCACTTCACGTCGACGCCGCTAAGCTCGCCCGGTACTTGGAGCGCCATCTGACGAGCGTCGAGGTGCTCGAGTCCGATCGCATCGAGGCGCTGACTGCGGACGGTAGAATCGCCGGACTCGGTCTCGACGACGGCAAGAGGGTTGCGGCCGACCTCTACGTCGATTGCACCGGCTTCGCACGCGCGGTGCTGGGCGAAATTGCGCGGCCCGCCAGTCTTGCTTATGAGGCCAACGTAAATCGTGCCGTCGCGGCCAACGTGCCGTATGTGGAGCCGGCGTCCGAAAACCACCCCTACACGCGGGCGGATGCGCACGAGCACGGCTGGACGTGGTCCATACCGCTGCGCTCGAGAATCGGCAGCGGCTACGTTTATCACGACGACTTTTGCTCCGCCGAGCAGGCCGAAAGAAACTTTCGTGCCTATTGGGGAGAGGATCGAATGCGCGATGTCGAGGTCAAGCACATTGCTTTCGACCGCGACACCCTGCGCGAGCCATGGGTCGAGAACGTCGTCTCGATCGGTTTGAGCGCCGGCTTCGTCGAGCCGCTCGAGGCGACCGGACTCAACTGGACGATCAGCGCCGCGGACCTGCTGAGCCGGTTCCTGTGCTTGCGCTACTTCGACCGCGACGCGACCGCCAAGTACAACGCACTGATGCTCGGTTACATTCACGACGTCCAGGATTTCATAGACGCGCATTACTTGCTTTCGGCTCGGCGTGACAGCGAATTTTGGCGATACCAGACTTCGCGTAAATATCCCGAGCGGCTCATGCATCGACTCGCGCTGTATGCAGCCGAAATGCCGACTGCGGTGAACAGGGTCAAGAGCTTCGCTTGGGCGTTCAACGAGGTGTCGTGGATCGATATCCTCAACGGCTATGGCTTCAGATATGCGAGAGTGCGAGCGAGCACCGTCGAGCGCGCTCGGGCCGAGCAGGCGCTGCAGCAGATTGCCGCAACGACTAGGCAGGGCGTCGACCCGCAGAGCTTCATGCCGATTGGAGTGACCTCCAACGACGCCGGGCTTAGGGTCGCGCCGCGCTGACCATGGCGCTTCCTCGGCGTGGATCGAAGACAGTCAGTGGACGTTGACGAGCATTCACGAGAGATCGCGCGAGCGCGCGCACTCGATGCCGACGGGCGGCACGAAGAGGCGATCAACTTGCTCGCTTCTGCAGCGCAGCGCGGCGACGTCGAAGCGACGACGCAACTTGCGAAACGCATCATCGTAGGCGACCGGGCGCCTCGCCTGCGGCCGCAGGGCATCGGCCTCTTGCGCGACGCGGTGAATCGGGGCGGCGCCGAGGCCGCGGACCGCCTCGCGGTGATAGTCGCGGCGGGCGCGGACGGACCGCCCGATTGGCGCGCCGCGCTCCGGCTCCTCGGTGTCGCCGCCGAGCGCGGCTTCGAGTCGTCGCGCGCACAGCTCGACGTGCTCGCATCGATGCTGGGCGACGAGGCGGAGCAGCCGAAGGCCGCGGCGTCGAACGGGGACGCTGTCCGAGTGGCGGGCATCATCGCAGAGGATGCGCAGCTGCGGCGGCTGCTCGTCCCGGCCGGCGGATCGATGCTCCATGCCGATCCGCGCATCTGCACATTCGCCGGTTTCGTCAGCGCGGCGGCGTGCGACTGGCTCATCGAACGGGCGCGGTCGAGGCTCGAGCGTGCCCGCGTCTACGACGCGCTGGAGCAGACCGACTTCGTCGACGAGTCGCGAACGAATTCGTCGGCGATCTTTCACATGATGGACGCGGATTTGGTTCATCTGATGGTGCAAGCGCGCATGGCCGTGGCCTGTGGACTGCCGGTCAGCCATATGGAGGCCGCCACCGTGCTGCACTACGCGGTAGGCGAGGCGATCGAGAACCATTACGACTTCGTCGATCCTTCGCATCCGCGCTATGACCAGGAGATCCGCCGCTTCGGCAACCGAGCCGTCACGTTTCTCGTGTATCTGAACGCGGACTACGAAGGCGGCGCCACCGTGTTCCCGCGGCTCGACTTGAGTCACACGGGCCGGCGCGGGGAGGGCATGTTCTTCGTCAACACGCTCGCGGACGGAAGTGCGAACTTGCGGACGTTACACAGCGGGCGGCCGCCGACGCGCGGCGAAAAGTGGGTTTTTTCCCAGTTCGTGAGAAATCGGTCGCAAATGTGAGCCGCTCCGGTCGCGCTCCCGGACCGTAACGAACCCGGCGCTATAGCTCTTTCGTCGAAACGGCCGCGTCATCGTTGGCCGCGGCATCGGAGTGCCCGGGCAACAAAGCGAGAATCGCGTCGAGCTTGTTCGTCAAGTGTTGTGCGAGCAGGGTCTTGAGCCGCTCGCGGTCGCGCGCGAGTAGCGCCTCCAGGATGAGCTCGTGCTCTTGCATGGCGCGGTCCCAGCGCTGACGCGAGAAGTTCGCGAGATAGCGCGCGCCCACCAGGCGAGCCGACATCCGCTGATAGATGTCGGCGAGCTCCTTGTTGCTCGAGGCGTGGACTATTCCTTGATGAATGGCTTGATTGCAGCGGAAGTATTCGGCCAGATCGCCGTTCGCGTAGTGACGGCGCATCTCCTCATGGAGCAAGGCGATCGACTGTAACTCATTCTCCGTCGCGCGCTCGCAGGCGAGCTCGCCGGCTAAAGACTCGAGCACGGCCATGATCTCGAACATGTGTTGGGCGTCACGGTGGGTGATGATCGTGACCTCGGCGCCGCGATGCGGCAGGAGCCTGACGAGGCCCTCCGACGCCAACATCCTGATCGCCTCGCGCAACGGCGTACGAGAGATGCCGAAGCGCTCCGTGAGGACACGCTCGTTGAGTCTTGCTCCGGGAGCAAGAATGCCGCGGCTGATGAGATCACGAAGCCTCTCGGCGGCCTCGATGTGCAGCGGCCGCACGAGGATGGTGTCCGGCGGCCGCGTTTTCGTCGCGCTTGCGTCGTGCGTGTGAGAATTCTCGCTCATCCAGCTCTCGGGCGTGCACCGACCATGTCGATGGGTTTGAATTCTACCAGACATGCACCGTGCGTAGTCTTAGGGGCGAGTATCTCCCGGAGCGGAGATGGACACACTTAACTTATTTTGGCTCACGCGTGCCGTTTGCCGGCGCGCGAATACCGTCGGTGGGCGCGCCTAGCCTCGAACCTCACTTGATTCCGAACGCAAGCAGCACGTTGCCCGGTCGCCCGATGAGACTGACGTAGCCCGAGCTGACGTAGAGCATCCCATCGACGACCACGGCGCCCGGCCCGTCCATCGCTCCGCCGTGCGCCTGGGCACCGTTGACGGTCGCGAACGTTCGGTTCGTATCGAACTGCCAGAGCAATGCGCCGTCTTGAGCCGCGTACGCCCGTAGGCCGCCGTCGCTCGATCCGGAAAAGACGACGCCAGGAATTGCGGTCACGGCGGCCCCTTGCGATGAGCTGCATCCGTGCTGCGTGCCGCAGAGCTTCTCGGCGGGCGGTCTCGACCAGAGCTCTTTCCCCGTGTCGATGTCTACGGCCCTGATTCCACCGGGCTGGCGCGACAGCGTGTCTGCGACGCCGAAATAGGCCCGCGTGCCGTCGACCGCGCCGCCCCACTGGCCGCCCAAGCTGCTGCCCGCGCCCGTGCGGTATTGCCATAACAGCGCGCCGCGAGCATCGGGATCGAAGCCGTAGGCGAGCCCGCCCTTGTTTTGAACGACGAGGATGTCTCGATGCGAGGATCGCGTCGCGAGCATCGGCGAATCCGAGAAATCGGCGTCCGGACCGAGCTCCTTCGGGCAGTTGGGATTGTCGCTCCGATCGCGCGGGCATCCGCCCGCGAACACGTCGTCGGCGATGGGTTGGCTCGACCAGACGATCCTGCCGGTTTGCATGTCGAGCGCGAGCACCGCATCGGTCGTTGCTTGTTGCGGCTCGGAGTAGCCGTTGCCGGTGGCCACATAGATGAGACGGCGCCTCGCATCGACGGTCGGCGCCGACCAAATGCCGCCGCCCGAAGGCCCCCAGGTCTTGCCGCCCTGTGCGTTCTCGCCGCGTGGCGTCGGTGCCTCGGGAATCGAGTAAGACTTCCAGAGCACGTCGCCCGTGCTCGCCTCGAGCGCCGTGACGCTACCGCGGAACGTGCAGCACTCGTACCCCGGCTGGCCGCCGCGTCCTTCCTCGCCGACGCCCGCCGTCGGCACGTACAGGCGCCCGTCATAGAGAGTCGGTGCGCCGGTGACGCTCGCGTACGGGTGGTCGTCGACCTTCCTCCGCCACAGCTCGGTGCCGGTCGAGGCGTCCACCGCGTATGCCGTGGCCGCCATGTCGGCAAAATACACGGCCGTGCCGGAAGCCCCCGTTCGCCGATACGGTCCCACGGACATGGCGGTGCGGATGCCGGCCTGCGCATGAAAGGTCCAATACCGGCAGCCGGTCTTGGCATCGAGCGCGTACACCTCGCCGTTTTCGCTGCCGACGAAAAGCCGGCCCGCGGCAACGGCGGGCTGCGCGCGGGCGGAATTCACGCCGACGAAGCCGAACGCCCATTTGAGCTCGAGACGCGGCACCTGCCGGGCCGTGAGCCCGGCGCCCCTGGCGGACTGATAGCGAGTATTCGCGACGCCATTCCCCCAACCATTCCACGTCGGACTCGAAGTCGAAGCTTTGAACGCCGGCACGCGGGTGCAGCGGCCGACGTCGGAGGAAGCGGCGGCCGTGCCGATCGGCCGTCCGGCCAGAAACTCCGCGACGCTACGGCGCTCCGCGATGGTCAAGACGGAGCCCTGCCGGAACATGTTCCCGGTGGTCAGCGTTGTGACAATCGCCTCGGGCGCGAGCTCGGCGAGCGTGTCGCGGTTGGGCGCCCGCGAGTCGGGTGCAGGATTCACATGGCATGCCGCGCAGACCCGTTGGAACGTCTCTGCCCCATCGGGCGCCGGCGCCTGGCCGAATGCCAGTCCGCTCACCCCGAGCAGCGGCAGGGCCGCAACGAATATGTGCGTAAGCTTCATGGTCGGTTTCCTAGTGGGCCTTGCGCTTACCGCCGAGCCGCGATGGTTCGCGCGATCGCGCAGAATGCAACGGTCGCGGTGGCTATTGTGCCGATTCAGCGTGCCGTTGCTGCGCCAATTGACGGAGCAGCGCGGCTACCGAGTCGTTGTGCGTGCGTCCGGCATTCGACACGACGTCGAGCGGCGTTCGTCCCTCGGCGTCGTGCGCTTGGAGATCGGCGCCATGCTCGACGAGCAAGCTCACGACCTTCTCGTTGCCTGCGCCCGCCGCCGCGTGCAGCGGCGTCGCGCCCTTCGGGCCGGCCGCGTTGATGTCGGCGCCCCCTTCGAGCAGCAGGCCCAGCGCGTCGTTGTCGACCGAAGGATCGACGTCGTTCGCGGCCCTTCTCGGGGGCGGTGCCGAGGCGAACGCGAACACCGTGTTCGCGCCGCTGTCCATCGTCGCCTTCGGGTCCGCACCGGCCTTCAGCAGCAGGCGCATCGACTCGAGGTCGCGGCCTTTCGCCGCGCGCATCAGCGGCGTAGCGCCTGCTCCGAGCCCAAAGTCGCCGAAGTCGTGGTGGCGGCCGAAGATCGGGCGCAGCAACCGCGCGTTCGGGTCGGCGCCATGATCCAGGGTCAGTCGCACGAGATCGATCGCCGCGAGCTTGTCCATCTGCGGGAGCTTGGGCCGTCCGATCAACGGTCCGTGGGTCACCATGTCGACCGCCGCGTAGAGCGCACTCATGCCGGTGCTGTCCGCGACGTTTGGGTTCGCGCCCGCGTCGAGCAGCTGCGCCGCGAGATCGTAGTGCGCATTGATGAGCGCCAGCTCGAGCGCGGTCGAGCCGTCCGGGTCCTGCGCGTCGAGGTTCGCGCCGCCCTCGATCAACGCGCCGACCGCTGCCTTGGAATCCTGGCGAGCGGCGTACATCAGTGCGGTCCAGCCGCCCACCGGCAGCCTCGTCGAGACCATGCCGACTTGCTGCCATTTCATTTCGGGCACATCGAGAACACGCGAGTGGGCGTTCGGGTCCGCGCCGCCGGTCACGAGTGCGCGGATCGCTTCCGCGTGATCCTCTCCGGCAGCCCAGATCAACGCGGTCTCCCCGAGCGAGGTTTCGCTCGCATTCGGATCGGCGCCCGCGCCGACCAGCAACCGTATGGACTCAGCGTCGCCGGCCCGTGCCGCGGCCATCAGCGGGGTCTCGCCGTGAGGCAGCGCATGCTTCGGATCGGCACCGTGCTCGAGCAGCAATTTCACGAGCTCGGCGCTGCGGTTCGTGGCCGCTAACCAAAGCGGCGTGATCCCGTAACGGTTGCCGAGGTTGGCGTCGGCGCCCGCATCGAGCAGCAGCCGCGCGATCTTCGAATCGTTCGCCTCGCTGGCCCACAGCAAGGGCGTCATGCTGTCGCGGCCGGGGCTGTCGAGGTTGTGCGCCGCGCCGTCGGCTTTCAACAACGTGCGGACGTCGTCCGCATCGCCGCGGCGGACTGCTTCGGCAAGATCGGCCGTCGTCGTCGCGGACCAGGCTGCCGCTGCGAATAGAGCGCCGATCACGCCCAGGCAGCTCAAGGCGTAGCCGCGGCGACCCTGGCCGCGACGGGTGCAGTCTCGAGGCGAGGCACGGACGAGGAGGGCGTGCATTGGACGGGAGATGGCCATGATTTCGTTGCTGACGCGCAGCCGCAAAAGGCTCAGATGTCCACCGTGCCGGTGCTGATGCCGAAGCTGTCCATCTCGACGCCGAAGTGCTGTCCAAGCGCCAGCATGAAGTTCGCGATCGGAGTATCGGGCGCCGCTTTGACGTGACGGCTGCCGCGCCCTCCGAAACCGCCGACGAGCAGCGTCGGCAAGTCGTGCGGATCGTGATTGTTGCTCTCGCTCATGCCGCTGCCATACAAGATCATCGAGTGATCCAAGAGCGACCCGTCACCGTCGGGAGTCGCCCTGAGCTGCGCGAGGAACTTCTCGAACAACGTGATGTGATAGGTGTTGAGCTTGATGAGGTTGCGAATCTTCTCCTCGTTGCCGCCGTGGTGCGACATCGCATGATGCGGCTCGGTGATGCCGATTTCCGGGTATGTGCGTTGCGTGATGTCGCGGCTCATCATGAACGCGAACACGCGAGTCATGTCGGCCGCGTATGCGAGCTTCAGTAGCTCGAACTGCAGTCCGACGTGCTCGGCGAAGGAATCCGGGACTCCGACGGGTGCATTCGGAATATCGAGATCGCTGCTTGCCTGGTGCTCCGCTCTCTCGATCCGCTTCTCGGTCTCGCGCACGTTGTCGAGATAGTCGCCGAGGCGTTGACGGTCCGCAGACCCGAGGTCGCCGGTGAGATCCGTCAGATCATTCTCCACGGCGTCGAGGATGCTGCGTCCGGTTTTCATTCGTTCGAGCCGCTGCTGCGGTGTGCCGGGGCGGCCGAACAGACGTTCGAACAAGCGGCGAGGATTGATCTCCATCGGCAGCGGCTCGGTGGCGGACGCCCACGAGAGGGTGTTCACGTAGGCGCACGCATAAGCCGGGTCGCAGCCGCCGATGTAACCGGTGAAGTCCTCCGTAGCCGCTTCCAGCGATTTGAAGACCGTGTCGCCTCCGATATGGCCCGCGATCACCTGATCGACGGTGACGCCGGCGCGCACGTCCTCCGCAACCGTTCGCTTCGGAATGCTGCCGGACAGCCAAGACGCCACCGTGACGGCGTGCCCGGCCACGGGATTCGCGAGCTGCGACACGATCGTCAGCTCGTCTCGATACGGAGCGAGCGGCTTCAGGATCGGCGAGAGCTCGAAGTTCATGCCGACCGTCGCCGGGGTCCAGTAGCCCGGGCGCTCGCCCATCGGCACGAAGATCACGCCGAACCGCTTCGGAGGAGCCGCGGTCTTTGCGAACGCGGTCGCTGCGGGCAACATCGCGTCCAAGAACGGCAGCGCCAATCCCACGCCGACCCCGCGCAGCACGGAGCGGCGGGAAATGGATTTACGAGTTAGAAAGGTCATGGCTGCAACTCCTCAGGCGTCTTCGTCAGCTTCCCACGGTCGCGTCGGGCTTGGCGCGCATGCGGAACGGGACGCTGTCGACGATTCCCAGCACGAGCGCCGAGAAACGGTTGTCGTCGTGCGCGGCGTCGCGAACGATCTGGCGTACGACCGGCATGTCGTTCGCAGTCAGGCCCCGGCCCAGTGCGTAGATCATGAGCTTCTCGACGACCGTCGATACGAAAATCTCGGGCCGTCGAACCAGCGCCTCCCGCAGCTCGACCGGGCCGTCGATCGGCGTGCCGTCCATCAAGCGTCCGCTGGCGTCGATCACAGGGCTGGCGGCGCCGGCTTCACGGTCGCGCCACGCACCGACCGCGTTGAAATTCTCCAGCGAGAATCCGATCGGATCCATCAACGCGTGGCAGGAAGCGCAGACGGTATTTTGCCGGTGTGCCTCGAGCCGCTCACGCATCGTGAGGACGTTCGCGCCCTCGACTTCCTTGAGCGGCGGCACGTCCGGCGGCGGTGCCGGCGGCGGCGTGCCGAGGATGTTCTCGAGCACCCACTTGCCGCGCACGACCGGCGACGTTCTGTCGGTATGGGACGAGACCATCAGCACGCTGCCCTTACCGAGCAAACCCCAGCGCTTGGGATCCGCGAGCGTCACTCGACGGAAGTGACTGCCATATACGCCCGGCACGCCGTAGTGCTTGGCGACTCGCTCGTTCAGAAACGTGTAGTCGGCGGTCATGAGGTCGAGAACGTTGCGGTCCTCGCGCACGATGCTGTCGAAGAACAGCTTCGTCTCCGTTAGAAAGCCCTGACGGAGGTTGTCGTCGAAGTCGGGGAAACCGACGGAGTTCGGCACGAAGTTCTCGAGATTGCGCAGGTAAAGCCACTGCGCGGCGAAATCGTCGACGAGCGCGCTCGCCTTGGGATCCGCGAGCATCCGCCGGACTTGTGCCTCGAGTACGCCGGAATCGCCCAACTTGCCGCGCTCGGCGACGTCGAGCAGCTCGTCGTCGGGAATGCTGCTCCAGAGAAAGAACGAAAGACGGGAGGCGAGCTCGATGCCGGAGACGGGATGAGCGGTCCCCGGCGCGAGCGCCGCGGGATCGTGCTCGATCCTGAACGTGAACTTCGGGCTGGCGAGCAACCGCTCGATCGCCGTTTGAATGCCGCCGTCGAAGCCGCGCTCAGTTCGGCCGCGCTCGTAGAACGTCAAGAGATTGTCGATATCGCGCGGCGTTGCGGTGCCGCGATAGGCCCGATGTGCGAGCACCGAGAGGATCTTCTGAGCGCACTCGCTCTCGGACGCCTCATTCGGTGCGGAGGCCGACCAGCCATCCGACTCCGGATGGCAAACGAAGATGCGCTTGCGGGAAGGCGTCTCGCCGGGACCCGGACGGGTGGTAGGGGCCCGTCACAGTGAGGGTCTGGATGTGGGGATGACCGGTCACGTCGAGGATATCCTGCGAGCTGCGCAGGAACGGCTCCAGGCGTCGAGTGGTCTCCACGGCCCCCTGGTAGACGAATCCGACGCTGATATCGTGCGGTCCTGCGGTCAGAGGTACGGTCGCCGAGCTGCGGGCCTCCACGGCTTGCGCCGCCTCGGTGATGTTGCGCATCAGTGCGGCAAAATCTTCGGGACCGCCGATCGTCGCGATGTGCACGCGCTGACCGTCGACCGCGATTTCGACGTCGTGTGCGGTCTCAAGACCTTTCATCGCGCCGAGATTGGACTTGAAGTAACGGACGTCCAACCGGTACTCGCCGTCCAGCGGCAAGTCGACGTGCCACATCGCTCCGCCTTCGGTGCCGATCGGCATGCCGGCGATCGGGACGTTCTGCGAGGCATCCTGGCGGACGCGAAACGTTTGCGCAGCGGGTCCGGTGCTCGGATCGCCCACGGCGAGCGCCGCGACCTTACCCGCCGCGCTCAAATACTGCTCGACGAGGACCGGAGACGTTCCGAGTGCTTCCGCGTTGTTGTCGAAGCCGTAGGCGGAATCGTCGGGCGGCAGTAGGGCCGTGGCGTCGACGTCGAGGTGCAGCAGATCGCGAATGGCATGCTCGTACTCGGCGCGATTCAGGCGGCGCACGAGCGCCGGACCGGGATCGGGGCGGGCCGCGTCGTCGAGTCGTGCCTCGAGCCAGGAAACCACGGCCTGTCGCTCTGGCTCCGGCGGCCGCGGCGCATCGGCGGGCGGCATCATGCCGACGCGCAGCTTGCGGACGACTTTCTCCCAGATTTCGGCGCTGTCGCCGGCCTTGGCGAGATCGAGACCCTGCAGCGACAGGCCTGCGGTCAGGTCGTCGCGGTTGTGGCAGTTGAAGCAGTAGTGATCGATGAACTTGCCGTAGCTTGCCGCTTGCTGCGCTTGCCAATGGCCATGCAAGAAGTAAGCGGCAGGTACGGTAACGCCGGCGAGCACCAACGTGGCGACGGAGACTCGGCTAAGCACGATCGAGCGGATCCTTCTGAAGTGGCCCGGAGTGAACGGGCTCCCACTGGCTCGTCAGGTCGAGTGACTGTGCCGAGCCCGAGCCGCCCATGGTATATCTAAGGAGCGGAGCTGCTTTGTTCACCGATTCTACAAAGCGTATACATTATTCCTCGGCTGTCAATTCGACGGCTTCCAGACCGGCCGCGACACAGTTTCGCGCTCCGGTCAGCCGTCGGTGAGTCGTCGGGGGGCGAAGAACCGCGTTGCTAAGACAAATTCTAAAGCATACTGTATACATTCTTGAGCCTCGAGGCTGGGGCAGTTGCCTAGACCGGCCTGGGCGGTGCTATCGCGGGCGCGCGAGCGCCGGCGGAGGGTAGGGCGCGCGGAGCGATCCGCCGCAGGAGCGAGCCGAGAATAGCCGATCGATGAGAAGCCTGATTTCTTCACCTTTCCAACCGTCGTTGCTGCCGTTTGCGCGCCGCATCGCTACGCTGGCGGCCGGCCTGCTCGTCGCGGGTTGCCACCCGGCGGAAAGCAACATCTCGACGGCAGCCGCCGTCGCCAAAACGATCCATCGCTATTGCTCGGATTGCCACAACCCGATCGACTACACGGCCGAGCTCTCGTTCGACAAGCTCGATCCCGGTCAGGTGCAGAGCCACGCCGACGTTTGGGAGCGCGTCGTGCGCAAGCTGCGCACGCATACCATGCCGCCGGCGGGCGGGCCACGTCCCGATCGCGCAACCTACGACGCGTTGGCGAGCTACCTCGAGTCGTCGCTCGATCGGACGGCCAAGACCTATCCCGGCGATCCCACGCTGCGGCGGCTGAACAGGGCCGAGTACGCCAATGCGATACGAGATCTGCTCGGGCTTGACGTCGACGTATCCACGCTCTTGCCGCCTGACAATTCCGCGTTCGGCTTCGACAACATCGGCGACATGCTGGTCTTCTCTCCGACGTTGCTCGAGCGCTATCTCGCGGCCGCCGATCGCGTCAGCGCATTGGCCGTCGGCGATCCGGCGACGGCGATCGGTGCACAGACGTACTCCGTCAGCGGCGACCAATCGCAGGCAGAGCATCTCGAGGGCCTGCCGCTCGGGACGGTCGGCGGCATCGCCGTCGAGCACAACTTCCCACTCGACGCCAGCTATGAGTTTTCGATCACGCTGCTGCGCAACAACCTCGAGGTCATTCGCGGCCTCGAGCACCGCCATCAGCTCGAAATAGCAGTCGACGGTCAGCGAGTCTTCCTGCAAGAGGTCGGCGGCGGCGCGGACCCCGTGCTGCCCGACGACGCGACGGTCACGCAGCGCTCGGACGCCGTCGACGCGCGGCTTCGAGTCCGAGTGCCGGTGCCGGCCGGTCCGCACAAGGTCACCGCCACCTTCATCCGCAAGGTGGGCGAGGGCACGAATCGCCTGCGTCCGTTCGATCGGAGCAACGCCGACACGTACGACGCGACCGGCCGCCCGCACCTCGAGACGTTGACGGTCACGGGTCCGTTCGACCCGAGCGGCCCCGGCGACACGCCGAGTCGCCGGCGCGTGTTCAGCTGCGTGCCCGCCGCGAGCACCGATGAGACCCACTGTGCGCAAGAGATCCTCGCGAGACTCGCGCGGCGCGCGTATCGCAGGCCGATCGATGAAGCCGACCTGTCGATACTCATGCACTTCTACGCGAAGGGACGCGCGAGCGGCACGTTCGAAACGGGTATACAGCTTGCTCTGCGCCGCCTCCTGGCCAGCCCATCGTTCGCGTTTCGCATCGAAACCGAGCCGGCCGATTTGACGCCGGGCAACGCTTATGCGGTGAGCGACGTCGAGCTTGCGTCGCGCCTGTCGTTCTTTCTGTGGAGCAGCATTCCCGACGACGAGCTGCTCGGTCTGGCCGAGCACGGTCAGCTGAGCCAACCCGACGTGCTCGAGGCGCAAGTCCGCCGAATGTTGGCGGACCCGAAGGCGAATGCGCTCGTCGCCAACTTCGCCGGCCAATGGCTGCACCTCCGGAATCTCGACAATATCCACCCGAACTCAGACGAGTTTCCCGACTTCGATAACAACTTGAGAGAGGCATTCCGCCGGGAGGCGGAGCTCTTCTTCGCGAGCGTCATAACGGAGGATCGTAACGTCGGCGACCTGATGACGGCCGATTACACGTACGTGAACGAGCGTCTCGCTCGACAATACGGCATTCCGGACGTCTATGGCAGTCAGTTTCGGCGCGTCGAGCTCGGCGAGAATTTCGCCCAGCGGCGCGGGTTGCTCGGCAAGGGCGGCGTGCTCATGGCGACGTCGCATGCCGACCGCACGTCGCCGACCGTCCGCGGTAAATGGGTTTTGGAGAACCTGCTCGGCACGCCGCCGCCGCCGCCGCCCGCCAATGTGCCGCCGCTCCAAACCGAGGCGGGCGCAGCGCCGAAGACCATGCGCGAGCGCATGGAAATGCATCGTAAGAACCCGGCCTGCGCCAGTTGTCACAAGCTGATGGATCCGCTCGGGTTTGCGATGGAGAACTTCGACGCGATCGGCGGTTGGCGCACGGTCGAGGCGGGGCAGAAAGTCGACGCAACGGGCGTGCTTTTCGATGGAACGAGCATCGATGGAGTCTCGGAGCTGCGCCAAGCGCTGCTGAAGGATCCGCGCTTGTTCGTCGACACGCTCACCGAGAAGCTCTTGATCTATGCGCTCGGACGCGGGCTGCAGTATTACGACATGCCCGTCGTCCGACAGATCGTCCGGGACGCCGAGGCGAAAGACTACCGGTTCTCAGCAATCGTGCTCGGAATCGTCGAGAGCGCTCCGTTTACAATGCGAGTGAAGTCCGAGGAACCCGCCGCGGGGTCATAAGGAGGTAATCATGTTCATCACGAAGAAGTCACTACCGAGAAGAACCTTCCTGCGCGGCGTCGGAGCTACGATCGCCTTGCCGTTCCTCGACTCCATGGTGCCGGCGATGGCCGCGGCCGCTCCTTCGCCGCTGCGTTTCGGGGCCGTCTACATTCCGAACGGCTGTCCCAAGCCGATCGATTCCTTCATCCCCGACGGTCCGGCCGGTGCGCTCACGTTGAAGCCGATGCTGAAGCCGCTCGAGGCGTTCCGCAATCAGATGACGATCGTCAACAATCTGTCGCGGCCGGGCGGAACTACGGTCACGGATCATGCCGTAAGCTCTGCCGGTTGGCTCAGCGGCGCAGTCGCCAAGCAGACTGAGGCCGAGGACGTGAGCGTCGGCGTCACGATCGACCAGGTTCTGGCGAAGCACATCGGCCAGGAAACGCCGTTCCCGTCGCTGGAATTCGCGACCGAGGACTTTTCCGGCTATGTGGGCGGTTGCGTTCCCGGTTATAGCTGCGCGTACATGAACACCATATCGTGGGCGTCGACGACCGAGCCGCTGCCGATGGAGATCAATCCGCGCGTCGTCTTCGAGCGGCTGTTCGGGCGCGCCGGCACGCCGGCTCAGCGTTCGCGGCGCTCGAGCGAGGACGAGAGCATCCTCGACTCCGTGACGAAGCGAGGCTCGAGCGCTGCGCCGCGGCGTGAGCGTTTCGGACAAGCAGCGGCTCGACGACTATCTCGGTAACGTTCGGGAAATCGAGCGGCGGATCGAGAAGACCGTGGCTCGAGGCTCGGCGGACCTCGCGACGATGGCCGCCCCGGTCGGAATCCCCGAGAGCTTCGAAGAGCACATGAGGCTCATGTACGATCTGCTCCTCGTCGCATATCAGACGGATCTCACCCGCGTCTTCACCTTCATGACGGGTCGCGAAGCGAGCCAACGGACGTTCCCGGAGCTCGGTATGAAGGAGACCCATCACGACATCTCGCATCACGGCGGACAAGCCGAGAAGATGGCCCAGCACGTGAAAATCAATGCGCACTTCACGGAGCTGTTCGCGGAGTTTTTGGGCAAGCTGCGCGATTCGCACGAAGCCGACGGCTCGATACTCGATCATTCGTTGATCGCCTTCGGAACGGGCATGAGCGACAGTCAGGCTCACTCGTCCTATCCGCTCGCGTTCTCGGTGATCGGCAGCGCCGGCGGGCGCATTCGCGGCAACCGGTACGTCATTGCGCCGGAGTGGTCGTCCATCGCGAACGTCTGGCTCGGCGTAGCCGGAATGTTCGGCAGCCCGATGGAGAGCTTCGGCGAGAGCAAGGGCCGGTTCGAGCTCGTCGGATGATTCGCGCCTGTGTCGTCTGGGGCGTGGCGGCTACGGCGGTCGCGGCTCACGCCTGGCCAACCTCGGCTGCGACACCCGCGGGGGACTCCGCTCCGGCGCTCGTCGAGTCCGTCGAGAACGGCGATCGGGCAGCCGCGCTGGCGCGGATCGCCGAGCACGCCGACGTGAACGCCGCCCAGGCAGACGGCACGACGGCCTTGCATTGGGCGGTCCGCTCCGGCGACCGAGCCCTCATCAAGGCGCTGCTCGAGGCGGGAGCCGATGCCCGTGCAGCGAATCGATACGGCGTGACGCCGCTGCAGCTGGCCGCCGTCAATGGCGACGCGGCCACCTTGCGAGCGCTGCTCGCCGCGGGCGCCGATCCGAACGCGACATTGCCCGAAGGCGAGACCGTGCTGATGACGGCCGCTCGCACCGGCGATCCGGAAGCGCTGAGCGTGCTGCTCGACCATGGTGCCGACGTGGCCGCGACGGAGCATTGGTACGGCGAGAACGCTTTGATCTGGGCCGCGGCCGAGAACCATGCCGATGCCGTCCGCGTGCTCATCGCACATGGCGCCGACGTCAATGCGCGCTCCGCGCTCGAGTCGTTCGACAAGCGGCGCCTCGGACAATCGGTGCTTTCGCTCGGTAGCTGGACGCCGCTGATGTATGCGGCGCGGCAGAACGCGCTCGCGGCGGGCAAGGCGTTGGTCGCGGCCCACGCCGATCTCGATGTCATGGACCCGGACGGCGCCACCGCGCTCGTCATCGCGATCATCAACGCGCAGTACGAGTTCGCGGCCATGTTGCTCGACGCCGGCGCCGACCCGAATATCGTGGACTCGACCGGCATGGGGCCACTCTACGCAGCCGTCGACATGCACCGGCTCGCGGTCGGTCACGGTCGACCGAACCCGATCTCGAGCGGTCCGCTAGACGCCGTGGCGATCGTGCGCCTCTTGCTCGAGCACGGCGCCGATCCGCAAGCACGCTTGAGTAAGATCATCATCCAGCGTCAACACACGTTCGGTGATGCGTCGCTCGGGGAGGGTGCGACGCCGTTGCTTCGTGCTGCGAAGTCCGGCGACGTCGAGGTGATGCGGCTGCTGCTCAAGGCAGGAGCGGATCCGAAATACACGATGCCCGACGGCTCGACGGCGCTGATGTACGCGGCCGGCCTCGGCTGGCGCAACGGCAGCCCGATTGCACCGTCGTTCGATCAAGGCAGCGACGAGGATGCCATCGCGGCAATCAAACTGCTGCTCGGCCTCGGCCTGGACATCAATGCGAAGAACGCGAGCGGCAATTCCGTGCTGCACGCGGCAGTGTCGAGCCGCAAGTCGGAAACGATCGTGCGTTTCCTGGTCGAAGCCGGTGCCGACCGGGCCGCGCGCAACCAGAAGGGACAGACGCCGTTGGACGTGGCGTCGTTCAGAAACGCGCCGCCGGCGTCACTCGTGGAGCTGCTGAAGGTCGGCGACGGGCCGTCCCAGGAAACCGCGAATAACCAATAGGGCGCGCGGCCGGTCGCTCGGCGCTTCGCTCGCACCGCGCTGGGGCACCGCGTCAGGGAGCCGCAGCCGGCACGTGAGTGCGTGATTGGATGCGCCACTTGCCGGGGCCGGCTTTTTCGTAGATGTCCTCGTCGTGGCTGCCGTCTTTGAAATAGGCGCGGCCTTTGACGACACCGTCGGCCACGCTGATCGCGACGCCCGAAGTCAGCAAGCGCTTGACGCCGTTTGCGTCGATCGAGTAATTGTCGCCGAGCTCCGATCCACTCAGGTCGCGAATAGCCAATATCCCTTTGGCGTCCAGTCCGGCGGCCTTCTCGGCCGCGATGATCACGGTGCGCGACCCGAACCGCCAACCCTGCGACGTCTTCACATAGTCATCTTGATATTCCCCGACGCGACCGAGGTCCACGACGCCGTGCACGCCGGAAGAGGTCACGTCGAGCACAACTTTCGGCGCAGAGCCGCCCGGACGCGGCGCTGCGTTGGCGGTAGGCGCTATGCACTGCCGCTCGCTCTGAACGAGGGCGATCAGCCGCTCACGGCCGACCATCACACCGCGAAAGCCGCTCGCGAAATAGCCGGTAGTCGGTGCGAAGAGATCGGCGAACCCCTCCGCGTCGCACGAGCCGAGCGCTTGCGCATAGCGACTCACGAGCGACTGGATCGCGGTCTCATCGTCGGCCGTGAGGCCCTTGGGCGCTTGAGCAGCTGCGCCGGCGGCGACCGCCAGCGCGACAATAGCGAAACTGTTCCTGACGAAGGTTCTCATTGCGATCGATCCTGTGGGTCCAAGCGATGCGCGCTCAGTGTACAGCGACGCCGAGTCGCGGCGCGCAGCCATCGCACGGCGCGAACGGCGTCAAAAAGAACTGGTTCGGGTCGGCGACGAGCGCGCCCTTGAAGTTCGGCGGGATCGGCACGGCAGCGCCGCCCGTCGATGCGACCTGCAACCCGGCGGCCTTCATCGCCGACACGACATCGTCGACGTTCCCGGCGCGCAGCTGTAGGCGCGCAGCGCCGCGATCCTGTATCCGCACCTGCAACGGCTTGCGGTCGACGCCCTGGTATTCCACGAACTCGATCGACAGCGGCGAGTCGTGCACGCGCGCAACGCTGCGGCGAACCTTGACCTTGGCAAGGCCGGTGAGGGCACGCACCTCGCGGTCGCTCATTCCGGACGGTCCGTTTGCCACCGTGAACCCGAGGACGTCACGGTAGACATGGGTCGTACGCTCGAGATCGGCCACCGCGATCGACAGGCGCATATCGAATATCTCGTGGGCCACCGCGTCGGCGGGAAGCTCGGCCGGCTGGCGCAGCTCGATGGGGCGGCCGTCGAGGTCGCGAATCAGCACGGAACGACCGCCATTGGCGAGCGTGATCGGCTTGCCGCCCGGCGTGACGACGTCGATCTTCGCCTGCTTTGCGCGCGCCAGGACGGTACCGATATCGCGCACGAGGAAGACCAATGTGGCAACGCCCGGGTCCTGGACTCGGAGCGGCACCGTCCTGTGCGGGACATCCTGAATCTCCATGATCTCGACCCTGACGTTGGTTCCCGGCAGCCGCGCCGATTGGTGCCGTTCTCTGGCGCCCGGAATATCGAACATTGCGAAGAGCTGCGGGTTCGTCGGGTTGTAGCGACGTGCCCCCGAGTCGGGCAGCGGCGGAACCTCCATGCCGAACGCGTCGTGGTAGAACGCGAGCGAACGGTCCATGTTCTCGACGAAGCTCGTGAACGCGCCGGTGCCTAGGATGGGTCCTTTCTCCGTCGAGGTCTGGGCCTCGCCGACCCCGGCCGACAAGAGGAACACGCCGCAGGCCGCAGCGGCGAACGTGCGTTGCACCAATCGAATCATCGCTCCCTTCCTCCGCGCCGCGGCCCGCCCGCGATCGAATCAGTTACACTTTCGGTTCGAGCTGCATCGAGCGCGCAGCGCGATGCGTGCGAAGTTTACCTGTTCGGGTACCGGAGCACAGGATGAATCGTGAACGCGGGTGCACGTAACCACCGCGCTGTGACTGCCTGGTTGGCCGGGTTGCCGAGTGATATAGAATGACGACGGTCACGTTCGCTATCGGCAGTCGAGTCGTCATCTTGAGTCTGCGCTTTGCTTTCACCGTGTTATGCGTATTTGCCGCGCCGGTCGCGGCATTCGCTCAGCAGCACGACGACCATGCGCCGCATGTCGCGCAGCTCACCGCGCTCGATTACGTCGAGATCGAGCAGCTCAACCGCAAGTACGCATGGGCGCTCGATACCTGCGGTAATGACGGCTTCGATTACGCGGATCTGTACACTGCGGACGGAGTGTTCATCGACGGGGAGACCGGCAAACGTTGGCAAGGGCGCGAGCAGCTTGCGGAGGCGGCCGGCGGCCACGGCAAGGGTTGCCCGTTCGTCAAGATGCCGCTGAGTCACGTCGTGACGAACCTCGTGATCGAGCCGACGGCCGGCGGCGCGAAGGGAAAGTCTTATCTCGTCTATCCCGGGAAGAACGGCCAGTTCGTCGACGCCGAGCACAGCGGTCAAGACGGCGGCTACGAGGATACCTACGTGAAGACCGCGGACGGGTGGCGCTACAAGCAGCGCATTCACGTGTTCCCGCCGCAGTTGCCCGGCGCATACAGCGGCGTGCCGAACGCCGAGCTCAAGCCGCAAGGCGACCCTGCCAAGCGCTCGCGCTAACCGGCTACCTCTACCTTGCGTGCCGGTCCTCGACGGGCGGCGACGAGCGGGCCCCCGGCCGGTTGCCGCGGGGTCGCTATCAGCGTAACTTGGGTCGCCGCGCGAGGTTCGTACCATGGCCACAACCACTACAACGACGGCCCATACAAAAGTCGCCCGCGAATGGGACACGTCCTATGAATGGCAAGCCGTTACGCTGCTCGGCGTCGGCTTCGGTCTCGTAGGGCTCGATCGCTGGATCATCGCCCCGCTGTTTCCGTTCATTGCGGCCGACCTCGGGCTTGCCGACGGTGAGATAGGGCGCCTGAGCGGCATTCTCGGCGTTCTGTGGGGTATTTTCGCGATCTTCTCGGGGCGGCTGTCGGACTCGATCGGTCACCGCAAGGTGCTGATTCCGGCGATTCTGCTGTTCTCGCTGCTGTCGGGCGTATCCGGGTTGGTGCAAGGGCTCACGGCGCTCGTGCTGATCCGCGCGCTGATGGGCGCGATGGAGGGCACTTATTGCCCGACCAGCTTCACGGCCGTGGCGGCGGCTTCGAGACCGGAACGTCGAGGGTTCAATCAGGGGCTGCAGCAGAGCGGTTTCGCGCTCATGGGGTTTGCGCTCGGACCGATCATCGCGACGCAGCTGCTCGGCGTCGTTCCGTCTTGGCGCTGGGTATTTTGGATTTGCGCGATCCCGGGTTTCATCGTCGGGCTGCTGTTGCTGGCGACGTTGCGTGAGCCGAAGGACACGCACGGCGGTGCGCTGATCGGCGCAACGGAGCGGGCGACGGGCGCTTGGAGCGCAGTGCTCCGGACGCCGAACATCGTCGTTTGCATGCTCGGGCTCTTGTGTGCGATGGCCTGCGTGTTCGTGCTCGGTGCGATGGTCCCGGTGTACCTCACCAACTCGTTGCATCTGACGCCGGCGCAAATGGGTGTCGTTGCATCGGCGCTCGGCTTTGGCGGCTTCTTGGGCCAGTTCGGCTGGCCCGGTTTGTCGGATCGCTTCGGCCGCAAGCCGCTCGCGATTCTCGGCTTCGTCGGCGCCGCGTTGTGCGTCTACTGGTTCGCAAGCACCGGGGCGGCCGTCGTGCCGCTGTTCGTCGCGTTGTTCGTCTGCGCATTCTTCTGTCTCGGCAACGTCGCGCTCATCACGGGGCCGATTGCCACGGAGTCTGCGCCGCGCGGCCTGGTCTCCTCGGCGATCGGCATCGTCGTCGGCGCCGGAGAGATCTTCGGCGGCGGGGTGGCACCGTACATCGCCGGCAACGTCGCAGACCGTTTCGGGTTGCCGGCCGTATTGAACGTGGCATTGACGGGCGTTGTCCTCGGCATTGTCGTCTGCCTGTTCTTACGGGAGACTGCGCCGGTCAAAGGGAGCGCGGCGGCCCCACGGGTGGCGTAGCACGGTCGAGACGCGCCGCGGCCTCGCATATGCGCCCGGGTGGCGGAAGGGTAGACGCAGCGGACTTAAAATCCGCTGGCCGCAAGGCCGTGCCGGTTCAAATCCGGCCCTGGGCACCAACAAAACGTGCGCGATTCTCCGCTATCCGGCGGCCACCTCGCTCGATCCTCGCAGCCCGGATGTCGAGGGAACAGTGCGCTTGCGTCCGCGATCGAGCTCACGGCGTCCGAAGCAGCGTCCGCCCGTTGGGACTAGGCAGCCGCCGTCTTCCGAGTAACGTTTCCGTGGCCGCCGTCTCTGCGCGCCTCGACTGCGCCTTCCGTCGGCAAGAGCAGCATCGGGACCTCTTGTTCAAGCCGCTGCAACGTCGCCAGGAGGTCGCTCGCAACGACAGGCTTGGATATTAGAAAACCTTGTAGGAGAACCGGGCGATAGCGCAGCAGCGCGTTGAGCTGCTCGATCCGTTCGATGCCTTCCCCTGTAACTTCCAAGGAGGCTGTGACACAGCCCGGCCGATGCGGCTTCGTTTCGTGCCAAGGCGCTCGGCCGAAATCAACTTGCGGTATTCGCAGCCGAGCTGCTCGCCTCCGCTTCCGCGAAATTCACCACCGAGCAGGGACTGCGGCGGGCAATCGAGCGCGGCGAATTCGAGCTCGTTTTTCAGCCGGAGGTTAGCTCGGAGACGTTGCGCGTACGGCCGAGGCTTCTCCGAGCGCATAGCGTTCCGCCACGCGCGGGCCTCCAGCAGCCGTATCTGGGCAGGTGCGATGCGGAAGTCGTTGATCCAAGAGCGGCGGCTTTCCGCCCACCGCCGCGAAGCGCAACGCGCCCGGACCGCACGCGCTGAACACGAGTATGATTTCGCTTATCGTGATGCAGAGGCGGTGACAGACGCGTCTCACGGAGACTTATCCATGGCGAACACGGAAACGGCGATTCTCGCGGGCGGTTGCTTCTGGGGCATGCAGGATTTGATTCGCAAGTTGCCCGGCGTCCATACCACTCGCGTCGGCTACAGCGGCGGCGACGTTGCGCATGCGACTTACCGCCGTCATGGGACGCATGCCGAGGCGATCGAGGTGGTGTTCGATCCGGCCGTGCTTTCGTACCGCGAGCTGCTCGAGTTCTTCTTCCAGATCCATGATCCGACCACCCAGAATCGGCAGGGCAACGACGTCGGCACGTCGTATCGCTCCGGCATCTACTATTTCTCCGACGAGCAACGACGCGTGGCAGAGGACACGATTGCCGACGTCGAGGCCTCCGGTCTTTGGCCGGGGCATGTCGTGACGGAGGTGGAACCGGCCGGCCCGTTCTGGGAAGCCGAGCCGGAGCACCAGGATTACCTGTTGCGCTACCCCGGCGGTTACACCTGCCACTTTCCGCGGCCGAACTGGCGTTTGCCGCGTCGAGCGGCGTCGCGGACGGCGTGACCGACATGAGCACCGAGAAGATGGAAGCTTCCATGTTGCGCTGGGGTCAGGTGATCGAGCTCGCTAGCCGCGGCAACGTCGCGCCGCCGCGGCGGGTCGAGAAGACCGATGCGGAATGGCGCTCGAGCCTGACGGATGAGCAGTACGAGGTCACGAGGCAGAAGGGCACGGAGAGGGCATTCAGCTCGGAGCTCTGCTCGCTATTCGAGCCGGGCCGTTATCACTGTATTTGCTGCGATACACCGTTGTTCGACTCGACGAATAAATTCGAGAGCCGCACCGGCTGGCCCAGCTTCACGGCGCCGCTTACGCCCGACGTCGTGGCATATCACGTCGACTCGAGCTATGGGATGCAGCGCGTCGAGACGACGTGCAACGTCTGCGACGCGCACTTGGGACACGTGTTTCCCGACGGACCGCCGCCGAGCGGTTTGAGGTTCTGCATCAACGCGGTCTCGCTCCGCAAGGTCGCTTCGCACGACTAGCCGGAGCGGCGCGGTCCACATCGCCGGACGCGGAGAGCCGGGCAGGTCGTGATCGAGCGCGTCGCGCCGCTGCCGCGTAACAGCTCCGTAATCAAAGCGTAAAGTAACTGCAAAGTGGCCGTGGTGGACTCTCCCGGACACTAGTCCGGGGCGGTCCATGGGTAGCGCGCTATTGTTCGTCCATGGCGAGCAGCCTCTGCGTGCAGACGCGCGTGCGGCGCTCGAGACCGCCGGCTATGCCGTTGCCGAAGCGGCCGATCTCGGTGCGGCTTGGCGTGAAATAGAAGCTCGCCCGCCGGACGTGATCCTGCTGCCATGGAGCGGTGCGAAGATGCTGCGCAACGCGCTCGCGGAGCTTCGCGGCGGCGGCGTGAGAGAACCGGCGCGCGTCGTCGTGTGGGCGCCGCGAGTCGAGATCAACGAGGCCATCAGCGCGCTCGAGTTCGGGGCGGACGATTGCATCTCGGCGCCTTTCGAATGCGTCGAGCTCGTCGCGCGAGTCAACGCGTGTCTGCGTCGCGCGCCGGCGCAACTGCGTCCGGACCAACTGACCGCGGGACCCGTGGTCCTCGACAAGGCCGTGCACTGCATGACGGTTCGGGACCAACCGGTGGAGCTTGCCCCCACTGAATTCCGCTTGATGGCTTTCCTTCTCGAGAACCAGGGCCGCGTATTCAGCCGCGAGGAGCTGCTTCGACGCGCGTGGTCGAAGAACATCAAGGCAGGCCATCGCACGGTCGACGTGCACGTGCGCCGGCTCAGGCAATTGCTGGAACCCTTCGGCTGCCACGATCTCATCCAAACCGTTCGGGGTTTCGGCTATCGCTTCGTGCCGCCGATCCACGAAAAGGCGTCCGGACGGCCGAGCGCCGCGAGGCTGACGCGCCGCTTCGGCGGATTTTGATATCGCGTCCTATTTGACGCTGCGCACCGATGCGGCGGACGTCCGTTGCTCGGGCGGTATCACGGCGGTGTCGGTGAGAGAGTCGGCAAGGGCCGGCAGCGGATCTCCCTTCGCCAGCCACCCGGGAATCTGCACCTTGATACGGAATGGCCCCAGTGTGACGAGGTCCCGATCGCAGAGCACGGCGCGGTCTACTCGAAGGCCGTTCAGAAGCACGCCATTCACGCTGTTGAGATCCACGATGTAATAGCCTTCCGGCGTGCCGACGATGGCCGCATGGTGACGGCTCAAATACGGGCTCGCGAGAGAAACATCGTTATGCTCGCTGCGGCCGAGCAAGATTCTCTCGCCGAGCGCGGTGCGTGTGAGCACTTTGCCGTTGCGGCTCACGAGCAGGTACCCCTGCGGAGGAGCGTCGACGGACTCCTCGGATTCAGCGCCGGTTGCGGTCGCTTCGAGCTTCGCGTTCTGCCGAGCGGCCAATGCAGCCACGGCGTGACGCGCCACTCGAGCATCGACGCGGTCCAAGCCGAATCGGCGCAGCAACAGCAAGCACATTTGGCACAGCACGTCGACCGCCGTATACCGCCCCCCGCCGAGACGCGCGATCATCTGTGTCGCCGTCGGCGTGAGCAGGTGAGTCATCTCGAAACGACGGAGGCGCCACTCGAGATAGCTCACGAGGTCTTCTTGTGAAGGCGACGGCAGCGTCTGCACGCAGAATTGGCCGTCCTCGATGCGCATGCGCGTTCGGTCGATGCGACCGACCAATTCCGGCGGGCCGCCGAGCACGACCTCGAGTGCGGGCCGCTTGTCGATTCGGAACGCGAGCAGGCGCTCGATCTCTTCCCACGCGGCTGCCGTGAAGGTATGCGCATCGTCGATCACGATGACCAGCCGTCGTCCCTGTGCGCGGCGCTGCTGCACGAATACGGTGAGCAGATTCCGCTGCTCGGCTTCGGACAATTCCCATGGCGCGAGGTCGGCCGCCAGCAATAGAGTCGTGAGGACGGCTGCGGGGTTCTCCCGCGGGCCCCGACACGGCAGCACCACGGCCTCGTCCGCGAGCTTTCCCGCGAGGTGGCCGAGCAGGGTCGTCTTGCCGCTCGACGTTTCGCCGACGAGCATACGCACGCGTGTGGGTCGAGAAAGCTGGCTCAGGGCCGTCTCTAGAGCCGGCCCGAGCCAGATTTGGTCCGCCGTTGGTCGTGCAAACACTCGCGCGGGAGACACCAGTCGATGGCCTTCCGCCATTGCCGTTTTCCTTATTTTTACAAGTGCTTATCGAGTCTTCGTAATAGTTGTTATGACGGCATGGGCAAGTCTATTGCACGAGGAAAGTTATGTAAACCTCTAGTTGAGCTCGAAATTTCGATTGCGGGCGCGGCGTCGAGGCTGGCTAGATCCTACGAATAGCTTTTGAAAGGAGCCGGTACATATTGTTCTTACAAGGAAACATCCCAACTCTTCCTTTGCAACGCGATGCTCATGGGGCACAATCCGCCGCGCCGTTTCAAGGGGTACGCATGGCGACGACCGGTCAGACGCTGCGCTCGGAAGGCCTGGCCGTCTGGCGCGGCGAGCGCTGTCTGTTCGAGCAGCTCGACTTCGAGCTCGCGGCGAGCCAGCTGGCGCTGGTGATCGGTCCGAACGGCGCCGGCAAAACCACGTTGTTGCGCGTGCTCGCGGGGCTCGCCGATCCGAGCGCGGGCGATGTCACTTGGGCGGGCACGCGAATCGGGGCGCTCGATGCCGAGCGTCGCGCCGACATCGCCTATCGGGGGCACCTGGACAGCCTCAAGAAGGAGCTCACCGTGCGTGAGAATCTCGAGTTCCACGCCTCTTTGTGGCGGCGCACGCCGTCGCTCGAGCCGCTGCTTGCCGAGCTCAAGCTCGAGCGCGCGGTCGACGTTCGCGCCCGGCACCTTTCGGCCGGACAAAGGCGGCGGGTAGCGCTGGCCATGCTGCGGATCTCGAACGCACGGCTTTGGCTGCTCGATGAGCCGGTCACGAACCTCGACAGCGATGGGCGCGCGCTCGTCGTCGAGTGGACGCGCCGTCATCTCGAGAATGGCGGCATGGCCGTCGTTGCGACGCATCAGCCGGACGACTTCGCGGCCGCGCCCGGTACGCTCGTCATCGAGATGACTTGACACCCATGGGCACGTTCACGACGGTGCTTTCGCGCGATCTGAAAATCGCCTTTCGTCGCTGGAGCGAGCTCGTCTACCCGCTGATCTTTTTCGTGATCGTGGCCGTCCTCTTTCCCTTGGCCCTTTCGGCGACGTCGTCGCAGCTTCGCGACATCGGCGCAGGTGTCCTGTGGGTGGCTGCGCTGCTATCCTCGTTGTTGGCGCTCGACAGTTTGTTTCGTAGCGATGCCGATGACGGCAGCCTGGAGCAGCTTGTGTTGAGCCCGGTGTCGATCACGGTCGTGGTGCTCGCGAAGATCGCGGCGCACGCGGTCGCTACGGTCTTGCCCTTGGTTTGCCTGGTGCCGGTATTGGCGTTGTCGTTTCAGTTGCCGGTTGCTGCCCTGCCCACGCTCGCGTTCGCCCTGCTGCTCGCCGCACCTACGTTGAGCGTCCTGGTCGCGCTCGGCGCCGCACTGACGGTGGGCCTACGGCGAGGAGGGTCGGTGGTGGGCTTGCTGGTCTTGCCGCTCGCCGGGCCGTTGCTGATTTTCGGCACGCGGGCGACCGACCTGGGCGTCAACGGCGAGCCGGTTGCGGCGCCGCTCTATTTTCTCGCGGCGTTGGCGGCGCTCGCGCTATCGCTCGGCCCGCTCGCGATCGCCGCGGCCGTGAAGGTCGCCATCGAATAGGAGCGAACATGCCGCTGCCAGTATGGTTCCACCGCTTCGGGTCGCCACCCTACGTGTATCGACTGGCGGGAAAGCTGAGCCCATGGCTCGGATTCATCGGCACCGCGCTGATCGCGATCGGGCTCGTGTGGGGACTGTTCGTAGCGCCGCCGGATTACCAGCAGGGGCAGGTCTATAGAATTATCTACATTCATCCGTCGACGGCGTACATCGGCATGATGGCCTACGTCGTGATGGCGGTCGCGGCCGCGATCGGTTACATCTGGCGCATCAAGCTCGCGTATGCGGCGGCCGTAAGTACCGCTCCGATCGGCGCCTGGTTCACGTTTTGCGCGCTCGTCACGGGCGCGATCTGGGGGCGGCCGACGTGGGGAACTTTCTGGCAGTGGGGCGATCCGCGGATCATGTTCGAGACTCTGCTGCTGTTTCTGTTTCTGGGCTATCTCGCACTTCGGGCCGCGTTCGACGACCGCGACAAAGCCGACAAGGTCAGCGCCATCCTCGCGGTCGTCGGCGTCGTGAACGTGCCGATCATCCACTATTCGGTCCAATGGTGGAGCTCGCTGCATCAGGGGCCGACGATCTTGCGGGCCGGCGGCCCCGCGATGAGCACCTCGATGCTCGTGCCGTTCCTGTTCTCCGTGCTGGGGTTCACCTTGTTCTTTTGGTGGCTGCTGCTGAACCGCCTGCAGGGCGAGATTGTCGAACGGGAGCGCGACGCTCGTTGGATTCGGGAGCTGGCCGCGGAGGGCGGGCGGTGATCTCTGTTCTGCAAATGGGTACCCACGGCGCATACGTCTGGTCCGCCTACGGGATTACACTAGCCGTGTTGGTGCTGAACGCGTGGCTGGCCCGCAGCAAACGCGTAATGGCGCTGCGACGCGCCCGGGAGGGCGGGCAGCCCGAGCTCGCGGGTAAGCGACCGACAGTGAGGCGAGTCCAATGAGGCCCAGAAGACAACGAATGCTCCTGATCGGCTGTGTCGTTGCCGGCATGACGATAGCGGCCGGCTTCGCTTACCGCGCGTTTCAGGAGAACCTGCTGTACTACTTCGTGCCGAGTCAGGTGGCCTCGGGCGAGGCGCCGCACCGCGAGTTCCGAATCGGCGGCATGGTCGTCAAGAACAGCGTGCAGCGCGCACCGGGCAGCCTCACCGTGCGGTTCGTGCTGACCGATTTCTCGCATGACGTGCCGGTGACCTATACGGGCGTGCTGCCGGATCTGTTCCGCGAGGGGCAGGGCATCGTCGCGCGCGGCAAGCTGGACGGCGCCGGTACGTTCGTCGCCGAGGAAGTGCTCGCGAAGCACGACGAAAAGTACATGCCCCCCGACATTGCCGCCGCGAACGCGAAGGCAGGCCCCACGGTGACCGAGTGATTCCCGAGATCGGACAATTCGCGCTGATCCTTGCGTTGTGCCTCGCGTTGATTCAGGCAACGGTGCCGCTGCTCGGCGCGTTCAAGGGCAGGGCGGATTGGATGGCGCTCGCTCGCCCCGTTGCGGCAGGCCAATTCGTGTTCGTGGCCATCGCGTTCGGCGTGCTCGAATATGCGTTCCTCAGCGACGATTTCAGCGTGCTGTTCGTCGCCGAGCACTCGAACTCTGCGTTGCCGGTCTTCTACAAGTTCACGGCGGCCTGGGGCGGTCACGAGGGCTCGATGCTGTTGTGGACCACCGTGCTCGCGGTTTGGACGCTCGTCGTGGCGGCGGGCAGCCGGTCGCAGCCCGACGCGTTCTCGAGCCGCGTGCTCGGCGTGCTCGGCATCGTGAGCTCGGGCATCATCGCTTTCACGGTCCTGACATCCAATCCGTTCCTGAGGCTCACGCCGGTGCCGTTCGACGGCAACGACTTGAATCCGCTGCTACAAGACCCCGGCATGATCATCCATCCGCCGATGCTCTATCTCGGCTACGTGGGAATGTCCGTGCCGTTCGCGTTTGCGGTCGCGGCGCTACTGCACGGGAAGCTCGACAAGAATTGGGCGCGCTGGACGAGGCCGTGGACGGTTGCGGCGTGGATGTTCCTGACATGCGGCATCACGCTCGGTAGCTGGTGGTCCTACTACGAGCTCGGCTGGGGCGGCTGGTGGTTCTGGGATCCCGTCGAGAATTCCTCGTTCATGCCGTGGCTCATTGCGACCGCGTTGCTGCACTCGCTCGCGGTGACCGAGCGGCGCGGCATCTTCAAGAGCTGGACCGTGCTGCTCGCGATAGCGGGTTTCTCGCTGAGCCTGCTCGGCACGTTCCTCACACGCTCGCCCGTGCTTGTCTCGGTGCACGCGTTCGCGGCGGATCCGACCCGCGGTTTGTTCATCTTGGGGTTGCTCGGCCTGATCTCGGGCGGCGCGCTGACGCTGTATGCGTTCCGCGCGAGCAAGCTCGAGGCCGAAGGCGGATTCAAGCTCGTATCGCGCGAGGCTTTCCTGCTCGGCAACAACATCTTGCTGGTGGTCGCCGCCACGGCCGTGCTGTTCGGCACGCTGTACCCTTTGTTCGTGGATGCGCTCGGCGGCGGCAAGATCTCCGTCGGCACGCCTTGGTTCGACGTGATGTTCCTGGTGCCGATGCTGCCGCTCGCAGTATTGCTCGGCATGGGCATGCACGCGGCATGGAAGATCACGCCGGGTGCAACGCTCATGCAGCGTCTGCTCTGGCCGGCCGGCATCGCGGTAGCCGCCGGCACCACGCTGCCCCTCCTCGCGTACGGGCATGCGTCGCTCCTGACGTCGGTTGCGATGGTGGCGGGCTGCTGGATCTGCGTGAGCTCGCTGCTCGACCCGTTCCGCAAGTGGGTGCGCCGAGTCGGGCCACCGCTCACGCGGGCGCAGCTCGGCATGTGCCTCGCGCATTTCGGCGTGGGCGTGTTCATCATCGGTGTGACCGTCGTGTCCTCCTACAGCGTCGAGTTCGACAAGCCCATGCGCGTCGGCGACACCGAGAGGGTGGGCAGTTACGACGTCATGCTCCACGACCTGCGCAAGGTCGCAGGGCCGAACTGGGACGCTGACCAGGGCGACTTCGAGGTGCGCAAGAACGGCGAGCTCGTCACCATGCTCGAGTCCCAAGTGCGCACCTACCGGGTCCAGCAAACGCCGCAGACGGAGGCCGCGATCGACAGCCGGCTCACGCGTGACGTGTTCGTGGCGCTCGGCGATTCGCTCGGGGCCGGCGCCTGGAGCGTGCGCTTGCAAGTGAAGCCGCTGCTGCGGTTCGTGTGGTTGGGTGCGGTCTTCATGGCGCTCGGCGGCCTGGTTGCGATGACCGACAGGCGGTACCGCGCCGCAAGGCGGGAGCACAGTCTTGCAACGGAGCGCGCCGCGGCGGCGCCTTCGGAGGCCGGTTAGCCATGTGGCGCTACGCCGTGCCGGTCGTCTTGCTGGCCGTGATCGGCGGGTTCTTCTATGTGGGCCTCGGCCTCGATCCGAGCTACGTGCCGTCGGCGTTGCTCGGCAAGAAGATGCCCGAGTTCAGTCTGCCGAGCCTCAAGGACCCGGATGCGAAGATCGGATCGGCCGATCTCCGGGGCAAGGTGGCGTTGCTGAACGTCTGGGGGACCTGGTGCATCGAGTGTCGCCACGAGCATGGGTTCTTGCTCGAGCTCGCGCGCGAAGGCGTGCCGATCTACGGCCTGAATCTTCGCGATGATCGCGCAGCCGCCCTGAGCTGGCTCGGCCAGCTCGGCAACCCTTACGTCGAGACGGGCTTCGATCCCGGCGGCGAGGTGGCCGTCGACTGGGGCGTCACGGCGGCGCCCGAAACGTTTCTGATCGGCAGCGATGGCAAGGTGCTGTTCAAGCACATCTCCCCGATGACCGTTGAAGTGTGGCGCCGGGACTTCCTGCCGCTGCTCGAGCAGCGGTGCACGACCGCCACCTGTCCGTTTCTGATGACCGCGAGACAGTGATGCGTGGGTTGCTGATTCTGTTGGGCGCGCTGCTCGTCGCGCCGGCATTCGCCGCGGACGAGGAAATCAGCTTCGACGATCCGGCGTTGAGTGCGCGCTACGAAGCGCTGATCCGCGAGGTGCGTTGTCCGCTCTGCCTGAACGAGAGCATCGCCGACTCGAAAGCACCCGTCGCGGCGGATCTGCGCCGAGAAGTCCACCGCATGATCGCCGAGGGTAAGAGCGACCGCGAGATCAAGGATTTCCTCTCGGCGCGCTACGGCGATTTCGTGCTGTATCGGCCGCGGGTCGAGCCTGCGACCTGGGCACTTTGGGCAGGGCCCGGCATATTTCTGGTCATCGGGGCGTTCGTGTTCTGGCGCATCTTGAGCGTACGACGCAGACAACCGATCGAAGAGGATCCTCCGGCGTGACGACATTTTGGATAACCGCGGTCGTTCTCTGTGCGCTGGCCATGGCGTTCCTCATGGTGCCGGTGTTGCGGCACCGGCGTGCGAGCGGCAAATGGTCGCCGGTCGGTATGGCGGCCGCTTTCGCGATGGTGCCGCTCGCGTTCGGTCTGTACGTGAAGGTCAGCAATTGGGACCCGAGACTCGCGCAGCACGCGTCCGAGGAAACGCGTCTCGTCGAGCAGCTCGCCGAGCGCCTCGAGAAGTCGCCGGACGACGTCCAAGGCTGGCGACTGCTCGCGCGCAGCTACATGGCACTCGGCAAGTACGGCGCCGCGCGCAGCGCATACGCCCAGGCCTGGCAGCGCACGAAAGATCCGGACGACGATCTCAAGTTGTCGTACGCCGAAGCGCAAGTCCTTGCCGATCCCCAGATGCTATCCGGCGAGCCGGGCAAGCTGATCGAGCAAGTGCTCGCCGACCAGCCCGACAATGCGAAAGCCCTGTGGTACGGCGGACTGGTCGCGCGCGAGCTCGGTCACGACGACGATCTCAAAGCGCGCTGGACGAAATTGCTGCAGCTCAACGTGCCGGACGAGGTTGCGAGCGTCGTGCGATCGCAGCTCAACGCGCTAGGCGTCGATGTTCCGACGCGCCCGGGCGCTGCTGCGGGCTCGGCCGGCGCGACGGCTGCGAGCGGCCCGAGTGTGAAGATCAACGTGAGCCTTGGACCGGGCCGCGACGTGAGCCAGCTCGGTCCGAACGCCGCGCTGTTCATTTTTGCGCGTGCGCCGGGCGGCGGACCGCCGGTCGCCGTGATTCGGCAACCGGCGAGCGCGGTGCCGGGTGAATTCACGCTGAGCGACGCGAACAGCATGATTCCGGGGCGTTCCCTGGCCGACTTCAACGAGCTGACGCTCGTCGCACGGCTGTCGAAGAGCGGCCAGCCGACCGAGCAACCGGGCGATTGGGACGCCGAGGCGCAGTACCAGCCGAAAGAGGGTGGCGAAGTCGAGCTCGTCATCGACCACGTCGTCGGCGAGGCTGCCAACGCGCAGTCGGGGTCCGGATCTCGAGCGAGCGCTGCCGCGACCGCCGGCGCGAGCGCCTCCGAAACGACTGGGCCGACGGTGAAGCTCAACGTCAAGCTCGGGGCGGGTAAGGCCGTCGACGATCTGGGACCGAACGCCGCGCTGTTCTTGTTTGCGCGCGCGCCCGGGAGCCGCATGCCGGTCGCGGTGATCCGCCGGCCCGCGAGCGCGGTGCCCGGCGAGTTTACGTTGAGCGATGCCAACAGCATGATTCCGGGCCGTTCGCTGCGGGATTTCGACGAGGTCACGCTCGTCGCGCTGCTCTCGAGGAGCGGCCAGGCCGGCGAACAGCCGGGCGACTGGTACGCGCAGACGCAGTTCAAGCCCAAGGACGGCGGGGAAGTAGCGCTCGTGATCGACAAGGTGGTCCAATGAGCGCATGCCGGAGCTGCCGGATATCGAGCTGTATCTCGCGGCGCTGCGCGCCCGCATCGACGGCCGCCGCTTAGAGCGCAGCCGAATCCTTTCGCCTTTCCTGCTGCGCAGCGTCGAGCCGTCGCTCGCGGAGCTGCACGGGCTGCGCGTCGTCGCGTTGCAGCGTCTCGGTAAGCGGATCGCGATCGGCTTCGAGCGCGATTTGTGGATCGTCATCCACCTGATGATTGCGGGCCGGCTGCAGTGGCTCGACCGTTGGCCCGAGCGCCCGACCCGCAACGCGGCGTTGTTGCTCGGCTTCGACTCCGGTGCTTTGGTGCTGACGGAAGCGGGCACCAAGAAGCGCGCGTCGCTGTACGTCGTGCGCGGTGCCGCGGCCTTGAGCGAGCACGATCCCGGCGGCCTCGAGATCGCCACGGCAACTGCGGCGGAATTTCGAGACGCGCTGCTCAAGGGGAATCATACGCTCAAGCGTGCGCTCACCGATCCCCGGGCGTTCAGCGGGATCGGCAACGCCTACTCCGATGAGATTCTGCACCGCGCTCGGCTGTCGCCCGTCATGCTCACGACCAAGCTCGACGACGAGGCTCATGCGCGATTGTACGAGGCAACGCGCGCAGTGCTCGCAGAGTGGACGGCGCGATTGCGCGACCAGGAGGGCGGCGCGTTTCCGAGCAAGGTCACCGCGTTTCGTCCCGAGATGGCCGTCCACGGCCGTTATGGTCTGCCGTGCCCGGTATGCGGCACCAAGGTGCAGCGCATTCGCTATGCCGACAACGAGACGAACTACTGCCCGCGCTGCCAGACGCAGGGCAAGCTGCTCGCCGATCGATCGCTCTCGCGCTTGTTGAAGCGCGATTGGCCGAAGTCGATCGACGAGCTCGAGCGGCTTCGCTCATGATCGGCGCGCCGCCGCGTTGGCCGCGCGTGATCGCGCATGCGGACATGGACGCGTTTTACGCCGCGATCGAGCAGCTCGACGACTCCACGCTCAGAGGTCGCCCCGTGCTCGTCGGTCCGAATAGCTCGCGCGGGGTCGTGCTGACGGCGAGCTACGAAGCGCGGCCGTACGGTGTGGGCAGCGCAATGCCGATGGCCCGCGCAAGACGGCTTTGCCCGGACGCGCTGATCGTGCCGCCGCGGTTCGATCGCTACCAACAGGTCTCCGCAACCATCATGGCGGTGTTCGCCGATTTCTCGCCCGTGGTCGAGGCGTTGAGCCTGGACGAGGCGTTCCTCGACATGACGGGCAGCGAACGCTTGTTCGGCTCGCCCGCGTCGTTCGGACGACGTTTGAAAGCCGCAGTGCGCGACGCAACCGGCGGCCTCACGGCTTCGGTCGGCATTGCCGCGTCGAAGTACGTCGCGAAGGTCGCGAGCGGCTACCGGAAGCCCGACGCGTTGACGGTGGTTCCTCCCGAGAGCGCTCGCGAATGGCTTGCGCCGCTGCCGGTCGAAAATCTTTGGGGGGCTGGGCCGAGGACGGCGGCACGCTTGCGCGCCCTCGGCTTGGCGACGATCGGCGCGGTGGCCGACTGCTCCGCGGAGCGATTGCGCGATGAGCTGGGTGCGCTCGGCGAGCGGTTCGCCGCGCTCGCGCGTGCGGAGGATCCGCGCGTCGTGGTCGGCGGCCGAGCATCGCGGAGCATCGGTTCGGAGCGAACCCTTACGATCGACGTCACGACGCGTCACGCGATCGAGCAGCACCTGCGCACGTCGGCGGAGCACGTTGCGACGCGTCTGCGGCGGCGCAGGCTGCTCGCGCACGGCGTGCGGGTAAAGCTCAAGCGCAGCGACTTCAAAGTGCTCACGCGACAACGAATGCTCGGTATGCCGAGCGACGTCGCCCTGGAGCTGTTTTCGGCCGCGCGAAAGTTGCTCGACGGGATCGTGGACCGCGGTCCGTTCCGGTTGGTCGGCCTCGCGGCCTTCGACCTCGCGGGCTCGAGCGCAGCTGAGCAGCTAGGCTTGCCGCTCGGCGCGGCGCGCGCCCGGCAGCTCGAGACGACGATCGACCGGCTCGCCGAGCGGTTCGGCGCTGGCGTCGTGCAGCGCGCAGTCGATCTCGTGGCTGACCGCGGCGTCGGCGTCGCGGCCAATCTCGACTTCCTGACCGATGCGGACGAGGACTAGGCGCCGGAACGCGGTGGGTGCGCCGCCGCCGCGGCCGCTTGGTCCTCCAGCTCGGTCCAGCGGGTGAGGGCGGCGTCGAGGCGCTGCTCGGCCATCGCCAGGTCCGCGAGCCGCGCCTGCACGTCGGGCTGCGGCCGGCTATAGAATTCCGGCGCGGCGGTTTCGCGCTGCAGCTCCGCAAGTCCCTTCTCGAGGGCCTCGATTTCACCCGGCAGCGCTTCGAGCTCGCGTTGCAGCTTGTAAGAAAGCTTGCGCGAAGGAGGGGGCGGCGGACGCGTCGCGGGCTCCGTTGCCTGCGGCGTTGCGGTCGGAGCGTCGGTCACGGCGAGCGCCTCGTGACGGGCGAGCCAGTCGCTGTAGCCGCCCGCATGACGGACGACCTTGCCGCCCGCTTCGAATACCAACGTCGACGTGACGATCGCGTCGAGGAAGTAGCGGTCGTGACTCACGACGATCAGCGTGCCGTCGTAGTCGGCCAGGCGCGCCTCGAGCGCTTCGAGCGTCTCGACGTCGAGGTCGTTCGTCGGCTCGTCCAGCACGAGCACGTTCGCCGCGCGTGTGAACAGCTTTGCGAGGATCACGCGGTTGCGTTCGCCGCCCGACAGGGCCGCGATCGGCGTGAGCGCGCGCTTCGCGGTGAACAGAAAATCGGTGAGGTAGGCCACTACGTGCTTCTGACGGCCCTTGATCGTCACATACTCGCGCCCTTCGCCGATCACCTCGGCGACGGTCTTATTCGGATCGATCTCTCGGCGCAGTTGATCGAAGTAGCCGACCTCGAGATTCGTGCCGAGCTTCACCGTGCCGGCGTCGGGTTCGAGCTCGCCGAGCAGTATCCGCAGCAACGTGGTCTTGCCGACGCCGTTGTTGCCGATGATGCCGAGACGATCGCCGCGCATCACGCGCAGTGAGAAGTCCTTCAACAGCTCACGGCCGCCATACGCGTGCGATACGTTGCGTGCCTCGATCACCTTGCGCCCGGAGACCTCGCCGGACTCGTTGATTGCGATGCGAGCCGTTCGGGGCCGCTTGACGCGCAGCGCGCGTTCGGCGCGCAGCTCTTCAAGCGCCCTCACGCGCCCTTCGTTGCGCGTCTGACGTGCTTTGACCCCCTGGCGAATCCAGACTTCCTCCTGCGCGAGCTTCTTATCGAACAAGTCGTTGTGCAGGTCTTCCTCGCGCTCGCTGTCGGCTTTCTGATCGAGGTAGTCGCGATAGCCGCCGTTCCAGCTCCGCAGCTTGCCGCGGTCGATATCGACGATGCGCGTGGCGACGCGTTCCACGAAGCTGCGATCGTGCGTCACGAACAGCACGGCGCCCGCGTAATGCCTGACCTTGTCCTCGAGCCATTCGATCGTGCTGATGTCGAGATGATTGGTCGGCTCATCGAGGAGCAGCAGGTCCGGATTCGAAACGAGCGCGCGAGCGAGCGCGACCCGGCGGCGCCAGCCGCCCGAGAGCTCGCTCATTCGTCGCTCGCCGGGGATCTCGAGCTGGCTCAGCATCGTCGAGACCTGCGTTTCGACGGACCAGCCCCCGCCGGCCTCGATTTCCCTCTGGAGGCCCTCGATTTCGCGTAGCCCCCCGGCATCCGTAGACCCGTTGGCTGCGAGCCGCTCGAATCGCGAGATCCGCTCGAGCTGAGCCGCCATACCGAGCGCGACGAAATCCCGTGCGCTCTGATCCGATTCCTCGGCGAGCTGTTGGTCGAGCAAACTGAAGCGCAGGGCGCCCGGTCGGTCGATCTCGCCGGAATCGGGCTCGATCGTGCCGACGATGAGCCGCAGCGTCGTCGATTTGCCGGCGCCGTTGCGCCCGATCAGGCACACGCGCTCGCCCGGGTCGATCGCGAAGCTCGCTTCGGCCAAGATCCTTTGGTCGCCGAACGTCACCGATACGGCGTCGAAACGGATCAGCGGTGCCATGGCAGCAGTGATCGAATCCTTTCCGGCATGCGAAGCGAGAGTCGGTACTGTAGCGGCGAAGCCGGGGGCGTCAACGAGCGTTCACGATCGGACGTCGTGAGCCGTGCATTCGACGACCGCCCCGAGACCGCCATCGTTATTTTGACATAATATACATTATGCGCACTATGACTCCTGGCTCGGGGGAGTGTGCTTTGCGTCGACGTCTTTCGCGAAGTCATCGAGGAAGATGAGCTAACGCTTTGATCTAGTTTGGCGAGATAGGTTTGCTTTCGGAGCCATGCAACAGCACGGATGGGCATTCGTAACCGTCGTCCTCGTGGCTTCGGGAATGGCGCAACGGACTTCGGCCCAAGAAGACTGGGGCGTCGTGGTCAATGGCCGAGCCATTCACGTGAACGCCGCAAGGCACTGGAACGAGGACAACTGGGGTCTCGGTTTCGAGCGGGAATTCGACGGCGGCGGACGCTGGGTCAAGGTGGCGCTCGCGAACGGCTTCCGGGACAGCGACGAGCGGCCGTCTTACATGGCCGGCGGCGGCCTCAAGCGACGGTTCCACGCGGCCTCGGGCCTGTACCTGGACGTCGGTGTCGTCGGCTTCCTGATGACGCGTGAGGACGTCAATCACAACAGACCGTTTCCCGGTGCGCTTCCGGCGATGACGTTCGGCGCCAAGCACGTCGCGCTGAACGTCACCTACATGCCGGACTCGGTCGTCGATCACGTGACCAAGGCGAACCTGCACGACCCGGCGATGCGCGGCCTCTTCTTCATTCAGCTGAAGCTCGATGCGTCGCTGTTCGGCTGGCACGGCCGGCATCCTGCGATCACGTTCGCCGATTCGTCGAAATAGCATCTAAATGAAGGGCTTGCGATACGCACGCTGGCGCGGCCACCGGCGCTGATCCAGCCGTCGGGCTGTGCTATCTTTTCGATAGAACCCTGCGAGGCCGGCATCATCTAATCTTGCAGTCCGGAATGGTGGCCCGAATCGACCGATGAAACGTCTGACCTGCAGTCTGCTCGCGGTATGCCTAGGCCTTTGGCTAGTCGGCACGGTCCAGGCTGGCGTGCTGGTTTCCGAGAAGGAAATTCGCCGCGAGGCGCGTCTCGAGTGGCTCGAGATGAAGCGCCACGTGCCGCTCGAGCCGAATCCCCGCGTCCAGAAGTACGTGGAATGCGTGGCCGACGATTTGATCGCCGTGCTCGATCCGAAAGACCGCGAGAACGTGGACTGGGAGGTCGTCGTTTTCGACGACGACGCTATCAATGCCTTCGCGGACCCGGTCGGCAAGATCGCGGTATTCAGCGGTCTGCTGCGCGTTGCCGACACGCCCGATGCGCTTGCGGCGGTGCTCGGGCACGAGATCGCGCACAAGACGCAAAACCATACGATGGCGCGCGCCAAACAAGGCGTGCGTACCGACATGCTCGTGATGCTCGGCTCTGCGGCCACGGGCGTCAATTTGCGCGACGCCGGGACGATCGGCTTGACTCTACCCTACGCGCGCGAGCAGGAAACCGTGGCGGACAAGGTCGGGCTGAAATACATGTCGAAGGCCGGCTTCGATCCGCGGGCCGCGATCTATTTGTGGAAGAGCATGTCGGCGGTCAACCGCGGTGCGCCGCCGGAAATTCTTTCGGACCACCCTGCCGATGACACGCGCCTCGAAAACATCGTCAAGGACATCACGCCGGCGCTGATCGAATACAACAAGGCGCGCGAGGCCGGCAGGCGGCCGAATTGCCAGGTTCCTTAGCCGTGCGGCCGGGCTAGAATCCTGCGGCTTGCGGTGTGGTCCCCGCGGCCGCGTCTTCGCCCGACGCTCCCGGCTTCGGCAGCGCGCCGGGTTCCGGCTCCTCGTTTTGTGCCGGCACCTCGACCTCGGCTTTGCCGATCGGCGGCGGCGGCGGCATGTGCTTTTTGCTGACCAGCAGATCGACCAGCTGATCGTCCGTCATCGAGGCGACGCTCAAGATCTGGCACTGGCTTCTTGTGATCGGCTTGTCGACTTTCAGATCGTTCGAAATTTCGCCCGGATTGCGCGTGCGCGGCCGAACCGAGCGCGGGCTCGCGGTCTGGGTCACGTCGTCAGCGGTGTCCGAGAATATGCCGCCGTCGACGCCGAGGCCGATATCGTTGGAGCAAACTCGCTGACTCGTGGAGCGACCGGGCGCGGGCAAGCCGGCACCGATCGGTTGGCCGAAGACATCGCGTCCAGACTCGTCGATCGGGTTGCGCGAATGAAACGCAATGAACGGTGCAAAGGTCATATCGCAGGCGAAACCCTGCAGCTTCATCTCGAACGGACAGCGCTGCGAGCCGACGTAGACGATGAGCGTCGTCTTGTCGATGACTTCGAAAGCGCGGATGTCGCGCTCATAGAAGCAGTCGGAAACGGTGCAAGCCCGGGCGACTGGCTGCGTGTCGTCCCGGGCGGGTGCGCCTGCGCAGCCGGCGAGTGCGCACGCCGCGGCGCCGGTTAGGACGAGTCTCATATCGACCCCCTCCTCTGCTGGTTCTCCTCTTGCGGATTAGCCTACTCCAAATACGGCCGCGCAGGCGTATGGCCAAGAGCCAGGGAGGTCGCGACGGCGGGAGGCGGCAACGTCAGGCGTTGCAGCCGCGGGCGCTCACGGCGTCGCGGACGCGAACGGCGCGGTCCGGCTGGTCACAGAAGACGCCGTCGACGCCGATTCGCTCGAAAAAGAACGAGAGCAGATCCTCGATGCTGCTCGCGTAGGGCGGCAGCTGATCCGCGCGAAACGTGTACGGGTGCAGTTCGAGTCCGGCCGCATGCGCCGTCGCGCCGAGCGGCCCCGGCGCGAGCGTCGAGCCGAAGTCAGCGGCCGGCGGTGCAAGCAGTTGCTCATAGAACGGACCGAGGCCTTGCGCATAGTCCGCGACGCGTCCCAAGCCGGACGGCGTCAGGAGCTCGGCGTACTCCGCCTCCGGCCCCACGAGCTGAATCAGCCGCAGAGAGCTGCCGAGCTCTCGGCGGACGCGTGCGAGCTCCGTGGCGTCGAAGCACTGCACGAACACGGGGTCGGCTGCGCTGCGATAGCCGTGCGCGTCGAGCTTCTCGATCAAGAGCCGGGCAAGGTCGACGCCGTGGCGCCGGTGCCAACTCGGCGCCTTGATCTCGGGGTAGATGCCGACACGTCGGTGCATGGATCGGTTCAGTCCGTCGATGAGCTCGAGCTCCTCGTCGAGCGTTGCGATTCGCAATCCCGCCAGCAGACCGTGCGGAAATCGACCCGGGAAGCGCGGCGACTCGGAGCCCGGCAGGCGCCGCTCGCTCACGTCGAGCTGGCGCAACTCGGCAAGGTCGAAATCGATAACGTAGAAATGGCCGTCGTCCCGCCGCCGGGCCGGGAACTTGGTTGCGACGTTCGTGACGTCGTCGAGATGCAGGTCGTGGAGCACGACGAGCTCGCGGTCGCGTGTCGCAACGACGTCCTGCTCCAGATAATCGGCGCCCAATCCATAGGCGAGTGCCTTGCCGACGAGGGTATGCTCCGGAAGGTAACCGCTCGCGCCGCGATGTGCGATGACGATCGGTCGAGCGGTCATCCGATCGTGAAAGGCGGCCCAGCCGGCCAACGACTCACATCTTGAACTCGATGACTTCCCAACGCGCCGTGTCCTCGTGCCTCGCTTGCCGGCGGATTGCGTCGACGATGTTACGCTCGTTCCAGTCGACGACCTCGGCGGCACGTTTTGCGATCTCGTCGGGCACTTTCACGGTGCCGCCGAAAGGCGACACCGCCACCAACGGCAGATTGATCGCTTGGGCGGCATCCATTTGGTACGTGGTCCAGTACTCGTTATCGATGTAGAGCGCGCTCAGCACGACGACGACCTCGGCTGACTTCAGCTGGGTTCGGTATTCCTCTTTCAGCGCTTCTTTGCCCCCGCTCGCGGGGGCGTGGTCCGGTACGCTGCAATTCTGGTAGAAAAAATTGGCGGTGCTTTCCATGTACTCGAACACGCGGTGATAGTCGGGATAACTCGCGAAGGCGTGCGTCACATAAACGCGTATCGGGTTTTTTGCAGACATCTGCGTCACCTGGGTCCTTTGACCGCGGACCCTACTACTGACTCCTGGGCATTGCAATGAAGTGCGCCGCGGGCGCCGGGACCGTGCTCGACTGCGGTGCAGGAGGCCTGTACAAATTCTTCTCGAACGACCGAAGCGCTCCGGTACACTAAGAAACGTGCGACTGCTCTTGTACAACATTCGTTACGGACTGGGTCTCGGCTCCGCATTGCATTGGCCATTGCCAGGCATGGGGTATCTGCTCGGCAATCGCGGCAACCTCCAGCGCATCATCGATTTCATCAAGGGCCAGGATCCCGACATCGTCGGCCTCGTCGAAGTCGACACGGGGTCGATACGAACTCGCAGCATCAATCAAGCCGAGGCGATCGGCCGTGCGCTCGGGCACTACTCGGTGTACCAGTGCAAGTACGGCATGACGTCAGTGAACCAGCATCTGCCGATACTGCGTAAGCAGGGCAACGCGTTTCTCGCCGCGCCGCGAGTCCACGGCGAGCGGTTTCATTACTTCGACAAAGGCATCAAGCGGCTGATCATCGAGCTCGAGCTCGAGAGTTGCGCGGTCTTTCTCGTGCACCTGTCTCTGAAATATCGGCATCGGCACGCCCAGCTGCATCACTTGCACGATCTGGTCGTCTCGGCCCGTAAGCCGGTGATCATCGCGGGCGACTTCAATACCTTCTGGGGCGAGCACGAGATCTACCTTTTCATGAAGGCGGCGAAGCTCCGCAGCGCAAACGCGCGAGGGCTGCCGTCGTATCCGAGCCGTTCGCCGCGCAAAGAGCTCGACTTCGTGCTGTACGGCAACGGGATCAGCGTAACGAGCTTCAGCATTCCCGCCGTGAAGTTCTCGGATCACCTGCCCCTCGTGTGCGACTTCGAAATCGACGGCAGCGCGCAGGCCGCCGCCTGACCGAACAAATGACCGGCGCCCAGCACTGGCAGACGCGGGTCGATGCCGACGGCATTGCCTGGCTGACGCTCGACAAAGCGGACTCGAGCGTGAACACGCTGTCGGCAGCGGTTCTGGAACAGCTAGGCGTCGAGCTCAAGCGACTCGCCAACGCGAACGCGAAGGGCCTCGTGGTGAAGTCCGGCAAAGCGAGCGGCTTCATTGCTGGCGCCGACGTCAAGGAGTTCGGTCGCGTGAGCAGCGCCGAGGAAGGCGCGGCGATCGCGGCGCAGGGTCAAGCGCTGTTGGCGCGACTCGCGGCCCTGCCGATGCCGACCGTCGCGGCCATCGATGGCTTCGCGCTCGGCGGGGGGCTCGAGCTTGCGCTCGCCTGCGACTACCGCGTCGCAGCCGACGGTTACGAGCGCACGATGGGCTTGCCCGAGGTTCAACTCGGAATACATCCGGGCTTCGGCGGCACCTGCCGATCGGTTGCGCTGCTCGGCGCGCCGGCCGCGCTCGACCTGATGCTGACCGGGCGGTCCCTCTCGCCGCACGAAGCGTTCGCCGCCGGTCTCGTCGACCGCCTCGTGCCGCGAGCGGATCTCGAGGCGGCCGCCGTGAGGTTGATTGCGGAGCGACCGGCCGGTCGGCGGGCACGCTGGTACCTGCGGCCGCTCGCGTGGCCGCTCGCGAGATCGATCTTCGCGCGCGTCGTCGCTGCCCAGGTTCGCAAGCGTGCGCGCCCCGAGCACTACCCGGCCCCCTATGCCGTGATCGATCTGTTTCGCCGCTTCGGCGGCGCCGGATCGGCAGCGTATGCGGCAGAGGCCGCCTCGATCGGCCGATTGCTCGTTACGGCGACCGCGCGAAATCTCGTGCGCGTGTTCGGGTTGCGCGAGCGATTGCGCAACCTCGCCCCGAAGGAAGGCGAGTTCGAACGCGTGCACGTCGTCGGTGCGGGCACCATGGGCGGCGACATCGCGGCGTGGTGTGCGCTGCGAGGCCTCGACGTCGGCTTGCAAGATCGAGCCCAGCAGTATGTCGAACCGGCACTGCGACGCGCAGCCGACTTGTTTCGCAAGCGTTTGCGCGCGCCCGGCGAGGCGGCTGCGGCGCAACGCAGGCTCGAGATGGATCTCGACGCAGCGAAGGTTCGCGGCGCGGACGTCGTGATCGAGGCGATCATCGAGAACGTCGATGCGAAGCGGGCGTTGTTTCGCGAGCTCGAGCCGAAGCTCGCTGCCGAGGCCATCATCGCGACCAACACGTCGAGCATCAGGCTCGAGGAACTTGCCGCGGGTATGGAACGGCCCGATCGCTTCGTCGGCCTGCACTTCTTCAATCCCGTCGCGAGCCTGCCGCTCGTCGAAGTGATCCGCGGCGCGGCGACCTCCGAGCAGACGATGCTGCGTGCGTTGTCGTTCGTGACGCGGATCGGCAAGCTCCCCCTGCCCTGCCGTAGCGCGCCGGGGTTCGTCGTGAATCGCGTGTTGACGCCGTACATGCTCGAAGCGCTGCACGCACACGAGGATGGCCATCCGTTCGAGACGATCGACGCCGCCGCGAAAGCATTCGGAATGCCGACCGGACCCGTCGAGCTCGCCGATCGCGTCGGACTCGATGTGGCGCTGCACGTCGCGAAGATCTTGAGCGACGTCCTCGCGTCGCCCGTGCCGGACCTGCTGGCCGCCAAGGTGGCGGCCGGCGAGCTCGGTGCGAAGACCGGCCGTGGGTTCTATCGCTACGAGAACGGCCGGGCCGTTCGGCAACGGCGGTTTCCACGCCCGGAAGCCGACCTCGCCGATCGCTTGATTCTGCCCCTCGTCAACGAAGCGGTGGCCTGTCTCGATGCGCAGATCGTCGCCGATCCGGATCTGCTCGATGCGGGCGTGATTTTTGGCACCGGTTTCGCGCCGTTTACGGGTGGACCCATCCACTACGCACGACAGCGCGGCATCGCCGACGTCATCGAGAAGCTCGAGTCGCTAGCGAAACGTTTTGGGACGCGCTTCACACCGCATTCGGGGTGGCAAAGGCTGCTAGAAGCGGCGTGAACTCTTTGGCACAAGCAGGTACATCGGCATGCTATGCTCGGGCGCTGTTACGGCCTCACTACGCGCTCGGATACGTCTCTAGGTCCATGACCAAGCAAGTAGAAATCGCTCAGCTGAAGGCGCTGTCGCCGCTCGATAGCCTCAAAAAGGACAACCTCCACGCGCTCGCGAAGAAGACCAAAATCCGAGACGCGCAGCCCGGGGAAACGCTGTTTCGCGAGGGCGATTCCGAGAAGCGCACGGTCTACGTCCTTTCCGGAACGGTCGAGTTGCGCGAAGGGGATGCAACGGCCGGCAAGGTGATCGGCGGCGCCGACGATGCCCGCCATCCGCTCTCGCCGAAGCTGCCGCGCCGGCATACCGCGATTGCCGTAAGCGCCGTGGAATACGTCACGATCGACAGCGACCTGCTCGACGTGATGCTGACCTGGGACCAGACGGGGTCATACGAGGTTTCGGAGCTCCGCGGCGAAGCCAGCGGCAACGACGACTGGATGACCACGCTGCTCCAGACGAAGGCGTTCCACAAGATTCCGCCGGCCAATATTCAAGCGATCTTCATGCGGCTCCAGCAGGTCAACTGCAAGGCCGGGGACGTCGTGATCAAGCAAGGCGAGGAAGGCGACTTCTTCTACGTCATTACGCGTGGTCGTTGCGTAGTCACACGCGAAACACCACTCAACAAGGAAGGCATTCGGCTTGCCGAGCTCCAGGTCGGCGACACCTTCGGTGAGGAAGCTTTGATCTCCGAGGCAAAGCGCAATGCGACGGTGACGATGGAAACCGACGGATCGCTGATGCGTTTGGGCAAGGACGACTTTCGGACCTTGCTCAACGAGCCGATGCTCGACTGGGTCGATGGCGACGAAGCCGAGAAGATCATCCAAGAAGGCGGCCAGTGGCTCGACGTGCGATTGCCGTCGGAGTTCGAGGCTTATCACAACGAAGGCGCGATCAACGTGCCTTTGTACTTCATCCGTCTAAAGCTCAAGACGCTCGACCCCGCGGTCAAGTACGTGGTGTGCTGCGATACGGGCCGACGCAGCTCCGCCGGCGCATTCATCCTGAACGAGCGCGGTTTTCAGACGTACGTGTTGAAGGGCGGGCTCAACAGAACGAGCCTGCAAGGCTAGCAGGTCGCGTTATAGCGTGTGGGTGGGCTTGTCGCCGCCCAAGGCGCCCGCCAGATAGTTCTCGATGCGCTTCTGCGTGTTGCCCTGATCCTGCTCGCTGAATTGCACGCCGATCCCGGCGGTGCGCTTGCCTTGAGCGCCTTTTGGCGTAATCCAGATCACGCGGCCGGCAACCGGGATCTTCTCCTCCTCCCCCATGACGTTCAGCAGCATGAACACTTCGTCGCCGAGCTTGTAGCTCGAGTTGGTCGGAATGAACAGTCCGCCGTTCTTGATGAACGGCATGTACGCCAGGTACAAGGCGCTCTTGTCCTTGATGGTCAGCGTCAAAAGACCCGGCTTGCTCACGATCGTCCTCGCCGCGCTTGGAACCCGAGCAGTAGCGCCTGAAGCGCAAGCTCCATATTGATGCCCGAGCCGCCGAGGCTGCGCAAGCGCTCGACGCGCTCGTGCTGCTCGAACAGCTCCCGTACCGTCAGGTGCGCCCAGGCATTATGCAAGGTGGTTGTAGGGGGATCTGTGACCACGGTCGAAACATTCGGGGCGAGGCGCTGCCGTAGCGCGCCGTGCAGCTGCCGGGCGAGCCATTCGAGCGCGACGCCGTGCGGCAGCTTCGTCCACGCTTCGGCAACCGCCTGTGAGTCGATCTTATCTTGAGATACAAGGCAAACTTTATCAGATAACTCTTTGAATAATTGAGTGTCATTCGCCTCGAGCATCTCGGCGACCCGCAGCGGGGCGCCACGTGCGAGCCACGCCAATTGCGCGGTGTCCTGCGGCTCGCTCGAGCTCAGCCACGCGCCGAGAGCGTCGCGATCGGGCGCCGCGACCACAAGTCGCTGGCAGCGGCTGCGGATGGTCGCAGGCAGCGCTCCGGGCTGCTCGGCCAGCAGGAGCAAGTAGGTGTTCTCGGAGGGTTCCTCGAGCGTCTTCAGCAGCGCATTCGCCGCCGCGACCGTCATCCCGTCGGCCGGCTCGACGATGACGACCTTGGCGCCGCCCGCATGCGACTTCAGCGTGAGCGCCTCGCCGATCGCGCGTACCTGGTCGACGGAGATCGTGCGCTTGTCCTCCTCGGGATAGAGCCAGTGGAGGTCGGGATGGTGATCGGTAGGCACGTGGCGATTACGCATTGCCGCGATGGCGTCGGCGGCAGGGAGCGGCGGCGGCTCGCCCACAGCCCCCCGAAGCAAACGCGTCGCGAGCACGAGCGCGAGATTGAGCTTGCCGCTGCCGGCGGGGCCGCAGATCAGCCAGGCGTGGCCCAGGCGGTTCGCCTGCCGAGCGGCATCGAGTTGCTGCAGCGCCGGCCGCAGCCAAGGGCACAAGCGAGTGCTCAAGACCTCGAGCGGCGTAGCGCTCATGGCTCGCTATCCGCGAGCAATGCCTTGAGACGGCCCTCGATTTGCGCCTGCACGCCGCCCAGCGGCTCGGTCGCGTCGATGACCTTGATGCGCTCGGGTTCGTGCGCCGCGAGCGCGAGGTAGGCCGAGCGCACTCGTTCGAAGAACGCAACCGACTCTCGTTCGAAATGGTCGGCGGGTCTCCCGCCGATACGCTCGCGGCCGATCGCGAGCGGCGCATCGAGCAGCAGCGTGAGGGCGGGCTCGAGCCCCCGATGGATCGCGGTGCGCAGCGTGCGCAGCAATGCCGAGTCTGCTCCGCGTCCGCCGCCTTGGTATGCGAACGTTGCGTCCGTGAACCGATCGCAGACGACCCACCGGCCGGCCTCGAGCGCGGGCCGAATCACGCGCTCCAAATGGTGTGCACGGGCGGCGAACATCAGCAGCGTTTCCACCTCCGCGCCGAGCGCCCCGTGCGGCTCGTCGAGGATCCAGCTGCGGACCCGCTCGCCGAGCGCCGTGCCCCCGGGCTCGCGTGTGGTGACGACGTCGATGCCTCGCTCGCCCAGGTAGCCCGCCACGAATGCGAGATTCGTGGACTTGCCGACGCCTTCGGCGCCCTCGAGCGTGATCAGCTTGCCGCTCAAGGCTGGCTCTCCGGCTGTTGCAACTGCCGCAGATATGCGCGGACGGCGGCCTCGTGCTGCTCGAGCGTCGCCGAGAAGTAGTGGCTGCCGTCGGGCTTCCCGGTCGCGACGAAGTAGACCGCATCGGTCGCGGCCGGCATCACCGCCGCTTCGATCGACGCTGCGCCGGGCAATGCGATCGGCGTCGGCGGCAGGCCGCTGCGCGTATAGGTGTTGTACGGCGTGTCGCGTTCGAGATCCGCACGGCGCAGATTGCCGTCGAATGCTGCGCCGAGACCGTAGATCACGGTAGGGTCCGTTTGCAGCCGCATGTTGCGGCGGAGCCGCTGCTGGAACACGCCCGAGATCAGGCTGCGCTCGGCCGGTAGAGCGGTTTCCTTCTCGATGATCGACGCGAGGATCAACGCTTCGTACGGCGTGTGCAGTGCGGTGTCGGGATCGCGGTCTCGCCAAGCGCGCTCGAGCCGCTCGCGCAGCGCTTTGTGAGCCGTGCCCAGGAGCTCGAGGTCGCTCGTTCCTTTCGGGAAACGGTAGGTATCCGGAAAGAACTGTCCCTCCGGGTCGACGTCGGGCTCGCCGAGCGCGGCCATGATCTGAGCGCCGTCGAGCGCGCTCGACTTGATCGCGGCATTCGCTCGCAACGCGGTGACGAGGTCCGAGAAGCGCCACCCTTCGACGATCGTGAGCTGATGCAGGTAGACCTGGCCCGACACGAGCTTCGCGAGCAGCGAGCGCGGCGTACTGCCGGGCTGCAATTGGTATTCACCCGCGCGGATTCGCGTTGCGGCACCGGTGATTCGTGCGTAACCGTTCAATATGAAGGCGTGCGGCGCGAGGCCGCGAGCCGCGAGCTCGGCCGTCAGACGGCGCAGCGGCGTGCCGCTGTCGACGTCGAGCCAAGCGCCTTCCGGCGGCAGAGCGAGCGGCTGATCGAGCGCACGCACTGCGTACCAGCCGAACGCGGCCCCGCCCGCGGCCAGTGCGCCGAGCAGCAGCAACGGAATCGCAACGCGTTTACGCATGGAGGGCGTAACCGAGATGCCGCTGCAGCCGGCGCGTGACTGCGCCCGCGCGAAAGCGTCGGCCGTCGAGCAGCGCTACTGGCAGGATTCCGATCAATGCGTTGGTCATGAACAGCTCGTTCGCACCTTGGAGCTCGTCGAACGTGAGATCCCGTTGCGCAACGGCGATCCCGAGCTCGGCTGCGGCCTCGAGCACGACGCGTCGCATCACGCCCCTGACGCCGCAGCGCGCAAGCGACGGTGTGACGAGCTCCGCGCCGAACACCGCGAACACGTTTGCGCTACTGCCGCCGACCACGCGCCCGGCCCCATCGAGCAACAGACCCTGGTCCGCAGGGCCTCCGCGTAACTCCAGGTGCGCGAGCACTTGCTCGAGCCGGCACAGATGCTTGAGGCCAGCGAGGTCGGGATTCTCGCCGAGCCGCAGGCGGCACAGCTGCACCACGATCCCGTCAGTGTAATGACCCTGCGGACGGTCGTGCCAGGTGGATATGCCGAGAATGCGGGTAGGTTTTGCAGGCTCTGGAATGCGATAGCCGCGCGGTCCCGAGCCGCGTGTGACGATCAGCTTCACGACGGCGCGGCCCTCGCCGGGGCAATGCGCGGCGATTTCGGCGCGGATCGCCTCGAAGTCGAGCGGTGCGATCGCAAGCCGGCCGCAGCCTTCGGCGAGCCGCTCGAGGTGGTAGTCGAGCCAACGGATGCGCCCATCGCTCGCGGCCATGGTCTCGAACAACCCGTCGCCGAACGCGAGTCCGCGGTCCGAGGGGTCGACGCCGGTCGCCGCGCCGTTCACGAGCCAAAGCGTTTTCACCGATCGTCCGTTCGAACGTGGTTGGCGTGATCTTTTAGCACGGAAGATCGCCGGCGAGCGGGCGCTGCGCGCGGCGGAACGCTAGCTCAGGCGTTTGAACACCACCGTGCCGTTGGTGCCGCCGAAACCGAAGGAGTTCGACAGCGCGACGTCGAACCGGGCGTCGCGCGCAGCGTTCGGCACGTAATCGAGGTCGCACTCGGGGTCCGGGTTCTCGAGATTGATCGTCGGCGGGATGACGTCGTCGCGCAGCGCGAGGATCGTGAAGATCGCCTCGGCACCGCCGGCCGCGCCGATCATGTGCCCGGTCGTCGATTTCGTCGAGCTCACGGCGAGGCGCCCTGCGTGGTCGCCGAACGCGCGCTTGATCGCGATCGTCTCGGCGACGTCGCCGAGGGGCGTGGAGGTGCCGTGCGCATTCACGTAGCCCACGGCATCGGCGTTGATGCCGGCGTCCTGCAGCGCATTCAACATGCATCGATACGCGCCCTGCCCGTTCTCCGCCGGCGCGGTGATATGAAACGCGTCGGCGCTCATGCCGAATCCCGCAAATTCCGCGTAGATGCGTGCACCGCGTGCCTTGGCGTGCTCGTATTCCTCGAGCGCGATGCAGCCGGCGCCGTCGCTCAACACGAAACCGTCGCGGTCTCGATCCCAGGGCCGGCTCGCCTCGGTCGGCGCGTCGTTGCGCGTCGACAGTGCGCGTGCCGCGCAGAAGCCGCCGAGCCCGAGCGGTGTGGTCGAGTATTCGGCGCCGCCGGCGAACATCACGTCGGCATCGCCGGCTTGAATCAGGCGTGCCGCGAGCCCGATGCAATGCGTCGAGGTCGTGCACGCCGTGACGACCGCGAGGTTCGGGCCCGTCAGGCCGTACTTGATGGACACGTGGCCCGAAATCATGTTGATGATCGTCCCCGGCACGAAGAACGGCGAGATGCGCCGCGGACCGCCTTCGAGCCACTTCGAGTGATTCGTCTCGATCGTGCTCACGCCGCCGATGCCCGATCCCATCGCGACGCCGATGCGATGGGCGTTCCCCTCGTCAACGACGAGGCCGGCATCCTCGATTGCCTGCGCAGTCGCCGCGATGCCGTAGTGCATGAACGGGTCGCACTTGCGCGCCTCTTTCGGCTCGAGGTACTTCGACACGTCGAAGTTCCGCACGAGGCCCGCGAACCGCGTGGAAAACGCGCTTACGTCGAACGTGTCGACCGGGGTAATGCCGCTCACGCCGTCGCGAACGCTCTTCCAACCGTCGGCGACGTTGTTGCCGACGGGTGATACGAGGCCGAGGCCCGTGACTACGACGCGTCGTTTCGACAACGCCGCCGCCTCAAGCTGCGAAGGGAGATGGAAGGGAGCTGCGCCGTTGCACGCAACTTTTTACGATTCGTTCTGCCGGGCAAGAATGTAGTCGATGGCCTGCTGGACGGTGGTGATCTTTTCGGCTTCTTCGTCGGGGATTTCGGTCTCGAACTCCTCTTCCAACGCCATCACGAGCTCGACGGTGTCCAAAGAGTCGGCGCCCAAGTCGTCTACGAACGAGGCGTCGTTCTTGATTTCGTCGGCTTTGAGGCCGAGCTGCTCGGCAATGATCCCTCTGACTTGATCTTCGACGCTACTCATGTCCGTGGTACCCCTTCATTAATTGACCGGCCGGACCACGGGGCCCGGCCGATGTGGCGCGTATTGTATGGGAATCGACGAGGGCATTCTACAAGTCCGGACTACACGCGGCCGGCTGTCGGCAACCGCGAATCGCTGACCAATCAACGCTTTCACGGTGTGTCTTCAAGGCATCAGCATCCCGCCGTTGACGTTCAACGTTTCGCCCGTGATGTAGCTTGCGGCCGACGACACGAGGAATACCACCGCGGCGGCGACATCGGCCGGCGCACCGAGGCGACCGAGCGGAATCTGTGCGCGCAACGCCTGCACCTGGTTCTCGTCCAGAGCCTTCGTCATGTCGGTCTCGATGAACCCGGGCGCGACCGCGTTGACGGTGACGTTGCGTGATGCAACCTCGCGGGCGAGCGATTTCGTGAACCCGATCATTCCGGCTTTCGCGGCCGCGTAATTGCTCTGTCCCGGGTTGCCGGACAGCGCGACGACCGAGCTGATGTTGACGATCCGCCCGTAACGCGCCTTCAACATGCCTCGTAAGCACGGTTTGCAGAGCCGATGGAGCGACGACAGGTTCGTTGCGACGACGTCGTCCCACTCCTCGCGTTTCATGCGCAACAGCAAATTGTCCCGGGTGATGCCGGCGTTGTTCACCAAGATGGCCGGTGCGCCTTCGCGAGCGCCGACGTCCTCGAGCAGCGTTTCGACCGATCGATCGCTCGCGACGTCGAGCACCGCACCGCGGCCCTTGCCGAGCGCAGCGAGCGCTTCGCCGATCGCGCTCGCACCCTGCTCCGTGGTGGCCGTGCCGATCACGATCGCGCCCTGCACCGCGAGCGCCTCGGCGATTGCGCGACCGATACCGCGCGATGCGCCGGTCACGAGGGCGACGCGCTGCGCGATGCCCGGCAATGCGGGTAGCGTTGTCGATTCCATCGGGCCCGTGGTTGGCTGGCGAGGCCGCGGATTATAGCCGCGATCCACGTGCGCGCACGACGGCGATGCACGCCGCCACGACGGCACCGGCCGCGCTGCCGTATAGATGCGCCGCCACGATCACGGGTCCGCCCGCGTTCGCCTCGGTCAGCGGCACCGGACCGAACCATTGCTCGAACGCGAGCTTGACGGCGAGCCCGAGGACGAGCGCGCCGCCGACGCCGCTGCCGCTTCGCAGCAACAACAGTGCGCCGCACGCAACGAGCCCGTGGAGCACGCCGGACAGACCGACGTACCACTGAACGTCGGTGTTCAGAACATACAAGCCGACGTCGATCCCGACCCCCGCGAGGACGGCCGCGAGCAGCCACTCGAGCGGCGTGAGCACGCGCTCGAACAGCGCCCCGATGATCAGCAGCGCGAGCACGTTCGGCCACAGGTGGCGCCAACCGAGGTGCACGAGATGGCCGGTTACGAGCCGCCACAGCTCGCCCCGTCCGATCAGGACGCGGTCGTATTGACCCCACGCACGAGCCGTGTCGCCGCCGGCCTGCAACACGAGGCAGCAGGCCGCGATTGCGAGGATCACGGACCAGTCGCGGAGTCGCGAATGAGCGACAGCGTTAACTTCTTCAGCGATGCCCTTGTTCACGATGGTTTTTGGGAGTTGTGCTATCTTCGGCCGGTTGCTCAGGCTTGGGTTTCCGGCGCGAACGAAGGTGGCGACATGCGCGTGATCAAAGCACCGTTTCGACCGACACAGCAAGGTTTCACTTTGCTCGAGATCATGGTCGTCGTCGTGATCATCGGGTTGCTCGCCGCGATCGTCGTGCCGAATTTCATGCACAACGTCGACGACGCCCAGATCAGCCGCGCGAAGCAGGACATTCGCGGCATTGAAACGGCGCTCAATCTCTATCGGCTCGACAACTTCAAGTATCCGAACACGGAGGACGGTCTGCAGGCGCTGGTCACGAACCCCGGTCAGGACCGAGCGCCGAATTGGAAGCAGCAGCTGCCGCGGATGCCACTCGACCCTTGGAAGAAGCCGTATCAATATCTGTATCCGGGTCAGCACGGTGAGTACGACATCTTCACTTACGGAGCCGACGGCCAGGAAGGCGGCGAAGGCGTCAATGCCGACATCGGGAACTGGAATCTCGAATAGGACGAGCCGCGGACTTTTCCAAGCCGGCTTCTCGCTGCTCGAGCTGCTCGTCGTCGTCGCGATCATCGGCATCGTGGCCGGTGCGGTCGTGCTCTCGATTCATATCACGGGCCCCGACCGGCAGATCGAGCACGAGGTGGATCGCCTACGCGGCGTGATCGACGTGCTGCACGAGGAGGCGCTGCTGCAAAGCCACGACTTCGGAGTGCTGTTCACTCAAACCGGCTACCGCTTCTATGTCTACGACTACGCGAAGCTCGCATGGGCCGAACGTCCGAACGATCGGCTGTTTGCGCCGCACGATCTCACCGTGCCGCTCACGCTCGCGCTCTCGCTCGAGGACCGCGACGTGAAGTTGCCGAAAAGCCTCGACTCGAAGGAGATCGAGAAGCCCGTGCCGCAGGTCATGATCCTGTCGAGCGGCGAGCTCACGCCGTTCACCGCTAGCGTCTACCGCGACCGTGGACGCGGCCACTTCGATCTCACCGGCGTGCTCGACGGCACGCTCACGGTCGGGGAGCAGGGCTTTGACTCGCCATAGCCGCGCGCTCGGCTTCACGCTGCTCGAGGCGATGGTCGCGCTCGTGATCGTGGCGCTCGGAATGATGGCGGTGAACACGCAGTTGAATCGCTACGTGGTTGCCGCCGGGTTCGTCGAGAGGAAAACGCTCGCGAGCTGGATTGCCACCAACAAGATCACCGAGATGGGCGTCGGCGGCACGTGGCCGGAGGTCGGCGAGCAGATGGAGGACGTCGACTACGCCGGCCGGAAGTGGCATTGCCGGATCGTCGTGTCGGAGACCGATGTGAAGGACCTGCACCGGGTCGACGTCGAGGTGTCCCTCGCCGACGATCCGGAGCGGGTTCTCGACAAGGTGTCCGGATTGATCGAGCCGCCCGCGCCGGCGGGTTTCGCGGCGCCGCAGTGGTCGCCGCCGACCGGCGGCGGTCAAACGACCGACGGAGCGCGAGGGTGAGCGTGCGCAGTCGCGGCTTCACGCTGATAGAGCTGCTCGTCGCGCTCGCGATCGTCGCGGTGATCGGCGTGATGGCGTTGACCGGGCTCACGGCGGTCATCAAGCAGCAGACCGCCGCGCGCGAGCGCGCACAGCGCTGGCAGCAGGTTCAGCTCGCGGTGCGCCTGGTGGTTCAGGACCTCGCGCAGCTCAATCCGCGTTCCACGCGCGACGAGACCGGCGAAGCGTACGAGCCGAGCTTGCTGGCGAGCCCGACTGCGGAGTTCCCGCTCGAGTTCAGCCGCGGCGGCTGGGCCAACCCCGGCGGCTTCGCGCGCGGCACGGTGCTGCGAGTCGCGTATGAATGGCAGGACGACAAGCTCTACCGTCTGCACTGGCCGGTGATGGACCGCACGTTGTCGACACCGCCGGTGCGTGCCGAAATGCTCGATGGCGTCGAGAACGTCGAGTTCCGTTTCCTCGATGCCGCGGGCCAATGGCAAACGGATTGGCCGCCGCTGCAATCCAACGGTCCGCAGGCGCTCGTGCTACGGCCGCGCGCCGTGGAGGTCGCGATCGAGCTCAAGGATTTCGGCCGCATCACGCGCCTCGTGGAGGTCAGCGGATGAAATATCCGGGACGCGAGCGAGGCGTAGCAGTGCTGGTCGCCATGTTGATCGTGACCATCGGCACGATCATCGGCGTGAATCTGATGTGGCAGGCGACGCTCGACCTGCGGCGGGCCGAAGCGGCGCTCGCCAGCGATCAGGGGCTGCTCTACATGCAGGGCGCGGAGGCCTGGGCGGCGGACATCTTGCGCCAGGATCTCGTCGACTCGCCGAAGAGCGACGACCTGGGCGAGCCGTGGGCCACCGACCTTCCGCCGCTGCCGGTCGACGGCGGGACGATCGCAGGTCACCTCGAGGATCTGCAGGGCCGTTTCAATTTGAACAACCTGATCAACCGCCAGGGACGTGAGGATCCGATCGCCCGCAAGCAGTTCGAGCGGTTGCTCGTCCTCGTCGATGCCGATCCGGCGCTTGCGGGTGCGGTGCTCGATTGGCTCGATCCCGATACGGACGTGCGGTTTCCGGATGGCGGCGAGGACACGACCTACTCGGGGGCCGATCCGCCGTACCGCAGCGCGAACCTGCCGATCACCTCGCCTTCGGAGCTCATGGCCGTGGCCGGCTTCGACCGCGAGACGTATGCGAAGATCGCGCCCTACGTCACCGCGCTGCCGAGCAATACGAAGCTCAATGTGAACACGGCGTCGGACGTGGTGCTCGCCTCCCTGTCGGACGATATCGATCTTTCGGCCGCCAAGGCGCTCGTCGACGAGCGTGCGGGCGGCGCCTACCAGGACGTGAATGCCGTGTTCGAAGGGCTCGTTTCGAAAGATACCTTGAAGCGGATCGACGGCGTGACCCAGTACTTTTTGTTGACCGCAACGGTGACGCTCGGTACAAATCAATTGACCATGCGTTCCGTGCTGCAGCGCGATCCGAGCGGCATCACGCGGGCGGTATTCCGCACTCTGGGAGTCGAGTAAGCGTGGCGGAGTCCTTGTTCATTCAGCTGGGCGCGGACGGCGCGGCGACTTGGGCTGCCTACGATCCGAGCGGCGGAATGCTGAGCGCAGTCGTGCATGGGCCGCTCGCGGCTGCGCGCGACGCGGCACACGGGCGGCGTGTCGTCGCGCTCGTCCCGGGAACCGATGTGCTGTGCACCCAGGCCGAGCTGCCGGCCGCGAGCCAAGCGCGCTTGCGGCAGATCGCACCCTTTTCTCTCGAGGACGCGTTTGCCGACGACATCGAGGCGCTCGTCTTTGCCGTCGGCGCGCGCCACGAAGCCGGCGGCGTCGCCGTTGCGGTCGTCGCGCGCGAGCGCATGGACGAATGGCTCGCGGCACTGCGCGACACGGGGCTTGCGCCCCAAGCCGTGTACTCGGAAGCCGAAGGCGTCCCGGAGGTCTTGGGCACGCTCGTGCTCGTGATCCGCGGGGCACGCGTCTTCGGCCGCGTGCCGGGGCAGCCGCCGCTCGTGCTCGACGGTCTCGACCTGCAGCCGGCGCTCAATTTGCTGCGCGCGCAGGCCGGCGAGAACCCGCCCGAGCACGTGGTCGTGTACGCGGATGCCGACGGCCATGCGCGGTTTGCGGCGGAGCTTGCCGTGCTGCCCGAGCAGTTCGCGAGCGTCGATGTGAAGCTCGCGGCCGATGGTGCGTTTCCGCGCATGGCTGCGACGCTCGCCCAGCGCCCGGGCACCAATCTCTTGCAAGGCCCGTACGCGCCGAAGTCGAATTGGATTGCGCTCGCCAAGCCGTGGAAGCTCGCGGCCGGCTTGCTCGTGGCGGCCGTGATGCTCGGCCTCGTGTTGCAGGCGTCCGAATATTGGTCGCTGCGCCGCGCAGACGAGGCGCTTGCCGGCACGCTTGCCACGGAGTGCGAGCGAGTCGTCGCCTCGACGCGGCCGCAGGCGTGCTCGGCCGAGGTCGAGCGGCGCCTGCGCGCGGCGGGCGCGGGTCAGGGCGGCGAGACGTTCCTGTCGACGCTCGCGGCCGTTGCCGCGGCGCGCGATGCCGATACGCGGATCGACGCGCTGAGCTATCGCAACCGCACGATGGACCTGCAGCTGCTCGCGCAAAGCGTGCCGGCGATCGACAAGTTCGCGCGCGATCTCGAGAGCACGCGGCGCTTCACGGCCACGATCCAATCCGCCAATCAAAGCGACAAAGGCATCGAAGGACGCGTGCAGGTCGCTGGAGGTTCGAGATGAAGGAATGGTTCGCTGCGCGCGAGCCGCGCGAGCGCGCAATCTTGCTTGCGGGCGGTGCGGTTGCAGCGCTGATCCTCCTCTGGTCGTTCGTCCTGCGGCCGCTGCACACCGGTACGGTTGCGCTGCGCGAGGCCGTTGCGAGCAAGCAGCGCCTGCTCGTGGACCTCGGCCGCGTGGAAGGCAGCCAACTCTCCGGCGCCGGCAAGCCCGCCAATGGCCGTGGCGGCGGCCAAACGTTGTCCGTGCTCGTCGACAGCACCGCGCGCGAGCACGGGCTGTCGCTGCCGCGCATCCGGCCCGAGGGCCCGGACGGGGTCAACATCACCTTTCAAAACGCATCGTTCGACGCTCTGCTCGGCTGGCTCATCTCGCTCGACGGCGAGCATTCGGTGGCGGTCGAGTCCGCATCGTTCAGCAGCGCCCGGGAGCAGGGCCTCGTGAACGGTCAGCTGCTGCTGCGCAGGTCGTAACGTGGCGAAGATCGGGCCGTGGCTCGCGCTCGGAATCGGGGCATACCTCGTGTTCGCGCTCGCGTCGTTCCCGGCGGCCGCCGCGTACCGATGGTTTGCGCCGGACGGAGTGCGCCTCGCGGGCGTCCAGGGCACGTTGTGGTCGGGCCGCGCAGCGGGCGGCTCGGTCGCGGGGCTCGGCGTCCGCGACGTGCACTGGCGATTGCGGCCGTTGTCGCTGCTGCTTGGTCGCGTCGCGGCCGCGGTCGACTGTCGTCTGGCCGATGGGTTCGTGAGCACCGACGTGACCGCGTCTCGACGCCGCCTGCAGTTCGGGGGGCTGAAGGCCAGCACCTCGTTGCAGACGCTGGCCGCGGTGCTGCCGACTCGAGGCATGCGGGGTCTCGCGAATCTCACGCTCTCCTCGCTCTCGCTCGAGAACGGTTGGCCGATCGCGATCGCGGGCGACCTCAAGTTGGCGCAGCTGCAGGTCGCGCCGCTCGTGCCGAGCGGCGGCGCGGCGCAGCTATTGCCGCTCGGCGACTATGCGATCGACCTCGGCACGGGTTCTCACGGCGAGGTGGCCGCGAACTTCAAGGACACCGGCGGCGGGCCGCTCGAAGTCTCCGGCACGCTGCTGCTCGACGCCATGCGGATGTATACGCTCGATGCATTCGTCAAACCGCGCGCCGACGCGCCGCAGTCGCTCGTCCAAGGGCTCGAGTTCATGACTTCCGATCCGGACGCTTCGGGCCGGCGCCACTTGATGCTGACCGGCTCGCTCTAATCGACCCAACCGCCGCCGTGCCGGCGCCGCGCGATCAGCGCGCGTGCAGGTCTGCACGGGCGGCCGCGCCGCCGGCAGTGCGGCAAGCCGCTCGACGCATGATGGGGGCTAGGGAATCGGCCAGGACTCGAGCCTGCGCAGCAACGGAAAGTACAGCGCCAGGCGAATCGGCCGAGACTCGACGGCAGCGAACGCAGCCGCGTAGCGCTCGAGCTGCGGCTTGTAGCGCTGCACCTCGGACTCGAGGAATGCTTCGACCTCCGCGCCTTCGTGCTGGCCGGTCTTGAAATCGACGATCCAGCGCACGCCCTCGGCGACGAACGTGCGGTCGAGCCGCAGGTGCTCGAGCCGGTCACCGGCGCGCACCGTGAGCCCGAGCTCCGAGCGGGCATCCTCGTGCTCGCCGAGCACCCACCGTCCTTGCGGATCCTCGACGGCCGCGCGCAGCGCCGCGACCACGCGCGTGCGCGCGGCGCCGAGCTCGTGACGCTCGACGCCGAGCAGCGTGAGCTCGCGCTCGATCGCGGCGGCGCTGCGCTCGAAGCGCTCCGAGTCGAACGCTTCGACGCCGTGATCCGCCACCTGCTGCAAGTAGCGGTGGACGACCGTGCCGACGTGCACGGCGGCTTGTCCGGCCCATTCGAACTCCGGGCGCGCCGCGGCCGGCGGCGCGAGCTCGAGCTGCACGGTGAGCGTCGCATCGCCGGCGGGCGCCGCGAGCCTGCGCAACGGCGGCGTCGGCAGCACATCGTCGCCCGGCGCCGCCGGCGGTGTGCTCGGCCCCTCGAGCGCGAATTGCGCGGCGACCCGCGGCCAGAGCAGCGCCAGCAGCGTGCTTTCGCTCGGCGTCTCTTTGCTTGGGGCGAGATACGCGACGAGATGCAGCCGCTCGCGCGCGCGCGTCGCGGCCACGTACAAAAGACGCGCTCGCTCGGCGGCCGTGCGCTCCCGATCGGCGCTGCGCACGAAGGCGACGAGCTTCGCGCCGTCCGTATCGCTCGTGAGCGGCCCGACGATCAGCTCGTCCGCACCGCTTGCGGCCACGCGGTCGAGCCAATAGAGCGCTTTCGACTCCTCGGCCTTGGGCTCGCGGCCGAGCCCGAGCAGCACCACCGTGTCGAACTCGAGCCCCTTGGCGCGGTGCATCGTCATGATCTCGATGCCGCGTTCGCGCGGCGGATCTGCTTGCGGCTGCGCGGCGGTCAGCAGCTCGTGCAGTCGGGCCGGATCGTCTAGGTCGCCGCGGCGCGACGCCGCCGCGAGCAGCGCGAGCACTTGCTCCGCAACGGCCGCGTCGGCCGGCGCGTCGAGACAGGCCGGGCCATCGAGGTCGCGCCAGGTCTGCTCGATCCAGTCGGCGAACGGCAGCGCCGCGCGCCGCGCGAACGCGGCCGTGAGCCGCGCGCGGAGCGCGCGTGCTCGGACGCGGCCGTCGGCGCTGAGCCGCTCGAGCCGCTCCGCGTCGTGCAGCAGCTCCCAGATCGTGGCATCGCGTAAATCCCCGCACAGCGCGTCGAGGTCGCGCCAGCCGATGCCGCACCACGGCGCGCGCAGCACCGCGAGCCAAGCGATCCGATCGCCGAGATGCACGAGCGCTCGCGCGAGCGCGAGCAAGTCGTGCGCCACGGGCTGCTCGGCCGGCGTCTCGATTTCCACGGCGTGGACGGGCCAGCCCTGTGCACGGAGCCGTTCATGAAGGCCCGCGAGGTGGGTCCGGCTTTGCACGAGCACGGCGATCGACTGCTCGGGGGCGCGGCGACGCTCCGCGTCGAGAATCTCGATCACGCGCACGGGTTCGGCGTCGGCCACGCGCAACGCATGCATCTGCACGAGCTGCTCCGGCGAGCCCTCGCGCACGGCGGCGCTCGCGCGGAAGCTTGCGGCCCCCGCCGCGATTCGGTCCTCGGCCGGGAACACGGCGGCGAACGTCGTGTTCACCCAGTCGACGATCGCGGGCGCGCTGCGAAAGTTGCGCGTGAGCGCGACATGCTCGAGGTCGATCGTGCCGATGCCGCGCTGCTTCGCCTTCAAGAACAGCGACATGTCGGCATCGCGGAAGCGATAGATCGACTGCATCGGGTCGCCGACCACGAACAACGTGCGGCCGTCGTCGGGCTGCCAGCCTGCCGTCAAGAGCTCGAGCAGCCTGAGCTGCGATTTCGACGTGTCCTGGAACTCGTCGACGAGCAGATGCTGGATGCGCCGGTCGAGCGCGAGCAGCAGCTCGGACGGCGCGTCGACTTGACCGAGCGCGCGCTGCGCGGCGAGCGCGAGCTCGACGAAGTCGACGGCCTGCTCCTCGGCGAACGTGACTTTGAGCTCGGCCGTCAGCTGCACGAGCACGGTGCGCAGCGCCGCGAGATGCTGCCACTGGGCGTCGGTGTAGCGCGGCTCCGGCAACTTGGCCGCTGCCTCGAGCGCCGCTCGCAGCGCCTCGTTCGGCTCGAGCTTGGCGAGCAGCGCGACGAATCGGTCGCGCTCGGCGGAGTGCTCCGAGCCGAAGCCGTGCAGCTTCGTGATCTTGCGGCGCCAGCTCCACGCCGAAGTCAGCAGCACCTTCGCCGCGCCGCGCCACGCCGCCAGCGCAGTGTCGCCGGTCGGCGCGTCGGCCGCGAGCCACGGCGCGAGCTCTTGCCGCAGCGGCTCGGGCGCGGCATTCGCCGCGTGGCGCAGCAGCCGCTCGAGCTCGGCGAGCTCCGACGGGCTCATCGCTGCCGCGAGCGCCTCCAGTCGCTCGTCCACGAGGTGCCGCAGGGCGCGCTCGAGCACGGCGCGCAGCGTGCCGGCATCGGGGCCCGCGAGCGCATGCAGCCACTGCTCACGCTTCGGCAGCAGCGCGGCGAGCAGTTGCTCGAGCGCCGCGAGGTCGTTGTCGAATTCGCGAGCGAGCGTGCGCAAGCTCGCACCCACCGCGTGCTCGCGGCCGAGAGCGCCGAGCATCCGGCGTGCGGCGCGCGAGTACAGATGCGCCGCGTTTTCGACGATGCGCGCGGCCCCTGCGCCGTCGGCGAGCAGCGGCAACTGCTGCGCGAGGCGAACGTTCAGCGCATCGAGCGTGTCGATGCGCAAGCGCTGCGGCTCCGCGGCGAGCGCCCAAGCCAAGGCGGCGTCGCGTGCCGCGACCGCCCGCGCCAGAGAGAGCGTCGCGATCTCGTGCGGCGCGCCGCCCTGCTCCCCCGCGCTCGCCGCGCGCAGCGCCTTCAAGACCCGCCGGCGCATCTCGGCGGCGGCCTTACGGGTGAACGTGATCGCAACGACTTGCTCCGGCTCCTCGACGGTCGCGAGTAGCCCGAGGTAGCGCTGGATCAAGAGCTCCGTCTTGCCGGAGCCGGCCGGCGCTTCGACGATGAAGGATCGTGCGGGGTCGATGGCGGCGGCGCGCGCCGCGGAGTCGTCGCGCACGCTCACCATGGCTCGAGTGCACCGCGTGCGAAGGCGAGCCGCTCGGCGATCCGAGTGAGGGGTGCGTAAGCGTCGCGCGTCTCGTCGAGGTCGGCGGCGAACACGCGAACGTCGCCGCCCGCATACTCGCGGACGAGCTGCTCGATCTGACGCCGCCAGGTGGCGAGCTGCTCCTCCCACGTCCGATCCGGCGGCCGCCGTGCTCGTCCCGGGAACGCATCGTCGGTCCAAAAGCCGGTGTACGCGGCGTCCGTTCGTACGCGCGCGAGCACGGCGGCCGCGACGCGGTCCGGCGATTGAATCGCGTACAGCGGCAGCTGCGGCTCGCGCAGACGCTCGCGCAGCCAATCCTGGGCGTTCGCGCGTTCCCCGGTCTTGTAATCGACGATTGCGACGCTGCCGTCGTCGAGCCGATCGAGCCGGTCGAGCCGCACGCGCACCGTGCGGCCCGCCATCTCGATCTCGCGGCGCTGCTCGACGGCGGCCACGCGGAACGGCGCGCGCCGCGTGTCGAGCTCGAGCAGTGCGCTCAATGCTCCCACGAGGCGCTCACGTTCGAGCCCGACGATCGCCGCGAGCGCTCCCCGCACGGCGCCGTACTGCTCGTCGAGCGCGCGCCGGACGCACTCCGCGATGTCCATGCGTCGAGCGTCGAGCTCGGCCTGCGCGGGCAAATCGCGAAGCAGCAGCTCGAGCGCGCGATGCGCCACGATGCCGCGCAGCCGCGGCGTCACGCCGAGCGCGAGCGGCTCGAGCGCTCGTGCGCCGAGCCGGTCCTGACAGAACGCCCGCAGCGGACAACGCGCCTGCCGGCCGAGGGCCCCGGCGCCGCCCGGCAGCGCCGTGCCTAGGAGCGGCGGTGCGGGATCGGCGACGGACTCGCGGGCACGGGCGCCGGCGGCGAGCGTGCGCTGCGCGCCCGCCGGCTCCAGTTCGGCCGCAGGCAGCTCGGGCCAGTCGCGAATCGCGGCGCTCGGCTCGGTCTCGTAGTCGTAGACGCGCCCCGGCCAGCTGATCACGAGCTCGGGCGTGCGCTCGGCGACACGCGCGAGCCCCCGGGCCGCGCGCTCGCGCACGCGCTGCGGCGAGCACAGCGGCATGTCATGGGCGCGCTGCAGCGCGAGCGGCAGCAGGGGATTGCGCCGCGGCGGCTCCGGCCAATCGGCGTCGGTGAAGCCGGTGGCCCAGACCGCGTCGTACCCGGGCCCGACGTCGTCGATGCGCTCGAGCACGTGCACGCCGCGAACCGGCAGCGGCGCCGCCGTCGGCCGCTCCAAGATGCGTTCGAGCTCGCCGAGCGCTTCGCCGGCGTCGAGCTCGCCGACGATCGGCGTGAGCCGCGCGAAGTCGTCGAGCGCAGCTTGCCAGCCGAGCGCCACAGCGCCGCCGCTCTGCGCCGCATCGGGTCGCCAGCCGAGCGCAGCGAGCGCGCGCTGCCAAGCGCGCGCCCAGCGCGCGGGCGTCGTGCGGCGCAGCGCGCTCGTCTCGACGAGCGCGGCTTCGAGCGCCGCGGCCGCGGCCGGCGCGCCGCGAGCGAGTTGTGCTGCGAGCCCTGCGCCGCGGTACGCGTCGACGAACCGCAACTGCGCGCGCGGATCGCCGCGCAGCATGCTCTCGAGCCGCGCCCGCGCGGAGCGCTCGCGCGGGTCGCCTTCGCCGAACAGCGAGCTCCTGAGCCAGCGGCTGAGCGCGGTGAACCCCGCCTCGGGGCCGGTGAGCTCGATGCCCGTGAGCGCCGCACCGATCGCGGGCTCGTCGGCCAGCCGGTTGCCGCCACGCCAAACCGGAACGGCTCCGAGCGCCCGATCTGCGAAGGCGCGGTCGATCTCGTGGCGGCGCTCGGCGCGCCCCGCGACTACCAGGGCGACGCGCGCGGTCGGCGTGCGGCGGATGCATTCGCAGGCCCACGCGGCGGCCGCGCGCAGCTCGTCGGCCGCGTCGGCGAGCCGGACGCGCCGCCGCCGTGCGCCGCCGTCGACCTGGGGCCGCAGGTGCTCGAGCCGGGCGCCGCGCCGCTCGCAGGCCGCGAGCAGCTCGCGCTCGACCGGCGCGAGCTCTTCGAGATCCGCGAGCAGCCATCGGCCTCGCGGCAACGCGTTGGAGCCGAGGAGCCGCGCGTCGATCTCGGCTGGATCGAGCAAGGTCAGGGCATCGAGTGCGCGGCGATAGTCGCCGCACCAGCCGAGGAAGGCGCGAAAGTCGTGTTGCTCCGGCGCGGCGTGCAGCGAGGCCGGATCGATTCGCCAGCGCGTGAGCAACGTCCAGGCGGCGGCCGCCCAGCGCGACGCGCCGCGCACGCTGATCAGGTCCGCGCCGGCGGCCGATTCGCGGATCACGCGCTCCCACAGCGCGCCGCTTTGCAGCGGGGTGAGCGGCGGCGCGTGGTCGAGGTCGGCCGCGAGCCATAGACCCTCGACCCAGCTCCGGTACGTTTGGATGGCAGGAGTGAGCCATGCGGCCGCGCCGGCGCGATCCGTGCGCGCGAGCTCGAGCTCCCATTGCCGCGCGGCAATGCTGCTCGCAACGATCAACGGGGCGGTCTGCGCGGCAGCCCTCCCCTCGTCTGTCTGATAGATCAACGCATTAGCGAGATATGATCAGGCGGATTCTAGTTGTGGCGGCCGATCCGCGAGCTGCTGGAGCACGTGCTCCATGCGCTGGAAGACCTCGGCCAGCCGGCGCTCGTCGGGCAGCGTCGTGATTCTGAAGTGGTCCCGATAGGTCGTGTTGAAGCTCGAGCCCGGCGCGACCAGCACGTGCTGCTGCTCGAGCAGCTCCATCGAGAACTCCTCGTCGTCGAAGCTCGGAATCTTGCGATTGTCGACGCCGATGAACGCATACATCGAGCCGCGCGGGGCCACGAGCGACAGATAGGCGCTGCGCGCGACGCCGTCGATCACGGCTTGGCGCGACTGGTAGAGCCGCCCGCCCGGCGCGCAGAGCTGGCCGATGCTCTGGAAACCGCCGAGCGCGGTCTGCACGGCCCATTGGCCCGGCACGTTGCTGCAGAGCCGCAGCGCCGCGAGCAGGTCGAGTGCGCTCAGGTAGCGCTCCGAACGGTCGACGGCACCGCTGAACGACACCCAGCCGACCCGGTAGCCGCAGGCGCGATAGATCTTCGACAGGCCGCTGAACGTCGCGCACAACGCGTCCTGGCAGAGCGTCGCGAGCGGCACGAACTCCGCGTCGTCGTAGACCATCTGATCGTAGATCTCGTCGCACAGCAGCACGAGATTGTGGCGCTCGGCGATTTGCGCAAGCGCGACGAGCCGGTCACGGCTGTAGACCGCACCGGTCGGGTTGTTCGGATTGATCACCACGAGCGCACGCGTGCGGGGCGTGACCAACGCTTCCACGGCCTCGGGGTCGGGATTGAACTGCTGATCCTCGGGGCACGGGTAGTACACGGCCCGGCCGCCGTTCAACACGGTCGCCGCGGTCCAGAGCGGATAGTCCGGGCTCGGAATAAGGACCTCGTCGGCAGGGTTGAGCAACGCCCGCAGCGTGAGATCGATCAGCTCGCTCACGCCGTTGCCCATGAACACGTGCTCGGCCGTGACGTTCGCGACGCCGCGCGCCTGTTGCTGCATGACCACCGCTTCCCGCGCCGGGAAGATGCCCTTCTGATTGCAGTAAGCCTCGCTCGCCGGCAGGTTCTCGATCATCGCCAGCCGCATCGTTTCCGGCGTGCGGAAGCCGAACAGCCCGGGGTTGCCGATGTTGAGCGAGGTGATCTCGTAGCCCTGACGCTCGAGCTCGGCCGCGCGTCGAGCCAGCTTGCCGCGAATCTCGTAGCGGACGTGCTTGAGCTGAGCGCTCGTCTCGATCTCATGGGAATGGCGCAACACGGCAATCACCTTCGAAGCCTGGGCTCGGAACCGTGCATTTAACACGCGCGCCGAGCGCCGGCCAAGGGCCCGCCCCGCAAAGCGCCGCCGCGGCGCGGCTTCAGGCCGTGGTGCCGGTCTCGGTCGGGCGCGTCGGGCTGCGGATCCACTCGCTCCACGAGCCCGGATAGAGTCGCCCGCCGTCGAGCCCCGCGGCCGTCATCGCGAGCAGCAGGTGGCACGCCGTGACGCCGGAGCCGCACATCGCGACGAGCTCCTCGGGCCGGCGGCCATCGAGCAGCACCCGCAGCTCGCGCGCGAGCTCGGCGGGCGGCTTGAACAGCCCGTCCGACGCGAGATTCGCCGAGAACGGCCGATTGACCGCGCCCGGCACGTGGCCCGCAATCGGATCGATCGGCTCCTGCTCGCCGCGGAAGCGCTCGCCCGAGCGTACGTCCACGACGAGCGTGCCGTCGCGCTGCAACGCCGGCAGCTCCTCGGCGGTGACGGTCGAGCGGCCAAACGCGGCGGGCAGCGGAAACGTTCGCCGCTCGCTGCGCGGTGCCGCCGTCTCCTCGGGAAGCCCCGCGTCTCGCCAGGCCGCAAAGCCGCCATCGAGCACGAGGCTGCGCGCGTGTCCGAGCCAACGCATGAGCCACCACAGCCGCGCGGCGATCGAGCCGCTTGCGTCGTCGTAGGCGACGACCGTGCTCGAGCCGTCGATTCCCCAGCCGCCGAGCGTGGCCGCGAGCACGGCGGGCTCGGGCAGCGGATGACGACCGTCCGCCGCGCCCGGCGTGCGCGCGAGATCGCGGTCGAGATCGGCGTAGCGCGCGCCGGGAATGTGGCCGCGCTCGTAGGCTTGGCGACCGGCCGCGGGCGCGCTCAGCGAGAAGCGGCAATCGACGATCACCCAGCCGGGATCGCCGAGGTGCTCGGCGAGCGCACGTGCGCCGATCAACGGGCTCGAATCCATCGGCGAATTCTACCGAGTTCTCCGCCTCTCGTAGCGCGGCCGCCGTTTAGAATGCGGGCTTTCGATCGCGGGAGCGGAAGCGCGTGCGCAAGATCATGGTGTCGATCAAACGAGTCGTGGACTACAACGTCCGCGTGCGCGTGAAGCCCGACGGCTCGGGCGTCGCGACGGAAGGCCTCAAGATGAGCATCAACCCGTTCGACGAGATCGCGCTCGAGGAGGCGCTGCGCATCAAGGAGCGCGAGACCGCCGAGGTGCTCGCCGTCTCGGTCGGCACGCCGGACGCGCAGCAGCAGCTGCGCACGGCGCTCGCCATGGGCGCCGACCGCGCTTTGCTGGTCGAGTCGCCGGCCCCGCTCGAACCGCTCGACGTCGCCCGCGCGTTGCATGCGCTCGCGCTGCGGGAGCGTCCGGATCTCGTGCTGCTCGGCAAGCAGGCGATCGACGACGACCACGGGCAGACCGGCCAAATGCTCGCGGCGCTCTGGGACCGGCCGCAGGCGACGTTCGCGTCGGCGCTCGTGCTGGCGGAGCGCACGGCGACCGTCACGCGCGAGATCGACGCCGGTCTGGAGGTCATCGAGGTCGATCTGCCGGCGGTCGTGACCACCGATCTGCGGCTCAACCAGCCGCGCTACGTCCGGCTGCCGGAGATCTTGAAGGCCAAGAGCAAGCCGCTCGCCGTGCTGCCGCTGGCGGAGCTCGGCGTGACGTCCGCGCCGGCGTTCACCGTGCTCTCCACGGAGCCGCCGCCGCAGCGCTCGGCCGGCATCCGCGTGCGCGACGCGGCCGAGCTCGTGGCGGCGCTGCGCGCGCGCGGGCTCGTCTAATGGCGCGCGTGCTGATCGTGGCCGAGCACGACGGCTCGGTGCTAAAGGCCGCCACCGCGCGCTGCGTGACCTGCGCGCGAGCGCTCGCGCCCGAGTCGATCGCCGTCGCCGTGCTTGCGGCGGGCGGCGCGGCCGCGGCCGATCAGGCCGCGCGTCTCGCGGGCGTCACGAACGTCCTTCTGTGTGACGATCGGCGCAATGCCGCGCCGGTCGCTGCCGTCCTTGCGCCCCAGATCGCGGCTCTGGCAGCCGACTATACGCACGTGCTCGCGCCCGCGACCACCTTCGGCAAGGATCTGCTGCCGCGCGTCGCGGCGCTGCTCGGGGTCGGTCAAGTGAGCGACGTGCTGGAGGTGCAGAGCGCGTATCGGTTCCGCCGCGCCATCTATGCGGGCAATGCGATCGTCACCGTCGAGGCGCCGGCGGATCGCCCGCTGCTCGCGACCGTGCGGATTGCGGCGTACGCGGCGACCGACGCGCAGCCGCCCGCCCCCGTGGCAACGCTTGCCGCGCCGGCCGACCTGCCGACTCACACGCGCTACGTCGAGCTCAAAGCCGCGGGCGGCGAGCGACCCGATCTGCAGACCGCCGCACGCGTCGTCGCGGGCGGCCGCGGCGTCGGCAGCGCGGCCGGCTTCGAGTCGATCTATGCGCTCGCGGACGCGCTCGGCGCAGCCGTCGGCGCGTCGCGTGCGGCCGTCGATGCGGGCTTCGTCGCGAACGATCTGCAAGTGGGCCAGACGGGCAAGATCATTGCGCCGGAGCTCTACATCGCCGTGGGTATCTCGGGCGCGATCCAGCACCTGACGGGGATCAAGGACGCGCGCACGATCGTCGCGATCAACAAGGACGCGGAAGCGCCGATTTTCGAGGTGGCGGATCTCGGCCTGGTCGCGGATCTCACGCAGGCCCTGCCTGCGCTGCTCGCCGCGCTGCGCGCGCTGCCGCCGCGCTGACGGGCGTCACGAGAGCGGCCCGGCGGCGCGCGCCGGAACGCGCGACCGCCGGGCCGGACGGGTCAGACGAGCGCGCTCTTGTACAGCGCTACGAGCTTACCCCAGGCGCGCTCCGCCTCGGGCTTGTTGTAGATCGGTTTGCCGTTGTCGAGCGGCATGTCGGGCACGCACCAGCCGTGATTCGAGGAGTAGACCTCGATCTCGACCGGGACGTGAGCGGCCGTGAACGCCTCTTTGAGCTTGTCCTTCGCGTCCGGTTGGCGCATGTCGTCGTTCGCCGCGATCGCGAAATACATGTGCGCCTTGATCTTCGGCGCCAGCAAATGCGGGCTGCTCGGGCTGTCGGTCACGAGGCCGCCGCCGTGGAACGAGCCGCCCGCGCCGACGCGCTCGGGCGCGACCGCGCAAGTCTTCACGACGAGCGGTCCGCCCATGCAGTAGCCCTGCGTGCCGATCTTCTTCATCTTGTCGACTTGGCGCTGCTGATCGAGAAACGCGATGTACGCGGCCGCGTCCTTTTCAGCGTTACCCGGTGCGTTCAACGGACCCATGAAGCCCTGCAGCTTCGCGCGGTCGTCTTGGTTCTGGAAGCTGAACGACGACACGTCGCCGAACACGGGCGCCTTCGCGGTGCGGTAGAACGGATTCGGCACGAGCACCGTATAGCCCTCCGCCGCGATCCGCTTGCCGATGTCGCGCATCGAAGGCCGCAGACCGAACGCATCGGCCCACACCAACACGCCGGGATGGGCGCCGGAGGTTGGATGGATCAGCACCGCGTCGCAGGTGCCGTCCGGCGTCTTGACCTCGACGTTCGTCTCGGTGACCGGCATGTCGGCCGCGCTCGCCGGGCCCGCCGCCGCCACGACGCTCGCGGCAACGGACAATGCCACGAACTCGCGCCGCGAGAAGTCGCCGGGTGTCTCGAAGTATAGGCCGCGCTCGTCGCGGTCCTCGGTTGTCATGTTCATTCTGTATCCCCCAAATCGAAGTGAGTGCGTAAGACGGAAAGAAAAAGATCAGAGCTGGCGGAGCGCCGACTCGGCGGAGCTCACGCCGAACTCCCCGGCCGGCTCCACGTTGAGCTGCTTCACCACGCCGTCGTCGACGATGATCGAGAACCGTTTGCCGCGCGTGCCCATGCCGAACTTGCTGGCATCCATCTCGAGGCCGAGGGCGCGTGCATATTCGCCGTTGCCGTCGGCGAGCATCATGACTTTGCCGCCGGCTTTGGCGGAGTCACCCCAAGCCGACATCACGAACACGTCGTTCACGGCCATGCAGGCGACCGTGTCGACGCCCTTGCCTTTGAGCGCTTCCGCGTTCTGGATGAACCCCGGCAGATGCTTGGCCGAGCAGGTCGGCGTGAACGCGCCGGGCACCGAGAACAGCACGACTTTCTTGCCGCCGAACAGCTCGTCCGTCGACATCGGCTCGGGTCCCTTCGGTCCCATCCGCATGAATTGACCCTTTGGCATCTTGTCGCCGACATTGATGGACATAGCGTTCTCTCCCTCGAGGCTGTTTCTCGATCCTGCAATGACTCCGAGCCGCTGCTGCGAACGGCTCGATCCGCGTCGCAGTATTCACGCTAACGGCGCGGTGCGCCAGCCCGTCCTCGGCGTGCCGCTGCGCGCGGACGGCGTCGGACGCGAGCGGCGCCGGCGGGACCTTTCGCCTTCCATGCGACCGCTCAATTCCCAATCCGCAACAATGCGCTAAGCCGCGCGGTTAGCGCCCATTCTAGAATGGCGCCCCGCGCGCAGGGCCGCCGCGAGCGACCTCCCCGCGGCCGCAGGGCTGCCCTCTAAAGGGTTGACGCCCCTTGGTGTTTTCTAAGATCATGCCGTGTCCACCTTTTCATCAGACTGAGATGAGAAAAACGCGCCCCGCCCGCCCGGTAGTACTTGGCCGCGACAGGTGCGGGCGTTCGGCTTGACGACGAGCCTCATGACGAAAACCCCGCACCCGCAAGGCTGCGGGGTTTTTTTTTAGCGACGCCGAGATTGCTCGGTTTTAAGGGGTAAACGATGCAGTTGTTCACGGAAGCGGATGTTGAGCCGGGCGCGCTCCGCGGCGAGCGCATAGCGGTGCTCGGCTACGGCAGTCAGGGACGCGCGCATGCGCTGAATCTGCGCGACTCGGGCTACGACGTCGTGGTGGGCCTGCGGCCCGGCGGCAAGACGTCCGCGCAGGCCGAGCGCGACGGCTTGAACGTACAGGCGCCCGCCGAGGCGGTGAAAGGCGCCGGCTTGGTGGCGTTCTTGGTGCCGGATATCGCGCAGGCGCAGCTTTATAAGGAGATCGAGCCGAACCTGAAGCAGAACTGCACGCTGCTGTTCGCGCACGGCTTCAACATTCACTACAAGCAGATCAAGCCCCGCGCCGATCTCGACGTCGTGCTGATCGCGCCGAAAGGCCCCGGCGATCTGGTGCGCCGCCAGTACGAGCAGGGCCGCGGTGTGCCGTGCCTCGTGGCGGTCGCGCAGGACGCGACCGGCAAGGCGCACGCGCGCGCGCTCGCCTACGCGCACGGCATCGGCGGCACGCGCGGCGGCGTGCTCGAGACCACGTTCGGCGAGGAGACGGAGACCGATCTGTTCGGCGAGCAGGCCGTGCTGTGCGGCGGTGCGACCGAGCTGATCGTGCAAGGGTTCAAGACGCTCGTCGACGCAGGCTATCAGCCGGAAGTCGCGTACTTCGAATGCATGCACGAGATGAAGCTGATCGTCGACCTGCTGCACGAGGGCGGCTTGAAGAAGATGCACCAATTCGTGAGCGACACCGCGAAATACGGCGATCTCACGCGCGGCCCGCGAATCATCGACGCGCACGTGCGCGACAATATGCGCCGGGTGCTCGAAGAGGTGCAGGACGGCACCTTCGCGAAGCAATGGATCGAGGAGAACAAGGCCGGCCAGCCGAATTACAAGCGGCTGCTCCAGGAGGATCTCGACCAGAGCATCGAGAAGGTCGGCCGCGAGCTGCGCGGCCGGATGAGCTGGCTGCAGGAATGACCGTCCAGCAATCCCGAGGATTCGCCGTGACGGGGCCCGCTTCTGAGTAGACAATAGTTGAGCCGATTTTCGCCGGAGTGACAGGATGCCGCTGAAAACGAGCAAGTTCATTTGGCACGAAGGCCGCTTGGTCCCGTGGGACCAGGCGACGGTGCACGTGCTCTCCCATGCCCTGCACTACGGCTCCTCCGTATTCGAAGGCATTCGGGTCTACAAGACGCCGCAGGGGCCGGCCGGGTTTCGGCTCACCGACCACATTCGGCGGCTGTACCATTCGGCGAAGATCTACCGCATCAAGATCCCGTATGCGCGCGACGCGCTGATCGACGCGTGTCGCGATGTGGTCCGAGAGAACGGGCTGCTCGACGGCGCGTACATTCGGCCGATCGCGTTCCGGGGCTATGGTGAGATGGGCGTCGCGGGCAACATCGAGCAGCCTGCGACGGTCTCCGTCGCGGCCTGGGAATGGGGCTCGTACCTCGGCGAAGGCGGCCTCGAGCAAGGCGTCGACGTCTGCGTGTCGTCGTGGCAGCGGGTCGCGCCGAATACGGTGCCGGCGCTCGCGAAAGCCGGCGGCAATTATCTGTCGAGCGCGCTGATCACGCTCGAGGCGCGCCGGCTCGGCTTCGCGGAAGGGCTCGCGCTCAATACCGAGGGCTTCGTGAGCGAAGGCGCGGGCGAGAATCTGTTCCTCGTGCAGAACGGCAAGCTGTACACGCCGCCCATCGCCTCCTCGATCCTCTCGGGGCTCACGCGCGACACGGTGCTCAAGCTGGCCGAGGCCGCGGGGCTCACGGTCATCGAGCAGAACATTCCGCGCGAGCTGCTCTATATCGCGGACGAAGTGTTCTTGACGGGCACCGCCGCGGAGGTCACGCCCGTGCGCTCGGTCGACCGCATCGCCGTCGGCGAAGGCCGGCGCGGTCCCGTGACCGAACGGCTGCAGAAGCTGTTCTTCGGCCTCTTCGACGGCACCACCGTCGACCGCTGGGGCTGGCTCGAGCCGATCACCGGCGGCAAGAGCGGCCGTATCGATCGGCCCATCGCCGTCTGACGGCACTCGCAATGGCCGCGCAATCGCTGTTCGAGAAGGTCTGGAGCTCGCACGTCGTCGCGCCCGAGAGCGACGCAACGCCGGCCGTGCTCTACATCGACCTGCACTTGCTGCACGAGGTCACGACGCCGCAGGCGTTCGATCTCTTGCGCTCGCGCGGGCTCGAGGTCCGACGCCCCGATTTGTGCCTGGCGACGCTCGATCATTCGACGCCGACGGTGGCCGTGCCCACGCCCGCCGACCTCGAGCGCGTGAGCGTGCCGGCCGCCGCCAAGCAGGTCCGGCAGATGGAGCAGAACTGCCGCGACTTCGGCATCGAGCTGCGCGGCTTCGGCAGCCCGCAGCGCGGCATCGTGCATGTGATCGGACCCGAGCTCGGCGCGAGCCAGCCGGGCACCACGATCGTCTGCGGCGACTCGCACACGAGCACGCACGGCGCGTTCGGCGCGCTTGCGTTCGGCATCGGCACCACGGAGGTCGGCCACGTGCTCGCGACGCAGTGCCTGCTGCAGCGCAAGCCGAAGTCCCTTGCGATCAACTTGAACGGACGGTTGCCGCCCGGGGTAACCGCGAAGGACGTGATCCTGCGCGTGATCGGCACGATCGGCGTCGGCGGCGGCACCGGCCACGTCATCGAGTACCGCGGCAGCGCGGTCGCGAGTCTCACGATGGAAGAGCGGATGACGATCTGCAACATGTCCATCGAGGCCGGCGCGCGCGCGGGCATGGTCGCGCCCGACGACACCACCTACGAATATCTCGCCGGCAAGCCGCTCGCGCCGCAGGGCGCCGACTGGGAAGCGGCCGTGCGCCGCTGGCGCACGCTGCCGAGCGATGCGGGGGCGCGCTTCGACCACGTCGTCGATGTCGACGTGTCGGGCCTCGCGCCGATGGTCACGTTCGGCACCAATCCCGGCATGGTGATCCCGATCGACGATGCAGTGCCGCTCGACGACGACCCGGCGTTCCGCAAGGCGCTCGCGTACATGCAGGTCGAGGCGGGCAAGCCGCTGCTCGGGCTGCCGGTCGACGTCGTGTTCATCGGCTCCTGCACGAACGGCCGGTTGAGCGATCTGCGCCAAGCCGCTCACCTGCTGCGCGGCCGCCGAATCGCGGAGCGCGTCCGGCTGCTCGTCGTGCCGGGCTCCCAAGAGGTCAAGCGACAGGCCGAGGCCGAGGGGATCGACGAGATCGTCCGCGCGGCCGGCGGCGAGTGGCGCGAATCGGGCTGCTCGATGTGCATCGGGATGAACGGCGACACCGTGCCGACCGGCAAGCTCTCGGTCAGCACGAGCAATCGCAATTTCGAGGGCCGCCAGGGCAGCGGTGCGCGCACCGTGCTCGCGAGCCCGCTCACCGCGGCCGCGGCCGCGATCGCCGGCGCGATCGCCGATCCGCGCAAGCTCATGGACTGAACGCGATGGAACCCGTCAAGCAAATCCGTTCCCGGACCGTCGTGATGCCGCAGGACGACATCGACACGGATCAGATCATCCCCGCCCGCTTTCTCACGACGACCACGAAGGAAGGCCTGGGCGAGCATCTGTTCAACGATTGGCGCTATTCGGCGGACGGCCGCGAGCGCGCCGACTTCGTGCTGAATCGCCCCGAGAGCCGCGGCGCGACGATACTCGTCGGCGGCCACAATTTTGGCTGCGGCTCGTCGCGCGAGCACGCGCCTTGGGCGCTGCTCGACTTCGGCATCCGCGCGGTCGTGAGCACCGAGATCGCCGACATCTTCCGCAACAACTCGCTCAAGAACGGCCTCGTGCCGGTCATCACCGACGCGGCCACGCACGCGTGGCTGCTGGAGCACCCGGGCGCCGAGGTCGCGATCGACGTCGACAGTGCGACGCTCACGCTGCCGACCGGCAAGCGCTCGGCGTTTCCGATCGACAAGTTCTCGCGCTACTGCCTGATGAACGGCATCGACCAGCTCGGCTTCCTGCTCGAGCAGGAGCCCGCGATCGCCGCCTACGAGCGCAAGCGCGCATGATGCGGCGCATCGTGGTGCTCGCCGGCGACGGCGTCGGGCCGGAGGTCACGGCCGAAGCCGTGCGCGTGCTCGAGACCGTCTCCGAGCGTTTCGATCTCGGGCTCGTGTTCGAGAACGCGCTGCTCGGCGGCGCGGCGTACGACGCCGCGGGCACGGCCCTGCCCGAGCAGACGCTGCTCGCCTGCAGGAGCGCGGATGCGATTCTGCTCGGCGCGGTCGGCGGCCCGAAATGGGCCAACGTGCCGGTGCAGCACCGGCCCGAGGCCGGCCTGCTCGGAATCCGCAAGGCGCTCGGGCTGTTCGCCAACTTGCGGCCGGTCGCGACCGTGCCCGAGCTCGCGGCGGCCTCCCCGCTCAAGCCGGAGAAGCTCGCGGGCGTCGACATCCTCGTGATACGCGAGCTCACGGGCGGCATCTACTTCGGCAAGCGCGGCCGCAGCGAAGCCGGCGCCTACGACACCTGCGAATACACGACGCCCGAGATCGAGCGCGTCTGCCGCGTCGCGGGCCGGCTCGCGATGGCACGGCGGCGCAAGGTGACCTCCGTCGACAAGGCGAACGTGCTCGACACGTCGCGGCTGTGGCGCGACGTCGCGACGCGCGTGTACCGCGACGAGTTCCCGGAGCTCACGGTCGAGCACCTGCTGGTAGACGCGGCCGCGATGCATCTGCTGTCTCGGCCCGCCGACTTCGACGTGATGGTCACCGAGAACATGTTCGGCGACATTCTTACGGACGAGGCGTCGATGCTCGCGGGCTCGATGGGCCTCTTGCCGTCCGCGTCGCTCGGCGACGAGGGCCCCGGGCTCTACGAGCCGATCCACGGCTCGGCGCCCGACATCGCGGGTCAAGGCGTCGCGAATCCTTGCGGCGCGATCCTGAGCGGCGCGCTGCTGCTGCGCCACAGCCTCGGTGCCGAAGCCGCGGCTGCAGCCGTCGAGCACGCCGTGACCGGCGCGCTGCGCGCCGGCGCCCGCACGCGCGACATCGCCGGCGGCCGCGACTGGCTGCAGACGGCCGCCTTCACCGACGCCGTTCTCGAGCACCTGCCCCGCTGAGGCGCCCTGCCCCGGATTTGTGCTGCGCCTGCGTTCATGCTAATGTAATAGCGCGCTATTACATTGGCGCAGCGCGCTGGACGGAACGGAGCGGTCCCGAATGAAGACGCATCGCGGTCTTTCGCCCCGGGCGGCGGCCCGAGCCCAACACGGCCTGTATCGTGCGATCTTGAGCTTGCGCACCGAGGACGAGTGCGCGCAATTCTTCGCCGATCTGTGCACGCCCGCGGAGCTCGAGGCGCTGGTCGACCGCTGGGCCGTGGTCAAGTATCTGCAGGACGGCCTGCCCTACCGCCGGATTCACGAGCTCACGGGCGTGTCGGTCACGACGATCGGCCGAGTCGCGCGGTTCCTGACCGGCGGCAACGGCGGCTATCAAGTGGCTCTGAAGCGCGTGAGCCCATTGTGAGGTGTGGTATGCGAGTGTCGACCGAAGCTCGAATCAAGATCGCGGTGCAAAAGTCGGGGCGACTCACGGAGCACTCCCTCGAGCTGCTCGTGCGCTGCGGCCTCTCCTACTCCCGCGGCAAGGATCAACTGATCTGCTACGGCGAGAACATGCCGGTCGACGTACTGCTCGTGCGCGACGACGACATCCCGCGGCTCGTGCAAGAGGACATCTGCGACCTCGGCATCGTGGGTCTCAACATCATCGAGGAGCGGCGCCTCGAGATGATCGAGCAAGGCAAGAAGGATTTGTTCCGCGAGATCAGCAAGCTCGACTTCGGTCAGTGCCGGCTGTCGTTCGGGGTGCCCGACGGCACGATCTACGGCGGGCCGCCCTCGCTCGAGGGTAAACGCATCGCGACGACCTATCCGTGGATACTCAAAGACTATCTCGCGCGCCACGGCGTCGCAGGCGTGCAGATCATCTCCTTTTCCGGCGCGGTCGAGATCGCGCCGAGCTTGGGGAAGGCGGATCTGATCTGCGATTTGGTGTCCAGCGGCTCGACGCTGCGCGCGCACCAGCTCTACGAGGCGGAAACGATTCTCGAGAGCCGCGCCGCGCTGATCCAGACGCCCGCGCCGATCCTGGGCGAGAAGGCCAAGTGGCTGGAGCGGCTGTTACAGCGCATCCAGGGCGTGCTGCAGGTCAAGGAGAGCAAATACATCATGCTGCACGCGCCGAGGTCCGCTCTCGCGGAGATTCGGGCGCTCTTGCCCGGCAGCGAATCGCCCACGATCATCCCGCTCGAGGGCCGCGACGATAAAGTCGCTGTGCACGCGGTGTGCCGCGAGAACGTATTCTGGGAGACCCTCGAGCAGCTCAAGGAAGCCGGCGCAAGCTCGATGCTCGTGCTGCCCGTCGAGAAGATGTTGGCGTAGACGTCATGCAACCCCGGATTTGGGAAGAGCTCACGACCGCGGAGCAGCGTTCGTTGCTGACTCGCCCGGCGCTCGATGCGGACGCCGAGCTTGGCGCGCGCGTGACCGCGATCATCGAGCGCGTCCGGCGCGAGGGCGACGCGGCGCTGCGCGAGCTCACCGCAAAGCACGACGGCGTCGAGCTCGACTCGCTCGAGGTCGCGCCGGAGGAATTCGCAGCGGCCGAGCGCTCGATCGACGAGACTGCGCGGCGCGCGATCCGCGCGGCCGCCGCGAACATCGAGACGTTCCACCGCCCGCAGGTTCCTCAGCCGCTCGCGGTCGACACGGCCGAGGGCGTGCGCTGCGAGCGCGTGCTCCGGCCGATCGAGAGCGTGGGTCTTTACGTGCCCGCGGGTAATGCGCCGCTGCCTTCCACCGCGCTCATGCTCGGCGTGCCCGCGCGGCTCGCGGGTTGCACGACGCGGCTCTTGTGCAGTCCCGTGCAGCGCAGCGGCAGCGTGCACCCGGCCGTGCTGTATGCGGCGCAAGTCGCGGGCGTCGAGCGCGTGTTCAAGCTCGGCGGCGCGCAGGCCGTGGCCGCAATGGCGTACGGAACCGAGACGGTGCCGAAGGTCGACAAGATCTTCGGGCCCGGCAACACGTGGGTCACCGAGGCCAAGGCACAGGTGGATCGCGACCCCGCAGGCGCGGCACGCGATTATCCGGCCGGCCCCTCCGAGGTGCTCGTGATCGCGGATGCGAGCGCAAAGCCGAATTTCGTCGCCTCCGACCTGCTCTCGCAGGCCGAGCACGGCGCGGATTCGCAGGTGCTGCTGGTCACCACGAGCCGCGAGCTCGCGGCAGCGACGATCGGCGCGCTCGCGACGCAGAAGGCGCGGCTGCCGCGGCGCGGGCTCGTCGAGGGTGCGCTCGCGCGTTCGGCCGTGATCGTCGTGGCCGATCTCGACACGGCGTTCGAGCTCTCGAACCGCTACGCGCCGGAGCACCTGATCCTCCAAATCGAGCGGCCCCGCGACTGGCTGCCCCGCGTGCAGGCCGCCGGGTCGGTGTTCCTAGGGCCGTGGACGCCGGAGTCCGTCGGCGACTACTGCAGCGGCACCAATCACGTGCTGCCGACCTACGGGTTTGCGCGGCGTTACTCGAGCCTCGGCGTCGCCGATTTCATGCGCTCCATGACGGTCCAGGAGCTCACGCCCGAGGGCCTGCGCACGATCGGCCCGATCGCGGCGACGCTCGCGCGTCTCGAAGGGCTCGAGGCGCACGCCGTCGCAGTGACCGAGCGCCTCGACGCGCTCGCGGCGGCACGATCGTGAGCGTGCTCGATCTCGCGCGCCCCGAGCTGCGCGCCATTCAGCCGTACGTGCCGGGCGCGTACGAGCCGGGCTGCATTCGCTTGAACGCGAACGAATCGCCGTGGCGCACGCCGGGCGACACGACCGAGCGCGGCCTGAACGTCTATCCGCCGCCGCGCCCGACCGTGCTGCAAGCGAAGCTCGCGGGCTATTACGGCATCGAGCAGCGGCAGATCCTCGTGACGCGCGGCAGCAGCGAAGCCATCGACGTGCTGATCCGCGGTTTCTGCGCGGCCGGCCGCGACAAGATCCTGATCACGCCGCCGACGTTCGACATGTACCGGCTGTACGCCACGATCCAGAACGCGGGCATCACGCGCGTGCCGCTCGTCGCCGAGCGCAACTTCGCGCTCGACGCCGACAAGGTGCTCGCGGCGATCGACGCGCAGACGAAGATCGTGTTCGTCTGCTCGCCGAACAATCCGACGGGCGGCTCGATGGAGCGTGCCGCCGTGGAGCGGATTTGCGCCGAAACGGCCGGCCGCGCGCTCGTGGTGATCGACGAGGCGTATCACGAGTTCGCCGAGGCGCAGGATTTCGTGGACCTGCGCAACCGCCACGAGCACGTCGTGCTGCTGCGCACGCTGTCGAAGTTCGTATCGCTGGCGGGCGTGCGCTGCGGGCTGATCGTCGCGGCGCCCGAGGTCATCGAGTTCTGCCAGACGGTGCTGCCGCCCTACACGTTCCCCACCCCTTCGATCGAGCTCGTGATGCAGGCGCTGTCGGCCGATTCGCTGCGCGTGTCCGAGGAGCGGGTCGCGCTGCTCAAGCGCGAGCGCGAGCGGCTCGCGGCCGCGCTCGAGGACGTGCCCCAGGTCCGGACCGTGTATCCGAGCGACGCCAACTTCATCCTCGTGCACGTGCGCGACGGTCTGCGTTTCCGCGAGATCACGCGGCGCGCCGGGATCCTCGTGCGCACGTTCGAGGACCCGTTGCTCACGAACTGCGTGCGGATCACCGTCGGCCGACCCGCCGACAACGACTCGCTGCTGAAGGCCGTGTCGGGCGCGGAGCGCACCGCCGATGCGTAAGATTTTGTTTCTCGACCGTGCCGGCACGTTGATCGAGCCGCTCGAGCCGGCGGGCCACGACGTCGAGCGCGTCCGCTTGCTGCCCGGCGTGATTCCGGCGCTGCTGCGGTTCAAGGATGCGGGCTTCGCGTTGGTCGTCGTCACGAACCAGGCGCAGCTCGGCACGGGCGCGTTGCCGCGCGAGCGCTACGACCGCGTCGATGCGTTCGTGCGAGAGCTGTTCGCGAGCCAGGGCATCGAGTTTGCCGCGACGTTCGTGTGTCCGCACACGCCGGAGCAGCGCTGCGGCTGCCGCAAGCCGCTGCTCGGTCTCGTGCGCGAGCTCGTGAACGCGGAGCCGCTCGACCGGAGCACTTCGGCGATGGTCGGCGACAGCGACAGCGACGTCGAGTTTGCGCGCAATCTCGGCATCCGCGGCTGCAAGCTCGGCTCAGCCGACACCCCGACGTGGGCCGCGGTCGCCCATGCGCTGCTCGATCGGCCACGCACGGCCGTGGTCGAGCGGCGTACGCGCGAGACCGAGATTCGGGTTGCGGTCGATCTCGACGCCGAGGCCGAGCCCCGTGCGGCCACGGGCTTGGGGTTCTTCGACCACATGCTCGAGCAGCTCGGCAAGCACGGGGGCTTCGCGCTCGACGTGCGCTGCCGCGGCGATCTCGCGGTGGACGAGCACCACACGGTCGAGGACGTCGCGCTCGCGCTCGGCCAGGCGCTCAAGCAGGCGCTCGGCACCAAGCGCGGGATTGCGCGCTACGGTTTCCTGCTGCCGATGGACGAGGCCGATGCCGAGGTGACGATCGACCTCGGCGGACGGCCGTACCTCGTGTTCGAAGGGTCGTTTCCGCGCGATCGCGTGGGCGAGCTGCCGACCGAGCTCGTGCCGCACTTCTTCCGGTCGCTCGCGGAGACGCTCGGCGCGGCCGTGCACGTGCGCGTGCGCGGCGAGAACACGCACCACATGGTCGAGGTCTGCTTCAAGGGCGTCGCGCGGGCTCTGCGACAGGCGATTCGCCGCGAGGGCGACGTATTGCCGAGCACGAAGGGCGTGCTGTGACGCGCGACGTCGTGATCATCGGCTCGTGCGGCGCGAATCTCGCATCGCTGCAGTTCGCGCTCGCGCGCCTAGGCGTCGACGCGCCGGTTACGGAGGATCCGGCCCGAGTGCGCGCGGCCACGCACGTGATCCTGCCGGGTGTCGGCGCGGCGGGCCCCGCGATGGCGCGCCTCGCGGCCGCCGGTCTCGCCGACGTCGTGCCTGCTCTCGCGCAGCCGGTGCTCGGCATCTGCCTCGGCATGCAGCTCCTGTTCGCCGGCTCCGAGGAGGAGGACGTACGCTGCCTCGGCATCGTGGACGCGCAGGTTCGGCGGCTGGCGCAAAGCGTCGAGCTGCCCGTGCCGCAAATGGGTTGGAACGGCATCGAGCCCGTGGGCGAATCGCCGCTGCTTGCGGGCGTCGCGTCCGGCGCGTACGCCTACTTCATCCACAGCTACGCGGCGCCGGTCGGCGCCTACACGCGTGCGGTCACGGACTACGGCGGGCCGTTCTCGTCGGTGATCGAGCAGCGCAATTTCTTCGGCACGCAGTTCCATCCGGAGCGCTCGTCGAGCGTCGGTGCGCGGATGCTCGAGAACTTCGTGAGCTTCTAGGCGATGGGCGGCACCCGATGGAATTGATCCCGGCGATCGACCTGCGAGACGGACGCTGCGTGCGGCTATACCAGGGCGACTTCGCCCAGGAGACGCGCTACGACTTCGATCCGCTCGAGCTCGCGCAGCGGTACCGCGCGCTCGGTGCGCGCTGGCTGCACGTCGTGGATCTCGACGGCGCGAAGCGCGGCGAGCCCGTGAATCTCGACCTCGTCGCGCGGCTGCGCGAGACGGCGGGGCTGGGCATTCAGCTCGGCGGCGGGATCCGGACGCGCGCGAGCCTCGAGCGCGCGCTCGGCGCGGCCGATCGCGTGGTGCTCGGCAGCCTCGCGGTGGCCGAGCCCGCGACCGTGGCCGGCTGGTTCGGCGAGCTGGGACCGGAGCGCCTGACGCTCGCGCTCGACGTGCGGCTCGATCCGGAGGGGCGGGCGCTGATCGCGACACACGGTTGGACGAAGGCATCGTCGCTCACGCTCGGCGGCGCGATCGAGCGCTATCGCGCGGCCGGGCTCAAGCACGTGCTTTGCACCGACATCGACCGCGACGGCGCGTTGACGGGGCCGAACGTGGCGCTGTATGCGGACTGCGCACGGCGTTGGCCGGAGATTGCATTCCAGGCATCGGGCGGCGTGCGCGACGCGCGCGACCTCGCCGCGCTCGCAGCGGCCGGCGCGGCGGCGGCGGTGTCGGGCAAGGCGCTGCTCGAAGGACGACTCGACCCAGCGGAGCTGAAGCCATTCTTGCCCGCCGCATAATTCCGTGCCTCGACGTGCGCGACGGCGTCGTCGTGAAGGGCGTGCGCTTTCGCGACCACCGCGTGGTCGGCGACATCATGGCGCTTGCGAAGCGCTACCGCGACGAAGGCGCCGACGAGCTCGTGTTCTACGACATCACCGCCAGCCCCGACGGCCGCACGGTCGACCGCAGTTGGGTCAACCGGATCGCCGCGGTGCTCGACATCCCGTTCTGCGTGGCGGGCGGCATCCGCAGCCTCGCGGACGCCGAAAGCGTCCTGAACTTGGGCGCCGACAAGATCTCGATCAATTCGCCCGCGCTCGAGCGTCCGGAGCTGATCGACGAGCTCGTGCAACGGTTCGGGTCGCAGTGCGTCGTGATCGGCATCGACACGCTCGAGCGCGCCGGCGCCTACGAGGTCTATCAGTACACGGGCGATCCGAGCCGCACGAAGGCCGCCGCGCGGCGCACGCTCGACTGGGTGCGAGAGGTGCAGCGGCGCGGCGCGGGGGAAATCGTGCTGAATTGCATGAACCAAGACGGCGTGCGTAAAGGCTACGACCTGGGCCAGCTCGCGGCCGTGCGTGCCGTGTGCGCCGTGCCGCTGATCGCGTCGGGGGGGGCGGGCACCATGGAGCATTTCAGGGACGTGTTCGCGTCGGCGCACGTCGATGGCGCGCTCGCTGCGAGCGTATTCCACACGGCCGCGATCGAGATCGGCGAGCTCAAGCGCTATCTCGCGGCGGCCGGCATCGCCGTCAGACCTTTGGCATAGGAGCAGCGTGTGAGCGTGATATTCCTCGAGCAGCTCGAAGAGGTGATCGGCAGTCGGCTCGCCGAGGCGCCGGAGGGCAGCTATACCGCACGGCTCGCGGCCGAGGGCACACTCAAGGTCGCCCAGAAGCTCGGCGAGGAAGCCGTCGAGCTCGCGCTCGCGGCGGCCGCGCAGGACCGCGCGCGCGTGACGGCCGAGGCGGCGGACCTGCTCTATCACCTGCTCGTGCTGCTCGCGGTCCGCGAGATCAAGCTGGCCGATGTCGTCGCGGAGCTCGAGCGGCGCCACCGCAGCGCTCCCTGAGCACGCTCGAGCGCGCGACTCGCCCGCGCCGGCCTCTGCCACGGACGATCCCGCGCAGCGCTCGGCCGCCGCCCCTCAGTCGGGCGGAGACCGTTCCGAATGACGGCCGGAGCCCGTGTGCTTCTCGACGAGCTTGCCGACCCCGTGCAGCAGCAGCAGCGTCATGACCGTGACGACTGCGGCGAGCAGCAGCGCCCGCATCGCGACCGCAACGCCGATGCCGGCGACGAGCAGCATCGACGCGGCCGTCGTGAGCCCTTCGACGGTGCCGTCGCGGCGATGATGCAGGATCGTGCCCGCGCCGATGAAGCCGACGCCGGTCACGATCGCTTGCACCACGCGAATCGGGTCTGAACGGATCAGGGTGCTCGGCAACTCCTCGTTGAAGTGACCGACGAGCATGTCGGTGATGGCGACGAACAGAGCGGCCGCCGCGGCGAGCACCGCGTGCGTGCGGATGCCGGCGGGCCGCTCGGCAAGCTCTCGCTCGAGGCCGATCAGCCCGCCGAGCACGCCCGCGATCAGCACCTTGACGGCGATCGCGAGCTGCGCGAGCCAATTCGTGTCGAGCAAGTCCATGGCGCTTAGCGCGCTTGCGCCGCGCCGCGCTCGGGCTCGCGCGGCTCCTCGCCGCCATTGGCCGGCGCCGTACGCTGCGAGCGCTGCTCGGCGGGACCGTGCGCCTTCACGAGGTTGAACGCCGTGTTCACGAGCCCGATGTGCGAGAACCCCTGTGGAAAGTTGCCGAGCTGGCGCCTCGCGGCCGGGCTGTACTGCTCGCTGAGCAATCCCAAGTCGTTGCGCAGCTCGAGCAAGCGCCGGAAGAGCGCAGTGGCGTCGTCGAGGCGGCCGAGCAGCACGTAGGCGTCCGCGAGCCAAAACGAGCAAACGAGAAATGCTCCTTCGTTGCCCCGCCCTTCCGCGACGTCGCTCGTCGAGTAGCGCCGCACGAAGCCGTCCTCGACCAACTCGCGCTCGATCGCTTCGATCGTGCCGCGCACGCGCGGATCGTCGACCGGCAAGAAGCCCGTTTGCGGCAGCAACAGCAGCGCCGCATCGAGCGCGGAGCCGCCGTAGTACTGTACGAACGTGTTGCGCTTCGCGTCGAAGCCGTTCTTGCAGATGTCGTCGTGAATCTCGGCGCGCACGGTGCGCCACCGGTCGATGGGGCCGTCGAGCCCGTAACGCTCGCTCGATTTCACGGCGCGGTCGAACGCCACCCAGCACATCAGGCGCGAATGCGTGAAGGCGCGCGCGGCCGTGCGGACCTCCCAAATGCCGTGGTCCGGTTCCCGCCAGATCTTCTCGAGGTGCTCGAGCAGCACCGTTTGCAGGCGCCAAGCGTCGTTGAGCGGGCTCAGGTCCGCGGCGCGGGCCGCGTGCAGCACGTCCATGAGCTCGCCGTAGACGTCGAGCTGATTCTGCTCGACCGCGAGATTGCCGATCCTGACCGGGCGGCTGGACTCGTAGCCCGGCAGCCACGGCACCTCGTTCTCCGGCAGCCACCGCTCACCTCCGAGCCCGTACATGATGTGCAGCTGCTGCGGGTGGCCTGCCGCTGCCCGCAGCAGCCAGCGGCGCCAGGCGACGGCCTCGTCGCGATAGCCGGCGTTCAGCAGCGCGTACAGCGTGAGCGCCGAGTCGCGGATCCAGCAGTAGCGATAATCCCAGTTGCGCCGTCCGCCGAGCGTTTCCGGCAGCGACGTGGTCGGCGCGGCCACGATACCGCCGGTCGGGCCGAACGTAAGCAGCTTCAGTGTGATCAGCGAGCGCAGCACCGCGTCCGTCCATTCGGCGTCGTCGCACTCGAAGCGACAGCGCTTCGACCACTCCCGCCACGTCGACACCGTGCGCTCGAGGCTTTCTTTGCGGTCGGGGACGAACTGCGGCATCTGATGCGAGGGGTGGTACGACAGCGTGAAAGGCGCGCTGTCGTGCTCGCCGATCGTGAACGACGCGCACGTCTTGAGCTCCTGCCCTTCGAGCGGCACGTCCGTGTGCAGCTCCACGGCGTCCGGCCCTGCTATCGCGCTCAACCCATAGTCGCGCCGCCTCACCCACGGCACGGCTTGGCCGTAGTTGAATCGCAGCACGACCTCCATCCGGAACCGGACCGTGCCGCGGATGCCGCGCACGATCCGCACGAGGTCGACCTTGTTCTCGTGCTCGCTGAACGGCATGAAGTCGACGACCGCGGCTTCGCCGCTCGGCGTCACGAAGCGGGTCTCGAGCACCGCGGTGCCCGGCAGGTAGCAGCGGTGCGTCTCGCGTGCCTGCTCCTCGGGAGCGATCAGCCAACGGCCGTGCTCCGGTCCCCCGAGCAAGGCCGCGAAGCAGGCCGGCGAGTCGAAGCGCGGCAGGCACAACCAGTCGATCGAGCCGTCCTTCCCGACCAGGGCCGCCGACAGCGTGTTGCCGATCAGGCCGTAGTCCTCGAGCGGTTTCGCGAGCGGCGCCTCGCCGCGTTCGGTTGCAACGGGCTCTTCGGGCCCACGCTCGGTCGTCGTGCCGGTCGTCATCGCCGCTCCTTGCTTCGGTCCAATCGAGGATTCCGTGCAAGGTCCGTACCGGACAGGCCGCGGCGGCGAGATCGAGCGGCGCGCCCGCGGCGGGCGCGCGGCCCGCCGCGGTCAGATCAGGATCTCGGGGGCGGGGTCGCGCAAGTTGTAGTGCGAGCTCATCGTGTAGCCGTAGGCGCCCGTGTTCGCGATCAGCAGCACGTCGTTTTCCTTCGCGGGCGGCAGCAACCGATCGGAGCCCAAGCGGTCGCCCGTCTCGCAGATCGGGCCCACCACGGTCATGAGCTCGGTGGCCGGCTTGCCGAGCCGCGTGAGGTTCACGATGTCGTGATAAGCGCCGTACAGGGCGGGCCGAATCAGGCTGTTCATGCCCGTGCCGACGCCGACGTACTGCACCTCGCCCTTGCCCTTCGTCTGCGTCACGCGCGCGAGCAGCACACCCGACTGCGCGACGATGAAGCGGCCGGGCTCGAGCCACAGCGCGCGCCCGCCCAAGCCCTGCTTGACCTCGGCGAGCACTGTGTCGAGGGCCCGCAGATCGATGCCGGGCTCGCCGGTTTTCTCGGGCACGCCGAGTCCGCCGCCGACGTCGAGATACTCGACCGCGGGGAAGCGGTCGAGGAGCTTCAGGAGTTGCTTGCCGGTATCGAGCCACGCATCCGGCGTGAGCACTCCGCTGCCCGTATGCGCATGCAAGCCGACGACGCGCGCGCCCGCGGCGTCGACGGCTTCGGCGAGCTCGTCGATCTCGAACAGCGGCACGCCGAACTTCGAGTGGGCGCCGGCCGTGCGCACGTGCTCGTGATGGCCGCGCCCCTGGCCCGTGTCGATGCGAATGAAGACGTCGCGATCCTTGAACGCCTTCGGCCAATGCTTGAGCGGAAACAGGTTGTCGAGCGTGAGCCAGACGCCCTGCTCCAGCGCGCGCTCGTATTCCGCGCGCGGCGCAAAGTTCGGCGTGAACAGAATGCGCTTGCGGTCGATGCTCGGCTCGATCTCGAGCACGCGCGCAATCTCACCCGGCGACACGCATTCGAAGTTGAGTCCCGCGTCGTGCACGAGCTTCAAGATCTCCGGATGGGAGTTCGCCTTCATGGCGTAGAACACCGCGTCGACGGAGCGCAGCGACTTGAGCCCGGCGATCGCCGCCGCGATGCTGTCGCGGTCGTAGACATAGGTCGCCTCGCGAGCCGCCCCGATCTCCAGCAGCTGCGCCTTCTTCTTCACCCACCAGGGCTTCGGCGCGGCCTTTGCGGCCGGGCGCCCGGCCGCGAGCTGCTCCCAGGTCGTGCCGAACACTCCGCCCTCGAACTTTGCGACGAGCAGCCCATGCAGATGCTGCACGAGCCTGAAGGCGTGCTCGGAGCTCACGACGAACGTGAGGTTCAAATCGTTCGCCGCCTGCGTCACGAGATGCACCTGCTGCTCCTGAAACACCTCGAGCACAGGTCCGAGCTCGTGCAGGATCGTCCGGATGCGGCGGCCGACGAGCGTGACCGCGGCGCAATCGTTGATGACGGTGACGCGGCAGAGCTTGCGGAGGTCCGCCGCGAGCGCCTCGATCGCACTGCGGTCCGTCACGTTGGCGCCCATGTCGACGGACACCGTGACGTTGCTCTCGGACGTGGAGATCAGGTCGACGGACAGGCCGTGCTCGCGGAACACGTTGAACGCGTCGGCGAGAAAGCCGACCTGGTGCCACATCTCCATCGATTCCATCGATACCAGCGTGATGCCGCTTCTGTGCGAGATCGCCTTCAGATGCGGCTCGTCGTCGCCGGGCGCGTTGGAGATCACGCTGCCCTCCCACTCGGGATGAGCGGTGCACTTCAAGAACAGCGGGATGCCGGAGGCCCGCACCGGCGAAATGCTGCGCGGGTGCAGGATGCCGCCGCCCGCCGACGCGATCTCCTGTGCCTCGCGGTAGTGAAGGCTCTTGATGAGCCGCGCAGAGGGCACGGCCTTCGGGTCGGCGCTGAAGAAACCCGGCGCGTCGGTCCAGATCTCGAGCCGCCGCGCTTCGAGCTTGCCCGCGAGGTAGGCGCCCGACGTGTCGGAGCCGCCGCGGCCGAGCAGCACGGTGTCGCCCTGGGCGTTGCGCGCGATGAAGCCCTGCGACAGCACGATGCCGCGAACCGCGCCGAAGCGCTCCTGCAGCGCGCGGTCGGCCGAGAAATCGCAGCGCGCGGACAAGTAGCGTGCGCGCTCGGTCTGGTCGCGCACCGTCGTGCTTTCGAGGTAATCGCGGATGTCCAGCCACTCGACGTCGAGACCGGTCGAACGGAGATACGCCGCGCCGAGCTCGGTGGCCGCGAGCTCGCCGGTGGCGAGCACGCGTGCGTGCACGCGCGGGCTCACCTCGCCCACGAGCTTCACGCCGGCCACGAGCTGCTCGAGCGTCCTGAACCGCGCATCGAGCAGCTTCGGGTCCATGCGGAGGTCGACCGCGAGCGAGTCGTGCTGCGCGCGGATCTTGGCGATGCGCTCGGCCGTGTCCTCGCCGGCGACGGCCGCGTCGAGCAGCGCGATCAGCGCATTCGACACGCCGACGAGCGCGGAGTGGACGACCACGGGCCGCACGCCCTCGTCGAGCCGCTCGCGAATCAAACGCGCGATGATGGCCCAGTTCGCGGCCGTCGAGACGCTGCGGCCGCCGAACTTCAGCACGACCCAAGGAGAATCGGGATACGGCGTTTCCGCGGCAAAGCCGGCGCCGAGCGCTTGCGTTGCGGACATCGTAGGCCTCTAGGTGATCAGCGTATCGGAGGAACGGGATGCGCCGCTTCAGCGCCCGCGGCCGAGCCGAAGATCGGTGACGGCGCCTTCCGAGGCGGAGCTCACGAGGTGCGCATACTTTGCGAGCAAGCCGCGCTCGGCTTTCGGCGGTGGCGGGACGAAGGCGCGCAGCCGCGCGTCGATCGTCGCCTGCGGCAAGCCGAGCTCGATGCTTTTGCGCTGCGCGTCGATGACGATCGGGTCGCCGTCCTCGACGATCGCAATCGGTCCGCCGACCGCCGCCTCGGGCGTGACGTGGCCCACCACGAAGCCGTGGCTGCCGCCCGAGAAGCGGCCGTCGGTGATCAGCGCGACGTCCTTGCCGAGGCCGCGGCCGATGATGGCGCCCGTCGGGCTCAGCATCTCGCGCATTCCGGGCCCGCCCTTCGGGCCTTCGTAGCGGATCACGACCACGTCGCCCGCGACGACGGCGCCGTCCAGGATCGCGCGCAGCGCTTGCTCTTCGGAGTGGAACACGCGGGCGCGTCCCGCGAAGCGCAAGCCTTCCTTGCCGGAGATCTTCGCCACGGCGCCCTCGGGCGCGAGGTTGCCGTAGAGCACCGCGAGATGGCTGTCGGGCTTGATCGGCTCGGCGAGCGGCCGGACGATGTCCTGGCCTTCCGGGTACGGCTGCACTGACCGCGAGATTCTCCGCGACGGTGCGGCCCGTGACGGTGAGACAGCCGCCGTGCAGCAGGCCCGCGTCGAGCAGCATCTTCTGCAGCGGCTGGATGCCGCCGATACGGACGAGCTCCGACATCAGGTAGCGGCCGCTCGGCCGCAGGTCCGCGAGCACCGGCGTGCGCGCGCCGATGCGAGTGAAGTCGTCGAGCGCGAGCGTCGACCCGCGCGTCGTGGGCGATCGCGAGCAGATGCAGCACGGCGTTGGTCGAGCCGCCGAGCGCGATCACGGTCGTGATCGCGTTCTCGAACGCCTCCTTGCTCAGGATGTCGGACGGCTTGATGCCGCGCTCGAGCAGCGCGACCACCGCCTCGCCGGCGCGGCGGCAGTCGCCGCGCTTCGCGCTCGACACGGCTTCCTGAGCCGAGCTGTTCGCCAGAGCACAAGCCGAGCGCCTCGATCGCGGAAGCCATGGTATTCGCGGTGTACATGCCGGCGCACGAGCCCGGCCCGGGGATCGCGGTGGATTCGACCTCCTTGAGCTCGGCGTCGTCGATCTTGCCGGCCGCGTAGCTGCCGACCGCCTCGAACACCGAGATGATGTCCCGGTGCTTCGGGCCCGGTCTGGATCGTGCCGCCGTAGACGAACACGGAGGGCCGGTCGAGCCGGGCCATCGCCATCACGCATCCGGGCATGTTCTTGTCGCAGCCGCCGATCGCGACGAGCCCGTCGAAACCCTCGGCCGCCGCGACCGTCTCGATCGAGTCCGCGATCACCTCGCGGGAGATGAGCGAGTAGCGCATGCCGGGCGTGCCCATCGAGATGCCGTCCGACACGGTGATCGTGTTGAACAGCACGCTCTTGCCGCCGGCCTCGTCGACGCCCTCGCCCGCTTCCCGCGCGAGCCCGTCGATGTGCATGTTGCACGGCGTGACCATGCTCCACGTCGACGCGATGCCGACCTGCGGCTTGGCGAAATCCCGATCGGTGAAGCCGACCGCGCGGAGCATCGCGCGGCTCGGTGCCTGCTCGAGACCGTCGACCACCACGCGCGAATAGCGCCGCGGATCGACGCTCGAACCTTCCTCTTTGCTGCTTTTCTCGGTCATGCCGCCGCACCGGCCCTCAAGGGGCAGCGATTATGGCGGTCGAGCCAAAACGGGGCAACCTGCGGCGCACGCGAGCGCGGCATGACGTCGACGCTGGCTCGCTGCGGCGGTCCGAATCGACAACGCCATGCCGAACATGGCGCTATCGCGCCTTTCGGTAGTGTCGGTTGAATAGTATGATCCGGCCCATTGCTTCGACTATAAAACCCATGGATCCCGCGGATTCCGGAATCTTCAGGCTCGCGAGCGTCGGCACCTACCTCGACGCGCTCTCGGCGATCACCGACGCGATGAGCCTCAAGGAGCGGAGCAACCTGATCTACCTCGACCGCTGCCTGCACGAGCACTGGGGGCTCGGACAGAACGTCATCTTGAATTGGTGTCCCGAGACCGACGGCATCGCGCTGCTCGTGATACCGCACTACGGCGTCGCGGAATACTCGGCGCAGACGCAGCCGGCTCACGGCAGCGCCGCGCCGCGCCCCAAGCAGGACTTCTTCCAGGCGCTGTTGTCCGCCCGCCGTTGCCTCACGCCTGCCCAGCTCGCAAAGGTCGCGCGGCTGCTCGGCATCGAGCCGACCCACGTTACGCTGCGCGAGCCGCTCAAGAACACGCCCGCGCAGAACGAGATCATCGAGAAGATGGTCAAGCGCTACGGCATCACCTACGTGCCGAATCGCGGCGTTGCGCTATTCGACATCGTGGGCTTCAGCCTGCTGACGCCGTTCGAGCAGATGACCCAGCTGAACAGCCTCTCCTACTCGCTGAACTCCGCGCAGAGCAAGCTATTGTCGAAGCGCATCGCGGTCGACTTCTCGCGCACGACCACGGGCGACGGCTTCTACATCTGGAATCGTCACCTGACCCTCGAGGGCAACATCAATCTTTATCACTTCATGCAGCTCGTGCTCGCCGACAACGCGATCGCGCACAAGAAGGCGCACCGAAACATCGTGCCGCGCTTGCGCGCGTGCTTCCACGTCGGCAGCAGCTACGAGTTCCATCAAGCGGAGGGTTTGAATCCGACCCTGTACAACTACATCGTCGGCGACGTGACGGTCGAGCTCGCGCGGATGATCGATCGCGCGCTGCCGGGCCAGATCCTCGTCGGAGAGTTCTGCGCCGAGATGCCCACCATGAGCGGCGATCCCACGAACGCCGTCGTGCTCGGCTCGGTCGATTTCGTCGACGTGGCCACGCGCACGGTCGGACAGCTCGCCGGCATCGAGCTGTCGGGCGAGCGCATCGATGCGATCAAGTGCTACCTCACGGGCTCGAAGGTCGCCAACGGCGAGTTCACCGTGCGCCGCATCGTGATCAACGACAAGCACGGCATTTCGCGCCGCGTGTTCAATGCGAAGGTCAACATCTACCGCGAGCACGCCGAGCCGATCCTGCTCGGCATCGAGGATCGCGTGCTCGACCCGATCGCCCTAACGGCCGAAGACGCTGCGCGGCTGCGCCCGGCTCACGCCTAGCCCCCGCCGGCGGTGGACGGCAAGCCCGCGACCGACGGCTTCGGGCTCACGAGCGTCTGCTCGCCGCGCGAGGCAGACCGGCTCTGCTCGCCGGTCGGCGCCAGCCGGTGAGGGCCGGAGAAACGCAGTTGGTGATGCCCGACCGCGATCAGATCGCCGTCGCGCAGGCGATGCTCACGCACGCGCCGGCCGTTCACGAAACAGCCGTTCGTGCTGCTGAGGTCGATCAGCACCCAGCCTTCCGGCGTTTCCATGAACAGGTTTTGATAACGGCTCACGTAGCGGCTGTCCAAGCTGATGTCGCAGCTGTCGTCACGACCGAGCACCATGCGCGGCCGATTCAGCGCGATCTCGGCGATCATCTTGCGGCCGCTCGAGACGATCAGCCGCGCGGCCTCGACGCGCAGCTCGCCCGGGTCGCTCAGGTGCACGGCATCGGGCGATAGCGCTTCCTCGGTGAGCTGCGCCCAGGCGGACGCGTCGTACCGCAGATTCAACGCCGCGCCGACTTCTTTGAGCAGGGCGCGGCTCACGCGCGGCTGCCGGTTGCCGCCGTTCGACCGCCGCGCGACATCGTCCAGCGCGAGGCGGCAAATCGCATTGATGTCGCCGACCACCCCTTGCGTGAACGCTTGAATGTCGACGATCACCTCGTCCGGGATCAGCTCTTCTGCCCAATCACAGCCGGCGCCGCGCAGGCAGGTGCGCACGTACGCTCGAGTCTCATCGAGCGTGAAGCCGCTCACGCGCTGGTGAACGGCCCGCGCGAGCGGGCCACCTTCGTACTGCGGCAGGAGGTTGACGACGAGCTCCTCGCTCCGAGTAATCAGGAGAAAACGCAGGATCGGCCGATTCCGCAGCCGCAATTGCGCCAGCGCTTCGAGCTCGCGCAGCGCGCTGCCAGCGAAGCGCTCCACGCCATCCGCGACGACGAATGCCGTGCCGCCGTTGCCGGCTTGGTGGCGCAGGTACACGTCGAGAATGTTGTGCAGCTCTTGAGCGTTGCCCTCCACGGTGCCGGGGCCGATGTCTTCCAGCAGCTGCTCGAGCAATTGCTCCTTCGTCTCGCAGACCGGTTTGATCCAGCTCACCGTGAGACCGCGGCCGGGCCGAAAGGCCTGCCGCGCGAGGGCCGTCTTGCCGACGCCCGGTGGGCCGGTCAGCAGCAGCGATTGGACGTGATGCTTGATCAGATCCTCGATTTTCGCGGCCGTATGGCGCACCGAATGCGACGCGAAGACAGGCCTCGCGGCATCCGCGGCGAACGGATTGCTTTCGAGCTTGTATTGTTCGATGAACAAGGACTTGGAGCGAAGGGCCAGTTGATTTCGGGTTTTCGCTGAAGATAGATCTTTTTCGTGGCCGGCACTAGCGTTGTCGCCGACGGGCGCGCACGCGCCGATTGGCAAGTCACTCGAGGAACGTATCGTAAGATACCGCGTTGATTGAAATTGGTCGGGGCGAGAGGATTTGAACCTCCGACCCCTTGCACCCCATGCAAGTGCGCTACCAGGCTGCGCCACGCCCCGACCGGAGGTGGCAGTTTAGCCGCAAAGGCGGCGGGGCGGGAACTCGCGTCGCCGCTCGGCGCTCAGCGGCGCAGCAGCTTTAGCACGTCCTCGAGCTCCGCGCGAACCTGGCGGATGATCTGCTGGCTCTGGGTGGTATCGGAGCGCGCCTCGTCGCCCGTGAGGCGCTGGCGCGCACCGCCGATCGTGAAGCCCTGCTCGTACAACAGACTGCGGATCTGACGGATGATCAGCACGTCTTGGCGTTGGTAGTAACGGCGGTTGCCGCGGCGTTTCACCGGTTTGAGCTGCGGGAACTCTTGCTCCCAATAGCGGAGCACGTGCGGTTTTACGCCGCACAGCTCGCTGACTTCACCGATCGTGAAGTAGCGCTTTCCTGGGATGGGGGGCAGCTCGTCGTTATTGCCGGGTTCCAGCATATGCTTCGACTCGCGCTTTTAGTTTTTGTCCTGGCCGGAACGTCACCACGCGACGCGCGGTGATCGGAATCTCTTCACCGGTTTTCGGATTACGGCCAGGTCGTTTGTTCTTGTCACGCAAATCGAAGTTTCCGAATCCGGAAAGCTTGACTTGTTCTCCGACTGCAAGCGCAGCTCGCAAATCTTCGAAAAAGGAATCGACGAGCTCGCGTGCTTCGCGTTTGTTCAAACCGAGCTCGTTGAACAACGACTCGGCCATGTCTGCTTTCGTCAGTGCCATACAACGTCGGCGTCAGATGTTGTTAGGTTCTTATTGTGGCCCCGAGCTCACGCTCGAGACGGAGCGCCACGGTGCGCACTGTTTGGTCCGCATCCGCGTCGGTAAGCGTGCGTGATGCGTCCTGCAAAATCAAGCCTAACCCTATGCTTTTTCGCCTTGAATCTACACCGCTGCCCCGGTATACATCGAACACGACCACGGTCTTGAGCAAGGCGCCGCCGGCCGCCGTCGCGGTCGCGACCAACGCGCCGGCCGATACCGTCTCGTCCACCACGAGCGCGAGGTCGCGTCGCAGCGACGGAAATCTCGAATACGTGTGCAGCGCCGGGATGGTTGCGGCGAACGCGGCGTCGAGCTTCAACGCGAATACGATTGCGCTGCGTTTGCGATCGAGGCGATTTTGTAAAGTCGGGTGCAAGGCACCGAGCCAGCCCACGGTGTTGCCGCGGCGCACGATGCGTGCGCTGCGCCCCGGCGCGAGCGCCGGATGTGCCGCCGGCTCGAAACCGAACGCGGCGAATTCACCGGTCCGCTTCAGCAGCGCTTCCACGTCGCCTTTCACGTCGAAGTAGTCGAGATCCGGCGCCGCGCCGTCCCAATGCTCCGGCGTGCGACTGCCCATCGCGAGACCCGCGAGCACGGCCGTCTCGCACACGCCGCTCGCCTCGGTCTCGAATTGCGGTCCGATCTCGAACAGCTTGAAGCGAGCGCGTTGGTGATTGACGTTGCGCTCGGCCGCGCCGATCAGGCCCGGCCAAAGCGAGCGGCGCAGCACCGCCATGTCGCTTGCGATGGGGTTCGCGAGCCGCACCGGCTCCGTGCCCGGGTTCACGGCTTCCTCGAGCGCCGGGTCGATGAACGTGTAGGTCACGATTTCCGCGTAGCCTCGGGCCGCGAGCGTAGCGGCGAGGTCCGCGGACGGCACGCGCCGCTCGGTGGCCGTGCCGAGCGTCGCCACCGCGACGCCGGGCGTCGAGGGAATTCGGTCGTAGCCCAGCATGCGGCCGACCTCTTCGATCAAGTCCTCCTCGATCGCGATATCGAAGCGGAACGCCGGCGGCGTCACTCGCCAGCCCTCGCCGTCGGGTTCGACCCGCATCTCGAGGCGGGCGAGCAGCTGCTCGACGTCGGGCCCGCTCACCGTCATGCCGAGCACGGCTTCGATGCGCTCGCGTCGCAGCGCGACGGGCGTGCGGCGCGGCACATCCGCCGGCCGCTCCGCCACCACGAGCGGTCCGACGTCGCCGCCGCAAATCGACGCGAGCAGCTCGGTCGCGCGCTCGATCGCGCGCGTCTGGCCGCTCGGGTCGACGCCGCGCTCGAAACGCTGCGACGCCTCGGTGTGCAGAGCATAGCGCCGCGCCCTGCCGGCAAGCCCGCTCGGCGAGAAGTAGGCGGCCTCGAAAAAGATCGCTTCGCTCGCCGCGTCGACCGCCGTCGATTGTCCGCCCATGATTCCGGCGAGGCCGATCGGGCCGCGCGCGTCGGCGATCACGAGCACGTCGTCCTCGAGCTGCACGCGCTCGCCGCCGAGCAGCACCAGCGATTCGTCCGCGCTCGCGAAACGCACCTCTATGTAACGGTCGAGCTTACCGAGATCGTAGGCGTGCAGCGGCTGACCGAGCTCGAGCATGACGTAGTTGGTCACGTCCACGACCGGGTGGATCGCGCGCACGCCCGCGCGCCGCAGCCGCTCGCGCAGCCACAGCGGAGACTTCAGACCGGTGCGCAGACCGCGCACCACGCGTCCGACGAAACGTGGGCAGTGCTCGCCGGCGCGCAGCTCCACCGCGAAGAGCTCGGAGATCGCGGGCTTCGCCGCCCGCGGCTCGGGCTGGCGAAGCGGCACCGCCGAGCGGGCCGCGAGCTCCCGCGCGATGCCGAGCACGCTGAAGCAGTCGCCGCGGTTCGGCGTCACGTTCACGTCGAGCACGCTATCGTCGAGCCGCAGCTGCTGGCGCAGATCGGCGCCGATCACGGCATCGCGGTCGAGCACGAGCAGCCCCGCCCCTTCCTCGCCGAGCCCGAGCTCCTTCGCCGAGCAGAGCATGCCCGCGGAGCGCACGCCGCGCAGCTCCGCCGCGCCGATGCGCTTGCCTTCGGGCAGCGCGGCACCGACCGTCGCGAAAGGCACCTTCATGCCGGGCGCAACGTTCGGCGCGCCGCACACGACCGTGTGCACGCCGCGGCCGTCGTCGACCGTGCACACGCGCAGGCGGTCCGCGTTCGGATGCGGCTCGACGGTCTGCACGTGACCGACCACCACGCCCTCGAACGCGCCCGCTACCGGCTCGACGGATTCCACCTCGAGACCGGAGGCGGTGAGCGCCGCGGCGATCGCTTCAGCGTCGGCCTCGACGGGCGCCCATTGCCGCAGCCATTCGACGTTCACTCGCACGGCGAGGGCCTCACGGGAACTGCTCGAGGAAGCGCAAGTCGTTCTCGAAGAACGCACGCAGATCGTCGACGCCGTAGCGCAGCATCGTGAGCCGCTCGACGCCCATGCCGAACGCGTAGCCGCGCCACTCGGCGGGGTCGACGCCCGCGTTGCGCAGCACGTTCGGATGCACCATTCCGCAGCCCAGAATCTCGAGCCAGCGGCCCGACTCCGAGCGCACGTCGACCTCGGCCGACGGCTCGGTGAACGGAAAGTACGACGGCCGGAAGCGCAGCTCGACGTCGCGCTCGAAGAACTTCGAGACGAAGTCGTAGAGCAGCGCCTTCAAGTTCGCGAAGCTCACGTCGCGGTCGATGGCGAGGCCCTCGACCTGCGTAAACATCGGCGTGTGCGTAAGGTCGGAATCGCGGCGGTAGACGCGGCCGGGAGCGATCAAGCGCAGCGGTGCGCCGTGGGCCTCCAGCGCCCGAATCTGCACGGGCGACGTGTGCGTGCGCAGGAGCAAGCCGGAGCTCAAATAGAACGTGTCGTGCATTGCGCGCGCGGGATGGCCCGCCGGGATGTTGAGCGCCGTGAAGTTGTAGAAGTCGTCCTCGACCTCCGGGCCGGTGTGCACGTCGAAGCCCGCATGCGCGAGGATCTCGATCATGCGGCGCAGGCTGCGCGTCACGGGGTGCAAATGGCCCGGCGCCTCGCCGCGGCCCGGCAGGGTGACGTCGAGCGCGTTCGCCGCGAGCTGCGCCGCGATGCGCTCCTCTTCGAGCCGGTCACGCCGAGCATCGATCGCGCTCGCGAGCGATTCCTTCGCCGAGTTGATCGCCTTGCCGGCCGCCGGTATCTGGTCGGGCGCGAGCTTGCCGACCTCCCGCAGCTCGCGGGTGAACACGCCCTTCTTGCCGAGATAGTGCACGCGCACGGCGTCGAGGGCGGCCAGATCGGCCGCCGAGCTCACGGCCATCTCGGCCTCATCGAGCAGTCGAGCGATGTCGCTCACCGCGAATCTCCGATCGGAGCGAATCCAAGCTAAGCGGCGGCGAGCGCCTCTTTCGCGACGGCGGCGAGGGCAGCGAAGCCTTCCTGGTCGAAGACCGCGATGTCGGCGAGCACCTTGCGGTCGACCTCGATCGAAGCACGCTTCAGTCCGTCGATCAGGCGGCTGTAGGACAATCCGTGCGCGCGCGCCGCTGCGTTGATCCGCGTGATCCACAGCGAGCGGAACTCGCGCTTGCGCACGCGGCGGTCGCGGAAAGCGTATTGGCCGGCCTTGATGACCGCCTGCTTCGCGACACGGTAAACCTTGCGGCGCGCGTTGTAGTAGCCCTTCGCCTGCGCGAGGACCTTGCGATGCCGCGCCTTGGCGGTGACGCCTCGTTTGACTCTGGCCATCGTCGCGCTCCTAGCTGTACGGCAGCTGCCGGCGAATGCTCTCGACGTCCGAATCGTCGATCTGCAACGTTCGGCCGAGCTGGCGCTTACGCTTGGCCTTCTTCTTCGTCAGGATATGGCGCAGATGCGAATGGCCGGCTTTGAAGCCGCCATTGCCTTTCGCGCGGAAACGCTTCGCGGCGCCGCGCTTGGTCTTGAGCTTCGGCATGTTGCTCTCCTCTTGTTTAGCCCGTGCCGGCGTTGCCTAGGCCGGTCGGGCGGCCCCGCGCCGACCGAACGGGCGGCACGCGGGCACTTGTCGTTTCGACGGCTGTAGCTACCGCTTACGCGGCGCGATGACCATCACCATCTGCCGCCCTTCCATGAGCGGCTGCTGCTCGACGGACCCGATCTCTTGGAGGTCCTGCTGCACGCGCTTCAACAGCTCGAAGCCGAGCTCTTGATGCACCATCTCTCGGCCTCGAAAACGCAACGTGATCTTGGCCTTGTCGCCGTGTGTCAAGAACTTGGTCAAGTTTCGCAGCTTGACCTGATAGTCGCCCTCCTCGGTGCCCGGCCGAAACTTGACCTCCTTGACCTGGATCTGCTTCTGCTTGCGCCGTGCCGACTGCGCCTTCTTGTTCTGCTCGAACACGAATTTGCCGTAGTCCATGATCCGGCAGACCGGCGGGTCGGCCGTCGGTGCAACTTCGACGAGATCGAGACCGGAACCCTCCGCGCTCCGCAGAGCGTCCTGGACCGCCATGATGCCGACCTGCTCGCCATTCGGACCGATCACTCGAATCTGCGGCGTCGTGATCTCTCCGTTGCGTCTAACGCGTTTGCCTTGGACGATTCTCAGCTCCTCGATTCAGCCCTGGAAAAACTTCGGCCGCGGTTCGCGTCGCTGCGAGAAAATCTCGCGGCGCACTCACCCACGGCCGTACCGTCGTGCTCGGCTCGGCCCGCGCGGGAATCACCGCGACGGCGAGCCAGGGCGGCATTGTACGGGCGTGTCCGGCCCCGCACAAGGCCGATCGCGCTGCAAACGCCTTTACTTTCAGACAGTTCGCTCGTCTGCCGAGGGCCGGCCCCGGCGGCGCGGTCGAAACGGTGAGCGGCGCGGGTTTCAACGGCTCGCGGGCGAGCCGCGCTCGGTCGCCTGCCGCTCTGCCGCCCGCGACGCCGACAGCACGTTGCGCATCGCGTGATCGCCCTGCTGGCAGGCGTACTTCGCGGCGTCGCTCATCACGAGCCCATTGCGCTGACGGAGCATCGGTTACCCCCGCTGGTTGGACGGACGAACGGATCGATTATAGGCGCCGCGCCGCGCGGGTGTCTCGCAGCGAGCGCGCCCCGATTGCTCCCGAGCGCGTTCGGCGGCGGCCCCGTGCACGAGCGCGCCGATCAGTGCGAGCGCGCAGGGTACAGCGCGCGCAGCTGCGCGAGGTCGCCGGCCGAGATCCCGGAGACCTTCGCGATATCCGAGCGCACGTGCAGTTGCTCGCGATACCGGCCGAAGAACGCCGGGATGTCGCCGCCGAACCCGAAGAAGTACATCACGTCGGCGAAGTTCGACGTGTGCTCGAGGCCGAGCGCGTGGCCGAGCTCGTGCACGCACGTCAAATACACGATCGTGTCGCGGAACAGCGCGTCCGCCCGCGCCCGTGCCGCGATCGCGGGGCCGAGCGCGTCGGTGCTCGGGCGAATGAACACCTCGGCACCGCGTTTGCCGTCGACCTTGACCCGCATCGTCTCGCCGTACTGCCCTTCCTCGGGCGCGACGAAGCGAATCCGCACCAGCGCGGAGCGCTCGGGCCCGGGCACGAACGTGAGCATGCCGTCCGCGGCGCGCTGCCACGCCTCGAGCGCCCATTGCGCGAGGTCGCGGTCGCCCGGGCGGTAGTCCGAGCCGTCGCCGCCGTCCGCAACGTAGTAGGTCACGGTGCCGCGCTCGAGCGGTCCGAGCGCCCGCAGCTCCTGAGCGACCGAGGGCGACGCAGCCGCGAGCCAACAGGTCGCGACGAGCGTGCGGTAAACGACGGTTGCGGCGCGGGGGCCGCGGATCGCATTCGACATGCCGAAATCGTAACCGACAACGCCGCGCGGTGGGCGTCCCGCCGCCGCCCGGGTACCATCGTGCCATCCGATTCGTTCGCTCGAGACCCACGAGGCGCCCGATGTCGCGCAGAACGGAGCCGCCGTTTCGGGCGGATCAGGTCGGCAGCTTGCTGCGGCCGGCCGTGCTCAAGGATGCGCGGCGGCGGCACGCGGCCGGCGAGATCGACGCGGCCGCGCTGACCCTCGTCGAGAACGTCGAGATCGAGCGCGCGATCGCGCGTCAGGAAGCGCTCGGCCTGCAGGGCATCACCGACGGCGAGCTGCGCCGCTCCTGGTGGCATCTCGATTTTCTGTGGGGACTCGACGGCGTCGCGAAGCACGCCTCGTCGGCCGGGGTCGCATTCGCCGGCGCCGTGCCGCGTTCCGAGGGCGTGCGCGTCGACGGCAAGATCGGCTGGTCGAGCCATCCGCTGCTCGAGCACTTCCGATTTCTCGCGCAGCGCACGCGCGGCACCCCGAAAATGACGATTCCCGCCCCTTCCGCGCTGTACGGCCGGCCGCAGCGCCCGCCGATCGACGCGCACGTCTATCCGCGGCTCGACGCAATGTTCGAGGATCTCGGCCGCGCGTACCGCGCGGCCGTGCGCGCATTTGCCGATGCCGGCTGCCGCTACTTGCAACTCGACGAGGTGTTCCTCGCGATGCTGTGCGATCCGGCGTATCGCGCCCGCATGCTCGGCCGCGGCGACGATCCCGCGCGCCTCGCCGAGATCTACGCGGAGCTCGTGAACGTCGCGATCGCCGATGCGCCCGCGGACATGACGATCACGCTGCATCTGTGCCGCGGCAATTTTCGCTCGACGTTCATGGGCGCGGGCGGCTACGAGGCCGTGCAGGAGGTGCTGTTCGGCAAGATCGCCGTCGACGGCTATTTCCTCGAGTACGACGACGCGCGCTCCGGCGGCTTCGAGCCCTTGCGCTTGCTGCCGAAGGACAAGATCGCCGTGCTCGGGCTCGTCACGACGAAGCGCGGCGCTCTCGAGAGCGAGGACGCGCTGCTCCGTCGTATCGACGAAGCCGCGCAGATCGCGGATCTCGATCGGCTCTGTCTGTCGCCGCAGTGCGGCTTCGCGTCGACGGAGGAAGGCAACCTTCTGACCGAGGACGAGCAGTGGCTGAAGCTCGCGCGCGTGGTCGAGGTTGCACGCAAAGCGTGGGGATGAGCGGCCCGGCCGCTCCTCTCGCAATCGCGATCGAAGCGCAGGCGAGATGTGCGTGTGCACCGGGCGGTACCGATGCGCCGAACGTTGCGAAACGGCAGGAGGCTATTGCAATCGCGCAGCGGTGCTTCAATACTCGCGCTCGAGTAGACCGCCGCACGATGTCGTCTCGATGAGGGACGACGAGGGGGGAAAGCGCGTGAGGGACTGCTCGCTAAACCAGGGAAGGCTGGTGCTTTGCTTCCTCTGCGACGGCGCTATCGAACGATAACGACGCCATCCAGTCGCGAGGAGTGCCCGAATGAAATCGCAACGTGCCCGTCGGCCGCGTCCCGGCATCCGATCGTCATCCCGCTCGCCCGCCGTCCCGCTCGGCCTATTGCTGGGCGGTACGTTCCTCGGTTGCGGCGCTGCGCATGCCCAGGCACCGCAGACCCCGCAGGCAGCGGAGCCCGAGGAGGTCGTCGTGACCGGATCGCGCATCGTGCGGCGCGATTTCGAGGCGAACAGCCCGATCACCACCGTCGACCGCAGCCTGCTCGACAACACGATGTCGGTGGGCCTCGAGAAGGCCATCAATCAGTTGCCGCAGTTCGTGCCGGCCGTCTCGCAATTCGTGACCACGGACGTGCAGTCGACGGCGACCAACTCGCCGGGAGCGTCCACGTTGAGCCTGCGAGGGCTAGGCTCCAATCGCAATCTCGTGCTGCTCGACGGCCGCCGCGCGATGCCGGTCAACGCGTCGGGCGCCGTGGACATCAACACGATCCCGTCGAGCGCGATCGAGCGCGTCGAGACGATCACGGGCGGCGCCTCCTCCGTGTACGGCGCCGACGCGATGGCCGGCGTCGTGAACTTCATCCTCAAGAAGAACTTCGAAGGCGTCGACTTCGATACGCGTTATGGCACCACGATGCAGGGCGGCGGCGATGAGCTGCTCGTCAGCGGTCTCTACGGCGCGAACTTCTCCGCCGAGAAGGGCAACGTGATGCTCGGCTTCGAGTACAACTCGCGCGGCAAGGCGCTGCAGTCCGACCGCAGCTTCTACACGAACGGTTGGGCCGATCCGAACACGGGCGCGTCGTTCTTCGGCATCGCCGAGCCGTTCTATCAGGTGCAGGGCGGCAATGGCCCGAGCGCGGGCGCGGTCGCAGCCGCGTTCCCCGGGCATACCATCTCCTCGATCCCGGGACAGAATTTCTACTGGAACTACTCCGACGGCACGCTCTACAAGGGCACCAAGGACGGGTCGTATAACTACCAGGGGCCGCTGGTCGTGGACGGCCTGCAGTACCGCGAGATTCGCACCGACACTTCGCCGGGCTCGCCAGCCGGCGGCACGATCGTGCAGAACGAGATCGCAGGGCTCGCCTCGATTCCGTTCACGCGCTACGCGACATTCGGCCGGGCGCACTTGACGCTGACCGACCATCTCGAAGCGGTCGTGCAGGCCACGTTCAGCGAGGACGAGACGCGCACGCTGCTCGGCGACAACTGGGCGCTGTCGTTCTGGGGTGCGCCGGTGCCGCACGGCAACCGAATCTACGCACCGTCCGTCGACACGAGCGGCAACACGTTTCCGAACTACCAGGCCGGAGGCTCGTTGGGGCTGAACTGCCCGGCCGTCGGCGGGTGCACCGTCTCGCAGGCCTGGCCTACGCCGCCCGCGCTGACCGCGATCCTCGACAGCAGGCCGAACCCGGAAGCCGATTGGTTCCTCGGCGACACGACGGATTACATCGGCAAGCGCACGGAGGACTCGACGAATACGACCTATCAGCTGCTCGCCGGCTTGAGCGGAACGTTCGCGAATCGCGACTGGACCTGGGACGCCTACGCATCGCACGGCACGACGAGCCTCGCCGCGACGTTCGGCGGCTTCCTGTCGACCGAGCGCTACCGCTACGTGATCGGCTCGCCGAATTACGGCCGAGACGCGTCGGCGATCGGCAATCAGTTCGGCGGCCGGGTGAGCGGCGTGCTCAAGTGCACGACCGGGCTGCCGATCATGCAGAACTTCACGCCGTCGCAAGACTGCATCGACGGCGTGAAGGCGAATCTGCAGAACCAATCGAAGATGGAGCAGAACGTCGTCGAGTTCGACTTGCAGGGCAAGCTCGCCGACCTCCCGGCCGGCGAGGCGCGCTTCGCGCTCGGCTCCGATTACCGGCTCAACAGCTATCACTACTTCACCGATATCTTGGCGAGCCAAGAGTCGTTTCTCGACGGCGTGATCGGCCTGTTCCCCGCGAACAACTCGAACGGCGAAACGACGGTGAAGGAGCTGTACGGCGAGCTGCTGCTGCCGCTCGTGAGCGGCAAGAAGTTGGCCCGGGCGTTCAACCTCGAGCTGGGCTACCGCTATTCGGACAATGATCCGAGCGGCGCGGTCGACACCTACAAGGGGCTGTTCGACTGGGCGCCGACGGACAAGATCCGCTTCCGCGGCGGCCATCAGGTCGCCAACCGCGCGCCGAACATCGGCGAGCTGTTCCTATCGAAGACGCAGACCGTCGTGTTCAATCCGTTCGGCGATCCCTGCTCGACGAACAACACTGCGGCCGGCGGCATCAGCGCCAATCCCACGGCGAATCCGGCGCACGCCGCGCAGGTCAGGGCGATCTGCGAGCTGCAAATGGGCCCGTTCGGGTCGTCCGCGTACTACGGCGACCCGAGCGCGCAGGCGGCCGGCGGCGGGCTCGGTCTCGCGAACACGATCGGCAACCCGCTGCTCGACAACGAAACCGCCGGCACCAACACGTTCGGTGTCGTGCTGCAGCTCAAGAACCGCACGACCCTGTCGGTCGACTATTGGGACATCGCGATCGACCACTTGATCTCGGCGCAATCGGTCGGTTCGGTGATGACGCAGTGCTTCTCCGCCGTGTTCAACCCTACGTTCGATGCGAACGCCCCGGCGTGCCTGCGGCTGACCCGCGACACGAACACCGGCGCGTTCAACGCGGCCGACGTCAGCTACTCGAACGACGCCGCGGTCGAGACGAGCGGCATCGACGTGCAGTTCAATTGGGGCACCGAGGTTGGGCCCGGCAACCTCTCGCTGAGCCTGCTCGCAAGCTATCTCGACAGCATGAAGACGCAGCTCTCTCCGGGCACGCCGTTCGTCGAGTACAAGGGTACGTTCGGGCCGACGCTGCCGAGCCTGAACTCGGGCGCGTTCGACTACCGTACGTTCACGACCGTGAGCTACTTCAAGAGCAAGTGGAACTTGTCGCTGCGCTGGCGGCACCTGCCGAGCATCGAGGCCGCGGCGGCCGCCACGGGGCCCACGTCGACTCTGGCGACGGGCGCGTACGACGTGTTCGACCTGACCGGCGGCATCGCATTCAGCCCGCGCTGGAACTTCCGCTACGGCGTCGAGAACTTGCTCGATCGCGAGCCCGAGATCACCGACGCGACGCCGTGGTCGAAAGGCAGCGCGACGAACGGCAACTTCTACGACGTGCTCGGGCGTGCGGCCTACGTCGGCATGTCGATGACCTTCTAGCCGGGGCAGCCGGCGGCGCTCGGCGGTCGTGCCCCGCGCTCGACCGCCGAGCGGCTTGCGGGCGGCGTCACCAGGCGGCGCCCGGCACTTGGCGCGTCGTGACGTTCACGCGGTTGAAGAAATTCGTCGTCGCGATCCAAAGGACGAGCGCGGCGAGCGAGCGCTCGTCGTAGTGCTTGGCCGCCTCGTCCCAGACGTCGTCCGGCACCGGGTCCGCGCGATCGCTCAGGCGCGTAGCGGCCTCCGCGAGCGCGAGCGCTGCGCGCTCGGCATCGTCGAAATACGGCGCCTCGCGCCACGCCGCGACCGCGAACAGCCGCTCGTCGGTTTCCCCGTCGGCCTTCGCTTGGCGCACGCCGTAGTCGATGCATGCGCTGCAGCCGTTGATCTGGCTTGCGCGCAGATGGACGAGCTCGAGCGTGCGCGCGGGCGCCCCGCCCTTCTGCGCGGCCGCGATCAGCGCCTGGATGGCTTGCATCGCGCCCGGAAGCGCGGTGGCGGGATTCTTGATACGTGCTTGCATCGGACTGCTCCTGTCACACCGGGATGGACTCCTTCGTCAAACCCCATGACGAACAGCGAACGGAGAATGTGACATGGGAGAGCGCGCCATTTTGAACGAAGGATTCGAGCGCCATCGCGCGCGGCTGCGGGCGGTCGCCTACCGAATGCTCGGCTCCCGCAGCGAGGCCGAGGATGCGGTGCAGGAGGCGTGGCTCAGGCTCGCGGCCGCGGACTCGAGCGCGGTCGAGAATCTCGGCGGCTGGCTCACGACCGTGGTCGCGCGCGTTTGTCTGGACGTGCTGCGGTCCCGGAAGGCGCACCGCGAGGAGCCGCTCGTGCCCGAGGCCGCGGACACCGCCGCCGACGACGCGGATGCCGAGGGCACGCTCGCGATGGCGGATTCGGTGGGCGTCGCGCTGCTCGTCGTGCTCGAGGCCTTGACGCCGGTCGAGCGCGTCGCCTTCGTGCTGCACGACCTATTCGACGTGCCGTTCGAGGAGATCGCGGCGATCGTCGGGCGTTCGGCCGCCGCGACTCGGCAGCTCGCGAGCCGGGCGCGGCGGCGCATGCGCGGCTCGGCCGAGACCGTGGACGCCGACCGCGAGCGTCGCCGCGAGGTCGTCGCAGCGTTTCTCGCGGCGTCCCGCGACGGCGACTTCGCCGGGCTGCTCGCGGTGCTCGATCCCGACGTGGTGCTGCATGCCGATGCGACCGCCGTCGCGATGAGCGTCGCGAACCGGCAGCATGGCGCGCCCGACATCGCGCCCCAGGTGTTCGGCGCCGAGGCCGTCGCCACGGCGTTCCGCGGCCGCGCCCGTACGGCGCAGCCCGCGCTCATCGACGGCATGCCGGGCCTCGTGTTCGCGCCCGGCACCGAGGTGCGCGCAGTGTTCGATTTCGTCATCGAGCACGGCCGGATCATCGAGATCGCTTTGCTGGCCGACCCCGCCGCGATTCGCGCGCGTGTCATCGAGCGCGGCGGCGTTTAGCACGCCGAGGGTGCGCATCTGCCCGCGATGGCGACGCGAGCTCGGGGACGGTCGCCTAGGAGCGGCCCCGCGGCCGCTCCTAGACTCGAAGCTCAGAACGTAAAGCGAACGCCCACCCGGATCCGCCGGCCGAGCGTATCGAAGTACACGGGGTTCGTCGGATAGACGTTGCCGCCCGGTGCGATCGGCGGGTCCTTGTCCAACAGATTGTTGACGGCCCAGAAGAGCTGCGTGCCCTTGCCCTGGTTGCTGCGCCCGAGGTCCAGCGACCCCGACCACGCGAAGTAATACGCGTCGTCCACGCTGTTGTCGTTGACCGTGTTCAGCTGCGTGTTCGACGGCGACCCGGGCGGGCTCTCGGTCCACAGCGCGTTGAGCTTGCCGGCGCCGATGTAGCGCGTCTCGAACGTCGTCGTGAACCGCTGCTTCGCGTAGGTCACCCACGCGCGTGCTTGCCACTCGGGCGAGGTATTGAACCCGCCGAACGACGCAACCGGGCCGCTCTGGTTTTGATAGTCGACGGGCGGGCCGCCGAGGCCCGTGTCGACGATCATGTCGTAGAGGTCCGTCGCGACGAACCGCAGGTTGATGTTGCCGCCGTCGCTCATCGGCAGATTGTAGGTCGCCTCGAAGTCGACGCCCCGCGTCAAGAACTTGCCGATGTTGATGGAGCGAGCGTCGACGAACGTGATGTCGCCCGTCCCGGCCCCGCCGACGCGGTCGCAGACCGCGCCCGTGCCGCCGCTGCGGAAGCAAGCGTCGACGAGCGCTTGCGCGCCCGCACCGCCCGTGCCGCCCGGCGTGATCGCGTCCTTGAGGTCGATCTCGAACCAATCGGCCGAGAAGCGGAAGCGGTCGAACGAGAGCACGGTGCCGAACGTCGTCGTGTCGGCCGTCTCGGGCTTCAAGTCCGGGTTGCCGCCCGTGATGCTGAGATAGGCCTCCGGCGTGTTGCCGTTCCACGGGTTGTTCACACCGGCCGGGAACCCGCCGGGTACGCCGTTCGCGTCCACGCGCGGCAGGAACAGCTCGCGGAACCCGGCCGCACGCACGTCACGCGACAGCGTCGCACGCAAGCGCAGCCACCCGACCGCATCGTAGATGCCCGACGCCTTCCAGCTGCCGAAATCGTGGGAATTCGACGGCGTCGTGCTCGTGTTGCTCGTGGCATCGTTGCGCGTCTCGCGCAGCGCGAAGTCGGTCTGGAACTTTTTCGACATCGGCACGCTGACCTCGCCGTAGGTCTCGGTCACGTCGATGTCGCCGCCGCGATCCAAGCCGTAGGAGAGGACATAGGAGCTGTACCACGGCTGATTCGGGATGTCGTGCGTCGTGTCGTCGTGGTCCTTGCGCCATTCGAAGCCCGTCGCGAAGCTGATCGGGCCGGCCCAGCCCTCCGCGATCGTGCTGCGGAAGTTCACGCCGATCGCGTCTTGCTTGTAGTTGGCGTCTTCCTTCAGCGTGCGGAACACGTACTGGAGTGCCGCGGGAGTCGCGTTGCCGTTGCCGAAGATATTGAGCGGCGCGCAGCCGGCGGCGTTCGGATTGAACGTCGGCGAGCCCGGCACCGTCGCGCGGCAAACGATGTTCCCCGGATTGCTCGGGTCCTGCACGGCATCGAGCGCCCACGCGAGGAATGGATAGGGACCGCCGGTGCCGACGACGTTATTGATGAGCTGCTGGTGGTTCTCGTTCTCGCCGTGTTGATAGTAGCCGTCCCAGCTCCACTTTTGTCCGAGCTTGCCGTCGAGACCCGTCACGAACCGCGTCGTGGTGTTCTCGGTGGTGTTGCGTGCGGAGATCACGTCCGGCAGGAACACGCGCGACAAGAAGCCGCCGGTGGGAGCGACCGCCTGGATCGCCGGGCTCAGGAAAGCGTTGTCGCCGGCGATGTGCACGCCGGGGCCGATGAACGGACCGAGCGCGCCGTTCGCCGGATCGTTTTGCGAATCGCTGTGCGCGTACGCCGCCTCGACGAAGAAGTTGAGGTCGTCCTTCAGCGCGAAATCCACGTGCCCGAGTGCCGAGTAGCGCTCGACCTCGGGACGGATGCTCGACAGATCGTAGGCGTATAACGAGCCGTCGCCCCCGAGGCGCGAGAACGCGCCCGGGAACTGCCCCGCGTTGTAAGGGAGGAGCTGAGTCCCGTCTTCGCTGAACTGTTGGCGCACGCCTCCGTCGGGCGTGAAGGTTCCCGTGCTCGAGGTCGGGAACTTGCCCGGCGAGCCCACGACGAAATTCGGCAGCCCGTTGCCGGCCGCGAACCCGGTATTCGTGAAGGTGCCGTAGGCCGATTTGCACCAATCCCGAGTCTTCGAGCACGGTCCGATCGTATCCTGCTTCTGATACTCGACGCCGACGATGAAGTGGTTCTTGTCGTTGTCGCCGAAGGCGCTGCCGTAGGCGAACGAGCCGTGCGTATCGCCGCCGTCGCCCTCTCCGGTTTCGCCGTAGTCGACCTGCGCCTTGAATCCTTCGAGTTGCTTGTTGAGGATCACGTTCACGACGCCCGCGATCGCGTCGGAGCCGTAGGCGGCGGACGCCCCGCCGGTGACGACCTCCGTGCGGCCGACGAGCATCGACGGAATCAGCGTGAGGTCGACCGCGCCGCCCTCGCTCGTCGGAACGACGCGCTTCGTGTCGACGAGCGTGAGCGTGCGCGTACCGAAGAACGGATTGAGCCCGCGCAGATTCGCAAGCTGCGCGCCGACGTTGAAGTTGCCGAAACCGACGTTCGTCTCGGTGAAGAACGGCGTGTTTTGCGGCATCGTGCGAACGACGTCGCCGGTGTTCACGATGCCGAGATTCTGGATTTGCGTCTGGTCGATCGTCGTGAGCGGCTGCGCCGAATCGAATCCCGACCGGCTCACGCGCGAGCCCGTGACGATGATCTCCTCGGTCTTGTTTTGCGCCGAGGCGAGCTGCGGCACCGCCGCGGCAACCGCGAGCAAGCCGTAGGAAGGAATGACGTAGCGGCGCGAAGGCCGGCGACTTGGTGACTTGCCACGAATAGACATCGGAACCCCCTAATGACCGTTCGCTTTTGTCGAGAGAGACTCGGCCGGCGGCGAGCCCGCCGAGGCACGCAGTCAATACTGAGGCTAACCACGTAGCGGCGCAACCACAGCATTCTTGAAGCCCAGACAGGCCTCCAGCCCGGTAATACCGTGAAAACCACGAAAATCTCGCCGGCTGTTCCCCGGCGCATGACGTGCTCGACCCCTGCCCGCAGCACGGCGCCGGCTCGGGGCGGACCGCGCGCATCGCGGGGGCGGGACGGCGCGGCCGCGAAGCGGCACGGGCTTGTATAGTGAGGGCATGAACGCGACACCACGTCTCGATCCCGCCAAGGCGCGGGCCCTGGTCGGCCGCCTGTTCGAGCAGGAAGTCGTGCCGGCGCTCGTCGAGTACATCAAGATCCCGAACAAGTCGCCCGCGTTCGATGCGGAATGGGAGCGGCACGGCCACATGCATGCCGCGATGACGCTGCTGGCCGATTGGTGTCGGCGCCAGCCGCTCGAAGGCATGCGGCTCGAGGTCGTGGAGCTGCCCGGCCGCACGCCGCTGCTGTTCATGGAAGTGCCCGGCGACGTCGAGGACACCGTGCTGCTGTACGGTCACATGGACAAGCAGCCCGAGATGACCGGCTGGGCCGAGGGCTTGGGTCCTTGGCAGCCCGTGCTGCGCGGCGAGCGCCTCTACGGGCGCGGCGGCGCCGACGACGGCTACTCGACGTTCGCGTCGCTCGCTGCGCTCGAGGTGCTGCGCGCGCAGAACGTGCCGCACGCGCGCTGCGTCGTGATCATCGAAGGCTGCGAGGAGAGCGGCAGCTTCGACCTGCCCTATTACATCGACCACTTGCGCGAGCGTATCGGCACGCCGTCGCTCGTCGTATGTCTCGACTCGGGCGCCGGCGACTACGAGCGGCTCTGGTGCACTACCTCTCTGCGCGGTCTCGTGAACGGCAGCCTCTCGGTCGACGTGCTGCGCGAGGGCGTGCACTCGGGCGAGGCGAGCGGGATCGTGCCGTCGAGCTTTCGCGTGCTGCGCATGCTGTTGAGCCGCCTCGAGGACGAGAGCAGCGGCAAGATCAGGCCCGATTGGCTGTACACGACGATTCCCGAGCAGCGCCTCGCGCAGGCGCGCGTCACCGCGGAAGCGCTCGGCGCGGCCGTCTGGGATCACTACCCGTGGTGCGAGAGCACGCGGCCGGTGGCGGACGATCCCGTCGAGATGATCCTGAACCGCAGCTGGCGGCCGCAGCTTGCGATCACGGGCGCTGCCGGTCTGCCCGCGCTCGCGAACGCGGGCAACGTGCTCCGAGCGGGCACTTCCGTGCGCGTGAGCCTGCGGTTGCCGCCGAACGTGCGCGGCGCGGACGCGCAAGCGCGCGTGCAGCGTCTCTTGACCGAGGACCCGCCGTACGGTGCACGCGTGCGTTTCGAGCAGGCCGATTCGGCGGACGGTTGGAACGCGCCGCCGATCGAGCCGTGGCTCGAGACGGCGCTCACGGAGTCATCGCGCGAATACTTCGGCGCCTCCGTCGGCTACTTGGGCGAAGGCGGCACGATCCCGTTCATGGCGATGCTCGGCGAGAAGTTTCCGGCCGCGCAGTTCCTGATCACCGGGGTGCTCGGGCCCGAATCGAACGCCCACGGCCCGAACGAGTTCCTGCACCTGCCGACCGCCGAAAAGCTCGCGTGCTGCGTGGCCGAGACGCTGCGCCGTCACGCAGCCCGCGGCCGCTGAGCGCGAGCCGCTGAGCGTCGTGCTCTGCGCCGACCGCCGCAAGGTTCGCCACGAGGGGGATGAGCATGACTGAGGCCGATTCCAATCCCACCGGCCCCGATCTGACCGCGGGCATCGCGCTGACCGAGCTTCCCGACGGCGGCAAGCTCGCCGGCCATGTCGGTGAGCATGCCGTGCTGCTCGTGCGCCGCGGCGGCAACGTGTTCGCGGTCGACGCCCTTTGCACTCACTATCACGGACCGCTCGTCGAAGGTCTCGTCGTCGGCGACACGGTGCGCTGTCCTTGGCATCACGCGTGTTTCGACTTGCGCACCGGAGAAGCGCTGCGCGCGCCCGCGTTCAGTCCGCTCGCGTCCTGGTCGGTCGAGCAGCGCGACGGCAAGCTCTTCGTGCACGAGAAACGCCCGCGGCCGAAAAGGCAGCCGCTGACGGTATCCCGCGACACGCCCGGGCGAATCGCGATCGTCGGCGGCGGGGCGGCCGGCTTCGCCGCGGCCGAGCGCCTGCGGCGCGAGGGCTACGCGGGCAGCCTGGTCATGCTGAGCAGCGACGATGCTCCGCCGGTCGATCGGCCGAACCTCTCGAAAGACTTTCTCGCGGGCTCCGCGCCCGAAGAGTGGCTGCCGCTGCGCCCCGAGAGCTACTACTCGAAGCACGACATCGACTTGCGGCTGCGAACGGAGGCCGTGCACATCGACGCGCAGGCGCGCGAGATCGGGCTCGCCGACGGCGACAGGCTGTCTTACGACCGCCTCTTGCTCGCGACCGGAGCCGAGCCGGTGCGCTTGACGATTCCGGGCGCGGATCAGCCGCACGTGCACACGCTGCGCTCACTCGCCGATTGCCGCGCCATCATCGAAGGCACGGCCGGCGCAAAGCGAGCCGTCGTGATGGGCGCGAGCTTCATCGGGCTCGAGGTCGCAGCGTCGTTACGCGCGCGCGGCATCGAGGTCCACGTCGTCGCGCCGGACAAACGGCCGATGGAACGCGCTCTCGGTCCGCAGATCGGCGACTTCGTGCGCGCGCTGCACGAGCAGCACGGCGTCGTCTTTCACCTGGAGAAGACGGCGAGCGCGATCGACGGCCGGACCGTGCGGCTCGCCGACGGCGGCACGCTCGACGCGGATCTCGTGATCGTCGGCATCGGCGTGAGACCGCGCACCGAGCTGGCCGAAGCGTGTGGCGCCCGGGTCGACCGCGGCGTGCTAGTGAACGAGTACCTCGAAACGAGCGTTCCGGGAATATTCGCCGCGGGCGACATCGCGCGCTGGCCGGACGCGCACGGCGGCGAGGCGATTCGCGTCGAGCATTGGGTCGTTGCGCAGCGGCAAGGACAAACGGCCGCCGCCAACCTGCTCGGGCGGCGCGAAAAATACGCTACCGTGCCGTTCTTCTGGAGCCAGCACTACGACGTCCCGATCAACTACGTCGGTCACGCCGCACAATGGGACGAGATCGCGGTCGACGGCGACATCGCCGCGAAGGATTGCGTGGTACGTTTCAATCGCGCCGGCCGGACGCTCGCCGTCGCTTCGATCTTTCGCGACGCGGATTCCCTGGCTGCCGAGGTCGAATTGGAGGCCCGGACTGCGGAGTAGCCCGTCGGCGAACGAGCCGCCGGCTGCCGCACGCGGCGCGTTCGAGCGCACGTCCGGTGGCGCGCCGTCTAACGCTTACGTGCGTAGCGCGTGATCCCTCGGACCGTGTTCTCGGCCGCGTAGAGATTGCCGGCGGAATCGGTCACGACGCCCTCGCCCGCCGCGCCGCCCGGATCGTCCGTCACGTGTCCCGGCACGAACGCGGTCACCGCACCGGTCTTCGCATTGCCGATCCAAATGCCCTTGCGCCAGCCGGCCGTGTTGCTCGCCGGCGTGGAATCGGCATCGATGGCGTAGAGCGTATCGTCGCGGTCGATGTACAGGCCGCTCGGCTTGCCGAATTGCGTCCACTGGGCGATGTAACGGCCGTCTTGGTCGAAGATCTGAATGCGTGCGTTGCCGCGGTCGGCGACGAACAGCCGCCCCTGGGAATCCATCGCGAGCGCGTGCGGGCTGCGAAATTCGCCGGGTCCCGAGCCGAGCTTGCCCCATTGCTTGATGAATTTGCCGGCCTTCGAGAACTTCACGATGCGCGTGACGTAGTCGGCGGGCGCGTCGGGGCGCAAGCCCGCGTGGCCGTCGGCGACGAAGATGTCGCCGTTCGGCGCCGTGATCACGTCGCACGGTTCCTGGAAGTGATCGGGGCCCCCGCCGCCGACGCCGGCCGTGCCGAGCCTGAGCAGCACGCGGCCGTCGGGCGCGAGCTTCAGGACTTGTTGGCCTTTCGAGCCGTCCTTGCTCGCCGCCGCGTCAGTGACCCAGACGTTGCCGTCGCGATCGACGTGCAAGCCGTGAGGAAACACGAACAGCCCCGCACCGATGCTTCTTTCCGGCCGCCCGCTCGCGAGATCGAGCCGGTGCACGGCCGGCAGCGGCGACGTCTCGCAACTGTTCGCGCCGCAGCGCTCGATCGCCCAGATCTCGCCGCGAGGGCCGCGCTCGATGCCGGCCGTCGAGCCCCACGGCCGGCCGTCCGGCAGATTGCCCCAGTTGCGCACCGGCTGCTCGTACGGGTCCGGCAGCCCGGCCGCGGGTTTCGACGTTTCCTGGGCGGCGGCTCCCCGAACGATCGGACCGGCCGTGCCGAGCACGGCGACGAGCGCAACGCACCGGACGAAGCGATTCGAGCGCATGCGAGTCCCCCGCCCTCGCGGTGCGGTTGGCCGCGCTACAACCGGAAGCTCAGCGTCGCGCCGACCTCGCGCGCGGGGCCGACGACCGTGAAGTCGTAGCCCCAGACCGTGCGCGTATCGAAGCCGCCGTTCACGTACTGCACGTCGCCCAAGTTGCGGCCCCAGACCTCGAGGTCCCACTTCGCCTCGGGCGGCTCGTAGCGGACGCGCGCGTTGAACAGCCCGTAGGCCGGCTCGAACAGAATGTTGCCGTTCGCATCGCGCGGCGTGCGCTGGTTCGACGGATCGCGCACGTATTTGTCCTTCCAGCCGTAGTTGCCGATGTACAGCAAATGCCCGCCTTTCTTCAGCGACTGGTCGTACTGCAGCGATACCGTCGCGCTGCGCTTCGGTGCGTAGGCGAACGGTGAGCCCGGCTGGATGCCGTTCACGCCCGTCGGGTCCGGATCGCCGATGTCGAGATACTTCGAGTCGAGCAAGCCGAGGCCGCCGTTCACGAGCCAATGCTGGTTCGGCGCCCAGACGAGCTCGAACTCCGCGCCGCTCGCCTCGGCGACGCCTTGGCTCGTCGTGACGGGGAACGGCAGCTTGTGGCCGGTGTTCGGCGGAAACGCCGGATCGTCCGGCAGGATCGGCACGCGCAGGCCGCTCCAGTGCGACCGGAAGTACGTCGCGTTGAAGCGCAGCTGCTTGTCGAGCCAGTCGGAGCGCAGACCGATCTCGCTCGTCGAGATGATTTCCGGATCGAGCACGATCGGGTCCGGGAAGTTCGGGCTGATCGTCACGCCGCCGGACGTGAAGCCCTCACCCCAGCTCATGTAGACCATCTTGTCGTTGGTCAGGTGGTAGGTGGCGGCGAACTTGTTCGTGGTGATCGTGCCCAAGTCCGGATCTTCGGTCACGGTCGCGATCGGGCCCGCCCAGTAGTCGCCGTGCGGCGAGATCTGGTCGCTCATCGTGCGGAACGCGTCGGTCGGCGTGTAGGTGATCGCGCGGCCGTTGTGGCCCGTGAGCCGTACGCCGAACGTAAGGTCGAGCTTCTGCGTGGCCGAGACCGTGGCCTCGCCGAAGAACGCCGTGTCGGTGTTCTCGTTGCCCGTGAGGGCGTCCGAGTTGATGCCGTTCAAGGGCGCGAAGTTCTTCAAGGTCGAGCACGAGGGGCAGGTCGGATCGTTCACGTCGGTGAACAGATTCCCGAACGCGCTCACGTAGCCCGTGGCCGCGGTATCCACCGGCGGACCGCCCGGCCCGATGTTCGGGATGAAGAACTCGTACTCGCCCCATCGATAGAACCGCTGGTGATTCTGCTGATCGAGGTAGTAAAGACCCGCGAGCCAGTTCACGCGCCCCTTGAAGTTGTCGCCCGTGAAGTGAATCTCCTCGGTCTTGTTCTTCTGCAGCGTCCGGTAGTCGTCGGTCGTGACCGTGAATTCGGAGCCGTCGAAGTCCGTAACCTGGCGCTGGTGCTGTTCCCAGTACGACGTGATCGATTGGATCGCAAAGTGATCCGCGACCTTCCAATCCATCGTGACGGTCTCGTACTGGAGGTCGCGGGCCGTGCCGGCGTCCGAGGTGTTCGATTTGGTCTCCCACTTGCCGACCTCGCCGCCCGGATAGCCCGGCTGCTCGGTGAGGGCCGTGAACGCGTTGCCCGCGAGCTGCTTCGGCGGATCCGGGAAGGTCGGATCCTTGAGCCGCGCGGCCGCCAGCAAATCGGGATTGCCGGCGAGCACGTTGTACGCGAGGTATTGGCGGTTGCGCGGATTCGTGAACCGCACGATGCGCCCGTCGCTCGAGTGCTTGGTCTCGTCGTTCAGCGTGATGCGCATCGTGAACTTGTCGGTCGGCTCCCAGAGGATGTCGCCGCGGTAGAGCCGGTCGTCCTGGCCGCCGAACGAGCGCGGCACGGTGAGGCTCTTCAGGTAGCCGTCGTTGTAGAGGCTCGAGCCCATCCACTTGGTCTTCACGGTGTCCGACAGCGGTAAGTCGACCGCGAGCGTCGCGTTGCGGCGGTTGTATTCGCCGACCTCGAGCCCGACGCGTGCGCCGAACTCGTCCGCCGGCTTACGTGTGACGATGTTGATCGCGCCGCCGTTGGTGTTGCGGCCGAAGAGCGTGCCTTGCGGCCCGCGCAGCACCTCGACCCGATCGGTCTCGACGAAGTTGCTCTCGAGCAGTCCCGCGTCGCCTTGCCAGACGCCGTCGACGTAGACGCCGACGCCGGGCAAGCCGCGAATGTAGAAGCTGCCGCCGCCCGGCCCGCCGCCGCCGGCCGGATTCAGGACCACGTTCGGCACCATGATGCCGAGATCGCGGCCCTGCTCGATGCCGGAGAGCTGCAGCTCCTCGGACGTGAACGCCTTGATGGAGATCGGCGTCTCTTGGAGATTCGTTTCGCGCCGTTGCGCGGTCACGACGATCTCCTCGAGCTGGGCCGACGCGAGTCTCGGCAACGTCGACACGATCGTGAGCACGCTCGCGGACGCGAGCGTGGATGTTCTTCGATTCATTCTTCCCCCCTAAGGTCGAAAGATTCGAGGTTTCCGTTTGCGGATAGTACTTGCGACGGCCTCGAACATGGGAGTGTTGTCGACGCAGACGTACTTGGGCGTACTGCTCGGCGGCAGCCGCGTGTCGCAAGAAAACGTCGAGCCGGGCGATCGAAGCGCGGTCAGGCTACGACGAGGTTGCGGCCGCGGTTCTTGGCCGCGTAGAGGTGGCGGTCCGCGCGATCCAGCAACGCGCCGGCCGAGGAATCCGCCCGAAGCTCCGCGATCCCGAAGCTGATCGTCACGCCGGCTGCGAGCCCGAAGCCGCGCCAGTCCCCGCTCTCGACGGCCACGCGCAGCTCTTCGCACAGGGCCTGCGCTTGGTAGAGATCGGTGTGCGGAAAGCAAATCAGGAATTCTTCGCCGCCGTAGCGCGCAACCATGTCGGTCTTGCGGCAGCGCTCGCTCAGGATCGAAGCCACCCTGCGCAGCACGGCATCGCCGATCGCATGCGAATGCCGGTCGTTGATTTGCTTGAAGAGGTCGATGTCGGCGAGCGTGACCGTGAAGCGGTGCCGCTGGCGCTTGACGGTCTCGAGATGCTCCGCCAAGTAGGCGTCCGCGTAGCGCCGGTTATAGAGGCCCGTGAGATTGTCGCGCGTGGCCTGCCGCTCGAGCTCGAGCGTTTTCTCGCGCAGGCTCTGAGTTCGCTCGGCAACGATGACCTCGAGCCTTTGCCGCATGTTTGCGAATTGCTGCAGCGCCAGCATGCCCAACGTCAGCACGACCAGCAGCAGCCCGAACGCCGCGAGCGGCATCGTGTTGTAGACGAGCGCGACGAGCACCGCCGTGGCCCCGGAGCCGAGCTCGAGCCCGTAGGGGAAGGCGCTCAGGAATCCCGCGAGCGGCCGCCGGCCGAGCCACAGCGATACCAGCATGCCGAGGTCGTTCAGGATCTGCATCGCCAGGACGAGCACGACGAGCTGCGGCAGCGACGCAGGCATGAGCCGCGTGAGCGGCACTTGGCCGCCGAGCGCCGCGTACAGCGATCCCGCCGCGAGCACGATCAGCGACATGAGGCCCGCGTTGAAGATCGACGCGTAAAGCGCGTTGCGTGCCGGCACGCCCTTCAACACTCGATGCCAGGGGTAGATCAGCGATGCGAGCCCATTGATCAGCGCGGCGGCGACCGGGCCGAGCACCAGAATGCTTGCGACCTGCGAGACGCGATCGAACGAGTAATAGCCGACGTGCGGGTGCTCGTAGCCGATGCTGATCGTGAGCAGGCCGTAGCAGAGGAAGAACAGCGCGACGCCTACGACGTGATGGGGCAGCAGCGCATCGCTGCGTCCGACCGCGGCCGCCACGAGTGCCGCGGCACCCATGAACAACGCGACCGCGTAGACGATCTCGGCGCGGCGCCAAGCGCGTGCCGAAACCGGCGCGTCGGACGAGCCTTCCATGGCGCCGGAAGATAGCACGCGCGGCCGGCGGCGCACGCGGGCGTGGCTCACTTCCCTGAGCCGAGCCGGTGTCCTGCCGGGGCCGCCGCCGCGGGTGCGGCGAGCGAGGTGGAGGTGGTAGGCGCGATTGGTATCGAACCAACGACCCCCACCATGTCAAGGTGGTGCTCTACCACTGAGCTACGCGCCTGAAGGGCGCAACGATACCCATATCGGGCCGCAATACTCAAGTGCTCGCCGCGCGAGGGCCGATCGGCGCCGCGCGTGCGCTGCGGCGGTCAGCGGAAGCCGATTGCCAACTGCAGCCGATCGAAGCTCGGCCGATGCGCGTTGTCGAAGTCGATCCACTGCCGGCCCAAGCTCGCATCGAAGAACAGCCGCCGCGTGATGTCCCAGCGGACGCCCACACCGAGCCTCCCGGCGGTGTCGGTCGTCGTATGCGTCGGCTGCAGCGCATCGCAGACGTAGCCCCACCACGGGTTCCACCAGCAATAGCCGACCGGCGGCCCTTCCGGAATGTTCGTGTCGGTCGAGACCCAGCCCAAGCCGGCGGTGGCATAAGGGGCGATGTTGCGCCAGTCGCCGAAGTAGCGCTTCACGTGGCCGAGCAGGCTCGACGTGTCGAGCGTGCCGCGAACGACGTCGCCGGGCCCTACATTGCCCAAGCCGTCGACCGCGATGTCGGCGACGTAGTCGATGCGATGCGACGCGACCGTCGCCCCGACGGTCCAGCGGCCGCCCAAGTCATAGTCGAAGTCGAAACCGAGGCCGGCCGAGGAGTCGGTATGAACCGTCGTGCCGCCGTCGAACGTCGTCGTGCGCGATTCCAGGTACGGCACCGCGATCGAAAAATCGTAGCCGCGCGGGCCATGGTTGCCTTCTCCCCTGCGGGCCTCTTGTGCCGCCGCGCCGCTCGCCACGGCGGTCGCAGCAAGCGAGAGCAGGATGGTTCGCACTTGCATCGTCCTTCTCCTTCCTTGGTTGGAACGCCGCACGAACGTTGCAATATCCGCGCCACCCGCTGCACGGCGCAGCGGCGGCCACGGGGGCTCGAGGCGCGCGGTCAGCGGCCCCAGTCGACGGGTCGCGGCACGTGCATCGTCACGAGCACGATCGGCGCGCCGCCGGTCGGCTCCACCTGATGCGGCGTGTTCTCCGGCACGAACACGTAGTCGCCCGGCTTCACGGCTTGCGAGTGGCCGCTCTCGATCGACGTGCCCGTGAGATTGGCCGCGTTCGTGCGCTTCTCGTTCACGAGCTTGCCGCCCGTCACGATGTTGCCGGTGCCTTGGAGGACGTACATCAGCTCCGCATCCTTCTCGTGCAACGCGGCCGGTGCGAGCGCCGGCCGGTACTCGATCTGCGCGCGGTACGGCGCGAGCGACAGGATCGGCTCGGCGACGAGCGGCTGATCCGGCTTGCGCTCGGCCTTGGCCTTCGCAACGAGGCCCTCGACCTCGCTCGACGACACGAACGTCTTCTGCGGCGGAGCCGGCGGCTGGGCCGACGCGGCGGCGGCTGCGACACAAGCGAGGCAAGCAACAGCGAACGGTAGCGGGCGCATCGGCTTCTCCTTCGGCGCTTCGGGAAACGGTGCGCTGAATTGTGGCGAGCCGCCACGCGCGTCACAAGCCGCGGCGAAGCCCGTCAGTGCATCGCGTGCTCATGATGATCCGCCCGCTGCGCCCCGGCGTGATGCGCGGGCGTCGCGAGCGGCACCAGCATCCAAGCGCCGAACACGAGCAGGAGCGCGCCGCTGGCGCGCCGCGGCAGCCGTCCCAAGCCGAGCGCCTGCAGCAGCGTCGACAGCGCGCTCAAGCTCACGATCGTGCCGAGCCCGAACGCGGCCATCACGAGCGCACCCTGAAGCGCGCCTCCCGAGGCGCCCGCAATCGTCAGCTGCGCGTAGACGAGCCCGCACGGCAGCCAGCCCCAGAGCGCCCCGACCGCGAGCGCGCGAACCGGATCGCGCGGCGGCAGCAGGCCTCGCAAATGCGGCGCGACGTGTCGCCAGAGCTTCGCGCCGTGGCGCTCGAGGCCGCGCAGGAGCGGCCGCTCGAGCAGCAATTGCAGGCCGACCGCGAGCACGAGCGCCGCCGCGACGATGCGCAGGGCGAGCAGTCCGCCCGAGCCGAAGGGCAGACCGACGGCGGTCGCGCCGACGAAGCCCGCGATTGCGCCGGCCATTGCGTAGCCGCCGACTCGTCCGAGGTGCGCGGCCGCGAGCGTCGCGTAGCCGCGCAGGCCGGGTGCCTGGCGCACGCCGAGCATGCCGACGATGCCGCCGCACATGCCGAGGCAATGGCCGCTGCCGCCGGCGAGTCCCGTGAGCCAGGCCGCGAACAGCAACGCGAGCGTGGCGTCAGTCATCGCCGTGCTCGTCGGAGTCGAGCAGGATCCGCAGCGCGGGCGTGTCGAGATCGTCGAACTGCCCCGACGACACCGCCCAGAAGAACGCCCATACGGCCACCGCCAGCAGCATGACCGCGAGCGGAATCAGCGCGAACAAGATCGTCATGCGGCCCTCGTTGCGGCGAGTGAGCCGCGATCCGATTCGGCGCGCGCAGCCGCCACGCCCGGCGATTTCGCCATCGCCGCCGATGCCGGCGCGGTGACCGCCTCCGGCGCCGCGCCCGACGCCGGCGTCTCGATCGTCGTCCGAGCCCCGGGCGACTCTCGGCAGCCCGGCGCGCGCGGCGGCGCCAGCCGCCGGCCGAGCGCGAGCGCGTTGCCGACGACGACGAGCGAGCTCAACGACATGCCGATGGCGGCCATCCACGGCGTGATCGCGCCGAGCGCCGCGAGCGGCACGGCGATCGCGTTGTAGGCGACGGCCCACGCGAGATTCTGTCGAACGACGCGACGCGTCGCGGCCGCGAGCGCCGGCAGCCGCACCAGCACGCGCAGGTCGTCGCCGGTGAACACCACGTCGGCCGCCGATTGCGCGAGGCGGCTACCGCTCTGGATGGCGATCGAGACGTCGGCCTGGGCGAGCAGCGGCGCATCGTTCACGCCGTCGCCGACGGCCGCGACCACGGCGCCGTCGCGTTGGGCCGCGGTGAGCGCGGCGAGCTTCTCGACCGGTGTCTGCGCACCGAGCCAGCGCGTGGCGCCGACTTCGGCGGCGACGGCGGCCACGGCCGCGGGTGCGTCGCCGCTCACGAGCATCACGGCAGCGCCGTTCGCCGCGAGCGCGGCGAGCGCCTCGCGTGCGTACGGCCGCACGGTGTCCGCAAGATCGATCCGTGCGAGCACGCCGGCGTCGGCCGCGAGGTACACGCAGCGCGGCGGTGCGCCCTCCTCCACGACGCCGACGAATCGCGCGGAGCCGAGCCGGTAGCGAACGCCGGCCACGCGTCCCGTCACGCCGAAGCCGGCGCGGTATTCGACGGCCTCGGCCAGCGCGACCGGCACGCGTGCGTCGAGCGCCTCGGCGCGCAGCGCGCGCGCGAGCGGATGCTCGATGCCGCCCTCGAGCGCGGCCGCGATGCCGAGCGCCGCATGCACGTCGACCTTGTCGTAGGTCGTCACGGTTGCGACGCCGATCCGCCCGTCGGTCAACGTGCCGGTCTTGTCGAACAGCCAGAGCCGGACGTCGCGCAGCCGCTCGAGCACGCGCGCGGAGCGCAGCAACAGGCCTTGCTGCGCGAGGCGACCGAGCGCGACCGCGAACGCGGTGGGGGCCGCGAGCGACAGCGCGCACGGGCACGTGACGACGAGCAATGCCAGCACGACGTCGAGCGCGCGCGCGGGCGCAACGTAAGCCCAAACCGCGCCCGCCGCGAGCGTCACGAGCAGCAGCGCCGCGACGAAGCCGCGGGCGAAGCGATCGGCGACCGCGAGAAACTCCGGCCGGTCGGCGAGCGCGCGCGACAGCAGCGAGCGAATGCGTTCGAGGTAGCTGTCCGCGCCGAGCCGCGTGACCGTGATCTCGAGCGGCGCGGTGCCGGCGTTCAAGCTGCCGCCGAGCACCGCATCGCCGCGCACGCGCGTTCGGCCGAGCGACTCGCCCGACAGCAGCGATTCGTCGAACGAGCCGCGCTCGGACACGAGCTCGCCGTCCGCCGGCACGGCCTCGCCCGGCGCGACGAGCACGCGGTCGCCGATCGCGAGCTCGATCGTGCCGACGCGCTCGAGTGTCGCGCCTTGCAGCCGAGTCGCGGCCAGCGGCCGCAGATCGGCGAGCGCGTTGAAGATGCCGCCGGCCTTGTAGCGGGCGCGCGACTCGAGGAACCGGCCGAGCGACAAGAAGAACAGGAACATCACGGCCGAGTCGAAGTACACCTCGCCCGCGCCGCGCAGCGCGTTCACGAGGCTCGCGCCGAGCGCCGCGGCGAGCGCGAGCGCGACCGGCACGTCCATGCCGAGCCGTCGGCGCACGAGGTCGCGCAACGCGCCCGCAAAGATCGGCGCGCCCGAGTACAGCACCACGGGCGTCGCGATCAGCATGCTCACGAGCACGAAGTAGCCGTGGTACGCGGCGGCCATGTGCTTCACCGCGCCGACGTACAGCGCTGCCGAAAGCGTCATGACCTGCATCGCGCCGAGCCCGGCGACCGCGAGCCGTTTCAGCGCGGCGCGGTCCGCCTGCCGCTCGGTGCCGTCGCCGCCGGCGAGCGGCTGCACGCGCGGCGCGAAGCCGAAGCGTTCGATGGCGGCGAGGATCTCGCTCGGGCGCACCGCGTTCGGGTCGAAGCGGACCACGGTCTCGGCGGTGAGCGGATTCACGCTCGTCTCGGCCACGCCGCCGAGCGCGCGTAGGCCGGAACCGATGAGCCAGCTGCAGGCCGCGCACGTCACGCCGTCGACGCGGCAAGTCAGCTCGCGCTGGCCGCCTGCCGCCGGGCGCGTGATCTCCGCCGCGACCTCCGGCCGATCGCAAACACTCCAGCGTGCGACGTCCGCGCGCGCGGCCGCGGGCTTCGCGCTCGGCGCGGTCCGAAAGTCGTAGAACCGTGCGAGGCCCGCCTGCTCGATCAACGCGGCCACCGCGGCGCAGCCGGGGCAACAGACCGGCTCCGACCGGCCGCCGACCATGGCCGTGAAGGAGGTGCCCGCGGGAAGCGGCGCACCGCAGTGAAAGCAGGCGGTGCTCATTCGCCTTGCGCCGCGCGCTGCGGCTGCAGCTCGAGCACCGTTGCGCCGCGCGGGAGCGTGCCGGCCAGCCGCCACGAGTCGTCCGGCGGCGCGATCTCGATCTCGTACTCGCCCGCTGCGAGGCCGGCCTCGCCCTCGTAGCGGTGCGGGTCGCGGGTCGCTGCGGGCAATCGAAGCTCGACGTCGGCGCCGCTGCGCGCGACGTGCTGCAGAGCGACGCGCAGCCAGGGCGGTGCGGGCTTGCCCGAGAGCGTGATCGCGACGGTTGCCGCGCCGTCCGTGCGCGGTCCGATCTCGATCGTCGCCGCGACGCCGAGCGCGGCTGCGCGGGCGTCGCGTGCGAAGCGCTCGTCCGTGAGCTCCTCGATCCGCGCGTAGTCGCTGACCGCGAGGTCGGCCGGCGAGCTCACCGCGAGGTAGAGGATCGTCGAGCCCGCAAGCACGGAGGCGAGCGGCGGCAGCATCAGCAGCCACGGCCACATCTGCCGATACCAGGGGCGCGACGGCTGCACGGCAGCGGCGCCTGCGCGGATCGTTCGGCTCCCAATTGCGGTGCTGCTCATCGGCGGCTCCTCGCGGCGACGATCGTCTCGTGATGGCTGCGCTGGCGCATGGCGGTGCTCACGGCGCGAAGAACCGGGCGTCCTCGGTCCTGCTGAGCTTCGGATCGTCGGTCGCGGTCAGCGTGAATTTCACGTCGTGGGCGCCCGTCGCGGCGGCGCCGTCGTCGATCAGCACGCGCGCCGGAATCGTGCGGATCTCGAACGGCGCCACGTCGATCGAGTCGGCGTCGATCTCCCACTTCACGGTCGGGAGCCCCGCGACCGAGAGGTCGAACACGTGCGGCCGTGCGTCCTTATTGATGATCCTGAGCGTGTAGACGTTCTCGATGACGCCGGGGCGCGATTCGCGGTACAGCGCGTTGCGGTCGCGCATGATGTCGAGCCCGACCGGATTGCGCATGAAGAGCGCGGTCACGAACCCGCCGCAGAGCAGCGTGAGGAGCGCCGCGTAGATCACGGTGCGCGGTCGCAGGATGCGCGTTGGGCCGCCCTCGATCGCGTGCTGCGTCGAGTAGCGGATCAGGCCGCGCGGCGAGCCCATCTTGTCCATCACGCCGTCGCACGCGTCGATGCACGCGGCGCACGCGATGCACTCGTACTGCAGGCCCTTGCGGATGTCGATGCCGGTCGGGCACACCTGCACGCACATCGTGCAGTCGATGCAATCCCCGCGGCCGAGCGCCCTCGGGTCGCTGCCGCGCGGACGGGAGCCGCGCGGCTCGCCGCGCTTCTCGTCGTACGAGATGATCAGCGTGTCGCGGTCGAACATCGCGCTCTGGAAACGCGCATAAGGACACATGTACTTGCAGACCTGCTCGCGCATGAAGCCCGCGTTGCCGTAGGTCGCGAACCCATAGAACAGGATCCAGAACAGCTCCCATCCGCCGAGCGAGAGCGCGAGCACCTCGCCGCCGAGCATCCGGATCGGTGTGAAGTAGCCGACGAACGTGAAGCCGGTCCAGAGCGCGAACGAGACCCACAACGCCTGCTTCACCGCCTTGCGCCGCCACTTGTTCGCGCTCCAGGGCCCCTGATCGAGCTTGCGGCGCGCGGGACCGCGCCCTTCCGCGACCCGCTCGAGCCACAGGAACGCCTCGGTCCAGACGGTTTGGGGGCACGCGTACCCGCACCAGAGCCGGCCCGCGAGCGCCGTGAAAAAGAACAGCGACAGCGCCGCGATGATTAGCAGCCACGACAGGAAGAAGAAGTCCTGCGGCCAGAGCACGACTCCGAAGATGTAGAACTTGCGCGCAGGTAGATCGAACAGCAGCGCCTGCCGGCCGTCCCAGGTGAGCCAGGCGGTGCCGTAGAACGCACCCAGCAGCACCACGACCGCGGCCGCGCGCAGGCGCGCGAACGTGCCGCCGACCTCGCGCGGGTAGATCTTCTCGTGCGCTTCGTAGAGCGTTTGCGGAACGGCGCCGGCCACGGCTTCAATCCAGTGGCGGCGGATGACCGTGCCGCGTCCGAATCAAATAGAGGCTGAGCGCCGCCGCCGATGCCGCAACCACCCAGAAGAAAAAGAAGCCGAGTGCGTAGCCGGTCATCCGATCGTACGGCAGCGGCGCCTCGGACACTTCCGAGAGGGCCATCGGATCGACCCACGCGAAGAACACCATCGAGGTCGCGCTCGCCACGAGAAACGACGCCCAACCCACCACTGCGAGATCGCGCTGGCGGCGGTTCATGTCAGTTCTTTTGCTCGCGTCGCGAGTCGCCTGCGTCGTGCCGCTCCTGCGCGTCGTGCCGCTCCTGCGCGTCGTGCCGCTCGTGTGCATCGTCGCGGTCGCCCTCCGCCCGGGACAGGCTCATCACGTAGGCGGCCAGCACGTGCACGCGGTCGGCGCCGAGCAGCGGCTCGTGCGGGGGCATCGTGCTCGTGCGGCCGTTCGTGATGACGTCGAACAGCGTGCTTTCGCCCGAGCCGTGCAGCCAGATCTCGTTCGAGAGCCGCGGCGCGCCGAGCAGCGGATTGCCTTGGCCATTCGCGCCGTGGCACGCGACGCAGAACGTCGCGAATTGCGTGCGGCCCGTCTCGGCGAGCGCCGCGTCGACCTTGCGCCCGGCGAGGCTCTCGACGTAGGCGACGAGCGCGTGCCGAGTCGCCTCGGGCAACGCCGCGCCGAACGGCGGCATCACGCCGGTGCGGCCGCCCTTGATCGTGGTCTCGATTTGCTCGGGCGCGCCGCCCCAGTTCCATTCGGCATCCGTGAGGTTCGGATAGCCGCGCGCGCCGCGTGCGTCGGAGCCGTGGCAGGCCGCACAATTGTTCACGAACAAGTTGCGGCCCGCGCTGAGCGCAGCCGGATCGTGCTGAAGCTCGGTCAGCGGCGTCGCCGCGAACGCCGCGAAGATCTTGCCGTACTGCTCCTCGCCGCGGGCCATCTCGGCGTCGTATTGGTTCGTTTGATTCCAGCCGAGCAGCGAGAAGTCGCCGATGCTGGGATACGCGACCAGCAGCAAGATTCCCCATAGGATCGTGAGCCAGAACAGCCCGAGCCACCAGCGCGGCAGCGGATGATTGCCCTCGACCAGGTCGCCATCCCAAACGTGGCCCGTCGTCTCGCCCTCGCCCCCACTCATGCGGCTCGACCACAGGATCAGCCACGCGCAGCCGACTACGTTCACGGCTACGAGGGCGACGATGAATGCGCTCCAACCGCTCGTCATCTCAGCGTCCCTCGCCGTTGGCCGGCCGCGCCGGCGTTCGGTCGTCCTCGAGCGGCATGTGCGCGAGCGCGTCGAATTGGCTGCGCCGTGCGCGCGAGTAGGCCCAAAACACGAGCCCGATGAAGAGCGCCATCAACACGGCGGTCACGATGCCGCGAAAGGTGTCGATATTCATTCCTTATCTCCGTCGCCCGACCGCCAGACCCAAGTGCTGCAAGTACGCAATCAGCGCGTCGAGCTCGGTCTTGCCCTTCACGGCGTCGGCCGCGCCCGCGACGTCCTCGTCGCTGTACGGCTCGCCGAGCGCGCGCAGCGTCTCGAGCTTCTTCGTGACGAACGCGCCGTCGACCGTGCTCTGCGTGAGCCAGGGATAGGCCGGCATGTTCGACTCCGGCACGACGTCGCGCGGGTTGTTCAAGTGCGCGCGGTGCCACGCATCGGAGTAGCGGCCGCCGACGCGAGCGAGGTCCGGACCGGTGCGCTTGCTGCCGAACTGGAACGGCCGGTCGTAGACGCTCTCGCCCGCGAGCGAGTAGTGGCCGTAGCGCTCCGTTTCCGCGCGGAACGGCCGCACCATCTGCGAGTGGCAGTTGTAGCAGCCTTCGCGGATGTAGATGTCGCGGCCCGCCAGCTGCAGCGCGGGGTAAGGCTTCACGCCCGGCGCGGGCTCGGTGACCGGCGCCGAGCGCATCAGCGGAATGATCTCGGCGAGGCCGCCGAAGCTCACGGTGACGGCGATCAGCACGCCGAGCAGCCCCGCAGCCTTCTCGATGACTTCGTGTTTCATGCCCTGCTTCCCTTCACGCGGGCTCGAGCGCCGGCTGCGCGACGACGCGCTTGCCGAGGTCGGCCGTCTTCCAGACGTTGTAGGCCATCAAGAACATGCCGGAGAGCACGAGCAGCCCGCCCACCAGGCGCACTGCGTAGAACGGATAGGTGGATTTGAGCGCTTCGACGAAGCTGTAAGTCAGCGTGCCGTCGGCGTTGACCGCGCGCCACATGAGCCCCTGCATCACGCCCGCGATCCACATCGCGGCGATGTACAGCACGACGCCGATCGTCGTCGTCCAGAAGTGCCAGTCGATGAGCCGGATGCTGTACATGCGCTCGCGGCCGAACAGCTTCGGCATGAGGCTGTAGGTGGCGCCGATCGTGATCATCGCGACCCAGCCGAGCGCGCCCGAGTGCACGTGGCCGATCGTCCAATCCGTGTAGTGCGACAGGGCGTTCACCGTGCGGATCGACATCATCGGCCCCTCGAAGGTCGACATGCCGTAGAACGACAGCGACACGATCATGAACTTCAGGATCGGATCGGTGCGCAGTTTGTGCCACGCACCCGACAACGTCATGATGCCGTTGATCATCCCGCCCCACGACGGCGCGAGCAGCATCAGCGAGAACACCATGCCGAGCGATTGCGCCCAGTCGGGGAGCGTCGTGTAGTGCAGGTGGTGCGGGCCGGCCCACATGTAGATCGAGATCAGCGCCCAGAAGTGCACGATCGAGAGCCGATAGGAGTAGATCGGCCGGCCGGCCTGCTTCGGGACGAAGTAGTACATGATCCCGAGGAAGCCCGCGGTGAGGAAGAAGCCGACCGCGTTGTGGCCGTACCACCATTCCACCATCGCATCCACGGTGCCCGCGTAGATCGGATAGCTCTTCGTGAAGCTCACCGGCAACGCGAGGCTGTTCACGATGTGCAGCAGCGCGATCGTGATGATGTAGGCCGCGTAGAACCAATTCGCGACGTAGATGTGCCGCACGCGCCGCGTCGCGAGCGTCCCGAAGAAGACGATGCCGTAGGCCACCCAGACGATCGCGATCAGCACGTCGATCGGCCATTCGAGCTCGGCATACTCCTTTGCCTGCGTAATACCCATCGGCAGCGTGATGGCCGCAGACACGATGACCGCCTGCCAGCCCCAGAACGTGAAGCTCGCGAGCTTCGGCAGGAACAGCGGCACGTGGCAGGTGCGCTGCACGACGTAGTAAGAGGTGGCGAACAGCGCCGAGCCGCCGAACGCGAAGATCACCGCGTTGGTGTGCAGCGGCCGCAGCCGGCCGTAGCTCAACCACGGAATGCCGAAGGTGAGATCCGGCCACAAGAGCTGTGCCGCGATCAACGCGCCGACCGCCATGCCGACGATGCCCCACACCACCGTCATCACTGCAAACTGCCGAACGACGGTGTCGTTGTAGGTGTACGTCTTCGCGTCCATGCGCTTCCTCCCGCTGGCGGCGCAGTTCCGGGCGGGCGCAGTATGCCAACCGACGCTTCGCCGGAAGATACGTAGATGTACGAGCCGGAAGCCGCCGAAAAGCGAGCGGCCGCGCACGGTTTGCACCGATAGACGAAGCGGCCCCGCGCGCCGCGCCGAGCGGCGGCAGCGCGTCAACGCGCGCGGCGGGTCGCGCGCCCCGCCGATCAGCCGCGGCTCGTCAGTCCGGCGGCGCCGCGCGGCGTCGGCGTCAGGCGATCCACAGGCAGATCGCGTAGCCCGCGAGCGCCAGTGAGGCGAGCGACACGACGCTCGCGAGGCTGCGCCGCCAACCCGCGAAACCGGCCGCGTACACCGCCTTGAGCACGTTGTTCGACGAAGCCGCGATCAGCACCGCGACCGCGGCGCTCGACACATCGAGCTGCGCGACGCCGCCCTGCGCAATGCCGAGCACGAACGGATCGATGTCCGTTACGCCGACGATCGCGGCCAGCGTGTAGACGCCGGTGCGCCCGAAGCGTGCGGCGATCACGCTCGACACGATCGAGATCACCACGAACAGCAGCGCGAACACGACGGCCGACGGCAGCTCGAGCGGATTCGCGGGCGCGGCGCCCGCCGGCGCCCGCGTGCCGCGCGGCGCCCGGCCGAGGCGGAAGCAGACCACGGCCGCCACGGCGCCGCCGAGCGCCAGCGCGGCGAGCGGGATCGCAAGCCGCAGCGCGAGCGGCACATTGAAGATCGCGACGACCACGCCGAGGCGCAGATACATGAGCGCGGTCGCGAGCACCATACCCGCGCGCAGCTCGCGGCTGCCCTCCGGCGTCCGCGCGAGCCGCCGCGCGAGCACGACCGTCGTCGCGGTCGAGGAGTACAGTCCGCCGAGCAGCGACGTGAAGAACACACTGCGCTCGGCCGAGGTGAGCTTCTGCAGCAAATAGCTGCCGTAAGAAACCGACGACACGACGACGACCGCGAGGCACACCTGGAACGGCGTGATGGGCGTGAGCGTGGTGACCGGCTCCCGCGACGCGAGCGGCAAGATCACGCCGATCAGCACGAGGAACTGCGCGAGCGTGAAGATCTCCTGACCCGGAATCGTCTGCGCGAGCGCATGCAGCCGATCGCGGGCGCGCAACAGCAGCACGGCCGCAACCGTGAGGCCGATCGGCAGCCAAGGCTGCTGCACGAGCGTGACCGGGCCGAGCACGTAGGCGACGAGATTGCAGACCGGCACCATGAGCCCGTCCGGTGTCTCTCGCGCGCTGTCGCGGCGCGTGACCTCGGCGCGGTAGTACGGATAGAGCCAGAAGCCGAGCACGAGCAAGCCCGCGGCGAACAGGATCGCGAACTTCGGCTCGAGCGCGTACAGCAGCGCGCCGCAGAGCGCGATCAACGGAAACGTCCGAATACCGCCGGGCCGGCTCTGCTCGGACTTCCAATAGAAGCCCTCGAACGAGAGCCCGAAGAAGAACGACAGCCCGAGCAGCAGCCCGAGCCTCTCGACGGTCAGGTATTCCACCGACTCCCGCCCTGGGCATCCGGCGCCCAAGCCCGTGGTCGCGTTTGCGCCGTCCGCTTCGCGGCGCCGCGACCGATCCCTACACCGGCTCTTCGATCCTCTTCGGCAAGCCGAGCCCTTGCTGACGCAGCTCGGCGATCTCGTCGCGCAGCTTCGCGGCCTGCTCGAACTCGAGATCGCGTGCGTGCTGATACATCTTTTTCTCGAGCTGCGCGACGCGTGCCGCGACCTGCTCGGGCGTGAGCCGCGCGTAGCTCGTGCCGCGCTCGTCGCGGCCGCGTCTCGGGCGCTCGCCCTTGCGGCCGCGCGGCGCGGCCCGCGCGCCCTCCATCACGTCCTGCACGGCCTTCACGATCGAGCGCGGCTCGATGCCGTGCTCGCGGTTGAATTCGACCTGCCTCGCGCGGCGGCGATTCGTCTCGTCGATCGCGCGCTGCATCGAGCCCGTGATCTGGTCGGCGTAGAGAATCGCCTTGCCGTTGAGATTGCGCGCCGCGCGCCCGATCGTTTGGATCAGCGAGCCTTCGGAGCGCAGGAAGCCCTCCTTGTCCGCGTCGAAGATTGCGACGAGCGACACCTCGGGCAGGTCGAGGCCCTCGCGCAGCAGATTGATGCCGACCAGCACGTCGAACTCGCCGAGCCGAAGATCGCGCACGATCTCCATACGCTCGACGGTCTCGACGTCGGCGTGCAGGTAGCGCACGCGCACGCCGTGCTCCTGGAGATAGTCCGTGAGGTCCTCGGCCATGCGCTTGGTGAGCGTGGTGATCAGCACGCGCTCGCCGGCTGCGACGCGTGCAGTGATCTCCGAGAGCACATCGTCGACCTGTGTGCCGGCCGGCCGGATCTCGACATCGGGATCGACGAGTCCGGTCGGCCGCACGACTTGCTCGACGATTTGATCGGAGTGCTGCCGCTCGTACGGGCCGGGCGTCGCGGACACGTAGATCGTCTGCGGCGCGATCAGCTCGTACTCCTCGAAGGACAGCGGCCGATTGTCGAGCGCGGACGGCAGCCTGAAGCCGTACTCGACGAGCGTCTCCTTGCGCGAGCGGTCGCCGCGATACATGCCGCCGATCTGCGGAATCGTCACGTGGCTCTCGTCGACGAATAGCAGCGCATCGTCGGGCAGATAATCGAACAGGCACGGCGGGGGCTCGCCCGGCCGCCGGCCCGAGAGATACCGCGAGTAGTTCTCGATGCCGTTGCAGTAGCCGACCTCGATGATCATCTCCATGTCGAAGCGCGTGCGCTGCTCGAGCCGCTGCGCCTCGACGAGCTTGTTCGCCTCGCGCAGCGCCTTGAGCTGGTGCGCCAGATCCACGCGGATCTGCTCCACTGCCGCGAGCAGCGTCTCGCGCGGCGTCACGTAGTGGGTCTTAGGGTAGATCGTCACGCGCGGCGTGGTTTGCCGCATTTCGCCCGTGAGCGGATCGAACAGGCTGATCTGCTCGATCTCGTCGTCGAACAGCTCGATGCGAACCGCGTCGCGCTCGGACTCGGCCGGGAACACGTCGATCACGTCGCCGCGCACGCGATAAGTGCCGCGCGCGAGGTCGAGCGGGTTGCGCAGGTACTGCAGCTCCGTGAGTCGGCGCAGCAGCTCGCGCTGGTTGATCGTGGCGCCGCGTGCCAAGTGCAGCACCATCTCGTGGTAAGCGCCGGGATCGCCGAGACCATAGATCGCGGACACGGTCGCGACGATCACGACGTCGCGCCGCTCGAGCAGCGCCTTCGTCGCCGACAGACGCATCTGCTCGATGTGGTTGTTGATCGAGGCGTCCTTCTCGATGTAGGTGTCGCTCGAGGGGACGTACGCCTCGGGCTGATAGTAGTCGTAGTACGAAACGAAGTACTCCACCGCGTTTTGCGGGAAGAATTCGCGCATCTCGCCGTAGAGCTGGGCCGCGAGCGTCTTGTTGTGCGCGAGGATCAGCGTCGGGCGCTGGAGCGTGCTCACGACGTGGGCCATCGTGAAGGTCTTGCCGCTGCCCGTGACGCCGAGCAGCGTCTGTTTCGCAAGTCCGTTGCCGAGGCCGTCGACCAGCGCCGCGATGGCCTGCGGCTGATCGCCGGCCGGCGCATACGTTGCAGAAAGCTCGAGGCGTTTGTCGGTCATCGTGCTGGGTAGTCGGTTCGAGTTGGCGGCCTTTAGAACGTCCGCTTAAGATAAGCGACCCGCCCGCCCGGTAAAAGGTTGCCTCCTTTGACTATTCGCCTCGCGCCAAGGTTGCAGCGCATTCGCCCCTCGCCCACGGTAAGCATCACCGCGCTCGCGGGCCGGCTGCGCGAGGCGGGGCGCGACGTGATCGTGCTGTCCGTCGGCGAACCCGACTTCCCGACCCCCGAGCACATCAAGGCGGCTGCGCGCGACGCGCTCGCGCGAAACGACACGAAGTACACCGCGATCGACGGCGCGCGGGCGCTGAAGGAGGCCGTCGTCGCCAAGCTCGAGCGCGAGAACCGGCTCGAATACACGCCCGAGCAGGTGCTCGTCTCGAACGGCGCGAAGCAGTCGTGCTACAACGCGGCGCTCGCGCTGCTCGGCCCCGGCGACGAGGCGATCGTGCCGGCGCCGTACTGGGTGTCGTACCCGGACATCGTGCGGCTCGCCGACGCCGAGCCCGTGATCGTGCAGAGCACGGCGAAGAGCGGCTTCAAGATCACGGCGGATCAGCTCGAGGCCGCGATCACGCCGAAGACGCGGCTGCTGATCCTGAACAGTCCCTGCAACCCGAGCGGCGCGGTGTACTCGCGCGCGGATTGGATGGCGTTCGGCGAGGTGCTGCGCGAGCAGCCGCGCGTGACGGTTCTGACGGACGACATCTACGAGCATATCTATTGGGCCGACGGCGGCTTTTCGAGCTTCGCAGAGGCGTGCCCCGAGCTCTACGACCGCACGATCACCGTGAACGGCATGTCGAAGGCGTACGCGATGAGCGGCTGGCGCATCGGCTACGCCGCGGGACCGCTGCGCCGTGATCAAGGCGATGACCGCCATCCAGAGCCAGAGCACGACGAACGCGTCGAGCATCTCGCAAGCTGCCGCGGCCGCGGCGCTGAACGGCGACCAGGCGCCGGTGCGCGCGATGTGCGCCGAGTTCAAGCGTCGCCACGACGTCGTGCTCGAGCGGCTGCGCGCGGTGCCGGGCTTCGACTGCGTGCCCGCGCTCGGCACCTTTTATCTATTCCCGAACGTGGAGGCCGCGATGCGCGCGAAAGGCGCCGCGACCGACACCGAGCTCTGCGAGCGGCTGCTCGAAGCGACCGGCGTGGCGCTCGTGCCGGGCTCTGCGTTCGGCGCGCCGGGTCACTTGCGGCTGTCGTTCGCGGCTGCACTCGAGACGCTCGAGGACGCGCTCGATCGCATGCAGCGGTTCATGGCGTCGTGAAGGGGCGCACGCAAGGAACTCTAACTATCTGAGCGAGCTAGTAATTGCTCCAGAGTTGCCTTGACTTGCCGGGCACCCTCTCGCAGAATGCCGGCCTGCTTTTCGCACCGGTTCCCCGGTAGCTCAGTGGTAGAGCGACGGACTGTTAATCCGTTGGTCGCTGGTTCGAGTCCGGCCCGGGGAGCCAATTTCACAATTCCCGCCACCGCCGACTACCCTCATCTCCTCACGCAAATGGGGGCACGGTTGGGGATATCCCGAAGCACCGTGTGGGCCGACCACTTCCTCCAGATCTGGTTCACCCCAGAGCGTGACCTCAGCGATGGATGGAGCCCCTAACCGGAGGAATTCGTAAGGGATCGAGGTGAGGCCGTCCGATGACACCGAACTTTGCGTTGTTCCAGACCGTCCATCCGGAGAAGAGGTTTGTCGCCCACGTGTGGAAGAACAGATCGAACGGCTGTGCGCCGCCAGGGAAGTCGATCGTCAGCTGGGCGTGGTGCCCCTGCTCGTCGACCAGGGCTCCAGTGACTTTCAGCGTGCCCTCCGAGGACGTGTAGGACGCCTCGATCCCACGTAGATGCAGGGACCCGGGGAGGGTCACCTCATTTCCGATGCCGGAGATCGTGAGTGTGCCGTGATGGCCGTCGTGGTCCATGTTCCAGGTGCCGATCCAGCGCCCCGGCACGAAGGTGCTCGTCGGCTCGAACGGGATGTTCTCGCGGCTCAGCTGCACGCCGTAATTCTGCCCGTTCCACACGGAGACGCCGGCGGCGAGGTCGGGCTCCGAACCGAACACCCATGCCGTGAGCTCCTGGCCCGACTTCGCTCCGTTGTCCACCGCACCCGGACCATCCGCGATCCAATAGTGCATGGTGCCCTCATCGTCGCTGATGTAGCCGTTGACGAAGTGCTGGTAGCCCGAGTGGTCGTAGTAATCGCCGAGTCGTTGCGGGGAGGCCTCCTTCGCGATCCGATGGATGTACATGAAGCCGTCGCGACCGTCGTTGTTCTGGTTGCGAGGCCCCAGCCACATGTTGGCCAACCGCGGGCCGTCTGTAACCGGCCGCGGATCGTCGATGAATGTCCCACCGAAATAGACGTCGGAGTGCGTGAAGAAGTCGTACGCGATGCGCGTGAGCACGCCGCCTCCCGCCGAGTTCTTTACGAGGAACGTGCCATCCTCGTCATCGTCGTCGTACCCGACGATGAGGAAAGTATGACTGCCGCCGATGGGGCCGGCGTAGGTCCAGCGTCCGGTCGAATCGATCGCGCTGCCGTTGTTCACGTCGGCGATGACCTCATGGTCGCCGGCGATAGCGCGTTTGATCGTCTCGACTCGCTGGTCCGGAAGGGAGTGGATGGTGGCCGCTCCATAGACGCACTCCCCGAACGCCTTGCGCGGGATGATCCGCTCGTCGTACTGAAACATGTCGTACTGGGCCTGGGTGCCCGGGTCGACCGTGTCATCCATTGTCGCCGGCAGGCCAAGCGCCGCCAGAACTGCCAGCTGGTCGGGCTTGTCGAGGTACGGCGCAGCCGACTCCAGCGGGATGCAGTAATCCAGCAGGAAGGCGGCGCTTCCGCTGGAACCGCCTCCGCCCCAGAGGGTGCTAGTGGTGTCGAGGAAGCCCGGTGCCTTGTTCTCGCCATCGGTGTTGACTCCGCAGTAGCGCCCGATCATGGCGAAGTACTGCTCCGACAGGTCGAGGTTGTTCGACGCGCCGGCCTTGCGCACATAGAGTGCCTCGAGAGCGGCAACCGCCGCGAACGCCCAGCACGTGTCGCGTTGATGTTGATCGCGGATGGCGGTCTGCCAGCGCGCGAGCGAATGGCTCCGCGGAAGCGGGAGAGTGCCTGGCCAGTCCGGTGGACTGATCGGTCGCATCTTCGGCAGCGTCTTCAGGAGCTCCGATCGCGAGAGGCCGATCGGATGCGCCGTGACCGCTTGCGGCGAATGAATCGATGGCCGGGTCGGAGCAACGATGCTCTGCGGGACTTGTGATGGACGCTGATGTTCTCGCACGATCGACCTCTTTCCAGTGAGCTACCGATCCCCCATCTTGCGAGCAGTAAACTTCGGAACCCGAGCGGGCGCAAGAGGATGGATTTGCAGAGTGTACGGAGCGGTCTAACGGCGCACGGCCGATACATCGCGCTATTCGATGTCACTCAACGCAGCGAGGCATCGACGAGCGTCGCAATGATCGCTTCGCCGTGCCCGAGACGTTCAAGCGTTCACCCGTGACAGCGGCGATTGGCTAGGAGCGGGATTCCCGCGCTCGGGTGTCGGGTGACCGGGCTACGCCCGTGCCACCTTACGAATGTGCTCGGCCAACACTTCCGGAATACTGACCTGGGGAAAGTGACGGCACATCAACAAACCGATCGGTAATCCTGCGTTGCAAGCAGTTATCACGTTGTCGAAGAACGCGGCCGCCGGTGTCAGGCCGCCGATGGTCCACGTGACGGGTCGTCGCCGCAGTTCTTCCGTCGTAAACGTGCGAAAGTCCATTGCGGCGACGTAGCGACGCACCCACGTTACGAAATTCTTCTCCAGGCGCTTATGGTAGGCCTCGCCCAACGCACCCCATGCCTCAGCGTTCTCGTTCATCATGTTGTCGAACAAGTCCTTGCATACGCGGACGACTTCGTCGTCGGAGAGTGCAGTCAATCGGGCGATCATTGGGTTCGGCGCGAGCGGGACCTCGTGAACCACCACATTACGCACGAGCTCCGGATGATCGGCGCCGAGCGACAGTGCGACCAAGCCGCCGGAGCTGCATCCGTAGAACGTGGCAGATTCAATACCGATGGAACGCACAAGCGCCGCCACTTCGTTCGCTGCCTGCGTCATCGAGTACCGGTCGAAGTTTGGTGGCTCGCTCGAACGAGAAAACCCCGGCATATCGAACGTGAGGACCGAGAACTCTTTGGACAACAAATCGCCGACATTCTCGAATGAACGGCAATCCCCCTCACCGGACGGGATGAGAACGACTGCGGGACCGCGGCCGTTCGACTCGTAGTACCAGTCGATGGAATCAACGCGTTGACGATGAGGGATCACGGGGAACGGTTCTCCGTAGGGTATCGGACTCCGGTGGGCTCGAGTTCGCCTCGGGTGGAGAGACGACGTTAGCACGACCCTAAAAGAACGTCCGCTTCCGCCGATTCTGCGACGTCACAAGGACGAGCGCCCAGCTCGAAGAACGGCCGGCATGGCCATTCAAGGGGGAGACGGTGACGAATACCGCTAACGATCAGCGCCGTCGGCCGACCTTCGTGTGTTGATTTGCTTCCAGCTCAAATGGGCGTGGCTAGCGCCTTCGCGATCGCGTGCTTCGACCACCGTAGGTCTTCCGCCAAGGTTCTACCACACGAGCGCTCCTCCGGCTCAGTGCCGGCTCGGTAAGCCAGATAGCTGATAGCGCATGCTGCGTTGTACAGGAGAACGCGGTCACGCTGGATGGAGCGACCGACGACCGCTTCGTAGACCGAAGTCGCCGCGTCCAGCATTTCGTACCGATCGAGGTCGAACACTAGATAACGGAAATCGTGGTGGCGATCGGCCCAAGCAGCCCCGTCGTAATCGAAGACTCCATGGACGGCAAACGATTTTGGATCGATTCCTAGGTTGTGGAAACCAACGTCCGTATGCACCAAAGCGCGATCGACCTCTTCCAACGAAACGCTTTCGTACGCTTCTATGACGTGGTCAGCGCGCGCGATCAAATCGGCGTCGTCCACAACGCTGGAGAGGCGTTCGCTAATCCAGTCTCGCGGTTCCGGCCAAGATGGAGTCGCGGGGAGCCATTCCCGAACGTCACTGGCGCTGATTCGGGAATGTTGCTCGGCAAGGATCGCGCCTATTGCAGTGCCCAGTTGGATGGCGCGCCTACTATCGTCTCGGACCTCGGCGTAGACCGCCCACGGATCACTTGTTCCGGGGACCATCGTCCGAACATCGAACTCCTCGTCTCGGCTTTCGAAGAGCACTCGTGGAGCGCCAAACGAGCAACGTGCTTCGAGAAGACGCAGCACGCGACGTTCGGCACGGAGCCGCTGAAGACCAAGCGAAGAGGCGGCGAACCACGCCAGACGTTGGCCAGGAAGTCGCACGAGCCACCGTTCTTCACGTGCCTCGATCTGGACCTCGGACGGTCGGCAACGGAGTCCCGCAGCGTCGAGCGATTCGCTGACACGGGCGCGACTGAGCGTCTTGTGAGGCACGAGGGGCTCGACTCCTTAAAGACTAGTCAGTCGCGACACTGACTGTGACGTCCAGTTCCGAGCTCACGTCATGGGTTTGGGGACGGCGCGGCCCAGCTTTCGATGGCACCGCTCGCGATATTGTCCAGGCGCGGCAGTCGGTGGCCTGTGTCCCGATCGAAGCTCGGCGCAAGCAGAGCCCAGCTCGCCGAATCGAAGGCGTTTTTCGTTTCGGGCACGAAGAGAGCCGTGCTGTCGATGGCCGAGCCGTCGCGCTGCACCAGACTCACGATCAACAGCAGGCCGTCCGGTCCGGCTGCCTGGAGACTCCAAAGGTCGGTCGGGTGTGGATACACCTTGCCGGCGTCATCGACGAAGTCGTTACCGACCGTCACCGCCTTCGGGATGAACGACCACGACACGCCGCCGATCGTGGCGCTGATCGATCCTGCGATGCCCGTGTAACGCATCCCGTGTCCGGAGAAACCGGGCGGCGAATAGATCTCCCCCATTGCTCCGCTGAGATCGACATCCATGACCGCCGCGAACGCATCGCCAATTGTGAGCTTGAAGCTTCCACGCCAATCCCGGCATGCAGCGACAACCCCCGCGTGCTGCGCGTGCCGACGAGGTACGCGCCGTCGAGCATGAGCAGGGCTCATGCAGCGGCGTGCAGCTTACCGGCTGACCTGGAGGCTGGTTCCACCACCAGGGGCGCCCGTGCCGCTGTCACCGTTGGAGACAACCTTGACCCAGAGTGCATCCTTGTCCTTGAAGTACGAGGTGTCGCTGGCCTTGCGCAGCGCATCAAGGCTGTGTTGCTGAGTACCCGAGGCTGCGGTGGTGAATCCCGGCAGCTGTAAGATGACCCAGGAGCCTTTGTCCAGCTCATTCAGGCTGAGGGACACGGTTGGCCTTTCGGTGGTCACCTTGATCTCGGTGCCGGCTCGTACGTTGGTGCGGGTGACGTTGTACTCCTTGCCATTGCGGCTGAGAACGACCGGCGGCTGAGCCGGTGCATTCGCACCGCCACCGAATCCGCCACCGAATCGGCCACCCGGAGCGGGAGCTCCGCCGGGACCACCGGGACCACCGGCAACAGCGCCAGCAGGACCGGCCGCTCCACCGCGACCCGCGGCTGCAGCAGGAGCGGCTCCACCGCGACCAACGGCTGCACCGGGACCGGCCGCTCCGCCGCGACGGCCGAGGCCACCGAAACCGCCGCCGTCAACATCCAGGCGTCCCACATCGCCCTTGCACACCGCAGCGTTCCAGGTGGGCTTGATCTCGCAGTCTTTTGCATCGGCTGCGATGCTGTCGTTGACGCCGTCATTGATGAGAACGTAGGAGTTCGGGCCACCCCCGAACGAGCCGTCCTTGTCGCGGATCACGGCGGTCTTATAGGCCGTACTGCCAAAATTATCGCTGCCCCACTTACGCTCCATCGGCGGGAAATACACCGGCTTGGCGTTCACGAACTTCACGTGGTCGACGGAGTTGTTGGAGCTGACCCCGAAGCTGGTAAACATCAGGTAAGAGATCGCTCCCGTCTTGCGAGTGGCGTTGTCCTCGTAATTGACGAAGGTGTCATTGTCAACGTCATGACGGTAATCGTAGTACTCGTAGCCGCGGATCGGATAATCCGGCATCGCGGGCTTCGGCAAGCTGCGGCCGTAAGCCTTTTCCGCATCAGTCCTGGGGTTGCCGATGTTGTCCGTTTCGCCCACGAACAGCGAGTCGATGACCTTTGACGTAAAGGCGTAACGACCGAATTCGCCGGACGCATGCGTAAAGCCGATGGCGTTGTCGGCCAGCTTCAAGTTCTTAAATACGTGCAGCTCACCGCGGCCCCAGATGCCGCCATTCCGGTTCTTGTAGGCCGTGAGATCCTCGAAGACCGATTCCACCGCCTTGCTGTTCGCGTCAGCGGGATTTTCATGGCCGGTTTGCGAGCTGCCGGTAACACTGAAAGTGCCATTGGGCGCAACGTTTCGATCGAACATGAACGAGTCGTAGTTGGAGTGCGCGACGTTGCCCTTGAACTCGCGGAATTGCGTTCGACGCGGCCAGGTGGCCTTGCTGACGTCCGTGCCTTCGAACGCACCCGTCGGGTGCTCCGGCAATGACATCCAGAAGCCTGTCGCTTCGGACCCTGCGGCCACGTTGTCCCGGTAGATGTTGTCCGGATTGGTGATCCAGAAAGTCGACGCCGTGTTGTCGGAGGGAATCAGAACGTCCTTGGCATTTTGGCCATTCGTACCGGCTCGGGTCTCTCCGGCTGCGGCGAGGTTTGTCGGGACGCACGGGGCGTCCGGATGACACTTGGTCAGGATGCCTAGGTTGTGGACGTACTGATTATCGTGCTCGATGCCGTCTTCGAGGAAGAAGCAGTGACCGATGTTGTTGTAGGTGACGTTGTTTTCCACGTGCACGTAATTCGTGCCATGCACGGTCACGCAGCGGCTGTAGGTGTCGTGAATCGCGGAATTCTTGACGTACTGCCCTTTCGCGTCGCCGACCAGATGCCAGTGGATCGGATACCGGGCCAGATGCATGTTCTGGCCCATGTGATTGAACTCGACGCCGGAGACGTACATTTTGCTCCCGGCCATCGCCATCACGTGCCCGCCGAACAGTGTCTTCTCCGAGTCGGGCGAAGACTGGATGAGGATATTGCGCGACAGCATGCCGACTTCGCCGCGTTCATCCACGTTGAACGTGATCTTGCCGAAGTGCATGTAATCCAGCTTCTTGTCCAGCGTGATCGTGTTGCCATTGATGGCTGCGATGGCGCGCCGCTCGGCCTGATGCGGATCGAAATCCGTGGACGCGAGCACGATCGCGTCACCGACGCGCCAGCCCGAGGCATTCAGCACTTCGATCGAGCTGCTGCCAGCCTCGGCCGTCTTGGCCAGCTTGGTCCAGGAGTTCGTCGTGTCGCCATGCAGGCTCAGGATTCCGCCCAGGATCATGATCCCGCGGTCACCCATGCCGGATATTTCCTCATTGGGGACGTTGTCCGTGAGGGTGATGGTCGCTTTGCGCGTGTGGGGGCTTGCTTCGCTGCCAATAGCCAGTTCCCCGTGGATCAGGATCCACTCGGTGGTCAGTTCGAGGTCGGCCTTGTTCGAGAAGCTGAGTTTGCCGTCGATGGTTAGGCCGTGCAGTGCCGGTGGACTGACGTCGAGCACTACGTCCTTGCCACTTGGAATGGTGACTTTGTCTCCCGCGGCCGGCACCTTCCGGTTTGGCCAAGTGGCAGGATCGGACCAGAGCGCCCCTTTGGCACGCGAAGCGCTTCCTTGCTGAGCCCCCACGTCGGCGCAGAGGCCGAGGAGTAAGAGAGCTGGAAACAGCAATGAAAGAAGGAATGAGCGATATCGCTTTCTCATGGCATCGACCCCCCGGACTCGAACATAGCCCCATCTTTGAGAGGCAAAGAATAGCGGGATTCTCCCAACGTGGCATACATTAGGCAAACGATCGAAGATCAACAGGCTGGCGGGGCTCAGGGAGCGGCCGCGCAGGCGAGCGAGACGCGGATCTCAGGCGTCGGGGATCTTCGTCCAGGCCGAGCACCAGCCCTTCGAGGACACGAGTTTGCCCGGAAACAGATTGCAGGGTCGCCAGTCGGCAGCGGCGTCTCCCTGGAGCTGTACGCAGTTGGCGCAATGCTGGCCTTCCGTATAGCGCACGGCCATCGGATTCGACCTGTCTACCTTCGTGGCGTCCTCGACGTAGTACAGCGCCTTGGCAATGGGATCGTCCGACGTCACGTGCGGTAGCTCGTCCTGAGCCTGGGCTGCGCTCTCCAGCGCGACACATCCGACGGGAAGCGCGATTGCAGCGTTACGCAGAAACACTCGTCGCGTCAGCCCGGTCTTTTGCATAAGTCACATCCTCTCGAGACTGAATCGTATCCTCGACTGGCGGTGCCGGCCCTGAAAGCTCGTATTGGCTGGCCGATAGGGAGCGGATAGAAGTTTAAGGCGCTCCTCGTCGTGGCAGCAATCGAATCAGGAAGGTTGTCCATCGGGATTACGAGAGTGCGCCCGACGGCTCCGCGAGAGTATCGCTGCTACACGCGATGGCGGATGCAGCCGACGCCGACTCGAAGCCCTAGTCGCACGCCGGCGCTCTAACGCCGCTCGACGAATATCGCTCTCGCGAGCATCGCGACACCCAGCACCAGCGCAACTTGCGCCAGCATGGACAGCAGAGCCACTTGGCCCATCTGGCTGCTTGGGCTCGGCCCCGAATAGTCAGGCCTCGTCATCGACCACAGGCGCCACTGCATCGAAGCAACCAGCACGGAGGCGAGCAGAACAGAGGCGAAGCCCGCCAACGCCCAGCGCGCTGTCCGCGGCCAACGCGTTCTCAACGAGACCGCGGACCAGATTCCTACAGCGGCCACTACGACTAACGGCACGGGGTTCAGCAATGCGTGCAGGATCGTATTGACCATCGCCCCAACCTCCCTTATCCAGACCTCGCTCGAGCGCTGACCCCCCGGCTGGCTCTCGGCCAGATGCGCTCCGAATGGACGTGCCGCTAGCGGAGGCGGCCGAGAAACGCGCGCATCTCGCGCAGCACGTCCGCCTCGTTCGACAGGAACACGTAGTGGTTCGCGTGCGACAGCTTGATGACTCGTGCGCCGGGGAGAGCATTCTCGATCGCCCTCGCCTGCCGTTCCAGAAGGGCGTTCAGTCCGGCGATCTGCGCTTTGATTGCCGGATCGGCGCTGGCGTCGGCCCACGTGCCGGGGTTCTGAGAGCTCACGATGAACAACGCCGGGGGCCGAATGGCGACGTAGCGCTTCATCTCCGTCAGCAGCGACGGACCGCCGGGAAAGGATAGCGGTGGTCCCACGCGCCCGTCCGGCGTGGTCGAATGCTTCAAACGCAGCGCCGCCTCCGGGTACGTGAATCCCAGTACCCGGGTGTAGTACCGACGCAATGCCTCAAAGCTCGCAAGATCGGCCTCAGTCGGCGGCGGAGGCTGCGGGAAACCGACCGCCGAGAAGTCCTGGAACGTCGGTACGTCGCCGTTATCGAACGCATACTGATACGCGGCATCGAGATAGACGAGCGCGGCGACTCGATTCGGATAGCGCGTGCCGATCGAGCTCAACTCCTGACCGGCGATCGAGTGACCCACGAGCACTGGACCCTCGAGCTCGAGCGCGTCGAGAACAGCGACCACATCGTCGCCGAACGTATCGGCGGCCGCGGTGGGCGGGGCAAAGCCCGATGCGCCGAAACCGCGGCGCGTGATGCCGTAGACATGGAAATCGGCGGTGAGCTTGGGTGCGAAGTCGTCGAAGACATGCGCCGTGTCGCCACCGCCTGCGAGTAGCACCAAAGGTCTTCCGCTGCCGCCCCAGTCGAGCACCTCCAGCCGCACGTCCCGGCTGACCGGAATGAATGAGCGCTCGTGGGGAGAGCTGTCCTTCCACACGGTGGCCTGTTGCGCCCGGAGAGGAACAACGAACGCGAGGAGCAGCGCGGAAATGACTCCCGTCAGCATAGGCACTTTCGTCATCGCCTCTTGCACCGCTCCAGCCGGAAACAAGACTAAGACGCCTCGGGCTCGTAATGGTTACAGCCACTGTCGCGTATGGGGCGTCGGGATGCCTTGCGATTCTACCCGCCAAGGTCCGGTCCGCGGCTTCCCAGACGTCCATGCGTCCGGCCTTGAGTCGTCCGATCGGTCAACGGCGGCTGCATTGTTGGTCGCGCCGTTTATCGAACCTGTGTAAGCGCGCTAAGCGTTCAACTGGGCGAGCCACGCCACGAAGGTCTTGGCGATGCCCGTGCTCACCAGGAACTCTGTAGCGCCGCCGAGCGCGAACATCCCTAGTATTCCCAGAACAGTGACGACGTGCGGACGTTTGCGCGCAATCAGGTCGTACGCCAGCAGAGCGACCAACCAAACGATTGGAATCGGACCCAAGAGAATCACCGGCCACGGAGGCCAGCCATACATGAGGAACGTGGCCGCATAACGACTCGCGACGGGCGGAAACAGGAGGACGCAAGAGAGCAACATGAGTCTCTTGTGTATCTCCGGTCGGCCCCGAAACCAGATACCTGCGCCGACTAGTGCCGGGAACGCGACGAACATGCTCAGCGCGTCTCCCATCACAATGCCGACTGCCTGGTCTGAGGGGAAACTCGCGGCCGAGGCCCGAGGGACGAACGCCGCGAGTGTGATGATCGCCATGATGATCATCACACTCGCAACGCCGAGGCCGACATACCCGAGTCGCCGATGCACACTTCGCCGACCCGCCTGTATGAGGACCGTTTGGATGAATACCAGGATGATCCAGGCTGACATCGCGACGCCATGTAGCTGCAGATGCCAGGGCAAACTCTGCCCGCCGAGCATGTCCCTGGTTCCGAAAATCGCACGGAGATAATAGGTTCTGGAGAATCCGCCGAAGACGGCCAAGAGCATCGCTGCGGAAACGTACACGAAGAACTTCGAGCGGCCTTTGGCCAACGACTTCGTCGGATCAGAAGACGCCTGCGCGGCAACGGTTGCTGGAGTAGACATGAAATCCTCAACGAATCCGGATTAGTCGCACTTATAGGCTCTTTAGTCGTCCAATCGCATGCCGTGCAGAACGCGGTCGAACTGGCGAAAGGTGACTGCCGTTCCCCGTCCTTGCGCATCCACGTCGAACGTAAATGCGATATTGGTCGACTTCGCAAAGAAGTCGCGCTCGCCTTCCGCGAATATTTCGACCTGATCTTGCTCGCTCAATTTGGCGAACAGGCGGTCTTGGTTTCGCGAAAACGTCACGACGAAATCGGGTGCCAATTGATAGGTTCCCGTCAGCGAGTCGAAGCGTTCCGGTTCGAATTCGACGACTCTGTGAACCTCAGGTTGAAACTCGGGCCAATCGTATTCATACGCGACGGTTCGGACGAGTTCCCAGAACAACATGCCGCCGTTGTCGCTGTTGGTCATGATGACCAATCCGTTGCCGTCTTCGTAGCCGATCAACAAGCAACGGTAACCTTCATTCGCACCGCTATGTTGGAAATACCGACGCGGTGCAGTCCCTGCGACTTGAGGGCCCAACCCCTGATTGTTCAGAATCGGCGTCAACATCTCGTTCGCCATCGACGCTGTCAAAAGATTCGATTTGCCCGCGACGGCGTGTTGCACCTCGATGATGTAGCGGGCGAGATCCGACGGGGTGGTCCAGAGGCCGGCCGGCGCGCGCTCCGGATAGACGTGCGGACCGCCTTTCACCGGAGTGCCGTTGCCGCGATAAGGGATGGCGACATCCTTCATTTTTCCAGCCGGCAACGGTTGCTCGAACGTGCTTTCGTTCATGCCGATCGGCGCCAGAACGACGTCATTCATCAATTCGTAGAATTGGCGGCCCGTCACGTCCTCCAGCAATTGCTGAACGATCACGTAACCACCACCGGAGTAGCGCCAAACGCTTCCCGGCAAGGTATCCGCACGAATCGGCGGCGAGTTGGAGGGTGCAACGCCATTCAAGACTTGAACGAGGGTCGGTAGCCGTTGATCCTTCGCATAGCCTGGAAAGCCGTGAACCGTAATTCCAGCCGAATGAGTCAACAGCTCGCGCAGAGTCACCGGATGCTGCTGTGTAAACCGATTGCTTGGAAGCTTCCAGCTGTTTAGGTACCCATTGACGTCGGTGTCCAAACCAAGTGTTCCGATCTGCGCCAGATGCAGCACAGCCAACGCAGTGATTGGTTTGCTGATGGAAGCCGCCTGAAACAGCGTGTCTGGGGTGACGGGGGGACCACCGAGCGCTACCACGCCAAATCCGCGTGCCCAAGCAATCTTTCCTTCATGGACGACCGCGATGCCAACTGCTGGAATGCGGAGCTCCGCCATGCGCGCGAGTAACGAGACCGTCTTGGGCGTCTCGCCATCCATCAGAACGGGCGGCATAAGACCCGTTTCCACGCGCTCAATTTGCTCTTCGACGCCTTCATCGCGTGGGTCGGCGAATAGCGGTTGTGCTGCGATCGTCAACAAGGCAGCTACCGCCACGAGTCCACTGCCCAACCGCAAACAGTTGTCCGGCGCCGATTTACACATGGTAGCGTTCGTCGTTGCGGTTCAAGTCGATGTCAAGCGGCACTCGCGATAACCCGTTGTTGTCCGCGTTCGATGACTAGGACCTCTCCATCGCGAAACGAGCGATACGCGATCCCGTCTTCAATACAGAAGGCAATTTCCGCGTCTATGAGGTTCGATTCCGAATGATTCGACTGGAAATGCGGCATGTATGCGAAATCAAGCATGCCGAGGCCGTCCCATATGGTTTCCTTCGCTTGCGTGTAAGGTCGCGCATGAGGGTCATCCACCCGGGCGTAGGGTCTAAGCGTTGGCGATAGTACACAACATGCTGCGCTGTAGCCGCCGTACGTGAAGTCTTCGCTGTTTCGGCAGCTGCAAAGATAGCGGTCGAACCCGCTTAGCCTCATGGCCTGACGAAGCACGAACACATTGCCACCGCTTAGCCATACACCGCTGAACTTCTTCAGGACTCGCTCGATTTCCCGGTCGCCCGCAAAGTACTGTCGGAGGTCGAGGCGCTCCGCCCGCACTCCGGCGACGTTCAGTTCGTTTAAGTCGGTCGCAATCCATTCGTCGAGCCAAACGTTGTCGCTAACGTGGTCAAGCGCATTGGCGATGTAAGCAACAGGTCGGCTGGCCTCGTAGAGTGAGGCCAACTCATCCGCACCGCCTCCAAGTTTGAACGACGAAAGGTAGTAGCGCATCGATCGGGGTCCCCACCCTCCGCTGCAATCGGTTGTCGGCCGCTCGGCACAACGCCGCTAGAAGCGACTCTTTACCCGGCCGGTCTTGCGATGAACGCTTGTTTCCCATGCCTATCGAACCCGACGGACTCATAGAATCGCAGTGTTGCCTCGTCCTTTCTCCCGACACTTGGAAGTTCAGCCCCGGCAGCAGCAACCGGCCAACACGGGGCTGTGCAGAGCAGACTCACTATTCGACGCGACTCATGGTGAACGCGATAGAGCCTCGGTTCCATGTTTTACCGCCATCGTTCGATAGATCGATGCTGTAATCGAAGCGGTCCCGATCGTGCACTCGATAATATTCTCGAATAATCGATTGACCGCCTTCTGACGTAACGACCACCGTCGAACCGTCCTTTTCAACCGAGCCAGATTCCGCGTTTACCTGCCGTCGAATAAACGAGTACGACACGTTTAGAAACTCGACGATCCAATGATCACCGTCTGGATCGAAGTATCGGAAACTGACTCCCATGGCTGGACTGCCGTCGGGTTGTGGCGAGTGCAACTCGTCGGCGATAGCCATCCCATCCAAAATATAACGCCCGATCCACGTAAGTCCGTCGTACTCAGCAATGGTTCCGTCATCTAGGCGAGTCTTTCCTGATCCTTCCCACTTGCCGATCAAGAACGAAAAGACATCAAGCTCTTGAGGCGCCGCCTCGTTCCTATCTCCGTACGTCGTAATCGTGGGATCTTGTGCCATCGCACGTTCTCCAAGGGTCATCGCGACGAACAAGCCTCAAGGAACAGTCGCTATCCAGAAACGCCGCACGACGCGCGAGTAGGCATCCGACCAAATCTCGTCCTGAAGTACGCCGCCATTCTTCACTATGGCTCGCTCAGACCCGACGTTGCCCTTGTCACACGTGACGAATGCTCGGTCGAGGCCGAGCTTCCTCGCCTCGACCAACGTGCACCGAAGAACTTCAGTACCAAATCCCTGTCGGCGCACGCTCGGTCGTACACCGAAACCGATGTGTCCACCGACCTCGCTGAGAAGCACATTCAAGCGGTGACGAAGATTCGATACCGCGACGATCTCGTCCGAGTCGCCGAGCAGCCAGAAAGTAGTGTGCGGAACGTGACCTTCTTTGAGATCGCGGCCTCGCGACTGCCGTTCCAGGTCGTCGACGTAAGCGTCAATGTCGCTACTCAGCTCAGCGAGCACCCAGGGCACCAGATCCTCGCCCGCATCTGCAAATTCGCGAACGAAGGATCGGAGGCTCGTTTCGTATCGGGAGTTCGGCTTGATCAGTTCCATCGTGCACGACACAGCCCGGAGCCAGCACAGCCGCTTTGCGAGGTAGCGAACGGGCCAAGATATCGGCTAAGAACGGCATCTCTCGGCGAACGGGACGTCGACTCCTGGGTGACGATCCGTTTCGATTCGAATGCTAGTGAACCGGCCAATGGATGAGGTCCATCAGAGACGGGAAGTCACCGAATATTCGCCTCGCGAGTAACACAGCGATCCCGCCCCAGAGCGTCGCCGGGTGCAGGCGACGAAGCGTGATCAGATCGTACACGACGAGCGCAACCAGAAAGGGCAACACGAGGCTGATCGCAATGATGGGCAGCAGCATCGGAAAGCTCACGATCCCGGTTTGCACGAGGCGACCGGACGCGCGCGCAATGGCAGCGCCAACCAGCATCGTCGATGCAAGGACCATCAGCCGCTTGTGGACGTCGGGTCGGCGCCTGAAATACGCGCCGGTGCCCACCATGCCCACGAACGGAATCGTGAGCCCCAACGTCTCCACCCGGACGGTCGCCGTCACCGGAACAAGCACGCACGCGACCACGACGGCGAAGACGCCCAACCGCCGGTGAATATCCGTGCGATGCGCTGCCACGAGGCACGTTTGTACGAATAACAGCAGGTACCACGTCGAGAGTACGGCACCGTGCACTTGGAGTTGCCACCGCAGCTCGGGTGTACCGAAATAGCTTTTGAGGTAATACGTCGGGGCGAAACCCACCAGGACGCACACGAGCAAGGCCAGCGACATTGCCATGAAGAATGCGTCGCGCGGGCGTGCCGTCGTGCGGCCAGTGCCTGTGATGACGCCTGCGGCCTCGATGGAATCAGGCATGTGTGTCTCCCCAGGTATACGCGTGCTGAATGCGTTCGCGCCTAAAGATCGCCTCATCCGGGGCCCACGCAGAACGGGCGCCAGTCGATTTCCATGTCGGTTCCGCAAGGGAACTTACCACGAACGCGAACAACGAACAAAGTTCCGCTACGGGTCCCCGGTCGTCTTGGCGACTGTACTCGCGAACGACCACTTACTTGGCGCAGAGACATTTGAACGCCCATCCCCGACAGCGCCAACCGGCCAACAGCGCTCCGGTGAGGTTTACTACTCTCTTGATGCCTCCGACAACCATGGGTTTGCGTATGGGCGCCGTACGACCGCCCGGTGACGGGAAGTCGCCACTGCGAGTTGACTATTGCCCATCTCCGCATACAGGCGACCCGCATAGTAGAGAGCGTTCGCGTCGTCAGGATTAGGACTCGATCGCCCGCTTGATCACTTGCTCCGCCTCGGGCAGGCGCTTGCGATACTCGAGCTGCCCGAACGTCGCGAACAACGCGTCGTCCGGAACGGCCACCGTAAATCCGTGGCGCCAGAGAGATCGGCAAAGTGCTTCTCGATCGCGCCGAGGCCGCCCTGCTCGTATACGCCGAACGGATTCTCGATCTCCCAGCCGTCGAAAATGCTGAGCAGTCCGTCGTACACGCTGTGCAGCGGCACGGCCCCATGCGATTCGGGATAACGGCGAAAGGTGAAGCGCAGATCGCGCTCGCACGCAGCCCGCCGCTGAAGATAAGACGATGAGGCGGCGAACACCTTTGCTGTCTCGTCAAGTGGACGCGCGGGGGCGCCAGCGCCGCCAAACGCGCGGCAATGCCTCGTCCTCTGATCGGCGCCGCCGGTCCGTCAAAGCCTGCGCGCGACGCGAAAACCGATATCTCCGCCGCGCTGCTCGGGACGAGGCAGGCCGTTGCGCTGCGCGGAGCGCAGATCCTGCAAGCCGTATACCCACGAGCCGCCGCGCAACACGCGTCGTGCGCAAGGCTCGGCGCGATAGGCGGAACCGTCGCGTGGCGTGCGCTCGTAAGGCGCGTAGCAATCGAGCGTCCACTCCCAAACGTTGCCCGCGAGATCTTGGACGCCGAAACCGTTCGGCGCGTACGAACCCACAGGCGCCGCGAAGACCTCGCCGTCATCGCACGCGGCGCCTGCTCTCCACCGAGGGAACGCTCGCGCCGCGGACTCGTCGGGTCCGTTCGCGTAGGCACACATGCCGTCGGCGTTGTCGCCCCATGGGTATTCAGTGCTCATGCCGGCACGGACGGCGTACTCCCATTCTGCTTCGGTCACGAGGCGGTACGGCTCGCCCGTCGTCGCAGCCAGCCAGTCCGCATACGCCGCCGCATCCGCCCAGCTCACGCAAGTCACGGGGTGAAGCCCCGTAACGGGGAAGCCCGGCTCGATCCACGTTGCGTCCGCTGTGCCCTGCCATCGCCCGTCGTGATCCGCATCGGTGGTACACCCGCCGGGTGCGTCGCGCCGAGTGGCCTCGGCGAAGGCGCGATATTGGTCGCGAGTCACCTCGGTCTTGCCGATCGCGAAGGCCGCGACGTGCACATCATGCACAGGGTGCTCGTCCGGCCTCGAGAGCGCAGAGTCGCTGCCCATCGCGAAAGTACCCGCCGGCAGCGCGATCATCGCGGGACAGGTCTCGCAATCGCGAAACTCCGCATCCAACGATTGCGCCGGCGCATAACGACCGAGAACCGCGAGAGCGAGGAGCGCAATGAGTACGGTCGGACGCATCGCATGTTTCCTTCGGGTCGAGAGACGAAGTTGGCACGCACCTAACGGAGGTCAGGCCGGGTGAAGGCTCGACCGACCGGCCGATGATCGTAGGACGTCCCGGAGGGGGTCAGATTTACTGCGGCGCCCCGACCGCTAAAGGGGTAAGATTTCAGTCGGCGTCGACATTTTACCTCCCGCGGCCGTCTCTTTATCATTGCTCTAATTCGCGTTTTACAGGTGCAACATGCGACCCTCAATCACCACTGCCCCGCTTCTCGCTTCTGTCGCGCTGCTGAGCGCACCGGCCTTCGCCCACCACAGCATGGCGATGTTCGACACGTCGAAGGTGGAGGTCATCGAAGGCAAGGTTGCACGGCTCGACTGGACAAACCCGCACATGTACCTGACGGTCGAAACCAAGGGGCCGGACGGTAAGCCGGTGCTCATCGAGGGCGAAGGCCTCGGCATCACGCAGGCAAACGTCGACGGTTTGAAGCGCGAGGATCTGAAGCCCGGCACGCCGGTCGTCGTTCGCGTCAATCCGAATCGCAGCGGCTGGGGCAAGCAGGTGCGCATCCTCGACGTCACGACTCAGGACGGCGAGATCCACCCGTTCTATGCAGCGAACACGCGCACGCGCGCGCTGACGCCGGCCACGAGCATCGCCGGTCACTGGGCGCCTAACCGCGCCGCGACGGGGGCTGCTTTCGGGGCCATGGCAGCCTTCCCCCTGAATGCCGAAGCCAAGGCCGTCCAGGCGAAGAATCTCGGCAACGCTCTCTGCTACGTCGAGCCCGCGCCGTTCGGCGCCATACTCGACGAGCTACGCACGATCGACGTCGGCAAGAACGAAGTCGTGATGAAGTTCGACAACACAGGTGACCACTTCGAGCGCATCATTCACATGACCGCCGCGCATCCGGCCGACGTGAAGCCCACAAAGCACGGGCACTCGATCGGCCGATGGGAGGGCGACACGCTCGTGGTCGATACGATCGCCTTCACGCCCGACCGCTCCGGCCTCGGCGTAAGCGTACCGTCGGGCCCGGCGAAGCACACGGTCGAGCGGTTCTCGCTGACACCCGACAAGGTGCGTCTGCGCTACGAGATTACGGTCGAAGACCCGATGTATCTCACGGCGCCGGGCAAGGTGACGCAGCAGTGGGATCACCGCCCCGACCTCGAGTTCTCGCAGGACACGGACACCTGCGAAGCGAGCGCCAGAGACAAGTACAAGGAAGCCTTATAAGACATCGCGGCAAGCTGCCGATCACGCGGCGGCCGCGAGCGTACGCGCGATAGGCTCGCGGCCCCGGGCAGCGCCTCGCTCCTCACGGAACGAGAAGCCGTTTCCCTTGTGCTACGCTCCATAGGGAAGGCTGTTCCATTTCTCCGATACGTCGGCGCCAGCGTTCATTCGACTACATGTCATGAGCCTCGACGCACGCACAGCCGTCGTCACTGGTGGCACCAAGGGTGTAGGCCGCGGCGTCGCGCTAGAGCTTGCGCAAGCGGGCGCGCGCGTCTTCATCACCGGCCGCTCGGTGGACGAACCCGCGCTCGATGGCCGCACCATCACTGCCGTCCGCTGTGACCACCGTGTCGATGACCAAGTAGACGCGGCGTTCGATCGGATCCTGCGCCAGGCCGGTGCCATCGATATCTTGGTAAACAACGTCTGGGGCGGCTACGACAACATGATTGAGAACGGCGAATTCACCTGGCCGAAGCCGTTCTGGGAGCAGCCACTGTGGCGCTGGGACGAGATGTTCAATGCCGGCGTGCGCGCCCACTATCGTGCAAGCCAACTCGCGGCAGGGTCGATGACGGCCCGCCGCCGGGGGCTGATCGTGAACATCTCGCACTGGGCCGCTCAGAAGCACATCGGCAACGTCGCCTACGGCGTCTCCAAGGCCGCTACCGACAAGCTGACCGCCGACATGGCCTTCGAGCTGAAACCATACGGCGTAGCCGTGGTATCGCTCTACCCTGGCATGGTGCGAACCGAGAAGGTTATGGAGGCGGCCCAATGGCTCGACCTGAGCAATTCCGAGTCGCCCGAGTTCATCGGACGTGCGATCGCGGCGCTCGCCGCCGACCCCGAAGCGATGCGGCACAGCGGTCGGATCGTGGTTGCCGCAGCGCTTGCGATTGACTACGGATTCGCCGACGTGGACGGCCGAAGTCCGCGTCCGCTAACGATCGCCGATGTCTAACCTGACCGAGGCGGGTGTCCTCTAGTCGGACTATCCGACGCTTGCGTTGGGGACGCCGCTAGCGTCGCTGTGGTCGTATCGGTCCCATGCACGCAAGGCTGGCCGGGCGATGCGGTTTGGCACGTGCCTTCTTCATGGCGCGATGTTACCGATACATGTCGTCCGCACCAATGGTATCGAGCAGGCATCTTTTGAAGAATCGAGGCGCGACCAATCCTTAGGCTAATTCATGACGACCGCAGTTACGGCCATTGCTCCTGGACTTCCGAAAGATCGACGAGGACGCGATGCGCAACTATTCAATGGACACTGTCTTCGTCGTCTGTTGCGCTGGCCCGACACGGGAGTGATACGTCGCGCAACGGTATCCGACGCACCCGCTCTGTTGATCTTGATGCGTCAGCCTGGCGAGTTTGAAGGATACGCCGATCGCTTTGCCGTCTCGGAAAGTGAGCTGATCGACCGCGGGTTGCGAGAAGAGGACGAGTTCACGGCCTGGATGGCGGAAGTCGGCGGTGCGCTTCAGACCTATGCAATCGCTTACGTTGTTCCGTTTACCGTCGACCTACGTCCTACCGTCTTGCTCACGGTCGTCGAGAGAATGACCGCCAGCGACTTCGGCGACCGCCCAGAGGCGGGCATATGTCTTCAACGTGGAGTTCGCCTTATCGGATGGGGACCTGCGCGAACCGTGGCCTCGACAGGTGCCTGTTTCTCACCGATTTTCGATGGATAGATTATACGCCCCTCTCCGTTGCGCCACGAGACTGTTGTCGCCGCCCTCCTGCAGTTAGTCTTCGCCGCTCGAGTAGCACCAGCCATCGTGACCAACAGAGGCAAACATGATTGAGCTCGCCAGCCCTATCAACATGAACGGACTGCCGGGCGCCGAGTACCACGACCTACGGTCGGTGCATGTGGGGGATGCGTTTCGCGTGTTTGTCGGGAGTCCATCGCACATGGAAGCTGGCAAGAACTATCCCGTGATCTATGTACTCGATGGCAACCTCTTGTTCGCTTCCGTTTACGCCATGCAACAGGGCATGGCGATCACATCGGAATTGCCGCAAGCCTTCATTGTCGGTATCGGATACGACTCGACGGACTTCCCCAGCATCTCGGCAAAGCGCAATCGGGATCTATCACCAACGGATGGAGGCGAGCATCGCGCTCTATTTCCATCGGACTCGCGATATCCGTTCGGAGGCGCCGCCGCATTCCTGCAGTTTCTGGTTGAGGAGCTGAAACCCGCCATCGAGCGGCGCTATCCCGTCGACTCCGAAGACTGCACCGTCGTCGGCAGTTCATTCGGGGGGCTATTCGCCAGCTGGGTGCTACTGACTCAACCTAGCGTCTTTCAGCGCTACGTGCTCTGCAGCCCTGCATTGTGGTGGCAAAACGAAAAGGTATGGGAATGGGTCCAGCATTGCGAGGTGACGCGGAGCGAACTTCCGGCCCGTGTGTTCGTGACTGCAGGCGGCCTGGAGACTATTGCAGAGACGAAACGGCTGATGCATACCGTGTCCGGCCGAGGAGGCAGTTCGAAATTCCTGGCGGACCGGCTGGTCACCTTCTACGAACATCAGGGATGGCCGCGCATGGCTGAAATCACACCGGAGTTCGCGAGCCGCCTGCAATCGTGCAACTACCGCGGCTTGAACGTGCGTTGCCGCAATCTACCGGACGAGACCCACATGTCAGCGTGGCCAGCGGGAATCTCGCGCGGCCTTCGCTACGTGTTTGAGACGTGGAACTGATTCAACCTCGCGCCAACAGGGTGCGGGCGGGGCAAGTCGCGGCGAAATACAAGACTGTGACCGCCTTGGCGCTTCTGATAGAACGCCCCTCTACCAATCCGCTGAGGCCTCGAGAATGACCAACGATTCACCTGCGCCGCAAACGGCCGAGGCGGGAGCAATCATCATCCTTAGTGGCCCTCCGGGCTCCGGCAAGACGACGGTTGGGCAGGCCCTCGCGGAATCGGCCGAGAGGCCAACGGCGCATGTCGTGACCGACGGTTTCTACATGGCGATCAAGAAGGGATTCGTGCCACCTTTCTTGCCGGAAGCTGCGCGGCAGAACGACGTCGTCATCGGCGTGATCGTCCAGAGTTCGCTCGCGTATGCAAAAGGCGGTTACGACGTCGTCGTCGACGGCATCATTGGACCGTGGTCGCTACCACCGTTCTTGAAGAGAACCGCCGATGCCCGCATCAGTCTCTCCTTCGTGGTGCTAAGACCTAGCTTGGAGCAAACGTTCAGCCGCGCAATCAGCCGCGAGGGCAAGCAGCTCAAAGCCTCCGGTCCGATCAAGGGCCTCTATGGCGCCTTCGAGAATCTCGGGGCGCTTGAGAAGCACGTGATCGATTCGACGGTGCACTCCGTGGGGGCGACCGTCGAACACGTTCGCGCCGGCGTCCGCGCAGGCCGTTTCTTACTCTAAACGAGGCAAGTTACGACGAACGCGTGAGGCCGCCTGCAAGCGCACGGCCCCCGCAATCGTCAACGCTTTTGCTTCGCTAAAACGTCGAAGATCAAGGTGATCTCGTTGCGGCCGGGATCGTTCTGGTGACCGGTCGCCGGCACGAGACCGACGATGTGCTCGTCATCGGGAGCGAGATCGAACGTCGGGGCAACGCCCGTGTCGGCGAGCGCGACCGGCGTCCAGCGTTTGGGTTTCTCGGCCGTGAATGCACCGCCAGCCGTCGAATACTCTACGACCATGACGCGCCCGTCGTCGGTGCGATATAGGAGCTCGCGCCCGTTGTGCGCCCAGGTCGGGATGCGGCCGCCGCCGTCGGATACGCGGGTGACGGCACCCGTGTCGGGAAAGGCCCGCACGTATACCTCGAATGTCCCGGAATCGTTCGAGCCGTACGCGAGCCAGCGGCCGTCAGGTGAGAACGTCGGCCAAGTTTCGATCGCCGGGGTCTGCAGAAACGGCTCAGGCACCCCTGTGGTAACGGCGCCATCGACGGTGTGCAGCGGTACCGTCCACAAATCGAAGTGCGTCGACGCGTCCGCCGTGTGGTAGGCGAGACGTCCATCGGGCGCGAACGATTGCGGAACAGCCGGCCCGCTCGTACGCAGGAGCGGCTGCGGCTGCGTATCGCGCCCCAGTCGCAGCCACGATAGCCCTTCGATGCTGCCGAGGACGAGGCCGCGACCGTCCGGCAGCCAAGCCAGAGCTCCCAAGCCGTCAGGGTGCAGTCGAGTCGTTCGATTGAGCCGCGGCTCGTAGATCAGCGTCGTGTTGACGCCGCTATCGAGGGCCGTGATTGCTACGCTTTGCCCATCGGGCGACAGCCGCGGACCCAGGTAACGGCCGGGAGGCAAGTCTAGCGGCTCGATGTGGCCCGCGCGGTCGATCCAGGCCGCGACCGAGCGTCCGCTCCCGGGGGCGCGCCGATAAACCATCGTGCCCGTTCCAGCCACATCGAGCTGCGCAAACCCGAAAGTTGGCGAGTAGGCAATGTCGTCGACGACCGGGAACGCCGCGCCTGTCGCGTTGAGCGCTGCGGCATCGAACGGCAGCGCAAACAGCGCGCCTTGGTTCACGTATAGGAGATAGCCGTGTCCGTCTCTCTCGATGTAGCGGCCGAAAGTGCCGCCGTGGAACACCGCTCGCCGCGCGCCGTCGCGCAGCGACACGACTTCGAGCGTTGGTCCGTTGAAGTCATTCGGCCCCGCGACGGTGACGAGCACACGGTCGCCACCCGGCAGCAGCTGCGGCCATGCGGGCACCGCCATCCCCGTCAGGTCGAGGACCGTCTTCGGGATGCTGCCGGCCGCGGCCACGGTTGCGAGCACGCCGTAGCGCGTAGCGGCAACGATCGTGTCGTCGGCGCCCCACGCAGCGCCGAGCAGGTCGGGCGCCTCGGCGATCACGACGGCGGGGCCGCCGTCGACGGCGACTTTCTTGATCGCCCCGTTTGCCCAAAACCCCAGCCAACGGCCGTCGGGTGAGAAGAACGGCGCGCGCGCGCCTTCCGTGCCAGGTAGCTCGGTAACTTCGGGGGTGTCGAGCCGGCGCTCGTTGAGTCGGCTGTGCCGCTCCGCGTCGTGCGTAACGAACGCGATCCGCTTGCCGTCGGGCGAGATGACGACGTCGGTGCCCACATCGGAGCCGACGGTCTCGTCGGTGCGCAGATTCACGTCGAGCTCGAGCGCGAGCTCTGTCGCGGGCGGTGCGGCGCTCGGGCGCAGCGCGACGAGCGCGACGCCCACGCCGATTGCGCCCATCGCGAGGCCGAGCCCGAACCACAAAGCACGTCCCGCGCCGTCGCGCGTCGCAGCCGCTGCAGGCCCCGCCTCGAACAGCGGTGCGTACCCGCCGCGCGGCAGCACGATCGTCAACGGTGCGCCGCGTCCTTCGCTCTGGTAGTACGCTGCGAGCCGACGCCGCAGCCGCGACGCCTCCGCGCGCACGATGGGGTCCGTTCGCGGATCGAACGAGGCGCCCCGGCCGAGTGCCTCGACGCCGACCGTGTATTCCTTGAGGCGCTCGGGCTGACCAGCGAGGGTGCGCTCGACGAGAAACGTGAGCAGCGATCGGGACCGCTCGGCGCCGCGAAACGGCTCGCTCGCGAGCACAGCGGCAAGCTGCTCGAGGATTAGATTTCGGTGTGCGTCGTCCAAGCGTGATTGCCGGAAGTGACGCCGTCATCTTAGCGCACGCATACACGGAGCAAATGGGCACGGCACGGTTCCGTGCCGTGCGGTGCTTCTGCACACGCGACCCGTGGCGGAGCCTTGGGGCTCTTCCAAACCGCGGAGAACGCCAATGAGCCGAGCAGCCCTCGCCCGACCGGAGCGTCCGGCGAGCCGTCGCGGACGTTCAGCCGTTCCAGGCGAGCATGCACCCACCCTTGGCGAGCTCGCGCCCGAACCGTGGAGTGAGGCCGATGACCCGGCGACCCTGCGGCGTTTCTATCAGATTATGGGGCTCGTCTTCGTCGCCGCGGTGTTTGCGGGCTTTTCGCGCACGTACTTCTTGAAGGTACTCACGGGTTGGCCGGCCGCGCCGACTGTAGTGCACTGGCACGCGGCACTTTTCACGGGCTGGTTCGCGCTGTTCCTGGTACAAGCGACGCTGATCGAGACGGGCCGGCTTCGGTGGCACCGCCGCCTCGGCGTCGTGGCCGTCGGCCTCGCCGTGGCCATGATCGTCCTCGGGCTGACGATCACCGTGCGGGGTGCGCGTGAGGGGTTCACCGGCGTGTTTCCGCTCCCCCCCGCTTTACCGCAAGACGCGATCGCGTTTGCAGTGCAGGGATTCTTCGACATCGGACTGTTCGCCAGCTTCCTCGCGGGCGCGCTCTGGTGGCGTAGGCGACCGGACGTGCACAAGCGGCTGATGCTTCTCGCAACGATTAGCCTGCTGCCGGCCGCGCTCGTCCGCATTCCGCTGCCGGGAGTATCGCGACTCGTGTTTGCGTTCGTGCTCGCGCTGGCACTCGCCGTGGCGCAGCCGCTTCACGACCGGTCGACGCGCGGCCGGATTCACCCCGTCGCACTCTGGGGCGGGTTCGCGTTCGTGGCCTCCCTGCCGCTGCGCGTCGTGGTCGGACGAACCGACACCTGGCATGCATTCATGGGGTGGTTGCTCGGTCTCTGAGTGGCGCGGCGAGTCATCAACAAAGTCGACTATCTGCTCTGTTCCTCCAACGCCGATCACGACACGAATAGAGCACTGGTGCTCGCGACTCCGGCTACCCAGGCTTCAGAGCGCCCCGAAGCGGACGCCGGCGGCCTACTACACGCCGGAAACCAGCGCACTCCTCAAGCAGCGATATCAGCGCGACATCGAACTATTCGAGTATCGGAGTCCGTCCGGTTAGCGTCGACAGATCGCTTCCGTAACTCTACTCGGGCACGTACGCCTTCACGCATCGGAGACGCTAAAGCGCTCACCATCGATGCCGGCTCTCGGCTAAAGGCGGCCATCCCGACTACGTCTCAGAGGCCTGACAGACGAGTATCTGGAAGCGAGAGCTTTCATCGAATCCCTCCCGAGCGTGACCACCGTATCGGGCGGCGATACGCAGACCGCTGCACCGTACGAGCGCTTCGAGCTCTCTTGGGAAGTACATCTTGAGGTCCAAGGAACCGGCGACGTCCGGTTCGCCGGCGACCTTGCGGACAGTCGTGGTTCTCATGATCTGAGTCGTCGACTCGTAATGGGACCGAGCCAGGACGCGCACGCGGCCGCGGCCGTCGGGACTGTCGTATTCGTCGAGCACGTACTCTTCGTCCGTGTCCCTGAGGAGCAGCTTCAAATTCGGAACGAAGACATCGATGACGAACGTGCCTTCGGATTGAAGGTGCCGTTTCACGCTGCCGAGGCAACCCGCGAAGTCTTCCGGTGTGTGCAAGTGCCCCAGGTTGTTCGATGGCAGCATGATCAGAGCGAACCTCTCGTCGAGGTCGAAATCGCGCATATCGCCCTCGATCCACTGCACGGCAGCGCTCTTGCCGGCCGCGAACTGCAGCAACGCCGGTGAGTTGTCCAGGCCCGTAACGGCAAAACCAGCGTCGGCAAGCGGAATGGAAAGCTTGCCGGTTCCGCATCCGAGCTCGAGGATTGGGCCACCACTGATCCTTGCCTGAGATAGCCAGAACTCGACGTAGCCCCGACCGAACAGGCGGTCGTAATGCGCACCGTCTCGATATATCGCGTCTATCTCACGCACCACCTTTCTCACTCATCGAACGGTCGCGACGTGTCGACAGGAGAAGTTACCACGAACGCGAACGAACGTCCGCTTCGGCCCCGGCCGAGCCGTTCAGATGTTCACCCGTGAGGTCACGTTCATACTTGCCGTGATCGGCATCTACGGTGTGCTCAACTGGGCGGTCACGCAGCGCGTGAGCGAGATCGGCGTGCGCGTCGCGCTCGGCGCCCAGGTGCGCGACATCGTGTGGATGGTGCTCGCGCAAGGCAGCCGGCTGGTTGCCATCGGCGCCGCGCTCGGTGTTGCGGGGGCCGTGGGGCTCGGCGCGGTGCTCTCCTCGCAGATTCGCAACGTGAGCGCCGTCGATCCGACGGTGCTCACGATCTCGGTCACGGGTCTCGCGGCCGCGGCGCTGCTCGCGAGTTGGTTCCCGGCCCCCCGCGCCGCGGGGATCGACCCGATGCGCGCGCTGCGAGGGGCGCTAATACACCGCTAAACTTGGCGCAAGTCGCTATTATCGGGCTTCGGCACAGCGAGCTAAGCCGCGAGACCCGCGTCGGCTCTACCCTACTCCGCATTCAGCACCTGCGCCGGGTCGATTGGAAGACCGACGATCTCCGAGACACCAAGAAACAGACATCCCGCATGCCTCCGACTGCGCGGCACCCATACAGTAGCGCCTAAGCCGAAGTACTGGATGGACAGACAGATATGGGCTGCGGCACGATTGACCGCATGGAGATCGGTCAAAACCAATGCGCGTGCCGAGGCACGGGTGGGGTCCGCGACGAGCACCCCGCCGTTCCGCTTGCGCGGTGTCGCTGCGCCGGCGCAGGCACGTCGTGCGAAGGCAACGCGGACGCCATGCTGTCGGCCGGCTGGCGCCGCATCGTATGCGTGGACGATTGAGCGTGCGCGGTCCGAACAACGGCGACTTCCTCAATCAGCCCGGCGACCAAGACGTCCGGGTGATCGAGCGTGACGGCAGGCGCGTCTTGCAGCAGTGGCGCAGACCGCACGATGGTCATCACCACGAGCGCGCGTGGGTCGACGTTGCCGAGCTGGCTCCACTGCCATCGACGGTCCGCCCGCTGCGGCCGCGGAGGTAATCGCAATGTGCGGACGGTACGAGTTGAGCGCGACGCCGCTCGAGCTGGCGAACCACTTCGCAGATCTAGTCTCGAACGCCGACGTTCTCGGCTCGCTGCCCGCGAGCTACAACATTGCACCCAGCACGGTCCGTCCCGTCATCCGCTTCGCGAAGTCCGAGGGCGCCAACGTCGTCGACATGCTCGTCTGGGGATTTCGACCGGCGTGGGCAAAGCGCAGCTACATCAACGCACGCGCCGAAACGCTGTTTACGAGCGGCGCTTTCAAGGAGTCTGCGACGAAGCGCCGCTGCCTCGTCATCGCCACCGGCTGGTATGAGTGGCAGGCGACGGGCGCGAAGCAAAAGCAGCCCTACTTCATACACGCCGATCGGCCGTTCGCGTTCGCGGGCATTTGGACAGCGCGAAAGATCGGCGAAGCATGGGAGAAGTCATACGCGATCGTGACGGCGCCCGCGAGCGCGATGCTCGAGCGGATTCACGATCGGATGCCGCTCGTACTTCACCCCCGACACTACGCCGCTTGGATCAATGGCAGCACGCCGAGCCCACAGGCGCTCATGCAGCCGTTCGACGGCGGCGGGCTCGAAGCGTACCCCGTCTCCACGTTGGTCAACGATCCAAAGAACGATGCACCCGCATTGATCGAGCGCGCGGACTGAACAGGTTGCTCGTCGGAGGTCGATCTCGTCGACGTATCAGTGCTGCGCCTCGATCAGTCCGCGGTTCTCGATCATCGGTTGGATATCCGGATCTTTGCCGTAGAAAGCACGAAACATCGTCGCGTAATCCTCCGTATGGCCACGCGACAGGATCAGGTCGCGAAATCGCTGGCCGTTCGCGCGAGTCAGACCGCCGTGCTCCTCGAACCATGCATAGGCATCGTCGTCGAGCATCTCGGTCCAGAGGTACGCGTAGTAGCCGGCGCCATAGCCGTTGGCCCAGATGTGCAGGAAGTAGCTCGAGCGATAACGCGGCGGCACATCCGGAAAGTCGGTGTGCGTAGCCTCGAGTGCATGGCGTTCGAAGGCATCGACGTCCTGTTGCGCGGCATCGGCCGACAGCTCGTGCCATTGCATATCGAGATCGGCCGCAGCCAGGAGCTCGCCGAGCTTGTAACCCTGATTGAAAGTCGCCGCTTTCTTGATCTTCTCGACCAGCATCGGCGGCATCGGCTGATGCGTCTCGTAGTGGACCGCGTAGTGCTCGAGCACGTCCGGATAAAGGGCCCAGTGCTCGTTGAACTGCGACGGGAATTCCACGAAGTCGCGCGCGACATTGGTCCCCGATAGCGTCGGATAGACCTGGTCCGCAAACAGTCCATGCAGCGCATGGCCGAACTCGTGAAACATCGTGGTCACGTCATCGAACGTCAGCAGAGCGGGTTCACCGGGCGCCGGTTTGGTGAAATTGGCGACGTTGTAGATCACCGGCTTGGTTCCGAGGAGCTTCGACTGGTTGACGAAGTTGTTCATCCAGGCGCCGCCCGCCTTGTTGTCGCGCTTGAAGTAGTCGAAATACATCATCCCGAGCTGTGAGCCGTCCTTGTCGAAGACGTCGAACACCCGCACATCCGGCTGGTAAACCGGTATGTCGTGACGTTCCTTGAACGTGATGCCGTACAGCTGGTTCGCGGCGTAGAACACGCCATTCCGAAGGACGCTATCGAGCTCGAAATAGGGTTTGATCTGCGCCTCGTCCAGGTCGTACTGCGCCTTGCGTACCTGCTCCGCATAGTAGTTCCAGTCCCACGGCTCCAAATCGAAGGGCTGACCACCCTGCGCGATCATCGCCCGAATCGCCTTGGCCTCGCGGGCGGCCGTGGCCGCCGTCGCAGGCACCAGCTGCGCGAGGAATCTGTCGACGGTCTGCGGCGTCTTCGCCATCTGATCGTAGAGCGCGTATGCGGCGAAGCTCGCATACCCGAGGAGCCGCGCCTTCTCGGCACGGATCTTCGCCAGTGTCGCGACGATCTCCCGCGTGTCGTTGGCATCGCTCTTTTCGTTGCGTGTCCAGGAATGATCGAACAACTCCCTGCGCGTGGCGCGAACGCTGAGCGACCTCAGCGCCGGTTGCTGCGTGGTGTTCTGCAACGGGATGAGATACTCGCCCTGCCGGTTGCGCTCTGCCGCCGCATGCGCCGCGTTGGTCATTTCCGTTGCACTCAAGCCGGCGAGATCGGCCTTGTCGTGCACCACGAGCGCGGCTGCTTTGCTGGCCGCGATCAGCTTCTGACGAAACTCACTCTGCAGCGAGGCGTCCTGTTTGTTGATCTCACGCAAGCGGGCCTGGTCCCTGTCGGACAGCTCGACACCCGCATGAACGAACTGGTCGTAGTAAATCCTGATGAGCTGCTGCGCTTCGGAGTCGAGGTGCAGGGTATCGCGCTCGTCGTAGATGCTCTTGACGCGTGCGAACAGCTTGCGATTGAGGAAGATCGCGTCCTGATGCGCCGCAAGCTTCGGGGCTTCCTCCGTCTGTACCTTGTCCAGCATCGGGTCGGTATTGGCCTGCACCACGGCGAAGAACGCGAGGGCGACTCGCTCGAGCATGCGACCCGACTTTTCCATCGCGGCGATCGTGTTGTCGAATGTCGGCGTCGCTGGGTCGCCGGCAATCGCATCGATTTCCGCAAGCTGCTGCTGCATCCCCTCTTCGAAGGCCGGCTGATAGTCACCGTCCTGGATGCGGTCGAACGGCGGCGCGTTGAGCGGCAACCGGCTGGGCTCAGCGAACGGATTCGCGGCGGCAGGCTTCGACTGAGCGGCGGCGTCTCCCGCCGGGCACGCGACGGCGAAAGCCGCGGCGGTCAGGAACAAGAGAAGATTCTGACGGATGAATCGCATGTCGACACTCTGTGCACCATTTCTCGGGCGAACGATCCGGTCGATTTCACGACGGCCGTGCTTCGAGGCGGATACCGGTAGACCGTATTGCAGTCGCAAGGGTTCTAGAATACGACGGCCGTGACCGATCGACTCGCGGGCCACGCCGACGCACGGAAACGCCCCGGAGGTACCCGAGGCGGTTCCCTGCGGTCCGCCGCATCGAGGACCCACCTTGACCTCGACCGGGACAGCGAGTCAACCACCCGGATCGGGGGTTCCACGGCCGCCCGCCGAGCCGATTCTGTTCGACCAGTACGCCCCGAGCTTCGCGCGCTGCGCCGAGCCGGCGGCCGGCCGGCCACAGCCGCCAGGCGTTTCGCTCGATCTCGTAATGTTGCCAATGCACGCTGCCTCCTCGAAGGCTGGAACTTACGCCAACCGGTTAAGGTCGGAGCTTTTGCCTCTCGGCCATTCGGGGGAATGTCATGGGAGAAGCTACGCTTTTGCGCATGGCCCGCACCTGCGCGCCCTGCCTCCTGCTCGCGGCAATCTCGGGATGGGCTTCGGCGCAGCCGCGCTATTCCTGGGAGCTCTCCGGATTGGAGCTCAGCAGTAATCTGACCGATTTCGACTCCACGGCGATCGGCGCCACCTACTACTTCGACAGCGTCGAGGACGGCGGCGCGCCGTACGCGCTCGCGCCGTTCTTCGATCCCACCACTCTCGTTTCGGCCGCTGCGAGCCGCCTGAGCCCCGATGTGGATACGTGGACCGTGAACGGCCGGTATCTGCTCGGTAAATCGCTGTGGTACGTCGGTGCGCAAACAACGCACGACGTGTACACCCGGGTCGACGATCTGTACACCGGGGTCGACGGGGATCGCAACGCCTACGGACTCGTCGCGGGGAAGTACCTCGGTCCGCGCACGACGCTCGAGCTCGCGGTCGACCGATCGCAATACGAATACCCGACGACCGTCGTCTCTTCCGGGATCTGCTCATTGCCGCCGTGTCCGTTCATATCGGCTACGACGATCGCACGAGAGGTTACGGAGAGCCTGTCCGTCGTTCACGTGAGGCAGTTTCGCTCACTGACCTACGTGCTCGAAGGCGGTCTTCGGCAATTCGAGACACGCTTGACTCTGAAGGACAACGGGAGCGCGCCCGGCTTGAACCTCCTGCAGCCGCAAGCCGTATCTCTGCGCAGCTATTCGTTGGGAACGACGCTCTATCCGACGAAGAAGCTCGGCGTACACGTGGGTTACGAGGATACGGTCGGTAGCACGTTCGGCGGCTATACCGACGGCACTTACTCGGTGGGGGCTCGGTGGTTCTTTCGGCCCAAGGTCGCCTTCGAGCTCTCGATGTCCCGAATGAGCTTCAACGATCCTTTGGCCCCTTACGGCGACGCCCGGACCCGAAGGTTGAGCATCGTCGGCCGGTTCTGACTTACGCAGCCGTAAGGCGGCGCGAGCGCCGCAGCGCGACGGTCGACAACGCGAGGCCGGGTCAGCGGCACATGCATCGATCGGGACGGGCGGCGCCCGGAACGGCTCCATCGCCACCTTAGAGCGCTACCCGTGCACAGGTGTAGGTCATAAGTCATTGTGCGCCAGTCTGTTACGCTGGTATTCGCATGTGAGTTATAGGACTATTTCGGCGGGCTGATTGCCGGCATGTCGCGGCGCTCGATTCGCCAGCGTACGCGCTGCGATCGGGCGTGACCGTCGATGAGACTCGTTTAGCTTCGCAAACGATCGGCATCGTTCGAGCCGTACGGCGAGACGGGAACGCCGAGCCGTCGCGGCAACAGGAAGGCTTGTATACTTCCCTCCGAGATCCTCGCCCCTCCTCTTCCCGGGCCCGTTTCTCCTGCGGCCACGAGGCGATCGACATCGGTTGCCGATCGGCGGATCACCGTCGACGCGCGCACCCAGGCCGCGAGAACACAAGGAAACATCCATGTTCCGCCCTCCGCCCCGATTCAGGACGCCCGCTTGCGTGTGCACTTTTTTCGCAGGGCTCGTCCTGTTCGCGAACATCGCAGTCGCACAAGAGAGCGGCCAGTCGATCCCGAGCAACGCACACCCGAAGCGATACGGAACGGGTTGGGAGTGCGACAAGAGCTACCGCGCGACTTACGACGGCTGCGTCGCGATCAAAGTACCCGCCAACGCTTACGCCACGGACGCCTCATACGGGCGTGGCTGGGAATGCCGCTACGGCTACAAGCTGGTGGACGAGTCGTGCGCGAAAGTCGTCGTTCCGTCGAACGGCTACTTCGTGGAAGCGCTGAGCGGTTGGAGGTGCAACCGCGGCTACACCGCCGACGCCGACGCATGCGTTCCCGTCAAGGTGCCGGCGAACGGATTTCTGAGGGAGTCGTCTTCCGACCGCAACTGGGAATGCGAGCGCGGCTATCGAGCGGTCGATCAGGCGTGCGTCGCGATCGTGGTGCCGAAGAACGGCTATGCGACGAACACGCCGTTCGGGCGCGGTTGGAACTGCGATCGCGGCTATCGCGACGTCAAGGGCGCCTGCATCGCGACCGAAGTGCCCGAGAATGGCTTCCTCGCGGACGCTTCGTATGGACCGGGGTGGCAGTGCGAGCGCGGCTACCAAGCGTCGAACGGCGCGTGCGTTGCCATCGAGGTGCCGGACAACGCTCACCTCAACTCCCTCGGCAGCGGCTGGGAATGCGATCGACCGTATCGCGAAGAGCGCGGTCAATGCCGGCTGCCGTGAGTCCTCCGGCGACAGCCGCCCTACTCGAGCGATGATCGAGCCGCTGCTGCTCACGGCCGCCGCCATCGGCACATTCGATGGCGATCGGCCTGTGACCAACGCCAGCGGGTTCTATTTCGAGCGAGAGGGCAAGTTGTTCCTGGTGACGAGCCGGCATGTCGTATGTGACGAGCGCAGCCGGCACTTTCCGACGCGCCTCGAAATCGAGCTGCACCTCGGCTTGGACGACGTTGCGCAGTCGACCGGATTCTCGATTCCGCTGTATCGCGGCAGCCGCGGTGTTTGGCGCGACACGGTCGATGCCAGCGGGCGGGTCGATGTGGCAGCCATCGAGATCGATCGCGAAGCACTGCCGCACAACGTCGCGTTTCGGTCGTTCACGCCGGCGCACATCGTCGGCGGCCACGACGATGTCGAGGTCGGAACGTCGCTTCTCGTTGTCGGATTCCCGCTCGGCTTTCACGACACGCTGCATCACATGCCCGTTGCGCGCCACGCCGTCATCGCCTCGTCGTTCGGCTTGCGCTTTCAAGGCGAGGGCTATTTTCTGACGGACGGACGCACCCACCGCGGCAGCAGTGGCTCACCGGTGGTGGCGCGTGTTGGGGAGCTCACGGCGGCTCACGGCGATCTCCGTTGGAGGCTGCTCGGCATTCACTCCGCGCGAATCGACATCGGCACACGGGACACGAGCATCGACGAGGCGTTGGGGTTGAACAGCGCCTGGTATGCGGATGTGCTGTTGCCGCTCACCGAAACGTGAGCGGCGTGCGACGCGCGGATCGCTCGAGAGCGCGAGCGTTACCCGCGCGCATCACCGATCGAACGCGGATGGGGGGATTGAACGCGCCTCCGCGGCCTCTCGGCGCGGCTACTTCGCTTCGGTCCTGGGAACGCTCGCCCAAAGGAGCTCGCCCGTGTCGGCCAAGCTGACCGAGGAGGCGTTGGCGGTGTTCGTGCCGTTTTTCGCGCCGTACCCCTGAACGTTGATCGACGTCGCCCGCTTTCACTCGGTTGCGCCCCCAACCGCGCCGGAGCAAATCGTTCACGCCGACGAGCTCGACCGCCCAGCTCTGAGCCTTGCCGCTCTCGTCTTTCGCGTCGATGAACACCCACGCGTGCGGATTCGTCATTTCGACTCTAGTGACGGTGCCCGTCAATTTCACGGGCCGGTTGATGTCGAACTCGGCGGCAAACGAGTGATGTGATTCGGCCGCTCCGGCCGCGAGAAGGCACGCTGCGCCAACGACACTCAAGAACACAGACTTCACGAGCGTGCTCCTCGTGCACGGATGATCGTCAGCGTAGGGATCGGCTACCATGGCGTCAATCGCAACGCCAACCTCGGGGGCGGCATGAAACGGCAACTCGCGACACTGGTTCTGTTGGTGGTCGCCGCACCCGTGTCCGCACAATGGTTGGAACTGGCTACACCCGGCATCCCGCGCACGGCCGACGGCAAGCCGAATCTGTCCGCGCCCGCGCCGCGCACGGCGGATGGCCATCCCGAACTGACGGGTTTGTGGCGCGCCGCGAAGACGAGCGGTGATCTGCGCGATCCCACGAAGATTCAAGCGTGGGCGCGCACTGCGATGGCCGAACGCGAGAAGAACTTCTACAAGGATGGCCCGCAGTTCCGCTGCCTGCCGACGGGGCCCGCCAACATCGCGGGCGGCATGCGCAGGATCGTGCAGAGCCCGAGCGTAATCGCCATCCTCAACGGCGACCTCACCTATCGTCAGATCTTCACCGACGGCAGAGCGCTCGAGCCGGATCCGCTGCCGATCTGGATGGGCTACTCCGTCGGCCATTGGGATCACGATACGCTGGTCGTCGAAAGCAACGGCTACAACGACAAAACTTGGCTGCACGCCGAAGGGTTGTCGCACACGGAGAAGCTGCGCATCACCGAGCGTTACCATCGTGCGGACTTCGGCCATTTGCAGGTCGACGTCACGTACGACGACCCCGGCACGTTCGACGCCCCGCTGCACGAGGTCGTCGCGCTGGAATACGCGGCGGACGACGAGATGCTCGAGGTCGTGTGCAACGAGGACTCGGAAGGCCAAAAGCATTGGGTCGGCGACAAGGTCTCGGACGCTGAAGCCGGCGCCATCAACGTCGCTTCCGCGATTCTCGCCAAGTACGTCGGCACGTATCGGGGCTATTGGCTCGACAACCTGACCACGGTCGAAGTCACGCTCGAAGACGGCGGGCTGTTCTTGCGGAGGAACAACGGCAAGAAATCCGCGCTGCTGGCGCAGTCGGAGACCACGTTCGTATGTCCGAGCTGCCAGTGGGGTCAGCCCTACATTTTCACTCGCGAGGGCGACGGGATGGCGACGCAGGTCGCCGAGATTCAGGTCTCGGGTGCCTGGATCTTCAAGCGCGTGAAATAGCCGCGGCGCCTCACGGGGCGTCGTGGTGCAGTCCGGCGTGCGCCTCCGCGAAGCGCGCGGCCCGCAGCATGTTCTCCAAGCCGCGGTTGCCCTCGTGGCAGGCGTACTCGTACAGCCCGCCCTGCTGCGGCGCGAGGTCGAGCACGGCCGTCCAAGGGCGCTCCCACGTTTGCGGATCGTCGATCGTCACCTCGTATTGCATTCGATCGACGCCGGTGCGCCGGTAGCGCTCGACCAGGTGCAACGTCTCGCGCGAGCCGCGATAGCTCGTCTCGGGACGAAAGTTGGTCACGTCGATCACGAGCGTGTCGCCTTCCCAGCGGCCGCGGGAATCGCCGAGGTAGCCGCGGATTTGCGGCGGCAGATGCGCTCTGCCGTCGAGCGGGATCACGCGCGTGTCGTGCATCATCTCGTGCGTGATCGTGACGTAGCCCGGCGCTTGCACGATTTGCACGTTGTTGTTGTAGCCCGTGGGGAACATCACGGCCGGCAGCCCGACCGTGATGCAGCGATCCCACAGACTGAAGTCCGCGTACGAGTCGGCCGACCCTCGGGCGGCGCGCGCGGCTTTCTCGGCTGCGATGCGCTCGCGCGCGGCGGCCGTCAACGCGGGCAGCCGGCCGTCCTTCGGATCGATGATCAGCGAGCTGCGGCGCGATCGCGCCTGCAGGTTCTCGTACCAGTGCGACGGGCCCGCCCCGACGGTGCCGCCGTTCGCGACGGCATCGATGAGCCGCGAGCGCTGCGCGAGCGCGGCCTCGAGATCCGCGCCGTCGAGAAACTCCTTGTCGGCGTACTCGGGCGGACGCTCGAGCGGAATGGCGAAGTTGTTGTCGCTCGTCCAAACGCCTTCGAGGTCGGGATCGCCCCACGAGGTTCGCGGCTGAGTCCACTTTTCGGGCGGCGAGGCCGATTGGGCGCGCGGCGCGGCCGGGATCGAGCACGCGAGCGCGACGCCGAAAATCGCAACGGCACTGCGGCGAGCTCGATGGGCGATCGCGGACGGCATCGGCGCAGCATAGTCAATGCGCGGCGGCTGCGCGACGCTCGCCGGGCGCGTCCCCGCGCGACTTCGGTCGAGGCGGGCTCGAGCGGCCCCCGGCCGCGCCGCCCTCCTCGGCCGCCCTACGAGCGCCCTACGGTTGTGCGAATCGAGTGGGAGCTTGCTGACGGCCTGCGCTCCGGCCCACACTGGTGTTGCTCATCGGATCCACTCGCATGTCATCGACCACCATTCGACCGGACAACTTGAGGGCGGCACTCGATGCGAAGCTCGCGGCGGCGCTCGGCCGATTGGACGAGCTTCGCGAAGCCGACCAACCGCGCCTGACCCTGCATCTGAGCCCGCGGGAGATCATCGGCGCATTCTTGGACTACGTGCGCAGCATCTATCGGATCGCCGACATCTTCGCGCGAGGACAGGTGGGCGAGCTGCAATTCAACGCTTGGTACCAGCAGTGGTGGGGAAACCTCAGCGACACCGATCGTGCTCTGTGGCGATACCTGCGCGACGACCGCGTTCGACACGAGCACTGGAAGGGCACCGACTTGATCGAGCTGGAGATAGCCGTGCCCTCGGATCCTTCCGTCACGGCGGCTCAGTCGCCGCCCGGCACGCGAGCAGAGGTCCCGAAGCAGCTCGTGCGCTTCGCCGCCTACCCGAATCGAACGGCGAGCGAGGTGGGCGACGACTGCCTTCGGCTCGCACGGCGCTTCGCGCACGACTTCCTGCGCGACTACGCGCGTTTTCTGCCGTAGTACGCGAGCTCTTTAGGCCGCGGGACTGCCGAACCGATTGGCCTCGGCCTGACTCTTGCCGATGACACCCCAGACGATGAAGCCGGCCGAGACGATGACCGCGGCCAGGCTCACGAGCCCCTTCGCCTGAGAGCCGGGAACGAACAGGTAGAGCCATGCCGTGGCGAGGATCAAGACGGCCGGGACGAGCAGCGGCCAGGCGGCGCGACCCATGTCGTGCAGGCGCCGCGCGTGCAGCACGACGGCCGGGAACAGCAGCACCAGTTGGACCCACTGGCTGTTACGCCCCGGCACCAGGAAGTAGTAGAACGCGAACGCCGCGAGCAGAGTGATCAGCGCGCCGATGAACGGGCTGCGCGGCGTGCGGCCGCCGGCATAGACGAACAACGTGTCGAAATTCACCGCGTCCTCCTAAGCTTCGCCGACCGCGAGCGCGTGCCGCTGCAAGACACCCTTGTAGTAGCCGATGTACGCGAGCATCAGTAGACCGTTCAGCGCCAGCGCGCCGAGCCCGAGCACTGAGGCTGAGCGGCTGGTGATCGAGCAGCGCCCAAAACGCCGCGCACACCGAGATCGGCATCACCACGCAGAGCGCCAGCGGGACAAAGATGCCGATCAGGATCAGCACGCCGGTGACGAGCTGGATCCCGATGACCACGTCGAGCAGACGGCTGTGCTCGAGCCCGCTCATCAGCTGCATCGCGAGCGGCTCGTGACCGGTCGGCAGCGGATACAGCGAAACGAAAAAGTAGTTGATGCCGTTGACTAGCATCCAGGCGCCGAAGAGCAGGCGGCCGACGAGCACGACCGGCTTGCCGGCTGCGGCCAACGCCCGCGGCGTCGAGCTCCAGGCGAACATCGACGTATAGCTCCGGATGTACGCGAGGCACAGCAGCACGTTGCACACGAGCACCGCGGTGCCGAAGATCGACGCGCCCGAGTGCCACCCCTCGAGCGGCGTGTCCCAGTACCACACGCAGAACGAGACCGGCATGCAGATCACGAGCGACAGCGGCACGTAGAAGCCGAGCAGCACCTGGAGCCCGACGACCAGCTCGACGGCTTTGACCAGGTCGAACAGGTGGCTGTCGAACAGCGCCAGGAACAGTTCCTGGCTGAGAGGCTGCGTGCCCAGCGGCTGCGGGAACAGCGTGACGAAGTGATTCAGCCCGGCCGGAACCATCCACGCCGCGAATATCAGACGCACGAACCACACCGCGTATTTCATGGTGCACCCCCCCGGGCCATGTTCCGCCACTTGCCCCGCGGTGTCCATCACGCGGAAGCGGCCGAACCCTGCCGCAGCTTCCGCTTCGACCCGCGAAGGGCGGCGAACGCTGTCGGATCGTCCCCGCGTCGAGCGGCTCGACGGGACCGGCTTCAAGCGTGCGAGGCACGTTCGAGAACTGCAAACCCGTTCACGCACTTCGCGGACGACTGCGCCATATTTAGGCCCTCGAAGTACAGCTCCACAATCGTGCTCATGCGCAAAGCCCGCGTGCTGATGGTCTGGGCGGCCCTGCTCGCCGTTGCAGCGGTGCTGCCGAAAGCCTGCGCGGCGCCGCCGGAAACGATCTCCGGCCGCGCGAAAGTCGTCGACGGCGATTCGCTCGAGATCGGAGCGACGCGCATTCGGCTGCACGCCATCGACGCGTTCGAGGGCCGGCAGACTTGTCATCGTCGCGACGGCGCGGAATGGAGCTGCGGCGCGCAAGCGGCGGCGCTGCTACGCAGGCTCGTCGGCGGCCACGAGATCGATTGCGAGAAGACCGACACCGACACTTACGGCAGAACGGTCGCGATCTGCAGGAACGGCGACGTCGACCTCGGCGCCGAGATGGTCAGAGCCGGATACGCGCTTGCGTACCGCCAATACGGCAACGACTACGTCGCCGACGAAGCCGCGGCCCGCGCGTCCGGCCGGGGCGCCTGGAGCGGCGAGTTCGTCGCGCCCTGGGACGAACGTCACGGCGCGGGGCGCAGCGACCGAGCACAAACACCCTCAGCCGATGTCGTCTCGTCCCCGCCCCCCGCAGCCGACGGCTGCCGCCACCCCGACATCAAGGGCAACATCAACCGCAAAGGCGAGCGCATCTATCACGTGCCCGGCTCGCGCTCGTACGACGAGACGATCATCGACGAGAGCAAAGGCGAGCGGTGGTTCTGCACCGAGCAGGAAGCGCGCAGCGCGGGCTGGCGGGCGCCGCGACGATGAAAGCGGCACTTTCATAGAGGTGAAATCCGCGAGCGGCGGAACGCCGGGCGGCCGCTCGGCAGCCTGCCGTCAGCCGCGCCCGATCCAGAGCGCGTCGAGCTCGAGCTCGATCGCGTCGAACGGCACGGCGCGCACGCCGGCCTCGCCCTCGTGGACCGCCAGCACGCTCCACGTGCCCGCCTCGAGCGACAGCACCTCGAGCGTTCGCCGCAACGGGTCCACGAGCCAGACGTGCGCGACGTTCTCGCGCGCGTAGACCCGCAGCTTCTTGCCTCGGTCGAGCGTTTCCGTGGACGGCGACAGCACCTCGCAGACCCAATCCGGCGCGAGCGTGATGTACGCCGCATCCGGCGCCTCGGGCATGCGCTCGCGGCGCCAGCCGGCGAGATCCGGCACGAGCACGTCGTTGCCGAAGTGCAGCTCCGGCTCGTAGAGGATCACCCAGCCGCCCGGGCCGTTGCGGCCGCGGTGAAACGGCCCGGCGAGCTCCCCGCCGAGCACGAAGGCGGTGTGCGCGTGGCCGATCGCCGGCCGCGGCGAGGCATAGAGCTCGCCGTCGAGCATCTCGGCGACGAAGTTGTCCGGCACGTCGTAGAGGTCGGCGTACGTGGCTCCCTTTTTCAGTGGCTTCGCGGTCATGCGTAGGTGCTCGCAGAATGACGCGGCGCGTCGTCGCCTACTTCGCCGAACGCCAGAGCGCACCCAGCTCGAGCTCGATCGCGTCGAACGGCGCAGCCCGGACGCTCGCCCTGCCCTCGTGGCTCGCAAGTGGAGTCAACGTCCCCGACTCGAGCGCGAGCACTTCGAGCGTTTGCCGGGGTCCAGGAGCCAAGCGTGCGCGACGCCGACGCGCGCGTAGATCCGCAGTTTCTGGCCGCGGTCGAGCGCCTCCGTGGATGGCGACAGCACCTCGCAGACCCAATCCGGCGCGAGCGTGATGTACGCCGCGTGCGGCGGCTCCGGCATGCGCTCGCGGCGCCAACCGGCGAGATCCGGCACGAGCACGTCGTTGCCTAAGTGCAGCTCGGGCTCGTCGAGCAACAGCCATCCGCCCGGCCCGTTTTCCCCGGAGTCGAATGGGCCAAAAAGCTTACCGCCGAGCGCCGATGCCGCCCGCGCGTGCAATACCGCGGGCCGCGGCGAGACGTAGAGGTCCCCGTCGAACATTTCCGCGACGAAGCGATCCGGCACGTCGGAGAGGTCCGCGTACGTGGCTCCCTTTTTCAGCGGCTTCGCGGTCATGGCGTGAGTGCGGAACCGGAGGTCATAGGATCGATCGTCTCTGCTCGGTGTGCGCTGGTTCTAGATCCAGAGTGCGGCGAGGTCGAGCTCGATTGCGTCGAACGGTACTGCGCGCACCTTGCCGCGCCCTTCGTGGACCGCCGCCGCGTCCCACGTTGCGGACCCGAGCGACAGCACGTCGAACGTTTGCCGCAATGGGTCCAAGAGCCACGCGTATGCGACGCGCACACGCGCGTAGATGCGCAACTTCGTCGTGCGATCGATTGCCTCGGTGGCCGGCGACAGCACCTCGCAAACCCAATCGGGCGCAAGCGTGAGATAAGCGTCGGCGGGGACACTCGGCAGGCGACTGCGGCGACAGCCCGCGATGTCCGGCACGAGCACGTCGTCACCGAAGTGCAGCTCGGGCTCGTCGAGAATCACCCACCCGCCCGGGCCGTTGAGCCCGCGGTCGAATGCGCCGAGGAGCTCGGCGCCGAGCACCGAGGCCGCGCGCGCATGCGGCAGCGCCGGCCGCGGCGACGCGTAGAGCTCGCCGTCGAACATCTCGGCGACGAAATGCTCCGGCACAGCAAGCAAGTCGTCGTAGTTGGCGCCCTTCTTCAACGGCTTCATTGTGAAACGAGTCTAGCGCCGCGAGCTTTCGGCGAGTCAATACCCGAAAACAGGAATGTGCTGCTCCCCCGAGCGGTGCGATGCCTGCCGCGGCCGCTCTCTAAGGTCGCAAATTGCGACCTTAGAGCACTCGCCTCTTCGTTTGCTCAACTGGAACGCGAAATCGGCAGGAAATCGGTCGCTGTTGCGGCGCACCTGCTCATTGAGGCGCTTCGTGGCGACGCCGTAGAGCAAAGCGAGGTCCGAGTCGAGAAGAACTCGAACGCCGCGAACCATAGTAATGCGGCTGACGATGTCGACGACGGTTTCAGAGTCGGGCTTTGCAGGCACTCGAGAAGCATCGTGGAGCGGCGATGCGTCGAGCAACGAATGAATTTCGGCGGATGGGCTGCAAACAGTGCGGCACTACGGCTCTTCGTACGGAGGCGACGGCCGCTCGGCAACGCGAGCTAGGGCCGATGAGATCAGCGCATCGCGCCACCCCGCACCCAACCGCTCGAACCGATCGTCCCGAATCCAAGCATGCGCCCCCGCCGCCTCGCCCTGCTCGTACGCCCACCAGACCACCGCTTGCGTGCGCTCGAGATCGTGCGGCAACTTCGCGGCCTCGAGCCGCTGCGCGAGCTCCGCGGCGCGCTCGACATGACTGCGATGCCAGCTCTCGACGTGCGCCGGATGCGCGAGGAAATCGCGCTTCTTCGCGTTGCAGAGGCGGTGCGATAGCACGAGGTTGAACCCGAGGTCGGCCGGGTAGCGCGACCAGGCGATGAAGTGATCGACGTCGCCGCCGCCTTTCACTTCCCGACGACAGTACAGGCAGCGGCCGGCCTGATGAGCGCGCAGCACGCGCGCGAAGCCCGCGAGCGCGCCGCGGTCGCTCCCGAAGAGAAAGAGCGCCAGATCCGACTCACCGAGCACCGGTCGATTCGAGCCGATCGTGTTGATCTGCCGAATCCACGCTCCTCTCACCGCGTCGAGCACGAGACCGTAGAGCGCGCGAAACGCCGCCGGGACGCCGGGCAACAGAGCGAACGCCGCCATCGGCGAATTCCGCTTGCCGATACAGGAACTCGTCGGCCTCGCTGCCGACCGTTTGCAGCTTCCAGAGCGGCATCTGCGCGACCGTCGTCGCCACGCGAGCCACGAGCCCGGGCCAAGCTCGGCCGGCGCGCGCCGACGCCAAGCTCGGATGCGCGGCCTGGGATCGAGCCAGCGCGTTGACGACGGACGCCTGCTTGCCGGTGTTCTGGAACAGCACGAAGCCCTTGCCGTCGAGCGCCCGATAAGGCCTCGCCTGCCGCCAGTAATACTCGATGAACTTCTCGGCGATCGCTCGCACCGGGACTCGCAGAGAACCATCGGCCGCGAGCGGGCGCTCGAGGCTCAGGTCGGCGAGCGCATTCAGCAGCGCGAACTTGTAGGTCGCGACGAAGTCGCCTTCGTTGAGCAGACGCTGGAGCTTGCGGAGGAACTCGAGCTCGGAGATCGGCGTCTCGCTCACTTCGCCGTATCCTTCCAATAGACCGCCTTGTCGCCCAGCACCCAGCGGATACCGCCGCGCGGATCGCGCGCGTCGCCGCGATACCGCGGGATCACGTGCATGTGGAAGTGCATGACCGTCTGCCCTGCCGCTGCGCCGTCGTTGAAGCCGACGTTGTAGCCGTCGGGGGCGTGACGGTCGTCGATGAGGGCTCGGACGGCGTCGAGACCTTCGATGATTGCGGTTTTCTCGGCGGGCGTGAGGTCGCTCCACGTCTCGACGTGGCGGCTCGGCACGATGAGCGCGTGGCCCGGAGAGACCGGAAAGGCATCCCAAAGCGCGAGAACGAGCGTCGATGACCATGCCACACGAGTCGGATCGATCCGACAGAAGGGGCACTCGGAGACGGAGCCAACGTCGTAGTGAGCCCTCTCCTCAGTCATGGTCGCTGCGAACTCGGCTCGAGGATCGGCGGGCGCCTCTCTCGACGGCCGCCTCGAGAAAAACGCGCTCGCGGTGAAACTCGAGGTAGCGTTTCTGCCCGTCCGAGAACCCGCCGACGTTCACCCGCTCGCCGACCGGAATCCCCATGCGCTCGAGCGACCGCCGGTGCGCAATCGGCGAGACGATCAACGTGCCGTTCTTCTCGAACGAAATGAAGCCGCGGTCGAACAGGTGGTCGATCGACGGCGTGAGCAGCAAGCCGTTCTCGCCGTCGAGCCGCTCGGCATCGGAGCTGTCGCGCCACGGCTTGCAATGGCTCGCGCGAAGGTGCTCGATGCGATCGACGCCCGTCACCCGACAGTGCGTTTCGACCTGCGACACTCGCTGCTTGAACAATCCCTGGCCACGGCGCGCGAGGATCGAGCGCCGACTTCTCCGTCTCCGCGATCGGCTGCTCGCGGATCTTGTCGATCAGGTACTCCTCCCATTCGACCTGGCCTTGAGCGGGCGAGCGTCCGAGATCGAAGGGCCGATCGAAGACCTTCGACCCGCTCGCGAGCGCTCGCGCCTCGGGACCGAGCAAAGTCAGCAGCGCCTCGGCGAACGCTGGGTCGAGGCCGGTGAGGTAGATGCCCTGTAATCCGCTGCCGTTCGCTTGCAGCGGCGCGTACCGGCCAGGCAGTAGCGGCCGCAGAAGCTGCATGTGATCGGCGGGCCGGATCGGGTTCGGCAGCGGCGCGAAGCGGACATCGACCTTCCAACCGACGTTCGACCAGTTCGGTCCCGCCGAGCCGAACTCCGCAGGCTTCGGGCACTCGTAGCAGAACGATTCGGCGATGCCGAGTGAGCTGATGCGAGCTCTATAGAAGGAGAAGACGACGTCGCCCGGCGCGACCTCGCGCATGAATTCGTAGAACGGATTGCGGTGGTCGTTGGCGTTGCGCTTCGGCGACCAAAGGTAGCCGCCGCGAGTCTCTTGCTCGAAGGTTTGGTTTTGGTTGACCCACCAGTAGCGCACGATGCCGGCGTCGAGGTGTGAATGCACTTCGGGAACCGAGTATATCCAAGGCTAGACCCGAGAGGGCGCGCCCGGTTGAGTCCGTGATTCTCACGCCAATTCGTCTGTGGCGAGAAAATCGTTCGACGCGACGCACCGCTCGAACGCGGCCAATACATTCTTATCAACAAGCGCTAAACCGCAGTAGCGGCAGCGATAAGCATCTCGGTGGAATACGTCCTTCTCGTAGCGTGCGGGCGAACGCTGCGTGTGCCGTAGTGCCTTTGGCACCGACCCTATCGAGACTCCCGTGCCTCGCTTCCGATGTGCGCCGGAGACCATCCCATGCCCAATCACCCATTCCCGCATTTCGCCGCTGCGTAACGACCGAAGTGTCGACATCGCCGTTGCGGCGTCTCCGCTAGCCATGGCCTTCACAGCGAGCGCGAAAATCGGCAACTGTTCCGCGAACCAGCTGGGCGGCGGCAAGGCAGAGTGCTTGCTCCAGAGTGCCGGATAGTCCCAAGCTCAGTACACAAACTACTCGTGGCTTTACACACTGCTCGCGGCTACCGACCCGCCAATACTTTCGTAAAGATCAAGCGCGAGACGAAGCTGCTCGTGAACTTCTTCGCGCAACTCTGGCGGCGACACCACTTCGATATCGGGACCGTGCCGCATCACATCCATCACGAGCTCGCGCGGATCGCGATACGGAATCGAGAGCTCGTAACGCCCGTCCGGCAAGCCACTTGCCGCTGCTGCGCCGGATGCCACTGCTCATCCGCCACCCACCTCGCACGCTCCGGCGTGAACCGCAGCACCGCCACCTTGTCCGCCTTCCCGCCGAAAATCCCGTACGCGCTCGCGTAATGCTCGTCGAGCTCGGCCTCCGGCACATCCAACGCCGTCTCTTCGAGCTCGGTGGCGCGCAAAATCCGATCGATCGAAAAGCTCCGCAGCGCATCCCTCTTCTCGTCCCACGCATCGAGATACCACGCCTCCCGATAATGCGTGATCCGCTGCGGCGACACGGTCCTCTCCGAACGCTCGTCCGTGCTGCGCGCGTGATACTCGATCCAGAGCTTGCGCCGCTGCAGCGTCGCCGACGCGACCGTGTTGAACGCCTCGCCCGCCGGCCGCGCGGCGATCGCGGGAAACCGCAGCCGGCTCGCGGCCTCGCCGAGATTGAGTCGCTGATGCCGCGTGAGCTCGTCGAGCCGCTTCGCGAGCGGCCCCAAATGCTCCTCGAGCAAACCTCCGCCCGCGTCCTTGCAGCAGCCGCCGCATGATCGCGAGCGCCTGGAGCTCGTTCGCCGTGAACCAGAGGCCCGGCAGCTCGTACGCGTCGCCGCCTTCCGGCTTCGCCGTACTTGTAGCCGCCGGCCTCGCGGTCGAACTCGATCGGCGCGCGCAGGTGGTTCTTCATCGTGTCGATCGCGCGCAGCACCGTGGACTTCGAGCACTCGAGCCTCGCCATGAGGTCCTCGAGCGGGATGCCGGTCCGGCGCGACGCGAGAATCGCGTGGAGCTGGAAGATGCGGTCGAATTTGTCCAATGCACCGTCTTGTTTCCGGCAATAGTTAGCCGATGCGAGCAATTCGGTCAAGGGACGAGCCGGTCTCGCGGGCCGCGAGCTCCGGCGCCTCCCGTCAAGAAACGCCGCGACGGCTGCAGAAACGGGCGTTGCTTGGCCTCGGGCCAAGCGCTCGAATACCCGCGAATTCGACTGGACAGCCGCACAAGTCGAGGTCATAGAATTGGCCGCAGGACCTGCAGCGATGAACGACCCCATGGAAGCACGCATTGCTCGACTCGAGTCCGACGTGGCGCACCTGCGCACGGACGTCGCCGACATCAAAACCGACCTTCGGGCCCGCTTCGACCGGGTCGACGCGCGGTTCGACCAGGTCGACGCGCGGTTCGACAAGGTCGACGGGCGGATGGATCTCCTCGATAGAAGATCGACGGACTGAAGGACGCCGTCGCGTCGGCGAAGGTCTGGGCGTTGATCCTGTACTTCGCGCTCGCGGGCAGCATGCTCGGCGTGATGGCGCGCGGCTTCGGTTGGATCTGAGCACCTGGATCTCGCTTCACCAATCCGAGCGATCCGCTCGACCGGCGCCGCGGGCCCGTTCGTAATGAGCTCCGGCGCCTGCAGCGCCCGCGGCGTCGTGTCGACCGGCTCCGGCGCCGCGATCTCCGCTCCGTCCGCCGCCACGCCAAGCTCCGGAAACTTCCTCGCCGTCACGAGCACGCGGCTCTCGAGCGTGCCGACGCTCGCGTTGTACGCGGCGACCGTTTTCTCGAGCCTCGCGCCGACTTCCGTCCAATGCCCCGCGAGCTTGCCGATCCGCTCGTAGAGCTGCTTGCCGAGCGCCGCCACCTCCTCGGCGTTGCGTGCGAGCGCTTCCTCGCGCCAGCCGAATAGCGATGGCACGCAACAGGCCGATCAGCAGCGTCGGCGTCGCGAGCAGCACCTTCTCGTTCGCGCCGGCCTCGATGAGCTCGGGGTCGCTCGTGAGCGCCGCGCTGTAGAGCATCTCGCCGGGCAGGAACATCACGACGAGCTCGGGACTCGGGCTGAATGTCTCCCAGTACGCCTTGCGGCCGAGCGCCGTCATGTGCGGCGCACGAGCTGCGCGTGCCGCTTCAGGTGCGCGGCGCGCGCGTCGTCGTCCGCCGCGTCGTGCGCGTCGAGATACGCCGCGAGCGGCGCCTTCGAGTCGACCACGATCTGCCGGCCGCCGGGCAGCTTCACGATGAGGTCGGGCCGCGAGCGGCCGTCCTCGCCGTCGGCGGACTGCTGCTCGACGGAAGTCGCAATGCTCGACCATGCCCGCCACCTCGACGACGCGGCGCAGCTGCATCTCGCCCCAGCGTCCGCGCGCGGCGGGCTGGCGCAGCGACTGCACGAGCTTCGCGGTCTCGGCGTGCAGCATCGGCAGGTGCGTCTCGACGAGCCCGCGGAGCTGCTCGTTCAGCGCCGAGTACGCGCCTTCGCGCTTGAGCTCGAGCTCGCCGAGCTTGCCGTCGACCTTCGCGAGCGAGTCGGCGAGCGGCTGCACGAGCGCGTCGACGGCGTTGCGCCGCGCCTCGAGATCGCCGTGCGCGCGCTCCTCGAGCTTCTCGAGCCGCCGGCCGCAAGATCGAGGAAGCTCCGGCTCTGTCGCGCTTAGCGCGTCGGCGGACAACGCCTTGAACGCGTTCGTGAGCTCGCTCTTCGCATCCGCTGACGAGCTCGAGCTTGTCCTCCGCGGCGCGGGCCTGCTCGTCGGCGCGCGCCTTGAGCTCGGCGAGCCGCTCGCGGGTGCGGCTGCCGAGCGTCCAGGCGATGGCGAAGCCGGTGGCGAACGCGGTGAGGGAGATCAGGAGCTCGTTAGTCATGGCGGCGGCCTCCGAGGCGGCTGCGTCGGCAGTGGCGGAGCGTGAAATCGACGAGGCGGCGGGAGATGCCGCGCTTACTTCTGCGGTGGTGGGCGTGCTGGGTGATGTGCATGGCGGTGCTGCCCCTGTTGTTGTGGTTTGCCGAGGGGCATTGGAGCAGCGGGCGGTCGCAGACCGTGACACTGCAGATGTCAAATCGCGCGCTTGGCTCGGATATCGGGGTCGACCCGAGGCACACGGCCCAAGCACGTTCGATGGATGAAGGTCCGCGAGCTGCTTGCGATGCTCGAGCGCGACGGGTGGCTCATCGTTCGCACGCGCGGCAGCCACCGCCAGCTCCGGCATCCGACGAAGTCGGGAACGGTTACGGTCGCTGGCAAGTCAGGAGCCGACGTGCCACCCGGCACCCTGAATGCGATACTCAGGCAGGCCGGTCTGAAGCGATGAGGAACGGACGATGCGTTATGCAGTGGTCATCGAACAGGGGGAGACGGGATTCGGCGCTTACGTTCCGGACCTGCCGGGCTGCGTTGCGGCGGCGGCGACTCGCGAAGAGGTCGTGAGGCTGATACAGGACGCCATCGAATTCCACATCGAGGGACTCAAGGAAGACGGCGAGCCGGTGCCCGCGCCTTCGTCGAGCATCGAGTTCATCGACGTCGCGGCCTAGTCTCTCGGATCTCGCGCGCACCGCGTTGTAGGCGCTCGTCAATTTTCATCGTTCGCGCTATACCAGAGCCTCAATTAATTAGGCCGACGGACTGCTCGCTCTCCCCTCTCGATTCCATAGGCCATGCGCGCACGCGCAAAAGGTCGGCATCGAGCACGATAGACATCCCTGGGAGATCGTCCGGGTTTTGGACGACCGGTGCCCGATCGTCCGCGAAGCGGACGGTCACTGCGAGATCGTCCGCCACCGTGACGATCCGTGGAGGAGACCCTACACACACACGTCCTCCCGCATTCGGTCCCCGGCAGGCGCTCACAAGATGTTTCCCTGCAACCCTGCGCAGCGCACCCGTAGCCGAAACGAGCTCTAAGCCGACAACGTCCTGCCGATCTCCGCCGCCGTCCGGAGCGCAAGCGCCGCAATCGTCAACGTCGGGTTCGCGGTGGCGCCGGTCGGGAACACTCCGCTACCCACGAGGAACAGGTTCGGATGATCGTGCGCACGCGAGAGCGGATCGACCACCGACGTCTTCGGGTCCACACCCATGCGGTACGTGCCCATGATGTGGCCCGCGCCGAAAAAGCCCTCCACGTGCGTGCGCTCGGTGGCGCCGAGCCCGTCGAACACGAGGTCGGCCACCTTCCGGGCTTCGTCGCGGCCTTTCAGCACGTAATCGTCGTACGCGTACGTGAGCCGCGGACGCGGCAGGCCCAACGCGTCGCGCTCCCGCGCGAGCGTCACGCGGTTGGCGGGATCCGGCAGCTGCTCGATCAGCGACGCGAGCCGCACTTGGCGGGCGCCCACGCGTTGCAGCTCGCCGCGCAGGTCGGCGCCGCGATGGCCGGCCGCGACCAGCTTGCCGGTCAGCGCGATCACGTTGTCGCCGCCGAACGAGCCGCCGTCGTTGCCGATCGGCATGCGAAACGCCGCGTGCCGCGCGCGAAACGCGCCGTCGCGCATGTGCTCGATGCCCGAAGTCTCGAGAGGACCGCGATAACCGTACACGGGGTCGCGCGCGAGCGCGTGGCTCACGAGCGTCGGGTGGTCCATGAGGTTGCGCCCCACGAGGTCGCTCGAGTTCGCGACACCGGCCGGCAACCGCTCGCTGCGCGACATCAGCAGCAGCCGCGGCGTCTCTACCGCGTGCGCCGCGAGCACGAACTGTTTACCGCGCGCGACGTGCTCCGTGCCGTCCGGGCGCTTGAACGCAACGCCCGTGACGCGGTTCTGCGCGTCCACGTCGACGCGATACGCGACGGCGCGATCCACGATCCGCGCCCCGGCACGCTCGGCGAGCCGCGCGTGCACCGAAGCGTCGTACTTCGCGCCGATCGGGCAGATCGGCACGCAGCTGCCGCTGCCGCAGCACGGCGGGCGGTCCTGGAACGGAATCGAGTTTCGCGCTTGCGGCGTCGAGCGCGTGCGCAGCCCCCGGGCGCGCAGCACGGCGTCGATTCGCTGGTCGAGGAAGCTCGGCGGAATCGCCGGCAACGGGAACGGCGCGCTGCGCGGCGAGCCGCCGTCGTCGTCCGGATCGCCCGCGACGCCGATCTCGCGCTCGGCCTCCACGTACCACGGCTCGAGCTCGTCGTACGTGAGCGGCCAGTCGACGCCCACGCCGTACAGCGAACGAACGCGGAGATCGTTCGGCACGAAGCGGATGGCCGTGCCTTCCCAGTGCCACGTGGTGCCGCCCACCTGCCGCTCGTACGTGCTGCCGAAGGTGGCGGGCCCGTCCTGCACGTAGTGGCCGTTGCGCAGGTCGAGCACCGTGGGGCGCGGCGCATGCTGCTGCGCGGGATACGGCGTCTCCGGCGTCTTGGTCGTGCTCTCTCGATACGCGCGCAGCGCGGCCGCTCGCTCCACGCGCGGCCCGGCCTCGAGGATCAGCACCTGTGCGCCGGCCTTCGCCAAGCGGTAGCCGACGAGCGTCCCGGCCACACCGGCACCGACGATCACGACGTCGGCATCGAAGCTGTCGGCCATCCGCGGCTCCGTCAACCGGCCGCGGGCGCGCTAGCCCAATGGCCGAACACGCCGCCGCATGCCGTCGGCCCTTCGGCCCGGTAGCCGAGCGCGTGCCACGCGAGCGCGTCGACGTACGTCACGACGCGCTGCTCGCCGCCCGACGCGACGTACACGCCGCTGTACCAGAGCTGAGTGATCGCGTCGCAGAGATCGGCGAGCCGCGGTCTCGCGTACACGCCGCGTGCGACGAGATCGTCGACCGACGCCGGAGGCGCGGCCGAGCCGAAGCGGGCCGCCGTCCAGAGCTCGGGCAGCTGCCGGGCGCGCCTCCGATCGTCTCGCACGACTTCGAGGGCCCGCCGTCCGAGCGCTTCGTCGAGCTCCGCCGTTCCGGTCAGCACGCGTGAGATCGCGAGGAACTCTCGCGGCCCGATGTCCGGGGCTCGCCTGCTCTGCGCCGCAGCGTCGAACGGTCGCGCCGCGAAGCACAACGAGGTGGTCAACAAGAATCGGCGTCGGTTCATATCGGCATGTCCGCTGTGGCTGCTTCCTCGAGCGACCCGAGGCGGCTCGAGGCGGCTCGAGATCGGAACAGATCGAGCCACCCGCCCGCGCCGTGCAAGAGGCGCTGCGCCGGCGCCGGCGCCGACTCGCGCTCGAAAGTCTTCGGAACTACATGGCGGCTGTTGGGCGCTGGCAAGTAGCGTGCCGAGCGGCAGACGCGATTGCAACTGCAGCGTCCGGCGTAGAAAACGCTCGCTCGTGAAGCTCGAAACAAAGGCGGAACCGCCTGGGTCGCGGTGCGGGGCGTTCCGCATCTCGACACCGGCCGCCGTTGTAAACGCCACGTAAACTCCCTCGCCGACCTTTTACGCTCGCGTGTCTGGAACGCGCTTCGCCCGCGCGTGCAGCATGGCGCCCACGTTCACAGCCACGGGAGCTCGCCATGCGCTCAGTCACCCACCCGCTTCGCCTCTCGGCCGGTCCAGCCATCGCAGCCCTCGCCGCGTGCTGCGCGTGCTTCGCCAACGCCGCCGTCGCGGCAGGCGCCGCAGACACCGCGATCGCCGCGACTGTCACGGCCGCCGCAACAGCCGCAGACGCCGCGACCGCCGCAACCGCCACGGCAGACGCAACCGCCACGGCCGACGCGCCGCGCCGCGACGTCGATCTCGTCATCGCGCTCGACGTCAGCGGCTCGATGGAGGGTCTGATCGACTCGGCCAAGCAGCGGCTGTGGGACGTGGCGAACGAGCTCGCGCAGGCGCGGCCGACGCCCGCGTTGCGCGTCGCGATCCTGAGCTACGGGCGGCCGAGCTACGGCGCGCAGTCGGGCTACGTGCGCGTCGACCTGCCGTTCACGGCCGATCTCGACGCGGTCAACGCCACGCTGTTCGCGTTTCGCACGGACGGCGGCGACGAGTACGTCGCGCGCGCGATTCGAGACGTCGCTCGATCGGCTCCAGTGGAGCCGGCGTGCCGATGCGCTGAAGATCGTGTTCGTGGCCGGCAACGAGTCGGCCGAGCAGGATCCGCAGGTGACGCTCGCGCAGGCCACCGGCGCGGCCGCGGCGCGCGGCATCGTGGTGAACGCGATCTACTGCGGCGCCGACGGCGACGGCGTCGCGCCGGGTTGGCGCAAGGTCGCGGAGAGCACGAACGGGCTGTACGCGAGCATCGACCAGAATGCGGCCGCGGTCGCGAACGTGGCGACGCCGTTCGACGCGAAGCTCGCGGCCTTGAACGACGAGCTGAACGGCACCTACATCGCGATCGGCAGCGAGGGCAAGCGCGGCCGCGCGAATCAGCTCGCGCAAGACCACAACGCGGCGGCGATGAGCCCGGCCGCCGAGGCGAGCCGCGCGGTCGCGAAAGCCGGCGCGCTGTATCGCGCCGACTGGGATCTCGTCGGCGCCGTGCGGGACGGCAAATCCGTTGACGAGGTGCCGACGGCCGATCTGCCGGCCGAGATGCAGGCGCTCGCGCCCGCGGAGCGCGAGGCGTACGTGCGCGAGAAGGCCGAGCGCCGCACGCAGCTCGAGCGGCAGATCGGCGAGCTCGCGGGCGAGCGCAGCCGCTACATCGCGGCCGAGCGCGCGAAGGGCGGCGCCGCGCGCGGTCTCGACGCCGCGCTCGTCGACGGCATCCGCAAGGTGGCCGAGGCGAAGGGGTTGTCGTTCGAGCAGCGCTGAAGGAGCGGCGGAGCGCGTCGACGTCGCCACGCCGGCAGCACGGCAGTGCGCGTCGGCGTCACCCACCCGCCGCAGCACGGCGCGGCGCCTGCGTCTCGCGCTTGGGGCCGCGTTGCCGCACGGGCGGCGCGCGGCCTCGGCCGCGTGCGGGGACGGCTACTTGAACTCGAAGATCGATTCGTCCGCCTGCGGCCGCTTCATCCCCTGCTCGAAATTCTCTTCCCACACTTTCGCCCAAGGCCGATCGAACCAGTCCGGCACCTGGTATTCGATCGTCTTGCCGGGCGCGACCGGCTCGAGCCGCCCGTTCACCTCGAACAGCGTCTGCTGACACTCCTTCCACTGGTAGCGCCGCTCGCTGTCGGGCCCGTCGAGATACGTGTACAGCGCGTCGAAGCGCAGCGGCGCCACGAACGCCACGGGGTCGTACAGTGTGACCTCGAGATGAATGTTGCGCTTGTCGTCGCGCGTGAACACCTCGATCGCCTCGAGCGAGCTGCTGTACTCGGGCAGCGCGTGTGACATCCACCAGCCTTGGATGTTCTTCGTCCACGCGACGAGCGTCTCGCCGTCCCAGAAGCCGACGCTCTCGCCGTACCACTGCGAGATCTTCGTCACGTGCTTCTGGCCGATCAGAATCTGGCGCAAGAAATCGAGCGCGGTGCCGGACACGAGCTGCACCTGGTGCGGCGTGACCGTGACCTGGATGTCGCGAATGCCCTGCGCCCACCAGCGGATCATGCCTTCGGGATAGCAGGTGGACGACAGCCACTGCGGCGAGTTGCTCACCGCGACGTGATACAGCGCCTGCGTGAATCGCCGCTGGTATTCCGGCGTCAGCATCTGCATCAGCGTGCCGGCTTGCACGTTGTTGCCGAAGGTCCACTGCTGCGGCTGCAGCCCCCGCGAGTTGTAGTAGCCGTCCCAATCGGGCGGCGGATGCGCGCGGTCGTAGGTCGTCGGGCCGCCGTGCGCCCGCGCGTTCGCGAGCAGCGCGTCGTAGTGCTGCTCCGCGGTCTTGTACGGGTAGGCGCTCGCGAGCTGTTTCGTCGTGAGTCCTTGCTTGCAGTCGCCCCACTCGCCGACGCGGTTCTTGACCCACATCTCGTCGATCTCGACGGGCGTATTGCAGCGCGTGTAGCGCGGGTCCGCCCACAGCTTCGAGTCGAGGTAGAAGTCCTTCGTCGTGAAGAGATCGATCGGCAGCGGCTTCACGCCGTGCGGCGGCGGCCGCGCGTCGATGGTCTTCTGCAGCTCGGGCGTCACCTGCGCGAGCACGGTGGCGCTAACGAACAGCGCCCACGCCGCAAGCGACGCGCACGCCCGTGAAATCCGCATGATCCGTCCCCCCTTTCGCCGCGCTCACGCCTCGAGCCGCGTGCCCGAACGATGGCGCACGGCTGCGGCTGCGTCCAGCCTCGCTTTCGATCCCGCGAGTTTCGGCGGGGTTCTGGCACCACCTGTCGGTTTCGACGACAGTCCGAGCGTCCGCGACAGTTCGTCTGCAGACTTCTTAACGTACCGGCGCCGGCTCGAGCCCCACTCTTCCGCCAAACCCGATTATCGTAGCGTCGGTACACAGGCCGTCGGCGATCGACCCCGTGCAGGTCGCCCTCGGTTGTCGGCAGTGGAGCTACTCGCCCGGTGATTAGTCGCGCAAGGAAAACGCTATGAAGAAGATCGGAATCCTCGGTTCGTTGGCGCTGAGCGCCGCCCTCACCCTCCTCGCTGCCGCGCCCGCCATGGCGCAGGTCATGCCCGACATCGGCTTCAAGAGCGTCGGCCGCGGCTGGCCGCTCGCGAAGAGCGTCTACGACGCGAAGGTCGTCGGCCCGAACTGGGTCCGCACGTTCGGCCAGCGCTACGACCCGGCTCACCCCTGGCCGCTGAACGGCTACCGCCCGAACGAGCTGCCGAAGAACTACAAGCCGTTGCCGCGCGACGTCTTCACGAGCGACGACTTCTACAAGGACAAGGACCTGTGGACCGACCCGCGCTACTTCCGCTGCAACAGCCAGCAGGCCACGGAGTATCAACGCGGCATCCTGCAGCCACCGCCGCTGAACAACTCGCCGAAAGACGCGGACGCGCCGTGGGGGCATTGCGAGCTCGGCCTCGGGCGCGAGGGAATCGTGAGCCCCTACCCGTTCAAGACGGCGCAGGAGCATTACGAGGCGCTGCTGAAGGAGACGCAGAGCCGCGGCGGTCCGAATCACTACACGTTCGCCAATTTCCCGGCCGCCGAGTGGAACGGCGAGTACGAGCGCCCGGCCCGCGCGCGCGCCACGCAGATGAACTGGTACTGGGGCGAGCACACGCAGATCTCGACGATCATGTCGCTGCTCACGCCGAAATATCGGCAGTACATGGCGCAGGAGGTCTACCACCAGATGCGCGGCCACGCGATGTGGCCCTCCACGTTCTGCTGGCCGGAAGGGTTCATGCGGCGCTGGTACCCGGCCGCCGTGTGGGAGCACTACATCATCGCAACGCCCGACATGGTGCACATCCAGACCGGCGTCGCGCGCAACTTCCTGACCGACGTCTACGTCGGCCGCAAGTTCAACATGGAGGACGTGCCGAAGGGCGGCGTGCCGCGCTTAGGGCAAGCGGTGCCGCGCTGGTACGGCGAGACCATCGGCTTCTGGGACAAGGACACGCTGATCACCTGGACCAGCAACATCCAGTCCTGGATGTCGCATTCGGAGTTCGAGTTCTCGTACAAGATGCAGTCGATCGAGATCTACACGCCGATTCGTAAGGACGGCAAGTTCGTCGGCTTGAACCACGAGGCGATCCTGTACGACCCCGAGGCATTGCTGCAGCCGATCCGCATCGTGCGCAACCTGATGAAGCAGGACGACTTCACCGACGCGAAGGAGACGCCGTACCAGTTCATCGAGTGCGTGCAGACCATCTTCAACGTCAACGGCATCAACACGCCGCTTACGCCGGGCTCGAAGATCGAGTACGAGATGCCCGACATGTACGGCCGCCCGTGGGCGAAGGTCTGGGAGGACAACTTCGAGCAAGGCATGAGCAAGCCTTCCGACGTGAACGAGGACTTGTTCAACTTCGGCAAATAGAACGCCGCCGGCGAGGCGGTGCCGCGTGCTTGCGCGCGGCACCGCGCCTCGCGCCGGCTCGGCGTGCACGGCGCCGGGCGCGGCGCTCAGCGCACGAGGTAGCTCTCGAGCTGCTCGATCAGCGACTGCTGATCCTCGATCACGGCCTTCACCAGGTCGCCGATCGACACCATGCCGATCACGCCGGAGCCGTCGATCACCGGCAGATGCCGCACGAACTTCTCGGTCATGATCGACAGCCCCTGCTGAACCGACGCGTCGGGCGAGATCGTGAGCACCGGGCTGCTCATGATCGCTGCGACGGTCGTCTCCCTCGAGCGCAGCCCGCGCAGCGCCAACTTGCGGGCGTAGTCGCGCTCGGAGAATAGCCCGACGGGCTTGCCGCCCTCGAGCACGAGCAGCGCGCCGATGCCGTGCTCGGCCATCTGGCGAATCGCCTCGTATACGGATTCGCCGGGATCGATGGACCGCACCGCCGTGCCCTTGTCGCGCAGAATGTCTCGGATGCTATGCATTCGCTTCTTCCCCCCTTGACGTTGCCGCGGCCTCGGCCGCGCGGCTTGCGCGCGCGACGACGTCGGCCACGGCTTCGAGACGTTGACGCGGCGGCACCCCTGCTTCGTCGGCGCCGCCGCCGTGCTCGCGCTCCCAGCGCTCGACGCGCCGGCGGCGCAGCTGCTCGCGCGCGTCGAGCCAGCGCACGCGCGCGTCGGGATCGAGCGCCTGCACGAGCTTGCGCTTGCCGACGCGGAAGCTGTCGGTGAGCTGAATGTGGCTCGGGCAGACCACGTCGCAGCAGCCGCACTCGATGCAATCGAACAGCCCCAGGTTCTCGAGCGCGTCGAATTCCTCGTGCTGCGCCGCGGCGAACAGCTCCTGCGGCAGCAGGTAGGCCGGGCACACCTGCGAGCAGTTGCCGCAGCGGATGCACGCCAGCGCGTCGCCGTCCTCGCGCAGCTCGTGCGCGGCGGCCGCAACGATGCAGTTGGTCGCGCGGCCGACGGGCACCTGGTCGCTGCCGAGCGCGACGCCCATCATGCTGCCGCCCATGACGAGCCGCCCCACCTCGCCCTTGTAGCCGCCGCAGGCCGCGACGAGGTCGGCGATGCGCGTGCCGAGCCGCACCTCGAAATTGCGCGGCGTCGCGATGGCGCCGCCGGTCACCGTCGTCACGCGGCTCGTGACGGGCTGGCCGGTTTGCAGATAGCGAAACAGCGCGGCCGCGGTGCCCACGTTCTGGCAGAGGTAGCCGATGTCGGTCGGCTTGGCGAGCGACGGCACCTCGTGCCCCGTCAGCGCTTGGATCAGTTGGCGCTCGCCGCCGGCGGGATACGTCGCGGGCACGCTGACGACGCTGAGCTGCCGGCGCGTGTCGAGCAGCGGCAGCGCGCCTTGCAGCGCCTGCAAAGCCTCGGGCTTGTCGTCTTCGACGACGACGACCCCTTGCTCCGCGCCCGTCAGCTCGACGAGCGCGAGCGCGCCCGCCACGACGTCGCGCGGCGTCGTTCGCATCAGCATGTCGTCGCAGCTGATGTAGGGCTCGCACTCGACGCCGTTGACGACCACGAGGCGCATGCGGCGGCGCGACGTCGCGGCCAGCTTGAGGCCCGTCGGGAACACGGCGCCGCCGAGTCCGGCAAGACCGGCTCGGGAGAGCGCGGTCGCCAATTTTTCCGGCGTGTCCCAGTGCGTCGGATCGGGCCGCTCGATCCCGGGCCAGCACTCGTCCCGGCCGTCGACGTCGACCACGGCGCACAGCGCCTCGCGCCGGCGCGGGTGCGCCACCGGCCGCCTTTCCAACGAACGCACGACGCCCGACGTGCTCGCGTGGGTCCAGGTCGACAGCGGTCCGCCGCCCTGCACGAGCGGTTGGCCGCGCAGCACGCGCTGCCCGCTCACGACCGCGGGCCGCACGTCGCGCGCGGACAAGCCGCCTTCGAGCGGCAAGATCAGCTCGCTCGGCAGCGGCGCCGGCGCGAGCGGCAGCTGCGTGCTCTCGCTCTTGTGCGCCGGCAGCGCGATGCCGCGCGTGCCGCGGCCCCAGCGCTGCGAGCCGTCGACGCGGATGGGCTCGGTCATCGGTAGCCGCGTGACCCGTGGCGCGCGAGCAAGGTCCGGCAATCGACGCCGAGTAGCGGCTCCCTGCTTACTCCTTCCAGCCTTCCGGCGGCTTCGTGCCGCCCACGATCTGACGCGTCTTGTAGCGCCACTGGCCGTTCACCTTCACGAACGTCGCATATTCTCGGCCGACCGCTCTGATGCGCGGCGCATCGCCCTGCTTGTCGACCAGGAATTCCGTGAAGACCAGCTTCGAGGTCGCCGTAGCGCCGTGCACGACGATCAAAGGATTGCCGATCGTGACGTTGAACGAAAGCGCCTGCCGGATCGAGCTGTCTCCGCCGGCGCTCTTGTAGGCGCTCGCGATGCCTTCCTTGCCCTTGTAGTGCCTGTCGCCGAGGATCAGCTCCGCGTCGTCGGCGTAGAAGCTCGGAAAGCTCTCCGCGTTATCGTTGCCGAAATTGTAGTAGTAGCGGGTGATCAGGTCCTGGATCTGTAAGCGGTCGACGAGAGTCTTCGCCGAGACGTCTTGCGCCTGCGCGGCCGAGCCGGCCGCCAGCGCGAGACAACAGACGACGCCCAAGCCGCCGAGCCATGCCTTGCCATTCGCGAAAGTCTTCATCGATACCCCCCGGTGATTGTGTCTAGCGTACTACTTCCCGGCGGCCATGGCCGCACAGTCCGCCCGCCAGATTACCAGAGCGCCGAGCGACGCCGAGCGACGCCGCCCGTCACGACCGCTGCGTCGAGGCGCTCGGTTTGGACGAGCTGCTCGAAGCTCGTCTGGCACGCCGCGAGGGTGCTGCGACCGAAGAGCTTTCGCCGGTGACCGAGGTAACGTTCCTCATGACAATATCGAGGCTAACCATTGATTCAACGCTAAAAGGCCGTGCGGGACGGTGAGCGGGTTCGAGCCGCCGCGAGGCTGCGGCAGACCGGACGTGCGCACGGCCTGCTTCGCGCGCCGGGCGCAGGGCCCCATGCCGATGAAGACGAACGGCGGCGCACCGCCGTGGCCGATCAGTGCGCGGCCATCGGCACGTCGTGCAGCTTGTCCGGGTTCATGATGCTGTAGACGTCGAGGATGCGGCGCCCGTCGGTGTTGATCGACAGCACGCTCAGCACGCGCTCGCCGTAGAACACGGCCATCCCCGGCTCGCCGTTCACGGTGACGGGCCGGAACGTGCAATGGGGCAAGATCTTGCGGAATACGCCGACGGCGAACCGCGAGACGTGCTCCGCGCCGCGAATCTGCTTGCGCGCGGCGCGCTGCTTGCCGCCGCCGTCCGAGGTCCACGTGGACCCGTCCGAGAGCAGGTCGAGCAGCATCTGCCGGTCTTGCGCCTGGATCGCGTGCACGAGTCCGTCGAGCAGCCGTCTTTTCGTCGCGTCGCTCACGTGCACGCGCGGCCGTTCCGCACGGACGCGCTTGGTCGCGCGGCTCACGATCTGCCGGCACGCGGCCTCGTTCTTGCCGAGGATCTGCGCGATGTTCGGGTAGTCCACGTCGAACGCCTCGCGCAGCAGGAACGCGGCGCGCTCCTCGGGTGCGAGCCGTTCCAGAATCGCGAGCAGAGCCACGGACAGGTCGGATGCGAGCTCGGCCACCTCCTCCGCCGCCGGCGGCGCTTCGTGGACCAAAGGCTCGGGCAGCCATGGTCCCGTGTAGCGCTCGCGCTCGGCGCGAAGCTGCCTAAGTCGGTCGATGCACAGGCGCGTGACCGTGGTGACGAGCCATGCCTGCGGCGCGCGGATGTCGGCGACGGGCGCGCGGTGCCAGCGCAGATAGGCATCCTGCACGGCGTCCTCGGCGTCGGCGCGCGAGCCGAGCATGCGATAGGCCACGCCCCAGAGCCTGCTGCGCTCTCGGGCAAACGCGGCGCCGCGGTCGGCTGAGCTCAACGCGTCGGGCATGTCTCATAGACGATGCAGGGGAACCTCTTGTGACAGGTTGAGTCGAGGAGGCCCGGGAAGTTCCGGAAATGCCGGGCGGGCGCCCCGTCGCCGGCGGCGAAGCGAGTGCGGGCTCGGTCGGCCGACTATCTCGCGTCCACCGGCGGGATCGACGGCGGCCGTTGCCGACGAGCGGCGGGCATCATCTCGCTGCCGCCCGCGCCCCCTGCCGTGCCGGCACGAAATCCTCGAGCACGGCCTGCCGCATGAGATCGGGCGGCAGCAACCCCTGCGCCAGAATGAAGTCGTGAAACTCGCGCTGATCGAACCTCGGTCCGAGCGCCGCTTCCGTCTCCTTGCGCAGCGCGAGCAGCCGCGTATAGCCGTAGAAGTAGCTGTTGGCTTGGCCGGGCGCCCGATAGGTGAAGCGCTCGACCTCCTCGTTCGCGAAGGCGCGCGACTGGACCACGTCCTGCTCGAGCACGCGATAGGCGTCGTCGGTCTGGATCTTCCCCTCTTGCAGCTCGATGTCGAGAAACGCTCGTGCGGCGCGCAGCAGCCGGTAATCGAGCGAGACGAGCTGTCCCTCGAGCGGCATATAGGGTTCGATCAGGAACTCCGCGTACAGGCCCCACCCTTCGACGTTCGTGCTGTTGAATGCGTACAGCACGCGGGCGTTCGAGACGCCGTGCTCGAGCATCGAGTCGAACTGCAGCTCGTGGCCGGGCCGTGCCTCGTGGGCGATCAGGGTCCAAGCCGCCGCGTCGAAGGTGAAGTCGTCGTACTGCTGCGCCTGGCCTCCGGCGGACGCCGGGATGTTCAACGGCAGCACGAACTCGCCTTTCTGGCCGGTGTTGTTCAGAAACGGCGGCGCCTCCATGTGCGGCGCGGGCTGCTGCGCGGTCTCCGCCGCCGTCGCGAGGCGGATGCGCGCGGGGCGGTCGGGCAGCGTCACGATGCGGCGGTCGGTAATGATCTTCTCGATCTGCCCCAGGCGCTCGCGATACAGCGGCAGAATGGCATCGCCCACGAGCTGCTGCTTCTTCAGCTCGCGGACGACCTCGCGGTAATCGCTCGACGGCAACCGCCGCCGTGCGGCGATTTTCGCCGCGATCGGCTGCATCTCCGCCTGAATCTCGGCAAACGCCCGGTGCGCCATGGCGGCGAGCTCGTTCGGCGGAATGTCGATGCCGACGTCTTCGAGGTTCAACGCATACTGCTCCGGCGGCAGCCGGAAATCCGCACGCGCCTTCGGCAGCACGGTCGCGCGCAGCCAACCGTCGTAGTCGGCGAGCTGCGCGCTCAGCTCGGCATAGGCATCCTGCCAACCGGTCAGGTGGTATTTCTCCAGCAGCGTCTTGATGCCCTCGACGTAGTGGGCGTTGCGGCCGAGCTCCGTTTCGATTTCCGCGCGCGCCGGATAGACGATGCCCGGTTTGGCCGCCTGCTCGAGCACGCGCTCCCTGTAGATCTCCGTCAGCGGCCGATAGCCGGGCTCGAGCCCCGCGTACTCGCGAATACGCACGACGGCCGCGGGTCGGCGGTCGGCCGGTGTCTGCTCGTCGAGCAGTATTCTCAAGCCCTCGAACACGTCGCCGCTCGCGTTCAAGAACGGCACCTCGTGCGCCCGCTGATAATCCTGCCGGCGCAAGTCGAGCCGGACCCTGCGAATCATGATTTGCAGATCTTGAGCGACGGGCTCGGGCTGCCGCTCGCCGGCGGCTTCGACCAGCTTGCCGAGCACCGACTCGGTCTCGCGCCGCTCCGCGTCTTCGTCGGCCAGCGTGGGTTGCGACGCTTTCGTGTCGTACTCGCTGAGGCCCTCGGTCGAGCCGCTCTCCGGGTGATGGCGCATACGCACCGCGAGCAGCAGGTCCGCGAACCGGTTGCTTGTGCTCACCCAGGCGGGCGTCGCGGTTTGCGCTGCAGCCGTCGGCGATCCGCCCAGCCACGCGAGCCCGAGCACCGCGACGACGGCGCCGGCCGGGGCAAACTGGGTCGTCCGACTCATCGTTACCTCCTGCGTGCGGCCCCGAGGGTCCGAATATCGCTATCGGCCCCTGCACGGCCGTTCCCGACTCTAGCGGGGCGAGCCCGCGTCGGAAAGCGCTCCGGCTCACGAGAGTCCGGGTCGCTGATCAGCGAACGCCTATGGAGCCGGTCAAGCACGGAATGGTGGGCGGCGGCGCGAGCACCTTCAGCGGAGCCGCGCATCGCGCGGCCGCGTCGCTCGACGGCGCGCTCGCGCTCGTCTGCGGCGTGTTGTCGAGCGATGCGGATCGCAGTCGAGCGATCGGCGAAGCGCTACGGCTCGACCCGCGACGATGCTATGCGGACTACGCCCGCTCGTCGTCGAAGCGAAGGCGCTCGTTGCCGCGGCCAAGCTCGGCAACGTTCGCAGAGCTTCCGATCGGTAGCCGAGCCGGTTATTGAAACCGGCTCGGCTCAGCCGACAGGTTCGACGCCCTTAGAAGTTCACGCGCACGCCGGCCGCGAATCGCCGGCCGATCGTGTCGTACAGGAACGAGTTCGGTCCCGCCACACCGGCGCGGCCGAGCACGGGGTACATGTCCGGCGGTGCCGTGTTCGCGAGATTGAGCACGTTGAAGAAGAACTGCCAAGGCGGATTGCCGGTCTTGCCGCCGGCGCTGTAGGTGAACGTGAGATCGGTATACATGACCGAGTCGACCGTGTTGTTGTCGATCGTGTTCACGCCTGGAATCCCTACGCTGCTCTCGACGAGAGTCCTGTCGTTCTTGCCGCCGCCGATGTAGCGCTCCTGCAGGAAGATCGACACCGGTCCGCGCGTGTAGTTCACGTTCGTCGTCACCTTGCTCTTCGGTAACCCTTGCGTGCCGACGTCGCCGGCGCGGTCGTCGCGCTTCGTTCCGGGGCTCAGAATCGAATTCTCGTTGAGCCGCGACCCGATCAAGCGCCAGCCGAGCGTGCCTCGGCCGACCTCGATGCCGTTCAAGTTGAGCTCCAAGTCGAGGCCTCGCACGCGCTGGTTCGACAGATTGATGTAGACGGCGTCGACTCGGTTGATCTCACCCGTCGCATCGCGGATCACGTACTGACAGAGCGACGAGGAGTTGTGGCCGGCCGAGTTGTAGCAGCCGTCGACGATGTTCTGCGCGGTCAGCAGGCCGATCGCGCCGTCGAGGTTGATGTCGTACGAGTCGAGCGTCATCGAGAATTTGTCGAGCGGCTGATAGACGACGCCGACCGTGTCGGTCAGCGCCGTTTCGAGGCCGACGTTCTCGTTGCCGCCCGAGAACGACGCGGTGGAGATCAAGTCGTTGTTCTGCGCGGGGTCGCGCACGTTGACGCCGCCGCGCTGCGACTCGAAGCGCTCCTGGAGCGTCGGCGCGCGCACGTCCTGGGAGCGCGTGGCCCGTACTCTGAGCTTCGGCGTCGCTTGCCAGGAGAGGCCGGACTTCCACGCGTTTGCGTTGCCGCTGCCGCTGTATGCGGCCGCGCGGAACGCTTCGTCGAAGTTCAACTTGTCGTGGAATAACGGGATGCCGAACTCGAAGAATGCTTCGCGCACGTTGTAGCCGCCGTCGACCGCGCGCTGGCTCGAGAACAGCACGGTGCTCGAGTTCGAGTCGCCGGCGAAGCCGTTCGGCACGAACCGCAGTCCGGGAACGCCATTCGGATTCACGGTGCCGTTGAGGTTGACGCCCGCCTGGATTCCGCGCTGGGCCAACGGGTTCAATCCTATGTCGCTGAACAGCACGCCGGCGGGCGTGCACGGAAACTCGTCGCAGGGATCGACGGTCTTGACGCCCAGCTGCTCCTCGCGCCACGAGACGCCGAAAGCGGCCGTAATCGGACCCAATGCGCCGTCCGAGCCTTTCGTGAGGTTGCCGCGCAGAGTCAGCTCGACGTCGTCCTCCGTGGTCCTACCGCGCGCGATCTTGCCGTTGTCCCTGACGTAGTTCGCCGCGGCCGGCGTGATGGCCGGCGTGCCGCCGAACAGGTCGATTGGCACGCAGTCATCCAGCAGTCCCGGGTTGAACAGCGTCGCACGGCACACGGGTTGGCCGGTGACCGGGTCGGCCACCGCGTCCATCGCGAGGAACAGGCGGTCCGTTCGGATGCCGCCCGGCACCACGGTTTCCTGCCGGTTTTGCGCGTATTGAACGTAGCCGTCGAGCGACCAGTGGCCCGCCAGGAATTCGTCCGGCAAATCGTGAGTGAAGCCGCCCGTCATTTGACCGTAGCGGTTCTTCGCGATCAGCTCGGCGCCGTCGAACGGGTTGCCTTGCGTGTTCGGCGTGAAAATAGCGTAGCCGACCGAATAGATGCCGGCGTTCTGCATGTCCTGCTGAATTCCGGCCGGCAGGTACGGATTGTCGACGAACACCCTACCCGTCCACGGTCCGAGCAGCGCGACGGTTTGCCAACGGTTGGCCGCGTCGGTGTCCGAGAGCAGCGTCTCGAGGAAGAACGAGTTGCGGTCGTTCACGTCGTAGTCGAAGTGCGTGAACAGCGCGTCGCGATCGGCCCGCGTGTCGGCTTGAGAGTCGGAGTTCACGCCGTATTCCAAGGTCGGCCGCGACTGACAGTTGCAGCCGCCGCTCAGTTGGCCCACGCCGCTGAAGGGCAGCTGCCGGTACTGGCCGCTGCCGTCGGGCAGGAATTCCACGTGATCGAGCGAGGCCGGCAGCGGCACGGAATGGCCGGTGGCATCGAGCGCGAGCGCAAAGGGCGCCGACGCGTAGATCACGCCGCCGGGCGTGTAGTACGTCGGGCTCACATTCGGTCGGGCCAGGAAGTTCGGACCGCCGGCCGAGGGGTTCGCCGCGTTGTAAGCCGGATTCGTGACCTGCGCGTTGAGCTTGAAAATGTCGCTGCGGTCTTGCAGGCCCTGGAACGAGTTGGTGCCGTCCTTGTGATAGGTCTCGATCGACGCGACGATGTGCCCGCGTTGGCCGATGGCCGTGCCGTATGCGACGCCCGCCTTGTAGTTGTTGTCGTCGTTGTACGTGGTAGTGCCGCCTTGCACCGAGTACTTCAAGCCGGTGAAGCGGTTGTCGAGCCGAAAGTTGACGACGCCCGCGACCGCGTCGGCGCCGTACGCGGCCGAAGCGCCGCCCGTGACGGCCTCGACGCTCTGAATGAGCATCTCGGGGAGCACCGCGACGTCGACAGTGCCGAACTTGTTGCTGGGTCCGATGCGCCGCCCGTCGAGCAACGCGAGGGTTCGCTGCGCGCTCAGGCCTCGCAGGTTCACGTTGCTGCCGCCGGCTGCGACGGAGCCGCCGGCCGACTGTTGCGTCGTGAGGTTGTTATAGAACTGCGGCAGTTGCTTGAGCGAGTCGATGACCGTGCCGGGCTCCATCGTTTGCAGGTCGACCCCGCTCACGGCCGTCACGGGCGTGGGCGTATTCACGCCCGACGTCGCGAGGCGCGTGCCGGTGACCGTCACCTCTTCGACCGGCTGCTGGGTCTGCTGAGCGACCGCCTGCCGACCTGCGAGTCCCGCGCACGCCATGCCCACCGCGAGCGCGAGCTTGCTGTAGCGCCCAGTGCAATTCTTCTTCATGTCTCTCCCCTAGAGTGGAAGGCCAGCGACGCCGGCCGTCGTTGTCGGCCGTCGTAGCGGCCCTTCCCCCGGCACGTGGTTTTTTTGCGTCATCCAATCGTGCGCTGTGGCTCGGGTCGTAGTTTAACCTGCACACAGCTATCGTGGACAACCCTCTCGTGGCGATAAGTAAGTCTCGAATCAGCAACGATGGGTAAAACGCGGCGCCGGGTAGGCTCGAACCCCCGTCGTTCCCGGCCTCGAATACTTCGAAACCGCGATACGACGGCGAACGTTGGGTCGGCGCAACCGGCGCGCGTGCGGTCGGTAAAGGGCTTGCCGTTGCCGGGAATGCCGGCGGCATAGGCCGCGATCATCGCGGGATCGCCGACGCTTACGGCTATGGCCCCGCCGTTCTCGCCGACGGCGATCGTCTGCCGGCTCTCGTAGCCTCCGGTGCCCGCCTCGCGCCGCACGGCCTCAGCGGGGTGCGTGGCGGCCTCGCAGCGCGTGCCATCTCTTGAGCCGCTGGTACTCGAGCCAGGTCAGCAAGATCACGAACAGGTCGAGCACCGACAACGCGATCAGCCAATTGGAGTGCGTGTGGGTATAGCGGTAGAGCTCGTACACGACGAACGCAAAGAATGCCGCCATGCCAACCGGATAGGCCCACCACTGCTTGCGCAGCAGCGCTGCAACGAGCACGACCTTCACCGCGCCGTGGCCGAGCAAGAAGATCGCCCCGAAGAGCCTCGTGTCGCCCGTGAAATGCTGCACGGATTCCAGGATCACATGCGCGACGGCGTCGTGCGGATCCTGACTGAGCTCGTGCAGCGTGATCGCGCGGATCATCGCATCGATTCGGTCGGGGCTCAGCGTGAACAGCAGCACGCCGCCCAGGATTTCGAGCACGCCGTCGATGCCCTTGCCGATCACGCCGATGTCGAACAGCAGGTGGACGATGCGTTCCCGCCCGCTCAGCTTTCGAAGTTGGGCGTTCATGGCTGCGAGCCGCCCGGCGGAGCCGGGCAAGCGGCCGCCCTCTGCGAGCGCGTCATCCGACTCACGTGAGTCGATGCCGGAACATCCACGCGGCGATCGGCAGCGTGACGGCCGCGATCACGGCGAGCGGCCAGATGTCGGGCGCGATGTCGCCGAGCGAGGCGCCCTCGAGATAGACGCGCTGCGCCATGTCGATCGCATAGCGCAGCGGGTTGGCGAGCGTGAGTTGCTGAAGCAGGTCGGGCATGTTGCCTATCGGTGTCGCGAAGCCGGACAACAGTATGAACGGCATTAGCAGCACAAACGAGAACAGCATCGCTTGCTGCATCGTCGCGACGAACGACGACACCATGAGCCCAATGCCGACGGCCGCGAGCAGGAAGAACGCAAGCCCGGTGTAGAGCGTGAGGAATGAGCCCTCGAACGGAATGCGGAACCAGAGCTGCGCGACCAGCAGGATCAGCGTCGCCTGCACGGCGCCGACGAGCATTGCGGGCAGAGCCTTCCCGATCATGATCTCGGAGGGCCGCAGCGGTGTGACGAGCAGCTGGTCGAACGTGCCGTCCTCACGCTCGCGCGCCACCGAGAGCGCCGTCAAGAGCAGCGTTTGGAGCATGGTCAGCGTGCCGATCAGCGACGGGATCATCTGCCAGCGCGTCTCGAGCTGCGGGTTGTACCAGGCGCGCATCTCGACGCGGATCGGCGGTCCGCGCTCGGCGTGGGCCTCGCGCCACTCGGCGCCGAAGCCGTCGACGATGCCCGCCACGTAGCGAACGGCGGTGCCGGCCGTGTTCGAGTTGCGGCCGTCGGCGACGACGAGCACGTCGGCGGGTCTGCCCTCATGGAGCTCGCGCTCGAAATCCTGCGCGATTTCCACGACCACGAGCCCGCGCCGGTTGTCGATGTAATCCGCGATGTCGCGCGCTTGTGCGAGATCGGCCGTGCGCTCGAACACGCCCGAGCCGTCGAGCTTCGCGAGCAGCGCACGCGACGCCGCGCTCCTGTCCTGGTCGAGCGCCGCGTAATGCACGCGATTCAAGTCGTACGTGGCCGCGTAGCCGAAGATCAGGCATTGCATGATGGGCGGTAGGAACAGCGTCACGCGGCTCCGCGGGTCCTTGAGCATCGCGAGCAGCTCCTTGCGGATCAGCGCGAGAATGCGAAAGATCGGGGCGAGCATGCAGCGCCGGCCTCAGGCGAGCCGCTTGCGGGTCGCCGCGCGCGACAGCGCCATCATGGCGACGGCCATCGCGGCCAGCACGGCCGCATTGGGAACAATCACGCCCCACACGTCGCCCGCCAGGAACAGCGTCTGCAGGAGGGCCACGTAATAGCGCGCCGGCAGCGCATAGGTGATCACGCGCACCGCGGTCGGCATGCTGTTCAGATCGAACAGGAAGCCCGAGAGCAGCATGGCGGGCAGGAACGTCACGAGCAGCGCGATCTGGCTCGCGATGAATTGGCTCTTCGTCAGCGACGACACCACGAGCCCGATGCCGAGCGCCACGAGCAGATACAGCATCGAGGCGAGCACGAGCAGCCAGATGGAGCCGCGTAACGGCACCGCGAACAGCAGCTCCGCGCCGCCGATGCAGAGCAACAGACCGGTGAGCCCGAGACAGAAGTACGGAATGATTTTCGCGAGCAGGATCTCGTCCGCCTGCACCGGCGTCACGAACAGCGCCTCGAACGTGCCGCGCTCCCATTCGCGCGCCATCACGAGGGCGGTCATGAATGCGCCGAGCAGCGTCATCACGAGCACGATCAGGCCCGGCACGAGGAAGTAGTGGCTGTCGTTCGCCTCGTTGAACCACAGCCGGCTCGTCACGGCGACCGGCGGGCTCGCCGTGGGATAGCCTTCAGCCGCACGCCGCTCGCGCCACTGCGCGACCGCGCTCTGCGCGTAGCCCTGCACGATGCGCGCGGTGTTCGCGTCCGTGCCGCTCACGAGCACCTGCACCGAGGCGTCGCCCTGCGCCAGCCGGCGCGAGAAGTCGGAGCGAAGGCGCACGATGCCGTCGATCGTATGCGCGACCATCAGCTCTTCAGCCTGCCGCATCGAGGTGAGCACGCGCGCGTCGAAATACGGCGACAGCTGAAAGCCCGCCGCGAGCTCCTTCGCCTGCGGACCGAGGTCCTCGAGCACGACGGCGACCGGCACGTTGCGCACGTCGAGCGACAGGCCGTAGCCGAACAGCAGCACGAGCATCAACGGCATCACGACGCCGATCGCGATCGTGCTCGGGTCGCGGTAGAGCTGCCGGCTCTCCTTGCGAATCAGTGCACCGACACGGCGCAGCTTGCCGCGCAGCCGGGCCTCACGCTCGGGCCTCGTACTCAAGCCGCGTTCTCGCGGCGACTCGCGCCGCCGCGCCGCGCGGCCTCTACGATCGCGACGAACGCGTCTTCCATGGTGGGCGCACGGTGCTCGGTGCGCGCGTGGCCGCGCAGCTCCGAAGGTGTGCCTTCCGCAAGCACGCGGCCGGCGTCGAGGATCAGCGCGCGATCGCAGTACTCGGCCTCCTCCATGAAATGCGTGGTCACGATCACGGTCACGCCGCGCTCGGCGAGCGCAGTGATGCGCGTCCAGAACTCGCGCCGCGCCATCGGGTCGGCGCCGCTCGTGGGCTCGTCGAGAAACAGGATGTCGGGCTCGTGCAGCAGCGCGGCCGCCATCGCGAGCCGGCGCTGGAAACCGCCCGGCAACTGACCGCTCGGCAGAGCCGCGAGACGCTCCAATCCGAACTCCCGCAGCGCCCACGCGATGCGGTCGTCCTTGCGCGCGCGGCGCAAGCCGTAGGCGCGCGCGAAGAACGCGAGGTTTTCCGCGACCGTCAGCGTGCCGTAGAGCGAGAACTTCTGCGCGACGTAGCCGATGCGCTGGCGTGCCGATGCACGCGAGGTGCGCAGATCCGCGCCCGCGACGCGCAGCGTGCCGCCGCTCGCGGGCAGCAGGCCGCAGAGCATGCGAAAGGTCGTGGTCTTGCCCGCGCCATTCGGCCCGAGCAGCCCGAACACCTCGCCGCGGCGCACCTCGAACGACACGTGATCGACGGCCGTGAACTCACCGAACTTGCGGACGAGGTCGCGCACCTCGACGGCCGCCGCCGGCGCCGTCGAGCCCGCGGTCGCCCCGGTGCCGGGCGAGCCGGCGCCCGCACCGGAGCCGAACGCGCCCCGGCCCGTCGCCTCGCCCGGGCCGGCCTCGCCGCGCTCGGTGTCGCCGCGGCGCCGGGCCGCCGACGCGCGCTCGAGCGCCGCATGCAGCAGCACCATGAAGCCGTTCTCGAACTCCGGCGCGGCCGGCTCCACGGCCGTCGCGAGCTCGCGCGAGACCGGCGCCGCGCCCGCGGCGGGCGGCTCGGCGAGCACGAATCGCACGCGCCCGGCCGTGGGCACGGCGTCGACGACGCCGGGCGCCGCGAGCAAGCGCGCCTGCAGCGCGCGCGCGGTGTCTCCTTCGGCCGGGCTCGCGACGAACGTGCGGCCTGCGGCGCGCTGTGCGATCTCGGCCGGCTCGCTGGCGGCGAGCAGCCGACCCGCGTGCATTACGATCGAATGCTCGCTGCGCTCCGCTTCGTCCAGATACGAGGTGGCCAGCAGCACCGTCAGGTGGTCGTCGTTCACGAGCCCCCGCACGATCGCCCAGAGCTCGCGGCGGGACAACGGGTCCACGCCGGCCGTCGGCTCGTCGAGCACCAGCAGCTCGGGCGTGCGGACGAGCGTGCACGCGAGGCCGAGCTTCTGCTTCATACCGCCCGACAGCCGCCCCGCGAGCCGCTTCTGAAACGGGCCGAGCGCCGTCATCTCCATGAGCCGCGGGTAGACGCGCTGCCGCTCGTTCGCGCCGATGCCGTGCAGATCGGCGTACAGATCGAGGTTCTCGCGCACCGTGAGGTCCTCGTACAGCCCGAACCGCTGCGGCATATAGCCGACGCGTTCCTGCACGGCACCGGGGTTCGCGGCCGCGTCGACCCCGAGCACCTCGAGCCGCCCGCCGTCGGCCACGAGCAATCCGGTCGCGAGCCGGATCAGCGTGGTCTTGCCGGCGCCGTCCGCACCGACCAGCGCCGTGAGCCGCCCGTGGCGCACCGCGAGCGAGACGGCGTCGAGCGCCGTGACGAGCTCGCCGGTTTTGCGGCGAAACGTCTTCGTCACGTCCGCTGCGACAATCGCGTCGTCGGCCATCGCTCGATCAGCGCGTCGCCGGGTCGGACGCGCCGGCCGCAGCGCCGATCGGCAGGTGCACCGTAGCCGGCGTGCCGAGCCGCAGCTCGTCGTTCGGATCGGTCACCAGTACGCGTACCTCGTAGACGAGGCTCGTGCGCAGCTCGGCCGTCTGCACCGTCTTCGGCGTGAACTCCGCGACCGGCGAGATGAATCCCACGCGCCCGTCGAAGCGCCGGTCCGGGAAGCTGTCGACCGACACCGTGCCCTCGAGGCCCGGGCGGACGCGGCCCAAGTCGGTCTCCGACACGTACGCACGCACCCACTTCGGGTCGGTGATCGCGAGCGAGAATACCGGCGACTGCGGCGACGCCATGTCGCCGGGCTCGAGCAGGCGCGAGCGAACCACCGCGTCGAGCGGCGCGACGAGCGTCGCATCGCGCAACTGCTGCTGCAGCAGCGCGAGCGCGGCCCGGTCGGCGTCGAGCTCTGCCTCGGCTTGCGCGATGTCCTCGGCGCGCGGGCCGGCAATCTCCAAGTCGAGCGTCTTCTGGGCGAGATCGACCTTCGCGTCGGCCGCGTCGGCGGCCGCCTTCGTGTTGTCGAGGTCTTGGCGGCTCGCGAGGTTGCGCTGCACGAGGTCGCGCTGGCGCGCGTATTGCGCGCGCGCGTTCGTCGCGTCGGCCTGCGCCGACCGCAAATTCGCGCGCGCCTGCGCGATCTCTTCGGGCCGGCTGCCGTTGTGCAGCCGTTCGACGGCCGCCTTCTGTGCCGCGAGCTGCGCTTCGGCACGCTCGACTTGCGGCTGGAGCCGGCTCGTGTCGAGCGTCGCCATCGCATCGCCCTTGTGGACGCGCGTGCCCTCCTCGACCGTGACCGTCTCGATCCGTTCGTTGCCGTTGAACGCGAGCGATACCTGCCGCAGATCGATGTTGCCGTAGAGCATGAGCTCGTTCGCCGGCGGCTGCGGGCGCTGCCACCACGCCGCCGCGGCACCCGCCGCCACGACGAGGAGCGCAGCGGCGATCAGGAGGGTCTTGCGGCGGCCGTGCTCCGGCGGCACGGGTGCCTCGTTGTGGGGACGATCCGCCATGTGAATTAGACGAAAACGGCTATGGAGCCGTGACATTCTGCCGGAGGTGCAGCGCGATTGCGCGGCGCGCCGGACCGGCCGCTGCGATCAACCGGCCCGCTCAGATGCCCGCGTACCAGGAATACCCGGCTTCCGCGCTGGCCGAGCCCAAGCCCTTGCCGAGACCCTCGAGCGAGTCCGTCACCGTGATGCGCGAGAGGTACTTGAAGCTCTTGTAGCCGAGTTGCCGCGCCACGCGCAGGCGCAGCGGTGCGCCGTGGTCGGGCGGCAGATCCGCACCGTTCATCGCGTACGTGAGCAGCGTCTGCGGGTGCAGCGCGTCGTGCATGTCGAGGCTATCCCACCATTCGTCGAACGGCCGGAACACCACGTAGCGCGCTTCCGGGCGGATGCCGGCCAGCGCGAGCACCTGCGCGAGCGGCACGCCGGTCCATTCGGCGATGTACGACCAGCCCTCCTCGCAGGCGAGCATCGTGATCTGCGTGTCCGCGGGCAGCCTTTGCAGCTCCGCGAGCGAGAAGGAGCTCGGCCGCGCGACGAGCCCGTCGACCATGAGCCGCCAGCTCGCGAAGCCGCGGTCGAGCAGCGCGCGGTAGGCGTCCGTCTCGGGCGCGGCGCCGTTGACGGGCGCCACGGCCGAGATCGCGCTGCGACGAAATTCGTGCGCGAGCGAGCCGCGTGCCGTCAGCAGCCGCTGCGCGCCGTAGGTGAGCGTCTCGCCGATGCCGTACAGGCCGCGATGATCCGGCGGGATCAAGCCGTGCCGATCGGCCAGCCGCACCGCCGCGCCGAGGCCCGCCGCGCCCGCGACGACGCTCGCGCCCGCCACGATCAACTTGCGCCGAGTCGTGAGCACGCTCATGCGACGCCCGCCCCGGCAAGCCGGCCGCTCACCATCGCGCGGATCCGGCCGAGGCCGCCGCGCCGGCAGAGCATCGCGACGTGGAGCACCAAGAACAGCGCGAGCAGCGCCGCGCCGAAGAAGTGCACGGTGCGGGCCGACTGCCTGCCGCCGAGCAGAGCCGACAGTGCCGGGATCGCGGCCGTGGCCGCGGGCGACATCGCAAGCCCGGTCCAGACCATCGCCGGGCATAGCACGAGCGTCACCGCGAGATAGGCGAGCCGCTGCACGACGTTGTAGGCCGCGCCCGCGTCGAGCGCGTTGCGCCGCAGGCCGCTCACGATCGCGCGGCCGACCGCGGCCGCCGCGAGCTCCGCCCGGGCGGGCAGCAGGTCGCGCACGAGGTGGCGCGTGGCCACGATCGCGACGACGTACACCGCGCCCGTGCTCACGAGCAGCCAGGCCGAAACGAAGTGCAAGGAGCGCGCCCAGCCCGTTTGCCCGAACACGAACGGCAGCGGCAGATCGAGCCACGACGGCATACCGACCGCGCCCGTCTCGCCCCAGTACAGCCGCGGATGCGCGAGCAGGATCGCGAGGCCGCTCACGAGCAGCGCGCCGACGCTGAGCGCGAGCAGCCAATGGCAGGCGCGAACCACGGCCGAACGCCGCTGCGAGGAGCGCGGTGCAGCGGATGGCGAGTGAGGTGATTGCACGGTATGCGGCATGGCGGCTCGTGCGGTCGGATGTTACCGCTGCGGCGGCGGTCCTCCAACGGCGGCAGCCGCGCGCCGAATCTTTTGAACCCCTGCAAGGTCGGCCAGAACTCAGTGGGCAGATCTGCTGCTGTCCAAAACACCTACACCCAGGGGAGACCACCATGCCGAACATCGACCTCACGAGGCGAGCGCTGCTCGCCGGTGCCGCCTTTGCGCTCGTGCCATGCATCGTCGCCGCGGGCGGCGACGACGACTTCGAGCCGGGGTGGGCCCGGCATTACTACGAGAACCATGTGCTCGTGTCCGACGGCTCCGTGCAAAGCGATTTCGTCGACCCGAATCTCGTAAACGCGTGGGGCATCGCGTTCAATCCCCAGGCGGTGGTCTGGATCACCGACAATCACACCGGCAAATCGACGCTCTACGACGGCACGGGCAAGCCGAATCCGCTCGTCGTCACGATTCCGCCGGGACCGGGCGAAGCGGTCGCCAGCCCGACCGGCATCGTGTTCAGCGGCGGCAACGACTTCGTCGTCACGGGGACGACGGCGGCCGGCGAAACCGCGAGCGGCCCCGCGCGCTTCATCTTCGCGTCCGAAGGCGGGCAAATTACGGGTTGGGCGCCGAACGTGAACACGGGCAGGGCCTTCGTCGCCGTCGACAACTCGGCCGGCGGCGGTGCGGATCGCGCCATCTATAAAGGTCTCGCGATCGGCGGTGACGGCCACTCCCATCTTCTGTATGCCGCCGACTTTCACAATGCACGCGTCGACGTGCTCGACGGCGGCTTCAAGCCCGTGCCGCTGCCGGCCGGCGCGTTCGTCGATCCGTACCTGCCGAGAGGCTTCGCGCCGTTCGGCATCCAAGCCGTGAACGGCGATATCTGCGTGACCTACGCGAAGCAGGATGCCGATGCCGAGGACGAGGTCGCCGGCCGCGGGCTCGGCTTCGTCGACGTGTTCGACCCGAGCGGCAAGCTCGTGCTGCGTTTGGGAGAGCGCGGCGTGTTGAACGCACCGTGGGGCGTGGCGCTCGCACCCGAGAGCTTCGGCCGCTTCGGTGGCGCCCTGCTGATCGGAAATTTCGGCGACGGCACGATCAACGCGTTCTCGCCGATCACGGGCCGATTCTTGGGGTCGCTGCGCAATCGGGCCGGCCGCCGGATCCGCATCGATGGCCTCTGGGCGATCCAATTCGGCAACGGGGTGCTCGAGCAGCAGAGCGACGCGTTGTACGCGGCCGCGGGTCCGGACGACGAGACCCATGGCACCTACAGCGTGATTCGCGCGCACTGACGCAGGAGTTGCGCGGCACCGCCGGCGCCCCGCCGCCGGCGGCGGCCCGCGCGCTCGGCAGTCCGCCGCCTCGACGGCGCGGCTACGGCTTCACTTGCGACATCAGCGCGAGCGGCCGGCCGTCGGGATCCTTGAAGAATGCGAGCCACTCCTCGGTGCCGTCGGGGTGGCGATGGATCATGTGCGGCGCGCCATGGAACTCGACGCCCTTCGCGGCGAGCTCGGCATGCACGCCGGCGATGTCGGGCACGCGGAAGTACAGGATCGACTCGGGGGCGACCGCACCGCTCTCGCCGCTCAGATACAGGCGCGTGCCGCCGCAGTCGAAGAATGCGAGCTTGCCGAACGTGTAGAGGTGCTCGAGCCCGAGCACGCCGCCGTACCAAGCGACGGCGGCGTCGATGTCCTTCACGGTGCGCGCGATTTGGCCGATCGCGCCGAAGCCGGCTGCATTGGGCATTCGAATTGGCTCCTCTGTCGGTGCGGCTCGAGCGAGCGCGCTGTCCTTCGGTGCGCCGCGCCAACGCCTGAGCTCCGCGCGGTTGCGCAAGCCGAGCTTCGCGACGGCGTTCGCGACGTGATACTTCACCGCGTCGACGCTGATGCCGCGGCGCTTCGCGATGTCGCGGTTGCTCATGCCGTGGCGCACTGCGTTCACGATCCGCCACTCGCCGGGTGTCAGCACATCGTCGTGCGGCGGCCGCCCGCGGGCGCGTTTCGGCATGCGGCGCATCTTAATGTCGGACACGGCGCTTTTTCCCTCCCCCCGGCGGCTCGGCGTAGTATGACGCCGCAGTGAGACGATTGGCGGTGGGTACGTTCGGATGGCCGTGGCTGGCCGTGATGCTCGCGGCGGCCGGCACCGCGGCGGCTGCCGAGCTGCGCGACGCCGACCTCGTCGCCCTCACGGCCGTCGATCTCGAGGCGGAGCTCGCGGCCGGTCGAGTCTCGGCCGAGCGCGTGACGCGCGCGTTTCTCGATCGCATTGCGTCGCTCGACGCGGCCGGTCCTTCTCTGCACTCCGTGATCGAGCTGAACCCCGATGCGTTGGCGATTGCGAAGGCGCTCGACCGGCGTTTCGAGCGTGGGGGCCGCGCCGGTCCGCTGCACGGCCTGCCGGTGCTGCTCAAGGCCAACATCGACACGGCCGATCGGCTCGCGACGAGCGCGGGCTCGCTCGCGCTCGCCAACCACCATCCGGCCGCCGATGCGCCGCTCGTCGAGCGCCTGCGCAGCGCCGGCGCGGTGATCCTCGGCAAGACGAACTTGAGCGAATGGGCGAATTTTCGTTCGACGCACTCGACGAGCGGCTGGAGCAGCCTCGGCGGCCAGACGCGCAACCCGTACGTGCTGGACCGCAACCCGTGCGGCTCGTCGAGCGGCTCGGCCGTCGCCGTGGCCGCGCGGCTCGCGCCGCTCGCCGTCGGCACCGAGACCGACGGTTCGATCATGTGCCCGGCCGGCGCGAACGGCGTGGTCGGCGTGAAGCCGACGCTCGGCCTCGTGAGCCAACGCGGCATCGTGCCGATCGCGGCGAGCCAAGACACGGCCGGACCGCTCGCGCGCACGGTCGCCGACGCAGCGCTCCTGCTTCGTGTGATCGCCGGAGAAGCCGGCGCCGCGCGCGCTCCGGAGGTATTGGACCGGCGCAACCTCGAAGGCGTCCGCCTCGGCGTCGTGCGCAACTACGCCGGCGCGCGCAGCGATGCCGCGGTCGAAGCGGTGTTCGCGCAGTCGCTCGCAACGTTGCGAGCCGCCGGTGCCGAGGTCGTCGATCCCGTCGAATGGCCGATGACCGCAGACGTCGAGGGCGCGGAGCTCGAGATCTTGCTCGTCGAGTTCGCGCGGCAGATCGACGCTTATCTGCGCGCCACGGATGCAGGTCCGCACTCGCTCGAGGAGCTGATTGCGTTCGATTCCGCGCACGCCGCCGCCGTGATGCCGCTCTTCGGGCAAGACCTGTTCCTCGCGGCGGCCGCTACCCGCGAACGCGGCGACGGCGACTATCGTGCGGCGCTGGCGACGATCGCAGCGCTGCGTGAGCGGCTGGCAACGCTGTTCGCGGAGCGCTCCCTCGACGCGCTCGTCGTGCCGACGAACGGTCCGGCCTGGCGTACCGATCCCGCGACGGGCGACCGGTTCGGCGTCGGCAGCTCCACGGTCGCGGCCGTCAGCGGATATCCGAGCGTGACCGTGCCCGCCGGGCTCGCCGGCGAGCTGCCGCTCGGTCTATCGCTGATCGGGAAGCCGATGCACGACGCGCAGCTGCTCGCGATCGCGGCGGTGTTCGAGGCACGGCGCGGGCCGTTCCCGGCCCCGCGCTTCCTCGCCACGCTCGATCCCTCGGGCGGCGGCGCCCGAGCATCGAGCGCTGCTGTACCGCGTCGGTCAGTTGAGGGCCCGTGACCACCTTCACGGAGTTAGTTAGCCCACACACGTAGAGTACACCTCGCGCGCAGCCGTGCCTTACGGCAGGCGGCTTGACGGAGGATGTGTGGTCACGACCACGGTGGTGCTGCAGGGGCAACTGATCATCGAGGGCGTGAAGTTCCTGTGGTGGGTCACCGATGGGGAGCCCGCCCGTCTCACGGTCAGCCATCCGCTCCACGGCACGGCAACCGCCGTCGCCGAGAAGGGCCCCGAGCGCCAGGCGCGCTCCATGGCACGCGCGATGCTGCCGCGACGCCGACGCGCGCGCGGCTAGCCTTTATCGAGATCTTCGAGCCGGTCGACGTATTCGAGCCCCGCCTTCGCGAGCGGCTCGCGCATCTTGTAGATATCGAGGCCGAGCTCACCCGCTCCGAGCTGAGCGCGCTTCTTTTCTTCGTTGGCGAGGCGTGCGCGGCTCGCTTCGAGCACGGCCGCAGCCGCACGGCGCTCGACGACCACCACGCCGTCGTCGTCCGCAACGATCACGTCGCCCGGATTGACGAGCATGCCTGCGCAGACGACCGGCACGTTGACGGCGCCGACGGTGGCCTTGACCGTGCCCTTGGCGTTGACGGCTCTGCTCCACACCGGGAACCGCATCTCGGTGAGCTCGCGCACGTCACGACAGCCTGCGTCGATCACGAGGCCGAGCACGCCGTGCGCGTGGAACGACGTCGCGAGCAGCTCGCCGAACATGCCGTCGGCGTTGATGCTGCTCACGGCCGCGACGACGACGTCGCCGGGCTGCGCCAGCTCGACAGCCACGTGCAGCATCCAGTTGTCGCCGGGATGCAGCAGCACCGTGAGCGCGCTGCCGCCGATGCGCGCGCCGGAATAAATGGGTCGCATGTAGGGTTGCAGCAGGCCGACGCGCCCCTGCGCCTCGTGCACCGTGGCAACGCCGGTCTCGCCGAGCGCTTCGACGACTCCGCGCTCTGCGCGATCGATATTCCTGACGGCAACGTTGCGCACGCTTCTCTCCCAAATCCGGTTTTCGCTACGGGCGCTTATACTAGCGCGGCCAATGGGGCAGCTGAACCGGAGATCACTTGAGCGACCGCGCACCGCTTGCCGGGATCAAGGTTCTCGACATGACCGAGGCGCTCGCGGGTCCGTACTGCAGCATGCTGCTCGGCGACCTCGGGGCCGACGTGATCAAGGTGGAGCGTCCCGAAGTCGGCGACCAGGCGCGGGGCTGGGGGCCGCCCTTTCTCGAGGGCGAGAGCGCCTACTATCTCGCGGTCAATCGCAATAAGCGCAGCGTGGAGCTCGATGCGAAGGACGCGACCGATCGCGCACTGCTCGAGCAACTGCTCGCACGCGCCGACGTCTTTCTGACGAACATTCCGCGCCTCGACTCGCTCGAACGCCTGCAGCTCGATCCCGAACGCCTGCGCGCTCGCCATCCGCGGCTCGTGTACGGCGCCATCAGCGGCTACGGCCAGACGGGACCGAAGGCCGGCCGCCCCGGCTACGACATCATCGCCCAAGGAGAGGCCGGCCTCATGGCGCTGACTGGGCCGCCCGACGGCGAGCCGAGCAGGTTCCCGTCGCCGATGGCGGACGTGTCGGCCGGTCTGTATACCTGCCTCGGCGTGCTCGCGGCGCTTTACGCGCGCGACCGCGCAGGCGGATCGGGCCGCGGTGAGCTCATCGACGTCGCGCTCGTCGACGCGCAGACGAGCTGGCTCGCGAACCTCGGCGCCAGCTACTTCGCGACCGGTCAGCGCCCGGCACGGCTCGGCAACGCGCATCCGAACGTCACGCCGTACCAGCCGATGCGCGCGCGCGACAAGACGTTGATCGTGGCGGTGGGCACGGAGCGGCTCTGGGCGAAGTTCTGCCGCGTGCTCGGCGTCGAGCAAACGCTGCACGTCGATGCGCGGTTTGCGACGAACGCCGCACGCACGGTGCACCGCGCGGAGCTGATTCCGCTGCTCGAGTCGATCCTGGGACAACGCGACGCCGAGCAGTGGATCGAGTCGTTCGTTGCGGCCGGCATTCCGGCGGGGCCCATCAACTTTCCCGACGAGACGCTGACCGATGCGCAGATCATCGCGCGCGGTATGATCGTCGAGCTCGAGCATCCGCTGATCGGTATCGTGCGATCCATCGGCCTGCCGATCCGGTTCGCCGAGAACGGCCCGACCTACCGCCGCTACCCGCCCCGCCTCGGCGAGCACAACGCCGAGATCCGCACGCTCGCCGACGCCTGGTGAACGCCCGAGCGCCGCCTACGTGCGGTGCTCTGTCGTCCCGGCAAGCACGCAAAGCGGCTTCCTCGCCGCAAGCTGCCGGCGCGACCGCGCCTATCGGCAGCCTGCGACACACCGGGGCGCGGGGTCGCTTAGCGCTCCCAGACGCTCTGGAGGTAGGCGCGGAAGCTGTCGCCGAGCTCGGGGTGGCGCAGGCCGTATTCGACGGTCGCGCGCAAGTACCCGATCTTGCTTCCGCAGTCGTAGCGCACGCCGTTGAACGGCAGCACGTACACGGGCTCCTCCTGAAGCAGGCTCGCGATCCCGTCCGTCAGCTGAATCTCGCCGCCCGCGCCGCGTTGGGTACGCTCGAGCTTCGAGAAGATCGCGGGCGTCAGCACATAACGGCCGACGACGGCGAGATTGGACGGCGCGTTCTCCGGCTTCGGCTTCTCTACGATGCGGGTTACGCGCTGCGCACCCGACGCGTCGGTCTCGACGGCCACGATGCCGTAGCTGCCGGTTTGATCGTGCGGCACGGTTTCGACGCCGAGCACGCTCGAGGCGTGCTTGTCGAAGTGGTCGCTCATTTGCTTGAGACAAGGGACGTCGCTGTAGATCAGGTCGTCGGCCAGGTGGACGAAGAACGGCTCATTGCCGACGGCCGGACGCGCGCACAGCACCGCGTGACCGAGCCCAAGCGGCACACCCTGTCGCACGAAGATGCAGGTGACGCCGGACGGCACGATGTTCTGCACGAGCGCGAGCAGATCGTGCTTGCCCGTCTCGGCGAGCTGGCGCTCAAGCTCGGCGTCCGTATCGAAATGATCTTCGATCGCGCGCTTCGACGAGCCCGTGATGAACACGAGCCGCTCCGCTCCCGCCTCGAGCGCCTCCTCGACGGCGTATTGGATCAGCGGCTTGTCGACGATCGGCAGCATCTCCTTGGGCGACGCCTTGGTCGCCGGGAGGAAACGAGTGCCGCGGCCGGCAACCGGAAATACTGCAGTACGAATGCTGGGCATCGGTCCACCTTTCAGTCACTTCGACGAATGATACTGGAGGGCCGAGTCGAGTGCTGGCGGACGACGGGGCGAGCCGAAAAAGAGCCGCGGTCGGGCGCTCGCCCGACCCGCGGCCGAAGGCCCTGGGGGCTATTGCCGTTTCTGCGGCGCGGGATCGGCGACGAGGATATTGCCCTTGTTGAGCTCCACGATCCTCGGGCCGACGCCCTTGACGCGCGTGAGCGCCTCCGGCGAATCGAAGTTGCCGTGCTCCATTCGATCGCGGACGATGGCCGCGGCGAGCGCAGGACCGACGCCGGTCAACTCCGCCGCGAGCGTGCCCGCGTCGGCCTTGTTGATGTTGACCGGCCCCGCGATCGCGCCGAGGGACACGAGCGTGCACAGCGCAGCGCAGCCGAGCTTGAGATTCCTGAATCGCATGACCGTTGACTCCTGAACGATGAACGGGAGCGCCACGCTACGCTGCGCGTCCTCGCGGGACAGCACCGCAATCTTGCGGCTTGGCGGAGTTTTCGAGCGGCTCAGGACAAGACGGTTTCGAGCGGCAGGGTCTGGATGGGCCGAATCGTTTCCCAGAGCTTGCAGCTCGGGCAGTGCCAGATGAACCGCTGCGTGCTGTAGCCGCAATTCGAGCAGCGATAGCGCGCGCTCGCGAGCGCGATCTTCTGTAGACCGTGGGCGATTCGCTGGATCGATTCGCGCCGGTCGTCCGGCGGCAGGGACTCGAGCTCGGCCGCGTTCACGAGCGTCGCGAGCACTTCGTTGCCGAGCACGAAGGTCTCTACGCAAGCGGCGAGCGCGGCCGAGCCCGTGAGGTCGCCGACGATTGCGGCGTAGGCGAGGTCGCGGCGGACGGACGCATCGCCCTCGAGCCAGCGGGCGACGTACGCGTCGAAATCGGCCGGCCGCCCCGCACCGCGATAGCACTCCATCAGCGGCGCGAGCACCTCGCTCACGAAATGCCGGTCCTTCGCGAGCACCTGCTCGTAGAGCGCAATCGCCTGCGCGAAGTCGCCGTCCTCGCGCGCGAGCGTCGCGCGGATCAGCGTGCCTCGCAGCGCGCCCGTCTCGCTGCGGACGGTGTTCTTCAGGTACTCGCGCGCGGCGTTGCGGTCGCCCGCCGCGCGGGCCGCCTCGGCCAGCTCGCAGTAGTAATGCGCGACCTGGCTCGTTCGGACGCCGCGCAGCATCTCGAGCTTGCGCTGCGCTTCGATCGCCTTCTGCCACTCGCGCTCGCGCTCGTAGATGTAGACGAGCTTCTCGAGCGCCGCCTCGGCGACCGTGGGGCTTTCGATCAGATCTCGAAGGAGCTGCTCCGCGCGATCGAACAGCCCGGCGCCGAGGTAATCCTCGGCCAGCGAGTACACCGCTTGATGGCGCTGCATCTCGTTCAAGTTTGGCCGCGCGAGCAGGTTCTGGTGCACGCGGATCGCGCGCTCGACCTCGCCGCGCCGCCGGAACAGGTGCCCGAGCGCGAAATGGGTCTCGAGCGTGTCGTCGTCGACCTTCGCCATCTGCACGAACAGCTCGAGCGCCTCGTCGGTCTTGCGGCTCAGCACGAGGTTCAGGCCGCGGATGTAGTCCGCGCTGATGCGCGGCGGCAGGTCGCGGTCGCGGTCGCTGTAGACCTTGAAGGCGAAACCGCTCGCGGCGGCGATGATGAACAGCGCCGCGAGCAGGAATGTGGCGTCAGTTGGCATCTTGCAGCGGCGCGGTGCGCAGGCTGCTGAGCTCGGCTTCCGCGTAGCGCAAATCCTTACGGAGCCGCCGCTTCTCGCTCGCGTTGCGCAGCAGCGCGAGTCCGGCGGACAGCAGCCCGAACAGCCAGCCGGCCAGGAACACGCCGCCGAGCGCCGCGGCCATCGGGATCTGTGCGAGCTTCGCAACGCCCAAGTCGAGATCGATGCGCTGCGGGTTGCTGTACGCGAGCATGGCGGCCAGCACCATGAAAGCAGTCAGCAGGACGACGAACGCGATTCGACGCAGCGCGGCCAAGGCGGTATTCCTAGGAGCGTGTGCGGGTCATGAGCGTCGTCACGCGGCTGTCCGACGCTCCATTGTCGGCGGGTTAATCGCGTACCGGCAAGTGGCGTGACTCGTTCACGCGCTCGCGCAGGTCCTTTCCGGGCTTGAAGTGCGGCACGTTCTTGCCGGCGAGCGCAACGGCCTCGCCGGTCTTCGGATTGCGGCCCATCCGCGGCGGCCGGTAATGCAGGGAGAAGCTGCCAAACCCACGAATCTCGATGCGCTCGCCGCTCGCGAGCGCCTCGCTCATCAGCTCGAGAATATGCTTGACGGCCAATTCGACGTCCTTGGCCGGCAAGTGTTTCTGGCTGCGCGCGATCGACTCGATCAGCTCGGACTTTGTCATGGGTATGGACCTTCCTTTGAGGCCTCGGCACGCCTGCCCGCAAGTCGTAGCAGTCGATGGCCGGCCTACTCCGGATTCATGTGCTCCTTGAGCAGGTCGCCGAGCGTGGTGCCCGTCGTCGATCGGCCGGCATCCGTCTTGTAGTTCTGGATGGCCTGCTGTTCTTCGTGCGCTTCTTTCTGCCTTGATCGACAACGAGATGACGCGGGTCTTGCGGTCCACGCCCGTAAAGCGAGCCTCGACCGTCTCACCGACCTTCAGCACCGTGCGCGCGTCCTCGACGCGATCGCGCGAGATCTCCGAGGCGCGCAGCTGGCCGATGGTGCCGCCGTCCAGCGCGATCGTGGCCATCTTCGCGTCCACCTCTTGGACGACGCCCGTCACGATGCTGCCCTTCGGATGATCCGCCAGGAACAACGACAGCGGATCCTTGTCGAGCTGCTTCACGCCGAGCGAGATGCGCTCGCGCTCCGGGTCGATCGCGAGCACGGTGGCCTCGATCTCCTCACCCTTCTTGTAGTTGCGCACGGCCTCTTCGCCGGGCACGTCCCAAGACAGGTCGGACAGATGCACGAGCCCGTCGATGCCGCCGGACAACCCGATGAACACGCCGAAGTCGGTGATCGACTTGATCTGGCCCGAGACCTTGTCGCCCTTCTTGAAGTTCTCGGCGAACTCCACCCACGGGTTCGGCTTGCACTGCTTCAACCCGAGCGAGATGCGGCGGCGCTCCTCGTCGATGTCGAGCACCATGACCTCGACCTCGTCACCGATTTGCACGACCTTGTGCGGATTGACGTTCTTGTTCGTCCAATCCATCTCGGAGACGTGCACGAGGCCCTCGACGCCCTCCTCGATCTCGGCAAAGCACCCGTAGTCCGCGATGTTCGTGACCTTGCCGAACAGCCGCGTGCCCGGCGGATAACGCCGTGCGAGATCGGCCCAGGGATCCGCGCCGAGCTGCTTCAAGCCGAGCGAAACGCGATTGCGCTCGCGATCGAACTTCAGCACCTTGACCTCGAGCTCCTGCCCGACGCTCACGACCTCGGAAGGATGCTTCACGCGCTTCCACGCCATGTCCGTGATGTGCAGCAACCCGTCGATGCCGCCCAAGTCGACGAACGCGCCGTAGTCGGTGAGGTTCTTCACGACGCCCTTCAGCACCGTGCCCTCTTGGAGGTTCTTCAGCAGCGACTCGCGCTCGGCGCTGTACTCGGCCTCGACCACCGCGCGGCGCGAAACCACGACGTTGTTACGTTTCTGGTCGAGCTTGATGACCTTGAACTCGAGCGTCTGTCCCTCGAGCGCCGCCGGATCGCGGATCGGGCCGCACGTCGACGAGCGAGCCCGGCAGGAACGCGCGAACCAGGTCGACGTCGACCGTGAATCCGCCGCGGACGCGGCCGCTGATCGTGCCGGTGACGATCTCGTTCTTCTGGAACGCCTCCTCGAGGCGGCCCCAGGTGCGGGTGCGCTTCGCCTTGTCGCGCGACAAGCGCGTCTCGCCGAAGCCGTCTTCGACCGTGTCGAGCGCTACCTCGACCTCGTCGCCGACTTGGACTTCTAATTCGCCGCGCTCGTTGAAGAATTGATCGGCCGGGATGACGGCCTCGGATTTGAGCCCCGCATTGACGATCACCACGTCGGAGTTCACGCCGATGACGATACCGGTGATGATTGCGCCCGGCTTGATCTTTTGGATCGAGAAGCTCTGCTCTAGAAGCTCTGCAAACGATTCACTCATCAAGTTTTTCCATTCCTGCGAAGCGTCCTGCCCCGCTGGGTTAATTGAACGACCGCAACGGCATCCGGCCGCTGCAAACCTGTAGGCTCGAACTTACTTATATGCCGGCCGCCTCGAGCCATCTCAAGATGCGGGCGACGACTTCCTCGGGCGTGAGGCTCGTGGAGTCGAGCACTCGCGCATCGGCAGCGGGCGTGAGCGGCGCCGTCGTACGGCTCGCGTCGCGCGCGTCCCGTTGCGCGATCTCCCGTGAAAGGTCGGGCAGGCTAACATCAATCCCCTTTTCTTTCAACTGCTTATAACGTCTCGCTGCGCGCGCCTCCGCGGTCGCGGTCAGGAACACCTTGAGCGGGGCGTTTGGAAAAACCACGGTGCCCATGTCGCGGCCGTCCGCTACGAGGCCCGGCGCCTGCGCGAATGCTCGCTGCCGGCCCAGCAGCGCCCGCCGCACCGCCGGCAGCACGGCCACGCGCGACGCGGCTGCGCCGGCGGTCTCGGTCCGCAGCGCAGCCGTAACGTCCGCGCCGGCGAGCGTCACGCGCTCGGCCTCCACGGCCGTGCCGAAGCCCACGTCCATGGCGGCCGCGAGCGCCGCGAGCCCCGGCTCGTCCGCGAGATCGAGACCCGAGCGCTCGGCGGCGAGGCCTACGAGCCGGTACAGGGCGCCGCTGTCGAGCAGATGCCACCCGAGCCGCGCCGCGACCGCGCGGCTGATCGTGCCCTTACCCGAGCTCGTGGGTCCGTCGATCGTGATGACGGGCGCCGCCCGGTGGGTCATGAGCGCTCGCCCACCGCCTCGACCGACAAGCCGACGGCATTGGCGGTGGCAACGAACGTCGGAAACGACGTCGCGACCTCCGCCGTGCCCGAAATCTCGATCGCTCGGCCGGCGAGCAGGCTCGCCACGGCAAAGGCCATTGCGATTCGATGGTCGCCGCGGCTGTCGACGTGCCCGCCGCGCAGGCGGCCGCCCGTCACCGCGAGCCCGCCCGGCGCCGGCTCGACCGCGACGCCCATTGCAGCCAGTCCGACGGCCATCACGGCGAGCCGATCGGTTTCCTTCGCGCGCAGCTCCTCGGCGCCCGTCACGCGCGTCGTGCCTGCCGCACCGGCGGCGGCGATGAACAGCACCGGAAACTCGTCGATCGCGAGCGGCACGAGCTCCGGCGGCACGTCGATGCCGACGAGCGCGCTGCGCTCGACGTACAGGTCCGCGACCGGCTCGGCACCGACGGTGCGGGGATTGCGCAGCTCGATCTTCGCTCCCATCTCGCGCAGGATCGTGAGCAGCCCGGTTCGCGTGGGATTCACGCCGACGTTCTCGATGACCAGCCCGTTGTCCGCCGCGAGGCAGCCGGCGACGAGAAAGAACGCCGCCGAGGAGAAGTCGGCCGGCACGTCGATCGTGAGCCCCGTGAGGGCGGCCGGGCCGACGATCGACACGATCAACCCGCCGGCCTCGCGCGCGACGCGGACGCCCATGCTCTCGAGCATGCGCTCCGTGTGATCGCGGCTCGGGCCGGGTGAGCGCAGCGTCGTGCACCCCTCGGCCGACAGCGCGGCGAGCAGCAGCGTCGACTTCACCTGAGCGCTCGCCATCGGCAGCGCATAGTCGATGCCGTGCAGCTTCGCGCCGCCCCGAATCTCGAGCGGCGGCGTCCCCCCCGCGCTCGTGTCGATGCGGGCGCCCATCGCGCGCAACGGCGCCGCAATGCGCTCCATCGGTCGACGGCGCAGCGACGCGTCGCCGGTGAGCTTGCTGTCGAACGGCCGCCCGACGAGCAGGCCCGTGAGCAAGCGAATCGCGGTGCCGGAGTTGCCGAGATCGAGCACGCCCTGCGCCGCGCGCAAGCCGTCCGCGCCGACGCCCTCGACGTGCACCGGCCCGCCGCCGCCGCCCGCGATCGGCACGCCGAGCGCCTCGAGCGCCGCGCGCGTCGCGAGGCAGTCCTCGCTTTCGAGGAAGCCGCGAATCAGCGTCGGCCCGTTCGCGACCGCGCCGAGCAGCAGCGCGCGGTGCGAGATCGACTTGTCGCCGGGGACCGTGATCGTGCCGCCGACGCGTGCGGCGGGCGCCGCGCGCAAGCTGTTCGGATGAGCGGTCACGAAGCTCCGCGGCGCGGTCGCTGCGTCACAGCACGGCCTTCGGATACGCGCCGAGCACCTTGAACAGCGTCGCCTGGGATTCGATTTCCGCGAGCGCGCTGCGCAGCGGCTCCTGCTCCGCGTGCCCGTCGAGGTCGACGAAGAACACATAGTCCCATTTGCGCCGGCGCGACGGCCGCGATTCGATGCGCGTCATGTTCACGCCGTGCTTCGCGAGCGGACCGAGCAAGTGCAGCAGCGCGCCGGGGCCTTCCGTTCCCTCCGCCGACACGAGCACGGACGTCTTGTCGCGGCCGCTCGGCGGAAACAGCTTGCGGCCGACCACGACGAAGCGCGTGCTGTTGTCCTCGCTGTCCTCGACGTTGCTGTAGAGCACGCGCAGCCCGTAGACCTGTGCCGCCGCCTCGCCCGCGAGCGCGGCCGTGCCGTCCTCGTCGCGTGCCCGGCGCGCGGCCTCGGCGTTGCTGGCCACCGGCACCTGCTCGATATCGGGCAGGTGCTCCTTGAGCCAGCCGCGGCATTGCGCGAGCGACTGGGGATGCGAGCAAATGCGGCGGACTTCGCCGATCGACGCCATCCGGCCCAGCAAGTGCTGATGGATGCGCAACTCGATCTCGCCGCATGCCTTGAGCGGCGACGCCAGGAACATATCGAGCGTGTGGATGTTGACGGTGCCTTCGCTCGAGTTCTCGATCGGCGCGACGCCGAAATCCGCGGCGCCGGACTCGACCTCGTGGAACACCTCGTCGATGGTCGGCACCGACAGCGCGTGCACGGAATGACCGAAATGCTTGAGCACTGCCGACTGCGTGAACGTGCCTTCGGGACCCAGGTAGGCGACCTTGAGCGGCTCCTCCTGCGCGAGGCAGGCCGACATCAGCTCGCGGAACAGCCGCACCATCTCCTCGTCGCGCAGCGGTCCCTGATTGCGCTCGACCACCTTGCGCAACACCTGTGCCTCGCGCTCGGGACGATAGAATTCGGCCGTGCTGGTCGAGCCTTTGAGAACGCCGATCTCCCGCGCGGTCTTCGCGCGCTCGGCGATCAGCGCCTGAATCTCGGCGTCGAGGCCGTCGATCCGCGCACGCAGAGCGCGCAGCGGCGCGTCGCCGGCCGCGTCGCCGGCGTTACGAGCGGCGGGCCGCTTCTTCTTGACGGTGCTCTTCGCCATGATTCCGCTGCCCCGTTCAGGGCTCGATGATCGGCAGCACGCGCGTCGCGAGGACGCCTTCGATACCGCGAATGCGCCGGAGAGTGTCGTCGTTCGGCGCCGCATCGAGATCCACGAGCGTGTACGACAGCTCCTCGCGCGAATGATTGAGCATGTCGGCGATGTTGATGTTCTGGGCGGCGAGGGCCGTGAGGATCTGCGCGACCATGTTCGGCACGTTCCTGTGCGGAATCGCGAGGCGATGCGGGCGCGTGCGTTGCAGCACCGTCTCGGGATAGTTGACCGACCGCGTCACGTTGCCGTTCTCGAGGAACTCGCGCACGTTGTCGGCCACCATCACGGCGCAGTTCTCTTCGGCCTCGAGCGTCGAGGCGCCCAAGTGCGGCACGCAGATCACACGCGGATGATCGAGCAGCACGCGCGACGGGAAGTCGGTGACGTAGCGTGCGAGCTTGCCGGAGCCGAGCGCATCGAGCACCGCGGCCGTGTCGACGATCGCGCCGCGCGAGAAGTTCAGCACGACGGAGCCGCGGCGCATCGATTGCAGGCGCGCGCCGTTCACGAGCTTGTCGGTCTGCTTCGTGAGCGGCACGTGCACCGTGACCACGTCCGAGCGCGCGAACAAGTCGTCCAGGTTGACCGCCTTCTGCACCGCCGAGGACAGCTGCCACGCGTGCTGCACCGTGATCGCGGGATCGTAGCCGAGCACCTGCATGCCGAGCCTGAGGCTGGCGTTCGCGACCTCGACGCCGATCGCGCCGAGGCCGACCACGCCGAGCGTGCGCTTCGGCAGCTCGAAGCCGACGAACCGCTTCTTGCCCGCCTCGACCGCACGCTCGAGCTCCTCGTCGGTGCCGGGCAGGTCGCGTACGAACGCGAGCGCCTCGGGCAGATTGCGCGCGGCGAGCAGCAGGCCCGCGAGCACGAGCTCCTTCACGGCGTTCGCGTTCGCGCCCGGCGCGTTGAACACGGGCACCCCGCGCTTCGAAAGCTTGGCGACCGGAATGTTGTTCGTTCCGGCGCCCGCGCGGCCGACCGCGAGCACGCTCTCGGGCACGGCGAGATCGTGCATGTTCGCCGAGCGCACGAGAATCGCGTCGGGATGGGCGAGCTCGGACGCAACCTCGTAGCGGCTGCGCGGCAGGCGATCGAGGCCCGCGACCGCGATGCTGTTCAGGGTTTGGATCTTGAACATCGCCATCGTCAATGCGCTCGTCGCGGAGATATACGATCAACCATTGCGACGCTCGAAGTCGGCCATGAACGCAATGAGCGCATCGACGCCCGCCTCGGGCATCGCGTTGTAGAGGCTCGCTCGCATGCCGCCGACCGAGCGGTGGCCTTTGAGGTTCGTGAGTCCCGCAGCCTTCGACTGCTCGAGGAAAATCTTGTCGAGCGCGGGGTCGGCGAGCGTGAACGGCACGTTCATCCGCGAGCGGCACGACGGATCGACGGGGTTTCGGTAGAAGTCGGAGCCATCGATTGCGGCGTACAGCTTCGCAGCCTTGCGCTCGTTCACCGCGGCCATCGCGGCCAGGCCGCCTTGCTCCTTGAGCCACTCGAACACGAGCCCCGCGAAATACCACGATAGCGTTGGCGGGGTGTTCCACATCGAATCGCTCTCGGCCATCGTCTTGTAGTGCAGAGCGCCGGGCGTCTCGCCGCGCGCGCGGTCGAGCAGATCATCGCGGACCAGCACGATCGCGAGCCCCGCCGGACCGATGTTCTTCTGCGATCCCGCGTAAATGACGCCGTACGGGCTGACGTCGAGCGGCCGCGACAAGATGGTCGACGACATGTCGGCCACGAGCGGGGCGTCGGAGACCTCGGGAATCGACGCGAACTCGACCCCGTGGATCGTCTCGTTCGGCGTGTAGTGCAGATACGCCGCGCCGTCCGTGACGCGCCACGTCGCGGGGTCCGGAATCGAGGTGAACTTCGCGGCCTTGCCGCTTGCGGCGATGTTCACCGTGGCATAACGCTGCGCTTCGCCGACGGCCTTCTCGCCCCAGCTGCCCGTGACGACGTAGTCGACCGTCGCGCCCGGCGGCGCGAGGTTGAGCGGCACGGCCGCGAACTGCATGGTTGCGCCGCCCTGCAAGAACAGCACGCGGTAGTGGTCCGGGACCGCGAGCAGCTCGCGCAGGTTCTTCTCCGAGCGTGCCGCGAATTCGATGAAGGCGGCGCCCCGGTGGCTCACCTCCATCACCGACATGCCGCTGCCCTGCCAGTCGAGCAGCTCCGCTTGCGCGCGGCGCAGGACGGCGTCCGGCAACATTGCGGGGCCTGGGCTGAAATTGAACACTCGCTCCATCGTCGTTCCTATTCGGCGTCCCCTGCCGAGTCCTCTTGTAGCGCTTCGACCCGCGAGATGCCGACGAGCCGGTCGCCCTCGTCGAGCCGGATCAGCCGCACGCCTTGCGTGTTGCGGCCCATGACCGAGATGTCGGACACCGGCGTGCGCACGAGCGTGCCGGAAGAGCTGATCAGCATGAGCTCGTCGTCCGGCGACACCTGCAGCGCGCCGATCAACCGGCCGTTGCGCTCCGAGGTTTGGATGCCGATGACGCCCTGGCCACCGCGACCCTGGACCGGGTATTCGTCCACCGGCGTGAGCTTGCCGTAGCCGTGCTCCGTGGCGGTCACGATCGGCCCCTCGCCGATGATGCTGAGCGCGATCACCTCGTCGGTCTCGCCGGCGAGCTTGAGGCCGCGCACGCCCGCCGCGTTGCGGCCCATCGGCCGCACGTCCTGCTCCGAGAAGCGGATCGCTTTGCCGGAGCTCGCGAACAGCATGATGTCCTGATGGCCGTTCGTGAGCCCTGCGCCGATCAGACGGTCGTCGGAGCGCAGCTCGAGCGCGATGATCCCGCTCGTGCGCGGCCGCGCGAATGCTGCAAGCGACGTCTTCTTGACCGTGCCGCGGCTCGTCACGAGGAACACGTACTTGTCGTCCTCGAAAGCCTTGACGGGCAGCACGGTATTGATGCGCTCGCCTTCCTCGAGCGGCAGCAGATTCACGATCGGCCGGCCGCGGGAGCCGGCGCCCGCCTGCGGCACCTGGTACACCTTGAGCCAGTAAGCCTTGCCGCGGCTCGAGAAGCACAGCACGGTGTCGTGCGAGCTCGCGACGAACAGCTGGTCGATGAAGTCCTCGTCCTTCACCCGCGCCGCCGAGCGCCCGCGGCCGCCGCGCCGCTGCGCCTGGTATGCCTCTGCCGGCCGGGACTTGGCGTAGCCCGCGTGCGACAGCGTGACGACGACGGTCTCCTCGGGAATCAGGTCCTCGACCGTCAAATCGTTGTAGTCCTCCACGATCTGCGTGCGGCGCGGATCGGCGTACTGCTCACGGACCTCCGCGAGCTCGGTACGAATGACCTCCTGCAGCTTGTCGGGGCTCGACAAGATCTCCAGGAAATTCTGAATACTATCGATCAACTCGCTGTATTCTTTAGTGATCTTATCCTGCTCGAGGCCGGTCAAGCGATGCAGCCGCAGCTCGAGAATCGCTTGCGCCTGGAAGCTCGACAGGCGATAGCCCTGCGGGCCGATGCCGGTGTCCTCGAGCAAGTCCTCGGGCCGCGTGGCCGTGGCGCCCGCGCGCTCGAGCATCTGCGTGACGGCGCCCGGCCGCCACGCGCGTGCGCACAGCGCGGCCTTCGCTTCGGCCGGCGATGCGGACGCTTTGATGAGATCGATGACCTCGTCGATGTTCGCGAGCGCGACCATCAGACCTTCCAGCACGTGAGCGCGCTCGCGTGCCTTGCGCAGCTCGTACAGCGTGCGGCGTGTGACCACCTCGCGCCGGTGCCGCAGGAAGGCGTCGAGCAGCTCCTTGAGCGACAACAGGCGCGGCTGGCCGTCGACGAGACCGACCATGTTGATGCCGAACACGCTCTGCAGCGGCGTCTGCTTGTAGAGGTTGTTCACCACGACGTCGGCGATCTCGCCGCGCTTGAGCTCGATCACCACGCGCATGCCGTCCTTGTCGGACTCGTCGCGCAGCTCGCTGATGCCTTCGAGCTTCTTCTCGCGCACGAGCTCGGCGATCTTCTCGATCAGCCGCGCCTTGTTCACCTGGTACGGCAGCTCGGTGATGATGATCGCCTCGCGGCCGCTGCGCTCGTCGAGCGGCTCGACATGCGTGCGGCCGCGCACGTAGATACGGCCGCGGCCGGTGGCGTATGCGCTCAGCACGCCTTGAATGCCGAAAATCAGCCCGGCGGTCGGAAAATCGGGGCCCGGCACGAGCCGGATGAGGTCGGCGATCGTGAGACCCGGATCCTTCAGCAGCGCGAGGCATGCGTCGATCACCTCGCCCAAATTGTGCGGCGGGATGTTGGTCGCCATGCCGACCGCGATGCCGGACGAGCCGTTCACGAGCAGATTCGGGATGCGCGTCGGCAGGACGGACGGCTCGCGCTCGCTCTCGTCGTAGTTCGGGACGAAGTCGACGGTCTCCTTGTCGATGTCGGCGAGCAGCTCCTGCGTGATGCGCGCCATCCGCACTTCGGTGTAGCGCATCGCGGCCGGCGCATCGCCGTCGACCGAGCCGAAGTTGCCCTGGCCGTCGATGAGCAGGTAGCGCATCGAGAACGTCTGCGCGAGCCGCACCATCGTGTCGTAGACGGCGACCTCGCCGTGCGGGTGGTACTTGCCGATCACGTCGCCGACGACGCGGGCCGACTTCTTATAGGCCTTGTTGTACTCGTTACCGAGCTCGCGCATCGCGTATAGCACGCGGCGGTGCACGGGTTTCAGGCCGTCGCGGACGTCGGGAAGCGCGCGGCCCACGATGACGCTCATCGCGTAGTCGAGATACGACTGCCGCATCTCGTCTTCGAGATTGACGGGAAAAACTTCCTTACCGACGGCCATTAGCGTGTTGCTTCAACAAATACCGGCCCGTCCCCTGCTCCGTCCGCTCTCGCGGAGGGGATCGGGAATCGACTCGAAACAATTTTTTTCAGGCCATGCCGGCGCGGGGCTCGCAACGCCTCTTACGGCCCGATCGGCAGCGTCCAAGTGCCCAAAAAACAAGGGCGAAGTCTAACACAAGAGGCTCACGGCCCGTAGCTTCGACGGGGCATCGGGCGGCTATACTGGCCCGGCTTTCGCGAGCCCGAGCTGCCGTTGCCGATGCGTACGATCGATGCCTTGATTTCGCCGCGCTGGACGATTCGCGTCGAGCCGCAGCCGGCCGTGGAGACGGGGCTCGCCGTGGCGATCGACGGCGGCCGTATCCTCGACGTGCTGCCGCGGCACGAGGCGCTCGCGCGTTTCGCGCCTGCCGCGCATCACGACCGGCCGAGCCACGTGCTGCTGCCGGGCCTCGTGAACGCGCACACGCACGCCGCGATGAGCCTGTTCCGCGGGCTCGCGGACGACCTGCCGCTCGAGCGCTGGCTCGACGAGCGGGTGTGGCCCGCGGAATCGCGCTGGGTCACCCCGGAATTCGTGGCCGACGGCACCCGGCTCGCGATCGCCGAGATGCTGCAGGGCGGCGTCACCTGCTTCTCCGATATGTATTACTACCCCGACGTGGTCGGCGAGGTCGCCGCCGAGGCCGGCATGCGCGCAGTGCTCGGCATGATCGTGCTCGAATGGCCGACGAGTTGGGCGCGCGACGCCGACGAGTACATCCAGAAGGGCCTCGCGGTGCACGATCGATTCAGGCGCGAGCCGCTGCTCACGACTTCGTTTGCGCCGCACGCGCCGTACAGCGTGAGCGACGCGACGCTGCGGCGCGTCCGCCAGCTCGCCGACGAGCTCGAGCGGCCGATCCACACCCACGTGCACGAGACTGCGGAGGAAATCGAGCGCTCGGTCGCGACGACGGGGCTGCGGCCGCTCGCACGGCTCGAGACGCTCGGGTTGCTGTCGCCCGCGCTGATCGGCGTGCATGCGACGCAGCTCACGACTGCGGAGATCGCGGCGCTCGCAATGGCCGGCGCCAGCGTCGTGCACTGCCCGCGCTCGAACTTGAAGCTCGCGAGCGGCGCGTGCCCGGTGGCCGCGCTGCGCGCGGCGGGCGTCAACGTCGCGCTCGGCACGGACGGCGCCGCGAGCAACAATCGACTCGATCTGTGGGCGGAGCTCGAAACCGCGGCGTTGCTCGCGAAGCACGTCGCCGGCGATGCTACCGCGCTGCCCGCGGCGGCCGCGCTCGAGGTTGCGACGCTCGGCGGCGCCCGCGCGCTCGGGCTCGAGCGCGAGATCGGCTCGGTCGCCGCCGGCAAGTCGGCCGACGTGATCTGCGTGGATTTGAGCGCGCTCAGGCTGCAGCCGGTTCTCGATCCTCTGTCCACGCTGGTTTACGCTGCGTCGAGCCGCGACGTCACGGACGTTTGGATCGCGGGCGAGCACCTCGTGGCGGACCGCGAGCTCGTGCGGCTCGACGGACTCGCGATCGCGGCCGCGGCCGATCGCTGGGGCGACCGATTGCGCGGCGGACGGGGAATCGCATGACGAACGCAGACGCCGTGGAGCTCGCCAAATTCGCCGGCCGCGCGGCGGAATGGTGGGATCCGCGCGGACCGTTCCGCACGCTGCACGAGATCAACGATCTGCGCGTCGATTGGATCGCGCAGCGCACCGCCCTCGCGGGCAAGCGAGTCCTCGATGTCGGCTGCGGCGGCGGGCTGCTCAGCGAGGCGCTCGCCCGCCGCGGCGCGACCGTGGTCGGCATCGACCTCGGCGCGGCGAATCTCGAGGTCGCGCGCACGCACGCGGCCGACGCGGGGCTCGCGATCGATTATCGCTGCGTCGCCGCGGAGCAGCTCGCGGCGGAGGAGCCCGCGGGCTTCGACGCAGTGGCCTGCCTGGAGATGCTCGAGCACGTTCCGGAGCCCGAGCGCATCGTTGCGGCGTGCGCGGCCGCGCTCGTGCCGGGCGGCGCGGCGTTCTTCTCGACGCTCAACCGCAACGCGAAGAGCTTTGCGCTCGCGATCGTCGCGGCCGAGTACGTGCTGGGCCTGTTGCCGCGGGGCACGCACGAGTACTTGAAGCTGATCCGCCCCGCCGAGCTCGCGCGTTATTGCCGCCGGGCGGGGCTCGACCTGCGCGAGCTCACCGGTCTGCACGTGAATCCGCTGCTCCGCGGCTATCGGCTGGGCGGCAATGTCGACGTGAACTACTTCGCGCACGCGACGAGGCGAGGCGCAGGCGGGTGAAGATCGCCGGGGTGCTGCTCGACCTCGACGGGACGCTCGCGGATACCGCGCCCGATCTCGTCGCCGTGCTGAACCGGCTGCTCGCCGAGCGCGGCCGCGTGCGCATGCCTTATGCGATCGCCCGTAACGAGGTCTCGAACGGCGCGCTCGGATTGATCCGGCTCGGGTTCGGCGCGCTCGCCGACCCCGAGGCGCTCGAGGCGCTGCGCCGGCGGTTCTTGCAGCTGTACGCCGAAAGGATCTGTGAAGAATCCAAACTATTCATCAGCATGGACTCGCTTCATGAGGCTTTGGATGACATCAAGTGGGGGATCGTGACGAACAAGCCCGAGGCGTTCACGCGGCCGCTGCTGCAGTCGCTCGGAGTCACCGCGTGCGTCGGCTGCGTGGTCAGCGGCGACCGGCTCCCGCAGCGCAAGCCCCACCCCGCCCCCCTATTGCTCGCGGCCGCGGAGCTCGGCGTTCCGGCCGACCGGTGCGTGTACTTCGGCGACGCGCTGCGCGACGTCGAGGCCGGTCGCGCCGCCGGCATGGCCACGGTCGTCGCGGCCTACGGCTACATCCATCCGCGCGAGGACATCGCGGCCTGGCGCGCGGACGGCCTGCTGCGCCGGCCCGAGGATTTCGCGCACGTGCTCGGCGAGCTCGAGACGCGGGGGGAGCCGTGAGCGTGGGACTGGCGCTGCTGCTCGCGCTGGTGGCCGCCGCGCTCGGCCTGGCGGCGGGGCTGCTGCTCGGGCGCGGCCGCGCGGCCGTGCTCGAGCGCGAAATCGCCGTGAAGGACGCCGAGCTGCGCAACCAGGCGGCGCTCGAGGTCGAGCGCGAGCGAGCGCTCGCGCTCGCGTCGGAGCGCTTGAGCACCGCCTTCGGCCAGCTCGCGAATCGCGAATTCCAGAGCCACTCGGAGACCTTTTTGAAGCTCGCGCGCGAGTCGCTCAACGTGCAGCACGAGCGCGCGAAGGGCGAGCTCGCGGCGCGCGAGCAATCGATCGACAATCTCGTGCGACCGATCCGTGAGGCGCTGCTGCGCACCGAGCAGCAGCTCCAGGACATCGACAAGTCGCGGCGTGAGACTCACGGCAGCATCACGGCGCAGCTCGAGGCGCTCGCGGCGAGCCAGCAAGCGTTGTCGGCCGAGACGCGCAACCTGGTCGGCGCGCTGCGCCGGCCCGAGGTGCGCGGTCAATGGGGCGAGATCACCCTCAAGCGGCTCGTGGAGCTCGCGGGCATGGTCGAGCACTGCGATTTCGTCACGCAGAGTCACTTGGCGACCGAGTCCGGTGCGATTCGCCCCGACATGGTCGTGCACTTGCCGGAGGGCCGCGACCTCGTCGTCGACGTGAAGACGCCGCTCGATGCGTACCTCGAAGCGACCGAGGCGGTGACCGACGCCGCACGGCGGGCCGCGCTCGAGCGGCACGCGAGCATCGTTGCGGGCCGCATCCGGGAGCTCGCGGGGAAGGCGTATTGGAGCCAGTTCGAGCGCAGCCCCGAGTTCGTGATTCTGTTCATTCCGGGCGACCAGTTCTTGAGCGCTGCGCTCGCCGAGCGCAGCTCGCTGCTCGACGAGGCGCTGCGCCAGAACATCATCCTCGCGACGCCGACGAGCTTCGTGGCGCTGCTCAAAGCCGTCGCCTACGGCTGGAAGCAAACGGCGCTCGCCGAGAACGCCGCGGAGATCCGCGGCCTCGCGGTGCAGCTCTACGAACGGCTCACCACGTTCACCGCGCACTTGAGCGCGCTTGGTAAGGCGCTCGGCGACAGCGTGAAGGCATTCAACAGCGGCGTCGGCTCGCTCGAACGTATGGTGCTGCCCAGCGCGCGCCGCTTCACCGATTTGGGCGTGCAGCCGCGCCAGCGTCTAGCGCCGGTGAAGACCGTCGACGTCGAGCCGCGTGAGCACGCGCCGGCCGACGTCGCGGTCGAACCCGATCCCGGCGCTGACGACAAGAACCCGGGCGACCCACCGCTCGAGCCGGCGGACGGTGCCGAGCCGAAGGACGTGGCGACCCATGGTTGAGGCACCCTGGCGCGACTACCGGCCGGCCGCGGACTCCCTCGCGGGACGTGTGATCCTCGTGACCGGCGCAACCGGCGGCATCGGCCGCGCCGTGGCCTGCGCGCTCGCGCGGCACGGCGCGACGGTGCTCGCGCACGGGCGCCGTGCCCGCGCGCTCGAGGAGCTGTATTCCGAGCTCGCGGCGCTCGGCCCCGAGCCCGCGGTAGCGCAGCTCGACTTCGAACGCGCGCAAGGGCCGGAATATCAGGCGCTGCTCGAGACAATCGAGGAACGCTACGGAAAGCTCGACGGCCTGCTGCACAACGCGGGCTTGCTCGGCGATCGTAGTCCGATCGAGTACTACGACATCGGACTGTGGCAGCGCGTGCTGCACGTGAATCTCACGGCGCCGTTCATTCTCACCCGCTGCCTGCTGCCGCTACTGCGGGCATCGGCGGACGCATCCGTTTTGTTCACCACGAGCGGCGTCGGCAACGTCGGCCGCGCGCACTGGGGTGCCTACGCGGTGTCGAAGTTCGGCACGGAGGGCCTCGCGCAGGTGCTCGCGGAAGAGCTCGACAACACGCCGATCCGCGTCAATGCGATCAATCCCGGCGCCACGCGCACGAACATGCGAGCGCGCGCCTATCCGGCCGAGGATCCTGCGACTTTGCCGGCGCCCGAAGCGATCACGCTGCCGTACTTGTACCTGCTCGGCCCGGACGGCCGCGGCGTGCGGGGGCAGCGGCTCGACGCGCAGCCGCGTACCTGAGGCGCGCGCGGCCGGGCGTCAGCGCGAGGCCGCCGCCGAGCTCGCCGCGAGCAGCTCGCGCAGCAGCGCCTCGCGGCCGGCGGCATCCGCCGGCCCGTAGACGGCGGCGAGATCCGCTTGGCTCAGGTAGTCCGGATGATGAATCTCGACGAGCGCGGCATATTCGTACGTTGCGCCGCTCTTCGCGACGTCGAGCACGTAGGCGTCGAGCGCGAGCTTCGCGCCCACCGGAACGTGCATCAGCGCCGCGAGCCGCGGCGTGGCGGCGGTAACGCCGAAGTACAGATGCGTTTTGCGCACGCGGAAACCATGCCTCGCGAACACCGCGCCGATCGACCCGCCGTGCACGATCTCCTCGTGCTCGGCCGCGAGCGCGGCGTCGATACGATCCGGATAGCGCACGACCGCGAACGTGCGGCAGACGTGCACGCCGTCCTGCGTGCTGTAGAGGCTCGAGACGCGTACGGGCGGCCCCGGCTCGAGCACCTCGACTCCGTAGCTGCCAAAGCGTGCTTCGATGCGTTCGCTGTTGAGCTGCTCGCGCGCCTGCGCCGCGACCGAAGACGGTGCGGCGCTTTGCGCAATCGCGGTGCTCGCCGACGCGAGCGCGAGCGCAACGAAGATCGGGTAAAGGGCGCGGCTCACGCGGCACATTATGCGCAATTCTGCGGCTCGACAGCGAGCAGGATGAATGCGCTCGAACGCGCCGAAAGCCGCGACAGCGTTGGGTTTACGGCCGGTCCCGCACGACTTGTAGTTATCACGAGTTTCGGTGGATATACTACGTTGCGCCTAGCAACCGTTCATCGAGCCTGTCGGCATAGTGCCCAGAGACTTCCTTAAACGGTTCTGACCTTAGAGGGAGGTTTATGGGCAGAAAACTCTACGTCGGCAACTTGCCGTTTTCGGCGACGGAAGCTGACATCTCGGCGAAATTCTCCGCCTGTGGCACCGTGCAATCCGCCAAGCTGATCACCGATCGCGATACCGGCAGAAGCAAGGGGTTTGGGTTCGTCGAAATGTCGAGCGACGCGGAAGCGCAAGCGGCGATCGACAAGCTGAACGGACAAGATTACGGTGGCCGGCCCATGACCGTGAACGAAGCGCGACCGCAGAAGAAGCGCACCGGTCCGGGCGGCGGCGGCGGCGGCCGCGACTACGGCGGCGGCGGCGGCAATCGCTGGTAACCGTCCGCGCGTCCGCGTCTCCGCTCGCGTCGCGAGCGTAGCTCCCGCAAGCATCCGCCGGCACGTCCCGTCCCGGTAACGCGGCATCGTGCGCGCCGGCAACGACGCGCACGATGCCGTCGTGCGCTTCGCCGCTGCCGCCCGTTGCGCTACAGTGCCCACCGTGCTCGAGCTCTATCACCACGGCACCTCGGCCTGCGCCGCGAAGGTCCGCTTCGCGCTCGCCGAAAAGGGCCTCGAATGGACCGGGCGCTACGTCGACATTCTGAGCGGCGAGCAATTCTCCGCCGAGTTCCTCGCGCTAAACCCCAAAGCCGTGGTGCCGGTGCTCGTTCACGACGGCGTCGTGATTCCCGAGTCGACGGTTATCTGCGAATACCTCGAGGATGCGTTTCCCGAGCCGCCGCTCTACCCGGACACCGCACTCGCCAAGGCGCAGGTACGCCTCTGGACGAAAGCAGTCGACGAGGAGCTGCATCCCGCGTGCTCCGCAGTCACGTACATTGCATCGCATCGGCACACCATTAGGCGCAACGGCATCACGAGCTTCGAAGAGTTTCTGCGCGGTGCGACGGAAGGCGTCGCCGCGCGTGCGCTGAAGTGGCAATGGATCGAGCACGGTCTGGACGCGCCGGGCGCCGCGGACAAAATCCGCTTATACGACCACTATCTGCACAAGATGGAGGACGCCCTGACGGCCGGCGATTGGCTCGTCGGCCGGCGTTTCTCGATCGCCGACGTGGCGATGACGCCCTACGTGAACCGCCTCGCGGCGCTCGCGATGGAGCGGCTGTGGAGCGGCGGCCGATTGCCCGCGGTCGAGCGCTGGTTCGAGCGTGTGCGGTCGCGGCCGACGTTCGCGCCCGCGTTCGTGCAGTGGGTGCCCGCCGAGCTCACCGCCGAGATGCGCGCCAACGGCCAACAGTCCTGGCACGAGATCGCCGCGCTGCTCGACATCGGCTGACGCACCCTATTCGCGGTCCGACGCCGCCCTTCCGCGGCGCCGTCGACGTCTCGCGCGCGCGGCCGTGGACCGCCGGAGCGGCGCGCGCCGTCAGGGCGACTTGCACTCGAAGCTCGCCGCGTCGTCGACGCTGCCCGAGCCCATGTAGCGGGCGACCTGCGGATACGGGCACAGCGGCCGCGAGCGGGTCACCTTGCCGTTCACGATCTTGCTCGCGACGATCCGCTTCGGCGCGGTGCCCTTCTCGACCCAATCGATCACTGCCGTAACCGCGTCGTTCTGATCCGGCCCCACGCCGCCCGCGCAATGCGACATGCCGGGCACCATGAACAGCCGCAAGAACTCCGTGCCGTTCGGCCCGTTCGCCTTGACCGCTCGCTCGTAGTAGTGAACGCCGGCGAGCGGTTGGAGGATCGGATCGGCCCAGCCGTACGTCATGATCAGCTTGCCGCCGCGTGCGCGAAACGTTTTGAGATTCGTGTCGGTGGCGTTGGCGAGCTTGCCCCAACGGTCGAGCAGCCCGACGTCGCGATCGAAATCGAACGTTCGATAGTCGTAGTCCGGCTGCGGCGGCTTGAACACGAGGTAGCGCATCGTGCCTTCCGCGAGCCCGAAGTCGGCCGGCTTCGCGTCGGCGCGCGCGGGCAATATGAGGTTCGTCCAGCCGCTCGCCTCGGCGCCGCTCGGTCCGGTCACGAGCGCCTCGCTCCCGACCATGTACCCCGGAAAGATGGAGCGGCCGCGGCTTTGCGGGCCGTCATACACCTTCTGAACGGCCGCGGCCTGCGCAGCCGTAAGGCAGGCATCGGTGTCGGTGCCGGCCGGGCACGCCGCGACGTCCTTGGCGACCTCGAACTTGCACTTGCGCGGGTCGTCGATCAAGCCGTCCTTCAGGCCGTCCACCGCGTCGCATTTCGCCATCGCGGCGTGCGCGACGAGCGCGATCTTCGCGGCCGACACCGGCGCGTCGGTCAACGCGCGCTGATTCCAGAGCGCGCCGATCGTGAACCCCGTCTGATCGACCCATGGCGCGTTCGCGACGATGCCGTCGAAATCCGTCGGATAACGCTCGGCCTCGAGCAGCCCCTGTCGGCCGCCGTTCGAGCACGAGTTCCAGTACGAATGCTCGATCGAGCGCTCGTAGTAGCGCGTCGCGATCTCTTTCGCGGTGATCGCCGTGAGGTGCACCGCGCGATACGCGTAATCGATTGCCTTCTGCGGATTGCTCAACACGAACGTGCCGCTCGGCTCCTGGCGCGCGTAATGGCCCGTGTTCGTGCTCGCCATCGCGAAGCCGTGCGCGAGCGCATCGGCGCGCTGCGCCGCACGGTTCGGATCGTCCGGCGCCTCGCCCGCGAGTCCGCCGTTGCCGATCATGTAGAAGCGGCCGTTCCAGGCCGCCGGCAAATTCACCTCGAACGCGATCTCGGGGTCGAGCGTGCCGCTTACGCGGCAGTGCGCGGGCGCGGCGCCGTCGGCCGCGATCGAGCGCGCCGACAGCTGCACGACGTCCGCGAGCTCGAGCTTCGCGAGCCTCTCGCATCCTTGGCTCGGCATGATGTCGGCGTGCGCGTATCCCGAGAGCGACGCAGCGGCATCCTTGAATGCCTGAGCCTGTGCGCGAACGGTGCCGAGCGTGAGCGCCGCAGCCGCGACGAAGACCGTTGACGTGTGCAGCGTGCCCATGGTGTGCCTCTCCGCTCCGTGCTACTTGAACAACCCGAGATCGATCGCGTCGCCCATCGCCTTGTAGCCGGCATCGCTCGGATGCAGGTGATCGCCCGAATCGACGGCCGGCGCAAACTTGTTCGGGGCTGCGGGATCGCGCGCGACTTTGTCGAAATCGATCACTCCATCGTACTCCCCGCTCGTGCGGATCCAGTCGTTCAACGCTTCCCTCTTCCGCTCGCCTTCGGGCGTGTAGTAACCGGCACCCTCGAACGGCGTCAGCGTGGCTCCGTAGATCTTGAGCCCGCGCGCGTGCGCGCGCTCGATCAGCTGCATGTGCCCGGCGATCAGATCCGCCGCGCTCGGGCTCGCCTTCGCGCGTGCGATGCCGATGTCGTTGATGCCCTCGAGCACGATCACGTGCGTCGCACCCGTCTGCATCAGCACGTCGCGATCGAAACGCGCGAGCGCGCTCACCCCGGCGCCGTCGCCGAGCACTTGATTGCCGCTGATGCCCGCGTTGACGACCGCCACACGCGGTCCGCTCTTGCGCTGCGCAAGCCGCCGCGCGAGCTCGTCGGGCCAGCGGCTGTTCGTGTTCGGCGTCGAGCGCGCGCCGTCGGTGATCGAATCGCCGAACGCGACCACGACGTCGGCGCTCTCGGGGGCCGCGATCTCGACTCGGGCAAGCGAGAACCACGCGCCGGTCTCCTTCTCAGCGGCCATCGTCCTCTCGCCGACGTGATTGCCTGCCGCGGAGAGGTAGCTCGTCTGCGACGCGCCGTTATGGGTCGTGGCCGGCGAGGCGCCGATCCCGATGTCGCCCGGCAGATAGAGATCGATGGCGAGATCGCTGAGCGGTGCGACCGTCATGTCGACCGGGTCGCCCACGAGCACGGCGCCCGGCAGCACGGTCGCGGTCTTGTTGCCGCCGAACAGGAGCGGCTTGGCGCTGTCGGCGGCCGCGGTCGCACCGTGGTCGGCCGCGGCGATTGCCGCGCCGCCGATCTCGAGCGGTGCCGTGCCGAACACATTGCTGAGGACGACTCGCACGCGTTTGCCGCCGAGGCTCGTATGCACGATTTGGCGCAGCGTTTGGTTCGAGAGTGTGGTCGGCGGCGGCCGGCGCGGCGGTCCGGGAGGCGCAGCCTGCGGTGGGCCGGTTCGCGCCCCGGCCGGCGGCACCGGCTGCGCCGCGCTTTCACCGGGCGGCGGTCGTTCGACGAGTGCGGTCGCCCAGGTCGCGACCCAATGGTCGTCGTGCGGCGCGCTTGCGGCCGGCAAAGAGACGAGCAGGCCGACGAACGCGAGCGCCAAGCCACTGAGCTGCCTGCCGACATGCACGGCTGCGAGCATGGCGTTCCCCCTTCGGAGCATTAGTTTTCGAAATGGAAGCGTCCGGAATTGAAGCTCGCACCGTACCGCATTGTCAATCGCTCGTGCGGCCGCGACACGGGCCCTATACTTGCGCCGCCATGGCCGATCTCGAGCAAGACATCCGCAGCTTCGTCGCTCACGTCGACGCTTTGGCCGACCAGCTCGAGCCGAAGCGCCGAGCGCGCGATGCGCGTGCGCCCGAATGCTCCGTGCGTGAGCTGCGCGTGCTCAAGGCGCTCGGGCGGCACGGACGACTCAGCATGAGCACTCTCGCGACCTTGCTCGATGTGCCGCTCAGCACCGCGACGCGGACCGTCGAGCGGCTCGTTGCCAAGGGCTTCGTGGCGCGCAAGCAGTCCGCCGATGACCGCCGCATCGTGGAAGTCGGGTTCGCGAGCCGCGGCAAGCGCATCAATGAATACGTCGATCGCTCGCGGCACGAGCTCGCGGCCTCGATGCTGCGCCGACTGTCCGCGGCCGATCGCGCGCGCTTGCTGGCGCAGCTCGCGGCGCTCATCGACGAGCCGCGGCACGACGAAGATTGAGACGCGCGGCGAAATCACGACGCAATTGACACCTCCGGTGGCCGGCGGTGTAATCCGAATACTTCCACACTGGAAGTTTCGCTGTGGGGGTGCAATGACTACCATGCGTTCGGCTCATCCGCCGGCGTCTCCAAGATTTCATAACGGGGCCGAAGCAGCGCGACCGCGCGCCGCCGGCCGGGCACTCGCGATTGCAGGCGCCGCGCTGCTGCTCTTTGTCGGCGCACATCGCGCCGGCGCGGCGGAGCTCGCCGGCCGCTACACGGACGGCGGCGGCTACGTGTTCGAGTTCGAGCACGCGGCGGCCGGCTATACCGGCGCGGTCGTCCAATGGTCGACGGGCCGCAGGTTCCCGCTCGAGGACATCGAGGTCGACGGCGCCAAGGTGTCGTTCTTCGTCGTCCACGGCGCGCTATGGGACCCCGAAGTGCGGGACAACGGCGGTCAGTCGTTTCGCAATTGGGCGAAAGGCGAGATTAGCGACGAGGGTCTCGACGTCCACGGTGACCGCGAGAACCGGCGCATGAAACGTCGGCCGTTCGCGGTGCTGTTGAAGCGCGTGCCGCAGAGCGTCGGGCGCGGCGGGCCGCCGCAGTACCAGCCGAAGACGATCGTCGGCCCCGACGGCAAGGGCATGTTCGTGGGTGCGGGCGCCCCCGACGATCTCGTGGCCGTCGTGGCCGCACGCAACGGTGCGGTGCCGGCCGGCGTCACGGCGCTGCCGCGCGACATCTTCACGACGCGCGACTTCTATGTCGACCGCGAGCTTTGGACCGATCCGCGCTATTTCCGGTGCAACTCGCCCGCCGGCCTCGAGACGCAGTGGGGCGCCACCGAGGTGCCGATCATCGGCGATCATCCGCCCGAGTCCGGCGCGTGGGGCTACTGCGACCGCGATTATCCGCGCGAGCAGATCGTGTCGCCTTATCCGTTCCACACGGCGAAGGAGCACTACGAGGCGCTGCTCGCCGAAGCCCGTGCGAAAGGCGGCCCGACTATCTATACGGCCGACGACTTGCCCCAATGGAACGGCAAATACCGGCGCGACCGCACGAAGACCGCGTCCTGGTACTACGGCGGACTCATTCAAATTCCGACGTACCTCTCGCTGCTCACGCCGGAGTACCAAAAGCGGTTCGTGCAGCAGATGTACCACTACGCCGTAACCAACGCACCGCAGTGGCCCGGCTCGTATTGTCAGCCCGAGGGCTTCATGCGCCGCTTCGCGCAATATGCGGCCGGCGCGCCGCAGGTGATCGTGACGCCCGAGCTCGTGCAGGTTCTGAACACCTCCTCGCAGAACTTCATCACGCACATCTACCTCGGCCGCGAGTTCAACGAGTCCGGCGTCGTGCCGCGGCTCGGGCCGGACGTGCCGCAGTGGTACGGGGAGACCGTCGGCTTTTGGGACGGCGACGCGTTGATCACCTGGACGTCGAACATCCAGGGCTGGATCGCGCACGGCACGCACGAGTTCAGCAACAAGCTGCAGACCGTCGAGGTCTACACGCCGCGCAAGGATGCAACGGGCGCGGTGGTCGGCATCGATCACGAAGCCGTGCTCTACGATCCGGAGGGCCTGGCGCAACCGATCCGAATCACCCAGCGCTGGGACAAGGTGGGCGCGCTCAACGAGGGCAATCCCTATCCGTATCTCTACTGCGTGCAGCAGAACTTCCCGGTGAACGGCTTTACGACGGCCATGCCGTCGGGAACGACGTTCGAGTACACCGTCCCCGATATCTACGGCCGGCCTTGGGCACAGATCTGGGAGAAGTACCACGAGAAAGGCATGCAACATCCGCAAGAGAAAAAGGGCCGCTTCGGGCTCTAGAGAAAGGAGACACCATGGCCAAGCCCCTCTCACTCGTGCTGCTCGCTGCAGCGACCGCCGCGTCGCTCGCGTCGAGCGGTCCGGCCGCCGCCCACCATTCGCTGGCGATGTACGACTTATCGAAGGTCTACGTGTTTACCGGCGTGGTTTCGCGCGTGAACCCGGATGCGAACCATCTGCAGATCTTCTTCGCACCGCTCAACGAGGCCCGCGACCAGGTGCTGCGCGACGCGAAGGGCGAGCCGGTGATCTGGGCCGTGGAGATGGAGAGCGCGGCGCAGGCATCGGAGCACGGCATCTCCGTGAACTCGTTCCCGCGCGGCACCGTTTTCAGCGTGGGTCTGCATCCGCTGCGCAACGGCTTGCTCGCGGGTGGGCGCGGCAAGAATGGCCTCTACCGCTGCCCTGACGACGCGGTGCCGGCACCTGGCAAGCACTGCGACTCGGTGCCGGGCGCCACGAAGCACGGCGACGGCACGCTGCCCGCGCAGAGCGATCCTCCGCCGCCGCCGCCCTCACACTGACTCATCGGCGGCGAGCCCGAGCTCGCCGTTAGGGGCAACCCTGCAAACCGCCGCGACGGTGCCGTCGCCGCGCCCGCGGCTGTGACGCGGGTCGACTCGTAAACCCGTTGCAGCTCCTAAACTCTCGGCCCGAGAGAATGTTTCAGGAGCGCCGTGGGACGGCTCGGCTCAATGGATCGGCGGCGCTCGCGAGGACTGCCGCGGCGAATGGCGAGCGTGCTCGCGACGCTCACGTGCCCTGCGGCCGGGCTCCTGCCCTATCCCGCGCTCGCCGCGCACGACGCGCGCGACTCGCCCGCGGCGCTGGCCGACCTGTCGCTCGAGGAGCTGTTGCAGGTCGAGGTCCGCGTCGCGTCACGCATTCCCACCACTGCGCTCGACGCGGCCTCCTCCGTCGACGTGCTGCCGGAGGCGGCGTGGCAGCGGCGGGGTGCGCGCAGCGTCTCGGAGGCGCTGGCCCCCATCCCCGGGATCGCGGTCACGCCCGCGCTCGGCGGTGCCGACGCGTTCGCGATCCGCGGCTATACGCGTACGACCTCCCTGCTCGGGGTGCTCGTTAGCTTCGACGGCGTGCCGCTCAATGATCTGTTTCGTGGTGCGCCCACGCTCAATGTCCCGAGCGTCGGCTTGGGAACGATCGACGAGATCGAGCTGATCGAAGGCCCCGGCTCGGCGCTCTACGGCGCGGATGCGTTTCACGGGGTCGTCGCATTGCACGGCTACGATGCAACGGCGGACGAGCGGACGCTCGAAGCCGACCTCCGAAGCAACGGCGCCTATGCGGCCACGGGGCGCGTGAGCGCCGGCTTGCGCGAGCGTGCACGCCTGAGCCTCGCCGCAACGGTGGACGGGCAGCCGAGCCAGAATCTCTCGTACCGATACGACGATCCCGCAACCGGCGCGCTGCAGACGAGCGAGCGCGATAACCGCTACGGCGCGCAGACGCTGAGCCTCAAGGTGCACGGCGGCGGCGACGGCGATCTTGCATGGCACGGCGGCATGCTGATCGATCGCTACGACGGCGAGGATTTCCAAGGCTTCGGGACGCGGCTCGCGGGCCGACGTGATTTCGGCGGCGTGGACGCGAGCTTGTACGTGCTCGACGGCGGCGTGCGCTCGGAGCATTCGAACGGGACGGCGCTCGAGGCCGCGGCGTACGCGTGGTGGTCGGACAGCCTGCTCGACGCGGGCCGCACGACCTTCGACTTCGAATCCGCCGTGCGCCAACGCCGCGCCGGCGTGCACGCGAGCTATGAGAAGCGGCTCGCGGCCGCTCGCACCGAGCTCGCCGCGGTGCTCGGCGTCGAGTCGCTCGCCGTCGACTCCGCGCGCACGCGCAACTACGACCTTGGCGGGGCGCTCACGCTCGACGCCGAGAACCCCGCGGCCGGCGCGGATCGACGCATCTGGAGCGCCACTTTCGAGGGCACTACGCACGGGCGCGGCGAGCGCTGGCGCATCGTGTACGGCGCGCGGCTCGACGACTACTCGGACTTTGGCCGCCAGGTTTCGCCGCGGCTCGGCGTGATTTGGCATCCGCGTCGGCACGAGGCGCTCAAACTGCTGTACGGCAGCGCATTCCGTGCGCCCACCGCGAACGACTTGAACGGCACCGCCGGTCTGATCGAAGCGAATCCGGCCCTCGACCCCGAACGCGTCGACACGCTCGAGCTCGTCGCGATGCACGAGGGCGAGCACTGGCACACGCAGGCTTCGGCATTCCGCTCGAAATGGAGCGACGGCATCGTATCCGTAGCCAACCCCGGCGGCACCGCGCCGTTCGTGTTTCGCAATCTCGAGCGAAACACCTCGCGAGGGCTCACCTGGCAGCTCGGCTGGCAGAACGAACCGTGGCAGCTCGACGTGGGCGCGTCGTGGGTCAGAAGCAAGAACGACACGCTCGAGCAGCCCTACGACGCTTTTCCCGCGTACATCGTCGATGCGCAGATCGGCTACCGCCACGCCGCCTCGCGCACCCGATTCTACGCCGTGCAACACTGGCAGCTCGACGCCGACGACGTGTTTCCGCCGAGCGCGGGGATCGCGGCCGAGCCGCTGCCCCAGTACTCGCGCACGGACATCGGGGCGGTGCACGCGCTCGGCGCGCGCACGGAGCTGCGGACGTTCGTGCGCAATCTGTTCGATCGCGCCAACTACCTCCCGTCCTCTGCCGGCTCGCGCGGCGGTATCCCCGATTACGGCCGCATATTGAGCGCGGAGGTCGCGTTCCGGTTCTGATCTGCGACAGCGAGTGGGCGGGATGCGTTACGGCTTGCGCGATCGGCCTGCCGCGGCCAGCATCGCCAAGCCGATCAAGATCAGCCCCATTCCGCCGCCCTCCGCCGGGCTCGGTCGCTCGCCGAGCTGCAGCCACGCCGCGATCACGCCGACGATCGGCACGGCGAGCGCATTCAACCCGCTGATCGTCGCGGGTAGACTCTGCAGAATGTACAGCCACAGCAGCGTTGCGATCGCCATACCGCCGATGCTGTTGTAGGCGAGCGCGACGATGAATTGCCCGCTCCATTCGACGGGCCGCTCGGGCACGAGCCAAGCGAGCGCGACGAGCGGAATCGTGCCGTAGAACATCTGCCAGGTCGTGAGCGACAGCAGCTCGTCGCGGCCCACGACCGGGATCCGCTTGAAGATGATCACGCTCACGGCCCACGACACGCCGGCCGCGAGCGCGAATAGGCTGCTGGCGATGCCGGCCTCCGTGCTCCACGGCTCGAGCACGAGCACGAGGCCGCCCAAGATCAGCGCGGCGGCCGGCCACTGCCAACCCCGCAGCCGGTCGGGCAGGAACGGCCAGCCGAGCACGATGACCCAAAACGGCATCGTATAGCCGAGCACCGCGCTCTTGCCGGCCGCGCCGATGCTCAGCGACCACGAGATCAAGCCCAAGAAGCCGGACGTCTGAAACACGCCGAGCCAGATCGTCTTGACGACGTGCCTCGGCTTGAGCGGCACGCGCAGCACGAGCAGCGACCCGAACATCAGCACGACCCCGATCACGGAGCGCTGCGCCGCGAAGTCGAGCGGGCCGACGTAACGCAGCCCGATCTTCATCACGACCCAGTTGTAGCCCCAAATCAGCGCCAAGAACACCAGTGCGACGAGCGGACCAAAGCTCGGCGCCTTGTTGGCGTCATTGGTGGCGGCGGCGCTCATCGGTGACCCACGAAACGGCTGCGGAGCCGCGAGAGACTGAAGAGTCCCCGTGCCGCGGTCAAGTGCACAGCGCGCCTGCGGCGCAGCGCCGATCTATGGGAGAATCGGCCGCCGCACGGAAGTAGCATCCGAGACCGACACTGCGCCTTCCCCGCCAGCGCCCCTTGACCTCGCCGCCCGCGACGGCTGCTGTCGCGGCGTGGTGGCTCGTGCACGGTCTCGCCGTCGCCGCGCAAAGTCCGGCGGGCTCGCAGGCCGCGCCGGCGGACCCGCCCGGTCTGTCGGTCGTCTGGCGCCTCGGCGGCCGCAAGATCGATCCCGCGTTCGCGTGGTCGCGCGACGCTTTTTCCGCCGACGGTCGACTCGTCGCGATCGCCGACGCGACCGGCGCCCGCGTCGTCGATGCCTCGAGCGGCGCGATCGTGCGCCGGGTCGCGGCGGACTGGAGCCGCGACCCGGCGTACTCGATCGCGATTTCGCGCGGCGGCGCGCTCGCGGTCGGCCGGCTCGGTCAGGTGGAGCTCTATCGCGCCGCGGCCGAGCCTGCCGCGCGCTATCCCTGCGAAGGGCTTTGCGGACCGATCGGCGCGGTCGCGTTTTCGCCGAACGGCGCGCTGCTCGCCTACCAAGCCGCTCGCAGCCTCGACGATCGGCAGCGCGGCCTCGGCGCGGTCAACGTGGTCGCGACGGCAGACGCTGGGCCGATTCGGCGGCTCGACGCGATTGCGGCCCGGGCGCAGCTCGCGTTCTCGGCCGACGGCCGCACGTTGCTCGCCGCCAACGCGAGCTCGATCGACGACGCGGAGTGGCACGGCGTGCGCGCCTGGAGCACGCGGGACTGGCAAGTCCAGCTCACGCTCGCCGGCACGCATTCGCCCGCGCGCACTGTCGGGACATTCGGTGCCGTGTCGCTCGCGGCCGCATACGAGCGCAACGGCGCGCTCGAGCTGAACGATCTCGCGACCGGCAAGGTGCTGTGGTCCGTGCCGCTGGTGACGCCGGCCTTCGATTCCGCGACGCCGGGAAGCAGCGCCAGCACGCTCGACTTCGTGCAGCTCGCGCCGAACGGCACATTCGTCGTGAGCTACGAGTCCCCGATCGTGCGCGGCCGTGTGCGGACGTCCGTGGTCGGGACGATCGTGGTTCGCCGCGCGAGCGACGGTGCGATCGAGGCGCTGTACGACGCGCCGGGCGTGCTCGACCTGCGCGTCGCACCGGACAGCAAGACGTTTCTCTACAGCACCGGCGCGGGCGCCCTGTCCACGGTGCTCGCACGCGTGCCGTTCTAGCCGCGCCTGCCCGCTACGGCGTCCACGCGTAGCTCAGCTTCAGGAACAGTGTGCGGCCGGTTTGCTCGAGTCGGCCCGATACGAGGTCCTCGAGCCGATTGTCGGAGTAGCCCGCGTAGAGCAGCGTCTGCGGATTCAGCTTGTACGCGTAGAGCAGCTGCGTCCCGAGCGATTGCGAGCGCGGCTCGGTCGTCTGCAATGCGTACAGCGCGACGTTTCGATCGATGTCTTGGCGCTGCAGCGTGACCCGCACGAAGCTGCGCAGGTTGAACTGCCAGGTGACTCTGAGATCCGTGAGCTCGGCGTCGAACACCTGCGCACCGGAGCGTGTGAGCACGTCGGAGGTGTGCTGCAGCCGCACCAGCAGATGGCGTGTCGCATTCCAGTCGATCTGCGGCTGCACGCGCCGCTCGCGCCCTACGGCGGAGTTGGAGTAATCGACCGCTTGACCGATGCGCGCCTGAAGAACCATGTTGAGGCCGGTGCGCGGTCGGATTTGCGAGAACAGCAGCAGCTCGTCGAGATCGAAAATTTTCCCGTCCCAATATTCCTGCCGCGGGCCGGCGCGCACCTGCACGAACGACTGTCGCGGGCCCGAGAACGAGAAGAACGGCTCGGCGCTGCGGCCCAGGAGCCGGCCGCCGCTGTCGTGCGCGTCGTCCCAGAACATTCCGGCTTGCAGTTGGTTCCAGATGGTGCCGTCGTGACCTTGCCAGGTGCGGTTGGCTTTGAACCAGTCCTCGTCGTAGTCGACGCGCGGAATGAAGCCGGTGTCTGCCCGAAATCCGGGGTCGAGATCCTGATGGTAGAAGTTCACGTACCAATCGCGCGTTTGGTAGTAGTACTCGAGCCGCGTTGCGCTGCCCGCAAGCTCGCCGGTCGCCTGGGCGAAAGTCGCGGCGACATCGGCGGGGTACTCGGTGCGCGACTGGAGGCGCTGAAAGCGCAGCGTGTTCTGATCGTTGATGTGGTAGCGGCCGTCGAAGCCGGCGACCGAGTTGTGGTAGCCGTCGGCGCTGCGATCGGTTACGAGCGCGCCGATCGTGGAGGCGTCCCCAAAGCCCCGCGTGTAGCGCCCGACGAAGGCGTCGTTCGCCCGCCCGAGCGCCCCGCTCTGCGACCCGAGCGGTCCGGGGAACAGCAGGTTCGTGACGGCGTCGCGCACGGCGAACGCCCCGAAGGTGTTCTGGCCGCTGCGGCCGGTGAGCTTCGCGCCGACGTCGGGGTCGGCCATGGTCCGCGTGAACACGGCTTCGAGCGGGCTGCCGTAATACTCCGCGCCTTCGAGAAAGAACGGTCGCGACTCGGGGTAGAACAGCGCGAATTGGGCGTTTTCCCCGAGCTGCGCGACGTCTGCCTCGACTTGCGAGAAATCCGGATTCAGCGCGAGGTCGGCCGTGATGTCGGGCGTAATGCCCCAGCGCACGCCGACGCCGAGCTCGCTGTCGAACGCACCGCGCGCGAGCACCGTGCTCGGCGCCGCCGCGCGCGTGTCCGTGCGCGTCGAAGTGAGCGTCGGCACGACCTCGAGCGCGCGGCCCGGCTCCGCATTCGCGAAGCCGTGGAACTTGGCGAACTGGCAGAGGTAACAGCTGCGATTGCGGTCGAGCGGGTTGTTCGAGATCCGCGTGCGGTCGCTGCGCGGGCGGAACCGCAGCACGTCGATGCCCCACGTTTGGCCGCCGGGCGCGCGCGGGAAGCGCAGCTGGCTGAACGGAATAACCATCTCGACGACGAACCCTTGGCCCGTGATCTGCCCGGCGGAGTCCCAGATTGCGTCCCATGCATCGCTCTCGTTGCGATTCACGTCGTCTGAGATCAAATCCATTTGCACACCGAGCGGGTTCGCGAAGAACTCGAACGCACGCCGCTGGTCGTTGAAGGTGTCGAGCACGACGCCGACGAAGTCGTCGTTGTACGCCGTGTCGCTATCCCTGAGATAGGCGCGAATCGATTTCGGATCGGGATCGCGCGCGTCGAAGGCGATCAGAAGCGCCGAGCCGTCCTCGGCGAGGTACGCCGTAGTCTCGACGAGCGCCGGCTGGTTCTCCCGGGGCCCGGTCTCGATCGTGAGCGGCACCTTGAGCGCGTGCGACCAGACGTCGTCGTCGAGCACGCCGTCGAGCTTCGGCCGCGAGGCGACGTGCGGGATTTCGCCGGGCGCTGCGATCGCCGCGCGTTCGGCGGGCTGGGCGGTTCCCCGCAACGGTAACGCAAGCGATAGAGCGACGCCGGCCGCAAGTGCGACGACCGTCGGTAGGGTCGACCCTCGGTGCAAAGACGTCCCTCTTCCCCGCCGCGCGCGATCCGCGTCCTCTATGCTAGATGCGCGCCGCCCCAGTTTCGTTTCACTGGTCGCCGCCGAGCGTAGCGTATCGGCCGCCTTCGTGGATAGCGGCAACGGCACCGCTCAGACGAGCGGCAACGCGATGCGCGCGATGCAGCCGTGCGCGCCGATGCGGTTCTCGAGTGCGATGCTGCCGCCGTGGTTCTCCACGATCTCGCGCGACAGCACGAGCCCGATGCCATTGCCGCCCGGCTTGGTCGTGAAGAACGGCACCCAGAGGTTGTCCGTGCGTGCGAGTCCCGGCCCGTCGTCCTCGATCTCCGCGACGAGCCGCCCCTGGGCCGCGCTCCAGCGGACGCGTACGCCGCCCCGCTTCCCCGCCGCCTCGACGCCATTGCGGATCAGGTTGATCAGCACCTGCTCGATCTGATCGGGATCGACCGCGAGCGTCGAGTCCGGTCCTCCTTCGACTCGCACACGCGGACCCTGCAACGACGCGACCCGCCGCACGAGCGCGCCGAAGTCGGCGTCGCGGCGCGTCGGCGACGGCAACCTTGCGAGCTGTGCGTACGCGCCCATGAAGCGGCCGAGCGCGGCCGCGCGATCGTGGATGATCGTGAGCCCGGCGCGGGCATCGTCCCGCCAATCGGGCGGCGGCGGCTCGCGGTCGATCAGCTTGCTCAGCGTGCCGGCCATCGATTTGATCGGCGCAAGTGAGCTGTTCAGCTCGTGTCCGATCACGCGCACGAGCCGCTGCCACGCCTGACGCTCCTCCTCGCGCAGCGCACGCGAGAGCTCCGAGATCACGAGCAGCGCATGCGGCTTGCCCCCCTCGCGGAAAGTGCCGCGCCTGATCTCCCACCGCCCCGTGCGGCCGCCGAACGCGTGGGGCACGATGCTGCCGGTCGGCTGGTGCAGCATATCCTCGAGATCGAGCGACGCTGCGCTGCGGCCGCGCAGCTCGTCACGCCGCGCGCCGAGCAGGGCCGCGCCCGACTCGTTCACGAGCCGCAGCTTGTGGTCCGCATCGAACGCGAACACGGCAATGTCGACGTCGGCGATGACTTTCTGCAGCAGCACGCCGGCTTCGAGGGCCTCGAGCCGCTGGTCGTAGAGCGTCTGGCTCAGCGAGTTGACTTCGATCATCACCTCGCCGATCGCATCTTCGGAATCGACGTTGCGGCCCCGCATCGAGTAGTCGCCCTCGCGCAGCGCCTCCAACATGTTCGCAAGCGCCTGCATGGGCCGGACGACGTGCCGGCGCAGCGCGAACAGACCGCCGGCGAGCACGAGCGTGATGGCGCCGATCACGGTCCAGCGCGCCGCCGGGGTCGTGGTCGCGCGCCAAACGAGCACGGCGGCCGCAAGCCACGCCGGCGCGACCGCGGCGACCGCAATCAGCACGACGCGGTTCTGAAACCGCAGCGCGCGGCGGCGACTCACAAACCGAACTTTTCCATACGACGATAGAGCGCGGAGCGGCTCATGCCGAGCTCGTCGGCTGCGGCGATCACGTTGCCGGCGTGGCGAGCGAGCGCTGCACGCAGCGCGTCGAGCTCGATCGCCTCGAGCGTCATCGGGGGGCGCTCGCCTGCCAGCGGCGCGGGTGCGTCGAGCCTCAAGTCCGCAGGTCCGATCGTCGAGCCGCGCGCCATCAGCACCGCACGCTCGATCACGTGCGACAGCTCGCGCACGTTGCCGGGCCACGCGTAGCGGCGCAGCGCCGACAGGGCCGAGTCGGCGAAAGAGTTGACCGCGTGCCGGTGGCGCTGCGCGTGGCGCTCGAGGAAGCGCTGCGCGAGCCGCACGATGTCGTCGCCGCGGTCGCGCAGCGGCGGCAGATGGATGTGGATGGTATTGAGCCGGTACAGCAGGTCGCTGCGGAACCGTCCCGCCTCGATCTCGGCTGCGATGTTGGCATTGGTGGCCGCGAGCACCCGCACATCGACCTGCTGAGTGCGTGAGGAGCCCAACCGCTCGAACTCGCCGCTTTCCACGACGCGCAGCAGGCGTGCCTGCTGGCTCGTCGGGATGTTCGCAATCTCGTCGAGGAACAGCGTCCCCTGATCGGCTAGCTCGAACCGCCCGACGCGGTCCGCTTTCGCGTCGGTGAACGCGCCCTTGACGTGGCCGAACATCTCGCTCTCGAACACCGTTTCCTGGAGGCTGCCGATGTTCACGATCACGAGGCCGCGGCCGCTGCGAGGCGAGCGCTCGTGAATCAGGCGTGCGACGACCCCCTTGCCGGAGCCGCTCTCCCCCGTGATCAGCACGTTCGCATCCGACGGCGCCACGCGGTCGATCGTCTCGAGCACCGGCTGCATCGCGGGCGATTCGGCGATCAGCTCGTCGCCGACCGCCGTGCGGCGGAGCTCCTCGGCCTCGAGGGCGTGGCTGCGATTGAGCGCCTGACCGAGCGCGACCTGCGTGCGCAGCACCGCCACGAGCCGATCGTTGTCCCACGGCTTTTCGATGAAGTCCTGCGCACCGCGTCGCATCGCTTCGACCGCGACCGCGATGCTGCCCCACGCCGTCATCACGACGATCGGCGTGGTGGCGTCGAACGAACGGATCTTCGAGACTGCGTCGAGGCCCTCGTCCCCCGAGGTCGTGTCGCGCGTGTAGTTCAAGTCCATGAGCACCGCGTCGGCGGCGCGCGTGCGCAGCGCGGCGATCAGCGCATCCGGGTGATCGAACGTCTCGGCCGCATAGCCCTCGCCCTTGAGCAGCAGCCGCAACGATTCGACGACGTCGCGCTGGTCGTCGGCTACGAAGATACGCGGGGGACGCAGCGCCATCGTTACCCGCCCCGTGTCCCGCGCTGACCGAACCCGCGCGCGAGGCGCCGCGCCTGGGCGGACGGTGCCGACGAGCCGCGCCGCATCAGAGTGCGGCGCGCTCGGTGCGCCGCTCGCCGCTGATCCAGCCGTCCGCAAGCTCGATGATGCGCCGGCCGAACGCGGCGACACGCTCGTCGTGCGAGACCTGGATGATCGTCGTGCCGTCGGCGTTCAGGTCGGAGAGCATCTGCATGATCTGCTCGCCTTGGCGCCAGTGCAGACTGCCGGTCGGCTCGTCGGCGAGCACGATGCGCGGCTCCGCGATCACTGCGCGCGCGATCGCGACCTGCTGCTGCTGGCCGCCCGAGAGCTGGTTCGGGTACAGATCCTTCTTACCGACCATCTGGAACTTGTCGAGCATCTCCGCGACGCGCGCGGCGCGCTCCTTGCGCGGCACGTTGCGATACGACAGCGGAATGTCGAGATTCTCGGACACGGTGAGGTCTTCGAGCAGATGGAATTGCTGGAATACGAAGCCGACGTTCTCCTTGCCGACCTTGCCGCGCTCCTTCGAGCTCGCCTTGTGCATCGGCTTGCCGTCGAACCAATATTCCCCGCCGAAGTCGGCATCGAGCATGCCCAAGATCGCCAGTAGTGTCGATTTCCCGGCGCCGGAGGGGCCCATGATCGTGACGAAATCGGCTTCCGGGATCTCGAGGGCGACTTGACGCAGCACCCACGTCTGGCCGCCCTTGTACGGATACACCTTCTCGAGATCCTTGAGCCGGATCATCGGACCGGTGTCCGCGGCGGCCGCTGCTTCGTTCGGGTCTCTCACGGTGCTTCGCTCCTTGTGCAAATGCCTGTCCGCGCGGCGACATCAGTCATGGTGCAGCGTCTCCACGGGGTCGGCGCGCGCGGCGCGGAGCGCCGGAACCAGCGCGGCGCAGGCCGCAGCCGCCAGCAGCAACGCGCTCGCGATCGAATACGACAGCGGATCGTGCGGCGCCACCCCGTACAGCAGCGAGCTTACGACGCGCGCAGCGCCGAACGCCATCGCGAGCCCCGCGGCCACGCCGAGTCCCGCGATCCAAAGGCTGCGGCCGAGCACCAGCGCTACGATGCGCCCGAGCGTCGCGCCGAGCGCGATGCGGATGCCGATCTCGTGGCGCCGCTGCGCGACGCCGAAGGCGATTGCGGCGTAAACGCCGGCCAGCGCGAGCACGAGCGCCGCTCCGCCGAACACGCCGAGCATCACGAGATTGAAGCGGCGCTGCGCAATCGAGCCCGAAAACAGCTGCTCCGACGTGAGGAACTGCGGCGGCACGTTCGGGTCGATGCGGCGGATCGCTTCGCGCGCGGCCGGAATCGCGCTCGCTGCCGCCGGCATGCGGAGTGCGAACCACAGCGAGTCCGCGAATGCCGGCCGCTGTCGGTAGTACGCGTACACGGTCGGTCGCACCGAGCGATCGAGACCGTAGTCGCGCACGTCTCCGACCACGCCGATCACCGTGAATGGCGTGAGGTCGCCGTCCATGCCGCCGAACTCGATCAGCTTGCCGAGCGGAGTCTCGCCCGGCCATTGCGCGTCGGCGAGCGAGCGGCTCACGAGCGCGACGTGCGCGGCCTCCGGCGTATCGGTGGACGCGAACGTGCGGCCACTCAACAGCGGAATGCCAAGCGTCCGGAAGTACTGCTCGCTCGCAACCCGATATTCGGCGTAGCCGGCGCGCCCGGGTTGCTTCGACAACGTGTTCAGGTCCGCAAAGTCGTGGACTTGGTCTGGACGATCGAGCACGACGAATTGGCCGTTGGTGCCCGCACCGCGCAACGGCAGCCCGCTCACGGCGCCGGCGCTCGCCACACCGGGCAGTGCCCGCAGGGTCTCGAGGACGCGCTCCTGGAGCCCGAGGATTTGAGCGCCCTGCTCGCGAGAATACGGCGACGTGACTCCGACGAGCAGCATGCCCTCCGGTTGAAATCCGGGATCGACGTTCGCGACTGCGACGTAGCTGCGGCCGAGCAGCGACGCACCGATGACCAGCACGAGCGCCACGGCGATCTGCGCAGCCACGAGCCCGTCGCGGAGCTGCGCGCGGCTCCTGCCGACCGTCGCGTGGCGCTCGCCGCGCAGCTCCTCCGCGTCGGCCGGCGTGCGCCACGCCACCAGCACGCTCGCCGAGCTCGCCGCGATCAGCGCGAGGAGCAGCGCGACGGCCGCCGTCGTCGCGTCGACGTGAATCGACGCTGCGCGTGGCAACAGGGTCGGCCCGAGCACGAGCAATGCGCGCGCGCCCCACCCGGCCACGACCACGCCGAGCGCGCCACCGAGCCCCGCGAGCAGGGCCGCCTCGACGAACGAATCGCGCGCGAGCCTCGTCCGCCGGGCTCCGAGCGCGAGCCGCGTGGCGAGCTCTTGCCGCCGCGCAATTGCACGCGCGAGCAACAGGTTCACCACGTTGGCGACCGAAATCACGTAGAGCAGCGCCGCCGCCGCGGCCAACATCAGCAACGGCAGCCGTGCTCGGCCGACCAGATCGTCGCGCAGCGGCACGACGGCCGCGTCGACCATCCAAGTATCCTCGCCGTATTGCTGCTTGAGCCGCCGCGCGACCGCGCTGAAGTCGCTGCGTGCGGCGTCGAGCGAAACGGCCGGCGCGAGGCGGCCGATCGCGTAGAAGTTGTGAGCGCGTCTGCCGCCCTGCGGCCACGCCTGCTCGCGCGATGCCCACACGTCGGTTTCATCCGGATAGTCGAAGCCGCGCGGCATTACGCCGACGACGGACAACACCCGGTGATCGTAACGCAGCGTGCGCTGCGCAAAATCCGGCGTGCCGCCGAGATACCGCTGCCAATAGCGATAGCTCACGATCGCGACCGGTGCGGCACCCGGCACCTGCTCCTCGGGCGCGAATGAGCGCCCGAGCGCCGGCCGCACGCCGAGCACGTCGAAGAATTCCCGCGAGACGTCGGCCACCATCGTGAGCACGGGCTCGTCGCCGCCGGCAACGGGCGCCTGGTATGCGGCGTACTGCGCGAAGCTCGCGAGCGAGTGCGTCTGCGCCTGCAAGTCGGCAAAGTTCGGATCGGAAGGCCGCGCTTGGGCGCCGCTCTCGTTCAGCTGACTCACGGCCACGATGCGCCCTGCATCGGGGTACGGCAGCGGCGCGAGCAACACACCGTCGACGACGCTGTAGAGCAGCGCGCTCGCCCCGATGCCGACCGCGAGCGTCACCACGAACGTCAGAACGAATGCCGGCGAACGAGCGATTTGCCGCAGTTGAGAAGGCAGGCCAATCATGTGGTTATATAGCGTTCTTAAGTAGCGTCATCAGGACGAGAGCCGGCGCCCACACGACCGCCGGGTGCCGGGCTCAGTCGATCGTTACGCTGCCGGAGCCGGTCCGCACGCGCAGCGCGGGTCCGCCCGCGCCGACGCGCCCACTCACGCGGTGCTCGTCCACCGCCCCTTGAATCGTGACGGGGCGGCCGAGGTGGATGCCGCCGGAGCCGGTGTGCGCATCGAGATCGAATGCCGCGTCGGCCGGAAGCGCGATTCGCACCGAGCCCGAGCCCGTCTCGAGGTCCCACGCCCCTTGTTGCCGGCCGTCGACCTCGATGCGGCCGCTGCCGCTGTGCGCGTGCAGCGCGCCGTTGACACCGCGTAGCTCGAGGCTGCCGGAACCCGTCGAGGCGCGCACGTCGCCGCTGCCGGCCTGCGCCAGCGTGATGGAGCCGCTGCCGGTTTCGCCGTCGAACGCGCCGCCGATACCGTCCGCGCGAATCGAGCCGCTGCCCGTGCGGGCGATGACGCGACCGCCGAGGTCGCGAAGCCGAATGGAGCCGGAGCCGGTGTGCGCCTCCGCGGATCCCTCGACCCCCGTGATCTCCTGGCTCCCGGAGCCCGTGTGCGACATGACCTCGGCATCGGCCGGCACTTCGATCTCGTAGCTGATCGACACGTGGTCGTGGTCGAACGCGTCGTCGTCGAAATAACCGACGCGCACCTGACCGCTCGCCACCTCGACCGGCGGATCCGACTCGAACCGCCGCACGAGCTCCTGCGTGTCGGCCGACGAATGGAACAGCCGCGACCACACCCTGAGACGTCCGACCACGTGGACCTCGCCCGCCGCTCCGCGGCGGATCGTCACGGCACCGGAACCGGTGCGCACCTCGAGACGCGCGGCGCCGTCCACGCTGACGGTCTTGTCGAACGACCCGTCGGCGTCTTGTCCGACCGCGCTCAAGGCCGCCAACGACGCGACGGCCGCCGGGAGCCACAGACTGCGACGCATGATGACGTTCATAGTGCGTTCTCCTCTAGAAAAACCCGTCGTGAGCGTGAAGCCGGGCGCGCGCCTCGGCGGAGCCCTTCTGCGAGGAGCGGCATGGTCACCCCTCCTCACCCGATCCGCCGGCCGCAGCCGGCCGAGCGCTGGATGCGAATGCTTCGCCTTCAGGAAATCCCTCCGCGGAGGGGCCGCCGGTCGAGCACGGCCCCTCCTCTCACCGATGCGCCGGCGTGACGCGCGGTTGCAGACCAAGACCTTGGCTCCGATCGTCGGGGGGCGTCTGCGCCCCATCCGCGGGCTCCTCGTGCGTGCCGCAGCGCCTCGAGGGGCGCGATCCGAACGGCGGCACACTGCGTATGCTCCGTTCATTCGCGCCGCAGCGCTACGATCGGATCCACCCGCGCAGCCCAGCGCGCCGGCACGTAAGCGGCAAGTACCGCGATCGCGGCGAGCGCGAGCGTGAGCACCCCGATGGTCGTCACGTCGAGATCCACGACGCCGACCAGCACGCTCGACAACACGCGCGCCATGAGCAGCCCGAGCGCGAATCCGACGGCGAGCCCGGCGCCCGCGATCTTCATGGCGCCGCCGACGATCAGTCTCAGCATGTCGGCCCGCTGCGCGCCGAGCGCCATCCGCACGCCGATCTCGTGCGTGCGCTGCGCAACCGAATACGCCATGACGGCGAAGATGCCGGCGGCGGCGAGCACGAGCGCGCAGATGCCGAATATCAGCATCATCCGCGCCGAGGATTCGACGCCGCTCAGCGTGTCCGAGACCACTTGATCGAGACTGCGAACGTCGTACGGCGGCTGATCCACATCGATCGCGCGCAGCTGTGCATCGATCGTCGCGGCGATCGCGAACGGATCGCCCGACGTGCGCACGACGAACGCCGTTGCCGGCACCGGCGCCTGCGCGAGCGGGATGTACGCTGCCGGCGCGGCGTCGCGATCGAGCGTGGCCGCCTTCACGTCGCCGACGACTCCGACGATCGTGCGCCATGGGCCTTGAGAGTCGGCGCGCCCGAAACGAATGCGTTTGCCGAGCGGATCTTCGTTCGGCGAAATCCGTTGCGCGAGCGCTTCGCTCACCGCGACGACCGGCGCAGCGTCCGCCGTGTCCTGAGCCGACAAGAGCCGCCCCTGCTTCAGAGGCACCCGCAGAGCCGCGAAAAAGCCGGGCGTCACGACTTGAGAAATTGTGCTTGGCCCCTCCCCGACGCGAGTCGGAGCCGCCCCTTCGGCCGTGAAATCGGTCCAACGCCAAGACCAACCAGCGGGGAGGCTCGTCACGGCACCGACCGACTCGACCGAGGGCAGCGCCTCGATCCCGCGAAGCGCTCGTTCGTAATACCCGCGGAGCATCTCCTTGTCGCGATAGGTCGACTCGGGCAACGCGACGTGAAATGTGAGCACGCCGTTGCGGTCGAAGCCCATGTCGGCCGCCGTGAGCGCTCGGAAGCCGTTCACCATCAAGCCCGCGCCGACGAGCAGTACCAGCGAAACGGCGATCTCGACCGCGACGAGCGCCGCGCGCAAACGCCGGCCTCCGGCTTGCGCGCTGCTGCGTGCGCCTTCCTTGAGCGCGTCGTTCACGTCGGGGCGCGAGAATCGCCACATCGGTACGAGACTCGCGAGGAGCCCGGCTGCCACGGCGATCAGGAGCGTGAACAGAAAGACGTGCATGTCGATCTGAAAGTGTCGGAGGCCGGCGATGTGCTCGAGGATGAACGGCGGAATCGTGCGCCGCAGCAGGACCATGCCCCAACCGGACAGCAACAACGCGCCGCCGCTCCCGAGCAGCGCGAGCAACAGGCTCTCGACGAGCAATTGACGCGCAATCCGCCAACCGCTAGCCCCGAGCGCGGCGCGCAGCGCAAGCTCCTTGTGGCGACCGGAAGCACGCGCCAACTGCAGATTCGTCACGTTCGCGCAAGCGAGCAGCAGCACGAACACCGCGGCGCCCATGAGCAGCAGTACGTACGGCCGCGAATCCGCCGTGAAGTCTTCGGCGATGCGTCGAACCGCGACACCGTGGCGCGCGTTGGTTTGGGGGTATTGCTCGGCCGATCGCACGCCAATGTTCCGGAGCTCCGCCTGCGCGATTGCGAGCGAAACGCCGTCTTTCAAGCGGCCGATGACCGTCAAGTCGTGAGCGCTGCGATCTTCTCCGGCGGCGCCGCTCAGGTCGAGCGGCGTCCACAGTTGCGACCCCAACGGGAAATCGAGCGCCTCCGCGGCGACACCGACGACGGTGACCTTGCGGCCGTTCAAGCGCAGGTCTTTGCCGACGATGAGTGGATCGGCACCCAAATGCTGCCGCCAGAAGTCATAACCGAGAACGACAACGGGAGCGGCGCCATCAACGAAATCCGTGCGCTCGATCGTGCGCCCGAGCTGCGCGGGCAGCGCGAGCACCGAGAAAAAATCGCCCGTGACGCGCGAGCCTTCGACGTGCTCCGCAACGTTCACGCCCGTGAGGTTTGCGTCCCCGCCCGCCGCGGCGGCGAGGCCGCTGAATGAGGTGCTCTGCTCGCGCCAATCGCGGAAGTTTGCCGCCGCCGCGTCGAGCCGCAAGTTGTGCTCGTCGGGCGCCGTTTCCCACACGGTCACGACGCGCCCGAGCTGTGGGAACGCGAACGGCTCGAGCAGCATCGCGTTGACCGTGCTGAATATCGTGGTGTTCGCGCCTATGCCGACCGCGAGCGTGAGGACTGCGACCGCGGTGAATGCCGGACGGCTGCGCAATGAGCGCACCGCATAGTGAATGTCCTGCATGAATCGGCTCATACGTCCTTCACACACCCTACTGCTCGCGCAATGCGTCCATCGGTTCGACGCGAGTGGCCAGCAGCGCCGGAACGAGCGCGGCGAGCGCGGCCATGCCGAGCACGATCGCGACGACCGCCCCGATCGTGAGCGGATCGGCTGGCGACACGCCGTAAAGCATCCCCGCAAGCCAGCGGCCGGCCGCGAGCGCGAGCAGCGCACCAACGACGGAGGCAATGAAAGCCACGCGCAGCGCGACCAGCACGAACTGCGCAACGATGCGCCTGAGCGGCGCGCCGAGCGCGATTCGCAGCCCCACCTCGCGCCGCGCGAGGCTCGCGATATACGCGAGCGTGCCGTATACGCCGATGCACGCGAGCGCCAGCGCAGCGGCCGCAAACAGACCGATCAGAAGCGCGCGCATGCGGTTTGCGCTGAACGCTTGGCCGATTCGCTCGTCGAGCGGCGCGATGTCATACACCGACCGCAGCGGCTCGAGATCCTTCATCCGCAAACGGATTGCCGCGGCGAGCGCGAGCGGATCGCCGCGCGTGCGCACGAGGAAGTTCGAGTTGATCTGCTGCGCCGTGCATTGATAGACCGCCGGCACCACCGGCGCATCGAGGCCGCCGTCGCGGCTATCGGCGACGACGCCGACGACGCGACCGTTCGCGGCGTATTGCGTCGCCCCGCGCAGCTCGATACCGGCGATCGAGCGCGCGTCCGCCCCCGGGAAGTACGTCCGGACGAACTGCTCGTTCACGAGCAGCTCGTCGGCAGGGGCCGCCGAAAGCGCCGAGCCGGATGCCGTCTGCGCACCGGGCCTCGGCGTGGTCGCTGTACGGCACAGGTCGCCCGCGACGAGCGGGATGCCCAGGGTTTGGAAGTAGCTCGGCGACACCTGGTTCTGCTGCGTCACGAGCTCCGTATCGGGGGCGACGCGGCCGTCGGTGGTCGTGTACTTGTAGTCGTTGCGGCCTGGCACGCCGGGGGCTGCGAGCGACACGGCCGCCGCGTCGGCGCCCGGCAGCGAATCGAGCGCATCGAGCGTACGCTCGATGCGCTGCTGCACCCGGGGCCAGTCCGTCGACTCCGCATAGCTCGAGCTCATCCGAAACATCAGCACTTTGCTCGGTTGGAAACCCGGATCGACGTGCGCCAGCTCGACCAAGGTGCGCACGAGCAAGCCGGCGCTCGCGAGCAGCGCGACGGACAGCGCAATCTGTGCGCCGACGAGCAGCCACTGCGTCGTGTGGCCCGACGAAACCTGCGACCGCCCGCCGCCGGCAAGCCCTTCCGGCCGTGCGGCGAGCGCCGCACGTAGCGCCGGCAGCAGCCCTGCGCCGAGCGTGGTCACGATGACGGCCGCGAGCGAGTACAGCAACACGCCGCCGTTCAGGCCGACCTCCTCGACGCGCGGCAAATCGGCTGACAGGAGCCCGAGCGCGCGGCCCGTGCTCGCCGCGACCAAGAGGCCAACGGCCCCGCCGGCCCCGGCGAGCAAGCCGGTCTCTAAGAGCAGCTGCCCGACGAGCGATGACGGCGAGGCGCCTAGCGACAAGCGCAGTGCGAGCTCGCGCGCGCGGCGGCCGGAACGCGCCAGGAGCAATGTCGCGACGTTCGCGCACGCGATCAGTAGCACCGCGGACGCGGCACCGTACAGCAGCCACAGCGAGCCGCCCGCGCCCGCGACCACCGTGCTTTTGAACGGCACGAGCCGCACCCCGACCGCGGCGTCGGTCTTCGGGAACCGTTCCGCGAGCCCCGCCTGCACCGCGTTCATGTCGGCCTGCGCCCGCGCGAGCGTAACGCCGGGCTTGAGCCGCCCGACCGCGTCGTACCAGGGCAAATCGCGTTGCCGCGCGTACGGACTGTCGGCAGGCGCCGGCCGCCAGAGATCGATCGCGCGCTCCGGAACGCGGAACGCGCTCGGCATCACGCCGACGATCGTCGCTTCGACGTTGTCGACGCGAACCCGCTTGCCGAGCACGTTCGGGTCCGCGCCGTAACGCGTGCGCCAGAATCGCTCGCTGATGACGACGACTGCCGCCGGCGGAAACGCGTGGTCGGTCGAGGTGAAGCCGCGCCCGAGCAACGGCCGCACGCGCCAAACGTCGAAGAATCGCGGCGCAACGGTCGCACGACGCAGCTTCTCGGGCAGCTCGCCCGTGGTTTCCGAGACGTCCTCGGGGTAGTAGCCCGTGACGGCCTCGAACGAGGTGTTGAGCGCGCTCCAATCCGCGAGCCGCGCAGGCGAGGCGTTGTCCTCGTTCGAGCGCTCGACGACTTGCCGCACGCTCACGAGCCGATCGGCGTCGGGATACGGCAGGTCTTTCAGCAGCACGGCGTCGAGCGCGGTGAACACCGCGCTGTTCGCACCGATGCCGATCGCGAACGTGAGCACGACCGTCGCGGTGAATCCCGGCGTGCGTGCGAGCGCGCGTAGCGCGTAGCGGAGACTTCGGATTGCGGTATCCACGGCTATGCACCCTTGTCCTAAACTCTGTCTCGGCTTACACGCACCGGCCGCGAAGCGCGCGTCATTCCGACACGAGCGCTTCCGCGGGATCCACGGCCGCCGCGCGCCGCGCCGGTAACCAGCTTGCGAGCGCTGCCACGAGCGTAAGCACCGTCGCGACGGCCGCGTAGGTCAGAGGATCGATGCTGCGCACGTCGTACAGCAGCGCACCCATGAGCCGCGTGACCGCCGCGGCCGCGACGAGACCGATCGCGACGCCGAGCGCCGCGAGCCCCGCGCCGTAGCGCACGAACGTGCGCGTGACCCTCGACCGCGGCGAGCCGAGCGCAAGGCGAATCGCGATCTCGCGCCGGCGCTGCGATACGGCATACGCGATCGTGCCGTAGAGCCCGACGACCCCGAGCACGAGCGCCGCGCCGGCCGCGAGCGCGAGCATCACGAGCGTGAACGAGGTGCGCGCGAGCGAGCGGTCGTAAAGGTCCTGCATCGTGCCCACGCCCGCGAGCGGCAGGTCGGGATTCACCGACCAAACGGCGCGCTCGAGCTCGTGTTGCAGCGCCGGCGCGCCGGCTCGCGCACTGTGCACGGCGATCGCGACGAAGCGCTCGACGTAGGACGGCGCGTTGAGATAGAAGTCCTTCATGAACGCCGGCCAATACACGGTCGCCGGCGGCCCCTGCTCCAGATTGCGCGAACGTACGTCCTCGGCGACGCCGATCACGTCGCGCCACGGACCGCCGCCGATCGCGCGGATGCGTTTGCCGAGCGCCGCAGCGGCGCTGCCCCACAGCTCGCGCGCGAGATTCTCGGACACGATCGCGACCGGGCGCGGATCCTCGAGATCGCTCCAGCTGAGGTCGCGACCTGCCACGAGCCGAGTGCCGAGCGTGCGGAAGTAATCGGGGGAGATGCCTACATATGTGCGCAGCGACTGAATCTGATCGGCAGACGATTGACCTTCGACGTCGATGCCGTCCCAGTTGGTGACCACGCCTTCGAGAGGCAACGAGTTCGTGAGGGCGGCCGACGTCACTCCCGGCAGCGCCTCGATCGCGTCGAGAATCGCGTGCTGCTCGCGCTCGACGTCGCGTGCGTCGGGCACGAGTTGCGGAAAGAACGCCAAACGGAACGTCTCCACGGCGCCGGCGTCGGCGAAGCCCGGCTCGATCGCGCGCAGCGCGGCGAACGACCGAATCATGAGACCCGAGCTCACGAGCAGCACGAGCGCGAGTGCAACCTGCCCCACGACGAGCGCGTTCTGCGTGCGGTGCTGCGCGCGGCCGCCGCTCGCGCCCCGCAAACCGCCGCCCGCGCGCAGCGCGAACGCGATGCGGCCGCGGGCGGCCCGCAGCGCCGGCGCCAGGCCGAGCAAACCGCCCGCGACGAGCGTGACGACGAGCGTGAAGGCGAGCGCGCGTCCGTCGAGCGCGATGGAGTCGAGCCGCGGCAGCTGCGTGGGCGCGAGCGCGAGCAGCAGCTTCAGCGCGCCATAGGCGATCGCGACCCCGACGACGCCGCCCGCGAGCGCCAGCAATAGACTCTCGACGATCAGCGCGCGCGCGATCGGCCACCCACCAGCCCCGAGCGCCGCACGCACGGCAACCTCTTGGCTGCGACGCTCGCCGCGCACGAGCAGCAGATTCGTGACGTTCGCGCACGCAATCACCAGCACGGCGCCGATCGTGGCGAGCACGACCCAGAGCGCGGCGGCGACGTTGCCGAGGACGTCCGCTTTGAGCGGCCGCAGCGCCGGGCGGATCTTCCAGGTATCGAGATAGACGCTGCGGCCACTCTTTCCGTTCTGGTACGGAAATCGATCGATCCAAATCGGCAGCATGCGCTCGATGTCGGCGTCCGCTTGCTCGATCGTGACGCCGGGCTTCAGCCGCGCGATCGCGTTGCAGCAGAACGGCGGCGGTATGAGGCGACTCGGATCGATCGGGAACGGCGCGATCAGATCGACGGCCGTGTCCGCGATCCTGAACCCCCGCGGCATCACGCCCACGATTTCACGGCTCCGACCCGCGACGACGATCTGCCTGCCGAGCACCTCGCGGTCGCCGCCAAAGCGCCGTTGCCAGTAGTCGTAGCCGAGCATCACGACCGCCGGGCCGTTCGGAGCTTCGTCCTGCTGGGCGATCCAGCGGCCGAGCAGCGGCTTGATGCCGAGCGCGGGCAGCAGCTGACCCGTGACGTTCGCCGCCGCGACTTGCTCGGGCTCGGCCACGCCGGTGACGCTCGCCGCGCCGGCCTGCCAGAGGCCGATCTGCTCGAATGAGCGACTGTTCTCGCGGTAGGTCACGAGCATCGAGGGCGAGATCTGCAAGCCGCCGGCCATCGCCGCAATGCTCGGCGCGCCGGGCGCGTCGTGCCACACCGCAACCAGCCGGTCCGGATCCGGATACGGCAACGGCTTCAGCAGCACGCCGTCGGCCACGCTGAACACGGCCGTCGTCGCGCCGCTGCCGATCGCGAGCGTGAGCACCGCGACGACCGTGAACAGGGGCTGGCGCGCGAGGCCGCGCAGCGCCATGCGCGCGTCGCGCCCGAGCCATTCGAGCGCGCTCACGGCGCTTCCGTGTGCGGCCGTCCGCGCCGCGCGTGCTCGGCAATCCTGCGGTCCTCCTCCTCGCGCAGCCGTGCGAGCGTTTCCTCGTCGACCACGCGGCCGTCGAACATGTGGATCTTGCGGTCGGCGTAGTCGGCGTAACGGGGATCGTGCGTGACGATGCAGATCGTTGCGCCGTCGTCGTGCAGCTCGGAGAGCAGCGCCATCACGGCCTCGCCGTTCTTGGAATCGAGGTTACCCGTGGGCTCGTCCGCGAGCAGGATCGACGGTGCGCCGACGAGCGCGCGTGCAACGGCGACGCGCTGCTGCTGACCGCCTGAGAGCTGCGCGGGGTAGTGCCGCAGCCGGTGCGCCATGCGCACGCGCTCGAGCGCGGCAATCACACGCTCCTTGCGTTCCTTCGCGCCCATGCCCGCGCGGTACGTGAGCGGCAGCTCGACGTTCTCGAAAACCGTGAGGTCGCCGATCAGATTGAACGCCTGGAAGATGAAACCGATCTCCTTGTTGCGGATATGCGCGCGCTGCGAGTTGTCGAGGTTCTCGACGGGCGTGCCGTTCAGCACATAGCGGCCGGCGGTCGGCGTGTCGAGCAGGCCCAAAATCGAGAGCAGCGTCGACTTGCCGCAGCCCGACGGACCGGAGATCGAAAGGTAGTCGCCCTTCGCGATCTCGAAGTGCACGCCCGAAAGCGCGTGCGTCTCGACCTCGTCGGTATAGAAGACCTTCTTCAAGTCCTCGAGCTGAATCAGCGGGGCCTCCGCCGTCGAGGAAACAGGGGTCGGCGAAACGTTGGCGTTCATTGAATTACCTCGAAACGATGGATGCGGTGGCCGCTCATTCGGACCGCAAGGCAATCACGGGATCGACACGGGATGCGCGGCGCGCCGGCCAATAGCTCGCGAGCAGCACCACGACCGACAGCACGACCAGCGAGGCCCCGAGCGCCGCGATATCGGTCGCTTCGAGGCCGTACAAAAGCGAGCTCGCGGTGCGGCCGATCGCGAGCGCCGCCGCCAAGCCGAACGGCACTCCGATCCCGGCCATCCAGCCGACCTGCTTGAGCACCATGTTGCGCACTCGGCCCGCGTCGGCGCCGAGCGCCAGTCGCAGGCCGATCTCGCGCTGCCGCTGCGCGATCAGATAAGACAGCACACCGTACAGGCCGAGCGCGGCGAGCAGCGTGGCCCCGGCGGCCAGGGCGGCCGCGAGTATCGCGACGAGCCGATCGATCGACGTGTTCTGCTGGACCTGCTGGTCGAGGGTGCGCACGCTCGTGATCGGCAGGTCGCTATCGAGGCCTGCAACCACCTTGCGAACCAGCGCCAGCGCATCGTCCGTCGGTCGGTTCGTACGGACGTAGTACGTCATGAAACCGATCGCGGACAGCCCGCGCTGCATGTCGGCCTGGCGGCGCGGCAACAGTATCTGCGGCACCGGCCCCTTCTTGACGTCGGAGTATGCGGTATCGCCGATCAAGCCCACGATCTCCGTATCGAGCTCGTCGTCGCCCGGTCCCTGCGGGATGCCGACACGCTTGCCGATGGCCGCGTCGCCGAGTCCGTAGCGGCGTGCGAACTCGCGGTTCACGATTGCGACCCTGGGTCGGTTGTCGGTATCGGCATCAGTGAAGTCGCGGCCCGCAAGCAGCGGCACGCCGAGCGTACGCAGGAAGCCCGTGCCGATGAAGTTCTCGTACACCGACGTCGGCGCGTCGGGGTTGCGCTCGTAGCCTTCGATGACCACTTCGTTGTTCCATTCGGAGAACGACATCAGCGGCACCATCGACGAAGCCGCGGCGGCGACGCCCGGCTCGCCCGCGAGCGCGCGTTCGATTCGATCGAAGAGCTCTGCGGAGCGCTCCGGGGTATAGCCGTTCAGCGCCGGGGAAATCGAGAACGTGACGACCGATTCCGTGCGCATGCCGGTGTCGATACGCCAAATGTTCGCAAGGCTCTGTGCAAACAGCGTCGCGAGCACGAGCAGCAGCATCGACAGCCCGATCTGCGCCGTGGTCAACGCCTGGCGGAATCGACCGGCCCCACGCCCGCCGATCGCTCGTGCGCCGGCCGCCTGCAGCGCTCGGGCCGGCTCGATGCGTGCGACCCGGAGCGCCGGCGCTACGCCGAACAAGAGCGCGCACAGCGTTGCGATAGTGAACGCGAGCGCTATGGCCGTGCCGTCGAGCGAGAGCGATACGCCGTTGTCGATGCCGTCGGGAATCAGCGATCTGATGCCTCGCATCACGACGATGGCGACCGGCAAGCTCGCGGCGCCAGCGACGACCGCGAGCGTCACCGCCTCGACGGACAGGAGTGCGAGCAGCCGGCTCGTGGCCGCGCCGAGCGACGCTCGGATCGCCATCTCGCCGCGGCGCGCCATGCCGCGCGCGAGCATGAGGTTCGCGATGTTGACGCATGCGATCACGAGCACGATCGCCGTTGCGACGAGCAGCATGGTGAGCGGTGCCCGAGTAATGCCGGTAAGACTGCTCTGCCCTCGTGCGCCGGGCTCGAGCAGCAGGTTCTTCATGCGGAAGGACGCGAGCCGGTTGTCGGAAATGTCGGTCTGCAGCGGCGCCTCGACATCGCTCAAGATCGCATGGTAGGTCGGCGCCACCGCGGCCTCCGCCTGTTCGCGCGAGACGCCGGGCTTCAGGCGCGCGAAGACGTATACCCAGTAGTTGCGCCGATCGTCGAAGTTCGGAATCGAGCGCGGCGTCGTGAGCCAACGGAACGTGATCGGCAAGAACACGCTCGGCGCCGCGCCGACGGTATTCCCGGTGTAGCCGCGCGGTGACACGCCGACGATCGTGAGCGGCCTACCGTTCACGACGAGCTTTCTGCCGATCACGTCCCGGCTCGAGCCGAGCTGACTCGTCCAATAGCCGTAGCTCAGCACGACGACGGACGCTTCGCCGTCCACGCGATCGTCCTCGGGGCCGAGCAGCCGCCCGAGCGCCGGCTTCAGTCCGAGCAGCGGAAAAAAGCTGCCCGAGACGAGCAACCCGCGCCGCGCCTCGGTTTCGCCCGCGAATCCGAGGTTGGCCGCAATCAGCCGCTGCGCCGCGACGCCCGCGAACGGTCCGTCCGCGCGCTCGAGGTCGCGGAACATCGGGTAGCTGAACACGTGGTCGCCGTCGCCGGTCTCGTTGCTCGTGGTGGAGCCCGGTTTCGGCCCGGGTCCGACGAAATTCACGAGGCCCTCCGGCTGCTCGACGGGCAGCGGCTCGAGCAGCAAACCGTCGTAGAGCGTGAATACGGCGACGTTCACGCCGATGCCGAACGCGAGCGTGAGCACGATCACGATCGCAAAACTCGGTCGTTGCCTGAAGCCGCGCAGGCTGTAGCGAATGTCGGCGAGCAGATTCGTCAGCATTGCGAGTTTCCTGCAGTCTCCGTTTGTCGTGTTATTCGCTGCGCAATGCCACGACGGGGTCGACGCGCGATGCGCGACGTGCCGGCAGATAGCTCGCACTGATGACCACGATGCCGAGCAGAGCCGCGGCCGCCGCGAATGCGGCAGGGTCGGTCGGGCTCAGACCGAACAACAGCGCGGCGGCGAGCCGACCGAGCAGCAGCGCTCCGGCGAATCCGAGCGCTCCGCCGATAGCGCACATCCAAGCGACGTCCCGCATCACCAGCGCGCGCACTCGTCCCGGCTCTGCGCCGAGCGCAAGCCGCACGCCGATCTCGCGTGTGCGCTGCGTGACGGTGTACGACAGCACGCCGTAGAGCCCGATCGCGGCGAGCGCGGTCGCGACCGTGGCCAGCGTGCCCGCGAGGGCCACGAGCAGCCAATCGGTCTGGACGTTCTTGCGGACCTGGGTCGACAGCGTTTGGACATTGGTCGCCGGGAGATCCGGGTCGACCTGCGCTACGATGCGCGGAATCGCGGCCAGCAACACATCCGTCGACTGTGCGACACGCACGTAGAAGCTCATGCCTTGGGCGCTCGATTGCGGCCATTGGCGACGCGGCAGCATGAACTCCGGAGCGAACGGCTCCTTCACGCGGTTGTACGCCGCATCCCTGAATAGCCCAACGATCTCGATGCCCCCCTTGCCGCCCGTCTCGATGTGCCTGCCGATAGGGTTCCGACCGAGCGCATACTTCTTCGCGAAACTCTGGTTCACGACCGCCACGAGAGGCCGGTCGGCGCCGTCCCCGTCGTCGATGTCGCGACCCGCGAGCAACGGAATGTCGAGTGTCCCGAGGAAGCCCGAGCCGACGTAGTTGACATTCGTGGACGTCTTGCCACTTGCGGGCGGTTCGTGGCCTTCAATGGTCACGGAAGCGCCCCACGCGGAGCTCGACAGTAGCGGCACCATCGACGACGTGACGCTTACGACGTCCGGCTGGGCATCGAGCCGCCGCTCGATTTCGTCGATGAGCTGCGCCGACCGCTCGGCAGGGTAGCCGTTCGAGCTCGGTGCAACTCCGAACGTGACGACGGACTCGGTCCGCATGCCGAGATCTACGCGCGCGATGTTCGCAAGGCTCTGCGTGAAAAGGATCGCGAGCACGAGCAGCAACATCGACAGCGCGATCTCGGAGGTCGAGAGCGCGAAGCGGAACCGGCCGAGCGCCTTGCCGCCGGCGACGGCCGCGCCGTTCGCCGCGAGCGCGGGCGCCGCCTCGGTCGCCGCGAGCTTCAGCATCGGCACCAGCGCGAACAAGACGGTCGCGACCGCGCCGATCGCGAACGCGGCCGCGACGGCGAGCGGGTCGAGCGTGAGATCCGAAATGGCCAGGAGATGTGGCGGCACCAGCGCGCCGACCGCTTGGAGCACCCCCGAGGCGATGGGCAGGCTCGCGCCGGCCGCGAAGGTTGCGAGTAGCAGCGCCTCGACCGTCTGCATTCCGACCAGCCGTGCGCGCGTCGCGCCGAGAGATGTGCGCACGGCCATCTCCCCGGTCCGCACGACGCCGCGCGCGAACAGTAGGTTCGCGAGGTTCACGCATGCGATCAGCAAGATCGTCGCGGTGGCCGCAATGAACACCGCGAGCGGCGTGCGCGCGGCACGCGGCGCCCCGCTTTGTCCGCGTGCGCCTGGCTTCAGCTCAAGTGTCTTGTTACGAAACTCCGCGAGCTTCTCCGCCTGCAGCCCGGACCCGGCGGCTTCGGAACTGTCGATGATCGCGCGGTACGGACCATTGACCGTGGCTTGCGCCCGCTCGATCGAAACGTCGGGTTTCAGGCGCCCGAACACGTACACCCAATACGCGAACCGGCTGCCGTGCACGGGCGGAATGCCCGGCACGTTGAACCAATTGAACGTGATCGGCACGAACACCTGCGGCCGCTCGCCGACCGTCGTGCCGAAGAACCCGCGCGGGGCGACGCCGACGATCGTCAGCGGCTGGCCGTTCACGCGAATGGTCTTGCCGACGGCGCCGGCGTCGCCGCCGAGCGCGCTCTGCCAATAGGCGTAGCTCAATACGGCGACGCTCGCCTCTCCCGGCACTCGATCATCCTGCTCGTCGAGCACGCGGCCGAGCGCCGCGCCGACCCCGAGAACGCCGAAGTAGTTGCCGGATACGAGCACCGCGCTGCCTTGTATCGTGCGGCCGCCCACGCTCAAGTTCGTCGCTATCAAACGGCTGCCAGCGAGACCCGAGAATGGTCCTTCTACCCGCTCGAGATCGCGGAACATCGGGTAGCTGAAGACCTCGTCGCAGTTTCCCTGAGCGTTGCACATCGTCAGACCGTTGCCCTTCGGCCCCGCGGAGGTGAGGTTCACGAGCTCCGTGGGATGACTGACCGGGAGCTGCTCGAGCAACAGCCGGTCAAACAAGGAGAACACCGCGACATTCGCGCCGATGCCGACCGCGAGCGTGGCCACGACCACGACCGTGAACGTCGGCCGCCGGGTGAAGCCGCGCAGCGCGTAGCGGACGTCGTTCAAGACTGTTGCGAGCATCGTGTCGTCGCGGTACGTGCCCGCGCGTTCCCCCGGGCCGGTGGTCCGGCTTCGTCGTCAGTTCAGTCGAATTCGGTCGTGGTCGTCCCAGGCCGACGTGTCGGACAGAATGACCTGGTCCCCGGGCGTCAGCCCCTTCTTGATCTCCACCGCGTTCACCGACGTGTGGCCCAAGTCGACCGGCACGCGCACCGCGTATCGGCCCTCGTCCACGAGCTTGTAAAGCCCCACCGTCGTATCGGGCTGACCGTAAGCCGGGCGCCCGGTGTACAGCACGTCGGGCAGCCGCTCGACCTCGATCGTACCGTCGACCGACAGATCGGGACGCGCGCCGCGCGGCAGCTCGCCAACGAGCTCGACGTCGACCTGAACCGTGCCGCTCTGCACGGCGGGATCGATGCGGATCACCTTGCCGTCGGCGATGCCGTTGCGCGTGTCGACCTTCACCGGCTGACCGAGCTGCACGTCACGCGCCTGCGTCTCCGGCACGCGCAGCTCGGCTTGCAGGTCATCGGGACGCGCGACGCGCGCGATGTTCGCCCCGAGCGCGAGCCGCTGCCCTTCTTCCACGAGCACTTCCTGCACGACGCCTGCTATCCCCGCGCGCACGTGCAACGATTCGATCTGCTCTTGCCGGCGCTCGTAGGTGTGCTTCGCCTGCGCGACTTTCGTGCGCGGCACGGCGAGCTGCGCCTCCATCGATTTCGAAAACTGATCGAGCCGCTCCTTCTCGATATCGAGCTTGACCTTGAGTTGCTTCGTAAGCAGCTCGGCCCGCTGATACGTGAGCTGCGCGACCGCGTCGCCAGCCTGCTTATAACCCTCGGCCTGCAGCCGCTGCGCTTCGTACTCTGCTTCGGCGGAGGCGACGGCGGCCCTCTGGTCGAGCTGTTTGTTCGTGAGCTGCAGCTCGAGATCCGCGAGCTCGGCCTGCGCGGACTCGACCGCGAAGCGGGCCTCCTCGGCCATTTGCATGAGATCCGGATTCGACATCTCGACTAGCACGGTGTCGGGCTCGACTACGGCCCCGGGCCGGACGATCACGCGATCGATACGCCCTTCTGCCTGCGCGCCGATCCAGTGAATCGTGCGCGGCGCGAGCGTGCCCGGGCCTCGCACTTCACGCAGCAACTCGCCTTGCTTCACGGTGTCGATGATTACCGAGGCGCGCGACACGGTCGGCGCGGCCGGCTCGAGCCGCGACAGCACGATCGTGACCGCGATCAGCGCGAGGCCGGCGCCGGATGCGAGCGCAATGCGGCGCGTGGTCTTTTGGCGTTTCAGGTCCGGGCGTGGGATGTCCATGGGCGGACCAGAGCAACGAGTGTGCCAGTTGGCCGTTTTTCGGCCAAGCCACTGATCTGACGTCGATATTACTCCGATCGCGCGGAGCGCGAGGGCACGCGGATGTGCCAGCCGTGCACCGCTCGTCCCGATCTCGGGACGGCGCGGCCTTGCCTGCGTGCGCCGCGGCTGGTCCGCTACGGACCGGAATCGGGGCGTCGTTTCGCCGTTGTAATGGGTTGATAGCCGTGGCGCCGAAAACACGGGGACGAGCCGCCACGAAGACGACCCGTCCCCACTCCGATAACGACCGGCGGGCCGTCCGCCTCAAGGGCCGGTCAGAAGGCCGCATTCGCCTGCGCGGCATCCGTGACGACGTCTTGGATCGTCACGATCCCGTGCGGCAGCGGTGCCCTCCGTGCCGCAACCGTATCGGTTGCGACACGCAGCACGGCGCCCGTTACGCGGCCGGCCGCGTTCACGTCGAATTCGACGCGCACGCTCGAGTCGGCCGAGGCGAACTCGCGCGCGGCGATGGCCTCGAGGCGCTGCGTCGGCACGGCGAACGCTTTCGGCAGCTCGATCGTGAGCGCGCCGTCTTCGTGCAGCACGATGAACACGCGGCCGTCGCCGAGCTCGTAGCGGCCGACGAGCTGGTCGAGTGCGACCGGAGCTTGCGGCGAGTCCGGACGAGCGGCATCGAGTTGCAGAGCCGCTACGCGGACGGTGCCGTTCTCGCTTGCGACCGGTTCTTGAGCGAACGCGTACGCACTGAACGCGAGCGAAGCAACGAATGCGATGCGAGCAACAGTGTTCATCGAAGCAATTCTCCCTATGTGACAATGATTGACGCCGTTGCTAGAGCAAAGAGCGTGCCGACCGGCCGCTCGGGAGAAGAACTTGCTGATTGCGCTCGCGAAATGAGCTACCGCGCGCTTGCAGCACCGCGGAACGCCATTGACCTAACTCGCTAACAACTGCCGATTTAGACACCGCGTCTCGCGAAAGCGGCACGGTGATGATTGCGTTTGCCGACTCGACGTCGGCGAGTCGAATAGGCGGCCACGCGACGCGCGCGCAGCGAACGCTAGCTGGTGCTGAGCAGGCCGAGCCGCTCGAGCTCGCGTGCAACCTTCTTCGCCGTGTCCTGCACGAGACGGTCGATGCTCGCTGGATTGGTCGTTTGGCTCTCGCCGCCCCAAACGAGCATGTTCTGCCGCAGCGAGTACACGAGCGTCTCGACCGACACGATCGTATTCGTATGCACGCTACCGGGATCGGCGACGCCCCAGGGCGAACGCCAACCGTAGCCGAAATAACCGCCCCAGAAGCCGCGATAGTTCGGGCCGGTAAACACCGGCGGCGTGCCGACGATCTCCTTATCCGTGCGCACCGGCCGCAGCACGACGACCCCGGCGTAGCCCCGCTGCTCGAGCGCTCGGCGCACTGCCGGCTCGTTGGCCGGCTCCGTGTCGGGCATGATCGTATACATCGCGACGCCCATTGCGCCGCGCGCATTGAGCTCGCGCACGAGGGCGTCCTCTGCCGAGCGCCGCGACGCTTCGTCCTTGATCATCGCAATGGCAGCAACCATCGAGCCCTGGACTTGCAGCGGCGCCGCATCGGGTGCCTTCCACGACGATACGAAGCCACTCGTCGCGCAGCCGGACGCGACCGCGGCGAGGCTGCAAGCTACCAACACCTTGAACGCCGTCATATGTCGCCCTCGCGGTTCCACCTCACGTGCGAGCATCCCCGCTTTCCGTGCTGCGCGCCACTCGGGATATACCTATCGCGCCGCGACCGCATTCGCGAGCGCAGCGGAGGGAGGCCGAGCGGATGACCTTCGTCGTCCACTAGAGCCGCATGCGCGCATTGATGAATAATGCTGCGAACGCCCGCGAATACTTGCGCTCGACCGGCCGTGTCCATAGGGGGACTGCATGACTTCGCTCACGAATCGCTCGCGCACGCTCTCTTGCGTTAGCGCGATTGTCGCATCGCTTTCGGCCTGCGCCGCCGTGTGCGCCGCGCCCCGCCCCGACACAGCGCCGGCTCCCGCTTTCTCCGGTAAGCAACTCACGGCACCGCCGACCGACGGTTGGATCACGAACGGCGGCAACGTCTACAACCAGCGCTATTCGCCGCTTCGACAGATCAACCGCGACAATGTCGCGAAGCTGAAGCTCGCTTGGCGCGCGAGCCTCAACGGCTCGGGCAGCGCGAGCAAGTACTCCGGCCAGGGACAACCCCTCGTCTATGACGGCGTGATCTACATGGTGACGGGCGCGGACGACGTGTTCGCCCTCGACGTCGACAGCGGCGCCATCCTCTGGAGCTACGAGGCGAAGCTGGACGACACGATCGATGTGGTGTGCTGCGGCTGGTCCAGCCGGGGGCTCGGTCTCGGCGACGGCAAGCTGTTCGTCGGGCAGCTCGATGGCAAGCTGGTCGCGCTCGATCAGAAGACGGGCGCGGTCGCATGGTCGACGCAGGCCGAGCGTTGGCAGGACGGTTTCTCGATCACGAGCGCGCCGCTCTACGTCAACGGGCTCGTGATCACCGGCTTCGCGGGCGGCGATCGCGCGACGCGCGGCAGACTCAAGGCGTTCGATGCGCGCGACGGCCATCTGCGCTGGACGTTCTACACGATCCCCGGACCCGGCGAGCCTGGCCACGAGACTTGGCCGCAGGACAACGACGCCTGGAAGTACGGCGGCGCTTCTATTTGGCAAACGCCGGCGGTCGATCCCGACCTCGGGCTCGTGTACTTCTCGACGAGTAATCCCGGTCCGGACTTGAACGGCTCAGTGCGCGCCGGCGATAACCTTTACAGCTCCTCGATCGTCGCCCTCGATCTCGCGACGGGGGCATACCGTTGGCACTTCCAGCAGGTGCATCACGATCTCTGGGACTACGACTCACCGAATCCGGTCGTGCTGTTCGACGCGCCGATCGGCGGCCGCATGCGCAAAGGCCTCGCGGAGGTCTCGAAGACCGGCTTCACGTACCTACTCGACCGCGAAACCGGCACCCCGTTGATCGGCATCGACGAGCGGCCGGTGCCGCAAGAGCCTCGCCAAGCGACCGCGAAGACCCAACCCTACCCCGTCGGCGATCCCGTCGTGCCGCACCAGATCGACATCGTCCCCGAAGGGTTCACGCTCGTGAACGGCGGCGAGATCTTCACCCCGTTTTGGGACCAGCTCGTGCTGATGAAGCCCGCTGCGACCGGCGGTGCGAATTGGCCTCCGAGCTCCTACGACCCGGAATCCCATCTGCTGTACGTTTGTGCCCACGACGGCATCGGCGCCTATAGCACCAACGGCGAACGGAATTTCACGACACCGCAGCCGGGCCATCGTTATTTGAACGGGACATACGGACGTTCGGGTATTCGCACGCGCGGCATCTTCGCAGCGGTCGACGTGACGACGAATCGGCTCGCGTGGCGCCAGCAGTGGTCGGAGATGTGCTACAGCGGATCGATCGTGACGGGCGGCGGTCTCGTGTTCGTCGGTCGCAACGACAACCGCTTCACGGCGCTCGACAAGGCCACCGGCAAGCTGCTGTGGTCGTACGACACGGACGCGGCGGTCAACGCGACGGCGAGCACGTTCGAGCACGACGGCCGTCAGTACGTAGTCGTGCTCGCAGCCGGCAGCTTCTTTCCCGGCACGAAGCACGGCGACGGCGTGTGGCTGTTCCGGCTCGACGAGAAGGCCGCGGGCCGCGACGCGCGAAGCCCGGCGCCGAGCGGTGGGACCATAGACTGAGACCCGATCGAAGCGCTTGCCCCTCGCACGGCGACCGCCGGGCCGCTTCAGCGTGGCGCAGGCGCCGCCGGGCTCGGTTTCGGCACGCGCCCGGTCTGCTTCATCCACTGCCAGCGGAATTCGGCCGCCTCGGACTCCACCGCCTGATAGTCTCGAAGGTAGCGTGCGGCAAAGCCATCGACTCCCCATTCGGCGAACTGCATGACGTGCTTGAGCTCGTGCGCCCAGAGCTTTGGATCTTGCGAAGCGTCGTTGCGATCGACGAACACCACCACGTAGTCGAGCGTTACGGCCGGCGCATCACCGAAGCGAAACAGGTTGCGCTGCAGCGACGTCTCGGGGCCGCTGCTCACGGTCCAGCGAACACGATCGAGAATGGCCTCGGGCACGTACCCTTCGAGCGCGCGATGCACGCTTGCCGGCAGCGGCTCGACGCCGGCTGCCAACGCCGCGTCTCGCGAGCTCTCGATCCAATGCGCGAGCAAGGGGCTCAGCGCATCCATACCGAGCGCTGCGGAGCGCTCGGGGGTCGACGGAGCGGGTGCGCCCGGCGGCGGTGTTCCGGGCGGGTCGTCGGCAGCGGCGGTGAATGACAGGCCCAGCACCGCGACGGCCCAGAGGATGCGGTGCACGCTCAGTGGATCGTCGGGGAGCAGGGCACCATCACGAGCAGCTGCTTCAAGGGCTCCTCGGCTTCTTCGCTATGCAGCCACTCGGCCACGTGCGGGCGCCAGGAGCCCAAGTTCAGCTCCATCAGCCGCAGATAAGCCTGGATCGAGGCCAAAGGCAGATCGGCATCCATGAATCTCTCCGGTTCCCTGCATCGTTCGACCCGCAGCCGGACTGGCCGGTTCCGACGCCCTATTGGCAAAAGAGATTGGGACGCGTGAGGCGCAATCAAGGCGCGCTCCGGGTCAGCCGGTACACCGTGTTGTCGACGTCGGAGCTGAAGTAGATCGCCGTCGGGCTCACCGCCACGCCGCGAAACAAGCTCGGCCCGTTCGTCAGTCCGACCGGCAGGTGCTCGGCGAGGATGGCCGAGGAGCCGCTCGGATTGATCCGCGTCAACCGCTTTGCGCCCACTTCCATGACGTACAGATTGCCGGAGTCATCGAGCGCTAGGCCCTCGGGCTGGGACAGGCCCTCCGCAACGAAGCTCCAGCGCACGCCGGGCACCGCTCGGAAGACCCGGCCGCTCGCGGTCTCGGTGACATAGATCGTGCCGTCGGTCGCAAGCGCAAGTCCGGTCGGCTGCTGCAGGAAACCGGCTACGGGCTCGCGATCGGCCATGTCGGGTCCGGTCACTCGCAACACGCGGCCGGTGCCGGTGTCGGCCACGATGATGTCGCCGTTCGGCGCCTCGAGCGCGTCGCCGGGCGAGCTGAAGCCCTCCCAGGTGTCGAGCACCTTGAATGTGTGGCGATCGATGCGCTGGACCGTGCCGAACACTTGGCTCACCGCGATCAAGTGATCCCCGTGAATCGAAACGTGTGAGGGCTGGAACAAGCCTATGGCCGGCGTGTCGAGCACGGCGCCCGTGGTGCCGTTCAAGCGACGCACGCCACCGAACAGATCGCCGACATAAACGGTGTCCACACCCGCTTCGGTCGCCACGGCGAGCCCTGAGGGCGAAGTGAGCGCCGCGGGCGGCGTGACGTACTGCACCGCGCCGGTGTCTAGATCGACGGTGGCGATCGCATCGGCCGCCGTCAGCGAGACGAACACGCGACCGTCCGGTGCGATCGCGAGGTTATCGGCCTCGAACGGCATGCGAGCGGATGCCGTGGTTTGGCCGCTTGCAAGGTCGAGACGCTTCAAAACGGTTCCGTCGACGACGTAGGCGGAGCCCTTCGAGTCGAGCTTCAGCGCGCCGGGACGAGTGAAGTCCTCGGAGATCGTCGTCATCGCGCCGCTGTCGGGATCGATCTTCACGACCTTACCCGTGAACAGCAGCGGTCCGTAGATCATGCCATCGTCGCCGACGTCGAAGGCCTTGAGACCGCCGAGGTTTTCATCGATCAAGCGCGGCTCACGCCTGCCGCCGACATCGAGCTCGTACAGCGCATCGCCGTAGAAGATCAGGCTGACGTAGAGCCGTTTGCCATCCGGCGAGAACGAGATGCCGGCGACCCCGCGGCGATTCTCGAGCAGGTGCCGAATCGGACCATCCGGCGGTTTGGCGTAAACGATGCCGTCTTCGATCGCGGTCCAGACCATCGCGCCGTCGCCTGCAAACGCGAGATCGTCGGCCATTCCTTCGGGAGGGCCCACGACCGTTTCGAGCATGCCGGTCGCGGTGTTCACGCGAAAGATCGACTGGCCGATCACGCTCGTCGCGTAGAGCGCTCCGCGAGCGCCGAAGCGCAAACCGTGGATGCCGTGCAGCGGAGGGCCCGGGGGCTGCAGCGCCGTCAGCCGATAGTCGCTGGTCGCCGGCGATGGCGCACACCCCGCTACGAGCAACGAGAGCAACGCCGCGAAGGCTTCGGCTCGCCATCCGAGTATCGGCTGCCATCTCGACGCCGTCGAAATGTTGCGGCGATGCATGCTGCGCATTCTACACAGGCGGCGCTTCGCACTCCCGGAACGGTCGCGTCGATCGGACCTCCCCGTGCGAGTGCGCCGCGCGGCATCTTGCGGCCTTCGAGGATTGCGAGCGCTCGGCGCCCGTCACTTGCGGTGTCGCCCCGCCGCCACCAGGCGGGCGCGCGCCGCCGTCAGCAGCTTCCGCACGCTGGTCGGCGGGCGCCCGGTAAGATCGGCCACGGCCGTGCTCGGATCGCGCAGATACGGCGAGTCGAGCTCGGCGTCGAACTCCATCGCACGCGGAATGGATGCCTCGGGTACCCCGGTCGCCGCCAAATACTTTTTGTAGGCCGCGTCGTCCAGCACTTCCAGCTTCACCGGTTTACCGCTGATCTCTGAAACAAGCGAGACGAGCTCCTTGGGGCCGATCGAATCGGGACCCGTGATGTTGTAGGCCTTGTTTTCGTGCCCCGGCGTCGTGAGCACCGCGGCCGCAGCGGCCGCGCAGTCGGCGCGCGTCACGTACGCGACGCGTGCGTCCGGCGTGTGCGTCACGAGTTTGCCGTCGCGCAGGATTTGGATGGCTTGGTCTACCAAGCCGTCCGCGTAGATTTGATTGCGCAACATCGTCCAGGCAACGCCGCTGTCGCGCAAATACTGCTCCGTCCGCCGGTGGTCCACCGCGATCGAGGAATTTTCGTTGACGTCCGCATTCACATACGAGGTGTACGCGATCTGCTCCACGCCGGCTGCGACGGCCGCGTCGATCGCCGCTTTGTGCAGCTCCGGGCGATTGCCGCTGCCGCCGTTGATGCTGATCAAAAGCATGCGCTTGCCGCCCGAGTACGCGGCCTCGAGCGATTCCGGCTTCGTGAAGTCGCCGAACCGCACGCTGGCCCCGCGAGCCGCGTACGCACGCAACGCAGGCGTATTCGGCGTGCGGCTCACGAGGATCAGATCCTGCGGGCGTACTTTGCGTACGAGCAGGTCCTCGACGACCATACCGCCGAGTTGCCCCGAGGCACCGGACACGATGATCTTGTCTTGTGCGAATGCCGAGCCACAGAGCGCGAGCAGCGCGAGCGCGACCCATTTGATTTTGCTCATTGCGTCGTCCCTCTACTGTGGAGAGCGCGCGGATCGAAAGGCCCGCCGTTTGGGCCGGTGCGACCGCGCGGTTGCCTCGGCAGCCGGCGGCTTCAACCCCGCCGCGGCATAGAGCGCCGCCACTTCGTCGGGCGTAAGCGCGCGATGGGCGCCGCGGCGCAGACGACCCAGCTCCACGGGCCCGTATCGCACTCGGATCACACGGCCGATCGTCGCGCCGATGCCGGTAAAGGCGGCGCGCAGCTTGCGATGCCGGCTGTCGTGCAGCACCACGTGGTACCAGCTGTTTTGGCCGGTGCCCCCCCGTGCCGCCACCGAATCGACTTTAGCGAGGCCGTCCTCGAGCTCGACGCCCGTAGTGAGGCCCTGCAGCTGTGCCGGGCTGAGCTCCCGCGGCACGCGCACCGCGTATTCCCGTTCGATCGGCGCGCTCGGGCGCATCAAGCGATGCGCGAGCTCTCCATCCGTCGTGAGGACGAGCAGGCCCGAGGCATTCGGGTCGAGCGGAGCAATGTCGATCCAGCGACCGCGTTTCGGCCGAGGCAGATCCGTGTAGCCGGCTCGCCCGTCGGCGCTGGTCGGACCCGGTCGCTCGCGCGACGCTCCGGGTGTGTAATAGGCCAGGAATTGCCGTTGCGTTTCGCCGACGGTTCGCAGTCGCACAGGGCGACCGTCGACGCACACGCGCTCATGGCCGTTCAGCTGCTCGCCGATGCGAGCAACTCGACCATCGACGGTAATCCGGCCCTCGGTCACCCACCGTTCGACCGCACGCCGCGACGCGACGCCGGCGTCGGCCAATACCTTCTGGATCCGCTCCGACACGGGACTGCGACTCCGTCGACGTGGCCGCTATTCGACTCCCTCGCTGCGCCTGCGCGCTCGCAGTGGGATCACTTCGGCGGTGGCGTTCTCTTCGCCCGGATCAGCTTCGGGCTCGGGCTCGGCTTCGGCTTCGGCGCTTTCGAATTCCGCTGCATCGATCTCGGTGACCTCGATCAGGTCGGCTTCGATCACGATCTCGGTCCCTTCTTCCACAGCAGGCTCGTCGGTCGTGACGATCAGCTCTGCGGCGGCGCCGTCCGTTTCATCGTCCGGCGGCAGCTCGAGGTCGGGAGAGTCGAGGTCATCGTTCTCATCGACCGGCTCTTCGAGAGTGAACGTGTCTTCAACGGATGGCTCTCCTTCGGCCGCTATGCCGACCGTTGCGTCTAGGAGCGCTGCGCCGTCGCCCTCTGCGAGCCGTGCTTCCGCTTCGAGCGATTCGATCAGGTCGCTCTGCGGGCTCAGCTCGGGCATCCCGTCCTTGAGCTCGGCAAGCGGCGGCAGGTCTTCGAGCTTCGTCAGACCGAAGTAATCGAGGAATTCGCGCGTGGTCCCGAACATGGCGGGCTTGCCCGGCACATCGCGATGCCCGACCACTCGGATCCAGCTCCGCTCGAGCAACGTGCGCACGATGTTCGTGCTCACGACCACGCCACGAACCTCCTCGATTTCCGCGCGCGTGATCGGCTGTCGATAGGCGATCAGCGCGAGCGTCTCGAGCAGCGCTCGCGTATAGCGCGGGGCCCTCTCTTCCCACAGCGGCGCGAGCCAATCCGACATGGAGCGCTTGATCTGGACGCGATAGCCGCTACCGACTTCCCTGAGCTCGATGCCGCGTCCTTGGTAGTCGGCCGCAAGCGTTTCGAGCACGCGCTTCAACGTCGTGCGGTCGGGCACCGAGCCCTTCCCCTTGAAAAGATCTCCAATCCGCTCGAGGGTGAGCGGCCGGCCTGCCGCAAGCAGTGCGGCCTCGACGACGTGCTTTATTTCGGTTTCATCCATTGGTCTGTTCGTCCATGCCGCGGTCTGCCTCGGCTGCGGCCTCGGCCGGGGGAGCCGGCTGCGTCAAGCGCACGTGGATCGGCCCATACGGCTCGGCCTGTACGACCTCGACGAGCAACTCCTTCAACAGCTCGAGAAGGGCAAGAAAAGTGACGGTCACGCCGATGCGTCCCTCGGTCGGATCGAACAGCTTCACGAAATCGAGGTAGCGTTCACGCTCGAGCGTCACCAGAACGTTCGACATGCGCTCGCGAACCGACAAGGGCTCTCGCCGCACATGATGATGCGCGAACATCGTCGAGCGCTCGAGCGCTTCCTTGAACACGATCAGCAGCTCTTTGAGCGTAACGTCGGGAAGCTTCGTGACGACCGGATGCTCGCTCATCTCCGCGCTCGCTTGGAGCACGTCACGCTCCAGTCGCTCGAGCGCGTCGATATCTTCGGCGGCCTTCTTGAAGCGCTCGTACTCCTGCAGACGACGCACGAGCTCCGCACGCGGATCGTCTTCGTCCTCATCCGCGTCGGAGCTTCGCGGCAGCAGCATCCTCGACTTGATCTCGGCGAGCGTCGCGGCCATCACCAGGTATTCACCCGCGAGCTCGAACTGCATTTCCTTCATGACTTCGATGTACTGGACGTACTGACGCGAGATCTCGGCGATCGGGATGTCCAGAATGTCGAGATTCTGGCGACGTATGAGATACAGCAGCAGATCGAGTGGGCCCTCGAAGGCCTCGAGGAACACCTCGAGAGCATAGGGGGGAATGTAGAGATCGCGCGGCAACTCGGTCACGGGCTCGCCCTCCACCACGGCGAACGGCATCTCGCCCTGAGCCGGGGTACCGGCCTCCGCGGTGATCGGTGGCGGCGTCTGGGGAACCAGCCGCAGCTTCGGTTTGGTGGCGGCCTTGTTCAGCGGTTCCGTCACTATGCGAGCCCCGTCATGGAGGAGTAGAAATCGGATAGGCGCAACAGGAAAGGCTCGATGAAGCGAGTGAGCCGTCCCGAGACCAACAGCGCGACGATGATGATAAGGCCAAAGATCGCAAAGCGCTCGATTTGAGCGGCGATTGACCGCGGTAGGAACGCGATCAGCACGCGGCTGCCGTCGAGCGGTGGTATCGGTACAAGGTTAAATATCGCAAGTATCACATTGATTTGAATGCCAAACAGCCCTACCCCCGCCAACCACGCAGGCAGCGCGCCCTGGTATCCGAAATTCGCAATCGAAACACTCAAGAGCAATGCCCAGAGAAAGCCCATCGCGAGATTCGAGGCCGGACCGGCGAGCGCCACCGCAATCATGTCCAAACGCGGATGGCGTAGGCGCGCCGCGTCGACCGGAACGGGCTTGGCCCAACCGAATGGATACTGCCCGCCAGTCATGATCAGCAAGGCGGCGGGCACGAGGATCGTTCCCATTGGATCGACGTGCTTGATCGGATTCAGCGTCAGCCGGCCCTGCTCGGCGGCCGTTTGGTCGCCGAACAATTTCGCGACCCACCCGTGCGCGACCTCGTGGACCGTGATCGCGAGGACTCCCGGCACGGCAACGATCGAGGCGTAGTGCAATACCGTGCGCCAATCGAACTCCAGCATCGCGGCATTATACGTGCCCGATGATGGCCGCCGGCTACGTTTCGAACATTGACACGTCGCCCTTGCCGCGGCGCAGCACGACGACCTCTGCCCGACTCAAGTCGATTACGGATGTCGGCTCGACCCCACACGCGCCGCCGTCGACGATTGCATCGACCAGCTTCTCGAGCCTCTCACGGATGTCGTCCGGCTCCGTCAACGGCAACGACTCGCCGGGCAACAACAGCGTGGAGCTCATAAGCGGCTCTCCGAGCGCTTCCAACAACCCCTGAGCGACCGCGTGCTGGGGGACACGTATGCCGATCGAACGGCGCTTCGGATCTTGCAGTCTCTTCGGAACCTCGTGCGTTGCTCGTAGAATGAACGTATACGGTCCGGGTGTCTTCGCTCGCAGCAGCCGGTAGGCCCAGTTCTCTACGCGCGCGTAAATTGCGATGTCGGACAGATCGCGGCAGACCAGCGTGAAATCGTGGTCGCCCTTCGTCTGGCGCAGCCGGTGGACGCGCTCCAACGCGGCCTTGTCACCAATGTGCCAACCGAATGCGTACGACGAGTCGGTCGGGTAGATGATCAATCCTCCCCCACGCACGATGTCGGCGGCACGCTGGAGCAGCCGGCGCTGTGGGTTTTGCGGATGCACCTTCAAGTATTGACTCACGTGGCAATTGTAAGGCCACGAAATCCAACCGCCAGCGCGGTACACTGTTCTGCTAAAGAGGCCAACCGCATGCAGCAATTCCTGGATTTCGTCCCCGTCATTGCCTGGTTTGTCGCGTACCGCCTGTATGGGATGTACGTGGCGACCGGCGTCATCATCGTCGCGATGGCGATTTTGATCGGTTTTCAGTGGCTGCGGCACGGAAAGGTCAGCAACATGCTTCTGATCTCGGGGGCATTGGTGACCATTCTCGGTGGCATCACGCTTGCGTTCCGCAACCCTCTGTTCTTTCAGTGGAAGGTCACCGTCGCGAACTGGTTGTTCGCCGCTGCTTTCCTCGGCAGCCGCTACTTCGGCGAGAAAACCCTGACCGAGCGGATGATGGGCCATGCCGTGCAGCTCGACGTCGCAACCTGGCGGCAGCTGAACATGATCTGGGTGCTGAATTTCTTGGTGCTCGGAGGCGCAAACCTCTACGTGCTGTACAACTTCGATGAAAGCACTTGGGCCAACTTCAAACTCTTCGGGACGCTCGGGATTTCCCTGCTCACGGCGATCGGTCAAGCCATATGGATCGGCGCCCGAATATCACAGCAGCCGAGAGACGATTCGAAGGAAGGCGGCTGACGTGCTCTACGCCTTTATTGCGCGTGATTCGCACGTCGGGACGGCGCTGCGCGCCTCCGTGCGGCCGCGGCACCTCGAATACCTACAGCCGCTCGTCGACCAAGGCCGTGTAGTCTTCGCAGGCCCGCATCCGGCAATCGACAGTCCTGACCCAGGCCCCGCCGGCTATTCGGGCAGCCTGATCATCGCGGAATTCGATTCGCTCGAAAGCGCCAAGGCTTGGTCGTCGGCCGACCCCTATGTGGTCGAAGGCGTGTTCGGTGAGGTCGACATTAAGCCCGTGTTGCAGGTACGCCCATGATCGATCGGGTGGCATCGATTCGCGAGCGGCTCGAGGCAGCGTTCGTGCCCGACGCCCTCGACATCGTCGACGACAGCGCTCGGCACGCCGGTCACGCGGGAGCCCGCGATGGCCGCGGTCATTTCAAAGTACGAATCGTCTCGGAACGGTTCGTCGGGACGCCGCCGATTGAGCGTCATCGCATGGTATATGCTGCCCTCGGCGACTTGATGCAAACGGACATTCATGCACTCAGCGTCACGGCGCTGTGCCCCCAGAACGATTAGATGAGTTGGAGCAGATCATGAAGTTGGGCAAGCAAATCCTCGTGGCTACTTTGCTGTTGATCGCCGGCTGCGCGAAGAACCAAGCAGCAGAGCCTACGGATCCTGCTCTCGGCCCCGGCAAAGTCGCAACGGTCGACGGCACGGCCATTCCCGAGTCCGTCTTTCGCCTCTACGTGATGAGCACTCTGCGAAAGAGCGCGGACGACTTGACGCCCGAAGAGCGCAAGCAAGTGATCGACGACCTCGTAGGAGTCGAAGTACTCGTCGCTGAAGCGGCAAAGCGAGGCATTCCGAAGGAGAGGACAATAGCGGCTCAGCTCGAGCTTCAGCGAATGCAAGTTATGGCGCGCGCGATGGCGACTCGCTACATCGAGGAGAACCCGCCGACTGAAGAAGAGTTGAAGGCAGTCTATGATCAGAACCTGCCGCGGCTCTCGGCTCAGCAATACAAAGCGCACCACATACTCGTGGAGACGAAGGAAGAGGCGGACGCCGTAATCTCACAGCTTAACAAGGGGAAAGAGTTTGCCGCGCTCGCCAAAGAGCGAGCCAACGGGCCGACCGGCGCAAATGGCGGTGACCTCGGCTGGTTTACGGCAGACTCGATGGTTCCCGAGGTGATTGCGGCCGTCAAACAGCTAAAGGTGGGTTCCTACACGAAGGAACCCGTGAAGAGCCAATACGGTTACCACGTGATTCTGCTTGACGATACCCGCGCCGGGACACCGCCCACGCTCGATTCCGTTCGCAAGGACCTTGCCAACGTCGTGGATCGAAACAAACTGGAAGGATATGTCAGCTCTCTTCGGAAATCAGCGAAGGTGACGACGGAGTGAGCGCTCACTCTTGGCCGATGAAGTGATAGATACCTACGCCAGTACGAATCCTCTTGCGGCCCTTGTTTTTTGCTGTGTCTGTCACCTGCTGAGCAGAAATCCAGTTATCCAACTCGATAAGTAGCGTTTGTCCCTTCAGGCGAATCAGCGCTTCGAAGGCAGGCAATAGATCTTCTCGCAGGCCATCGTCCGCAAAGACAATCCTCTCGAACCGCCCAGGGCCGACAGTCTTGCGCTCCATGTTGTATTCGACCGTGGAGATAAAGTCTCGCACCACTTCTCCGAAACGCTCGAGCGCATCCGGGTGCAGACTGGCGGGAATATAGGCGTACATCAATACTTTAAATGTTCCCGCGTTAGATTCTTCGACAGCCCGAACGCGCAGCAACTCATCTAGCATCGCGCGCGGGGACATGTCCCCGCTGTGCTTTCGCACGAGTTGGACAAAGCTTGGTGCCTCAAAAGAATCGAATGGAAGCTCTAACGGCATCCCGTATGGCCCTGTGAACTCAGGATCGGAGTGCCAACCCACAAGAACTCGCGTGACCCGATTGAGATTGCTGACCACATTCAAAGCGCCCCCGCTATCGAGGAGTGCCTTCTGTTTCGCGACCTCTTTGCGAGTCAATCCAGTCAAGATCGCAATGCGGGACTGAGAAGAACGCCTGCCTGGGATTAAGAAATCCCGGTCAGCAACCTCTACAAATACGCTCTTAAGTATCTCGCTCAACTCAGCGAATGAAACGCCTTGTCGGATTAGAATCCGAACAAGAGGTTGCATCAGCTTTCTGTAGGCCGAGAGAAGGCCCAATCGGACGGCATCGCCTGTCATAGTCAACGAGACTTAGCACAAACGCTGCCGTCTCCGCTACAAGAATTGCGTCTTTGACAGAAGCAACTTACCGGAGCCCGACGTCGTGCAGATAAAGGAAAATTGGTCGATAGGGTCTTAGGGATGACCTTGCTAGGCCGCGTCGCAGCAACCCTTGACGGGAATTTCCGGACGGTTATGGGCGTCGCGCTTTACCGCGTAACAACTGAACCATCGGATGCGCCTGCCAATACTACACCACCGGGTAGAGGCTGCCGTCCGAGGACGCCAATGACTTGGCCGGGTTGCGGTGCATAAGAAGGATCTGTTGTTAGAAATGCGGAATAGTCGACGACCGTTTCTCCGACTGAGACCGAGCCATTGCTGCCATTAGCAGAAGTCGCCTTTCCAAGGAGCTCAACATCAGACGCGCCGGGAACGTATGGCGTCCCGACACCGTACAACACGACAAGTTGTCCGTCCTTTGTGCCGGCTGCCACGACGTAGTCGCCTGCGCTTACGGAGGATGCTACATCAGTCGTAGTAATGTACGTCTGACCCAGCACCGTGATTTTCGCGGTGCCCGCTGCGATCGCAACGTTTTCAACAGGACCCATTGCGGCAGACTCAAAATCGCTAAGGCGCAGCCCGCTGCCCGTCACGCCGCGCAGTCCGCTGCCGGTCACGCCGCGCAGCCCGCTGCCGGTCACCCCACGAAGCCCGCTGCCGGTCACGCCGCGCAGCCCGCTGCCGGTCACCCCACGAAGCCCGCTGCCGGTCACGCCGCGCAGCCCGCTGCCGGTCACCCCACGAAGCCCGCTGCCGGTCACGCCGCGCAGCCCGCTGCCGGTCACCCCACGAAGCCCGCTGCCGGTCACGCCGCGCAGCCCGCTGCCCGTAACCCCGCGCAGCCCGCTGCCCGTAACCCCGCGCAGCCCGCTGCCCGTAACCCCGCGCAGCCCGCTGCCCGTAACCCCGCGCAGCCCGCTGCCCGTAACCCCGCGCAGTCCGCTGCCGGTCACCCCGCGAAGCCCGCTGCCCGTAACCCCGCGCAGCCCGCTGCCGGTAACCCCGCGCAGCCCGCTGCCGGTAACCCCGCGAAGCCCGCTGCCGGTCACGCCGCGCAGCCCGCTGCCCGTAACCCCGCGCAGTCCGCTGCCGGTCACCCCGCGAAGCCCGCTGCCCGTAACCCCGCGCAGTCCGCTGCCGGTCACCCCGCGAAGCCCGCTGCCCGTAACCCCGCGCAGTCCGCTGCCGGTCACCCCGCGAAGCCCGCTGCCCGTAACCCCGCGCAGTCCGCTGCCGGTCACCCCGCGAAGCCCGCTGCCGGTCACGCCGCGCAGTCCGCTGCCGGTCACGCCGCGCAGCCCGCTGCCGGTCACGCCGCGCAGCCCGCTGCCGGTCACCCCACGAAGCCCGCTGCCCGTAACCCCGCGCAGTCCGCTGCCGGTCACCCCGCGCAGTCCGCTGCCGGTCACGCCGCGCAGCCCGCTGCCGGTCACCCCACGAAGCCCGCTGCCGGTCACCCCGCGAAGCCCGCTGCCCGTAACCCCGCGCAGTCCGCTGCCGGTCACCCCACGAAGCCCGCTGCCCGTAACCCCGCGCAGTCCGCTGCCGGTCACCCCACGAGTGGAACCCACAGTGACGGCATGAACTGATTCGCCCTGGTCAGATGCCGCGATGGCCGTACCACCGAAGGACATCCATAAGAAGGCAGTGAAGAAAGGAGCGGCGATTGTTTGCTTCAAGTTAACCTCGGCCCACGCTGCGACACGGTCGATTGCTACCCAGCCGACTTTGATGTATAGACACCATTTTTCTTTTACTAACAGACAGTTAGCGTTCTCGTAACGCAGTTATGGTTCAATTGATGGCGCTACGAATTAACAAAAAGCAAAAAGGCTCTACATAATTAGAATTTATCGGGATTTTGTTACCAAATTTGAATTACGTCAAGGACAAAAGAAAATATGCCTTGACATGCTGAATACTTACGATGGTCCGCAGCGCCGCAAAACAAAAACGCCGCCGGTTTCTTCTAATTTATTGTTCTACTTGCAAATGTGGCTTATTCAGGGCGATTAAACGTACTCTTCCCCGTTACGACCAAGCGGCTAGTGTTGAGGCCGTTTTGCCTTGACGATTCCGAGTCGCTCTATCGCCTCCATAGCGACACCGTGGCAACTCAGCACGCTGGAGGAGTCAAGACGCGGGCAGAGTCGCTCGCGTCACTTCAGCGCATAATTCGCGCCGTCAACGAGACAGGCTTCGGCGCTTTAGCCATGGTTGAGCGCGTTAACGCCGAGGTAATAGGTTGGTGTGGTATCCGAGCCATGACCGCAGCACGCACCTCGGCGCATTTCGAAGTGTTCTATGCCTTGCGGCCAGATAAATGGGGCCGAGGTCTTGCGGTAGAGGCTGCCCGGCCGCTAATGCACGGGGCGTTTAGACTTCCCGAAAACGCATTGCAGGAAATCTACGGCCTGGTCTATCCAGAAAACACGCGCAGTATCCGAGTCTTGCAAAAGCTCGGGATGGCTTTCGTCGAAAACGTATTCGACGAACCCAGTCAGCGCATTGCGTCGCTCTATTCAATCGATAGAGATCGATTCCTAAGCAATTACTCCCCGCCCTCTTCGAAATAGTACACGCCTATTCCCACGCTACGTGGGGCGGTCCGTTTCCATTCGGATTTCGGCAGTTCGTGCTGTCCAAGCCAATCATCGGCTTCTTCGACGAAGATGATCGCTCGCTGGCGAATCCATCGCTTGAATCTCTCAACGTCCTCGGCCTTCAGATGCTGCGTCCATGCAGCTCTCTCAAGCCGTCCCAGCGTTTCGCTCATTTCCTTCGAAACATCAGATAGATGGTACAGCTTCACATTGTGAACGACCGTTTCACCAAGGTTAGCCAATGAAAACGCGATCCGTCGAACCAAATCTGTATCGAAGTGGGCCGATGAAAAGAACCGCTGGCGCGCGGACACGAACTCTCCGTCTTCTGAGATGATTTTCATGCGCCGTAACTCGGCGCGAATAGCGCCTGGAGGTATGTCGCCAGCATAACGCGCTACAAGTGAAGCGAAACTAGCAGGACCATCGAGCTTGAGTCGCCGCGCTCGGCCTGGTGATTCGGAGAAGTCCGGATCGTAGTGCCAGTAGTGCATGACCGTATTCGCTGGATTTGTCTCTAAATCAGGAATCCAACGTGAATCCAGGGAGACATCGGCACGGATTCTGCTTATCTCCTTCCGCGAAATGCCAGTCATGGCAGAGATTCTAGATATGTTGGTAGGACGTCCCCGCAAGCCGTATTGCTCGCTCGCGACCTGCACGAACACGCTCTTGGCGACCGCCGAGAACTCCGAAAACCCAAGACCTGAGAGCAACATCAGCTTGGCAAGCGGTCGAAGGACCGAAGCAAGCGAGACGAGCATCGTGTGTTGGATAGGCGATCTCATTCTGATGTGTGCAGCAGTAACAAAGGTTCAGTCTCGCTGAGAACAGCGTAATTCCCACGGCTTTCGGCCGATACTTGCGTAATGCCCCAAAGTACGCGGAATTCCTGCTACCAAAGCCGCGGGAGAGTGACCGCGGGCCGATCCCCGGGGTATCGGCATTGTATTGCGTCGTGTAGAGGACACTTCGCGGCCCGTTAGCGCCGGTCGCTTTGGTGGCGGTATTCGATGATCTCTTCGCGGAGGTAACGCTCGCGCTGGATACTCCAGGAACTGCCGCGCTCGTCGTGCAACTCCCCATCGAGCTCGACGGAGAGCATACGGGCAGCGGCAACCATTGCATCGAACCGTTCGACCGGGTCCCCGGTGCCGGGGAGCACTATAAAGAAGGTCAGTCCGGCTACGGAGTTTTCCGCGAGGGTCTCTAGATCGAAGGTGCCGGGTTCCGTGAGATTGGCGACGCTGAAGAGCGGTTCCGTTCCGACGTGTGGCGGTCGGTGAAAGATGCCGTATCGGCCGTGCTCGAGCTCAGCGCCGTTTAGCGCGGCAACCACACGTTCTGCGGGAAGCTCGCCGTTCCGGGGTATCAAGCGCAGCGCAATCACCCGCTCCAGAACCGGTGGCGAGACCGGTGCTGCGGCCGGCGCCGGCGACGCAACCGGCGGAGAGCTATCGAAGCTCTCCTGAGGTTGCGGAACGGCCGCCGTGTCTCCGATGCTAGGCTCGACGCGTTCCGCCCGCCGCGGTAGCCTAGGCAATAGCCGCCGGTTGAAGTACCCCTTGCTCCATAAGTAGACCCCGATGACCACGAGGGCACCCAGGCCCACAAGCACCCAGCGCAGATCCCACATCGCGATAACGGCTACATCGCTGCAAGCTTGACTGCTTCGTCGATATCCACAGCGACCATCCTGGAGACACCCGGCTCATTCATAGTAATGCCGGTCAGCTGATGCATTGACTCCATCGTGGTCTTGTTGTGCGTAATGATCACGAACTGAACTTGTTCCGACATCTCGCGCACGATTTCAGAGAAGCGGCCGACGTTCGCATCGTCGAGAGGCGCGTCGACCTCATCGAGCAAGCAGAAAGGTGCCGGGTTGAGCTCGAAGATGGAAAAGACCAGCGCTACCGCCGTGAGAGCTTTCTCACCGCCCGAGAGCAGGTGGATCGTGCTGTTCTTCTTTCCCGGTGGCCGCGCCATCACGGTCACTCCCGAGCCAAGCAAGTCTTCGCCGTCGAGCTCGAGGTAGGCGTGCCCTCCTCCGAACAAACGGGGGAATAGGCGCCCGAGTCCGTGGTTCGCCTTGTCGAACGTCTCCTTGAAACGAGTGCGCGTTTCACGGTCGATCTTCCGGATCGCGTTTTCGAGTGTCTCGAGCGCATCGGTAAGATCGGTAAATTGCGCGTCGAGATACTTCTTGCGCTCGGACTGCTCCTGAAACTCGTCGATGGCCGCGAGGTTGATGGCGCCGAGCCGCTGAATGCGGCGCTCGAGCTGCTCGAACGTGTCGTGCCAGGCCTCCGCCGTCGCTTCCGGCTGCAACTCCGCAACCACCTGCTCGAGCTCGAAGCCGGTCTCGCCGAACTGCTCGGCGACGGTTTCGGCGCGCACCTGAGCCTCGCGGACGGCGAGCCGCACCGTGTCTGCTGCCTCGCGTAGCTCGTTCACGACGCGTTGCTTGGCGACGCGACGTTCCTCTGCGTCACGCAGCTGAGTATCGGTCTCCTCGGTAGCTCCCCGTGCACGTCCGAGATCCGCTTCGACGCTAAGCCGCTCATCGAGCTTGGCGACGAGCGTCTGCTCGTCGGCAGCCAGCGGATCTGCAGCCGCAGCGATCGCACTGTCGAGTTCCTGCTGGCGCTTCGTGAGGTGCGCGAGCTGACCCTGGACACGCGACAGCGCAGCGCTCGCGGACTCCCTGGAGCTACGCCTCGCTTCGACCTGGATTGCGATGGCTTGTGCGGTTTCGCGATGTTGCTCTGCCAAGACGCGCGCCGCAGCGACGCGTTCCTGATGCTCCCGGCGCTCCTGCTCCGAGGCCTCGCGAGAAGTGGTGAGCTCTCGCCGGCGCGACACCGCCGTTTCTTTACGGGCACGGCTTTCGTCGAGCGCGGTTACGAGCGCATGCCGCTCCGTCGTGAGGTCGGCGATCACGCGGTCGAGCATCCCCGCCCGGGCGCGCGTTTGCTCGAGCTCGCTGCGGCATGCGCCGAGTTTCGTATTCGTCTCGGCGTGCAACTGTTGGCGTCTACCGCTTTCCGCTTGAGCCGCAACGCGCGCTTCCTCGAGGCGTTCGAGCTGGAGCCGCGTATCGGCGAGCGCCTTCGCAACCTCCTCGACTCGCTTCGCCGTGCTGGCGACGGTCTCCCGTAGTCGTTTGATCTCCTCGCCTCTCGCGATCACGCCGACCTGCGGATCATCGCTGCGATTGACGCGCGCCCAACCGCGGCCGATCCAAAAGCCTTCCGGCGTGATTACGGATTCGCCGTCTCGCAAGCTGCCGCGCATCGCGAGCGCTTCGTCGAGCGACTCGGCAACGCGGACTCCGCTGAGCAGCGGTGCGACCGCGGCCGGCGCGCGGACCTTAGCGAGCAGCAGTCCGTGGGCAACGGAGAAGTCTGTCTCCGCCTGCTCCTCGAGCAAAGTAACGCTACCTTCCGTCAACGTCGGCAGTGCCCGGGCTGCGTCGTCCAAAGCCGTGATACTGACCGCCTGCAAGTAGAGCCCGAGCACGGTCTCGACCGCACGCTCCCAACCGCTCTCGACGACGAGCTCCTGCGCCAAACGCCGGCGGTCGGTGAGCGATTGCGACTCGAGCCAACGGTTGACACGCTCCGACGTCTTGCCGAGCGCCGCCTGCTGCAGCGCCTCGAGCGACGTGAGTCGGCCACGCGCGGTTTGCAGCTGCTCGCGCAGTTGGTCGAGGTGCAGTGAGATCTTCTTGTCTTGCTCGCGCAGCTGCTGGATCTGCTGCCACACGGTATCGAGCGCGCGCGTTGCATCATCGCGCGCCGCGAGCAGCCGCTGCTCGTTGCCGATCAAAGCCGTAAGGCGCTGCTCGAGCTCCTCGAACGTGAGACCGGCGCGCTCCTCTTCCTGCTTCTGCTGCTCCTTTGCAAGCCGCTCGGTCTGGGCGGACAGCTGCTCGATGCGTGCATCCTCGACCTCGATCGCACGCTCGGCCGTCGCAAGCTCCTCGCCGGCTTGCTCCCAGCGGCTGCGCCACTGCTCCATGGCACGCTCGGCTTGCTCGAGCGCCTGCTGCGAGCTGCGCTGCGTCGCGTGCGCCTGCTCCAGGCCCGGGCCGAGCTCCTGCAAGAGCAGCTCCAGCTGTTCGAGCTCGGTTTGATCGCTGACGACGTGTGACTTGATCTCGTCTATCTGCTGCTCGGTGCCGTGAAGGTCGTCCCGGTGACGCTGTAACAGGTCCTTGCGGTGCTGTACGGACTGCTCGAGCCGCGCGATCTCCGAGCCTACGCGGTAATAGGCGCCCTGAGCGGCATTGAAACGCTCGTTGCGGTCGGCGAGCTCGACGCGCAGCTTTTCGATCTCGGTCTCGGCGGAGCGCTGGGCCGCAATTGCGGCCTCGAGGGACAGCTGCTTCTCCTTGAATGACTGCTCTTGCGCGGCGACCTCGGCACGTAGAGCGTTCAATCGCAGAACGAGCAGCTCCGCGTTCACTCGACGCTGCTCGGCCTTCAAATTCTTGTAGCGCTCGGCGTCCTTTGCCTGGCGCTGGAGGTGCGTGAGCTGCTTGTCGATCTCGTCGCGCAAGTCCGCCAGGCGCTCGAGGTTCTCACGTGTATGGTGAATTCGGTTCTCGGTCTCGCGCCGTCGCTCCTTATATTTGGAGATGCCGGCCGCCTCCTCGAGGAATGCGCGCATTTCGTCGGGTTTCGCCTCGACGAGCCGCGAAATCATGCCCTGCTCGATAATCGAATACCCGTGCGAGCCGAGTCCCGTGCCGAGCAAAATGTGAGTGATGTCCTTACGTCGGCACCGGCCGCTGTTCAGGTAGTACTGCGAAGTCCCATCGCGCGACACGACACGGCGCACGGACACCTCGGAGTAGCCGGCATATGGACCGGTAATCGTGCCGTCGGAGTTGTCGAATGTGAGCTCGATGCTTGCTACGCCGACGGGTTTGCGGTTGCCCGAGCCATTGAAGATCACGTCGGCCATCGAATCACCGCGCAGCGTCTTCGCGGAGCCCTCGCCGAGCACCCAGCGGATCGCATCGATGATGTTCGACTTGCCGCAACCGTTTGGCCCCACGATGCCCATGAGGTTGCTTGGGAATTTGATCGTGGTGGGATCGACGAACGACTTGAAGCCCGCGAGCTTGATCTTACTCAGGCGCATGGCGTGGGCGCGGCAACTCCGTGGTGATCAGAAGGATCGGCCTTCATGGCCGCAGCGACGGCGGTAGTGTAAAGTAAAAGACGACTCAAGACGACGGTCGTTCGGCACTCCCTGATAGACATCCCGGAATACGCAACGTGGCCAAGAAGCCGGCGCCGCGAGCGTCGCAGTCGCTCCTCGAAACGTTTCCGAATCCGCAGTCGCAGCGCGACTACACGATTCGAATGCGGATTCCCGAGTTCACCTGTCTCTGTCCGAAGACAGGTCAGCCCGATTTCGCGACCCTGCATCTGGAGTACGTGCCCGACGAGCTCTGCGTCGAGCTCAAGTCACTCAAGCTGTACATTTGGTCGTTCCGCGGCGAGGGCGCGTTCCACGAAGCGGTGACCAACCGGATCCTCGGCGACCTCGCCCGGCTGCTCCGGCCACGCTTCATCCGGCTCACGGCGATCTTCAATGTCCGCGGTGGCATCTTCACCACGGTCGTGGCTGAAGAGCGTCAGCCGAGCTGGACACCGCCGGTCGAGGTGCGGCTCCCCCCAGAATAGCCCGATTCGAGGCGTTCCAAGACCCTTCCGCCGCCTCGACAGCTATGTATAATCGCCCGCTCCGTTCGAACCGTCTTGGAGGCAAGGGCGATGTCCGGGAAGAGAGCAGCCACCAAGAAGCGAAGTAGCGCTAGCAAGAAGAAGGTCGCCAAACGCGCCGCCGCGAAGTCGTCGGCCCGGCGATCGGGCTCGACGTCGACTCGAAGATCCCTGTCTCGGTCGTCGTCGAAGAAGACAGTGAAGTCAGCCAAGAGTACGAGCCAGAAAAAGGTGACGAAGAAACAACTCTCCGCCCCGAAGGGTCAAACGAGGACGTCCTCGAAGAAGACCACCGGCAGCGCCCGAGCGGTCGCGCCGGTGGCGTCGGCAGCACGGCGCACCAGCGCAAGCGTCTTGTCCGGTCCCATCCGCGGCTTCACGCCGTACCAGCCGAAGCGCGGCGAAGACTACATGAGCAAGGGACAGCTCGAGCACTTCCGCCAGATCTTGCTCGCCTGGAAGCGCGAATTGATGGAGGAAGTCGACCGCACGATGCTGCATATGAAGGACGATGCAGCGAACTTCCCCGATCCGAACGACCGCGCGACGCAGGAGTCGGAGTTCGGCCTCGAGCTGCGCACCCGCGACCGCGAGCGCAAGCTGCTGAAGAAGATCGACTCCGCACTCACCCGCATCGACGACGGGTCGTACGGCTACTGCGAGGAAACGGGCGACGAGATCGGCCTGCGCCGCCTCGAAGCGAGACCCGTCGCAACACTCTGCGTCGAGGCCCAGGAGCGCCGCGAGCTCGCCGAGAAGCAGTTCCGCGACCGCGAGGATCAGTACCGCTAGATCCCGCGCGGCTCCGTGCGCTACGTCGGCCGTTTCGCGCCTTCGCCGACGGGACCGTTACATCTCGGCTCGTTGACCGTAGCGGTCGCGAGCTTTCTGCACGCCCGTCGGGCTCGCGGCGAGTGGCTCGTTCGCATCGAGAACATCGATCCACCGCGCGAGGTTCCGGGCGCCGCGGACCAACTGCTGCGCACTCTGGAAGCCTTCGATCTTACGTGGGATCGCACCGTGCTCTACCAAAGCGCACGCGGCGAAGCCTATCGCGCCGCCGTCGAAGGGTTGCTACGCACGGGCCGCGCGTTCCGCTGCAGCTGCTCGCGTAGCCGCATCCTCGCGGATAACGATGCCGCGGGCCTGCGCTATCCCGGCACCTGCCGCGACGCACCCGCGCACGAAGGGCCCACCGCGGTCCGCGTGCGGGTCGAGACCGGCACCGAGACGTTCTTCGACGATGGGTTGCAAGGATCGGTGCGAACGCGCCTCGACCTGACCACCGGTGACTACGTCGTTCAGAGGCGCGACGGTCTGCCGGCGTACCACCTCGCTGTCGTGCTCGATGACGCCGAGCAAGGCATCACCGCCGTGGTGCGAGGGATCGACTTGCTCGACTCGACCGCCGCGCACCTGCATCTGCAGAGCGTTCTCGAGCTGCCGAGCCCGAGCTACCGGCATCTGCCCGTCATCGTGAACGGGAGCGGTCAGAAGCTCTCGAAGCAAACGCACGCGGCGGCCGTAAGCGCGTCGGAGTGCGGCCCTACGGCCTGCACCGTGCTGCGGCTGCTCGGCCTCGATGTGCCCCAGGAAGCGGCGCTCGAGCGACCGGCCGCGCTCTGGCGCTGGGCGCTCGAACGCTGGCAAATCGACTCTCTACGCGGCGTTCGCGCGATTGTCGACCCGAGCGAGGCGAGTCCGGCCCCGGGTGAGCCGCATTGACCCACTCCGCCGCGAGGTTGCCGACGGCGGCCGGCTGTGCGTCGGCGCCTCGCGTCAGGCGGCGCTCACGTCGCGCATGCTCAGGCGGATTCGCCCCTGGCGGTCGACCTCGAGCACCTTGACCTGGACGATGTCGCCCTCTTTGAGCTTGTCGCTCACGCGCTCCACGCGCTCGTTCGAGATCTGCGAGATATGCACGAGGCCATCGCGCCCCGGCAGAATCGTGACGAACGCGCCGAAGTCCATGAGCCGAGCGACTTTACCCTGGTAGATACGGCCGACCTCGACATCGGCCGTGATCAGCTCGATCCGCTCGAGGGCCCTGCGGCCCGCTGCACCGTCCACGGACGCGATCTTGACCGTGCCGTCGTTCTCGATGTCGATCGTGGTGCCGGTCTCCTCGGTGATTCCACGAATGACTGCGCCGCCCTTGCCGATCACGTCGCGGATCTTCTCGGGGTCGATCTTGAACGTGATGATCGTGGGCGCCCAGTCCGACATCTTCTCGCGTGGCGCCTTGATCACGCGGCTCATCTCGCGAAGGATGTGCAGCCGGCCCTCGCGCGCCTGCGCCAACGCAACCGACATGATCTCGCGCGTGATGCCCAAGATCTTGATGTCCATCTGCAGCGCGGTCACGCCGTCCGTGGTGCCGGCGACCTTGAAATCCATGTCGCCGAGGTGGTCCTCGTCGCCGAGGATGTCGGTCAGCACGACGAAGCCGCTGTCTTCCTTGATCAAGCCCATTGCGACGCCGGCGACGGCCGCCTTGACCGGTACACCGGCGTCCATCAGCGACAGGCTCGTCCCGCAGACCGTCGCCATCGAGCTCGAGCCGTTCGACTCGGTGATCTCGGACACCACGCGAATGACGTACGGGAAAGTGGTCATATCCGGCATCACGGCTTCCACGCCGCGGCGAGCGAGCCGGCCGTGGCCGATCTCGCGGCGCTTAGGAGAGCCTATAAATCCTGTCTCACCAACGCTATACGGCGGGAAGTTGTAGTGAAGCATGAAGGGATCGCGCCGCTCACCCTCGAGGGCGTCGACGATTTGCGCGTCACGGCCGGTGCCGAGCGTCGTCACGACGAGCGCCTGCGTCTCGCCACGGGTGAACACGGCCGACCCGTGCGTCCGCGGCAGCATGCCGACCTGGATGTCGATCGACCGAACGGTGCGGTTGTCGCGACCGTCGATGCGGGGCTGACCGGCGACGATACGCCCGCGCACGATCTCGCGCTCCGCATCATGGATCTCCGTCTGGACCTGGGCCGGCGACCAGGCCGAGCCCTCGCCCGTCAGCGCCGCGACGGCGTCCTTCTTGATCGCTGCGATGCGCGCGTAGCGAACCTGCTTCTCGGGAATTCCGTACGCCTCGGCCAGCTGCGGCACGATCTTCTCGACGGCCGCCGCAAGCTCCGCGTTCTTGACAGGGGCCGCCCACTCGATCGACGGTCGGCCGGCCTCTTGGGCCAGCGACTTGATCGCCTCGATTGCGACTTGCATTTGCTCGTGGCCGAACACGACGGCGCCGAGCATCACATCCTCGGACAGCACTTCCGCGCTCGACTCGACCATCAGCACGGCGTCTTTGGTGCCCGCGACGACCAGGTCGAGCAGAGATTCCTGAAGCTCGCTGCCGGTCGGGTTCAGCAAATATTGACCGTCCTTGTAGCCGACCCTAGCGCCGCCGATAGGCCCCATGAACGGCAACCCGGACAGCGCGAGCGCAGCAGACGCGCCGAGCATCGCGGGAATGTCAGGATCGATCTCCGGATTCATCGACAGCACCGTCGCGATCACCTGGACGTCGCGCCGAAAGCCCTCGGGGAACAGCGGACGAATCGGCCGATCGATCAGTCGCGAAGTCAGGGTCTCCTTTTCGCTCGGTCGACCTTCGCGCTTGAAGAAGCCGCCCGGAATCCGCCCGGCGGCGTAGGTCTTTTCCTGATAGTTGACGGTCAAGGGAAAAAAGTCGCGCCCCTCGACATCCTTTTTCTCGCCCACTGCGGTGACGAGCACGACGGTATCCGCCATATTAACGAGGACGGCGCCGTCGGCTTGCCGCGCGATCACACCCGTCTCGATCGTGACTTCGTGCGCGCCGTATTTGAATGTTCTGTTCACTTTCACTTTACTATTCCTCAAAAGTCAGCATGGCCCGTCCGTGTTCCGGACGCGCCCGTCTGCCGATGGTGCTAAAGCGTTCAGAGCCGGGCGAGCCGGCTCTGAGCGGTGGGGTACGCAGTCAACGCCGCAGCCCGAGGCGGCCGATCAGGTCTTGATAGCGCCCTTGATCGACTTGCTTCAGGTAGTCCAACAGCTTGCGGCGTTGATTGACCATCTTCAGGAGGCCGCGCCGAGAGTGGTGATCCTTCCCGTGGCCCGTGAAATGCTCGGACAGTTGCGAGATCCGCGCCGAGAGCAGCGCCACCTGCACTTCAGGGGAGCCCGTATCCTCGGGATTGCGGCGATACTCGCCGATGATTTCGGCCTTTCTAGCCGTCTTCAAAGCCATGCTCATCTCCAGGCCGCCTTATCCAGCGGACCTCGTATGTTCCAACCCTTCCAAGAAGGCCGGCATTCTACCGAAACACTCGGCGTCGCTCCAAGCACTTAACGGGTGAACACCCGCTTCGGGTGCAGCCGCCGATCGGGGCCCACCTCGCCGATCGCAACCAACCGGTCATCGCTCGAGTGCACACAGACTGCGCCCAGCGGCCAGTCCGGGTCGGCCGCCACGGCCTGGCCATGTGCAAAACGCTCCGTTGCTGCGACCGACAACCGGACGCTGCTCCAGCCGACCAGCGCCGCGGCCGGTGGCAGCAGCGCCGCGTCGAGCGCCGCCGCGCCCCCCTCCCGCGCGAGCGCCTCGAGCTCCTCGAACGTGTGCATCGCATGCGGGCCGAACGGGTCGACCGTCAGTCTTCGGAGCACCGCCACGTGCGCGACCGTCCCCAGCGCAGCAGCCACGTCCTCGACCAAGCTGCGGATGTAGGTGCCTTTTGAGCAACGCACCGTGAGCGCGAGCTTGGGCCACCGATACTCGTCGAGCACGAGCGACTCGATCGTCACCCGGCGTGGGGCGCGCGGGACGTCGATGCCGCGACGCGCGAGCGCGTAGAGCCGCACGCCGCCCTGTTTCAGGGCCGAATACATCGGCGGCACCTGGTCGATCTCGCCCCGAAATCGTTGCAGCGCCGCACGCACGGCCGCTTCGTCCGGCACCGGCGAGTCGCGGCGCTCGATCACTGCGCCGTCGGCGTCACCGGTCGCGGTCGCGACCCCGAGCACGCCCTGCACCGAGTAGCTCTTGCGCTGCTCGAGCAGATAGGTCGACAGCCGCGTCGCGAAACCGAAGCAGATCGGCAGCATGCCGGTAGCGAGCGGATCGAGGCTTCCGGTGTGGCCGGCCTTCGCGGCGCCATAGAGCCGTTTCGCCCTCTGCAGCGCCTGGTTCGATGTGATGCCGGGGGGTTTATCGAGCAGCAGCACGCCGTCGACGTCCCTGCCCCGCACTCGCTGGCTCGGCACGCCGCGGCGTCAGTCCGAGGAGCGGCCCGGCGCGTTCGCGTCGTCGATCAGCCGGCCGATCTCGGCGGCACGCCGCGCGCTCGAGTCGTACCGAAAGCGCAGCTCCGGCATGCGCCGCATCTGCAGCGATTGGGCGATTCGGGACCGAAAGAATCCGCGTGCTTGCTCGAAGCCCGTGCGCGCCTCGTCGGGGCCGTCGTCGAGCCCGAGCAGGTTGAAGAAGACCGTCGCGACGCCCAAGTCGCCGCTGACCTCGACGGCGGTCACGCGCACGCCCGCGAGCCGTGGGTCCTTCACGTCCGACAGCAGCAGCTCGTTCAGCAGCCGCTCCATCTCGGCCGCAACGCGCAGGCGTCTCGAGTTCTCGCGCGGCATCGATCTAGATCGTGCGCGCGATCTCGGTGCGCTCGTAGCACTCGATCTGGTCGCCGGCCTTGACGTCGTTGTAATTGCGCACGCCGATACCGCATTCGGTCCCGGCCCGCACCTCGTTGACATCGTCCTTGAAGCGCCGCAGGGACTCGAGCTGGCCTTCGAAGATCACGACGTTCTCGCGGAGCACGCGAATCGGGTTGCTGCGTTTCACGTAGCCGTCGACGACCATGCAGCCCGCCACGTTGCCGAACTTCGGTCGAGCGGAACACCTCCCGAACTTCCGCGAGCCCGACGATCTGCTCCCGCACTTCGGGCTTGAGCAGCCCGTTTGCGGCCGCGCGGACATCGTCGATAGCCTCGTAAATGACACTGTAGTAGCGAACATCGACGCCGGTCTCCTTGAGGGCGGCGCGAGCGGCAGCGTCGGCGCGCACGTTGAAGCCCATGATGATGGCCTTCGACGCCGCGGCGAGCTGAACGTCGGATTCCGTGATGCCGCCGACGCCCGAGGCAATGACCATGATCTTCACGTCGGCCGAGGACAGCTTCTCGATTGCGTCCTTCAGCGCCTCGGCGCTGCCGTGCACATCGGCTTTGATCAGCAGCTGTATCGACGGCACACCGCCTTCGGCCATCTGGCTGAAGATGTTCTCGAGCTTCGCAGCCTGCTGCTGCGCAATCTTCGTGTCGCGCTCGCGGCTCTGCCGGAACTGTGCGACCTCGCGCGCCTGGCGGTCGTCGGCGACCACTTGCACGTCGTCGCCCGCGAGCGGCGTGCCCGACAAGCCGAGCACGACGACCGGCGTCGACGGTCCGGCGGATTGGATCTGACCGCCGGTCTCGTCGAACATCGCCCGGATGCGGCCGTACTCTTGGCCCGCGAGCAGCGTGTCGCCGACCTTGAGCTCGCCCTTGTTGATGAGCACGGTCGCGACCGCACCGCGGCCGCGGTCGAGGCTCGCTTCGAGCACGACGCCCGCCGCCGGCCCGGTGTCCGGCGCCTTGAGGTCGAGCAGCTCGGCTTGCAACAGCAACGATTCGAGCAGCTTGTCGACGCCGTCACCCGTCACTGCAGAGACGCTGACGAAGAGCGTATCGCCGCCCCACTCCTCCGGAATCAGCTCGTGCTTCGCGAGCTCGTTGCGGACCCGGTCGGGGTCCGCGTCGGGCTTGTCGATCTTATTGATCGCGACGACGAGCGGCACGCCGGCCGCCTTCGCGTGCTGAATCGCTTCGACGGTTTGCGGCATCACGCCGTCGTCGGCCGCGACCACGAGCACCACGATGTCGGTCGCGCGTGCGCCGCGCGCGCGCATTGCGGTGAACGCCGCGTGGCCGGGGGTGTCGAGGAACGTGACCGTACCTTTAGGCGTCTCCACGCGATACGCGCCGATGTGCTGCGTGATTCCGCCTGCCTCGCCGGCCGCCACGCGCGTGCGCCGAATGTAGTCGAGCAGCGAGGTCTTGCCGTGGTCGACATGTCCCATGATCGTAATCACAGGCGCCCGCGGTTTCTCTTCTGCCGTGCCGGCCGCCTGCTCCACGGACTGCTGCAGCTGGTCCTCGATGGCCGTGGTCTTCACGCGCTTCGCCGTGTGGCCCATCTCTTCGACGACGAGCGTCGCCGTGTCTTGATCGAGCGCTTGATTGATCGTGACCATCATGCCCATCTTCATCAGGGCCTTGATCACCTCGTTCGCCTTGATCGCCATCCGCTGCGCGAGCTCGCTCACCGTGATGTGCTCGCCGATCTCCACCTCGCGCACGACCGGCGCCGTCGGCCGCTCGAACGCGTGCTGCGGATCCGCGCTCATGGAAACGTTGCGGCGTCGGGGCGCCTTCTTCTTGCGGCGCCGTCCGGCCATGCCGTCGGCCACGTGCAACGTATGGTCCGCGTCGACGGGCTCCGTGACGACGCGCTCCTTCTTCGCTTTTTGACGTGCGCGCTCGGCGTCGGCACGCTGCTGCGCTTCCTTCTCGGCCAGCGCGGCGCGCTTGCGCTCTTCCTCCGCGCGGTTGCGCGCTTCGGTCTCCGCAGCCGCGCGGCGCAGCTCTTCCTCGGCGCGGCGGCGCTCCTCTTCGGCGCGCTGCTCCGCGGCGAGCCGCTCGCGTTCCTCGGCCTCGCGCTTCTGCTGTTCCTCGCGCTCCACGGCGGTGCGCGCTTCTTCTTCCGCCCGGCGCTGGGCATCGAGCTCCTCTTGCTGCTTACGTGCCTGCTCTTGGAGCACGTCGCGCTTGATGTAGGTGCGCTTCTGGCGCACCTCGACGTTGATGGTTCGTGAGCGCCCTTGGCCCGCCGCAAGCTCGCAATTCGCTCTGCGACTTGCGCTTGAGCGTGATGCGGCGCGGCGCGGAATCAGCGGCGTCCTTGCGACCGTGGGTCTTGCGAAGATGGGTGAGCAGCTCGAGCTTCGCATCCTCGCTAATCGTATCGTCGGCCCCGCCGACCTTGATGCCCGCCTCATCCAGCTGAATGAGCAAACGGTCCACCGGTACCTTCAATACCTTGGCGAAATCCGAGACCGTCAGTCCTGCCATGCGCTAGCTCCTCGGCCGTTAAGCTTGCTTCTCGTTGTCGAACCAATGTGCTCGCGCCGCCATGATGAGCTTCGCGGCGCGTTCCGCGTCGAGATGGTCGATCTGCTCCAAGTCGTCGACGGCCTGCTCCGCGAGGTCCTCGCGCGTCACGATTCCGCGGCTCGCGAGCACGAGCGCGAGCTCTCGGTCCATGCCCTCGAGAGTCAACAGGTCTTCGGCCGGCTCAGCCTGATCGATGACTTCCTCGCTCGCGATCGCCTGCGTGATCAGCACGTCGCGCGCTCGCGAGCGCAGCTCGTTGACGATCTGCGGATCGAACTCCTCGATCGCGAGCAGCTCGCTCGCCGGTACGTAGGCGATCTCCTCCAACGAGGAAAAGCCTTCCTGAACCAGGATCGTGGCCACATCCTCGTCGACGTCGAGCTCCTTCATGAAATTCCCCACGAGCGAGTGAGCTTCCTGCTCGCTCTTCTCCTCGGCCGCCGATTCCGTCATCACGTTGAGCTGCCAGCCGCTGAGCTCGCTCGCGAGGCGAATGTTCTGGCCGCCGCGGCCGATCGCCTGTGAGAGCTTGTCCTCCTCCACGGCGAGATCCATGCTGTGCGAGTCCTCGTCGACGACGATGGAGATCACCTCGGCCGGCGACATCGCGTTGATCACGAACTGCGCAGCGTTCTCGTCGTACAGGATGATGTCGACGCGCTCGCCCGCGAGCTCGTTCGAGACGGCTTGCACGCGTGAGCCCCGCATGCCGACGCAGGCGCCGACCGGATCGATGCGGCTGTCGTGGCTGCGGACGGCAATCTTCGCGCGCAGACCCGGATCCCGCGCGGCGGCCAAAATCTCGATGAGACCCTGCCCAACCTCCGGCACCTCGATCTTGAACAGCTCGATCAGGAACTTCGGCGACGTGCGCGTGAGGAACAGCTGCGGTCCGCGCGGCTCCGAGCGAACCTCGCGCAGGAGGCTCTTGATGCGGTCCTGCGGCTTGATCGGCTCGCGCGGGATCAGATCCTCGCGCGGAATGAAGCCTTCGGCATTGCCGCCGAGATCGACGTAGGCGCCATTGCGGTCGACGCGCTTCACGATGCCGCTCACGAGCTCGCCCGCGCGGTCCTTGTACGCTTCGACGACCTGCTGGCGCTCGGCCTCGCGCACCTTTTGCACGATCACCTGCTTGGCCGTCTGAGCGGCGATGCGGCCGAACTCGACCGATTCCATCGGCTGCTCGACGAACTCGCCCTCCTGGGCGTTCGGATCGACGTCGAGCGCATCCTCGAGTCGCAGCTCGCGCGCCGGCTCCTCGAGCTCGGTGGAATCGTTTGCGAATACCTTCCAACGCCTGAAGGTCTCGTAGGAGCCGCTCGCGCGGTCGATTGCCACGCGCACCTCGATGTCGTCGCCGTAGCGCTTGCGCGTAGCGGACGCGAGCGCCGCTTCGATCGCCTCGAAGATCACGCTCTTTTCGACGCCCTTCTCGTTCGAGACCGCGTCAACGACCAGCAGAATCTCTTTGCTCATACGTCAATACCCAACCTTCAAGTCTCAGGTGCGAGCCGCGCCATCGCGATCTCGTCCAACGACAACCGCCACACCTCACCATCCTCTTCGAGCAGCACCTCGCCTTCCTCGACGCCCGCGATCCGCCCCTTGAATCGACGACGCTCGCCGCGCGCTTCCTTCAGCTCGACCCGCGCCACCTCCCCGCGGAACCGCTCGAAATGAGCGAGCGTGCGCAGCCTCCGATCGAACCCGGGCGACGACACCTCGAGCACGTAGCTGCCCGGCAGCGGGTCCTCGACGTCGAGCCAGGCGCCGAGCTGCTCGCTCACGCGCTCGCAGTCATCGAGCGTCACGCCGGCTTCGCGGTCGATGAAGATCCGCAGCAACCCGCGCCGACCCAGGTGCGCATCGAGATCCAAGATCTCGAAGCCGAGCGCCGCAACCGCGGGCTGCAGCCGCTCTATCAGGCGCTCCTTGTCGACCCCTTGGCCCATCGCTCCATCCATCAAAGCGAAGCGTCAAACAAAAAATGGGCCCTAGGCCCATTCCTCGATCGTCGCGTGCTCCGCGATCTCGCGCGCTCGCCCGCCACTCACGCGGCGGACCGGACCAAACAAAAAGCCCCTGACGGGGCTTTAACTAACCATATCGGTTAACTTTCAGCCCTAACCAGCTAATCCTTCGGGATATTCGCCGGCGGCCTCAGAGCCGATCCTCCACGGAAGCTCAGCTATGCTAGCAAAACTGAGGCCGATACGGTAGGCGGCTGCAGCGTTTCGGCCGCCGCCCGGGCTGCCGGGCACCCGCTACGGTGCGGCCGTGATGCGGAGCAGCGAGAACGGGTCGACCCGCGCGTCTAGAATCCGCACGCCCCAATGCAGGTGAGGGCCGGTCACGCGGCCGGTGGCTCCCGACAAGCCGATGCGTTGACCCCGCGCCACGATCTCGCCCGGTCGGACCTCGATCTTCGAGAGGTGCAGGTAGGTCGAGAACAACCCCAGGCCGTGATCGATGAATACCGTGTTGCCGCTGTAGAACAGATCCTTCGCGAGCAGAACGCGGCCGCGATTCGAGGCGTAAACGGGTGTGCCGGTCCGCGCGCGCAGGTCGGCGCCGGAATGCGGCGCTCGCGGCTGACCGTTGAATACGCGCCGATGACCGAAATTGCGGCCGTCGGTCGCGCCCGGAATCGGCGGACCGAACGGCGCGGACCAATACCGCTCGGGCGTGAAGGTCGCATAGATCTCGTTGGTTTCGTTGCCTTCGCGCTCGACGCGCGCCTGATCCTCGGGGCTCAGCTCCACATAGCGATCGGCCACGGTCAGCTCCGTGGTCGGAAACTTCTGGGCTCGCACGGTGACCGGCTGCGACTCCGTGCGCATGCGGCCGTCGCGGTAGTGGAACGTGACGGGCACGGCGTGCGCCCCCGGCCGCGAGTCGAGATCGACACCGACGACGGCAAACCAATGGTCGCCCGAATGCGTGAACGGCACCGACCGACCGCTCCAAACGACCGCGATCGAATCGAGGTCCGGCTCCTCCGGATACGTAAGCTCGAGCGCCGAGCCCTGCGAGGCGACGACGGCGTTGGCCAAGAGCAGCAACGAGAGCACGTGCGTATGGTCCGGTGCGTGCGCGAGCGCGTAGCTGCAGGATGATGCGGCGCCGCGCAGACGAGGGTCAAGCGTGACGCGAATATGAGGAGCACCGCTGCGCGGCGGGGCAGCAGGCTCAGAGGCCATCGAGTAGCGGCACGACGCCCAACGCACGCAGCACGCCGAGCGCCGCCGTCAGCAGCACGATCACGAGAGGCAGGAAGCCGATCAGCACCCAGTGCAAGCGGACGCTGCGCGTGAGTGCGATGTAAAGCGCAGTCGCGACCAGCCAAAACACCGCAGCCGCGTACAGGGTGCCGGGACCGAGCACCGTCGCATGCGTGTCGCGGTCGATGAGGCCATTCGGCAACAACAGCAACTGAGGCCAGAAGAAGAGCGCGCTGCGCAGTGCGGCCGGCAGCAGCGCCGCCGCCGCCAGCGCCACGAACGGCAGTGCGACCCAAGACGACACCCACAGCGCGAGGCACAGCGCGTAGCGTTGCACCGATGACGCGAAGCCGACCTCCATCCAACTCCCTCCTACGGCGCCGGGGGCGCGGCCGCGCCCCCGGCTCGCCCTCAATGAAACGCGCTCGGCGGCACCGGGTTGCGCGCACCGACGAAGCGCGAGACGTCGATGCTCGGCACGCCGGCCGTCGCCTGGATCATCCCGTTCACGTAGCCGTTCGAGTTGTACCGACCGCTGCCCGCCGTCGGCACCGGATCGTACGGCAAGTTGTCGCGATAGCGTGCGTCGGACGCGAGCACCTGCGTCCAGTAACCCGGCGCCCCGAGCGCAGACGCGACCGTGCCGAGCGTCATCATCAGGGGTGGGCGGTCGCTCGGCCAGTTCACCTGGCTCACGAGTAGCCCGTTACCGAACAAGCTCGCATCGCTGTCGTGCGCGCTGACGGTCGTGCCGCCGTATTCGAGCGCGGTATGCAACGGCAGGAAGCCGAGGACGTGCCGACCGGTCACGTAGACCACGTCGGGCCGCCGGGCGGGATCATGCGCGGGATCGAGCTCCTGGGCGTCCGCATCGAACAAGCCGAGCACGGCGAGGAACAGCTCGAATCCGCGCCGATAAGTCGGATCGTCGAGTCGGCCGCGCTCGCCGGCGATGCCGCCGAAATCCCAGCCGCCGATCGGCACACCAAGCACGTCCTCGAACGAGTGCTCGATCGCACGCGTCGCTTGATCGGCCGTCGCCGAGCCGCCTTGCACGGCGGTCTCGTTGTTCCATGCAGCGAGCGCGGCCGAATCGAAGCCCGAGTAGTCGGCGACCGTGACCGGCACCGGCATGTAGAACCAGTAGCAACTCGCCGGCGCGTACAGATCGTAGCTCGGCGGACAGACCTCGAACGGGTACTGAAGGTAGACCGTGGCGGTGGGCGCGTTCGCCTCGAAGAAGGTTGTGTCGGCAAGGTAGGCGTGCGCGTTGGCCACGAAGCGCTTTAGGCGATCGTCGACCGCACGCAGGCCGAGGGGCTGCTCCGTGAGCGGCCGTCCAGGCGCGTAAACGATTTGATTCGCCACGCCGGTGCCGAGCGCGCCGCCGACGTTCTTCAGCAGCAGATCCACATAGCCGTCGACGTTGAAGTCCGTGAGCACGACTTGAACGGCGGCTTGCGGCCACCCGCGCGCGGCGCTCGTCTGCGCGGCCGATGGCACGGCCGTCGAGAAGCCGCCCGCTCCGTTCTGCAGGAGCAGCAGGCTGTCGAGCGCACCGTTGCCGGGCACGCCGCCCGCGACGCGATTCACGAACAGGTCGAGCCGGCCGTCGCCATTGCCGTCGCCGTATCGCGTCTCGTACCGATAGCCGCGCTGAATATCGAGGGAATCGACGGGCGGAACGCTTCCCGCAACCGTGACCGCGAGCTCGGCGCCATAGTCGAGCCAGGTCGTGAAGTAATACGGATCGAGCGGATACAGGTAGGCGACCCGATAGGCGTATTGCCCGGCGGGCTTGTTCGTGAACGTGATCGGCGTCGTGCCGACGTATTGCCACGCGCCGCCGCCGGCGCGCTCCTCGAGCCAGTCGCTCACGCAGCCGCCGCACCGCGCATAGCTCACCGTATAGCTCCCGCCCGTGACGGCCGGGCCGACCGGAGCCGGCGCCGCGCCGGCGGCGCCGCAGACCCCGAGCAGCGGCAGGACGAGTCCCCACCAGCGGCGCCGCGCACGGGCGCCTCGTTCTCGCGTATCCATAGTCTTCGCTCTCCTCCATGAGATGAATGGCAAACACTCCTCACGCTCATCGCTTCGGCGGCATCCGCGCCACCGAATAGACTTCCCTACGCGCAGCGAGCAACGCGGCGGCGGCCGTTTCACCGACCGCACCCTCGAGCTCGCGGCGCTCGTCGGCGGCCGCGGCCCGCGCCGCCTCAACGCCCGCCGCGTCGACGCCGCCGCCTCGATCCGCGACCTCGAGCAACCGCTCTTGAGCGTCGTCGAGCACTGCATAGGCACGCGCGATCGCGGCGTCGTCGAGACCCGCGGCGCGGCCGGCACGCGCGAGCGCCGGAGCGAGCGGATCGCGCGCCGACCAGACGCGGTGAAAGCGCTCCGCGCCGAGCCTGAGTCGCAGCGCGCGGCGCACCTCGAGTTGCGCTTGCGCGTCCGGCGACGCAGCCGAACGGCTCGCAAGCAACGCGTAGGTGTCGCGAAATTCCGCCTCGGTCAAGGCGGTGCCGCAGGTGCGCAGCAGCTCGGCAAGCGGCGATTCGCGCAGCGCCACCTCGAAGGCGGCGCCTTCGGGCAGCACTGCGCGCCAAGCATCGAGCTCGGGATCGGCCGAGGCGCCTGCCGACGGTGCCGCGGCGGGCTGCGCCGCGGGCGTCTCAAGCGATGTCAGTGACCGCGTCGCGGCGCGCTCACGCAAGCGTTGCAGCCGCCGGTCGGCCACGGCGAGCTGCTCCGCGGAGCTCAGGAACGGCAGCTCGCCGTCCAGCGGTCGGTAGAGACGCACGAACTCGGGCATCGAGGCCGCGGCCGATCCGAACAGCGCGTCGAGCCGACGGCGGACACCGGCCCGAGCGGCTGCGACCTCGAGCGCGTGCTCGGCGAGCGCGACGTTACGTGATTGCCAATAGCGATCGGGCGGCGCGGCCACCGCATCGAGCGCCGCCGTCTCGAGCTCGGCGAGCAGCAGCTCGCGCGCGGCGTGCGCATCGAGGCCGAGCCCGGACCAGCGGTCGAGCAGTGCCCGAGGACTGTCGGCACCCCCGCGCCGCGCCGCAGCCGCGAATGCGTTGCGCGGAGCAGGCTGCGGCGCACGTTCGCTCAGCAGCGCGCTGGCGAGCGCCGCATTCGCGATCAGCGATGCGGCAAGCGCGCCGGTCTTGAGCAGCGAGCGCGCGCGATTGACGGCGGCATTGGACATGGCGCAGAGACTACGGGCGGCCGTTGCGCGCGTCGCCGGCGATTACTCGCCTGTTTGCGAAGGAATTCGGGCGGAGTTGCGGAGAGCGGCGGCCGGCTATTCGCGCGGCGGCCGCACCGTTCGCACTGAGTACAGGCGCGGGCTGTCGCAGCGCAGCAGCGGCTCGAAGAGCTCGTTGTACTTGTCGAGGCCGTCGCCGTTGGTGATTTGGTCGTACTCGCGGCCGAACGCTTCATAGGATTCGTAGCCGACGGCCCATTTGAAGCTGTAGCGTGAGCCGCTGCGCTCGCCGTAGGCGGGGAACAGCAGCCAATTGGCGGTGGTCGAGCCGTAGCTCGCCGAGTATGCGAGCCAGTCGTTCACGGCTTGCAGCGCATCGTCGAGCGCCGCGCCGAGCCGCAGCGTGCAAGTCGAGATCTCGAGGGGCCCGAACCGCCCCGGTGCGACGGGTGCTCGCAACATCACGGCCGAGTAGTTGGTGTTGGTCGCGCAGTGCAGCACACCGTCGAACAGCGGCGCGAGCTCCGCGCCGTTCGCGAAATAGTGCGCCATGCTCTTACCCATCGTCGTGCCATCGGGCCATTCGCCGACCCACGCCGCGTCGAAATCGACGTCCTTGCTGTGCGAGATCGGCTGCAGCACGTAAGCCGCGTACTCGGGCGCGCTCGTGCGCTCCATCCATTGATTGAAGGCGCGCGCGAGGCCGTCGACGTCGGCCGGCCCTTTGCCGGGGGCGAACTTGCACTCGAGCACCTCGACCGGCGCGATCGCGGCGCGCGGCAATCGCTCGGGCTGCGCCCACGCGCTGCTCGCGGCGCCGAGGACGAGCGCGGCCGCGGCGATCAAGCGAAGCATGCGCTGCGATTCCTCACGTGACGCGGTAGATCCACAGCTCGACGGCACGCGCAAGGCGTGCGCCCGTCGCAACGAACACGTCGCGATTCAGCCATTCGTAGTCTCCCCCGGGCGCGAGGAACGTCGGCGTCGTACGAAAGTAGTACTCGGAGGCGTCGACGTCCTCCCCCGCTCCGAGCCGAGCGATTACCTCGGCCGGTCCGTGCCGCATCCCGCGGTTGCGGACTTGGATCGGCACGCCGTCGTGCGTCTGCAACAGGTATACGGCCTCGGCGACGGTCACGGCATCGGGGCGCACGAACTGCCAATCGGCGCCGCCGCCGAGCACCTTGCCGTGCAGCGCGGGACCCGTGAACGTACCGTCGAGAATCGGGATCATCCGGCGCAGTCCCTCGGGCGTCTGCCCGACGGTCACGATGTCGCCCAAGCGGACGTTCACGCCGAACACGAACTCGAGATCGGGCTTGACGAGCGGCACCGCCATCAGCTCCGCGCTGCGATCACGAAATCGCACGCCCCGCCGGCGTCGACCGCCCTGCCGGTGGCCGCGACCGCTTCTTCGTAATGGTGTTCGACGGTCGACATGGGCGCTCCGGCTTCGGCGCGAGTATATCGCCGAACGCGCACGCTGCGGCGCTCAGACCTGCGCGGCCGCCGCCGCGTCGGCGACGATCCACGCGTCGCTGCGCCGCACCTGGCTCGCGACCAGCTCGGGATCGCCTGCGAGCAGCCGAGCGAGCACTGCGCGCTTGTCGGCGCCCGTCACGACCCAGAGGATGCGCCGCGCTCGGTTCAATACGGGGAGCGTGAGCGTCATACGCGCCCGTCCGAGATGCGGACCCGTCAGCGCCACGAGCGCGTGCCGCTCGAGCGGTTCGCCCGGGAAGAGCGATGCGGTGTGGCCGTCCGCGCCGATCCCCAAATGCACTGCGTCGAGCGTCGGCGGCTCACCCGCGAGGCGGCCGAGCAACGCGGCGTAACCGCGCGCGCCGGCCACGATGTCCTCGGCCTCGACCGGCATCAGGCGAACGTGCGCGGCGTGCCGCGCGAGCACGGCGCCGAGCTCCGTTGCGTTGCGATCGGGGTGACCGGCCGGCGCGATGCGCTCATCGACCTGGAACAGATCGAGTCGATCCCACGGCAGCGCGCTCGCCGCGAGCCGTTGCAACATTTCGATCGGGGTGCGGCCGCCGCTCACTGCGAACGTCGCGCGCGGAGCGTGCTCGAGCCGCTTCGCGAGCCACTCGGCGAGCAATCGGGCGGCGTGCTCGGCGACGGCCGGGGCATCGGGCAGCACCACGAGCGCCGGCGCGGCGGCGCGCGTCATTGGTCGCCCGGCTGGTGCCACGCTCCGCCGCTCGGCTCGATGATGCCGCGCGCGACGCTCGGCCCCCAACTGCCCGGCTCGTAAGCGGCGAGCGGCGACGCGTCGCCGATCACCGGATCGACAATTCGCCATTCCTCGAGCACGCCGTCCTCGCGCGCGAACAGGGTCGGATCGCCGTCGAGGGCCGCGCCGATGAGCCGCTCGTACGCGCTCATCTCGTGCTCCTCGGCGTTGCAGACGAACAGCTCGACTTCGCGGCCGCGCATCTCGACGCCCGGCTTCTTCGCGAGCGCACCGACCGCGATCGACACGCGGTTCGGGCCGAGCCGAAATCGCACGTAATTCGGCGCGCCCATGCCTTCATCCTCGAACACCTGCTGCGGCGGCCGTTTGAGCGCGACATAGACCTCGGTCGTGGTAGTCGCGAGCCGCTTCCCCGCACGCAGATAAAACGGCACGCCGGCCCAGCGCCAGGAGTCGATGTGCAGCCGCAGCGCCGCATAGGTCTCCACGTCGGAATCGGGCGCAACGCCCTCTTCCGCGCGGTAGCCCGTATATTGGCCCCGCACCACGTCGCTCGGCGCGAGCGTGCGGATACCCTTGAAGACCTTCGCCTTCTCATCGAGCAACGCATCGGAATCCTGACCGATCGGCGGCTCCATCGCGAGCTGCGCAACCACCTGCAGCAGATGGTTCTGCACGACGTCGCGGATGGCGCCGACCTCCTCGTAGAACTTGCCGCGGCCTTCGACGCCGAAAGTTTCGGCCATCGTGACCTCGACGTGGTCGACGTAGTTGCGGTTCCAGATCGGCTCGAGGAACGAGTTCGCAAAGCGGAAGAACAGCAGGTTCTGCACCGACTCCTTGCCGAGATAGTGGTCGATGCGGAACACGTCGCGCTCGGCGAACGTGCGATGCAGCGCTTGATTCAGGCTCTCGGCCGACGCCAGGTCGCGGCCGAACGGCTTCTCGACGACCACACGCGCACCGTTCGCGCAGCCCGACTCGCGCAGATTGTCCGAAACCGTCGCAAACAGGCTCGGCGGTAATGCGAGATAGTGCAGCGGTCGAGCGGAATCCGCGAGCGTTTCGCGCAGCAGCTTGAACGTGGCGGGCTCGCGGTAATCGCCGTCGACGTAGCGCAAGAGCTCCACGAGCCGCGAGTAGGCCGCGGGATCGAGCGGACCGTGCTGCTCGAGGCTCTCGTGCATGCGCTGCTTGAGCCGCTCGAGATTCCAATACGACCGTGCGACGCCGACGATCGGCACGTTCAGTGCGCCCCGCTGCACGAGCGCTTGGAGTGCCGGGAAGATCTTCTTGAATGCGAGGTCGCCGGTCGCGCCGAACAGCACGAGCGCGTCGGCGGGGGCCGAGCTGCGGGCCATCTCAGCGACTCCCGTCGACCGGCTTTGCGGGCCGTTCCACGTGCCCGCCGAACTCGAGCCGCATGGCCGACAGTAGCCGGTTCGCGAAATCGTCCGCGCCGCGGGAGCCGAACCGTGCGAACAGCGCGGTCGCGAGCACCGGCACCGGCACGCCGGCCTCGACGGCCGCGGCGACGGTCCATCGGCCTTCGCCCGAATCGGCCACCGCGCCCGCGAAGCCGTCGAGGCTCGGGCTGCGCCCGAGCGCGTCGGCCGTGAGGTCGAGCAGCCAGGAGCGTACAACACTCCCGTGTCGCCAGACCTCGGCAATGGCCGCCGTGTCGAAGTCGTATTGGAAGTGCTCGGGAGCGGCGAGCGGCGAAGTCTCCGCGTCGACCTTGCGGCCGTCCGAGCCGACGTTTGCATGGTGGAGCACGTTGAGACCCTCTGCGTACGCGGCCATGAGCCCGTACTCGATGCCGTTGTGCACCATCTTCACGAAGTGCCCTGCACCGACGGGACCGCAGTGCAGATAGCCGCGCCGTGCGGTCTCGAGTGCGCGGGATTTCGCTTTAGCGGCGGTCGGCGAGCCGTGCTCGCCGGGCGCGAGCGCCGCGAAAATCGGCTCGAGCCGCGCTACGACGTCGGGTTCACCGCCGATCATCTGGCAGTAGCCGTTCTCGAGACCCCAGACGCCGCCGCTCACGCCCACATCGACGTAGTGCAGCGAGCGCGGTGTGAGCGCATGCGCGCGGCGCAGGTCGTCGACGTAGTGCGAGTTGCCGCCGTCGATCAGCGCATCGCCCGGCTCGAGCAACGCGGCGAGCTCCGCGACCACGCCGTCCACGGCCGCAGCCGGAATCATGATCCAGACGTGGCGCGGCCTACGCAGCGACGCGACGAGCCGCTCGAGCGACTCGGCCCCCGTCGCGCCCGCATCGGCCAGCGGCGCGATCTGACTCGCGTCCGCCGAGAACACCACGCATTCGTGGCCGGCCGCGAGCAGCCGACGCGTCATGTTGCCGCCCATGCGGCCAAGTCCGATCATCCCGATCTGCATGCGACCTCCTGCGCGTTCCTCCTCAACGGCCCGCCAGCGCGGCCTCCACGGCGTCGAAGAGCTCGCGCAACCCGTACGTCACGTCTTGAACCATACCGTCGACGAAGAAACCGGGTGTCGCGCGGACGTGGCTGCGCTTACCGCCGTCGATGTGCTCGCGAATGCGTTGCAGGTACACGTGATCATCCATCTCCGCCGTGTACTGCGCGAGGTCGAGGCCGAGCCGGTCGGCGTAACCGTGCAGATGTTTCAGGCTCAGGTGCCGCTGGTTCTCGAACAACAGATCGTGCATTTCCCAGAACCGGCCCTGCTCTCCCGCACATTCCGCCGCCTCGGCGGCCGCGAGCGCATGCGGGTGCGGCTCCTCGAGCGGAAAGTGCCGGTAGACGAAACGGACCTTGCCCGCGAAATTCTCCAGCAGCATTTTCACGGCCGGGACTGCGTTCTTGCAGTTCGGACATTCGAAGTCGCCGTACTCGACGACCACGACCGGCGCGTGCTCGGGGCCGAGAGAGTGGTCCGCGGCGGTCACGGGGACGGTGAGATCCTGGCGGCGCTGATTCATGAGACCTCGCAATCCATGCGGCGCGGCCGAGCCGCTCGACTCACTATGCCACAAGTCGCGCGCCGCGTTGGCTCTGCACATCGACCAACCTCGTGGCGCGACGGTGGACTGCGTTCGTTCGGAGCAATGTGGTAGATAGTGAGCCTTCGCCCAAGGAGGCACCGTGTCGGCCGCTGCCGCGACCCTGAACCACCGCCTCGACCGGCCGGTCGACCCGGCACGCGATCACGTGCTCGGCCCCGCCGACGCACCGATCACGCTCGTCGAGTACGGCAGCTACGACTGCCCGCACTGCCGCGCTGCGAACGATCGCATCACGGAAGTACGCGCGCAGTTCGGCGACCGCCTGCGCTACGTGTTCAGGCACCGGCCCGTGACCGGCAGCGACATCGCACGGCGCGCGGCGGAGCTCGTCGAGCGCGCCGCGACGCCCGAGCAGTTCTGGAATGCCCACGTCGCGCTCATGACGCGCTCGGATACGCTGAGCGAGCAGGATCTCGCCGCGGTGGCCGCCGAGCTGCCGGCACCGGAGGATGGCTCCGCGAGCGCGAGCAAAGCACGCGTCGCCGAAGACATCGCGAGCGGCGCATCGAGCGGCGTGCTCTTCACGCCCACGTTCTTCATCAACGGCCGCCGCTACGATGGGCCCTGGGACACCAGCTCGTTCACCGATGCGATGCTCGGCTCGTTCGGCCATCGCGTTCGCACGGCCGCGCTCACGTTCGCGAGCTGGGCGCCATCCGCAGGCATGCTGCTGCTCCTTGCATCGATCGCGGCCGTGCTGCTCACGAACTCGCCGGCCGGCGCGGCATTCGAGGCGTTCTGGCGCACGCCGCTCGGCCTCACGCTCGGCGGCGCGGCGTTCCGTTTGCCGCTGGTCGACTGGATCGACGATGCCCTGCTCACGGTGTTCTTTCTCGTAGTGGGTCTCGAGATCAAGCGCGAGTTCACGGTCGGCCATCTCGCAAGCCGCCGCTCGGCCGCGCTGCCCGTCGCGGCCGCGGTCGGCGGTATGCTCGTGCCCGCGCTCCTGTATACGTTGATCGTTCCGGCCGGGCCGTGGGCGCACGGCTGGGGCGTGCCGATGGCTACGGATACGGCGTTCGCGGTCGCGCTGCTCGCAGTGCTCGGCGAGCGCGTGCCCATCGAGCTCCGAATATTCCTCACCGCGGCCGCCATCGTCGACGACATCGGCGCGATCATCGTCGTCGCGCTGTTCTATTCGAGGGAGCTCGATTTCGCCTATCTCGGCGCGGCAGCCGCGATCGTCGCGGTGCTGGCCCTGCTGAATCGCTCCTCCGTGTATCGCGCGACGCCCTATCTCTTGCTCGGCGTCGCGCTGTGGGTCTGCGTGCACGCGGGCGGCCTGCACGCGACGCTCGCCGGCGTGCTGCTCGCGGCGTTCATTCCGACCCGGCCGCCGCCGGACTACCGCACCCTATCGCTGCAGGCCGAGACCATCCTCGCAGCGGAGGCGCAACATGGCGGTGAGCAGTATCGCCGGGGACCGTCGCAGCCGGCGCTCGAGGCGCTCGATGCGATTCACGACCGGCTCGAGTCGCCGACCGACCGCATGCTGCGCACGATCGCACCGCGCTCGAGCTACTTCGTGCTGCCGGTGTTCGCGCTCGCCAATGCCGGCGTCGCATTCGGCGAGGCCGGGCTCAACGGCCGAGCGCCGCTCCTCGCGGCGATCGGCATCGCGCTCGTGCTCGGCAAGCCGATCGGCTTCCTGGGCGCCTCGGCACTTGCGGTGCGGCTCAATCTCGCAGCGAAGCCGGCCGAGTACTCGTGGCGGCAGCTCGCGGGCGCCGGCGCGCTCGCGGGCATCGGTTTCACGATGTCGCTGTTCTTCGCCGGCCAGGCGTTTTCGTCCAGCGCGGATTTCGCGACCGCGAAGATTGCCGTGTTCGCGGCGTCCGTGCTGTCTGCGCTGATCGGCGTGGCGCTGCTCTGGAACGGCGCCGCGGCGAAACGAGAGTCGAACGGAGACGATCCATGAGCGCGCCGAGACGCGCGGAGCGCCGAACCGCCGCGATCGAGGGCCGCGCTCAGTCCACGTACTTTGGGGCTTTCGGCAACGCCGCGTGCGTCGCCATGTCGTGCTCGATCCAGAGCGTTCCGTTATGGTCCTTCAGATATTGCTCGATGCGGGCACGCGACTTCATCGATTCCTCCGCGTTGTACTCGAACGTCGGCGTGCGGCCCGTCGTGCGCTCCTCGGGGTAATGGTAGAGATCGCCGCCGAGCACGATCGTGCCCGCGTTCGCAAGCTTGACGGCGACGACTTGATGGCCCGGCGTATGCCCCGGCGCCGACATGATCACGACGCTGCCGTCACCGAACACGTCGAAATCCTCGTTATCGAGGATCTTGGTCTTTGCGTTCTTGAGCGCGCTATAGGTGTCGGGCGCGATGATGCCTTCGGGCTTGTCCGCGAACATGTAGTCCCGCTCGGCCTTCTGGACGATCCAGGTCGCGCCGGCGAACAGGTTCGCGTTTGCCGTGTGATCGGAATGGTAATGCGACATCGCGAAGTATGTGATGTCGGACGGCTTGTAACCCGTCGACTCGAGCTGCGGCAGCAGCGGCTTGGTAGCCGACATGATCCCTTCGGTCACCGGCGTGCCATCGCTTTTGAAATGGCTGTCGGGGATCGAGCCCGAATCGAACATCAGCGTGCCGCGAGGATGCACGATCAGGTATGAAGTGCAGACGAAATCGAGCTGCTTGAGCTCCTCCGGCTTGAACTTGAAGAGCGCCGGGTCCAAGCCTTTGATGGTGCCATTGTCGAAGATGTAGATGCGCGGCGTGGCCGGCGGCTTCGGCGCCGCGTGCGCGCACGGAAGCACGAGCGCAACCGTTGCGAGCACGACCAGCGGCACAATTCTTCTAAGGCTCGACATTTGCGGCTCCTCGTCGATCGAGCGGGCATGCTCGCGACCCGTTCCGTTCACCGAACGCTGCTCGGTGACTGCGCACCTCGCGGTTACGGGCTGTAAGGAAGTAGGCGCCGAGCCATTCGATCGCTCGATCGACGGTCCAGCAAGACGCGCGATGTAATCCCCGCCCCGTAGGCAATGGGCCGGTTCGGTTGCCGGCCTCATGGGACTCGATTATGGGCAGGCGGTTGCCGCAGTCAAGGCAGGCCCGGCATCAGCAAAACAGGCCGAGCAGTGCGTTCAAATGTTGCAGTCCATCGGGCGTGGCCTTGAGCAAGCCGGGCTCGTCCGCGAGCCAGCCGCGCGTCGCGGCAGCCGCGCGCGGCGCCTCGATCGAGCCGATTGCGACGCCGGTCCGTTGCTCGAAGCAATCGACCTCGACACCCTCCGGCAGCCGCAGCGCATTCATCAGAAACTCGACGGCTATTTGCTGCGTCGAATCGACGCGTTCGACGGCAACCGCCGCACCGGTCCCGGCCGTGTCGAGATAGGTTCGCGGATTGCGCGTCTTCGCCCGCCGCTCGAGCAAACCGCGGGCGAGCGTGATCTTCCCGTGCGCGCCCGCGCCTACGCCCAAGTAGTCGCCGAAGCGCCAGTAGTTCAAGTTGTGCGCGCACCGGCGACCCGAGCGCGCATAGGCCGACACCTCGTAGCGGTCGTAGCCGGCGGCCATGAGCAGCGCCCGGCCTCGCGCCTCGGCCGACGCGATTGCCTCGTCGTCGGGCAACGGCGGCGGCCGGCGCTCGAACGCCGTGTTCGGCTCGAGCGTCAACTGGTACCAAGAAAGATGGGCGGGCGCCAGCTCGAGCGCGGCCGCAAGATCGCCGACCGCGCCGTCGGCATCGTCGTCGGGGAGGCCATACATCAAGTCGAGATTCAAGTTGTCGAAGCCGGCGCGCCGCGCCGCCGCTGCCGCGGCGACCACCGCGGCGGCGTCGTGCACTCGGCCGAGCGCCGCGAGCTTCGCGTCGCGCAAACTCTGCACGCCGAGCGACAGCCGATTCACGCCGGCCTCGCGAAACTCGACGAACCGGCCGGCCTCGATTGCGCCGGGATTCGCCTCGAGCGTGATTTCCGCGGCCGGCGCGACGTCGAGCCGCGCGCGGACGCCTTCGAGCAGCCGGCGCACCGCGGCGCCCGAAAACAGGCTCGGCGTGCCACCGCCCAGGAAGATCGTGTCGATCGCTCGCCCGTGCGCGAGCGCAGCGTCGGCCTCGACATCGCGCAGCAGCGCGTCGACGTAAGCGCGCTCCGGCAGCGCACCGCGAGCCGTATAGGAGTTGAAGTCGCAGTACGGGCACTTGCGCACGCACCAGGGCAGATGCACGTATAGCGACAGCGGCGGCAGAGCGCCGGCCCGCGGCGTCGGCCTGCACGGCTCGGCGGCCATCAGTCGTCCTGGTGTTGTCGCGCGCGAGCGCGGCGACGCTCGACTTCTCGTTGCGTCTTCTCTTTCGCGCGCGCCTCGCGGTCGGCCTTCGTCTTGTCGTCGACCGGTCCCGCCTCGGGCTTTTGGCAGCTCAACTGCGCCCAGTCGAGCTCGCGCTGGAAGTCGAGTTGGTTCATCGTATTGCTCACGTCGTAGATGAACTGCAGGCTCGTGCGCAGCGAAGTCTCGAGCTGCGAGATGTCGGTCGGCGATAGGTCGCTGCTGTAGCGAATCTTGGCCGTAAGCTTGCAGCGAAAGCCCGCTTCGCCGCCGTCGATGTCGAAATCCGAGAAGCCCGTATGGCCCTCCGCCTTGCCCCATGTCCACACGAAGTTCTGCTGCGGCAACTGATAGAGGCCGAACTGAGCCTCCGCGGGCGGTCCTCCGAGCAGCGCCACGGCCGCGGCCGCTGCGAGCAGCGGTGCGAAGGGTTTTCGTTTCATTGCGGGGCTCCACCGCATAGCGGCAAGCATACGCCCGTTCCAAACGGCGCGGACGCGCCCTGCTCCGAACCGGCCGCGGCGCGGGTTCAGGCCGCCCGCACCCACTTTACGAGCGTCGCGAGATTCGGCGGCTTGCCGAACATCAGGAGCCCGATCCGGAAGACCTTCGCGGCGAACCAGACGGCGCCGGCGACGCCGAGCACGCCGATGCCGATGGACAACCAGACCTGCCACGCCGGCGGCGGGCTCGTGGACGCGAGCCTCAGGAGCATCGCGAAGGAGCTTACGGGCGGCACGAAGCTCACCACGGTCGCAAATAAGGAGTTCGGATCGCGCGAGATCGGCAGCCAGAAGAACCACGGCGTCATCATCAGCAGCATGATCGGCATCATCAACGACTGTGCCTCGCGCAATTCGTTGACGGCCGAACCCGCGGCCATCATCAGCGAGCCGAGCGTGAAGAACGCGATCAGGTAGAAGATCAGCAGATACCCGATGAGCGCAGGCTCGAGCAGGCCGAGCAGCGAGAACGAGGCGAGCACCAGCACGCCCATGCCGAGATAGAGGCTCAAGCCGAGCAGGCTCACGGCCATTTGGCCGAGCAGCTTGCCGGCCATGAGCTGCACCGGCGAGACGGCCGATAGCAGCACTTCGATCACGCGGCTCGACTTTTCCTCGATCGTGGTCGTGAGCAAGCCTTGGCCGCTGCCCATCACGCTGATCACCAGCAGCAGCATGAACACGAGCGGAAGCACGAACGCGAACCCGCCGAAAGTCGTGCGTTCCTGGCCGCCGTTGGTGACCGTCACCGAGCGCACGCGCGGCACGAACGTGAGCCGCGTGACACTGTCGCGGTCCATTCCCTGCGCGCGCAGCCGCGCGCCGACGATTGCATCGTGCAGCGCGAGCTCGACGGCCGTCTCGATTCGGTTGTCCTGCTTCGGCGGCACGTAGAGATCGTAGCTCCCGAGCGTCGCGTCGCCGCGACGCGGCGTGACCGCATCGTCGTGGATCACCGCGAGCGCGAGATGCGGCGCACCCTGCTCCTCGACGCCGAGCCAGGCCTTCTCGGGCTCGAGGTCGCCGCCGGTCGGCCGCTCGACCAGCGTCAGCTTCGGCCGCGCAAACGCCGCGAGCTCCGCTGCGCCTTGCGCCGTTTGCGACCGCACCGCTTCGAGCGCATCGGCGACGTTCGGCTCGGGGGCATCGGCGGCCGCCCGCAGCTCCGGCACGACCTTGCCCGTGGGGTCGACGATCTCGAGCTGGCCTTCAACGCGCAGCCCTCGATCGGCGAACAGCCGCGGACCCGCGAACGCGAGCACGGCCATGATGGCCGGCGGCAGCAGAATGCCGATCACGAAGGCGCGCGTGAACACCACCGCAACGAAATCGCGCACCGCGATCAGCAAGATCTTGTTCATGCACTCGCCGCCGTCGCCGCGCCGCTGAGCCCCGCGCGCAGGCGGTCTGCCTCGAGCGGAGAGTCGGCGCCGTCCTCGACAAGCTGCACGAACACGTCCTCGAGCCGCGGCCGCTTGAGCTCGACGCGTGCGGCCGGCTGCGCCGCGAGGAGCCGCTGCATCGTCGCAACGCGATCGACGCCGGGCTTCAGCACGAGCTCCCAGCAACCCTCGATCGTGCGAGCCGATTCGATCTCGCGCCAAGACGCCACGCTACGCAGATCCGCGTCGGGCTCGAGCGGCTCGAGCACGATCGTGCGCGCATCGTAGCGGCGCCGGATCGCGCTCAACGGTTCGTCGAGGACCTTGCGGCCGCGATGAATCATCACGATCCGGTCGCAGATGTCCTCCGCCTGCGGCATCACGTGGGTCGAGAACAAGATCGTCGCGCCGCGGCGATGCTCCGCTACGATCAGGTCTCGCAACAAGCGCATGCTGATCGGGTCGAGGCCGCTGAAGGGTTCGTCCAGTATCAACAGGTCCGGCTCGTGGACGATGGCGGCAACGAATTGAATCTTTTGCAGCATGCCCTTCGAGAGCTCTTCGCAGCGCTTCTGCGCCACCCCACCGAGCCCGACTCGCTCGAGCAGCGCCCCTATGCGCGCCGCGATGCTCGCCGGTGCAACGCCCTTGAGGCGTGCGATGTACGCGAGATAGGCGCCGACTCGCATCTTGCGATAGACGCCGCGTTCTTCCGGCAGGTAGCCGATGCGGTCTTTCGCCTCGAGCGCGGATGCATGGCCGAGCACCTCGATCTCACCCGAGTCGGGAAACAGAATCGACATGATGAGGCGGATCGAAGTGGTCTTGCCCGCGCCGTTCGGTCCGATGAATCCGTACAGCGCGCCGCGCGGAACGCTCAAATCGAGACCCGAGACCGCGGTGGTGGGCCCGAACGTCTTGGTCACGGCGCGCAGCGTGACCGCTGCGCCAGCTGCGCTCATACGAAAGACTCCCTGGTCGAGCTTCCTTCCGAGCGCGCAATGGTATGACAATCGGACCGAGCGCACGAACGCCCGATCCGCGGCGCGCCGCGAGCGCGCTCGGCTCGCGGGCGCGCCTGCCGTCAGGCAGGTGTCTTGCTGGTCGGCGAGTGATCCGGATCGACGGGCGGCGTGCTGTTGTCGAGCCCCACGCCTCCCTCGCTGGGACGGCGATGGCCCGACTCGATCGGGTGCTCGGTCAGCGACTTGTCGCGCTTCGTCTTCGGCTTCTTGGCTTCCGTCATGGTGCCTGTTCCTCCGTTCGTTGAGCGGAGCCCAGGCGCTGCAAGCGCCGTGCCAGTCGCGGCCACCAAACGCGCCACCGGCGAGCCGCTCTGCGAGCTGCGTCTGTGCGTCTGCTCGAGCACACGCGCGAGATCGCGCACGTCGATCGGCTTCGTGAGGTGGCGATCGAAGCCGGCCTCGAGCGCCTTACGCTCATCGCTCGCGGTGCCGTAGCCCGTGAGCGCGATCAGCACGAGATCGCGGCCGAACTGCGTCCGCAAGCGGCGCGCAAGCTCGTAGCCGTCCATGCCCGGCAGCCCGATGTCGAGCACCGCGACCTCGGGACGCCGCCGGCGGAGCAGCTCGAGCGCCGCCTGCGCGTCGCCGGCTTCGAGAACCTCGTGACCTTGCAGCTCGAGCGCCATACGCAAGCTCTCGCGTGCATCGGCGTTGTCTTCTACGAGCAGGATCGTAAGCGATTCACGTGCCTCGACGGAGGGCGCCATCGGCGCCCGCCCTTGACCGGCGTGCGCGGCCGGCAGCCGCACGGTGAATGTGGCGCCGCGTCCTCGTCCGGCGCTTGCGGCCTCCGCGCCGCCGCCGTGCAGCCGAGCGAGCCGCTGCACGAGCGTGAGGCCGACGCCGAGCCCGCCGCTCGAACGTTCCGCGCTCGAAGCGCCTTGGAAGAACAAGTCGAACACGCGCGGCAAGTCCTCGGCAGCGATCCCGCAGCCGTCGTCCGCGACCTCGAGCACGGCGTCGTCCGCCTCATGTGCGACGCGAATCGTGATGCGCCCGCCGCCCGTCGTAAAGCGTGCCGCGTTCGTGAGCAGATTGGTGACGATTTGCTCGATGCGCAGGCGGTCACCGCCTATCCAGACGGGCTCCGCGTCGATTTCCAGGTGGCGGTTCGCGAGGCGGCCCGCCGCGTCGAGCGATCCGACCACATGGCGCACGCAGGCGGCGAGATCGAGCGGTGTGCGGGTGAGCACGATCTTGTCCGTCATCGCGCGGCCGACGTCGAGCAGATCGTCGATCAGTCGTTTCAGAGTCTCGCTTTGGCGCTCGATGACTCCGGCGGCGAAGTCGAGTTGCTGGGACGTGCGCTGTGCGCTTTTCACGATGGCAACCGCATTGGAGATTGCCGCGAGCGGATTGCGCAGCTCGTGACCGAGCATCGCCAGGAACTCGTCCTTTGCGCGGTTCGCCGCCTCGGACGACGCCCGGGCGGCGCGTTCCGTCTCGAGCGACCGGTCGCGCTCCCGCATCGCGGACTGCAGCGCCTCGCTCGCGCGCTCGAGCGCATCGACAGCGCGGTCGACCTCCTCGACGCCCGAGCCCGGCAAGTCCGTGAGCCGCTGGCCGCTCGCGAGATCGTCGGCCCGCTCCTCGAGCGACTCGAGCGAGGCGGCGATCGGCCGCGCCTTTGCGAACGCATAGGCGAGCCCACCGAGCAATGCAACGACCCACAGTGCGCCGAATACCGCGAGGTGCATCCAAAACGCGTTGGCCACGGGCGCCGATGGCGTCGCGAAGCCGACGCCCCAGCCGTGGCGCGTAAACGTCCAGGCCGTATAGACGGCAGTGCCATTCAAGTTCGTATAGCGCTCGAGTCCTTCCGTCGCACCGCGCTGCATATCCTCGACCAATGCGCGCGTCGGATCTTGGCCGCGGCGCTCCTCGCCCTCGACGCTACGCGCGACGAACTTGAAGTTGCGGTCGAACAGCGCCGCCACGGCGCCCTGCGGCAAACCTTGTCGCGTCAGCAGCTTGTCGTACCAGTGCAATTCGAGATCGGCGACCAGAAAATGGGTGACCACCCCCGACTCGATGACCGGCACACCGACCGACACCACGAGGCCACGCTGCGCCGCGAAAAGGTCCGAGACGACCGGTCGCCTCTCCGCGAGCACGGGCCGCCACATCGCAAGCCGCTCGTTCGGCGGCACCGGCATGCCGAACGGCTCATCCGCGCGGAACACTCCGGTGCCGTCCGCGCGAAACGCGAGGATATTCGACCAATCGGCATTCGCGGCAAGCGCTTCCTTGGTCTGGGCATACAACACCCGGTCGTCGACCGCGTCGGACGCCCACAATCGGGCGAGAATCGATAGACGCTCGGCGCTGCTGTCGAGGGCATTGTCGACGGCCGCCGCAAGCAGCCGCACGGATTCGATTTGAGACCGCTCGCGTTCGTGCTCTTGCGCCTGCCAATGCAGATACAGCAGTAGGGCCGCGAGCAGGCCGAGCGGCACGACCGCAACCAGTTGTCCCTGAAACAAGTGCCAGCGAATGCCGCCGCGTCGCCGCGAGGACGTCCGAGTCGTGCGGTTTGCAGTCGTCAAGGCCCCTCCCGAATCGGCCTCATCTTACGTCGCGGCGCTACGGCGCAATAGCGCGTCACCTTACGGTTCGCGACGGCTTGCGCTCGCCGCGCGCGACTACCGCGCGACCGAATCGGTCTGCGCGACCGTTCGAGGGGATCGGTCGCGGGCGAGGCGCCCGCGGCTGGCATTGTCAGAAGCGATCGAGACATTCATACGAATGCACGGTCATCTCGGGCTTCCAGACGAAATAGCGCGTGAGATCGAACGGGTGCTCGAAGTACACGGGATCGGTGACCGTGATCCGGTAATCCAGCCGATCGTATGCCGCGTTCGGCATGAACCTTTCGACGACCTTGATCTGCTCGCTCTCGGGCGTACCCTCGTGGTCGAAGTACTGCGCCTTCAAGTGGTCGGTCTCGACGACGAGCGTCGTGCCTTCGAAGTGGCCGCGAGAGAACCCGAATTGGGTGGGCTCGGCCGGTGCGACCGCGCTTGGATTCATGTGGATCACGCGCTGTGCATCGTTCTCCTCGATGCGCATCAGGATGTCGTCGCCGCGGTGCAGGAATTCGATCGGCAGCGGCGTGATCATGATCAGCGGCGTGCCCTTGTTGCCGCAGTGCAGCAACGCGTTGTCGCGCGGATTCCACTCCGCGAGCTTCGCCTTGCCCGCCGCAGTCAGAGGGTAACCACCTTTGAACATCGGAAACGCGGCCGGATCGCTCATGATCGTGCTCCAGACTCGGAACAGACCGTCGGCCTTGGCCTTGGCGTTATCGACATCGCCTTTGATCTCGCCGCCGTGGATGAGCTTGCCGGCTTTGCCCGCCGGGAAATAGGCGGTGGCCGAGCCGAAGGTGAACTCGTAGCCATTCGGCAGCAGCACGCTGCGCGCGAGAATTTCGGGCCTGTTGCGGCGCGATGGCGATCCCGCGACGGTCACCCGGTCGCCCACTGCGATCGGCGCTCCGTCGATGCCTCGCGCCCGCAGCACGCTGACCGATGCGGTCTCCGCCGACCAGTCGACGACCTTGCCCGCCGTGTCGGTGACCGCAAACACGATCTCGCCGTGCGGATTCCGCCAGGAAATGGACTTGACGACGCCCGTGACTTCGATGGTGTCCTTCGAATCGTAGATTCCGGCTTCGCTATGATGGGCGTAAGCCGCGCCCGCGGCCGCGCACAGCGCGACAAACGACACAAGACGTCGCATGGAATTCCCCCTCGCGCCGACCGCTCGGCGGTCCCGGGATTCTAGCGCACCGAGCCGTGAACGACTGCAGCCGTCGCAGCCCGCTCGTCGCCGCGCCCTGTGAGCCGACAGACGCCGCCCGGATTCTCGAATCGAGTTGATATACAACGGCTATCTTATTGATGTTTCGTATGACTTCACTTTCAGAGGAGTCGGCGCCGCCGCGGCCGCCGTGCTATCGGCGCGTGTCGATCGGCGCTTCGACCGGGTGCGGGTGCGCCGTCACTTGCACTGGTTGCCGAGCGGGCCGAGGCCGCCGCAGAAGCTCACGTCCTGCAACTGCACGCGCAGCCCGTCGGGATCCGCGCAATACACCTGCGGAACGCCGTCGCGGACACGCGATTCGGCCCGCACGCCCGCGGCATCGAGCGTGCTCACCGTGCGCTTCGCGTCGAACTGGTCGAGCCCGAGACAAAAGTGGTTGATCTGCGGCTTCGCACCGGCGCCGGCCTGGTAGATGCCGACGAATGCGTCGCCGACCGCGAGGTTCACGCCGCCCGTTTGCCGGCTCGCAACGCCGAGCCCGAACACGCGCCGATAGAATTCGACCGAGCGGTCGAGGTCGCTCACGATCAAGCTCACGTGGTTCAAGCGTCGCGCTTCGAGCGCATCGCCTTCGGCATGCGCTGCTTTGGGTACCGCCGCAAGCGCTGTGAGGGCGACCACTAGATCGCGACGGCTCATCGTGCCGGTTTCGTAGCGCTGCAGCAGCGAATCGACTGGGTGGTTCATCGGCGTTTCCCCGCGGCAGGACATGGTCAGTGTCGGGGACGGCGATGCGAGCGTCAAACGTCCTGAGCCGGGTCCGAAACCCTCGGTGATTTTCGCGGCGGCGCGCGCATCGGCTAGTAGAATGAATGCATGACCCCTGACGAAGATTCCGCGCAGCCGGAGCGGCCGGGCGCGCCGACCCGCTTCGGCCTCGCGCCGAGCCGACTACTGCCGCTGATCGTGGCATGCGCGCTGTTCATCGAGAACATGGATTCCACGGTGATCTCGACGTCGCTGCCGGCGATCGCGACGGATCTCGGCACCGACCCCATCGCGCTGAAGCTCGCGCTGACCGCGTACCTGCTGTCACTTGCGGTATTCATTCCTGTCAGCGGTTGGGTCGCCGACCGCTTCGGTGCGCGACCGACCTTCATGACGGCGATCGCCGTATTCCTGATCGGCTCCGTGGCCTCGGCCTCGAGCGACTCCCTCGGCACGCTCGTCGCCGCGCGGTTCTTGCAGGGCATGGGCGGCGCGATGATGGTGCCGGTGGGCCGCCTCGTGCTGCTGCGCACGGTACCGAAGCACGAGCTCGTGCAGGCGCTGTCCTGGCTGACGATTCCGGCGCTCGTGGGGCCGATGGTGGGACCGCCGCTCGGCGGGTTCATCACGACGTACTTCCATTGGCGCTGGATCTTTCTCATCAACCTACCGTTCGGCATCCTCGGGATCGCGCTCGCGAAACGCTTCATTCCCGACATCACCCACGCCACCCCTCCGCTCGACTGGGTCGGCTTCCTGCTCGCAGGCTGCGGGCTCGCAGCGGCGATGTTCGGCTTCTCGACGCTCGGCCGACATCTCGTGCCCTTGCCGATCGCTGCGCTCACGCTCGCGCTCGGTATCGTCGGGCTCATCGGCTACGGCGTGCATGCGCGGCGCAAGGCGCAGCCGCTGCTCGATCTGAACCTGTTTCGCCTGGCCACCTACCGCGCCGGGATCGCGGGCGGATCGCTGTTTCGGATCGGCATCGGCTCGACGCCGTTCCTGCTGCCCTTGATGTTGCAGGTCGGCTTCGGCCTGAGCCCCGTGCAATCAGGCCTACTGACGTTCGTGTCGGCGATGGGCGCGATGTTCATGAAGACGATCGCAGCGCAGATTCTGCGGCGTTTCGGCTTTCGCCGCGTGCTGGTGACGAATGCATTGATCGCGTCCGGTTTGCTCTGCAGTTTCGGTCTGTTCCGCCCTAGCACGCCGCATCTCGTGATCATCGCGACGCTGCTCGTGTCGGGCTGCTTTCGTTCGCTGCAATTCACGAGTCTCAACGCCATCAGCTACGCGGAGGTCGACACTCGAAGGATGAGCCAGGCGAGCAGCCTCGCCGGCATGATGCAGCAGCTGTCCCTGTCGCTCGGCGTCGCCGTGGGCGGCTATCTACTGCAGATCGTCGGCCTGGCGAGCGGACGGGGCGCGACCGACGTGCACAATTTCTATTGGGCGTTCGTTGGCGTGGGAGCGATCTCAGCGAGCTCCGCCTGGTTCATGTGGCGCATCCCGCGCAACGCGGGCGCGGAGATGGCGGGCCGCGCGCGCGGCGGTCAGGAGGTCGCCGAGCCGAAGCCGGCGCAACTGCCGGCGACCTGAGTCAGCCGCCGTCCAAATCGGCCGAACCTACGCCGAGCACGCGAAGGGCGTGCCGCTCCTGGACGAGTGCGACGACGTGCAGCCGCAAGCGGTTCCAGTCCGGGTCGAGCGCCACGCTCGAGCGAAACGAGCCCGTGGTCGCATCCGCGTCGAGACGGCCGACCGTCTCGAGCGCTCGCACGACGCCGTCGTGCGTGAGCGTGCGCCCGCCGTTCTCGCCGCGCCGGACCTTCGTTTCGAGACCATCCTCGACGACGGCGAGCAGCACGTCGGCCGGGCCCGAGCGTCCGAGCTGGGCGTCGGTACGAATGTCGACCGCGACCTGAATTCGATCCGCGTCCGCTGCGGGTTGCGACGCGACGGTCACGCTCGCGTGCGCCGCAGCCGCCGCCCGCTCGATCGCGCGGCGGACGGCACGCCGGTCGCTGCCGACCGCCTCGAGCTCACCGTCGATGACCATTTGCGGCGTGTAGATCGTACCGCCCGGAAATGCGCGTGCCCGATATTCCTGCTGGCGCTTCGTGTAATCGGCCGAGGAGAAACGATCGATCCAGCCGAGGTAGTTCCAATAGTCGACATGCTCGCCGAGCGCGACCACGCGAGCGCCGGCGACGGGCTGCTCCGCCGCGAGCTCGCGCAGCGCTGCGTCGGCCGGCGGGCAGCTCGAGCACCCCTCGGAAGTGAACAGCTCGACCAGCACCGGGACGCGCGGACCGCCGGGCGCGACCGTTGCGGGGGGCTCCGGCGCCGTGTCGCCGCGTGCTGCCGCGATCGCCACGACGCTTGCGAGCGCGAGCACGACTGGAAGCCGAATCGATCCGGAATTCCGGCGCATCGACCCGATGCTAGCCGCCCCGGAGTCGCGAGTCCAACGCCACAATGGCGTCCAAAGCCACGAGCGGCATGCTTGTTGCAGCGCCAGAGGCGGAGGAATCGTGCTCGAAATCGACCGCAGCGTGCTGATCGTCGGAGCGGGCCCCACGGGGCTCACCGCAGCGCTCGAGCTCCAACGCAGCGGCGCATCCGTCACGATCGTCGATCGCGAGGCCGGGCCGACGCCGCTCAGTAAGGCCGTCGGGATCAGCGCTCACAGCCTGGAGCTGCTCGAGCCGGCCGGCGCAACAGAGCGGCTGCTCGCGGACGGAATTCGGATCCGCCACGCGACGCTCTGGCATCGCGGCCGAGCGCTCGGCACGCTCGATGTGACGGCGCTCGAGCACCGCTTCGACTTCATTTTGGCGCTGCCGCAGAGCGACACGGAAACTTCGCTCGCGGCCTTGCTTGCCGAGCGCGGTGTGCGCGTGCGCTGGCGCACCGCACTGGCCGGTCTGCGCAGCGACGGCGATGCAATCTGGGCCGTGCTCGACGGCCCGAACGGACGCGAGGAGGCCCGTTTCGCGTACCTGTTCGGCGCGGACGGGCCGCACAGCACGACGCGCGAGACGCTCGGCGTGGCGTTCCGCGGCTACACGCACGGCCGCACCTGGAGCATCGCCGATGCCGTGATCGTCGACTGGCCGTACGACTCGGCTGCTGCACAGCTGTTCCTGGATGACGACGGCGACTTGGGATTCGTCATTCCGATTGGACCCGACCGTTTCCGCGCGGTCTCGAACACGCCGGATGCGCTTGCGCACGCGCACGGCGGCCGCGTCGCGTGCGTGCTCCGGCGCGACGCTTTCGAGATACCGGTGCGGCAGGCCGAACGATATCAAAGCCACCGCGCATTCCTCGGCGGTGATGCGGCGCACGTGCATTCGCCGGTCGGCGCGCGCGGCATGAATCTCGGCATCGAGGACGCGGCTGCGTTCGCGCGCCGCTTCGTTGCCGGCTCGCTCGATGGCTATACGGCGGAGCGGCGGCCGGTTGCGCGGCGCTGGATCAGATTCAGCGAACGCGCGCTAGCGGTCGCGCAGGCGTCGCGGCCATTCGCCGTCGCGCTGCGGAACGAGGCCTTCCGCATGTTCGGGCACTCCACACTGCTGCAACGCCGAGTGCTCGAGCGCGTCGCGGGTCTGCGCGAGTAGCTCTACGTCCTCAATTCGTGAGCGGCGTCTGCTGGTGGAACATCATCTTCCATCCGCCGTCGCGCCGAACGTACCCGCTGCTCACGAGCGCCTCGTACGGCTGCTCGTCGCGCACTGCGCTCGCGTGGTACGTGAGGATTGCGACGTCGTCGGTCGGTTGCAGCAGCCCGTCCACTTTGATCTCCAAGTCGTGCCACCTATGACTGTCCTCGACCGTCGCGGCGATTTGATCGCGGCTTGAAACGCCGGCCATCCGGTCGAATGCGACGAGGCAGTCACTATCGAGCGCGCGTCGATAGTCGGCCACGCCCCCGGCCCAGAGCGTCTTCTCGATATCGAGCAATTCATCCTGTATTGCCATCTGTTGCTCCTGGAACTGCCCCGCAAAGTCGTGCAAGCCATGTGCCAGCCTGAGCGGACACGCCGGCGGCGGCCGCTCGCGCCGCAGCCGCATTCCTTGGGCGGCTAGATCCAAAATCTGCGTCCGTGGGCCCCGCGCCCGCCCGGGCACGCTCGCCTCGACACACGGCGAACGTATGGTGGATCGGTATGCCGTTCGCGCCGATCGCTAGTACGTAGTTGTGCGGATTCTTCGCTTAGCTCGCGGGTGCTATCTGTATGGGCGAGGACGACGGCATTCGCGGCGCGTCGGATCCACAACCGAACGGAGAGGTGCAATGAGGACGATCGGGTTTTTGATAGCAGCATCGTTGCTGTCCGCGGCCGCCATTGCTCAATCGCCGCCACCGAGCGGCTCGAACGAAGCGCAGCTCGAACAGCAAGTTCAACAACAGCTCACACAGATGCAGCAGCTGATGGCGCGCATGCACGCGACCAACGACCCGCAGGAGCACCGCGACCTCATGCAACAGCACCTGCAGAGCCTCGAGCACGGCATGCTGACGATGAACAGCATGATGCAGCGGCCCGCGATGATGCACGGCGGTGCGCAGCCGGACGCCGCGCAGTGTCAACAGGGCGATGCGCAGTGCAAGATGCAGGAGCTCGAGGCCGAGCGGAGCATGATGGGCGAACGCATGGCCATGATGCAGGGAATGATGGCGCAGATGATGGCCCAAATGGCTGCAATGCGGCAAAACATGGGAAACCGCTCGACGACCGAGACGCCGAAGGAACAACCGAAGGGCGGTAACGGCGACGGCGCATCGCCGCACTGAGCCGACAATCCATCGAGCTCCGAGCAGCGAGGGTCGGAAGATCGCCTGTAGGAGATCATGCGGCCGCAGACGATCACGACGATTCGCAGCGCGAGGGCCGACGCGAGAAACTGGTCAGAGCAGCGGCAGCTGCGGCCCGCCGAGCCGGCGCTCGACGTTGAGCAGCGAGCAACCGCGTCGCGTGCAATCGACGATCAGCGTCCGCTCGGACGCAGCCGCCGCGGCAGGATCGACCCATGCTTGCACGAGCATCGCGGGAAGCCTGCGTTCGTCCGCGTAAAGCTCGCGCAGCCATGCGTATAGCGGTCGCAACCGCTCTTCCTTGATCCACCAAGGGTGCTCGTCCGGAACCCAGAGGCGCGCTGTGTGAAGATGCTGCGCGAACCGCCGTCGCGGCGCGAGCGTTCGGCCGACGTAACGAGGGCAGCGAACGTCGCGCGGATCGGCAAGCGTATAGATGGCGGCGCCGAGGCCCTCGGTGCCGCTCGCATCGTGAATGAGCGACGCCGCGCGGCGCCGAACCTCGCGCGCTAGCTGTGCGCGACTCGACTCAGACGCAGCGCCCTCGCCGCGGTCCGGCATCGGCCGCACGTATGCGTCACTGATTCGGCCGCTGGATCAGCTCGATGCGGTTGCCGGCCGGATCCATTGCGATACCGATCGTGATGCCGGTGTTGCCGAAAGCTCGCGGCTCACCATCCAATTTGCCGCCGGCGGCTTTTACCGCCGCCACCGTCGCAGCCATGTCCGTCACGTTGAAGATGAGATGAGGCACCGCGTCTTTCAGCGCGTCGGAATCGCGATGCATGATCACGACCTGCGAGGCGTGGTTCATCTTCGCGTGGTCGACCGTATCGCCGAAATTCAACATGATCTCGACTGCATTCGGCATCTGCAGGCGGTTGACCTCCTTGAGGCCGAAAGCCGCCTCGTAGAACTTCGCAAGGGCAGGCACGTCCTCTGCGCCTACCCGGGCCGCATTCAAAGTGACGCCGGCCTGCGCGGCGTGGGCCGCGCAAACCGCGGCGAGCATCCCCAATACAGTGGTCGCAGCTCGATTCATCGCTCCCCCTCTTCCGAGAATTGTGTCTATTTTGGAATCGATCATAGCGTGCCGCGGGACCGGTAGCGAGCGGGCAAGCCCCGGCCATCCGCCCGCGGACGGCGTCGCCGGGCCGCGGAGCGTCTGTGATCCACGTCAGCGCTGGCCGACGGCCGTTACGACTACGCTTCGCGCGAGCTTCGATTCCTACGGGCGCTTATGAGCGACGATCCGAAGGACGACCGGCCGCAAGGCCGCGCCAAAAACCGCCGCAGCGACGCGCCTAGCCCCGATGAGCGCGATGCAGCGATTGCACGCCTCGAGCGCGAGGTCGAGGAAGAGCGCGCGAACTCGGCTGAGCTGCGCGAAACGGTCGGCCAGCTCCATTTCAAGATCAAGGTGCTGGAGAAGAGCTATTCGACGCAGCTTGCCGAAGCACGGTCGCGCTGCGAGAAGGCCGAAGACTCGCTGAGGGCACATGAGACGAGGCTCGCGGAGCTCGGCACGGGCGGCGAGGACACGTTGAAACGGCTCGCCGAGTCGCGCGCCGAGGTCGCTCGGCTCACCGCGGAGTGCAAGCGTCTGCGAGACTTTGCCCGCGGCGGTCCGCCGGCCGCGCCCTTCGCTCGAGGTGAGCCGCCCGCCGAGGACGGCTCCCTCACCATCAACGAGCTGATCGCCGATGCGGCTTGGGTCCGCGAGCGCCGCGGCGGCGGCGATTCGAATCAGCACGCCAGCGTGCGCTCGGAAACCGAGCCGGCTCCCGACGTGATGATCGCGCCCGAGCTTGTGTTCACGCGCGGCCGCGAGGGGCGCGACGAGGACGACGAGCGCTAGCCTTCGAGGCCGGCCGCCGCCCACGCGGCGTCAGCGGAACGGACCGCCGCGGATGCGCGGCTCGGTCCCCACCTGCTCGTACCGGAGCCCGTCCGAGGCCCGATCCAGCCGCAAAAGATAAAGCGCATTCGCATTCGCGCGGGCCCGGCTGCCGCTCGCAACGACGCGGTCGCCCGGCTTGAACGTGGCCGCCGTAATTCCGATTGCCGTCAGCTCGGAGCGGTTGTCGAGCTCGAGCGTCCAAACTCGCCGGCCGTCGCCGGACGGATCTGCAACCGCCACCACGAGCTTCGGGTGCGGATGCACGAACAGGAACTCCGTGACGGTGCCTTCGATCTCGATCGGCCGATTGCGGTCGTAGACCGCGGCGATCGAGTGATGCGCCACCGCCGGAAGCGGCGCCAATGCGGCAAGGAGCGCCGCCAACGGGAGCGAAGCGCGAGCCACGGCCGACGCGCTGCGCGCCGTCGCGGTTCCCTGCGTTCTAAAGGAGACGATCATTTCGCTCCTCGGCGCTCCTACCGGGCTGCCGCGTCCGTCACCGCGAGCCGCTGCACTACATACGCGCCCACGTCGCGAATCTGCTCCGCGGTGAGCGTCGCCGCGAATGACGGCATGTTGTTGCGGCCGGCCGCAATGGCTTGAACGGCCGCCGCGAAATCCGCCATGCGATCGAGCGGCGCACCGCCGCCATGACCGCCGCGACCATCCTCGCCGTGACAAATCGTGCAGGTGTCACGATAGACTTTCGCACCGCTCGCGAGATCCGCGGACGACAGTGCTGCGACCGCATCGACGGGCGGCGTGGCCACCGCGCTCGTGCGCGGAGCCGCAATCGGCTTCTCGGCCGGCGCCAGCGTACCATCGAGTCCGAAGAGCCAGACGCTGTCGCCGCGGGGCGAGCCGACCAGCGCGTTGCCCGCCGAATAGGCGATCACGTACTCCTTGCCGCCGCGTTCGAACGCGCTCACGCCGGCGTGCATCCCGGCGGCCGTTTGAAACTCCCAAAGCGCTCTGCCGGTGCTCGAATCGAGCGCCATGAGCCGGCCGTCGTTGCGCCCGACGAATACGAGCCCGCCTGCCGTCGCAAGCGAACCGCTGTAGCACTGCTCGGGCCAGCGATAGCGCCAGCGCAGCTTGTTCGTCGTCATGTCCACGGCTGCGAAGATGCCCGTGCGCGGCAGCGACGCGTACCCCGGGATGCCACCGAGATAACGTTCGCCCTGCTGCGGCGGATCGAAATTACGGTCGCCGCCCTTCAGGAACCCGACTACCGACGAAGCGCAAACGAACAGCGTCTGCGCACGCGGATCGTAGGCACTCGGTGGCCAGTTCGCCCCGCCCCAGAGGCTCGGCTTCACGAGCTGCCCGTCGAGGCCGAAGAATGGCGTGAAAATCCGCCCTTCGTTCACGAGCTCGACGCCCTCCGGCGCAATCTGCACGAGCTGCGGCACGATCGCCTCACCGCGCGGGAAGGGCTGAGTCGCGGCCGTCGCCTGTCGCGCATCCTGCATCACCGGCCGCTCGTCGATCCCGACGAGCGGCTCGCCGGTCTCGCGGTCGAGGATGTACGCCCAGCCGGTCTTGCCGACCTCCACGAGCGCCTTGCGCGACCGCCCCGCGACGTTCAAGTCCATCAGCACGACCGGGTTCGGAGCATCGTAATCCCAGAGATCGTGGTGGACTTCCTGGTAATGCCAGCGATAGCGACCGGTCGCCGCGTCGATCGCGACGATCGAGCTCGTGAACAGGTTGTCGCCCGCGCGGCGCACGCCGTTGAAATCGGGGCCCGCGTTACCCGTCGAGAAATACACGAGCCCGAGCGCGGGATCGACGGCCGGCGTCTGCCACACCGAGCCGCCTCCGTATTGCCAGGCGTCGTTATCCTGCGGCCAGGTCTCGTGACCTTTCTCTCCGGGCCCCGGCACGGTGTAGAACGTCCAGATCAGGCGGCCGTCCTTCGCGGCGTACGCCTTCACGCGGCCGCGCGTGCCCCTGTCGGCGCCCGCGAAACCGACGATCACCTTGCCGTCGTAGTACAGCGGCGCGGCGGTTATCGAGTAGTTTTGCTGCCAGCGCTCGCCCTGCACGTCCCAGAGCACGTTGCCGGTCTTGCGATCGAGCGCGACGAGCCGCGCGTCGAGACGCCCGACGAACACCTTGTCGGCGCTGATGGCGACCCCGCGGCTCGTCCAGCCGCAGCAAACCGATGTGAGGCCGGGGTCGAGCTTCGCCTCGTACTGCCAGAGGATCTCGCCGCTGTCGATCGAGATCGCGAACACATCGTCGGCACCCGTGCTCACGTACGCGACGCCGTCGGCAACGATGGGCTGAGCCTCGCCCGAGTACTGCGTGCCGGTACCGGAGCCGCGCAGTCGCGCGCGCCAAACACCTTTCAGCGTCGCGACGTTGCTCCGGTCGATTTGCTTTAGCGGCGAGTAGCGCTGATTGAACGTGCTGCCGCCATTCGTCGGCCAGCCGCCCGTCGGCGGCGCCGCGAGCGCGGTCGGCGCAAAATCGCGCGCACCCGCGTGCGCGGTGCCGACTCCGATCGAGGACATCACGACGAGTGCCGCAGCCGCGATCCGCTGCGCGCGCGCGATTGTGCACATGGCTCTCCCCCGGGTCATCGCCCGCGTTAGTGTAGCGCGGCGTGCGCGCCGAGCCGGGCCGATTCGTTAGCGTGGGCGCGTGCGGTTCAGCGGCAGCGATTGGCGCTGTGGCGGATGCGCTGCCGCTCGCACGTCGCGGACGGCGTCCCGGAGGCTCGAACCGGTTGCGGATTCGACGCAGAGCCGGTCGACGCTCGCTGATCGGCGTAGCCGCAGCAATGGACCGAGGGCCAGCGCAAGCCGGGCTTCTAGCGCGGTACGGCCCGTCCGTAGACCTCGATGCGGGCGACGTTCGCGTAGCCGCCCGGTCCATGACCGCTGCCCGGCATCAGATCGGCGAAGCCGACTTCGTCGACCTTGCGCAAATCCGGATGCTCGACCCAGCCGCCGACGGTCACCACACGGGCGATGTCGAGCTGCATCCAGTGCACGTCCGCGATCGATACGTCCGCAACGTCGAAGTCGACCGACGGTCCCGTCGTGTGGTCGCCGACGAGCCACGTCCCGTCCGCAAGCTTGAGCACCGGCCGCACTTGGTGGAACCCCGACGTGCGGACGGTCCAGCGAATCTTTGCGAGCGGATCGCTCAAATCGACGAAGCGGCCGCGATCGCGCAGCGTCGCCGCGCACGGTGACGTGGTGGTTCCGGTCCAGAGATTCATCGGGTAGACGTCGGACTGGCCACGCACTGCGACGAGCTGGATCTCGTTTGCGGAGGTCCCGTGCAGTGCAAGCTCGAGATCGGGGCTCGCGACGCCGGCCTGTGCCGCCGGCCATGCGCCGTGGTCGTCCGGCGGCGTCGGCAGGGATTTCCAACCCTCGCTCAAGAACAGCGGCGGCCGCGAGGATGCGGCGGCATTCGCAGGCGGCCGAGCGCCGCTTTGGGCGAGCGTGGCCGATGCGAAGCACGCGGCCGCGAGCGCTGCCACGATTGTGACGGAACGCGTCATTATGCTCTCCCTTCGAGCGCTCGACGCCCCCGCGGATCAGCCCGCGGGGCGCAAGCCTCGCGCGCGGCAGACGCAGCGGCTCTTGCCGCCGTGGCGCCGCTTCACTTCTTGTTCAAGTCGTCGACCGCCCAGAATTTCGTCCCCGAGACGTCGGCGCTCGCCATGAGGCCCTTCCGGCCGATCTGGTAATACGCGACACCGTCGAAGAACGTCGAGGAGATCTGGTTGCCCGAGGTGCCGGCCGCGGCCTGCGCGGTCGCCGACGAATCCCAGCCGCCCTTCGTGAACGACGCGACCTTCTCGGGAGTCTCGAACAAGATCACGATGTCGTAGCGGCTCACGCCGACCGTGAGACCGACCCCGGCAGAGCCCATTCGCATGTAGGTGCGCGCGCCGGTTTTCTTGTCCACCGCGACGCCCCTGCCGCCCGCGCCAGACGCGCCGAAGCCGCCCTTCGTGACCTTGAAGACGGCGTAGCCGGCCGCTTTGTCGAATGCGCCCTCGCCGCCCTTCATACCGCGGAATTCCTGCACGATCTTCATCGCCTCGGAATCGATCGCTTGACGGTCCTTGGCCGCCTTCGATGCTTCCTGGGCGCCCGCCGCTTGCATACCGAGCGCGAGCGCCGCCACGGACAACGTTGCCCAGAATCTGCGTCTATTCAGAGACACCATGGCTCTCTCCTTGCGAAACGACTCGATGCCGGCGATCCGCTCCAACCGTGGGCGTCCGCGACTAGGCACGACCTTAGCGGCTCCGAAGTGAACCGTCCCTGAACGGTCCGCGTACGGCGTCATTCTAAATGTATTCGCCCGGCGGCGCTGCGGCGGCATGGCAACGGCGCCGTCGTCGGTCGGATGTGATGCTCGTCCCATCGCACGGCGATCCTCTCGGCCGACAATGCGCCGTCGCTATCCGGGAGTCCGCCATGCCGCTCGCCCGCAAGACCTTCGCGCTCGGCGCGCTGCTGCCGATCACGCTCGCGCTGCCGGCACTCGCCGATCCGCCGTCGCACGCGCCCGCCCATGGTTGGCGCAAGAAGCACCCTGCCGACTATGTCGGCTATACCGGTGAGCGTTGGGAAAACGATTACGAGGTGTCCGCGGGGCGCTGCAATCGCGAAGCGGTTGGGGCCGCGATCGGCGGCGTCGTGGGCGGCGTGGTCGGTTCGCGCGTCGCGTCGCCCGAGAATCGCGTGGTCGCCACGATCATCGGCGCGACGGCCGGAGCGCTGCTCGGCGCAAAGGTCGCGCACGCGCTCGACGACGCGGATCGCGGCTGCTTCGGCCACGCGTTGGAGATCGCCTCCGCCGGCCACCGCGTCGTGTGGACGAACGACGCGGTCGGCGTGCGCTACGAGCTTTCTCCCGGAGCCGCCCGCGACCGTGACGGGCGCTCGTGTCGCGCATTCACGCTGGTCGAGATCGCCGGCCGCCGGTCGACTTCCGAGAGCGGCATCGCGTGCAGGGTTCAGGCCGGCGTCTGGCGAGTCGCCGGATGACCGGCAGGACGCTGCAGCGGCGATCGCAAAATCGTGACGGCGATCGCCGCTGTCGTAAGGGAGGGGCCGTTACGATGTGCTCGCGTTCCACCTACAGCCGGCTGAGCCGGCATCCGAAGCAAAGGAACGCTTTGTTGCAGTGGCTCTCGATGGACGATCGGTCCTAATCGCCCAGCAGTTGAACGAGAACGCCGTGCGCGAGAAGGACGACTTGCCTGCCGCTACGATGAGTCGCACGAGTCGCGCCACCGGATCCGATAGAGGCGCGGCCGAATCCGACTGCCCTGCGCACGACGGAGCCGAGTCGGCGATCGCTGTCGACGGCGCTCCGGAACGCGAGCTCTACGATGAATACGTCTGCGAGCTCGACAAAGTCCCGGTCCTCACGGATCTCGTCGCAGTCACGCAGCGAATACTGCAGCCGGATTTCCGCGACGGGCAACGGCCCGACGTTCGGCGCGCGCCGCGGCCCGACCCGCTCGCGGTGCGGGAGGCTGGCGCGAGGGAAGCCGCGGTGCTGTACGTCGAGTACTCCGGCGTCGGCAACGGCACCGCGGCGGCGACCGACCGCACGAAGCGCGGCAAACGCGGCGTTTCCGCTCGGGCGAAGGGCGCGGCCGCAAAGCGCTCGGGCAAAGGCAAGCGCGGCAAGGGCCGCGGCCGCAGCAACAGAACCTGACTGCGACGGCCCGCTACGACCTAGTGCGCGCGGTCGCCCTTGTCCGGCGTGAACTCGTAGGTGAGCTCCTTGCAGGGATGGCGTTCGAACGGCGTATCGGACGCAAGCACGGTGTCTTGCCCCTTGTAGGGTTCCGCTAGATACACCGGATCCTCGGCCGTGTACTCACGCTTGATCGACATGGCGTCCTTGGCGAGCGTGAAGCGCTCGACGATGTGCAGCTTGTCGCTGTTGCGCGTCGGCGGCACGAGCACCCCGGGGGCGAAACCGACCGTGTCGACGACGAGCGTCTCGCCCTCCCAATGGCCGATCGAATGGCCCGTGTTGCTCGCCTCGACGTTCGCGGGGTGCTTGTCCATCCCTAAGTGAATCGTGCGCGTGAAACTGTAGAGACCGTAGTCGATGTCGACGACCTTCTCGCCGTTGCGCGTGGTTTGCGTGATCCGGTTCACCGGCCAATCGAACGTCCAGTCGAATATGATGCTGGTGGGCTTGCACGCGAGCCGCGGGTTGTCCTCGGGCGACCACATGCGGAACGCCTTCGCGGCCGCCTGCCCGGCTTCCGTATAAACCGGACGCGACGGCGCCGGATTGCGAGCGCGAATTTCGTCGAGCGTGATCTTGCCACTCGCGTAGGCCTCGCGGAGGCTCTTCGGCACGAGCGCGCCGTTGCCGCCGCTCGGCGGCACCGTCAGCACGGCCTGCTCGACCGCCCAGTCGCCCGTAATGTTCGGCTCGCCCGACGGCAGCCGCGCCGCGCGGGGCGCCGCCGGCGCGGCATTCTTCGTCGTGAACTGATCGTTGCGGTCGATCGTCTTGTTGTCGAGCGTGAACGTCTCGAGGTAGCACGAGTGCGGATCTTGCCGGTGCGGATGGCCGTGCACCACGACGTGGGAGCCCGGCACGAACATCTCGGTCGACCAGCCCGAGCGCATGATCAACGTCGCCGCGCGCATCTCGCAGCGCATCGAGAACGGTTTGCCATCGGGTCCGGTCACGTCGAAGTACATGTACGAGTGCGGATTCACGAGCTCCATCCGCGTGAGCGTCCCGGAGTACTCCGTATTCTTCGTCATGTCGAATAAGCCGAAGCCGTGATGGGCGAGCGCCGGCGCGCTCAGACCGAGCCCGGCCATCGCGGCGAGCGCCAGTCGTTGCATGTCCCGTGATGTCACTGCAAAACCTCCTTGTCCGCGCGGGCGGCGTGATCGACGAACGGCGAGCGCTGCGATGGCTGCGGATGCGCAACGAAGCGCGTGCGCTGCCGAGCGCCGGCTCGCGGACGGCGATCGCCGCCGGCGCAGGGCTCAAGGCGCAAGTATAGCCCCGCCGCAACAGCCGGCCCCGGCGGGCCGTCTTAACTTTTGTCGGTGAGCAAACACGCGTGTGCGCAGACGACGGAAGGCGTCGTCAGTTTGGCGCACGCGCCGGACGAAAGTGTGCCGTCACTCGGTGATCGGGACGGGGCGAATGGGTTTTGGAGTCGACCGCGATCCAGGTGCCACGTCAAACGCCGTGCCCACGAGCACGGAGCGCAGCCACGATCAGAGTTGCGCGCCCGCCAGCGCGCGCGCCGCGCTGAGCGACACGACGTTGCTCGTTTCGAGCGCTGCGACCGCTTGGTCGCCCTGCACCCACTGCGCGATCGGCAAGAACTCGGCTTGCTCGGCCGCGGCTTCCTCCGCCGACATCTCGAACACGCCGACGCCGCGTTCGGCCGCATCGATGTACACGTCCGAGTCGCTCACGCGCGTCAAAAACGAAATATTCAGCGACGCGACGAAACGCTCGAGCGGTGCATACACGGGCCGGCTGCTGCGCACTCGATTCGCGAGCACGGCAAGGCGAATATTGCGGAAACGGACCTGGCCCACCAGCAGCAAATCCTTGATGAAATTCGCCGTCGCATGCACGTCGATCGCAGACGGTGCGACTGGGATCAAGATCGACTGCGTACGAGCCAGCAAGTCTTGCAGCAGCAGCCGCGACGGCCCCGCGGGTGCGTCGATCACGAGCTGCCGCGTGTCGCGGTGAATTTGACGGCGAGTGAGCAGCGGCCCCGTGCCGACGCGCGGCGACAGATCCGCGCCATGGATCTTGAAGGCGTCCGCCGGACGCTGCGCGAGCCAGTTCAAGCTCGAGCCCTGCGGGTCGTAATCGGCGATCGTCGTGATCACGCCGCGGGAGGCGAAGTAGCTTGCGAGGTTCGTGGTGATCGTGGTCTTGCCGACGCCGCCCTTGGCGTTCACGACCAGCGTGGTGTTCATGCTCATCCGGCTTCCCTGTCAATCGAGGACGGCAGTCGTCCCGATAATAGGTAAAGCCGCTCGGAAGACGTAGGACATCGATCACAAGCAACGGTGCGCGGTGGGCCGCCGGTCGGACGACCGCAGACGTCGTCAGTCCCGCGGCACGGCCGGCTGGAGGGAGCGCGCCTGCGCTTTGAGGCCCAGAAGATACAGCGTGTCGAGCAGCTCATAGCAGATCACGAGCTCGCGCCGATCGGCGCGCCAGGCGGCTTCGGGCTTGCCGCACGACCGGAGCACCACCTTGAACGGCCGGGCCAGCGTGAACCGCTCGTGCAGCCGCTCGAAGGTGCGGTCGAGCAGCTGCTGCGACTTGAGCTCGGTCACGACTCCGGCCGACACGCGGGTCGGCGGCTTCTCGTAGACGATCTCGGTCCGCGTCGTCGCCGGATCGTCGGGGCGGCGGCCGTAGGTATCGAGCAGCCATTGGATTGCCCGGTCGGCGCGCGCGTACTCGACCGCGCAGCTCTGCGCACGGGTGAGCGGCAGCCCCGCGCGCTTCGGCACCGTCGCGAACGCATTGGGATTGCTGCCGTAGAGAAGGCAGACGATTTGGTAGTAGCGCTGCACGCTGAGAGCGTGATCGCTCCAATAGGGGACCTCCGCGCCCGATTCCTGTCCGGTGATCCAGGCGGCGGAGAACGCGTCCGCCGCCGCCACGAGAAATTGTCGCCCGCGGCTGCCGCGGCTCGGGTCGAGCGGCGCCTCGCGCAGCAGCGCGAGCGCTGCGATGTAGTCGGCGGCATTCTCTTCCGGACCGACGATCGGAATTTCCTTCTCGTCGATCAACAGATGCGCGATCTCGTGCAGCAGCAAGAACTCGACGTTGCCGAGCACGAACAGCGTGACCGTGCGCTCCGCGCGGCCTGCGGCGGCCACGTCGCGGCCGCTCGTCTGTGCGAAGATCGGCGCCGAACAGCCGAGCAGCAGCGCCGCGAATGCGCAACGGCGCCCGGCCTCGAGGATGACGCTGCGGATCACGCTCGCCGCGACCGACCCCGACCGAAAATCGCGTTCATCGGCCGACTACTTCGAAGCTCCGTTCGCCTCGGAATAGTTCTTGTACGTGAGCTCCTCGCAGCGATCCACGGCGAACGCCGCATCGGCCGGCAGCACCGTGTCGGAGCCCTTGTATTGATCGGTGAAATAGGTCGGATCCTCGGCAGCATAGTCGCGTGTGAGCGCGAACGACTTCGGATCGAGCGTGAACCGCTCCACGACGTGCAGCTTGTCGTCGTTTGCGACGTTGCCGGCGATGATGCCGGGCGCGAAACCGACCGTGTCGACGACGAGCGTGTCGCCTTCCCAATGGCCGATGGAGTGACCCGCGCGGCTCGGTGTGACGTTCGCCGGATGGCGCTTCATATCCATGTGGACGGTCCGCTCGAGCCCGCGGCCGTACTTCAGCATGATCTCGTCCCGAGTCTGCTCGATCCGATTCACGGGACCGTCGAACACCCAATCGAACAGGACGCTGGTGATCTCGCAGCGGGCACGCGGATTGTCTTGGGGCGCCTTTGCGCGTAGCGCGTCCGCCGCCGCCTGACCGGCCGGTGTGAAAGTGACCGGCCGCGCGCCCCAGCCGTTGCCCGGTATATCGGCCAGGGCGAGCGTGCCGGCCTCCACGGCCGCGACCATGCTCTTCGGCACGAGACCGCCGCGTCCGCTCGGCGGCCGTGCGAGCAGGTATTGCTCCTGCGCCCAATCACCCGCGAGGTTCGGCTCGCCGCTCGCGAGCCGCAGCGGCCGGTTCGCGCGCTTCGTCGGCTCCGCGGTGTCGAGCTGCTCGTAACGCTTCAGCGTCGGCGCGTCGCCGATTTTCAAATCCTCGACGTAGCACGACGCAGGATCGTCGCGATGTGGATGGCCGTCGACCGTCACGTGCTTGCCGGGCACGAACATCTCGGGCGACCACCCCGAGCGGCGCAGCACGGTCGCGGCGCGCATCTCGCAGCGCATCTTGAGCACCTTGCCGCCGGCGCCCTGCATGTCGAAGTAGAGATACGAGTGCGGATTCACGAAGTCGATCCCCGTGAGCGTGCCCTCGTAGGTCACGTTCTTGGTCGGGTCGATCCGCCCGAAGCCGTGATGAGCCGATGCGGGCATGCACAGACCCGCCGCCGCCATTGCGACACCCAAGCGTCTCCACATGGTCGTCCTCCGCCGGCTGCCGCCGCCCCTCGATGTCGGCCGAGTATAGCGCGCACATCGCACGCAGTGGCCGTGCGCCGACCGTCGCGCAACGCGCTCGCCGTGGTACGAGGTAGAATCGCGGTCGCTGCGGCAGCGCTTCGTCCCGCCTGCCACACCGCCCGGCCGACACCCCGTGGGGGACTCCGATGACTTATCTCGTCTTTTGCGTTTTCGATATCAAGAATGCGAGCCGCGACGACCATCTTTATGCCTACATGGATCTGTCGGCGCTCGGATTGAGCAAGACCGTGAAATCCGAAAACGGCCCGAGCTTTACGCTTCCGGGCACCGCCGTGATGGGCATGTTCGAAGGGCCGAGCGTGGACGACGTGCGCAGCGTGATCGGCAAGAAGGTGCAGGCGGCGTTCAACGATCGCGGCTTCAGCGCCGATTTCTTCATCGTCGCGAGCGGCGACTGGGCCTGCGCCGGAGAGTCCTTGTAGCGTCCGCTTGCAGCATTTCGCGGCTCGATCCTTGCATGCCTCACGCACCGGCGTGAAGGAGTCGACGATGAGTAAGGATGCCCGTCAGGCCTCCGGCCGGCGCACGGCGGAGGCGCCTCGCGCGCGTGCGTTGCACGCAGGGGCCGTCGTGCCGACGGAGCTGCCGGCGCTGAAAACGCGGCATGAGCTGCCGCCGCTCGAGGTCGACTGCCGGGTCAACGGCACCGCCGTGAAGCTCACCGTCGATCCGCGTGCCACACTGCTCGATGCGCTGCGCGAGCAGCTGCATCTCACCGGCACCAAGAAGGGCTGCGACCACGGCCAGTGCGGTGCCTGCACGGTGCTCATAGGCGAGCGTCGAGTGCTGGCGTGCCTCACGCTGGCCGCTGCGCTGCGCGACGCGGTCGTCACGACGATCGAGGGGCTCGCCGCGGGCGACCGGTTGCACCCGTTGCAGCAAGCGTTCATCGATCACGACGGTTTCCAATGCGGCTACTGCACGCCCGGTCAAATCATGTCCGCAGCGGGTCTGTTGAACGAGCCGTGCGGTCCGTCGGACGACGACGTGCGCGAGCGAATGAGCGGCAACATCTGCCGCTGCGGTGCGTATCCGAACATCGTGGCGGCCATCCAAAGCGTTCGCGACCGGGTTGACTCGGAGTGAGGGCTTAGGATGGAGCAATTCGCGTTCACGACGGCCGTCGAAGCCCGCGCCGCATGCGACCTCGCGGCGCGCGATCCTCGTGTGCGCTTTCTCGCCGGCGGCACGACGCTCGTCGACCTCATGAAGCTCGAAATCGAACGGCCGTCGCACGTCGTCGATATCAATGCGTTGCCGCTCGCAACGGTCGAGGAGTTGGCCGACGGCACGTTGCGCGTCGGCGCCCTCGTTCGCAACAGCGACCTCGCGGAGCATCCGCTCGTCCGCGCGCGCTATCCCGTGTTGGCCGAGGCGCTGCTCTCCGGTGCCTCGCCGCAAGTTCGCAATATGGCGACGACCGGGGGCAATCTGCTGCAGCGGACACGCTGCTACTACTTTCGCGATATCGCATCGGCCTGCAACAGGCGCGAGCCCGGCACCGGCTGCGGCGCAATCGACGGCTACCACCGCAACCACGCGGTGCTCGGCGGGAGCGACCGCTGCATTGCGACGCATCCGTCCGATCTTGCGGTTGCGCTCACGGCACTCGACGCACGCGTTCATGTCTCCCGGCCGGCCGGCACGCGAGCGTTGCCGCTCGCGGAGCTCTATTCCTTGCCCGGCGCGCACCCCGAGCGCGAGACCGTGATGTCGTCGGGCGAGCTGATCACGCACGTCGAAGTGCCGGCGCTGCCGTGGGCCGAGCGTTCGACGTATTTGAAGGTGCGAGACCGCGCGTCGTTTGCGTTCGCGCTCGCGTCGGCCGCGGTCGCGCTCGACCTCGAGGGCGGCCGCATACGCGAAGCGCGAATCGCGCTCGGCGGCGTGGCGACCGTGCCTTGGCGCGCAACCGCGGCCGAGCGCGCGCTCGCGGGGCGCGCGCCCAGACGCGACGCCTACCGCGCCGCGGCGGAAGCCGCGCTCGAAGATGCCGTCGGGCTCAGGGACAACGGCTTCAAGATCGAGCTCGCGAAACGCACCCTCGTGCGGGCGCTCGAGCACGCCGCGGAGCTGCCATGAGTCTCGGCGACTCGATCGAGCGAGCGGATGGGCGGGCGAAAGTCACGGGCGCGGCCCGCTACGCCGCGGAAATCAGGGCGCAAAACCTCGCGCACGGCGTGATCGTAGGCAGCACGATCGCGCACGGCACGCTCGCGGCGATCGACACGAGCGCCGCGCTCGAGCTGCCGGGCGTGCTCGCGGTGCTCACGCCGTGGAACGCACCGCGGTTACCGAAAGGCGGCGGGGCCGGCTTCTCGCCGCCGTCGGGACGGCGCGTGTCGGCGCTCCAAGACCCAGAGGTCCACTACAACGGTCAGCCGATTGCGCTCGTGGTAGCCGAAACGCTCGAGCGCGCGATCGAGGCCGCGGGGCTCGTGCGCCCCGCTTACCGCGAGCGGGCGGCCGCCGTCGACTTTCGGACCGCGCTCGCCGGCGCGACGCCCTACCCCGACAAGATTCTCGGCATATTCGAGCCGGCCAGCCGGCGCGGCGACGTGGACGCGGGTCTCGCCGCGGCCGACGTGCGCATCGAGGCGGAATACACGACCCCGATCGAGACGCACAATCCGATGGAGCCGCACGCGACGGTCGCCGAATGGCGCGACGGCGAGCTGACGCTGCACGACTCGACGCAGTACGTCTTCGGCGTGCGGAGCTTCATCGCGGCGACGTTCGGCATCGCGGCGAGTCGGGTGCGTGTCGTCTGCGACTTCACGGGCGGCGCGTTCGGCTCGAAAGGATCGGCATGGTCGCACGTCGTGCTTGCGGCGCTCGCCGCCCGCGAGTCGGGCCGGCCCGTCAGGGTCGTGCTCAATCGGCGGCAAATGTTCGGCCCGGTCGGCGCGCGCCCATACACCGCGCAACGCCTGACTGTGGGTGCGACGCGCGACGGCACGCTCACCGCGATTCGGCACGCCTCGGTCTCGAGCACGTCGGTTTTCGAGGATTGGCTCGAGTCCTCGGCGCTCGTCACGCGCATGCTCTACGTCGTGCCGAACCTCGAGACGCGGCACGACATCGTCCGCCTCAACGTCGGCACTCCAACCTTCAACCGCGCGCCGGGCGAGGCCACGGGCACCTTCGCGCTCGAGTCTGCGCTCGACGAGCTTGCGATCGCACTCGACATGGATCCGGTCGAGCTGCGGTTGCGGAACTACGCCGCCGCCGATCCCGACGACGGGCGCGCGTGGTCCAGCAACTCGCTGCGCGAGTGCTACGCCGCCGCGGCGGAGCGCTTCGGCTGGTCGCAACGCGATTCCCGCCCCGGAGCCATGCGCGACGGCACGGAGCGCATCGGCTGGGGCATGGCCTCGGCGACCTACCCCACCATCCGGCAGCCCGCATCGGCCTGCGTTCGCGCGCTGCCCGGCGGCGAGATCATCGTGCAGGCCGCGACTCACGAGCTCGGCACGGGCACGTACACGGTGATGGCGCAGATCGCAGCAGCCGCGCTCGGCGTAGGGCCCGACCGCGTGCGCGTCGAGCTCGGCGACACGCGGCTGCCCGAAAACCCGATTTCGGCCGGCTCGATGACCGTCGCCAGCACGGGCTCCGCCGTGCACGAGGCCGCGCTCGCATTGCGCGAGCGGCTGCTCGCGCGCGGCGGCGATTCGCTCGAGGCGGCTCTCGAGCGCCTCGATGCAGCGGTCGAGGCGCGCGCCGACGCGCGTCCCGGCGCCGAGCAACGCCGCTACGCGATGCACGCGTTCGGTGCGGTGTTCGCCGAGGTTCGTGTCGACGAGGACCTCGGCACCGTACGCGCAACCCGCATCGTCGGCGCATACGGCGTGGGCCGAGTTCTCAACCTGCGAACCGCCCGCAGTCAACTGCTGGGCGGCATCGTCTATGCGCTCGGCCATGCATTGCACGAGCACACCGCGATCGATACCCGAACGGGACGCTACCTGAATGCCGACCTCGCGGAATATCTGTTGCCGGTCAATGCCGACGTGCGCGAGATCGACGTGCTGTTCGTCGACGAGCACGATCCGCACGTGAACCCGCTCGGCGCAAAGGGCATCGGCGAGATCGGAGCGACGGGGGTGGCGGCCGCGATCGCGAACGCGGTGCACCATGCAAGCGGCGTGCGGGTCCGCGATTTGCCCATCACCCTCGATCGGTTGCTTTGACAGCCGCGGCGGGCCGCCGCCCGACGCCCACGACCGCGACGTGCTAGGTTGGCCGCTCACGGCGCTACTGCAACGGAGGTGCACCATGGCGAAACGCGTGCTCGCGCTCGGGCTCGACCCGGCGTTCGCGGACTACGAGAAGATGCCGGGCCTGACGCCGGAACTGGTTCGCAGCTTCATCGACGCGCAGCTCGAGCGGGTTCGAGCATCCGGCTACGAGGTAGAGCCCTGCCTCCTCGATCTCGATCGGGACGGCGTCGCGGAGGCGCGCCGGCGTCTCGAGTCGCAGAGCTTCGACTGCGTCCTGATCGGTGCCGGCCTGCGTGCGGAACCGCAGCTGCTGCTGTTCGAGCAGCTCGTCAATGTCGTGCACGAGCACGCGCCCAACGCCAAGATCTGCTTCAACAGCGATCCCGCCGACAGCGCGGAAGCCGTGCAACGCTGGATCTGATCGGAAGCCATCTCGAGCTAGGCGCTGAGCTGGACCTCGGCGACAGCGCGGTCGCCGAGCTCTCCCTGTCGCTGCACCATGTCGCAGTACAGTCCGCCTGCGCGCATGAGCTCGTCGTGCGTGCCTCGCTCCACCACGCGTCCGCCGTCTAGCAACAGAATCAAATCCGCCCGCCGAATCGTCGATAGGCGGTGCGCGATGACGAACGTCGTGCGGTTCGCAAGCAACATCGACATCGAGGCTTGGATCAGCTGCTCGCTCTCGCTGTCGAGATTGCTGGTCGCCTCGTCGAGGATCAGAATCTGCGGCGCGGCGAGCATCGCTCGCGCGATCGCGAGCCGCTGCTGCTGTCCGCCGGACAACCTCACGCCGCGCTCACCGACGAAAGTGGCGTAGCCGTTCGACAGACGCACGATGAATTCGTGCGCGTTCGCGAGGCGGGCCGCATGCTCCACCTCGGCGTCGGTCGCCGTGTGCCGGCCGTACGCGATGTTGTCTCGCACCGAGCCGTCGAACAAGAACACGTCCTGCTGCACGATCGCGAGCAAGCTGCGATAGGAGCGCAGCTTGAAGTCGCGGATGTCGTGGCCGTTCAGGACGATGCGGCCCACGGTCGGGTCGTAAAAGCGCGCGACCAGGTCGGTCACGGTCGTTTTCCCGGCGCCACTGCGGCCCACGAGCGCCACCACCGATCCGCCGGGCACCACTGCGTTGAACTCGCGCACCACGTTCTCGCCCTCGCGATAGGCGAAGCCGACGTTCTCGAAGCGCAGCTCGTGAACGAAACGCGGCGCGTCGCTCGCGCCGGGTCTGTCGGGCTTGTCCGCCGGAGTGTCGAGCACCTCGAACACGCGCTCCATCGCGGCGAGCGATCGCTGCAGCTCCGAGAACGAGTTGACGATCGACCAAACCGGGTTCAACAGCTGAAAGCTGTACCACTGAAAGGCCATGATGTCGCCGATCGAAGCCCGTCCTGCCAGGTTCAGATACCCGCCGTACCACACGATCACGACGCTCACGCCCGATACGATCAACCCCCACGACGTCCAGAGCACGAGCTCGCGGCGATGCGCGAACAGCTCCTTGCGCAGCACGAGATGCCGTCCGCGAAGATAGGTCGCCAGCTCGCTCGCTTCACGGCGAAACGCTCTGACTACGCGAATCCCCCCGAACGTCTCACCGACGCGCCCATCGATCGCCTCGACGTCGCTTCGGATCGAGCGATAGATCGGCCGGATGCGGCGCGCCGACGCGAAGCTCACGAGCACCGCGATCGGAATCACGGCCATTGCGATCAACGCGAGTCTGTAGTTCAGCGCGAGCAGAATGCCGATCGACACGAGCAGCCGCACGAGAGACAACGAGGGCGACACGATTGCCAGCTGCAGCAGACCCGTGGTGGTGTCGATGTCGCCGCTCAAACGGGACAGGATTCCGCCGGTCTTCATGTCGTGAAGCTTCGACAGCGGCAGCTCGAGCATGCGCTTGAACAACGAACGGCGCAGCGACAGCATCACGCGCACGTTCAACAACCGCTGGCGATAGTCCTTCGACGCGGTCAGGAGGCTCGAAGCGACCACCACCGCCAGGAAGACGGTGCCCGCCAGCTCGAGCCGCAGTAGCCGGGAAGCCGTGTCGAGCGTCGCGACGAGCAGCACGCGGTCGACGATGAAGCGCATGAACAGGGGCTGCACCATGTCGAGACCCGCGGCGAGCAGCGCGAGCACGAACACGAACGCAACGTGAGTGCGGTACGGCCGGAGCCATCGCAGATACTCGCGCAGGTATTCCCGGCGCAGCCCGGCGCGCTCGCGAGAGGGGCGCGGCGGACGTGGATCCGCGGCGGCACTCTCCTCGATCGCCCGATCGAGGCGCCGCGCGCGGTAGTCTTCGCGAAACCTCTCGTAATCACGCCGCGAAGAACGCGGCAGCCCCCTGACCACTCCGCGAGTCTAGCAGGAACCCTGGAAGCGGCCCGCCCGACCCGCGGAGCGGCTTGGTGCGAATCTTGCTGTGTGCACGACGGGATTCGCCCGAAACCGCCGAGGTAGCAGCTTGCGCATCGCCTGGACCCCGTTCTTGTTTTGCACGGTCGCGGCTGCCGTGGCGCTGCAGCTCGGCGCGCCCGGCTCCGCGTTCATAGCCGTAACCTCCGGATTCGCCTTGGTTTTTTTCGGCACGATACTGATGGCCCGGCTCAGCCACTCGGCGCCCGCCGGGCGCGCGCTGCGTGCTGCCCTGCGCGACGTACGGGCGGCACGCAACGACGCGGCCGAGGACGAGCTGCGCCTGCAATGGTTCCTGCGCGCGGCAAACTTCTTCCGCCACGGCAACATCCGGCCGGCCGAGGAAGCCGCGCGGCAGATCTCGCGCCCGGTGCTGCGGCGCGGCACGCAGCTCGTGCTCGACGGTTTCCAGCGGCCCCAGCTCGCAATTGCGCTGCAGCGGCAAATTGCGGAGGAACGCGAGCGGCTCGTCGGACCGGTCGAGCTGCTGCGCGCGATGGCGGGCTACGCGCCGACGCTCGGGATGCTCGGCACGCTGCTCGGTCTGCTGCAGATGCTGTTCGGCGTCGGCTCGGGCGACATGGCGCGCATGGGCACGGCGATGGGCTTCGCGATGATGACCACCGTCTACGGCCTCGTGCTTGCGAACCTCGTGCTGAAGCCGCTCGCGGCCAAAGTCGAGCAGCGCAACCGCGGGCTCTTCACGCAGAGCATCGTCGATCTGCAAGCCGTGATGCTGCTCTACGAGCGCCAACACCCCGAGTACATTCGCGAGGTGATCAACGACACTCGCGCGCAGCCGCAACCGGACGGCTCCATGAGCGCCGCCGGAGTCGCGTTGTGATCTTGGGCCGCCCCGGCGAGCATGCGGCGGACGAGAGCGATTTCGCGAATACGTTGATCGGTCTCAGGTGGGACGAGTCCGAGCACGACGACACCTGGCTCGTGAGCTACGCGGACATCATCAGCACGCTGCTCGCAATGGTCGTGCTGCTGTTCGGGCGCATCGCGCTCACGAGCCCGACGGTTGCGGCGCCGGCCGACCCGACCGCGACGGTTGCTTCGAACGATCCGATGGACGAGCCGCTCGAGCGGATCGTGGCGCTGGCGCGCCTGCTACCGCTGCCATCTCTGCCGTCGCTCCTGCCGCTGCCGCCTCCCACGCCCGCGGCGTCGCCGCAGGACCGCTTGGCCGAACTGGTCGAATCGCGGTTCGAGGGCCGCATCAAGGCCGAGCGGCGCGACGAAGGTCTCGTGCTCACGATTCCCGAGGTCGCGCTGTTCGAATCGGGCCGTTCGGCGCTGCAAACCACGGCCATACCGCTGCTCGCCGAGCTCGCTGCCACTTTGCGCGAGGTCGGCGAGGCCCAGATCTCCGTCGAGGGCCATACCGACGATCGCCCCGTGCAGGGCGGCGAGTTCCACTCGAACTGGGACCTGGCGGCGGCCCGCGCGAACGCGGTCACGCACTATTTGATCGAGCAGGGCTTTGCGCCCAAGCGGCTGCATTCCGTGAGCTTCGCAGACACTCGGCCCGTCGCTGACAACGCGACGCCGGAAGGCCGCGCGGCGAACCGCCGCGTCGAGCTCAAGATCGAGTTCGAAGCCGGCGCCGGTGCCGAGCGCGCCGACTCGGCTCGTTAGAACGCCACGCTCGCGACAGTACCCTCGCCCGGCGCGCTCGCGATCGTGAGCCGCCAGCCGAACCGGTCGCAGATGCGTTTCGCGAGGTGCAGTCCCATTCCGCCGCCCGGCTTGGTCGAGTAGTCCCGCTCGAACAGCGCGCTCTGGACGTCGGGTGCGATACCCTCGCCCGTGTCCGTCACGCGCAGCGTGCGCCGCTCGAGAACGAGGTCGATCCTGCCCCCCGCGGTATGCTCGATCGCGTTGCGCAACAGATTGCCGATCACGATGGCGGGCAGCGCGGGCGGCACGCGGAGGACGAGCGGTTCAGCGGCCTGCGCACGAACTGCGACCGCCTTGCCCTCTGCGAGCCGGCGGTAGTCCTCGGCCAGCTCGCGCGCGATCGCCCCGACGTCGCAGCTCGCCTCGCCGAATTCGGCTCCTCGGTCCTCGCGCGACAGAAACAGCAGCGCTTCGATGAACTCGAGCATCTCGCGCGCGGCACGTTCAAGCCTCCCGATGGCACGCTCGGCGGCACGCGGCAGATGGGTCTGCTCGGCGAGCACGTCCGTTGCCCCCTGGATCACGGCGAGCGGCGTGCGCAGCTCGTGAGCAGCGGCCGCCGTGAACAACTGCTCGCGCTCGACGAAGCCGTCGAGCCGCTCCATGTAACGGTCGAACGACTCTGCGATCGGCGCAAGCTCGCTGCCGCCGAGATCGGCGGCCACGCGAACGTTGCGCTCACGCGGATCGAGGGACTGCAGGCGCTTGGCGAGCGCGGTGACGGGCGCTATCACGCCCGCCGACGCCCACAGCCCTAGCGCCACGGCGAGCAGCGAGCTGGCGATCACTCCCGCGATCAACGTGTTGATCACCGGCCGCTCGAGTGCTTCCCATTCCGTGATGTCGTAGGCGACATAGAGCCGCTGTCCGCTCTGCTCGCCGACGTAGACCTGATACGCCTTGTCCCCGACCGCGACTGCGTGATGGTTGCCCTCCGCGAGCGCCGCAAGCTCGGGCGGCAGCGCTGGATTGTCGCGGCCGACGTAGCCGAGCAGCAAAGCGCTCTGCACTTGCTTGACGTTCGAATTCTCGTGAACGCGCGCGGCGAGCGCATCGTACTCCGCTCTCACGTGGCGGTTGAGCACGCTCTGCTCGAGCCGCTCGGCGCCGACGAACACGCTGGCTGCAAAGATGCTGCTGCCGACCGCCGCGAGCACCAACATCGCGAGCGTGATGCGCCAACGCAGACTGAGCCGCCTAGCGCCCATCTTCGGCGGCCAACCGATAGCCCGTGCCGTGGATCGTGTGCAGAAGCTTCAGCGGGAACGGCTTGTCGATGGCCGCGCGCAGAGCGTAGATGTGCGCACGCAGCACGTCGCCGTCGGGCGGATCGTCACCCCACAGCGCCTGCTCGAGCTCGTCGCGGCGCACGACGCGATGCGTGTTCGTCATCAGCAACTCGAGCAGCGTGCGCTGACTCGGGTTCAGCTCGAGACGGCGTCCTGCGCGCTTCACGATCTGCGTGTCGGGATCGAATTGCAGATCGGCCACCGTGAGCGTTCGCGAGAGCGTGCTGCCCGTGCCGCGACGCCGCAGTGCATCGAGCCGGATCTCGAGCTCCTTCATCGCGAACGGCTTGACGAGATAGTCGTCTCCGCCCGCGCCGAAGCCCGCGACCTTGTCGTCGACGCGATCACGCGCAGTGAGCATGAGAACCGGCGTGCTCTTCTTGGCTTCCTCGCGCAGCTTCCGGCACAGGGTGAGCCCGTCGAGCGCGGGCAAACCGAGATCGAGGACGATCACGTCGTAGTCGTTCGTGACCGCCAGATGCAAGCCGGTAATGCCGTCCGCCGCATAGTCGAGCACGTGGCCCTTCGGCTCGAGATAGTCGCCGATGTTCTCGGCGATGTCGCGGTGATCCTCGATGACGAGTATCCGCATGACGGCACGCAACTCCGAAACGGCAGCGACGATGGCTCGCGCGGCAAGCATAGCAGCAGGATTGCAGCCCGCGGCTCAACGGCCCGTCGAAGAAATGTCAACGATTCGTGAAAGCCGCGCGCTGACGCGCTCACGAAATACTGATCTTTCGCTGACGAATTTTTCACATGCGCCCGTCGATCATGCGCCGCGAGGAAAAGCCCGCAATGATCGCGACCGCATCAACAAGACACTCGCTCGCTCGCCGGCTCGGAGCCCTGCTAGCAACGGCAATCGTGGTCGGTCCGACCGCCGTCCGCAGCCAGGAGCCGGTTGCTGCAACTCACACCCATGCGCCGCTCGTAATCGACGCGGATGTCGGCTGGGACATGCTGCTTGCCGCAGCGCTCGAAGCGTATCCCCGAAGCATCGAGCAAGGCGCTAGGGCCGAGGAGGCGGCGGCGTGGGACCGGCGTGGCCGCGCGTTGCTCGCGGCGGCACCGGAGCTCACGCTCACGACTCGCTCCGACCGGCCGCTCGACGTGACGGGTCAGCGTGAGTACGAAGGTGGCATCGCGCTGCCGCTCTGGTACGCCGGGCAGCGGCGTGCAGTGCAGGCATTCGCGCTCACCGCTGCGACCGAAACCGGCGCGGCCGCGGCCGAGCTGCGCTGGGAAGTCGCGGGGCTGCTGCGCAGCTCGCTCTGGGACATTGCGCTGGCCGACAACGCCTTGCAATCGGCCCGCGATTCGGCGGCGCGCGCAGCCGAGCTCGTTCACGCGGTCGAGTTGCGCAACGCGCGCGGCGACCTGCCGCTCGCCGACTTGCTGCTCGCGCGAGCCGCCGCGCTCGAAAAGCAGAAAACGGTGCTCGAAGGCGAGGCCGCGCTGCAAGACGCAGAGCGCGGCTATCGCAGCCTCACGGGCCTGGATCGGCGGCCGCGCCAATTCACGGAAGTTCGCGTCGACCGGGAAGACCTCGATGCGGGCCATCCGGCTCTCGCGCTGGCCAATGCAGCGCTCGAGCGTGCACGGGCCGAGCTCGAGCTCATCGATCGAGAGAGCCGCGGCAATCTCGTCGTGACCATCGGACCGCGCCGCCAGCGCGATCCGTACGGGGTCTTGTACGCGGATAGTCTCGGTGCGAGCGTGAGGATTCCCGTCGGCACCAAGACACACGGCGCGACCGACCGCGCCCAGGCCGCACGACGGGTGGCCGATGCAGGGGCACGGCGCCGAGAGCTCGAGCGACGCCTCGACCTCGACCTCCACGAGGCGGAGCACGGGCTTTCCGTGATCGAGCGCTCGCTCGCGCTCGCCGACGAGCAGACCGCGCTCGCCGCGCAGCAACGTCGGATGGCACAGGCGGCCTTCGCACAGGGCGAGATCGAGCTGCGCGAGCTGCTGCGAATCGAGGCTTCCGCGGAAAGCGTGTTTCGCGACAGGGCGCGGTTGCGCATCGCGCACGACCGCGCGATCGCCGCCATCAATCAGGCACTAGGAGAAATCCCATGACGAAGGGTGCTTCGTTCGTTGCGATGCTGACGCTCCTCGCATCGACGGGCGCCGAGTCATTCGAGCTCGGCGACGCCGAAATCGCGAGACTCGGCATCGAGGTCGCGTCGGTCGAGTCGGCCGCGCATGTCGCGGTGGCGGCCGGGCCGGCCGAGGTCGTGGTGCCGCCCGCGCAGCTCGCGGTCGTGAGCGCTCCTACCGACGGGCTCATCGCACGGCTCGTGGTGGCGGCCGGCGACACCGTGGCGCGGGGGCAACCGATCGCGGAGCTCGATAGCACCGAGTTTCTCGATTGGCAGCGCGCCTATCTCGAGGCAGAAGGCGCCGCCGAGCTCGCCCGGGCCCAGCTCGCCCGCGACCGCGGCCTCTTCGACGACGGCGTGATCGCCGAGCGGCGCGTCCAGGAAGCGACCGCGATTGCACGCGTGGCGGAGCTCAAGGTCGCGCAAGCGGGCGAGCAGCTGCGGCTCGCGGGTCTCGACGACCGCGCGCTCCAAGACCTCGGCCGCGGCCGCGCCCTCACGGCGCGCCTCGTGCTGCGGGCACCTCTCGACGGGACGATCGCGGCCGCGCATGCCAAGGTCGGCGCGCGGGTCGGTCGGCTCGACCCCGTAGTGACGATTGCGGACCCGCGCACGCTGTGGCTCGAGCTGCATCTGCGCGAAGCCGACGCCGCCCGCGTCGAGCTCGGTCAAACCGCAGCGATCACCGTGCGCGGCGCCGAGCACACGGGGCCGATCACCGCGATCGCGCGCATCGTCGACCCGACCACACAGACCGTGCTCGTTCGCGCGGTCATCGACAACTCGACCGGAGCCCTGCGAGCAGGTCTGCTCCTCGAGGCTCGCGTGACTGCACCCGCCGAAGGCATTGCCTTTGCATTGCCTGCCGGCGCGGTCACGCGAGCCGGCGGCGCGGCGTACGTGTTCGTGCGCGAGCCGACCGGCTTCGAGGTGCGCCGGGTCGAGGTGCTCGCCGAGGACGGCGAGCACATATACGTCGACGCCGGCATCGATCGCGGCGGCCTGCGTGTCGCGGTCGGCGGCATCAACGCGCTCAAAGCCCTGTGGCTCGCGGCGCAAGAGGCGGAAGGCTAGCGATGAACCGCATCGTCGCGTTCGCACTTTCGCAGCGGCTGCTCGTCGTGCTCGGAGCGTTGCTGCTCGCGAGCGCCGGAGTGCGCGCGTTTCGGCTGTTGCCGATCGACGCGTTTCCCGATGTCTCGCCGACGCAAGTCAAGATCATCATCAAGTCCCCCGGAATGACTCCCGAAGAGGTCGAGACGCGGATCACGGCGCCGATCGAGGTGGAGCTGCTCGGGCTACCGCAGCAGACCATGCTGCGCTCGACGACGAAATACGCATTGACGGACATCACTCTCGACTTCGCGGAGGGCACCGACATTTATTGGGCGCGGCAGCAGGTCGCGGAGCGACTGAACGGCATCCGCGATTCGCTGCCGACCGGCATCGAGGGCGGCATTGCCCCGATGACGACACCGCTCGGCGAAATGTTCATGTTCACGGTCGACGGGCCGCAGAGCCTGACCGAGCGGCGGACGCTGCTCGAGTGGGTGATTCGCCCCGCCCTACGCACCGTCTCGGGAGTCGCCGACGTGAACGTGCTCGGCGGCTACACGCGCACGTTCGAGGTCGTGCCAGATGCCGTGCGCGCGGCCGCGCGCGGGGTCGACACTCTCGAGCTCGAGCAGGCTATCGTCGCGAACAACCGCAATGACGGCGCGGGGCGAATCAACGAAGGCGAGGAAGCGCTGCTCGTACGCAGCGAAGGCCGGATCGAGACGCTGGACGACGTGAAGCGCATCGTCGTGGCCGTGCACGACGGCATTCCGATCACTGTGGGCGACGTCGCCGACGTGCGCGTCGGCGCGATCACGCGGTACGGCGCCGTCACGCAGAGCGGCGAAGCCGAGGCCGTCGAAGGTCTCGTGCTCGGCCTAAAGGGCGCGAACGCACGCGAGGTCGTGGCCGGCGCTCGCGCGAAGCTCGACGAGCTCGCACCGACACTGCCCGACGGAGTGTCGCTGCACGTGTTTTACGATCGCGGCAACCTCGTCGACAAGGCCGTCGGCACGGTTGCCGAAGCGCTCGCCGAGGCGGTCGCGCTGGTGCTGATCCTGCTGCTCGCGTTTCTCGGCGATTGGCGCGCCGCTGTAACCGTGGCGGTCGTGCTACCGCTCGCAGCCCTCTTCACGTTCGTGCTGATGGAGAGGTTCGGCATGTCGGCGAACTTGATGAGCTTGGGCGGGCTCGCCATTGCGATCGGCATGCTCGTCGACGCCGCAGTCGTGGTCGTCGAGAACGTCGCAACCCAGCTGGCCGGGGAAGGCCGTTCGCGCCTACCGCGCCTGCACGTGATCTACCGCGCGGTGAGCGAGGTTTCGGTGCCGGTCGCCTCGGGCATCGCGATTATCGTGCTCGTGTTCCTGCCGCTCCTGTCGCTGGAGGGCCTCGAGGGCAAGCTGTTCTCGCCGGTCGCGCTCACGATCAGCTTCGCGCTCGGCGGCTCGCTGCTGCTCGCGCTCACGGCAATCCCGGTGATCGCGTCCTTCCTGGTGAAGAGCGCGCCGCACGAGGAGCCTTGGCTGCCGCGCACGCTCGGTCGGCTGTACAGGCCGCTGCTCGAGCGCGCGCTCGCCCGCGGCAACTGGGTGATCGGCGGCGCGGTCGCGGCGCTTGCGCTTGCCGCTGCGAGCTATCCGTTTCTCGGCAAGACTTTCCTGCCGACCATGGACGAGGGCGACTTGATCGTGCAGCTCGAAAAGCTGCCCTCGATCACGCTGGCGGAATCCGTGGACCTCGACCTGCGCGTGCAGCGCGCGATTCTCGGCGGGGTGCCCGAGGTCGCGCGCATCGTCGCACGCGTGGGTTCCGACCAGATCGGCATGGATCCGATGGGGTTGAACGAGTCCGACATGTTCCTCGTGCTGAAGCCTCGAGCGGAATGGCGCATGGGGTCGAAAGACGAGCTGCTCGCGGCGATCCGCGAGGTGCTCGACGGCTTTGGCGGCGTTGCCTACGGGTTCACTCAGCCGATCGAGATGCGCACCTCCGAGATGCTCACGGGCGTGCGGGGCGACGTCGCGATCAAGCTGTTCGGCCCGGACCTCGCCGAGCTGTCGCGCCAGGCCGATGCGATCGAAGGCGTGCTGCGCGAGATCGCGGGCAGCGAGGACGTATTCGTGGCGCGCAACAGCGGCGTGCAGTATTTGAACCTGCGCATCGACAGGGCTTCGGCCGGCCGCCTCGATCTCGACGCCGATGCGATCGAGAGACTGGTGCGCACCCAGATCGAAGGCGTGCCGATCGGCGTAGTGCAGGAGGGCGCGCGCCGCACGCCGCTCGTGATCCGAGCGGACGAGAGGATCCGCGGGTCCGCCGAGAAATTCGCCGGACTGCCGATTGCGCTCGGCGGCGCGCGTTCCGTCCCTTTGACCTCCCTCGCCGAAGTGTCGCGGGTCGAGGGCGTCGTATCCATTGCGCGAGAGCGCGGTCAGCGCTTCATCGTGATTCGCACGAACGTCGTCGGCCGCGATCTCGTCGGCTACGTCGAGGAGGCGAAGCGGAAAGTGGCCGACAGCGTGCGACTGCCGCCGGGCTACACCGTGCAGTGGGGCGGCCAATTCGAGAACCAGCAGAGAGCCTCCGCGCGGCTTGCGATCGTGGTGCCGATCGCGATCGGTTTGGTGTTCCTGCTGCTGTTTTCCACGTTCGGCTCGATACGACAGGCGCTGCTCGTGCTGACGAACATCCCGTTTGCGCTGATCGGCGGCGTGCTCGCGCTGCTCGTCACGCGCGAATATCTGTCCGTGCCGGCATCCGTCGGCTTCATCGCGCTGCTCGGCGTCGCGGTGCTGAACGGCGTGGTGATGGTCACTTATTTCAATCAGCTGCGCGCGGCCGGGCTCGCGCTGCGCGAGGTCGTCGTGCGCGGGGCGCTGCGGCGCCTGCGGCCGGTGCTGATGACGGCGAGCATCGCGGCGTTCGGGCTCGTGCCGCTCCTCTTCGCGTCCGGGCCGGGCTCGGAGATCCAGCGGCCGCTCGCGATCGTCGTGATCGGCGGGCTGATCTCCGCGACCGCGCTCACGCTGATCTTGCTGCCGGTGCTGTACGAGCGGTTCGGCACCGCTCAGGAGAGACAATGAACGGAGCCGTCGCGGTCGTCGTGTCGCTGAACGTTCCGCCACTGCTCGAAGCGCGCGTGGTCGATTGGCTGCTTGGGCGCGAGAGCGTCGCCGGTTTCACGAGCTTTGCGGCGCATGGGCACGGGGCGCATGGACCGCTCAGCATCGCGGAGCAAGTGAGCGGCCACCAGCGCCGAGTCGAGATCAGGATCGAGATGGCTCGCGAGCAGCTCGACGCCTTTCTCGCCGATCTCGAAGCGAGCTTCCGGGGCGCGGACCTCTATTACGTCGCGCTTCCCGCGATCGTTTCCGGCCATTTGAGCGCAGGCTGAAGACCCGCATCGACCGCCGGCGCATGCGCTGCACACTCGCACGTTTTGCCGGTACCATGAATTCGAATGCCGTCGAGGATCATGCCGTGTGCCGTAACATCAAGACGCTGTTCAATTTCGACCCGCCCGCCTCGGAGGCCGAGATCCGGGCGTCGGCGCTGCAATTCGTGCGCAAGCTCAGCGGTTTCAATGCGCCGTCGAAGACGAACGAGGACGCATTCAATCGCGCGATCGTCGAGGTGACGGCAGCTGCCCGCCGGCTGCTGTTGTCACTCGAGACGGCGAGCCCCGCGCGCAATCGCGAGCTCGAAGCGGCCAAGGCGAAGGCCCGCGCGCAGGCGCGATTCGGCTAGCGCACTCGACCCGCTCAGCCGGACGCGACGCTGTCGTTGACCGAATGCGTCGGGGCGTTATTGCGCGCCTGCTCGTAATACGGCCGCATTTTCGGCGCGAGCGCCGCCAGCTTGCCGAGCCGATTCTCGGGGCTTGGATGGGTGCTCAGGAACTCGGGCGGACCCGAGCCCCCGGCCTTCTCCATCTTCTGCCACAACGAGACCGCGGCGTCCGGGTTGTAGCCGGCCTTCGCCGCAAGCTCGATGCCGATGCGGTCCGCTTCCGATTCCGCGGCCCGGCTGTTCGGCAGCTGCACGGCGAGCGCCGCGGCGGCGGCCGCTATGCTCTGCGCCTTCTCGGAGTGATCCGACAAGATCCCGGCCACTGCGACACCTGCGCTCGTCGCGAGCGCGACCGACATCTGCTCCGCCGTGTGGTTCGCGAGGGCGTGGCCGATCTCGTGACCCAGCACCTGGGCGAGCTCGTCGTCGGTGGGGTCGAGCTTGTCGATGAGGCCCGTGTAAACGGCCATGCGGCCGCCGGCCATGCACCAGGCATTGACCGTATTCGGGTCGTCGATGACCTCGATGCTCCACTGCCAATCCGCCGTCTCGGGCCGCATTTTCACGGCCTGCGCAACGAGCCGCCCCGTGATGCTCTCGACGCGCCGCGCCACTCGCGAATCGGTCACGAGCTTGCCTTCCTTGCGCAGCTCGGCCATCTGCGTCGTATACGCCTGCTTCGATGCGGCGATCGCGCTGTCTTCCGATACGAGCGAGAGTTGCCTGCGGCCCGTCGGGCTCGTGGCGCAGGCCGTCAATACGAGCGCGCCAAGCGCCGCGGCCCATGAGCCTCGTTTCCAGTGCATCGCCCTCACCTCATCCGGCTCCCGTCGGCTAGAACGCTGCAAGAGTAATGCCAGGAAGGAGGTGCCGCCAGGCGCGCTGCGGCGCAGAGCGTCAGAGGTCGCGGTGGAGGTCCGCCGAATCGCCGCGCTTCGCGCGCGCGCGCCGGTGGCCGAAGCCGCGCAGCACTTCGACGAGGCCGAGCGCCCCGAATGCGGCCGCCACGCCTGCAAACGCGCCGAGCACGAGCCAGAGAACCTCGCCGAACGTCACCCGCAATACACCTTTGGCGGACTGCCGCCTCATAAATGACACGTCCGAGCGAGCAAACGGTTCCCTCTACCCGCTTCGCGGCGATCGGCCCCCGGGGTATCCTCACGGCGGCATAGTGCCGCCGAGGATAAAAACGATGCGTCTGACGACCCTCACCGTGTTACCCGCTCTGCTCGCCACCGTGGCGGCGGGCGCGCAAGCCCCCGCACCCGCCGCACCGCCGAGCGCGGTCACGGTCGGGTTCATGCACGCGATTCACGCGACGAACAAGGTCGACGCGACGCTCGCGTTCTATACGCAGGTCTTCGGCCTCAGCGCGAAGATCCAGCCGTTCGAAAACCCCAACGTGCCACTGCTGACGGATTCCCCCGGGGTCACGTTGCGCATTGCAATGCTGCCGCTGCCCGGCCGCGGCCTGAATCTCGAGCTCACGGAGTTCAGCAACGTCGCCCGCACTCCGGCGCAGGCGTCTATCGTCGATCCCGGCGCGCCGCACATGAAGATCCTCGTTCACGACCTCGCACCGGTGCTCGCGGGACTCGACAAGGCCGGCGCATCGATCGTCACGCGCTCGGCCTCGCCTGTTGCCATCACCACGGACCGCGGCAAGCTGCGGGCGATCTTCTGTCGCGATCCGGACGGCTATCTCGTCGAGGCGGTCGAGGTGCCGGATTCGCCGGGCTCCGCCGCTCCGCCCGGCAACGTGCGCGGTGCCATCATGGGTCTCACGGTCGAGGATATGGATGCGTCGCTCGAGTTTTGGCGTGACAAGCTGGGCTTTCAATTCGACGCGCCGAGCGCGTTCTCGAGCGAGCCGTCGATGCTCGATCTCTTCGGCGTGAAGGGTAAGGTCGAGTTCCGCACGGCGCGCGGCATCGTGCCCGGCAGCAACGCGCGGCTCGAGCTAATCGAATTCCGCGGCGTGCCGCGCAGGCCGTTCGATCTGCGTGTGCCCGATCCGGGTGCATCCGGCATGGCGATCCGCGTAGCCTCGATCGAGACGCTCGTGCCGAAGCTCAAGAAGGAAGGCGTGCGCGTGATCTCGAAGGACCAGGCGATCGTGAACTGGAGCCCGACGCTGCGCAACGTGTTCGTGAAGGACCCGAACGGGCTGAACATCGAGATCGTCGGCGACGCGAAGCCCGCGCAGTGATGGCCGTGGACCGCCGCAACGCGGCAGCGTTCAGGCGACCACCGCCTGGATCACAGGGGCGAGCGGCCGGCTACCGGCCCGAGGGGAAAGCATGACCACGCTGAATCGGCGCGATGCGCTGCGCTTGCTCGGTTACGGAGCCGCGGCCGTTGCCGCACCTTTGGTCGCGCGGTCGCAAGCCGGCCCATTGCCGCGCGGCGCCATCATCCGGACGCTGTTCAAGGACTATCCGCCGGAGGCCCTCGCCGGAGGCGCCACGCTGTTCCACGAGCACCTCTCGCTCGGACCGGATTTCGGCGAACGGTTCCGTGCGGCCAGCGCGGCCGTGCTCGCGGCGCAGGGCGCGCCGCCCTCGGTGCGCCCCGCGGCGCCGCCCGCGCCGACGGGCCCCGATCCGATGCGCGACGTGGCGCTCATGACCGAGGAGCTGCGCACTGCGCAACGCGAAGGCGTGGTTTGTCTCGTCGACGCCGGGCTGCCGGGCACGGGCATGGATCTCGACTTCATTCGCGAAGCCGCGAAGCGCTCGGGGCTGCCGGTCGTCAAAGGCGCGGGCTTCTACACGGAGCCGTTCTACCCGAAGGAAGTCGCGAGCATGAGCGAGGCCGAGCTCGTGCGCGCGCTCATCCGGCAGGTCGACGACTATCCGGCCGGCGCGTTCGGCGAGATCGGCTCCTGGGACGAGATCAGCGCGCTCGAGCGCCGCGTGTTTCGCGCGGTCGGCAAGGCGCACCTCGAGACGAATCTGCCGATCTTCACGCATACCGGCATCCCCGGAAAATCCGCGCTCGAGCAGCTCGATATCTTCGAGGACGCCGGCGTCGACCCGCGCCGCGTAGCGATCGGCCATCTCGGCAATGTCAACGACCCGAACGTCTACCTGCAGAAGACGATCTGCCGCCGCGGCGCATTCGTCGGGTTCGACCGCCAGGGCGGCGGCGGCGACGACCGGGTCGTGCCGCTCGTGCTCGCGCTGCTCGATGCGGGCTTCGCGGACCACATACTGATCTCGGGCGACGCGTCGCGCGGTTACGGCCGGCCGATCACGCAGTTCCTGCCGAAGCTCAAGGCCGCGGGCGCGGATGATGCAACGCTGCACCGGATCACGGTCGACAATCCGCGCCGCTTCCTCGCGTTCGTGCCGAAGCGAGCGCGCAAGGTCTGAGCCGAGCGATAGCGCGCCGCCGCGGCGACTAGGCGGCCGCGTGCGCGGCCGGCTTCGCAGCAGCGAACTTTTCCCGGTACGGAAAATCGCAGCCGAGCCGCTCGAGGTCTGCCTCGCAGGCCGCGTCGATGCGTTGCTGCTGCTCGACCGAGAGCAGCTCGGCGGAACCGCCGGCCGCGCCCTTGCGCAAGGTCGCGGACTCCGGCTTCGACCACGGCAACATCTTCACGTATTGGAGCTTCGCGGCATTGGCCTTCATGTACGCGAAGCTCGAGCGCCGACAGACCTCGTCGGCCTCTTCCGCGGTCAGCGCGACGCCCATGAAGTCCGCCATCTTCCGCACCGTGCCCGGCAAGTCCTTGCTCATGTCCTCGTAGACGAGGAACAGCACGTTCGGCCGAGCGCGAATCCGCCAATACGAAGCGAGGTGAACGGCCCAGGCGGGGAAAGGCCCTTGGCCGCGCAGGAACGGGCCGATCATGTCCTCGACGTTCGACAACAGCGGCGCCATGCCGAGCGCACGCACGAAGTGAAAGCCCGACACGCAGACGGACTTCGGATCGCGCACGAGCGCGATGTAGCGCGCCGCATCGCTGTGCGGCAAACCTTCGTATTCGAGATGGGTCTTGATGACGCGCAGGCCCGTCGGGCTCGTGCGCCACGGCGTCTCGTCGTCGACCGGTATCGCGAAGCCCTCGCGCGGACCCGGCATCAGATCCGGCCAGGCGACGAGATCGTAGAGATGCTCGTACTCGGCGTGGCCCCGATGAGTGATCTGCAGCGCGATCTGCATCAGCCAGTGCGACCCGCTCTTGAAGTACGAGCACAGGAACACGTCGTGCGCGGTGGGCGTGTAGTCCGGAAAGCGCTTGACGTTGCGGTTGGCGGCGCGCGCCATCAGCAGCGGCCAGACGCCGAGCAGGTGCAGCAGCTTGGCGATCGGCCAGGCGACGCCGAAGAACAGCGCATACGCGAGCGCGCTCTGCCACCAAGTGAACGACGTTCGCCGGTGCGGAACGAATGTCGCCACGGTCGCCTCGCTCACCGCTCGTCCGGCAGCGCGAACACGTACAGCGCCTGGCCGCGTGCGGGGGGCTTCAACTCGGGCGCGAGCAGCGACGGTACGAGCCGCGGACTGCCACCGCCCAAGCCCGTCGTCACGGCGACGTATTGCTTGCCGCCCGCCGTGAAGCTGATCGGAAAGCCCTGCACGGAGGTGCCGAGCCGGGTCCGCCACAACGTGCGACCGTCGCGCACATCGACCGCCTTCCACTCGCGGTCGAGATCGCCGACGAACGCGACGCCGCCGGCCGTCGACAGCACGGCGGTGAGGAACGGCGCACGCTGCTCGATCGCCCACTTCTGTTTCATCGTGTCGACGTCGAACGCGGCGAGCCGGCCGATGTTGCCGTGCGAGCCCGGCATCGCGTAGAAGCGCCGGTCCGCGCCGCCCGCGCTGCCGCCGCCCGGCTTCTGCTCGATCGCCTGAGCGCGAATCGCGATGCAGCTTTGGCTGAGCGGGATCAGCAGCGTGCGCGACGGCTTGTGAAAGCTCGTCGCCTGCCAGTTGTGGCCGCCTTCGGAGCTCGGACAGCCGTCGATCCACTCGCCGACCTTGTGCTCGAGGATGTCCTGCCGATAGCGCGGCTGGCCCGTCTCGCGATCGAAGCTCTGCCAGACGTTCTGGAAAAGGGTCTGCGTGTGATCGAGATAGGCGCCCGTGCGCCGGTCGAGCTTCCAGAGCACGCCGTCCTTGCCGATCGTGAACACCCATTTGTCGTCGCCGGCATCGACGAGCACGCGCTCGAACACCACGTCGAGATCGAGCGCCTCGCCCGGCGAGTGCTGGTAATGCCACGCGAGCTTGCCGGTGCGCACGTCGAGCGCGACCGTCGAGCTCGTGTAGAGCGCCGCGTCGCGCGAGCCCATGCCGCGGCTCGCCGGCATCCACGGCTTCGCCTGGGCGACACCCCAATACGTGAGCCCGAGCTCCGGGTCGAAGCTGCCCGTGATCCAGGTTTCCCCGCCCGCGCGGTAGAGATCGGGCAGGTCGCCCCAAGTGTCGCCGCCCGGCTTGTCGCTCGTCGCGATCGTCGCGAACCGCCAACGCTGCTCGCCCGTGCGCGCGTCGTACGCGCTGATGAAGCACTTGAGCTGCTCGTACGTCGAGCATCCGCCCATGCCTTCGATCACGAGCCCGTCGGCCGCGAGCGGCCCGCTGCTCGACGTCTTGCCGTCCGGCATCTGCACGTCCCAGGCCACCTCGCCGGTGCGCGCGTCGAGCGCGATCAAGTGCGCGTTGCTCTGCACGATCAGCTTGTCGTCGTAGAGCGCCATGCCGCGCATCGCGACGTTGGCGGCCAGGTGCTGCTCCCAGACGAGCTCGCCGCTCGCGCCGTCGAGCGCCTGCACGAAGCCGCCGTTGTTCATCAAATACACCGTGCCGCGGTACGCGAGCGGCGCGGGCTCGTTCGTGCCGCCATCGCGCATCGGCCAAATCCATGCGAGCTCGAGGCGATCGACGTTCGCCGCCGTGATTTGGTCGAGCGGGCTGAAGCTCGAGGCCGCGTAGTCGCGGCGCAGGATCGGCCAATCACCGGGCGCGGGATTGCGCAGCGTCTGATCCGTGAGCGGGGCGAAGTCGGGCACGGTGCCCGCGACCGTGATACCGAGCGGCTCCGGAGCCGGCTCGGCGCGGGCGGCCCCGGCTCCGGCCGCCGGTGCGGCGCGCGCGCTGCCCGCCGCTTGCGGCGCGGCCCGGGCCACGGCCGCAGCGCCGCCGCCGATCGCACCGCCGGCCGTCGCGGTCAGCGGCTCCGCGCCGGCCTTGCCGCCGTTCGCTTCGAGCAGAAACGCGACCGCGGCGAGATACTCGCCTTCCGACAGGCTGCCCGGGCTTTCCGGCGGCATCGTCGCACGCACGAGCGCGAGCAGGTCGTTCGTCGTGCGGCCCTGCCAGCGGCCGACGAAGTCGGGGCCTACCAGCGCAGCGTTCGGCGTCGCTTTCAGATCGTCGCCGTGGCACGACGTGCAGAACTGACCGAACACGGAGCGGCCTGTGGCCGATTGCTCGGCCGTATACGCGGAGGCGGTGGAGGCCTGCCACGCGAGCGCGGCGGCAGCCGCCAGCGCCAATCGGCGCACGAATAGACGCATTGGTTGCGCACCCCCCGAATCCCCCGAACGGGAGCCAGTATCGTCGGCGTGACGGCGGCGTCAATAAGGTCGGCAGCTTCGGCCTGGACCGCCCACGCGTGAGCCGTGTCCCATTTTCGCGGAGCGCCGGGCGTTGCGCGATTGACAATCGCCGAGCCAGGTGCATTATTGAACTAGTTCACTTAGGCGCAAGAGCTTGTTCATCTTAAGACCTCATTCCGGCGTCCCGATCTACCGGCAACTCTCCGAGCAAATCCGGCGCATGGCCGCAAGCGGCCAGCTACCACCGGGCACGGAGCTGCCGTCGATCCGTGCGCTCGCGCTGACCCACGCGATCAACCCGATGACCGTCTCGAAGGTCTACAGCCTGCTCGAGGCGGAAGGCGTGCTCGAGCGGCATCGCGGCAAGCCGATGACCGTCGCCAAGCCCGCGACGACCGAAGCCCCGCTCGCGAAGCGGCTCGGGCAGCTCGCCCCGCATCTCGAGCAGCTCGTGCTCGCCGCGCGGCAGCTGGAGCTCACGGAGGGCGACGTCGTGAAAGCCGTGCACACCGCTTGGGAGGAGAACGATGACCGCCCCGTACATCGTCGCGCGCGAGCTCGGTAAGTCGTTCAGCCGCAAGCCGGTGCTCGCCGACGTCTCGTTCACGGTCGAGCCCGGCGACGTCGTCGGCGTGCTCGGCAAGAACGGCGCCGGCAAGACCACGCTGCTCGAGCTCGCGCTCGGCTTCACGCCGGCCACGACCGGCTCGGTGCAGCTGTTCGGCTACGACAGCTATCGGCTGCCGGGCGCGGCGAAAGCGCGCATCGGCTTCGTGCCGCAGCAGGACGAGCTCGTGAATCAGCTCACGGCCGCGGATCAAATCGGCGTAATCGCGTCGTTCTACCCGAGCTGGGACGACGCGCTCATTACGCGGCTCGCGCGCGAATGGGAGGTCGATCTGCACCAGCGCGTGAAGAGCATGTCGATCGGCCAGCGCCAGAAGCTCTCGATCCTGCTCGCGCTCGGCCACAAGCCCGATTTGCTGATCTTGGACGAGCCCGTGGCGAGCCTCGATCCGGTCGCGCGTCGGCAGTTCCTCGAGCAGATCGTCGAGGTCGCGGCCGACGACCGCCGCGCGGTCGTGTTCTCCTCGCACATCGTGTCCGACGTCGAGCGGCTCGCGACCAAGATCTGGATCCTCAAGGATCGGCGCATGTATTGGCAGGGCGACTTCGATGCGCTCAAGGAATCGATCGTGCGGCTGCACGTGCGCGCGACGCATACCCTGCCGGCCGCGCTTGCGATTCCGAACGCGCTCAGCGTGCAGCGCAGCGGCACGACCGCGACCGCCGTCGTGCAGGGCTGGCGAGCGGAGCTCCGCGAGAGCTTCGTGCCGTTCGGCGCCGAGCTCGAGGTCGAGCCGCTCACGCTCGAGGACATCTTCCTGGAGCTGCACCGGTGAAAGCCGTGCTGCGGCTGATCGCCGCCTACTTCACCGGCACCGCGCTCGGACGCGGCATCACGGCGCTCGGCGTGCTCGGCGTGGTCGGCGGCTGCGCGCTGTTTTTGTACCTGCCGCCGCTCGTCGCGTCGCAGGGCGGACCCGCGCGGTTCTCGCTGGCCATCGAGACCGTGATCAGGCTGCTGCCGGTCGCGGGCGTGCTCGGCGTCGTGTTCGGCGCGGCGCTGCTGCCGACGCTCTTTGCGCGGCTCGCGTCGAGCCATTGTCTGTACGTGCTGCCGTACGGTCGGGCCAAGCTGCTCGCGAGCACCTTCGCGACGCTCCTGATCGCCGCCGCCGCGACGGCCGGCGTCGTCACGGTCTACTACGTGCGCACGCCGCTCGCGCTCGGCACGGTGTTCGAGCGCGCGTTCGTCGTGGCACTGCTCACGGTCAGCGTGCTGTACGTCGTGTTGTGGCTCACGGGCGTCATCGGGAACGCGATCGGCTTGCTCGTCGGCTCGTTCGCGACGATCGCAACGCTCGTGGTGCCGCTGCGCTTCATCGCGTTGCCGACGCGCTCGCTCGTGCCGCCCGCCGCGGCCTGCGCGATCGCATGGGCGCTGTTCGCGTGCGGATTTCTGCTCGTGCCGCGGCACAAAGCCCGGCTGTTGCGGCTCAAGCAAACGGTGGCGGCAAGGCTCGCCGGCGCCTCCTATCACGGCGGCGGCGAGGTCGCGTTCCTGATCGGCACGGCCCGGCCCGGTCTGCTTGCGGCCGGCCAGGTCGTACCGGCTCTGATCGCGACGTATTTCCTCAGCGGTTTCGAGGTGATGGCGCCGTCGGCCGGCACGCCATGGCTGTTCTTCTTGACGATCCTGAGCGTGCTGGCGGGGGCGATCGCCAGCGTCGCGGCGACGCGCAGCCGCCGGCTTTGGCTGCGGACGCACTGGACCCGCGCGCAGCTCTTTCGACGCATCGAGGACGCGTTCTGGCGCCACAACAGCTATTCGCTCGGCGTGCTGCTCGTGCTGCTGGTCGCGCTCGGGACGCACTTCTACCTGCCGACGAGCATGCTCGCGATCGGCATGGGGCTACTCGCGCTCGGCACCGCGCTCAGCACGTACTTGGGGTTGCTGATCACGGCGCGAATCGGCTGGGGCGACGCAACGCTCGCGGTCGCGACGATGCTCGCGCTGATGGGGGTCGCAGTGTACGCGTCGTCGCCCGCGACACCGATCGCGACGCTGATCGCAGCAGAGGCAGCGCTCACGGCGCTCGCGGCCGCGTTCCGTGAGCTCGCGCGGCGGCGTTGGGCGAATCTCGACTGGATGCTCTGCCGGGCGGAGCCCGGCGTGCGAGCGGCCGCATGAGCGCGCGAGCGCGAGCCGCGACGGCGCGCGTGCAGCAGCGCGCGCCCGCCGCGGCGGGGCACCGATGAAGCTGGCCGTGCATCCCGCCCTGTTTCTCGGCGGCGCGGTCGTGCTGTCGAGCCTCTGGCTGTGGCTGCGCCCGCCGGCGCCGACGGCGCCGACGGCGCTGCCGAGCGTACCGCGCAGCGCGGCCCGGAGTGCGCCGGCGGAACGGCATTCGATCACGCTCGCGCCCGCGGTGCTCGAGCGCTACGTGGGCACATACGCGGGTCGCGGAGGGTTCACCGTGGAGCTGCGAATCGACAAAGGTCACTTGCTGGCCGAGAGCCCGGCTACGGTCCCCTTCGAGCTGCTCCCGACCTCCGAGACCGAGTTCTTTCTGAAAGGCCCCGACATCGACGTGAAGTTTCGGCTCGACTCGGCCGGCACGGTGCGCGGCTTCGTGGCAGACACCCCCTACGGCCCCATCCGGGTCGATCGGGTGCGCTGAGCCGGTCTCGACGCGGCGCTGCCGCCGACTTGTCGTGAAGTGGACTGATCGCCCTCCTCGCTTCGGCCGATAAAGGCCGCCCGGGGCGTGGCGTGGCGACGAAAAAGCCGAGACCGTCGCGACACCGCCGCTCGTTGCCGCGCTCCGCCGTGCGCGCTAGGATCGACGCGGCCTCCACTCGAGCACGACGTCGCTCCGGCGCGCTTGCGCAGCACGGCGTGCGCGCCGCGCCGCGGAGGCCGCCGCAGCTGTTGCATCCCGGATGCGATCCTCGGCGCCGCCGCGGATCTGCAAGGAGCGAACGCCGTCATGATTTCCGTGCGTCGTCGGGTGTCCGCGATCACCGGTTACGCCGCATCGGTCGCCCTCGCGGCCGCGACGGCCGCGGCCCAACCGGCCGGCAACGCCGGCCCTGGGGCGGCGGCGCGCGCAGGCGGCGGTAGACCGCCCCCGACCAAGCCGCTCGGCGACGGGCCGTGGACCTTTGAAACGGAAGCGGGCTCGATCGGAGTGAGCGTGGTCGTCAAAGGCCTCGACCATCCGTGGGGAATGGCGTTCCTGCCCGACGGCAGCCTGCTCGTGACGGAGCGTCCGGGCCGGCTTCGCGTCGTGCGGGGCGGCGTGCTCGACCCGACGCCGATCGCGGGCCTGCCGCCGATCCGCGCGGCTGTGATCGGCGGGCTCATGGACATCGAGCTGCACCCCGACTTCGCGCAGAACCGGCTGATCTATTTCGCCTACTCGAAGCCCGATGCGAAGGAGCCGTCGATCTCGACGCTCGCGGTCGCGCGTGCGCGATGGGACGGCGGACCCTCGCTCACGAACGTCGAGGACATCTTCGTCGCGCCCGAGTGGTACGGCCCGGAGATGGCCGGCAAGAACCATCGCTGCTGCGGCCAGGGTCCCGCGGACGGCAGCTTCGGCGGGCGCATGGTGTTCGATCGCGCGGGCTTGCTCTACGTCACGAGCGGCGACCGCAACTGGGGCGAGAAGGCTCAGGACCCGTCGTCCGACCTCGGCAAGATCCTGCGGCTGCGCGACGACGGTACGATCCCGCGCCGCAATCCGTTCGTGAAGAAGCAGGGCTATCGCCCCGAGATCTACACGCTCGGTCATCGCAACCCGACGGGGCTCACGATCGATCCGAAGACCGGCGCGCTCTGGTCGACCGAGTTCGGGCCGCGCGGCGGCGACGAGCTCAACAAGATCGAGGCCGGCAAGAACTATGGCTGGATCGACGTGACGCACGGCGCTCACTACAACAACGACCCGACGGCCAAGGGCACCGGCCCGGTCCCCGGCATGGTAGAGCCCGTGCTCTACTGGGTGCCGTCCATCAATCCCGGCAACATCGCATTCTACGAGGCCGACCGGCTGCCCGCGTGGCGCGGCAATCTGCTGATGGCCACGATGACGCGCTCGCTCGTGCGTATCAGCTTCGACGCATCGGGCAAGCCCGCCGGCCAGGAGAAGCTGCTGACCGATCTGGGACAGCGGCTGCGCGACGTGCGCGTCGGGCAGGACGGCTTCATCTATGTGCTCACGGACGAGAGCGCGGGCGCGATGCTGAAGATCACGCCGGCCGCCGGCGGCGCGTCCGCCCGATAGAGCCGCGGCGCGAGCGAGCGGGCGCGACGTTCGAAATCGCGCCCGCCGGCTCGGACGTCACCGCGCGAGCGAGCTCGCCCGCTAACCTGCGCCGCCGCCCGGCGGCCGACCCGCGCCGGGGCCGCCGGGAGCACCAGGCCCACCGGGTCGCCGGCCGCCCGGTCCGCCGAAACCGAACGGCGGGTACTCCTTCGGATTCACGACCACGCGCTCGAGGAACAAGTTCGAAACCTGCGCGGCCGCGAGCGCCGCGTCCTCGTTGCGAACCTCGAACGCATGCGGGGCGCCCTGGAACAGGTGCAGGTCGACCTTCACGCCGGCCTCGTGCAGTTTGTTGAATAGCTCGAGCGAGCTCGTATACGGAATGGTCGTGTCGGCAACGCCGTGCAGGAAGATCGTCGGCGCGAAGTCCTTCGACACGTACTTCGCGGGCGACGCCGCTGCGCGAGCCGCCTCGTCCGCGTGACCCTCGGGCATCAGGTTCGGCGACGCCATGGTCAGCGGATAGAACCCGATGCAAGCGGCGACCTTCGAGCTCACGCCCGCATTGCCGCCCTTGCCTTCGAGCTCGGGCTTGTCGGCGGTGCACGCGGCCATCAGCGCGAGCAGCCCGCCGGCCGAATAGCCCGCGACGCCGATCTTGTCGGGATCGATGCCGAGCTTTGCAGCGTTCGCACGCGTCCAACGGATCGCGGCCTTCGTGTCCTCGATCTGCGCGGGCCAACGGCCCTGCTTGTCGAGCCGATACGTCGCGGCGACGCTCACGTAGCCCTGGCTCGCGAACGCGCGCGACGACATCGTGACGCCGGCCCTGCTGCCGGTGAAGAAGCCGCCGCCAAACAGGTGCACGATCGCCATGCGTTTCGCGTTGGCCTTCGCCGGGTGATAGACGTCGCAGAGCAGATCGAGGTCACCGCCCTTGCCGAAGACGATGTCCTTGTCGACCTCGAGATCGCCGAACGCGGATGGGCCTTGCGGTGGCGGCTGGGCACGCGCCGACAAGGCGCCCAAGGCGGGCAGCGCCGCGAGCGCGCCCGTCGACCGAAACAACGTGCGTCTGGTGATCGGTGTCATTGGTGTGGTTCCCCCCAAAGAATAATTCGAACGCGCACAGCGGGCGCGCGCCGCGGCGCCGCAGCCGGCCGCCGCGCGCGTGACGCTTGCTCCGCGAGTCGATTGTAGTCGCTCGGGCCATTCGGCGAGAGTCCCCTTGCAGCCGCCGATTCGGTTGCTCAGAAACGAAGCTCTGCCGAGAGGCTGAGCGCAGCTGCGTCGTAGTCGAACCGCAGACGATTCGAGCCGCGCGACTCCTGGCGATACGCAAGCGCGAACGCGGCGTGCTCGCGCGGCACGAAGTTGACCTCGAGGCTGCCCGAGAACGGCTCGTCATGCCTCTGCGCGAGCGCCGGATCGGCGTCGGCGCCAATGTACCGCTGCGCCTCCCGCGAGAGCGCGAACGCGAGCTCGACTTTGTCGACCGGGCGCCAGCTCGCCGTGACCTGCGCGCCGCTCGCGACGAAGTGGTCCGACTCGGCGTCGACGTGCGCCTTGAGCTCGCGATACCGTCGCAGGCCGAGCCGCACGCTCTCCGCCGGGCGCCAGTCGAGCGCCGCGTTCCAGACGGGGCCGGCGAAGTCGCCTTCGGGCGCGAGCGCGTACCGGCGCTCGATGCGTCCCGCGCTCGCATCGAGCGCGAGCTTCGTCGTGAATACGTAGCCGAGCTCGAGCCGCGCCATGCGCTCGTCGTAGTCGCTCGCCGATCCGATACCCGCCATAAGCGCCTGCTCGGGGTAATCGGCGCGTGCCTTCGTGTACTCGAGCCCCAATCGGTCCGCGCGCGGCGTGTGATACTCGACGCCGACCGAGTCGGACTCGAGGCTCAGGTCGTCGCGGCGCCGTGCCGGGTTCGCATGGATCGTGTCGGCGCTGTGCGCGCTCGCGGTCGCTTGCCAACGGGGTCCCGCATCGATGCGCACGGTGCTTTGGTAACGGGTCGTGTCGAACAGGTCCTTGTCGAGCGACAGCGTGTCCGCGAAACCCGCGAGCGTGCGGTCGCGGCCCCCGCCGAGCGTTCCGGACCAGCGCCGGCCGAAACGCCAATCCCAGTCGAGCGCTGCGCGCCCCGAGGTGTTGTCGAGGTCGCCGTTGCTCGCGAACCGGTTCACCGCGGCCGACGCGTCGAGCACGACGCGCTGCGTGCCCTCGAGCCAGCGCCCCGCGAGCGTCACGAACGTGGTGCTCACCGTATCGTCGCGCTGCGCGCCGTTGCCGACGAACGGTGCCGGATCGAGCCCTTCCGGCAAGCGGTAGAGATTGTCCTCGTGCGAAAGCCGCTCGCCGAGACGCACGCTCACGTTGCGCGCCGTTGTGGCCTGCGCGAACGCCGTGAAGGGTCCGAGCGCCGCAACGGCGACGGCGAGTGCGCGCAGACAACACCGTTCAACCATAGGCCCGCACCTCGTCGTGCCGCATTGCGCCGGCTCGCTCGCGCTCTGCATGGCGCGACCCGTCGGCGCGAAATCGCTCCCAACAAGCCGCCACGAACCCCGAGTAACGCGCGTTGAACACGTCGACCGCAAAGCGCTGCGCGTTGACTCGGCAGGCCGCGGGGACATAGCGATGCTGCTCCCGCTCGAAGCGCAGCACGGCCGCGGCAATCGCGGCGGGCGTCTGCGCCTCGAAGAACAGTCCCGTCGGTTCCGGCGACCCGGCGCGCACGGTCTCGCGCGCACCGCCTCGGCCGTAAGCGATTACGGGCGTGCCGCAGGCTTGCGCCTCCACGGGCGCAATGCCGAAGTCCTCCTCGGCTGCGAACACGAACGCCTTTGCGCGCTGCATCAAGTCGCGCAGCGCAGCGGTCGGCTGGTATCCCAGGATCTCGACGTTGCGGCCCGCGACCTCGCGCACGCGCCGCATGTCGCCGCCGTCGCCGACCACTACGAGCCGCCGGTCCGGCAGCGCGCGGAACGCCTCCACGATCGCAGGCACCTTCTTGTACGGGACGAGCCGCGACGCGGCGAGATAGAAGTCCTCCTTGTGCTCGCGCAGCGCGAAAGCCGCCACGTCCACGGGCGGATAGATCACGGTCGCCTCGCGGCGGTATGCCTTCCAGATGCGCCGCGCGATGAACTGCGAGTTCGCGATGAAGTGATCGACGCCGTTGGCCGTGCGCACGTCCCAGAGTCTCGCCTTGTGCAGCAGCCAGCGCGCGAGCAGCCCGCGCAGGCCCGCATCGAGCCCGGCGTCGCGCAGGTATTGATGCTGGAGGTCCCAGGCATAGCGCATCGGCGAGTGCACGTAGCTCACGTGCAGCTGCTCGGGCCCGGTCAGCACACCCTTCGCGATCGCGGAGCTGCTCGACAGCACGAGCTCGGCATCGCTCACATCGAGCTGCTCGACCGCAAGCATCAGAAGCGGCAGGAACTGACGGTGATGCGTACGCACGAGCCGCGAGCGCTGCGCGAAGGTCGTGACCGGCTGCTTGCCCTTGAGGAACGCCCGATCCCGCTCGGCCAGCACGTCGATCGACGTGTAGACGTTCGCTGCGGGATACAGCGCGATCATCTGCTCGAGCACGCGTTCGCCGCCGACGTACGCAGTGAGCCAATCGTGCACGAGCGCGACTCGGCCCGGCGCGGGCGCCGGCGTCGAGTGTCGCCGCCTCGATGGTCATTTTGCCTCCATGAGCTGCATCATCCGTGCGGTCCGGTGCTCGTAGGTGTGCTCGCGCGCCGCGGCGAGCCGCTTCGCGAGCGCCGGACCGTCGCCTTCGAGCGCGCGCTCGATGCACGCGATGAACTCCTCGGACGTCGCCGCGAGGCAGGCCACGCCTTCGAATTGCCGCAGCGCGGGCAACGCAGTGCTGACGACGGGGCAACCCGCCGCGAGGTACTCGAAGAACTTCATGGGGAACATGGCGCGCGTGTACGCGTTGATTGCGCTCGGCAAGATCGCGACATCGAAGCCTTTCAGGTAGGCCGGCAGGGCCGCGTACGGCTTCGGACCGAGCAGATGCAGATTATCGAGCCCGCGCAGAGGCTCGATGTTCGTCCAGGGATCGCCCTCGCCCACCTTGCCGATCAGCGCGATGGACCACTCGGGATGGGACTCCGCGAGCCGGCGCAGCAGCACAAGATCGACCTTCTGGTCGCTGATCGCGCCGACGAAGCCGATCCGCGGCGCCGGCAGCCGCGCGAGATCCTCGGGCACCTGCACGTGCGGCTCGCGCGCTTGCGCGAAATGCGCGAAGTCCGCGACGTTGGGGAAGTAGTGCACGCTCGGACACAGGCCCCGGCGGGTCTCGAGCAGATGCTCCGCCGTCACGAAGCAGTAGTTCGCGGCCGCGAGCAGCTGGCGCTCGGCCTCGCCGATCTCCCGTGCCGGCATGCCGCGCTGCGCGCCGATCTCGTCGACGCAGTGATACACGACGCTGCCGAAGCCTTTCGTCGGAAACAGCCGCATGGTCATCGGGTTGTACGTCCAGAGCAGGTCGTGGCGCAGATGCAGCCAACGGCTCCAGAGCGCGAGCCCCGCGACCAGCGACAACCGGTTCAGCGCTCGCACGAGCGGGTAGCGCTGCAGCGGAATCACGATCGGCGACCAGACCCACAGCCGCTCTCGCACGCGCCGCGGCGGACGTAGACCGCGGAGCAGCCGGCGCACGATGCGGCCGAAGTCCTGGCTCGACGCCGACGGCCTGCGCAGCCCGAGCGAGTCGATGTACAGCACGCGGTGCCCGCGGCGCGCGAGCTCGACGGCCACGTGCTGCTTGTTCGTCCAGAACGGATTGTCCCAATCCGCGGTGGACAACAGCACGATGTCGGCCTTCAGGTCAGGCCGGTCGGAACGACGACCATGCGTCATACATCACCCTGCGGCAGCGCGGCGTCAACAGCACGGCCGCCGTCCAATACCCCGAGAACAGCAGCGGCGGCACCCAATCGTTCGCGGCGAGGCCGGCCGGCGCCAGCGTCCAGAGCGCCACGTATGCGACGGCGAGCACGCCCATCGTCGTGAGGTCGCGGCGCAGCCGAGCCAGCACGCCGATCTCGACGAGCATGGCGAGACCGAACACCATGCCGTTCACCGCGTTCGCAACACCGAGAGCGGCCGCGCCGAGCGCGCGATACAGCGCGAGGTTCAGCGCGATGTTGCAGCCGTACGCGAGCGCAAAGATGGCGATCACACGGCCGTTGCGATTGCGCGCGTTCAAGTATTTCGCGCCGGCGTAGCCGACGAGCTGGCCCCAGAGCCCGACCGCGAGCCACTGGAGAATGGCGGCTGTCACCGCGACCGACTGCGCGCCGAATGCGCCGCGTCCGAACATGAGGCGCACGATCGCCTCGCCATGCACCGCAACCGCGAGCGACAGCGGCACGCCCGCGTAGAGCAGCATCCGCAGCGAACGATGCGCGAGCTCGCGAAAGCGCGTCTCGCTCACGCCGGCCAGCGCTCCGAGCCCTGCAATGCCGAGTGGCATCGCGAGCAGCAGCACGGCCGTGTCGGACAGAAACCGCGCATAGTCGAGCGCGGCGACTGCATCCGCGCTCACGAGCGACGCGACTCGCCGCTCCACGACGAAATGAACTTGCATCAGCGCCGGCACGAGCAGCAGCAGCCGCACCGCGCGCCAGACCGCGTGCAGCGCGTCCGCCGCGGGCGCCCATTCGCCGCGGCGCGGCCAAAAACGCAGGCCCGCGAGGTGCGCGGCGCGCGCACCCCAGCCCGCGAGGGCGGCATACGCCACGAGGAAGCCCGTCGCGATCCACACCGGCGAGCCGGTCCACCAAGCGATCGCCGTGCCGGCCGTAAGGCCGACGTTCTGTGCGGACGCGCGCGCGGCCGTCATGCCGCCGCGCCCCGCGGCGATTTCGGCGAACGCGTACAGATTCGCGACCGCATAGCACGGCATCGCGAGCGCCAACACGGAGACGAGACGCGCCGCGGTGGCAGCGGTGGCGGCATCGAGGCCGGGCGCAAGCAAGCCGATCCACGGCCGTGCGAAGAGCGCGAGTGCCGCGCCGACGGCCACGGAGACGACCAGCGCCACGGCATGCATACCCGCGAACAGCGCCCGGCCCCGCTCGCTCGAGCCGTTGCGGCTGCGCGCGAATTCCGGCGTGAAGCCGGCACCGAATGCGTCCGACAGGAAACCGTGCAACGGAATCAGGAACGCAGCCTGCGCGAGCCGGTACGCAACCGCGATCGGCCCCGTACCGAACAGCGCGGCCGTCACGAACTCGCGGACCATGCCGAGCACCTTGCCCGTGAGCCCGCCGAAGAGCAGCGTCCGCGCCGCGCCGAACATAGGCTATTGCTCCCACGCTCGCAGCGGCGACGCCGCCGGCCACCGCCGCTCGCCCGTGTCGCCGCGAGGGACTCTCGTCAGGCGCACAAGGCCTCCTCGTACAATCGCTCGAGCTCACGCGTCTGCCGGTGCAAATCGAACCGGGTCTGCACGAGGCGACGGCCCGCTTCGCCGAGCCGGCGGCGCAGATCGGGCGAATCGAGCAGCGCGTCGAGCGCCGCAGCGAGGGCGTCGACATCGCGCTCCGCCACGAGATAGCCGGTTTCTCCGTCGGCCACCGCTTCCGGAATTCCGCCGCTGCGTGTCGCGACCACCGGCACGCCGCTCGCGGCCGCTTCGAGCAGCGCGAGGCCGAGACCTTCGGCCGCACCGTTCGCCAGCGTGCAGCTCGGCAGGCAAAACGCGGCTGCGCGCTCGAGCTGGCGGCGAACCTCGGCGTGGGGCGTCGCTCCGAGCCAGCGCACGCGGTCTTCGATGCCGAGCTCGGCTGCGTGCCGCTCGAGCCGCGGCCGCAGCGGGCCGTCGCCGATCACGACCAGCTCCGCGCGCCGGTGCTTGGACGCCAGTCTGGCAAACGCGTCGAGCAGGTACGCCGTGCCCTTCACCTCGACGAGGCGAGCCACATGCAGCAAGACGCGAGATTCCTCCGCGGCACGGGGGCCGGCGAAAGCGGCAGGATCGACGCCGATGTAGTGCCGGCGCGTGCGCTCGCTTGGAAAACCGAGCCGTTCGAGACGCTCTCGCACGAAATTCGAGACGCCGAGGAACAGCGTGCCGCGGCGCGCGAGCTCGCTGCGCTGCAGCAGGTAGTGGATCCAGCTCGGCTTGCGGGAGCGCAGAAGGTCGGCGCGCTTCAGCGTCGCGTCGAAGCCGTGGAACGTGGTCACGAGCGGCACGCCGAGCCGCTCCGCGAGCTCCATACCGTAGACCGCCTCGACGCCGAAGTGCGCGTGCAGCAGCACGGGTCCGCGTGCGGCGAGCTCCGGCATGAACAGCCGTGGATCACGACCGAGGACGTAGCGCAGCCGTTCGAGCGCGCTCGACGGCGGAACATAGTATGGCAAGCCTTCCGCCGGGGTGCCCGCGAGCGAGCGGCCGATCAAAAGCGGCGCGAACTCCCGCAGCGCCCTCGCCTGCTCGGCGATGAATACCTCAGAGGGCAGGAACAGCTGATGGCGCAACAGCGCCACGCAGCGCTTCAGCGCCGTGCTCATATCGTTCCACCCCGCCGTCGTAGTGTGCGCACAGATGTCCGAGCAGCGCGCCGAGCAACGGCGTCATGTGCACCTCGCCGATCAGCCCGAAGTTCTCACCGAGACCCTGGATGAAGTACCAGGAGAACGCACCGAGCGCGCCCATCGCCAGCGCACGCACGTCGCGGTCCTCCGCACCGAGCGCACGGGCCGCCGCCGCGTAGATCGCGCCGACGACCGCGCACCCGCAGAGGAGACCCGGCAGCCCGCTTTGCAGCCACAAGATGAACAGCGAGTTGTGCGCGGGCACCGTTTGGCCGCCGCTCAGGAATGCCTGCACCTCGAAGCGCTTCTCCCAGCCCCCGAAGCCGAGACCGAGCAGCGGGGTGCTCGCCGATCATCTTCAGCGCGTAATGCCAGATCTCCTGCCGCGAGCCGATCGTCGCCAGCGTGTTCGCGCGATAGTCGTCGAGCAGCTCCTGCGAGAGCGGCAGCGACAGCGCGACCGCGCCGAGCCCGAGCGCTAGCGTCGCCACGAACAGCGTGACCGGATTCGCGCGGCGCGCCCGCACCGCGCTCATGAACGCGAGCCCGAGGGGCACGACCACGGCGCACAGCAGCCCCGCTTTCGAGCCGGTGAGCGCCACGGCGCCCCAATCGAGCAGCGCGACCGCGCGCAGCGCAGTCGAGCGCATGACGCGGCCGAGATACCACGCGGCGACGGCGCCCATTCCGAGGTAGGCCGACGCCACGTTCGCATTGACGAATAGGCCGCCGGCCTTGGCGGGATCGAGCACATTGTTGCGCGACTCGTGGAACAGCGCGTCGAGGGTGTTCGCCGAGATGAACAGCTCGGCGAAGCGCTGCCGCAAAAACGCGAGCTCGAGCGACGGCGACAGCCGAAACGCGATGACGAGCACGGCCTCGAGAGCCGATCCGAGCAACAGCGCCTTGAGACAACCGCGCGCAAACGCGGGCCGCTCGCGCGTGAGACGGTACAGCGCGTGCGCTGCGAGCGGCAGCGGCAGGAAGTAGAACAGATAGCGAATGCCGAGGAGCGGCGTCGGCGACCACGCGATGCTCAGCGCCTGCACGGCCCCGAGCGCCATCGAGCGCCTGCATCCACGGCCAGCGCCATAGCGGGCTTGCGGCGAGCGCGCGCCACGGCGCGAGCCAACAGAGCAGCGCCAGCGACGGATAGACGCCGAGAATCGCGATGCTGTGCAGCTGCACCACGTTCGTGATGCAGCCGAGCGCGATCGCCGCTCGCGGCGGAACGAGCGCGCTCGTGAGCAGCGCAGCCGCAGCGAGCGTAGCCAAGATCAGCGTGAGCGTGAGCGCCATGCGCATTCACCTCGCCACGGCGTGCGGCGCGGCCGGCAGCGACGGCGCGGCGGCCGCGAGCGTCTGCAGCAGCTGAGTGGCCGGCTCGCCGTTGCGCCATTCGAGTCGCAGGTCGCTGCCGTCGGCGCGCTCGGCGCTCAGACGATAGACGTCCCCGTTCGTGTCCACGCGAAACCGGCCGACCGCGCGCAACAGCCGCGCGACGTCGGTCAGCGCGGCGGCCGCGGGCTTCGGCTCGAGCGACCAATCGAGCACTCCGAAGTGATGCTCCTTGTTGGCCGGATCCCGGCCTTGGTCGCGCAGGCAGTACCACCAGACTCCCGCGATGTACGGCCGGCTGGAGGCGAGCAACATGAAGCGCGCCAGATAGGCGGCTGCGACCTCCGGCGTCACGCCGCCCTTGCCCGCGTACGCGGGATATCCCATCTCGGTCACGTAGACCGGCAGCGGCCGCCCGGCGGCGACCGCGAGCGCCGTGCACTCGATCGACCTCGGCGAGCGCGCGCTCGGGAGTGGCGTCGGTCTTTTCGTAGTAGTCGTAGGGGTGCAGCGACAACGCATCGACGAGCTCGAGGCCGCCGAGCGCGATGAAGCGCTCGATCCAGCCCTCGTTTGGATCGAGGTTCGACACGCCGCCGGACAACACCACGGCGGCGGGATTCGCGGCCTTGATCGCTGGATAGACCTGCCGCGCGAGCGCCACGTAGTCGTCCGCGCTGCCGGGCGTGGTGTGGCCCGTGTGCACGCCCCACTCGTTCCACAGATCGAACAAGCGCACCCTGCCCGCGAAGTGCTCGGTCACGTAGGCCGCGTAACGAGTGAACGCCGCAATTCCGAGGGCGCCGCGCGGCTTGTCGCCGCCATAGAGCGGGTGACCGTAGTCGAGAATCAACAGCGGCTCGATCCCGTTCGCGCGCGCCGAATCGACCGCGTGCTCGAGCCACGCGGGGGTCGAGTAACGGCCCGGCGCGGTTTCGATCGTGCTCCACGGTGCGTCGATGCGCAGCGCTTGCACGCCGAGCTTGCGCACCGCGTCCGCAGCACCGGCCGGATCGTGTATCGACTCGCCGATGCCGACCAGGAACGGCGGCTCGGCCGCCGCAGCGGCCCGTGCCGCGGCGACCAGGAGCCAGAGCACCGCGACGAGCCGCAACCCGCGCGTGCTCACGACGTGCGCTCCGGCGCGCCCGCGACGAAGCGCTGCATCGACGGCGGCACGGCCGAATACAGTTCGCGCAGGAACGTCTGCTGCACGGCGATCTCGTGCTCGGTGCCGGACGCCGACTCCGCGAGCGACGAGATGCGCACGAGCAAGCCGTCCGGCACGCGGCCGTCGAGGCCGTCGCGCAAGATCGCGCCGCGCACGGCCCACGGGCCGGTCGCGAGGCGGTCGCCGATTCGAATCCAGTACTCGACGATCTCGGTCCGCGCGCGGTTCCGAGTGACGAGCGCCGTCGCCTCGACCCGGCGCTTGCCGAGCGCTATCGCGCGCGTTCCGAGCGCGGTCACCGCGAAACCCTGTGCGTAATAGCAGAGCTCCGGACGATGGATCTTGAGCTCTTGAGTCTGGCGGCGTCCGTATGCAAGTGCGAGCATCACGCGGGCGCCGTCGCTGCGCCGATAAGTGCGCATCAGCACGTCGTCGTACGCGGCGCTCTGCGCGGCATCGGGATCGGCGATTGCGCTCGGGACGAGCAGCACGGGCGTCACCGCGGCAGGCTCTGCGACCCAGTCGCCGAAGCGCTCGGGGACGAGCTGCGAGAGCGGCGGCGTATCGCGCCGCAACGGCTCGCGCGGCGTCAGGCGCGCGGCCGCATACGACGCCGCGCAGAGCGCAACGAGCACGATCAGGCTGCGGGCGAGCGCGCTCGTCATGCCGGCCGGCCCCGGGTCGAATGGCTCGCTCGCACGATGCGATCGAGCAGGAAGAACGCGCCGAACGCGAGCCCGATCTCGGCGTAGCTCACGTAATCGTGCAGCTCGCGGCCGAAGCCGTCGCCGCCGTAGTAGGTGGCGAGCACGAGCGTCCCAACGCGCGCGAGATTGGCCGCCACGGCCACCGGGAGCACGGCCGCGAGCAGCAGCACGGTCGGCACGCGCGATCGTGAGCGCATCAGGTGCACGTACAGCACGCCGATCGCGGCCAACGCGACGAGCTGGTTCAGCCCGGAGCAGGCGTCAGCGATGAACAACTGATACTGGCCCACGTAGATCACGACGCCGTCGCGCGCAATCGGCAGGCCAAGGCGGAACAGCACCTCCGTGACCGTCGCAGCCACCATCTCCTTGAGCGGCACGACGACGGCGTCGACGAGCGAGCCCGGCAGCGGCACTGTGAAGATCAGAAACGCCCAGACGAACCACAGCCGCCGCGTGCTCTTCGGCCCGAGCAGCACGAGCGAGATGCCGGGCAGGATCGCGAGCGCGGACCCGGCCTCGAGCTGAAACATCTGCTGGGACCGCCCGAGCGCATAGAGCCCTCCGCCGACGCCGATCGCGAGCCAGCCGAGAACCGAGCCCGAAGCGGTCCGCGCCTCGTTGCGCAGCGCCGCGCGCTCGCGCCACAAGAGCCAGAGCCAGATGGCCAGCACCGCAACGCCGGGCGCGCCGCGCTCCGTCGACCAGAACACGGCCGCGATGTCGTGATAGGTCGGCACGTAGAGCAGCAACACACCGGCCGCCACCGGCAACCATGCCGCCGGCGACGGGCTCGCGGCCGTCGCTTTCAGCGGCATGTCGATGACGGCACGGCTCGTCACGCCTGGATCACTCCGCCGACGAGCACAGCCCCGCCCGGCGCGAGCTGCTCTTTCACGCGGGCGATGTCGGCGAGGCGCGTGCGGTGCCGCCGCGTGACGAGCACGCAGCCTTGCGCGCGCGCGGCGATCACTTGCGCATCGGCGTAGGGCAGCGCAGGCGGCGTCGCAACGATCACGCAGTGAAACCGCTCGGGCAGTGTTTTCATCAGGTAGATGAAGGGCGTGCGGCTCACGAGCTCCTGCGGATTGGCCGGGATCGTCCCCGCGCACAGCACGTGCAAATTCTCGACCGCCGGGATCGCCATGAGCGCGAGGTCGTGGACGTCGCGGTTGCGCAGCAGATCGGATAGACCCGCGAGCGGCTTCAAACCGAACAGCTCGTGTTGGCGCGGCGCGCGCAGGTTCGCGTCGATCAAGAGCGTCGGTTCGCCGAGCTGCGCAAATGCGATCGCCAGATTTGCGGCCACCGGATCCGCATCGTCTTCCGCGCGCGCCGCAAACACGGCGAGCGTGCGATGGTCGCCGAACCAGCGCACGAGCAGCTGTGAGCGCAGCTCGCGCAGCGCCTCGGCCCGCGCCCCGCTCGGCTCGTGCGCGGCCACGAGCAGCGGGCTCAAGCTTGTGACGCTCGACGCGACTTTGGACGGCGGCCTCTGAGCGCCCCGCGGTGGCAACGGCGCAACGTTGACCTGACGTCCCACGACGGCGTTCATATTCGTCTCCTCCTCACGCGCGCTGCAGCACGGCCAGCACCGGCACGCCCGCGAGCTCCGCCAAGTCCTCACGCAAGCGCACACGGCGATCGGCTGCCTCTGCAAGCAGCGCGATCCCGACGCCGAGCAGCGTCCCGAGCACGCCCGCGAGCATGAGATTCAGCGTCAACAGCGGGAAAGAAGGCCTGACCGGCGGCACCGCGGGATTCAAAACCGCGATGTCGGTTTGGTTGATCTCGCTCTCCAGGCGAACCTGCGACTTGCGCTGCGAAGCCGCGTCGTACGCGGCGCGCGCGCTCTCGACGTCGCGCGTGAGCACCGCCAGGGTATCGCGTGCCTGGTTCAGCTCGAGCACCCGCGCCTTCTGTTCCTCCACTGCCTCTTGCAGCTTCGCGACCTGGCGGCTGGCAATCTCGGACGCCTGATCGATCGAGCCGCGCGCCGTCGCGAGCTCGGCGTCGAGCTTTGCACGCAGCGAATCGCGCTCCGCCGCGGCGCTCACGTACTGCGGATGGTTAGTGCCGTAGCGGCTGCCGAAGTCGGCGAGCTTCGCCTCGGCGCGCACGAGCTCGGCCTTCAAGTTCTGCACGAGCGGGTTGCCCATGATGTCGGGCAGCTCGTCGGACCGGGAGCCGCGCACCGCGTCGGTCATCTGGTTCTGTCTCGTGCCGGCGGCGTACATCGCGCTCTGCGCGCCCACCAACTGGCTCGAGAGCTCGGCCAAGCGCGCGTTCTCGAGATCGATTCGATCGGCCGCGCTCGCGACGATCGCGTGCTCGCTCTGGTAATCCGACAGCCGCTGCTGGGCCGCCTCGAACGCCTTGCGCAATTCGGCCACTTGCTCCTCGAACCAACCGGCCTGGCGGCGTGCCGGGATCCACCTTCAGCTCGAGGCTCGTCTGCACGTACGCGTCGGCGAACGCGTTCGCCATCTGCGCCGCCACCTGCGGGTCGCCGCTCGCATAAGCGATGTCGATCACGCTGCTCTCGCGAGCCGGTCGCACGTCCAGCTTGAGCAGCAGGACGTCGGCGAGCCAATCGCGAATCGAGCCCGCGCCGCCGGTCTGCGCGCGAAACTGCGCGCCGATCTCGGGCAGCTCGGCCAAGTGCAGGCGGTCGACCACTTTGAGCGCTACGCTGTGGCTCTCGATGATCTCGATCTGCGTCGACAAGTAGCCCGGCAGCATCTGCAGGGGCAGCAGCGATCCCGTGAGCGGATCGGCGGTCTTGGTGTCCACGACGAGCGACACGGCCGCCACGTAGCGCTTCGGCAGCACCAAGCTCAGCACCGCCGTCACGGCGAGCACGAGGCACAGCACGAGCAACACGAGCCGGACTCGCGCCTTGAGGATCACGATGATCTGTTTCGCGTTCATGCTCTAAAACAGGCTCTCTTTGATCAGCAGCACGTCGTCGGGTTTGAGCAAGTCGGCGCCGCGAACGTCGACGACCGCCTCGGCGCCGTCCGGGCTGCGTCGCTTCACGGTCGCGCGGCGCTCCGTGCCGCGCGGCGTGAGCCCGCCGCCTGCCGAGATCGCTTGCGACACGGTCATGTTGCGCTCGAGCCGGTACGTCCCGGGCCGCTGAACCTCGCCGTAGACGTAGAACTGCGAGGCGCGCGGCACGTACAGCGTATCGCCCGCGGCCATCGCCACGTTCTGCTCCGGGTCTCCTTGGAACAGCTTGTAGAGATCGACCTCGACCTTGGTGCCGTCTGCACGCAGCAGCGTGGCCGAGTCGGCCGCGGCTCCCGTCACCACGCCGCCCGCTTGCGCGAGCAGATCGAGCACCTTGCTGCGCTGCGTGAGCGAGTATTGCCCCGCCTTCGCCACCTCGCCCATCACCGCGACCTTACGGCTTTCGTACTCGGTGATGAGCACGGACACCTGCGGGCTGCGGATGAAGCCGCCGTCGACGAGCCGGCGCGCGAGCTCCGTCTCGACCTCGCGCGTCGAGCGGCCGGCCACCTCGATCGCACCGACGAGCGCGTAGCGAATACTGCCGGATTCGTCGACGCGCACATCGGCCGTCATGTCCGGATAGCCGAACACGTTCACGCGCAGCAGGTCGCCCGCCCCGAGCACGTAGTCCGCGGGCTCGGCGCGGACGCCGAGCGCAACGAACAGGGTCAGCGCCACCTGCACGGCAAAGCGTCTCGAGCGATTGCGATTAGTCGTCACGGCGGCTCCCTAGTTCAAGACGGCGGCGCCGCCCTTCAGAGCGCTGTCGGCCGACGGCTCGCCGGCGGCCGTCGCCGGTACCGCCGGCGCGGCCGTCGCCACGAGTAGCGCGGGATCCGCACGGCTGATGCTCGCGGTCGCACGCGCCTGCTTCAGGTGCGCATCGAGCGCCGCCGCGTTGCGCACGTTCGCGAGATACTGCTGGATGATCGGTTGCGCCGCCTCGAAGCCGAGCGGGCTCGATTGGGCCCCGATCACGAGCATCGCGACCCTGCGGTCGTTTTGCGCAGGCATGATCACCACGTCGCCCGCGTCCGCCGCCGCAAACTGCGGTAGCTCCTCGAGGGGCAGCTGCTCTGCCGCCCGCGTCAAGTTCTGCACCTCGAACGCCAGATGATGCGCTGCGACCACCGCTCTCACGCCTTCCGCCGACCGCGCGCGGCCGAGCTCCTCTACGACGTCCGGCGTCATTGCCGGAGCCGGCAGCGTGTATGCCGTGAGCTGGTAGACGCGCCGCTGCGCGAACAGCGCCGGGTGACTCTTGTAGTAGGCGTTCTGCTCCGCCGCGCTGATTTCCTGCTTCGGGAACACCACGCGTTCGAGGTAGGCGCGTGCCAGCGTCTGCCGGCGCGCGCCTTCGATCGCCTGCACGACGGCTGGATCGCGATCCAGCTTGTTCGCGAGCGCGGCCGACACGAGCAATTGCTCGTTCACTAGGCCGTCGAGGGCTTGCTGCGCGGCTTCAGCCGTCGGCTGCGCCTGTCCCTTCTCGAGCAGTGCAGCGCGCAGCTGCGATACGGTGATCTCGGCGTCGTTCACGCGCGCCACGACCTGCGACTTTTCGCCGCCGCCGCCGCGACCGCACGCGCAGAGCGCGAGGCCGCCGAGCGCGATCAGCGCCCACGCGCGCGGCCGTTCGAGTGTGCTTCTCATCGTGCCTCCACTTCCGATCAGTACGCGCGCCGGTCGCCAAAAACCAAGAGCGCAGTCTTCAACAAGATCGCGAGATCGAGCCCGAGCGACCAGTTGCGCAGATATTCGAGGTCGAGCTCGACGCGGCGACGCATGCTGTCCAAGTCGTCGCCGCCGCGGGCGCCGTTCACCTGGGCCCAGCCGGTGATGCCCGGCTTCACCTTGTGGCGCACCATGTAGCCGGAGATCAGGCGCCGGTACTGTTCGTTGACGGCGATCGCGTGCGGCCTCGGCCCGACCAGACTCATGCTGCCTTCGAGCACGTTGAAGAGCTGCGGCAGCTCGTCGATCGAGGTTTTCCGGATGAACGCACCGAACCGTGTCACGCGGCTGTCGTTGCGGATCACCTGCGTATAGGTGTGATCGCCGTCCTCCGACACGGTCATCGAGCGGAACTTGTAGACGATGATCTCCTGGCCGTCGAGACCGTAGCGCCGCTGCTTGAAGATCACGGAGCCCGGCGTCGTGAGCTTCACTCCGATGACTGCGGCGAGCAGCAGCGGCGCGGCCACCGTCAGCGCAAGACTCGCGAGGACGACGTCGCAGAGCCGCTTCGAGAGGCCGCGGATTCCGAAGAACGGCGATTCGCAGACGCCGACCACCGGAATGCCGTTCACGAGGTCGACCCGACCCTGGATCAGGCTAGCGACCGACACGTCGGGCACGAAGTAGATCGACACGGTCGAATCGCGCAGCGATTCGAGCAGATCCAAGATCCGCGACTCGCGCGCCATCGGCCAGGTGATGTAGACGAGGCGGACACCGTTCTCGATGATGAAGCGCGGCAGCCGCGAGGGCTCGCCGAGCACCCGCCCGCGGGGCGCCGCAGCAGCACCCGTTTCAGCGTCGTCGAAGAAGCCGAGCACTCGGATCCGCAGCGACGGATCCTCGCGGAGTCGCCGCGCGAGAAGCTCGCCGAGATCGTTGCGGCCGATGATCACCGCATTGCGCCGCGCCAGATGCGCCACGCCGACCGACTGGAACAGGAGCTGAGCGGCGAGACGACTCCCCCACAGTGCGAACGGCGTGATCAGCCCCCAGGTCGTAAGCACGCGGACGTCGAAGTGCGGCGCAAGATCCGAAAGCGTGACGAGCGTCCAGATGAAGCCCACCACGAGCAACCACTGCACCGCGATCGGCACGAGCCCGCGATGCAATGCAGAGCGCGACGCCGCATATTGGAGCGGCGCCGTATCGAGCACCTCCGACGTGGCGAGGAACGCGAGCACCGCGATTAGAAAGTACTCGTGCCTGAAGCGCGCGCCGCAGAACCACAGGGCGGCGCCGAGGCACGCGGTCGCGACGATCGGGTACAGCAGCGACTTGACGAGGAACACCGACGACGGGTCCCACGGAGTCACGCCGCTACGGGCCCGCTCGGGTTCCCGCACTCTGGTAATCGTTACGCTGTTCATGGCGCTCAACGTTGGAAAAAGACGACCCGCGCCGCCCGCCTTCGAGAGGCGCGGATCGACTCCAAACGGTCTTGCGAGCTAGAGACGAGCTAAGCGGCGACGATCGGCTGCTCGAGGGAACGCTGCTTGCGGCGCAGCTGGTAGAGCACGACGCCGAAGCCCACGAGCAGCATGATCCACGCGTCGGCTTCCGGCACCGCGGCGACCTGGAGCGTGCCGCGGTAGAGCCCGCCTATGAGACCGCTGCCGATACCGGTGAGCGCAAGCCGGTACTGGCCGGGCCCGATCAGATCGTCGAACGAGATCGGGTTGCCGCTGAGAGACGCGACGTTCTGGAAGCCGCCGGTGCCCCACTGCTGCAAAGTGGCCGAGAAGTTGTCGATGCCGAGCAAGTCCAAAGAGAAGATCGACAGATCGAACGACTTCAGGAACGACTTGACCTCGAGCGCGTCGTTGACATTGAAGCCCACATAGTCGGTGAACGACTGCCCGAACGTGACGACGTCCGTGAAGCTGTAGTTGCCTCCGGCCTGCAAGTCGCCGAGGTCCGTCGTCTTCGCGTTGACGGCGCCGGCTGCACCGAGGGCGAGGGCCAACCCACAGATCTTGATGGACGTAACGAAGTTTCCATTTTTCATCGTAAATCCCCTGAACGGATGCACGCTATCCCTATGCATTGGTTTTGCGTCCGCTCCGAGTCGCCCCCTTGGTGCGACGACTCGGGCTCCCACCGCGCTCAACGAACGCGGTACCGCTGGGGCGGCGCGCAACCTCTGGGGCGGATCGAGGAGATGACGACGAGGATCGTAGTTGGCAGCGCGATCTCGCCGGCAACCCCGCTATCCGTTGATTCGGACCGGAGGCTTTGCGTCCCCGCCTTGCGGCGAGTTTGCCCGTTTGCGATGCGACGCAGTTAACTCCTCCGTGTCGCCGTTTGCAAATGTCTGCGAACGACGACATCGTTAGGCGTGCTACGCGCTTTCAAATGCCCGCGCGATGAATTTAGTTCACTCACGGTGATCGCAATCGTCCACGGACGAATGCAAGCCCGAGACGGGCTGCAGCCCATGCGCGGCGCGCCGTACGACGACCGGCCCCAAGGCGTGCGGCAGCGACTCGATCGGCGCCGCACCGGCCCTGCACGCGATCGACGCGAGCAGGCGGCGGCGTCCGAACGGCGGTGCGCCTTGCGTTGTTCCATAACATCGATCCGATTCGACCTATGCAGAGCAGCGGTCAAAAAAACGGCACGCATTTGCGGGCCGTCCAACAGTCACGGTCGAAATCTTCGACTTGACTTTCGAATCGGTTTTATCCACCCGGCCGCGACCGCGCCATTGCGTTGTCGTACTCCTGCCGCGTCACGGCGTTGTTCTTGTCCGCGTCGAGCCGCGCGAAATCGAGACCGGGCGTCGCCAGCGCCTCTTGCTTGGTAATTACGCCGTCGTTGTTCGCGTCGGCGGCGTCGAAGCTCTGCGCCGAGCCCTGCGCCACATTGCTCTGCGCCGGTCCCGGCGTGCCGTTACAGGCTGCGAGCGTGAGCATCGCAACCGCGAGACCCGTGGTTAACGCAATCCTGTTCATGAGGTGTACTCCATGTTGCCTGGTACGTCGTGCTACCGGCTGCAAGACGTATGCCACTCATGAAACACACAGCGAAGCAGCGCCGCTACGCGGCCGGTACTGCGATTCCACATCGTGGACTCGGAAACCAGACTTTGGATCGCCGCCGGGACTCGCGTCGCGCCACCTTCATCACCGGATCACGATGAACAGGCGGCCGTCGCCGCGCACGACGTTCAAAGCGAACGGCGGGCTCGCCCCTTGCACGACGCGCATCAACTCCTGCACGGAAGCGACGGGTTGGCGATTCACCGCGGTGATGATGTCGCCCTCCTCGAGGCCGTTCGAGGCGGCGGCGCTGCCGGGCTCTACCTGCGCGACCACCACGCCCTTGACCTTACCGTACTGCGCATTCGACGAATCGAGATTCGCGAACTGCGCGCCTTGCAGCTGCTCGATCGTCTCCCCGCCGGCGCCGCCCTGTGGGGATTCGTTCGACGCAGATTCGCCGGCTTGAGCCTCCACCGTCGCCTGAACCGTCTGGCGCCGACCATCGCGCAGGAGCGTGATGTTCACTTTCACGCCGGCAGGCGTGAGCCCGACCTTATTGCGCAGATCCGCCGAGCCCTTCACGGGCGAGCCGTCGAGCTCGACGATCAAGTCGTTGACCTTGATGCCCGCGCGCGCACCCGGCGAATTCGGCTCGACTTGCGTGACGATCGCACCCTGGTCGCTGCCGAGCTTCAGCGCCGCGGCAAGATCGGGCGTCACGTCCTGGATGTACACGCCCAAGCGGCCGCGGTGCACTGCGCCGTTCTCGGCGAGCTGCGACGCCACCTTCTCGGCCATGTTGATCGGCACCGCAAAGCCGATCCCGACGTTCCCCTCGCCGCCGCCGGGCGAGACGATCGCAGTGTTGATGCCGATGAGCTTGCCGTCGAGATCGACGAGCGCTCCACCCGAGTTTCCCGGATTGATCGAGGCGTCGGTTTGGATGAAATCTTCGTATCCTTCGATGCCGAGCCCCGTTCTGCCGAGCGCGCTCACGATGCCGGAGGTCACCGTTTGCCCGAGCGCGAACGGGTTGCCGATCGCGACCACGAAGTCGCCGACCTCGAGCGTGTCGGAGTTGCCCGGATTCAGCTGAGTCAGATTCTTCGCGTCGATCTTCAGCAGCGCGATGTCGGTTTCCTTGTCCGTGCCGAGCAGCTTCGCGTCGACCCTGCGGTTATCGGCAAGCGTCACGATAATCTGATCGGCATTCTCGATCACGTGGTTATTGGTGATGACGTAGCCCTTCGCCGCGTCGATGATCACGCCCGAGCCAGCGGCTTGCTGCGGAATCGAGCGTGGCTGGCCGCCGCCCTCGGGCAGATTGAAAAACCGCCGGAAGAACGGGTCCTCGAACAGCGGATTGCGCGCGACCGGGACACGGCTCATGACAGCGATGTTCACGACCGCGGGGGTCACTTTCTTCAACATCGGCGCGAGCGAGGGTCGGCTGCCGCCGCCGACGGCGGGAATCTGAGCGGCGGCGCTCGTGGCAATCGATGCCGCGAGCACGAGCGCGAACATCTTGAACGAGCCCAATGCGAAGGTTCGGTGCGACATGTCCCCGATCTCCTGGAAATAAAACAAAAAAATACGACAAGACCGCTTCAAAGCCAAAGAGCAGCGGCACTACCCTCCAGAGGTCGGCATGCCGCCGCATCTGTAGACAGCGAAAAGGATTCAGGGTGCCGCGACGCTTCGTGCCAGACGTCGGAAGGGCAGCCGTCAGGGTATCGAGCGCGGCCGGGCCGCGGCGCTCGTGCAGCTCGGCCAGCAGCCGTTCGTGCGGTCGGATGCGACACGCCTCGCCCGCCCCAGGTGCCATCCTACGGTGCTTGGATCGCGGCCGGCCGACCCGTAAGCTCGACCTACGCTCGGTGAGGTAACCAGGGGACGTTCAATGAGCAATCGTGTCGGCGGCTTCGCCGCATTCGCAATCTTCGCAGTGGCGCTCGGCTGCGGCGCCGCGCCGCGCGCCGCGCACGGGGCCGACACCCTCGAGTCGCTCGCAGCGCGCGTTCAGGTGCTCGAAGACCGCGAGGAGATCCGCGCGCTGATTCTCGCGTACGGCACGGCTCACGATCATCGCGACTACCGCACGTTCGCGAGTCTGTTCGCGGCGAACGGCGAGTGGGTCGGTGGCATGGGCACGGCAAAGGGACCGCAGGCTATCTTCGAGCTCATGGACAAGACGATCGGCCACCACCCGATGCCGAACGGCTCGGGCACGTACCACGTGCTCACGAACGACGACATCAAGATCGACGGCGACACTGCGGCGGCGACGACGAAGTGGATCTACATTACGCCGGGCGACGACGGCGCGCCGAAGCTGGTGTTCCTCGGCCACTACAACGACAAGTTCGTGCGCGAGAACGGCCGTTGGAAGTTCTTGCGGCGCGAAGCGCCGGTCGATATCCCGGTGCAGAAATAGCGTACGCAGCACCCTGAGCACGGCAGGCGCGCGCTGCGAAGCGGCGGTGCGCGATGCGCGGCTACGGCAACCCGAACACCTGGATCCGGCTCTGGTCCGCCGCGCCGGGCCAGATGCGCGACTTCATGCCGGACGCGACGGCTAGAAGCTGTTTGCCGCCCACCGAGTAGGTCACGATGCCGCCGCCGAGCGCTTGGCCGAGGTCGCGCTCCCAACGCACCTCGCCAGTCGTTGCATCGAACGCTCGGAGATGGCCGGCAAGATCGGCGCTGAACACCACACCGCCCGCGGTCGGCGTGACGCCCGCCAGCACCGGCGCGGGCGCAGCGAATTTCCAGCGCACGGCGCCCGTATCCGCGTCGAACGCGGTGAGCCAGCCCTTGGCTTGATCCGGCGGACCCTGGATGTCGCGGCTCTGAGCGCCGAACCAGATCTCGCCTTTCGCCGGCACGACGGGCTCGCTCTGCAGCTGCACGGTCGCGCACCAATCGACCGCGCCCACATACAGCGCGTTTTCCGCAGGGTCGTACGCGGCGCCGTTCCATTCGTTGCCGCCTTGGATGCCCGGGCAGAACCGCACCGGCTCGGTGCGCGACAGCGGCGTGTCGACGTTCTCCCGCGTGGTTGTCGGCGCCTGATAGAGGATCGGCAGCGCGCCCCCGAGCTCGGCTTCGGGCACCGCCGCGGTCTTCGACGTCGCGAAGCGACTGCGGTCGAGCACCGACAGCAGACCGTCCTTGTTCGCGGACGCGACGATCGCCCGGCCGGCTCGCGTCGTCGCGAGCGTCGGCGGACTGTTCACGTCCCAGTCGTGAGTGTCGTGCTTTACGATCTGATCGTAGCCGAGCATCCGGCCGGTGGCCGCGTCGATGGCGATCACCGAGTTCGCATACAGGTTGTCGCCGCCGCGCGCCTCGGCGTCGAAATCGGGCGCGGGGTTGCCGGCGGGCACGTAGAGCACGCCGTGCTCGGCGTCGAGCGTGAACGACGTCCAGAACGCGCCGCCCGTGATCGGTAGCGTGTCCGCGTTCGGCCAGGTGGCGCGCGCGGGACCGCTCTCGGGCACGACGTCGAAGCGCCAGACTACGCGGCCGTCGTTCACATCGAGCGCATACACGTGGCCGGTTACCCCGGTCTGGTCGCCGCCCGCGTTACCGACGAACACGAGCCCGTTCGCGGCGATCGGCGCCATCGGCATCGTGGCCCCCGGTGCCTTCGCGTCGATCTCTCGGTCCCAGAGCGTATGCCCGTCGGCGGCATCGAGCGCGAGCACGTGCGCGTCGGACGTTCCGCGAAAGAGTTTGCCGTCGAGATAGGCGAACCCGCGGTGCACGGCGAGGGGTGACGGGTGCTCCACCCGCCGCTCGACGACCCATTTCTCCCCGCAGGTGGCTGCGTCGATCGCATACGAGCGTGTCTCGGTCGTGAAGTACAGCGTTCCCGCGATCACGATCGGTCCCGTCTGCAGCGACGACACTTCCGGGAGCGCGTAGCTGCAGATCGGCTCGAGCCGGCTCACGTTGTCGCGATCGATCTGCGCGAGTGGCGAATAGCGGTCGCCCGCAAGCGTGCGGTTGTAGGACGGCCAGTCCCCAGCCGGAGGAGCCTCGGTGCGTGCCGCGGCGGACGCGGCGGCGTCGCTCGAGGCCGATTCCCGTCCCCCTCCACAGCCGGCGACGAGCATGAACGACAGTGCGGCCGCGGCCGCGCGCAGGATTCGATCTCGCATTGGGCTCCCCCTAAGTTGCGCCGGCCCGCCGCAAGGCGCGGCGGCCGCCCCGCACGCATGATAGCGGGGCGAGGCCGCTACTTCAGCACGGGCAGGGTTTTGCGTTCGGAGAACCCCAGCAGATCGATCGCACCGTCGGTTGCGACAGGACTCTCCGAATGTGCGACGAAAGCGGCCTCGTCGCGCACCGCCACACCGAGGTTGCCCGCCGTTTCGATCAGCCGCGAGTGTCCCGAAAGCACGAGCGGCCGCGCCCGAGCGACCTCGATTCGCCCCGACGCGCGTCGCCCATCTCCGGACACGAGCGCAAAACGCTCATTGCGGCCAGCTTCCACCACGACGCGATCGCGCACGAGCGTCATTGCGCGCCCCGCGCGCAGATGCGCCGCAACCTCGTACCGCAGCGTGAGCACGTACAGTTTCTCGGCGGGTCCCGTCACTCGCACGCACGGACCGAGCGCCCCACGCGTCGTCACCTTGGCATCCGTATAGAGCGGAAAGCTGACCTGGAGCGGCTCGCCGGGGCTGTACTTGTTGAACGCGAGCACCGCGAACACGAGATCCCGCATGACCGACTGCTCTTCGTCCGGTTGCATGACCAAGAAGTCCAGGTGATCGAGCGGCATGTCGGCAGAAACGACGGTCATCCGGTCCTCCGCGGCGGGTCGGTTTCGAGCTTCGCGGTCACTTTACCTCAGCGTGCCGGTCTGCACCTCTGTCGCGCGATCGCTACGCGGCCTGCAGCCCGTCCAGCGGACGCAAATGCCCGTGGGCTGGACCATCTACCGCACGATTCGAGCGGCGTCGCACCGGGACGACAAGCGAACGCGATTTGTAACATCACTGTAATGCTTCCCGACTAACGTGCGTGTGACGTCTTTTTCCAGGTAACGGCCATTGAACGCGGCTGCGGCGCAAAAGCTTGGCCAGGTCGAAGAGCGGGACCGTAGCCGAGTGCAAGGTCGTTGCTGCACTCCCCCCACACGTATAGGAGTTTTTCGAATGTCTAGGAAGCAATTGATCGCCGCCCTGACGGTCGCCGGCGCGATCGCGAGCGGCGCGGCACAGGCGGCGGATCCGAACACGACTACGGTCGGCGGCAAGGGCTACTTCGATGTGACCAACATCGACGAGACCAGCGACGGCGCCAAGACCGACGCTTCGGGCACGAGCCTCGACGCGAAGCGGTTCTACCTCTCCGTCGGCCATCAGTTCGACCAGACTTGGTCGGCGAACATCACGACCGACTTCAACTACGTGAGCAACGACGGCGAAACCAACCTGTTCGTCAAGAAGGCCTATTTCGAAGGCAAATTCAACGACGCGTTCACGCTGCGCATCGGCTCGACAGACGTCCCGCTCGTACCGTTCGTCGAGGGCCTGTACGGCAATCGCTACATCGAGAACGTGCTCGTGGAGCACTTGGGTATAGAAGCCTCGGCCGACTGGGGCGTCCATATTCTCGGCGCTTTCGGCGGCGGTAAGGCCCACTATGCGGTATCGGCGATCAACGGCGCCGGCTACAAGACGCTGCAACGCAGCCAAACTCTGGACCTCGACAGCCGCATCGACTTCGAGCCCGTCGACGGGCTCACGCTCGCCCTCTTCTACCGAACGGGCAAGCGCGGCCTCGATCGGCAGAGCATCCACACGTTCCACACCGCGCAACGCTCGGAATTCCTCGCGGCCTACGTGAAGCCGAAATTCAAAGTCGGCGCCGAGTACTTCAACACCGACAACTGGAATCAAGTGTTGAATCCGCTCAGCGACTCGGGCGACGGCTATTCGGTCTGGGGTCAGGTGTCGCTCAGCAAGAAGGCCGCGCTGTTCGCACGCTACGACGACGCGAAGCCGAGCAAGGACTTGGCCCCGACGCTCGAGAACACCTACTACAATCTCGGCGTCGATTTCCAACCGATCCCGAAGCTCGACGTGGCGGTCGTGTACAAGCGGGACCAAGTGGACAACGGCACCTATAAGACGTCGAACGGCACGATCGGCGGCGTGAGCACCGGCAAGCACGACGAGATCGGCGTCTGGATGCAAGTCCAGTTCTGAGAGGGGCCGGCCACGGCCACCAATGGGGCCCGCCCTCTCTGCGAGGGGGCGGGCTTTTTCATCCGGATGCCGAGCGGCACGATCGGCCGCGCGATCGGCCTCAGCCGTACCGGCCCGTGATGTAGTCTTCGGTAGCCTTCTGGCTCGGATTCGTGAAGATTTTCGCCGCTTCGTCGAACTCGACGAGGTCACCGAGATACATGAACGCCGTGTAGTCCGACACTCGGGCCGCTTGCTGCATATTGTGAGTGACGATCAGAACGGTGACTTGCTCGCGCAGCGTCGAGATCAGCTCCTCGATCTTCGCCGTAGCCGTCGGATCGAGCGCAGAAGTCGGCTCGTCGAACAGCAGCATTTCGGGCTTCGTCGCGAGCGCTCGCGCGATGCATAGCCGCTGCATCTGGCCGCCGGAGAGCGAGAGCGCGGATTGATGCAGGCGGTCCTTCACCTCGTCCCACAGTGCCGATTCGTGCAGCGCTCGCTCGACGGCCTCCGTGAGGGCCGCGCGGCTGCGCACGCCCCGCAACCGCAGACCATACGCCACGTTTTCGAAGATCGACCGCGGGAACGGATTCGGCCGCTGAAAGACCATGCCGATCCGCATCCGGACCTCGATGGCCCTGATCTCCCGGCTGATGAGATTCAGATTGTCCGGATGTAGCGTGATGCGGCCCTCGTACTTCGTGTCTGCCTGCAAATCGTGCATCCGATTGAAGCAGCGCAGAAACGTCGTCTTGCCGCAACCCGAAGGGCCGATCAGCGCGGTAACGCGACGATCGGCGATGGGCATGCTCAAATTCTTCAGGGCTTGATGCTTGCCGTAATAGAAGTTCAGCGCCTCGACCGAGGCCTTGACCTGCATCGGCACCGACGGCTTCGTATCGTCGACGGTGAGGTGTGCACGCGGGACGCGCAACCGCTTGCCGACGGGCGCCGCGTGGCTCGAGCGGGGTGCGCCGTCCATTCCGTCGGCACCCACCACGGCAGGCGGGCGTTCCGCGCCTCGGCGCGCCTCCCCGTGGTTCACGAGATCATCGCCGGCGGAGGTCAACCCGCGCTCCGCGTATTGCCGAACAGGGCCGCCACGAATCTCGCGACTACGCTCAACACCAGCACGAACAGGGTGATCAGCAACGCCCCGGACCATGCCAAGGACTGCCAATTGTCGTACGGGCTCATCGCGAACAGGAAGATTACGACCGGCAGGTTCGCCATCGGGGCATTCAGATCGCTGCTCCAGAACTGGTTGTTGAGTGCCGTAAAGAGCAGCGGCGCGGTCTCACCGGAAATACGGGCGATCGCCAACAAAGTGCCGGTGACGAGACCGCTGCGCGCCGCAGGATAGATGATATTGGTGATCGTACGCCACGGTTGCGCGCCGAGCGCAGCCGAACCCTCGCGGAGATTTCTCGGTACGAGGCGCAGCATGTCCTCGGTCGTGCGCACGATGACTGGCATCGCGATGATGCCGAGCGCAAGCGCACCGGCGAGCGCGGAAAAATGGCCCATTTGCGCGACGACGATCGTGTAGACGAACAGGCCGACGATGATCGACGGCGCGCTCAGCAGCACGTCGTTCACGAACCGCACGACCGAGCTGAACTTGGCTCGGCCGCCATATTCGGCGAGGTAGGTGCCCGCGAGCACGCCGATCGGCGCGCCGACCCCGATGCCGATCAACGTCATCACCGCGCTGCCGAAGATCGCGTTGCGCAAGCCGCCGACGCTGCCCGGCGCCGGCGTCATTTCCTCGAACATGGTCACCGACCAGCCGCCAAAGCCCTTCACGAACAGCGTCCACAGGATGGCGCCGAGAACGAATAGTCCCGCGAGCGTCGCAAGCGTGCAGACAGCGAACGCGATGCCGCTCTTGAGCCGGCGGCGCAGCAGCCCGCCGATCACAGGGCCCTCCGCCCGCTGCGCTCGAGCCGGAGCAGCAACAGCCGCGCGCCTGCGATCACGCCGAAGGTCAGCAAGAACAGGATCAAGCCGAGCGCCATCAGCGAAGAGGTGTACAGCCCGCCGACCGCCTCCGCGAACTCGTTCGCGATGGCCGCCGAAATGGTGGTGCCCGGTGCGAGCAGCGACGCGCTGATGCGGTGTGCGTTGCCGACCACGAAGGTCACGGCCATCGTCTCGCCGAGCGCGCGCCCCAACCCCAGCATGATGCCGCCGAGCATTCCCGGCCTGGCCCACGGCAATACGACGTCCCAGACCACTTCCCATTGAGTCGCGCCAAGCCCATAAGCCGCCTCCTTGAGCGAGGGCGGCGTCATTTGGAAGACCTCGCGCATCACGGCCGTGATGAACGGCAGCACCATGATCGCGAGCACGAGGCCGGCCGTGAACAGCCCGATGCCGTAAGGAGGCCCCTGAAAGAGCGCGCCGATCACGGGCAAGACGCCGATGTGGTCGATCAGCCAAGGCTGCAACGACGTTTGCAGAATCGGCGCAAGAATGAACAAACCCCAGATCCCGAACACGATGCTCGGCACCGCGGCCAGCAGTTCGATCGCGATGCCGATCGGAGTGCGCAGCCAGAGCGGACAGATTTCGGTCAAGAACACGGCGATGCCGAACGCGAGCGGCACGGCAATCAGCATCGCGATCGCCGACGTGACGACGGTGCCGTAGATCGGCGCGACCGCGCCGAACTTCTCCGTGACGGGATTCCAAACCTCGGTCGTGAGGAAATGCCAGTGAAACGTCTTGAGCGCCGGCCACGACCCGTACAACAGCGAGACCAGCACGCCCACGAGCAGCGCCAATACGAGCGCGGCCGAGACGAGCGTCGCCCAGCGAAACACCGACTCGGCGTTTGCCTCGCGCTGGAGACGGATATGGAGAGGGTGAGTCGTTGCTGCCATCAAAGACAACGGCGGCCGGCTGCCAAAGCCGCCGGCCGCCGCTTCGCCCCTTCGGTCGTCAAGGGCGTTAGTCTACTGCTTCCAGACGGCTTTGCCGTCGGCCATGATGCTCTTCGACCAGGTCTGCTCGACCATCTTCACGACGTTGTCCGGAATCGGCACATAGTCGAGGTCTTCGGCCATCTGATCGCCGTGGACGTAAGCCCATGAGAAGAATTTGAGCGCGGTCAACGCATCTTCGCCGCTCTTCACTTGGTTGTGCATCAGAATGAAGCTTGCGCCGGTGATCGGCCAGCTCTCCGCGCCGGGCTGATCCACGAGAATCAAATAGTAACCCGGCGCCTTCGACCAATCGGCGCTGGCCGCCGCGGCCTGGAACGCCTTGATCTCCGGCGACACGACCTTGCCATCGTGATTTTTGATCTTCGCGTAGGTCAAGTGGTTTTGCTTAGCGTAAGCGTATTCGACGTAGCCGATCGCACCCGCCGTGCGCGCCGTCATGTTCGAGACGCCCTCGTTGCCCTTGGCGCCAAGACCCGTCGGCCACGACACCGACGTATTCGCGCCGACCTCCGCCTTGAACTTCGGGCTTACGCTCGACAGGTAAGTCGTGAATAGGAAATTGGTGCCCGAGCCGTCGGAACGGTAGACCGGCGCGATCGCCGTGGCAGGCAGTGTCACCCCGGGATTGAGTTGCTTGATACGCGGGTCGTTCCATTTCGTGATCGTGCCCATGTACATATCCGCGAGCGTCGGTCCGTCGAGCACGAGCTCGCCGGGCTTGACACCCGGTAGGTTCAGCGCCGGCACTACGCCGCCGATAATCATCGGCCATTGAACGAGGCCGCTCGACTGCAGATCATCGGGCTTCAGCGGCATGTCCGACGCGCCGAACGTCACCGTCGAGTTCTTGATTTGCGCGATTCCGCCACCGGAGCCTATCGACTGGTAATTCAAGCCGATCTTCATCTCCTTCTGATATGCCTCGGCCCACTTCGCGTAGATCGGCGCCGGGAAGGTGGCTCCCGCGCCCGAAATCGTGTCGGCCGCCCATGCGGCCGTTGCCATTGCCGCCGCGGTCGACGCGGCGAGCAACCAGGTCGAACGGTTGATTATGTTCATCGATGACGCCTCTGTGGAAAGGTGGGGGGACTGCGGCTATTGAGCAGCAGTTCTGTTACAGGAAAATGACAGAATCCCGCCGATGAGGTTCGGACGGCCGAGCCGAGGCGAAGCGCCGGGCGACGGCGAGCCGCAGCGTCGCCTAGCGCCAGGCCCGAGCAAGCCCCCCGTCGGGGGTCGGTCCGGACGATCCGCGCAGCACTGCTGGCGACTATCATCTAATAATCAAAGTGTTGAGATGTATTTATAAGTTATTGGATTAGATTTGGCCAGCGGTCGATCTGCCCGGCGACGACGAGCGCCGATCCGGTCGTCGGAGCGGCGGGAAACTGGGGCTAGGCTCGTGCGAGCGCCGCGAGCACACGGCGCATCGTGAATGGGAACTCGCGCATTCTGACGCCGGTCGCATCGAAGAAGGCGTTCGCGATGGCGGCGGCCGCGGCGGCCATCACCTCCTCGCCGGCCCCCGAGTACGGCTGGTCGAGCCGCTGTACGACGATGGGCGTGACCGACGGGCAGTCCTGGAAGCGGATGACCGGATAGCCGGCCCAGTCGAGGCTCGTGACGCCGCGCTCGTCGAACGTCACCTCTTCGAAGAGCATCCGGCTCGCCGTTTGCACGAGCTGACCCATGATCTGGGCCTCGACGACGCCCAAGTTCACGACGAGACCGGCGTCGATCGCGCCGTACAGGTGCTTGACGGCGACCCGGCCGCTCTCGGTGTTCACCTCGACTTCGGCCACGGCTCCGCCCCAGGAGCGCAGATGCGTCCCGAGACCGATACCGCGCCCGTTCGCGACCGCGCCGGTGCCACGTTCCGAATGCGCGGGCCGCGGCGTCCAATGGGCCGCCCGAGCAGCCGCATCGAGCACGCCGAGCCAGCGCTCATCGGTCATGTTGCGCTTGCGAAACTCGTACGGGTCCGCGCCCAGCCGGAACGCCAGGTCGTCGATCGCCTGCTCGGACGTAAATGCCATCGATAAATCGAGCGGCGATCGCAGCCAGCCGGCCCGCAAGTACCGGGCGGTCGGCAGCCGGTGGTCGACGAGCCGGCGGTGCGGGATCGCGTACATCGCGCCGCAATTCGACGGGCTCACCTGCTGCGACACGAGGTTGTTCCATTCCTCCGGCGGCGAGCCGAGGGCGAGCTGCTGCGAGGTTTCGACTAGGCTCCAATGATGGTGCCAGCCGTGGTACTCGTAGGCCACGATGTTGCCGGCCGCGTCCGCCGCCGCGCGCACCTCACCGACATGTGCCGGGCCGTACGGGTCCCAGCCGTGCTCGTCGGCGCGCATGAACTGCACGCGCACGGGAGCGCCCGCAAGCTGCGACAGCAGCGCGGCTGCGAGCGCGACATCGTCGTAGCAGCTGTGACCGTAGGTGCCCGCGCCGTCGCGGAACTGCACGCGAACGCTCGCTTCCGGAAGACCGAGCAAGCCTGCGACCAGGCGGCGCGCGTTGTAGATGTCCTGCGACGAGCAGATCACGAGCGCCGAGTCCTTCCGCGCGTCGGCCAGCGCGCAATTCGGTGCAAACGTTGCGTGCGCCTGATACGGGCAGCGCGTGGCGAGCGACGCGACGTGCGGTGCGCGCGCGAACGCGTCCGCCGCATTTCCCGTCTCGAGAACGACTGTGTCGCGGCTCTCGCGAGAGCGCATATCCGCGTGCAGCGAATCGAAAGCCGGCAGCGACGGCGTGTCGTCCCACTCGACTGCGAGCTGCTGCGCAGCGCGTACGGCGTCCCACTCGTTTGCGGCGACGACCCCGACGAAGTCGCTCTTGCGCAGCACGCGCGCCGGAATGGCCGCGATCGAACTTTCGTCGACCCGCAGCACCTTCGCACCGGCACCGTAGGCCCGCTGGCCGCGCGGCCGAACGACGCGCCCGTGCAGCATGCCGGGCAGGCGCTCGTGCTGCACATATAGATGGGTGCCCTCCACCTTCGCAGGTAGATCGCGGCGCTCGGGGCTAAAGCCCACGATCTTGTAGTCCGTCGGCGCCTTGACCGGCGCCCGGCCCGTGAACGGCACCTCGAACAGCTTGCCGCCGACCAGCTCGCCATAGGTGATGCGGCGCCCGCCCGGCTCTGCCACGATCCCCTCCGTCACGCTGAGCTGCTCGGCTCGGACACCGAGGCGCCCCGCCGCGAGCGCGAGCAACGCTTGCCGTGCCTCGGCCGCCGCCGTGCGCACTTGGGGACCGCCGCGCGCGATCGAGGAGCTCGAATAGGTGCCGCCCTGATTCGGCGTAACGTTAGTGTCGGCATGAACGGTCTTGATCTGCGCGAGCGTGAGGTCGAGCTCCTCGGCCGCGATTTGCGGCAACGCCGTGGTCGTGCCCTGCCCCAGCTCGACGAAGCCCATATACAGCGTGGCCGTGTTGTCCGCATGAATCGCGAGCCATGTGTCGATCTGCTTCGGATCCGGCGGCCCCGCGGCGGACCCGCGAGGACCATCGTCGGCACGCGACCCTGTCGCACGCAGTCCGAGGGTGAAGCCGACGACGAGGGCGCCGCCGGCCCGCAAGAGCTCGCGCCGGCCGAACAGCGCGTCCAATGCGCCGCTCACGCGCCTTCCCGCATCGCGCGCGCCGCCCGTTTGATCGCAGCCAGAATGCGCGGATAGGTCCCGCAGCGGCACAAATGGCCGTTCATCGCGCTGCGGATCTGCTCGTCGGTCGGCGAGGCATCGCGCGCGAGCAGCTCCGCCGCCTTTACGATCATGCCGTTGTAGCAATAGCCGCATTGCGGCGCCTGCTCGTCGAGCAGGGCCTGCTGGACGGGGTGCAACGCCGGAACGTGCCCGATCCTGCGTTGCGCCGCGTACCACGCCGGCAGCCCCTCGAGCGTGGTCACCTGCTTGCCGTCGACCGCTGCTACCGGTGTGACGCAGGAGCGCCGTTCGACGCCGTCGACGAGCACCGAGCACGATCCACATTGCGCTAGGCCACAGCCGAAACGTGGCCCCCGCAGCTCGAGCTCATTGGTGAGGACGTACAAAAGCGGCGTATCCGGCGCGGCTTCGACCGCGTGCCGCCGACCATTGACGCTGATGCGGCGCTTGCTGGGCATCTCGGGGCGCCAACATAGCAGAGATTCCCGGGCGCCGTCAGGAGCGGCCCCGTAACGGTTTCCGCGGCCGCACGATCCAGGTCCGCAGCCCCGCAGCCACTGAACGGCGCCGCACCGCTGCGCGTCCGTCAAGCGCGCACTTGGTCGAGTCTATGATCGCCCCGCCCCGACGGAGACTGCCAAGCGAATGCTGATCGTCGAGGACGAGCGCCAATGGCGGAGCACTGAATCGCTGCTCGCCGACGGGCGCACTTGCGTCTTATGGCGCGGCACTTAAACTGAGCCCACCGAGAACTTCGCGAGCCAGAGTGATTCCTCGCTGCGCCGGAGCCGCGTTAATCGCGATCGCATTGCTCGGCGGCGCACTGCATGCGGCCGAGCCGGAGTTCACGTCCGCCATCGTCACGGAGTCCCGCAGCTATGCGCGCACGGCGACGTCCTTCAGAATCGCGGGTATTCCTGCCGGCGCTACGACGACCGACGTGAGCCGCGTGACCGTCGCGCTCGGCGGGCTGCTCATCACCGGCGAGTGGGAACCGAAAGCCGCACGCAGCCCGACCGCAAAGGACTTCCGACGGGGCTCCGACGTCTATGCGGCCGTCGAGCGCAATCGGTTGCTGCTCAAACTGCCCGACGGCGACGTCGTCACCGCCAAGATCGTGAACCGCGAAAAGCAGAAGTCCGCGGAGTTCGAGCGGCGAAGACGCGACTGACCGCGCGCCGGTCGGCGCGCTGACGCGGATTGCAAAGGGGAAGAGCGTCGCGCGGCGGCCCTGTGAGCCGCCGCGCGACGTTAGGTCAGATCAAGCAGCGGCCGGTGCTGACGCCGATCTTGTCCACTTCGGCGCCGACCTTCTCGGCCATCGCAAGCAGCAGGTTCGAGGTGGGCTCGTCCTTCGGGGCCACGATGTGGCGGTTACCCTCGAGACGACCATTTGCGCCGCCGATCAACACGGCCGGCACGTTGTGACGATCGTGGACCACGCCGTTGCTCATGCCCGCCCCGAAGTACAGCAGCGACGAGTCGAGCAACGTGCCGTCGCCGTCGCGCGTGTTCTTCAGCTTCTCGACGAACTCCGACAGCTTCTGCATCTGGTACACGTTGATGCGCGCGTACTGATCCAGGCTCTCGGGCGTGCCCTTATGGTGCGACGTCGAGTGGTGCGGCTCCTTGACGCCGACGAACTGATAACTACGGCCGGTGGCTTCGTGGCCGATCATGAAGCTGAACACGCGTGTGATGTCGCCTTGGAACGCAAGGTGCAGCAAGTCGTAGGTCACGGTCACGTGCTTGTCGAAGTCCTCCGGGATTCCGATCGGAGCGTCCTTCGCGGTCGCGAACACGCCCGAGCGAGTCTCCATCTTTTGCACCTGCTCCTCGACCCGGCGGATGTTCGTGAGGTACTCATCGAGCAGCTTGTTGTCGCTGGCCCCGATTTTCTTCTCGAGCTTCTTGGTTTCGCCGAGCACGGAATCGAGCATGCTCTGCTTCGCTTGCAGCCGCTGCAGCCGCTGCTCGGGCGTGCCCGGATCACCGAACATGCGCTCGAACGTGGCCTGCGGGTTCACGGAGACCGGCAGGGGGCTCTTGTCGTCGAACCATGCCATCGTGTTGAAGAAGATGCAGGGGTAGCCGTCGCACGCGCCGGCCGATGTGCCCATGTCCTCGGTGCCGAGCTCGAGCGAGCGCAGCGGCGTGTCGCCCGCAACTGCATCCGCGATGTACTGATCGACCGACTTGCGCGACTCGACCAAGTTGAAGTCACCGTTCTTGCCTTGCGGTCCAGCACCGTTCAAGAACGCCGCGCTCGCACCCATGTGGATGCCGCCCATGTTCTTGGTGCCATCCGGCGACTTGAGCTGACTGATCGTCGTGAGGAACGCGCGATGCGGCTCGAGGGGCTTCATGATCTTATTGAACTCGAAGTTCTTGCCGGCCTTCTCGGGATGCCACATCGGCGGGTAAATGCCGTTCGGCATATAGATTGCGCCGAAGCGGAACCGCTCCTTCGCCGCGGTCAGCGTCTGCGCCATGGCCGCGGGCACCATTGCATCGAGCAACGGCAGCGCGATCACCACGCCTGCGCCGCGCAAGAACGTTCGACGATCCAAGTGCTTCTTGGTAATGAACATGATGCCCTTACTCCCTCGCTTGCGCGACCGTAGCGGCGCTGGACGATGCGCCATTCATCCGCATTTGGAACGGATAACTATCGACAATACCCAAAACGACTGCCTTCAGGCTGTAGTCCTGCTTGGCGGCATTTCTCACGATCGACCGCACCACGGCCATGTCCGCCGGTTCGAGACCGCGGCCGAGCGCGTAGATCAGCATCTTCTTCGTCAGCACACCGGCGAACAGGTCCGGATTCTTGAGCAGCGCCTCACGGAGCTGCACCGGGCCATCGACTTCGGTGCCGTCCGCGAGCACGCCGGCCGAATCGATCGGCAGCCCGTCGCGGGTCTGATCGCGCCAGCTGCCGTCCGCGTCGAAGTTCTCGAGCGCGAAGCCGACCGGATCGATGTTCTTGTGGCACGCGGCGCAGTTCGGATTCGCACGGTGCAGCTCGAGCTGCTCACGCACCGTGGAAGGTCGGCCCTTCGGCGCGCTCTGCTCGAGCGCCGGCACGTTCGGCGGCGGCGCGGGCGGCGGATTGTCCCAGAACTCCGTCACGATGAACTTGCCGCGAATGATCGGCGACGTTCGGTTCCCGGCCGAGGTCAGCGACTCGATGCTGCCTTGACCGAACAAGCCGAAGCGGCGCGGGTCCTTCAGCTCGACGCGCCGGAAACGCGCACCGTAGACCCCCGGAATGCCGTAATGCCGAGCCAGCCGCTCGTTCACGAACGTGTAGTTCGCCGTGAGCAGCTCCTGCAGCGGACGGCCCTCGTGCAGCACGTTCGAGAACAGCATCTCGGTCTCGGTGCGAAACGCGTTGCGCAGATTGCCGTCGAAGTCCGGGAACAGCAGAAAATCGGGCTTCACGCGGCTCTCGAGGTTGCGCAGCTGCAGCCACTGGCCGACGAAGTTATCGACGAACGCCTGCGAGCGAGGATCGGCCACCATCCGATCGATCTGCGCCTTCAGCACGTCCGGATCCTTGAGTTGCCCCTTCTCTGCCGCGTCGAGCAGCTCCTCGTCGGGGATGCTCGACCAGAGGAAGAACGACAGGCGCGACGCGAGCTCGATGTCGCTTACGCGGTAGTTCGAGCCGGCCGGCACGTCGGGAGAGTTGGCCTCGACGCGAAACAGGAACCACGGGCTTACGAGCGTGCGCGCCACGGCGGCGCGGATGCCGTCGTCGAAGTCGCCGCCGTTCGTGCGCGCATCGTTATAGAACGCGAGCGATGCCTGAATGTCGTCATCCGTCACCGGCCGACGAAATGCATGCCGCGCAAGCTTGGTGAGGATTTGCTTCGCGCAACCCGGCTCTTCCGCGGGCCCCGCGGGATGGCACACGAACAGCCGCTGGCGGCTCGGTGTGTCGCTCACGCCGGTGACGTTGCGCGGCCCTTCGACGACCACGTTCTGCAGCCGCGGCAGGCCCGACGGATTGTGGATCTCCATCGAGGCGCGCACACCTTGCTCCCACGAGCTCTGATCGACGCTCGTGAGCTCTCGCCAGGTGAACGTGACGTCGTGCGGTCCGGCCTTGATCGGGATCGGCGGCGACGTGAGCCGTTTGTCGACCGAGAACGCGGTGGTGTTCTGGCCCTCGGCGACCGCGAGCTCGTGGTCGTCCTTGCCCGCAATTTCGCTCGAGAACACGAGCTGGCCGTCGACGAGCACCAAGAACTCGCTCGGCCGGTCGTGTCCCTCGACACCGAACAGCCCTTCCTCGACACCGCGCCAGAGCCGCCCCGATAGGACGTACTCGCCGTCGGCCGGAAACACGTGGTGCACGGTCGTCCCACCTCGTGTGCCGATCGGCATGCCGTCGAGGTGATGAGTCTGCGTGATGTCGAACGGAATCTTGTACGACACGGCCGTCGGCACGGCCTTGGGATTGCCGACCGCCATATCCGCCACGCGCAGCGCGACCGTCAGATAGCGATCGAGCAGAAACGGTGACGTACGCAGCACGTCGGCGATATTGTCGAAACCGAAGTCGCCGCCGTCGCTCGGCAGCTGTTCCGCGAGGTCCGCTTCGACGCCGAGCAGATCGCGCACGGCATTCGCGTACTCGGCGCGATTCAGCCGATGGACCGTCGTCGAGCCGGCGTAGGGATGTTGCTCGGCAGCCGCATCGAGCGTGCCGGTGAGGGCAGTCAGAAACTTCGCCCGTTCCTCGGGCGGCGGCTGCGGCTTATCGCGCGGCGGCATCGCGCCGATCTCGAGCTTATGAACGACCTTTTCCCAGATCGCAGGGTCGGCCGTGACGTTGTCGGAATGCCGATGCTCGAACGAAAGCTCCGCGGTGAAATCCGAGTCGTTGTGGCAATCCTTGCAGTAACCGAGCATCGCCCACTGGTCGTTCAGCACGGCCTGCGGGGACGAGTGTGTGTGCAGATAAGCCGCCGCACCCGCGGCAGCCACGACACCGACACCCGCGACGTAAATCCAAACCCTCACTTCGCGCCGCCCTCCGTGTTTGCAGCTTGTCGATCGCCGCCGTGCATGAGCTCGCGCAGCAGCGCGGCCACCTCAGCCGGCTGAGCGGGGTGCTCGTCCGACACGAGCGCGCCGGCAGGGGGCGGCGGCGGTCGCGGCGCTTGCTTCTCCACGACCTGAAGCGCGGTCTTACCCGCGCCGTCCTTGAGATTGAGATTCGCGCCGCCTGCGGCGAGCGCGCGCACGACATCGAGCTTCCCCGCGAACGCCGCGATGTGCAGCGCCGAGTCGCCATCCGGCGTCTTCGCATTCACGTTCGCGCCGGCCTTCAGCAGCAGCTGCACGGCGTGCACGGGATCGCGATCGGAGACTTCGCGGAACGGCGGCTTCGAGCCCTCGCGAATGTCGCCGGGGCCGCCGGCCATGCCGACGCCCTTCCCGCCGTTCATCGCGACCATCAGCGGCGTCTTGCCCGCGTTGCCGCCGCCCGGAGGCGGTGGGGCATCGCCGGTCTGCGACGGCTTCGGCGCCCACTCGAGATCGGCGCCATGAGCGACCATGAGCTTCATGCCTTCGACGTCGGCAGCGACGGCCGCGCGATAGAACGGCGTGCCGGAGCCCTTCGTGTCGCAGCACATCGAAGCGGAGTGCAACTGTCCCGTGAACGGCTTGTTCGGATCCGCGCCGGCATCGAGCAGGATCCGGATCAGATCGAGCGCAGTAAGCTGATTCGGATGATCCGCACGCAGCCGTGTACCGTCCTTCGCTCGCCAGTCCGTCGTCGCGTCGTGCATCTCCACGGCTTCATACAGCGAGTCGTCCATCTTCGGATTCGCGCCGAGATCGAGCAACGTCTTGGCGAGATCGAAGCGGTCGTTCACGATGGCGAGCACGAGGGCGGTCTCGCCATCACCATCCGTGAGGTTGATGTCCGTGCCGCCCTCGACCAGGCGACGAACGAGCGCCTCATTGCCGTCGCGCGCGGCCCACATGAGCGCGGTGAAGCCACCGCTCGGAAAATCCGTGCGCGGTGTGCGCTTGCTCAAGTCGGTCACGCGGGCCTTCAAATTCGGATTCGCCCCTGCCTTGAGCAACGTGTCGACGACGTCGAGGTGCCCTTCGGCGGCGGCCCACATCAGCGCGGTCTGGTCCCAGCGCGCCTCTTGCGCGTTCACGTCCGCACCGTGCTCGATCAGCAACTTCACTGCATCGACGCTGCCCGCGCGCGCGGCCGCCATCAACGGCGTCTCGCCGTCACGCGTCGCCGCCGACAGATCCGCGCCGCCTTTGAGCAATAGATCGATGGTGGCGACATCGCCGTAACGGCTCGCCTGGAGCAGCGGCGTCATGCCGAAGCGGTTCGCAGTATTCGGATTCGCGCCGGCCTGGAGCAGCACCGACACGATTTCCGGAGCCTGCTGATAGGCGGCCCAGAGGAGCGCCGACGTGCCGTCGGCCTCGGGCGCGTTCACGTCGGCGCCGGATGCGATCATCTTCTTGACCGCACCGACGTCTGCATCGCGTGCGGCAGCGGCGATGGTTGCGGATGCAGTTTGCGCAGCGGCAACCGCGAGAATTCCAAACAGCGTTGCGGTCGACCGCCAACCGAAAATTCGTCGACTGCATTGCAGTAAAGCACTGTGGCGCATGCGTTCGCTCCCCCTCATGAGTTCAACGCCAAGCCGTCACCAGCTCGAATGCCACCCGGTTATTTCTCACCGGGCGGTCAGTATGCTAAAGATACCGCGTTCAGCGCCGATATCCAGTCCCAAGGCCTACATTTTTTCCAATAAATCATGGTGCTAGCACCACTGGTCTCGGCCCCGCCGGCCGGCAACGCCACCGCGGCGTCGCCCCATGACCGGCACTCTGCCCCGCGCCGCTCCAGATCCAGGTCGCGCCGACGTGCAGGGGCCGTTATGGAATACGATTCGGATACCGCCTTCACGGTTCCGCAGGTGCCTCGGCCACCCGGTTCGGCGTGCGATAGAGCGCGGCCCGGGCCACTGCGAAATTGAACACCAGCCCCGCGATCCCGCCAACGGCGAGCGGTATCACGGGCCAGTCGCCGAGGGCCGGCGCGACGTGCAAGCAGAGCGCGAAGACGCCGAAATTCAGTGCCGCGCCGCCGAGCTGAATCGCGAAGTACGCCGCGTACTCGGCTCGCCCGGCCGCGTTGCGCGTCCCGCGGAACGCGTAGCGCCGGTTGAGCCACCAAGTCGCGGTGACGGCGAGCGGAAACGAGATCAGCCGGCCATGCCACGCGACCCAGTGCGCCCACCTGACTAAGGCGGTGAGCAGCGTCGCTTCGATCAGAAAGCCGACGCCGCCGGCAAGCACGAAGCGCAGGAACGAGCGCTTGATCGAGCGGCGTCCGGCCCCCGCATCTGGCGTGGACTTCACGGGCCGATCGCCCTCGCCTGCCGTGGCGCGAGGCGAGCATCGCGCCCCGGCGCAAGGCCCGCCGGCCGTTCGCGACACGGCGTCGGCCGCTCCCCGCACCGGCTTCGGAACTTCAATGCATGCACGGTCCAGCCCCGGTATCGATGTAGAAGCCAGGCAACAGCGCCGGATGGGCATTCTACGGAGCGGCAAACCCCGACGCGATCCCTCGGAATGCCTGTGTCCACGCCGTGGCACACGAGCACCCGGCCCTTCACTTTGAACGACGTCGCGGCGAACGTCGTGCTCCCTCTACGTCGGGGAATGTCATCGCATTGTCGAGAACTACAGCGAACTGCAGCGAACTGCATGCTCGTCGCCACCCGGCGCCCTAGACCGCGAGCGCCGCGGCACGCAGCGCTGCAAGCCCGTCGAGCGTGGCCTCGGGCGACGGTGCTCCCGCAGGCGGGGTCCATTCGAGCGGGGAGCCCGCCGCAATCAGCAGCCGCGCGACTCCGACGTGGTCCGAGCCGGGGGCTGCACGGCGGCGTCCCTCGACCGCCCAGACGAGCGGCGGCGCCGCAAACATTCCATCGAGCGCAGCGACGTCGGCCCCGAAGCGGAGCAGCACCCGCGTCGCGTCGACCTGCCCCGCGATCGCCGCACGGTGCAGCGCCGTGACGCCCTCGGCGTCCTTGCGATTGGGATCGAAGCCGCAGCCGAGCATCGCTTCGAGGACTGCGGCATCGCCGCCTTCGGCGGGACGCTGCAGCAGCAGATGATGCTCGGACGTGAGCTGCGCGGGCAGACGCGGCTGCGCGACGAGCAGCGACGCAGCGCTCGCACGGTCGCCGCGCGCGCACGCCGCGACAAAGCGCTCGAGCGGCGTCAGCTCATCGGGCACGCCGCGCGCGGCGAGCCAAGCGGCGACGGGCCCATTCCCGTGGAGCGCGGCTAGCGTATGCGCCGTGCGACCGTCAGCACGCCGGCGCAGCGGATCGGCGCCGAGGCTGACGAGCCTCTCCACCATCGGCACGTCCCAGCGCCGTGCCGCGACGTGCAACGGCGCCTCCCCGGCTTCGCCCCAAGCGAGATTCGGATCTGCGCCGTGCTCGAGCAGCCAGATCGGTCCGGCCGGATTCTCTGTCCACAGCATTGAGTAGACCAGCGGCGGCACGCCGCCCGCGATGCCGTTCGCGTCGAGCCCGAAACGGTCCAGCCGCTCGAGCGCGGCCAGGTCGCCAATGCCGGCCGCAATGTGCGCGCTCACGCCGTCCGTCGGACTCGCCCCCGCCTCGAGCAGCGCATCGGCAAGCGGCAGATGCCGGACTTCGCAAAGGGCTCCCCACAAGGCCGTGCGCGGCAGCTCCGGATGCCAATCCCAATGGTATTCGGCGTTCGGATCCGCGCCGAGCGCGCACAGCGAACGGGCGATCGCGACGAGACCGGCGGCACGCACCGGCGTATGCCGATGCAGGCAGGTATGGCAAACGTACAGGAGCGGCTGCCACCGCCGCACGCCGATGGGCTCGGTCGTGCGGATCGGACGTGCGCGCACATGGCCATCGAATGCGGCGGCATCGCCGAGCACCAGCGCAGTCTCGAGCGTTGCCGTTGCGATCGCGGGGTACAGCGCCAGCAGTCGCTCGGCACGGTCGGCTGCGCCGCCAGTTGCGCAGCGCACGAATTCTTCGACCGCGGCATCGAACGTGAGCGTGCGTGTCTCGATTTCCTCGCGCAACGCATTCCAGGAAGCGAAACCATGCTCGCGCGCGATCACGGACTGTGCGTCGTGGAGTGCGAGCTCGCTCGACTCGAGCGCGGTGCTCGACGAGCCCGCGAATGCCGGCAGCACGAGGAAGCGCTCGAGGGCCGCGCGGTCGCGGGCACGTGCGGCCCGCAGCAGCGACTTCGCTTGTTTTTTCAGCCGGCCGAGATCGGGGCGCTCGGGAAGCGTCGGTGACATACAACCTCCATGCTCGAGCCTGGGTTCGCAACAGGCAGCACGGCGGTGTAGGAGCCGTCGATGTCGGAGAGCGGAAAGTGGGCTTGGCCCTTCGCGCGAACCCGCGGGCGCCCTTCTAGCGCACGTCCCTCACGCTAGGCGCTTGCGTGCACCCTGTCAACGGCCGCGCCGCGGAGATCAGCGCAGGATCGCGCCGTTGTCGTCCGACTGCGGCGACGGCCGGTCCGCATTCACGTTCACGCTGATCGTGTGCACGTTCCTGAGCATGCCGTTCACGAGCCGGAACGTGTGCGAGTCCGGCATCCCGGTGCTGCTGTTGCCGAAGCGGCAAAACACGTTCACCACGCCGAGCTGCTCGTCCACGACGTAATCGCGATTCACGATGTAGAGCACGCCGGACGGGATACCCACCTTGCAGGTCGCGTTCGGAGCGTGGTCGCGGTTGGTGTACGCGCCGCCCTCGAGCCGTGCGCACGGCGTGCCCCACGGCGTGTCGACGAACTTGTCGGAGAATTGATCGAGGTAGCTGTTCGCTGCGTTGATCAGCTGCTGCGCCGGCACGCGCTCGGAGGCTTTCGGTGCACTCCAGTCCTCGGCGCTCGAGTACTTTAGATATGCGTTCGCGTTGAACAGCCAATCGCCCTTGTCGCTCACGAGACTGTCGACGCGCTCGATCTTGCCGCCGTCGACGTAGAGCCGCGTGCCGATCACATAGGGATGACCGCCTTCGGTCACGATCACTTCCGTGAACGTGCGGCAGCGCGTCGAATCGAGAAAGCTGCGCGACAAGGCAATCGGCAGCGCGGTATTCCAAAGGCCGGCGCTCTGTTCGATCTTCGTCATGTTCTCGAGAAACTCGGCATCGTTCGCGAGCGCCATCTTCGTCGCGTTGCCCGTCTTCTGCGCCTCGATGTAGCTGTCCGCGGCGGTCTCGAGGTCCGCGCGCTTGCAGACGGGCGGCCGAAACGGCGGCTGCGCCTCGACGGCCGTCGCCGCCGACAGCAGGAGGCAGACTGCAAATAGGTATCTCATCGTCGTTCTCTCTTCTCGAGCGATCGCGCATCGGCGGCGGCGCCCGCAGGTACGCCAATGGCTGCAATCTATATGGAAAACTCGACGTCGCGGCGCGACCGACGATAGTCCGCCCGCCTGCCCGGCGCAACCGCGCTTACTGAACCGACCCGGGGAGCCGCTTCGGTACCGCACCAGCCGCGGGCATACGGCGGGCCGTCACTCGAGCAAACGCGCGATCCACGCGGCGCTCGCAAGAGTACGAGCATCGTCGTCGACGCGGCCGATGACCTGAACGCCGAGCGGTAAACCGTGCGCGCCGCTGCCGGCCGGCACGCTCACACACGGCACGTGCAGCAGCGTCCAGACGCGATTCATCACCGGGCTGCCGGTCGAGCCGAGACCGCGCGGTGCCTCGCCTACGGCGCTCGGCGCGAGCAACACACGCTCCCCGCCTAGCAGCGCGCCGACGCGAGCCCGGCACTCCGCCGCGAGTCTTTGCGCGTCCTCGTACTGCGCGGGCGTGACCGACGTGGCGCGCTCGAGCATTTTCGTGAGCTGCACGGACAGCAGCGCGCCGTGCTCGCGCCGTTCCGCGGCCAGGCCGCGGACGGCCTCGTAGCCCTGGATCGCAGCGTGGGCTTCGCCGAGACCCGCGAACGCGTCGGGTAGCTCGACGGAGGTCACGCGCGCACCGGCCGCCGCGAGCGCAGCCGCCGCTCGGTCGAGCGACGCGCGGCCGTCGGCGTCGACTTCGCTCCAATCATGCGTGCGGCAGACAGCGATCTCGATGCGTTCGTCCGGCATTGGCGGCTCGAGCAGGTCACGGCGCCCTGTCGCGGCGCCGATCAACAGTGCGGCGTCTTCGACGCTGCGCGCGAGCGCGCCGACCGTGTCGAGACTACCGGCGAACGGCTTTACGCCGCCGGTGGCAACGACGCCGAACGTCGGTTTGTAACCGACCACACCGCAGAAGCTGGCGGGCCTCACGATCGAGCCGCCTGTCTGCGTGCCGAACGCGAACGGCACCATCCGGGCCGCAACCGCCGCGGCCGAGCCGCTCGAGGACCCGCCCGGCGTGTGCGCGTGATCGTGCGGGTTCACGGTCGGGCCCGGGGCAAGGAATGCGAGCTCCGTTGTCACGGTCTTGCCGAGCACGATCGCCCCCGCAGCACGCACCGCCGCGACGCAATGCGCATCCGCCGCTGGGCGATGCCCGCGATAAATCGCCGAGCCGTACTCGGTGGGCAGATCGAGCGTATCGATGATGTCCTTCACCGCGACCGGCACGCCGTGCAGCGGGCCCGCCACCGCACCGGAGTCGAGCGCGCGCGCCTGCGCGCGCACGCGGTCGGGCGCGACGTGCGCCCAAGCGTGCAGCTCGCCATCGAGCGCGTCGATGCGAGCGAGATACGCCTCGACGACGTCGCTCGCGCGCAGCGTGCGCGCGCGCAGCCGTGCCGCGAGATCACAAGCCGAAAGCGCAGTGATGTCGGTCATCCAGGCAGGCTCGCCGCGCGCCTGGAATCGAACGCGCTCGGCACGAATGTCTTCTCGAGCCTCGGGCGCTCGGTGGCGCCGTCGTAACCAACCTTTAATGCAGTTTTCATATTTCCTCAACTCCCGCTCACTAACGTTCCGCGAACCAAGCCGTCCGCTTCATCGAACAAGACAGCGCTCTCTCGCAGCGCCGGGGACGGTCGATTTCAAGAAACGCAGCAAGATCCAGGGAGTTTACGACGGTCAGAACTGTGCCTACGCACCTTCGTTCGTCGATGCGGGCAACAACCTACTCGTCGACATGACCGTTCCCGCGCTGCCGAACGGCGGCGCGCACATCTTCCAAGGCAGCCTGTTCGTCGGTAAGACCTACAACACTCAAGCCGAGCTCACCGCGGCCGGCATCACGAAGGGCGGCGACGGCCCCGTGCTCACGGTCGAAGCCGGCGCGAAGCTCGCGTTCATGTCCGAGAAGCAGTTCATCATCATCAACCGCGGCTCGCAGATCTTCGCGGTAGGCCGCGCCGACGCCCCGGTCACCTTCACGTCGGTATCCGACATCAACAGAGGCGCGCCTTCTGCGCGTGGCCGCCGCCGCCGCTGATCTCGAGAGTCGATTCGTGCAAGGCAACCTGACGCTGCAGAACTCCAAGCTCACCCCCGGACCGCGCGCGGACGCGCCGACGAACCCCGTGCGCAAAATGACCGGCGCATCGGGCTCCGTGCTGAATTTCATGCTCGGCTACGACTCGCAGAACTCCAAGCGCAGGCGCGCTGATCTACAACCTGTTCGGCGAGCGCCTCTACGTCGCGGGCCGCAACAGCGCGCCGGACGGCTTCGAGCAACCGTTCCGCTCGCTCGACGCGACCGACTCTTGGTATCCGTCGAGCAAGCTCACGTTCAAGGTCAAGGCGCAGAACCTGCTCGATCAGTCCATCAAAATCAAGCGCGAGGGGCTGACCACCTTCGAGGAAAGCCCGGACACGAACTTCGTTCTAGGCGTGCAGTGGAGTCTCTGATTCGCCGGCGCCAACGTGTCGGAACGCGGCGCGCACGCTTCGCGCCTGCGGCGGTGCGGCTCGCTCTGCAACCGCGGCTCAGCGCGGCTGCGTCGTATCTACCTGGTAGATCGGCAAATCCCAGTGATTCTCGGTGAGCTCCCAGCGACGGTTCTCATCGCGCTTGCGCGTTGCCGCATCGGGGAACAGCTTCGCGGCGATCTCCTCTTCGTGTGAACCCGCTTCCGCGTCGCGATAGGTGATCTCCACGCGATAGTCCCAGCGGCTCGCCTCGTCGGTGTGCAGCTGCGGATGGTAGACGCGGTAGTCGAGCACGTACCCGAGCTCCTTGGCGCGGTCGAGAATGGGCAGCTGATACTTGCGGAAGATGTCCCACCACTCGTCGATGAACCCATAGCGGACGCGGTACACCCACTCCACCTCGTAGCCCTTCACACCGGGCTTCGGCGGCTGCGCTTGGGCGATGCCGGCCGTCAGCACGAAACCGAGGACACCGGCCGCCGCAAGAGTCGTTCGACGCATTGCTCTATCCCCTCCGTCGTGATTGCAGACGCGGTCGCTCACTGAAGCACAGCGCTCGACGCGCGACAAGCCGCGGCTTGAAACTTTCGGGCTCAGGTGCTGCGGCGCACCGAACGCTCGATCAGGGCGGACAGCGCAACGCACGCGCCGATCGCGACGATCCAACCGGCAACGGGGCCGTGTGAGACGGCTTCGGCCGTCTGCGCAACGGCACCGCCCACGAGCCGCCATGTACCGGCGCCATAAGCGACGGCCGTGCCGACGCCCGCGAGTGTGAGCACGCCGACGAGCGCGCGCGGCAGCCAGACCTCGACGACGTCGTCACCGAGACCCATGCGCTGTTCTGCGCGCGCCGCAACCGTCGCTGCGAAATCGTCGGGCAGCGCATCCAAAGGCGGATCGCGCAGCACCTGCGCGACGATGCGATACTGCGCGACGAGTGGATCGCCGCCCGCCGGCGCGCCGGCCCGCTCCCGCCGCAGCGCCGATTCCTGGGCATCCCATTCTCTCCGTCGTCCCGTTTCGTCTCGGCTCATGCTGTGTCTCCGATGCGCGCCGCGAGCCGCGCTCGCAGCTTCGCGCGGCAGCGGAACAGGTGACTTTTGATCGTGCCGTCGGGCAAACCGGTGATCCGCGCGATCTCCTCGATCGGCAGCTCCTCCAAGTGATACAGCGTGAGGACCGTGCGTTGCAACGGCGGCAGCTCCTCGACCTCGGCGCGCAGCGCCACTAGCAGCTCGGCATCGGCCGCCGCGGCCTCGACATCGACGTCGTCCGGCACCTGCGCGACTGTCTCGTCGAGCGACCGCGGGTGCAGCGGCTCGACGATCGGGATCCGCTTGCGCTCGAGGTGCCGCCGCGCGACCGAGTACGCGACCTGGCCGATCCACGACTTCAGCGCACTCTCGAATCGGTACTGCCCCAGGTAGCGGTGAACCCTGAGAAACGTCTCCTGGCAGAGCTCGCGCGTATCGTCCGGGTGCCGCACCATGCGGTTGATGATGTGCCAGCAAAGCCCCTGGTAACTGCGCACGAGCCGCTCGAACGCGCCCGGCGCACGGGCGAGCACGGCCTCGACCAATGCGCGGTCGTCTGCGGCAGGCTCGCGCGGACCCATCTCGCTATCGATACGTCGAGCGCGTGCGCGGTTGCAGAGCGCGGAGCTGCGCCGGCCCGCAACCGGCCCGCCGGTAGCCGTATCTCCTGTTAAGAGCGCGGCTCTATCGGCCGCGATAAGCGACGAGAGTGCGGACATGGCAGATCTCTACATACTGATTCCGATCACGCTGTTCATCTGTATCACATACGCCGTCAAGGTGCTCGTCGATGCGCGTACGCGCGGCAAGCTGATCGCGGCGGGGAGCTCGAACGAGCTGATTCGCTCGTTGCTCTCGAGCGAAGAAGAGCAGCGGCGGCAAAATTCGTTGCGCTGGGGCGTCGTGCTGTCCTGCTTGGCTGTCGGCTTCGCACTGCTCCAGGCTTTAGGTTGGAACGATGTGACGCCCGGCACGATCGCCGTGCTGCTCGGCGCAACCGGCGTCGGCAACCTCGCGTTCTACGGAATTGCGCGGAAGCTGCCGCAGTAGCGCACGGCAATCGTTCGGGGGTTCGATGAACTGGGCAATTCTGACCGGCATCGTGCTGTTCCTCGCGGCCGCGGCGGCACTCGAATGCGGCCCATGGCATTACGCCAACGACGACACGTTCGCGCTTCACATCGACGACGTCGATTCGCACGTCGCAATCGAGGGCCGTGGCGTGATCGATCTTGCGCCCGACGCAAGCGGTGTCACGGCGCTCGGTGCTGACGGCTACCTCGATCTCGGCTCCGACGTTGGCGGCATCGCGCGCCGCGTGCGCTTCAGCAATTCGAACGGCACGATCGCACGGCAGTTTTGGGTCGGCAGGGAGGAGCGACGGTGGGGTGCGGACGCCGACTCGCTCGTGGCCGAGCTCATGCCGATCGTGCTGCGCGAGACCGCGATCGACGTCGAGGCGCGCGTCGCGTGGCTGCTCGAGCATCGCGACCAGCAGAGCCTGCTCGACGAGATCGATGCGATCCGATCCGATCTTGCGCAGCGCCTCTACACCGTGCGCTATGCCGAATCGGTCGCGGCGATCGCCCCGGCCGACCTTCGCAGGCTCATCACGATTGCAGCAAACCACATGGGCTCGGATTTCGACCTGCGTACGACGCTCGTGGCCGTCCTCGCGGCACAGAAGCCGGCGGGCGAGAACCTCGCCGCTCTGATCGATGCGGGTCGCACGATCGACTCGGACTTCGACGCCCGCGCGCTGCTCGAAGCGGTGGGCCGCTCTGTCGCCACCGAACCGGCCGCGGCAGCCGCGTATCTCGGGATCGCGCGATCGATCGGCTCGGATTTCGACGAACGCCTCGCGCTCACGCCGCTCGTCACGCAGCCGGGCGGCCGCGACGACGTCGTCGCGCAGGCGCTCGCGGCAGCCGCGGCCGGTATCGGATCGGATTTCGAGCTGCGCACGCTGCTCGCGGCGGCCTCGCGCCGCGTCGGCGGCTCCGACCTTCTCACGCGCGCCTACCTCTCGGCCGCACGCTCGATCGGCAGCGACTTCGAACGGAAGCAAGCGTTACTTGCGCTCGCCGATCGAGCCGCGCTCACGTCGGCCGGTTGGCGGCTGCTGCTCGAGTCGACGCGCGCCGTCGGCGGCGACTTCGAGCGCGCGGCAGTCCTGACGGCCGTCGCCCCACGGCTGCCGCGCGATCCGACCGTAGTCGCAGCCTACCGCGCTGCGCTCGACACGATCGGCGGCGATTTCGAGCATCGGCGAGCCGCAGCGGCCCTCGCGCGCTGACGACCGAGCGGCGTTTGCGGGTCAGCGCTTCGGCAGCTTGAACGCGAGGAGCTCGCCCGAGTATTGGGCGCCGCTGATCGCCACCACGAGGTACTGCTCCCCGCGGTAGAGATACGTCATCGGTGAGCCGCTCTGCGGCGCGGGCATGTAAAGCGCACCGACCTCCCGCCCGCTCGCCTTGTCGTAGGCGCGCAGCATCGCGCCGGGCTCGCCGCTCGGGGTCGTCGTGTAGAGCCGTTCACCCGCGACGAGCAGCGTCTTCGTCACGAGCGTGCCGGGTGCCGGCGAGCCGGCCTGACCGGTGCGTGGAATCTCGAGACCCTTGAGCAGTGGGTTTGAGCGGATGTCGTCGGGCGTCTCGCCGTGAGCGACGCGCCAAAGGATCTCGCCGCGCTTCAAATCGATCGCGCTGATCGAGCCGTACGGCGGCTTCAGCAACGGCAACCCGCGCACGTTGAGTGCGACTTTCGGAGCACCGCGGCTCGGATCCGCCGGCGCGGCCGCGGGACGCTTGCCTTGAAACTCAGAGCGGCCGCCACCAGCCGAAGACCCCGAGCCGCCCGACGTGCGCGCCCCGGTCACCGCATTGCCCTCGACGTATGCCATATCGGACTGCCCGGGATACGGCGGCACGAGCCCCTTGCTGACGACGGTCGAGCTCGACGCAACGTAGAGGATTCCAGTCTCCGGATCGAAGGAGCCGCCCGGCCAGTTCGATCCGCCGTCTTGGCTCGGCGCCATCAGCGTGCCGAGTGGACCGTCGATGTTGCTCACGACCGGCGGCGTGAAGAGCGGCCCCAGCTTGTGCCACGACGCAATCTCGAGCGCCTCGCGCCTGAGCTCCGGCGTGAAATCGATCAGATCGTCGGCCGTCACGCCCTGCCGGTCGTAAGCCGGCGGCTTCGTCGGAATCGGTTGCGTCTTCGAGTAATACTCGCCCGGCACATCGCCTTGCGGAACCGGCCGCTCCTCGATCGGCCACACCGGCTTGCCCGTCACGCGATCGAACACGTACAGGAACGCCTGCTTCGTCGGTTGCGCGACCGCCTTCACGCGCTTGCCGTCCACCGTCACGTCGAGCAAGATCGGCGCGCACGGGATATCGTTGTCCCAGATGCCGTGATGCACGAGCTGGTAGTGCCACTTGCGCGCACCGGTGTGCAGATCGACTGCGAGCAGCGTCTCGCCGAACAAGTTGTCGCCGGGCCGGTTCGCGCCGAAGTAATCGCCCGTGGCCTCCTCGACCGGCAGATAGACCGTCTCGAGGTCCTCGTCGACCGAGATTTGCGCCCAGACGCCGGTGTTGCCCGTGTATTCAGCCGAGCCCCTGAGCCAGCTCTCCGTGCCGAACTCGCCGGGCCGCGGAATCGTGTGAAAGATCCAGAGCCGCTCGCCGGTGCGCACATCGAAGCCGCGCACGTAGCCCTTCACGTTGCGCATGCTCTTCGGATTCGCGCCGGTACGGTGCGCCGCTCCGACGATAATCACATCCTTCGCGATGACGGGTGCGGCGTGCAGGCCGATCTCGCCGTTCAACGGATCGATCTCCTGGTCGTCGTTCTGCTTGAGATCGACGACGCCGTTTTTGCCGAACGTCGGAATCGGATTGCCCGTGCGCGCGTCGAGCGCAACGAGCTGATAGCCCGGTGTCACGTACACGATGCGCGCGTCGTCGCCGCTGCGCCAATAGGCGAGGCCGCGGCCCGAAAGCTGCCGCGGCGCCACCTTGCCGCGCTCGGCCTCATCGACCCGATGCATCCACAGGAGCTCACCGTTACCTGCATCCAGCGCCACGACCGCTCGGCGCGTGCCCGCGGTCGAATACACGACGCCGTCGACCATGAGCGGCGTCGATTGGAAGTTGTATTCCTTTGCCGGACCGAGGTTGTCGGTCTTGAAACGCCACGCCACCTCGAGCCGCTTGAAGTTCGAGGCATCGATCTGATCGAGCGGCGAGTAGCGCGTGTTGCCTAGATCGCCCCCGTAGGTGGGCCATTCGCCGTTCGCCGGAGCACCGTGCTGCGCGAGCGCGGGGAACGAGACTGCGCAGAGCCAGACGAGCGCAGCGATACGCACTTTCATCGCTCGGCGGCGAGCAACGCGGGCAACGTCGGCATGTTCTCCCTCCCCGTGCTTCGCGGCATTAGGCATCTCGATGATGCAAATGACAAGCGCAGCCGCGTGGAGACCGCGTCGCGGCGACTTCGCCAGGCGGTGCGGCGGCCCGTCTTTGTGAATGCAATCGGTATGGGAACGAAGGCGTACCGTCTCGCGGCCCAGGTGACCACGTGGCTCACGGGCGCCCGGCGCGCAGTCGACGCTGCGGCAACGCAGGCGCCCCGAACGCCTCTCGCTCGGATCGTTCGCTGCTTCCGAGCATCCGTTGCGGGCGGCTGAAGCGTCGGTCGGGCTACGTCAGCAGCCAGCCGCCGTCGATTACGAGGTTGATGCCGTTCACGCCCTTGTTCGTGAACAGGAAGTCGACCGCCCCGACGACGTCCGCGGTCGTCGCGAGCCGCCCGCCGGGAGTGCGTTTCTCGATCGCGGCGATCGCCTCCTTCTTGTCTTGCCAAGCCGGGCTGTCGGAGATGATGCCCGGATGCACCGCGTTGAAGCGCACCGGCGCGAGCTCCACCGCAAGCGTGCGAATCAGGCTCGATACCGCACCGTTGACGGTCGTGATCGACGTGGACCCGGGATAGGGCCGCGAGCTCGCGAGGCCGCCGAATAGCACGGCCGACGCGCCCGCCCCCATTCGCGGGAACAATGTGTGCGCGACTTCCGTGTAGCCGATCAGTTTCATGGTCACGATCCGTCGAGCGCGCGCGATGTCGTACTCTCGCGCGCTGTTGTAGTCGCGCTCGACGGCGACCAGCGCGAGCCGATCGACGTGCTCGAGACCTTCGAGGGCGGCTTCTATCGATTCGGGCTCCGCCACGTCGAGCGCGATCCCGCGCGCACCGCTGCCGATATCGGCGGCTTTTGCCGCGGTTCGCCCCTGCTCGCGGCCCGTGATCACGACCTTGCAGCCGCGATCGGCATGGTATTTGGCGATCGCAAAGCCGATCCCGCCCGTGCCGCCGATCACGACGACGCTCGGCGCACGGCCCTCCGGCCAATCTTTTGCGGCGTTCATTGCGCGACTCCCTTTTGCTCGAGCTGCTCGGTCAAGTAATCCCAATCCCGCACCCAACGATACGAATTGCGCGCGGGCGGCTGCGGCGACTGCGTTTCGAGCCAGCGCACGGTGCCGTTGCTGCGGTTGTAGAACGCGTGCGTGCAGCCGACGCCCGCCCAGAGGAAGTCGCCCGGCCGCATCAAGTACTTGCTGCCGTCGGCCCATGCCTCCACTTCGCCGTGCATGATGTAGTACGCCTCCTCGAGCGGATGGTCGTGGGGATGCGCGTTCGCATTCGGCTCGTACTCGACCATGAACATCGTGTGCAGCGCGGCGTCGAGCCGCTGGTCGACGAGCATCTTGAGCGAGATGCCGCTGTAGACGAGCAGCGCCGTCGCCATGCTCGCCGAGACCTTCGGCGCATTCTTCTTGAGGCCGGTGCGCACCGCATCGACCTTGATGTCGTCATCCGCCATGCGGAACAGATGCCGCGACGACGGATCGCGGATGTCGAACTCTGCGACCTCGACCTTGGGCGGCGGGCCGAGGAAGTACGTATCGTCCGCAAAGTTTTCGCCCTTCGGGCACGGCGCGTTCATGTCGATCCAGCGGGCTCGACCGTTCGTCGGCCCGAGCCACGCCTGCTTCATGCCGACCGGGATCACGCCGCACGCCCCTGGTGACAGCCGATAGCCGCGCCCGTCGAGCACGAGAGCGGGATTGCCTTCGAGGACGTAGAAGCTCTTCTCGAACGATTGCACGTGCAGATCGAGGTGCCCGCCGGCGTCGAGCTCGCACAATCCCCAACCGGAGTGGACGGCGCCGACCGAGCGGTCCGACAGCGCAAACCGCCGATACCCCGCGGCATGGCGCGGAAAGGCCGAAGTCGGGACGACGTCGGCAGCTGGCAGAAAATGATGCATGCGATCTCCTAGATGATCAGCAGGTCCCGGCCCACGATGATCTCGCCTTTGAAGTGCTTGCGCGCGGCCTTGGCATACGTGCCGTCGCCCACCCTCGGCGACAGCGCGCCCGGCAGAATGTGGTTCAGCACGAGCGTCCGAACACCCGCGGCGGCCGCCATCTCGCCCGCCTGCTCCGTGGTCGTGTGCGTGGTGATGATGTGATGCCAGATGCCTTCCGGATTATCGGCGTACGCGCCCTTCGCAACACGCGCTTCGAAGTTCGCGCGTGTGAGCGGCAAGTCCATCGCTTCGCAAACGAGCACGTCGGCGCCCTTTGCGAGCGCAACGAGCGCCGACGACACCGCCGTGTCCCCGGAAAACACGACGCTGCGATCCGCCGTCTCGCAACGGTACGACAATGCGCGATCCGGCATCCGCGCTTTGGACTCTGGGGGATAGTGCGTGCTCTCGACCGCCGTCACGCTCAGCCGCTCGTCGTGGAATACGGCCACCGGCTTCGCGCCTGCCGGCACTTCTCGACCGCTCACGTAGCTCGCGAGCCGTACCGAGCGCGCTTCGTCCACGAGTCGGATCTCTTCGTTGAGCGCATCGTACGCGATCGCAGCCGCGACCAATCGGGCCGTGCCGGCCGGACCGTAGACGGCGACCGGCGCGACTCGTCCGTCAGTCCATTGATGACCGATCAGAGCGGCCAGGTCGGCCGAATGATCGTCATGGAGGTGCGTCAGAAAGACGTAGTCGATTTCGCGATAGGACAAACGCGCCTTGATCAACGCCGCGAGTGTGCCGTAGCCGCAGTCGAACAGATAGGTGTGCCCGTCCACCACGAGCACGCTGGCGGTCTCCGCGCGAGTCGGCAGGTAATTCGGACCGCCCTGCGTGCCGAGCAGCACGAGCCGGGTGCCGCGCGGCTCCGCCGCAAACGCTAACCGCCACGTACCGATCGCGAGCGGCGCCGCGAGTTGCAACAGGGTTCTACGCCTCATCGCAGGCCATGATACGCCACGGCGAAAATGGCGCCCCCCGCGCTACTTCGCCGGCGTCAGCAGCGCAGTGTCCCAATGCTCGTCCGCGCGGCCGTTCGCAATTCGCCATTGGTCGAACGAGATGGTGGTGTACTTCGCGCCGGGCTTGCGGGGGTCGTCGTACTCCATCCTGAACACGATCCCGATGATATGGCCGTCCGTGAGCACGTTGACCACCGGCATCGTCAGCTTCCCGCAGCTGGCGCTCCTCGGCGGCGGACCGAAGTATTTGATCACGTCGTCGCGCCCCGACGTTGCATTCGGGTTGTGCTGCAGATAGCGCTCGGTCAACCATTTGTCCGCTTCGTCCCAGTGATTGCATTGCAAGAGGTCGCGCAGGATATGCAGCACGACCTGCTTGTCGGCATTCACGGCAGGATCCGGGTCGGTGAACAGCGCCTCGGGATCGGCCGCCGCGACGACCGGCTCTTGGGCGAACGCGGGAAGGAGCGCGAGCGTGATTCCGAAAAGGAGCACGGCGTGGCGGAGTTTCATCGGTATTCTCGGTGGGCCGGCACGGCGGGTGCGAGCGATGCTAGGTCAATGGGCGGCGCTGTCAAGGCGCCGCGCCGTCAACACTCGGCCTCGACATACGTACATTCCTCAGTTTTCGCCGCGCGTCCCTGCCAGCAAGATCCCCGTACCGGCAGATGCAGGAATTGCTCGATGGGATCCAAAGCCGACCGCACGGCCCCGCTGCTCGAGGAGCTGCATCACGATCACGTCAACGTCGTGACCCTGATGGCCGCGGCCGATCGCGAGCTGGACGCGATCGAGGCGGATCAGAGCGCCGACTACGAGCTCCTCGAGGACGTGATGCGGTACCTCACGGCCTATTCGGATGCGCACCATCATCCCAACGAGGACGTGATGTTCGCTGCGCTCGTCGAGCGAGCACCCGAGACCGCGAAACAGATCGACGCGATCGAGTACGAGCACGAGCACCTCGCCGCGCAGGGGCGTCTATTCCTCGAAAGCCTCGTGGCGCATCGTGACGAGGCCATCGTGCCGCGCGAGGAGCTCGTGCGGCGCGGGCGCGCGTATTTCGGCGCGTTGCGCAAGCACATGAGCCTCGAGGAGACGACGCTTTTCCCGCTCGTATTGCGCACGCTGACGGGCGCCGATTGGCACGCCGTGCGCGAGCGCATTCTCGTCGGCACCGACCCGCTGTTCGGCCCCGTGAGGGACGCGAACTTTCGGCGGCTGTGGCAAAGCATCGAGGCTCATCGCGCCGTCGCGGACGCGTGAGCGGTCGCGCTACTTCACCGGCAATCGCGCGGGTCGATCGGGCGGCAGGTGCTGGTCAACGGCCGTGAGCACGAGACCGGCCATCACGTAGTCGCCCATCACCGTCGCGAGCTCGACCGTGCCCTTCTTGCCGAAGCGCTCGACGGCTTCCTTGAACAAGCTTGAATCGAGCTTGTGCTCGCGCAGCAGCTGGCGACCGAATTTGATGATCAGCGTCTCCTCGGGGCTCAAGCCCACAGGCTCGCGGTCGTACTTGATCGTGTCGATGACCGCCTGCGGCGCGCCGAACCTGAGTGCCGCCGGCTCGTGCGAGGAGTACTCGTACTGCTGCTTGATCTCCCAAGTCGCAACCAGAATCGCCACCTCGGTGTGGCGCGGGCTCAATGCGCCGTTGTAGCGCAGGTAGCCATTCAACTCCTCGAACGCGTTCTCCGACTTCGGGCTATAGAACATCACCGCGGGCGGACCCGTCTTCGGCGCAGGCTTGTCTCCGATCCAGCGGTCGTAGATCGCTTGGCCGTCGGCATCGAGATCGGAACGCTGGAGCGGCGGCAGCCTCGACAGCGACACCGAATCGATATCGGGCGGGAGCGGCTCCTCGTGGCGGTTCTGCGCGACGATCTGCGCACTCGCCGTCAGGCACAAGCTCGCAGCCGCGAGCACCCGTATGGTCTTCAGCATAGTGGACTCCCCCATTTCCGCATTCACCAATCCCGTCCCGAAGTCGGGCGAACCGATCGACCGCCACTTGGCCGCCTCGCCTTGCGCGCCGGCCTCAGAGCTTCGCAGCCGTTGAACGATGACTTGCGTCGCGCAGCAGTTGCGCGACCGCGTCCGCGTTCGGCACGGCGCGGCCGCCGACCGGAGTGAGCGCGACGTCGAGTGCCGACTTGCCGCGGCGGTCGACCGCATCGACATCTGCGCCGTGTGCAATCATGAACTCGACCACGTGCGTCCAGCCGCGGCCTGCGGCCGAAAACAGCGCCGTCTGCCCTTCGCGATCCGTGAGCCCGCTCGGCCGCGCGATTCGCGCGGTGCGATCGTAAGCGTCCGCGACTTTCGCGTTGATATCGGCGCCGGCCGCGAGCAGGATCTCGAGCGACTCGACCACCTTGTTCTCGATGTTCTTGTCTTCCTCGAAGTTCGGCGATCGGTTCGCGCCGAAATTGATGTTGCGCACGCCGAGACCGGCCGCGGCCATGAGCGGCGTGACGCCCATGTAGTTCGGCAGATTCACTTCGGCGCCATGCGCGAGCAGTGTCTTCATCGAGTCGTGATCGTGCGTGATCGCCGCCCGGAGCAGCGGCGTCGCGCCGGCGGTCAGGAGATCGTCCGTGAAGCGCTCGCTGTTGCCGCCGCGGCCGGGCCGGTGCATGTTGAGCTGCGGATCGACGTCGACGCCGGCTGCCAGCAGCCGGTTCACGATCTCGAGACCCGTCGTCTTCTTCGAGTGCGGATAGGCCGGCGTGCGCGGCACGTAGGTATTGAGATCGACTGCGAGATACAGCGCCGTGCGGCCCCACCAGTCCGAATAGCTCGGATTCGCACCGAGGTCGAGCAGCACGCTGGCGGTGTCGAACTCGTAGTTGTCGAGGGCGAGCATCAGCGCCGTGACGCCGTCGGGCGTTGGCCGGTCGACGCTCTCGCCGGCCGCGACGATGGCACGTACGCATTCCGCACAACCTGCGCGCGCCGCAAACAGGAGCGGCGTGAGTCCGCCGGTCGGCCGGTACTGCGCGCGCGGCTCCGAGGTGATCTGCTCGCCCCAGTCATTGACCGCGGCGCGGGCGTGCACGTCCGCCCCGTGCTCGATCAATAGCTTCGCGAGCTCGGCGCTCGCACGGTCGGCCGCCCACATGAGCGCGGTTTGGTCGCGCCACGCTTCGTGGGCGTTGACGTCCGCGCCATGCGTCACGAGCAGGCTCGCGACGGGAACCGAGCCCGCGCGCGCGGCCAGCATCAAAGTGGTCTCGCCGTCGCCGTTCGCAGCGTTCACGTCCGCCCCGCCCTCGAGCAACAGCGTCACGAGCTCGGCGTTGCCCGCCTTGACCGCCTCGCCGAGCGGGCTCGCGCCGAACGAATTCTTCACGTCCGCCTTTGCACCGTGACCGAGCAGCGCGCGTACCAGCTCGGCGTCGAGCTTGTACGCGGCCCAGTGCAGCGGCGTGGTGCCGTCGCCTTGGGTGGCGTTCACGTCCGCGCCTTCGGCGATCAGCTCGAGCGCGGCGACGCGCCGGCCGCTTTCGATGGCGTCGGCGAGCGGACTCTCGGCGCGGGCCGTAGCGGCGGCCGCAAGCGCGAGCATGCAGGCGATTGCGGCCTTGAGCCTACGGGACAGGTGCGGCGACGGATCGGATCGAGCGGTACACGCCATGTCGAGCTGCATTCGTGAATCCCCCCCGAGCGCGCCTACACGATGTCGTGCGTCAGCGTGTTGTGGTGAGCCCAAAAGCCCTTGTACAGATCGTAGAGAAGCTTCGCCGGATCCTCGAACGACCGGCCGAGACCGTCCAGCACACCGCTCTTCTGCATGTCCGCCGCGCTTTCGCCCAGGCGCACATGCTTGACCATCCGCTCGAACAGCTCGAGCATCATCTTCTGCTCCGTCTCGACCTCGTCGCGGCCAACGGCCCGACCGAAGCTCGGTACGAAGCGCGTGCTCTTGTCGCCGAGCGCGAGCACGCGGGCGAGGGAATCGAGACGCCCGCCGAGCCAACCGCCGCCGAACCAGTCGAATTCCGGGTCCCGAACCGGCGAAAGTGCACCCCCGACCGCAGCCACGTTCGCGTGCGGGAAGAACACGAAAATGTCGCCGTCGGTATGCGCCTCGACGAGATAGCCGTACTCGATGCCGCGGCTGCCCACCGTGACCGCACCTTCCGTGTGAAACGTTTTCGTCGGGCGGCCCGCCGGCGCCAGCGGCGGCTGGTACCGGTCTTCATCGCGCAGGTAGTAACCCGTGCTCAGTCGCTGCCGGGTCTTCGCGTGCGCAAAGATCGTCGCACCGACTGCGCCCAGCGCCTCGTTGCCGCCGACCTGCTCCGGATGCCAATGGGTGTTGAACAGGGCGGTCACCTTGCCGCCCGGGAGCCCATCGAGCGCCTGAATGAGCGCGCGGCTGCGCGCGGCGTCGCCCGCATCGACGACCACCTTGCCCGCCTCCGTCGCGAGCGCAAGCACGTTACCGCCCGCCCCTTCGAGCAGCGTGAGCCCCGGCGCAAGACTCGTCGTCACGAGCGCGTCGGCCGCACGACTCGAACGCGCGAGCGAGCCGAGACCGACGGCTGCCGCCCCGGCGGCAAAGCCGCGCAGCACTGACCGTCGATCGATGACGGTCGGCGCCGCCTCGTCAGACGCCCGCAATCTCACCGCTGCTGTCCGAAAGGCTCTTCAGCTCGAGTCCCGCCTTGTTCACGACCGTGAGGTGCAGGTTCGAGACAGTGGTGTATTCGGGCAGCTGCAGATGCCGCCCGCCCTCGAGCGCGCCGCCCGCGCCGCCGACGAGGATGATCGGCAGCGGATAATTGTTGTGCCGATCGCTGTTGCTCATGTTCGAGCCGTACATCAGCAGCGAATGATCGAGCAGCGAGCCGTCGCCGTCGGGCGTCTCCGCGAGCTTCGCCACGAATTCGGCGAAGCGCTCGACGTGGTACCGCTGCACCTTCGTGAGCTTCTCGATGCGCTCCTTGTTGTTCGCATGGTGCGACAACGGATGAAACGCGTCCGGCACGCCGATGTGGTTGTAGGTGCGATTGGTGCCCTCGGCCACCATGATGTAGGACGCGACGCGCGTGATGTCGGCCCGATACGCGAGCGCGATCAAATCGAACATCAGGCGCACCTGCTGATCGAAATCGGGCAGCTCGCCGATCGGCGCGTCGGGCAGTTCCACGCCCGTAAGGTCGCGCTGCGAGGCCTTCGCGATGCGGCGCTCGGTCTCGCGGATCGACTCCAGATAGTCGTCGAGCACCACGCGGTCGCGCGGCCCGAGCGTCGACTTGAGCTCGGTCGTGCGGTGATTGACCATGTCGAGCACGCTCGCGCGCCTTGCCGCGATCGTTGCGCGCTCCTCGGGCGTGTCGCCCGCGCCGAAGAGCTGCACGAACACCTTGCGCGGATTGAACTCCATCGGCAGCGGCGTCGTCGCGTTGCGGAACGACAGCGTCGAGCTGTAGTAGCAGGCCCCCGTGCCGCACGCGGCGCTCTGCATCGTCGTCTCCGACGCCACCTCGAGCGACGGCAGCACATTGTCTCTGCCGATCTTCTCGGCAATCATCTGATCGATCGTCGGCGCCATCTTCGCGCCGGTCGCTTTTTCGTCTGGCCGCACGCCGGACAACCAGGTCGCGGGCACGAGCGTATGCACGGAGTTGTGCGGCGCCTTGTTCTCGAGGTTGCCGAACGAGGTCACGTAGCGCTTGTGGGCTTCGAGCGGGGCGAGGATCGGGCTCAGCTTGAACTCCTCGCCGGCGCCGCTCGGCGTCCACCGATCCATCTCGGGTCCGAATGCCGTGTTCCACATGATCGCGCCGTGCGGGATATAGAAGAATCCCGCGCGCAGCTTCGGCGCAGCCGCGGTTTGGGCGAGCGCCGTGGCGGCCGGAATCATCGCATCGAGCAGCGGCAGAGACAGCGAGACGCCCGCTGCTTTCAGCACCGTGCGCCGCGAAAGATGCTTTCTCGTGAGATACATCGCGCTAATCCTCCTAACGAGTCGATCCGGCCGTGCGCGTCGAGGCCTGCACGGTGCCCGGCTCGTTCTCGACCACCGGCTGCATGCGAAACGCGTCGCTGTGCACGATCCCGCTTACGATCGCCGAAAACCGGTAATCGTGCGCCGCCGCCGTGCGCACGATCTCGCGCACTTGCGGCATGTCGTAGTACTCGAGCTCTCGCCCGAGCGCGTACATCATGAGCTTCTGAGTGAACGCCTGCACGAATTGATCGGGCCGCTCGAGCAGCGCAGCCCGAAGCTGCACCGGTCCGTTCACGGCTTGGCCGCCCGCGAGCACGGTGCTCGCGTCGATCGGCGCATCCGCCTCCTGATCCCGGTCGCGCCAGCGGCCGGTGACCGTAAAGTTCTCGAGCGCGAGTCCGTACGGATCGATGACGCCGTGGCACGCCTTGCAAGTGGGGCTCGACCGATGCTGCTCGAGCCGCGCGCGCAGCGTCTTCGGCTTCTCGCCGGCGGCCTGCGTGAGGTTCGTGTCCACGCCGGGCGGCGGCGGCGTCGGCGGGGTGCCCATCAACTTGTCGAGCACCCATGCCCCGCGCAGCACGGGGGACGTGCGATCGCCGTACGAGGTGCGCAGCAGCACGGCGCCCTTGCCGAGAAGCCCGAAGCGGCGTGGATCGTCGAGCACGACGCGCCGAAACTGCGCGCCGATTACGTTCGGCACGCCGTAGTGGCGCGCGAGCCGCTCGTTCAGAAAGGTGTAGTTGGCCATGAGCAGCGTGCGCACGTCCTGGTCGTCGAGCAGGACGCTGCCGAGGAACAGCGTGATCTCCTCCGAGAAGTCGCGGCGAAGATCGTCCGTGAACTCGGGATAGAGATTCTTGTCCGGCTGCACGGCGTTGAGATCGTCGACGGTCAGCCAGCGCATCGCGAACTCATTCACGAGCACCGCCGCGCGCGGATCTTTCAGCATCCGCTCGACCTGCGCATCGAGCTCCGCGGGTCGAGAGAGCCTCCCGGCCGTCGCGAGATCGAGAAGCGCGTCGTCCGGCCCGTCGCCCCATAAGAAGAACGAAAGGCGCGAGGCAAGCTCGAGATCGTTCAACGCATAGGCGTCCTTGCCGCCGCCGCTGCGCGGCGCAATCGCCCGGTACAGGAAATCGGGGCTCGCGAGCACGGCCGTGACCAGGAGCTCGACGCCTTCGTCGAAGCCGCCGGCGCCCTTGCGACCTTCCTCGAAGAACGGCATCAGCCTATCGACGTCCGCTTGCGTGACGGGCCGCCGGAACGCGCGGCGCGCGAGCTTCGATGCGATCTCGACGGCACAGGCTCGCTCTCGATCGGGCACCTCGGGCTCGCAGACGAACAGCTTCTTGCGACTCGCGGTCGTCGACAAGCCGTGCGAATCGTACGGTCCGATGAGGTTGATGCCGCCGATCAGGGCCGGCACGCGCTCCTCGCCCGTAAAGCTGAACGTGCGCTGCGGCGCGAACGTCGAGATCTGCTCGTCGCTCGACGCGCGCGAGCGCTCGATGAACGTCACCGCAACTTCGTGCTCGCCGGCCTTGACCTGAATCGGAATGTCCGCGAAGCGTTTCATGATCGCTTCACGCGCCGGAGCGCCGCCGCGGTCCATGAAGGCAAGGTCCTCGGGGCCGCCGATGTCCCCGCGCCACTGCTCATGGCGATCGACGAGCACGACGAGCGTGTGGCGCGTCTCGAGCGCCCGCGGGTAGAGCCCGGCGCCCAAGTTCGTGATCGTGAGACGGTACTCGCCGTCGGCGGGAAACGTGTGCTTCGCCTTCATGCCGCCGCGCGTGCCGAGTGGCATGCCGGCGACGTAGCCGTCCTGATCCGCGGTCGGCGCCGGGAAGAACGCCGTTGCGACCTTCGGCTTCGGCTCGCCGACTGCGAGATGCGCAACGGTTCGCGCGAGGTCGACGTACTGCTCGACATAGGCCGGTGAAACGCTGAGCGCAGCCGCGATGTTCGTGAAGCCCTTGACCGCGATCTCGGGCGGCAGGTACTCGGCCGGATCGACGTCGACGCCGAGCAGGTCCTTCACGGCATTCGCGTACTCGCTGCGGCTCAACCGCTGCGCCGGCACATAGCCGATCGTCGGCTGCTCGGTGCCGCGGTCGATCGATTGCTCGAGGAACGCGATCATGCCGTCGACGTCTCGCGGCGGTGGCTGCGGATTGCCCGGCGGCGGCATCAGGTGCCCGCGGAGCTTGCGGACGGCCGCTTCGAACATCTCCGGATGCGCGGCGACCGAACCCGGAAGCAGCCCTTGGAAGGAGATCCCGCCGGCGAAGTCGTCTTTGTTGTGGCAGTCCGTGCAATAGTGGCGGAACATCCCCCACTGTTCTTGCTCGTGCCGGCGCTCTACGTGCAGCGCGAGCGCGGCACCCGCAACCGCCACGCCGACCGCCGAGCCCACGGCGAGCCATTTCGCGCCGCGCCTCATCGCGACCTTCCGAGAGATCGTCTGCCGCTCGACCGACGCGAACCCAACCGGGACACTGTCATAAAGCCCGCTCCCCCCTGCTCGGGTTGGTGCGCGCACACGAACCCGACGGCTAGTTTAAGCGGAATCCGACCGGCGGGGCGCAGCTCTTCGCGAATCTTCGGGTCGAACGCTCCGGTGCTCGCTGCGCGCACCGCCGTCGCGCGACATAACGGTCGCCGCGCCTTCATGCGTCGCTGACTCGATCGTCGTCGTCGCGCCAAACGCGCGTCGTCGGGTTGCCGCAAGCGCTCGGCCTCGCAGCTCGCCGGCGATCCTGCCGCACGCCGGACTTTCGCCACCGGAAACCGGTGCTATATTCGAATCGTCAGGGCACGAGGAGATACCGTGCTCGCGAACTCGGAGAAACCGATGCTCTCGCTCGAGCGACGTCGGCTGCCGAAGGTCGCGATCGGAGCGTGGGCGCTCACGATCGCCGCGACGCCTTGCGCGGTGTCGTCGCAGCCGAAGCCGAGCGTGAGCGGCGCCGAGGTCGAGCAGCAGCTCGTCGAGAGAATCGGCGAGTCGGAATCCACGGACGGCCCCTACTCCATCGATTTGCTCGATCCGTTGTCGGCGCTCGCCGAGATCTATGAAGGATCCGGGGATCACGGCCTCGCGCTTGCGACGCTCGATCAAGCGCTTCAAATCGTCCGTGTGAACCGCGGCCTATATTCGCTCGATCAGGCGCCGCTGCTGCGCGCATCGATCCGCGCCGACGAGGCGGGCGGCAACGCGGCGGCCGCGTGGAACGTCGAGCAGCAGCTGCTCGCGCTTGCGAAGCGGAACTCCGACGACCTGCGGGTCGCGGACATCTTCCGCGGCATCGGCGATCGCCGGATGAACGTGCTCCGCCGTTATGTCGCCGGAGAGTATCCACCCGAGATCGTGCTCGGCTGCTACTACACACCCGGCGGCCGCAACGGTCCGCAATTCAGTGCGGCGCTCAGCGAGGCGACGAGCTGCACTGCGGGCAGCCGCAACGTCGTGATTCGGTCCATTCTGACGGACGCCTGGCACAACTACCTGGCCGCCATCCGCGTGCTAGCGAAACACGGCATGTACTCGAGCCAAGAGCTGCACGAGATCGAGACAGGGCTCATACACAGCGGGTATGAATACCACGTGTACGAGCTCGGCCGCCAAAGCTACGCGCGCCTCATCGCCTACAACGCCGCAACCAACACGTCTTGGCTCGACAAGGTCGAAATGGCCATTCAGATGGCCGACTGGGATCTCTTGTTCCGACACTATGCGCCGGCGGTCGAGGTGTACGAGGGCTCATACGCGCTGCTCGAAAGGAAAAACGTACCGCCTGAAGCCATCGCGCGGATCTTCTCGCCGGACGTGCCGGTCGTGCTGCCGACGTTCCAGCCGAATCCGCTCGTGTCCCGCCCGACGTCGAGCTCGGACGTCTACATCGACGTGAGGTTCGACGTGGACCTGCTCGGTGATGCGAGACACATTCGCATCGACGGCTCGAAGAATGCGTCACGCGAGGCGAAGAAGGGTCTAGTGCATCTGATCGCGGCCAGCCACTTCAGGCCGCGGATCACGAATGGACAAATCGAACGCAGATCCCCTATCGCATTACGCTACTATCCCGACACCGCCACGCCGTGACACCCGACCGGCAGCCCAGCGCTCTGCGCCGGCGCCGCATGCGGCGCTATTTTCGAAACAGCTGCGGCGCGAATTTGTCGAGATATTCGCGCCAGTTGATCCACGTATGGGCGCCCGCCGACGGCTCGTAGGTGACGTCGAAGCCGTGGCGCTCGAGCATCGCGACGGTTGCCGCCGTGGTGTCGAGGAGAAAGTCGTCGCGCCCCGTCGAGAACCAGACGAGCTCGAGACCTCGCTTGAGGGCGGCGTCGTCGAGCTGCTCGCGGTGCGCGTCTTCCCATTGCGGGCTGTCGCGAACGTCAAAGACGCCGGAGCTGAAGACCCCGACGTAAGCGTATTCGTCGAGATGACCGAACGCGATGTCGAGCGTCTGCGCGCCGCCCATCGACAAACCCGCGATCGCCGTCGAGCGCCGATCCGTGCGCACGCGGTAGTGCGCCTCCACGTACGGCTTGATGTCCGTCGCGAAATCGCGCACGAAGTCCGCGATGTCGAGCGGCCGTCGCGCTCCGGGCGTGAAGCGGCTCGTGTGACCATCGGGCATCACCACGATCATCGGCTTCGCGGAACCGTCCGCGATCAGATTATCGATGATGAAGCCCGCACGTCCCACCGTGGACCAGGAGTCGTCACTATCGAATGCGCCGTGCAGGAGATAGAAAACGGGATAGCTGTCGCGCCCGCGCTCGTAACCGGGGGGCGTGTAGACGTGCATTCGGCGCGCGCGGCCGAGCGCCGTCGAATAGTAGTGGACTGCGGCGACCGCCCCGTGCCGCACCTGCCGCTCGTCCATGAACTTGGCGCCGGGCACGTAGAACAGGCTCCAAGCGTTGCCGTTCGATTGACTGACTTGCGGGTTATTCGGGTCGTTCGTCGGAACGCCGTCGACGTTGAACCGGTAGCGATATGCGCCCGACGCGAGCTTCGGTAGAACGACCTCCCAAACGCCGTCCCCGTTGTTCGCAAGCGGGAGGCCCTCATTCGGCACACCCGGGATATCGCCGCCGCTCACGAGGTCGACCTTTTCGGCTCGCGGCGCTCGCACTCGCAGCGTGACGTCGCCGCTCGGCGCAATTTCTGGCGAGGCCACGGCGGGTGGCGCTTGGATGGGGGCGGCCTGCGCGGCCGCGCGGCCCGCGACCGGCAGCGCCAGCAGCATCGCGGCGAGGCGGAGCGCTCGTTGGCGGTTCATAGGCGTGTCCTCCCGCGTCGAATCTACCACCGGCGGCCGGGGCACGCAGCTCCGAGCGAGCCGAGCGGCGGGGAAGTGAATACAAAGCGTGCATCCTTCACGCCTGCCCGCAGTCCCGATCGGCTAGGATGCCTCTGCATGTATACGACGGCCGGCAACAAACCGCTGATCCCCTCGCCGGCACAGGCGGTCGCCGCGGATCCAGCACATACGCAAAACCGTGTGCTGTCGCTCGCGATTTGGCTCGGCGCTACCCTGATTGCGGGGTTCTTCTCCCTGCTGCTGCGCGACTCCGCGCGGCTCGGCGGGATGTATCTGCCGCGAGGCAACGACTCCTTCTATCATGCCCGCCGAATTCTAGATGCGATCGGCGCTCGCGGCTTCTACGAGTTCGACACGCACCTGCACGCCCCCGACGGCAGCTGGATCGCATGGCCGTGGGGATACGACTATCTCGTGGCGAAGGCCACACAGGTTGCGCTCTGGATCGACCCGGCGCTCGATCCCATGGCATTCATCATTTACGTGCCGGTCGCCTGGATCGCAGTCAATGCGGCGTTGTTCATGGCCGCTTCCCGAGAGATCGGCTTGTCGCTCGAGATGAGCGCGCTAGCGATGCTGTGCTTTGCGCTGTCGCCGCTCACTCAGCTTCTGCACGGCGTCGGCATGATCGATCACCATTACATCGAGCACACTTTCGTGCTGCTGAACGCGTGGCTCGGGCTGCGGTGGTTCAAGCAGCCGGACGACACGCGCCGGGCAATCGGTTTAGGGGCCGCACTCGGTCTTAGCCAGGCGTTCCACAACGGTCTGTTCATCCTCGAGCTCGTGCCGCTCAGTTGCGTCTGCCTGCTGTGGTTGCGCGGGCGGGCACCCGCCTCCCGGGCCCTGTACGCGTTCGGCATTGCGCTAGTCGCTGCAACGCAGCTCGTGCTACTGCCGTCTGCGCCCTATCGGCACGGCATGTTCGCGTTCGGTCTACTCTCGTGGTTCCATTTCTACGTTGCCTGCTGCACGGCCGCAGCGATGGCTTACATGGGCTGGCGCCGTTGCTCGATGCCCACCTTGCTCGGGCTAGTTGCGCTGTCGGCCGCGCTCGTGGTGCCGCTCGGCGCGCAGCTGCTCGGCGGAGCCGAATTCTTGTCGGGGAAGTTTTCGATCCTCGGCGACATCGTCGAAGCAGAGAGCCCTTACCGCTTGTTCACGAGCACCTTCGGTCCGCTCGAGACGGCGAGCCACTACAGCTGGCTGCTGCTGCTCGCGCCGCCGCTGCTCGTCTATTACGCCTATCGAGTCGTACGCGAGCGTGCGCCTGAGCGGCTGTACTACGCCGTGGTCGCGGCGTTCGGTCTCGCGCTACTGCTCGATCAGCTGCGTCTGCAGTACTACGGGTTCTTCGCCCTGATCACCGGCGGCCTCGTGCTGGTCGAGGAGCTGCGCAGCCGCTTGCGCTGGCATCGCGGCCTGACGTTCGTCGTGACGTTCGCCTGTTTGATGCTCGCGTATCAGCCGTGCTTACGCGACCGCTTGTTCGTCGTGTACGCCCCGGCCGGCGACCCGGATTACGCAAGCGCTTTCCCGTTGTTCGTCGAGCTGCACGATCTTTGTGCGAAGGATCCCGGCGTGGTGCTTGCGAATTCCGACGACGGCAGCGCGATACTCTTCCACAGTGACTGCAGCGTGATCGCAAATAACTTTATCCTGCGCGCGGACGATGCGAAGCACATCGAGGAGATCACGCGTCTGATGAGCCTGTCTCCGGAGGAGATCCGCGCGGAACGCCCGGACATCAAGTATCTGCTGGTGCGCGTCCGCAACTTCAGCACTTACGACGGCAAGAACGCGAAGCTACTGCCCGGAAGCCCTATCGCTCAGGAGCTATTCGCGAGCGACGAGCCGCCCGCCGGCTATACGTTGGTCGATACGATCCGCCGGCGCTCGGGCAACGACAGTCGCGACAACCTTTACGCGCGCCTGTTTCGAATCTCCCAGCCTTAAGGCCCGCAAATGACGCGCTAGCGGCGCCAGCCGTTCGACGCGAGCCCGTGCCTGAAGCGGCGGCTGCCGAATGCCGCGATCGCCCCGGCTGCGCGCAGCGCGGCGCGTGCGGCGAGCAGCAGGCTCAGGCGGATCTTCGCGCCGATCGGCAGATCCGCGAAGCGATCCGTCGCATCCAGAAAGCTCCCGACCGCCGGGCTTCTCCGAAAGCAACGCTCGGCCGACGGGAACAGCTTGGCAATCGCCCAAGCCGCCAGCGCGAGGAACAGCAGGCCCGGCACGATCGGCAAGACGAGACCCGCGATCCCGAGCACGAGCAGCACGGGCACGAGGATCGCCGCGACCAACTTCGTGGACCAACCGCCCGGGCTGAGACGGATCTTCATCGTGCCGGCGCTCAATAATGTCGAGAGTGTCGATAGGGCGAGCGGTAGTCGTCGTAGCGGCGAGCATCCCCGCGCCTGCCGCTGATCGGCGCGAGCAGCATGTAGAAAATCCAAGCGAACCACGACAGGAACACGATCGCCAAAATCCAGGCAACCTTCTCCGCACCCGAAGTCCGATCGGATGCCGCGATGATCAGGATCGGCAACACCCAAATCACCAGTCCGCCGAGCGGGATCGCGATCGCGAACGCAAGACCTACGAGCGGCAGCAGCACGGTCACGCCGAGCCAAGCGAGCAGGCAAATCAGCAGCACGGTTCCGATTGTTCTCATCGCTCCTTCCCCTGAGGGCAGCGGGCCCAAATTCGTTTCTCGCCCTCTGCCAGATCCGTGCCAACCGGGCGAATCGACGCGAAACAACGGCTTGCACGCGCAGCGCGTGCGCGGTCCACGCGAAGGGCTGGTCGTGGCCGCTAATAAATGACCGTTTGCGCCGCGAGCCGACGCAGGCGGCCCGCCGCCGCGGGGATCGCGGCCAGAGCGCCGGACGCGCTACTCCGCCTTCGGCTGGGTGCCAGCCGCGCCGTTCCGTACCCCTTCCTTCTTGGCGGCGGCTTCCTCCGCGCGCGCCGCCGAGAGCACGTTGCGCAGCCCGTAGTTGCCCTCGTGGCAAGCGTACTCGAACAGCGGCTCTGCCTCGTCGTGCGTGAGATTCATCGCAAACGTCCATGGCCGCGTCCACGTATGCGGATCGTCGAACGTGACGGACCATTCGAGCGTATCCGGACCGAGCGGCGTGAAGCGCTCGATCATCTTCAGGTGCTCGCTCGAGCCGCGATACGGCGTCTTGTCCGTGAAATTCGTGGTCTCGACGACGAGTGTGTTGCCTTCCCAGTGACCGCGCGCATCGCCGAGATACTGCCGGATCGACCCGTCGACATGCGGCCGGCCATCCAGAGGGATCACGCGTGTGTCATGAACCATCTCGTACGTGATCGTCACCGCGTCGGGGCTCTGACCGATCTGATACGAGTTGCCGTAGATCGCGGGCATCATCGAACCCGGGATGCCGCGAGTGATGCAACGGTCGTACAGACTGCGATCCGTGTACGAATCCGCCGGACCGCGGCCCTGGCGCGCGTCATCGCGCACGGCGGCGCGCTGCTTCGCTTCCTCGGTCAACGGCGGCACGTGGCCGTCGGACGGGTCGGAGACGAGCCATGGTCGGCTGTTGGCCGCGAAATAGTTCTCGAACCAATGCATCGGGCTGGTCGCGCCCGGGAACTCGCTGAGCGTCGGGTTGCGCTCGATTGTCTGTTCTTGACGCTGCTGAGTGATTTTCGCGAGCTCCTGGGGCGTGAAGCTCTCGAGCGTTCGGCCGGCGTACTCCTTCGGACGCTCGAACGGGATACCGGTCTCGTCGCTGTTGTTGTATGCGCCCGCGATTGCCGGATCGCCCCAGGACGTCTTCGGCGGCTTGTAGGTGCCGCGCGGCGGCAGCGGCGCTACTTTCTTGCGATGCGGGACCTCGGCCGGATTGATCGGCGCCGCTTCCTGAGCGCTCGTTCCGACCGTAACACCGAGCCCAACCGCCAACGCGACGGCCACGCAAACCCCTTCGAGACGCTTACTCATGATCACCGCTACCCTTCTACTGAAACTGCTAGTGATGTGCGCACCGAGCAGGCTCCGTCCGCTCGGCCGCTCCGCCGATGCTGCGCATGCCTTCGCCCGGAGCATACCTGTCGCCCGCGCTGCGCTCCATCCGCCGAGGCGCACGCACGATGCAGCCCTCGTCGTGAGATGAGACACTGTGCCTCGTCTCAACCAACCCAGAGATGCACACGATGGCACCACCTCCGGGCGTTAGCGCGCGCGATTTCTCCAAGGCCGTCGACGAGTTCGCCAACGCGGTCGGCAGCGACGCAGTATTTACCGGGGCCGAAGACTTACGTCTGTACCGCGACGCGTATTCGCCGTTTTGGAGCGAGCAGGAGGACCGGGTCGCCTCGGCCGCCGTGGCGCCGACCACGGTCGAGCAGGTGCAAGCGATCGTCAGAATCGCGAATACGTACAAGATCCCGCTCTGGACGATCGCGACGGGACGCAACTTGGGCTACGGCGGCTCCGCGCCCGCCTACTCGGGCAGCGTCATCGTCGACTTGAAGCGCATGAACCGCGTCATCGAGGTCAACGACCACGCGCACTACGCCGTTGTCGAGCCCGGAGTCAGCTACTTCGATCTATACCGCTATATCCAAGAGCACAAGCACAACGTGTGGATCGACCCGGCCGACCCCGGCTGGGGCTCGCCCATGGGCAACGCGCTCGAGCGCGGCGGCGGACGCACGCCGATGCGCGAGCACTGGGATGCCGTCTGCGGCCTCGAGGTCGTGCTGCCGAACGGCGAGGTGCTGCGGACGGGCATGGGAGCGATGCCGAACTCAGTCGTTTGGCATCAGTTCAAATACGGCTACGGGCCGTACGTCGACGGCATCTTCTCGCAATCGAGCTACGGCATCGTCACGAGAATGGGCATTTGGCTGATGCCGGCACCCGAAGCGTACCGCGACGGCCGCGTGATGGTCGCCCAGCGCGACGACCTCGTCCCCTTCATGGAGACATACGCCTACCTGCTGAACTCCGACATTCTGCGCGGCACGATGCTGCTCGAGAGTCCGCTGCTGAACTACCATGTGTCGCAAGGCGGGTCGTTCTTCGAAATGCCGAACGGACCGTCGATCGCCGAGCTCAACGGCCTGGCGCGCGACCGCAAACTCCCCTATTGGAGCGCCGAGTTTCGCTTTTGGGGTCCGTCCAAGGTGAACGATGCGCAGTGGGAATACGTGAAGGAACGATTCGGCGCGATTCCAGGCGCCACGTTCAGCGACGGCCGCGCCTACCGCTTTCCAACGGACGTCGACCAGAGCGACCCGACGCTGCTCGTAGCGCTCGGCATTCCGAGCCTCGGTGTGTTCGGGTTGCTCCAAGGCGGCGGCCATCTCGGCTTCTCGCCGATCATTCCAATGACCGGCGAGGCGATCTTCAAAGCGCAAAAGGTCTACGGTCAGCTGTACGCCGAGCTCGACCTGCCCGTCGCGAATCAGTTCGCGGCCTTACCCTGGTCCTACTATCGCCGCGCGCTCGTGCTCCTGTTCGGCATCCCGACCTCGCACGACGTCACCCAGAACCGGCAGGGTCGGCGCGTCTTCGAGCGGCTGGTGCAAGTTTCCGCCGAGAACGGCTGGGGCGAGTACCGAACGCACGTCGCGTTCATGGACAACGTCGCGGCAACCTACTCGTTCAACAACCACGCGCTGCGGCGATTCCACGAGACGCTGAAGGACGCATTGGACCCGAATGGCATCTTGTCGCCCGGCAAGTCCGGCATCTGGCCGAAGCACCTGCGCAAGGCCTGACGGCGCGACGGTCCAGCCCGCACCTCAAATTCTGAGCGGCACGCCGAGCTCGACCGAGCGGTCGATCGGCAGATGATAGTAGTTCGTCGGGTTCATCGAGTTGCGCGCCATGAACGCGAACAGGGTATCTCGCCAGGTCGCCATTCCGCGCTGCTTTGCGCCCGGCATCACCCGAACGTCGCCGATGTAGTAGGTCGCGTCGCCGAGATCGACGTCGAGACCCCGCTCCTTGCATACCACGAGATCCGACGGGATGTTCGGCACCTGCATGTAGCCGTAATGCAGCACTACTCGCGTGAAGCCCGCGCTGAGAGGCGTGATCTCGATGCGCTCCTCCATCGGCACGCGCGGCGCATCTTCCGTGCGCACCGTGAGAACGATGACCGTCTCTTGCAGCGCCTTGTCGCGGTTCAAGTGATGCCGCAGCGTCAATGGCGCGTCGTCCGAGCGGCCCGTCAAGAAAACCGCGGTACCCGGCACGCGTTGCGGCGGCGCGTGCTCGATCTCGCCGATCACCTGCTCGAGCGGCTGCGCCTGGCGGCCGACCATGTCACGCAAGAGCTCCGTCCCGCGGCGCCAGGTCGACATCACCGTGAAGAAGGCCAAACCGACCAACATCGGAAACCACCCGCCATGTGCGAGCTTCGAGAGGTTGCTGCCGAGGAACAGCAAATCGATCGACAGGAAGGCGCAGAGGAAGAGCAGCGACGCGGGCCATTTCCAACCGCGCTCGTGACCGACGACGAACGCGAGCACGGTCGTGATTGCCATCGTCGAGTTCACCGACACACCGTACGCGGACGCGAGCGCCGTCGAGGAGCCGAACGCGAGCACGAGCGCGATTGCCGCGCTCATCAGCACCCAGTTGACGGCCGGCACGTAGATTTGACCGCGCACTTCCTCCGAAGTCTGCAGCACGCGCACGCGCGGCAGGAAACCGAGCCGCACGGCCTGGCTCGTGAGAGAGAATGCGCCGGTAATCGCAGCCTGCGACGCGATGACCGTGGCCGCGGTGCTCAGGATGACGAGCCCGTATACGCCCCAAGCGGGACAGAGGCGATAAAACGGATGCTCCGCAGCGCTCGAGTCGACGAGCAGCAGTGCGCCCTGACCATAGTAGTTGAGCAACAGCGCGGGCAGCACGAACCAGAACCATGCGCGACGGATCGGGCCGCGGCCGAAATGACCAAGGTCGGCGTACAGCGCTTCGCCGCCGGTCACGACGAGGAACACGCCGGACAGCGTGAGAAACGCCGTCCACCCATTGTGCACCGCGAACGCGACTGCGTAATAGGGATTCGCGGCCGCGAGCACGCCCGGGCTGCGGGCGATTCCGTAGATTCCGAGACCCGCTAGCACGCTGAACCAGACCACGATGATCGGCCCGAACAGCGCGCCCACGCCGGCCGTGCCGCGCCGCTGCAGCGCGAACAGCGCGAGCAGGATCGCAAGCGTCACGACGACGACGTACGGCTCGAATGCGTGCGTCGCGACGCCAAGACCCTCGACCGCGCTCAAAATCGAGATCGCCGGCGTGATCATCATGTCGCCGTACAGAAGCGACGCGCCGAAAAGGCCGAGCATCACGAGCGCCCACCGGCGCTTGCGGTCGAGGTTTCTCCATGGGGCAAGCAGCGCTAGCAGCGCGAGGATGCCTCCTTCGCCGCGATTGTCGGCGCGCAGCACGAACACCATGTACTTGAGCGAGATGATCGCGAGCAGCGTCCAGAGCACGAGCGACAGGACGCCGAGCACGTTGCCATCGGTCACCGGCAGCGGATGCGTGCCGTTGAAAGTTTCGCGCAGCGCATAGATCGGGCTCGTGCCGATGTCGCCGTAGACCACGCCGAGGACCGGCAACAACACCTTTACGGCGTTGGATCCTCGGCTGCCGTGCTCCACCGCGGCCACTTGGTCGGCGACACCGGTCACGGCCGGCGCTGCGTTCTCGATCTCGTTCGTCGCCATTCGCGTGAGCTGCATCCCTTGTCGCCGCCGGCCGTGGGCCAAAGGATAACAGCAAGGGTTCGGCGCAGTGTTCAAGACCGCCGCGACGCCGAAGGCCGCGGCTCGACAGCGCGACGTCGGCGGCAGCTTCGTCCGGATCCACCCTCGTCAGCCAAACCGCGAATGGCGGATGGCACGCGCTGGGCTCCGACAGCGGCGGCCCCGCGACACGTGCGTAACACGCGCCGCTAGAGCGGATGGCGCTTCAGCCACTGCTTCGCGATGATCACGCGCTGAATCTCGTTCGTGCCCTCGCCGATCACCGTGAGCGGCGCGTCGCGGTAAAACCGCTCGATGTCGTATTCCTTCGAGTAACCGTAGGCGCCGTGGATCCGCATCGAATCGATGCTGTTTTCGAGCGCGGCCTCGGATGCGAAGTACTTCGCCATGCCGGCTTCCAGATCGCAGCGCTCACCGCGATCGAACGCAACGGCAGCGTCGAGCGTGAGCAAGCGAGCGGCACGCGCGCGGGTCGCCATCTCGGCGAGCTTGAGCTGAATCGCCTGATGCTCGCAGATCGGCTTACCGAAGGTCTTGCGCGTCTGCGCATAGCGCGTCGCGAGCTCCAAAGCGCCTTCCGCCATGCCGGCGCCGCGCGCGGCCACGTTGATACGGCCGAGCTCGAGACCGCTCGTGACCTGGTAGAAGCCCTGTCCCTCCACGCCCCCGATCAAGTGCTCCGCCGACAAACGATACTCGGCGAACACGAGCTCCGCCGTGTCGATCGCCTTGTAACCGAGCTTGTCGAGCCTCCTCCCCACCGTGAAGCCCTGCATCTTGGGCGCGATGAACAGGCTCATGCCCTTGTGACGCGGCTCGGCGTGCGGGTCGGTCTTCACGAGCAAAGCGACGCACGAGCCCTCCGCCCCATTCGTGATCCACAGCTTCGTGCCGTCGATCACGTATTCACCGCCATCGCGCCGCGCGGTCGTGCGAATGCCTTGCAGGTCGGTCCCCGCGTCCGCCTCGGTCAGCGCGACCCCGCCGCGGATTTCGCCCGACGCGAGCTTCGGCAGCCACTCGGACTTCTGCGCCGGCGTGCCGAACTTCTCGATCGCGTGCGCGAGCATCAGATGCGTATTGAAAATTCCGGTGACCGACATCCATACGGACGAGATGCGCATCACGATCTTCGCATAGGTCCGCGCCGGCAGGCCGAGCCCCCCGTGGTCGCGGCCGATCGTTGCACCGAACAGCCCGAGCTCCTTCATCTGCTCGACGATTGCCGACGGGTAGCGATCGGCATGGTCGAACTCCTTGACGATCGGGCGCAGCTCGCGCTCCACCCAGGCGTCGATTGCGTCGAGCAGGTGCGCTTCTTCTTCGTCGTCGACTCCGAACGTGGCAGGCGGGCTCATCGGCGGCGGCATCTCCGCATCGGTGTGAATCGATCGCCGGTAGCTTATCCTTGGCATTGCAGACTCGATAGACCGCCATGAGCTCATCCGCAACCTTGAACGGCGATCTGACGACCCGCGTGGCGGTCGACACGGCCCGCATGGACTGGACGCCGAGCCCGAGCCGCAAAGTGCTGCGCAAGCGAGTCCATCTCGTCGGGCCGACCGAGTCCGGTCAGGTCACGTCCGTGGTTCGCTACGAGCCGGGCTCGACCTTTCCGGCACACGATCACCCGGACGGCGAAGAGATACTCGTGCTCGACGGCGTGTTCTCCGACGAGCACGGCGACTGGCCGGCCGGCACCTACCTGCTGAATCCCGAAGGCTTTCGCCACGCGCCGTTCTCGCGTGACGGCTGCACGCTGTTCGTGAAGCTGCGACAGTTTCCGGGCCGTACGCGCCAACACGTCGCACTCGCCACCGATGCGGTGCGCTGGCAGCAAAGTCCGCATTCGGAGATCGAGCTCAAGCCGTTGTACTCGCAGGCGGGATTCAGCGATACGACGCGGCTCGAGCGTTGGGCCGCAGGCGCCGCACGCGCGGCCGCCTATCCGACCGGCGCCGAGCTGTTGGTGCTCGACGGCGCGCTCGAGGACGAGACGGGCCGTTTCGGCGCTGGCACGTGGCTACGGTTGCCGCTCGGCGCATCGCACCAGCCTGCGTCGCCATCGGGCTGCACGCTGTACGTGAAGGAAGGCGGTCTCGCGTACCTGCGCTCGGCGTGACGCGAGAAGGCATTCGCTGCGGGCGCGGCGATGGCGGAGGTCGTTTGCCGGGGGGCGTCCCTGTGCGCCGCTACTCGGGCGCGACGCCGGCACGTTGACAGAAGTATTCCCAAGCGCGGTCGAGCGCCAGCGGCGAGTACTGCGTTTCGCTGGACTTCGCGATCTCGCCGGCGCTCAAGCCGGCCGGCGCTCCGAGGCCGCTCGCCTGAAGCTGCACGGTCGCATCGACCTGCAGGTAAATCGCGGTCAACACCGCTCGTTGGACGGTCGCACCCGTCACGACGCAGCCGTGGCCGCGCATCAGCACGCAGGTGTGATCGGCCAAGGTGGCCGCGAGATCGCGGCCCTGCTCGATCGTGCGTACCAGCATGTCGGTGTCGCCGAAGTGATCGCGGATATCCCAAACCGGAATCTCGGCGCCGATGATCGAGGCTGTGTGAATCACGGGCTTGAGGGGCGCGCCGGTGATCGTGAACGGCAGCACCGCGTAGGAGTGGTTGTGCACCACCGAGGCCACGTCGGGCCGCACCGCATAGATCGCGGCGTGGATCATGCGCTCGCCGTATACCGTGCGGCCGCGCTGATCGACCGGCGTGCCGTCGAGCTCGAACTCCATCAAGTCCTCGTGCTCGACGAGCGCGGGGCTGCGCGAGCGCGACATCACGAAGCGCTTCGGGTCGCGCGGATGTCGGACGCTCACATGACCGAACGCGTCGACTACGTTCTCGGTTGCGAGAATTCGGTTCGCGGCGACCAGCCGCGCGAACTCCGGAAGGCGCTCGAGGCTCAAGGCCGAGCCGCCCCGCGTGGATTGCGCCTGTACGCGGCCGAACGGACCGACGAACGGCCACGTCGCGAGCGCAACCGCGGCGCCGAGCACGCTGCGTCGCGAGCAGCGGCCGCCCGGAACAGCGGCGTAGCCGCGCTGCGCGTCATTTGGAATACGCCCTGCCATCGTGTCGTTCCCGAGACACGTCGGCCCTCGACTATACACGCTCGCCGCCGGCGGTCGCGGCAACGACCCGCCCTCTCGGTAATCCGCAATACGAGACCCGCGGCGACGCGGCTAGCATCGTCCAATCGTTCCGCTCGGGAGGCGGCCATGGACGAAGCCCTGAAGAACAAGATCCTCGCGTTGCTCGACGAGCACCGCATCATGACGATCGCGACCGTGCGGCCGGACGGCTGGCCACAAGCCACGACCGTGGGCTATGCGAACGACGGCATGACGCTGTATTTCCTATGCGGCCTCCGTAGCCAGAAGGCCGAGAATCTCGCACGAGACAGCCGCGTCTCGATCACGATCGATCACGATACGCCGAACCTCATGGAGATCACGGGTCTCTCGATGGCGGCCCATGCGGTGGCCGTGACTGATCGGGCAGAGGCAGAGAAGGTGCTGCGCATGCTGCCGCTCAAGTATGCGGAGCCGGCCGAGCCGCTGCCGTTGAAGATGCCGACTCCCGACGAGGTGCGCATTTTCCGCGTGACGCCGACCGTGATCTCCGTGCTCGATTACACCAAGGGGTTCGCGCACACGGATCTCGTGACTTGTCCGTAGCGCCTCGCTTCCGGGCCGGCGCTTGGTGCGACGAACCGTGCGCTTCGCGGCGCGGGCTCGCCTACGCCTCGCCGAAATCCAGCGGTAGCCCCACGTAGTTCTCGGCGATCGTGCGCAGACCTGCCTCCGAATGGAGCAGATATTCGAGCTCCGCCGCCTGAAACTTCGCTGCGATCGCACCATCGTCGGGGAAGCGATGGGTCAGGGTCGTGAACCACCACGAGAAGCGCTCGGCGCGCCACACGCGCCGCAGGCTTCGCTCGGAGTAGTGGTCGAGACCTGCGTCGCTGCTCTCGGAATAGAACTCGATCAACGCGCTCGCGAGGTATTTGACGTCCGTCGCCGCAAGGTTCAGGCCCTTCGCACCGGTCGGCGGCACGATGTGCGCGGCATCGCCGGCGAGGAACAAACGGCCGAAGCGCAGCGGCTCGGCTACGAAGCTCCTGAGCGGCGCGAGGCTCTTTTCGAGCGACGGCCCGGTCACGAGGCGCGCACGGCCCTCGTCGTCTAGGCGTAGCCGGAGCTCCTGCCAAAATGCGTCGTCGCTCCAGGAGTCGACTTTCTCGTCGAGCGGCACTTGGAGGTAATAGCGGCTTCGCGTGCGGCTGCGCATCGAGCAGAGCGCGAAGCCGCGCGGGCTGTTCACGTAGATGAGCTCATCGCTAACGGGGGGCGTATCTGCGAGCAAGCCGAGCCAGCCGAACGGATAGGCCTTCTCGTACTCGCGGATCGCTCCTTTCGGAACGCTCGCTCTGCACACGCCGTGAAACCCGTCGCAACCCGCGATGAAATCGCAGTCGATGCGCTCGTCCCGGCCGTTCTGCCGATACGTGACGTAGGGCTTCTCGCCGTCGAAGCCGTGCACCGCGACGTCTTGCGCCTCGTAGGTCGTCGGCAAGCGTGCGGCCTCGCGCGCGTCCATCAGATCGCGCGTGATCTCGGTCTGGCCGTAGACCAGCACGTTCTTGCCGCCCGTGAGGCCGTTCAAATCCACGCGATGCCGCCGGTCGCCGATCAACAGCTCGAAGCCCCCGTGGACGAGACCCTCGCGATGCATGCGCGCGCCGACCCCGGCCTCGTCGAGGAGATCGACCGAGACCTGCTCGAGCACTCCGGCCCGGATCCGACCGAGCACGTGGTCGCCGCTGTGACGCTCGAGCACGACCGCGTCGACGCCGCTCTCATGGAGCAGCTGGCCCAGCAGCAAACCCGACGGTCCCGCTCCGACGATGACGACTTGCGCGCGCCGCTCACTCACGCCGCGTTCACCACCGGAACGACCGAGAACACGGCGGCACGTCGCCGTCGCAATGGCGCTGCACACATGGCTGGCTCCTGCGCGAATGTGCTGGACCCGGGCACCGCTCGGCGACCGGAGCCGAATCGACACTTTGGAGCGCCGCAGCCGCCGCTCGACATGGAGGAAGCCCCCCAAGACTTGGATTTTTCGCTCGCCGGCTGGGATGATCGTTGACCGTGAGGACCGCCCGGTCCAGAGTCGCGTGGATGCTGCTCGAGTCGAGCCGGCGCCGACGCGCGCCGCAATCGCGACCGCCGCGCAGAGCCGGCGGCTCGAAGGGGGAAGTGTGACGACGGCGACGACAGCAGCGATGACCGCGCGTATTCCGAGCTTCTTCCTGTACGGCGAGGCGCCGCGCGACTACGACGAGCGGACGCTGCACGTAGAGACGATCGAATGCCGCAGCGCGCGGCACCATTGGAAGATCGAGCCGCACCTCCATCGCACGCTGCACCAGCTCGTCTTCGTCGTGAGCGGTCGCGGGGTGGCGCTCGCTGAGAGTCAGCTCGCCGAGTATCGGCCGCCCGCGCTCGTGGTCGTGCCGGCCGGCACCGTGCACGGTTTCGTATTCGAGCCGGGGACCGAAGGCTTCGTCCTGTCGATGACGGATGACTTGCCGCGCGAGCTCGCGCGCCGCGAACCGCGCCTGGCTGCGCTGTTCGAGAACCCCGCCAGGCTCGAATTCCAGGGGCAATCGCTGCGCGCGACCGATCTCCAGCAGAGCATTGCGATGCTCGCGCGCGAGCACGCACGCTCGGCGCCCGGACGCGAGCTCGCGCTCGAGAGCTTGCTCGGCGTGATCCTCGCGAACGTGCTGCGAGTTTCGCACGGCGCAGATGAAGGGCTCGCGGGCGCCGCCGGGCGGCACCGGCAGCTCGTAGCCCGCTTCCGCGAGCTGATCGAGCGGGACTTTCGCAGCAACCGCTCCGTCGCGGACTACGCCGCCGCCCTGCACGTCTCCGAGTCGCGGCTGCGCGCCGCGTGCCTCTGTGTGACGGAACAGTCGCCGATCCAAATGGTGCATACGCGGATACTGCTCGAAGCAAAGCGCGAGCTCGTGTATTCGAGCGCCACCGTGAGCGAGATCGCGTACGCGCTCGGCTTCGACGATCCCGCCTATTTCACGCGCTTCTTCTCGAAGCGCACAGGGCTGGCGCCGCGCACGTTCCGCGCGCGCGGTCCGAGGGGCTGAACGGACGACCGTCGGCTCGGCGCGCGTTGCCGTACCGGGCATGTCCCATTGCAGCGGCGGGCCCGCCACGGATCGCTTCGATCTGTTCGGCGCGCTCGTGGATTGGGTCGAGGGCGGCAAGGCGCCGGGCGCCGTGAGGGCGACCGTACGGCCCGACAATTCCGGAGCTGCCGGTCGACTGGAGCAAGACGCGGTCGCGGCCGCTCTGCGACTGGCCGAAGGTGGCGCGGTACAAAGGCGGCGACGTCGAGTCTTCCGCAAGCTTCGCCTCTGAATAACGGCTCGCCGTTCATCCACCTTCCGTCCGACGTCCGCGCGTGAGAGTATCGGCCGCGAACAACAGAGGGAGCTCCGATGGCCGGCACGATGAAAGGTTCTTGCCTCTGCGGCTCGCTGACGTTCCAGGTACAGGGTGAGCCGCTATTCCAAGGGTTCTGCCAATGCCTGGACTGCCGCAAAGCTAGCGCCGGGCACTCTGCGGTGATTGCAGTACCGTCGGACGCCATGAAGGTGACGGGCGAGACGCGCCGTTTCGGCAAGAAAGGCGACAGCGGCCAATCGATCTACCGCAACTTCTGCCCGACCTGCGGCAGCATGATTTACGACACCGCCGACGTGATGCCGGGCGTCACGATGATCAACGCGGCCCTGCTCGACGATCCCACCGTCTTCAAGCCGCAGAGCGTCGTTTTCGCACGCAGCGCGCTCTCGTGGGACCACGTCGACCCGAGCCTGCCGCGCTTCGAGACGCTGCCGCCGTCCGGCTGATACTGTAGCCGTCATCCTCCGCCGCTTTCGCCCAAAGGGACACTCAATGAACAGAGCAGCATGGCTGTGTGCGCTCGTCGCGCTCGGCGCAGCAATCGCTAATGCCCAAGATCTCACGATCACCAACGCGCGAATCATCGACGGCACGGGCCGCGTCATCGACCGCGGATCGATCGTGATTCGCGGCGGTAAGATTGCGTCCGTCGCAGAAGGGGCCGCCGCCGCGCCGGCCGGCCGTCGGCTCGACGCCGGAGGCAAGACCGCGATGCCGGGCCTGATCGACGCACATCGCCACCTGGTGACCGGCGATCCGTCGAAGTGGCTCGCCGAAACAGCGCCGAAAGAGCTGCAGGGCTTCCTCGATGCGGGGTTCACCACCGTGCTGTCGGCGATCGACCCACTGCCGATCATCGAAGCGAAGCGCCGCATCGAGGCCGGCAAGCTCGAGGGGCCGCGGCTCTTCACGGGCGCCTTCATCCCCGTTGCGGGCGCCTCCGGGCCGCCGCCCGATGGCGATCCCGCGCGCACGGATCCATCGCGCGGCCCGCGCAACGGTCCGGCCGCGCCCGCAATCCCGCGCGAGCAGACGCTCGCGGCCGTGCATGCCGCGAAAGACGCGGGCTACGATTATCTGAAAGTGGTGTTCGTCACGACGCCGAACGGACCCGAGCTCGACGCGCTCAAGCTGATCGTCGAGGAAGGCAAGAAGATCGGCATGCCGACGATCGTGCACGCCGTGAGCGTGCTCGACACGCTGATGGCGATCGAGGCGCATCCCGACGTGCTCGTGCACACGCCGCACATCGGCCGGCTCGACGAGGATCCGTATGCGCTGCGCAAGATCGTCGAGGCGAAGATTCCGATGACCTCGACGCTCGCGGTGTTCCTGCCGCATTTCGGACCCGGCAACACACCCCTGTTCCGAGACGCGAAGCCGTTCCCGTGGCACACGCTGTCGAGTGCCGGCCAGGGACCGGTGAACGCCCGGCTGCTCTGGAACGCCGGCATCGTGAGCTACGGCTACGGCACCGACACGCAGTGGCCGCCGAAGGAGACGCTGCTCGACGAGCTACGCGCGCTCGAGCTCGTGTTTTCGCCGACCGACATCGTGAAGATCATCACCAAGAACGCGGCGAACTCGACGCTGCACGAGGCCGAGATCGGCACGCTCGAGCCCGGCAAGTTCGGCGACGTCGTGATCATCGACGGCGATCCGCTGACCGACAGCCGCGCGCTGCTGCACGTGACGACCACCATCAAGGGCGGCGAGATCGTGTTCGGCGGCGCGAAACGCTGACGAACCGCCGCCGCGCAGTAGCGCACGCGCTGCAATCGCTGCGGCGAGCGTTATGCGTCGAGGAACTCGACGAGTGCGCGCGTGACGGCGTCCGGGCGCTCGATCGTCGACAGGTGGCCGCAGCGCGGCACGGTCACTTGTCTCGCGTGCGGCACACCGGCCGCCATCTCCGCAGCGCGATCCGGCGGCGTGAGCTGGTCGTCCGCCCCCACGACGACGAGGGTCGGGCAGCGAATCGCAGCGAGACCCGGGCGCGAATCGGGGCGTCGCATGATCGCCGTCTGTTGCCGCGCGAACGCCTCCGCGCCCGTCTCTTCCGCCATACGGCGCACGATGGCTCGCAGCTCGCGATCCTCGTGGCGCGCGGCCGCGACGAATTTCGGAAACAATAAATCGGGCACCTCGCCGAATCGGCCCGTGCGCGCCATCTCGATCTGCTCGCGCCGCTGCGCGGTCTGCTCCGGTACGTCCGGCCTCGCGGTGGTATCGAGCAACGCGAGCTTCGCGACCCGCTGGGGCGCCTGCCGCGTGATCTCGAACGCTATGTAGCCCCCCATCGACAGAGCGATCAACGCGAACCGCGGCGGCGCATCCGACAGGATGCGCCGCGCGATGTCGCCGACCGTATCGTCGCGCGTGTGATCTGCCACGACCACAGGGCCGAAGCGCCAGAGCGTTGGGATCTGATCGAGATAGAGCCGAGGCGTGCAAAGCAAGCCCGGCACGAGGCAAATGGGAAGGGACTCTTGCATGGACTCGGAATCACCCAACTCGGCTTCGTCTCGCGGACCGGAGCGAGCGACGCCACAGCCCTTGACCGTAGAGGTTCGTGCCGCGAAACGGAAGAGCTGCGCGTCTTGGGCCGCTGCCCGGCTTCGCGACGCGCGCCCTCCGCTGCGGATTCCGTGCCACTGCGTTAGCGACGCTCCCGCCTTGCGGCTTTCGGCCGGCTCGCCGCAAACGTCTTTGCGTCCGCGCCGTTCATCCGGCGGCCGTCCGATGATCTCGAGGACGGTGAGGTCGCGGCGCGAAGGACGCGCCGTCGGTTATCGAGCTTAGCCCGCTCAGCGTGACTCGCGCGGGAATACCCTTTGAGGGTACTATCCGCACCGCGTGCGCGAGGGGCAAACGCTCGCGGCGTTGTTGCGGAGAACGCTAACCCGAACGGACGTTTGCCACGGTACGGCCGCGTTCACCGAGGACACGAACGGCTTCGGAAACCGCGAACGGACGAGGACGAGCCTGGTCGAGCTCGTGCGTAAGCCCGCATCGCAACCGAGTGGGTCGAGCGCCGCAACCAAGATCGAAGACCCGGTCGCGAATCCGGCGAGACGTTCCGCCGTCGTTCCAAAAGGAGCGAATATGGAACGGCCGCACATGGTTCTCGAGCGGGCATGAAGCAGGTCTTCGCCTGCCGTTCTCGCCGCTGCGGTCATTGTCGCGGGGCGAAGCGTCGGCAGCGGCCGCCGCCACCGGGGCGCCGCACTATGGGCGGGACCGTTGGTTGGAATGGTTAGGAGCACACGATGAGCAAGGATAATCTCAACGCTTTGATCGATGCGGCCGGCGGGCCCGTCAACCTACTGCGCAATTCGAAAGCCGGCATCTATGTCTATCCGGTCGTGGCACCGGAATTTTCGAATTGGCGCGACGAGCAGCGGGCCTGGCGCGAATCCGCCGTACTGTTCGACCAGACCCATCACATGGACGAGCTCATCGTCGAGGGCCCGGACGCGGCCGAGATGCTCGAGTACGTCGGCATCAACAGCTTCGCCAATTTCGACCTGAACCGCGCGAAGCATTTCGTGCCGGTCACGCCGGCCGGCCACGTCGTAGGCGACATGATCATCTTCCGCGAGCGCGAGGATAAGTTCATCCTCGTCGGCCGCTCTCCCACCGCGAACTGGGTGCGGTTCCAAGCCGCGGTCGGTAAGTACAACGTGCGGCTCGTGCACGACCCGCGCTCCGACAGCCGCCCGGACGGCAAGGCGATTTACCGCACGCATTACCGCTTCCAGATCCAAGGGCCCGACGCGAACAAGATCTTCGATAAGATCAACGGCGGCCCCGTGCCCGACGTGAAGTTCTTCCACGTGGACTGGATCAAGATCGGGTCGCGGCGCGTGCAGGCGCTGCGTCACGGCATGGCGGGCGCACCTGGCCTCGAGGTCTGGGGGCCGTACGCGGACAAGCACTACATCCAGAGCACGATCCTCGAGGCCGCGAAGGACGTCGGCGTCGACCTGCGCCTGGTCGGCAGCCGCGCCTACTCGACGAACACGCTGGAATCCGGCTGGATCCCCTCCCCGCTGCCCGGCATCTACAGCGGCGGCGGCATGTTGAAGGACTACCGCGATTGGCTCGGTGCGGACAGCTACGAAGCACTGGGCTCGCTCGGCGGCAGCTTCGTCAGCGACGACATCGAAGACTACTACGTGAATCCGTTCGAACTCGGCTACGGCTTCTACATCGGTTGGAAGACCGACTTCATCGGCAAGGACGCACTCACGAAGCTCAAGGATGCCAAGAACCGTCAGAAGGTGACGTTCGAGTGGAACCGCGACGACGTGCTGAAAGTGATCGCCTCGTCCTTCGAGGAAGGCACGCCGTACAAGTGGATCGACTTCCCGCAACCGAACTACTGCTCGAGCAGCGCCGACCTCGTTCTGCGCGACGGCAAGCAGGTCGGCATGTCGATGTTCAATGGCTATTCGTTCAATGAGCGCTGCATGCTGTCGCTCGGTGTCGTCGCCGCGGACGTGAAGGTCGGCGACGTGTTGAAGCTCGTTTGGGGCGAGCCCGAACCGACCGGCAAGACCTCGACGGAACGGCACAAACAGGCCGAGATCCGCGTGAAGATCGCGCCGACGCCGTACGCACGCGAGGCGCGTGAGCACTACGCAGACAGCTGGCGCACCAAAACGAGCGGCTGAGCGCTCGATGCAGCCCAGCCAGGGGGCCGGCGGCGTTCAAAAAAAACGAGGGGGGCGAGCTCGCCCCCCTTTCGCATACGGCGCTTTGGGCGGTGTCTATCCCGGATTCACCGGCTGGTCAAAGGGCGCTCTTAGGACTGCATCGTGATCACCACGCCGAGCTCGGTGCGGTCGGCCACGCTCTTGAACCCTTCCTTGACCTGCTCGAGCGGCCGCGTCGAGGTGATCAGCGCCCCGACATCGACGGCCCCGTTCTCCATGGCGGTGATGAAGCGCGCGGTGTCGCGCATCACATTCATGCCGGCCATTTGCCCGCCGTAGATCCGCTTCCCGGACAGACAGAACATCGCGGCCGGGAACGCGATATCGCCCTTCTGCACGGCGAGCGTCACGAGGCTGCCCCCGGGCGCCGTAACTTCCCATGCCTGGCGCAGTGCGAGCAGGCCGGTTGGATCCGGCCCGACCTCCACCGCGGGCGGAAACCGGTCGAGGCCCGACGCTTCGACGACGAGATCCGCGCCGCGCATCGACAGCCTGCCATTGCCAGCGACTTGTCCGCCGGCGTCGAGCCGGTCGGTGCGCTGCGCGCAGAGGTCGCGGATGCGGTCGACGAGCGTATCGGTGCTCTCGTTCGGATCCAGCACGGTCGTCGCGCCGAACTTCATCGCCCACTCGCGCCGATAGCGGACCGGCTCCACGACGATGATCTTGCCGGCCGCCTGCGCGCGCGCACCCTGCACTGCAGCCAAGCCGATCGGTCCCGCGCCGAAGATGACCACATTCTGGCCGATCTGCACCGGGTCATAGACGCTCGTGGCAGCGATGCCGACTGCGCCGGTATCACCGAGCATCGCGATTTGCTCGTCGGGAAGGTCGGAGAAGATCGGAACGCAGTACTCCTCGTAGGCGACGGTAATCTCGCTCAATCCTCCGATCACGGCAGCTTCGATCACGCCGGTCTTGTCCGCCATTTCGGCAATCGGGTCGTTCGGCACGCCGCCCGGCGCTAGATAGTTGCACCACTCCGGGGTGCCCGTGAGGCACTGATGGCAGTGCCCGCACCACGGCGTGCCCGACACGAGCACGCGGTCGCCGACCCGCACGCGACGTACCTGTGCGCCCACCGCCTCGACGACGCCCATGCTCGAGTGATTCGGGATGGCCGGCGTCTTCTGCGGGGCGTCGCCCAGCACGCTCGAGGTGACGGTGTAGCAGGCGCACGAGGCTTTGGTTCGGACGAGCGCCTGCGTGGGCTTGAGGTCGCGCAGCCGCAGATCCTCGATCGAGCCCGTCGTCCCGTGGCGGACGAACGCACGAAACGGCATACCGGCGACCGCTCCGCCGCCGACCGCGGGCGCCTTGCGCCGCCGCTCCTGCGCCGCCGCGCCGGTCGCGATCGCCGCCGCGCCGGTCGCGCCGAGCACGAGCATCTCGCGGCGCGACCAGTGGCCGAGGGCGTCCGCCACGGGCTCGGACCCGGCTAGGCTCACATCGTCGTCGTTCGTGGCGTCTGCGTTACCTGACATTCGAGCGCCCCCCTTGTTGCAGCGATCATGGGCAGCGTCGCCGCGGGTGGTCAAGCAGCGCCGGCGCCGGCGATCAGCTCATTCGCCTTCCCAGTAGTCGATGCTCGCCTCCGGCCGGCCGATCTGGCGCACGACTCGGATTGAGCCGTCCGCCGCCATTTGGCGTGAGAAGGCTGCGACCTTGCCCGAGTCCGGATATTCGACGGTCTCCGGCACGATCATCGTGCTCACCGCGAGATAACGCAGCTCCTCGGTTCCCGTGTTGATGATCTGATGGGCGTGCTCGGGCCCGCCGGGCGGGTTCGCGATGAAGTCGCCCTGACGAATCCGGTGCCTCTCGCGCCCGATTCGAACCTCACCTGTTCCCTGAAGAATGAAGAACATCTCCTCGTTTGCATGATGGTTATGCAGCGGGAAGGCGCGTTTCCCGGGGGCGACGGCCGTGATGTTGTAGCCGAGCAGCTTTGCGCCGATCCGCGTCCCGACGGCACCGCTGCGCGAGCCGAACCGCGCGGCGGCTGCGCCCGTCGGCTGAAAGAGCGCCGGTCGCTCCTCGATCTCGACGTCGTCGATGTTGATCACCGGTCCGCTCATATCGACTCCTTTCCGGCGCCGGACGCCGGGTTGTTTGATTCGCCTTGGGCGCTTCGCGGGGCCGCGACAACCGTTCTCGGTGCACTCGGTGCCGCGATTCCGCAAAATGCTAATGTAGCGGCGTGTCGGATCGGAATCAGCGCCTCCTGGGGCTCGCCGTCGCAATGTCGCTCGGCTGCGCGTTCATCGCACCCACTCGGCCGGCCGCGGCGCAGGGCAGCCGGGATTTCGTGTTCACGTACGACGACGATCATCTCGTGCTGCGCGTTTCCGGCCTGAGGCCCGGCGAGGTCGACGAGCGCCAAGTCGACGAGGTCGCGAACGTTCAGGTGTCGACGATGGTCCACGATCGGTTGCTCGCCGACGCGCTGTTCGATGCGGAGCCGATCGATCGGAGCTGGGCCGGGGCGACGCGGTCGCGCCTCGAGCACGCGCTCAGCGATGCGCCGCCGGGAATCTCGGCCATCGAGGTCGAATGCCGCTCCACGGCTTGCCGCCTGTTGATCGACCATGCGGGCGGCTTGACGGTCTCGGCTCACGAAAGCGTGATGACGACTGTCGAGCGAAGCGTCCGAGCGTTCATCGACGCAGACCCAGGCACGTTCGAACGGATCTTTCTCATGGCGGGCCAGTACAAGGCGCCGGGCAGCCCTTACATCAAAGTCTTTCTGCGACGGCCGCAGAAGCCGAGCCGCGGTAGCCCCGCGCCGACCGGCGGCTGAACCAAGCGCAGCAAGCAAGAGCGGCGCAGCCGGGGAGCCCGAGTGCGCCGCTCGCGATTGATCAGCCGGAAGCGCGCACTGCTGCGGCGGCATTCAGCCGCCGCCGTCGGCGCACCGACATTAGTGTCGGATCTGGGACGTAATGTCCTCCGTCTCGTAGGTCTCGCAGTTGCCCCGCTCCGGCAACAGGCCCGCGTCGGGATTCGGAATCTCGCGCAAGATGCGCGGCGTCATGACCCACGGCCGCACGAGCACCTGGGGATCCTCGACCGTGACCTCGTACAGAAGCTCGTTGCCCTGCCGCGTGAACTTCTCGACGACGTGCATCTCGTCGGAATGGAAGTAACCGCCGCGGCCGAGCCACGTCTGGTCGTTGAACCCGACTGAGTCGAGCACGAGCGTATCCCCTTCCCAATGACCGACCGTATGGCCCATGTAGGTGGTCGTAATGTCCATCTTCGGGTCGTGCTGACGGCCGTCGATCGGCATGATGCGGTACTCGCCGTAGCCGCCGCCGCCGTCCGCGTACTGGCCGTAGAAGAACACGATGTCTTTCGGCGACTCAATGATCCGACGGGGCGGCCCCTGCCGCGGAATGCCGAGCGGCTGGCACGTCATGACCGGATCGTCCTTGTTCGTCCACATATCGAGCTGTTGGACCTTGTCCCAGAACTCCGGCTTGTAGAGCGGCCGATTCGGCCCGTAACGCGACGGCGACTCGAACTCGAAATCGGTCGTCTGATTCCAGGCGGGGCTGCAACCCTCGGCCTGGGTCGGGCCGCAGCGTCGATTGCCGTAGCGCCAGTTCATGCCGCCTCCGCCCCAGTTGCCGGTCAGATCGGGCTTGCCGTCCGCCAGTCGCGGCGTGGGCATCGCCTTCGCCTCGGCGGAGAACGTCGTCGCGTTGCCGCCCGGCACGGGCGGCGGCGGCTCGGTATTCACCGCGGGCTTGATCGCGCTGCGTACGCTCGCCGGCACCGGCATCGCGACGTACACGTTGCCCGTCTCGGTCTGCGTGGTCTTCACATCGCGAACGACCTTGCCGTTCTGGGTTTCGGTCATCTTGCCGGCGTAGTACACCTCGACCTTGTTCAATGGGTTGTTCCAATCCATGTAGTCGCCGTAGCTGAACTCGGTGGTGTTCTTGCCTTCGGTCACCACGACACGCTCGGCCATGTAGTTGCCGTTGAGCGTTGCCGCTGCCGTCGCACCGGTCACGCCCGGGATCGGGAACATCACGACCGGTTTCCCGCCCTTCCAGGACACGCTCGTTTTGCCGACCGTCGTCGCCTTGCCTTCGGGCAGCGCGCGCGGATCCGGCTGATTCGCGCCTGCTAGCGCTGCTTTGACCGCGCCCTGGGGGCTCGCATAGAGCCGGATGAGTCGCTCTTTCACGGCACCGGGCATCGGAGTTGCCTTGCCCCGCCCTTCCTCGATCTCCGCGCCCGGCTGGTCCTCGTTCCAGGCGTATTGCCAGTTCACGACCTCCACGTTCGACACCGATTTGCCGTTCGGCAGCGTGCATTCGTATTGAATGCGCTCGCCAGGAACCTGGTAGTTGATGCTCGTGCGATACTTTTTCGCCATGCACGGCTGGCCGTTGACCTGAACCGTGCCCGTGCCCTGATACTCGAGCGACACGATCAGCTCGTGCTCGTCCAAGCCGCGCAACATGCCCATGTGCCAGGCCCAGTTGAACAGCACCGCCTTCAGGTTCTTCGCGTCGTCCGCCGGTGTGTACGGTGGCGGACCCGCGTTGCGGCTCGGCTGTGCATGCACCGTCAAGGGCGCGCCGATTGCGAGAACGATTCCCGCCAGCACTGCCCCCGAGCCCATCATCCCTCGTCGCAAACCCATCGTGTTCCCCTCAATCTTGTCAGTCGGCGCTGCTGCCGTTGGAGATTTGAACTTCGCGCTGATCGGGCAGCGTAATCGACCGAATGAAGCCGAGGGGCTTGCCGTTGCGCGCCGCAAAGTAAGTGATCGTGACTCTGTCGCCGGGCTTGACGGTGTTGGGCCCGTTCTTGCCGAACCCGAGGCTCGCGAGCGTGTTCGCCGAGCCGGTCGTCATCACCCACTCCGTGGTGCCGCCATCCGCGTTCGGCACGTCGATATGCATCGCGCCGTGGGGGTTCGTGAATGCCACTTTCGTGAGCACGCCCGTCACCTTCGCTTCCTTCTTGATGTCATACACGCCCGACAAAGAGTGATGCGCCTGCGCCGAGCCTGCCAGCAGCCAGCCCGCGACAGCGACACATCCCAAAGCTCGCTTAAACATTCCTGCGCCTCCGAAGATTGTGATCGGCAAGGGGTGCCGTCACGTCCAACGCATGTGGGAATTTGACCATTCGAGCCTACCATCCGGCGGGGATGCCCTCAATTTAGAGGCCGGTTCTCGATGTTTCTTTTGGTTCGCTCAATCCCGCCTGAAAGTAGTGTCGATCGCTGCGGCTGCGCCGGCCCGGGGGTGGCGAGCCAAGAGTGACGCCGGCCTTCCCGCCGGCGCCGAGCGATCAGGCTGGGACGGTTGGCTCGTACTCGTCGAAAACGAATGCGAGCGCGAGCCTGGTGCAAATCACCCCGCGTGAAGCGCCCAGGTGTTCCCCCTGCTCTTCTTAGTCGGTGCTGCTGCCGTTGGAGAGTTGGATGGTGCGCTTGTCGGCCAGCGTAATGGACCGAATGAACCCCAACGGAGCGCCGTTTCTGGCAGCGAAGTACTTGATGGTAACCGTGTCGCCGACGTTGACCGCGTTCGGCCCATTCTTGCTGATGCCGAGGCCGGCAAGCGTATTGGCAGAGCCGGTGGTCATCACCCACTCCGTCATGGTGCCGTCCTCATTCTTGACATTCAGGTGCATGGCGCCGTGAGGATTGGTGAACGCGACTCGTGTGAGCACGCCGGTAACCTCTCCTTCCTTCTTGATGTCGTAGACACCCGAAAGAGAGTGATGGGCCTGCACCGAGCCACTGGCTACGAGCCACCCGCAGACGACGACAGAACCCAAAATCCGCTTGATCATTACCTGCGCCTCCAAAAAGTACGGCCGGTACCGCATACCATAATCCGGCACCGCCAAAGACGATTCAACCGCCGCTGAGGCTACCATCCCGGCGCTGCCGTTTGCCACCAGTTTTCTTAAGAGCTCTGTCGCGCCCCCGCCGGGCTCAATACCCAAAGTAGAAGCGCGCCTCGAACCGATCGGCCCGCGCGGGCTGCCCGGCCACAAAACGCGGCCGAAAGCAGCTAGCGGCCAAATAGCGGCGCAACCGCTTCTCGATTGCCCTTGATGTTCCCGACGACTTGCCGAGGATCTCGACGTCCTTGACCTGGCCGAATCGGGTGACTTCGACCGCCGCATCGATATAACCCCGAACCGCACGACCTTCGCTGGTACCGACGAGCTCCCTGGGAAGCACGGGAACGATCGGCGGCACCTCCGGGGACAGCAGCCGGGCGATGGTCTCGTTTGGAACGCCGTGGGCCGCGACCCAATCGTGCGCGCGCTGATATTCATCGAGCGCCCAGCCGAACTGCGAGTAGACCAAATACCAGTCGCCCAGCGCGAGCATGGTCTGCGCGACATCGACGGGGTTGCGCTTGCGATTCACACTCGCACGGACCCTTCCCTGCAAGATATCCAAGCCGATTTCGCTGAGCCTTTGGGGTACGAGCACTCCGCCGTTCATGCGGGTGTACAAGCTCTGCGGCCCATAGACCTCTGGGTGTGCGAACTCGAAGTACACAGTGTCGACCAGCGCATCCTCGAGGGCAAACACGTCTTGCGCGTCGCCCGCGCGGAGCCGCACGAGAGCATCGAGCGCCGCCCCATAATCGGAGCGCGCCGCGTAAAGAGCGTCCAGCGAAGGCGTCCGCGGGCGCCGAGGCGCGGGTTCAGGCAGTCCGAGCCTAATGATCAGCTGCGGGGGGGCCGGCACACCGAGGGATTGCCGGGCCGCGTCTATCTCCGACCTTGCGAGGTCGCTCAGAACCCCGACCACGTGTGGATCCTCGGCGTTTCTGCGGACGAGATCGCGCAGATATTCCCGGTGCTCGATCGCTTCGCCGTACTTCCCTTGCGTTTGCTTCACTGCGGCCAGCGACTCGACCGCCTCCGCCTGCTCGAGCGAGTACAAGCCGAAGTTGACTCGCGAAAGGCGTATCGCCTCCTCGAGCGTGGCGGCCGCGGCATCGTGCTTCGCGAGCTCCTCGTAGCCCGCCGCCAGCGACAGCAGTTGCCCGACCAAGGCGGTCGAGCGTTCTCCGTTGGCAGCTTCCTCTTTGGTCAGCGCCCGGAGCTGCTTGTCGACCGCGGCGGATAGCTCGGCGCTGTCGGCGGATTGCGTGGCGAGAGAACCCGTCTCGGCCGCTGCCGGGGTTCGAGCGCGCCCCGGGACGCTCCCGACGCCGTTCCGCGGGACAAATGGAAGAGCCGCATTCGTTCGCGGCTGCGGCCAAAAGGCGAGCCGGGCAAGGTCGTCCTCGGTCTGCGCATGCGCGCCCGAGGATACAGACACCAGCGCAACGAACAGAATTCGAAGCATCGCCATGGGTATGCCTCTGCGAACGAGCGACCCCGCAGCCCCGGTCGGTGGCGATTTCCGCCCGGCAGTCGACGTCTCTCAGATTTCGACGATAGCACAGCCGGCAGCCGCTGCCAGCGCGGCGCGCCACGGTCGTTCAACTCCCGTTCAGTTTCCGCCTGCGACCCTCTTGTGCATGGATGATCGCCACGATCGTCGACGGAGGGCCCGGTATGACAGCGGCTACTTTTCGTCGAACCGCTAAGGCGAGGGTCGCTGCGTCAGCCGTGCTCTGCGGCGTTGTCGCGCAAGGCTGCGCCGGCACCGTGCAGGCGGCTTCGATGAGAGCGGAGCAGCGGTGCCTGGCTCAGGCGATGTATTGGGAAGCGCGAGGGGAAGGTCTGCGCGGCATGATCGCGGTCGGGTGGACCGTGCTCAATCGCGTGAGCAGCGCCCACTTCCCGCCGACGCCGTGCGCAGTGGTGCATCAAGGTGGCGAGCAGCCGCCGTGCCAGTTTGCATTCTGGTGCGACGGGAAGAGCGACAGGCCGAAGGACGCCGACAGCTGGCGAGCGGCTCTCGGGGTCGCGGCAAAGCTCCTGCATGATCCGCCACGCGACCCGACACGCGGCGCATTGTACTTTCACAATACCAGCGTGCGGACGCCGCGCCGCGGCATTCGTACGGCTCGAATCGGACGCCACACTTTCTATCGTTAGGCGGGACACGAGCCGCGTGACGCGTCTCGTCTCAGGAACGCCCCGGTCGCGAACCCCTGGCGATGATGCGCCGGCCGCTGGAGGATGCTCTGGCCGACGACGACAGCCTCTCGCGAGCGAACCATGACCGACTTGCGCTCGCGCTCTGCGGGAACGCGCACTGATCTTCCGCTGGTCGACTCGCAGATCTCGCAGCCCGCAAGGGTCGCCGATTTGACGAAACGTGCCGAACGGCAGTCTGCGGCTGCCTGTGTTCTATAATTCGCGACGCTGGTGGGCGTCGAAGTGGATGCCAAAGGAGTCGGCCTGCGCCAACGAGGATCTCATGTCCGCTGAACCACGCTTCGTTCGCGCGACGGCTGGTTCGTTTCGATCGCTGATCCGCAGTGCGGCGCTGCGCCCAGAAAATCGCGACAGCGTCCTTGTCGACGGCCACTACCAGTTCACCTATCCCGAGGTCCTGCAGCACATCCAAGAGATTCAGGCGTTCTTGCGCGCAAGTGGCGTGCAGGCCGCCGACTGCATAACCGTCGAGCTGAACAACTCGGTGCCCGGCGCGCTGGCCGTGCTCGCGTTGCTCGATGCCGGAAACAGCTTGATGACGCTACCCACTCCTGGGCGGGGCGCAAGAACCGTGGGCCACGACGTCGCACACGTGGGATTCTGCCGTTGGATCTTGTCAGTCAGCGCGGTGCGCCCCACGGCTGACTCGCCCGCAGTGCGGCCCACCGCTCTGCTGAGCGTGCGTCCGAACGAGCAATTCAGCTCGAACGCGATCGCTCCGCCCGAAGACGATCCGTGCATATTCGCTCGTACATCGGGCAGCTTGGCGGCGCCGAAGCTCGTGCGTTACCGGCAGGGGATGGTTCTCGCGGACGTGCTCGAAGCCTTGAGAGTCCGTCAGTTCGATGCCTCGAGTCGCCTTGCGTTGCCGACGCCGATTTTTCACAGCTTCGGCCTTCGCTGCGGACTGCTGGCCGGTTTCTTCGGCGGTGCATCGATCGATTTTCAAGAGCGCAGCAATCTTCTGCAGTTCTTCGATCGTGAGAGAGAGTTCGAACCGAACATAGCCTATGCGACGCCATCGTTATGCGAGATGTTGGTGCGCGCACGACGGACTCCGCGACCCTATCGTTACATCGTGACGGGCGGCGACCGGATCAGCGAGTCGACGTTCAAACGCGCCGAAGACCTGCATGGTCCGCTGGTCAGTCAATACGGCACAACGGAGATGGGCGTGATCGCCACGGGTCGCGTCGAGATGCCTTTCGAGCTGCGGTGTTCGACCGTTGGCACACTATTTCCGGGAGTCGAAGCTCGGATCATCGCCATGGAGGGAACGGATCAGGGCGCGCTCCAGGTCAGGGCTCCCCGCGCTTTCGAGGGGTACGTCGATCTCGATGGTTACCCCGTTCAGCGACCGGGTGCGATCGAGGATGGCTGGTACAACACGGGGGATCTCGCCCAACACGGGCCGGAGGGAACGCTCAAGGTGCTTGGTCGCTGCGACCTCAGTGTCAATCGAAACGGTCTGTTGTTGCCTTTTGCCGATGTCGAAAACCGACTGCGGGAGTTAACGGGTGTGGAGGAAGCCGCTGTGGCGGCCGGCCCCGCGAACGTACGCGGCCGATCACTGGTAGCGTTTTGCGTCTTGCGGCGTGGCACCGAAGTGTCACCGAGCGTGCTGCGGGCAACATACGCAGGAAGCGCTCCGGCCTTTTCCGTGCCCGACGTCGTTCATATCGTCACCGAGTTGCCGAAGCTGCCGAACGGCAAGATCGACCGGCGCGCGTTGGCGGCATTGGCGGACGCCACTGCGCCGCCGAGAGATTGATTGGGCCTGACGATCGGACGCCGCTCGGAACAGGCGACCCACGTTCAGTCGCAGACGCCGGGATATCCGCATCGAGATAACGACTGACACCCTCGAGTGTGGTCACCTAGGGCAGCGCGACGCAGCTTTGGGGCTGGCCGGCGGCGACCAGCAATGTGAAGGTTGGTAGCGGGGGTAGGATTTGGATTCAGTTTTCCGGCGCACGATCCGCCCAGGCGCTCGCCGTCGGGCGCCGCGCCAGCAGCTGCGGCGTCGGCGCCGGCGGAAGTCATGGGCCGTAGGGCGAACCGGCGAACAATGGATTTAAAGCGGCCGGATCCGGATAACTCAGCAGAACCGGACGCGGACGAATCAGAGAAGCGCGCAGCGTTTGGAAGTCATGCTGGCGCACGCTGAGTAGGAAATTTATGGCAGCGTAGTAGCAGCCGCGTCCTCCGAGACGGTTCAAGGTGGCACTGCTCGCATCGGATCTTGGTAGTGAGTCGGCGCCCTAGACACTCGTCAGCAACGAATCAACTCTCCCTTGACCATTCTTGCGAGAGTCGCCTGTCCGACGAGACTTCGGTACTCCGGACGAAGAGCGGACGTTCCCGCACAGAGTCGCAGCCGCCTTCGGCCAGGTGCGGCTGTGCTCCAACTAGATCACATCGCGGAATTCTGCGATCTTGATTCCGGCACTCGTAAGCTCCCCCACCACATGCTCATCGTTCGCGGGATTCACGGCCCGCGTAAGATCCCAAACCACAGTCGTCGAGAAGCCGAGTTCGGCTGCGTCCAGCGCTGTCCATTTCACGCAGACGTCGCGCGCGAGCCCGGATACGTAGATCTCGGTGATACCCCGCTCGCGCAGAAGGCCCGCGAGACCCGTAGGGGCGCGCCGCCCTGTCGCATCCCAGTTGTGACGGAACCCACTGTACGAATCGACCTCGCGGTGCGTGCCTTTACGCACGATGGCGTCGATGAGCGGCTCGGGCAACTGGGAATGTATCGCTGCGCCAGGCGTGCCCATGATGCAGTGATCGGGGCAGAGTCCCTGGTCGTGCCCATAGAGAGAGATGTGATCGAAGGGCTTGCGCCCTGGGTGACGGCTCGCGAATGAAATGTGGCCCACAGGATGCCAGTCTTGTGTGGCGACTACGAGCGAGAATCGACGAGCAGCGAGCAACTTCGCAAGCGGCGTAAGAATGGCATCGCCGTCCGTGACGCCGAGCGCGCCGCCCGGCATAAAGTCCGGTTGCACGTCAACGAGCACGAGAGCTGCACCGTCACGATTGGTCATCGAACTCCGCCGGACCGGCCGAATCGAGTCTCGAACTCAGAAGTTAGCACGTACCTTCAGGAACAGCCGCATCCGCGGAATCTGAGACGACCGGACACGCACCTCCCAGCCGGCTCTCGGCCAACTACGAACGCCTGGAGAGAATCGACTCCACCACATCGGACTTGGCGTCAGTGTAGGCTTGCACGTTTGGCCATTTCCTCGCACCCAGTTCGCGTTTGACAGCCTCGTAGCGCTGACGATCTTCCACCGAATCTCGAAGTCTGTTTCGAAATGCCAGCATACGTATCACCTCGCTACACTCCTCCGAGAACACATGCACGTGGACGTCTAGCTCGGGAGTCCTGAACATTCGGTGCTCATGCCACTCAGGTTCTCTAACTCGCAGCTGCTATCCCGCCTGCGTCAATGCTGGTAGATACGAGGCTTCGTCACTTGAGTTATTGACGACCACAACGATGTCGACGATCGGCTTTGGCCGCGAGACCGGGAACGGACGTTGACCCACGTGTTCGATGGACACGAGCACCCCTCCCAAAGCCTCGGCAATTGAGTCAGCGGGCGGTCGCCGTGGCTTGGCGTTGACGCGGCACGCGTGACCTGCAGACCCGATCACGATACCGGCGACGCCCATCGCGAGCGCGAGCAGCGCGAAGTCGCGATTCGCCAATGCGCCAACCCCCCGCAGCGAATGGGCCACGCTTCGCGTGACGCTAAGCCGCATAACGGTTCCGCCGCGGCCGTCAACGGCAACCGGCGTGCGGCGAAAATCCTGCGTACTGCGGCACGCTTTTCGACACTTCCTCCTCCTGCGCGGGCAGCGTCTGTTACGAATACACCCTCTGCCCTGAAAGCGGGACGCGCTATTTCGATTCCGGGACGGCTGATGCCGTGTTTTCGGCGCGCCTGGAGGCGAATGTCCCAGGACTACTTCCAGCGCCGATTTTGGCACGATCGGTGCTGCTGTCCACGATGAAACGCTGTGCGAAGACGCAGCGAGCCAACGGGGGTGGGCGCATGGGTATGGCTTTCAGCTCTTGGCTTCGTGATCTTACGGTGAGTTGCCGAAGTCTTCGTCAGCGTCCGGGCTTCACGATCGTGGCCGTCGTGTCGCTGGCACTGGGCATCGGTGCGAACGCCCTGGTGTTCAGCGTCGTCAACGGCGTCTTGTTACGCCCGCTCGCCCTTCCGGACGCCGACCGGCTCGTCGTCGTCTGGCTGACACCGCCGAACGAGCCGGATCAGCGTTTCGGCACCAACACCGGCGTCTTCTTTGCCATCCGCGATAACAATACCTCGTTCGAAAGCTTCGGAACGGGGCGGGTGAGCGGGGCGGTCATCGTCACGCCGAGCGGCGGCGACAGCGCGGCGCAGCGGATTCCCGCGCAGTTTTTCTCTCGGGATCTGATTCAGACGTTGGGCGTCGCGCCGCTGCTCGGGGATTGGCCGCCCAAGGATCCCAACGGGATCTGTATCAGCTACGACCTTTGGCAGCGCATGTTCGGCGGATCACCTTCGGTGCTGGGAACGAGCGTGAATTTCGCCGCTGTGAGCTTCGTGATCGACGCCGTCATGCCGCAGGGCTTTCAATTGATGAATCCGGACACAGGCGTGTGGATCTATCAGCCAGACGACGATCTGGCCAGGGCGGCGCGAAGTCCGAGCCACCTGTTCACGCTGATCGGTCGTCTGAAACCGGGCGTGACGATCCACCAGGCTCAGGCGGAGATGGACGGCTTGGCGCAAGTCATCGGCAAGCAAGTTCCCGAGTACATGGGTTGGGGTCTCAAAGTGGAGTCCCTGCGCGATGCCTACGTCGGAGACTTTCGCCGGCTGCTATGGGTCTTTCAAGGCGCGGTCTTTTTCGTGCTGCTGATTGCGTGTTCGAACATCGGTGCGCTCGTGCTTTCGCGGGCTGCGAACAGACGGAAGGAGTTTGCCGTGCGCTCGGCGCTCGGATCCTCGCGTTGGCGGCTCGTCCGACAGTTGCTGACGGACAACGTCGTGCTCTCCGTGTTGGGCGCCGCGTTCGGCATCGGCCTCGCCTCAGTCGGTGTGCGTGTGCTCGTGGCTTCCGGGAGCGAAGGCTTTCCACGCTTGGAGGATGTCAGCATGAATTGGCGCGTCGTAGCGTTCGCCGGTCTCACGGCGCTCGGTACCGGGATCGTCTTCGGCGTCCTTCCGGGGCTTAGCGTGTCGCGTCCCAATCTCATGGCGGTGATCAGAGAGGCCAGCTGGGGTTCGAGTCAGGGGACCGGCCAACAGCGGTTTCGCAAATGCTTCGTGGTGGGCCAGGTTGCGCTTGCCGTGGTCATCATCGTCGCGGCGACGCTCCTGCTTCGAAGTTTCGCGCTGATCAGCGAGGCGGGAGTCGGGTTCAATCCATCGAACCTGACGGTTCTGGAGCTGTCGTTTCCCCGGAGCTACTACCGCAGAGACGGACGCGACCCCGCGGGCGAACCTCTGGTGCAGTTCGATTCGCGCTTCGACGAGAATAACGAAGCGGTCGTTCGACGATTATCGACGCTGCCCGGTGTTCGGTCGGTGGCCGCCACGGCGACGCCGCCGCTCGGCGGTTCGGCCCCGCGCGTCGGCGTGCGCCTCGAAGGGGAAGCGCCGCTGCCGTCGGAGCAGACGGCACGCAGCGCCGAGTGGTACCCCGTAAGCACCGATTATTTCCGCACGCTCGAGATGCCTCTCGTTCGCGGACGCGCGTTCGATACGAGCGACCGTCTGGAATCCCGGCCGGTTGCGATCGTCAACAGGGCCATGGCCGAGCGCTTCTGGCCGGGAGAGGATCCGATCGGCCGACGATTCCAGGCTAATGTGATCGACGCGCCGGTACGCGAAGTCGTCGGTGTCGTCGCGGACGTCCGGCAAGATCGCTATCAGCGTGTTGCGCAGCCGCAGCTGTATATCCCTCGTCTGCAGGTCCCGCGGCGAATGGGCAACGCCATGGCGTTGGATTTGCTGCAGACCGAAGTCGTCGTGCGGACGAACGGTGCTCTGACCGGAATGGACGCAACGTTGCGCGCTGCAGTCCGCGAAGCCGTTCCCGACGTACCGGTCTCCAAGATCCGCACGGTAGAAGACTATGCCGCCGGCCAGGTCCAAGACCTTCACCGGGCGACGCTGCTGCTGTCGAGTTTCGGAGTCATCGCCGTGGCCTTGGCCTTGATCGGCATCTTCGGCGTCGTCTCCCACCTCGTCAGCCAACGACGGACCGAGTTGGGCATCAGGATGGCCATGGGCGCACAAGGCCGGAACGTGCAATTACTCGTGCTGCGGCAGGGCGTCGCGATGATAATCCTCGGCCTCGTTCTCGGTACGGGCGCGGCCTTAGCGTTGACCAGACTGGTCGGAGCTCTGCTCTACGGTGTGTCGGCGACGGATCCGCTGAGCTTCGGGGCCGGGCTCGTCGTTTTGACCGCGGTCGGTCTCCTCGCTTGCTATATACCTGCGCGGCGCGCGGCGCGAATCGAGCCGGCGATCGCGCTCCGAAGCGATTGAGCTCGCTCGGTCTCGAACGGCGCCTGTCGCAGACGGGGGGCAACGACGACTCGGCTTCCTCGCGCACGCTGCCGCGAGCCTCCGAACCGCCCACACTGCTCATCGTCGATGTGGCCCGCGGAGAATGTCGCTCTGGGTCGTTCGGACGCCTTTGCGATTCTACCGAGGAAGTCCGCTCTGGCGGTCGCGAGACTCCCGAGCGTTCGACCCCGAGGCGGCCTGCCGGCCAATTGCGGACGTCCGAGATGGCAGCCGCAGCTGCTACCGATCTGGGTATGCGAGCTCTGTTCGCGATGACAGCCCCATTCGCGAGTGTCTCCGCATGCTTGCACAGACCATTCAGCCAGGATCGAGGATGGTTCGATCTGCGAGCACCTGCGCCGCCAAGTAGTCCAGAACGACCCGAATACGAGGCGATCGTCGTAAGTCGGGGTGCACCAGCAACCAGATTTCGCGCGTCGCCTCAGCTTCGTTCTTGGTCGGAACACGTTGAAGGCGTTCGTCCGAGTCGCCTATGAATCTCGGCAGAGCCCCCAGCCCTACACCAGCCGCAATGGCCTGATGAACGCACGCGAGTTCATTCGAGCGGAACACCAGCGGCTGGGGGGCAGCGAGGGATAGCACCCACTGCTGTTGCGGAGCTTGCGCGAGACTGTCGTCATAGCCCAGATATCGCCGATCGTGCACGGACGTGGCTGCGAGATATGATTTTCCGCCGTAGAGACCGTGCGCAATTGAGCCGATCCGCCTCGCAACCATGACCCCATCGTCGGGACGGAACAGCCGCACGGCGATGTCGGCCTCCCTCCGGGACAAGTTCGCGGCACGGCTGTGTCCTACCAGCTCAACGATGATGCCGGGATAGGCATCGCGTAACAGCGCAAGCTTCGCTGTCAGTTAGTAGCTCGCGATGGCGGGAGGCGCTGACACACGTACCGTTCCGGTAACGGCAGCGTCACGGGCGGCCGCCAGCCGCTCAATGCCCAAGACCTCTCCCTCAATCCGATAGGCGAGCGCGGCGAACTCCTCGCCCTGTGCCGTGAGGCGGTAGCCTTTGGTCGCGCGCTCTAACAATTTCGTGCCAAGGGACGTTTCGAGCGCCGCCACCCGCCGCGCCACCGTCGTGTGCTCGGCCTTCAAATTGCGCGCCGCCGCAGAGAGGGTTCCAGCCCGCGCCAGGGCGACGAAATAGCGGAGATCGTCCCAGTTCACCTGTGCATTCTTGCACAGTTGAAGCGCAGCAATTACGGCTTCTGTGCTTCGACGCGCAGGCCTATTCTGAGGCCATCAATCAGGAGTGACATCATGTTTGACGCAGTTTCCTTCGACCACACGGGCGACCCCGCAGTCCTCAGGGGAGTTCACATGACGCCCGCGCCAATGGGCCCTCGCGACGTGCGCATCTGGCAGCGCTGGGCCGGGGTGAATTTCATCGATATCTACCATCGCACTGGTGTCTATCCCGTGACCGCGCTACCGGCGATCCCCGGCGTGGAAGCGGCGGGGGTTATCGAAGAGATCGGAACCGATGTTCGAGGGCTTAAAGTCGGACAGTCCGTGGCTTGGGCGGGGTTGCCCATGGGCGGCTATGCGCAAAGCCGGGTGATTCCCGCTGAACGCGTCATTGCACTGCCCGAACACATCTCCGAACGCGTGGCTGCTGCCGCGATGCTGCGGGGTCTTACCGCACACATGCTCTTGCATCGCGTATGGCCCGTCAGCAGCGCGCACACGGTGCTCATCCACGCAGCCGCCGGTGGGCTGGGACTCATACTCACTCAGTGGGCCAAGCGACTCGGCGCCACCGTCATCGGCACTGTAGGGAGTGAAGAAAAAGCGCGGGCCGCTCTTGAGGCGGGCGCCGATCACATCCTACTGCACAAGCGCGAGAACATTTCGGCGAGAGTGCGAGATCTCACCCATGGCACTGGTGTGGACGTCGTCTATGACGGCGTGGGCGGCTCCACCCTGATAAAGAGCCTCGACTGCGTGCGACCATTCGGTGTGGTCGTTAGTCTCGGACAGGCGAGCGGTTCGCTGCCTGAGATTCCGCTCACCGAGCTTGGACCAAGACGCTCAATCGCGATCGCTCGCCCGAGCGTCGTAGCGTACGCGACGAACATAGCGAGCTACCGCGCGGCGACCGCGGAGCTTTTCGTGGCCCTGCGGGACGGTTTGCAAATCCATGTCGGCGGGACCTTCCCGTTGGCAGAGGCACGCGCGGCGCATGAAGCGCTTGAAGCTGGAAGAACCTCCGGTTCCGTCTTGCTCGACCTTTCGTGAACCAATTCTTCGCGGACGACGCTCTCTGCCCTGCCGGCGCATCGCCTCACTCCGGATCTTCTTAAAGGAGAAGTCCCGTATGAGCATCACCATTACAGCGTTTGAACGATCACCCGATGGCGGTATGGGACTTGCGCGTGACACGCGCGTTCGCTGGGCGCTCGAAGAAGTTGGGCAACCCTACGCAGTTCGCGGCGTTTCGTTCGCGGCGATGAAAGAACCCGGCCACCTTGCGCTCAATCCTTTTGGCTCGATTCCGACCTACGAAGAAGGCGATTTAACTCTGTTTGAGACAGGATCGATCGTGATCCACATCGCGGAGCGCTACGCGGGTCTGATGCCGGAGGATGCCAACGCCCGTGCCCGTGCGATCACATGGATGTTTGCCGCGGTCAACACCGTGGAACCGCCAATACTTGAACGCGAAAACGCCAGGCTCCTCGAGAGCGACAAACCCTGGTCTGCGCGACGCATGCCTTTGGTCGAGCATCGCTTGCACGACCGACTCTGGAAGCTTTGCGCTCGCCTCGGCGATGCAGACTGGCTCGATGGAGCATTCAGCGCGGCCGACCTCATGATGGTGTCGGTGCTGCTCAGGATAAGGAGCTCCGGCCTACTCGATGAATATCCGAATCTGACCGCATACGTGGCCCGAGGCGAAGCGCGGCCCGCCTACAAGCGTCACTTCGCAGCGCAATTGGCGTTCAACACCCGGAAGCCAGCAAATGGCTGAGTCCTGAGAAGGGCTATAGACAACTCCGTCGCGAGGCTCAGTACTTCTTCAACGTCACTCTGCTCCCCGCGTAGCGGCGAGTGTCCGGTTCGGGTCGAGAACAAAAACCAGCGCGAGCCTAAACGAAGGTCCGCTCTTGCGGAGCCGGAGGGTTCGAGCGCCGACCATCGAATGCACAGATCGGCCACGAGCGGACGCTTCAGCGTTCATCGTCTCTGCGACAACGCCTTCCTTCGCGAATGGGCGAAATGCTTGAGCACGTTCGACTCATCGGAACGTGACCTACCGACACGGGGGATCAGTTCCGCTGACTCTATGCCCGCACTTTTTCAGACGGAGTGAACGCGGGTGCCCCAGACGCGCGCCCTCGGTTCAAGCGTTTGACCGCGAGTAGAAACAGCACGAGACCGGCGATAAGGCCCACCAGGTAGACCAGAAACGGGCCATCTTCGCCCGTCACAGAAATCGGCTGTTCGTCATAGTCGCCGATCATCCCCGTCCACCAATAGGCGAAGTTGCCAACATCCATCACCGTGTGTCCGATAATGCCAGGCAGCAGCGCACCAGACGCCCATGCCAACACACCAAGCAGCGCGCCAGCGGCGAATATCACCGGCAGCATCGCGGGCGTTGCCCAGGCTTGATTGAGATGGAATGCGGTGAATAGGGCCGAAGAAACGAGAATCGCCAACAGCGCTCCATGGCGCACTTCTATGGGCTGCTGCATGTGGAAGCCGATCTCTTCGCCTACGCCCGCGACCAGCGCAGCCGTCGCGATAGCCACCCAGCTCACGAACGGCGACGCGTCCGGGAGAGCCTGGAGCGTGCGAAAGGCTTCACGGGGGAAAGGTGTCAGACGAAACAGAGAGAGCAAACCGGCTTCAACCGTAACGGCGAAAGCCAGCGCCGCCACGAACCCTCATGCGCCACCGAGCAAGATAGACCGGAAGGCTCGTCGCCTCGCTTCCCGCCACACGCGCGCCGGCAAACGCCCGCTCGTCCATGTGGCAAAAAGGCCCAACCATACCAGGGTCACAGGGATGGCTATCCGTGGGCCAAGGCCGTATACCGCGGCACCCCATGGATAAATCCCGACCATGGTGATCAAAAGGCCGGCGACGATTGATCGCACGACAACCGGCAACCTAGGCAACGAGCGGCGACCTTCCGCCCTGCTCGGTTTGTTCATCGGCGCTCGTGTGCGCGGAGCATAGGCAAGAGACGCTACCACTAACGGGAGACAACGGCCGCTCCCGCGGAAATTGAGACGTCCAAGTGCTCGCGCCCAATGCCACTGACCGGCCAGGAGCGGCTGTTAGAACTGCGCGTCCGATGATCTCGGTAGCCTCTGGGTGGACTCCTCATTGGCCTGCTCAACCCGGATTGTCGTTGACCCCAGCTTGCCTGCATTAATTCCTGACACTATAGTAGCCATATGGCTATTATCCGATCGCTGAGCCGCTCCACCGCAAATTCCGGTGCGGCGGCGTCGCAGAACCTCATGGAGCGCCGTATCGCGGATGGCATCAAGAAGCGCCGCGCGCAGCTCGGCTTCTCGGCCAACGATTTAGCGGAGCGCTCCGGCGTTAGTCGCGCGATGGTGTCGAAGATCGAGCGGCTCGAGGTCAGTCCCACCGCCGCCCTGCTCGGGCGTTTGTGCAACGGCCTCGGTATCACCTTGTCGAGCCTGATCGCCAGCGCCGAGACGTCGGCCAGCCCGCCGATCGCACGGGCCGGCGAACAGCCGGTATGGCGCGATCCCGCCACCGGCTTGCTCCGGACCATGCTCTCACCGCGCAACACCGATTCGCGCGTCGAGATCGTGCAGGTCGAGCTGCCCAGCGGAGCCGAGGTGGACTACGAGCCCGTACGGACTACGTACGATCAGCATCTCGTGATCCTCAGGGGCACGCTCACGCTCGTGGAAGGCGCGGACGAGTTCGAGCTAGGCGCGGGCGACTGCATGCGTTCCCGCGTCGAAGTGGCGCACAAATTTTCGAACCGCGGACGAGGTCCTTGCAAGTATCTCGTTGTGATCACGCGCTAGCGCCAAGGCATAACTGATGGAGACCATGATTCGGGGCGTCACGGCGAGCGATGCTGCAGCGCTCGCCAGGATCTACAACCACTACATCCGCGAGACCGTGATCACCTTCGAGGAGGCCGAGATCGGGCCCGCCGAGATGGCCGCGCGCATCGCGAGAATCGATGCGCTGTCTCTGCCATGGCTTGTTGCGGATCGCGGCGGCGCAATTGTGGGCTATGCCTATGCCGGCAAGTGGAGGGAACGCAGCGCTTACCGATACTCGGTCGAGAGCACCGTGTACCTCGATCCACAGCATACGGGACAGGGAATCGGAACGCGCCTCTACAAAGAGCTGCTCACGAGCCTGCGCCCCACTCCGACGCATATCGTGATCGGCGGCGTTGCGTTGCCCAACGCCGCGAGCATCGCGTTGCACGAGAAACTCGGCTTCACGAAGGTGGCTCACTTCGAAGAGGTGGGCTTCAAGTTCGGGCGGTGGATAGACGTGGGGTATTGGAAATTCGCGCTTCGAACGTCGTCAGCTGAAGCACCCGCTTGAACAGCGGCGGGCGCATTTGCGTACTACGCCCGATGCGAGGCGGGTCGGTTGGCGATTCCATTCGGTAGCAGCCACTTTCACGTGCGAGAGACCCTCAAACGCTCCGTCGCAGACCGGCCAAGACCGGACCCAGCGCAGTATAAACTTCAGGAAACCAGACAACCCGGTGCCGACGAAGCGCGGCCCATATGAGAGACGGGAGAGTTGCAGTGGTTTCAAATCCCTCGGTGCGGGTGGCTCATCACCTGACCTTCGCAGGCGAATGCGAGGAAGCCTTTGAACTGTATTCGCAGATCCTCGGCGGAACCATCCTCGGGGTGCGAAAGTACGCGGATTCACCCTTGGGCTCACAGGTTCCGCCGAACTGGCAACAAAAAGTGCTCTTCGCGAGTGTGCAGGTAGGCGACTACGCCTTGCACGGCACGGACCATTCGCCGAATCAGTACCGGCGGCCCGAGGGGTTCTACGTGTCGCTACACATCCGTGAGCCTGAAGACGCAGCTCGGGTCTTTCGTAGTTTGTCCGAAGGCGGTGCCATACAGGTCAGCCTTCAGAAATCGTTTTGGTCTACACACTTCGCGCTCTTCGTGGACCGGTTTGGAATCCCGTGGGAGATCGATCATGAGGTGCCGCCGTGACCAAGCGATCGAAGTCATAGATCCCATGCCGACGTGTCGAAATTGATCGAACGTCCGCAGTCGACCATCTGAGCGGCTGTTATCGAGAGATGTGACTGACCGCCTTGGGTCGTCAGGACGTCTTCGCGATTCTACTCGGGAAGGGCCGCTTTCGCGGCGCAGAGACGTCCAAACGCCCGCCGTCGACAGCCCCACGCGGCCGAAAGCGGTCCACACTAACTGAATATAAGGGAGTTCCCCGTCCCTGAAGCAGCGTGAGCTGCACGGCATCGAGTGCCAAGATTGAGTTGTGTCGTTCAATCTAATGCAGAGAAGGGGAACTCATGAACCAGATTACTACCGTAGGCGTGGACCTCGCAAAAGGACGTCATCGTCGTGTGCGCCGGCGATGCCGGGGGGCGGACGGTGTATTTCCGGCAGTTCAGTTTTTACGGGTTCGGCCAGTGGGCGGCAACGCTGCCGCCGTGCACCTTTGGGATGGAGGCATGCAGCTCAGCGCATCACTGGGCGCGCCGATTAGCCGAGTTCGGCCATACGCCGCGGCTGATGGCGGCGGAATTCGTCGAACCGTTTCGCAAGAGCCAGGGCGCGAAGAACGACCGCAATGATGCCCGAGCCATCTTGAGTGCGGTGCGAGAGCCCGACATGCGCTTCGTCAGCGTGAAATCGATCGAACAGCAAGCGATGCTCGCCTGGCATCGGATGCGCAGCGGCTGGACCCTGGAGCGCACCGCGCTCGTCAATCGCAGCCGTGGGTTGCTCGCAGAATTCGGTGTGTGGCTCGGCCGCTCCGCCGACACGCTGGTGCGCGCATTGCCGCAGCTCGCACTCGATGAGCGGTTGCCAGAGCGCGTGCGGCCGTTGCTGCTGCAGGCTTATGAGCAAATTCGGCTTCTTGAGCAACGCATCGAGGAATGCGACCGGGAAATCCATGCTCACGCCGAGAGCAACTTCGCCGCACAACGGATCAGCGCCCTGAGCGGCGTAGGACCGCTCACCTCCAGCGCCGTCATCGCAACGATCTCCAATGCCGCTGATTTTCGCAACGGCCGCCAGTTCGCCGCTTGGGCCGGGCTCGTGCCCCGGCAGCGCAGCTCCGGCGGTCAGCAACGGCTAGGCGTGATCACCAAACGCGGCGACACGTATCTTCGTGGTCTGCTCACCCAAGGCGCCCGCTCTACTTTGCAAGCCGCGCTGAAACGCACCCCCGAAAAACGCTCGCGCTTGCAGCAATGGATCGCGAGCGTGCATGCGCGCGTCGGCTACCACAAAACTCTCGTTGCCATCGCCAACAAACACGCTCGGATCATTTGGGCCATCCTTGCCAAGGGCGAGCACTACGATCCCGACGCTTGGCAACAATTTCAGCGCCAGCGCGCTGCGACCGCTTGACCACTCTTCCTCGACGACGCGACGTTAAAGATTCACAACGAGGTTAGACCGAGCACGGTGAAAACCTGGCTAACAAGCTGGCGGAAACAACAGCGCAGACGACCGATCATCGCTGCGCTTTCGCGCCGACAACTGAATGAGGACACCGTGCGCGACTTTTATCTTGGCCCGGACGAGCTCAGCGCTCGCCCCACAAGGCCGCGTAGAGAGATGCAGTCTTCGCCTCGACCATGCCGCTCCCGATCGCGTCGCACAGCGGCTCGCGCACCACCGAAAACATCAAAACCCATCCTCGCCCGACCTTGACGGGGAACTCCGTAGAGCTCGTTAGGCTTGGCGCGCCACGACTCAGTAGAGAATCGACGGCAAGTACGCGCCGGCTGGGTCGTTGTAGAGGCCGGTCGTCATGAGTGTCGCCTGAGCCACCACGCGAAGGTTGTTGGCGAGACACCAGCGGAAGAGTTCGCCGTTGCGAGACGGCACAAGAAACCCCGGCCCGGCGAAAGACGGCGCCGCTGCGATCAAAGCCTTGAGGTCATCGTTCGTCTCACCAACGGCGTGATGGAACCAGCCGATCGCCGTCGAGTAGCCGGCGATCCTACCGAGGCGTTCGACGACGTTTGCGGTTCCGTCACGAACTGCATCCGCGAGCTCCCCCGCCCGGTCATGGCCGTGAACGCGGAAGCAGAGCTCATTGCACGCCGGCACATCCTCTTCCCGCGCCGGGCGAACCTCATAGCCGGAGATTCTGAGATTCAGAGGCGGTCCCTGGAGTCCGGAGATCGTCTCGCGAATCTCGAAGCCAAGTTTCGCGTAGAGCGCCAGCGAGCGGTAATGCCATGCGATCTGGAGAAGGCGCACGCCCGGAACGCGGCGTTCCGCGGCGCGGTCCATGACTGACTGCATGAGCTGGCGCCCGATGGTCCCGTTCATGACGGGTGGATCGACGGATAGCGGGCCGATCCCCGCGATCGTCGATCGCTCATCCAAGAAGTTACAGCCGACGATCTTCCCATCGAGCTCCGCGACGAACGAATGGAAGCGGGGATGTGAAAGAAGCATCGTCACGAGGCCTGTCGCGACCTCGACGGAGGGGAAGTCGGGCGTGAAGTTGTGCTTGTCGGCGATCGACTTGAATGCCTCGTACTGTACTCGCCCGCATTGCTTGGCGTCCTCCACCGTACCCGGGCGTAGTCGCAGGCTCATGATCGACTTCCTAGCTTCATATGTGGCCTAACACAATATTAAATGGACACCGGCGTCCGAATGTAGTCGACATACCCGGACAGGCAATGAACACTTCGGGTCGACAAGAGAAGTTACCACGAGCCAGAACGAACGTCCGCTTCCTCGGCGCCGGAGACCCTGAAGCGCTCAACCGCCGCAGCCGGGACCGGCCAAGAGCGGAAATTCAGACCGTTAGGTCGTCGTTCTCAAAGTCGCCGTTCGCGATAGAAGATCTCGTGGTCGCGGCCGACGCACGTCTTCAGAAGCTTGCGGGGCGTCCGCTGCGCTCCGCTCCAGCAATGCATTACAAAGTGAGTGCGCTAACTACCAGTGCGTTTGCGGGGCGGGACGTTGTGGTTGAGGCGGAAGAGGTTGGACGGGTCGTAGCGACTCTTAACTGCCGCAAGCTTCTCCCAAGTCGCACCTGGGTAGGCCTCGCGAACTCGCGCCTCGCCCTCGTCGCCGAGGAAGCCTACGTACGCGCCGCCGTCGTCCTGGCGCAACGCTTTCGCGAAAGCGTCGACCCAGGGGTTGTGCACATCCGCCTCATTGGGATCCGCGTACATCGCGGCGATGTTCACCATGATGCGCGAGCTGCGGTAGGCGAAGGCAGTGGCGTTGGCGCTTACGCGGGCCATCGCTCCACCGAGCGCCCTAATCTCGATCGCGGCCATCTGCGCGGTCGAGGCTCGAAGGTGCTCGCCGATCGTCTGTGACACGGAGCGATCGATCTTTTCTAGGAACATCGTGCGGATGGAGGCGACCGGGTGATTGCTCTGGTCAGGTGGGTAGATCTCCGGGTAGCGCATCGGCTTCAACATGTCGACGACGGGCGTGGCGAGCGAGCGGAACGGCGCGATGGCGTGCTCACCGGCTTCGACGTCGCCGGCGAAGACCAGTTTTGCCATCACGATGAGCTTGCCGTGCACCTCTGCGGGCAAGAACGGCATCGGCGGCGCCTTCATGACGGTTGCGATGATCGAGAGCTCCTCCCGAGCCGCTTCGGCCTCGGCGACGAAAGAGGCGATGATCTCAGGGGTCGCCAGCAGTATCAGCATACCGCCCATGATCGTATCGACTTCGTGCAATTGGAACTGAAAGCGCGTAGCAACTCCGAAGTTCCCGCCGCCTCCCCGAATCGCCCAGAAGAGGTCCGGATGCGTCTCGGTATTCACCCGAACGAGTTGGCCATCCGCGGTCACGAGTTCGGCGGCTAACAGGTCGTCGATCGTGAGGCCGTGCTTACGCACGAGGTACCCGATGCCGCCGCCGAGCGTGATCCCCCCGATCCCGACTGATGCGGTGTCGCCGAATCCGGTCGCAAGGCCGTGGGCGCCGGTGGCATTCGTGTACTCGCCCGCCGTCAAGCCTGTCTCGGCCCAGGCGGTGCGTCCGGCGCTGTCGATGTCCAGCGCTTTCATCGCTCGAAGGTCGAGCACCACACCTCCTTCCGAGACGCTGTAGCCGGCGACACTGTGGCCGCCGCTGCGGACCGCGAGCTCCAGCCCGCTCTCGCGCGCGAGGGAGACGACCCGCGAGACGTCGGAGACGTCCTTCGCCTGGACAATCAGCCTGGGACGGCGGTCGATACCGCCGTAGAAGACTGCGCGGGCCGCGTCGTACATGGCATCGTTTGGCGCGATTACCCGACCGTCGAAAGCCGCGCGGAGTCGTGGTAGCGACATCATCGCCAATCCTCCGCAGCATCCGCTTCCGGCTTGTCTCTGTCCCCGCACATCGCCAATTCGTAAAGGGCCTTCAGCGCGTCGTCGATTGGATGAGGGCGTGGCTTCCCGTAGGAGTCCAGCGCGTTCCACCTTTGCAGGTTTACCGCGACGGACATCTGCCACTTGCCGTCTGCGTTCGTCATGGACATGGCTCCGCCACCCCAGACTGAGCCGTCGTGGCCCCAGAAGGTCCCGCATACGGGGACCTCCCGCCTGTGCAGACCCAAGCCGTACTCGATCTTTTTTCCCTCTTGAGAGATGACAGGGACGGTGCGCTGCATATCTGCCAGCGACGCATGATCGACGATCTCACCTTCAAGCAGCATGGCGAAGAAGCGATTCAGGTCCGCAACCGTGGATATGAGAGATGCGGCGGGCCCGACCCAAGACATGTCGAAGACGCTGTAGTCGCGAGGCGGATCGATCATCCCGAACCACGCCTCATACAACCGCGAGTGCGGTCGATCGATATCCGGCCCGACTGGAAACTCGGTGTGCTGGAGTCCGGCGCGCTCAATCACGCTCCGCGTGATGCAGTCTTCCGCCGTGGTGCCAGTCACGTGCTCCAGCAACTGGCCAAGTAGTAGGTAGTTCGTATTCGAATACATGCCCGGCGTGCCACCGGGCGTCCCGACCGGAGGTGCGGTGACCCCCATATTGATCAAGTCGGTCCGCTGAAACTGCTTGAACCGGTTGTCATCCAGGCTTTCTGGCGTTGTGTCCGCCAGCCTGGGAAACGCCTTGAGTGACGGGTACGCATACGGAAGGTATTCGGGCAGGCCGCTTGTGTGGTTTAGCAGCATCCGAACCGTGATGACCTCGCCGCGCTTTCCGGGCACCAGTTGCGGCAGGTAGTGGCCAATCCCTGCGTCGAGCTGTACCTGGCGTCCTTCGACCTGTTGCATGACAGCGGCAGCGGTGAAGGCCTTGGTGATGCTACCAACGCGATGGCTCATGTCGGGGGCGGCGGCTCGACCTGTACTCAGATCGGCCACGCCGGCACCGCCACGCCATACCTGGTCGCCATCGCGCACCTCCGCGAAGACTCCCGGCATCCCGGCACGATGGACTTCGTCTATAGCTGCATCCAGCTGATCGGAGTTGAGTTGATACTCCATGACTTGGGTCACTTTGCTAAGTACGACAGCATCGAAGCAGAGTCGTTCGATAAGGAGCGGCGGGACGCCGCACGATTGGACCGCCGCCGCCCAGATCCTGCCGTACGCTAGCTAGTGGGATTAGCTTAGCGTTCGATCACTTACGAGGGCCATCAGAACCCGGTCATCGGTGCCCGCAGTGGGTCGACAAACGAAGTTAGCACGAACCTCAAGGAACGTCTGCTTCTGAGGATCATCGAGGCGCTAGAAGGATCGCCCCGGACCTCGGCAACCGGCCAGGAGCTGGCATTGGGGCACCGAATTGACTAGCGAGAAGCGGACAGTCGCGGGGGGGGCGTGGGTCACCGTTTGCTGCATAATCATGCGTAAGGCGCCTCCGCGGAGACAGGCGAAGTTCAGGGACTGCCGTTGTTTCGTGGCGAGGAATAGAGCATGCCGCTTAAAGTCATTGGCGCGGGCAAAGGTCGTACGGGAACGGTATCGCTCAAGCTTGCGCTGGAGAGATTGAGCTTTGGGCCGTGCTATCACATGTCCGAGCTAATGCAGAACCCGCAGCATTGGCCGACTTGGGAACAGGTCTTCGACGAGCAGCCGATCAATTGGGAAGACATCTACGGAAAGTACTTCGCTGCCGTTGACACGCCCACTGATGCATTTCACCGTGAGCTCGCCGCCTTTTATCCTGAGGCGAAACTCATCCTGACCGTTCGAGATCCCGAGAGCTGGTATCGGTCGGTATCGGCCACCGTCTGGTCAGACGAAGTACAATCGCGCCTCGTAAGGGGTGGGCCCGCGGCCGGTGTGATGACGAAACTCGCCGCGTACTACACCAGACACACTGGACTGCCATTCGGGCCGGGCAAAATGCCAACACATGAGCAGGCCATTGCGGACTTCAACCGACACAACGAAGCTGTGCGGCGCGAATATCCCCCCGAGCGTTTACTCGTATACGAAGCAAATCAAGGCTGGGAACCGCTTTGCAGGTTCCTGAATGTGCCTGTGCCCGACGCGCCGTTTCCGCGTGCCAATACCACCGAAGAGTTTCAGGCGCGCATCCGCAATCTGCCGTCACCAGGGTCGTCTCGATGACCAATCACTTCACAGACGGACGGAGTCGAACCGAACCGTAGCTGCGTGTCAGCGCGACCGCGGCTCGATGTTCTGGTTGTGACGGAAACGATTGTGAGGATCGTAGCGTGCGTTGACATCCGCGAGTCTCGCGAGATCCGCGTTGGGTCGATAGACCGCCTTGGCGATTCTACTCAGGAACGTCCGCTCCGGCTGTCACCGAGACGTTCAAGCACTCACCCCGAGGACGCTGACCGGCCAGAAGCTGCCGGTGGCACTCTGGCCGTCAAATGTCCGCTGTCGACCGCCGTGCTACGATCAATTCCGAGAATCTCGATCGCTGCGAATCGGGAGACGCACATGTCACGTCAGGCCATCACGTTAGTTGCTGTGTTAGCCCTTGCCGGGATCCATGGACAGGCGCTGGCCAGAGAGGCATGCGAGAGCCTCGCGGCTCTGAAGCTGCCCAACACGACGATCACGCTATCGCAGACCGCAGCTGCCGGGGCATTTGTGCCGCCTCCGGGGTCATCGGGTCCACCGGGCGGACCACCACCGGATTTCAAGTCGCTGCCAGCATTCTGTCGAGTCGCGGCCACAATCAAACCGACAAAGGATTCGGACATTCGGATCGAAGTGTGGATGCCCGCTAGTGGGTGGAGCGGCCGATTGCGCAGCGTGGGTAACGGTGCTTTTGGCGGAGCGATTAACTATGCAGAGATGAGTGAGTCGCTGCAGCTCCGTAATACGACGGCGAGTACCGACACGGGCCATGCCGTGCCTTTTCTAGACATGGCGAACGTGAGCTGGGCGCTGGGTCATCCCGAAAAGGTAGCGGACTTCGGCTACCGTGCGGTACACGAAATGACGCAGCTCGCGAAAGCTGCGATCAGTGCGTTCTACGGAGTTGGTCCCCGATATTCGTATTTTGAGGGCTGTTCCAATGGCGGACGCCAAGCACTCATGGAGGCGCAGCGTTACCCGAACGACTATGACGGAATCCTGGCGGGCGCACCGGCGAACTATTGGACGCACGCGGGAATCTGGACCAACGCTCTAGCACCCGCTTTGGATCACGGAGGCTACATCCCTCCAACGAAACTTCCGGCGATTGCGCGTGCTGTGATTGCTGCCTGCGACGCCCTCGACGGGGTAGCGGATGGAATCCTCAATGATCCAAGGGCGTGTCACTTCGATCCTGGCAAGCTGCTGTGCGAAAACGGTGATTCGAGCCAGTGCTTGACTCGGCCGCAGGTGAGTGTGCTCAAGGCACTGTACGCCGGCCCGCACGATGCGAAGGGTCGCGCGCTCTACCCGGGCTTCTTTCCCGGAGCCGAGGTGGGACCGGCGGCCTGGGGCCTTTGGATCCTCGGTCGGGCACCGCGCGAGAGCCTGATGTTCGACTTCAGCCGTGGATACTTCGCCGACATGGTCTATGGGAAGCCGGACTGGAACTTCGAGGATACGCCTGTGGATGAAGCGGTAGCGGCGGCCGATGCGAAGACGGCAAAGATCCTGAACGCTACCAATCCAAACCTTGCAGCCTTCAAGGGGAGGGGCGGCAAACTGATCCTTTATCACGGCTGGAGCGATCCGGCTCTCCCGGCGCTCAATACCATCGACTACTACAATGCTGTGGAACGTCGAATGGGTGCCCGCGAGACCGCCACATTCACGCGACTGTACATGGTCCCAGGCATGCAGCATTGCGGTGGCGGGCCCGGACCAAACACCTTTGGTCAGAATGGGTCGACCGAGCACGCAGATTCGCGCAATAACATCGACCTCGCGCTCCAACAATGGGTGGAGAAGAGAATATCCCCCTCCTCGATCATCGCAACGAAGTACGTGGAGGACGATCCCAAGAAGGGCGCGAAGATGACCCGTCCCTTGTGTCCATATCCCCAAGTGGCCGTCTGGACGGGCACAGGCAGTACTGATGATGCGGCCAACTTCATCTGCAAGACACCCTGACGTCCGAATAAGCGGTCACTCGTCAACCATCTTGGCAGTGGCCGCCTAGGGTTGACTGCGGCCGCTCGTTAAAGGTAGCACCAACGCCCGCTCTGAGGCGCTAACGCGCCGTAAAATTTGACTGCAAATGCCGTTGTCGGCCATCCGAGCACAGTGAGCTAGTCCGGCAGACCTGCGCGGGCTCTGCCCTACTCAGCCTCGGCGCATGCGCCGCGCCGACTGGAAACCAGCGATCTAAGGAAACAACAAGACCACCGCTCCGCGCGTGCACAGCGAAGGTTCAGAACATGAGAGCAGGCTTCCTACTCCCTCTATCGGCGATGTTATCGACGCGTCCAATCTGCCCCGCAGTGCTTCTGCCCGCCGGCGGCCCGGCGACGTCGCTGATGCCGTTAGCTTGACGGGCACGGTCAACGTCGATCCCAGAAGGATGGACATAGACACCCCGGGGTTCGCCCGGAAGGCATGTGGCCGACCGCTCGACTGCCCGGGCACAGTAATGTCTTGGCTATGCCGATCGGCTTGAGATACACATACCGTAAAATCACTCACATAGGGCATGTAGCTCTGGTGGAGTATCACACTTGGCCACACTGTGGCCACCAGATTACTTGCCCGCTTCTCACTCTCCAGCCGGCGGCGAAAGTCTACCGAACGCGATTCTGATTTATCGCTCCCCACGTCGGCACCGGTCGGCATCCTCCTGCACATGACAGTCGCCTCGAACCGAATTTCACGGCCGGGATGGACCGGCAACGTCGGAGCGCTGCGGACCTCGAAAGCAGTGCAACGGGCGACGACGCCCGTAGGTCCAATCGGCCATCGTTCGATGGTCGCGTCCGTGCGCAACGTCGACTCGCGCTTCAGGAGATCGACCGTGTGCGTCTCACCACCCGTCTCTGTGGGGCTTCGCACCATAGAGACGGGTGGCGCAAATCTGGTGCAACGCCAGAACCTGCGGGCCTTTGCGCGAGTCAGCCTCGGTGCAAAAGCTCACAAAACCGCCTCGACGGCGCTGGACCGATCTCGATTCAGCGCCCGCGCCCGATCCGCGACCGACGCAAAGTCGACCGTTCAGGGGCGTCATGTCGAGCACGGTAAGGATCTTCGGATCCGCCTGTCCGCTGTCGGCGACGACAGCCGTGGGGTCGAGCGATAGCGACCCAGCGCGGCCGGCGCTTCAAACCGGCTTAATACTCAGCAAGCGCAGGATCGACGAGGACAGGGTTGACGGGGCTCGCAGCTGAGCAGCAGAGCATGGCGGGCACTGACGGAGGTACGCACCAGGAGATCGATCGCAGCGACCGAGTTTAGATTTTGAACGCGGCTAGCAACCGCCTTCGGCTTCGCTCGGACGTGTCCGGCTGTTCCCAGCGCCGGGCCTACCCGAGTGGCCACACTGTGGCCAAGCAATTTGCACCGCTCTGACCAGGCGACTCGCCGAGATCGCGAATAAAGCGCCGGACGGCGGTTTGGGTTTCTCCCTGCCCGCACTGATGCATGCCGGCATTCTGGACGGCATGGGCGCCAAGCCAAGTTCGACACTGGAACCCAGCGAACCGACCCACGGCGTTGCACCGCGCCTTGCTCCGGCCGAAGTTGAAGTAACGAGCCCGGCTGCGAAGATGATCGACCGCGCGCAACCGTCCGCGCCATTGCATCCAGGTACGAGGCAAATGGTCGAACTGTTGGCGCGCATCACGTATCGGCGCATCAAGCAGCGGCAGAGTTTGCCCGTGCCATCCGGGGAAGGTATCGTGGTTTGATGAAAGCGGCGCTCTACGCACGCTACAGCACCGACAAGCAGTCCGGAGCTTCGATCGACGATCAGCTTCGCATTTGTGAGCGGATCGCCGAGCGCCACGGCTTCTTGGTGGTGAGCAAGTTCTCCGACGCCGCGATCTCCGGAGGCACGACGCAAAGGCCCGGCTATCAGGCGATGCTTGATGGCGCTCGACTCCGTCAGTTCGACGTGATCGTTGCCGAGGACACGAGCCGACTTTGGCGAAATCTCGCGGAGCAGGCGCCGCGACTCGCGGAACTGTCAGACCTTGGCGTCTACGTCATTACTCATGATCTCGACACGCGGCAGGAGTCAGCCGGGATGCTTAGCGCTGTCCTCGGTGCGTCGTCCGAGTCCTACCGGAAGGAGATCGGCCGCAGAGTTCGCCGCGGCCTCGAAGGTCTCGCTCGGAAGAAGAAATCGACGGGCGGACGAGCCTACGGGTATCTGTCCGCAACGGAATCGCCGACGGGCGAGCGAATCATTCATCCGGAGCGCGCGAAGATCGTGCGGGAGATCTTTAAGAGGTACGCGGCGGGAGAGACGTTGCGCGCCATCGCCTCGGACTTGAACGTTCGAGGCATCCCGTCGCCGGGAGCCGGTTGGAACCGAACGCAAAAGACGACGGACCGTAAATGGCGAGTCTCAGCCCTGCATACGTTGCTGCAAAACGATCTCTATTCCGGCCGCGTCATCTGGAATCGCTCCCGGTGGATTCGATCGGCCACCGACTCTCGAGCCCGGCGCTACGTCGAGAACCCACCTTCCGAATGGATCGTCCACGATGACCCGAACCTTCGGATCGTGGATCAGGATCTGTTCGATGAAGTTCAGCGGCGATTCGCCGGGCGCGCGAAACTCTTCCGCCCCGGTCCTGGGGGAAAAGCGAGGTATCTCCTCTCAGGCCTACTGCGGTGCGCAGAGTGCGGCGGCGCGTACATCATCTCCGCACACAGTCCCGTGCGCTACGGCTGCGCCACGTATCGACAAGCGGGGCCGGCAGCCTGCGCCAACCGACTCCAGGTCACCGCCAAGATCGCCGAGGCGATGGTCATCGAGAGCATTCAGGATCATCTCCTAGCCCCAGAAGCGGAAGCTCACGCACTCCGCACCATGCGGCAGCTTGCCCGCGACGATGCCGAGCCCGCCGCCCCGGAGACGACGAAGCTCGACGCTCAGATTGCCGAGCTCGAGAAGCTTCGAGCCTCGGGTGTGCTGTCGCCGGCAATTGCGGGCGCCGCGCTCGAGCGGGCCTACCGCGACCGCGACGCGGCCCGCCGACCGAGCAAAGCGGCCGATCCGCTGCTAGGTGCCGAGCGCGAGTACCGAGAGACCGTCAGGGCGATGAGGGAAGCACTTCGTAGCGAGGATATCCCGACGGCTCGGGACGCGCTGCAATCGATGCTGGAGGGGCCTATAAGGCTTCAGCCACGAGGCGGGCAGCTAGTGGCAGAGCTGGTCGCCTCGGCTAAAACTGGAATGGTAGCGGGGGTAGGATTCGAACCTACGACCTTCGGGTTATGAGCCCGACGAGCTACCAGGCTGCTCCACCCCGCACCGGAAGAGGCGAGGGATGATACAGAGCCGCTAGGGGACCCGCAAGGCAAGCGCCTGCGGCCCTCGTTTCGCCGCAGGCGCGTCCCGATTCGGCTCGGCTTCTCGCCTGTGCGCTCAGCTCTTCGCAATAGGCCAACAAACCTCGGTTCGCCAATCCGTCGGATCGGGACATTCCGCGGGATCATTGACGTACACCTCCCACGGCGAACCATTCGGCCGCCAGCCGTTCTGCTCCATCCACTGCTCGAGCGCGGTATAAGTCGACTGCAGCTCGTCGTAGGGCCCGGCGTGCAACGCGACTGCGGTCGTCCCGCCCGCCAACGCGCCCGGCTCGATCGCACCTTCGCCCGCGGCTCTCTCGTTGGTTGGCTTGCAGGCCTCGATCGTCCACAGGCCGGGACCGACGGACAGGTAGCGAACCGTCGGCCGGCCCGTGTCTGCAAGCCCGGCCTTGTGCGCAAATGCGTAGAGCGCCCCGAAACACTCGCCAATCGTCGCAGCCAGCTTATCGCGCGCAGTCCTGCGCCGGATCAGCAGCACGGGGACCTCAGGCCGGTCCTGAATCTCGATCGAAAGCGTCGCCATGGTCGCCCTCCTCCGTTCAGTGGTCGTCATCCGGTATAAGCCGATGCACGGTACGACTTCCCGAGTCAACACCAGGTGCCGCCGCCATTGTTCCGGCGGCCCGCCCGCGAGAGCGGCCGCGCGATACTGCGCCGCCGAGCAGCCGAAGCGCCGGCGAAAGGCGCGAGCGAACACGGCGTGGCTCGTGAAGCCTGCTGCAATCGCGACGTCGCCGATCGGCCGATCCGTCGCCGCGAGCAACGCCCCCGCCTGCGACAGACGCAGGCGCAGCGCGTACTGCTTCGGCGTCTCCCCGAGCGTCGCGCGCAGCTCGCGATGCAAATGAAACGGCGACCAGCCCGCCCGCTTCGCCACCGACGTGAGCGTGAGGTCGCCGTCGAGGCGGGAGCGCATGTCGCGCAGTACGGTCAGCAGATCGAAAGCGCTCGGCATCGCGAGATCTTAGCGGATCGCGCGACGCAACTATTTGCATTTCTTGCGGTGGAGCGCCGGCCGGCACCACGCGCGCTCGGCCCGGAAAGGCTCAACCGCCGAGGACGCGGGAGCAGAGGTCGAGCAAAGCACCCGGAAACAGGCCGAGCGCGAGCAGACCGAGCGCGTTGGCGCTGACGACGATGCGCATGTCGGCGGCAGCGACGAGCGGCGTCGAGTCTTCAGGCTCCGCGAAGTACATGTACCAGACCACACGCAGGTAGTAGTACGCGCCGACCACCGAGAACAGCACGCCGAGGGCCGCGAGCCAAACGAAGCCCGCGTTCATGGCGGCGCCGAGCACGACCAGCTTCGCATAGAAGCCCATGAACGGCGGCACGCCGGCCAGGCTGAACATCACCATCAGCATCATCAACGCGAACCATGGGCTACGCGCGTTCAAGCCCTTGAAATCCTCGATGCGCTCGGCGTCGAAACCGCGCCGACTCAGCAGGATCACCATGCCGAAGGCGGCGGCAGCCATCAGCACGTAGGCGAGCGTGTAGTACATCGCGGCGCTCACGCCCGCTTGGTCGCCCGAGACGAAGCCCATCAAAATGAACCCGACGTGCGAGATCGTCGAGTATGCGAGCATCCGTTTGATGTTCGTCTGTGCGATCGCGACGATGTTGCCCAAGCCCAGCGACAACGCGGACAGCACGATCAGCATGTCCTGCCAACCCGGACCGTGCAGAGCGCCCAACCCCTCGACCAGGATCCGCCACGTGAGCGCAAACGTCGCGATCTCAGGCGCGGAGCCGATGTAGAGGGTGACCGGTGTGGGCGCGCCCTGGTAGACGTCCGGAACCCACATGTGAAACGGCACCGCGCCGAACTTGAACGCGACCCCGACGATGACGAACGCGAGCGCGAGCAGCGCGGGCACGTTGAGCGTGCCCGGCTCCGCGAAATGCTGCGCGAGCTTGTCGAGCTGGAGCGTGCCCGAGAGGCCGTACAGAAGCGAGATGCCGTAGAGCAGCGTGCCCGACGCGATTGCGCCGAGCACGAAGTACTTCATCGCGGCCTCCGCGGATACGGCCGAGTCCCGATTGAACGCCACCAGCGTGTACTGCGAGAGCGCGAGCACCTCGAGCCCCAAATACAGAGTGAGCAAGCTGTTCGCGGAGATCATGATCATGATCCCGAGCAGTCCGAATAGACCCAGCAGGAAGAACTCCCCTTTCAGGAGACCGCTCCGCTCCAGATGCTCGCGAGAATAGAGAAACACGATGCCGACGATGATGTAGGCGAACATCTTCAGCACGCCGCCGGCCGGGTCCGCGATGAAGCTCCCGTTGAACGTGATGACGGGCGAGGTCACGCCGAAATACCAGGTCGCGCCTGCAGTGCCTATCAGTGCGAGCATTGCGAGCACGTAGGTTACGTGGCGCTGGTCGTCCCGCAGGAACACGTCTGCGAGCAGGACTGCGCAGATGGCGAGTGCGAGGAAAATCTCCGGGGCGGCGGGAGCTAAGTTCAGCGGCATGGCGTCGCGCGTCCTACATCAGAGCTTCGATTGCGCGACGTGCACGAGCAGTTGGCCCAGCGTCGGATCCATGGCGTGCACGAGCGGCGCGGGCCACAGGCCCACGAGCAGCACTGCCAGCGCAAGCACCATCAGCATCCAGAACTCCCGGGCAGTCACGTCCGTCAGATGCGCGACGCCATCGTTCGCAACCTCTCCGAACACGACCCGCTTGACCATCCAAAGCGTGTAGGCCGCCCCAAGCATCAACGTCGTGGCCGCAAAGAACGCGAGCCATGCGCTGGCATGGAAGCTGCCGATGATCACGAGGAACTCACCGACGAAGCCGGAGGTGCCCGGCAGGCCGGCGTTCGCGAGTGCGAACAGCACCATCAGCGACGCGAATTTCGGCATCGTGTTCACGACGCCACCGTAGGCGCTGATTTCGCGGCTGTGCAGCCGGTCGTAGAGCACACCGACGCACAGAAACAGCGCGCCCGAAATGAGGCCGTGCGACACCATCTGGACCATGCCGCCCTGGAGCGCGAGACGCGCGCCATCGCTGGTCGGCGCATTCGCCGTGGCGAGGAAGATCACGAAGAATCCGAGCGTGACGAATCCCATGTGCGCGATCGAGGAGTACGCGATCAGCTTCTTCATATCCCGCTGCACGAGCGCCACGAAGCCGATGTAGATGACCGCGATGAGCGACAGTCCGATCATGAGCCACGCAAGCGAGTGGCTCGCGTCGGGCGTAATCGGGAGGCTGAAACGCACGAACCCGTAGCCGCCCATCTTTAGCAGAATTGCCGCCAGAATCACGGAGCCGCCGGTCGGAGCTTCCACGTGTGCATCCGGCAGCCAGGTGTGCACTGGGAACATCGGCACCTTGACTGCGAAGGCGATCAGGAACGCGAAGAAGATCAGCACCTGCTCGTTCATGGTGAGCGGCAGGTTCTGCAGATCCGCAATCGAGTAGGACCCGGCCTTCAGGTACATATAGATCAGGGCGATCAGCATGAACACGGAGCCCAGGAACGTGTAGAGGAAGAACTTGACGGTCGCGTAGATTCGCCGCTGACCTCCCCAGATGCCGATGATCAGGAACATCGGCACCAGCATCGCTTCCCACAGCACGTAGAAGAGCAGCGCGTCGGTTGCGGCGAAGACGCCGATCATGAGCCCCTCGAGCATCAGGAACGACGCGAAGTACTGCGCGGGTCTGAGCTTGATCACCTGCCAGCCCGCAATTACGACGATCGGGGTCAGGAACGTCGTGAGCAAGATCAGCGGCATCGAGATACCGTCGACTCCGAGCGCATAGAACGCGTCGAAGCGCGGGATCCACGGCACCATCTCGACGAATTGCATGCTTGCGGTCGTCGCGTCGAACTGTGTGTACAGCGGAATACTCACCAAGAAAGTGAGCACGGACGTGCCCAGCGCTACGACTTTGCCGACGTGAGCGCGCTCGGAGCCGAGCGCGAGCACCGCAACGGCGCCGGCGATCGGCAGCCAAATCAAAATGCTGAGCAACGGCCAGTTCATGCTGCGAATCGCGAAACGTTCATTGCCAGAACACCAACCAGCCGACGAGCACCGCGAGTCCGAAGATCATCGCGAACGCGTAGTGATAGAGGTAACCCGATTGCAAACCTCGCGCGAGCACCGCCACGATGCCGACAAGGCGAGCACTGCCGTTCACCAGGCCGCCGTCGATCAGCTTTTCGTCGCCGACTCGCCAGAGCTCGCCGCCGAGCAGCCGCGCACCCTTGGCGATCACGTTCTCGTTGAACCAGTCGAAGTAGTACTTGTTCACCAGCACGCGATAGAGGCCCGAGAACCGGAGCATGAGCTGCTCCGGAATCTCGGGGCGCTTGAGATAGAGAAACCATGCGACCACCGCGCCGGCCAACGCCAGATACAGTGCTACGGACTCCGTGAACGCCTCGAGTACGAACTCGAGCGGACCGCGGAAGTCCTCGCCGAGCTCGCGCAGCGGATTGTGCTCTGCCATCACGAAAATCGAGCCCGTAAAGTAGTCGCCGAAGAGCACCGGCCCTATCGTTAGCCAGCCAATGATCACGGAGGGGATCGCGAGCGCAACGAGCGGCGCCCAAACCACCCAAGGTGTCTCGTGAAGATGCTCGGCCGTGTGATGGTCCATGCGCTCCTTGCCGTGGAACACCACGAACAAGAGTCTGAAGCTGTACAAGGAGGTGATGAACACGCCGAGCAGCACGGAGAGATAGCCGAACCCCGCGCCCGGCGTAGCGGACTCGCGCACGGCCTCGATCAATGCGTCCTTCGAGAAGAAGCCGGAGAAGCCGGGGAAGCCGACCAACGCCAGCGTGCCGACGACGAACGTCCAGTACGTGATCGGCATGTACTTGCGTAGGCCGCCCATTTTTCGGATGTCTTGCTCGTGATGCATCGCGATGATGACCGAGCCCGCCGCGAGGAACAGCAACGCCTTGAAGAAGGCGTGCGTCATCAAATGGAAGATGCCCGCGGCATAAGCCGACGCGCCGAGCGCGACCGTCATGTAACCGAGCTGCGAAAGCGTCGAGTACGCGATCACGCGCTTGATATCCTGTTGCACGACCCCGAGCGCGCCCGTAAAGAACGCGGTGATCGCGCCGATGAACATCACGACCGCGAGCGCCGTCTCGCTGTGCTCGAACAGCGGCGACATCCGCGCCACCATGAAAATGCCGGCGGTGACCATGGTAGCAGCGTGAATCAACGCCGAAATCGGCGTGGGACCTTCCATCGAATCGGGCAGCCACACGTGCAGAGGCACCTGGGCACTCTTGCCCATCGCGCCGATGAAGAGGCAAATACACGCGAACGTAAGCAGCGGCCATGGGTGACCCGCAATCACCGGCAGCGTCTCGCCGGCAAGTCGATCGGCGTCTTGGAACGTCAGTACGTAATCGAGCGTGCCGCTGTAGGTCGCGAGCGCCGCGATGCCGAGCAGGAACCCGAAGTCCCCCACGCGATTCACGAGAAACGCCTTGAGACTCGCAAAGGTCGCGGTCGACCGCGTATACCAAAATCCGATCAAGAGGTAGGAGACGACCCCGACTGCCTCCCAACCGAAAAAGAGCTGCAGAAAATTGTTGCTCATCACGAGCATCAACATCGAGAACGTGAACAGCGAGATGTAGCTGAAAAAGCGCTGGTACCCCGGGTCATCGTGCATGTAGCCGATCGTATAGACGTGCACGGCCAGCGACACGAACGTGACGACGGTCATCATCAGCGCGGTCAGGTGGTCGACGAGGAAGCCCACTTCGAACGAGAACCCGCCGATCTCCGCCCAGCGGTAAACCATCGCGTTGTAAGTCGGCGCGCCGTCGATCACGAACGTCTTCAGCACGAACAGCGACAGCGCGAAAGACACCGCAACGCCGAGGATGGTCACGGTGTGTGCGCCCGCGCGCCCGATCTTCTTGCCGAATAGCCCAGCGGCGATGGCCGCAATGAGCGGCGCGAGAACGATGGCGAGATAGACGGTCCGCACGATTCAGCCCTTCAGCCTATCGAGCTCGTCGACGTCGATGCTCTGTGTGTTGCGGAACAGCACGACGAGAATCGCGAGGCCGATCGCGGCCTCCGCCGCGGCGACGGTCAAGATGAAGAACACGAACACCTGCCCGAGCGGATCGTTCAGCATCCGCGAGAACGCAATGAAGTTGAAGTTCACCGCGAGCAGCATCAGCTCGATGCACATCAGGAGCAAAATCACGTTCTTGCGGTTGATGAAGATGCCCGCGACGCTCAGGCTGAATAGCACCGCGGCAAGCACCAGGTAGTGTGCGATGGTGATCGTCATCGTTCGGTGCTCGGTTCGACCTTGACGACGCGGAGCCGATCCTTGGCTCGCACCGCCACCTGTTTCGCGACGTTCTGTACCTTGAGCCCCGGGCGGCGCCTCATCGTCAGCGTGATGGCCGCGACGATCGCGAGCAGCAGGATCACGGCAGCAATTTCGAATGCGTACACGTGCTGCGTGTACAGAACCGTGCCGAGCTCCTTGGTGTTGCTGTAATCCGCCGGGTGCGGATTCGGCGTCGTGAGGAAGCGAAGTCCCTGGCTTTTGAACCAGATCACGTGGCCGATCTCGACCGCCACCACCAGAGCCACGAGCGCGCCGACCGGCAGGTACCGCGTGAAGCCCGCGCGCAGCTTTTCGACATTGATGTCGAGCATCATCACGACGAACAAGAACAGCACCATGACGGCGCCCACGTAGACGAGCACGAGCGCGATCGCGAGGAACTCCGCTTCGATCAGCAGCCACAGGGCCGCGCTTTGAACGAACGCGAGCACGAGGAACAGCGCGGAGTGCACCGGATTCCTCGAAGTGATCACGCCGAGTGCGGCCACGATCAGCACGGCCGCGAAAGCGTAAAAGAGCAGTCCCGTGATCAATGTCGTCTGCGTCCTTCTTCTTATTGCACCGGCTGCCGCCTCAGCGGAACGCCGCATCCGCGGCCTTATCGGCCGCGATCATCGCCTCGTACTTGTCGCCCACGGCGAGCAGCTTGTCCTTCGTCATAATGTTCTCGCCCCGCGCCTCCATGTAGTACTCGTGGATGCGCGTTTCGACGATAGCGTCGACGGGACAGGCCTCCTCGCAGAAGCCGCAATAGATGCACTTGAACAAATCGATGTCGTAGCGCGTCGTGCGCCGGGTGCCGTCGGAGCCGACATCGGACTCGATCGTAATGGCAAGCGCCGGACACACCGCTTCGCAGAGCTTGCAGGCGATGCAGCGTTCCTGGCCGTTCGGATAGCGGCGCAACGCGTGCAGTCCGCGGAAGCGCGGCGACTGCGGCGTCTTCTCCTCAGGGTACTGGACGGTCACCTTGCGAACGAACAGATTCCTCAACGTGACCCGCAGGCCGCGCAGGAGCTCGGTCATGAGGAAGGTCTTCACGACGTTCTGCACGAGTTCCTCCTAAGCATTAGCCCACGGGCCGACGTGCAAAGACGCCATCACGCCCTCCACCCCGATCCAGACTATCGTGACCGGAATCAGCACCTTCCAACCGAGCCGCATGATCTGGTCGTAGCGGTATCGCGGGAACGTGGCCCTGAACCACAGGAAGCAGAACATGAAAAACACCATTTTCACGGCTAGCCAGCCGAAGCTCGGCGCCCCGAGCACCGTGTCGCCGACGCCGGGCAGCCCCGCGAGCGGCGACAGCCATCCGCCGAAGAAGAACACGACCGTCAAGGCCGTGATCAGGATCATGTTCGCGTACTCGGCCAGGAAGAACAGCGCAAAGCCGATGCCCGAGTACTCGACGTGGAAGCCTGCGACGATCTCCGACTCGCCCTCCGCGACGTCGAACGGCGCACGGTTCGTCTCGGCGACTCCCGCGATGAAGTAAACGAGAAACAGCGGGAACAGCGGCCAGACGAACCAGCTCGCGAGGCTCGTGCCCTCCTGAGCGCGCACGATCGCACCGAGGTTCAAGCTGCGTCCGGCCATCAGCACACCGACGAGCGCGAAGCCCATCGCAATCTCGTACGCGACGATCTGTGCGGCCGAGCGCATCGCACCCAGGAACGCGTACTTCGAGTTCGATGCCCAGCCGGCAAGGATCACGCCGTACACGCCGAGCGATGTGAGCGCGAGGATGTACAGGAGCCCCGCATCGATGTTTGCGATCACGAACGTGTCGCTGAGCGGCACCGCGGCCCACACCACGAGCGCGGGGACGAGCGCGAGCACGGGCGCCGTAAGGAATAGGAAGCGGTTCGAGTTCGCCGGGATCACCACCTCCTTGATGAGCATCTTGATGACGTCGGCGAACGGCTGCAGAACGCCCTTCCAGCCCACGCGATTCGGTCCGATCCGGTTTTGGATCCAACCGATGATCTTGCGCTCCCAGTAGGTGAAGTACGCGACGCACAGGATCAGCGGCACGAGGACGACGACGATCTTGAAAATCGCAACGAGCAAGAACCGGAGCGCTTCCGGCAGCGACTGCCACATCGCGAGCGCGTGCTCTATCATCGCGCACCCGACCCTGCTGCTGCGCGGCCGAGCACCGTCTCTTGGAGCGGCTCCGATCGTCGCACGACCGCGTCGACCGCATAGATCGGCACATCGAGCTCGTCTGCCTGGGTCGCCGCTTCGCTCGCGGCAGCGCCGTTCGCGGCGAATGATCCGCTGTATGCCGTGGCGCCCGGCTGCGGCCGGCTCGCGTCGCCGAGCTCTTCCTCGAGCGCCGCCAAGACATCGCTCGGGCTGCGGTATTCGCAATTCGCCAGTCCGAGCAGGTTGCCGAGCACCCGCAGCACACGCCAACCGGGCCGCGCATCGCCGACGACGTCTGCGGCGGCGTCGAAGCTTTGCCAAACGCCCTCGGTGTTCACGAAAGTGCCCGCAGTCTCGGCGAAGGTACCGATCGGCAGCAGCACGTCCGCGATGCGTAGCAGCTCGGGCGTGACGTACGAGGTGAAGCACACGACCTTCGCGTGCTCCAGCGCCGGCAATGCGGCCGCGCCTTGCGCCAGATCCTTGCTCGGCTCGATGCCGAATAGCACGTACGCACGCCGAGGGTCTTCCAGCATCGCGTGCGCATCGCGGCCCGGCCGCGCAATCGGCCGTCCGCCGACACCGCGATGCGGCAGCGCGCCGGCAAGCGCCCCACCCACCCCGTTCGCGCCTTCCGCGAGATAGCCGAGCGAGGCGCCCGTGAGACTCGCGAGGGCGGCTGCGAGCGCGCGAAGCTCGGCGAAGCGCGGGTGCCGTTGCGCGATGTGCCCGAGCAGCACGAGCGCGGGCGCGCGCCCGAGCGCTTGCGCCGCGGCGCGCTGCGAGTCGCCAGGGGTCCGGCCGCTTACAAGCTTCGCGGCGTAGGTCGGCACCGCCGAGGCGCTCGCGGCGGCGGCCGCGACCACGCCGGCGAGCTCGTCCACGAGACGATCAGCGGGCGCCGCGATGTTCGCGGCGGTCTCGAAGTAGTACCGGTACGCGGCCGGGTTCAGGAAGGCGACGCTCGCGCCCCTGCGCGCGGCGTTGCGAATGCGGTGCGCGATGATCGGCACCTCCATGCGCAGATTCGAGCCGATCACAAGTACACCCTGCAGAGCATCGAGCTCCGCAATACTGCAACCGAGCGTCGGCGCTGCCGGATCGGCGCTTTGATCTCGAAAGTCGCGCTGCCGCAAGCGGTGATCGATGCTCTCGCAGCCGAGGTGCCGCGCGATGCGCCCCAGCAGGAACAGCTCTTCGGTCGTGGCACTCGGCGACGCGAGCACGCCGAGATCGTCGCCGCGCGCGGCCTCGAGCACGCCGCGGGCCACCTCCAGCGCGTCTTGCCACGGCACCTCTGACCACGCGCCGTCGGTCTTCACGCGCGGCGCAAGCAGTCGGTCGTCGCTGTAGACGCCGTAGCACCCGTAGCGGTCGCGATCGGAGATCCAGGTTTCGTTGATCGCCTCGCTGTCGCGCGGCACGATGCGACGCAGCTTGCCGCGCAGCACATGCGCATACAGGTGGCTGCCGGCGCAATCATGCGGGCTTACGAGCGGCTTCGCGACCATTTCCCAAGCGCGCGCGCTATAGCGGTACGGCTTGTTATTGAGCGCGCCGACCGGGCATAGATCGATGATGTTGCCGGATAGCTCGTGGTCGACGCTCTTCTCGATGTAGGTGCCGATCTCCATCCGGTCGCTGCGCCCCGTGGTGCCGAGCTCCTGAATGCCGGCGATCTCGGAGCCGAAGCGCACACAGCGGGTACACTGGATACACCGCGTCATGTCGGTGGACACGAGCGGCCCCAAATTCTTGTCTTTGACGATGCGCTTGCGCTCGGTGTAACGCGACACGCCGCGGCCGAAGCCCATTGCGAGATCCTGCAGCTCGCACTCCCCGCCCTGATCGCAAATCGGACAGTCCAGCGGGTGGTTGATCAGCAGAAACTCCATCACGGACTTCTGCGCGTCGATGGCTCGCTTCGAGCGCGTGAACACCTTCATGCCTTCGGCGACCGGTGTCGCGCAAGCCGGCAACGGTTTCGGCGCCTTTTCGATGTCGACCAGACACATCCGGCAGTTCGCGGCCACCGTGAGCTTGCGGTGATAGCAGAACCGCGGCACGTAGATGTCGGCCCGATCGGTGACCTCGATCAGCATCTGCCCCTTGCGCGCGGTCAACGGCACGCCGTTGACCTCGAGATTCACGACGTCGGGGTTCGCCGGCGGCGGCGGCGCGGCGGTCTTCGGCGCCGGCGTGCTCATGCGGCCACCGAGGACGGCGCGCTGTCGACGATGCTGCGGCCGCGATGCTCGACCATGTACTCGAACTCGTGCCGGAAGTGCTTGATGAAGCTCTGCACGGGCCACGCGGCGGCGTCGCCGAGCGCGCAGATCGTGTGTCCCTCGATCTTGTTCGCGACGTCGACGAGCATGTCGATGTCGGCCGGCGTGCCCTTGCCCTCGGTGATGCGCGTGAGCACGCGATAGAGCCAACCCGTGCCCTCTCGGCAAGGCGTGCATTGGCCGCAAGATTCCGCGTAATAGAAGCGCGCGAGCCGGCGCAGCACTTTGACCATACAGGTGGTCTCGTCCATCACGATGGTGGCGCCGGTGCCGAGCCCCGAGCCCGCGGCCTTGACCGTGTCGAAGTCCATCGTGAGCGTCATCATTTTTTCGGCCGGCACGACGGGGCACGACGAACCGCCCGGGATCACGGCCTTGAGCTTGCGCCCACCGCGCACGCCGCCCGCGATGTCGAGCAGCTCCGGGAACGGGATGCCGAGCGGTAGCTCGTAGTTGCCGGGCTTCTCGACGTGACCGGACACCGAGAAGATCGCCGTGCCGCCCGAGCCCTTCACCCCCAATTCGGTGAACCACTGCGCGCCCTTGCGCAGGATCGTCGGGATCGACGCAATGCTTTGCGTGTTGTTGATGGTCGTCGGAGCGCCGAAGAGGCCGTAGGCCGCAGGGAACGGCGGCTTGAACCGCGGCTTACCCTGCTTGCCCTCGAGCGACTCGAGCAAACCGGTCTCCTCCCCGCAAATGTACGCGCCCGCACCGACGAACGTGCGAATGTCCGCGTCGATTCCCGAGCCCTGAATGTCTCTACCGAGCAAGCCGGCGTCGTACGCCTCTTTTACGGCCGCCTCGAACCGCGGCACGGGCTCGGCCATGAACTCGCCGCGGATGTAGTTGTAAGCGACCGTCGCACCGATCGCATAGCTCGCAATCGCAAGGCCCTCGACCAGCGCATGCGGGTTGTAGCGCAAGATGTCGCGATCGTGGCAAGTTCCGGGCTCGCTCTCGTCCGAGTTGCAGACGAGATACTTCTGCATCGGAGCGTTGCGCGGCATGAAGCTCATCTTCACGCCCGTCGGGAAACCTGCGCCGCCGCGGCCGCGCAGACCCGACTTCTTCACCTCGTCGATGATCGTGTCACGGTTCCATTCGCCGTTGAGAATCTTTCCCCAGGCCTCATAGCCACCGATCTTCCGATAGTTTTCGAGCGACCAAGGCTCTTGCTCGAACTTCAGGGTCTCGAAACAGACCAGGTTGAACTGCCGTTCCGCCACTTGCGCTAATCCTTCACCGCATCGAGCACCTGGTCCACCTTCGCGGGAGTCAGGTTCTCGTGATACACGTGATCCACCATCATCATCGGCGCGCCGCAGCAAGCCGCGAGGCACTCCTCTTCCTGTTTCAGGTAAAACTTGCCGTCCGCGGTGCTCTGCCCGACCTTGATCCCGAGCTTCTTCTCGACGTGCTCCAGGATTTCCTCGCCGCCGCGCAGCATGCACGAAATGTTGGTGCAGACGGAGATGCTGTGGCGGCCGACCGGTTTCGTCTCGAACATCGAGTAAAACGACGCAACTTCGAACACCTGAATCGGCGGGAGCCCCATATAGTCCGCGACCGCAGTCATGATCTCCGGTGTGAGATAGCCATGATTCTCATGCTGCGCGGCGTGCAGCGCGCCGATCACGGCCGAGCGTTGGCGGCCCACCGGAAATTTCGCGACCCAGTGGTCGATCTCCTCGCGAACGTGGGTCGACAACTCGACCTTACGAGCGGGCGCCGGCGAGGTCTCGTTCGGCACGATCACCTGGGGCGGATCGGTCGGTTTGCCGTCGGTGGTTACGCTCATCGATCGATCTCGCCGAACACGATGTCTTGCGTCCCGATGACCGCCACCACGTCGGCCAGCATGTGTCCCGAGACCATCTCGTTCAAAGCCGCGAGATGCGGAAAGCCGGCCGCACGTACCTTGAGCCGATAAGGCTTGTTCGATCCGTCCGAGATCAGGTACACACCGAACTCGCCCTTCGGATGCTCGATCGCCGCGTACGCTTCGCCTTCGGGCACGGAATACCCTTCCGTGAACAATTTGAAATGATGAATCAACGACTCCATGTCGTCCTTCATCTCGATGCGGCGCGGCGGTGCGATCTTGTGGTCCTCGATCATCACCGAGCCGGGATTCGAGCGCAGCCAATCGACGCATTGCTTGATGATCCTGGTGGACTGCCGCATTTCCTCGATGCGCACGAGGTAGCGGTCGTAGCAGTCGCCGTTTACGCCGATAGGAATGTCGAAATCCATCTTCTCGTAGACTTCGTACGGCTGCTTCTTTCGCAAATCCCACGGTATACCCGAGCCGCGCAGCATGGGTCCCGTAAAGCCGAGCTGCAGCGCGCGCTCGGGGCTCACGACGCCGATGTTCACGGTGCGCTGCTTCCAGATGCGATTGTCGGTTAGCAGCGTTTCGTAATCGTCGATGTTTTTCGGGAAGCGCGCCACGAAATCGTCGATGAAGTCGAGCAGCGAGCCGCTGCGCGCTTCGTTGATGCGCTTGAGATCCGCCTCGCTGCGAAACGGCGACGGCTGGTACTTGGGCATGCGCTCCGGCAGATCACGGTAGACGCCGCCCGGCCGGTAGTAGGTCGCGTGCATCCTAGTGCCAGAGACGGCCTCGTAGCAGTCCATCAGGTCCTCACGCTCGCGGAAGCAATAGAGGAACATGGTCATCGCGCCGATGTCGAGGCCGTGGGCGCCGAGCCACATCAGGTGATTGAGCACGCGCGTGATCTCGTCGAAGAGCACGCGGATGTACCGCGCCCGCAGCGGCGGCGTGACGCCGAGCAGCTTCTCGATTGCGAGCACGTAGCCGTGCTCGTTGCACATCATGGATACATAGTCGAGGCGGTCCATGTAGCCGATCGATTGATTGAACGGCTTCGACTCGGCGAGCTTCTCCGTGGCGCGATGCAGCAGCCCGACGTGCGGATCGGCCTTCTGGATCACCTCGCCGTCCATCTCGAGCACGAGACGCAGGACACCGTGCGCGGCGGGATGCTGCGGCCCGAAGTTCAGCGTGAAGTTCTGGATCTCAGGCATTGCCGCTGTCCTTGAGATCCGGCTGGTACCGGTTGTCGTCGCGAATGACTTTCGGCACCAGCGTGCGCGGCGCAATGCTCACGGGCTCGTACACCACGCGGCCCTTGTCGGGGTCGTAGCGCATCTCGACGTTGCCGATCAGCGGAAAATCCTTGCGAAAGGGATGGCCGATGAAGCCGTAGTCCGTGAGCAAACGGCGCAGATCCGGGTGACCGCGGAATAGGATTCCGTAAAGATCGAACGCCTCCCGCTCGAACCAATCGGCCGAGTTCCAGATGCCGGCGACGGAGTCGATCAGGGGTCGCTCATCGTTCTCGCAGAACGACCTGAGGCGAAGCCGGTGGTTATGCGTGATCGACAGCAAGTGATAAGCGACGGCGAAGCGCCCGGCAGGACGATAGCCGAGCGGCTCGATGTCCGCCTCGTCGGAATCGCCCGCACCGCGGATTCGCCCGCGGCTGAATCCGCTCGCGGTCGCACTGTAGGTCTGCCACTCGTCGCGCCCGTAGTCGAGATAGTCGACACCGCAGACGTCGATGAGCTGCTCGAACTTGAGATCGGACGCGTCGCGCAGCGTGCGGCACACGTCGAGCAACTCTTGCGGATCGACGCGATAGCCGAGCTCACCGGTGCTGGTCGGCAGACGCTCGACGCGAGAGCCGAAAGCCGTTTCGATGGCGGTCGCGAGCGCGGCGTATTTGGGCGTGAGCTCCTTGTTCTGCATTCCCGTCAAACACTCGTTCGCTGAAGCGGCTTTCTGCGGCCGCTCATGGTTGTCGCTGCCGCCTCGCTAACGCGCAATCGTGTGAGTGCGCCGAATCTTCTGCTGTAGCTGGATCACGCCGAACACGAGCGCTTCCGCGGTCGGCGGACAGCCCGGGACGTAAACGTCGACGGGCACGATCCGGTCGCAGCCGCGCACGACCGAATAGGAGTAGTGGTAGTAGCCGCCGCCGTTTGCGCACGACCCCATCGAGATCACCCAGCGCGGCTCCGGCATCTGGTCGTAGACCTTACGCAGCGCCGGCGCCATCTTGTTGACGAGCGTGCCGGCGACGATCATCACGTCGGATTGGCGAGGACTCGGCCTAAACATCACGCCAAAGCGATCGAGGTCGTACCGCGAAGCGCCCGCGTGCATCATTTCAACGGCACAGCACGCGAGCCCAAAGGTCATCGGCCACATAGAGCCGGTGCGCGCCCAATTGAAGATTGCGTCGACCGTGGTCACGAAGTAGCCGCGCTCCATGACCTCGGGCACGTTGAACGGGGTCTCGGCCGTCAATCCCATTCGAGCGCCCCTTTACGCCATTCGTAGACGAACCCGACGACGAGCACCGCAAGAAAGATACCCATCGCGACGAGGCCGAACCCGCCGATGCGATCGAGGGATACGGCCCACGGAAACAGAAACGCGATCTCCAAATCGAAGATGATGAAGAGAATCGCAACGAGGTAATAACGCACGTCGAAACGGATTCGAGAATCCTCGAACGCTTCAAACCCGCACTCGTACGGGGCGAGCTTCTCGGAGTCCTTTCTGCCGCGGCCCAAGGCGAGGCCGAGCGTGAGCAGGATCAGGCTCAGAGCGCCTGCAATCACGAAAAAAATCAGGATGGGTGCGTAATTTGCGAGCATCGTTCGAGCGACTCAACGTCGGCGCGAATTGTAGCAGCCCCGACGTTGGAGAGTCTCACGGAAATTTGGTGCCGACGGTCGGACTCGAACCGACACAGCTTGCGCCACTGCCCCCTCAAGACAGCGTGTCTACCAATTCCACCACGTCGGCCTATTTACTTTCACCTGCTGCCTGCGGCGCCGCGTCATTCTGCGGCGCCGCGGCGTCGTTTGCGCCCTGCGACGTATTGTCGCTGCTCGGCGGTAATTGCGGCAGCTCGGGCGCGGGCTGAGCGGGCGGTGCTTTCGGCGCGGCCTGCGGTGCGGACTGCGACGGCGCCTCGAGCAGACTCGTGGGCGCCGTGCGCTGCGCCGACAGATAGGCGAGCGCAAGACTGGTGCCGAAAAACAGTGTCACGAGCACGGCCGTTGCGCGCGACAGAAAGCTCGCCGAGCCGCGCGCACCGAAAACGGTACCCGATGCGCCCGCGCCAAAGCCGGTACCCGCCTCTGCGCCCTTGCCGCGCTGAAGCAAGACCAACCCCACGATCAGCACCGCGATGAGCACGTGAACACCGAGCACGATTCTGTGCAGCAGCATGTAACCGTTCCGCTTAAGTGGTCGCCGCGCTGAAGATTTCCAAGAACTCCGCTGCGGCGAGCGACGCTCCGCCGACCAGACCCCCGTCGATGTCATCCATCGCGAACAGGTTCCGGGCGTTCGCGCCTTTGACGCTGCCACCGTACAAGATGGTCAGATCGCGTGCGATTGTAGCATCCCGCGCCGCGATGATGCCGCGGATCAGCGCGTGCACCTCCTGCGCCTGATCCGGCGTTGCCGTCCGTCCCGTGCCGATCGCCCAGACCGGCTCGTAGGCAACCACCGCCCGCGCGAACGCCACGATGCCGAGCGCTTCGATGACCGCCGACACTTGTCCCTCGACGACGCGTTGTGTCTGGCCTGCCTCCCGCTCCTTCAGCGTTTCCCCGACGCATAGGATCGGAACAAGGCCGGCCCGTTGGGCGGCACGCACCTTCGCAGCCACGAGGGCGTCCGTCTCCCCGTACAGCGCACGCCTCTCAGAATGTCCCACGATCACGTGGCTGCAGCCGACGTCGGCCAACATGGCCCCGGACGTTTCCCCGGTGAAGGCGCCGCTGCCTTCCCGATCCGACAGATCCTGTCCGCCGAGCAGCAGCGGAGCGTCGGCGAGCCAGTGTTTGACCGAGGTCAGATACGCATGGGGCGGGCAAAGGAGCATCGTCGCGGTCGCAGACGGCCGGGCGCCGTCACATAGGGCGGCAACGAGCTTGCGACTCTCCGCGAGCGAGCCGTTCATTTTCCAATTGCCGGCGACCAGGTACTTGCGGGGCATTCAATCACTCCGGGTGGCAGGGTCCGCCACGCGGCCGAGAGCTTAAGGGCCGATCCGGGCGCGTGCAACGGCCGGGGTCCCGATCGGGCCGCCGTCGCCTATGGCGCACGACCCTACTCGCCGAACGTCGCGCGGACGTGCTCCGCTAAGCCGGTCGCGAGCGAGGTGACCTGATAGCGATCCTCGCCCTCGACCATGACGCGGATCAGGGGCTCGGTGCCGGACGCGCGCAGCACGACTCGACCGCGTTCGCCGAGCTGCGATTCGGCAGCCTCCACAGCGTCGCGGATCCCAGGATTGCTCATCGGGTCGGCGGTGTCGCGGATTCTCACATTGACCAGCACTTGAGGCAGCTGCGGCATGTCCGCCGTGAGCTCGCTGAGCTTCGAGCCGGTACGCTGCATCACCGCGAGCACTTGCAGCGCGGTCACGAGCCCGTCGCCCGTGGTCGTCCGGTCGAGGCAAATCACGTGCCCGGACGTTTCTCCGCCCAGGATCCCGCCACGCTCCTTGAGCATCTGCAGGACATGACGGTCGCCGACTTTCGCCCGATGAAACTCGATGCCGAGTTCGCGGAGCGCGAGCTCGAGGCCGAGATTCGTCATCACCGTGCCGACGACGGGCCCGCGCAAAAGCCCCGATTCCGCTCGATCGCGGGCGATCACGTAGAGAAGCTGGTCGCCGTCGATCAGATTGCCGCGCTCGTCGACCATCACCACACGGTCGCCATCGCCATCGAGCGCGATGCCGACGTGCGCCCGTACACCAGTAACGGTGAGCTTCAGCAGATCAGGTCGCATCGAGCCGCAGCCTTCGTTGATGTTGCGGCCGTTCGGGGAACAGCCGACCGGAACCACGTCGGCTCCCAAATCCGACATGATGCGCGGCGCGACCTTATATGCAGCGCCGTGCGAGGCGTCGACGACGATCTTGAAATCCTCGAATCCCATGCCCTCCGGAATCGTCGCCTTGCAAAATTCCATGTATTCGCTGCGCGCGGAAACTGCGGTCTTTGCCTGGCCGAGCCCGCGGGAATCGCGCGTCACCGGAGCGTCAGCAAGCCCGAGCTCGATGGCCTCCTCGAATGCGTCGGAAAGCTTCTCGCCCTCGGCATCGAAGAACTTGATGCCATTGTCATAGAAGGGATTGTGCGAGGCGCTAATGACGATGCCGAAGTCGGCGCCGAGCTTCTTCGTCAGGACGGCGATCGCGGGCGTCGGCAGCGGACCGGTCAGCAGTACATCGACCCCCGAAGCGACGAACCCGGCCTCGAGCGCCGACTCGAACATGTATCCGGATACCCGTGTGTCCTTGCCGATCAGCACGGTGCCGCCTTGCGGCGCAAGCACGCGGGCGGCAGCGCTCGCCAGGCGCAGCGCGAAGTCCACCGTCATGGGGTCGGCGCCGACGCGGCCGCGAATGCCATCCGTGCCGAAATATCGCCTACCCATTCGAACTCCCGCGCAGTGAGCGTGTGCGCGCGATTCTAGCAGCGTCGCGAGATGAGCGAGGCCGCAGCGGTAGGGGGGGCTTCGAGAAAGCGCGACGCGCGGCTAGTGTTGACCGGCCGGGCCGCCCAAAGGCGCGGCGCCCTTACCCTCCGGGATATCGCGCGGAACGAGCTTGTCGGGCTCGGACGGCTCGTCCCAATCCGCAGGGGGGCGAGGATCGCGGCCAGCCATGATGTCCTTGATCTGGCCTTCGTCGATTGTCTCGTACTTCATCAGCGCGGCCGCCATCGAATCGAGCTTGTCGCGATTGCTCTCGAGGATATCCTTCGCCTCGCTGTAGCAAGTGTCGATCAGCAGCCGGACCTCCTCGTCGATCGCGTGAGCGGTCACGTCGGAGACCTGCTTGTGCCGCGTCACGCTGCGGCCGAGGAAGATCTCTCCGTCATCCTCGGTGTACGTGAGCGGACCGAGCCGATCGGATAAGCCCCACTTGGTGACCATGTTGCGCGCAATATCCGTCGAACGCTCGATATCGTTCGCCGCGCCGGTCGTGACGTACGCAGGTCCGAACACGATCTCCTCTGCGAGCCGACCGCCGAACAGACTCTTCATCTGACTCATGAGCCGCTGCTTCGAATAGCTGTAGCGATCCTCCTCGGGCAGGAACATCGTCACACCGAGCGCGCGTCCACGCGGGATGATCGTCACCTTGTAGACCGGGTCGTGATCGGGCACCGAGAGCCCGACGATCGCATGGCCGGACTCGTGATAGGCGGTGAGCTTCTTTTCCGCCTCGCTCATCACGAGCGAGCGGCGCTCCGTGCCCATCATGATCTTGTCTTTCGCCTTGTCGAACTCGTCCATGCTGACCGTGCGACGATTCGAGCGCGCCGCGATCAAGGCGGCCTCATTGACGAGATTGGCCAGGTCGGCGCCGGAGAACCCTGGGGTGCCGCGCGCGATGACCGACGGCTTCACGTTCACGTCGACCGGGACTTTGCGCATGTGGACTTTGAGAATTTGCTCGCGGCCGCGCACGTCGGGAAGCGGCACGACCACCTGGCGATCGAAACGACCCGGTCTGAGCAGCGCGGGATCGAGCACGTCGGGACGGTTGGTCGCAGCGATCACGATGACGCCTTCGTTGCCCTCGAAGCCGTCCATCTCCACGAGCAGCTGGTTCAACGTCTGCTCGCGCTCGTCGTGGCCGCCGCCCAAACCGGCACCGCGATGCCGACCGACGGCATCGATCTCGTCGATGAAGATGATGCACGGTGCGTGCTTCTTCGCCTGGTCGAACATGTCGCGAACCCGCGAGGCGCCGACACCCACGAACATCTCCACGAAATCGGAGCCCGAGATCGTGAAGAACGGCACCTTCGCTTCGCCCGCAATGGCCCTCGCGAGCAAGGTCTTGCCCGTGCCGGGCGAACCGACCATCAGAACGCCCTTCGGAATCTTGCCGCCGAGGCGCTGAAACTTCGCCGGATCCTTCAGGAAGTCGACGATCTCGACGACCTCCTCCTTGGCTTCCTCGACGCCCGCGACATCCGCGAACGTGACGCTCACCTGGTCCTCGCCGAGCAGCCTCGCGCGACTCTTGCCGAAGGACATGGCGCCTCTGCCGCCGCCCGCTCCCTGCATCTGGCGCATGAAGTACACCCACACAGCAATCAGGAGCAGGATCGGGAAGGACGAGATGAACAGCTGCAGAAGGAACGACTGTTGCTTCGGCGCACTCGCGGAAATCATCACGTTGTGATCTTCGAGCTCGCCGATCAGGGCGGTATTGTTGGTCTCCGGGTTGTAGGTGACGAACGGCTCGTTGTGGCGACGGCCGCGAATGGCCTCGGCGTCGAACTCCACGGCCTCGACCGACCCGTCCTTCACGTAGGAAAGGAACGTCGAATACGGGATCGTCGGCACGCGTTGGCTGCTCGGTCCAAAACTCTGGAAAACCGTGAGCAAAACGACGGCGATGACGATCCACAGAATGACGTTTTTGGCCAGGTCGTTCAAAGGATTACCTCGAAGAACGGTTTAAACCGTGTCTAAGCTCCAGACCCTACTACATCCCATAGTTTCTGGCTAGCAAATAAATCTCTCGGCTCTCGGGCCTGGAAGCCTTCGGTTTCAGCCGCTTCAGCGAACCGAAGCGCATGCGAACTAGGTCGACGAACTCCTCGAGTCCCGCGCCCTGAAATGCCTTCAGCAGAAGCGCACCGCCGGGCCGCAGCACTTGTTCGGCGAACCGCACTACGGCCTCGAGCAACGCGATGCTGCGGGCTTGATCGGTCGTGCGGTTACCGCTGATGTTGGGCGACAAATCCGACATTACAAGATCGACGCGCCGGCCGCCGAGCCGTCGCAAGAGCTCGGCGACGGTCGCCGCGTCCGTGAAGTCTCCTTGCACGAAGTCGACGTGCGGAATCGGCTCCATCGGCAGCAAGTCGACGGCTAGCACCGAGCCGCTCGGCGCGACCAAGCGCGCGGCGAGCTGACTCCAGCCGCCGGGGGCCGCACCGACGTCGACGCAGTTGATGCCCGCCCGCAGCAACCGCTCTTTCTCTTGAATCTGCTCCAGCTTGAACACCGCGCGCGAGCGCCAGCCGTCGCGGCTTGCCTGATCGACGTAGACATCGCGCTGCTGGCGCTGCCGCCAGCGCTGGCTGGAACCGCTGCGCCGCGGCATCGACGTCAGCGAGCCACGCCGGGCGGGCCGGCCGTTGGTGGCCTGCGACCGGGCATTAGACGTACTCGACGGCCGCGATCTCGTAAGCGCGCTTGCCGCTCGGTGTCGCGACCTCGACCTCGTCGCCCTTTTGCTTCCCGATCAGCGCACGCGCGATCGGCGAGCCAATGGAGAGTAGCCCGCCTTTGATGTCGGCCTCGTCCTCGCCGACGATCTGATAGCGAGCTTCGGTGCCGTCTCCGACGTCCACCAAGTGCACGGTTGCTCCGAACACCACCTTGCCGTTCGCATTGAGCTCCGTGACGTCGATGATCTGAGCGTTCGAGAGCTTTGCCTCGATGTCGCGGATCCGCGCCTCCATCATTCCTTGCTGTTCCTTCGCCGCGTGGTACTCGGCGTTTTCCTTGAGATCGCCATGTGCACGCGCTGTGGCGATCGCGGCCGTTACTTTCGGACGCTCCTCGTTCTTCAGCCGGCGCAGCTCCTCTTTGAGCTGAGCGGCGCCTCGCGCGGTCAACGGTACTTTGCTCACACTTGGGCCTCCGCATGCAGATCCTGCAGCCTGTTCACGATCACGTTATCGAGGTGATCGATGGCGTCGCAAGTGGCCTTCGCGGCAGCAATCGTCGTGTAATACGTCACCTTGTAGTGCACGGCCTCGCCTCGAATCGAGTGGGATTCGCGAATCGCTTGTTTGCCCTCCGTCGTGTTGACAATCAAGCTGATCTCCCGGTTCTTGATCATGTCGACTACGTGCGGTCGACCCTCGCGCACCTTATTCACGCGGCGGCACGGCACGCCTCCCTCGACGAGGGCCTGGGCGGTCCCGCCCGTAGCGACGATCTCGAAACCTCGATCGACCAGCATCTTGCCGAGCTCGATCGCGCCTGGCTTGTCGCGGTCCCGCACGCTAACGAATGCGATACCGCGGCGGGGCAGCGTGACTCCGGAGGCGAGCTGCGCCTTCGCATAGGCCTCACCGAACGTTCGGCCCGTGCCCATCACTTCTCCCGTCGACTTCATTTCGGGTCCGAGGATGGGGTCGGCGTCGGGAAACTTTATGAACGGAAAGACCGATTCTTTGACCGAGAAGTACGGACGCTTGCCGGGCGCCTTGACGCCTTGCTCCGCAAAGCTGATTCCTGCCATCGCCTTGGCCGCAATCTTCGCGAGCGGCTGACCGATGGCTTTCGATACGAACGGCACCGTACGGGAGGCGCGCGGATTCACCTCGAGCACATAGATGACCCCGTTTTGAATCGCGAACTGGGTGTTCATGATGCCGTTCACGTGCAGCGCCTGCGCGAGCTGGCGGACCTGTTCGCTGAGTTTGAGCTGCATCTCCGCGGAGAGACTGAACGGGGGCAGTGAGCATCCCGAATCGCCGGAATGGATTCCGGCTTGCTCTACGTGCTCCATGATGCCGCCGATGATGACGTCTTTGCCGTCGGCGATCGCATCGACGTCGACCTCCACGGCGAGGTCGAGAAAGCGATCGAGCAGAATCGGACTTTCGTTCGAGACGCTGACTGCGCGCTCGACGTAATCGCGCAGCTCATCCTCGCCGTGCACGATTTCCATGGCTCGTCCGCCGAGAACGTATGACGGTCTTACCACGAGCGGATAGCCGACTTCCTTCGCCATCGCGGCGGCCTCCTCGACGTTGCGGGCCGTGCGATTCGGCGGCTGCTTGAGCTTTAGCCGATTGACGAGCTGCTGGAAGCGCTCCCGATCCTCGGCAAGATCGATCGAGTCAGGCGAAGTGCCGATGATCGGAACGCCTGCCTCCTCGAGCGCGCGCGCGAGCTTGAGCGGCGTCTGACCGCCGTACTGAACGATTACGCCGACCGGCTGCTCCTTGTGGACTATTTCGAGCACGTCTTCGAGCGTGAGCGGTTCGAAGTACAACCGATCCGAGGTGTCGTAGTCGGTCGAGACGGTCTCCGGGTTGCAGTTGACCATGATCGTCTCGAACCCGGCCTCCTTCAGCGCAAAGGAGGCGTGGACACAGCAATAGTCGAACTCGATGCCCTGGCCGATCCGATTCGGTCCACCCCCCAAGATGATGATCTTCTTCGCACTCGTCGGGTCGGCCTCGCAATACTCTTCGTAGGTCGAGTACAGGTACGCCGTCGGGCTCGCAAATTCGGCCGCGCAGCTGTCGACTCTCTTGAAGACTGGCCTTATGTTCTCTTTGTAACGCGCTGATCTTACGACCTTTTCCTTCACGCCGAGCAGCTCGGCGAGGCGTCGATCGCTGAATCCGCGACGCTTGAGATTGCGGAGCTCCTCGGCCACCAGAACACCGGGTCCCTCGTCAGTCACATGCTTCTCGAGCGCGATGAGCTCCTGGATCTGCGCCAGGAACCAGCGGTCGATGGCAGTGAGCTCGGCCACCTCCTCGAGCGTGAGGCCGAAGCGGAATGCGTCCGCGACGTACCAAAGACGCCGGCTGCCGGCCATCTTGAGCTCGTGCCGAAGCTTGGCCCATTCCTCCTCGGTCTCGACTCTGCTCAGCACCGGATTGAAACCGTCCGTTCCGGTCTCGAGGCCGCGCAAAGCCTTTTGCAGCGATTCCTGGAACGTTCGACCGATCGCCATCACCTCACCAACCGACTTCATTTGGGTGGTGAGGCGGTCCGCAGCCTGCGGGAATTTTTCGAACGTGAAGCGGGGTATCTTCGTAACGACATAGTCGATGGTCGGCTCGAACGATGCAGGTGTTGCGCCGCCCGTAATCTCATTGCGCAGCTCGTCGAGCGTATAGCCGACCGCGAGCTTGGCGGCGACCTTCGCGATCGGGAACCCGGTCGCCTTCGAAGCGAGCGCCGACGACCGCGATACGCGCGGGTTCATCTCGATCACGAGGAGGCGCCCGTCGACCGGCGACAACGCGAACTGCACGTTCGAGCCACCGGTATCGACCCCGATCTTGCGCAGCACGGCGATCGAAGCGTCGCGCATGCGCTGGTATTCCTTGTCCGTCAGGGTCTGCGCCGGGGCAACGGTGATCGAATCGCCGGTATGGATCCCCATTGGATCCAAGTTCTCGATGGAGCACACGATGATGCAGTTGTCGTTCTTGTCGCGAACGACCTCCATCTCAAACTCCTTCCAACCGATGACGGACTCCTCGAGCAGCACCTCACCGGTCGGCGATTGATCGATGCCGCGGCTCACGATGTCCTCGAACTCCTCACGGTTGTAAGCGATGCCGCCGCCGCTGCCGCCGAGCGTGAACGACGGACGGATAATCGTCGGAAATCCGATCTGCTCCTGGACCTGCCAGGCTTCCTCGAGAGAATGTGCGAGGCGGGCGCGCGGCACGGCCAGGCCGATTTCCTGCATTGCGTTGCGGAAAAGCTCGCGATCCTCAGCCATGTCGATGGCCTCGCGCGAGGCTGCGATGAGCTCCACGCCGTGCTTTTCGAGCACGCCCTCACGCACGAGGTCGAGCGCACAGTTCAGAGCTGTCTGACCTCCCATCGTAGGCAACAGAGCGCTGGGCCGTTCCTTAGCGATGATCTCGGCGATGCTGCGCCAGTGAATCGGCTCGATGTAGGTCGCGTCCGCGCTCGAGGGATCCGTCATGATCGTGGCCGGATTGGAGTTCACGAGGATGACGCGGTAGCCCTCCTCCTTCAGCGCTTTGCAGGCCTGGGTGCCCGAATAGTCGAACTCGCAGGCCTGTCCGATCACGATCGGACCGGCACCGATGATCAGAATGCTTTCGAGATCGTCGCGACGGGGCATTCAGTTAATCCAGTTTCGTTGTGTACGTTATAAGAGACTGTATTCACGATATGTTCTTGGCCGTCGTGCGATGCCGATAGGTCTTCATCGCGGCCGTAAAGCGCTGAAAAAGCGGCTTGACATCGTGCGGCCCGGGGCTCGCCTCCGGATGGCCCTGGAACGAGAATGCCGGCCGGTCCGTCCGCTCGATCCCCTGGAGCGTGCCGTCGAACAGCGACCGGTGCGTGGGGCGAACGTTCGCCGGCAGGGTCGCCTCCTGTACCGCAAAGCCGTGGTTCTGGCTCGTGATCAGGACTCGCCCCGAGTCGATCTCGACGACCGGATGATTCGCGCCATGATGACCGAATTTCATCTTCTCGGTCTTCGCGCCGCTCGCAAGCCCTAGCAGCTGATGACCGAGACAGATGCCGAACGTGGGCACACCGATGTCCACCAGCGTGCTGATGGACTCGATCGCGTAGTCACAAGGCTCTGGATCGCCGGGGCCGTTCGAGAGGAACACGCCGTCCGGCAGCAACGCCATGACCTCATCGGCCTTGGTCGTGGCGGGCACGACCGTGACGCGACAATCTTCGTCGGCAATCAAGCGCAGAATGTTCCTTTTGATGCCGTAGTCGATCGCTACGACGTGGAAGCCTGCAACGCGTTTCGTGTAGACGCTCTGCCGCTCCGGCCAGATGCTGCCCTGGTTCCACTGATACGGCTGCTTGACGGTCACGAGCTTGGCGAGATCCATGCCCTTCAGGCCGGGGAACTTTCGGGCGGCCTTGATAGCCTCCTCCGCATTCGCCTTGGCGCCCGTGACGATGCAACCGGCCTGCGCGCCCTTCTCGCGGATCAGCCGAGTGAGCCGGCGCGTATCGATGTCGGCGATCGCCACCGTCTTACCGCGTCGAAGAAATTGTTCGAGGCCGCCCTCGGCCCGCCAATTGCTCACGGTAGTCGAGAGGTCGCGAATGATGAGGCCGGCGGCGAAGATGCGGGTCGACTCGAAGTCGTCCGAGTTAGTGCCGACGTTGCCGATGTGCGGGTAGGTCAGAGTTACGAGCTGTCGGTAATACGAGGGATCGGTCAGGATCTCCTGATACCCTGTCATGGCGGTGTTGAACACCACCTCGCCGAGTGTGCGGCCGTCGGCGCCGACCGAGATGCCTTTAAAAACCGTGCCGTCTTCGAGCGCTAGTATCGCCGGCTCTGCCACGCTGAGCTCCTCGCAGGAACGCGGCCTGCATGCGCAAAACGGGACGGCTGCGCAAACAACCGGCCCGTCTCGATGGATGAACGGGGAAACTCAGGAGGTAATTGTAGCCGGTCTTGCCCGCGACGCTACAAAAGTTTTCGAATTTGTCGCGGCGAAGTTCAGGAGCGTGCAAGGCCGAGCACGTCGGCCATCGAGTACAGGCCGGGAGCTCGCCCGGCGGCCCAGCGCGCTGCGCGCAGCGCCCCTCGAGCGAAGGTCTTGCGATCCTGCGCCTCGTGCACGAACTCGACCTGCTCCTCGGCCCCGATGAATCGCACCGAGTGCTCGCCGACCACATTGCCGCCACGCATGACGGCGAATCCGATCGTCCCGGGAACACGCGGACCCGTGCGCCCATGGCGAGCATGGATTGCGACCTCCGCCAGCTTCCGGCCGCGTGCGGCCGCGATCCGCTCGCCGAGCGCCAGGGCCGTTCCGGAGGGGGCGTCGACCTTGTTGCGATGGTGTGTCTCCACGATCTCGACGTCGTAGCCGTCCCCGAGCGCCACGGCGGCGCGGGCGACGAGCTCCATAAAGACGTTTACGCCAACGCTCATGTTGCGCGCGTAGACGATTGGGATCTCGTGAGCCGCTGACTCCATCGCCTTGACCTGGCGCTGCTCGAGCCCCGTCGTGCCGATAACCAGAGCGGTACCGACCTCTGCGCAGGCACGGAGGTTCGCCTCGGTCGCTGCAGGCATCGTGAAGTCGATCGCCACCTGAGACCCGTTGAGGCCCTGATGACGATCGTCGGTCACCGGCACACCGAGCGGCCCGGCACCGAGAAGCTCCCCGGCGTCGCGGCCGAGCCAACGGTCCCCGGGCTCGGTGATTGCGCCGGTCAGCTTGAGGTCGTCCATCTCGAGCATGCAGTCGAGTATCGCGCGACCCATACGACCCGCCGCGCCCAGAATCGCGACTTTGAGCAAAGCGTCAGGCCCCCATCCGTTCGAAGAACTGCTTGACGCCATCGAACCAGGAACGGGCGCGCGGGCTATGTCGCCCGGACTCGCTTTGGATCGACTCCTCGAATGCACGCAACTGGTCCTTTTGCGCCACCGTGAGGTGAACCGGCGTCTCAACCGTTACGCGACAGTAAAGATCGCCCTGACCGCTAGAGCGGACGGACCGGACGCCTTTGCCGCGCAGTCTAAACACGTTGCCTGATTGCGTCTCGGCCGGCACCTTGAGCACGACGTTGCCATCGAGCGTCGGCACGTCTACGGCACCACCTAGCGCCGCTGTCGCGAAGCTGATGGGCACCTCGCAGCTCAAGTTCTGGCCCTCCCGCGAAAAGATCGGGTGAGGCTTCACGTTGATGTCGACGTAGAGATCGCCCGGCGGCCCGCCGTTTCGCCCCGCCTCGCCCTCGCGAGCCAGACGAATCCTGTCGCCATTGTCGACGCCGGGCGGTACTTTGACGGACAAGGTCTTGGTCTTGCGAACGCGGCCGCGACCCGAGCACTCTCGACACGGCTTCTCGATCATCGTACCGGCACCGCCGCACCGCGGGCAGGTCTGCTGAATCGAAAAGAATCCCTGCGCCACGCGCACCTGGCCCGCACCACCGCAAGTCGTGCAGGTGATCGGCTGCGTACCCGGCTCTGCGCCGTTCCCCGCGCAACGCGTGCACTCGACCTGGGTGGGCAAGTCGAGACTGATCGAATCGCCCGCAACCGCTTGCTCCAGGGTCAGCTCGAGCTCATAGCGGAGGTCGGCACCGCGGAACACTTGGCTACGTCCCCGCCTGCCGCCGCCGAAAATGTCTCCGAAGACATCCCCGAAGATATCGCTGAAAGCGTCGCCTGCACCGAAACCACCGGATCCTGCGCCGCCTGCGACGCCGGCATGACCGAAGCGATCGTAAGCCGCACGTTTGTCGGCATCACACAGGATCTCGTAGGCCTCCTTCGCCTCTTTGAACTGGGCTTCGGCCTCGGGATTCTCCGGGTTGCGGTCGGGATGATGCTTCATCGCAAGCCGACGATAGGCCTTCTTCACCTCGACCTCGGTCGCGTCCCGCTTGACTCCGAGCACTTCGTAGTAATCCCGCTTCGACATCCCCGTCCCCGCAACGACGGAAGGGCACGCCGGCTCGACGTGCCCTTCCGCTCAGTTAGCGCATCCTACCGTCCGGCTTAAGCGCTCTTCTTGTCGTCCTTCACTTCCTCGAACTCGGCGTCGACGACATTGTCGTCGCCCGAAGAAGGCTGGCCGCCACCGGCCGCACCGCCCTCCGCACCCTGTTGCGACGCATAGAGTCGTTGCGCCATCCCCGCGGACGCATCCGCCAGTGCCTTGAGCTTGGTCTCCATCACGGTCTTGTTGTCGCCCTTGATGGCCTCCTTCAGCTCGGCCATCGCGGACTCGATCTTCGCGCGCTCCTCACCGGAGACCTTGTCCCCGAGCTCACGCAGAGATTTCTCGGTTGCGTGTACCAGTGCATCGGCCTGATTTCGGGTCTCGATCAGCTCCCGGAACTTGGCATCTTCGGCCGCATGCGCCTCGGCGTCGCTGACCATCCGTTTGATCTCGTCCTCGTTCAAACCGGACGAGGCCTTGATCACGATCTTTTGCTCCTTGCCCGTCGCCTTGTCTTTTGCGGAGACGTTCAAGATGCCGTTCGCGTCGATGTCGAACGTGACTTCGACCTGCGGCATGCCGCGCGGCGCCGGCGGGATGTCGGTCAAGTCGAAGCGGCCGAGCGACTTGTTGTCGCTGGCGCGCCCGCGCTCGCCCTGGAGGACGTGGATCGTGACCGCAGTCTGGCTGTCCTCCGCCGTCGAGAAGGTCTGATTTGCCTTCGTCGGAATCGTGGTGTTCTTCTCGATGAGCTTGGTCATCACACCGCCGAGCGTCTCGATGCCGAGCGACAAGGGCGTCACGTCGAGGAGCAGAACGTCCTTGACCTCACCCGCCAGCACGCCTGCCTGGATTGCCGCACCGACCGCGACCGCTTCATCCGGATTCACGTCCTTGCGGGGCTCGCGACCGAACAACGTTTGGACGGTCTCCTGCACCTTCGGCATGCGCGTTTGGCCGCCGACGAGGATCACGTCGTCGATCTCGCTCACCTTGAGGCCCGCGTCGGCGATTGCCGTTTTGCACGGTGCGACGGTCTTGTCGATCAGGTCTTCCACCAACGACTCAAGCTTGGCGCGCGTGAGATTGATGTTTAGATGCTTCGGACCACTCGCGTCGGCCGTGATGTACGGCAGATTGACCTCGGTCTGCTGTCGCGACGAGAGCTCGATCTTCGCCTTTTCGGACGCTTCCTTGAGGCGCTGCATCGCAAGCGGATCGCGACGGATGTCGATACCGCTCTCCTTCTGGAACTCCTTTGCGAGGTAATCGATGATGCGCTTGTCGAAGTCCTCGCCGCCGAGGAACGTATCGCCGTTCGTCGCGAGCACCTCGAACTGATGCTCGCCGTCCACTTCGGCGATCTCGATGATCGAGATGTCGAATGTACCGCCGCCCAAATCGTACACGGCGATCTTGCGGTCACCGCGCTTCTTGTCGAGACCGTATGCGAGCGCCGCCGCCGTCGGCTCGTTGATGATGCGCTTGACCTCGAGACCCGCGATGCGTCCGGCGTCCTTCGTCGCCTGCCGCTGCGAGTCATTGAAGTACGCCGGGACCGTGATCACGGCCTCCGTGACCTTCTCACCGAGATAATCCTCTGCCGTCTGCCTCATTTTCGTGAGCACACGCGCCGAGATTTCGGGCGGCGCCATCTTCTTGCCGTTGACTTCGACCCAAGCATCGCCGTTGTCCGCCTTGGCGATCTTGTACGGCACCATGCCGACGTCTTTCTGCACGACGTCATCCTCATAGCGCCGACCGATCAAGCGTTTGACCGCGAACAGCGTATTGCTCGGGTTGGTGACGGCCTGCCGCTTCGCTGTTTGGCCGACCAGCACCTCACCGTCCTTGGTGAACGCGATGATCGAGGGAGTCGTCCGATCGCCCTCGCTATTCTCGATGACCTTCGGCTTGCCGCCGTCCATCACAGCGACGCAGGAATTGGTGGTTCCCAGGTCGATGCCGATCACTCGTCCCATGATTGCTATGCTCCAAATTCGTTGAACGAAGGCCTTTCAGAAACTGTCATTCCGAGATGGGGCGCCCTCCCGGCAATTCAACCTCAGTCGGAAGTCCGGGCGACGATCACCTTGGCGGCACGCAGGACTCTCTCGTTGAGCTCATAGCCCTTTTGGACGACCTCGACCACGGTGTTCGGCTCGGCCCCCGGTGCCGGGATCGTGCTGAGCGCCTCATGCTTATTCGGATCGAACGGCTGTCCGAAAGGGTCGATCTGCTGCACACCCGCCGCGGTGAGAGCTTCGTCCAGCAGACGCAGCGTGGCCTGCTGGCCCTCGATCAGGGCAGAGCGCTCGGCCGTGGCACTAGCCGCGAGGCCCGCCTCGAGGCTGTCCCGCACGGGCAGAATCCCCTGAGCAAGTCGTTCGATCCCGAACTTGCGGGCCATTTCGACCTCGCGCGCGCTCCGCTTGCGGAAATTGTCGAGCTCGGCCGCTACCCGGACGAATTTGTTCCAGTTTTCCTCGGCCTCGCGGCGCAATACATCGAGCGCGTCCTGCGGACCGTCCGCTTCCCCGCTCGCCGCGGTCGCTCCGTTCGTATCGTCTTGGCTCATGACGCAGTCCTCCGCCGGCCGCCTGACCGCGGGCCTCTTCGGGTTCCGTTCGAAATGGGGCTCAGCCGCCCGACTTCAAGATGCGACCGAGCAGTTTCGCGGTCACGTCAACGATCGGGATCACCCGCTCGTACGCCATCCGCGTGGGTCCGATCACGCCAAGCACGCCCATCGTATCGTCCTCGTCGGAGTACGGCGCGGCGACGATACTACAGGAGTCGAGCAGGTCGTAACCCGATTCGTGGCCGATGAAGATCTGGACCCCCTCAGCCTTCATGCTCTGATCGAGCAACAGCAGGATGTCGCGCTGCCGTTCGAAGGCTTCGAACACGCCCTTGAGCGTCGAGACGTCTGCGAGCTGCTCGAGCCCCATGAGGTTCGTCTCGCCAGCCATCACGAACTCGCGTTCGCGCTCGATATCGGGAAACACCTTCTCGGCCATCTCGATGGCCTCTACCATCAGAGCGTTCATCGAAGCGCGTGTCTTGCGAAGCTCACCAAGCAAGAGCTCGCGCACCTCGCCGAGGCTACGTCCGCCGAACTGCTCGTTCAGGTAGTTGCTCGCCTTGCGCAGCTCATCGCCGCTGAAATCTCGCTGAACGTTCAAGATCTTGTTCTGGACCTCGCGGTCGTTCACGACCAGGATCGCGAGCACGCGCTGCCCCGACAACGGCAAAAAGTCGATCTGACGGAGTGAGCTCTGAACCCGTCGAGGCACGGTCACGATGCCCGCCAGCTTGGTGACGGCGGACAACAGGGACGACACCGAGTGCGCGAGAGCCTGCGGATCACCGGCTGCCTCGCTGAGGCCCTGCCGAAACCTAAGCAAGTCGTCGCCGTTCGGCGGAGTCAGCTTTATTAATGTGTCCACGAAGAAGCGGTAACCCTTGATCGTCGGAATGCGGCCGGCGGACGTGTGAGGCGAGCTCACGAAGCCGAGCTCCTCGAGGTCGGACACGATGTTGCGAATGGTGGCTGGGCTCAAATCGAGACCGGAATCGCGAGACAACGTCCGCGAACCGACTGGTTGTCCTTCGCGAATGAATCTTTCGACCAGCACGCGCAGTAGGATCTGCGCGCGGTCGTCCAGGAGGTCTCGGGGTTTGTCGCTTGCCATAGGCCCAGCTGTGATAACGTAGAGCCCACTTTTTTAGCGTCCAGCACGCTAGCAACGGGCTCCAGCCACTGTCAAGAAATCGGAGCATGCCGCCAAAATTCAAGACGGTCGCGCTGTGGGGCCGTTTCGATGAGCCGAACGTTGCGGAGCCCGCGCTGCAGGTGCTTGCTCACTTGCGCGGGCGTGGGGTCGAGGTGTTGGCCTCCTCCCAGGCGGACGGCCGTGGACACCTCGCCGGCACGCCGCGGATCGATGAAGCGGAGATCGCCGCACGGGTCAATCTCGTCGTGGCGATCGGCGGCGACGGCACGTTGCTGCACGCGGCGCGCCACGTCGCCCGCGGCGGCGTACCGCTGGTCGGGATCAACCGCGGCCGCCTGGGGTTCCTGACCGATATTTCTCCGGAGCTGATGCTCGATGCGATCGACGCGATCCTCGCCGGCGACTATCTAGAAGAGCGCCGCGTTCTGCTCAATGCGCGGATCGGTCGTCAGGGCGAATCGATGGTTGCGCTGAACGACGTCGTCCTCCAAAAGGGCAAGACGGGTCGGATGCTCGACTTCGTGACGACGGTAGACGGCAGCTACGTCAACACCCATCGGGGCGACGGCCTAATCGTGGCGACACCGACCGGGTCGACAGCATATGCGCTGTCTTGCGGTGGACCCATCATTCAACCAAACGTCGCTGCGCTCGTGATGGTGCCGATCTGCCCGCATACGCTCAGCGACCGTCCGCTCGTGCTGCCGTCCTCGAGCACCATCGAGGTGCGCGTGGAAACGGAGGGCGCGCACATCGTGTGCGACGGCGAAGAGCTCGGCCGCATCGGCGACGAACCGTTGCACATCATGCTCGCATCCGAGACCGTGACGCTGCTGCATCCGCGCGACTACAACTACTTCGATCTACTGCGTTCGAAGCTCAATTGGGGACGCGCGCAGCGCGATCGGCGCTCGGCTCGGCCCTGACCCGATGCTGAGCCTGATTCGCATCAAGAACTACGCCGTCGTCGATGAGGCCGAAGTCGAGTTCGCGGCCGGCTTCAGCGTCCTCACGGGAGAGACGGGAGCCGGCAAGTCGATTCTCGTGGACGCGCTCGGGCTCGCTCTCGGCGATCGAGCGGATGCGGGCGCCGTGCGCCAAGGTAGCGAGCGCGCCGAGATCAGTGTCCAGTTCGATTGTCCACCGGGCCACGCCGCGCTCGGATGGCTTAAAGAGCGCGGCCTCGAGGACGACGACGCGTGCACGCTGAGGCGGCTGATCGGCACGGACGGTCGATCTCGCGGGTTCGTGAACGGCCAGCCGGCGACGCTCCAGGATTTGAAGGCAGTCGGCGCCTTGCTCGTCGACATCCATGGCCAACACGCTCATCAGTCGCTGCTCGAAGCTCCGGCTCAGCGTGCGCTGCTCGACGCGTACGGCGGACTCGATGCGCTCGCACGCGATGTGGCCGAAGCCTACGGAGAGTGGCAATCCGCTGCCGCTGACCTCGCACGACGCACCGCTTCGGACGCCACCCGCTCCGCGGAGCTCGAGCTGGTGCGGTTTCAGGCTGGCGAGCTCGAAACGTTGGGCCTCGTGCCCGGAGAGGTCGAAACGCTCAAGATGGAGCGCGATCGTCTCGCGAACACGGACAAGCTCCTCGGCGGTGTCAGTACGGCTCTGGAGCGGCTCACGGAAAACGAGGACAGCGCTGCTTACTCGGCCGTGGTGCAAGCGCGACAAGAGTTGGAGCGGCTCGCACTGCACGATGCCGCGCTCGGCGAGCAGAGCGAGCAACTCGCGGCGATCGAGATTTTGCTCCGTGATGTCGAATCGACGCTCGCGCGCTACCGCGATCGAATCGAGGCGGATCCGGGTAGGCTCGACGCGTTGGAGGAGCGGCTTGCGAAGATTCGTTCGCTCTCTCGTCGTCACGGAGTACCTGATGAGCAGCTAGCCGGGCTGCTTGCGCCGTTGCGCGAGCGGCTCGCCGCCCTCGAGAGCGGAGAGGAATCGCTCGCCGCGCTCGAAGCGAAGACTGCACGGATCCGTAGCGAATATTTTTTGCACGCGGCAAAACTCGGCGCGGCTCGAGAAAAGCACGCGCGGAAGCTGGAGAAGGCCGTTAGCAGCGAGCTCGCAGAGCTCGGTATGCCCCACGGTGAGCTGCACGTAGACATTCGACGCAAGAGCGAGGAACGAGCGGATTCGACCGGCACGGAGCGGATCGAATTTCAAGTGCGACTGAACCCGGGACAAGCGTTCGGTCCGCTGAGCCGCGTAGCTTCGGGCGGCGAGCTGTCGCGCATCAGCCTCGCAATCGAGGTGGTTCGAACGGGGGCCTCGCCGGTGCCGACGCTCGTATTCGACGAAGTCGACGCAGGTATCGGGGGACGCGTCGCCGAGATCGTCGGCCGCAAGCTCGACCGGCTCGCCCGGCAGCGCCAGGTTCTCTGCGTGACGCACTTACCGCAGGTCGCGAGTCAGGGCCGCTGCCATTATCGCGTGTTGAAGCTGACCGACGGCAAAACGAGCCGGACCAACGTCCGTCTCCTGACCGCGGACGAGCGCCTGGAAGAGCTCGCACGGATGCTGGGCGGCGTTGAAATCACCGAACGCGTGCGCGCGCACGCCGCCGAGCTGATAGACCGTGCGGCTCGATAAAGCGCGTCAGTCGCGCTTCTTCGGCCGCACATACAGCACGAGACTATGCTCCTCGATCTCGTAACCGTGGCGCGCAGCGATCTCCCGCTGCAGCTGCTCGATACGCTCGTCGCAGAACTCGATGACTCGCCCAGTATCGAGACACACCATATGGTCGTGATGAGTGCGGTCGGCGAGCTCGAACACAGCGGTACCGCCCTCGAAATTGTGGCGGCTCACAAGTCCTGCGCGCTCGAACTGCGTGAGCACGCGGTAGACCGTTGCCAGCCCGAGCTCCTCGCCGCTGTCGAGCAGTGCCCGATAGATGCCCTCGGCAGAAAGATGCCGTTCGCGACTCTTCTCGAGAATTTCGAGAACCTTGAGGCGCGGTGACGTGACCTTGAGGCCAGCCTTGCGCAGATCCTGCCCTTCCACGTTCCACTCGCCTTCGAGCTGATCGGGTATGATGCGCCTGTGATTATGGCCCAGAGTTAGCAGCCGCTCCACCCGTGTCGAGTCTTCCGCGCGCCTTCCATCGCATCCGCCTGCTGATTGCGCTGCTCGCTGCGGCAGGAGTCGCGGCCTGTGTTTATCACATCGACATTCAGCAAGGCAATTTGCTGCGCGACAAGGACATCGAGCAGGTGATGGTCGGCATGACTCGCAGCCAGGTGCAGTTTCTGCTCGGCAGCCCGATGGTCGCCGACGCGTTCCACCGCGACAGATGGGACTATACGTATTACTTTCACAAGGGTCGCTCGCACGAGGTTCAGCGGCGCTGGTTGATCGTCTACTTCATGGACGACCGGGTCGCTAGCATCGAACGCGACCTGAAGCTGCAGCCTCCGTCTTAGAGGACCTGTACTCGCTGAACGGCGCGTCAGGTGGGTTGTCGATAGACGGCGTCGGCCCGCGCGATGAATGCGCTCATCTGAGCGCCCGCCAGCTCTTCGAAAACTCTCGCAAAGACCGTGCCGAAAGGCGAAACAGTCACCTCGAACGCGAGGGACAACGAAACGTCGGTGCCCTCCGTGCCCCTCTCGGCGAATCGCCACTCGCCGCGGAGACGTCGAAAAGGGCCCGACACGAGCTCGATCTGAACGCTCTCGGGGCGGCGCAGCGTATTGCGCGTCCGGAAGGTCTGCCGAAAGCCGAGCACGCCGATCTCGAGCGTCGCCTCGACCGTGTTGCCCTGACGCAGATCGACCCGTGCCGCTCGACACCAGTGCAGGAATTCCGGATAGCGATCGACATCGTTGACGAGGTCGAACATCTGCACCGGCGTATAGGGTACCCGCGCGCTGCGATTCACGGTCGGCAATGTCTACTCCACGCGCAAGCGGTCAGCGTGTTTTTTGCGGCTGATTCTAGGATCATTGGCGCGCCATGACCAGAAAGGATCCAGCTTCAAGCACCATCGCCCAAAACAGAAAGGCGCGATTCGATTACTTCATCGAAGAGAAGGTCGAAGCCGGACTCGCACTCGAGGGCTGGGAAGTAAAGAGCATGCGAGCCGGCAAAGCACAGCTCACGGACAGCTACGTGATACTGCGGGGCGGCGAGGCGTGGTTGCTGGGCTCTCATATCGCGCCGCTGAATGCGGCGTCCACGCATGTCGACGCCGAGCCGAACCGATTGCGGAAGCTGTTGCTCAATCGCCGTGAGATCGACCGTTTGACGGGGTTGGTGGAGCGCAAGGGCTATACGCTGGTCGCGCTGGAGCTCTACTGGAACAAGAACCGCGCGAAGCTCGCGGTCGGCCTGGCCAAGGGCAAGAAGCAGCACGACAAGCGTGACACCGCAAAGGACCGCGACTGGCAGCGCGATAGGGCGCGCATTCTCAAAGCCGGCGGCCGTAACTGAGCGAAAGGCCTACACCGGCCTTGCAACTCCCGCCGGTGCCCTTACACTACGAGTCGTGCGCGGGGGCGACCTGGTTTCGACGCGGGTTGCGAAACCCGAGGTGCATGCCGAGGTTGCAGATAACCTCGATAAACCATCTGCAAATAGATAGTTGCCAACGACGACAACTACGCACTCGCCGCCTAAAACCCGGTAGGGTGCCGTCTGACTGGAGCCGTGCTTGTGCGTCCAGCGTCCTTCGGGACACTCAGGCGTCATCACTCACAAGCTCGCGGTGAAGCAAGTCCGGGGCCGAACCGCTAAACCCTAACGGAATCGCCGTCAGTTGGCCCTGTCCGTCGGGTTGCTGCCGGTTAAAACAATAGACGCGAATAAGCATGTAGAGCCGACGGCAGAGGACTTGCGGACGCGGGTTCGATTCCCGCCGCCTCCACCACCTTCTTTCATTCTGCATCGGCCGGCGTCGCCGGCTCCGTGAAGCCTCAGGATATTCGCACGCGCCGGCGCTTTTGCGCCGACCGTCGCATAAATCGACCGTCCCGAAGACGTCGGAATATACAACGCGGACCGAACTACGGTAGGTTTACCGTCCAGCAAGAACACGTCGACCGACCGCGCGGTGCGGCCGGATCGGTGCGGGGGAACGCGAGCCATGATCAGCACCGCTAGGACGAACACCCTACCGAACACGGTATCAGTGGCCGCTTGGACCGGCGTCGTCGCGCTCGGCACGTTTGCACTCTGGGCCATCGCTCTGCGCCGCGGCGAGACGGTCGACGCCATGTGGTTCATTTTGGCCGCGATCTGCGTCTACGCGATCGGGTACCGGTTTTACAGCGCGTTCCTCGCGGCGAAGGTGTTCGCGCTCGATGCGAGCCGAGCCACACCGGCCGAGCGGTTCAGCGACGGTCGCGACTTCGTGCCGACGAACCGCTGGATCGTTTTCGGCCATCACTTCGCGGCGATCGCAGGACCCGGACCATTGATCGGACCGACGCTCGCGGCGCAGTTCGGGTACTTGCCGGGGACTATATGGATCCTGTTCGGCGCGGTGCTTGGCGGCTGCGTGCAGGACTTTGTCGCACTGTTTTGCTCGGTGCGCCGTGATGGTCGCTCCCTGGGCCAGATGGCACGCGACGAGCTCGGCGCCGTAGGCGGCGCAGTCGCGCTCATCGGTGTCATGGCGATCATGATCATTCTGATCGCCGTGCTCGGATTGGTGGTCGTGAATGCGATGCGCCACAGCCCATGGGCGACGTCGACGGTCGCTGCGACGATTCCGATCGCGATCCTCGTAGGCTTGTTCATGCGTCATTTGCGACCGGGACGCGTGCTCGAGGGAACGGCGATCGGCGTCGTATTGTTACTGCTCGCAGTCTTCGGCGGCGGCTGGGTCGACGCACACCCGACTCTACGGACGTGGTTCGACTTCGATGGACCGGGATTGGCCCTACTCGTCATTCTCTACGGCTTCACCGCGGCCGTGCTGCCCGTCTGGCTTCTGCTCGCACCGCGCGATTATCTTTCGACGTTCATGAAGATCGGTACGATTGCAGCGCTCGCTTGCGCGATCGTCCTGCTCAATCCAAGCGTCAAGATGCCGGCCGTCACCTCCTTCGTCGACGGCAGCGGACCGATCTTCGGCGGCAAGGTCTTTCCGTTCGTGTTCATCACGATCGCGTGCGGCGCGATCTCTGGATTTCATGCGCTGATATCCTCCGGTACCACGCCGAAGTTGCTCGCGAACGAGCGTGATGCTCGCTTGATCGGCTATGGCGCGATGGCGGTGGAGTCGTTCGTGGCGATCATGGCCATGATTGCGGCCTGCGTGCTCGACCCCGGCGTTTATTTCGCGATCAACAGCGCGGCGGGTGTTGTCGGGGCACAGGCGAGCGACGCGGTCGCGACCATCAGCGGCTGGGGGTATCCGGTGACGGTCGACCAGATGCAAAACCTCGCTCGGGAAATGGGCGAAGCCACGCTTTTCGCGCGAACGGGCGGCGCACCGTCGCTTGCCGTCGGAATGGCTAGCATCTTCTCGAACGCTTTCGGCGATACCTTCCTCGCCGTCTGGTACCACTTCGCGATCATGTTCGAGGCGCTGTTCATCCTCACGACCGTCGATGCCGGCACACGTGTCGCTCGTTTCATGCTGCAGGACATCTTCGGCAACCTGATGCCGGCGATGGGGCGCACGAGCTGGTATCCCAGCGTTCTGATAACAAGTGCGCTCGTCGTCTCGGGCTGGGGGTATTTCCTCTACATCGGGACGATCGATCCGCTCGGCGGCATCAACAGCCTCTGGCCGCTGTTCGGCATCGCGAATCAAATGCTTGCCGCAATCGCGCTATGCGTGGCTACGACGATTCTCGTCAAATCCGGAAAGACCCGGTTCGCCTGGACGACCGCTATACCGCTGGTTTGGCTCGTGGTCGTCACGTCGAGCGCGGCTTGGCAGAAGCTACTCAGCCCAGATCTCAAAATCGGCTTCCTCGCGCATGCGAACGACCTCGCGACCCAGCTGACTTCGGGCACGCTCAGCGGTTCTGCAGCCGCACAAGCGCCGCGCTTGATCTTCAACGATCGCCTCGATGCTGCACTCACGGCGTTCTTCCTCCTCACCGTGTGGGTCCTGGTCATCGAGACCATCAGGGTATGCCGCGCAGCGCTGCTCGGCCGCAGTTGTCCCCCCTCCGCCGAAACACCGCACGTGCCAAGCCGCCTGGTGGAGGACTGGGTCCGTGATTAGCTTGATCCGGCGGGCATGGGCCACTTTGCGTGAAATCAGTGGCGACGATGCGTACGAGCGCTACCTCGCCCATCGGCGCAGCTGTGCCGATTCGGACGCGTCGCCGCCGCTGGATCGTGCGGCATTCTTTCGTAACGAACAACGGCGCAAGTGGGAAGGCGTTCGGCGCTGTTGCTGAGTCGACGGCGCGCGATCAGCCGGGAGGCCGCAGCGCATTCGGCTCCGCGAGCCTTTGGCCTTCGGACGTCGCTGGCTGCGTGGGAGCTGCTGCAGCAGGTTTAGCACCGTTCTCCACGGGCGACGAATCGGGCGCGCCGTTGGATAGGTCGACACCGAGCACACGCGCTGCATCGGCTTCGTTTTGGATCTGTTCCTCGGTCTCCTCGGGCAATCCGCGTATCTGGCGCTCCGTCTTCTCGTTCAACACAACGAGACTGATCCGGCGATTGATCGGGTCGAGCGGATCTTTAGTATCGAGCGGCAACGACGAAGCCAGACCGACTACCCGAAGTATCTTGTTTTCGTTCATTCCGCCGGCAACGAGCTCACGTCGCGATGCGTTGGCACGGTCAGTCGAGAGCTCCCAATTCGAATAGCCGCGCTCCCCGCCGGCATACTGAGCGGCGTCCGTGTGCCCCGCCAGCGAAATCGCGTTGTCTACGCCGTTCAGCAACCCACCGATCGCCCGCATGACATCGCGGCTGTAGTCCTGCAACACCGCCCTGCCGGTATCGAACATCGGTCGGTTCTGCTCATCGACGACTGTGACCTGGAGGCCCTCCGGAGTGAGCTCCAGCTTGATGCGACTCTTGAACTGCGCGAGCTTCGGATCCTTCTGGATCGCATCCTCGAAGCGCTTCTTGAGCCCTTGCAGCTTCTGCAGCTCCCGGCGCGCGAGCTCGGCGCGGGCAGCCTGAAGATTGATCGTCTGCCGGGGCGCGGGATTGTCCGTTTTTTGCACCTGCCCCGCGCTGCGCGTGAGATCTTGGCCGCCGCCTTGTATGACGCTCGAGCTGTCGCCTGAACCAGATCCGCCGGCCAAAGCAACTTTCAGCGGCGTTCGGAAAAACTCTGCGATGCCTTCTAGATCGCCCTTCGTCGTCGATCCGATCAGCCACATCAGCAAGAAGAAGGCCATCATCGCCGTCACGAAGTCGGCGTACGCAATCTTCCATGAGCCACCGTGATGTCCGCCGCCACTGACCTTTTTGATCCGCCTGATGACGAGCGGCGCATTCTCCTCGGCCATGGGCGGCTACTTCTTGGCCGCAGCCTTTGCGGCGCCCTTGACGTGGGTTTCGAGCTCTGCAAAACCGGGACGGTCTGTCGAGTAGAGAACCTTGCGGCCAAACTCCACCGCTACGGACGGCACTGCGTCGTTGAGACTCGCGAGCAACGTGACCTTGATGCACTCGAGCGCCTTCGTCGCCTCGTGCAGCTTCTGCTCGAGTATTCCGACCAGCGGGCCGACAAAGCCGTAGGACAGCAGAATTCCGAGGAACGTGCCGACCAACGCGTGCGCGATCAAGACGCCAAGCTCCGAGGGCGGTAGCCCCACCGACTCCATGGTGTGGACGACGCCCATGACCGCAGCCACGATACCGAAGGCCGGCAGTCCGTCTGCGACGCGCTGCAGCGCGTGAGCCGGCACCTCGCCCTCGTGATGATGCGTGTCGATCTCGCGCTCCATCAGCGCTTCTATCTCGAGTGCGTTCAGCTTGCCACTCACCATGAGCCGCAAATAATCCGTAATGAATTCGACGAGATGGTGGTCTTTCAACACCTTCGGGTATTTCGTGAACAGCGCGCTCTCTTTGGGCGACTCGATGTCGCGCTCAATCGCAAGCAACCCCTCCTTGCGAGTCTTGTCCAGCATCTCGTAGAGCAGCGCCATCAACTCCATGTAAAGGGCTTTCGTGTACTTCGAGCCCTTGAGGAGTGAGGGCAAGGACTTGAACGTTGCTTTGAGTGTTTTGCCGGGATTGTTGACGACGAAGGCGCCGAATGCCGCCCCCCCGATCATTAACAGCTCGAGTGGCTGGAACATCGCGCCGAGGTGCCCGCCGGCCAGCGCGTATCCCCCAAAGACTGCACCGACCACCATCACGTAGCCGACAAGGACCAGCATCCTGCTCTCCCAACAAACCTACGGGACGCGCGCGTGATCGTTGCACCCCTCGTTCCGAGATTCGGCTCGGTTCCGCGATTCTTGAGATTGCCGATGCGCGACAGGTCACAGTCGCGAGCCGCCGGGAGCGGAGAACAACCCCGTCGCGTGTGGGCACGACGGGCCTAGGCAATGAATAAGTTACAGGAGCTTTACGGACTATCGGACTGTTTTATGACGATATTATTGGACGGCTATTCCAATGGCCCGCGGCGGCGATGTGCGTATACGTGATAGATGAAGGTCATCTTATCCGCGACCTGCAACGCACCGAGCATCACGGTGAACGGCTTCATCCCGAGCTCCGCGTGCGTGAGCTCGAATTCTCCCTGCGCCTCCACGGTCTCCTCATCCACCGATACTTTGACCGGCACCGTGAATGTCATTGTCCGGCCCAGCATCTCGACGGTCATCGAAAGCTGTTGACCGTTCGCGGCTGCCATCGGACCGGTCCCGCGCACGCGGATCTTCGGGAAATGCTCGCCGCTCAAGACTCGTTCGCTCAGCATATTCCTGCGCGTGCCGGCGATGTCGCTTTCGCTCGGCACGCTCGAGAAGGGCTCGCCGAGCCCCTTGCGCAGGGCCGGGTCATCGACCACGAGATTCGCCACGGGGAATTCGATCGAGAACTGTGAGGCTCCAAGGTTCGAGGCGTCGACGGTGACCGCGCCCTTCGGCTCCGGAACCGAGATCACATGATTGTGGCCGAGCCTTTCCAGCGTACCGGCCTTATATACGAGCCAATGCAGATCGGACTTGGCGGGATCGATCTCATAGACGGCAGCGCCACGTTGGCCGAGCACCGTCCCCGAAACGACCAGGGCACCTACGGCGAGTAGACCCGAGATTCGACCCACCGCTCCTCCTTCCCTAGCGACCAGCCGGAAAGCCTACTCTAGCACCGACCCTGTCCCGGCCGGTTCGCGACCAACTTAAGAAATGCTCGCGTCGGCCGATAACGGTTGCGTGCCTATGACGGCCGGCCGGCGCCGGCCGGCCCCCCTCGGAGAAAGGAATCTGCCGTGGATCTTGCAACTCTGATCGGTCTGATCGGCGCATGTCTAGTCGTGGCAAGCGCGATATTCCTCGGCGGATCCGTCGGCGCTTTCGTAGACACCTCATCGCTGGTGCTGGTGGTCGGCGGCACACTGCTCGTCACGCTGATGAAATTCAGCGTCAAGCAATTTCTGAATGCCACCAAGGTCGCCATAAAAGCGTTCATCTATCGCGTTCCCGACGCCGAGGACCTTATCGGCAAATCAGTCGAGCTTGCGAATCGCGCGCGCACCAACGGCCTGCTTGCCTTGGAGGAAGCCGAGGTACCCGATGAGTTCTTCAAGAAGGCCCTAAACCTGGTCGTCGACGGCCATGACCCGGAGGTCGTTCGCTCGATCCTCACGAAAGATCTCGAGCTGACGTTGAAGCGCCACCGCGATGGTCAAGCGATCTTCAAGGCGATCGGCGAAGCCGCGCCGGCGATGGGCATGATCGGCACATTGATCGGCCTCGTGCAGATGCTCGGCTCGATGAACGACCCCAAGCAGATCGCACCGGCAATGGCAATCGCTCTCCTCACCACCCTATACGGCGCGATGATCGCAAACCTGCTCGCGATCCCGATCGCGGACAAGTTGGCGTTGCGAAGTACCGACGAACGGCTAGCCAAGTCGTTGATTATCGACGCCGTGATGGGCATACAGGATGGGCAACACCCCCGCATCATGCAGGACCTGCTCAAGAACTACCTGCCGAAGTCTCGCCGCGTCGAAGAACAGCGCGCAGCCTGAGTGAGACTCGCGGCGTGATCGATCTCGAGGATGAACCTCAACGGGCCGGGCCACCGCCCTGGATCATCACTTTTGCTGATCTGATGGTGCTCTTGATGTGCTTTTTCGTGCTGATGCTGTCCTTCTCCGAGATGGATGTCGCGAAGTTCAAGCAGATCTCCGGAGCCATGAATACCGCTTTTGGCGTCCAGGCACGAGTCGTCGCGCACGAAAGCCCGAAGGGTACTAGCACCGTCGCAACGCAATTCGGCCCGGGCGCACCCGAGCCAACCGATCGCGATGAGGTGCGCCAGCACACAGTCGATTCGGATCTCGATACGCTGGATGTCGGCCTCGAACAGCGTCTGAAGGAACTCAAAGCGCGCGAGGAACGCGCCGAAGAACAGGCACAACGACTACGCGATATCTTCAAACAGGAGATTGCCAACGGCCAGCTGCTGATTCGTCGCGACGCCACGGACGTCGTCATTCAAATTCTGGAAAAGGACTCATTCGCGTCCGGCAGCGCAGAGCTCGAGCCGGGCTCGCTCGACGCTCTCCGCAAGATAGGCCGCCTGCTGACCGGCCTCGGCGGCGCCGTCCGGGTTTCGGGACACACCGACAACGTGCCGATTCGCAACGGCCAGTATCGATCGAACTGGGACTTGTCAGCCGCTCGAGCCGCGTCGGTGGCCCACGAACTGCTCTTGTCCGGCCTCGAGCCGAAACGCCTGGTCGTCAGCGGCTACGCCGACACTCAGCCTCGCGTGCCGAACGACACGCCGGCGAACCGCGCCCTGAACCGGCGGGTCGACATCACGCTCGCTAACGGACCCGCCTCGGGGGAACGTGAGCCTCCGACGGCGGAGGACGCTGCGACACCGAGCGACGCGGATGAGGCCGGCGAGGACCCTCCCGGGGCCGCCCAAAAAACCCAGTGAGCGGCGCCCGCTCACCTCAGACACTAGAATCGGAATTGAAAGCCCACGCTCAGGTAGGGGACCCAGTCGAGGTTGCTGAGGGAGTCCCGGAGCTGAGCTGCTTCCTTCGCGATATCGGCCGCGAAGGCCGGATCACCGAGCATCGTACCGGTGCCTCGCAACGCAACGCGCGGGGCCCCCTGGTCTAGTACACCGAGATCGAGCGACACACCGAAGCGTTGCCTCTTGCGCGACCAATCCCACCCCAACCCTGCGAACGGCGCGCTTTGATCGAAGTCGACGCGCCCGAACAGAGTCCCCACCTGCTGTGGCGTATAGGTCGTGTCGCCGACCGCGATGTTGCTGACCGGGGTGCTCTCGGCCTCGAGCCGGTTTTCGTCGCGAAGCAGCCCCAATGTCAATCGAAACGGCGACTTAAGGGGATGGAAGTCGACATTTGCGCTGAGTGAGTCGAAAACGAAATCGAAGCTGTAGCGAATACCCGACTCCGTGCTGTCAAAACCGAACTGGGAGCCGTTCAAGCCAACACGAAACGCCAGACGCTCCGTCAACTCGTGCGTGTATTCCACGCCGAGGCCGAGAGCACCGGCCTTGATTCCCACGGCCTGCCCTTCCGCAAACGCTGCGGAATGCCAAAGAACGAACGCTACGATCAACGCCGACTTGCGAAACATACCGCTCTCCGGGTGGCAGACGCCGCGACACTAGCGGCAACCGCAGAGCCGACCGAGCAACCCCGTCACAATCCCTCGTGAACCCTCACAGAGGCCGCCGCCACCGCCCTCCGTGAGTTCCGGCGCCGCGGGAAAAAGTTTCGACCGGAATCTTAACGGCCGTGCGCGGTCTTATCTCGATGTCGCGCTCATTCGAGCGGCCCGGGCAGCTGGGAGGTGCCCACCGGTGCGACAGCAGAGACAACTAACGCAACCGGCATTCTAGGCCGTAGAATCTCCGGCATGGCGGCCGTTTATCGAATCCCCGTTGTCTCTGGCTGTAGCGTGCTTGCGGCCGTGCTGCTGGCAGCTGGTTGCTCCTCCGAAGTCATCGTCGAATCCCATTTCCCTTCTCCGCTGATCGAGCCGCTACCCGTGAATGTGGGGGTGATCTTCGATCAGGAGCTCTACAACTACATCTATACCGAGGACATCCCGGACGAGTCGACGTGGACGATCGCCCTGGGCGACGCAAACGTTGCAATGCTCGACCCGCTATTCAAAAAGATGTTCCGCGAGACGCGCAAAGTCGAAGCTCTACCCGTGGTCGATGCGGGACTCGACGGCGTTTTATGGCCGAGGCTTGAAAAGTTCGAGTTCGACGTACCGACTGGCGAGCATGACAAGTTCGTGGAAGTTTGGATGCAATACCAGATCAGGCTCTACCAACCCAACGGCGACACGATCGTAGATTGGCCGGTCAGTGGCTACGGGAAAGCTGAGCTGGGGCGCAGCCGGGAGGACGCCGTTCAGCGCGCCGCGATTGTGGCAATGCGCGAGGTCGGCGCTAACATTTCGACGAAATTCGCTCAGCAACCTCAAGTCAGCGAATGGCTTGGAGAGAGGCAACATGGAACGACCGCTTCCGTCGAGTCGGCCCCTTCGGACACCGGCCAAGTCAGCAACTAGTATCGCCATCGTCAAAGCTTTGACTTTGACAGCACTCGCTGCGCCCTTCCTCGCAGGCTGCGGCATCACCTCTCGAATGGAGCCGTACAAGCAAACCGACACGGTTATCAGCAAGGGTGAAAACGTCGTCATACTCGCCCGCAAACAGCACGCAAACCACGAGGCAGAGGAAGGCTTCGTTCAGTGCATCAGCGATGCCCTCGCTAAAGGCGACGGCGGGCTGGACGTGGCGCCCACGAAGGATTTCGAGGATCGGATGTATCCGTGGTTCGAGCCTTCCACGGCCCCCCTTAGCACCGACGATTTATCACACTTGCTCGAGCGTCCGGGGGTTATGCAACAAGTACGTCAGACCGGCGTCCGCTACCTCGTCTGGCTCGACGGATCGACCGACCGCGTTGCCAGCGGCGGCGGAATCACGTGCGCCGCGGGAATCGGCGGTGCAGGCTGTATGGGACTTGCGTGGTGGGAGGACGACGCCCGCTACGACGCCACGGTGTGGGACATCAAGGACCTAGCAGACGCGGGCACCATCCACGCCGATGTCAAAGGGCGCTCCGTCATGCCTGCGATCATCATCCCGCTACCGTTTATCGCTCGACCTCAAGCCGCGGCGTGCAAAGGCCTGACGCAACAGCTCAAACAGTTTCTGACGACGCCGCGCGGGTACGGCGCAGGGCCCGATCCGGATTTGGGGTAGGAGCGCGCCGCGTAGCGAATTCGGCCGCCCCGGGCTTCAGTGCACGGGCCGGCGCGCTGGGCTTTTTACAATTCATCGTCAGCCCGCGCACGCGCATCGCTCGCCCGAGCCCTGACGCGGCCCGTGAGACGCCATCCTGGCGGAAGCACCGCCCCGGGTGCGCGGCAGAGGCTCCATCGAAGGCGCCGTGACGGAGACGTCGCTAGCACCGGTGATGCTCCTGAATTACCGTAGAGCCCAACAAAGCCGCCATAACAGCTACCCGAGAGGGCCAATGCCGACGTCTCCCGCTGACGACGACCGCCCGGACAGCGATCCGACGGACGAGTTGCCGATTTTGCTCGAGACTGCCGGACTCGGTCCGGACGAGCACGAGGGCCCTCGGACCGTCGTGGGAAACGAGGACACCGGCGAATATACGGCCCATCATCCGACGCTCTTTGCAGACCATGAGCTCGAGCGGCGGAGGTCAGACCCGGCGCCGCGCGACGCGCGCCTTGAGACGCTCGAAGCCGAGGTCACCAGTCTGAGGACGCGCTTCGCCGACGCCGAAGCGCTCCTCGCCGAAAAAGACGCGTCCATCGAGCGACTTAGGAGCGCCATCAGCGCTGCCGACAAGACCATTGTCGAGGCCGTCGAGAGAGCCGGACGGCTGACCCGAGATGCGGCCGAGCAGGCGGCCGAGATCGCTGCGCTGCGCGCAGAGCTCGAGCGGGAGCGCGGTGCCTCCGGGCGTGACCTCGAAACGGAGCGACGAGAAGAAGACGTCCTGCCCGAGCCAACGGCCAAACGCACAGAACCGGACTCCCAGAATGCCGTTGAATCGTCCGAAAAGGACGCGCAGACGCTCCGGGAGGAGATGACCGTACTTGCCGGCTATATCGAGAATCGCAATGCGGCGTGGAACGAGCTAGAGGCTCGGGCGTCGGCAGCGAAGTCGCGGAACGTCGAGCTCGAGCGTGAGCTGGCCCAGCGTATGCGACGAGAGCAAGAAGCTGTGTTGGCCTTGGAGCGACAAGACGCCCGCGTTGTGGCTTTGCGCAGCCGACTCCTCGATCGGGAAAGACAGGCCGAGGAACTTCGAGATCGACTAGATGCTGCTTGGGCGGCGGTTGGGAGCCCGGACGCACGGACGGCAAAACTCGAATCCCAGATATCGGAAGCCGCCGCCAGGGCGGCGCGACTAGAGGCCGAGCTCAAAGCCGCACTGCGGGATCGCGACATCGAACGGGCCTCGGCAGAGCAACACCGCGCCGAGCAAGCCGAGGCGTTGGCGCTCGCGGAAGCCAAGGCGGCAGATGCCCTGCGCTCACTTACCGGCGGGGCTGTCATCGTGCAGCCGCAACCCTCGTCCGGCGTAACGTCGACCGAACCCGAGCAAGACCTCACATTCCTCGCGGAGCTTGAACACGAGCTCGAGACAACGCGAGCGCAGCTTCGGCTAATGCGCCACACGAGTAATGACTTGGGCGCGCGACTCGAAGCCGTCGACGCGGAGCTTGCTGAGAACAGGCGCCAATTGGCGCTCGCCGGCGTCGAGGCCGAGCGGCTGCGCGCCGATAACTTGCGGCTGGAACGTAGCCTGCTGGACAAAGATCGAGCGCTGGAGGCCCGCGAAGAGCGGATCGCGACCTTGCAAAAGGAGATCGAGCAACGATCCCAAGCACAACCTGCAGACGCGCCGCTCGCTTCGTCCGATCCCGAGCGAGGCCGCAAGCATCCCGTCGACTACGCTGGCGGGAACCCGCTGTTGATCTGCCTTACGAGCGACACCCCGCACCGTTATCCCTTGACGAAACGGACTACTTTGATCGGCCGCAGCTCGCAGTGCGATATTCAGATCCTTACGCATTTCGTCAGCCGTGAGCATGCCCGCGTCATCATAGGCCGGGGCACAGTGACCATCGAGGATCTCGGCAGCACCAATGGTGTCTTTGTAAATTCTGTCCGGATAGAGCGCCACGAACTGCGCCATAGCGATATCGTCACCGTTGGTGAAACTCAGTTCCGATTTCTCGAGACAGTGGCACACTGAGTCGGTCTCGCCATGGGGGATGCAGCTAAGTGAACTCCGAGAACTGGCGCCGTGAGCTGATCATTGCAGTGCTGTCGTTCAGCTTCGGATTCTTCGTCCTGCCCATCTTGATCTATGTCGTAGGCGAGGCTGCTGTTGGCGACTATGCGCCTGACGCAGGGCTTTTGGACCTGGCCGAGCACATCTGGAGCGACTTCTTCGCTTTGAAACCTGCCGCTTGGCTGTTGGTGCTGAGCCCGTACGGTGTGCTGCTTCTCGGCCGCCTGGTGGGTCCGCTACGCCGTCTATTCGCCGATGTGAAGCCAATCACAAATTCGAGGCGAGAGTAACAAGTGCACCGCCCCCTTCTGCTAGTCTTTTCGTCGATCCGGTCGGCGCGCCGTGACGGAATGCCTCGTTAAGCTCCTTCGGAAAGCACGAACCCACCCCTTCGTGATCGATGCTGAAATTACTCAAACGCTGGCTGGGCTGGGACTCCGACGCGGGTCCTTTCGACTTCAGCGACCTAAAGATCGGCCGCCGCACGCCACCGGCGACGCGTCCGCCGCCTCCTAGCAAGCCGGCCACCGCCCAACCGGCGCAGCGCAAAGCCCCCGCCCGCAAGCCCACCAAGGAACGTGGCCCGCTGGACGTCCTCGACAATCCACGACTGACCCTGGATCGGCCCAAAGACGACGGCTTCGATCCCTACAACACCGGGGCGTTCAACCGCAGCGCATCCTGGGAGCGGATCGGTCGTCAGAAGAAGCGCTAAGGCGCGCATCCTGCCCTCAGGGAGGCCAGTAATGCCAAACGGCGAGCGCGAGCCCTGTGAGCAGGAACGCGATCGCCACGAACCGCCAACGTGCCTCACGCAGTTGACCGTAGAAACTTGCTGCAGCCACCGCAGTCAAACCCGCGAACATTGCAAGGCTGTTCAGGAGTCCCGGCAGCTCGGCGGCAAACCGCGGCTCATCCGTGAGCAGCAAGGCGAAGACGATGGCGACACCGCCAAGGCCGAACGTGATTGCCGCCGCGCTCCCGAGCACGAAACCGAGCAGTACGACCGACGGTTTCATCGATTCACGCCGCCACCGACCCGTTACCGACCGCTATAACAGCCCCGTGATTCATTTGGACTTCTTGTGGCATTGGACTTGATTCACCGACCCAACGAACGGAAACTTAACAGACACGTGACGGCCGTCGCCACGGATCCCAGGAGGTAACGTGAAGGAGCTGCTGAGCCGATTGAGTGTCGGCGCCATTGTCCTGTCGGCCGGTTTTGCGCTCGCTGCGTCGGCCGACACGTTGGCGCCGCTCAAGATGGAGCCGAAGGATACGGCGATCGCGAGCAGCGTGACGAAGCTGATCGAAGAGCTTCACTACTCGCAGCCGCACCTCGACAATTCGTTGTCGTCGGCGATTCTCGATCGATACCTCGACACGCTGGACGGGAATCGCATGTATTTCACGGCCGCAGACGTGGCGAGCTTCAACCATCTGCGATACGAGCTCGATGACCGCACCAGGAGCGGCGAACTGCAGCCGGTGTTCGACATCTTCAACCTATTCCGCACGCGCGCCGAAGAGCGTGTCGACTACGCGGTCGAGCTGCTGAACACCGAGCCGGACTTCACGGCCGATGAATCGTTCCGGTGGGATCGCAGCGACCTGCCGTGGCCAAACAGCACGGCGGACCTGAATGAGATCTGGCGACAGAACGTCAAGAGCGATGCACTACGTCTGATGCTCACCGGCAAAACGTGGGCCGAGGCGGCAGACATTCTGCGCGAGCGCTATCAGCGTTCGTATAAGCGCGTCACGCAGCTTACGCCCGACGATGTGTTCGAGACCTACATGAATGCTGTCGCACACAACATTGATCCTCATTCGAGCTACCTGTCACCGAGACAGAGCGAGGAATATCGGATTCAGATGAGCCTTTCCTATGACGGCATCGGCGCGTCGCTCCAGCTCGATGACGACTATGTGAAGATCATGAACATCATTCCCGGCGGACCCGCTCAGTCTGACGGTCAACTGAAACCCGAGGACCGCATCACCGCCGTCGGCGAAGGATCGAATGGCGCACTCGTCGACGTAATTGGCTGGCGCTTGGACGACGTCGTCGAAAAGATTCGCGGACCGGGCGGCACACGCGTGCGCCTGCAGGTCTTGCCTGCCGGCGCCGCACCCGGCTCTCCCGAGAAGACCATTGAGCTCGTGCGAAACAAGATCAAACTCGAGGAGCAAGCTGCCAAAAAGAAGCTCGTCGAGATTCCGTTCGAGGGTGAGACGTATCGCATCGGCGTCATAACCGTTCCAAGTTTCTATCAAGACTTCGCAGCGCGCAGCCGCGGCGATGAGGACTACACGAGCACATCGCGCGACGTGACTCGTTTGATCAACGAGTTCAAAGCCGAAGGCGGCATCGACGGACTTGTCATGGATTTGCGCGCCAACGGCGGCGGTCATCTTTCCGAGGCGACGGAGCTGAGCGGTCTCTTCATCGAACGCGGACCTGTGGTTCAGTTGCGTGAAACGCGCGGCAATATTCAGATACTCGACGATCCGAGTCCCACAGCGATCTACGGCGGTCCATTGGCGGTGCTGGTCGACCGCTACAGTGCGAGCGCCTCCGAGATCTTCGCGGCGGCCATCCAGGACTATGGCCGTGGCGTCATCATCGGCCAGCAGACTTTCGGTAAAGGGTCCGTACAGAACCTCTTTCCGCTCGACCGAGTGATGCGGGGCACGGACAACGGTCAACTCACGCTTACAATCGGAAAATACTACCGCGTGACCGGCGAAAGCACTCAACATCGCGGAGTCCTGCCCGACATTGAGCTACCTTCCCTTATCGATACGGCAACCGTTGGAGAGAGCACCCGGGATACGGCGTTACCCTGGGACCGCATTCAGCCTACACGCTTCCGACCAGAGCCCGGGCTCGATACCGAGATCGCCACGCTTCGTGACGATCAGAAAGCGCGAGCCGCCAATGACCCCGACTACCGCTATCTGCTGGGCGAAGTCGCCGCCTTCAAATCGATCAACGGGCAGAAGACGGTATCGCTCAACCTCGAGCAGCGTCGGGCCGAGAACAAGGCGATCGAGCAAGGCAGACTCGAGCGTGAGAACGAACGGCGTGCAGCACTGAAGCTCGAGCCTCTGAAGAGCATCGACCAGTTGGATGCCGCAGCGTTACCCGAGACCATTCTCCTGAATCAGGCCGCCCGAGTAGTGGCGGAAATGGCGGAAATCGCCCAACCGCACACGAGACAGCTATTGAGCGGCTCGCAGACGGCGCGACCGACGCGGCCCCAACAGACACAGACGCAATAACGATCGATCGCGGAGGTCCGTCTGCGGGGGTGCCCAGTGGTATCGGGCTGTCAGCGCAAGACCGCGAGAAGATCCCAGTAGTCGTCGGCGAGAACGTTGATGCGCAGCGGCGTGTCGCTTACGCGCCGGGACATCTCGGCTTCGTTGGCATGGACGCCCGGATTGCGAACGATCAGCTGGACGCTCTCGACCGTTGGCACCGAATCGGTGTCGCTTCGATACTTCACCTCGGTGAGGAGCAAATCCGCGCGTCGCTTGACGTTGTCGGCCAGCGACTTCTGTTGCTTGAGATCTTCGATTCGTTCGCGGATCCTCTCGACCATTCGGTCGCAGTCGCGACGGTCGCCGAATTTCATGTCGCCGACCGCGCGCTCCGTGGCCGTCTTGGCAAGGGATGCGAGCTCGTGTTCGGAGAAGTGCACCACCAGATGCTGAGCCAACGCTACAATCGCGGTATTGACGAGTCGCCGACTCTCCAGTGACAGTTCTTCTGGCTCTGGAAGCGGCTCGCCTTGGATCTTATCGGCGAGCTCCTTGAGCTCCTCGATCTTCTCCTCGAGCGCCGCCCGTCCGTTCTCCAGACCCGCGATACGGCCTTTCAGCCGTGGCCCGCGAAAGATCCGAAAGAGCCTGTTCAGGTTTGCAAGCTTCGTGGTCAGTCGGGAGATCTCATCGACGACGACCTTGCGCTTTTCGACCAATCCACGCAGCTTCTCATTGATGGCATCCAAGCGACGTTTGCGCTTGGCCATTGCGGATTCGTGTACCTGAGCACGCTCGCGCTTTTCGCGCTGCAGCTGCAACTCGCGGCTGAATTGCTCCAGGCGTTGAGCGCCGATCCGCCAAAGATGCCGTAACTGGAAGTAGACCATCGCGTTGGCCGCGGCCAGCGGATTGGTGAGCAGCCGCTCGAGGCCTTCGAGCTGCTCTTGGGCGCGAACGATCGCTCCTTCTTGCTCCTTGAGCTTGTCCAGAAGGTCGTAGCGCTCACGCCGCAGGGCGCGCAGCTCGCGCTTCACGCCTGCGCGATTCCAGTACAGCTTGAGCAGCTGCTCGGCTTGATCGTCACCCTGCCGCTCGAGTAGAGCTCCCAGCATTGACCAGTCCCGGATTTTGTCATGTGGATCGGCGCGAAAAATATACCGCCCGTCCTCATTGCAAACCGTGACTCAGAGCAAATAACGCGGCCACTGACCGCCGTTCACACCGCGGTTGATAGCTAGCACTTGAAGCTGTGGCCGACGTCGAACAGGTAGTCCAGCCACTTGTTCAGCATCATGTTGATGCGCCAGCGTCGATCAAGCTCCGCGCCGCTGTTGAGCGCCAGTTCTCGAAGCTTCTGGTGGGTATGCCGCTCGTGGCCGCCAACGGCCTCCACGAGGCGTGCGTCGTGATACACCCTGAGTACAAGATCGGGATCAGCGATGACCGATCCACCCTCGTGGAACCGATAGGTCAGCTTCAAAGTGGTCGTGTAGGGCTCTTCTCGAACGAGATCGGCATGCAGGTCGTTGTCACGCGGCGATTTCGACACCATTGCGCGCCTCGGCCAAGGGAAGTCGGCCAGATGCTGCAGCTTGATGTAGTTGCTCTCATACAGCGTCATCAGACCGGTGAAGCTTCCCGGCCGATAGACGCACTCTGGAACGATTAGGCTGTCGACCAGCATGCGGGATACAGTGTCTCAAATTCCGGCTGCGAGCAACCGGTCTTTCACCAATCCGAGCGCCGTTTTCGGCGAAGCGTTGGCGCGACGAGACCTATCACGATACCGCCCAGTAGCACGCCGGCACCCACGATGAACCAGTTCTGATTGGTTCGGCTCGAAAGAGAGCGATTTTCGATAGTCAGTTGCTGAACTTGGCGATCGCGGTCGACCAACTTCTGCCGTAGGCTTTCGTTCTGATCGCGGATTTCCACTACGTTGGCCGCAGAGGTTTTCAAATCCGCCAGCTCCGCGCTTACCTTGGTGTGATTCGAGCGAGTCTCGGCGAGATCCGACTGTGTGTCGCGGAGCTGCGCCGCCATCTGCCCGACTTGCTCCTCCAGCTCTGCGACGCGTTTCTGAGCGGTGGCGAGATTCCGTTCCGCCGCATCGAGGCGGTCGCGAGCAATCGGCTCCGCCGTCAAAAATCGAGAGAGTATCCAACCTTCGGTATCCTGACCCGCAACGCGGATGCGCGAATACCCTTTCGATTTGTCTTCCTCGAGAACCTCGACCTGTGTGCCCGCCTCCAGACCCTTCAAGATCAAGTATTCCGTGCTTGGACCACGACGTAGCTCAACCACGAGCTTATCGGAAACGTACCGCGTCTGCGCTTGGACAGCAGACGCGAGGAACAACAAAGCAAACCCCCAACGACCAACCGGCATCCGAACTCCGGACCAAATGTGAAATCGCGTCGAGCCTAGCCGATCTGCGAACCCTTGGAAACCTTCCGGCGCTAATTCCGCAACCCGATTCGCTTTTCGGTCAGCGCTTGAAGAGCTGCTCTCGATAGAAACGGAGCTCGCGAATAGAATCGTGAATATCGGCGAGTGCCAGATGTACGGATTGTTTCTCGAAGCGAGCGCCGACTTCCGGAAGCCACAACTTGACGAGGATCTTCAGCGTGGACACATCAAGATTGCGGTAATGGAAGAAGGCCGCGAGCTCGGGCATGTGGCGGCTCAGGAAACGACGATCCTGACAGATGCTATTGCCGCAGATGGGCGACGCCCCTTGATCGACGTAATTCCGGAGAAATGAAAGAGTGGCCTGCTCCGCTTCATACTCAACCACGTGGCTGGCTCGCACACGCTCAGCGAGGCCCGATGTCGCGTGCTGGCGGGTGTTCCATTCGTCCATCCCGGACAACACCGCATCCGACTGATGGATCGCAAACACCGGACCCTCGGCTAGCACGACGAGATCCTTATCGGTGACTATCGTCGCGATCTCGATGATTCGATCGGCGTCGGGGTTGAGCCCCGTCATCTCGAGGTCAACCCAAATGAGGTTGTCTCGTCGGCTCATGAGCCCGCCCCGTTGCGGATTCGCCGACGCCGGCCACTGAACGATGCCATCATCATCCGAGGCTCCCCTTGAGCTGACGGCCGCCCAGCACGTGCAGATGGACGTGGAAGATGACCTGACCACCTTCGCGGTTCACGTTCATCGCTACGCGATAGCCGGGCAGCCCGTGATCGGCTGCGAGCCGCTGAGCAACGAGTAGCAGTTGCCCACCGAGCGTACACTCCTCCGGGGAAAAGTCGTTCAACGTCGCCAAATGCATCTTCGGAATCACGAGAGCATGAAACGGCGCCTGGGGATGAATGTCCTTGAACGCCAGTATGTCGTCGGTCTCGAGCAAGCGTTCCGCAGCTACCTCGCCCGCCACGATCTTGCAAAACAAGCAATTCGGGTCTCGCAATGCTAATGCCATGCTTGTTCCATCAAACCGTAGAGTCGAGCTCACGACGGCCGTACAGCGCACGCGACAGCGTGCCGCTGTCGATGAACTCCAGCTCGCCGCCGACCGGCACGCCATAGGCGATGCGGCTCGCGCGGACGCCGTGCTTCTGAGCAAGCGCTGCGATCAAGTGTGCCGTCGCATCGCCCTCGACAGTGACGCCCGTGGCCAACACGACCTCTGCGAACCGCTCCGTCTGCAGACGCGTCTCGAGTAGCTCGAGGCCAAGCTCGGTCGGCCCGATTCCATCGATTGGCGAAAGGTGCCCGAGCAGCACGAAATATCGGCCGCCGTATGCGCCGGACTGCTCTATGGCGAGCAAGTCCGCTGGAGTCTCCACGATGCACAACTGGCCAGCGTCGCGCTTGTCGTTTGCGCAAAAGACGCAGAGACGTTCCTCGGTGAGCATCCGACACTTCTCGCAATTGCGGATCGAACGCATGGCATGCTCTAGCACGTTCGACAGACGATCGGCCCCCTCGCGATCCTTATCGAGCAAATGAAAAGCCATGCGCTGCGCGGATTTCATCCCGACACCGGGCAGGCATTGCAGCGCCTCGATGAGCTCGGTGAGCAGCGGCGAGTAGGCTTTAACCACGTCGTTCAGAACGGAAGCTTGAGACCGGCGGGTAATGCCAACCCGCCCGTCACGTTCGACAGCTTGTCTTTGACCGTTTGCTCGATCTTGCGATTGGCGTCGTTGAAGGCTGCAGCAATCAAATCTTCGAGCATCTCTTTGTCGTCGCCAAGAACCGCCTCCTCGATCGAAACTCGTCGGACCTCGTGCTTACAAGTCACGACCACCTTGACCATGCCGCCACCCGCGATGCCCTCCACCTCGATCGACGCAAGCTCGTCCTGGGCTTTCTGCATATTGGCTTGCATCTCTTGAGCTTGTCGCATCAGCTGGCTCAGGGCTTTCATACGCTACCTCGCTTTCGTAGAACGCCCGCAGTCATTTGGCGGGCCTAATGCTATCGGGCTCGATCGTGCCTTCGAAGGCGGCTTGCATGGCCCGAACGTTGGGATCATTCTCGATAGTCTCTCGCGCCTCACGCATGCGCTCGGTCTCGTTGCTCCTGCGGATTGCGGCGGGTGTCGGCCGCGGAGGAGTACCGACTACCACGCTGAGGCGCAGATCCTTGCCGAACTGCTCCTTGAGCGCAGTCTCGAGTCGCGAACGAATCTGCTGCGTGTTCAGATGCTCTTTGTCGCCCGCCAATATGAGCTGCCATGTGCCGCCGGCATCGGAAACGAGGTCGCAGCTATCGGCGAGCTGCCTCACCGGCCCCCGCAGATCGAGGGCTTGCACAAGCGCAGTCCAATCCCTGTCTTTGTCATTGCCAGTGGCCGGTGCGCCGCTGCTCGCGGACGCAGACTCGCGGCTGGTGATGCGGCTCTGCGCCATACGATTGGGACTGGCCGCTTTGATATCCTCGCCGGCTCGCGCAGAGGGGGCAGGTTCGGCCGCTCGCGCCGCAGTCGAAGACACTCGCACGGAGTCGGCGGACTTGCCGCCGCCCGCCGGCGAGCTCGGGACAGCTCCGGCTTCGGCCGGCCGAAAGGCAAGCATCCGCAGCAACGTCATCTCGAATGCCATCCGCGCGTCCCTTGCGATCGGTAGATCGCGACGACCGAGCAGAGCGATCTGATAGTAGAGCTGGACGTCCTCGGGGGAAATACGCTGCGCGAGCGGTTGCAGCGCGGCTAGGTCGTCGTCATCGATGCGACGCTGGACCAGCTGCAGCACCGCTATTCTCTGCAGCGCGGCGAGAAGCTCGTCGAGCGCAGCCGAGTAGTCGGGAGCACGCTCGTCGAGCGCTTCCACTTCGGACAAAAGCGCGTCGCCGTCGCCAGCCGACAGCGCCTCCAGCAGCCGTAGCACGTGACCACGATCGATCGTGCCGAGCATCGCTTCTACGGGACCCGTCTCGATCTTGCCGCCGCCAAAGGCGACCCCTTGGTCCAGTAAGCTCAGCGCATCACGCATGCTGCCGTCAGCCGCGCGAGCGAGCGCTTTCAGCCCGCCCGGCTCAGCGCCAATGCCCTCGGCTGTGCATATTTTCTCGAGTTGGCCCCGTATTTGGGCCGCGGTATGTTTCTTCAGGTTGAATTGCAAACAACGCGACAGAACCGTGACCGGCAGCTTTTGTGGATCGGTGGTCGCAAACAGGAACTTTACGTGCGGAGGCGGCTCCTCGAGGGTCTTCAGTAGGGCATTGAACGAGTGGTTCGACAGCATGTGGACCTCGTCGATCAGGTACACCTTGAACCGACCTCGCGTGGGCGCGTACTGGACGTTGTCCAGCAGCTCGCGCGTATCATCGACGCGTGTACGCGATGCCGCATCGACCTCGATAAGGTCGACGAACCGCCCTTCGTCGATAGCCACGCACGTGGAACAGACTCCGCATGGCTCCGGCACGACACCCGTCTCGCAGTTCAACGCCTTGGCAAGCAAGCGCGCGACCGTCGTCTTCCCCACGCCTCGAGTCCCGGAGAACAAATACGCGTGGTGCAGACGGTTTTCGGCAAGCGAGTTCACGAGCGCCTGTACGACGTGCTGCTGGCCGACCAACTGGTCGAACCGCCGCGGCCGCCATTTCAAAGCCAGAACCGTGTAGCTCACGCCGTATCGTCTCCGCAAAGGGATGTGGTCCGCGCCAGCCCGACCCCGGCACCCAACCGAGCTGCTACCGCTGCTCCCTTCCGGGCCTGACGGGGTTCACAACGAGTTGTCGCGGGGGAACCGACGCGGACCTCCGCTACTTTACCAGGTCGCGGAGCCGGCTCGGCACCCTCTGCGGTCCGTGCGGACGCTTTCGCGCGGTTGGGAGCGGACCCGCCAACCTGCGATCGGTTTGAAAGCGTAAGGAATTCTGGCTACGCTGCCGGCCCAATCCGCACGCGGTCGGTTGCGCATTAGATCCGGAGAGGTGGCCGAGCGGTTGAAGGCGCACGCCTGGAAAGTGTGTATACGTCCAAAAGGCGTATCGAGGGTTCGAATCCCTCCCTCTCCGCCACATGCACCGCCCGCCGTTTGACCGGCCGCATCTGCCGTGATTTATTACCTTAGCTCGCGCCGGGGGACAACAATGCGCTACCGAATGTCGATGCTTGCCGTGTTCGGGCTCGCGCCCGTGGCCGTCGCAGCTCAGACGGAATTCAATGCTCCATTCCCGCCGCACCGCGTCATCGACAATGTCTACTTCGTGGGCACGGCGCAGCTCGGGTCCTATCTGATCACAACGCCCGCCGGCCACATTCTCGTGAATAGCGACTTCGAGGCGACCGTGCCCCTGCTGCGCAAGAACGTGGAGTCGCTCGGCTTCAAATTCACCGATATCAAGGTCCTATTGGGAAGCCATGCGCACGCCGATCACATGGAAGGCGATGCCCTAGTAAAGCAGCTCACAGGCGCCGAAGTCGTGGCGATGGCCGAAGATGTGCCGGCTCTCGAAGCAATGCGCCCAGGGGGTAAACGGCACCCTGTCGACCGTATCATCCACGACGGCGAGCGCGTGAGCCTCGGCGGCACGACTTTGACGGCCTACCGAACACCCGGACACACCAAAGGGTGCACCAGCTGGGCGTTCGACGTCGTAGAGAACGGCAAGACGTACGCAGCTCTCATCGTCTGCAGCTTCGGCGTCAATGATGACTACGTGCTCGTCGGCAACCCCAACTACCCGAACATCGCGGACGACTACATCGCGACCTACGCGAAAGCCAGGACGCTGCCCGTCGATGTGTTCCTCGCCGCTCACGGCTCTTTCTATGGCCTCGACGAGAAGTACCGAGCATTGCAGAAGCGCAAGGCAGGGGACCCGAATCCTTTCATCGACCATGGCGGGTATCTCGCCTACGTCGATCGAATGCAGCAGCGGTTCGAGACGATGCTGAAGACTCAACGCGAGGCCGCGCCCTCACCTTAGAGGCCCGCGTTTTTTTGCGGCGACTACTCTCGGGCCGCAAAGCCGTTTATGCTTTCGCCTTCACTTTGGACGTTCGTCTGATCGAGGAAAGCACATGGCCGAAAAGAAGATCATCGCAGTATTGGGTTCGACGGGTTCACAGGGCGGCGGCTTGTGCCGAGCTATTCTCGCCGATCCCGCCGGGGGCTTCGCATGCCGGGCAGTTACGCGCGATCCCAGCAAGGACAAGGCGAAGGCGCTCGCTACCGCCGGTGCGCAAGTTGTCAAAGCCGATCTCGACGACGTCGAGAGTCTCAAGAAGGCATTTGCCGGCGCCTACGGCGTCTACGGCGTAACTAACTTCTGGGAGCATTTCTCGGGAGACAAGGAAAAGGCCCAGGCGAAGAACATCGCCGACGCCGCGAAAGCCGCCGGTGTGCAACACGTGATTTGGTCGACGCTCGAGGACATCCGTAACTTCATGAAGAGCGATGACAAGCGGATGCCGATGTTGCAGCAGAAGTATCGCGTCCCTCACTTCGACGCAAAGGCCGAGGCGAATGCGTACTTCGGCGGTCTGCCGACGACGTTCCTCGTCACCTCGTTCTATTGGGACAATCTTTACATGTTTGGGCTGGCGCCAAAGAAGGGCGATGACGGTCAGCTCGCATGGACCTTCCCAATGGGCACGGCCAAAATGGCCGGCATCGCAGCCGAGGACATCGGCAAAGTCGCTTACGGAATCTTCAAAGCCGGCCAGCAATACATCGGCAAGACCGTCGGGATCCTCGGTGAAGCGCTTACGATCCCGCAGATGGGCGAGACGCTTTCCAAGGTGCTTGGCGTCGGCCCCATCCAGTACAACGCCGTCGATGCCGACGTATACCGTGGTTTCGGCTTTCCGGGCGCGGACGAGATGGGCAACATGTTCCAGGCGTATCGCGACTTCGAGAAAGAAATGATCGCGACCCGCAGCGTCGAAACGGCCCGCAAGCTGAACCCGTCGCTGCAAACGTTCGAGCAGTTCGTGGGTAAGCAGAAGGCTGCGATTCTCGCCGCAATGGGCTGAGGTCTTTCGGCGCCGCCAGCGTGTGCACCGCTGGCGGCGCTACGCCTTCACACGCACCGCAAGCACGTCACAACACGCCTTGTGCAGCACTGCGTCCTCGGTGAAGTCCACCAGCAGTGAAAGCCCGTGCCGCTCGCGGCTGCCAAGCACGATTAAATCGGATCCGCGCTCCTGAGCGACGCGCACGATCTCGATCTTGGTATTACCCACGAGCACCGTCGCATGCTCTTTGCCGAGGCCCAATTTGACGGCGAGATCGGTGAGCTGGCGGGTCGTTCCGCGAACCAGCTCGTCCTGGGTTTGCAGCATGGTCGGAGGCATTACCTCCGGCGCGTCGGGAACCATCAACGGGAGCGGCTCGACGACGTGCAGCAACTCCAGCGTGGCGTCGTAGATCTCGGCGATTGCTTTTGCGCGCTCGGCGATCTGGAGACTGTCGTTGGTCAAGTCGACCGCAAGCAGAATTCTGCGATAGGGCCCCACGCTCACGAAGTCTACGCCGATCACCACTGCAGCGGAACGGCAGGCCCACCGTAGGCACTACCCCATCGCCCGTGACACGGTCAGCGAGTGACTCCAGCCGTCCGCGCGCGCCGACTTTGCGCTGTTTCGGCGAAATAGTTGGTAATGCCGTCCGGGTCCTTCAGCCAAAGGGTCCGCAACGAGAAATTCGGAACGCTGCGCAAGGGTTGGTCCACTGGGATGTGCCGCACCTTCGCGAGTGCGTCCACGACGTCGACGTTCGTCACAACGTATTGAATGCCGCCGCTGCCATCGTCCCTCGGTAACGGTCCGAAACTGCGCAACGTGACGGTCGTCGCGCCGTGCCGGAACGAGTACTTCTTGGTTCCGAAGCGCCAATCGTCGACCGGCGGAAGCTCTTCCAATCCGACGAAGCTCCGATAGAAGGCGAGGCTGCGATCGAGATCGGAAACCGTGAGTCCCACGTCGATGCGCTCGAGCACGGCTGGCGAGGCGCGCGGGACCACCACGAGCTCGACCGCTTGACCGTCAGGATCCGCCACGAGCGCGCTGCGCCGCTTCGTTCCCGGAACGTCTTGAAACTGCGGACGTGAATAGCCGTGCTCGGCGAAGCGCCGATCCAACGCATCCTCGTCGGCGAAATAGAATGTCAACAGGCGCAATCCCGTGGCGTTATCGACTCCGCCCGGTTGGTATTGCTTACCGCTGACCCGACGCGTGAGTTTGAACTCCTGTGCTCCAGCCTGAAACCGAGCGACCCCAGCGCCGGCCGAATCGCTGCCGAAATTGATCGTGTTGAGCTGCTCGAATCCCAGCACTTCGCCATAGAATTCGAAAATCTTGCCGGGGTCGGTCGCGAATCGCCTGAAGACGTTCATGGAGCGCTGCCATAGCAGCGGTGCGGTGGTGGACGGCAGCTCCGCCGGAAGCCTGCTGCTCTGCTCCTGCCCCGTCGCCGCGACAGCCGATCCCGGAATCGATTGGGCAAACGTCGCGAACGGCAGTGAAACCGCGAACCCGATCACTACAGTCTCACGAATCTTTTCGAGCATCGGTCCTTCCCCGTCTCGCTTGCCGTCCGAGCGTGACCTAGATGGAACGGCTCGTCTAGCACGAAAACTCGGCCGCTGGATTCAGCGACAACGCACGCAGCAAGTGTGAATCACAGCCCCCTGTCGGTACAATCGACCGCCATGTGGAAAGTACTATTCGTCCTGATCGTGCTCGCAGTGGGTGCCGCGGCGGGCTGGGTGATCGCCGGCCGCGCTGAAGGCCCCACCATCGAAATCACCGGACCGGCCGCAATCGGTCAAACAGGAGAGATCACCGTGGCCGTTACGGCACCCGACCGTAAGCTCACGCGCCTCGAAGTCAACCTCCTGCAAAACGGCGTCACGACACCGCTGTTCGTACTGACACCGGAGAACGCATCGGAGCTCACGGCGGATGGCACCGATGGACTCCGCATTACGCGCCCGGCCGGCAAGCATGTGATGCCCGATCTCAAAGCCGGAAGCGCCGAGGTGTCCGTCACGGCGGTCCGACCGGTGTTGTTCGGACTACGCGAAGCGTCGGCCGCCGCGACGCGCTCGATCGACGTACGGTTGAGCCCCCCGCAAGTCGCCGTGCTGTCGTCATTTCACTACATCAATCACGGCGGCTCGGAGATGGTCGTGTACCGCGTGACTCCACCTGACGCCGAATCAGGCGTGCGGGTAGGCGAGTACGAATACCGCGGATTCCCGGCCAGCGGCGCGGGCATCCCAAATGCCGACGACGGTCTACGCGTCGCATTCTTCGCGCTTTTGTGGGACCAAGACATCGACACACCGATGACGGTCTTCGCAAGGGACTCGATCGGTAACGAAGGCACTGGAAGCTTCGATTTCCGTGTATTCCCGAAGGTCTTCCGCAAGAGCAACATTCAGCTCGACGATCGGTTTCTTTCCCGCGTTGTGCCACCGATCCTGCAGAACTCCCCTGAGCTCAAGGTCGACGACCCGACTGACCTGCTCGCCGCCTACCTGAAGATCAATCGCGATCTGCGCCGAATCAATAATCAGACGATTTCCGATTTGGCAGCCCAAACGGCCCCCGAGATCCTGTGGCACGGGCCATTCAAGCAGCTCGTGAACAGCGCAGTCGAAGCCGGCTTTGCCGACCAACGAACGTACTTCTACAAAGGTCAGGACGTCGATCATCAAGTGCATCTCGGATTCGACCTTGCATCGATCGCAGGCACATCTGTGCGGGCAGCGAATAGCGGTCGGGTGGTGCATGCCGGTTGGCTCGGCATCTACGGTAACTGCGTGATCGTAGACCATGGGATGGGTTTACAGTCCTTGTACGCCCATCTGTCGTCGATCGGCGTACACGTCGGCGACATGGTAAAGCTCGACCAGGAGCTCGGCCGAAGCGGCGCGACGGGGCTAGCCGGCGGAGATCATCTTCATTTCACGATGCTCCTCGGCGGTAACGCCGTAACGCCGATCGACTGGTGGAGCCCGCAATGGATACAGGATCGGATCGTCCGGAAGCTGGTCGAGGCCGGCGCCAGCGAGCCGACTGCAACAACGGCCACTCGCTGAGTCGACACCGCCTTTGCGCCGCCCGACCGAATGCGCGACCGGCTGGCGGCCCCCACTCGTCGGTCGGAGCATTCCGCCGAATCGAACGCGAACGCTCGGTCTCCACATAGGCACGTCGTAGCGTGTCGCGAAGGCGTCTCAGTTCGTAATCTCGCGATCGGGCGTCGCCGGAGGCGCTTGCTGCGGAGGCGGCTGTGCGGCGCTGCGCTGACGCGCGCCGGACTCATTGAACTTCGGGGGCGTCTCGAGGCAATTCCCGATCGGCTGCACGGTGTCGGCTTGCTCGGCTCGCCCCGCCACATCCGGCGGCAGACGTAGGGAATCGGACTCGTCGGGGGGGCTGAGATCGTCCGGAATCTGCACCGGGGCCGCCGAAACGGCCTTCGAATACCGCGCGCTACCCTCGCAGCCGCGGGTCTCGCCGTGCGAGCAGCCGCAGAGTGCGGCGGCCGCGAGCACGGCCCAAAGCGCACGCGACCCAGACATCAAGCCGCGGCCAGTTGCACGCCGGCGCTGACCATCGCGTTGCGCACGGCGGCGTGATACTGGGGAGCAAAAGGCGTCAGCGGCAGGCGAATACCCGGCCCAATTAATCCCATTTGTTGGAGCGCCCATTTGACCGGGATCGGATTACTTTCGCTGAACAACGTGTGATGCAGTCCCTGCAGCGCGGCGTCGATGCGCTCCGCCTCAGCCCGACGTTCGGCTCGAGCCGCATCGCACAGCTTGCGCATGGCTCGAGGTGTCACGTTTGCCGTCACCGAGATCACACCGTCACCGCCCCGAAGCATGAACTCGCACGCCGTTGCATCGTCACCGCTGAGCAGCGCGAACTCCGGACCGCAACCTTCTCTGAGCACTCGGACACGCTCGAGTTCCCCGGTTGCCTCCTTGATACCCGCGATATTGCGGTGCCCGGCAAGGCGGATGACCGTCTCGGGCTTCAGGTCGACGCCCGTACGGCCCGGCACGTTGTACAGGATCAGCGGATGGGTTACCGCATCCGCGATGGCACAGAAGTGACGGCGCATGCCCTCTTGCGGCGGCTTGTTGTAGTACGGAGTCACGATCAGAAACGCGGCAATCGACAGGTGGTCTACCGCACGCGACAGCTGCATCGTCTGAGCGGTCGAATTGGAGCCCGTGCCTGCGATGATCGGAATCCGGCCGTCGGCCAGCTCGCAGGCGCGCTCGATCAGCTCGACGTGCTCGTCATGATCGAGCGTCGCCGATTCACCGGTCGTGCCGGCAACGATGAGGGCCTCCGTTCCGGAGGCGACGTGGAAATCGATGACGCGAGTGAAAGCGTCATAGTCGATCGACCCGTCCGTTCCCATCGGCGTGACGACGGCCACCATACTTCCGGACAACATTCTGTGCTCTGCCGTCGATCCGATAAAAAGTACAAGATGGTACCGGCCGTGTCGGACGTCCGCAACCGCCGCGTTGCAGACCGAAAGAAGGGTTCAAGGTACACTGGCGCCCCGGGTCATGCCGCGAGACGCCCTGCCGATGGAACAGCTCATGGTCATCTCCGCCGTCGGCGGTGATCCAACCGCGGTCGTGCAAGAGCTGACCCGCGTGATCATGGATTGCGGTGGCAACATCAAGGAAAGCCGCATGGCGGCCTTTGGCTCGGACTTCGCAATGCTTCTGCTCGTCTCGGGCAACTGGCACACGATCAGCCGCATGGAGCGCGAGGTGAATCGCTTCGCCACGAGCAACGGCGTGACCATGCAGCTGAAACGGACCGAGCCGCGGCGCCTCGGCAAGGAGCTGCTGCCGTACGCCGTCGACGTCGTCGGATTGGATCAACCAGGGGTCGTCCACAGCCTGAGCGGCTTCTTCGCTGCCCGCAAGGTCGAGATTGCGGAAGTCTCGACGCGCAGCTATGCGGCTACCCACACAGGGGCGCCTATGTTCTCGGTGCAAATGTTCATCAATATCCCTGCCACCGTTCACATTTCCGGGCTACGGGAAGAGTTCATGGACTTTTGTGACCAGCTGAACGTCGACGCCATCATGGAGCCGGTCAAGCATTCCTGAGGTAGGACTCGTTGACACCCGCAATTGGCAAAAAGATTCCCTCGTTTGACGCTCCGGCCACCGGTGGCGGAAACCTCACTTCCAAGGGCCTAAAGGGCAAGGCCTTCGTCCTCTACTTCTATCCGAAGGACGATACCCCGGGCTGCACGTTGGAAGGGCACGACTTCCGCGACCACTATGCCCAATTCGGGGGCATAGGGGTCGCGATCTTCGGCGTCTCCCGCGACAGCCTAGCGTCGCACGATAGGTTCAAAGCCAAGCACGGCCTGCCCTTCGAGCTCGTTTCGGACGCTGACGAGAGCCTCTGCCGAGCGTTCGAGGTGCTCAAGGAAAAGAATATGTACGGCAAGAAAGTCGTAGGGATCGAACGCAGCACGTTTCTGGTGGACGCGGACGGCGTGCTGAGGCAAGAATGGCGCAAGGTGAAAGTGGACGGACACGTCGAGGCGGTGCTGGCGGCCGCCCGCGGGCTTTAGCGGAACGGCCGCCCCGCATCGGCGGTCCAATGAGCGGTACCTTCAGATGATCGTAGCCGCATGAGCAAGAACAGACGTCGTACGCTGCTCGGGTGCGCCGCTTTTGCGATCGCCGCCGCATCGGCTTTACCCGCCTCGGCAAGTGAACTGCCCGATTTCGGGAGTCCGGCCGATGTCGCGCTCAGCAAGAATCGCGAGGTGCAGCTCGGTCGCCAAGCGATGCTGCAGCTACGCAGCGCAGGGGTAGTCATCGACGACCCGCAGCTCACCGAGTACATCGGCACGATCGGCTCCGAGCTCGCAAGCCGAGTCAACAACGGCGATTACCATTTCAACTTCTTCTTGGTGAAGGACGACGACATCAACGCCTTCGCATTGCCGGGCGGCTTCATCGGCGTGAACACCGGATTGCTGCTCGCGAGCGAGAACGAGAATGAGCTCGCCGCGGTCCTCGCGCACGAGATTTCCCACGTCACGCAAAGGCATATCGCACGTTCGATGCTCGACGACCAACACAGCAGCATCGCGTCAATGGCGGCGATGCTCGCCGCGATGGTGCTCGGCGCGGCGAGCCACATGTCGGGCAACGCGATGGAGGGTGTGGTCGCCGCCTCGCAATCGATGGCCGCGCAGCGGCAGCTGAATTTCTCGCGGGCGAACGAGGCCGAAGCGGATCGAGTCGGCATGGATGTCCTGGCAAGCGCGGGGTTCGACCCGAATGCGATGGGCACGTTCTTCGAGAAGCTGTCGCAGCGCTACGGGTCGACACTCGAGCAGCTGCCGGTGCTCCTTCAGACTCACCCTCTTACGACCGACCGCATTGCGGAAGCCCGCGCTCGTGCGCGGCAGCTACCGCAGGTCAAGCACGAGGACAGCGCCGGCTATGGACTCGCAAAGGCGCGCCTACGCGCCTTGAACGCACCCACACCAGAAGCCGCCCTCGCTCTATTCGCCGGCAAGGCGGACAGTGGGGACCCTGCAGACCGCTACGGCCTCGCTTTGAGTCAAATGCGCATGTCCCTCAATGACAACGCGGCGCAGCAGTTCGAGGATCTGATCGCCGCCCATCCGACCGTGATTGCCTATCGAATCGGTCAGGCAGAAGCATTGATGGGGAGCGGCGCAACCGATCAGGCGATGAAGGTGTACAGCGAATCGGAGCGCCTCTCCCCTCGCAACGTGCCGTTGACGATCAGCTATGCCGAGGCGCTGATCAAGGCTGGCCGAGCGGCCGAGGCGCATGCACTGCTGCTCGACCTGCTGAACAACGTCGAAGCGACTCCCGAGCAGCTCCGGTTGATCGCTAGGGCCGCCAACGCCGAGGGTGACGTTGGGAACGCCTACTTTTACATGTCTTACTACTACGCCTCGATTGGCGATCTCCAACTCGCGATCAACCAGGTTCGCCTGGCTCTCGAAACGCCCGGAGTGCACACGGTCGATCGGTCACGTTTCGAAGCGCGACTCAAACAGCTCATCGAATACCTACCCGCTCGAGAGCGTCGCGAGCGGCCGGGCTCCGATCCGAACTAGGACCGCTCGCCGCGCCGCGATTGTCCGCCGCGCCTTGCATCGCACCTAATCAGGACTAAAATAGTCCTCTATTGAGTGCTACGAGGGCGCCGCGATGCTGCGCATGAGTAAGTTGACCGATTACGGGACGATGGTGCTCGCGCAACTCGCCGCGAACGGCGGAGCGCTCGCGAGCGCGACGCAGCTCGCGGATGCCACCCGTCTCGGCCCCCCGACGGTCAGCAAGTTGTTGAAATCTTTGGTTCGCGCGGGCCTCGTCGTCTCGGCGCGCGGTGTTCAAGGCGGCTATGCGCTCGCGCGACCGGCCGCCGCGATCAGCGCGGCAGAGATCATCGATGCGCTCGAGGGCCCGGTCGCGATCACGGAATGCAGTTCCGCGAGCGGCGGCTGCGAGCTCGAGTCATTCTGCCGGGTGGGGATGGCGTGGCAACGGATCAATCACAGCATTCGCAAAGCCCTCGAGAGCGTCAGTCTTGCAGACTTGCAGCAGCGTCGGGATCCGCTCCCGCCACCCGATTTGACGGCCGGTCTCCGGACGGCCGCTGCGGTACGCTGACCAGGAGGAAGGAACCCCATGGCTACCGATTCGACTGACCTGAACGAAATCGTCCAGCGGAAATACCGCCACGGTTTCGTGACCGACATCGAGCAAGAGCTGGTGCCGCCCGGCCTCAGCGAAGACGTTATTCGATCGATCTCCGCGCGCAAGGGCGAGCCCGAGTTCATGACTGAATGGCGGCTCAAGGCGTACCGCCACTGGTTGACGCTCGAGGAGCCGACCTGGGCCCACGTCCGTTACGAGCCGATCGACTATCAGGCGATCTCCTATTACGCCGCCCCTAAGGCCCGCTCCGATGCGCCGAAGAGCCTCGACGAGGTCGACCCGAAGCTTCTCGAGACCTACGACAAGCTCGGGATTCCGCTGCACGAGCGCGCCCGGCTCGCGGGCGTTGCAGTCGACGCTGTATTCGACAGCGTCTCCGTCGCGACGACGTTCAAGCACAAATTAGCGGCTGCCGGAGTGATCTTCTGCTCGTTCTCAGAGGCGGTGCAGAAGCACCCGGATCTCGTCCGTCATTATCTCGGCAGTGTGGTGCCGTATCGCGATAACTTCTTCGCGACGCTGAACTCGGCGGTGTTCACGGACGGGTCATTCGTATACGTGCCGAAAGGCGTGCGCTGCCCCATGGAGCTGTCCACGTACTTCCGCATCAATGCGGCGAAAACCGGTCAGTTCGAGCGCACGCTAATCGTGGCGGACGAGGGAAGCCACGTGAGCTACCTCGAAGGCTGCACTGCGCCGATGCGAGACGAGAATCAGCTCCATGCTGCCGTGGTCGAGCTCGTCGCACTGGAGGGCGCCGAGATCAAGTACTCCACAGTGCAGAACTGGTACCCGGGAGACGAGCAGGGTCGAGGGGGAATCTTCAACTTCGTTACGAAGCGCGGCGAATGTCGTGGCGCGCGCTCGAAGATCTCTTGGACTCAGGTCGAGACAGGCTCGGCGATCACCTGGAAATATCCGAGCTGCGTGTTACGAGGCGACGATTCGGTTGGCGAGTTCTATTCCGTTGCCGTCGCCAACAATTACCAGCAGGCTGATACGGGCACGAAGATGATCCATATCGGCCGCAACACCCGCAGCACGATTGTCTCGAAGGGCATTTCCGCGGGTCACGGTCAAAACGCCTACCGCGGTCTAGTCCGCATGATGCCGACGGCCCGGGGTGCTCGAAATTACACGCGATGCGACTCGCTGCTGCTCGGCTCGGATTGCGGTGCACACACCTTTCCGTACATCGAATCGCGTAACCGGACGGCACGCGTGGAGCACGAAGCTACGACATCGAAGATCAGCGAGGACCAGCTCTTTTACTGCCGCCAGCGTGGACTGTCGGAAGAAGATGCGGTCAACATGATCGTGAACGGCTTTTGCCGCGAAGTATTCAACGAGCTGCCGATGGAGTTCGCGGTCGAGGCGCAGAACCTATTGAACGTCAGTCTCGAAGGCGCGATAGGATGAGGAAGGGACGGCAATGTTGAAGATCGAGGGCCTGTGCGCTCGCGCGGGCGACCGCGAGATATTGAAGGGACTGAGCCTCGAGGTACCGACTGGCGAAGTGCACGCCATCATGGGTCCGAACGGCTCGGGGAAGAGCACGCTCGCCCAGATCATCGCCGGACGCGAAGACTACGTAGTCACCCAGGGCTCCGTTGAGCTGAACGGCCGCGATCTACTGGCGCTCTCTCCGGAACAACGTGCACAGGCAGGAGTCTTCCTCGCGTTTCAGTATCCGATCGAGATCCCAGGGGTCAACAACGCGTACCTGCTGAAAGCCGCACTGAATGCTCAGCGGGTCGCACGCGGCGAGCAAGCCATCGATGCATTCGAGTTCATGAAGCTGATCAAGAGCAAGATGGAGCTCATGCAGGTTCCCAAGGAGTTTCTTACCCGCAGCGTTAATCAGGGCTTTTCGGGCGGCGAAAAGAAGCGCAACGAAATTCTCCAGATGCTGCTCCTCGAACCGCGGCTCGCCGTGCTCGACGAGACTGACTCAGGGCTCGACGTCGATGCACTGAAAGTCGTGGCAAACGGCGTCAACAGTCTCCGCAATCCTGCGCGGTCGACGCTCCTCGTCACTCACTACGAGCGCTTGCTCGAGCTGATCGTGCCGGACCGCGTGCATGTGCTCGCCGGTGGCCGCATCCTGCGCTCCGGGGGAGCGGACCTCGCTCGCGAGCTCGACGCGCGCGGTTACGACTGGGTCCAGGCAGAGGCTGCATCGTGATCGCCGAATTGCAGCGCACGTTGGCATCGCGGGCCGATATGTTCGGCCCCGGCACGCAACGGGAAGCGGCGCTCGCCGAGCTCGCCGCAGTTGGCTGGCCTACGCGTCGCGCAGAGCGATGGCGCTACACGGACATTGGACCACTCACCGAGCGCAACTTCGACGTGGCGCCACCGGAGCCGACGGCGCAAACGATCGCCGCGGCGGCAGATCTGATTGCGGAGCAGATGGGTCATTCGCCCGGTGGACGCATTGTCTTGCTCGACGGACGGCGTTCGACCACACTCGAGACGCCGCTGCCCGCGCAACTCGCCGCTACGACGCTCGCCGACGCTTCGTCCGGGAGCCGTATTGCGACGTCCGATCACCCGCTCGCCGCATTGAATACCGCATTCACGCGGCGCGGCATCGAATTGCGCGTTCCCGACGATGTCCGCATTGCGGGCACCGTCGAAATCGTGCTGCTCGGGGTCGGTCAGAACGTAGCACCACAGCCGCGCATCGTGGTCGAGCTCGGCCGTAACGCCGAGCTCACGCTCGTCGAACGTCTACTCGACTTGCCGGACGCCTCCGGCTGGGTCAACAGCGTGACTCAAGTGACGCTTCGCTCCGGCTCGCGACTTTCCCTGCATCGGCTCCAGGAGCATGCGCCGGCACAGGCGCATACCGCGTTGCTCGTGGCTTCGGTCGCCGAAGGTGCAACGCTCTCGGTCGGCAACTACGACCTTGGCGGCCGTCTCGTGCGCAATGACATCGATGTCCAGCTGACCGAGCCCGGTGCCAGAACGGAGTTGTTTGGACTATTTATTGCCGGCTCCGGCCGCCATAGCGACAACCAGACGCGGATCGATCATGTAGCACCTGAGACGCAGAGCGACGAGGCATTCCGGGGCGTCGTGGGTCATCGCGGACGCGGCGTATTCAACGGCAAAGTAGTCGTCCGCCGCGGCGCCCAGCGCATCGACGCACGCCAGCGCAGCGATAACCTCCTGCTTTCCGATCTGGCCGAGGTGGATGCCAAGCCAGAGCTCGAAATCTACGCAGACGACGTCAAGTGCAGCCATGGCGCCACGGTAGGCGAGCTCGATGCCGAGCAGCTGTTCTACTTGCGCTCCCGCGGCATCGACGAGACTACCGCGCGCGAGCTTTTGACCACGGCGTTCGCGGCCGCAGTGCTCGACCGCATTGTCGCGGAGCCGGTGCGAGCATTGGTCACGGAACGAGCCATCGCTCGGCTGCGGTGCGTGCTCGAGGAGCAACCGTGACCGGAGCCGCAGAACATGCCGCGCCTACGCTGCTCCTCTCCGACTTTGCAGCCTTGCGCCGAGACTTCCCGGTGCTGCACCAGCATGTGCATGGAAAGCCCCTGACGTATCTGGACAACGCGGCATCCGGACAATGCCCTCGTCAGGTCATCGATGCGACCACTGTGCAGCAGCGCCTCAACCACGCCAACGTTCACCGCGGCGTACACACGCTGAGCGAGCGCTCTACTGCGGCTTATGAGGGCACCCGCGAGAAGGTCCGCAGGTTCATCAATGCAGCGGCGATCGAAGAAATCGTATTTACCCGCGGCACGACGGAATCGATCAACCTGGTAGCCGCGAGCCTGGGACGTCAAGCGCTTCAGCGCGGCGACGAGATACTGATCAGCTGGATGGAGCACCACTCGAACATCGTGCCGTGGCAGCTCATTTGCGAGCAAACGGGCGCAAGGCTGGTCGCGGCGCCAGTTACGGAGCGTGGCGAGCTCGATCACGATGCGTTTCGCCGCCTGCTCGGTCCCCGCACGAGAATTGTGGCGGTGGCGCATGTGTCGAATGCACTGGGGACCATCAACCCGATCGCCGAGATCACGGCAGAAGCGCATTCGGCTGGCGCCGTAGTCCTCGTGGACGGTGCGCAAGCCGTGCCCCATTTGCGCGTAGACGTGCAGGCATTGGACTGCGACTTTTACGCCTTCTCCGGTCACAAGATGTTTGCGCCGACCGGCACAGGAATACTGTACGGTAGACGGTCGCTTCTCGATTCCATGCCCCCGTATCAAGGTGGCGGCGAAATGATCCTGACCGTTCGCTTCGACGGCACGATGTACAACACGCTTCCATACAAGTTCGAAGCTGGTACGCCGAACATTACGGGCGTGGTCGGCCTAGGAGCCGCAATCGACTACCTCGACCGCATCGACTTCGCTGCGCTCGCTGTCCACGAGCACGATTTGCTCGATTACGCAACCAAGCGGCTAGTGGACGAGATCCCGGGCGTTCGTTTGATCGGGACCGCGGAGCACAAGGCCGGCGTGCTGTCCTTCGTGCTCGACGGCATTCACGCGCACGATATCGGCACGATTGTCGACCGCGAAGGCGTAGCGATTCGCACAGGTCATCATTGCGCGATGCCCATCATGGAGCGATTCGGTGTGCCGGCCACAGCGCGCGCCTCGTTTGCGTTCTACAACAACCGCGACGACGTCGACCGGCTTATCGACGGACTCGGTAGCGCGGTGGAGATCTTCCGTGGATGAGTTGAAGGATTTGTATCGCGAGGTGATCCTCGATCACAACCGCAGCCCCCGCAATTTCGGGGAGCTGAGCGATGCGGATCAGGTAGTAGAGGGCGTCAATCCGCTCTGCGGCGACAAGCTCACGCTCTACGTGAAATTTGCGGGACACAAGGTGACCGACATCCGCTTCAAGGGCACGGGCTGCGCAATTTCTGTTGCATCGGCATCGTTGATGACCGAGCGCGTCAAGGGCGAGACGGTCGAGGCTACGCTCGCGCTGTTCGACGATGTGCATAGCATCTTGACCGGCACCGTCGACGTGCCTCCCGAGGGCCTCGACAAGCTCGCCGCTCTCGCCGGAGTGCGCGACTACCCTACTCGCGTGAAGTGCGCCAGCCTTGCGTGGCACGCTCTCAAAGCGGCGCTCGACAGTGGAGACCAGCGGGTCAGCACGGAGTAGCGCAATGTACGCCGCACACAACGAGCCAGTCACATTCTCTCGCGACTGTCCCGCCGTGCTGATTCCGGCAGGCGAGCACGTGAACCTGCCCGCGGGCACGACCGGGTACGTTACTCAGGCTCTCGGCGGCAGCTTCACCCTCTATATAGAAGGCAACCTGTTTCGCGTAGCCGGCGCAGACGGCGACGCGATTGGGAAGGAACCGCTCAAGGCTCCGGATGTGCCCGATGACGCCTCGGAAGCCGAAATCGAGGCTGCCGTCTGGCAGCAGCTGCGGACCTGCTACGACCCCGAGATTCCGATCAACATCGTGGAGCTCGGTCTCGTTTACGAATGTACGGTTGAACGTGCGGCTACCGGCGGCCGCTACGTCAATATCCGCATGACGCTCACCGCGCCGGGCTGCGGTATGGGCGACATACTTGCACAGGACGTTCGCGAGAAGGTCGAGATCATACCCACCGTCGAGCGCGCCGAGGTCGAGCTCGTCTTCGATCCGCCGTGGAACCAGTCGATGATGTCCGAGGAAGCCCGGCTCGAAGCCGGTCTGCTTTAAAAAGTTCGTGAAGCGTCTGATCCTGCTACGGCATGCAAAGTCGAGTTGGGAGCGGGGCGCTGCAGACGATATCGACCGGCCGCTCGCGGCACGCGGCGAACGAGACGCGCCGAAGATGGGCGCGCGTTTGCGCAGTCGCGGGGTGGTGCCCGACCTAGTGCTCTCAAGCTCAGCGGCCCGCGCGGTACGGACGGCTCGGCTCGCGGCATCGGAGCTCGATCTCCGCCCCGACCGCATCAGAACGACGCCGACACTCTATCTTGCGTCGCCGGATGAAATTCTCACGGTACTCGCCGCGCTGGACGACGATCTCGAGACCTTGTTGGTCGTCGGTCACAACCCAGGTCTGACGCAGCTGGCGAACAGCCTGCTGCCGGACTTGCACCTCGACAATTTGCCGACCGCTGGCATGGTCGTGATCGACAGCCCTACGACTAGCTGGCACGCAATCGGCACCGCAGAGAACCGGCTCGGCTATTTCGACTTTCCGAAGAACCGTGACCCCAACGTCACGGCGACTTGAGCGGCCCGCGCTGCGTCCGCAACAGCAACCTGCGTGTCCGCTTGTCCGGACGGCCCCGCGTGGGCGCGTCGAAGCGCGGCGCTCCGGCCCTTTGCTCCTCTTCGCGACGACGCCGCACGATCGACGCCTCCGTTTCTGCGTAACAGCCGGCCGCTTCGAGCGCCGGACCGCGGCGCGCCGGAATCGCGGTCACTCGGACCTCGCTCTCGCTCCGATGTTCCGGAGCCACGGTCAACAGATCGCCCACCTTGACGACGTATGCGGGCTTAATCCGCTGGCCGTTGCATCGCACGTGCCCGGCCCGCACGGCCTCTGCGGCACCGCTACGGCTCTTGAAGAAGCGCGTGCACCACAGCCAACGGTCGATACGCAGTCGATCGGAGCCTTCGTATCCTGCGGTTCGTTCAGCGGACATCGCAAAAACAATAGGCGTAGATGCCGCGCGGATCGTTGAGCCGTGCGGCGAACTCGAGAGGCTGCATCGCCGCCTCGAGCCAACGCGAAACGCCGAGCGGCCAGCGCGGAGAATCGAGCAATGCATCGACGGTCGGCAGGACCGCGGTCGTCAATTCGAGCGCCGCACGCTGCGCAAACCCGAGCTGTGGCTCTACGTACTCCACCAGATAGCTGCCCTTTTCGAGACCGGCGAGCTCGGCAGCGGAATCGATCGCTTCCGAAAGCGTCCCTAAGCGATCCACGAGGCCGCGCTGCAGCGCATCGCTACCGATCCAAACCCTGCCGCGCGCAGACTGCTCTATGTCGTCGATTGGCCGCTTGCGGAATTGCGCCACCTTACCAATGAACTGGTCGTACGTATTGCGGACCTGTTCGCCGATCAGGGCCTTGACCTTGTCGTTCAAACCCCGCGTCGCATCGAAAGCACCTGACAGATCCGTAGTGCCGATGCCGTCGACGTGCACGCCAACCTTGTCAAGTAGCCGCTGGAACGTCGGTATCGTCGCGCCGACGCCGATCGAGCCCGTCAACGTCGTAGGGCTCGCCCAGATCTCGTTGGCGGCCATCGAAATCCAGTAGCCGCCCGATGCAGCGACGCTCCCCATCGATACCACCACAGGCCGGTTCGATCGCTGAAACGTCTGCAGCTCCTGCGAGATCACATCCGATGCGAACGCACTGCCGCCGCCGGAGTCGACCCGCAGCACGAGCGCCTTGACGTTCTTGTCGTCGTTGGCCTGCCGAATCAGCTCGGCAGTGGAATCGCCGCCGATCGACCCTGGCGGTTGAATGCCGTCCAGAATCGTCCCTGCCGCCACTACGATGGCGATCTTGTTGCCCCGCCCTCTCGGCAGCTTGCTCGCTCGAACGGCAGTCAAGTAATCCTCGAAGCCGATGCTCGGATAGTCGTCCTTGTGGGACGTGCCGGCGCGGCCCTCACCCACCATGGAGCGGATGCGATCGCGGATCGCATCCCGGGAGAGCAGCTCGTCGACGAGCCCATAGTCGAGTGCCAACTTGGCGCTGTCGCCACCGGCATCGGCCAGCAGCTGCGCCATGTCATCGGCGTACCTCTGCAGCGCCTGCCCCGACAAATGGCGCGCAGCGGTGATGTCGGTCTGATAGGCGCGCCACAGGCCGTCCAAATATGCCCGACTCGCTTCATGATCTTGGGGCGACATGTCGTTGCGTGTGATCGGTTCTACGAACGACTTGTACTCGCCGACCGTCCACACGTTGTAGTCGACAAACACCTTCTCCAGAGCAGATTTGTAGTACGGCAGGAACCGCCCGTAACCGTCGATCAGCACCTGCCCCTGCGGATTCATGTAGACATGGTCAGCAAACGCCGCAAGATAATATTGATCGCGCGTGAAACCGTCGCCTATCGCGATAACCGTCTTGCCGCTCTGCTTGAATGCAACGATCTCGGCGGCAAGCTCCTGGAGTTTACTCAAACCAGCGCCGCTCAGACCGTCGAGCTTGAAGACGACGGTCTTGATACGCGCGTCATCGCGCGCTGCTCGCAACGCGTCGATGACGTCGCGTAGGAGTGTCTCTTTGAGCGGAGCTCCGCGCGCACGCGCAATCGCTCGTTCCAATGCGTCGCCAGACAACTGATCGACGAGCGAGCCCTGAGGAGCGATCACCAGCGCCGCAGTACTCGGTACGAACACCCGTTCGCCGAAAATGGCGGCAAACAGCAACAGGAACAAACCGAGCAGGAGCACCAGGTGAAGGAACTTGCGCAGCTGATCGAGGCCTCTCCAGATGGCCGACACGATGCGCAGAGGCAGTCCTCGTTTGTTCATGTCTATTCCTTGCGGACGTTAACGCTTATCGCAACAAGAGCAGAGTGAGGCCAGGCCAAAACGCGATGATCACCACGGCGGCGAGCGAGACCAGGAGAAAGGGCTGGGTCGCCCAGTAGATCTCGGTGATGTCCTTCTCGAAACGATGGCTGGCGATGAAAAGATTGAGCCCAACCGGCGGCGTGAGGTAGCCCAATTCCATAGCGGCCAGGAACACGATTCCCAAATGGATTGGATCGACGCCGTATTTCGCAGCCACGGGGAGTATCAGAGGAACGACGAGCACGGTCGCGGAGAAAATGTCCAAGATCGCGCCGAGCATCAGCAAGAAGACGAGCAGTACGAGCATGAAAGAGGTTGGTCCAGTGACGAAACGACTGACCGCGGCAAAAAGCCTCTCGGGGACTCCGGCGTCGATCATGTAATTCGTGGAGGCGAGCGATACGCCGAGAATCACCAAAATGGCCCCGACGAGCACCATCGATTCGCGCATGATGCGCGGCAAATCGCGCCACCTGACTTCGCGCAGAATGAGCGTCTCCACCACTAGGACGTATAAGGCGGTGACCGCTGCTGCCTCCGATACGGCGAAGTAGCCGCTGTAGATGCCACCCAGGACTACGACCGGGAGTGGCAAATCCCACCGCACCTCGTACAAGGCTGCTCGGGCCTCGGACCAGGAAGCCTCGCGTGCCGCATTGCGCACGTGCCGGTTGCGCCAATAGCTGTACGCGGAAAGCAGCACGAGCAGCAGCGTCCCCGGCAAGACACCGGCCACGAACAGATCGTCGATCGGCGCAGCGGCAACGACACCGTAGAGGATGAGAGGCAACGATGGAGCGAAAAGGAGGCCGAGGCTGCCGGATGCGGTGATCAGGCCGAGATTGAAGCGCTCGTCGTAGCCCGCCTCGGCGAGCGCCGGATACAACAGCGCACCGAGCGCGATGATCGTGATGCCCGACGCTCCGGTAAATGCCGTGAACAACGCGCAGACGACGAGCGACACGATAGCCAGCCCACCGGGGAGCCATCCGAGTAGCGCCTGCGACAAACGCACCAAGCGATGCGGCGCCCGCCCTGCGCTCAAGAGAAAACCGGCGAACGTGAACAACGGGATCGAGACCAGGACCGGAGTCTCGGACAGCCCGAAGAACTCCATCGGCACGACCGACAGATCGACAGATTCGCGATGGAACCCGAGCATTGCGCTCGCGCCGATCACCGTGAACAACGGTGCCCCAAGCAGCGTGATCAGTACCAGTGCTGCGCCAATGAGCAGCATCGTCAATGCCCGTGCAGCGGCCGCATTGCCTGCAGTAGGTAGCGGGCGCACAGCAGAGCGAAGACGACCGGCATGGGGGCTTGCAAGGCCCACGCCGGAACTGCGCCCAGCAACTGATCATGGTATGTATATGACTCTCGCACGAACGACAACGCATACCATGCAAATATGCCGCAGACCGCCGCCGCGAAGAGATCGGCGGAAGTGGTCGCGAAGATTCGGAAACGCGCCGGAAACAAACGGGTTACCACGCCGAGCGTGATATGCCGTCCCTCACGGCCGGCAGCCAGGGCTCCGAGCAGTGCCAGCCAGAGGACGATCATTCGCGTGAGGCCGTCGGCCCATGTAAGCCCGACCGAGAAGACATCTCGCAGCACGATTTGCAATGTAGCCGACGCTATCAGCCCGAAGAGCAGCAGGCTGAGCAGCGCAGTCTCCAGCATTCGGCCAACGGCCGCCGCACGTGCGAGCCAAGACTGCTGCGGCACGATCAATGGACTGCTTACCGTGGAGGGGAGTCGGCTTCGGGATGCGCCGCCCGGTAGTCGGCCAAGATTCCGAGCAACTCGTCGAACAATGCGATATTCATCTCGGGACGCTGTCGCAGCTCTGGAAAGAGACCCTCGATGCTCTTGCGCCACGAAACCACATCGGCTGCGTTGACCATGACCGATTGAATCCCTGCTTGACGCAGAACGTCCGCCGCTTTGCGGTTGTCGTCGCGCGCATCGTGATCGAGGCGCCCCATGCACTCGGTCATGATCTGTCGTACCACCTGCTGGTCCGCGCCCGACAGCCGGTCGAACGCTCCCTTGTCGATCGCGAAAATGCCCATCGAGTAGGAGACCGGCAGCTCGGTGATGTATTTGGTCTTCGTATGCCATTGCAACACGAGGGCCGCGACGGGAGAAGCGAACGCAACCTCGATCAACCCGGTTTGAAGGCCTGTCAGCACGTCGGTGATGGGCAGCACCACGGGAGACAGTCCCATCTTCTGCATCGCTAAGAAACTGATCTCATCGCCTTCCGGGACCCATACTTTCTTCCTGCGCAGATCGTCAACGGTGTCGATCGGCTCGTTCGACAAGAGCTTCGCGAACCCGCCCTCGGTAAAACCGAAGCTTACGAAGCCGGCCTGCTCGAGCCCGGCCCGCAACTTCGGGTCGAGCTGTTTGCGGACAGCGTCGACCTCGTCGAGGGATCGAAATAGCAACGGAATCCCATAGAGATTTAGGGGGGAGTAACGTTCGGCGAGCCCGCCGGCCGTGAACGCGCCGCCCTGCAGCTGGCCAATGCGGACCTTGCGCAAAACTTGTGCGTCGTTGCCCATCACGCCGCCCGGGTAGAACTTCATGGATACGCGGCCCGCCGTGCGTTGCGAGATCTGCTCCGCGGCAGCACGCATTTGCTGCATCCAATGCGAACCGTCCGGTGCGACGCTCGCTATTTTGAGATCGGTAGCCCCGGCTTGTGCGGCCGCAGCAAGCGCGCCCCCTGCCAACAAACCCCGTAGCAGCGTCGCGGCGGCGGCGATTGCTCGATTCCATTGCATCAGAAGTAGTCCTTCGATGTCGCCAGCAATTTCTTGGCTTCTTGCTTCGCCAGCACGTTGAACAGCGTATATCCGGGCGCTTCAGCCGGTGCAGCCAGCACTTCGTTCAACAGGCGATCGTGAAGCTCCTGATCGAACACGAGCCGCGCGTAACGGCGCGCATATTCTACCTTGATCGAAAGGTCGCGTTGACCCGAAAGCTCGAGCGCGCGCTCGAAGTGCTGGCGCGCCAGATCCGGCTTGCCACCCATTGCTGGCGGCCGCAACGCATCGATGATTCCGAGATAGCCGTGAATTGCACCGTTCTGATAGGTCTCGTCGAGCTCTAGAGCCCGCTCGAGCACGGCTTCGACCCACGGCAGATCCGCTACTGCCGACCAGTCTTCGCTCGTCGCATCGAGATTGGCGAGCCAGCCCACGGCATACGAGTAGAGCTCGTCTATCTGCTTGCGCTTGACCCCTTTGAGCTCCTCGACCAACCGGTCGTAACTGATGCCCTTCCAGTTGCACGATGGCTTGTAGGCAACGCACAGCGCCCGCTCGCCATAGCGCCGAGCCTTGGCCGTGAGCACGATCGCTCGCTCACCGGTCGCAAACCGCGAGCCGTACAGAGCAAACAGTTGAGCACCGGCGGATAACGTCGCGGAATTATCCGGATGGCTGGAGATGAGGCCATCGACGAGCAGCAGATATGCGGGAATACCGCTCTCGACCAAGGCCGGATCGTCTTCGTTCAAAATTGCGGCAGACAACGTGTCCGCCGCTTTCGAACCGATCAGGCCCGCGCACCCTCCGAGCAACGCGAGCGAGGCGCAGCAGACGGCGCCGGCAACGAGACGCACGCCGTTGCGGCCGCGAAGGTCAAACCTTCTCTTTGATTCGAGCGGCCTTGCCGCTGAGATCTCGTAGGTAGTAGAGCTTGGCCCGGCGAACATCACCACGTCGTTTCACCTTGATCTCCGCGACTGCGGGACTGTGAGTCTGAAAGACACGCTCGACGCCTTCGCCGTGCGATACCTTCCGAACTGTGAACGACGAGTTTAGGCCGCGATTCCGTTTCGCGATCACGATGCCTTCATAGGCCTGCAACCGCTCTCGGTCGCCTTCTTTGACGCGCACCTGCACGACGACGGTATCGCCGGGCGAAAAGTCGGGAACGTCGCTCTTCAATTGCTGCCGTTCGATTTCGTCGATGACCCTAGACATGGCTACATCCTCTTTCCAACGCCGTCCCGTGCCGGCCTACCGAAGCTGCGTATTCTACGAGATCTCATCCCTCGAGTTCACCGCATGCCACTCCTCCTTGAATTCCTCCAGCAGCGACCGCTCCAGGGGGGCCAGGTCACGGCCCTCCAGAAGCCCTGGACGCTTGAGCCAAGTTCGCCCGAGCGCTTGCTTCAGACGCCAGCGCCGAATGGCCTCATGGTCGCCCGTCAGCAAGACCGGCGGCACCGCCAGGTGGTCGATCGCTTCCGGCCGGGTGTACTGCGGATAGTCGAGAAGGCCCGCAGCGTACGAATCCTCGGCGGCTGACGCCTCGTGACCAAGAACGCCCGGCAGCAGCCTCGCGACCGCGTCGATCACGACTGCGGCCGCCAGCTCACCGCCACTCAACACGTAATCTCCGAGCGACAGCTCCTCGTGGACCTCGGACTCGACGAACCGCTCGTCGATGCCCTCATATCGCCCGGCCACGAGCAGTAGGCCCGGTGCCGAAGCAAGGTCACGCGCGAGCGCCTGATCGAACGGCCGACCCTGGGCCGTCAGAACGAACTCGCGGCTGCCGACAGGCAACCGCTCCCGCAGGGACCGAACCGCCTCGCGCAGGGGACCGCATTTCAGCACCATGCCGGGACCTCCGCCGTAAGGCCGGTCGTCAACGGTCTGGTGGCGATCAGCGGTGAACGTCCGAGGGCTCGCGTGCTCCAGGGCAATTAGGCCACGCTCGTGGGCACGGCCGACCACTCCCACGCGTACCACCGGATCGACCAGCTCGGGCAATAGCGATACGACGCCAATCCGATACATCGCAATCGCCTCATTCGTCGGTTGGCCAATCGGCGATTATCAATTGTGCCGCAAGATCGACAGACAGAATCACCGCACCCTGGACGAACGGGATCAACCGCTCCCGCTCGCCGGCGACGACGAGTACGTCGTGGCCTGGCGTGGCGAGCAGATGGTCCACCACCCCAAGCCGCGTGCCGGCCGGCGTACGAACTTCGAGTCCTTCCAAATCCGTCCAGTAGTACTCATCGGGCCCGCATTCCGGTAGTTGACTGCGCTCGACGGCGATTTCGGCGCCTATCAACTCGCCCGCTCTATCGCGATCGTCGATCCCCTCGAGCTTCGCGGTCACGCGGCCCCCATCGCCGCGCCCGTCCTCGAGGCGCACGACGCAAGCCTTCTCGCCCTGTAACAGACGCCAGCTGCCGTAGGTGAGAATATTGGCCCGCGGTACGGTGTATGAGTGGATCTTCAACCACCCCTTGACGCCGTGAACGCCGGAGACGTGGCCGATCCGAACGAGTTTCGCAGTGTTTGCGCTCACTGCAAGCGCGGTTCACTCAGGCGGCGGCAGCCGTACCCCGGTATTGCTTCAGCAGGTCGGCAACTCTCTCCGATGGCTGCGCACCCTGCGCAACCCAGTAGTCGGCGCGCTGAAGATCGACTCTGAGTCGTTCCTCACCACCAGTGGCGATGGGATTAAAGAACCCGAGCCGCTCGATGTACCGCCCGTCCCGGCGACTGCGGCGATCGCTCACGACGATGTGATAGAACGGCCGCTTGAGCGCGCCGCCGCGCGCGAGACGAATGACAACCATACGATTCCGGACCCCGACTGAGCGTTCGCGAAAACACGGCGGCGGCCGATGGGCCGCCGCGACCGCACATTCTACTCAGTTCGGGCCGCCAGTGTAAGCCCCGGGGCGGCCGGCTCAACGCCGCCCGAAACCGAAGGGCGGCCCGCCGCCTCGCCGCGCGGCGCCTAGCAGCCGTTTCATCCCGCCGCCCTTCGTGAGCTGCTTCATCGTCTTCGTGAGTTGGCGGTGCTGCTTCAGTAGACGGCTCACTTCGTGTACCGGAAGGCCCGCCCCGGCCGCGATACGCCGCTTGCGAGAACCGTCGATCAATGCAGGATGGCGACGCTCACGCGGCGTCATCGAGTCAATGATCCCGATCTGACGGCGGACTTGCCGCGGATCCAGCTTTGCCGCGGCGAGCGCTTCGGGCTTCACGCCGGGAAGCTTGTCGAGCAACTGCTCGAAGCCGCCCATATTGAGCAGTTGCTGCAGCTGTTCGCGGAAGTCCTCGAGGCTCAGGTCACGACGCTGCTTCACCTTGGCGGCAACGCGCTCGAGATCCTCTCGATCGACGCGTCGTTGAACTTGTTCGACGAGGCCTACGACGTCGCCCATGCCGAGGATGCGGGACGCGAATCGCGAGGGGACGAATGCCTCCAAGGCATCCAGCTTCTCGCCAGTGCCGACCAGCTTGATGGGGACTCCCGTCACCTCGCGCACCGATAGCGCCACACCGCCGCGTGCATCGCCGTCGGCCTTCGTGAGCACCACGCCCGTGAGCGGAAGCGCCTCGTGGAACGCGCGGGCGGAATTGATAGCGTCCTGTCCGGCCATCGAATCGACGACGAACAGCGTCTCCGCAGGGGACACGAGATCATGCAGCTCGCGCACTTCAGCCATCATCTGTGCGTCGACGTGTAGGCGGCCTGCCGTATCGAGGATCAGCCATCGTTGTCCGCCGCGACGCGCCGCGGCAACCGCCTCGGCCGCAATCGCCGACGGCGTGGTCTGCTCGCGCGCGGCAAGGCCTGCGCCAACGTCCGCCGCAAGCTTCGCCAACTGTTCCCGTGCTGCGGGACGATAGACGTCTGTGCTAGCGAGTAGAACTGCACCGCCGCGCTCGGCGATGAGATACCGCGCGAGCTTACCGGCCGTCGTGGTCTTGCCGGCGCCTTGCAATCCGACCAGCATCAGGACGGTGGGGCGGCCCTGAGTCGCCAGCGGCGCCGCATCGCCGCCGAGAACAGTCACCAGCTCGTCATGGACGATCTTCACGAACGTCTGACCGGGGTTCAGGCTCCGGGCGACCTCCTCGCCAAGCGCGCGATCGCGGATGCGCTCCACGAACGCCTTCGCGACAGGCAAAGCGACGTCGGCCTCGAGCAACGCCATACGAATCGTGCGAACGGTGTCGCGCACGTTCTCTTCGGTGATCCGACCTCGGCCGGTCACCCGTTGGATTGCTTCGCCGAGGCGGGCGGTCAATTGGTCGAACATGGAATAGTCTGTCGAGAACGGGCGAACGCCTACCAGGTTAGCATGGCTGCCGCATTGCCCACGGGCCACCGCGCGCCAGTTGCGGTCGCAGATCGCTTCCTTGACACTCCGTTTGGCGTTCGGCCAATCTACTGCAAGATCTGCTTTTCCGAGGAGGATCAAGGCCGTTGAGTGACCAAGTTCCGCTGGCGCTTCTGGTCGGCCTCGTCGTACTGCTAATTCTCCTGTCGGCATTCTTCTCGGGCACCGAGACCGCGCTGATGAGCCTCAACCGATACCGGCTGCGGCATCTCTCGCGCGCGGGCCATCGCGGCGCACGACTTGCGGAGCGGCTGCTGCAACGACCGGACCAGCTGATCGGCCTGATCCTACTGGGCAACACGGCTGTCAATCTCGGAGCCGCGACACTGGTCACGATGATCGCTTTGCGGGTCGGCGGCCAAGGCGCGATCCTTGTCGGCACCTTCATACTGACGTGCGTCGTCCTCATCTTCAGCGAAGTTGCTCCGAAGACGATCGCCGCGCTCAATCCACAGCGGGTCGGTCTTCCAGCCGCCCTGATCTACTACCCGCTCCTCAAGATCGCGTATCCGGCCGTTTGGGTCATCAATCTAATCGCCAATGGTTTGCTGCGATTGCTCGGGGTGCGTGCGGATCAGATCGCTTCGCATTCACTGAGCGCCGACGAGCTACGCACGGTGGTCGCCGAGGCAGGCGTGATGGTGCCGCGACGGCATCAGAGGATGTTGCTCAGTATCCTCGACCTGGATGCCGTAACCGTCGACGACGTGATGGTGCCAAGGCAGGAGATCGTCGGCCTCGACTTGGATAGAAAGTGGAACGAAAACCTCCGCATCATCCAGGAAAGCAGCCACGATCGGCTTCCCGTCTATCGCGAAGACATCGACAACATCGTCGGTCTCGCGCGAATCCGCGATCTGCTGCCCGACCTCGCACGCGGCGAGCTCACCCAGGCAGTGCTGCTCGAACGAATCCGCGAACCCTACTTCGTGCCGGAGGGCACACCACTCAATAAGCAACTGCTCAATTTTCAGCTGCACAAGCGCCGCTCGGCATTCGTCGTCGACGAATACGGCGACGTGCAGGGATTGATCACGACCCAAGACATCATTCGCGAAATCGTGGGCGAACTGGGCACTGAGCCAGCAGGGGTGCATCTAGGGATCACCAAGGAAAGCGATCGCAGCTATGTCGTCGACGCGAGCGCCAACGTCCGGGAACTCAATCGCTTGATGAATTGGAACCTGCCGACCGATGGTCCAAAGACCCTCAACGGCCTAATCGTCGAGCAACTCGAAACCATTCCGGAAAAGGGGACAGGCGTTACGGTTGCGAATTATCCGATCGAGATTCTCGACGCGAGTGAGCACGGCATCAAGAAAGTGCGCGTCTTCGCGCCGGGGCCGTCGCCGCCCAAAGTGGCGGCATGAAATCCCGTTGCTCATGACCCGAGCAGAGCGAGCGCTTCCCCAAGACGATCGATCGCCAATACTTCGATGTCATGCACACGGCGCGGGGCATTCGCCCGAGGGACCAACGCCCTCTTGAAGCCGTGCTTTTGCGCCTCGATCAGCCGCTCTTCGCCGAACGGAACCGGCCGGATCTCCCCCGTGAGGCCGATTTCGCCGAACACGGCGAGATCTGCCGGGACCGGCCGGCCGTAAGCGCTCGAAACGATGGCGAGCGCGATCGCCAAATCTGCGGCCGTTTCGGTCACACGCAGACCTCCAACGATGTTGGCAAACACGTCGCCGTCGCCGCCGGCGAACCCGGCGTGCCGATGCAGGACAGCAAGCAGTAGCGCCAGCCGCTGACCATCGAACCCTTGCGCGAGCCGACGAGGGGCTTGCCCGCGTGTCGCGTCGACGAGGGCCTGCACCTCGACGAGCACGGGCCTCGTGCCCTCGCGGGTCACGAGGGTGACGCTGCCGGGCACGGGACTGCTACGCCGAGCCAGGAAGATTGCCGATGGATTTTTGACTTCGCGGAAACCATCTTCCGCCATCACGAAGAAACCCATTTCGTTCGCTGCCCCGAAGCGGTTCTTCGCGGCCCGCACGATGCGGAATCGACTACCGACGTCGCTCTCGAAGTAGAGCACGGTATCGACCATGTGCTCGAGCACGCGCGGACCCGCAAGCGTCCCCTCCTTCGTCACGTGCCCCACGAGCAGCGTTGCGACCTCATGCTCCTTGGCATAGCGGACTAGCTGCGCCGTGCATTCGCGGAGCTGACTCACGGAACCGGGCGCCGACTCTAGCTCCGCGCTATAGAGCGTCTGGATGGAGTCGATCGCTAACACACCCAACTCACGTCGATTCGCTAACGCGCTTAGCGCAGTTTCGACGCATGTTTCGGCGAGCAGCTCCAGCGGGGCCCCGCCGACACCGAGGCGCTGGGCGCGCAAAGCGATTTGGTCGAGAGACTCTTCTCCTGTGACGTAGCAAGACTCGACTCGAGCCGCGAGATCCGCCAGCGAGCGAAGCAATAACGTCGACTTGCCGATTCCCGGATCGCCCCCAAGCAGCACGACGCCGCCGGGCACTAGGCCACCGCCGAGCACGCGGTCGAATTCTCCAAGACCCGTCGACAATCTCGCCACGCGGCTGACATCGAGCTCATCGAGACGGGCAAGCTCGGCGCGCGCTTCGCGCGATCGTGCGGAGGGTGCGCGGCTTGCGGACGCCGTCTCGACGAGACTGTTCCACGCGCCACAGTCCGGACATTGGCCCTGCCACTTCGACTGGACGGCGCCGCAGCTTTCGCAGGAATAGGCACGCCTTTGCTTCGACATGCGCGCGAGAATAGCCGAATTGGGTTCTCCGCGGGACCGCCCTCCGCAAGGCAAACCGGGCGTGGATCACAGGGCGTGGAATGATCGCGTGGCATACTCCGCCCGCGCGGGGGACTGCCATGGAAGGTTTCTCGAATCTGCACCGTCACGTGGCAAAAGCCGCTGCGATTGCGCTACTCGCCACTGCGGCTTTGCATGCACCGCCCCTAGACCTACCCGGGCGAGTCGACCACTGGGTATTCGACATGTGGTCACGCCTGAGCGCAGGTTCACCACAGTCGGACTCGGTGCTGGTCGAGGTCAAGACGCCTAGCGAGCTGGATGCGCTCGCGACGCTCGCGGAACGGAGCGGTGCGCGCTTGGTCTTGACGACGCTCGACGAGCCTCCACAACACGACCACGCCCTGCTCCTCGGTCCGCTCGATGTTCCGGCGGGCACGCGCCTTCTCCGTCGCACGACCTGGCAACGCGGTGGGCACTTCGCCTTCGAGCCGGATCCGGACGGCGTGGTCCGAACCGACTCTGAGATTCTGGATTCGGCAGACGGCGAGAAGCAGCCGTCGCTGGCGGCGGTGGCGGCCGAACAGCTGAACAGATACGTCCCTAACTCGCCGGGTTCTAGCCGACGGCTTGCGTTTATACCAGGCCGGCCGTTCGAAACGCTCAACCTTGCAGACCTCGCGATGGATTCGTCACCGCTCGCCGGGAAGGTCGTCCTCGCGGGGCCGTTTGAACCGCGATTTCGGACGCCGGTAGGTGAGCTGAACGGACCCGAGCTGCTCGCACAGGCCTTGACGAGCTACCGTGACGAACGCCACATCGCAACAGGCGCTTTCCCCACCATCGCGGCATGGCTGCTCGCTGCGTTGACTGTCGTGGCGCTTGCCGCGCAGCGACTTCGGACACGCATGTGGCGATCTTGCGCCGCCCTCTGCGGCGTGCTCGCCATCACGGCGGCCGGAGCAGCGGCATTCCGATGGGGTTATTGGATACCTCTCGGCGCACCGCTGTCGTGGATCTTGGCGAGCGCAGGCTTTTCGGTATGGTGGATCCCTGGTCCAGGCAAGACTGGACGGGACGACGACCTCGTCGTTGCGCGCCGAGCGGCGGCGGCAGGAGAGCTAAAGCGAGCCTGGTCGTCGTACCGGCAAGTCAGCCCGACGCCGGGACTCCTGCCGGAACTCTACGAACTCGCTTCGGCCCTCGATGCGGCCGCGCATTCCGATGAAGCGACTGACCTGTATCATCGGATTGCCCAGGTCGACAGCCGTTTCCGCGAGGTTTCCCGTCTCCTCGTGCAACGGGCAGCACCGCGAGCAAACGCAGTGACCCCGGGCGACCGCGAACAGATGCCCGATTTACTCGGACGCTATCAGCTGCTTGAACCGATTGGGCGAGGCGCGACGGGGTTCGTGTACCTGGGTCGCGACCCGAAAATCAATCGAATCGTCGCGCTCAAGGCGTTCGATCTCGCCGCCGAATTCGAGCCGACGGAGCTCGAAGTTGCGAGCCGCAGCTTCCTACAGGAAGCCGAGATCGCGGGACGACTCAGCCATCCCAACATCGTCACCATCTTCGATGTCGGCGAGAGCGAGGGACTCGCGTACATCGCGATGGAGTATCTCAAAGGTCGCCACTTGAGCCAGTTCGCCTCCGCCGAGCGGCTGCTTCCCCCCGAAAAGGTGCTCGAGCTCCTTAGCCGGACAGCCGAGGCGCTCGACTACGCACACTCTCAGAACGTCGTCCACAGGGATATCAAGCCCGCCAATATTATGTATGATTCGACCTCGGACAGCCTGAAGATCACTGACTTCGGAATCGCCAGGTTGATCGATGTCAGTCGAACGCGAACCGGGATCGTTTTGGGGACGCCGGCGTTCATGTCGCCCGAGCAGCTCGAAGGGAAAAACGTGAACGGGCACACTGACTTATTCGCGCTGGGTGTTAGTCTGTATCAGTTGCTGACCGGCCATCTGCCCTTCCGTGGAGCTTCCATGACCAAGCTCATGTTCGTGATCGCGAATGAGCAGCACGAACCGGTCACCGCGGTGCGCGCAGACCTTCCCGAGCCGCTGAACGAGATCGTTGATCGAGCACTGGCGAAGGACCCGGCAGAACGCTACCGAACGGGTGCCGAGATGGCCACCGCCCTCCGCGACAGCATTCCGCTGGTCGCTTGATAAGAGCCGAGAAGACAATTCAGCCGCATGAGTCTCAAAGGGAAATTCGTTCATGTCGAAGTCACGGACGTCGGCAAGGTCAGGGACCACAACGAGGATGCGATCGGCGCCCAGCCCGATATAGGCCTGTGGGTGCTCGCAGACGGTATGGGGGGCTACAACGCGGGCGAAGTCGCGAGTGGCATTGCGGTGAAAACCGTCATCGATCTCGTAACGGAGGCGTGCAAACGCGAGAAGCGCAACGAGATCGAAGCTGGCACCGGCTATATGCGCCAGACGATAGTCCTGCGCGACGCGATTCATCGCGCGAACAAGGTCATCAATCAGACCGCCCAATCGCAACCGCAGTGCGAAGGAATGGGAACTACCCTAGTCGCGAGCTTGTTCTACGACGACCGCGTCTCTATAGCGCACGTTGGAGACTCGAGGATGTATCGCTTACGCGATAATCGCTTCGAACAGGTTACGATGGACCATTCGCTCCTGCAGGAACTGGTGGATCGTGGCTTTTACTCGCAGGAGGAAGCTCAGCGCTCGACCAATCGAAACTACGTTACTCGTGCGCTCGGTGTCGAAGCAAATGTCGAAGTCGAAGTGCAGGAAATGGAAGTTCAGAAGGGCGACTACTTCCTCATGTGCTCCGACGGCCTCCCGGATATGGTCGAGGACGAGGACATCCATCTCACGATCAGCACGTTCAACAACGACGTGAAGACCATTGGTGAGCAGCTGATCAAGCTCACGAACGACAACGGCGGTCGCGACAACGTGTCGATCATTCTCGTGCGGATAGCGGACTCGTTTCCGGCCGACGTCGGGTTCCTAGGCAAGTTCCGCAACTTGTTCGGCTAGTGTTCACAGCTCCGGAATTGGGACGACAAAAATGGCACGCTTGATTCTAAGTTTGGACGGCCAAACCTTGGCGGAATACAACATGACCAAGGAGCGCTATACGGTCGGCCGTCTGCCGGACAACGATATCCGGATCGACAATGCCGCAGTCAGCGGACACCATTCGCTGATCATCAACATTCTGAATGATTCGTTTCTCGAAGATCTCAACAGCACAAACGGCACCTACGTCAACGGCAAACTGATCAAGAAGCATGCGCTACAGCACGGCGATGTCATTACGGTCGGCCATCACCAGCTGCGCTACGTCGACGACCAAGCCCAGCAGGCGCCAGAGGACGAGTTCGAGAAAACGATGGTGATCGAGCCGACTCGCGACTTGGAACGCCAAGTCGCCAAGGCAGCGCGTGCCGCGGAGGCTGCAGCCGCCAAAGAAACACCAGCAGCCGCGGCGGCCGCGAAACCGGCGGTTGTCGTGGATTCTGGAGCGGCGAAACAGCGCAAGCCGTTCAACCCGACCGCTACTCAGGAAGTCGACGAGGAAGCCGCTCCGGTCTTGCCGCTCGCCAAGCTCCAGGTCCTTTCCGGCACGTTCGCAGGTCGCGAGCTCGAGCTGAACAAGGCATTGACGACGCTCGGTCGACCCGGAGTTCAGGTCGCAGCAATCACGCGCCGGGCCGAGGGCTATTACATCGTGCACGTCGAGAGCGGCAAAACGGAAGGCTTCCCGCTGGTGAACGGCATGGCGATCGGTCCGCAGGCCCGTAAGCTGCAGGATAACGACGTGATCCAGCTCGCCGGCGTGAAGATGGGGTTCTTCGTCAACTAGTCATCCTCGATGCCGCCGGTTCTCGACCCGGCGGCATTCTATTCGCCGCCGCCCCCTCGCACGGCCCGTGGTCAGAACACACCTTCGCCGTAGGCCTCGGCTATCAGATTCTCGAATTTCGTAAACTCGCCGAGGAACGTCAGTCGCACCTCGCCCACGGGACCATTGCGCTGCTTGGCGATGATGATGTCGGCGATACCCTTGCGCGGCGTATCGGGCTCGTAGACTTCCTCGCGGTAGATGAAAACGATCAGATCCGCATCCTGCTCGATCGCGCCGGAGTTGTGCGTCACGATTCCGTCGGCAAGCCAATTCGCAGGTCCAGGAACGGTCAGGTCGAACACTTCCGCTTCACCGTCCGGCACGACATCGATGACGCGATCCCAGGAGACGTTCGAAGCGCCGATATCCTCCATGGCCACATCGCAGCCGAACAGGCCTGCAGGATCCACCGCGCCACTCGTTCCTCGCATCGAGAACACCGTCTTACCGTTCCAGACGGTGGATCCGACAGTCATCAAGCGCGTCGCAAAGCCGCGAACTTCAGAGGCGAAGCGCCGTGCCAGCCGGATCGGCTGCCTCGGAAGAGCCTTGGCAACCGCGAGCCTGTCATTCGCGCCGAGCCCGCCCACACTGGTCCACCCACGCCGAGCGAGCAGCCTGTGGTCCGCGGTCGCGCGAATTGACAGGCCGCTTTCGAGCAGCACCCGCTTCACCGGACGGCGCCCGACGCACCAGACCTCATCCGCCCGTGCCTCGACGATGCGCCGATCGCGATCGAGCGCCCAGACGGTCGGCGTCGTTCCCACCAACTCCGATACGCGCTTGCGTCTGCCGTCGGCGAGACAGACGAGCGTCTCGCCCGCGACACACTCTCTGAGATCCGACATGACCGGCTTCTTGTCCGTACGCTGCTCGACGCTGCGATTGAGCTGCGACAGCGCAATAACCGGTACGTCGAGCTCCTTCGAAAGGGCCTTGAGCGAGCGCGAGATCTCGGAGATCTCCGTTGCACGATTTTCGACCGTGCCCGTCACCTGCATGAGCTGCAAATAGTCGACGACGATCAAGCCGAGGCCATGCTCGCGTTTTAAGCGGCGTGCTCGGGCACGAACCTCGGTCGGCGTCAGTGCACCGCTATCGTCGATGAAGATCGGCGCGCTCGACATCATCGAGACAGCCGAGTCGATGCGCGACCAATCCTCATCCGTGAGCTTACCGGTACGCAGTCGCGTTTGGTTTACGCGGCCAATCGAACCGATCATTCGAAAGCTCAGCTGCTCAGCAGACATCTCCATGCTGAAAATTGCGGTCGGCACTTGACCGCCGATCGCCGCATTCTCGGCCAAGTTCATGGCGAGAGTCGTCTTTCCCATCGACGGTCGCCCCGCAATAATGATGAGCTCACCGCGCTGCAAGCCGGCCGTCAGCTTGTCGAGATCGGTGAAGCCGGTCGAGATGCCCGTTATATCGCTTGTCGAGTGGCTCAACACGTCGAGACGATCGATTGTCCTCGGCAGGATCTGCTTCAGCTGCACGAAACCCGACCCGCGGCGTTGGCCACGATCGGCTATCTCGAAGACACGCTGCTCGGCAAGATCGACGATCTCAGCGACCGTCAGGCCTTCCGTCGTGTGGGCGCTCGCCGCGATATCGCCGCCAATCTCGATGAGCTGCCGCAACATTGCTCGATCGCGCACGATTTGCGCATACGCTCGAATGTTGGCGGCGCTCGGCACATCCTCGACGAGCCTCGCGAGATACTGCAAGCCGCCAGCCGCCTCGAGCTGACCGAGTTGCTGCAGGCGTTCGCTAACCGTAACGGCGTCGGGTGGCTGGTTACGTTCTGCAAGCGCCGCGATGGCGCCAAAAATCAGCCTGTGGTCTGCACGGTAGAGATCGTCGACGGACACAAGGTCCGCCACTTGATCCCACGCACGCTGATCGAGCATGAGACCGCCAAGCAAGGACTGCTCGGCCTCGAGCGAGTGAGGAGGGAGGCGCAGCCGGTCCGCAGTGCGGCGAAGACCGTCGGTGGAGGCGGCTTCCGCCATCGGGATCGCTTATCCAGCCCGCATCCCACCTTGCGGTGGTGGGGTCATTCGGCCGACTTCTCCTGGTCGGCACCTTCTGCGGATTCGATCAAGACCGTCAACTCCACGTTGACATCGGCGTGCAGATGGAGCTCGATTTTGTGCTCGCCCACCACACGCAAGGGGCCGTCCGGAAGGCGTATCTCACTGCGTTCCACCTCGACGCCGAGCTTGTCGCATTCATCGGCGATATCGACCGTGCCGATCGAACCGAACAACTTTCCTTCAGTGCCGGCCTGCGCAGTGATTCGAATGACCTTCCCTTCGAGCTTCTTCGCGCGGGCCTGGGCCTCGGCAAGCTCACCTGCTGCTTTCGCCTCGAGCTCTGCACGGCGCGCTTCGAACTTCGCGATGTTTGCGGCCGTGGCAAGCGTGGCCTTACCCTTCGGGATCAGGTAATTGCGCGCATAACCTGATTTGACGCGCACGAGGTCACCGATCCCACCGACATTGTCGACCTTTTCGAGCAGAATAATTTCCATCTTGCCTACTCTCATGAGCGGGGCCGCCAACGGGCCCGCAGGTTAAACCAATTGTCCACCAATCCGACAAAGCTGAGCGGCAGCAGCACCAGCACGGTAAGCGGCGGCACAACGAGCATCGCGTACAGCGGAGCGACGAGCGCTGGATGCCAGCGCCGCAAATGCGCCCATGCTTGCACCACGGCGAGCCCCTGCACCAGAAAAGCGAGCATCGCCAGAGGCGCTAGATTCTGAACTAGCTGCGCATCGAAAACCAGGCCGAGCACGAGCAGCACGCTGGCGATCGTGCCAAGTACTCGGCCAAGCGCGAGGGCACGGAATTCTGCGCCAAAGCGCCGTTCCCCCGCCGCAAGCGTGTTCCACCAATAGCCGAGCAGAAGAGCGCCGATCAGCTGCGCAAACACAGCCGCAGCGAGCAGCACCACCCCGCTGCGCCCCATCACGACGGCGATCTGATCGTCCGATGCACCACCGGCGCGCAGCACCTCTGCGAACTCGTTCAGAGCCGGTCCGAACAGCGCGTGCGTGTCGGGCCCAACGAGCGCAATCACCGCGACCGCGACTAGAGACAACAGTACGGTCGACTGAAAAGCTAGCGCGAGATTGCCCGCCCGGCGTAGCAGCGCGCCGACCGCCACTCCGGAACCGAAGCTGATCAGACCTATCAGCGCGAACATGGAAAGGCTCGTGCGCGACAATGCCGCTATTCCGAGCAATCCGCCGAGCGCAAATAGAGCGCTCACGACGCCCTGCACGATGCCGCGGCGCGCCGTATCGAGCGCGAGCAACGCCGCGCTCAGCAGCGGCAGGAGCGGCGCCGCGACGACGGCGACGATGATGATCCTTTGCCGCTGCGCAAGCAGCCAATCGATAATGAACTTCACCGACTGCGCCCCACGCCCGCTGCGGGCGGCTGCGCCCGGCTCAGTGCTGGTCCGTATAAGGCAGCAGCGCGAGGTAGCGAGCGCGCTTGATCGCGGTCGCAAGCTGGCGCTGATACGGCGCGCGTGTTCCCGTGATACGGCTCGGTACGATTTTGCCGGTTTCAGTGACATAGGCCTTCAGCGTGGCGAGATCCTTGTAGTCGATCTCTTTGACGCCTTCGGCGGTGAAACGGCAGAACTTCTTACGGCGAAAATAGCGGGCCATCTCAGCTTCTCCTGTTCCTGCGTCTCATGCCGCTATTTCGCGGTTTCCCATTCACGCTCACCTTCAGCCGGCGATTCGTCTCCCTCTGTCGCCGTCTCGGGCGCTGGCCGTGGTCTCGGCTCGCGCGGACCGGAGGGTCGCGTAGCGGTTTGCGCTTCGCGTGCTTCCTCTTCCTCGCGCGCCTTGGCCATCAACGAAGGCTCGGTAACGGCCTCGTCGCGTTTAATCACGAGGTAGCGCAGCACGGCGTCGCTGAAGCGGAAAGCGCCGACGAGCTCGTCGAGTGTCTGCTTGTCGCATTCGATGTTCAGGAGCAAATAGTGTGCTTTGTGCACCTTCGCAATCGAATGCGCGAGCTGGCGACGGCCCCAATCCTCTTGCCGATGAATATGCCCGCCTGCGCTCTCGATCATGTTTCGATAGCGCTCCATCATCGCAGGCACTTGCTCGCTCTGGTCAGGGTGGACCAGAAACACGACTTCATAGTGTCTCAAAGCGGACTCCCCTTGGGTTTATAGCCTCCCGGCAGACCGGTGAGGCAAGGAGGATGCCGAGTCATAGCGCTCTCGGGCCCGCCATCGTACCTGGTCGACGGAGGCTGCTCAAGCCGGCGTTGATCTTCCGCGCAGGCCCCTCAAGTGGGGCTGGACTGGCGTTCGGGTACGCCGGTCTGGCGTAGCAGCTCGAACAGCACGATGCCGGTCGCGACCGAAACGTTCAAGCTCGCGACCGCTCCAGCCATTGGGATGGACACGATCTCGTCGCACGTATCTCGCGTGAGCCGCCGCAGCCCTCGCCCCTCCCCGCCCAGCACGAGCACGACAGGAGCTGCGAGCTTCGCCTGGTAAAGGCTCCGCCGGGCCGAGGCGTCGGCTCCCACGACCCACACGCCCGCGTCTTTGAGCCACGCGAGCATCCGGGCCAGATTCGGGGCCCGCAGCAGCGGCACGGTCTCGGCCGCGCCGGTTGCTGCTTTGATCGCAGTGGCCGTGAGCTTGGCTGCGCGATCCTTCGGAACGACGACAGCGTCTACACCAGCCGCGTCCGCAGTGCGCAGGCAAGCACCTAGATTCCGCGGGTCTTCGACGCCGTCGAGAGCGAGAAGCCTGAGACTCCGGCCTCGCGACAACACGAGCGATTCGAACGCGCCGAGCGAAAAGTCCTGCGGTGGACGAACGTCCACTAGTACACCTTGGTGCGCCGCACCGCCCGCACGACGGTCGAGGTCGGACCGGGGCACTCGTTCGACCCGCACACCCTGCGCACGCAAAGCCTTGGCGAGCGCCTCGAGTGCGCCCGAGCAATCGACCAGAACTCGCGCTCCCAGGATCGCGGCCGGCCGGCGATCGAGCAGCGCCCTCACGGCGTGAAGACCGTAAACGTGGTGTACGGCGCGATCAGTCACGGCGCCGTCGCCGTCGCCTCGTCGTCGGCGTTGAGCTCGGACGGTCCTCGATCGGCCCGTCTTGCGCTGGGATGAAATCGACCTTTCGTTCTTCGACGTTCACGCCGACCAACTTCACTCGCAACGGATCCATCAGCCGGTAGCTCGCGCCCGACCGTTCACCCGTAAGCAACGTGCCCGTCGGATCACGGTGATAGTAGTCGCGCGGTAGCGCCGTCACATGAACGAGCCCGTCGGCTTGAATCTCCGGCAATCGAACGAACAGGCCGAACGGGGCAATGCTAGCGACGATGCCGTCGAAGATTTGTCCGACACGCTCCTTAAGGTAAATGCACTTCAGCCGCTCCGCGACGTCGCGTGTGGCGTCATCCGCGCGACGCTCCGTCATCGAGGTGTGCTCACCCAGGCGGTTCATCTCGTCCAGAGAATACCGGTAGCCCTTGGGCGAACCCTTGCTGGCCAGCCACTTGATGGCGCGATGCACGAGCAGGTCCGGATAGCGACGGATAGGCGAGGTGAAGTGGGCATATGCGGAAAGGGCGAGACCGAAATGCCCTAGATTGACCGGCTGATAACGCGCTTGCATCATCGATCGCAGCACGACGGTTTCGATGAGCTCCGCCTCGGGCTTGCCGGCCACGCGCTCGATGATGCGATTGACCTCCTTTGGCGAGATTCGCTTAGGCGAGCTAAGCTTGTGGCCAAACGTCTGCAGGAACAGCACGAGTTCCTCCAGCTTCGTCTCCTCGGGCGCCTCGTGCACCCGATAAAGACCGGGAATTCGCGCCCGCCGCATCCGCTTCGCGGATTCGACATTTGCCGCAATCATGCATTCCTCGATCAGTTTGTGCGTAACGAGCCTTTCGATCGTACGGACGCTGCGCACCTTACCTCGCTCATCGAGCTCGATCTTCGCCTCCGGCAGGTCGAAGTCGATCGCGCCGCGGTGGCGGCGCGCCTCTGCCAGCGCCTCGTAGACCTCTTGCAATCGCGAAAGCGCGGCTTTGATGGCAGCATGCTGACCATGCGGATGCGGCGTAGCAAGCATTTCTGCGGCAGCCGCGTAGGTGAGCCGTGCAGCCGAACGCATGACCGCATCGTAAAACTTCGAGCGCGCTACTTCGCCTCGAGGCGTGACGGTCATCTCACAGACTACGCACAGTCGGTCGACGTGAGGATTTAGAGAACAAAGTCCGTTCGACAGCTTCTCCGGCAACATCGGGACGACGCGATCCGGAAAGTACACTGAAGTGCCTCTTCCGCGCGCTTCTCGGTCGAGCGGAGACTCCGGCTGCACGTAGTGGCTGACGTCGGCAATCGCGACGAGGAGACGCCAATTCTCGCCGTCGCGCTCGCAGTAGACCGCATCGTCGAAATCCTTCGCGTCGGCGCCGTCGATGGTCACGAGCGGTAAGTCCCGCAAGTCGACGCGGTCTCGCGCAACATGCTCGGGCACATGGTCCGGAAGCTCGCGCGCCTCGGCGAGCACGTCGTCCGGCCAATCCCGCGGGATGCCATGCGCGAGAATTGCGACCTCGGTCTCGATGCCAGGGTCGTCGCTGCGACCGACGATCTCCGCTATTCGACCGAGCGCGTGGCTGCGCACGGTCGGATATTCGAGCACGTCCACACGGACGATGTCGCCAGGCTTTGCACCATGCGCCGCGCCGCGCGCGATCAGCACCTCTGTTCTTTCACTGCCGTCCTCGAGCACCCAGTCCACGCCCCGCTCGCGGTGGAGCCGGCCGACAATAGCGCTCTTGCCGCGCGCTAGGATCTCGGCTAGGTGCCCTTCGCGTCCGCGCGGCGTGGAGCTCGTGCGGATTGCGATTCGATCGCCGTCCCAGAGACTACGCATCTCGCGCGCCGACAAGTAAATATCGTCGCTTCCGTCGTCGGGCCTCAGGAACCCGAAACCGTCGCGATGCGCAAGCACCGCGCCGGTCACGAGGTCCAGGTGTCGCGTCAGGCAATATTCGTTTGCTCGGTTGCGCAACAACTGGCCGTCGCGAACCATCGCTTTGAGCCGCGCGTCGAGCGCGCGGCGATGTTGCTCTGTTCGGATTTCGAACTGCGGAGCCAGCGACTCAAGCGTCAGCGGCCGCCCCGCGCGCTCCATTGCGGCGGAGATGTCGTCGCGGCTCGGGATCTGGTGCTGGTAGCGGCGCTCTTGCGGCGGGGCGCCCGCCGGGGGTTGCCGCGTCACTAACGCCGGCCTCGACCGGTAGTGTGCTCTGAAAGGCGCATCCGCGGCATCTTATACCGAAGCGAGAGTAGCTCGCGCGTTTCGCGTATCTGTGGCGTGCGCCGCCGAGCTTCGAGCCGGAACGCTGCGCCGCCATCGTTGCTCGTTTGACACCCCCACGGGCAGTCAGTACATTTCGTCGCGCTTCCTCGCCTCCGTGCCCAGGTGGCGGAACTGGTAGACGCGCTGGTTTCAGGTGCCAGTGGGGTAACACTCGTGGAGGTTCAAGTCCTCTCCTGGGCACCATCCTCCGCGCTTTCATGCTTCGCGACACCTCCGTGGGTTCGAGGCTCCGCGAGGCTCCGGTAGAGCGCAAGCGTCGCGGCGATCGTGTCCTCGATTCGAAAGTGCGTGGCGATCCGGTGCCGCGCTGCGGCGCCGAGGCGGGCTCGCAGAGCCGAATCGCGCCGCAACCGTTCGAGTGCAAGCGCAAGTGCTTGAGCGTCGCGAACCGGCACGACGAGGCCGCTCTCCCCGTCGACGACGAGCTCGGGGCTGCCGCCGCAATCCGTCACCACCGGCGCGACACCGTAAGCCATCGCTTCGATCAGTGACCGGGCGAGGCCTTCACGCTTGACCGACGGCAGCACGAAGACATCGCAGGCCGCCGCGATCTGTGGCGCATCCTTGCGCATACCCAGCCGATGGATGCGCCGATTCGCCGGACTCCCCGCAATCGCTCGATCGAGCGTCGGGGCATCCATCCGTCCGATGAGCAACAACTCCGCGTTCAGATCGGCCGGCAGCAACCCGAATGCGTCGACGAGAATTTCGATACCTTTGCGAGGCCGATAATTCGCGACACAACCTATCAGAAACGCACGCGATGAGACGCCGAGGATCTCGCGGTCAAGCGGAGGCGCTGTGTACCAGTCCACCGAGTGCCCCTTGTAGATCACGACCGGACGGTCGGGCGGCATTCGCAGGAATGCGGGCCGCATCGCGAGGAAGAAATCCCGAACGGCACTGCAGACACAGACGATTTTGTCGATCCTCGGATTCAGTACCCTCAGCCAGGATATCGGACTGAAGCAGCTCACGTTGCCGACGATGCCCCGGTATGCGACGAGCTTCACGGGCAGGCCGCGCGCGGCACGCAGGCCGTTTTGCAGCGCCTTGTTGCTGAACATATGCAGGATGTCATACCGGCCCGACTCGAGCTCCGCGCGCAGTCGCTGCGTGCCGCGACGGTCGAAGGGACCGCGCAACTCGAGATCGAGGAGCCTCACGCCGGCCGCTGCAAGCTCCGAACGGCTTTCCGACGTGCGGGGACAAACGACCGTGAGCTCGACGCCGCCGCGCGCAAGCCCGACGAACGTCGCGGTCGTAGGCCGGTCGGCATCCGCCGTGATGCACAGCGCTTTGATCGCTCGCTCGCTCACCGGGGTCTCCCGACCGCCTTTCGATACAGCTCGAGATAGCGCTGCGCCATCTCGGCAGCCGTGAAGCGCTTGGCCACCTCGCGGCCGCAACCGCCCAGTCGCTCACGCAACTCGCGCGAAGCGACTAACCGGAGCACGCCGGCGACGAGACCCTCGACGTCGCCCGCGTCGATCAAGAAGCCGTTCTCGCCTTCATGCACGATGTCGGGCACACCGCCGACCCGGCTCGCGACGACCGGCAGGCCCCGATCCATCGCGTCGAACAGAATGCTGCCGATGCCTTCCCGATTCGACGGCAGCACAAACGCATCGAACGCCGCTAGGTAATCGCCGACGTTGTCGACGAAGCCGGTGAACACCAGGTTCGAGAGCCCCTCGCCGAGTCGCTTCAGGAGCGCCTCGTCGTCACCGCCGCCGACGAGCACGAATTGCACTTCGGGATGAGAGCGCTCGAGCCGCCGGGCCGCTGCGATGATGTACTCCTGGCCCTTCTGCGCGTTGTCGAGAGCACCGACATGCCCAACGACGAACTTACCGGGATAAGCGCTCCGAATCGCCGCCGCACGCTCGGCGTCGACGGGTAGCGCGCTGCTGCTGCTGTGAATGACTGCGACGCTAATCCGCCGGTCGTACGCGCGCACGACATCGGCCACCTGAGGAGCAACCGCGGCAACGAATGCAGCCCGGCAATACGCCCGGCGCGCGAGGAAGTGACGTCGAATCGGATTGTTCACGCGGCGTGTGACCACGTACGGAGTGCCCGAGAGGAGCGCACGAAGATATGCGCCGTAGACGCTGCGCCCCTCATGCACGTGCACCACATCGGCGCCAATGGTCGCCCGCGCGACGCTCCAGGCGCTGCCCGTGACGAGCCGCGCTTCGACGGCGGTGTCTCCAATCCTTTGCGCGAGCGCCCCGCCGCGGCGCGCGACGAGCACTTGCCGCACGTCGGCGGACGCAAGCGCCCGAATCAGCAGCTCGGTTTGCCGCTCGCCACCTCGATAGCCGCGCGCGACATTGACGTGGATGACCGTGATCGTCATTGACGGCGCGCGACGCTGGTGGCGCGCTGAGTTAGCCCGCGCGCAGCGTAGCACACGACCCTACAGCCTCCCGAAGGCGGCTTGCCGAAACTACTCGCGGGGGAGCGCCGAACGCGAATTCCGGCTAACATTCCTCGCGACCGCACGGAACGATCTGCGGCAACACTAGCTCGGAAGGACGGAACGGTGAACAGCCAGTCACGCAAACGCGCGCTCATCACGGGAATCACAGGACAAGACGGCGCCTACCTGGCCGAGCTCTTGCTCGACAAAGGCTACGAGGTCCATGGCATCAAGCGTCGCTCGTCGTTGTTCAACACGGATCGTATCGACCATCTGTACCGCGATCCGCACGACGAAACCCGTCGAATGGTCCTGCATTACGGCGACCTCACCGATGCCACGAATCTGATCCGTGTCGTCCAAGAGGTGCAGCCGCACGAAATATACAATCTCGCGGCACAAAGCCATGTCGCCGTCTCGTTCGAGACGGCCGAGTACACCGCCAATTCGGATGCGCTTGGGACGCTGCGCCTGCTCGAGGCCATCCGGATCTGCGGGCTCGCAACGAGCACGCGCTTCTACCAAGCGTCGAGCTCCGAGATGTTCGGCAAGGTTCTGGAAACTCCGCAGCGCGAGACAACACCGTTCTACCCTCGCTCGCCCTACGCCGCCGCGAAAATTTACGCATTCTGGGTCACGGTGAACTACCGCGAGGCATACGGTCTGTTCGCCTGCAACGGCATCCTGTTCAATCACGAGTCGCCGATTCGCGGCGAGACGTTCGTCACCCGCAAGGTCACCCGCGGTCTCGCGCGCATCAAGGTCGGGCTCGACGATTGCCTATATCTCGGCAATCTCGACGCGTTGCGGGATTGGGGCCACGCGCGCGACTACGTGCGGGCGCAGTGGTTGATGCTGCAGCACGCGCGGCCTGAGGACTTCGTGATCGCAACTGGCGAGCAGCACTCGGTCCGCGAATTCGTGACGCTCGCGGCTCGCTTTGCCGGTATCGAGCTCGACTGGCGCGGGGGCGGCCTCGAAGAACATGCGATCGACACGCTGACCGGCAAGACGATCGTGCGCATCGATCCGCGCTATTTCAGACCAACCGAGGTCGACACGCTCCTCGGCGACGCGTCGAAGGCGCGCCGTGAGCTGGGGTGGGCGCCTGAGGTCGGTTTCGAGACACTCGTGCAGGAGATGGTCGATTCCGACGTCAAGCTCGCCGAGCGCGACGCGCTCGTCGCGCGCGAGGGGTTTTCGATTTACAGTCACCGCGAATGAACCGGAACGCCAAGATATTCGTCGCGGGCGAACGTGGTCTCGCGGGGTCGGCAATCAGCCGCGCGTTCGTGGCCCGCGGCTTCACGAACCTGCTGCATGCTCCGCGGCGCGAGCTCGACTTGCGAGACGCGGCCGCGGTCGAACGCTTCTTCGCGACGGAGAAGCCCGACTACGTGGTGCTCGCAGCCGCAAAGGTCGGCGGCATTCTCGCCAACGACACGTATCCAGCCGATTTCATCCGCGACAATCTCGAGATCCAAACGAACGTGATCGATGCGGCGCACCGCCACGGAGTGCGCAAGCTCTGCTTTCTCGGATCGAGCTGCATCTATCCACGGCTCGCACCGCAACCGATCAGCGAAAACGCCCTCCTCACGGGACCTCTCGAACCGACCAACGAATGGTATGCCGTCGCGAAAATCGCAGGCATCAAGCTCTGTCAGGCGTACGCGAAGCAATACGGCTTCAACGCCATTTCGCTGATGCCAACCAATCTCTACGGTCCCGGCGACAATTTCGACCTCGCGAGCTCGCACGTGCTGCCGGCTCTCCTCCGCAAATTTCACGAGGCGAAGGCTGCGGGACAGCGCAGCGTCACCGTGTGGGGCACGGGCGCGCCGCGCAGGGAGTTCTTGTACGTAGAGGATCTGGGCGACGCCGTGTGCTTCCTGATGGAGCACTACGATTCGCCGGAGATCATCAACGTCGGCGTCGGCGACGACCTAACGATCGCGGAGCTCGCAGGTCTCATCGGCAGAGTGGTCGGCTTCGAAGGCGAGATCGTTTTCGATCACACCAAGCCCGACGGCACTCCGCGCAAGGTGCTCGACGTCGGCAGGTGCGCGGCGCTCGGCTGGCGAGCGACCACACCGCTCGAGGCAGGCATCCGGGCGACATACCGATGGTACCTCGCTAACCCAGCGTGACCCCCGCAGGACAGTTATGCGTAACAAGCTGGTGCGCGACTCTTTCGTGCGGCTCGCCGGCGCCGCCGGCCTGCACCTAGCCGCTCGTACGCCGCGCGCGGACGTGCTCACACTGATCCGCGCGCTCCGCCCGGTCGACGGCGGTTTTGAGCTGATTCGTCTCGGACCCGGCGGCGATGGCGGCTACCTCGTCCCCGACGATCTCCGCGGCATCGACTATGCATTCTCGCCCGGCGTCGCGAATCAATCGGGATTCGAAGCCGCACTCGCCGACCGCGGCATGCACGTCTTCCTGGCCGACCGTTCCGTGGACGGTCCCGCCGAACCGAACGCCGTGTTCACGTTCGACAAAAAGTTTGTCGGCTGCGTAACCGACGATGCGCACAGCACACTCGATGACTGGAAGCAGGAGAAGCTGCCCGACTACCGCGGCGACCTTCTGCTGCAGATGGATATCGAGGGCGCAGAATATGAGACGCTGTTCGCCGCTTCGCCCGCGTTGCTGTCGCAATTCCGGATCATGGTCATCGAGTTCCACGACTTGCACAACCTGTGGAATCGGCCGTTCTTCGAGCTTGGGCGCGGCGTATTCCGCAAGCTGCTCGCGGCCCACGCGGTCGTCCACGCGCATCCGAACAATTGCTGCGGCTCGGTCAAGAGCCTGGGCCTCGAGATCCCGCGCGTTCTCGAAATCACCCTGCAACGTCGCGACCGGCTGCGCGGCGCCGCGTACCACACGACGTTTCCACATCCGCTCGATCGCGACAACACCGGCCGCGGCAAGCTTACGCTTCCGCGCTGTTGGTACGGGCCGGACTAGAAGACGTCGACGCGGGCCCTCGCGCCGCCAAGCCACCACGCGGCCTCGCTGAAGGTGCTCAAGTAGCTGGCGCAAAGGCGCGGCGTGCGTGATAGCAAGAGTAGGTCGATCAGGTCTTCGACAATACCCTCCGCGGATTCCCAGCTCGCCGCCCGCGCCGTGCGCCGTGGATACTGAAGCACACGCTCGGCACCGTAGCGCGCCGCAATTTGCGGTGCGATCTCGTCGCTGTCGCTCACGACGAAGAACCGGCTGCTGGATTCGGTGCGATCGAGCAGGCGCAGAAGCCGATCGAGCGCGGGCCGGTGATACTTGCGGTGCCGGTGCGCGCTGTCCCGCCAGGTTCGCACCTGCACACCGACCGTAGCACCTTTCTCGATCTCATTCGTCGCATTCCACGCTGCGACGCGCCGCTCGATCACTGGCAGAGGTTTGATGCGAGCGAACAGCGGCACGTAGACGTCTCGAAAATACTGCGGAATGCGTTCGTACTCCAGATCGATATGGCGCGCATCGCGGCGCGTGATGCGGCGCGAGTGCGACTTCGGAAACAGCATGTAGCGATAACGATCCGAGCGCTTGCCCGTGAGCGTCCACCACGCTTTGCCAGCGCCGCGCACGAGTGGATGACGGCCGCCGCCCGCCGTCGCGAAGCCGTACGGCAAATGCGTCTCGTCCTCCGGCAGGATTGCGAGCCGCCACGAAGCGTAGACGGCCGTGCCGGGCGGCACCGTCTCGACGGCGCAGTCGTTCGCGAACAGGTCGTCGAAGCGCGCGGGCATGTTCGGCGTGATTTCCCAGCAAACCCTCGTGTCGGCACCGAGCCGCATCGCGGATACCCAGGACTTCAGACGATTGCCGAGACCGGCGGTCTCCGCGGACACGCAGAGCGGCGATCGAACGAGAGGTGGAGCCATCGGGGACCGGCGCAAGAGCTTGCGCCACATTCTACACGGGCTGCCCAATGCTCCGGCGGAGCCGAGCGTACGCACCAGAGCATCGCGCTGCATCCGCCGTGCTCCTTGTGGCACTATCTTTGCGCCCACGCACCGTCCCACGCATCACTCCACTGAACAGCTCGGGTTGCCGATGAAGTCATCGATCTCACTAGCGTCAGCCGTGACAGCGGCCCCGGCAGCAACGGTATGAGCACGCCGAAACCAGCCGCCGAGCCCACCCGTCATGGATTCGAGTGGGGCGCACTGCGCTCACTCGCACCGCACCTGTGGCCGGCAGCGGATCTCGGAATCCGCCTGCGCGTGGTCGGTGCGTTGGTGCTCCTGACGGGTGCAAAGCTCGCGACGGTCTATGTTCCGATTCTCTACAAGCGGATGGTCGACTTGTTCGCGGATCCGAATAATCTCCCGGTGGCGCTGCCACTCGGGCTGCTGATCGGCTACGGCGTGCTGCGAATCTTGTCGACGGCGTTCGCCGAGCTGCGCGACGCCGTGTTCGCCAAGGTCGCGCAACGCGCCATTCGAACCGTAGCCCTGCGCACGTTCCGGCACCTGCACGGTCTATCGCTCGCGTTTCATCTCGACCGCCAGACCGGCGGCCTGTCACGTGCAATCGAGCGCGGCACGACGGGCATCGACACCTTGTTGACGTTCATGCTCTTCAACATCGTGCCGACGATGATCGAGATCACGTTGGTCTGCGGCGTGCTCTGGGCACTCTTCAGCGTGTGGTACGCGATCGTCACGCTCGTCTGCGTCATCGGCTACATCGGCTACACCTTGGCCGTCACCAATTGGCGCCTCAAGTACCGGCGGCAGATGAACGAGACCGATCAAGAGGCCAACACGCGCGCAATCGACAGCCTGCTCAACTATGAAACGGTCAAGTACTTCGGCAACGAGGACTACGAAGCCAACCGCTTCGACCAGGCCCTCGCACGCTACGAGCGGGCATCGGTCGCGAGCAAGAGCTCGCTGTCCCTGCTCAACATCGGCCAAGCAGCGATCATCGGTGTCGGGCTCGCCGTGCTCATGACGATGGCCGGACGCAGCGTCCTCGCGGGGACCGCGACGATCGGCGACTTCGTGCTGATCAACACGTACCTCATTCAGCTGTACATACCGCTGAATTTCTTGGGCTTCGTTTACCGCGAGATCAAGCAAGCGTTGACCGACATGGAGTCGATGTTCGACCTGCTGCACGTCGCCCCCGATGTGCGGGACGCGCCCGCCGCGCCGCCGCTCTCCTCCGGCCCGGGAACGGTGGCATTCGAACACGTGACGTTTGCGTACGATCCGCGCCGCACGATTCTGCACGACGTCTCGTTCGAGGTGCCGGCCGGTCGCGCGCTCGCGATCGTGGGAGCGAGCGGCGCCGGCAAATCGACGATCTCCCGCCTGCTATTTCGCTTCTACGACGCAGCCGCCGGTTCCGTCAGGATCGATGGCCAAGACGTCCGCGCGGTCACGCAGGCCAGCGTGCGTGCCGCAATCGGCATCGTCCCGCAGGACACGGTGCTCTTCAACGATACGATCTACTACAACATCGCCTACGGTCGACCGACGGCGTCGGCAGCCGAAGTCGAGGAAGCAGCCCGGTTAGCCCGCATTCATGACTTCATCATGGCGTCGCCCGACGGCTACCGGACGATGGTCGGCGAGCGCGGGCTGAAGCTTTCGGGGGGCGAAAAGCAACGCGTCGCAATCGCCCGCACGATCCTGAAGCGTCCACGCATTCTGCTGTTCGATGAAGCCACTTCCGCTCTCGACACCCGGACCGAGCGCGAAATCCAAGCCTCGCTGCGCGAAGTGTCGCGCGGTCGCACGACGCTGGTGATCGCGCATCGATTGTCGACGATCGTCGATGCCGACGAGATCATCGTGCTCGCCGAGGGCCGCATCGTCGAGCGCGGTACGCATACGCACCTCTTGCGCCGCGACGGCGCTTACGCCGCCATGTGGCGACGCCAACAGCAGGCCGCCGACGACGAGATCGCCGCATCGCCGGCTTTGAGTTATTCCCGACGCGCGACGTGAGACGGGTGCTCGGCAAGGGCGCGCCTATGCGATTGGTGGGGGGAGCGACGGCCGCGCGCCGGATCGCGAGCATAGCGGGCGCCCGCCGCCGCAACCCGAACGCGACGCACGGCCGTGCCGGCAGCTAGGCCTCGCCGTAGTCGTGCAAAAAGCGCCATAACGTCGCCACGACGAGCGCGTGATCGATCTCGCCGGAGACGAGCAACCGCGGCAGCTCCGACCGCGGCACCAGCACGACCTCGGTATGCTCGTGCGAGGTGTTTTGAACCTCCGCCACTAGCTCGACGTCGGGCGCGACAAACGCATGTAGCCGGTTCGCGAACAAAGTCGGATTCGGGTTCAGCACGCATAGCGGCACCGCTCGTTCGCCGCGATAGCCGGTTTCCTCGAGGCATTCGCGCAGCGCGGCGACCGCCGGATCCTCGCCCGTCTCGATCAGCCCCGCGGGCATCTCGAGCGTGACCCGCTGCGCACCGTGCCGGTATTGGCGCACGAGCACCACGTTACCTTCACGAGTGATCGGCACGACTTGAGCCCAGTCGTTCGATTGGATTCGGTAGAACGAGTGCCGCTCGCCGTCGACGGGCGACACGGCAAGCGTGCGCTCGACGGAAAACACGCGACAGTCGGCGACGGGCTCGCGACCGACCTCGCGCCACTCCAGCGCGTCGCTCATCGAACGGCTCGTATCGTTTGAGACATGCGAAGCCTCCCGGAACTGGGTCAGCCTCGCAACATACCGTTAGAGGCTGCCCAATTGAAATATCAGAAACGCCGCCCCGTAGCCGAGCGCGGTCATATAGCTCCAGGCAAACAACGGCCAACGCCAGCTGTTCGTTTCGCGACGGATCACCGCTAGCGTCGCCGCGCATTGCAGACACCACGCGTAGAACACGAGCAACCCGAGCACCATCGGCAGCGTGAACACGGGTGAGCCGTCGGAATGCGTGGCGGTCTTGAGGCGTTCGCCGAGGCTCTGATCGTCGGCATTGTTGCCGACCGCGTAAATCGTGCCGAGCACAGCCACGACGACTTCGCGCGCCGGGAAGCCTGCGATCACGGCGGCCGACACGCGCCAATCCCACCCTAGCGGGCGGAAGACCGGCTCGACGAGCTGCCCCGCCCGGCCGAGCCAGCTCTGAGCCAGGTGCGCGGCAGCGGCGTCGTTGTCGATCTCGTGCAAGCGCGCGAGGAGAGGCTCGCCTTGAAGCGCGGTCGTCGCGACCGAACGCGCCTCGAGCCGTTGCGCCTCGACTGCCGGCGAGCGCGGGAAGAATGCGAGCACCCAAACCACGACCGCGACGGAGAAGATCACCGTTCCCGCGCGCCGCAGAAACACGCGCACGCGGTCGAGCAGCTTCATGCCGACGGTCCGCATGTTCGGCATCCGGAATTCGGGCAAGGCCAAGATGAACGCCGGCCGCTCGCCGCGCAGCACTGAGCTGCGCAGCAGCAATGCGGTGGCGATGCCGCCGACGATGCCGAGCAGGTAGAGGCCGAACAGCACGAGGCCCTGGAGATTCAGGAAGCCGACCGAGCGGACGGGCACGAACGCGGCGATCAGCAAGGCGTAGATCGGCAACCGCGCGGAGCAGGTCATGAACGGCGCGGCGAGAATCGTCGCGATTCGATCGCGCCGGTTCGGGATGACCCGCGTGGCCATGATCGCGGGGACCGCGCAGGCGAAGCTCGAGAGTAGCGGGATCACCGATTGACCGGACAGCCCGACCGACCGCATCGCGCGATCCACCAAGAAGGCCGCACGGGCGAGATAGCCGGTGTCCTCCATCACGATGATGAATAGGAACAAGATCAGGATCTGGGGCAGGAATACGATCACGCTGCCGACGCCCGCGATCACGCCATCGACAAGAAAGCTTGCGACCGCGCCCGGCGGCAACACCGCGGCCAGCGCCCTGCCGATCTCGCTGACCCCGCCGTCGATCAGGTCCATGAACGGCGTCGCCCACGCGAAGACGGCCTGGAAGACCACCGCCATCGTGAGCACGAACAGCGCCGTCGCGGGCCAGGGTCGGTTGAGCCAATCGAGTAGCGCGGCCTGGCGGCCGGCGACGGCCGAGCCCGGCGACTCGACCTTCGCAACGGTCTCGCGCACCCACCGGTAGCGCTTGCGCGCCTCGACCGCGAGGGGCGGCTCCCCCCCGAACAGGTGGAGGCGTGCGGCATCGAGCGCCTGCCGCAAGGTCGGGTCGAAGCCGGTAGGATCCTCGGCGGAGTCGATCAGTAGCCGCTCGATCTCGACGCGATGCAAGGCCTTGTTCGAGCCGCGCAACCGCTCCCCGAGCTCGGCAGCAGCCTGCTGCAGCTCGGGCCAATGCTGGATCTCCCGCGGCGGCGCCGTTTCCAGAATCCGCTCGAGCCCGTCTTTGAGCGGTGCGAAGCCGCGGCCGGTCGTCGCGACCACCGGGTAGACGGGCACTCCGCCGAGCCTTTCCCGCAAGCCTTCCAGGTCGATCTCGATGCCGTGGCGCTGCGCCGCGTCCGCCATCGTGAGCGCCACGATCATCGGCCGGCCGAGCTCCACCAGCTGTTGCAGCAAGTACAGCCCTTGGTAGAGCCGCGTCGCGTCGATGACGGCGAGAATCGCGTCGGGGAGCGGCGTGCCGGCGATGCGCCCGAACAGGACATTCACCGCGATCCGCTCATCGGTCGAGCCGGGGCTCAAAGAGTAGGTCCCGGGCAGGTCGACCAGATCGAGGCTCGTGCGACCGAAAGTGCCCCGGCCCACGCGGCGCTCGACCGTGACGCCCGGGTAGTTGGCCGTGCTTTGCCTCAAGCCCGTGAGCCGATTGAACACGGAGCTCTTGCCCGCATTCGGGTTACCGACGACCGCCACCGTGCCGGCCGCCCGGCGGTTCACGCTCACGGCGTGCAGGGGAATCGCTGTCTCAGCTCGAGCGGCCATCGGGGTCCATCCGTACGACGTGGAAACGCCGTGCTTGCTCCTTCCGTAACGAGATCGCCGCGCCGTGAATCCGAAATTCGAGCGGATCACCACCGAGCGAGCTGCGCAAATACGTGAGCTCGGCGCCTTCGACGAGTCCGAGCACCATCAGCCGCTGCACCGCTCGATCCTGCGTCTCGATCGATTCGATGCGCACGCGGTCACCGGGCTTCAAGTCGGCCAAAGTCAGACAGCAAGCTCCGTGCACTAACGGAAATGATAATCGTTATTAACTGATTAGTCGAACGGGTGACGGCGGATAATCACGGCGGCGCGGCTCGGACCCGTGGAGACGATGTCCACCGGCACTCCCGCCAGCTGCTCGATCCGCGCGAGATAGGCCTTCGCCTCGGCCGGCAGCGCGGCATAGGAAGTGGCCTCGGAGGTCGAACCCTGCCAGCCCGGTAGGCTCTCGTAGACCGGCTCGCACTCGCCGTAGCGGTCGATCAGCAGCGGCGGAGTGTCGATCAGCCGGCCGTCGAGTCGGTAGCCCACGCAGATCTTGACCTCCGGCAAGCCGTCGAGGACATCGAGCTTTGTGAGGCAGAGGCCGCTCAGGCTGTTCGTGAGCGCGGCGCGGCGCAGCAGCACGGCATCGAACCACCCGCAGCGGCGAGGGCGCCCCGTGGTCGCGCCGAACTCGGCGCCTACGCGGCCGAGATAGCGCCCCATGTCGTCGAGCAGCTCGGTGGGGAACGGGCCGGCCCCGACACGCGTCGTATACGCCTTCACGAGACCGAGCACGTAGTCGCCGGCGGCGGGACCCACGCCCGTGCCCGTCGCGGCACCGCCGACCGTAGTGTTCGAAGACGTCACGAAGGGATAGGTGCCGAGGTCGATATCCAGCATCGCACCCTGGGCGCCCTCGAACAGCACGCTTCTGCCTTCGTCGCGGAGACGGCGCAGGAGCTCCGTGACGTCCGCGACGAGCGGCTTCACACGTTCGCCGAGCGCAAGCAGGTGATCGAATTCGCGCTTGGGATCTACCGTGGGTGCCGAGTAATACCGCTCCAGGAGGAAATTGTGCAGGTCGAGTAGCCGCTCGAGCTTGTCGTTGAGCAGCGCGGGTGCAAACAGATCCGCTGCGCGCAGCGCGCGCCGTGCGATCTTGTCTTCGTAGGCGGGGCCGATGCCGCGGCCGGTCGTGCCGATCGCGCCGGCGCCGCTCGCTTGCTCCCGCGCCTTGTCGAGCAGCACGTGCGAGCTGAGGATCAGCGGGCACGCCGGCGACACGCGCAACCGTTGCTCGACCGGCACGTCACGAGCGACGAGCCCGTCGATTTCCTCGACCAGCGCATCGAGTGACAGCACGACGCCGTTGCCGATCAAGCAGATCACGCCGTCCCGCAGGATGCCGGACGGAATCAGATGCAGCACGGTCTTGCGGTCACCGATTACGAGCGTATGGCCGGCGTTGTGTCCGCCCTGGAAGCGAACGACTGCGTGCGCGCGGTCGGCGAGCACATCGAGGACCTTGCCCTTGCCCTCGTCGCCCCACTGCGTCCCAATCACGATGACGCTCTTAGCCACCGGTGCCTCGCACGATCACCAACAAGACGAGCCCCGCGATCACGGCCGCGAGCCCAAAGGTGCGCAGCTGATTGTCGCCGAGACGGGCGATCGCCGCGATACCGCGGCGCCACGCTTGCGGGGCAACGAACGGCGCCAAGCCCTCGATGATCAAGTACAGAGCCAAACCCGCGAAAAGATCCGTCCAGGCCAACGCGCTAGCCCTCCGTCGTCCGCCCTTGAATTTGCGCGCTCTACTTCGCCGCGCCGACCGGCTTCTCGAGGAACTGGAAGAAGTCGCTGTCCGGCCGCAGCACGAGCACATCCTGGTCGCGGCCGATCGCTTCCCGATAGGCCTGCATGCTGCGGTAAAACGCATAGAACGACGGGTCCTTCGAGTACGCTCCCGCGTAGATCTCTGCCGCGCTCGCGTCGCCGGCTCCGCGAATCCGTTCGGCGTCGCGGTAGGCTTCCGAGAGAATCACGGTCCGCTGACGATCGGCGTCCGCGCGAATACGCTCGTACTCCTCGTCGCCCTCGGCACGCAACTGCGCGGCTACACGCTGGCGTTCCTGCCGCATCCGGCTGTAAACCGACTCGCTCACCTCGTCCGACAAATCGATGCGTTTGACGCGCACGTCTACTACTTCGATGCCGAGCTCCGGAGAGCGCGCTCGCGCCCGAACCAACATGTCCTCGAGCAGCTCCGAGCGCTCCGCCGACACGACCTGCTGCACCGTGCGCTGGCTGATCGCGGCCTTGATGCCCTCCTTGATGATCGCGGATAGGCGTTCGACGGCGACGGCCTCGTCGCCGCCGACCGAGCGATAGTACTGCGCGGGGTCGACGATTCGCCACGTCACGAAATAGTCGACGATCAAGTTCTTCTTCTCGCCCGTCAGATACTTCTCCTCGGAGCGCTCGTAGTTGAGGATGCGCTTCGGGTAGCGGACGATGTTGTTGACGAACGGAATCTTGAAGTGCAATCCCGGCGCGTAGTCCGCCTCGACGATCTCGCCGAACTGAAACTTCAGTGCGTGCTGGCGCTGATCGACCGTGAAGACGGACATCCGCGCGATGACCGCCACGACGACGATTACGATCAGCAGTGCGTTCAAGCGCGGTCCCATCTCGATTCCCTTAGGCTAACGAGTCTCGCGCTCTCGCGAGCGCGCGGGGTTCGCGCTCGATTGCGCCGGCGGCGCGGCCGGCGCCACATCGCTGTTCGGCAGCGCCGTACGATGTTGCAACATCTGCTCGAGCGGCAGGTAGATCAGATTGTTGGTGCCGTTGCCCGTGTCGACGAGCACTTTCGTCGAGCTCGCTAGAATCTGCTGCAGCGTCTCGATGTACATGCGCTCGCGCGTGACGGCGGGCGCCTTTTGATACTGCTCCATGATCTTGAGAAAGCGGTCGGACTCGCCTTCGGCATTCGCGACGACTTGACCCCGATAGGCTTCCGCATCCTGACGTCGACGCGCCGCCTGGCCGCGCGCCTTCGGCAAGATATCGTTGGTGTACGACTGGGCTTCGAGAATCCGGCGCTCCTTGTCCTCGCGCGCCTTGATCGCGTCCTGGACGCTGCTCTCCACCTCGCGCGGGAAGTTCGCTTCCTGCAGGTTCACCTCGTATACCGTGATGCCCGCACCGTACGAGTCGAGCGTCGCCTGCAGTAGATCTTGCGTCTCGCGAGCGACCTGGGTGCGCCCGTCCGTCAGAATGAAATCGAGCAGGTTCTTGCCGACCGTCTCACGGATCGCGCTGGCCGTCACGTCCATGAGCGCGGCTTCCGGCTCGCGCATATCGAACAGGAAGGCCTGTGGGTCGCTGCGCCTGAATTGCACGACGAGGTCGATGTCCACGATATTCTCGTCGCGGGTGAGCATGCTGCCCTGATACGACAACCGTTCGGTGGCACCGATGTTGATCTTCTCGACGGTCTCGATCGGCCATGGCAAATGCCAGTGCGGCCCGGGCCGGCTGACGCGATCGAACGCGCCGAAACGCAGCACGATGCCTCGCTCGGGCTCGTCGACTTTGTAAAGCCCGGTAAGCCCCCATACTGCAAACAGCACGACGATGGCGGCGACGATGAGCCTCGCGTTCAGCGGCTCGCCGCGACCGGCTCCGCCGCCGCCACCGCGGCCGGCGCGAAACAGTCCCGCCACGCGACGTTGCAGGTCCCGGACGATGGCATCCAGATCGGCCGGGCCCTTGTCTTTGTCGGGCCGCCATGGGTTGCCCTTGTCGCCGTCATCCCAAGCCATCGCTCACGCTTCTCTCGAAATCGGTGCCGCCGCAAGATTTTCCTGACTACGCAGCTCTCGCCACCGCTGCGCCGTGAGCTCCACTTCGAGCGTCGAGACTCCAGCCGCGTCGACGGACTCGCTGCGCACCGCGTGCCAGCCAAACAGCTTCGCACGCAGCCTGCTCTGATCCGGTCCCAACGTCAGCCGGCCGACCACCCGAGCGCCATTCAGCCTCCGGCGGATCGCTTCCTTCAGCTCGGCAAGACCCGCGCCGGTCGCCGCGGAGACGAGGCACTGCTCCGCCGCCCGATTCGCGGCGAGCCCCTGCTGCGCGAGATCGGTCTTATTGTACACCTCGAGCCGCGGCACCTCGGCGGCGCCGATATCCTCGAGCACCTGCTCCACCTGGGCGCGCCGGTCGTCTCGATGAGGATCGCTCGCGTCGATCACGTGCAAGAGCAATGCCGCCTCGCGCGTTTCCGTGAGAGTCGCTCGAAAGGCTGCGACGAGCTCGTGCGGCAAATCGCGCACGAATCCCACCGTGTCGACGAGCAGCATGCCGTCGCCATGCTCGAGCGGCACGCGCCGAATCGTAGGATCGAGCGTCTCGAACAACTGGTCGCGGGCGCTCGAATGGGCACCCGAAAGCGCGTTGAACAGGGTCGTCTTGCCTGCATTCGTATAGCCGACGAGCGCGACGGTTGGCACGTCGGCGCGCACGCGCTCCTTGCGGCTCACTTCGCGCTGACGCTCGACACGCCCGAGGCGTTCGCGCAAATGCCGGATGCGGCGGCTCACGAGGCGGCGATCGGTCTCGAGCTGCGTCTCGCCGGGACCGCGCAGCCCGATACCGCCCTTCTGGCGCTCGAGGTGAGTCCAGCCTCGGACCAGGCGCGAGGCGAGATGCTCATGCTGCGCGAGCTCGACTTGCAGCTTGCCTTCAAACGTGGCCGCACGCTGCGCGAAGATGTCGAGTATCAACCCATTGCGATCGAGCACGCGGGTCTTGAGCGTCGTCTCGAGGTTGCGCTCCTGTCCTGCACGCAGGGGCTGATTCACGAGGATCAGCTCGGCACCGCTCGAACGGGCACGTTCGCCGACCTCCTCAACCTTACCGCGACCGATGAAGAACTTCGGATCCGGCCGATCGCGGCGCGCCTGCACTTCGGCAACGACACAGGCACCGGCCGATTCGGCCAGCGCTCGGAATTCCTGGGTCTCGTCGTCGTGACAGGGCCGATTCAAGCCAATGTGCAGCAACAGCGCGCGTTCGCCGCTGCGGGGGCGATCAAGCAACCTGACCTCCGTGTGCCGAGGGAGCGCGGCTAATCGTCCGCCTCCTCCTCGTCCATCGACGGGACGCGCACATTGCGCGCCGGGACCACCGTCGAGATGGCATGCTTATAGACCATTTGGCTCACGCTGTTGCGCAACAACACGACGAATTGATCGAACGAGTCGATTTGCCCCTGCAGCTTGATGCCGTTGACGAGGTAGATCGACACCGGCACCTTCTCCTTGCGCAGCGCGTTCAGGAACGGGTCCTGAAGCGATTGACCTTTGGCCATGAATACTCTCCTCTTCTTATTGTTGGGCCCGTCGAGACCAGGTTTTCGACGGCACGGCCGAAGGCCTTGCCCCCCTGCAATCTCGCTCCGATAACGTGCCCCTCGATCGGGGCAGGCTTGCTCCCACAAGCGGTAATGCTAACACAGCCGTAAGCCGACGGTCGCGGCCGCGCGCCAGCGGCTGATGCGTTCGCGCAACTGCTCTTTGACACCCGAATCGAACGCTCGCCAGCGTTCGAACGAGGGCTCTGCGCGCAGCCAAGTGAGCTGGCGCTTCGCAAGCTGCCGCGTCGCATAGATCGCTCTACGCCGCGCCTCGTCCCAATCATACCGGCCTTCCAAGTAGCCCCAGACTTGCCGGTAGCCGACGGCTCTCAGCGACGGCAGCTCCGGCTCTAGCTCTTCTCGGCTTCTCAGAGCTTCGACCTCGGCGACGAGCCCCTCGTTCACCATGGCGTCGAATCGGCGCTCGATGCGCGAGCCGAGCTCGGCGCGTTGCTCCGGCACGATCGCTATCACCGTGACGTCTACGGCCGGCGCCGCGGCACTGGCCTCCTGGAGCTCTGTCAGCGTGCGCCCCGTCACCGCATGCACCTCGAGCGCACGTTGAATTCGTTGCCGGTCCTGCGGCGCGATCCGAGCCGCGGCGCGAGGGTCGACACTCGCGAGGCGGGCGTGGAGCCCCTGCCAACCGACGGCCTCGGCCTCGGCATCCAGCCGCGCGCGTACCTGCGAGTCCGCACGCGGCAGCATCGCCAGCCCGTCCCTCAGCGCACGTAGGTACAGCAGCGTGCCGCCCACGACGAGCGGTAGCCGCCCGCGGGCCGCGATGGCCTCGATCGCCGCGGTCGCGTCGCGTGCAAAGCGGCCTGCCGAGTACGTCTCGGTCGGCTCGACGACGTCGATCAGGTGATGCGGAACCCGTGCGCGCACGGTGCGCGATGGCTTCGCGGTACCGATGTCGAGCCCCCGGTAAACCATCGCCGAATCCATGCTCACGATCTCGAGCGGCACGTCCCGCGCAAGCTCGAGCGCGAGCTCGGTCTTACCGCATGCGGTCGGCCCCGTCACGCAGACGCATCGAACAGGCACCGTCATTGCGAAAGACCCGCTACCGGCCGCGCAGGAACAAGCGGTCGAGCTCACCGAGCGTGAATTGCGTCCACGTCGGTCGCCCGTGGTTGCAAGCTTCACTGCGCTCGGTTTGCTCCATTTCCCGTAGCAACGCGTTCATTTCCGGCACCGTCAGCCGGCGATTCGCGCGGACCGCGGCATGGCAGGCCATCGTCGCCAGCAGCTCGTTCAGTGCAGCCTCGACGCGTACGACGCCCTCGCTCGCGGCGAGATCGCTCAACAGATCGCGCACGAGCGGCTCCACGTCGACGCCTTCGAGCAGCAACGGCAGGGCATGGACCGCGAGTTGAGTCGGTCCTCGCCGAGCGAGGTCGAAACCGAGCACGGCGAGCTCGGAGGCTTGCTGCTCGGCGAGATCGGCTTCGTGCTCCGCGACCGCGACCGTTATGGGCACCAGAAGCGGCTGCGCCTTGAGCTTGTCTTCGTGCAACGTCCGTTTCAAACGCTCGTACATCACGCGCTCGTGCGCGGCGTGCATGTCGACGACGATCAGGCCGTCGCGGTTCTCCGCGAGCACGTAGACGCCTCCAAGCTGTGCGAGCGCGAACCCGAGAGGCGGAACATCCGCCGTAGGCTGCGGGCTCCGGCCGATGCGCTCGTGCAAGCGATGATACAGCGGGACCTGCTCACGCACGGTCACTGCCGGCAACTCGAGACCGCGCTGCGCCGCGCTCGTCTCGCGGCGAACGCCGAGGTCCGCCGCACTCACCGGCGGCGCGGGATGCACCTCGGCGCTCTCGATCGTGCTCGCGAGCGCTGCCTCCACCGTGCGAAACACGAAGTCGTGCACGAGCGAAGAGTCGCGGAAGCGAATCTCGAGCTTGGCCGGGTGCGCATTCACGTCGACGCGCCGCGGATCGATCTCGAGAAATACGACGAACGCGGGCTGTCGAGTCTGAAACAGCACGTCCTGATAGCCGAGTCGCACCGCATGGCGCAGCACTTTGTCGCGCACGAAGCGGCCGTTCACGAATGTGAACTGCAAGTCGGGCTGACTGCGCGAGAACGCGGGCGCCGCGAGCCAACCCGCGATCTTGACGCCGGCGATGGCTCGCTCGAAATACCGCGCGTGCTCGAGAAACTCGGCGCCGCACAACGCGACGATCCGCTCCTCCTGTGCCGTCCGATCGAGCGCCGCCGGCAGCTTGAAGACCACGCGGTCGTTGCTGATGAACGTGAACGCTACCTCGAATCGCGCTAGGGCGAGATTCTTGATCGTCGCATCGACGTGACCGGTTTCGGTGCGCTCCGAGCGCTGGAACTTGCGCCGAGCCGGCGTGTTGAAGAACAGCTCTCGCACCTCGATGGACGTTCCCTGCGGGTGCGCCGCCGGGCGGGCGTCGCCGATCTCCCCGCCGTCGCACATGATGCTGAACCCATGCTCCGCGTCCCTGGTGCGCGACTTCACGGTCAGTTGGGCAACCGAGCCGATGCTCGGCAAAGCCTCTCCCCGAAAACCGAGCGTGGTGAGGGCCTCGAGATCGTCGAGGCTCGCGATCTTGCTCGTGGCATGCCGCGCCAGCGCCAGCGGCAACTCCTCGCGCGCGATGCCCACGCCGTCGTCCACGACCCGGATCAGCCGCGCGCCGCCGCCGCCGATCTCGACAGAGATGGACCTAGCACCTGCATCGAGCGAGTTCTCGACGAGCTCCTTGACGACGGACGCGGGCCGCTCGACGACCTCGCCGGCCGCGATCTGATCGATCAATTGCGAAGGCAGCAATCGAATGGCCACAGCAGGATTCCGTTCGACGGCGGCGCGGCGCTGGTTGCGCCGCGAACTGGAGCGCAGTGTACCTGAGGGTAGCGGGAGGGCGGACTGCGGGACGGCGCGACGTCCCGCCCGTGATCAACCGGGCGGAATGGTCAGTACTTGGCCGATGCGTACCAGATCCGTCTTCAGCCCGTTCGACCGGCGCAGGCTGCTCGTGCTGACACCGTAGCGCTGCGCGATTCCAGACAACGTCTCGCCGCGGGTAATCACATGCCGCACGTTCGTCGCGGCCGCCGTGCGAGCGTGCGACGCGAAGTACGTCGAATGTGGGGGATTCGCTGCAAAGTAATCCACGATGCCATCGCGCAATGCACGCGCGAACGCGGCCTGCTGTTTCGGATCGCGCAGGGCAGCCTCTTCGCGTGGGTTGGTGATGTAAGCCGTCTCGACCAGCACGGACGGAATGTCGGGCGACTTCAGCACGAGGAACGGCGCTTGCTGCACGTGCGATCGCCGCATCGTCTCGACGCCGGAGAGCCGGTTGATCAGACGTTGCCCCGCAGCGGTGCTTGCGCTGAGGGCCGCATTTTGCGACAGATCGAGCAGCACCCGCGCGAGCAGTTGGTCCTTGTCGGCCAGCGATACGCCGCCGAGCAAGTCGGCTGCGTTCTCGCGCTGTGCGAGCAGCAACGATGCTTCGTCGCTCGCGCCCTTGTCCGACAGCACGTAGACGGTCGACCCCCTCGCGCTCGGATCGCGATACGAATCCGCGTGGATCGAGATGAAGAAGTCGGAGTGGGCCTCGTGCGCGAGCTCCATGCGCTTGCGCAGCGACACGTAATAGTCGCCGCGGCGCGTCAAAGCGGCGTGCATGCCGGGCGTCATCTCGATCTCATCCGCAAGCCGCTTTGCGATCGCGAGCACGACATCCTTCTCGCGCACGCCGCGGTGGCCGCTTGCGCCGGGATCCTGGCCGCCATGGCCTGCATCGATCGCGATCACGAGGTCGCGGCCGAGCGGGGGCGCCGGCACCGACGGGGACGTCGGCGCCGACGGCACGGCCGGCGCGTTTACCGCCGCCGCGGTCGCGGCGTCCGGTCGCATGAGATCGACGACCAGGCGGTCACCGTGATCGTCGTTCGGTCCGAGCAGGAAGGTCTTGGCCTTGACCGCGCGCGTGAGCTCGAGCACGACCCGAAGCTCGCCATCGGGCCGCGCGCCGGTTCTAACCGCGGCAACGGCCCCCTTCGCTTCGGGCATATCGAGCGTTGAGCCGACCGAAGTGTCCTCGAGGTCGATCACCAGTCGATCGGGGTCCGCCAACGAGAACACTCGGTGCTCGACCGGCTCGCTCAGCTCGAACACCACGCGCGTGGCCTCGGGGCCGGACCATACGCGCACGCCGTTCACCGCGGCCGCGCACGCGATCCCGGACTGCAGCGCGACGATCGAAACCGTCGCGACTCGCCACCGCACCGACACCCCGCCGAGCCTCCCGAGCTGAACCCCGCCTTATGTTCACAATTTTCGGCCGGAGTTTCAACGCATTTATGAAGTAGAACGGGCTATTACGGCAGGTTGTTAGACGAGAGCTGACAACCTTTCTCCAAGGCCGCGATTCCGCGAGTCGTAGAGCTATGGAACGCGATGCGACGCTCGCTCGGCCCGAGCACCGTGAATACCAGCTCGAGATCGCAGCGTGCCGCGAGCGCCGGTGCACGGTCCGGCCATTCGACGAGCAGCCAAGTCCGAGGCTCCGCGAGCCAATCGCGCACGCCGAGGTTCTCGAGCTCCGCTTCGGCTGTCAGACGGTACAGGTCGAGATGCACGATCGTGAGGCCGACGCACGTGTAGTGCTCGAGCAGCGTATAAGTCGGCGAGGGGACGCGCCCCGTGTAGCCGAGCCCACGCAACAGCGCGCGGACCCAAGTCGTCTTGCCACTGCCGAGGTCACCGCGTAGTCCCACGAGCAAGGGCGCCTGCTGCGCCGTGGCGAGCTGCCGAGCGAAAGCACCTGCGAATTCAACGAGCTGCTGTTCTGACCCGAAGTCCTCTATTAGCTTGGATTCGCCCATCGCTTGAGCTCGAGCATGAGGTCGCCAGCCACCGTTCCACGTTCGCCGCTGGCCGCTGCGGCATCGCCCGCGAGCGCGTGCAGCAGCACCCCGGCTCGCGCGCTGATCGCGAGATCGCGGGTTTGCACGCGCAACGCGCCGAGCACGCCCGCCAGGACATCGCCCATCCCCGCGGTGGCCATTCCGGGGTTGCCGCGATCGCACACAGCCAGCGGTGCTTGGCGATCGGGCAACGCTACGAGGGTGTTCGGTCCCTTGAGCACCGCGGCTGCACCGAATCGGCTCGCCAGCTGCCGGACGGCCTCGATCCGGTCCCGCTGAACGGCGTCGATCGAGCAGTTCAGCAAGCGCGCCGCTTCGCCCGGATGCGGAGTGATGATCCAGTCAGCCCGTCGGCCCGGGGCCTCGGCCAACAGATTCAGGGCATCCGCGTCGACGACGAGCGGCAACGCGGAGTCCCGCAGTCGATGCCAGAGCGGCCGCGCCCAGCTGGAGCGGCCGAGACCCGGGCCCACCACGGCGGCATCCGCGAGCTCGATCAGCGGCGCTAGATCGGCCGGCTTCTCCACGGCGCGAAAAATGATTTCCGGTCGCCCCGCGAGCACGGCGGCCTGCCCTTCGGCGTGGCCCGCGACGTAGACGAGGCCCGCCCCGGTTCGCAGCGCGGCCTCGGCGGCGAGCCGAATCGCGCCGGGCATACCGGGCCCCCCACCGACGAGTAGCAACCGCCCGCTCGAGCCCTTGTGCGCCGAGCGCGGCCGCTTCGGCAGGGCTGCTCGCCAATCGCGCGCGCCGAGCCGCTGGAGCACCGGCTCGAGATCGGCCGCAAGCTCGGCGGCCACGCCGAGGTCGGCAAACTCGAGCTCCCCGCAATAGTCGCAGGATTCGCCGAGAAATAGCCCCTGCTTCAAGCCGACGAACGTGACCGTGACGGTTGCGCGCACGGCCGCACCGAGCACGAGGCCGCGGTCCGCGTCGAGCCCGCTCGGCACGTCGAGCGCGAGCACCGGCACCTCGCTAGCGTTGACGGCAGCCACCGCGGCCGCGAATGCGCCTTCAAGGGGCCGGTCGGCCCCGGTGCCGAGCAGCGCATCGACGACCACCTCGTCGCGGCGCGCATTCGCAGGAGCCGCCGCCGCGAACGGTTCGATCCGCACACCCTCCCGCGCGCAATCCGCGGCGGCCGCCGCGGCGTCGCCGCGCAGACGCTCCGGAGGTGTGACCGCCAACACACGGACCTCGAGACCCGCCGCGTGCGCCAATCGCGCGACCACGTAGCCGTCGCCACCGTTGTTGCCCGCACCGCAGTAGACTTGCAGCGAGCGCGTCGCCGGCCAACGCTTGCGCAGCACGTCGAGCGCAGCGCGGCCGGCCCGCGACATCAGCTCGTAGCCCAGAACGCCGCGCTCGATTGCGCGGCGGTCGAGCTCGCGCACTTGGGCAGCGGCGTAGATCGCGCCCGGCAACAGATCCGGAAAGGCTCTCATGGGCGCGGATTATACTGACGTCACCAGCAAGCCCCGGCTCGTCATGACCGAAACGCGCCCCGAATGCCTAGAGCAGCTCGCCGCCGAGATCAAAAGCGATGGTCGTGCGCTCGGATTCGACAAAGTCGGCATCGCGGGAACCGATCTGGCTGCCGACGAAACGCGGCTCGAGGAATGGCTCGCGGCGGGCCGCCACGGGTCCATGGGCTACATGGCGAAGCACGGATCCAAGCGAGCGCGCCCGGCCGAGCTCGTTCCGGGCACGGTCCGGGTGATTTCGGCGCGGATGAGCTATTGGCCCGCTCAAGCGGCCCCGGCGCAAAGCGTGCTCGGCGACCCTCGCCGTGCCTATGTCGCGCGCTATGCGCTCGGCCGCGACTATCACAAAGTCCTGCGGCGGCGGTTGCAGCGCCTCGCCGAGTCGATCGAAAGACGCGCCGGCGCATTCGGCTATCGCGCATTCGTCGATAGCGCACCCGTGCTCGAAAAGGCGCTCGCACGCAACGCCGGTCTCGGCTGGATCGGCAAGCACTCGAATCTCCTCGATCGCGAGGCCGGGTCGTGGTTCCTGCTCGGGGAGCTGTACACCGATCTGCCGCTGCCCGTCGACGCGCCCGTGACCGAGCACTGCGGCTCCTGCCGAGCCTGCCTCGACGTGTGCCCAACCGGCGCGATCGTCGCGCCATACCAGGTGGATGCTCGGCGCTGCATCTCGTATTTGACGATCGAGCTGCGGGGCTCGATTCCCGAGCCGCTGCGCGCCGCGATCGGCAACCGGATCTTCGGCTGCGATGACTGCCAGTTGCATTGCCCGTGGAACAAGTTCGCGCGGCAGACCGACGTTCGGGACTTCGCGGTTCGCCACGGCCTCGACGGCGCGCCGCTCACGGAGCTGTTTGCCTGGAGCGAGGCCGATTGGAGCGAGCGCACCGCGGGCAGCCCCCTGCGGCGCCCGGGCTACCACGGTTGGCTGCGCAATCTGGCGGTCGCGCTCGGCAACGCGCCCTCGGACGAGGCCGTCGTCGCGGCGCTCGCGCGGCGCATCGACGACGAGTCGCCGCTCGTGCGCGAGCACGTGCGGTGGGCGCTCGAGCAACACGCGGCGCACCGGGCGCCCGAGCCCGCATGAGCACGCCATTCGCCGCGGAGCCGCATCCCCTGCTCGTGCCGTTCGACCGCGCGTTCAAAGCCGCGGAAAGCGCGACTCGGCCTCCGCGAGGCAAAGGAAAATCAAGCGATTGGAAAAACAAGCTCGAGCCTGAGGCAGCCGCGCTTGCCGACGCTCAATACCGAATGTTCGCGGACAGCCGCTTCGCGATGCTGATCGTGCTGCAGGCGATCGATGCCGGCGGGAAGGACGGCACGATCCGGCACGTGTTCGACCGAGTCAATCCGTGCGGGCTGCGCGTCGCGTCGTTCAAGGCACCTTCGGCCGCGGAGGCGCACCACGACTTTCTGTGGCGCACGACCGCGCAGCTGCCGCGCCGCGGCGAGCTCGCGATCTTCAACCGCAGCTACTACGAGGAAGTCCTCGTCGTCAGAGTGCACCCGGCCCTCCTGACCGCGGAGTCGCTGCCGTCGCCACCCCCGGAGCAGTTCTGGGCCGAACGCTGCCGGGCGATCGTCGACCACGAGCGCCATCTCGCCCAGGAGGGCACCGTGATTCTCAAGTTTTGGCTCAACATCTCCAAGGACGAGCAACGCCGCCGCTTGCTCGAGCGCATCGAGAAGCCCGAGAAGCATTGGAAATTTCGCTTCGACGACCTGCTCGAGCGCGACCACTGGGACGCCTACCAGCTCGCTTACGAGCAATGCCTCGGGGCCACTTCGCGACCGTGGGCGCCGTGGTATGCCATTCCGGCCGACGACAAGCACTTTGCGCGTTGGCAGATCGCAAAGCTCGTGAATGCCGCGTTCGGGCAGCTCGAAGTAGGGTTCCCCCAGCTGGATTCGGCCGGCCGCGCGGCCCTGCGCCGCGCGCGGACCCGCCTCGAGCGCGAGTGACGGCGCCGCGGAGTGCCAACTCCGTCACTGCCTGGGACCCACCCCAACCGTACGATTCGAGCGTCGTTGCCGGACTAACGCCATGAGCACGGTCAGTCTCGAACCGCTCGGCCGCGGAATCGACTCGGATTTCACGCGCTCGCTGCTGCAAAGCATCGCGCTGTTCCGCGGAGTACCGCCTGATGCCATCGTCGATCTGCTCCCCCAGTGCGGCCGGATCGACGTCCACGACGGCGAAGTGCTGCTCTCGCCGCAGCGGCCGAATCGGTGCGTGTACGTCGTGCTCAGCGGCCGGCTCGCCGTGCACCTCGGGGCGCTCGATGCGCCGAAGCTCGCGGACTTAGGTCCCGGATCCTGCGCCGGCGAGATGTCGTTGATCGAGGACAAGGACCCGTCCGCCTACGTCGTCGCGCTCGAAGATTCGCACTTGATGGTCATCAGCCATCACCTGTTGTGGCAGATGGTCGACCGCTCCCACGAGTTCTCCAAAAACTTGTTGGTCGTGCTGTCGGAACGCGTGCGCTCCGACAACGAATTCATCGCCAGCAGCTTGGGTGTGCTGCGACAAGCGGAACGCAATGCGATCACCGATGCATTGACGGGTCTCGGCAATCGCCATTGGATGAAGGACATGTTCGAACGCGAGATTTCGCGCTCACAGCATGGTACCCGGCCGCTTTGCCTGATGATGGTGGACGTCGATAACTTCAAGCAGTTCAACGACCAGTATGGTCACATCGCGGGCGACCGAGTGCTCGTCGCGGTTGGCGATGCGCTGCGCGAGTACTTGCGCCCCACCGACCTAATCGCCCGCTTCGGGGGCGACGAGTTCGCCGTGCTGTTGCCCGGCATCGATCTCACGCAAGCGCAGCAGACGGCGGAACGAGTACGGCACCAGGTGGAGCGGCTGTCGCCGCCGAGCCTGTCGACCGCGATCACGGTCTCGATCGGCGTGAGCTTGAGTACCGGCGACGACGACGTTGCGACGCTCGTGCACCGCGCGGACGAGGCGATGTATGCGGCCAAGGCGCTCGGCCGCAATCGGGTCGCCCTGGTCGCGTCGGCGTCAGACCCCGACGTTGTCGAGTAGGCGCGCGCGTCCGAGCCACGCCGCGCCGAGCACGATCAAATCTGCCGCACGCTCGTCTGCTTTCGGCTCGGCGAGATCGGCTGCGCGGCGCACCGCGACGTAATCCGTTCGGAACCCCACTCCGTCGAGACGCGCGCGGCTGCGGGCTTCGATTGCTGCGTAGTCGCGCCTGCCTGCGCGTAACTCGGCTCGAGCGTCGACGAGCGCTGCGTGTAACGAAGGCGCGATGCGCCGCTCGGCTGCGTCGAGGTAGCGGTTTCGCGAGCTGAGCGCGAGGCCGTCCGCATCGCGCACGGTTGGACCGATCTCGAGCCTCACCGGCATTCGGAGATCTTCGATCATTCGCTTCATCAGCACGGCCTGTTGGTAGTCCTTCTGGCCCAACACGAGGACGTCGGGCGCGACCGCGTTCAGCAAACGGCACACGACCGTGGCGACGCCGTCGAAGTGGCCCGGTCGGCTCGCGCCGCACAACTCTCTGCCGAGTGGCGGCAACGTCACGCGCACCGCCTGCTCGAGGCCGAACGGATAGATTTCGCGTACCTCCGGCACGAACAGCAAGTCGACCCCACCGGCACGCGCAAGCGCCGCACTGTCCTCCTCGAGCGTCCTCGGATACGCGCCGAAGTCCTCGCCGGCGCCGAACTGCGTCGGATTCACGAAGATGCTCACGACGACTCGATCGGCGACCCGCGCCGCAAGCGCGGCGAGGCTGAGATGGCCGGCGTGCAGGTTGCCCATCGTCGGCACGAATGCGATCTCGTCGCCCGCCGCATGCCATGCCGCAACGGCCGCGCGCACGCCCGCTACGTCGACGACCGTGGTCTGCTGCCCCATCGCGATTCGCTCAGGTGAAGCAATGCTCGGCCGCCGGATAGCTGCGGTCCTTGACCGCGAGCACGTATGCGCGCAGGGCCTCCAGCGGCGACTCCCTGCCCGTCATGAAATTCCGGACGAAGCGCGGCATGCGTCCCTGGGTGATTCCGAGCACGTCGTAGAGGACGAGAATCTGGCCGTCGACGCCGGGACCTGCGCCGATGCCGATCACCGGTACCCGGAGAGCCGACGTGATCGCGGCACCGACGTCGTTCGGCACGCATTCGAGCAGCACGATGTCGGCGCCCGCGGCCTCGAGCGCGAGCGCCTCATCGAGCATCCGTTGCGCGGCTTGCTCCTCGCGGCCCTGGACCTTGAAGCCGCCGATCTTGTGGACGGACTGCGGCTTGAGACCCAGGTGCGCGCAAATCGGTATGTCGTGCAGCGCAAGGTGCTCGACGATCGAGACCTGCCCTCGCCCGCCCTCGAGCTTCACCATCGCCGCGCCGCCCTCTTGCATCAAGCGCACCGAGTTGTCGAGCGCCTGGACTGCATTCGTATAGCTCATGAAAGGCAGGTCCGCGACCAGAAGGGCTCGCTGCAATCCGCGCGCCACGCAGCGGCTGTGGTAGACGATGTCGTCGACCGTGACCGGAACGGTGGTGTCGTGACCTTGAACGACCATGCCGAGCGAATCGCCGACGAGCACGAGGTCGGTCCCGGCCATGTCTACGAGCTGAGCGAAGCTCGCGTCGTAGGCCGTGAGGCAGGCGATCGGCTCTTTTGCCTGCTTCATGTCTCGCAACGTGCCGACGTGCACCGGCGGCGACTCCGCGCCGCGCTGAATCAACTGCTTGTACATCGCACGTCCCTCACGTGAACGGCGTGCTCGCCGGATTGAAGAAGTGCCGACCGCGCTTCACGCGCAAGATGGTTTGCAGCAACTGCTGGTAGTCGGAATCTCGATGGATCGGATCGATAGATGCAGCGTTGACGATTAGCAGCGGCGCTGCGTCGAAGTCGTAGAAGAACTTCGCATACGCCTCGCCGAGGCGCTCGAGATACTCCTGGTCGATCAGCTGCTCATACGGAATGCCGCGGCTTGCGACGCGTTTGAGCAACACGGACGCCGGCGCCTGCAGGTAGACGACGAGGTCGGGAGTCGGTGCATCGAGCTCGAGCGTTTCCGCAACCTGCCGGTAGAGCCCGAGCTCGTTCGGATCCAAATTGAGCTCCGCGAACAACCTGTCCTTCTCGAGCAGAAAGTCCGCAATCCGCACCGGCGAGAACAAATCGCGCTGGCGAATCTGCTCGATCTGCCGCGCGCGTTGCAATAGAAAGAACAGTTGTGCCGGTAACGCGGCGTGACGCCGATTGCGGTAGAAGCGCTCGAGAAACGGATTGTCCTCGGCCTGCTCGAGGATCAACTCGCTCGCGAAGCTCGCCGCGAGCCGCTTTGCGAGGCTCGTCTTGCCGACGCCGATCGGACCCTCGACGACAATGTATCGCGGGCCGTCCAAGCGAATCACTTCCTCGCCGTCGTTCGAAACGGTGTTTTCCACGGGCGCTAGTGTGCCGGTTGAGGCGCGCGGGAGGCCAGGTTTCGTCGCGTCGATCCGGCCAGCCCGGCTAGCCGGCGGCGTCCGTGATCTCGCCTTCCGCCGCGCGGCGTCCCCCGCGGCGCCGACGGCCTTGGCGGCGGCTCAAGCCAAGCAGCCGCTGCTGCTCGGCAGGCGGCTGCGCTTGAATGTGGGTCCACCATTCCGCCGTCTCTTGATCGACCTCGCCGCAAGCGGCGCGCAGCAGCAGAAAGTCGTACGCGGCGCGGAAGCGCTTGTGCTCGAGCAGCCGCGCCGCCCGCGCGCCGCGTCGCTGCCCGAACCGCCACTGCATCGCGAGCAGCTCCTTCATCGGCGAGCTGAAGCGGCGCGGAAACGCGGTCTGCTGCTCGACCACGATGCGTTGGCTTGCTTCGAACAGCGCCTGCGCATCGTGCCAACCTTCCGCCTGCAGGCGCAATGCAAGCTCCTGTATCGCCGGCCAAAGGAACACGGCATACAGGAACATCGGCGTCACGGGCCTGTCGCTCACGATCCGCTCATCGGTATTCGCGAGCCCGCGGCGAATGAATTCGATGACCCTCTGCCGTTGATCGGTGTCGAGCAGCGCGTTCGTATCGCGGAATAGATAGCCGAGCAGGTCATGCTCGACCAGTAGGTCGAAGCTGCGCACGGCATGGCCGCTCTGGAAGAGCTTCAGCACCTCGTCGAACAACCGCGCCGGCGGCACATCGCGCAGCAAGCTGCCGAGCCGGGCAATCGGCTCGACCGTGCCGGGCTCGATCGTGAACCCCAGCTTCGCTGCGAATCGGATGGCCCGCAGCATGCGTACCGGATCCTCGCGGTAGCGCAGCTCCGGATCGCCGATCAAACGTAACGTGAGCGCCCGGACGTCCGCGACGCCGCCGGTGTAGTCCCAAACCGAGAAGTCGGCGATGTTGTAATACAGCGCGTTGACCGTGAAGTCGCGTCGCCAAACGTCCTCGTCAATGCCGCCGTAGACGTTGTCGCGCAAGATCCGGCCGCTGTCGGAGTGCGCGCGCTCGTCGTCATCGGGCTGAGCGCCTGCTGCGCGAAACGTGGCGACTTCGATCACGTCACGGCCGAACCGTACATGGGCGAGCCTGAAGCGCCGGCCGATCAATCGACAGTTGCGGAACAGCTCTTTGATTTGGTCGGGATCGGCGTCCGTCGCGACGTCGAAATCCTTCGGATGACGGCCGAGCAACAAGTCCCTGACGCTGCCCCCGACGAGGAATGCAGCAAACCCGGCACTGCGCAGTCGGTATAGAACCTTCAGCGCGTTCGGCGAGATGTTGGCACGGCTGATATTGTGCTCGGCGCGAGGAACGACGACGGGTCCCGTACGCGACTGAAGATCCGTTTCGTTCAACGAGGTTCCGTATTCCGCACTACCCGAAAGGTCGGTATCATACCAGCCCTCGCCGAGGCGCGGCACTTGCGCTCCCTTCGTCTAGCGGTCCAGGACGTGGCCCTCTCAAGGCTAAAACGGGGGTTCGATTCCCCCAGGGAGCGCCACCTCATCTCGCAACTAGGCAGTCGAGAGCCCGGCGCCGACATGGCGCGGGTCGAGCGATGCGACCCTCGTGCCGGTCCGCATTGATCGCGCATCACGTCGAGTCCCCGTCGGACATCGCTGCCCGGCAAGCCTTCCGTGTAGACGCTTCCCTCGATCCGGTGCGCAAGCTCGGAAGCGCTCGGCCGGCTCGAAGCCGCGATCAACGCACCGTCCCCAGTGGACTTGACACTTCTTGACGGCGGTCGATGAGACCGGCCGATATACTCGCTCTCGCTTTAACGATTTCCTCCCCGATTTGGAGATCTTGAAGCCCCCTGAAGAGCCCGGCTTGCCCGGGCTCTTTTTATTGGTCGCCGCAATTCCTCCGGGGGCACCATCGCGGAGCCTCGAAAAACTTACGTTAAATCTATACACTAGACAGAATATCTGCGGTCGTGGGTGAATGCAGTTGCCGTCGGACTCTGACAAGTGGATCCGGTCGTTGAAAGACAACCCCGCCGGGAAAGTCGTCAACGATTCGGCGGGCAGCCATTGGGAATGGGACCGCGCCGAGCTGGATGAAACGTCGCGCCTGCTCCAAAAGCTAACGAACAACGAGCTGGCGATCGAACAAGCCGATATCGTGCCGGACCCGCACGCGCGCCCGCCGCAACCTGCGGGCCCACCGGGGCGCAAGGCCGGCCATTCGCAAGGTGCGCCGAGAAAGCGACCGAGCAGCCACGATCCAGGCGGCGGCTTCAATCCATATGACCACTCCGGCAAGCCCCGCCGCTGAGCGGCGTCCGTCGACGCTCGCAACCATCGTTCTTTGGCTTTGGCGACTCGCGAATACCGCGCTGCTGGCTGCGGGCGTGGCGGTGCTCTGGCGCCAGGCGGTGCAGCTCAGCCTTTTGAATGACCAACTTTCGAGCTTGCTCGACTACCTGAACGTGATCGCCGAGCGGCTCGGCCAATAGAGGCCGGCGCGGGTACGCTGCGCGGCGCCGGCACGGCCCCGACGAGTCAGACCAGGGCGCACGACCCGCGTCGACCACCGATCGCCGAATGGACCGCGAAGCGCTTGCCTGAAACGGCATGAGCCTTTGCCTCAAACCGCGCTTGCCCCGCAGCAACATGGCGCGTTTCACGCGGGTCTTCAAAGAGCGGTTCGGCGTGCCCCCGAACGCCCACCGCGCAGCGCCGCCTGGGCGATGGAAGCCGTGACTGCCGCACGGTCGCAGCCCGCTAGCCGCGCCTATAATCCCGCCGCGGACGCGCGCAGCAGTCGGAGATTTCGGTGGCGATAACCGCGAAAATCGATGCCGTGACCTTCACGGGCCGCTCGGGGCGCGGCTACCCGTTTCGAATCTACCTGTGGGACACCAAATTCAAGGCGGTGCCCGGTGTCTATGTCGTGGCATCGCGGTCGATAGAACCCGGCGCGGCACCTCGCTACGACGCCGTATTCGTCGGTATGTCGCCCGATTTGTCCAAAGCGCTCAAAGCGCATAGCCGCAGCGATTGTTTCCAGATGTACTACGCAAACGTGGTGGGGTTGCTGCTGGAGAACGACGCCGAAGAACGATCGGCGATCACCGAGGATCTCGTTGCAGCGCTCGAGCCGCCCTGCAACGCGCCGGACGCCGAATGACAATGGCAAGCTCCGCGAGCGCCGCCTACGGCGCCGCGTTTTTGCGATCGCGGCAAGGACAGCGTCGCGGTGCCGACTATCGACGCGCGCGGCCGCGGGCCTCGCGTCACGACTCGCGGCGCTTGCGGTGCAATACCCGACCGCGTCCCGACACGGACGCGAACGCCTCCAACGCGCGCTTGCGCGCGGCCGCATGCTCGATGAGCGGCCGCGGATAGTCGTCGTCCAGCACGACACCGGCCGCTTCGAGCACGTTCTGCGGAGCGCTTTCCGGCGAGTGGATGTAGCGATGTGACAAGCGCGACAGCTCGGGCACCCAACGGCGCACGTAGCGGCCTTCCATGTCGAATTTTCGCCCTTGCAGCGTCGGATTGAACACTCGGAAATACGGCGCCGCGTCCACGCCGCTGCCAGCGACCCACTGCCAATTGAGCGCATTGTTCGCCGGATCGGCGTCGACCAGTGTGTCCTCGAACCACGCGGCGCCCCTTCGCCAATCGACCAGCAGGTCCTTGGTGAGGAATGACGCGACGGCCATCCTCGCGCGATTGTGCAACCAGCCGGTTCGCCAAAGCTGACGCATGCCTGCATCGATGAATGGATAGCCGGTCCTGCCCTGCTGCCACCGAGCAAGCGCCGCCGCGTCCTCGCGCCATGGGAAACGGCGGAACTCGGCACGCATCGACTCGGCGGCGAGGTCCGGCCAGTGCCACAACGTGTGCTGCGCGAACTCGCGCCATCCGAGCTCGCGAAGATAAGCGTCGGCACCCGCGCCGCCGGCCGCACGAACGGTCGCGAAAGTCGAGCGCGGGCTCAACTCTCCGAACCGCAAATGCGGCGACAGGCGCGACGAGCCGTCGCAATCGGTGCGATCCCGATCGTGCGCGTAGCGCTCGAGCGCGGTCGACAAGAACTCGTCGAGCCGCCTGCGCGCGCCGTCCTCGCCCGGCTCCCAATAGGTCGGAAAATCGGCTGCCCAGTTCGGAGCGTTCGGACGCAGCCGCCAGTCCTCGAGCACGTCGCCGGGTGTGCTCGAGGCGAGCCACTCGAACCGCTTCGGCGGCGACCGCGGCGGCGCCGGAGCGGGCGCCTCGAGACATGCCTTCCAGAACGGCGTAAAGATCTTGTACGGCTCGCCCGATCGAGTGCACAGCAGCTCCGGCTCGAACAGCAGCGCGCCGGCGTGGGTAAAGAGCTTTACTTCGGCGCGGTCGAGCGCAGCGCGTGCGCGTGCCTCGGCTGCGATACCAGCAGGGTCGTAGCTCTTGCTGCAGTGGATCTCGTCTGCACCGAGCTCGGCGGCGAGCGCTGCGAGGGCGCGGCTCGTTTCTCCGCGGCGCAGAAGCAGACGGCCGCCGCGCCGCGCCAGCGCGCCGCCAAGCCGCTGCAAGCTCCCGTGCAGCCACCAGCGGCCTGCCCCGCCGTAAGGAACCCGTTCGTCGAACACGAAACAGGCGGCCACCGGCCGCCCGCGCGCGGCGGCCGCGGCGAGCGCAGCGTGATCGGCAAGCCTTAAGTCGTGGCGGAACCAAACGAGCACACAGCGCGGCGCGTTCGACTCCGGCGTTCGCGCGGCGACGTTCGTTCTCCGGTGACGTGGTATCGAGGCTAGACCGCATTCTAGCCGGGCCCAGCGCGTGCGCCGCGGCCGCTCGAGCGGCCGGATTCTCGATGGCAGCCGTAGCCGCTAGACTCGAGCACCCGCATGGCGAAGCATCCCGTGATTCGCGCCCCGTCAGCCGCGCCGCCGAGTGTCTCGGCCGAACCGGCCGGTTTAATCCGCCGTCTCGCCGCGCTGCTCTACGACGCGCTGCTACTCGGCGCACTGCTGTTCCTGTTCACGCTCGCGCTGCTTGTCGCGCGCGGCGGACGCGCGATTCCGCCCGGCACGGCGTGGTACGACGCGAGCCTGGTCCTCGTCGTGGTGCTCTTCTTCTGCGGCTTTTGGACGCACGGGGGGCAAACGCTCGGGATGCGTGCCTGGCAGATCAGGCTCGTCTCATCGGCAGGCGGCACGGTGACGCTGCCCGCTGCGCTGCTGCGCGTCGGCGCGGCCGTGCTGGCCGCACTGCCGCTCGGTCTCGGGTTCCTCGCGAGCCTCTGGGATCCTCAGCGGCGCTGTTGGCACGATCGTTGGTCGAGAACACGTGTCGTGCGCCGGCACCGGCTCAGCGCACCCGAGCGAGCGCAATGAAGGCCGCGGCGCCGAGCGCCGCGACCGGCGCCCAGGCGACGACGAGCGGATCGACGGCGAAAACCTCGCCGCCGCTGGCGAGCATCTCGGCGATCGCGTAATAGGCGAGGCCAATCACGAGCCCGACGAGCAGCCGAGCGCCGGTCCCGGCCGAGCGCAAGCTGCCGAACGCGAACGGCAAGCCGAGCATCGTCATCAGCACGACCGACACCACGTTGGCGAGCCGGCGCCAATACGCGATGAGATAGCGACGGGCATCGAGCTCGTTGTCCTCGAGATAGCGGATGTAGCGCTTCAGCGAGGGTGTGTCGAGCAAATCCTGCCGCACGACCGAGAGCGCGAGCACGTCCGGGCTCAAGCCGTACGTCTGGTGCGACTCCCGAACACTGCGGGTGTCGACACCATCGTCGTTGAACGATGTCTCGGCGTAATTCGACAGCGTCCACTGATTCGCTTCGTCGATGTCCGCCGAGTCGGCGTGGGCGATGCTCTTGAGCACATGTCCGGGCGCGAGATCGAACAGCAGCACGCCACCGCCGTAGCCGAGATCGCCAGCTTGACGACGCAAGTTCAAGATTCGGTCGCCGGCCTTGAGCCAGGTCGATTGACCTTCGCCCACGGCAAGGTTCTGGTGCAACGCCTGGGTGCGCATCTCGAGCGAATACGCGCCGAGCGACGGTGCCAGCGATTCGCCGAGGAGCGCCATCACGACCGCTAAACCGACCCCCGCTAGCCCGACGCCCGTCCCAATCTGCCATGCCGAGATACCGCTCGTGCGCATGACGGTGAGCTCGCGATGCACCGCGAGATTGCCGAGCGCGAATAGCGAGCCTATCAACGCGCTCGCCGGCAGCATGTCGACGACCGTGCCGGGCACGCGCAGCACCACGTACGCAAGCGCGGCGGTGAAACCGTAGCCGCCCGTCCCGAGCAAATTCAGTTGCGCGACGAACTCGATGCAGACGCTGATGGACACGAGCACGCTGAGCGCCGCCGCCACTCCGCGGATCACCGCCATCGTGATATAGCCGCGCAGCAATGTCATGCAGGTTCCGCCTGCGCAACTTGCGGCGCACGCGCGAACACGCCCGACTGCCTAACCAGCAGCAGCAGAGCGAACAGAGCGGCGACCGCATGCACCCACCACATACCGACCCAGTCCGGCACGACTTGATGGGCAACCCACACCTGCGCGATCGACAACAGGTTCGTGTAGACGATGTACAGCAGCAAGCCGACGCCCAAGCGCGCGTAACGGCCCTCCCGCGGCGACGACCGCGACAGCGGAACGGCCAAAAGCGCGAGGACGAACAGCGACAGCGGCGTCGACAGACGCCACTCGAGCTCGGCGCGATCGACCGGGTCCGAAGAGTGCAGCAGCGCGCGCGTCGGCTTCGTCGCGGCCGTCTCGACGAACCCCTCGTCGTCGTTCCCACGCACCGGAATCGACGCCTCCTCGAACGGGCCGCGCAAGAACTGAGTGCTGCCGGGAATGCCGTCGTACCAGCGCCCATCGTAAAACACGAACGTGAGCTCGCCGGTCGCGGGGTCCATTACTCGGCGCGCCCGGTCGGCGAGGATCGCAACGACGCGCTCGCCCTGCTGGCTTTGAAAGAACACGTCGCGAAGCTCGTCGTCCGCCACCGAGCCGACGTACAGGACGGTGTTGCCCGCGCCCGGGCTCATGAATTTGCCGGGCTCGAGCGAGCCGAGCTTGAGCTCCTGCTTTGCCTGGAATTTGATCTCTTCGATGCGTCGGCCGGCGGCCGGCGTCTGGAACAGCGCAAGCCACACGAGCACGGTCGCCAAGGCGGCAGTGAGTAAACCCACCGGCACCAGCAGCCGCCCGGGCCCGATTCCGCAAGCCGACAGCGCGGCCATCTCGCCGTCGCGGTTCAACCGCGCGAGCGCCCACATCACGCCGAGGAGCAGCGCGATCGGCGTGAGCGCGCTCAGGTAGCGCAGCAGCGTCAAGCCCAGGATCGCGAGCACCGCATCCCGCGGCAACCGATCCGACGCCGCGTCGCCGAGGATCTGGGCGAACTGATTCGCGATCAGGATCACGAGGAGCACCGCCACGACGATCAGCCAGGCGCCGAACGTCTCGCGCAAGATATAACGAGTCACCAAGCTCAACGCGAGCGCCGTCCCTGCCCCAGTACCTTCAGCGAATCGAATCCACTAAACTGCTTTTTTCCACGTTATTCCAACACGATAGCACAGTGCGGCGCGGCGCCGCGGATGCTCGGCACTCGGCGTGCGCCGCATAGCACGCCGCAGAAAAAGGAGATTGGAATGGAGTTTCCCCTGAAGACCGGCTCACCGGCGAGCCAACGCACGGAGTGCGCAATATTGCCGGTATTCGACGACGGCCGGCTCCAGGGCGCCACGCACGACTTCGACGTCGCGGCCCGCGGTCTGATCAAACAGCTCGTCCGCGGCGGCGACGCGGCCGGACGGCTCGGTGCGACCACGCTGATCCATCGGACGCAGGGTACCGCGGCCGCACGCTGGCTGCTCGTAGGCTGCGGCAAAGCCGCGGACTTCAGCGCGAAGCGGCTCGCAACCGCGCTCGGCGCGGCGATCGGCGCACTGCGGGGCAGCGGGACGAAAGACGCCGTGAGCTATCTCGGGTACGGTGGCGCGCTCGACGGCGCGACGGTCGCGCGCCACACCGTGGAGACCGCGCGCGCGGCGGTCTATCGCTTCGACGAGCTGAAGAGCCGATCCGAGCCGGCGCCGAGACTCGGCCGCCTCGGCATCGCGCTCCCGAAGGGCAGTGACCCGCGAGCGGCGCGCCACGCCCTCAAGGTCGGAACCGCGATCGCAGACGGCACCGATCTCGCACGCACACTCGGCAATCGTCCGCCGAACGTCTGCACGCCGACGCATCTTGCCGAAACCGCACGCGATCTCGCCAAGCGCTATCCGAATCTCGAGGTCAAGGTGCTCGGTGAGCCCGAGATGCGCCGGCTCGGCATGGGTGCGCTCCTGTCGGTGACACAGGGCGCCGAGGAACCTGCGCGGCTGATCGTGCTCACTTACAAAGGCGAAGCCAAGGCCGCGCCGGTCGCGCTATGCGGCAAGGGCGTCACTTTCGATACGGGCGGTATCTCGCTCAAGCCGCCGCCGAAGATGGACGAGATGAAGTTCGACATGTGCGGCGCAGCCGCCGTCCTCGGTACCATGCTCGCGCTCGGCGAGCTGCAGCCGAAGTGCCACGTCGTCGGTGCCATACCCGCGTGCGAGAACATGCCGGGCGGCCGCGCCACGCGACCCGGCGACATCGTCAAGAGCCTGTCGGGCCAAACCATCGAGATCATCAATACAGACGCCGAGGGCCGTCTGATCCTCTGCGACGCGATGACGTACGTGCAGCGGTTCAAGCCCCGCTGCATGATCGACATCGCGACGCTCACCGGCGCATGCGTGATCGCGCTCGGCAACGTCCACACGGGCCTCTTCAGCAACGACGAGCCGCTCGCAACCGCGTTGCTCGCGGCCGGCGAGCGCTCGCTCGACTCGGCCTGGCGCATGCCCGTCAGCGACGAGTACGGTGAAAGCCTGCGCAGCAACTTCGCCGACTTCGCGAATGCGGGCAGCCGCGACGGCGGCGCCAGCGTCGCCGCGAACTTTCTGTCCCGCTTCGTCGACGGCGTGCCCTGGGCACATCTCGACATCGCCGGTGTCGCATGGCGAGCCAATGCGCAAAAAGGCGCGACAGGCCGTCCCGTGCCGCTGCTCGTCGATTTCCTGCTGAGCTCGCAGAACCCGTGACCCGGGTCGAGTTCTATATTCTCGCAAGCGAAGCGGGAGACGCGAGGCTCAAGATGGTTTGCAAGATCGTCGAGCAAGCCCTGCAGAAAGATCGCCACGTGTTCATCAACGCGACATCCGACACGGAGGCACGGCAACTCGACGAGCTGCTCTGGACCTATTCCCAGGGCAGCTTCATTCCGCACGTGATCGTGCGCGAGCCTCCGGCGCAGCCGCCGCGCGAGCCCGTGCTGATCGGCCTGCGCGCCGAGCCCGTCGGAGAACGCTGGGACCTGATGATCAATCTCGCCGCCGACGTGCCCGAGTTCTTCAGCCGCTACGAGCACGTCGCAGAGCTGGTCGACGGCGACGCCGCACGCCGTGAGCAAGGGCGCGAGCGCTACCGCTTCTATCGCGACCGGGGCTACCCGCTCGATACGCATCAGGTGTGAGCCGATGTCGCGACAATCTGGGCATGCGTAACGGCGCGCGAGCGACGCGCCGGCGAGAACGACCGAGGATGCGGTGAACAAGGACTATCGCCCGAGCGAGATCGAGATACGCCACTATGAACGGTGGGAGGCGGCAGGCTATTTCGCGCCGTCGGGCCGCGGACAGCCTTACTGCATCGTGATCCCGCCGCCGAACGTGACCGGCACGCTGCACATGGGGCACGCGCTGCAGGACACGATCATGGACGCGCTCAGCCGCTATCACCGCATGCGCGGCTACAACACATTGTGGCAACCCGGCACCGACCATGCGGGCATCGCGACGCAGATGGTCGTCGAGCGGCTGCTCGAGCGCGAAGGCACTTCGCGCAAGGCGCTCGGCCGCGAGCGCTTCATCGAGCGCGTCTGGGAATGGAAGGAGCGCTCCGGCAACACGATCGTGAAGCAGCTGCGGCGGCTCGGTGCCTCCGTGGACTGGACGCGCGAGCGCTTCACGATGGACGAGCAGTTGTCGCGCGCGGTGCTCGAGGTGTTCGTCCGCCTCTACGACGAGGGGCTGATCTACCGCGGCAAGCGGCTGGTGAATTGGGACCCCGTGCTGCACACGGCGTTGTCGGACCTGGAGGTCCAGTCGACCGAGGAGCGCGGCAAGCTTTGGCACCTGCGCTATCCGCTCGAGTCGCCGCCGCCGGGTGGACTCGCCTATCTCGTCGTCGCGACCACGCGGCCCGAGACGATGCTTGGCGACACTGCCGTGGCCGTGCACCCGGAGGACGAGCGCTACCGGGCGTTGATCGGTCGTTACGTGCAGCTGCCTCTGGCCGACCGCCGCATCCCGATCATCGCCGACGAATACGTGGACCCCGAGTTCGGAACGGGTTGCGTGAAAATCACGCCGGCCCACGACTTCAACGACTACGAAGTGGGCTTGCGCCACCGCCTGCCGATGATCGGCGTGCTCGACGCGAGCGCGCGCATCAACGACGCGGCCCCACCGCGATACCGCGGGCTCGACCGCTTCGCCGCGCGCGAGCGCGTGCTCGCCGACCTCGAAGCGGCCGGGCTGCTCGATCGGGTCGCAGAGCACACGTCGATGATTCCACGCGGCGAGCGCAGCGGCGTGATCGTCGAGCCGCTGCTCACGGATCAGTGGTACGTGCGCACGGCGCCGCTTGCGGCGCCGGCGATTGCAGCCGTAGAGGAAGGCCGAATCAAATTCGTGCCCGACAATTGGGCGAAGATCTACTTCGACTGGATGCGCAACATCCAGGACTGGTGCATCTCGCGTCAGCTCTGGTGGGGCCATCGCATTCCAGCCTGGTACGACGAGGCGGGCAACGTCTACGTCGCGCGCAGCGAAAGCGAGTGCCGCAGCAAGTACGGCCTCGCCGCGGCCGTCGCGCTGCGGCAGGACGAGGACGTTCTCGACACCTGGTTCTCGTCCGCGTTGTGGCCGTTCTCGACGCTCGGCTGGCCCGACCGCACGCCGGAGCTCGCGGCCTTCTATCCGACCAATGTGCTCGTCACGAGCTGGGACATCATCTTCTTCTGGGTCGCGCGGATGATCATGATGGGACTGAAGTTCGCGGGTGACGTCCCGTTCCGCGAAGTCTACATCCACGCGCTGATCCGCGACCACGAAGGCCAGAAGATGTCGAAATCGAAGGGGAACATTTTGGATCCTCTCGACTTGATCGACGGCGTCGACTTACCGACGTTGCTGCGCAAGCGCACGGAGGGCCTGATGCAACCGAGCCTGCAGGGCTCGATCGAGCGCGCGACGCGCAAGGAATTTCCGGACGGGATCCAGGCGTTCGGCACCGACGCGCTGCGGCTCACGTTCGCCTCGCTCGTGACGACAGGCCGCGACGTGCGTTTCGACCTGAGCCGGGCCGACGGCTATCACCGCTTCTGCAACAAGCTGTGGAACGCCTCGGCCTACGTGTTCACCCAGCTCGACGGCGGGCTCGAGGGCTCCGCAGAGCCGAGCATCGCCGATCGCTGGATCCGTTCGCGCCTGAACCGCGCGATCCGCGAAGTCCACGAAGCGTTTGCCGCATACCGACTCGACATCGCGGCTCAGGCGCTTTACGACTTCGTCTGGCACGAGTTCTGCGACTGGTATCTCGAGCTGACCAAGGTCGTGCTCGCGGATAGAGCAGCCGCGCCCGCCGCGCAGCGTGCCGCCCGCGCGACGCTCGCGCGTACGCTCGGCGACGTGTTGAAACTGCTCCATCCACTGATCCCGTTCGTCACCGAGGAGCTGTGGCTCGAGCTGTGCAGGCGCATCGGTACGCCGAGCGCCACGATCATGCTCGAGCCGCTGCCCGAGCCGGCGGATGCGTCGCCCGATGCCGCGGCCGAGCAAGACATCGAGTGGCTCAAGGTCGTGGTCGGCAGCATTCGTCAGATCCGCGGCGAGGCCAACATCGCGCGCGCGACGCCGCTCTCCGTGCGGCTGCTCGACGCCGACGAGCTGGACCGCGATCGGGCAGTCCGGCTCGACGGGGCACTGCGCAAGCTCGCGGCGCTCGACCGGGTCGATACCGTCGCGAAACCGGCGGGCGTGGCCGCAGCGGGCGAGCCGGCGGTGAAGGGTGCCGCAACGGCCGTGCTGCCCGGCGGCCTGCGCGTGACCGTGCCGCTGAAAGGCCTGATCGACGTCGCCGCCGAACGCGACCGACTCGAGAAGCAGCTCGTGCGTGCGCGCGACGATCTCGCGAAGGGCCGCGGCAAGCTCGCGAACGGCAACTTCGTAGCGAACGCTCCGCCCGAGATCGTCGCAAAAGAGAACGAGCGCGTTGCGGACCTCGAGCAGCGCACTTTGAAGCTCGAGCACCAGCTTGCACGGCTCAAGGAGCTCGCCTGAGCTGCGCCTGCCGACTGGGTCACACCTTGCCGCGGCCGGGGTGTCGCAAGCCGGCATTTTCGGCGACTATTCGAGCATGTCAGCCCCGACTTTGATCGCCGCCCGGCCGAGCACGGCCGAGCAGACCGCATTGATCGAGCCCGTCCTCACGGCGCTCGGCAGCATCATCGTCGGCAAGGGCGAGCAGCTCAAGCTCGCAGTCGCGTGCCTGCTCGCACGCGGCCATCTGCTGATCGAGGACTTGCCCGGGGTCGGCAAGACCACCCTCGCGCACGCGCTCGCGAAGGCGCTGGGCTTGAGCTATCAGCGCATCCAGTTCACGAGCGACTTGCTACCTGCCGACGTGCTCGGCGTTTCCGTGTTCCATCGCGACACCAGCCGCTTCGAGTTCCACAAGGGCCCGATCTTTGCGCAGCTCGTGCTCGCGGACGAGATCAATCGGGCAACGCCGAAGGCCCAGAGCGCGCTGCTCGAGGCCATGGAGGAGCGGCAGGTCACGGCCGACGGCACTACCTATTCGTTACCGGTGCCGTTCTTCGTGGTTGCGACCCGCAATCCGGCGCACCAAATCGGCACGTTTCCGCTGCCGGAGTCGCAGCTCGACCGGTTCCTGATGCAGATCGAGCTCGGCTACCCCGCTCCTCGCGACGAGCGCCGCCTGCTCGCGAGCGGCGAGCGGCGGACCCTCGTCGAGCAGTTGAGCCCGGTGCTGTCGCTGGAAGCCCTCGTCAAGCTCCAGGATCAAGTGCCGAAGGTGCACGTCGCCGACGCGTTGCTCGACTACATTCAGGCGCTCCTCGCCTACACCCGCGATTCGGGCGAGTTCGTCGCAGGTCTCTCGCCGCGCGGCGGCATCGCGCTCGTCCGAGCCGCGCAGGCGTGGGCGCTGATCAGCGGGCACGGCGGCGTTCATCCCGAAGACGTGCAGGCAGTGCTCGGCGGGATCGTCGCGCATCGTCTGCAACCCGTGCACGGCAGCTCCGTCGAGCGCGACGCGGACATCGGCGCCGCACTGATCGACGCCGTCGCCGTGCCCTAACGGGCAGGCGGCGACGATGCAGATCGGTACCGCGCAACGACTCGAGCGGTTCGCAGCCGCATGGGCACGCCGCCGCCAAGGCGAAGATCCGAACGCCGTCGTGCTTACGCGGCGGCGCATCTACATTCTTCCTACCGGATTCGGTGCAGTCTTCGGGCTCATGGTGTTCGCGATGCTGCTCGGCTCGCTGAACTACGGGGCGAGCCTCGGATTCGCACTCACGTTCCTGCTCGGCGGCCTCGGGCTCGTCGCAATGCACCACTGCCACAACAACCTGCTCGGCGCCGAGCTGCGTTTCGTCGGCGCCCATCCCGTGTTCGCCGGTCAACGTGCCGAATTCAGGGTCGCAATCGCCAATGCCGCCGCGGTACCGCGCTACGAAATCGAGGTCGGCCATCGCGGTCACGTGGCCGGACCCGTCGATGTGCCGGCCGGCGGCGGCGCACTGCTCAAGCTCGAGGTTCCGACCGAGCGGCGCGGCGTCGTTCGCCTCGCGCGCTGCACGGTGGCCACGCGTCATCCGGGCCGCCTGTTCCGCGCGTGGACGTGGCTGCACATGGATGCCCACTGCATCGTCTACCCTCGTCCGGCGGCACCTGGCCGGCCGCTGCCGCGCGGCTTCGGCGCCGGCGGCCGCGGCAAGCCCGACTCGGGTGACTCCGATTTCGCGGGATTGCGAGCCGCGGCGCCCGGCGATCCGCCGCAGCGCATCGCTTGGAAGGCGTATGCGCGCAGCGGCGCGCTGTTGCTCAAGCAATTCTCGAGCGGCGACGGCGAGCCCTGCGCACTCGACTGGGACGATCTTCCGGATCTCGCGGCCGAAGCGCGGCTCGAGCAACTCGCACGCTGGTGCCTCGACGCCCACGCCGAGTCGCGCAGCTTCGAGCTCCGATTGCCGGGCAGGACCGAGCCGCTCGGCGCGGGCGAGCGCCACCTGGCAGACTGCTTGGAGGCCCTCGCACTGTTCGAGACCGCCGCGTGAAAGCGTTCGCCTCGCCGCTTCCGGAGCTCAAGCCCGAGACGGAGCGCCTGCTGTGGACGGCCGCAATCGTGCTCGCGGCGAGCATTCCGCATTGGCTCGCGCTCGCACCGTGGATCCCCGTGCTGCTCGGCGGCGCAATCGTCTGGCGCATCGCAGTGGCGCAGCTCAACCGGCGATTGCCGTTGCGCTGGTTGCGGCTCGCACTCGCGTTCGTCGCATTCTTCGGCGTGCTCGCGCAATACCGCACGATCAACGGCGTCGACGCCGGCAGCGCGCTGCTGGTCGTGATGATCGCGCTCAAATTTCTCGAGTCGCACAACCAGCGCGATCAGCTCGTGCTGATCATGATCTCCTACTTCCTGCTGTTCGCATCGCTGTTGACCGCTCGCAGCCCCCTCGCCGTGGCCTATGCGCTGGTCATGGTATGGCTAACGACCGTCGCTCTACTGCAGCTCGGACGCCGCAACGCCCTTCTGCCGAGCCGCGCGACAGCCACGCTCGCGGGCAAGCTGCTGGTGCAGTCGCTGCCAATCATGGTCGTGCTGTTTCTACTCTTCCCGCGTCTGCCGGGACCGCTGTGGGCGATTCCAGGCAGCACGAGCAGCGGCGCGAGCGGCTTGTCCGACACCATGAGCCCGGGCGATATCACCAATCTCGGTCTATCGGACGAGATCGCATTCCGCGTCCAGTTCCCATCGGGCGTGCCGCGCGCAAGCGAGCTCTATTGGCGCGGTCCGACGATGACCACTTTCGACGGCACGACTTGGTCGATGCAGCTCGGCATGCGCCGCGGCCAGCGGATCGTGCAGACCGTCGATCCGGTCGGCGAGCCGGTCGACTATCGCGTGATGCTCGAGCCGACCGGCCACAACTGGGCGTTCGCGCTCGACATGCCGGTGCTTTGGAGCAGCGACGCAAACCTGCGCATGGCCGACGACTACCAGCTGCGCACCTTCGCGTCGCGCAGCTCGCAGGTCGACTACAACGTGACTTCGTACCTGAGCTACCGCGCGCGCGAGCCGCTGTCGTTGCGCGAGCAGGCAACGTTTCGCGCGCTGCCGCCGGACTCGAGCCCGCGGACCCGGGCGCTCGTCGCAACCTGGCTCGAAGACGACCCGGCGCCGCAGCAGATCATCGACCGCGCGATGGCGTGGCTGCGGTCCCAGCCGTTCTTCTATACGCTCACGCCACCGCCGCTCGGCCGCCAGCCGGTCGACGAGTTCCTATTCGAGACGCGCGAGGGCTTCTGTGAGCACTACGCCTCCGCGTTCGCCGTGATGATGCGCGCCGCAGGACTGCCCGCGCGCGTCGTGACCGGCTATCAGGGCGGCGAGCTGAACAGCCTCGGTCATTACTACATCATCCGCCAATCCGACGCGCACGCGTGGACCGAGGTCTGGCTGCAGGACCGGGGATGGGTTCGGGTCGATCCGATCGTCGCCGTCGCGCCTGAGCGCGTGGCGCTCGGGTCGGGTCACGGATCGCTCTCGACACGCGCGACGGGCGCCGCGTCGTTCAGGCGGCTGCCGTGGATTCGCAACATTCTGCTGGCGTGGGATGCCGCCAACATCTACTGGGACGAATGGGTGATCGGCTACGGGCCGCAAATGCAGCAAGCGCTGCTCGATCTGCTCGGCTTCGACGGCATGCGCCGCACGAAGCGCTGGACCGCGCTGCTCTTGGCCGTGGTGGCGACTCTGATCGCCAGCTCGGTCGTGCTGAGCCTAGCGCTGCGCCGCCGCAATCGCAGGCCTTTCGACCCCGCCGCCCGCTGCTTCGCCGAATTCGGCCGTCGCCTCGCGCGCTGCGAGGTCGCACCGCGCGCGCCGGGCGAAGCGCCCGCCGCCTATGGCGCGCGCGCGGCACGCCGTGTGCCGGCAGCGGCAGCCGACATCGACGCGATCGTGACCGCATACCTGCGGGCGCGCTATGAGCCGGATGCCGAGGGTGGATCGCTCGAGGAGCTGCGCACGCGCCTCGCCGCATTCCGGCCGGCGGGCTGAGCGGTCGATTCAAGGACCGGCGGCGGACAGCTCGCGCGTTGCGAAGAACTCGAGCTTCGGCCAACGCTCGATGGTCAGTGCCAGGCTCACGTTGCTCGGCGCGAGGTACACGAGCTCGCCGGCGTGGTCGCGCGTCGCATTCGCCGCCAGCTTCCTCGTGAACTCCTCCAGCTGTGCGCGCTCGCCGCGAACCCAACGCGCCGCGACCACGTTGACCGGCTCGAACACGCAATCGACGCCGTACTCGTCGCGCAGGCGGAACGATGCAACCTCGAACTGCAGCGGACCGACCGCGCCCAAAATCGAGTCGTTGCCGAGGACCGGCCGAAAGAGCTGCGTGGCCCCTTCCTCGCAGAGCTGCGCGAGCCCCTTTTGCAGCGCTTTGAGCTTCAGCGGGTCCTTGAGCACGGCGCGGCGGAACAGCTCCGGCGCAAAGCTCGGAATCCCCGTGAACACCAGCGATTCGCCTTGCGTGAAGCTGTCGCCGATGTTGATCGTGCCGTGGTTGTGCAGCCCGATGATATCGCCCGCGTACGCCTGATCGGCATGCTGGCGATCGGCGGCCATGAAAGTGATCGCGTCGCCGACTCGCACCTCGCGGCCGAGCCGCGTGTGATAGAGCCGCATGCCCTGGCGGTATTCTCCCGAGCACACGCGCAAGAAAGCGATGCGATCGCGGTGCGCGGGATCCATGTTTGCCTGAATCTTGAAGACGAAGCCGCTGAACTGCGGCTCATCCGGCGCGACGATGCGCGTCGTCGTCGGACGCGGCTGCGGTGCCGGCGCAAGTCGCACGAAAGCGTCGAGCAGCTCCTTTACGCCATAGTTGTGGATCGCTGCGCCGAAGAACACCGGAGTCTGCTTGCCTTCGAGGTAACGGGCGACGTCGAGCGTGGGCGTCGCACCGCGCACGAGCTCGACTTCCTCGCGAAATGCCGCTGCAAAGGGCTCGCCGAGCACCGCCAACAGCTCGGGCGAATCGAGGCCGTTCACGCGCCGAACTTGCGGCAACCGGCTACCGTCGCGGCCTTGATAGAGGTGCGCACAATCGTCGGCGAGGTGGTAGATGCCGCGGAACTCTCGTCCCATGCCGATCGGCCACGTCATCGGGACACATTCGATGTCGAGCACGGTTTCGATGTCGTCGAGCAGATCGATGCCGAGCCGTCCTTCGCGATCCAGCTTGTTGATGAAGCTGATGATCGGCGTGGTGCGGAGCCGGCAAACCTCCATGAGCTTGATCGTGCGCGCTTCGACACCCTTCGCCGCGTCGATCACCATCAGCGCGCTATCCACGGCAGTCAGCGTCCGATAAGTGTCCTCTGAGAAGTCCTCGTGGCCCGGCGTGTCGAGCAAATTGACCACCGCGCCATCGTACGGAAACTGCATGACGGACGAAGTTACGGAAATACCGCGCTCCTGCTCGAGTCTCATCCAATCCGACGTTGCGTGGCGCGTCGCCTTGCGTCCCTTGACCGCGCCCGCCATCTGGATGGCGCCGCCGAACAAGAGCAGCTTCTCGGTCAACGTGGTCTTACCGGCGTCGGGGTGCGAAATAATCGCAAACGTCCGCCTTTTCAGGTGCTCGTTCATCGGAACCGGGAGTTTGGCGCCGTCAGTGCGACGGCCGGAGATTGGCAGCGAGCACCACCGCGTCTTCGCGGCCGTTCTTGGCTTGATAGTAGGCAGGCCGAATGCCGATCTGCTCGAAGCCGACCGCGCGATATAAGCGTAGGGCGACCTGGTTGGACGGCCGGACCTCGAGGAACACCTTCTCGGCCTCCGCGTCGACGGCCTTTTGCAGCAAGGCCTCGAGCAGGCGCCGGCCGTAGCCCATGTTCTGCGCATGCGGATGCACGCAGAGATTCAGCAAATGGGCCTCGGCCGCGGCGATCGACATGATGCCGTAGCCCGTGACGCTCCCCGCAACGTCGAGCACGATGCAGTGATAACCGGCGAGCAGACAATCGCGGAATATCCCGAGGCTCCACGGATAATCGTAGGCCGCGCGCTCGACGCTCGCCACCGCCTTCAAATCGGACGGCTGCATGAAGCGGATCTCGTTGCGTGGAATGACCGCGGCGCTCATCGCTCTAGCTGCTCAACAGATCTTTGACCAGACATAGGTCCGCCCAAGCGGTTGCCTTCGACAACGGGCTGCGCAGCAAATACGCCGGGTGATAGGTGATGACCAGCGGCGTGCCAGCCTCGCCGAACTTTAGCACCCGCCCCCGCAGCCTACCGATGGGCGCATCCGACTGCAACAGCCACTGCGCGGCGATCCGACCGACCGCCAAAATCACACGCGGCCGCACGAGCTCGATCTGTCGATTGAGGTACGGCGTGCATTCCGCGGCCTCGCTCGGCTGTGGATCGCGATTGCCCGGTGGGCGGCACTTCAAGATGTTCGCAATGTAAACGTCGGAGCGCGGCAGACCGATGGAGCGCAGCATCGCATTGAGCAGTTGACCCGCACGGCCGACGAACGGCTCGCCCTGCCGATCCTCGTCCGCGCCTGGCGCCTCGCCGATCACGAACAGCTCGGCGTCGCGGCGGCCGACGCCGAACACGGTCTGCGTGCGGCTGCCGTGCAGCGCGCAGCGCGTACAAGCGCGCACGGCGGCTGCGAGCGCGTCCCAGGTCGCACCGGCCGCGGGCGATGTTTGCGCGCGCGCTGTGGCCCTCGACTTGCGGGGGCGGTCGGCGCAGGGAGCGGCGTCGGCTCGGCCTCTCCGGGCGTGGACGACGCGGCGAGGCCGCGCCGGCGCCACGCCGTGATGCCGATCTCGGCCAGGTAGCTTTCACGCGGCCCGCTCACGGCGCCGGCTCGAAGCGCTTCGGGCGCCGACGATGCCACAACCAAGCCGCCGGTCCCGAGGATGCGTACGCCAAGAACAGCACGAAGATCGTGACCTGCGGCTCGACCGCAATCACGATGATCACGAGCGGAATCACCAGCAGATTGGCGAACCGCAACCGTTTACCGGCGCTGATATCCTTGAAGCTCCAGTAAGCGAATCGCGACATCATGAGCAGGCCCGTAACGGCAGTGACCGTGATGCCGGCCACGAGCGCCGTGAGCCCTCCGATGCCGTAATGCGTCGCAAGCCACACCATCGCCGCGACGCCGACGGCCGCTGCCGGGCTCGCAAGACCCTGAAAGAAACGGCGGTCCTGGGCAACGTTCGTGTTGAAACGCGCGAGCCGAAACGCGGCCGCGGCCACGTATAAAAACGCGGCAAGCCACCCGAGGCGCCCCCAAATCGCGCCGTATTCCGACAACCGCGCGACGCCCCACTGATAGGTCACGATCGCCGGCGCGAGCCCGAACGACACCATGTCGGCGAGACTATCGTACTGCTTGCCGAACTCGCTCGCGGTGCTCGTCAGGCGCGCCACGCGGCCGTCGAGACCGTCGAGGAACATCGCGACGAAGATTCCATACGCCGAGCTCGCGAAGTTCCCGTCGATCGCCGCAACGATCGCGTAAAAGCCGGCGAACAGCCCGCCGGTCGTCAGCAGATTGGGCAGTAGATAGATGCCCTTGCGGCGCGTGCTGGGAGGCCGTCCGTCCACGTATCTCAAGAAGTCCTCGCGAAGCCAGGTCGGGGTCCGGAGAATGCTGCGGGAATACCGGAAGCGACGCAATGCCGCGGTGGCGGCCCGCACCGAGCAGTCGCTACAATGCCGCCCGTTGGCGCGCGAACGGCTACCTGGCAATGAGCGACTCTGACGACCGCCCCGCGATCGCTGCCGGTGTGACGGAGGTCGCAGTCGGCGCGGGCCACCCCACCGATCATGGGCAGCCGCCGCAATCCTCGCGCCGACACACCCGACCCATGCCCACCAAACCCCCGACGTTGGCCACCCTGGCGCGCCTCGCAGCGAACGGGTTTGCGGCCGCTGCGCTCACGGCTGCCGTGCTGCTTGCGCCGGCTGCGCAATCGCTCGAGCGCCCGCGGGACGCGCGTGCGGGGCCCGATCCGGAGCTGCGTGCACTGCTGCTCACGGCCATTCGCGATGCCGACAGCTTCGTCGACCGATTCGACGCCGAGGTCTGGCTTAGCGACATGTCCCGCCGGCTCGCCAGCCAGGTGCCCGATCCGGCGGAGCGTCTGCAGATTTTGAAGGCCGTCCACCGCGCCGCCGCTCGAGCGGCCGTCCCGCCGGAGCTCGTGCTCGCCGTAATCGACGTCGAAAGCAACTTCGACCGCTACGCAATCTCCTCGACGAGCGCGCTCGGGCTGATGCAAGTGATGCCTTTTTGGGTGCCTCAACTCGGCTACAAGGATAAGAACGAGCTGTTCAAAGTAGACGTGAACGTGCTGCTCGGGGCCACGATCCTCAAGTTCTATCTCGACATGGAGCACGGCGATCTCGTGAAGGGACTGGCGCGCTACAACGGCAGCGTCGGCCGGCGCGACTATTCGGACCGCGTGATCGAGCGGCTGCGCCGCAAGTGGTTCAGGGTCTAGAGCGACACTAGCGCACGACGCTGAATTCGCCCGGAATCGATCCTTCCCACGGCTCCACCGCTACCTGCTCGACGCGTGCGGCCGGCGGCCCTCGCCACAACCAGACCGTGAGCTCGCCGAGGGCGGCGACGTCACCTGCCGCGACCACCTCGACGCGGCCGTCCGCGAGATTGCGGACGAAGCCGCGCAACGCGAGCCGACTCGCCTCCGCGGCGGCCGCTGCGCGAAAGTACACGCCTTGCACCCTGCCCGAGACGAGCCATCGGATCGTGGCGGGCGGAACGCTCATTGCTTGCCGTCGCCGGCGGCGTTCTGACTCGACGTGAGGGCTTGGGCCGCGCGGTTCTTCGCGCGCACGGCATTCATACGGGCCGAGCCGTAGGCTTCCTGCTGAATTTGCCGCTCGGCCTCCTCGAGGAAGCGTCGCGCGTCGCGCAAAGAATCCGGCGCGTAGCGTCCCGCATCAGCCTGCTCGGCCGCGGTAATGGCTTGTCGCGCGTCGCTCATCTCCTGAACGGGCGGCGAAGTCGCACACGCCGTCAGCACGACGAGCGCCGCCAATGAAGCAAGGGCCCGGAACATCGATGCGATCGCTCTTATTGTTATGAGACCTCGAGCCAGCCGAAACCTACAAGGGCCTTTCGCGGGCGTCAAGGCGCCGCGCCGCGTTGGCAAGCGCGGCACACCCTTCCTAGACTGGGCGTGCAAGCGCCGCGGCCACCGCACCGAACGGAGAGGGCAATCCATTGCTGCACAAAGGGTTAAAAATGAAAGCGCGAATCTACCATAACGCACGTTGCAGCAAATCACGCGCCGCGCTCGCGCTGCTCGAGGCGCACGGCGAACCGTTCGTGGTCGTCGACTATCTGCGCGAGCCGCTCGACCGCACGGCGTTGCAGGCGCTGCTCGCGAAGCTCGGGTCGGCGCCGCTCGATCTCGTGCGCACCGCCGAGCCCGAGTATCGCTCGTTCGCAGCCGAGCTCGGGCGCGAGCCGACGCCCGACGAGGTGCTCGGCCTGCTCGAAGCAATGCCCGCGCTGCTGCAGCGGCCGATCGTCGAGCGCGGCGACCGTGCCGTGGTTGGCCGGCCGCCCGAGCGCGTGCTGGAGCTCTTCGAGTGAGCGCGCCCAGCGTCCTCGTTCTCTACTACTCCCGAGGTGGCCGCACCGCGGCCCTCGCGCAGCAGGCGGCGCGCGGCGTGGAGAGCGCCGGCGCCATCGCCCGAGTGCGCACGGTGCCGCCCGTGACGACGACGACCGGCGCACTGGAGCCGGCCGTGCCGGCCGAAGGTCCGCCTTATGCCGAACATGTCGATCTGCTCGAGTGCGACGGCCTCCTGCTCGGCAGCCCAACCCGGTTCGGCAACATGGCGGCGCCGCTCAAGCATTTCCTCGACTCGACCGGAGACCTATGGCTCGGCGGGCGACTCGTCGACAAGCCCGCGGCCGTATTCACCGCGACTTCCTCCGCTCACGGCGGCCAAGAAAGCACGCTGCTCAGCATGATGCTGCCGTTGCTGCATCACGGGATGCTCCTGGTCGGCGTCCCGTACACCGAGGCCGCGCTGTTCACCACGCGGACCGGCGGCTCGCCCTACGGCGCGACGCACCTCGCAGCGGACTGGAATCCCGGCCTTACAAAAGAAGAGATCGACGTCGCGAAGGCGCTCGGTGCGCGCGTCGGGCGGCTCGCGCAACGCCTCACGGACCGCTGAGCTTGCGCCGCGCGGTCAGCTTACGGCTCGCCCCGGTAGGGGGTCATGCGGCGCTGCGCTCATCGAGATCGGCCCACTATTCATCGCTTCTCGTCGAGGCGGTCGACCTCCAGCAGACCGCGAATGAACGGGATCGTCAAACGCCGCTGCTCGGCGAGAGAGGCACGATCGAGGCGGTCGAGCCACTCGAGCAATGCACCCATGTCGCGCTCGACCCGCTGCAGGAGATACTGCGCCGCGGCGCGCTCGAGCTCGAGCCCGCGGGCCTCGGCATGCACGAGCAGCGCGTCCATGCGTGCCGAATCGTCGAGCGGCCGCAAGCGGTACGCGACCGCGGCAGCCGCCCGCGACGCGAGGTCCGGCAGCCCGAAGCGGACGGCCGTCGCCGCCGCGTCGGCCGCGAGCAAAAGGCCCGAACGATTGAGCCGCTCTTCGAGTACGAGGAACAAACGCCGCTCCCAGGCCGCATGGCCCGCGATCGTTTCGACGTCGTCGAGCGCGAGCAAGTCGAGGTGCTCGAGGTCGTCGAGCGCCTCCGGCGGCAGGCCCGAGGAGGGTCCGAGCGGCACGTACATTGCGCGACGGCCGCCGCCGGCCGCGGCTCGGCACGAAGCCTGCAACAGGTGCGATTTGCCGACGCCGCGCGGACCGAACAGCCAGACGGCCGTCGGCGCACCCTCGCTGACCGCGCGCGTCTGCTCGACGGCCGCGGCATTCACACCCGGGACGAACGTCTCGAAGCGCGCGTGATCCGCGAGCCGAAGAGACAGAGGCAATTGCGACATCGGCTAGGCGGCGCCGTGCGCGACGCGCCAGGCGCGCCGGCTCCAGCGCAGCACGTAGGTCAAACCGCTCGTGAGGCTCGTGAATACGACGGCGGCACCGAGCACCGTAAGCGAGATCTGCGGCGGCCACGCGAATGCGGCCTGTGTGATCGTGAAAAAGAGCAATCCGAGCTGGCACGCGGTATTGAGCTTGCTGATCTTCGCCGGCTCGCCCTGGACCGGTGCGATCAGCCACTGATAGGTCAACGCACCGGCCACGATCACGAGGTCACGGCCGACGACGATGCCGGTGATGCCGTAGGGCAGCAGACCGACGTAGCTCAATGTGACGAACAGCGTCACGACCAACAGCTTGTCGGCAGCCGGATCGAGCAGGCCGCCGAGCCGGGTTCGCCAGTCGAACGTCTTTGCGAGAAATCCGTCGAGGCCGTCGGAGAATCCGGCGACCACGAGCAGCACGAGCGCGCCGACGTATTCGGCGCGCAGCAGCAGGACGGCAAGGGGCGCGACGAGCAACATGCGCGCAACGCAGATTGCGTTCGGCAGCCATCGCCAGCTCATTGAGCAGCCCGGGCGATCCTGAACGTCAGCGCCGGGGCACTCCCGGCCGCGGTCGGCACGTCGGCAGAGCGGAGCACGCCGCCGAGCGCGAGCACGCGCTCGAGCACGCGCGGATCGCCGCGAGCGGCGATCTTCAAGTTGAGCGTGCCGTGCTCGAAGCTCTCGACGTCGACGCTTTGCAGAACGCTCAGCGTGTCGAGGTAGCTCATCACTCGCCCATAATCGGCGAAGCTCGCAACGTCGAGCACGGTGAGCCGCGTGGCGGTAGCCCCGCCCACCACGGCGAGCTCGGCCGCGGCTCGATCGGCGACCGCGTCGAGACCATCGCGTAGCGCGACGCCGTCGAGCTCGCGGCGCTCGCCATCTTGAAGCAACAGCCATTGAACCTCGACACCGAACGACCCGGGGCGGATGCGGCCTACCAGCACCGCGTCGGCTCGATATCGCGCCGACGCGAGCGCGATGCGGTCCTCGAAGCCGCCCCACAGGTCGGCGAAGCTCACTGCATTGAGATCCTCGATGTCGAGCAGTGGCAGCGCGAGCGGCAGACCGCGCTCGTCGGCGACCTTGGCGAGGTCATCGCGGATCATCGTGAGCAAATCGGTCATCGCGGGCGGCAGGTCGGGATTATCGGCGCCGTTTGCGCCGAGCAGCGCGCGGCTGCCGTTGCCGTCGTCGACCGCGACCCAGACCAGCGTGAGCGGCCGCTCGTCGCCCCAAATGGGCTGATTCAGTGTCGCGAGCTCCGCCGCGACTCGGCTCGCATTGAAGCCCACCTGCACTTCGCCGGATTTCAAGAGGCCGTACGAGTTGAGGTACATCGACGCCTGATCGACAAGCGGCTGCAGTGCCGGGTCGAGCGCGGCATCGCGTCGGCCTGTCACGCGCACGAGGAGCTTCGCCATCGCCGCCTTGAGCGCAGCGGAGCGTTGGTCAGCCTCCGCGGGATCGGGGGCAACGTTGAGCGTATACAGGCTCGTGAACCTCGCCGCCGCGGCCGGCGGCAGCGCCTGTAGGGCCGCGACGAGCGCTACCACTGCGACGCCGAGCGATCGTAGCTTCGATCGATGTTTCCGCATCCCCTTCCCTGTCCACGGCCGGCCGACGTCGCTTATTATAGCCGGCAACTTCCCCCCGCTCCGGACGCGCCGCAAGATGGCCAATACGGAACCGTTCACCTATAAGAACGCCGGCGTCGATATCGACGCGGGCGACGAGCTCGTCGAACGCATCAAGCCGGCCGTCAAGCGCACCTCGCGCCCGGAGGTCATCGGCGGGCTCGGCGGATTCGGCGGCCTGTTTCGCGTACCGCAAGGCTTTCGCGACCCGGTGCTGGTGTCGGGAACCGACGGCGCGGGCACGAAGGTGAAGCTCGCGATCGAATTCGACGGGCATGACGAGATCGGCATCGACCTGGTCGCCATGTGCGTGAACGACGTCGTCGTATGCGGCGCCGAACCGCTGTTCTTTCTCGACTACTTCTCGACGCCTCGGCTCGACGTCGACGTCGCGCAGCGAGTGATCGCCGGGATCGCGCACGGCTGCGAGCTCGCAGGGGCCGCGCTGATCGGCGGCGAGACCGCCGAGCACCCCGGCATGAGCTCACATGCCGAATACGATCTAGCGGGATTCTGCGTCGGCATCGTGGAGCGCGACCGCATCATCGACGGCCGCGACATCGTCGCGGGTGACACCGTGATCGGTCTCCTTTCCTCCGGTGCGCATTCGAATGGCTACTCGCTGATTCGCCGCATCCTGAATGCGCGCCCCGGCGCTGCGCTCGAGCCGTTCGCGGGACGCCCGCTGATCGAGCATTTGCTCACGCCGACGCGAATCTACGTGCGGTCCGTGCTCGCTCTGCGCACGCAATTACCGGTGAAGGGCATCGCACATATCACGGGCGGCGGGCTGCTGGAAAACATCCCGCGCGTTCTACCGCGCGGCTTGGGCGTCGAGCTGGACGCGGCGAGCTGGCGCCGGCCCGCCGTGTTCGACTGGCTGGAGTCGGCCGGCGTCACGCCGCGAGAGATGCACCGCACGTTCAATTGCGGCATCGGCATGGTCATAGTCGTCAGCCCCGAGCACGCGGACGCCGCCCTCGCTTCTCTCCGGACGCACGGCGAGGAACCGGCCGTGATCGGCAGCGTCGTCGTCGACGCCGAGCAGGCGGTGACGATCGTTTGAGCGCACCGTCGTCCCGCATCGTCGTCCTGATCTCTGGAGAGGGCAGCAACCTTCAGGCACTGATCGACGCGACGCGCACGGGCGCCATTGCCGGACAGATCGTGCTCGTGGCGAGCAACCGCGGCGCCGCTCGCGGTCTCGAGCGTGCGCGGTCGGCCGGAATTCCGAGCGCGCATCTCCCGGTCATCCGCGGGGCCGAGCGCAGCGCCTACGACGCAGCGCTCGCCGAGCTCGTCGGCGCCGAAGCCCCGGACCTGATCGTGCTCGCCGGCTTCATGCGGATCCTGGGCCCCGCGTTCGTGTTGCCGTTCGCCGGCCGAATGCTGAACATCCATCCGTCGCTGCTGCCGCTGTATCCCGGGCTCGACACCCATCGCCGCGTGCTCGACAACGGCGACCGGCTGCACGGAGCCACGGTTCACTTCGTGACGGCCGCGCTCGATGCCGGCCCGGCGGTGATTCAATATCGTTTGCCGGTCCGGACGGCCGATACGGCCGAGTCGCTCGCGGCGCGCGTCCACGCAGGCGAGCACGTCATTCTGCCGCGCGCCGTCGACTGGTTCACCGCCGGTCGCTTGAGGCTCGACAACGAAGCCGTCATGCTTGACGGCCAGCGTCTTGCAGCGCCTGTAATCGTGGAGGACTGATGATCGCCCGCCCGTGCGCTTTCGTGTTGGGCCTCGCACTGCTCGCAAACGGCACCGGCCGAGCCGCCGACGTGCCGGTGCCTACCTACACCGCCGTCTATAAGGTTCAGTACAAGGGCAAGGACGTCGGCATGTCCGAGTTCTCGGTGCGTTACGACGCGCAGCACGACGTCTACGAATTCACGTCGAGCACGCGCGCACAAGGTCTGATCAGGATCGCGCGCCCGAATGCGGCCGTCGACCACAGCGAGTTCCGTTTGAGCAATGGTCGGATTCAGCCGCTCGCATTCTCCTACGAAGACGGCAGCCGCAAAGGCGAGGACAACTTCCAGATTGCTTTCGATTGGGACAAGCACATCGCGATCTACACGGGTGACGGCGGCCGACGCGAGATCATGCTTCATGACGGCGATCTCGACCGCGGCTCCATGCAGGTTGCGTTGATGCGCGACCTCATGGCCACCGGCAAACCCGGCCGCTACCAGCTCGCGGACGACGACCCGTCGAAAGCCTACGTCTATATGGATCAGGGCGAGGCGATGACCCAAACGGGCATCGGAACGCTCGCAACCCACGAGTTCGTGCAGCAGCGAGAGAACTCCTCGCGCGCCACCTACCTCTGGACGGCGCCGAGCTTGAGCTACCTACCGGTGCGCATCGAGCAGCGCAAGAACGGCGAGCTCACGACGGCATTCACGCTCGCCTCCGTCGACGGCCTGCCCGAGGCGGGGCGATAACGACGGCAGCGAATCAGGCGCGCGGTAGCGTAACACCGCGTTGTCCCTGGTACTTTCCGCCCCGGTCCGCGTAGCTCGTCTCGCAGACCTCGTCCGACTCGAAGAAGATCATCTGTGCAATGCCTTCGTTGGCGTAGATTTTAGCGGGCAGCGTCGTCGTATTGGAGAACTCGAGCGTCACGTGGCCCTCCCACTCCGGCTCGAGCGGCGTCACGTTCACGATGATGCCGCAGCGCGCATAGGTGGACTTCCCGAGGCAGATCGTGAGCACATTGCGCGGAATTCGAAAATACTCGACCGTCCGCGCGAGCGCGAACGAATTCGGCGGGACGATGCAGACCTCCCCCGACATGTCGACGAAGCTCGACTCGTCGAAGCGCTTCGGGTCCACGATCGCCGAATTGATGTTCGTGAACACCTTGAATTCGGGCGCGCAGCGGACGTCGTAGCCGTAGCTCGACGTGCCGAAGGAGATCACTCGCCCCGCCCCGCTCTCCCTGACTTGGTCCGGCTGGAACGGCTCGATCATCCGGTGCTCCGCGACCATGCGCCGGATCCAGCGATCGGACTTGACGCTCATCAATCCTCCTCGACGGTGATGTTCGGAAACAGCCGGCTATAGTCTTTCGTGCGGGCGGCAAGCTCGCCCGCCGCCCGCAGCGCCGCCTCGCGAAACGCCCGTGCGAGCGGCCCTGCTGGATCGGCCGCGACCGTCGGTTTACCGGCGTCCGTCTCTTCGCGAATGCGCCGGTCGAGCGGCAGCGACCCGAGCAGCGGCACTCCATACTGCTCGCTCAACTCACGCCCGCCGCGCTCGCCGAAAATGTGCTCTTCGTGGCCGCAGTTCGAGCAGACGTGGATGCTCATGTTCTCGATCACGCCGAGCACGGGCACATGGACCTTCTCGAACATCTCGAGACCCTTGCGCGCGTCCGCCAGCGCGATTTCCTGGGGAGTGGTGACGATCACCGCACCGCTGACCGGGACGCGCTGCGCGAGCGTGAGCTGGATGTCGCCCGTGCCGGGCGGCATATCGACGATCAGATAGTCGAGATCTCCCCAATGGGTTTGCGTGAGCAGCTGGTTCAGCGCCGACGTGACCATGGGTCCGCGCCACGCCATCGGCTGGCGCTCTTCCACCAGAAAGCCGATCGACATCGCCTCGAGGCCGTGCGCGCGCAGGGGCTCGAGCGTCTTGCCGTCGCGCGTCTCGGGCCGTTCGCCGATGAGACCGAGCATGCGCGGCTGGCTCGGTCCATAGATGTCCGCGTCGAGGATGCCGACGCGCGCACCTTCCTGCAAAAGCGCGAGCGCCACATTGACCGCAACGGTGGACTTGCCGACCCCGCCCTTACCCGACGCCACCGCGATCAAGTTCTGCACACCCGGCAGGGGCTTCAACCCGTGCTGCACCGCATGGGAAACGATCGCAGTCTCGATCGCGATGTCGACGGGCTCGGCCGTAACCGACCGGCAATGCGTCGCCAGTGCGTCGACGAGATCGGGTCCGCTGCGACCCAGCGGAAAGCCGACCCGCAGGGAGAGGTGCCAGCCGGCGCCCCGGCGCTCGAGCGTGAACGCCGTACCGGGGCCGCCGAGCGCCCGGCCCGTCTGTGGCACGACGAAGCCCTGGAGGTGCGCTCGAAGCGCCGTGTCGTCGGTTGGAGTCATCGTGCAAGCCGGCCGCAAGAGGGGCGCAATTGTAACCTAATGCACGTCGTGCTTCCGGCGGCGGGCGCGGTCTAGCAAGCCGCTGCAAACCTGTGATCTATGTTACGTTTCCGCAAAACCCGTGTGGCATAATCGCGCAGATCGGAGTTTCATTATGTTCGATCCTCGATCGTCGATGGTCGATCGAGAGCCGTATCCTCTCATGCCGCTCTTTTCGCAAAGGACCGCTCCTCGAGCGACTTCGCCGGGCCGATGAACTTATTTAACGCATTTCAGGCCGATCGGCTGATTTCGCAAATCCGGGAGGAAGGCGATCCCGGCTCGCCGGCCGCCAAGAAGGCCTTCGAGAAGCTCCGCAAGCTCGGCAATGCCGCGATACCGAAGATCCTCGAGGCACTCGCCTCGGCCGACAAGCGCCAGACCGTCGAGTACGTAGAGCTGCTTGGCTCGCTCCTGAACGACAAAACCTTGCAGCTGATCGCCCGCGGGCTCGCCGACCCCGATCCGCGCACGGTGTCCGGAACCGCTTGGGCGCTTTCTTCCAACCGCAAATACAACGTCAATCGCCTCGTCGACCTGCTCGGCGAGGACGACTACGCGAAGGCCGCCATCATCGAAGTGCTCACCGCGCACAAGGACCGGCTGAATATCCGGCAGTTGCTCGGCCAGATTTACTACCTGCAGCCGAGCGAGAAAGCGGCTGTGTTCAAGCTCATCGACGACGTCATGAACGAGGACCTCGTGCCCGACCTCTTGTCGCGCATCGAGGGCAAGGATCCTGTCGTCAAGATGCACCTCCTCAATATGATTGCGAAGTTCGATCGTCCGGACGTCGCGAGAGCGCTTCAGGAGGCGTTACGTGATACGAACAAGCTCGTGCGCCAAGCCGCACTGGCAGGCGTCGCACGTTCGAAGACCAAGGTAGACATCGCGCTGATCGCCGGCCTGTTGCTCGACTCCGACATCGAGGTCATGAACAAGGCCGTCGACGTAATCGTGCATATGAACGATCCGGAGACGGCGAAGCATTTGATTGCAGCGCTCAAGTCCGAGAACGAGTTTAGTCGCCGCGCCGCCGTCGAGATCCTGAACGAGATCGGCACTACTCACAGCATCAAGTATCTGCTCGAGGCCGTGGCGGACGAGGACTGGTGGGTGCGGTCGCGGGCAGCCGACGCGCTCGCGCGGATCGGCGGCCCGCGCGTGATCGACGCAGTGCTCGACCTCATCAAAGACAAGGACGAGAACATCCGGCGCGCCGCGATCGAGATTCTGAACACCTGCCGCGACAAGCGCGCCGTCGACCGGCTGATCGAAGCTACGCGCGACAGCGACTGGTGGGTCAGCGAGCGCGCAGCGGACGCGCTCGCCGAAATCGGGGACGCGAAAGCGCTGCCGGCGATCCTCGAGATGGTCGACAAGAACAACCGCTCCCTCCCGGTCGCCCTCGCGGCCGCCGGGAAGCTCGGCACGTTCAAGATCCTCGACAAGATCCTGCCGTACCTGCAGCGATCGGAAAAAGAGGTTCAAGTCGCGGCCATCGGCGCCGTCGCCCAGCTGGCGGGCGAGCAGCAAGCCGAGGCCGTAAAGCCCTACATCCAACAGTGTGCGCAAGGGGCCGAAGAAACCGTAGCACGCGCCGCAAACAAAGCGTTGCAGAAGCTCGAGGGCCGACTGTCGCCGAGCGGCCGATACACGGGAACCGCGAACGTCGGAACGATCGCGGCCACGGCGACACCGACACCGGCTCCGCTCACGGCCATGGTCGCATCGCCCGCGGCGACGCGCACGGCGACGCGCACGGCGACGACGCCGGCGGCCGCAGCGGCGCGGCCGGCCTCGACGTCCGCGACATCGGCAGCCCGAACGCTGCTCGTCGAAGGCCCCGAGGAGCAAGCCGCCGCGCCTGCGGCCCCCGAGGCACCGTCGTTCGACTTGAGCGCGCTGCAACCCGGCGACATGATCGAGGGCCGCTACAAATTCATTCAGAAGATCGGCAAGGGCGCATTCGGCACGGTCGTGCTGGTCGAGGACACCGTCGTCGAGGAGCGGCTGATCCTCAAGTTCTTGAACGCGAACGTGGCGTCCGACGAGGAGATGTTGAAGCGCTTCGTCCACGAGCTGCGCTATTCGCGCCGAATTACCCACAAGAATGTCATCCGCATCTACGACTTCTTGTACATCGGCGGCAGCTACGCCATTTCGATGGAGTACTTCCCATCGCATACGCTCGGCACCGAGATCGCCAACGAGAAGCCGATGCGTCCGGCCAAAGCCACCGGCTACGCTATCGACATCTGCGTCGGCATGACCGTCGCCCACCAGCAGGGCATCATCCATCGTGACTTGAAGCCGGCGAACATCCTGATCAACGACACCGGCTTGCTCAAGATCGTGGACTTCGGTGTCGCAGCAGCCGCGAAGAGCGGCGATACGCAACTGACGAAGACCGGGTACGTGATCGGCTCGCCGAAGTACATGGCGCCCGAGCAAATCCTAGGAAAGAAGGTCGACGAGCGAGCCGACATCTACAGCCTCGGTGTGATCATGTACGAGATGCTCGCGGGCAACCCGCCCTACAGCCGCGGCGACCACATGTCGGTGATGTACCAACACGTGCAGGGCAAAGCACAGGCCGTGCATGAGCTGAATCCCACCGTACCGCGCGAGCTGAGCGACATCGTCTCGAAGACGATGCAGGTCGACAAGCTCAAGCGGTACTCATCGATGGACGAGCTACGTGCCGCGCTCGCGGCGGCCGCGGAGCGCCTGGAGTGACCCCCGATGGCGCGCATTGACGCTTTCCTCAAGCTCGGTCTCGCCCAAGGTTGCTCCGACATCCATCTCGCAGTCGGCGTCCCACCGATGTTGCGCCTGCACGGCGATCTCATGCCGATCAAGTTTCGCGACGTCGGCGACACCGAGCTCGAGGGTTATGTCGACGAGATCTTGAGCACGTCCCAACGGGAGCGCTTCCGCCGCGGCCAGGATCTCGACTTTTCCTACGTCAGCACCGACGGCGGCCGCTTTCGCGTGAACGTGTTCCGCAAAGCGACCGGCGTAGGCGCCACGTTTCGGAACATTCCGAGCCAGATCCCGAGCCTCGACAGCCTCGGCTTGCCGCCCGTCATCGCTAAGTTCTGCGACCTGCACCAAGGCATGGTGCTCATCACCGGTTCCACGGGAACCGGCAAGTCGACGACGCTGGCCGCGATGATCGACCACCTCAACCAGACGAGCAACTCGAACATCATCAGCCTCGAGGATCCCATCGAGTTCGTGCACAGCAGCAAACGATCGCAGGTCGTGCAGCGCGAGCTCGGCACCCACATCCCGAGCTTCGCCGAAGGCGTTCGGGCAGCGCTGCGCGAGGATCCCGACGTGATCCTCGTCGGCGAGCTGCGAGACGGCGAGACCATCAGCATGGCAATGACCGCCGCGGAAACCGGCCACCTCGTGCTAGGGACGCTGCATACCACGAGCGCGGTGAAGTCCGTCGACCGCATTATCGACGCTCTACCCGCCGATCAGCGCGAGCAAACCAAGAGCTTCCTCGCGCACAGCTTGCACGCGGTCGTCACGCAAAATCTCGTGAAGACGCCCGACGCACGGGGCCGGCGCGCAGTCGTGGAAATCATGATCATGAACCGTGCGATCGCGAAGCTGATCATGACCGAGCAGACGCACCAAATCCCGGCCCAGCTGCAAACCGGCAAGGACGCTGGAATGCAGCTCATGGATCAGGCGCTGTTGAATGCGATCAGCGCCAAATTGATCGACCCCGACGATGCTTATCGCTACGCCAACGATCGCAAGAAGTTCGAGCGTTTCGTCACCGATACGACGGTGCTGCCGAGCAACATCGGCGCCGGGGCGGCCGGCGGCTGATCGAGGAGAACCCCCGTGGCGATGATCGAGGATTTCCTGCGCAGCATGAATCTGCGCAAAGGCTCGGACCTGCATGTGATCGCCGGCGATCCGCCGCGGATGCGGGTGCACGGCGAGCTCATCACGCTCGACAACAACCGTCTCGATCCCGAGGAGCTCAAAGCGGAGCTGTTCGGAATCATGAGCGAGGTGTCGCTGCAGCAATTCAACGTGCACGACTCGGCCGATTTCGCCCATTACATTCCCGAGGTAGCGCGATTTCGGGTGAACGTCTTTCGCCACCTGAACGGCGTGGGAGCCGTCTTCCGAGGGATCCCGTCCAAGGCCTTGACCCTCGACGAGCTCAAGATGCCGAAGGCGCTGCACGAGCTTGCGACCGCGACGCGCGGCCTGATTCTCGTCACCGGCAAGACGGGCTCCGGCAAGTCGACTACTCTTGCCGGCGTGATCGACGCGATCAACAGCCGGACGAAGGGCCACATCCTGACCATCGAGGATCCGATCGAGTTCGTCCATCAGCGCAAGCTGTGCCTGATCAGCCAGCGCGAGGTCGGCGTCCACAGCCCGTCGTTCGCCGACGCGCTGCATTCGGCGTTGCGCGAAGATCCGGACGCCATCCTCGTGGGCGAGCTGCGCGATCTCGAGACGATGAGCATCGCGATGACGGCCGCCGAAATGGGGGTGCTCGTAATGGGCACGCTGCACACCAACGGCGCGGCCGCGACGATCGACCGCGTCGTCAACATTTTTCCCTCGGACAAGCAGGACCACGTGCGCAACATGCTGTCGACTTCGCTGCGCGGCGTCGTCTCGCAGCAGCTGCTGAAGAGGAAGGATGGCAGCGGCAGAGTCGCCGCCCTCGAGATCCTGATCAACACGCCCGCCGCCGCGAACCTGATTCGCCAGGGCAAGCTCGAGCAGCTCGAGAACGTGATGCAGTCGAGTGCTCGGGAGGGCATGTGCACGATGGACAGCTCTCTCAAGAAGCTGCTCGAAGACGGCGTGATCTCCGGCCAGGAGGCCTACCTGCAAGCGTTCGAGAAGACGAAGTTCGAACAGTACAAAGACATCGCCTGAGCTCGCGGCCGAGTGGCATAATTGAGCCACTCGACGGCCGCACCCGCCGCCGAGCCTCCATCGGTTGCGGAGCCAACTTCTAAGTGAGCGCGAAGCGCACAATTCTCGTTACGAGCGCCCTGCCCTACGCCAACGATTCACTGCATATCGGTCACCTGGTCGAGTACGTGCAGACGGACGTCTGGGTCCGATTCCAGCGGCTGCGCGGCCAGCGCTGCCTGTACGTCTGCGCGAGCGACGCGCACGGCACGCCGACGATGCTGCGCGCCGAGAAGGAAGGCATCGCGCCTGAGGCGTTGATCGAACGGGTAAGCGCGGCGCACGCCCGCGATTTCGCCACGTTCCGCGTCAGCGTCGACAACTATCTGACTACACATGCGCCTGAGAACCGTGAGCTCACGACGACGATTTACGAGCGGCTCGCGGCCGCCGGCCACACGAGCCGAAAGAACATCAAGCAGGCTTACGACGTCGAGCGGCAGATGTTCCTGCCGGATCGCTACGTGCGCGGCACGTGTCCGGTCTGCGGCAAGCCGGATCAGTACGGCGACTCATGCGAGAACTGCGGCGCGACGTATACGCCGCTCGACCTCAAGGATCCCGTGTCGACCCTCTCCGGCACGCCGCCGAGCGTCCGCGAATCGGAGCACGTATTCTTCAAGCTGACCGACTTCGAGCGCGAGCTCAAGGAGTGGGTGCCGCAGATCGTCGATGCGCCGCTCGTGCGCAAGCTCGACGAGTGGTTCAAAGCCGGCCTCAAGGATTGGGACATTTCGCGCGACCCGCCTTATTTCGGCTTCCCGATCCCGGGCGAGACGAATAAGTTCTTCTACGTCTGGTTCGATGCGCCGATCGGTTACATGGCGAGCTTTCTGAACCTCTGCCGTCGGCAAAGCATCGACTTCGACGCCTACTGGGGCGCTGCAAGCACGGCCGAGCTGTACCATTTCATCGGCAAGGACATCGTCAACTTCCACACGCTGTTCTGGCCCGCGATGCTGAGCGGTGCAGGGTTCCGGAAGCCGACCGGCGTGTTCGTGCACGGCCATCTCACGGTCGACGGGCAAAAGATGTCCAAGAGCCGAGGCACGTTCATTCCGGCCGCGGTCTACGCGAAGCACCTCGATCCCGACTACCTGCGCTACTACTTCGCGTCCAAGCTCAGTGCCGCGCCCGAGGACATCGACTTGAGCTTCGCGGATTTCATCGCGAAGGTGAACGCCGATCTCGTCGGCAAGCTCGTGAACATCGCAAGCCGGTGTGCTGGATTCGTGCACCGGCTCGGCGGCGGCCGCCTCGCTACGCAGCTGCCCGACGAAGCGCTGTACGCGGAATTCTCGGCCGCGGCCGAGCCGATCGCCGCGGACTACGAGCGGCGCGAGTTCGGACGTGCAATCCGGCGAATCATGGCGCTTGCCGATCGTGCGAACCAGTACATCGACGAGCGCAAGCCGTGGCTGCTGGCCAAGGACTCCGAGGCCGCCGCCGAGGTGCTCGGCGTTTGCACGCTCGGGCTGAACCTGTTCCGCACGCTGATGGTGTACTTGAAGCCCGTCGTGCCGTCGCTCACGGAACGTGCCGAACGCCTGCTCGGCGCCGGCGAGCTCGACTGGACCGATGCGGCGACGCCGCTGCTCGATCATGCTATCGAGCGTTTCGAACCGCTCCTCAAACGCGTCGAGCCCGCCGCCGTCGACGCGATTCTCGCCGACACTCGGGCGGCTGCCGGCGTCCCGGCGCCATCCGAGGCCGGGAGCGCCGTGGCCGCCGTAGAGCGAACGCCGCCCGCCGCTGCAATCGATCTCGAGCAGTTCTCGAAGACCGATCTGCGGGTCGCGCGCGTGCTCGAGGCGAGCCTGGTGGAAGGCGCGGATAAGCTGCTGAAGCTCGAGCTCGACGTCGGGACGGAGCGACGCACCGTGTTCGCAGGCATTCGCCGCGCGTATGAACCGGAGGCGCTCGTCGGGCGGCTCGTGATCCTGGTTGCGAATCTGGAGCCGCGCAAGATGCGGTTCGGCGTTTCGCAGGGAATGGTTCTCGCGGCCAGCGCCCCGGGCGAAGGCGTGTTCCTGCTCTCTCCCGACGCCGGCGCAAAACCAGGGATGAAGGTGACTTGAATGACCGAGCTTCTGTTGATCGTGCTGGCCGCGGCACTCGTCAACAACTTCGTGCTCGTGCAGTTTCTCGGTCTGTGCCCATTCATGGGAGCTTCGCAACGTCTCGAGGGCGCCGTCGGCATGGCGCTCGCAACCGGGCTCGTGCTCACCATGTCGTCGGGATTCGGCTATCTCGTCGATGACCTGCTGCTGCGGCGCTTCGAGCTACAGTACTTGCGGCTCATAGCATTCGTCGCCGTGGTGGGCATATCGGTACAGCTCGCGGACGTGCTGATTCGACGGCTCTCGCCGCTGCTGCATCGCGTGCTCGGCATCTACACGCCCTTGATCGCAAGCAACTGTGCGGTCCTCGGCGTCGCGCTGCTGAACTCCGGTGCAAGCCGCAGCTTCGTTGCGTCGCTCTTCTACGGGGCCGGAGCCGGCGCCGGATTCGGCCTGGCGCTCGCCCTGCTCGCGGGGCTTCGCGAGCGCCTGAGACATGCCGATGTACCGAGTGCATTTCGAGGCGCGTCCATCGCATTCGTGACCGCAGGTATCCTGTCGCTCGCGTTTTTGGGCTTTGCGGGCTTCGCCCGACTCTGAGATGCCGCGCCGCATCGGAAGTCCCGCGGGTCTCGCAACGACGACGACCGCCCTGCCGGTCTCACCGGGCGAATCGCTGCGCACTCGACACGCTGTCGCGCAGCGGCACTGCCGATCGAGAGCGCTCGCGGCCGTGGTTGAGCACGTCAGCGAGCGTCATCCGGGCCGCACAATGCACCGCGCAGTCGCCGCCACCGGCGAGCGGAGCCGCGAATGACCATGCATTTCGACGTCGTTCCGGCGCCGCACGCGCCCGCGACCACGGCCGTGCCGCGCGTGATGCGCCGGGTGCTGTACGCGCTCGCCCCCGCAGCGGTGGTCTACGTCTGGTTCTTCGGCTGGGGCCTGCCCATCAATTTCGTGTTTGCCGCGGGCGCGGCGCTCGCATCGGAAGCCGCGGTGCTGAGGCTGCGCGGGCGTCGAACACGTCACGCGCTACACGACGGCAGCGCGCTGGTAACCGCCGCGCTCTTGTCGTTCGCGCTGCCGCCGCTCGTCCCTTGGTGGATTCCCGCCGTCGGCGCCGGCGTCGCGATCGCGCTCGCCAAACAGCTCTACGGCGGCCTCGGCAAGAACTTGTTCAACCCGGCGATGGTCGGCTACGTCGTTCTGCTGCTGTCGTTTCCGATCGAGATGACACATTGGATCCCGCCGCGCATGGGCGATCTCGATTACCAACATCTCGGCTTCGTTGCGCAGCTCGGCTACTCCCTCACCGGCAAGCTGCCTGCGGCAATCGACGTCGACACGCTGACTCGCGCCACACCGCTCGACATCGTGAAGGAAGGCTTGCGCTCGATGCACAGCTTCGAAGAGCTGCGCGGCGGATCGTTGTTCGGGGATTTCGGCGGACGCGGCTGGGAGTGGGTCAGCAATCTCGTCGCACTGGGTGGGTTGTACCTCCTCTACACCGGCACGATCCGTTGGCAAATTCCGGTTGCGCTGCTCGCGGGTCTACTGCTGCCGGCCGCCCTCTTCTACCTCATCGATGCGAATCACTTTGCGGCGCCGGGATTTCATCTGTTCAGCGGCGCCAGCATGCTGGGGGCGTTCTTCATCGCGACGGATCCCGTTTCGGCCGCGACCACGAACCGCGGCCGTCTGATCTACGGCGCCGGAATAGGGCTCGTCACCTACGCAATTCGCACGTGGGGCGGCTACCCGGACGGCCTCGCGTTCGCGGTGCTGCTGATGAATGGCGCAGTGCCGCTGATCGATCGCTATACGCAGCCGCGAATCTATGGCCAAGCTTGACTCACGGCTGCTCGGCACGGCCGCGATCGTGGCGACGCTCGCGGTTGCGGTCGCGTTCATCGTGAAGGCGACGCACGACTTCAGCAAGGACCGAATCGCGGCGAACGAGCGTGCGCGGCTCGTCGCCCGCCTGAACAGCGTGCTCGATCCGGGCCTGCATGGCCGCGACCTGCGCGCCGTCCGAATCAACGCAGCCGATCCGCTGCTGGGCGGCGCCGCGATCGACGTGTTCGTGCTGAGCGACGACGGCGGGCAGGCCGCGACGATTTTCGCGAGCGTCGCGCCCGACGGTTACAACGCGCCGATTCATCTGCTGATCGGAGTGTCGCCGTCGGGCACTCTGACCGGCGTGCGCGCCGTGAGCCACCGCGAGACGCCCGGGCTCGGCGACCGAATCGACGCCGCGAAGAGCGATTGGATTCTGCAATTCGACGGCAAGAGCCTCGCGATGCCGGAGCCGTCCGGCTGGGCCGTGAAGAAAGACGACGGCCAATTCGACTCGCTCACCGGAGCGACGGTCACTTCGCGCGCGGTCGTGAAAGCCGTCAAGAACACGCTGCTATACTTCGATCAGCACAAAGACGAGCTTTACCGCGCAGCCGCCGCTGCCGCCGCCGATGCCCACGCCGAATAGCCATCCTCGCGACATCGTGCGCGCCGGACTCTGGGACAACAACGTCGCGCTCGTGCAGCTCCTCGGGCTTTGCCCGCTGCTCGCGATCACGACCTCCGTCGTGAACGGTCTCGCGCTCGGCCTTGCGACTGCGGCCGTGCTCGTGATCTCTAACGCTTTGATCTCGCTGGTCCGCAAGGCGCTCGTCCCGGCTGTGCGGATCCCGTTGTTCGTGCTGGTCGTCGCTTCACTCGTAACCTGCGTCGATTTGCTGACGCACGCGCTGCGCGACGACCTGCACGAAGCACTCGGGCTCTTCATTCCGTTGATCGCGACCAATTGTGGATTACTCGCACAAGCCGAGACCGTTGCGAGTCGCCGGCCGGTCGTCGAAGCAACGCTGTCGGGTCTTGCAACCGGCTGCGGCTTCCTCGGCGTGCTCGTCACGCTCGGAGCGCTGCGCGAGCTGGTCGGTCACGGGACGTTGCTCTCCGGTTTGCGTCTGCTCACAGGCTCCACCGGCGCGGACGCGACGCTGCACCTGCCCTTCGACGGCATGCTGATCGCGGTGCTGCCGCCGGGCGCGTTCTTCGGCATGGGGCTGCTCCTCGCCTTGCGCAATCTGCTGACTCGGGAGCCTGCCGGAACCCGCGCGCCGGCTCCGGAAGGCGCGCCGTGACACCCGCGCGCCGCCGCAAGATCTTCGAGCGCTTTGCGCGGGCGAATCCGGAACCGAAAACGGAGCTCGCCTACAGGACGCCGTTCGAGCTGCTCGTGGCCGTCGTTTTGTCCGCGCAGGCGACCGACGCGAGCGTGAACAGGGCGACTGCCGAGCTGTTCAAGGTCGCGCACACGCCGCGGGCAATCGTCGATCTCGGCGAAATGGGTCTGAAGCACTACATCAAGACGATCGGGCTGTTCAATACCAAGGCCAAGAACGTGATCGCACTCTCCCGCACGCTCGTCGAACAGCACGGCGGCGCCGTGCCGCACGAGCGCGAGGCGCTCGAGGCGCTGCCGGGCGTCGGCCGCAAGACCGCGAACGTCGTGCTGAACACCGCCTTCGGCGAGCCGACGATCGCGGTCGACACCCATATCTATCGAGTCGCGAATCGCACCGGGCTTGCTCGCGGTGCTACGGTGCGGGCGGTCGAGGATGCGCTGGTCGCAACCACGCCGCCCAAGTACAAGCAGCGGGCGCATCACTGGCTGATCCTGCACGGCCGCTATGTCTGCAAGGCGCGCAAACCGCAGTGCCCGACCTGTCTCATCGCCGACCTCTGCGAGTTCGCGGACAAGACCGTGGCCTGAAGAGTCGCGCCCGCTTCACGCCGCGCGGCGGTCGACGGGCTCGGAGGTCGGTCGCGGCCCGCCGGCGATCAGCGGCGCCTTTTCGGAACGTAGAGATCGGTGATCGTGCCCTCGGCCGCCTCGGCCGAGAACGCCAGCGTCTCGGAGAGCGTGGGGTGCGGGTGAATCGTGAGCCCGATGTCCTCCGCATCGCAGCCCATCTCGATCGCGAGCGCGGCCTCGGCGATCAAATCGCCGGCGTTCGTGCCGACGATCCCGGCGCCGAGCACGCGGCCGGTGGCGCCGTCGAACAGTAGCTTCGTGAGGCCTTCGCTGCGACCGAGCGTGAGCGAGCGCGCGCTTGCGACCCACGGAAACGAGCCCTTTTCGTAGTCCGTGCCGAGCGCCTTCGCATCATCCTCCGTGAGGCCGACCCATGCGATCTCCGGATCGGTGTACGCGACCGCGGGCACGACCCGCGCGTCGAAAAAGCTCTTCTGTCCGGCCGCTACCTCGGCGGCCACCCTGCCCTCGTGGGTCGCCTTGTGGGCGAGCATGGGCGGCCCCACGATGTCGCCGATCGCGAAGATGTGCGGCACGTTCGTGCGCTGCTGGCGGTCCACGGGAACGAAGCCGCGCGGGTCCACCGCGACGCCGGCACGCTCGGCACCGAGCCTAAGGCCGTTCGGGCTGCGCCCCACGGCGACCAGCACCTTGCCGTAGACCTGCGGCTCGGCCGGCGCTTCGTCGCCGTCGAAATGGACCGCGATCCCGCGCTCACCGGCCTCGACTCGCACGACGCGCGTGCCGAGCATGATCGCTTCGTAGCGCGCCTTGATCCGCTTCTCGAGAGGCTTCACGAGATCGCGGTCGCAACCCGGTATCAAGGTCTTCGTGAGCTCGACGACCGAGACCTGCACGCCCAGCGCATCATAGACGGTCGCCATCTCGAGACCGATGATGCCGCCGCCGATCACGAGCATGCGCTGCGGCAAGTCGCCTACTTCGAGCGCACCGGTCGAGTCGATGATGCGCGGATCGTCGGGCAGATTCGGCAGGACCGTCGGCTCGCTGCCGGCCGCAATGATGCACTGATCGAACTCGACGACTTCCTGCGCGCCATCGCGGTCGACCTCGACCCGGTTCGGTCCGGCGAAGCGTGCGCTGCCGCGCAAGACCCGAACCTTGCGCTGCTTCGCGAGCGCATCGAGACCGCTCGTGAGCTGACGTACGACGCCGCTCTTCCAAGCGCCCAGCTTCGCGGTATCGACCTGCGGCGCCCCGAACGCGACGCCGTGCGCTCCCATCTCGTGGGCCTCCTCGATCACCCGCGCGGCATGCAGCAACGCCTTCGACGGAATACAGCCGACGTTCAGGCAGACGCCGCCGAGCGTTGGCCAGCGCTCGACGAGCGTGACGTCGAGCCCCAGATCGGCCGCGCGAAACGCGGCCGTGTAGCCGCCCGGCCCGGCACCGATCACGACGAGCCGCGGCCCCGCCGGCGCGGTAGCCGGTGCGACGGCAGCGGCCGCTGCGGCGGCTGCCCTGGGCGTCGAAGCCGGCATCTGCGCGGTTGTCCCCGGGCGCGCGGCGCCGGCGTCGCTCGGCGCCGGCGCGGCGGGTTCGACGCGGCTCGCCTTCGCCGTGGCAGCCCCGGCCGGCCCCGGGGCCGCCGCACCGCTCGGCTGCCCGGCCTCGGGCGCCAGCGTCAAGATCAAGTCTCCGGCGCCGATCCTGTCGCCCACCTTGACCGCGACGGAGACCACCGTCCCGGGTTGCGTGGCCGGCACGTCCATCGTGGCCTTGTCGGTTTCCAGCGTAATCAGCGGATCGTCGAGGGACAGCCGATCCCCGGGCTTCACGTGCACGTCGATCACGTCGACGGCCGGAAAGTCGCCGAGCTCGGGGACGCGAACCTCGACGTCGCCGCTCACCGTACCGTGCTCAAGGAATCGCCTCGACGAGCTTCGCGCCGTCCGCGAGGATCGCGGCGAGGCGCGTCGTGAAGCGTACGGCCTTCGCGCCGTCGATCACACGGTGGTCGTACGATAGCGACAGCGGCAACATGAGCCGAGGGACGAACGCGGTTCCTCGGTAGACCGGCTGCCATTGACTGCGCGAGACGCCGAGAATCGCGACCTCGGGCGCATTGATGATCGGCGTGAAGAACCGCCCGCCGATTCCGCCGAGGCTCGACACCGAGAACACGCCGCCTTGCATCTCGTCGGCCGAAAGCTTGCCGGCCCGCGCCTTCTCCGACAGCGCTGCGAGCGCAACCGCGAGCTCGTAGACGTCCTTCTTATCGGCATCGCGAATCACGGGCACGAGCAAGCCGTTCGGTGTGTCGGCAGCGAAGCCGATGTGCGTGTAACGCTTCACGATCAGGCTCTGCCCATCTGGGGCGAGCGACGACTTGAAGTGCGGCATCTCCGCGAGCGCGAGCACGCACGCGCGAATGACGAACGCGAGCGGAGTGAGCTTGACACCGCGCGCCTCCGCCTGATCCTTGAGCGAGGTGCGGAGCGCCTCGAGCTCCGTGATGTCGGCCTCGTCGTGCTGCGTGACGTGCGGCACGTTGATCCAGCTCGCCTGCAGGCGCGGTCCCGAGATCTTTTGGATTCGAGTGAGCGGCTCCGTTGCGATCTCGCCGAACTTCGCGAAATCGACGGTCGGGATCCGCGGCAGCGCGGGCCCGGCTCCCCCGCTGCGCAGCGTCTCCTTGACGAACGCCTTCAGGTCGTCTGCCGTTATACGGCCCTTCCTCCCGGAGCCGCGAACTCGCCCGAGCTCGACCCCGAGCTCGCGCGCGAGCTTGCGCACGGACGGGCTCGCGTGTGCGTCGCCGAAGCTCGTCGCGGCGGTCGCGGCCTGCGAAGCGGGCGCGGCGACACGCGGCACATTCGGCGGGGCTGCCGCATGGAGCGGCGCCGCCGTTGGCTGCGCGACGGCCACGCTCGCAGCCGCCGGCGCTTCGGGCCGCGGCGCCGCAGGTGCCCCGCCGGCCGCGCGGAGCACGAGCAGCGGATCGCCTGCAGAGACGTGATCGCCGGTCTTCACTTTGAGCTCGAGCACTTCGCCGGGCTCCGGCGAAGGCACGTCCATGCTGGCTTTCTCGGTCTCGAGTGTGACGAGTCCCTGCTCGGCCGCGACGCGGTCGCCGGGCTTCACGAGCACCTCGATGATCTCGACGTCGCCGAAGTCGCCGAGGTCGGGAACGGTGACGACGCGCGGCGCGCCGTCGCCGGCGGCTGTCGGAGCCGGCGCCGCTGCGGCGGCCTGCTCGTTGCGAGCCGCCGCACGGGGCGCTGCCGCGGGCTCGTTGCGGGCCGCGGCAGCGGGCGCTGCGGTCGGCTCGCCGCGACCGCCGTGTGCACCGTCGCCGCTCTCGTCGGCGCCGTCTTCCGTCTCGAGCGAGAGGATCACGTTGCCGGCCGACACGCGGTCGCCGACCTTGACATTCAGAGCGCCGACCCGGCCGGCCTCGGGCGACGGCACGTCCATCGTGGCCTTCTCTGTCTCGAGCGTGATGAGCCCCTGCTCGCGCGCCACGCGATCGCCCGGCTTCACGAGGATCTCGATGATCTCTACGTCGGCAAAGTCACCGAGTTCCGGTACGACGACGTCCACGACAGCCCTTTGTAGCGAGCCCGCCTTACAAGGTGACAGGCGACGGTTTCTCGGGATCGATATCGAACTCGGCGATCGCCGTCGCGACCGTTTCCGCATCGATGCCGCCGTCATCGGCGAGCGCTTTGAGCGCGGCGATCGCGATCGAGCGGCGATCCACCTCGAAGTGCTCGCGCAGCGCATGACGACCGTCGCTACGGCCGAATCCGTCCGTGCCGAGCACGACGTAGCGACCCGGCACCCATTGGCGGATTTGATCCGAGACGAGCTTCATGTAGTCCGTCGCAGCCACGAACGGACCGCTCTTGCCTGCGAGGGTCTTGGCGACGTAGCTCGTCCGCGGCTCGGCCTCGGGATGCAACGTGTTCCAATGCTCGACGTCGAGCGCCTCGCGCCTGAGCTCGCTGAAGCTCGTGACGCTCCACACGTCGGCCGGCACGCCGAACTTCTGCTCGAGCAGCGCGGCTGCCTCGAGAACCTCGCGGAGAATCGTGCCCGAGCCGAACAGCTGCACGCGCGCCTCCGTCTTGGTCTTGGTCTTGGTCTTGCCGTGGTTTTGGCTTTGCCTTTGGGTTTGCTTTTCCCGCCGGTCTTGAGGAGATACATGCCGCGCAAGATTCCTTCCTGCACGCCGTCCGGCAACGCCGGATGCGTGTAGTTCTCGTTCATGCAGCTGATGTAATAGAAAATGTTCTCCTGCTCGGCGCACATCCGGCGCAGCCCGTCTTGGATGATGACCGCGAGCTCGTAGTTGTAGCAGGGGTCGTACGCGCGGCAGTTCGGAATCGTTGTCGCGACGAGCTGACTGTGGCCGTCCTGATGCTGCAAGCCCTCGCCTGCGAGCGTCGTGCGTCCGGCGGTGCCGCCGATCAAAAATCCGCGCGCCTGCATGTCGCCGCCGGCCCAGGCGAAATCGCCGATCCGCTGAAAGCCGAACATCGAGTAGTAGATATAGAAGGGGATCATCTGCACGCCGTGGTTGGAGTACGCGGTGCCCGCCGCGATCCACGAGCAGTACGAGCCGCCTTCGTTGATGCCCTCCTCGAGCATCTGTCCCTGCTTGTCCTCGCGGTAGTAGGTGAGCTGGTCCGCGTCCTGCGGCGTGTACAGCTGTCCGACCGACGAATAGATGCCGATCTGACGGAACATGCCCTCCATGCCGAACGTGCGCGCCTCGTCCGGGACGATCGGCACGATCCGTTGCCCGATGTTCTTGTCGCGCACGAGCGCGGTCAGAATTCTCACGAACGCCATCGTGGTCGAGAACTCGCGATCGCCGCTGCCCTCGAGCTGGCTCTTGAAGAACTCGAGCGGCGGCACTTCGAGTGGCTCGGCCTTCGTCCGACGCCGGGGGAAGAAGCCGCCGAGCTTCTCGCGGCGCTCCTTGAGATAGCGGATCTCCTCGCTGTCCTCCGCGGGCTTGTAGTACGAGAGCTTCGCGATGTCCTCATCGGAGATCGGGATATGGAAGCGGTCGCGGAAGACCTTCAGATCGTCGTCGTCGACCTTTTTCTTCTGGTGCGTGATGTTCAGCCCTTCGCCCGCGTGGCCCATTCCGTAGCCCTTCACGGTCTTCGCAAGAATCACGGTCGGCCGGCCCTCGTGCTGGACGGCCTGGTGGTACGCGGCGTAGACCTTCACGGCGTCGTGGCCGCCGCGGTTCAAGTGCCAAATGTCCTCGTCCGATAGGTGCGCGACCATCGCCTTGAGCTCGGGATAGCGCCCGAAGAAATGCTCGCGGGTGTACGCGCCGCCCTTTGCCTTGAACGACTGGTACTCGCCGTCGACGCACTCTTCCATGGTCTTGCGGAGCACGCCGCTCTGATCGCGCGCGAGCAACGGATCCCAGCGCGATCCCCAAATGACCTTGATCACGTTCCAGCCGGCGCCCTGATAGGCGGCCTCGAGCTCCTGGATGATCTTGCCGTTACCGCGAACGGGGCCGTCGAGCCGCTGCAGATTGCAGTTGATCACGAAGATCAAGTTGTCGAGCCGCTCGCGCACCGGCATCGTGATCGCGCCCATCGATTCCGGCTCGTCGGTCTCGCCGTCGCCGAGGAAGCACCAAATCTTGCGATCCTGGGCCGGCAGAATGCCGCGATGCTCGAGGTAGCGCATGAATCGCGCCTGATAAATCGCCATCATCGGCCCCAGGCCCATCGACACGGTCGGGAACTGCCAGAACTCCGGCATCAGCCAGGGGTGCGGATACGACGACAGCCCGACGCCGAGACCGACGACCTCCTGACGAAAGTGATTGAGGTTCTCGGTCGTCAAGCGCCCCTCGAGGAACGCGCGTGCATAGATGCCCGGCGAAGAGTGCCCTTGGAAGAACACGAGATCTCCGCCGTGATCGACGCTGGGCGCGCGCCAAAAATGATTGAAGCCGACCTCGTAGAGCGTGGCCGAGGACGCGTAGCTCGCGATGTGCCCGCCGTATTCCGAGCTCTTGCGGTTGGCATGGACGACCATCGCCATCGCGTTCCAGCGAATGTACGCCTCGATGCGCCGCTCGATCGCGCGATCGCCCGGGTAGTCCGGCTCGCGGCCGACCGGAATCGTGTTGAGGTAAGCCGTGTTCGGGCTGTACGGCAGGTACGCGCCGGAACGGCGCGCATGATCGATCATGCACTCGAGCAGGAAGTGCGCGCGCTCCGCGCCGTGTACTCGCAGCACCGAGTCGATCGATTCGAGCCAGTCCTGCGTTTCTTCGGGATCCGAATCGTCGCCGCGGAGACCGAACAGCGGCAGTGGTCTTGCGCTCGCCATAGGGCACTGTACTCCATTACGCCGTGGCAGGGTCGAGCACGCAGCTAGGGCAGAGAATCTCTGTTACGATGCAGCCCCAACCACGAGGCCCGCTGAAACCCGGCCCTCTCAGCGGCGCTATGATCGGGGTTTGCCCAAAGCCGGTCAAGGCAAGACCCTGCGTCGACGAAGCGCGTTGCGACGAATGAATTTGCCCGATTTCAAACCGCTGAAGATCACGCAGCGCGCACAATCGCTCACGCGTGCGACGCTCGACGCGTGCGATCACGCGATCGTGATTGCACCGAAGCACGCTGCCGCAAGCACGCTCGATCGCTTGCCGCGCGGCGCGCACCTCGTTCGCCTGCTGAAACGCGCCGTGAAGAACGGCGAGTCGAGCGCGACATCACGGATCGACAATGGACGCGGCACCGGCGTCACGGTCGCCGCATTCGATGCGAAGTCGACTCACGCCGCGCTCGGCTGGGCGCGGCGCACACTCGGTCCGGCGCTGCACGACAAAGCCTCGACCGTCGCGGTTGCCGTGGCGGGCCTGCCCGAGGAGGCCGCGGGTCGCGCGCTCCTCGCGATGACGGCCGCCGCGCAGGCCGCGGCCTTCGACCTGCCCACGTATAAGACCACCGGTCCGGATAGGCGGACGCGTCTGCGTGCGCTGCGGCTGCTCGCACCGCAGAGCCTCGACCTCACGGCCACGGCGGCCACGGCGCTCGGCAACAACGTCGCGCGCTGGTTTACCGCGTTGCCGCCGAACGTTCTGACGGCCTCGACCTACCGCGCGGCGATCGAATCGCTCGCAGCCGAACGGTCGCTGCGCTCGAAGTTTTACGGCGAGGCGGAGCTGCGCAAGCTCGGCGCCGGAGCGTTTCTCGCGGTCGCGCAAGGCAACGCTGCACGCGACGCGGGGATTCTGCGCGTGAGCTATCGACCGGCGCGCGCGGCGGGACCACCGCTCGCGCTGGTCGGTAAAGGCATCTTGTTCGATACCGGCGGCACGAACTTGAAAACGTTCAAGGGCATGCTCGATATGCATACCGACATGCAAGGCAGCGCGGTCGCGCTCGGCACCCTGCTTGCGCTCGTCGAGCTCGAGGCGCCGTACGCGATCGATGCGTGGCTCGCGATCACCGAGAATCGCCTATCGGGCACCGCCTACAAATCGCAGGACGTCGTGCATGCCGTGAACGGCACGAGCATACAGGTGATCCACACGGACGCGGAAGGCCGCATGGTGCTCGCCGATACGCTCGCGCTCGCGGCTCGTGAGAAGCCGAGCCTGATCGTCGACTACGCCACGCTCACCGGGGCGTGCGTCGGCGCACTGACCGAGCGGTATTCGGGCGTGTTCACGAACCGCATCGCCGCAAATCAAACGCTCGTGGATGCCGGCACCGCGAGCGGCGAGCGCGTCTGGCCGTTTCCGATGGACGCGGACTTCGACGACGACTTGAAGAGCGATATCGCCGACGTGAAACAATGCGCCGTCGAGACATATGGCGATCACATCCTCGCGGCTCGATTTTTGAGCCGCTTCGTACCCGCCGATGTGCCCTGGGTCCACATCGATCTCAGCGCGGGCCAGCACAAGGGCGGGCTCGCTCACATACCGTCCGAAATCACGGGATTCGGCGTCCGACTCACCGTCGAGCTACTGCGCGGCGGCAGCCCGGTCGAGCTCGCCGAGCGGCTATCGAATTGAGCGCGAACGACCAAACCGTCGCGGCTCCGGACGCCGCGAGCGCCAGCGGCATCGCAAGCCGCTTTCGCGGCTTCCTGCCGGTAATCATCGACGTCGAGACGGGCGGCTTCAACAGCGCGACCGACGCGCTGCTCGAGATCGCGGCCGTGCTCGTGCGCCTCAACGCCGGCGGCGACCTCGAGCTCGCCGAACGGCACCGCTATCTCGTGAAGCCGTTTCCGGGCTCACGGCTCGACCCGGCCTCATTGCAGGTCACCGGCATCGACCCGTTCCACCCCCTGCGGCCTGCGATCGACGAAGCGGAGGCGTTGCGCGGCGTATTCCAGGAAGTGCGCAAAGAGCTGAAAGCGCAGAACTGCAGCCGTGCGATTCTAGTGGGCCACAATTCCTCTTTCGATTTGCAGTTCCTGAACGCGGCCGTAGAGCGCACGGGCGTGAAGCGCAATCCGTTCCATCCGTTCTCGACCTTCGACACCGTCACGCTCGGCGGCGTCGCCTACGGACAAACCGTGCTCGGCCGCGCGGTGACCGCGGCCGGTTTCGAGTGGGATGATGCCCGCGCGCATTCGGCGCTGTACGACGCCGAAATGACGGCGCAGCTCTTCTGCGCCGTCGTCAATCGGTTTCGCGGCGTTTACGGCACCTGACGGCGCGCGATCAGCCGGCCTGGGTGGCGGTCGCCGATTCGAGCATCTGCTTGAGCTCGCCCGATTGGTAGAGCTCCACGGCAATGTCGCAGCCGCCGACCAGCTCGCCGTTCACGTAGAGCTGCGGAAAGGTCGGCCAGTTCGAATAGCGCTTCAAACCCTCGCGGATTTCCGGATCCTCGAAAATGTTGACATAGTCGAACTTCGCGTCGAGCGCGCGCAGCACGCTCACGGTCTTCGCGGAGAAGCCGCATTGGGGGAAGTCCGGAGTGCCCTTCATATAGAGCAGCACCGGGTGGCTCTCGAGCTGCTTCTTGATGCGGTCGTTGACGTCCATGCTGGTGATTCCTCATCGTTTCGTGCAGCGCTCGCGCAAAGTCAAGCTCGACAGTCGCGGCGAGATCGTTGAACTGCACGGGTCTTGTCACTATTCTTCTACGGTCTCGAAGCGCGGGCAAGCCTGCCCACCTCGGCGACGACAAGCAAAAAGCGGCTGAAACCCGAAAACGACCAACAACAAGCCGGCGTCCGGCGACGGGAGGTTGAATGAACCCACTGAATACCATCAAGGGCACCATCATCGGGGGCGTGGTGATCGCGGTCGTGATCGCCCTCATCACGATGGGCGTCGTGTTCAACTCGGACAGCCTGTGGGTATGGCTGCACGTGATGGCCGGCATCACCTGGATCGGCCTGCTCTACTACTTCAATTTCGTGCAGGTGCCCGCGCTCGCGGCCGCCGCGGCCGATCAGGGCGGGCCCGGCGGCGCCGGCATCGGCAAGTACGTCGCGCCGCGGGCGCTGCTCTGGTTCCGCTGGGGCGCCGTAGCGACCTGGGTCACCGGCGCGGGCTACCTTGGACAGCGCGGTCTGTTCTTCGACGCGTTCACGCTTGGCTTCATCCACCCCAACAGTGGCGGGCTCCTGATCGGCGTCGGCGCGTGGCTCGGCACGATCATGCTGTTCAACGTATGGGTGCTGATCTGGCCGAACCAGAAGAAGGTGCTGGGCATGGTGCAGGCGACCGCCGAGGAGATTGCGCGTGCACGGCGCGTCGCATTCCTCGCGTCGCGCGCAAACACGTTGCTGTCGATTCCGATGCTGATGAGCATGGTGAGCTTGGGCCACGGCGGCTTCTTCCTCTAAGGGTCGCGCTCGTCCTCGAAGGCCCGGACGCGCAGCGGCGCTCCGGGCCTCCGCTCATCGAGGAACCTCCGATGTCAGGCTCACCACAAACGCCGACCCTACCCGCCGACATCGCTGCGACGGTCGCCGCGGCGCTCGCCGAGGACTTGGGCACCGGGGATCTCACGGCCGCACTGATCGCGGAAAGCATGCAGTGCGCGGCCCACGTCGTCGCGAAGGAGGCCGCCACGCTCTGCGGCACCGCATGGTTCGACGAAGTGTTCCGCCAGCTCGATCCGACCATCGTGGTCGCCTGGCGTGCGCAGGACGGTGTGGAGGTCGCAGCCGGCACGGTCATCTGCACGGTTAACGGCCCCGCACGCAGCGTGCTTTCCGGCGAGCGCACTGCGCTCAACTTCCTGCAGACGCTGTCGGGCACTGCGACCGCAACGCGGCGCGTCGTCGAGCTTCTTCGCACCACACAGACGCGCGCGCTCGACACCCGCAAAACGCTGCCCGGCTTGCGCACGGCGCAGAAGTACGCGGTGCGCTGCGGCGGCGGTACCAACCACCGCATGGGTCTCTTCGACGCCGTGCTGATCAAGGAAAACCACATCGCGTCCGTAGGCTCCCTCGCGAACGCCGTTGCGCTCGCTCGGCAGCGGTCACCGCAAGTGATGATCGAAGTCGAAGCGGAAACGCTGGAGCAGCTCGTCGAGGCGCTCGGCACCGCGGCCGACCGCGTCATGCTCGATGACTTCTCTCTCGACGACATGCGCCGAGCGGTCGTGCTGCGCGATGCTCAGGCGGGTCCTCGCAAGGCGCTCGAGGCGTCGGGGAGCATCGATGGGGACCGGCTGCCCGACATCGCGGCGACGGGCGTCGACTTCGTGTCGCTCGGCGCGCTCACGAAGCACGTGCGCGCGATCGACTTCTCCATGCGCTTCGTCTAGGGCAGTCGCTGCGCCCGCCTCTTCCGGCCGTTCGCGCTTTGACTCGGAGCGGCGCCGCGCAAAGCGCGTGCCGGGTGGCGGCCTCGCCGCGCAATCAGGCGACGGCTTGCAGGAGGCGCTTGGGCTCGGAGACGCCGTAGCCCTGGGCGTAGTCGATGCCCATTCCGCGCAGCATCGTGATGATCTCGGCATTCTCCGCGAATTCCGCGATCGTCTGCTTGCCGGTGAGATGGCCGATCTCGTTGATCGAGCGCACCATCTCCCGGTCGATCGGGTCGTGCAGGATCTCCTTCACGAAGCTGCCGTCGATTTTGAGAAAGTCCACCGGGAAATGCTTGAGGTAGCCGAACGACGAGAGCCCGGTGCCGAAATCGTCGAGCGCGAAGCGGCAACCGATCTCCTTCAGCGCGTGGATGAAGCGGTTGGCCTGCGAATAGCTCGCGATCGCGGCGGTCTCCGTGATCTCGAAGCAGATGCACGAGCCCGAAAGGCCGCTCGTCTTGAACTGCTCGACGACGAACGGCAGGAACTTCTCGTCCGCCAGGCTCTGACCGGATAGGTTGATCGAGCACAGCGACAGCCGCTCACGCTCGTCCGCCTCCGACACGAGCCACCGGAACGCCTGCGCAATGACCCACCGGTCGATGGCGGTCATGAGCCCGTAACGCTCGGCGGCCGCGATGAAGAGCCCGGGCGCGACCAGCGCACCGGCCTCGTCACGCATGCGCAGCAGCAGCTCGTAGTGCGCGCCGTGATCGGCATTGGACTGCAGCGGCTGGATGGTTTGCCGGAACAGCTCGAAGCGATTCTCGTCGAGCGCATTGCTGATGCGTGCGGCCCATTGCATCTCCTTGCGCCGCTTCATCAGGTCGATGTCGTTCTCTTGGTAGTTGTAGACGCGGTTGCGTCCCGCGTCCTTCGCAGCGGCGCAGGCGCTGTCGGCGGCCGACAGCAGCGACGCGACGTCGTCGGTCGCCGGCGTGATCGGCACCACGCCGACGCTCACGCCGAGGCGGAACGTGCGCTCCTCCCAGACGAAACGGAAGTCGCTGATCATCTCGCGCAGCGTCTCGGCGGTGCGCAGTGCCTCGTCCATCGTGCAGCTTTCGAGCAGCACTCCGAACTCGTCTCCGCCGAGCCGCGCGAGCGTGTCGCGCCAGCGGATCTTGGACTTGAGCAGCGCGCCGATTTGCTTGAGCAGCGCATCGCCGGCGTTGTGCCCGCATGCGTCGTTGACGATCTTGAACTGATCGAGATCGAGATACAGCACCGCATACGCCGTCTCGCGGGCCTTCGCGCTCTTGAGCGCGCGACCGAGCCGTTCCTCGAACTCGCGGCGGTTCACGAGCTCTGTCAAGATATCGTGGCTGGCGGCGTAGGACAGCCGCCGGTTCAGCTCGCGCGACTCGCTGACGTCGTGGAATACCAGCACGCCGCCGGTTACGCCGCCGACAGGATCGCGGATGGGGGCCGCGGTGCTCTCGATGTAGAGCTCGTTGCCGTCGCGCCGAATCAACAAGGCGGGGCGAACCGACTTGATCGACCGGTTGCGCCGCATGGCAACGGCCACGGGGCTTTCGATCGGCTCACACGTCTCCTCGTGGAAGCCGCGGAAGATCTCGTCGATCGAGCGGCCCACCGCATCGTCGAGCTTCCAACCAGTCAGCTCCGATGCGACGGGGTTCAAGTATTGGACACGGCTATCGGCATCCGTCGTCACGACGCCGTCGCCGATCGATTGGAGCGTGATCTGCGCGCTCTCCTTCTCGCGGAACAACGCTTCCTCGTACAGCTTGCGCTCGGTGATGTCGGTCTCCACACCGACGAGCCGCTTGAGCCGTCCATTCTCGTCGAAGCGCGCCTTCACGCGACTTTGAATCCAGCGCCATTCGCCGTTTGCGTGCTGCATACGGTGGACGCTTTCGAACAAGTCGCTGCGCCCTTCGAGATGCTCGCGAAGCTGCTCCTGCACATGCGCCATGTCGTCCGGGTGCACGAGGAAGCGCCACTCGGGCACGTCCTCGCTGTCCGTATAGCCGAGCATCGCTCGCCAGCGCGGTGAGAAGTACATCGAGTTGCTGCGGACATCGTAATCCCAAAGTCCGTCGTTCGCCGTCTTCGTGACGAGCCGATCGCGTTCCTGGACCACGAAGAGATCTTCCTGGAGCTGGATTCTCTCGAGACCGCTCGCAACGCTCACGCCGACGAGCTTCAACGCGAGATGCAGATCTGCGGTCCACTCGGGATTCGGCGTCGAGCTGCAAACGCCGAGAATGCCGCCGAGCTGACCACGAATGTCGAACGCGACGAGCAACAGCGCGCCGATGTTCAAGCTTGCGAGCCACTGCGCATCGTGGCCTTGCGCGAGCGGGGCCTTCGAGGTGTCCTTGATCTCGAGCAACCGCAGGTGCTCGAGCCTGCTCTTGATCCAAGGCAGATCGCCGAGCTCGCGATCCTTCAAGACCTCGGGATTGCAAGCCGAAAACGTCGAGCGGCCCGAGTAGATCTTCTCGAAACGCGAGATCTCGGGATCGACGAGCGCAACGAATACGGCGTCGGCGCGGCACGCGTCGGTCAGCGATTGCAGCCCCGTGCGGATCCGCTCCTCGGCGGTCGTGAGCGTAATGCTTTGGAAATCGACCGCAACCTTGGTGCAGATCAAGTCGAGCCCGGGTTCGCGGACCGCCTTCGGCGCGCGGCGCACCGACAGATCGATGTCGCGCTCACCTTCGATCAACCCACTCCCGCCCGTGCCTTCGCCTATCGTCCGGGCACTCATTAAGTCGCGAAGCCTCTCGACCGGTTCAGTAACCCCCTGAATCTTCGGCCATTCTGACACTTGCATTCAGGATTACAAGAAGCTTTTTCACGAAAACGCCTAAAACGTCGCCGCGCTGCGACAAATTTCGCTTCGCGTCAACCCTTCACTGATCGTCGCGTTGCTGCTCACGGGACAGTTCTTCGCCAAGGAGACAAGCATGGAGCGATTGGAGCAATGCACCCGAGTGTGCCGCGGCTGGTCGATCGTGGCCCTCGTGGCCACGTCACTCGCAGCCTGCAGCGGGGGCGGAGGCGGCTCGAGCCCGGCTGCAAGCACCGGAACCGGCTGCTCGAGCGGCAGCTCCGCGGAGTGCAGCTCGCTGATGGTGGCGCTGTCCGACGCGGACGGCGACTTCGTCAGCTATTCCGTCGACGTGCAATCGATCGCGCTCAGGCGCACGAACGGTTCAACCGTCGAGATGCTGCCGGCGACCACTCGCGTCGACTTCGCGCAGCTGACCGATCTCGCCGAGCTCGTGAGCGTCGCCACGCTCGCGCCGGGCGACTTCGCAGGCGGCACGATTCGCCTCGACTTCAGCAACGCCGAGGTGTTCGTCGAGAGCGGCGGCCAGATGGTGCAGGCGAAGGTGGTCGATGAGAACGGCCAAGCGCTCGGCGTCACGGATCTCGAGATCCAACTGTCCGACCGCAATCATCTCGTGATCACGCGCGGCCGTGCCGCGTTCCTGTCGCTCGACTTCGACCTCGCGGCGTCGAACACGGTCGACGTCGGCCAATCGCCGCCGGTCGTGACCGTCCGGCCGTTCATCGTGGCCGACGTCGCGCCGGTCGATCAGAAGGACTTGCGGCTGCGCGGCACACTGATCGACGTCGACACGACCGCGAGCACCTACACGGTCGACGTGCGGCCCTGGCAGCGCAAGACCGGCAACCACGGCCGCATCCCCGTGCACACGACCGCAGACACGAGCTTCGAGATCAACGGCACGAGCGCCGTCGGCGCGGACGGCCTTGCGGCGCTCGACGCGTTGCCGGCAGGCACGCTGACCGTCGCCTTCGGTACGCTCGACACGGCCAGCGGAGAATTCACAGCCGCGACCGTGAATGCCGGCGACAGCGTCAGCGGCGAACGCCTCGATGCCGTCCAGGGCAGCGTGGTCGCGCGCAGCGGCGACCGGCTCACCGTCAAGGGCGCGTTTGCGGTCGGCCCGAGCTTCGACGCTCGGTTCCATCGCACCGTGCTCGTCGATGTCGGCGCCGACACGAAGGTACTGAAAGCCGGCAGCGAGGACGTGCTCGACGCCGGCGCGATCTCCGTCGGACAGAACGTCGTCGCGTTCGGCACGCTCACGCTGCCCGCGTCGACCACCGATTTGCCGTCCCTCGACGCAACGGCCGGCCGCGTGCGGCTGCTCGCAACGCAGCTGCGCGGCACGGTGAACAGCATCGTTCCGGGACAGCTCGACCTCAAGCTGAGCTCGATCGACCGCCTCGGCATCGAGATGTTCGACTTCGGCGGCACGGGGCAAACGGCTGGCGTCGACGCCGATCCCGCCGACTACGAAGTGAGCACGGGGACGCTGAGCCTCAGCTCGCTCGGCGCGAACGAGGCGGCCAAGGTGCGCGGCTTCGTGACGCCGTTCGGCGCCGCGCCGCCCGACTTCGAGGGCCGCACGGTGGTCGATCGGCGCGACCTGCCGTCGACCTTGTCGATCGGCTGGACGACAAGCGGCACGACCGCGCCGTTCTCGAGCATGGATGCGACGACCGGTCTCGTGCTGGACCTTACGAATCCGGGCATCGGCAGCCGGCACTTCTTGAGCACCGGTCTGCAGCTGATCGATCTGCTCGAGCTGCCCGCCTCGCCGACGATCGTTCCCGACACGGTCCACGCGGTGTTCGGTCTGTGGGAGCCCGGCCACGTCGAGCTCTTCACCGACTTCAGCGAGTTCGTGACGGCGCTCGCCGAGAAGCTCGGCAGCGGCAGCGCTGCGATCTCGCTGATGGCCTCCGGCCGCTATGACGAAGGCAGTAGCGTGCTCACGGCGAATCGCATCGCCGTGTACTTCGCCGCGACGAATTGATTCGGAGCGGCTCTCGGTGCAAGCCCTCCGCCTCGGGGGGCTTGCCTTTTCTCGAAGCAGGGCTCGGCGGAAGGAAACGCACCCTCAGCCGGGCGAGCGCAGCATCAGCACGAATCGCCGGCAACTGGCGATCAGGACGTCGTGCTGGTTGTAGCCCCGATGCTCGAGCGTCAGGATGCCGTTCGTCGGCCGCGACTTGCTCGGTCGAAGCGCGATCACCTCGGTCTGCACGCGGACCGTGTCCCCGACGAACAGCGGCTTCGGAAAGCGGACGTCTTCCAGGCCGAGGTTTGCAACGGTCCTCCCGAGCGTCGTTTCGCCAATCGACATTCCGACGATCAGCCCGAGCGTGAAGAAGCTGTTCACGAGCGGCTGCCCGAACTCCGATTGAGTTCGCATGTACTCGTGATCGAGGTGCAGCGGCGCCGGGTTGTGCGTGAGCGCACTGAACAGCACGTTGTCGGTCTCCGTGACCGTGCGCCGCATCGCGTGATCGAACACGCGACCGACCTCGAACTCGTCGAAATACAAGCCAGCCATCTGCTCCCCTTCGCCTCAAGACCTCGACAGCTCGCGGCTGCGCTCTGCCGCCGCGTGCACCGCACGCCCAAGCAGCTCGGCCAGCCCATGGTCGCCGGCGAGAATCTCCAGGGCGGCCTGCGTCGTGCCGCCCGGGCTCGTGACGCGCCGGCGCAACTCGGCGGGCGCCTCGGCCGCGCCCGCGGCGTATGCGCCCGCGCCGGCGACCGTCGCGAGTGCAAGCCGTTTCGCGAGCTCGGCCGATAACCCGAGCTCGACTGCCGACCGCTCGAGGCACTCGATCAGCAAGAACACGTAGGCAGGTCCGCTTCCGGAGATCGCTGTGACTGCGTCGATATCCCGCTCGTCGTCGACCCAGGCCGTCTCTCCAACCGCCGCGAGCAGCTCGCCGCACAGCTTGCGTTGGTCGGACGTCGTCGACCGGCTTGCGACCAGCACGCTGATGCCGCGCCCGATTGCAGCCGGCGTATTCGGCATCGCCCGTACGATCGACGCGCCCGCCGGCAATGCGGCGCCGATCTGCGCGAGCGTCTTCCCGGCCGCTATCGATAGGAATACGGCCGCGGACGGCGCCCGCCGCAGTTCGGCAAGCGCCGCCTCGATCTGCTGCGGCTTCACCGCGAGCACCACGACGTCTGCTGCGAGCGCGGCGTCCGCGCCGAGGCTCGCGGCCGCGCTCAGGCCGAGCGCAAAAGCGCGCTCGCGCGCAGCTTCCGCCGCGTCCACCACCCGAATCGTCTCGCGGTTGCGACCGTTCGCGAGCCAGCCGCGCACGAGCGCCTGACCCATGTTGCCGAAGCCGATCAGTGCTATTCGCTTGCCTTCGCTCAACGCTGTTCCTCACCGGCTGAAAGCGAAGTCATGATAGCCGAAGGCCGCATGCGGCCGTCAGCGCGCACGCCCAAATTCACCATAGCGTTCGCCGCGGTCGTTTGCCATCATGCGCGCACGCAACGCGGCACTCGGACGACGCGTGGAGGTGGCTTGAGGGATGTTTACATCGCCGGCGTTGGACAAACGCCGGTGAACAAGGATAACCAGCAGCGCGGCCGACACCTCGGCGCCGCCGCCGTTCGAGCCGCACTCGCCGACGCCGAAGTCGCGGCGAGCGCCGTCGGCGTTCTGTACATCGGCAACATGATGTCGGGCATGCTCGAGCAGCAACAGCAGCTCGGCGGATTGATCGCCGAGTATGCCGGACTGGCCGGCATCGAGGCCGTCACCGCGGAGGCGGCCTGCGCATCGGGCGGCGCGGCGGCGCGGCTCGCGTACATCGCGGTGGCGGGCGGTGCCTGCGACATCGCGGTCGCGTGCGGCGTCGAGCGCATGACACACGTCGATCACGAGACCGTGACACGCGCGCTCGCGACTGCGGCCGATGCCGAGCTCGAAGGAGTCGCAGGCGAGTCGTTCCTGTCGCTCAACGCGCAGCTGATGCGTGCATACATCGCCAAGTACGGGGCGCGCGCGCAGGACTTCGCCGAGTTCGCCATCAACGCGCACCGCAACGCGCTCACGAACCCGAATGCGCGGCTGCACAAGGCGATCGGGCTCGAGGATTATCTCGCGTCGCGCCTCGTCGCGGACCCGGTACGCTTGTTCGACGCTTCGCCGATCTGCAACGGCGCAGCGGCGATCGTGGTCACGACGCCGTCGAACCTCGTTCGAGGACGACCGCGAGTCCGCATCGCGGGGTCGGCCGGCGCCACGGCGCCGCTCGCCCTTGCGCACCGCGACGACCCGCTGCGGCTTCGAGCGGTCGAGACGTCGACCCGCCAAGCGCTGCATCAAGCTCGGATCACGCCGCACGAGGTCGATCTGTTCGAGCTGCACGATGCCTACACGATCATGTCCGCCCTCACACTGGAGGCCGCCGGCTTCGCAGCGCCCGGCGCGGGCGCGGCATTTGGGGCCGATGGCCGGATCGGCTTACGGGGCGAGCTGCCGCTCTCGACGTTCGGCGGGCTCAAGGCACGCGGGCATCCGGTCGGCGCGACCGGCGTGTACCAGCTCGTCGAGGCGTACCTGCAACTCGCGGGCACCGCAGGCCCGAATCAGGTGCCCGATCCCGAATTCGCGCTCGTGCAGAACATCGGCGGCACCGGCGCAACCGTCGTCACCCACGTGTTGCAGCGCGAGGATTGACGCGGGCGAACGCCGGTCGGAGCCGGCGCATCGGGACCAGAAGTGCTAGCCTATGCGTACGCCGCAGGTTGCGGCGCGCTGGTGCGAGGAATCGGGCATGGCAGAAGAGATCAACGACGCGGAAATCGCAATGGATGCGGCGAACCTGTACCGCGAGGAAACATTTACGGATCGCCGCGTCGGCACGCTACAGCGGCTCACGCCGATCACCGCCAACGGAGCCACGGATCCCGCTCGACCGATTCTCTACGTCGGCCAAACACAAGTCCTCACACCGGCCGGCGCCTTGCCGCTGAGCTTCGAGGTACCGGCGAAGTCGCTCGAGGAAGCCGTGCAACAATTCGGCGATCTTGCGCAGCAGGCACTCGAGCGCACGTTGCGCCGCCTCGAAGAGCTGCGGCGCGAGCAGGCTTCGTCGATCATTGTTCCGGGCTCCGTTCCACCCGGCGGGACGGGCGGCGTCGGGGGGCTCGGCGGCGGCCGGATGGTGCGTTAAGCCGATGGATGCCGCGCTCGCGGATCGTTTCGCGATTCGCGAAGTCATCGACAACTGGATCCTCTGGAGCGACTCCGGCGATTTCGAGCGATTCGCGACCGTCTGGCATGACGGCGCATGGATGACCGCCACGTGGTTCCAGGGTTCGGCGTCGGATTTCATCGCCGCACGGCGGGCCGGTTTCGAGCGCGGCGTGAGCATCTTGCACTTCCAGGGCGGGACGAGCTGCGATATCGCGGGCCGCCGCGCCATCGCGCAAACGAAGATGACGATCAATCAACGCGCACGGGTCGATGACGTTGCGGTCGACGCCGTGTGCACTGGGCGGTTCTACGACTTCTTCGAGAAGCGCGAGGGGCGCTGGGCGATCGTGCGCCGCCAGCCGATCTACGAGAAGGACCGCCTCGATCCGGTCGAGCCGGGCGCGAGGCTCGCGCTCGACGCCGACTTGCTCGCACGCTTCCCCGAGGGCTACCGTCACCTTGGTTATCTGCAGACGAAGGCGGGCTTCAACGTAAAGCTCGGCTTGCCGGGCGTGCGCGGCCCCGAGGTCCGGACGCTGTATGCGGAAGGCGCCGCTTGGCTCGACGGTGCAGCGGCACCGGGCCGGCCGTTGTAAGCCGCCGGCTCGAACGCCTCGGCCCGGCGGCTAATGGGTCTTGCGGTGAAACGCCTCGAGGAAGCGTCCGGCGACGTGCTCGGCTCTGCGCTGCAGCACCTCGTCGCTCGGCGTCGGCGCATTGAGCAGCAGCAGCTCCTTGTACCAACGATGGAGCAGCATGCCGACGAAGAACTCCGCCGCCTCGTCCGCGTCGTCGACCTCGATCACGTCGGCCCGCTTGAGGCCCTCCAGATATTCGACGAGCAGCTTGTGGCTGCGCTGTGGCCCGCGCTCGAAATAGAGCCGCGCGAGATCCGGAAACCGCTCGCGTTCTGCGATGATCAACCTGAGCACGGCGCGATGCCGCGACGAGAAGATCACGTGCAGGCGATCCACGGCGAATTGCGTGAGCATCGAGCGCACGTCGCGATGCGCGTCGAACTCCGGCTGGGCGCTGGCGACGAGCGCGCCGTCGATCACGGCCCGAAACAAATCCTCTTTCGTCGGAAAATAAGCGTATAGCGTCGCCTTCGAGCCGCCGGATTGCACGAGAATCGCGTCGATCGAGGTCTGCTCGTAGCCGTCGCGCAGGAACAACTCGGTTGCGGCGGCCAACATGCGCGCGAGCCGCGCTTTGCCGCGCGCGGATTGTGGTCCGACAGGAGCCGAATCGCCGGCGACACTGTTCACTTGCAAACTCCTTTTCTCAAGCTCGTTCCGTCACGATCTCCGACACCGGCCGACGCTGCTGCTCCGGGACTACTCTCGGAATGCCGTACCAGAAAAATCCGACCACGACTTCCAGATTGGGTTCCACGCCGAGCAGCTCATAAAAGCGCGGGTTCCGCGTCACCCCGCCGGTCGTCCATTTGACGCCGACACCGCGTTGCCAAAGATACAACATCAGATTCTGCGCGGCACAGCAGCAGGCAGCGTAATCCTCTCGGTCGACTAGGGGATCCTCGCTATGTCGGCTCGTGAGCACGAAGAATCCGGGGATGGCCGTGAGGCGCGCGCGTCGTGCAGCGCCCGCGCGCTCGCCCTTGGCGGCCGTATCGAGCTCCACCGCGAGATCGATGATCGCGGCCCGCGTCACCGGACCCACGAGGTAGAACCGCCACGGCTCCGTGAGGCGGTGATTCGGCGCCCAGCGGGCCACATCGATCGCATCGCGTAGCACCTCCGTACCCACCGGTTCGGGCTCGTACAAATCGATCGTGCGTCGTCCACGCAACACCGCCGCGATCGCCTCCTGCGTCGTCGCGACCTTGTTGTGCTCCGCCATTAGCTCCTCCGACTGCAAGCGGCCGCCACGATAGCACGGCGCCCCGGCGTTCCCGGCCGACCTCACAGACAACTCGACGCCGGCTGAGCTACGCTTCGCGCCCATGACGGGACGGATCGACACGGTCGTGATCGGCGCGGGCGTCGTAGGGCTCGCGGTCGCGCGCGCGCTTGCGCTGACGGGACGGGAGGTCGTCGTTCTCGAGAAGAATCGCGGCGTCGGCGAAGAGACCTCATCGCGCAACTCGGAAGTGATTCATGCGGGTCTCTATTATCCAAGGGGCAGCCTGAAAGCGCGGCTCTGCGTCGAGGGTAAACGGCGCCTGTATGACTATTGCGAAGCCAAGGGCATCGGCTACCGGCGCTGCGGCAAGGTTCTCGTGGCCGCGACCGACGCACAGGTACCCAAGCTCGAAACGGTGCGGCTCGCGGCCGCTGCAAACGGCGTCGAGCTCGAACCGCTGTCGGGACCGGCCGTGCATGCGCTCGAGCCCGCCGTGCGTGCGGTCGCAGGGCTCTGGTCGGAGTCGACCGGCATCCTCGACAGTCACGCGTTGATGCTCGCGCTGCGCGGCGACCTCGAAGCGGCCGGCGGCTCCGTCGCGGTGCTCACACGGTGCCTCGGCGGCCGTGCGGAGCGCGATTCGCTGTTGCTCGAATGCGAGACCGAGGAAGAGACGCTCGAGCTGCGCGCGGGCACGGTCGTCAATGCGGCGGGCCTGCATGCGCCGGCGTTGGCGCACGGCCTCGGCTTGCCGGCCGACTCCATCCCCGTGCCGCGCTTCGCCAAGGGCAACTACTTCATGCTGAGCGGCAAGAGTCCGTTCACGCATTTGGTCTATCCGCTGCCGGAGGACGGCGGCCTCGGCGTTCATGCGACGCTCGACCTGGCCGGTCGCGCCCGCTTCGGGCCGGATGTCGAGTGGCTGCCTGCCGGCGTCGAGCCCGCGTCGCTCGACTACGAGGTCGACGCGAGCCGCGCCGCATCGTTCTACACCGCGATTCGAACCTACTGGCCTGATTTGCCGGACGACGCGCTTCGCCCCGCGTACGCGGGCGTGCGGCCGAAGATCGGCGGGCCGGGCGAACCCGCCGCGGACTTCACGATTCGGGCCGCGACCTCGGCCGGCGGGCCCAGTGCCGTGCATCTATTCGGCATCGAATCGCCCGGACTCACGGCCTCGCTCGCGCTCGGCGATCATGTCGCGGCGCTGTTGGAGCCTCGTTAACGACGGCTCAGCGACAGCGCGACGGGCGGGTCAGCGGAGCGCGCCGACCTCCGCGAAGGCGGATTTGACTCGAGTCACATCGCCGCGCTCCGTCCATGCCGCGATGAGTCGGCTGCCGCTGCGCGCGATTTGCGGAACGTCCTCCGGCCGCGCCGCGCTCGTCGTCCCGATGGAGCGCACGGGCCCGGCCTCGCCGCCCGCACTCACGCGTCGCGTGCCGAGCTCCGCGCCGGCCGCGCTGCGGCGCCACCAGCTCACGAGCGCCGAGTCGTCCTGGAGCAGCGCTACGCCGACGTGCCCCACTGCGCCGGCGCCGTCGATCTCGACGGGCGGCTCGAAAGTCGCACCCGAGTCGTGGGAACGGGCGAGCCGCACTTGCGGACGGCCGCCGGCCGCGGTGAACCACGCGACCGCGACGGAGCTGCCGCTCGCGGCGATCGCAGGGCCATTGACGGGGCAACCCTCGATTCGCCAGCGGTCCGTGCCCACGGACACCGGCTCGCTCCAGCCGTCGGCCGTCTGCCGCCGCACGAAGATGTCGCGAATCTCGTCGGGCGTACGGTCGCGATAGACCACGAGCCAACCGTCGCTCGCGTGCGCGACATCGGTCTTGCAGCAATCGCAGACCAGCTCGTCGATCACGCCTTGCTCCAGCAGGCTCGCATCGGCGCCGAGCCGCGCGTAGCGCAGCTCGGTGCCGGGCGGCAGATCCGCGGGGCCGCCTGCTCGGGTAGCGCTTCCGGCACCATCGGCCGCTGCGGGAGCGGCAGCGGGTGTCTCCGGCGCTGCCGCGGCCGGCTCCTCTTCTTCCTCTTCCGCGTTGCGTCCGTCGAGCCACAGCGCACCGATTCCGTCGCCCCACTGAAACACGCTCACGAACCCGTGCTCGGCTGGCTTACCGTCGTCGTTCAGGAGCCGCGGCGCACTCCAGGTCGCCCCCGCATCCGCAGAGATCGCAATCGCGATGTCGTAGCCATAAGGGCTGGCGGCCTGTGCGACGCGCCAGTGCGCGGCCCAAAGCCGGTCGGTCACGGGCTCGACGGCCGGGATATCGGCTGCGGTCACGACCCAGTTGTCGCCGCGCGCCGCTACGACCGGTGCGCTCCACCGGTCGCCATCGAGGCGCGCGTACGTCAGTGCCTGGTCGTCGCCGGCAGCCTCCACCCAGCTCAGCACGACTTGACCGGCTCGCGCGGCGAGATGCGGCTCCGCGCTGCCGGCGGCAGCCTGCAGCTCGAGCGCATGCAATGGGCCGAGCCCGCTGCCGGAAGCGGCCGCTGCCGGGCCGGTCTCGCCCGCGGGCTGCCGCGAGCACGCAGCCGCCAAAATTGCGAACGCCACGGCTGCAATCGGTCGCAGTGAAGTCATGCTCCTTTCTCCTGCGCTATCCGTTCGAATCGATAGACGAATGCCGGCGGCAGATTGAACGGCGTGAAGCCGATGAGCTGCCGCGTCAACCCGAGCTTTGTGCGTGCCTCGCGGTCGATCGGGCAGCGACCGCCGTAGGTGAATTGATGCATCGTGCCGCCCGGCCGCAGCGCCGCGAACGCCTGCGAGAACAGCTCGAGCTTGCTCTCGGGCGTGAACAGCAACAGCGGCAGACCGCTGATGACGAAATCGAACGTGCCGACCGCCGTGCCGAGATGCGACGCCAATGTCGTCGCGTCGACCGGCAGGATCGGGCACCCTGGAAACCGGCGCGCCAGAATCTCCACGAACTGTTCGTTTTGCTCGACGAGGTAGAGATCTTCGGGGCGAACGCCGCTCGCGAGGATCGCCTGCGTCAGAGTGCCCGTGCCGGCGCCGAGCTCGACGACGCGCACCCCGGACCGCAAGCCCTTCGCCATCAGCTTCGCGAGCAGACGGCTGCTCGGTGCGACTGCGCCGACCGTGCGCGGGCTCTGCAGCCAATTCTTGATGAACGTCCCGAAGTCGTCCGATGTGTGCTCGCGCCGACGTGATTGCGCCATTCGTCTATCCGATCACCGCCGAGGCGCCAGCATAACCGGCTTCCGTAACAGCGCCACGTTCGGGCGTCGCATGCGGAGCCGGACATCGGCAGCACGGCTCTCGTCCCGCGTCCGATTGCGTGTGGCGCCGCAGCGCAACGGCACGGCGGCCGCTACGCAACGATCGAGCGAATCCGTGCAATGACGTCGTGCTCTGCCGGGCGCGCCGTCACCGGCGCGGGGCGTTCGGCGAGCAAGCGCTCGCCGGCGTGCCGCCCGTCGAACTGCGCGCGAAAACGCGCAAGACCTTCCCACTCCTCGAGCTTCAGCGCGCGCTCGCCGAACACGTGCTCGACGACATCGAGTTGGTCCCACAGCAGGCAGTCCGCAATCGTCGTGGGGCGTGCGCCGGCGGACGCGAGCCACCGCCACTCCGACAGCGTGCGCTCGAGCGTCTGGAAGTACGAGCGCAATCTGCCGAGCGCGCGCTGCGCAACGACCGCGAAATCCACGCCCGGCGACATGGCCTCCGACCAGAGCAAGATTCCGATCGTCATCAATACGTCGCAGTAGAGGCTCGAGACGAGCATCGCGTGGCGCAGATTGTCGTCGGCGGACAGCCGCGCCTCGTCGCCGAGCACACGATGCAGAAAACCCTGTATGACCAGCGCCTCGGCGACCTGCCGGTCGCCGAAGTGCAGGACTGGAAGCTTGCTGAACGGCCCGCTCAATGCCGGGTCGGTGCGGATCGCATTCCACGCGCTGAAGTCGGAATCGATCGCCACACGTTCGTCCTCGAACGCCACCTCGCGCGCCCGCAAATACAGGCGGATGAATTGCGCTCGGCCCCGTACGGCGAAGTAGCGCAGAAGGATCGGCGAGCTATCGGCCATGCGTCACCCCGTCGAACGGCAGTTACGGGCCGAATGCTACGGCCTCGCGCCGCTCTGCGCTACGTCCAGTATCGGAGCGGCCAGGGCGGCCGCCGCCGCTGCCCGCGTCTAGCGGAACGTCTTGGATGCCACGTTCGAGTAGCGGCTCTCCTGCTCAGCGACATTGATCGCGGTTACGACGAAATGCCACGTCCCGGACGTCAGACCGGACACCGTGTAGCTCGTTGCGAGCAGGTTGTCGATACGGAAAGAGTTCGTGTAGTGACCTTGCTTCGTGCCCCAATAGACCTTGTAGCCGATCAGATCCTTCAAGGGGCTGCCGTCCGCGTTTTTGACGGGTGCGGCCCAAGTCAAGGTCGCAGAACGATTCGTGGCCGCCGCTGGTGTCGGAACGCCGTCGCTGCCTTGCAGCGCGCAGGCCTGGATGTTCACGCTGCCCGCCTTGTCGAGCGCTTCGTAGCGCAGGGTTAGGTCCGCCTTCGACGCGGCGCGATAGCGCAGCGTGACAACCTTCTCGTACTTGCCCGAATCGTAGAACGTAACGCTGTACGTGGGCGCACCGGGCAAGGTCGCCGTCACACGACCAGTCGAATTCCAGCCGCTCAAGTAGCAGATGAGGGTACGGTCGGCGGTTGCTGCCGACGCGGTGAGCCGCAGGCTCGCGTTGCCGCCGGCGACCTTGACGCCGCGCCTGTCGCCGTTGATCTCGCGCAGATCGTTCCCAAACTTCTTGAAGGTACCGCTCGCGGCGACGTCGGAAATCCTCCCGCCCTTCGTGACATATCCCGGCCAACGTGCCCAGTCGAGCGTTCCAACTGCAGGTAGGTCCACGGAATCGTACGAGTCGATGACCGAACCGGTCAGCGTAGCCGTCGAGCCGACGGCCGGCAGCAATAGCGCGGTGAGCACGAGCAGTGCGAAGGTTCGCATTCGAAGTTCCCCAAATCCATCGGAATAATCTCGGCTCGATCCGTGCCAGTGCTCGAACCCCCCTACTTCGCGAAGCATTCCGTCACGCGTTCGCCGCGCGTGCACGATGTCGATTCGCGGGTGCAACCCGACTGAAAGTCGAGTGACTTGGCCGCAGGCTAGGTCAGGGCGCGCGCTCGTGCTAATCGTCGGCGATGTGCGACATAACGCGGCGCGTTGTCTGCGATGTGGGACCTGACCGCCAACGGCGGGTTGGGATGAATGCCGAGCAAATGGCTATGCAAAGGCTTCGAGGAGCGGGCAGCGGGGTGTTGTGAGCGTGGCCTACCGGTGCACCGACGCGGTCACGAGCGAGCTCGAGCGAACGACGATGCCGCGCCCCGACTAAGAGTCGCCGCCGATATCGAACGTCAACCGCGGCATCACGACGCCTACTTGTTCGCGACCTTCCGCTCGCCGGTGTTGATGTAGTACTTCTCCCTGAGCATATCGAGGACCTGCATATAGAACCCATCGAGCTTGTTATGGGCAGTTGTCGCGATTTGCTTCAGGCTCGGTTCCGGTTCTGCGTCCGCCAACGCTTTCGCGTTGAACCGGAGGTGGTTGAGCAGCCCTTCGAGGTTCTGCAACACTCGGCGGTCGAAGCTCTCACCCGTGAGGCCCACGACGGGTGCAAAGCTCAACAGGCGATCTTTTCCCATTTCTGAGCGTGTGCGTTGCTCGATCACAGGCAGCGGATCGAGCTTGATGTTGACGGCCGGGTAGTCCCTTGCCACGCGGTCGAGCGTGCTCTTGAGGGAATCGGCGTACTCCGTCACGGCGGTCGTCAGCTCATTCACGGGGTTCGACTCAGATTTGACGAGAAAGATCAGGTGGATCTTCGACAGGTCGTCGAGGTCCCGGTAAAGAAGACTGTAGCCTTCATTCAAAATTTGCCGTTGATCTTGTGAGTCGGCGTTCTGCACGGGTCGTGGCTCAGCCTTTTGCAGCGCCGTTGAATCCGCGGCACAGCCACCCATAAGGCCTGCAAGTCCAATCAGAAGAACGCATGAAGCGCGTGATAAGTTCATGCCCCGGAATATGCAAGGGACATACCACGCCAGCCTCGCACCTGGCGGGACGGTGGTGCGCACGCTGCTCGATGTAGCGTAGCTCGAGGCGGCCGATGAGCCGAATGGTGGTCGTACCGGCGTTTGGGACCGTCGCGAACTCCGCGTGGGTCCATATTTTCCGGCGAACACCGATAGCTGTTCGAGTCCGCACGACCGACGGTCGTTCGTTCCTCGGCCGGCAAGTCTGGCGGAAGTCTTTTGACGCGTGAATGGTGCCGGTGGAGAGACTTGAACTCCCGACCCCCCGCTTACGAAGCGGATGCTCTACCAACTGAGCTACACCGGCAGGTGTTGAGGCAGACGCGTATTGTGCCTCAGCTTTGCGCGCGCCGCAGCCGCGCGGCCTCCCCCATCCGCAACGGCCGGTCGATCAGATCGCGGTAGATGCGCCGGTCTTGCCGCCGCGCACGCGGATTACCACGTCGACGCCCATCTGCTCCGTCCCCGCCGGGAGGTCCGTATTGACGTTCAGCGTCACCGCGTCGAGCGGGATGTCCGTGAGCTCGCCGGTATCGACGTTGTAGAAGTGGTGATGTGCTTGAATCGAGGAGTCGTAGTACTGACGGGTCGGATCGACCTCGACCGTGCGCAGCAGGCCGCGCTCACAGAATAAATTCAGTGTGTTGTAGACCGTGGCCTTCGAGACTCGGGAGCCCATCGCGCGCGTCGCGGCGATCACTTGGTCCGCTGAAAGGTGCTGCGGCCGTGCCAGCATCACGAGCGCTACGTCGAGCCGTTGCGGCGTCGGCAGCACACCCTTCCTCACGAGCAGCGCGGCGATATCGTCTCGAGTGATCATACAGGAGACCCAGATAAATCAGATACTTGGGGAGTATACGCGCGCCAGCGGCCGAATTCCAAGACTCGATCTAAAAGCGCTCCATCCCTCGGACCAGCGAGCGCCTTCGATGTTCCAAACTTCCGATTTGGGGCCCTTTCGCTCCTCGCCGCTACGAACCGGCACCGCTAACGTGAAAACCAGCCGCGGGCTGGACTTCGCCGGAGTTGACCGTTGCCCCGCACCGCTGGATTCACGCTCTGGGAGCTGCTCTGCACGCTGCTGATCGCAGCCGTTGTGCTCGGCGCGGGTGCGCCGAGCTTGCACTCCCTCGTGCTCGACACTCGGCGCACCGCCGACGTCAATGGGTTCGTGCTGGCCGTGCAGCTGGCCCGCAGCGAAGCGGCCAAGCGTGCCCGAGCGGTGGTGCTCTGTAAGACGGCCGACGGCGTGCATTGCGGAGACGACGAGCTGCGGTTCGACGCCGGGTTCATGGTGTTCGTGAACGATGACGACGTGAAACCGCCCGAACGTGGACCGAGCGAGCCGCTTCTTTATCGCTATGCGCCGGAGCTCGTCGGGACGATCACGGCCAATCGGCGGTTCTTCGAATTCCGACCTTTTCGCCAACGCAGCACGAACGCTACGGTCGTGTTCTGCGACGAGCGCGGCGCAGCGGCGGCTCGAGCGGTGATTGTGAGCTATACCGGCCGGCCGCGTGTCGACTCGGTCGCGCCCGACGGTTCGCCGCTCGAGTGCGCACCTTTGCCATAATCCAGGGTCGGTTTGGGCCGCTCGTCCGGAGCGTCGGACCGGTCGTCGGCTCGTCGCTCGTTCCGCAAGCCGGCCCCCGTATAGTCGCCCGCCATGAAAGCGACGCGTCAATCCGGATTCACGCTGTTGGAGCTGCTCGTGACGCTACTCGTCGCGGGCGTGCTGTTCGGCATCGGCGTGCCGAGCCTGCAGGAGTTCCAGCGCAACGGCGCGATCATTGCCGCCGCGAACCAGCTCGTGACGGGCGTGCTCACGGCGCGCGCGGAAGCCGTCAAACGGCAGGTGCCCGTGACTTTGTGTCTGAGCGACAACCCGACCGCGGCGACGCCGACGTGCGCGCCAGGCGCCGTCGCGAACTCGGCGTCCCGGGGCTTCATCGTGTGGGTCGACGAGAACGGCAACACGGATCCCGTGACCGGTGCACCGATCGTCACCGATGCCACGGACGGCAACGGCGTGGTCGACGCCGGTGAGGGCACGATCCTGATGCGCAGCGCGCCGCCCGGAGGCTCCATTCGAGTGTCCGCAAATTGCGGCGCAATCCAATACCTGCCGAGCGGCTTCACCCGCCAGACCGGGGCGCTCTGCCCGCAAGCATGGCGCGACGTGCTGTTGTGCGACGACCGCGGGCGGCGGCCGAGCTCGGGCAGCTTGTCGAGCGCCCGGGTCGTGAGGATCGATCGCCCGGGCCGAGGCGAAGTGCTGCAAGAAACGGGCGATGTCAACGCCGAGCTTGCAGGGACGCTCGGCGGCGTCGGCGCGACTTGCCCGTGAAGGCTGAGAAGGACGCAACCTCCATGCATCGCAACCGCAAACCGCAGGTCGGCTTCACCCTGATCGAAGCCATGGTCGCGCTGGTCGTGATGTCGGTCGGCATGATCGGCATCGCGGCCATGTACGGCCAGGGACTGAGTGCGGGACGCACCGCGTTGTTCAGAACGCAGGCGGTGAACCTCGCGGCGGACATGGCCGATCGCATCCGGCTCAACCGGCTCGGCGGCGCCGCCTACGGCAACGCGCCGGCCGATCACATGTGCGATCCGGGCGGCGGCGTGGCCTGCACGCCGACCGAGATGGCCGAGCACGACCTGTTCGTCTGGACGGCGCAGGTCTCGAACCTGTTGCCGAACGGGGTCGGCACCGTGCAATTCGCGAACGGCACGCCGCCGAGCTTCACCATCCAGATCAGCTGGCAAGAGCTCGGCGCGGTGGCGACACACCAGATCGTGATCCAAGTTCCGAACATTTGACGCGGACCGAGAGATGAACGCAGCCAGCACGAGATCGTCCGCTCCGCTTCGCGCAGAAGTCGGCATGACTCTGATCGAGCTCATGGTCGCGCTCGCGATCGGCATGTTTTTGATGATCGGCGCGATGACCGTCTTTCAGCAGAGCCGCACGAGTTTCCGGATCACGGAAAGCGTTTCGCGACTTCAGGAGAACGCGCGGTTCGCGCTCGACGCGATCGAGCCCGACATTCGAATGGCTCACTACTGGGGCTTGACCACTCGGACGGGCAAGGTCCAGGGACGCCTTCCGCAAACAGCGCCGAACGGGCTTGGCCCCGCGACGTGCGGCAGCAATTGGGCGATCGATCTCGACTACGCCATTCGCGGCACGAACGGCCCTGCCGCATGGCCGTGGGGATGCGCGGGCCAAACGCCGGCCGCAAACTCCGACACGCTGGTCGTGCGCCATGCCGGTCAGGACGCGCTAACGGCCGCCCAGGTCGCCGCCGGCGGCGGCGGCGCTCTCTATATCCAAAGCGCACGGGCGCTCGACAGCCAGCTGTTCAAGGGCACCGCGGTGCCCGGCGGCTATGCGCCCGGAACCAGCGAAACGCACCGGCTCGTTGTCAACGGCTACTACGTGAGCACGAGCTCGTTGCTCGGCGCCGGCGTGCCGTCCCTTCACGTGAAGACATTGACGGCCACCGGCGTGATCCAAGACCAAGAGGTGCTCGCCGGTGTCGAGGACATGCAGGTGCAATTCGGTGTCGATACCGACCCCGAAGGCTCGGCCAACCGCGGCTCCATCGATCGCTACGTGAACGTCGATGATCCGATGATCGATCCGACGAGCGCCCTCTTCAACTCGGACGCGCAGATCCTTGCGGTTCGCATTTGGCTGCGCGTCAGGGCCGAACGAACGGAAAACGGCTTCACGGATACGACCCGCTACCAGTACGCCGGCCAGGACGTAACGCCGAACGACGGTTTCCGCCGCGTGCTGATTTCGAAAACGATCTATCTACGCAACGCGCAATCCGCGACCTGACGCGCAGGGGATGCAACAGATGCGAATCGAGTCTTGCCCGCAGCTCCAGTCGCGCGAAGCCGGCGCGGCTCTCGTGATCAGCCTCGTGCTGCTGCTCGTGCTGACCGTACTGGGCGTGTCCGGCATGAACACCGCAACTCTGCAGGTCACGATGGCCGGCAACACGCAGTTCCAAGAGGACGCGTTCCAAGAGGCGGAGGACGGCATCGACATCACGATCGCGCAGCGCCACTACCCAACGGACGGAACCGGGTTCACGACCGCGTGGACCGGCAATCCCGACTACGATCGGCAGGCGATCCAATCGTTCATCACGACCACGCCGGTGCCGGATCGCGCATTCAGCATGGGCACGAGCACGGGCTCCGTGCAGGCGTTCCATTTCAACATCGTGTCGGTCGGCCGCGGCCCGCGGGGCGCGTCGTCCACACACAATCAGAGTTTCTACATCGTCGGCCCGGGCGGCAGCTGATCCGCCCCGACGTTCGTCTAGGGAGACCACCATGTTTCGCGCAGCCATCACATTGACCTTGGCGCTCGGGCTGTCCGCCCCCGCGTGGGCGACTCGAGTGCTCGACCAGCTCGAGACCCCTTACGAGCTCACGTTGACCCAGGTGAACCTGCCGACGAGCGCAGGCGGCACGATCTCGTTTCGTGCCTGCGAGAGCTGCCGGGTCATCGCCCACTCGATCTCGGCGAGCACACGCTTCTTCGTAGGCGGCAGCGAGCTCGCGCTCGCGGACTTCACGGCGGCGGTCGACCAGATCCGCAAGACGGTGGCGCCCGGTAAGGCCGTGTTCGTCGGTGTGTTCATCGACAACGAATCGCAGCAGATCAACCGAATCGTGGTCCAGCCGCCGAAGGGCTGAATCGCTACGCCGGCAGCCAACGGAAGGCCATGGCACAAGCTCAGAGGGATGCAGACATGACGTTCAAACGCAAGCAATTCGTCCGTTTAAGCGCCGCTGTGCTCTCGGCGCTGGTGTTCGCCACGGCGGCATTCGCCGACGACACCGAGCTATTCACGGGCATCCCGAATGCGGCGTCGACGGCTCAGCCCAATATCCTGTTCATCATCGACGACTCGGGCAGCATGGGCACCATCGTGCGGACGCAGCCGACGTACGATCCGGCCACGGTCTATTCTGGCGCGTGCGATCCGAACCGCGTGTACTGGCGGACCGACACGGGCAGTCCGCCGGCCTGCAACACGAACCGCTATTTCGACAAGACCGCATTGATGTGCAAAGCGGGTCTGACCGCGCTCGGAACGTCGGGCTACTTCACCGATTTGATGGCGCAGTACAACCCGAGCAACGGGTCCAAGCAGTGGGAAACGATCAGCTCGTCGCAAAAGAGCCGCTACGTCGAGTGTCAGGACGACTGGGGCTTGCACGGCGGTCCGAGCAATCCGACGACGAACACATACCCCAAGAACGGTGTGACGAACGCGTCGAACGCCTGGCAAATGTCGTCAACCGGCGCGCTCAAGTGGGGCCAGAGCCCGGCGAATCAGGTCTATACGATCTACGACGGCAACTATTTGAACTGGATGACCGGTCCCACCTCGAACGAGACGCGGCTGCAGGTCGTTCAGGAGGTGGCCACGAGCCTGTTGAACTCGATCAACGGCGTAAACGTCGGCCTGATGACCTTCAATTACGATCAAGGCGGCTACGTCGTCCATCAGATGGAGGACATCGCAACGAGCCGCGCGTCGATGATCAGTGCGATCAACGGGATGACCGCCTCCAACTGGACGCCGCTGTCGGAGACCCTGTACGAGGCCGAGCAGTACTACGCCGGCCGCAGTGTGGTGTACGGCGGCTCGAGCGTTGCGGCCTCGCGCAAGACCTTGACGCCGACGGAGTACCTCGCACCGCTGACCGACAGCTGTCAGAAGAACTTCATCGTCTACCTGACCGACGGCGAGCCGACGCAGGATACCGACGCAGACTCGAAGATTCGCAACCTGAAGGACGCGAACGGCGATCCGTTCAGCAGCTTCGTCGCCGGTGGAACCTGCGACATCGAGAGCTATCCGCCGGGCTTCAGCCCCTCGGGCGGCAACTGCCTCGACGACTTGGCGGAGTTTCTCTACAAGGGTGACCAGTCGACGCTCGCGGGCAAGCAGAACATCATCACGTACACGATCGGCTTCACGGTCGACCTGCCGATCCTCGCCGACACCGCGGCTCGCGGCGGCGGCGCGTACTACACGGCCAACGACACGGCCACGCTCACGACCGCGCTGTCGAACATCGCGTCGTCGATTCTCGATACGCAAACGACGTTCGTTGCGCCGACGGTGTCGGTCAACACGTTCAACCGCACGCAGAACCTCAACGACCTGTTCATCAGTGTGTTCAAGGCTTCGCCGACTGCGCATTGGCCGGGTAACCTGAAGAAGTACCGGCTGCGAACGTCGGACGGCGCGATCACCGACGCAAACGGAAACTTGGCCGTGGACCCGGCCACCGGATTCTTCGCCGACACCGCCCAGAGCTACTGGTCGGCCTCGGTCGACGGCGCAACCGTCACGCAGGGCGGCGCGGCGAACAAGCTGCCGGATCCGGCGTCGCGCCGTGTCTACACCTATCTCGGCAACCCCGATCTCACCAATGCGAGCAATCGCGTGGCGAGCGCGAACGCCGGAATCACCGATTCGCTGCTCAACACGGGGCTACCCGGCGACCCGACGCGCGATCAAGTCATCGACTTCATCAACGGCGTCGACGTCGGCGACTCCAACCAAAACAACAGCACGACGGATGCCCGCAAGCAGATGGGCGACCCGCTGCACTCGCAGCCGACGACCGTCATCTATGGCCCGAGCCTTCAGGACGGCCTCGTATTCTTCGCGACGAACGACGGCTATCTACACGCCGTCGACACGACGAGCGGGATCGAGCGCTGGGCGTTCGTGCCGCCCGACTTCCTGGACAACCAGGTCGTGCTGCTGAAGGACGAAACGCAACCGAACAAGGTGTACGGCATCGACGGCAGCCTCCGTATCCAGATGTACGCAGACGGCAACGGCATCATCGAGCCCGCAAAGGGCGAGAAGGTGTACTTGTTCTTCGGGGTCCGGCGCGGCGGCGACATCTATTACGGGCTCGACGTGACGAATCCGGACCAGCCGCGGCTGCTCTGGCGGCTCGACAACAGCTCGTTGCCGGGCGTCGGCCAAACGTGGGCGACTCCAGTACCGGCGAAGATGTCGATCTCGGGCGCCGCACAGAACGCGCAGAAGTTCGTGCTGGTGCTCGGCGGCGGCTACGAGCCCGATCAGGACAACGTCAACCTCAGCACCGACACGGCGGGCAATTCGATCTACATCATCGATTCCGCATCGGGCGCGTTGCTCTGGCAGGGCACGAAGACCGGCGGCAACAAGAGCTTCAGCCAGGCCGGCAAGTCGATGGATTACTCGATTCCGGCCGAAGTGAAGGTGGTCGACTTCGACGGCGACGGCTATGCCGACCGCATGTACGCCGCCGACATGGGCGGCCAGGTCTGGCGCTTCGACGTGTGGAACGGGCAGCCGGCTTCGAGCCTGATCACCGGCGGAGTGATTGCGCAGCTCGGCGGTGCGCCGGCGGCTTCGCCTGCGATCAGCGCGACGCGACGATTCTACTATTCGCCCGACGTCGCAATGGTCGACAACAAGGACTACCACTTCATCCACGTGGGAATCGGTTCCGGCCACCGCGCTCATCCGCTCGGCATCGTGAATCAGGACATGTTCTTTGCGCTGCGCGACAACTGGGGCCAGGGCAAGATGAGCCAGATAACCTACGACGCGATCACGCCGATCGTGCCGTCGGATCTCACGGACATCACCGACGACATCACGAAGGTGGTGGCGCAAGGCCAGCCCGGCTGGCGGTTCGAGCTGCGTGACGGCGGTTGGCGCGGCGAGAAGGTGCTCGCCGAGGCGCGCACGTTCAACAATCAGGTGTTTTTCACGACGTTCCGGCCGTCGTTGAGCGGCACGGCCTGCGAGCCGCAGCTCGGCACGAACCGACTCTATGTGATGAGTCTCTTCAATGGTGCGCCCGTGAACAACCTCGACAACTCGGCGAGCACCGACCCGCTGACCGCGTCGGACCGCTACAAGGAGTTCAAAGGGTCGATCTCGAGCGAGGTGGTGTTCATCTTCCCGTCACCCGATCAAGACCTCAACCACGACGGCATTCCGGACACGGACGCGAACGGCGACGGTATTCCCGACAATTGCGTCGGCGACCAATGCTCGCCGCCGCCGATCGCCTGTGTCGACCTGTTCTGCTTCCCGCCGAACTTCGCCAACACTCCGGTGCGAACGTTCTGGAACCAGGAAGCCTTGGATTGACGGCGTGACCCACTCCCTTGCCTGTGCGCAGGGAGTGGGTCGATCCTTTGCATTCAAGGACACGAACGAGGATCGCGCTATGAACCGTAAGCTTGGACGCGGCGATACCATGCCCACGCTCAGGCGCATGGCCGGCGTCACGCTGCTCGAGCTGATGGCCGTCGTGGTCATCATCGGCATCCTCGGCATCATCGCAGTGCCCAGCTACCGTCAGTACACGGTACGAGCGCATCGAACCGAGGCGAAAACGGCGCTGCTACAGCTCTCGACGAACCAAGAGCGCTTCTATCTGCAGAATCACCGCTACGGTAGCGCGGCCGAGCTCGAGGCGGCGGGGTTCCTCGCGCCGGGCGACAAGACCGAAAACGGCACCTATGTCCTCACCGTGCCCGTTGCGAATGCGACGACCTACACGGCCACGGCCACCCCCGTGTCCGGCGCAGCGATCGACCAAACGCAGGATACGGACTGCACGTCGTTCTCGATCGACGCGGCGGGCGTGCGGACCGCAGTTCCCGACAATCCGAACAGCCCGTGCTGGTAGCGCCGTCCGCTTGACTCATGCGCCCGACGTGCGCCGCGACCGGTCGCGCACGTAGTCGAGCAGGTTGTCCAAGATCAACAGGCCGGCACCCACCGTGATCGACGAATCGGCCACGTTGAACGCAGGGAACGACCAGCCGCGATAGTGCACGCGTATGAAGTCGACCACGTGCCCCCAGAGCACGCGGTCGATCACGTTGCCGAGCGCGCCGCCGAGCACGAGCGCCAGGCCCGCCGCGAGCAGATTGCGGCCCTTCGCGGGCAAGCGGCGCAGCCACACCAAGATGCCGAGGCTCACGACGAGAGCCAGTCCGGTGAACAGCCATCGTTGCCAGCCGCTCGCGTTGCTCAAGAAGCTGAACGCCGCGCCCTCGTTGTGCAGCCGCATGAGCTCGAGCACGGGCAGCAGCACGATTTCCTCGTACTCCGCGAGATTGTCGGTGATCAGGTATTTCGTCCACTGGTCGAGCGCGATCACCACGAGCGACAGCCAGAGCCAATTCGACGCTCCGGCGCTGAAACCGAACCAGCGCCGCTCGCTCATCGGTCGTCGTCCCGAGCGAGCCGGATCGTCCAGCGCCAGTCGCCCTGCTCCTGGCGCGAGACGAACGCATCCGGGCGGCACCGCCCAGCGGCTCGCGAGCGTCTCGGTCATCACGTAGTCGCGGTGCTCGTGCAGGGCCGCCGCGACCGCCTCGTCGCCTTCGATGTCGAGCACGATCCTGTCCGAGACCTCGAGCCCGGCTTGCTTGCGCGCATCCTGAACCGCCCGCACCAGCTCGCGGGCGAGCCCCTCGCGCCGCAGCTCGTCGTCGAGCCTCGTATCGAGCCCGACGAGGTAGCCTCCCTCTTCCGCGCTCGCGAAACCTTCCGCGGCGCTGCTCTCGACGAGCAAGTCGTTCGGTTCGATCGTGAGCTCTGCCCCGTCGATCACGAACTTCTGGTTGTCGCCGCGCGCGACGGCCGCGGCGATGGCGGCACCGTCCGCCGTCGCGAGATAGCCGCGAATCGCAGGAATCAGCTTGCCGTAGCGTTTCCCGATAACCGGGAGGTTCGGCTTGATGCGATACGTAACGAGGGTCGCGTCGCGCGCAATGAGCTCGAGCTTCTTGACGTTGAGCTCCTCGAGAATCTGCTCCGCCTGCCGCTCGACCGCGGCGGCCGAGGCGTCGTCCGGCACGCGCACGAGCAGCCGCTTGAGCGGCTGACGGACCTTGAGCCGCGAGGAGTTGCGCGCAGCGCGGCCGAGCCCGACGACGCGCTGCACGATGGCGGTCTCCGCGAGAAGCTCGGGGTCGAGCCGCGCCGCATTCCCTTCGGGCCAACCGGCCATGTGCACGCTTGCGGGCGCATCCGTCATGCGCGAGCGCACGAGGTTGCCGTGGACCGACTCGGTGATGAAGGGCACGAACGGCGCCATCAAGCGATTCACCGTCTCGAGGCACTCGTACAGCGTGAGATAAGCCGCCTGCTTATCGACTCCGCTCGCGGCCTTCCAGAAGCGGCGGCGGTTGCGCCGCACGTACCAGTTGCTGAGCTGATCGACGAATGCCTCGATCGCGGCGCCCGCACGCAACGCATCGAAGTCCTCGAGCGCCGCGGTCGCGGTCTCGATCGTCTGCTCGAGCAGCGAGAGAATCCAGCGGTCGATCTCCGGGCGCTCTGCGTACGGCACGTCGTGCTCGAGATCGACGCCGTCGAGCCGTGCGTACATCACGAAGAACGCATAGGTATTCCAGAACGTATTGATGAAGCTGCTCGCGACGTCGGCGACGATCTCCACCGATACGCGCTTCTGCACATCGGGCGCCACGCGCGCGGTGAAGTGCCAGCGCAATGCGTCGGCCCCGACCGCGTCGAACACGTCGTATGGATTCAAGATATTGCCGAGCGACTTCGACATCTTCTTGCCGTCGTGGTCGACGATGTGGCTCAGGCAGACCACGTTTCGATAGGCCGCTTGGTTCGAGATCATCGTCGCGATGGCGTGCAGCGTGTAGAACCAGCCGCGCGTCTGATCGATCGCCTCGCAGATGAAATCGGCCGGGAAGCTCTCCTCGAACGTAGCTTGGTTCTCGAACGGGTAGTGCCACTGCGCGTAGGGCATCGCGCCGGAATCGAACCAACAGTCGATGACCTCGGGCACGCGCCGATATTCGCGGCCGTCATGCACGAACGTGACCTCGTCGACGGCGGGCCGATGCAGGTCGAGGCCCGCGAGCTTGCGGCCCGCGCGCTGCTCGAGCTCGGCCACCGAGCCGATGCAAATGTAGCTGCCCCGGCCGTCGGTCCACAGCGGCAGCGGCGTGCCCCAGAACCGCTCGCGCGACAGCGCCCAGTCGATATTGTTCTCGAGCCAGTTGCCGAAGCGGCCGTCGCGAATGTGCTCGGGGACCCATTTGATGCCGCGATTGAGCGCGACCATCCGCTCGCGCACCGCGGTCGTGCGGATGTACCACGCGTTCTTTGCGTAGTAGATGAGCGGGTCGCCGGTGCGCCAGCCGAACGGGTAGTTGTGCAGATATTTGCCCGCGCGGAACAGCAAGCCACGGTCGCGCAGCAGATCGACGATCGTTGGATCGGCCTCCTTGAAGAAGCGGCCGGCCACCGGCGTCACCGCCGGCAGAAAATAGCCGTCCTCGCCGACGCCGTGCAGCACCGGCAAGCCGTGTAGTTGCCCAAGCTTCAAATCGTCCTCGCCGTAGGCCGGCGCGATGTGGACGATGCCAGTGCCGTCCTCGATCGTCACGAAATCGGCGGTGCGCACTCGGCACGCGCTCTCGACCGCACCCGTCGGCAGCGGAAGATAGTCGAACAGCCGCTCGTAGCGCAGCCCGTCGAGTGCGCCGCCGCGCGCGCGCCGCACGATCTCGAAGCCCTCGCCGAGCACGGCAGCCGCGAGCGGCTCCGCGAGAATCAACGTCTCATCGCCGTGCTTGGCCCACACGTACTCGACATCCGGATGCACCGCGAGCAGCAGGTTCGACGGCAACGTCCACGGCGTCGTGGTCCAGACCAAGAAGAACGTGCGCGGCTCGCTGGTAACCTTGAAGCGCACATAGACGGACGGGTCTTCGACCTCGCGGTAGCCTTGCGCAACCTCGTGCGAAGACAACGTCGCGCCGATGCGCGGGTCGTATGGCACGACCTTGTAGCCCTGGTAGATGAGGCCTTTGTCCCAGATCTGCTTGAGCAACTGCCAAACGCTCTCGATGTAGTCGTTGTGCAGCGTGAAATACGCGTCTTTGAAGTCGACCCAGAAGCCCATGCGCTCGGTCATGGCTTCCCATTCGGCGACGTGGCGCATCACCGACGCGCGACATTGCGCGGTGAAGCTCGCGACGCCGACTTCCTGCTCGATGCGCTTCTTGTCGAAGATGCCGAGCTCTTTCTCGATCTCGTGCTCGACGGGCAGGCCGTGCGTGTCCCAGCCGGCCTTGCGCGGACAATGGAAGCCGCGCATCGTCTTGTAGCGCGGATAGAGATCCTTGAACGTGCGTGCGAGCACGTGATGGATGCCGGGCTTGCCGTTCGCAGTCGGCGGACCTTCGTAAAACACGAACTTCGGCCGAGCGGCGCCCTCGGCCATGAGGCGGCCGAACACGTTCTCGCGCCGCCAGAGCTCGAGAATCTCGCGCTCGAGCTGCGGCCCGTCGTAGCGGGCGCTTACCGGTTCGAACATAACGCTTGCGGAATCGGGGGCGCTGAGTGTACGCGATTCAACTGGTTAGCGCAGCCCGCGCCGCCTCGACGTCGAGATGCATCTGGCGCTGCATCGCGGGCAGATCGGCGAAGCGGCGTTCCTCACGCAACCGCTTCACGAACTGCACGCTGATGTACTCGCCGTAGATGTCGCGATCGAAGTCGAAGAGGAACACTTCGAGCAGCGCCTTGTCGCCGCCGATCGTCGGACGCGTGCCGACGCTCGCGACGCCGTCGAGCGGCTCCCGGCCTAGCCCGCTGACGCGTGCCGCGAAAATTCCGTCGACCGGCGCCTGGAGGCGCTTCAAATTCACGTTCGCCGTCGGGAAGCCGAGCCGGCGGCCGAGCCCGAGACCGCGTACGACTCGGCCCGACATCGAGTAGTTGCGGCCGAGCATCGTGCGCGCGGTGGCAAGATCCCCGGACTGCAGCGCCTCGCGGATCGCGGTACTGCTCACGCGTCGACCGAGGACGTAAACGGGCGGGACCTCGGTCACGCCGAAGCCGAGCCGACTTCCCGCCGCGCGCAGCGCGCCGATCGTGCCGGCGCGGTCGGCGCCGAATCGGAAATCGTCACCCACGACGACGTGGCGCGCGCCGAGCGCGCCGACGAGCAGCTCGTCGATGAACGCCGCCGCGCCAAAACCGCGCACGACCTTGAACCGCGGGCACAAGAGCTCGTCGATGCCGAGCGCCGCAAGCCGCTCGAACCGCTCTCGAAAGCGCGTGAGGCGCGGCGGCGGATTGGTCGGTGCGAAAAACTCCTTCGGTGTCGGCTCGAACGAGAACACCAGCGCGCTCGAGCCGGCAGCCGTCGCGAGCGACCGCGTGGCCCCGAGGATCGCCTCGTGACCGAGGTGCAGGCCATCGAACACGCCGATGGTGACGACGCGCGGCCGCGGAGCGCCATGTTCGAGCGAGCCGAGCGTTCGATAAAGCCGCATGAGCCTCCCGACCGTCAGGTCGCGGCCTCCCGCAGTCGCAGCGCCCGCGGCCGCATGCCGAGCGCATAGCAGCAGCCGAAGTACACGATCATTCCGCCGCATACGAGCATTGCGAGCATCGCGAGCCGCTCCGGGCGCGACATCGCGAGCCACGGGCCGAGCGCCCGCAGGGCCGCGGCGAGCGCGACCGCCATCGCGATGCTGCCGGCGAGCACTTGCACCGCGAGCGCCGACCAGCCGGGCCGCGGTCGATAGACGCCTGTTTTGAGCAGCCCGGTGAGCAGCAGCGCCGAGTTGAACAACGCGGAGCACGATGTGGCGGCGGCGATCCCCGCGTGCGGCGGCGCCCAGCCGGTCGCCGCCAGCACGAGCACGAGCACGACGCTCAGCGTCATGCCGAGCGCCAGCGCCTTGACGCCTACCGTGACCGGGGTGCGCGTGTCCTGCCGCGCGAAGTATCCGGGTGCGAGCACCTTCACCAGCACGAAGCCGAGGAGTCCCGGCGCATAGGCACGCAGGCTCGCCGTCGCCATCAGCACATCGCGGCTCGTGAACTCGCCGCGATAGAACAACGCCGCAAGCAGCGGCTCGGCGAGGAGCCCTAGCCCGAGCGCGGCCGGGATCGCGATCACTGCGACGAGGCGCAACGCCCAATCGAGCGTCGCGTCGAAAGTGCTCGCCGACGCTCGCGCATGCTGCTCGGCGAGACGCGGCAGAATCACCGTGCCGAGCGCAATGCCGAATACGCCGAGCGGAAATTCGACGAGACGGTCGGCGTAGTAGAGCCAGCTGATGCTGCCGGCTGCGAGAAACGACGCGATCAGCGTATCGAGCAGGATGCTGATCTGCGCGACCGAGGAGCCGAACAGCGCCGGCAGCATGAGCCTCAAGATCCGCCGCACGCCCTCGTGGGAGAGTCCCCAGCGGGGTCGCGGCAGCAGTCTCAAAGACCGCAGGAACGGCAGCTGGAACGCAAGCTGCACGACACCGGCCACGAACACGCCGACCGCGAGCGCCAGCCCGGGACGAGAGAACGATGCACTCAGCCATGCCGCCGACGCGATGATGCTCAAGTTCAGCAGCACCGGCGTGAACGCCGCTACGGCGAAGCGCCGATAGGAATTCAGGATGCTGCCCGCAAGCGCCGTCAGCGACACGAACAGCAGGTACGGGAACGTCAGCCGCAGCATCGCGGTCGCCGTGCCGAAGCGATCGTGGTCGCCGACGAATCCCGGCGCAAACAGCGCGATCAAGAGCGGTGCGCCGAGCACGCCGAGCAGCGTGACGCCGAACAGCACGAGCCCGAGCGTCCCCGTGACGCGGTCGAGAAGGTCGCGCGTCTCGGCGTGTGTCCTGGTCGCGCGGTACTCGGAGATCACCGGCACGAAGGCCTGCGAAAACGCGCCCTCCGCGAAGAAGCGACGCAGCAGGTTCGGGATGCGAAATGCGACCGCAAACGCGTCCATCACGGGCCCCGCGCCGAACCATGTCGACAGCGCGATGTCGCGCGCGAGACCCGTGAGCCGCGACAGCAGCGTCATGGCGCCGACCACGGAGGTCGCCGTGAGCAGGCGATCGTGCGAAGCGTGCGGTCGATCCGCGATGGGGTCGGCACTCGTCATAGCGTTACGGTTAGGCCGGCTCACCGTGGCAAGCCGCGGGCGCGTCGGCACCGTCGGCCGTCGGCTTGACTTGCCGCCGGGCGCTCCGAATAATACCGCCCTTTTCCGGCTCCACGCCCGGAACCGACCGGAACCATCCATTGGCCAATATCCAATCCGCTAAGAAGCGCGCCAGGCAAGCCGAAAAGCGCCGGGCCCACAACGTCGCGATGCGCTCGCGTGTGCGCAATGCCGTGCGCAGAGTCCTGAAGGCGATCGCTTCCGGCGACAAAGCCGCGGCGAACACCACCTTCAAGGCCGTCGTCCCGGAAATCGACCGTATGGCGACCAAAGGGATTCTGCAGAAGAACCGCGCCGCGCATTACAAGAGCAAGCTGAACGCGAAGCTACGCGCGATGCCCTAGCGGCTCGGCGGCGTCCGCCGCGCGCTGCTGCTCGAGAAACGTCATCACTTCCTGCGCAAGGCGCTCCGTGCCGTCGTTCGTGAGCGCGCTGATCGCGTGCACGGGCCCGCGCCAGCCGAGGCGCTCGACGATCGCCGCGACGCGCTGCTCGCGCTCGCTCTCGGGCAGCAGGTCGAGCTTGTTCAGCACGAGCCAACGCGGCTTTTCGGCAAGCGCTTCCGAGTAGCGGCCGAGCTCCGCTTCAACCTCGTCGTGCACGGCCACCGAGTCGCCGCCGGCAAGCTCCGCGCACGCATCCACGACGTGCAGCAACAGCCGGGTTCGCTCGAGGTGCTTCAAGAACCGAATGCCTAGACCGGCACCCGCCGCCGCGCCTTCGATCAAACCCGGAATGTCGGCGAGCACGAAGCTTCGATCCGCGCCGACGCGCACGACGCCGAGCTGAGGGTGCAGCGTGGTGAACGGGTAGTCGGCGACTTTCGGCCGGGCCGCCGACAGCGCGCGCGTCAACGTGGACTTGCCCGCATTTGGCGCACCGAGCAAACCGACGTCTGCAAGCAGCTTCAGCGCGAGCTTGAGGCTGCGCTTCTCGCCCGGCAAACCGGGATCGGAACGCCGCGGCGCACGGTTCACGCTCGTCTTGAAGCGCGTGTTGCCGCGGCCGCCTTGCCCCCCCTTCGCGACGAGCAACCGGTCGCCGTCGCGCGCGAGATCACCCAGCACCTCGCCGGTGTCGACATCGCGCACTTCGGTTCCCTTCGCGACCTCGATCACCAGATCTGCGCCCGACGCCCCGGTCATGTTCTGCCCGGCGCCGCCGCGCCCGCTCTCGGCCCGGAACCGCCGATGCACGCGAAAATCGGCGAGCGTGTTCATGCCTTCGCGCGCGACGAGGTAAACGCTGCCGCCGTCGCCGCCATCGCCGCCGTCCGGCCCTCCGCGGGGAATGAACTTCTCGCGCCGAAAGCTCACGCAGCCTTTGCCGCCGTCGCCGGCCTCGACTCGGATGTCGGCTTCATCGATGAACTTCATGCTCGAGCTCCGCCGGAATCTGGTCCGCGGCCGCCGCGCGGCCGCCGAATACAAAAAAGCCCCGCGGCGCGGGGCTTTTGGGCGTGGAGATGCGGCGCCGGCGTCAGTCGGCCGCGACGACGCTCACCGTGCGGCGGCTGTTCGGTCCCTTGACCGCGAATGCGACGCGCCCGGCCGTCGCGGCATACAGCGTGTGATCGCGGCCGATCCGCACGTTGCGCCCCGGATGGTACTGGGTGCCGCGCTGGCGCACGATGATGTTGCCCGGGATGACCTGCTCGCCGCCGAAGCGCTTCACGCCGAGTCGCTTCGACTCCGAATCGCGGCCGTTCTTCGAGCTGCCGCCTGCCTTCTTGTGTGCCATTGCCTGCTCCTAGGCTTGGGGGGCGCCGCCGATCGAAGTGATCTCGACCTCGGTGAACGCCTGCCGATGACCGCGCACGCGTTTGTAATGAGCGCGGCGCTTGAACTTGACCACCATGATCTTGTCGCCGCGGCCTTGTGCTACGACCTTGCCGGTCACCTTCGTGCCCTCGACGAGCGGTGCACCGATCTTCACGTCGGCGCCTTCGCCGACCAGGAGCACCTGATCGAACTCCACGGCATCGCCAACCGCGGCGTCCAAACGCTCGACGCGCAGCCGCTCCCCTTCACGGGCGCGGTATTGCTTACCGCCGGTACGAAAAACGGCATACACGTCGGCTACTCCTCGACGGCTGACAGGACCCACGGAAAGGCCCGGAATTCTAGAGACTTGGCCGCGGGCGGTCAACGCGCGCCGCGACAGCCTGCGGATCGGCCCCGGCGGCGCTCGGAAGCGCAGGCGACTTCGCGAGCCTCCGCGCCACCGGCCGCGGCGCCCGGGGCGCGAGAGCCCAAGCCGTAGTCGAGACGGTTTGCGGGCCGGCAGGACGGTTCTCGCCAACCGCTATGCTATCGGGCATGATCGATGTGATGGACCTCGCCGAAACCCGCCCCGCCGTACCTTCGCTCGACGAGTTGCGCGCCGCCGTCGGCGACGACTGGGCCGACGTGAACCGAGTGATCGTGAGGCGGCTCGGCAGCGACGTGGCGCTGGTGAACCAGGTCGCCCATCACATCATCCACAACGGCGGCAAGAGGCTGCGGCCCCTCACCGTGCTGCTCGCCGCTCGCGCCTGCGGCTGCCGCAGCGCGGAGCCGGTGGCCGCGGCCGCGATCATCGAATTCATCCACACGGCGACGCTGCTGCACGACGACGTCGTCGACAGCTCGGGCTTAAGGCGCGGGCGCGAGACGGCGAATGCGTTGTTCGGCAACCAAGCCAGCGTGCTGGTCGGCGATTTCCTCTATTCGCGCGCGTTCCAGATGATGGTCGAGCTCAAGGAGCTGCGCGTGCTCGACGTGCTTGCCAACGCCACCAACACGATCGCCGAGGGCGAGGTGCTGCAGCTCATGAACTGCAACAACCCCGACACCTCCGAAGCCGACTACATGGAAGTGATCTACCGCAAGACCGCGAAACTGTTCGAGGCCGGCGCGCGGATCGGTGCGATTCTGAGCTCGCCGGATCCCTCGCTCGAGCAGGCGCTCGTCAGTTACGGCCGCCACTTGGGCCAGGCGTTCCAGCTCGTCGACGACGCGCTCGACTACGATGCGAAGCCCGAGGAGCTCGGTAAGAACATCGGCGACGATCTGGCGGAGGGCAAGCCGACGCTGCCGCTGATCTATGCGATGGCGCACGGCAGCGCGGCCGAGCGCCACATGATTCGCGAGGCGATCGAGACCGGCGGCACACGCAATCTCACTTCGATCCAGCTCGCGATCGAAAGCTCCGGCGGGCTGCGCTACACGGCCGAGCGCGCGCGCCAAGAGGTCGAGGTCGCGATTGCGGCGCTCGAGCCGCTACCGTCGTCGAAGTTTCGCGATTGCCTCGTGAACCTCGCGCAGTTCGCGCTGCACCGCCGCTACTGACCCGCAGTCCGACCCGACCGTTACTCTCGCTTCTCGCTCGCCTCGAAGCGCCGCAGCTGCTCCGGCGTGGCCGGCGCCTGGTGATGTTCCTTCCACTGCGAGTACGGCATGCCGTAGACGCGCTCGCGCGCGGCATCGAGATCCACGCTGAGACCGCGTTCCCGGGCAGCCTCGACGAACCACTTGCTCAAGCAGTTTCTGCAAAAACCCGCGAGGATCATGAGCTCGATGTTCTGCACGTCCTTACGCTCGTCGAAGTGGCGCAGCAGCCGGCGGAACACTGCGGCCTCGAGCTCCACCTCTTGCTGCGGAGTCGGCGCCGCCGCGGCGGCCTCTTGTGCGTCGCTCTTTGCCATGTTCGCTCCTTAAGGGCCGCGCCCTTGCCGGCCTCGGGTCATACCATAGCGCCGCGCGGCAGCCATCGCGTCGGGCCACCAGTCCGCGGCCCGCGTGCCCGCGAGCCGCTCGTCGACTGCTGCGGCGAGCCGCTGCGCCTGCGCGGGCGAGAAGAGGCTTCGCCAATCGCCGACCGCACCCTTGCGCACGAATTCCGGCATTCCGCTCGGGCGCTCGCTCGACCAACGCCGCTGATCGCGGCTCATGCTCGCGAAGCTCGTCTCGGCGACCACGCGCTCGAGCACCGCCGAATCGGCCGCCGCGCGCGCCGCCGCGCCGCCGAGGAACGCTCCGATCGCCGCAATCGCGGCGCGCGGATTCACGACGAGCTGCTCGTAGCGCAGCGAGAGCACGTTCGGGCGGGTTAGATCCGGAAGCCACGACAGCAAATGGTCGAAATAGTCGCCGAAATCCACCTCGCCGCGCACGAAGCATTCGAAGAACGTATCGAACGAGCCGTCCGCGAAATCGTAGTGCTTCACGAAGCCGCGGGTGTGGTGATAGAACGAGACCGCGCAGTCGAACGGATTGCGCGCGACGTAGAGGTATTTGGCGCGGGGGTGCCACGGCGTGCGCGGCCGCGGCAAATGCGTCTTGATCAGCCGCGGCTTCGGCAACGCGCGCACGGCCGCGTCGCCCACCTCCTCGAGATGCGGGAATACATCGCTCAAGCTCACGCCCGAAGCCAGCGGCTCGGCGTCGTGCAGCAGTAGGTACACGATGTACTGCATCCACGTGGTGCCGCATTTTGGATACGTCGCGACGAACACGTCGCCGGGGGCGGCGGCATAGCGCTGCCCGGACTCGAACCCCTCGACCGGGAAGCCCATCGGCATCCGGAAGCCGGCGTGCAGAACGTAGCGCGGAGGCCGCGCGGCACTCACAGATATGCCATCCAGCGGCCTGCGGTGACGACGCAGAGCCAGAGCACGAACGAGACCGTGGCGAAGCCCTTGACGAGCGGCGGCGGTCGCTCGGTCGCGATCCAGTCCTGGCCGCTGCGCGTGGTCGCGAGCTGAAAAGCGAGCGCATTCACACCGGCGAATACCATGAACGTCATCTTCGCCCAAAACGCATGGTTCACGCCAAAGTTCGTCGCGCCGTAGATGAAGAGCAACGTGCCCGAGGTGACGTTGATCGCAAAGCCGATCCATACGAACGGCAGCAGGCCGATCATGCTGCGCAACGGCAGCTTGCGCGCTACGCCGAGCACCCGCAGGTCGATCAGCATGATCGCGCCGACCAACAGCGACAACCCGATGTAGTGCGAAGTCTCGAGCGCTGCATACATCCAGCGTGACGTCCGAATCGCGTCCGCGATCGGCGTCATCTCGAGCCACCTGAAGAATTCCATCATCGTCGATCCCACGACTGCCCGCCCCCGTTCTCGGATGCCCGCTCAGGGCGTGTAGGCGATCAGCCGGCCCGCGATGATCGCGCAAAACCAAAACGCGAGCGAGGTGCCCGCGAGCCACTTCGCGGTAGTTCCGACCGCGGGCGCACCACCCGTCGCCGGCTCGCGGAACACGCGCATGCTAAGCAGCGCGGCGTTCAAGCCCGCGAGGAGAATCAGCAGCATCTTGATGCGAAAGGTGTAGCTCTCGAAGAACATCACCGCGTCGGAGGTGAACAGCGCGGTGCCGCTGATCGCATTGAGCGTAAAGCCGAGCCAGGCGAGCGGCAGCAAGTCGCGCGTGCCCAAGATCGGCAGCTCGGGCTTGTAGCCGAGCACTCGCAAATCGATCAAGCCGAGCGAACCGATCAGCAGCGCCATCCCGAACGTGTGCATGGTCTCGAAGATCGGGTAGCCGAACCGCGACTCGGCGACCACGGTGCCGACCCAGCTTCCCTGCAGCCATTCCAAAAAACCCATCGCCCCCCCTCTGCGCCGGCGCGGGCCGCGTCGTTGAACCGCGGAATTGTACTGAAGTAGTCGCGCCGCGCGCGACACTCACCAGGCGATGCCGTAGTCCTCGCCGAAGTCGCTCGATCCGCCCCACAGCGAACCGTGCGCTTGATCGAAGTAGATGGCGTTGATCGGTCCGGAAGTCTTTTCCCACATCTCGATGCGGTAGCCCATTCGCTCGAGCTCTGCGCGCACCCACGACGGCGTGTCGCTGCGCACGACGAGTCGGCCGGGCTCCGACGTGTGGTCGCCGAACGAATCATGCATCTGATAGCTGTTGACGTTGGCGGCCTCGGCCGCCTGCTGAACGTTCATGCCGAACTCGACCACGTCGAGGAAGAACTGCACCAAGTTCTGATCTTGCGCATCGCCGCCCTGCACGGCGAACGACAGGAACGGCTTACCGCCGCGCATCGCGAAGCTCGGAGAGAGCGTGGCTCGCGGCCGCTTGCCGGGCTCGAGCACGTTGAACGGGTTGACGGCGGGATCGAAGTCGAAGCTCTGCATGCGCTCGGAAAGGCCGACGCCCGTATCGCCTGCGATGAACGCCGGGATCCAGCCGCCGCTCGGCGTGATCGACACGGCCCAACCGTCCGCATCGGCCGCTTGCAGCGACGTGGTGCCCGCAACGAACGCCTGATCGTGGGTCATCGGGTCGAGCGGGTCGACGTTCGCCGCGCGGCGTCGCTCGGCGATGCGCGGATGCCAGCGCTCGAGCAAGTCGCGGTACGGATTCTTCTGGCCTTGATACGGGTACGGGTCGCCGGGCTTCACGTTCGGGTCGTTGTGCTGCCAGTTGATCTCGGCCGCCCGATGCTTCGCGTATTCCTTCGACAGCAGGCCTTGCATCGGCTCGACGGGCGGGAAGTACGGATCGCCGTAGTAGAAGTCGCGATCGGCGAACGCGAGATTCATGGCCTGGTAGAGCGTGTGGATGTAGCGCGCGCTGTTGTAGCCCATCGAGCGCAGATCGACGGTCTCGAGGATGTTCAGCGTCTGCAGCATCACAGGGCCTTGCACCCATTCGGGAAGCTTGTAGACGTCGATACCCTTGTAGCTCGTGGAGCGCGGCTCCTCGATGTAGACCTTCCACTTGTCGAGGTCCGCGAGCGTGAACAGCCCGCCGGCCGCTTGGCTCGCCGCGACGATGTCGCGCGCGATGTCGCCGCGGTAGAAGCGATCGTACGCGGCCATGATCGCGTCTTTGCGGCTCTTGCCCGCGCCAAGTGCCTTGTGCTCCGCCTCGACGAGCTTCTTGAGCGTCGCGAGCAAATCGGGCTGCGCGAAGACTTCGCCCGGATACGGCGCGGCCCACTGCTGCGGACGCGTGGGGTCGAGATGCGGCAGCAGCACGCGGCGGGACGCATCCCAGCGCATCAATAGATCCTTGTGACCCTCGATCGTCACGCTCGCGGTCTGCTCGATGGGGTAGCCCGCCGCCATCTGCATCGCGGGCTCGAGCACCTGCTCGAGGCTCATCGTGCCGTACTCGGCGAGCATCACCATGAGCCCGCCCGGCGTGCCCGGCGTGACGGCCGCCAACGGGCCGTACTCGGGCGGCCGGATCATGCCGTGCGAACGAAAGAACTCGGGCGTGGCGCCGGTCGGCGCGGCGCCGAGCGCATCGATCGCGACGACCTTGTTGGTGCGCGGATCGTGAATCAGCGCCTGGGTCTCCCCTCCCCAGCTCAGCGTGTCCCACATCGTCGCGGATGCCGCCAGCATCGCGCAGGTGGCGTCGACCGCGTTGCCGCCCTTCGCGAACGTGAGCGCGCCGGCCGTCGCCGCGAGCGGCTTGCCCGCGATCGCCACCCAGTGCTTACCGTGCAGCTCCGGCTTGATGGTCTCGCGCGGCTCCTGGGCGCTGAGCGAGCCTGCAACGAGGATCGACGCGGCAGCCGCCGCAAGCCGGCGCATGAAGCGCCGCGAAGAACGGAGCGAACCTGGCATCGGCCGAGTGTAGCACCGCGCTCGCGCGGGCGGCCCGGAAAAATACCCGCGCCGCGCTCGAGTCGCAGCCGGCTTAGAATGCGCCGAACGTACCCGGCCGTGCAGCGCGCGCACGGCAAGCGGGCGCGCCGCGCTCGGAGGTGTTGCAGTTGACCGGAGAGCTCTTTCCGCCCGTCCCCGTCGCCGAAACGCCGGCGGCCGAGGTGCCGGCCGCCGACGCGCCGCTCGCCTATCGCATGCGGCCCGTGACGCTCGCCGAGTTTCTCGGTCACGAGACGCTGCTCGGCCCGGGCAAACCGCTGCGCGAGGCGATCGAGCACGGCGCGATCACGAGCATGGTGCTCTGGGGACCGCCGGGCTGCGGCAAAACCACGCTCGCGCGGCTGCTCGCACAGTACACGGGCAAGGCGCTCGTGACGTTCAGCGCCGTGACCGAGGGCGTGCCTCGCGTGCGCGAGATCATTCGCGAGGCCGAGGAGCGCCGCCGCGTCGAAGCCCGCGGCACCATTCTCTTCTGCGACGAAATCCACCGCTTCAACCGCGCGCAGCAGGATGCGTTCCTGCCGTCGGTCGAATCGGGCGTGATCACGCTCGTCGGGGCGACGACCGAGAACCCGTCGTTCGAGCTGAACTCGGCGCTCTTGTCGCGGCTGCGCGTGTTCGTGCTCGAGCCGCTCGATCCTCACGCGATCCGCGCAATCATCGAGCGTGCGCTCGCGCGGCTCGCCGCCGAAGGCGGCCGACCGTTGCCGCCGATCGGCGACGCAGCGCTCGAGCTCCTCGTGCGCCACGCCGACGGCGACGCGCGCCGCGCGCTCAACGCGACCGAGGCGCTGCTCGAGCACCTCGCCGTGCACCCGCCGCCCGCGGACGTCCCCGTGGCACCCGAGACCGTGCGCGCGGTGCTCGAGCGCCGGCTCGCGCAATACGACAAGAGCGGCGAGCAGCACTACAACCTGATCTCCGCGCTGCACAAAGCAGTGCGCGGCAGCGACGTCGAAGGGGCGCTTTACTGGTTCGCTCGAATGGTGGACGGTGGCGAAGACCTCCTCTACATCGCCCGGCGCGTCGTGCGGATGGCGACCGAGGACATCGGGCTCGCCGACCCGCGTGCGCTCGCAATCACGCTCGCTGCGAAAGAGGCTTACGACTTTCTCGGCTCACCCGAAGGCGAGCTCGCGATCGCGGAGGCGATCGTCTATCTCGCGGCTGCGCCGAAATCGAATCGCGTCTATGCCGCGTGGGGTGCGGCGCAACGCGCGGCTCGCGAGCACCCGGCGGAGCCGGTGCCGCTGCACATTCGCAATGCACCGACCCGGCTCATGAAGGACCTCGGCTACGGCGCGGACTATCGCTACGATCATGCCGAGGGCGGCCACGCCGCGGGACAGGAATATTTGCCGGCACCGCTGCGTGGCGCGCGCTGGTACGAGCCGTCCGAGACCGGTTACGAGAAGACGCTAGCCGAGCGGCTCGCTTGGTGGGCAAAGCGCAAGAACGAAGCGCCATGAGCGTGCAACGCGAAGCGGTGATGCGATGAACGACAACACATTGCAGCGCTCGTTCTTCCTCACCCTGTTGCTCGTGGTCACGATCGCATTCGTGTGGCTTATTCGCGTGTTCCTGCAGCCGATCTTCTGGGCGGTCGCACTCGCGATCGTGCTCTATCCGCTGCAGCGCTTGCTTCTGCACAAATTCCACGGCCGTGCGTCGCTCGCCTCGCTCGCGACCGTGCTCTGTCTCGTGATCGTCGTGATCATGCCGCTGATCGGGCTCACGGCGGCCGTGACGACCGAAGGCGCGGCGCTCTATAAGCGTCTCGACACGCAAGGCATCGGCTTCGACGAGCTGTACCGGCAAGCCGAGCAGCGCGTGCCGCGGCTCGTCGGCGCGCTCAAAGAGATCGGCGTCGATCCGGACCGGGTCGAGAGCCAGCTCTCGTCCGCGGCGGTCGCCGCGAGCCGCTTCATCGCGTCGCGGGCGCTGTCGATCGGCCAGGACACCGTGCAGGCCACGGTGCTGTTCTTCATGATGCTCTATCTGCTGTTCTTCTTCCTGCGTGACGGCACCGGGATTCTCGACGGCGTCGTGAACGCGCTGCCGCTCGGCGACCATCGCGAGCGGCTGCTTTTCAACCGCTTCGCACAGGTCTCGCGTGCGACGATCAAGGGCACGTTCGTCGTCGGCATCGTGCAAGGCACGCTCGGCGGCATCGCATTCGCTGTGCTCGGTCTCGCCGCGCCCGTGCTCTGGGGCACCGTGATGGCGCTCGTGAGCATCGTGCCTGCGGTAGGGCCGGCGCTCGTGTGGCTGCCCGCTGCGATCTATCTCTTTGCGACGGGGCAGCCCATCGCCGGCGGCGTGCTGATTGCGATCGGCATATTCGTGATCGGCCTGGTCGACAATCTGCTGCGCCCCGTGCTCGTCGGCCGCGACACGCGAATGCCGGATTATTTGATTCTGCTCTCGACGCTCGGTGGTCTCGCCGCGTTCGGGCTCGCCGGCATCGTGATCGGCCCGATCATCGCTGCGTTCTTCTTGAGCGTCTGGCAGATGGCGCACGAGGAGTTCCGCCACGTCGAGGCGGACGCGCAGCCCACCGGACATGCGCCGGCTCACTCCGCTCCTTCGAAAGCTGGCGAGCCGCCGTGTTGATGCGTGTCGTGTCCGCCTACGGCGCGCGGCGATCGCGCGCGAGACTCCGCGACCGCGTGCGGCTATGCTACCAAGCCGGGGAGCGACGATAACGATCATGACAACTACCGAGACGCGCAACGAATTTCTGGTCCGGCAGTTCTTCGAGACGCTGAGCAGCGGCGACCTCGAAGCGGTGCGGCCGCTGCTGCATCGCGACGCAAGCTGGGAAGCCACGGGCAAGTCCATTCCCGGTGCCGGCATCACGAAGGGCCGCGACACGATCATCGACGATTTTCTCGCGCCGGTCCGCGGGCTGTTCGAGCCCGGCGATCCCAAGATCGTGATCCTGCGCATCTTCTCGAAGGACGAGTGGGTCGCAGCGGAGACCGAAGGTGTGGGCATGCTCTCGAACGGCCGCGAGTACCACAATCGCTACGCCTGGATCGTCGAGATCAGGGACGACAAGATCTACGCGCTGCGCGAGTACATGGACACCGGTTACATCCTGAAGCAGCTCGACATCAAGCAATGACCGCGAGCTACGACGTCGTCACGGTCGGATCCGGCCACAACGGCCTCGTGGCCGCGGCCTATCTCGCGGCCGCCGGCAAGAAGGTCCTCGTGCTCGAGCGCAATCCCTGGTTCGGCGGCGGCGTCGTGACGCGCGCGCTCACGGTGCCGGGCTTCCTGCACGACCAGCACTCGATGGCGCACATCTTCATTCAGGGCAACCCGCTGTTGCGCAACGACGAGCTCGGGCTCAAGGCGAAGCACGGTCTCGAGTACGTGTTCCCCGAGTTGCCGATGATGTCGGTGTTCGAGGACGGCACCACGCTCGGGCTCTATCGGGACCGCGAGCGCACGGTCGCCGAGGTCGCGAAATTCTCCAAGCGCGACGCCGAGGCGTACCGTTGGCTCGCCGAGAAGGCCGCAGGCTACCTGCCGATGTTCTTGGGCGCGTTCTACTCGGCGCCCGCGCCGCTCGGCGCGAGCTACGCGCTGATGGACCAGAGCCGCGAGGGCCGAGAGCTCTGGCGCTACATGCAGATGAGCTCCCACGATTTCCTGTGCAGCGTGTTCGAGCACGAGAAGGTGCGCATGCACTTCGCGCGCGTCGCAGGCGAGAACTTGGTCTCGCCCGACGAGAAGGCGACGGGCCTCGGCACGTTCGTGTTCGTAGCGTTCCTCGAAGGGTTCGGCATCGGCGTGCCGATCGGCGGCTCGGGCACGCTCACGAATGCATTGATCGCAAGCATCGAGTCGAACGGCGGCGAGGTGCTCGGCGAAACCGACGTCGCCTCGATCCGCGTGCGGAACGGCCGCGCAGTCGGCGTCGTGACGACCGACGGCCGTGAGTATGCGGCCAAGGATGCGGTGGTGGCCGCGCTGCACCCCCACGACCTCGGCAAGATGGTCGAAGGCCTCGCGCCGGAGGTCGTGAAGGCGGCGGACGGCACGCAAATTTCCGAAATCGGTTGCATCACCGTGCACGCCGCGCTCAAAGGGCCGCTCAAATTCCGCGCGGGCGCGCACGTGAAGGCCGTGATGATCGAGCTCTTGCCGAACAGGTACGACACCATCCGCAAGTCGTTCGACAGCCTGCGCTACGGCGAATTCTCGAGCTATCCGCTGGTCGGCCTGGGCTCCCTCACCATGTTCGACCCGTCGCGTGCGCCGGCGGGCCAGGCGACGCTGCATGCCTGGGATTACGTGCCGTACCAGCGGGCCGACGGCCGCGCGTGGGACGACACCAAGCATCACTACGTGAAGCGCATGCTGAGCCACATGGAGAATTTCCTCGACAACGTGGGCGACAGCGTGCTCGCGTACCACAGCGACAGCCCGGTCGACATGGAACGCACCTCGTCGAGCTTCCGCCGCGGCGATCTGCACGGCATCGCGGCCGTAACGTATCAGGCGCAATCGCATCGGCCGACACCCGACCTCGGTCAGAACGTCGTACCGGGCTGCGAACGGCTGTATCTCGTCGGGCCGTTCCAGCACCCGGGCGGCGGCGTGTTCGGCGCCGGCCGCGCGGCCGCGCTGCGCGCGTTCGACGATCTCAAGATCGATTTCGCAAGAGTCGGCGCTCGATGATCACGCTCTATTCGGCGGACAACTCCAAGCTCATGGAGATCGACTCGCTCGAGCGCAGCGGCAAAGACCTCTTGATCAAGGGGAAGGTGTTCGGCGCGATGCCAATGACCGCGCGCCTCACTCCCGCCGAGGCGCGCAAGGGCCTCAAGCTCGTGAGCTTCAGGCTCGCGCTGTTCCTCCTGACGTTCCTGCTGCGCTGAGCCCGGCGCTCGGCGACGCGCTCGCGACGGCTTGCCCCGAGCGCGCGGGCCGACATAATGACAGCGCCGCACTCGGTCGATCGCGCGCTGTCTAACGCCGGGCTCTATCCGCGTACGGCCGGCGCGCCTTCAGAAATATCAAGGCTTGGCGACGCACGGTTTATGCGTATCATCGGGTACGAATGCGAATCATTGGTTACGGATGCGAACGCGCGACACAAGGAACGGTTACGGCTGGATCTCCATTGCCCTGCATTGGCTGACCGCCACGATCGTGCTCACGATATGGTTCATCGGCAGCTCGATCCAGAGCCCGGACGGCATGTCGCAGAGCACGCTGCATCTGCACACGTCGATCGCGATCAGCGCATATCTGCTGCTGTGGGCGCGGATCGTATGGCGCTTCATGAAAGGCCATCCGGGTCCCCTGCCGGACCAGAGCGGCATTTTCTTTGCGCTCGGCAAGTACACGCATTACGCGATCCTATTCGCGATCTGCGCCATGCTGATCTCCGGTCCGATCATGGTCTGGTCGATGGGCGACGTGATCCACGTGTGGAACTGGTTCGTGATTCCCGGCCCGTTCGGCAAGCACACCGGCATATTCGACACGGCGCACGGCGTGCACGTGTGGTGCTCGCGCGTGATCATCATCGGCACGCTGCTGCACATCGGGGGGGTCTACAAGCACGCGGCGTTCAATCAGGACGGGACGTTCGGCAAGATGCTGGTCGCCGCGCGCGACGACGCGGGCGCGGAGACTGCGGCCGAGCCACGTGGACGGCGGACCGCTTCGCAAGACGCATAGCAGCGCACGGCTGCGGGCGGACTCTTGCACGGCCCACCCCGCGCAGAGGACACTGCGACCCGGCGGGCGCCGCGCGGACCGGCCTGCGCCGCGCCGCAACGGGAACGCGGAGCGTCATTTCGAGATCAAAGCCTGAACTTTTCGAGAATCCGGCCCGAACTCAAGACCTATAAATACTCGCCCGTCCGGAGCATTGCATGGCCGTCTATTCGAACTATGTTCGTGATCGAGTCTCGAAGCTCGCCATTCTCGTCGTGCTGACGCTGATCGTGCAGTTTCTGTATACCCTGGTCGTGCGGCCGGCCGCGGACCGCTGGACCGCCCAGCAAACCGAGATCGCCAAAACCACTCCCGGGTACCGGCCGCAGCGCACGCTTTACGTGATCATCCAAGGCCCGGAGCAAGAGGCCACGATCATCATCGCAGGCTGGGCGTTCATCTTGTCCATCCTGCGCTTCGGTGAAATGCGCTCGCAGCGCAAGCTGCTCGGCGCCGACCTCATGAACCTCCCGCCCGGCATCGTGATCGTGCCGGAGGACTGCCGCGAGTATCAGCGGCGGCTCGAACATCTTCCCCCGAAAGAACGCGACTATGTCGTGCCGCGCGTGCTCGAGAATGCGCTCAAGCGCTTCGGCGCGACCGGCGACGTGCAGGACGCCTCGACCACCGTGCACAACGTCTGCGAAAGCGAAAGCGCGCGGCTCGATGCGGAGCTGGCCATCTTGAGGTTCGGCGTCTGGGCGACTCCGGCGCTCGGATTCGTCGGCACCGTCCGCGGTATCGGTCTCGCGCTGCAGGGCGCGCAGCTCGCGATGCAGGGCGACACGAGCGCGGTGACCGGCGGTCTCGGTATCTCGTTCAATTCGACGCTGGTCGCACTCACCCTCAGCATCGTGCTCGTGTACACGCTGCACGAGCTGCAGCTCGCGCAGGAGCGGCTCGTTCTAGACACCGAGCACTACACGGACGAGCAGCTGATCAGCCGGATGCACGCGAAGCGTGCGTGAGTCTGCTACTCCGTAACACCGCCCGCGGTGCGCCGCAGGGTCAGCGTTTCAGTTTCGGGTCCACTTTCGAGCGGGCGCGCATCGCGCGGTGGATTTCCTTCCAGCGCGCTTTGGTGCGGCTCGCAAGGGCCGGATCGCGCGCGCGTTCCGCCGCGGCCAACTCGCGCTTCAGCTTGCGGTAACTCTCCAGACGCACCGCGGGCAGCTCACCGGCCCGGGTTGCGGCCACCACGGCGCAGCCGGGCTCGCCCTCGTGCACGCAGTCGCGGAAGCGGCAGCGCTCGGCGAGCGCGGCGATGTCGGAAAAACTGGTTTCGATGCCTCCGACGTCGTCGAGCAGGCCGAGCTCACGCAGGCCGGGCGTATCGATCAACACGCCGCCCTCGGGCAGCAAGATGAGCTGGCGCGCCGTCGTCGTGTGGCGGCCGCGCTCATCGGCGCGCAGGTCGCCGACCGCTTGCGCCTCGCGGCCGAGCAAACGGTTCATGAGCGACGACTTGCCCACGCCCGACGAACCGATGAAACCGACGGTCTTGCCCGGCTCGATCAGCGCGCGCAGCGCATCGAGCCCCTCGCCCGTCGTCGCGCTCGCACGCACGACGGGTACGCCGATCGCCGCTCGCTCGATCGCTTCGAGCATCGGCGCAAGGTCTTCCTCGAGATCGACCTTGTTCAGTACGACGGCGGGTGCCGCCCCGCTGTTCCAGACCGCCGTCACGTAACGCTCGAGGCGCCGCTCCTTGAAGTCGCGATTCGCGGCCGTCACGACGAAGAACAGATCGACGTTCACCGCGACGACTTGCGGCTCGGCGCGCGTGCCGGCTGCGCGCCGCGTGAGCAACGTGCGCCGATCGAGCAGCGCATGAATCGTCGCACGCTCGTCGCCATCGGCGACCGCAACCCAATCGCCGACCACTGGCCGCCCGAGCGGTGTAGCCGCCCTTAAGAGCCGCCCGCTCAGGTCACCGAGCGGTGCTCGGCATCCCAAGAGATGGAAACTGCTCTGCCCCTCCGCCGCTACCCGCGCCGGCACAAGAGCGGGCTCATCGAGCCGCGCCATCTGCGCGTCGAAAAAGTCGTCGAAGCCGAGAGCTCCGAGCGGCGTCGCCTTGGAATCCATGCCGATCACGCGCGGATTATGCCCGAGGACTTGCCGAGGCAGCGGGCCGCGCGTATAACGACGCCTCCATTTTCCGCGTCCGGCGCCCCGGCGAGCGGCATCCCGAAGCCGCGTTTGTTATGCTGATCGGCGCTGCCTTTCCGCGGCAATCGGGGTGTAGCTCAGCCTGGTAGAGCACTGCGTTCGGGACGCAGGGGCCGTAGGTTCAAATCCTATCACCCCGACCAGATTTTCCAATCAAACTCAACAAGTTACGCGATAGCGGGTCGATCGCTATTTGCCAGTCTGTCGCTCTGGGTGTGCACTGGGTGTGCAAATCCGCGCAGAAATTTCGGCCGGGCCAATCGCGAGCACACCGCGCCATTGAAAGCTCGCCGGCCGAGCAGGTGGTCGAGTGCGGTCCTCTGCGTTGCGGTCGCGATCCTTCTGGCGGTCCCTTTCGTTCACGCGCTGATCGGAGAGGCTCTCAAGAAACACGGGGAAGAGGCCCTACAACGCTTGGAGTTCAAGAACTGTTCGACCCAGCTTCAGAGCTTGATCGAGTTGGTCGTGGACTACTCGTTGGGCGGCTTCGCACAGGACCAGCCCAACGCCGCCACTCGTGACGCCAGGTGAAACGCCGAAGAGCCTTTCCGACATTTCTGCACGAAATCTGCGCTTGCGGGCAGCGGGATCTCCCGCGTTCCGGGCCGGCAAACTGCGGCACAAAGCACACAGGAACTTCACGCGACTAGACAGAATAGAAACAGCTGCAGCCAGAGTTCAACCGCGAAAAGCTCAAAGCACTCGTGCACTACGTGTGCAAGCAGTGCCGCGATCCCGCCCGCCTCGGCGCGGTGAAGCTACACAAGGTCCTGTGGTACTCGGACGGCACGGCCTTCGGAACGCAGGGGCCGTAGGTTCAAATCCTATCCTCGGAATTGCCTGCGTCCGCTGACGGCTGCCGGGTGCGCTGGAGCTCTAACGCTGATCAGGTGAGGCGTTGCGGCTCGGTCAGCCACGTTCCGGCGAAACCGAATCGGTCGAGGGGCATGGGCTCTGCGGCGATCGCTGCACGCCAGTTCGCGGTGGACATGAAGGTTCGGTAGCGCAGAACTTCCGCTTCCGTCATGAGCTCGATCAGGAATCGGTTCTCGATCCAGAGCTCGATCAGCCTGAAGAACTTCCGATCGCAGACGCGCGCGATCCAGCCTTCCCGATTCGCGAGGGCAAGAAGCTCCTGTTCGCCGAGACGGGTCGCCATGTTGACGTGTATCTCACTGTACGGGGATGGTGCGCCGTTACGTCGCAATCCTACCTCCATTTGCGCGGGTACCTGTTCATCCCCGCGCCTGAGCACTTCGATTTCCGTTCCTCGCTCGTCATCGGGAATCACGATGAAGCTACCAGGAAACACAAAGGCGAAATATTCCGTCCGCCATATTTCGGCGATGACGCGTGCGACACGCTCCGGATCGTCAGCTGGGATCGAGACATGGAAGATCATGCTGGCGTTTTTCCTCGGAACCTTTCGTGCTGGCAAAATACCCCGGCCTGTCTGAAGATTCATTGGAGCGTTCTGATGAGATCTGATCATGGCCACACAGCGCACCCGGGTCTTCTACGAGTTCGGCGGTTATCGGCTCGACCCTCAGCGCCGTTCCTTGACCGCGATTGCTGATGGCCGCTCGATTCCCCTGGCGCCGCGCGTCTTCGACACTCTGGTTACATTTGTTGAACGGCCGGGAGAGCTGATCGCCAAAGATGCGCTCATTGCCGCCGTATGGGCGCATAGCGCTGTCGAGGACAACAGTCTGGACCAGAGCATTTCGCTTCTGCGTCGGGCCCTCGGCGAGCATCGCGGCGAGAATCGCTTCATCGTCACGTTACCCGGGCGCGGCTATCAATTCGTCGCGGGCGTCCGCACGGTCCCACGCGATCAATACTCCGACGGCCTGAGCAGCAACCCTCAGTCGAAACAGCTCTACGCTCAGGCCAAAGGTCTGTCGATGCATCCGACCGAGGACAACGTGCGCGGAGCGATCGAGCTGCTGCGGCAAGCGATCGGTCGGGACAGCAGATTCAGTCGAGCATGGGCGCTGCTCGCACACGTGTACGGAACCGCAGTTCAATATGACTACCCTATCGCCAATGCGGTTGCCCTCGCGAGAGAAGCAGCGACGCGATCACTGGATCTCAATGCCGAAGATGGTGATGCACACGCTGCACTTGGGTTGGTGAACGCGCTTTGCGGGTGGTGGATCGAAGCGGAGGACCACTTTCAGGCGGCGGCGGCTCTGCCCCGAGACCCGTACGTCGGCAACCTGCATTGCACTTACGTCACCATGTCGGCAGGACATCTGCGCCGGGCCCTCGACGAAGCCTTGCAGGCGCATCGTTCCAGCCTTGCGCAGCCATTTGCGGCTTGCATGGTTGCCCTCGCCCATGCGCTTCTCGGCAACGATGACGAAGCGCTTCAATATGCGGATAAGGCGACGGCGCTTGGCATGCCGAAGACGATAACGCCGCAAGTCGACTTGTACGCACAACTCGCCATGCGCGCAGGGCTCCATTACGAGGCGGAACAGCTGTGGGTCGGCAGCCTCGCCCCGCTGGAGCGCAATGCGGGTGGGCAACCGGCAGTTGGCGCGCTCTGCTCGGCTTTGGCGGCTGAAGCCCCGAAGGAGGAAGCGGCAAATGGACTGCGCGCTTTCGAAGCGCGCCTTGGCTCAGCGGCATACGATGCAGCCATGCGCAAGCGCCTGACGCTCTGGTACACGATGCTCGGCGCGCTGGACCGTGCGTATGACATCCTCGACCGCGCTCTTGAACGCGACGCCCAGCGGGGAACAGTCGGGTCGGCTTGGGGATTCTTATGGATGTCGGAAATGCGGCCTTTCAGAGCAGACGCACGTTTCCAACGGTTGTTGCAGCGACTCCGTCTGCCGGTATATTGGCAACGGCACGGCCCGCCGGACGGATACGACCGGATGAACGGTGCGCTCGGATTGAGACAGGAGCCCTGATCAGCGTCGCAACGACGCACCCGAACACCTCACGCGCACTCGGACCGCGATTGCAGGAACAGCGCAAATCGCTTCACCCCGACCAATTGACTTTACGAAATCAATCGCCTAGCAGCACGCTGCGCGACCCCTGCTCTCTGCGTGAGTTTCGTGCGTGAGTTTTGCGTGACCCACTGGCGCACGAGCACGCGCAGCACCGTGTGGCGCTGCTCGCAGACCTTGTTGGCCGCTTCGACGAGCCTTGCGATGTACGGCGCGCTGTAGTGAGTCGTGATCCGGTCCGAACGGATCATTGGAGCTCGAAATCGTCCGCACCGACCGGCCGCAGTTCATGGCCGCCGTAGTGCGCCGCGGAACTATGGAGAATCAGCAAAGCGCGTCACCCCGACAATTTCCCTTCAATGCGCGGTGTTCACGAGCTCGAACGTGGCTCGCAGGATTTGTTCTCGCGTCAGGCTGTAAAGACGGAACCCGTACTCATCCTGTCTACGGTTGGGGGGGTTCCCCCACTGAGAAGGCGGCTCACGGATACACTAGCGAGAGATGAGCACCGCTCGACGCAATCGAACCTACGAGCCCCAAGGGTTGTCGTCGGTCCGGGCACTTGCCAACCAGGCGTTCTCGCGAGCGGCTGGAGCGCCGCTGATCACCGGCAACAGCATTCGGTTGCTCAAGGACGCGCAGGAGAACTACCCGGCCTGGTTGGACGCCATTCGCTCTGCGCGGCGGCACGTCCATTTCGAGAGCTACATCATTCACGACGACGATACGGGCGGCATGTTCGCCGATGCCCTCATCGCCAAGGCACGGGAAGGCGTGCACGTGCGCCTGATCTATGACTGGCTCGGCGGCCTCGGGACAGCATCGCGTGCATTCTGGAACCGGCTGGGCGCAGGCGGCGTCGAAGTGCGCTGCTACAACCCGGCGCGCTGGGACTCGCCGTTCGGCTGGCTCAGTCGCGATCACCGCAAGACACTCTGCGTCGACGGTGAGGTCGGTTTTGTCAGCGGCCTGTGCGTCGGACGCATGTGGGTCGGCGACCCTGCGAAAGGCATCGAACCGTGGCGCGATACGGGCGTCGAGGTGCGTGGCGCTGCAGTGGCCGAGTTGGACGATGCGTTCGCGGCCATCTGGGCGATCATCGGCGAACCGATACCGGCGAGCGATCCCGCCCCGTCGAGTGCCACCACGCAACCGGGCGGGGCCGCCCTTCGCGTCGTGGCGAGCGTCCCGGCGACGGGGGGTATGTTTCGGGTCGATCAGCTCATTGCGGCACTTGCGAAGGAGCGCCTCTGGCTCACCGACGCCTACTACGCGGGCATGGCCAGTTACGTCCAGGCCCTGAGGTCGGCGGCGGAAGATGACGTGGACGTACGCCTCCTCGTGCCGAACGCGACCGACGTGCCCCTGCTAAAACCGCTGTCCCGCGCCGGTTACCGCACGTTGCTGGAAGGCGGAGTACGCGTCTTCGAGTGGAACGGCAGCATGTTGCACGCCAAAACCGCAGTCGCCGATGGACGTTGGGCACGCGTCGGCTCGACGAATCTCAACATCGCCAGTTGGTTCGGCAATTGCGAGATGGACGTGGTTGTCGAAGACGAGCGTTTCGCGCAATCGATGGAAGCGATGTTCCTCGCGGATCTCGAGAACGCGAGCGAGATTGTCCTGGACGGCGGGCGCAAGGTCCGCGCGCCGAATCGGCCTCGCGGCCGGCATCGCGTGCTGAGCCGGGGCGGCGGTAGCTCCGGGCGCGCCGCGGCCGGAGCGGTCCGCATCGGCAACGTCATCGGTGCGGCTTTCACCAACCGGCGCGTGATCGAACCCGTCGAAGCACGCATCACGGTCGGTGCCGGCGCATTGTTGCTCTCATTGGCTATCCTGTTCGCGGTGTTCCCACGTGCTATCGCCTATCCGCTGGTCCTGCTATTCGCCTGGGTCGCCGCTGCGCTGCTGGTCCAAGGGTACAAGCTGCACCGTGGTCGGGTGAAGCAGCGACTCGAACGAAAGACACCACCCTGATGTCGGCATTTCAAATCAAGGCGATCCCGATCACGCTCGTGATCGGCCTCACTACGACAGTCCTCGCGTGACGTGTCGGCATGCGTGCGGCACCGCACTGTCGTGTACCCATTCTGCGATCACCATGCATGCACGAGCCGTTGCAGTCGGCGCTATTCGCGCCACCGCTCGTACATGGAGATCGATCATGCTTTACACCATTGCCGTCGTGCTTCTGGTCCTTTGGGCCCTCGGGCTGGCGACTTCTTACACCGCTGGAGGCTTGCTCCACGTGCTGTTGGTGATCGCCGTCGTCATGGTGGTGGTGCAGCTCTTCACCGGTCGCCGCACGATCTGACACGGTAGAAGGGCTGCGTCGTACGCCAAATCTTGCGGAGTGACGCCCGTGAGCTGCCGAGCGCTCGAAGGTCTCGAGCGACGAGCTCGTTCAGCGTTCCGCGACTCTACGGCCTACCCCCGTCGGGGTTGGCGTCGCGAAGAGAGAAGGCGCACCCACTGCGCGCAGTGTCGTCGGCGGCCCGTCCACGATGCTCGGTGACGTCGCACTAAGGGCTTTGTGCCGATGCATGTCCAGTTCAGCGAGGCGGATCAGCTCGTCGCACCCGTGCGCGTCGAACGGATACACGGCCACACCCAGACTAATTGTCATGGTGACGGCGGCACCGTCGATGATGTGCGGAGCCTCGAGATACACACGAAGGTGGTTGGCCAGCACTACTGCATCTTTTTTGCCGGTGAGCTTCGGCAATAGGACCACGAACTCGTCGCCGCCATAGCGGCACGCGGTATCGCATGCGCGGATACAGCCCACCAGCCGTACTGCCAACTGTCGCAGCAGCTTGTCACCGGCGGAGTGCCCCAGCGTATCGTTGATGTGCTTGAATCGGTCGAGATCGAGGGACAGCAGGCCCACGTGCGTGTCGTGCCGAGTGGCCAGCGCAGCGGCCTGATGAAAGCGGTCGCGCAGCAAATGGCGATTGGCCAAGCCGGTCAGTTCGTCGTAATACGTGAAGCGCTGCGGCTTAACTGCAGCTTCCTCCAGCAGCACTTCTTGCTGTTCGAAGAAGGCGTCGCGTCGCCGCATTCTTTCGAGCTGCCGCAGGGCGGCAAATCGCCGCTCCGTGGCCGCTAGTGCGGCGACGTCGGCGAGGCTCTCTTCTTCGCACGCATCGCAGCCGCGTAAGTGCTCCGCCCCGCTCTGAGCGCCTGCCATGGCTGCCTCACCGCCATTCGCCGTTCGTATGCCCATACGTTCTCTCCAGCGGACGTGGAGACGTTACGAATCGGCCCCGTTCAGCGTCTGTTCGCCAACACACACAAGCGGGGTAAGACGCTTTGCTTCGAACGGAGAGGCAGCGGCCGCATCGTCGGCGCGCCGCGCACGAACGTGACCTGCCGAACGGGTGAGTATTTGCGAAATTGGCGGCCGATCGTCAACTGGACGGCGCGTGCTCACCGGTTTCGAGCTCGCGCAAGGACTGCGGTCTGTCAGCGGCGTGTGCGCCAACGAACGGACTGCTCGGCCCCATAGGCGCATCGTCTCGACTGGAAACGAATAGCGAACCATGGAGCAAGATATGTCAGACACGATGAATGCAGGGCGCCACAGCGAATCCGTCAACGACTTGGGCAATCCGACGACCGATCGCCTCGCGGTTGCGGCGCATGGCACTATCGACCGCGTAGCCGCAACGGCGAAGCAGGCCGAGCATGGTCTACGCGGTGCGGCTACGAAAACCGCAGCAGCAGCCAAGGAGGCTCAAGATCAACTAGGCGTGGCCGCAGATGAGAAGCTGGCCAAACTCCGCTCGTACATCGGCCAAAACCCACTCGTCTGCGCGGGCATCGCATTCGCCGCTGGCGTAGCGCTGACCGCTGTCATTCGCCGCCAATAGACCACTGCGATGCTCGAGTCCTTCGAGGAATTGGCGCGGGCCGGTGCCGGGCGCATGCACGGAATCCTCGAGCTCGTAGCGGCAGAAGTGCGTCTGGCTGCGCTCAGTGGTCTCACGATGCTGCTGCTCGTGATGATCGCATCGGCCGCGATCGTGGTGGCATGGGGCCTGCTGGTGGCGGGCGTGCTGTATCTGTTCTCGCTCACGGCGCTCGGCTGGCCGCTCCCCGCGTTCGGCCTTGCGTTGGGGCACGTACTGCTGGCGCACTATCTCTGGCAAGTCACCGTGCGGTTGAGCCGGAATCTCACCTTGCCGGAGCTGCGTCGCACGACGCTCGGCCTGCAGGAGACGAAGCACGATGAAGCCATCGCGCTGGTCCCGGGTCGATCTTAATCGGCAGAAGCTCGCGGTTCATCGAATCGCGGGCCGGGCCGAGGTCGAGCGTGTTCGGTTCTCCGAAGCACGCGAGCGTTGCGCCGCGCAACTGGGGCGTCTCTTCGGCGGCCCGGCAGGCCTTCCCGCTTGCTTCATTGCGGGCGTAGCGGTGGGTGGCCTGCGGCCACGCGGCGCCGCCAAGGTCGGCAAGCCGTCGCGGCTGCGACGCTCGTCCGCATTTGCGGTCAGCGTCTGCGAGGCCCTGCTGCTGCATGCGCTCAAGAGCCGTCGTCTCGCGGAGCAAACGGTAACGAACGCTCCGCGAGAAACAACGAGAGCATCATCTCAGACGATGACTGCGACACAGCGACAAGCATGAGCTCGAGATCAGCTGATCGCTTCGGATCGTAAAGAGCCGGCCCGCCAAGCTCTCAAGGACTAGCACCGGAGCGGCGGTCTCGCGCAAGCCGTGCGCGTTGCCCTTCCGATCCGAATCGATACCGCCACATTTTGGAACGGTCACCGGGCCCGATGTACGGCGTCGTGTCAGCGATACTTAGACTTCGCAGCCTCACTCTTGGCCGCCTTCGCAGCCTTTCGCTCTTTCGGGGTCATCGTCGGCTTTTTCTTGGTTTCCTTTTTCGTGCTGCGTTCTTTGGACATGTCGTTTACCTCTCGTCGATTTGGCTTCTGAGATGCTCACGCTTCAAGCTAGCTGCTACTCGGCGACTGCGATGTCGAAAACGGTCATTGCAGTCTCGCCATGCTAGCGCTATTCCGGACGTCGATTTCGCCTATCTCCCAATGCTCGCAGTCTTTTCCGCGCGGCGCAGCACTGGCGTCGTTTCGACACGAGAACGTGAGGAGCACGCGCGAGCCAGCCCTCGGCAAACCATCGGTGCTGCAACAGGCATTGGGCTGCTGCTCGGATCGATGATAGGTGGCCGTTGCGCCGCCGCGCGAGAAGACGTGACGGCTTGCGATTGGCCCGTCCTCGGCTCAGTGCGCTGCCGTACAGACTGAAGTTCCGGCGACTCGCGATGCTGTGCCAACGCCGCAACGGAGAAACGACATGATCGCCAAGACGAGCGCATGTACCAGGATCGTCGTGTCCTTGCTTGCGACGCTGGCGACCGCGGTCGCCGGCCCGCTGGCTGCGCAAACGCAATTCAAGCCAGGTTTCAATCTCTTCTCCGAGCAGCAGGACCAGGAGATCGGCCGACAATCCGCAGACGCCGCCGAGAAGCAGCTGCCGATCCTCCATGACAAATCGATCGAGGCGTACGTGGGCAAGATCGGCAAACGGCTCGCGGCGGTCGCCCCCGGGGCGAAGTACCCGTATCAGTTCAAGGTGGTCAACGTCTCCGACATCAACGCGTTTGCGTTGCCAGGCGGGTACCTCTATGTCAATCGGGGCCTCGTCGAGGCAGCGAAGAACGAAGGCCAGTTGGCAGGCGTCATGGCTCACGAGATGGCCCATGTTGCGTTGCGCCACGGGACCAGCCAGGCGTCGAAGGCGTATCTCGGCCAAGCTGGGCTCGCGCTTCTCGGCGGATTGGTCGGCAAGGACGATCGCTCGACGGAGCAGACGATCGCCACAATCGGCGGCTTCGGCCTGAATACGCTGTTTCTGAAGTTCAGCCGCTCGGCCGAGGAGCAGGCGGACGTCACGGGCGCCCAAATGATGGCCGCGGCCGGGTACGACCCCGCGGACATGGTGAGTTTCTTCGAGATCCTGGCGGATGAGCAAGGACGCAATCCCAGCAAGGTGGAGCAGTTCTTCAGCGATCATCCGGCACCGGCCAATCGCGCCGCACGCATCAACGAAGAAATCGCGATGCTGACGGTAAGGCCGATCAAGCCCGTTGGCGGGTTTGCGCAGGTCGAATCGCAGCTCGGGCGAATGCGCCCGGCTGCATCGATGCAACAGATTGCCCAGGGGCAGTCGGCGCCGGCCCCCGCGCCGTCCGGACGCTCCGGCCGTTCGGTGCCCGAAATCAAGGCTGAAGGTCCGTCCACGGACTTTCGCGTATTTGCACAGCGCGATGGATTCTTCCATATCGGCTATCCGGACAACTGGCGCGTCTACGAGGCGACTCACGGCTACGGCGTGGTCATCGCCCCGGACGGCGGGTACGTGGACGCCGGCGGCAAGGAGAAGGACCTCGTCACTGGCGTCATCGTCAATCACTACGATCCGTTCGAGGACGACCCCGGCGACCGCTTGGACAACGGTCTCATCGAGGGCAGCTCAAGTCTGATCCGTGCGACCAATGATTTGCTCGGCACGATTCTGCGGACGAACCCCGATATGCAGATGATCCGCGATTCGGAGCGAAGCAACAGGATCGATGGGAACCCTTCGCTTTCCGTGATCCTTTCCGGCCGCTCGCCGGTCACGCGGCAGGAAGAGCGCGTCACGCTGTTCACGCGCGAGGTTGCCGACGACCACATCATCTATGCGCTGTTCATCGCTGCGCAGTCCGACTATGGGCGATTGAACGAGACGTTCAGTCGGATGATTTCGAGCCTGCAAGTGAGCGCCGAGGCGACGCACGAGTCGAACGTCGGCCGAAGCGGCGGCAGCTCCGTTAGCGGCAGCAACGTGACCGTCCCGGCCGGGACGTTGCTCATGGTCAGTTTTCAGCAAACTCTCTCCAGCGCCGACAGTCGGCCCGGTGACCAATTCACGGCACGGGTCGTGGAGCCTGTGTCGTTGAACGGCGAGGTTGCGATCGAGGTCGGGTCGGTCATCTCGGGCCGTGTGCTGAGCGTGGAGCCGGCACGGAAAGTCGGAGGTCGAGCGCAGTTGAATTTGGAGCTCACGAGTCTCCGGGTTGCCTCGGGCCGCGAGGGCCCGATTTCTGCCTCCTTCCACGGGCAGGCCAAGAGTCAAACGGGAAAGGATAGCGCTACGATCGGCGGCGGCGCCGTCGGCGGCGCCATCCTGGGTCACGCCATCGGCAAGGACACCAAGGGCACCGTCCTCGGTGCGCTGGTGGGGGGAGCAATCGGCACGGGCATTGCGGCTAGAAACAGGGGCGAGGAAGTCACGCTCCCGGAAGGCGTCGCGGTCGAGATCCATCTCGACTCGCCCTTCACTCGGTGATCGGGAAGGCAGTTCTGCCGCCTCTGCGGCGTGGATCTTCTAACCGGCGATTCCAGAACGAGTCGCCGCGCTTTTACACCCCGCGCGCATGAGATCCGTTCCGTGTCGAACGTAGACGGCGCCGACTTTGTGCTCGTGCAGCGGCCCGAGGCTTGCGCGACCGCTTTGCTCGCGGGGCCATCCGCCCCCTAGTCGTTCAGAATGAACGTCACTTTGAGCCTTAGGCGGTACTCTGTGATCTTGTCGCCGCTAACCACTACTTCCTGGTCTTGAATCCAAGCCCCGGACACGTTCGTCAGCGTCTTGGTCGCGCGGTTGATCCCGACCTGCAGCGCGTCGTCGAAGCTCTTGGCCGAGGAGCTCGTCAGCTCCGTGATTCTTGCAATCGCCATTGTCTTAGGTCCCCTTGTGATCAAACCAACGTCCGGGCGATAACCGCGTCGAGCCGTAGTGTGCGGCGAATTATCGGTTAGGTTCTCTAGGGCGTCGGTACGGCAACGCACATCGAACGACCTGTCGCCACGACGGCGAGGTGCGCACCGATCACTCGCCTTCACGTCTATTCAGAGCAGGTTATTGGTCGTCCCTGCCGCTCCGACGAAGCGTTGGCGGCGCCCGGCGCAACCCGTGTCCTTGAGGAGCGTCAACGCCCCGATCGAGCGTCTTGCACGCGGAGCCGCGCGGCCGCCCGGGCGCTAACACGGGCTATCGCTATGTGCGGAAGCGCACAGACCTCACAAAGCAGCTGAATGAGTGTAGCAGCAGGCAGTACTGCCATATGAGAACGTGCAATGGGCGAAAACGAAGATAAATATGCTGCTGCGCTTCGTGCTGATCGCTGTCGAGATCGTCGCATTGGGCTATCAAGGAATCACCTTGACGACGAGAGAGATAAGACCGTCGATCTCGGTCCGATTTCGGTGACCAAAGATAGGGGTCGAACCGTTCCGTTGCCACCAATCCTGGGAGTCGTCGCACCGGTCGGGGACATCGCGTTGCTGGTCGTAGGGAGAAGACAATGAGTCTCGGAATGATACTGCTGATAGTGCTCGTGCTGATCCTTTTGGGCGTGCTTCCCACTTGGCCGCATAGCAGGAGTTGGGGTTACGCCCCCACCGGCATCGTGGGACTCGTCCTGATCGTGCTGTTGATCCTGTTCCTCATCGGTCGAATCTGACACTGGAGAGACGGCAATGAAATATTTTGAGCCCGTGCGCGTTTGCTTTCTGGGCCTCGCGCTCGTGGCGGTTCTCGGTTGCGCGGGTAACGCGACACGGCAGAGCACCGGGGAATACATCGACGACACCGTGATCACCGCGAGAGTGAAGACCGCCTTGATCCGGGATGAGGAAGTCAAGGCGGGCGAGGTCAACGTCGAGACCTTCAAGGGGGTCGTGCAACTGAGCGGCTTCGTCAGCTCCAGGGCGGCGGTGGCGCGGGCGGTTGAGATCGCCCGCGGAATCGACGGCGTGACTTCGGTCAAGAACGACATGCGAATCAGGTGACGGTGTGTGAAGGGTTGGTTCTCCGACGAGCTCACTCCGCTCGGGCGTGCTGAGCGGCCGCGTGGTTGCTTTTGCGGCGTCGCGAGGCTGCGCGGTTAGACGCTTAGAGCGGCCGGAGAGATCGAATCCTCCGCCGCCGTTTGGGCCCGACCCCGTCGAGCACCTTTCAATAGGAGTCACCATGCAGATCCAGATCAGTAGCGACCACAACATCGACGCGCATGAAGCGCTGGTCGCGCGCGTTACTACCGGAGTCGAGAGCGCGCTGAGTCGAGTGAGCGATCACATCACCCGAGTGGAGATCCACCTCAGCGATGAAAATGGCCGAAAAGGTGGCCAGAACGACAAGCGCTGTGTGATTGAAGCTCGCCTCAAAGGACGCCGCCCCATCGCGACCAGTGACCATGCCGAGACGTTGGATCGAGCCGTTACCGGCGCCACAGACAAGTTGCTCAGGCTGATCGAAGGCACGCTCGATCGCGCCGCACGATCAGAGCGGTCGCGCGATTCCGTGGGTCACACGCCGATTTGATCTCGCCTCAGGCGTACGTGAACCGGCCGGGCAGACCCGTCCGCGCCGGGTCGCGACGATACGCACGTGAGAGTCGCCGCCCAAAAGGACATCGTGACGCGTACGCGTCGCTGGACCATCGCCAGGGTCCTTCTCGTCGTCTCTTCGACGCCGGCTGCCTGTGTGCCACCGCACCGACAGTGGTCCGCGCTCCGAGCATGCTCGACTGAGAATGGAGACGACGTATGAACAAGCATCAGGTGGCGGGCAGGATCAAGCAGGCGAAAGGCGAATCCAAGAAGATCACAGGAGAGATTCTCGGCAATGGGGTCCTGGAGCAGAAAGGCAAGATCGAAAGCGCGACTGGCAAGGTCGAGACGGTCTATGGCGACCTCAAGGCTGACCTCCAGACATCTGAGTAGCGAGGCTGCCTGGCCTGATGAAGTGCAGCACATCGACGGCCACTACTGGCTAATAGGAAGAGAGCATGAACTACGAAGATCGAGATACCTTTGGTATGTACAAAGCGACGAACGGCGGTGAGCTCGGACCTGATCCGCGGCGCGGGCCGGGACCGGAAATCATGGGCGCCGATACGCTGGTCGGCAACGATGTCTACAATCACAAGAGCGAAAATCTAGGCACCATCAAGGAGATCATGTTGGATATGCGCGACGGCAGCGTCGGCTACGCCGTGCTGTCCTTCGGTGGCTTCTTGGGCATGCGCGAAAAGCTGTTCGCGGTGCCTTGGAACGCACTCGTGCTCGACACGAAGCACAAGCGTTTCGTGTTGAACGTCGAAAAGGCTCGCTTGAGCGATGCGCCGGGCTTCAACAAAGAACAGTGGCCCAACATGGCGGATCAGACATGGGCGAGCCAAATTCACTCCTACTACGGGACCAAGCCGTATCGGGAGCTGCAGTCCAAAGTCTGACGCGCTTGTCGTCACATAGGGTTGTTCAACCGAGCGCCTTCGCGCCGCTAACGAGGGCGCTCCCCCTGGAGGCGAGCATGGCAGGGCGCGTCGCCTCCGGCGCGTATCGAGTCGCATGCGGAACCCGCATGAGCGAAGTACCCAAACGGCTACACTTTCCCGTCCGGCGACGCACCGACTCCTCCGTACGGCAAGAGGTTCGGCAAATCGAGAAGCGCCGCGCCGATACGGTTGTCGGCCATGCCGTAATAGACGTGTGCGAGCCCGCCGTTTCGCTCACGCCGTGGTAGATGACCAGCCAGCCGTGCCGGGTCAGGACGGGGGAGTTCCAGCGCCCACTTTCAGCCGAGCCCAAGGTGCAACCGGAGCAGCCAAGCGGTGATGCGAATTGAACAGGCCCAGGTGTTGAGTTTCGCCGCTGGCCGCCGGCATTGGGCAGTACGAAATCCAGATGCTTTCGTGGTCGAGATCCACGTCGCGCGGATTTCGGTAGCGCGCGGTCTCTTCAGGCCGTGTGCCTGGAAACAGGGGGCGATGGAGTAGCGCCATCTGCATTTTGCCGCTTCAGGCTCGAGCGCAATGCCAAGCCGTTCAACTCCGCACGGATTGCCGTCCTGATCGAAGATGACACGGGCGATGCCGATACGCGAAAAGTTTCCCCGAGCGACCAATCTCGGGAAAAGATAGAGATGGCCATCAGGGCCGCGAGCGGCACCCGGATTCAGAACCCCTTCGAGCTCGTGCGGATTGCCCGGCTGGGGCTCCATGATCTGTCCAAGCCGTTGCAACTGAAAACTACCCATCATCTTCCGCCAGACAAGCAACGATGGCCTCGATCACGCGCTTCGTCTCATGGGGATCCTTGATCTCTATTGACAGCGCGCCGGCTTGTTTCGCCGGATAATCATTCCCACCCGGAAAGAGTGCGTCCCCGATGAAGACCATCTGATCGATCGGTATTTCGAGGATGTCCCGGAGTTTTCGAATTCCGTAGGCTTTGTCGACGCCCTGCCGGGTGACATCGATGGAAGTCGCCCGTCCCAGGCGCACAGAAAACCGAGGGATCAGCGTGTCCAGGACCGCCTTGATCTTCTTCCGCTTGATGAAATCAGGGTCCCATTTCTTTTTTTTTTCCAAGGGAGCCTGCTGACCCAATGCCGAGAAGGTGATTTGGCTCCCCCGGTCTTCGATGACTTCACCCCAGATCTTATCGACCTTACAGTCCGCCCCTGCGATTGCCTCCTGCAAGGAGTCGATGATGTTTCACGTCCATGAAACCCATTTCGCCAAAACAGGTTCTCCCGCCATGGCGACGACACAGTACAAATGGCTGCCAGCCTCGTCTGTTTCTTGGGCGACAAAGCGGGCTCACAGGCGATGGCGGCCGAGGTCGCGCCGTCGGGCACACTTCCGGCGGCTTGACCGCCACACACGGACAAGGCCGCGCCGCTCGTCGTTGCGATTCGGTCTCCCCGATCCAGATGAGGGATATAAGTCGCGCGCGCCAAGCAGCCTTCGCCTTCGCAGGGTTGCGTCGCCTTGTCACGGCGGGCCCCGCGAATGGCGCAGGACGAGCTCATGCGATCGGCGCACAGCTTATTCGAGCCGATTCCCACGCCCGGATCGTGCTCGCGGAGCTGCGCCACGTTTCGCTCGGCGACAGCCACGGCGTCGAGACGGAAATCGCGGCCCGTCCGGCCGAGAACGACGTGGCCGTGCTGCATCCGAGCGATCGCGTGCGCGACGGCGTCCTCATCGGCGCTCGGGGACGAGAGGGGCTGAGCGCGCCTTCGTCTACGCCTTGCGCGCGCGTGCGAGTTTCAGTCGTCGCCAACCGAACAGGCTCGCGACGGCGCCCGGTATCACCCCTGCGGCCGTCGCGACGGCCCAGTCATCCAAATGCAGAGGCTCCACGTGCAGCAACTCTGCAAGCAGCGGAATTTGGACGAACAGCACGGCAGAGGCCACGGATGCCGCAACGATCGTCCGAGCCGTCGGCGTGCGCAGCCGGCTCAGCGCTGCAGTAAGCGTGGCGCTCGCGATGACGAGCGTCACGAGCGCCATCGCGCGAGCGTGCTCGGCGTCGACTCCCGTGCCGAGGGCGCGCTTGTAGCCGGACAACACCGCGAGCGTCACGGCTAGGCCCGCGGCGCCGACCACGATCCACTGCCAGGTGCTGAAGAACCGGCCGGCACGTTCGCGTTCTCCTATCGGTTTCAAGCGGGCGTCCGCGTTGACGTCTTGGAACACGAGCAACGCCGTGGGGTGAATGATGAGCTCCAACCAGACGACGTGGATCGGCAAGTACAGCAGCGGATAGCCGGCAAGGGGAATCAGCGTGGCAGTCGCGACGAACGGGATGTGGATCATCAGCAGATACGCGAAGCTCGAGCGCAGATTGCGGAACAATTGCTGGCCTTCGCGTATCGCGCTCACGATGGTTCGAAAGTTGTCGTCGAGCAGCACGATGGCCGCGACCTCGCGCGCGCTGCGGGTCCCGCGCTCGCCCATGGCGATGCCGATGTCCGCCGCTTGTAGCGCAGGGACGTCGTTCACGCCATCGCCCGTCACGGCGACGATCTCGCCGTGCGATTGCAGCGCCTGAACGAGTCGCAGTTTCTGCGCCGGTATCGCGCGAGCGATCACGTCGATGTTCAGGAGTCCGCGGGAACCATGTTTCGCCAGCTCGTCCTCGAGCCGATCGCCCTCGATCGCGCGCGGCGCGGCGCCGCCGATGCCGACCTCGCGAGCGACCGCGCACGCGGTCGCGGTGTGATCCCCGGTGATCATGATCACGTGAATCCCGGCCACCATCGCCTGATCGACCGCCTCGACGACCCCGTCGCGCACCGGGTCCTCGCAGGCGAGCAGACCCGCGAGTCGGTAGTCGCGCTCCGGTTCTCGCGTTTGCCAGGTGCTGTCGGCCATCTCCTGCGAAGCGCAGGCAATGACCTTGTGCCCGGCTTCCGCAAGCTCGCGCACGCGCTCCGTCCAATGCGCGCGCTCATTGGCGCTCAAGCGGCAAACGGCGAGGATCGTTTCCGGCGCGCCCTTCGAGGCAACGACGATCGTTCCCGGCGACGTGCGGAACACGGCCGTTTCCCGCCGCCGATCCTCGGTGAATGGATAAGTTGCAAGCCGCTCGAGCTCGGCGGCTTCACCGCGCGGGAGCTCTAGAATCGCCTGATCCAGCGGATCGCCGCTGTCGGCGCGCGATGCAAGCGACGCGATCGCTGCCAGCTCCCGCTCCGCCACACCGTCGACCGGTAGCGAGTGCCCGACGCGAATGCGGCCTTCCGTAAGCGTGCCGGTCTTGTCCGTGCAGATGCACGTCACGCGGCCGATGTTCTCCACGACGACCGCTCGACGGACGAGCGCTTGCCGCTTTGCCAGCCGAAAGATGCCCACGCCGAGCGAGAACGTGAACACGATCGGGAATTCTTCCGGCAACGCGGCAACGGCGAGCGTCACTGCGCTCACGAGCGCATCGAGAATGCCGTGTCCCTGGCGAAACCGTGTGTAGGCAAGTGCGAGACACAACGCGCCGGCCACCGCGAGCAGCATCGTCACCAAGTTCGCGATTGCGCGCTGCAAGGGCGTTCGCGCATGTGCGCCGCGCACGGCCGAGCGGACGATCTCACCGTATACCGTGGCGGCACCGGTATCGACGATACGCACGCGCGCTTCCCCCGTGAGGAGCCGAGTGCCCGCGAATCCCCAGTGCTTGCCGTCGATCGGCACTTCCGCAACGGCCGGTAGAGCGCCGCGCATCACGACCTTACCGACCGGAAATGCTTCGCCGGTCAAGGTCGATTCATCGGCTTGCAGCGAGTCGCCGCCAACGATCAAGCCATCCGCGGGGAAAGAAGATCCCGGCGTTACCGCGACGAGATCGCCGGGCACGAGCTCGATGGAGCGGATTTCGCTCCAGACGGCGTCGCGCATCACGGTCGCTCGCTCGGCCAACCGGCTGCTGAGCCCTTGCGTCGAGGCTTGCGTACGTCGATGCAGGAACGCGTCCATGCCGACGAGCGGCACCATCGCTCCGGCCATGATGAGCGCTTCGGTGAAGTCACCAACGATAGCGAACAGCGCGCTCGTGGCGGCGAGAAACCAGATCATCGGATCCTTGATGGTGTCTCGTAACACGTCTCGCCAACCCGTCGGCCGGTTCTCGACGATCTCGTTGTAGCCGTAGAGCGCTCGCCGTTGCTCGATCTCGCTCGACGATAAGCCGGCCTCCCCGTCCAGCGGGCCGCCGATTTTGTTCGTCTGGACGAGTCGCCGCATCTTTGTCTTGAAGTCCAGGGTGCGAATACGCGCCTATGATTCTCGGGTACGGCGCGCCGGACAAGCCGCGCCGATGTGCCGTGCTCGCGATACGCGCGTACGTACATTCACGACTGTCGGATGTGCAGGCTGCGAAGATACGATTCGCCGGCGTCGCAAGATCGGGGGGTGGGTTTCATGGCCAACGATATGCCGGGCCAAGTCAGGGTATGGGACGCGTTCGTGCGCGTGGGCCATTGGCTATTGGTCGCGGGCTTTTTTGTCGCCTATTTCACCGAAGACGATTTGTTGACGGTGCACGTGTGGGCGGGGTATCTCGTCGGCGCGGTCGTGCTGCTGCGCGTCGCATGGGGCTTCGTGGGGCCCGAATACGCTCGGTTCTCGAGCTTCACATACAGTCCAGGCAAGGCCGTTCGTTATCTCGTGGCCCTGCTGCGACGTCAGTCTGCGCGCTACTTGGGGCACAGTCCCGCGGGCGGCGCGATGGTCATTTTGCTGCTGCTCTGCCTCGCTGCAACTGTCTGGTCCGGGCTGACGGTCTATGCCTACGATCGAGGCGCCGGTCCGCTCGCCGGGTTGTTCTTGCAGGGCGGCGCCCAAGAGGAATTCTGGGAAGAGCTCCACGAATTTCTCGCGAACTTCACGCTGGTGCTCGTGGGCTTGCACATTGCGGGCGTCGCGCTCGCGAGTTTCGCGCATCGCGAGAATCTCGTGCGAGCGATGGTGACCGGCTACAAACGCAATGCCGACCCTCACGACTGATGCAGGGCGGCATCCTTCATGCGAAAACCGTCGCCAAACGCAGCCGTCGGCGAGCGCTCCGGGCGAACCAAACACCCTACTGCGAAGAGACCACTGCCGCGGCTTCCTCGCGGCGTCGCTGCCGCTCCTCCGCAAACAGCCGCTCATCCTCGATCAGATCCAGCACCGCCACTACGTCGACTTCGGCCCGGTCGTGCTCGAAGCGTCCGGTGAGCGGCGATCCGGCCTGTAGCTGGCCTGCCTCGTAAAGCTTCCAGATCTCGTGGGCGTATTCGGTTGCGAGAAGCTCCGGCGCGGCGCGGCCGAATGCCTCACGCATGTTGTTGACGTCGCGCTCGAGCATACGGAACGCGTTGTTGTTGCCGGCCGCGTTCACCGCTTGGGGCAAATCGATGATCACGGGACCTGCGGGGTCCATGAGCACATTGAACTCGGATAGGTCGCCGTGGATGAGCCCCGCGCACAGCATGCGGACGATCTGGCTAATCATGAACGCGTGCCATCGCCGACCCTCGTCCGCTGTGAGCTCGACGTCGTTCAAGCGCGGGGCCGGATTGCCATCGGCATCGACCACGACGTCCATCAGCAACACACCGTCGAACATCCCGTAGGGTTGCGGCACACGCACACCTGCGCCAACGAGGCGGTAAAGCGCCTCGACTTCGGCGCTCTTCCACTTCGCCTCCTGCACGCTGCGACCGTACCGACCGCCCTTGCCCATGGCGCGGGCATCGCGGCTCCCGCGCACCTTGCGGCCTTCCTGATAGTGCGCAAGCTTGTGGAAGCCGCGTTGCTCGGCTTCCTTGTAAACCTTTGCGCAGCGGATCTTTGCGCCGCACGCCACGAGGTAAACGGATGCCTCTTTGCCGCTTTTGAGCCGCCGCACCACGTGGTCGATGATGCCGTCGTCGATGAGCGGCTGCAGGCCCTGAGGTGTCTTCATGGGCCGACAGTGTAGGGGCATTCACGCCGGCGCGTGCGAACGTCTTGCAAACACGGTCGTGGCGTAGCTCGACGAGGTTTCTTCGGCGTCGCACATTGCGGCATACTGGTGCCAGCCCAGCGACGCCGAGTGAATACACTTGCTGCGCAATTACGTCGCCGCCGCTCTCCGCAACCTCGCACGCAACTGGCTTTACGCCGGCATCACCATCCTCGGACTGGCTGCGGGGTTCGCCGCGGCGATGGTGATCGGGCTCTACGTCCGTGACGAATTCAGCTTCGAGCACTTCATCGGCGGGTACAGCCAAGTCTACGGCGTGCAAACGGACGTGCTCGCGCCGGGGCAGAAGCCTGCGCCGACGGATGGAACCGCGAGCACCGTGGCCGCCAATCTCGCGCTCGACTTCCCGGAGATCGCGAGCATCGCGCGCCTCGCCCGTTCGAGCCGCTGGGTGGGACGTGACAAGGCGGAGACCTGGGAGCGGGTGGCCTGGACCGATCCCGACTTTTTCAAGGTGCTGCCCTACCCCGTGCTGGCGGGGGACCCGGTGGCGGCATTACACGACCCCGACGGCTTGGTCCTGACGGAAAAGGTGGCGCGCAAGTATTTCGGCGTGGCCGCGCCGATCGGCCAGACGCTGCTGGTCCAGTGGCCGGTGGGCGATGGGCCCCTGTTTACGACGCCGCATCCGATGCGAGTGCTGGCGGTGCTGAAGGACATTCCGAGCGAGACCCACCTCGAGCAGTTCAAGATCTTCGCGTCGGGCCGCGCGGCCTGGTCGCCGTTGGCGATCCTCGATCAGCATCCCGGTCCGGGATTGGGTATCTGGACTTATCTGAGGTTGCCGCCGGGCGTGTCTCCCGACCGCATCCGGGCTGGGCTCGAGGACTTCGTCGCCCGCCATTACGCGGGACCGATCGGGCGGCGCTTGCGGCTCGAGCGGCTCGAGGATCTGCACTTCATGGGCGACTTCACCGGCGACGCGCGCGCGGTGGATCGGCAGATCGCCGCCGTCGGGCGTGCTGGTCGTCCTGATCGCTGCAATCAACTTCGTGACGCTGATGACCGCGCGCGCCACTCGGCGAGCCATCGAGGTCGGCGTGCGCAAAGCCATCGGCGCGAGCCGGCGCAACCTGATCGTGCAGTTCATGGGCGAGGCGCTGCTCTACGTGCTCGCCGCCGCGCTGATCGGCGCGGCGATCGTCGCGATAGCCCTGCCCGCGGTCAACGTCTTCCTTCAGCGCACCATCGTCTTCGACTACCTCGACGATCCGGCGCTGGCCACAGGCCTAGCCGGGGCCGGCGTGCTCACGGGTCTTATCGCGGGGCTGTATCCGGCTTTCGTGCTATCGAGCTTCCCGCCCGCTTCGGCGCTCAAAGGGGGCGGCGGACGCACGGGGCGCTCGGCCACCGTGCGCCAGAGCCTCGTGGTGGTGCAGTTCGCGATACTGATCGGGCTCGTGATCCTGACCGCCACCATTTATCGCCAATCGTCCTTTGCGTTGCAGAACCTGCTGCGGTTGAACGAAGACCAGATCGTCGTCGCGGAGTGCGAGCCCGCCTTCAAAGACAGGCTCGCGGCGTTGCCCGGCGTGAACGGCGTCGCCTGCGTCTCGGACCAAGCCGTCGGAGACTTTCACATCAAGACCTTCGTCAAGAATCCGGCGCGCGGGAATATCGCGATCGACGCCGCGGCAGCGGACATCGGCTTCTTCGAGATGCACGGGCTGAAGCCGCTGGCCGGCCGGTTCTTCTCCAACGACCGCGGCGAGGACGTCGTGCTCGCCGGCGCGGACGCGAGTCCGCAGGGTCAGCCGAGCCTGGTGCTGAACGAGAGCGCGGTTCGGCAGCTCGGCTTCAAGTCTCCGCAGGACGCAATCGGCGCGAGCCTCGATTGGGCTCGTCCGGCCGCCGGGCCTCCGACCGGTGCTCCGGCGCCGTTTCGCAGCTCGCGCATCATCGGTGTGGTCGGCGACTTCACGCTCGGCGACCTTCGAACCGCGGTCGATCCGACGCTGTACTACGTCGACCCGGCGTTCGCGGGTCCTATGTTCGCAAACCTGGACGGTCGACGCCTGCCTGAAACGCTGCGCTCGATCGAAGCGCTCTGGCGCAGCACCGGCCACGTGCGGCCGATCAAGCTGAACTTCCTGGGCGAGACGATGCGCGAGGGGTACCGCGACGTGGAGATCCAGGGCGGCATCATCGGCGCGTCCGCGGCCCTCGCGATCGTGATCGCGTGCCTCGGGTTGTTCGCGCTCGCCGCCTTCACCGCGGAGCGGCGCACCAAGGAGATCGGGGTGCGCAAGGTGATGGGCGCGTCCAGCTTCGACGTCGTTCGTCTCCTGCTCTGGCAGTTTACGAAGCCCGTGCTGTGGGCGAACCTCGTGGCCTGGCCGGTCGCCTTCTGGGCCGCGGCGCACTGGCTGCACGGATTCGCCTACCGGGTGAGTCTGCCGCCCTGGCTCTTCCTGTCCGCGTCGGTCGCTGCGGTGCTGATCGCCTGGACCACGGTGGCAGCCAAGGCGTGGCTCGCTGCCCGCGTCAAGCCCGCAACTGCGCTCCAGTACGAGTGAACACCAGCCGCTGGAGCGACGACCCATGCGTAAGCCGCTTCGAAAAGTGGACCTCACCGTCCTCGAGCTCTCTCGAGCCCGTTCGGGTCGCACCACAAAGAAAGAGACCCGTTCGCGGGGTCAAACCGAGAACGGGTCCAGAATGAATTTACCGAAGTCTCGCGGCTGAAGGAGTTTGGGGAGGTGCCGCCGAGACTCGGGGAATCCGCTGATTCCCACCGTAAACTCTCGGCTGATCTTGACGGCCCGAGGCACTGGCTTCAGTTCGCTAGCGCACAGAGCGCGAAGCACCGGCGCGAAATCTCGGGGTGAATCGAAGCGGGCTCGCGCCAAAACGCGAACGGCGCGCTCTTACGAGCGCGCCGATTCGCACCGCCGGAAGGGACTCAGTTCGCGGCCAGGGGCCCGCCCGATACCACGATTTCCACGCGGCGGTTACTCGCACGTCCATCGGCGGTGGCGTTGTCGCCGGTCGGCCTGGAAGAGCCCAAGCCGGTCACATCGATGCTCGATGCCGGCACTCCCTGCCCGATCATATAGTCGCGAACGGTGATGGCTCGGCGCAGCGAGAGGGCGTTGTTGGTCGCTACGCTACCGGTGTCATCGGTGTGGCCTTCCACGCTGAAGCGCAAGTCGGGATACGACGCCACGATGCCGGAGAACTTTGCGACGCTCTCGCGCGCGGATCCGGTGATTTCGGCCGTGCCGGTTGCGAACTGCACGCCTCCGACGTCGGCGACGAGCCCGCGTTCCGTTTCTCGGGTGGGTAGCGCGGTATTCAGCCGATCGCGCAAGTTGGAACGCGCCGCGCTGGCCGCGCCGACAGTGGCCTTCTGGCGCTCTTGGGCCGCCGCCTCTTGCGCCGCGGCGCTCGCCAGCTCGGCAGTGGCTGCGGCGTTTTCGTTCGCAACCCGCGTGGCTTCACTGGCCGCAGCGACTCGCGCGCTCTCGGCAATCGCGGCATCGGCTCCGATCATCGCCGCTCTCCGCGCATCCTCGGCCGCGACGACTGCCTCCCGGGCGAGTCTCGGTTCGGTCTTGCGTTCACTTCGCTTGCCGCCATGGGCCGTTTCCGCGGCCGAGAGCTTGCCGGTGGCGACGGCGTAAGGTGCCGCCGCAAAGCGCTGCGCATCGGCGGCGCGAGCGATCGCGACGGCGTACTGCGCCTGAACGATTTCCGGAGAGCTCGCCCTGTTGAAGGGCAGGCGTGGAAGCTTCGAGTAGTCGGCGCGCTCGGTCAACGTCGTGACTTTCGACTCCTGCCCCTGCACGTCGTCGGCGACGTTGTACAACACGGTCATCGTGCTCGGCACGGTGACCGCGAAGTGCGGCTCGGCCGTAACGATCAGCGCGAATTGAGAGGCGCCGTATTGGGTGCTCATCTTGCCTTTGCCGCCTTCGGCGCCGGCGATGACGCCCTGATTCACTGCCCGGCCGTCCGGGGTCAGCGCCCAGAGCACGTAAACAGCATACGGCCCGAGTGACGCCGGCGCCGGCAGCTTCTCCACTTTTGCGGAAATCTTCGCGTTGCCGTCCTCGTATTCCACTCGCGCCGAGCCTTGGGCGAGGGCCGCAATCGGTGTACCACGAAAGAACAGATCCGATTTGCGGTTCTCGCGGTAGCTGAACATCGAAATTTGGCTCATCACATCGGAGGTTGCGATCGCCTCGCTACGCTCGACGCGCTGCGCAAACGTTACGCCCGGCGCAATGGCAACGAGGCTCGCCGCTGCGATGACAAAGCTCATTCTGGGACTCATGACGATCTTCCTGTAGCGTGGCGGTTCCTCGGAGGGTATGCCTGCTTAGAGACAAGTTCGGTTCGTTAGCGCGCATAGCCAATCGTCAGCTGCGGTGAGCCGAGGCGGTTTAGGCCGACGACCTGCTCAGCGTTCCTATCGCCGCTTCCGTGATCTCCGGCGGGATGTGCAACGACTCGGCCCGACGGCAAGGCTCGAGCTCCGTACGCGGCGTGTAAGATGATTGGCGTACTAGGCGCGGGAGTCGATCAGGCTTGCACCCCAGTTCTCGTAGCGCCCCGCATGCTCGCGCAGCACGCGGCGGCAAAGCGGTCCGCCGGCACAGGCTGGAGCGTTCGACTCGAAGTTCGGAGGCAGAGATGCGAAAGCGAATCATCGGCCCGGCTCCCCAACGACACGAGTCTCCTGGCGACGATTGGCTACACTTGGACGAGCTCGCGGAGATCGAGATCACTTCAGAGAGCGCGGCGCATCCAATCGAGGCAGCGTTGCTCCCTGAACGGCCCGAGGGCTGGCGAGCGGCCGGACCCGGAAAGCAGACGATCCGGCTCCTCTTCGCGCATCCGCAACCGCTGCAGCGCATTTGGTTGAGCTTCGTCGAGCCCTACTATGATCGCACGCAGGAGTATGTCGTGCGCTGGTCGCCGGATGGCGGACGATCGTTCCGCGAGATCGTCCGCCAACAATGGAACTTCAGCCGCGGCGGCGCGACGTCCGAGACGGAAGATCACCGCGTCGATCTTCCTGGAGTCACGGTGCTCGAACTCAGCATCGTTCCCGATGTGAGCGGAGGAAATGCCGTGGCGTCGCTAGCGCAGTTGCGCCTCGCGTAGACACCGGTTCGCAGCCCGCGCATGCGAGATGCTCTCGCCGCTCGATCAGGGGCTACCTCGACCTCGCGAATTCCCTGAACGATATGAGCCGTCGGTGCCGGCTGTCCCACAGCGCGAGACGGAGCGCTTGAAGGCTCTGAAGCAGAGAGATCCGGCCGCGCTCGCGGAGCTCCCTATGCTCCCGAAGAACTTCCGGCAGACGATAGTACGGAATGCGACTCGAGAGGTGATGCACGTGATGCACGCCGATATTCGCCGTGAACCAGCGTAGAACGCTCGGCAGATCGTAATGCGAGCTTCCATTGAGCGCCGCGTCGCGCGCGTTCCAGTCTGCGTCTTCGTCCCAGTGCGTGCGCTCGAATTGGTGCTGAATGTAAAAGAGCCAAACGCCCGCACCTGCGGCCAGCCACACGAGCGGACCTTCGATGCACAGGAACGTCCGGAGCCCGACCGCGCCGGCTACCAGCGCAGCGACCGAGGCGATGGCCCCGTTGGTGGCCATCGTGCTGAGCCAAGGCTTCCACCCCGTGCGCATGAATCCGAACGGCACGCGATTCTGCACTAGGAAAAGGTACAGGGGACCGAGGCCGAACATGACCGCGGGATGCCGATAGAGTCGGTATCGCAGGCGACCCCAACGCGATCGCAAAACGTACTCCGCAACGGTCAGCGTGCAGACGTCGCCGATGCCGCGCCCGCCGAGGTTGCCGGAGCTCGCATGATGAATGCCGTGGCTGTGCCGCCAATGATCGTAGGGTGTGAGAGTCGCCACTCCGATGACACGGCCGATCCAATCGTTGGCTCGCCGGTTAGGCAAGAACGAACCGTGCCCGCAGTCGTGCTGAATCATGAAGAGCCGAACGAGAAAACCGGCGGTGGGGACGACCATGAGCGCGAACCACCAGAGGTGATCGTGCGTCAGCGCCATCCATAGCGAGAGCCAGCCGAGCACGAACCCGATGGACGTGATCGCGAGCTCGAGCACTCCGCGCGCTGCGTTCGGCCGCCGATACTTGCGAAGGCGTTGCGCCCAGATTCGGGCATCGACCGGCGGGTTTGTGGCGGCCATGACCATTGTTTCGCTTCTCTCGATCCCGAGGCGGCGCGAAAGCGATGGGCCTCTTCACACTCGGTCGTAGAGGTTAGAGCCACGAAGACGCGCAGCTCTGTACGGTAGCGCACATTGCGCGCCGATCTCGGATGTGCGACGCCGCTCGGTAGACCCGGCCGGCAATTCCGACCACCGGCACCAACAGACCTGGCTAAGGCGCTCGGTCCTCGAGCAAAAGCCATATCGGTGGCCTATGAGGGACGTATCGGCAAAGACACCGTTTCAAGCCAATCGAAGCCGTTCACGGGTTTCAGCGCTCAGTGAGCGTCAACAGAATGTCGGCGTACCAAGCGCAGTTCAGTCCCAGGGCTTCGTCCAATTTCAGGTCGCGTGTGCCCAGGTCGAGCCGAGCCGAATGGACGCCCAGCAATATCCAGAGCAGATCTCCGAGCTGCGGATCCGGCTCCGGCGCGCGCATCACGATCGGCGCGCCGCTGGTGCCTCGGTGGGTGCGCGCATCGGTAAGGAAGTACCCCATGCCTTGAAAGCGCAGCCCGAAGGAAGAGGCGATCACCGCCTGCCGAACCACCGGCATGTGGTGCAACGTATCGTGAAAGCCGAGCGGAAACCCCACCACCAACAGAGACGTGCCGATCTGGATTTCTTCGAGCGACCGATGCAGATGTGCCGGGGTGAAAGCACGGTAGATCGTCGTCGCGGGCAGTGCTTCGCGCTCGAGCTCGATTACCGCGACGTCGATCTCCCCCGCGCTATCCTTGCCTTGGCGCCAAATGCTTCTGCCGTCCCGATACAGCGGCACCGAGAACCCGACTGACTTCGCGAGGTTCTGCGCGTCGGTGTGCAGCTCGATTTCGATGCGGTCCGGGAAGTGCTTGCTGGGCTCGTCCACCAACACATGCCGGCTGGTGACAAGGAACAGCCGGTTGCCGCGCTCGAAGAAGAACCCGCTGGCATTCGTCAGCGGCCGCTGCCGATCAAACGTGAGAACGCGTGCCGCAGTCAGCAATAGGGACTCGATCTTCGGCATACGACACGTGTGAGGGTGCAACCGACGGACAGCTTAGCATCGAAGGGGGCGATCACCTTCGCCTCGCTCCGACACGAAGAAGCGATCGCTGCAACACCCGTCGTGTTCAAGGGCGTGTGCTGGGTGAAGGCGACGTCAGCGCCGGCAGGCCGCGTCCTCGCCAACAATGCGCGCTAGCGTACAGACGACACTTCACGCGGTTTGTGAACATCCAGGGTTGGGCACTCGGGGGGCGCAGGCACACGATCACCCGGGGAGTTCGCGCGGCTCGCTTCGGGCGGTGAATACGGAGGTTGAGAAACGGATGACAGTTATGCGGCCGGTTCGCGCGGAGACGCTGGGGCGACAACCTAACGGAGAGATGGGCGTAGGAAGCGAGAACGTGGACCCGGCGGTTGCAGTGGCATTCGTCGGCACCTACGGACCTCGGCGCTGCGGAATCGCAACGTTCACTGCGGATCTCGTTGACGCGGTCGCCGGCAGCAATCAGCGCGTGCTACCGATGGTCTTGGCGGTCACCGAGCCGTCCGGACAATATCAATACCCCTCCGACGTCAAATTCGAGATTCGCCAGAACATCAAGACCGACTACACCAGAGCCGCCGAGTTCGTGAACTACAGCGATGTGCGCTTGGTTTCGATTCAGCACGAATACGGCATCTATGGCGGCGACGACGGCAGCTACATCCTGGAGCTCGTCCGCGCACTGCGCGTGCCCGCCATTGTCACGCTCCATACGGTGCTCAAGCGCCCTTCGCACAACCAGGCTTCGATCTTGCGCAAGCTCGCCGCGCAAACCGAGCAACTGGTGGTCATGAGCCACGTGGCCAAAGATCTCTTGGCGAGCTCCTATGGAGTGAGCGGCTCGAAGGTGCGGATCGTGCCGCACGGCATTCCGGTGATGAGTGGCCAACCGGGACAGGAGGCCTTGAAAGCAAAGTTCGGAGTGGCGGGCCGGCGGCTGCTGCTCACGTTCGGGCTGCTCAGTCGCAACAAAGGCATCGAGACGGTGATTCGCGCGCTGCCCGAGGCGGTGCGCGCGTTCCCCGATCTCATCTACTTCGTGGTGGGCGCTACCCATCCGGTCGTCCTGCGCCACGAAGGCGAAGCCTATCGGACCATGCTCGAACGCGAGGCCGAGAGGCTCGGCGTCCGCGAGCATCTGGTATTTCGTGGCCAGTTCGTCCCTGACGACGAGTTGCGCCAGTATCTGCAGGCGGCGGACGTCTTCGTGAGCCCCTATCTCAACGAGGCGCAGGTCACGAGCGGCGCGCTGTCGTACGCGATGGGCGCCGGCGCCGCCGTCGTATCGACTCCCTACTGGCACGCGCAGGAGCTCCTTTCCAGCGGGGGCGGCAGCTTGTTTCCGTTCGAGGATCACGCGGCTCTCAGCAAGACCTTGATCGAGCTGTTCGAGGCGCCGCGCGAGCTCCGACGCCTGCGTGATGCCGCGCACGCGTTCGCGGGCTCGATGGCTTGGCCGCGGATCGGGGAGACCTACTTCGAAATGATCAGTCACGTGCTGCGACGATCCGCGCAGCAGTGGCCGACAATCGTCAATCGCATGCCCGTAGCGCCCAGCAGTCTGCCGGAGTTGCGCCTCGATCATCTGGTGCGCATGACCGACGACACGGGCATCATCCAGCACGCCACTTATAGCGTGCCGGCTCGTCGCAGCGGCTACTGCGTCGATGATAATGCACGAGCGTTGATCGTGGCCGTGCATGCCGATCGCTTGCAAGGGTCCGCCGATACGCGCGCCCTCGTCACCACATACCTGAGCTATCTATGCGCGTCACAGAACACGGACGGAGGCTTCCGCAACTTCATGAGCTATGGGCGCGTGCTGGAATCGGCGGCGCCCTCCGATGACTGTATCGGGCGTGCGATCTGGGCCTTGGGGGTCACGGCAGCCCTTGCGGAGGACGAAGGCTGCCGGTTGCTTGCACGAGAGATGCTGCAGCGCGCCCTACCGCATGCGCGTGCGCTCGGTCCGCGAGGAACCGCACAAGCGGCTCTAGGACTGGTGAGTCTTCTCGCCGCCGATCCCGAATCGATGGAGGCACGCGGCATGCTCGATGCCCTGGTGGTCAAGCTGATCGACCGTTATCGCGACAACGCCACCTCCGATTGGCGGTGGTTCGAGCCGACGCTGACCTACGATAACGCGATCCTGCCGCTGGCACTGTTCGCGGCATACGGCGTGACCGGCGAGCGGGCGAGTCTGCGCGATGCGCGCGAATCGCTCGAGTTTCTCGAAGAGGTCTGTTTCGAAGGCGACCGGCTGCAGCTGGTGGGAAACACCGGTTGGCACAGCTACGGCGGCGACAAAGCCTGGGCCGACGAGCAAGCAATCGATGCCGCCGCCTTCGTGCTCGCCTTCCGGTGTGCCTACTTGGTCACCCACGACAGGCACTACTTGCGGCGCATGCGCGAATCGTTTGCTTGGTTCCTCGGCGCCAATCGATTGGGGCTGCCCCTCTACGACTTCACCACCGGCGGTTGCCGCGATGGCATGGGCGTGTCGCAAATCAATCGGAACCAAGGCGCCGAAAGCACGATCTGCTTCTTGATGGCTTTGCTCAAGATGCTCGAGTCGGTGGGCGACGAGCTGGAGCAAGATGACGCCGCCTACCTTCCCGGCGACTGAGCATGCAAGCGATCGAGATCGAACGGAGCGGACTTCGCCTCTTGCCCAACGCCTGCCGCGTGCTGGTCAAACCGTATCTTCCCGGCGAAGAAATGCTATTACCAGGCGCTTCGCGCGCAGCTCAATTGATGGCGCGCATCGTGGCGATTCCGGAACCTCAGGTGAACGCTTTGAGCGCCGCAATTCTGCAGCGCTTCGAGAGCCGCCATCGTCACTTCAGGACGACGCTGGAGCGACAGTTCGAGATGGTCGCGCAATACGTCCCGGACGGATTTACGCTTTCCCCTGAACGGCGGCTTTTGATCGGCGCCTATTTCTCTCATGAGTATTCCGTCGAAGCGGCCGCGCTCTTCAACCCTTCGATAGTCGCCGCGCCGGATCAGGGCGGCTTGCCGGCCGGCGCCATGCGGTTCGTGATGAGTCTGCGCGCAGTTGGAGAGGGCCATTTGTCCTCGATCGAATTTCGTTCGGGAGCGGTCGACGCCAACGGCTCGATGAGCATAGACGCGCCGGGGACCTACTTGGTTGGAGGGCGCCGGAGTTTTCCGGACCCCTTCGACAAGGCGCACTTCGGCGCAAAGCTGCTCGAGCTCGGCGCGAGCAACGACCTATCGTCGAGCGTGTTGAATCGGCTTGGGGCGCAGTTCACGGTCGACGAATTGGAAATCTCCCTCGCCGCGCTCGAGGAACACGGGCCGCCGCACGCTATCTGGTTCGAAACAGCAAAGATCATTCGAGTGTTGGCCTCGTCGAACTATGTAACCACCTTCGCTCCGGATTCTGCGTTGGCCGAACGAGTCATCTTCCCCGCCGGGCCCAACGAGACGCGCGGCATGGAAGACGCACGCTTCGTGCAGTTCACCGCAGGCGACGGCAGCACCAAATACTACGCGACCTACACGGCGTACGACGGTTTCCAAATCTTGCCGCAGCTGATCGAAACGGAGGATTTCGTGCGCTTCAGCGTCTCGACTCTGAGCGGCTCGGCCGCGCAGAACAAAGGGATGGCGCTGTTTCCGCGGCCGATCGATGGCCAATACGTCATGCTGTCTCGCAAGGATCGCGAGAACCTCCATCTCTCCGTCTCGAGCGATGTACACCATTGGAACAACGTGACGGAGCTCTACCGTCCGCAAGCTCCTTGGGAGCTGCTGCAGATCGGTAACTGCGGTTCGCCGATCGAGACGGAAGCGGGTTGGTTGGTTTTGACGCACGGCGTCGGCCCGATGCGCCGCTATGCCATCGGTGCTTTGCTGCTCGACCTGCACGACCCACGACGGGTGATCGGCTCGCTATCCAAGCCGTTGCTCGAGCCGGACGGCGACGACCGAGAGGGCTACGTGCCGAACGTCGTGTATACCTGCGGGGCGATCGTGCACCGAGGCCGCCTCATCGTGCCGTACGGCTTTTCGGACACCGGCGTGGCAATCGCGCGGCTGGCACTTTCGGATCTGCTCGAGGCGCTGCTCTCGAGCGAGCGTTACGGGGACTCTTGATGCAGACTCCGCGGCGCGAGCACATTCGAGCTCGAGCTGCTGGTGCAGCCATGGTGCGGTCGACGGCGACGCATGAGGCCACACTGGGACCGATCAATGTTTCGGTAAAGGACAGAGAGACCGTCAACGTGCCGATTTGGGTCGGCGTGGTGGCCGTCGTGATAGGCGGCGGACTCCTGCTGCTCGCAGACAGGAAGAGTTAGCCGCTTCGAGCCACAACGGCCGTCGACCTTATCGTGGCGGTGCTGCCGGTTGTCGGCGTCGTGGTCTGGTTCTTCCTCGGACCGGAATCCGGCAAGGCTTAGGGCGTGGTTGGCGATGGCCAACTCCGCGGCTGAAGCGACGAGTAGGGTCGAGACATCTTTCGAGGACGGTCCGCACGGAAATGAGCGATGAAAAAGGTGCTTCTCGAAATGTAAGTCCCCTTGCGGGGAAACCGGCTCCGCGGGCCCTCCTCGTCGACGTGCCGAAGCTCGTTACGGCGTATTACACCAACGTGCCCGATCCTTCAGTGCCGGAGCAGCGGGTAGTGTTCGGCACTTCGGGCCATCGTGGTTCCTCTTTCGATCATACTTTCAACCAATCGCATGTTTGGGCGATCAGTCAGGCCATTTGCGATTATCGCAAACTGGAGGGCCTTGACGGTCCGCTGTTCCTCGGCGTCGACACTCACGCGCTCTCGGTGCCGGCTCGTGCCAGTGCACTCGAAGTGCTCGCGGCCAACAATGTCGACGTCATGCTCGCGGGGCACGACGAATACACGCCGACTCCGGCCGTTTCTCGCGCCGTACTCACGTACAATCGCGGGCGCACCGCAGGTCTTGCGGACGGCATCGTCATTACGCCCTCGCACAACCCGCCCCACAGTGGCGGGTTCAAGTACAACGCGCGCAACGGCGGGCCCGCGGATGTCGGCGTGACCCGCTGGGTCCAAGATAGGGCGAATGAATTGCTGAAGACCGGTCTGCAGGGCGTGCAAAGGATTCCTTACGAGAAGGCCTTGCGCTTCGGCACCGTCCACCGACACGACTTCCTTCGCTCCTACGTGAGCGATCTTTGCAACGTGCTCGACATGGAGGCGATTCGCGGCGCCAAGATCCGCATGGGTGCGGACCCGCTCGGCGGCGCGGGCGTTCACTACTGGGCCGCGATCGCCGAGCACTACGGCCTCGATCTCGTGGTTGTGAACGACGAAGTCGATCCGACCTTCCGTTTCATGACAGTGGACTGGGACGGCCAGATTCGAATGGACCCGTCGTCGTCCTACGCCATGCGGAGCCTGATCGCTCTGAAGGATCGCTTCGACATCGCGTTTGCCTGCGACACCGATCATGATCGGCATGGGATCGTCACCAGGCATGAGGGGTTGCTACCTCCGAACCACTATCTGTCGGCCGCCATCTCCTACCTCTTTCGGCATCGACCGAAGTGGAGCAGAGGCGCAGCGGTTGGCAAGACGATAGTCAGCACCCAGATGATCGACCGCGTCACTGCGAAGCTCGGCCGCCGGCTCTACGAGGTACCGGTCGGTTTCAAGTGGTTCGTGGATGGACTGCTCGATGGGTCGCTCGGGTTTTGCGGCGAGGAGAGCGCGGGCGCCTCTTTTGTTCGTCTCGATCGCAGCGTTTGGACGACGGACAAAGACGGCATTGTTTCAGCGCTGCTAGCGGCGGAGATTACTGCGCGCATGGACCGCGATCCCGGTGAAATTTACCGTGAGCTCGCGCGCGAGTTCGGCGAACCCGCTTACGAGCGTGTCGAAGCGCCGGCGACGCCGGACCAGAAGCGGCGGCTGGCAAAGCTCTCGCCGGAGCAGATACTTTCGCCAGAGCTCGCCGGCGAGAAGATCGAAGCCGTCCTCACGCGGGCGCCCGGCAACGGCGCAGCCATCGGCGGATTGAAGGTCGCTACCAAGAGCGGCTGGTTCGCGGCGCGCCCTTCCGGCACTGAAGACGTCTACAAAATCTACGCGGAGAGCTTCCGAGACGCCCATCATCTGCGCCGAATTCTGGCGGAAGCGCAGGCTCTCGTCGACGCCGCTCTAGGGGCCTCCCCTCGGTCGCCGGGGAGTGCGCGCGAGACGAATCATCCGGAGCGCCAATGAGCAGCGAAACACGTCCCGGGAACTCATCGGTCAGCCTGCTGCCGGCGGACGTCGAAGGCTTCGATTCCTTGGCCGAGTTGGCGCTGGACATGCGTTCGTCTTGGAATCACGCCACCGACCAAGTGTGGCGACAGCTGGATCCAGTGCTGTGGGAGATCACGCATAACCCATGGGGCGTCCTGCAGGCCGTGTCGCGAGAGAAGCTCCAGCGCGATCTGGCCGATCCCACATTTCGCGCAGCGGTCGACGACCTGGTGCGAGCCAGACGCCAAGCGGCAGAGGCGCCCGCATGGTTTCAGCAAACTTACCCGCACCCGCGGCTGGGCTGCGTCGCGTATTTCAGTATGGAATTCATGTTGAGCGAAACGCTGCCCATATACTCGGGCGGTCTCGGTAACGTGGCCGGCGATCAACTCAAGGCCGCGAGCGATTTGGGCGTACCCGTCGTTGGCGTAGGGCTGCTCTACCAGCAAGGCTACTTCCGTCAGGTGATCGACAAGGACGGTGCGCAACGAGCGCTCTTCCCCTACAACGACCCCGGACAGTTGCCGATCACACCTTTGCGCCAGGCGAACGGCGAGTGGTTGCGCCTGAAGCTGGATTTGCCCGGTTACCCGGTCTGGTTGCGCGCCTGGCAAGTCCAAGTCGGCCGCGTGCGCCTGTTCTTGCTCGATAGCAACGATCCGGCGAACCTCCCCGTTCATCGGGGCATTACCAGCGAGCTGTACGGGGGTGGGCCGGAGTTGCGGCTCGAGCAAGAGCTGTTGCTCGGGATCGGCGGGTGGCGGCTGCTCGCGGCCCTCGGCATCGAGCCGGAAGTCTGCCACCTGAACGAAGGACACGCGGCCTTCGCGGTCCTGGAACGCGCGCGGAGCTTCATGCAGGCAAACGGACAGACCTTCGAGGTCGCGCTGGCCGTCACGCGGGCAGGCAACCTCTTCACCACGCACACGGCGGTGGCTGCTGGTTTCGATCGTTTCGCTGCGGCGCTCGTCGAGCAGTACCTCGGGGGTTACGCCAAGCGGGAGCTCGGAATAACGCTCGACGAGCTGCTAGCTTTGGGTCGTCAGAATCCGAACGACCGGGCGGAGACTTTCAACATGGCCTATCTGGCGATTCGCGGGAGCGGAGCCGTCAACGGCGTGAGTCGCTTGCATGGAGAGGTGAGCCGGCACCTATTCGGGCCGCTTTTCCCGCGCTGGCCGAACGACGAAGTCCCGGTCGGATACGTCACCAACGGCGTCCACACGCCGACCTGGGATTCGGCCGCGGCCGACGATCTTTGGACGGAAGCTTGCGGCAAAGACCGCTGGCGGGGGACGGCCGAAACGTTGGAGCAGGACATTCGCCACGTTTCCGACGCCAGGCTTTGGCAATTTCGCGCGGCGGCGAGCACGGCGCTCGTTGAATACGCTCGCGAACGCCTGTCCGAGCAACTGACCGCCTCCGGCGCATCGGCGGAGGCGATCGATGCTGCGCGACGTTTGTTTGATCCCAACGCCTTGACGCTGGGCTTTGCGCGGCGCTTCGCGACCTACAAAAGGCCGAACTTGCTGCTGCACGACCCGGAGCGACTGATTCGCCTGTTGACCAATCCTCAGCGCCCCGTGCAGATCATCATGGCTGGCAAGGCTCATCCGGCCGATGCGGCGGGTCAAGCCTTGATTCGGGAGTGGACGCACTTCATTCGGCGGCCCGAGGTGCGCCCCCACGCGATCTTCCTCAGTGACTACGACATGCTTCTAACGGAGCACTTGGTGCAGGGTGTGGATGTCTGGCTCAACACGCCGCGCCGACCTTGGGAGGCGAGCGGCACGAGCGGCATGAAGGTGCTGGTCAATGGCGGTGTCAATTTGTCGGAGTTGGACGGCTGGTGGGCGGAAGCGTACACGCCCGAAGTCGGCTGGGCGTTGGGGGACGGTCAGGAACACGGCGACGATCCGGCCTGGGATGCGGCCGAAGCCGACGCGCTCTACGGCCTGCTCGAGCGCGAGGTGACGCCTGAGTTCTACGCCCGCGACGCGCAAGGTATTCCCACGGCATGGGTGGCGCGGATGCGGGAGAGCATGGCGCGGTTGACGCCGCGTTTTTCCACCAACCGCGTCGTTCGTGAATACACCGAGCAACACTACCTCCCGGCGGCCTCGAGCTATCTTGAGCGAGCTGCCGACAAAGGCGCGATCGGCGTGGGTATCGTCGATTGGCGAGACGCGCTGGCGCAAGAGTGGAACGGCCTGCGCTTCGGCGAAGTGCACGTCGATAGGGACGGCGAGCAGCACCTATTTGAGGTTCAAGTGTACCTCGATGGCCTCGATCCGGAGGCGGTGCGGGTGGAGCTTTACGCGAATGGTGTTGACGGCGGCGCACCGGAGCGAGTGGAGATGACGCGCGCACGGCAATTGGTCGGCGCGTTGAGCGGCTACGTCTATGCTGCCACGGTGGCCGCCGTCCGTCCGGCGGCGGCCTATACGGTACGCTTGGTGCCGCACCACGACGGTGTGGCGGTTCCTCTAGAAGACTGCCATGTCTTGTGGCAGCGGTGATGCAAAGCAGCGCCGGGTTTTCGAGGCCCCGCTTTGACTAGTCGGGCCGCCGAGCTCAGATATGCGGTACGCCTTCCGGTGGTGCTGAAGTATTTGGGTCAAATGTGCCTCGTGCTCGGCGCACTCACTGTCGTGCCGCTGGTGACGTCGGTGGTTTTCGGTGAGACACGCGCGAGCCTGCGTTATGGCGTGGTGGTGGTTGGGCTGCTGGTCTTCGGAGGCAGCGTGGCGCGGCTGCGAGCGCCGCCCAACGTGCAGGCGAATGAAGGCATGGTGCTGGTTGCGCTGATGTTTCTTTTCACGCCGCTGGTGATGTCGTATCCGATGATGGGTTTCGGATTGAGCTTTCCGGATGCCTTTTTCGAGGCCGTGTCGGGAGTAACCACGACGGGTCTGAGCACGCAGGCAAGCCTCGCGGGGGCGTCGTCGACGTTCCTCGTCAGCCGCGCCTGGATGCAATGGTATGGAGGGCTCGGAATCGTCGTCCTGGCCCTGGCGTTGGTGATGCGGCCGGGACTGCTGGCGAAAGGTCTAGCCGTCAACGAGGTTGAAGCGGCCGACTTGGTGGGCGGCACGAAGGCTCACATGCGGCGTATATTAAAAGTATACGCGGCCCTGACCGCCATCGGCATCGTGGGCTCCCTGCTGCTGGGGCTCCGCTTGTTCGATGCGGTGCTGTACGCCTTCGCGGCCGTATCGACGACCGGCTTCGCCCCGCATGCCGGCGACCTTGCGGCGTTCGGTTGGCCAGCGCAAGCGTGGATTGCGTTGATCTGTCTCGCCGGGGCCGTCCCGCTGACGCTGTATCACCGAATGTTCTTCCCGGAGCGGCGTGTGGCCGTGGATGTGTTGCAGCTCGTGAGTGTCGTGGTTGCCGTGATAGCCGTGATGATTCTCGTGGGCGCCGGCATGCGGCTGCTGGCAGGGCTGTCGTGGGCGCAAGTGTTTCGTCAGGCGCCGCTGCTGGCCGTTTCCGCGCAGACCACTGCGGGATTCTCGTCGCTTCCAGTGTCGCAACTGGATCCCGCCTCGAAGCTGGTGCTGATTTTCTCGATGATAGTGGGCGGTGGCGCCGGGTCGACCGCGGGAGGCGTCAAGGTGCTGCGTCTGCTGATCGCAGCCAGCGCGCTTCGATTGATCGTGGTGCGGACGGGGCTCTCACGGCACGCCGTGATCGAACCGTGGTTGGCAGGACGTCGTTTACAGGGAGAGGAAATTCAAGAAGCGCTGATGCTCATTGTCCTCTTTGCGGTTCTCGTTATGGCGTCTTGGGTGCCGTTTGTCGTTTCGGGGCAGCGTCCGCTCGATGCCCTGTTTGAGGTCGTCTCGGCGACTGCAACGGCAGGCCTCTCGACCGGGATCACGAGCGCTGCGCTGCCAGCGCATCTGAAGGGCGTTTTGTGCGCCGATATGCTGCTGGGGCGGCTTGAAATCATCGCGTGGCTCGTGCTGCTGTTCCCACGGACGTGGCTTGGCAGGCGAATGGAGACGGCATGAGAACGGTGTTCATCGGAGCCAGCGAAGTCAGCGTTGAGACGGCGAAGGCCCTCGTCAAGAAAGGCCACGAGGTCATTCTCGTAGAGACCGACAAAGCCAAGATCGACGAGCTCTCCGCGGAGATCGACTGTAGCTTTCTGCATGGCGATGGCAGCCGCCCCGCTGTGTTGCGCGAGGTAGATCCCGAGCGGACAGACATGCTCTTTTGCTTGACCGACAGCGACCAGGCCAACGTCATTGCAAGCCTCGTCGGTCGGTCCCTGGGCTTCAGGCGCGTCGTGACGAGCGTGCGCGACGAGCAATTCGAAGGCGTTTGCCACGAGTTGGGGCTGAAGGACACCATCGTGCCGTCTCGCACGATCAGTCGTTACCTGCAGGACATGGTCGGCGGCAGCACAAACGTGGAACTGTCCACCGTTCTCAAGGACGAGGCCCGAATCTTCACGTTCACGGCCAGGGACGAAGATGCGGTCGCGGTCAAAGCGCTGAAGCTGCCCGCCGATGCTCGCGTCGTGATGTACTACCGGCAGAGTAAATTCGCCCACGCCGACGAGGGGACGGCCTTACACGCAGGCGACGAGGTCGTGATTCTGACGCACAGCAAGAACTTGAACGACTTGGAGGCGCGCTGGGCACCAAAGCAGCGGGCGGATGAGCCTGCAGACTCGACCGCCAGTAAGAACAACGACCGGCATTGAGGCTGGCATCAGACATGAACCGGGCTCATCGATTTGCTTGCACACGGAGGGCCCGGTGCCGACGCTCGGTCGACAGCGGCGGCAATTAGCGTTCCACGAGGCTTACGAGACCAAGCGGCGTGGGCCGCGGGTTGCGAAGGCCCCGCGATTTCTGAAACTCGAAAGGTTGGGAGACAATCGTGAACAATCAACGCATTCTCGGCATCGTTCTGCTCGTCGTCGGAGTGGGCTTGTTCGTTGTGGGGATGAACGCCTCGGACTCATTCGCGGATCGGGCAAGCAATTTCTTCACGGGCCACTACACCGACGCTACGGTCTGGTATCTCATCGGCGGAGTCGCGTCGGTCATCGTCGGCCTCCTGCTCGTCATGAGGGGCCGGCGCGGGGCTTGAACCCCTAGTCGTCCGGACCTGTGGGCAGAACGCATTTGCCCGATGCAATGGCTAGGCGTCATGCCCGAAGCGTTGCTGCATTGACGTAAGGCTCGTGCACCCCGCGGCATCCCGGCTGCCGCGGTGCGTGCGCAAGCCCCACGGTCCGCTCGGCAAGAAACCGATAGGCCGACCGTCGTCACCGCAACCGCATCCGCCGGATTTACTCACCGCTCGCAAGCGCCTCGACGACAATCTCGACGACGCCGCGGACGTCGATTGACGATTTCGCGTCCGTAAGTGGGGTGGCGCACCGACCTTCGAGTACGGTCGGAGCGACCATTCACTCCAAGTCCTGAGTCAAGCAATCCCGAGCGGAAGCGTCTGTCCAACGAGGATCGGCAAATTCCGGACGACGTTTCTCATGAGCACTCAGCTGGGTGCTCCAAAACGAAGCCAAAGGCAAGCGAGGAAATTATGAATACCATTCACAAATCCGGTGTCGCGATCTTGATGCTGTCGGCCATGGGGCTTGCGGCGTGTAATGGTCCGAAACCGAGTCCGGTGGAGACAGCGGGTCGGAATGTGGACGAGGCGGCGCGCAGCGCCGGCAATGCGGTTGGCAATGCCGCCGAGAAGACCGGCCAGGCGATCAGCAATGCCGCCGAGAAGACGGGGGCAGCCCTCGGTGACGGTGCGATTACGTCCAAGGTCAAGGCCGCTTTTCTGGCGGAATCCGGCTTGCAAAGCTTGCAAGTCCACGTCGGCACTTCGAGCGGTGTGGTTACGCTGACCGGCACCGTCGACTCGCAGGCGAACAGTGACAGAGCCGCTTCGCTCGCCGCCACGGTGGATGGCGTGAAACGGGTCGACAATCAGCTGACGGTGGACGCGCACAGTTGAAGCTTGCCGTTCCCGAGCCGAGCAACGCCCAAACGGTCGCCAGCCGAGCGCTGCTCGGCGAGGTAGTCGTAAACTTGAAGAGCAACCGGCGCCCGAGCGAGCGACACTGGCCCGTGAAGCGGTGAGCAAGAAGGAGCGATCAAAGGAGTCGAACGGACACGAGGCCGTAGTCTCGAAGAAGATCTACAAGCGCGAGCTTCATGGGCTGCAGGTGGAACTGGTGAAGCTGCAGCGGCACCTCATCAAGTCCAACGACAGGATCTTGATCATTTTCGAAGGCCGTGACGCTGCCGGCAAGGACGGCACGATCAAGCGCGTCGTTCAGCACTTGAGTCCACGTGAGACGCGCGTCGTCGCGCTCGGTAAGCCGTCCGACCGGGATCGAACTTCCTGGTACTTCCAGCGGTATGTTTCCCACCTGCCCGCGGCCCAGGAGCTCGTGCTCCTCAACCGCAGTTGGTACAACCGCGCGGGGGTCGAGCGCGTCATGGGCTTTTGCACCGAAGCCGAGTACGAGGAGTTCATGGGCTCGGTCGCAGATTTCGAGAACATGCTGATACGCTCCGGCATCAAGCTCCTCAAGTATTACCTCGACATCGATAAGTCGGAGCAGAGGAAACGCCTGGCAGATCGCAGGACGGATCCTCTGAAGCGGTGGAAGACCAGCCCGATCGATGACCAAGCGCTGGAGTACTGGAAGTCATACAGCGCGGCACGCAACGAGATGCTGGCGCGTTCGCACAACCCGGTATCGCCGTGGACGCTGGTGCGCGCTAACGACAAGCGTCTGGCTCGCCTGAACGTCATCAGAGACTTGCTCGGCCGCGTGCACTATGCGGACAAAGACGAGCGCCGGATCCGGGCGGATCGCCATATCGTATTCGGATACGACGCCGCCAGGCCCGCGAGCGACCAGCTAGCGAGGTAGCCGACGCCTACGGCTCGCCTACCACGCGCTCGGGAGACCGCGGCGCTCGGCCGCGGCCAAAAGAACCCGCTCGGAATGTACGCTACCGCACCGACCGTCGACGCACGGAGGGCGAACAATTGCCTTGATCAAGGTCAACGCAGCAGACGGCAGACCGATTGCTGTCGAAGTTGCTACCGAGAAGGGACATTGAACATGAATCCGATTACGGCGTTCTTGGTTTTTGCTTGTATTGTCGCCGGCCTCGCTGTAGGCCACTGGGTAAATCCGTATTTCGCTTCCGTATTCTTCGCCGCCGCAGTCGTCATTGCGATGTCGCTGAAGATGGCCAACGTTTGGCAGAAGTTCGTGATCCTGAGGATGGGGAAGCTGCAAAGCGTCAAGGGAGCCGGCATGTTCGCCATCATTCCCGTTATCGACAACGTGGTGGCGGTGATCGACGGACGGATCCAGACCACAGCCTTCAACGCCGAGCAGGCGCTGACCAAGGACACGGTGCCGGTCAACGTGGATGCGATCATCTTCTGGCACGTGCACGATGCCGAGAAGGCGGCACTCGCGATCACGAACTACCGCGAGGCCATCGACCGCGTCGCGCAGACTTCATTGCGCGAGATGATCGGTTCCTCGATGTTGGCCGCGTTGCTGTCCGACCGCAAAGAAGCAGACGAGCAACTAAAGGACGAGATCGGGAGAAAGACCGCTCCCTGGGGCATTTCGGTGAGCTCGGTAGAAATTCGAGATGTCGCGATCCCCGAAGCGTTGCAGGATGCCATGTCTCGCCAGGCGCAAGCCGAGCGCGAGAAGCAGGCGCGGGTAATTCTCGGCTCGGCCGAAGCGGCGATCGCCGGCAAGTTCGTCGAAGCCGCAGACACTTATGCCGGGCATCCGGAAGCACTGCAGCTTCGAGCCATGAATATCATCTACGAAACCACCAAGGAACGCGGCGCCACGATCCTGATTCCGAGCTCGATGGTCGACAGCTTGAACCCGTCGACGACGCTTGCGCTTGCGTTCGCGAGCACGCGGGGAGCCGATGGCGAGATCTCTGCTCCTCCCAAGATCGCCGCCTGATCATGTAGCCCGCGTAGGTGCTAGGGTACCTGGGCGCCAAGCAGGCCGAGGCGCGATCTTGACCCCGGGAGCCGCCTAACGTGAATACCCCTGCAAACACACTCACGCCGGAGCTGCTCCACAAGATGGATGCGTACTGGCGTGCCGCCAACTACTTGTCGGTCGGCCAGATCTATCTTTACGACAATCCGCTGCTGAAGCGGCCGCTGACGCTGGCGGACGTGAAGCACATGCTGCTCGGCCACTGGGGCACGACGCCCGGGCAGAACTTCATTTACGTGCACTTGAACCGGGTCATCAAGAAGTACGACCTCGACATGATCTACGTCTCCGGCCCCGGGCATGGAGGGCCGGCCGTCGTCGGTAACACTTACCTCGAGGGAACCTACAGCGAGATCTATCCCAACATCAGCCAGGATGAGGCCGGACTTCAGAAGCTGTTCAAGCAGTTTTCGTTTCCCGGGGGCATTCCGAGCCATGCATCGCCCGAGTGCCCGGGCTCGATCCACGAGGGCGGAGAGCTCGGCTATTCGCTGAGCCATTCGTTCGGGGCGGTATTCGACAATCCCGATCTGATCGTCGCGTGCGTCATTGGCGACGGCGAGGCCGAAACCGGGCCGTTGGCGACGGCGTGGCATTCGAACAAGTTCCTCGATCCGGCCACCGACGGCGCAGTCCTGCCGATTCTGCATCTGAACGGCTACAAGATTTCCAACCCGACCGTGTTGGCCCGCATCGAGCATGATGAATTGGAGCAGTTGCTCCGCGGCTACGGCTGGACCCCGTACTTCGTCGAAGGTCACGAGCCCGAGCGCATGCATCAGGCCATGGCCGCGACGCTCGACGCGGTGGTCGAGCAGATCAAGGCAACCCAGCAGGCCGCCCGCGTCCACGGCAATCTCACGCGTCCGCGTTGGCCGATGATCGTGCTCAACTCGCCGAAGGGCTGGACCGGCCCGAAGGTGGTCGATGGGCTGCAGATCGAGGGCACGTTCCGCGCGCACCAAGTCCCCCTGTCCGACCCGGCGACCCATCCCGAACACCTGGTATTGCTGGAAGATTGGCTCAAGAGCTATCGGCCGGAGGAGCTCTTCGAGAGCGCGGGCCGGCTGAAGCCGGAACTGGCCGAGCTTGCGCCCACGGGCGACCGACGCATGGGTGCGAACCCGCACGCCAACGGCGGCATGCTCCTTCGCGACCTGCGGATGCCGGATTTCCGCGACTACGGTGTCGACGTGGCTTCGCCGGGCGTCCGCGGTATCGGCGACACGCACGTGCTCGGAGGTTTCTTGCGCGACGTGGCGAAGCTGAACCGTGAGCAGCGAAATTTTCGGGTCTTTGGCCCCGACGAAACGCTCTCGAACGGGCTCGAAGCTCTGTTCGAGGCAACCAAACGCCAATGGGATGCCGCCACCGTGCCGAACGACGAGTTTCTGGCCCCCGCAGGGCGCGTGATGGAAATGCTCAGCGAGCACCAATGCGAGGGTTGGCTCGAGGGTTACTTGCTCACGGGTCGGCACGGACTGTTCAATTGTTACGAGGCGTTCATCCACATCATCGATTCGATGTTCAACCAACACGCCAAGTGGTTGACGGTCACGGCGCACCTACCGTGGCGCCGCAAGATCGCTTCCCTGAACTACCTGCTCGCCTCGCACGTCTGGCGGCAGGATCACAACGGCTTCACCCACCAAGATCCCGGCTTTATCGACCACGTCGTGAACAAGAAGGCCGCGGTCGTACGCGTCTATTTTCCGCCGGACGCGAACTGTCTGCTGTCGGTCATGGATCACTGCTTGCGCAGCCGCCACTACGTCAACGTCGTGGTGGCCGGCAAGCACCCTGCGCCGCAGTGGTTGACGATGGACGCCGCGGTCAAGCATTGCGCCGAGGGCATCGGCATTTGGCAGTGGGCGAGCAACGACCAGGCCGTCGCGCCCGACGTGGTGATGGCCTGCTGTGGCGACGTCCCCACGCTTGAGACGCTCGCCGCCGTTTCCATCATGCGCGAGCATCTGCCGTCCTTGAAGATCCGCGTGGTCAACGTCGTCGACCTCATGAGGTTGCAGCCGCCGACCGAGCATCCGCATGGATTGGAGGATATGGATTTCGACGAGCTCTTTACGAAGGACAAACCCGTCATCTTCGCGTTCCACGCCTACCCGTGGTTGATCCACCGGTTGACTTATCGCCGCACCAACCACGACAACATTCACGTCCGCGGCTACAAGGAAGAGGGCACTATCACGACGCCTTTCGACATGACGGTGCTGAACGATCTGGATCGCTTCCACCTCGTGATGGACGCGATCGATCGACTGCCGCAGACCGGCGATCGGGGCATCTACCTGAAGCAGCAGCTCAAAGACAAGCTCATCGAGCACAAGCAGTACATCGACAAGCACGGCCAGGACATGCCGGAAATTCGCAACTGGAAGTGGACGCTCGCGGCGACGACTTGGAACGGCGCCCCCGGCAGACAGGACCCGAGTCCCTGAACCGAGCCGATCGAGTCCACGCGGAAAACCATGGAAAACAAGGCCAGCTCAGCGAATCTCGGCAGGGTCGTTGCGGTGCGTGGCAGCGTCGTGGATGTACGATTCGATGACAGTTTGCCGCCAATTTATTCGGTCCTGCGCGCGGGGGCGGAGCATCGAATCGTCATCGAAGTGCTGGCGCAGCGCGACGCGCATCATGTCCGCGGCATCGCGTTGACGCCCACCCAAGGGCTCGCGCGCGGGATGCCGGTCCTGGACACCGGCGGGCCCTTGAAAGCGCCCGTGGGTAAGGGGATTCTCTCGCGGATGTTCGACGTGTTCGGCGACACCATCGATCGCGGGGCGGTGTTGTCCGATGTTCAGTGGCGTTCCGTGCATCGCGCTCCGCCGTCGTTGGCCCGACGATCCACGAAATCCGACGTCTTTGAAACGGGCATCAAAGTCATCGATGTGCTCATGCCGCTCGAGCTCGGCGGCAAGGCGGGGCTGTTCGGCGGGGCGGGCGTGGGCAAGACAGTATTGCTCACCGAAATGATCCACAACATGATCGGGCATCAAGAGGGTGTGAGTATCTTTTGCGGCATCGGCGAACGTTGTCGCGAAGGCGAGGAGCTCTACAGAGAGATGAAGCAGGCCGGCGTCTTGCCGAACATGGTGATGATCTTCGGCCAAATGAACGAGCCGCCGGGCAGCCGGTTCCGAGTGGGCCACGCCGCGCTGACGATGGCCGAGTATTTCCGCGATGACCAGCACCGCGACGTCCTGCTGCTCATCGACAATATCTTCCGCTTCATTCAAGCCGGCTCGGAAGTGTCCGGGTTGATGGGACAGATGCCGTCTCGGCTCGGCTATCAGCCCACGATGGGCACCGAGCTTTCGGGGTTGGAGGAGCGCATCGCCAACACCGATGCCGGCGCCATCACCTCAATCCAAGCGGTGTACGTGCCGGCGGACGATTTCACCGACCCGGCAGCCGTGCACACGTTCTCGCATCTCTCCGCGTCGATCGTGCTGTCGCGCAAGCGCGCGAGCGAAGGGCTCTACCCGGCCATCGACCCGCTGCAATCCAGCTCCAAGATGGCCACGCCGGGTATCGTCGGAGCACGGCACTACGCGTTGGCGCAGGAGATCCGGCAGACGCTCGCACAATATGCAGCGCTCAAGGACATCATTGCCATGCTCGGCCTCGAGCAGCTTGCGCCGGAGGACCGCAACGTGGTCGCCCGGGCGCGGCGGTTGGAGCGTTTTCTGACCCAACCCTTTTTCGCGACGGAGCAGTTCACCGGCCTCGAAGGAAAGCTCGTCAGCCTCGAGGACGCACTGGACGGCTGTGAGCGAATCTTGGCCGATGAATTCAAGGACTACCCGGAGAGCGCGCTCTACATGATCGGCAAGGTGGACGAAGCGAAGGTGAAACACTCCTCCGCAAAGGCAGCGCCGACGCAGCCCGGAGCACCCTCCCCTCACCCGACGGTCGAGCATGCCGCCGACACTGATGAATCTTAGGATTCTCCTACCCTTCCAAATTTTCGCCGACGAGACCGGCGTCTCGCGCATTGTCGCGGAGACGCGCGAGGGCTCGTTCGGACTCTTACCGCATCGACTCGATTGTGTGGCGGCGCTCACACCCGGAATTCTGATCTACGAATCCGAAGCGGAGAGCGAGGTTTACGTGGCCGTCGATCAGGGAGTGCTCGTCAAGACGGGGCTCGACGTGCTCGTCTCGGTGCGCAACGCCATCGCCGGAACGGATTTGCGCGAGCTACGCGAAGCGGTGGATCGAAAATTTCTGAAGCTGGACGAGCGGGAGCGCAACGTGCGCTCGCTGCTGGCGAAGATGGAAAGCGGCTTGATCCGCCGAATGGTGGCTCTCTACGATGACTGAGCCGCCGGAAAAGCAGTCTTCGCCGGCTCGATCGGCCCTTGGCCGAGAGGTCGGTGCGAAGGCGGCGCGCAAGCTCGAGGCACGCCGACACGCCACGCCCGGCGTCTGGTTCGGTTTGGGCATGATGGGGCTGATCGGCTGGTCCGTGGTGGTTCCGACGCTGCTCGGCGCGGCGCTTGGCCTGTGGCTCGACCGGCGCTATCCCGGAGGGCGTTCCTGGACCCTGGCGCTACTCGTCATGGGCCTCGCGCTCGGGTGTTGGAATGCCTGGCACTGGGTGGCCAAGGAGGACGAGGAAATGCGCGAAGCGCAGGAGAACGGGGATGAACGGCGCTGAGGTCCTCATCTTGGCGGGCGCCGCCGGCGTTGCGCTCGGAGCGGTTTTCTTCTGCGGCCTCTGGTGGACCGTGAGGCGGGGCGTTGCCTCGAAACGCGCCCCGCTTTGGTTTCTAGGCAGCCTCCTGATCCGAACCGGTATCGGCTTGGCCGGGTTCTACTTCGTCTCCGGCCATCAATGGGACCGCCTGCTGGCGTGTTTGCTCGGATTCACGATCGCGCGCTTCATCGTGACAAGACTTTCCGGCCCGCCGCTCGGACGCGGCGACTCCACCGCGAAGACGGCGAGTCATGCACCTTAGCCCCGACGAAATCGTGTTCTGGCAGCACGGGTTTTTAAAGCTCAACGCCACAATCGTATTCACGTGGGCCCTGATGCTCGTGCTGGCCGTGGGCGCGAGGCTCGTCACGCGCCGGCTCTCCATCGGCTTGCAACGTGCCCGCTGGCAGAACCTTCTGGAAATCGTCGTCATCGGTATCGTGACCCAAATCGAGGAAGTCGGGCTCAGTCACCCGCGTCGATATCTGCCGTTTTTGGGCACACTGTTTCTGTTTGTCGGCCTCGCCGCGCTTTGCACCGTGATCCCCGGTTATCAACCGCCGACGGGCTCGCTCTCCACCACCGCCGCCCTCGCACTGAGCGTGTTCGTGGCCGTGCCGCTGTTCGGCATCGAAGAGCAGGGCCTGGCCGGTTACCTCGAGTCCTATGTGAAGCCCACGGCGCTGATGCTGCCGTTCAATATCATCAGTGAGCTTTCGCGCACGCTGGCTCTGGCCGTCCGCTTGTTCGGCAACATGATGAGCGGCGCGATGATTGTCGCCATTCTGTTGACGATTACGCCCTTCATTTTTCCGATCGTCATGACGGCGCTGGGGCTTCTCACCGGCATGGTGCAGGCCTATATCTTCAGCATCCTGGCTGCCGTCTACATCGCAGCTGCCACTCGGCTCCGTAGACCGAAGCCCGCCGCAAAACATTGAACGCATGAAACTGCGACAACCGAGAGAGAGACTATGGATAGCATGACGATTATCGCGGTGGCATCCATTGTCATCGCCGGCATCACCACCGGTTTCGGCACGATGGGGCCTGCACTGGCGGAGGGACGGGCCGTCGCAACCGCTTTGACTTCGCTCGCCCAGCAGCCCGATGCCTCGGCGACCATCACCCGCACCTTGTTCGTGGGCCTCGCGATGATCGAGTCGACGGCCATCTACTGTTTCGTGGTCTCGATGATTCTTATCTTCGCGAATCCGTTCTGGAACCACGTCATCGCCCAGGCCGCCGGCCAGTAATCCATGCTCATCGATTGGTTCACCGTCGGCGCGCAAGCGCTCAACTTCCTCATTCTGGTGTGGTTGCTGAAGCGCTTCCTCTATAGGCCGATCCTCGACGCCATCGATGCACGGGAGAAGCGCATTGCCGCGGAGATCGCGGACGCCGATGCGAAAACGGCCGAGGCTCGACGGGAGCGCGACGAGTTCCGTCGCAAGAACCACGAGTTCGACGAGCACCGCGCCGCACTCTTGACGCGGGCGACGGACGAGGCGAACGCCGAACGCGCGCGTTTGCTGGACGAAGCGCGGAGCGCAGCCGCCGCCTTGAGCGCGAAGCGGACGAAAACGTTGAGAGACGAGGCCCGGAGCCTCGGTGAAGCCATCAGCCGCCGCACTCAGCAGGAGGTGTTCGCGATCGCGCGCAAGGGGCTGATGGACCTCGCTACGACCAGCTTGGAAGAACGTCTCGGCGAGGTGTTCACTCGCCGCCTACGAGAAATGGACCCTCGAACGAAGCAAGGTCTCGCAGAGGCCTTGAAGGCTGCTTCTGAGCCCGTGCTCGTGCGCAGCGCCTTCGACCTGCCCGAGGCGCAACGCGCGACGATCCGCAACGCGATCAACGAGACCTTTGCGGCGGATATCCCGCTCCGATTCGAGACCGCGCCGGACTTGGTCAGCGGGATAGAGCTCACCGCGCAGGGGAAAAAGGTCGGGTGGAGCATTGCCGATTATCTAGCCTCGCTGCAAAAGGGTGTCGGCGAGCTGCTAAACGCGCAAGCCGCCGCCGAGTCGGCAGATGAGACCAAGAGCGGTCCAAAGCCCGTTCAAGACGGGCCATGACGACCGCGCCCGAAAGTCTGCAGACTGTCTTCGACCGCGCGTTCGCCGCAATAGGCCGCGTACGGGGCGAGTTCACTCCGCAACTGACGGCGCGCGAAGTAGGCGCGATTGCGAACGTCTCCAACGGGATCGCCAACGTCTCGGGCCTTCCGGGCGTTGGCTTCGATGAGCTTCTCGAATTCCCGGGCGGCGTCTTCGGCATCGCGTTCAACGTGGACGAGGATGAAATCGGCGTGGTGTTGCTAGGCGAGTACCAGGACCTGCACGCCGGCGACGAAGTCCAGCGGACCGGGCGGGTCATGGACGTGGCGGTGGGCGATGGCTTGCTGGGACGCGTCATCGACCCGCTCGGCCGACCACTCGACGGCAACGGACCGTTGGCGACCAGCCAGCGTCTGCCCATCGAGCGCCCCGCTGCGCCAATCATGGACCGTGCGCCCGTCACCGTGCCTCTCCAAACCGGTGTCATGGTCGTCGATGCGCTCATTCCCATCGGGCGCGGCCAGCGAGAGTTGATTCTGGGCGACCGCCAGACGGGCAAGACCGCGATCGCGCTCGACACCATCCTGAACCAGCGGGGGGAGGACGTCGTCTGCGTCTATTGTGCCATCGGCCAGCGCGCTGCCGCCGTGGCGAAGGCCGTAGCCAACCTGCGCGACAAAGGTGCCATGGATTACACGGTCGTGGTCGTGACCGAGGGAAATCAACCGCCCGGTCTCGCCTACATCGCTCCGTACGCCGCGACCAGTATCGCCGAGTATTTCATGGACGCGGGCCGCGACGTGCTGATCGTTTACGACGACCTGACCCATCATGCTCGCGCCTACCGCGAGCTTTCGCTGTTGCTGCGACGTCCGCCCGGTCGCGAGGCCTTTCCCGGCGACATCTTCTACATCCACTCGCGCCTACTCGAGCGTGCCACGCATTTGGGTACGGAGCGCGGAGGCGGTTCGCTCACCGCTTTGCCCATCATCGAGACCGAGGCGCAAAACATTTCCGCCTACATCCCGACCAACCTGATTTCCATAACGGACGGGCAAATCTACCTCTCGCCTGCGCTCTTCGAATTGGGCGTGCTGCCCGCTGTCGATGTCGGCAAATCGGTTTCGCGCGTTGGGGGCAAAGCGCAACAGGCGGCGTATCGCGCCGTGGCGGGTGACCTCAAGCTCGCCTACGCGCAATTCGAAGAGCTCGAGACCTTCGCCAGATTCGGTGCGCGGTTGGATGAAGACACGCGCAAGACCGTCGAGCACGGACGGAGAATCCGTGCGTGCCTGAAGCAGACCGAGTTCGCTCCGGTGTCCGTGCCTGAACAAATCGCGGTGCTTCTGGCGTTGACCGCGAACTTGTTCGACCCGGTGCCGCTCGAGCGGATGGGGGACGCCGCTCGCGCGGTGCATGAGGCAGCGGCGAAGATTCCCGAGGCTGCGCGCGCGCGATTCGCGACCGCCGACAAACTGAGCGCCGAGGACCGGCAAGCCATTATCGAAATCGCCCGCCGGGCGCTCGCGCCCTTCCAGGCCAAGCCGGCGGCCGAGGACGAATCGAAAGCCGACGGCGGGTCCGCGTCCAAGCACGATGGCGAGTCTAAGACGGACACGAGGCCGGACGCCGAGCCGAAGCCCGAGCCTGGAGCCGAGTCACAGGCCAAGCCAGAGACCGAACAGAAGCTATGAGCGACACCACGGCAAGCCTGAGGCAAAAGATCCAGGGCGCCGAAGACCTCCAATCGGTCGTTCGCACGATGAAAGCCTTGGCCGCCTCGAGTGTCGGGCAATACGAGAAGTCCGTGCGCGCATTGACCGACTACTACCGGACCGTGGAGCTCGGGTTGGGCGTCTGCTTTCGGCGAAGCCAGCCGGCGGCGAAAACGCCGACGCGCAAACGCCGAGCCGGCAGTCGTGCGATCGGTGCGGTCGTATTCGGTTCCGACCAAGGGCTGGTGGGCCAGTTCAACGACGTGGTTGCGGAGCATGCGATTCAGGCGCTGGCGGCGTTGTCCGGCATGCCCCAAGTCTGGGCCGTCGGGGAGCGCGTTCACGCGCGTCTGGCGGATGCGGGCCTCCCGTTGATGGACCTCTTCGTCGTGCCGGGCTCCGTCGAGGGTATCACTCCGCTGGTCGCGCAGATTCAAATCGAAATCGAAGCGCATCGTGTCCACGACCAGGATGTGCGTGTTTACGTTTTCCACAACCGGCCGCGGTCCGGAGCGCTCTACGAGCCGGTCACTCAGCGGTTGTTGCCGCTCGACGCGCAATGGCGACAGGATCTGGCTGCAAGCCCGTGGCCGAGCCCGAACTTGCCCGAGGTCATGAGCGGCGGCACGACGACTCTGCGTGCACTCATCCGAGAATACCTTTTCATCTCGCTCTACCGGGCGTGCGCCGAATCCCTCGCCAGCGAGAACGCGAGCCGGCTGGCGGCGATGGAACGGGCCGATAGAAACATCGACGAGTTGCTCGAGGATCTCCGGGGCTCGTTCCGTCGCCTGCGCCAGAGCGGCATCGACGAGGAACTGTTCGATGTGATCGCCGGCTTCGAGGCGCTGATCGGCCGGCGGTAGCGATAGCGGCCTGCGTATTTCGGTCGATCGTCCATCGTGCTTGCGAGCGCGGTGGCGCGGCACGCCGACATGAGTGCTGCCGCCGCGGTCAGCTCATCGGCTTGCCGCCACTTCTTGCTGCTGGCGTCGAACGGCGAAGCGGATTCGATCGTTCCGCCCGCCCACCGCATCTACGTGCGGCAGCGTACAGAGGAGGTTGCAAGCCGCGCGTAGAGTGCATTTTGTTACAAACAGAGGGGGTGTACGGACGTCGCCGCTTGGCTTTCTTGGCGGGCCTCGGCTGCTGGGTCCCGAGCCCTTTAGCGGGAACCGGCAAACGCCAAGCGCTTGTTCCTAACGCGCGAACGCTTACACGGTCGTGACTAGATCAACCACTTTAACGCTGGAGACGGCCTGCTGGGCTCTCGGAATTGCTTTGATCGCGCTCTATTTCGGCGCGCGAACCTACGGCGAGCTCGAGCGCCGGCAGGCGATCTCGACGTTCACGCAGGCACGCTCGTCGATAAGCATCGCAGGTTCCGTCATGCGCGACGCCGATCCGAGCAGCCGCGAATCTCTCGCGGCGAATCGCGCGCCCGATCAAACGCTGTGGTCGGCAAGCCGCAGGCGGGCGTACGCAGCTCTCGCGAGCGCGTCCGGCGGCTCGGCGCAGCTACTACCTGCCGCGCTGCTGCGCATTCGTCGTGTCGGGCTCGAGGTGCCCGTCTACGCCGCTGCGACCGAGCGAAACCTCAACCGCGGCGCCGGATTGGTCGCGGGGACCGCGCTCCCGGATAGCGACGGGAACATCGCAATTGCCGCTCATCGGGACGGATATTTTCGCGCGCTGCAGGGCGTAGTCGTCGGAGATGTCGTGGAGCTCGAAAGCCTGTCGCGCCGACGAGAGTATCGAGTCACCGCGCTTACCATCGTGGAGCCGACCGATCTCTGGCCGCTGCACGAGACAGACCTGCCCGCCATCACCCTCGTGACCTGCTATCCGTTCTACTTCGTTGGTAGCGCTCCGCAGCGCTACATCGTGCGGGCCGTGGCGGTAGAGGACCGGACGTAAGCAACGTCTGGTCACGTGACGAAGAAACACCACCGAAGTACCTATTGTTGAGGAGCAATGCAATGACGATGAAAACGAGTGAAACGTCTGGGGTCCGGTTAGCGGCGACGCTGATCGGCGTCATTTGTGCAACCGGCGCAGCTGCTCAGCAGCAGCTCGAGACGAGAAACCTGCAGCCGGATGTTCAGGCGGCCAGCTGTGCCGCAGTGGAATGGAACAAAGACCTGCTCGCGCAGTACCCGCGGCTCGCCGAGGGCTGCCAGGAAGTCGTGACCTCCGAAGGGAAGAAATGGGCCCGCTTCGGCGCCGATTTCGTGCGGAGCAATCGCGACGGCTCGGTCACGTTGGAGTTCAAGGACCGCCGGGGCAGATCGATGGAACAGCTCACATTGATGCCAGCGCTGACCCAACGGATCTCGATCGACGGTCACGACTATCGGTTCTCCGAACTGAGCAGGGGTCAACAGTTGAACTTGTATGTGCCCGAAGGAATGTACGGCGTGGCTCTCGAGCCGGGTGCTCCGCCCGAGCAAGTAGCGCAGATCGTGCGGGAACCTGCACAGCCGGCGACGGCCCAGCTGGCTCAAGCTGATCGCGCTCCAGCAGGAGCGGCACAGCGGCTCCCGAGCACGGCCGGCCCGCTGCCGCTGCTGGCGCTGGGAGGGCTCGTGTCTCTGTTGTGCGGGCTGAGTCTCTGGATCAAGCGCCGATTTCTTGCCGGGGGCATATAAAGCCAGTCGTCGTGGGTGATCGAGCTTCGGCTACCGTCATCCGGGACGTGGCGAGTGCGGCGCCTCGAGCCGTCGGACGACGATGCCCTGGAGCGTCGGTGGGTTGGCGCACAGACGATCAATGAGCCGTATGGAAAATCTGCCGGCGAATCCCAGACCGGAGGTGGATCGTGCTCGATTGTGTCTGGAATCTTAGGACCTCGGAGATCGAGTTGCGGCAACAGTTGCCGGAGCCCGAATGTGCTTGGTTGATCAGTCGTCTGCTCGCCAAGCACGGCGTCGCGGATGCCAAATGGTGGGGCAACAGGGGTCGGCTGTTCGTCGAATACGACGCCGATATTTTCGGGACTGCGGAGCTCGTCGACTTTCTCCAGGCCTGCAGCATCCCAGTCGCCGCGGTGCGTGCCGGGTATTCGCAGGCTTCCGGGAAGCTGGGCGAGAAATAATAGGGTAGCGCCCTCGCCGGAATTTGCTTCGGTCACATCGTCGGCAGGGGTCCATCCGGTGGCAGGCTGCTATATTGAGCCTGACTGGGAATGCCGTCTCGAACAAATGGATCGAGCATTCGTCCTTCACAGTGCGGTTCAAAGACGCGGCGTGAATGCCGCGCCTGCGGTAGCGGCGCCTCCGACGCCGGCAGAGAATGTCGTGCTTGCGGCGCTGCCCGAGGTGGACTATCGGAGGCTGCGACCGCATCTGGAATTGGTTGCACTGCCTGTCGGTCGAGTCCTTTTTGAATCCGGCGAGCCCGTAACCCACGCATTTTTCCCGACCTCGGGCATCGTTTCCATGCGCACCCCGGTGGAAGACGGCGCCTCGATGGGCATTGCGCTGACCGGCAACGAGGGTCTGGTCGGAGTATCCGTGTTCCTCGACCGGCTGCTGACCAAGGGACCGCTCCGCCGAGCGGTGGTGCTGAGCGCCGGTCACGCCTACCGGGCGCGGGCAGATTGCCTGTTGAAGGAATTTGAGCGCGGCGGTGCCTTGCAGCAGGTGGTGCTGCGTGCCGTCCAGGCGCTGATCGGGCAGATCGCGCAGACTGTGGTGTGCAATAGACGCCACAGCGTGTTGCAGCGGCTGAGCAGCTGGCTGCTACACAGCCTCGACCGACTGCCTCACAACGAGGTGTATCTGACGCAGAGCACACTCTCTGAGCTATTGGGCGTACGTCGCGAGGGCGTCACCGAGGCGGCAACATACTTGCAAAGGGCAGGTCTGATCGCATACGGGCGCGGCCATATCGAGGTGCGGGACCGGCCGGCCCTCGAGCAGCACGCATGCGAGTGCTATGCGGTGGTCAGCCGGGAATACCTGCGTTTGTCCCCGCCTCGGCGCGACGAGACGTGAGTCGGGCCCGAAGATATAGCGGCGTCTGAGGCCGTAGCGAAAATGACTGGAGGCTGGATGTCCGAACCTAACGCCGAATCCGACAAGCGTTTGAACCTGCGCGTCGATGCTGAGACCCGGCTCAGGAAGGGTAGCGCTCCGCCGAGCGGCGGCATGCCGATCAATGCGAGCGCCCTGAGCCTGCTCCATAGGCTGGCCAGCCAACCCGAGACCGCGGACGACGCGCTCAAGTTGCTGCATGAGTTGCAGGTCCACCAGGTGGAGCTGGATTTGCAGCATGAGCAGATGGAAACGACTCGGCACGAGCTTGCCGAAGACTTCGCCCGTTACGAGGGTCTCTACCAATTCGCACCCGCGGGATACTTCAACGTCGGCAGTGAAGGCGACATTATTGAAGGAAATCTTGCCGCTGCCGACCTGTTCGGAGTCAAGCAAGACGAATTGCGCGGTCGCCGTATCGACAGTTTCCTGGCGCTTGGCAGCCGACCCGTCCTTCTGGAGTTGCTGAAGCGCGTGCGCGAAAACGGTTCCAGGGCCGCTTGCGAGGTGAGGTCCGGGGGCGGCGCAACCGTCTCGCGCCAGTGGCGGGTCGTGGCCGGCGTCACTCCGAGCGGCGGGTCGTTGCTTATCGTCTTCGTGGATCTCGGTCCATCTCTGGCGGCGTGACCTGTGCCGAAGTCCTGCGACGCCGGTCGCCGTGGATCGACGGCGAGGGCTGCAACTCGACCCTAGCTGACGGCATGCTTCCGCATGGACTCTTCGACTGCCCGTAACCCTCTCAACGCTCCGGCGCTCGAGACGCGCATCGTGGGCATCGGCGCCTCGGCAGGAGGCCTGGACGCACTGGAGCAATTCTTTCGGCGGGTCCCACCCAAGAGTGGCCTGGCCTACGTCGTGGTACAGCATCTTGATCCCACGCAAAAGGCCCTATTGGCGGAATTGCTGCAGCGTGTAACCGCCATGCCGGTGCGTGAGGCCAAAACGCAGATGCGCGTCGAGCCCAACTGCGTGTACGTGATCCCACCCAATACGGAACTCAGCGTGGTCAACGACGTGCTGAATCTGGAGCATCCCGCCCAGCCGCGCGGCATGCGGCTGCCGGTCAATGTCCTGTTCTCGTCCCTCGCCAGCGCTCGGGGCGAACGCGCCATCGCGGTGGTTCTCTCAGGGATGGGATCGGACGGCACGCTAGGGTTGCAGGCCATCAAGGCGGTGGGCGGCCTGACGCTGGTACAACAGCCCGACACTGCGCAGTTCGACGCGATGCCGCAAAGTGCGATCGCCGCGGGTTGTGCCGACATGGTCGCGCCCCCTGCCGAGCTGCCGAGCCGCATCTTGGCCTATGTCGCTCGGGTGCCGGACTCCGGCCTAACCGCCAAAGACGATGGGGAATCCGCAGCGGCGGCAGAGCCCCTGCACGTCGCCTTCGAGCTATTGCAGCAGCGAACCGGACACGACTTCTCGCAGTACAAACTGAGTACTCTGCAGCGCCGGATCGGGCGGCGCATGGCGATTCACACAATCGCCACGTTGCCACTCTACGTGGACTTTCTGCGGCAGAACCCGCAGGAGATCGACCTACTGTTCAACGAGTTGCTGATCGGCGTGACCAGCTTCTTTCGCGACGCCGCCGTCTGGGAGCACCTCGCGAAAGTGGCGCTGCCCGAACTGCTGGCGCGTCGGACCACGCAGCGGAAGCTTCGCGCCTGGGTGATCGGCTGCTCGACCGGCGAGGAGGCCTATTCACTCGGCATCGTCTTCATGGAGACCGTGCAACGGTTGCCACAACCTCATGACTTCACACTGCAGATTTTCGCCTCGGATCTGAGCCCCGAGGCCATCGCCACTGCACGCCGCGGCGACTACCCTGCCTCGATCGACACCGACGTGTCGGCGGACCGGCTCGAACGGTTCTTCGGCGCCCATGGAACCCACTACCGGATCAACAAAGACATTCGCGACATGGTGCTATTTGCCCAGCACGACGTGACGCTCGATCCGCCCTTCACCAAGCTCGACGTGATCGCCTGCCGCAATCTGCTGATCTATTTCGACCCGGCGCTGCAACGTCGGCTGATACCGCTATTTCACTATTGCCTGCGCCCCGAGGGCGTGCTGTTGCTCGGGACCGCGGAGACCGTAGGCAAGTTCAACGATCTTTTTGCCCCGATCGACTCGAAGCTGCGGCTCTATCTACGCTTGGATGGCGCCGGCCCTGGTGCCGAGTTCCCGGCGAAGTCGCGCCCTCCGCTGTTCGCGAAAATCAAGGAGCCTCATGTGTCGTCTCCCACCACTCCTACACGAGTCGCCGACAACCTGCAGACCGCGGCCGACTCGGTGTTACTCCAGCTCTATTCCCCTGCTGCCGTAGTGGTCAACAGCGACGGCGACATCGTCTACATCAGCGGGCATACCGGGAAGTACCTCGAGCCTGCAGCCGGCAAGGCCAACTGGAACTTCCACGCCATGGTGCGTGAAGGTCTGCGCGCACCCCTCGGCGCCGCGCTGAAACAGGCCGACTCGCAGCTCGAGCCCCTGCAGCTGCGCGGCCTGCAAACGCAGCTGCCGGGCGGCGTGCAGATCGTCGATGTCACGGTGCAGGCGCTCCACGAACCTGCCGCGCTGCAAGGCATGACGATGGTCGTGTTCCGTGACGTGGCGCCTGTTGCGTCGGTCGGCCGCCGCCGGCGCACTGCGAAGACAGTGCTGGAAGCGTCTCACGCGGCGGAGCTGCAAACACTGCGAGAGGAAATCCATGCCTCGCGCGAGGAGTCGCGCGCGGCCAAGGAAGAATTGCAGGCGGCCAACGAGGAGTTGCAGTCCACCAACGAAGAGTTGCAGTCGACTAACGAAGAACTGACGACTTCAAAGGAAGAGATGCAGTCGATGAACGAGGAACTGCAAACGATCAACAACGAGCTTCAGACCAAGCTCGATGACCTCGCGCTCGCGCAGAGCGACATGCACAACTTGCTCAACAGCACGGAGATCGCCATCTTGTTCCTGGACCGGGATCTGAACGTCAGACGTTTTACCGATCGCGTATCGAAGATCGTGAACGTTCGGGAAAGCGACGTCGGCCGACCCTTCAGCGACTTAACCACCAGCCTGCAATATCCGGCGCTGCGCGACGATGCGCTCGAGACCCTGCGTACGTTGGCGTTTTCCGAGAAGCAAGTCTCCACTACCGATGGCCGGTGGTTCTCGGTGCGCATCATGCCGTACCGCAGGCTCGACAACGTGATCGACGGGGTCGTGATCACCCTGGTCGACATCACGGCCACGAAGAAGCTGGAGTCCATGCTCCGCGAGAATTCAGGTTCGTGACCTCGCGATGCCGTGCGGGCGCGTCAGCGGCGGCCCGATCAGGACCTGCGCCGAGACAATCGTCGCCGAATGGCGAGTGCCAGCGCACGCGCGGCACTCGCCACCTCAGCTCGATGCGGCGTCGCCCCCCCGGCGGATTCACGGGTAGCGCGTGACAGCGCGTGGGAGGTGATTTCCGGCTTCGCGGCGCTGATCGGCGGGCGGTTGCGGATGCCACGGGGTGCGGCCGGGCGGGAAATATTGCCCGCAGGGGAAATCTCGTGCCATATTCCCGATACGAGTCTAGCCGACATCGACGCTAGCCTTGATGTCGCATTCAGACGCGAAGACGTCCGAATGAACAGCCCGAACCAGAACCAACTGTTGTGCCTGTTGGACGGTGAGGAGTTCGCGCGCATATCGCCGCATCTCGAACTCGTGCCGTTGGCGCTGGGCCAAGTGATTTACGAGGCCGGTGCGCGCCTGCAGCACGTCTATTTTCCGACGACCGCGATCGTGTCGCTGCTCTACGTTACGGTGAACGGCTCCTCGGCCGAGATCGGAATCGTCGGCAATGAAGGAATACTCGGCATCGCGTTGTTCATGGGCGGCGAGAGCACGCCGAGCCGGGCCGTCGTGCAGAGCGCCGGTTACGGTTACCGGCTCAAGGACCGGTTCGTCGTAGAGGAATTCAATCGCGGCGGGGTGCTCATGCATCTCTTGCTGCGCTACACCCAAGCGTTGATTACACAGATGGCACAGACGGCCGTATGCAATCGGCACCACTCGGTGGATCAACAATTATGCCGCTGGCTGCTGATGAGTCTCGATCGCCTGCCCGGGCCCGAGTTGAGGATGACGCAGGAATTGATCGCCAACATGCTCGGCGTGCGGCGCGAGGGCGTCACGGAGGCCGCCGGAAGACTGCAGCGCGCCGGCCTGATCAGCTATAGCCGCGGCCACATTACGGTGCTCGATAGGCGGGGTTTGGAGAGGAGAGTCTGCGAGTGCTATCGGGTTGTCAAACGGGAATTCGATCGACTGCTCTCGGACATTAAGCTCGGCGACCCGTTTCGCGCGTCGGGCAAAGAAGGTCGGGCCTCCCCTGAAAGGCGTGGCAGCCGGCGCCGGGCGGGAGCAACCGGCCAGCAGCCTAGGCCGACCGGCTAATCGTTGCGTAGAGATAGCGCAGGTGCGCATGCCGCCCTCGACGCGCGGCACCCGGCGGGATCATGCGACTCCACGGCGCGGATGGAGAACGTTGGCGTATGTTCCCTTGTCGGCCGCGTAACATCCGCAGGCGGCACCCTCGAGGCCGGGACCGTCGAGAACAGTCAGCTGGCCGCGCTCGTAGCGGATCAGCTTGCGCTTCTGGAGCGCGCTGGCCGCTCCGGTGATGCCCGCGCGACGTACGCCGAGCATCCGGGCCAAGAGCTCATGGGTAACCCGAAAACGGTCGGAATGGGCGCGATCCCGAGTCATCAGCAACCAACGAGCCAGTCGTGCCTCCACGACGTGGAAGCGAGTGCAGCCGGCGGTCTGCGCCAACTGACTGATCGTTACGTACAGATAGCGAGCGAGGTAGCGGCGCAGGGTGGGACTGCGTTGGAGCTCGAGAACGAACTGCTTGGCATCTATTCGCCAGGCCGCTCCCGGGCCCTGCACGACGGCCTCTAGAGGGGCAACGTCGATGCCGAGCAGCAAAGAGGTCCCGAACATGCCCTCGTCGCCGACGAGACCCACTTCCAGACCGGCATATCCGTCGATTGCCGCGATCAGAGAGATGAAGCTCTCGGTGGGGAAGAAGACGTGGCGAATACGCTCGCCTTTTCTGCAGATCAGATCACCGAAGGCGAGATCGACCTGCTCGCAGCTCGCCACGAGCTGGCGGCGCTCTCGAGCCGGTAGCGCCGCAAGCAAACCGTTCGTTTGCGGAGCTCGCTTCGGAACGGGGGAGCTCATACGTGTCGCCGCCGTATCGATTTCGATCGCGCAGCATGAAGGGCGCTCGCCTAAAGGTCTGTTCGGTGCAGCACGCAGAACTCCCCGCTCTCGCCGGCCAATTCGACGTCCAGAGCCGCCACGCGGGAGTCGAAGGCGGGGCGCCGCCGCCCCGCCTTCGCCTTCCCAAGTGGCCAATTCCGCGGCCTGCGGAGTCGTGTAGGGCGGCGGATCCAGGCGCTCCTCGACGCTGCGGAGGGAGTGGTGCGCCCGAAGCAACATTTCGCGAACGTTGGCCGCCGTCATCACCGACAAGTCCGAACGCACGGTCGCGCCAAGTTCGAGCCGCGCAAGCTCTCGCGTAAACATCTCGCAGGTGGCCGCGCCGCCTGAGCGGTCGTTGCGCCGATTTCATGCGCGACTGCCAATCCGTGCGCCACTAGCAACCCTCTTACAGCGACAACGCGGGGCCCGGCCTCACCGCATGCTCGAGCGTCCGCGCAAAGAGCTGGGGCCCGCACGCAAAACGAGCCCAGGCTACGTCAAACGTTCAGCCGAGAAGTGCATTGCCATCGAGTGGCAGCGTGCGGGCGGGGAAGCGCCGCGTCTGTGCGGCAACGTACGTAGGCCACCGCCCTTCATGGCTCGGCGCACCGGCCGCGCGGCGCCGAGCGCGCCGTCCTCCGCTCTTTTACGCCGGCAGCCGGCGAGCGGGCGCCATGTCCTGGAGAGGAAGATCCTGGAGCAGCCGATCGAACTCCTTTTTGACGACGGCATAACACTCGCACGACGCGAGCTCCAAGCGCCTTCGATCGAGCACGGAGATGCGCCCGCGGCCGTAGCGGATGATTCCGGCGCGTTGCAGCTTGCCGGCAGCCTCGGTGACGCCTTCACGCCGCACCCCGAGCATGTTGGCGATCAATTCCTGAGTCATGGTCAACACCGGAGTCGATAACCGGTCCAGGCTCAGGAGCAGCCACCGGCACAATTGCTGGTCAACCGAATGATGTCGATTGCACACGGCCGTCTGAGCCATTTGCGTGATGAGGGCCTGCGTGTAGCGCAGCAGCAAATGCATTACCGGACCGCTCCGGTTGAATTCTTGCTTCAGCAGCTGCGACTTCAGCCGATACCCATGACCCGCGCTCTGCACGATCGCGCGGCTCGGCGTCGTCTCGCCGCCCATGAACAACGCAATCCCGAGGATGCCCTCATTGCCGACCACGGCGATTTCGGCCGATGCCCCGTCCTCCATGACGTAGAGCAACGAAACAATGGATGTCGTGGGGAAATAGATATGAGATAGCCGTCCTCCTGACTCGTAGAGGACCTCGCCGAGCGGCATCGCCACGAGCTCGAGATGCGGTGACAAGCGGGCGAACTCCTCGTCCGGCAGCGCAGCGAGGATATGGTTTTGCTTGGGCCCAGCATTAGCGGCCACGGCCAAACTCCTTTCTTCTAAGTCCTTTGGCCTGTGCCATTGGGTTTGGCAGCCGAGTGTAGCTTATCACGTCCGAGCGAGGTCTGCGTACGCTAGCGAACCGAGAGCACTCGTTGGGCCACGTGTGTGCCCCGCCTGCTCGCGGTCGCCGAGCTGCCGCGTGCTTCGCGGCGCGCGTCGTCCGGCGATAGGCCGGCGCACTCGAGATCCTGCGCGCATCGCAAAACGAGATTTGCGTTCGGCGGCGGGACATCGGTCAAGCAGCATGGCGATTCGTCCTTTTTCCGTGCTTTTCCTAGAACGCGCAGGACTCCCCGACGGCTCCGTTGCTAGTTTTTGAATGCCCATCGCGTCCGCGGTCGCACGCCGCGCGCGACCGATCGGGCTTTGGGGGACCGGAAGCCGATGCTGCTCACGTCGCGACGTCCTACTGGGCGGTCTTCGAGGATCGGCTTCGTTGCCATTTGCCTGACGATGCCGTGCGTCGGCGTCCTTGCGCAGAAGCCGATCGGGCGCGGCGCCCCGGCGCCCTTGCACACGGATCTGATCGTAGGGCCGGACGGCAAGGGCACGTTCGTCGGGCCCGGCGTGCCCGAAGGCGTGGTGCCGATCGTGGCCGCGGCGAACGGAGCGGCGCCACCCGGAATCCAGCCGCTGCCGCACGACATCTTCACGACCAAAGACTTTTACAAGGATCGATCGCTTTGGAGCGATCCTCGCTATTTCCGCTGCAATTCCCCGCTTGGCCTCGAAGCCCAGTGGGGCGCCGTCGAGACGCCCACCATCGGCGATGATCCACCCGCGTCGGCCGCCTGGGGCTTCTGCGACCGTGACTACCCGCGCGACCAGATCGTGAGCCCCTATCCGTTCAAGACGGCGAAGGCACACTACGAAGCCCTGCTCGCGGACGCCACGGCGCGCGGCGGCCCTACGGTCTATACGCAAGCGACCTTACCGGACTGGAACGGCAACTACCGGCGTGACGCGACGAAGACGGCCACGTGGTACCACGGCGCGGTGCTCCAGATCCCCACTTACCTCACGCTGCTCACGCCCGAGTACCAAACGCGCTTCGTCCAGCAGATGTACCACTACGCCGTCAGCAATGCTCCGCAGTGGCCTGCTTCCTATTGTCAGCCGGAAGGCTTCATGCGGCGCATCGCCCAATATTCCGGATTCACGCCCTCCGTGATGATGACGCCGGAGCTCTTCCAAGTGCTGAACGTGACGGCCGGCAACTTCATCACGCACGTGCTGATCGGCCGCAAATTCAAGGAGGACGGCAGCGTTCCTTACCTCTCCACGGACGTGCGCCGCTGGTACGGCGAGACGATCGGGTTCTGGGACGGCGAGGCGCTCGTCACCTGGACGTCGAACGTTCAGGGCTGGATGGCACATGGCGCGTTCGAATTCAGCAGCCTGATGCAATCGATCGAGATCTACACCCCTCGCAAGGACGCCGGCGGCACCGTCAACGGCATCGATCACGAGGTCGTTCTCTACGATCCCGAGGCGCTCGTGGAGCCCGTCCGCATCGTCCACCGCTGGACCAAAGCCGGCGAGCTCAACGAAGGTAACCCGTACCTCTACATCGAATGTGTGCAGTACAACTACCCCATCGACGGCAAGGCCACGCCGATGCCCCCGGGCACGACGTTCGAATACACGGTGCCCGATATCTACGACCGCCCCTGGGCGAGGATCTGGGAACAGTACTTCGAGAAGGGTATGGAGCACCCGAAGCCGGACCCGCTGTTCGGATTCAAGTGATGGAGGGCTTCATGCGCCGACGTTCTGCTTCGATGACCCTTGCAGCGCTGTTGGCGAGCGTCGCGGGAACGTTGGCCACGCCGGCGAATGCGCACCATTCGTTCGCGATGTACGACGAGAAGAAGACTTACGTGTTCACCGGGGTCGTGACGCGCGTGAGCCCCGATCCGAGCCATTTGAGCATCTTTTTCGCACCGCTGAACGACGCACGCAATGCGGTGCTTCGCGACGCGTCGGGCAAACCCGTCATCTGGGCGGTCGAGCTGCGTGCAGCGGCTCAAGTTGCCCTGGACGGCGTGACCGTCCAGAACTTCCCGCCCGGCACGATCTTCAGCATCGGCTTGCACCCCCTGCGTAACGGCTTGCCGGGCGGCGGCCGCGGCAGTTACGGACTCTTCAAGTGTCCGCCGAAAACGCCTCCCGCGGCCGGCAAGCATTGCGACAGCGTCGAAGGCGCCACGTCGCACGGCCAGGGGCCGCTGCCGGAAGCAACGGCTCAGTGGTCGCCATGAGGCGGAGCGCTCAATCGAGGTGTCGCGGGCTCGGCGACGGCGGCTTCTCGGTTTCCGCGGGCCAGTTCACGACGACCGTGATCGGGCTGTCGTTGCCGTCGCCGAATGCGCCGTCGAGGAGAAATCGACCGCCGTCCGCGGCCGCCGCATAGTAGTCGCGCGCGTCGTCCGGACCGCCGGCAACGGGCGCACGGAACAGGCGGCGGGGCGAGCCGAACGGATGTCCCGACTCTTGGCTCATCGCCACGGCCACGAGGGCGCGGTCGGGGGCGATGTAGTACAGCTCGCTCTGATCTCGGCGCCACTGCGGTTGCCCTCCACCGCCGACGGACACCTTGTAGCGTTCGCCGAGCTCCGGGTACGTCTGTACGTAGACCTCGAGCGCGCCGCTGTCGTCGGCCACGTACGCGAGCCAGCGGCCATCCGGTGAGATTCGCGCTTGCAGCTCGTTGTATGGACTTCTCATGATCGGGAACGTCGCTCCATCCGCGACCCTGACGCCCCAGAGATCGAGCTTGGTCAGCTCGTCCCGCTGCGAGTAGACGATGTGATCTCCGCTCGGAGACCAGTCGTTCAATATTTTTACGACGTTGCTGCGGATCAGGCGGCGGGACCCCGCGCCCGAGGACGGGCGAATCAGCAGATCGAACCCGCCCCGTGCCGTGAAAGCGATGTGCGCCCCGTCGGGCGACCACAGCGGCGCGATCGCATCGGTCTCGATGCGCTCGAATTCTGCCCGAGACAGGCTGGCCAACCAGAGGCCGGGATTCGTGGTCAACGAGCCCGTAGCGAGCAGGTGCGAGCCGTCCGGCGACACGCGGGGGTTGAACATGACCGCCGGCATCGGCAGCGTCGCGAGCACTTCGCCCGCGCGATCTACCCACGCAAGCTGCTGCTGCCGGACGCCGCTACGGTAGGCGATGAGATTGCCGGCCGCGGAGACGACGTTGTCGTCAGAAAGCGAAGGCGGCGACACACCGCGAGCGAGCAACGTGGCGCGCCCGGTGAGCTGCCAGGTGCTCAAGTCGAACTCCTCCGCGATCAACATGTCGCGCTGCACGTGCAACAGATGGCGCGGCGGCGCGAACACGGCCGGCGACTCCGTGGCGAGCAGGCGAATGCTCTCGTGCGTATCGAGATCGCCGACGTAGACGCCCGTGCGGTCGGCATCGAGGCTCACGATCTGGTAGAGGAAGTGGCGGCCATCGGGGAAAAACTGCGGCCAGGAGACGGCGATGTCCTGCGCGGCCTGATCGAGCGCAGCGACGAGCGTCGGCACCGTGCCCGAAGCCCCGACCGAGTACAGCCCCACCGCCCAGTCGGCGAAGAGGATCGTGTCGTCGGCCGCCCAAGTTCCGCCTGCGGCGCTGACGCCGACCGATGCGACGGTTCGCACCCGAGTGTCGCGCAGATCGGCGGTCACGAGGTCGCCATGCGTGAAAAACGCGAGCCGGCTCGAATCGGGAGACCAGAACGGCTTGGAAGCGCCTTCCGAGTGCTCGACGCGCTTGAGTTGCGAAGAATGCAACGCGCGCACCCAGAGGGCGGTTTGCCCGCTCGTATTGTCGCGCGCGACAAAGGTCAGCGACTCGCCGTCCGGCGACAACACGCCGCCCGAGACGATCGTGCCGCCCTCGGGCGGTGGCTGAAAAAGTCGCACGGCTCTCGGTGTCGCCGTCGCGGCAAGCCCGGGGCTTACCGCCGAGCGGTTCGCGCCTGCCGTAACGAGGAGGGCGAAGCCCATCAACAGCACGATCACGGCGCCCGCAAGCAATGCGCGATCGCGCGTCAGCGTGAAAGTCCATTGCCGCGGCCCCGGTGGGTCCACCGGGGTAACCGGCGCCGACTCGGTGCCGTCCTCCGCCCGCGCCGATGTCGCAGCGGCGTCGGCTGTGGCACTGACCTGCGCGACGAATCGATAGCCGCGGCGAGGAACAGTCTGCACGTAGAGTGCTTTGTTGGGATCGTCGCCGAGCGCGCGGCGCAAGACCGAGATGGCGTGGATGAGGCTGTCGTCGGTGACGACGACGTCGGGCCAAACGGCGTCGATGAGCTCGTTCTTGCGCACGAGCCGATCGCGATGCTCGACGAGGTAGACGAGCGAATCGAAGGCTCGCGACGGCAGCGGCACGGCTCCCCCGCCGTTGCGGCACAAGGCGCGGACGGAGACGTCGAGCCTGAAATTCCCGAACGCATAGACGCCGGCGGCGCTCGGGTTGTTAGAAGGAGACGCGTCCATTTCGTCGTGATTCCGCCGCTTTTCCAGGAGGAATTTTTGGTGATTCGAACGCAAGAGCCAGTCTAGCGTAAACGCGGCAATTTGGCCCCGGAAGCCGGCCGACCGCGGCATTGTTCGCGCGCGGCTGCAAATCGCCGCCTCGCCGCCGGTGCCGCGTGGCCCTCGAGTCCCTGTCAGCGCGTAGGGAGACGCCGCGCGCGCAACGCCCCGGGGCAAAGGCCGGCGTGCCGCGTTCAGCGTTTTTCCGCGCTTTTCGGGCAACGTTCCGTACCCGGGCCTGCCGGCACGCGACACTTCGGCAGACGCGACCGCAACGAGACCCGCGGTCGCCGCGCGCAGGAGAGGCAAGCGAGAAAATGGCAAGGCTCAAAGCACGTATCGCGACGATCGCCGCCGGTGGTTGGCTGCTCGGCCAGGCGCTCTTCGTGGCCGCCCAACCCGCCGCTCGACCCGCCGAAATCGCAATCGACTCGGACGACATTGCAGGCGTCGTCACGAGTGCGCGCGGCCCGGAGGCCGGCGTCTGGGTCATCGCGGAAACCGACGAATTGCCGACGAAATTCCGCAAGATCGTGGTCACCGACGACGACGGCCGGTACTTGTTGCCGGATCTGCCGCGCGCGACCTACGTGCTCTGGGTGCGCGGCTATGGCCTCGTCGATTCGTCACGGATCCGCGCAACGCCGGGAAGACGCGTTTCGCTGCAGGCGGTGGTGGCGCCCGACGCACGCGCGGCGGCCCAGGTGTATCCCGCCGATTACTGGTACTCGCTGATTCGGATTCCGGCTGCCGATCAGTTCCCCGGCACCGGCCCGAACGGCAACGGCATCGAGCCACGGATGGCGACGCAGCACCACTGGATCGATCAGATCAAGACCGGCTGCAACGTGTGCCACCAGCTCGGCGACCTCGCCACACGCACGTTCCCGGCCGGGCTCGGGCGATTCGAGTCCTCCTACGATGCCTGGGACCATCGCACGCAGGTCGGTCAGGACGGCACCTCGATGATCGCGGCGATCGGGGCGCTCGGCCGCAAGGCGGCGCTCACGATGTTCGCGGATTGGACCGATCGTATCGCGGCGGGCGAAGTGCCCCCGGCGCCGCCGCGCCCGCAAGGCATCGAGCGGAATCTCGTGCTCACGCTGTGGGAATGGGGCGGGCCCGCGACGTTCGCCCACGACGAGCTCTCGACCGACAAGCGCAACCCGCGGGCGAACGCGAACGGTCCGATCTACGGCGTCGACTGGGGCAACGACGGCTTCCTCACGCTCGACCCGAACACGAACACGGCGACCGAGGTGCGCATCCCCGTGCTCGACTCCCGAGTGCCGCCGGGGAAGCCGCAGGTCATGCCGCAGCCCTCGCCGTACTGGGGCAACAAGCCGTACTGGTTCGACCCCGCGATCACGAACCACGCCGCGATGGACCGCAAGGGCCGCATCTGGATGTCGTCGCGCTTCCGTCGTCCGGAGGATCAGCCGGCGTTTTGCGCGAACCACCCCTCTGCGCGGCTCGCGCCGCGCGAGACGAGCTTTCGACAGATTCAGTACTTCGATCCCCGCACGAAGCAATTCCATCAAGTCGACATCTGCTTCGACACGCACCATGTGCAGTTCGCCGACGATGCGGACGAGACGCTCTACACCAACGGCGTGTTCAGCGGCGCGCTCGGCTGGGTCAACACGCGGGTGCTCGAGGAAACGGGCGACGCGGGCAAGGCGCAAGGCTGGTGCATCCCGTATTTCGACTTGAATGGCGACGGCAAGATCGATCCCGGCGTCGACAAGTACGCGTTCGAGGATCTGCCGTCGTCGGGAGGCATGCTCGCGGGACTGCCGGTGCCGAAGGCGATCTTCTACAGCGTGATCGCGCATCCGACCGACGGCAGCATCTGGGGCGCCGTGCCGGGACCGATGCCCGGCCGCATCGTGCGGATCGACCCGAAAACTTGCGTGTCGGAAGTCTACGAGCCGCCGTTCAACAATCCCGCCGTCAACGTCAACGGCTATACGCCGCGCGGCATCGACGTCGACAGCAACGGCGTGATCTGGACCGCGCTCGCCGGCAGCGGCCATCTCGCGAGCTTCGATCGGCGCAAGTGCCGCATCATGTCGGGACCCGAGGCGACGAACGGCCAGCACTGTCCCGAAGGATGGACCTTGTATCGGACGCCCGGGCCGAGCTTCAAAGGCGCGACCGATGCGATCGCGGTCGACACGCACTACTACAACTTCGTCGACCGCCACGACACGCTCGGGCTCGGGCCGAACGTGCCGCTCGCGAACGGCTCCAACTCCGACTCACTGCTCGCGCTCCTGCCGGACGGACGTTTCGTGACGCTCCGCGTGCCCTACCCGCTCGGGTTCTTCTCGCGCGGCATGGACGGACGCATCGACGATCCGAACGGCGGCTGGAAGGGTCGCGGCTTGTATGCCGACTATGGCCCGAACGCCGTCTGGCACATCGAGGGCGGCAAGGGCACGCGCAGCTCGGTCGTAAAGTTCCAACTGCGCCCCGATCCGTTGGCCAAATGACCTCGCAAAGACGCGCTCTGTCGGTCGCGTTGGCGCTCGCCTTGCCCGCGCTCGGTGCGAGCGGCGCAGCGTGGGCCCAGAGGGACCTCGCCGGGATGTGGGGCCAGCGCTTCCACGAAGAGTTGCCCGAGCGCGGCGCGGGTCCCGAGATCGGCGACTACGCGGGCTTGCCCGTCAACGACGCCGCGCGTCTGCGCGCCGATTCGTGGGACGCGGCGAAATGGACGGTTCCCGAGCGGCAGTGCGAGCCGCATCCCGCGGACTACGCGCCGCGCGGTCCTGCGAGCTTGCGCATCGGGAGCACCGTGGACCCGATCTCCCAGGACGTGATCTCGTGGGACATCACCGTCATGTGGAGCCTGAGTCACCGAACCATCTACATGGACGGCCGTCCCCACCCGTCGGAATACGCGCAGCACAGCTGGCAGGGTTTCTCGACGGGCGAGTGGGACGGCGACATGCTGAAGGTCACGACCACTCATCTGAAAGAAGGCTGGGTCCGGCGCAATGGTCTGCCGCGCAGCGACCGCGCGAGCATCGTCGAGTACTGGATCCGCAACGAGGACTACCTCACGCTCGTCACCGTCGTGATGGATCCCGTCTATCTGACCGAACCGTTGGTCCGCACGTCCGACTGGGTGCTCGACCCGGGCCTGCAGCTCAGCCCATTCTCGTGCATCCCCGCGGTCGAGATCGAGCGGCCGCGCGGCGCCGTGCCGCATCACTTGCCCGGCACGAATACGTTCTTGACCGAGTACGCGACGCGGCATGGGCTGCCGCAACCGGCGGCGCGCGGCGGCGCAGCGACGATGTATCCGGACTATCAGCCGGAGCTGCGGCGCGCGATCGAGGCACTGCGATGAGGCAGACGATAGCGAGGTCTCCGCAGCTCGCCGTCGGCGTTCTGACCGCGGCGCTCGCCACCGCACCGAGCGCGGCCGCGGACGACGCGCTCGAGGTACTGCCCGTGCAGGGCAACGTTTACATGATCGCCGGCGGAGGCGGCAACACGACGGTGCAGATCGGCCACGAGGCCGTCGTCGTCGTCGACACCAAGACGGCGGCCGTCGCAGACCGGCTCCTCGAGGCGATTCGCAAGCTGAGCCCGAAGCCGATACGCCACATCATCGTGACGAGCGCGGATTCCGATCACACCGGAGGCAACGAGCCGGTGTCGCGCGCCGGCACCTACGTGCGGCTGCTCGACACGTTCGATCCGCGCGGTGCGGACAAGAACGCTTCGATCATCGCACACGTCAACGTGCTCGAGCGGATGAGCGGCCCGAGCGGCCAGAAGGCGCCGACGCCCGCCGGAGCCTGGCCGAGCGACACGTACTTCACGAAGGACTGGGCGCTGTTCGTGAACGAGGAGGCCATCCAGCTCGTGCACATCCCCGCCGCGCACACGGACGGCGACACCATCGCATTCTTCCGACGCTCCGACGTGATCAGCACCGGCGACATCTTCACGACGACGGGTTATCCCCGGTTCGATCCGGAGCACGGCGGTAGCTTGAGCGGTATCCTCGATGGCTTGAATCGAATTCTCGAGATCGCGATCCCGGGCGAGAACCAAACCGGCGGCACGGCCATCGTTCCCGGTCACGGCCGGATCAGCGACGAGACCGAGGTCGCGAACTATCGCGACATGATCACGATCGTGCGCGACAGGGTCGCGGCGCTGATCGCCGCCGGCATGACGCTCGAGCAGGTCGAGGCCGCGCACCCCTCGAGCGACTACGACGGCATCTACGCGGGTCTCGGCGGGCCGACGCCGGAAGCGTTCGTCGCCGCAATCTATCGAGACCTCGCGGGCGCGCAGCCATGAGGCCCCCGATGCAACGCGCCGCGATGCTGCTCGCCGCCTGCGCGGCCGCCGGCTTCGGCCTTGCCGCCCCGACCTCCGCCGGCGCGCAGCCGCCTCCACCCCCGCCCGACCAGCGCCCCGCTCGCGAGCGCGCGCCCATCGATCTGACGGGCCAGTGGGTGGCCGTGATCACCGAGGACTGGCGCTGGCGGATGGTGACGCCGCCGGTCGGCGACTCCGCGAGCATTCCTCTGAACGACAGGGGGCGTGCCGAGACGGCCGCCTGGGACTTCGAGCAAGATCGCCGCGAAGACCGCTTCTGTAAAGCCTATGGGCCACCCGGCCTGATTCGCCAGCCGACGCGGCTGCGCATCGATTGGGAGGGCGCCGACACGCTGCGGTTGCAGTTCGATGCGGGCAACCAAACGCGTCTTTTTCACTTCGCCCCGCAAGCGGCCGGCGAGCGCTCCCTGCAGGGCGATTCCGCGGCGAAGTGGTTCCGGCAGACGCAGTCGCGCGGCGTTTTCGCCGCGAATACGCCGGATACGGGAGGCTCTCTGCAGGTCGTCACGACGAACATGACGGCGGGGTACCTGCGACCGAACGGCGTGCCCTATGGCGAGAGGGCCGTCGTCAAGGAGTTTTTCAACACGTTCACGTTGCCGGGAGCCGGCACCTGGCTCATCGTCACGACCGTGGTCGCCGATCCCGACTACCTCTCGACCGATTTGATCATGAGCACGCAGTTCAAGAAGGAGTCGGGGCGCTCGCGTTGGAATCCGCGCGGCTGCGATATCGCTCCGCCGCTGGTCGAGGCCGCGCGCCGATGACGCGCGCATCGTTCGAACCTCGCCAACCCCGCGTTCCCGATCGCGGCAACTCGATCGTCATTGGGTGAGCATTCCATGAACACTTATCTCGTTCGCCTCGTCGCTTTGGCGGCAGTGCTGGCCGGCCCCGCCGCTCTCGCTCATCACTCGTTCACGGCCACTTACGACGAGACCGGGAAAGCGCGCATCGAGGGCGACGTCGCGCAGGTCCTGTTCCGCAATCCGCATTCGATGGTACACGTGACTGCACCGGACGCCGACGGCATGGTTTATCGGTGGACCATCGAGTGGGCCGGCGTTGCCGCCTTGAACGGGCACGGAATCTCGCGCGAGACGCTGCGCATCGGCGACCACGTCATCGTGACCGGCAACCCCGGGCGCGACCCTACCGACCACCGGCTGCGGCTGTTGTCGATCGAGCGTCCGAGTGACGGTTGGAGCTGGAAAGGTTCCTTCGAGTAGCGTCCGGAGGCCCCTGGCCGCTTTCGCTTCCTCGGTCTCGCCGACCTCAGTCCCTACTGAGGCGTCGTCGGCGCTCCCGTACCGGGCGAGGTGATGAACAGGCGCTTGCCGTCGGGCAAGGTCACGTCGCGGCCGTTGGCCGTGTGCGAGCCGTTGCGATGACGGTAGCCGAAGACGACCACCTCGGTGCCCGGCGCGATCGAATCGCGCGTCATGCCGTGGCGCACGAGCGTGTTCGGGCTGCCGGCCTCGATCATCCAGCTTTCGACCGTGCCGTCGTCGCGCTTGACATCGAGGTGGATGAAGGCGTGCGGATTGATCCATTCGACGCTGGTGATGGTGCCTCGCAGCGTGACGGGCTGGCTCGCATCGAACTCGGCGCTGAAGGCGTGGTGCGCGCTCGTCGGCGCCGCGGCCAAAGTCAGCCATACGCCCCCGAGAGTCGTATGGAGCACGAGTTTCGCTAGCTTAGATAGGTTCATTTCTTGCCCTCCGCTGCCCGCCGCTCGTCTTCGCGCACCGCCGACAGCAGTCCCCTGAGCCCATAGTTGCCTTCGTGGCACGCGTACTCGACGAGCTCTCCGGTCTGCGGATGCATGAACAGCTCGACGGTCCACGGCGCCGTGAACACGGGATCGTAAACGGTCGCGCGATAACGGATTTGGTCCGGCGCCGTGCGCGTGAATCGCTCGACGACTCTGAACTGGTCGCTCATCACCGAGTCGAGCATCTGCACGCCGTAGAAATGCCGGTTCGTCTTCTGGTTCGTCGTCTCGACGACGAGCGTGTCGCCTTCCCAGTGGCCGCGCGAATCGCCGACCCATTGCGTCACGCGACTCGGAAAGTGCGGTCGACCGTCGATCGGGATGATGCGAACCTCGTGATTGATCTCGGCCATGATCGTCACGTAGTCGGGCGTTTGCACGACGTAATAGTTGTTGTTGTACGGCTCGGGCAGCATCGGGGCGGCACCGCCGCCGAAGACGATGCATCGCTCGGTCAGGTAGCGATCCTCGGGGGTGTCGGCCGGATGCGCGGCGGCGCGGGCCTGGTCGCGCTCGAACTGGCGCTGCGCCTCGGCCGTGAGCGGCGGAACGCGACCGTTCTTGGGATCGATGATCAGCGACGTGCGCCGTGTGGGAACGACGTCGTTGCCGCGATCCATCCACGCGTCGTTGTACGACCCGACGTTGCCGCTCGCCTTGTCCGCTTCGATGTTCTCGTCGCCGCTCGCGGCCGCCAGCCGCCGGCGGACGTACGCCTTCGCCTCCTGCGGCGTGAAGAACTCTTTGCCCTCGAGCTCGGCCGGCCGCTGCAGCGGCGTGAGCGTCGCGTTCGACCAGGTTCCCTGAAGATCAGGGTCGCCCCAGGGCGTGCGCGAGGTTTGCGCACGGGCAACCGCGCCCGCGAATGCGAGCGGCAGGGCGATCGCAAGCAGAAGGCACCGTCTCATGTTCCGCTCCCAGTCACTTGCTCGCCCGCTTGTAAAGATCGCCATACAAGAGCTCCTCGGTGAACGGCACGCACTTGAACTCCATCAGATGCGCGTGCGGATCCGGATCCCTCAGCAGGCGAAAGTGCATCGACCACGGACGAGAGTAGCTCTTCGGATCTTCGAGCGTCGCCGCGTAGTCGATCGCATCCGGTCCCGCGAAGGTATAGCGCTCGACGACGTGGAGCGCCTGGCTCGCGTGATTGCCGGAGCGGTCGAGCCAGGCCTGCCCGTTGAAACCGCTGACGTCGACGACCAGCGTGTCGCCGTCCCAATGCGCGTTCGACACGCCCATCCAGCTGTCGATCGCGGACGGCTGCGGCGCGCCGAGATTCACGATCCGCGCCGCGCCGGCGAACTGATACGCGACCAGCATTCGGCCGTCCGAATGAAAGATCTGCAGCGGGTAAGGCATGTAGTTCGCGCGCGGCACGCCCGGCATGAAGCATTTGACCTCGGGGTCGTCCTTGAACCGGTGCTCGTAGTTGCGCCGTTGCTCCTCGGCCGCGGCCGGGAGGTACGGTATTTCGTCGCCGTCGACGATGCCGTAGCCGGGCGGCGTCGCGAGCAGCGCGCCGTACTCCGGCGGGCCCGCGCTGGCGCCGTGGGTCAAGACGTTCCAGTTCGCGGTCGTCAACGCCTGCCAAACGCCGCTGAAATTCGGTTTGCCGTTCGCAAGCCGCGGAACGTCGGCTTGACGCGCGCTTTGCGCGTTTGCAGTCGCACCGAGCAGGACGCAGACGCCCAGTAGCAGGAATATCGATCGCATCGCCGGTGTTCTCACTTTGCGGGCTCGATCCGCAGTATCGCGCCGTTGCGCGTGAGCTTCGCGCTGCCGGGTCCCGACTGCTGGTCCCGCTCGATCGCGACATACAAGTAGCCGTCCGGCCCTTGCCGCACGTCGCGCACGCGTGCGTCGAGCTCGAGCAGCAGCGACTCACGCCGCTCGAGCTGCGGCGGCGGCTGATCGAATGCGACGCGCTGGAGCTGCTGGCCGCTCAAGGCCCCGATGAAATAGTGGCCGCGCCAGAGCGGGAACTTGTCGCCGTCGTAGATCATGAGGCTCGAAGGGCTGATCGCCGGCACCCAGAACATGGTCGGCATGTCCATGCCGGGCCGCCACCACGCCTGGTCGGACGCGAGATGGCCGGTGTAGATCTTGCCGAGCGACACGAGCGGCCAGCCGTAGTTGTGCCCGGGGACCAGCAAGTTCAGCTCGTCGCCGCCCATCGGTCCGATCTCGGTCGCCCACAGCTCGCCGGTCCGGGGATGCCATGCGAGCCCCTGCACGTTGCGGTGGCCGTAGGTGTAGATCTCGGGTTTGGCGTCCTTGCGGCCGACGAACGGGTTGTCCGCGGCCGCGGTGCCGTCGTCGCGCAAGCGCAGAACCTTGCCGATGTGGCTGCCCAAGTCCTGCGCCTTCATTCGATAGCTCGGATCGTCGGTGGTGTTGCCGGCGTCCCGATCGCCGACCGTGAGATAGAACAGCCGATCAGGCCCGACCTCGAGCCGGCCCGCGGTCGCGCCCGCACCCCAGGCATCCGCAACGAAAACGTCCTCGACGTCTTTCAGCGACTTGCCGTCGAAGCGGCCGCGCGCAAGCGCAATCGTCGTATCGCCGCCGTCGCGCCCTTTGACGTAGGAGAAATAAAGCAGCCGGTTGCGCTCGAAGTCCGGGTGCAGCACGACGGAGTTGAGGCTGCGCGCATTCAGTGCGGCGGCGGGCCACCCCGCAATCGGTTGCGGATCGAGCTTGCCGCCGCGCACGATGCGCAAGCTTCCCGGCAGCTCCGTCACGAGCATGTCGGTGCCGCCCGGCAGAAACGTCAGGTGCCACGGCCGCACGAGCCCGTATGCAATCGTGACGACGTGAATCCGCACGAGCTCGCCGGCCGGACAGCCGCCATGCTTGGAACCATTCGCCGAGCAGGGTCCCGGCGTATAGGTGTCGAACGTCCAGCTCGCGTCGTCTTCCTGCGCGCGTACGCACGACGCGGCAAAAAGCAGCACGGCGGTTGCGTATATCGCCGATCGAAGCCGAGGCATCCCCCCTCCCCGTCGAGACCGTCGAGATCGTCGTTTTCGAAGGACCATAGGCGAACGCGCTCGGCAGCGTCAAGGACGCTATGAAAGACGCGAGCGCGGCCGCGTGCCGCCTCGGCAGCAATTGACTCATCGATGGAACGGACGTAGGTTCTCGGGCGCTGCTGCGCCTCGCGTCGGGGATCAACAAGAACAATCGGCAGGCGACCGGCGTGCATGCCGGCGACGATGCCGCCGGGGGGATCATCATGAAAGACCGTAGGTTGGCTCCAGCGTTGCCGTGGCTGCTCTCGTTGCTCGTGCAAGGCTGCACGCCGGGCTCGGCGCCCGGACCGGCCGCAGCCGCAACGACGCCGGCGGTGCGAGACCCGCTCGTGTTCGAGACCTGGGTGCCCGGGTCTTGCTCGCCGAACGGCCAGCCCCAAGGGCAGTGCCCGCCCGGCGAGCCGTTCCGCGTGCGGCTCGTGTCCGTAGCCGAAGGCTTGAGGAGCCCGCGCCACATCGCGTTCACGCCGGATGGCGACCTCCTGATCACCGAGCTCGCGGCACCGGCAGGCGATCCGGCGGGCGGCAATCAGGCCGTTCAGACGAAACCGGGCCATGTGCGGATCGTGCACGACGGCGTGCTTGCGCCGGCACCGCTCGCGGGCTGGCCCGCTCCCGGCATCGACGCCGGGACGTTGTGGTCCGTCGCCGTGCACCCGCAGTTCGCCGCGAACCACTTCGTGTACCTGTACTACGTCAAGAGAGGCGCGAACGGCATGTTGACGCGCGCGCTGGCACGCGCGCGGCTCGACGGCACCGCACTGCTCGACGTGCAGGAAATATTCGTGGCCGACGCCTGGATTGCGGGTGGGCCGATGGCAGGCCGCGCCGTCTTCGGGCCCGACGGCATGATCTATCTGACCGTGAACGATCACGTCGAGCACGACGGCAAGAACGGCGGCGGGGAGCCGTTGCTCGCGCAGCAGCTCGACAACGACGTCGGCAAGGTCTTGCGCATCCGCGACGACGGCGGTATTCCGGCCGACAACCCGTTCGTAGGGCGGACGGATGCGAAGCCGGAGATCTTCACGTACGGGCAGCGCAACGTGACCGATTTCTCGTGGCGCCCCGAATCGGGCGAGCTGTGGAGCACCGAGATCGCGCCGCTCGGTGGCGACGAGATCAACATCCTGTACGCAGGACACAACTACGGGTGGCCGCTCGTCTCGCTCGGCAAAAATTACAATCAAACGGAGCTCAACGAGAACCACTGGTACCGGCCGGGCATGGACATGCCCGCGATGTACTGGACGCCCTCGATCAGCCCCTCGACGCTCGTCTGGTACACGGGCGACAAACTGGCTCCTTGGAAGGGGCATCTGTTCGTCGGCGCGCTGAACGGCCAAACGCTCGTGCGTGTGGCGTTCGATCAGCCGATGCCGCAAGCCGAGCGGCGCGATTCGCTGTTCATCTCGTTGGGCCGCCGTTGGCGCCATGTCGTGCAAGGCCCGGACGGCTATCTTTACGCGCTCACGGAGAAGCGCACGCTCGGCGGCGAGCCCGACCCGAGCGATGCGACGAGCGGCGTCGTCTACCGCATCGAGCCGGCCGGGTAGCGCTGCGCGCCGGCGAGCTGCTGACCATGGACGTCGCCGATGCGCAGCGTGCCGCACGCGTGGAGCTCAGGCATCTGCGCTATTTCATCGCTGTGGCCGAAGAGCTGAGCTTCACTCGGGCGGCGGTGCGGCTTCGCACCGCACAGCCCTCGCTGAGCCAGCAGATTCGGCAGCTCGAGAACGCCGTGGGCGTGAAGCTGCTCGATCGCACCCGCCATCATGTCGCGCTGACCAACGCGGGACGGATCTTTCTTCGGCAGGCCAAGGACATTCTCGGCCGCGTCGAGCATGCTCGACGGCTCGCGAAACAGGCCGCGGACGGGCGCGCCGGCGATCTATCCGTGGGCACCTTCCCGTCGGCAGACGTGCGGATACTGCCGGCGCTGCGGCCGCTGATCGCCGAGCATCTGCCGGATCTGCGCCTGATCTTGCACAGCAAGTACGCCGTCGACCCCCTCGTGGGGCTGCAGTCCGGCACTCTCGACGTGGCTTTCGTGCGCGGACCGCTCGAGACGGTCGGGCTCGAGGGCATCGAGCTGGTGCGCGAGCAGATCGTCATGGTGCTGCCGTCCCATCACGCGCTCGCACGACGCAAGCGCATCCCGGTCAAGAGCCTCGACGATCTGCCCTGCATTACGATGGAGCGGTCGCTCTCCCCGGCCTTGCACGATGCGGCCGCCACACTCTATCGGGAAGCGAAGATTCGCCTACATGCGGTCTCGAGCGCCGACAACGTGCTCGGTCATCTGCAACTCGTGCAGGAGGGGCTGGGCTTCGCCTTGCTGCCGGACTCGATCAGCGTGCTGCTGCCGCCGGGGGTGACGTTCAGGCCTCTCGATTGCGAGCCGGTGCCCACGGTGTCGATCGTCGTGGCGTGGAAGAGCGGCAGCCACTCGCGGCTCGTGCGCGAGTTCGTCGATCTCGCGCGCCGCGCTTCGAGCGGGCGCAAAGACGCGCCGCGTCTAACCCGCCGCCGGACGAAGTCTTAGCCCACGCTTCCCCCGCTGGCTAGACTGCGGCCGTGATAACGCCCTCGTATATCGAGTGCGGGGGGCAACCACGTATGAGCAGCCGCGAACAACCGTCCGTGCACACCGGTCCTTTGGCCGGGCTCACGGTGCTCGACCTCACGCTGGCCCTGGCCGGACCCTTCGCGACGTTCCTGCTCGCGGGTCTCGGCGCGCGCGTCATCAAGATCGAGAACCCCGCTTCGCCCGATCACTGCCGCGAGAATGCGCCCTACATCGGGCGGCACGGCGTCTCGCTCGGCCGGACGGCCCCGGACGACGTTTCGGTCGCGGCGCTGAACCGATTGCGCGGCAAATACGCGGTGACGCTGAACCTCAAGCAGCCGGGTTCCCGTGCGGTCTTTGCCGATCTCTTGCGCCGCGCCGACGTAGTCGTCGAAAACTTCAGTGCGGGCACGCTCGATCGGCTCGGCATCGGTTACGAGTACGCGCGGACGCACAATGCGGGCATCGTGTATTGCTCGATTTCGGGCTACGGTGCCGATCAAACGACGACTGGCTCCGGCAAGGCGATGGACAGCATCATCCAGGCGCTCAGCGGCCTCATGATGACCTCGGGCGCCCCGGCCGATCCGCCGGTGCGCGTCGGCGTGCCGTTCGCCGATCTGGTCGCGCCCGTGTTCGCCGTGGTCGGCATTCTCGCGGCGCTCCGCCGGCGCGATGCCACCGGCGTCGGCCAGCAGGTCGACGTCTCGATGCTCGGCGTGTTGACCTCGCTCGTCGCTGCGGAGCCCTTCGACCTGCTCGAAGCCTGCGGCTTGCCGCAGCGTACCGGCCGCATGGTGCCCCGCCTCACGCCGTTCGGCGTCTACGAATCGGCGGACGGTTACCTCGCGATCTGCGCGCCGACCGAGCAGTTCGCACGCGGCGTTTTCGTCGCCATCGGTCGTCCCGATCTCGAATGCGACCCGCGCTTTGCCACGCGCGACGCTCGGGTCGCGAACATGGACGCGATGAACGCCTGCATCGAGAATTTCACGCGCGGCCTGCCGACGGGAGAGCTCGTGCCGCTGTTCGAGAGTCACGGCGTGCCGGCCGCGCCGGTTCGCTCCCCGGCCGATGCGGTACGCGACCCGCGCGTGCTCGCGCGCGGCGAAACCGTGCCGATCGAGCATCCGCAATTCGGACGCGTAGCGGACGTGATCGGTCCCGGCGTGCCGATCCGGTTTGCGGGCGCCGCAGCGAGCACACCGCGGCCCGCGCCCGACCTCGGTCAGGACAATGCCCTCGTCTACGGCGAATGGCTCGGCTACAGCGCCGCCGAGATCGAGCGTCTGCGCGCGGCGGGAAATATCTGAAGCAGCGAATGAGCACGACCGTCATCGCCGAATTGACCGCGGGCTTCGAGGAGCCCTTCCGCCTGCTCGGCCGCGACCCCGGGCGCGATCTCGACGCCATCGTGATCTCGTGGCCCTCGGTCCCCGTCGAGCTGATCCGCGCGGCGGGCTTGAGAGCCGTCGTGGCTCGCGGCAGCGCGGCGCCGACGCCGGCCGCCGATACCGTGCTCGAGCCGGACCTCTTTCCGAACCGTCTGCACCAGCTCGTCGAGGCCGCGTTGACGGGGAGACTCGCGCACGTCGCTGCGATCGTCTTGCCGCGGACTTCCGACCCCGACTACAAATGTTTTCTCTATTTGCGCGAGCTCGTGCGCCGCGGCATCGTCACGGCCCTGCCGCCGGTGCTGTTGTTCGATCTGCTGCACTCCGTAAGCGCCGACGTGCCGCGGTATGACGTCGCCCGCGCCCGCCAGTTGATCGACCGGCTCGCAGACATTTCGCAGCGGCGTGCCACGCAGGACGACCTGAGCCGCGCCATCGGCGCCGCCAACGCGGCGCGCGCGGCGGCGCGCCGGCTCGACGCTTTGCGACGGAGCGACCCGCGGCTCGGCGGGCTCGAGGCGTTCCCCCTTCTTGGCGCGCTCTGGCAGCTTGCGCCGGAGCGCTACGTCTCGCTCGCGAGCGCCGCGGCCGACACGATCGCCGCGCGCGCACCGCTCGAGGGCCCGCGCGTGCTGCTCGCGGGCGCCCCGGTCGATTCGCCCGCTCTGCATGCGGTGCTCGAATCGCAAGGCGCGGTCGTCGTCGCAGAGCTGAGCCCGTTCGGTGCCGGCGTCGCGGGCGACGACGTCGACCCCGCGGCCGATCCGATCGTCGCGATCGCCGATCGCTACCGGAGCAGCTCGATCGACGCGCGCACGCCCGTCGCGGTGCTCGAGCGCTGGATCGAAAGGACGCTCCCGGGCATCGATGTCGTCGTAGTCTCGCTGCCGCCCGACGATGCGAGCTTCGGCTGGGACTATCCGCGCCTGCGCCGGCTGCTCGAGCGACGCTCGATGCCGCATGCCGTGCTGCGCGGCGATCCGGCCCAGCCGATGGCCGCAGCGGACCGCGAACGCATTGCGGCGCTGCTCGCCGGCGAAGCGGCGCGGCCGGAGGCGTGCCGTGGCTGAGAAGCAGCTCGAGTCGACGGCCGCCGCGCGCAGCCTTCCAGAAGCAGTGGTTCGGCGAGCTGCGGCGGCGCGTGTTCGACGAGCGCCGGCCCTACGCGCTCGTGCAGGCCGATGTGCCGTTCGAATTGTTCGATCTGCTGGAGATCCCGGCCGTCAGCAATCAGTGGTGGTCGTCGCTCGTTGCCGCCAAGCGGCAAGCGCCGGCTTTTCTCGACGCGATGATCGTCGACGGCCTGCCGGAGCAGCTGTGTCGCTATTGCAGTCTCGGGCTCGCGACGACGCGCTACGCCGAAGCCGGCGAAGCGCCCTGGGGCGGCCTGCCGCCGCCGCGCCTGCTTTGTGCTCGCCTGACCTGCGACTGCATCCACAGGGTGTTCTCGCTCTGGGCCGAGGCATTCGGCGCCGAGCTCTTCGAGATCGACCATCCGGGCGCAACCGAGTTGCCCCCGCGCTGGTGGGAGCTCGGCCGCCACCGCTGGCGCGAGCTCGTCGAGCCGCACCGGCTCGTATTCGTTGCGGCAACGCTCGAGCGCCTCGTCGGCAGGCTCGAAGCGATCAGCGGGCACCGCTTGGACCGCGCTGCGCTGCGCCTGCGGCTCGAGCGCGTCAACCGGCAGGAAGAGATCTTCGACGCGGCGCGCAAGATCATTGCATCCGCTCCGGCGACGCCGGTACGCATGACCGAGCAGATCGCCAATGTCATGGCCACGCAGTGGGTCCGCGGCACCGATTGGGCGCTCGCGCACGCACGGCACTTTTGCGACGAGCTCGAGCAGCGCGTCGACGCCGGCATCGCGGCGTGCCCCGGGGAGAAGTGCAGGCTCATGTGGATCGGCGCCGGCCTCTGGCACGACACGGACTTCTACACGGCCTTCGAGGTCTCGCATGGCGCAGTGTTCGTCTGGTCGATGTATCTCGCTTTCGGCCCCGACGGCTACATCCGTTACGGCCTCGATGATCCGATCGAGGCGCTCGCAAGCCGCACCGCGAGCTTCAACGAGTACCTGCACAACCCGCCCTGGGCGGCCGAGTGGATCGTCGAGCAGGCGCGCGAGCATCGCATCGACGCCGCGCTCGTGCTGCACCCGAGGAGCTTGAAGCCCTCGGCGACGGGGCGCCGCTTCATCGAGACCGCGCTCGAGGAAGCCGGCATCCCAGTGCTGCCGATCGAAGCCGACGTCGTCGATGCCAGGGCCTGGAATCCGGCCGCGACGCGCGAAGCCGTCCGCGCCTTTCTCGACGAGCGGGTGCCGCAATGACGGCGGTGTCGCAAGCCGTGCGTCCGAGCTGGTGGCTGCCGTTCGGTGTCACGCTCGTCGCGATGTTTACGCTGCAGCTGTCCAATCTCGGATTCTCGCCGCTGCTGCCGTCGATCCAGCAGGACATGCGGATGACCTTCACGCAGCTCGGATTGTTCACGGGACTGTACGGACTGCTCGCGATGCTGCTCAGCGTGCCGGCCGGAATCAGCGCGCGCCGCTTCGGCGAGAAGCGCGTTCTCGCGCTCGGCCTCCTCGGCGTCGCGATCGGCAGCGTGCTGCTCGGCCAGGCGTCGAGCTTCGAGTCGGCGCTCGCGTTCCGCGGCGTCGTGATCTTCGGTTACCGCTTCGCGTTCGTGAGCGTGCTGATCGCGGTGGCGCTCACGTCGCCGCTGTCGCTGCGCGGACGGACGATGGGCGTGCTCGGTGCGACGTCCGCAATGGCCTCGGTCGTCGGCGCACCGCTCGGCGGCGCGCTCGTCGGCGAGCTCGGCTGGCGCAGCGCGATCTTGGGCTATGCGTTCATGGCGCTGCTCGGCGCCGCCGTGTTCTGGCTCTTCTATCGGCCGGCGGCGGCGGACTCCGTGCAGGCGACGGCACCCGGCCCGGCGGGCGCCGTGCCGCGCAGCGCCTTTCGCTCGCCCGTGGTCTGGCTGCTCGCGCTCGTCGTCGGCCTCGGCGGGTTCGGGCAGTTCACGATCACCTATTTCGTGCCGAGCGTGGCCAAAGGCGTCTACGGTCTCGACGCCGCGGCAGCGGGGCTCATCATCAGCACGGGGTACGTCGCCGCGATTGCGCTGAATCTCGTCGTCGGCCTGCTGGCCGACCGTTTCGACAAGCTCGTCGTTCTCGGCGGCATGTTCGTCCTGCTCGCCGCCGCGTCCATCTCGTTGACGATCGAGCAAGAGCTCGTGTTTCGCGTGGCCACGGCGGTCGGGATCGGATTCGGTTTCTCGGCAGCCAATCAGCTCTATGGGCTCGCCGGTACCCTGATGCCTCGCAGCGAGGCCGGCAACGCGATGGGCGTCGTGAGTCTCGGTGCAGGGCTATTCGGCTATTTCGGTCCGCAGATGCTCGGCATCCTGCGCGACGTGACCGGCTCGTTCGGGGCCGGGTTCAGGATGATCGCGGTGGCGGATCTCACGACGCTGGGTCTGCTCGTGCTGCTCCATCGAATGACGCGGAGCCCGAAATGAAGAAGTGGCGAGCCATGAGTCGTTTCTGTCTGGCGGTTGGGCTGCTGTTGCTCGGCGTCGCTCAGGGCAGCGCGCTTGCGCAACCCGCCGCGAGCGCGAGGCCGAAGGGCGATCAACATCGCGACTACACCTTCGCGCCGACGGGGCAGCGAATGCCTTACCGGCTCTACGTGCCGACTCGCTGGGATGGCAAGAGCTCGCTACCGATCGTGCTCTTCCTGCACGGCGCGGGAGCGAACGAAAGCACCTATCTCGACATCGCCGGAGGGTTGCTCGAGAAGCTGGCCGAGGAGCACGGGTACATCGTCGTCTCGCCGCTCGGCTTCACGCCGCTCGGGGCCTACGGCAATCCTTTGCGCCTGCCCGCCGTCTTCGGCCAATCGGTGGCCGCGGCCGCGCAGCGGGCGGCCGTAACCCCCGAGCGCCGGCGCGAGCTCGACTTGAGCGAGCTCGAGGTCATCACCGTGCTCGAGATCGTCACCGAGGAGTACGGTGCGGATCGATCGCGAACGTTCCTCGCCGGGCACTCGATGGGCAGCGGCGGCGTCTGGCATCTCGCGGCGCGCTATCCGGAGCGCTGGCGCGCCGTCGCGCCGATGTCCGGTCCCTTCATCGACCGAGAGACTTACCCGTTCGACCGGATCCACGATTTGCCGATCTTCATGACGGAGGGTACCGGCGCCGAGCCGTCGCTCGCGGGCAGCCGGGCGCTCGCCGCGTTCATGCGCGCAGGCGATTTCGATTTCGAATACCTCGAGGTCGACGGCGATCACGGCGGCATGGTGCCGATGGCGTGGCCCGCCGTCTTCGAGTACTTCGACCGCGTAGCCGCGCGTGCTGCGAGAAGCGTGCGATGAGAATGCCGCTCGGAAGGCTCGTGCTCTGGACCGGGATGGCGCTTTGCGTCGTCCGGCTCTCGCACGCGCAAACGGCCATACGGCTCTGGCCCGACGGGGCACCGGGCTCAGAAGGCTGGTCGCTGCCCGAGTCGGTCACGCGCTCGCCGCGCGGCGAGCGCGTCGTCACGAACGTCAGCGACCCGACCTTGACGGTATTCCTGCCCGCTCCGGCCCTCGCGACCGGTGCAGCGGTCGTGATTGCGCCCGGCGGTGCGCTGCGCGCGCTCGCGTTCGACGACGAAGGCGTCGAGGTCGCGAAATGGCTCAACCAGCGCGGGATCGCGGGCTTCGTGCTCAAGTACCGGACACTGCAGCAGAACCCGACTGCCCCGCGCCGACCCTTGCCCGGCATGCCGGGACCCGGCGCCGCGCCGCGTCGGGAGCTCGTCATCGTCAAAGCCAACGCGAATCCGGCGCCCGACGACGCCGCGCTCCGCGAGGTGCTGGCGCTCGCCGTCGGCGACGCGCAAGCCGCGCTCCGGCTCGTCCGGCAGCGTGCGGCCGACTGGCACGTCGATCCCTCGCGCGTCGGCATCATGGGTTTCTCGGCCGGCGGCGGCGTCGCGGTCGGCGCCGCGCTCGCGCCGAAGTCCGATGCGTCGCCCGATTTCCTCGTTTCGCTCTACGGGCCGTCGCTGCAGGACGTCGACGTGCCCGCGCATGCGCCACCGCTGTTCATCGCGGTCGGCTCGAGCCATTTCAACGTCACCAACGGCTGTCTCGCGTTGTTCGCCGCCTGGAAGAAGGCCGGCAAGCCCGCCGAGATCCATGTTTACGATGGGGTCAGCGCGGGCTTCGGGATGCGCAAGCGCGGTCTGCCCGTGGACGGCTGGACGGATCGGTTCTACGACTGGCTGCTCGAGCGCAAGCTGACGAGCGTCAACTGATGTCCGACACCTTGATGATGATGCGCCGGCGATGAAAAAAACCGTCTCGATCGCGCTGCTACCGGCCGCTTGTGCCGCGACGCTCCTGATGGCCCAGCCGAACCCAGGCGCCCAGTGGTGGCCGCCGGGCGACAAGGGCCCCATGCCGGCCTACGTCGAATACGCGAACGCGTGGGGCCGGCTCGGGATCGTGAATGCGAGCGGTGCGATCGACACCGCCGATCACCCGTTCTTCGCCGTCCTCGGCACGAACGGTCGCGCGTGCGTTTCGTGTCATCAGCCGGCCGACGGGATGTCGCTTGCGCTCACGAGCATCGTGCAGCGCTGGACCGACACGAAGGGCAAGGACCCGATCTTCGCCGCGATCGATGGGATGAACTGCCCGAACCTCCCGGCCGCTGATCCCGCATCGCATTCGCTGCTGCTCGAGCGCGGCCTGTTTCGTGTCCCATTGCCTTGGCCGCCCGTCGACGCCAAAGGTGTTCCGATCACGCCCGAGTTCACGCTGGAGGTCGTCCGCGATCCGACCGGTTGCAACAGGGATCCGATTTACGGGGTCGCGGGCGAAAGGCACGAAGTGTCCGTCTACCGCCGGCCGCGCCCGGCCGCGAATCTACGGTACGTGACCTCGGCGCGTTTCGGGATCACGCCGTTCATCGGCAAGACCGGCATGCTTGCGGCCGTCGATCCCGACACCGGCCGCCCCGTCAACATGAACATGATGGCCGACGCGCGCGAGCCGACGCTCAAGACTCAAGCGCAATCCGCGGCGCACGGACATCTCGAAGTCGCCAAGCCGCTTTCGCCGCAGCAGCTCGACAGGATTCGCGCCTTCGAGCTCCAGCTCTATGCGGCCGAAGCCTACTCGAACGGCGCCGGGGCGTTGAACGAGCCCGGCGGTCCGTCGGGTCTCGGACCGCAGGCGATGGCGCAGGGCAGCGACGGCGTGCTCGGCAACAACACCACGCGCTTCGTCATCCCGATGGAGAACAAGTGGGCAGCCCTGCCGGAAGGGCGTGACGCCGCCGAGCGCGAGCGCAACGCGTTTCGCGAGTCGGTCCAGCGCGGCCACGACGTCTTCTTCTTCAGGACGTTCTGGATCAGCGACGCAATGCACATCAATACGGTCGGCCTGGGCAATCCGATCAAGCGCACCTGCTCGACCTGTCACGGGATGCACATGACGGGCATGGATACGGCCAACGGCTGGATGGACCTCGGGACGACGAATCATCCGTGGGCGCTCGAGCCGGCCGAAAGCCCGTGGGCCAAGCAGCTGCCCGAGCTGCCGCTGTTCAAAATCACGTGCCGACCAGACCTTCCGCCGCATCCGTTTCTCGGCCGCACGATCTACACGCAGGATCCCGGCCGCGCGCTGATCTCGGGCAAGTGCGAGGACGTCGGCGCGATCGTGATCCAGCAGTTCCGCGGGCTCGCCGCACGCGCGCCGTATTTTTCGAACGGCTCGGCGGCGAGCTTGCGCGAGGTCGTCGACTTCTACGACCGGCGTTTCAACATTCGTTTCACGGAGCAGGAAAAAGTCGACCTCGTCGACTTCCTGAGCGTGCTGTGATGATGCGAAAGAGCCGTCGTCCGATCCTGCTCGCGGCGCTCGCGCTGGGTCCGGCGCTGACTGCCGCCGGCCCCAAACCCGGCGAGCGGTTGAGCTTCGTGAGCTGCCCGATCGTGCGCGACACGCGCTCGGTGCCCTGCTGGCTCAGCGAATACGCGGGCGAGCTCTATTACCTCACGATTCAGAGCGACGTGAGCGCGACCGTCCAGCCGCCGATGCTGGGTCATCAGGTGCTGGTCGAAGGCATCGTGTCGGACGCGCCTCGCATCTGCGGCGGCGTCGTGCTCCAGCCCGTCCGGCTCTCGGTCATGCCCGAGCGCGATGCCAACTGCAACACGTTGCTACCGGCCGACGAGCGCTACACGATCGACTTCAATCCGAGGCCGCCCGGCCCGAGCGCCGGCCGGCTCGCGTTCGCGCCGGATCCCGCCGTGCCGTCGGCGCCGCCTCCGCGACCCGAAGGCCCGCAGACCATCGAGCTCTATTTCGATTTCGACAAGGGCGTGTCGTTTCGCCATCCGGCCGATCTCGTCGCGATTCTCGAGCGCGCCCGGCAAATTGCCGCGACGCGCGGCAGCGTCACGGGCGTGCGCGGCGCGCACCGGCTCAGCGACGGGACGCTGCTCGAGGAGTCGCCGGGCGTCGGGCAACGCCGCGCCGAGGAAGTGGCGCGCTTGCTCGAGGGTGCGGGGTTGAACGTGCCGCTCGCGATCCGCTGGGTGGACGGCGAGGCCGAGGCGGACGGCATCGACGACTGGCGCAGCCGGCGTGTCACGGTCGTCCTCGAACCATGAATACCGATCGATCGACAAAGGGGGAATCGACAATGCAATCGCGAAACTGTCTCGGGAAGGTCGCATCAATTACGAGCCTGCTGCTCTTGTCGGGAGCCCTGAGCGGCATCGCGACGAGCGCGCTCGCGCAGGGCGAGGCCGCGGCCAAGATCACGAAGCTCACGACCGTCGATGTGCAACAGATCGGCCGCCCGCCGACGGGTCCCTACCCTGTCGTCGTCGAGCACGATCCGGGGCTCGCGACGCACACGATCTATCGGCCGAGCAAGCTCTCGATGGACAAGCACCCCGTGCTCGTCTGGGGTGAAGGCGGTTGCGCGAAGAATGGCCTCATTTTCCCGGAGTATTTGACCGAAATCGCCTCGTACGGCTTCGTCGTCATCGCCGACGGTCCGCCGCTGCCGCGGCCGCCCGGCGGTCCGAACGGGCCCGGTCCGCAAGCGGGCGGCCCCCCGCCCGGCGGCGCCCGCGCCGGCGCACCCGGCGGTCGCGGGCCGGCCGGTGTCCCGCCGAACGGCGCGAGCATGGTGAACGGCACGGCCCTCGTCGCGGCCATCGATTGGCTCGAGGCCGAGAGCGGCAAGCATGACAGCCGTTTCTACAACAAGGTCGACGTCCGCCACGTCGCCGCGATGGGCATGTCGTGCGGCGGTCTGATGGCCTATGGCGCTTCGAACGATCCGCGTGTCGCGACGGTGGGCATCTGGAACAGCGGTCTGTTCCCGAATGACGACGATCCGAAAGCCAATGCGAAGATCTACGACGGCATTCACGGGCCCGTGATCATCGTGACGGGTGGGGAATCGGACATCGCCTATGCCAACGGCAAGCGCGACTTCGAGCTCATGCCACCGAAAGTGCCGACGTTCTACGGCGTCTATCCATCGGTCGGCCACGGCGGCACCTACAACCAAGACAATGGCGGGGCTTTCGGCGTCGTGGCCGTCGCCTGGCTCAAATGGCAACTGCTCGGCGATACGAGCGCCGCCGGACGCGGCTATTTCGTCGGCAAGGACTGCGGCATCTGCAAGGATTCCAACTGGAAGACCGATTCGCGATCCTTACGGTGAGCCGACCGTCGCGGCGCGGGCCGACGTCGACGCGCACGGCCCGCGCCCTCCAGCGACGGCCTCGCAGGCGCCGGCATCGGCCTCACGGCTTCCACGCGAACGGCGGCATTGCGCCCGCCGGGAAGGCGGCGCTCAGCGCAGCGGCAGCAGAGGTTCCCTGCCGGGAGGCAGGTGCTGGTCGACGGCGTTGAGCAGCATGGCCGTCATCGTGTAATCGCCCATGATCATCGTGATCTCGATGGTCCCTTGGCGGCCGAACAGGGTCAGCATTCGTGCGAACAGCTCGGAAGGGACCTGCCGATCGCCGCGCAACAACGCCCGGCCGAACTCGATGACGGCCGCTTCCTTCTCCGGCAAGCCCGTGACGGGCCGATCGTATTTGATGACGTCGATGACTTCCTGAGCTACCCCCGCCCGGCGCGCACCGATCTCGTGCGCGCTCCACTCGTACTGCTGGTTGAGCTCGCGCGCGGGCACGAGCGTGCTGATCTCGAAGAGTTGCGGACCGACGCTCGCTTTGCGCAGCACCACGTTGAGCTCGTCATACGGCTCGGAGGCGGGGAGGCTGTACATCGAACTCGCCGGCGGGCCGAGGCGCGGAACGTTGCCTTCCTTGCCGTTGACGGCTTCGAAGATGCGCCGACCCTCGGGGTCGAGCGAGTCCTTCAGGACGAGCGGCAGACGGGAGTAGGACTGCGCATCGATGTCGGGCGGCAACGGCGATTGAGCGCTTGCCGAAAGCACGCACATCGTTGCGATCACCGCGGCGATCTTCATGTGAGCGATCTCATGGCAACGCGAACACGAACAAGTTGTTGCCGAGGCTCGGCTTGAGCTCGGGCGTGAGACGGTTTGCACCCATGGCAGTCAACGAAGAGCCGGTGCTCACTGCGATGTATTGCTTGTTGCCGACGGCGAAGCTGATGGGATAGCCCGAGATCGGCGACCCGAGGTTCACCTCCCACAGGACACGGCCGGTTTGTTGGTCGAATGCGCGGAAGCGGCCGTTCGCGTCACCGCCGAATATCAAGCCGCCGGCCGTAGACACCAACGACAGCATCGCCGCTCGTTGCTCGTATTTCCAAAGCGTCTTGCCGGTCTCGACCGAGATCGCGTAGATCGTGCCCACGTTCGTGTGATTCGGCGCGACCTGCTCGGCGTTCTTCAGCCCGTACAGCGAGTCCAGGCTCGGGCGGCTCAAAGTCGCGGTCGAACTCATGCAGGTGTTCTGCAGCGGAAAGAACATCACGTTGCCGAGCGGGCTGTAAGTGCCCGACGGCCAATTCTTGCCGCCGAGCGTCGACGGGCACACGAGCCGGGTTTGGCCCTTCTCGACGAACGTGGTGTCCGGATTCACCGTCGCCTCCCCCGTAAGCGCGTCGATCTTCTGCAGCACGTTCTGATCGACGGTCGGGCGCGCCCAGAGAAATTCGCCCGTGGCGCGATCGAGCGTATAGACGACGCCCGTCTTGCCCGGTATGCCGGTCACGACTTTGCGCCGCTCGCCCGGCCGCACGCGAGGATTGATCCAGGTCACCTCCTTCGGATCGGGCGCCACCGCGGTCTCGACGAGCAGCCGCTCGAACGGATGATCGAGATCCCAATGATCGACGATGTGCTGGTAGTACCAAACGATCTCGCCCGTGTCGGCGTTCAACGCAAGCGTCGAGTTGTGGTAGAGGTATTTCTTGTCGTTACCCGCGATCGCAAACTTCGGCGCGGGCGAGGTCACCGACGTGCCGACGAACACGAGATTGAGCTCGGGGTCGTAGCTCGGCACCATCCACGCGCCGACGTGCCAACGCTGGTCTTGCGGCATATCGCCCCAAGACTCGCCGCCCTCGCCGCCGGCGGCGGCGATCGTCGGTCGGCGCCAAAGCTCGCGCCCGGTTCTCGCATCGTGCGCCAAGATCACGCATGCGGCCGGACTTCCCTCGGGCTCGCAGCCGCGGCCGGAGATGACCTTGCCGTCGGCAATGATCGGACCCGACGTCTGCTGCGCGCCGTGCCGATAATCGAACAGCTTCGTCTCCCACTGAAGCTTGCCGTTCCGCGCGTCGATAGCGTAGAGATAATCGTCGGAGCTCGTATCGATGATCGAGTCGCCGAAGATCGCGAGGTTCCGATTGATCGACGGGACGGGGAAATAGTCCGCGAGATCGGCGGGCAACGAGCGCCGATACTCCCAAAGCAGATCGCCGCTCGCCGCATCGAACGCTTGAACGAGATCGCTCGGGTTCGGGAAGTACATCACGCCGCGATAGACGAGCGGCGTGCCCTCCTGAATTCCGGGCCCGAGCGCGCGCGTCCAGACCATTCTCAAGTTGCCGACGTTCTTGCGATTCACCTCCGTGAGCGGGCTGAAGCCCCAAGTATCGAGCGTGCGCCTCCACATGAGCCAATCGGCGGGATCGGGATGTTGGAGCATCGCGTCGGTAACCGGCACGAAGCCGGACTGCGGCTGTGCGTTCGCGGCCCCCGCCGCAACGAGAAGAACAGCGAGCGCTAGAGTTGGTCGAGTGGACATTTGCGAGCACCCTCTTCGTTGACGCGCAGCTCGTCGCAGCCGCGGTCCGTAGTGTGTTATTCGCGCCGCGACGATGCAACGGAACGATGTCGCGAAGCACGGCGCCGCCTGGCACAATCGCCGAGCAAGCAAGCGCACAACCCATGAACGAACCGAATCGGCTGCCCGTCATCGTTGCCGGCGGCGGCATCGGCGGCCTGAGCGTCGCCCTCACACTGCACCAGATCGGCGTAGAGTGCATCGTGCTCGAGGCGGTCGCCGAGCCGAAGCCGCTCGGCGTGGGAATCAACCTCCAACCCAACGCGGTACGCGAGCTCTACGAGCTCGGCATCGGGCCGGAGAAGCTCGACGCCATCGGGCTGCAAGCGAAAGAATGGGCGCTCGTCGGGCTGAACGGCAACGATGTCTATTCCGAGCCGCGCGGGCTGCTCGCCGGGTATAAATGGCCGCAATACGCGGTCCACCGCGGACAGCTGCAGATGCTGCTGCTCGAGACCGCGATCGAGCGTCTCGGCGAAGGCGCCGTGCGGACGGGGTTGCGCGTCACGGGCTTCCGCCAGCATGCGGAGGGCATCACGGCACTGGCGCAATCGAGCCGCGGCGATCGGACGGAGGTCGCCGGGTGCCTGCTGATCGGCGCCGACGGCCTGCACTCGGCGATCCGCAGCCAGATGCATCCCGACCAGCCGCCGATCCAATGGGGCGGCGCAATCATGTGGCGGGGCATGACGCCGGGCGTGCCGATACGCACGGGCGCCTCGTTCGTCGGGCTTGGCACGCACCGTCACCGCGTGGTGTTCTACCCGATCTCCAAAGCGGATGCCGCCACGGGCCTCGCGACCATCAATTGGATTGCGGAAATCACGGTGGATAACTCCAGCGGCTGGGTCAACGGCGACTGGAACAAGAAGGTCGAGATCGCTTCGTTCGTCCACCACTTCGCAGACTGGCGCTACGACTGGCTCGACGTCCCGAGCATGCTGCGCGGCGCGCAGGAAGCCTTCGAGTACCCGATGATCGACCGCGACCCCGTGCCGACCTGGGTCTGCGGAAGAGTCGCGCTGCTCGGCGACGCCGCGCACGTGATGTACCCGACGGGCTCGAACGGCGCAAGCCAAGCCATCGTGGATGCACGCGTTCTCGGCGCCGCAATGCTCGAGCACGGTGTCACCGCGGACGCGCTGCGTGCCTACGATGCAGAGCTGTGCGCCCCGGTTTCCGCCGTCGTGCTGCGCAACCGCGGCGCCGGCCCTTTCGGATTGCTGAACCTGCTCGACGAGCGGTGCGGCGGCGTGTTCGACGACATCGACGACGCGATCCCCGCGGCGGAGCGCGAGGCGTTCATGAGCCGCTACAAGAGCGCGGCCGGCTTCGCGATGGAAAAGCTCAACGCCGCGCCGCCTATCATCGCACCCGGCTCGCGCATAGGCTGAGGCCGCGAGCGCCGACGCATCCGGGCCGGCCGGACGCGGAGCGCCTGCCGTCTTCAATACGGCCGGCGACAGAAGCTGAGCGCGAACACGCCTACGCCGGCAACGGCCGCCATCGGGACCAGATAGGCCACGACGCCCGACGCCGAGATACCGCCCCCGAGCAGCAGTCCCGCGAGCAACGGACCGGCGATCGATCCCACCCGCCCTACCGCGATGCTGGCGCCCGCGCCGGTGCCTCGGGTTGCGGGGCTGTAGTACGTCGGCGCGAGACCGTAGAGCGCGAAGTTCGCACCGAGCACGAAGAAGCCGGCGGCGCCGCTCAGCACGAGCATCTGCGCCATGGTGTCGGCTCGACTCAGCGCGACGAGCGCCAAGACCAGGCCGGCGTAGGCAACGGTGAGCGGCCAGCGCAGCGTGAACCGATCCACGAGGAACCCCACCAGCAGAGCACCCGCAACGCTCGCGAAGTTGAACGCCAGCGACGCGAGCGGGGCCGCCGCGCGGCTTATTCCCTTCGCGGCCACCAGCGTCGGCAACCAGTTGAGAATGAGATAGAGGATCAGAAGCGTCGGCAGGAACACGATCCAAAGCAGCAACGTCGCGCGCGCGCGCCCTTCTCCGAACAGCGTTTTCAACGCGCTTTGACGCGGTTGTCCGCCGCTGCCGCTGCGCTGCAGCGTCTCCGGCAGCGACCGGTACAACAGGAGCGTGAGAAGGATCGGAACCGTGCCGCCGACGTAAAACAGCACGCGCCAGTCGAGACCGGCGAATGCTTGCGTGAGCAGAGCAGACACGCCGCCCCCGAGCGGCATGCCGCAAAACATGGCGGTCGCCGTCTGAGTGCGCTTCTGCGGAGAGCTGACCTCCGTCGCAATCGCCATCATGATCGGGAACGCGGCGCCGAAATGCAGACCCGCGAGGAAACGCACTGCGAACAGCGCGGCGAACGTCGAGCTGATCGCCGTTGCGAGCGTGAACACGCCGAACAGAAGCACGGCACCGACGAATACCGGTTTGCGCCCGATCCGATCGGCCAGCCAGCCGCCGACGCTCGCGCCGATCACGAGCCCGACGTTGCCGATGGCGAAGACCCACCCCAGCGCTTCGGCCGTGAGCCCGAGCTCGGGTCCGAGCCGGGGTGCCGCGACGCCGATGGCCTGGATGTCGAACCCTTCGGCGATCGCGACGCAAAAGCACAGCGCCACCGTCACGGCGGCGCTTCGAGTGATCGTCTTGGCAGCGACTGCGCTTACCACGGCGTAACGCAGCCCGGAAAGTTACCTAGGGCAGCTCGCAGCGGAAGCTCTCTGCAGCGTCTGTGCTGCCGCTGCCCGAATACTTCGCCACCTGCGGATACGCGCACAGCGGGCGCGTGCGCTCCGGCGCGCGCGGCGGGTTGCTCGCGATGAGCCGCTCCGGTGCCTTGCCGGTCTCGACCCAGTGGTCGATGGCGCCTAGATAATCGACGCTGGAGGGCCCGCTGCCGCCGGCACAATGACCCATGCCCGGCACCATGAACAGCCGCACGCCGTCCTGCGCGCGGCGCGCGCCGAGGTCCTTCACCAGCGCGCCGTAGAAATTCACGGTCGATTGCGCAGGGATGAGCCCATCGGCCCAGCCATGCGTCAGCAGCAGCTTGCGGTTGCCGGCGAAGAAGCGCTGCAGGCCGTCCGCCGGGACATCGAGCGCGTCGTGGCCGTAGGCCATGGCGCGATCCACGTCGTGATCGTAGTCGAAGCTGCGGAAATTCCACGATGGGTCCTTGAAGAGCACGCCGCGGAAGAAGGTAGTTGCCACGGGGAACGGCTCATTGCCCATCGTCAGCACCGGCATCTGCGGCTCGCTGCCGACCGACAGGCCCGGGTAGATCTGCTCGCCCGTGCGCGGATTCTTCGGACCCGCATAGACGGCGCGCAACGCCGTCACTTGCGGCGCGGTCAGGCAATCCGCCGCATCGCCGTCCTTGCACTGCAGTACGGCCGGATCGAAGTGGCAGGCCGGCGGATTCGTGATAATGCCGTCTTTCACGCCGTCGTTCGCATCGCAGGCCGCCAACGCCGCATTGTGCAGCAACTCGAATTTCGCAGGCGGAATGCGGCTCGCTTCGTCCTTCATCGTGGCATTGCCGCTCCACAGCGACATCACCATCAGCGACACCATCGGGTTGGCCGGCGCCGTGGCGGAAATGCCGTCGTAGTCATCCGGATATCGGTGCGCCTCCATCAGGCCGATGCGGCCGCCCGTGGAACAGCTGACGTACAGCGAGCGCTGCGGACGGCGGCCGAAGAACGCTTCGACCGTGGCCTTTGCGGCCACCGTCTCTTCGTGAACCGCGCGATACCCGAAATCCACGAGCTTTTCCGGATGCCCGACCAGGAAGTTGGCGTCGATGGGGCTGCCTTGGTGGCCGACGTCGGACGCCGCGACGGCGTAGCCGCGGGCCAGCGGACCCACCATGTCGCCGTACGCAATCGAGCCGGCCCACACACCGTTCCCGCCGCCCACGAACTTGCCGTTCCAGCCGCTCAGCGGCATCCAGACCTCGAAGCGGATGTCGGAATCCGCAGTCGGGCGAAGCGTGCCGGCGACGCGGCAGAAGGCCGGCAGCGACGAGAAATCCATGGGCGGACCGCCGGCCGCGCCGCCGGGTCCGGGCAGCTTGAAGCCGCCGGCCGGCACCTCGACGGCCGCAGTGATCGTCGCGTTCTTCAGCTGCAGCTTCGTCGCCAGCGAGGCGCAAGAAGCGGCTGCGTTCGCGGACGAAGCAGCGGCACCAGCGGCGACTGCGACCAGCAAGACCGGCCAGTGGATTCGCAGCATGGGCCCCCCCGCAAGAATCGGATCCGTTGCGCGCATCCTACGCCAGAACGCCGGCGCGCGGCGAGACGGTGGCGAGATGCAGGCGCAGCCATCTTCCGCCGTCGAGGTGCTGCGAGAAGAACGGGTCGTGCTCGCCGAATCAAAAGGACTCGTCCACCGATTGAAAACGTTTGCGTAAGGGACTAGCGTTCTCGAAAACGACAAGGGACGACGCATGCACCCCTCCCCGCTCCTCACGGCCGCGCTGCTCGCCGCGTTCGCCGCCGGCGCGCACGCCCAAGCGCCGGTGGCTACGACGCCCGATGAGCTCGTGGTCGCGGCCAAACGCGCCGCCGGCACAGACCACGCCGGCACATTCCTGCGCATCTGCGTCGCGCCCGATAATAGGAACGGTACTCCGCGCCCGCCGCCGCCCGTCCGCGCGGTGCCCGACCGCTCGACGTGGTACGCACGCCCCTACAAGGTGTTCGACAACCTGTATTTCCTCGGCACGCGTATTCATTCGTCATGGGCGCTCACCACGAGCGACGGCATCATCGTCATCGACACGTTGTTCGACTACGCGGTCGAGCCGGAGATCGTGGATGGCTTGAGCGCGGTCGGTCTCGATCCGAAGGACATCAAGTACGTCCTGATCAGCCATGCCCACGGCGACCACGACCAAGGCGCGGCGCTGCTGCAGAGCCGCTACGGCGCTAAAGTCGTCATGGGCGCCGCGGACTGGGAGTCGACGCTGCAGCGCCCGGCGAACGCGCCCGGCGGCGTGCCGAAGCGCGACGTCGCCGTCGGACCCCAGGGCCTCAAGATCACGCTCGGCGACACGACGGTCGACGTGATTGCCACACCGGGCCACACGCCGGGCACCTTGTCTTACCTCTTCCCCGTCAAAGACGGGAACCGCACGTTGACGGTCGCCTACTCCGGTGGCACGGCGTTCAACTTTCCGCGCCTCGCCGAAAATTTCGCGATCTATCGCGACAGCGCGACGAAGATGGCGGCGGCCGCGAGCGCGGCCGGCGCCACTATCGTCATGAGCAACCACACCGAATTCGACCGTGCCTGGGATCGCGTACGCATCGCGCAGCTACCGCGCGCCGTGGGCGAGAAGCACCCGTACGAGATCGGCGCGGAGTCCGTGCAGCATTACTTCGAGATGATGCGCGATTGTGCCGAGGCGCAACGGCTCTCCATGCATTGATCGCGCTGGCGCTCGTCGCCGGTGCCGGGTCGATCGCGGCGTTGTGGACGACGGAAGAAAATCGAATGCGTGCGCAAGAGTCGCAACGGCGAGGCAGGCAATGAGAAAGCAAGTCGGATGGTTCATTCTGCTGCTCGCCGTCGCGTCCCTGCGCGCACCGGGCCTGGCAGCCGCGGACCGCGATACGTTCATCACGCTCGGTACCCACGGGGGGCCCTTTCCCGAAGCCAAGCGTTCCGAGCCGGCGAACGTGCTCGTCGTCGGTCAGGCGGCGTATCTCGTCGATGCCGGCGACGGCGCCGCCGAGCAACTGGCAAAGGCGGGGCTTGCTCTGCAGGCCCTCAAGGCGGTCTTCATCAGCCATCTGCACTTCGACCACACGGGCGGCCTGTTCGCGGTTCTGGGACTCCGCCACCAGAACAAGGTGCCCGGCAAACTGAAGATCTATGGACCGCCCGGCATCAAAGAAACGGTGGACGGCCTCTTGGCCGCGATCAAGCCGGGCGCCGTGTCGGGCTACGGCATCCCGGGCGAGGACATCGTTCCGCCGGAAGACACCGTGGAGGTGTTCGAGATCCGGGATGGCGCCCACGTGGACCTCGATGACTTCACGGTGACCGCCGCCGAAAACAGCCATTACAGCTTCCCGCCCGGCAGCGACATGGACAAGCGATTCGATTCGCTCTCTTTCCGTTTCGATCTACCGGACCGGTCGATCGTCTACACCGGCGACACGGGGCCGAGCGACGCGGTGACCGCGCTGGCGAAGGGAGCGGACGTCCTGGTCAGCGAGCTGATCGATCCCGCGGTGCCCGGCTCCATGGTCGCACCGACCGGCGGCACCGATGCGCAGCAGAAGCGGTTCCAGGTGATGAAGCAGCATCTAAGCACCCATCATCTGACGCCGGAGCAGGTGGGCAAGATGGCCTCCGAGGCGAAAGTGGGCCGCGTCGTCATCACCCATCTCGTCGCCGGCCGGAAACCGGACGTCGCGACCGAGCCTTACGTCGCCGAGATCCGCAAGTGGTACAGCGGTCCGGTCGAGATCGCCGATGATCTGAACCGCTACTGACCGCGTGCTGCCGACACCGGTGAACACCGCGGAAGACGAGGTGGAGCCGTCCCATTGCCGAGCGCGTCGTCCACGGCCGAAATCAGCGGGATGGGCCCAGCACCTGCGCCATCGGCCTGCAGGGCAGCGCGTGCTCGATGTCTTTAGGACGCGATCCGCACGATGCCGATCGGATGCACGTCCGCTTGCAGACCCTGGGAATAGATTCGAAATCGATTTTTGCCGGCCGCCTTCGCCTGATACATCATTTCGTCGGCTTTCCTCAGTATCGCGTCGATGTCCATCGCGGGCGCATCGAATACCGCAACGCCGATGCTGAACGTCACGGGCCAGCCGTGCTGTTCCATGGCTCGGCGTAGCGTGGCCTGCAGCCGAGTGATGGCCTGGCGGCCCCGCGCATAGCCGGTCTCCGGCAGCAGCAACGCGAACTCGTCTCCGCCCACGCGCGAGACGCGGTCGCCGAGGCGCAGATCGCTTTTCATCGTTTCGGCCACCTGTCGTAGCACGTCGTTTCCACGGCTATGGCCGAAGTTGTCGTTGATGGCTTTGAAATTGTCGAGGTCTACGTAGGCCACCGTGAGTGAGTGGCCGGACCGCCGCGCCCGTTCCGCTTCGATGCGCGTCTCCTCATGGAACGCGCGCGCATTGAGCGCGCCGGTGACGAAGTCGGTCCGCGCCAGAGCGCGCTCGGCGTTCAGAGCGACCTTCAGGCGGCAAATGACCCAGCCGAGCGCCACGAGAATCACGAGCCGGCTTGTGCCATTGAGCAGCAACACCATACGGTTGGGGCCGCCCGCCTTGAGCGACTCGGCGGCGAGCCAAACGGCAGCGCTGCTGAGCGCGACGCCCATTGTGACGGTCGAGCTTCCGGTCTTCCACGCGACCAATGCGACGATCAGGAAGTAATAGAGCGATAGCGCAAGGTCGGAGGGCGTGAAGTAGTCGACGATGCTGACGACGACCAGAAGCAGAGCGCTGAGCGCGCACCACCCAAACAACGCAACCCGATCGTTCGAGCGCCGCAACACGGATCTCCTGAGAGCGTGAAGCTCGTCACGCATTATGTTCGTCGCCGCCGCAGGCAAAATGTGACTTTCGTCACAACTTCCCGGCGGATCGTCTACGACGAGATCTGCTTGACGAGCGCCTCTTGTCATTTCTTCGCCGCCGTGAACGGCACGGTCGTCGGACCGAGGTGCAGAGTCCCCGAGAGCTTGCCGTCGGCGCCGAGCGCCCCTTCGTACTCGACGTGGTTCTGCTTGCCGTTGAACACGACATCGTAGCCCCACTTCGCGCTCGCACCGGCGACGGCACCTACGATCGGGCTCGGGTCGAACTGTCCGGGCTTGCAGGTGCCGGATAGTGCGTCGCCCTTCTGCACGAGAGTGCACTGGATCGCAGTCGGGTTGCCGCCGATCGTCGCGCTGATGTTCCAGTCGCCCGAGAAATCAGCGGCGAACGCAACATCGGCGACCAGCAACGCGCCGAGCGCGAACGGAACGGCTTTCATCGACTCTCCTCGGCTGCACGTGTTGCTTGCGGTGGCGCAGGCGCCGCGGACTTTACTCGTAGCGTAGCGAGATCACGGGGTGAGCTCGCGCAGCCTTCCTCGACTGCAGCGCCACCGTGATGTAGGCGATCGCGAGTCCCGCGAGCGCCGCAACGACGAAGATCAGCGGATTGATAGCCGTGCGGAACGCGAAGTTCTGGAGCCACGCCTTCATGACGAGATAGGCGAGCAGGCTCGACACGGCGGCTGCGCCGAGCACGAGGTACACGATGCGCTGCGCGAGCAGCGTAATGATTTGGCCGGTGCGCGCGCCGAAGACCTTCCGAACGCCGATCTCGCGCGTGCGCTGCGCGGCCATGAAGGACGCTAGCCCGAACAATCCGAGGCACGCGATGAAGATGCAGAGCCCCGCGAAAATCGCGATCAGGCGCGTGAGCTGCAGGTCGGCGACGTAGAGCTTCTGCAGGGAATCGTCGAGGAACTCGAATTGGAACGGATGAACCGGGTCGAACTTGCGCATCGTATCGCGCACGAAATCGAGCGTGGCCCCCACGTTCTTGCCGGCGATGTTCAGCACCATCGTGCGCTCCTGATGCTGGCGCAGCGCGGGCGGCATCTGAGCGAAGTTCTCGACCTGGCGGTAGATTGCGAACGGCGCCACTTGCTCGTGAACCGAGCGGAAATTGAAGTCCTTCACGACACCGACGACCGTGCCCTTTTGGGCGCCCGGCCCCTGCCCGAGCTCGAAGCGCTTACCGATCGGCTGATCCCAATGCAGACCGCGGACGAGCGCCTCGTTCACGACGATCTCGGTGATCCGCGGGGGCCCGCCGGCGGGCGCCGCGGCGGCTTCGCTGGGGATATCGTCCGCCGGACCGTGCCCTTCGATCAGCTGCATGCCCATGACGTCGATGAAGTCGGGCCCGACCCCCATGTGCGAGACGCTGGTCGGCTCGATCGCGCCTTGGTTCGTCTCGAGCCCGATCACGTTGAGCGGAAAATTGCCGCCCATCGGGGACGTCGCCCACGACACGCCGAGCACATTGGGATTCGTCAGGAGCTGCGTCCTGATGGCATCGCTGCTCAAGATCGTCTCCGCGCCGCGCAGAGTGACGTCCACGCGGTTTTCGCGATCGAAACCCAACGAAAGGCTCGAGATGTAGCGCATCTGCGCGCTCATCACCAAGGTGCAAGCGATCACGGCCACCGAGATCAAGAACTGCACGAACACGAGCGCCTCGCGCAGGCCCGAGCCGCGCCCGCCGCCCTTCGAGCCGCCCACGAGCGCCGAGGCGGGCATGACCGCCGAGAGGTAGAACGCGGGATAGAGCCCCGCGCCGACGCCGACGAGCACGGCCAGTCCGACAACCCAGAGGTAGAGCTGCGGCGTCCGTGTGAAGCTCAGCGAGATCTCCTTGCCGAGCAGCTGGCTAATCGGCGTGAATGCAACCGCGAGCTCCGCGAGCAGCAGGCCCAGCAGCACGGCCACGACCGCGAGCAGCATCGACTCTGCGAGGAACTGCACGATCAGCGCGCCGCGGTTCGACCCGAGGATCTTGCGCATCCCCACTTCTTTGGCGCGCTTTGCAGCGCGTGCGGTCGCGAGATTCATGTAGTTGATGCACGCCACGAGCAGCGTGAACACCGCAACCGCTATGAACCCGTATAGGTAATAGCGGTTGCCCGTAGGCTGATCGGCAGGCAAGTCGGAGTACAGGTGAATGTCCGCGAGCGGCTGCAGCCAGCTACGCCACTTCGCGCTAATGCGATCCCCCATCGTCTTCATGTTGCGATCGAAGAATGCATCCGACACCTTGCTCCACTGTGCGGGGTCGTAGCCGGGGCGCATCAGCAGATACGTGTAGACGCCCACGCCGAAGAGCCGCTGTCGGCGCTGGTTGATGTCGTCCGGCGTCGAGAACAGCGGGATGTTCGAGGAGAACAGCGCGTCGTATTTGAGGTGGGTGTTTTCCGGTAGGTCCTCGAACACCAACGTCACCTGCGCGTCGTTGCCGTCCGAGGTCAGTGTCTCCCCGATCGGATTCCGGTCGCCGAAGTAACGCCGCGCGAGCGAGTGGCTGATCGCGATCGACGTCGGCGAGTCCAGCGCGGTCTTCGGATCGCCATAGAGAATCTTGTGCGTGAACACCTCGAACACGTTGGGATCGGCGACGTAAGTGTCGCTCCAGTAATAGCCGACGTCGCCGTGCTGGAGATAGTTTCTATTGTCGCGGCCGCCCTGGAACCGCACGAACGCCTGCACGTCGGCGTTCTCTTCCTTCAGCATCGGCCCGAGCATCGGCGAAGTGACCGCGAAGGAGTCGCGTTTGCCGTTGATCTCGAACTCGTTGACGACGCGAAAAATGCGCCTGTAGTTCTCGTGACTATGGTCGTAGGTGAGCTCGCCGCGAAGGTACACGCCGAGGATCAGGCAGCAGGCGATCGCGAGCGCGAGGCCAGCGACGTTGATCAGCGCGTAGGTCTTGTCGCGTGCGAGCGTGCGCAGCGCGACCTTCCACATCGTCGAGTTCATGGGAGACGCCCCCCGCAAGTCCGACGCAGCGATGAGTTGCGGGAAGGATAGCGGACTCGCCTGCGCCTCGCCACGGTCCTTCGAGCGTCAAGCTGCGGGCCGGCGCCTGCACGAGAACATGGGCCGCCGGCTAACCGTTCGGCACGCCGATGCCGTTGGGCTCGGTGCGAGACGTAAATTCCCGCCCTTGGCAGCACGAGGTCGACGCTGCTAGGATCGTAGCGTAGGCCTCGAACCGGTAGGTATTGCGGTCAACCGATGCGCGACGTTCCGGCGTCTCGTCGAAGTCGTGGCCGGACCTGAGCGATGCTACGGCATTATCTCGTGTCCGCGCTGCGCCGCTGCGCCCGCCGCAAGCTCTACAGCGCCGTCGGCGTGATCGTGCTCGCGCTCGGCGTCGCCTGCTTCCTCGCGGCATACCTATTCGCCGACTACCTGCGTCACTACGATCGCGGTTTCCCGAACGCCGATCGCATCTACTACATCGCCCAGTCCATGCGCTCGCCGCAGTTCGGCGTCAATTTATCGTCGAATGCATTCAGCGCGCTGCCGCTCGCGGAGCAAGTTCGCCTCGACGTGCCCGAGCTCACGCGGGTCGCGCGGGTGTTCCGCGGCTCGCGCAGCGTCGTCGTCGACGGCGAGCCGTCGGCGGCCCGTATCGCATACGCCGATGACGGCTTTCTCGCGATCTTCGGCCTCGATGCGGTCGCCGGCGACGCTCGCGGAGCGCTCGGCCGGCCCGGCACGGCCGTCGTCACGCAGCGAACCGCAGAGCGTCTATTCGGAGGACGCGACCCCGTCGGCAAGACTTTCACGTTGAACGGCTCCACGAGTGCCGACGTCACCGTGGCGGCCGTGATCCGTGATCCGCCGACTCAGTCGCACCTCGCGAGCGACGGGCTCTTCGCCCTCGGATTCGACGTCGTGGTTTCCTGGGACGTCTTCGACAAGATGGAGAAAACTCCGGCCCTCGAGAGCTGGGGAAACACGACCGTCATCACGTACGTCGAGCTGCCGGCCGACGCCTCGCTGTCGGTCACCGAGCTCGATCGGCGGCTCGCTGCGATCGTCGAGAAGCACGTGCCGCAGCAGCTGCGCTCGTTCGTTACGATCTCCTTCGCCGCGAAGCCTATCGCGGCGTTGTCGGCGGGCCTGCTGCAGCGGCAGTTCGAGGGCGTGAACCGCGGTCAATGGCCCGTCGATGTGCTGACGGGCACGCTGCTGCTCGCCGGCGGGTTGCTCGCGGTGGCGTGCTTGAACTTCGTGAACCTCGCGACTGCCGAGGCACGTGGTCGCGCGTTCGAGATCGGGTCTCGCAAGGCACTCGGCGCCAGCCGGGCACAGATCGTGAGCCAGGAGCTCGTCGGCACGGCGTTGCGCGTCGGCATGGGCATCGCGACAGCCTTGGCGCTGATGGAGCCTGCTAGGGCGCTGATCACCGACGCCTCGCAGGCCTGGCGCCTGCCTTTCGAGGTACCCTGGGCCGAGCCGCGCTTTTGGTCGTTCCTCGCAGCGCTGCTGGTTGCGGTGACGGCCGTCGCGGGCACTTATCCGGCGCTCGTATTGTCGCGGCTCCGGCCGCTCGACGCGCTACGGCTCGGGCACCGCGGCGAGGGCGGGTCGCTGCTCCGCAACCTGGTCGTCGGGATTCAGTTCGCGACGGCAGCCTTTCTCGTCGTTTTCGTCGTCGTGCTCGTCATGCAACGTGACGCCATGCGCGAGACGCTGCTCGGGCGCTTCGACGACCCTTACATCGGCTTCTTCCTCCGCGGGCCGACACCGAGCGACGTTCCGCCCGACGTTCTCGCGACGGAGCTCGAGAGCAGTTCGGCGATCAAGGGTGCCGCGGCGATGATGCAGCCCCCGTTCGCGCCGATCTTCCAGACGCGCGAGTTCGCGACGAGCCGGGACGAGAACGCGCCGAAGGTCGCTCTCGACGCGATGGTCACCGGCTACGACTACTTCGACGTGATGCAGGTGCGCCTGCTCGCGGGGCGCGTGTTCTCTCGCGACCACACCGAGGACGCGATCCCGCAGACGCCTGCGGAATACGCCGCCCGCCGCGGCAAGCCGGTACCGATCGTCGTCGACCGCAGAGCCGCACGTGCGTTCGGCTGGGCCGATCCGGCAGCGGCGGTCGGCGCCCTCGTGTACGCGCCCGGCGGTGCGGAGCAGGAGATCGTCGGAGTCGTCGAGAACGTGCCGCAGACGATTCGCGCCAGCGACGGCGCCGGCGTCGTCTACATCTTCAATCCGCGCCTCGCGGGCTATTGGCTCGTGCGCCTCGACAAGAACGACGTCGCCGCCGCGACGGCGCACATCGAGGCCGTGATGAAAAAGCTCGCGCCCGATCGACCGCCGCCCGCCCGTGCGTTCCTCGACGACCTGTTCGCGAGCGCCTACTGGACGTTCGCGTTGACGCAGCGCGTGCTCACGACGCTCGCGCTGTTCGCGCTAGCGATCGCCGCCGTCGGCTCGTTCGGCATGGCGAGCTACACGACCGCGCGGCGGACGCGGGAGATCGGGCTCCGCAAGAGCCAAGGCGCGAAGACCCGCCAGATCTTGGCGCTGCTGCTGTGGGACTACTCGAAGCCCGCGTTCTGGGCGGGCCTCGCCGCGTTGCCGCTTGCGTACCTCGCGGCCCGCCGCTATCTCGAGGTGTTCGCGAATCGGGCGCCGCTCTCGCCGCTGCCGTTCGTCGTCGGCTTGCTAGCGACGCTGCTGCTCGCGGCCGCCGCGGTGAGCGGCTTCGTGCTGCGCGCCGCATACCTGAGGCCCGCCGAGGCGCTGCGGCAGGACTGAGTCGTGTGTCCGGCCCGACAGCCGGCCGCCGGCGCAAATCCCGGCGAGCTCCGCGCATGAACGGCCGCTTCGAGCGTTATGGGTCGTCGCGCTCGGAACGGCGAACGCGACGCCGACGGTGCGATCATTGCTTTGCGGCCGATCCGTGCGGCGCCGCGAGCACGACGTCCAGTGTGAGCGCTTCGGTCTTGCGCCGATGCGCTCGCTGCACCGCGACGCTGACGCGATCCCCGGGCTTCTTGTCCCAGAGCGCTACGCGCACGTCGGCGACCGTCGCAACGGGTTGACCGTCGACCGCGGTCAAAACGTCGTTGCGCTCGAGGCCGCTTGCTTCCGCCGCGCTGCCGGGGCCGAACGACACGATGCGGGCGCCGCCGGCCGCGTCGTCCATGCGAGCGCCGAGCACGCCGGCCGGAGGCAGCGGCACGTCCTCGCTCAACAGAACGTAATCGGCGACCGCCGGCTCTATCTCGCTCTCACTGTTGAGCACGCTTGCGTAAGACGCGCCCGTGCGACGCTGCAAGCGCTGCGGAATGCCGTAGCCGAAAGCCAAGTGGCCCGAGCCGGCCAGGATCACCATGCGCCGCTCCGGGTTCGCATCGAGGTACTCCGCCGCGCTCTCGGCCATGCCCTCGTCCCAAACGAGCTGGGCTTCGACGAAGCGGTCGAACCGGCCTCGGCCGGCCTGATGCGCATCGAACGCCTCGCGCAGCTGTGCCTTGTAGGCGTCGCTCGCCGGCTCGATCGGCTCCGGCAGCTCCGCGTGCTGCTCGGCCGAAAGCCCGTCGAAGCCCACCTTGGCGACCGCCGCCGGTAGCGACGGCGGCACGTTGAGCGCTCGAACCGGAACGTGATGCTGACGCGCGAAGCGAAAGATCGGCGCGTACAGGCGATAGTCGTAGCCCCAGCCTGAGTAGTACTCGGTCGCCCGCAAGAACTCCCGCTCCGTCGTGCGGCCCGCGACGAAGTCGTCTACTGCGGGTTGAAAACGCCGCTGCAGATACTCCACACCGATCGCGATGTCGGGGTCGCGCGCGTACAGCTGCTCGATGACCTCGAGCTGATTGAGATGGTCGCCGTAACGCGTGTGCGTCTCGCCGACGAACACCACTCGCTTGCTCGCAAGCTCGTCGCAGAGCGCCGCCGGCGAAAGGGCTGCGCTCAAGTCGAGGGCGCGGAACGAATGGGGGTCCTCGGCGGCGGCGCTGCCGACGGCTCCGCAAGCCACGAGTATTACGCACCACAGGTACCGCATCGTCATCGCACGCCATCGCTTCCTACGCACGCAGTCTATCGATGGTATCAAGAGACCCGCACGCAATTCGGCTACTCTGCGGCCTTCTCGAGCCGTCCGGCGCCCGGCCAGCGTACGCCGGACGCCGGTCGTCGACGGGACGTTCGCCTCGATCCCGACCCGCCGACGGTGCGGAGTCTCTTCGTCGCTGGTGTAGAATTCGAGCCCACTATGAGCGTAGAACCCGCGACCACTCCCGCCCGAACCATCGATCGCCTCGACCTCCGCGACCAGCAGCGGCTGGAGGACGTCGGCTTCATGACGTGCATGACGCTGGTGCTGCTCGGCAACTACGCGCAGACCGGACATTTCGGCGGGCCGCTCGCCTACACGCCGTTCAACGTCGTCACGCATCTCGCCGGGCGCGATCGCGGCGGACTGCATTACGACTATCGACGCCCCAAGCATCCGTATAGCGACAAGTTCATGCTGGCGGCGGGCCACTGCGCCCCGACGTGCTATGCGCTGTGGATGATCTTGGGCGAAGCGCTCGCCCGGAGGTACCAAGCCACGGGCGATCGCCGCTACTACGTCGCGCCCGACCGGGCCATGCTATCGGTCGACGCGCTCGGCTTCAGGCGCGGCGCCGGCGCCCTCGCGACGCTGCTCGCGGACCACGGCCTGGCCGATCATCCGCTGTTCGCCCAGGCCAAGGGACGCGGCATTCGCGCGCTATCCGGCCACATCGAGTCGACCGACGTCACCAACGACGTCAACGGTGGACCCTCGGGCGTCGGTCTTGCGACGGCCGCGGGCAAAGCCGCCTTCTGGGACGTCATCGGCGCCGACCTCGATTCGCCCAAGATTTTGGCCTTCGAAGGCGAGTTCGCGATGTGTGCCGGGCACGCTCAGGAGCTGAAGACGCAGGCGATGGCCCTACAGGTCGGCAAGCGGCTCCGCATCTTCTTCTCCGACAACAATGCCGGCATCGACGACGCGCTGATCGGCGGCGTGGTGCCGAGCAAGTTCGACGGCTACGTGCTGCGAGACCAGTGGACGTCGTACGGCTGGAATGTCTTCACGATTCCCGACGGACACGACTACGCGCAGATCCTCGACGTGTTGAAGACGATGGAAGACTGGGATCCCGCGGATCGCCGCCCGATGATCGTCATCGGCAAGACGACAAAGGGCTACTGGCCCGCCGTGGTGCCGAAGCAGATCGTGGGCTACGCGAGCCATCCGTTCGGTTTCAAGATGAACTCCGACTACATCGTCGGGCTGTCGAAGACGTACGAAGCGCGCTACGGAGTGAAGTTCGAGGGCATGTCGGCGGGGCCGGTGACCGACGTGCGGGAGCGACTGCTGCAGTTCAAGACGAACATCGACGTCGCGATGTCCGTGCTCGACAAGAACGGCCTCGGCGACTGGCTTACGGACCGGCTCGTCGAGATCGGCGATCGTGTCGTCGACAAGGTTCCGCTGCGGATCGACGTCACACGGGATCCGTTCCTCGACGACCGATTGAAGGTCGCGAATCTGCCCGTCGAGCCGCAGGAGCTCGCGATCGAGAACCCTGCCTCCGGCGCGACCAAGACGGTCAAGGTCGCGCTCTTTCGGCGAACGGGCGAACCTGCCGGCGCACGACGCGCGATCTCCGAGATCATCAAGTGGCTGAACTACGTCACCGGCAATCGTGCGCTGACGGTCGCCGCCGATCTGTCGGAATCGATCAACCTCGAGCACGGCAGCCTGTGGGGCCACTACGATCCCGAGACGAACCCGGCGGGCACGCGCCTCAAGGCGGCCATTCAAGAGGCGGGCAACGTGTCGACGGCGATCGGGCTCGTCAGCCAGAACGCCTCGGTCGATCCCGACAAGTTCGCCGGCGTCTGGGCATTCAGCGGCACGTACGGCGCGTTCACGCCGCTGATGTATCTCCCGGCCCGGGTCTGGAGCCAGCAGAACCAGGACAGCAAGTTCAAGACGGGCGTGCTGCATATCCTCGCCGCACATTCCGGTCCCGAGACCGCTGCCGACGCGCGCACGCACTTCGGCATCTTCTCGCCGCAAGTTTGGAAGCTGTTCCCGCGCGGCCACATCATCAATCTGAGCTTTTGGGACTACAACGACGTCGCGCCCGGCTACTTCGCCGCGGCAGAAATCGCCGCGCGCGAGAAGAAGATCGGCATCATTGCCATCGAGGTTGCGAGGCCGGACCTGCCCGTTGCCGATAGGAGCACGTTCGCCGACACCGACGTCCGTGCGGCTGCGAAGGGCCTGTACGTGATTCGCGAATTCGCGCCCGGCCCACGGCACGGCTACGTGGTTGCCCAGGGCGCATTCGCGACATTCAACCTCGTCAAAGTCCTACCGAAGCTCGTGCAGGCCGGCATCAACTGCAAGGTGATTGCCGCCGTGAGCGAAGAGCTCTTCGATCGTCAATCGGAGGCGTATCGTCGCTCCGTTCTGCCTCCGGGGGCGAAGCAGGACATGATGTTCGTCACGGGCGGTACGCGACGCGTATGGCCCCTTCGCAACGTCGGCGCGCAAGCCGACGACTACTCGCTGACGGCGGACTGGGACAACCAGTGGCTGACCGGCGGCCTCGAGGCCGACGTCATCGCCGAAGCGCATCTGGATCCCGCTTCCGTCTTCGCAGGCGTCAAGCGCTTCGCCGACGAGCGTGCTGCGCGTCTCCGGGAACAGCGCGCTGCGCTCGACTCTCTGCAGTGAAGAGGGGCTCTAGCCCGCGACGGCGTTCTGCAGCCGCTCGATATCGCTGACTGCGATGGAATGCGCCACGTGCAACGCCGTGCGCTCCGCGTCGGAATACGTGTAGGCCCGTCCGGAGGCTGCAACGCGTTCCTCCAGCTTCTGTAGGCACCACGCGGCGGCCTGCCGTGCCGCGTCCTGGAGTAGCTTCGCTTCCTCTGCTCGCATTTCGTGTCCTCTCGCCGTGTATCGTGAAGCGGGCATATTGTCACAGGCTGAACGCCGCCTTGCGACGCTTTGCGCGCCGCGGCGTGCGGCGCGGCCCGTTCGCAGAATCGCTGCCGGATCGCCTCGAGCGCCGAGGGACCGCGCGGGGTTCGCCGATCGAGCAAATTCGGCGCACCGAGCTGTGTTAGCTTGAGCGCATGAACGACGCCGAGATCGAGGAGGCCATCAGACGCGCCGGCTACGACATTCAATGGGAAGCCTCGCCCGACGGCGGCAGGGTGGTCTACGCCCTGCGCGACGGTAAACGCCATACGCGATCGCACGCGACGCTTCTCGCGCTCGCGGAATATCTCGGCCGAATCGAGCGGCCGGTGCAGTTCGTGGAGGATCGCGACGCGCTCGAAACGGCCATCTCGAAGCACGCCGAAGGGCGAAATCCGTTCGTGGTCCGGCGCGAATCGTGTCGAGTCGCCCTCTTCGGGCGGCACAAATACGTCCAGCTCGTCAGCGCCGCCGGCTATGCCCCCGCCATGTACGAGCTGCGCAGCGATGGCCTGCGGCGCACCAGCAAGATGAATCTTCCCCCCGAGGTGGCCGCAGCTTTCGCAGTCGTCTAGCCGCCGCACCATCGCGGTCGACGCGGGCGTGCCCTGAATGGCGCGTCGGTCATGCGCAGCCACCCCGAGCTCGAGGAGAGAACCTCCTCGAGCTCGGGGTGGCTCGGTTCCGCCCGCCGGTCCGGCTCAGCGGTGGAAACGACCCACGAGCACCGCCTTGCCGAGCACGTGGCCATCCATCGCGTTCATCACCGCATTGCGCGTGTCGGACGCCTGCTGCGGAGCGCCCTGCGGGACGTCGAGCTTGGTGTCGAGCGCGTAAAGCTCGAACGTGTAGTGGTGGTAGGGTCCGGGAGGCGCCCCCGGCCCCATGTAGCCGTTCGCCCGCAGGCTGACCTGCCGGCTGCCGTCCTTGAGCTCGCCCGCCGACACACCCTCCGGCAGCCCGGTAGCCGTTCCGGGGATGTTCCAGATCAGCCAGTGCGTGATGTCCATCTTCGAGCCCTTCTGGAGCACGGGCTCCGGATCGTGCATCAGCAGCACGAAGCTCTGAGTGCCCATGGGCACTTGGGACCACTTCAACGCCGGTGACGGGGCCATCGGACCCGCCGCCTGCGTGTATTTGTCCGGTATGACTCCGCCGTCCTCGAAAGCGGTCGTCGTCATGAGCAAAGGCGGCGGCCGAGGAGGTCCGCCGGCCGGGCCTTGCCCGCCGGGCCGACCCTGAGCGAACGATGGCCCGCACCAAACCGCGAAAGTCAGAGTCGCAAGCAGTCCCGTTGTCGAACGCAGCAGACGCCTTTTCATTGTGTTCTTACCCCCAAAGTTTTGACGGACCGGCCCGGCCGGCATCGCGTTGCCAACGACGCCGACACCGGCGGCCGCTACAACGCTCGCGCATGCCTCATGCGCAGAGTCCCGATCTTACACCGGCGCAGTCCCCGAGATCCGTCCTATCGACGTTGCGACCGGGGGTCCCCACGCCGATGGCCGCACCCGGGCTCGGCCCTGCAAACGCGGACGGGCTTCTCCCGAGCCAAATGCCGATAACGGAAGCTTTTTGTTCGAAAGGGATCACGCCGGGACGGTACGCCTTGAACCTAGCATGCTCGCGTGAAAGTCCCAGACCCCGACGACCGAGACCCGACCGGAGAAGAAGCGATTCCGGAGTTCGACGGCACGCGAACGGATCAGCTCGACGATACCTATCGCTTCCGCGTCGTGACACAGAGCGAAGACGCGTTCGCAATCATCGACCACGACGAGCGTGGACAAGCGCGTCTCAAGTGGATCGCGGACCTGGCCCCGCGCTCCAGCGACGAGACTTTCGACGAGCTCGAAGCGCTTGCAAACGACAGCCTCAGCATCGCCGACCCCGAGCAGCCGTCGGCTCAATGCTCGCTCGCGAAGCGCGACGGCGCGGGCGGCTACGATCCTTACGACGTGATACCGACGCCGAAGCCGAAGAAGTAGCGCGTCCAGCACGCGCGGCGTACAGTCCCCGCTCATGCGCGGATCATGGTTAGCTCTGGTGCTGGCGACAGGGTTCGGCGGCACGCAAGCGATCGCGGACACGCCTTACAGCGTGCCGAGACTTCCGGACGGCCGACCCGATCTTCAGGGCACCTGGGAGAACAACAGCGCCACGCCGCTCGAGCGGCCCCCCGAGCTGGCGGGCAAGCCGCTGCTCTCCGAAGACGAAGTGGCCGCGTTGAAAGCGCGCGCCGCGCAGCTGTTTCGAGCAGACGCCGACGCCGTGTTCGGCGACGCGCTCTATCTTGCGCTGCTCGACGAGAACCGTCCGCGCCAGCTCGGCGACACCGGCACCTACAGCCAGAACTGGGTGCCGAGCCGGTACTTCGAGCGGCGCACCTCATTGATCGAGGATCCCGCAAACGGGCGGCTGCCGCCCCTCACGGCCTCGGCCGCACGACAGCGCGCGGAGCGAATCGCCGGCGGGCGCACCCGAGCGCGTAGCGCGGGCGATCTCGCGCTCACGGATCGCTGCATCACGTACGGCATTCCCGACCTCTTCGCCGCCTACATGAGCCTCTACAGAGTCATCCAGACGCCCGGCGACGTCGTCATTCAAATGGAGAAAATCCACGACGCTCGCGTGATACCGCTCGATGGGCGTCCACACGTGTCGGAAACCATTCGGCAATATTTGGGCGACCCGCGCGGCCGTTGGGACGGCGACACGCTCGTCGTCGAGACGACGAACTTCGACGGCTCGGGCAACCCGATGGGCGGCTACTTTCGTTACGCCGACGAGAACCTAAAGCTCACCGAGCGCTTCACGCGCGTGAGCGACGACATGCTGCGTTACGAGTTCACGGTCGACGATCCCACGGTCTGGACGCAGCCGTGGACCGCCGCCATCTATTGGCAGAAGGCAAGCGGCGAAATCTACGAGTACGCTTGTCACGAAGGCAACTACAGCCTACGCGGTATTCTGTCGGCGCTGCGCGCCGAGGAAGCCGCGAGCGGCGCGGCTCCGTCGAGCGAGCACGCGCCTTCGACCCGCAGCCGATAGCGAGGCGCACCGCGGCGCCTGCGAACGGTTACGTTCGAGGTGAGCGGAGCGGCGCGATGGCGATTCCGCCGCTCGTCCTGCTCCACGTCATCGCTCGCCCGAGCCCGCATCGTTGGCCGGCGCCTTCGTCACGCGCCGCCCGCCATCCAGCAGCGCATGGTGGGTGCGCTGCTTGAAGCGCCAACCCTTCGCCGTCTTCACGTAGATGTCTTCGTAATAACCGTCGCTCTCGATTTTGTTCGGATCGCCGCCCAGGCCGATCATCATCATGTCGACGGTGCCGGTCGCGCCCTCCGGCGTCGGCGTGATGATGTGGTTGACGTAGATGTGGTGCACACCCTGCTCGATCCACCCGACGTGCTTGCACCCCTTGACCCCGCCGCCGGACACCTCCGCCAGCTTTTCGCGGCCCTGAATGCCCTGCACGGACTTGCCGTTCACCATCGGCAGGAACACGCCGTCCGGCGTATAGAGGTCCGCGTAGTCGTAGCCGTTGTTCGAGCAGGTATCGATCGCACGCGCGTACTTTGCGACCAGCTGCTGAATCTCGATGTAGTCGAGCGCCGTGAGCGTCATCGGCTTCTGCTGCGCGAAGCTCGCGGCCGGCAGCGCGAGCATCAAGACGGCCGAGAGGATTCCGGACAAGGTGCGCGTGGACATTGACTCGTCTCCTGGATTGGTTTCGCTACGAGCTCGCTACGGACTCTCGGCGCCGCGCGTGAACACACTCGTCTGTCACGTGCAGACTCCACGCGCGCCGCCGGGACCGAGACCCGCTCGGACGAATACTAATTTCGAGCGTCTTGTTTAGCGAGTGGCGCAGCCGGACGGTTGCGCGTGCAGCGCGACGGCAGGGTCGCACGCCCGCCTCGCGGCGGGCGTGCCGAACGGTCAATGCCAGTACGGCTTCGTGCCGTAGTGCTGGAAGGCTCGATCGCGAAACGCGAGGCCGTCGTTCTTCGTCAACGCCTCGATCGAGTCCGCCGGCGCGCTCTTCAATTGGTCGGCCGTGAACGAGACGATGTAGCCGCCTTGCTCCGGATCGTAGTCGAGCTCGCTCCACGGCACGGGGTGGTATTTCTCGCCTATGCCGAGAACCCCTCCAAAACTCACAACCGCGAACAAGATATTGTTCGTGGTCTTTTCGAGCACGATGTCCTTCACCTCCCCGATCTTGCTGCCGGAACGGTCGTAGACGTTCGTGCCGATGGCCTTCCCGGCCCTGATGGCATTGCTGTGCCCGGTTGCTGTAGTCATAGTCATTCCTCCGTGTCGAGTCATACAACCGCCACGGGTGATGCATGCATGATGCCAATCAAGGGGCGGCGGCGGCACGCAGCCCGTGCCCATCGGCGAGCTCGCGCAGAGCCCTGTGCACGAACTGCACGGCTGCCGACCCTTCGCCGACCGCGGCCGCGATGCGCTTGGTGCTGCCGGCACGCACATCGCCGGCGGCAAAGACACCGGGGACGTTGGTCTCGAGCAGGTAGGCGGACCTCGGCAAGCTCCACGCCTCGACGTCTTCGGCTTGAAGATCCTGCCCGGTTCTAACGAAACCGTGCTCGTCCAGAGCGACGCAACCCTCGAGCCAGCGAGTGTTCGGCGACGCGCCCAGCATGAGAAAGACGTGCCGCACGTCGCGAGGCTCCGGCGAGCCGCCGGCCCGTCTCCAAGACACGCGCTCCAAATGCTCCGTGCCGTCGAGCGCCGTGATCTGCGTGCGGGTGTGCAGGGAGATATTCGGCGCGCTTTCGATACGCCGGATCAGATAGCTCGACATGCTGTCCGCGAGCCCGGCGCTGCGCACCAGGATATGCACGTGGCGGCAGTAGGCCGACAGAAACACCGCAGCCTGGCCGGCCGAGTTGCCGCCGCCCACCACGACCGCCTCCTCCGCTTCGCATAGCTTCGCTTCGAGATGGGTGGCGGCGTAGTAGACGCCGTTGCCGAGAAAACGCGACGGATCGACGACGTCGAGCATGCGGTAGCGGGCGCCGCTCGCAATCAGGATCGTGCGGCCCCGCGCCAGCCGGCCGCTCCTCATCTCGACCGTGTATGGCCATTCCTCGCAGCGCAATCGCACGGCCTCCCATGCCACGCTGAGCTCCGCGCCGAACTTTTGCGCCTGCGACAGCGCGCGTCCCGCGAGCGCCGCGCCGGAGATGCCCGTCGGAAAGCCGAGGTAGTTCTCGATCCGCGAGCTGGTCCCGGCCTGACCGCCCGGCGCGAACGAGTCCACCACGCACGTTCGCACGCCCTCGGATGCGGCGTACACGGCGGCCGCGAGGCCTGCAGGACCCGCTCCGATCACGACGAGGTCGTAGACGTCGTCGTCGTTGCGCGGAGCGTTGATGCCGAGGCATTTGGCGAGCGCGCCGTTGTCGGGGTTCTTGAGCACTTCCCCGCCGCGGCAGATCAGAACGGGTATCTCCTCCGGAAGCACATGAAAGCGATCGAGCAGCGCCCGCGCATCGGCATCGCGATCGAGATCGATATTCACGTACGGCCGCGCGTTGCGCGTCAGAAACTCGCGAATGCGCAGCGTGTCGCCGGAGTGGCTGCTCGACCCGAGCAGCGTCACCTCGCTATGGCCCGATTGCAGTACTCCCATGCGGCGCAGGATGAACGCACGCATGAACAGCTCGCTCAACTCGGCGTCGTTTTGCACCACACGCCGCAGATCGTCGAGACTCATTTGCAGCACGCTGCCGGCGTCGCGCACGCGCAGCCTCACGAGCCCCGCCGTGCCGCGCAGCGTGCTCAGCTCGCCGCTGAAGTCCCCGGGCGCCAGCAGATTCAGCAGCGCGTAGTCGCACGATTCCGAGCGCACGTCCGAGGTCGGCACGAGCGCCTCGACGCTGCCCTCGGCCACGATGAAGATGCCGAGCGGTTGCGCGCCGACGTCGAGCAAGATCTCCCCGGCGCTCGTCTCGTGACGGGTGCTATGAGGCTCGAGTCGCGCCCGCTGCGCGACCGTGAGCTTCGGGAACATCTGCTCGCGACGTTTTTCCAGCAACTCCGTGGCCACGTCGGTGCTACCGCATGCTCACTCGTCCAACTCCATCACGAGCTCGTCCACGAAGCACCAGCTCCAGCTTTCGCCGGGCTCGATCGACGTCGCGATCGGATGCTGCGTTGCGTGGAAGTGCTTGGTTGCGTGCCGGTTCTTCGAGCTGTCGCAGCAGCCGACGTGACCGCATGCACGGCACAGCCGCAGGTGCACCCAGGTATCCCCGAGCCGCAGGCACTCCTCGCAGCCATCGGTGCGCGGTCGGTCGGTGCGGACGAAATCCAGATGACGGCAGACCATCGTGGCTCTCCGAAAGCCGGTACCGTTCGCTACACTCTACTCCGAGACGAGCGAACGGGTATCGGGGCGAAGCATCGCCAAAGGGGACCGTGGGGATGGACCTGAAAAGAAGCGCAACGCGCGCTGCTGCGCGCCTTGTCGCGGCCGTTGTCGGGCTGACGGCTTTCGCCGCGGTCGCCGCGCCGCCCAAAGCCGCCGATTGGCCGATGTACGGCCGCGATTACGCGGGCACCCGCTACTCGCCGCTGACCGAGATTACGCCGGCGAACGTTGGCCGGCTCGCACAAGCGTGGTCGCTCGGAGTCGCGCGCGCGGCCGGCGAGAACAACGATGCGCCCGGCGCCGACGGCAATCCGCAGGCGACGCCGATCGCAGTCGGCGGCGTGCTGTATCTGCCCGCGCGCGGCAACGAGGTTCTCGCAGTCGACGGAGCGACCGGCGAAGTGCGCTGGCGCACGACATTGCCGGCGCCGCTCGATACCACGGCCCGGGGCGTCGCGTACTGGCCCGGCGACGACGCCACGCCGCCGCGGATCCTCCTGACTGCAGGGCCCACGCTCGTGGCCCTGGACGCAGGCACCGGCGCACCGGTCTCGAGCTTCGGCCGCGACGGCGTCGTGCAAATCGCGGTGCCGTGGAACGGCGTGCCCACCGTCTACAAGGACGTCGCGATACTCGGCGCAACCACGCGCGAGGCGCAGCTCGCGGAGCCGGGCGATACGCGCGCGTTCGACGTGCGCACGGGTACGCATCTGTGGGACTTTCACACCGTGCCGCTGCCGGGCGAGCGCGGTCACGAGAGCTGGCTCGACAACGGTTGGCGCAACCGCTCGGGCGTCAACGTCTGGGCCTGGTACATGACGCTCGACGAGCAGCGCGGCGTGCTGTACATGCCCGTGGCCGGGCCGGCCGCGAACTACTGGGGCGGCGACCGTCCCGGCAACGACCTCTACGGCAACTCGATCGTGGCCGTCGACGCCGCGACGGGCCGATACCGCTGGCACTTCCAAACCGTGCACCACGATCTCTGGGACTCGGACCTGCCGAATCCGCCCGTGCTCGTGGACATCGTGCGCGACGGTAAACGCGTGCCCGCGCTCGCCTCCGTCGGCAAGACCGGCTGGATGTTCATCCTGAATCGCGAGACCGGCAAGCCGGTGTTCGGCGTCGAGGAGCGCCCGGTCCCTAAGGGCGATGTGCCGGGAGAGTGGTATGCGCCGACACAACCGTTCCCGCTGAAGCCGCCGCCGCTCGCGCGCGTCGACTTCGACAAGGCGCGCGACTTGGTGCGTCCGGAAGACACGTCGGCGCAGCACGTGGCCGCGTGCGAAGCGCTGTTGGAAAGAAGCGGCGGCTTCTACAACGCCGGGCCATTCACGCCGTTTTCGTTTCATGAGGAAGGCGAGCCGCCGAAGAGCGCCATTCAGTTTCCGGGCGGCACCGGCGGCGTGAATTGGGGCGGAGCGGCGGCCGATCCCGGCACCGGGCTCGTGTTCGCGAACGCGCACGACACCTCGCTCGTCGGCTGGCTCGAGCGGAAGAAGCCCGGCAAAAACTATGGCCGCGGCACGCAGGACGCGACCACGCCCTACGATCGGGCGAGCGTCGACGGCGCGGGCCCGTACTTCACGTTCAGCGCGCCGCTCAAGGACGACGCAGGCAAGATTCTTGCGACGCTGCCGTGTACGCGGCCGCCGTGGTCGCGGCTCGTGGCCGTGAACGCCAACACCGGGGAGATCGCCTGGCAGAGCACGCTCGGCGTCACCGACGCGCTGCCGAAAGACCGGCAGCTCACGGGCGGCAGCGGCAGCGCGGGACCGATCGTCACGGCCGGCGGTCTGGTGTTCGTCGGCGCGACGAGCGACAAGCGGTTTCGTGCATTCGATGCGACCGGCGGCAAGGAGCTCTGGGCCGTGCGGCTCGAAGAGCAAGTCAACGCGAATCCAATGACGTATCGCGGCGATCGATGGCAAGCAATACGTCGCGGTCGTCGCCGGCCGCAAGCTCGTCGCGTTCGCGTTGCCCTGATGACGGCCGAGCGCGGCGCGATTCGGTCTAGCGCTTCTCGAGCGACGCCAACGCGTCCTCCGCGAGCTTCCGCATGATCGCGTAGCCGTTCCGGTTCGGGTGCACGCCGTCGTTGCTGAGATCCGGACGGAACTCGCCGTTCGCTCCGACGAGCACCGAGTAGTAGTCGACGAAGCCGACGCGCTGCCTCGCGGCGTAGACCTTCAGCCATTCATTCAGCGCCTTGATCGTCGGCACGGGCTTCACCTCGGGCCGCCACCCGAGCTTCGCCGTCGGCGGAATGCTGCCGAGCACGACCGAAATCGCATTCAGGCGCGCGAGGTCCACCATCGACATGATGTTGTTCTTGAAGTCCTGCGCGCTCATCGGCCCGGTGTTGCCGGCGACGTCGTTCGTGCCGGCCAGTATGTGGACCGTCTGCGGCCGCAACGCCACGACGTCCGCCCGAAAGCGAACCAGCATCTGCGCGGTCGTCTGGCCGCTGATGCCGCGGTTCGCGACCTCGCCATCGAACAGCGCCGGATCGGCGAGGCCCCAGTTCTCGGTGATCGAGTCGCCCATGAACACCACTCGCGGCGGCTTGAGCGACGCCTGCGCGCTCGCGTCGAGCGCGCGATAGCGGCACAGATCGGCCCAGTCCTGCGCGGCGCGCAGCCGGTCGGCTTGCGCGACTGCGGCGACCTCGGGGCTCTTGGAGAACCGCTCGAGCTCGTCGGGCGCGATCGCGTGCGGCTCGACGAGCAACGCGATCACCTGGCGCCGGAACGCCGACGACGGCAACGATTGGGCGGGGCACGGCTGGTCGACGATGCCGACCGGCTGGGCACCCGCTTGCGCGCCGATCAGCAACCCGCAGATGACCGCGGCCCACTCGCGCATGCAGAGGTGGCGTCCTCGCGTTTCGTTCACTTTCGCCCTCCTGCGTCCGACCCCGCCGTCGGCCCCTCGGGTTACTAGGCTGCGCCGATGCTCGCCTGTTCGTCCCCGTCGGGGTCGTGCGCGAGCGCGGGCAGGTCGTCGAACAGCAGCGTCGGCACCGTGGCGGGGTCGAACGGCGACCCGCGCGGCAGGCTCGCGTGATTCGGGTCGCCCGTGCGCGCGAACGCAATCCACGCGTCCGCCGTCGTCGCGCCGCCTTCGCGGCCGCCTGGCGAATCGCGCTCCGGCGGATCGGCGCGGTCGCGATGCGCGACCCCATATCATCGTTCAAGTCGGTCGTGCTGCGCACGCGCCGATTGCGCCAGCAGCAGCGCGCCCGCAATTCCGGCTCGACTGCCGAGCGCCGGCGTGCAGACGTAGCCGGCCATGTCGCCCGGCGCCTTCAGAACCTCGACGTAGCCGTTGAGACAACGCAGCGCCGCCGTGCGGACGAGCGCAAGCAGCGGCCCGTAGGCCATCACGCCGCCGCCGAACACGATGCGCTCGACGGACAGCATCAGTGCGATCGCGGCCGCGAGCTGCCCGAGGTAGCCCGCGACGACAGAGGGACCGTCGTGACCGCGCGGCAGCGCATCCAATGCGCAACCCCAACGTGCGTGAATCGCGGTGCCGCTCGCGAGCCCCTCGATGCAGTCGCCGTGGAACGGGCAAACACCGGGGAAGTCGCGGTCGCGCGGATCCCGCCGCACCGGCACGTGCCCCATCTCCGCGTGCATCAGCCGGCGCGGCGCGCCGCCGCGCGGCGCCACCGCGCCGCCGATGCCGGTGCCGACGGTGACGTACGCGAGCGAGCCGAGCCCCTGTCCGGCGCCCATGCGCCACTCCGCCTCGGCCGCCGCGGCCACGTCGGTGTCGAACGCGATCGGCACGCCGAACGCGGCGCGCAGCGGCTCGAGCAAGTTCGCGCCGGACCAGCCGGCTTTCGGCGTCGCCAACATTCGGCCGTAGCGATCGGAGTCGCGTCTGAGCTCGATCGGTCCGAAGCAACCGAACCCGAGCGCGGCGATCGAACCGTGCACGTCGTTCGCCCTGGCGAAAAAGCGCACGCATTCGGCAAGCGTCGTGCGCGGGTCCGTCGTCGGTATGCTGATGCTGTCCACGAGCTCGACGGGCGAATGGCCGACGGCGCACACGAACTTCGTGCCGCCGCCCTCGATGCCGCCATAGACGCTCGTACCGCCCTCTCCCATGCTCACCACCGCCGCAGCGCCGCACGAGCGATCTTGCGCCGGGCGCGGCGCCGCACCGCGCGTCCGCGCCGGCCCCCTCGCCGCGAACCGCGTCCGCGAGCGCGTAAACCATAGCCCTTCGTGCAAACGTTTGCCAACGCGCAGTGGGAAGGAGCCCGGCCTCCCGATCCAATACCGCTGCAGGCGGCGGGAACGCCGTGCCGCGCGGTGGACGGCTTCGTGCAAACGATTGCCGGTGCGGTTACAGTCTTGGCCTGCACCGGGTGAAACCACGCATGACTGGCCAAGACCCCTCCAACGCGGCCAACGCGCGCCTGATCCGCTGGCTCACGTGTCTGATGTTCTTCACGTTCGCGATGACCACCGACGCGGTGGGCAGCGTCATTCCGAAGATCATCGACGAGTTCGGATTGACCCTCACGGCGGCGGGCGCATTTCAATACGCCGGCATGGCCGGAATTGCAGCCGGAGCGCTGCTGCTCGGCTTCCTGGCCGATCGCATCGGGCGCAAACGCACGATCGTCCTCGGCCTCGCACTGTACGGCGCAAGCTCGCTGCTCGTCGCGGTCAGCCACGCATTCGTCGCGTTCGTGGCACTGCTCACGATCGCGGGGCTCGGCATCAGCGTGTTCAAGACCGGCGCGCTCGCGCTGATCGGCGACGTCACCGCCACGAGCACTTCGCACACGCGGTTGATGAACACGGTCGAAGGGTTCTTTGCGGTCGGCGCGATCGCCGGTCCCGCGATCGTTGCGACGCTGATCGCGGCCGGCCTTTCTTGGAAGTGGCTGTACGTCGCAGCGGCATCGATCTGCACGGCGCTCGTGATCCTCGCGAGCCGCGCGCGATACCCGCGGGTCGAAGGGCCGCTCGAGCGTGCCACTCTCCGACAGATGGTCGCGATCGTGAAGGACCCGCTCGCGCTCGGATTTTCGGCGCTGGTCGTGCTCTACGTGGCCGTCGAGAGCGCCGTCTACGTCTGGATGCCGACGTACCTGCAGTCACAGCGGGAAGGAGTCGCGTGGATCGCGGTCTACGCGCTTACGATCTTCTTCGTGCTGCGGGCAGTCGGGCGATTCGTCGGCGCCTGGTTCCTCGGGCATCTGCGCTGGGCCGCGGCGCTCACGGTGTTCGGTTTCGCGATCCTACTGTGCTTTGCGGGCTCGCTCGTGTGGGACGTTGGCGCCGCGGCGTGGCTGCTGCCGCTGTCGGGGCTGTTCATGTCGATCATGTATCCGACGCTCAACTCCAAGGGCATCAGCTGCTTCCCGAAGACGCAGCACGGCGCGGCCGCCGGCGTGATCCTGTTCTTCACTGCGGCGGCCGCCGCGTTCGGGCCGCTCGCGATGGCAGCCGTGAGCGACGTCTATGGATCGACGCGCGCGGGCTTCGTGTTGGCGACCGTCTTCGCGTTCCTGCTGTTCGCCGGACTTCTCGCCAACTGGCTGCTCGATCCCGCGGGCCCCCGGCTCGAGAGATCGGACGATAGCGGACGGGGCGCCGCCGCAAATCCACCGACCGCCGCCGCACCGCAAGGCGCGCCCGCTGCGATCCCCACGCTCGCCGAGTGAAGAACCAAGTTCAGCTCATCGCGTATGCCGATCGGCTGGGCGGCACGCTGCACGGTCTGCGCGAGCTGCTGCGCGGACCGTTCGCGAATCTGTTCGGCGGAGTCCACTTGCTGCCGTTCTTTCATCCGATCGACGGCGCAGATGCGGGCTTCGATCCGATCGACCACACCGAAGTCGACGCCCGCCTCGGCTCGTGGGAGGACGTGCGCGCGATCGCGGCAGACACCGACGTGATGGCCGATGTGATCGTCAATCACATCTCGAGCCGCTCGCCGCAGTTCGTCGATTTTTCGGCGAACGGGAGGCGAAGCCGTTATGCCGGCATGTTCCTGACGTACGAGCAGGTGTTCCCGCAGGGTGCCACCGCCGATGACCTGCTCGCGATCTACCGGCCGCGGCCGGGCCTTCCGTTCACCCCGATGACGCTCGCGGACGGCTCGCGTCGGATCCTCTGGACCACGTTCACACCCGAGCAGATCGACCTCGACGTGCGTGATCCGGAGGGCGGCCGCTATCTCGACGACATTCTGCGGACCTTCGCGGCGAATGGCATTCGCATGATCCGCCTCGACGCAGCAGGCTACGCGATCAAGAAGGCCGGCAGCAGCTGCTTCATGATGCAGGAGACGGTCGATTTCATCCGCGCCTTCACCGAGCGCGCCAAGCGGCTCGGCCTCGAGGTGCTCGTCGAGATTCACTCGTATTACCGGGGGCAGATCGAGATCGCCCGGCACGTGGACTGGGTTTACGACTTCGCGCTGCCGCCGCTCGTGCTGCATGCGTTTTTCAATGGCGACGCGCGCGCGCTCAAACGATGGATCGAGATCCGGCCCGTGAACGCGCTGACGGTTCTCGACACGCACGATGGGATCGGCGTGATCGACGCCGGCGCCGACGCGCAGGATCCGCTCGGCCGCCCCGGACTCCTCGCCGAGGCGGAGCTTGCGCGGCTCGTCGCACATATCCACGCGAACAGCAACGGAGCAAGCTTGCGAGCGACCGGCGCGGCGGCCGCGAACCTCGATCTGTATCAGGTGAACTGCACGTTTTACGACGCGCTCGCGCGCGCTGACCTGCGCTACCTGCTGTGCCGCGCCATTCAATTTTTCCTGCCCGGCGTGCCGCAGGTCTACTACGTCGGGCTGCTGGCGGGACACAACGATCTCGAGTTACTCGAGCACACCGGCACCGGCCGCGACATCAACAGGCGCTTCTACACGCGGGCCGACGTCGATCGATCGCTCGAACGCCCCGTGGTGCGCGACCTGCTCGCGCTCGTGCGACTGCGCAATTCGCACCCGGCGTTCGCGGGAACGTTCGAGCTCGCGGCGTCGGCGGACGATGCACTGGACTTGCGCTGGCGGAACGGCCGGCAGACCGCGCGCCTGTACGTCGACCTGCGCTCCGCAGCCCATCTCATCGAGCTTTCACCCTGCAACGGGCTCGAGCCTTTTGCGATTTTGCACGCCGCCGCGGAGCCCGCGGATGGCATGGCCGACGACGGGGCGAATCGCCCCACGGATGACGTACGATTGCACGACCGGCAAGGCACGCGCTCGATCAAGGGCGCGGGCGTCTGAATCTTGCCGACCGAAGCCGGCCAGACCCGCGGAGCTCCATGCGAAAAAAACAGCCGAATCGACACAGGATGAGCGCGGTCGCGCGCCGCGCCGGCGTATCCCTGTCCACGGTCTCGCGCGCCCTCGCGGGCAGTCCCGTCATCTCGGAGGAAACGCGCCGCTTGGTCCGCGACGCTGCCGCCAAGCTCAATTATCGCGTCGATGCGGCCGGCAGCACGCTGCGCACGGGGTTCACGCGCACGGCGGGTGTCGTGATTCCGCTCGCCCACGCCGCCAAGCAGAACTTGTCCGACCCGTTCTTCCTCGAGATCCTCGGCGGCATTGCCGACGAGCTCGCGGCGCGCGGCTACAGCCTGCTGCTGCACAAGATGACGGCGGATCCCACGGACTGGATTGCGGCGGTCACCCATGGGCGCCGCGTGGACGGCGTGATCGTGATCGGTCAGAGCCTGCACCACGAGCAGCTGAACGAGCTCGCGACAGCCGGCATACCGATGGTCGTATGGGGCGCGAGCTTGCCCGACCAGCGCTACGTCACCGTCGGCTCGGACAACGAGACGGGCGGGCACACTGCCACTTCGCACCTGATCGCACAGGGCTGTCGCAGCATCGTCTTTCTCGGCGATCCCGCCGCGCCCGAGGTGGCCGCGCGCCTCGCGGGCTATCGGCGCGCGCTACGCGATGCCGGGCTCCGGCGCTCGGCGCATCTCGAAGCGGCCGTTCGGTTCGGCGGCGACACCGCGTACCACTGCATCGTGTCCTTGCTCGAAGCCGAAGTCGAGCTCGACGGCGTGGTGGCGTGCTCCGATGTCTTCGCGATGAGCGCGCTGCGCGCACTGTCCGAGCGCGGCCGCAAGGTGCCCGCAGATGTCGCGATCGTCGGCTACGACGACATTCCGTTCGCGGCCTACACCACGCCGCCGCTGACGTCGATTCGCCAGGACTGCCATAGGGGCGCGCGGCTGCTCGTCGACAAGCTGCTACGTGCGATCCGCGGCGAGCGCAATGAATCGGCCGTGCTCCCGACCGAGCTCGTCGTGCGGCCCTCGAGCCTGCGCGAGCATTACCGCGCATTGCCGGCGATCCGCAGCCGCAGGCCGCCGGCTACCGTCAAAGCCCGCGGCCGCAAGAGCAAGATCGGCTGACGTCCCCCGGCCCTGCGCAGCGCTGCCGCTCGCGCCGCGGCGGGCAATCGCTGGTGCAATCGATTGCGCGTAGCGCTACAGTGACGACGCGATCGGCACGCGAACGGGGGAACGACCATGGCTCGCAAGCGAACGATTCCGTATGCGCTCGCGCTGATCGCAGTATGGCTGCCCGGCGCATTCGCTCGCGCGCAGGACGCAGCGGCCGCTTCCCCGGCCGTTAGGATCGACCAAGACGGGGCCGTGCACGTGCCCGCGCACGTGGTCCCGATGTCGAGCATGTTGAGCCCGGAAGGCAAAGCCTACGTCACCGAGCACCTGCTCAACATGCAGCGTCCCGAGATGCTCGTGCAGAAGGACGGCGTTCCGCCCTTGTTGGCCGGCTACCTGAAGCGGCAGCACGAGCTGTTCGCGGTCGAGCGACGCGACGTCACGATCGGCGGCGTCCACGCCTACGAGTACCTGCCGAGGAGCGGCGTCGCACCCGCCAACCGCGACCGCGTGCTGATCGATCTGCACGGCGGCGGCTTCACGGGCTGCTGGCCCGGCTGCGCCGAGCTCGAGTCTATTCCGGTCGCGGCGCTCGGCCGCATCCGTGTGCTGAGCCTCGACTATCGCCAGGGGCCGAAGTATCGACATCCGGCCGCGAGCGAAGACGTCGCGTCCGCCTATCGCGCGCTGCTCGAGACGTACAAGCCCGAGGACATCGGCATCTACGGCTGCTCGGCCGGCGGCATGCTGACCGGCATGGCGGTCGCGTGGTTCCAGCAACATTCCTTGCCGCGGCCCGGCGCGGTCGCGCTCTTGTGCGCCGGAATGACGGCCCCTTCGAACGGCTTCGGCGGCGACGCAACCTACACGACCGCCGCGATCGGCGAGAGCCGCGCCCCGCCGCCGCCGGCTCGCGGCTCCGAGAAGGCCGCCGCGCTCGGTTACTTCGCGGGCACGGACCCCGACGATCCGCTGGTCGCCCCTGCCGCCTCCGCGGCCGTGCTCGCGAAATTTCCGCCGACGTTGATCGTGACGGGCACGCGCGGGTTCGAGCTGAGCTCGGCCGTGCACACGCATGCGCTGCTGGTCAAGCAAGGCGTCGACGCCGATCTCCACGTGTGGGAAGGCATGTTTCACGGGTTCTTCTACAACGTCGACGTGCCGGAGTCCCGCGATTGCTTCGACGTGATCGTGAAGTTCTTCGATCGCCATCTCGGTGCCGGCAGCGGCCCCGGGTGACGAGCGCACGGGCACACGTGCAGACGGCGCGAGTTAGGGCGCAGCCATGACGCGATTCGACCGCCGGCAGCTGTTGGCACTCGGCTGCACGCTGCTGCTCACGCGTGCCGCGGGGCAGGCAGCCCCCCGCGCGGCCCTGTCGCCTCCGCCTCCGGCGAAGTCGTTGCCCGGCAATTGGACGCGGGCACCGAGCGTGCCGCTGTGGCCGGCGGCGCCGCCCGGGGCGGCCGGCTTTGCCGCGCAGCGGCTGCCCGACGACTGGCCGCCCGTGTTCCTGCGCAACGTCGCGCGACCGGACCTGCGCGTGTTTCGCCCGCACCGGCCGAACGGTCATGCGCTGCTCGTGATCCCTGGCGGCGCGTACCAGTTCGTATCGGTCGCGAATGAGGGCGCCGAGCTCGCGCCGCGGCTGACCGCGCTCGGCATCACGGTGTTCGTGCTGACCTACCGCCTTCCGGGCGAGGGGTGGGCGCATCGGTCTGACGTTCCGCTGCAGGACGCGCAGCGAGCGATGCGGGTGATCCGCTCGCAAGCGGCGCTTTTCGGCATCGACGCGGCGAAGGTGAGCGTGCTCGGCTTCTCGGCCGGCGGGCACCTTGCGGCGACGCTGGCGACGCAGCACGCGGAGCGGACCTACGAACGCGTGGACGGCTCCGACGACTCGAGCGCCCGCCCGTTCACGGCGGCCCTCGTATATCCGGTCGTGACGATGCAGAGGCCGTGGACGCACGAGCTGTCGCGCAATCTCCTGCTGGGCGAGCCGGCGAGCGACGCCGAGGTACAGCGGCGCTCGGCCGAGCTGCATGTCGACGCGGCGACACCTCCTACGTTCCTCGTGCACGCGCTGGACGACCCCGCCGTCCCCGTCGAAAACAGCTTGCGAATGCTGGCGGCGCTGCGCGCCGCGAAGCGCCCCGTCGAGGCGCACTTCCTGCAAGAGGGAGGCCACGCGTTCGGCGTGGGCTATGCCGATACGCCGTCGGCGCACTGGATCGAGCTGTTCGCCGCTTGGCTCGGCCGCGCAAGCTGATCGCGGAGCGTTGCTTCCCGCTTCGGCCCGTCCCGGTTTTCCATTGCCGCACTGCTCGCGCATCGCGCAGCGGTCGGCTCGGGAATCGCGCGCCTGCACGACGCGGTGCGAGAATGCAGACCGGCACTCATTCTCGTGCAGGCGCGCGTCTGCTAGGAGCTCGCGATGGAACAACGAACGCTCGGAAGCACCGGCCTCACGGTATCGGCAATCGGCTACGGCTGCATGGGGCTGAACTTCGGCTACGGTCCGGCCACCGACCGCCGCGACGCCGTCGCGCTGATCCGCGCGGCGGTCGAGCGAGGCGTGACGTTGTTCGACACGGCAGAGGTCTACGGCCCGTTCACGAACGAAGAGGTCGTCGGCGAGGCGCTGGCTCCGGTGCGTGACGAGGTCGTGATCGCCACCAAGTTCGGCTTCGATATCGACCAGACGTCCGGCACGCAACGCGGGCTCGACAGCCGGCCAGAGCACATCGCGGCCGTGGCGGATGCGTCGCTGCAGCGGTTGCAGACGGATCGGATCGATCTGTTCTATCAGCACCGCGTCGACCCGAACGTGCCGATGGAAGACGTGGCCGGTGCCGTCAAGCGGCTGATCGAGCAAGGCAAGGTGCGCCACTTCGGGCTGTCCGAAGCCGGCGTGCAGTCGATCGAGCGCGCGCACGCGGTCCAACCGGTCGCAGCTCTGCAAAGTGAATATTCGCTCTGGTGGCGGGAGCCGGAGAAGGAGATCCTGCCGACGCTCGAGCGGCTCGGTATCGGTTTCGTGCCGTTCAGCCCACTCGGCAAGGGATTCCTGACGGGCGCGATCGACGAGCGAACGACGTTCGACCAGAGCGACTTCCGCAACATCGTGCCGCGCTTCGCCCCCGAGGCGCGCAAGGCGAACGCTGCTTTCGTCGAGCGTCTGCGCGACATCGCAACCCGCAAGCATGCGACGCTCGCCCAGATTGCGCTCGCATGGGTGCTCGCGCAAAAGCCGTGGATCGTGCCGATCCCGGGCACCACGAAGCTGCAGCGCCTCGAGGAAAACCTAGGCGCCGCCGAAGTCGAGATCGGGGCGGAGGACCTGCGCGCAATCGATGCGGCGCTCGCGGGGCTCGAGGTGCGCGGCGAGCGCTATCCGCCGCAGCTCGCAAAGCTGGTCGGGCGTTAGCGGCGCGGCCACCTCGATCCACCGGCCCCGTCGAGCGCAGCCACGACGCCGCGGAACGCGGCGGTCACTCCGCGCGGTGGCGCCGCGCTCCTCAACGCCAGCGGTTACCGAGTATCCATGCGACTAGGCTCCAGCGCGTGCCGCGGGTGACCGGCGTCACGCGGTGCAGGATGAAGCTCGGGAACGCAATGAACGTGCCTCGGGCTCTCGCGAGCGGCTGCGCCCGATTGCCGAACAGCAGCTCGAGATCGCCGCCCGCGTAATCCTCCGATTCCGACAGCTGGATCGACACCGAAATCTTGCGCAGCGGTCGGACTCCGCTGAAGTCGGTGTGCCAGTCGTAGAAGCCCTGCTCGGAGCTGTCGTAGCGGGCGAGTTGGATGTTGCCTTCCACCGCCGCGATATGCGCGGCAAAGAACAACCGGTTGCACTCCTCGGCCGCCGCCCAGATGCGATCGTAGAGCCACTGGTAGCGTGGCTCCCGGCCCAGAAATACGACTTGCGAGCGCCTGACGCTCGTGTCGGCGCCGCCCGCGCCGAGCTGCCCGTCCTCGACCAGCGCGGCATGCTCGGCGATCAGGCGATCGATCTCCGCAGCACCCAGGAAGCCCTGCGCGATCGCAAACGGTTCGAACGGAGGCAGCGTGCGCGATGCTTCTTGTGCCATCCCTGGATTCCTCGGTGGCCGCTTGGCCGGCGCCGCGGGTTGCAAATGGCGGCCCTGCGCGCAGCCTACCTGGGCCGCGGCGCGGCAGCCACACCGGCGCGCAGCCCGCGACGCGCCCCGCAAGACACCGAGCGCCTCAGCATCGCCGCGTCAAATTGACGCGGCGAAAGCCGCGGAGATACCGTGAGCGCGCCGGACGAAATCGCCGCGGCGCACACGAGCACGACGGACGGCATGCTGTATCGACCGGAACGCCACGAACCCTGCGAAACGACCGCTTGGAACCCGGCGCGCGCGCAAGCGCTGATCGAGCGCATCGTGGCCGACACGGAGGCGCAGTTCTCGCCCGAGGCCTTTTGGCCGATGCATCCGCTCGACGCGGATGGGCGCAGCGCGGCGCCGGCTTATCCGCTGTACTTCGGCGCGGCCGGGGTAATCTGGGCGCTGCGCTACCTAAAGGCGATCGGCGCGGCCGCGCCGCAGCGCTCCCATACGCAGCAGTTGAGCGGCGTGCTCGAGCGCGACCGCGAATGGCTCGCCGCCGTCGGCGTGCACGAGCCCGCGTCCTACCTGATGGGCGAGACATCGATCCTGATGTCGATGTACTGGGACGATCCGAGCGCGGAGACGGCCGCTCGCATCGAGCAGCTCATCGCCGCGAATCTCGGCAACCCGAGCCGCGAGCTGATGTGGGGATCGCCGGGCACGATGCTCGCAGCGCTGTTCATGCACGAGCGCACGGGCGAACCGCGCTGGGCCGCCGCATTCCGCAGCGCTGCGCGCCTGCTGCAATCGCAGCTCTCGTTCTCGAAGGAGCACGACTGCCGCTACTGGACGCAGGAGCTTTATGGCACTCGCAGCAGCTACGTAGACGCGGTGCACGGCTTCGTCGGCAACGCAGCGCCGCTGCTCCGCGGCCTCGCGCTGCTCGATGACGCCGAGCGCGCGGAGTGGACGCAATGCATCGCGAACACCGTGCGGCGGGCCGCGACGGTCGAAGACGGACTCGTGAATTGGCAACCGTGGCTGATTCCGACGCGCGGATCGCGCGGCGGTTGGCTCATGCAGTTCTGTCACGGCGCACCGGGCTTCGTCGTGTGCCTCGCAGCCTTCCCGGGCGGCGAGCTCGACGACCTCCTGCTCGGAGCCGGCGAAGCGATCTGGCGGGCCGGTCCGCTGCGCAAGGGCTCGAACCTCTGCCACGGAACCGGCGGCAACGGCTACGCCTTCTTGAAGCTCCACGCCCGCACGCGCGATTCGAAGTGGCTCGAGCGTGCCCGCGCGTTCGCGATGCACGGCATCCGCCAGACCGAGCGCGACGCCGCCCGCTTCGGCCAGATGCGCTATTCGCTCTGGACAGGCGACCTGGGATTCGCGATCTATCTCAAGGACTGCCTCGACGCAACCGCCGCGTTCCCCACGCTCGACGCGTTCTTCGCAGACTGATCGCAACAGCCCGCAAACGCGGCTCCGATCCTTGCACCGCGGCACCGCCCCTGGCATGGTCGCGCGCATGCGCAACGCAACGCTCGCCGGTTTGGTCCTGTGCGCACTCGGTTACGCCGCTGCGACGCCGGCCGACACGGCCGGCGAGGTGCGGGTCGGCGAGACGCTGCGCGACGCGCCGATGCAGGGCTTGAACGGTCCCACGAGGCACCTCGCGGAATTTCACGGCCGGCCGCTGTTGATCAACGTCTGGGCGAGCTGGTGCGGTCCGTGCCGCGCCGAGATGGCCTCGCTCGAGCGGCTCGCATGGCGCGACGATTCGCACTATTTCACGATCATCGGCATTTCGACGGACGACTACGTCGACAACGCGCAGGCCGCGCTCAAGGCCGGAAATGCGACGATCAGCCATTTCATCGATCACGAGCTCGTGCTGGAGAACATGCTCGGCGCATCGCGGCTGCCGCTCACGGTGCTGGTCGACGCGAACGGCCGGGTGCTCGAGAAAGTCTACGGCGCGCGCGAGTGGGACGGCGCCGATGCGCGCGCGCTGATCGGCAGAACCTTCCACCCGCGCTAAAGCGGGACGTCGGCGCCGACGGGACGCGACCTCACAACCGGAACAAGAACTCCTGCATGCCGTTGCGCAACAACCGCGCGCGATCCACCTCGTAGCGCGGCATGCAGAGCGCAAGGTCCTCCGGCGAGTAGCGCGGCGCGTCGCACTCGGCCGTCTGCGGCGCCACGTTCATGAGCCGCTGATCGTCGAGCGGCACGAAGCAGCTCGGCCGTGCGGGCATCCGCCGCGCCGAGTAATAAACCAACGCGTGTACGAGCGTCCCGCGCCGGCTCCGGGCCGCGATAGCCTCCATCAGGCAGGCGAGCGCGGGCCGATTCAGGTAGTTCAGCAGATCCCAGCAGAACACGATGTCCGTCGGCTCGCGGCGGCGCGCCGGGAGCAGCGCTTCGGCGCGAGAGCGCTGCTGCTGAGGGGTCTGCTCCGCATTCAGCGAGTCGACACCCTCCGCAAGGTCTGCGATCTCGAGCCGGCAACGAAACCGGCTGAGCAGTGCGACGGTCTCGGTGCGCGCGGCGCCGAGGTCGAGCACGACCCAGCGACCGCCGTCCTCGAGACGGTCGACCACGGAGTGGAACAGCGGCGCGTTGAGCGCTTCTGTCGCCGCGCTCACGGCGGCGCGCTCGCTCACGTTGCGGGCCGCCGCGGTCACTGAAGAAGCCGACGCGGCCGTCGTCAGGTCGCCGCTCCGGTCTTGACGACACCCGCGGGCGTCGCCTCGGCCTTCGCCGGACTGTCGAACTTCTGCGGGCTCGCAGGCTTACCGGGGCTCGGAACGGACGTCGCCGGCTTCGCGCTGCGGTTCGTGCCGAGCGAGGCCTGAACGGCCTGCGGATCCATCTCGATCGAGCCCTTGAACTTCGCGCCGTCCTCGAGGCTCACGCGCGGCGACGTCACGTTGCCGCGGACCTGGGCGCTCTTGCGGATCGCGACGCGCTCCGAGCCGTACAGATCGCCTTCCATGTAGCCGTCGACGTAGATCGAGTGCGCGTAGACGTCGGCGCGAACCTTGCCTTGCGGCCCGATCGTCAGGCTGTTGTTCTTCAGCTGGACCGTGCCGTTCACCTCGCCGTCGATCAACAGGTCCTCTTCGCCGCGCAGGTCGCCGTCGATGTGAATCGACGGTCCGATCACGGCCGCCTCTCGAACCGGCGCGGCGGTTCGCGCAGCACCCGCATCCATACGGGACGCCTCGGGACGGGGGTCGCGCGGAGCGGCCTCAAGTCCCTTGTCGGGCGAACCCTTCTTGCTGATCTCAAACATAGCTCTCCCCTGAATTTGCTGGAGGTTATTGCCGTAGCCCCAGGAACTTGCGCGGTCATTATGACCAGCGATCTATCTAACACAGCGGCGCGTGGAACTCCAATATGTCGGTTCCAGCCGACAACTGGACGCGCCCCACAACCTGTTGCATCGTTCGCGGTTCGAATGCGACCGCGTATTCATACAGCCGTCACCCATTAGTACTAGTCTGCGAGCTGAGGGACACTCGATTTGCCTCGGTTCGTCATCAGGAGCGACCAGAACATGAGCAGCACCCAATCGACCGCGCGCCCGAAGCGCGCTCGTACGACCCGTCGCGCCGCCGGCGCGGCCCGCAGCAACGACGCAGCCGGCGCCCAGATGCTCTCGGCCGCGGAGCGCCGCGCGCTGATTGCGGAGTCGGCGTATCTGCGCGCCGAGCAGCGCGGCTTCTCGGGCGGCGATCCCGTTGCGGATTGGCTCGAAAGTGAGCGCGAGGTCGACGCGCTGCTCGCGCGCCGCGCCGACTGAATCCGCCGCGGCTCGCGAACACCGTCAGCTTCCCGCGAAGAACCGTACGATCTCGATGACCGCGGCCCAGGTCGCGGCCGATGCGATCGCAATCGCAAGCGCCGCCGCGAATAAGCCGACGGCGACCAGGAGCCCGTCGCGCTCGGTGACGCCGAGCGCGATGACCGCCGCCGCCAGGCCGGGCGGAATATTGCCGATGAACGGAATCGGCAAGATCATCACGAACCCCAGCACGAGCACGATGAGCCCGATCAGCACCTTGCCGATCGGCTCGGTCGCAAGACTCAAGCGCGGCTTGCAGACTCGCTCGAGCCGCTGGAGATAGGGCAAGGCTCGGTCGACCACACGCCGCAGGTCCGAGCGTGCGATGCTCTTATCGGCCACGGCGCTCGGCAGCCACAACCGCTGCCGGACGGTGATCAGATTGAGCGCGACGATCGCGAGCGCCACGCCGCAAATCGTCGGTATCCCGGGCGGCATCGGCAAACAAGCCGGCAGCGCGAAGACCAGCATCGCGAAGCCGAACGCGCGGTGGCGCAGCTCCACCAAGATCTCGCGAAAGGTGACGCGCTCGCCGGCGCCGTAGGCAAGGTCCCGAAGGATCTCCGAGGTCCGCGCGGGCGGGGGCGCTTCGGGCGCGGCCAGCGGCCCCGTGCCGTCGTTGTCCATCGAGATGCGAATCCTTGCCATGAGCCCGGCAAGTTATTCTATCGCCGGGCCGCCATCGAGTAAGAGCCGTGCTATCGAACGCCGTGCTGCTATTTCTCGTGATCGATCCGTTCGGCTTGATTCCGCTGTACTCGACGCTGCTCGCGCGCGTCGCGCCGGAACGCCGTGTGCACGTGCTGCTGCGGGAGCTCGCGATCGCGCTCGTCGGGCTCATCGTCTTTCTGTTCGCGGGGCGCTACCTGCTCGCGCTGCTCAAGATCTCCGAGCCCGCGCTCACGATCGCAGGCGGCCTGATTTTGTTCCTGATCGCGCTGCCGATGGTTTTCCCCTCGATCAAGCTCAGCATGGACAGCGAGACGGCGGCCGAACCGTTCATCGTGCCGCTCGCGACACCGTTGTTCGCGGGCCCCTCCGCGCTCACGCTCGTCATGCTGCTCGGCAGCGCCGCGCACAACGCATGGCTGCGCTCCGTCGGCACGATCGTGCTGGCGTGGCTCGCAGCCGCGGTCGTGCTGCTGGCGGGCCACGCGATCGCGGGACGCATCGGGCCGCGCGGCTTGGTCGCGCTCGAGCGGCTCATGGGGATGTTCCTCGTCGCAATGGCCGTGCAAATGCTGCTTGGCGGAGTGTCGCAGTACCTCGCGACGCTCGAGGCTCAAACCTAACGCTACTCGTCCGTGGTAAGCAGCTCGATCTGCTTGAGCTTGCCCTCGTCGAACGTGAGCCTGGCGGGGAACTTGCCGAAACCGCGATCGTAGACCCAGTGCTCGATGTGCGCGACGCCGACCGTGCCGGACAATCCGTTCGGACGGCGCACGCGGACCGGCACGTTCTCGACGGTCTTCGTGGTCGGCTGACCGCACTTCGCGACGACTTGCGGCGCCACCATGCCGACCCTGATGAGGTCGTTGCCGCAGCGCAGCGTGTCGAGCGCGGCAGCCGGCCACGCAAGGCTCGACAAGACGAATGCGACGGCGGCGATACGCATGCTCGACCTCGGTTCCGCATGGGCCGTGCCTCGGTAGCCGCGGCGACCCTCCGAGCCAGTGTAGAGCGGGCGGGCTGCGGCGCGCCAATCGCGAAACTTGCGCGGTCGATGTGATTGCGTCTCGGATTATGCCGAGCGCAGCTTCGGGCGATCGGGCGTGTGCTCGCCGGGCGACGCAAGCCGCGCGAGCGAGTGGAACAGGTCGTGGTCGCCGAGCACCGCGAGCCGCTCGGGCGGGCTCAGCCAGCCGAGGGCTTCGGCCGTGTTGCGCGCATCGCCGATCTTCGCCCGAGCCGAGAGCAGCGGCACGTCGGGCCGTCCGCGCGGCCCGGGCGGCCGCGGCAGCACCGCCGCGAAATGCCGCTGGCGCGCGTCCTCGTCGAGCAACAGCCGCTCGATCGTGACGCGGGCGATCGTCGCGCCGAGACCGGCCTCGAATGCATCCCGCACTTCGATCACGCGCGGCGTCGCGATCTCCTCCGGAATCGTGAGCAACCCGAAGAAACGCGCGACCTTCGCCAGCACGAGGCTGCCGCTCGCGGCCGACAGCGGCAGCGCAGCGATCAGGCCGACGAGCGTCGGGCTCATCCACGCGACCACGGGCATCGAGATCAGCATCAGGCCGGCCGTCAATGCGATGCCGGCCGTCATGTGAAGCCAATGGCGCCGCAGCAAAATGCGCCACGGCATCGTCGTGTGCTTGCGGCTCTGGACCGACCATCCGGAATCCTGGCCGCGCACGATCTCCCAGACCTGGCGGCTTTGGATCATCATCATGACCGGCGCGTACAGCGCCGACAGCACGGTCTCGGCCACGACGCCGAGCAGGAGCCGCACGGGGCCGACGGTGCGCAGGAACTCGCGGTTCACGAGCGAGCGCAGCAGACCCAGCACTTTCGGCGCAAGCAGCACCGCCATCGCAAAGATGAACAGCTGGATCATCCGCTCGCTGTCGAACCGAGGCCACTGGGGAAACAGCGAGCGCTCGTCGGTGAAATAGTCGAACTGCGCGGTCGCGATGTGCGCGGTCACGCCGAGACCGACCGCGATCAGCGCGAACCACAACGGCGAGGCGAGATAGCTCATCACCCCGATCCACATGTGGGCACGGCTCGGCCACGACAGCCCGCGCGCACCGACCACGCCCAAGTGCTGAAGATTGCCCTGCGCCCAACGCCGATCGCGCGCCGCGACGTCGAGCAGCGACGGCGGGCCCTCCTCCCAGGTGCCGCCGAGCGTCGGCAGCATCCGCACGGACCAGCCCGCGCGCCGCAACAGCGCGGCTTCCACGAAGTCGTGCGACAGGATCATGCCGCCGAACGGCTTGCGGCCCGGCAGCGTCGGTAGCCCCGCCGCCGATGCGAACGCGCGCACGCGAATGATCGCGTTGTGCCCCCAATAGTTGCCGTCGTCGCCGGACCACGCGGCCATGCCGCGTGCGACGACGGGGCCGTACACGGCGCCCGCGAACTGCTGCAGCCGCGCGAACAGCGTGTGGCCGCCGCAGAGCCGCGGCACCGTTTGCAGCAGCGCCAGCCGCGGGTCGGCCACCATCTCGCGCACCATCGTCACGAGCGTCTCGGGCGTGAGCACGCTATCGGCATCGAGCACGATCATGAAATCGTAGCGGCCGCCCCAGCGGGTCACGAAGTCGTGAACGTTGCCGGCTTTGCGGCCGTGATTCTCGGTGCGGCGCCGGTACCACACGCGCATGCGCTCGCCGAGCTCCTCGCGCAGAGCTTGAAACGCGGCCGTCTCCTGCACGTACAAATCGGGATTCGACGTGTCGGACAGCACGAAGATCTCGAATCCGGCCGCCATGTCGCCCTCGATCAGCAGCGACGCCATCGCGCCGAGCGACGCGAAGCTCCGGACCGGGTCCTCGTTGCAAATCGGCATCACGAGCGCCGTGCGCTGCTCGATGCTTGCCTTCGCGTCGCCGCGGCGTTTCACGCCGCCGAACAGCACACCCGCCACGGCCCCGGCCGCCGATAGAGCGATCCAGCCGAACGTGATCGTGAACAGCACGACCATCAACCCCTGGAGAATGGTGACGCCTCCGACCGACACGACCGCGAGCATCTCGCGGGCGGCGTACGCCGTAAGCGCGAGCGCGCCGGCGAAGGTGACGAGCCGAGCGAGCCGGGTCTTCGCCGAGGCGGGTGCGGGCCGCCGTTTACGCGTGAAGCGCTGCAGATCCTGCTCGGGCATCTCGAGCAGGGAGAATGCGGGGACCGCGGGTGGGCGCGCCATCATCGGCTCCATCGATACAGCCACGTCTCACTCCAGGGTTGCTCCTTCGACAACAGCTGCAGCCGAAGCTCGATCACGTCGGCGCGCTCGGTCGCGAGCTCGAAGCTCACTCGGTAATCGCCCGACGGCAACAGTTGACCGCGGGCGTCGTGGATCGTTCCGGCCGAGCTCATGGTCTTGATCTCGAGGTCCGCCGGCGGCTCGCCGGGGCCATGGAAATCGACGACGAACTCGCGTTGATCCGCGTCGGGCGCCTTGCCCGCCCGCGTGTCGATGACGCGCGCGAGCGATTCGTCGAGCGCCTCGTCGGTCCAGCGCAGGCGATAGCTGAAATCCGCGCGCTGGCCGGCCACGAGCGGCATCGCGGGCTGCCAGTACGCCACGATGTTGTCGTGAATTTCCTTGTCGGACGGGATCTCGACGAGCTCCACGTGCCCCGCCCCCCACTCGCCGCGCGGCTCGACCCATACGGACGGCCGCTGGTCGTAACGCGCTTCGTAATCCTGATAGTCCTCGACGCGGCGCTTGCGCTGCACGAGACCGAAACCCTGCGGGTTGTTGTCGAGGAACGCGGAGACCTGCAGGACCCGCGGGTTCGCGAGCGGCCGCCAGATCCGCTCGCCACCGCCGTTCACGATCTCGAGGCCGTCGGAATCGTGCACGGCCGCACGCACGTCGTCGAATCGATTCCGGTTCGTTGCATCGAACAGAAACATCGAGGTGAGCGGCGCAATGCCGTAGGCCATCACGCCCGCCCGCGGGAACAGCGCCGCATCGACGTCCATCGTGGTCGCAGCGCCCGGTCGCACCTTGAAGGTGTACGCGCCGACGACCGATGCGCTCTGCAGCAGCGCATGGATCGTGATCTCCTCGGCGTGCTCGGCCGGACGCTCGACCCAGAAGTCGGTGAAGACCGGAAACTCCTCGCCCTCCGGCCGCGCGGTCCGAATGGCGAGACCGCGCGCCGACACTCCGTAGTTCTGACCGCGCGCGAGCGCGCGAAAGTAGCTCGCGCCCTGAAATACGAGAAATTCATCGAGCACGTCGGGCTTGTTGATCGGTGCCCGTACGCGAAACCCGGAGTAGCCCAAGTCGTTGCTCTCGATCGTCGGCACGTTCGGACCGTGATCGAAGAGCTGGTTCTTGAACAGCACGCGCCGCGCGACACCCGCGACGACGAGGTTGATGGCGACGGGCGTGTCGTAGATGAATCCCGGGTAGAACAAATCCAGCGTGAAATTGCGGTCTTCGTGCGACCAGATCGAAGCACCCGTCTGAAACCGAATCGAACGGTACTGATCGTACGTGAGCTTCTCGAGCGCTCCGCCGTCGCGCTGCGTCGGCCGGACGAACGGTTGCTTCGACAGCTCCTCCGCTCGCGCAACCAATATCATGCGATTGAATGGAGTCGCCGGCCGATCTTGCGCAGCTGCCAGACCGGCAACGGTGCTGCCGCAGACCGCGACGCTGAGCAGAGCTATTTTCACGACGAGCATTGAATCCTTCGGCACGGGAGCGCAGACCTACCAAGCACAAACCATACCAATCACGGAACAGTGATCGGCTTCCGGTCCGGCCGAGAGTGACTCAATTAGAGTCGACGCCTCGCCATGCGTTCTGGGGACATCGGGGAAACGCAACGACATGGGCCGGCACATGCCTCGTATGGCGCTGCTCTTTGCGTGCGCCTCGCTCGAGATCGGCGCCGCGGCAGCCGAGCTCACACCGTACTTCGAATCTTCCGCGAATCAGAACCCGAAGAGCAACGCAGGGCTGTCGCTGGATGCCGACAGGTTAAAGCTCAAAGCCGACGTGGCGTTGCGCGCCCCGGCTCACGAAACGACGATCGTCCCGCGCTTGACGTCGGAGCTCGAGCTCGGCAGTCGCATCGGGCTCGAGACGCGCGTCGATTTCGGGGACCGAAACGCGGGCGCCGAGCTCCCGGACACCAAGTTCGATACGACGCTGCGCTTCCAATCCCCCGTACCGTTCTTGGACGAGCTCGAGGGAACGTTTTGGCGATCGCCGAGCGGCGAAACGGGTCGGATTCTTGATTTTGGATTCTATCAAAAGTTCGCGGGCACCGATGCCGCTCACGCGGTCACGATTCGCAGCCGTGCGACGCTGGAAGCGACGACCACGCCCGCGGCGTTCGACGTCTCAAGCCCGTTCGGGTCCGACAGCCGCCGGCTCGGCCTCGAAACGGAGATCGCGGGCCTGATGGCGGGCCACCGGCCGCGGCGCCGGACTGCGCTGCGGCTGAAAGTCGAGAAGGTACAAGGCCCGCAGCCGGAGACCGCGAGCACGGTGACCTACGACCGCGCGTGGCCGCTCGGCTGGGCGCAGGTCGGCTTCGACGTGCAGATGCAGAAGGCCACCTACAGCACGGCCAACGAGATCGAGCCGTCCCTCGGCTTCCGCTGGCGCGCCCAGTTCTAGCCCGGCCGTCCGCCCGGCGGAACCGGCCGCGGCACGCGTGCGCCGGTGGCCGGCTACGGTATTTGGCCGCGGCCTGAATACAATACGGCCGCCGTCCGTTGCAGCCGACCGAGCACCCCATGCCGTCATCGCCCCTCGCCCCCGTCCTCGACCGCCTGCGCCGCGAGCTCGGCGGCGAGGTGCTGACCGACACCTTCTCCCGCGGCCGCTACGCGACCGATGCCTCGATCTATCAAATCGAGCCGCTCGGCGTGGTCGTGCCGCGCGACGGCGACGATGCGCTGCGCGCGCTCGAGATCGCGGCCGATGGCGGCGTGCCGCTCCTGCCGCGCGGCGGCGGCACGTCGCAGTGCGGCCAGACGGTCGGCGCCGCGCTCGTGATCGACACGAGCAAGCACCTGCGGGGGCTGCTCGAGCTCGATGCCGCGGCGCAGACGGCTTGGGTCGAGCCCGGCCTCGTCCTCGATGCGCTGAACGCGCAGCTCAAACCGCACGGGCTCTGGTACCCGGTCGACGTCTCGACGTCCGCACAGGCGACGCTCGGCGGCATGGCCGCCAACAACAGCTGCGGCGCGCGCTCGCTGCGTTACGGCAACATGGTCCACAACGTGCTCGCGGCCGACGTGTGGCTCACGAGCGGCGAGACCGTGACGTTCGGCGAAGTGGACGCGAGCGGCACGCGCCCCGGGATGTCCGCGCGCGAACGCGAGCTCGTCGCGACCGTGCGCGCCCTCTACGAGCGCGAGCGCGACGAGATCGCTGCGCGCGTGCCGAAGGTGCAGCGCCGGGTGGCCGGCTACAACCTCGACATGGCTTCGGGCGGAGCGTTCAACATGGCGCACTTGCTCGTCGGGTCCGAGGGCACGCTCGGCTTTTTCCGCAGGCTAAAGCTCGCGCTCGCGCCGCTGCCGAAGCACCGCGTGCTCGGCGTCGTGCACTTCCCGACCTTCTATCGCGCGATGGATTCCGCGCAGCGCATCGTTACGCTCGAGCCGACGGCGGTCGAGCTCGTCGACCGCACGATGATCGCGCTTTCGCGCGACATCCCCGCGTTTCGCGCGACGGTCGAGCGCACGATTCGCGGCGAGCCCGACGCGATCCTGCTCGTCGAATTTGCGGGCGACGAGCACGCGCCGCTCGTGGCCAAGCTCGCGCAGCTCGACGAGCTCATGGCCGATCTCGGGCTCCCCGGCAGCGTAGTCGCGCTGACGAACCCGGCGCCGCAGCGCGACCTTTGGGAGGTCCGCAAGGCGGGCCTCAACATCATGATGTCGATGAAGGGCGACGGTAAGCCCGTGTCGTTCATCGAGGATTGCGCGGTGCCGCTCGAGCACCTCGCGGACTACACCGCGCGCCTGACAGAGGTCTTCGCGAAGCATGGCACGCGCGGCACGTTCTACGCGCATGCATCGGTCGGCTGCCTGCACGTGCGGCCCGTGCTCGACATGCGCAGCGCCGAGGGCGCCCACCGCATGCGAGCGATAGCGGAAGAAGCGTGCGCGCTCGTCCGCGAGTACAAGGGCTCCTACTCGGGGGAGCACGGCGACGGGCTGGTGCGCTCGGAGTGGATCGAGCCGCTTTACGGCGCGCGGCTCGTGCGCGCGTTCGCCGAGCTCAAACGCGCGTTCGACCCGAAGAGCCTGATGAATCCCGGCAAGATCGTCGCGGCGCCGCGGATGGACGATCGCTCGCTGTTCCGCTTCAAGCCCGAATACCGCACCGCACCGCTCGCGACTGCGCTCGACTGGTCGGAGCACGAGGTCGGCGAAGCGAATCGCGGACGCGGCTTCGCGGCCGCAGTGGAGATGTGCAACAACAACGGCCACTGCCGCAAGTTCGACGCGGGCACGATGTGCCCGTCGTATCGAGTGACCCGCGACGAGCAGCATGTCACCCGCGGCCGCGCGAACACGCTGCGGCTTGCGCTGTCCGGCCAGCTCGGACCCGACGCGCTCGGCTCGCGCGCCCTCTACGACACGCTGGATCTCTGCGTCTCCTGTAAGGGCTGCAAGCGCGAGTGCCCGACCGGCGTCGACATGGCGGCGATGAAGATCGAGTTCTTGCATCAGTATCACCAGCGCCATCCGCGCTCGCTGCACGACCGGCTCGTCGCGCACCTGCCGCGCTACGCGCGCACGGCGGCTAGGCTCGCGCCGCTCGCGAATGCGCGCGACCGCGTGCCCGGGCTCGCATGGCTTTCGGAGCGCGTGGCGGGGTTCGCCGCGCGGCGCACGCTGCCCGTTTGGCGGCGCGACTTCTTCCGCGGCCAGGCCGAGGTGCCCGCGACGGCGGCCGGCGCGGTGCCGGCGGGCGCCGTGCCGCGCGAGGCGATGCCGCACGGGGCGCCCGCGCGCGAAGTCGTGCTGCTCCCGGACACCTTCAATATGTACTTCGAGCCCGAGAACCTGCGCGCGGCCGTCCACGTGCTCGCGGCCGGCGGCTATTCGGTGCGGGTCGCCTCGGCCGCCGACCGTGGCCGGCCGCTGTGCTGCGGCCGCACCTACCTCGCGACGGGCATGGTCGCCGCGGCTCGCCGTGAGGCGCGGCGCACGCTCGAGGCGCTCGCGCCCTACGTCGCGCGCGGCCTGCCGGTGATCGGGCTCGAGCCGTCGTGCCTGCTCGGGCTGCGCGACGAGTTTCGGACGCTGCTGCCAGGAGACGGCAGTGCAGCGCTCGCCTCCGCCGCGATGACGTTCGAGGAATTTCTGATCCGCGAACGCGACGCGGGCCGGCTCACGCTGCCGCTCGAGCGCTCGCCGCACGCCCGCGCGCTCGTGCACGGCCATTGCCATCAGAAGGCTTTCGGCGCAATGCCGGCCGTCGTCGCGGCGCTCCGGCTCGTCCCCGGCCTCGAGGTGGAGACGATCGCGTCCGGCTGCTGCGGCATGGCCGGCGCGTTCGGCTACGAGGCGCGCCACCTCGAGACGTCGCTCAAGATGGCCGAGCTCGCGCTGCTGCCTGCCGTGCGCGGCGCCGCCGCAGATACCGTGATCGTCGCCGACGGCACGAGCTGTCGCCACCAAATCCGCGACGGCGCAGGCCGCAGCGCCGTGCACGTCGCGCGCGTGCTTGCGGCCGCGCTCCGGCGACCGAGCGCAGCCGACGGCGGCGCCCAGCCGGGACGTCCGGTGGTCTGAGGGTGGCCGCCCGCAGGGATCGCATGGATCGCGCCGATCCGCGCGTCGTCCCGGCGATTCGAACTGCGTTAGGAGCCGAGGAATTCGGTGCGCTGATCGCGCAGAAACGGCCGGTCGATTTGCTCGGCGTAGAGGTCGACATCGCCGCCGCGCACACCGACGCTTCGGAAGTGATCTTTCCATCGCTCGACGACGCGCGCAACGGTGCGCACCTCTCGAATCGCCTCGTCGGGCGCCAGCGCGAATAGCCTCGACAGCGACAGCGCGTTGCTCAACGTCGAGTCGGCCTCGGCTTCGCCCACGCGCATTTGCTGAAAACCCAGGGCCTGGCCGGACGGCAGCACGTCGAACGCCGGGGCGAGCGCGTAGCGCTGCGAATCGGTAACGATGATCGCGTGATTCTTCTCATGGTCATCGGTGTTGTCGAGCAGAATGTTGAACACCATTCTGCGGAACAACTCCCGCATCTCGACGACGTAGGCTTCACCCTCCGTCACGCCGCGCCGCCGCAAGAGCTGCGCGAGCTCGGGATAGCCGAAGGGCTCGGCCGCCGCACGCAGCGCGACGCATGCGGACAACGCGTGCACCCGGCCGGCCACTGTGCGGTCGAAGCGCTTCACCGCGACGGCGTGACCGTCGACGAGCCGTATCGGCAACGTCGGCGCGACGCGAATGTCGGCGGCCTGTGCAAGCGTCATCGCAGCGTGCTCGATCAGCGGCGTGTCCGCCGGGTCGCCGTCGGAGAATTTCACGACCCATTGCGCGCCGTCGATCTCGATCAGCCCCTTCGGCTTCGCGCCGCCCATCGTGGCGCCCGGCGAGATGAGCCGCCGCTGCGCCTGCGCGACCGGCTCGTTCGCCTGGACCTTGCGAATGAGCTCCTGGATCCGATCCGCATCGCGCAAGGTCGGCAACGGCCCGAGGCGCCGCGGCAAATACTCGTCGGCGGAAGTCGATACGCCCAGCGCGCCGAAGCGGTCGTCGCCCGCAAAGTAAAGGTACTCGAGCAGCGAGAGCCGCGGCGGCCGATCGACCACCCGAATCACTTGCTCACCCCAGCGATCGGGCCGCGCATCGTCGACGGCGCCGGCGGCCGTGTCTTTCTCGGCCGGTAGAAACTCTCCACCGATCAACGGCAGGTCTTCGCTCAGCGCAAAACCCGAGCTGAGCCACGAATCCGCATAGCGCAACGACACGCCGTGCGTCGTGCGCACGAGGTTGAGCTCGCCAACCGGCCGCGGACGCTGCGGCTGCGTCAGCAACCACAAATACAGGCGGTCCGACGGTGTGTAGCCCGCGCCCTCGAGCACGCGATCCGTCATTTCTGCGCGCCGGTGCGCGCACGCGCCGACGCCGTCGAACGGGCGGCGCGGCGCTTCACGGCTCTGCGGACGTCGTTCTCGAGCGCGCCGCGGTCCGCGGCCGGGGCGGCGAGCGCGGCCAAGCCGTCGGTGCTGCCGATCAGCCACAATGCGGTCACGTAGATGCCGACGCCGACACCGGGATCGCCACGCTCCATGCGAATCAAGGTCGGCACGGAGACCCCGAGCCGCTTCGCCCAAGCGCGTTGCGATTCGCGCCGGCGAACTCGCGCAATGGCGAGGTTTTCGCCCAACGTGGCTAACGCCCGCGCGGCGGCGGGAGGTAGCGTCGAGTACGCCTTGGGGCTCTTTGGCATAGCAAAGAGTTTATCGTTTACAGATATTCAGTCAATTCTATTTTATCAAATACCGGCGATCAGGGACGCAGCGAGCCGCTGGGCGACGCGCCGCGGGCCGGTGGACCGCCTGCTCGCGCCCCGCGGTCCGAGCGTCAGGGCTTGCGCTCGCCTGGCGGCCGCGTTTTGCGATGGGCGTACTCGAAATACTCGTCCTCGAAAGCCGACTCCCGATCCTTGCGCCGCCGGCCGGTGCCGACCCGGTGGTTGTGACCCTCGAAACGCGCGAGCTCGGCGCGACGATCCTCTTCGCGACGATCGTCGTGGTGGATGAAGCCGCAGCGGCAAGTCGCCGCATCGCACTGCGGCAAAGGCAGCAGGGGCGCCTCCTTCGCGAGCAATCGCCGTCCCGCGAGCGCCGCGGCCGCCGCGCATGCGCGGCCGTCGATCCGAATGGACACGCTGTGGTACGGCTGAACCGGCGTCTCGCGCGTGACCGCACGCTGGCGCCGCATCACGCGCCGCAGCAGCTCGCCGAAGTCGAAGCGGTGGTCACGTGTCATTCGCGACAGCCCTCGGAGACCGGCCAAGGACTCTACGCCGCCCTTCGCGACGGTCGCGCACGGACGTCACGAAATCATTCCGGATCCGATAGCTTTGCCGCACATGCACCATTTGCGGGCAACAACCGACCGTGGGGCACCGGGCGGGTGCAGCGGCCGTCAGAACGCCGCAGATGCCGGCGCCCCGGCTGTCACGCGCCCCCGCGAGCGGCCGGCGCGTCCGTTCGCCGCACCGCGGCCCCGAGACGCAGCTCACCCGCCTCGATGACGGACGCCTTGACGCCGCGCAGCTGCAGCTCTCGGCCGACAGCCGAGTTGACGAAGCGCAGCGCGTCGAATCCGTAACGTTCCCGAAACTTTCGACAGCCGCGATGCGGCTCGGCGCTGATCTCGATCACGGCGGACCCGATGGCAAGGCGACTGCCGGGCGGCAAGCTCGCGGTGCCGAGATCGAAGTCGACGTAGAGCTGATCGCCGGCGAGGGGCCAGCGCTCGCGCGGTCCCGCGATCAGCGCGGCGGCGCGCGCGCCCATCAGGGTGAGCTCCTCGCCGCGCCGAGGGTCCACTGCGCCCCAGCGGTCGCCGACGAGACCGCCGCCGATTTCGAGACGCCCCACGGCGAGCACCTCGCGAACGCCGCTGCCGAGCCGGCGCACGATCAGCTCGAGGACGCCGTGCTCACGCGGGGCGCGCCGAATCGCATCGAGTCCGCTCTCGAGCTCCGCCAACGTCCGCTGCGCGACGGTGGGGCTCACATCAGAGGGCGATCGTAGTGCTCACGTCGGATGCCGGCGCTCGCGTCAGATGCCGAGATCGAGCGACCACGGCTCCGCCTTCGCTTCGGCCACGAGACTTTGAAGCGCGGGCCAATCCCACACCACCTCGGCGTAGCGTTGGGCGGGCGCCGACAAAGTCACGCCGTAGGTTCGAAACCGGCTCACGACCGGTGCGAACATCGCATCGGCCGCGCACCACGCGCCGAACAAGTAGTCGCCGCCGCGGCCGTGCTGCTCCCGGCACGACGTCCAGATCGCCTCGATGCGCTCGATATCGCGGCGCAGCTCCGGCGCGTCGGGCACCGTGTGCCGGCCGCGGATGTCCATCGGCATCTGCGAGCGCAGCGCGCCGAAACCGGAATGCATCTCCGCGCTCACGCTGCGCGCGACCGCGCGGGCCTGCGGAGACTTCGGCCACAACCCCGCAGCGGGCCGAAGCTCATGCAAGAACTCGGCAATCGCGAGCGAATCCCAGATCACGAGGCCATCGATGTGCAGCACGGGCACGCGCCGGCTCGGGCTCACGTCCGCGATCTGAGTGCGCCCTGCCTCGGTGTCGAGCGGGATCACGACGTCGCGGCAGTCGATGCCGCTCTGCCGCACGAGCAACGCGCCGCGGAGCGACCAAGACGAGTAGTTTCGATTACCTACATAAAGCGTCGCCGGCATGAAAACCAGCGTACGCGAGTCGGCGGCATCGCGCGACGCCCGCGGCGACCGCGCGACGCTCGGCTTTCGAGCCGGCTGGCATTCCCGGACGCGCATCCGATTGTGTTGCAGGGCCGGCTTCGGCATATTGGTTGCGGCTCCTGCCTGCGCCGGCTGGCGCGGCAGAAGGCTGCAAACCGATCGAATCTCGAGGGGGATCAGTGATGGAGCGCGAAGCGATCGAACGCTGCGCGCGGCCGCGGGCGAGCCGCCGCCGTGGGCTGCCGACCGGCGCATGGGCGCTCGCGCTCGCGGCAAGCCTCACGGCGACCGCGCCGCCAGCCACGGCGCAGCAGGCGCCGGCTCCCGTCGTCGCGCACCGTACCGCGTCGGGCAAACCCGACTTGAACGGGATCTGGCAAGCGCTGAGCGGCGCGTATTGGAACGTCGAGGATCACGCCGCGACCTTCGGCCCGGACCCGCAGCTCGGCGCTCAGGGTGCGGTCATGCCCGGCGTCGGCGCGGTGATCGGCAAGATCCCTTACCTGCCCGAAGCCGCGAAGCAGCGCGACGAGAACTTCAAGAACCGGCTCTCGGCCGATCCCGAGGTCAAGTGCTATCGGCCCGGTGTTCCGCGCGCAACCTACATGCCGCAGCCGTTCCAGATCTTTCAAACGGACGGCGATATCGTGATTGCCTACCAATACGCGGCCGCGCTGCGCACGATCTACATGAGCGCTCATCAGGATGCACCGGTCGACAGTTGGATGGGCTGGTCGAACGGCCATTGGGAAGGCGACGTGCTCGTCGTCGACGTGACGGGTCAGATCGGCCAATCTTGGCTCGACCGCGCGGGTAATTTCGCGAGCGATACCCTGCACGTCGTCGAGCGCTACATTCCGCAAGGCCCGGACCACGTCTGGTACGAGGCCACGCTCGAGGACCCGAAGGTGTTCTCGCGCCCCTGGAAGATCAGCATGCCGCTGTATCGGCACGTCGAGCCGAACGCGCAGCTGCTCGAGTTCAAGTGTGAGGAATTCGCCGAAGAGGTGCTCTATGGACATCTCCGCAAGCCCGGCACAACGCCGCCCCGGCATTAGCCGGCTCGCTGCAGCGCTCGGCGCCGCGGCGCTCGCGTGCGCAGGCGTGGCGCTCGCGGCCGACGAGCCGGGCGGCCTGCCGCGGCTCTCCGACGGTCAACCCGATTTGCAGGGCTACTGGACCAACAACACGGTCGTGCCGCTCGAGCGGCCCGCGGCCTACGGCGAGCGCGCCGAGCTCAGCGAGAAAGAGGCGCAGGAGCGGCTCAAGAAGCAGCTGCAGCCGGACCAGACCGAAGCCGGCACGAATGCCGACGTGCACTATCAGCTCACCGACTTCGGCCTCGACATCAGCCAAAATACGGTGGTGTTCGACCGCCGCACCTCGCTGATCACGGATCCCGCGAACGGCCGCCTGCCGCCCGTGAAGGCCGCGGTCGCCGCCGCAGCCAAGGAGCAGGCCGCGTATCAACGCGAGCACGCCTTCGACAGCGCGGAAACCCGTCCGCTCGGCGAGCGCTGCATCTTGTGGTCACACGAGCTGCCGATCATCCCGGTCGGCTACAACAGCAATATCTCGATCTTCCAGTCGCCGGGCTACGCGCTGATCGTCACGGAGATGTTGCCCGACCCCCGCGTCGTGCCGCTCGACGGCCGGCCGCACCTGTCGAGCGACGTGCACCAATGGCTCGGCGACTCGCGCGGGCGCTGGGACGGCGATACGCTGGTCGTCGAGAGCACGAATTTCACGGGCCGCACCGCCATCCGCGGCATGCCGCCCGGCGTGACGCTGAGCCCGTCGGCCCGCGTCACCGAGCGCTTCCGCCGCGTCGACAAAGACACGATCAGCTATCAGTTCACGATCGACGACGCGAACGTCTGGGAGCGGCCGTGGTCCGCCGCATACGAGATGAAGAAGATCGACGGGCCGATGTTCGAGTACGCGTGCCAGGAAGGCAACTACGGCATGCCGAACACGCTTTCCGGCGCACGCGCGGCCGAGCGCGAGGCCGCGGGAGCCGCGCCGAAGCCGGCGCAGTAGCGGCGCAACACGAGCTTTGCGGAGATTCGCCATGCAATACCGACGATCCGGTTCGCCACTACGCGCGCTCGCGGCCGCACTCCTGATGCTCGCCGTCGCCGCGCCGGCGCTCGCGCATCACGCCTTCGCGGCCGAGTTCGACGTGAAGAAGCCCGTGTCGCTGCGCGGCACGGTGACCAAGGTCGAGCTGATCAATCCGCACTCGTGGATCCATCTCGACGTGAAGGGACAGGACGGCAAGGTCGTGTCCTGGATGATCGAGGGTGGCAGCCCGAACTCACTGTTCAAGAAGGGCGTCACCAAAGCCAGCGTGCCGATCGGCTCGGAGCTCGTGATCGACGGCTACCAGGCCCGCGACGGCTCGCCGCGAGCCGTCGGGCGCAACATCTCGTTCGCCGACGGGCGACCGCTGTTCTTCGTCGGCTCGAAACCGGACGCGCCGGCGCCGTAGCACGCGCCGCGCCGCTCGGTGCGCGGCCGCCCGCGGCCCCGCTGCCGCGGCGTTCCTCGCCATCGCGCTGCATCGCAGCGGCCCGCCGCCGAGCCAAACCGCACGCTTCGTGGGATACTGGCCGGAGTTCGCGTTGTCTCTGTAGTGAGTGGGCACCAGCAGCTTTTCGTTCAGTCGCTTCCCCGCCCTTTCCGAGCTTTGTGGGTTTGCGCCGTCGGCCTTCCGCCCCGCGCGGCGCGCGGGCCGACCGGCGCGTCGGCGGCTGCCCGGCCGCTCGGCCTGAGGAGGGTCCGGTTTGCTCCGCTTCATCGGCCGCCGCTTGCTCAATTACACGGTCATGCTGTTCGCTGCGACCACCCTCGCCTACTTCTTGGCGTCTTCGTTCCTGAATCCGCGGTCGAATTACCTGCAAATGCGGCCGCAGCCGCCCGAGGCCTCGATCGACGCCTCCCTCGACCTCGCGAACGTCAACGACAAGGTGCCGGTCGTCGCGCGCTATCTCACATGGCTCGAGCAGGTCGCGCTGCATTGGAATTGGGGCCTGAGCCCGCAGGGCGAGTCGGTGAACTCGGCGGTCGCCTACCGCGCGGTCGTAAGCGCCAAAGTCGTGCTGATCTCGACGCTGCTCGCGGTCGTGATCGGCGTTTCCGTCGGAGTTGCGTCCGCGATTCGGCAATACCGTCCGTTCGACCGCGTGAGCAACGCGATCAGCGTGTTCTTCCTGGTTTGCCCGACGTTCGTGCTCGCGCTGCTGCTCGTGCTCGGCGGTATCCGCTTCAACGATGCGATCGGCGCGCGCTGGTTCTACGTGACCGGCCTCGGCAACGGCGGCTTCATCGAATACCTGCAGCACGTCGCGCTGCCGACGCTCACGCTCACGCTCGTCGGGTACGTCGGCTATCACTTGACGCAACGCACGTATTTGCTCGACACGATGAACGCCGATTACGTGCGCACGGCGCGCGCGAAGGGCGTGCCGAAGAACGTCGCGATCCGCCGCCACGCGCTGCGCACCTCGCTGATCCCGACCGCCATGGGCGTGGTATGGAGCCTCACGTCCGTGATCACGGGCTCGGTGTTCGTCGAGACCATCTTCGCGATCGACGGCGCGGGTAAGTACTTCATCGACGCGCTCACGAAGAACGACATCAACGGCTCGGTTGCGATAGCCGCGATGGGCGGCTTCGCGACCTGCGCGGGACTGCTCCTCGCCGACATCGTGGTCGCGATGCTCGACCCCCGCATCAGGATCGGCTGAGGCGCCGGCATGGCCACGACGAACGTGCTGCCCGCCACCGCCGAGTCCGAGCAACGCACGGCCGTGCAGCGCGTGCCGAAGGCCGTGCTGATCGTGCGGCGGTTCCGCCGCAACAAGGCGGCGGTGGCGGGGCTTGCGATCTTCGTGCTGCTCGCTCTGCTCGCGCTCGTCGGCCCGTTTCTCACGCACTGGAAGTACGACGACCTCGACTTCTTGGCCCTGAAGCAGCCGCCGAGCGCGAAACACTGGCTCGGCACCGACATCGTCGGCGCGGACATGTTCGCGCTCGCCGTTCGCGGGCTCGGCCGCTCGCTTTTGATCGGCGTGATCGCGTCGCTCGGCATCACCGTGATCGCCGCGTTCGTCGGCACGGCCATCGCCTATTTCGAGGGCTGGCGCGAGAAAGTCGGCGTCTGGATCATCGACATGCTGCTCGTGATCCCCACGTTCTTCCTGCTCGCGATCATGGTGAAGGGCGCGACGGGCACGAGCGGCTGGCTGTGGCTCACGGCCGCGCTCACGATCTTCGGCTGGGTCGGCTACTCGCGAATCCTGCGCTCGATCGCGCTCAGCTTGCGCGAGCGCGAGTACATCTCGGCCGCGAAGTTCATGGGCGTGCCGGCGTTCACGATCCTGCGCCGCCACATGATTCCGAACCTGGGCTCGATACTGATCATCCAGACCGTGCTCGGCGTGGTCTACGCGGTGCAGGCGGAGACCGGCCTGTCGTTCCTGGGCTTCGGCATCAACCCGCCGGACACGTCGCTCGGCGTCCTGATTCGTGCCGGCAGCGGCACGCTGTTGACCGCGCCGTGGATGTTTCTCGAGCCCGCTGCCTTGCTGCTCGCGCTGTGCTTCTCGATGACGATGGTGGGGGACGGACTGCGCGACGCGCTCGATCCGAGCTCGGCGTCGGGAGGCCGCGCGTGAATGCAGTCGCCTTTGCGCCGATGGACATCGGCGGCGTGCGAACGCGGGCCGAGACGGCGCCCGACACGGTGCTCGAAGTGCGCGACCTCGAGGTCACGTTCAGCAGCGAGGCGGGGCTCGTTCGCGCGGTGCGCGGCGTGTCGTATGAGCTTCTCCGCGGCCGCACGCTCGGCGTGGTCGGCGAGTCGGGCTCCGGCAAGTCCGTCACGGCGCTCGCGATCATGGGGCTGCTGCCCGGCACGGCGAAGGTCACGGGCTCGGTGCGCGTCGGCGACCGCGAGCTGCTCGGCTTGGACGACCGCGCGATGTCCGCCATTCGCGGCCGCCGCATCGCGATGATCTTCCAAGATCCGCTGTCCGCCCTCACACCCGTGCTCAGCATCGGCCAGCAGCTCGCGGAAGGCCTCGATGTGCACCAGAGCCTATCGCGGGCCGCGGTGCGGGAGCGCTCGATAGAGCTGCTCGGGCTCGTCGGCATCCCGGACCCGGTGCGGCGCCTCAAGTCCTATCCTCACGAGCTCTCGGGAGGGATGCGGCAGCGCGTGATGATCGCGATCGCGATCGCGAATCGGCCCGACGTGATCATCGCAGACGAGCCGACCACGGCGCTCGACGTGACGATCCAGGCCCAGATCCTCGACGTGCTGCGCGCGGCGCAGCACGAAACCGGCGCCGCCGTCGTGATGATCACTCACGATCTCGGCATCGTCGCGGGTCTCGCGGACGACGTGCTCGTGATGTATGCGGGCCGGCCGGTCGAATACGGCACGGTCGACGAGCTCTTCTATCGCCCGACCATGCCGTACACCATGGGCCTGCTCGCAGCCGTGCCGCGGCCCGACCTCGACCGGTCGCGCCGGCTCGTGCCGATCGAAGGCAACCCGCCGTCACTGATTGCGCTGCCGCCCGGCTGCCCGTTCGCACCGCGTTGTCCGCTGGTCGAGGAGCGCTGCCGCGAGCGCGAGCCGCCGCTCGTGGCGCACACGGCCGGCGGCCATCCGGCCGCTTGCGTGCGCGCGGACGAGATCGAGTCGCGCGGTCTCGAATGGTCCGACGTCTTTCCTGTGCCGCAAGCGTTGCCGTCCCTATACGCCGGGGTGCCGCGCGCGGAGCGCAAGATCGTGCTCGACGTCGAGAATCTCGAGCGGCATTTCCCGCTGACAGCCGGCGGGTTGCTGCGCCGCAGAGTCGGCACGGTGCGCGCCGTGGACGGCGTGACCTTCGACATCCGCGAGGGCGAGACGCTGGCGCTCGTCGGGGAGTCCGGCTGCGGCAAGACGACCGCGCTGCTCGAAATCATGCGGCTCGACGCGCCGCCGCACGGCCGCATCGTCGTGCTCGGTCACGACGTCGCGAAAATCAGGGGTCGCGAGGCCACGATGCGGATCCGCAGCGAGCTGCAGATCGTGTTCCAGGACCCGCTTGCTTCGCTCGACCCGCGGATGCCGATCTACGACGTGCTCGCCGAGCCGCTCGTGACCCAGGGTTGGAAGCGCGATGCGATCAACGATCGAATCGGCAGATTGATGGATCTCGTGGGCCTCGACCCCGACCACGTCGACCGCTTTCCCGAGCAGTTCTCGGGCGGTCAGCGACAACGGATCGCGATCGCGCGCGCGCTCGCGGTCGAGCCGAAGCTGATCGTGCTCGACGAGCCCGTGTCGTCGCTCGACGTATCGATCCAAGCCGGCGTGATCAATCTGCTCGAGGACCTGCAGGCGAAGCTCGGCGTGTCGTACCTGTTCGTCGCGCACAATCTGTCCGTCGTGCGCCACATCGCGGACCGGATCGCCGTGATGTATCTCGGCAGGATCGTCGAGCTCGGCGAGGTCGAGCGCGTGTTCACGCACCCGAGCCATCCGTACACGCGCGCGCTGCTGTCGGCCGTGCCGATTCCGGATCCGAATATCGAGCGCGGCAAGCGGCGCACGCTGTTGATCGGCGATCTGCCGAGCGCGACGGAGCAGCTCGAGGGCTGCCGCTTCAGGACGCGCTGCCCCACGTACCGAGCACTCGACGACGATCGTGAGCGCGCGGTTTGCGAGCACGACGATCCGAAGCTCACCGGCGACGGCGTGACGGACGTCGTGAGGGCGTGCCATTATCCTTCGTGAGCGAGCAACGTAGTGTCACCGAAGCATGACGTCCATTGCACTTGTGGCACGGCTCGAGAGCCGACCCGCTCGCGAGGAGGCCACATATGACAGTTCGAAAGTTGTGGGCTGCGGGTACTACCGCCGTGCTGATCATGGCGTTCGCCGGCTGTGGTGGATCGGGCGGTAACGACAAGGGTGTCGGAGTCGGGACCGCGGCATTTACGAAGCAACCTCCGCAAGGCGTGCCCGCCGGCACGCAGCCACTCCCCCTGCCTGAGAAAGGCGTGAGCTACGACAATCCGCAGCCGCGCGACAACGTCCGCGATGGGGGTACCCTGACGCTGCCGATCGGCGAGCTCGGCCCGAACCTCAATGTATTCAACGTGGACGGCAACACCGCCGACAACAACTTCGCGATGGGATGGATGTTGCCGGGCCTCTGGAGCTTCTCGATCTCCGGCGAGGTTTCTCCGAACGAGGACTACCTGCTGTCCGCCGAACTCATCAGCAATGATCCAGAGACCGTGAAATACACGCTCAATCCGCAGGCCAAATGGAACGACGGCGCGCCAATCGACTGGACGGCGTTCGATACGACTTGGAAAACGCAGCGCGGCACGGATCCGGCGTACAACCCCGCTTCGACCGACGGCTACCGGTCTATCGGGAGCGTGGTCAAAGGTGAGAAGGACAATGAGGTGATCGTCACCTTCAAAGAACCCTTTTACCCCTACCAACTGGTATTCGGCTCTTTGCTGCACCCCAAGAACGCCGACCCAGACTTCTACAAGACCGGCTGGGTCAACAACGCGCACCCGGAGCTCCTAACGGGGCCTTTCATGGTTGAATCGCTGGCGGAAGACCGGCTCACGCTCGTCCGCAACCCGAAGTGGTGGGGCAAACCGGCGAAACTCGAGCGCGTCGTGCTCCGGCAGATGGAAGACGTCGCGACAGTCAATGCGTTTCAGAACGGGGAGATCGACAGCACGACGATCACTGGCGGACGCGCCACGGCCGACATGATGGAGCAGATCAAAAACATGACCGGAGTGCAAATACGACGCGGCTTCAGCACCGCGACGTCGCTCTATGTGCTCGGCGAAAGCAGCGACTTCTTCAAGGATCCGATTGCGCGCGAGGCGTTTCTGCTCGGCACCAACCGCGCTCTAATCGTCGAGATACGCTATCAGGGCATGAATTGGAAGGAGGAGGCGCCTGGCTCGATCCTGATGTATCCGTGGCAAAACGGCTATCGCGACAACATCGCGGACCTGCGTTACGACCCCGAGAAAGCGGGGACATTGCTGGATCAGGCCGGATGGCTAATGGGAGACGACGGTTACCGGCACAAGGACGGCAAGCTCGCCGAGTTCAACTATGTCGATTTCGGCGACCAACCGGTCTTCGCTGCAATGGACCGCGCGCAGCAGAAAATGGCACGTGACATCGGATTGAAGATGAATATCGACATACGCAAGAGCGCGGATTTCTCGAAGACACTGCACGACGGCTCATTCGACGTCGTAGCGATGGGCTTCGGAGGCGGGAGCCCGTTGGGCTACGTGTTCGCTTGCCAGATCTACTGCACCGACTCCGAAAGCAACTTCTCTCGCGTGGGCACGATGGCCATCGACGAGATGCTCAGGAAAGTCGACACGCTGCCTGACCCTCATGAAGCGATCGAGACCTTCAACGACGCCGAGCGCGACGCCTTGCATTTGTTCGGCATGTTTCCGCTTTACAACGGGTTCTCCCTCTATGCCGTGAAGGAGGGCCTCGCAAACTTCGGGCCCGCGGGCTTCAAGACCGTAAATCCCGAAGACGTCGGCTGGCAAAGATGAGCCTTAGCCCACGGTTTGTAGCTCAAGCGCGCGGTCGCCATCGACTTGGTCGCGGCAGAGCGGCGAAGCGGATGTCGACGGCATTCTGTTGGGCCGCGATTGTGAGCGGGATCGCCCTTGCGGGCTGCAGCCGAACGCCGGCTGATGATGTCGCAATTGCGGGGCCGGCGTCCGCGTCTTCTCCGGCGCAAGCCCAACCGCCCGAAGGCGTGCCGGCCAGCACGTCGCCACTGCCGCTGCCGGAGCCCGGTAAGGCGTACAACAACCCGCAGCCGCGAGAAAATATCCGCGACGGCGGCACGCTGACGCTGCCGATCGCGGAGCTCGGGCCGAACTTCAACACGCTGTGCATCGACGGCAGCTCGGCTTACGGACAGCACATCTTGTACTGGATCGCGCCGCGGCTTTGGGACTACAGCGTGACGGGCGTCGCTTCCCCCAACCCCGACTACCTGCAGTCGGTGGAGCTGATCAACGAGAACCCCGAGACCGTCAAATTCACGATCAACCCGAACGCGAAATGGAACGACGGCACGCCGATCGACTGGCAAACGTTCGAGACGACTTGGAAGACGCAGAGCGGTGCCGACGAACGTTTCAATCCTGCGAGCACGGCCGGATACAGTGCGATCGAAAGCGTGCGCAAGGGCGACCGCGACAACGAGGTCGTCGTGACCTTTCGCGAGCCGACCTATCCGTTCGAGTACCTGTTCAATTTCCTGCTGCATCCCAAGAACGCCGATCCGGCCTTCTTCAAGACCGGCTGGGTCAACGACCTGCATCCGGATCTGCTGGCCGGGCCCTTCACGGTCGAGTCGCTCACACCCGAGGCGCTCACCCTAGTGCGCAATCCGAAATGGTGGGGCGATCCGGCTAAGCTCGACCGTGTCGTATTCCGGCGCATGGAAGACATCGCGACCGTCAACGCGTTCCAGAACGGCGAGGTCGACACGACGGACATCATCGGCAATCGCGCAACCGCGGATTGGCTGCGCCAGTTGAGCGGCATGCAGGACGCGCAGATCCGCCGCGGCTTCAGCACCCAGACCTCCGTATACACGATGGGTCAGGACAGCGGCTTGTTCAAAGACCCCGAGGTGCGCAAGGCGTTCGTGCTCGGCACCGATCGGGCGCTCCTCGTCGAGATTCGTTTCCAGGGCATGAACTGGAAGGAGCCGGCGCCGGGCTCGGTCATGCTGTTCCCTTGGGAGGACGGCTATCGAGACAACATCGCGGATCTGCACTACGACCCTGCCAAAGCGAAGCAGGTGCTCGATGCGGCGGGCTGGAAGATGGGCGACGACGGCGTCCGCCGCAAGGACGGCAAGCTCGCGGAGTTCCACTACGTCACGTTCGGCGACACGCCCGCCATCATCGCGATGGCGCGGGCGCAGCAGAAGATGTCGGCCGACATCGGACTGAAGATGAACATCGACGTGCGCAAGAGCGCTGATTTTTCGAAGACGCTGACCGCACGCACGTTCGACGTGGTCGCGATGGGCTGGACCACGACCGATCCGTTCGGCTACGTGCAGGCCTGCCAGATCTTCTGCTCCGACTCGGAAAGTAACTACTCGAAGCTCGGCGACCCGGAGGTCGATGCGCTGATCCGAGGGGTGGGCGCGATCCGCGACCGCACCAAGGCGCTAGAGGCGTTCAACGAGGCAGAGCGACGCGCTCTGCATTACATCGGCACGTTCCCGGTCTACAACGGGCCCGAGCAGATCGCCGTGAAAAAAGGGCTCGCGAACTTCGGACCGGCGGGCTTCCTCGTGCCGGCCGCCGAGGACATCGGCTGGCAGAAGTAGCCGCACACCTTCGGAGAGGTCGTGTCGCACTCTGAGCAGCGCTTCGCGAACTTCGAAACGCCCGCGCTGACGACCGGGACGGCGCTCGAGCTCGTGAGCCGCGCGCTCGAGAACGTCGCCCGCGAGTATCCCAACCATCCTCAATACCTGCTGGCCGCCGACGCGGACGTCGCCCCGCCTCGTGTCGTGCATCCGTCGTTCTATGGCTGCTTCGATTGGCACTCGGCCGTGCACACGCATTGGCTGCTCGCGCGCCTCTTGAGCACGCTGCCGGACCTCGCGGCGCGCGCCGAGATTGAAACGGCGCTGTCGCGCTCGTTCACCCCGGAGAAACTGCGCGTCGAAGCACTTTATCTCGAGCGCCACCCGCCATTCGAGCGGCCCTACGGCCTCGCCTGGCTCATGCTGCTCGAGGCCGAGATCGCGCAGTGCACGACGCCGGCCGCGCGAGCGTGGGCGCCGGCCCTCGCGCGCGCGGCGACTCTCGCGCGCGATAACTTGCGGCTCTGGCTCGCGCGGCTACATCGGCCGGTGCGCTCGGGCGCGCACTCCCAAACCGCGTTCGCGCTCACGCTGCTGCACGACGCGGCTCGCGCGCGCGGCGACGCCGAGCTGCTCGACGCAGTCCGTACGGCCGTGCTCGGTTTCTATCGCGACGACGTCGACGCGCCGCTCGCCTATGAGCCGTCCGGCGAAGACTTTCTCTCGCCGTGCCTGATGGAGGCCGATTTGATGCGCCGCGTGCTCGATCCGCCTGCGTTCGCGCGCTGGCTCGGCGCATTCTTGCCGAGCCTGCCGACCGCTGCCGCGGGCGACTGGCTGCCGTGCGGCGAGGTTGCCGACGAGACCGACGGCAAGCTCGTGCACCTGCACGGGCTCAACCTATCGCGCGCTTGGAATCTGGCGAACATCGCGGCTGCACTGCCGGTAAACGACCGGCGTATCGCGGCCCTGCGCGCGGCCGCCGCGCGGCACGCGGAGGCCGGAGTCGCGGCCACGCTCGCGGCGACCGACTACGCCGCCAGCCACTGGCTGCCGACGTTCGCGGTCTATCTGCTCACGCGCGCCGGCGCTTGAAGACCCGCCTCAGTTCCACGTCGGCAACCACGCGTAGCGCTCCGCGTACTCGAGCATCTGGGACGCGAAGTCATCGGGATAGTCGATCATGACGTCGACGATCTCGCCGCCGCGCAGCACGGGCTCCAGGCGCGGTTGGATGAAGCCCGCGTACGCCGGGATGTCGAGCTTGCGGTACCGATCGAGCACCTCGGCGTGCAGCGCGGGGTCCACCTTCACCGCATAGCGCTCGACGAGATCGCGTATCGCCGCATAGTCGCCCGTGGACTTGATGCGTTGCAGCTCGCGCAGCAGCTCACCGAACAGCGCCCGCAGGCGAGCGTAGTCGCGGATCACGAAGTAGGTCTTGCCGTCGCGCACGCGGCGCTCGATCACGTCGTCGGCGCGGCCGCGCTCGTAGACCCAGGCCGCAATGAGCTGCCGGTTGCGCATATGGTCTTCTTCGACGTCGCCACCCGGCGCGATTCGATAGAGCTGCTGCTGCAGACCGTTGCGGATGAAGCGGTCGTACTGCACCTTGCCGACGTCGATCGAAGGCATGAGGTCGAGCTCGACGAGCTTCGGGTCGAGCGCGAAGTACAGCGCGACGAGATCGGCGCGCGCCTCCTCGAGCGTCGAGCCGTAGTTCTTGAGCGTCTCGTGCAGCGAGCCGACACCCGGGTCGAGCTGCCCCGACGCGTGGCCGATCACCTCGTGCAAATCCGTGTGCAGATGCCCCGCGAGCTCGCCGTAGCGCTCGCCGCGCTCCGCGTCCGCGGCGTCCCACGCGAACTCCCGGTCGGCCGCTCCGCGCACCGCAGCGTAGGCGTCGCTGATGTTGCCGAGGCTCACGGACTTCGAGCCGTGCCGCTTGCGAATCCAATCGGCGTTCGGCAGATTGATGCCGATCGGCGTGGACGGCGCCGCGTCGCCCGCTTCGACCACTACCGTGATCACGCGGCCGGTGATGCCGGTCACGGCGCGTTTCTTGTGCCGCTCGAAGACCGGCAGGTGGTCCTCGAACCATTGCGCCTCGCCCGCAATCGCGTCGATCCGGCGCGTGGCCTCGTCGTCGCGAAACGACACCACGGACTCGAATGCGCCGCGCATTCCGAGCGGGTCGTGATAGACCTCGATGAAGCCGTTGATGGTGTCGACACGCGACGCGGTATCGCGCACCCACGCGACGTTGTACGCGTCCCAGTCCGTGAGCTCGCCCGTGCGATAGAAGCGCGCGAGCCTCGCGAGCGCGTCGCGCTGCGCGTCGTTCTCGGCGGCGCCCACCGCACGGTCGAGCCAATAGACGACGCGCTCGAGGGCGGCCGTGTAGCGGCCGCCGATCTTGTAGACCTGCTCGACCGTGCTGCCCTCGACCTTCGCGAGCCTCGCGTTCAAGCCGAGCGACACCGGCTCGGGGTCGTTCGGCCGCTGTCGTGCCGCGTAATAAGCTTCGACGTCGGCCTGCGAAATGTCCTCGCTGTAGAAGTTCACGGCGGATCCCGCGAGCACGTCTGCGCCGCCCTTGCTGACGAGCTTCGCGTCGATCGCCGGATCGAACATCGCGGGCGAGAGCTCGGCTATCAGCGCTTCGACGGATTGCTCGGAACGCGTCGGAAACGGTCCGGGCGTGGCCCTCACGAAGTCCGCGAACGCTGCCGCGGTGAAGTCCGGCACGAACTTGTCGTTCGAATAGTGATGATGGATCCCGTTCGAGAACCAGATCCGTTTGAGATACCGCTCGAGGGCCCGGAACTCGGGCGTTTCTCGATCGCCCGGATAGCGGCGCACGATCTGCTCGAGCGTGCGCTTGATCGCGAGGTTCAACGGATACTTCTGGTCGTAGATGATCTCGCGACCGCTCAAGGCGGCCTCGTACAGGTAGTAGAGAAGCCGCTTGGTGCCGAGATCGAGCGCCTCGAATCCCGGGGCGCGGTAGCGCAGAATTCTGACGTCGGCGAACCGCTCGGTTTCGACGCGAAACGCCGCCTCGGCGGGGGTTCCCGGCGCCGATTGCGGCGGAGACGCCGGCGGCGCTTGATCGCTACCGGCGCAACCGGCCAAACTGAGAGAGAACATCAGAACGATCCTTGGCTTGACGCTCATTCGGGGGGAACGATCCATGCCTGCACCGGCCGCACGAGCTCGATTCGATGATGACATAGCGACAGGCGTAGCGACATCGAGACGCCGCCGCCGGGTGACCGCGCTCGCCGCGGTGGCGCTCGCGACGGCGGCGCTCGCGCCGCACGGCGCTTTGCTCGCTCAGAGCACGAGCCGTGAGACGCGGCCGTGCACCGAGATCGACAACGACGCCGAGCGGCTCGCCTGCTACGACCGCGCACTGCGGCCGCCGCGCGACGACGTGCCCGCCCCCGCCGCAACGGCGACCGTCCCGGCGCCGACCACCGCGGCACCGACGGCACCCGGCTCCGCCGGTGCCCCGCCCGCGGCGTCCGCGCAGTCGCCGGTGCTCAATCAGCCCGCGCGCGAAGTGCGCGCAGCGGCAGCGGCCGCGCCCCAGGCTCCCGCGGCGCCCGCCGCACCCGAACCGCGTCGCGGCCGGCACCGCAACGACAAGGCCGACGCCGACAGGGTTGCGGTCGTGATCGTGAAGGTATCCGGTCGCCCCGGCCAAAACATCTTCACGACCGAGTCGGGCGAGACGTGGACGCAGACCGACGGCAGCACGCAAAACCGGTTCCCGTCGCTGCCCTTCCGCGCGGAGATCAGCCCCGGCGCAATCGGCAGCTTCTTCTTGATTCCGTCCGAGGGTCGGGCGATTCGCGTGCACCGCGAGGAGTAGCCGGCGGCCGGCTCACTTGAACTTGCCGGCGTCCCGCAGGTCGCGGTAATAGCTGTCCGGATCGCACGGCGCCTGCTCGCCGATGTCGACTGCATCGCCACGCGCCGATCCGCGCCGGCGCACGAGCGGCTGCGTGTAGTACGGATCGTAGATCGTCATCGTGCGCTCGATCGTGAGCTTGTCCGCGCTCGGCTCGTAGCGCTCGACGATTCGGGTGCCGTCGCCCGACATCGGCAAGCCCGAGCCGTCGAGCCACAGACCCGGCGCCAGATGCGTGGTCTCGATCACGAGCGCGTTGCCCTCCCAATGACCGACCGAGAAGCCGAGGGAGCTTGCGGGCGTGTTCTCGGGCGCCTTGCGGCCGTCCATCCAGATGCGCCGCGGCGTGTTGTGCTCGACATAGATGAACAGGTAATGCGTGCCCGCGTCGACGATCTCCATGTTGTAAGGCGCGCCGAAGATGCGCGGCAGCCCGGGCGCCAGGCAGCGCAACGACGGATCCTGCAGATGCTCGGTCGAATCGAAGACGCGCTTGCCCTCCGGCGTGAACGGTGTCGGCTTGGGATCCAAGTCATCCACGGTCAGATGAAACTTGTAGCGGTTGCTCCAACGTCCCGTGATGTCGACCGGGTAGTGATTGTGCGCCTCGCCGTAGCCGTAATTCTTGTTCGGATCGGCATGGACTTGGTTGGGATCCGGCGCGTTTCGGTCGTCGCGGCCGGTCAAAAGCTTCGTGCCGTCGGGCCGTTCGAGCGTGCGCAAGTAAAGCTTCTTCGCGCCGTTGCGACCGAGCTGACCCGTGGCGATCACGCGGTCGCCGGCCTTGAGCGTCGTCGCGGTCCAGCCGAGCGCCTGGAGCGAGGTCACGCTCGCGGCTTGCAGCTCCCAGGTCTCGCTCGAGCCGTCGGCCTTCTTCGTCTCGAGCTTGTAGCGCACGTGCGGGTTGTTGAACCAGACTTCCGTGATCTCGCCGTCGAGCTTGCCCTGGCTCCCCGCGTCGAACTCCGCCGCGAAGGAATGGTGCGCCGCGACCGGCGCCGCCGCGCCGGCTGCCAGAGCCGCCGCGAGCCATACCGCAAGACGTTGGTTCATGCGCAAATCCCCCCTTGCCTACTGCGGACAGGATACGCCGCCGCGGGACACGGCGGGAGGCGGCGCGGGGTGCGCCTCGGGGATATTGCATTCCGGCGAGCCGCATGGATAAGTAAATCCGCGGCCGCGTTGCGGCGCCGCGAGGGGGGAACATGACTACGATTCGAGGCCTGCACTTTGCATTGCCGCTCGCGGCGCTGTCGGCCGGCGCGGCCTTCGCCCAATCCACGACCGTCGCGATCGACCCCGACGACATCGGCGGCGTCGTGACGAGCGCAGAAGGCCCCGAGGCCGGCGTTTGGGTGATCGCCGAGACCGACGCGCTCGGCACGCGCTACGCGAAGATCGTCGTGACCGACGACAGCGGCCGCTACGTGGTGCCCGACCTGCCGCCGGCTACTTACAAGGTGTGGGTGCGGGGCTATGGGCTCGCAGATTCGGCCAAAGTCGACGCGAAGCCGGGAAATCATCTCGACCTGAAAGCCACCGTCGCACCGGACGATGCGACCGCGGCGAAGGTCTATCCCGCGATCTACTGGTACTCGATGCAGAAGCTGCCCGCGGCGAGCGAGGTCGCGAAACTGCCGGGCGGGATGGACCAGTACGTCGCGTCGATCAAGAACCTGTCGTGCGTCGGCTGTCACCAGATCGGCCAGCTCGCGACGCGCACCGTGCCGATGGAGTTCGGCCACGGCATGGAGGGCTGGGTGCGGCGCATCCAGTCGGGCCAGGCCGGCAGTCAGATGCTCGGCTCCGCGATGAATCAGCTGCTCGGTCTGCCGCCAAAATACTTGGGCGAGTGGACCGATCGCGTCGCGGCCGGCGAGCTGCCGCACGCGAAGCCGCCGCGGCCGAGCGGCGTCGAGCGCAACGTCGTCGCGACGGTCCGCGACTGGTCGACGGACCACACCTACATGCACGACCTGAGCGGCACGGACCGACGCAACCCGACCGTGAACCCCTACGGCAGGCTCTACGGCGCACCGGAGCTCAGCACCGACGATCTGCCGATCCTCGATCCGAAGACGAACACCGCGACGACGTTTCATGCGCCGGTGCGCGATGCCGACGTGCAGAGCACGCACGGCACGCCGCCGCTGCAACCGTCGCACTACTGGGGCAAGGAAGCGATCTGGGACAGCAAGGCGAACGTGCACAACCCGATGCTGGATGCCCAGGGACGCGTATGGCTCACGGCAATCGTGCGCGAGCCGGACAAGACGCCGGCGTTCTGCAAGCAGGGCTCCGATCAGCCGTCCGCGAAGCTTTTCCCGCTACCGCGCTCGGGCCGCCAGCTCGCGCTGTACGAGCCGAAGACCGGCAAGTACACGTTCATCGACACCTGCTTCTCGACGCATCACCTGCAATTCGCGAAGGACGCGAACGACACGATCTGGACGAGCGGCGGCGGCCCGGTGGTCGGCTGGCTGAACACGAAGAAGTTTCTCGCGACCGGCGACGCCGAGCACTCGCAGGGCTGGACCGCCTTGATCTTGGATACGAACGGCAACGGCCGGCGCGACGAGGGCTACGTCGAGCCGGGGCAGCCGCTCGACCCGACCAAGGACACGCGGATCGTCGCGCCGTTCTACGCCGTGATGCCGAGCCCCGCCGACGGCTCGATCTGGGGCTCGACTTACGGCTATCCCGGCGCGGTCGTGCGGATCGATCCGGGCCCGAACCCGCCCGCGACCGCGCTCGCGGAGATCTATAACGTGCCGATGCCGGGCTTCGGCTCGAGGGGCGCCGACATCGACACGAACGGCGTGGTCTGGGTGTCGCTCGGCAGCGGCCACCTGGGGTCGTTCGATCGACGCAAGTGCAAAGGCCCGTTGAACGGGCCGAAAGCGACGGGCGATCAGTGCCCCGAGGGCTGGAGCTTCTACCGCTATCCGGGCCCGAGCTTCGCGGGACGGCCGGACGAGAGCGCCGAGGCGAGCTACTACAGCTTCGTCGACCAATACGATACCGCGGGACTCGGCGCGAACGTGCCGATGTCGACCGGCAACTTGAGCGACGGCGTGCACGCGCTCGTGAACGGCAAGTTCGTGACGCTGCGGCTGCCCTACCCGCTCGGCTTCTACATGAAGGGCTTCGAAGGCCGCATCGACGACGCGAGCGCGGGCTGGAAGGGCCGCGGCCTCTGGGTGCCGAGCGGCGATCGCACGCCCTGGCTCAAGGAAGGCGGCAAGGGCACGAAACCCCTCGTGGTGCACTTCCAAGTGCGGCCCGATCCGCTCGCGAAGTGAGGACCGCGCTCAGAACTGCCAGAGGATCCCCGTGTTCAGCGTGAGCGGCACGCTCTCGTGCACGAACGGCGCGAGCGTCGCGCCGCCCGGCGCCGCAACGACGTCGTAGCCGAGACAGCACGGGTTCTCGCGATCGGTGACGTTCATGAGCTCGGCCGTGTACTTGAGCGCGCCCGCCCGAATCGCGAAGCTTCGGCTCGCGTGGAAATCGAGCCGGCGCACCGCGCCGAGCCGCATGCCGTTGCGCGTGCCGTCGACCGCCGCAACCGGACCTTGCGCGCCGGCTTCGATCGCGAGCGCGGTTGCCGGCCAGCCCGTGTGATAGGTCAGCGTGGAGCTCAAGCTCCACGGGCCGACGTTCAAGGTCACGCCGCCGCTCGCCGCGTGCCGCTGGTCCCAGCTGCGCGGCACTCGCTCGCCGTCGATCAGATCGTCCGCGCGGGCCAACGAGTAGCTGAGCCACCACGCGACGGGGCGCTCGCCCGTCACGAGCACCTCGACGCCGCGGGCGTCCGAGCGGTCGGGTGCGATCCGCACGCGCCCGGGCCGCAGCTCGGGGAGCAGCACGAGCGGATCGAATAGGTTCTCGTAGTACGGCTTCACGTCCCGCGTTTGCTTGCGAAACGCCTCCACGCGCACCGCGAGGTCGCGGACGAAGCGATGCTCGACGCCGATGATCGAATGTGTCGCATCTTGCGGCGGCGCGAACACCGTGACGCCGTCCTCGATTGGCAGATCGAGCGGCCGCTCGGCCTGCAGGAAGCGACCGACGCTCAGGCGCAGGTCGGTCTCTGCGCCGAGCCGATACAGCAGACTCGCGCGCGGCGCGACGGGCTCGGCGGTGCCGGCCGGCAGATACGTGTGTCGATCGAGCCGGAAGCCGAGATCGGCGACCAATCGATCCGTGAGCCGCACACGATCCGCGAGGTAGGCGCCGTACACTGAGCCGCGCGCCGTGAGCCGATATGCGCGCGGCGCCGCATCAGCGCCGAGCGTCGCGAGCACGCCGAATGACGCGACGGTGCTCGCATAGTCGTAATGTGCGTCGAGCCGCTCCGCCTCCGCCCCGAACGTGAGCAGCTGCCGCTGCGAGACGCGCCAAGTCCAGTCCTGCCTGAGCCCGAGGCCGTCGAGCGCGCGCGCGTCGGATGCGCTGCCCTCGAGCGAGCCCGAATCGTCGACTATGCCGGTGCGCTCGCTCGAGAAGGAGGTCGAGTACAGCAGCGTGCGGCTCGACAGCGCGTCGCTCCAGCGGCTGTCGAGCTTGAGCCACCATTGATTCGTGCTCGCGTCGCTCACGCCGACCTCGTGATTCGAGCCGCTCTCGGGCGTGACGGTGATGTCGTCGTCGAGACCGATGTCGCTCCAAGACAGGTCGTGCTTGGCACCGAGCGTGATCGCGACGTGCGCGAAGCCGTCGCGGTACGACGGCTTACCGAGCTGCGGCTCGAGCAGCCGGTCGATGTTGCCGCGCCGCGCCGAAATCAGCCAGCGGACATCGCCCGAGTCGACCGAGCCGCTCATGAGCAGCGAGCTGTAGAGCAGGCTCACGCCGAGCTCGTGCTCCGGAGCCATGGGCTCGCGCGGCTCGATCAGCGTGATGCCGCTCAGCGCGTCACCGTAGGCGACCGGAAACCCGCCGGAGTAAACGTCCAGACCGCCGACCAGACGCTGGTCGATCGCACTGAACACGGCTTCGTAGTCGCGCAGATGATACGGCTCGACGAGGCGCACGCCGTCGAACAGCACGGCCATCTCGTCGACGGCGCCGCCGCGCACGTGCGAGCGCGAAGAGAACTCGTTCGTCGCAACGCCCGGCAGCCGGTGCACCGTGCGTAGAGTGTCGGCGCCGAGCTCCCCCAAGCTCTCGATCTGATCCCGCGTGAAGTAGCTCGCCGAGGGTTGGACCTCGTTGCGAACGTCGTACCGGCTCGCAGTGACGGTCAATTCCTCGAGCTGCGGCGTGGCCTGCGCGAGCGCGACCGACACGCTCACCGTCTGGCCGGCCGCGACGTCTACCGTGACGCGCTCCGGGAGATAGCCGTCCGCTTCGATCTCGAGCACGTGCGGCCCCGGCGAGAGCCCCGCGAGTCGAGTCTTTCCGGCTTCGATCGGCGCAACCGGACCCGACGGCGGGTCCGCCTGCACGCGGCCGCTCGCGAGCGGTGCGCGTGTCGCGGCCGTCCGCACCCGCAACGCCACCGCGCCCGGGGCCGCTTGCGCGGGCACGGCGCCCCGCACGACGAGCCAAACACCCGCCGTCTCGCGCAGCGCGAGACCGTGCTCTGCGAGCAGCTCACGCGCGATCTCGAGCGGCGCCGTGGCGTGCGGTTCGTGCTCGACCGTCAGCGTGCGCGGCAGCAGTCGGCTGCTGTAGGCGAGCGGCGCGCCCTCGGCGCGCAGCTCGTCGATCACGTCCTTGAGCGGACGGCCGACGTACGGCGCAGCAGCGTGGGCGGCGTGGACCGCGAGACAGAGGTGCGCGAGGACCAGCAGCGAGCACGAACGAAGGAACAGCTGCATGACGCGCACCGCGGACCCGAAAGCGGGTGGCGCAGTCAATTGTAAGCAACGCGGCGGACGCATGCGACCCGCGAGGCAGCGCCCGCGGCCTCGCTCAGCTGCCCGTCGATCGCCTAGGCACCGCGGTCGGCTGCGCACGCGCGGCCGACGCCGCTCATCAGTCGGCCGCGCGGATCACGATGCGATCGCCGTCGAGCGTGTAGTCGAGATCCGTCAGTGCCAGCACCGCGGTGAGCTTCGGCAGCGGCGGGAGGTCGATCGAGCCCGTGAGAATACTCGTGCGCGCGGCTTCCCGGGCAGCCGCATCGGCAAGCTCGATCTTGCGCCCGGTTTGCGCGGCGACCCAGTCGAGAAAGTCGCCGAGGCGCCGGCCGTCGATCTCGAACGGCGGCGCGAGCCGCTCCGTCCAACTCCAATACTCGCCGAAGGTCGGGATCGACTCTCGGCGCACCGTTGCGTCGCGCGCGATGGTGAGGCGCTCGCCCTGCCCCGCCTCCGCCCTCGCGGTGCTTTCGGCGAACGCCACGCGGCCGTTACGCACACCGACCGTCAGCTGCATCGCCCCGACGCGCGTCATGAATTGCGTGCCGACGTCGCTCAAAGTGCCGAAGCGCGTCGCAACCGTGAACGGCATCGCCGTCCCCCGCGAATGCTCGGAATCGAAGTACAACGCGCCATCCACGAGCCGCACTGCGTCGCGCCCCGTGAGCTCGACGCGCGATTGCGGTGCGATGCGCAGCGAGCCGCCGTCCGCGAGCCGCAGCGCAATCTGGCCGTCCGCCGTCGCGACGACGTCGCCCGCGTGCAGCTCCGCGGCCGCCGACAGCGGCGCCGGATCGCCGGTCACGACGCCTTCGATGCGCTCGACCTGCGCCACGAGGACGACCGGCGGTGCGCGCAGCTCGAGCAAGGTCGCCGCTGCCGCAACCATGAGCGTCGCCGCAACGGCACCGGCAGCGACCGCGCGACGGTGACGCTTGCGTCGCCCCGTCACCTGTTCCCATTCCGCGAGCACGGCGGCCTTGATCTCGGCTGCGGCGTCCACGGGTGGTTGCACGCGCGGCGTTGCCTGCGCAAACAGCTGCTCGAGCGCTTGCTCCGCCGCCGCGTCGGCCCCGCCGTCCCGCTCGCGGCTCATGTCGAAGTCTCCGGCGGCGGATCGCCCTTGCCGCGCACCAGTTCGCGCGTGAGCGCGCCATAGATGTCGTGAAACGCGCGCTTCGCGCGCGCCAGCAGCGACTGCGCCGCCTCGACGCCGATGCCGAGCTTCGCCGCGATCTCCTCGACACTGAAGCCGTAGATGTATTTCCACTCGAGCGCGTCGCCATAGTGCGTCGGCAAACGATCGAGCGCGACTTGGATCAGCCGCGCGATCTCGAGGCGCCGGAAGCTCGTTTCCGGCTCGTCCGACGCCGGGGCCGCGAGCGCTTCGACCGCGGCCCGCACATCCGGCAAGTCCTCGGTCAGCACGACATGCTCCCGCTCCCGAGCCACGCGCGCAATGTAGTCGCTGATCTCGTTGCGGCAAATGGTGCAGAGCCACGTGAACAGCGCGGCTTCCCCCCGATAGGAGTCGAGCTTGCGAATGGCCTTCGTGAGCGTCACGTGCACGATCTCTTTCGTGATCTCCGGGTCCTCGCCCAAGCGCGTGCGCGCGAAGCGATACAACCGCGGAAAATACCCCTCGAAAAACGCGTCGAACGCTTTGCGGTCCTGCGCCAGCAGCCGCTTGACGAGACGCCGGTCTTCGAGCTCGTCCCCCACTCAAACACCGGTGCTCTGAGCGGTTAGACCGGCGGCCTCGCCGAAACCGGTTGCCCGGGGGACGAGCTCGACCCCGTGGGCGGCGAGCAGCGCTGCGTACTCGTCACCGGAGAGAAAATCGAACTCCTGCAGCGCGGCCGCGGGTGCCTGCTCGCCGCATGCCGGATGACACATCACCATCGCGCCGTCGGGCGCCGCCGCGATCCAGTCCGCGAACAGCCGCGCATAGGGAGCGGCCGCGGTGAGCGAATAGTCGCCGCCGAACGCACCGTTCATCCGCAGGGCCGCCGCGCCCTCTGGCCACGCGCCGCGCGCCAGCAGCTGAATCACGCGGCGCTTGAACGACGCATCGGTCGCGCCGAAAGGCGGCGACACCGCGCGCACGCGGATCGGCCGTTCGCGCGCGAGCTCGGCCGCGACGGCCTGAACGATCTCGCGGATCACGGGAAACGCGTGGACGTGCTGATGGCCGTCGATGTAGTCGGGGCGCCGGCCGAGCACGTCCGTGAACTTGTCGAGCTGACGCGTGAGCTCCGCGCGCACGGCTGCGCCGTCGATGCGCCGCGCGAGCGCGCGCAGCATCCACTCGACGAGCGGCCGCTCGCCGTGACCGTAGCGCTCCGTGAGATTGAAGTGCACGCCCACGGCCACCGTCGCATCGAGATCGCGCAACGCGACGCCCGCTCGCCGCCACGACGGCGCATCGGTCAGGCACGACACGGCCGAAATCCGGCCGCTCGACGCAAGCCGCAAGATCGCCGCGTTGCGCGCGTCGTCGAACGCGAAGTCGTCCGCGCAGACGATCAGGGATTTAGCGCGCATCCGCGAAAGCCCAGTACTTGCTCCAAACGAGCGTAACGACCGCGACCGCGCCGAGCACGAGCAGCAGCGCGAGTCGATAGTCGAGCGTCGTATAGCGCAACAATGCCCAATACAATGTCTCGTTCAGTGCGAAGCCGCCGACTGCGACGCCCAAGAAGCGCGGCAGCGCCGCGGACGTCGCACGCCTCTCGGACGGAAATGTGAGCCGGCTGTGGCCCACGTAGCTCACGCCGAATGCAACGAGGAAAGCGACCACGTTCGCCGCGAGCGGCGGCATGCCGAGCGGCGCGAGCGTGGCGACCACCGTGAAGTGCACGGCGAAGGCGGCACAGCCGACCAGCACGAACGCGCGCAGCTCGCGCACGCGCGGCAAGCCGGCGGCGATCGTCCGCCCGCCACGAGCGCTCATGAGCCGCGCTCCCCGCCGGCCGGCTTCGCTGCATAGGCGGGCTCGAGCAGGACCGAGCCGGCGATGGTGCGCACCTCTTCGAGTCCGTCGGCGAGCGCCGGCGGCAGAGCCGCCCGCCGGCGCGCCGGCACCACGAGCTCGAAAGTCTGCCGCGCGGCCACGGCCCGCTGAATCGCCGCCGAATCGACGACGGTAGCCTTGCCGCGGCTGTAGTACTCGGCCGAGAAATGTCGCTCGGGCCAGTAGTAGATCGGCGCATCGGGCCGCCGTGCTTCGATGGCTGCGATCATCGCGCGCTGCGTGTGCTCCGCGACGAGCGAGCGCCCGGCGAGCGCGCCGGCGGCGAGCACGAGCGCGACGCCGGCCGCCGGCAGCGCGAAGCCAGTGAGCTCCCGATCGCTCGGCCTCGCGACCGCGACGAATGCGAGCACCGCGCACGGCATTGCGGGCAGCGCGTAGGGGAAGATCACGTTGCCGGAAAATGTGAACAGCGCGAGCGGCACGAGCGCAGCCGCGAGCGCGAGGCCCGCAAGATCCTTGTGGGCATGCCAGGCGCGCCCGAGCGCCTGGCGGCCGCGGCGCTTGAGCAGGGGCCAAGCGCCGAGCGTCCACGGCAGCAGGCCGAGCGCGAGGAACAGCCAGACGGCACCGCGCGGCTCGTCGTGCGCGCGGCCGTAGAGATCGCCGTTCCAACCGGGAACGAGGAAGCGCTCGATGTGCTCGCCGATGATGAAGTAGTGCAGGAACCCGGGGTTGCGGATCTCTGCCGCGACGTACCACGGCGCCGCGATCGCGAGCGCGAGCGCTGCGCCGCGCAGCCATGCGAACCGCCGCCACACGTCGCCCACGCGCCGCGTCGCGAGCGCCCACGCACCGATCGGCCCGAGCGCGAACAGCACCGCGATCGGACCCTTCGTGAGCAGCCCCAAGCCGAGCGCAACATACAACGCGACCTCGGCGACCGCGGAGCCGCCGCGCCAACGCTCCCAGAACGCAAGCACCGCACCGGTCGTGCAAATCGTGAGGATCATGTCGGTCATCACGGCCGCCGCCGAGATGAAGCCGAGCAGCGACCCCGTCAGCATCAGCACGCCCGCGAGCGCGGCCGGCGCGTCGAGCCAGCGGCGCATACAAGAATAGAACCAGGCGCAAAACGCGGCCGTCGCGACCAGAATCAGCGCACGCGGCGCGAGCTCGGTCGGCCCGTCGGCCGCAATGCCGACCGCCGACAGCCAAAACGCCAGCGGCGGCTTCGCGAGATACGGCACGCCGTACGCGTGCTGGGGCACGAGCCAGTCGCCGGTCTCGACCATCTTGCGCGCGATCTCGCCGTAGCGCGCCTCGGTGGTGTCGGTGAGCGGCAGCGTCGCGGCCAGCCACAACCGGCACCCCGCGATAAGCGCGAGCGCTGCGACGGCGAGGACACGCGGCGTGACGCCGCGCCGCTCAAGCGACTGCACGGCCCGCGCGCGCCTTCGCGCCGCGGCTCCCGTCGGCGGCCCGTTGCGTATCCGGCTCCTCGGCCTGCCGTTCGGCGGCCGGCTCGACGAGATCCTCGACCAGATAGCTCGGGCGCTGCTTGGTCTCGATGAAGACGTTGCGCACGTATTGGCCGAGCACGCCCAAGAACAGGATCTGGATGCCGCTCAAGAACATGACCGCGACGGTCAGCGTGGCCCAACCCGGCACGTCGACACCGAACACGAGCGTGCGGATCCAGATCCATCCTGCGTAAAACAGCGATGCGATCGCGACGATCGCGCCGACGACACCGAACATCCTGAGCGGCAGATCGGAGAACGACGTGAGCCCGTCCCAGCCGAGCCTGAGCAGTCGGCCCGCATCGAACCGCGTGGTGCCGGCCGCGCGCGCGGCAGGCACGTACGGCACGCCGATGCAGCGGAACCCGAGCCACGCGTACAGGCCCTTCGTGAATCGCACGCGCTCGCGCACGGAGCACAGCGCCGTCACGACCTTGCGGTCGAGCAGCCGGAAATCGCCCGCGTCTTCCGGAATCGTGAGCTCCGAGCCCGCGTTGAGCCAACGGTAGAACAGCTTCGTCGCGGCGCGTTTCCAGACGGACTCGTCGCGCCGATGCTCCTTGACGCCATAGACGCATTGATAGCCGTTTTCCCAGTGCTCGATGAAGCGCTCGAGCAGCTCGATCGGATGCTGCAGATCCGCATCCATCAGAATCGTGGCGTCGCCGCGCGCGTGGTCGAGGCCGGCGAGCAGCGCGGTCTCCTTACCGAAATTGCGCGTGAGGGTGATCAACGTGACGGGCAAGCGCTCGGTCAGGCTCTTGACGATCGCCGCGGTGCGATCGGTGCTGCCGTCATCGACGACCACCACGCGGAGCCGATAGCGAGAGACGTCGAAAAACGCGAATAGCGCATCGACGGTGGCCTCGATGCTCGCCGCCTCGTTGTAGGCCGGAATCACGACGTCGATCGTCCGATCCGGCGGTTGCCCGTCCACGCGCACGCCTCGCTGGGTTACCCTATGTTCGACGCCGGCCGGCGGTACCTCGGTCGCCCGCGCCCACTGCGAGGCGCCGCGCACCGATCCTTCGGGCGGCGGACCTCACGGAAGTCGGAGACAACTCGATGGCGGCCGCGGTTCCGAAGGCGCCCATGCCCGAAACCGGCAATACCAGCTCCGGCGCCCCGCGCGCCGTAAGCCTCGCACAGTATTGGCGGCCGCGCCACTGGCCGGCTTGGGCGTTCATCGGCTGGCTCAAGCTCACGGCCGCGCTGCCGCGCCGCTTCGAGCTCGCGCTGCACGAGCGGTTCGGCCGGTTCCTCGCGTGGGCGCTCAAGCGCCGGCGACGCATCGTCGAGCGCAACATCGAGATCTGCTTCCCGAACCTCGATCGCGCCGCCGTCGAGACGCTTGCGCTGCGCAACTTCGAGAACGTCGGCGCCTCGCTCGCCGAGGTTGCGCTCGCGTGGTTCGCGCCGCTCGAGCGGCTCGCACCGCTTTACCGCGTCGAGGGGCGCGAGCATCTGGACGCTGCGCTCGCGCGCGGCAACGGCGTGATCCTGCTCTCCGGGCACTTCACGACGCTCGAGATCGCCTCGCCGTTCGTGAAGCAGCTCGTGCCGTACTTCGCGTTCATGTACCGCGCACGCAGCAGCCCGGTAATCGACGCGTACCAGCGCCGCGGCCGGGCGCGAGCGGCCCACGCGTCGTTCCCGAACACCGACGTGCGCACGATGCTCAAGATGCTCAAGCGCAACGCCGTCGTTTGGTACGCACCGGATCAGACGCCCGGCAGCGGCGGCGTGCTCGTGCCGTTCTTCGGCGTGCCGGCCATGACGAACACCGCGACTGCACGCATCGCACGGATCAGCGGCGCGCCGATCGTGCCGTTCTTCTTCCGGCGTCTGCCCGACGACTCGGGCTACCTGCTGCGGTTCTCACCCGCGCTCGCAGACGTGCCGAGCGGCGACGAGACGCACGACACGGCGCGCGTCAACGCCGTGCTCGAGGAATTCATTCGCGAGTGCCCGGAGGAGTACCTTTGGATGCATCGGAAGTTCAAGGGACGGCCCGCGGAGCTCGGCGACGTCTACGCGTCGGCGGGAACGCCGCGCGATCGAGCGTAGGCCGCGAGGGCTATCGATGGATCTCAAGCTCAAAGGAAAGCGCTGTCTCGTGACCGGCGCGAGCCGCGGGATCGGCCGCGGTGCCGCGAAAGTGCTCGCCGCCGAAGGCTGCCGCGTCGTAGTCCTCGCCAGGCGCGGCAATCTGCTCGACGAGCTCGCGGCCGAGATCGAGCGCGATTGCGGCGCGCGGCCCGTCGTCGTGGTCGACGACCTGACGGCCGAAGGCGCGGCACAGCGCGTGAGCGAGCGCGTGCTGGCGGAGATCGGCGGACTCGACATCCTCGTGAACAATGCGGGCAGCTCGCGCCCCGTGCCGTGGGACGCATCCGAAGAGCAGTGGCGCGAGGGCATCACGCTCAACCTCGACACGGTTCGTCGGCTCACGAACGCGTTCGTCCCCACGATGCTTGCGCAGCGGTGGGGACGGATCATCAACATCACGGGCGCAAACGAGCCGCCCGGCGTGAACATCGCGTCCGTCGCAAAGGCCGCGGTCCACAACTGGGCGAAGGGCTTGTCGCGCGAGCTCGCGAAAGACGGCATCACCGTCAACTGTTTGCCGCCGGGCCGCATCAATAGCGAGCAGATCCTCGGGCGCCTCCATCCCACGGCCGAGAACAGGCAGGCGTTCATCGACGCGAACATTCCGATCGGCTACTTCGGCGAGCCCGAGGACATGGCGTACTTGATCGCGTTCCTGGCGTCGCCGCTCGCGCGCTACATCACGGGCGAGGTCATTCACGTCGACGGCGGCATGCACCGCTTCGCGGGCTGATCGCCCCGTCCGCCGAGCGCCGCAACGGCGGCGGACGCGCAAACGCGAGGCGAGCGAGCCGCTCAGAGCCGCCGTCGCACCACGCGATTCCACCAGACCGTCGCACCGGTCAGGAACATTGCAGCAGGCGCGAGACCGGCGATGGCCCAGACCGCCTTCGTCGCCTGATCGCAGAAGCCGGGTCCGCTGCAGGGAATCCCGATGCCGTAGATGCGGCCGAAGTGCAGATACGCGAGCCAATAGAGAATGCCGTCGACGACGCGGTGGCCGGCATTCGCGGCGGTCACCGGCTCGAGCCAATCGGCGAAATCCTGAAAGCGGTCCGGATAGCAGAGATAGAGCCCGCTCGCCCCGAACATCAGCACGGCGAGCAGGCTCCAAAAGCCGATCGCGCTATGCAAGTCCCAGACGAAGCGCTTCCAACCGACGCCGCGATGCACCACGAGGCTGCGGCGCCAGCGCGCGATCCCGGGCCACCAAATCACGGCGCCGGACAACGCGAGCAGCAGCAGCGCACCGGCGCCCGCGCCGTTCACGGCGCGGCCCGTGTCTCCGCCGAGCAGGTCGTCGTGCAGCTTGATCAGCCCTTCGACGAGATTCAGTGCCGTGGCCGCGGAGCTGCCGACGTCCTCGCCGCTGCGCGGATCGAACAGCCGTTTGCGAGTGTCGTCACCCTTCGCGAGCCAGAGCTCCACGGCTTGATCGCGATCGGTTGGCCGACGCAGCCGCGCGACCGCGTAGCCAGGATACGCGCGCACCGCGAGCTCGCCGAGCCGCTCGTCGCTCAAGTAGGGGCCCGAGCCCCGCGAGACGATGGGCGTGGGCGTCGCGGCCGCGTACAGCTCGTTACGGTAGACGAGCACGCTGCCGGTCACGCTGATGAAAAGGATATAGAGCCCGAGGCCGATCCCGCTCCAGAGGTGCACTTGGAACACCGCTCGGCGGAGCCAGATTCGCTGTGGCTGCTTGAGCCACCGCTGCCAAGCGCTTTGCCGATCCGCGTCAGCCACGCGCCACCGCTGCCGCTAGAGCCCCGCCTTGCCCTTGATATGCGGCACGTCCTGATTGTTCTCGTTGCAGATGTATTCCATGAGGTCCCAGCCGGGCTTGAGCTTCGCGGTGAACTTCACGGTGAACGGCTTCGCATAGGCGCCCGGATCGTCGATCGTGACGACGTTCTCGAGCGTGCCGAAGTTCGTGCGCGTGTAACGCTCGGTCGTGCGCAGCTTGGTCGTGTGCGGATGCCCGGCGAAGTCGAACCAGAAGCGGTCGTTGAAGCCGACCGTCTCGATCACGAGCGTGTCGCCTTCCCAATGGCCAATCGAATGGCCGTACCAGCTTTGCTCGAGATCGTCGGGATGACCGCGGCCGTCGACGAAGATCTGCCGATAGCTGTGAATGTTCCCCTCGAACAGGAAGAACAGATGAGTCGCTTCGCCGACGGTCGGCGTCTGCACGATGCGCCACGGGTACGGCGCGACGCGCGGCACGCCGGTCGGCAGACAGCGCGCCTCGGGATCATCGGCCGCCTGCCGCCCGTCCATGAGCTTCTTCGCGGCCGGCAGCAGCTCGATCTCCTGGCCCGGGAGCAAACCCTCCGCGATGTTGCCCACCGGCCCGCCGCCGACCCACACGCCCGAGAGATCGGGCTTGCCGTTCGGCAGGCGCGGCGTCGGGCCCTCGGACGCCTCGGCCGGCACGTTCGCCGCGCCGCCGCTGCCGGCCGGCGAGGTCGCCGCCGGCGGCGTGGGTTGTGCCCGCGCGGCCACGGCCGCGAGGACGCAGAGCGCGAACGCCGCAGCGAATCGCAGGGTGCGCATCGCGTCAGTCCCCTGAGCCGGTCGTTTGCGGGTCGCGAGCGAAGACCCGGTGGCCATCGGCAAGCGTCACCGTGCGGGCGTTCGCCATCTTCGCGCCGCTGCGCGCGAGCGAACCTTCGACCGTGACGGTGTCGCCGCTCTTCAGCGAGGTGCTCGACCAGCCCTGACGCTTCAAATAGTTCGGGCTTGCGAGCTCGAGGTTCCAGTTCGTGACCTTGCCGTCCGGGCCCTTCACGTCGATGTAGAACCGCGCGTGCGGGTTCGTCCACTCGACCTTCGTGACCACACCGGTGAGCGTGATCGGCTTCGCGGCGTCGTATTCGCCGGCGAACGAATGATGTGCGAGCGCCGGTCCCGCCATCATCAACGCGACGCTCAACCCGAGCGCCTTCCACGTCGTCTGCATCGCTTCGCCCCTTAAGCCGATTGGCATATATATTCGAATGGTGCGGAAAATCCTAGCCGAACCGTCGCGCGCCGTCGATCACCGCGCCGGTGCTATAGTCGGAGCCGCCGACCCCGGCGACACGAGCGTCCGATGCGAGTCTTGATCCTGACTGCCGCGCTGATCGGCGGACCCGCGGCCGCGCAGCTGCCGGTCCGGGCGGACCCGCACCCCGAGGCCATGCTAACGACCGGCGACGCTCGGCAGAAAGCGGACAAGCGGCTCGTCTACGACTTCTGGCGCTTGGGCGTCGAGGCGCACGACGTCGATCGCGCGAAGCCGCTCGTGGCCGACGATTATGTCGAGCATGACCCGACCCGGGATCCGGGCCGCGAGGGGCTGCTGCGCTTCGTCGGCAGCGAGCCGCGCCGTGCGGCGCCGGCCGTGCTCGACGATCTCGTGCGCATCGTCGCCGAGGATGGCTTCGTCGTGCTCGGCTTCAGGCGCGAGCTGCCCGACCTCGCGAACGAGGGCCAGACCTACACCACCACCTGGTTCGAGATGTTCCGAGTCGCGAACGGCAAGATCGCCGAGCACTGGGCATACGGCACCAAGGAATAGCCGCGCAGATCGGCGCCGCCGGATGCGGTTCCGCGCCGCGCTATTGGCAGCGGTTCAGCGCTGCGCCCAGAACCGCGCGCCCTGACGCTCGAGAAAAGCCTCGGCGTTGCGGCCCTGCAGCAGCGCGAGCGTCGCAAGCATGCCCGCGAGCGTGCACGTCGCGGCCGCGACGGTGACGGAGCGAGGCGCGCCCTCGACCGGCCAACCCGTGGTCGGATCGAGAATGTGTCCGTACCGCTTGCCGTTGCGCAGCAGAAAGCGCCGCACGTCGCCGCTCGTGGCGAGCGCTCCACGCGCAAGCTCGAGCTCCGTCGCGGCGACCGAGTCGCCGGCGAGCGCCTCGACGCCGACGCGCCAGGGCCGGCCGCCCTGCGACGAGCCGATCGCAATGAGGTCGCCCCCGAAGTTCAGCAGGCACTGCTGCCACACGGGGGCGATCAACGCCGCGGCGCGGTCGACCGCGTATTCCTTGCCGATTCCGCCGAAGTCGATCTCCATCCCGGCCTCGAGCGTGAGCTCGGGCGAGCGCCACCGCGCGCGCGGCCACCCGACCCGCGCGAGCACCGCGGCCACCGCCGCGCGCGTCGGCACGCGGTCCCTGCCGTCGAACCGCCAGACTTCCCGCAGCACGCCCGACGTGATGTCGAAGCGTCCGCCGCTCAACTCGGTCAGGCGCGCCGCGTAGTCGATCATCCGCGCGGTCTCCTCGTCGACCACCACCGCCCGGCCCTGGGCCGTGTTGATCCGATGGACGACGTTGCCGGTTCGGTAGCGGCTCCATTTCGCTTCGACGCGCTGCGCCTCCGCGGCCGCGAGCTCCGTGACGCGCCGCGCAGTCTGCCTCGTCGGCGCCCGCGACGTGGACCTCGCACGGGCTCGCCATCGCCGCGAACGAGCCGAGCCAGCCGTAGTCACGCCGCTCGAGGCGCACGACGGACGACGGCTCGGCGCTTGCGAGCGGCGGCGTCACGATGGCATTCGGTCCGTTGCGAACGGCGTCACTGCGCGCGCGGCGCAGCCGCTCGACCCGCGAGCGCAGCCGCGATCGAGCGCTCGTAATCGGCGGTGTCGGCGAGCCTGAAGCCGAAATGCTTCGCGATCACGTTGCCGGAGGCGTCGAGCAGCTAAGAGCTCGGCATCGCCTTCACGTCGAACTGCTTCGCGAGCTTGCCGTCGGGGTCGAACCGCAAGCCGAAAGCCGCGGGCGTCTCGGCGAGGAAACCCTCGGCAAGCTTGCGATCCTTGTCGAGGTTCACGCCGATGACCTGCAAGCCGCGCGCGCCGTACCTGCGCTGCATGCTATTGAGCCACGGGAACGAGCGGCGGCACGGCGCGCACCACGACGCCCAGAAGTCGACCCAGATCACCTTGCCCTTGATCGGCGCGAGCTCCGCGGGCGGCGCCGCGTGCGCAACGCTCCCGAAAGCGGCGAGGCCGAAAATCACGAGCGAAAGTCGTCGCAGAAGCGGTCGTCGCGAAAGCACTGGCACTCCTCAAGCCCGACCCGTGGATGCGGGCCCGATGTTGGACGACCCGCGGCCGTGGAACCGGTCGCCCGGCGCCGCTCGAGAGGCGATCAGTCGTCGATGCGATTGTCGTCGAAGCCGCTGCCGTCGATCTCGATCGTACGTGCCGCGATCGCGCCCGTGGCATCGACCGTTCCAGCCACTTCGACCCTCAAGTCGAGCCGAAGATCCCCGGCCGTGCCCCCTTCGTAGACCGTGCTGGAGCTCACCGTGACCGGCGTGCCCGACACGTCGAAATCTGCCGACGAGCCGAACCGAGTGATCAAACCTTCGATCTCGCCCTCCCCGCCCGACTCCGACTCGAGCCGACCGGCCCTGCGCCGCACGACCGACGCCGCGAGCGCGCCGCTCGCGCCGAGCGTCGAGCCGATCACGACCACTGCGTCGCCGTCACTCGGCTGGCCGGTCGGGAAGTCCTCGAGCGATGCCGCGGTCGAGTAGTCGACGACCAGATCGTTGACGTTGAAGCGCTTCGCCGCCGCGTCCTCTTGCGAGACCATGCCGGACACGCGGAACGCTGCTGCCCGCCGGCGCCACTGCGATGCGCGTGGCCACGATGGCGCCGCCCGAGCCGACCAGGCCGCTGACCTCGACGACCTCACCGACCGCAAGCGAAGCGAACGTCGGCGCGGCTGCGCCGAGATCGAACGCCGTGTCGGCATTGGCCTCGATGCGCTGGCCGAGAACGGTGAGCTCGGTCGTTGCCGGCGCGAGCGCCGAGATCGGGCCGCGCACGTTCGCCTGAAACTCCACAGTGCTCGCAACGCCGGTGCCCGCGCTGTCGCCCCGCTCGCCGATGATCGTCACCACCTGCCCGATCGCGAGATCGCTGTCCGACGCATGCTCGTCGTTCACGGTGATGTCCGCTTGCGCGATGTCGTAATGCACGCCGTGCACGACGATGCTGCCGAAGCCGGTGATCGGCCCCTGAACCGCGACCGGGGTTCGCACGCCGCCGCGATCGATGCCCGCCGTCGCGCTGCTGCCGCCGGTGCAGGCGGCGAGCAGCGCGGCGACGAGCAATCCCAGAGCGCCGCGAATCGACGAATGTTTCATCTGCCGTTTCCTCAATCGTCCTGGACGAGGTACACACCCACGCCGAGACGATCGGTCTTCTCGCCTGCCGGTTTTGCCTCGTGGTCCGTCAACCAGCGGTCGACGTCCTCGAGAAACGCCATGGCCCGCCGCTCGACGAACTCGCGAAACGCTCGCCGCATTCCGCGTTCTACGAGCGCGTTGGTCGCCCTGCCTTCGAATCGGGTCTGACGGTCTGCGGCGGACAAATTGTGCGCGACCGTCGCGCCCAAATCTTTCAACACGCTGCCGGCGCGCAGCACCGCGTCGTGCTCGGCAGCCGCCGGCTGGTAATAGCGCATCGCTGCTCGGAGCCGTCCGGCCGGGGTCGCCGTCACGGCGCCGCGTCGCCTTGAGCTCCTTGAGCATCGCGGTGGCCGGGATATCGGGCGCGTACCGCTTCGAAAGCTCGTCAAAGCCGCGCTGGCCGTCCACAACGAGCACGCGCGGACGGCCGCGCGCGTCGAGGAAGTCCGGGTCGTGAAACCAGCCGGACAATACCCTCGAGGCGTGGTTGATCTTCTCGAGCGCGCCGAGCTTGTCGTCGCTGCGGTCGGCCAGCAGGTCGCGGGCACGTTTGACTTCCCTGCGGCTCAGGCCTGTAAGAATCGCCACTCGCGAGGCGTTCGCCGGTCGGCCGTGCTTACCGTAGTCCTCCGTCGCGACCTGGACATAGACGAGCTTGGTGAGCTCGGCCAGCTCCTTCCAAGTGACACCGCAACGCAACAGCATGCGCGCGATCGGCTGCATCAGCAGCATGAACGCCGAAAAAGCTGCCTGCTTGAGTTTGCTCTCCAACTCAGTATCCAAGTACCGCGCGATCGACCGCGACGGCTACGGCCGAGGTGCCTATCGGCCCGCAGCGGCGAAAAATTCCGGCCACGTGGGCCCCGCATCCCAACGAGTATATCGCTCGGATTCCCCGGCAGAGCCTTCGGAAAAAGCCACCCGAACCGACTCGAGCGGCTCGTGCGCGAGGAGATCGAGCTGATTGAGCGTGACACGCGCAGCGAGTCGCGTGCGCAGCTGCACCGGCGTCTTGTACAACGACGCGCGCGCCAGCGTCGGCTCGCGCTCCTGCCACGGTACGAGCTTGAGCTCCATGATCTCGCCGCGAACTTCGAAGTATAAGCGTTCGCGGCGCGGCCGCGGGCGGCGCCAAATAGCCGCGATCGATCGTGGTGCCGACACCGACCCACAGGTAGTACTCACGCAGCCCTTGGCGGTTCGTCTCCACCGGACCGAGATACAAGTAATCGCGCTGGCTGCGCGAGTAACGCGCCTCGGTCCGCGCGAACACGATCGGCGCGCGATCGGTCACGACCGTGAGGCCGGTCCTCTCGTCGAGCCGCTCGATGCCGGCGCCGGCATGGCAGCCCGCCGCAACCGCGGTCGTGAGCAGCGCGATCGCGGCCGCCGCGAGTCGAAAGCGACTAGAAGTCCGCGCGATAGCCGATGCTGACATAGTTGCCGCTCGCCTGCCGGTCGATGGTGGTCGGGTCCGTGCGCAAATACTCGTCGCTGCCCAGCTCCGCTTCGATCCGATAGTGATGAGGCATGTTCACGAGGAGCCGGAACGCGGGCCCGATCGTCCGGTTCGTTCGTCCCTCGTGTATTCTCCCATAGCGCAAGCCGCACCCGCGGGTTAAGACGAATCCGCCGGCTCACCGCGAACCGCCCGTCCCACGTGAGCTGCCGCGTCGTGAAATCGGGCGCAACGCCGTAGCGAACGTTGAAGACGCTCACGTCGTTCTCGCCGAACAAGCCCGAGCCGATGAAGCTCGTCGAGTAATAGATCTGCCGGCCCGTGCCTGGAATGGCCGGCACACCGAACGACTCGGGCGTCGCGCCGATCTCGGTCGATCGTGACGTCGCCGTTCAACTGAAAGCGTTGGAACAGCGGCTTCGAGAAGCCGAGCGTCGCCGTGTTGCTCTGGGGCGTGCGATCGCGAGCGATCTGCTGGACCTCGTCCTCCGTCAAGACCCGCAGCATGTCGTCGATCGTCGTGACAGGCTGGCCGATCAGCGCGTTACGTGTCGTGAGCACGGGGCTCATGCGATGGTCGACGAGCGCCGTGAGCGTGAGCCGGTTCTGGAACCGCCAAGTGCCGAGCATGAGCGCGGTATTGAGCGTGCCGTAGAGCGTGTCGTAGTCGAGCATGCTCATGAAGCTGCGGCGCTGGTCGAGATAACGCACCTCGGCGCCGAAAGCCTGTCGGTCCGCGATGCCCTCGATCGTCTGGGTGTTGATGAATGTGCTGAAGTCCCACGAGCCGATCAGATGGTCGAAGTCGACCGCGGCTCCGTAGAATCGACGATCCGTCTGCACGCCGTAGCGCGTCGACTCGACGGGATAGCCCGTTGTGAAATGCACGCGGCGATTCGGCGCCCACTCGTACCAGAAGTGCGCGCCGTCGAAACGGCCGAGCACGCCCCAGTCGTGCAGCGTCTGCCGGCCGACGCGCAGCGCCCATTTGTTGCGCGCGTCGTCGACGTCGAAGTACGCATACGTCACGCGATTCGGCGTGAAATAGCCGCTCGCCGGTCGATCCGTCAGATCGTAGTAGTTGCTCGCGCTCACGCGCGTTTGCAGATTCACGCGCTCGCCGGTGCGGCGCACGCTGAAATCGATGTCCGTGAGCAGCGCCTCGAGCGACACGAGCTTCGGTTGATCCTGATCGAACTGGTCGATGTCCTTCTGGTAGTACTGCGACACGCCGCTCGCGACTTGCCACGGCCCGCGCGCCGTCGGCTCACTCACGCAACACGTGCGCGGCGCAGCGGCCGCCGCGACCAGCGCGTTCAGGCGCTGCTGCACGCGGCGCGCGCCCTCGCCGTCCGGAAACTCGACGAGATACGCCTGGTACTCGGCACGCGCATAGGCCGCCTGACCGTTGCGCTCGCGCGCGAGTCCCAAGAGCTCGCGGGCCTCGGCACGCTGCTCGCCCGGCTCCTGAACAAGGCGAGTGTAGATTCGAATCGCCTCCTCGTAGTCGTGATTGAGCATCGCCTGGCGGCCCTGCGTCCCGAGCTCCACCAAGCGCTCCGGACTCAACGAGCCGCTCGCCGCTTCGGCCGTCGCGACTACCGGCGCTTCCGCGGTAGACGCAGCCGGCGTCTTCGCGCCCGCGCCGCGGCCGCGGTCTCGTCGACGGTGTCGCCCGCCGAAAACCGTGCGTCCGATGCGACGTCCACCTCTTCGGCCTCGGCGCGGCCGATCCACGCGCGAGGGAATCGATCGACGAGCGGCACGAGCGCCGCCCGGGCGGCCTCCTCGGAGGAGAAGAAGCCGACCCGCAACCGATACCACACCTCTCCATCGACTTCGGTGGTCGACACGTATGGTTTGGTGCCTTGCGGCACGGCCAAGGCTTCGACGACCTTCGGGTCGACGGCCGTGCGCGTCGACTCGAGGTTCACGACGTAGTCCGCCGTCCCGCGCGGCTCGCGCACGCGCACCGAGAGCGGCTGCCGCCCGGCCACCGGCTCCGGTACCGGCACGGCTCGCCGGCGCGGCTGCGCGGGCGCTTCGGCGCGGTGATGCTCGGCGGGGGCGCCGGCGGCTCCGTCGACGTCAAGTCGTGCGTGCCCGCGAGCTGCACGATCAGCTGCAGCGTGCGCAAGTCGCCGCGCTGTGCGACGCGATAGGAGACCGGCTGATCGAACCGGAGCATCAGCAGGTTGTCGCCGAGCCCGAGCGATTCGTACTCGACCTCCATTAGATGCGCGAGCCGACCGCCGACGGGCCGATAGGCCTCGCTCGAGATGCTGTCGCCGAGGCCGAGCTCGCGGCATGAGTCGAGCGGCGCGACCCGGATCTCGAGCAGCACGCCCTGCTCCGTCGGCACGTCCGACTGAAAGCGCATCGGACATGCGAGTTCGATCGTGACCGTGGATTCTTCGCCGCGCCGCGAAACCTGGATGTCCTCGATGAACTGCCCGGCCGCGAGCGCGCCCGAGGCTGCCGCACAAGCCGCGAGCCGGCGAGCCAGCCCTTCGCCGCCGCCGAAGGGCTGCCCCGGCTGCGATGCGCGGCCGCAGGCGACAGGGTGCTGTAGTTCCCGGTCAATCGGCCCTCGCCGGCGTCCAGGCGATCGTCGTATGGCAATCGTTGCAGCTGTTGCTGCTCGGGATGTGGCCGGCGTTCTTGCCGGTCGCCGCTACACCGTTGTGGCAGGTCGCGCAGGCGCCGATCACCTGCTGGTGGTCGACGCGTGTAACCGGAGAAAACACACGGGTGCTGTGGCAGTCCTCGCAATAGTTGGTCGTCGGAACGTGGGAGGTCGTCTTCCCCGTCGCGCCGACGCCGTCGTGGCAAGCGAAGCAATTGCTAACCACCCCCGTGTGGTCGAACTGCGCGGGGAGCCAGGCGGTCGTGCGGTGGCACATGTCGCACTGGGCGTTGGTCGGCGGATGATCGGGCGGCTTGCCGGCGCGTGAAGACGTTGTTATGGCAGCTCGCGCAGTTGCCGAGGATCGAGTCGTGATTCATCCGCGCAAGCGGCAGCCATGCAGTCGTCCGATGGCAGTCGTCGCAGAAGTTCGTCGTGAGCGGATGATTGACCGGCTTCGCGCTCGCCTGCACGCGACCGCCGACCGCATGACAGCCGCTGCACTGCGTCGGCGTGCCTTTGAACACTCCGCCGACGTGGCAGCTCTCGCATTCCACGCGCAAGTGCGCGCCGTCGAGTCTGAAGCCGGTCGTGAAATGATCGAAGTCCGAGTTGAAGCGCGCCTGCGCAGCGGTTTCGAGCGGCACGACGGCGACACCCAGAGCCAAAAGCATGCCCGCGACGATCTTCACTGCGGGCCCCGCAGCGCGCGGAACGACGCCGTCGTATGGCAGCGTTCGCACTGCTGTCCGAACTCACCATGGTGCACATCGTCGTTCCGATGACAGCTGCCGCAGCTCATTGCGAGCTTCACCATGCGGTCGCCGCGCGCGGGCTGCCGATGGCACGCGTCGCAGCCGAGGTCAGCGTGCACTTCCGTCCAGCTTGAACGACGTGCGCATGTCGTGATCGAAGACCCAATGCTGCCAATCGCTCGGGTCGTGGCAGCTCGCGCAGTCCGTCCCGAGGGTCCGCTTGTGGCTGTCGTCGTCCGCGTGGCAGTCGCTGCAAGCACTCTTCGCGTCGTGAAACGCCTTCGTCGCATGGCAGCTGTCGCACTCGACCGTCGCATGCTTCCCGACCAACGGGAACTTCGTGAGATCGTGGTCGAAACGCACGTCCTGTTTCCAGGCGGTCTCGCCGTGGCAGGAAGCGCATTCCTTGCCGAGCTGGCTCTGGCGAGGATCGTCCTGCGCGTGGCAACCGTCGCAGTCGGTCGGCAACTTCACGGTCGCGGCGGGCTGCACGTGGCAGGTCTGGCAATCGAGCGTGCCGTGCGCGCCGTTCAGACGGAAGTGCCCGTCCCGCTCGTGGTCGAAGGTCACGTCCTTCCAAACGGTCACGCGGTGACAGTCGGCGCATTGCCTGCCGTTGGTTCTGTCGTGCTTGTCATCCTTCCGATGGCAGCCGTAGCACTCCGTCGGCAGTTTCTGCTCGAGCTTGTTGCCGGTGTGGCAGCTCTCGCACTTGAGGTTCGCGTGGCCGCCGCGCAGCGCGAACTTGGCCCGCACGAAGTGATCGAACAGAACTTCGGACCACTTGTTGGTCGTGTGGCAGTCCTGGCATTCGGTACCGTTCGTGCCGTGGTGCTTGTCGTCCTCGCGGTGGCAGCCGTTGCACGTATCGGCGGTGTTCTTGTAGTGCTCGTCCGCATGACAGCTCGTGCACGATGCCGTCGCATGCGCACCCGTCAAGGGATACTGGGTAGCCGCATCGTGATCGAAGCGGACGTCCTTCCAAGAGGTCGCCGAGTGGCAGTCCGCGCAGGCGGCTCCTAGATTGCCGTGATGCCGGTCGTCTTTCCGATGGCAAGCGTCGCACTCGGTCTGCGCCTCGTGGAACGTCTTGCCCGCCGCGTGGCAACCCTCGCACTCGACCGTCGCATGCTTGCCGAGGAGCGCGAAATCCGTGAGCTTGTGGTCGAACTTCTTACGGTCGAGCTTCACGACATCGGCGTCGCGCCCCTTGTGATCGGTGTGGCAGGACACGCACTCTTTGACGGCGACGTCCGGCGACTTCGAGTGGAAGCCCTTCTTGCTTGCCAAGTCCTCCGCGATCTCCTTGTGGCAGTCGAGGCAGAGCTGGCGCTGCGACTCGCGCGCAAACCGGGCATGGCACGAAGCGCATTGGGTTTCGTACTGCGCATGCGCGTTGATCACAGGGCCCGGCATGACGAGACGCTCGAGCGTGCGCACTTGAGCGTGACCGGCCGTCGGCATCAATGCGCACGCCGTCAGCGCGCACGCGAGTGCGAGCGCCCGCCGCCGTGGCAGCGGCGGCCCGCTCGATCGATCTCGCCCACTGTCGTCCCACCTTGGCATCCATGGACTAGTACATGTGCACGGCGATCACGTGAACGATTGCCGTGATGACCAGCATGTAGAAGAACGGCAGGTGGAACAGATGCCAGAGAGCGAACATGCGCTCGTACGAGTTGAACTCGGCCACTTGGCGCACGCGGCGCAGGTGATCATCGATGAACCGACCGACGGCCTTCGCGAGGCGCCTGCGCTGCGTCGCGATCACGGCGGAGACGAGCGAACGCCGCTGCAGCTCGTTGCGTACGAGGCGCTTCAGCCGTAGCGCCTCGAGCCGCGTCACGACGGCGAGTTTCGCGGGAAGCAGCACCGCCGCGAGCAGGCCGGTCGGCGGCTCGAGCACGGCCGCATCGAACGTCGTGAGCCGCTCGAGCAGCTGGGGAGCGAGCGCCGCAACGTGGGCGCGCTGCTCCGCCGTTACGCGCGCCTTGTCCGCAAGATCGCGCAGCGAGGTCCGATGTCCGTCGAGATCGCTGTGGATCTTGGCGTGAATGTACCGGCCGACGAGCCCGCTCACTGCAACCAGCAGCGTGCAGAACAGCGCGACGTTGCTGTTGACCGAGCCCAAGTGGAAGTTCGCGTGGTAGAGAATCAGCACGGGGCCGAGCACGCCGAACATCATGTGCATCCGAAACCAGTATCGCGTGGCGCCGAAGAACCGCATGAAGCGAAACTGCTTGCGAATCGGATAGAGCAGCAGGATGCCCATGAGGCTCGCACCGGCGATGCCGAGCCAATAGCCGAAACCGTTGAGCGGATCGACGAGCTTGAAGTGTCGATTGGCGAGCCAACCGATCCAGACGGCGAGGGCCGCCGCGCCGTAGCCGAGCTGCGCTGCACGCTTCAGTCCCGACTCGGGCGCCCCCGCGTCGACCCGCGGCGTCGCCGTCGGCGGCGCCGGCGTGGGCTTTAAGTCGCGTGGAACCGCTGCCATTTCGCGTACCGCGACGTCAGCCGCCCGAGCCGGCATGCGGGCCGCGCGTGGCGGCATCGATTCGTTCCCGCAGCGTTCGCTCGTCGACGCCGAGCGCGACGGCCTTCGCAATCGCCTTCTCGGCGCCTTCGGCGTCGCCCATGAACGCGTAGGACTGCGCGAGCAGCGCCCACCCGTTCGGATCGTTTGGCATCTGCTCCAGCCGCCGCTCGAGCCCGCTGACCAATGACTCGACGGATGCGACCTGCTTGGCGTCCGTGCGCGCGGACGTCGATCCTTGCGGCTGCGGCTGCATTTGCGCCGCCGCCGCGGGTTTGGCTTCCGGCCACGCAAGCGCAGCCGCGGTGCGCCGTGCAGTCGACTCGCGGTCGATGTGCACCCAGGCCAGCACGCCGACAACCCATGCGACGAGCGCCGCGGCCCCGAGCCAGCTCCTCCACTCGAGCTTGCGCGCGCGCGCCAGCCACACGGAACCGGCCGCGAATGCTGCGACGAGCGCTCCGATGATCACCAACCACATGCGGGTCCCCTCTGCTCGAAAGGCGGTATCAGCGGCGTGACGCCGCTCTCGCAAAAGATCACATGGAACATGCGACGATCGACATGAACTCGGTCACAAGAGGTGACCGCCGGCCACTGCCGCTTCTGTGCATTTTTTTCACAAATGCGGCATACCGCAAGTCGTCGCCATTGCGAGACACTCGACCGAAGGCCGCGTCGTCCGCCATGCTGCGCGCACCGCCCGGCGATAACGGACTGGAGTGAGAATTGTTCGCAATCGACTGGCAGACATTCCACCTCTTCCTCTGGGCGAGCCCCCTCGTGTTGATCTGGCTGTTCTATGCGCGCAGGAGACAGCGCGACCATCCACTTTTTCAACGTCGCTGTGCTCGAGGACAGTGCAGGCCGGGCTGACCGAGCCGGCCTCGCTGCATCCGGTCATCGACCCGAAATGCATCGGCTGCGGCTCCTGCGTCAACGCCTGCCCGGAAATGCCCGGCATCAGGTGCTGGGCCTGATGCACCGGCAAGGCAGAGCTGGTGAGCCCGACCGATTGCATCGGTCACGGCGCCTGCAGCCGCTTGTCCGGTCGGCGCGATCACGCTGGTGTTCGGCACCGAGCGACGCGGCGTGGATATTCCGGTTGTGGAGTCCGGATTTCGAGACCAACGTGCCGGGCATCTTCATTGCCGGCGAACTCGGCGGCATGGGACTGATCCGCAACGCGATCGAGCAGGGCCGGCAGGCCATCGACGCGATCGCGAAGTAGATCGGCAAGGCGAGCGGGTGCTCGATGTCGTGATCGTCGGTGCCGGCCCCGCCGGGTTCGCGCCTCGCTGGCCGCGATGGAGCGCGGTCTGCGCTTCGTGACGATCGAGCAGGAAACGCTCGGCGGAACGGTCGCCAGCTATCCCGCGCGGCAAGCTCGTCATGACCGCGCCCGCGACGCTGCCGATCGTCGGCAAGGTGAAGTTCAAGGAAACCACCAAGGAGGAGCTGCTCGAGTTCTGGCGCGAGCGTCGAGCGAAGACCGGCGCTCGAGATCAGCTACAGCGAGCGGGTCGAGACCGTCACGGCGCCGGCGACGGGTTCGCGTTCGAGACGTCGAAGGCGAACTACGGCGCCGCGCGGTCTGCTCGCGATCGGCCGTCGCGGCACGCCGCGCAAGCTCGGCGTGCCGGGCGAGGACCTACCGAAGGTCGCTTACCGGCTCATCGATCCCGAGCAGTACCGCGGACGGCGGTGCTCGTCGTGGGCGGCGGCGACAGCGCGCTCGAGGGCGCCGGACCATCGCCGAGGAACCCGGCACCGTTCACGCTCGTACCGGTCGGACGCATTTGCGCGCGCAAAGCGAAAGAACCGCGAACAGGTCGAGGCGGCGGCAGCGGAGGGACATCAGCAGGTTCTTCTCGAATCCGATAGTTACACATATTGGCGCCGATTATATCGCGCTGAACCACCGGGGAAAAGCCATCGTTCGCGGTCAGAAAACGATGCGGTGATCATTTGCGCGGGCGGCATCCTGCCGACCGCGTTCCTCACCGAAATCGGCGTCGAGGTCGAGACCAAGTACGGCACGCGGTAGCGCTTCACCTGCGAAGGCACTTCGCGAGTCGCATCCGTGAGCGCCGCGCGGCAAGAGCCGACGCAAGCGCGCGGCGGCTCGTCGACGCATCATGCGACATAAGTGTCCGCGTAATCGCCGCATGCACTCGGTTCCATGTCTGCGTACGCAGACACCGTGCCAATACGACGTATCTGTGCAACCATGACACACATATGGCCGAATACTTGACCACCGGGCAGGTAGCTATGACGGTGGCTCGAGGGCAGATGATCGGCAACGCCTCGGTTCGACAATTTGTACGCAAGGCGTGATGAGTTTCACGCCGGAAAGTTTGTGTAACAGGGAAGTATAAGGGTCGCCGGCGCGGGTTCACGTTGGCAACACCGGCTGGCCGTCGAGGCAAGCGGTGGAATCCACGGGAGCTTGCAAAGCACTCGGACATCGACAATGTCGAACGTGCCGGAACGGCAACAACTGGGCTAGAAGATTGATTGGATCGAAGCCGAATCGGGGTGAGGCAAGCCCGGAAATCTTTCGAACGCTAGCCACGTTCACGTGGCTGGCGTTCCTGGCCGTGCTGACGGCGGCGTGCGGCGGCGGTCCTTCATCGAGCACAGCGGTAACACCCGGCACGACTCCGCCACCCACGCAAAGCGCGGCCGCGAGCATTTTGACGGCAGATGCGGGGGGCGTGTGCGAGACGCTCTTGGATGGAGAGGCCTACACGAGGTCCCCGCCGCCGTTGGCCTGCAACGGTGGCACCGATCCCTACACCGCCTATCTCGACGGCAGCGGATCGACCACGACCGGCGGGGACCCGCTGAGCTACGCGTGGTCGTTTGTTTCCAGACCGAACGGCAGCAACGCAGCATTGACGGGTGCAGATACCGCAACGCCGACCTTCATGCCTGACAAGGCGGGTCCTTACACCGTGCAACTGGTCGTCACCGCAAACGGGGTTTCGAGCCAGCGTGCGGTGGCGCTGGTGGTGGCGCTCGACGACGCTACTCTCAATCCGGATCCGACGACCAACCCCGGTGCAGCTGCCGTACAACTATCACGGGGGTCTCTCGGACAATTGCGTTCCGTGTCACACCGCCAATACGGGCGCGGCATTCAGGGCAAGCCGAGCACGCACATGGCGACGAGCGATGCGTGTCAGGCCTGTCACTATCCTTTGGCTTTCAACGTCACGAGCTTCGTCGATCACGCCGAAGTGTTCGGCACTTGCAGCACTTGCCACGACGGCATCGTTGCGACGGGTAAATCGGCAACTCACCTCGTCACCACGCAGGAATGCAGCGACTGCCATACGACCACCAGTTTCGTGAAGCTCAATACGGACGGAACGTTCGATCACACCGGTATCACGGCCGGCTGCTCTGCCTGTCACAACGGCACCGTCGCGATCGGTACCGCCAGCGATCCCAGTCCGTCCGGGCATCCGAGTATTTCCGTCGAATGCAACGCCTGCCACACCACCGCGACATTCACGACACCTTTTCCGAATCACGCCGATCCAAAGGTCGTCGTGCCGGGTACCTGCGGTCAGGGCGGCTGCCACGACGGGCGAGCGTGCTGGCGAATGGCGTGGCGATTCACCGGCAAAAACTCAGCGCCGCATCCGCACCCCGACACGGGCAACATCACTCAGGCGTGCGACGTTGCCACAACACCACCACGTTCGACATGGGCGGTGTGTTCGATCACGGGGTACTGGCGCGGCACCCCATCGCGTGCAAGTCCTGTCACGACGGGTTGAGTGCCACCGGCATGATCCCGGGTCACATACCCATCGGTCCGACCGCAGACTGCAGCAACTGCCACAACACGTCGACGTTCGTCGGCGGGTTTGTCGACCACACATCGTCCGACGTCACGAGCAAGCAGTGCACGGACTGTCATGACGGCGCGCATACGTGGAGTTTCGTGGATTCCACGGGAGCGACCGTCACGCTACCCATTCAGGGCACGCCGACCACGCCGCAGGTTCTCGTCGACATCCATGCCGCTGCGGCCGGCCAGAGTTGCGGCGACTGCCACGCGGCCGGCGGAAGCTTTGCCCATGCGACGATGGACCACAGCGGCTTCGGATCGCTGGGCAACATCACGCTGCCCGCACAGTACGCGAGTTGTTCGGCGTGCCATGACGGTACGGTCGCAACGGGTCAATCCGTCGGCCACCTGGCAACGACCCAGGATTGCGGGGCTTGCCATGACCCGCAACGCAGACGACTGGTTCGGTGCGGGATACGATCATTCGAGTCTGTCGATCATCGGCAACACGTCGACGCCGACCTGCGTCTCCTGTCACGACGGATCGGCGGCGACCGGCCGTTCCTTGACGCACGTGCCGCTGCCGACGGCCGGACAGGATTGTCTGGTCTGTCATGGCACCGGATTCAGCAGTTTCGCGTTGCCGACGTTCGATCATGCCGCCGCGGGCATCACGAACAACTGCGCCAGCTGCCACGACGGCAAAGCGCATGACGGCGTGGTCGTGATCTCAAAGACCCCCAGCGCACATCCCCACCTCGGCGGACTGCAGCACGTGCCACGCGGATACGACCAACGGCCCCGGCGTCAATGGTACGTCACAAGCGGCTTCACCGCAGCGGATCCGTTCGTGAATACGGTGCATCCGGCGTACACGACCGGTTGCCGCAGTTGCCACAACGGCTCAGTACGACAATGCGATCTACCTTGCAAAGGCCATCCGAGTCGATTCGGTGCATGCCACGGTCGATGCCAACGGCTGGGAATGCAATGCGTGCCACTCGACGACCGGCAATTTCCAGGAAACCAATCCGGTCAACCACCAGGATCCGGCCGTCAAGGCCCAACCGTGCGTGAGTTGCCATGTCGCAGGCAACACAGCGGGCGCCATCGGCAAAGGCCCGACGCATCCCGCGACGTCGGATACTGTGCCAGCAGTGCCACCAGGCCGGCGGAAGTTTCGTACGCTGGCTTCGACCACACGACATTGAATACCGGCGGCGCAAACCACGGGCTGGCCTGCACGACGTGCCATGACGGGGTGACTGCCACCGGGAAAACGGCAACCACCTGCCGACGACGCGTGATTGCCTCAACTGCCATGCAGGGTATCCGCCGACGGCGTTGTCGTTTGCCGGCGGCACGTTCAATCACACCGGCCCCGAAATGACCGGGCATCAGTGCATGCAGTGTCACAACGACAGTATCGCCGTGGGCAAAACCAAGTTCGGAACGTTCACGCATATCGCGACGAATTCGGATTGCGGCGCGTGCCATAACACCACCACGTTCGCCAATGCCACGGCCTTCAATCACACCGGAGTGACGACCGGCTGCGCGGCTTCCGGTTGCCACATGTCAGGCAATCCGAGCGTGACCGACGTGACGGACGACCCGAATCCGCTTCCCCACATTCCGATCGTCAACGGATCGGCCGAAGTCGAATTGCTACAGCTGCCACAAGAATGCGGGCGGGACATTCGCCAATGCGTCGATGGACCATTCGGTGGTCACGTTCGAAGCATGTCGAGACCTGTCACGACGGCAACCACGACGGTAGCAATGCCGCGCATGTCGCTACGGCCAAATCGTCGACCCACTTCGTCACGTCCGTAGCGGCGTGCGCTTCGTGTCATACCAGTACCACTGCCTGGACGGCGGTCACCTACAAGCATACCGGCAGTGGTTATCCTGGCGACCACAGCACCAAGCGAATCACTTCGTGCACGCAGTGCCACAACGATACGATTTCGAATGCGAATATTTCGACGTTTCCAGATGCCACCTACGGATCGACCTGTGCCGTCTGTCACCTCAAGCAATACAAGAGCGGCCACGGCGGCACGCCGCCCGCGAATCGTCAAAATTGCGCCCAGTCGGGCTGCCACAAGGTGAGCAGCAGCAGCTTCTAAGGAACTTGCATGGCGCCGGGGCTCATACGGCGCGCGCCGACGCGCCGCGGTCGATAAGGAGACCGCCGAGCGTGGACCGCGGCGCGTCTCAGCGTGGGACGACGGTTGCGCGCTCGCGAGACGCTTCGCCGAGCCGACCGCGCTGTCCTCGAAATAGCGGGTGAAGCGTCGCGTCTCCGGGGTCTCGTACGCGCGCAAGTTGTTCGCCCAGCGATAGCCGATCGACTGGTACAGCAGCTTGACGGCCACGTGCAGCGGGCCCGCCGCGTGCGGGCCGAGATCGATTCGGTAGTGCAGCCGATCGCCGCCCCCGACGAAATCCGGATCCTCGAGCGCCGCGCCGTGCACCGCGATCTCGTCAGACGCGGCATGCTTGTCGAAACCGCGCGGCAGCAAGCGATTGTCCTTGATATAGCGCAATGCCGTGAGCAGTTGGTCGTGGGCCGGCCGTTCGCGTCGACCATGATCGACTCGTAGATCTGCACCTGCTCCGGGCTCGTGATCTCGGCGTAATGCGGCTCGAACTTCCCGGCATCGGCGTCGTTGTCGTTACCGACGATCGACCCGTCGGGACGCACGCGGCCCGATTCGAACAGCACGGTGCCGGAATCGTCGGTGATCGTGAGGTGCAGCCAGGCCCGCCGGGCCGGATAAGCCGTCGGCAGCTTGTGCCCCGTCGTGCTCGCGATGGCCACGTCGAGCGCGAGCGTCGAGCCCGTGCGCCGCACGTCGTCGAGCGCAATCGTCGCCGCCGCGGTGCCGAGATAGGTCTCCGTCTGCGCAATGGCCGCGTCGAGCTCTTGGGGCAACGCCTGCACGCCGAGCTCGCCGCGGTATCTGTTGAAAATTCCGAGCATGAAGGCGTTGCCGCCTCGAAACGTGTGCTGCGACAGCTCCGGACGCGGCCGGCCAAGCACCGAGGAGATCGGCTGCTCGTCGAGGCGCGGCATATGGCAGCTCTGGCACGTTCGCTCGGTGCGGTAGGCGCTCGCGTACCACTCTTGGCAGGGCACTTGCTCCGGCAGCTCGCCGACTTGCTCGCCCGCCGCGTTGAGCGCAGTCGTGTACAGGGTGTGGCAAGTCGCGCACAACTCCGAGCGCTGCACGTGCTGACTTTGAGTCGGCACGTACTGCGCCGACGACTGCATCACCGAGAGCCGCCCGGCTTCGACCTCGTGCGGACCGTATACGGGCCGAGTCCCCTGCGCGGCCGGTTTGATCTCGAAGCTGCCGTCGAAGCTCGCATGCTGGCCGAGATTGTCGGCCGCGATCTGGTGACACACGGTGCACGACACGCCGTCGAACGCGTAGCGATGCATGGGCGCGTCGGCCGGAATATTTGCGAACACCTGCCCCTTACCGCCCGCGGCCGCCGCGTCGAAGCGCGCCATCGGCATGTGACAGGTCGAGCATTTGTCCTCGATCGCGGCCTGCGCGTTCGGATGATCCGTGACCTCGCGCCGCACGGCCGCATGCCAATAGGGATCGCGCGCAGCGTTCGCCATGATCGTCGAGCGCCAGTCGTAGCCGATCGACACGTCCTCGCCTGCCGCGGTCTTGAGGCCGCTGTGGCACGCGATGCATTTGTCGGACGTGACGAACGCGCTCGGCGGAGCGGCCGTCCGCCGCCTCGCGGCATTGGCGCCGCCCGTGAGCGCGAGCGCGACGCAAATGAAACGATTCGCAAATGCATGAAAATCAAAGACTTCTGTCCACCTGCGGCGCTCACTATACTGCCGCCCGTGTTTTTCACAATGCAGATTGCAGTCGCCGCGCGCGGCGCGCCGTCCCGGTCGCGCGGGTTCGCGCGCGCGCTACCGATGCTCGCGATTGCCGCCGGCCTGACGTCGGTCCCGTTCGCCGCGCATGCGCAAACGCTCGACGGCGCACGTCTGTACGCCGACGACTGCGCCGCGTGCCACGGCAGCGACGGCCGCGGCCGAACGTCGGCGGAGGTCGGCTTCGAGCATCGGCTCCCCAACTTCTCGGACTGCAATTTCGCTGCGCGCGAGGCCGACAACGATTGGTCAGCAACGATCCACGGCGGCGGGCGGGCGCGGGGTTTCGACCACTTGATGCCCGCGTTCGGCCGCGCGCTGACCGACCCGGAGATCGACGCGATCATCGGTTACATGCGCTCGTTCTGCCGCGATCCGCGCTGGCCGCGCGGCGAGCTGAACGTGCCGCGCGCCCTTTTCACCGAGAAGGCGTTTCCCGAGGACGAATCTACGGTCACGACGACGATCGTGACCGACGGCCCCGACTCGATCATGCACGAGTTCAACTGGGAGAAGCGCTTCGGCCGGTTGAGCCAAGTCGAGATCAACGTGCCGGTCGAGCGCGCCGACCTCGGCAGTTCGGGCTGGAAGAGCGGCGTCGGCGATATCGCGATCGGCGTGAAGCACACGCTCAGGCACAGCGTCGAGCGAGGGTCCATTCTCGCGATCGGCGGCGAGGTCGGTTTGCCCACTGGGGACGACTCGAGAGGGTTCGGCACCGGCAGCACGACGTTCGAGTCCTTCGTGCTGTACGACAAGCTGCTGCCGCGTAACGCGTTCCTCGAGCTGCAGGGCATCGCGGAATTTCCGCAAGCACCGATGGTCGAGAACGAGGTGTCGATGCGTGCGGCACTCGGACGCACCTGGACCACGGGCGGCCCGTTCGGCCGCGCTTGGACGCCGATGATCGAGGTGATCGGAGCGCACGAGCTCGACGGCGGGGCACCGACTGAATGGGACGTTGTGCCCCAGTTCCAAGTCTCGCTCAACAAGCGGCAGCACCTGATGGCGGCGGCCGGCTACCGCATGCCCGTGACCGAGCGTTCCGGACGCCCGAACGAGTTCATTTTCTATTTGCTCTGGGACTGGTTCGACGGCGGCCTGCGCGAAGGCTGGTGAGCGCGGTCCCCGAGAGACGCGCCCTGCAGCACGGGCCGGCCGGCCCTCCATCGCGCTCCATTTATTAAGGCCCCATTCAGCTCAACGGGGCTATGGTAGCTCCATACGATCCGGCGGACCGTCCGTCCGGACTTCCTCGGAGGGCTGCGCTATGAGCACCGACACTTTCGCCAACGACCGCCGCGCCGCAAGGCCCGCGGCTATGCTCGGGCTCGCGCTCGGCTTGGTCGCGTTCGGCGCCGGGCTCGTTCCACCCGCATACGCTCAGCAAGACGCCGCGCCTCCGCGCGACCGCTCAGGCGCCGCTCGGCGCCGACGAGCTGCAGAAGCTCGTGGGTCCGATCGCGCTGTATCCGGACGATCTGGTCGGCATCGTGCTGCCCGCTTCCACGTATCCGCTGCAGGTCGTCGAGGCCGCGCGTTTCCTCGATCAGCGCCAGAAGGATCAGAGCCTCAAGGCCAACCCGGATTGGGACGATTCGGTCGTCGCGCTGCTGAACTACCCCGACGTGCTGCACTTGATGAACGACGACCTCGACTGGACCTGGCAGCTCGGCGAAGCCGTGCTGAACCAGCGCGGCGACGTGCTCGACGCGGTGCAGCAGTTCCGCGACAGCGCTTACGCCGCCGGCAATTTGCGACTCCGACGGCAAGCAGACCGTGAAGAAGGACGACGAAGGCGCAATCGCGATCGCACCGGCGAACCCCGAGGTCGTCTACGTGCCTTACTACGAGCCGAGCGAAGTGGTCGTCTATCAGCCGGCGCCGGTCTTCCATTACTACCCGATCGGCTATCCGCTCTACTACTACCCCTATCCGGTCAACTACGCGTTCGACACGGGTTTCTTCTGGGGCGTGACGACGGCGTTCGTGATCGGCTGGCACACCCATCACTTGATCATCGAGCACTGCGGCTTCGCCGGCCATCCGTACTACGGCCGTCACTACTACGAGCCGTTCTACGTGCGGAACGACATCCACGTGAACGTCGTGAACGTGCACCGCGGCGGCGAGGTGTGGCAGCCGCGGCCTCGCGACCACGGGCGTCCGTTCGCGGTCAGCGACGAGCGCCGCGTCGGCAACCCGTACGCGGGCGGCCGCCGCGAGCGCGGCACGGTGGCCAACGGCGGCCGGTTCGCCGGGCCGCACGAGGACAGCCGAGCCAACGGCGGCGTGCCGGGCGTACGCGGTGGCAACGTCGTGCCGCAACGCGACACCGGCTCGACCGGCGTGCCGCCAAAGTATCGGCAGCGGCCGAGCGCACCGCAGCGAGCGACGAACGATGCGCAGCGCGCGCCGCAGACGAGCGGTCGCGATGCGGGCAGCGCCGGTGCGCCGCCGAAGTTCCAGCAGCGGCCGAGCACCCCGCAAGGATCGACGCGTGAGGTGCAGCGCGCGCCGCAATCGGACACTCGTGACGACGGCCGCCACAACGATTTCGTCGCGGGGGCGGTACCGCGCACGCCCCAGTACCGCGTTCCGGCACCGTCGAGCAGGCGTGCGCTCGGAGCACCGCGCACGCTCGGCGGCGTCGTCGGTGCCGCGCGTCAGGCGCCGCCGCCGCCGCAAGTCGCCGCGCGCCCGCAAGCCGCGGTGCCGCAGCAAACCCAGCGTTCGGTCTCGCCACCGAGCGCCGCCTCGTCGCGGCCGACTTACGTCGGACCGCCGGGACGCGGCGGGCCGCTGGCTCGCCCGACGCCCTCCGAGCGCGTGCAGCCGCAGCGCATCGAGCGCGCACCGCAGTCGCGAGGCGGCGTGCGCGGCAACGCGGCCTCGCGCGGCCGAGACGAGGCCGGCCGACATTCGCGTTAGTGGGCGGCGCGGGTCAGCCGTAAGCGCCGAGATGCAGCGCGATCAACGCGCTGGTTTCCAATATCAGCGTGTACGCACGCTCGATCGGATCGAAGATCTGCGCATGCTCGGCCGCGTAGCCTGAAGGGCCCGTACGCACGTAGGTGTCGCGCTCGGCATAGACCTCGGTGTCGTCCGACGGCGCGGCGGCGGGAAAGATCTCGCGCAGCGTCTCGACCGTGTCCGGCACGTCGAGCTTGAGCAGCCGCTCCGTCAGCGTGGCAAGCGAGATCTCGAGGCGCGAGCTGAACTGCGGGATCTCCATCGCCTTCAGATAGATCAGCTGAATCAACGCGAGCCGCAGCGTGTGCAGGCGGGCGAGCGCGTCGGCCGAGGCCGGGGCGCCGGCCACCTGACGCTGCTCGAGCACGTCGTCGAGCTCGGCCGCGTCGCGGCGCAGCGTGCGCACGAAGCTCGCCATCGTGTCGTAATCGAACGCGTCCTCGAGCACGCGCGAGACGCGCCTCAGCACTCCGTTCCAGCCGCGATCGAGAGATTGCGTCGTCCGGTCGAGCCAATAGTTGGGATTTGCGAGCTGCACGTAGGCCTCGAACATCGTGAGGTCGGAGCGCTCGCGCGCCGCGAGCGCGAGCGACAGCACACGCTCGAGACGTTCGGAGCGATCGAGCACCGCGAGAAACGTCTCGGGCGATTGGTTCGTCGCGCGGCCGAGGCCGGCGAAGCTATTCACGAAGTACGCGAGCTGCTGAACGATGGCGTTGTTCGGGATCGCGCGCATCTCGGCGATGTTTTCGATGCTCGTCGACGAGCGGCCCACGGACTGGCGCTTCATCGGCCGCGAGCCGGTCGGGTACAGCAAGTTCCTGCCGATCGTGCTCACGAGCCCGAGGTAGCCCGGATGACGAGTGAGGCGCTCCTGATACTCCTTGAGCGTCAGAAAGAAATCGAGTGCCCAGCCGCTGTGCGAGTAGAGGCCGTCGGCCGCCGCCGCGCGTGAGCCGAGGCGCGCGCTCAAGAGATCGGCGACCACCGCGAACGCGGTGCGCTCCGACGCGAACCAGAGATAGCCCTCGCCGCCTTGAAAGCTCACCTCGTGCTTGTGCGGCGCCGCAAGCTCCTCGAGCCGCACGCGCACCTCCCGGGGATGCGTATAGAGGAACCGGTCGGCCAGCCCGCGCGGATGCGCGCCGCGGCCGATCGATTCCCCGTGCGTGTCGAAGAACAGGAGCTGCGTATCGCTCAACCCGCGCGCCTGCCACAGCCGCACCAAACGCAGTTTGAACCGCTCCACTGCGAGCGACGCAGCCGGCTGACCGATGTAGCGGCCGGAGTCCGAGAATCCGAGCTGGATGCAGAAACGGCCTTGGCCGCGGATGTAGGCGAGAAAGTGCGGATTGTCGAGCAGCTCCGCGATCACGCGGTCGCCGTGGTGCAGCCCGTCGGCCGTCTCGAACAGCGGCGAGATCTCGACGTGCCGCTCGACGCCGAAGAGCCGCGCGTAGTAGAGCGCCGTGAGCAGAGTAAAAGGCGTGTCGGACTCCGCGATCAGCAGGCGAATCGGCGTTCGGCCGTCGAAATGCTTTTGGAACTGCGCGGCGAGCATGAACACGCGCTTCGCGGTCGTCTGCTCGCGCGCGACCGTACCGTAATGGACGTTCACGGCCGTGACGCCGTCGAGCAGACGCGTGATCTCCGCGAGATAGTGTCGGCGCGACGGGCTGCTGCCGGGGGACGAGCGCATCGACAAATCGGGCCGGATCGCGTTGTGGAGCTGCACCGAGTTCAGCCGGAAGTGCAGCCGTGCAAGACCGAGCCCGATCGTCTCCCATTCCGCGCGAAACACGATCAGCGCCTTGCACAAGGCGTCGGGCAGCGAGCCCTCGAGCAGCGCCGCGAGCGATGCATCGATCGCGCCCATCGCGTCCTGTTTCAGCGCGCGCTTCTCGAGCGCGAGCCGGTTGAGCTTGCCGAGCTTGAGAGCGTCATCGGCCTCGCGGCCGAGCGCATCGAGCCCGATCGTGAACGACTCGCTGAAGGCCGCGAGGCTGCGGGCGATCACGTCGAGCGTCTCGCCGACCGCGGCGGATTCGGGATACGCGTCGCGGATCGCGGCGAGCGCGGCATCGAGCTCCTCGAGCCCGGTCAACGCGAGCTGGTAGCGGCAGCTCAAGCTGCGATTCCAGCCGATGTCGGTGCGGCCGTCGAGGTCGAAGCCCACCCAAGTCGCGACCGTGAAGAACGCGGGGCGCAGGCGCCGGTAATCGCCGGGATAGAGCTCCGCGGCAACGTCCACGGCGATGCGCAACAACCGCCGCAGCGCGTTGCGCAGATTGCGGATCGCGGCGGTCGATGCGTCGAGCTCCTCTTGCAAGCTCGGCGCCTCGAGGCGATGCACGCGCGGCCCGCGCGTGGCGGCCGCGTTGCCGCCGCCGGGCCGAGGACTCACCGCGCCCGAACGCACGAGGCCGAGCGCGATGTCGTTCGCCTCCGACGACAGCGAGAACGTGGGATGCGCGGTGAAGACGATGCCCGCGAGCTCGGTCCCGAGCAGCGCCGCAAAGCGCTCGAACGGCACGCGCTCGGCGCCGTCGACGGCGAGCGCAGCGATCAGGTCGCGCACCCGCGCCTCGTTGTCCGCCTCCTTGTGGAACGCGAGCTGCCGGAGCAAGCCGTCGGCGCGCGCCTGCAACGCCGGCAGACTCGCGTCGGTGATCTGCTTCGCAACATCCTCGAGCGTGAGCCGCCCGTGCAGCAACTGGAAGACGATGCTCCAGGACTTGTCGAGATGGTTGTCGCGCGGCGCAAGCATCGCTGCGCGCTCAACGGCGCCGCGGTGCGAGCGCGGCCGCGCGCGCGGCAAGCGTTTGAATCGCGGACCAGTCGTGCCGGTCGAGCAGCGCGGCGGGCGCGAGCCAGCTCCCGCCGACGCACGGCACGCACTCGAGCGCGAGATAGTCGCGCGCGGACGCCTCGCTGATTCCGCCCGTGGGACAGAACTCGAGACCCGGAAAGACCGCGGCGAGCGCGCCGAGCGCTGCCGTGCCGCCGGCGGGTCCGGCCGGAAAGAACTTCACGGCTTTCGCGCCGCGCCCGACGAGGTGCGCGATCTCGGTCGCGGTCTGAGCGCCCGGCAGGTACGCCAACCGCTGGCTCGCAGCGATGTCGCCGACTGCATCGGTGACGCCGGGCGAAACGAGGAACTCCGCACCCGCGCTCGCGGCTTGCAGCGCATGCTGCGCGGTCCAAATCGTGCCGGCGCCGACCGCCATGTCGGGACACTCCCGGCGGATCGCCTCGATCGCGGCGAGCGCCGCGTCCGAGCGCAACGTCACCTCGATCACGGCGACGCCGCCCTCGAGCAACGCCTCGGCGAGCGGCACCGCGTCGTCGGGCCGCCCGATCGTCGCGACCGGAATCACCGGCGACAGCTCGAGCACGGCGCGAACGTCCGTGGAGTCGGCCGCGGCTGCCGCCGGCGGCGCCGGGCTGCTCATGCGAACAGCGGCGACGCGCCGCCCTCTGCGCTGCTGACCCACTGCCTGAACGGCGCGAACAGCTCGCGGCCGAAGCCCTGCGTCGGCAGGCCTTGGCCGGCCGCCGCCGCCGCGCGAGCGTGCAGCGTCTCGGCCGGCACCTGCGCCTCGAGCACGCCGGCGGTTGCATCGACGCGCACGACGTCGCCGTCGCGCAGTCCCGCGAGCAAACCGCCGTCGAACGCTTCCGGTGTGACCTGGATCGCGGCCGGGACCTTGCCCGACGCGCCCGACATTCTGCCATCCGTCACGAGCGCGACCTTGAAGCCGCGGTCCTGCAGCACGCCGAGCGGCGGCGTGAGCTTGTGCAGCTCCGGCATGCCGTTCGCGCGCGGCCCTTGATGCGTCACGACGACCACGACGTCGCGGTCGAGCGCGCCTGACTTGAACTCGGCAATGACGTCCTCCTGATTCGTGAACACCCGTACCGGCGCCTCGATGACGTGCCGCTCCGGCTTCACGGCCGAGACCTTGATGATCGCACGACCCAGGTTGCCCGCGAGCACACGCAAGCCGCCGGTCGAGTCGAACGGCTCTGCCACGCCGCGCAGCACGCCGCGGTCGTGGCTCGCGGCCGGACCGTCGCGCCAGGCGAGCACACCGTCGTCCAAATACGGCTCGCGCGTGTAACGCGTCGAGCCCGCGGCCCGCGACGGTCGCGACGTCGGCATGCAGCAGGCCGGCGGCCGAGAGCTCGCGGATCATGAACGGCACGCCGCCGGCTGCCTGAAAGTGGTTCACATCGGCGCTGCCGTTCGGGTAGATGCGCGCGAGCAGCGGCACGATGGCCGACAGCTCCGCGAAGTCGTCCCAATCGATGCGCACGCCGGCGGCCCGGGCGATCGCAACGAGATGGATCGTGTGATTGGTCGAGCCGCCCGAGGCGAGCAACCCGACGATCGCATTCACGATCGCACGCTCGTCGACGACGCGGCCGAGCGGCGTGTACTGGCCGCCCTGCGCCGTGAGCTCGACCGCGCGGGCGGCCGCGGCCGCGGTGAGCGCGGCGCGCAGCGGCGTGCCGGGATTCACGAACGATGCGCCCGGCAAATGCACGCCCATGAACTCGAGCAGCAGCTGGTTGCTGTTGGCCGTGCCGTAGAAGGTGCACGTGCCGGCGCCGTGGTACGACTCGGACTCGGCCGCCAGCAGCTCCGCGCGGCCGATCTTGCCCTCGGCGTAGAGCTGGCGAATGCGCGCCTTCTCGTTGTTCGCGAGGCCCGAGGCCATGGGGCCGGCCGGCACGAAGATCGCGGGCAAGTGGCCGAAAGCGAGGGCCCCGATCAAGAGGCCCGGCACGATCTTGTCGCAGACGCCTAGACATAGCGCCGCGTCGAACATGTTGTGCGACAACGCGACCGCCGCCGCGAGCGCGATGACGTCGCGCGAGAACAGCGACAGCTCCATGCCGGGCTGCCCCTGAGTGACGCCGTCGCACATCGCGGGCACGCCGCCCGCGAACTGCGCGACGCCGCCGGCTTCCCACGCCGCACGCTTGATCGCCGCGGGATAGCTCTCGAGCGGCTGATGCGCCGACAAGAGATCGTTGTACGCCGACACGATGGCGACGTTCGGGCGCCGCGCGCGCCGCGAGCGCGCGCTTCTCGTGCGCATTGCACGCCGCAAAGCCGTGCGCGAGGTTGCCGCACGACAGCGTCGAGCGGTGCGGCCCGGCGAGCCGCGCGGCATCGATCTTCGCGAGGTAAGCCCCGCGATCGGCGGCGCTGCGCGCGGCGATCCGCTCGGTGACCGCTACGAGACCCGGGTGCAGATCGCCGGCCATGCGTTCGCTACGGCGCCCAGTACACGTTCACCGGCACGCGCTGCTGGCACACGAGCGCGCGGATCGGATACTGCTCGATCGGGCCCGGCTGCAACGTCTCCTCGTAAACGGAGCGCTTGGTCGCGCCGAAGAACAAAAGATTGACCTCCTGCGTATCGAGCAACGCGTGCGGCGTGAGACTGACCCGCGGATGCGCAAGCCGCGGCGGACGCTGTAATACGCACTGCGCGTCGCTCGCGAGCGCGTCGCGCAGATCGGGAGAATCCGGGTACAGAGACGCCATGTGACCGTCCAGGCCCATGTCGAGCACGACCGTGTCGAAGGGCCTCTGGACCTCGGCGAGCGACGCTTGCAGCGCGGGCAGCGACTCGGGCGCCGCGCGGTTGCGTCGATACAGGCTCACGAAGCTCGCAAACCCTGGCTCGCCCGCGCCCGCGTCGAGCTCGCGGCGAATCATGCCCTCGTTGCTCTCGCCATCATTGACCGGTACCCAGCCCTCGTCGCTCGGCACGATCTTCACGAGATACCAAGGCACCGGCAATAGCCTGAGCGCACGAAACAGCCCGCGACGCGATGCGTCGCCGCTCACGATCAGCGACGCGGTCGCGCGCCTGTACACCGCGAAGCGCAGCCGCTCGCCGACGCGCCGCGCGAGCGCGGCAACGGCCTCGTCGCGGCTCGCGAACTCGTTGAATTGCGCCATGTGGCTCCCCGCCTGCAGCCGCGCCTGTAGCGGCGTCGGCCGCGGATGCCCGACGGACTTTCGAGGGGCCAAATGCAGCTTCCATGCCACGTATCGGGCAGCGGCACAGTCCCGCCGCAGCTTGGCGATCCGCTGTCCGGACGAGGGCGGCCGCCCTCAATTAGTGCGCGCACGCGGCGGAGCGCCTGGGATGGGTGCAGGCGACACCGATCAGTTGCTGCGTCTGCGACGCTGCAGATCAGGTACTAGAGCGACATCGCACGCGATGCCGGACCGCGGCCTCAGAGCGGCAGGTTCGCGATCGCATCGCACCGAGCCTGCGCAAGCGCGGCGACGATCGCATTGTCCCAGCGCGCCTGCGCGGCGCGGTTCCGGCTATGGTCGGTTTCGCTGTCGTACTTCGCATCGATGGCCTGGGCACGATCGTCGTGGGTGTCGCGAGCGGTGCTCAACAGCGTACCGAGCTCGGCGACGGACGCCGCTTCGAGTGATTCGAGGTCGCGCGCAAACGCCCGGCTTACGAGCACGAGCAAGTTGTAGTGACCCTGCTCGTGCTTGAGAAGGTCCGCCGTCTTGTTGGCCGTGCGCAGGACCATGGTCTTCGAGCGGTTCAGGCCGACGTGCAATGTGAACGAAGGCAGACGAAAACTGCCGGCAGCAGTCCGCTGAGGTCGCAAGCCGTTCACCGCCGGCAGCTCGGGCGCGATCTGTGCTTCCTCCGTCGTGTCAGGGATCGACGAAACGGTCCGGAAGAGCCCCCAGGTGATCCTCGGCATGGCGACTACTCGAATCGTCACTCGTGAAACCTCCGCGCTCGCCGTCAGTTGTTGCCGGCTCCGAAGCCGCAGATCCAAGTCCTGAACAGCTCGTAGTTATTCAGATTTCCATTGAGGCCGAATCCGGCACGAACTCCCCCGCTATGCCCATCCAAGCCGCTCGGCCTGCGCAGCAGCGCGCTCGCGGCCGTACCCGGCGTGGCATTGCATGCGGGTTCACCTGCAGGCAACGTGCCGACGACCTCATTGTCCACCGCCGTATAGGTGACCGTGTAGGGCCCGGTGCCGGTGCCAAAAGCGGGCCCCGGACCCGCGGTCGAGTGACAAGACATGCAGCTGTTGGTGTCGGCGTTACCGGTGGCGCTCGTCATCACCGGGATGACGTTCTGCGCGAACGAGACTCGCGCGGTCACCGCAAGCGGTACGGGGCTACTCGTGTTCGTTCCGTCACTCACAACCACCTGCAGCTGATCGCTGAGGTCGATCGGGAAAGCTCCAAGGTGGTGATACGTGAACGAAGACCCGTTCAGTATCTGCTGATAAGTCAAGGACGCCGGCGTGACCGTGCCGGCGGGAGTCCCCGCTACGGAGATCGATACCGTCAGACCGGCCGCAGCGGTGTCTGGATCGCTCGCGCTGATTCTGCTGGCGCCAATCGACACGTTGCCGCCGAACACGAGCTGCGATGCGGTGACCGGTGAAACGGTCACGGTCGGTTGCCCGTCGTTTACGCCGAGAATGTTCACGCGGTATTGCAGCGCGGGCGGTCCGAGCACGGTGATCCCATCGGTAAGCGTGTAGTCCAAGCCGCCATCGACGAGCACACCTGCCGCGAGGTTCACGCCGCCTAGGCTTGGCTTGAAACGCACAAGCCCCGCAGAGATTTGCTGCTGCGTGAAGGTGTCGCCCGATGCGAGAGCAACACCGTTGAGACTCACCGTCCCGTTCAACGCACTGACAAGCGAATAGACGAGATTCGCCGGCGGATCGTCCGCATCGCTGTATTCGAGATCGATGGCGGTCGGCCCGGCGTTCTCGTCTATTGTCAACGCGGTCTTCTGAACGCGCACCGGCGGAGCGTCTGCGTTGACATCGAATTCCTCGACCCGCGAGCTCGCCCCGCTCGCGAGTTGGATGCAATAGTGCCCCGGCGTCGCCGCACGGAATGCAACCTCCATCGTGTTCGCACCCGATAGCGTGGGTTGCTCGCAGGCGCCGTTAGCCGTGCTCGCGAGTGCGGTCCATTGCGGCGAGCGAACGAACGCGCTGTCGGCTGCGTTCAATCGCACGATGTCGCGTTCCTTGGCCGGATCCGGCGTACGTGTAATCTGGAATACGGGCGCGCCGGGGCGCGCAGTCGGATCGAGTCCGATATCCGCTGCGAGCACGTTCGCCAACGTCTCGGCCGGCACGGCGGTGCCATGAAAGGGCACCCAGAAGCGGTCCATCGACAGCCGCGCGAGCGGCATGACACCGCGACGATAGACGATGTCTTCGAGATCACGCGGGGTCTGGCTCATGGGGTCGATCGTGAAGTTGTCGTAGCTGTCGAAGTGCTTGCTGCTGTCGGCAAGCATCGTGTGGCACGCGCGGCAATAGCGCGCGAAGCCGTTCTGATACGCGTCTGCCACCGCGGGCGAGGTGTTCCAACCGTCCGGCGTATAAGTGCCATCGAACGGCGTCCCGGCTACCGTCGTTCGATCGTGATACCAGCCATGCACGAGCGCCATCGCCGCCGCGACGCGATTCGGATCGCCGCCTTCGGTCGCGAACGTCTCGTAAGTTTGCAAAGCACCGGCGTTGAGCTTGCGGAACTGCTCCTCTTGAGCCTGCCTGGAATACTTATGAGCCGGATCCGTTTCGTCCAAAAGGCTCGCACCGCCGAATTTCGGCACGCCGTTCGCGATTGCCGGATCGGTGTCGCTGTACAAGAACGAATCCAGGTCCCAGAGCATGAAAGCGGCGTTGGTATCTCCGCAGTTCCGATAAACCATCTGGTTCGAGTTGCCGGCGGCGACAAGTTGGTCGAGATTCGCGACGTCGCCGCCGTGACAAGCAATGCAATTACCCGGCGTGTAACGCTCACCGCGCCCGTCGAAGTTCATCGAACCCACACGCGGCGCATTGCCGGAATTGTCCGGCACGAACGTGAGGAACTTTACGAATCGACCCTTGGTAGCGCAGCTCGCCTCGAGCGCCGTATCGTCCGGCGGCGTGAATTCCATTACGACGGCAACGAAGTTGTCGATGTTCTTGATCGCCGCCTCGAGCGTCGGGTAGTTCACTACGAACGCATACACGTCTCCCGACGGGTCGGTTCGCATATACATGTCGCGGCCGAACCCGAGGTCGAAGTTGTTGGTGTACTTCGCGTGCGCGAACTCGCCCACTCCACTGACGGCGTCCGGCTTCAAGCTGCCCTTGTTGTCCTGAGCGAAGCCCGCTAGGAACAGCCAATCGTTCAACGTCGTGCGACGATTCTGCGGATCTATCGTGCGATAGTAGGCATCGGCGGTATCGCGATGCTCTTCCCCGCCAATGCCGGCCAACAGCGTGTCGGCCGAAAGCATCACCGAGTCGGCAACGCCGATGATCGCGCCCGGCGACTCCGCAATGACGGTGTTGCCCGTCGAGATCAATAGCCTCGCCTTGTCTTGCAGTTCGGCGGCGTCGAGGGTCGCCGTGATCTGGACGACGGCCGTGTCGGCACGATCCGGGTCCAATTGTCGATCGAGCTCACCGGACGCCAGAAAACGCTGGTTCAGGTCGGCGATATCGAGACGCGGCACCTGAAACTCGTAGTGGGGATTGACGAATGACGCGCGCATACAGTCCGTTTCGGCTTGGCCCGCTGTGCAAGTGATCGTCTCATTGGCTCGCCAAACGCCCGAGATCGGCGTCGCGAACGCCGGCACGTCGAGGTCGACCGTTTCCTGGCCGTTCGCGCGATTCAGATAGGTAACGGTGGCTTTGAGCGATACCGTGAACGGGCCATCCAAAAGCCCGGCCGTTTCTCGGGGTCGCAGCGCGGCCGTTACCGAAAATCGGTCGGGGGCCGGCTGGTCCGCCGCGCTGGTCTCGAGAAATAGGTTTTGATCGTCTGCCGGCACCACTTGCACGTCGATCGTTGGTCGTGGCGCTCGTGAAGTCCGCATCGGTCACTTTCAACGAGAACGTCAGCGTGGTCGGCGCGTCCACGTGCGGAGCAGTGAAGCTCACGGTGGTCTTGGACCGAGTCACGAGGTCGACGCCCGGCGGCGCCGTCCACTCCCATGTCAGCACGGGGCCGTCGGCGTCATCGCTGTCGCGCCCGCTCAGGAGCACCTCCGCGCCTTCCCGCACCGTGTTGCTGTCCCCGCTGTTGAGCACTAGGGCGCGCGCGACCGGCGGCGAATTCGTCTGCTTGCCGACCTTGCTGCCGCCGGAACCGCTGCTGCACCCGGCCGCCGCAAGGCCAACCGCGCAGACCAGCATGAACACGAAACCACACTTCCGCTCATTCATCGGTCGCTTGTCCTTCTTGCTCTTCTTGATTCCAGGCTCTGCGTCCTTGGCTGCTCAAGCACTTCAAAACTCGTAACGGAAACCGGCTGTTAGCACGTTGTCGGTGTAGTTCTGTAGATCCTTGACCGTCTGGAACTGCAGAAAACCCGACGCGCCGCCGGCGATCGGGCCGCCCGCCTTGCGCTGACGCCCGCCCCGCAGCACCGCAGACGCCCCCGCGGCCGCCATGAGGTACTGCTTGTCCGGAGCATCGGTCGGCAGGGCGAAGGTCGTGCTCCCGAGTATGTTGGCGAGCGCAGCGTAGCCTGCCGTGATCGTGCGCGAACCGTCGCGCGACTCGTGATAGCCGGCCACGCTCCAGTACGGCACGATCACGCCGAACCTTGGCGTCACCACGTACTGGAACCTGGCGCCGACCGACGTCTTCAAGCTCTCGATGTCCTGCCGCGATACGACGAGATCGAAGCGACGACTGACATTCTGCGCACTGAGCTTGTTGATGCTGCGCTGCTCCGCGAACGAGCCGATCGTGACATCGAGCCGGTCCACGTTCAGGAGCGGCTCCAACGTGAACTTACCCCACGTGAAGGCGTAGCTGAACGAGAAACTAGCGGTGTTGACGTCTGCGCTCGGTTTGCTGTTCGCGACCGAGTACACGCTCGGCGTGTTCGGGTTGAAGGACGGGTACTGGATGTTGCGCTCCACTGCATAGTCCAGCGTTTGCGTGCCCAACGAGCCGCTGATCGTCATCCGCTTGCCTTGGGCAAGCGCGAAAACCATGAAGCTGTTGCCGTCCGTTTTGACGTTGCCATCCACTACGCTGATCGCGCTCGCGGCCGGGTCGAAATCGATTCTTTGCCGCGACAGCCCCACGACGCCTCCCAACACGAGGTTGCTGCGAAGCCGATAATCGACTCCGAGCGTGGTCTCGGAGCCGTCGAAGTCGAACGCGTCCTCGAGCGCAGTCGGCGCCTTCTCACCGTAGCCGAAACCGTAATTCAGGAAGCCGCCCCACGGGCTGTATTTCTCCCCGTTCGTCTCCGCAGCCGGTGCATCACCGTTCTGCGCGAGCAACGGCGATTCGCCGCGCAGCCGATCGTAGAACGCCGCCGTCTGAAAACCGGTCGCGCCGAAACGCAACGCCGTGAGCCGCGCCGCGAGCGTCGACATTTGGCTATTCGCGAACTTGGTGGCGGCGGACCCCAACGCCGCGATCTCCTCCGCCGCGGTCCACCGCAGAGCCAACCCCAATCCCGTTTGATCGAGCCCGAGGCTCGCGACCGTCGGTCCTTGGTCTTGCAGCTCGTTTGCCGTCTCGAACAACTCCCGGGAATTCAGATAAACGAAGAACGTGTCCTGCGTGCAGCTTGGCCCCGGGTTCACGATGTCGCTGTACTGAGGCGCCGGCAGCCGGTCGAGCACACCGTTCGGGTTGCAGTCGCTGTCGAGCGAGCGAAACACAACCTCGTTTGCCGCCGCCGCGCCGCGTTCGATCTCGTTCTCGTAAGTCAGCCCGTTCAGACCCGGCCCCAAATTACCCTGGTTGGTCTGGGCAAATGCGACGCTCGCGCAGCAGACCGCGAGCGCTATCGGCACCGCGCGCACGCGCAGCGATCGCGCGAACCCCTGCCGGCGCACAGTGTCGCCGCACGCACCCGGTCCTCGTCCGCATGCGAGCGCCGCCAGGCTCTCGAGAAATTGGCCAGAACCCGTGTCCCGTCGCTTCGGCATGACTATCGTTCCTTTGTCACTGAAGTCGTTCTCGAGTGGCAACGAAGCTTCAACCCGGTACGAAGAAGAAATCACCGACTTCGTGTCCGGCGGCTTTGATCGCTTTGAGCTCCGGCTCCTTGATACTTGCCGACGAGGACTGCGATCGCTTGAGTTGGTCGCGAACTCGCAGATACAGCTCGGGCGCGGTGAGCACCTGATCGTTGGTCTGCAGCACGGTCAGCAAGGCATGAGCGAAGACGGACTCGTTGTCGGCTCCGCCGTCGGGGACCGGCTGATCGCCTCCTGAAGCCAACAGCAATCGCGACCGCTTCGGCAACTTGTACTGAATGTAATCGTCGCCGTAGCGGCCGTCGCCTACCATCAGCAGCCCGGGCTCGGAGGCGAGCAGATCGGCATAGGAAGAGTCGGAGATAACGAGCACGCGCTTCGCCGCAATGCGCCCAAGGTGTCGCGTGATGAAATCATTCGGCACCCAAAGCGTATCGTTCGGCGGCTGATCGGCATTTGTGGGAAGCCAATAACCCGTCTCCGTCTCCCCGCTATGCAAGCGACTCCCCCGACCGGTGAAGTAGATCAACAAATTGTCGGAGTCCCGGAGGCACGAATGCTCGTTCGCGTCCTTCCCCTTCTTGTCGTCCCCGCAGCTGAGCTCGTTGACGGCCAACATGAGCGCGAGATTCGTCGGATTCGGCAGTGCCTTCACGCTGAACCCGTAGCGGTTCTCGAGCACGGCTTTGAGCTTCGCGATATCGCTCAACGGCGACGACAACGGCTCGAGCTTGTCGTAATCCTGAACGCCTATGATCAATGCGAAGAAGCGCCCGAAATCCTTTTGGTGATACGTACGGCTTTCGCGATCCGTGAACTTGCCTTCGGCGGGCGGCGCGGCGCCGGCCGGCGGCGGGAGATCCGCGAGCCGCGCGGAATCCGCGTCCCGCGTCTGCGTGAGGCGAGCGACGAGCCCGTTCAGCACGTCGATCTGGTCCGACGCCTGTTTGCCCTCCGCGCGGAGCTTCTTGGTGAGCTCGTCGACCTGCTCGCGCAGCGTTGTAATCTCTTTGTCTTGCTGCGCGATCTGGGTCTTAAGATCCGACCTGAGCTTCTCCTCCTCGGCGGTCGCCGCCGTCTTCCAGATCACCGAATCGGCGGGTAGCCCCCACGAGCGACGGTACCAATTCAACGCCTCGAGCGGGTCCGCCGGCACGCCCAAGCCGCGCTCGTACAAAGCGCCGAGGTCGTACTGCGCGCGCCGGTAATTCTGCTCCGCGGCCTTTCGGTACCATACGGCGGCAGCCTGGTAGTCCGGTTGCGCACCGGTCCCGCGCTCGTAGATCTCGCCGACGTTCGTTTGGGCTTCTGCATCGCCGCTCTGGGCGGCGGCCATCCAAACGTTCAATGCGGACTTGGCGTCCGCGCGATCGTAATCGAGGTATTCGCCACCGGCGCTCCGGCAATTGGCTGCGGTCGTGCGCGCAGGCCGTCGGGGCGTGAGATAGGTGCGACCGCCGACCACCCGCACTTGCCCGGGCAACAAGCAGTCGACAATCTGCAAATCCTGAACGGCCGTGTAACCCTCGCGCGCGGCGTCCTGCGCCTTTTGCGCGAGCAGCGTCAGCGGCAGCAGGGCAACGGCGGCCCCGACGAGGGCGGCAACGCGCTGTGGCAGTAAGGGGTTCACGGGAGAAGTGGCCCGCGGTTTGGATTTTTGTTTGTTCGGCCCAAGCACACTAATGCTCGACAAATTGGATGTCAAACGAACGGCCGGACGTCGCAACGAGAGGCGCATTTTGCCTCGAACTGCGCACCGCGACGAAGCACGGCTCAGTCGCAGCGCATGGCTTGGGCCGAGCACGGCGCACCGTGCACGGCCTCGCAAGCGCGCACCACCGGCCTATACGTGGACAAGTACTCCTGGCAAAAAAGACGCCGGACAGCGCGTTCCTGCTGGTTGTGGTCGTTCACTGCCATGGCCGCGAGAGTACGTTTCGCGACCTCTTCGAGCCCTGCAATGGCAGCCGGATTGTTTCGATGTATCTCATACGCCGTGGAGTAGGCTTCGAGCGCATCGTCCAACGTCGTGTCACCGATCCGCAGGGCGGCGTCGCCGTGCGCGACGGCGTCGAGAAAGCGCTCTTGGTCCTGCGTCGACAGACTTTCGAACGGAACGTCCGGCCTGACCTGCAAATTGAGATAAAGCGCGTAGAGCAGCGCGATGGCCAAGACGCCGATCGCTGCGTAGACGGACTTGCGAATCGGCGTCGGGCCCTCGAATTCGCGAAGGAACGAACGCGCGTCGGGTTGACGGTCGGACCGCTCGAGCGATAGCGCCTTGGCGATTGCCTTGCGCTGACGGCGCGTGACGCCGGTGAGGGGCGCGGCAGTCAACCCGCGCATGCGAGCGGCGTCTGCCGGCTCACGATCGAACGGATGACGACCGCTCAAAAGCTCGTACGCAATGACTCCGAGCGCGAACACATCGTCCGCCGGAAGCGGCGGCTCTCCGCGTAGCATTTCCGCGCTCGCATACGCGGGTGTCAGCGCACCGAGCTTGGCCGCATCGAACACCGTGTCGTCCGCCGCCGGCCGCAGATCCGTGGTCACCGCGCGCGCGATTCCGAAGTCGAGCACTTTGATCTCGTCGGTGCGCGTCAAAAACACGTTGCTCGGCTTGAGGTCCGAATGCACGATCCCCTTCTTGTGCGCGTACGCGAGCGCCTCGGTCATTGCGCGAATCAACGCCACGGCTCGTTCCTTGGCGACGCCGGCCGTCTTGTTCGCAGAGATCAGGCGGTTGAGCGGCTGGCCTTCGAGCAGCTCCATCGGCATGAACACGACGGTGCCGTCGCGATCGAAATCGAACACGTTGATGATGTTCGGATGTGACAGCGTCTGCGCTCTGACGGCCTCGCGCTGCAACGCGATGAGGGAATCGGGGTGTTGGCGGAATTCCTCGTTGAGAATCTTGAGCGCGACGTACGGATCGCGGTCGCGCGCCTCCTGCTTGCGGCGGTCGAGCGCCTTGTAGACGACGCCCATGCCTCCCTGACCTAGCACGGACTCCAATACGAACCGCTCCTTGATCACCGAGCCTGGGCCGAGTGGTCCTTCGTGTCGCTGCGTCCATTGCTCGGGGTGCGCCCAGTTCGATCCAGTCGACGTCGGCATCGTCGCCGCACCCGGGCCGGCCGTGCGCTCGACCACCGATGTCTGCCAGCGCAGGCTCTCCTCGGCCGTCTCCGGTCGCCGAACGCGCGTGGAATCGATCGCGGGCTCGACGTGGCTTTGCCCGTCTGGCAGCCGGACACGCGTCGGCTCCCAGGCTGCTTGAACGGGCGTGTGCGGCCCGGAGGCCGCCATCCGCGTACGCTCCTCCGGCGGGGAGCCGATCCGCGTCGAATCTGCCGCTTGCTGCTCGGCAGCGTGACGCCGCACCGTGCCGTCCGCGGAGACCGCAACCGCCGCCATCAGCGAAGCATGGACTTGCAACGGCAGCCGGCCGGACTGATAGAGCTCGTCTAGGTAGCGCGCAACCGCGGCACTGTCCCCGGCAGCCTGCGACGTGGCGGCCGACCGCAGAATCGGCTCGAGGTCGGCGAGCGTGAGCTCGCCGCGCAGGAAACGTTCGACAGAAGAAATGCGCTCATCCATGTGCGCCGTCCTCCGGCGCGTTTTCGCGTTCTGCGGTACCCGCCACGTGGACGATGACCGCCGTCACGTTGTCGCTCGCCGTGCCTTCGAGCGCAATTCGCTGGAGCTCATCGCAAGCGTGCTCGATGGAGTCCAAAGAGAGCGCTCGTACGATGTCCGAGTCGTTGATCGTCGTGTATAGGCCGTCGGTGCAGAGCAGGTACCGGTCACCGAATTGGACTCCCGTATAGACTACGTCGATGTTCAAATCGTCGGAGCCGCCGACGGCGCGCGTCACGGCGCGATTGTGCGGCTCGGCGGCGGACCACCCATCGACCTCTTCGGCGTGGTCGCGCGTGAGCTGTTGCAACTGCCCAGCACGCAGCCGGTAGACGCGGCTGTCGCCGGCCCAGAGTGCGGCTGCTCTCGATCGCGCCACGATCAGCGCGGCCAGCGTGCTTCCCGTCGAGGTGACCTCCGAGCTGAGCTCCGCCAGCACTCGCAGACAGCCGTTGACGACACGCGCGTTGCGTCTCAGACATTCGACGAGATCCTCGAGCGTTCCCGACGCCGGCATCTGGTCGGCAATGCTCGCGACCATGCGGCTCGCGAGATCGCCGGCCTGGTGGCCGCCCAGACCGTCGGCCACGAGCCAGACGCCGCGGTCGTCCCTGCATGCGAACGAGTCCTCGTTGATTGCACGCACCTTACCCGTGTCGCTGCGCGCGGCCGACGACACTGCCTGACCCGGCGGGGCAGACGCGGCGCCGGCGTGCAGTACGCCGCAGCTCCACTCCGTCGGGTCGAACTCGCCGTCGAGCATCGCTCCGTATGCGGCGGGGGTCGGAAGCCCCGGCACGACCAGCACACAGTCGCCGACGCGCTCCGAACCCTCGGTCCACCAGACGCCGCAGCGACCGGAGTCGCGAACGACTATGCTCGACAGCACAGCCGAATCGAGCTCGCCGGAGGTGGCCCCCGCCACGAGAAACCGCCAAGCAAGCGATCGCGGCTCGTCAAACGTCGCCGGCGGCGTCCATTCGAGCGACGTGACCTCGCCGACTGCACCGAGATTCGCGAGCCGTACATCGAGCTGTTCGACATCGAGCGGCGGGTCGGCAAGTGTCTCCAACAGCAGGTCTTGTGCCTCGGCATACCAGGCAGCGAGCTCGCGGCGCACAACCAACGGCGCAGCGCGGCCACATGGAAGCGCCGCGACGAGCGGAAAGTATCGGCCGACCTTGTCGACGCTCGGGATCATCACGCCCGCATAGCCGACGTCGCCGCAGATCCCCGGCGATAAGGCGAAGCACCAAATTGGACTCGTCAGATACACGTCGAGCCACTGCTCGCCGAGCTTCGCTTCGCTGGCCGCAAGAGCGGCCTGAAGCCAGCGATCCCAGCCGGTTACGAACTCGGGCGGCAAGCGCCGACTGACGAAGTCGCCGCGCGACGGGAGCTTGCCGAAAAACCCCGGGACGCCAAACTCGGCCATCTCAGAGAGAACCGGGGCACTCGAACTGTTGCAGCTGCGTCAGGGCGAAAGGATTGAAGGCGCTGCGTGCGATGAGCTCGTATTGAGCCGAGCGCGAGCCAGATGAGAACGAGACCTGGAATTGCTCGGGGACGTTGGTCGGCGCGAGATGCGACTTGTCGAGCACTCTGAACCACGCCCAGGGTCCTTGGACGCGCTCCATCGCGGTCTGACCGTTCTGCCGGTCACGGAACTCGAGCCGCACCTCGGTGCCCGGCTCGGGACCGGGCCACTGCATCAGCGTCGAGGTCCGCGGTCCGAATTCGTAGACCACCACCTTGCCTTCGAGCGACAGTAGGAACCGGCTGAGACCCGGGTCCATTTCGAGCGGCCGCAGGTCGAAGGAAACGGACGGCATCATGCTGCCCGGCCGGAAGAACGTCTGTTTGATGACGTCGGCGTTCTCGAACGCCCGCAGCGCCGCTTGCGAGAGCTGGATCGGCACGTTGCCGGTCTGCCGCGTGCGCCACGGCGAGGCTCGTTGCGTCGACGTACTGGCGCAAATGCTCGTTGAAGAACCGGTCCATCTGGCCGCCGTAGCCGAAGAACGCGCCGAAGTCGTCGAGACGGATGGTCTGCTCCGAGCCGCGGACGATCGGGTATCGATTGGCGATTGCCTGGCGGCACACTTGGAGCGGCCCGGACTGCCAAAGGTCGTTCAGGTAAGCGCGCAATCCTCCGGTCGTGAGCGCGGCCGTTCGGGCCGCGGCCGTTTGCAGCAAATCGCCCACGAGCATATTGGGCTGAGCCGGCGCCTCCGCGCGAAACTGTTGCAGCACGGCCTGACCTTGCTGCTGGACCTGCGGCGGAATCGCACCACCGGCCGCCTCGCTCGCGACAACGCTCATGTATTGGTAGAGCTGCCGCATCAGGTCGAGCAAGTGGTCCACCGGCCGCGGCTTGCCGTCGGCGGCGGGTTGCACGAGCGCATTCAGCGCTCGGAAACGCTGCTCGACGCCGTTGCGGACGAGCGCGTCGGTCAGGGATTGCGGTGCCTGACCGGCCGCGCCGATCACCTGCTTCAGCTGCTCCTGCAACTGGGTCACCTTGCCGCCGACCTGAGCAGCCAACCCGCCCTTGTCGTCGACCTTGTCCAGCGACGTCTGCCGCGAGATCTCCTGCAGCAACAACAGGAGCGGCGAGTCCTCCGGCCGCGACAGGATATTGAAGATGCGTGCAGCCTCCTCGGGCGTGTTGAACGGCGCCAGGCCGACGTCGAGAATCGCGTCGCTATAAAGACGAGCGAACTCGTCCAAATACCGCTCGCGCACGCGCGCGAGCAGGCGCTCCTGCTCGGCGGCATCGATGGTCTGCTGGTCGCCGAGTATCCACGACTCACCGGCAAGCTCCGAAGTCAATTCGCGACTCTTCGCGACGAATACCTGCTGATACGCCTGTTTGGTGAACAGCGGCGGGAGCGCTTGAGCGAGCGGTGCACCGCTCTTCCGGACGAAGACGAGTTCGGCGGTAGCGCCGCCCGCCGCGTCGCGAATGTTGAAGCCCGGGACGTCGCCCTGGAACGTGCGGCGCAACCGTCCGTAGATCCGATCCTCGAGTGGAATGGCCCGAACGTCGCGGCGCGCCTGCGCGACCACCGCATCATCGAGCGGCAACGGCAACGGCAACGGCCGTTCTTCGAACGTGGCTTTCAGATGCGCCGCAAGCGCCTGACGTTGCTCGGTGCTCACCTGGCGCTGCAGATTCGTGTCCCAGTCGAGCTGCACGAACGCCTTGATCGCGTCCGCATCGTAGTGCTCACGTGAGTCGAGCATTAGGTAGGCCTTGAGCGCCTCGTAAGTGTAGTCGGGCGTAGGTCCGCCGCGCTGCAGCTGATCCTCCAACCGCAGCATGATTCTCGAGAGGAACAACTGATTGAGCAGCCGCCGGTAAGTAGCGACGGCGGCGTCGCCGATCTTGTCCTGCTGCGAGAGGCCGAAATCGCCGAACCAGGAGCCGCCGCGCTCACGATCAGCATAGCCGCCCGGCAACTGCCGAACCGCGTCCAGAGCCGGCAAGCACCGACAGCGGATCGTAGTCGCGATTGTCGATTGCGGAGATCGCTTCGCGGGCCTGGCGCGCTTGCGCCCCGACCCGCTCGACGAAGCGCGCGATTGTGGAAATAGGCGAACACCCAAGCAGTGGCGGCCAACGCAACGAGCCCGCATCACGCCGACGTACGCCCCCTTCTGCAACCAAGCGCGTTGCAGCTCGAAGCGACGATTCGTTCCGGCCAGACCCGCTTCGGCGAACGCAATCTTCCGAAGCACGTCCGCGATGAAGAAGCTCTTGCCTGCCGCGGTTTGCGGCGGCAACGCCTGCGCATCGATGCGAAACGTCTTGGCGAGCACGCTCATCAGCCGGTCGATCGGCGTACCCTCCTGCGTTCCACTCGTGAAATAGACGCCGCGCAGCAGCGGGCTCGTTTCGTAGCGGCTGCTTTGGAAGACCTCGCCGACGAACGACGTGAAGCCGTCCCTCAGACTCGACATTTGCTTCGGGAAGCCGTGAATCAGCCCGCGGCGGCGCACGTCGCGCTCTTGGCTGATACGGCTGATCAGCCGCTCGTTGAGACGGCGAATCAGCCGATCGAACTCCGCGCCGAACTGGCCGGCGGGGCTCGCCGACGCATCGTCCGAGTACGGAAACGTGACGCCCCAGACCTGCTCTCGATCGCCTCGCCCAAGATCCTCGAAGAACTCCGTGAAGCCCGCGACGAGATCGCACTTCGTGAACAAACGTAGATGGGGAAGCGTATGCCGAAATGCTTGTCGAGCTCCATGACGCGCTCTTTGATGGCGAGCACCTGCGCACGACGCTCCTGCTCGGACTGCGTTAGCAAATCGGCGACGGAGATCGCGACGAAAATCCCGTTGATCGGTCGGCGGCGGCGATGCTTCTTCAGTAGATCGAGAAACCCCAGCCAGCCCGCCTGATCGATCTTTGCATCGCTGTCCTGGGTGGTGTATCGGCCCGCCGTATCGATCAAGATCGCATCGTCGGTAAACCACCAATCGCAATTTCGCGTGCCGCCGACGCCGCGGATTGCTTCCGGGCCGAACCGGTCGGCGAGAGGAAAGCGCAAGCCGGAATTCAAGAGCGCGGTGGTTTTTCCAGAGCCCGGCGGGCCAATGATCATGTACCAAGGAAGTCGTAAAGGCTGAGCCGGCCCTTTGCGGCCTCGAGACTTCTTCAAGATACCGAGCGCTTCCTCGAAGCGATCCCGAATCGTCTTCAACTCCTCCGCCGACATGTCCGGGGCCGCCGGCAAAGGCGTGATCGGCGCGGCGACCATGGCGTTCGCCATTTTCTTGTCGGCGTTCGCCGCACGTTGCGCCTTCAGCACGAAACGGACGAGCCAAATAACGAGGACCATCAAGATCGCGAAGTAGCGTGCCTCGACGCTCTCGAGCGGCCGATAGCGTCCGAACGCGAACAACGGACCGAGCACGTAGATCAGCACGCTCACGAGCGACCATGGCCGGAATCCTGACCAGCCAAGGGTTCTTGAGCAGCTTCAACATGTCTTCACTCCCTCGTCGGCAGCGAGAACAACGTGATTTCGACGCGACGATTCAGCGCTCGATGCTCGGGCGTGTCGTTCGCGACCAGAGGCTCGCTGTCGGCTCGCGGCTCCGCCGACAGACGCTGCGGCGGAACGAATCGCGCGAGAATGTCGCGCACCGCCTCTGCGCGTCGTTTCGAAAGCGCCCAGTTCGATGGGAACAATAGACTCCGGATCGGGATGTTGTCCGTATGGCCCGTGATCAGGACTTGACCCGGCAGGCGGTTCAAAGCATTGCCGACGGCCTCGAGCACCGGAAGTTTCGCAGAGTCCACTTCGCCGCTGCCGGACGGAAACAGGCCTTCGCGCAGGATGACGGTCTCCGTATCGCCGCGGTCTTGCACTTCGAGCGCGCCCTGCCTCGCCTGCGGCGCAAGCAATCGCGCAGCCGCGCGCGCTTGTGGCTGGACGTACCCTTGCCGTTGCACGAGCGGCGGCACCTCGCGGCCGAGCGCGGCCACCTGAGCGTAACGGGGTCCGATCGCTGATTCAAGAAGAACAGAAACGCGAAATAGACCAACACCAGCACGCCGACGCCGGCCGCCGCAACCGTCCATAGCGGAACGTATTCCGCGAACTTCGGGCGAGCATCCTGCACGCCCCGCCAATGCGGCGAGAGCTCTCTCTCGAATTCCCCGCGCTGCGTCCGAATGGCCTGCGCGACGTTCGTCTGCAGCGTATCGAGGTGTCGACCGCCCGCCCGCCACGACGCGGTACTTGCCTTCGAGCCCCATGGCCATGCAGAGATAGAACAGCTCCAGCAGCGCGAGGTTGGCTGGCCGGCTGCTGCATCACGCGATCGACCATCTGGAAGAACTTCTCTCCCCCCCACCCTTCGCGGTGGAATAGATTCAGCAACGTTTGGCTCGCCCAGGCACTTTGGCTGCCCCACGGCGTATTGAGAACGACCTCGTCGATCAGCGTGCACAACGCGTAACGCGCCGCAAGCACCGCCTCGGACGGCACTCCGGCGCTTCGCCGCCGCCGCCTCGAAGTTCTTCATCTCCTGCGCGACGTGGCGAAACAGGCCCTCGGGGTCCGGATGGCTCATCGTGTTGCGCAGCTGACCGGCCAGCGCGAGCAACGGCGCAGCGGCACCGGTCAGCGGGTTGACGTCCGATCCGTCCATGCGCTGTAGCGCCGTGCCGTGTGTCGAGCGCACCGGCGCCGCAGCAGCGGCGTGAGCCGCGGCAGCCTCTCGACGCCTGCCGCCGGGCGTCGGCCGCAACACCGTTCGATCTTCGCCGCTGGAAAAAGGATCGTCCGTCATCGTTACTTGCGGATTGCCCAGAATTGCATGTCGAGGCCGTGAATCTCGCCGCCGACGTGAATCGCGAAGCCCCCCGAGTCCTGCATGTTCGGCCAGTATTCGCTCGAGCGATCGAGCTCGAAATAGACGAAATCGGCATGGTAAGGAATCTGCCGCGGTGCGACCGGCAACGGTCGAATCGCGACTCCCGGAAGCTGCGACATCACGAGATCGCGGATTTTTTCGACCGCCCCGATCTTCGTCTGCGCCGGGAAATGTGCTCGCAGCTCCTCAGTCGGAACGTCGGCGCGAACCGCGAGCACGAAGCTCGCTGAGCCGAGCAACGACCGATCGGCGAGCGGTGCGGCCCGAATGCCGTAGCGCGGCTCTTTGAGCGGAATCCGGATCGCCATTTGCTCGATGACCGCGCCGAGCGACTCCCGCAGCGAGGCCATCACGGGCTCGAACGTCGCGCGTAGGTCGTCGTGCCGGTACGTGGCAAACTGCGGCGGCCGCTTCGCAGCGTGCGTGAACGTAGCGAGCTCTCCGGCGATCTCGATCAGAGCTCGATAGAGCTCCTCAGGGTGTAACCCGGTCAGCCCGGCGAGGTGAGCCGCGGTCGGCTCGTACCGATTCACGGCCTGGAGGAACAAGAACTCGGCGATCTCCGCGGCGCCGCCGCGCCCGGACGCGGTAACCCGGCCGGCAAGCGCTTCACCACGATGGTGCAGCAGGCCGCTCAACTCCGCGATGAAGCCGGCCAACACGGGCGAAACCTGGCAATCGAGCACCGGCGGTATGTAGTCCTTGCGCAGCGAGACGCTACGGTCCGCTTTCACCTCGACGACCTGCGCGACGCCGAGGCACGCGTACTCCTCGCGCTGATCGGTGTCGAGCAACAACCGCGTGCGCAACGTGCCGACCCGCATTTGCGCGACGCTTTGCAGATCGCCGCTCGTATCTTGCGTCTCGAATTCCCGCGGCACGTAACGCGCCAATCCTTCCCGTTGATCCCCGCCTTCGACCTCGCGCTCGCCCAACCGCCGCGCGGGCAACGCGAGATGCACACGGCACTCCCTCACGGACGTGTCGAGGTCGAGCGCAACCGGGGGGCGGTCGTCGTCCGGTATGTTGAAAGGCGTACCGTCCGGAAACACGCCCGCCGCGCTGGCGACGGCCACTTTACCGATCGCGAGCAGATCCTGATCGAGCGTCAGCTCCGTAAACCCCCAGCCGTGGTTGCGCAGGCCGCGACACCGGCCTTCCACGTAATCCTCGAGATAGCGGTCGTGCTGCTGAAAATGATGCGGGCGCAGAAACAGACCTTCGAACCATAAGACTTTGTTCTTCCAGGACATCGACCAGCCTTTGTGAAGGACTCAATGCTCGATCTCACAAGTCACGGACGTGCCGTCGACCGAGATCAGAAGTTTCTTGTGACTGAAGAGCTTTACCACATCCGACCACTTCTTGGCGGGCACGGCCGCGACCGCTCTCCAGGAAGCGTTGTCGATGTCGGTGAACTCGGCCACGACCCCGATGAACTGTGCAGCCGCATCGAACTTGTCGTCGAGCGCGGCCATCTCGCCGGGGCCGATGAGCGTCTCAGTTTGCCGGATTAGATCCGGACCGAGCACCGGCGCCTTCGGCGCGATCAGATCGCCGAAATTGGCCTGCATGAACGCGTCGGATTTGGCCAGATAGTAGATGTGGAGCTTGACCGGCTGCGGCGTGCCGTGAAGGTTCGGGTTGATCTTGGCCGCGGCCACGACCTGGCTCACGAGCTTCGTCTCCTTGGCATGCGCGCCGATAGGCGCGAACGCGCAGGCTACGAGCACCACGACGAAGCCACGGCTTGTGAATGCGAGCGGGCTTCATTGCATCTCCCCGCGGGGCGGCTGAACGTCTAGTTATTCTGTTTGTTGCGGAGATGATAGGCCATTTACCGCCTTCTGCGCAGCGCCGTAAGACGCTGCATCTGCTCCTCGTACGCCTGAGCGAACTCGTCGCCGAACAGCCGTCTGAAGCTCGAATCGTCGTCGCCGAGCGATTTGTACATCTCTCGATAGAGGTCCCAATACTTCGTCCGGTTGATGACATCGAGGATCGCAGCGCGCTTCATTCCGCGGTCGAAAGCCTCCTGCAACTGATCGGGATCGAACCGCCCCATCAGCTCCGTGAATGCCGCCCGCATACCCGCCATCATTGCCATTTGATGCGCCTTTAGATCTTCGAACGCATCTCTGAAAGCATCTACAGGTGACTGAAAACTAGCTGTTTTTCTTCCGAACAAATTGAACAGAGCGTCGTTTGCGTCCACGGAGAACTTCAGTGGGTTGTTGTCGAGCGGCTTCAGCGTCGTCATCGCAACCCGGAACTGATTCTTGATCTCCGCACGCGCCTTGAGCACGCCCATCAAGCCCTCGACGACGACTCGCAGCACCTCGCCGAGAGACGCTACTAGCGCTGGATCGGCCGCGGCGGGATCGATGCCCGCAGCCCGCAGCAAGCCCGAGACATCGACCGGCTGTGCCGGGGAGGCCATCGTTCTCGCCGGCGGCGGCGACGGAGTTTGCTCGGCGGCCCAGTCCGCAGGGGGAGGCGTCGAAGCGCCGTGCGGGGGCGGCGGAGCGGGAGGTTCGGTCGGCGCGCCCGAGGGCGCAGCCGGCCGCGGCCGCCGAGAAGCCCGTTGAGTCCCAGTCCTCCGGAATCTCTGCCGGCCGCCTGGCCGGTGGCGGCGCTTTGATCATGCGCGGCGGCTCGAAGAACTCCGACTCCGCGCGGGATGATCGTCCACCGTACGCGGCGCCGGCGCGGCACTGGGACGCGGCCCTTCCGCGCCGCCGAGCGCCACCAGCGGATCGAGGCATTGGCGCCTCGCGAGTAGCCGCGAAAGGGTTGGGGTCCGAAAAAATGTCGTCGATCGAGGCCGGCGGAGGAGCCGAGGCGAATGCAGCGCCGATCGGCCCCGGCGCAACCGGACCCTCGACCGAGACGGCAATCTGATAGCCGCCGATGGTCATGTGGTCGCCCGATCTTGAGCTCGAGACGGCCGCCCTTCTCCATCTCGCGGCCGTTGACGGCCAATGCCGTTCGTGCTGCGATCGTTGATGAAGTAGCGCCCGCCTTCATAACTGATCGCCGCGTGGCGGCTCGAGATGAAACGTTCAGGATCGGGCAGCACCCAATCGTTGTCGACCGTCCGGCCGATGGTCCCGTCCGTCTCGAAGGTCTTCGCGCCGTCGAAAGCCGTCGTGTGGTTCTGCGAACTCAAGACTCGCAACACGAGCGGCATTCATGGCTCCCCGGAGCAATTAGCGGCAAGTTCGTGATACTAGCGGGATCTGTATCGATTGGCGAGGCGGAAACTGCATGAGATCAAGTTGCCAACTATGTGTTTCTACGCGACAATCTATCGCTACGCCGAGTTCGGTTCTGCCGTTCGTGCCTCCGTCGACCCGCTAATTCTGCTTTAGCTTGGCTCTCTCCACTGCGGTCTTCGCCTGGTCGGCCGTGATCTCGTACCCCGCCGCGCTGGCCTCGTACATCAAGTTGTAGCGGTTCTTGATCGAGTTTGCGACGTGCTTCAGGTCGGGCAGCCCAAGCAGATGGCCAAGCTCGTGAGCCAGGGTGTTGCCCTGCGTCGGATTCCCCAAATAGGTCACGATTCCCGCGCCGAGCGAGTCCACGGCCTGGCCGCCGAGATGCGGGCTCTCGAAATTCCGCACGAACATCATGCTGAGTCCCGGCAGGCCGGCAGCTTCAAGCTGGCAACCAGCGACAGAAAACCCTCCTCGCTCACCGTCTTCGTGTCGAACTCGACGTCTTTCGGCACGAGTTGATGTAGTCGAAATGCGATACCGGCCTGTTTCCAGATCTCGTTGGCACGGGCGATCGAAGCATTGATCGTCTCTTCGGTTTGACCGCTCTTCACCGTCTCGACGACCTTGCGAACCTTCCTTCGCTGCGTCCGTTTCTCCTTCCCGACCGAGACCTCGTAGCTCTCGATCTCCTCGGCGACGATCTGGAGATTGATCAGATAGACGTCGAGCGGCACGGACAGCGCGTGGTCCGTGGCGGCGGTTTGCCCCGCTGCCCCATTGTTGGGACCCGGCTTCGGCGTGCTCGTGCGCGCCAGCGTGCCATCGTCGATGTCTTGCGCCTTGTCGGTTTGGCCGACCGGGCCAGGTGTCTTTCCACCCATCTTCGCCTCTCGGATCCGTTAACTCATGAACGTGTTCACGATGAACGAGCGCAATCGCGATCACGGCGAAAATCGTCGCAACGCGCAGCCAGGCGCTGCGTGCGGGGCTCAGCTTCGACTCGCCTTTGAGAAAATCGCGCAGCGCGAGGGTCACGAAGATCACCGCGATGGCGACGAAGACGACGGGGACGGCCGGCGCTGTCAGCACGTTTGCCTCGCAACGATCAATCCGAATGAGCGACTCGCTGTTGCCAACATCGGCTGCAAGGGTAACGGTTGGCCGGTGCGAAACCTAGGTCGATGGCCCACGAGCGTCGTCACCAGTCAACGCATACTCGCAAGCCAGCGTTGCTGCCGCCACGCCGGCGCGCGCCAGTTGAACAACGGCGTTCCCGGTTGCAGCAACGATAGATAGAGCGCGGCCGCAGCGCGCTGGCGCTGGAAACCCTCTTTGAGCACTTGCAGGCAGTGTTCCCGACTGAGCGGCCGGCCCATGAAGTAGCGTGTGCCGACGGCGAATGCGTGCCGGTTCGCCTCCCACCATTTGGCGAGTTTTTCGGGGTCGGGCAACGGCAGCCCTTCATCCGGGTCCATTGCGACGTTCTCGTCGTCTGGATCCGCCGTCGGTCCGAGCTCTTCGCCCTCGGGGGGGCGGCGATCGAGATCTAGATACGCCAGATCGAGCCCAGTGATGAGCGAAAACGATTCGCCGGCGAGGCGGCTGAGCTTCGGGTCGCCCATCTGCTTGATGAGCCAGGGCACGTAGTGCGGATCGCCGACGATGCCTGCGGCCTCGATGAGTGCTCGTACGTCTTTCGGCTCGCTGCTGATGAGGCGCAGTAACTCGCGCGCGGCAGGCAACTCCATCGCACGTAGCGCAAGGTGAAGCGAACTCTCGCGACACGGTCCCGGTGCTCGACACCCGCCGATTAACAGGTTGAGCCCTTTGCCGCGGTCACCGAGCAAAACAGCGGACCGCGCGGCCCAATAGCGGCAGGTCTCGTCGGGGTCATCGACTGCGCGCCGCACGGCGGTGCTCAAATCCAGCCTACCGAGCTCGCCGATTGCGCGCAGTGCGCGCGCACGTAGGGCAGTGTCAGGGTCTCGCAGAGCTGCGTCAAGAGGGGCACCGGGGTGGACTGCGTGCATGGCGCACGCGGAAATGCCGACGCGACGACGGAAAGTAGTAGAGGATTCAAGCAGGGCCTTGACCGTGCCGCGTAGGAATTGTGCGGATGTCCAGCCGAAAGCCGAAACAAGGCCTGGCTCCAGCACCGATACCGTCTCTCCAAGTCGAAGGAATCGTTCGAGCCTCGAAGAGTCGGCATCTTGGATAGCGCGCTGTGTCGCCACGAATAGCGAACCGATACTCGGGACGTCAAGTTGAGCCTCGCACACGCTCCAGCCAAACTCGGCTGTCACCGCCAATCCATCGAGATGAGCAGCAAGTCGGTTGTCGAGCCGGAGGAGGTGCAGCAGCCGCACGTGCGCGGAGTTCACCAGGACCGAGCGGACATTGCGCAAGATCACCGATTCCTCGGCGTGCTGAGAGGCTACAGTCGGAATCGGACATCCTGCTGTGGGATGGGGCATTGGGCTCAACATTCCAGGTTTCGAGCACGAGATAGGCGCAAGTTGGGACAACGAAGCGCTCGGCAGACGTCTTCGATTCGTGGATCCTCATTCGCATTATCAGTAGTTACATTTCGCTGCTGCCACAGCACGGCTGCATCAGCAATATGCTGAGTCAGAACGGTTGCGATCGGCGAGCGTGAAATCACTGTCTTTTCTGATGTATAGCTACGGAAGTCGATGGGCCTTTGGAATTGCCACGTGATGCCACGTCCTGCCATCGGCGGTCCAGCGGACGTCGTCCGGTCCGAACGACCAGAGCGCGGCGTGCCCTGCTCGCAACCTCGCGAACGAAGCTCCGCCAGTCTCTACGCGCGCCAATTGCGACTCACTCGGCAGCAGACGAAACACTTCTGCTCCTGTTGCAACATACAGAGCGCCGTTGAACCACTCCAGCCCCCAGAAATCTTCCTCCGTCTGCAGCTGCTCGATGACGGACCATGCATGCCGTACTCCACGCAAGAGAACGCCGGCCTGTCCCGCTGCATACACTTCGCCCTGCCCACCCAACCGCACCTGTTCCAAGATCACGTTGGTCGGTGACTGCACTGCTTGCCAGACACCCGCGAGACAATTCCATATCTCACCATCTAGACCGACTGCGTAGATGTCCTGTGACGACGGCCCGTCTATCGAGCGGAACCCGGTTACGTGCTCAACGCTATTACTCTCATCGCGAACGCCTACATCGGCCCTCGTCCAACTGCTTCCTTTGCGGACGTACACCTGGCGACGCATTCCAGTCGCGTAGATTGCCTGTCCAATAGCTCGAATGTCGGTGAGGAAACCCAACGCGTCTGGGCCGCTGATCCGCTCTTCATCGAACGCGTCGTTCGTGAGCAAGGCGACGTGACCCAAGCGACCGAGCATCAATATTTCCCCTGTCGTACTTTCGACGATACTCGAGACCACAAACGGTGGTTTCAGAGTCGAACGCACCTCCCCGTCCGCGACAATCAGCACGATACTTTCGAACTCGACTTCACTCGCATCGGAATCGTAGGGCTGAATCGCCACGACACTCCGTCCCGGCCCCAGCGAGATGCCATCTGTGATGGATGATGAGATCACATTCAATTCCTCGGGATGTAAGTCCGCACTGGTGTCGCGTTCTTCTCCGCTGGCTTGTCTCCCGGAATCACCTCATGGTGATACGCGTCGAGTTGCTTTCGCGTGCACTCCGGATTGCAATGCGGATTCTCGCGCTGGTGCGACGCCACGCCTGCCTTGGCCGCATCGTCGTATGTCCAATGTGACTCTTCGCCTGTGGGGAATACATGCAATGGCACTCCGCCGTTGCCGGTGCGATGGCTGCGTTTAATCGAATCGCGGTGTGCCTGCATGCGATTGTGGTTCGTGCCCGCTCCGGGCGGTCGTACACACGCTGTCGGTGCTTCTTCGTCGTCGTAGTCTTCGAAATCGGACAACCGTCGGGGTCTGCTCTTGGGGCTGGCGAGGTCCACCGAGTCTTGGAAACCGCCGGTACTCGCAGGACGATTCGGTGCTGAGACGGAGATACCGGCTTGCGCAAGGCTGTCGAAGGAGCCGATGTCCAGCCCGCCGCGCCCACCGGTTTGTGTGAAGGAGGCAACCTCTACCAGATGATCTCCCGTGCTATTAGGAGCGCAGCAAGTCTTCTTGTCATCCTTCTTCTTGGGCAAGGCACAGGCCCTCGCCTTGGCGCACGCCGGCGTGCAATTCAAACCCCGGCCATCCGCTCTTGCACTGGACCCAGGCGGAGTCTTGTTTGGATCACACGCTGCTTTCTCTTCATCCACAGACTTCTTGCACGGATGGTCCGCCGGCATGTTCAGTGTATCGATATAGGGCCAAGGCGCCGCCTCGTTCGCATTCGAACCATGGTTGTGAGTCGTGAGATCGAGGTGGCGCGCAACATTCTCTCCTTCGACTTTCACATCCATCGACCACTGCACGAAGAAAACTTTGCCCATGTTCTGACTGTTCATGACCCCCTTCTGCGGGGCACAACCTGCTTCGTCGCCGCTGCTTCGCTTCAAGCAGGAGTTGTTCTTGAGTACGACCTCTTGGCCGGAAATCTTCACGGTGCTCGATCCGTCTGTCGTATCCGAGGCGAGCGCTGTGTTGGGATACGGAATCGGCACACCCGGCGGTGTCGCGGGAGTCTGCGGCGGAGTCATGCAAACGTCCGGGAAGGCGCAAATGGACTTACCGCTTGCCGCCTTGCAGGCGACTTCCATGTTGTTCGCGAAGACTTTATTGGCCAATCGGAAATCCTCAGCGCCAAACCGATGGCGCGCGCAGGCTGCTGTCGTTCGATCTACGGGGCCAGTATGTCGCCTCCCGGCGCATTGCCCTTGCGGCAGACCGCATCGGCCACGGCGAGCACGACAATACCGATCATTGCAGCCGTTTCGCCGATGGCTTCAGCCGGATGCCAGATATCGAACTTCTCCTTTTTTGCCTTCTTCTGTCGGAGTACGCAACCCAAGCACGTACCGCTTCTTTGAAGTAGTACTGTTCGCCCGACATATCCGGAATCGGAAACCAAAAGACGTGCGCGTCGCATCGTGCATCGGGCGGAGCGTCTTTAATCGCGTGCACGAGCCCATCACTTTCGCAAAGGCACACCCCCGCCGTCATCACACAGGCGACATTTGAAGTGAGACTTGTTTTTGAGCATCACCTCCTGACCGGAGCTCTTCACGCTTGTCGAGCCGTCCGTCGCATCCGAAGCCCCGCCCGGCGAAGTCGCAGGAACTGCGGCCGGTCTGAGGCACACGTCGGGAAGCTGCAGATCGGTCGCGGCCTTGCACCATATCTCCAATCGTGTTCGCGTAGACCTGGTTGCCCATCGCTAGCTCGCGCGAAATTGGAGAGCCATGGACGCACGCTCGCCAGCGTCGTTCGCGAGGTGAGCGACGATATTCGGACCAGGCGCGTACCGTTTGCGGCACGCCGCGTCAGCCAATCCCACGACCGGCATCCCGGCTAGGGCGCCACTCTCTCCGATACACTCGGCGGGATGCCAGAGGTCGAATTCCTCCTTGCGCTTGCGGAGCGTCCGACCCAACGTCAGAGACGCTTCCTTGAAGTAGTACTGCTCCCCAGAGATGTCCGTGATCCGGAAATCGAAGTCGTGCATATTGCGCCCGGCGTCCGCGAGCGATGCCTTGACCGCTGTCGTGAGGCCATCGGCGCGCAACGGCTCGCCCGAATCGATGTGCGCCTTCTCGACGCCGAATCCCAGTCCGGTGCAGAGCAGCTCCTCTCCGCCCTTGGGCACCGCGATGAGTAACGCGCCAGCCCCTTCTCCGGGCATGAAACCGTTCGAATTCTGCGCTGTGAGCAAGCGATCGTTGCGCTCGAAGTGCGACAACGTCGGCCACGTGAGTAGCGAATCGGTGGCCGCGATCAAGTACTTGCGGCACTCGCTGCTCATGAGATCATTCGCCGCGCATGAGCGAGAGCAACCGCAACGCTCACGCGTCCGTTCGCAATCACGGCCGACGTCGCGTGCGAAACACATATCTCAGCTCCGCTCGCAATGTCGTCGAAAAGTCGATCGTCGAGTCCATCGAGCCGGCCCGGCCGCTCCCGCTCCGCGACACAGAGCAACAACGGCAACGCGGCATATTTCTCCGGCGGAACCTCGGAGAGACACTCATCGATAGCAAGCGCCGCCATCTTCGCGAGCTTTGTCAAGCCGCGCCACGGCGTTCTCGAGCGGCACGCTATGCGCCATGATCCACTCGCCAGCCGAATCGATGAACCGCGTCTCGCTGGGGTTGCTGATCTTGCAGCGCATCGCAGCGCAGGCCGCCGGCGCGCTCAAGCCGACGGAGGTGACGAGTCCGACGGAGCGAATCGCAATGGGCGGTGCAGGCATCGGCTGACGCTCAGGCGGTTTCCGTCGGCCGCACCATCGGCTCGACCACGATCGGGAATCGGAAACGTGACCTCCTCCCGCAGCTGCCACCACTCCCTGCCCTTCTTGCCGACGAGCACCTGCGCGATCTCGAACATGTTCCTCTTGAGCGGCCGCGCTACGACGCCACGTCATCGTGAGCCGCTCCTCGTCGGGCTCGAGCACGAGCGTGTCGAGCGTCGCGGTGAGATCCTCGCGCTCGCCCCTCTTCGGGAACACCACGACCGGCGCCTCGAACGCCGGGATCTTGAAGCTCGCGCCGGCCGTCCGGCGTGAGATTGACGAGCGTCACTTCGTGGCCGCCCAACGGTCCTGCGAAGCGCTGGTCGAGCGGCGCCGACTGGTAATACTGCTCATCGAAGTCGGGCGGCAAGAACGGAAAGTGCTTCTCGAGCCACTCGTCATCGTAGGTGCCGGCGTAGCGGTAGCGCGGTTCCCAGCCGCGGCCGATCGGGCCGAAGCTCATCGGGGCGTAGTCGGCGTCCGGGCTCGACACCGCGCGGTTGAGCTCCTGCGTATTCGGCAACGGCGTGCCGGTCAGCAGCTCGTTCGAGGAGTGCTTGCGAAACCCCCGGCCCACCGGGTTGCGCATGAACGCCGCGTGCTTCGCGGGGTCCTCGTTCCGGTCATCCACGCCGCCGAATGCGCGGTCGTAGCTGATCGGCATTTTCGTGAACGGCTGCGCCGGGCTGATGCCGAGACCCGAGATGCCCGCATCCCACTGCCGGTCGCCGACCACGGCGAACGTCTTCGTGATGCCGTTCACCCGCAGTCCGACCGGCACCGTCGTTGCGGGCCGGCCGCCTGGCGCGTAGGCGCTGCCGAGCAAAAGTACGTCGACCTGTTTCTTGCGCGGCACGAAGTCCGCCTCGTGCATCGGGCCGAGAAATCCCGGCGCACCGGTGAACGTGTCGGCCATCACGAGCGGCAGCTGCTCCTCGTGCAGTCGCAGTTGCTCCTCGGCGGCTGACGGGCAAACGGAACGTTCCCTTGATCACCACGACGAGCAGCTCGCGCCCGCTGGGCTCCAGGCCCATCGTGTAACCGGCCAACATCCGCGTTGCGTTGATGAGCTCCACGCGCTCTCCCGACCCTGCCGCTCGCGTCCAAGCGCTCCGCTCAGTTGAGCTGAATCGACCCACCCTTGATCCGCATCACCCCCGACGAGCGGTGCAGCACGAACGTCCCCTGGATCAGCACCTTACCGGCCCTGGTCAGCGTGATGCTCGCGCTGCCGCAGCGCAGCACGAGCTGCTGCTTCGCCGCCGACGACGAGCCGCTCGCCATCGGCCTGCACTTCGACGCTTCCGGGCCGCTCGTCGAGCGGCCAGCCCTCGTCCTGACGCAGCCGGCCCAGCACGATCGGGCGATCCGGCTCGCCGTTCTCGAACATCAGCACGACCGGCCCGCCGATGTGCGCACCGTGCAAGTCGACGGTCGTGCGCGCGGCGACGGCCGCCGCTGCTCGTCTGGCCGGGGAACAACACGAGCGGCGTTCGCCCGCCGTCCTTGAAACCGATCAAGGTGCCGAGCACTACGCCGGCGATTCGGTCAGCCTGGGCCGGCGCAACCTCCGGCTCTTGCGCCGCATCGTTTCCTCTCGCTTCGACTTGATCCAACCCCAACGGACTCATCTCCTCAGCCTCCGCATACTCGTCCAATCAGTTCTGCAGCACTCTTCGATCCCTTGATCGTGACGTCGCTGGACGCCTTCACGTTGATCTTGCCGCTGCCTTCGATCGTGATGTCCTTGCCCTTGATCGAGATCGTGCCGTCCTTCTTCATCGAAATCGTCGCGCTGCCGGTCTGGATAGTGATCGCGTCACCGGCGTTGATCACGAGATTCTTGCCGATGTCGACGTTCTGATCCTTGGCGACCGACAACGTTCGCGACTCGCCGATGCTCGCGGAGGCGTTCTTGCCGATCGTGACCGATTCGTCCTTGCCGACGCTCACGGTCTTGTTCGCGGCGATCGTCTCGGACTTGTCGTGGCCGATCGTCTGGGTCTTGTTCGCGCCGACCGTCTCGGTCATTGCGGCACCCACGGTAAGCTCCATGGCCGCGCCGACCGTTTCCGCATAGTTGATCGCCACCGTCTCCGTGAGGTTCGAGCCCACGGTGATCGTCATGTTCGAGCCAACGGTTTCGGTGTGATTACTCCCGACATCGAGCTTCTTGTTGGCGCCGATCGTCTCGGTATGGTTCGAGCCGACCGAGATGGTCTTGTTGCTGCCGATCTTCTCCGACTGGTCCACGCCGACCGTCTTATCGCGATTGTTCCCGACGTCGATCTTTTCATTGTGACCGATACTCTCCGTGTTATCGTGGCCGACCGTCTCCGCCTTGTCGTTCTCGACCATGATCGTCTGGTTCTTCTCGGCGTGGATGTACATCTCCTCCGAGCCCTTCAGATCTTCAAAGCGGATTTCGTTGAAATTCGCCGGCGAGCCGCCCTTCGAGCTGCGGCTCTTCATGCCGCTCTGCGTCTTGTTCGCCGGCAAGTCGTACGGCGGCTTGTTGTCGGCGTTGTAGACGCGGCCCGTGATGATCGGGCGATCCGGATCCCCTTCGATGAAGTCGACGATGACCTCTTGGCCGATTCGCGGGATCGCGATGCCGCCCCATTGCTTACCGGCCCACACCGACGCCACGCGTATCCAGCAGGAGCTGTTCTCGTCGGACTTGCCGTAGCGATCCCAATGAAATTGCACCTTCACCCGGCCGAACTCGTCCGTGTGAATCTCTTCTCCGGACGGGCCCGACGACGATCGCGGTCTGAGGCCCTTGCACGAACACCTTCGGAGAGGTCCGCTCCGGCCGAAACGGCTCGCGGCTGCTCATCGCCGAAAATGTACAGCTATACGTGAGCCCCTCGCCGCCCGCGCTGCCATAGTCGCCGAGGTGCAAGCTGTGGCGCGTCGACAAGACGAGGTATTCGCGGTTTTGGTCCTTCCGCGGATAGTCCGTGAGCTCGAATAGACCGCCCGGGAACAGCGCACGCACGTTGGTCTGGCCCCGAACGCGCTCGTACTGCGCTTGGAGCTCCTCGATGCGCGTGCGCGCGTATTCGTTACCCTCCGACTTCTCGTAATACTCGCCCGGGTAGTCGTAGACCTCGTGCTCCGCCAATGCATGGTCGCGCGACACGGAGCTGTTCGCCTTGAGATCCGCGCGCGGCTTCTTGAAGTGGAACGCGTTCAGCACATAAGCCCCGGACTGCACCGAGCGCCGCAAATGCCAATCGTAAATATGCAGCTCGCGGACGACGTTCGCGGACGGTGGGAAAGTACGGAATCTTCGCGTACCCCGGAATGGCGTTGTGGGCACCGTAGGCATCTGCGAGTACCAATGTGTGCTTTCCCGGACTCGTACTCGAAGAAGTAGTAGATGCCTTCCTGCTCCATGAGCCGACTCACGAAGTTGAAGTCGGTCTCGCGGTACTGCACGCAGTACTCCCACTTCCGATAGGTGGCACTCAGGGAGAACTTCACGGGAAATCCGTGATCGTCGAATACCTCCTTGAGTATCTCCGGAGCCTTGAGCTCCTGAAAGATACGGCAGTCCGCGGTGCGAGTCAGGAACCACAATGACGGACGCACGATCGCCGTGTACGCGCATAGTCGCCCTCACGACCCGTCTGCGCAAATTCCGTGACGATCCCGTGAAAATAACGCGTGTCCGCGTCCGGTTGATCGATCTCGACCGTCACGTCCTTGCCGAGCACGTCGTCGAGCTCGATGTCCTCCTTCGCGCTCAAGAGATCGAGCTCGCAGTAGTACAGGCGCGCAAGCTCCTCCGTAAGCTCCATGCCGCTGAACAGCAAGATCCTCTCCGAGGGGCGTCTTTACGCGGACCGGCTGGCTGCTCATGAAATAGGCCGCAAATCGGCCGCGCCTCGTCAGTTTGTCGTTGTTGTTGCGGTGCCAGGCGTACCGCACTCGTCGGCGTCGCGTAGACGGCGGCACGCTTCTACTTATACGGACGGCCCGGAGCGTGTCAACCGGGCTCGGGATCGATCAAGTCGTGCTGCGCTCCCACTTCAGGCAAGCTTCCTCCTCTTCGGAGAATAAATAGTAGCCCCGCCACTCGCCGTTATTGTCGATGATCACCGGCTCGAGGCCTTGGTACTTCCCGTTGGCGAACGACCTGAAGGCGCCTTCCTTGATCCGATTCTCGCGAACCCAATCCGTCCAACGTTTCTTGTCCGCGGGCTCGATGCGCTCGCCAGAGTCGGTGGCGCGACGCAACGCTTGGCGAAAGCGATAGTAGTCGATGTCAACGATCGTCGGACGCGCCATGAGTGACTCCGCAAAGATGTTGGTCCATCATGCAAGTTGGCCGCTAGCGACGGACGCAGCGTTACGTCGAGCATCCTCGAAGCGTATTCGACTTTAACTACCCCACCTACGCTATTGAATAATATTGTAAGTTAACTTAGACGCAGGTCTCAATCACTTAGTCTACATCATGAGCGGACGCGCGCAGCTAGAGGTCAGTCTGGGTCGTGGATCCGGCGTCCGCGCCGCGCGCCGCGAGCGACCGCTGCAGGTGCTGATCCTCGCGGGCCTTTCGGGCCGATTGTCGAACCCGACCGAATCACTCGTCCCGCGCCGCGTCTCGGTGGAGAGCCTGGATGACGTAATCGCCGCGTTCGACCCGCGCATCCGCTCGGCCTCGACGGCCCCGTGGCGATACACGAAAGCTCGCGATCGCGGCGCTGCAGGATTTCCATCCCGACCGTCTGGTCGCCGCCATCGGCGCGCTTCAAGAGCTCGTTGACCTTTTACGGGCGCCTCGAGAACCCGCTCACGGAGGAAACCGCGCTCCGCGACTGGGATCGCCGCTACGGCGGCCAGGCCGAAGCCACTACGCGGGCGCCGGCCGAACAATCGGACGCTCGAGGCCGAGAAGATGGAGACGCAATTGCTCGAAAGACTGCTGGGTCAGCGTCCTCCGAGCGGCAGGGCGGCAAGGCGAAGCAGGTCGTTCAATCGCTGATCCGCGATGCGCTCGGCTCGGGAGCACGCTCGCCCCTCTTCGGCAACGGCGAAGCAACGCCGGCAGCAGGCGCTCGACGTGCTGACGGGCGCAATGCGGGCGGTATTGACGCATCCGGACTTTCGCGACATCGAGCGCGCTTGGCGCAGCGTGCATTGGCTCGTCAGCCGGCTCGAGGAGGACCAAGCGGAGCTGTATGTCGTCGACCTTGCGAAGGATGCGTTGCGCGCCGAGCTCGATGCGCACTCCACCAGTCTCGGCACGGCGCCCCTATCCGTTCTGCTCGACGGACGCGTCGACGACGCGAACTGGGACGTCGATCGTCACCGACTACACCTTCGGTCTGAATCCCGAAGACCTGCTGCTACTCACGACGGTTGGCGCGATCGCGGGGCGCGCGGAAATTCCGCTTCTCGCGCACGGCGACCTGAGCCTATGCGGTTGCCGCTCCGATGCCGACGCCGACAGCGCCGTGGGACTGGGCAGCCGACTCGGACCTGGCGCAGCTGTGGAACGACGTGCGCAGCCACCCGGCGGCGAATTGGATCGGCCTCGCGACGCCGCGTTTCCTGCTGCGCCAACCGTTCGGTAAGCGCACGGACTCGATCGACTCGTTCGCGTTCCGTGAGCTGCCGGTCCGACCCGGCAAAGAGCATTTTCTGTGGGCCAATCCCGGCCTTCGCGTGCGCGTATCTGCTGGCACCGCAGCCGCGACCGACCGCCGGCGTTGGCCGCTCCATGGCGCGCTCGAGGTACCCGACCTGCCGATGCCCGTCTACGACGACGGCGGCGGGCAAGCCGTTCAGCCACCGGTCGAGATCGTGCTGAGCGAGCGAGCTCGAGTCAGCCGTGCGGCAGAGCGGCCTGATCGCTTTCGCGGGAGGCGCGAACGTCGACTACATCGCGGCGCACGAGATTGCGTCCATCGCAAACGGCTAGCCCAAGCCGTTGCCGCTCACCCGGCGTATGTGGCCGCTTGTATCTCGGTGAGCAGTTTCCCCAAGCCGAATCGCCTCGGCGTCGGCGCGTAACGGAGGCAACGCTTGCCGGGGCTCGCAAGACTTCTCGCACCGGCGCCGTCACTCGAAATCGTAGGAGAATTGATCGTCCTTCACGGCGACTCGTATTCCGGTCACCGGCTTGCCGGCCATCATTCGCGTCAGGAATTCCTCGCTGATCTTCGGCAGCACCGTATTGGTCAGAATCGCATCGATCATCCTGCCGCCGCTTTCGAGCTCGGTGCATCGACTCGCGAATCAACGCAACGACGTCGTCGCGAATACGTGAACGGCACGCCATGGTTCTCGCGGACGCGCTTTTCGATTCGGCGGAGTTGCAAACGCGCGATCGACTCGACCATCGCGTCGCTCAGCGGATAGTACGGGATCGTCGACCATCCGGCCGAGCAGCGCCGCCGGAAACACCTTCAGCATCGGCTCGCGCAACGCCTTGGCGATCCCTTCCGCATCCGGCATCAGCTCGGGGTCCTTGCACATGTTCATGATCAGTTCGCTGCCGACGTTCGTCGTCAGCAGAATCAACGTGTTCTTGAAATCGATCAGTCGGCCCTCGCCGTCCTCCATCATCCCTTTGTCGAACACCTGGAAGAAGATCTCATGGACGTCGGGATGCGCCTTCTCGACCTCATCGAGCAGCACGACGCTGTACGGCCGCCGACGAACGGCCTCCGTCAAGACGCCCCCTTCGCCGTATCCGACGTAGCCGGGCGGCGCGCCCTTCAGCGTCGAGACCGTATGCGCCTCTTGGAACTCGCTCATGTTGATCGTGATGACGTTTTGCTCGCCGCCGTACAGCACCTCCGCGAGCGCAAGCGCCGATTCCGTCTTGCCGACACCCGACGGCCCCGCGAGCATGAAGACGCCGACCGGCTTGCCGGGATTGTCGAGCCGCGCGCGCGATGTCTGGACGCGCTTCGCGATCATCTCGAGCGCATGATCCTGGCCGACGACTCGCTTGCCGAGCTCCTTCGACAGGTTCAACAGCGTCTCGATCTCGTCCTTGACCATGCGACCGACGGGAATTCCGGTCCAATCCTGCGACGACCGAAGCAACTGCCTGCTCGTCGACGCTCGGCAGAATCAGCGGGCGCTCGCCTTGGAGCGCGCCGAGCTTCGCCTGTAGCGTCTTCAGCTCTTGCAGCGTCGCCTCACGATCCTCGGCCGAGAGCGGACTCGCGGCCATCCGCATCTTCGGCCGCCGTTTCGAGCTCGCTGCTCGTTCCCTCCACTCGCGCCGTGGTACCACGCAGTTTTGAGCGCAAAGCGAGAATCCGGTCCACGAGCTCCTTTTCCTCGTGCCAGCGGTGCTCGAGCTGCTCGAGCCGGGCGCGCTCCTCGACGAGCTGCCCGGCAACCGCGGCTTCTCGCTTAGCCGTGTCGATACCGACGGCCTTCTCGCGCGACACGATCCCCTGCTCCGTTTCGAGTGCTTCGATACGCCGGCGGCAGTCCTCCACTTCCGCGGGCGTCGCATGGAGGCTCACCGCCACACGGGCGCTGGCCGTGTCGAGCAGGCTGACGGACTTGTCGGGCAGTTGGCGCGACGGAATGTAGCGGCTCGAAAGCTTCACGGATGCCTCGAGCGCCTCGTCGAGGATCTGCACGCGGTGGTGCTCCTCCATTTTCGACGCCACACCGCGCATCATGAGAACCGCCTTCTCCTCGCGCGGGCTCCGCGACTTGCACGACCTGGAAGCGGCGCGTCAGTGCCGGGTCCTTCTCGATGTACTTCTTGTATTCCGCCCAGGTGGTGGCGGCGACCGTGCGCAACGTGCCGCGCGCGAGGGCCGGCTTCAGCAGGTTGGCCGCGTCGCCGGTGCCGGCGGCGCCGCCGGCACCGACCAAGGTGTGGGCTTCGTCGATGAACAGGATGATCGGCTGTCTCCGACGACTGAACCTCCTCGATCACTTGGCGCAAGCGGTTCTCGAACTCACCTTTCATGCTCGCGCCGGCCTGAAGCAACCCGACGTCCAAGACCCGCAGCTCGACGTTCCTGAGCGGCGGCGGGACGTCGCCGCTCGCGATGCGTTGCGCAAACCCTTCGACGACGGCCGTCTTGCCCACGCCCGCTTCGCCGGTCAGGATCGGATTGTTCTGGCGCCGCCGCATCAAGATGTCGATCAGCTGCCGAATCTCTTCGTCGCGACCGACGATCGGGTCCATCTTGCCCTGCGCGTGCGTCGGCCGTGAGATCCACCGTAAAACGCGCAAGCGCCTCCTTCTTGCCCATCTGCGCGGGCGCGACGCGCGCCGCTCGCCTCGCCGGGAACGGCGCCGCCGCCGACGCGGAAGCCGTCCTGCGCGTGCATGCTCTCCTCGGGCGAGCCGCTGCAGACCTCGCGCGAAACGGTCCGTCAGGGTGTCGTACTTGACGTTGTCGAACTCTTTGGAGATGCCGAGCAGAGCGCTCTTCAAACTCCGCGTCTGCAGCAGACCGGCGATGACGTGGCCCGTGCGCACCTGCGATTCGCCGAACATCAGCGTCGCGACGACCCAGCCGCGCTCCACCGCTTCTTCGACTTGGGAGGACAAGTCCGAGATCGTGGTCGAGCCGCGCGGCAGCTTATCGAGAGTCTCGGTGATATCGGCCGCGAGCCGAGACGGGTTCATGTTGAATTGCTTGATGATTCTGTGCAGATCCGAATTCTGGAGCTGCAGAATCTGATGGATCCAATGCACCAGCTCGATGTAGGGGTTGCCCCGCATCTTGCAGAAGACGGTTGCGGCTTCGAGCGCCTTGTAACCGACTTGGTTGAGCTTCCCGAACAGCGCTGCGCGACTGATTTCCGCCATGACTATGCCGCCTCTCTTGGTAACCGCTTCGCGCCGAGCGTCAAGCCAACGCGATGGCCGGATGAATGATCACGTCGTACGCGTCGGCGCTCGTCCGCCGCTCGCCGAGCCAGGTGGTCCAACCGAGCGCGCCCGACTGGCCGAGCTCGAGCCGTGGAACGTCTGTCGCCCTCAGGATCAAATTGACGTCCCATTCGAGCTGGTGGCCGATGAAGTCGCGCACGAGATCGCGCAATCTGCGCAGGCTGAGGTTGCCGGGCAGCATCGCCGTGAAGTCGTCGAAGCTCAACGGGCCGCAGAGAACTCGAAACCTGTGCTGGCAGGTCCAGACGGAACGTCCCACGACGGCGTCGACGCCGAGCCGCGCCGCGGACGAACCGAGTAAGCACCAATCGTCCGCCGGAATTCGCAGCCACTCTCCGACGAATTCCCTGATCGCGAACGGCAGACGAAAGAACTCTTCCAAGACTGATCGGAGCGCAACGACCGGGCGGGTGCTCATCGCGAACAAGCCAGCGAGATGCCGCTTCGCGTCGTCCGGCACGCTGTCGCGGCCGTTGAAGTCCGGAGTTCCGATTCCGAACATGCTGCCGACGTACGCATCGAAACGTCTCGACGCCGCCCGATCGAGACTCGTGCACGGTTCAGCGTCGGCCCAGGCTCGGTAGAACAGCAGCGCCAAACGATGGTGGAACATGTCGGCGAACGCCCGAAATGTCGGATCGTCTGCGTTGCGCTCGCGCTCCCTCGCGAATTCCGTCAAGTGCAACGGCAACGGACCCTGCGGACCGAACAAACCGAAAAAATAGGTGCTGAGGCGGTGCGGCCGGCCCGTGTCGCCCGCCGTGAAGCTCGCCAGCGTCGACGGCGCGAATGCAAGACTCGGCTCCTGGCCCATCCGCACGGCCTCGTCGACGGGTCGGGCCGCCGCCCCGAAACGCGGCGCATCCGCATGCAGGCATTCGAGAAAACGCAGCACGGCGAAAAAGTCGAGCTCGTGCGCGTCCCGCTCGAACGCTGCGAGCACGCTCAGAGTATTTGCGTTCGCCCCAACGTTGGCCGCCATCGCATGATCTCGCCGCGCTCGGTGGAAGTGAGCACGGTTTCGGTGAATGAGTTGATCGAAACGTATTTGGCAAAAAACTGGTTCAGCACCGTGCCGAATAGAAACGCACCGACACCCTCGAAAGCCGCCTCGTCGCAAGTCACGCCGATCTCGACTCCGCGACCGAAGGTAATCGGGCCGCTGGTCGGTATTCGCCGGTTGACCGGACGCGAGCTCACGGACTTCACGCCTTCGATCTGCCGCCGCGTGACGGGGTCATTGGCATCGGCGTAAAGCTCGAGCAGCGCGCGAATCGCATCCGCGCCGCCGCCGGCGCGTCGTCGACGAGGGACAAGTAATTGAGGGACAGTTGGTTGATGAGCCGCCATGTCGTCTCGCCCTGGGCAGCCGACGGTCGCGGCTTCGTCGGACCCGCCACGCAGCGAATGGACTCCACGGGCGCGCCGGTTTCGAGCGTGAAGTCAGTCGATCCACGGCCGAGCGGCATATGCAACGGCAGGTCGCGATTCGTGCAGATTCCCTGCACGCCCAGCTGGCGCAAGCTCGACTGATACGGCGCGTGATTCGGGTCCACGATCGAGATATAGGTTTCGCTTCCCAAATAGCTCGACCGGGCGCCGCGTTCTCGCTGTCCCGACGACGGCCGCCGCGCTTCGCGGTGAACGCTGTAGAACGCGGTATCCGCCGAGGAGCTTCGATTGTGATGAGCGTAAAATGGGAAGAACGTCTTCTCGGGCTGAGCGCCGGCGCCAAAGCCTTGCACCTCGGAGACGGACCACACTTCGAAGTCCATCGGTCGCGTGCGATCCGCGACGACGTGATACTCGTGCTGACCGTGACCGAGATGGATACGGTCCATTCGTTTGGGAAAGAGGTTCACCACCGGCGCGCAATTCAGCGCGAAGTGCTCCCTGTCGACGACGTTTTCGAGCTCGGGGTCGCGCCGGTTCAAGAAGCACGACGACCTCGAGCTCCGTGCTCGTGCATTTACGAATCGATTTGTTGAGACCGCAGAACTCCACGAATAGGAATCGCCCGGGGAACGCAAAATATTCCTGCAGGAATCGGTAGCCTTCGAAGGTCCGTAGCACCGGCGGGAGCAGCGCCTGCGAACGCTCGAACCCCACGGCCCGCAGACTCGCTGCCCTCGTGATAGTCTTGCCAGGCTTGGGCGCCACCTTTCGGCCGAACGACGAAACCGAGAGCGTTGCCGAGCAGCTGCTCGTAGAGGCGCGCTACGAGCTGCGGCGTGCCGGTCCCTTTCAAGTAGAACATGAGCTCGTCGAGCGGCAGCTGATCGAACGCAACGCTGCCGGTCGTTCTTAGCCGCAGTCGAATACCCGCGCGAACTTTGTCGAGGCGATCGATTCCGATCGTGGCCAAAGCGCCGGCCGTGCCGAAGTACTTCGCCTCGGTGATCTCTATCGGCCAGAGCCTAACGTCCTGGCCCGTTCGAAACTCGCACGCGGTTTTGTCGCCGCCCCCGATGTTGCTTCGCACGCTCGTTTCGCGCGGCAGCAGGAACCCGTCGACGAGGGCTCCTTCTTCCAAGAGCGGCGCAAACTGCACGACCGCCATGGACGGCAGAGGCGGCAGGTAGTGCGGATAGACGAGCTCCAGCAAGTTCTGCGTGAACCGCGGGAACTCCGAGTCGATCTTCAGCTGGACGCGTGCTGCGAGAAACGCAAAGCCCTCGAGAAGACGCTCGACGTACGGGTCCGCGACCGGCAGGCTCTCCATGCCGAGGCGCCCGGCGATCTTCGGGAACTCCTTCGCGAACTCGGCGCCCATCTCGCTGATGTGCTGCAGCTCTCGGTTGTAGTAGCGAAGGAGACGGGGGTCCATGGGGGGGACTCTAACTCTCGCGAACCGTCACGTGACCGCTCTCGAGATCGAGCTCCGTCTTCAGAAACAGCGCCAGCGGCGTAGGCTCAGCCCAGAGCTCTCCTTCGATCTTGAACGTCATCGCGTTGCGGCTCATCGACTCTTTCGCAATCGACCACGGTGACTCGCAAAGACTTGCGTGCTATTCGCGGCTCGAAATCGACGATGGCCTTCTGCACGGACTTCTCGAGCAGCGCAGAATCCATGGCCGCCGCGACGAGTCCGGAAAAATCCGGCACGCCGTAGTTGACGACGGACGCCGCGACGGCGGGGTAGGCTTCGAGCGACTGCACCGTTTCGAGGTGGCCGGTGTTGAGCAGCCAAGCAAGATCGCGCAGCACGCTCTCCCGCAGACGCCGGACCGAGAGCACCCGCCGGTCTCGGGCCTCGACCTTCTTGTCGGGCTCGAGGTCAGTGAGACGATCGAGTAACGACGGCTGCAGCCGCTCCTGTGGAGTCAGCTCAGCCATTCGCGCCGGGATTCGGCTGATCGGCAGGAGGCGCCGAAAACACTACGGTGCGCACGTCCATCAGCGGAACTTCGTCGACGTCGGTCGCGAGGATCCGCTGACCGAGACCGAAATGGACGTCCTGCCCCTGGTCCACCCATTCCGTGCGCCTCGCAAGACGAATCCGCGAAATCCGCCGACTCTCCGAACCAGGGTAGCGCGTCGGCAGCAACGCGACGGCTTCGCCCGCCGTTCGTCCACTTCAGCTGAGCCGGCAACCAGACGAGATCCCTGAGATCCTGGGGCTCCTCGATCCGCAACTCTGCGATGCGATGGAACGGAATCCAGTAGTAGCGGCCGTTCATGATGGCTTCGAGCGTCGGCCCGAGCCGGACGTCCGCATCGGCCAGCCACTCGAACGGTCGCCCATTCACGAGCCCGCCGCTCGGCAGGCGCGAGCTCGAAAGCTCGCTCGCGCAGCCCCTGGCCCTTCGCGATCTCGCTGAGCGCGGTCAACTTCAGCGACTCGAGCAGCAGCGCGATCCATTCCTCGGGATCACCGAACATCAACGGCGTCTTCCGGCCGGCGAAAACCTCCCGCCTGAAGCGCCTCGGCAAGCACGGCCGACCGATAGACGTGGACCATCCCGAGCGTGCCCGCATCCATCTCTCCCGCAACAGCGAGCTGTGTCAGCGCCCGGTCCCACTCGCCGATCACGCAGAGCAGCTGAAAAAGAAAAACGCGGTGCTCCGACTTCGCCGGCTCGGCTCGGATTTGCGCTTGCAACGACTGGAGGGCCGCCGACACGTCGCCTTGACGCAGTAGCTCGCGCGCGTCCGTGGTCATAGGCCCCGACCGTCGGCCGTCATTGCGGACCGCTCAGCGAGCGCTACTTGTTCTTCGCGATGTCGTACTCGACCTCGATGGCTCCGCCCGTTTTCGCACCTTTGTTGTCTTGCGGTTGATACGCAGACCTTGAATTTCGCGAAATTCAAGGTGACGTGCTCGGTGATCAGCTCGTCGCCGCTTGCGCCGCCCGGAGCAACCGACGTGATGATGCATATCGGTCAGCGTCGATCACGAGGTAATCCAGAGGCTTCTCACCGGCTTTGCGCACGGTCAGCTTTACCTCGGGAAAATGTTTGCCATTACAGCACGCGAGCATCAAATTGGCCGACGCGGCGTCGACGTGATGTGTGAAGCTGAGATCCTGTACGTCCACCTTGCCCGCGCCGCCGCCCGAGTTCCGCGGTGAGTGGTCCCGGTCTGGCTCATGCCCCACGACCACGACAATAGCTGAATCTCGTCTTCGTGGCCATCCACCACCGACTCGCCCTTCACGTCCATCTTCAAGAATGCGTCGACCGCCATGGCTTCTTCTCCTCGTTCTTCTTAAATGTAAAATTCCCGTCCCTAGCCGCCGCTCATCCCGTCAACCCTTTTGCGAGGGCAGACGCGAAACGAGCCGCAACGATACTGTCAGCCCTTCGAGCTGATAGTGCGGCCGCAGGAAAAACTTCGATGTGTAGTAACCTGGATTTCCTTCGACCTCCTCGACGGTCACCTCGGCTCCCGCCAGAGGCTTGCGCGCCTTGACCTGCTCGGTGGAGTTTGCCGGATCACCGTCCACGTACTGGAGAATCCAGTCGTTCAGATACTTCTCCATGTCTGCGCGCTCTTTGAACGAGCCGATCTTGTCGCGGACGATGCACTTCAAATAGTGGGCGAACCGGCAGCTCGCGAACAGATACGGCAGACGCGCCGACAATTCGGCGTTGGCCGTGGCGTCGGGATCCTCGTACTGCGCGGGCTTTTGCAGCGACTGAGCACCGATGAACGCCGCGATGTCGGTGTTCTTTCGATGAATCAGCGGCATGAACCCGTTCTTCGCGAGCTCCGCTTCCCGACGATCGCTGATCGCAATCTCGGTCGGACACTTCATGTCCACGCCGCCGTCGTCCGAAGGAAACGTGTGCACGGGCAATCCTTCGACGGCGCCGCCCGACTCGACGCCGCGAATCCGCGAGCACCAGCCGTACAGCTTGAATGCGGCGTTGATGTTCACGGCCATCGCGTACGCAGAATTCGCCCAAGCATAGCGGCTCGAGTCGGAACCCTGCATGTCCTCCTCGAAATCGAACTCTTCGACGGGGTCCGTCTTCGCGCCATAGGGCAGCCGCGCCAAAAACCGCGGCATGGCCAGACCGATGTAGCGCGAATCCTCGGACTCGCGAAGCGACCGCCACGCCGCGTAATCGGGCGTCGTGAAGATTTTCGTCAGATCGCGCGGGTTCGTCAGCTCCTGCCAGGAGTCCATCTGCATCACGGTCGGGCTCGCTCCGGCAATGAACGGCGCATGCGCGGCGGCCGCGATCTGCGCCATCCCTTGAAGAATCTCGACGTCGGGCGGGCTATGGTCGAAGTGAATAGTCGCCTACGAGACAGCCGAACGGTGAGCCGCCGAGCTGCCCGTACTCTTCCTCGTAAACTTTCTTGAACAGCGGGCTCTGATCCCACGCAACGCCCTTGAACTTCTTGAGTGTCTTCGACAGCTCCGTTTTGGAAATGGGCATGAATCGGATCTTGAGCATCTCGTCGGTCTCGGTGTTCTTGACGAGATAGCTCAGCCCGCGCCAGGCACCCTCGAGCTGCTGGAACTCCGGGTGGTGCAGGATCAGGTTGACCTGCTCCGTCATCTTCAGATCGATTTCAGCGATGATCGCATTGATCGAGTTGACGGCGTCGTCGAGGATCAAATCCTGGTCGCTCAGCACTTGCTGAGCCAGGGTTTGCACGGCCGCTTCGACCTGCTCGCGGGCGCGGTCCGACTTCGGGCGGAATTCCTTCTTTAGCAGCTGCGCGAAATCATCTGCCCCAAGCGACTCTTGCGCCTGCGCCGCGCCTTCCTTTTCGGTTTTTGCTTCTGCCATCTATCTCACTCCGCGGCCGGCTCGTCTGCCGATTTCTTCTGGGAAGCCAGAGCCTGCAGCAGACTTTCGTCCTTCAGGGCCTTTGTAATGAGCTGCTCGGCGCCGGCCTTGCCGTCCATGAACGTCACGAGATTCGCGAGTTGCGTTCGAGCCTCGAGAAGCTTGTCGAGTCCCGCGACCTTGCGCGCTACGGCAGCCGGCGAAAAGTCCTCCAAGCTCTCGAAGGTGATGTCGACTTTCAAATTCCCTTCGCCCGTCAATGTGTTCGGAACGGCGAAGGCGACCCTAGGCTTCAGGGCCTTCATGCGGCTGTCGAAATTGTCGATGTCGATTTCCATCATCTTGCGCTGCTCGATCGGCGGCAAGGGATCTTCCTGCTTACCGGCAAGATCGGAGAGCACTCCCATGATGAATGGAATCTGGACCTTCTTTTCGGCCCCGTACACCTCCACGTCGTACTCGATCTGCACGCGAGGCGCTCGATTCCTCGCAATGAACTTTTGGCTACTCTGCTTCGGCATGACGTTCCTCCCGCCTTCTCAAGCTCTTCGATCAAACGAGCGCCGCGGGTTGCGGCTCACTTTTGCTTCTCGATGCCCCCAATCGCCTCCGCTTGCGACACGCCCGCGGGGGTCAAGTCCCGAAGTATCTCCATGAAGTCCTTTGCCACGAGCCGCTTCGCCCTTTGCAACAACAACGGCACGGGGCTGGACGGCTCGTACTTCCGAAAATAGTCGGAAACCCGGTCCAGAATCCGCACGACATCGTCGCGCGTCCGTATCTCCGACGCCGCTCGCGCCGGCTACGGCGCCCGCATCGGACCGTCTCGCGTCCGTTGTCCGCCCAACGCCGCGGCGCGCGAGTTGCTCGACGAGCGCGCGCTCGATTCCGTCGAGCTCCTTGTGCAATTGCGCGAACTCAGGGCGCGCGCTCGGGACCGACCTTCTCGCGTAGAAAGCTCGGCAGCTCGGCGACCGTACGCACGCACTGTGCGGCAGCCGCGGCTGTCTGCTCGAGCTCCTTGAGGTCGCAGTCGTGAAAGGCGGCTTCGATCAGAGCAAGCTGCGGAGCGGACGATTCCTTGTCAATGCCGAGGGCGCCACCTCGCCTTTCGCAAGCTTCATGTCCCTGAAGGTATAGCTGCCGGCCTGTTTCGACCGTACCAGAACGATTCGGTCGAGGCTGCGCAGCAACGTCGGTCGGTGCTTAGTCCCCGGCGGCGGCAACGATTCCAAATCAGAGAGGCTGTTCAGCCGCAGGGTAGGGTCCGAGCCGTCCTCGTCGAGACGGGGATGAAGGTCATCCCAGAAACTCTTCTGCAGCTCGGTAATCAAGCGAAGCCCCGTCGGCGAGCTCCGATAGGCCTTCGATGTTCATTGCGGCAGTCGTGAGGTGGACGGCCACGCGGAGGTCGCGGGTGCGATCGAGCAGCGCTTCGGCTCGCTCGTATACGTCCCGCCATACGGGATCCTCGGCCTTCGAGATGACTTTATCGCCCTCCACCTGCTCCGGCCTGCCTTCGGCGGCTCGCTCCAGCTCACCGAACGCGGGATCGTACTCTAGGTTCTGACCGCAAGGCGGTTCGGCCGCCGTGGGCTGCAGGAAACGCGCGACGTCGATCATGGGCATCGCTTATCCATTGTCCCGGCTCGCTCGGAGCTGGTGATCCGTTTTATTTGTTTATCGCTCGCCGCGGCGCCAGGCGCGCTTCATAGCTTGACTCAATGACGGTGATTGTCAATAGGAACGCGGCTTCCGGCGTTCACTCGACATGGCTCGAGCGTCGGCTCAGGACGAACTAGATGTGCGGCAGCCGCGCGCGATCCGACCTGCGCGGCCACGCCTTCGCAGCGTTCAAGCCCACCGTCCGCCGCTCGCCAACCCCCGTTCTGCGGGCAGCATGTAGGAGGCGTGGGTGACCTCCAACACGACATTTCCGTCGAACTCTTTGACGGCTGAGTTCAACGCTTTGCGGCGAGATTCGTCCCTCGGCACCAAACACCCGTCGCTGCCTTTCGGACCATGGCCGTGAATGAAGAATCCGCCGCGATGGTGCACGATCGGAACGCTCGCAAACGGCGAATAAATCGCATGCGCATCCCGCATGGGACGCAAAAATATGCATTCCTTGAAAACCTTGTGATTGGCGACGTACTCGGCAGCGATAGTGCCCCGGCGGAATGGCGCCACCGCGCTGAATATAGGCATCTCGCTTCTTGTCGTAGACTTCGCGAGTCGTCGCGAGCCTGCCGAGAGATTCCTGCAGTGGGCTATCGTGCAAGTAGCGCGCCCGTTTGTCCGCGCTGAGGTTCGGCTTTGTGGCCGCGCCCGCCGCCGGAGTACACGACTTCGTGGAAGTGTTTTTCGCCGATGGTGCCGCTCAGCACCTCTGAGGACGCATTATAGGTTAAGCGGGCGCGCTTCCGTTTCACGCCGGCGATGCTTCCACAACGGGCTATCTAAGGCAACGGCACGCGGAACGGCGTGCGGCCGGCAGCGGCGTAGCGCACGAATGAGCGCAGTGTGGCGCGCGCCTTACGGCGCCCAATAGACGTTCACCGGCACACGCAGCCGTTGCTGACTCGCGGCGGCCGCCTCGCGCGATCGAGTCGCCCTCCCTTTGTGCATGCGCCGTGAGCTGCCTGCACCGCGCAGCGGCCTAGAAGCTCAACCCGAGCTCGGCCGCGATCTCCTGCTTCGTATCCACCGGCACGTCGAGCATGCCGATCGTCGTGCCGTTCGGCGCGCCCGCCTGGATCCACCACCGGATGATGTCGACCTGGCGCGCGGTCAGCGGCGTCTTGCCTTCGGCCGGCATGAAATCGTCGTCGCTTGGATCGAGCGTGATGCGGCGCAGCAGCTCGCTCTGCTCCGTGTCGCGCGGCACGATGACCTTGCCATCCTCACCGCCGCGCATCAGCTTCGCGTACGTCGACATGTCGAGGTCGTTCTCCTGTTTGTCCGGCCCGTGGCAACTGCTGCACCGCTGCCTCAGCATCGGATGAACCACGTCCTCGAACGGATCGGCATCGGCCAAATTCGTGACCACGCGGCGCGGCGCCATGCCGAATAACGAGCGTAGCGGCTGCGGCGCATACTCGATGAGGAACGTGGACCCGTGCGTGAGATTGCCGCCGAAGTGCCCCGTGATCGACACGATCACGAGCAGCACGGCGGACGCCGGAAAGAACAGCGGCTTGTACGCGTCGGCGAAGCTGCTCGTTCGCAAGAAAGCGACTGCGGTCGCGAGCAAGGCGAACGAGGTGCCGAACCAGCGGTGCTGCGTCCCGGACGGCCCCGCGAAACCGCCCTCGGCGAAGTGCATGTAGCCGAGCAGAACGGTCAGGAGCGCGGAGATCGAGAGCGCGCCCCATAGAAACGGCGCCGCGCTTTGCAGGTAGCGATACTTCTCCTTGCGGCTCGCCCACTCGAGAACGAACAGCACGACGATGATGCCGATCGGCAAATGCAGCATCAGCACGTGAAAGCGGCCCAAGAAGTAAATGAAATCCATTCCTCAACCCGTCGGTGGCGTCAAAAAGTCGTCTACGATAAAACAGCGGACCCGCAAAGGGCCAGCGCGGGACGTAGTCGGCCGGACACCGGCGCGGGCGCGAAGCTCGCGCGCTGCTCGGCGTCGCGGCCGCCACGAAATCGGCGATCACGGCTCGAGACACCGCGTGCGCTCGTCGACGGCGATGTACCGGCCCGGCAAGATGCGCCGATGCTCTTTCGCCGCGCACCGCAGCTCGAGACGCCTCGGCTATTGCTCCGCGTGCCACGCCGCGCGGATTTCGACGCGTGGGCCGCATTCGCGGCCGACGCCGAAACCGCTCGCTACCTGGGCGGCGTGCAGCCGCGCTCGGTCGCGTGGCGCAACTTCCTCACGATCGCGGGCGCCTGGTCCATCCAAGGCTTTGCGATGTTCTCGGTGATCGACAAGGCGACGGGGCGCTGGCTCGGGCGGGTCGGACCTTGGTTTCCGGAAGGCTGGCCCGGCCCGGAGATCGGCTGGGGAATCGTTCGCGACGCGTGGGGTCGCGGCTACGCGACGGAGGCGGCGTCCGCGGCGATCGACTGGACGTTCGCAGCGCTCGGCTGGGACGAGGTGATCCACGTGATCGCAGCCGACAATGCGGCATCCGCCGCGGTCGCGCGCAAGCTCGGCTCGCGCAATCGCGGGCCGGGGCGTTTGCCGCCGCCTTACGAAGCCACCCTCATCGACGTCTGGGGACAGTCGCGCGCGGAGTGGGAAGCCCGCAAGACTAGCGCGGCAGACGCTTGAACACGCGGCGCGCGTTGCCCTCGAAAATCTTCTGCCGATCCGCGTCCGAGAGCTTCGCGTTGCCGTCGATGTAGCGCTTCGTGTCGTCGAAGTAGTGGCCGGTCTCGGGATCGATGCCGCGCACTGCGCCGACCATCTCCGACGCGAACAAAATGTTGTCGGTCGGGATCACGTCGAGCAACAGATCGACGCCGGGCTGGTGATACACGCAGGTGTCGAAGTAGACGTTGCCGAGCACGGACTCTTTCAGTGGCGGGCGCTTCAGCATGTCCGCGAGCCCGCGGAACCGGCCCCAGTGGTAGGGCACCGCGCCGCCGCCGTGCGGAATGATCAGCTTGAGCGTCGGGAAATCCTTGAACAGATCCGACGTCATGAGCTGCATGAACGCGACCGTGTCGGCGCACAGGTAATACGACCCCGTCGTCTGGAAATACGGCGCGTTGCAGGCCTCGCTCACGTGAATCATCGCCGGCACCTCGAGCTCGCACATCTTCTCGTAGAGCGGATACCAATAGCGGTCCGCGAGGCCCGGCCCGTTGAAGAAGCCGCCGCTCGTGTCGGGATTCAAATTGCAGCCGACGAAGCCGAGCTCGAGCACGCAGCGCGTGAGCTCGCGCACGGAGGAATCGATCGGTGCGCCCGGCGACTGCGGCAGCTGCGCGACGCCCGCGAAGTTTCGCGGATAGAGCTTCGTGAGCCGATAGATCAGGTCGTTGCAGTGCTCCGTCCACGCCAGGCTCGTCGACGCGTTGCCGACGTGATGGCCCATCCAGCTCGCGCGCGGCGAGAAGATCGTGAGATCCGTGCCGCGTTCGCGCTGCAGCTTCAGCTGCGCGCCCTCGACGCTCTCGCGCAGCTGATCGTCGCTGACGTCGATCTGGCCCTTCACCGATTGGTGCCGCGGGTCCTTCTTGAGCTCGGCCTTCTGCCGCTCGCGGTACTCGCCGAGCGGTTTGGGCGCAGTCGTGTAGTGGCCGTGACAGTCGATGATCATGGCTTCGCGTCCTTATCGAACAGGTCCTCGACGATGTAAGCCGCGACCGCGCGGATCTGCTCCGGCGTGAGCGCGGCGCCGAACGGGGGCATGTTGTTGCGCCCGGCCGTAATCGTTTGCGCGACGGCGTCGCGGTCGGTCAGCCGGTCGAGCGGCGCGCCGCCGCCGTGCCCGCCCTTGCCGTCCGTGCCGTGACAGACGACGCAAGTCGTTTGGAAGATTGCCACGCCATCCTGCGCGAGGTTCTTCGGATCGTAGTTGGCGCGCGCGCCCGAGCGCGCCGCGGCGGCCGCGGCGGCCGCGTCCGCGATCTCGTGCTCGGTGTCGCGCGGCGATGCGCTCGGCAGCGTGCCGTTCAAGCCGAACAGCCAAACGCTGTCGCCGTGCGGCGAGCCGATCAACGCATTGCCGGCGGAGTAAGCGACCACGTACTCCCGCCCGTCGTGCTCGAACACGCTCGCCGTCGAGTTCATGCCGGCGCCGGTCTGAAACTCCCAGAGCTGCTTGCCCGTGTCCGAATCGAGCGCCGTGAGGCGGCCGTCGTTGCGGCCGACGAACACGAGGCCGCCGGCGGTCGCAACCGAGCCGCTATAGCACTGGTCGGGCCACTGATAGCGCCAGACGAGCTTGTTCGTCGTGACGTCGACCGCCGCGAAGATGCCGGTGCGCGGCAGCGCGGCGAAGCCGACGACGCCGCCGAGCCAATTCGTGCCGCCGGCCGGCACCGCGAACTCGCGGTCGCCGCCAACGTAGTTGCCGACCGCGGACGACGCGCACACGAACAATCGCTGCCGCTCGGGATCGTACGAGCTCGGCGGCCAGTTCGCGCCGCCGTAAAGCCCGGGGTTCACGGCGACGCCTCGATCGCCCAAGAACGGCGTGAAGATCCGCCCGCCGTTCGCGAGCTCGAGCCCTTCCGGCGCAACCTCGACGTGCTGCGGCACGATCGAGTCGCCGAGCGGATACGGCTGAGTCGCGGCGGTGGCCTGGCGCGGCTCTTGCGGCACAGGCCGCTCCTCGATGCCGACGAGCGGCTTGCCGGTCTCGCGGTCGAGGATGTAAGTGAAGCCGGTCTTGTTGACCTCGGCGATGCCCTTACGGGGCGCACCGTCGATGCGCACGTCGAACAGCACGACCGGATTCGTCGCGTCGTAATCCCAGAGATCGTGATGCACCTGCTGAAAATGCCAGCGATAGCGTCCCGTATGCGCATCGATCGCCACGATCGACGAGGAATACAGATTGTCGCCCGCGCGCACGGCGCCGTTGAAATCCGGTCCCGGGTTGCCGGTCGAGAAGTACAGCAGCCCGAGCTCGGGATCGACGGCGGGCGTCTGCCACACCGACGCGCCGCCGTGCTTCCAAACGTCGCCGTCGCGCGGCCAGCTCTCGTGGCCCGGCTCGCCGGGGCCCGGAATCGTGTAGAACGTCCAGAGCAGCTTGCCGCGGCTCGCGGAGTAAGCCTTCACGCGGCCGCGAGTCGCGAGCTCGGCGCCCGCGAATCCCGAGATCACCATGCCGTCGTAGTACAGCGGCGCGCTCGTGACCGTGAAGCCGTCCTGCCAGCGTTCCGCCTGAATCGACCAGACGACCTTGCCGGTCTGCTCGTCGAGCGCGACGAGCTTGCCGTCGAGCTGCCCCAAAAAGACCTTCCCTTCGCCGAGCGCGACGCCGCGGTTCGCCCAGCCGCAGCACACGGTCGTGATGGCGGGATCGAGCTTCGCCTCGTAACGCCAGAGAATTTCGCCGGTTGTGACCCTGAGCGCGAATACGTCGTCCGCGCCCGTGCTCACGAACACGAGGCCGTCGTGCACGAGCGGCTGCGCTTCGCCGGAATATTGCGGCGCGAGCCCGGAACCCTCGAGATGCGTGCGCCACACGCCCTTCAACTGCGCCACGTTGGCGCGATCGATCGCTACGAGCGGCGAGTAGCGCTGATTGAACAGATTGCCGCCGTTCGTTGGCCAGCCCGCGCGCGGCTGCTCGAGCGGCGCCGGCAGCCGGCCCGCGCGGCGCAGCGGCGCGCCGGTCTCGGATTGCGCCGACGCCGCGCTCGCGCCGAACGCTAGCACCACAGCAGCCAAAGTGTGCGCGCAGGCGCGCGTCCGGCGGCGAACGATCATCCGACCCCTCTTTCGCCCGTGCGGCTGCTGCGTTCGAACCGACGCATCGCAGCGCGGACGAGCTCAGTATAGCCGCGCGCCGCGCGTGAAATCCGCTCCCGAGCCGCGTGCTTGACAGCGCGGCGCGATGCGATTAGAACGAAACGCAACACCAAGACCGGACGAATGAGCCGGCGAAAGAAGAATAGCAACGGGGGGGAAAGCGGCGGTTGGTGCTCGGGTGCGGCTGCGCGGGGGAGTGAGGCAACGCGTGACCGGTGTTAGGCACCTGCGCTTGTTCGGCCGGCGGTAACGACGACGCGGCTCGAGCCGCGTCGTCGACCGCGAATCCGCAGTCCTCGATCCGCACGCGCCCTAGGCGTGCCACGCGCTGTCGATAAGACGGCGCACTACGCGGAGGCGAGATCGAATGGGGAAACCGTCGTTCGCCGACAGTGCAGCCGCCGAGCGTGAGCTCGGCGTCGCGGTACTCAACGTCGGCTTCAGCAGCGAGCCCGAGAACACGCTGATCGCAAGCGACGATCCGCACTTCTATTGTCTGCGGCTCTACGAGCATGCGCTGCGGTACACGCCGCTCGAGAACCATGACGTGCTCGAGCTGTCCTGCGGCTGCGGCGGCGGCGCGGAATTCGTGAGCCGTTTCTATCATCCGCATCGGCTGATCGGCGTCGACTCGAGCGATGCGAGCGTCGAGCGTGCCCGCCGCTCCGTCGCGCGCGACGGCGTGGAGTTCGTTCATGGTGCCGGCGAGCAGCTGCCGTTTGCGGCAAGCTCGTTCGACGTCGTGATCCGCATCGCGGTCGACGGCATCGAGACCCAGCGCGACCAGCTGCTCGCCGAAGTGTTTCGCGTGCTGAGACCGGGCGGCCATTTTTGCTATACGGACAACTGGTGGGCCGACGAGGAGCCGACCGAGGACTTCGCGAGCGCCGGCTTCGAGGTGCTCGAGCGGCGCGAGATCACGGCCAACGTGCTCCGCGCCCTCAAGCGCGACAGCGCACGCCGCGCGGCGCTCTGCGACGCGATGCCGAGCCGCGAGCTGCGCGAACGCTACAAGGACTCGACGGGCGTCGTCGGTTACGGCGGCTACCGGCTGCTCGAGGCCGGCCAGGTACGCTACTTCTCGCAGCGCCTGCGCCGCCCCATTCCCGAAGGCTGATCAGTCCGGCAGCTCGGCAAGAGCGGCCGCGAGACGCGGGTCATCGGGCACCGCAACGTCGAATTCGCGTTCGAGCAACTCCGTGATTTCCGCCGCGTTCGCGAGCACGCGCTCCTCGCGGCGTCCGTCCGCGTGCTGCACCGTGAAGCGGCGATTGCGCAATCCGAGGCGCCGCCCCGGCAGCGGGCGCGCGGCGAGCAAATTCGTGCGAAACGGCGAATCCGGATGCGTCGACACGTAGAAGTTCATCATGCCGATGTCGATCGTGAGCTGCGGCTGGCGATCGAACCGGTAGAGCGCGCGCCATTCCGCTCCGAGGCGCGCCTCTAGCACCTGCTCGGCGCCGCTCGCTCGCAGCCGGAACGTCTCGTGCGGCGTCGGCTGCTCGCGATCCGCCACCAGCGCGAGCGGCGCGGTCGGCGTGAGACCGCCGAAGCCTACGTCGCACAAGTAATCGTCGCCGTCGACGGCCACCGCGAGCAGCATGTGCGTGCGCGCGCCGGCGGGCGCGTCGGCGGGCCGCTGCCACAGCACGCGCGCCGCGAGCGCGGTCGTCGTGAAGCCGAGCCCGGCGAGCACCTCGGCGAACAGCAAGTTTTGCTCGAAGCAATAGCCGCCCCGGCGGCTTGCGACGAGCTTGCGCTGCAGCCCACGGATATCGAGCGCCACGGGGCCGCCGCGCAGCGCGTCGAGCGACTCGAATGCGATCGCGGCCGGGTGGCGCAGTTGCAGCTCGCGCAGTGTCGCGAGCGTCGGCTCTCGCGGACCGGCGTAGCCGATCCGCTCGAAGTAGGCATCGAGATCGACCATCGGGTTTCTCCAATCGGCCTGCCGGCGCCAGTCGCCGGCCGCGCCCCAACGCGCATGTATAATCTGCGCCGGAGGACGCGCCAATGAAATCTCGCCTGCACGCGCTCGCGGCGGTGCTCGGTCTCGTATGGGCCGCGACCGCGGTCGCCCACCACTCCGTCGCTCTCTACGACACGGACCATCTGAAGACTCTGACCGGCATCGTGACCCGGATCGAGTGGACGAGCCCGCACGTGTTCGTCTACTTCAAAGCCGAGGACGGCGCCGAGCAACCCGAGTGGTCGATGGAGCTCGACCCCCCGGTGCTGCTGCGCCGCTACGGGTGGTCCAAGGACACGGTCAAGGTCGGCGACGAGATCCGCTGCACGGGCGCGCCTGCTCGCTCGGGCGCGAATGCGATGCGCGGCGCGATCGTCGAGCTGCAGGACGGCACGCAGCTGCGCGTGTGGTCGCGCGTCTAGCGCGCTCCCAATCTCGTGATCTACATCAAGACATCCATACAACTCACTGTTTTTGCTTTGACATTTTGCGGAGTCGCGCTCGCGCAGGCGCCGCCTCCGGCCGGCTTTCCCGGCCGTGCGCCGGCCGGTCCGCCCGTGAAGATCGAACGCTTCGAGATCGCACCGGCCGCGATCGATCCGGGCCAGTCCGCGACGCTCCGCTGGGAAGCGCTGAACGCGTATACCGTCTCGATCTCGCCCGCGATCGGCGCGGTCGCAACGCGCGGCAGCCGTGCGCTCGCACCGGCGGCGACCACCACGTACACGCTCACGGTCACGGGCAGCGGCGGCACCCGGACCGCGACCGCGAAGGTCACGGTGACGGGCACGACCGAGGCCGCGACCGCGGCGGCCGCCGGCCCGAAACCCGTGCCGAAGCTCGCCACCGGCGAGCCCGACCTCTCGGGCGTCTATCTCGGCGGCCGCGACATTCACCTCGCGGCGCCGCCGAAGCTCGCGCCCGGCGCCGAGCGCTTTCGCGTCCCGCAGCGCGCCGACGATCTCGGCCAGGGCGCGAGCTGCCTGCCGCCCGGCGTGCCCGGCGCGACGCTCGCGCCCTACCCGCTGCAGATCGTCGCGAAGCACGACTTGGTCGTGATCCTCTACGAGGCCTACAACATCTTTCGGATCGTCCCGATCGGCCGCGATCACGGCGACGACCTCGACCCGACGTGGCTCGGCCATTCGGTCGGGCATTGGGATGGCGACACGCTGGTCGTCGACGTGGTCGGCTTCAACGACAAGAGCGTGATCGCGGGCGTGAAGCACACGGAAGCGCTGCACGTGGTCGAGCGGTATCGGCGCACCGCGTTCGACACGATCGCCTATAGCGCGACCGTCGAGGATCCGAACGTGTTCGCCGCGCCGGTCGTCTACTCGGGCAACCTCGCGCTGCATCCGGAGTGGGAGATCGGCGAGTACATCTGCACGGAAAACAACAAGGACTATCACGAGCTGCTGCAGTGACCGCAGCACGTTGCCGCGTCGCGGCGCGCTACTGCGTCGCGGCTTGCTGTCCCGCTGCGGCGCATCACTCCGCTGCGCGGCGTTGCTCCACGCCGAACGCGAGCAGCACGTTCCCGGGCATCCCGCCGTTGCGGGCGTAGCCGGACGTCGTATAGAGCATTCCGCCCGCGACGACCGGCCCGGCGCCGTCGAGCGAGCCGCCGCGCCCCGGCACGCCGTTGACCGTCGTGAACTCGCGCGCGGTGTCGAAATCCCAGAGCACGCGGCCGTCGTCGGCCGCGAACGCGCGCAGATGGCCGTCGACCGAGCCCGACAGCACGGCGCCCGGCACCGCGGTGACCGCGGCCGGCTGCGCGGGACTGCAGACGGGCTGCGCGGCGGGACACGGCGCGGGCGCCGCATGCCACGCCGGCGCGCCGTCCGCGATCGCGAGCGCCGTGAGCCCGCCGCCCTTCTCGGGATCGACGTCGCTCGGCTGCCAGTCGAACGCGGTCGCGCCGGTGCGCGCACGCCGGCCGAGATCCGACACCGCCGCGTAGACGTTCGCGCCGTCGCTCGCCATCCCCCAGAGCACGCCGCCGTTGATGCCGCCCGCGCCGACGCGCCGTTGCCAGACGATCGCCCCCGCGCGGCTCGGATCGAGGCCGTATACCACGCCCGACTTCTGCCCGACGATCAGCCGCTCGACGCTCGGCGTCGCCGCGAGCACGGCGGACGCGCCGAAGTCCGAATCCTTGCCGGGGCAGCCCGCACCGCGGCCGCAGCCGAGATTGAACTCGTCGCCCGGCGTCAGCTGCTTCGACCAAACGACCGCGCCGTCGCTCACCCGCAGCGCGACGACCGCATCGCTCATCGGCGTCTGCCCCGTGTAGTTGTTGCCGGTCGTGACGTATAGCAGGCCGCGCGTGCGATCGAGCGTCGGCGCCGACCACGTGCCGGCGCCGGATGGGCCGAAGCGCCGCGCGCCGCGCGCATCCGGCGCGAGCGGCCTGGGCGTTTCGCTCACGAGATAGGTCTTCCAGAGTTGCCGGCCGTCCTCGATCGCGAGCGCGACGACGCTGCCGCGAAACGTGCAGCATTCGTAAGCGGCGTTCAGTGGCCGACTCTCTTCCCAGGACGCGACCGGCACATAGACGACGCCGTCGAGCGCGAGCGGCGCGCCCGTGAGCTTCGTCGATTCGTGCGCCTCCGGGCGCATGCGCCACAGCAACGCCCCGCGCTCGGCGTCCACCGCGTAGAAGCGCCCCGCTTGATCGCCGAACAGCACCGCGTGCCGCCGGCCGTCGGGCCCGAGCGGCGCGACGACCATCGCGGTGCGCACGGGACCGTCGGCTTGGAAGTGCCAGCGAATGCAGCCGCTTGCCGCGTCGAGCGCATACACGCCGCCGCCCGCGCTGCCGACGAAGAGCGCGCGGCCGAGCACGGCAGGCGATGCAAACGCGTTGACGTCGCCCGGGAAGCCGAACGCCCAGCGCAACGCGAGCCGCGGCACCGTCGCGCGCGTGAGACCGCCCGCGGACTGATAACGCGTATTGGTCGGCTCGGGACTCCAGCCGTTCCAGCCGCCGGCCGCCCCGTCGCTCACGGCGACCGTGCGGTCGGCGCAGTAGGCCGCGGCCGGCGGCTCCGTGTCGTCGACGCCGCGGCCGAGAAAGCGCGCAACCGCGTCACGCTGCGCACGGTCGAGCATGTAAGTGAGGCTCATCATCGCGCCGAAGTCCATCGTGCGGACGATACGCGCGGGGGACAGCTTTTCGAGCAGCGCGCGCGGCGGCGCACGATTCTCTGCGCTCGGCGTCGCCTCGTGGCAGACCGCGCAGTGGGCGGCGTAAATCGCCGCGCCGTCGGTCTGAGCGGCGAGCGGCCGCGCGAGCCCTAGCGCAAGGGCCACGGCCGCGAGCGCGATCGACGTCGAGCGCATCGTTCCCCCTGAGTCCGCGTCGCACGGAACTATACTGTAGCCGGATGAGCGCCTCCGACTATCACTATTGCCCGCACTGCCGAGCCGAGCTCGAGCCGCGCCAGCACGGCGGCCGCGAGCGGCTCGCTTGCCCGAGCTGCGATTTCGTCTACTGGCGCAATCCCGTGCCCGTCGTTGCGGCCATCGTCGAGCGGGCCGGCTGCGTCGTGCTCGTGCGCAGCCATGGCCGGCCGGAGCATTGGTACGGGCTCGTCGCGGGCTTCCTCGAGTCGGGCGAGCACCCCGACGATGCGGTGCTGCGCGAGATTCAGGAGGAGCTCGGGCTCGACGTGCCGCGCGCATCGTTCGTCGGTATCTACGCGTTCGAGCGGCTGAATCAGGTGATCTTCGTCTACCACGTCGACGGCGGCGACGCGCCGATCACGCTCGGTGCCGACGAGCTCGCGGGCTACAAGGAGGTGCCGCTCGAGCGTGTGCGGCCGTGGCCGCAAGGCACGGGGCCGGGCCTGCGCGACTGGCTCGAGAGCCGCGGCTATCGCCCCGCCGTCGCGGACTTCGGCACGCCGCAGGATTGATCGATCGCAGCGCCGTGCGGCCGGCGCAGTGCCGCGCTGCGCGGCCTTTGCGCTAAGATGGCTCGAACCATAACGATAAGGGGGACTCGATGGACCGCGCTCCGCGCCTCGCCGTCGCCTTCGGCGCCGTTGCCTTGCTCGCGCTCGCAGCGCCGAGCCAAGGCCAAGAGAAGATCACGAGCTTCACGCCCGTCACGGACGCGATGCTCGCGAACCCGGCTCCGGCCGATTGGCCGATGTGGCGGCGCACTCTGAACAACTGGGGCTACAGCCCGCTCGACCAGGTCAATCGCCGCAACGTGAATCAGCTGCGGCTCGTCTGGACGCGACCCCTCGCGCAGGGCGATCAGGAAGGCACGCCGCTCGTGTACGACGGCATCCTGTACTTCCCGAATCCGAACGACATCACCGAGGCCTACGATGCGGCCACGGGCGAGTTCATCTGGCAGTACCGCCGCAGCGTGCCGTCCGACGTCGGCAAATACTTCCCGGCCGCCGCGACGAACCGCAACCTCGCGATCTACGACACGCTGATTCTCGACAACGGTGCCGACGGCTACGCGTACGCGCTCGATGCGCGCACGGGCGAGCTCAAGTGGGAAACGAAAATTCTCGACTATCGCCACGGCGCGAAGAACAGCTCCGGACCGATCGTCGCGGACGGCAAGGTGATCTCGGGCCGCAGCTGCGAGCCAGAGGGCGGTCCCGAGGCCTGCGTGATCACCGCGTTCGACGCGAAGACCGGCAAGGAAGTCTGGCGGCACCGCACGATTCCGAAGCCCGGCGAGCCCGGCGACGAGACCTGGGGCAACATCCCCTACGAGCAGCGCTGGCACGTCGGCATGTGGATGGTGCCGAGCTACGACCCGACCACGAAGCGCATCTACGTCGGCACGTCGGTCACCGCGCCCGCGCCGAAGTTCATGCTCGCGGGCAACGGCCTGCAGTACCTCTACAACAACTCGACGCTCGCGCTCGACGTGAACACGGGCAACATGATTTGGTACTTCCAGCACGTCGTCGACAACTGGGATCTCGACCATCCGTTCGAGCGGCTGATCGTCGACACGTCGCTCTCGCCCGATCCGAAGGACGTGCGTTGGATCAACCCGAGCCTGCATCAGGGCGAGAAGCGCCGCGTGATCACCGGCATTCCCGGCAAGACCGGCCTCGTCTATACCCTCGACGCCGACACGGGCAAGTTCCTGTGGGCTCGCGAGACCGTGCAACAGAACGTGATCGCCGACATCAACACCGAGTCGGGCGCGGCCACGATCAATCCCGACAAGCTGTACACCGCGCCGGGCCAGGAGAAGCTCATCTGTCCCAGCACGTCGGGCGGGAAGAACTACCCGGCCGGCACCTACGACCCGGATACGGGCACGATGTACTACCCGCTGCAGAACACCTGCATGATGGCGACCTCGATGGAGCGCACGCTCGACGCGAACGAGAACGATCTCTATCGCTTCCGCTCGCGCGTCGAGATCGCGCCCGGCGAGACGAACGTCGGCACGATCCAGGCCATCTCGGCCTCCACCGGCAAGACGGAATGGAAGTTCGCGCAGCGCGCGGGCATGCTGTCGCTGATGTCGACGGGCGGCGGCCTGCTGTTCGGCGGCGACGTCAACGGGCACTTCCGCGCGTACGACGTGAAGAACGGCGAGGTGCTCTGGGACATCAACCTCGGCGCACCCGTGAACGGTTATCCCGTCACGTTCGCCGTGAAGGGGAAGCAGTACGTCGCGGTGAGCACGGGCGGCTCGGGACTCGCGTTCGGGCTCGCTCGACTCACGCCGGAGCTGCATCCGGGGTCCGGGAATCAGCTCTTCGTGTTCGCATTGCCGTGAATTGAGCGCGGCGCGTCGGGGTGACGCGCCGCGAATTTCCGGGGGGCGTACTGCGACCGACGCAGGGTCGGACGCCTTCGAAGCGCCTTCGGGGGGAGGACGCGCACATGCCATCGCAACCGCAGTCGGAGGCGACCGCCTCCGGCATGTTGACCACGTTTGCATCGATGATCGGGCTCGCGTTCGGCCCGAGCGTGCTCGCGGTGCTGACCGTGAGCGCGTACATCCAGCCGATCGAGCAGGAGTTCGGTTGGACGCGCGTGGAGGTGTCGTTCGCGTTCACGATCGTCGCGTACATGAGCGTGCTGACGTCGCCGCTTCAGGGCTGGTTCGTCGACCGCTTCGGACCGCGGCGCGTCGTGCTCACCTCGATTCCTCTGTTCGCGGCGAGCCTCGCGGCATTCTGGTGGCAGCCCCACAACCTGCTCGTGTTCTATCTGCTCTGGGCGCTCGTGCCCGTGCTGGGGCTCGGGCTCTGGCCGCTCGGCTATCTGCAGGCCGTCACGCGCTGGTTCGATCGGCGGCTCGGGTTCGCGCTCGGTTGTGCGAACGCCGGCATCGGCCTCGGCAGCACGGTCGTGCCGCTGATCACGGCCTGGTTGATTCCGGCTTACGGCTGGCGCGCCGCCTTGCTCGGGCTCGCGGCGATCGTGCTGTTCGTGAGTTGGCCCGTCGTGTTCGTGCTGTTCCGCGTGCCGACCCCGGCCCAGGCGGCCGCGCATGCGACCGCGCGCGTCACCTACGGCATCCCGTTCAAGGCGGCGCTGCGCGATCCCGCGTTCATTCTGCTGAACGTCGCGTTCTTTTGCCTCGGCCTCACGGCCACGAGCCTCGTGTCGCAGCAAGTGCCGCTGCTGACGGAGGCCGGCTGGTCGCCCGACGATGCACGGCGCATCGTCACCACGATCTTCGGCTTCGCGCTGTTGTCCGCGCGCGTGACGGTCGGGTTCACGATGGACTACCTATTCGCGCCGCGCGTGATGCAGACGGTCGCTCTGGGCGGCGCCGTGTCGTGCCTGCTGTACGCGCTGTATCCGAACGCCGCAATCGTCAGCGCGATTCTGCTCGGCTTCTTGCTCGGCGCGGAATTCGACGTGCTCGCATTCCTGATCAAGCGCTACTTCGGCAACGTCGCATACGGCAAGATCTACGGCGTGATCTTCGGCGTGTTCTATCTAGGCTCCGGCTTGGGGATCACCGGGCTCGCGTGGATCCGCCAGAGCTCCGGTAATTACACGACGGGCCTCTACGTCGCGGCCGGCGTGCTCCTGTCCACGGTGGTGCTGCTCGCGTTCTCACCACGCTACCGGTTTGCTTCGGGCCACGCGAGCACGATCGAGGCGACGCCCCTATCGCAGCACGCGTAGCCGCGCCCCGATCGCGGCCGCCGGCGGCATCGCCGCACGACGCTTCGCGCGGCCGTGCGCACGTGGCGCTCGCCCGGACGCCGCGGTCGACAATTCGAATTCTTCGCCGATAATCGGACCGAACCGGTAAGCCGGAAGGGAGTGTGGCGACCGCGACGAAGATCATCCCGGCATTCGACACGGGCTACCGCGCCGACATCGACGGTCTGCGCGCGATCGCGGTCACGGCCGTGATCCTGTTTCACGCGCATATCCCGCCGTTCTCGGGCGGGTTCGTCGGAGTCGACGTGTTCTTCGTGATCTCGGGCTACTTGATCACGTCGATCATCCTGCGCGACCTCCACCACGGGCGTTTTTCGATTCTCACGTTTTACGAGCGCCGAATCCGGCGCATCTTTCCCGCGCTGTTCTTCCTGCTGATCATGCTGACGCCGCTGGCGCTCACTCTGCTGTTGCCCGTCGAGACGCTGCGCTTCGGCAAGACGCTGCTCGCCACCGCACTGTTCAGCGCGAACGTCTACTTTTGGAGGAGCGCCGGCTATTTCGCGCCGGACCTCCAGCGCAATCTGCTGTTGCACACGTGGTCGCTCTCGGTCGAGGAGCAGTTCTACGTGTTCTTCCCGCTATTCCTGCTGCTGCTCCTGAAGCTGCCGCGGCGCTGGGCCGTGGCCGTGCTCGCCGCCGCATTGCTCGGCTCGCTCGGGCTCGCGCAGTGGCAGGTGCACGTGCGAACCGAGGCTACGTTCTACCTGCTGCCGACGCGCGCATGGGAGCTGCTTACCGGTGCGGCGCTTGCGCTCGTGGGCGTTCCCGCGCCGCGGCCGCTCGGGTCACTCGCCGCCGGACTCGGCGGGCTCGCGCTCGTCTTGGCGCCGGTCGTGGCGTACACGCGCGACACGCTGTTTCCCGGCTTCTCGGCGGTCGCGCCCTGCGCCGGCACCGCGTTGCTCTTGTACGCCGGCATGGTGCGCGGCGGCCTGCTCGCCCGCATGCTCGGCAGCGCACCGCTCGCTTTCGTGGGACGCATCTCGTACTCGCTGTATCTGTGGCATTTGCCCCTGCTCGTCGCCGCGCGCATCCACCTCGACCGCGAGCTCACGGCGAACGAGACGCTGCTCGCGATCGCGGCTGCGGCCGCGATCGCATGGTTCTCCTACGTTTTCGTCGAAACGCCTTTCCGCCGCGCGGGCGCACCGCGCGACCGCTGGCGAGTGATCTCAGTCGGCGCGGCCGTATCGTTCCTCGCATGCGCGATCGGCGCGACGCTGTACTTCAGCGGCGGCGTGCCATGGCGCTATCCGAGCATCGTCGTGACGGCCGATGCCGCGCAAGTCGACGAGACCTATCCGCCGAGCTGCGTCGGACCGAACGCGGCGGGAGCACGCAACGGCTGCCTCGACGCTCACTTCGACCTGCTGGTCTGGGGCGACTCGCACGCCGCGCACTACTTCGCGGGCATCGCGCGGCACGCGGAGGCCAAAGGCCTCAAGGCGCAGCTGCAGTGGGTGGGCGGGTGTCCGCCCGTGCTCGGCGCGGTGCCGGTGACGGTGCGGCCCCCGCTCGGCTCGCTGCTCGAGCCGGAGCCGCACTTGAACCCGAGCTGTGCACAGTTGAACCGTGAGACGCTCGCGACGATCAAGCGCAGTCCCGAGCTCAAGGCCGTCGTGCTCGCGGGCGCCTGGTCGTTCTGGAGCGAGGGCCTCGACATCGGCACCGACGAACGGCGCTACCTTACGGATGGCGCAGACGGCCCATACAGCGTCGCCGAGACGCGCCGCGTGCTGCACGACGGCTTGAGTCGCACCGTCGCGCAGCTGCGGTCGCTCGGCCTCGAGGTGCTGCTGCTCGGTCAAGTACCCGACGACGAGCGCTCGCCGTCCGAATGCCTGGCCGAAGCCTATCTCGCGCACGCCGAGCCAAACGCTTGCGGGCGCCGCGCCTCGGCCGTGCGCGCGCGCATGCTTTGGAGCCGTAAGACGCTGCGAGAGATCGCCGCGCGCTACGACGCCTATGTGTTCGATCCGCTCGCTACGCTGTGCGCCGACACGCGCTGCGAGGTCGAGGCGCACGGCACCCCGCTGTACCGGGATTCCGACCACTTGACGTCGTTCGGCTCGAAGATCGCGGTGGAGAACCTCGGCGCCGAATTCTTCGACGTCGCGAGCCGGCTCGAGCGGCCTCGCCAAGCGGCGGCTGCTCCGATCGAACGCGAATCGCCCTAGCGTTCGCAGCTTCGTTTCCGCCTTTCGACCATTCCAAATTTTGCAATCGGTCCGGCGGCGCCGCCCACGTTCAGCCCCGCATGCGGCGGCCGACGCGCCAATGGCACGGTCCTTGCTCTCGGTTTCAGCGAATGGGGATAGCACGCGTGGGGTGGTGCACTGTCAATCGCAACCAACCGCTGGCCGGAGCCGACTGATGCGAGTGCTCGGCCGCGGGTTTTCTCAGCTCTAGCGGCGGCCGCCGACGGCCGTACGCTCGCTGCGCTGTTCGCGCTGCTCGCGTGCGCGGTCGGCAACGACGCGCAGGCCGCGTTCACCAGCACGCCCGTGACGACGGCGACCGTCGGCCGCCCCTACGTCTACGACGTGACGGCCGCCGGCCAAGGGAACGTGCAAATCCTCGCGGATGCACCGCTGCCGGGGTGGCTCACGCTCGTGCCCACCGGCAACGGCGCCGCGCGACTCAGCGGCACGCCGGACGCCGCCGTACCCGGCTACTCCATCAGGCTCGTGGCGCAGGACAACGCGTGCCGATTATTCACGTTCTTCTGCGCGCGGCAGGCGTTCGACATCATCGTCGCCGCGCCGACGGATCGACCGCCGACCGTCGCGCCGCCCGGCATTGCCGACCAAGCGGCGACCGTCGGTCAGGCGTTCAGCACCGACGTCGCAGGCGCGTTCACCGATCCCGACGGCGATCCGCTCACGTTCGCGGCCATAGGCCTGCCCGCGACATTCGCACTGACGGGCAGCACGATCACCGGCACGCCCACCGCAGGCGACGCGCTGGCCTCACCGCTCACCGTGACCGTGATCGCGAACGACGGGCGCGGCGGCACGGTGGCCGACAGCTTCCTGCTCAGGGTCGTGCCCCTGACGCGTGCCGATGTCTTCATCGACGCGTTCACGGCGAACCCGACCGCAGCCGCGCGCAATACGCCCGTCGACTGGGAGCTGCGCATCGGCAACACGGGCCCGAGCCCGAGCGGGGCGCTGCAGGTCTCGGTCGAATTCGCGGGTAACCCGGTCACGATCGCGGCCAATCCGTGCACGCTGACCGTTACCGCCGACCGGCAGCAACTCGCTTGCACCGCAGGCCCGATCGAGGCCGGTGCCACGCAAACGCTCGCGTTCAGCACTACGGCATCGCAGCCCGGCGACGTGTACGCGACCGCGGCAATCAACGCGGGCGCCGCGATACCGGAAGATCCCGTCGCGTCGAACAACACCGCGGCCGCGAGCGTCGGCATCGGCGGCACGCTCGTGAGCACGCCCGCGCAGCACTTGGATGTCGGCGCAGTAGGGGCGCTCGCCGCCGCCGACGTCGACGGGGACGGCTTTGCCGACGCGGCACTCGGCATGGCCGACGCCGCGCCCGCGGGTCTGCTGCTCGACATCGAGCAACCGAGCGCCCTCGCCGCTTCGCTCGCGGCGCCGACCGACCGACGCCGCGGGCTCGCGAGCGTGCCGCTCGCGATCGGCGATGCGGCCGCGGCAAGCGACATCGCGTTCGCGGATCTCGACGGCGACGGCGCGCCGGACGCCGTCGTCGCGCACGGCGCGGGCGGCACGACGGCCGCGCTGCGTAACGCGGGTGGCGGCAGCTTCGAGCCGCTCGCGACCTTCGGCGCTGCGGCACGCGACGATCGTGCGCTCGCGGTCGGCGACGTCGACGGCGACGGCCTGACCGACATCGTGATCGCGAGCGCCGACGCGCTGCGGCTCGAGCGCAACGCGGGCGGAGGCCAGTTCACGGAAACCACGATTGCGCCGCGGGCCGGCGCGATCGACGTGGTGCTCGCGGACGCCCTCGGCAGCCCGCTGCCGGACGCCATCGTCGTTTACGCCGACGGCGCCACGCTCGCATACGAGAATCTCGGCGGCGGTGCATTCGGCGCCGCGCAGACGGTCGACGCCGGTCCCGCAACCGCAGTCGCCGCCGCGGACTTCAACGGCGACGGCCGCGCCGATCTCGTGCTCGCGCGAGCCGCGCCCGACGCCTCGAAGCTGCCGGGCAATCCCGTCTATCTGAACAACGGCAGCGGCGGATTCGTCGCGGTCGGAGCGCTCGGCGCCGCACCGACCGTCGACGTGCTCGCGGGCGACCTCGACGGCGACGGCCATGCCGACGTCGTGGCCGTGAACGTCACCGGCGCGCATTCGATCTACCGCGGCAGCGGCGACGGCCATTTCGCGCTCGCATCCGGCCTGCTCGTCGCAACCGGCGCGAAGCGCGGCGCGATCGCGCCGATCGGCAAGCTCGGCAAGCCCGACATCGTGCTCGCAGGCGCCGACGGGGTCGACGTGTTCTTCAACGACGGCCACGGCAACTTCGGGCTCGGCGACACGACGCGTCCCGTCATCACGCTGAGCGGCACGCCGGACGTGACGATCGAGACCGGCGGGTCGTACACCGACGCGGGCGCCACGGCGACCGACGACGTCGACGGCTCGATCACCCCGAGCGTCGACAATCCCGTCGACCCGAACGTGATCGGCAGCTACACGATCACCTATTCGGCGATGGACTCCGCGGGCAACGCGGCCGTGCCCGTGACGCGCACCGTGCACGTCAACGCCCGCGCCGCGACGGGCGGTGGCGGCGGCGCGCTCGGTTTCGATGGGCTTCTGCTCGTGCTCGCGCTTGCGGCCCGACGCCGCGCTTCGACCCCTCCTCGGGAAAGGAACCCACGATGAACCGATCCGCCGCCACGGTCCTCGCCGCCGCCGCGCTGCTCGCCGCCACGCCGGCCGCGGCGTCCGACCTGAGCTATACGTTCATCGATTTCGGCTCGCTGCGCGTGAGCAGCGACCTCACGGGCTCGCAGAGCCCACTGCCCGGCCAGACCGTCGCCGTGGCCGTCGACTCGGGCGACGGTCTCACGGTCGCCGGGTCGCTCGCGGTGGGACGCCGCTTCTACGTCGCAGGCTCGTACCAGAGCACGGTCGTCGACGTCGACGCGCTCGTGACGAGCCCGCTCGAGACCGCCTCGCTGACCGGCAATTTCGATCTGATCATGACGCGCGTCGCGGCGGGCTACGTCGTGCCGATCGGCCGAACGCTCGATATCTTCTTCGAGGCATCCTACAACGCGATCCACTACGACTTCGGCAGCTTCGCGGGCGAGAACTTCGACCTGAACGACGCGGGCGCCGGCGTGCGCGCGGGCGTGCGATTCAACCCGAACCCCTCGCTCGAGGTCTTCGCCGCTGCGCAGGGCTCGTCGATCGGCAAAACGAATCTCACGGCGCTCACGACCGATTCCGGCACGGCCGCCTCCGTCGGCGTGCGCTGGTACTTCTTCCGCGACCTCGGCGTCGGCGTCGAGTATCGCAGCGGTGACATCGACGCGCTCGCGGTCACGATGCGTTTCGGCTTCGGAGGCTTGCGCGCGGGTCGCGATTGACACGAGAAGGAGCAGCCATGCGGCAAAGACAACCCCTGATGAACCGCTGCGCGCTCGCGTTCGGCGCGACGCTGGTCGGCGCAGGCTTGAGCGCCGTCCTGCTCGATCGCCCGGCAAACGCGGCGTGGGAGACGGTGCCCGATGTCGGTCTGTCGACCGAGGTCGACGACAACATCCGACTCGTCTCGATCGATCAGCCGTCTTCTGCGCGAACTGCGCTCGATGCGCGGCTCAGGGTGCGCAACTTCGGCCGGCGCGGCGAGGCATTCATCGAGCCGCGCATCGTCGCCGACTCGTACGCGGCCGAGCGCGACAAGGTCCTGCAGAACAACGACGTGTTCCTGCTGGCGCGCGCGGCCTACGATTTTTCGATGACGCGCATCGAGTTCCAATCGGACTATCGCCGCGAAAGCGTGCTTCGCTCCGAGATCGGCAGCGCGCTTGGCGGCCCGCCGGAGCTCGGCGGCGAGCCCGTGGACACGGGCGGCGGCTCGCTGACGACCTTCACGAATCAGCGCAAGCGGCTCGATCTCGCCTTCAACGTGCAGTTCCAGCCCTCCGAGCGCACGCGGTTCCGCATCGAGACGAACCGGATCGACGTGGGCTACCCGGGCGAACAGGAGATTACGCGCACGCCGTTCGACAACAACACCCTGGCGGCCGTCCTCACGCGCCTCGTGGATCAACGCAACGAGGTCAGCGCGACCGCCTACGTTTCCGACTTCCATGCGCAGCTCAACGACAACAACACCCGCGCGTTCGGCGTGCAAGGCGCCTTCATGCGGCCGTTGTCGAAGATCTGGACGTTCTCCCTCAACGCGGGCGTCGCACGGCGCGACTACGAGTTCTTGAGCAGCGGCATGCGAGTCTCGAACGCCGACAGCAGCTTCACCTACGGCACGGACTTCGAGGGCGCCGGGCAGCGCTCCGCATGGAGCATCGTGGTCGGGCGCTCGCTTGGACCGAACAGCAACGGCTTCCTGTCGCGGCGCGACGAGGTGCGTCTCCAGCTGCGGCGGGAGTTTCAGCCGCGACTATCGGCTTCGATCGGCCTGCGCGCCGCACGTATCGACGCGTCCGACGAATCGCCCGACACTCGCAACCGCGACTACGCGCGCCTCTCGCTCCAGGTGCAATGGGCGATGACGCAGCGCTGGTATCTCACGACGGGCCTCGACAAGGTGACCGAGACCCGTTTCGACGGCGGGAGCGGGCGTGCGACCTCGAACGCGGTGCTCGTCGGCATTCGCTACCGCGGCCTGTCGCGGGAACGCGGCGGCGGGCCGAACGTTCCGGAGCCGCTGCAGTTCTAAGCGCGAGGCGGCACCCGTGCGCTGCGGGTCGTGCTAGGAGCGCGGCACTGCGCCCTTCACGGCGTGGATCGTCTTGACCACGTCGAGATAGACGTTGCGTACACCGGTCAGCGTGAATCCGGCTGCGCGCACGTTGTCGACGGTCGGCCGATTCATATCGGGCCCCACGCGGCGGCTGAGCGGCGTCATCACGTTCATCATCAGGTTGAACGGAAAAAAGCGGCTGCCCGTGTGCTCGAACATGTGCAGCTCGCCGCCGGTCTTGAGCCCGCGGTGCAGCTCGACGAGCCCCTCGATCGGCTGGGGGACCGAGCAGAACGTGCAGGAGGTGAACACCTGATCGAAGTGCTCGTCGGGAAAGTCGAGGTGCTTCACGTCCGCAACGCGCGCATCGATCTCGCCGTCGTAGGCCGCGACGCGAGGCCGCGCGCGCTCGATCATCCGGGGACTGATGTCGATCGCGACGAGCTTGCGGCCGGGCGGAAAGCACGCAATGTCGAGGCCGGTGCCGAGCGCTACGAACAAGATTCGCGCATCGGGCCGCATGCGGGCGAAGACCCGCTCCTTGTCGCGGCGCCACCTGAGCTCGGGACCGAAGCTCGACATGAAATCGAACGTGCCGGCCGCGCGATCCCATTTGTCCCGTGTCTGCGTGTCCATGTGCTCACCTCGGGAGTCGGATTTCGCCCTTGAGCGCCGCGTTGGCGGCGTAGACGCAAACGAGCGTCGCCACGCCGACGACCGCCCCGGCCGCGAGCGGTGCCGCGCCGCCGACCGGCCCCATCGCTCCGACCATGCCCGCGAGCATGCCGCCGAGCATGCAGGGCACGAAAACCTCCATCGCACCCAGCAGCGCTCCGAGCACCGCGAGCGCGGCCACGAGCCCGATGAGCATGCCGAGCAGCATGCCCGCGAGCATCGCGGCGGGCATCGGCCAGCTCGGCAGCCCGATCGCGGCTGCGAGCCAGGCCGCGAGCGCGCCCACGCCGGCGTTTGCGAGCAGATCGCCGATCAAGAAGTACGGGCGGACTTCCATCCGCTCGATGATAACGCCGGCGGCGCGCGTCATGAACCCGCCGCACGTCGCTCAGCCGCCGAATCCCGTCACGAACCCGACAGACTTCGCGCGTAATCCATGCTAGAAAACGGCGCAACGCCGAACCCAGCGAGCGAGCCGTTATGGTCGGAATGCCGTCATCCCTGCGCGCGCTGGCCGCGTCCGCCAAGAAGTACTTCCGGCCGGAGCGCCCACATCGTCCGCTGGAGCAGCGGCTCGACGCCGAGCGGCGTCGCATCGAAATGCGGCGCGCGGCGCTCGGCGTCGCGGACGAGCCGGCCGAGCGCTATGGCCTCGCACTGTCCGGCGGAGGCATTCGCAGCGCGACATTCGCGCTCGGCGTGCTGCAAGGCTTGGCACGTGCGCGCGGTCCGCAGGACGACACGGCGCGAGGCTTCCCAGCCGAAGCCGCCGCCCTACCCGACAGCGCCCTGCCCGATGCCGCACGCCACGAAGCCGCGGCGCCCGACACGAGAACGTCCGCCGCCCCGACCTCCGACGCTACGGCATCGCCGGCCGCAGCGTCCGACGGCGCGGCGCACGGTGCCGCGCAGCGCACGGCACCGTTGCCGGCACCCGAGCACTCGCTGCTCGCACGGTTCGACTACCTATCGACCGTGAGCGGCGGCGGCTACATCGGCGCGTTCTTCGTGAGCCTGTTCGTGCCGGGCCGTCTGCGCGACGGCACCACACCCGAGGATGCCGCCTTCGACGCGTACCGCGTGCTGCAAAGCGATCCGCCGGGCCGCATCCGCTCTTCCGAGGGCTACGGCCCCGAAGCGCGCCTGCACGCGGCGCTCGCGTGGCTGCGGGAGAACGGCCGCTACCTGACGCCGGTCGGCGCCGGTGATCTGATCTACGCGATCGCGCTCGCGGTCCGCAATTGGTTCTCCGTGCAATACGTGCTCGGCACGTTCATCGCGACCGCGTTCGCGCTGGTCCTGGCCGGCCGCTTCCGGCTCGCGGCCGCTTGGCCCGCGTACTCGCACCTCGAGCGCTCGCTGCTCGGCCATGCCGTCTGCGTCGAGCCCTGCTCGAACGTCTGGTGGAGCCCTTTCTTCGCTGCACCGGTCGCCATCCTCGCGCTCGCGCTCGCGCCGCTCACCGTCGCGTTCTGGCTCACGCACCCGCGGCGCCGCGAAGACGAGACGGCACCGGCGCGCGTGCTGACGGGCGCCGCAATCGCCGACCTCGCGATCGCCGCGGGCGCGCTCACGATCGGCTACCTCGCGCGCACGATCGATGCACCGCTGCCGCACCGGCTCGTCCCGACGATCGGCGGCGCGCTTGCGCTGCTCGGCTTCGGCTATCACGCGATTGCGAGCACGCAAGCGGCCGATGTCGCGGCACACCGCGTCGTGATGACCCGCTGGACCGCGACCGCGCTGCAGCTCGCGATCGCGCTGACGGTCGTCGCGGTCATCGACACGCTCGCGCAGTCGCTGTACCTCGCGTGGGCGCGGCAGCCGAGCTTGGGCGCGGTGCTGTCGCCGAGCGCGTCCGTCGCCGCGGCCGTATGGCTGTTTCGCCGCATCGCGCGGCTCGCGGATCGCGGCGCAGTGCCCTCGCTCAAGGCGATCCCGGTCGGGCTGATCGCAGGCGTTGCCGGAACGGCACTGTTTCTCGCGATTGCGACGCTCTGGGGCTTCGCGCTGCACGCAGTGATCTGGCTCGGCGCCGTGCCGACTCAAGCGGCGTTCGAGATCGACGGCGCGCTGCAGCAAGCCACGCTGCTCGCGATCTGCGCGGGCGCGTTCGCCCTGCTCGCGATCACGAGCGGCCGATTCACGGGCTTCTTGAATCTATCGACCCTGCAGTCGTTCTACTCCGCGCGGCTCACGCGGGCGTACCTGGGCGCCTCGAACGGCGCCCGATTCAAGCCCGACTCGAGCGGCGCCGATCGCGCCGCGCGCAGCGCGGCCGAGCCCGTCGACGGCGACGACGTTGCGCGCGACGAGTACTACGCGTCGCTCGCGCCTTTGCACATCATCAACGTGACGGTGAACCAGACGATCGACCCGGCCGAGCAGCTCGTGCAGCGCGATCGCAAAGGCAAGCCGATGGCGGTGCTGCCGACCGGGTTTTCGATCGACCGTACGCACTACGACTTCCACGACGACGAGCGCCGCGGGGTCGGCGCGGGCCTCGGCAGCCAGAAGCTCACGATCGGCCAGTGGATCGGCACCTCGGGCGCCGCGTTCACGACCGGGCTCGGCCGCAGCACGAGCCTCGGCACGTCGATCGCGCTCGGGCTCGCGAACGTGCGGCTCGGCACCTGGTGGTCGTCGGGGTACGGCCGCGACGAGTCGCGCTGGCTCGAGCGGGGGTTCAAAGGCCTATTCAAGACGCAGACGTTCCTGTTCTACGAGCTGATGGCGAAATTCCATGGGCTGCGCCGCGAATGGCAGTACCTTTCGGACGGCGGCCACTTCGAGAATACGGGCCTCTACGAGCTGTTACGCCCGGCGCGCGGCGTGAAGCTCATCGTCGTCTGCGACGATGGCTGCGACCCCGACTATCGGTTCAGCGATCTCGCGAACGTCGTGCGGCTCGCGCGCATCGATCATGGCGTGCAAATCGAAGTCGACGAGGAGATCGCCGACACCGCGCGCCAGCCGCGGCTCGGCAAAGTCTTCGGCACGCCCGCCGAGTTTCGCGCGGCCGACGCCGCGGCACGCGCGCCGCACGACGGCAAGTGCGCGCTACTGCTGAACGTCTACCGCGCCGATGCCGATCCGAAAGCCGTCCCGCCAACGTGCCGGATCATCGTGCTGAAGCCGCGCGTGATCGCATCGGCGCCCGTCGACGTCCGCGAGTACTCCGCGACGCACCCGGCCTTCCCGCAGGAGCCGACGACGGATCAGTTCTTCGACGAGGCGCAATGGGAGAGCTATCGCTCGCTCGGGCTCGCCATCGCCGAGCGCGTGTTCGGCCACGGCGCCGATCGGGAGAACGGCGATGCGCTGTGGGCGTATCTCGAGGGTGCGCCGCCGCGGTCGGCACCCCACACGTAGCTTCGCTAGCGACGCTTCGCCGCCGTAGCCCGCAACGCGCGTCATCGCCGCACCTTCGAATACGAGAGCCGCCCGTCGGCACGGCGCAATTGCGAAACCCCACTTCGCCCAACCCTGATCGCCGGATGCCGTCCACGGCCACAAGGCTCGCGCCTGCACCGTCGCGGGCGCTACACTGGCGCCGGCGATCAACGCCTATGGCGCCGCGGCCGATCGCAGCGACGGCCGACAAAACAAAAGGGGGACCGATGAGCAGCAAACCCAGCACGAACGCAGCGCTCGGCGAGCCGGTGGCCGGCAACGGCCTCCTGCACCGGCGACTCTTCCTCGCGCAAGCCGGGGCCTCGCTCGGCGGCCTCGCGCTGCTCGCGGCGCACCCTGCGAGCGCCGACCCGCTGACGATTCCGCAATGGATGAAGGCGCCGGGCACGAACATGAGCCCGTACGGAGCGCGCTCGCACTACGAGGACAAAGTCGTGCGCGTCGTCGGCGGGGCACCGAGTGTCGTCGGCAACGGCGTCTCGATGACGCCGCATCAGAGTCTGCACGGCACGATCACGCCGAACAGCCTGCACTTCGAGCGCCATCACAGCGGCGTGCCCGACGTCGATCCGGCGGGTCATCGCTTTTTGCTTCACGGTCTCGTGAAGCGGCCGCTCGTATTCACCGTGGATGAGCTTCTGCGCTATCCCACCGTCACGCACATTCGGTTTCTCGAATGCTCGGGCAACAGCGGCAACAATTTCACTGCGACGCCGACGCAGGCGCCGGTCGGCGTGTTGCACGGTCTCATGTCGTGCAGCGAGTGGACCGGCGTGCCGGTCTCGATCCTGCTCGACGAAGCGGGCGTCGACCCGAGCGCGAAGTGGGCGCTCGCGGAAGGCGCGGACGCGGCCGCGATGAGCCGCAGCATCCCGCTCGAGAAGCTGCGCGACGACGCGATCATCGCGCTCTACCAGAACGGCGAGCGCTTGCGTCCGGAGAACGGCTATCCGATGCGCCTGTTCCTGCCGGGCTGGGAAGGCAACATGTCGGTGAAATGGCTGCGGCGCCTCAAGCTCGGCACCGCGCCGACGATGACGCGCGACGAGACGTCGCACTACACCGACGTGCTGCTCGGCGGCAAGGCGCTCGCGTTCACGTATCCGATGGGCGTGAAGTCGGTGATCACGAATCCGTCGGGCGGACTCAAGATGCAGGGCGCGGGCCTCTACGAGATCACGGGTCTCGCGTGGTCGGGCGCGGGCAAGATCGCGCGCGTCGAAGTGTCCGCCGACGGCGGCGAAAGCTGGGGCGAGGCAGCGCTCACGGAGCCCGTGCTGCCGAAGGCGTTCACGCGCTTCAGGATGGCGTGGCGCTGGGACGGGGGACCGGCCGTGCTCAAGAGCCGCGCCGTCGACGAGACGGGCGCCGTGCAGCCGACGCGCGCCAGCCTGGTCGCACGATTCGGCGAGCGGCGCAATTTCCACATGAACGGCATCCAGGTCTGGGCCGTCGCGGCATCGGGCGAGGTGAGCAATGTCTACGCATGACCGCATCGCCGGCGCACCGTTCGTTCGACGCGCCGCCGCCCTGCTCCTCCGGCCGGGCACACCGCTCGTCGCGATCGCGGCCTCGCTGCTCGTCGTGATCGGCAGCGCCCCGAGCGGCGCGTTCGCGCAGCAAGGCCCGGGGCTCGGCCAGCCGATCGCGGCGGCCGATCTTGCGCCGTGGAACATCGACATCGGCACCGACGGCAAGGGGCTGCCGCCGGGCGGCGGCAAGGCCAAGGCCGGCGCAGCGATCTACGCGGCGAAATGCCAGGCGTGCCACGGCGCGGACGGCCAGGGGCAGCCGGCCGATCGGCTCGTCGGCGGCCAGGGCACGCTCGACCAGCTCGACCAGGTGCGCACCGTCGGCAGCTATTGGCCGTACGCGACGACCGTCTTCGATTACGTGCGCCGCGCGATGCCGTTCAACACGCCCGAGACGCTGACGAACGACGAGGTGTACGCGGTTACGGCGTATCTGCTCTACAAGAACGGCATCATCCGCGAGAACGACGAGATGAACGCGCGCACGCTGGCGCGCGTGCGCATGCCGAACGTGAACGGCTTCATCTACGAGTACCCGCCGAAACCGGCGAAGTAACCTGGCACGAGGTTGCGCGCGGCGGCGCGCGGCGGCGTCGCGGCGCGGCCGCTCGTCTCCCAAATTCCCCAATCTGAAACGTGCGAGGCGCCGGGCTCGGCCCGGCCGCGACGTGCGGCTGCGGGCATGCAACCTGCATAGGCATCCGCCGGGACTCACCGCCGACGAGCGGGAGGTACCGTGTTGTCGAAGGGATGCGATCGATGCCGGCGCCGCCGGCGCGGAGCGGTTCGAGACCGGCACGCGATCGTGCGGCTCTGTTTGCTCGTCGCCTGCACGGCTCTCGCAGCGTGCGAGAGCCGCGTGAACGTCGACCTCGCCGCAAACGCGAGCGCGCAATACTCGAGCGTGCTCGTGACCGTAAAGGAAGTCTGGTTCAACGAGAACGCGACCGCGTCCCCGGACGACGCGAGCTGGGTCAAGTTTCCGCTCTCCGAGCCCGAGACGCTCCAGCTCGTCGGCGTCGACGATGCGGCAATGAGCGAGCTCGCAAGCCGGCTCAAGGTTGCTCCGGGAACTTACGCCCAAATCCGTTTGCTCTTGGTCGATCGGACCGAGACGCTGACGGCGTCCGCGGCGCAGGCCGGCGCGACGTACAACGACCAAGTGACGTACGTCGATGCGAGCGGCGTCGAGACGACGCTGCCGCTCGAGCTGCCTGCCGCGGCTCAGGGCGTCGGGATCGCAACCGACCTCGTCGTGCCGGTGGCGAAACGCGCGGTGCTCGCGGCGCTCGCGGCCGCCTCGAATGCGAGCACGCCTTCGAGTCTCGCGACTGCGACGCCGTCGGCGTCGACTTCAGTCGGCGCGACGACGTCGACTCCGGTCGGCGCGGCGATGCCGACCGCCGGCGTCCCGGCCGAGACGGTACCCGCTCCGTCGGCGAGCACGCCGTCACCGAGTCAAACGGCCGAGACGACGAGCAGCTCGAGCGACGCCGCCGCGGCCACCGTCACCACGACCGTGCTGTTCGACGCGACGCACGACCTCACGATGTTCCGCTTCGCGGATCGGCCGGGGTTCCTGCTGAATCCCAGCTTGAGCGCGTACGACGCCGACGCCGCCGGCTACATCGTGGGGCAGCTCGACGTCTCGGCGATCGCGCCGAATCCCGGCACGGGCCGCCCCGACGCCGAGGTCGCGGCGGAAACATTGAACGGCGACTCGACGCGCCGCGTCGAAGTCGCGAGCGCGCCCGTGCGCGCGGACGGCACGTTCACGCTGTATCCGCTGCCGGTGCCGACCGGCACGAACGACGCTGCGACGACGTACGACCTCGTGATCCACGGACCGGCGATCACGACGACCGTCGTGCGCGCCGTGCCGGTGACGAAGGGCGCGCCGGACGCGAGCTCGACCGCGGCGTTCGGCACGGTCACGCTGCTCGCAGCGGACACCTACCGCGCCAATCTCGCCGCGGGCAGTGAAGTCGCGCCGCGCGGCGCTCGCGTGCAGTTCTATCAGACGCTACCGGACGACGCCGCGCCGTTCGTGATCGCCGAGCGCGCCGTGGACCCTCTGACGGGCCGCTTGGCCGCCGACGAACCGCTGTCGGCCGCACCGGACGTCGTCTACGGAACGTTCGGCGCGAGCTTCTCGCTCGCAGCCGCCGCACCGACGGAAGGCGCCGCGCGCTACTCCCTGGCCGCGTCCGCGCCGCTCTACGGCAGCGGCGAACTGTCGCCTGCGACGATCGCCCCGCCGGCGGCCGGCGCCACGGCCGCGTTCACCGTGCCCGCCATCCCGGTTCCGCCGGACGCCGCGCCGGGCACGATCGCCGCAAGCGTGGCCGCGGCGCCCGGCAAGTACGACGACGGCGCGCTGCTCGTGACGCACGACGGCGCGATCGTCGCGGCCGCGCCGCTCTCGGCCGTTCTCTCGGACTCGCAAGCGTCGACCGTGGTGAGTGTGGCCAACCTGCCGGCCGGAGGATCGTCGGGCTACGACCGCGGTCTTTACTATCTCGAAGCGTGGGCGTGGAGCTCCGCGAATCCCGCAAGCTCGTTCACGCGCCAGCCCGTGAGCGGCGCGGTCGATCTGCGCGCCGTGAACACGGCGAGCGTCACGGTCGACCTGAACTGATCGGCCGGCGGCCGATAGCGGTCACTTGCGCTTACGCGGACGCTTGCCCGCGGTCGTGCGCTTCGCCGCCTTCGCTTTTCCGGCCGACGCGGCACGCGGCACCGCTTTGGCCCTTGTCGTCGCGCGCACCGCCCTGCCGCCACGCTTCGCGTGCAGCGACCACTCGCCCGGGTCGATCAAATCCGGCACCGTCCAGCCGTCGAGGTCGTACTCGGCCATGCACTGCTCGGCGAAGCCCTTGAACTTCGCGGCGTTGCCGTTGCCGAGCGCGCTGAAGAGGCAATAGCGGCGGATCTCCTCGGTGCTGCCGCCGTAGTTGATCTCGTACAGCTCGTGGCGCGAGCCGAACTCGGTGCCGATGCAATCCCAGAGCAGCTTCATGAGCTTGATGCGCTGCTCGGCCGTGTAACCGTTGCTGCCGCGCATGTAGCGATCGATGTACGGCCTGATCGCCGGATTGTCGAAATCGCGAGCGTGCGAGTTCAAATAGATGAGCCCCGACGCGACGGTCTGCTCGATCAGGTACTTCACCTTCGTGTAGGCGATCGTCGCGAGGATCTGATACGCGTTGCCGGGATCCATGTTCGGCAAGAGATAATCGCCCTTCCACGGCCGCGGGTCGCGCACCATCGCCTCGGTCAGCGCCCAAAACATGTTGCGCCACGCGAGCACCTCGCCCACGTTCGCCTGCACGCCGCGGTAGTCCTTCGTGCCGGCGGCCTCGACCGCCTTGAGCAGCAGGCCCGCAATGAAGTCGAGCTTCACGGCGAGCCGCGTGCAGCCGTGCACGACGAAGCGCGGCAGGAAGCCCGTGCGCGGAAAGAAGTTGTTCGCCTTCTCGACGTCGCCGTAGACGAACACGTTCTCCCACGGCACGAACACGTTGTCCATGATGAACACCGCGTCGTTCTCGTCGAGCCGCGACGACAACGGCTGGTCGAACGGGCTCGACATCACGGCCGCGGTCATCTCGTACGACGTGCGGCACAGGAACTTAACGCCGGGCGCGTTCGTGGGCACCATGAACACGAGCGCGAACTTCTTGTCGTTCAGCGGGATCAAGCCGTGGTGCGCGATGAACGTGTAGTTCGTGAGCACCGACCCGGTCGCGACCACCTTCGCGCCCGAGACGACGATGCCGCCGTCGGTCTCCTTCTGCACGTGCACGCAGACGTCGGCGACCTGATCCGGCGGCTTGTCGCGATCGACCGGCGGATGGATGATCGCGTGATTCACGAACGGCACGCGCTCCTGGCAGAACGTGTACCAGCGACGCGCGTTCGCGTCGAACGGCTCGTAGAACTCCGCGTTGCCGCCGAGCGTGCCCAAGAACGCGGCCTTGTAGTCGGGCGAGCGGCCCATCCAGCCGTAGGTGATCCGCTGCCACTCGGCGATCGCATCGCGCCCCGCCACCGACTCCTCGACGGTGCGCGGCGCCTTGAAGAACGCGTGCGTCTTGCCGTTGCCGTCGGTGTCGCTCGGCAGCAGCAGCTTGTCGCGATGCTGCGGGTCGTGCAGCGCGTCGAACAGCCGCGCGGTCATCCGCGAAGTGTTGCGGAACGCCGGATGCGTGGTCACGTCCGCGACGCGTTCCCCGTAGATGTAGACCTCGCGGCCGTCGCGCAACGACTCGAGATATTCCTGTCCATTTTGCGGCCGTGCGCATCGCACGTTGCCGATCGCTTCCGCCGAAACGGCGGTTGCGCGCTTCTTCGCCATGCCATTCCCCCGCTGCCGGTCTCTCACCCGGGCTCGCGGCAGCATAACCGACGAGCACGCCGCGTCGCACGGACTTGCGAGCGCGTAACTTGGACTTTTCGAATCGACCGTCGAGCGCGCGGGCGACTCAGCCGAGCGACTCGAGCACCGCCGCGATGGCGTCCGGCCCCTGCGCGGGCGCCATCAGGTGCGCGCCCGCGACCCCCGGAATCTCGCGCAACCCCTGGATGAGCTCCGCGCAGATGCGCCGGCCTTCGGCCGCCTGATCCGACGCCTGCTCGAGCCGCTCGATCGTCGGGTCCGGCACGTGCACGCCGAATAGATTCTCGTTCATCCAGCGCGCGGATTTCGCCGAGCGAATCGGGCCGACACCGATGATGACGGCGAGCTTCTCGGTAATGCCTTCCTCGCGCAGCCGGCCGATGTAGGCGCGCGCGACGTCGAGATCGAAGCAGAATTGCGTCTGCACGAAATCCGCGCCCGCTTCCATCTTCGCCAGCAGCGGCGCGGTTTTGAAGTTCGCATCGGGGCGGCGCGGCACGTCGGCCCCGCCGATGAAAAACCTGGGCGCGGGCTCCACCTTGCGGCCCGACGGCAGCTCGCCGCGATCGCGCAAGTCGCGCGCGAGCTTCAAGAGCTGCGCGGACTCGAGATCGAACACGGGCTTCGCGTCGGGCTGATCGCCGCCCTTCGGGTCGTCGCCCTTGAGCATCAGCAGGTTCTGCACGCCCTGCGCCGCCGCGCCGATCAAGTCGCCCGCGAGCGCGATGCGATTGCGGTCGCGGCAGGTGACTTGCAGGATCGGCTCGTGGCCGTTGGCGGCGAGGATCGCGGCCGCGGCGAAGCTGCTCATCGACGTGCGGCCCGCGGCTGCGTCGGTGACGTTCATGGCGTCGACCTTACCCGCGAGCAGCTCGGCTTCCGCGAGCAACTTCGCGGGCGCGGCCGACAACGGCGGCACGATTTCGGCCGTGATCACGAACTGGCCCGCGCTGATCTTCGTTTCGAGATTCGACATGCTCAAGCTCCGACGGTATCCAAGTCGGGGGCGAGCGACGCCGCGCCGCGGCGAGCCGTCTCTCACGCCCCCCCGCATAGTACCGCGGAACGCCGCGGCCGGGCGCCGGCTACGGCAGTCCGTACACGACGAGCTGCTGGCGATCGTCGGACCGTTCGCTGTCGATCGCCGCCGCACCGGCGGCGACCACGGCGACGTATTGCTTGCCGTTGCCGCCGAGGTAAGTGATCGGCACCGCATGCGCGCTCATCGGCAGCTCCGCGGACCAAAGCTCCTCGCCGCTGCGCTCGGCGAACGCGCGGAACCGGCGATCGTTGGTCGCGCCGATGAACACCAGGCCGCCGGCCGTGACGATCGGCCCGCCGATGTTGAGCCGGCCCGTTCGATTCTTGCCGTCCGGCAGCTCGGGCGTGATGCCGAGCGGCACGCGCCACGCGATGTCGCCGGTCGCAAGATTCACGGCCGCGAGCTCGCCCCACGGCGGCTTCTGGCACGGCCACGCGCGCTCGCCGCCGCCGAGCTCGTTGCCGCCGGAGCTCGGCATGGCGTCGTTCCACCAGAACCGGGCGAGCGGCCCGCCGACCGCGCTCGCGCGCCGATACGGCGGCGGCCCGCGCCGCTCCTCGCCGGCGTCCTCCGCGAAGGGCGCAGGCTCGATCCAGCCGATGCCGCCCACGTCCAGGGTGTTCACGACCAGCAGCCCGGCGACCGGGTCCGCGGCCGCGCCGCCCCAGCTCGCGCCGCCGAGCGAGCCCGGAAACACGATCGTCGAGCCGCTCGCCGCGTCCGGTGCGCCCGCCTTCTTCGGCGCACTCGTTCCGCTCGGCGCGGCCCCCGTGCCCGGCGCACGATAGCGGTACGGCGTGAACGGTCCGGCGTTCGCGAGCCCGCCGCTGCGCTCGACGAGCGCTTTGCAGAAGGCGGCGTGCTCGGGCGTCGTGTCGTCCGCGCTGACGAGATCGGCCGCCGAGTAGGCGACGCGCGCCAGCGGCGGCGGCTTCACTGGAATCGGCTGCGTCGCGGCGCTGCGCTCGCCGGGAACGTCGCTGCCGGGCACCGGTTTCTCCTCGATGCCGAACACGGGCTCGCCCGTCACGCGATTCAATATATATAGATAGCCCGACTTCGCGGGCGCCGCGAGCAGCGGCACGACGTCACCGTCGATCGCGACGTCGACGAGCGTGGGCGCGGCCGGCAGGTCGTAATTCCAGAGATCGTGATGCACCGTCTGGAAATGCCAGCGGCGCACGCCCGTGCGTGCATCGAGCGCCACCACCGAGTTGCCGTACAGCGTGTCGCCCGGGCGATCGCCACCGTAATCGTCGTCGACTCCGGGACCCGCGAACGAGGCGTACAGCAGCGCGCGATCGACGTCGACCGTGAGCGCGAACGACCAAGCAAGCACGCTCGCGCGATCGCGCCACGCGTCGCTCTGCCAGGAGTCGTGGCCGAACTCGCCCGGCAGCGGCACGGCGTGAAACACCCACGCCACTGCGCCGCTGCGCGCGTCGAACGCGCGCACGCTGCCGGGCGGGCTGTTCGAGCCGACGATCACCAGGTTCTCGAAGACCGTCGGCGCGCCGTTGTACACGACCGGCATCTCGACCTCGCCGGCCGAGCCGAAGCCGAGTGCGCTGCGGCCGGTCGCGGCCTCGAGCGCGAGCAAGCGGCGCCCGACCATCACGTAGATGCGCGCGGGCGTTCCCGCCTCGCCGGGCCAATACGCGAGACCGCGGCGCGACGGCACGCCGCGCACGACCGCGTGACTCCAAATCTCGGCGCCGTAGGCCGCGTCGAGCGCGACGATGCGGTCGGCCGTCGCCAGGTACAGCACGCCCGCGACGGCGAGCGGCGTCAGCTCCGAGCCGCCCCGCAAGCTGCCCGTGGTGGTATTGCGGCCGAGATCGTAGCCCCAAGCGCGCTTGAGGTTTGCGACGTTGCCCGCGTTGATCTGCGCGAGCGGCGAAAAGCGCGTGCCGGCGAGATCGCGGTTGTAGCCCGGCCAGTCCGCGGCCGCCAGCGCCGTCGCGCTCGGCGCGAGGCGCAGCGCCGCCGGCAGGGCCGGAGGCGCCGGCGGTGGCCGAGTGCAGCCGAGCGCGGCCGCCGTGCATAGGGCCAGTGCGGCCGACCGCACCGAGCGGCCGATGCCGCGAGCGCGCGACCTGCGCCCCCGGCGCCAGCGCAGATGCGTCATGCGGCAGCGACCGGCTCGCATTGCTCACTCCTCCGTTCGCGAGCGAGCGATTCTAGGCAATGGCTCCTCCACGGCCAATGGCTGCGCCGGCCGTCTGCAGATAGCTCAAGCATCGGCAACGCGCTTTGCCCGCCTCGATAGGCACCGATACAATGGATTACATTCGTCGAACGAGGGCCCGACCATGAGCCATTCCCGTTATCTGAAGCCGCTGATCGCGATCGCCGGCTTGACGTTCTCCGTCGGCACGCTGGCCGCCGACTGGACGGTCGTCCCCGAGACGAGCTCGGTCTCCTTCACCGGCATCCAGCAGGGCACGAAGTTCACGGGCAAATTCGGGATGTTCACCGCGAAAATCGATCTCGACGCGGCCGATCCGACCAAGGGCAGCATCATGGGCGTCGTGCAGACGGCCACCGTGAACACGCGCGATGCGGATCGCGACACCGCGCTCGTCGACAAGGATTGGTTCGACTGCAAACAGTTTCCCGAGGCGCGTTTCGAATCCGAGAAGATCACGCGCGCGAGCGACGGCTCCTACGAGGCCGAAGGCAAGCTCACGCTGAAGGGCCAGACGAAGCCCGCGACGATGAAGTTCACGCTCACGCCGGCGGAGACCTCGGGCGGCAAAGCGAGCACCGCGCAATTCGCCGGCACGATGGCGCTGAACCGGTTCGACTACAACGTCGGCGAAGGTTGGAACGACACCAGCTGGGTCGGTCAGGACGTGTCGGTCGACGTGAAGCTCGATCTCAAGCGCTGAGCGTTCTCGCGCCGCAAGACCGTACCGTACCCGCGCAGCACGGCGCCCCGCGGCGCGCGAGCGCGTTTGCCTAAACCCGAATCCCCGGCGCCGGAAACTGCTTGCAGAACTCGGCGATCTCGTTGCGGATCGCGCGTAGCTCCGTTTCGTCGTCCGCGACCTTGAGGACGCGATCGATCCACTCGGCGATCGCCTCCATGTGCTGCTCGCGCATGCCGCGCGAGGTGATCGACGGCGTCCCGATGCGAAGCCCGCTCGGATCGAACGGCTTGCGGGGATCGAACGGAATCGTGTTGTAGTTGCATTCGATGCCGGCCGCGTGCAGCGCTTTCGCGGCGGGCTTGCCCGTGATGCCGCGCGGCGTCACGTCGATCAGGATCAAGTGGTTGTCGGTGCCGCCCGAGATGAGCCGAAAGCCGCGCTGCTCGAGCGCCGCCGCGAGCGCCTTCGCGTTGCTCACGATCTGCTGCGCATAGCGCTTGAAGTCCTCCGTAGAGGCTTCCTTGAGCGCAACCGCGATCGCGGCCGTCGTGTGGTTGTGCGGCCCGCCCTGCAGCCCCGGGAACACCGCCCGGTCGAGCTCCTTCGCATGCTTGCCGTCGGACAGAATCATGCCGCCGCGCGGCCCGCGCAACGTCTTGTGCGTGGTCGTCGTCACGATGCTCGCGTACGGCGCGGGATGCGGATGCGCACCGCCGACGATCAGGCCCGCGATGTGCGCGATATCCGCGACGAGCGTCGCGCCGACGGCCTTCGCGATCTCGGCGAAGCCCGCGTAGTCCCAGACGCGCGGATACGCCGTGCCGCCGCAAAATATGATCTTCGGGCGCGTCTGCCGCGCCAGGGACTCCACGCGGTTCAAGTCGACGCGGTGCGTCTCCGGATCCACATCGTACTGGTCGGCGTGATACACGATGCCCGAGAAGTTCACGTTCCAGCCGTGGGTCAGGTGGCCGCCGAACGGTAGCCCGAGCCCCATGACGTGCTCGCCCGGCTTCGCGAGCGCGAGGTACACGGCCTGATTGGCCGGCGAGCCCGAGTACGGCTGCACGTTCGCGTGCGCCATGCCGAACAGCGCCTTCGCTCGCTCGATCGCGAGCGTCTCGACCTGGTCGATATAGATCTGGCCCTCGTAGTAGCGGCGCCCCGGATAGCCCTCGGAGTATTTGTTGTTCAGGATCGAGCCCGTCGCCTCCATGACGGCGGTCGATGCGTAGTTCTCCGACGGGATCAAGCGGATGTATTCGTCCTGCCGCTTCGTCTCGAGCCGGATCAGCTCGTAGATGTCGGGGTCGGTCGTGCGCAACGCAGCGAGATCGGGCATTCGCGGTTTCCTCGGCTAGACCGCGGCGGTCCTGCAGCCGCCGCGGGGTGCGTAGTGTACAGGACCGGCTCCTCGCGGCGGCAGCCGGCCGGGCCCTCGGCGCACGGGCCCGCAGCCCTCGGTCGGCGCACGGCCTCAGAGCCCGTAGAATGCCGCCATGCATCGTGCTCGCCGCATGCGGCTGCTCGCGCTCGCCTGGGGCGGCCTCGCGCTCGCGTTCTGCCGCACACTGCTCGCGGCCGTGCCGAGCGTGCCCGTGCCGGCGGAGAATCCGATCACCGAGCCGAAGCGCGTGCTCGGCAAGATTCTGTTCTGGGACGAGCAGCTCTCGAGCGACGGCTCGATCGCTTGCGGCACGTGCCATCGCCCGGCCGCCGGCGGCGCGGACCCGCGCGCCGGCGTTTATCCCGGGACCGACAAGGGCACGATCGACGACGTCCGCGGCTCTCCCGGCATCGCGAGCTTGGGGCCCGACGGCAGGCCGCGGCCGCATTCACCGTTCGGCGATCGGCCGCAGATATCGGCGCGGCTCGCACCGTCGTACTTCGGCGGGCTCTGGGCCGACGAGCTGTTTTGGGACGGCCGCGCCGGCTCGCGGTTCGACGATCCCTTGACCGGCCGCGTCGCGATCGCGCACGGCGGCGCGCTCGAGAACCAGGCGCTCGCGTCGCTCTTGAACGGCACGGAGATGGCGAAGGCGGGCCGCCAATGGCAAGACGTCGTCGCAACGATCGCGGCCGCTCGGCCGCTCGCGCTTGCAACGAGCCTGCCGGCCGACGTCGCGGCTGCGCTCGCCGACACGCCGTCGTATGCGGCGCTGTTCGCGGCCGCGTTCGGTGACACTGCGATTACCCCCGTGCGCATCGCGTTCGCCATTGCGACCTACGAGCGCACGCTCGCGGCCGATCGCACGGCGTGGGACCGCTACGAGGCCGGCGACGCCGACGCGCTCACCGGTGACGCGCTCGAGGGCTGGCGCACGTTTCAGGAGCTGCACTGCGTCGCGTGCCATCAGCCGCCATTGTTCACGACGAATCGGTTCTTCCAGATCGGCGTGCGCCGCGCGGCGTACGATCTCGGTCGCGAGCGGGTCACCCATTCGCCCGAGGACGCGGGCGCCATGAAGGTGCCGAGTCTGCGCAACGCGGGCTTGCGGCCGCGGTACATGCATACGGGCGAGTTCGCGACGCTCGGCAGCGCGATCGCGTTCTACGTGCAGTCGCCGCCGCTGCCGGAGCGCGACGGCATTCCCGGCTTCGGCACATACGCGTTCAATCTCACGCCTATGCAGATTCGCAATCTCACCGCATTCATCGCCCAGGGGCTCACGGACCCGCGTGTCCGAACGGAGCAGTTTCCGTTCGATCGCCCCACGCTGCGCAGCGAGCGCCTCGAGCGCCCCGCGCCGCCTTGACGGCGGCAACGATACTGTTTCGGGAATGTAACGGTCGTGACGCGCTGCGCGGCTGTCGCGCCCGAGATGTTTTGGCTATCATCCGTGGACACTAGAACGAAGGCACGCGATGAGCGCGGAACGAGAACGCGGCGAAGAACGCGACGTAGGATCCTCCGCTGGGGCCGAGCTGGACGAAGCCAAGGCGCACGGCGAAACGCTGACCGACCTGATCGATCGCATGGATCGGGAGGCGTTCAAGCGATCGCTCGAGCTGCGCGACTTGCGCATGCTGTCCTCAGCGCTCGAGCGGCGGCGCTGACGGCGCGCCCTCGGGCACGACTGCAGCGCTAACCTCACGATACAGCGCGAGCAGCCGGCGCGCCGACTGGGCGCTCGACCAACGGGCCGCGACATGCTCGCGGGCGGCCGCGGCCAGGCTGCCGCGAAAATCGGGCTGCGTGAGCACCGCGCTCACCGCCTCCGCGAACGTAGCCACTTCCTCGGGACAAACGATCGCGCCACGCGCGCCGTCGAGCACTTCGCGCGTGCCGAGCACCGCGGTCGACACGACCGGCGTGCCGAGCGCGAGCGCCTCGAGCAGCACGAGGCCCTGCGTCTCGGTGCGCGACGCGAACACGAACACGTCGGCCGCGCGATAACAATCGCGCAGCGTCGTCGCGCGGTCGAGATAACCGACGAACAGCACGTTCGACTCGAGCCCTCGCGCGTGAACCAGCGACCGCAGCGCGTTTTGCGCAGGCCCCTCGCCCGCGATGACGAGCAGCACGTCGCGCACCGAGCGCCGCACGACCGCGAGCACGCGAATCAGGAACTCGATGTTCTTCTCGTGCGCCACGCGGCTCACCAAGAGCATCATGGGACGACCCGCTTCGATGCCGTGACTCGCGCGAAACGCCGCGCCGTCGCCGCCCTCGAAATCCTCGAGATCGAGCCCGGTCGGGATCACCTCGATGCGCTCGCGAACGCCGTAGCCGCGCAACACCGCGGCCAGCTGGGCCGAAGGCGCGACGACCGCGTCGACCGCCGCGCATTGGCGGCGCGACACCGCGCGTGCGAGCGCACGCAACGGCGCGCGCGGCAGCAGCGGCACGTAGTGGTGCAGGTACTCCTCGAAAAACGTATGGTAAGTCTCGATCAACGGCAGCCCGAGCGCGCGAGCCACTCTGCGTCCGATCCAATGTGCGACGAACGGTGTCTGGACGTGCACGACGTCGGCCTCGCCGCGAAGACGAAGGCAGGCGCGCTCGGCGCTCGCACCGACCATCATGCGGTCCTCGGGATCGAAGACGACGTAGCGCGACGGTTGGCGCAGCGTCTTCTCGTCGTCGGCCCACGCCTGCGGATAGCGCGGCGCGACGAGCCAGCTCGTGCAACCTAGCGCCGCGAGATCGCGGCGGAAGGTCGCAATCGAAGTCGAAACGCCGTTGACCCTCGGGAAATAGACGTCGGAGATCAACAGCGTCTGCACGCCCGTCGCTCAGCCTTACCGCACCGGGGCGCTAGTCTTGCGCGTGAATGTTAAGAACGGGTGACAGGGAGACCGCGGTCCCCGAGAAAGGCGTGGTTCTGCAATACGTTGGCCAAGGAACTGACAACAAAGTTTAAAGATCGGCCGCTAACCTACGACCGTCATAGGCCAGAAGAGCGGCCACGATGCAAGCCGAGTGGTTCGAAACGGTATGGTTGTCCGACGTCCATCTCGGCTCACGCGATTGCCGCGTGGGGCTCCTGCTCGACTTCCTGCGGCGGACCCGCTGCAGGAAGCTGTACCTCGTCGGCGACATCATCGATCTCGAGAGCCTGCGGCAGAGCTTCTTTTGGCCCGAGAGCCATACCGAAGTGCTGCGGTTGCTGCTGAAAAAGAGTCGCGGCGGCACGCGCGTGATCTACATCCCCGGCAACCACGATCACGACCTGCGCGCGCTCATCGGCGTGCGCTTCGGCACGCTCGAGATCAAGCGCCACGACGTGCACACGACACGGACGGGCCGGCGGCTGCTCGTGCTGCACGGCGACGAGTTCGACGCCGTGATCAAATGCGACGCGGCCGGCCGGCGGATCGGCACCGTGGCGTACCGCACGCTGCTCGCACTGAACCGGCTCGTGCATTGGGTCAGCGAGCTGCGCGGCCGGCCGTATTGGTCGCTTGCGCAGCACGTGAAGTCGCGGGTCGGCAAAGCGCGGCGCTATATCGCGAGCTTCGAGCGCGCATCGCTGCTCGCGGCGTCCGAGGCGAAGGTCGACGGCGTCGTTTGCGGCCACATCCACAAAGCGGACCTCGTCGAGCGCGACGGGCTCGTCTACTGCAACGACGGCGACTGGGTCGAGAGCTGCACGGCGCTGGTCGAGGACGCGCACGGCGCGCTCTCCATTTTGACCTGGCGTCCCGCCGCGCCGGTCGCGGTGCCTTCGATCGCGGTGCGCGACGCCGCCTAGCAACGCAGTGCGCGCCGCTCGTCTGTTACGATCCGCGCTCGCGGCGCCGAGCGACAACGACCGAATGGCGAAAACAGGCAACACCGGCATGCGCCGGATCGTCAACGCGACCATCTTCTCGATCGCGGGGCTCAAGGCCGCGTGGCGCAACGAGGCGGCGTTCCGTCAGGAGTGCACGGTTGCGTTCGTGCTCGTGCCGACGGCCTGCTGGCTCGGCCGCACGGCCGTCGAGCGTGCCCTCTTGATCGGCTCGTGCTTCATCGTGCTGATCGTCGAGCTGCTGAATACGGCCGTCGAGGCGGTCGTCGACCGCGTCGGCTTGGATCATCATCGACTGTCGGGCCAGGCGAAGGACCTGGGCTCGGCCGCGGTGTTCATGAGCCTCACGCTCACCCTCGTCGTCTGGTCGTTGGTCGCGTGGGGGCGATTCGCGCCGGGCTGAGAGCCGCCGCTTCCGCGCGTCGCCGTGCGGCTTCAGATCGGCAGATGCGGTCCGAGCGCGACGCTCGCAGACGCGAGCAGGCCGCCGAGCACGGCGCCGGCCGCGACGTCGCTCGGGTAGTGCAGCCCCAAAATCACGCGCGACAGCGCAATCAGCAGCGCGGCGCCGGACAGCGGCGCGCCGAGCTCCGGGAAGTGGCTCGCGATCAACCAGGTGAAGGAGATCGCATGCAGCGTGTGGCCCGACGGGAAGCTGTAGCGATCGAGCGGCACCGAGGCCGCGTGGATCGCGGAGTGCGTGATGTAAGGCCGCTCGCGAACGGTCCGCGTCTTGATCAGCTTGTAGAGCCCCACGCCGACGAGCGCGGTCGCGCCGCCGTGCAGCGCCGCCACGAGTCCCGGACGGCCGTAGACGAGCGGCAGGCACAGCAGCAGCGCGTACCAGCCCCAGCCGTCGCCGAGCCAGCTCGCGATGCGGAACAGCTGGCGGATCGCGACCGAGCCGCTCGAGCGATTCAAATAGCGGCAAAACCTGAGCTCGGCCCGATCGAACCGTTCGAACGCCACTGCCAACCGCCGCGCCATCACCGATCCCTACGCAGCCTCGGACGCTCGAGAGCTTCGCGCCCGGGCGTGACGAGGCGATGGCGCTCCCGGTGAACTTTTTCTTTCAGCGCAGTCAGTTGGACACGCTATGTAACGTGAACATAAAGAAAGGATGCTAACAATCCGCCGCGTCTGCCGGGGGAGACTGCCAATGCGGATTGCGATCGTGACCGATGCCTGGACACCCCAAGTCAACGGCGTCGTGACCACGCTGCACAGAACCGTCGGGGCGCTCGAGCATGCCGCCCATGTCGTGCGGGTGCTCTCACCGGACGCGTTCCGGACGATCCCGTGCCCGACCTATCCCGAGATCCGGCTCGCACTTTGGCCGCGCGCGAAGCTCGCGGCCGCGCTCGACGAGTTCGCGCCCGACGCGGTGCACATCGCCACCGAAGGCCCGCTCGGTGCCGCCGCACGCCGCTACTGCGCTGCGGCAGGTCTCGCGTTCACGACGTCCTACCACACGCAGTTCCCGCAATACCTTCGCCGCCGCGCGCCGATTCCGGAAGCCTGGTCGTACGCGTATCTACGCCGCCACCACGGCGCCGCGCGCCGCACGCTGGTGGCGACCGAGCACATGCGCCGCGACTTGCTCGATCACGGCTTCGCGAACGTCGTGATCTGGTCGCGCGGCGTGGATGCCGAGCTTTCAAGCCGTGCGGCCGCGACGCGATCGCCGCCCCGCGGCCGATTTGGATCTATGCGGGCCGGCTCGCGGTCGAGAAGAATCTCGAGGCGTTCCTCCGGCTGGACTTGCCGGGCACCAAGGTCGTGGTCGGCGACGGCCCGGGCGCGAGGCGCTCGAGCGCCGCTACCCCGCCGCGCGCTTCGTGGGCTACCGATTCGGCACCGATCTCGCGGCGCAGCTATCGGCCGCCGACGTGTTCGTATTCCCGAGCCGCACCGACACTTTCGGGCTCGTGATGCTCGAGGCAATGGCCTGCGGCACGCCGGTCGCCGCGTTTCCGTCACGGGGCCGATCGACGTCGTGACCCCGGGCGTCGACGGCGTGCTCCACGACGATCTGCGTGCCGCGGCGCTCGCGGCGCTGACGCTCGACCGCGGCGCCTGCCGGCGCACCGGGCTCGGGCGCACCTGGGAACGAGCGTCGGCGCAATTCCTCTGGCATCTCGTGCGAGCGCGCGGCGGCGCGGACCTGCTCGCACCCGAAAAGCCAACGCTGGTGCATCGCGGGCCGAAGCGCCCTGAAACGGTGCCAATTTCGCGGCCTCAAGTACGCCGAGCCGCGAAACACAGGATTTTTAGGTTGGCACGGCGCTTGCTTATAGAAACTCGGGCAGGGTCGGTCGCGCCAGCCACACAAATCGCGCCCCCCTTGATTTCACCGCTACGCGGCCGCTTCTGCCCACTACCTTTCCTCCCCTGAATCCCCCCCGCTCCGTGCGAGCGCTACGTCGCGCGCCTGAGCGCCACCGTGAAGTTGTTCGCCGGCATCGCCGACCACCTCGCCCAGGCTTCGAAGCTGAGCCCAGCCGCAACCGAGGCGACCTCCCCGACATCGCGTACACCCCACTCGGGATTGCGCGCCCGCAAACTCGCATCGAACGCCTCGTTGCTAGGCGCCGTGTGCCGACCGTCCCGCCGGTAAGGGCCGTACAGCACCAGCGGCGCCCCGCTCGGCAACAGGTCGGCCGCGTGCTCGAGCAGGCCCAGCGTCGCGGCCCAAGGCGCGATGTGAATCATGTTGATGCAGAGCATCGCGTTGGCGGCGAGCGGCGGCCATCGCTCCTCGAGCACGTCGAGGAACCTTGAGCGGGGGACGCAGGTTGTCGAGCGCCGCCGCGGCGGCGCGGGCCGCGGTCGCGGTGCGCAGCTCGGGATCCGGCTCCGATGGCTGCCAGACCAGCCTCGGCAAAGC
>CAWFPH010000002.1:595000-2246240 GCA_963817615.1 uncultured Gammaproteobacteria bacterium | reverse complement strand
AGCGCTCGAGATCGCTGCGATGCAGCTCGTGCACGTGCTCGTCGAACGACGCGTCGTGGTGGCCCGGATCCGCGAAGTGCTTGCCCGAGGCGACCTTGTGGTACACGCCGTAGAAGCCGGTGGCCACCGTGATGATCACGGCCGTGACGGTGAGCGCGTCGAGGAACGCCGAGAGCACCGCGCCGGTGCCGCAGAAGAGCAGTGCGAGCACGGTTTTCGACCGCACGCGGATCACGAGCTTGGTGAACGTGTAGAGCAGCAGGTCCTTCAGAAAAAAGATGCCCGCCACCATGAAGATCAGCAGCAGCACGACCTCGAACCCGTGCTCGAGCTCCGCATAGACCGCCGCCGGCGTCGTCATGCCGATCACGACCGCCTCGAGCGCGAGCAGCCCGCCGGGTTGCAGCGGATAGCAGCGCAACGCCATCGCGAGCGTGAAGATGAACTCGCCGACCAAGCACCACCCGGCCACGTACGGGCTCGCGATGTAGAGCAGCGGATTCGCGATCAGGCAGCCGAGGATCGTGAGCTTGTACCAAACCGGCGACTCGCCGAGGAAGCTGGCCGCGAACGCGCGCCCCAAGCCGGGAGAATGGCTGCTCAAGCGGTCGCGAGCGCGGGCGGAAAGTCGTTTGCGGGCGGCAGCGGACCGGCGGCGTCGGGCGGCGAGCCGGACGGTTTCGCGACGGCCGCCGCCGCGGGCGCGGCCGCATCGTCCCACGCGATCGCGCGCCCGGAGCGCTTCGCGATCTGCGCGAGCATCAGCTCGTGGGCCGCGAGCTCCTCGGCGGTCGCCGCCTGCACGACGAGCGTGAGCCCGCGGCGGTCGACCGGCTGCACGACGAGACCGCCTCTGGCGGCGGCCGCGGTCTCGACGCCGTCGTCGAGCGACAGCGCGACCTGCCCGCCCGTCATCGACAGATAGACGTCCGCGAGGATCTGCGCATCGAGCAGCGCGCCGTGCAGCTCGCGCTTCGACGCGTCGACGTTGTAGCGCTTCGCGAGCGCGTCCAGGCTGTTGCGCTGCCCCGGGTGCATGCGGCGAGCGAGCGCCAGCGTGTCGAGCACGCGGCAGCGCTCGCGGATCTCGTGCGGCAGATCCTCGATGCGCCTGAGCTCGTGGTTCAGGAACTCGACGTCGAAGTCGGCGTTGTGGATCACGAGCTCCGCGCCGTCGACGAACTCGAGGAGCTCGCGCGCCACCTCCGCGAACCGCGGCTGCGTCGCGAGGAAGTCGTCCTCGATGCCGTGCACCTCCAGCGCGGCGGCCTCGACCTCGCGCTCGGGATTCAGGTAGCGGTGAAAGTGGCGGGTGGTGGGCCGGCGGTTGACGATCTCCACGCAGCCGATCTCGATGATGCGATGACCGGCCGCGGGCTCGAGCCCCGTGGTTTCGGTGTCGAGCACGACCTGCCGCATGGGTGTCATCTTGCCTCAGCGGACGGCAGCGAGTCGATGCCGAGATTCGCGAGCGCATCCGCGCGCTCGTTCTCGGGATGGCCCGAGTGGCCCCTCACCCAATGCCATTCGACGTCGTGCCGCTCGGCCGCCTCGGTCAGCGCGACCCAGAGGTCCTGGTTCTTGACGGGCTTGCGGTCCGCCGTGCGCCAGCCGCGCGCACGCCACGCGTGTACCCAATCGCGGATGCCGTTGCGCACGTAGGTCGAATCCGTGTACACGGCCACCGTGCAGCGCTGCTTGAGCGCCTTCAGCGCCTCGATCGCGGCCGTGAGCTCCATGCGGTTGTTCGTGGTGAGCGGCTCGCCGCCCGAGAGCTCCTTGATGTGCGTGCCGGAGCGCAGCACGACGCCCCATCCGCCGGGCCCGGGGTTGCCGCGGCACGCCCCGTCCGTGAAGGCTTCGACGTGACGCATCAGCGGTCGCGGCGATTCGGCACCGGGAACGGCAGGATGCGCACCGATGCGCGGGTGGTCGGCTCCACGAGGCCGCCTACCGCGCGCAGTCGCGCCGGCCGGCGCCACATCCGCACGGGCGTGAGCGGGTGCACGCGCTTCTGCGCCCGCACGAGGTAACCGCCCGCGAACATCGGCAGCCAGCGCTGCGCCCACTCCTCGCGCGGCAGGAGGCGAAACTGCTTGACGCGCTCGATCGGCAAGGTGTGGCAGTAGCGCGTGGCGTTCGCCACGTCGAACGACAGGAGCTCGAGCCAGTCGCGGAGCCGGCCCTCGCGAATCAGCTGCTCGCGGCCGCTCGGGAAGCCGGTCCGCGACAACAGATGGCGCAAGCCCCAGAGGCCGCCCGGCGAGAAGCTCAGCACGATCAGGTGGCCGTCGGGCCTGAGCACGCGGTCGACCTCGCGCAGCAGCGCGTGCGGCGAGGTCGTGCGCTCGAGCGTGTGCGGCAGCAGCACGGCGTCGATCGGAATCGCGTCGCGATCGCGAGCTGCTCGAGATCGCAGATCAGGTCCGCATCGACGCCGCTGCGCCAGTCGACGAGCGCGCGTCGCTGGGTGCGCGCGTAGCGCAGAAACGACTGGTGTGCGCCCCACGCGCCGATCTGGAGGAACTGCTCACCGAAGACGCGCTCGAGCGCCCGGCGGGTCAACCGCTGCTCGTTCGCCAGGCAGCGCCTGCCGAGCGGCGTGGCGAGCCAATCTGTGACGGACATCGAATCGGTGTTCATGGCTCGGCTGATCCTGCCTGAGAAAGACATCACAGTTCAACGCACGATCGCACGGCGCCGCGTGCGCGACTCTTGCGCCCTGAGTCTCGATCGGTAGGATACCTCTCAATGCACTGAACGGCGGCTTCCGGCGATTATGAACAAGAATAAGAGCTCGTCCGGAGAGATCTGCTTACACCTGACCCGCCCCGCCGCCCTGCTCGCCTGCGCCGTCGCGCTCGCGGCCTGCCAATCGTTTCCGGGCCCGCGCACGGCCGCGCATGAAGCCGCGCCGCCCGCTCCGAGCGCACCGGCGCCGGGCGAGACGCTCGAGGGCATCATGGTGCCTTCGTTCGCGAAGCTCGAGCCGATCCCCGAAGACACCGATCTCCTCGACCGGCTGCGCTCGGGCTTCGCGCTGCCGGAGTCCGATAACGCGGCCGTGCAGCGCGAGGTCACATGGTTCGCGGATCATCCGCAATACCTCGACCGCGTGTTCGAGCGCGCAAGCCTGTATCTCTACCACATCACCGACGAGCTCGAGACGCGCGGCATGCCGGCGGACCTCGCGCTGCTGCCGGTGGTCGAGAGCGCGTTCGACCCGTTCGCCTACTCGCGCGGCCGCGCGGCCGGGCTTTGGCAGATCATTCCGGGCACCGGCAAGCGGCTCGGCGTCGAGCAAAACTGGTGGTTCGACGGCCGCCGCGACGTGCTCGAATCGACGCGCGCCGCGCTCGACTACCTCGAAGCGCTGCACGAGGAATTCAACGGCGATTGGCTGCTCGCGATCGCGGGCTACAACTCGGGCGAGGGCAACGTCGAGCGCGCCGTGCGCCGCGCCACCGCGGACGGCCGCGACGTCGACTTCTGGGACCTGAAGAGGTATCTGCCGGAGGAGACCCGCACCTACGTCCCGCGCCTGCTCGCGATTCGCGAGATCGTCGCGAATCCCGAGAAGTACGGCGTGACCCTGCCCGACGTCGACAACGAGCCCACCTTTGCCGTCGTCGACACGGGCAGCCAGATCGACATGGCGCTCGCAGCCGAGCTGGCCGGCGTCGACACCGACGAGCTGTATGCGCTGAACGCGGGCGTGAACCGCTGGGCCACCGATCCCGAGGGGCCGTATCGGCTGCTCGTGCCGGCCGCGCAAGCCGAGCAGTTCGAGAGCGGGCTCGCCGCGCTTGGCGATCGCGACCGCGTGGAATGGACGCGGCACCGCGTGAAGCCGGGCGAGACGATCGGCGGGATCGCCGACCAATATCACACCACGGTCGGCGTGCTGCGGGAGGTCAACGAGCTGCGCGGCAACGTGATCCGCGCCGGCGAGGAGCTGATGATTCCGCACGCGCTGCAGTCGCTCGCGAGCTATACGCAGAGCGCGGACGTGCGCGCGGCGCGGGTACAGAACGTGCCCCGCAGCGGCGTGCGCAACGAGCACGTCGTGCGGAGCGGCGAGACACTCTGGTCGATCGCGCGCGCCTACGGCGTCGACGCCCGCAAGCTCGCGAGCTGGAACGCGATGGCGCCGGCCGACGTGCTGTCGGTCGGACGCACGCTCGTCGTCTGGAGCCGCAATCCCGGCGCCGAGGACGGCCCGGCGGTCGTGCCGGCCGTCGCAGTCTCCGCGAGCGGCGTGCGCGCGGTGCCCGCGACCTCGCTCACGCCGCACGAGCCGATTCGGCAAGTCACCTACGTGGTGCGGCGCGGCGACTCGTTGTCGTCCATCGCGCGCCGCTTCCGCGTGACCGTACCGCAGCTGCTCGAGTGGAACCGCGTGTCGGCGCAGCGCTACCTGCAGCCGGGCCAGCGGCTCATGATGTACGTGAACGTGACCGAGCAAAGCGGCTAATGGGGTTCCTCGCCGGCAAGCGCGCCGTCATCGTCGGGCTCGCAAGCAGCCGCTCGATCGCCTGGGGCATCGCACAGGCGATGCGCCGCGAAGGCGCCGACCTCGCGTTCGGCTACCAGAACGACAAGCTCAAGCGCCGCGTCGAAGAGATGGCGGCCGAGCTCGGCAGCGACATTGCCCTGCCGCTCGACGTGGGCGACGACGGGCAGATCGACGCGTTCTTCGCCGCGCTCGGCTCACGCTGGGACGGGTTCGACGTGCTCGTGCATTCGGTCGCATTCGCGCCGGCCGAGCAGCTCGACGGCCGCTACCTCGACGCGGTGAACCGCGAAGGCTTCCGCATCGCGCACGACATTTCGAGCTACAGCCTCGCGGCGCTCGCGAAGCGGTGCGAGCCCGCGATGCGGGGCCGCGCCGGCGCGCTGATCACGCTCAGCTATTTGGGCGCCGTGCGCACGCTGCCGAACTACAACGTGATGGGCCTGGCGAAGGCGAGCCTCGAGGCGAACGTGCGCTTTCTCGCCGTGGACCTCGGCGCGAGCGGCATTCGCGTGAATGCGATCTCGGCCGGGCCGATTCGCACGCTCGCGGCCTCGGGCGTGAAAGGCATCCGGCAGATGATTGCGACGGTCGGCGCCAGCGCGCCGCTCAAGCGCAACGTCACCATCGAGGACGTGGGCAATGCCGCCGCATTCCTGTGCTCCGACCTCGCGGCCGGGATCACGGGCCAAATCGTCTACGTCGACTCCGGCTTCAACATCGTCGGAATGCCCGTGCCGGCAGGGGAATCGAGCTCGCCCTAGTCTCAGTTGTTCGGCTCGAGCACGGTCGGGCGGAATTCGCACTTTGGCCTGATCCCGAACGTTGCCCACGTAGCAGGTGAGCTCGGCCAGCGCGGCCTGATCGGCGAGCTGACTGCGGCGCTGATCGCGCTCGGTTTGCGGCAGGCTGCCGGGATCCCCGGGCTCCACCTTCGAGAGCGCAAGCACGGCGTGGCTGCCGTTGGCGAGCGCGACTTGCTCGCGCGTCACGTCGTTGCCGGGCTTCGGCAGCGCGAACGCGCGTGCCAGCACCTCTCTCGGCACCTTGTCGTCGGTACGTTGCGACCCATCCGGCCGCGTGCCACGTGCCCATGTGGGCCGCGGCCGCCATGGCGGGATCGGCGCCCTTCTCGACGTCGGCCAGAAACGCGTTCGCGTCCTGCTCGGCGACTTCTTGTGCGCGCGAGCGCGTCAGGTCTTGCTTGATCTTGTCGTGCACCGCATCGAGCGGTTGATCCGTCGGCAGGTGATGCGCAGTGACCCGCAGCACGAGCACGTGGTCCTCGGAAAGCTGCACGAGCTTGCTGTTGCGGCCGCTGTCGACGGTCTGGTCGTCGAACGCGGCCTGCACGACGGGCGCACTGTTCTGGAAGATCGACGGATCGCCCGTGCGTGGGAAGTCCTTCGCCGTCTTGAGCGTGAGCTGCATCTCGGCCGCAACGGTCGTGAGCTCGTTGTAGGCCGTGAAGGCCTTGTCCTCGAGCTGATTCGCGCGGTCGTAGAACTTGTCCTCGGCCTGCCGCGTCTTGTAATCGGACGCGAGGTCGTCGCGGACCTCCTCGAACGGCTGCGTGGTGCCCTCGCGGATCTCGTCCAGGCGGATCACGTGGAAACCGGCGTCGCTGCGCACCGGCCCCTTCACCTCGCCCGCCTTCATCGAGAACAACGCATCCTCGAACGGTCCGGGCAGCGTGCCGCGCGAGATCCAGCCGAGATCCCCGCCTTGGTTCTTGGTGCCCGCGTCGTCGGAAACTTCCTTCGCGACGGCCGCGAAGTCCTCGCCCTTCTTCAGCCGCTCGACGACGCTCTCGGCCTTCATGCGGGCAGCGTCCTCGTTGCCGTCTTTCACGTCGATCAGGATGTGGCGCGCGTGCCGCGCCTCGGGCGTCTGGAACCGCTCCTTCTCCTGATCGTAGAGCGTGCGCAGCGCGTCGTCCGTGACCTCGACTTTCGCCGCAATGTCGGCGAGCGACAGCTCGAGGTACTCGAGATCGACGGACTCGGTCGTTTGGTAGCTCGCCTTGTTCGCCTCGTAGTGCGCTTTGATGGCGGCCTCGTCCACGGTCACGGTCGGAATCAGCGCATCGACGTCGAACAGCGCATACGCGACCTCGCGCCGCTGGTTGTAGAGCTCGATGTAGCGGCGCAGCTCTGCCGGCGTGAGGAACGTGGAGTCGGCGATGCCGTTCTGCAGCTCGCGAACCTCGAGACTCTCGCGCTGCAGCGACTCGAACGTCGTCGGGGTCAACCCTTGGTTCTGCAGCAAGCCGCGGTACACGTCGATGTCGAATTTGCCGTCGACCTGGAACGGCGCTGCGGAGCGGATGAAGCTCGTGAGACGATCGTTGGAGATGCGATAGCCTTCCGACTCGATGCGCTGGCGCAGCGCGGCCTGAGCGATCATGTCCTCGAGCACGCTGCGCCGCAGCTCGCGCCGCACCTCGTCGGTCAGCTCGACACGATACTGGCTCTGATATTGGTTCTGGCGCGCCTGCAGCTCGCGATCGAACTCGGTGATCGGCAGGCTTTCGCCATTGACCTTCGCGGCGAACGTAGAGGACCCGGTGACGCCGAAGTTGACGCCCCAGAAGATGAATCCGGCCGCAACGAGGCCGAGCAGGACCAGCGCGACCCAGCGCCCGACCGTATCGTGGATTCGTTGCAGCATCGTTCAGTCCGGTCGTCCACCGAAGAAAATCGAAGGACAGACTCAGTTCCGAGCGGCGCGCACACCTGCCGGCGACGCCGGCCGGAACTCGAATCTGTCCTTGATCTCAGTTGTCTGGCGGAGTGGACGGGACTCGAACCCGCGACCCCCGGCGTGACAGGCCGGTATTCTAACCAGCTGAACTACCACTCCGGCTCTTTGCTGGTGGGTGCTGAGGGGATCGAACCCCCGACCTTCGCCTTGTAAGGGCGACGCTCTCCCAGCTGAGCTAAGCACCCTGGGACAGAGCCGGTCAGTTTACGGCATCCTTCAATGCCTTGCCAGCTTTGAACCCGGGGACGTTGCTCGCGGAGATCTTGATGGTTTCGCCGGTGCGCGGATTGCGACCGCTGCGTGCCGCGCGATGCTTCACCGCGAAAGTCCCGAATCCGACCACGGAAACTTGTTGGCCCTTCTTCAGTGCGGCGACGATGCTGTTCACTACTGCGTCGACTGCTCGGCCAGCATCGGCTTTTGACAGGCTAGCTGCATTCGCAACCGCATCGACGAGTTCGGCTTTGTTCATTCCTATCCCTTACGCAAGTGTGCAATTGAAAGATGTTGATCCCCAGAACGCACACGCATGCGTGCGCGCCTACCCACGAACCACTTTCGAAGATCGAGTGACCCCCACGAAAACTGCGCAACCTTATACCAAGGCGGATTTTCGCGTGTCAACTTAACGCGACGGCCTCAATGCGGCAGCGTTGCTTCGCTCCCTTCGCTCTCGTCGACGTTGGTGTCTCTTTCTGGCGTCACTCCGACGTCGCTGCGCGCGGGCCGCGGCGTCTGTTGCAATGCCAACTCGATCACCTCATCGATCCACTTGACCGGAACAATGTTCAACTTGTCTTTGATGTTCTTCGGGATTTCGGCGAGGTCCTTTTCGTTGTCGGCCGGGATCAGCACCGTCTCGATGCCGCCTCTGTGTGCCGCGAGCAACTTCTCCTTGAGGCCGCCGATCGGCAGCACTTCGCCGCGCAGCGTGATCTCACCGGTCATCGCGACGCTCGAGCGCGCGGGAATCTTCGTGAGCGCGGACACGAGCGCCGCGCACATTCCGATGCCCGCCGACGGGCCATCCTTCGGGGTGGCCCCCTCCGGAACGTGGATGTGCACGTCGGACTTCGTGTGGAAGCCTTCATCGAGCCCGAGCACGGTCGCGCGGCTGCGCACGACCGTCATCGCGGCCTGAATCGACTCCTGCATCACGTCGCCGAGCTGGCCCGTGTGTATGAGCTTGCCCTTGCCCGGCACGATGGCGGCCTCGATCGTCAGCAGCTCTCCGCCGACCTCGGTCCACGCAAGTCCCGTGACCTGCCCCACCTGATCGTTCTCCTCGGCGCGTCCGTAGCGAAAGCGCCGTACGCCGAGGAACTTCGACAGATTGCCGTGATCGACGCGCACGACGCCCTTGCGCGGCTTCAGCAGCAATTGCTTCACGACCTTCCGGCAGATGTTCGCGATCTCGCGCTCGAGATTGCGCACACCGGCTTCGCGCGTGTAGTAGCGAATCACGTCGAGCACCGCGGAGTCCGAGATCTTGAGCTCGGAGTCGCGCAGGCCGTTTTGCCGCATCTGCTTCGGCAGTAGATAGCGGCGTGCAATGTTGAGCTTCTCGTCCTCCGTGTAGCCGGGCAGACGAATCACTTCCATGCGGTCGAGCAGCGGCGGCGGAATGTTCAAGCTGTTCGCCGTGCAGACGAACATCACCTCCGACAGGTCGAAATCGACCTCGAGGTAGTGATCGTTGAACGTGGAGTTCTGCTCGGGGTCGAGCACCTCGAGCAGAGCGGACGACGGATCGCCGCGAAAGTCCATCGACATCTTGTCGACTTCATCGAGCAGGAACAACGGATTGCGCACCTTCACCTTGCTCAGGTTCTGCACGATCTTGCCCGGCATCGAGCCGATGTACGTGCGCCGATGCCCGCGGATCTCCGCCTCGTCGCGAACGCCGCCGAGCGACATGCGCACGAACTTGCGGTTGGTCGCGCGCGCGATGCTCTGGCCGAGCGAGGTCTTGCCGACGCCGGGCGGACCCACGAGACACAGAATCGGGCCCTTGAGCTCCTTCACTCGCTGCTGCACCGCGAGGTATTCGAGGATGCGCTCTTTGACCTTCTCGAGGCCGTAGTGGTCTTCCTCGAGCACACGCTCGGCCTCGCCCAAGTTGCGATGAACCTTCGTGCGCTTCTTCCACGGAGCCTTCACGAGCCAGTCGATGTAGTTGCGGACGACGGTCGCCTCCGCCGACATCGGCGACATCAGCTTCAGCTTGTTCAGCTCGGACGTCGCCTTTTCCTTCGCGTCCTTCGGCATGCCCGCCGCTTTGATCTTTTGCTCGAGCTCGGCGAGCTCGTTCGGCGCGTCCTCCATCTCGCCCAGCTCTTTCTGAATGGCCTTCATCTGCTCATTCAGGTAGTACTCGCGCTGGCTCTTCTCCATCTGCTGCTTGACGCGGCCGCGGATGCGCTTCTCGATGCGCAGCATGTCGATCTCGCCGTCGATCAAGCCGAGCACGTGCTCGAGCCGGGCACGAATCTCGGCGATCTCGAGCACCTTCTGCTTCTCGGACAGCTTCAGCGTCATCTGCGAGGCGACGGTGTCGGCCAGTCGGCCCGGCGAGTCGATGCCGGACAGCGAAGTCAGGATCTCGGGCGGGATCTTCTTGTTGAGCTTGATGTACTGCTCGAAGCGCGACATCACGGAACGCGTGAGAACGTCCATCTCGCGCTGGTCGAATTCGGACTCCTCGGCCATCTCCTCGGGCTCCGCCGAGAAGCACTCGGCGACCTCGACGCTGCGGAGCCGCGCGCGGCGGATGCCTTCGACGAGCACCTTGACGGTGCCGTCCGGGAGCTTCACGAGCTGCAGGATCGTCGCGAGCGTCGCGACGTCGTAGATGTCTTTCGGCGTGGGCTCGTCGATGTCGGCCTGCGTCTGGGCCACGAGCAGGATTTCACGGCCGGACGCCATCGCCTTGTCGAGCGCGCTCACCGAGCGCTCGCGACCCACGAATAGCGGCAGCACCATGTGCGGATAGACCACGACGTCGCGCAGCGGCAGGATCGGCAGGCGTCGCGGGGCAGTCTTTTCGGCGGTCTCTGTCTGCATCGCCTCTCTTCTCTCGAATGGTTCTAGCCGGGCTTCAGGTTGGCATGCTCGATTACGCGAAACTCGAACGGAGTGCGCAACTCTTCAAGGCCGTAATTTCGTCGTCGTTCGGCGCACTGGCATTGATGGGGGCGGCGCCCGCGTCTGCAAGACCCGGGTCGGAATTGACGGCCGCACGACCTCGCGCCGCAACCCCGATGCGGCGCGCGCGGCTACCGCCGGCTCAGCGACGTTCGTCTCCGACCGCCGCCGGCTCGTCGGCCTCGTAAATGACGTAGGGCTTCGTTTCGCCGGTCACGACCGCATCGTCGACGACGATCTTCGTTGCGTTCGCCATCGCCGGCAGATCGTACATCGTGTCGAGCAGCACGTTCTCGAGAATGGTGCGTAGGCCTCGTGCGCCGGTTTTGCGCTGCATGGCCTTGCGCGCAACGGCGCGCAGCGCATCGTCGCGAAACTCGAGCTCGACGCCTTCCATGTCGAACAGCTTCTGATACTGCTTCGTGAGCGCGTTGCGCGGCTCGGTCAAGATCTCGACCAGCGCTTCCTCGTCGAGCTCCTCGAGCACGGCGACCACCGGCAGCCGGCCGACGAACTCCGGAATGAGGCCGTACTTGATCAGATCCTCGGGCTCGACGTCGCCCAACAGCTCGTTCATGTGCTCGCCGCCGTCCGGAGCGCGGACCTCGGCGACGAAGCCGATGCCGCTCTTGCGCGAGCGGTTCAGGATGATCTTGTCGAGACCGGAGAACGCGCCGCCGCAAATGAACAGGATGTTCGAGGTATCGACCTGCAGGAACTCCTGCTGCGGATGCTTGCGTCCGCCCTGGGGCGGCACCGACGCGATCGTGCCTTCGATCAGCTTCAGCAGCGCCTGCTGCACGCCTTCGCCGGAAACGTCGCGCGTGATCGACGGGTTGTCGGACTTACGCGAGATCTTGTCGATCTCGTCGATGTAGACGATGCCGGTCTGCGCCTTCTCGACGTCGTACTCGCACTTCTGCAGCAGCTTCTGGATGATGTTCTCGACGTCCTCGCCGACGTAGCCCGCCTCGGTGAGCGTGGTGGCATCCGCAATCGTGAACGGCACGTTGAGCAGGCGCGCGAGGGTCTCGGCCAACAGCGTCTTGCCGCAGCCGGTCGGCCCGATCAGCAGAATGTTGCTCTTCGCGAGCTCGATGTCGCCCTTGCTCTTGTCGCGCGCGCGCGTCTCGAGCCGCTTGTAATGGTTGTAGACGGCAACCGCGAGCACCTTCTTCGCGGTCTGTTGGCCGATGACGTACTCGTCCAACACGGCCTTGATCTCGTGCGGCTTCGGCAGCTTGTCGCGGCCTCGCTCCGCCCGCTCGTCGAGCTCCTCGCGGATGATGTCGTTGCAGAGCTCGACGCACTCGTCGCAGATGAATACGGAAGGGCCGGCAATGAGCTTACGCACCTCGTGCTGGCTCTTGCCGCAGAACGAGCAATACAGAAGTTTGCCGTCGTCCCCCTTGCCGCGTGACTCATCGCTCATAGCAATCGTTCCTCTGCCGGAAAACCGGCATCCTCGGCCTTATAGCACTTGTTCCAGGCAGGTGCAAAGCCGAATATCGCAAGTTTCGCCGCGTGGATTTTTCCGCCGCTCAACCCTTAATTTGCCCCTCGATACGCTTGTCGAGGACCGTATCCACGAGCCCGTATTCGACTGCGGACGCCGCGTCCATGAAGTTGTCGCGATCGCTGTCGCGCTCGATCCTCTCGATGGTTTGACCCGTGTGCTTCGCAAGAATTTCGTTCAACCGCTCGCGCAGCTTCAGAATCTCTCGAGCATGCAGCTCGATGTCGGACGCCTGCCCCTGAAACCCGCCGCTCGGCTGGTGAATCATGATCCGCGAGTGCGGCAGGCAATAGCGCTTGCCCTTGGCACCGCCGGCGAGCAGCAACGACCCCATGCTGGCGGCCTGGCCGATGCAGATCGTGCTCACGTCGGGCTTGATGAACTGCATGGTGTCGTAGATCGAGAGACCCGCGGTCACGATGCCGCCCGGCGAATTGATGTACAGATGCACGTCCTTCTCGGGGTTCTCCGATTCGAGGAACAGCAGCTGGGCCACGACGAGATTGGCCACGTGATCGTCGATGCCGCCCACGATGAAAACCACCCGATCCTTCAGCAGGCGCGAGTAGATGTCGTATGCACGTTCGCCGCGCGCCGTCTGCTCGACGACCATCGGCACCAGATTCAATGCCTTCGTATCCAATGCTGCGCTCCTCGCAATCTGCCGGCGCTCATGCGCCCATGAATTCATTGAAAGACACCACTTTCGTGGTCGTCTTGGCTTGCTTGAGCAGAAAATCCACCACCTGATCCTCGAGCACGGCCGCCTCGACCTGCGCCATCATGCCACGGTTGCTGCGGTAGAACTGCGCAGCTTCGGCCGGTTTTTCATAAGCCGCCGCCAACTGTTTGACGCGCTCGTCGACGCGAATCGGATCGAGCTTGAGCTTGTGGCGCTTCAGCACTTCCTCGAGCAATAGACCGATGGTCACGCGGCGCTGGGCGAGCGGCGCCAACCGCTCGGGGGCCGGCGGCGCTTCGCGTCCGCCCGTCTGCCGCTGCGCCTCGCTCTGCAGGCTCGCGATCTCTTGCTCGACCAGCGCGCGCGGCACGACGATCGAGTTGGCGGCGATCAGCGCGTCGAACGCGTGAACCTTGCGTTCGCTCTTCAACCGATCGCCGAGCTCCCGGACCATGTTGTTGCGCACTTCCACGCGCAGCGCGTCGAGGCCGCCCTCTGCGACGCCGAAGCTCGCGACGAACGCGGCATCGATCTCCGGCAGCACGCGGCGTTCCACGCGCTGCACTGTAATGTCGAACTCGGCCCGCTTTCCCGCGAGGTTGGCCGCCGGATAATCGGCGGGGAATTCGACCTCGACGTGCTTCGGCGCCCCCGCCGTCATGCCGGGCAAGGCGGCATCGAAGTCTTGGATCACTTGACCCGCGCCGATCGTGATGGCCACGTCCTTGCCTTCGCCGCCGGCGAACGGCTCACCGTCGACCTTGCCGAGGAAATCGACCGTCACGCGGTCACCGGGCTCGGCCGGCCGATCGACGGCCTCCCATCGGCTGCGCTGGTCGCGCAGCTTTTCGATCATCGCGTCGACGTCGGGCTCGGTGATGTCGACGGACGGGACCTCCACCGTGAGCGTGTCGAGCGGCTTCAAGTCGATCTCCGGATAGACCTCGAAGGTCGCCCGATAGCTGAAGTGCTGCGCGTCCTCGGCCCCGGCGCTCGGCAGCGCCTCGATCCGCGGACCGCCCGCAGGGTTGAGGTTTCGCTCGGCGATCGCGCGCGAGTAGCTCGAGCGGATCAGGTCCGACAGCACCTCCTCGCGCACCTGGCCGCCGTAGTACTGGCGGACGACCTTCTCCGGCACCTTACCCGGCCGAAATCCCTTGAGCTTGGCCGTCTTGCCGACCTTCGCGAGCCGCGCATCGATCTCGCGCTCGATGGCAACGGCCGGCACCCGCACGGTCATCCGCCGCTCGAGCGCGCCCGCCGTCTCGATCGACACCTCGTAATCGTTGGAAGCTGCCACGTTCATCCGATCCCCGACATTCATACTCGGCGGGCGCCGCTCCCTATCTTAAGGAGTGGTGCGAAAGGGGAGACTCGAACTCCCACGGGTTGCCCCACTGGATTCTAAGTCCAGCGCGTCTACCAGTTCCGCCACTCTCGCCCGACGGCGACCCGGGGACATTATAAACGCGTGGTCAAGGTATACCGCCGAAAGGGGCCCGCGGGCGACGGCGGCTCGGCCCTGGGGACGGGCGCTCGGCCGCTCGAGCCGGATCCCAGGTGTCGCCGCCGCGCGCTCACCTCTGGGGCTTAGGGGGACCCCCGCCGGCGCCGATGAATCGAGCCAGCGCCGCGCAGGGGCCGGCGCTCGCGAGCCGATCAGCGAATCGTCTTGCTCGCAACGTTCGAGTATTGGCTCTCGACACCATCCGCGTTGAACGACGTGGTGACGAAGAACCAAGTGGCCGGCAGCAAATTCTCGACGACGTAGGTCGTGAGACCGGGGTTGTTGAGCGTGACGCTGTTCGGATAGCTGCCTTGGCTCGTGCCCCAATAGACCTTGAAGCCCGCCAAGTTCGTGAGCGGGGAGCCGTCGCTGTTCTGCGTAGGGGGCTGCCAGCTCAGGGTGGCCGAGCCGGTGGCGATCGCCATGACCGTGACGCTGAAGCTCGCGAGCGACGCGCTCGCGGAACCGTCGCTGACGCTGATCACGATGCCCGTCGTGGTACCGACGTCCGCGGCACTCGGCGTGCCCTGAAGCTGCCCCGTCGCCGCGTTGAAGGACGCCCAAGAGGGCTTGTTCGCGATCTTGAACGTGAGCGTGTTGCCGTCGGGATCGCTCGCCGTCGGGGTGAACGAATACTGGCTGCCCGGCATCGCGCTCGTCGGCGGCGCCCCGGAAATCTTCGGCGATCCGTTCGCGGCCGCGACCGTGATCGTGAACGCAGGCAGCTTCGCCGAATCATGACCGTCGTTCGCCGCGATCACGATATTCGAAAAGGAGCCGACGTTCGCCGCTGCGGGCGTGCCCTGCAGGCGTCCCGTGCTCGTGCTGAACGTGGCCCAGGACGGCTTGTTGCTGATCGTATAGGCGAGCGTGTCACCGTCGGCATCGCTCGCAGTGGGGGCGAACGAGTACTCCTTGCCGATACTGGCGCTCGCCGAGGGTGTCCCCGATATCGTCGGCGGATGATTCACTGCCGCCACCGTGATCGCAAATGCGGGCAATGACGTGGTGGCCTTCCCGTCGGTCACGCTGATCACGATGTTGCCGTACGTGCGGATGTTCGAGGCGCTCGGCGTGCCTTGCAGCCGGCCCGTCGTTCCGTTGAAGCTGGCCCAAGCGGGACGATTCGCGATGGTGAACGTGAGCGCGTCGCCGTCGGCGTCGCCCGCCGTCGGTTGAAACGCGTACTGCGTTCCTTCCGTCGCCGCGGTCGGCGGCGCGCCGCCGATCGTCGGCGCATTGTTTTGGGTCGCGGCGGTCACCGTGATCGCAAACGGCGGCAACGACACCGTCGCCTTACCATCGCTCACGCTGATCGCGATGCCCGCGAAGGTACCCGTGGCGTTGCTCGGGGGAGTGCCGGTCAGACTGCCCGTCCTCGAGTCGAAAGCGGCCCAAGACGGCAGGCCCTTGACGCTGAACACCAGGGCATCGTCGTCGACGTCGTTCGCGCTCGGGAAGAACGCGTAACGAGACCCGGCTGCGACCGTGCTCGACGGTACGCCCGAGATGGTCGGGGGACTGTTGGAAGTCGGAGCGGTTACGACGATCGTGAAGGGGTTCAGCGTCACCACGCTCTTGCCGTCGGCCACCGAAATCGCGACGTTTTCGAACGCGCCGACGTTCGCGACCTGCGGACCTCCGCGGAGTCGTCCGGTCGCGGTGTCGAACGTCGCCCACAAGGGCCTGTTGCGAATGGAGAACGTGAGGGCATCGCCGTCCGCATCGGTCGCACTCGGCGTGAACGAATAGGTCGTGTTCGCGGCGACGGACGTCGGCGGCGTGCCGGAGACGACCGGCGCACGGTTCACGGTTTGCTGCGACGAAACCATGACATCGAACGGGGGCAGCGACGTCTCGGCAGCGCCATCGGACACCGAGATCACGATGCCGCCGTAAACTCCGACATCGCTTGCGGTCGGCGTGCCGCTGAGATGACCGGTGGCCGGATCGAACTTCGCCCACGTCGGCTTCGCTTGTATGCGAAAGCTCAGCGAGTCGCCGTCCGTGTCGACAGCGCTCGGAGCGAACGCGTAGGCCGCGCCCGGCGTGACTCGCGTCGCGGGCGTGCCCGCGATCGTGGGCGCGCTATTCGTACCTCCCGCGGCCGACGGATCGTCGGAGTTGTCGCCGCCACATGCGGCAAGGACGAATGTAAATGTCAGAAAAACCCATCTGATACACCCCACGCCGGCGTCCTTCCCTTGACCCACCCCGAATCCACGCCGGGCGCCATTCCAAGTTGCGTGCCAAGATGCGAAAGGCGATGAGCGGCGCGGCTTCCGGGCCGCATGACGGCGTTGTGCGACAGGTCAAACCGTCGGCGAAGGACGACAGGATGTTTAGTGACGATGGAGTTACCTTGATTAGCAGCCGCAAGGTTCGTCGGCGAGTCGCGACAGCGAGCGGGCTCGAGTCGCGCGAAACTCGCAGCAGCGACCTGCGCGGCGTGAATGCCGATAAGGCTCTGCTGCCGACGCTACGGCGAAACGTGACGCGGTCGCCGTTCTGCGACCTTCGACATAAGATCGCGCGCCGTCAACGGCCGGCGCATCGCGCGCGCGTGCCGTGAAAAGCGCGTTCATAGTCGCCGTGCGCAATGCTCGGCCGCCCTCGTAGCGACGACCGATACAGATACACCCAGGCAACGCGAGTGCGCCCACGACGGAATGCCTCGACGCGCCTCGTCACGCGCTCGAAGCGGCGCCGCTGCCCGCACGCGCCTTCGTAGCGGTCGAGTCGCAAGAACACTGCACGCCTCATGTGCACCGTATAGAGGTCACCGACGACCCACTCGCCGCGGCGGCGCGGACCGACGAGCGCGGGATACGCTCCGAGATCGTAGAGTCGGCCGCGGACGCGCGCCCGACCGGCGTAGCGCGCATGCCTCGCCAGCCATTGCGCCATCGGCGAGCCGGTGCAAGGCCGCAACGTGCCATAGACGAACAGCAACGAATCGCGCCGCAGAGGCGATGACGCTATCATGCGCTCGGTCCGGTGGTGCCGGAGCGGTCCGGCAGTCGCGACATTCATGGCCGAATGATAAGGACGAGCGCATGATCGTGCGATCGACGGGTTTCGTCGCGGCTGCGTTGCTCTGTAGTGCCGCAAGCGCGCGCGGCGTCAGCCCGTATTTGCCCCTCGGAGAATCGCCGGAGATCGAACGGCAAGTCGAGCGGCTGCTGATCATCGCCGACGAGCCGATTCTGGAGCGCCCGATCGCGGCCGCCACGGTACTCGACGCGTTACCCAAGGCTTGCGAGCGAGACGCTGCTCTCTGCGACTCGGTGCGCCGCTACCTCGACGCGTACATGCACAGGGCCGGAATCGTCTATGCGAGCGCCGCCGTCGCGGGTGATTCGGGCGCGGCCGCCGCGTTGCCGAATCGCCATGGAATGACGACCGACAGCTCCTACGAGGTGGCTGTCGAATTGTACTGGCAGCCGGCCGATTATTGGCTGCTCACGGCCGGCACGATCGCGTACTCCGGCGACCGTACGCCCACGAATACGATGCTCAGCGTGGGCAACGAGTTCGCGCAGGTCGACGTCGGCTACCGCGATCACTGGCTCTCGCCCCTCACGGACAGCGCCATGGTGCAAAGCACTCAGGCGCCCACGATGCCGTCGATCACCGTGTCGAATTACGCGCCGATCAGCCGCTTGGCCTTCAGGTACGAAGTCTTCCTCGGCGAGATGAGCGAATCAAACAACATCGTGCTCGACGGCGCGCTCACCAGCGGTCGTCCGCGGCTTGCGGGCGTGCACCTGTCCATCACGCCGTTTCCGGGATGGTCGCTCGGTTTGAATCGGATTCTGCAATACGGAGGCGGGGGACGCAGGGACTCTCTGCACGACTTGTTCAAGGCGTTCGTCAATCCGTCGTCCGACAACATCGGCAGCAACGGTAACCCGGCAAGTGAATTCGGCAACCAGGTCGCGTCGTTCACCTCGCGCTTTCTTTTCCCCGGACGCCTTCCGCTCGCGTTGTATTTCGAATATGCCGGAGAGGACACGTCGGCGACCAATAACTTGCGACTCGGCAACGCAGCGCTCTCTGCGGGCGTGCAATTGCCATCGCTCGGACAGCGGTTCGACCTGACGTTCGAAGTGAGCGAGTGGCAAAACGCCTGGTACGTCCATCACATTTATCTCGACGGATTGCGCAACGACGGTCATTCGATCGGACACTGGGGGGCGGACTGGAGGCTGCCGGACGACGGGGTCGGCGCCAGCAGCGCGATGCTTCGAGTCGGCTGGCAGCCGAAACAGGGCGGCGTCGTCGAGGGAACGTATAGGGCACTGGCAAACCAGTCGTACGGAGCCGTCGATTACACGCAGGCGCACGAGTTCGAGGTGCGCTACAGCCGCCCCTGGCAACAGTTCCTGGTCGGCGCCGAGCTTTACGGCGGCCGCGACAGCTTCGGCCAGTCGTACTCGCGGCTGAGCGCATTCGTGCGGTTCTGAGGTCCCCATGTCGACATTGTCGGGAAGCTTGTTCGCCGTGACGATCGTCAGCGCCGTGGCGGTCGCGTCGGTCGCGCCGGCGAATGCGGACGCATTCTTGGATCTGGGCGTAAGCACGACGCAAGTGCAAGCGAAGATCTCGGGCGCGACGGCACGAGCGCGCAGCACCGATAGCAGTTTGCACTTGGGCATCGGCGTGCGGCGTGAGCTGCCGCGGGGCGGCGACATCGGTGTGCGGCTCGAGCTCGACGAGGTGAGCTCCGACGCACTGCTGGCCGTGCGAGCCCTCGACTACCGGTTCAATGTGTCGCAACGCTTCGGCGTCGGTTTTTTTCTCGGTGCAGCCCGCCTCGATCTTGCGACGCCGGCCTATGGCTACTACGTCGGAGGGGGGCTGCTGATCAAGGGTCTAGCGCCCCGTTGGGACTTGGGTGTCGATTTGCGCATTGGCGACAAAGTCGCGCGCGACAACCTCTTGCCGACGGATCCCCAGGGCGGCAGCCCCGACAACTTTTACGACCTGACGGGCCTCAGCGTTTACCTGAGTCGCCGCTTCTGAGCGAGGATCGTCGCTGCCGTCACGCCTGCGTAGCGGCGGTGGTCGTAGAGACGAGCCCGCACGACGCCCGCTCCCGCAAGACCCATGCGCAACGCAGGGTCGTCGAGCCAGCGCAGGACCGTCGCTGCGAACCGCGCGGAATCGGGCACCGGATCGAGCCACGGCTCATAAGCGGAAGGCAGACATTCAGCGGCTCCGACCCGACGTGAAGTGACCACCGGCACGCCGAGCGCCTGCGCCTCGAGCACCACCATCCCGAACTCCTCGAATCGCGCGGCGTACAGAAACACGTCGAGCGCCGCGATCCAGCGCTCGGGCCGATGGTTCTTCGGCCGATAGTGCACCTTGCCGGTCGCGAACAACGGGTTGCCGACAAGCGCATCCGGCGGGCGCCGCCCCCCGACCACCAAGAACCGCGCGGCGGGCAGCGCGGCGGCGATTCGCACCGCGCTCGCAAGAAACAGATCGATACCGCGTTTGGCGAAGTCTCCGGACGTCACGAAGCCCACGAGCGGCGTCATCTCGTCCACCCGCAGAGACCGGCGCGCGGCGCGTCGCAAAGCGGCGGCACGCTCGACGGCGAAACGCCCACCGACGAAACCGGGATGGTGCACCACGATTCGGTCGGGGCTCAGATCGAAGTGACGCACGAGGGCCGCGGCCGTGAGCGCCGAGTTCGCGACGACGGTCGAGTCGCTGCGCAAGCTTCGAAAAAAGCTGCGCTCGGCGTCGAGACGTTGCACAGTGAGCGCTGTCGGCAGATGGGCGCTCGCCTCGGCATCGACGTTGTGAACGAATATGACGTCCGCTTCGGGAATGAGGCATTCGTGGTCGACGAGCACATCGTTTCCCGCTCGGGCACGATCGCGGAGAGCCGCAGGAGCCGTCCGCCGCGTGGGCAAACCCGTCTGCAGGAAGAATCGAAGCGCGCCGCGCTCGCACGCGACCACGGGCTGCACGCCGGCCGCGCGCAACCCGAACGCCTGCATGCGCATCAATTGGCCCGCGCCGCTGTGCAGATCGAGCTTGCGCCGATAGAGCCAGACTCGCATCGATCCGCTGCCGGTCCTGGAGCCGCCGAAGCGCCGCGGCCGCGCGCCGGGAGCGGCGGCGCCGCGCCCGAGCTACATCGAAATGGTGGGCCGTGAGGGAATCGAACCCCCAACCAATGGATTAAGAGTCCACTGCTCTACCAATTGAGCTAACGGCCCGAAAGTCGTGCATTGCACGCGAAATTGGGGTGGACGATGGGATTCGAACCCACGACGGCCGGAATCACAATCCGGGGCTCTACCAACTGAGCTACGTCCACCAGCGTGTCGTTCATTCTAACCTTATGAAGCATGGCGCGCCCGGCAGGACTCGAACCTGCAACCGCCGGCTTAGAAGGCCGGTGCTCTATCCGTTGAGCTACGGGCGCACTTCGAGGATTCATGGTCGGGGCAGCAGGATTCGAACCTGCGACCCTCTGCTCCCAAAGCAGATGCGCTACCAGACTGCGCCATGCCCCGCTTGAGCGTTACGTCGGGCATCTTATTCGGCGCGCTCACGAAGCGTCAAACGAGCGCAACGAACCTTGAGCCTTCGAAGAAGCTCGTGCGAGAATCCGCCTCCCCCGCCAATTGCGAGAATCCGCGTGACCGCCAAGATCCTGGACGGCAAGGCCGTCGCCCAACAGATTCGCGACGAGCTCGAGGGCCGTGTCGCGCGCGTTCGCGAGCGGCTCGGACGCGCGCCCGGCCTCGTGATCGTGCTGGTCGGCGACGATCCGGCCTCGCAGGTCTATGTGCGGAGCAAGCTCAAAACTGCCGAAGAAGCCGGCATGACCGTGCATTTGGAGCCGCTGCCCGCCACGGCGACCCTGGCGCAGACGCTCGCGGCCGTGCGGCGGTTCAACGAGGATCCGCGCTTCGACGGCATCCTCGTGCAATCCCCGCTGCCGAAGGCCATGGGACCCGGCGCCGAGCAGCAGGTCTTCGACACGATCGATCCGTCCAAAGACGTCGACGGCTTCAGCCCGATTTCCGCCGGTCGTTTGATCCAGAATCGAGACGGGTTCGTGCCCTGCACGCCGGCGGGCGTCATCGAGCTGCTCGAGCGCGACCGCATTCCGATCGAAGGACAGCACGCGGTCGTGATCGGCCGCTCGGACATCGTCGGCAAACCGATGGCCGCGCTGCTGTTGCACCGCAATGCGACGGTCACGATCTGCCATTCGCGCACGCGCGACCTGCCGGGGATGGCACGCGAAGCCGATATTCTCGTGGCGGCAATCGGCCGTCCCGCATTCGTCACGCCGGCCTATGTCAAAGCGGGCGCCGTGGTGATCGACGTCGGCATCAACACCGTCACGAATGCGGACGAGGCGCGCCGTATCTTCGCGAACCGTCCCGAGCGTCTCGCCGTGTTCGAGCGCCGCGGCACCGTCCTCGTCGGCGACGTGCACCCGGACGTCGCGGAGAAGGCCGGAGCGCTCACCCCCGTGCCGGGCGGCGTCGGGCCGCTCACGATCGCGATGCTGATGGCCAACACGGTGAAGGCCGCGGAGCAGCGCCGCAACTAAGAGTGCCGCCGGCACCGACGCTTGGCTATCATCGTAGCCGCCGTCGTCGCGAGGAGTAGATCATGCGGCTCGCCGCCTCCGTGCTGTTGTCGTTGTCTTTGTCGTTTGCCCAGGCGAGCCACGCGCAGGACAAATTCGCGCAGACCGATTCCCCGCGGGTCAAGGTCTCGACCAACGTCGGCAGCTTCGTCATAGAGCTCGATCGCGGCCGCGCGCCGCTGACGGTTCAAGCCTTCCTCGAGTACGTCACGAGCGGCTTTTACAATGGCACGATCTTCCATCGCGTCGTGGCGGGGTTCATCGCCCAGGGGGGCGGCTATACCGAGGATATGCAGCTGAAGCCGACGACCAAGACCATCGTGAACGAGTCGGGCAACGGGCTGAGCAACCTGCGCGGCACCGTCGGCCTCGCACGATCGAACGAGCCGCACTCGGCCACCAGTCAGTTCTACATCAACCTCGCGGACAACCTGGATCTGAACCCGCGGCCGACTCGTTGGGGTTATGCGGTGTTCGGCAAGATCGTCGAGGGAATGGACGTCGCCGACGACATCGGCCATCGCCCCACCGGCGCCGGCGGTCCGTTCACGAACAACGTGCCTGTCGAGCCGATCGTGATCCAAAGCGTCGAGGTCTTGAACGAGTGACCTCCTGCAGTCAGAGTCGGCGGCACCTGCGGTGAGCGCACTGTTCGTATCGGACCTGCATCTCGACGCGGCAGAGCCGCAAGCGATTCGTCGGTTCACCGATTTCGTCGAGCGCGATGCCTCCGGGGCGGACGCGCTCTACATTCTCGGCGACCTGTTCGAGGCGTGGGTCGGCGACGACGAAGACGACGCACGGCTCGCCCCCGTCGTGGAGTCCCTTGCACGCCTCACGAAAGGCGGCGTCGGCTGCGCCGTGATGCACGGCAACCGCGACTTTCTGCTCGGACCCCGGTTCTGCCGCGCAACGGGCTGCCGCTTGCTCGGCGATTACGAGCGCATCGAGCTCGGCGGACAATCCGTGCTGCTGATGCACGGCGACCTGCTGTGCACCGACGATACGCGCTATATGCGGCTGCGTGAGCAGCTCCGCGACGCGGCGTGGCAACGCGACTTTCTTGCAAAGCCGCTCGCCGAACGGCACTCGATCGCCGGCGATCTGCGCAAGCTCAGCGCCGCGGAAATTGCCGCGAAGTCCTTCGACATCATGGACGTGAGCCAAGCGACCGTGGAGCGCACGATGCGTGAGTTCAAAGTGAACGTGCTGCTGCACGGCCACACTCATCGGCCCGCCGTCCATCGGTTCATGCTCGACGGCTCGACGGCGACCCGCATCGTGCTCGGCGCCTGGTACGAGCAAGGCAGCGTCGTTCGGTGGGACGCCGACGGTTTCCGTCTCGAGACGCTTGCCGATTGCTGAGAGCAATCGGTTCGCGTGGTTTGGGCACGGGCATCGAGCGGACGATACGATCCGCGAATCCGCGCGGCGGCCGCAGGCTGCACGATCAGACGAAACGAAACGGAGGGAGAACCGCAATGCTTCGATCAGAACCTAGCCGCAACCGCTACTTGATCTCGATCCTGATGCTCGCCGCAACGGCCTCGCCGGCTGCGGGCGCGCTCGACGGCGACCACATTCCGACCGCCAAGGGCGGCGACCTCGTGATCCATCCGATCAACCACGCGACGTTCGCAATGGCCTGGAACGGCACGACGATCTACGTCGATCCGATCGGCGGCGCCGCGGCGTTCGCCGGCATGCCGTCCGCGAATCTCGTGCTGATCACCGACATCCACGGCGATCATCTGAGCGCCGACACGCTGGCGGCCGTGACCGGGCCCGACACCGCCATCGTGGCACCGCAGGCAGTGGCGATGCAGCTCCCGGACGACCTGCGCGCGAAGACGACCGTGCTTGCGAACGGCGAATCGAAGTCCGTCAAGGGCATCTCGCTCGAAGCGATCCCGATGTACAACACGACGAAAGACCGGTTGCAGTACCACACGAAGGGCCGCGGCAACGGCTACGTGGCCGCCGTGGGCGGCAAGCGCATCTACATCAGCGGCGACACCGAGGACATCCCCGAGATGCGCGCGCTCAAGAACATCGACGTCGCATTCGTCTGCTTCAATCTGCCGTACACGATGACCGAGGAGCAGGCGGCGAGCGCCGTGCGTGAGTTCGCCCCGAAGATCGTCTACCCGTATCACTACCGCGGCAGCGACGTCGAGAAGTTCAAGAAGCTCGTCGGCACCGATAAGCCGATCGAGGTTCGGCTCGCACATTGGTATTGACGGCAGCGCTTGCGCGCCGCGCGGCCTCGACTCGACCGTCGATCTCGGACTAGCTGGCGGCGACGGTCGCGAGCTCGCCGAGCAGGTCGTCGGCGGATTGATAGCGCTCGAGTCGCTCGATGGCGAGCATGCGGTCGAGTATCGGTTGCAGGTCGGTGAGGGCGCGTCCGAGCCGCGGCCGCGGGGCGTGCGCATGACGGTAGATCACGCCCATCGGTGAAGTGGCCGTGAACGGACGTTCGCCGGTCAGCATCTCGTAGAAGATGCAGCCGAGGCTGTAGATATCGGACCGCTCATCGGTCGGCTCGGCGTGACCCTGCTCCGGGCTCATGTAGTAGGGCGTGCCGAAGATCTGTCCCGTACCCGTGATCGCGGCCTGCAACCGCATTTGCTTCGCGAGACCGAAGTCGATCAACGCGAGACTGCCGGCATCGCGAAACATGATGTTGGCCGGCTTCAAGTCGCGATGCAAAATCCCGGCCTCGTGGATTGCCGAGAGAGCGCTCGCGATCTGCCGAGCATAGTCGACCGCGACGGCCGGCTGCAGCGCGCCGATCAGGCGCTCGGCGAGACTGCCCGCGCCGAGATATTCCATGGCGATATACGCGTGGTCGTCCGCGACGCCGAGATCGAAGATTTGCACGACGTTCGGATGACTCACGCGGGCGATGACCTCGTACTCCTGGAGAAAGCGATCGAAGAGCCGTCCGCCTCCCGCATCCGGAACGTGGCGCAGCACCTTGAACGCGATCCTCTCGCCGCTGCCCTCCGCCTCGGCCAAATAGACGGACGACAAATCTCCCGCGTAGAGCTTCGCGAGCAACCGTCGCCTCCCGCCCGTGCGATCGGAATGATTCGCGAGCAACGTGCCGGTCTCGTCGATCCGTTGGACGTGCAGCTCGGCGCGAATCGCATCGATCAAGCGCCCATGTTTGACGTGCGCCTTCGGGAAGAAGTTGGCCGCTCCGGCTTTGAGCGCGTCGACGGCGAGGAATTCGTCGCTCCGCCCAGCGAACAGGATGACCGGCGGGCAGTCTTCGCGCCGCGCGAGCTCGCGCAGGGCGGCGAGGTCGCCCTGGCCGCCGAGCAGCAGCAGATCGACGCCCGCGAGGTCGAAACCGCGCGGCCCGCTCAGCGCCGCCGGCGAGGAGCGCTCCTCGATCGCGGCGTCAGGCCACTCCACTTCCAAGTGATAGCGCAGCAGCTGCCGGTAGTCCGGATCCTCGTCGACGATCAGGAAGCGCAAGGATCACAGCCCGCTGGCGGCTTGCATGGTGTCGTCGTCGAGCTCCTCGGCACGCACCATTGCGTCGCGCCTCGCCTTCGCCGAGTTCGAGCGAATCACCTCGAGGGCATCGAGGTACGCGCGGCTCACGTCGCCGGTGACGTATTCGCCCGAGAAGCAGGACGTGTCGAAACCGTCGATGTCTGCCTTCTTGTGGATCACGGCCTGCACGAGATCGTTGAGGTCTTGATACACGAGCCAGTCCGCGCCGATCTTGCGCTGCACCTGCTCCTCCGTGCGCCCCGCGGCAACGAGCTCATGCGCCGCCGGCATGTCGATGCCGTAGACGTTGGGATAGCGCACGGGCGGCGCCGCCGAGGCGAAATAGACCTTGCGGGCCCCGGCCTCGCGCGCCATCTCGATGATCTGCTGGGAGGTGGTGCCGCGCACGATCGAGTCGTCGACGAGCAGCACGGTCTTGCCCGCGAACTCGAGCCCGATCGCATTCAGCTTTCGGCGCACGGAAGCCGTACGGGCAGCCTGCTCCGGCATGATGAACGTCCGCCCGATGTAACGGTTCTTGATGAATCCCTCGCGATATTTCACTCCGAGTCGGTGCGCAACCTGCATCGCAGCGGTGCGCGACGTGTCGGGGATCGGGATGACTACGTCGATGTCGTTATCCGGGCGCACTCTCAAGATCTTGTCCGCAAGCTTCTCGCCCATCCGCATCCGCGCCTTGTAGACGGATAGATTGTCGATGATCGAGTCCGGCCGAGCGAAGTAGACGAACTCGAAGACGCACGGCGTGTACCCCGCGCGCGCCGAGGTCTGGCGGCTATGCAAGAAGCCGCGCTTGTCGATGTAGACGGCTTCGCCGGGCAGCACGTCGCGTTCCACCTCGAACCCGAGCGCGTCGAGCGCCACGCTCTCGGACGCCAGCATTCGCTCGACGCCGCGCGCCGTCTCGCGGATGCCGAGCACCAGTGGACGAATTCCGTGCGGATCGCGAAAAGCGACGATGCCGTAGCCGATGATCATCGCGATCACGGCATAGCCGCCCGAGCAGCGCTTGTAGAGCGCTTCGACCGCATCGAGGATCTCGGAAGGCTTGAGTCCATTGCTCGCACGTCGGTCGAGCTCGTGTGCGAACACGTTGAGCAGCACTTCGGAGTCCGAGGTCGTGTTCAGGTGGCGGTGGTCCTGCTGCTCGACGAGGCGTTTGAGCTCATCGGCGTTCACGAGATTGCCGTTGTGCGCGAGGCAGATGCCGTAGGGGGAATTCACGTAGAACGGCTGCGCTTCGGACAAGCTCGCGCTGCCTGCGGTCGGATAACGCACGTGTCCGAGGCCCACGTTGCCGCCGAGCTTCAGCATGTGGCGCTCTTGAAACACGTCGCGCACCAGGCCATTGCTCTTGCGAACTTTCAGACGGCCGGCGTCGTCCGTCATGATGCCCGCTGCGTCTTGCCCCCGGTGCTGCAGCACCGTGAGCGCGTCGTAAACTGACTGATTGACGGGTGCCTGACCGACTATTCCGACGATTCCACACATCTGCGCTTACCTGCGATGAATAGACCGCAACTACTTAGACCACCGGCGACCGGCTCTCGTTACACGGGCTGCTGCTCGCTCAAATAGCGATTGCCAAGCTCCGCGTAGTAAAGAACGGCGGCCGCTATCCGATCGGCGTACGGCTTGAAGCGCGCATCACGCCACCACGGATCTTGGTCCAACCCCGCGAAATCCAAGACCAACGCGGCGAGTCCGATGAGCACGCCCGCCCGCACGACACCGAAGGCCGCTCCGAGAAGGCGGTCGAGGCCGCTCAGCCCCGAATGTCGAATCAGCGTCCGCGCCAGCCACGTAATCACGCCTCCGATGATCAGCACGACGATGAACACGGCCACGCGGGCGGCCCAAACCCGTACGTCCGGAGCCCCGGCCCATGCGCCGAAATAGGGCTCGATCACGCTCGCAAACCGCCACGCGAGCCAGATCGCGATGAGCAAGGTCAGCAACGACAGCGCCTCGCGCGCAAAGCCGCGCCACACGCCGACCAATGCCGAGGCCACGCACACCGCCACGATCAGGTAGTCGGCCGGCGTCATAGCGCCTCGGCGCTCAATCCACCGCCACTACTTGAGCCACAAACCCATGCGCGGAGAGCGCCGATGCCGCCGCGTCGGCTTCTCCTCGTGCAGCCATCGGGCCCACGCGCACGCGATACAGCGAGCGGCCGCCGGCCCGATAGTTCGAAACGTCCGCCTTGTAGCCGTAGGTCTTGACGCGGCCGGCGAGCCGGCGTGCGTTCGCCTCCTCGCCGAAACTTCCGAGCTGTACGGCCCACCCGCCATCGGCTGCAGACGCCGGGGCGGGCTTGGCAGCGGCCGGAGGCGGCGCGGTCCGCTGCGAAACGGGCGCGGCGACCACGGGCGTCTTGCTCGCCGGCGCAGCGACGGGCGTCTTGGCTGCGGGCACTACCGCCGCGGCCGTCGGAACGGGCTGCGGCGGATTCACTTCTCGAACCGGAACGCTGTCCGCGGCCGTGCTCGGCGCCGCAGCGGTCGTCAGCTCGGCGGCCGGAGCCGACGCTTCACTCGCGGCCGGTCCGACGTCGGAGCCAGCGCTCTCCTCGACGGCCGGCGCTTCGCGGGCCACCTCGTCGCGGCGCAGGTCGAGCGTCTCGCTCTTCACGGGCAGCGGTTCGTCGGGCGAGGGTAGCTCGAGCGAGGTCGCTTGCGTTTCGTGAGTCTCTTCGGGACCGTTCAGCACCCACGGAATGAGCCAGACGCCGAGCGCGACCAGCACTGCCGCACCAATAAGCCGTTCCTTCAAACCCTGATCCATCCGGCGGGTCGGTCAGTCTGTCGGGAGGGAGCGCAGTATAGCCCAAGCGACGTCGTCGCGGCGCCAACGGTATGGAACGAACCGAACACGAGCACACGTTCCCCGGCACTCGCGGCAGCGCGCGCGGCCGAGCACGCGGCCTCCACCGATGTGACGACGGTTACGTCTCGAGCGCCCAACCGCTCGAGCATCGCGCCGAGATCGCCGGCAGTGGCGCCGCGGTCAGGATCGGCCTGCGTCACGTACCAGCCGTCGACGGTGTCGATGAACGGCGCGAGCACGCCCGCAACATCCTTATCCCGCATGGCAGCGAACACGGCCAACGTGCGGGGAGCCGGCGGCAGCCGCGCGAGCGAGCCGCGAAAGATCGTCGCAGCCGCCGGATTGTGCGCGACGTCGAACACCCACTCGACGCCCGCGACGACACGCCGCTCGAGTCTGCCGCGAAGGTAGGCGTTGCGGATCCCGGCCGCGAGGGCCGCGTCATCGACCGGCAGCTCGCTCCGGAGGGACTCGACCACCGCTGCGCAAGCCGCCGCGTTGTCGAACTGTTCCTCTCCGCCGAACGGCGGCAGCGGCAGCGGCGCCGCGCTGTCGGGATCGGCGGCGCGCCGCCACGCGTTGCCGATTCGGCGAGGCGCGAAGTCCCTGCCGATCAATGAAAGCCGAGCGCCCGACGCCGAGGCGTGATCGAGCACGCTGCGCGGCGGCTTCCGATCGGCGACGACGACGGGCTTGCCGGCTCGCATGATTCCCGCCTTCTCCCGCCCGATCGCCTCACGATCATTGCCGAGCCACTCCTGGTGGTCGAGGTCGATCGAGACGATCAAGGCGCCGTCGGCATCGATCGCATTTGCGGCGTCGAGCCGGCCGCCCATGCCGACCTCGAGCACCGCGACCTCCGCACGCCGGCGTGCGAAATGCAGCAGGGCGGCAACCGCGGACGATTCGAAATACGACAACGTGATCGAGCCGAGCGTCGCGCCGATCGTCTCGAACAGCTCGACGAGCTCTTGGTCCGTGGCATCGGCACCGTCGAAACGGATTCGCTCGTTGAAGCGCCAAATGTGGGGCGAGGTGAACGAGCCGACTCGATAGCCGGCGTGCCAGTAGATGCTCTCGAGCATCGCGACACAGGAGCCCTTACCGTTGGTACCGGCCACGGTGATCACCCGGTAAGGCGGATGCAGAAGGTCGAGCCGCCCGAGCACCGCCGTGAGCCGCTCGAGGCTCAAGTCGATCTTCTTCGGGTGGAGCGCCTGAAACCAGGCGAGCCATTCCTCGAGCGTCCGGCCGCGCAGCGACGTCACCATCGGGTTCAGAACGTACTTAGGAGAGAGCCGGCCGATCGGTCAGCTTGGCGAGCAATCCGGCGATCTGCTCGCGTGCCTGGCGTCGATCGAGAATCATGTCGATCGCACCTTTTTCCAGCAGAAATTCGGCCCGTTGGAAGCCCTCCGGCAGCGTTTCGCCGGTCGTCTGCTCGATCACCCGCGGGCCGGCAAAGCAAATCAGCGCGCCCGGCTCGGCAATGTTCACATCGCCGAGAAGCGCGAGGCTCGCGGAAACACCGCCGGTGGTGGGGTCGGTCATCACGGAGACGTACGGCACCTTGGCCGCCGCCAGCTCGGCGAGCGACGAGCTGGTCTTCGCCATTTGCAGCAGCGAGAACAAGGCCTCCTGCATTCGAGCGCCGCCGCTGGCCGAAAAGCACACGAGTGGTCGCCGATGCTGGATGCAGTACGCAACCGCCCGCACGAACCGCTCGCCGACCACCGAGCCCATCGAGCCCGCCATGAACCGAAACTCGAATGCCGCGGCCACGATCGGCATACCCTTGAGCGTGCCCGCCATCACGATCATTGCGTCGCGCTCGTCGGTCTCGCGTTGCGCCTGATTCAACCTGTCACGGTAACGTTTGCTGTCCTTGAAGCGCAGCGGATCTTGCGGCTCCAGGTTCGCGGCGAGCTCGTAGCCCGACTCCGGATCGAGGAACATTTCCAGCCGCTCGCGAGCGCCGATCCGTAGATGATGTCCGCACTTGGGACAGACGTGCAGGTTGCGGTGCAACTCGGCGCGATACAGCTGCGCCGCGCAGCCGGAGCACTTGACCCACAAGCCCTCGGGCACCGAGTGCTTCCTTTTCTCGGTGCGTATCCGGGAAGGCATCAACTTGTCGAACCAGCTCATACCTTGCGCACCGACTCGAGGTTCGGCGCATCATAGCCGAAAGCGGTTCTGCCCCATCAAACGTCGTCCCCCGCTGCGGGAATCCCGTAGTGCTGCGGATACAACACCTCGATCAGCGTAAGACCCGCGGCAGGCGCGGTAACGCCGGCCGCAGTCCGGTCGCGGCTCGCCAAGATCTCAGCGGCGGCAGCCGGCTGCACCTCGCCGCGGCCGATCGCCGCCAACGTCCCCACGAGGTTCCGGACCATGTGTTGCAGAAACGCATTGGCCGTGAACTCGAGCTCGACGATCATCCCGGCGCCTAGATTCCGACGCGCAATGGCAACCTTCAGCAACCGGCGCAGCGGCGACTTGGCCTGACAGCCGGCGGCGCGAAATGCGGAAAAGTCGTGCTCACCGAGCCAGTGCAACGACGCCGCACACATCGCAGCGCAATCGAGGGGTTCGCGCAGCCACCAAACGCGTCGCCGAGCGAGCGCGGGTCGGCCGGGCTGCTGCAGAATCGTGTAGCGATACCGTCGGCTCGTCGCTGACCGACGCGCGTCGAACCGGTCGGGCACTTGCAGCACCCAGCGAATCGCGATATCCGGAGGCAGATTCGAATTGAGCCCGAGCTGCCATTGACGCAGCGTGCGCTCTGCGCGCGTATCGAAATGCGCCACCTGCTGCAGCGCGTGAACACCGGCGTCGGTGCGCCCCGCACCGTGCACGACGACGGTCTCGTCGGCGACCCTGCCGATCGCGGCCGAAAGCTCGGCTTCAATGCTTCGGCCGGTCCGTTGGACCTGCCAGCCGACGAAATCGGTGCCGTCGTATTCGATACCGAGCGCGATTCGAGGCATACGCGCAGCTCGCAGCCGGGTGCCGGGCAGTGGGCACCGCGGCGCAACGAACCGAGTGAAGCGTCAGGCGCTCAAGACGTCGATCAGGCTTTGCGCTTCGCGCCGCTGCCCGGGGTCACCCTCGTCGAGCACTTCCTCGAGGATGCTACGCGCGCCCTCGGGATCGCCCATGTCGATGTAGGCGCGTGCGAGATCGAGTTTGGTGCCGACCTCCGTCATCGTCTGCGGATCGAGCGGATTCGCCTCTTCGGTGCCGGTCGGCTCGTCCTGTCCGAGCAAATCGCTGCCCACGTCGAGATCGAGCGGCGTATCGCCGCCACCGAAAACGTCGCCGCTGAACGGAGACGTACGCGGCTGCTCGACCGTGTCCCCGCCATGCAGCGCCGCCGACAAATCGTCCAAGTTCAGGTCGAGGTCATCGTCGCGGCGCAGCGCTTTGACGAGCGACGTATCGCCCGATTCCTCGTCGAGCTCGAAGCGATGCTCGAGCACCTCGGTTCCGGTCATCGTATTGTCGCCGTAGCCGGGTGCGAGCATCGTCGCATCCTCGTCGCCGAGAACCGCCGTCTTGCGCTGCTCGACGTCTTCGTCGTCTTCCTCCGCACGCAATACCTGGGTGACGCCCGTAGCGGACAGCAACTGGTCCTCGTCATCGGCCACCAAGGCCGGCTGCTGGCGCGTGTCGCTGTCGCTGCTGGCGTCGCCCGGCAACTCGCCGAGATCTTGGGGCAGGTCCTCGAAGTCCGAAACATCGAGCCCCAAGTCGTCGAGGTGAATTTCACTCGTATTGTCGCTGGATTGACTGGACGCCGAGAGCCTGGGCTGCTCGACGGTCGGCGGCTCGCTCGTTCGGCGCGTTTCGATCGTCGGAGTCTCCATGGTCGGCGCGTCGGGACCCGCCGTCTCGATCGTCGGCGTCTCGATGGTCGGCGCCTCGGAGCCGGCCAATTCGGTCGTCGGGCTCTCCGGCGCGACGCGGGCCCACGTAGCGGTGGCGCCGCGCTGACTTTCGATCGTCGGCGACTCTTGGGTGACGGCGAGGCTGTCGGCCGAGAGGTCCGGCGTCGTGGCGCTTCCGGCGTCCGGCTGCTCGGGTTCGAATAAGGCCGCTTCCAGCCCCGCGGCCGTGCGCTCGCCGATATCGAGCAGGTCGTCCTTGTCGCCGGCACGGCCTCGCTTCGGTTGAGCCGGCGCAGTGGGCGCACGTTCTTGCTTCCGGGTGGCGGAGGACTCGAGATCGAAGTCGAGCCCCGACTCCTCCTCGCCGAGATCCAAATCGACGCCGCCGACGCTCGCATCGTCGAACGCAAGGTCGAGCGGAGCGTCGCCCGCCTCGAGATCGACGTCGACTCGGGCCGCGCCCGGCGTCGCTTCGGAGAACAGCCGCTCGTCCGGGCACAGCTGCTTGCCCATGATGACGACCTTGGCCCAATCAGGGTCGGAAGCGTCGCCGAGCTCGGCGCGTAGCGTCTGTGCAGTCTTGAGGAACGCTTCCTTGTTGCCCCAAACGAAGTACACCTCGAGCAACTTGAGCTTGAGGTCGCGGCGTGTCGGCGCAGCCTCGAGCGCCTTCTGTATGAGCTCCGCCGCCTGATCGTAGAGGCCGTACGCCATGTGGAAATCGGCTTCGGCGACCGGATCGGCTTGATCGAGATTGATGACCGTTTGACTCGACAGCGTTTCGTCAGCGGGCGGCGGCGCCGCCGGCGCACGCTCGGCGCGTCGTGCACCGCGACGCGGCTCGTCGGCGGCCTCCGCGGCAGCGTCCCCACGCCGCGGCCTGGCCTGTTCTTCCACGACGATGCTTTCTTCGGGCGCCGCCCTACGCAGCCGGGCGGTCGCTTCTCGGACCTGGTCGTCGTCGACTTCGGCTTCCAGCGCCTCCCAACGTCCGGTCACGTCCTCGGGTTCCTGCCGCTTGCGCCGCACGTACCACAAGGCCGCGAACAGCAGCGCCGCGACGCCGAGACCGATCCACACGATGGGCGCCGCGAGCCAAGCCAAAGCCTGCGACGCGATCGATGGTCCGGCGGGAGGCGAGACGGGAGCGGCAGGTTGCGGCGCGGCGGGCGTCGCGGGCGCTTCGCTCGCCGCAGGAGCCGCCGGTTCCGCAGCGGGCTCGGTCTTGTCGTCGGTGAATACCTTGTCGTCGCCGAGATCCACGGCGGGGGCAGCCGGCGTGGCGGCACCCGCCTCCGTATTGTTCGTGGAGGTCGAGGCGCCGGCGGATTGCTGCTGCAAGCCCTGCAAGGTGTCATTTCGCACTGCAAGCGGCCGTTCGCCCGCCTCTGCGCCGGGAGCCGCCGCGGCGTTCGGGTTCGGCTGCGGCGCGGTCGCGTTAGCGGCTGCCGCCGGTGCGGCCGGGCTCGGCGCCGGAGGCGTCGCGCCAGGCGCTCGTGCCGGAGTGCTCTCGGGAGCGGCGGCGGCCGCCGTCTCCGTTGGCACGAGTCGCAACCGGCCTGACACACGGTTTTGCCACTCGTCGTTCTGCTTTTGAACTTCGGCGTTGGCGTCTGCGACGGCGAGCTGCTCGACCGCGGCGCCCTCCGGCAAACGAAGCGTCGAACCGACGAGCAGAAGGTTCATGTTGCCGCCGAATGCCCGCGGATTCGCCTCGTAGATCGCGACCATCATCTGGTTCATCGAGACGTCGCTCGGACGGTGCTGCTCGGCGATCGCCCAAAGCGTCTCGGAGCGCTGCACGGGTCCGTAGCTGCCGCTGGGAGTCGCGGCCGGCGTACGCGGGGGCACGCGGGTCGTCGTCGGCGTCGGCGCGGAAGTCGGCGCCGGCGCAGGAGCGGATCGCGGCGGTGTCGGCTGAGGCGCAGGCCGCGCGGGCTGTTGTGCCCGATTGATAGACCCGCCGGCGTTGGATTCGGACGGACGAGTCTGGGCCGGCTGCACGGCCGGCGCCGTCGCGGGAGCGGGCAACAGAACCGGCGGATCCAATAGGACGGTGTATTCCCGTAAGCGGCGGCCTCGCGACCAGGTGGCTTCTACGAGAATCGTCACAAACGGCTCGGCGATCGATTCGCGCGAGCTGATGTCGATCGAGCTCATACCCGACCGCTCGGTCACGACGCGGAACTGCAGGCGCGAAAGGAAGGAGGGATGGTCCAGGCCGTAGCGGTCGAAGGTGTCGGGGCTCGCCAAGCCGACTTTCAGACCTTGGAGCTCGTCGGGAGTCGCGACCAGCGCGATCCGTGCCTGAAAGGGCTGATTGAGGGCGGAGTGGAGCTCGATGTCACCCAATCCGAGCGCCGATGCCCCGAGCGGAGCGGCCAGTAGCGGCGTTATGCCCCAACGCGCCAGTGCTCTCATGCAAACTCCCTAGCTAGCTCGGTCCTCCGAATCCGCTCGTAAACCATGTCTCAGCGAGCACGGACCTCGATGCGGATCGAAAGATACTCTAGATAAACCGATTTACCAAAATCTCGGCGATCCGGACAGTGTTGGTTGCCCCGCCCCTTCTGACGTCGTCGGCGACCGCCCACAGATCAATGCCGCGCGGATACGAAAGACCCTCTCGAATTCGGCCGACGCAAACCGCCTCGCGATGCGTCGCAGCCGTCGCCGCCGCCGGGTAAGCCCCAAGCTCGCGGCCATCGCTGGGGACCACACCAGGCGCGGAATTTAACAATTTCTGAATCTCCGGAACTGTGATTTTGGTTCGGGTTTCGATATGGACCGCCATGGAGCGGCCGAAGTAGACGGTGCGCGCACTGCAGTCGGATTTACCATAACGGCCGGATCGTCGAGGATCTTACGCGTCTCCCCGGCCATCTTCATCTGTTCTCTTGCGTAGCCATTGTCAATAGTCATTGTCGGTGCAGCTGTCGATCTCGGGCACGGCATCGGAAGCGCCGATTTCTCGTTGCTTCGTACCGTGGCGTCGACGCCGGCCACTGACGCGTCGTGCTGGGGCAGCCGTTCAACGGCACCGCGGCTCGGCGCCGAAACGGCTTGGTCGGTAGACACGTCGAGCCGCTTCGATCCCTACGGCGTCGTGAGTGGACTGCAACGCCACGCCCCGCTGAATGGTTGAGCAGTTCGGGCTTTGCGATGATCCTCGCACGCTGCAGTCGGCGATGCGATGCGCGTTCACTTCTGGCACGACGAGCGGCGCAGCGAAGCTCGGGGCCCGGGTTGCAGTCAGCTATTCTGCTTGACGCCCGGCACCGACAGAGCGGGCGCCACGTCTGCGTTCTGGGCGCGGTGTCGCAAATAGTGGTCCATCAGCGTAAGGGCGAGCATCGCTTCGGCGATCGGCGTTGCCCGCAATCCGACGCATGGATCGTGGCGGCCCGTCGTGACAATCTCGGTCGCCTTGCCCTCCTTGTCGACGGTCGTTCCGGGCACCTGAATGCTCGACGTAGGCTTGAGCGCGATGCTCACCAGGATGTCCTGACCGCTGGAGATCCCTCCGAGCGTCCCGCCGGCGGAGTTCTTCTTGAACCCTTGCGGGGTCAGCTCGTCGCGATGCTCGCTGCCTCGTTGGCGCACCACGTTGAAGCCGTCGCCGAACTCCACTCCCTTGACGGCGTTGATGCTCATGAGGCCATGAGCGATGTCGGCCTCGAGCTTGTCGAACACCGGCTCGCCGAGACCGACGGGAACACCCGAGGCGATCAGATTGATCCGCGCGCCGATCGAGTCGCCGGCGGCACGCAGCTCGTCGAGATACCCCTCGAGCTGCGGCACCCGGTCCTGATCCGCGCAGAAGAATGGATTGTGCTCGACCTGAGCGAGGTCGACTGCACGCAACACGAACGGACCGATCTCCGCCAAGTAGCCGCGGATCGAGACACCCACCTGCTCGCTCAAATATTTGCGGGCGATTGCGCCCGCCGCTACGCGCATGACCGTCTCGCGTGCCGACGCCCGGCCGCCGCCCCGGTAGTCGCGAATACCGTACTTCTGCTGGTAGGTGTAATCGGCATGGCCGGGACGGAAGCTGTCCTTGATCTTCGAGTAGTCGCCGCTGCGTTGGTCGGTGTTCTCGACGAGCAGACCGATCGCGGTTCCCGTGGTCATGCCTTCGAAAACGCCGGAAAGAATGCGGACTCGATCCGGCTCCTGTCGCTGTGTTACATGACGGGACCGCCCGGGTCGACGCCGGTCGAGGTCGCGTTGGATGTCGTCTTCGGAGAGAGCGAGGCCCGGCGGGCAACCATCCACCACGCAGCCCATTGCCACGCCGTGGCTCTCGCCGAACGTCGTAACCGTAAACAACCGCCCGTAAGTATCGCCTGCCATGCTGCTCGAGCCCCGAGTACGAATACGTCCGAATCTCGCGTCGCCCGCGACCGACTCGAACGTCCCGCAACACACCCCTATCGTGATCGAAAGTAGTCCTCTAAGTCATCGACGCCGATCGCGCAGATACCGTCGCCGCCGCGCTCGAACGTGAGCCACGTAGACCGAAGTCGGCGATAGGCTGAAACGAATCCCGCGACCCCGGCACCGACTTCGAGGAACAAGACGCCGCCGCTCGCCAGTCGCCTCGTGGCCCCCTCGAGCACGCGTTCGACGACGTCGAAGCCGTTCGGACCGCCCGCCAATGCGACGACCGGCTCGGCTCGGTACTCCGCCGGTAAGGCCGCCATTTCCGCGTCGGGCACATAGGGCGGGTTCGCCATGATAGCGCGATATCGTTCGCCACCGGGCGGGAACAGATCCGCGTGGAACAGTCCGATGCGGCTGCCGACTCCGTGCCGAGCGACGTTTTCGGCCGCGACGGCGAGCGCCGCCTCGGATATGTCGGTTGCGTCGAGCAGCAGCTCCGGCCAGTGCAACGCTGCCGCAATGGCTAGACAGCCGCTGCCGGTGCCGATGTCGAGCACGCGATCGCCGGGAGACATATCGCACCATGGCGCAAACCCCCGCTCGATGATCTCTGCGAACGGCGACCGCGGGACCAGCACCCGTTCATCGACTTTGAACCGCACGCCGGCAAACCACGCCTCGCCCAGCAGATAAGCCAGCGGTTTCCGCTCCGTCACGCGGCGGACGGCGAGCTCCAGCACGCGAGGGTACAGTGCAGAGTCCGGCGGGGCGGCCCAGACGACGTCGCGCCATTGCTGCAAATGACGCAGCAGCCAGTACGCCTCGTCGCCCGCGTTGTCCGTGCCGTGACCGAACGCGAGGCCGTGGGCGGTGAAGAACTCGGCCAGCGCCAGCACCCAATCGTCGTGACGCGACGCTGTACGCAGACGCTGCTCGAGATCGGCCGGAGTCATTGGGCGCGCATGATAACTGCTATGCGATAATTCGGGCGTGCTCGCAGGTATGCTTCGCGTCCTCGTCGTGGCGCTGGTCGCTCTCGTCGCGGCGATGTTCTTGCTCCCCCGCGACGTGGGACCGCCGTCGGCGGCTACACTGCTGACCGAACCGTGGGTTCTTCCGGAGATACGGCTTACCGACCAAACGGGCCAAGATTTTGGTCTCGAGAGACTGCGCGGCACTTACACGTTGATGTTCTTCGGCTCCATGAATGCTCCGGATTGGCGTCCGACGACGCTCGCTGCCGTGCGCCAGACCGTAGCGGCGCGCGCACCTGAGGCCGTACCGCAACTGCTCTTCGTGAGTCTCGATCCCGACCACGATGCGCGAAAACGGCTCGCCGCATACCTTCTTGGACTGAATCCCGCGTTCGTCGGCGCTACCGCCAGCAAGGCCGAGCTCGAGCCCTGGCTCGAAGCGCTGGAGATCGGCGTGCGGCGTGAGCGCGAAGGCAGCGCGACGCTCGCGGCAGATCCGGCGGTATATGTCGTCGGCCCCGATGGTGCAGTGCTCGCGATCGTCAGCGCACCCACCGATCCAGCCACGTTCGCCTCCGACCTGCTGAAGATTCGCCGCCGTTGGCGCGCGGCGCACGGCCATCGCGCGCCGGCATGATGCCGCCTCACTGGATAGCCATGCTGCAGCATGTGCTGCCGAAGGACGCCGTTTCGTCCGTGGTCTACCGGATCGCCCGCTCCCATCGAACGTGGATCAGGGATCCTCTCATCCGGTGGTTCGCCAGTGCGTATCGCGTGGACTTGAGCGACGCCGAGCATTCGGATCTCGCACGGTATTCGACATTCAACGATTTCTTCACGCGGGCGCTCGCGCCCAATGCTCGGCCACTCGCCGGCGACGAGCGCACGGTCGTCTCGCCGGTCGATGGGATGCTCACGGAGTTCGGCACACTCGACGGCGACCGCATGCTGCAGGCCAAAGGCGCTCCGTATTCTCTGACGGAGTTGCTCGGAGAAACCGGTGCAGATGCTCACGCACTGCAGGGAGGCTCATACGCGACGCTTTATCTTGCGCCGCACAACTACCATCGAGTTCACCTACCGCTGGCAGCGTCATTGCGCCGTGTGCGCTATGTGCCGGGTCGACGATTCGCGGTAAACCGTGCGACCGTCGCAGTCGTGCCTCGGCTGTTGTGCCGCAACGAACGTGCCGCGTGCTGGTTCGATACTCGAGGCGGCACCATGGTCGTCGTGCTCATCGGCGCGCTCAACGTTTCGAGCATCAGCACCTTCGACCGAGGCGAGATCGCAAGCGGTCGCCCACAGCATTGGGCGGTGGAGCCCCCCCGGGCTCTGCAGAGAGGCGCAGAAATAGGCCGCTTCAATCTCGGCTCGACGGTCGTCCTGCTGTTCGCGCCGGGAACGGTTCGCTGGAACGAGGGGCTCGACGACGGCGATTCGGTGCTGATGGGCGCAGCGCTCGGCAGACTCGTAGAGCACACGGAGTCGGCCGCTTGAGCTACGTCGGCTCCGCGTCGATCGGCACGCTTCGAGCGCGAGCCGCGATTCTCGCCCGTGTTCGGCAATTCTTCGAATCGAGCGGTGTATTAGAGGTGGAAACGCCGGCGCTAGCGACGGCCGGCGTCTCGGACTTGGCGCTGGAGAGCATTACGGCCCGCGCACGCAGTCTCGGCGAACGCACGTGGTACCTGCAGACGTCGCCCGAGCATGCCATGAAGCGCCTGCTGGCGGCCGGCAGCGGCGACATTTACCAGATCTGCAGAGTCTTTCGCGACGACGAGCTCGGCCGGTGGCACCAACCGGAATTCACGTTGCTCGAGTGGTACCGCATTGGGTGGGACGAGCGCCGCCTGATGGACGAGGTCGAGGAGTTGCTGAGGGCGGTCTTCGGCGTTGCGGACCGGGCGTCCCGAACCGTTTCGCGGTCGACGAATGGCGCAGGCGGCCCGAACCGCGGCCCGGCGTTGCCGCTGGCGACCCGACGCTTGCCGTATGCCGAAGCGTTCGCGGAGCACGTGGGCGTCAAACCTACCGCGCCGGCTGCAGCGATCGAAGCCGCGCTCGGCCATCGCGGAATCGATGTCCCCGCAGGGCTCGAGCAGGCCGCTCTCGTCGACCTTGCGTTTGCGACGCTCGTGACCCCGCGCTTCGGCGAACGTACGCTCACATTCGTCTACGACTATCCGGCCAGCCACTCGGCGCTGGCCCGCTTGAAGCCGACCACGCCGCCCGTCGCGGCGCGCTTCGAGGCATTCTTGGGACGCGTGGAGCTCGCCAATGGATTCCACGAGCTCGCGGACCCCGCGGAGCAGCGGCGCAGGTTCGCGGCGGAGATCGATGCTCGCCGGCGCGCCGGTCGGGATGCCCCACCGCTCGACGAGTCGCTGCTCGCCGCACTCGGACGACTGCCGAATTGCGCGGGTGTTGCGGTCGGCGTGGACCGGCTCGTGGCCCTAACGCTCGGTTTCGATTCGATCGCGCCGGCCGTCGCGTTCATGCACGAGCACGAACAGGGGTAGACGGCGCGGCGGCAGCGTCTACCGCTATTGCTTGACGCGAGACACGTAGGCGCCGGTCCGCGTGTCGACTCGCACTACTTCGCCTTCGTTGACGAACAACGGCACGCGCACGACGGCGCCCGTTTCGAGCTTGGCGGGCTTCTGGCCCCCGGTCGCCGTGTCGCCGCGAATACCGGGGTCCGTCTCGACGATCTTGAGCTCGACATGGTTCGGTGCTGCGACGTATAGCGGTACACCGTTCCAGAGCGTCACGATGCAGCTCATCTGCTCCTTGAGCCATTGCTTCGCATCGGCCACCGCCTCGGCGCCTGCTGCGACCTGCTCGAACGTGTCCGGCACCATGAAGTACCAAAACTGGCCGTCGTTATAGAGAAACTCCATGTCTTGATCGACGACGTCGGCCGCCTCGGCCGTATCACCCGACTTGAAGGTGCGCTCGACGACGCGCCCGGTCTTCAAATTCCTGATCTTCACGCGATTGAATGCCTGACCCTTGCCGGGCTTCACGTATTCGTTCTCGAGCACGACATACGGGTCGCCCTCGAGGAGCAGCTTCACGCCGCTGCGGAATTCATTGGTGCTGTAAACTGCCATGCCGAAAGCTGTCGAGCCAACCGAAACGCGGCATCATACTATCAAGGCTCGCCGAAGACGATCGGGCACGCTCATCGATCAGCCGCTCGGCTGCCGCACCGCCGCAGGCACGCAGCTTTCATTTCTGAACAGTCGCAGACAACGAGGCGCCGCCTGAAATGATTCCCGTTCCGACCGCGTCGACCGAGCCTTGGCAGGCGGCGGTGCGCAATGCCGTCCGCGACATCGGCGAGATCGCGACGTTGCTCGATCTGCCGCTTGCGGCGCTTGGAGCGATCGCGGACAGCGACTTTCCGCTGCTGGCACCGCGGAGCTTTCTGTCGCGAGTACGCAAGGGGGACTTGGCCGATCCTCTACTCCTGCAGGTGCTACCCCGCCGCGAGGAGGGCGAGCGCGCCGCCGGGTTCGACGCGGATCCGGTGCGCGAGCAAGGTCTCGCCTCGAACGGCGTGCTGCAAAAATACCCCGGTCGGGTACTGCTGATTGCGAGCGGCACCTGTCCCCTACATTGCCGGTATTGCTTCCGCCGCTCGTTTCCATACTCCGAGCAACTGGCCGCGCGCTCGGATTGGGGCGCAGCGCTCGCCGCGCTGCGTGGCCGGACCGACATTCGCGAAGTGATCCTGAGCGGCGGCGACCCGCTGAGCCTCAGCACGCGGCGTTTCGAGCGACTCGTAGTCGGGCTCGAGGAACTGCCGATCGAGACGTTGCGCATCCATACGCGTTTCCCGATCGCGATCCCCGAACGGATCGATCGTGCACTGCTGGGCGTCCTCGCCCGCACTCGGTTGAAGGTGGTCGCAGTCATTCACTGCAACCACGCCAACGAGCTCGACTCCGGCGTCGCCGCGGCGCTCGCAGCTCTGCGTGCGCATACCGCCGCTCTGCTGAACCAGGCCGTTCTGTTGCGCGGCGTCAACGACGACGTCGATGTGCTCGCGGCTCTCAGCGAGCGGCTGTTCGAGTGTGGAGTGCTGCCCTATTACCTGCACCTGCTCGACCGAGTCGCGGGTGCCGCGCATTTCGAAGTCGACGAGCGAACCGGCCGCGAGCTCGTCTCTAGGTTGCGAGCACGCCTTCCCGGATACCTCGTTCCCCGGCTCGTCCAGGAGCTCCCGGGGGAGTTAAGTAAAACCCCTATCGGCTGAGCGCAGCTGCGCGACTGTGACTCGCGTCCGTCCGACGTCGAGCGACGGCGCGTTACACTGCCGCGCCCCACCGAGAATTCGTGACTTCGAATGGTCCAAGCCCAAGCGGCCGTGCCGTTGATCGTCTTGAGCGGTCGCGAGGACGACGTCGAGCTGATCAATCGCTCGCTTCGCGACGGCGGTCATCCTGTTCGTTGCCACTGGGTAGCGAAGATCGACCAGCTCGCGGATGCGCTGGACCGCTGCGAAGCGCAGCTTCTGTGCTTCTTTCCGGACAGCCTGGCCGTCGCGATACGCGACGTCGCCAAGATTCGGCAGCAGGCGGCGCGGATGGTGCCGCTGATCGTAGTCGCCCAATCGGCCGAGGAGACCGATATCGCGGACGCGTTGCTGGCGGGCGCGCAAGACCTCGTCTCGATGGGACAAACCGAGCGATTGCGCAGCGTGGCGGAGCGGGAGCTGCGTGCATTCCGTCTCGAACGAGCCCTGAACGACACGCTCGCCTCGGCCAGTCAGTACAAGAAGCAATTGAAGGCATTCATGGCCGGGTCGGTCGACGCGATCGCACAGGTCCAGGAAGGCATCCTCGTCGACGCCAATCAAGCGTGGGCCGAGCTATTCGGTCACGAGCGCCCGGATGCGCTGCTCGGCCCGTTGATGGATTCGTTCGAGCAGACGAGCCATGCGGCACTGAAAGGCGCTTTAGTGGCCTGCGCGAAAGGTCAGTGGCACTCGGGCCCCCTCAAAGTCGCCGCTCGAGCGTCCGACGGTCGGGCCTTGACGCTCGAGCTGCTGCTGGAACGAGCCACCTTCGACGGTGAACCGGCGATCAAGCTCAGCGTGCCCCGGCCGAGCCCGCCGGCGAGCGAGCCCGAAGACCTCATCGAGCAAGCCGTCCACCTGGATTCAGCCACGGGCTTCTTCAATCGACGGCGGTTTCTCGAGCTCTTGACCGACAAACTGGACGGGAGCGGCCGCTCCGGCGTACGCGTGCTTGCGTACATTCGACCTGACAAGTTCGGCGCCGTGGAGGATCAGATCGGACCTGTGTCCAGCGAGGAGGTGCTGGTGCAGCTCGCGGAGCTCGTCCAATCGCTCGCACAGCCGAACGATCTGTACGGTCGCTTCGGCGGGACCGTGTTCACCATACTTCTCGAGCGCGGCACCGCGCGCGACGCAGAAGCGTGGGCCCAAAACGTCGTCGCCCGTATGGCCGAACGAATTTTCGAAGCGGCCCACAACACCTTGTCGATCACCTGCACGATCGGCCTCGCCCAAGTCGGCCCCGGCACGGATCGGCTGGAAGCGCTCATTGCCGGCGCTAAGCGCGCGAACGAGCGCGGCCGCGCGCAAGGCGGCAACCGGGTCGTGCTCGAGGAAACCCTCGACCAAAGCACGAGGGTGCAGCGTTTCGACGAAATCTGGATTCAGCAGATCAAGACGGCGCTGATGGAGAATCGCTTCCGTCTTGCACATCTGCCGATCGCGAGCCTCAGCGGCCCTCAGAAGATCATGTTCGACACGGTGATCCGGATGGTCGACGTCCAAGGCGAGGAAGTCGCTGCTTCCGACTTCATGCCCGCAGCCGGCCGCAATCGGATGCTGCGCGCAATCGACCGTTGGGTCATCGGCGCGAGCCTTGCGCACTGTGCACGCCATTCACTGGACTGCGTCTTCGTGAAACTCTCGAGCGAGTCTCTGATCGACAAGACCCTAACGGACTGGCTCGGGAAGGCCGTCGATAGCAGCGGTGTGGAGCCGGCGAAGATCTGCTTCCAAGTGAGCGAGGAAGACGCGACTCAATATCTGACGCAAACGAAAGCGCTAGCTGACGAGCTACACGGTCGCGGCCATCTCTTCGCTATCGAGCATTTTGGGATCGGCCGCGACTCGGCGCGTGTGCTCGCAGCCATGCCGATGCAGTTCCTGAAGATCGACGGCTCCCTGATGCAGACCCTCTCGATGGACAGCGCCTTGCAGGATCGGGTACGGAGCTTCATCGCTTCGGCAAGCAAGCGCGATATCGCGACGATCGCCGAGCGCGTGGAGGACGCGAACACGATGGCCGTGCTGTTCCAGCTCGGCGCGGGCTACATGCAAGGCCACTACTTGCACGAGCCGGAGGTCGTGCTGTCCGAGGGAAACGCACCGCGATAGCGGTAGCGGCGCCGCGGAGCCCGAAACCCCTTTCGCCCGAGTCGAGACTACTCGGCGCTCAAGCGATCCACGGTGCGCCAACCGCGCGGCAACGCCATGCCCCGGCGCCCGCGTGCGCCGGCATAGTGCTCGAGATCGCCCGGCTTGATCGTCATGTGACGCTGGCCCGAGTCGACGCGCAACGATTGCTCTGCGCTCAGCACGCATACGGCCACGAGCATCACCCCGTCCTTACTCGGTACCGCGAGGATCTTGTTGCCCTTACCGCGAGCGAGCTCCGGCAGCTCTTCGAGCGGAAACACCAGCAATCGCCCGTCGCTCGAAGCCGCCGCCAGCTGGCTGCCGTGCTCGCCGACCGCAGCGGCCGGCACGACCGTGGCTCCCGACGGGACACGCAACGCAACCTTCCCCGCTTTGTTGCGAGAGTAGAGCTCCTCGAGCTTGACCACGAATCCGTAGCCCGCCGACGAAGCGACGACCCAGCGATCCTCCGGCGCGCCGGTCATCACGGCGCGAAAGCTCGCACCGTCCGGCGGATTGAAATACCCCGAGAGCGGCTCTCCCTGGCCGCGCGCCGACGGTAGCGTGTGCGCGCCGACGCTGTAGGCTCGGCCCGTGCTGTCGATGAAGACGGCCAGCTGGTTGCTCCGCCCGCGAGCCGCCGCAAGAAATTGATCGCCGGCCCGATACGACAATCCGACGACATCGATCTCATGACCCTTCGCGGAGCGCGCCCACCCTCTTTCGGAGAGTACGACGGTCACCGGCTCGCTCGTCACGAGCTCGGACTCGGCGATGGCTTGCGCGGCCTCGCGCTCCACGATCCCGGTCCGACGCTTGTCGCCGTGTTTATCGGCGAGCGCCGTGATCTCAGCCTTGATGAGCTTCGTGAGCTTCGCCTTCGATTTGAGCGTCGCCTCGAGGTCCGCACGCTCCCCTGCGAGCTCCTTCTGCTCGCCGCGTATCTGCATCTCCTCCAGTCTCGCCAAGTGCCGCAGCCTGAGATCCAGGATCGCTTCGGCCTGCACGTCGCTCAGCTTGAAACGCTTCATCAATACCGGCTTCGGCTCGTCCTCTGTACGAATGATTTTGATCACGACATCGATGTTGAGGTACGCGACGAGCAAGGCGTCGAGAACGTGGAGCCGCTTCGTGACTCGCTCGAGGCGATGAGAAAGCCTGCGCTTCACGGTGGCCGTCCGAAACTCCAGCCACTCCTGGAGAAGCGGTTTGAGCGCGAACACCGCCGGCCGGCCATCCCGGCCTATCACGTTGATATTCACGCGTATCGTCCGCTCGAGATCGGTCGTCGCAAACAGGTGATTCATCAACGCATCGAGGTCGAGCTTGCCGCTCTTCGCGCTCAGCACGAGCCTTGTCGGATTCTCGTGATCCGACTCATCGCGCAGGTCTTCCATCATGGGCAGCTTTTTGGCCGTCATCTGCCCGGCGATCTGCTCCAGCACCTTTGCCCCGGATGTCTGGAACGGCAGCTCGTAGATCACGATCTCGCCATCTTCGATCTGATAGCGCGCGCGAAGTCGCAGCGTTCCGCCGCCCGTCTTGTAGATCTGCAGCAGATCCGCACGGCTCGAAACGATTTCCCCCCCGGTCGGAAAGTCCGGACCTTTGATGTGCTTCATCAAATCGCCAAGCGTCGCATCGGGCTCGTCGAGAAGCCTGATCAGCGCCGCACTCACCTCGCGCAGGTTGTGCGGCGGCACGTCGGTCGACATCCCGACCGCGATCCCGCTCGTCCCATTCAGCAGCAGGTTCGGTAGCTGCGCCGGCAATAGCGACGGCTCGTTGAGAGTTCCGTCGAAGTTCTGCGTCCAATCGACCGTGCCTTGCTCGAGCTCCTCCAACAGCACGTGTGCATAACGAGTAAGTCGTGCCTCGGTATACCGCATTGCGGCGAAGGACTTGGCATCGTCTTGCGAGCCCCAATTGCCCTGCCCGTCGACGATCGGATACCGCAGGCTGAAGGATTGCGCCATGTGCACCATGGCCTCGTAGCAAGCGATCTCGCCGTGCGGATGGAACTTACCGATCACGTCGCCGACGGTGCGCGCCGCCTTCTTCGGCTTCGACGCCGCAGACAAGCCGAGCTCGCTCATGGCGTAAACGATGCGCCGTTGCACCGGCTTCAGTCCGTCGCCTAGGTGCGGCAGAGCGCGGTCGAGAATGACGTACATCGAGTAGTCGAGGTACGCCTTCTCGGTGAACACGGCGAGCGGCACTCGCTCGATGCCGTCGAAGTTGAGCTCTTGGTCTCTCATTCGTTTACCTCGTTCCCCTGAACGATGCGCCATGCTGCGGCGCTATTGAGCGAGTCCGTCGAAGCGCCCGAGGCCCGTCCGCAGGCGCCGGCGACTTCGAGGATCTCCATAAGAGCGCCACCACACCCGTGGCGGCAGACCGAGCCGCTGCATCGACGGCCCGTCACAAGTCCGCGAGATTGCCCTTGGCGTGGAGCCAATCGCGGCGGTCGGAAGCGCGCTTCTTCGCGAGGAGCATGTCGAGCACGTCCACGGCGAGCGCCTTGTCCTTGCCGTCGACGGTGAGCTGAACGAGCCTACGGGTGTCGGGCGCCATCGTGGTCTCGCGCAACTGCACCGGGTTCATCTCGCCGAGACCCTTGAAACGCGTGACCGTCACCTTGCCCGATTTCTTCTCCGCCTCGATGCGATCGATGATGACTTCGCGCTCCGCGTCGTCCAGCGCGTAGAAGACCTCCTTGCCGACATCGATTCGATACAGCGGCGGCATTGCGACGAACACCCGACCGTCGGCAACGAGGGGGGTAAAATGCTTCAGAAACAACGCGCACAAAAGGGTCGCGATATGCTGGCCATCGGAGTCCGCATCCGCAAGGATGCAGATCTTGTGGTAACGAAGGCCTTCCAGGTCCGAGGATCCCGGGTCGACGCCGAGCGCTATGCTGATGTTGTGGACTTCCTGCGAGGCCAGCAACTCGCCAGGATCGACTTCCCAGGTGTTGAGAATCTTGCCGCGCAGCGGCATGACGGCCTGATTCTCGCGATTCCTCGCCTGCTTTGCCGAGCCGCCGGCCGAGTCGCCCTCGACGAGGAACAGCTCGGCCATGCTCGGTTCCTGGTTCGTGCAGTCGGCGAGCTTACCCGGTAAGGCGGGGCCCGCGACGATGCGCTTCCGCACCACTTTCTTCGCGGCCTTGAGGCGGCGCTGCGCATTCTCGATTGCGAAAGCCGCAATCTCGTCACCGGTCTCCGGATGCTGATTCAACCACAGCGCGAACTGGTCTTTGATGATGCCGCCGACGAGCGTCGCGCACTCCCGCGAAGACAGCCGCTCCTTCGTCTGTCCGGAAAACTGGGGCTCTTCGATCTTTACGGATAGAACGAAGCTGACACCTTCCCAAACGTCTTCCGGGGCGAGCTTGATGCCCCTCGGCAACAAATTGCGGAATTCGCAGAACTCGCGCAGCGCCTCGGTGAGCCCGGCGCGCAAGCCGTTTACGTGCGTTCCGCCCTGCGGCGTCGGGATCAGGTTCACGTAGCTCTCGAGCAGGGCCTCCGCGCCGTCTCGGCGCCACACGACCGCCCATTCGACGGCTTCCCGCTTACCCTCGAGCGTGCCCGCAAACGGCTGCTCGGGTAGCCAGTCGCCGTCGCCGAGCGCCTCCTTCAGGTACTGCTCCAAGCCGCCCGTATAAATCCACCGCTCGCGCTCCTTCGGCTTCTCGACTTCGAGCGTGACTTCGAGGCCGGGGCATAGCACGGCCTTCGCGCGCAGCACGTGCTTCAGCCGCGGCAAGGAGAATGCGGACGAGTCGAAATACTTCGGGTTGGGCCAAAATCTGAGCGTCGTGCCGGTGTTGGACTTGCCGACCTTGCCGACGGTCTCGAGCTTGCCGCGGCGCTCGCCGTCGGCGAAGCTCATGTTGAATTCCTTGCCGTCGCGGCGGATCCAGACCTCCAGATTCTTGGATAGCGCGTTCACGACCGAGACGCCTACGCCGTGCAAACCGCCGGAGAACCGGTAGTTCTTGTTCGAGAACTTGCCGCCGGCGTGCAGACGCGTGAGGATCAACTCGACGCCGGAGATCTTCTCCTTCGGATGCATGTCGACCGGCATGCCACGGCCGTCGTCCGCGACCTGCAGCGAACCGTCGGCGAAAAGAACGACGTCGATCTTCTTGGCATGACCGGCAACGGCCTCGTCGACGCTATTGTCGATGACCTCGTGCGCGAGGTGATTCGGGCGCGTCGTATCCGTATACATGCCCGGACGACGGCGCACGGGCTCGAGCCCGCTCAAGACTTCGATGTCGGAAGCGCGATACTGAGTGCTCATCGATTCGGCACCGCGCTCGGTCGGCCGCTGACCGAGTTGCTGCGAAGCCGGCGCGATTGTAGCGCGTTCGACCGCGTGCAAGTAAAGCGCGCGTGTACCTCAGTCGAGGTCCGCGGCCAACGCCGCGACGAGCGCCGCGGGTGCGTTCAGCGTGTAGCGGTAGTGCGGGTGATCGACTCCCAGCGCGAGTGCCGCGCCGCCCTTCAGCGCCGCGCTCATGGCGGCGTCGAGCTCGAAGCGCAGAAAGTGCACGGCGGATGTCTTGTCGTCGTCGCTGCGCGGGAGATCCTCATCGGCATGCGCGGCGATGCGACCGAGATCGTCCACCTCGAGATATGCCGCATGCTCGATTCCAGCGAGCCGCTGCAGCGCTTCCCGCCGTTCCGTGACGTCGGGATACTCGAGCATCATCGTCGCCTTGAGGTTGGCGCCGTCCGGGATCAGAGGATTGTAGGAATCGAGCTCCTCCTGAATCGCCTCCGACTCGAAGATTCGCTCGACGCGCAGCATCTCCTGTACCTGATACTGCATCGTGAGCCGATCTTCGAAATACAACGTAACGTTCGGTCCAATGGCAGCCTGCCGATCGCGCTTGTGCGCGAGAACCTGAGCGCGAAAGGCGGCCCGTCGCCGGTGGTACTCCTCGAGCGAAAACAGGTCGGCAACTTCGAGCTTCTTCATTCGCACCGCCCTCCTCGAGCCGACCTGCTCAGATGCCGTACGCGCGGCGCAGCAACTGGATCGGATGTGTAGGCTCGGCATGCTTCGCCACCGAAGCGATCTGCGCTGCCGCCATCGGACAGTCGCTGGTGAAATGCTGCGCGTTGCCCTCGTCGACTTGGCGGGCGACCGGGCGAGCGATCTTTCGCGAGGACTCCCGGTACTCCGTCTTCACCGCGTAGGTGCCGTCGTGACCCGAGCAGCGCTCGATCGCCTTGACGTCGGTATTCGGAACCAGCTCCAGAACCTCTTTGGTCTTGAGACCCATGTTTTGAACACGAAGGTGGCACGGCACTTGGTAACTGATTGCACCGAGCTGCGCTGAGAAGTCCGTTTTCAGCTTGCCGTCGCGGTGGCGCAGCATCAGATATTCGAACGGATCGTAGAAGGCGTCGGCGACGCGCCGTACGCGGGGATCTTCGGGGTACAGCAGCGGCAACTCCTGCTTGAACATCAACACACACGAGGGAATCACCGCAGTCAGGTCGTAGCCTTCGCGCACCCAGCGGTCGAGCTCCGCGATATTCGTGCGCATCAAGCGATCGACGGCCTCGAGGTCGCCGAGCTCGAGCTTCGGCATTCCGCAACAGCGCTCCTGCATCGGCAGAGCGACGGCGATCTCGTTGTGCTCGAACACCGCGACGAGATCCTCGACGAGCGTCGGCTCGTTACGGTTGCCGTAGCATGTCGCGAACAGGACCACTCGCCCTGTCGTTTCCCCCGCGGGATTCGCCTCGGCCACCTTCCCTATTCGACTCTTCAATCGCTTCCGTGCGCTGCGCGAGTGATAGACCGGCAACGGTGCATCGTGGTGCACGCCGAGCGTGCTCTCCAGCACCTTGCGCCCCAGTTTCGAGCCGTTCACCGCGTTGACCGCCTGGGCAACGACGGGGATGCCGGCCAGGTTGCCGACCGCGTCGGTGGCACTCAGGAATTTGTCGCGCGCCGAGGCTTTGCCGTCCTTGAAGCGGGCAACTTTGGCACGCAACATCAAGTGCGGAAAATCGACATTCCACTCGTGCGGCGGCACGTACGGACATTTCGTCATGTAGCACATGTCGCAGAGATAGCAGTGCTCGACGACCTGCCAGTAAGCCTTCTTGGGAACGTCGTGCAGCTCTCCGCTATCGGTGGCATCGACCGCATCGAACAACGTCGGAAACGATTGGCAGAGGCTGAAGCACCGCCGACAGCCGTGACAAATGTCGAAGACGCGGGCGAGCTCCGCATCGAGCGCCGCGGCATCCGTGAATTGCGGGCCGCGCCACTCGACGGGATGCCGAGTCGGCGCCTCGAGGCTACCTTCGCGGCGAGTCCCGGTGCGATCGTTCATATAGGTCGATCTCGGTGACGCGAACCGCTCGGGCGGCTAGGCCGCCTCGAGCGGTGCATCAGCGCGCGGCTCACTCGTCCAGCGCGTCGAGAGCCTTCTGAAAACGGTTCGCATGCGATCGCTCCGCTTTGGCGAGCGTCTCGAACCAATCTGCGATTTCCTCGAAACCTTCCGTTCGGGCCGCTTTGGCCATGCCGGGATACATGTCGCTGTACTCGTGCGTCTCACCCGCGATTGCGGCCTTGAGATTCCAGTTGGTCGCGCCGATCGGCAGACCCGTCGCGGGATCGCCTACTGCCTCGAGGTACTCGAGATGCCCGTGCGCGTGCCCCGTCTCGCCTTCTGCAGTCGAACGGAACACGGCCGCCACGTCGTTATAGCCTTCGACATCGGCCTTCGCGGCGAAGTACAAATAGCGGCGATTCGCTTGGGATTCGCCGGCGAAGGCGTCCTTCAGGTTTTGCTCGGTCTGGGTGCCTTTGAGTTTCATCGTTCCTCCGAAAAAAGCGGGCCGAAAAAAGGACGCGGCAGGACTTTAGCCCACCTCATTTAGACTTGGTCTAATGGACGGTAATCTAGCGCCGCGTCGAGATACCGTCAACCGTGGGCCTAGTTTGACCGCAAGCGATCGGACTGTGTACGGTGGCGGCCCCTCTTCACATTGGGCGCCGCTTCGGCATCATGAGCACGCCGACCGATCCGAGTTTGGGAAGCCTCGAGAAATCGCTCGAGGAGTTGGAGGCTCTCATCGCCCGTCTCGAAAGCGGCGAGCTGCCGCTCGAGCAGGCGCTACGGGAGTTCGAGCGCGGCGTGAAGCTGACACGTCAGTGTCAGGCGGCGCTGCACGAGGCCGAGCAAAAGGTCGAGATCCTGTTGAAGCGCACCGAGCAGGCGGAACCGGTGCCATTCGACCCGCCCCCAGACAGCGACGGCTGAGACTCGACGCGCCGACGAGCGCGCTTGCCGCCCCGTCCGCTAACCGGCCGGCGTGGCGGCGACGCCCTGCAACCGCTCGATCAGCGAACGTAGGAAGACCTTGTTGAAGCGCAGCTGGCAAGCCGACGATGCTTGCTCGAGCAGCGTCGAGCTCACACGCACGAGCGTAACGGGCGTGGTCGCGCTGATCGTCGCCGTGCGGCGGGCACCGCGCACGTAGCTTGTTTCGCCGAAACAGTCGCCGTCCGACAGCACGCCGATCTGCCGACGTCCGGACTGCACGCTCACAGACCCGGCAACGATGATGTAGAAACGATCGTCGAGCTCGCCCTCGCGGATGATCTCGTCGTTCGGCTGATACGTGCACCACTCGCTCGCGCGCAGCACTTCCCAAATCTCCGAGTGCGAGAAATCGTGGAAGAAGCGCAGCTTGCGCAGGAGATCGAACTGCTCCTGCTTGTCGAGACGATCGTATTGGCTGCGAAGCGTCTGATGCAGACGCGTGAGGGCTCCTGCGAACTCGAGACCGGTCGCGAATCGCTTGTCGGGCTCCTTCCGCAGCGCCGTCATCACGACTTCTTCGAGCTCCTCCGGGATGCCGTCGCGCAGGGTGTGAATCGGCGCCGGCGTCGCGTACACGATCTGGTGAAGCAGTTTACTCAGGCTGTTGGCGCGAAAGGGCCGAAAGCCCGTCAGCAGCTCGTACATCACGGCACCGAGAGAATAAATGTCGGAGCACGGTGTGATCTCGGCCGATTGCACTTGCTCCGGCGACATATAGCTCGGGCTACCGGCGATTCCCTCGATCCGCGAAATGTCGGAGTCTTTGATCAGCGCGATGCCGAAATCGATCACACGCACGTCGTTGTCGAGGGTGAGCATGATGTTGCTCGGCTTCACGTCGCGATGAATCACGCCTCGGCTGTGGGCGTAGTGAAGTCCCTTCGCGCATTTGAACATGATCTCGACGACGTCGTCCGTGCGCAGCAAATTGTCGGGCCGGCAATAGGCCGCGAGCGTGCGGGCGCCGTGCACGTGCTCCGTGACGACGTAGTAGCTGCCGTTCTCTTCGCCCGCATCGTAGATGGGCAAGATGTTCGGGTGCTGCAAACGGCCCATCATCTGGGCTTCGTTGAAGAACATCTTGCGAGTGACGCGAGCCTTCTGCTCGTCTTCCTCGTTTTCGATGTTGTAGAGCTTGATCGCTACGTCGCGACCGTAATAAGGGTCGTGCGACAGAAATACTCTGCCCGTGCTGCCCTGACCGACCTCGTTGATGATGACGTACTTGCCGATACGATCCGGCACGTCGCGGCGTTTGCCTGCGGCGACTTGGGCTTTGGCCTGCACCATGAGGTTTATGTCGTCGGCAACAAGATCCGCAGCGTCTGGAGGCAGACCGCGACATAGAGCGCGGCCATTAGGTCATCAAGCATAATGCCCGCGCCTCCGGCCAATCTGTGATCCACATCGCGGATCGGCCAGGGTTTGACGACGTCGAAAAATCTAAATAGAACAAAGGCTAATATGAGCCATGCGAGACTCCTCGACGGCATCGCAAGCGAGCTCGCGAACATGCCGACGACCTCGTCGAGCACGATGCCGCGATGATCGTGGACGCCGAGGCGGCGCGCGCTCGCTCCGCATATCAAGACACCGAGGAGCGCCAGCAGCGCGACAACCGCGATTCGCCAAGACAACGGCGCGGCGAACATGAACCACGCGGGCACGAGCCCGAGCACACTGCCCGCGGTGCCCGGCGCCCGCGGCACGAGACCGGCGCCGAAGCCGAACGCGAGAAAATGCACAGGATCGCGCAAAACGCGGAGACCGGGCCGCGAATGTTTCCCGTCAGAAATGCCGGTATCCACGCTTCGGCGGCACGAACGACTCACCGTCGCGGCGGCAGAGCACCTCGTGTCCCGCTACGAGCTGGCCGACGCGCCGAACGCTCGTGCCGCAGGCCTCCAGCGCGCTTTCGACCTCTTGGGCACGCGACGGCGGAGCCGTGAAGCAAAGCTCGTAGTCGTCACCGCCACCGAGCGCGTGGGCGAGCGCATCCTGCGGCGGGAACAACGACATCAGCTCCGCGGATAACGGCACTCGCTCGACGTCGATTACGGCGCCGCAACCGCTCGCCTTGCAAACGTGTCCGAGATCTGCGAGCAAGCCGTCCGAAACGTCGATCGCAGCGCTCGCCAAGCCCCGCAGGGCGAGCCCTTCCTTGACGCGCGGCGTGGGCCGGTAAAACCGCTCCTTCAGGGCAGCGGCGGCCGACCCGGGAGGCGCGCTTGCTCGCTCCCCGATCAAGGAGATGCCCGCGGCGCTGTCGCCGAGCGTGCCGGTCACGTAAACGTCGTCGCCGAGATTGCCGCCCGCCCGCGTCATGGTGCGGCCGTTCGGCGCACGACCCATGAGCTGCAGGGTCGCGATCAGCGGGCCGCGGGTGAGGTCTCCGCCGAGCAGACAGACGCCATGGCGCTCTGCCATGTCGAACAAGCCGCGGCTGAACCCGTCGAGCCAAAGCTCGTCCGGCTTGGGCACGGTGAGCGCGAGCGTGCACCAGCGAGGCTCCGCACCCATGGCGGCCAGATCGCTGAGATTCACGGCCATCAAACGATAACCGAGCAAGTTTGCCGGCATCCCGACTGGGAAATGGACACCCTCGACCAACGTGTCCACGGTTACGGCAAGGCGACCGGACACGTCGATCACGGCTGCGTCGTCGCCGACGCCGAGCACGACATCCGGATCGTGGCACGGTCTCGTGAAATAGCGTTCGATGATCTCGAACTCGCCGATCATTTGCCCGTGGCGGACGGAGCCTGGTGTTGGCGTTCGCGAACGACTTTGTCGAGCAACGCGTTTACGAACCGAAAGCTGTCGGTCGGCCCGTACCGTTTTGCGAGCTCTATGGCTTCGTTGATCACGACTTTCGGCGGCACGTCGCGTCTAGTTGTTAGCTCCGCGAGCGACAACAGCAGTATCGCACGACCCACCGCATCGAGCTGATCGAGGCCGCGAGCGGCATGCCGCGCAATCAACGAATCGAGCTCGGCAGCATTCTCGATTGCGGCTTGGAGCATGGAGTCGAAATACTCTGCATCACAACGCTCGAACTCGGGAAGCGTCGAGAACTGCGCCCTGATCTCCGCGACGGCATGCCCCGCCAACTGCCATTGATAGAGTGCTTTGACCAGTAGCTCTCGCGCTCTGTGCCGCCCCCTGGAACCGCCTTCCGTGCGCACCAAGCGTTATTGCTCCAGCTGTCTCAGCACGCTCGCCATTTGCATCGCCGCGAGGGCCGCATCGGCGCCTTTGTTGCCGCCTTTCGTCCCAGCGCGTTCGATCGCTTGCTCGATGGTGTCGACCGTGAGCAGCCCGAAGCCGATCGGCACGTCGTGGGCGAGCATCGCGGCGGCGATTCCCTTGGTCGCCTCGCCCGCGACATAGTCGAAATGCGGAGTAGCACCGCGAATGACGCAACCGAGCGCGATCAATGCGTTGTAGCGGCCGCTCGTCGCCAGCCTCTTGATCGCCAGCGGCAGCTCGAACGCGCCGGGCACGCGCACGACCTCTATATCGGCAACGCCAACGCCATGCTTCCCCAAAGTATCGACGGCGGCCGCCAGCAGCCGGTCGACGATGAAGTCGTTGAAGCGCGACGCGACGATGCCGAAGCGCAACCCACGAGCATTGAAATCGCCTTCCAGCGTCTTGACCCGGTCATCCATTCGAGCTTCCCTTTTCGGCCGTGTCCGGAGAAACGTACTCTACGACCTCGAGCCCAAAGCCGGACAGCGCATGCATCGTTTTAGGGGCGCTCATCACTCGCATACGGCGTACACCGAGCGCACGCAGTATCTGGGCACCGATGCCGAACGTCCTGAGATCCATTCCTCGACCGCGCGCCGCCTTCGCATCGCGTCCTTGCTTGTCCAGCATCTGCACGGCGGTCATCAACTCGCGGGCCGACTCCTCCGGACGCAAGACTACGACCACGCCATGATCGCGCTCTGCAATTTCGCGCAACGCCTCGCGCAACGGCCACTGCAGGCTGCGATGCTCGATGCCCAGCGCGTCGCCGAGCGTGTCCTGCCGATGCACACGAACCAACGTGGGCGTCGTCGAATCGATTTGCCCGCGGACTAGGGCCAGGTGGACCGTTTGGTTGACATGGTCCTCGAAGCAGCTCAAGCGAAAAGGCCCGAACGCCGTCTTGACTTCGAGCTCCGCGATTTTCTCGACCGATTCCTCGGTGCGCAGGCGGTATTCGATGAGGTCGGCGATGGTGCCGATTTTGAGCCGATGTCGTCGCGCGAACTTCAGCAGATCGTCACGTCGCGCCATCGCGCCATCGTCATTCAAGATCTCGACAATGACCGCCGCCGGCTCGCAGCCGGCGAGACGGGCAAGGTCGCAACCCGCCTCCGTATGACCGGCTCGCGTCAGAACGCCGCCCGGCTGGGCCATCAGAGGGAATATGTGTCCGGGCTGGCGCAAGTCTTCCGGTCTTGCATTCGGCGCGACGGCGGCGAGCACGGTGCGCGCCCGGTCGTGCGCCGAGATACCCGTCGTGACTCCCTCGGCCGCTTCGATCGAGATCGTGAAATTCGTGGTCTTGCGCATATCCGTATTGCTGACCATGAGCGGCAACCGCAGCTGCTCGCAGCGCCGTCGAGTCAAAGTCAGGCAGATCAAGCCGCGCCCGTAGCGCGCCATGAAGTTGATGTCCTCGGCCCGCACGTTGCTCGCGGCCATGATCAGATCGCCCTCGTTCTCGCGATCCTCGTCGTCGAGAATCACCACCATCTCGCCGGCGCGGATCGCGCCGACGATGTCTTCGATCGAGTCGAGCCGGCCCCAAGCCGGGTCAGTCGTTGCGCGCGTAACCATGGGTCTCCAAGAACGAGAGTGCTACACCGGTGCGTTCGGCCGGCTCGAATAGTCGCTCGAGATACCGAGCGATCATGTCCACTTCGATATTCACTGCGGTTCCGCGCCGATACTCGCCGATCACGGTCACATGTTGCGTATGAGGAATCACGTTGACCTCGAATCGGGTGCCCCGAACGGCATTGACGGTAAGGCTCACGCCATCGACCGCGATAGATCCCTTCGCCGCAACGTAACGCGCGAGCGCGGGCGGCAGCTCGATTGCCAGCGACAGCGACCGCCCCGCCGGCCGCAGCTCGAGCACATGGCCCACGCCGTCGACGTGGCCTGTCACGAGGTGGCCATCGAGCGGATCGCCCGCCCGCACGGGCAGCTCGACATTGACGCGCGCGCCCGGTCCGAGGCGGCCGAACGTCGTGACGGCAAGCGTTTCGACGGACACGTCCGCCGAGAACCGATCCTCGGCGACGGCGATCGCGGTCAGGCAGGCGCCATTCACCGCGATGCTGCCGCCAATGGCGGGGGGCGCGATCGCGGCCCCTCCAAGCGCAATCGTGAGCCGCTGATCGGCGCCAAGCATTGTTTGCGTCACGATCGAACCGACGCCTTGCACGATGCCCGAAAACACGCGACTTCGCTCCGAACGGCCTAGGCGCCCGCCACCCTACTGGGGCGGCCGGTGATCCGCAAGTCGCGCCCGATCTGCCGAACTTCCTCGACTTGGATATCCCATGCGGCCCCGAGCGATTCGATGGTCGGCACGCAGAACATGCCTCGCGCACCGTCACCGAGCAGTCGGGGTGCGACATATAAGACCAGCTCGTCGATCAAACCTGCCTCGAGAAGCGCGCCGTTGAGACGCGGGCCGGCCTCGACCCAAATGTCGTTGACTTCGAGCTTGCCGAGCCGTTCGACGACGGCGCGCAAGTCGCAGTGCGCACCGCCCGGCACGCGCTCGACACGCACTCCCGCATCTCTGAGGGCGCTTACCGTCGCCGACCTCTCGGGCGCCGTAGTGAATACCAGCGCCTCACCCTGCTCTCGGAACGTTCGGGCGGTCGGCGGCGTCCGCAGCTGCGAATCGACGATGACTCGCAGCGGCTGTTTGATGCCGATGCCGGAGTCGATGCCGGCCTCTTCGCGCCGAGCCGTTAGAGCCGGATCATCGGCGAGCATCGTCCCGCTCCCGGTGAGGACGGCGCTCGATCGGGAACGCCAGCGGTGCACATCGGCGCGAGCGGCCGCGCTCGTGATCCACCGGCTCGCGCCGTTCGCAAGAGCCGTGCGTCCATCGAGCGACGCGGCGACTTTGCAACGAACCCACGGAATGCCCCGGCGCATGCGCGTGAAGAAGCCACGATTCAACGGCTCGGCCGCCGCCTCGAGGACGCCGCCCACGACTTCGATGCCCGCAGCCTCGAGGCCGCGCGCACCCGCGCCGCGCACGAGCGGATTCGGATCGCTGCCCGCATACACGACGCGCACGATGCCTGCATCGATGAGCGCAGTTGTGCACGGAGGCGTGCGCCCATGGTGACAGCAAGGCTCGAGCGTCACGTATGCCGTCGCGCCGCGCGCGGCAGAACCTGCTGCCACGAGCGCGCGCCGCTCCGCGTGAGGGCCTCCGGCCGGGGCACTGAAACCGGTCCCCACGATGACATCGTCCTTCACGATCACGCAGCCCACCGTCGGATTCGGGGCCGCGTCGTACAGCCCGTTGGCCGCGAGCTTCAGCGCGACTGCCATGTGCTCGTAGTCGCGTGCACTGTTCGCCGCGACGGCTCGATCGTTCGGGCTCATTTCTTCTTGCGCTGGTCGTCCGGAAGCAGCGACATCTGCTCGCGGCTTTCGAGCAGGCTCGGCAGCGATTGGAGGCGCTCGATTTCCTGCTGAAACTCCGTGACGTCCTGAAAGCTGCGGTAAACGGACGCAAACCGCACGTACGCCACCTCGTCCAGCCTGCGCAGCTCCTCCATCACGAGATCGCCGACGAGCCGGCTCGACACCTCGCGCTCGCCGAGCGTCTGCAAAATGTGCGTGATATGGTCGATGCTGCGTTCGATGTGCTCACGCTGCACCGGTCGCTTTTGCAGCGCGCTCATCAATCCGGTACGCAGCTTGTTCTCATCGAACGGCTCGCGTCTATCGTCGCGCTTCACGACGTAGGGCATGACGAGCTCCGGCGACTCGAACGTCGTGAAGCGCTCGCCGCACGATAGACATTCCCGTCGCCGACGCACCTGGCGGCCCTCGCCCGCGAGCCGCGAGTCGATGACTTTGGTGTCCTCGTGTCCACAAAATGGGCAATGCACGGCACTAGCCTCCGACGGTCGTGCGCCACGACGGCAAGACGGGCGGGCGTTCCCGATGCACGTAGCCGAGCTTGTGTGCAGCGCTAACCACGTCCGTACACCGGAAACGCTGCACACAAATCGAGCACGCCGGCGCGGATGCGCGCGACGACGCCGCTGTCACCCGCGGCGTCGAGCACATCGGCCATCCATGCGGCGATCTTCCGAATCTCGGGCTCGCACATGCCTCGCGTCGTAACGGCCGGTGTGCCGATCCGCAAACCGTCCGCGCCCCGAGTCGGCTCTGTCGAGATCGAGGCGCCGGGCAGCGACGCGCAATTGACCGCGATGTGCGCAGCGTGCAGCGCATGCTCTGCGCTCTTCCCGTCGATCGCCAAGCCACGGAGATCCACGAGCAACATATGATTGTCGGTGCCGCCCGAGACGACGTCGTAGCCTCGCTGCGCGAGCACGCTGGCGAATTCGCGCGCATTGGCAAGCGTCTGCCTTTGATAAGCCTTGAATGAGGGATCTAACGCCTCGCCCAACGCCACGGCCTTCGCCGCGATGACGTGCATCAATGGCCCTCCTTGCGTACTCGGAAAGACGGCCGCATCGACGCGCGCCGTGAGAGCCGACCGGCGCGGCGCCAGAATCATCCCGCCGCGCGGACCTCGCAACGTCTTGTGGGTCGTCGTGGTCGTCAAGTCGGCGATCTGCACGGGACTCGGATAGAGACCCGCGGCAATCAGCCCGGCCACGTGGGCGATGTCGGCGAGGAGCTTCGAGCCGACATCGTCGGCGATCGCCCGGAAGCGCGCCCAGTCGAGCGCGCGCGAATAAGCGGAGAAGCCCGCAACGATGACGCGCGGCCGGTGCTCTCGCGCGAGCGCGGCTACACGGTCGTAGTCGATTTCTCCGGTCTCCGCGTCGACCTCGTATGAGACCACCTTATAGAGCTGGCCCGAAAGATTGTCCGGCGCGCCGTGCGTACGGTGACCACCATGCGCCGGAAGCATACCGAGCAGCGTATCGCCCGGCCGCAGCAATGCGAGATAGGCCGCCAGGTTCGCTTGCGAGCCCGAGTACGGCTGCACATTCGCGTAGCCCGCACCGAACAGCTTCTGCGCCCGGTCGATCGCGAGACTCTCCACGACATCGGCTTGCTCGCAGCCGGCGTAGTGACGCGAACCGGGATAGCCGTCGGCGTATTTGTTCGTGAGCACGGATCCCTGTGCTTCCAGCACGCGCGGGCTCACGTAGTTCTCCGACGCTATCAGCTCGAGGAATTGCTCCTGGCGCATACGCTCGGCCGCCAGCGCATGGGCGACCGGCGCGTCTGCCGTTGCCATTGAGCGCTGATCGAACATCTATGCAGCCAGCTCCTCGACCACGCGGGTCCACGCCCGCGCAAGGTTGCCGCGGTTGTAACCGCCGCCTCCCATCGCGAGCAATCGCCCCGCTGCATGACGCTCAGCGAGCGCCGACAGCCTGCGCGCCGCGTGCGCATGCGCTTCGGGCGTGTAACGCAGGTGCGTGATGGGATCTCCGCCAACCGAATCGGCGCCGCACTGCAAGAGAATCAGCTCGGGGCGCGCGGCCTCGAGATAGGCCTCGACCTCGTCCCATGCCTTGAGGAACGCCGCATCATCCGCGCCGGGCGGCATCGGCAGATTGAGCTTCGTGCCGACCGCGGGACCGCGGCCCGTCTCGCTGCGGTTGCCGGTGCCCGGATACAGGAAGCGGCCGTCCTCGTGCAGATCGGCGAACCCGAGCTCGGGGTCCTGTTCGAACGCGTAATAAACGCCGTCGCCGTGATGCGCGTCGATGTCGACGTACGCGACGCGTCGCAATCCGTAGATGCGGCGCGCAGCCTCAATAGCAACCCCGCAATCGTTGAATACGCAGAACCCTGCCGCATGATCCCGCCCAGCATGGTGCAAACCGCCGATCGGGATGAAAGCGCGGTGCATCGGCCCAGTGACGATCGCGTGCAGCGCTTCCAACGTCCCGCCGACTACACCGGCGGCCGCCTCGTAGACGCCCGGGTAGGCCGGCGTGTCGCCGGCGTCGAGCAATCCGCTGCCTCGTGCCGAGAGCTCGCTCACCCGATCGACGTAGGCGGCGGTGTGGAAGTACTCGAGCTCTGCGCGGGTCGCTTGCCGGGGCGGGAGAGTCGTGAGATCCGCAAAACACTGCGAGCGTCGCACCTCGGTCATGAAAGCCTCGTAGCGGTCCGGACCGAACGGATGACCATTCGGGAAGCCGTACCGAGCGAGCTCCGCGCCCGCGATCAAGATGGTCGAACGCGACATGTTGCAGTTGCCGCAGGGTATTGGCGCGCCGATAATCCGAGCCCCGCTCGAACCCCCGCAGGTCTATGGCACAGTACATCTATACCACGAACCGCCTCGCGAAAGTCGTTCCACCGAAGCGGTACATCCTGCGCGACATCAGCCTGAGCTTCTACCCCGGCGCAAAGATCGGCGTGCTCGGCCTGAACGGCGCGGGCAAATCGACGTTGCTCAGAATCATGGCGGGTGTCGATCGCGAGTTCGAGGGCGAGGCGCGACCGCAGCCGGGCATCAAAATCGGATATCTCCCTCAGGAGCCGGGTCTCGACCCGTCGAAGAACGTGCGCGGCAATGTCGAGGAGGGCGTCGCCGACGTCATCGGCCTCATCGATCGCTTCAACAAGATCAGCGACCGCTTCGCCGCACCGCTCGAGGAAGAGGAGATGACAAAGCTTCTCGAGGAGCAGGGCAAGCTGCAGGACGCTATCGATGCGGCTGCGGGATGGGAAGTCGAGCGCAGGCTCGAGATCGCCGCCGATGCGCTGCGCCTTCCGCCGTGGGATGCGGAGATCGAGTCGCTGTCGGGTGGCGAGCGTCGCCGCGTCGCGCTCTGCCGCCTACTCCTGTCCAACCCGGACATGCTGCTCCTGGACGAGCCGACCAACCACCTCGATGCGGAGTCGGTGGCGTGGCTAGAGCGATTTCTCGGAGAGTATCCCGGCACCGTCATCGCGGTCACTCACGACCGTTACTTCCTCGACAACGTCGCCGGCTGGATTCTGGAGCTCGATCGCGGACATGGCATTCCGTGGCAGGGCAACTACAGCTCGTGGCTCGAGCAGAAGCAAAAGCGGCTCGAGCTCGAGGAGAAGCAGGAAGTCGCACGCCAACGTGCGATCAAGACCGAGCTCGACTGGGTACGGTCGAACCCGGGTGCGCGGCGCGCGAAAGCCAAGGCTCGTCTGGCCCGGTTCGAGGAGCTTACGTCCAAGGAGTTCCAGACCCGCAACGAAACGAACGAGATCTACATTCCGCCGGGTCCGCGCCTGGGCGAGCTCGTGATCGAAGCCGACAACATCGGCAAATCCTTCGGTGATCGCGTACTGTTCGAGAATCTCTCGTTCAGCCTGCCGGCCGGCGGAATCGTCGGGGTGATCGGACCGAACGGCGCGGGCAAAACGACGCTGTTCCGAATGCTCGCCGGCCAAATCAAACCCGACGGCGGCGCAATCCGCATCGGCGACACCGTGCAACTCGCCTATGTCGATCAAGGCCGCGACACTCTGGACGGCGACAAGACGGTCTGGGAGGAGATCAGCGAAGGTCAAGACATACTGCGCGTCGGCACCTACGAGACTCCGTCACGGGCGTACGTCGGCCGCTTCAACTTCCGCGGCAGCGACCAACAGAAGAAGGTGGGCCTTCTATCCGGCGGCGAACGCAATAGGGTTCATCTTGCCAAGCTGCTGCGCTCCGGCGGCAACTTGCTGCTGCTCGATGAGCCTACGAACGACCTCGACGTCGAGACGCTGCGGGCCCTCGAGGAGGCGCTCTTGAGCTTTCCGGGCAGCGCCGTGGTGATCTCGCACGACCGCTGGTTCCTCGACCGGATTGCCACCCACATACTGGCATTCGAGGGCGACAGCGAGGCCGTGTACTTTCAGGGCAATTACGCTGATTACGCGGCCGACCTCAAACGGCGGAAGGGGCAGGACGCGGATCAGCCGCACCGCCTGCACTACAAACGCCTCGCTTAGGCCTTGGCCGGCGGGGCGTACGAGAACCGGCACGGGCACGGCCGGGCTTCCCATCGCAGCGTATTCAAAACCTGCGCACACCTGTATGCTCGTACCGAGAGGCCGTTCGCTTGGCGATTTATGTAAATAAGAACAATGGCTTCGAACAGACCGACTCCATCGCGCGCGAGTGCCCGCATTGCGGCGCGCACGCGCAGCTGCTGCCGGTAGCGACCCCGTCGTTCGAAGCTCTGGTCGAGGCGCGGCCGCGTCACGTCGGCATCGTCTACCGATGTGCTGCGTGCAACGAACCGCGTTTCGTGCGTGCCGCCGTGCGCGGCTACGAGCCGCAACGCGTCGAGCTCGCACCGAATCTCGTCGAAGTCGAACGCCCGCGCGAGCGCTTTCAATACAGCTATCTACCGGCGACGACCGAGCCGCTGCTGCGGGAAGCATTCGAGTGCTATACCTCAGGCAGCTATAACGCGTTCGCGTCGATGTCCAGGCGCACTTTGCGCAACGCGCTGACCGGCCTTGGTCCGGAGGCGCGCCGGCGCTGGCAGGACAGCGTTCGCGACGTGCTGCTCATCGGCGAGATCGAAACGGCAACGCGTGAGGCTATCGAGGAAACCCTGTTCGGCGATCAGCCCGAGCCGCCCGTGTTGGGCGCGGACGAAGCCGCAGTGCTGATCGAAGTGCTCAAGGATCTCCTCTATCAGTCCTACGTGCGTACGGCCAAGCTCAAGGCCGCACTCAAAGTCAGGCGCTTCTTCGCCGGCGAAGGCGCCCGCAACGTGACGTCGATCGGTCGCGGTCGCCGCGAGGCCGTGCAGTAGCGCTACGGTCCTGCGGGCGGGGCCAGGCCGCTCGAGTAAGACACCTTGCCCATCGCATCGACGACGATGCCTTCGTAGCCCGGGAAGGACCGTTCGAGCAATTCGATGCCGGCCTTCGCACCGAGAACGAAGACGGTCGTAGACAAGGCGTCCGTGGTCGTCGCATCGGGCCCAATCACGGTCGCGCTCAACGTTCCCCGAGTGGGCTCGCCGGTCGACGGATTGATGATGTGGTGGTAACGGTGACCATCCTCATCGAAGAACCGTTCATAGTCGCCCGACGTGGAAATCGCCTCGTCGACGATCGGCAAGCGCGTAAACACCTGGTCGCCGAGCCGGGGGTGTCGAATACCCACGATCCAGGGCTGACCGCGCCGGTCGCCGATCACGCGAGTGTCGCCGCCCGCACTCAGCAGCGCGTTCTTGACACCTTGCTCGCGCAGCATCGCGGCCGCGTGCTCGACGGCGTAGCCCTTGGCAATCCCTCCCAAATTAATGCGCACACCCGCCATCGTGAAATGGATCGTGCGTGTCGCGTCGCCGAGAACGACGTGGTGATAGTCGATTGCCGGCAGCCGGTCACGAATCTGCAGATCGTCCGGATGTCGATGCGCATGGAAGTCGTAGAGGTACCCGACACTCTCATAAGTGATGTCGAATGCGCCGCGGCTCGCGGCGGAAACTTCGAGGGAACGGTGAATGAGATCGAACAGCTCCGCGTCGATCGGCACGGCGGCATTGGCCGCACGCGCATTGATGAGCGATATCTCGCTATCCGGCTTGTACGTGCTCATCTTCGCGTCGATTCGGCGATAGTCCTCGAGGACCGCAGCGACGAGCTGGTGTCCGCGTGCCTCGTCGTCGGCCCACAGATCGACCGAAACCCGCGTGCCCATCAAATCGATCGCTTCGCCGATCCAGCCCGCGGCCTCTGCGCGTGAAAACGCGAACGTCGCAATCACGCATACGACGGCGGCACGTCTCGTGCATTGGCGCGTCCGCGCGGCACGGCGTATTCTCCGCAAACTCGATCCGTCCAGGAGCCTTTCGATGCAGACTCTCATTACGCTCGGCATCGTCGTCGCTATAGTCGTATGGGGCATAGTGATGTACAACAACTTGGTCGGGCGGCGCAATCGCGTACGTAACGCTTTTTCGCAGATCGACGTGCAGCTCACACGCCGCTACGACCTCATTCCAAACCTGATCGAGTCCGTGAAGGGGTACATGAGCCACGAGCGCGGCACGCTCGAAGCGGTCGTAGCGGCGCGCAACGCTGCCTCGGCCGGCCTCCGTCGTGCTGCCGCGGATCCGTCCGACCCGGAGGCTATCAAGGAGCTCGCGGCGGCCGAAACGACCCTCGGCGGCACACTTGGCCGGCTCTTTGCGCTGGCCGAAGCGTATCCGGATCTCAAAGCCAGCCAAAACATGCGCGACTTCCAGGAGGAGCTCACGTCGACGGAGAACAAGGTTGCCTTCGCGCGGCAGGCCTTCAACGACGCAGTGCTAAGCTACAACAACACCTGTCAGGGCTTTCCGAGCAGCCTGATCGCGAACAATTTCAAGTTCAAGCCCGCCGAGTATCTCGAGATCGAGCAGGCCGAGAAGCGCGCAGCTCCGAAGGTTTCTTTCACCTGAGCAAGCCGGCGCGACGACCGTGGATTTCTTCGCGCTGCAGGAGCGAGCGCGGCGAACGAGCCGAGTGCTCGTGGGCGCGTTCCTGCTCTCGTTCGCCGTCGTCGCCGTCGCGACCACCTTAGTCGTCACGATCGCGTTGCGCACCTACGTCGCGGACACTGTCCCATACGAGGGAGGATCCTCTTGGCCGGACTGGCTCGCGGCGAATCTCGGATTCGCAGCGACGATTGCCGCATGCACGTTCGGCTTGATGGTCATCGCGAGCCTGGTACGCGCGGCTTCGCTCGGCAGCGGCGGCGGCCAAGTGGCGCGGCAACTCGGCGCGACCCAGGTCGTGGGCGAAGGTACGGATCCGCTGCAGCGGCGACTCGTGAACGTCGTCGAAGAAATGGCCCTTGCCTCCGGAGTGCCGGTACCCGAGATTTACATCCTCGAGCAGGAGGCCGGCATCAATGCGTTCGCCTCGGGACTCCACCACACGCATGCGGCTATCACCGTCACGCGAGGAGCGCTCGAGCGGCTCGACCGCTCGGAGCTGCAAGGCGTGATCGCTCACGAGTTCAGCCACGTGCTGAACGGCGATATGCGCCTCAACCAGCAACTGATCGGCATGAGCTTCGGAATTCTCGTTCTGTCGCTCGTCGGCAGATGGCTGCTGCGCAGCGTGCGTTTCGCGCGTCGGGGCCGCAACAACGGCGGCATAACCGCCGTGCTCGCGATCGGATTCGGGCTCACGATCATCGGCGCGATCGGCGTATTGCTGAGTCGCCTCATCAAGGCCGCCGTGTCGCGACGCCGGGAGTCGCTCGCCGATGCATCGGCCGTGCAATTCACGCGGGAGCCGGAAGGCCTCGCAGGCGCGCTGAAGAAGATCGCCGGCTACACCGGTCAGTTGTCGGCCGTGGAAACCGAAGAGGTCGCGCACATGCTGTTCGCACGCGGCGCGTCCTCGTTCAGCGGCTTGTTCGCGACGCACCCGCCGCTGCTCGAGCGGATCAAGGCGCTCGATCCCACCTTCGATGCCGAGAGCATCCCCGCGCACGACGCGGGAATGCCGGACTCGTCGGCGGCGACCGACGATCGAGCCGGCATCGCAGCGCTCGCCCCCGCTGCCATGGAGACCGGCGGCGCGCTGCTCGACCGCGCAGGCAGCGTCGGTGCGCCGGAAGTCGGCGGCGCGCTTAGGGCAGCTTTGCCTGAAGAGGTCTATAGCGCCGCACGGTCGCGCGAATCGAGCATGCTGCTCGTTCTCGCATTCGCACTGGCGCCGGACGACGCTGCGCGCGCTCGACAACTGTCTCTGCTCGCTTCTCGCCTCGGATCCGTCAGAACGCAGCTCTGCACCAGACTGTTCGATCCGCTCCGCACGCTCGATCCGAAGCTGCGTCTCCCGCTGCTCGAGCTGGCTCTCCCGGCTGTGAGCCAACGGCCCGCCGAGCAGATACGGTTTCTGCTCGAGCTGCTCGAACGGGTCGTCGAGCTCGATCCGGACCGACGACTCTTCGACTTCGTCCTGCTCCGAGTGCTCGAAGCGTACTTGCGTAGACACCCCGGCGCGATACCCACGGCCGCACGCGGACCGTCAGGCACAGCGCGCGGCAGTGCGCACACTTCTCATCAACGTTGCGGCGTTCGGTCACGAAGACGCCGCGAATGCAGCCGCCGCCTACCAAGCGGGCCTGGCGGCCCTCGAGTGGAAGCCCCGCTCCGACGATCCCACGTTCACCTCGCCTGCAGCGCTCCGTGACCTGGATGCGCTGGGGGGGGCGCTCACGAATCTCGCCGATTTGAGGCCACTCGAGAAGCGGCGAATCCTCGACGCCATGCTCGCGACAATGCGCGCAGACCGCAAGATCGAGGTCGACGAGCAGGAGCTGTTTCGAGCGGTCGCAGCAGCGCTCGACTGCCCATTGCCGCCGGGGTACAAGGTCAGTACGGACGCGGGTGGCGCCCCGCAGCAGATCCGCTAAGATGCGCCCGATGCAGGGTGCGCGGAGAACATGATGCGTAATGCGAATCTCGGTCGTGCCACTTTACTTGCAGCAGCCGCGACGCTCGCGACGTTGACGTCGGCATGGGCCGCGGGCGCGGACACGTCCGACGACACGAAGCTCGCGCAATCCGCAGCGGCGCTGCACGAGCTATCGACCGATGAAGCGCACGGAATTCCAGCCGATGTGTTGGAGCGTGCACGCGGGCTCGTGGTGATCCCGAACCTGATTCGCGGCGGATTCTTCGTGGGCGGCATGAGGGGCCGCGGCGTGCTGACGATACGCACGGCGAGCGGCGAATGGAGCAACCCCGCATTCGTCACGCTCACCGGCGGAAGCATCGGCTGGCAATTCGGGGCAGAAGCCGTCGATGTCGCACTGGTTTTCGCGAACGAACGCTCGGTGCGCAACATCGAGAGCGGGAAGTTCACGTTGGGGGGCGATGCCACTGCGGTCGCCGGTCCGCTCGGTCGCCGCTCGACCGCCGCCATGACCGGACGCGGTGAGGTCTACGTATATGTTCTGCACGGGCGCGGGGCGTTTGCGGGCGCGGCATTCGAGGGTACGCGCCTCGACGTCGATCAAGACGACAGCGCCTCCTACTACGGCGCAGGCGGGAAGCCTCTCGGCGAATCGACCTACGCGACGCCCGAGGCCGCGCGACGATTTCTCGATGCGCTCCGCGGCGCCGCGACCTTGACCCAATCGGAAGCGCCGCCGCCTAGCCAGACTCCGGCCCAACAGGAAGAAGCGAAGACCTTTCCGCTCGACGCCCCGCGCTGACGTCAGCGCTGCTGAACGACCGGCTCGGCGTCGTCCTGACGCACGAACGGACGCGGAATCGCGCTCAAGTCGCTCTTGTCGACGATCGGCACGGGAAGCGCTATGTCGTTCTCGGGTGGAGCCGCCGCTGCGATCTGCAACGCCGGACGTGGTGGTAGGCGGCCGTCGGACGCCGAGACGTCGTCTTCGACCTGCTGAGAAGCCTCGGGCAAGCCGGGCTGCAAAGGTGCGCCGAAAACGGGTGCTTCAACGGCATCCGCGGCGCCCTCCTGCTGAGGCGGACGGGCGCCTTTGCCCTTCCATTGCGCCTCATAGGCAGCCTCAGCAGACGCTTTTGCCTCGGCGGCCGCCTCGGTCGCGGCGCGCTCCTCGGCCGCGGCCCGCTCACGTATTGCCGCCAGCTTGCGCTCGGATTCGCGTGTGCGCGCCGCACTGAGGGCGTCCTGCTCGGCGCCGGCGATCGCAGCCGCGGCGCGCCGCGCGTTCTCGCATTCGATGTCGCTTGCCGTGGCGTCGCGGTCTATGTTGCAGCGAGCGAGAGCGCCTTCCCTGGCGAGGCCGTCTTCCATGAACTCTTCAAAGCTGCGCGGGTGCACGGAGGGAGCACACCCGACCGTGCATGCCGTCAAAACGGCCGCAGTAACCGCCATGCGGGCCTTGGCCGTGAGTCTGGTCATGCGTCTCGCGCTCGTCGGCGTTGACGTCGCGGAACCGTCCGCAGTGCTTACGTCAAACGCCGCACACGATAACGCGCTCGCGGTCGCGAGCCCCGCCGCACAGTTCACACATTCGGCAAAAAGGGCGCTCGGATTGGTCTTAAGGACCGGCGGTCACCGGCGAGCCGTCTTCAGCGAGACGCAAACCCAACGCGACCGTCCAATCGCGTGAGGCAAGCGCGGGATCGCTCGCACCGGACGCCGTCGCCGCAAGATCGAGCGAGTCGACGCCGAGCTCGCCGTTCTCATCGAACCCCGCTACACGGACCCGTTCCGGTCCTATCATCGCAAACGGTGCACCCGGCGCGAACCGCAGACGCGACAGCCGCGCATGCATCGGGACCAGCCCCGCTGCCGTCACACCATAGCTGTGCAGCCAGTGGTCGGTCGCAGCGCACAGCACTGCGCCGTCCGACGAGAATCCGATCCAGCGAACCGGCTCGGGCAGGCCCTGTGACTGCCCGACGGCGCTTCCGTCGGCCAACCGCAGAAGCCGCAGGCCGCCTGCGGCGTCGCCGGTTGCGAGCACGTTCGCATTCGGCGCGAATGCGATGCTCTCGATCGCCGCGTTGCCGGGTAGCGTCTGCGTGCTACCGCCGCTGCGTGGAGCGACCGCGATGTCGCCATTGCGCGTTCCCGTCGCGAGCAGTTCGGAGTCTGCGGAAAACGCGAGCGCAGTCGTGGCGGCCATCGGCCACTGGGCGACGGGCGTCGAGTCGGGCAATTGCCAAACGACGACCGTCGCATCCGTGGCGGCCGCGAGGGAACGGCCGTCGGGCGCGAGCGCCACGACCGTGACGGGAACGCGGCGCCCCACGTTCAACGCCAGCGGCGGACCCGCCGGCGCGGCAGTCGCGAGATCCCAGATACGTGCGGTGCCGTCACTCCCACCGCTCGCGGCAACGCCGTGCCGAGCGTCGACGGCCACGGCAAGAATGTCGCCGCGATGACCAAAGAACGACAGCATGGGACGTTCGAGGTTCGCCCCCGACGCAGCTCGAAGCTGACCGCCATGGGTACCGATGACGGTCGCGTCCGGCTGAGCGGCGACGGCCACCGCACTGACATCGCCATCGGCCTGCCACGCGATCGACGGCGGCTCTGTTCGCACCTTCCAGTGCCGAAACTGGCCGTTGATGCTGGTCACCAAGCGGTCGGCATCCGGCGCGAGCTCAGTGCGGACGCCTGGCGCGCCGCCTTCGAGGCGAACGTACTGGACGGGGCGACCGGTCGGCAGCTCGAGCACGAGCACGGCGCCGTCGGCAGCGCTGTACGCCAGGCGAGCGCCGTTGGCTGCGATGCTCACGCTGTCGGCATCCGCCGTCGTACCGAGGTAGGTCGCAACCTCGGAAGACCCATCGGACGCATCGATCGGCCATAGCCTGATCTCGCCGAGCGCATCGATCGTCAGGAGCGCCTTGCCGTCGGGAAGCGGCAGCACGCGACGCAGAGCGTGCGGATGCTGGAGGCGCGCGATCTCCGTGCCGCGACGCGGATCGACGAGTCGCACGGTGTTCGGCGTATCCTGCAACGCAAGGTATCGAGCGCCCGGGCCCAGCCACCAGTCGCTCGCATTACGCTGCCCTTCCACGCTGCCCAACAGCGAGCCGTCCTTGGCGCTCAAGAGGCTGTACAGCGGCGGGCCGTCCTCGACGCGCTCGGCGATCATCAGGTAACCACCACCGCTCGAGAATATCGGCGGCATCACGAAGTCCGTCTGCGTTGTAACTCGTGCGAGGACCGCACCGTCGGCGGCGTCCCAGAGCGTAAGCACGTTGCCGCTCACGGCGAGCAACCGCGCGGCGCTCGAATCGATCACGACTTCCCGTGGCGGCCGCGGCAGCGTGAAGTCGCGCAGCAACCGGCCGGATGCGAGATCCCAAAGCGCGATCGTTCCGATCGGCCCGGGCATCGAGGGCCGCACGACGGCGAACGTGGCGCCCGATGGCAGCGCGGCCACCACGTCATCGGTGCGCTCTGGATCCGGAATCGCCACGGACTGATCGGGGTCATCGCGCCAGATCTGCTCGTCGAACCGCAATCCCCAGCCCACTAGGGAGCCCACGTTGCCGCTGCGTCGGTCGATGACCTCGAGCCGCCAGCGGCCTCGGCGTTCCTCGTCGGCGAGCGCCGCGAGCGGCGAGCCGGCGGCCGCCGTGAACACAAACGTCTCGACGGGCGCACCCTGCGGAACGGGCACGCTGGCCTCGACGCCGCTTGGCGCCGAGAGCTTGAGCAGCAGCTCCGCGCTCGCCGGATGGGCGATCGTCGCGGTCAGCTCGAAGTCTCCGGCAGAGCCGTCTCCGGCCACTTGCAAATCCCGCGACACCGCGGCCGCCTTGAGCGCGGTTAGACGCACTGCGATTGCGATCGACGAGTCGATGGATCCGACGCTCTCGGCCGAAAGTCGTGCACGCTGCAAATTGTTGCCGGCGTCGACCGACAACAGAGTCTCGTGCTCCCAGTCGACGCTCCAATGAGGCGGTGGAATCGCCATTCGCAGCGTGCGATCGAGGAGCGGATAATCCGCCGACGCGAGCTCGGCGAGCATACCCGTGCCGCCTTGTGCCGCCGTCGACCGGGCCGCATACAGCAAGGCCGAATCGCGCCGCTCTTTGCGCGCCGCGTCTTCGGCCTTCCGCAGCCAGAACTCGCCGAGCAAGCGATCGGCGAGCGCGTTCGCGTCGAGAGCTCGCAGCGCCGCGTCGCTCGCAGCCGCGGCCGCAAAGCTGGTCGCTGCACGGCTACGCCGCTCGAGGGCGGCTGCGTAGAGGCGTTCGGCACGCTCCTCAAAGCCCGGAAGGCGGCTGAGCCGGGCATAGGCCTCGTCGACGGCCTCCGGGGGGGCTCCGGCCGTCGTCAATGTGGCAAGGTACGGCCGCGGCAGCTCGTGCACGTACCAATTCGCGCCGACCGCAAGCAAAGCGAGCACGGCGGCCGCCGCAAGCACTCTTCGCCAGCCACGCGGCAGACGCGCGCTGACCCATCGCGGTCCAAATACCTCCCTGAAGATGCGATTGCGATATCGCAGAACGCCCTGTGCATCGGCCACCACGACTCCGGTGAGAAGCAGGGTCTGCGCCGCACCGGCGTCGCTTGGAGCAGGCTTGCCGCCCTTCGCCAAGCGGCCCAAGAGTCGGAGGGCGGAGCGCGCCGGCGCGGTGCGTGCCGTCAACGCCGTGGCGATCTGGCCGAGCAACGCGTCCCCGCGAGCGGCGAACGGCGCGATCAATTGCTCGCGCACGACATGCTCGACATCCTCGAGCTTACCGCCCTTGCGACTCACCGCGCGAGCGACCTTCTGCGTCAGATACGGGTGGCCGCCCGTCCACGCGCAAATGCGGTCCATGAGAGCCTGTGCTTGGGCCGGCTCGCCCCCGAACCCGAGCGCCAAACGATACGACTCCTCGGGAGTGAAGTCGGCGAGATCGATCGATTGGGCGCGAGGCAGTGGCGCACGCGCTGCATCGTCGAGCTGCTGTGGAGCGACCACGCCCACGAGCACGAAAGTGAGACGCGAGTAGTCCCGCTCGGCGGCGCGGCGCACGTAGCAAGCCTCGATCGCCGCGTACAGCTCGGCGGCGAACGGCATGTCGAGCGTGCGTTCGATTTCGTCGACGAAGATCGTGACCGGCACGGTGGTGTTCGCCAGCACGACCTCCCGAAAGAATTCGGCGAGCGGACGCTCTCCGAGTAGTGCAGCTTGCTCGCGCCACCAGCTCGTGAGGTCGATCTTCAGCCGCAGCTCGTGGGCAATCTTGCTTGCAATTGCATACGCCCAACGGTCGGCATCGGCAGCGTCTCCGCGAGCGTCTATTTGGGCGAGATCCACCAACGCACACAGCTCTTCGGCGTCACGTAGACGGCGTGCACAGCGCGCCATCGCGCTCGACTTGCCGATCGCACGTGAGCCCAGGACGAGACTGAAGCGGCGCGCGAGTATGGAACCTTCGAGGGCACGATCTGCTGCGCGCTCCACGTAGCACGGACGATCGGGCTGCACCGGGCCGCCCACTACGAAAAAATCCGTGGTCTGAATGACTTTCGCCATGCGCTTCGATTGTAGCTCGGCATTCGCCCACATCCGTCCGCGCTTGCAGCAGCGCAGCTCGCGCAGCCGTCGGCAGTTCGGCTAAGATGACGCGCACTCGGCGCGATCCCGTCTCAAGATGCACATTTGCCACCCGCACAACTTGTTGAAACCGCTCGACCTCCCAAAGCCCTATGGGATACGCGTGAGCTTGCCGGCCGGCGACACGTTCACCCGGCTGCTCGGCGCGAGCTGGCAGCAATTCCATTGGTACGCCACGTCCGAGGAGCGCGATCGTGCTCTGGAAGACATGGCGAGCGTGCATCTGTACTCGCGCCGCGGCGACCGTCCCACCGTGGTGTTCGAGGCTATCGATAAAACTTCAGAGAGCTGAAGCGTCGCGCGGCGCCTCGCCGCCCTCCCCGAGAGCCCGCGCCTGCTCGATCGTGACTTGCGAAAGAGGTCACGAAAACCGTTCCGGCTTGAGCGAACTTCGTCATTCTTGATCTTTCTTCAAGCCGCGCTTGTCGGCGTCCGCGTAGCATTTCGCGTTGTGAACCGTGGTTGTTCTGATTAGGTGGAGAAAGGCCATGAATATGCGCAGCGGAACGTTGATTGCGGCTTTGCTGCTCACCGCATCCGGCGTAGCGTCGGCCGAGCAGACCATGCCGACCGACATGGACGTAATCGTGGTCACGGCGAAGAGCGCCGAACGCACGCTTGCGGATCGCATTGCAGAGACGGCCCGCGCGACTGCACGCAGCGACCTAACCGCAGCCCCGCCCGCCGTCGTCATCGAGGCGCCGGCGGTCCACGTCGCACCACTCATCGCGGTCGCGCCGCAAGCTGACGCGATCGGCTAACTTGCGGCCCGGGCCGCCGCCGAACGATGGGAAGCGGCGGTATCGCGGTACGCAGCGAGCTCCGCTGCCGCACGATCGCGCGACCATAGGCCGAGCTGCGCGAGCCTCTCGCTCGCCGCAGCCGCGGCCGCGAGACCGAAATCCGCCTCCAAACCGGTCATGCAGCGTCGCAGCAGGATGTCGCCGAGCGTGACCGCCCATTCTTCGTCGAGCGCGTAGACGAGCTCCGCCGTCAGCGGCCCGGTGGCGGTCAATGTGCCGGCGAGATCCTTGCGCAGCGCAAGCGCCGCCACGTGTCGCGCAGCGGCGCCGTAAATACTCCACAAGCGCGAGGCCTGCGCCGCACCCAACTGCGCACTCAGGTCCGCAAGCAATGCGTCGCGCTCGGTCGAATCGAGCGCGCCGGGTAAGCGCCGTTCGCGTGTCGGAGATTCGCGCAACCGCGGCAGGCGCCGCCGCAGCGCTTTCAGCACGGCTTCGGCGAGCGAGCGGTGCGTCGTGAGCTTGCCGCCGACGACCGAATATAGGCCCGCGACGCGCGTATGCGACCGGATCAAATGGCGACGCGTGATCGCGCCCGCCGCCCCACGCGGCCGATAGGGCAGCGGTCGAACGCCGGTTTGCGTGTAAAGCACGCGCGGCGCGAGCGGTCTCGACGCCGGCAGCGCACGCTCGGTCTCCGCGATCAGGTACGCAAGCTCCTCGGCATCGATGGCCGCACCGGCCGGATCACCCTCGAAGCGCTCGTCGGTCGTGCCGACCAGCAGCATGCCGTTCCAGGGCAGTATGAAAAACGGCCGGCCATCGCTACCCGCTTCCACGTACAAACCGCGATCCGGCGCGCCCGTGAAATGTGCAATCACGAGATGGCTGCCCTTCGTGCCGCCGATCAGACGGCGATGACGAATCGGCTCGAGCACCTCGTCGACCCAAGGGCCCGCGGCATTCACGACGATCGGTGCATCGGCAGCACCCCCCACACCGGCCTCGCTGCGCCAGTCGACGCCGACGACCCGTTCGTCCGCGATTCGAATCCGCGTTACGCGCGTGTGGGTCAGCAATCGCGCGCCGTGCTCCACGGCGTCGCGGACGTTCTCGACGACGAGCCGCTCCGGAAAACGGGCCTGGGCATCGAAGTAGCTCACGCCAGCCAGCAAGCCGGAGGGGTTCAAGCTCGGAATGCGCCCGAGCAGCGCATCGCGCGTGAGCCGCGAATGATTCGGCAACGTGCTGCCCGACGCCAGCCAGTCGTACAGGGTCAGGCCAAGCCCGATCTGCCAAGGCTTGCGACGCGCGCCTTCGTACAACGGAATGCACAGCTCCAGCGGTGCGACGAGATGGGGAGCGGCTCGCAACAGCCGCTCCCGCTCGACGAGCGATTCGCGGACCAAGCCGAGCTCCAGATGCTCGAGGTAGCGCAGCCCGCCGTGAATCAGGCGCGACGATGCGCCGGTCGTCCCGGCACCGAGATCGCCGCGTTCGACGAGCAGCACGCGCAGCCCCGACAGCGCGGCCTCGCGCGCGATCGCGGCGCCGTTGATGCCGGCGCCGATCACGATCAGATCGAGCGGTGCAGATCCGGACTGCATCGACGGGGCCGGCCGCGATCCGTGCAAGCCCGTTACGGCCGTATTTGGCCGGTGCCGCGCACCTGGTACTTGTAGCTCGTAAGCTCCGCGGCGCCGACGGGGCCGCGCGCATGGATCTTGCCGGTGGCGATGCCGATCTCGGCGCCCATGCCGAATTCGCCACCGTCCGCGAACTGTGTGGACGCGTTGTGCATCACGATCGCGCTGTCGAGCTCACCCAGAAATCGTTCGGCGGCCGCGTGATCGGCCGTCACGATCGCGTCCGTGTGTGCCGAGCCGTAGCGACGAATGTGGTCGAGGGCCTGATCGAGCCCGTCGACGACGCGCACCGCGACGATCGCGTCGAGGAACTCCTTGCCCCAATCGGACTCCGTTGCCGCACGCACGCGTGAATCGGCGGCTTGCGTCGCCGCGTCGCCGCGGACTTCGCAGCCCGCCTCGAGGAGGCCGCGCACGATCGGTGCGAGATGCGTCGCTGCGCAGGCACGATCGACCAGGATCGCTTCCGTTGCGCCGCAGATACCGGTACGGCGCATCTTGGCATTCACCACGATACGCCGCGCCATCGCGAGATCGGCAGCTGCGTGAACGAACGTATGGCAGATGCCCTCGAGGTGACTCATCACGGGCACGCGGGCATCCTGCTGCACACGCGCAACCAAGCTCTTGCCTCCGCGCGGCACGATCACGTCGATGTATTGCGCCATATCGCGCAACATGATGCCGACGGCTTCTCGATCTTGCGTCGGCAACATCTGCACTGCGCTCGCCGGCAGCCCGTGCGCAACGAGGGCTTGTGTGAGACAAGCATGGATTGCGGCGCTCGAGCGTGCGCTCTCCGAGCCGCCGCGCAATATGGCCGCATTGCCGCTCTTGAGGCAGAGGGCGGCCGCATCGGCGGTCACATTCGGGCGGCTTTCATAAATGATGCCGATCACCCCGAGCGGCACGCGGACGCGTGCAATGTTGAGGCCGTTCGGTCTGTCCCATTGCGCAATGACCTGACCGATCGGATCGTCGAGCGCCGCGACGGTCTCGAGCCCGGCGGCCGTCGCCTCGAGCCGCTCCGGATCGAGCGCGAGGCGATCGAGCATCGCGCCGCTCAGACCTGCGGCACGCGCCGCTGCCACGTCCTCGGCGTTGGCGGCAAGCACCACGTCGGCGGCGGCGCGCAATTCGCGCGCCGCGGTCTCGAGCGCCCGTCGCTTGATATCGGACGAAGCTTGGGCGAGCGCGCCGGCTGCGGCTCGCGCGTTCCGGCCGATCGCCATCATGCTGTCGTAGAGTTCCGAGCTGCGCTCTCGCTGCACCGTGCTCATCGGCTCATCTCGAGTCGACCAATACAAGGTCGTCGCGGTGGATGATCTCATCGCGGCCGCGATAACCCAACACCTCGGCGATCCGCTGCGATTGCTGGCCCACGATCAAGCGCGCCTCGTCGGCGGCATAGGCCACCAGCCCGCGTCCGAGCTCGCGCCCGTCGCTCGCGAGCACGCGGACGGCATCGCCGCGCTCGAAATCGCCCTCCACGGCCGTGACGCCCGCGGGCAAAAGGCTCCGTCCCGACGCGAGGGCCCGCTCCGCTCCGGGATCGACGCGCACGCAGCCTTTCGCGCTCAGAGTGCCCGCGATCCACTGTTTACGGGCGGCGCTCGGCGTGGCGCTCGGCAAGAACCACGTGGCGCGCCCCCCGCTCATGAGGGCGCTGATCGGCCGCGCGATGCGACCGGTGGCGATGCACATGCGACAGCCGGCGCCGACCGCAATCCGCGCGGCATCGAGCTTCGTTCGCATTCCGCCCGACCCGTGAGTGGAGCCCGGGCCACCCGCCATTTCCCAAATCTCTCTCTTGAGCTCCGTCACCTCGCCGATGTGACGCGCACCGCTATCGCGCCGCGGATCGGCGGTGTACAGCCCGTCCACGTCGGACAGGAGCACGAGGCACTCGGCACTGACCATTTGGGCCACACGTGCAGCCAAGCGGTCGTTGTCGCCGTAACGCAGCTCTTGCGTCGCAACCGTGTCGTTCTCGTTCACGACCGGCACGGCCCCATAGGCGAGCAGCGTCAACAACGTCTTACTCGCGTTGAGATAGCGCCTCCGACTTTCACTGTCGTCGATCGTCAGCAGCACTTGCGCGGCCGTGATACCGAAACCGCGCAGCACTTCTTGATAGGCATGTGCAAGCACGATCTGTCCGGCGGCCGCCGCGGCCTGGCTGTCCTCGAGACGCGCGCGGCGCGGATCGAGCTTGAGCTCGCGGGTACCGAGCGCGACGGCGCCCGACGAGACGACTACGATGTCCTTGTCGGCGCGACGGAGATCGGCCACGTCCGCACAAACGCCCTCGAGCCACGATCGGTCGAGCGTGCCGGTCCGCTGGTCGACGAACAGGGCGGAGCCGATCTTGATGACGATGCGGCGAGCGTTTGCGAGCCGCTCGGAATGGCTGACGGGCGCGGGCGTGCTCATGGGGCGCGTTGTCGATCGGCCGCAGCGCGCGCTCAGTCGCGCTGTCGCGCCGGCACGCCTCGCGTGACCGCCATTGCACCGCTGCGCACGACGGCAAGCACGTCCGTAACGCCCGCGACGCGCTTCAAGAATCGATCGATCTCTTGGCTCCCGCCCACGACCTCCACGGTGTAGTGCCCATGCTGGTCGCTCAGCATTCGCGCGTCGAATTGCTTCACGGTCGCCGCGAGCTTCTCCGCGCCACCGTTCTTCAAGTCGAGCTTGAACAACGCGAGCTCGCGCTCGATGTGGTCCGCGCTGGTCATGTCGGCGAGCTCGACGACATCGACGAGCTTGGCGAGCTGCTTGGTGATTTGATCGATCACGTCGTCGGGACCGGTCGTCACGAGGGTGAGCCGCGAGACGCTCTCGTCCGCAGTCGGGGCCACGTTGAGGCTTTCGATGTTGTAGCCGCGCGAAGAGAATAGATTCGCGACGCGCGCCAGGGCCCCCGCTTCGTTCTGCAGGAGTATGGAAATGATGTGCCTCATGCGATTCTGCAGCGGCGCCAAAGCGAAAGAGATCAATGTTGGCGTAGAACAACAGGTATTGCAATGCAGTATCTTTTCGTCAAGACTCCCGCTGCAAAGCTCCGCTTCGCGCCACGATTCCTCGACCCATGGACACGCTGATCCAACCGAAGCTCACTAACGCCCACCCGCTGGCGGGCACCCGTATGAGCGGCGCCGACATTCTGATCCAGGTGTTGGCCGACGAAGGCGTCGACACGATTTTCGGCTACAGCGGGGGCGCGATCTTGCCGACGTACGACGCCGTGTTCCGCTACAACCAAACCCATGCCCGCGACGGCGTCGAGCCCATGCCGCTGATCGTGCCGGCCAACGAGCAAGGCGCGGGCTTCATGGCTGCGGGATACGCTCGCGCAAGCGGGCGCGTCGGCGTCGTGATGGTGACGTCTGGACCCGGCGCCACGAATTGCGTGACACCCGTGCGCGACTGCACGGCGGATTCGATCCCGATCGTCGTGATCTGCGGCCAAGTCCCGACCGGCGCGATCGGCAGCGACGCGTTCCAGGAAGCCCCGGTCAGCGCACTCATGGGGTCCGTCGCCAAGCATGTATTCCTCGTCACCGATCCCGAGCGGCTCGAAGCGACCGTGCGCACGGCATTCGAGATCGCGCGCACGGGTCGGCCGGGACCGGTAGTGGTCGACGTGCCGAAGGACGTGCAAAACTGGATCGGCGAATTCCAGGGTGACGGCCGGCTGCCCATTCCGGGCTATCGGCAGCGCCTCGCCGGCATCGAGGGCAATCGACTCTCGGACTCCGCGTGCGAGCAATTCTTTGCGATGCTGGCCGCCGCCAAGCGGCCGTTGATCTACGCCGGAGGCGGTGTGATCAACGCGAACGCAAGCGGCGCACTGGGCGCGTTCGCCAACACCTTCAAGATTCCCGTCACCATGACACTGATGGGGCTCGGGGGCTTCGACACGACGCAGCCGCTGTCGCTGCACATGCTCGGCATGCACGGCACCGCCAGCGCCAATTACGCCGTCGACGACTGCGACCTCTTGATCGCCATGGGCGCACGGTTCGACGATCGTGTCGCCGGCATGCCAAGCAAGTTCGCCGCGAAAGCAAAGCACGTGCTGCACTTCGATGTCGACCCGTCGGAGATTCACAAGGTCCGGAAGGCCGACTGGTATCACGTCGGACTGCTCGGCGAAGCGCTCGAGACGCTCGTCGCATACGCACGGCGGACGGGCTTCGGCACGAACAATGGCCAATGGCTCGCGGAGATCGCCGAGCTCAAATCCACCTATGCGCTGAACTACGACCGCGGCAGCAAGCTCATCCAGCCGCAGTACGTCCTCGAGACGATCAACGCCCTTACCAAGGGCGAGGCGATCATCTCGACCGGAGTGGGCCAGCATCAGATGTGGGCAGCGCAGTACTGCGACTTTCGCGAGCCGCGCCTGTGGCTCACCTCCGGCAGCATGGGAACCATGGGCTTTGGACTGCCGGCCGCAATCGGCGCACAGCTCGCCCGTCCCGGCAAGCTCGTGATCGACGTGGACGGCGACGCGAGCATCCGCATGAATCTGGGCGAGCTCGAAACCGTCACCACGTACGGCCTGCCGATCAAGGTCGTCGTGCTGAACAACTTCGGCGACGGCATGGTGATGCAGTGGCAGCGGTTGTTCTTCAAAGGCAGACTGTCGGCAAGCGACAAGTCGCTGCGCAAGAAGGATTTCGTCAAGACCGCCGAAGCCGACGGCTTCGGCTACGCCAAGCGCCTCGACTCGAAGCAAGACGTGCCGCAGGTGATCGCGGAATTCTTGAGCTACCGCGGACCTGCCTTCCTCGAGGTCGTGATCGACCCTGAGGCCGGCGTATATCCGATGGTCGGCCCGGGACTGTCGTACCACGACATGATCACGGGCGATTTCATACCGAACCGCTACCGGAGCGGCAAACCGGCCGAGCCCGACAAATCCGAGATGTTCTGACCTGCTTGCCGAGCGGAGTCGGACGCGCCGTTCAAACGTCTGCGACCCCGGCCGCCGCGAGCAGGCGCCTGAGCGGCTCGACGGCCTTGCCGTACTTTCGCCAGCGGCCGACGGCCGTTCGATAGATCGGGCTGCGAACCTGCACCGAGCTCGCCGTCGCGACCGGCGCAGCATTCGAATCGAAAGCGAGACACGCGGGATCCCACTCGAGACCGCAGAACTCGACGAGTCTGCGCGCCTCGCGCTCGGTATGCGCCACGACGTCCTCGTAGCGCACCTCTACATAGCCGCTCCCGAGCGTCCGGCGCCACAGCGCCGCGAGCTTGTCGAACAGCACGAAATATCGCCCCGTGTCGAGCAAGTCGTACGAGTAGTCGTAGTACGAGAAGCTCGTGGAGAACAGTTGTCGGTAATTGCTGAGGCAGCTGTCGAGCGGATTGCGGCGCAGGCAGATGATCTTGGCACTCGGCAATGCTCGCCGAATCAGCGCAGCGTACAGGAAGTTCAGCGGCATCTTGTCGATGAAGTGCGGCGTATGACCCGTGCGCGGCCGCGTGCTATCGACGTAGGCCGCACCGAGTGCCGCGGCGTCGCAACCGACCGCCGCCGCAAGCGTTTCGACGTCGAGCACGCGGTTCGATGGCGTATGGGCCGCGCGCTTGACGACCAATGCGAAGTTCGTGAGCTCGCCTGCCGCGAAGACCTTGGGATGGCTCGACAGTATCCGTTCCACCAGCGTCGTGCCGGTGCGCGGCAAGCCGACGATGAAGATCGGCTCGGTCGAGTCGTCTCCCGCGGCGGGCGGCGCATCGCCGGTGCGAGCGGCCGCCGCGAACAACGCCTCGTCGGCGGCTACCGAGTAGCGGAGCCGCTCGCGCTTTCGAGCCTTGCCGCGCTCGAGCCAGCGAAACGCGTCCTCGTAGCGCTCGAGATCCTCGCACTGCTTCCCGAGCGCATGACACAGCTGCAGCTCGGCATCGGCATCGAGGCCGCCGGCGATCAGCAGCTGCTCGACCGTCGCAACCTCCTCGCGGCTCAGCGCGGCACGCGCAACCTGCGACAGCGCCGACCACGCACGATAGAACCGCGGCTCGCTAGCGAGGGCGGCTCGATATGCGGCCGAAGCCGCCTCGAAATCGCCGCTGAACTGCAATGCCGCGCCCAGGTTGTACTGGAACGACGGATTGCTCGGCGCGCGCGCGACGGCCGCACGGAACGGCGCGACCGCTTCCGCATGCGCGCCGGTCCGCGTCATGACCACACCGATCGTGTCGAGCGTGAGGGCGTCGGCAGGCGCGAGCGCGAACGCCTTCGATGCTGCCTCGAATGCCTCGCGCGGCCGATGCAGCACGACGAGGCAGCGGCCGCGTTGCGCGTGGTAGTCCGCCCGGTTCGGCGCGAGCGCGAGCGCGCGGTCGACGACCTCGAGCGCCTTGCCGAAGTTGCCGTGCTCCGCGGCGATCATCGCGAGCAAGAACAGCGCGTCGGCGAACCGCGGCTCGGCCGTGAGGATCTTGAGGCACAGCTCGTGCGCCCGCTGAAACTCGCGCCGATTGAGCGCCCGCTCGGCCTCGGCATGCCATGCCGAGAGCTCGGTGTGTGCCGCGACGTTCCCCATCGCAGCGCATCATAGCGGCGCTAGAGGTCGAGCGCGTAGCTGAACCGGATACCGATTTCCCGCGGTTTGAGCATCTGCTGCGCGTAGCTACGCACGGCAACCGGATCGCCGTTCTCGTCCGTGACGGTCTGCACGAAGTCGCGGATCGAACGAACACCGGTCACGGCGTACTTGTTCAGCAGATTGCGGCCGTACAGCCCGACAGTCCACGGGCCGCCTCGTAAGACCGCCGAGCCGTAATGCACCGCGTAGCCCGGCAAGTCCTCACCGTCCGCCCGCAACCCGGTCTTCGTATAGACGTCGCCGATCGCCGCAATGCCATAGTTGAGCTCGAGATCCCAGCTGCCCTTGAGCGGCAGGTCGTAGGTCATATCGAACGTGCCTTGGCGGACCGGCGAGCCCGGCAGCCTATCGCCCGCCAGCCCGTCGGTGTATACGGCGGGATTGTTCGGACCGAACCCCGGCGGCTGGAACACTCGCAATAGATCCGGCGCATCCTTCGAAAGCTCCGCATTCGTGTGGGACAACGAGAAGTTGAGATCGAGCCTCTGCGTCGCACGTACGTCGAGGGAAATCTCGAACCCCTTCGTGCGCGCGCCCTGACCGTTCTTCGTGATCGGCTGCGCGCCGTTCGCCGTGGCCGAAGTGAGCTGCGGATCCTTCCAGTCGACATAGTAGAGCGCGCCGTTCAGGGTGAGCCGGCGGTCGAGCCATTGGCTGCGGACACCCACTTCGTAATTCGTGGTCTTGTCCGGGAAGTACTGCACCTCGTCCGGCAGGGCGCAAATGATCTGATTCGTCGGCAGCGGATCCGGACACGGCGCGACACCGTTCGAGCTACCGATCCGGTAGCCCTCGCTGATCGTGACGTAGCCCAGCAGATCCGGCTTGAAGTGATACGACGTGTTGAGCTTGTAGAGGCTGCCGCTGTCTTGTTGAGAATTCGGATCGAGCGAGATGCCGATCTCGGCCGGCGGCAGGGACCCGAGATAGGTGGTATTGAACAGCGGTGTAGCGGCCCCGCTCAGCAGATTCAAAGTGTAGTCGTAATAGCGACCGCCGAGCGTTGCTTGCCACTTGTCCGTGATGTCGAACCCGATCTCGCCGAACAGAGCCTTCTGCTTGAGATCATCGATCTCCTGACTGACGTACTCGAGCGCATCCGGGCGCACCACACCGGAGCCGAAGTTCAGCAGATACTCGCTGTAGTGCGGCGTGTACTCACGACTGTCCTCGTTGAGGTGCTGATCGAAGTAGAAGACCCCGGCTAGCCAGTTGACGCGTCGGGTCTTCTTCGACACGAGTCGCACTTCCTGGCTCAGGGTGCGCCAGTCCTCGATGTCGCGCGTAAAGGCCGAGAACGACGGATAGGCTTCGTAGCTGTACATCAGCGTGATCAGAAGATCCGTCTGATCCCGCTGTCCGCGCTCATGGTACGTCGAGTATCCGGTTGCGGACGTAAGCTCCGCGAAGCCGAGGTCTGCGGTGATCTCGGCAGCCGCGAGATGATTGTTGCGGGTGATCGGCTCGGGATAGCGTGTCGCCGACTCGTACTTGCCGGTGCCGAAAGCCACCACGTGATTCTCGTCGCGGCCGCCGACGTCGAGGTTCTGGAAGTAGTACGTGAAGTTGGCATCGACCTTGTCGCCGGGCTGCCAACGCAGCCCCACGCGACCCGCCGTCGTCTGCTCCGTGTTGACGTCGTTGGCCCGATAGAGATTGGCCGCGACCGCTGCCGGATCGGTTAGATCGGGCTGGGGATCCGACAGACCCGGGTCGCGCACGAGGTAAGGCGTGTCGATATAACCGGGGTCGTTGTCGCGATCCGCGCTGAAGCGCAGCGCGAGCTTGTCACCGAGCGGAAAGTTGCCCGTGATTCCGCCTCGGACGCCGATATTGTCGCTTTCGGCGAGACTGAAGCTCGTCGCACGAAACGACAGACCCGTCGAGTTGAAGTCCGGACGGCGAGGTATGTAGCGAACCGCACCGCCCAGCGTGCCCGCACCGTACAGCGTGCCCTGCGGTCCGAGCAGAACTTCGACGCGATCCATGTCCGCTAGAGACAAATCGACGTACAGCGGAATGTCGCCGACGTAGGTCGACACGACGTCGCCGCCGTTGTTGTCGAGCGACTCCGCGGAAGTGATGGTGTCGAGATTCAGGCCGCGCACGACGATATGATTCGCGCCGCGTTTCCCCTGGTCGACGACATACAACCCGGGCACGCTTCGGCCGAGCTGCGCGAGATCGGAAATCTCGCGGCGGTCGAGCAGTTGGCCGTCGAACGCCGCGATGTTGATCGGGATGTCCTGCACGCTCTCCGTACGCCGGGTCGCGGTCACCATGATCTCCTCGATCGCCGGCCCGCTGTCGGCCTGGCCGCTCGCGAGCATCGGCACCGCGGCAGACGCGAGCGCCGCCGAGATCGCGAGCGCAACGGGGCGAAGGCGCAGCCCCGAAGGCTGACCAACGCGGCGCTCGACGCGGCATGGGCGCCGCACGGATTGACGGTTTTGCATCGAAGCCTCCCTCGTAAGATCCCGACATTCGGGGCCCACTCAACCGGATTCGAGCGCAGCCCTCGTGGCTATAGCAAGCGGTGTGCCAATACCGCCGCGCTGCGCTCCGGCTGGGCGGCGCCTCCAGCGGGGCGAATCATCGCTTCCAAATGGTGCAGAGGAAAAGCGCCCGTGCTTCACGGCAAGACGTGCGTCACAAGCTGCCGTTGCTGCGGGGCCGTCTGTGCGCGAGATCACGGCCGGCGGCCGGCATCGAGCGGCTCAAAGGTCGCCGTGCACCCGCGCCTCGGTCAGTACGCCGCGCACGGCGGAGGTCAGCGTGTCGAGATCGGCCGTACCGATCACGAGCGGCGGCATCAGATAGACGACGTCGCCGAACGGCCGAACCCACACGCCGTGCGCGACGAAGCGGCGTCGCAGCGCGTCGAGCCGCGGAATGCGCTCGAGCTGCACCACGCCGATCGCGCCACGCACACGCACGTCGCGCACTCCGCGCAGGTCTCGACAAGGCTCGAGACCGGCCGCCAGCCGCCTTTCGATCGCGGCCGCCTGCTCGAGACGCGGCTCGGACTCGAACAAGTCGAGCGATGCATTGGCAGCCGCGCAGGCAAGCGCATTGCCTGCAAAGGTCGGACCGTGCTGCAGCGCATGCATGAAATCCTCGTCGAGAAACGCGTCGTAGACATGCGTGGCGGCGACGGTTGCTGCGAGCGGGAGCGTGCCGCCGCTCAACGCCTTCGACAGCGCGACGATATCCGGCTCGACGTGCGCCTGCTCACAGGCAAACAGCGTCCCCGTACGGCCGAATCCGGTCGCGATTTCATCCGCGATCAGCAGCAGGCCATGACGGCGGGCACATGCGGCGACTGCAGCAAGCGTTTCCGGATCGTGGAACTTCATGCCGCCCGCCGCTTGGACGAGCGGCTCGATGACGATCGCCGTGAGCTCGTGCGCGTACGCCGCAACCGTGCGCTCGAACTCCGCCGCCGCTTCACGTCCTTGAGGCAGCGGTACGACCAGTTGGCGCGGCAACACGCGGCCCCAAGCGCGGTGCATGCCTTCCTCCGGATCGCAAATCGACATCGCAGCGAAAGTGTCACCGTGATAGGCGTGGCGGAAGGCCAAGAACCGCGTGCGCTCGAGCTCGCCGCGATTGAACCGGTACTGGAGCGCGATCTTGAGCGCGATCTCCACTGCGACGGATCCCGACTCGGAGAAGAACACGTGATCGAGATTGCCGGGGAGCAGGGCCGCGAGCCGCCGCGCGAGCGCAAGTGCAGGCGCATGCACGGCGCCGCCGAGCATGAAGTGCGGCATACGCTCGAGCTGGGCCGCGACCGCGGCCCGGATGTGCGGGTGGTTGTAACCGTGACAGGCGGTCCACCACGACGCAACGCCGTCGATCAGCCGACGGCCGTCCGCCAGCTCGACGCGCACTCCTTCCGTGCGCACGACCTGCACGGGCTCCGGAGCCGTTCGCATCTGGCTGTAGGGCAGCCACACATGAGACGAAGCCACGGCGCCCCTCCTCCCCACGCCACGTCCGCCGCCATACTAACGCGCGCGATGATCGGCGACCCACGTGGGTATACTTCGGCATCGCGCCCACGAACGGAACGACGAATGCAAGACATCACCTGCTTCAAAGCCTATGACGTGCGCGGCCGCGTGCCCGAGGAGCTCGACGATGACATCGTCTATCGCATCGGCCGCGGCTACGCGGCGTTCGTGCGCCCGCGAACCGTCGCGGTCGGCCGCGACATTCGCGGCTCGAGCCCCGGCCTGACGGCGGCATTGATTCGCGGGCTCACCGATTCGGGCGTCGACGTCGTCGACATCGGCATCGGCGGCACCGAGCTCGTCTATTTCGCCACCTTCAGCCGCAAGCTCGACGGCGGGATCATGGTCACTGCGAGCCACAACCCGCCGAACTACAACGGCTTGAAGCTCGTGCGCGAGGAATCGCGGCCGATCAGCGCCGACACGGGCCTCAAGGACATCCGGGCGCTCGCCGAGCGCAACGAATTTTCGGCGACCACCCGCAAAGGCGGCGTGACGAAGATCGACATCAAGCCCGCCTACATCGAGCATCTACTGTCGTACATCGACGCCGGCTCGCTCGCACCGCTCAAAGTCGTCGTGAACGCCGGCAACGGCGGCGCCGGCCCGATCGTCGATATGCTCGAGCCGCATTTGCCGTTCGAGTTCGTGAAGCTCTATCACGAGCCGGACGGCTCGTTCCCGAACGGCGTGCCGAACCCGATGATCGAGGCCAATCGGCGGGTGACCATCGACAGGATAATCGCCGAGAAGGCCGACGTCGGCATCGCATGGGACGGCGATTACGATCGCTGTTTCTTCTTCGACGGGGATGGCGTCTTCATCGAAGGCTACTACATCGTGGGGCTGCTCGCGCAGAGCTTCCTCGCCAAGTCGCCGGGCGAGCGCATCGTGCACGACCCGCGTCTCACGTGGAACACGCTCGATGTGGTCGCAACCGGCGGCGGCGTGGCGATACAGAGCAAGTCGGGGCATGCGTTCATCAAACAGAAGATGCGCGAGGTCGATGCCATCTACGGCGGCGAAATGAGCGCACATCATTATTTCCGTAAATTCTCGTACGCCGACAGCGGCATGATCCCGTGGCTGCTCGTCACGGAGCTCATGAGCCAGCACAAGCGGTCGCTCGCCGAGCTCGTCGGGGCGCGCATGCGGCTGTTCCCCGCGAGCGGCGAGATCAACCGCAAGGTGCAGGACGCGGCGGCGGTGCTGGCCGCGGTCGAGACGCGGTATACGAAGAACGCGCTCGCCGTCGACCGGACCGACGGCCTCAGCGTCGAATTCGAGCGTTGGCGCTTCAATCTGCGCACGTCGAACACGGAGCCGCTGCTGCGGCTCAATGTCGAAAGCCGCGGCGACGAGAAGCTCATGCGCGAGCGCACGGCCGAGCTGCTCGGGGTGCTCGGCGGCGAGCCCGGCTGAGGACCCCGTGACCGCTGCCTCGGCGCGCCGCGAAACCGCACGCCCGCCGCTCGTCGAAGCTCTGCTGCGGCCCGACAGCTACGGTCCCGCCGTTGAGCGAGTGCGGCTCGTCGAGACCCATATCTCGTGGGTCTTTCTGACCGGCCAGTACGCCTACAAGGTCAAGAAGCCGGTCAAATTGCCGTTTCTTGACTTCGGAACGCTCGAGCAGCGCCGCCGCTATTGCCGCGAGGAGCTCCGGCTCAATCGGCGGCTCGCGCCGGAGCTCTATCTCGACGTCGTACCGATCGGCGGCACGCCGGCCGCGCCGCGAATCGGCAAGACGCCGGCGCTCGAGTACGCCGTAAAGATGCGCGAGTTCCCCGCCGAAGCGCGGCTCGATCGGCGCATTGCGGCCGACGACGTCGACGCGCAACCGGTTCGAGCCTTCGCGGCCCGGCTCGCACGTTTCCACGCCGACCTCCCGCCGCTCGCACCCGTCGGCGCAGCCGCCGAGCCGGTTGCCGAGGCTCGCGCGAATTTCACGGAGCTCGAGTCGCGGCTCGCCGGCCGCGATCTCGCCACGCTCGAACGGCTCCGCGACTGGAGCGACCGGCGGGCGGACGACCTCGCGCCGGTGTTCGCAGCCAGGGTGCAGCGCGGCGCCTATCGCGAGTGCCACGGCGATCTGCATCTGGAGAATCTCCTGCTCGCGGGTGGTGAGATCGTCGCGTTCGATGCGCTCGAATTCGACCCGAAGCTTCGGGAGATCGACGTGGCGAGTGAAGCCGCCTTCGTCACGATGGATCTGCTGGCCCACGGCCGCGCAGACCTCGCCTCCGTGTTCCTCACGGCCTACCTCGAAACGGCCGGCGACTACGGCAGCCTCGCGGTGCTCCCGTTCTACCTCGTCTACCGCGCGCTCGTGCGCGCGAAGGTCAGCGCAATCAAGGCCGCCCAGGCGTCCGCCGAGCATGGCCGGGACGAGCTCGGCCCCTATCTGAAGACCGCAGCCGAGCTCGCGGCACCGCGCCGACCGCTGCTCCTGATCACCCATGGGCTATCGGGCAGCGGCAAGACCCACGTGACGACAGAGCTCGTGGCACGCCTGCCGGCGCTTCGCGTGCGATCCGACTTGGAGCGCAAACGGCTGCACGGACTGCGCGCGACGGCGCGTTCGGGCTCGGCAGTCGGCGGCGGGCTGTACACGCCGGCGGCCAACCGTGCGACCTACGCCGTTCTCGGTACAATCGCCGACACGGCGCTGCGCGCCGGCTTCGACATGATCGTCGACGCCACGTTCCTACGGCGCGCCGAGCGCGCCCACTTCCGCCAGATCGCCGCGGCGAACGCTGCACGCTTCGCGATTCTCGACTGCCGCGCGGCGGAACGGGAGCTCAGAGCGCGAATCGCCGCGCGAGCGGCCGGCGGCGGCGACGCCTCGGAGGCGACGACCGCCGTGCTGGACGGCCAGCTCGCCGAGCGCGAGCCCTTCGACGCAAGCGAACGCCACGAGGCCGTGCGCGTCGCCACCGACCGTTCCATACGCTACGGCTCGCTCCTCGCCGAGCTCGGCCGCCGCTGAACGGCTTCGGCCGTCCGTAGCTCTCGCTTGAAACCGGGGTTGCGACCCCAAGATACCTCGACATCCCTCACTGCGACGTCGAGATGCACATGAACGAAGAGAACCAGGTCCCGCAACAGGCACCCGAATCCGGGTCGCCGAGCTTGCCCGAAGACGTGCTGCTGATCGTTCCGGTCCGCAACGTCGTGATGTTCCCGGGCGCGGTGACCCAGGTCGCGCTCGGGCGCGATATTTCGATGCGGGCGGCCCAGGAGGCGGTCCAGCACGGCCACAAGCTCGGCATCGTGCTCCAGCACGACCCGAGCGTGGACGAGCCCGGTCCGGACGACCTCTACAGGATCGGCACCACCGTCACCGTCGTGCGCTACATCAAGGCGCCGAACGGCGTGCATCACCTGATCTGCCAAGGCGAGCAGCGCTTCAGAGTCGTCGACTACCTCACCGGCTTGCCGTTTCTGGCCGCGCGCTTCGACCTGATCGCGGACCAACCGTCGAACGACACCGGCATCGAGGCCCGCGCAACGCTGCTGAAGCAAAAGACCATCGAGGCGATCGAGCTGCTGCCACAGGTGCCGCCCGAGCTCGCGCCCGCTTTGCAGAACATCGAGTCGCCCGGCGCGCTCGCCGACATGGTCGCGAGCCTGATCGACATCAAGCCGGCCGAGAAGCAGAACGTGCTCGAGGCGCTGAAGGTGCGCGACCGGCTCGACCTCGTGATCGACTTCCTGACTCACCGCGTCGAGGTCCTCAAGCTCACGCGCGAAATCGGCGAGCAGACGCAGGGCAAGATCGACGAGCGTCAGCGCGAGTACATCCTGCGTGAGCAGCTGAAGACCATCAAGAAGGAGCTCGGCGAGGACGAGACGCAAGGCGACCTCGAGGAGCTGCGCGCGGCGATCGACAAGGCCGAGATGCCCGAGGAAGTGCACCAGCAGGCCATGAAGGAGCTGCGCCGCCTCGAGAACATGCCCGAAGCGTCGACCGAGCACTCGATGGTGCGAACCTACCTCGATTGGCTGGTTGCGCTGCCGTGGGCGAAGCTCGATGAGGAGAACATCGACATCGCGAAGGCGCGCGAGATCCTCGACGCGGATCACTACGGCTTGGCCAAGGTCAAGCGCCGAATCCTCGAGTACCTCGCCGTGCGCAAGCTGAACGCGGACGGCCGCAGCCCGATCTTGTGCTTCGTCGGCCCGCCCGGCGTCGGCAAGACTTCGCTCGGCCAGAGCATCGCGCGCGCGATGGGACTGAAGTTCGTGCGCTCGAGCTTGGGTGGCGTGCACGACGAAGCCGAGATCCGCGGCCATCGGCGCACGTATATCGGCTCACTGCCGGGCAACGTCGTGCAAAGCCTGCGCAAGGCCGGCACGCGCAATCCCGTGTTCATGCTCGACGAGATGGACAAGCTCGGCGTCGGCTTTCACGGCGATCCGTCGGCCGCGCTGCTCGAAGTGCTCGATCCGGAGCAGAACTCGACGTTCCGCGATCACTATCTCGACGTCCCGTTCGACCTGAGCAAGGTGCTGTTCATCGGCACCGCGAACGTGCTCGAGAACATCCCCGGCCCGCTGCGCGACCGCATGGAGATCATCGAGCTGCCGGGCTATACGCAGGACGAGAAGCTCGCGATTGCGACGCGCTACCTCGTGCAGCGCCAGCTCAAGGCCAATGGCTTGAACGACTCGCAGGCCGAGGTTACCGAGGGCGCGATCACGGCCGTGATAGAGGGCTACACGCGTGAGGCCGGTGTCCGCAACCTCGAGCGCGAGATCGGCGGGCTGCTGCGCCACGCCGCGATGCGGATCGCCGAGGGCGCCACCGAGAAAGTCGTGATCGACGCGGCCGACGTGCCGGGCATCCTCGGCGCCCGCCGCTTCGAGAACGAGGTGAAGCTGCGCACGAGCGTGCCGGGCGTCGCGACGGGTCTCGCCTGGACCCCGGTCGGCGGCGACATCTTGTTCATCGAAGCGAGCCTCGTGCCCGGCAAGGGTCAATTGATTCTGACGGGCCAGCTCGGCGAAGTGATGAAGGAGAGCGCCCAGGCGGCCGTCAGCCTCGCGAAGATGCGGCTCGAGAAGCTCGGCATCGAACGCTCCGTGCTCGAGCAGAATGACTTGCACATCCACGTGCCGGCGGGGGCGATTCCAAAGGACGGACCGAGCGCCGGCGTCGCGATGTTCCTCGCGGTCGCGTCGCTCTTGAGCGGCCGAACCGTGCGCAACGACGTCGCGATGACGGGCGAGATCAGCCTGCGCGGGCTCGTTCTACCGATCGGCGGCGTCAAGGAGAAAACGCTCGCCGCGCTGCGGGCCGGCATTCGCACCGTGCTGCTGCCGAGCCGCAACCGCAAGGATCTCGAGGAGATTCCGGAGCATGCGCGCGAGCAGCTCGAATTCGTCTGGCTCGAGAACATCGACGACGCGCTGAACGCGGCCTTGGAGAAGGGCGAGCGCACGAAGAGCAAGTTCGCGGCCGTCTAGACGGCTTCGTCCGGCCCGGCTTGCGCGTGACGCGCAGCCGGGCTCGGCGGCGCTGGCAGCGCCGGCGCGAGTCGGTGAGAATGGCGCGCGATGCCGGACAACCCACCCCGCGACTCGGCCCCGCGCAGGGACCTGGACGCGTTCGCGCGCGCCAAGCTCGAAGCGCTCGAACGCCGCACGTTGCGGCGCCGGCTCGCGCAAACGGATCGCTACGAGGCGGTCGCCGCACGCCGTAACGGCACCGAGCTCGTCTCGTTCTCGTGCAACGATTATCTCGGGCTGTCGCACCATCCGGAGGTCATCGCCGCAAGCGTCGCGGCAACGCAGCGCTACGGTGCGGGCGCGGGCTCCGCCCGCCTCGTCAACGGCAACCACCCTCTGTACGCCGAGCTCGAGCGCAAGCTCGCGGCGCTCAAGCAGACCGAGGATGCGATCGTCTTCGGCAGCGGCTACCTCGCGAACGTCGGCGTCATCGCCGCATTGGTGGGGCGTGCGGACCTGATCGTGCTCGACGAGCTGTGCCACAGCTCGTTGCTTGCGGGCGCCGAGTTGAGCGGCGCGAAGATCATTCGATTTCGCCACAATGACGTATCCCATGCGCGCGAGGCGCTCGCTCGTGCGAGGTCCAAGCATCGCCATTGCCTGCTTCTCACCGAGGGCGTCTTCAGCATGGACGGCGATCTCGCGCCGTTACCGGCGCTCGCGACACTCGCGGCAAATCACGACGCCTGGCTCATGACCGACGACGCGCACGGCTTCGGCGTGCTCGGCGCCGGCCGAGGCTCGGCGTTCGCAACCGCTCCGGCTCCCGACGTGCCGCTACAGATGGGAACGCTGTCGAAAGCCGTCGGAGCCTATGGCGGCTATCTCTGCGCGAGCCGCGACGTCGCCGAGCTCCTCCGCAATCGCGCGCGCAGCTTCGTGTATTCGACGGGTCTGCCGGCGGGCACGGTGGCGGCCGCAAGCCGCGCGCTCGACCTGATCGCGAACGACGCCGCGCTCGTCGCCCGCCCCTTAGCGCACGCACGCAGGTTCACCACTGCGCTCCGACTGCCCGAAGCGCAAAGCCCCATCGTTGCGCTCGTGCTCGGCGGCGCGGCGCGGACGGTGGAGGCCAGCGAAGCGCTGCGCGCCGCGGGGTTTCTGGTCGCGGCGATCCGGCCGCCGACGGTGCCCCCCGGCACGTCGCGATTGCGAATCACCTTCTCGGCCGCGCACACGGACGACCAAGTCGCTGCGTTCGCCGGGGCGGTCGCAGCGCTGATCGAGACGGCGTGACGGCGATCTTCGTGACTTCCTCGGGGACGGATGTCGGCAAGACATTCGTCACCGTCCGCCTGCTGGACGAGCTGCGGGCCGCGGGGCGCCGCGCACGCGCGCTGAAGCCCATCGCAAGCGGATTCGATCCGTCGCGACCAGGCGATAGCGATCCCGGACGGCTGTTGCGCGCCCAGGGCCTGGCGCTCTCGGCGGCGAATCTCGATGCCGTATCGCCGTGGCGATTCGCCGCGCCGCTGTCTCCCGATATGGCCGCTGCACGCGAGGGCAACGCGATTCCTTTCGACGCGCTCGTCGAATTCTGCAGCGCCTCGAGCACGGCGGAGATCACCCTGATCGAAGGCATCGGCGGCGTGATGGTGCCGCTCGATGCGACGCACACGGTCCTCGACTGGATTGCCGCGCTCAAGATACCCGCGCTGCTCGTCGTCGGCGGCTATCTCGGCACACTGAGCCATACGCTCACGGCCGCCGCGGCGTTGCATTCACGCGGCTGCGAGCTCGCGGGCGTCGTGGTCGACGAGTCTCCGGACCAACCCGTGACGACGCAGGAGACGGCGGCTGCGCTCGCGCGCTTCCTGACGTCGACTCCTATCGTCTGTCTGCCGCGCTCGCCTATGGGCCCGGCGCCGCGGCTTCTGCAGTTGCTGGACCGGCTGCTCGACGAGCCCCGATGAAAAAGCGGCCGGAAGCGCCGCTTCCGGCCGAATCGGGGGTTGCCGCTTAGAAAGCGATCAATTCTGCTGCGCCACGCGGCCCGAGTCGTCGAGACCGACGATCGTGATCGCAACGCGGCGATCGAGCGCCATGCCGTCCGTGTCTTGCTCGGATGCGGTCGCACCGGCTTCGCCTGCGGCGCTCACGACGATCCGCTCGGCGGGCACTCCGTTCTCGATCAGCACAGTGCGCACCGCATCGGCACGCGCGGCCGCCAGCGCTTCGTTGTACTTCTCGGTGCCGCGCGCATCGGTATGGCCTTCGACGCGGATCACCGCTCCAGCCATCGGACCGATCAATCCGGCGAGCTGCGCGAGCCGCTGCTCGCTGCCCGCATCGAGCCCGCTGTCCTCCGTGCGAAACAGCACGTCGAGCGACAGCGCCTCTTGCACGTCGCGTCGATGCGCGGTGCGCTCGCCGCTGAGCTCGCTGTCGAGCGCAGCGACCTGCTGATCGCGGCTCGCGAGTCGCGCCTCGAGCGTCGACGCCCGGGCGTCGGCCTCCTCCGACCGCTGCTCGGCCGCCAAGCGACCGCCGCGCTCGTGGTGGAAGCGATCGCCGAGCCAGCCGCCGAATGCGGCCCCCAGGATCACGCCGACCGGTCCGCCGAGCGCGCCGATCGCGGCACCGCTGCCGATGCCGATCGACTCTTCCTTGGTCGCTCGCTGGCCGCCTTTAGCCGGCGGCGTCTTGTCGGCCGCCCAGCCGGTGCTCGCGACGATGCTGCCCATCAACAACACGATGACTTGTTTCTTCATGCCTCGCTCCTCAAGCGTCCGTGAATTCCACGGGGCTCATTGCAGCGAGACGGGATAGCGGCGGGCTGACCGAATGCGACGGATTGCGCCGCACCGCTGACGAATTCTGACAGGCGCCGCACGCGCATCAGGCAGCCATCGCGGCTGCACGCTCTGCGGCTACGGGGGCGCTACTAGAGATCGCGCAGCAACGGCAGCGCCACGAAGGTGCCCCCGTTACGCTCGCAGATCACCCGCATCAACGTCGCGAATTGCGCAGCCGTGTAAAGCTGCCCGCCGGTCGCCTCGTAGATCGTCGGGAACGCGACCGCGTGAATTCGCACGCGCTTGTTGCCCTTGTCGTCGGCGAGATTGCGCCGGTCGATTTCACGCACGATAGCGTTGATCGAACCGCGGGCAAGGTCGTCGCTGTAGACGTACAGCGAGATCTTCTTCTTGCCGTCGTAGAAATCGTCGATCGCGGCGAGAATCCCCTCCCGCGGGCTCGAATCGGAGTAGGCGTTCCAGCTCTTGAGCGCATCGTTGATCGTCCGCCGAGTCTGCGGATTGTCCGGCATCCACTCCTTGCGATAGCTCTTGAACAGATACTCGCCCTCGTCGTTCATCACTTGGATGCCCTTGACGGTCGGGTAGACATCGAGCGTCTCGCGAATCTGCTTCAGCACGCGATCCCAGGCGAACTGCTTCATGCTGCCCGAGGTGTCGAGCAGGAACACGATGTACTCGCTGTCGACCGGAATACCGCCGATTTTGTATTCGTCGGGCTTCGGCTTGTAGTCCTTGAGCAACCGGCGCATCTCCTCGGTCAGGCTCTCCTTCGCCTGCGCGAGGCGGCCCTCGAGCTGGTTCGACAGATCCGCGTCGTTCGTGCTCGCGAGCACTTCGGACCTGATCTTCACGAGCTGTGCCTGAAGGCTCGCGATATCCGAACGGTCGGTCTTCTCGTCGGTGGCGGTAGTGACGCGCTGCCGTTGCACGACCTCCGTTTCGCCGAGAATGTCGTTGAGCTCCTGCTGGTAGGCGGCGATCACGCCCTCGAGATTCTGCTTGCCCTCCTCGAGCCGATGCGGCTCGTTGATGCGGCTCATCACGAGCAGCAGGATGATCGAGCCGAACCCGCAGCAGATGCTGTCGAGGAACGACATGCTGAAAGATTCCAATTCGCGCCGGCGCCTCATGGCCAATCGTCCGAAGGCGCGAGCATCGAACCGCCCGTTCTGAGCGCCAGCACCCAGTAGGCAGGCGCCGCGTTCGGGTCACCCTCCATCGCAAACAGGATCACATTGACCGGCACGCCGACCGGCAGCTGCCGTACCGCGCGGTTGAAGTGCTCGAGGCGCTCCTTGCCCGTCACGCCCGCGCGCGGAGGGACGATCTCGCCCATGGTCGGCAGGCCGTCCGTCAGCAGATAGATGTTGTCGGGTTTCGGCTCGAGCGCGCGCGCGGAGTTGAACGCCGCATGCAGACTGGTCGGCCCCTTCGGATACATGTCGCGCAGCGTCTGCACCGCAGTCTCGAGCTGATGGCCGTCCGTGACGGTGAGCCATTGGCCGTCGGTGCCCGGCACGAGCGACTTCGCCTGATCGTTGAAGCCGATGAGCTGCACCTGCGTGCCGGGCTTGATCTGCGTCGTGAGCCAGTCGACGGTATTGACCACTTGTACCCACTTCGGCGATTCGCGCTGCTGCGCAGGCGTCATGTTGCGGCGGCGAATGACATTCACGATCGTGCGGTCCAGCATGCTCGTCGAAGTGTCGACCAGAACCACGACGCGCTTACCGCCCATGCGCAGGCCCGTGAGGTACTGGCGGTTGCCCTCGCCCTGGAAGCCACGAATCTTGTCGCCCGCCTCCTGCGGCGTGATGCTCGCGGCCGAAGCCTGCTTGCTCTGCTCCTCGAGCTGCGAGAGCTCGGCTTTGAGCTTCGCGATCGCGGCGCGATGTGCCTCGCTGTCGGCATTCTCCTCGTTCAGCTTCGCTTGCGTGTCGCGAATTTCGGCGGTGAGCTGATCGCGCACGCCCTTCAGCGACGCCCATTGCTCCACCATTTGGGCGAGATCGTTCTTGATTTGCATCAGATTCTTACGGCCGGTGTCGACCTTGAGCTCCATGCGCCGTGCCTCGCTCGACAGGTCCTTCACTTGCGATTCGCTGCGCATGTCGACACGCGAGTTGATGATCATGAACAGCAGAATCACGGCGCCGAAACCGCACGTGATCGCGTCGAGGAACGACATCGAGAAGATGTTGATTTCTCTACTGCGCCGTATCATCGCCCGCTTCCATGCTCACGACCGTGAGCTCGGCGCCCGGTGTGCCTACGCGAATGACGTCGCCGCGCTCGAGCTCGGCTTCGCCCGCGATCCGCTGCTCGTTCACGAACGTGCCGTAGCGGCTCAAGTCGCGCACTTTGAGCTCGCCGTCGCGCAGCACGATCTCGCAGTGCTCACGCGAAACGCCGCTGTGGCGCTCGTCGATCACGATCGTGCGGCGGCCGTCGGCCGCGGCATCGCGACCGACCACCAGGCCCCGAGCACCGATCCGGTGGACGATCGCGTTATGGACGAGGTGCCTCGGGGCGCCCGCGCGCACGGGCGGCCGCGGCTGCGGAGCCCGAACGGCAGCCTCCTCGAGCTCGGCAGGCGCAGCGCGCCACGGCAGATGCTTCAGCAACTTGACGTGCTCGGTCGCCCCGGCGAACGGCTCGGGGTCGAGCAGGACGCTGCGCGCCGCGTGGCCGGCCGGCAGCGCCTCGACTTCCAAATCGTCGAGACGCGCGAGCTCCGCGACGAAGCCCGGCAACGATGCGAGTCGGTCCGACAGCTGCACGACCAGGCCGCGTCCCGCCTCACGCTGTTGCGCGATCAGCTGAGCAATCGCCCTATAGAATCCTGCGGCGGCCGCAAGCACCGCATCACGCGTCGCGCTCACCCGGAACTCCTCACCGCGATGCGGCAGCACGAGCTCGAGGCTATCCTCGGCATCCAACTGCGCGAGCCATTCGGGCAGGCGGTCGTAGAGCAGCTGCTCGGTGTCCGCATGGCGGAACGGATCGAAGCGCGTGGCGCGCACGAACATGTCTGCGATCCGGCGCGCGAACGCGTCGGTCAAGGCGGCGAGACCCGTCCCGAGCTCGCGCTCGCCGTCGATGGCCGCCTCGGCATCCTGGTCCAGGAGCGTGGCCGATACGCGGTGCAAGCTCGCGTCGACGTACATCAGCTGCCGGCCGGGATACGGACGCACGCTGGCCGCGGCAGCGGCATCGACGAGCGCGCGCACCGGCATGCCGCATTCCTGCGCGAGCCCGAGCAGCAAACCGAGCTGCTCGGTGCTGTAGCCGCCGGGCACGACGAAGATGACGTCGCCGGTGTCGCGCCCGAAGCGCTCCCACAGCGCCGCGAGCTGAGCGAACGCGAGCTCGGCCGCGCTCTTCGGCGCACCGGGCCCCGAATTCGTCTCGAGGCTGAGCGTGCTCCAGTGCCGGCTGCTCACGTGCCCCGGCCTCAGGCGAGCCTGACCGCGCGCCTCGTCACCGCTCACGACCTTGTGCCGCTCGACGAGCACGTAGCCGGGCTCGATCGCGAGCAGGCCGGTCGCGTCGGCTACGGCGATGCCGGCGTCGTTGAGCTCGATCGCGAGCGTGCTCATCGCGCTGCGCTCTGCGCCGGCCGATCGAAAGTTTCGCGGATGCACTGACACATGAGTCGACGCCTAGATGTCCACGGGAAACGTGACGTCCTCGTCCGGCGACAGCTCCTCGCTCGGAATGAACTCGCCGTCCTTGACCACGTCGCGCTTATCGTCGCCGGTCGCGCCGGCGGTGCTCGAATCGCTGCTCTTCGAGGCCGCGCCCGGCGATCCGGCGCTCTGCGCTCCGGCGGCAGGTTTCGCGGCGGGCGGTTTCGCAGCGGGTGATTGTGCGGCCGGCGGCGCACTTTGCGACGCGCCGGACTGGGCCGCCGGCGGCCCTTCCTGGGCCGCCGCCGCAGCGGCCAACGCCGCACCGACGATCAGCCAGCCTACCGCTCGAACTGTGCTCATGATGACCTCACCTCGGTTCGACGGCGGCGGGCGGAAACACCGGCCGCCGCGATTCACTGCAAATTGCGCGCAATCCGGAATCCGACATCGTCGCTGCCCTCCGCACCGTAGTTGCGATACGCGACCCGCAGCTCCGTGACGGTCGCGCTGCGCCAGCTCGCGCCGCGCACCAGGTGAAAACGGCCGGTGTCCGGCCCCAGCGGGTCGTCCGCGAGCTCGCTGCTCTCGAGCGTGTCGACGGTGTAAATGTCCTGGACCCATTCGGCGACGTTGCCGCCGAGATCGAAGATACCGAGCGCGTTCGCAGCGAACGAGCCCGTGGGCGCCGTCACGGCGTAGCCGTCGTCGTACGTCACGAGCGTCGTCGGCAAAATATCGCGCGCCGCAACGTCCGCGAAATTCCCCGAGCGATCGGGCGGCGGCAGCGCAGCGCCCCACGGGTAGAGCAACGCGTTCTCCTGGCCCGCGAAACGCGCAGCCCATTCCCACTCGGCCTCGGTCGGCAGCCGGTAGCCGTTGCGCAGCGGGCGCACGGCGAACCACCCTTCGGCGCGCTCCTCGTACACGGGCTGGAGACCATCCTTGATGCTGAGCCAATTCAGGAACTGGGCGGCATCGTCCCACGACACCCGTACGACCGGCTGGGCATCACCGTTCAGCGAATGACTCGCGAATTGTCCTGAATCGTGCGCCGGCCTGAACGCCCGGAACTCGGCGTTCGTGACCTCGCGGCGGCTGAGGTAGAACGCGTGCGTGAGCCGCACGGGACGCAACACTTCGTTCGAGCGGCGGCCGACCTCGCGGCGCGACGAGCCCATCGTGAATTGGCCGGCCGGGATCAGCTTCAGCTCCTCGCCGAGGCTCGTCTTGAGCAACGTCTTGTAGCCGCTCCCCGTGCTGTCGTCGAGCGCGACGAGGTCGCTTTCGAGCACCTGGGGAAAGCCCGGCCGCGGCGTCACCTTGAGATGCGCGACCGCGAAGCCGCTGCGCTTGAGCTCGATGTCGTGATCGACCGCAGGCAGCGACAGCCGGCTCGGTGTGCTTCCGCGGCGCTCGCCGTCGACCCATACCTCGGCGGCTGCCGGAGTGCTGCGCACGTCGATGTCGCCGAGCTGCGGCGTGAGATCGATGCTGAGACGTCGGCCGCTGTCCGCGGTCACCGACACGTCGCGCACGACCGTCTCGAATCCCGGTTTCGCCAGCGCCAGCTCGTGCTTGCGGCCGGGCGACAATCGCAGCGAGAGCGGCGTGCGGCCGTGATACTGGCCGTCGAGCGTGACGTTCGCGCCATCGGGTGCGGTCACGACCTCGAGCTTGCCGTCGGCCTGCGCGAGCTTCACGTCGGGCAGCTGCTGCGGCTGATTTGCGTTGACCGTGAGCTTGCCGCGCCAAGCGTTGTAGCCGTCGAGACGCACCTCGAGCTCGCGCTCGCCAGCCGTCAGCTCGAGCGTTGCGGGCGTCGTGCCGGCCGGCGCACCGTCGACGAACACCGCGGCGCCCGCCGGCTCGGTCGCGAGCGACACGGGGGCCCAGTTCGGTGTGAGCGTCGCCACGAGCGATTGCTGCTCGCCGCCGCCGGCGACGTCGAGATCGAGCACTTGGGTAAGGTAGCGCTCGGCGTCGAACTCGAGCTTGTGCGGGCCGGGCGGAATCTTGGCGTCCGTGAGCGGTGTCGTGCCGAGCGGCATGCCGTCGAGCAGGACGGTCGCGGCTGCGGGCGGAGCGGTGCTGATCGATACGAGACCCGGCAGCTTCGTGAACTGCAAGTCGATGGACTGATCGGCATCGCTCCCGATGTCGACCGTAGTGTCGAGCGGATAGTAGCCCGCGCGCTCGGCCGCCACTCGGTGCTTGCCCGGCCGCAGCAAGAACCGGTCGCCGAGCCTCACTTTGAGCACGGTCTGCGGCAAGCTCATGGCCTCGGCCTCGGGCACGAAATGAAACGCTACCGACCGTGCGGTGAACGCGAACCATGCGAGCGCCGCGAGCAGCACGCACGCGGCCCCGACGGCGAGCGCCGCGGCGCGCGCTCGATGGCTGCGGCCCGGTCGCGCTGCCGCCGCGGCCCGTTGGAAGGCGATCGGCGTAATGGCGAGCTCCGCGCCGGCCGGCCCGGAGCCTCGTGCGAGCTCGTCGAGCGCGGGCGGTGCAGTATCACCGGCGGTGACCGTGAGACCGAGCGTCGCGGTCAACCGACCGTCGGCGATGCGACATACGAGCCGCGCGCGGTCGAATGCCACGACCGCGCCGTCGGAAAGCTCCCGAGAGCCGGCGACGAGCTCACCGTCGACGCGCAAATTGCGCGCATTGCGCCCCGCCTGCACGAAAAACACGCTGCCGAGCCGACCGAGCTGGATGGAGCCCGGCACCGGCAGCGCAATATCGGCGTGAGTTTCGCCGCCGAGCGTCAGCGGCAGGTCCGCCGCGGCAAACTCGCGACGACCGTCGCTCGCGTCGATCGCCACGATCCAACCGGTATCGTCCATCCTCGCTGCGTCGCTCATCCGCTCTTCCCGCGCATCAAATTTGCTCTGCGCAAACGACGTTGATCGGATCGACGTCGCGGCCCGGCAGCACGGTGAACGTCCTGCGCACGTCGCGAAAGCCGTTGCGGCTGCCGATCACGGTATAGGTGCCGGGGCGCAGCTCGACCTGCTTCGACATGAACGTGCCGAGCGCGCCGACGCGATACAGCGTCACCTCCGTCTGCTGATCGGAGTGCAGCTCGACCGCAATCGGCGTGCTGGCGAGCTTCACGAGCCGGGAGAGCTTACCGATCTGCTCCTCGAGGCGCGGCCCGCGATCGGCCTGCGCCGCCGCCTCCTCCACGAGCCGGCCCGCATCGGCGAGCACGGTGTCGCTGAAGAGCAGCGTCGGGTTCTCGATGAGATTCAACAGCTTCGCCTCGAGCCCGGCGCGCTTCTCGGCGCGGTCGAGCCCCGTCTGCGCGAACGTGAGATTCGGGTCGGTCGCGAGCACGCCGCGGTACAGCGCGATGGCTTGATCCCATAGCTCGCGTTTCTCGAACGCGAGTGCGCGCGCCTCGGTCAACGAGATCTTGTCGAGTTTCTGCCCTTGCTCGGCCTCGGCTAGCCCATCCTGGGCCTCGCGAGACTGCGGGCGCATTGCGAGCGCGGCGTGGAACTGCTCGGCCGCATCACCGAACTGCTTCGCGGTGATCGCACTGAAGCCGGCCGACATCAAGCGCTGGAATTTCGCTTCGTTGAGCGCGGCGGTCGCGGCGCCGAGCGCTCGACTCGCGGGCTCCCAGGCCGGATCTATCGCAAGCGCCGCACGGTAGCTCGCGACTGCGGCTTCGAGATCGCCGGCTTCGCGCGCTTGCTCGCCACGCTGCGTCAACTCGAGCACCTCGGGCAGCCGCTCGGCGCGGGCTCGGCCCGCCTTCGCGGCCGCATGCTCTGGCTCGATGCCGAGCACTATGTCGAACTGCGCGAGCGCGACCTCGGGGTTGCCGGCCACGAGCGCCTGCTCGGCCGCGGAGAGCGCGCTCGTTACGATCTCGGCGGAACGCGTCAGCAGCGACTCGCCCGCCGCCGTCGCAGCGGCATACTTGTCGGCCGCGAGCGCGTAATCCTTCGCGAGATAGGCATCGTCTCCCGCGGTCGACAGCGCCTTGTAGCTCGTCCAGTCGGCGCCGCCCCACGCATCCGCGTGCAGGTCATCGAGCCGCTTCTGCTGCGTCAGCAAGTTCGCGAGCAGCGTCTCGGACTTGACCTTGAGCGCCGCGAGCTCTTGCGGCGAAAGCTGCGGCGCGGCGGGTATCGCGGCCGCCGCTGCCGCCGCGGCCGCCGCACGGGCCGCCGCGGCTTGCGCGGCAGCCGCCGCGCGCTCGTGCTGCCAATGCGGCAGCAGGAAGAACACAGCGAGCGCGCCGGCCCCGAGCACGACGGCGAGGACGGCCGTCAGCCAATATTGCAGACGGCCGGCCCGCGGCGAGCGAACGCCGGGCGTCGGGCGCTTGAGCCCCGGGTTGACCGGAACGATCGTTTGTTCGCGCTCGGAGTTTTCCACGACGGTTTCAGACCGGAGAATTGGCTGCAATCGCAGATTCTAAGACATCCTCGAAGGTCAAAAGTCCCGTGGCAACGCGGCCTTCGGCCACCAAACCCGCGGCGGCCACCCTCGCGACATCGCGCAGCGGCGCCACGGCAGGCTCGATCGCCGAGATCTGCCGGCGGTCTACGGGTCGCCCCGTGATGAGCTCGAGCAACAGCGCCGCGTAGGCACGGTAGTCGTCGCTCGGCAGAGCCCGTCGACCCGTCGCCGGGCGCCGAGCGCCGATCGGCAGCGCGGCCGCGAAGTCGGCGAGCCGAACACGATCGGCCGCGTCGAACAGCACGTTTCGCGCCTTCACGTCGCCGTGCACGACGCCGCGATCATGGACGAACCGCAGCGTCCGCGCGAGCGTGAGCGCGGCACCTAGCCAGTGCCGGGCCGGGCCGCCCGCAAGCGACACGAGATCGCCACCCGCGAGATACTCGAGCAGCAGCGCCGGGAAGCCGTCGACCTCGACGACGCCGTAGCTCGCCACGATCGCCGGATCGCGCAGCCGCGTAAGCGTTGCGTGCTCGCGCTCGAGCCATGCGCGCGCTCCTGGGCGCTCACGCAGCTCGCCGCGCCAGAGCTTGAGCGCGACCGCACCACCGGCCGCATCGACGCCATACCAGACTTCGGAGCTGCCGCCGCGACCGAGCAGCGCAACGCGTCGCGGCGCCGCCGCAGCGGCGACTGATGCAGGCGGCGGCGGGTGGGCTCGATGAGCGGCGGTGGCCTCAGACTCCGCCGTTGGCGCTCGCGGCTGCATGGGAAACAGCTTCCGTGGTGGGCGCGGCCGTAGCGGGCGCTGCGGCCGGCGCGGGTTGTGCGGGGGCGGCGTCGGTCGGCACCGGTGGCGCGTGCTCGTCGTTCGGTTGCGCCTGATCGCGTGTCGGCAAGGGCTCGACCACGGCCGGAGCCGGATCGGGCTCGCTGTAGATGGCCATTTTCTCGGGCGCGAAGCCGGTCTCGCTCGTGAAGATTTGCCGCAACAAATCGCGCCACTCCTGATACTGCGCCTCGGCCGTGCCCGTCAGGCGGTGCTGCGTGCCCTGGATGTCGACCACCATCGGCTTGACCTTGTCCTCGAAGCTCGTCGACAGCTCCTCGAGCTGCTGCGCGTGCAGCTTCTTCTCTTGGCGGCGCACGGCACTCGAGCGCAGCATCTCGGCGCCCATGTAAATCCCTGCGTTGGTGATCAAGCTGTCCGCGAACGAGTCGTGGCTGGAATCGCTGCCGTAGACGATCGAAGCGAGAATCGTCGCGACGCCCATGCCCGTGCGCCAATGCGCGCTCTTGGTCGCCTCGTGGATCTCGATCGCTTCCTCGCGCGCGTTCTCCCGCCAGCTGTCGTACGGCGTCATCGCATCCTGATAGAACTTGTCGTAGTGCTCGTCGAGCGTCTCGAGGAACAAGCGCTCGCGCTGCCGCACACGCTGAGTGCGATCGAACATCGGGTCGCCTTCGGCCGGCAATCGGTTCAGCGTGTAGCTGCCCCCGCGACCTTCGGTCACGTAGCCCGAGAACGCATCGGGGCTCAAGTCCGCGGCGTAGCGCATTGCGGCGACCGTGCGGATGTCACGACGGTCGTCGGCCGAGAGCCGTGCGCGTGCGGCCGCGAGATCGTTCGCGATCTCGTTGAACACGTCTTGATAAGGATCGAGCGTCGGATACCGCTGGCGATTGTAGGCGCCGGCTGCGGTGGACATGTTGTAGTCCTTATCGAGCCACTTGCGCCCGGTCGCATCCGCTGCATTCACGTGCAGCTGAAAATAATCGCCGTCGGAATGCAAAATCTTAGCGTCGACGTTGAGATCCGCCGCCGTACTCTGTTTTGGCGTGACCCACACCGCGCCCCACTCGCCGGTCTTCTGCAGCGTGTCGCGCAGCACGACCGCCATGTAGAACGACTCTGTGCGGCGGATTTGCACGAAGGTGCCGTCGCGGATCAGTTGCTCGAGCACCTGCTTGTCGACTTCACCTTCCGGAACACCGGAATCGAACACGGTTACGCCGACGTCGAGCAGCTCCGGCTCCGGGATCGACTCCTGGGTCTTCGTGAGCGGTACCGAGTGGGCGACTAGGACTTCGGTACTCGAGCAGCCGGCCAGGAGGCAGAAGGTTGCAGTCGCGAGCCACCCGACATGCCGCATACGTTCCTCCCCGCGCTCCCTTATTGCCGCGCCAAAATCTTCTTGTACTGGTTGTACTCGTCCCAAAGCGACGCGCGCAGGAACGGATCGGCTTCCTGCGTCGCCGCCTCGCAGAGCTGCCGAGCGACCTTGTCGATGTCGTTGCAGCCCTTGATCTGCGCGGCCGTCTTCTCGTCGGGCGGGGGCGGCGGGGCGCTGCTGCCGCCCACTCCGTTGCGTCCCTGGCCGCCGGCGGAGGCCGAGTTGGCGCCGCCGCCGGCCCCTCCTCCACCCGCACCGCCACCCGACTCGTCGGCGCCGCCTTCGCCGGCCTGCCCCGTTTTGCCGCCCTGCTCGAGCACCGCGTCCGCCGCCGTGCCGCCGCCGTTGCGCGCAATGTCGCCGCGCTCCTTGTTCATCACCGCATCGAAGTCGCCGAGAGAGCGCTTGAACTCCTCGTCGCCGCCCTGACCGCTATCCCCGCCGTCCGCTGCGCCGAAGGGGTTGTCGCCCGAGCCGCTCTCGCCCCCGGTGCCCTTGCCGTTTTGCGCGCTGCGTTGATCGCCGCCGCCCGCGGTGCCGCCATTGCCACTCGCACCGCCGCCGCCCGCTGTGCCGCCATTGCCACTCGCGCCGCCGCCGCCCGAGTCACCGCTCTGGTTGCCGGCTTGGGCGCCCGCTCCGCCCCCCGAGTGGCCGTTATCGCCGGCGCCTCCTTGGCCGCTCGACGGAAAATCACCGCTCGGAAATTGACTGCCGATCCCGCCGCTGCTCGCAGGAAACCCGCCCGAGCCGCCGCCGGACGAGGAGCTGCCGGCGCCGCCCTGTGAGCCGCCGCTCGAGGAACCCGGAATTCCAGCCGACGCGGAGCCCGCAGCGCCGCCCGCTCCGGAGGAGCCCGACGCTCCGCCGGAACCGGCCGAGCCGCCCGACGGAAATGACGACCCGCCGCCGGGCAGGCCCGAGCCCCCGCCCGGGAGACCGGCGCCGCCGGAAGGAAACGATGAGCCGCCTGGCAGACCGGCCGAGGACCCGGCGCCGGAGGAGCCGCCGCCGGAAGACCCGCCTGCGGAGCCGCCGCCCGCTGATCCGCCGCCGGCCGCGCCGCCACCTGCTGATCCGCCGCCGGCCGAGCCGCCACCTGCTGATCCCCCACCGCCCGCCGAGCCGCCGCCGGCTTGGCCGCCGCCCGACTGCCCGCCGCCCGACTGCCCGCCGCCGGAGGAGCCCCCCGAGGACCCGGATGAGCCGCCCGGTAGCGGAATACTGACGCCAACCGTGCTGCCGCCCTGCGGGCCGACCGTCTGCGTGCTGCTGCACGCCACGACTCCGGCGGCCAGACCCCCGAGCGCGAGCGCTTGAACCAGATGTCGTTGCATGGCGGATTACCTTTGTCGAGCGTCGAACGAGGTCGAGGCATCGAGTCGCAGGAGCAATGCCAATTAGTTACCCTCGGGCGGACCGAAGTTCACTGTAGACGCGCGCGCCACGAGGCGGCCGAAGATGTTGCATAACGCGCGGGCGCTGACTTGCGTTGACCCGGGTCGGCTGCCGATTAAGATGGGCCCTTCGCGTTGAAACAACGACGGCTCGACGGGGGCTGCTGATGCGCACGATAACACCGATTTGCGGACTGCTTCTATTACTGTTGCCGGCGCTCGGCTCCGCCCAAAACCAACCCCCGGCAAGCCCGCCGCGCACACCCTCGCCGGCCGGCGCAATGGTGTATTTCCTCGCGCCGCTGGACGGCGCCCACGTGCAATCGCCGTTCACGGTGCGGTTCGGGCTGCGCGGGATGGGAGTCGCACCGGCCGGCGTCCAAGCGCCGAACACCGGCCATCATCATCTGTTGGTCGACGTGGACGAGCTGCCGCCCGACGACCAACCGATTCCGAACGATGAGCACCACAAGCACTTCGGAGGCGGCCAAACGGAAACGGAGCTGACGCTGCCGCCCGGCCGGCACACGCTGCAGCTCGTGCTCGGCGACGCCTCGCACATTCCGCACGACCCGCCGGTGCGCTCCGAGAAGATCACGATCACCGTCGAGTAGGCCGGCGGAGCCGAGCAGCATGGTCGTTCGCACGGACTTCGTCGACGCAGTCGGCAACACACCCCTGATCAAGCTGCGGAAAGCTTCCGAGATCACCGGTTGCACGATCCTCGGCAAGGCGGAGTTTTTGAACCCCGGCGGCTCCGTGAAGGATCGAGCCGCGAAATACATGGTGCTCGACGCGGAGCAGCGCGGTCTCATCGAGCGCGGCGGGTTGATCGTCGAGGGCACGGCAGGCAACACCGGCATAGGCCTTGCGCTTGTCGGCAACTCTCGCGGCTACCGCACGCTGATCCTCATGCCGAATACGCAGTCGCAGGAAAAGAAGGACGCGCTCAGGCTGTGCGGAGCCGAGCTCCGTGAAGTGCCCGCCGTGCCGTACAAGGACCCGAACAACTACGTCCACGTCGCGGCGCGGACGGCCGCGGAGCTCTCGGCGAGCGAACCGCACGGTGTCCTTTACGCGAACCAGTGGGACAACCCTGCGAACCGCGACGGCCACACGGCGAGCACCGGTCCGGAGATCTGGGCGCAGACGGACGGGCGCGTCGACGGCTTCGTCTGCGCCGTCGGCACCGGCGGTACGCTCGCGGGCGTCGGCGCCTATCTCAAGCAGCGGCGGCGCGACGTCGTGATCGCCGCGGCCGATCCGCTCGGGGCCGCGGTCTACAACTGGATCAAGACGGGCGAGGCGAAGGCATCGTCCGGCAGCTCCATCAGCGAGGGCATCGGTCAGGGCCGCGTCACGGGCAACCTCGACGGCGCATCGATCGACGACGCGTTTCAGATCCCGGACACCGAAATGCTGCCGGTGCTCTACGATCTCGTCCAATCGGAAGGGCTATTGCTCGGCGGCTCGAGCGGCATCAACGTCGCGGGCGCGATCCGGCTTGCGCAAGCGCTCGGCCCCGGCAAAACGATCGTCACCGTGCTCTGCGATTCCGGCTCCCGTTACCAGTCGAAGCTCTACAACCCTGAGTTCTTGAAGGCCAAGTCGCTGCCGCCGCCGCCTTGGCTCTCCCGTTAGGGAAACACTCGCAGCAGCAAGCGCGACGCACCGGCCGGCGCTTCGCGAGCGACGCCGCCGCCTCGCACGCGAGAGGGCCGCCCGAACGATTCAGCGCCGCGCGAGCGCAGCGGCTGCGGCATCGGTCGCGCGCTCGCAATCGGGCACGCTCCGGGCCGATTCGAGCCTCTGCGAGAGCGTGACCGGGCGGTCGTCGCGGCGCGCGGCTGCCATCGCGTTCAGCGCTGCGCACGCAGCAAGCAGGCGATCCTCGGCCGCGTCGAGCGCCGCGGGCTCGGTGCCGGCCGTTGCGGCGCGATCGTCGATCGCGAGCCCGAGCTCGGTGCCAACCTCGTTCTGGCGACGGAACACCGTCTCGGCGTACGCGCGAAACTCGGGCGACGAGAGACCTAGCCGGCGGCCGGCAGCCGTCGTGATCGTTGCGCACGCCGCGAGCCCGAGGCTCGCGGCCGCGATCGCAGCGCGGGCGGGACGCATTGCATGATCCTTTCGTCGAAGTGGCGTAGCCATGCTCCGGGATCGCGCTCGGACGCGCAACGCCGACCGATGCGGCCGGTCCTGTGCGATAATCGCCGCAATCAAGCTGCGCCGAAGTCTATGGCTGCCCCCGCCCCGCGCCCCCTGCAGGCCCCCCCGGAGCAGATCGACTCCGCCATTGCGAAAGCCACCGACTGGCTCGACCGCGAGCAGACGGCCGAGGGCTTTTGGGTCGGCATGCTCGAGTCGAGCTATTGCATGGAGGCCGAGTGGCTGCTCGCGATGCACTTCCTCGGCCTGCGCCATCCGCGCGAGAGCGACCTCGTCGCGACGCTGCTGAACGGTCAACGTCCGGACGGCGCCTGGGAGAGCTACTACGAGGCGCCGCAGGGCGATATCAACAGCACGGTCGAGTGCTATGCGGCGTTGCGTGCCGTCGGCCTCGGCGCCGACGATGAGCGGTTGGTCAAGGCGCGCGAATGGATCTTCGCCCACGGCGGGCTCGCGAAGGTCCGCGTGTTCACCCGCTACTGGCTCGCCTTGCTCGGCGAATGGCCCTGGAGAGCGACCCCGAACCTGCCGCCCGAGGTGATCGCGAACCCCCGCTGGTTCGTCTTCAACCTTTACAACTTCGCGAGCTGGGCACGCGCGACTCTGCTGCCTCTCGCAGTGCTGTCCGCGCGCCGCGCGACGCGGCCGCTGCCGCCGAGCCGCAGGCTCGACGAGCTGTTCCCGGGCGGCCGCGACCGGATGGATTACCGTTTGCCACGGCGCGGCTCGTGGCTGTCGTGGCGGCGGCTGTTCTTGTTCTCGGACCGCGTGCTGCACTTGTATCAGAGTCTCGGCCTCACGCCGGGCCGCGAGATCGCGATCAACGCGTGCCTGGGTTGGATCGTGCGTCATCAGGATGCCGACGGCGCCTGGGGCGGCATCCAACCGCCCTGGATCTACAGCCTGATGGCGCTGCACGCCGAGGGCTACGATCTCGAGCATCCGGTGATGGCGAAGGGACTGGCGGCGCTCCGGTCGCATTGGTCTTATGAGCGCGGCGGCACGCTGCATATCCAAGCGAGCGAGTCCCCGATCTGGGACACCTTGCTCGCGCTGCTCGCCATGCAGGACTGCGACCGCGAATGGACGCCCGCGATGGATGCGGCGCTCGATTGGGTGCTCGCGCACGAAGTCCGCTACGCCGGCGACTGGACGCGCAAGGTGAAGGGTGTCGAGCCGAGCGGCTGGGCCTTCGAGCGCGCAAACCTGCATTATCCCGACATCGACGACACCGCCGTCGCGCTCATCGTGCTCGGACGGCTGCCGCGCGCACGCCTCGACGAGCCGCGGATCCGAGCGACGATCGATCGCGCGCTCGCGTGGACGCTTGCGATGCAATCGAGCAACGGCGGCTGGGCCGCGTTCGACAAGGACAACGACAAGCGGATCATCACCAAGATCCCGTTCTGCGACTTCGGCGAGGCGCTCGATCCGCCGTCCGCCGACGTGACCGCGCACGTGCTCGAGGCGCTCGCGACGCTCGGCTTCGACCGGCGCCACAGAGCCGTCGAGCGCGGCTATCGCTTCTTGCGCGCCGAGCAGGAAGCCGACGGCAGCTGGTTCGGCCGCTGGGGCGTCAATCACATCTACGGCACCGCGGCGGTGTTGCCGGCGCTCGCCGCAATCGGCGAGGACATGTCGCAGGAGTACGTGCGGCGGGCGGCGGACTGGCTGGTGGAGCATCAGAACGGCGACGGCGGCTGGGGCGAGACCTGCGCGTCGTACATGGACGACACGCTGCGCGGCCGCGGCGCGAGCACCGCTTCGCAGACCGCATGGGCGCTGCTCGCGCTGATCGCGACGGGCAGCCGCGACTACGATCGAGCGATCCGCCGGGGTGTCGGCCACCTCGTCGCGACGCAGCGCGACGATGGCAGCTGGAACGAGCCCTACTACACGGGCACGGGATTCCCGGGCTACGGCTTCGGCGCGCGCATGGACTTTCGCGACGACCGCACGCGCGCGCGAATCGCGCAGGGCACCGAGCTGCAGCGCGGCTTCATGATCAACTACAACCTCTACCGGCACTACTTTCCGCTGATGGCGCTCGGGCGCGCGCGGAGCTACGTCGCGGCGTAGGCCGAGCGCAACGATTCGGCGCCGCTCAGCCGCTCAGCCGCTCAGCCGCTCAGCCGCTCAGCCGCTCAGCCGCTCAGCCGCTCAGCCGCTCAGCCGCTCAGCCGCAAATCTAGCCGAAAGCCTTCGCGAGCGCCTGGACGATGTCGGCCTCGAGATCCTCGACGTGCTCGAGGCCTACCGCGAAGCGCACGGTCGACTCCTTGATCTGCGCGCGACGCTGCTCCTCTGCCGTGAGGTCCGAGCCGAGATACAGCTGCACGGGCGCGACGAGCGATTCGGTCGAGCCCAAGCTCGCCGTGGTCGTGAACAGCTCGAGCGCGTCGATGAAGCGCCAAGTCCGAGCCTTGTCGGCCTTGAGATCGAACGACAGCACGCCGCCGAAATCCGTCATCTGGCTCGAGGCGAGCGCGTGGCCGCGGTCGCTCGGCAAGCCGGGGTAGAACACGCGCTCGACCTCGGCGCGCCCACTCAAGAACTCGGCGAGCGCGAGGGCGTTCGCGGAATGCTGTCGATAGCGCAGCAGGTAAGTCTTCAAGCCCCGCGCAATCAGGAAGGCTGCGCCCGGATCGAGCGTGGACCCCATGTTCACGGCAAGCGGCTTGATCGCCCGGATGCGCTTCTTGTCCGCGATCACGATGCCGCCCATCACGTCGCCATGGCCGCTCGCGTATTTCGTGAGGCTGTGGACGAAGTAATCGACCTCGTAGCGGCCGTGGTTGTGCAGGCCGGCGAACGTATTGTCGAGCACCGTCACGACATCGTGACGCTTTGCCAGCGCGACGAGCCGCTCCAGGTCGGGCACGTGCAGCATCGGATTGGTCGGTGCCTCGAACAGCAGCAGTTTCGTCTCGTCGCGAGCGAACGCCTCTTCGATGGCGGCATGATCGTGCACGCTCAGCATCGTAAATTCGACGCCGAGCCTCGGCAGGAAGCGCCTCACTGCCACGCGATTGGGCCGATACGATTCGACGAACGTGACCACACGGTCACCGGCCTGGAGATTGCCGAGCAGCGAGAGCCAGATCGCGGCCATGCCGGAGCCGACCGCGATCGCGTCGTCCCGATCCTGCAGCTCCGCCGCGGCGAGCTCGAGCTGCCGCGTGGTCGGATTGGAGTCGCGCGTGTAATCGAAGCCGCGCTCCTTCGCTTCGGGCGTGAGCGATGCCTCGATCGTCGGGTACGTGAACTTGACCGAGCGATAGACCGGCATCACGACCGGCACGTTGCCCTCGGGCACCTCGACTGCCGGCGGATGATTGAGCCGCGTTTCCTTTTTCATCGGCCCATCGCCCGGCGCTCAGAGCCGATCGAGCGCTTGCCGCAGGTCGGCGATCAGATCCTCCGGATCCTCAAGCCCGACCGACAGGCGCACGAGACCGTCGGTGATGCCGACGCGCTCGCGCTCGGCGGGCTCGACGTCGGCATGCGTCATCGTCACCGGATGCGTGATCAGCGTCTCGACCGAGCCCAAGTTCTCGGCGAGCGTGCACAGCTTCACGGAATCCATGAGCTGCTTGCCGGCCCGCACGCCGCCCTCGACCTCGAACCAGAGCATCGCACCGAAGCCGCTCGCCTGACGTTTCGCGAGCGCATGCTGCGGAAAGGTCTCGAGGCCCGGGTAGCGCACGCATGGGACCTTGGGATGCGACTCGAGGAACTCGGCCACCGCGAGCGCGTTCGCGGCTTGCCGATCGAGCCGAATCGACAGCGTCTTCGTGCCCTGCAGCGTGAGCCAAGCGACGAACGGCGACATGATCACGCCGGTCGCGTTCTGCACGAACCTGATCTTCTGATCGAGCTCTTTGCTGTCGACGACGACCGCGCCGCCCACGGTCGCATTGTGGCCGTCGAAGTATTTCGTGGTGCTGTGCACCGAGATATTCGCGCCGAGCTCGAGGGGCCGTTGGAAATACGGCGTGAGGAAGGTGTTGTCGACTGCATGCACGATGCCGTGCTCGCGCGCGATCTGCGAGATCGCCGCGATGTCCGAAAGCTTGAGCGTCGGATTCGCGGGCGTCTCCGTGAAGATGAGCTTCGTGTTCGGACGAACGGCCCGCCGGACCGCGTCCGCATTCGAAGTGTCGACGAACGTGAACTGCACGCCGAAACGAGAGTAGATCTTCGTCGTGAGCCGGTACGTGCCGCCGTAAGCGACGTCGGACACGATCGCATGATCGCCCGCCGAGAGCAGCGCCTGGAGCACCGCCTGCTCTGCGGCCATCCCGGTCGCGTAGCAAGTGCAGTCGACGCCGTTCTCCAGCGCGGCGATCTTGTTCTCGAGCGCGCGAACCGTCGGGTTGCCGCTGCGGGAATACGAGAACCCCTTGGACAGATACTTGTCGACCGACTCCTGGACGAACGTCGTCGACTGATAGATCGGCGTCAGGATCGATCCCGACACCGGATCGGGCGTAACGCCTGCGTGGATTTGCTTGGTCGTGAAGCCCATCGGCTTGCTCCGGAACTGCGCTTTCGTCGAGGCGGGGATGATACCGGAAACGCCGGCGCCGCGGCGCTTCGGCGCGGCCCCGCCGCACGCTCAGGGCTGCTGCGAAGAGTCCGAAGCGTCGGCGGCCTTGCGCTGCTTTACGGCTTGACGCAGCAGGTACTCGATTTGACCATTGACGCTGCGCAGCTCGTCCGCCGCCCATTTCTCGAGCTCCTTCCAGAGATCGGGGGGCAGACGCAGCAGAAACGATTTGCGCTCTCCCGCCACGGATCAGCTGTACAGCGTGCCGGTATTGATGACGGGCGAAGCTTCCGCCGTGCCGCAGAGCACCACCAGCAGATTGCTGACCATCGCGGCCTTGCGCTCCTCGTCGAGCTTCACGACGTCCTTTTGCTCGAGCTCGCGCAATGCCATGTCCACCATGCTGACCGCGCCGAGCACGATCTTCGCGCGCGCCGCGATCACGGCCTCCGCCTGCTGGCGACGCAGCATCGCCGATGCGATCTCCGGCGCATACGCGAGGTGGGTGAGCCGCGCCTCCTCGACCAGCACGCCCGCCTTCGAGAGGCGTTGCTCGAGCTCGCGCTTGAGCTCCAGCGCGACCTCGTCGCCGCCGCCGCGCAGCGTGACCTCGTGCTCCTCGCCGTGATCGTACGCATACGTGCTTGCAACGCTGCGAATGGCCGACTCGCTTTGCACGGTGACGTAGCTTTCGTAATCCTCGACGTCGAACGCGGCTTGGGCCGTATCGTCGACGCGCCAGACGATTACGGCGGCGATCTCGACCGGATTGCCGCGCTTGTCGTTCACCTTGAGCTTGTCGCTGTTGAAGTTGTGAGCGCGCAGCGAGATCGTGGTCTTGAGCGGCCGGTAGACGATGCCGCCGCTCGAGCCGAACTGAATCCGCGTCTGCGACTTCGAGTCGGACGGTGCGGCGACGGACCACGGCAGCTTGCCGCGATTGCGCGAATAGAACGGGTTGGCCCAGTGGAAACCGCTCTTGCGCACGGTGCCTTTGTAGGCGCCGAACAGGATCAGCACGCGGGCCTCGTTCGGCTGCAGCGTGAAGTGGCCCGTCAAGGACAGTATCGCGAGCGCGAGCACCAGCACGCTGCCCGGCGCGCGCCATGCGGCGTCACTGCCGGCAATCTGGTGGGTGCTCACGGCATGAATCGTGACGAGGAAGAACACGATCGCGAGCAGCGCGACTGCGATGTTCACCACGAGCATCACCCAACCGTTCAGGGCGTTCACCTCTCGTTCGTAGGTCGCGTCTTTGATTCGTTTTGTAGACATGACGGCTCACTCCCGTGCCAGCATCGATATTCAAGTGATATCATATTCATATCTAATCGATAGTCAAGCACGCAGGCTGTGCCGCACGACCGCTCGTGGCCACGTGATGGAAAAAAGCGAGCGGCGGCGGGCGGCCGCGACCGACCGAGCGGGAGCGGCTCAGCGCGAGCGGCGCTCAGGAGGCGCTTCGAGGTCGAGAAACGCCGCCAACGCGAGCGCGAGGAACGAAGCGACCCAGACGTAGTAGCCGAGCGCGAGCTCGCTGCGCCGCTCCCCTACGGACAGCGGCCAATGGAGATTCAGCAATGCGGCCGCCGCGATCACGACCAGGACCGCGCGCACGCTCGTCGGGCCGCGTGCCGGCCGGGCGAGCAGCAGCACGGCCGCGATGAACGCGACGTTCGTGAGCGCGCTGCCGGCCGCGAGCACGCCGAGCAGCGCATTCGGCACTCGCAAGTGCTGATACGGCACGAGCGGACTCAGCGCAACGCGGAACGCCTGCCAGCCCCGGTAGCTGCGGATGACGGGCAACCACCAGCCGAGCGCGTGCAGCACGAGGGCCGCCGCCATCGTTGCAACCACGCGGATCCGCATCGACGCGCTACAGCAACCGTTCCTTGTGCGCCCAGTCGAGCGTGTCGTCGAGACCTTTGGCGAGGCCGTCGAACAGCTCGTCGATTTGCGCGCTCGTCACGATGAACGGCGGGCACACCGCGATCACGTCGCCGAGCGCACGCACGATCAAGCCGCGCCGCTGGCACAGCTCCATGCACTTCGCGCCGACGGCCCGGCCCGCGTCGAATTGGGCCTTGGTCTTCTTGTCGCGGACGAGCTCCAACCCGCCGACGAGGCCGATGCCGCGCGTGTCGCCCACGAGCGGGTGCGCGGCGAGCGCGTTGAGCCGCCGTTGGAAATGCGGCGCAACGTTGCGGACGTGCTCGTAAAGCTTGCGCTCCTCGTAGATCTCGAGCGCGCGCAGCGCAACGGCCGCGCTGACGGGATGCCCGGAATAGGTGAAGCCGTGGCCGAACATGCCGACGTCGCCGCTCTGCGCGATCATCGGCTCGTACAGAAACTCCGGCACGAGCACTGCACTGATCGGCAAGTACGCCGACGACAACGCCTTGGCCGCGGTCACGGTCGTGGGACGCATCCCGAACGCTTGCGCGCCCCACAGCTCGCCCGTGCGTCCGAAGCCGGTGATGACCTCGTCATCGACCAGCAGCACGTCGTACTTGTCGAGGACGGCACCGATCTTCTCGAAATAGCTGCGCGGCGGCAGCAGCACGCCGCCGACGCCCATCAACGGCTCTGCGAAGAACGCGGCAACGGTGTCCGGCCCTTCGCGCATGATCAATTGCTCGAGATTCGCGGCGAGGCGCGACGCGTAGTCCTCCTCGGTCTCGCCGGGCTCGGCGCCGCGGTACAGATAAGGCGCATCGGCGTGCAGGATGCCGGGCAGCGGCACGTCGAAATGCTTGTGAAACGCCGCGAGACCGGTCAAACCCGAGACCGCGACCGTGCTGCCGTGATAACCCCGCTGTCGGCCGATGATCTTCTTCTTCTCGGGCTTGCCGATCGCGTTGTGGTAATACCAAACCAGCTTGATCTGCGTGTCGTTGGCGTCCGAGCCGGAGTTGCCGAAGAACGCGCGCGACGCCTTGAACGGCGCCATCGCCACGAGCTTGTCCGCAAGCCGCACGGCGGCGTCGTGACTCTTACCCGTGAAGAGATGGGTGAACGACAGCTTCTTGATCTGCTCGTATGCGACCGCCGCGAGCTCTTCGTCGCCGTAGCCGAGCGCCGTGCACCAGAGGCCGGCCACGCCCTCGAGATAGCGGTTGCCGTGCGAATCCCAGACGTAGACGCCCTCGCCGCGCACGAGCACGAGCGGCCGGCTCTTCTGGAACGCTGCGAGATTGGTGTTCGGATGAAACAGATGAGCGAGGTCGAGCGCCTCGAGGTCTGCCGTGCGCGGCGCGAGCGAGCTGGCCATGGGTCAAGCACTCCGAGGCGTTCGAGGCGCCGATGATACACCGCGCAGAATGCCGTTCGCGGCGACTGCGAGGACGATCATGGCGCCGCCGAGCAACCCGAGCGCCGGAGGCCGCTCGTCGAGCAACAGCCACGCCCACAGCGGCGTGAACACGGGCTCGACGAGCAACAGCAGCGACGCCTCGAGCGCAGAGACGCCGCGAATGCCGCGCAGCAACAGCACATAGGCAAGCCCTATCTGCACGACGCCGAGATAGATGACCACGCCCAAGTTTGCGAGCGTGCGCGCCGAGGACGGGAACGGCGGCGCGGGGATCTGCGCGGTCGCGGCTACGGCGGCCGCGAGCACGCAGCCTGCGACGATGATGGCGAACGGCTGCTCGCCGCTGCCGGCGGAACGCAGGCTGATCCAGCGCAGCCCGAGCAACGACAACGCCCACGTGCCGCCGGCCGCGAGCGCCAGCGCGTTGCCGAGGCGCGGATTCGGCGCCGTGGCGAGCGACACCGGTGCGCCGATGAGCAGCAGCGCCGCGCCGCCGGCGAGCGCGAGCAGGAAGATCACATCCGCACGCTCGATGCGCTCGCCGAGAACGAGCGGTGCAAGCAGCAGCACGTACAGGGGCGCAGTATCCTGCAGGAATATTGCGTTCGCCGCGGTCGTCTGTTTGTTCGCGAGCGCGTAGAGGATGAAGGTAGCGGCGTATGGGATGGCCACCACCAGCGTGCGCCAGCTGTAGCCTCGTCGCGCGGCCGGCAACGCGAGCAATGCCAGCGCGCCGATCGCCGTGCGCAAACCGGCCGCCTGCCACCCGGTGAGCGTGGACAGCTTGATCGCGACGCCGCCGGTCGAGAACAGCAGCGCAGCGAGCAGCAACGCAATCCTGTCCACGGCCCGCCCCGAGCTCAACCGCCGCGGCCGCGTGCGTCTAGCGCCCGGCCGCGCCGGACTGTCGGCGCCCGGCCACGCACTTCAGAACACGCGGCCGAGTAGCACGTAGAATGCGCTCGGGCCTCCTTCCGCACGGCCGTAGCCGACAAACACCGGCCCAATCGGTGTGCTCACGCCGCCCCACAACGAGCCGCCGAGAATGCTGCCATTCGTCGAGATGTCGCCGCGGGACTGGAAGATGTTGCCGAGCTCGAGGCTCACGCCCGCGAACGCCGGGAACAGCGCGAGGTTGCCGATGCGTCGATAATAGCTCGCGCCGATCCGCGCCGCGTTCTGGCCGAACAGTTGATTGCGATTGAGGCCGGAGATGTCGAAGAAGCCGCCCATCCGAAACGCGCGATTGAGCGGCGCCTCGCCGCTGATGGTTGCATCGTAGCGAACGGTCGTGAGCAGGGTATGCCGGCCCCAGGTCTTCGCGTGCGCAGCGGTCACCAACAGCTGATCGAAATTGCCGTCGGCTTCCAGCGTCGACGGCCGAGAGCCGCGCCATTCGAAGCTCGCGAGCGTGCCGGACCGCGGGAACGAGACGCTGTCCATCGTATCGATGGCGAAGCGCCCGAAGAACTCGCCCCGCCTGAAGCTCTCCTCCGGCAGGAACGCGGGGTCGCCGACCCGCAACTTGGTATCGCCGACGCCCGCGCGCAGGCCGAACCGATACTCGCCCCAGCTCGGCAGCTCGCGACCGACTGCGAACTCGAGCTCGCCTTCGCGCACCTGCGCTTCGGTCACGCGTTGTTCGCCGACGAACGCGTTGTAGATCCTCGACTGGAACTTCAGCGACGGCGCGTAGAAGTACAGCCCCTTGCTGCCGAACGGCTGGTACAAGTCGGTCATCAACGCGGGCTCGTCGCCGATCACGAACGTGGTGCGCCACTCGCCGCCGAGCGGGTTGAGCTCGGTGCGCAGATAGCTCGCGGCGAGACCGAACAGCGCGTCCTCGTCGCCCGATGAGCTGTACTCCATGCCGAGCTGCAGGTAGTTCGGGCCCCAAGAACGCTCGTCGAGCTCGACGTCGAGGCCCGTCTTGCCGCCTTCGGTCACGATGCCGTAGCGCACGTTCTGGTAGTACTCGAGCCCGTACACCTTGTTCATCGCGCGCTCGACCTTGTCCACGTCGAGACGCGCCCCGATCTTGATGTCGTCGAGCCGCGTGCGCACGACGCTGTCGGCAATCTCCGAATGGTTCTCGAGTTGGACGAACTGCACGATCGGCAGCTCCGCCATTCGCGGATCGTTGAGGCTCGTGAGATACGCGGCGTAGCGCGTCGGATCGAGCGCCAGCCGCTCGAGCTCCGAGCGATGCGCCATCGTCGCGTCATAGCCGGCCTGAATCGACTCCTTCATCCGTGCAAAGCTGAGCGAGCCGAGGTCCTCGCTGAACTCGGGCTCGATCAGCACGTCGTTCGGCCCGAGCTTGTTGCGCTGCTCGCGCAAGTCCGAACGCGACAAGAGATTCGTGAGCTGCGTCGTGACGTCGAGCACGGACTTCAGCCCTTCGCGCTTGCGCAAAGGCGACGTGATGTCGACCGCAATGACGATGTCGGCGCCCATGTTCTGCGCCACCTCGACCGGTAGATTCATCGCGATGCCACCGTCGACCAGCAACCGGCCGTTGATCTCGATCGGGGTCAGGGCCGCCGGAATCGACATGCTCGCGCGCAGCGCGCGCGCGAGGTTGCCGGAGCGCAGGATCACCGCCTCGCCGGTGGTCAGATCGCCCGCGACCGCGCGAAACGGCACCGCAAGACGATCGAAATCGTGAACCTGGGACGCGCGCAGCGTCTCGCGGGACAGGATCGTGTCGAACACCTGCCCCTGAACGAGTCCGAACGGCAGCTGGAACTCGCCGTCGTTCAAGCCGGGCTTCTGATCGACCAGGAACAAATCGTCGTCGCGTTTGCGGTGGAAGGACTTCAGCCGCCGCGGCGTGACGTTGAGGAACGCGGCCTCCCATTCGAGGCTGTCGACGAGCTTCTCCATCTCCTCGACCGACATTCCGGACGCATAGAAGCCGCCGACCACGGCACCGACGCTCGTGCCGGCGATCTCGTCGATCGGCACGCGCAGCTCCTGCAGCGCCTTCAGCACGCCGATGTGCGCGCCGCCGCGTGCACCGCCCCCGGACAGCACGAGGCCGATCGACGGCCGGCCGCGCGCGACGTGCGGCGGCGGCGCGCCGCTCGCTTGCGCGTGCACGATCGATGCGATTGCAACGAGCGCGGCGGCGGCGAGCCAATGAGCCGGCGAGCGTCCGAGGTGCACGACCGCTCCGTATCCTCATCAATGACGACCGCGTGCGCGGCCGGCGACCATCATACCGTTCACTGGACCTTCGTCGTTCGCGGTGTCGCCGATCGCAGACGTCGTTGCTCGATCGGACGAACGTTCGTAATATCCGGCGCAATGAAAAAGGGCGACTCCACTCGAGCGGCGGTTTTGCGCCACGCGGTGTCGCTCGCAAGCGTCCAGGGTCTCGAGGGCCTGAGCATCGGCAGGCTCGCGGAGCTGTCGGGGCTCTCGAAAAGCGGTCTTTTCAGCCACTTCGGCTCGAAGGAAGCGCTGCAGCAGTCGGTGCTCGAATCCGTGGTCGAGGAGTTCCGCTGCCACGTGATCCGGCCCGCCCTGCGCGAGTCGACCGGCATCGCGCGCCTGCGGCGCTTGTTCACGGCCTGGCTCGACTGGACCGCGGCCGAGGAGCGCAGCGGCGGTTGTCCGCTGCTCGGCGCGGCGACCGAGCTCGACGATCGCCCCGGGGAGTTGCGCGACTACCTCGTCGCCCGACAGCGCGCATGGCTCGAATGCATCGCGGTCATCGCGAACAGGGCGGTCGTCGAAGGTTCGCTGCGGGGAGATCTCGACGTCGAACAGCTCGCGTTCGAGTTCAACGGCATCGGGCTCGGCTTCAACTTCGCGCATCGCTTGCTGTGCGATCGGCGCGCGACCGCGCGGGCGCACGCCGCGTTCGAGCGCCTGCTCGAGGCTGCGGCGGCCTGATGCGGGTACCATACGCGCGCGACAAGGAGACTGCATGGCCGCGCAGCATCATCGATTGATCATCGTCGGATCGGGACCGGCGGGCTATACGGCGGCCGTGTACGCCGCGCGGGCCGCGCTCGAGCCGGTGCTGATCACGGGCGTCGAGGTCGGCGGCCAGATGACGACGACCACGGACGTCGACAACTGGCCTGGCGACGATCGGGGCGTGCAGGGCCCGGAGCTCATGGAGCGCATGCAGCGCCACGCCGAGCGCTTCGGCACTTTGCTGATCAACAACTTCGTCGACCGAGTCGAGCTCGGCTCGCGGCCGTTTCGCCTGCACTGCGGCGATTCCGAATATACCTGTGACGCGCTGATCATCGCGACCGGTGCGTCCGCGAAGTACTTGGGCTTGCCCAGCGAAGAAGCCTTCAAGGGACGCGGTGTCTCCGCGTGCGCCACTTGCGACGGATTCTTCTTCAAGAACCAGCCGGTCGCCGTGATCGGGGGCGGCAACACGGCCGTCGAAGAGGCGCTGTATCTCGCGAACATCGCCTCGAAGGTCATCGTCGTCCACCGCCGCCACCAGTTCCGCGCCGAGCAGATCATGATCGACAAGCTGCTCGAGCGCGAGCACACGGGCAACGTCGAAATCCTCTGGGACCACGTGCTCGACGAGGTCCTGGGCGACGACCGCGGCGTGACCGGCGCACGTCTCGAGCACACCAAGACGCGGGTCAAGCGGGAGGTTCCGGTCCAGGGCGTTTTCGTCGCAATCGGTCATACGCCGAATACCGGCGTCTTTGCGGGTCAGCTCGACATGGAAGGCGGCTACATCGTGGTGCGCGGCGGACGGCGCGGATTCGCGACCGCGACGAGCGTCCCGGGCGTATTCGCGGCCGGCGACGTCGCAGACCCGGTCTACCGCCAAGCCGTCACTTCGGCCGGGTCGGGCTGCATGGCCGCGCTCGACGCCGAACGGTTTTTGACGGAGAGCGAACATCCGCGCGCCGCACCGGCTTGAAGCCGCGGGCGGCCGCGAAATGAGAAGCAGTGCCGCGTGCGGTCCTGCCATGCGCAGCATCATCGCGCTACTCGGAGGTACGCCATGATCGGTCGCCGCCAGTTCTTGGTCCGCAGCTTGGCCGGAATCGCAGGCGTCGCCGGCCTCAGGCCGTGCGCTGCCACACTGCTGCGGGCATCGCCGGCCAGGCCTCTGTCCTTCTATCACATCCACACGGGCGAGACGCTCAGCATCGTCTACCGCGAAAGCGGCGAGCTCGTCGCCGGGGCGCTCGACGAAGTCAATCACTTCCTGCGCGACTTCAGAACCGACCAGGAGCACGCGATCGACGTCGCGTTGCTCGACAAGCTGCAGACGCTGTATACCGCGTTCGACCGGCGCGGTCACTTCGAGGTGATCTCGGGCTACCGCTCGCCGCGCACCAACGAGGCGCTGCGGCATTCGACCACCGGCGTGGCAAAAGCGAGCCTGCATCTCTCGGGCCGCGCGATCGACGTGCGGCTCACGAGCGCGTCCACCCGCAAGCTGCGCGATGCGGCGATCGCTCTGCAAAACGGCGGCGTCGGCTACTATCCCGCCTCGAACTTCGTGCACGTCGATACAGGACCGTTCCGTACCTGGTAGTCGCATACGGCGCTCGCTATCCGGTAAACTGCCCGTCCCGTCGCACCGCATCGCACAACTTCGCGCCGGACGGATTCAGGGCACTTCCGGAAGCACGATGCGGGTGTTTTCGCTGCACCGCGTTTCGACGCGGTGAACGGATACGAGCGAAACTACGGCATGAAGCGGTTCGTCATCATCGCGGTGTTGATCGCGGTCGTCGCGGCCGGCGTGTGGCTGCTCACGCGGCCGAAGCCGGTCAAGGTCGCGCTCGTGACCGTCGACCGCGGCACCGTCTCCGCAACCGTTGCGAACACTCGCGCCGGCACCGTCGATGCGTGCCGCCGCGCGGGTCTCTCGCCGCCCCTCGGCGGCCAGATCGAGCGCCTGCCGGTCAAAGAGGGCGAGCACGTCAAGCAAGGCGACCTGCTGCTCGAGCTTTGGAACGAGGACACGAAGGCCGAGCTCGATCTCGAGCAGCGCGACGCGGTCGCGTCGCGCTCGCGCGCGCAGGAAGCCTGCATCACGGCCGACGTCGCGAAGCGCGACGCGAGCCGGCTCATGAAGCTCCACGAGCAGAAGCTCGCGTCGGAGGAATCGGCCGATCAGGCGCAAGGCAAGGCGGAATCGACGGCCGCGGGATGCAAGGCCGCACAGGACGCCGTCAGAGTTTCCGATGCGCGCGTCGATGTGACTCGCGCGCAGCTCAAACGCACGCAGCTGTTCGCACCGTTCGACGGCGTGATCGCGAAGATCAACGGCGAGCTCGGCGAGTTCGTGACGCCCTCCCCCGTCGGCATTCCCACGCCGCCGACCGTCGATCTCATCGACTACTCCTGCATGTACATCAGCGCGCCGATCGACGAGGTGGACGCGCCGCGCGTGCAGGCCGGCCTGCCTGCCCGAATCACGCTCGACGCGTTTCCGAACCAGTCGTTTCCGGGCCACGTGCGGCGCGTCGCGCCCTACGTGCTCGATCAGGAGAAGCAGGCCCGAACCGTGGAGATCGAAGCGGTCTTCGACGATCCTTCGCAGGCCGTGCTGCTTGCCGGCTACAGCGCCGACGTCGAAGTCGTGCTCGATCGGCACGAGGACGTGCTGCGCGTGCCGACCGCGGTCGTGTTGCCCGACAAGACCGTTTACCGATACGACCCGAAGAGCGAAACGCTCGAGCAGCGGCCGATCAAGGCCGGTATCTCGAACTGGGAGTACACCGAGATCGTCGAGGGCTTGAGCGAAGGAGATCGCGTCGTCAGCTCGATCGACCGCTCCGGCGTGCGCAACGGCGCTGCCGCGGCGCCGGAGTAGCGCGGCTGGGACGCCGAAGCGGCCATGATGGAGCTGCGCGCAATCTGCCGGGAATACGCGGTCGGCGACCAGGTCGTGCATGCGCTCGATCAGGTGGATCTCAAAATCGAGAAAGGCGAGTACGTGTCGATCATGGGCCCGTCCGGCTCCGGCAAATCGACGCTGCTGAACGTCCTAGGGCTGCTCGACCGCCCGAGCTCGGGCACCTACATGCTCGAAGGAGAGGACGTCTCGACGCTCGACGACAACGCGCTCGCCGAGCATCGGCAGCGCGAGATCGGCTTCATCTTCCAGTTCTTTCACTTGATTCCGCGGCTCACCGCGCTCGAGAACGTCGAGCTGCCGCTCGTGCTCGCGGGCGTCGCGACGCGCGCCCGGCGCGAGCGAGCCACCTCCGTGCTCGAGTCCGTGGGGCTCGGGCCGCGGCTGCACCACCGGCCCGATCAGCTGTCCGGCGGCGAGCGCCAACGCGTCGCGATCGGCCGAGCGATCATCATGCAGCCCAGCTTCTTGCTCGCCGACGAGCCGACCGGCAATCTCGATTCGAAATCGGGCGGCGAGATCATGCAGATCATCGAGAAACTGAACGCCGACGGCATTGCGCTGCTGATCGTGACGCACGATCCCGCAATCGGTAAACGCGCGCGGCGCCATCTCACGCTGCGCGACGGCAAAGTCGTGAGCGACGACCGCGGCGAGCACGCATGAGTCCGATCGACACCACCAGGCTGTCGCTCCAAGCGCTCGAGCGCTATCCGCTGCGCACCGCGATGCTGCTGCTGGCGATCGCGATCGGCGTGGCGGCCGTCGTAATGCTCACGGCCGTGGGCGAAGGGGCACGCCGCTACGTGACGGGACAATTCGCGTCGCTCGGCACGAACCTCCTGATCGTGCTGCCGGGCAAGGCCGAGACGAGCGGCGCCGGCATCCAAGGCATGCTGATCGGCGAGACGGCGCGCGAGCTCACCCTGCAGGACACCATTGCAGTGGGCCGCAGCCCGCGGATCAAGCAGGTCACGCCGGTCGTTCCCGGCGCCGGCACCGCGTCGTACCGCCAGCGCGAGCGCGACGTGACCGTGCTCGGCACCAGCGAGCCCATGGCCGCGATCCAACATTGGTCGATGGCCACGGGACGGTTTCTGCCGCCCGGCGACCTCGACGTGGCCGCGCCGGTCTGCGTGCTCGGCTACACCGTCGCGGACCAGCTCTTCGGCGGCACAACCGTCGCGGTCGGCGATTGGCTTCGCATCGGCGAGGCGCGCTGCCGAGTGATCGGCGTGCTCGCGCAGCAGGGCCTCGCGGGCGGCTTCAACGTCGACGAAACGGTGATCCTGCCCGTCGCGAACGCGCAGCAGCTGTTCAACACGTCGGCCGTGTTCCGGATCCTCGCGGAGGCGTCGAGCCGGGAGTCGATCGCGGCTGCGAAGCGCGACATCATCTCGATCATCAAGGCGCGGCACGCGGGCGAGGAGGACGTCACCGTGGTGACCCAGGACGCGCTCGTGTCGACGTTCAACTCGATCTTCGGAATGATCACGGCGGGCCTCGCGGCGATCGCCGCAATCAGCCTCGTCGTGGCCGGCGTGCTGATCATGAACGTGATGCTCGTGGCCGTGAGCCAGCGCACGGCGGAAATCGGCCTGCTCAAGGCCGTCGGCGCACGCAATCGCCAGATCATCGCGCTGTTCCTGACCGAGGCGGCCTGCTTATCGCTGCTCGGCGCGGTCGTCGGGCTCGGGATCGGCACCGCCGGCTCGTGGGCGCTAACGGCCGCATTCCCGGTTCTCGATTTCTCCGCGCCGCGTTGGGCCGCGGCGTCGGCCGTCGGCGTAGCGGTCGCGAGCGGGCTCGTGTTCGGCATCCTGCCCGCGCGCCGCGCGGCGCGGCTCGACCCCGTGCTCGCGTTGATGAAGCGCTAGAACGATGCGCAGCCAAGACTTCGTGCGGCTCGTCACGCAATCGGTGATCGCGCATCGGCTGCGCAGCTCGCTCACCGCGCTCGGCATCGGCATCGGCGTGACGGCGGTCGTGCTGCTCACGTCGGTCGGCGAGGGGTTGAACCGCTACGTGGTCGAGCAATTCACGCAGTTCGGCACGACCACGTTGTCGGTGCAGGCCGGCAAAACGAGCACGCTCGGCATCTCACCCGGCGTGTTGAACTCCGTGCGGCCGCTGTCGCTCGACGACGCGGTCGCGATCGAGCGCGCGCCCTACGTGCTGCACTCGGTGCCCGCCGTGTCCGGCACCGGCTCCCTCGAGGCGAATGGCCGCGAGCGGACCGTCAATATCTTCGGCGTCGGACCCGAATTCGACAAAGCGTTCAAATTCGAGGTTGCGAGCGGCGAATTTCTGCCGCCCGACGAGCTCGAGCGTGCCCGGCCGGTCGTCGTGCTCGGCTCCAAGGTGCGCGACGAGCTCTACGGGGACGCCAATCCGCTCGGCGACCGCGTGCGCGTCGGCGGCGATCGCTACCGCGTGATCGGCGTCATGGAGCCGAAGGGCGACATGGTGGGCTTCGATCTCGACGACACCGTGTATATTCCGGCCGCGCGCGGCCTGCAGCTGTTCAACCGCCAGGGGTTGCTAGAGATCGACGTGCTCTACGAGAACAACGCGCCGGTCGACGAGGTGGTCGACGGCATCAAGAGAATCTTGATCGCGCGTCACGGCGGCGAGGACTTCACGATCATCACCCAGCAGCAGATGCTCGACGTGCTCGGCTCGATCATCGGCGTGCTCACGCTCGGAGTCGCCGCGCTCGGCGGGATCTCGCTGCTCGTCGGCGGCGTCGGAATCTTCACGATCATGACGATCTCGGTGCGCGAACGCACCCAGGAGATTGGCCTGCTCCGTGCGATCGGCGCGCGCCGATCGCGCATCGCACAGCTGTTCGTGGGCGAGGCCATGCTCCTGTCCGGGCTCGGGGGCGCGGCCGGCCTCCTGCTCGGCATTGCCATCGTGCTGGTCACGCACTGGACCTTGCCATCGATGCCCGCTCGCATCGCGCCGTTGTACGTCGTGCTGGCGCTCGCGATCGCGGTCGGCATCGGCCTCGTTGCAGGCGTCCTGCCCGCGCGCAGCGCCGCGCGCCTCGAGCCGCTCGACGCGCTGCGCACGGAATGAGCGCGATGCCGCAACGGCGGATCTTGGGATTCCGGCGGCGCTCGCATCCGACCCGGCGGAGCGCTGCGTCGCAACCTCAACGCACCGTTCACGCGCGCCGGTGCACGCAGACGCAGCATCAACTTCCGAGCGCCCTGTTGATCTCGCGCCCCAGGCGCAGGGCCAGCGCGACCACCGTGAGCGTAGGATTCGCGTACCCGGCGCTCGGAAACGTCGAGGCGCCGGCCACGAACAGATTGTCGAGACCGAACACGCGGCAGGCGCGATCCACTACCCCATCGTCGACGTCGGTTCCCATGCGAGTCGTTCCCGAATGATGGTGCGCATTGAGGTCGGGCGGCCCGGTCCCGGTATGCAGCGTGCCGATACCTGCGGCTTTGAAGGACTCGACGAGCAGCGCGCGCAATCGGTCGAGGCGGTGCTGTTCAGTCGGGGACCAACGAAGCTCGAGCCGTGGCAGCTCGTTGCCGAACCGATCGCGGCGTTCGCTCAGTGTGATCCGGTTCGAAAACTCGGGTTGCTGCTCTAGATTGACCACGACGTCGAACGCATCGAAACGCTCAGCCCCGCCGCGTCGTTCGGACCAACCGTAGCGCTTCGGCGGAGCCCCCGCACCGAGGGCGCGGCGCACCGCCGCCCACCGCGGCCCGTCACGAGCCGCGGGGCGCGGAATCACGGTCAGCGATGCGTTCGGGAGATCGAGCTGCCGCGGTATGCCGGTAGCCAGTGCAATGCGGCCGCCGATCAACGTTCCATCTGCACTCGGGCGACAATCGTAAAACGCCGCTCGATCGAAAATCGCGCGGTCGTCCGGCACCAAAAGCGCGAGGTCGCGCGCATGCTCCATGAAGCCGCGACCGAGCCAGCTCAATCGGGCGGTCCTATCGAGACCCGCCAATAGCAATAGGCGCGCGTTCTCGACGGCGCCGCAAGCGAGGACGGTCGCACGGGGTAGGAGCACGGTGCGACGTCCATGAGCATCGGCCGCCTGCACGCTCGTCAGACCGCCGTCGACGTCGTCCACGTCCAGCCGAACGACCGTCGTCTGCGACAGCAGCGCGACATTCTCGAGCGCCAGCACCTCGGCGACGAGATCGCGCGTGAACCGCCGCATCGAGGCGAAGCGATAGATGCCGTTCGTCAAATCCGTTCCCCGGAGCTCGAACGGGCGACACTCGACGGCAGATCGGCTTTCGGCGCTGTAGTCGAAAACGCCTAGACCGCACAGCGCCTGCGCTTCGACATAATCTGGCTCGAGATCGCTCCATTGCAGCGGCCAGCGATCGAGGTCGCTCGCATCGAGGGGCACGAACTTCGCTCCGATTTCGGCCCCTAGGCCCACATTCCAAATGTTCGGAGTGCCCCCGATCTGCCGATGGCGCGTCTGCGTGAGGCCGTTGTAGGCTACCCCGACGTGGTCGCCCTCGTTCAGCTCTCGAGCGCGTGCGGACGGTCGTGAACCGCCGCTTTCGAGAAGCAGGACTGTGCGTCCCGCCTTCCCGAGCGACCAAGCGACGGCAAGCCCCGCCGGCCCGGAGCCGACGATGCAGACGTCCGGACGCTGAGGGAAAGCGCGGCCCATATTCGGACGTTTCCTTCGAGTCGCTGCGACGAAACGGCGCCTAGTCTAGTGCCGTCGCCGACGCGAGTCAGGATCAGGCGGATGTCGACAAAGGTATTGGTGCTCGGTATCGATGCGGCAAGTCCGGAGCTGCTCGTGTCTTGGGCCGCAGCGGGGAAGCTGCCGGCGATCGCCGCCCTGCTCGAGCGCGGGTTGAGCGGTCCGATACGCGGCTTGGACGGCCTCTTCATCGGCAGCACCTGGCCGTCGTGGTACACCGGCCTCAATCCGGCACGGCACGGTTTCTATCGAATCGTGCAGCTGAAGCCCGGAACATACGACTTCTATTCCCCGCTTCACGAGCGCGGCGCCGTCGGCGGAAGCCCGTTTTGGAAAACTGCGTCCGACGCGGGCCGGCGCGTCGCCGTGCTCGACGTTCCGCTGACTCGAGCCGACCCGCACCTGAACGGGCTTCAAGTCGTCGAGTGGGGTGGTCACGACGCGGTCTTCGGTCTGTGCGCCTCATCGGCTCGGACGAAGCGCGACGTGCTCGCGACCGTCGGACCATATCCTCTTCCGACGAATTGCGATGCGGTACGTACGTCGGCCGAAGACTTTGAGCCGTTCCTCCGCGGCCTCGAAACCGCCGCGCGGCGCAAGGCGCAGCTGACGATCGACGTCCTCGGCCGCGCTGAATGGGATTTGCTCGTCCAAGTTTTCACGGAAGCTCATTGCGCCGGGCACCAAGCTTGGCATCTGCACGACCCCACGCATCCGGGCCACGACGCCGAGCTGCGGCGTCGTGTCGGCGATCCGCTCGAACGCGTGTATCGCGCCGTCGACGCAGCAATCGCCGAAATCCTGGCGCATGCGGGTGACGCCGCCGTGCTGCTCTTTGCAGCTCACGGCATGGGTTCCTATCGAGGGGCTCAGTTCCTGCTACCGGAAATTCTCTTCCGCCTTGGGGTGACGACGCGCGCCGCGACGGCGGGCGCGGTCGAGGGCCGCGCGACCGCCGTTGCCCGGCGGGCTTGGCGCCGCCTGCCTACGGCGCTCCGTACGGCGGTTCGGCCGCTGCGAGCGAGGTCGACGCGGCGGCCGGCTGCTGCCGGTCAACTGCTGGGCGCCGATCCGCGATTGAGCCGCTGCTTTCCCGTGCAGAACGGCTCCCCCGTAGGGGCGATTCGTCTCAATCTGGCCGGACGCGAGCCCGCCGGAGTGCTCGAGCGCGGCGCGCAAACCGATGCATTCTGCGCTGCCTTGGAACGCGATCTGCGCGAGATCGTCGACGAGCGCACCGGTCGACCGCTGATCGCCTCGGTCCGGCGTACCCGCGACCTCTATGTAGGGGCCCGCATCGACGGTCTTCCCGATCTGCTCGTCGAGTGGTCCGCCGAGCCGGCGACCGGAAGCGCCGCGATCGCGGCTGCCTGCGGGGCGAGCGTACGCGCGACATCGGCGAAGATCGGGACCATCGAAGGCACGAATCGCTACACCCGCACGGGAGAGCATCTGCCGACCGGAATGTTCGTCGCGGCAGGGCCGCGCATCGGCGCTCGCGGTCGGCGCGACGCCGTATCGCTCCTCGATTTTCATCCCACCATCTGTGCCATGCTCGGCGTAGCGCCGCTGGACGTCGACGGCGCGGCGATCCCGGAAATAGCCGCGGCCTGGCGGATGAAGCCGTCATGATGTTGACGCTGTTCTCCCGAATTCACGCGGCTGCCGGACCTGCCCAACGTGCTGCGCGCTGGCTCGACGCACTTGGGTTGCGCCGCGTCAAACGCGCGTGGTTATCCCAAGTATTGGACCGCGAGCGTCCGCGACCGGACGAGATCACGGTGCTCATAGGGGCACGCAATCGCGGCGATCACCGTCTCGCGAACGCGCTGCGAAGCTTTCGTGAGCAGACCTATCCCGCCCGGCTGGTGCAGATCATCGTCGTCGACTACGGCAGCGAAGCGATCCAGGCGGCGACCACCCGAACGCTGTGCCGTTTGTACGGCGCGCACTACATCCGCGTGAGCGACATCGAGGTCTGGAGCCGATCACGCTGTCTGAACATCGGCCTACGCAGGGCTCGGACAAAGTGGGTCATGACCTCGGATGTGGACGTCATGGTTTCGACGACCTACCTGGCCGATGCAATCGCCGCGCTCACGGCTGAACCGCTGTCGGTGCTTTGCGCGCCCATGCTGGACCTGCCGGCCGGTTCCGCGGATGCATTCAGATCGCTCGCCCTGAACGGGCGGCCGTTGCAGCTCGACGCCTGGCGGCCGCAGTGCACGCCGCGGTTGGGCTGGCCCCTCCATCCGAGCGTCGCCGTTACCTATGCGAGATATCTGGAGCTCGTCGGCGGCTATGACGAGTTCTACGAGATCTGGGGATCGGAGGACGAAGATTTGCTGCTGCGCCTGCGCTACCTCGGGCTCGACGTCGTGACCCCGACCTTACGCAGCTTCTACGTGCACCAATGGCATCCGAAATACGAGGACGTGCCCGGCGGTGAGCGAGCCCCGCAAATCGAACGAAACAGAGCTCATCTCTTGCGCAATCACGCGATCGTTCGCAACCGGCACGACTGGGGAGCGGCGGCGGCTCATTCAGTGGTCGACGAGAGCGACACCGGCTCGCACAGCGCCGCGAGCATCGAGCGAGCCTGAACCTGCTCGGCGAGCGCAGCTGCACGGGCCGGCGTGAGGACCGCCGGCCGCGAAGCGGGGTGACGCGCGAGCTGCGCGTCGAGCTCTGCGGCAAACTTTCGGAGCTCGCAGGAGAACCTGACCGTCACCGCGACGGTCGGATGAATTTCGTCGGCGAACATGCGATCGTCGTAAGCCAACAGGCTTCTCTCGAGCACGATGAGGTCGCCGCTGCGCTCGAATCGCGCCAAGTAAGCGGACAGATCCTCCTCGAAATGAGTGTCGCGCAACGACTCGCGGATCGAGCTCGACACCGGCAACGTGATCCAGAAGACCGGCACGTCGTATTCCTTGGCCAGCGCAAGCAACTTGCGAAAATAGCGATCCGTCTCGCGTCTGACTCGAAATATCGCGAGCTGGTGCAGCGCCTCGAGATTCGTCGGTCCCTTCCAGCCGTCCACGGGGCGCTTCGCGGTCGCATTCGTTCGATAAGTCTCGAGCAAGTCTACGTCGGAGACCGTCTTGTGGACGTGGCTCGCCGTCGGTGTCGCAAAGAACCGCCAATCGCCCGACATCAGCAAGTTTCGGAAGCTCTGCCGATTCATGAGGATATACGACGATCGAGCGAGCGCACCGTACAACGCCTGTTGCCATTCGCCGTCCAACGCAAGGTCGGCGAGTTCCTCCCAGTCGAGGAACGTGGCGGCCATCTCGCGGATCGCCGGCTGACCGAAGCCGAAGGGGGAGTGAGCGAGAACGACCGCCCGCGGAATGCGGCCCGCCTCGAACTCGCGGCGCAGCACATAGTAGCTGTACGGGAGCAAGGAGCCACTCAGCGCATCGTTTCGCACGTAGATGCTCGGATCATCGACGAGCGCGCTCGAGATCAGGCCGAAATAGGCTACGGAGTCGCCGATGATCTGCACGTCCGGCGTTTCCGATTGCGCCAGGAACGTACGTTCGCTGCTGTTTCGGGTCACGGCTCCGGACGGCGGCAGTGCAATGCGGCATCCCACGTCGATGCAAACACATGCGACGAGCGCAAGCAGCATCGCACGCAGGACCCTGCGCCCCCCCGCCTCGGTCCTCGCGCCGTCAGAACTGGAAGTAGATGAAGGAGGCTGCATCGTATTCGCCGACCATCAGGAACAGCAGAAAGCCGGCGGAATAGGCGGCGGTCTGCACCAAGAGAGGAGCCCGGACGAACGAGTCGACCTTGTCGCGCCGATACTCCCAGAAATCGAGCACGATGAATGGGCCCGTCAGAGCCAAGAGCTTCGTTCCCATTACCACGATCGGCCCGAGCGAATCGAAATGCCCGAGCGCGAGCGTCATGTCCTCGATCTGCGAGAAGCTCCCCGCGCGGAAAATCATGAAAGCGTAGACGGTGCCGAGAAACATGACGACACGTGCAATCGCCGCACGCGCGAAGCGGCTCCACGTGAACGGCGCGAAAGTGCGGTCGACCACGGGAAGGACGTAAAGATCATACAGTCGATAGACCACGAGCGCGGCGGCGACATAGACGCCCCAAAGCACGAAGTTCCATGCCGCGCCATGCCATAGCCCCGCGAGCGCCATGGTGATCGTGATGTTGCGCAGCGTAAGCAGGTTGCTGCGCCGCATTCCGCCGAGCGGTTGGAACAAATAATCCCGCAGCCAAGTGCCGAGGCTGATGTGCCAACGCCTCAGGAGCTCGCCGGGGCTTCTCGAGAAGAACGGCTGCCGGAAGTTGACCATCAGCTCGAATCCCAAAATGCGAGCAAGCCCCCGCGCGATATCGGAGTACCCCGAAAAATCGAAATAGATTTGGAACGCGAAGTAGAGCGAGCCCATGACCACGAGCTCGCCGGGCAGCCCGGACTGGCTGAAGACGTTGTCCACGGGACCGGCGAGATTGTCGGCGAGAACGACTTTCTTGATCAGCCCGAGGACGACGAGAAATAGACCCGTGCCGATTTTTCCCGCCGTCATCTGTCGCGGCTTCTCGATTTGCGGAAGCAGGCGACGAGCGCGCTCGATAGGACCGGCAACGAGCTGCGGGAAGAACGCCACATAAAGCGCGAAATCGGCGAGGTTTCGCGACGCGTCGATGCGTCGTCGATATACGTCGATCGTATAGCTCATCGATTGGAACGTGTAGAACGACACGCCGACCGGCAGAATTATTTTCAGCGGCACCGTCGAAACGGTCATGCCGAACGCGGCCGCCATGTCGACGAGGCTTTCGGCGAAGAAATTGAAGTACTTGAAGATGCCGAGAACGCCGAGGTTGAATGCAAGGCTCACGCAGAGCAAGCGCTTGCGCTTGGCCTGTGCCTCCTCCCGTGCAAGCGCGACTCCGACGAGGAAGTCGACGACCGTCGTCAAGAACAGCAGGCCCAGAAATCGATAATCCCAGGCGCCGTAGAAGACGTAGCTGGCCGCCAACAGCAGCCAGTTCTGACTGCGATGGCCTAGCATCGCGTAGACCGCAACCACGATCACGAAGAACGCGGCAAACTCGAGGCTATTGAAGACCATCGCCGGGTCAGCCCGTCGTCACTGCGGGGAGGCGATGAGCGTGCGCGGTCGTCTGAAAAGCGCGATGACCCAATTCGGATGCTGATCGGAGAGCGCGAAGGACGCGCTGATATGCAAATAGGAGAAGAGGTAAAACCCCTCGAGAAAGGGTGAGCCAACGAGGTTGTAGCGCAATACGCTCGCGGGCGACAGGGCAAACGCGCCGGCCAGCAATAACGCGTTGAGCGTCGCGTACCGCGTGAGCGGTCCAAAGCCGCGCGCGGTGGCAATGCGGATGGCCGGGTATAGCGCCCAGAACACAAAGTGGTAGAGCACGACGTCGATGAATCGCAACTGCAGGCCGAAGGCGAGCACTGCGACCGCGACAATCGCTCCGCCGACCTCGAGCGACAGCAGATTGGCGAGACTCGCGCGCGGGACATACCGCGAGGTGCGCATCAGCTCCCAAACGAATGCTGCCGCGGTGACACCGACCGCAACGGAGATCGCCTTGGGGCCGGCGAAATAAGCCACCAGCGGCTCGCGCGCGAGAACTGCGACATACAAGGCGCCATTGAGTGCCATTGCCGCGATTCTGAGCCGCACGACGGGAGCGAAGGCCGTTCCGAGCGCGCGGTGCGACAGATAGACCTCGTTGAAAACGTGGTGAACTCCGAAGTACGCGATCAGCGCGATCTCTTGATTCTTCGGCAGCAGGTACATCGCGGCGCTCAACGCGAGCAGCGCACCGAGCGCGATGCGTGTTGCCACGTGCTTGCTGATCGCGTCGATTTGGCGGCGCGCGTAGATCAAGGACGCGGCATAGTGCGCAAATCCCAGACTGAGCACGAAACTCAAATACGCGCTAGCGCCGTAGCCCGCCGACCGATCCCAAGGCAGCACCGCCATCAGTCCGGCGGTGACGGCCAGCGCAGCGAGACGCGCCGCCGTGAGTCCGTAGCGAGCGACCAGGACGGAAGCCGTGGATCTTCGGAGGTTTGCCGGGTCCAATGCGGTGCTCATTTCGTGCCTTGCCGGTCGCGGGCGTTGTTGTTGGCCTTCTCGGTGCTAGCGCAGGCGGCGACTTCTTCTGCCGCTGGATTATAGAGACTGCCGTACTGCTGACCAACGCGGAATTCTCACTTTTCGGACCCAGCAGCCACGCCGGGATAGTAGCGAGGCCGGTCGAGCACGTCGGGGGAACGCTCGGTGCGCCTCGGCCAGGACCGCAAGTTGCGGTCGCGAACGACTTGTCGGGCAGCGGCGTCGCGCCCACGATGGCGTGCTTGTGGGATTCGCGCCCGCCGGGCGGGCGCGGTTCACGGCCGCCAGGCGCCGAGCCTCGGCGCGCCGTCCGAGGCACCCGCCGGACCCTCCGACAGGCGGCGCGCCGCTCCGCCGGCGCAGAACGCGCCGTTCAATGTCGCGGCCAGCCGCTCTGCTGCCTGCACGAGCCGCTCGTCCGTCACTCGCTCGGCGGCCGCCACGTAGTCGCTGCCGAGCACGATCGCCCTGCCGCCGCTCGCTCGTGCAGGAAAATCGTACACGGTCGCGCGCAATGCGAGGCTCTCCGCGGCCCAGTCCTCGGGCGCGCCCGCGGAACGCGCGGCGGCCGCCGCCGGACGGATGCGCGGCGCGAGCCGACGGGCGTAGCGTTGCGGCGCCATGTGCCGCAGCTCGATCACGTCGGTGTCCCAGAACCGATGCAGGTTCACGACCGTCCCGCCGTACTGCACTCGGACGTCGTTGCCGCCACGATCGGACGCTCGCCCAACGTGCAGCGGCTGATGCACGTCGACGACGAAATGCGTAAGAAAACGCAGCGCATCGAGCCGCCGGGCGCGCGATCGCGTGCGATCCGCGAGCTCGGAGCGAAAACGCGCGATTGCCGCGAGCACGTCGCCTTCGGGAGGATGGCGAAACCGCGCGATCTGGTTGCGCGCAGCCGCAAGCGGATCGCCGCCGGCCGTCGGGTCGGGCACGTTCATGTAGTGCCATGGCCCCGAGTCCCGCCATTGCGGCGAGCTGCGAACCTCGTCGGCCCAGACGCCGAGCTCGGCCAGCGAAGCGCCGCGGCCGAGCGCTTGGACTTGGGCCTGCGCGGCCGGGCACAGCAGCGGCTCGGCGAGCAAGCCGGCAATGCGATGGCCGTCGGGCCCGAACGCGGCCGCAAGCCGCGGCGCGAGCAGCACGGCGAGCACACCGCGGCGCAGCAGATTCGACGCCTTACCCCTCATGACGCTCCCATGCGTACAATCGGCCGACTATAGCCGACGCGCACCGTGCGGCCGCCCAGCCGAACCGCCGATCTGGAGGACTTTCGATGCTCGCTCGCCGACCGCCGCTCGCGCTGCTCGCGCTGCTCGCGTTCACCACGCCGCTCAACGCTGAAAAGAGCACGCCGCTCACGATCAAAGAGCAAGGCAGCTTCTTCGTCGGCGGCGAATCGAAGACCGTCACGCAGACGGCCGTCGGTCCGATCCCGGCGCAATCGGGCGAGATCACCGTGAACCAGATGTACGTGCAATATCAGATCCCGATGAAGGGCGATCAGCACGTTCCGGTCGTCATGGTTCACGGTTGCTGCCTGAGCAGCAAGACGTGGGAGACGACGCCCGACGGCCGCATGGGTTGGAGCGAGTATTTCGTGCGCAAGGATCGCTCCGTATACCTCGCGGACCAAGTGTCGCGGGCGCGCTCGGGCTTCGATCCGACGGCGTTCGCGGCCGTACGCGCGGGCCGGTCGGCGCCCGCGGAGATGCCGAGCATCCTCGATGCGACGCATCAAATCGCTTGGACGGTATTCCGCTTCGGTCCGAAGTACGGCGAGGCTTTTGCCGACGAGCAGTTCCCGATGGGCTCGATCGACGAGCTCTACAAGCAGATGATCCCCGATCTCAACTCGACGCTGCCGCAGAGCCCCAACCCCACCTGGAGCCAGATGGCCGCGCTCGGCGTTAAGCTCGAGGGCGCCGTGCTGATCGGCCACTCGGAATCGGGCTTCTTCCCGGAGCAGGCCGCTCTCATCGATCCGCAGGGCATCAAGGGCATCGTGTCGATCGAAATGCCGTGCGCGACGGACCTCACGCCCGTGCAGCTCGCGACGCTCGCGAAGATTCCGACGCTCGTGATGTTCGGCGACCACTTGGGCGACGTGACCGGCGGACCCGTGAGCTGGGCGCAGTCGTACGAGACCTGCAAACGGTTCATCGGCCAGCTGAAGGCTGCGGGCGGCGACGCCGTGCTGATGCATCTACCGGAGATGGGCATCAAGGGCAACAGCCACATGCTGATGCAGGACAGGAACAGCGATCAGCTCGCAGACCTCGTGCTCGATTGGATCGACCGGCACGTCGAGCGCAGCAAGCGCGATCGAAGCTGAGGGGCCTGCGCGGCAGCGCGAGCCAACAAGGCCCTCAGGTCGACAGCCGCCTCCGCAGCTTCGCCCGCGCCTGTTTCGCGGCCGCGCGCCGCGCGACGAAGACCATCGCGGCAAGCGTGACGCCGAGCACGAGCAATTCCTGCGGCAGGGTGAGCGGAGTGGCGTCGTCGACGACGAGTGCGAGGCTCGCGATACAGACGAGCAGATGCGCGGAATACACTTGCAGCGACGCGCGGCCGAGCAGCGACAGCACGCTCACGTGGAGCCAGCCGAGCAACGGCAGCAACGTGCGGGCGACCACGATGCCGACGGCCGCCACGTTCACGAGCCGCAGGGGCCCCAAGTCCCACTTGTTGAGCGCCGGATCGAGCGGCTCGAGCGCATTCCATAACGCGCCGATGTGGTGGCGCCAGCAAAAGAACAGCGCCGCAACCGCAACCGCGGGCGCCACGACGCGCCAGGATGCCGCTGCTCGCAACGCGGGTCCGTGCGGACCGGCGCCGATGCGCAAACCGGCGATCCACAGAAATTGCCAGGCCAGCACGTCGAACGAGCCTGCCGCATCGAGCGGAAAATACAGCCCGGTGGTCGGCACCAGCGTCTCGTAGACGAAGCGGCGCACGCCGAGCTGCGCAACGATCCACAGGACGAGCGACACGCCGATGATCTTGCGCCAACCATGCTTCGTCGCAGCCTCGAGCACGAACGGCGTGAGCGCGAGAAACACGATGTACATCGGCAAGATGTCGAACAGCGGCGGCTGGTACAAGAGTAACGGACCGCTGATGATCGCGACCGTGGGCGAATCGAAGTAGAACGTCAGTAGATTGCGCAGCGCGGGGCGGCCCGTGAGCGCGGCGAACGCCGCGGCGATCGTGAACGCGAATGCGAGCAGCGCAAGGTGATACCCGTACAGCCGAACCGTGCGCGTCCAAAAGCGGTTACGCAGCCGTTCGGCACCCTCTGCGACGATCGCGGCAGTATAGGAGCTGCCGGCAACGAACGCCGCGAGGAACACGAAACCCTCGGCCGCGGAGACGAAACCGAGCGGCTGATTCGCATACGCGCTTACGCGCGTCGGCAAATGAGTCAACGCCATCACCAGCAGCAACAAGCCGCGGAGTGAATCGAGCTCGGTTCGGCGGTTCATGGCGAATTAATAGCGCGAGTTTCGACGCCGTACTAGCACCCAGGCGCGGCGCGGCTTCCAGTCGTCCCCGACAACGCCGCGCCGGCGTCAGACGGCCGCCGGCTCGAGATCGACGCGGCGGCCGGGGTCGAGAAGGCGGCTCCGCACGTCGGCCGCGAGGAATCCGCCCGATTGATGCCGCCAGAGCGTCGCGTAGTGACCCTCGAGCGCGAGCAGCTCGGCATGCGTCCCCTGCTCTACGATGCGCCCCGCGTCGAGCACGATCAGCCGGTCCATGCGTGCGATGGTCGACAGCCGATGCGCGATGGCGATCACGGTCTTGCCCTCCATGAGGCCGAGCAGCTGCTCCTGGATCGCGAGCTCGACCTCGCTGTCGAGCGCCGAGGTGGCTTCGTCGAGCACGAGAATCGGCGCATCCTTGAGGATCACGCGCGCGAGCGCGATGCGTTGGCGCTGACCGCCCGACAGCTTTACGCCGCGCTCGCCGACATGCGCCTCGTAGCCGGCACGACCTTTCCAATCGCAAAGCCCGAGAACGAATTCGTGCGCGTGCGCCCGCCGCGCGGCCTCGATCACCTCGACGTCCGCCGCCCCGGGTCGACCGTAGCGGATGTTCGCCGCAATCGAGCGGTGCAGCAGCGAAGTATCCTGCGTGACCATGCCGATCGAGCCGCGCAGGGTCTCCTGGGTGACGCCGGCCGTGTCCTGCCCGTCGATCAGGATGCGACCGGACTCCGGATCGTGAAACCGCAGCAGCAAGTTCACGAGCGTCGACTTGCCGGCGCCGGAGCGACCGACGATGCCGACGCGCTCGCCGGGCCGAATCGCCAAGTCCAGCCGCTCGAGCACCGGTGCGGCGTCGCTCCTGCCGTAGCCGAACGTCACGTCTTCGAAGCGAATCTCCCCGCGCACGACCGTGAGCGGACGCGCCCCGGGCCGGTCGACGCCGCGCAGCGGCACCGCGATCGACTCCATGCCTTCCTGCACCACCCCCATGTTCTCGAAGATCGCGGTGACTTCCCAACTCACCCAACCGGCCGAGTTGGCGGTCTGCCAGGCGAGCGGCAGCGCGGTCGCGACGACGCCCGCGCCGACTACGCCGTCGGCCCAAAGCGAGAGGCCGATCGCGGTCATGCCGACGAGCAGGGCGGCGTTCAGCATCGTGAGGCAAAACTGGAACCGGGTGATCATCGCCATGTGCCGTGCGATCGCGCGCTGATGGTCGTCGATCGATTCGCGCACGTACGCGTCCTCGTCCTTCAGGCGGGCGAACAGCTTCACGGTGAGGATGTTGGTGTAGCTGTCCACTACCCGCCCCATCACGAGCGAGCGGCCCTCGGAATTGGCGCGCGACAGCTCGCGCAAGCGCGGCACGAAATAGCGTAGGAACACGGCATAGCCGCCGAACCAGATCACGATCGGCACGCCGAGGCGCCAGTCCTTGGCCGTTACGAGCGCGAACGCGGTCACGCCGTACACCCCGATATACCAGACCGCGCGAATGCTCGACATCGTGCTTTCGCGCAGCGCATTCGCCGTCTGCATCACGCGGTTCGCGATCCTGCCGGCGAAATCGTTCTGGAAGAACGGCCAGCTCTGGCGCACCACGTGCCAATGGCTCTGCCAGCGGATCAGGCTCGTGGCGCCCGGAATCAGGGCGTTGTGCCGAATGCCGATGTCGGTGAGGATCGCAAGCGGACGCACGACGAGCACGAGCGCCATCATGCCGGCCAGCACCGGCCAGTCGCCCGCGAGCGCCGCCGGCCGGTCGCTCGTTTGCATCAGCGCCACGACGCGGCCGATGAACAACGGGACCACGGTGTCGAGCAGCGCCACGGCCAGGCTCGCCGCGAACATCGCGGCATACCAGCCCTTGGTTTGCCGGACGAAGTGCCAGTAAAACGCGAGCAGGCCGGGCGGCGGCTCAGCGTCGGTTCGCGGCGGCGCGGTGGCGGCAATCTTGAAACGTAGCAAGCTCAACGACGTTGCCGCGCGGCTTGCGCCGCGGGGGCCTGCGTGGGAATGCCGAGGTCTCGGCAGGGCTGCGCAAGATAGCAGAGTTCGGTCGACCCCAGGTAGTCGCCCGGAGGCGACGCCCGCACCGTCTTTTCGAGCCGCGGGCCACGGCCGCACCACCCCAAGCCCGGCCGCGCGGGCGCTTCGAGCCGCTCGAGCTCGGCGCCCTAACCGTCGCCGCGCGAAGTTGCCGCAACGGGACGCAAATCACCCGAGTACGCGACGACTCGCCCGAGCAGCGGTAGCACGATCTCGACGTGGAAGTGAAACACCCCGTCGATCTCCGCCTCGAACGCGTCGCCGCGCGGCGCAAGGACGGCGGGCAGGGGCATGCCGAGGAACCGCCAGCGCCGTACCACGAAGCGAAGCTTGCCGGGCTCGACGACCAACGCCATCGCGAACACGAACGGCCCGAACCGCTCGCAGAGGAGCCGCGCCTCGCGACCGTCGCCCTCGTATTGCGTGCTCACCAGCGCCCGACCGTCGAAGTCGCGACGCCAGACCTCGACGCCGCTCGCACGCTCGAACGTGACGCGGACCGGCACGTCTTCCGCGGCCCGCGGAAAGCCGAACGCCGTTGCGATCGCCCGCGCGAGCGGATTGCGCGCCGCGACGATCCGCGCGCGGCCCGCGAGGACTTGCGCCGCTCCATGCGCAGTGCGCAGCGACGCCGGCAGCGCGTCCCACGACGCGCCGAGCACGCGGCGGTATAACGGCGCCGATGCCGCTTCGTCGCACCGTTCACCCCAATGGATTCGCCTGCGTGCGAAGGCCGGCGCATAGTCGTCGAGCTCGAGCCCGCGCGTCGCCGCGCGAGCACCTGGCGGCGGAGAACGGCCGTCGAGCACGTTTCTCACGACGGCAGCGACGCCCATCGACGGGATCAGCGGCCCGTCGTCGCCCTCGGCGAGCAGATGCCAAGAACGCCGGATCGGCATGCCGTTGCGAGCACGACCTTCGACCTCCACGAACATTCCGCCGCGATGCTCGCCCCAGCGCAGCAGCAGGGTGGCGCGGTGCATCAGAGACGCGAGCGGCACGAGCGACGGGACGACGCCCGCGCGCACCGCACGGGCGAGTGTGCGCAGCGCCGCATGCAGCACGGCCGGCGCCGGCGCGGCGCCGACCCAAACCGATTCAACCTCCGGCCACAAATCCGCGAGCAGCTCGAGGTCGGGCACGGCGACGAGCGAGAACGTGCGGCTTGCGAGTGGCACCCGGCCCGGCGGCGCAATCGTGTAGCTGCGCGTCTCGGTGAACGGATACGCCGTCTCGGAGCTCCCCGCACGCCGGATGGCCACCGGCCTGCCCGCATAGCTTGCGATCGCGCGGATCACGTTCTCGCCGACACGGGCGTAAGGCGAAGGCGCGATGCCGGCCGCGATCGAGTCGATTCGCGCGAGGCCGGTCGCCAGGCTTCGGGTGACGGCCGCGGTCAGCGCCGGACAGCTGCTGACACCGGCGAGCACGAACCGGCCGGCGCGCTTCGCTTGCGCATCGAACCGCCCTATGCCGCGCACGAACGCGGACCCGTCGGCCAAGTCGACGTAGTGCGCGCCCGCGGCGAGCGCGGCCTCGACGACGCGATACGGATCGTCGCCGTACGCTTGGAACGGGCCGCTCGCGTCGACCACGAGGTCGGGCGCGAGCTCGGCGAATCGCGGCACCAGATCCGCATCGCGATCGACCATCGCATGCTCGGTCGCGGCGCGACCACCCAGGCCCGCCGCGAACTCCGCCGCTCGCGCCGACGACCGGCCCGCGATCACGAGCGCGATTCGCGGCTCGTCGCGGAGCAGCTCCGCAAGCCGACCGCCGAATGTTCCATAGCCGCCGAGGATCAGGATTCGCAAGCGGCGCTCGGTCATCCGTGGATCGTCCCGCGGGCCCGCGGCCCGGTCTGAAAGCGCCGTTCGAAATCGCTCAATCGCGCACGGCGCCCGCAGCGGTCTCGCGCGAGCAATTGAACGGCTCGATCGTAAGGTCGCTCGGCCGATACTCGTAGACCGCCGTCGGAAACGGCTGTGTGAAGAACTCAGGATCTCGGAGATCGATCTCGACGACGAGCCGCTGCCGGGCGGCATCGAGATGCAGCCGCTCGACGGAGATGAGCGCGGCCGAGTGCAGCAGCCCGCTCGTCGGCTGACCGGGCCGCTCGACGTACTGATTCAGCACACCGGCCGCGTAGTTTGCGGTCTCGATCACGAGCGTGTCGCCCTCGAAGTGGCCGATCGAATGGCCGAGAGAGGAGCGAGCTCCGCCCGGCGGGTGCGTTTTCGCGTTCATGTGAACGACGCGTCGCACGTCCATCCACTCGTGATGGAGCACGACGTCGTCTCCGTCGCGCAGGATCTCGAGCGGCGTGCCGGGCGCGCCCCAAACGCGGCGGATCGCGACGGGATCGCAGCGAAACGTCGGGTCGTCCTTGAACGGATCGTAGGCGGCGACGGCCCTCTCGCCGGCCGGCGTGAGGAACTGCAGCATCGGCTGCGGGCCGCTGGTGCTGCGGTTCGGGATCGGTGCGAGCAGCCAGGTACCGAAGATGTCGTTGCGCCGCGGCTGCGCCGCAGCCGGGCTCTGCGCGCCCGGCGAGCCGTTCACGTTGAGCGTGCGGCCGTCCGCGAGCTCGATGCTATCGAAGAAGCACATATAGGCGCTATGTCGCGACAACGAGCCCGAGATGCGCAGATGGGTTCCGGCCTTCAGCATCTCGGGCGTGATGCCGTTGCGGGTGAGCTGAGTCACACCGTGCGACTCGCAGACGTATTCCTGAGTCTTGCCGTTCTCGTCGACCGCCGCGATATGGAGGTAGCTGTGCGGGTTACGTGCTTCGAACTCGGTAACGATGCCAGAGATGCTGACGGGCTTGCTCGCGTCGAAGTGCGGCGCGAAGCTGTGATGCGCGAACGAAGCGGATGAGCAGAGCGCCGCCGCGACGGCGGCCGGAAACGCCATTCGTGAAGACATGCCTTCCCCCAGCGTGTGCACCGGCAGCGAGTATAAGACGGATTTGCGCAACCTCGGCCGAGCGGCGGCCGGCTTAGGGGTCGGTCAAACCGCGCCGCGACGCGGTGCGCGGCGTCGCGGCGGTGGCGGCGTCGAGCCCGAGCAGCGTCTCGCCCATGAGCGCAAGCGTGCGCTCGAGCGCACCGCGATTCTCGGCGACGAGCGTGTGCGCGGCGCGGCCCGCGGCGAGCCGCAGCTCCGGCTGCTCGAAATACAGCCGCACGGCGGCCACGAGCGCGTCGACGTCGAGCACTTGGCGCGCGGCGCCGCGTTCGAGCGCCATCGCACTGATCTCCTCGAAATGGAACATATGCGGGCCGAATATAGGCGGCACGCGTACCGCACAAGCCTCGAGCAAGTTCTGGCCGCCCTTCGGCACGAGACTGCCACCGATGAACGCAACGTCCGCAGCCGCGTAGAGCCGCTGCAGCTCGCCCATCGTATCGCCGACGAGAATCGCCACGCCGCGCGCGAGCTGCCCCCGCGTCCGGCTGCGCATTGCGATGCGGTGGCCGCGCGCCCGGCACAGCCGCGCCACGGCGGCGAAGCGCTCGGGGTGACGAGGTACGAGCACGAGCAGCAGATCCGGCAGGGCGGTGTTGAGTGCGGCGAACGCCTCGAGCACCTTCGCCTCCTCGCCCGCGTGCGTGCTCGCGGCGATCCACACGGGCCGGTCCCTGCCCCACTGCCCGCGCAGCTCGCGGGCCTCTTCGAGGAGCCGCGCGGGTAGCTCGACGTCGAACTTGAGGTTGCCGGTCACCTTCACGAGCGAGTCCGGCGCGCCGAGGTTGCGGAGCCGTTGAGCGTCCGTGCGCGTCTGCGCACAGAGCAAGTCTGCGTTCTCGAGCATGCGCCTCGTGATCGTGGGCACGCGCAGATAGCCGCGCAACGACGCCTGCGAGACGCGGCCGTTCACGAGCAGCAGCGGAATGCCGCGGGCCCGGCACGCCGCGAACAGGTTCGGCCAAAACTCGGTTTCCGCAATTACGGCGGCCTCCGGGTGCACGCGATCGAGGAACCGGCGCACAGCGTCTGGAAAGTCGTATGGAACGTAGCAATGCGACACGCGATCGCCGAATAGCTCGCGCACCTGGTCCGAACCGGTAGGCGTCATCGTAGTGACCACCAGGCGATGCCGCGGATTGCGCTCCGCGAGGGCGCCGATCAGTGCAGCCGCCGAGCGCACCTCACCGACCGACACGGCGTGGACCCAGATCGTGCGCGGGGCCTCGACCGGAGCGACGAAGCCGAAGCGCTCGGGCCAGCGGTGCCAGTAGGCGGGGTAGCGCAGCCCCCGCCAGAGCAAGTTCGCAAGCGCGTACGGCAGCAGCAGATAGGCGGCGACCGACCAGAGCGTCACGAATCGGCTCTCTCAGCGGCCCGGCTCGCGGTCGATGAACTCCGTGCTGACGGCCTGACGCGCGGCGAAGTAACTCGCGTAGTCGGCGTCCCACGCGACGCGCGAGGCGACCACGGCTTCGAACGAGCCGAGCAGCCCTACGAACAGCTCGCAGACCTCACGGACCGCATGCAGGTGCGGCGGGTGCGCCGTGATGTAGTCGCAAAGACCCTGGCGCGCAACGTAATCGAGAAGCACCGGGCTTGCGCTGCGCCGCACGAGCACGCGAATACCGCAAGCGAAGGCCATGCCGAGATCGTTCACGTCGTCGAATAGGCAGATCAGTTGCTCCGACGACACCCCCTGCAATGCGCACAAGGCCTCGATCGCGCGGGTCTTGTCGCGGGCACCGTAATACAGCGCGTGGCAGTGCTCGCGCAGCGCGAACTCGCGCGCGGCCGGATTCGCAGCGCCCGTGATCAATGCGGCGACCGGCAGCTTGTGGCCATGTGCGCGCCAGAGCGCATAGCGCAGCAGGTTCGTGCCCATCGAGTCGGGCTCGCTGTAGGTGCTCCCGGCGCCGTCGCCTTTTGCGCCGTCGTTGAACACGCCGTCCCAATCCGCGACGAAACCGCGCACCGAGCGTAACCGTTCCGCGAGCACGTGTATCGGCGTCAGGAATACGCCGCCGAGCTTCGAGAAACGAATCTCAAGCTCGTGCTCGAGAGACATCAGAGATGCTCTTGGCCGAGCAGACCGAGCTTGATGAGATCCTGCACGTCGACCACGCCGACCGGTTTCGCGCCGTCGACCACGATGATGCTGTCGACCTCGGCCTCCTTGAAGAGCTTGACCGCCTGGTTCAACAGCGCGTCGCGGTCGATCGTGCGCGGACTCTTCGAGTAGCCGATTGCGGCGAGCGTCTTGTCGAGAATCTGGCGGCCGTCGGCCTGCAGCTTGCGGCGCAGGTCGCCGTCCGTGAATACGCCCGCAACCGCGCCGTTCGCATCGACGAGCGTGACCGCGCCGAGCCGCGATTCGGTCATTTTCACCATGGCCGAGCTCAGCGTCTCGTTCGTCTCGCAAACCGGGTTCGCGGCACGGATCACGTCCTTCACGCGCATCGTCATCAGAGCCGTGTGCTCCCGAAACTGTGCGGTGCCCGCCGCTGTCAGCGTGTTCTCGCAAAGGGTCCTCATCACGCTGTACGGCATCGTGCAGACATGCACGCCCGTCAGCATCGCCTGTCGCACGTGCTCCGCGTGCCGGACGGAAGAAAACATCACCTTGGCGTCGTAGCCGTAACGATCGATGACGTCGACGCATTGCTCGAACAGCTGGATCGCGTCGTGTCCCTGATCCTGCATGCGGCCGGCGAGCGGACAGATGAACGCGGCGCCCGCCTCCATGGCCATGTAGGCCTGGTTGAGCGTGTAGATCAGATGGACGTTCACGCGATGGCCGCGGTCGGTGAGGCGCTTGCAGGCCTTCACGCCCTCGTTGGAGATCGGCACCTTGAACACCGGCTCGCGCGCGAGTGGCAGCGTAAGCAACCGGTCGGCCTCGGCCACGATCTCGTCCGGGGTGTCGCCGAGCGCCTCGACCTGCAGCTCGGGGACCATCTTCGAAAGCTTCACGATCGCCGCGTCGATGTCGCTGATTCCGTGGCGGTGCATGAAGGTGGGGGTGGTCGTGAGGCCCTTCACGAAGCCGTAGTCGAGCGCGGCCTCGATCTCTTTGAAATCGACGGAGTCGAGATACAGTTCCAAGTGCGAGTCCTTCAGTGCACGGCTTGGTGGCGCACCAGATTGTGGATGTCGAGGAGCGGCCGGACGAACCGCTCGAGGTCGTCGAGATAGTACTGGCTGGCCGCGTCGCACAATGCCTCGGGCGGGTTCGGATGGGCCTCGATGAAGATGCCGTCGACGCCGGCCGCCACGCCGGCACGCGCGAGCGTGTCCAAGAACTGCCGCGCACCGCCTCGCGGATCTTTGCTCGGGATGCCGTACTTGCGGATCGAGTGCCCGATGTCGAACACGACCGGGTAGCCGATTTGTCCGAGCAGATAGAAGCTCCTGGGATCGACTACGAGATCATTGTAGCCGAACGTATAGCCACGCTCGGTGAGAATGATCTTGTCGTTCCCGGAATCCTCGATCTTCTTGCACGGCTTCGCCATGTTTTCGGGCGCGATGAACTGGCCGTGCTTGATGTTCACGACGGCGCCCGTCTTCGCGGCCGCGACCACGAGCTCGCTCTGCATGCAGAGGTACGCCGGGATTTGGATCACGTCGACGACCTCAGCGGCGGGGCCGGCCTGATACGGATAGTGGATGTCGGTGAGAATCGGCACCGCGAACTCGCGCTTGACCTTCTCGAGCAGCTTGAGCCCCTCCTCGAGACCGGGGCCCTGGTAGTACTCGAGCGAGCTGCGATTGTCCTTCGAGAACGACGACTTGAAGATCAACGGAATGCCGAGATCGCTCGTGATCTTCTTCAAGCGCTCGGCCGTGCGCATCATCAGCGGCTCGGCCTCGATGACGCACGGGCCGGCGATCAAAAACAACTGCTCCGATCCGCAGTCGATGTCGCCGACGAAGACGTGCTTTACGCTCATGGAGGATCCGAACGGCCGCTGGTCGCGGCATTGTGCGGCGTCAGCCCGGAGCCTTGCAAGCGGCGCGGTCCGTGCGCAACAGCTCGACGAGCAACTCGTAATTGCGGTCCGTAGCACCCTGCCGCGCACGCACGACGCGCTGCGCGCGAACGCCGATGTCGCGACGCTCGCGCTCGTCGAGGACGAGCCGTGTAACCGCGGACTCGAGCTCGGTGGCGTCGCGCACGAGCACGCCGCCATTCGCCGCGAGCAAGTCCTCGACCGTCTCCTTGAAGCTGAAGTTGTAGGGTCCGAACAGCACCGGCACAGCGGCGATTGCAGGCTCCATCAGATTGTGGCCGCCTTTGTTTGCACCGCGAAAGTAAAGGCTGCCGCCGACGAAAGCCAGGTCCGCGACCGCGTACAGTCGACCGAGCTCGCCGACGGTATCGACGAGCAGCACGCCCGCCCGGCCCGGCGCTTGCTCGCGGCCCGCGTCGACGTCGGTCTTGCGGACTACGCGGTAGCCACGTTCGCGCGCGTGCACCGCGACCGACTCCGCATCGGCCGGATACCGCGGCACGATGATCAGCGCCACATGCTCGGTCGCCGCACGGGCGGAGAGGTACGCATCGAGCAGCGCCTCGTCCTCCCGTGCATGCAGACTGCCGCCGATCACCACCACGTCGCGATCCGCATAGCCGAGCGCCGCGCGCACCTCCCGCACCTGAGTCGAGTCGAGCGGCGCTCGCGCGAGATCGTATTTCATGTTGCCGGTCACGCGAATGCGCGCCGGCGACACGCCGAGCGAGCGCAGACGCTCCGCATGCTCCTCCGTCTGCGCCGCGAACAGGTCGACCTTGGCGAGCACGCGCGGAACGAGGCGCAGACGCGCATGCAGGCGGCGCGACTTCGGCGACATCTTGCCGTTTACCACGGCAATCGGCACGCGGAGGCCATGCGCCACGCCGATGAAGTTCGGCCAGAATTCCGACTCCACGACGATCAGCAACCGCGGATCGAGGCGCAACAGCGAGCGGCGCACGACGAACGACCAATCGAGCGGCAGTGCGACGACGCGATGGCGCCCGTAGAGCCTCCGCGCCGCCGCGAGCCCGGTCGTGGTGACCGCGGAAATCACGAGCGGCGTGCCGGGCAAGTCGCGCTCGAGCCGCTCGATCAGCGGCTTGAGCAGCGACACCTCACCGGCGGAGGAGCCGTGCAACCAAATGCTGTTCGTGAGCGGGGGACCGAGCGCGAACCCCAAGCGCAGCGGAATATCGAGACGGCCACGGGCGGCCGCGAGTCGGTAGACGATCCACGGCGAGAGAACGATGCACGCGATCAGGTAAACGAGGTCGAGCAAGAGCCCCATCGGCAATCCTGCCGGCGCCTAGAGCGGCACCGCAGACGCTCATTCTAGCTCGGAAGAACGGGTGCCTCCGGCTCGGTTTGCGCAAGCCCCCAGAGCTTCGCAAGCGAAACCCGCGGGTTCGTCGCGGTAGCGAGGTAGTGATCGAGCCACTCCGGCACGAGATCGCCGCGCATCGGGCGGCCGATGAAGAAGCCCTGCGCCATCTCGCAACCGAGCTCGGCCACGACCGCGAGAGCATCGGCACTGTCTACGCCCTCGGCAACGACTCGCATTCCGAGCGCGTGCGCGAGCGAAATTACCGTCTTCACGATCTGGCGATCCTTCTCATCGAGCGCGATCGTGCCGATGAACCGTTTGTCGATCTTGATTTCGGTCGCGGGAATTTGCTTCAAATAGCTCAGCGACGAATAGCCCTTGCCGAAATCGTCGATCGCGAGCTCGATCCCGAGCTTGCGCACGCGTTCGAGCGCCGCAAGCGAGGAACCGTCGCTCTGCACGAGGCTATCCTCGGTGAGCTCGATCGTCAGATCGAAACCATGCTGGTCGGCCGCTGCCTCGAGTATCTTCAGCCTGCCCATGAAATTCGGGTGAGCGAGGACCTGCGGCGAAACGTTCACGGCAATCGAGAACGGTTTGGGCAACGCCGTCCATTCGGGCAGGCGCGCCGCGATGCTGTCGAACACGAGCCAAGTGATCGGCACGATCACGCCGGTACGCTCGGCGAGCGCAATGAAGTCGCTCGCCGGAACGAAACGGCCGGAGCGTGTCCGCCATCTCACGAGCGCCTCGACGCCGCCTACGCGTCGCGCCTCGATCGCGATCTTCGGCTGGAAATAGACCTCGAGCTCCTTCTGCTGCACGGCATTTTGCAGCTCGCTCTCGAACTTCCAGAGCGCCGCCTGCTGCTGGGTCGCATCGGGACGATAGATGTCGAAGGAGAGCTCGTTGTCGCGGGCTTCTTTGAGCGCGAGCTCCGCCCGCCGGAACAGCGTCGGCGCATCGTCGGCGTGGGAGGGATAGACGGCGATGCCGAGCGTTACGTCGACGAGAAACGTGTCGCCGCTCACTTCGATCTGCGGTGCGTTGTCCTCGGTGAGCACCACGGCATTGTCCATGACTACCGACATCGAGTCGCAGTCGAGCAGCACGGCGAATCGGCGCTCCGACAACCGGATGATGGGTGTGCGGGGAGGAAGAATTTCTCGCAGCCGCTCGGCATAGCTCGCGCAAAACACTTCGCACTGCTCATGACCGAAGGTCGTTGCTATGCGATTGAAGGCATCGAGCTGTCCGAGCAGCAAGCCGGCGAGCCGGCCCTGCTGGCCTTGGCGGAGAAACTGCTCCACGAACCGAATGCTCGCGCTTCGATGTCTTCCGGAACCGACCTCTTCTTGCGCGGAGCTCACGCGAATTTCCCCCGGTCGCCAGGCATTTCTGAAATCAGGACGATTGCAACAGAACGCAGCGTTCATGGCTGTGAGACCTGTCACGCGGCTTTGCCGGCGAGCGGCGGCCGACACCCGCGCCCCTCGGGCGTCGTTACAGAGCAGTTTTCGACGAAGCGCGTCACCTTCCATTGACATAACTCGCGGTTCGAGCGCCCATATCGGGCTCGAGCCGGGCGTGGCACGTCGCTTGCAGCTCGCGCCCCATTCGGAGGGGGCCGTGCGCCGGCCTCCGGTTCAACGACAGTCGCGAGTGCGCAAAAGGCGGACGTTGGTGCCATGGCAAGAGTGAAACCGAGCATCCGAGCCACGGAGACGTACACCGAGCCGAACTTCCTGCGGGTCTATACGGCCCTCAAGGAGGACGAGGCGAGCGGTTGCGTCGCGACGATCGAGCACCTCTCGTACAGCGCGGACAGCGGCGCCGGCCGCAAGGGATGGAGCTGCGCGACGATCGTCGACGGCGAGGCAATGTCGAAAGACGACGCGCTATTCATCGCCCGCAACTACGCCGTCGCGAACGACATTCCCGTCATCTACGAATGCCACGCCGAATGAGCCGGCCGAGCGCCGCCTGGCATTAGCCCCCGAGCCTAGTGCACCGCTTCGAGGCGTGAGCCGCCTGATCGCCTGCGGCCCGCCGAGATCGCCCCATCCGGCGAGCGGCGTCGAGACGTCTGCCTCAGCCGCGCTTCTTGCGGGTAGTCTTCGCGCGTCTCTTGCGCGCCGCCGCGGCCCTCGCCGGGCGCTTCGCGGTCTTCGGCTTCGAGCCGGTCCGCTGGGCACGCTTTGCTTTCGCAGCTGCCTTCGGGCGCTGGCGCTTTGCCGCGACGGCACGCGGCTTGGCAGCCGCTCGGGGCGACTTGCGGCGAGGGGCGACGCGTTTCGGCTTCGCCGCTGCCCGCGCGGCCGGCTTGGCACGAGCGGCCGGTTTTGCGGCGGGCGCGGTGGCCGCCGCAGGTGCCGCGGCCGGCGGCGCAGCAGACCGCTTCGCGGCCGGCGGCACAGCGGCCCGCTTCGGAACCGGTGGTCGTTTGGCCGCCGGCGTTGGCGCCTTCTCGACCGCCTGCCGCGCGTCGGCTCGCCTTTGGGCGGCTGCTCTCTGCACGCCCGCAACGACGGCGCTCGTCTCCGGCGGGGCGCTCGCAGCAGCCGCCATGCGCTTCTTCCAGGCCTCGTGCGCCGCCCGGATCAATGCCTTGAGCCCGGTGACTTCGAGGTCAGCCGGGGTCTTCAGGATCACGTGCCGGTGAGCCTTGCCCTCGCCCTCGAGCAGATTGTGGGGATCGGGAAGGCTTGCGCCCTGGGCGATGCCGAGCTTCACCCCCCCATTGTTCATCGTGAGGTACGAGATCACGCCTTTATAGCCCGGCACATAACCGTAGGTGACATAGGGGCCGGTGGGGTCGACCGTCTCGTTGACGCCCGGCAGCTGTTCGGTCACGAACGCGCGTGCCGCGAGCGACAGCGTCTGGACGTACGGCGGATAGTGCGCGATCAGCTCTTCGAACGATCTCGTGGCCATCAGCGTCGTAACTCGTCGAACCCTTGTCTACCCGCCAAAGCCGGGGCGCGAACGCGCGCAATAATACATCGAGTTGGCCCGCCCGCAGCCGATTTCAAGCCGCTGGCGGCACCTTTTCGGGTCAAACGGCCCCGCGGGAGCGGAACCAGAACCAAAGCGCCCCGACCGCCCCCACGGCAGCCTGCGCGACGGCCAGACCGACCCGTAGGCCGGTAGCGCCGGCGGCGCTGCCGATCGCGAACCAGTAGATCGCATGACCGAGCAGCACCACGCAGATCAGCGCGTTTATCCGATGGCGCGACGCGGTAGACATCGCGATACCTCCGACCCGACATCACCCCGAACGCCGCGGCCGCCCGGCAGGTTAGCGGGGCGCTCCACCGCCCGCAACCGCGGCGTCCGGACCGCGCGCTAGCGGCGCAGCCGCTTGCGGGCGCTGCCGCACCGGCCCGGCGCCTGGCGCGGCGCCCGCGTCGGCCTCAATGAGCTTTTTCCGCGCGAGCCTGGGCGATCAGCCGATCCGCCACGGCAAGCTGCGGCGGGAACGCGCCGCTGTCGGAGATCCGGAGCAGGTATTTGCCGTCGATCACGAGCGTCGGAACCGAAGGCAGGCGGACGGCCTTGGCCTGCTGGTCGCCGCGCGCTTGCGCCGAGCGCACGCCAAAGGAGTTGAACACGGACGTGAATTGATCGCGGTCGAGGCCCTGCCGGGATACCCAGTCGATCACCGCGGCGTCCGAGGTCAGATCGACATGCCGTTCATGGATCGCCCGGAACACGTCGGGATCGAGCCGATCGAGGGCGTTCGCCGCGACCAACGCGTAGTAGAGCTGCGCGGGCTTCATCCACAACGAATGGCCGACGGACACCGCGACGCGCTCGAACTTCACGTCGCTAGGCAGCTTGCTCGCCCAGCTCGTGAGCACGGGGAAAAACGCATAGCAGTGGGGACATTCGTAGGAGAAGAACTCGGTGACCACGATCCGGCTCGGCTCGTTCGTCGGGAGCGCGGGCGTCACGAGCGAGTAATCCTGACCGACCACGAGCGACTGCCCGGCGGACACCCCGGGCCCGCAAATGAGCGCTATCAGCGCAAGCCGTTTCAGCGAACGTGCCATTCCGAACCCTCGGCGGGCGCCGCCTGCCAACGGAGTGAAATCTTAGCGCGCACGTTCTCATTTCGCCCAGGGCGCTCGCCGACGCCCGTCGCACGCCGCTCACGGAGCCCATTTCGCAAGGGCCTTGCGCCGGGCAGCACGACCCGGCGAGCACTGGGTTCGCGTCAATGCGGCGGCACTTGGGAGCCCGGCGATTTGGGCGGAGTCGCGGTGCTCGGCGATTTGGGCGGGATCGCGGCGCTCGGCGATCTCGGCGGCGCCACCGCGGCGCTCGGGGCGGCCCGCGGGGCTGCAGCGGCGCTCGACGGCGGCAGCGGGGCCGCCGCCGATCCGAACGGCAGACCGATCGCGAGCACTCGCACCGCGGCGATCGCGGCGAGCGCGAGCGCCCAGTCCGCCGGCCGCGCGTCGAGCCGGCTCGAGCGCGCGGGCCGCGCGGAACCGATCAGCGCACCCAGCGCCGCGACGATCCAAAACCCCGCTTCGCCGAGCCGCGTAATTGCTTCGGTCCGCGACAACGGCTGATAGGCCGCGAGCAGCACCAGCGTGCCGGCAACGGCCGGCACCAGCGCCATGACGATCATCGCCCGCACTGCGCCGAGATCCGCCGGCGCAAGCTCGCGCAGCTCCCGCCCGACGTCGTATGCGAATGAGCAGAGCAGCAACCCGCCGACGACCGCAACCGAGGTTCGCGCCGCATGCGGCCAGCCGAGCGCCGCGGCCGCGGCATCGAGGTCGCCCGCGAACGCAATGGTCGCAACGCTGCCGAGCGCCAGCGCGATGCCGAACACCGCCAGATACAGCAGGGGCAGCTCGGCCCACGAGCCGCGCGTGCCGCGGCGCGCGAGCCAGCAACCGACACCGAAGAGGAGGCTGAACAAAGGTCCGCCGGCGGCCACGAGCGCTGCCGCGCGCGGGGAGCCATGCGTGGTGTCGGCGCTTACATAGTTATGAAACAGCGTCGCCGGAATTCCGAGCCACACGGCGGTGAGCGCGTGAGCCAACTCGTACAGACTGAGGTCGATCACGTAAGCCGCGACGAGCAACAGCGTCGGGCGCAAGGCGAGCGCCACCCAGCGACCACGCATCGCACGCTCGGTAGGATTCACTGCGGCGGCGCTCAACGCGGCACGCTCGAGCCGGGCTCGGGAAACGGCGGCACACCTTCGAACAGCGGCTCCACCGAGATTCGCCCGCTAGACCCCGGCACGACCGAATAGGCGAGCGCGCCCGCGCAACGCACGCGCCAACCGGTCATCTCCGCGGTAAATCGGGTCGCACCCCTGACCTCGGCGCAGACGAAGCCGGCACGGCGAATCGCGGTCACCAGCGTGCCGTTGCGCACGGTCTCCGACGCGGACCGCAGCGAGTCGACGAGCGCGCTGTCGTCGAGCGCGGCACCATACGGCTGCGCGACAGCGACTTCGATCTCGGTCGGCGCATCGCGCCGCTCCGCCGCGGGCGGCGGAGCGAGCGAGCCGCTCCCGGAATTCGCGGCCGGCGCGCCCGGCCCGACGGTGGAGTGCGACCCGGCCGCTCGTCTACCGCTCGAGCGCTGCTGCGCGAAATAGCCCGCTGCCGCCATCGCGACCACGGCCGCAAGCGGCACGAGCGCGTTTCGACCGACGGGCCGCATCCGCTGAGCCTCGGCGCAACGCTAGGTTGGGACGATCTGCACCGGCACGCCCTCGGGGTCGCGCACGAAGAAGCCGTAGTCGAGGTTCTGCTCCGGCTTGAGCCCATGCTGCTCGAGGGACTTCGTGACTGCCTCGCGGTCGAAGTGATCGATCGCGATCGCGAAGTGATCGACGATTCCGGTCGGCGGCTTGTGATGCAGCGACACGAGCGGCTTCGTGATACCCATGCGCGCGATCTCGTTCGGCTTGTCCTCGTTCAGCACGGTGAGCCCGAACACGCCGTGATAGAAGTCGATGGAGCGTTGCAGATTGCTCGTCTGCACGCTGATGTGGTCGATGCGCGTCGATGTGAAAGGTGTTTGCTGCGCGGCGAGCGGCGCAGCACCGCCGGCCGCCGCGAGCACGGCGAGCCCTTGAAGCAACTGCCGGCGCGACAGCGTGCCACTGTCGAACCGCGTGACGAGATCCGCGATTACCGTGTCCATGAGTCCCCCGTGGCAGCGCCGAAGATGCGACGAGTCTGACGCAGGCCGCCACGCGTCGCAACGAGCTTCAAGGCACCGCGAGCCGCCTCCCCGAACGGCTCAGCCAGCCGCGGGAAACGACACGCGAAACTCGGCACCCGGCTCGCAGTTGCGAACGTCGACTTGCCCCGTCATCGCAGTCGCGAGCTGGCGCACGAGCGCGAGACCGATTCCGGTACCGGCGGTCTCGCGCGTGAGCTCGTTCTCGGGTCTGTAGAAGAGCTCGAAGATCTTCTTCATCTGCGCCTTCGGAATGCCGGGCCCGTAATCCCGCACGGTGAACAGCACACGGCCGCCGCTTTCACCGCGAGCGGCGATCTCGAGGGTCTTCGGCGTCGCGTTGACGGCAAACTTGAGCGCGTTGTCGACGAGATTGATGACGATCTGGGTGAAACAGTCGGCATCGACGAGCACGGCCGCCCCCGGCGGCGCGGTGTCGCGGACCTCGAGCGCGAAACCGCTCCGCTCCACTTGGGTCGCGATCTTCGACCGAACGAGATCGAGCAGCTCGGGGACCGAGGTGCGCTTCAGGTCGAGCCGATGCGTCCGCCGCGTGAGGCGCGCAAGCTGCAGGACGTTCTCGATCAGCCGCGACAGCCGTTCGCTCTCGCTGTGAATGTAGTCGTAGTAGACCTGTTTCTTCGCGTCGTCCGCCCAGCCGGCCTTCAGCATCTCGCCGTACATCCTGATCGAGGTGAGCGGCGTCTTGAGCTCGTGGCTCACCGCCGATACGAAGTCCTGCTGCTGGCGCGCGAGCCGAATCTGGCCTACCGCGAAACGGTACATGGCATAGAACCCGCCGGAGAGCAGCGCGGTGAGCACGACCGAGATCCATGCGAGCAGCACCGCGCCGGGCGCAGCCGGCAGACGAGCCGCGGCGAATGCGAGCTCTAGATCGCCGAAGGGCGGCGACAGCCGTGCGCGATAGAGCGGCGTGCCCACCAACCCGTCGGGCGTCGCGAGCCGCTCGACGGACGCAGACGCGTACCCTGCGGGCGCCGCGCTCGCGGCGCCGATCGCCGCACCGCGGTACTCCACGGTGAGAGCGCCGATCGCTGCGAGGCTGCTCGCTCGAAACGGCGCGGTGATCGTCTGGGCGAGGAACCGGTCACGATCGACCAGCGCGCCCTGCACGTAGCGCTGCCCGTCGCGCCAGACGTTACGAAACATCACGAGCTCGCCGGTGCCGAGCATCGCGATCTCGAACGGGTCGACGTCGCCCTCGAAGGTGCGCACGCGGACCTCCGTTGCCGCGGCCCGCGGCGCTTGGCGGCCGCGCTCGCCGTGCTCCGCCGCGGCGCCCGCCGCCGCTTGCTCGGCGACGAGACTCTGCTCCGTGCGCTTCTGCCGCTCGTCGGAGGCCGAGGGACGCAGGCTCGGAGCCGGCGCCGCGGGCGCCGCAGCCTCGGCCTTGTTCACCTTGCGTTGCGCCTCGACCGGCAGCTGGACGTCGCGCGCGACGGGGCGCACTGCGGTCTGCAAGTTGGCGGCACGCGGCGGCGCGGTCGCGCGCTCGGCCGTTGCGCCCGGGTCGTGGAGCAGCTTGTCGAAATTCGCCTGGTCCGCCTCTGCCTGCACGGACTGCGCAAATTGCGCGGGCGCCCTGCGTTCGGCCATGGCGGGCGCGTTCGCTGCCGCGGCGGCGTCCTTCGACTCCGCGTCACGAGCGACGCCCTGCGCACCCGCCGCAAGCGAGCCCGTCGTCGCGACCGCGTCGCCGCGAGTGGCCGACTGCCCACCGCGCGCGGCCGCCTGCTCGTCGCGGGCGGCGTGCGCAAGCCGATTGCGCGTGAGCACGGCACGCAACGAGTCCGCGAGCGCGCGGCGCGCGCGTTCCTCGTCCGGCGCGATTCCATAGCGCGCCGGATCGACACCGGCGTCCGGCAGCAGCGGAGTCGTGAGCCTGCCGGCCGCATCCACCTGGAAATAGCCGAGCACGCCGGGCAATGCGCTCGCGACGGGAAACGCAGCAAGCGGCGATCGCTGCACGAAATTGGCGGCCGCGTCACCCTCGACGACGAGAAATGCGTAGTCGCCGAACGACCGCGCATCCTCGGCGCCGATGGCCGCACGCAGATCCGCATCGATGCGGCCGACGAGGTCCGCGGCGAGCAGCTGGTTCTGGCGGAACGACTCCCACTTGAGGCGGCCGTACGCCTGCGCAATCAGCACGGCCGCCGGAACAGCGAGCGCGAGGAAGAACAAGACGAGCAGCCAGCGCACCTTACGCTCGTCGGCGCGGCCGAACAGCCGTTTCGCACCCCCGAGCGTCATCCGGTCAGCCTCGCGTGCGGCACTTCGTCGCGGCCATCTTCGCGGCAGCGCATCTCACGCCCCACGCAGCAGACGGTAGCCGGCGCCGCGCACGGTAATTAGGTTGCGCGGCTCCTTCGGATCCGTTTCGATCTTGCGCCGCAGCTTCGCGATGTGGATGTCGACCGTGCGCGTCTCGATATCGGCATTCCGGTCGTAGCCCCAGACGCGAGTGAGCAGCTCGTGGCGCGAGACCACGCGCTCGGCGTTCGCCTGCAGGTACTGCAGAATCTCGATCTCGCGCCGCGTGAACGTGATGTCCTCATCTCCTCGCCGCCCGCTGAGATTGCGCGTATCGATCTGGACTCCCGCAAGCGCTATGTGAGCCGCGTTCTCGAGCGCAACGCGAGAGCGGCGCAGCACTGCTTTCACGCGCAGCAAGAGCTGAGCGATCGCAAACGGCTTCGCGATGTAGTCGTCCGCGCCGAGCGTGAGACCGTTGACGATGTCCTCGTCGCTCGTCTTGGCGGTGAGCAGGATGATCGGCTGCTCTCGGTCGACTTTGCGCACCTCGTCGCAGATCGAGAAACCGTCGCGTCCCGGCAGCATCACATCGAGCAGCAGCAGGTCGTAACGACCGCTCAAGGCTCTCTCGAGCCCTTCGCGACCGTCGCCTACCGCGTCGACGCGATAGCCGTGAAAGACGAGCACGTCCGCGAGCCCGTCGCGAATCGCGGCCTCATCCTCGACGACCAGAATCCGGGGTTTCGGCTGCTCCATCCGCCGCCAAGGCTAGCAGCTCGGACGGCGGGGCCGTGTAAATCCTTCGTAAATTCGCGTGCGCCGTCGCAATTCGGACGGCGGTGCGTCGGTCAGCCTCGCGTGCGCGGTTGCGCGGCCGCGAGCTCGATGTCCTCGGCCGGCGGCGCAGCCGGCTTCTGCGGCGCGGCCACCGCGCTGCGCAAACTGTCCGCGAGCGCACGCACGTAGGCGTCGACGTCGTTGCGGAACTGCTCGCGGTCGATTTCCGCGTGAACGACCGGAACCTGCGCCTTCTCGACGGGCTCGTCCAGCGCGGCCGCCCGGTTCGAGGCGAGCAGCAGGGCCGGTCCGATGGCGAGTCCGAATGACGCGCTGATCCGCGCGCGAGTATTCATCGTTGTCTCCTTCCGTTGGATGTAGCGCGGCCGCATCCTCGGCCACAAGTCGCGTTCGACAATGCACGCCGCGTGCCAATCGGCAAACCCAGATTCCTCGCGGGTTCTGAGCGTTGCTACGCCCTGCTAACTACCCGTTCCGGTGCAGCCGGCGCGCGCCGTGCACCAAACCGAATTCACGAGTGAGCCGCAATCACTTTCGAACGTGACGTGATTCACATGTAAACGGCACGTAAAGACTACGCCCGATGTTTTGCATTTTCGTGTCTGGAGCGAATGCCGCGGCGCGCCTAGCCTGCTCGCGTCGCAATTCACCCGCGCCAGGAGGCGAGCCACATGGCCCTGATCAATCGAATGTCGCGGCTGCTCACCGCGGACGTGCATGCGGTGCTCGACCGCATCGAAGAGCCCGAGTCGCTGTTGCGTCACGCGGTTCGTGAGATGGAAGAGGAACTAGAGCGCACAGCCGACCACGCGCGATCGCTCGAGCAAGAGCGGGAGCGGCTCGCCGACCGCGCGCGCAAAATCGATGCGGTCCTCACGGAGCTCGCGCCCCAAGTCGGCGTTGCGCTCGATGCAGGTCATGAGGACCTTGCGCGCAAGCTCATCAAGCGCAAGCTCGAGACCGCCAAGCTCGGCGCGCACGTCGGCGAACGTGCAGCCGCGCTCGCGAAGACGCTTACGGAGCACCGCGCGCTGCTCGACGAGCAGCGCGAGCGGCTCGACGTGATGCGGCAGAAGGCGGAGCTGCTCGCCACCGCTCCGCGCGGCGAGACGGAAGAAGCGCTGCGCCGGACGGATTTCACGGTCGGCGACGACGAGGTCGAGGTCGCGTTGCTGCGCGAGCGTCAACAGAGGACGCGATCATGACCGCACGACACCCGGAATTGCGCCTCGGCGCCTCTTTGACTGCGGCGCTCGTGGGCGCCGTCTGCGGCGCGGCCCTCCTTACGGTGCTCTCACCGTTCGCGGGTCCTCAGGTTGCGCTGCGCGTCGCGATCGCGGTGCTCGGCTTCGGCTATGTCGTGTACACGGTCGGCGCAAGCGGCGAGCGCGTCGGACGCATCACGACCGTCGCGCTTTGGACGGCCGCCGCGGGCGGCGCCTGGCTCGCCGGTCTGCCGTTGCCCGCGTACTTGCTCGCGCACGTCGGCCTACTTTGGCTCGTGCGCTCGCTCTACTACTACTCGGGTGTCTTGCCGGCGCTTGCGGACCTGGCGCTGTCGGGTCTCGCGCTGGCGTTCGGCGTGTGGGCCGCGGCGCGCTCGGGCAGCGCACTGCTCGCGTTCTGGTGCTTCTTCTTCGTGCAGACGCTGCACGTGCTGATCCCCGAATCCATCGAGCGCGCACGCCGCGGGCATGGCGACGCAAACGCCGCGTTCGAACGCGCCTATCGCGCCGCGGATGCGGCCGCACGCCGGCTTTCCGGCGCGCGCTGATCGAGGCCTCTCACTACCCATCGTCGAACCAAGGAGCTCGAAATGAAAGCGCAGATCGTGGTCACCGGCTTACTGCTCGCGACCGTCGGCACGGTGCTCGTGTATCCCGGCATTCGCGGCAACGCGACGGCCGTGCCGCAGCCACCGCCGGCCCGAATCGTTGCGCCGGCCGAGGCGAAACGCGTCCAGGTCGTGTTCGTTCTGGACACGACCGGGAGCATGGGTGGCCTCATCGCGGCGGCCAAAGAAAAAATCTGGTCGATCGCAAGCACGCTCGCGCAGGCGCGGCAAACGCCCGATATCGAAATGGGCCTCGTTGCCTATCGCGACCGCGGCGATGCGTACGTCACGCGGATCGTCGATCTCGACAAGGACCTCGACTCGATGTACGCGAAGCTCATGGGCTTCGCGGCGGACGGCGGCGGCGACGGGCCGGAGAGTGTGAACCAGGCGCTCGACGACGCGGTCAACAAGGTCGCTTGGAGCACCGACCAGAGCGCGTACAAGGTCGTATTCCTCGTCGGCGACGCGCCGCCTCACATGGACTACGCGAACGACCGCAAGTATCCCGAGATCGTCGCCGCGGCAGCGGCGAAAGGCATCGTCGTCAATACGATCCAGTGCGGCAACATGAGCGAGACGGCCGCGCCGTGGCGCCAGATCGCGGCGCTCGGACACGGCCGCTACTTCACGGTCGAGCAAGCCGGCAGCGCAGTGGCCGTCGCGACACCGTACGACGCCGAGATCGCGAGGCTCGCGGCCGAGATGGACGGCACGCGGTTGTACTACGGCACTGCCGAGCAGCGCGCCGCGATGGCGGAGAAGATCGAGGCAACCGACAAGCTGCATGCTGCCGCGTCCGTGGAGGCGCAGGCGCGGCGCGGCGTCTTCAACGCGAGCGCGGGCGGTGCGGCGAACTTGACGGGCGATCGCGACCTCGTGAGCGACGCCGCAAGCGGCCGCGTCGACGTCGCCGCGCTCCCGCCCGCGGCCCTGCCCGCTCCGCTCGCGAAGCTCTCGACCGACGAGCGCAAGAAGGCCGTCGCCGAGACCGGCGCGCGGCGCGCCGCCCTGCAGCAGCAGATCGCCGAGCTCGGTAGGCAGCGCGACGAGTTCATCGCGGCGAAGGTGAAGGACGAAGGCGGCGCGGCGGGCTCGCTCGACCAGCAGATCTACGACGCGGTGCGCGAGCAAGGCGCGAAGAAGGGCCTCGACTACGAAGACGGCCCGAAGTTCTGATGCGATAGCCTAAATGCCGCGGCCCGGCGAGCGCGGGCCGCGGCATCCTCGCATCGATTCAGCGACCGGCCGCCGCGACGCGTGTTTGGTCGACGTGCTGCGCGAGCTCCTCGATGTTCTCGACCGCGCTCTCGCCGCCGCGCAGCAGCGTCTTCTTGAGGAACCACGGACCGACGAACGGCGGCAGCCAGAAGTCGGGCTCCATGTCCATCGTGTAGACGACGCGCGTGCCGCCGGCGTCGGGCTCGAGCGTCCATTCCGCCTGCGAGTACTTGAAGTCGCTGCGCTCGGGCAGCGTCGTCGCGCGGATGAAGCGCGGCTTGATCGTCTCGAGCCGTTCGACGCGTCGCATGCTCCGGCAGAACAACAGCAAGCACCCCTCCACGCGCGTATAGACGAGCGGAGTGCCGTCCTTGTCCGGTGCGAGATAGCCGCTTTCCTTGTAGATGCTCGAGATTCGCGAGTACGCATCGTCGTCGAAGTCGAGCAGCACCTTGTAGATGGCGGCCGGCGTCGCGTCGAGATGCGTGTCGGCGACGAGGTGATAGCGGCCGTGCTCGCGCGTCACGTCGACCGTCTTCAGCGCCGCGGGCTGCACGGCCCGCGCGCAACCGAGGCAAAATACTAGAGCGAGGGCAGCGCTTCGTGCATTCATTCGTTCGACGCGTCCACTGCGTTCCAAGCTCGACAGCCAGCTCCGGAGTATACCGTGCGGGTGGTAGCCGGACAGCGAGCGCGTTCGAGAATGAGCCGCGCGGGCGCGCACGATGTGCGCCGCCGCATTCCCTCGTCGGGATTGGCGGACGCGGCCGGATGAACGCTAAGATGCCCTCCTTTTCTCGCGAGCACGCTCATGAGCACCCTCCTCCGCGGCACCGTGTCGAGCTCGTCGTCACGGCCCACGGTCCCGCGTCGGCACGCTGCGAAATGCGCGATCCTACTCGCAGCGCTCGCGGCGACCGTACATCCCGCGCACGCGCAATCCGGCGCGGCGGAGCAGAGCCGCGACGACGGTCTCGGCGCCGACATCAAGGCCTTCGTCACGGCTCCGCTGCATGCGGATCGCATGCAGTGGCAGCGCTTCGGCGTCGCGGTCGCGGCCGTCGCGGCAGCGCACCAGTACGACGATCACGTGCGGAGCCACTTCGTCGGATCGCCGCCGCCGAACCCGAGCCATGACACGCGCGATTCGCGTGATGCGATTCCCGCAGCGCTCGCGCTCGGCGGCACCTGGGGGTTCGCGGCGCTGCTGCACGACGCCGACGGCAAGCATGAAAGCCGCGACATGATCGAGTCCGCTGCCTTCGGCGTCGCATCGGCGTACGTGCTGAAGGAGATCGCCGGCCGCACGCGGCCTTACGCGAGCGGCGACTCGAACGACTGGCGAAACGGCGGCGATTCGTTTCCGTCGATGCACACGACCGCGGCATTCGCGATCGGCACGGTGCTCGCAGAGTCCGGCAACGACCACTACCGTTTCGTGAGACGCGCGATCGGCTACGGTCTCGTCGGCGTGGGGACCGGCTACGAGCGCCTACGGCACGACGCCCACTGGTTCTCGGACACGGTCGCGGGCGCCGCGCTCGGGATCGCGGCGGCACGCTTCGTGCTGAAGCGCGGCGAGCGCAGCGTCGACCGCCCAACGCTCACCGTGGTGCCAACCGTCGGCGGCGTGGCGCTCGCCTACAGCAGACCGCTGCGGTGAAGCCGGCAAGCGGCGCCCTCGCACGAGCGCGCGCCTGCGTCGGAGCCGCCCCGCGCCGCGGCCGCATTGTCCCGCGGCGGCCCGGTCGTCTAGCATCGGGTCCACCTGCCACACTGCCGAGGATCATTCGATGCCGAGCATTGCGTGGCGCGCCGTCGCTCTGGCGGCCGCGCTTCTGAGCGCCGTAGCACCGCTCGCGGCCGCGGAGACCTTCGACATCGGGCTCACTCAGAACGGCAGCCGAATCGATGGGCTGGCCGTCGCCGGTCGCGCGGCGACTGCGCCGACCGTGCTGCTCATCGGCGGCCTCGACGGCGACGACGCGACGGCCGCCGCCGTACGGACCGCCGTCGCGAGCTACGAGAAGCGGCGCACGCGCGAGCGCGCGTTCAACCTGCTCGCGATTCCGGTCGCGAACCCCGAGCGCGCGCGGCTCGAGTTTCCGCCGACCGGCGTGGCCTACCGCGAGCACTCGGAATCGCATGCGCTCTGGCGGTGGATCGGCACCCACGGGCCGGACCTCGTCTTGATCGCGACCGGCGCGCGCAGTGGCACGGCCGCCAAAGGCTCAGCCGAAGCCGGCGACTTCGGCCTTGCGGACTCGCTGAGCGACCAAGCGGTCGCGGGCATCGGCCGAGTCCCGGCCCGGCGCTGGGCGGGTGCCGATGAGCTCGCAACGCTGCGCGCTGCCGATCTGCCGGCGTCCGAGGCGCACCGCGAGCTCGAACGGCGCCGCGCGCGCTCGCCGCGGGAGCTCGCCGAGGAGCTCGCAAAGCGCTACGGCCACGAGTTCGATCCGCCCTGGTACATCAACGCGATCGCGCTCAACGCGCGCATCGAGCTCGGCGACGTCGACGACGTGCGCCGCATCGTCGAGCCGTACGTGGACGGCACCAAGGACAGCCTCGCGCAGCCGAACTCGCTCGTGATGGGCGGCCACATCGTGTTCACGGAGCTCGCGCGCCGCACGCACGATCCGCGCTACGTCGCGGCCGTGCGCAAGGTCGCCGACTTGGGCTTCGAGCCGGACGGCAGCATGAAAGAGGCGATGCCGTACCACAACCAGTTCAGCGACTCGATCTTCATGGGCACGGCGATCGTCGCGCAGGCCGGGGCGCTGACCGGCGAGCGCAAGTATTTCGACATGGCCGCGCGCCACCTCGCGTTCATGCAGAAGCTCGACCTGCGACCGGACGGCCTGTACCGCCATCAGCCCGCGACCGATGCGGCCTGGGGGCGCGGCAACGGCTTCGCGGCGCTCGGGCTCACGCTCACGCTCGCGGAGCTGCCGCGCGATCACTCGGCATACGCGAGCACGCTCGCCAGCTACCGCGCACTGATGGCCGCGCTCACGCCGTTCCAGAACCGCGACGGGCTCTGGCGCAACGTGATCGACTATCCGGGTGCCTACGGCGAGCTCTCGGCAACCGCGATGATCGGCTATGCGCTCGCGCGGGGTCTCGAGGAAGGCTGGATCGCGGGCTCCGACTACAAGCGAGCGGTCGAGCGCGCCTGGAGCGCGGTCGATGCACGCGTGTCCTCGAGCGGCGAGCTCGTCGACGTCTGCGAATCGACCGCGCGCATGACGTCGCTCGAGCAATACTTGCGGCGGGCGGCCATCCTGGGACCCGATCCGCGCGGCGGCGCGATGACGATGCTGTTCGCCACCGAGCTGATGAAGACGAAGCGCTGATCGCGCCCGGCTCGAGCGGCCTCCCTCAGCGCAGCAGCGAATAGACGAGCGCGGCAGCGACCGCGAGCGCCCCCAAGCTCGCGACGAGCACGGCTGCCGCGACGCAGTCCTTCACGAGCTTGATCGTCGGGTGCTGGTCGGGATGCAGGTGATCGGCCAAGTACTCGATCGCGGTGTTCACGAGCTCCGCGGCGAGCACGAACGCGACCGTGAGCGCGACGATCGCCCACCAGACCGGCGCGGGCCGAAGCCATGCCAACACGCCGATCACGACGACCGTGGCGATCACGTGGGTCTTGAAGCTGTTCTCGGAGCGCAGCGCGACCGCGAGCCCCGCGAGCGCGAAGCCGAGGCGGCGCGCGAACGGCTGATTCTTCATCGAGGCCTCTGTCCGGACGACACCGTGATTCTAGCCGGTACGGCTGCGTGCGGACCCCTCGAGCGGCTTCAATTCGCGACGCGCCACGGCGACACGTTCGACCACTTCGCAAGGTCCGCCGTGGCCCATGCCGCGTCCTTGTCCTTGTGACAGGAGAGGCAGGGGCTCGGAATCCCGTAGAGCTCCGTTGCCGCGGGCGGGATGAACTTGAACGTGTGGCTGCGCACTTTCACGTCCGCGATTTGGTTCTCGATCTTCGGCATGTGGCAGTCGACGCATTGCGCCTTCTCCGCGCTGTGCTGACTGTGAGCGGTGAGCGTGCTGCCGCGCGGGCCGTTCGGCGACTGCGGCCCGTGGCACGTGAGGCAGATCTCGTTCGCGGGCTTCAAGAGCTCGGCGCCGTGCTCGGTGCCGTGCACGTCGTGACAAGAGAAGCAGGTCACCCCGTGCGTATACATCGCGCTCTGCACGAAGTCGTTGCCCTGCATGCGGTTCTTTTGCGCGGTGCCGTCGGGCCAATGCGTGAACGTCTTCTCGCCGAGCTTGTGGTCCTCCAGGCGCCAGTGATCGCTCAGCCGGTCGCCCGGCGCATAACCCACGGGCCAGTCGTAATAGACGCCGTCGAGCGGCGTTTGCAGAGGCCGGCCCTGTGAGTGGCACTGAATGCAGACGTCGTTCGCGCGCACGAAGTCGAGCGCCGCGGGATTCACGATGTTGTCGCGGCGTGGGTCTGCAACGTGCGCGGAACCCGGCCCGTGACACTTCTCGCAGCCCACGTTCCACTCGGTGACCTTCTTGGTCTTGACGTCGTAGTTGGTCGAGTGGCAGCCGTCGCAGAGCGGACCCGTCGGCCGCTGCATCTGGTCGGCCGGATAGAACGGCACCCACCAGTCCGCCTTCGCATCCGGGTAATACGGGCGCCAAACCTTGTTCGCGATGTCCCACTGCACCGGATACACGTAGTAGTCGTCGCCGCGCTTCGTGAAATAGCGCTGCTTCCAAACGCTGCCGTACGCGAACGCGACGTCGCTCTTCTTGAACTTCACGAGATCGTTCGGCTTGCCGAAGTCGCCTTTGATCACCTCGGGATGGGCCTTCGGGTCCACGACGATGTTCGCCATCGGCGTCTTCTTCCAGCGGTCGTAGACGCCCTCGTGGCACTTTCGGCACGCGGCAGAGCCGGTGTATTGCGCGCCAGCGGGCGTTTGCGCTTGGACAGGCTGCAGCGCGCCGAGCGCGGCAAAGCAGAAGAACAACGTCGCAAGTCTCATCGAGACACCTCAAGCCGCCGCGGGCCCGTCGTCACGCGAGTGTGCACCAGGCGTCACGCGCTCGGCCAGCCCGAGCAGCACCAGCAGATTGAGCAGCGTCGAGGTCACGAGACCGCCGAGCACCGCGATCGCCATCGGCGCCTCGATCTCATAGCCGGCGTGGCCGAGCCCGAGCGCGAGCGGCGCGAGGCCGAGCCCCGTCACGAGCGCGGTCATCAGGATCGGCACGAGCCGCTCGGCCGCGCCGCGCAACGCGGTCGCGCGGTTCCACGGCGCACCCTCGACGTCGACGAGATGCTCGTAGTGCGCGAGCAGCAGGATCGCGTTGCGCGCGCTCACGCCGAACACGGTCACGAGCCCGACCAACGCGCCGAGCGACAAGCCGATGCCGGTCAGCGCGATCGCCGCGATGCCGCCGATCAGGCTGAACGGCAAGTTCACGACCACGAGCCAGGGATACGCGCGCCGTCTGAAGCACAAGAACAGCACGAGCACGAGCGCGACGACCGCGGCGGCCGCGTACAGCACGATCTCGAGCTGCGCCTGGCGCTCGGCCTCGGCCTGCCCCGCAAAGCGCACGACGACGCCCGCCGGCAGCGGCCCGAGCGCGTCGATCCGCTGCCGCGCTTCGGCCACCGTGCCCTGCAGATCCCGACCGGCCACGTTGAACGTGACCACGACGCGGCGCTGGCCGTCGAGCCGCCGCACCTGCGCGCGGCCGACCGCGGGCCGCACGTCGGCCAAGCGCGCGACCGACACCGGCCCGTAAGGGCTGCGGACCGTGAGCTGGCCGATCGTCTCGACGCGGTTGCGCTCGGGCTCCGGCAGGATCACGACGGCCTGCACGGTCCGTCCGCCCGCGTAGGTCTGCCCGACGTTCAGTCCCGCGAAGCCGGCCTCGAGCACGTCGAGCACGTCGCGGCGCGTGACGCCGTAGGCCGCGAGCGCGGACGCTCGCGGCCGCACCTCGATCTCGGCCGTCGAGCTGCCGCGTTGGTACTGCAGGTCGACGATCCCGCGCACGCCGCCGAGCGCGGCCGCGACTCGCGCGCCGATGCGGTCGAGCACGTCCAGGTCGTCGCCGAACACGTTCACCACGACCGCCGCGGTCTCGCCGGTCAAGCTCTCGCTGAAGCGGTCGCCCAGGAACGTGACGACCTCGGTGCGCAGCCCGGGATAGCTCTCGACCACGCGGCGGATCGCGTCCTCGGCAGCGCGCTGATCGAGCCCGGGCGAGGGCTTGAGCTCGACGTGAAACTCGCTCCTGTCCGGCCCCCACGTGTCCTCGCCGAGCTCGGCGCGCCCAACCTGCTGCGCGACGGTCGCGACGAACGGCAGCGCGAGCAGCTCCGCGGAGAGCCGTCGGCCGACACCGAGCATCTCGTCGAACGAGCTGCTCGAGAGCGCGCTCGATGCCTGCACGACGAAGTGGCCTTCCTCGAACTCCGGCATGAACTGCCCGCCGAGCATCGGCAGGAGCGCGAGGGCCGCCGCGAACGCCGCGAGCAGCACCACGCTCACCGCCACCAGTCGACGGCTGACCCATGCCGCCGCGCGCCCCTGCGCGCGCTTGAGCGCGCCGATCCACGCGGCCTCGGTGCGGGCCGGGCGCGCCGCTAGCAGCAGCGCGGCGAGCGCGGGCGTCACGGTCAGCGCCACCACGAGCGACGCGGTGACCGCCGCGACGAACGCGAGCGCGAGCGGGCCGACGAATCGGCCCTGCACGCCCGACACGAAGTAGACGGGCACGAACAGCACGACGACCGCTAGCGTCGCGTACAGCACGGGCGCCCGCACCTCGAGCGACGCGTCGCGCACGACGTCGAGCCGCGGCCTCGGGCTCGCGAGCGCGACGTTCTCGCGCAGCCGCCGCATGATGTTCTCGACGTCGATGATCGCGTCGTCCACCAGCACGCCCACCGCGACCGCGAACCCGCCGAGCGTCATCGCGTTCATCGTGAGCCCGGCCGAGCGCAGCGCGAGCGCGGCCGCAATCAGCGACAGCGGAATCGTGACGAACGAGATCAGCGCGGCGCGCACGTCGCGCAGGAACGCGAACAGCACGACGAGCACGAGCAACGCGGCGATCGCGAGTCCGTCGCGCAGATTCGTCAGCGCGCGCTCGATGAAGTTCGCGGGCCGATGCAGCGCCGGGTACACGTCGATGCCGTCGGCTTTCAAGCGCGGCACGATGTCGGCGAGCGCGGTCTCGAGCGCGCGCGTGACGTCGAGCGTGTTCGCGCCGAACTGGCTCGAGATCGTGAGCAGCACGCCGTCGTGGCCCTGCACGACCGAATCTCCCGAGCGCAGCGCGGCGCCTTGCGCGACGCGAGCCACGTCGCCGATCTTGATCGGCACGCCGTTGCGAACCGTCACGACGGCGGCCGCGAGCGCGGCCGGGTCGGGCTCGGGCACGGGCGACTCGATCAGCACGCGCTGCGCCGGCGAATCGACGAACCCCGCACCGCGCAGCGACAGCGCCGCCCGTGCGGCGTCCGCGAGGTCGGCCGTGCTCAAGCCGTAGGCCTCGAGCTTCGCGAGATCGGGCTCGATGTTGAGCTGCCGCACGGCGCCGCCGAACACGTTCACGCGCGCGACGCCGGCGATCGCGAGCAGCTGCGGCTTCAACGTCCATTCGGCGAGGTCGCGCAGCGCGAACGGGTCCTGGCGCTGCGACACGAGTCCGATCTTGAGCACGTCCATCGTGCTCGAGGTGAGCGGCGAGAGCTGCGGCGTGCCCGCCCCCGCGGGCAGCGAGCCCGCGACGCGCGCCAAACGCTCCGCGATGTCCTGATGCGCGCGCTGCGGCTCGGCACCGCTCGCGAAGTCGATGTCGACGACCGACAGCCCCGGAATCGAATTCGAGCGCAGCGCCGCCAGCCCCGGCGCGCCGTTCACGGCGGCCTCGATCGGCCGCGTGACGAGTGTCTCGACTTGATCGGGCGTGAAGCCGGGCGCCTCCGTCTGGATGGACACCTGCGCCGGCACGAACTCGGGAAACACGTCGACCGGCGTGTCGCGGACGCTCCACGCGCCGAGCACGAGATAGGTGAGCGCGAGCGTCGCGACAATGCCGCGACGGCGCACGCACCACCCAACGACGTGCTGCATCATGACGAGATCAGCCGCGCGCTCGACCGGCGAACGTCCGACGCCAAGCCGGCGAGCATCGTGACGCGGCGCATGCCTCAGTCCTCGGCCGGAGCCCCGCCGGTCTCGCGCGCGAGCACGAGGCCCGCGCCCGCGACGACGACTTGCTCGCCCGCCGTGAAGCCGCTCGACTGGAAATAGCCGCCGGCGGTCGGCCGGCCGAGATCGACCGCGCGGCGCGTGAGGTCGTCGCCGTCGGCCACATAGCACCACGCGGCTCCGCCCGCGAGCACGACGGCCGACGCCGGCACCTCGATACCGTCAACCGGCGCGCCGTTCGGCACGAGCGCGGCGAGCCGCTCGCCGGGGCCAAGGCCGTCCGCGGCCGCGACCAGCGCGAGGAGCGCGGGACCCGGAACGGCCGCATCGGCGGGTCCCGGCCAGACGTCCGTCGCGTCCCAGCGCGGCGCGTCCGGCCCCGCACCGAGCCGCGTGAGCGTCAGCATGCTCGGCCTTGCGTCGGGCAAGCCGCCCGGGAAGCTCGCGCTCACGAGCAGCGTGGCGCCGCCGCCGAGCGCGGTGACGAGCGCGGCGCGCCGTTCCGGGTCGAGCCACGGCGCCGCGGCGCCGAAGCCGAGCGCGGCCTGCGCACGCGCGACGGTCAGCTGCGCCTCGTCGGCCGCGGCCTGGCGCTCCGCGGCCTCGAGCGTCTCGGCCGACACGGCCGTGTCGCTCTTGAAGAGATCGCGCGCGCGCGTCAGCGCCGCGCGGCTCACGCGCGCGTCGGCCTCGGCGCGGCCGAGCGCAGCGATAGGCGCGATCGCGGTCTGTGCGTCGAGCACCCGCGCGGTGCCCGTCACGCTCGGCTGCCACGATGCCGTGCGCAGCGCGTCGAGCATCACGCCGAGCTTCTGCCGAGCCTCGGCATCGAGCTCGACCCCGAGCCCGGGCTGGTCGGTCGCGGCCGTCGCTGCGCCCGGCTCGTCGGGTGCACCCGTGCACGCGCCGAGCAGCACCAGCACGCCGCACGCGGCCAAGCGGAGCAATCGCGCGCTCATTGCGGCGCTCCGACGAGCAGCTCGCGCATCGCGGTGCTCGGGTCGAGCACGGACGTCGGGAAGAGCGGCTGCTCGATGCCGTTCTCGAGCGCGGTCGCCGAGTCGAGCACCGCGCGGCGCGCGTCGAGCGTGCCGCGCGTGAGCCCCGCGAGCGCGATCTGCGCGGCGAGCACCTCGCCGCGATTCGCCGCGCCGGCCGCGAGCCGATGCTCGAGCGCGGTCACGGCGTCGGTTGCGTCGCGCTCGGCGCGCTCGGCCGCAGCGAGCGCGTCGCGCGATGCGCGATAGCGCGCAAACGCGATGTCGATCGCCGCGAGCGCCGCGGCCTGCACGTCGTCGACCTTCGCGGCCGCCACCGCGCGCGCCGCGATCGCGCCGCGGATCGCGGCGCTCGCGTTGCGCTTGAGCGCAACCGGCAGGTCGAGCGCGAGCGTGATCTTGTGATCCGCCTGGTCGAGTAGGTAGCCGGGGCCGAGCGTGAAGTCGGGATATTGCGCCGCCACCGCGGCGCGCAGCGCCTGCTCGGCGACGTCGTAATCGGCCAGCGCGCGCCGCACGTCGAGCCGGTTCACGAGGGCCGCGTCGCGTGCGGCGCCGAGCTGCTCGGTCGAAAGCTCGGGCAGCTCGGCCAGCGCGGGCGCCGCGGGTTCGATGCGCGCGAGCTCGTCGGGCACCACGCCGACCGCGGCCGCGAGCGTCGCGCGGGCATCCGCGAGCGCGGCCGCATCGAGCGCGCGGCGGCTCTCGGCCTCGTTCGCGGCCTGCACGGCCGCAAGGCGCTCCGAGGTGGTCGCGGCGCCGTGCGCAAGCCGCGTCTCGACCCACTGCTGGAAGCCGCGCGTGAGAGCGACGCTCCGCGCATCCAGGTCCGCGACCTCGAGCGCGAGCTCGCGATCGAACAGCGCCTTGCGCACGGCCGCGCGCGCGTTCCACAGCGCTTCGCCGAATTGCCACTCGAGCGAGCGCTGCTCCGCGAGCGCCCGCGCGGTGCGAATCTCGCGCTTGTTGCCGGTCTCGAAGCGCAGCGCGAGCGCGGCGCCGACCACCCACGGATGCTCGGAGCCGCGGTCGATGACCTTCTCGCTCGTGCCGGTGAGCGTGGGATTCGGCTTGAGCCCGGCTACGTCGACCGCGGCGCGTGCCGCGTCGACTTGCGCACGCGCGACGTCGAGATCGGTGCGCAGCGTCCACGCGGCGAGCGTGAGCTCGTCGAGCGTCCAGGCGCCGCCGTCGAGCTTGAAATCGTGGCGCGCGAGCGCTGCCGTCACGCGCGGATCGTGGAGCGAGCGCGCAGCGATCCGGGCACCGTTTGCGGCCGCGTCGATCGGCGCCGGCGGCACGTGCGCGCACGCCGCGCACGCGAGCGCGGCCAGCGCTGCGCAACGGGCGCGTCGAGATCGACGCGGCGCCGCGCCGCGTTTACCTGCTCGCATAAGGGCCTTTGTACGTATTACGCCGCACCTGCTCGGCAAGGCCGGACCCCGCGCAAGTGGGGATAGGCCATTTCCGGCCGGCATTTTATCGGCCGCTGCCTGACAGCAAGGTAACGGCTTCGCGCGGCCCCTCGCTCGAGCAGCCGCTCGCTCATGCTCCGGAGCGCAGCGGAAACGTCACGGCGACAACCGTGCCGCGTCCCGGCGCCGAGTCGATCGCGATCGTCGCGTGATGCACCTCGACGATCCAGCGCGCAATCGAAAGGCCGAGGCCGGCGCCCCGGCCCCTACCGTGAGCGGAGTCGCCGCGGAAGAAGCGCTCGAAGACGCGCGGGAGATGCGCGGCTTCGATGCCGGACCCGTTGTCGGCAACCGAGACGGAGATGTGCTCGTCGTTGCGGTGAGCGGCCACGTGCACGCGGCCGCCCGCCGGCGAGAACTTGACCGCGTTGTCGAGCAATATCATGAGGAGCTGGCGCAGCAGCTCGCGGTCGCCGCGAACGGGAGCCTCCTCGAGCGCGGCGACGTCGAGCGTCACGTCCTTGTCCGAGCCGAGAGCGCGCGCGTTCCCTACGACGTCGAGCAGAAGATCGTCGAGATACAGTGGCTCGAAATGTACCGGCCATGCGCCGGCGTCCGCGCGCGCGATCGTGAGCAGGTTCTCGAGGATGCCGTCGAGACGCGCGGCCTCGCCATGAATGGCTCCTAAGATCTCGCGGTACTCACCGGGTTCGCGCGGTTGGCGCAGCGCGACGTCGGCGTGGCCTTTCACCACCGCGACCGGAGTGCGCAGCTCGTGCGCGGCATCGGCCATGAAGCCTCGCATACTTTGAAACGCGTCGCGCACCGGCCGCGTGGAGCTCAGCGCGAGCAGCCAGCCGCCGACGCCGACGATACCGAGCGCGAGCACGGCCGCGAGCACGAAGGCGAGCAGCAGCCCGGGATACTCGCGCTCGAGCTCGACGACGTCCGCGGCGCTGACACCGACGTAGTCACGGCCGTCGGACAGGCGGAAGCGTCGCGCGTAGCCGCGCCAAACATCGTCTCGCGAGGCCTCGTGCTCGGTCAGCCGCTTACCGGCGGCCGTCCCGCGCGCGTCCGCCGCGAGCGCTCGAATCCACTCGGGTGCCGACGCTTCGTGGAGCAGGCGCCCCTCGGCGTCGAACACGTAGAGTTGCCGATCCGGAATTCGCAACTCGTCGAGCGCATCGACACGCCCCGGCCCGGGCGGCCCCTCCTGAATGCGGATCTCGGCCGCGCGCTCGAGCTCGTCGACCGCGGCGGCCAGCGAGTCGTCGAGCCGCGCCGAGATCTGGCGCGTGAGCACGTAGAACAGCGCGCCGCCAAAGACGACGAGCACGAGCGCAAACACCCCCACGTACCACGCCGTGAGCCGCACGCGAAGCCGCTCGAGCTGCTCGATCACAGACCGAACCGGTAGCCGGCGCCCCGAATCGTGTGAATCAGGCGCGGCGCACGGTCGTCGTCGATCTTGCGGCGCAGCCTGCCGATCAGCACTTCGAGCACGTTCGAGAACGGATCGTGATTGTCATCCCAGACGTAAGCCGAGATGCTCGCGCGGTCGATGACCGCGTCGTGATGACGCACGAAGAACTCGAGCAGATCCCACTCTTTCGCTGTCAGTTGAATGACCCGCCCGCCGCGAGTCACGCGGCGGCTCCTGAGATCGACGTGCAGGTCCTCGAGCTCGAAGCAGTTCTCCGTCAGCGCCGCCGCGCGGCGCGCGAGCGCACGCACGCGGGCGAGCAGCTCGCGAAACGCGAAGGGCTTCGTCAGATAGTCGTCGGCACCGCCTTCGAGACCCTTGACGCGGTCGTCGACCGCCGCGAGCGCGGTCAGCATGAGCACCGGCGTCGTGACGCCGTCGATGCGAATCTCACGGCAGAGATCGAAGCCGCTGCCGCCCGGCAGCATGACGTCGAGCACGATCACGTCGAAGCGGCCGACCTGGGCGTGGAAGCGGCCGTCGTCGCAGGTCTCCGCCGCGGTCACGTTGACGCTCTCGTCGCGGAAGCCACGCCGCAGAATGTTGACGAGCTCGGCGTCGTCCTCGATCAGCAGCACGTGCATGTTGTTATCCGCGTGTCAGCTTTACCGGCTTACGATTCGCAACACTCGGCCGTGAAGAATATGGCCGCCGGCCGTCTCGCGAGCGCCGCGCGAGCTCGACGACCGTCGTCCGACCGGACCGGTTCCAAGCGAAGAATTGAGCTCGACGAGGGGACACACATGAACGAGAAGATCGGGTTGCTCGTATCCGCGGCCGCTCTCTGTGCTCTCGCGCCGGCACTGCCGGTTGCCGCGCAGTCGTACCACGTCGCGCACACGTTCAAGCTCGGCGGTGACGGTGGCTGGGACTACCTGGCCCTCGACGGCGCGACGAACCGCCTGTTCATCGGCCGCAACGACCGCATCATGGTCGTCGATCCGACGAAGGGCAAGCTGCTCGGCGAAGTGCCGGGGCTCGAGCGGGCCCACGGCGTCGCGTTCGATCTCGCGTCGGGCCGCGGCTTCGCGACGTCGGGAGGCGACGCCAACGTAGTGATCTTCGATCTCAAGACGCTGAAGACGCTCGGCCGCACGAAAGTCGACGAGGACGACGACGCGATTCTGCTGGATCCCGCCACGCACCACGTCTTCACCTTCAACGGCGACGCCCACACCGCGAGCGTTCTCGAGCCATCGTCGGGCAAGCTCGTCGGCACCATTCAGCTCGGCGCGAAGCCCGAGTTCGGCGTGGCCGACGGCCAAGGCAAGCTCTACGTGAACCTCGAAAGCAGCTCGGAAATCGCCGAGATCGATGCGGCCGCGATGAAAGTCACGCGCCGCTGGCCGCTCGCGCCGTGCGAGTCGCCGACCGGGCTCGCGATCGATACGGCGCACCACGTGCTCTTCAGTGTCTGTAGAAACCAGGTCATGGCCATGTCCGATGCGACCTCCGGGAAGGTCGTGGGCCGGGTCGCGATCGGCCCCGGAGCGGACGCCGCTCGTTACGACGCCGCAACGGGCCTCGCGTTCGCGTCGACCGGCGGCGACGGCGCGATCACGGTGGTGCGCGAAGAAAGCCCGGCATCGTTCAGCGTCGTGCAGACGCTCAAGACGCAAGTCGGCGCGCGCACGCTGGAGCTCGACCCGAAGACGCACCGGCTCTACACCGTGAGCGCCGACTTCAAGCCGCAGCCGCAGGCCTCGCAGGGTCAGCGCCGGCGGCCCGAGATCGTGCCCGACAGCTTCACGCTACTGGTGCTCGAACGCTAGACGGCGAGCTACGCGAGCGTTCCATGCGCGGCGGAAGAGAGTGGGTGTCGAACCCACCAGGGACCGGCTGACGGCCCCTCCCGGATTTGAAGTCCGGACGTTCCACCGGGAACGATTCTCCTCCTCAGTCCGGATCGGACGCGGCACTCTCGATCGCGGGTGGCGCGGAGTCAAGCGGCCGCGGATCGAGCCGCGTCTCGGGGTCGAGTCGCTATGCTCAAGCCGCCTGCATCGAGCGACGCGAGATCGAAAGCCGCCGTGACCGACGCCAAGGCCCGTTGCAGGTGTGCGAATGCTGGTACCCGCGTCGCCGCTCCAAGCGTCCGAGAATTCTAGCGACCGCAACGCTGCCCGCGCCTTGTCGCCGACGCGCGGGTCAGCGCTTGTCGTTCGGCCGGAACTCCGGCGTGAGCTCGCTGCACGGGTGCGGCTCGTAGGGCACGTCCGCGACGAGCACGGTGTCCGAGCCCGCGTACTTGTCCGTGAAGTAGACCGGATCCTCGGCCACGTAGTCGCGCGTGAGCGTCCACGCCTTCGGGTCGAGCTTGAAGCGCTCGACGACGTGCAGCTGATCGCTGTGCTTGACGGGTGCCGCGAGCACGCCGGGCTCGAAGCCGATCGTGTCGACGACGAGCACGTCGCCTTCCCAATGGCCGATCGAGTGACCCGCGTAGCTCGGCGTGATGTTCTTCGGATGCGCGGCCATGTTCATGTGGATCACGCGCTCGAAGCTGTATAGGCCGTAGTCGATCACGATGCGGTCCTTCTCCTGCGTGATCCGGTTGACGGGCCCGTCGAACACCCAGTCGAGAATGATGCTCGTGGGAGCGCAGCGCAGGCGCGGATTGTCCTCGGGCGACCACATCCGGAACGCGTCCGCCTCGGCTTTGCCGCGCGCCGTCAACGTGACCGGACGCGGCCCCCAGCCCGACGGCGGGATGTCCTTCACCGCGACCTTGCCGGACTCCACGTCCGCGACGAGGTGCTTCGGCACGAGGCCGCCGGCGCCTCGCGCGATGACCCACTGCTCCTGCGCCCAGTCGCCGGAGATGTTCGGCTCGCCGGACGGCAGCCGCGCCGGGCGCGTCGAGAGATCGGTCTTCGATGTGACGTCGAACTGCGCGTTGCGGTTCACGCGCGGCGCGTCGCCGATCTTGATGTCCTCGAGGTAGCACGCCGTGGGATCGTCGCGATGCGCGAAGCCGTAGACGGTCGCGTTGGCGCCGACGACGAACATCTCGGGCGTCCAGCCCGAACGGCGCAGCAGCGTCGCGGCGCGCATCTCGCAATGCATCGCGATCGCCTTGCCGTCGGCGCCGATCACGTCGAAGCGCAGATACGAATGTGGATTGACGAAGTCGATGCCGCGGATCACGCCGTGCAGCTCGACGGGCTTCGAGCGGTCGTAGAGGCCCATGCCGTGGTGCGCGAGCGCGGCGGTGGAGATGCAGAGCAACGTAGCGGCCCCGAAGCCGCGTCTAAGGCGCGCGAAATCGGGGGCGCTCATGGCAACACGCCGCCGACGGTGGTCCGGCCCGTGCCGCTGCACCCCTCGGCGCCGAAGCGGATGAATTTCTGAATGCGCTTGCCCGTGTCGACCTCGGCCGTGTAGATGTCGCCGCGAGAATCGAGGCTCACTTGGTGCAGCCAGTGGAACTCGCCGGCTTCGCGACCGCTGCGGCCGATTCGGCCGAGCTCCTCGAGCGTGTCGCGCTTCAAGATGTAGATCGTCATGTTGGAGTTGTCGCCGACGTAGAGGCACGACTGCGCCGCATCGGTCGAGAAATTCATCGACACCGCGGTGCCCGGCAGGCCGTTGGTCTTCACCGCGACGAACTGTTCCTTCACGAAGCCGCACTTGCCCGCGGCGCCGCTCGGATTGGAGCATGGCTTGCCCAGATTGGGATCGTGGCTGTCGAAGATCTGGACCCGGTTGTTGCCGCGGTCGCAAACGTAGATCAGGCCGTCCTTACTGACCTTCACGCAATGCACCGGGTTGCGAAAGAAAGCCGGCTTCAGATGGCCCTTCGTGAAATCGTTCATCCAGTTGCCGGCGGCGGCCGCGGCCTCGTCGTCGATCGGGTTGTTGCCGTAGGCGCCGAAGTGGCCGATGTACTTGCCGGTAGCAGCGTCGAGAATGACCACGCGCCGATTGCCGTAGCCGTCTGCCACGTACATGCGGTTGTTGCTCGGATCGACGGTGATGTCGGCAGGCAGATAAAACAGCGGCGTGCCGTTCCTGCCGCCGTCCTTGTCGTTGCTGTTCGGCCCTTTGCCTCCGGGCCCGCCGAACATCGCGACGAACCGTCCGTCCTTGGTGAACTTCAGGATCATGCCGTCGGCACCGTTGCTCGATGCCCAGGCGGATCCATTGGGGTTCGCGTTCGCGTTGTTGCCGCCGAGATAAACGAAGCCGTTGTGATCGACGAAGATGCCGTGCTCGGTCGCCGGCCATACGCAGCCTTGCTCCGCCTTGCACTTGTCGGGATCGGCCGGCCCGCCCCACGCGCGCAGCAGCTTCCCCGTGTCGTCGAACTCGAGCACCGACGGCGCAGGCAGGCAGCAATCGCCGAGCACGCCGTACGGACGCGCGAAGCCCATGGCATCGACCGGTTTGCCGTCCTTCGATTTGGCGGTTGCCGCCGTCAGCGCGGCCTCGTCGTCGGTCAGCGACCGCGGTCGCTGGTACACCCAGACGTGATCGTCCGGCGCGACGTAAAGACCGCCGACTTGGCCGAGGATCCAGTTGTTGGGCAACTTCTGCGGCCACCCCGCGTCCGCGATGAATCCCGGCACCGTCGCGGTCGCCGGCACGCCGTATACACCCGAGCGCTCGGCAAGCCGCTCGAGTATGCCGGTGGCGGCCAAGGTCTTTTCGTCGGGCCTCGGCGCCTGGGCCGCGGCCCAAGCGGCAACGAGCGCGAGCAGCAGACAAGGCAGGGCAATCAGTTTTGTTCTCATACCCGCATACGGCCCCCCGACCGTGGCGAAAGAACGAACGCTCCGAGATCTTCATACGGAACGGCCGCCAAGCAAACCCCCCCCCCGACAGGCTGCGCCGGTCGGCGCGGGTCGCGCGCACGGTGGAGCAGGGCGTTGCCGGTCAATCGCGGTCGATTGCGGCGCTCTCGACCGCACGCCACGGAAACTCGAGCCGCCCCGGGCCAAGCACGCGCAAGTCGCCGCGCCGCAGCGTGAGGCCCTGGCCGTCGAAGTACTCGAGGATCTGGATCGCGACCTTGCGACCGTTGTCGAGCCGGTCGCGGAGTTGCGCGGCCGAGAACAGACCGTCGTCGCCACTCCGCGCGAGGTCCGCGACGATGCCCGCGATCTCCTCGACCGTCTCGCGGCGGAAGAACCGATCGAGCGCGACCTCGATCACGACGCGCTCGCGCGCGAGCGTCTTCAGGACTCGCCTCACGTCGCGCACCGGCTCCGAAGACAGCGCTGCGATCTCGATTGCGAGCGGCGGCCGGAAGCGCGCGTCATCCGACAGGAAGCGCACGATCCGCAACCAAAGGCGCCGATCGCGCTCGTCGAGCCCGAAGCGATGCTCGGGCGAGCGCAGCGCGCCGCGCTCGGACTTGAGGGCGCCCGATTCGACGAGCGACCGTGCGACGCCGGCAAAGATGCGCGCCGGCAACCGCGGCTCGACCGCGGTCGCAAGCTGCGCGGCGGTGAGGCCCGGCAGCTCCGGATGCGCGCGGTGCACGGCATCGAGCGCCGCGCGGGCGCCCGCCGCTAGCCGGCTCCAAGTCTCGGACGAGAACAGAACCGACCGCTCCGCGACCGCGATTCGAACGTGCGCAACGGCGGCGAGCAGCGTGCGCGTCTCCTCGTCCGCGAGCGCCCGGTCGCGCGCGAACGCAGCCGCATCGACGAAGAACGGTCCCCGGGCGAGCGCGGCCGCAAGCGCCGCGCGCGCATCCGGACTTGCGATCGCGTCGAGCTGCGCGAGCCGCTCGGGCGCGCGCCGGCGCCGGTGCGGCGCACGCAAATCGAGGAATCGGCCGCCGCCGAGCGTGCGTGACGCGGACGCGTCGCGCAGCACGAAGCGATCGCCGACGGCTGCCGCGAGCGGCCGCTCGAGCACGAGCTGCGCCAGACCGCGACGGCCGGGCTCTAGCTGCACGGGCTCGAGCAACGCCACGCGCGCCGCGATCTCGGCCGCGGCGTGATAAACGCGAACCGGCACCCAATGCTCGAGCGGCTTCGTCTCGCTCGTGAGCAGCGTGAGCTCGGCGTCGATGCGCGCGGTCGGCGCATGCAGCGCGGGGTCGAGCACGACCGCACCGCGGCCGATCGCCTCGCGCGTGACACCGTCGCCCACGAGATTCAACGCGCAACGCTCGCCCGCGACGCCCCGCTCGGCGGCCGCGTTCTGGGCATGAATCGAGCGCACGCGCGCACGTAGGCCGACCGGGCTCACGACCACCGCGTCGCCGACCGCGACCGCGCCCGAGATCACGGGGCCCGTCACGATCGTGCCCGCGCCCGGCAGGCTGAAGCAGCGATCGACCGCGAGTCGAAATCGGCCGCCGGCCTCGCGTCGTCCGAGCGCACGGGCAGCCTCGAACAGCGCTTCGCGCACGTCGACGACACCCTCCCCCGTCAACGACGACACCGCCACGATGGGGGCTTCGCGAAGCGCCGTGCCGCGCACCGCTTGCCGAACCTCCTCGCGAACGACGTCGCTGCGCGCTGGCGAAACGAGATCGGATTTGGTCAACGCGACGAGCCCGCGCGCGACCCCGAGCAAATCGGCGATCGCGAGGTGCTCGCGCGTTTGTGGCATCACGCCGTCGTCGGCCGCGACTACGAGCAGCACGAAATCGATACCGGTGGCACCCGCGAGCATATTGCGCAAGAACCTCTCGTGACCCGGCACATCGACGAACCCGAGCGTGGCGCCGTCGTCGGCGTGCAGGTACGCGAAGCCGAGATCGATCGAGATGCCGCGCGCCTTTTCCTCCACGAGTCGATCGGTGTCGACACCGGTGAGCGCGTGCACGAGCGCGGTCTTGCCATGATCGACGTGACCCGCAGTGCCGACGATCATGCCGAATCGCCGTCCTCCTCGGCGTGCGGCAGCGAGGCGAAGTTGCGCAGGAAGCCGGCCTCGTCCTCGAGGCAGCGCAGATCGAGCAGCAGCGCGCCGTCGCGAACACGGCCGATCACGGGAATGGGCAGCCGGCGCAGCGCGGCGGCGAGCGCGGTCGGACCGCGGCCGCCGCGACCGCCGCGACCGCCGGCCGTGCGGATCTCGAGACCCGAGCTGGGCAACGTCTCGAGCGGCAGCGCGCCGGACCCGACCTGGCTCGCGCACGCAACGACCGCGACGCGGTAACGCGCACCGAGCCGCGCGGCCACGGCCGGTGCCATGCGATTCGCGCACGCCGCGATGTCGCCGGCCGGCCGCGCCAGCGCGCGCAGCGTCGGCAACCGTGCGGACAGTCGGTCGGGATCGCGATAGAGCTTGAGCGTCGCCTCGACCGCGGCAAGGCGCACCTTGTCGATCCTGAGCGCACGCTTCAGGGGATTGCGGTTCAAGCGCTCCACCAGCTCACGGCGGCCGACGACGAAACCGGCCTGCGGACCGCCGAGCAGCTTGTCGCCCGAGAACGTCACGAGATCGGCGCCCGCGGCGAGCGCCTCGGCGACCGTCGGCTCGTGCGGTAGACCGAAACGCGCGAGGTCGACGAGCGTGCCCGAGCCGAGATCCTCGACGAGCGGCACGTCGCGCTCACGCGCGAGCGCGGCGAGTGCACCCGCGGGCACGGCCGCCGTGAACCCCTCGATCCGATAGTTCGACGTATGGACCTTGAGAACGAGGCCCGTCTTCGCATCGATCGCGCGCTCGTAATCGGCGAGGTGGGTGCGGTTGGTCGTGCCGACCTCGACGAGCTTCACGCCCGCGCGGGCCATGATCTCCGGCAACCGGAACGCGCCGCCGATCTCGATCAGCTCGCCGCGCGACACGATCGCACCGCGGCCCTTCGCGAGCGTGTTGAGCGCGAGCAGCACGGCCGCCGCGTTGTTGTTGACGACGGTCGCATGCTCGGCACCCGTGAGCTCGCACAAGAGATCGCGCACGACGGCATCGCGTTCGCCGCGCCGTCCCGTCGCGAGGTCGAGCTCGAGCGCTACCGCGCTCTGCATTGCGACGACGGCCGCCTCGACGGCCTCCGTCGCGAGCAGCGCCCGCCCGAGATTCGTGTGCAGGACCGTGCCGGTCAGATTGAAAACCGTCTGCAAGCGAGGCGCGTGCGCCGCCTCCAGCCGATCGTGCGCGGCGACGGCGGCGGCCTCGGTCGCAAGCGCCAGGCCGCGTTCGCGCGCGGTCGCGAGCGACGCGCGCACGGCTTCGACCGTCGCGGGGCGGCCGAACGTCTCGACGAGCGCCGCCGCGGCCGCCGTGCGCAGCACCGCATCGACGGACGGCAAACCGCGCGCGGCCGCGTGTCCGGCCGCGGCGCGTCGGCCCTTAGGACGCGCCTTCAACCGGGTCGCACCACTCGCCGGTCGAGAGGTAACGATCGAGCGCGGCAGCCGCCGCTGCGCCGTCGCCCATCGCACCCGCGGCGCGATGCGGTGAGCCTTGGCGCACGTTGCCGGCCGCGCAAACTCCGCGGGCGCGCGTGCGCAGCGCCGCGTCGACCGCAATCCTGCCGGTCGCATCGAGCGGCACGAGGCCGCGCGCGAGGGCCGTGCTCGGCACGAGCCCCGTGAACGCGAACACCGCATCCGTCGCGAGCTTCGACGCGGCGCCGCTCGCGGCGTCGCGCAGATGCACCTCGCTCACCGCGGTGTCGCCCACGATCTCGGTCACGAGAGTGCCGAGCTTCAGCTCTATCTTCGGATGCGACTGGACGCGCTCGCGGTAGCTCGCCTGGCCGTGCAGAGCATCGCCGCGCTCGAGCAGCACGACTTTCGCGAGCGGATCGGCGAGCGTGAGCGCCTCTTGCATGCCCGAGTCGCCGCCGCCGACCACTACCGCGATTCGGTCGCGCAGCAGCGGCGCGTCGCAGCTCGCGCACTGGCTCACGCCCTTGCCGAACAGACGCTCCTCGCCGGGCACGTCGAGCTTCTTGAGCTCGGTGCCGGTGGCGATCACGACCGCGCGCGCGACGACCTCGCCTTCCGAGCTCGCGATGCGCCAGCGCTCGCCGTCGGCTGCGAGCGAGTCGGCGCTCGCCATGACGAACTCGACGCCGGCCGCATCCGCCTGCTCCTGCGCAATGGGGCAGAGGTCGTAGCCCGGCACGCCTTCGGCGAAACCCGGCACGCCTTCGATCTTCTCGATGCTCACGAGCTGCCCGCCCGGCACGCCGCCCGTGAGGATCGCGGTGCTCCGGCCGAGGCGCGCGCTCGTGAGCGCGGCGCTCAAGCCCGCAAGACCTCCCCCGACGACGACGACTTCGCATTCGCGACTCATGGCAGCTTCAATCCTTTGCTTCGAGAACGGTGATGCCGCGTGCGCCCGCCGCCGCTCGGCCGACGATGCGCGCGGCGGCGAAGCCCGCGCCGCGAATCGTCTCGAGCACGGCCTGCGCGCGCGCGGCCGCGACGGCCACGAGCAGCCCGCCCGACGTCTGCGGGTCGGTCAGGAGCTGGCGCCGCCACTCGGCGAAATCTTGCGGCAGCGCGACGGCGTCGCCGTAGCTGGCCCAGTTGCGCTGCGATGCGCCCGTGACGTAGCCCTGGCGCGCGAGCGCGGCCGCGCGGCCGAGCAGCGGCACCTCGTCGGCCCACAGCTCGAGCGTCAAGCCCGAGCCGCGCGCCATCTCGAGCCCGTGTCCGAGCAGACCGAAACCCGTGATGTCGGTCATCGCATGCACGGCGTCGTCGCGAGCGAGCTCGGCGCCGACGCTGTTCAGGCGCGTCGTGGTCGCAATCATCTCCGCGTAGCCGGCAGCGCCGAGGGCGTCCTTCTTGACGGCGGCCGAGTAGATGCCGACGCCGATCGGCTTCGTGAGGATCAGCGCGTCGCCGGCCTGCTGCGTCGCAGTTGCGGCGGACTTCGCGTGCGGCGCAACTGCCGATCACGGCGAGGCCGTAGATCGGCTCCGGCGCGTCGATCGAGTGACCGCCTGCTACGGGAATGCCGGCGGCGGCGCAGACGTCCGCGCCGCCCTGCAAGATGTCGCGCACGACCGCGGGCTCGATCTTGCCGAGCGGCATGCCGAGAATCGCGAGCGCCATGAGCGGCCGGCCGCCCATCGCGTACACGTCCGACAGCGCGTTCGTCGCCGCGATGCGGCCGAAGTCGGTCGGGTCGTCGACGATCGGCGTGAAGAAATCCGTCGTCGCGATCACGCAGGTGTCGCCGACGAGCCGCCACACCGCCGCATCGTCACCAGTCTCGGTGCCGACGAGCAGATTCGGAAAGATGCCGCCGGCCGCTCGCTCGGCAAGCAGCTCCTCCAGCACCGACGGCGCGAGCTTGCAGCCGCAGCCGCCGCCGTGCGCGAGGCTCGTGAGTCTGACTGGCACAGCGTTCATCAGCAGAGTTTCCGGGCGCTGCGGGCGCCGTTCGGGGATCTTATGAAGCTTACGCCGCTTCGTGCCGAAAGCGCCGGAGAATAGGACGACCGCGCGCGCGGTGTCCACCGCGAGCGCGGGCGGAGCGTCAGAGGGAATCGGACCGCGTCAGCGCCAGGCGTCGATCAGCACGGTCGGCTTGGTCTTGTTGTCCGTGCCCGGTCCGCGCCCCGTGTACCGGCCGCTCAGGAACCTGAAGCCCCCTTGGGTCTCGCCGCCCACGACGACGATCTTGATGTCGTCGGGCGTGAACAGCTTGACGAGCTCGTCCGGCGCGGCCTTCGCGCGCGTCGCATACGGCTCGATGCCCGCGACCGCGAGCGGCTTGATCAGTGTCTGGGTCCACTGATTGTCCCAGTAGTCGCGCGCGGGCAGCTGCGCGTGCTCGGCGCACCATTCGATCAGCGAGCGCTTCGTGTAACCGAGATCGACGAACGCGCGCGCGACGAGCGGGTCCATCACGATCATCGGGGGGCTGTAGAAATCCGTGGCCGTGAGCGCGCGGATGAACCACTCCTTCCAAGTCTCGCGCGGACCGAAACCGGACAGCGTGTACCAACCGCCGAAGAACACGCTGACCGTGCTGTCGGTCGGCTTGAAGCCCTCGTCGACGTGGAACGGCGCCCACGGGCTGCGCTCCTCCGCCTCCGGGAAGCACGCCGTGTACGCCAGCCAATTGCCGAGCGTGCCCATGTAGGTCTCGCCCGGCACGGAGCCGCCCTGGACGTTCTGGCTCGTGAGCCCGTAGGCGCGGCCGATCGTGGAGTTCGCGTGGTTGTAGGGACCGAGCGCGCCGATGCCGGAATTCATGCCGAGCTCGTTGCGGATCGGGCCGTTCACCACCGAGATCGTGGCCCACGACGTCGTGCTGCTCGAGCGCGCGGTGATGCCGCTCGCGGCCATCGCGAGGATGACCGGGAAGTACTCGGGCCGTGCGCCGGCCATCACGGCGTTGACGGCGACCTTCTCGACGTCGAACTCCCACGCTTCGCGGAACGCGGTGGGCCGCATGCGGCCGACGATGCGATCGCGCGGCTGCTGCGTGCCCGCCAGCATCCGCTCGACGCGCTCCTCGGTCGGCAGGATGATCGGCAGGCAGTCGGTCCACTTGTTCTCGATGAACAGCGCCTGCAGGTGATCCTCGGTGTCGGCCGGCAAGAGCCGCGGCGTCGAGCGCTCGAAGGTCGCGCCCTTGAAGTCATCGTCCGTGAGCGGCCGCGTGAGCCCCTCGATCAGACCTTGCATGAACGGCTGCTTCAGGATCGGGTCGGCGCCCTCGATGTAAGCCCGCAGCTGCTCCGACGTGCGGCCGACGACCGGCTGCGGCACGAACACGTTGCGGATGGTCGGCATGCCGGCCGCGAGCGCGGTGGCTTTCGCGAGGCGCGCGAACACGTGGGTGCTGACCGGGATGGTGGGCACCCCCTGCTGCTCTAGTGCTAGAGCCAACCCCACGACCGTGGGGCAACAGGTGCTTCAGAGACCGACGCCGATGATCGCGGCGTTGCCCTCCGCGGCGATGGTCGCGCGCATGTCGGGGTCGTCGACCCAGCTCTCGCGCGGCTTGATCACGCGGGTGACGACGGCCGGCAGGTGCTGCGCGAACCACTGCCGGAGCTGCTCCATGAACAGGTCGGAGCCCTCGAACAGCGCGTCGACCAGAAACACGATCTTGCCGTCGAGCTTGTCGAGCCGCGGCGCGAGGCGCTTGCCGACGACCTTCGGCGGATAGCCGCGCGGGTCGTGCACAGTGATCTTCTCGGTCATGCCGTCCACCTCTTGGGCGCTCGCCGCGCCCGCCGCCGGATAGTCTACCGCATCGCCGCCGGCCCGCGCCGCGCGCGCGACGTCGCAACCTGCTCCTGCATAGCGCGGTCACCGCTTACACTGCGCCGATGCCGACCGAACCGCGAACCATCGACGTCGCCGCACTGATCGACGGACGGCGGCTGAACGGCTTCAACTACCTCGTGATCGCGTTGTCGTGGCTGATCACAGCCTTCGACGGTCTCGACCAATCGATGATCGGCTTCACCGTCCCGTACATCCGCGACGAGCTGCATCTCACGAATGCAATGATCGGCTACATCGCTTCGGCCGGGCTCGCCGGCATGACGATCGGTGGCTTGCTGTCGCCGGTCATCGCCGATCGCGTCGGGCGGCGGCCCGCCGTGATCGCGACGGCATTCGCGTTCGGCGTGCTGACCGCGGCCACGGCGTGGGCCGACAGCTTCCGGGCGGTGCTCGCCATGCGCTTCGTCGACGGGCTCGCGATCGGCGGCATGTTGCCGCTCGCGTGGGCGCTCAACATCGAGTTCGTGCCGAGGCGCATGCGCTCGACCGCCGTCACGATCATCATGGTGGGGTACAGCCTCGGCAGCGCCGTGGCCGGACCGCTCACGAACGCGATCGCGCCGACCCACGGCTGGCAGGGCGTGTACGTCGCGGGCGGCCTCGGCACGCTCGTCTGCGTCGCGGCGCTATGGCTTTGGCTGCCCGAGTCGATTCGCTTTCTCGTGATCGAGCAGCGACGGCCCGCGATGCTCGTGCGCACGCTGAAGCGTCTGGCCCCGCTGAGCGACGCGACGCCGGCCGACCGATTCGTGCTGAGCGACGAGGCGAAGGCGCCGCCGAGCTTCACCGTGGCGCAGCTCGTCGCCGGCGACCTCAGGCTCATCACGCCGCTGCTGTGGGCCGGCTACCTCATGAGCTCGCTCGCGGTCTTCTTCAATTCGTCGTGGGGGCCGATCGTTCTCGAGTCGCTGCACTTCCCGCGCCGGACGGCGGCGCTCGTCCCGTCGCTGTCCTCCGCGCTCGGTGCGGCCGCGGGGCTCGCGCTCATGCGCTTCACGGATCGCTACGGCCCCGCGTCGATTGCGGTGTACGCCGCGATCGCCGTGCCGGTGCTGCTTTGCGTCGGCTTCGGCTTCGTGCCGCGCGAGGTGTTCCTGATCGCCTCGCTGGTCGGCACGACGCTCGTGCTCGGCGAGCACTTCGGCATGCACTCGATCGCAGGGATCTACTATCCGAGCGCGATCCGCGCGAGCGGCGGCGGCATCGCGACGTCGGTCGCGAAGCTCGGAGCGATCGTCGGTCCGCTCGTGGGTGCGGCCGTGCTGTCGAGCAGCCTGCCGGTCGTGCGCACCTATGCGCTGCTCGCCGTTTGTCCGGCGCTCGTGCTCGTCTGCGTGCTCGGCATCGCGACGGTCGTCCGCGGGCGTTCAGGGAAGTCGGTAGCCGCCGCGCCACACGACGCCGTGGTGAGGCCCTGACATTCCGCCGCGCGCCACCGAGATCACCACGCGACCCACAGGTTCAGATACAGCGTGTCGTTGTCGCGCGCGTCGCGGCCGAACCCATCGTAATTGCGCGAGGCGCCGTTGAACCGCGTGTACAGTGTGTACTGCGCGCGCAGCTGCACGTTCTGCCACGGAGAATAGATCAGCTCGCCGATCCAAGCGGTGTTGTCCGGGTTGCCCTTCGCGCTTCCTACCGCGGCATCCGGCAAGAACCGCACGTCATCGAAATCGCCGTTGCCCCGCCGCTGTCCGACCACATAGCCTAGCCGAGGACCGTAGATTCCGACGTCGAGCTTCAGCAGCCGCTGATCGTAGTCGGAACGCCCGACTGCACCCGCCAACGCGCTTGCGGCAAGGCGCGCACGCTCGTCGATGTATGTGCCGTGCGCGACCAGCGTCCGCATGCCGAAGGTCTGCTCGTATTGAGCATCGACCGCCCGATCGTGGTAGCCGTCCGTCGGGCCCACGATTCCAGTCGGCACCAGGTTCGCATTGAGACCGTAGCCGCCCACTTCGAGCGAGCGGCTGCCCTTCAGGAACTGCCACGCGACTCGCCAATACGCCGCCGCATTGTCGATCGTGCTCTCGCTGGCGTTGTCCGGCGCCACGGTGCCGGCGTGCGCCGAGCGATAGAGAGTCGTTGCCGCGTATAGCTTGCCGTCGAACAGCGCGTAACCGCCGACGCCGACGACGTCCTGGGCCAACGCGCCGTCGATCAACGGCGACGCTGCCGGCTCGGGGCCCGCCTCGGGACCGGCCCACGGCCAACTCCACGCGGGAGTCGAGTTCCACAAGTCCTCGAGCGTCGGATTGTTGTTGAGGACGATGCCGTAGGAGACCGGCTTGCCCGCGAGCTTCGCCTGCCGCGCATACCGCAGCTCGGCGTTGTCCAGCGCGATCTCGCCGTCCGCCTGCGAATAGGTGAGCTGCACGAACGAGCCCGAGCCCCGGCGCAATCCGCCCCGCGATGAACAAGCTCGCCTCCTGCGGCAGCTGAGCGGCGTTGTTCTGACTGTCCGGTAACGAATCGGCCAAGCTCGTGTAGGCGGCTTCCAGCATCACGCTGAGCGGGGGCACCGCGGCGACGACGGCGGCGTCGGAGCCGGCAGCGGGACCGCCAAGCGTGTAGCCACTGAGCTTGAATTGCCGACCGAATGCATTGAGCTGCGGGAAGGTCGTGTGACAAGCCGAGCACGGCGCACCGAGCGCACGAGCGTAGCTCGGCACGGCGTGCGCGGCGTGCGCCGCGCCTAGCGCAAGCAACATGACTACGAGCGCGCGCGAACGAGAAGTAATGATCACGAAAGCTAAGCTCCTTCGAACGTCCCGTTTACGATCGGGACGTTCCGGAGCCTACCTCTGCGAAGCCCTGCGCCACATTGCGGGTTTCCGAAGCGCCGAGCTCGCAAGCCCTCGCCACGGTCGCTGCACCGGACCCCGCTCGGTCAATGCTCGCGCCAGAGCGTCCGAAAACGAACTGCGAGTGCGTCGTCGTCGCGCGCCTCGACGGCCGCGCGAACTCGCGCCGCGAGCTTCGCGTTGTCCCGGTACAGCGCGAGCGCTTCGAGCACGTCGGCCGCGATGCGCACATCGCGATCCTCGAGCAGCTCGATCAGCCAGGCGAACGCCTGCTCGCTGCGGTGCATCGTGACCGCGCGCAGCAGCGCACCGCGCAGGCCGGCCGGGAGCAGAGGCTCGTCCCACGCGGCGCGCAGCGGCGCGAGCGCGCCGTCGAGGCGGGACTCGCCGAGCGCGAGCGCCGCGAGCTCGCGCTCGAGGCCGGTGCCGTGGGCGAGGCGTGCAGCCACGAACTCGAGCGACTCGTCGGGCTCGATCGCGAGCAGCTGCACGAAACATTCACCGAGCACCGCTGGCTCGGTGTCTCCCGCCAGCGCCTTCCCGCGCAGCAGCAGCTCCGCCTCGCGCGGCTGGCCGCAGCCGACCGCGCGCACGGCCCCGAGACGCGCGTCGGGCTCCGCGTCGTGCAGCAGCGCTGCGACTTCGACGAGCGCGCGCGGGTGACCCGTCGCCACCAGCCCCATGGCACAGCTCGCTCGCACGTCCGCGGCCGTGTCGGCGGTGCCGCCCCAAACCGGCTCGGGCTGCCGATAGCGCAATCCCGCCCGGAAGATCGCGGCATCGTCGTGATCGAGCTCGAGCAGTGCGCGCACGAGCGCCTTCTTCGCGAAGCAGCTCGGATCGTTCTTCGCGGGCTTGTCGAGCCAGCGCGCGAACGTTTGCGCGAGCGCGGGCGCGAGGTCGTACGCGAGCGCGCCGGCGGCGATCCGCGCCGCCTTCGCCACGACGCGATAGTGACGGTCGCCGAGCGCCTCCTCGAGGCTCGCGCGCTTGAGCGCGAGATCGTCGAGCGACCGCAAGGCATCCAGCTCTTCGAGCTTCTGTTCGACTGTTTTCCGCGGCACGGAGGTCGTTGGTCCGCGGCGGCCGCAAGCGCGCGCTAGACGTCGATCCAGCCGTCGAGATACTGCACGGCGCTGCCCGCGATCTCGACGCGATTACCCTTGAGCTCGCAGTAGAGCTCGGCGCCGCGCTTCGACAGCTGCCGCGAGTGCACGGTGTTCTTGCGCAGCCGCTCCGACCAATACGGCGTGAGCGCGCAATGAATGGAGCCCGTGCCCGCATCCTCGTCGATGCCGTAGCACGGCGCGAAGTAACGCGTGACGCAATCCGACTCCTCGCCCGGTGCGGTCGCGATCACGCCCGCGCCGAGCGAGCGCAGCAGGCGAAAGTCCGGGGCGAGCGCGCGAATCTGGTCCTCGTGGTCGAAGATCGCAAGCAGATGCTGCCCGTCTTCCGTGGAGCAGATGTTGCGCGGAGTAGCCTTGAGGCCGTCGGTCAGCAGGTCCGGCATTTCCGCGACGCTTTCGACGGACCAGCGCGGAAAGTCGAGCACCAGCCGCTCGCCGGCCGCAACCACGTTGAGCGCGCCGCTCAACGTGTCGAACTTCACGGAGCGGCGCCCCGGCTCGAGCTCGTTGAACAGCACGAACGCGCTCGCCAGCGTCGCGTGGCCGCAAAGCTTGACCTCGACTTCGGGCGTGAACCAGCGCAGCTCGAAGCCGTTGCCGGCCGGCACGAAGAAGGCCGTTTCGGCGAGATTGTTCTCCAGCGCGACGGCCTGCATCGTGCGCTCGTCGAGCCAGCTCGTCAGCGGCACGACCGCCGCCGGATTGCCGCCGAACAGCCGACTGGTGAACGCGTCGACTTGGAACATCCGCAGTCTCGGCATAGTCAGGCGATGATAAAGACGGCCGGCGGCGATTGCCATCGCGGACCGGCCGTGCGGCTTTGCATCCCGTCCGGCCTCATCTAGACTTTGGCGGCCCATCGCGGCCGCGGCGCGCGGCGCCCGCGCTCGCGCGGTGCAGACGCTCTGCGCGCAACACCGATGGACACGCCGCCGATCCGGCCTTCGAGCATGAGCATGGCATGAGCGTCGACGTCGATTACTACCGCGTGCTGCACGTCCAGAGAGACGCGCCCACTGCATTGATCCATGCAAGCTACCGCACGCTGCTCGCGCGGCTCGAGCAAGCAACCGGCGCGGATTCGCGGCGCACGCTCGAGTCATTGCAGGAGGCGTACGCCGTGCTGACCGATCCGGCACGCCGTGCCGCGTACGATCTCGCCCGCGCGACCGCGGCTTCGCGGTTGGCCATCGACGGCGATACGCGGGAGCGCACGGGCGAGCATTTCGGAGCCGTCAGTTGTTTGTTCTGCGGAAGGCCGCACGGCCTCACGCGCGCGCTCAGGCGCAGCGACGAATGCGGCGAATGCGCGAGCCCGCTCTTTCCAGCCGAGCGGCACCGTCTCGAGTATTCGGGTCAACGCATGCTCAAGCGCATCGCGAAGCGCCAACCGATCAGGCTCTACACCGGCTGGCCGCAGGCGCAGCCGTTCGCGGCCGAGATGCGCGACATCTCGCTCAACGGAATGCAGCTCTCGACGCCGCAGCGTCTGCCGATCGATCAGATCGTGAAAATCGACAGCGACGTATGCCAGTCGCTCGCACGCATCGCGCACTGCGAGCGCGACGCGGGCCAAGTCGAGAGTTGGACGGTCGGAGTCGAGTTCCTGACTTTGCGTTTCGCCAAGAGCCGCGGCAGCTTCGTTTCCGCCCGCGTTTGAGCGGCGCGCCGCCGGCAACGGCGGTCAGGCAGCCGCCGATGCCGTGAATCGCTCCCACATTCGCTCGAAGCGAGGGCCGCTGCCGCCGGCCGCGGCGAGCGATTTGAGCCCCACGTCGGGCTCGATCACGCCGTTCGATTGCAGCACCGACAGCGCACCCGCGAGCAGCCCGAAGCGCAGCGAGCGGCCGAGCGGCGACGCGGGCTCCACGCTCGCGTCGGGCCGTTGCTCGGCGAGCGCCTCGAGCACGCGATCGGAAAGCTCCCAGCTCGCCGCAATCCGCTCGGCCACGGCCGCGGTGTGCGCATCGAGCAGCGCGCCGAGCGCGCTCGGGTCCGGCTTCTGTCCCTGCGCGGCGTAGACGTCGAGCGCCACGCGAAACACGACGATCGCGGCGAGCCCCATCACGAGCGCGAGCAACTGCGCTGCGAACAGGTCGGTGCCTTCGACGGCGGCCGCATGGACCTCGGCTGCGGCCGCAGACCGATACGAATGCTCCCAGACGACGTCGGGAAACGTGCCGTGGTCGGCCGAGCCACTGCGAAACACCGGCTGCACGAGCGCCGCCGCGATCAACGCGCGCACACCCTGAGTGCCGAGCACCACGATTGCCCGCTCGACGCTCTCGATAGGCTGCGCGTTGCGCCGATAGAACGAGCTGTTCGCGAGCTTGAGAAGGCTGCCGACGAGCGCCGGATCGCGCGCGATCATGCCCGCGAGCTCGCGCCTCGACGTGTCGTTGTCGCTCACCGCACGCACGAGCTTCGGCAGGAGCAACGGTCGCCGCGGCGCATACCGCGAGTCCGCGGCCGCGTCGTCGAGCGCTTTCGCCGCCGCCGCCAGGAACTTCTGGCGGGCGGTCGTGACTACCGAGTCGAGCGGCGCGCCGAACGCGAGCTCGTGGAGCCGCCGCGCGACGGCGTGACGGTCGAGCACCGCGACCTCGTCTGCTTGCGGTGCAGCCGACCGCGCCTCGGCGCCGCGTTCCCGGCGTGCGGGGGGCTCGTCGTTGCGCGCCCGCGCGGTCCTCGGCGTGCGACGCAACAGCGACGAAACGACGACGGCCAGTGCCGCCACGATGATCACGAACAGCAGTGTGCGCGCCACGCGCCGCAGCATAGCAGCCCGACGCACGGTACCGCATTGACCTTGGCGAAAGTCACGCGCAATCTGATCCCGTCACCGGCCGGGAGCGGAACCAATAACCGAACACGGCGTCTACCCGGCCATCCAAGGGGAGAACTACGAATGACCGCGAACATGCAACGCCAATCGAATCAGCCGACGATCCAGGATCTGCCGGAGCGCGCACAGGGGGTCGCCAAGCTCGCGGCCGAGCACGCGGAGTTCGCCGACCGCGAAGGTCGCCTCGCGGAGCCCGTCGTCGAGGCGCTACATCGCGAAGGCTTGTTCGGCATGTGGGTGCCGCGCACGCTCGGCGGCGCCGAGCTCACGCCGACCGAATCGCTGCAGGTCATCGAGAACCTCTCCTACGGCGACCCGTCCGCCGGCTGGGTCACGATGGCCGCATCGCTCGCGATCGGCACCGGCGCGGCGTACTTGGGCGACGAGGCGGTCGCGGAGCTGTTCGGCGGCGAGCGGCTGCCGGTGATCGCGGGTCAAGGCACGCGACCCGGCAAAGCGATGCCCCACAAGGACGGGTTCCTACTGAGCGGCTCGTGGAGCTTTGCGTCGGGCATCAAGCACGGCACGCACATCCATACGCTCGGTCTGATCGAGGGCACGAACGAGCCGCGCATCTTCGTGTTGCCGGTCGAGCAAGCGACGCTGATCGACAACTGGGACGTGCTCGGCCTGCGCGGCACGGGCAGCATCGACTACAAGATCGACAAAGCGTTCGTGAGGGATCCGTACACGCACTTCGCAATGACGGACACGCCGAAGCGAGGCGGCTCGCTCTACAACGTCGGCATCATCGGCTTCGCCTGCATGTGCCATTCGGGCTGGGCCTGCGGCATCGGGCGGCGCGCGCTCGACGAGCTCGCCGCCGGCGTTCGCCAAAAGGGCGGCCGCGCGGGCACGCAGGCGAAGAGCGAGACGTACGCCGAGCAATACGCGAAGGCCGAGGGCACGTACCGCGCCGCGCGCGCACTCGTGTACGAAAGCTGGGGCGATGTCGAGAAGACGCTCGCCGCGGGCGACAAGCCGAGTATTCGCCAGCACACGCTGCTGCGGCTTGCGATGGCGCACGTGACCTGGGCTGCACACGCGGCCGTGTCGTTCGCGTATCAGGCCGGCGGCACGAACGCGTTGCGCGCGGGCACGCTGCAGCGGCTGTTCCGCGACATGCACGCGGGCACTCAGCACGTGGTCGCATCGCCGCCGGTGTTCCAGCAGGTCGGGCGCGAGCTCGCGGGCCTCGCCGAAGGGCAGACCTGGCAATTCCTCACGCTCGTCGATCGCTCGCGCTGACCGCCGGCCGTCCAGCGGTGCGCTGACGTTGCTCAGCGGAAGCGGCTGACCTCGATGCCGCTGCCGATCGGCAGCAGCACGGTGGTCATATCCGGCGCCGCGCGAACGCGCGCGCGGTAGCGATTGGCATCGGGACGCGCACGTTCCGGATGCAGCATGTTGTCGGCGACGATGAAGCCGCCCGGCGCGAGCTTCGGATGAATCAAGTCGAACGACGGCACGTACAGGTCCTTCCAGAGATCGAGCAGCACGAGCTCGAACGGCCCGCGCAACGACTCGAGCGTCGCGAGCGCATCGCCGACGCGAAATTCGACGTAGCTGCTCAAGCCCGCTTCCGTGAGCTGCTCTTGCGCGTAGTCGACCTTGCGCTGATGCAGCTCGAGCGACACGACCTTGCCGCCGGTCTCGCGCGCAGCTTCAGCGAGCCACACGGTGGAATAGCCGTACGAAGTGCCGATTTCTAGGATCGCGCGCGCCTCGCTTTCTTTCGCGAGCAAGTTGATGAACTGCCCCGTCGCCGGGCCGACCGCGAGCAGCAGGTCGTCGATATCGCGGCGCGAATCCTGCGCCTGCAGCTCCGCGAGCGGCTGCGACTCGGCCGCCGAGCGCGCCTCGTAAGCGCGCAGCACTTGGTCGACTTTCGCATCCATCGTGCGCCGCATCAGCTCTCTCTCCGCACGCGTTTACGCGTGCCGGTCACGTTCCGAATCATGCAGTGGCCGCCACTGTCGGAATCGCTCGTCACGGCCTGCAGCCTACTACCGCTCGCCGGCCGCCGCGAGCGCAGCGCGGCGCGCGGCCTCGAACTCGTTGCCGGGATTCCACTGCGGCATCGCTTCGTCGTTCGCGACGATAGCCCCCGCGAAGAAGCCGAACCGCGCGTCGTCGACCATGCCGTCGAACCGCCACTCCGACGTAAGCTCGTCGCTCGGCTGGTGATAGTTGCGCGCGACGTAGTCCTCGACCTGCTGGGCGCCCCAGCCCGCAGGCCGGCCTACGAAATCGGTGCCGCCGCCGAAGTAGAACGACGGCACGCCGATCTTCGCGAAGTTGAACTGGTCGGAGCGGTAGTACGAGCCCCGATCCGGGAACTGGTCTCCCATCAGAGTGCGCTGCTGATACCGCGCGACGGCCGCGGCGATGGCATCGAGGCTCGATTTGCCGAGTCCGATGAACGTGATGTCGCGCGTCTTCCCCCAGATGTTCGGCGAATCGTAGTTCACGTCGGCTGCGATCTCGCCGGGCGGCACGGTCGGATGGGCCGCGAAGTATTCCGAGCCGAGCAAGCCTTGCTCCTCGGCCGCCGGAAACAGCAGCATGACCGAGCGGCGCGGCGGCGTGGCGAGCGCCGCGTACGCGCGCCCGATCGCCAGCACGACCGCGACGCCGGCCGCATTGTCGCGCGCGCCGTTGTAGATCTTGTCGTTCGGGTCGCCGCTCGGGTTCGGCGCGCCGACGCCGAAGTGATCGTGGTGTGCGGAATAGATGACCAGCGAATCGGCGAGCGCGGCGTCCGCCCCGCGAAGCACGCCGAGCACATTGGCGGTCGCCGTATGTGTCAGCGTGTTGCGCAGCGTGAGGCTCGTCGTGATGCCGAGCGGCACGGGCTTGAAGTCGCGGCGCTTCGCCTGCTCGAGCAGCGCGTCGAGCTTGTCGGTGCCGACGAGCCGGCGTGCGGCGGCGTCGGTGATCCAAGCGCGCACCTGGAGCCGCGGCTCAGCGCCGGCCGGCAGCTCGTACTGCGTGCCGCCCCACGAGCTCTGCACGACCTGCCACGGATAGCCGGCCGACGGCGTGGTGTGGATGATGATGGCCGCGGCCGCACCGTGGCGTGCGGCGTTTTCGTACTTGTAGGTCCAGCGGCCGTAGTAGAGCCGCTCCGTGCCCGCGAACAACGTCGGATCCCAGTCCGGATCGTTGTTCAGCAGGACCAGCACTTTGCCGGTGACGTCCACGCCCTTGAAATCGTCCCAGCCGTACTCCGGAGCCTCGATTCCATAGCCGGCGAACACCAGCTCGGCGCCGTCGAGCGCCGCGCGCGGCGCCTGCACGCCGCTCGACGCGACGAAGTCGCCGCCGCGCGCGAGGTCGACCGACGCGCCGCCGTTCTTGAAGGACCACTTCGCGGGCGCGGCCGCCGTCACGCCCACGAGGTCGACCGGCTGCTCGTAGCGCGAACCATTGCCGGGCGCGAAGCCGAGCGCCTTGAGCTGCTCGACGAGATAGTGCCGCGTGAGCTTGTCGCCCGCCGTGCCGGGCGCGCGACCTTGGTAACGGTCGTCCGCGATCTCGGCCACCACGCTGCGCAGCACGTCCTCGGTAATCGCCTCTGCCGCCGTCGCGGCCGCCGTGGAGATCGGCACGGCCGGTGCCGCGTCCGCCGTGACGCTCGCCGTCGGCGGCTCGGCCGGCGCGGCGGTCGCGGGGCCGAGCTCGGTCGGCTGCTCGCGCTGACACCCCGCGGCGCACGCCGCCGCAACGACCATCGCGACGGCCTGCAGCGCGCATTTCCAGGCGCGCCGCGGCTCCGGAGCACGCCCAGCGGACGCCGGCCGACCTGCCGCATCGAGTGTCATGCGCCTCCCGCAACGCTCCGCGGCGCCATCGGATCCGCGCCATTCGCGCGGAACTCTATCGAGACACGCGACATCAGCCGGTGACATGCAGCGTGAGCCACTCGGCCACGAGCGCGGGCTTCGGCTCGTCCTCGATTTCGACCGTGACGTCGAACCGCATGATCACGTGTCCCGGCTTGCGCTCGTTCGTGTCCGCGAGCGTCGTGCGCGAGCGGATCCGCTTGCCGACGCGCACCGGCGCCGAGAAGCGCACTTTGTCGAAGCCGTAATTCACGAGCAGTTTCGTATCCGCGAGCCGCGGAATGAACTCGATGGTGAGCGGCACGATCAGGGACAACGTGAGCAGGCCGTGCGCGATCGTGCCGCCGAACGGCGTCGCCTTCGCGCGCTCGACGTCGACATGCACGAACTGATGATCGAGCGTGACGTCGGCGAATTCGTTGACGCGCTGCTGGTCGACCAAAAACCAGTCCGACACGCCGAGCTCCGTGCCGACCTTGCGCTTCAGTTCCTCCCGCGTGACCGTTGCCATCGTCATCGCCTCGCCGCTCGTTGCCGGCCGGCGCGGCGCGCCGTCCTTGCCGCTCGAGGTTCGATTGTGGTCGCTACCCGCGGCCCGGTCAAAGCCGCGCCATTGCGTTTTTGGCGGGCGCATGGCGCAATAGCGTCCCCGCGCGGCCCGCCCGCCGCCTCCCGCTCGCCTCCGGCCGCGGGAACCATGAGTAAACGAGCTTGAGCGTGCACAAGACATCCGCCCCGAAAGTCGGCTTCGTGAGCCTCGGCTGCCCGAAGGCGCTCGTCGATTCGGAGCGCATCCTCAGCCGTCTGCGCGCGGAGGGCTACGACACCGCGGCCGATTACGCCGGCGCCGACGTCGTGGTGGTGAACACCTGCGGCTTTCTGGACAGCGCGCGCGAGGAATCGCTCGACGCGATCGGCGAGGCGCTGGCGGAAAACGGCCGCGTGATCGTGACGGGCTGTCTCGGCGCCGAGGCGCAGACCATCCGTGCGGCACATCCGCAGGTGCTCGCGATCACGGGGCCGCATCAATACGACGCCGTCGTGGAAGCGGTGCACGCGGCGTTGCCGCCGCCGCACGACCCCTTCGTCGATCTGGTTCCGCCGCAGGGCGTAAAGCTCACGCCGCGGCACTACGCGTACCTCAAGATCTCGGAAGGCTGCAATCACCGTTGCAGTTTTTGCATCATTCCGCGGCTGCGCGGCGACTTGCGCAGCCGCCCAGCCGCCGACGTGCTCGGCGAAGCCGAGCGGCTCGTGCATGCGGGCGTGAAGGAGCTGCTCGTGATCTCGCAGGACACCAGTGCTTACGGCGTGGACCTGCGCTATACGCCGTCGCAATGGCGGGGCCGCGACGTCAGGGCACACATCACCGACCTCGCGGCCGCGCTCGGCGAGCTCGGCGTCTGGGTGCGGCTTCACTACGTGTACCCGTACCCCCACGTCGACGATCTGATTCCGCTGATGGCCGAGCGCAAGGTACTGCCCTACCTCGACGTGCCGTTTCAGCACGCGAGCCCGAAGATACTGAAAGCCATGAAGCGCCCCGCCGCCGAGGCGAAAACGCTCGAGAGAATCCGCGCATGGCGGGCCGCCGTGCCCGACCTCACGATCCGCTCGACGTTCATCGTGGGCTTCCCCGGCGAGACCGAGCAGGACTTCCAGGCACTGCTCGATTGGCTCGAGCAAGCCGAGCTCGACCGCGTCGGCTGCTTCCGCTACGAGCCCGTGCGCGACGCGCCCGCGAACGCGCTGCCGGGCCCCGTCCCCGACGCGGTGAAAGAGGAACGCTGGCATCGGTTCATGGCTGCACAGCAGGCGATCAGCGCGCGGCGTTTACGCAGACGTGTCGGCACGACCCTCGAAGTGATCATCGACGAGCTCGACGGCGATGCCGCGCTCGGCCGCTCGACCGCCGATGCGCCCGAAATCGACGGCCGCGTCTATCTGCGGGCCGGCAGCGGCACGCGCAAGCTCGCGCCGGGCACGTTGCTGAAGGCACGCGTCACGGCCGCCGACGAATACGATCTTTGGGCAGAGCCCGCGGCCTAGTGCGGGCGGACGGAACCGCCGCGGATCTTGGCCCCTCTCGCTTCGTGCGGTCGCTCGCGAAACACGGTTGCCGAATAAGACGGACCGAACGGCGCCCGGCGCCGCCGGTCCGGGGGACTCGCCTCGCTCTAACCGGAGCGCTTCCCGTAGCACTCGACGAGCATTTGGTCGCCGTTCGACGGCCGCGTGATCCGCACGTACGAAGTCCGATCGGGGCAGCTCACGCTGTCGCGATCCGAGCTCGACTGACCGATGCAGGTCCATTCGATGCGCCGGTCGCGATCCCGATCGTCGACCCGGAATGCGGCGTTCTCACCGGGTCGGAGCACGATGTCGCGGGACGCCGCGCTGCGCTCATCGACGTGCACGGTGCCCGAGCACCTGTCCGTGTTCGAATCGAGCAACGTCACGCCGGTCGGCAACCGGGCTCCCGTCTCGTCGCTTCCGACGGTGGCGCAGCCCGCCAGCAGCGCCGCCGCGCAACCAAAACAGCCAAGCAGCACTTTGTGCATCACCGTCACCTCGCAAACGATTGTCTGTCGCGGTGAAGCTGCAACAAGCGTGCCACTGCCGCATAATCGCGCGATCGAAGGATGCATCCCGATGACGCCGCTCGTTCGACCTTTCGCCGCGCTGCGGCCCGACGCCGCTCACGCAACAGCCGTGATTGCACCGCCGTACGACGTCGTGAGCGTCGCGGAGGCCCGCGCGCTCGCCGCAAACCGCCCCGCATCGTTCCTACACGTGTCGCGGCCCGAGATCGATTTGCCGGACGGCACCTCGCCGTATGCCGACGCAACCTATGCGCGAGGCGCCGCAAGCTTCGCGCGGTTGCGCGACGAGGGATTCCTCACGCGCGAAGACACGCCTTCGTACTACGTCTATCGAATGGCGGCGGGCGGCCGCGAGCAGACCGGCGTGGCGCTCGTCGCATCCGTCGAGGCTTATCGCGCGAACCGAATCAAGCGGCACGAGCTCACGCGGCCGGACAAGGAAAACGATCGCGTGCGCCACATCGCGACGCTCAACGCGCAGACCGGGCCGGTGCTGCTCGCGTATCGCTCGAACGAGCGCATCGCAACGGCGCTGCGCTCCGCGGCGCGCGCTGCGCCGCTCTTTTCGGCGGAGGGCCCGAACGCGGTGCAGCACACCGTATGGCGCGTGCCGGCCGGCGCAAGCTCGGCGCTCGACGCGGCGCTGAACGGGCTCGACGCGCTCTACATCGCGGACGGCCATCACCGCTCCGCGGCCGCCGCGCGCGTCGCGCAGCAGCGCCACTCCACGCACGCGCCGCTCGCAAGCCACGAGTTCTTTCTCGCCGTCGCGTTTCCGCACGACGAGATGCGCATCCTCGACTACAACCGCGTGGTGCTCGATCTCGGCGGGTTCGACTCGCGCGCGCTGCTCGCGCGGCTGCGCAGCGCGTTCGATGTGGAGGCGAGCGCCGGCGCGGTGCGCCCCGACGCACCCGAGACCTTCGGCATGCGGCTCGCGGACGGCTGGTACAGGCTGCGGATGCGTCCGGAGCTGGTGCCGCGCAGCGATCCCGTCGCGAGCCTCGACGTGAGCCTGCTCCAGGATTACCTGCTCGCCCCCCTCCTACGAATCGGCGATCCGCGCACCGACGCACGCATCGACTTCGTCGGCGGCGTACGCGGCACGGAGGAGCTCGAGCGGCGCGTCGACGGCGGACGAGCGGCCGTCGCGTTTGCGCTGCACCCGACGCGCATGGAGCAGCTGCTCGCGGTCGCGGATGCGGGCCGGCTCATGCCGCCGAAGTCGACGTGGTTCGAGCCGAAGCTGGCGGACGGGCTGCTCACTCACGTGCTCGATTGAGTCGTCACTCGATGTCGTCGCGCGCCAGCGCCGCGGCCGGTCGATCGCGAAACGGCACGCCGAGCACGTAGTGGATCATGTAGCGCGCGACCGGCACCCCGAGCAGCATGCCCCAGAGCCCGAATGCGTGGTACGCAACGAACAGGATGATGAGCGTGAGCACCGGGTTCAGCTTCAAGTGCCTGCCGTAGATCATCGGATTCAGCACGTACGCCTCGAGCGCATGCGTCACGATCACGAGGCCGATCGCAGCGAGCGATAGCGAGAAGCCGCCGGCATTCAACGCGACGAGAACGATCGGCACGGTGGAGATCAGCACGCCGAGGACCGGCACGAAGCTGCATACGAACACCACCATCGACAGCATCGCGACCAGCGGAATCTGCAGCAGCAACAGCCCGATCAGCGTGAGCACCGTGTTCAAGAATGCGATCGATGCCTGCGCCTCGATGGCGCGGCCGACGAGCACGCCGAAGCGCGCGATCGGCGGCGCCGCCTCCTCGTAAAAGTCCCCGACGCGCGACCGCTTGAGGCGCACGACGCCGCGCTTGAGCCGCGCGAGATCGCTCAGGATCAGGAAACTGAACAGCAGCGCGAGCAAGGTGGTCGCGGTCGCGCGATACAGCATCGTGATCACCGCGGGCGCATATTGCCGTATGCGCAAGAATTGCTGGCTCATCAGCGTGCTGATGTACAGCTGGTCCTGGCGATTGAAGTACTGCGCGAGCGTTCCGGTCGGCTCGGCGACGCTCTCGACCGCGGCCGTGACCTGCTCCTGCGTGAGCGACAGGCGCGCGCGCTCGGCCTCGAGCTGGCGGTCGATCGTCTCGATGCGGTCGTCGGGCAGCGCACTGCGTAGATAGCCGTTCAAGGGCTGGCGCAACGTCGGGTAGCGGTCGACGACGCGGTTCTTCGCCTCGATGAGCCGCTGCTCGGTGGTGGGCAGATTGTCGATCAGGCGGTTGATCTCCGACGCGACGCTCGGCACGACGAACCGCACGAACGTCGCAAGCACGACGAGAAACAGCAGGTAGACGAAGGCGAGCGCGAGCCATTGCGGCAGCCGCAGCCGGCGATGGCCGAACTCCGCGATGGGTGCCGCGATGATGGCGAGCACGAACGTGAGAAACACGATCGCGAAGAAATCGCGCAGCAGCCACAACAACAGCAGCAGGATCGCCCAGATGACGACGCGCCGGTTGCGCTGATAGAACTCGTTGAGACTGAACGCCGACATCCGCGGCGCCTAGTATAGGGCAGCTGCGCACGGCCGCCGTGGGGCCGACGGCGGCGCTGCCGCGTCCGCCCGAGCCCCCGGCGGCCGGCTTACTGCCGGCCGAACGTACGCGTGAACCCGACGTTGTAGACGGTCTTCTCGTGCTGCACGCCGTACAGAGCCTCGTGCACCGGCACCTGCGCGGCAAAGCGCAGAACCACGCCGCCGACGTTCACGAGCACGCGCGGCGTCACGTACAGCACGCCGCCGCCGGTATCGGGATCGAGCGTGCCGGACGCATCGATGCGGTCGCGGCCGGCATGGCGGTAGTTGAGCTCGACGACCGTATCGAGCGCATCGGAGACCTTGCGCTCGTATGCGAAGTTAGCGAGCTCGATCTTGCCGTAGCGGTAGCCGAAATCGTTCGTGCCCGGCAAGCGCGACTGCACCGACGCGAACAGCGACGACTTCGGATTCAGCAGGTAATAGCCCGACAGCCCGAAAAACTCGTCGTTCGAGCCCGTGGCCGGCTGCACGTGCTCGTCGAGCCGCGCGCCGTCGCGCTCGATGTCGTTCTCGCCCCAGTCGGTCTTCACGCCGACTACGGCCGACAGGCTCGCGCGGCGCCCGAGGTCGCCGCGAAACGGCGAAGACCACAGGCGTATCTGTCCGTAGATCTCGGGGTCGCCGATGCCCGACGCTTTCGTACGCTGGACGTCCGCCCCGTCGTGCTCCGTCAACGTGCGCTCGGTGTAGGGTAGACGGGCGACCACGAGCGCGCGATCGCCGATCGTGTAGGCGCCGACCGCCGTGACACGCCGCTCGACGACCGCTTCTTGCTCGTCGGGCAAGCCCTGGCTCTTCGCGAATCGCTCGAGGTCCACCGCGAACCGAAAGCCCGGCATCGAAGTCACGTCCTTGCCGAGCGCGTTGAACGTGGCATCGCCGCAGCGGCAGATCGAGCAGGCCTCGGCCGGGGCGGCGAACGCACAGTAGGCGACGACCGCGCCGAGCGAGGTCGCGAACAGCGGACGACGAGCGATCGAGTGCACAGCGCCTCCTCCGGTGAGCTCGGAGTCGATTGTGGCACCGCGCATTTACGCGCACCTGCGACATGGTGTCGCAGGTGCGTTGCGCGCTCAGCGGCCGCTCAGGTGATACAACCCGCCGCTCTTCACGTCGACGACGTACAGCTCGCCGTCGGTGTCCTCCGCGAACGATGCGATGTTCAGGCCGGTGTGGGAGGCGTTGTCGTCGGTGATCGTCATCGTGGGCTGCGTGTCGGTCGCGATGTTCCAGACGCGGCCGGAGCCGTAGTCGGCGAACACGTAGCGCCCGACGAGATCGGCGATGGCCGTGCCGTGGTACACGAAACCGCCCGTCACGGCCACGCCGAGCGTGTGATCGTACTCGGCGACCGGCGCCGCGAGCGTTGCCGTCGGACTGCCGCAGTTCAAGCCCGTTTCGAGCGTCCCCTCGAAGCAGCGCCAGCCATAGTCGCCGCCCTTCTCGACTCGATCGACCTCCTCGCGGCTGTGCGAGCCGACGTCGCCGAGCCAGATCGTGCCGTCCACGCTGTCGAAGCTCCACTGCCATGGATTGCGAAATCCCCAGGCGAAGATCTCGGGACAATCTTGCGAGCCGGTCCCGTCCATGTTGCAGAGCGCATTGCCGGCGAACGGATTGTCGGTCGGGATGCGGTAACGGCGCCCGGCCTCCGTGCCGCTCACGTCGACGCGCAGGATCTTACCGAGCAGATTCGTGGTGGTTTGACCGTTGCCGACGATCCCGCTGGCATTGTCGTCGTCGCCACCGTCGCCGAGCGTGAGATAGAGCATGCCGTCAGGGCCGAACAGAACATGGCCGCCGTTGTTGTGGCCGCCCGGCTGCAATATCTCGAACCAGATCTGCTCGGAGGCGGGGTCGATCGTCGCACCGTTGTCGGTCGTGGCGAACTCCGAGATCCGCATCACGATCACACCGGGGCTCGTCTCGTGCGTGTACTCGACGAACACTCGCGGATCGGCCGGGAAGCCCGGATGGAACGCAAAGCCGAGCAAGCCGTGCACGTTGCGAAACACCACGCGATCGCTCAGGTCCAGCACGGGCGTCATCGTGCTCGCGTTCGACACCGAGTCGAACGAGAACACGTGGCCGTCCTGCTGCACGATGAACCAGCGGCTGCCGTCGCCCGGCGCGCGCAGCAGCTGAACCGGCGCCGTGAACGTCAGATCCGGATAGACGCGCTCGGCCTTCAAGCTTGCGGGCGTCGTCGAAGGCGGCGGCGTTGTGGTCGGCGGCGGATCGGTGCTCGGCGGTGGATCGGTGCTCGGCGGCGGATCGGTGGTCGGCGGCGGCGACGTCGAAGCATTCGAGTCGCCTCCGCCTCCGCCGCACGCCGCTACCCATAAGCCGAGAGACGCAACGACCCAGAGCCGCACGACCGTCTGCGTTGTCATGACTCGCCTTCCTGCTCCACCCATCCTGGCCCGGGTCCCCGTGCAAATAGCGGGCCGTTCCGGGAAAAGCGGCCGGGACCGCGGCTGCCAAGCCGCGTGCCGCGCCGCGGTGTCGCGGCGAAACGACGGTTTCGCAAAAATTGGAAGCGTTGCTGGACGGGCCGAGCGGCTACGAGCCGAGCATGCCCGCCATACCTTATATAGCGGCGGCCGCGATCACGTCGGCTCGTTGCCCGGCGCTCAGTCGAGCTCCGCGACGCGCTGCTCGAGCAGGCGAAAGAACGGCTCGGCGTCGAGCCGCGAGCCGGTCGCCGATTCGATCAAGTCCTCGGCGTCGAGGCTCGCGCCGCGCGCATAGATCCGTGCGCCGAGCCATCGCCGCAGGCCCGCGAAATCACCGCGCTCGAGCTCGTCATCGAGGTCAGCCGCGCGCGTATAAGCGTCGACGAGCTGCGCCGCGTAGAGATTGCCGATCGTATAAGTCGGAAAATAGCCGAACTCGCCGAGCGCCCAATGCACGTCCTGGAGGCAGCCGTCGCGAGCGGTCGGGGACGTCACGCCCAAATAGTGCCGCTGCCGCTCGTCCCACGCGGCGGGCAAGTCGGTGACCGCGAGCTCGCCGTCGAGCAGCGCGATCTCGAGCTCGTAGCGCAAGAGGATGTGCAGGTTGTAGGTCGCCTCGTCGGCCGCGACGCGGTTCAATCCCGGCTCGACTACGTTCAGCATGCGATGAAAAGTCTGCGCGTCGCTGCCCGCGAGCGCGCGAGGAAACGCCTTCGCGAGCTTGCCGAAGTTGTGTCGCCAAAATGCGGCGCTGCGCCCGACGTGGTTCTCCCAGAGCCGCGCCTGCGATTCATGCAGCCCGGTGCTCGGCGCGTCGGCGAGCAGCGTGCCGTGCAGCTCGCGCGGCAAGCCCTGGTCGTAGAGCCCGTGCCCACCCTCGTGCAGCGTCGCAAAGATCGCGCGCAGCGGATCGCTCGGACTGGAGCGGATCGTGAGCCGCACATCGTCCTCGCCCGCCATCAAGGTGAACGGATGACTCGAACGGTCGAGCCGCCCGCGCCGGAAATCGAAGCCGATATCGGCGAGCAGCTGCGCGCACAGATCGCGCTGCTTCGCCTCGGGAAACGATCCGCGAGGGCGATGCGCGAGATAACGCCGCGTGCGCTCGGCCCAGAGCGGCACGCGCTCGCGGAGCCGCGCGCCCAGGAGCGCGAGCAGCGGCTCGAGCCGCGCACGCCGCATGCCCGGCTCGTGCTCGTCGAGCACGGCGTCGTACAGATCATCGCCTCGCGCGAGCGCCTGCGCGCGCTCGCGCATGAGCTTCAGGAGCTGCGTGAACGGTCCGGCGAACACGCCGAAGTCGTCCTCGCGCCGCGACTCTTCCCATGCCGCGAGGCAATGCGATCGCGTCTCGGCGAACGCCGCCACCAAGCTCTGCGGCAAGCCGATCGCGATCAGCCGCAAACGCGCGAGCAGCGTCAGCTCCGCGCGCAATCCGTCGGTCAATCCGGGCCTCGCGCCCACCGTGTCGATGAGATCGCCGAGCCGGTCTCCGGCGAGCAGATCGTGGCGCATTCCCTCGACGACGGCGAGCTGAGTCGCCCGCGAGCTCGCGGCGCCGACCGGCCGGTAGGTCTCCTCGTCCCACTCGAGCAGCCGCAGCACGGCGTCGAGATCGCGCAGCTTCAGAATCGCGGCGCGCAGCTGCACGAGCGCCTGATCGGCGCGTACCGGCGAGCGAGTGCGCGTCGTAAGGTCATCGTGCCGTCGACTCACGAGCACGGCCGCGAGCCCGCCGCGCTGCGCGACGTTCACGACCTGCTTCTGCGACACGCGGCAGACGATGCCGACTCCGTGATCGGTGGGCGCAAAGCCCATCACCGCGTAGAACGGCTCCTCGTGGGTGCGGCCCTGCCGGTCGAGCAATGGGAAGAGATGCACGGGCAAGGTCGCGGCCGACTGCACGACGAAGCTGTCGTAAGGATCGTGCTGCTTCGCGAGTGCATGCTCGAGCAGCGCGTCCCATTCGCTCTGCGTGGCGCCCGCGCCGAGCCGCACGCCCGCGCCGCCGTAGCCTCGATTCGGCTTGATCACGAGCTCCTCGCGGTGCGCGCGGATGAACTCCGGCAAGTCCATGTGACCCGCCGGCGTGTCGGTCTCGCGCTCGCTCACGAGCCGCGTCCAGAGCACGTGCCGGCGGAACAGCCGGCGCTCCGCCGCGCTGAAGTGCCGCGCCGAGAGCTCGTCGGTGGTCAGCAGCTCGAAGGCGCTCTTATGGTCCAGGTCGCCGCCGACCGAAGAGACGATCCGGTTCTGCTTGAAGAGCGCGCGGATCGCTGCGAGCGGGCGGCCCTGCTCGCGCTCGAGCGCGAGCAGGTCGCGAACCTCGTAGTCGCGGTAGGCCACGTCGATGCACGTGTCCTCGTAGTACACCTCGTCGCCCTCGAGGCGCAGCTCGCGAGGATCCGCATGCTTGAGCTCGATGCCGCGCTGCGCTCGGTAATACGTCACGAGATGCGACTGCTCGTTCGGTCCCTCCTCGACGTACTTGGGCTCCACGAGACACAGATTGCGCTGCTCGCGACCGAGCGCCGCCGCGTGATCGAGCAGCACTTGCAGGAACAGGTCGCGCTGATCGCGCGGCAGCTCGATGGCGAGCATCGGATCGTAGGTCGTGAGCGTCGGCACGACGTCGCGCATCACGAGCGACTCCGCGAGCGGTCCCAAATGGATACCGCCGACGCCCGAGAGATTGGGTTCCATGAAGCGCAGCGAGTCCTGCCAGCGCGCGCTCGTGAAATCGCAGACTGCATCGAGCCGGCCGTAGAGCGGGTTCGAGGCCTGTCCCACCGCGCGCCACACGTCCTCCAGCCAGCCGCGCTCCTCGGCGGCGAGCGGCAGCGCGCCGCGCACGTCGGCGTCCCTCGTGAAGAGCTCCGGCAGCCGTGTGAGCGCCGCCATGATCGTGCTGCAGACATGATGGAGGTAGCTCAACTGCTCCGGCATCACGAGCAATGGCCGCAGCATCACGCGCACGGGCTCGACAACGCCGTCGTGGGCGTACACCGCGTCGTTCGTACGCGCGTCGTCCGCGAGGCGTCGCGACGTATGCACCAGCATCGCGTCCGGGATCGCGGCGACGGCCGCCCGCACGCGCGCATCGAGCGCCGCGCCGGCGAGCCCGAGCTGCTCGACGGGGGTCAAAATTGGCAAGACGGTCGATTCCGCAACGACAACTTCCTCGAACGATCGTACAACGTGCCGTGCGCGCCGAGCTACGGCGCCGCGCGATGACCGCCGCGGTGCGTTGCGCTAGAGTCGTGCGACGGTCGAACCGGAGGAGTGGAAAACGATGCGCAACGTCATCGCCGCCGCAGTGAGCGTGGCCGCCGCGTTGAGCGCGAGGCACGCGCTTGCGGACGACGCCGTCGTCGCGGGGCAGATCTCGCTCGAGCCGCCGACGCTCGTGTCACTCGGCGTCGACTGGACTATCGACGGCGACGACAACCGCAATGCGGGCGTGGCGGTGCAATATCGGCGCGTGAGCGAATCCGCGTGGCACTCGGCGTTGCCGCTCTTGCGGCTGCAGCGCGAGCAGGTGAACGGCCGCGTCGGCGGCCCGAGCTTCGTCCCGGGTGGCAACGCAGCCGAGAGCGCAGCCGCGCTCGCGCGCGAAGCTGCGGCGCGCGCTTCGTCGAACGCGGCTCCCGGCGCGGGCGCCGCGACGCCGGATCGGGCCGCGCGGGGCGTGCCGGCCTCCGGCGCCAGTCCCTTCGCGTTCAGCCCGTTCTCGTATACGGCGCCGAACCTGTTCTCGGGCAGCGTGCTCGACCTCGTGCCCGACACGGATTACGAGCTCAGGCTCACGCTCGAGGATCCGGATGGCGTGAGCGGCGAAGCCGTGCGCACGCTGCGCGCACATACGCGCGCGGAGCCGCAACCCTACGCCGGCGGCAAGACCTATCACGTGTATCCGGTCGACTACGACGGGCCGCGCGAGGAGCCGTCGTTCACGGGGTTGATGGCCGCGTATTACATGGCCGGCGCGCACTTCGACTATCAGAACGCCTACCCGCCGCGCGTGCAGCCGGGCGACACGATCCTCGTCCACGCGGGCACCTATTTGAGCGACCGCCATCACTACATGAACGGCGCGCCGCGGCCGGGCTACCTCGCGCTCGCAACCGTGTTCGACGGCACGTACTACCTCACGCAGAGCGGCACCGCCGAGCGGCCGATCGCCATCAAGGCCGCGGGCGACGGCGAGGTGATCTTCGACGGCGACGGTGCGGAAAACCTGTTCGACCTCATGGCAGCGAATTACAACTATTTCGAGGGCATCACCGTTCGCAACACGAACGTCGCCTTCCTGCTCGGCATCAAGAACATCGCCGGCGCGACCGGCTTTACGCTGAAGCACTCTCGGCTCGAGAACGTGGGCCGGGGCGTGCACGACGACTGGTCGGGCTCGAAGAATTTCTACATCGCCGACAACGTCTTCATCGGCCGGCACGACCCCGACAAGATGATGGGTTGGAACGGTGCGTTCTGGCAGAAGCTGCCGGGCTTCCCCGAGCGGCTCGATTCCGAGTACGCGATCAAGGTCTACGGCCAGGGCCACGTCGTGACGCGCAACTATATCGCGAACTGGCACGACGGCATCGACTTCGCGACGTACGGCAATCCGGACGGCGCGCCGAATCCGACCCCCGACCGTTTTCCGATGTCGGTCGACTTCTACGACAACGACATCACCAACATGGGCGACAACTGCATCGAGACCGACGGCGGCGGCCGCAACATCCGCGTGTTCCGCAACCGCTGCGCGAACACCGCGCTGCAGGGCCTGAGCGCGCAGCCGATCTTCGGCGGACCGGTCTATTTCATCCGCAACATCGTGTATCACGGTCCGGGATCCGGGTCGCTCAAGCTCGTGTCGACGCCGGCCGGCGTGCTCTGCTACCAGAACACCTTCATCGGCGAGGTGGCCGCGCCGGGGCCGGCCTCGAACGTGCACTTCCGGAACAATTTGATCCTCGCCGAGGGCGCAGCGGAGGCCGTATTCAACGTCGGCACGTTCACGAACTATTCCTCGTCCGACTACAACGGCTTCCGGCCGAACCCGAGTGCCGCCGTCGCGTTCGAATGGAGCTCCCCGCCGTTCGGCACGCTTGCCGACTACATCGCGGCACCGATCGCTCGCCGCTACAAGACGCTGCGCGCCTATCAGCGCGCCACCGGCCAAGACGAGCACAGCCGGCTCGTCGACTACGGCGTGTTCGTGAACGTCCCGCAGCCCGATCTGCGCGAGCCGCAGAAGGTCTACGACATCGCGCCGCTCGACTTCTCGCTGCGGGCCGGCGGAGCCGCGGTGGACGCGGGCACGGTGCTGCCGAACGTGACGGACGGCTTCACCGGCAAGGCGCCGGATTTGGGCGCGCTCGAGCACGGCCTGCCGGTGCCGCACTACGGGCCGGCGCCTGCGCGCTGAGGAGCACGCGGGCACGCGCCGGACGCGACCGCCGCATCCGGTCTGATCCAGGTCGACCCGGCTGCGGTCCCGCGGGAGCGAACCCGGGCGCGGTCATGCCGCCCGCTCGGCCGCACGCCGCTGCCGCCAAGCGCCGGGCGGCAGACCGACGGCCTTCTTGAACGCGCGGCTGAACGCCGCCTCGGAGTCGTAGCCCACGCCGCTCGCGGCGGCCGCGACGCTGTCGCCGCGCGCCAGCGCGCTCGCCGCGAGCTGCATGCGCCAGCTCGCGAGATACTGCATCGGCGGCCGACCGACGAACTGCGTGAAGCGCTCGGCCAGCGCGGAACGCGACAGACCCGCCGCGCGCGCGAGCGCCGCGAGCGTCCACGCACGCCCCGGGTCGCGGTGCAGCGCGCTCAACGCGCGGCCGACGAAGGGATCGCGCAGACCGGCGAGCCAATCGGTGCGCTCGGGCGGCAGCGTCTCGAGATAGCGCCGCACGACGTCGAGGAACATCAGCTCGCTCAAGCACCCGAGCACGGATTCGCCGCCGATGCGCCGGGTGCCGGCTTCGGCGAGCGCAAACTGCATGTACGATGCGAGCGGGCCATCGGCGCTCGTGCGCAGCATCCGCGGCAGCGCGGCGAGCAGCGGATTGAACGGCCGTGCATCGCAGCCGAGATAACCGCAGACCACGTGCACCGCTGCCTCCGCGCCGTCGCCCATCGATATTTCGAACGGCAAGGCATGGTCGCGAGGCCGGCGATAGAGGCCGAGGTTCGGTCTATCGCGCATACCCGGCTCGCTCGCGAGCACGTGCGGATCGCCGTGCGGGAACATCACGATATCGCCCGCCGAGCAGCGTTCGGCAGTGCCCCCCACGACGCCGACCCAGCAGCTGCCGCGCGTAATAACGTGATAGGGAATCAAGTGGTCGGCGCTCGGGAAGATCTTGGCGACGATGCTCCGGCCCGGCGGCGTCTCGGCGACCCAAGGCGCAGTCGCCTCGACGTCGAAAAATACCGCACCCGTAAGGCGTACCGCACGCAGCACATCCGACAGCGCATCCATCAGTCGTCTCCGCGGACGATCGAGCACGAACTTAGGACGCGCGGTCATTTCGAGCGGCCGTGGCCGGTCGCTAGACTTTCGCGCCTACCGAAGAGCGCTCGAATTTTACAGGAGATACTGCGATGCCGAGCAAGGTTCATAAAGCGCGTTGTTTTTGCGGCGAGGTGGAGTTCGAGGTATCCGGTGAGCCGGCCGCCATGGGCTATTGCCACTGCACGTCGTGCCGGCAATGGTCCGCCGGGCCCGTCAATGCATTCACGCTGTGGCAGCCGTCGGCCGTGCGCGTGACGCGCGGCGCGACGAGCATCGGCACCTACAACAAGACGCCGGTGAGCTACCGGAAATGGTGCACGCGTTGCGGCGGCCACCTCTACACCGACCATCCGCCGCTCGGGCTCGTGGACGTCTATGCCGCGATGCTGCCGGACCTGCCGTTCGAGGCGGCGCTGCACGTCAACTACCAGGAAACCGTGCTGCCGATCCGCGACGGCAAGCCGAAGCTCAAGGACATGCCGAAGGAGATGGGCGGGTCCGGAATCGTATTGGCGGAATGACGATCGACTCGGCCGGCGCCCCGTTCGTCCGGCTGCGTCCGCACGACCCCGCACGCCGGCGCTTCGATTCCGAAGCGCCGGCTGCCGTTTGGCATAGTCTCGCGCGAGCCTCCGGCGCATAATCGCCGGACGACAATGGGGGGACTCGCCATGCACCTTTCGCGGTGGCTGTGGGCTGCGCTCGTCCTATCGAGTGCGCCTGCGTTCGCGCAGCCGTCCGGCGCGCCTACGCTCGACTACGACTTCTTCAAGGCGCGCATCGAGCCGATCTTCACGACGAAGCGTCCCGGCAACGCACGCTGCGTGACGTGTCACACGGCCGGCACGCCGATGCGGCTGAAGGCGCTGCCCGACGACGCGGCGATCTGGAACGACGCAGACTCGCGCGCGAACTTCGATATCGTGAGCGCGCGCGTGATACCCGGCCATCCCGACGACAGCCGTTTGCTGCGCCATCCGCTCGCGGAGGAAGCCGGCGGCGATCCGCACCACGACGGTGGCAAGCATTGGACCTCGAAGAGCGACCCCGAGTGGCAGACGCTCGCGGCCTGGGTGCGCGGCGCGACGCTCGCCGCGCCGCTCGCCGGGCCTGCCCCCGAGCTGCACACGCGCATCGTGCAGACGAACAGCGCGGGCGATCACGTCGATATCATCGACCCTGCAGCCAACAAGATCGTCGGCTCGATACCGGGCATCGAGGTCGGCCACGGCGCGGCGGCGTCGCCCGACGGCAGCCGTATCTACGTGAGCAACGAGTCGGACTCGACGCTCGACGTGATCGACGCGCGCACGCTGCGCGTGACGAGCCGGATTCCGCTGTCGGGCCACCCGAACAACATCGCGGCAAGCCACGACGGCCGGCGCGTCTACGTCGCGATCGCGCAGGCGCCGGGCGCGGTCGACGTGGTCGACATCCCGTCGCTGAAACGCGTGAAGAGCATTCCGATCAAGGGAGCAGGCCACAACGCGTACGTGACGCCGGACGGCCGGTGGGTCGTGGCGGGCTCCGTGGCCGGCAACAGCATGACCGTGATCGACCAGCAGACCGAGCAGGTCGCCTGGGACATGGTGTTCGACCTCGGCGTGCGACCGATGGCGTTCGAGGCGGGCAAGGACGGCGCGACGAAGCGCATCTTCGTGCAGCTCACGAACCTCAACGGCTTTGCAGTCGTCGACTTCGCGAAGCACAAGGAAGTGCAGCGCGTCGAGCTGCCGAAGATCCGCGCGGGCAAGGAGCCCGTGCTCGAGGGCGGCAACACCTCGCACGGCATGGCGGTATCGGCCGATAACTCGCGGCTCGTCGTGAACAGCCGCTTGAACGGCGCGCTCTACGTCTACGCGCTGCCGTCGCTCAAGCTCTTGGGCTCGGTCGACGTGGGCACCGCGCCCGACTGGGTGACGCTCACGCCCGACGGCAAAACTGCGTACGTCGCGAATGCGGGCTCGAACAACGTGTCGGTGATCGACTTGGCCGGCTTGCGCGAGATCACGAAGATCGCGGTCGGCCAAGTGCCGAAGCGCAACATCACGGCGATGCTGCAGTAGACGACACGGTAGCCCGCTCGCACCGTCACCCACCACGCGAGGAGCCGATGAACGAGAAGAAGATCACTCGCAAGCAGTTTCTTGCGCGCGGCGCGGCCGGCGCGGGCGCGGCGCTGCTCGGCGCGGCGCTGCCGGGAATCGAGCGCGCCGCGCGGGCGCAGGCGAACGCCGAGCGGCCGAACCTGCTCTTGATCTGCATGGACCAGCTGCGCTCCTGGCTCGACCTGCCCGAGAAGCTGCCGTTGCCGAACTTGAGGCGGCTGCTGCGCGAGGGCCGGGGCTTTCGCAACTACCACGTGCACCAGGCGCCGTGCGGGCCGTCGCGCTCCACGTTCTATACCGGCCAGCATATCCAGAAGACCGGCATGTACACGAACCCGCAGGGCGAGTACGGCGTCTACGACCCGGCCGCGCCGCGCGGACCGGAGCTGCCGCCAGGCTTTCCGACCATCGGCACGATGCTGCGCGCCCAGGGCTACTACACGGCCTACAAGGGCAAGTGGCACCTGAGCGTGATCAACCAGAAGATCGGCGCGGACAAGTTTCCCGATGCGGTGAACGCGCTCGAGCCGTATGGATTCTCCGACTACAACCGCGACGGCGAGCACACCGGCCTCACGTGGGCCGGCTTCGGCCACGACGGCGTGACCGCAGCCGAGGCGGTCGACCTGCTCGACCGGTTTGCGGCCGGCAGCACGCAAGGCAAGCCCTGGTTTCTCGCCGTGAACTTCGTGAACCCGCACGACGTGCAGCTGCTCGACGCGCGCGGCAAGGGCGGGCAGTTCGCGGGCGCGCCGCTGCTGCCGCCGCCGGGCACGCCGATCTACGAGAAGGACTGGGGTTTTGATTTGCCGCGCAGCTACCGTGCGGACGACCTCTCGACGAAGCCCGCGGTGCAGCGCGTGCTGCGGCCGCTGAGCGAAGCTCAGCTGCGCACGTATCAAAACTACTATTTCAATTGCATCCGCGACGTCGACCAGCACATCGGTGAGCTCCTCGATGCGCTCGACCGGTTCGGGCTCGCCAAGCGCACGGTCGTGCTCACGATCGCGGACCATGGGGAGCTCGCGGGCGCGCACGGCGGCATGCTCGGGAAGGGCCCCGACATCTACAAGGAGACGATCCGCGTGCCGCTGATCGTGCGGCATCCCGACGTGCGCGGCGGCGACTTGACCGACGCGCTCGCAGGCGGCATCGACCTCGCACCGACGCTGCTCGGCTTCGCGGGCCTTAGCGACGCGGAGCGCGCTGAAAAATGGCCCGATCTGCACGGCGTCGACCTGCGCGGCCCCATCGGCGACGCGCGCGCACGCACCGTGCGCGACACGCGCGGCATTCTGCTCAACTATTGCACGGCCGGCGGACTCGGCCCGAACGGCCCGGCGCCGAACAACTTGACGCGCGGCCTGATCCGCGGTGTGTTCGACGGCCGCTACAAGTTCGGCCGCTACTTCCGCGTGAGCGAGCATCACGAGCCCCGCGACTTCGAAACGCTCGTCGCGCACAACGACCTCGAGCTCTACGATACGGCGAGCGACAAGGACGAGCTCGTGAACCTCGCGTTCCGACCGGACGAGCACAAGGACAAGATCCTCGAGCTCAACTCGAAGGTGAACACGCTGCTCGACTCGGAGGTCGGCGCAGACGACGGCGCGATCTATCCGGGTCCGACCTCGGCCTACGTGCTGCGGACCGGCAGCGCGTAAGGCGGCGCCGGGCTCGCAGCCGCGGACCGCGACGGCAACGCGCTCCCGGGCGCCGCGGCCGCGCGCGCTGCGCCGGCACGTGCGGGTGCGGCAACAGCACGCTTACACTGCGGACCGGAGGGCCTCCGCCGATGACGCCACAGCAATATTTCGAGCAGCTAAACGCAGGTTATCTCGCGGTGTCGATGCCCCGCGAACGGTGGTTCTGGACGAACTACATGGGCACCACGGACGATCAAGCCGCGTTCGCCGCGGCGGAAAACGTCTATAAGGCGTTCATCACGAATCCCGCGAGACCCGCGGAGATCCGGGCGCAGCTCGCGGCAGCAAGCGCGTCCGACGCCCATGCGCGCGAACGGCTTCAGCACGGCTTGCGCGGCTGGCTGAAGTTCTTCGAGGCGAACGCGATCGAGAATCCCGAGGCTCGGCGGATGGAATCCGACCTCGTGAAGGACGACACGGACCTCTTCGGGAAGCGCCGCGGTCTGGTGCTGCGCTACGAGAACGAGCGCGGCGAGCCGGTCGAGGCGTCGACGCTCGTGCTGTCGACGAACCTCGTGAGCGCGGACGACGAACGCGTGCGCAAGTCCTCGCACGACGCGCTGCTCACGCTCGAGCGCTGGGTGGTGGCGAACGGCTTCCTCGAGATGGTCAAGCGCCGCAACGCGTTCGCGCGCGCGCTCGGCTACCGCAATTATTTCGATCAACGCGTGAATTTCAACGAGGGCATGACGCCCGAAGCGCTATTCGCGGTGCTCGACGAATTCGAGGGCGCGACGCGCGATGCGCAAGAGCGCGGCTTCGAGGATCTCGTCCGCCGCCACGGACCAAGCGCTACCGCCGCGCACAACGTGAAGTACTACACCCGCGGCGACACCGCGCAGCGGCTCGACCCGTACTTGCCGTTCGCGCACGGCCTGCGCCGCTGGGTCGAGTCGTTCGGCCGCATGGGCGTCACGTTCCGAGGCGCCGAGCTCACGCTCGATCTGCTGGACCGCAAGGGCAAGTTCGAGAACGGCTTCATGCATCTGCCGTATCCGCCGTGGTACGACAACGGCGTCTGGCGGCCCGCGGTCATCAACTTCACGAGCAACGCGAATCCGCGCCAAGTCGGCAGCGGCGAGATGGGTCTCATGACGCTGTTCCACGAGGGCGGCCACGCGGCGCATTTCGCGAACATCACCCAGAACGCCCCCTGCTTCAGCCAGGAGTTCCCGCCCACGTCGATGGCCTATGCCGAAACGCAGTCGATGTTCTTCGACGCGCTGCTCGGCGACGCGGACTGGCTCACGCTCTATGCGAGGAACGCCGCGGGCGAGCCGCCTCCCGAGGCGCTGCTGAGGCAAAAGATCGAGAACGACCAGCCGTTCGCGGCGTATGTGGAGCGTTGCATGCTCGTGATGCCGTACTTCGAGTGGGCCCTGTACTCGCTACCCGATGCCGAGCTGACGCCCGAGCGCGTGCTCGCGCTCGCACGCGAGACCGAGCGCCGCATTCTCGGCCTCGACTGCGCGCCACGGCCGTTGCTCGCGATCCCGCATCTGCTCGACCGCAACTCCGCCTGCGCGTATCACGGCTATTTGCTCGCCCACATGGCCGTCTACCAGACGCGTGCGTGGTTCAAGCGCGAGCACGGCTACATCGCAGACAATCCGATGGTCGGGCCGCTGCTCGCCGCGCACTACTGGAAGCCCGGCAACAGCGTGACCTACGCCGACACGCTGGCGAGTCTCACGGGCGAAGGCTTCACGGGCCGCTACCTCGCGGCGCACTGCAACCGCTCGATCGAGCAGGGCTGGAGCGAGGCGCAGCGGGCGATTGCTGCCGCGCGCACACGCCCGCGGCCACCGGTTCAACCCCTCGAGGCGTCGATCCGCGTCGTGAACGGCGAGCAGCTGATCGCGGACAACCGCGAATCCGATGCCGCGATGTTCGCCGCGTTCGAGGACTGGGTGCGGCGGCATTACCACTGACCGTCCTCCGCAACGCCCGGCCTGTCGCCGACCGCGATCGTCGACGGCTTCTCGCTATTCGCCCTCGGGATGATCGTCGATCGGCGCGTCGAAATACCGATCCGCCGTCCGCGCCCGCTCAGGAACGCGCGTGCGGGCAAACTCCAGCGCGGCAGCGTGCCGGCCGACATCACCGAGGAATCGACGTAGCCGCTACGACCGCGGGACGCGCGGCTTCGCGCGCCGCGTCGGCTCCGCCTCGAGCGGATTCTCGGGCCAATAGTGGCGCGGGTAGCGGCCGCGCATGTCCTTGCGCACGTCTCCGTACGCGTTCCGCCAGAAGCTCGCGAGATCGCGCGTGACCTGCAGGGGCCGATGCGCGGGCGACAACAGCTTGAACGTGACCGGCACACTGCCGCCGCCGATCCGCGGGGTCGCGGCGAGCCCGAACACCTCCTGCATCCGCATCGACGCGCACGGCGAGTGGTCGTCGCGGTAATCGATGCGGGCGCGCGTGCCGGTCGGCAGCACCACGTGCGCCGGCGCGAGCTCGTCGAGCGCGCGCTGCTGCGCCGCTGCAAGCCGCGCGCGCAGCGCGGCCGCGAGCGGCACGCGTGCGAGCTGTGAGCGCCGCGTGACGCCCGCGAGATACGGTTCGAGCCAACTCCAGTCGCTCCCGAGCGCAGCCGCAGAGCAGTCGGGCCAATCGCCGAGATCGCCGCGGCCGAGCGCGCGCACGAACTCGCAGCGTGCGACGAGGTCGCGCGCCTCGTCGGTCCACGGCAGCGCGTCCAAGCCGAGCCAGCGCAAACCTTCGAGAAGGGCTGCAGACGCCGCGGCGGGCGGCACGTCCTCGAGCGGCTTCTCGTCGATCACGAGCTCGCCCAGCGTGAGCGTACGGCGGGCGATCACGCCTTCCTCGCGCCGATTCCAGGCCACTTCGTCGCGTTCGACGAGCTCGTCCGCGAGGTGCTCGAGCAGATCCGTCCGCGCGAGCGGCGCAGCAAGCCGAATTCGCGCGTCGCGATCGCGGTCGTCGAGCTCCACCGCGACGATGTACTCCTCGCGTGCAATCGACTCGGGCGACGCGAACGACGCGCCCCGGCCGTTCGCGAGCTGGTAGCGCGCGGCATCGCCCGGCCGCCGCTTCGCGATGCGATCGGGATACGCGAACGCGAGCAGCACGCCCGGCGGCAGCGGCGAGCGGTCCTCGTGGTCGGCGAGCCCGCCGCGGTATGCACGCTCGGCCCGCCGCACGCGCTCGAGCGCGCCGCGATCGACCGCGTCCCGCCCGAGCGACGCGCGTGCGCCGGTCTGCCGGCGCAGCACCTCGAGCCGCGTGCGCACGTCGCTGTCGCGTGCGGCGGTCCCGCCTCGCAGCAGGTCGCGCTCGGACAGCAGCGCTGCGATCTCGGCCGCCGCCGCACCGCTGCCGCGCTCACGCGCGGCGAGCAGCATGTGGGCAAGCCGCGGATGCGCGCCGAGCGCATGCATTGCGCGGCCGTGAGCCGTGAGGCGACCAGCCGCATCGAGCGCGCCGAGCCGGTGCAGCAGATCGCTTGCACCCGCGAGCGTCGCGGCGGACGGCGGATCGAGCCAGGCGAGATCGGCTGCGCTCGTGCCCCATACGGCGAGATCGAGCGCGAGCGGCGCAAGGTCGGCGGTCGCGATCTCGGGAGCGGCATGCGGCGCGAGCGTGCGCTCGGCGCTCTCGCCCCACAGCCTGAAGCACACACCCGGCGCCGTGCGACCCGCTCGGCCCGCCCGCTGCTCGGCCGATGCGCCCGAGATCCGCTGCGTCACGAGCCGACTCATGCCGGTTGCAGGATCGAACACGTTGCGGCGCTCGAGCCCCGCGTCGACGACCGCGCGCACGCCGTCGATCGTGAGGCTCGTCTCCGCGATGTTCGTCGCGAGCACGACCTTGCGGCGGCCCGCGCGCAGCCGGCTCGAGTGCGGCATCCTGCGCGGCCGGCGGCAGGTCGCCGTAGAGCGGCCGCACGTCGACGCCCCCGTCGAGGCGCGCGTCGCGCAGCCGCGCCTCGACTCGACGGATCTCGCCGGCGCCCGGCAGGAACACGAGCACGTCGCCGGGCGACTCCGCGAGTGCGCGCTCGATCGCGCGCGCCGCCGGCGCGTCGATCGGCTCGACGTACGCACCGCTGCTCGCCACGGGCGGCAGCGTCGGCAGGCCCTTACCGAGATAGCGCACCTCGACGGCGTGCATGCGCCCACCGCACTCGACGACCGGCGCGCCGCCGAGCAGCGCAGCGACGCGTGCGCCATCGAGCGTAGCCGACATCGCGACCAAGCGAAGCCCGGGCGCGACATGGCGTTGCGCGTCGAGCGCCAGCGCTAAGCCCAAGTCGGCGTTCAGATTGCGCTCGTGAAACTCGTCGAACAGCACGGCGCCGAAGCGCTCGAGGGCGGGGTCGCTCGCCAGCATCCGCGTGAACACGCCCTCGGTCACGACCTCGATGCGCGTATCGCGCCCGACCCGCGTCTCGAGCCGCATCCGGTAGCCGACCGTGCGGCCGACGCTCTCGCCGAGCGTCGCGGCCATGCGCGCCGCGACCGCGCGCGCCGCGAGCCGTCGCGGCTCGAGCATCACGATCGCGCGGCCGCGCAGCCAGACCGCCTCGAGCAGCGCAAGCGGGACGACCGTGCTCTTGCCTGCACCGGGCGGCGCGACGAGCACTGCATTGCAGCCCTCGGTGAGCGCGCGGCCGAGCGCGGGTAGAGCCTCATCGATGGGAAGGCCGGAGCGCATGAGGCGCGAATCTTACTCCGCGCGCAGCGCGCGCCGTCGGCGTCGCTCATGCCGCGCGCCACCCGATGCCGAACCGCACGGGCGACGAGGCGCGAGTCAGAACCCCCCGCCCGACCGAAAGCCGCCGCCGCCGAAGCCGCCGCCCGAGCCGAACCCGCCGCCGCCGAAGCCGCCGCCACCGCCCCAGCCGCCGCCGCCCCAGGGTCCCCTGCCGGGGAAGCGCGGGAACCGCCCGCTGCCGAACCGCGGGTCCACACCCAAGTTGCGGTAGCGCTGTTGCTTGCTGAGCGAATCCCAGACGTCCGCAACGCCGAGCGTGCCCGACATGAGCTGCCCGAGCAGCGTTGCGATCAAGGCGCCGTTGACGAACTCGGAGCTGACCGCATCGAAACGCTGCTCCTTGAAGCGCCGGCGCAGCTCCTCGAGCTTCGCGCTGCGGTCGTTGTGCGTGTCGTGCAGCTCCCGATACCGCGCGGCGTCCTGCTCGGCCCGCGGCAGATTCGCACGGATCTCGGTCAATTGGTCGACGGCCGCATCGTCCTCCGGTGTGGCCGTCCGGTTCGCGCGTTCGCGAAGCGTACGCATCTGCTCGCCACGCAACGCGTCGCCGAGAATCTTGGTGCACTCGCGCGAGAGATCGTCGTCGCCCGACGCGAACGCCGCGCGCTTGTCGACGAGCGTACGCACGGCGGTCTCTTGTCCGGCGATCTCCTCGTCGAGCTTAGCGAGCGCGTCGGCGGCCGCCGCGAGCGCGCGTTGCCGCTCCGGCACGCCGGCGGCCTCGAGCGCTTGCTTCTCGAGCGTCTGCACGGCTGCGAAATCCTCGTTTGCCACCGCACGCATGCGCTGCGCGTGCTCGTCGAAGCGCGCGGGCAGCTCGGTCAGCATCCAGTAGTTCTGCCGCAGCGGCTCGTAGTCGTCGACCCGCGCGACCCAGCCGTCGAGCAGCCGCGCGAGCGGCCCTGCGCGGTACGCCGACGTGCCGTAGCCGCGCCCCCAGAGATAGGCGAACAACGGGTCGCCTTCGTACGGTCGACCCTTCTCCGTACGGTCGGTATGTGCGGCCTGCGCCTTCGCTTCCGCGAGGTCGGCCACACCGTCGGATGTGTGCGCCTTGTCGAGCTGCGCGCAATACGCGGCGTCGTCCTTGAGGTGCTGCTGAGCGTCGGCCTCCGCCGCGGCGACGGCCTGCTCCGCCGCATCGACGGTTCCGTGTTGCTTCTCGCGCCGCTGCTCGAGCTTCGCGAGCGCATCCTGCGCGGCCAACAGCTCGACGCCGACCCGGGCCTGCGCGTGCTCGCGCTGACCGAGCAGCTCCTTGACGCGCTTGCCGGTGTCGTCGAGCGCCTCGACGAGCTCGCCGCTTTCTATCTCGCGCAGCCTGATCTTCGCGAGCACGGCCAGGACGCCGAGCTCGGCCTGCTTCAGGCGGTCGAGCTCGGCCGTCGCGCGCGTGAGGCGCGCGTCCATGTGGTCGAGCTCGCTGCGCGTATCGCCCAGCATCCGCTCGATCATCGCCAGAATGTCCGCACCGCTCGCCATGGCTACCACTTCGTGATGGCGGCGCCGTTTGTCGACACGGAGTACGCGGGCTCGAGCTCGCCGGCCCGCTTCCGGCCCACCACGTTCTGCTCGATGATGCCGTCGTCGCGCTTGTCCGCCGCGACCTTCTGGTACGTGGCTTCGTCGACGCGCAGCCCCCACTCCTTCACGCGCCGCACGCGCCCGTCCTCCTCGCTCTTGATCGGGAGCGACAGGCGAGCACCGCTCGGCGCAACAGCCTCGACGATCAGGTAGTAATTGCGCGCGCCACGGTTGTCGTCCGGCACGCGGTAGACGCCGCTGCGATGGCCGGGCCGCGAAACCACGCGCAGCTCGTACTGCTGCTCGAGCCGCGCGTTCAACACCTGCAGGTCGGAGAGCGCGCCGCGCGCGGCCGCGATCTCATGCTGCTCCAGCGCGAGCCGGCCAGCGCCCTCGAGGCGCTGGGCGTCGGCGAGCGCCGTCGGATCATGAGTCTCGGCAACGATCGTCTGGTAAGCGGTGCCGAGCTCGCTCGGCAGCCCCGCGAGCGCGTGCTGCTCAGGCAGGCGGACGAGGAGCTCGAAGCCGAGCACGGCGACCGCCACGAGCGCGATCGCGCCGCCGACCCACTTGCCCCAACGCGAGCGGGAAACGTAGAGCGTCGCGAGCACGCGCGAGGCCCCTGCCGCCGGCGGGGTATACAAGAAGCGCTCCTCGCGCAGGGCCGCCACGCCCTTCGAGAGGACGTCGTCGGTCACCGTGATGCCCTGGGAGCTGTAGATCTCGCGCAGCTGCTTCAGCAGGTCGCGGTCGCGTACATCGGCCTCGACCTCGCGCGCCAACATGAGCTCGCGGTGGCGCAGCGTGTCGACCACGTCCATCGCGAGCATGAGCTCGTCGAGCGGCGCAGGCTCCTTGACGGCGAGCGGGTTCGGGGCGTTCATTGGCGGCGGTTCACCGTCCCGTCGACGCTACGACACGCGGCGCGGAGCCGCGATCTCGAGCGCCTCGCCCGCTTGCACGAGCTTCGCGAGCTTCTGCTTGCCCGTCTCGACGGCGTCGCGGATCTCGGCGGCGTTCTTCGTCGACTCCTCGCGCATCTCGGCGATGATCTCGCGCGAGCGCTCTTGATAGTTGATCACCGAGGTCACGAGCTTCTTTACGGCCTCGGCGCGCACGGTCGGCCCGTACCCGGCCCTGAGCGCGGCTTCCTGCACCTTGCCGCCGATGTCGGCGAGATCCTCGAGACTCTTGCTCACACCCTCCTTCATCGCATCGAGCGTGCGCGTGCTCTCGTGCAAGCCGTGCAAGCCCGTGAACGATGCCGACAGCGCGGTCAGCACGGTCTCGTTGGTGCCGAAGAACGACACGGCCTGCTTGTAGACGCGGTCCTTGGCGCTCGTCGTCTGCACGAGCCGCGCCATCACGACCTCGGAGGTGTTGTAGCCCACGGTCAGGTTGTCGGAGAGATCCTTGCAGATCTGATAGCGGTCCTCGGCGTCTTGCACCACTCGCAGCTGCTCGTCGCGCTTGAGCTCGAGCTTCGCCCGTGCGACCGGGTCCGCGTTGCCGGCTTGCTCGACCGCGTCCATCGCGGTCTTGAGCGCGGCCTGCTGCTCCTTGAGCTTCGCCTCGGCCGTGTCGAGCACCTGGAGCGCGAGCACCTCGGCCTCCTTGAGCGCGCCGCGGAAATCCTGATACGCGCCGAGGATCGTGTGCTCGCGCTCGATCTGCTCGTTCGTGTCCTTCGCGACGTCGAGATAGGTCTTCTTGATCTTGTCGAACCGACCGGCAATGTCGCCGCGCGTAGCCTTCTGCCAGACGTTCTGCAGCCGCTCCCAGGTATCGATCTTGCCGTCCTCGAGCTGCTCGACCATGGTCTTCGCATCGTCGCGGATACTGTTGAACGCGTCCGTGATCTTCGTGTAGCGCTCGCTGATGCCCATCGACGCGACCTGCTCGCGCACAACCTGGTTGAACAGCGACGCCTGTGACAGCGTGCGCGCGATCGCGACGACCTTGTCCTGATCCAGATCGGCGACGCGATTCAGCAGCGCGACGATCGGCGCCTCCTCCGTCTTCTCGGGCACGAGGCCCAAGTCGCGGAGCCGGAGCATGGCTTTGTCGAGATATTGGATCGGTGTGGTCATGAAAGTGCCTCGCGGACGTTCTTCGGGTGGTGATCGATCCGGTAGCGGGGATACAAGGTTACGGTCGAGCGGCCGCAGCCGTCCATCGCTCGGCGAGGCCGCGCAAAAACTCGCGGCTCTGCAGCTTCGTGCGTCTGAGCGCTCAATTCGATGACCCTCCCCGGCGGGGCGCATGCGTGCCTCGAAGCGACGACCCGGCACGCCAAGCTCGCAATCGCCCTGTTCGGTTGCTTCTTTGCAGAACCCGTGCCAAGCCCGCTGGCGCGTGCAATTGCCTGATCGGGCGGAGATTCCGCCGATTGGAGTCCCGGACGACCCGTGCAGCCGGACGCCAAGTCGCGGTGTAGTTCCGCAATGTCTGGCGAAAACTCAAGCTCGGCTGCCGGCAGGCCGACCTTTAAGATTTGCCGCAAATCTATATAGTGCCGGATTCGCCCAGCCGGACCGCCGGCTCACCCAACGCACGGAACTCTCATGGCCAGGAAAAAGGACATCAAGCTCTACCGCAACATCGGGATCATTGCCCACATCGACGCGGGCAAGACCACGACCACCGAGCGGATCCTGTATTACACGGGTCGCAAGCACCAGATCATCGAGGTGCACGACACCAAGGACATGAAGACCAGCACGACGACCGACTATCTCGAGCAGGAGCGCAAGCGCGGCATCACGATCCAGAGCGCCGCCGTGTCGACCGAGTGGAACGGCTATCAGGTCAACATCATCGACACGCCGGGTCACGTCGACTTCACCATCGAGGTGAACCGCAGCCTGCGCGTGCTCGACGGCGCCGTGGTCGTGTTCGACGGCGTCGCCGGCGTCGAGCCGCAGACCGAGACGAACTGGCGGTTGGCCAACCAGTACAACGTGCCGCGCCTTTGCTACATCAACAAGATGGACCGCATCGGCGCGAATTTCGGCCATTGCTTGAACGGCATCAAAGAGCGGCTCGGCGTGACCGCGCTGGTCTGCCACGTGCCGTTCGGCAGCTCGGATGAGTTCGTCGGCATGGCGGACCTCGTTGCGAACGTCGGCTACGTCTGGGAATCGGACGCCAAGGATGCGAAGCGCGAGGAGATCCCGCTCGAGGGCCTCGAACAGCGCTTCAATTTTGCGAGCGCACGCGACAACGAGTGGATCGCCAGAATCCCCGAGCTGCGCAAGGAGCTGCTCGAGCATGCGCTCGCGCAGGACGAGGAAGCGTTCCTCGAGTTCATCGAGACGGGCAAGTTCGACCCGCAAAAGCTCAAGGAATGCATCCGCAAAGGCACGGTTTCGGGTGCCTTCGTGCCCGTGCTGTGCGGGTCGTCGTTCAAGAACAAGGGCGTGCAGCTGTTGCTCGACGCCGTCGTCGACTACCTACCCTATCCGGGCGAGAACGGCGGCATCCACATCGTCGACGCCGACGGCAACGTGGTCGGCGAGCAGGAAGTGCGCGACGACGCGCCGGCGCGAGCGCTCGCGTTCAAGGTCATCAACGATCAATTCGGCACACTGACCTTCGTTCGCGTCTACTCGGGCGTGATCAGCAAGGGCGACACCCTGCTCAACGTCACGCGCGGCAAACGCGAGCGCGTCGGCCGCATGGTCGAGGTGCAGGCGGCGGACGTGAAGGACATCGACGAGGCCCGCGCGGGCGACATCTGCGCGTTCGTATCGCTGAAGGAGACGGAGACCGGCGACTCGCTGTCCTCGCAGGACAAGCCCGCGTTGCTCGAGCGAATGCGCTTTCCGGACCCCGTGATCAGCGTCTCGGTCGAGCCGAAGGCGCGCGCCGACGTCGACAAGCTCTCGACGGCGCTCTACAAAATGGTGAAGGCCGACCCCTCGCTACGCCTCGAGGTGGACCAGGAGACCGGCCAGACCGTGCTCCGCGGAATGGGCGAGCTGCACCTCGAGGTCACGATCGACCGCATGCGAACCGAGCTCGGCGTGGAGGCCAACATGGGCCGGCCGCGGGTGAGCTTCAGGGAGGCGTTCGGCGGCAAGGTCGAGCGCACCTACACGCACAAGAAACAGACCGGCGGCTCGGGCCAGTTCGCCGAGGTGAAGATGATCTTCGAGCCGCTTGGAGCGGGCAGCGGCGTGGAGTTCTCCGATGAGGTCGTCGGCGGCCGCATCCCGCGCGAGTACATTCCGGCCGTCGAGAAGGCGATCCAGAGCGAGCGTCTACGCGGCCAGGTCGCGGGCTACGAGGTCGTGGACTTCCGGGCCCGCCTGCTCGACGGCAAGTACCACGACGTGGACAGCTCCGCGCTCGCGTTCGAGATCGCGGGCCGCGCGTGCTTCCGCGAGGCCCACAAGGCGAGCGGCCCGAGGCTGCTCGAGCCGATCATGAAGATCGAGGTCGTGAGCGAGGCCGATTATCTCGGCCCGATCATCGGCGACATCAACCGGCGCCGCGGCCAGGTCACGGATCAGGGCCAGAAGGGCAACCAGGTGGCCGTTCAGGGCTTCGTCCCGCTGTCCGAAATGTTCGGTTACATCAACTTCCTGCGCTCGAGCACGAGCGGCCGCGGCACGTTCACGATGGAGTTCGATCACTACGCCGAGGTACCGCCGGGGCTCGTCGAGAAGCTCATGGAGCAGGAGGCGTAGTGCAGGCCGCGGCGCGCTTCGCGCAACGCGAGCACGCGCTGATGGCGGTGGTCGACGGCCTCGAAGCGGAGCTGCGGCGCATGGAGCTCTGGGACCGCGTGCCGCCGAGCGCGGCGTCGCTCGAGAGCACGCAGCCGTTTTGCGTCGACACGCTCGCGCTTTCGCAGTGGCTCCAGTGGCTGCTGATCCCGCGCATGCGGCGCATCCTCGCGGGCGACGGCGAGCTGCCGACCGCAAGCGCCATTCACCCGTACGCCGAGGACTGCTTCGAGCACCTCGAGGACTCGACCGCGCTGCTCACGCTGATCCGGCGCTTCGACGGTCTGATTCGCGGCGAAGCGGGCGCGCTCGCCCACTGATCGCGACGGTCCGGGCCGCATGCTGCGGCCCGGACTGCGCGGACTTTTTCCAAGTCGCTCTTAGACCCCGAACGGCTTCGTCGCCGCGCCCGACGGGGTTTGCTGCTCGACCTTCGCGAGCACGTGCGCCGCGGCGCCGCCGCCTGCAAGCGACACGACCGAATGCGCCTTGTCGAGCTGGACGTCCGCCGCGAGCGACGTCGTGCCGTCGCCGTGACCATTCTTATCGAGATACAGCTCGATCACGGAATAGTCGAGCTTCGGCCGATCCGCACCTTTCGCCGCCCAAGGCTTGAGGTCGAATGCGCCGAGCGGCCGTGCGGTCACGAACGTCACGCGCTCGCCGTCGGCCGTCGGCATCCTGAAGGCGTACTTGAGCGCGTAGCCGACCGCGCTGTCCTTCGGCCAGACATAGCCGACCGTCGGCAGCGCCTCGAGCGCTTTCGAGACATCGGCGCCGGACAGCGCCATGATCACCGTGGCGCGGGCGGCGTCGTCGGACCACGCGGTCACGTCGAACCTGAGCGGCATCGCGTCCGGCGTCATCGCGCTGGTCGTCGCCGTGAAGTGCGCGGGCGCGGCGGCCGGATCGGGTGCGGACTTCGCGGCGCCGTTGTCGGCGCGCACCGTGCCTGCGGAGAGCAATGCGGCCGCCGCCGCAAGCACCACCGTTCTTCGCTCAGCCCACATCGTTGTAGTCCCGAATGGCCATGACGACATCGTCGGGGCTTTTCGCCTTCAGCGGCGAGGTCACCGTCACGTAATCGCCGGGCTTGAGCTTCGCCACGGCCTCGGCGTCCTTCATCGGCACAGGCACCTTGAACGACACGTAACGGCCGTCGACCTCCGTCGACACGAACTCGACCGGCATCGTCATGCGGTCGTATTTCGTATTGGTGCCGCGCTCGATCGCGCGAATGCCTGCACCCGTGGAAAGACCCGACCAGGTGAGCGTCACGCGATCGCCGGCCTGGAGCTTGCTTTTGTCCGGCGCATCCGCGTCGCTGAACAGCATGGCCCGCAGCGTGACGGTGTGCGAGCCGGCGTCGTAGGCGACGAGATCGGCGGACCAGGTATAGGTCTGTTGCGCCGGCGCAGCGCTCGCATCGTGCGTCGCGGCCGCTGCGCCGTCCGCAGCCGCGAGCGAGCCGAGTGCGGCGCAAAGCGCGGCCGCGGCTCGGCCGGCACGCCCTGTGGAGCATGACTGTCTCATGATGCTTCTCCCTCCTTCTTCCGTCATCGAGCGGTGTTGTTGTTCGCGCCGGTCCGCGGGCCGGCGCTCTATTTGACTGTGGGTGCGCCGAAAATTCTTCAAGACGCCGACGCTGAACATGAACGATCGGTAATTCATGGTCGGACGGGCGCCGCCGCCGCGGCGGGATCCGCCGGCGGAAGAGGCTCGGTTCCGAGGCGGCGCCCGAGTCGTCCGCGGCCGCACGGCATACCCGAGCCCGGCCCGCGGCCCGCGGGCGCGGCGGGTGCGGTGGACCCGGTGCGGCGCGGCTACTTCGCGGGGGCCGCGGTCGGCTGTGCCCCGGGCTCCGGCGGCAGCGGGAAGTTGCCGTCGAACGGCGGCCAGTTAGGCACCGGCCGCAGCGGATCGGGGTAATACATCGCGGTCCAGATGTTGCGGATCTTGCCGTCCTCGATCCAGAACCACTCGCTGAACGCATTGCGGGGCCGAATCGAGCCGGGTTTCCTGATGAATACGGCCATGCCGAGCACGATGCCCTGCTCCTCGTCCACGAACCCGACGCGGCGACCCGCCACGTTCGCGAGATCGAAGCCCCCGAAGCCCGACGCGCAATCGTCGTTGTCGCCGCCGCGTCGTCCCGTCACCTTCGTGCCGTTCTCGAAGCGGTTGCAGCCCTTGTGCGCCCGCACGACCGTACCGTCGTGCGAGGTGATGCCGTCGAAATAGCTGTTCACGATCGCGAGCATCGTCGCACGCGGCAGTCGCTTGTCCTTCGGCAAGTTGCGCTCGGGCGGCGGGTTCGCGATCAGGCTATCGGGTCCCCAGACGTTCGGCGGGTTCGCGCCCGGCAATCCGGGGTCGCCGTCGCGCGCGATGTACCATTCCGCTTCGGTGATTTGACGGTCCTCGACGCGCAGCCGCGCCGTCACGACGGCGATCTTGCCGCTCTCGTCGACGAGACCGTAATAGGCCGCCTGACCGCTGACGGGATCGACGTAGCGCCGCTGCATCTTGCCGAGCCCGGTCACGCTCTCCCACACGCCCTTACCGAGCGGTTTGTTGATCGCGTTCTCGGTGTGACGATAGCTGCCGGCGAGCGGCGCTGCCGTCGGATCGTGCTGCAGCACGGCCTTTAGATAAGCGTCGAGCGTCTGCTTGAGACACGCGCGGTCGCAATCAGCCGCGAAGCTGGCAAACGGCAGCGCGCCGAGCGCGAGCAGCACCACTAACCGTCTCATCGGAAATCCCCCCGTTGAATCAAGCCGAGTATACGGATGCCGCTCGCCTGCCGCAGCGTTGCTCGCGTGGCGAGGATCGCTCGTAGCCGCGAGGAAGCACGCGGCCCGGCGGCGCTGATCGAGCGCTCCGTCAATGCGCCGCTGCGGGCAGTCCGTGCGGGGCTGTGCTCCAACCCGTCCCGGTGCCGTGCGGCGCATTCAGGATAATGGCGCGAATCTCGCGGATCTTGCCGTCGGTCACCTTGAAGATTTCCGCCAGCAGCAACGTGGTGGAGTCCGGGCCGTCGGTGCGGAACGTGCCCAAGCCGAGCACGCTGCCGTGCTCGACGTCCACGATCGGGAAGCGCCGATCGTCGACCGTGATGCCCTTGTAGAACGCCCGCACGAGCTGTTCCTCCGGGCTCAGGCGATGCCGGTCGAGCACGGGGTTCGTATCGTTGTTGGTGGTTTGTAACCCGTTCTCGAACCGTTTCACGCCGCGGCCGAACGGCGCCTGCTCGAACTCCGGCGTGCCCTCCGTCTGCACCGCCGTGAAGTACGCATTGGCAGCGAGCGCGAGCTGCGCGCGCGTACCGCGCTGCGCGGCCGAAACCGGCTGCGCGAACACATCGGACAGCCGCTCGAGATTCTCCGGCGCGAACCAGCGCTGATCACCGGCGCGCGCGACGAGCGTCTCGATCTCGGTGATCCGGCGGTCGACCACCTTCAGCCGCAGAAACGTCTGCGCGACGTCGTCGTACTCCCTGACGGCCGTGAGCTCGGCCACGCCGCCGCTCTGCGGGTCGAACAAGTAGTCGCGATACTCCAGCTGCTTGCCCGCCGTTTTCCACAGGCCCATGCCGAGCGGCTGCACACGGCCGTTCTCCGTGTACTTCACCTCCGGGGCGGTCTGCAGCGCCGCGGGATTGCGCTCCGCCAGCGCCGCGAAGTAGCCGTCGGCGAAGGTCTTGAGGCAGGCGGCGTCGCACTTCACCTCGCTCTGCGCGACCGCGTCGAACGCCGCGAAACCGAGAACCGCGAGCGCGCAAAAGCGCAGCGAGCGAATGATGCCTGGCGTGTGCATGCCCAATCCCCAACGGTGAAAAGTCGTTCGTCGTCGGAGCCGCAACGCCGACAGACACCGCCGCGCGGACGCTCCTCCATTCGTATGCCTGCATGATCCGACGAAGCTTCGCCCGAGGGAAGCGCTGGCGGCCTCGCGCTGATCGCGCAGACCGCATATCGCTATACTGCGGCGCCCGCCACTCACCGTAGCGCCGGTACCATGAACGACGAACCCCGCTCTACCACCGCCGCGGCGCTCGCCGCAGCGGGCGATCTCGATTCCGCGCGCGATGTCGGCGCGCTCGACCGCGCGGCCGAGGCCGTCCACCGCAAGCTCGGCGCGACGCGCACGGGCCTCGTAGAACGGCTGATCTACGGCCCCGCGCCGCCGCTCGCCGAGCTCGGATCGGGCGCCGCGCTGGCGCGCCGCGCCGCGGGCACCGAGCGGCCGGTCGTCGACGCGGCGCTCGCCTGCCTCGCGCGGGGCGAGGCGTTCACCGCCGACGGCAAGCTCTCCGCCGCGCTGCGCGGCGCGGTGACCCGCGAGCGTGCGTTCGGCTATACGGTCGGAAGCGACTTCGGCGGCGCCGGCGCGTCGTACGGGGAGCTCGCGGCGGTCGAGGAAGCACTCGCGGCGAACGGCTTGGGTGCGCTCGCGGTCGAGATTTCGGGGCAGCTCACGATCGGAGCCGGCGCGCTGATCGCGTACGGCGACGCGGAGCAGCGCCACACCTTCCTGCCGCTCGTCGCGTCGGGACGGCCGATGGCGTTCGGATTGACCGAGGTCGGCGTCGGCGTGAACGCGAAGAAGGTGCAGGCCTATGTCGAGGAACAACCCGACGGCAGCTGGCGGCTGTTCGCCGAGGGCGCCGCGAACAAGCTCTGGATCACCAATGCGGTGCACGGCGGGCTCGTCGGCATCGTCGCGCGGCTCGGCCGGCAGGGCGCCGGCATCGGGCTGTTCGTCGTGGAGCTCCCGGCGCGCGACATCGCGAGCGGCGATTGCGAGTTTCGCTGCGAGCCCTCGGGCGTCGCTGCGTTCATCGCGAACGCGAACTCGCGCCTGCACTTCAAGAATTTTCCGATCCCGAAGGCGAACCGCATTCCGGCCGATGGCGTGGAGGTGCTGTTCTATTGCCTGCGCATGGGCCGCTGCATGCTCGCGGCGATGGCCGCAGGCTATCAGCGGATGCTCGCGCGCGACGCAAGCCACTACGCGATGCGGCGGCTCGGCGTCGGGGGGGCGGTGATCCGCCATGAGATCCCGCGCCTCAATCTCGGGCGCATATTGGGCGGTGCGCTGCAGGCCCGCGCGCTCGCCTATCTCGCGCTCGCACAGGACGCCGCCGGCGTCGACCTCGCCGGGCTCCGCGATCTCACGAAGTCGGCCGCCGCCGGGACCGGCGTCGAATCGATGCTCGCGGCCGAGCACGTGCTCGGCGGACGCGGTTTCCATGGCGGCAGCCGCGTGAACGAAGCGCGCGTCAACCTGCATCTGTTCGGCATCGTCGAGGGCGAGGACGACCTGATTCTGATGGGCATGGTTCGCGACGTGACGCAGCGGTTCGTCGAACGTCATCTCGGCCCGCTGCTCGGAGTGCTGCAGGCCGCGAACACGGCGCCCGACGGCGGCAAGCTCCCCGAGGAACGGCGCCTGCTGCGAATCTCGCCGCACACGATCGGCCGCGCACCCGCGCGCAGCGCGCACATGCTCGCCCGGCTGCTGCTGCGCCCAGAGCTGTGGCGGCTCGGCGCTTGGATCGCTGCAAACGCCTGCAGCGACCTGCTGCGTTGGCCGCTGCGCGCGCTGCCGGCCCGTTGGCTCGGCCGCTATCTTGCGTTGCCGGCGGCGCTGCGCGGTCACGCGCGCTACGCCGAGCGCGAGCTGCGCGCTCTGCGCTGGAGCTACCTGCGCTTGAGCCTGTTCTATCAGCTCGAGCTCACGCGCGCGCAGATCCCGCTGCAGCGTCTCGGCAAGCGCATCGAGCATCTCGTCTCGATGCTCGCGGTTTGCCATCACGCTGCCGACGCCGATGCGAGCACCGTGCAGGTGGCGGTGCTGCAATCCGAGCTCTTGCGGGCCAAATACCGCGCGCTTCGCGGAGCCTCCGGCATCGCCGCGATGCAGCGCCTGCGCCGCGCGGCCGCCGCAGTCGGCCAGAGCATCGAAACCGGGGCCTGCGAGCTGCTCGATGACGTCGATCCCGAGCCGTTCGCGCACTCGTGGGAAGCGGATGATGCCGGGCCGGCCGCCCGGATCGGGATCCCCGCGGCTTCGCGGGTGCGCTAGAGCTCGGCCGCCCAGGCCGGCCGCGAGCGCAGCCGGATCCGCGCGCCGCTGGCGGGCAGCGCGAACGACAACGCGGCGGCATGCAGCAGATAGCCGCCCTGGCCGGGCGGCGCGTCGCTCTTCGGCGTGCCGCCCGGACCGAACAGCGGATCGCCGACGATCGGCGCGCCGGCAGCCGCCAAGTGAATGCGAATCTGGTCGGGTCGTCCCGTGATCGGCTGCGCCGCGACGAGCGCACGCTCGCGAGTCGCGCCCTCCGCGGGCGCATGCGAGTCGCCGAGCGCGATCGACGGTGCCGCGGGCGTGCGCCGCAGCACGCGCACGCGCGTGAGCGCCGGTCGACCCTGCTCGGCCGCGACGAAGATCTTGAGCGGACCGTGAACGACGCGCGCAATGGGTTCGCGCGCGGCGAACGAGACCGGCAGACGTACCCCTTCGACCCATGCGAGGTAGGTCTTCGTGAGCGTGAGCTCGCGAAACTGGCGTCCGAGCGCGGAACGCCCGAGCGGCGTCTTGCCGAATACGATCAGCCCCGACGTGCCGCGTCCGAGCCGATGTGCCGGCGCCGCGACCGCGCGCTCCGGCGCGCTCGCGCGCACCAACTCCAGCAGCGTGCGTTGCTTGAAGGGACCGGCCGGCAGGACCTGCAGGCCCGCGGGCTTCACGACGACGAGCACGTCGTCGTCCTCGAACGCCACCTCGAACGACTCCGGCGCCTCCGGCTCGTTCCACGGCGGCCGGTGGAACTCGAGCGCGTCCCCGACGCGCAACGTGTCGTCGGCCGACGCCCGGCAGCCGTTGACGAGCACGCGGCCGAGCGCAATCGACTCGCGCCATACCGCTTCGTCGGAATGGCAGAAGCGTGCGACGTGAAAGGCGAGCACGGTCGCGCCCTCGTCCGCGGCGGTCGCATGCGTACGGTAGACGTGGCCGCGGTTCGCACCGCTCGGCCGATACATAACATCCATAAGGCTAGGAAGAGAAGTGGGCTGCGATTGGACGGAGCCGGAACATCGGGCGCCATCATAAGCGCCGAAGGTTTCACGTTTCAACGCGGCTCGCGTATCTCAACGCAGCACGTCGTCATCAGGTCGTCTACGCAAGCGGACGACCGTCCGCCTCGCCACCGCTCGCCGCTCGCCGCTCGTCTAGCTCGCGCCGGCGCGCGGCATTGCGATGAATCGCGGCAACGCCTCGATACGCGCAAGCCATGCTCGAATATTCGCGTACGGCTCGAGCGACACGCCGCCCTCGGGTGCGTGCGCGGTATACGTGTACATCGCGATGTCGGCGATGGTCGGGCTTTTGCCCGTCAGGAACGCTTGTCGAGCCAGCGCGGCATCGAGCACGCCGAACAGCTGCACCGCGACGGCGGCCGGTCGCTCGTGGTCGAAAGGCGCGCCGAACACTTTGATGAAACGCGCCATTGCCGGGCCGCCCGCGAGCTGACCCGCCGCAACCGAGAGCCACTGCTGCACGTGCGCCGCCGCCAGCGGCTCGCGCGGGTACCACGTGCCCGACTTGTCGTAGCGCAGCGCGAGGTAGACGAGAATCGCATTGCTGTCGGCGAGCGTGACGTCGCCATCCTCGATGACCGGCACCTGACCGAACGGGTTCCTCTTCAGGAACTCCGGCGCCTTCTGCGCGCCCGCCGCCAGGTCCACATCGACGAGCTGCACGGGCAAATCGAGCAGCGCCAAGAACAGCTCCACTCGGTGAGCATGGCCCGAGAGCGCATGTCGATAAACGACGATTGGCTTCATGGTGGGTTCCTCCATCGCGCTAAGGTACCCGCGTCGCGCACTCGGCAAAAGACCTCGCCGCGAGTTCGTTGCGCCTCGAGCCCGCCGAATCGTCGCGGCCTGGGCCGATAAGCAGGCTCAGGACGCAAAACGGCACGTCGCGCACCGAAGGCCGGCACCGACGACTCCGGTCGAACGGTCGCCCGCTGTCGGACGGGCGGCATCATAGCCGCGCGAGCGTCAGCGGGTCCGCCTCACCGCCGAAATATTTCGTCAACGCCTCGGAGAATGCCGTTTCGTTCGGCGCCGCACGCGCGAACAGCGTCATCGACGAGCGAAACTTCAGGTAATCGGGGTAGCCGAAGATCGTTTCGATAGGCTGGCCCTGCAACGCGTTCACCAACATCGTGCATTCGCGCAGGCGAGCTCCGAGAACCGGGTGCTCGAGGTACGCGCGCGCCTCTGCGAGCGAGCGGATTGCGTAATGGGCGGCCATTGCGCTCGCCCCGAGCCCCTCGATCTGCGGAAATACAAACCACATCCAGTGGCTGCGCTTCTCGCCGGCCGCGAGCTCGCGGCGCACGTCCTCGTATACGCGCGCTTGCGCATCGGCGAATCGCTGCAGGTCGTATGGATCGAGCTCCACCGGCAGGTGCGTCGCGCCGTGCTGGAACCCGCTCGGCGGCCGCGGCGCTCCGCCGCCGCGCGGACGCTCAGTGTCGAGCGTCGACGAATCGCAAATCGAGCTCGCCGCCGAGACTCACGACGTCGCCGTCGCGAAGAATGCAGCGCTGCACTCGCTCGGCGTTCACGAGGATACCGTTCTTGCTGCCGGCGTCCTCGATTTGGATTCCGATTCCTCGCGTCGTGATCCGTGCATGCACCCTGCTGACATAGTGGCTCGCGATTCGAATATCGCTGAGCCTGCCGCGTCCGATCGTCATCTCGGACTTGCCGAGCGCGTACGAGACCAACTGCCCGCCGACGGTCGCAACGAGGCGCGGGCGTCCCGCATCCGCTTCCTCCAGCGGCTCGCCCACGTCGAAATATGAGCGGCCATCCTCCAAGAAAACGGCGCTGGGCAGCAACTCGGCTCGCGGCGCCGCATCGGCGGGGGTGTCGCCGCCGGCGATAGTCTCGGCGAACTCCGCTGCTATCCCGCCGTCAGCGGCTTCCAGGAGGGCGCCCCCGAAACGTTTCCGATCCGTTGCCGGCTCGGTGCCGATTCGCCGATCGAGCGCTGCAACGCTTGCGCGCAGGTCGCTGATGCGTTGCACGTTACGCTGCAGTACGTCGAGGGCCGCGTGCTTAGCGCGCAGCTCCTGCTCGAAGTTCGAGACAAGCTCTCGCTGAGCCGCGAGCTTCGACTGCAAATCTGCCGATTCCGATAGCGCGGCGGAATGCACCGCGTCGAGCTCTGCAGCTCGTTGGCCGGCACGACGCAGTTCCTCCGCCCGCTCGGCGTTCTCGCGTTTCGCCGCTGCGAGCTCGTCCCGGAGACCCTTTGCGAGCCGGGCGTTCTCGTCCGCCGCTTCCCGGCTGCGTGCGAGCTCTGCCTCGCGGCTCGAGTCCAACTGGCGCAGCGCGCTCAGCTGCTCGTTGCTCGCTCTGAGCTCCTCGCGCAGCGCGACCCGCTCTTCGACGCCGTGTTCCGCGGCGATCTCGAGATCCGCAACGCGTTTGGATAGTTCGTCCCGGGCGCCGCCGAGATCCCGGATCGCCGCACGTCCCTGGGCGAGCTCTGCCTCGATCTCGGCAATGTTCTCGTCTTTGCGCGCGCTCGTACGCTCGAGCTCCTCTGCGCGTCTGCGATCGTCCGCCGCCTTCGCGAGCGCATGCTCGGTCTCCTGCGCGCGCCGCACGAGGTCGGCTTTGAGCCGCTCGGTCAATTCGAAGTGGTCCGCCAGCTTCTTCTGCAGCTCGTCGTATGCGGCCTCTCGCTCCTTGCGGCGACCTTTCAGCTCTGCTGCCTCGCGCTCGAGATTCAGGATTTGCGCGGCAAGCGTCCGCCGGTCCCGTTCGTGGCGCTCCCCGTCGCGGTCCTTCGCCTTCATGGCCTTCTTCAAGCCGGCAAGCGCATCTCTATGATCGGCCACCTGCGACTTGAGGTCGTCCCAAGCGTGCTGGCGGCCGTCGATATACGTCTCCAGATCCTGCACTTTCTCGCGAAGTCCGTGCCCTTCCGCCGTGAGGGCCTCGATACGCTCGTGCAGCGCGGCTGCCGTCTGGCGCTCGCGCTCGAGCGCCGAGCGCAGCAAGGAGATCTCCGACCTCGCGCTCGCGAGATCCTGCTCGAGCGAGCGGCACCGCTCTTCGGCCGCCGCTACCGCGGCGCCGGCCTGCTCGATATCGGCTCCCCGCGCCTCGTGGGCGGCCGTCAGCGCGGCAAACTCGGCTTCCTTGCGACCGATCTCCTGATTGCGCTCGATCAAGGCAGCAGCGCTGTCCTCGAGCCGTGCGGAAAGCTCGTCGGCAACCGCTTCACGGCCGCGCAACTCTTCCTGCAGCTCGGCGATCCGGGTCCCGCGGCCTTTAAACTCCGCCTCGACGTGCGCCCATTTGCCGTGCAACCGGGCGATCTCCACCTCTAGATAGGAAAGCCAGAAGGTCGCGCCCCCATCTTCCGAGTCGCAACTTTGGACGTCGTTGCCGTTCAAACGCGGCGGCGCGTGGCCGCCCAGGAATAGCGTCTCATCGAGCGCCGGATACTCTCCGGTCGGAGAGTCAGCGTCGACGACTTGAACGTTCGCGTCATTATTGTTGTTGTTGTTCATGGCACCGTTTGAACAGTGTTGGCGTGAATCAGGCTCCCGTCACGGCGGCGGCGCGGCGGCTCCCGGGAACGCAGGTCGATCGCTGGAAAACATCTCGCCCGGACCCGTAGTTATCGTTGGTAGTGCGTCCGACACGTGAACCTCATCACAGGATACACAGATCGGCCGCGAACCACTTCACGATTTGACAGATTTCGAGGCACCGCCATGGCCCTTTCGTACCGGAAAGTACCGTCAGGGACGGGGCTTGGCCGGCTCCGCGCCGACCTTCAGCGGCCAATCGGCCGCATCGTGCCCGCGACCGCGAGCCGAATCCGATACACGGCGTCGCACGCACTGATGTACAAGCTCTTGCCGTCCGCGTCGCCGAACGCGAGGTTCGTCGCGCAGATCTGCCGCTTCGGCTCGCCGCCGTAGATCGGCAAGTTGAGATAGCCGAGCAGCGTGCCCGTCGGCGCGGTGATCCGAATGACGCCCGGCCCCGCACCGTTCGTCGAATAGAGATTGCCGCGCGCATCGGTCTTCATGCCGTCGCCGATCCCGGCGCCTTCGGCGAACAAGCTGCCGGCGCCGAGCGTGCCGTCGGGCTTCACCTCGTAGCGCATCAGCTTCTGCAGCGCGGTCGCGTAGAGGTACTTCTCGTCCGGCGAGAGGGCGATGCCGTTCGGGATACCGCCGAGGGTCGCGGCGTCGAGCACGAGCGTCGACCGGCCGTCCTTGATCAGCCAGATGCCGTTCGGCATCTGCTTGTCCGGGTTACGCCCCGCGTCGCGCAAGCCGAAGTCGTTATCGGTGAGGTAGACACCGTCGTCGCGCCGGATCGCGATGTCGTTCGGTCCGCTGAAACGTTTGCCCTCGTGACCGCTCGACAAGACCGTGCGTGTGCCGTCCTTCTCGAGGCGCATCAGCGCGCGGTCGTTGTCGGCGCACCAGATGAGCCGGCCCTGAGAATCGAGGCCCGCGCAGCTCGGCCCGATCAGCAGCACGTGCGAGCGGCCACTGCGTGTCTGTGCGCCGACGTGCTCGACGTCCGTACCGCTGTAACCGGCCTTCTCGAGGAACACCGACACCTGCCTGTCGGCCGAGATCTTGTAAAGGACGTTGTCGAGCAAGCCGCTCACGAGCAGATAACCGGAATCCCCGTCGCGCACCCAGACCGGCCCTTCGTTCAAGCCGAAGCCGCTCGCGATGAGCTCTGCCTTGGCGTTCGTCGCGACGATCGCATCGAGACCCGGATCTGCGCGCGTGATGCTGAACGGCGCGGCCTTCGGAGGCGGGCCGTCGCCGCGCATCGCGGGTGCCGACGCCGAGCCGCGCGCGGGCTGTCCGAGCGCTGCGCCGCTCATGAGCGACGCCGCGACGAGGACCACGCTCGGCATCAATCGGTAGCGGCTGAACGTTCGCACGACGGCTCCTCGGCGGCTGCGGCATCCGGTTGCCGCGCCGCCATCGTCCCGCACGATCGGGCGCTGCGCAACGGCCGTACCGGCCGGCGCTCGGCCCGATCCTTCTGCGCCGGCCGTTGCAGCACAGCCGCAGGTGATCGACCCGGCGCGTGCGAGGGTACGATGCGCGTCACTCATACCGGAGCACCTCGGCCGGCCGCGCGCGCGCCGCGGCGAGCGTCTGCGAGACCACGGCAAGCCAAGCGATCGCGAGCGTCGCCGCGAGCGCGGCGATGAACGGCAGAGGGGTGATTGCGATCGGTGCGCGGAACGTGTTCAGGTACGCGCGGGCGCCCATGTAAGCGAGCGGCCATGCAACGACGTTCGCGGCGAGCACCGGCCGAGTGAAGCCTTCGAGCAAAAGGCCGATCATCTGGCGCTGGCTCCCGCCTAGCGCCTTGCGCACCCCCAACTCGCGCATCCGTCGGCCCGCTATCAGCGTGGCCATGCCGAACAGTCCGGTCACCGAGATCGCGACCGCGAGCAATGCGAGGCCGCTCAGCACCCGCTCCACGTGCAGAAACGTCGAGTAAGCCTGCTCGAAATAGTCATCGAGGAAATGGCGGCTGATCGCGACGTTCGGTGCGAGCGCACGCCAAGCATTGTCGATCCCGTCCAACGCGCCCGTCACGTCGTCGCGGGCGAGACGCGCAACCACGAACCTCGCGCGCGGCGCGAGGCGGTATATCGTCCCGGCCGTGTTCATCACACTATAGAACACGAACGTTCGATTCTCGGCGACGCCGACGATCGTGAGCGGCTGTGCCTTGCCGCCGAACGCCTTCATCATGCGATCGGGGAAGTACAAGGTCTGACCGACGGCGGCGGCCGGCGACGCGAAGCCGAATCGCTCGACGAACTGGCGATCGACGATCACGGGTATCGGCACGTTCGGAGCCCTCGTATCGCGCACGGCGCCGGGCTCGCCGGGTTTGCGCGCGTTCTCTGCTGCACCGGACGCCGCGGACTCGGATCGACTCGATGCGGTTCCATTCGATCCGGACGCCGCCGGCCGTGTGCCGCCGGATGCGTCCGGCGGCGCCCGCTCCGTCTCGCCCGGCTGCTGCGGCGACTCGGCGCTATTCGCCGGCGCCGCAGGCCGCTCGTCCGGCACGGCGTCGCGCTCGGGGCTGAACGCGCGTCCCGCGATCAGCTCGATGCCGAACGTTCCGAAGAAGTCGAAGCCGACGCCGTGATTCGCGACGACCCGCGCCGGCGCGCTCGAATCGGCCGAACGGCTCACGAGACCGCCGCTCAAGGTGACCCACGGCGCGCTGTCGATTTCGGTTGTGCCCTTCACTTCGGGCACGCGTTCGAGCTCGGCACGTAACGTCTTCGATTCCACCTTCGTCGTCTTCGCGTCGTTCTCGATCAGCACCAACGGATCGGCGTTCGCAGCAAGCCCCGTGCGCCGCAGGTGCTGGTTTTCCAGCACGGCGATCGCCAGCGCGATCAGAAGGAAGCTCGCTGCCGCGAACTGCACACCGATCAACAGCGTCGACAGCATCTTCGAGCCGAGTTGCGTGCGCGACGCGTGCAGCGTCGCGACCGGGCGCACGCGCGCGAGCACGACGGCCGGATAGGCGCCGGCCGCGACGGTCACCACGCCGATGACTACGGCGACGAACCCGAAGAACCGCGCACCGTCGAACAGCGTCGGTCCGAGGTCGGCTTCGGCGAACGTGCCGAGCGCGGGCAACGCGAAGCGCACGATCGCGAGCGCGACGCCGAGCGCGAGCGTCGTGAGCAGCCCGGCCTCGAGCAGGTGCTGCGCCGCAATCTGCGAGCGGCGCGCACCCAGCACTCTGCGCAGACCCACCTCGCGCGCGCGTCCCGCCGCGCGGGCCGTCGCGAGATTCGCATAGTTCACGCAGGCGAGCGCGAGCACGAGCCCGCCGAACGCGAGCAGCAGCGCCGGCAAGGCGTGTCCCGAATCCTCGAGGAACAAGCCGTCGCCCTGGGCGTTAGCGAGCACGTCGCGCACCGATTCCGCGTCGAACGACAGCGTCATGAAGCCCGCCATCTCCGGCGGCACGTGCCGCTTCGTGAAGCTCGGCAACTGCGCGCGCAATGCTCGGAGCGTGAAGCTGCCGTCCTCGGGCAGGAGCACATAGGTGAGTGCGGACGACTGATCCCAGTGCTCGCGCGGCGGCGGCGCGCCCGGCTGCGCCGTGCTCGAGCGGATCGCCTCGAGCACGTCGAACGAGGCGAGGAAGTCGAATTTGAGCGGCGCGGACGATGAGCGCCCCATGTGCGACGGCTCGGGCACAGGCCCGAGCACGCCGGTGACCGTCGCGTCCACCGTATTGCCGATCCGCACCGCTTGACCGAGCGGCTCGGCCGAGCCGAAGAGCTGCACCGCGAGATCTTGCGTCAACACGGCGCTGCGCGGCCGCGCCAGCGCGGTGCGCGGATCGCCCGCGACGAACGGCAGCTCGAATAGCTCGAGGAACTGTGGATCGACCGCGACTCCGATCTTGTGTAACGCGCGCCCGCCGGCAGCGACCATTTGCCCGTCGATATGCACAGCGCGCGCGGTCTTCTCGATGCCTGGGAACTCGGACTTTAGATATTGCGCCGCGATCTCGGGAACGGCCGGCTCGTCCTCGTACGAAAAGCTGTTGTCTGCAAGCGTCATGCTCTCGGTCAGCACGGCGATGCGATCGGCTTTCGCGAACTGCCGTTCGGCGCTCCCCCAGAACGCGACGAACGCATACACGGCGACGAAGCACGCGAGCCCCAGCGCCAGCGTGAGCACATTCATCGCCGCCGCAACCGGCGCCGAGCGCAGCTTGCGCAGCGCCACCGCGAAGTAGTGGCTCAGCATCCCGCGCAGCCCGAGGCACGCCGCGCGCCGGCCGCGGCCGCGACGCCCAGCGCACGGCACACGATCGGTGCACCGCAGACCGTCGGCGAGCCGCAGACGGTCGGCGCGCCAGCGGAACCGCTGCGCACATCGACGGCTTCGAGATCGCAGCACGGCATGGACGGCCTCTCGAGACTCGTGCACGATCGGCCCGCTCGGAGACTGCGGCGGACCGCTCGACTTCGAGCAGACTATAGCGGGGCGTGCGGCGCGCCGCACGACGCACCCGAGCCCGCGCCTCCAGCGCCGCGCCACCGCTCCCCGCCGCCCACGCGCAGCGACTCGTCCGTCCCGAAGACGACACGAACGCCGGTTCCGCTTCGGATTCGGCGACAATCCCGGCCATGGAGGCGCGCTTCGAAACGCTCCACGACGGCGTGCACCGCGTTGCGCTCGACGATGGCCTGCCCGTGGTCGTCAAGCGCCGCCGCGGCGCACCGTCCCAGTTCTTCGCGATGGAAGTGCACGGCCTTGCCCTCCTCGCGGCCACGCACTCGCTGCGCGTGCCGGTCGTGCATGCGGTCGAAGCCGGCATACTGGTGCTCGAGGACCTGGGCGACGGCCACCCCAGCGGCACCGACTGGGAGGCCGCGGGCCGCGGGCTTGCAAGGCTGCACGCGCAGCGTAGCGACCGCTTCGGCCTCGACCGCGACGGCTGGTGCGGCGCAAGCCCGCAGCCGAATGCACCGCTCGCGGACGGCTGGCGCTTCTTCGCAGAGCGCCGGCTGCTGCCACAGGGCCGGCGCGCACGCGACGCCGGCTTGCTCGACGCGGCGGACGTCGCGGCGCTCGAGCGGCTCTGCGCGGAGCTGCCGAGCCGGATCCCCGCGCAGCCCGCAGCGCTCGTGCACGGCGACCTGTGGAGCGCGAACTTGCATGCGTGCGCGAACGGCGAGCTCGCGCTGATCGACGCGGGCGCCGTGCACTACGGCTGGGCCGAGGCCGACCTCGCGATGCTCACGCTGTTCGGGTCGCCGCCTGCGGCGTTCTTCGACGCGTACGAGCAGCAGTCCCGCTGCAACGCCGACTGGCGCTCGCGTGCGCCGCTCTACAACCTCTATCACCTGCTGAACCACCTGAATCTCTTCGGCACCGCCTACGTAGAGCGCGTGCGCGCGGTACTGCGCCGCGCGTGACGGGGGCCGGCCGCGGCCGCGCGCCGGCAGCCGTGCGTTATCCTCTACCCCGGGACGGCCCGGCGGTCGCGCGCGTGCGCGCCACGCGGGCGGAGGACACGGGGACACGGTCATGCTCAACGTGCAACGGATAACGCTTCATCCGGCGCTCGCAGCCACCCGCGGAGCGCGGCGCACCGCGCTGCTCGGCGGGCTGCTCACAACGGCGATCGCGTGCTGCGGTGTCGCGGCGGCGCAGCCGAGCGCGCATTCGTCGCAATACGAAGTCGTCTGCGGTCACGATTGCCTCAAGGAATTCGCGGAGCGCTTCCTCTACGGCCTCACGCATCACGACGCGAGCGCCGTGCCGCTCGCACCACAGGTGCGCTACACGGAGAACGGCGCGGAGCTCGCGATCGGCGATGCGCTTTGGGCCACGGCCGAAAAGCTCGGCGATCGCGAGCTCGTGTTCACGGATCCGCAGTCGGGCGGCATCCAGCTGTACGCGGGCGTGATCGAAAGCGGGCTGCCGTCGATGCTCGCGGCCCGGCTCAAAGTCGAGCACCGCCAGATCACCGAGATCGAGACCAGCGTGCTCAGGCGCAACGCCGACGATCCTGCGATGGCTTCGTTCGCGGTGGATCGGCCGATCTGGCACCAGCAAGTGGCCGCGCCGCGGCGCGCATCGCGCGCGGCGCTGGTCGACATCGCCGATTCGTATTTCGAGGGCATTACTCAGGGCCGGGGCGACATCACGCCGTTCGATCCGATGTGCACGCGCTTCGAGAACGGCGGGCAAATGACGCTGAACGCATCGGCATCCAACGCAGTGATGAAGATGGGCTGCCAGGAGCAGTTCGCGGCCGGCATGCTCGTGATCGTGACGTCGGTCTCGCACCGCCGCTATCTCGTGGTGGACGAGGACGATCAAGTCGTGTGCGCGATCGCGACGTTCGACCACCGCGGCAACCTCTCGTCCGTGCCGATGGCGCGCGGCCGCGACTACAAGCCGAACGGGGCGTTCACGCGGCCGTTCAGCTTCCTGATTTTCGAGGCCTTCAAGGTCGTCGACGGCAAGATCCGGCAGATCGAGGCGACCGTGTTCAGCGTACCCTATCGGATGAATCCGGGCTGGCCGGACTCGCCGCTGCACTGATCGGCCCGAGCCGCGCTCGGAAGGACGTGACATGAAGAAGCAGCCCCTCGGTAATTCGGGCCTCACGATCGCGCCGCTTGCGCTCGGCACCAACGTCTTCGGCTGGACGGCCGACGAGCAGCGCTCGTTCGAGGTGCTCGATGCGTTCGTCGCGGGCGGCGGCAACTTGATCGACACGGCCGACGTCTATTCGATCTGGATCAAGGGTCACGTGGGCGGCGAATCCGAGCGCACGATCGGCAATTGGCTCGAGCGCCGCGGGCGGCGCGACGACGTGCTGATCGCGACGAAAGTCGGCATGGAGATGGGCCCGGGACAGAAAGGGCTCAAGCGCGACTACATTCTGCAGGCCGTCGATCACTCACTCGAGCGGCTGAAGACGGACTACATCGATCTGTACCAAGCGCACGCGGACGACAAGGACACGCCGCTCGAGGAAACGCTCGGCGCCTTCGCCGAGCTGATCGAGGCCGGTAAGGTGCGCGCGATCGGCGCGTCGAACTACGGCGCGGAGCGGCTCTCGGCCGCACTCGACGTCGCCGCGAAACGGGGCTTGCCGCGCTTCGAGAGCCTGCAACCCTGGTACAACCTCTACGATCGGCTCGCGTTCGAGGGGCCGCTCGCGGAGCTGTGCCGGCGCGAGAAGCTGGGCGTGATTCCCTACTTCGGCCTCGCGAGCGGATTTCTGACCGGCAAGTACCGCGCCGAGAAGGACCTCGTCGGCAGCCCGCGCGCGTACCGCGTGAAGGACATGCTGAACGAACGCGGCCTACGCATCCTCGCGGCGCTCGACGCAGTGGCGGCCGACTACGCTGCGACGCCTGCGCAGATCGCGCTCGCGTGGCAGCGCCGGCACGGCGTGACCGCGCCGATCGCGAGCGCGACGAGCGTCAAGCAGCTCGAGGAGCTGCTCGGCTCGATGGCGATCGACCTCGACGCCGCGGCGCAGGCGAAGCTCGACGCGGCGAGCGACGGCGGCGCACCGCCGCCGAGCTGGTGAGCGCGCCGCTCGATTCCGCATCGGTCGCGACGAAGGAGTGAAGCCATGATCGTCTATCTTCTGTGCTCCGGGCTGCTCGTGATTCTCTACTTCGCGCTCGCGTTCAACGTGTCGCGTCTGCGCGGCCGGACGAAGACCGGAATCGGCTCCGGCGCCGATCCTTCGGGACCGCTCGGACGAGCCGTACGCGCGCACGGCAACGCGGCCGAGTACGTCCCGCTCTTCGTCGCGCTGTTCCTGTACTTCTCGCTGTCCGCGCCGAGCGGCTGGATTCCCTGGGTGGTGGCGATCGCGACGATCGCGCGCGTGTTGCACGCCGCCGGCATGCTGATGACGCGGACGTTCGACGGGCCGCCGCATCCGCTGCGCGCAGTCGGCGCGCTCGGCACTTATCTCGGCGGTTTGGCGCTCGGCGTCGCGCTGCTGCTGCGCGCGACGGTGTAGCTGCGGTCTCGGCGTGGCTCGGCGCGCTCCCGTCACGTCGCCGAATGTGTCGAGGCCGGGCTCGATGGATCCGTTATCCGCCCTCCGCACCGTTGCACCCGCGCATCACGGTGGCATGATCGACGATGACCTCGCACGCAGTGCCCGTCCGCCAATGCCGAAATTCGTCACCGCCGACGCGAGCCCCTTGATCGGCCTCGCCGCCGCCGGCGCGTTCGAGGTGCTGCGCGCGCTGTTCGGAACGATCGTCGTGACTCGGCTCGTGAAGGACGAGGTGGCGGCCGGCGCGGACCGGCCGGGCGCGCGCGAGCTCGACGCGGCGCTGCGCGAGGGCTGGATTCGGGTCGCGCCCACGCCTCTCGAGACCTGGGCGTTCGCCGAGCTCGATGCGGGTGAAGCGAGCACGATCGCGCTCGCTCGAGCGCACGCGGATTCGCTCGTGCTGATGGACGACTTGGCCGGTCGCGACCAAGCCGCGGCACTCGGCCTCGACGTGCTCGACGTCCCGGGCGTGCTTGCAGCGGCGCGCCGCGCGGGGCTCAGGTCGTGAGATCCATCGCCTCGAACAGCGCAAGCCGCTGCTCGCGCAACGGATCGTTCGCGACGGCGCTGGTGCCCGCGAGCACCATCGTCGGCCGGTCGCGCGGCTCGAACCGGGGCCAGGGCGGCAGCGCGGGCGTGTTCGGATCGCCGCTGCGCGCGAAAGCGAGCCAGGCACCGCTCACCTTTTCCGCGAGCGCCGGTGCATCGGCAACACCGGACGTGAGCCGCGATGCCTCGAGATTATCGAACACGAACGGAATCTCGATCGTGTGCGGGGACTTGAGCCGGCCGCCGTCGAGCGGCGTCTCCCAGCGGAAATAGTAGAGGTATACGGCGCCCTTGCCGAGCGCAGCGCGGCGCTCCGCGATCTTCATGACCGGCGCGCCGTAGCGGTAGTCGCTCGCGATCAAGAAATAGAGATCCGACGGCGTCGCCTCCGGATTCGCGCGGCGGTAGACATCGAGCACGTGCGGCGCCGCCGCGCCGAGCAGCATGCCGACGCGCTCGCGCATACCCCCATCGTCGAGCGAGAACGCTGCCGAGTCGCTCGACAACGTGAGCTCCGTGCGCGTCGAGCCGAGCAAGAGCGGCACCTCGGCCGAGACGGCCGCCGCGGCCGGATGGAACGGATGCTGCGGCAGGACCGTGCCGTCGACGGTCGGCGAGAAGCCCATCGTCATCTGATCGACGTTCATCTTGCGCACGGTCGCGAAGTACGCGCTCATGAGCCGGTCGAGCGGCACCGCTTGCAGATCGTGCAGCATGGGTTTGGCGAAGCCGAGCTCGGCCGCGAGCGCGCGCGCGACGCGGGCGGCCTGCTCGCGCTCGACGAGCTTCAGCGTCGCGCCGCTCTCGATCACGGCCCGATGGAACAGTCCCTTCGCGCTCGGCATCGCGAGCAGCGTCGCGACTTTGCGGCCGCCGCCCGATTGGCCGAACACGGTCACGTTGCCCGGATCGCCGCCGAAGCGCTCGATGTTCGCGTGCACCCACTTGAGCGCGTGCACGATGTCGAGCATGCCGACGTCCCCCGACTGTGCGAGCTCGGGCCCGACGAGCTCGCCCCAATACGTGAAGCCGAGGACGTTCAGCCGGTGATTGAGCGACACGACGACGACGTCGCCACGCCGTGCGAGGTGCGTGCCGTCGGTCACGGGCGACGAGCCCGAGCCCGCCGAGAAGCCGCCGCCGTGGCACCAGACCATCACGGGTCGCTTGGCGCCGTCGTCGACGGCCGGCGTCCAGACGTTCAGCACGAGGCAATCCTCGCCCTCCTCGGGAAGGCCCGCCGACGCAACGGAGAGTCCCGACGCCCTCGGGCGCGCGCCGGGCTCTTGCTGCGGCGCGCTCGCGCCGTACTCGAGCGCGTCGCGCACGCCGCTCCACTTCGACGGATCGATCGGCGGCAGGAAGCGGTTGTTGCCGGCGGTGCTCGCGCCGTACGGAATGCCCTTGAAGACGTTGATGCCTTCGACGCGCGTGCCGCGCACGCGGCCGAGCGTGGTCGGCGCCTCGACGAAGCCGGATTGCGCGAGCGCACGCCGCGCGAAGCCGCCCGCGATCGGCAACGCGGCGAGCAGCGAGCTTCGTTTCAGAAAATCACGACGCGAGCGCTCGAACTCCATGGCTTCCCCCCTTACGGCCCAGGTGACCGACGGATCGTAGCGCGCACTCCCGGCAGCGACCAGCCGTGTCGGACTGCTCGCCGCGGTGCCATGCCGCCGTCGAGTCGCTATGGGATACTGGGCCGTCTTCTCGGGAGGGGAACGCCCATGGGCTCGACTCGTCGCGAGTGCGGTCGCGGTCGCCGCTCCGCTCGCCGCCGTGAATGCCGAGGCCAAGACCGCGAGCGAGCGCGCTTGCCTCGAAGAACCGATGACGCGCTATCTCGCTTCGCCCGCGGCGTCGGGGCGTTCAGGTCGTACGGCCAAGGGCACGCGATCGAGACGGTGGCCGAGGGCATGCCGGCCAGCCCGCTGCGCGGCTGGCAATAACGGGCGCCGCGCGCCGCGCCATCGACAATGGCAACCATCACGCGCCGCGCCCATCTCGCAACGCTTGCCGGCGCCGCGGCAGCGGCCGCCGCGCCGGGTTGGCTGCGCGGCCAGCCCGCGCCCGGCGACGGCCGCGCGTCCGGCGCAGACATCCCGCCCGAGGGCATCGGCACCCGCATCAGACACCTCTCTTATAGCGACCAGGGCGGCCGGCCCGACGGCGTGCAGGTCATGGTCAACCGGGGCCATCTGTACGTCGGCCACATGTTCAGCGACGGCGTGACGGTGCTCGACGCGCGCGACCCACGCAGGCTGAAACCGGTCCATTACTTCTCCTCGCCGTTCACGCGCACGCATCACCTGCAAACCGCCGACGACTATCTGCTGCTCGCGAACGGCGCGAATCTCGCGCGCAGCCAGGCGTACGACAACTCGCGCGACTACTTCGAGAACACGCTCGCGGATAGCCTCGCGAAACGCGAGCCATTCCGCGCGGGCCTGTCGATCTTCGACGTCGCGAAGGACCCGGCGCGGCCGCGCGAGATCGCGTTTCTCGAAATGCCTGGCATCGGCGTGAATCGGCTCTGGTGGACCGGCGGTCGGTACGCGTACGTCGCGGCGCACTTCGACGGCTTCACCGATCACATTTTGTGCATCGTCGACGTCGGCGACGTCACCAAGCCTACGATCGTGTCGCGCTGGTGGCTGCCCGGTATGCATCGCGCGGACGGCGAGACACCGACGAATCCGCCCGGCAAGCGCTACGCGCTGCATCATATGATCGTCGCGGGCGACCGCGGCTACGCGGCGTGGCGCGACGGCGGCTTCACGATCCACGACGTGAGCGACGCGGCGAAGCCGAAGCTGCTCGCACACCTGAACTGGTCGCCGCCCTACCCCGGCGGCACGCATACGCCGCTGCCGCTGCCGAATCGCAAGCTCGCGATCGTCGCGGACGAGTCGAACGCGGACTACTGCGCAAAGGGCACGTTCTACACCTGGGTCGTGGACGTGCGCGTCGAGACGAATCCCTTGACCGTAGCGACGCTGCCGACGCCGAGCGGGCGCGACTTCTGCGCGCTCGGCAACTTCGGTCCGCACAACCTGCACGAGAACCGGCCCGGCAGCTTCGTGAGCGAGGACACGATCTTCGCGACCTGGCACGACGCAGGCGTGCGCGTGTTCGACGTGCGCGACGCGCACGCGCCGCGCGAGATCGCGTCGTGGCTGCCGCCCGTGCCTGCCCGAATGCTCGACCCGCGGCCGAACGTCGCGCGCTGCGCGCTCACGTGCGACTGCTACGTGACGCCCGAGGGGCTCATGTACGTGACCGACTGGAACGGGGGCATGCACGTGCTCGAGTACCTCGGCTAGGGACGCATCCGAGAAACGGCGCCGCTCATTGAACGAGTAGATCGGTGCGGCGGGCCCGCCGGGCGTGGCACACGAGTTGCATTGCGAACGCCGCGCAACCTCACACTCAAGGAGACTCACGATGGCGAAGGAACTCGCTGGCAAGCGCATTGCATTTCTTGCAACGGACGGCGTCGAGCAGGTCGAGCTGACGAAACCGTGGGACGCGATCAGGGCGGCCGGCGCGGACGTCGAGCTGCTCTCCATTCACGACGGCAAGATCCAGGGCATGAATCACATCGACAAGGGCGACACGTTCGAGGTCGACGAGCTCGTAGCCGAAGCGGACCCGGCCGACTACGACGGCCTCGTGCTGCCGGGCGGCGCGGTGAATCCGGATCGCCTGCGCACGGATGAAGATGCGGTCGAGTTCGTTCGCGCGTTCTTCGACAGCGCGAAGCCCGTGGCCGCGATTTGCCACGGCCCGTGGACGCTCGTCGAGGCCGGCGTCGTGCGCGGCCGCACGCTCACGTCGTGGCCGAGCCTCAAGACGGACATCCGTAACGCGGGCGGGGAATGGCTCGACGCGCAAGTTCACGTCGATCACGGTCTCGTCACGAGCCGCAAGCCCGACGACCTCGACGCGTTCTGCGCGAAGGCGATCGAGGAGTTCGCCGAGGGTCGACACGCCAAGCGGGGCGCAGGCAGGACGGCGAGCGGCGCCGCCCGTTGAGCGGCCCGCGCGGCCGCCCGGCCGAAAGCACGGGGCCCGAGCCGCCGCGGGGCGCCGCCGTTGCGGTAGATTGGCGACCGTGAACGCGAACCGTCCGCCGCCCGCAGCGCGCCTCACGCTCGAGCCGATCGGCTACGTGCGCACGGCGCTCGCGACGAAGGTCGAGGCCGCTCGCCAGCCGCGGGCGGCCTCCGGTGCCACGGGCCGCATCGAGCTGCTGCCCGGCCGCCATTTCGAGCATGCGCTCGAGGATCTCGGCGGCTGGGAGTACGTCTGGGTGCTCTATTGGTTCGACCGCAACTCGAGCTGGCGGCCGAAGGTGCTGCCGCCGCGCAGCCGCTCCGGGCGCAAAGGCGTGTTTGCGACGCGCTCCCCGCACCGGCCGAATCCGCTCGGCCTGTCGGCCGTACGGCTCGAGCGGATCGACGGGCTCACGCTGCACGTGCGCGACGTCGACATGCTCGACGGCACGCCGGTGCTCGACCTCAAGCCGTACGTGCCGTACACGGATGCGATGCCGAACGCCGGCAGCGGCTGGCTCGAGGACACCGGCGCGGCCGTGACGGGCGGCGGCCCGCGCGATCCCGTGCCGCCATTCGAGGTCGCATGGGATGCAGCGGCGAGCGAGCAGGCGGAGTGGATCGAGGCGCGCACCGCGCTCGCTCTGCGCGCCCGCGCGACCGCGACGCTCACGCTAGGTCCCGAGCCGCACCCGTATCGGCGAATCAAGCGCGCCGGCGCAGGGCTCGTGCTCGCGGTCAAGGAGTGGCGAGTGCGATTCGAGGTCGACGGCCGCCGCGTGCGCGTGCGCGGGATCGAGACCGGCTTCAGCGAGTCGCACCTTGCAACGAGCGGCGCCGCGCTCGACGCACACCGCGAGTTCCGTGCGCGGTTTGCGCAGGGCCGGACGAGCCGCGCCTCGGTGCCGTAGTCACCGCCTCGCATTCGGCGCGCGGCGCGATCGAGCCGCAGCGGACGCGCACGCGGTCAGGCGATGTGCGCACCCTTCACGCCCACGTACAGCGCATACAGCGACTGGCTCGCGGCCATGAACAGCCGGTTGCGCTTGCGTGCCGCCGAAGCAGACGTTCGCGCAGGTCTCGGGCAGCCGGATCATGCCGATGCGCTCGCCGCTCGGTGCCAGCACCTGCACGCCGGGCCTCGCGCCGCACCACAGATTGCCATCCGCATCGCAGCGGATGCCGTCGGCGGCGGTCGGCTCACCCGTGCCCGGCACGTCGAGCTGCGCGAAGCGCTTGCCGTTCTTCAGATCCGTGCCGGCGACATCGAACACCTTGATCTCGCGCGGCATACCGGTATCGGCGACATACAGCTTGGTATAGTCGCGTGAGAAGGCGAGTCCGTTCGGCTGATCGACGTCGTCAGTCACCCTCGCGACCTTACCCGACGTCGAGTCCACGCGATACACGGCCTCCTTCGTCTCCGACTCGGCCCGATTGCCTTCATAGTCGCCGCGGATGCCATAGCTCGGATCGGTGAACCAGATGCTGCCGTCCGGATGCACCACCACGTCGTTCGGCGAGTTCAAGCGCGCGCGGCCGGCACGCTCCGCGACGACCGTGACGCTGCCGTCCTGCTCGTAGCGCACGACGCGCCGCCCCCCGTGCTCGCACGACACTTGCCGCCCCTCGAAGTCGAACGTATTGCCGTTGCTGTAGCCCGAGGGGCTCCGGAACGTCGTCACGCGCGCGTCGTCCTCGATGAAGCGCAGCTGGCGGTTGTTCGGGATGTCGCTCCAGACCAGGTAACGGCCGACGCCGCTCCACGCCGGTCCCTCGGACCAGAGTGCGCCGGTATACACGCGCAAGAGCGGCGTGTTGAACACGATGTACTTCTGAAAGCGCGGGTCGAGCGCGATCACGTCGGGATCGGGATACGGCTGCGGCTCGCGACCCGACCAGTCGCGCGGCGCGGGCTGCGGCGCGACACGCGTGTCGGCGCCCGGCGGCGGCGACCCGGGGGCCGCGGGAGGCTGGGCGCGCGCGGGCCCGACCCCGCCGAGCGCGAGCGCACCGACGGCTCCGCCGAGCGCCCCGCCGAGAAATGCGCGGCGGTCCCAGCCGCCCGCGGCATGCTCGGATTCGACCGTCCGATGCTTCGAGATCGACATGACTTCCCCTTGTTCCAGCGGCTCGAGCGATAGATTAGGGTCTGACGGCCCGAGGGTGGAAGCTCGCGATGAGACCACTGCTCGGTCTCGCCGCGCTCGCACGACTCCTCAGCGCTTCGTCAGCTCGGCCAGTTTCCTGCGATCGATTTTGTTGCTGCGCGTGACGGGCATCTCGTCCAACCTGATGAACCTCTTCGGGATCACTTCCGCAGGGACCCTCCCGTCGAAAGCCTTCAGCAAGGCGCCCGGCGCCAGCTCCATGCCAGCCCTCGTCGTGTAGTACGCGACGAGCTCGTTACCGTGCCGGCCGTCGCCATCGGCAACCACGACGGCCTGCTGCACGTCGGGCAGGCCCAGCAGCGCCTCCTCGATATCGGTCACGGCCACCCATTTCCCGTAAATCTTGACTCTGAAGTCGGCGCGGCCCGCGTGCACCAGACAACCGTCGGGCTCGAGATAGCCGATATCACGCGTGAGGTAGATCTTCCCTTTCGGGTCGTCCGCATCGACGAGAAATCTCTCCGCCGTCCGTTGCGGATTGCGCCAGTATCCCGAGGCGAGGTACTTGCTGCGCACCGCGATTTCCCCATGCGCGCCCGGCGGGCGCCGCTCGAGGTTGTCGTCGACGACGAAGAGATCCGTATCCTCGACCGCGTAACCGGCGGGCACCGCCGGACGATCCGCCGCGTACGAATGATCGATGAAGTATTCCGCAACGAGGTGACACTCGGATGACCCGTACGCTGCGCGCAGCAGGCAGCTCTGCGGAAAGTGTTCCTTAAAAAGATCGACGTCGGAGAGGAGAATTCGATCGCCCGAGAGCCGCACGAGCCGCATGTCCGGAAGCTGCCCGTTCTTGCCGAGATGGGCTGCGAGCAGCCGGAACAGCACCGGCACGCAGACGAGGATCGAGATCCGCTTGTCCCTGAGCCACCGCGCGAGCGCCGCCACATTCGTGACGCCGTCGTTCTTCACGGCGAACGGAAAGACCCCGGAGCCGTTCAAGAAGAACGGGAACGTTTCCCCGGTGCAGGCGGCGGACGACAACGGGCTGATCTGAGAGCCGCGGTCTTCCGGCCTCAAGTGCGCACCGTTCGTTTGATTCATCGTGTAGTGCAGGACGTGGCGGTGGTCGATGACGACCCCTTCCGGCGCTCCCGTCGATCCGGACGTGTAGATGACATAGGCGATGCTCTCGCCCGTCAGCACGACGTGCGGCGGCTTTCCGGCGTCTGTGCCGCTCAGTTGCTCCGTATCGAGCACGGTCGACCCGGGCAACGACGCGGCGAGCGTGCTTGCGAGCCGTTCACAAGCCGAGTCGCACAGCAGGAGCCGCGCACCGAGATTGCGCAGCAAGCGCTCCAGACGCTCGCACGAAAGCTCCGCGTCGAGGCTCGCGTAGAACTTGCCGGCCTTGATCACGCCGAACTGAGCGACGTGAAACGGGGCGCCGTGCTTGTAGAGCAGCGCTACGGGCTCGCTGCCGGGGCCGAGGCGGTCGAAGACGGCACGCGCCAGCCGATCGGTTGCGGCATCCAGCTCGGCGTACGTGAGAGTGCGGCGGCCGTCATCGACTGCGATTCGCTCACCGTGTCGCGAAACGATCTTGCGGAAGCGTGCGAGTATGTCGCCCTCGATGTCCGATCGGTCGAACGGAACGAAATCTTGCGGCAACAATGCCCGCGCGCGTTCGCTGCTTCGCCTCGACTCGGAATTCATCAGTGAAGCAAACCGATCTTGCAATTGCCGATCCTCCCGGCGTCCCGCTCGCCTGGTGGCGAATCATAGGTTAGCCCTCCGATTTTCCAAACTTGCCGAACGGCCGCGCAGTGCCGGCCTCGATCGCAGCCCCAAATCGAAACACGGTCGTGGATGCGGTTTGCAACAGCGAGCCGGGGACGCTTCGATGACGGCCGCTCGGCACCGCCGAGGCGCGCGACTCGATGCGCGTCACATCGTAGCCCGAAATGCTTTGCACTCCGCGCGTTCGCACGTATCCTCACGCCGGAACGACCAGCGACGCGGAGCGAGCTGAAGCTCGATCGATGGACATCACGATCTTGGCGTACCTCGAGCCGGGCGACGAGAAGCCCGACATCGTCATGGAACAGGTCGCCGCTGGACTCGAAGCCAGCGGCCACAAAACATCGATCCTCACGATTCGCGACGACGTGATCGAGATGGTCGAGGGCTTGAAGAAGCGCAAGCCGCACCTCGTATTCAATCTCGTCGAGTCGTTCGGTGACGACATCATGGGCGGAGCGATGGGCGTTGCGGGCGTGCTCGACTTGCTCGAGGTACCGTACACCGGCGGCGGTCCCGGCGAGATCTATCTGCAAGAGGACAAGGCGCTCTCGAAGAAGCTGCTCGCGTTCGAGCAGATCCCGTACCCCGACTTCGCGACGTTCTACCCGCAGGCGGAGTTCGAGACGGGCGGCAACCTCAGGATGCCGCTGTTCGTGAAGCCGCTGCGAATGGACGCATCCATCGGCATCGACGAGCGCTCGCTCGTTCGCAACACGCAGCAGCTCATGGACCGCGTGTCGTACATTCACAAGACCTTCGGCGACGCCGCGCTCGCCGAGGAGTACATCGAGGGCCGCGAGTTCTACGTGAGCGTGCTCGGCAACGACTCGCCGACGGCGCTGCCCCCGCTCGAGATGGACTTCTCGGGCCTGAAGACCGGTGCGGTGCCGATCATGGACAGCGAGGCGAAGTTCGATACGACGAGCGACCGGTACCACGGCACGACCGTCGTGCTGCCCGCGCTCGACCCGGCGCTCAAGGCCAGGATTCAGAAAATCTCGCTGCAGGCGTACCGGGCACTGCGCGTGCACGACTACGGCCGCATCGACTTGCGGCTCACCGAGACGGGCGAGATTTACGTCATCGAGGTCAACGCGAACTGCTACCTCGAGCAGGGCAGCGAGTTCGCGCGCGCGGCGGGCGAGCTCGGCATCGACTATCCCACGCTGCTGAACCGCATCGCCGAGCTCGCGGTCGAGCGCTGGAAGCACCGCCGGCGCGCGCAGAGGCGCCGCAAGAAGGGTCGCGCCGCGCTCGCCTGACGGGCGCACACGCCGCAACCGTGACTCGAGCGAACGCGCGCGGCGCCGTCGCCCCGCCCGCGAATCAGATCGATCCGCCCGAGTCGCCTAACCCGCCATCGGCACTCGCGTTCGATGCGCCCGCGGTGGCCGCTGCAGAGCCCGCGGCCGCGCTCGTCGCGGCACCGGCCGCGGGCGCAAAGCCCGGCGCGGCCGCCGGCGTACCCGCCGGCGCTTCGGGAAAATACGCGCCGCGATGCACGAAATTCATGGCGAGCGATGTCACCAGCGTGGTCACGCCGACGATAGCCTGCGCCTCGGCGGCACGCGGATAGACTTGCCGCAGCATATCGGCCCGCTTCGCGAGGTCGCGCATCAGGCTGCGCGTCTTTTCCGGAAAGTGTCCGGTCCAGCGGAACACATCGGCCATGAGCTGCCGCTCGAGGCGGCGTATCAGCTCGCTCGCGGGACGCGCATCGGGCACGGCGATGCCCTCTTCCCCCTCGATCAGGTCGTCGAAGATCGCCCGCAGGTCGCCGTCGAGTCCGGCCGCAACGGGCTCGCTCTCGGTCGGCTGGCTCTTGTAGAACTCTTGCAGCGAATAGTCGAGCGCCGCCACGTCCTCGTCGTGCTCGGTCGAGATCACGACGGGCTCCCGCAGCGCGAGCGCCGCGACCGTGCGGTCGCAGAACTCGAGCTTCGCGAGCGCGCTCGGCCACTGCACATAGTCTGTCCGCCAATCGCGGCCCGGCGTCATCCACACCGCGAACGTCTCGGCCCAGTCCTCGTCCGGATGCTTCTGCGCGTACCAGCCCGGCAGGTGACGCACGAAGCGGCGGCTGAAAGGTTGCGGCCGGTAATCTTCGCGGTACGGCTGCGTGATCGAGCCGAACAGCTTCACCCAGGCCTCGTCGTCGTAGAGCTTGTACGCGTAGTTGAGCACGTGCCCCATCTCGTGGCGGAGGTAGCGCAGGATGTCGGCGTGGTTGAAGCCCTCGATATGGCCCACCTCTTCACCGTGCAGCTCGGTCAGCTCCGGCCGAGCAAGATAGAAAGGAATGCCGATCGCGACCGTGCCGAACGCGACGCCCCACTCCGTCGAAAGATAGAACGCCGGCGAGACCTTCGTGAAACCGCGCGCCGCAAGCTCGCTGCGAAATTCCTCGACGACCGGCGCAAGCCGCGTGTCGGCGATCTCGAGCTTGAGATCGCGGATCGGCGCGCCGTAGAGGTTCGACTCGCGAAATGGACGCTGCGGACCGGCCATAGGCTCCGAAGGGTGGCTGGGGAGACCTACATGTTCCGGCCTGAGCCGGACCACGGCAAGGGTGTCGACTGCCGCCACCCGTAAGTCGCTGCGCGAAAAGGGTTTTCGGCCACGAGGCGCGCACGGCCGCGCGAGCGGCGCACGTGGCGGCGATTTTAAGGGTTCCCCCGTCGCGGACCCTCCGTCGGCGAGGCAGCCGCGGGGGCTCCGGCCCCGCGAATCGCTGCGCCGGCGGCAGCGGCCGGCGCGATGCCGGCGGTCGATCGCAGCGGCTGGCGATACAGATGCGGATGATTGCTATTCAGAATATCCCCGCGCGGCGGGGATCGGCGCGGCGTGCGTGCGCATGCCCACCGGCCGCGAGCAGGGTCGGGTCGCGCCGTATACTGACCGCCCGAGCGTGCGGTCGTTTGCAAGTGAGCGCTCGGCGGAGGGAGCGCCATGAGCAAGCAGCCGTTCATCGTCGATCCGCACTTCCGTCTGCAGGAATGGGTGGCCGAGGAAAAAGGCTACTTCGCGGACGAGGGCCTCGAGTACGTATTCCGCGAGCAGGTACAGACGACCGACGGCAAGATCCACGACCGTGGCGCAAAGGTCGGCGCCTATCAATCGCTCGAGCAGGGACGGCAGACGAACTTGAGCTGCGCGTGCCATTGGACCGTGAACGTCGCAGCCTCGTCCGGGCACGGCCGGTTGTATCCGCACGTCTACTCCGTCGCACCGTCGGGGGTGTTCGTCGGGCCCGACTCGCCGGTGCAAACGCCGCAGGACCTCGCCGGCGTGCCGATCTCGGTCGGCTACCAATCGGGCAGCCATTATTCGACGATTCAATCGCTCGAGCAGTACCTGCCCGGCGAGCGCATCAATCTGTCGTTCAACGATGGGATGCTGTTCAGGCGGATGGAGCTGCTGCTCGAGCACAGCGTGCCGGCTGCCGCGCTGTTCAGCGGCCCGTATTACTTCGCCGAGCAGCTCGGGTTCCGGAAGATTTTGGACAATACGTTCATGATCGCGACCATGGTGCACGGCGATCCCGACCCGGAGGACTTGCGCAAGTTCTTCCGTGCGCTGCAACGCGCCCAACGCGATATCGATCTGCGGCCGGAGCTCTACACGCACTACTACAAGAAGGAATTTCCGGAACGCTACCACGCGCGCATGGACACCCGGCGGTGGGGCCCCGGGGAGCGGCTCGTATTCGACACCTACACGGAAGAGGCCTATACGCGAGCGCGCGAATGGATCGCCGGCCACGACATCTTCCCGAGCGGCGAGTTGGGCTCGCTCGGCTACGGCGACGCCGTCTTCCGGTTGCCCTCGACGCCCTGAGATCCGCCCGCGCCTAGGAGACGAACGCTCGCAGCCAGCCGAGCGGATCGTGCGCGCGCGAGCAACGTCATCCAACCGTAGGGATTCATGACAGCGCCGCGCAACGGGTCTATCGTGCGCGGTGACGGTTCGCGCGCGTGCGGGCCGCGAAGCCGCTGATGGTACGCGAGACGCTGTACAAGGTTACCCTCCTCGGTCACGCCGATTGGCGACGCGGGCTGCTGCGCGCCTTGGCCGTCGTGCTCGGACTGAAGCTGCTCGCTCTGGCCGCCCTCAAGCTCGCGTTCTTCTCCGGCGCCGAGCAGCCGTCGGTTTCCGCGCCGCTCGTCGAGCGGCATCTCGAGCTCGACCCGACCTCTTCGCCGTCCGCTTCCGGGGAAGCACCATGACCGACATCACGCTCGTCGATCTTTCACGGCTGCAATTCGCGCTGACCGCCCTGTATCACTTCCTGTTCGTGCCGCTCACGCTCGGCCTGTCGATGATCCTCATGATCATGGAGGCCGTTTACGTGATGACGGGCCGCGAGATCTGGCGCCGAATGACGAAGTTCTGGGGAATGCTCTTCGGCATCAACTTCGCGATGGGCGTCGCGACCGGCATCACCATGGAGTTCCAGTTCGGCACGAACTGGGCCTATTACTCGCACTACGTCGGCGACATCTTCGGCGCGCCGCTTGCGATCGAAGGCCTGATGGCGTTTTTTCTCGAAGCGACCTTCGTCGGGCTCTTCTTCTTCGGCTGGGACCGGCTCTCGAAGGTGGGGCATCTGGTCGTGACCGGGCTCGTCGCGCTCGGCTCGAACCTTTCGGCGCTGTGGATCCTGATCGCGAACGCGTGGATGCAGCATCCGGTCGGCGCCGACTTCAACTACGAGACGATGCGGATGGAGCTCACGTCGTTCCCGGACGTGCTGTTCAACGTGGTCGCACAATCGAAGTTCGTGCATACGGTGGCCGCCGGCTATGTGACGGGCTCGGTGTTCGTGCTTGCGGTGTCGGCCTGGTATCTGCTGCGGGGCCGCAACGCCGATCTCGCGAAGCGCTCGATGGCCGTGGCCGCCAGCTTCGGGCTCGCCTCGGCGCTGTCGGTCGTCGTGCTCGGCGACGAGTCGGGCTACACGGCGACCGAGAACCAGAAGATGAAGATCGCGGCGATCGAGGCGATGTGGAAAACCGAGCCCGCGCCGGCCGGGTTCACCGTCTTCGGCATTCCCGATCTCGCGGCGCAAACGACCCACGCCGAGATCAAGGTGCCGTGGGTGCTCGGCCTGATCGCCACGCGCTCGCTGCACGGGGAGGTGGCCGGCATCGACGACCTCGTCGCGAAGGCGCGCGAGCGAATCGCGAGCGGCATTCAGGCGCATGCGGCGCTGCAGCGGCTGCGCCGCAACCCAGACGATGCAGCCGCGAAGCAGCAGTTCGAGGCACACAAAGCCGACCTCGGCTATGGGCTGCTGCTGCTCAAGCAGACCGACCGGCCGGTCGACGCGACGCCTGCGCAGATCGAGGTCGCGGCGCTGTCGACGATCCCGGACGTGCCTGTGCTGTTCTGGTCGTTCCGGGTGATGGTGCTGCTCGGCTTCAGCTTCATCGCGCTGTTCGGCTTCGCGTTCTGGTTGTCGGCCGTGCAGCGGCTCGACCGCTATCGCTGGTTCTTGAAGGCTGCCTTCTACCTGCTGCCGACGCCTTGGATCGCGGCCGAGCTCGGTTGGGTCGTCGCGGAGTACGGCCGCCAGCCATGGGCCATCGACGGCGTGCTGCCCACGTTTCTCGGCGTGTCGGTAACGGCCGCCGGCAACGTCGCCACCTCGCTCGTGGGGTTCGTCGTGCTCTACACCGCGCTTGCGGTCGTCGACGGCTTTCTGATGGCGCGCATGATCCGATTGGGACCCGACGGCCTCGGCTACTGGCCGCAACAGGGTCCGAATCCCGCGGTCGGGGCACCCGCCGCCACGCAGTGAGGAGACGCGATGCTCGACTACGAAACCGTGCGCACGATTTGGTGGCTCCTGCTCGGCGCGCTGCTGATCGGCTTCGCGGTGACGGACGGCTTCGATCTCGGCGTCGCGGCGCTTTACCGTTGGCTCGGCCGTAACGACGTGGAGCGGCGGGCGCTGCTGGAATCGATCGAGCCGGTCTGGGACGGCAATCAGGTGTGGCTGATCTTGGCCGGCGGTGCGGTGTTCGCGGCCTGGCCGCTGCTTTATGCGGCATCGTTCTCGGGACTGTATTTCGCGATGCTGCTCGTGCTGCTCGCGCTGATCCTGCGCCCCGTCGGATTCTTCTTCCGCAACAAGATCGAGCAGGCGCGCTGGCGCAACGCATGGGACTGGGCGCTGTTCATATCGGGCGCCGTCCCCGCGCTGCTGTTCGGCGTCGCGTTCGGCAATCTGTTTCTCGGCGTGCCGTTCCACATCGACGAGCTCGGGCGGCCCGTCTATACGGGCGGCTTCTTCAATTTGCTGCACCCGTTCGCGCTGCTCGCGGGCGTGACGAGCCTCGCGATGATCGTGATGCACGGCGCGGCGTACGCAGCGCTCAAGGTCGAGGAGCCGCTCGCGGCACGCGCGCGTCGAGCGGGCGCCGTCGCGGCCGTTGTGCTGCTCGTCGCGTTCACGGCGGCCGGCCTCTGGCTCACGACGCTGAAGGGGCTCGCGATCGCCGGCGCGCTCGACCGGGCCGGCCCGTCGAATCCGCTGCGCAAGTCGGTCGAGGTGGCCGCCGGCGCGTGGCTCGCGGGCTACCGCGCTCAGCCGGCGCTCTGGCTCGCGCCGCTCGCGGCGTACGGCGGGACGCTCGCCGCGCTCGCGCTGCTCAGGTTCGCGCGCGCGGGGCTCGCGTTCGTCGCGAGCGCGGTTGCATCGAGCGCGGTGATTCTGACGGCCGGCATCGCGCTGTTTCCGTTCCTGCTACCGTCGTCGACGCAGCCGAACGCGAGCCTGACGGTGTGGGACGCCTCGAGCAGCCGGCTCACGCTCAACATCATGCTGCTCTGCGTGCTCGTGTTCCTGCCGATCGTCGTGATCTACACCGCCTGGGTGTTCCGAGTGTTGCGCGGCACGATCACGCTCGAGCACGTGCGGCGGCAGATCGGACCCTACTGATCGGGAGATACATCGATGTGGTACTTCGCATGGATTTTGGGGCTGGGGCTCGCGCTCGCGTTCGGCATCTTGAACGCGATGTGGTACGAGCTGCGCGCAGCCGACGTCGAGCGCGGGCGCTGACCCGCTGCAGCCGGACGGTCCTCGACGGGCCCGACTCCGGCAAGAGCCGATCTGCCGTCGTCTCGGCTGTATTTTCGCGCACTCGGCTCGTACAATTCTTGGAAATACCGGCCCCGTAGAGCCGATCGTCGCTGCGGCGCACGCCCCGGACGTTCGGCTCGCGCGGTTGTTCTCGCAGCGATAACGCGCGCCGGCGCTCCTGCGGCACGGAACTTGCTCGTTGTCCTGCGCGCCCGTCGGTGACGGATGGAGGCAGGATTCAGAGCGCGATGTCGAGTTTGCTGACGGCCGAGGACCTCGAGCAGTTTCGAGACGGTGCGCATTGCGAGCTCTATCGAGTGCTCGGCGCGCACCCGGACGGCTCGGGCGGCGTGCGGTTCGCGGTCTGGGCGCCGAACGCCGAGCGAGTCTCGGTCGTCGGCGAATGGAATGGGTGGCGGGCCGGCGCAACTCCGCTGACGCGGCGCACCGATGACTCCGGCATCTTCGAGGGGACAGCCGAGGCCGCACGCGGCGCGCGCTACAAGTATCACGTCGAATCGCAGCATGCGGGTTATCGTGCGGACAAGGGCGACCCGTTCGCGTTCTATTGGGAAGAGCCGCCCGGCACCGCCTCGCGCGTCTGGTCGCTCGACTACGAGTGGCAAGACGCCGAATGGCTGCGGCGTCGCACGCGCGCCAACGCGCTCGACGCGCCTTGGTCGATCTACGAGCTGCACGTCGGCTCGTGGCGGCGGCGCGACGGCCGCTGGCTCGGCTTCAGGGATCTCGCCGAGCCGCTGATCGAGCACGTGTGCGACATGGGCTTCACGCACGTGGAGTTCCTGCCGCTCATGGAGCACCCTTTCTACGGGTCGTGGGGCTACCAGACGATCGGCTACTTCGCGCCGAGCGCGCGCTACGGCACCCCGCAAGATCTCAAATACCTCGTCGACCGTCTGCACCAGGCCGGCATCGGCGTGATCTTCGACTGGGTGCCGTCGCATTTCCCGGACGACCTCCACGGGCTCAACTACTTCGACGGCACGCACCTCTACGAGCATGCGGACCGGCGGCGCGGCTATCAGCCCGAGTGGCACAGCTACGTGTTCGACTACGCGCGGCCCGAGGTCAAGGCGTTCCTCTTGTCGAGCGCGATGTTCTGGCTCGGCGAGTACCACGCCGACGGGCTGCGCGTGGACGCGGTCGCCTCGATGCTCTATCTCGACTACGCTCGCAAGGATGGCGAGTGGCTGCCGAACGAGCACGGCGGCCGCGAAAACACGGCCGCGATCGCGTTCCTGCGCGAGCTCAACACCACGGCGTATCGCCGCCATCCCGATACGCAGACCTTCGCAGAGGAGTCGACCGCTTGGCCCATGGTGTCGCGACCCGTAGAGCTCGGCGGCTTGGGCTTCGGCATGAAGTGGAACATGGGTTGGATGCACGACACGCTGCGGTATTTTTCGACGGACCCGTTGTTCCGCAAGTATCACCACCGCGACATCACGTTCAGCCTCTGGTACGCGTTCGCCGAGAACTTCGTGCTGCCGCTGTCGCACGACGAGGTCGTCTACGGCAAGCGTTCGTTGCTCGGCAAGATGCCGGGCGACGACTGGCAGCGGTTCGCGAACCTGCGCGCGCTCTACGGCTACATGTTCGCGCACCCGGGCAAGAAGCTCTTGTTCATGGGCGCCGAGCTCGGCGTCTGGAGCGAATGGAATCATGAGGCGGAGCTCGATTGGCGCGGCGCCGAGGCGCCTTCGAATGCGGGCGTGCGCCGCTGGCTCAAGGACTTGAACGCGCTGTATCGCTCCGAGCCGGCGCTCTGGCAGCGAGATTTCGTGCCGCACGGCTTCGAATGGATCGACTGCAACGACGCCGACCACAGCGTGATCGCGTTCGTCAGACGCGACGCGAGCGGCCGGCGCCTCGTGCTTGCGGTCGCGAATCTGACGCCGGTGCCGCATGCGAACTACCAGATCGGCGCACCCCGCGGCGGTTATTGGCGTGAGCTCTTGAACAGCGACGCGACGCTTTACGGCGGCAGCGGCCAAGGTAATCTCGGCGGCGTGCATGCAGCGCCGACCGCGACGCACGGCCGCTACCACACGCTTTCGCTGACCTTGCCGCCGCTCTCGGTGATGCTGCTCGGCAGCGTCGACGAGGACGGCGCATGAAGCTTCCCGAGGACGGCCGCCGTCGCGTGCTGATCGAGCGCGTGCGGCCCGCCGTCGACCACGGTGCGTGTGCGGCGAAGCGTGTGCTCGGGGAGATCGTCGTCGTCGAGGCCGAGGCGATCGTCGAGGGTCACGAGCAGCTCGCCTGCATGCTGCTGCACGGGCCGGCCGGCGGCGAGCTCGCGCAGCTGCCGATGCAGCCGGTCGGCAACGATCTCTACCGCGCGTCGTTCGCGGTGAGCGCGCTCGGCGTGCATCGCTACACGGTCACGGCGTGGGTCGACTCGTTCCTGACCTGGCGGCACGCGTTCGCACGGCGCAGTGCGCCGGCCGAAGTCGCGCTCGCGTTGGAGGACGGCGCGGCGCTCGTGCGCGAGGCCGCCGCGCGCGCGAGCGGAGCCGACCGGACGGCGCTCGCCGAGCACGCGGCCGCGCTCGAGGCCGCCACGCCGCTCGACGTGCGTCGCGTGCTCGCTCTATCGAACGAGCTCGAGGCGCTGCTGACGCGCCATCCCGATCGCTCGCTCGAGACCCGCTTCGCGCGCACGCTCGAGATCGTGGTCGAGCGGCCCCGCGCACGCTTCTCGGCGTGGTACGAGTTCTTCCCGCGCTCCGCGACCACGGCCGATGAGCCGCACGGCACGTTCGCGACCGCGAAGTCACGTCTCGCATACGTCGCCGCGATGGGTTTCGACATCGTGTATCTGCCGCCGATTCATCCGATCGGCGCGACCAAGCGCAAGGGGCCTAACAACGTGCTGGTCGCGACGGCCGACGACCCCGGCTCGCCGTGGGCGATCGGCGCCGAGGCGGGCGGCCACAAGAGCGTGAACCCGGGGCTCGGCACGCTCGCCGACTTCCGCGACTTCCGCGCGGCCGCCGATCGGCTCGGGCTCGAGCTCGCGCTCGACATTGCCTTCCAGTGCTCGCCGGATCACCCGTACGTGCGCGAGCACCCGCAATGGTTCAAGAAGCGGCGCGACGGCAGCGTCCAATACGCGGAAAATCCGCCGAAGAAGTACGAGGACATCGTGCCGTTCGACTTTACGACCGACGACTGGCGCGCGCTGTGGCAGGAGCTGCGCGACGTCGTCGTGCATTGGGTCGGCGAGGGCGTGCGCGTGTTCCGCGTCGACAATCCCCATACGAAACCGTTTCCGTTCTGGGAATGGCTGATCGCCGACGTGAAGAGCCGTCATCCGGAGACGATATTTCTCGCCGAGGCGTTCAGCCGGCCGGCCGTGATGTACCGGCTCGCGAAGCTCGGCTTCAGCCAGTCGTATACGTATTTCACGTGGCGCAACACGAAGCGCGAGATCACCGAGTACTTCACCGATCTGAAGCGCCGGCGCGACTACTTCCGGCCGAATCTCTGGCCGAACACGCCCGATATCCTGCACGAGTACTTGCAATTCGGCGGGCGGCCGGCGTTCATGTGCCGCGCGGTGCTGGCCGCGACGCTCGGTGCGAGCTACGGCATCTACGGCCCCGCGTTCGAGCTGCTCGAGGCCGAGCCGCGCGATCCCGGCACGGAGGAGTATCTGGACTCCGAGAAGTACCAGGTGCGCCGCTGGAACGTCGCGCGAGACGACAGCCTCCGTGACTTCCTCGCGCTGCTGAACGCGATCCGTCGCGACAATCCGGCGCTGCAGTCCGACGACACGCTCGAATTCCGCGAGATCGACAATGAGCAGCTTGTGTGCTACTCCAAGCACACCGCGAATCTCGACAACATCGTGCTCGTCGTCGTGAACCTGGATCCGTATCACGCCCAGAACGGCTTCGTAACCGTGCCGCTGGACGAGTGGCGCATGAGCGCGGACCGCGCCTATCAGGCGCACGATCTCTTGACCGGCGCGCGCTATCTCTGGAACGGCCGGCGCAACTTCGTGGGACTGGACCCCGGACGCTCGCCCGCACACGTGTTCAGGCTGCGCCGGCACATCGCCACCGAGCGCGACTTCGACTACTTCGTTTGACTGCCGGCAGCATGGCGCTCAAAGACAACTCGAACGGCGACCCGCTCTGGTACAAGGACGCGGTCATCTATCAGCTCCATGTGCGATCGTTCTTCGACAGCAACGACGACGGCATCGGAGATTTCCGCGGGCTCACGGCGAAGCTCGACTACATCGAGCGGCTCGGCGTGAACGCGATTTGGCTCCTCCCCTTCTACCCTTCGCCGCTGCGGGACGACGGCTACGACATCGCGGACTATCGCGGCATCAACCCCGTCTACGGCACGCAGCGCGACTTCCGCACGTTCGTGCGCGAGGCGCACCGGCGCGGGCTGAAGGTGATCACCGAGCTCGTCGTGAACCACACCTCCGATCAGCACCCGTGGTTTCAAGCCGCGCGCGAGGCGCCGGCGGGCTCGGCGAAACGCAACTACTACGTCTGGAGCGACACCGATCAACGGTTCAAGGGCACGCGGATCATCTTCAGCGACACCGAGGAATCGAACTGGGCTTGGGACCCGGTCGCGCGGCAATACTACTGGCACCGCTTCTTCTCGCATCAGCCCGATTTGAATCACAACAATCCGGCCGTCGTGAAGGCCGTGATCAGCGTGATGAAGCACTGGCTCGACATGGGCGTGGACGGCCTGCGGCTCGATGCCATTCCGTATCTGTGCGTGCGCGAGGGCACGAGCAACGAGAACCTGCCCGAGACGCACGCGGTGGTGAAGCAGTTTCGCGCGACGATCGACCGCGACTACCGCGCACGCATGCTGCTCGCGGAGGCGAACCAGTGGCCCGAGGACGTGCTCGAGTACTTCGGGAACGGCGACGAGTGCCACATGGCCTACCACTTTCCGCTGATGCCGCGCATGTACATGGCGATCGCACAAGAGGACCGCTACCCGGTCGTCGAGATCCTGCAGCAGACGCCCGACATCCCCCCGAGCTGCCAGTGGGCCATCTTCCTGCGCAACCACGACGAGCTCACGCTCGAGATGGTGACGGACCGCGAGCGCGACTACATGTACGAGACGTACGCGATCGACCGGCGCGCGCGTGTGAACGTCGGGATCAGGCGGCGCCTCGCGCCGCTCATGGAGAACGACCCCGCGAAGATCCAGCTCATGAACTCGCTGCTGTACTCGATGCCGGGCAGCCCGAGCGTCTACTACGGCGACGAGCTCGGCATGGGCGACAACATTTACTTGGGCGACCGCAACGGCGTGCGCACGCCGATGCAGTGGAGCTCGGACAGGAACGGCGGCTTCTCGCGCGCCGATCCGCAGAGCCTGTTCCTACCGCCGATCATGGACCCGATCTACGGCTTCCCGGCCGTGAACGTCGAGGCGCAAGCGCGCGAGCCGTCGTCGCTCCTGAACTGGACGCGCCGCATCCTCGCGGTGCGCAAGAGCTTCAAGGCGTTCGGCCGCGGCACGTTCGAGCTGCTGCGACCGGGCAACCGCGCGGTGCTCGCCTACGTGCGCCGCTACGAGGACGAGGTGCTGTTGTGCGTCGCGAACCTGAAGCGCTCGGCGCAACCGGTCGAGCTCGACCTCGCCGCGTTCCGGGGGCGCGTGCCGGTCGAGCTCATGGGCCGCTCGTCGTTTCCGCCGATCGGCGATCTGCCGTACCTGCTGACGCTGGCGGGGCACGGCTTCTACTGGTTCGAGCTTGCGGAATCGGCCGCGGTGCCGAGCTGGCACGAGGAGATGCTCGCGAGCGACGACAAGCCGTGGGTCGTGCTCTTCAACGGCGTCGCAAGCTTCGACGTGACGCAAGCGGGCGAGCGTCGCGAGATGGCGCAGAAGCTCGTCGCGCAGCTCGAGCGCGACGTGCTGCCCGGTTATCTCACGAAGCAACGCTGGTACGCCGGCAAGGAGCGCACGCTCGAGGGCGTGACGATCGCGGACGTGTGCCCGTGGACGCTGCGCCGCGGCACCTGGCTGCTCGCGATCGCCGAGGCGCGTTTCGAGGCAGGGGAGCCGCAGGAGTACTTCTTGCCGCTCGCCGTCGAATGGGGCGCCGAGCGCGCCGGTCCGCAGACCGCGCATGCGCTCGCGCACGTGCGCCAGCACGCCTCGACCGGACTGCTTTTCGATGCGTTCGCGCACACTGACTTCGCGCGCGACGGCATCGAAGCGCTGGCGGCCGCCGAGCCGCACGCATGCGGAATCGGCACGTTGCGATTTCTGCCGACGGCCGCTTTGCCCGGCCTGCTGCCGGACAACCTCGACGAGGCCGAAATCCGCTTCGCGGGCGACAGCAGCAACCTAACTGCGCTGATCGGCGATCGTCTATTTCTGAAGGCTTACCGGCGTCTGCGCAGCGGCGTGCATCCCGAGTGGGAGATGGGCCGCTTCCTCACCGAGCGCTCGCCCTGCGACGCCGTCGTGCCGACCGCGGGCGCCATCGAGCTCGACCGGCACGGCGAGACCACGACCCTCGCGTTGGTGCAAGCCGCCGTGCGGCATCAGGGCGACGGTTGGCGTTACACGCTCGACTATCTGCAGCGCTGCATCGACGATGCGACGAGCCGCGCTGCCGATGGTCAGGTGCTCACGGTCGACCACTCGAGCCATCTGCTGCTCGTGCGCGCGCTGGCGGCACGAACCGCGGAGCTGCACCGCGCGCTCGCGGTGACGACCGGCGATCCGGCGTTCGATCCGGTGCCGTTCGACCACGCAGCGCTCACGCAGTGGGCCGAGCGAATCCGCACCGAGGCCGACGCGACGCTCGCGGCGCTCGAAGCGCGGCTCGAGTCTCTGCCGGAGGACGCGCGCGCCGCGGCACGCACCGTTCTCGACCGACGCGCCGCAATCGGCGCGACCTTGCAGCGCAACGCCGCACGCAAGGTCGACGCGCTCGCCACGCGGCTGCACGGCGACTACCACTTGGCGCAAGTGCTGCTCGCGCGCAATGACTTCGTGATCACCGACCTCGAAGGCGAGCCGGCCCGTACGATCGAGGAGCGCCGGCGCAAGACCACGGCGCTCAAGGACGTCGCCGGCATGCTGCGATCGTTCGACTACGCGCGTGCCGTTGCGGCGCGCCAATACGCGGGGCGGGGACCGGCCAACGCCGCCGCGGTCGAGCCGCTGCTCGACGATTGGCGAGAGCGCGTGCACGAGACGTTCCTCGAGGCCTATATCGAGGCGATCGGCGATTGCGCGATATATCCACGCGAGCCCGGCGACGCCGCGCGGCTGCTCGCACTGGCCGGCATCGAGCGCCTGCTATACGAGATCCGCTACGAGCTCGAGCAGCGGCCGGACTGGCTCGCGGTGCCCCTGCACGACCTCGAGGCCGCCGTCGGGACGCGCTGAACGAAGCGACCGGGATCGCGCGGCACCTTGCTCGAGGCTCGCAATGGCTTATATTGCGCAACGGAGCTGGTTTCACTCGGGAAGATCGACGACATGAAAGTGGCACTCCCCTTCGACGGCTCGCCGTCTGCGCGCCGCGCGCTCGACTATGTGCTGGCAATCGGCCGCCGCGGCAACCACGACGGCATCACGATCGATCTCGTCAACGTGCAGGAAGCGACGGTCGGAATTCCCGAGTCGTTCACGCGCGATGCGGCCGACATTGCCGAGCAGCTCGCGGACTCCGCGCACGACGCGGGCACCGCGCTGCTCGACGAGCCCATCGCTCGCCTCAAGCAAGCCCAGCTTTTCCACGCCTCCGCGGTGCTGCTCGGCGACCCCGCGCAATGCATCGCCGAGTACGTTGTGGACCACCGCTGCGAAGCGGTGATTATGGGCACGCGCGGGCTCGGCCCGGTGAGCGGCATCGTGCTCGGATCGGTCGCATCGAAGGTCATCCACGCCGTAAACGTTCCGATCACCCTCGTCAAATGAGCCTCGCCGCCGCTCGCGGGTAGTCGCGCGGGCGGATCGGGAGCAAAATGACCGCGGGGGGAGGATCGTCACGCGTCGCATCTCCTCGGTACGATTCTGCGCCAGCGGCGCCGCGGTCCGCCCGATGGTCGGGTGCAAGCCTAGGCTTGCACGTTGCACACGGGAGAACGGCGATGCACACCGCTAGCGATATCCTCAAAGAGAAGGGCCACACCGTGTGGTCCGTCAAACCGGCGAACACCGTGCTCGAAGCGCTCGACGTGATGGCCGCGCGCGACGTGGGTGCAGTGCTCGTGCTCGACGGCGAGAAGCTCGTCGGCATCTTCACCGAGCGCGATTACGCCCGCAAAGTGGTGCTGGCCGGACGCTCGTCCAAAGAGTCGCGTGTCGCAGAGATCATGACCTCGCACGTCGTCTGCGTGACGCCGGACCGATCGATCGACGAATGCATGGCCCTGATGACGAACCGGCGCTTGCGCCATCTGCCGGTGGTCGACCACAAGCGCGTGGTCGGCATCGTCTCGATCGGCGATCTCGTCAAGGCCACGATCGACGATCAGCAGTTCACGATCACACAGCTGCAGAGCTACATCGCCGGCGCGGCCTGACGCCGCTGCCGGCGAGCTTGCCGCACGGCCCTAGGCGAGGAGGCGCTCGTCGTGCCGCGCGCCGCCGCTCAGAAGGAGTAACGTGCGCTCACGCCGATGCCGTCGGCGTTGCCGCCGAACGTGAGGCCGATCGCCGCGGACAGTTGATTCGTGAAGTGATAGCGCGCGCTCGCCTGCAGCGACGTGTCGGTGCCGTCGACGTCGACGTATTGAATGCCGCCTTCGAGCTCGAGCCGCTGATTCACGCGGCTGCGAATACGCACCTGCAGGCCTAACCCGTCGTCGTCGCCATCCAGAGGTCCCGGCGCGTGCACGTTGTTGCGGATGTAGAGCACGCGGCCGTAGAGGTCGACGTTGTCGCGCAGCCCGTAGCGATAGCCCGCGCCGATCCGCCACGTGTCCAGATCGATGCCGAAGTCGAGGTCGTCGGCGCCGTACGACGCGTATACGTGCCAGTCGTCGTTGATTTCGTACGAGCCCGCGAGCGTGAACCCGTCGCCATCTACCTTGTTGGCGCCCGCGACGTCGAAATCGGATTCGTCGTAGGCGAGCTCGACGTAGGTGTAGCTCAACTGCGGCCGCGGCGTCGTCTTCTGTGCGAAGCTGACGGCCGGCACCAGGACGAGTGCCGCCAACAACGCACGCGATACTCCATTTCGCATATCTCTCTCCCTAGCGACACGAATCGGGTCGAGCCCGCGACGGGATGATATAGCAAGCGCGGCTCGAGCAGGTGTCGCATCGCGGCGACCGCGCCCAAAGCTCGGCGTCGATCGGCGCCGGCGCGCGGCAACGCGCGCGCCGCGCGCCGCGGCCGGCAAGCTACGCCGCCGCTATCCGCCCGCAATCGCGCCGATGATCAGGAACGGCTCGGCGCCGCTCGAGATCGCTTCGGGCAGCGGCGCATCCGGCGAAGCATGCGTGACGTCTTGCGCGCAGGCGAAGAACCGCACGAGCGGCCGGCGCCGCTGCGTCGCGTGATCGCGCACCGTGCCGCGCAGCACCGGATAGCGAGCCTCGAGCGCGTCCAAGATCGACCGCTGCGTGATGGGACCGTCGACGGCGAGCGCCACCTCGCCGTCGACGCCGGACAGTGTCTGCAGATGCTGCGGCAACGCGACGCGGATCATGACAACGACTGCACCTCGACCGCCAGGACGCTCGGCAGATCACGGACGATAGGCGCCCAGCTGTCGCCGCCATCGGCGGAGCCGTAGACCTGACCGCCGGTCGTGCCGAAATAGACTCCGCACGGGTCGAGCGAATCGACGCACATCGCATCGCGCAGCACGTTCACGTAGCAATCGCGCTGCGGCAGACCCTCCGTCAGCGGCTCCCAATCGTTGCCGCCGGTGCGGCTGCGATAGACGCGGAGCTTCCCGTCGAGCGGATAATGCTCGGAGTCGCTCTTGATCGGCACCACGTAAACCGTATCGGGCTCGTGCGCGTGCACGTCGATCGCGAAGCCGAAGTCGGTCGGCAAATTGTCGCTGATCTCGTACCAGGAGTCGCCCGCGTCGTCGCTGCGCATCACGTCCCAATGCTTTTGCATGTAGAGCACGTTCGGGCGCTTCGGATGCATCGCGATCCGATGCACGCAATGGCCGACCTCGGCGGTCGGATCCGGGATGTACTGCGATTTGAGCCCGCGGTTGATCGGCCGCCACGTCTCGCCGCCGTCGTCCGTGCGGAACGCGCCGGCCGCCGAGATCGCGACGAAGATTCGCTGGGGATTCAACCGGTCGAGCACGATCGTGTGCAGGCACATGCCGCCTGCGCCGGGTTGCCAGCGCGGCCCGGAATCGTGGCCGCGCAGGCCCGGGAGCTCATGCCACGAGCGGCCGCCATCGGTCGTCCGGAACAACGCGGCGTCCTCGACGCCGGCGTAGGCGACGTCCGGATCGGCCGCCGCCGGCTCGATGTGCCAAACGCGCTTGAACTCCCACGGGTGCTGCGTGCCGTCGTACCACTGATGGGTCGTGAGCGGCCGGCCGCGATCGGACGTGTCGTAGGCGAACTTGTTGCTCTCGCCCTTCGGCATGCCGGTGGCTGCATCGACGAGATCGGCCGGCGACGAAGCGGGCGGCGCCCACGTTTTGCCGCCGTCGTCCGAACGCTGAATGATCTGGCCGAACCAACCGCTCGTTTGCGACGCGTAGATCCGATTCGGATCGGCGGGAGAGCCCTTCAGATGATAGACCTCCCAGCCCGCGAAATGCGGACCCGAAACGGTCCAGCTCTTGCGCTGGCCGTCCGCCGTCAGAATGAACGCACCCTTCTTCGTTCCGACTAGAACCCGAACTCCGGTCATCTTCGTTCTCCTTGGATTTTTTTCGACGGCGGCAGCCGCTGGCGTCAGGAGTCGAGCGCCGCGCGGCGGTCCGCCTCAAGAGCCTATGAACTTCGCATACAGCGCGCGCGCCACGTTCGGCTCGTGCGTGCCCTTCACGATCGCGCGGCCGTCCGGGAACAGAGTGATCTCGTACGGTCGACCGCGGTCGAGCAGACGTGCCCGCAGCATGAACGCGTTGACCTTGACGTCGCCGTGCGCCTCGAGACGGCCGGCAATCTCCGCGAGATCGACGTCGTCGGCTTCGCGGCGTTGCCTGATCTGAACGGCGTCGCGCCCGCAAAGCACGGTCGTGCCCGAGCCGAGCGTTCCGTCGAGGTACTCGAACCTGCGATGCTTGCAGCAGGGGCAGTCGCCGTCGTCGTAAGCGCGCGTCACCTCGAGCTGGCGCACAGTGTTCGCCCAGAGGTCGAAGGTCAGGAGCGTCCTCGACACTCGATCGAAATTGCGCGTCAAGATCTTGAGCGCCTCGCAAGCCTCGAAGCTCGCGACGATCGTCGCGGCCGGCGCAATCACGCCGACCGTGTCGCAGGTCGCGCCGGTGCCGGGCGGCGGCGCCTCCTCGAACAGACAGCGCAGGCACGGCGTGGCAGCCGTTTGCGCCCCGCCCTCCCAGGCCGCGTCGCCCCGCGCCGTATGCGGCAAGATCGTGAATGCCGCGCCGACGGTGCCGACTGCGCCACCGTAAACGTAGGGGATGCCTCGCTTCACGGCGTAGTCGTTCACGAGGTAGCGCGTCTCGAAGTTGTCGACGCCGTCGAGCAGCACGTGCGCACCCGCGGCGAGCCGCTCGATGTTCGTGGCATTCACATCGTCCACGAACGCCGTGACCTCGACATCCGAGTTGATCCGCGCGAGCTTGCGCTTCGCGGCCTCGACCTTCGGCAGCGCGTCCTCGACGTCACGTTCATCGTAGAGCACTTGCCGCTGCAGGTTCGTGAGCTCCACGAAGTCGCGATCGACCAGCACGAGCCGCCCGACACCGGCGCGCGCGAGCGTATCGGCGATCGATGCGCCGAGCGCACCGCAGCCGATGACGACCGCGGTCGACTCGGCGAGCCTGCGCTGGCCCGGCTCGCCGAAACCTGCGAGCAGGATCTGCCGGTGATAGCGCGCGAGATCGTCTGTCACGTAAGCAGCACCCTCAGTCGACAACCGCTGCATTCTCCCGCAGGGTCCCTCGGGCGAACAGCGGCAGCCGACCGAATGCGGTCGATTCGACCATCGTGATCTCCCTTCGCGGCGATGCGTGCATACGCGGCGGCCCACCGGGACGTTCGCGTCGACGCCGCCCTTGACTAAATAGGTTGATATCAACATTAATGGGCCATGTCAAACCGAGCCGCGATTCCGTTCGAGACGACCCACCACGTCCGAGATCACTGCCTCTGCTTCGCGACGCAGCGCGCGGCCCGCGCGCTCGCCCGGCGCTTCGATACGGCGCTGCGTCCGGCCGGCATCACGAGCTGGCAATTCTCGCTGCTGATGTCGCTGAACCGCCCGGAGCCGCCGCCGATGGCCGCCGTCGCGGCGGTGCTCGGCATGGATCGCACGACGCTGACCGCGAACTTGAAGCCGCTCGAGCGGCGCGGCCTCGTGCGCATGGCGGTCGACGCGGCAGACCGCCGCGGCAAGCGGCTCGTGCTCACGACCGCCGGCCGCAAGCTGCTCGCCGCCGCCCTGCCGATTTGGGCGCGCACGCACGACGAGGTCGACCGGCTGCTCGGTCCGCAGGAGGCGGCCCACGTGCGCACGGCGTTGCGCGCGCTCGGCGCCGTAGATCGCGTGCAGTGACGCCGCGCCGCGCCGGCGCGCGCGAAGCCCGACGGTACAGAGCCGGCGGGCGAGCCCGAGCCGCGGCGAACCCGCCCGCCCGTGCATCGGCGGGGCCTGTACCCTCCGCGCTCCCACGAGACTACACTGACGGCTCGACACTGCGTCTTCCCCATTGCGACAGGAGGTACTCTCGATGAGATCCAAACCGGTCGTTGCAACGCTTCTGGCGCTGGCGGGTCTCGGGGTCGCGAGCTCGGCGGCTGCGCACCATCCGCCGCGCTTCGAGCGCTGCAAGAGCTACACGCTGTCGGGCAAGATCGAGCAAATCGTCTGGAGCCACCCGCACGTGCAGCTGTCGATCAAAGCGGCCGACGGCACGACTTACACGGCGGTCTGGCTGAGCCCGCGGCAGCTCAACATCAGGGGCATCGAGGAAGACACGCTCAAGGCCGGCGATCAGGTCACGGTCACGGCCGGTCGACGCGCGGACGACACCGCCGACGTACCGATGCTGCTGAGCGAGGTGCATCGTCCCAGCGACGGCTGGGAGTGGTCGCAACCGCCGCAGGGCTGCTGACGCGGAGCGGCGTCGCGGCGCGCGGGTGCGCTGCCGCGTGCCGGCCGCATCCATTCGACGAGCTCACGCCGTGCGCTCTGCACGGCCACGCCCCGAAGCTTCACGTCGACACAATTGCGGGAGCGCGCGCGGCCGCGCCTGCCGTTGCAGTTGCCGCAGACACCAGTTGCATCGAACGAGCGCGGCTGCGAGAGTCTCGGGATCGAGCCGCCCGCGACGCGCCCAGCGCATCCGCTCAGGACGCTCCGCGCGCCTCGGACGAGAGACCGAATGGACGTGATCGACACGGCTGCGATGCCCTGGGGTGAAAGCCTCGTGCGCCAGCGCGCGGGCGGCGACAAGATCGCGCACAAACGCCTGTTCGAGGGCGACGAGGAAAGCGCGGACAACTACATGCTCGTGCTCGCGAAAGAGACGAGCGATTTCTTCTCACCGCGCCATCGTCACCCGTGGGACCAGATCCGGTTCAGTCTCGAGGGCTCTATCCCGATCGCCCGCGGCATGCTCGTCTCGACCGGCGAGATCGCCTACTTCCCCGAGAGCGTAGCGTACGGGCCGCAGCAAGGCGGCACGGACCGCATCGTGCTGCTGCTGCAGTTCGGCGGCGCGAGCGGCCGCGGCTTCATCGGCGTCGATAGGCTGAACGCGGCCCGCGAGGCGCTCGCCAAGGTCGGCGCATTCGAGCAGGGCCTGTACGTGCGCGGCGACGGTGAGGGCCGCAGGCGACAAGACGCGTACGAGGCGCTCTGGGAGCACGTGACCGGCACGCCGCTGGAATACGTCGAGCCCGCCTACAAGGCGCCGGTCGTCATGCGGCCGACCGCGTTGCCTTGGGAGCCGACGGCCGCGCCCGGCGTGCTCGAGCGGCGGATCGGCGAATTTCCGCCACGCGGGCTTTCGATTCGTGCGCTCCGGCTCGACGCAGGCTCGCTCGCGGCGCTGCCGCCGCGCGGCGCGCTACGGTTGCTGTTCGTGCTCGAGGGAGACGGTGAAATCGACGACCGCGCACTGCGCGTGCATTCCGCCGTCCGCCTGCAACCCGGCGAGCCCGCGGAATTGCGCTCGGCCGGCGGGCTCGAGCTCATCGAGATCGCGGTCGCCCCGCTCAAGCGACGGGGCGCGAAGGCCGCATAGCGCGCCCAGGTACGCTATGCTTGCGCGATGGCTCGCGGCCCGCCGGTCGATCCGGCGCAATCGAACCAACGATCAATCGGCCGCGTAGCCACAATCGAGGGGGACCATCTTGGCGGCAGACGCAAAGGAACGCGGCGTACAAATACGGCGCGAGATATTCGGCGCTGAATTCACGGACCGGCAGATCGCGCAAGCCAACGCATTCACCGCACCGATGCAGGACGTCGTGAGCCAGTACTGCTTCGGCGAGACCTGGTCGCGCGACGGGCTCACCCGGCGGGAGCGCAGCATGATCACGCTCGCAGCGCTCTGTGCGATGGGCCGCTCGCACGAGCTGCGTGTGCACGTGCAAGGAGCGCTGGCGAACGGCGTGAAACCGCTCGAGATCCGCGAGCTGCTGTTGCACACGATGGTGTACGCGGGCGTGCCGCTCGGCGTCGACGCGATCCGCAACGCGGCCGAAGTGCTCGCGGCGCAGGGCGTGGACCTCGACAAGCTCTGAGGCGAGCAGCGTGAGCGACAATCTGCGCGTCGGCTTCGCCGGCATCGGCAACATGGGTTGGCCGATGGCCCGCAACATCTTGAAGGCGGGCTACACCCTGCAGGCGTACGACGCCGACCCTGCGCGCGCGCAGCGCTTCGCCGCGGAGTGCGGCGGCACGGCGGCGCCCGATCCCGCGGCGCTCGGCCGCGCGTCGGATCTGATCGTCACGATGCTGCCGTCCGGCCGCGAGGTCGCCAGTGTGCTGCTCGGCGGCGGCGCGGTCGAGAACGGCGCGCTCGCGGGGTTGAAACCGGGCGCAGTGGTCATCGACATGAGCTCGTCCGACCCCGTCGGCACGCGCGAGCTCGGCGCACGGTTGCGACAGCGCGGCATCGCGCTGATCGACGCGCCGGTGTCGGGCCTCGTGCCGCGCGCGGAGGCCGGCACGCTCACGATCATGATCGGCGCGGACGACGAGCAGGCGCTCAGCGTCGCGACGCCGGTGCTCGAGCGGCTCGGCGAGCGGCTGATCCGCGTCGGCTCGCTCGGCTGCGGACATGCCATGAAGGCGCTGAACAACGCGGTCGGGGCAACCGCGTTCGCTGCGACGGCCGAGGCGCTGATCGTCGGCAAACGCTTCGGGCTCGATCCGCGCACGATGGCCGAGGTGCTGAACGTGTCGACGGGCCGCAGCTTTCACTCGGCCGTGAGCTTTCCCGACCATGTGATCACGCGGAAGTTCGCGACCGGTTTCACCCTCGGCCTGCTCGCGAAAGACGTCGGCATCGCGGCGGACCTGAGCGACGCGGTCGACGCCTCCACGCCCGTGATCGACCTCGTGCGCCGACTGTTCGCGGAAGGCCGCGACGAGGTCGGCGCAAACGAGGACAACACCGCCATCGTCAAGCGCTGGGAACGAATGAACGACACACCCATCGAATCGGCGCCCGGCGCCGACGCGGCGCGGAAGTAGGCGGCGCCCGTGGCGACCGAGACGGCCGAAGCGCTCGCACCCGGAAGCGACGCGCGCGCGCGCAGCCTCAAGCGAATCGTGTTCGGCACGTCGGCCGGCACGATCTTCGAGGCCTACGACTTCATCCTGTTCGGCTCGCTCGCGCCGATCATCTCGCGGCACTTCTTTGCGGCGGTGAACGAGTCGGCCGCGTTCATCTTCGCGCTGCTCACGTTTGCGGCAGGCTTCGCGGTACGGCCGCTCGGCGCGCTGTTCTTCGGCCGCATGGGCGACACCACGGGCCGCAAGAAGACGTTCATCGTCACGATCACGCTCATGGGCCTGTCCACGTTCGCAATCGGGCTGCTGCCGTCGTACGCGTCGGTCGGCATCGCGGCCCCGGCCGCGCTGATCGCGCTGCGCATGCTCCAGGGCCTCGCATACGGCGGCGAGTACGGCGGCGCCGTCGTCTACGCGGCCGAGCATTCGCCGCCGCATCGCCGGGGTCTGTACGTCGGCTGGATCCAAACGGCCGCGGGCTTCGCGCTGTTCGTTTCGTTCCTCGTGATCTACGTCGCGCGCTTGGCCTTCGGCGAGGCCGCGTTCGAGGCCTGGGGCTGGCGGGTGCCGTTTCTGATCTCGATCGGCCTGCTCGTGATCTCGTTGTGGATTCGGCTCACGCTCGCGGAATCGCCGCTGTTCAAACGTATGGTCGAGGAAGGCCGCAACTCGAAGGCGCCCCTGCGCGAGTCGTTCCTCGTCTGGCGCAACTTGAAGCTCGTGCTGCTCGTGCTGTTCTCGCTGATGTCCGTGCAGGGCGTCGTCTTCTACACCGCGCACTTCTACTCGCAGTTCTTCCTCACGCAGATCTTGAAGGTCGACGGCGCCACCGTCACGTTCGTGATGATGATCGTGACCGCGATCAGCGTGTTCCTCTACGTCGGTTTGAGCTGGCTATCGGACCGCGTCGGCCGCAAGCCGATCATCCTCGCGGGCACCGTGCTGTCGGTCTTGACCGCGTTCCCGCTGTTCCATGCGCTCACGAGCGCCGCGAACCCGGCCGTTGCGGCCGCGCAGCGCAGCGCTCCCGTCACCGTGACCGCGGACCCGGCGCAGTGCTCGCTGCAGTTCGACCCCGTGGGACAGGCCGACTTCGTGACGTCTTGCGACATCGCAAAGAGCACGCTCGCACGCCGCGGCGTGAGCTATTCGAATCGAGACGCAGCGGCCGGCGCCCTCGCGACGATCATGATCGGCGACCGCCGCGTCGAGAGCGTCGAGGGCCGCGGTCTGAGCGCCGAGGCGCTCTCTCGGGCGCGCGCCGCGTTCACGATGCGGCTCGAGCAGGCGCTTACGGCCGCCGGCTATCCGGAGCGCGCGGACCCTGCGCGCGTGAACGTGCCGCTCGTGACGCTGCTGATCCTCTTGATGGTGACGTTCTCGACGATGGTTTACGCACCGATGGCCGCGATGGCCATCGAGGTGTTTCCCACGCGGATCCGCTACTCGGCGCTATCGCTGCCGTATCACATCGGCTCGGGGTGGTTCGGCGGCTTCCTGCCCGCGATCGCGTTCGCGATGGTCGCGGGCACCGGCGATATCTATTTCGGGCTCTGGTACCCCGTCATCGTCGCCGGCTTCGGTGCGCTCGTGCTTGCGTTCGGGTTGCCGGAGACGAAGGATCGGGACATCGCGCGGTTGTGATCTTGGCCGCCGGCCGTGGGATCCGCAGGACGCCCTTCGACCGTCGGTCGGCGCCGTAGCCGGTGCGCCCTCTTGCACGGCTGGGTCAAGCCTCCATCGGCGCGATCGCCTTGCGCCACGATTCGCGCGCCTCGAGCCGGTCGATCCAGCGCGCGACGTTCGGTGTCGCGGCAAGATCGATGCCGGCCGCTTTACGCCGGGTCAGCGTGCTCGCGAGCGCGAAGTCGGCGATGCTCAAGGTGGTGGCGACCCACTCTTGTCCCGCGAGCGCCCGATCGAGGACGCCCAGCAGCTTCGCGGTTTCCTTACTCTCGGCGGCGATCACGTTCTCGTCGGGCTTCCCGCGGCCGAATTTCTCCTTCAGCACTTTCTCGAACGTGAGCTTCTGGCTCGACGGCCCCAGGTGGATCGCTTGCCAATACGACCATTGGTCCACGATCGCGCGCCTTTTGAGATCCGCCGGATAGAGCCGCCGCTGCGGATCGAGGCTCGCGAGATACGCGTTGATCGCACGCGACTCGAACAGGTCGAGATCGTCGTCGACGAACGCGGGCACCTTGCCATTCGGGTTGATCGCGAGATACTCGGGAGTCCTCGTCGCGCCGCCGAACACGTCGACATCGACGATCTCGACGTCGGCGCCGAGCTCGAAAATCACCGCCCGCACTCGAAGGCAGTTCGGAGACCAATTCGCGTTGTAGAGCTTCATCGCACGCCCTCCTTCGATCGGTGCTCCTGTCACTCTAGCACTCCGATCCGAAGTCGCCCGGATCGCGTGACCGGCGGCGATCGCCGCAGGGCATTCGACGGCCACGGCCTGCCGAGACGCCGCACGGCTTGCTCGCGGCGCCGAACCGCGATATCAAACGGTTTGGCCCTATAGCAGCGAGACGCCCACGTGAACGCACCGAGCAATCCGAAGCCGGCCGCCGGCTACCTACGCATCGCCACCGAGGAGGCCTGGGCACCGCGGGAGCTGCTGGAAGGCTTCGGGCGCGTGCTCGCCGAGAAGCGCGGCGACGATCCCGGTTTCGAGAGCCTTTGGGGCTTTTACCTGCACAGCCCGAGCGAGCGCACCACGCGCATGCGCGAGCGCATTCAAATCCTCGACGAGCGGCGCATCGCCGACATGAACGCGGCCGGCATCGACATGCAGCTCCTGCTGCTCACGGCCCCCGGCGTGCAGGTGTTCGATGCGCCGACCGCGGTGTCGCTCGCGCGCAGCACCAACGACCAGCTGGCGGAAGCGATTCGCCGCTTTCCGGCGCGGCTCGCGGGCCTAGCGGCCGTCGCGCCGCAGGACCCCGCTGCGGCCGCGAAAGAGCTGGAGCGTGCGTGCAACACGCTCGGACTGAAGGGCGCAGTGATCAACTCGCACACGCGCGGCGAATTCTTGGACGACCCGAAGTTCTGGGACATCTTCGCAGCCGCCGAGACGCTCGACGTGCCGATCTACATCCATCCCTCCGGCCCGCCGAAAGACATGGTGCGGCCGTTTCTCGAGCGCGGCCTCGACGGCGCGATCTTCGGCTTCGGCGTCGAAGTGGCGCTCCACGTGCTGCGCATCATCGTGAGCGGGGCGTTCGACCGGTTCCCTCGCCTGAAAGTCGTGATCGGCCATACCGGCGAGGCGTTGCCGTTCTGGATGTATCGCCTCGACTACATGCACCGCGCCTCGGTGCTGTCGAAGCGCTATGCCGCGATGCCGCCGCTCAAAAGGAAGGTGAGCGAGTACCTCAGGGAGAACGTCTACGTCACGACCAGCGGCGTCGCGTGGGAGCCGTCGATCATGTTCTGCCACCAAGTGATGGGGCCCGAGCATGTGCTGTACGCGATGGACTATCCGTATCAGTATTTGCCGGAAGAGGTCGAGATCGTCGACGCGCTGCCAATGAGCGCGGCGGACAAGAAGAAGTTCTTCCAAACGAACGCGGAAAAGCTGTTCCGTCTGTAGCCCCGCCGGCCCGCTGCCCCAGCGACGGCGCGCGCGGCGCACGCTCGCGCGCACGGTCACGACGCGCTCGCTTCCGCCGTTTCCTGCCGGTACCGCCAGAATTTCGGCAGCGCCGGCACGCACGCCGCCACGCAGGCGATGCAGATGAACCCGCCCCAGACGATCGATGGGCCGAGCCCGAAGCGTTCGGCCATGAAGCCCGCGCGTGCGTTGCCGAGCAGCGGCCCCGTCATGTACGAGAGCTGCTCGATGCCTGCCATGCGACCGCGCAGCGCCGGCGGAATGGTCTCGTTCCACATCGTGAGCCTGAACAGCGCGCTCACCATGTCGGCCGCGCCCGCGGCGACGAGGCAGGCGACCGCGAGCGGCAAATTCGGCGCGTAGCCGAGCGCGACGATCGCGACGCCCCAGAGCGCGGCCGCAACCACGACCGCGGCGCCGCGCCGACGCACGTGCTTCGTCCAGCCGCTCGTGACGGTCACGAGCAGCGCACCGAAGCTCATCGAGGAATAGAGGTAACCGATCGCCCCCGCACCGCCGAGCGTCTCCGCGAGCGCGGGAAACACCGCGAGCGGCATCGCGAACGTCATCGCGACGACATCGACCACGTACGTGCCGATCAGCTCCGGCCGACTCGCGGCGTACCTGAGCCCCTCGACGATCGTGGCGAGCCCCGCTCGGCGGGCGTTCTCGGCCGGCGGCATCGAGCGGATCGCCGCAAGCGCCACGAGCGACGCCGCGAACGTGGCGGCATCCACGCCGAACGTGAACGGCAGGCCGAGCGTCGCGATGCAGACCCCCGCGAGCGCGGGGCCCGCGACGGCCGACGTCGTGCCGCCGAGCGAGGTCAGCGCGGAGGCGGCCGGCAGCTCCTCCACCGAGACGAGCTTCTGCGTGAGCGCCTGCAGCGCGGGCGTATGAAAGCCGTTCACGGCCGACATGAACGCGGCCGCGACGAAGATCAGCGCCACGCTCGGATGCGTGAGCAGCGAGTTCACCGCGAGCGCAGCGGACCCCAGAAGCAGCAGCGCTTCCGAGCGCAGCAGCAACGTGCGCCGGTCGATCGCGTCCGCGACGGCGCCGCCCCAGAGCGCGGTGGCCGCGAGCGGCACGAGCTGCACCGTGCCGAGCAACCCGACGATCGCCGAGGACTTCGTGAGGTCGTAGATCTGCACGGGCAGCGCGACGTAAGTCAGGAAGCTGCCGAATCTGCTGACGAGCTGGCCCGTGAACACGAGCCGAAAATCCCGGTGCCGCTTTAGCGGCGAGACGTCTAGCAGCATCGCATGGCCCGCATGCTTGCGCGGCGGCGAATGCCGCGCCGTGCGCCGCAGCGCGGCGAAAGTGGTTCGGCTCGCATGGGCGCACACTCTAGCGGCGCGGTCGCCGCAACGCCACGCGCCCGATCCGCTCTATAATCCGGCGAATGACGCGCACAGTGCCGGGCTCCATCAACTACGTCGGCGCAATGCGCGAGCGGCCGCGCTTCCATGCGAACGACCACTCGCGCGACGTGCTGTCGCTCGAGGCGCACACCGTGCAGATCGCGGACGCGCGCAGCCTCCGCTCCGGTCCGACGCTCGGCGGCGAGGGCATCGAGCTCGTGCGACACACGAGCGCCGTGAAAGACTTCCGTGACACGGCGGCCGTCACGGCCGTGCATCGCGGCGAGATCGAGCGGCTCGTGGGCGAGCTTTCGGGCGCGGACCACGTCGTGGTCTCGAGCCCCGGCGTCCTGCGCTTCGGCGAGCGCTCGCCCCAGAGCGGCAAGCTCGACAACTCGCTGCCGGCGCGCTTCGTGCACGTCGACGTCTCGAACTCGACGGCCGCTGCGTTCGCGGAACGCTCGAGGCCGAAGCACGCGAGTGGACGCCTTCGTCGATTCGCCCATTACAACGTGTGGCGCGTGCTCACGCCGCCCCCGCAGGACGTGCCGCTCGCGGTCTGCGACGCGCGCAGCATCGCGCCCGAGGACCTCGTGCCGGCCGACGCGGTGTTCGATCAACGCAATGCGCCCGAATGGTCGTTCGAGGCGCTGGTCGTGCGTTACAACCCGATGCACCGCTGGCTGTATTTCTCGAGCATGGATCCCGACGAGGTGATCGTGTTCAAAACGAACGATTCCGAGCCTTCACAGCCGACTCGAGTGCCGCACTCGGCGTTCGACGACGACTCGTGCCCGGCCGGCGTCGAGCCGCGCGCCAGCATCGAGATGCGCGCGATCGCCTATTGGCTCGCCTAGCCGAGCGATTCGGCGGCAGCGATCGACCATCTCGACGCCGCTCGCCGGAAGACGGCCCCCGCGTGCCGCTGCCCTGCGCACCGCCGCGGGTCGCGGTATGCTGACACCTCCCCGCATCTCGTGTGAGCTGCGCTTGCGCGGCGTCAGGAGGATCCGTCCGGTCATGAACGTCAAGCTCGCAGAGTCCGACTCGGATCTCGAGAAAATCGCGCCGGTGCTGCTGGAGCTTCGCGGCACATTCGATCGCAAGACGCTGATCGCGCAGATCAAGCAACAGCGAGAAGCCGGTTACCAAGTCGCCTACGTCGAGTCCGACGGCGAAGTCCTGTGCGTGGCCGGATTCGTGGTCGGCATGAAGCTCGCTTGGGGAAAGCACATCTACGTCGACGATCTCGTGACGGCTGCCGCGCATCGCTCCAGAGGAGCGGGTGCCCTGATGATCTCGTGGCTCGAGACGCACGCACGCCGGATCGGGTGCAATCAACTGCATCTGGACTCCGGCGTGCAGCGGTTCGACGCCCACCGGTTCTACCTGCGCGAACGCTTCAACATCGGCAGTCATCATTTCTCGATCACCGATCTCGCGAACCTGCGCCGTTAGGGACGCGCACATGAACGAAACGCCGAAGACCGTGGAACAGGGCACCGCATCGCAGCCCGTAGATCGATATCCGCATGGGTAGCGCACCGACATCGACGCTTGGGCAGGTCGGCGGGCTGATCGGTTGGCTGGTGCTGACGTTCGTTGCCGCCGGCGCGGGGGCGGCGGCCACGGCCAACGCACAGGCGTTCTACAAGGAGCTCGTCCGTCCGTCTTGGGCGCCGCCCTCGCGGGTGTTCGGCCCCGTTTGGTCGGTGCTCTATGCGCTGATGGGCGTGTCGGCGTGGTGGGTCTGGCAAGCGCAGGGGTTCGCGGGTGCCCGGGCGGCGTTGATCCTCTTCGTCGTCCAGCTCGCGGTCAACGTGCTGTGGAGCTGGCTATTCTTCGCCTGGCGCCGCGGCGGCCTGGCGTTCGCGGACGTGCTGCTGCTGTGGCTCTCGATCGGTGCGACCGTCGTCTCCTTCTTGCAGTACAGCGGCGGCGCCGCTGCGCTGCTGTTGCCCTATTGGGCCTGGGTCACGTTCGCCGCGGCCCTGAACTTCGCCGTTTGGAGGCGCAACCCGCAGCTGCTCTAGCGAGCGTCGCAGAACCGGCCGTCGAACGCGCCGCCGCGACGCGCCCGGCGGCCGAGCTCCGCTCAACCGAGCGTCGTGCACAGCAGCGCAACCGGAAGCTCCGCGAACAGCGCGTCGAGGCGCACCGTCGGCTCCGCGTCGTCGACGTCGAATGTGCGGGCGGTCAGCTCGTCGCGATAGCGCCCGGCAGGCACAACGAGCGCGGTGTCGCTCCAATCGAAGTCGATCGGGCCGTCGCCGGCCCTCGGCAACAACGTGAACCAGCGCCCCGCGGCCGCGATCAGCGTGTGCCGCTCGTCGCGGCGCGCGAATGCGCAGACGTGCTCCGCCCGTTCGCCGCGGACCTCGAGCGGCACGTAGCCTCCGCGCTCGAAAAGCTCCGGGCGCTCGGCGCGGCAGCGCAGCCCGCGCCACGTCACGTAGAGCTTCGCTCTGCCGTCTGCGAGATTCGCGGCGAGCTCGCGCGCGAGCGCGGGCAGCGCGGCCGGATCGGCCGCGGCGCGCTCGAGATCGGCGAGCAACGCCCGACGCCGAGCGTAATCGACGGGCCGACGGTTGTCCGGATCGACGAGGCTGAAGTCCCAGAGCTCGTTGCCCTGATAGACGTCGGGCACACCGGGGCTCGCGAGCTTGAGCAGCGTCTGCGACAGGCCGTTCAAGAATCCCGGCACTGCGAGCGCGCGCACGAAGTCGTCGAGATCGTCGACGAACTGATTGCGCTGCGCGTCAGCGAGCACGTCGCGCACGAAGCCGAGCACGAGCTCCTCGTACTCGGCGTTCGGGCTTGCCCACGACGTGCTGCGCTTCGCCTCGCGCAGCGCCTTCACGATGAACGCCTCGATGCGCTCGCGGAACTCGGCCATCTCGGCCTCGCGGTTCACGACGGGCCACGCACCGACCAGCGTTTGATAGAGCAGGTACTCCTCGTTGCGCGAGGGCACGATGCGCGTGTCGAGCCGCCGGCGTTTCGAGCGGTTGAACCGCCGCCACTTCAAGATGCGTTCGCCCCACTCCTCCGGCAGCTCCGAGAGCACGTTCAACCGCGCACGCACGTCCTCGCTGCGCTTGCTGTCGTGGGTCGACGTGCCGAGCATCGAGTGCGGCCAGTATTGGAGCCGGAGCTCGTTCAGGCGGTGAAACGCAGCCGGCGTGACCGCGAAACGCCGCGGATCGCCGCCGACCTCGTTCAACGACGTGAGCGCCACGTAACGGTAGAAGCACGTGTCCTCGAGCGCCTTCGCCATCGCTGGCGCCGTGAGCTGCTGGAACTTCGCCTGGAACGTGGCGGATTGGCGGCGGTAAGCGGCGTCCGCGTCGCCGGGCAACTGATTCAGCAGCAGCCGCCGCACGAAGTCGAAGATGCCCTCGTCGCGGTCGCCGTAGCTCTGCCGCGCGGCGGCAACCGCCCACTCGATGTGGCGCCGGTCCTGGTCGCCGATGTGCTCCGGCGTCACGTAGCTGCGGTAGACCGGGAACGATGCGATGAGCTCGAGCAGCGCGCCGCGAATCGCGTTCAGCGTGAAGTCGCGTGTCTCGAGCCGCATCTCGGCCAGCCGATTCAGCTGGTTCGCGAGCACGGTGAGCTCGCTCGACAGGTGAAACGCGAGAATCTGCTGCTTGCAGCGGTACAGCAGCGTATCGAACGAGTCGCGCTCCTGAGCGAACGCGCGGTAGATCCGCTCGAGGTCCTTCTCGGCGGGGCCGTGAACGAGCAGGCCGTTCACGGCGAAGCCGAAATCGTAGCCGGTCGTGCCGTGCACGGGCCAACCTCGCGGCAAGTGCTCGTGCGCCGCGAGGATCTTCTCGACGACGACGTAGAGCTGCGGCCGGCCGAGCGTCTCGAGCTGGCGGCGCAGCCACTCGAGGTAGCCGCGCGGATCGTAGAGCCCGTCCGGATGGTCGATCCTCAGGCCGCCGACTCGGCCCTCGCCCACCCAGCCGAGCACCTTGCGATGCGTCGCCTCGAGCACCTCTTCGTTTTGCGTCCGCAGGCCCGCCAGATCGTTGATGTCGAAGAACCGCCGGTAGTTGATCTCGTCTGCGGCCACGCGCCAATACGCGAGCCGGTACGCCTGCCGCTCGAGCAGCTGATGCAGCGCCTCGAACGTCTCGCGCCGCTGCGCGACGCCGTTCATCGCCGCGACGTTGCGCTCGACGTGCGCCGCGATCGCCGGTGATCGCGCACAAAGATCCGCGATGCGGCGCTTGGCAATGAACGTCTCGTGCGAGCGGACCTCGCGCTCGTCCTCGCCGCTCGCGGTATGCGGCGGCAGCCCTTCGAGCGAGCGGATGATGCTCTCGAGCTCGATCACGTCCGTGCGCTCGGCCGCAGTGCGCCGCGCAATCGTCTGCATGCCGGGCCCGAGCACGAGCGGGTACGTCGAAGGATCGAGCGGGAAACGGTGCTCGAAATAGCGAACGCTGAGCTCGCCCGCGGCCGCGTCGAGCACGAGCTCGAGCTCGCCCGCGAGCAGCACGTGGCCGTATTGATCGCCGAGCACGGGCACGAGCACCTTGTCTCTGAGCTTCGGCGTGACCGGCCGCCAATCGATGTCGAAATAGTCCGCGTAGTGCGACGCCTGGCCGTTCTCGAGCACGCCGAGCCACCATTTGCCTTCGCTGCCCATGATGCCGACGTGGTTCGGCACGATGTCGAGCACCTGGCTCATGTCGTGGCGTGCAATTGCGCCGCACAGCGCGTCGTACTCTTGCGGGCCGCCGAGCTCTGGGTTGAGCGCGGCATGATCGGTGACGTCGTAGCCGTGAGTGCTGCCGGGGCGCGTCTTCAAATAGGGTGAGAAGTAGCAATGGCTCACCCCGAGGCGGGCGAGATACGGCACGAGCTCCGCGGCCGCGCTAAAACCGAAGGCGCCGGTCAGCTGTATGCGATACGTCGCGCGCGGAACGTCGGGAGCGCCCACTCAGCGCTCCAGCGTCCAAGCCGCGTACCAAGGCGGCAGTGAGCTTGCGGACGCCCCCTCGCCGCTCGTGGCGAGCGGCTCGGCGGGCGGCAGCGGCGCAATCGGCACCGCGGCGTCGGACAGGTTCGCGACGAGCCTGAGCTTCGCACCGTCGGCGAGCGTCCAGCGCACGACGAGCGCGCGCTCGCCGAGCATCTCGCCGATCGGATCGCGCGCCGGCAGCCGCGCGCGCAGCGTCTCGCGGCGCAGCCTGAGCAGCTCGCGCGTGCGCTCGAGCGCGCTCGCGTGCGGCTCGCGGTCGAGCGCGTCCCAGTCGAGCACCGCGGCCGCGCGCGCCTCCGGCGTGTTCGGTGCCGGCATCGCGTCGAGCTCGTGCCCCGGCTCGGCGAGCTTCGCGAACTCGCGGCGGCGGCCCTCGGCGACGGCGGCCCCGAGCGCTTCCGGAAAGTCGCAAAAGAACGGAAAAGGGCTCGGCGCGTGGAACTCGTCGCCCATGAACATCAGGATCGGAGTAGGCAGCAGCGCGAGCAGCGTCTCCGCCGCTCGCATGCGCGCCGGCGGCACGAGCATCCAGAGCCGCTTGCCGTCGGGGCGATTGCCGATCTGGTCGTGGTTCTGCAGGAAATTCACGAACGCTTCGGGCGGCAGCCCCGCGCTGCGCTCGCCGCGCGCTCGGCCGCCGCGGTAGCTCGAACGCTCGCCCTGATAGGCGAACCCCTCCACGAGCGTGCGGAGCAGCTCCTCGCCGGGACGCTGGTAGTCCTGATAGTGGCCGCGCTTCTCGCTGGTCAAGAGCACGTGCAGCGCGTGATGAAAGTCGTCGTTCCACTGCGCGCTGTAGGCCCGGGGCCGGCCGTCGCTGGTCCGCTCGAGATAGTGTGCGGCGTTGTCGTCGTTCTCGAGCACCAAATGCGTCCGCCGGCCGAGGTCGAGCCGCCGCACGACCGTCGCGAGATCCGCCAAAAACGTCGGCTCGGAATCGTCTGCGATGCTGTGCACGGCGTCGAGCCTGAGCCCATCGAAATGGTACTCCTCGAGCCAATAGAGCGCATTCTCGATGAAGAAGCTGCGCACCGTGGCGCTCGCCGAATCGTCGAAGTTGATCGCGTTGCCCCACGGCGTGTGGTGGCGCGGCGTGAAGAACTGGGGCGCGTACAGATGCAGATAGTTGCCGTCGGGGCCGAAATGATTGTAGACGACGTCGAGCAGCACCATGAGCTTCAGCTCGTGCGCACGCGCGACGAAACGCTTCAAGTCGTCAGGCCGGCCGAAGCCGCTCTCGGGCGCGAACGGCAGCGCGCCGTCGTACCCCCAGTTGCAGCGGCCGGGCGTGTCCGCGAGCGGCATGAGCTCGACGGCCGTCACGCCCAGCGAGGCGAGATAATCGAGCCGCTCGGCGGCCGCGGCATACGTGCCCTCGAGCGTGAACGTGCCGACGTGCAGCTCGTAGATCACCGCGTCGCGCCACGGCCGGCCGCGCCAGTCGACGTCGGGCCATTCGAACGCCTCGGGATCGATCACCTCGCTCGGGCCGTGCACGTCGTCCGGATTGAATCGCGACGCGGGATCGGGCACGTGAACGTCGGTCGTGTCGAACGAAAACAGATAGCGCGATCCGGCGCGCGAGCTCAAGCTCGTGCAAACGAACAAGCCGTCGGCGCCGAGCGTCATCGGCAGCACCTCGCCGTCCACGTGCACGCGCGCCTCGCGCGCCGCCGGCGCCCAGACCGCAAAGCGCACGCCGCGCTGCGTGAGCTCCGCGCCGAACGGCATTGCGTGCCGGCTTCTCATTGCTTGTCGCGGATCAAAAGCGCCAGTGAGCGCCCCTCGATCACGTAACGCTCGAGCTGCGGCTCGGCCGCATCGCGCGGATCGAGCTGACGCGCCGTATCGACGAGCGCGCGCCAGGGTCCCGACTGCGGCAAACGGAAATCGATGCCCTCGTAGTGAGCGTTCACCAGCAGCAGGAAATCGTCGTCGGTGATCCGCTCGCCGCGCGGCGACCGCTCCTCGAATCCCGAGGCGGTGTACAGCGCGCCCAAGCAGCGCGCAAACGGGTCGGCCCAATTCTCGGGCGTCATCTCGGCGCCGTCGGGGTTCAGCCACTGCAGGTCCTGGCCGCGCAGGTGCTTGCCTTGGAAATAGCGGCGGCGCCGAAACGTCGGATGGGTCTTTCGCAGACGGACCAGCTGTGCGGTGAACGCGATCAGCTCGTCGTCGGCTGCGCCCCAGTCGATCCAACTGAGCTCGTTGTCCTGGCAATACGTGTTGTTGTTGCCCCGCTGCGTGCGGCCGAGCTCATCTCCGGCAAGCAGCATCGGCACACCCTGCGAGAACAGCAGCGTCGCGAGGAAATTGCGCTTCTGCTGTGCACGCAGCGCGGCGACGGCCGCGTCGTCGGTCGGTCCTTCCACGCCGCAGTTCCAACTATCGTTGTGGCTCTCCCCATCGCGGTTGTCCTCGCGATTCGCCTCGTTGTGCTTCTCGTTGTAGCTCACGAGGTCCTCGAGCGTGAACCCATCGTGCGCCGTCACGAAATTCACGCTCGCGGTCGGCAGCCGGCCGCTGGTCTCGTAGAGATCGGCGGAGCCGGTGAGTCGGTATGCGAAATCGCCGATCGTGCCGTCGTCGCCCTTCCAATAGCGGCGCACGGTGTCGCGGTAGCGGCCGTTCCACTCGGTCCAGCCGACCGGGAAGTTGCCGACCTGGTAGCCGCCCTCGCCGAGATCCCAAGGCTCGGCGATCAGCTTGACCTGCGACAGCAGCGGATCCTGATGAATGATGTCGAAGAACGCGCCGAGCCGGTCGACGTCGTGCAGCTCGCGCGCGAGTGCGGCCGCCAAGTCGAAGCGGAAGCCGTCGACGTGCATCTCGGTGACCCAGTAGCGCAGGCTGTCCATGATCAGCTGCAGCACGCGCGGATGCATCATGTTCAGCGTATTGCCGCAGCCGGTGTAGTCCGTGTAGTAGCGCGGGTCCTGAGGCGAGAGCCGGTAGTAGGCCGAGTTGTCGATGCCGCGAAAGGAGAGCGTCGGCCCGAGCTCGTTGCCCTCGGCCGTGTGGTTGTAGACGACGTCGAGAATCACCTCTATCCCTACGGAATGGAGCTTCCGGACCATCGTCTTGAATTCGTTCAGCTGGCCGCGCGCGCAGTAACGGGTCTCGGGCGCGAAGAAGCCGATCGTGTTGTAGCCCCAATAGTTTCTCAAGCCGCGCTCGATCAGATGACGGTCGTCGATGAAGGCGTGAATCGGCATGAGCTCGACCGCCGTCACGCCGAGTCTCCGCAGGTGGTCGATCGCCGCTTGGCTCGCGATGCCGCCGTACGTGCCGCGCAGGTGATCCGGCACGCCGGGATGCCGCTCGGTGAAGCCCTTCACGTGCAGCTCGTAGATGACGGTATCGCCCCACGGCGTTTGCGGCGGGCGGTCGTCGCCCCAGCTGAACGCCGGATCGACCACTTCGCAACGCAGCATCGTCGCGGCGTTGTTGCGCCGATCGAACGAGAGATCCCCCTTCGGGCTGCCGATGCGATAACCGAAGTGCTGATTGCCCCACTTGAGATCGCCGCGGATCGACTTCGCGTAGGGGTCGATCAACAGCTTGTTCGGATTGAAGCGCTGACCCTGGCTCGGCGCATACGGGCCGTACACCCGATAGCCATAGAGTTGCCCGGGCCGCGCGTCGGGCAGATAGCAGTGCCAGGTCTGGTGAGTGTACTCGGGCACCGTGATCCGCGTTTCGATCTGCTTCGATGCGCCATCGAACAGGCATAGCTCGACGCGCTCGGCGTGCTCGGAGAACAGCGCGAAGTTCACGCCCTCGCCGTCCCAGGTCGCGCCGAGCGGATAGGGAGTGCCGGGCCAGACGCTCGTGGACCGTTCGGTCATTGCGCGGGCGGCAACGTCTGGATCAAGCGATCTTGCGAGCGGCATCGCCGGACGCGCTCGCTGCGGGCGGCGCGACGAGCACGACGCCACGCGGGGACACATAGTGGCTGCGCGCCCCCGCCCGCTGCGACCCGAGCACGGTACCCGGCGCAACCGCGCAGTTGCTGTCGACGACCACGCGCTCGAGCATGCAGCCGGAGCCGACGCGCGCGCCGGGCAGCAGGACGCAATCCCTGACGGTCGCTCCCGGATCGACCGTACAGCCCGTCGAGAGCACCGAGTGCGCGACCTCCCCCGCGACCAGACAGCCGGGGCTTACGACCGCGGTATCGACCTTCGCGCCCGCGCGAATCTGCGCGGGCGGCAACGGCTCATGGGAGGTGAAGATCGGCCACTCCGGATCGTTGAGCACCGCCGGTGCGGCGTCGTCCAGCAGCTCCATGTGCGCGCGCCAGTAGCGCTCGACCGTGTCGAGCTCGCGCCAGTAGCCCGGCCGCGGACCGTCGCGCACGACATGCGCGACCACGTAGGCATCGCGCGCCGCTTGCGGCAGCAGGTCGCGCGCGAGGTCGCAGACGGCCGAGCGGCGGCGCCAGTCGGCGATCTGCGAGCGCAGGAACGCCGTGTCGAATACGCAGGCGCCGATCGGCACGAATCGCGGCCCGCCGCGGCGGGCAGGCGCCCCGATGCGCTCGATGCGCAGCGTCCGATCGAGCGCGGCGACCTCGTGGCCGCTCGCCTCGGCAGCCGAGCGCTCGACGCACGCGAGCGTGGCGTCCGCGCCGCTGTCCGCATGCCGCTCGAGCATGTCGGCATAGTCGAGCGCGTAGATCTGATCGGCCGCGAGCACGATCACGTACTTCGGTTCCGCGGCCTCGATCAGGTCGAGGTTCTGGTGGATCGCGTCGATCGTGCCGCCATACCAGCGTTCGCCGTCGCGCTGCTGCGCGGGCCAGATCTCGACGAACTCGCCGAGCGGTCGATGAAAAAAGCTCCAGCCGCGCTGGACATGGCGAATCAGCGATTGCGACTTGTATTGGGTGAGCAAAGCGATGCGGCGGATCTCGGAGTTCACGCAGTTCGACAGCGTGAAGTCGATGGCCCGGTACTGGCCGCCGAACGGCACCGCGGCCGGGGTCTGGAGCGCCGTCAACGCGCCCAAGCGCGCGCCGCTGCCCCCGGCGAGAACGACCGCCAGCGTCTCGGCGCTGAGCCGTCTCACTGCGGCATCGGAACCCCTCGCTCGAATCATCGTGTCCCTTGCCGCGTTTGCAAATCGTGGGGAGCCATTTCCAAACGTTGCAACGCGCAGTTCTCATCCGGCCGTGCCTTCCACGATTTCGCGGTCACAGCCGGTATTCTTACCGGACAGTAAAGCAATTCACGTGCCATCGGCTCTCGACCCTCCGTTCGCAACCGGCCACGCGGCCAGTGGGCGCTACAACGTCTTCCAACGCCTGCCGATCACAAGCTTGAGCTTGCGCTGCTCGTGCTCGGCGAGGGCGTCGCGGCGGACTTCGAGCTCCCGCTCGAGCGCCATGAGATCGGCCGCGCCGGCCGCCGCGTCGAGCTTCCGCTTCAGCTCGTAGAACAGCGGCGCGTACTCGCCGCACAACTCTCGTATGAACGTGAACGACTTGCGGTGCGCGGCGCACGGGCCGCGCGTGCGGATGGCTTGCTGGTGATCGGGCGTGGAATAGCCTTTGTGGCGCTCGAAGCCGTAGCCCGGATGGTGCTCGGCGAGCGCGTCCATCAGACGGTCACGGTGCGTCTTCGCGACGATCGAGGCCGCGGCAATCGAGAAGTTGAGCCCGTCGCCCTTGTTGAAGCAGTTCTGCGGCGCGGCCACGCCGGGGATGCTGCGCGCGTCCACGAGCACGTGCTGCGGCCGTTCGGCCAGCGCTTCGACGGCCCGGCGCATCGCAAGCAGGCCGGCCTGATAGATGTTGACGCGGTCGATCTCCTCCACGCTCGCCTCGCCGATCCCGATGGCGGCGGCGGCCGCGCGAATTCGGCGTTCGGCCGCCTCGCGCTCTTCGGGCGTCAGGCGCTTCGAGTCGTCGATGCCGGCGAGCTCGGTGTGGGGCGGAAACACGACCGCGGCCGCGATCACGGGGCCTGCGAGCGGTCCCATGCCGACCTCGTCGACGCCCGCGATGCGCTCCACGCCGGCCCGCCACAGCACGCGCTCGAAGTTCAGCATCGCGTCGAGCCGCGAGCGCTCGGTGCAGTCCCGGTCGTAACGCTTCTTGAGCGCCTCGTAGATCGTCCGGACGCCTTGCCGAGGGTCGCGCTTGAGCTTGTTCAAAGCTTGCGGGGTGACCGGCTCGTCCGTGCGCGCATAACGCTCGCGGATCTCGTCGATCGAGAGTTTCAAAAGGCTCGGGCGCACTGCTTGATTCCGGTCGATTGGGCGGCCGCTCAGGAGGAAAGCGCCGCAGCTCCGAAGGTAGCCAAGTCGGACGGCCTCGGCAAGGCGAGCGTCCCGTGCCGGCTCCTCGGCACTGAAGTTGCAAGGTGTTACGCATGATTCGTAAGCTGAAATCAGGCCAATATCGCCTCTACTCGCGCAAAACCGATCCGCGGACAGGCAAGCGGCGCAACTTGGGCACGTTCGACACGCGGGCCGCTGCCGAGAAGCACGAGCGCGCGGTGCAGTATTTCAAGCATCACTGAGCGGAGATCAGGGCGTGGCGACACGGGGCTCGACGCAGCGGCGCAAGACCCGCCGTTCTACGAAGCGGCCGACGCACCGCGGCGCCGCCCCGGGCACGAAGCGGGCTCGCGGCGACGGCGGGCGGTATTGGTCCGCGGGCGTCTCACGCAACAGCGACGCGCTCGATCTCGAGCGCGACATCTTCAAATCGCGCAGCCCCGCGCGAATCGCGGCCTCGCTCAAGCGCTCCGCCGAGCGCAGCGAGCGGCGCAAGGGCACACCGCTGCAATCCGCAATGTCGATGCTGAACTTCTACATCAACCGGGCGGGCCGCAACCTGTCGCCGGCTCGCAAACGGCTGTTGGAGCGCGCGAAGCCCGAGCTGCGCAAGGCCTTCGGCCGGAAGCCTTAGGGTCTCACTTATAGAGCGAATCCGCGGCCCGGTCGCGAGCGATCTCGACCTCGTTCGCATCGCCGATCGCGAGCAGCATGTCCTTGGTCAGAATGTTCTCGCCGCGGCGCTCCAGGTGATACGCGTCGATGCGCGTGAGCACGATCGCGTCGACGGGGCAGGCCTCCTCGCAGAAGCCGCAGTAGATGCACTTGAACAGATCGATGTCGTAGCGCGTCGTGCGCCGCAAGCCCTCCGGCCCGGTGTTCGAATCGATCGTGATCGCGAGCGCCGGACACACGGCCTCGCAAAGCTTGCACGCGATGCAGCGTTCCTCGCCATTCGGGTAGCGCCGCAGCGCGTGCAGCCCGCGAAAGCGCGGCGACTTCGGCGTCCTTTCCTCCGGAAACCGAACGGTCACCTTTTTCACGAGCAGATTGCGCAGCGTCACGCCGAGGCCGCGCAGCAGGTCGACCGGCACGAGCTGTGTCAAACGATCGGCAATCACGGTGCATTCTCCAGGAGCCGGTCGAGCAAGAAGCATGCCCGGTATCGCGACAAGCCACTGGCACAGCTCTTGCTCCGCCTCGACAAAAGCAGGCGGGGAGGATTCGAATGGAGCGTTTCCATCGTCACGTGTTGCGCCAGCTGCTCGGGGAAGCCGACGACGAGACGGCGATCTCGGCCTACCTCCCGATGCTGCACGCCGGCCGCGACGCTCGCCAAAACGGCATCCGGTTGAAGAACATGCTGCGTCGGGTCGAGGGCGCGCTCGCGACCAGGTGCGCCGACCGGCGCAAGGCCGCCGTGACCGTCGAGCGCATTGCGGCGGCGACCGGCGACGACCTGCGGCAGGTGCCGGGCGACGGGCTCGCGCTGTTCGTGAGCGGCGACAAGTGCCTGTCGCTCGCATGCCCGGAATCGTTCGTGCCGCGGCTCACGCTGGCGCGCCGCTTCGACGTCGTGCCGTTGCTCGCGCTCGACCGGGAGCCCGCGCGCGGCTACGTGCTCGCGCTGTCACGCAAATGCGTGCGGCTGGTCGACGTCGCGCACACCGACGCAGGCGACGCGCCGCTCGACGCCGCGGTGCCGCGTTCGCTGATCGACGCGGTCGGCGCCGATATCGAGCAGCCCGCGTCCCAGCATCACTCGGCCGGCGGCCGGCGCAGCATCCACCACGGTCAAGGCACCGGTGAAGACGATGTCCTCGCGGAGCTCGAAACCTATTGCCGGCGTATCGCCGCGGGCCTCGCCCACCAGCTCCACGGCGCAGCCGTGCCGCTGCTGCTCGCGGGCGACGCGCACCTCGCCGCCATCTTCCGCCGCACGGCCGGCCATCTCACGCTGGTAGACGAGCAAATCTACGGCAATCACGATCGCACGTCGGCCACCCAGTTGCGCGAGTTCGCGCGACCGGCGCTCGAGGCGCGCTCGAACGATCCCGAGCACCGCTGGGCCGCGACCTTTCTGGCCCGTAGCGGGACCGGCGGAGCCAGCGACGACGCCGCGGAGATTTGGCGAGCCGCCCGCGATGGGCGCGTCGACACGCTGCTCGTGAACCGCGACCGCGCGCTCGACGGCGCCGGAGATCGGGGCGGCGACCTCGCGGAGGACCCGCGCGACGAAGGGCCCTTCAACGCCGAGGCGATTCTCACGTTGCGGCACGGCGGCAGCGCCCATCTGCTCGCCGCGAGCCAGATGCCGACCGAGGCACCGATGGCTGCGATCATGCGTTTTTGATGCGCCCGTGCCGCCTGCGTTCGTTTACGGGTGGGCAGCCGCGCGATCGCGGTCGAGCACAGCCGCCACCGGCGCGAAGTCCGCCGCGAAGCGCACGAACGCCGCACGGCGCTCGCCCGCGTCCGCGATCCTGAGCAGCGCGGAAGGATGCACCGTCGCGGTCACATGCGGCGCGCGCGCCGAGGGCACGAATCGCCCGCGATCGCGCGAGACGCGGAACTCGCGGCCGAGCAGCGCGCGGGCCGCCGTCGCGCCGAGGCAGACGAGCACTTTGGGTTGCACGAGCTCGAGCTCGAGCTCGAGCCACGGCAAACAGGCCTCGATCTCCGGAGCGAGCGGCGAGCGATGCAGCCGCCGCTTGCCGCGCGGTATCCATTTGAAATGCTTCACGACGTTGGTGACGTAGGCATCCGCTCGCTCGATGCCGGCCGTCTCGAGCGCGCGATCGAGCAGCCGGCCGGCGGGGCCGACGAACGGCCGACCCTCGAGGTCCTCGTGGTCGCCCGGCATCTCGCCGACCAACAGCAACGATGCCCGGCGGGGCCCCTCGCCGAAAACGGTCTGCGTGGCGCGCCGCCAGAGCGGGCAACCGCGGCATCCGGCCGCCGCGCGGCGGGCGGCCGCGAGCGAGTGCCGTTCGGGCAGAAACCCCCGCGCCGAAGGCTTCGGGTCGCCCATTCTTGTACCTCCAAGCGTTTCGCGGCATGCTCGCAGCGCTCGGATCCGCCGGCGGCGCGGAACGGCGGCTAATCGCCTGGGCCCCGACGCCGCCCGAAACGTCTGAACCTGCGCAGCGTCGCTGATGTCCACGATCCATGCCAGCACGGCCGGCCGGCCGCATCGGTCGGATTCGCTCCAAGTTGCCGAGCGCATCACGGTTTGGAAGCTGCGCCGCACCGAGACTCTCCGAGGCGGCGTTGCAAACGTCGCCGTGTCGTTTCCAAAAACTCGATAACGAGGTCACGCCCGTCATGCCCGAGGCCGCCGGAACCGTCGCGATCGCGACGCTGGTCACCGTATCCTTTCTTTCATTCCTCGCCGGATACGCGCTACGAAAATGGCCGGACAAAATTCAGCAATACACCGAAACGATCGACGGCTCGGTGTTCATGCTGTCTCCGGCCGGCTATCGAGCCGCCATCCAGGCGTCGGGCATCGCGCTGATCGCGCTGTCGTTCGTCGCTTTGGTCGCGACGCGATTCGTCGCTTAGCCCGCTCGCCGGAACGCTAATCCCCGGACGCCGAAGGCCCGCAGCGCCGATGCTGCTGGCTCGGCTCTTGCATCCTCTCCGCATCGGGATTGACCCGGGATGTGGCGATGCAGAATCGAGTCGGTCGGCGGCACGCGCCCCTGTTCGGTGCGTGGTCGCGGCCGTACGTCGGCGCCCCCCGCGCTCGACGACGGGAGGCCGCCCGGCGCAAGCACGGCGGCGCAGCGAGCGCGATTGAACTTATAGCGCAGTCCGAGATCACGGTTCAGGTAGGAGCGCCGGCCGGCGATACGTCGGTATCCGTGGAACGGCGCGTGGCGTCTGCCGAGGTTCGCGATAGGAGGTACTGAGCATGCAGCTCGATCGGGAAGCCGTGCGCAAGCTGGCGTACCGGCTTTGGGAAGAGCGGGGGCGACCGGAAGGCCGCGCCGATGAGGATTGGTTTGCGGCCGAGCGACGGCTCCAGGGCGAGCAGAAGAGCGCGTCGCGAACGGTCGACGAGGCCGCGAGGGAATCTTTCCCCGCGAGCGATCCGCCCGCGAGCACGTTGCCCGACAAGCCGCCGGCAAATGCCGACGCGAAGTGGGCGGCTGCGGGTGCGGCCAAGGCAACCAAGAAGCGCAAAAGGAGCGCCAAGACCGCGATTCGCGAGCCCGCGCCCGGCTACGCCGGCGTCGACAAGGCGCTCGACGAGGACAGTCGGAAGGCTTAGGCGCGCTGTATTCGGGTCCGCGCTCGCCGTATAGTCGGGTCGATGCTCGTCACGTTTCGCACGAAGGCCCACGCGAACATCACGATGTTCGGCGACGTCGCCATCGAGCTCCTGAAGCTCGCGGGCTTGAGCGGCAACCTGCCGACCGCGCTCGCCGCCGAGGACGTGCCGCTCGCGTTGTCGCGCCTCGAAGCGGCGCTGATCAAGACCACCGCCGAGCCGCCGCCCGGCCCGACACCCGTGAACGGCGAGGACGAGGAGCGCACCGTGCCGCTCGGTCGGCGCGCGTTTCCGCTGCTCGAGCTGCTGCGCGACGCGGCCGCCGCGCGTACCGAGGTGCTGATCGCGCCGGGCGGCTCGCTGCCGTAGCGGCATCCGGTGCCGCGCGGGCCATCGGCGCGGCGCCCCTAGTCGCCGCGGAGCAGCCGGACGAGGCCGCCGGTGTCGCGACGTGCAGCCCCTCGCGGGGCTGGAGCTCGCGCTCGAGCAGCGTCCCGCCCGCATGCACGAACATGAGCCCGTCGCCTTCGAGCGTCTGCATGATGAAGCCTGCGCCGCCGAAGAGCCCCGTGAGCATGCGCTTCTGAAACGCGATGCCGGTCGACCGCCCTTCGCCGCCGCGACGGCGCGTTCGCGGGGGTCGAGCTCGCTCTCGACGAACTGCATCTCGTGGCCGCCGATCGCGTAGTCGATTTCGTGAGGCGCACGGCACGAACCTACAGCCCTCATGTTCAAGAAAGATTCATCTTGAGCGGCTAACCTTCCCGCATCGTCGAGTCGAGGGACGGACTGATGGGCGTCGCAGCGTCGCTTGCAGCCGACACCGGCCTGCGCCGCGTGCTGTTTTTGTGCACGGCAAACTACTACCGCAGTCGATTTTGCGAGGAGCTGTTCAACCATGGTGCCGCCCGCGAGCGCCTGCCATGGCACGGCTTCTCGCGCGCGCTGCACGCCGAGCCCGCGGCCTTGAACCATGGCCCGATGAGCCCGCTCGCGCTCGACTTCCTGCACAAGCAGCGGATTCGGCCCGTGAACTCGCTGCGCCTGCCGCTCGCGGTCACGGCATTCGACTGGCGGACGACCGAGCGCGTGATCGCCGTGCACGCTGCCGAGCATCGGCCGCTCGTCGGCGCCGCTTGGCCCGAGCACGCGAGCCGCGTCGAATATTGGAACGTGGGCGATCTCGACGTCACGCCCCCGCGCGTTGCGTTGCCGGCGCTCGTGCGGCGCATCGATGCGCTGCTCGACGAGCTCGCACGCAATGAGCCCACGGGCCGGGCGCGCGGAGGCCGCCGTGTCGCCCGCTGATAGGCGGCGCTGCGCGCGCCGCCGCATGCTCGCCGCACGGGTACGGCGCGCGCGGGCCGCGCAAGGCGCGGACCCCTGCGTCGCGCCTCAGGGCGTGAACGGCCAGACGCGCGGTAGCAGCGCGATCGCGGCGACGGCGATCAGCACCTCGAGCGGCAATCCCACGCGCCAATAGTCGCCGAACCGGTATCCCCCCGGGCCCATTACGAGCAAGTTGTTCTGATGGCCGATGGGCGTGAGGAACGCGCACGACGCACCGATCGCGACGGCCATCAAGAACGGATCCGGGCTCACGCCGAGCGCCGCGGCCGCGCTTGCGGCGATCGGCGCCATCACGACGGCCGTGGCAGCGTTGTTGATGAGGTCCGACAGGAACATCGTGACGACGAGCACGAGCGCGAGCGACACGACCGCCGGCTGACCGCCCGTGAGCGCGAGCAGACCCTTGCCGATCATCTCGGTCCAGCCGATCGTCTGCAGCGCCTGACCGAGCGGCAGCAGCGCACCGAGCACCACGATCACCGAGCCGTCGAGCGCCGCATACGCGCCGCGCGGGCTCAGCACGCGCAGCACGAGCAGCACGGCGACGGCCGAGGCCATCGCGATCGCCGGCTGCGCCGCGCCCACGCCGATCGCGACGAGCGCGATCGCGAAGGTGCCGGCCGCGAGGTACGCCGCGCGGGGACGATGGATCTCGAGCAGCCGATCGCCGAGCGGCAGCGCGTCGAACTCCGCCACTGCGTCGGCCACGTCGGCCGGCGCGCCTTGGAGCAGCAGCACGTCGCCCGCATCGAACCGAAACGACTTGAGCGTGCCGTAGTGGCGCGCGCCCTGCCGCGCGACGCCTAGCAGATTCACGCGGTAGCGCGAGCGCATCCGCAGCTCTTCCGGTGTCGAGCCGATCGGGCGGGAGTACGGCCGCAGCACGACCTCCGCGAGCGTCGTGTCCGCGGGCTTCAACATAGCGGCCAAGTGCTCGGGCGAGCCGAGCGAGGCGCCGAGCCAACCTTGCAGCGCAGCGAGTGCCTTCGGCGCACCCTGCACGAGCAGCACGTCGGTCGCCTGCACGCGCGCCCAACGCGTGAGCCGCGGCGTCCATTCCTCGCCGCGCAGCACGCCGAGCAGCTGCACGTCGCGCGACTCGAGATCCTTCGCGACGTCGCTCACGCCGCGGCCCACGAGCTCCGCGCCGTCCGCGAGATGCAGCTCGGCCATGTACTCGCCGACCTCGGCGAACGTCTCGACGCCCTTGCGGTCGCGCGGCAACAACCGCCAGCCGACGAGCGCGAGGAACGCAAGCCCCACGGCCGCGACCGCGACGCCCACCGGCGAAAAATCGAACAGCCCGAACGGCGTGCCGCCGGCATCGCGCCGAAACGTGGAGACGATGATGTTCGGCGGCGTGCCGATCAAAGTGGTCATGCCGCCGAGCATCGTCGCGAATGCGAGCGGCATCAGAATCGCGCTCGAGGGCAGCGAGTGCCGGCGCGCGGTCGCGATCGCGAGCGGCATCAGCATTGCGAGCGCACCGACGTTGTTCACGAACGCCGACAGCACGGCGCCCAGCGCGCAGTAGAGCGCCACTTGGCGCCCGAGCGACGGCTGATCGATCGCGAGCCGCTTCGCGACCGCGCCGATTGCCCCGGTCGACTCGAGTGCGTAGCTCAAGATCAGCACCGCGATCACCGTGATCACGGCGGGATGACCGAAGCCCGAGAACGCGGCGGCAGCCGGCACGAGACCGCCCGCTACCGCGAGCAGGAGCACGAGGAGCGCGACGATGTCGTGCCGCCACCGGCCCCAACCGAACATCACGAGCGCGAACGCAAGCAGCGCGGACGCGTAGAGCTGTGGGATCGACATGGCGCCGTCTCGCGCCCGCTGCTACGAGCCGGGCGGCAGCGACGCGAGGTAGGCCGACAGGCTTACGATGTCGTCGGCCGTGAGGTTCGCGACGACGGGCACCATCAGCGGCGCCCACACGCCGTGGCGCGTGCCGAGCTTGAAGTCCGCAAGCTGCCGAGCGATGTAGCTCGGCGAGCGTCCGCGCAGCGTCGGCACGAGCGCAAGACCGTCGAGATTCTCACCGTGACACACCTTACAGGCCGTGGTCCTGCCGGCGCCGCTCGTCGCGAGCGCTCGGCCGCGGGCGATCGAGCCGCGCGGCACGTAGGCAGTGAAGCCGGAGTGCGGGTTGCGGAGCTGCTCGGTGAATCGCGCATCGTCCGGCGTCTCGACGATCCTGTGGCCGAGCGGCTCGGTGCCCGCGGCTGCGCCGTCGAGCGTGAGATACATGCCGCCCTGCACGCGGGTCTTGGGCGCGGTCTCGGATTCGACGACCTTGATCCACGGCGCCCATCGGATCGCGCTGAAATAGTCCGCGGCCTGCGCGATCTCCGCCTCGGTCATTGCGTGCGCGAACGCCGCCATGAGAGCGGTGTTCGACTTCCGGGCGTCGGCGCTGCCGCGCAGCCCATTCTTGAAGTCCTCGAGCTGCTGCACGATATAGCCGCGCGCGAGTCCCGCGACGCCCGCGTTCTCCGGACGGCCCCGGCCGTTCGGATAGTGACACAGCGAGCACGCCCAGATGCCCGCCTGCTCGCGGCCCGTGGCGATGACCTGCGGCATGCTCGGGTGATCCGCCGGAAACCAGTCCGCGGGACCGAAGCGGTTGCGAATCTGGTCGAGCGTGAAGGTCTGCGCGGCCCCCGGCAGCGAGCGCGGCATGACGTCGGGTGCCGGCACGGGCGCGGCGGCAGCCGCCGCAGGCGCTGCCGGCGCGGGCGTCTGCTGACCGATCGCATAGGCCCAGTCGAGCTCTTCGATCAGGCTCGCGGCCGTCGCCGCCGCCGGCGCGAACGCGAGCACGACCGCGGCAATCGCGGCGTGCGCGCCGAGCGCACCGCCGCAGCGAACGAGATGCATGGCGTCCACCCCCGCCCGGTTGGTCGTTGTCGGGCGACGATAGCACATCGCGGCCTGCGCTCGGCCCGCCGCTCGTGGGCGTGGGCCGATCAGGCCGCGCCCGGGAACTCGACGACCTTCCAGTAGTTCTCGATCAGTGCGATCGCACGCGTGAAGCTCGTGCCCATGTCGGACTTCAGCATGTAGCCGGCGACGTTCAGGTGATAGGCGTCGATCTTGTCCTGCTCGTCGTTCGAAGTCGTGAGCACGAACACGATCGAGTCGCGGTATTCCTCGCTATGCCGCAGCTTGCGCAGGAACTCGATGCCGTTCATGCGCGGCATGTTGATGTCGGTGATCACGAGGTTCGGCCGCGGTAGGCTCGACATCTTCTCCCACGCCTCGACGCCGTCGCGCACGACGACGAGCGGATTCGCGATCTTGAGCTTGTCGAACGCCCGGCGCAGCGCCTGAACGTCCACGTCGTCGTCCTCGACGAGCAAAATCGTCACGACCTTGCTGCTAGGCATGCTTTGTCCTCCATCGCGGGCGCCAGCGGGTTGCCCTTCCGCCATTCGAACTTGAACACGGTGCCGCGGCCCTCCGCGCCCGGCTCGAACCAGACGCGGCCGCGCTGCCAGGACACGATTCGAGCCACGATTGCGAGGCCCATGCCGCTGCCTTCGATCTGATCGCGCGGCTTGAGCGTCTGAAACATCTCGAACACTCGATCCGCGTATTGCTGCGGAATGCCGTCGCCATCGTCCTGCACGGCGAACAGATAGTGTTCCGGATGCTCTTCGCAGCTGAGGCTCACACGGCCGGCCGGCCCGGGATGATGCTTGATCGCGTTGCCGATCAAATTCCGAAACACCTGCTCGAGGGGCGCGGGGTAGGTGGCGAAAGTCGGAAACTCGCCCTGCAGCGCCACGTCGATCGATTGGGGCGGGTTCAGCAGCTGGATCGTGTCGAGCAGCAGCGCACGCGTATCGGTCTGCCGGTAATCGCCGACCTTGCGGCCGGCTCGCGAATACGCGAGCAGGTCGTCGAGCAGCCGGCTCAGCCGCTGCGTGCGGCGCGCGAGCAGTGCGAGGTTCTGCGGCACGTTGTTCGCGTCGAAGCCGGCAAGACCTTCCGTGATCCACTGGGCGAGCAGCTCGATCGCGCGAAGCGGTGCCTTCAAGTCGTGCGACGCGACGTACGCGAACTGCTCGAGATCCTGGTTCGAACGCAGCAGCTCGGCCTGCTTCGCCTCGAGCTCCAGCTCCGCCCTGCGCCGCTCCGTGATGTCGGCGGCCATCGAGAAGATGCCGCGCACGTTGCCGGCGTCGTCGAAGCTCGGGCGGTACGAGAAGCGGAAGTAGCCGGATTCGCTGCCGGCCGCTCCGGTGGACTCGTACGTCACGATCTCGCCGGCAAGCGCCCGCTGATAGTACTCGCGACGCTCGAGATAACGCTCGGCGCCGACGATCTCGGAGATGTGGCGCCCGCGAGCGGTTTGTTCCGACCAGCCGGCCGCCTCCAGGAACACGTCGTTCGCGAATTCGATGTTGAGCGAGCGATCGAGGAACAGTAGGTGGTTCGGGACGCCCGCCGCGAGCATCTTGAAGCGCGCCTCGCTCGTGCGCAGCGCCGTCTCGAGATGCCGCAAGCGGTCGTCGTCCTCCTCGAGCTCGCGGATCCGCGCTTCGGCGCGCTCGAGCGCCGCGAGCGCTTGCTCGAGCGTCCGCGGCCTCGAATCGTCCGTCATCGCGTCGCCTCGGCCAAACTTCGCGCAACGCGGGCCGCCGCCATGCCGGCGGCGGCGCGCTGCCCGCGTTCCGCGAGAAGCGCCGCGATCGCGGCGGGCTCGAGCGCTCGACTGAAGTAATGGCCCTGTCCGAAATCGCAGCCGTGCTTGGTCAGGAACGCAAGCTGCTGCTCGGTCTCGATCCCTTCGGCGACCGCCTCGAGCGACAGCCGCTGCGCAATCGATAGGATCGCGGCGCAGATCGCCTGGTCGTCGCCGCTGCCGTCGAGCTGACGCACGAACGAGCGGTCGATCTTGAGCACGTCGATCGGAAACTGCCGCAAGTAGCTCAGGCACGAGTAGCCCGTGCCGAAGTCGTCGATTGCGAGCCGCACGCCGATCGCTTTGAGCTCGCGAAGACACGCGTGCACCGCGTCGCTGTCCACCATCAACGAGCGCTCCGTGAGCTCCAGCTCGATGAGCGACGGATCCACCGAATGTCGCTCGAGCACCGCCCGAATCTGCGCTTGGAAGTCCGCCTCGTGAAAATGCATCGCGGCCACGTTGATCGCGATGCGCGGCAACGGCAGGCCGGCCTGCTCCCAGCGTTTGAGCTCGAGGCAAGCTTCCTCGAGCACCCATCGGCCGAGCGGCACGACGTAGCCGCTATCCTCGGCAACCGAGATGAACTCGTCCGGGCCGACGCAGCCGCGCTCCGGATGATTCCACCGCACGAGCGCCTCCACCGCGTGGATCCGGTGGTCGACCAGGCCGAATTGCGGCTGGAACAGCAAGCGAAACTGCTGCTCGGCGAGCGCGCGCTTGAGATCGGTCTCGAGGGCGTGGTAGCGCAAGATCTCCTCGTGCATGCTCTGCGTGAAGAACTTGAAGTTGTTGCGCCCCTGCTCCTTTGCCTGATACATCGCGATGTCGGCGTTGTGCAGCAGCGCCAGCGGATCGGGGTTGTCGACCGGGTACAGCGTGATCCCGACGCTCGCCGTCACGTAGACGAGCCGGCCGCCCAGTTGAAACGGCTCCTCGAAGCGGCTCACGATCGCGCGCGCAACCGCTTCGAGCTCGAGCGGTCCTTCGACGTCCTCGATCAGCACGGCGAACTCGTCGCCGCCGAGCCGGGCGAGCAGATCGCCCGCTCTCACGGACGCCTTGAGCCGTTGCACCACCGCGCGCAGCAACTCGTCGCCGAGCTGATGGCCGAGCGTGTCGTTCACCATCTTGAAGCGATCGAGATCGAGGAACAGCAGCGCCATCTGCTTGCGGCCACGCAGCGCGCGCGTGGTCGCACGCTCGAGCTGGTCGCGCAGGTACTGCCGATTCGGGATGCCCGTGAGCGAGTCGTAGCGCGCGAGGTAGTTGAGCTTCGACTCGGCGCGCTTGCGCTCGATTGCGTAACGGATCGAGCGCAAGATCGCGCGGCCGTCGCCTTCCCATTTGACGAGGTAGTCCTGGACGCCGCGGTTCAGGATCTCGACCGCGTAGTCCTCGTCCCCTTGGCCGCTCAGCACGACGATCGGTATGTGCGGGTCGGCCCGTTGCACGCTCTCGACGCACTCGCCGCCCGTGGCGTCGGGCAGGTGCAGGTCGAGCAGCACGACGTCGAAGCGGCCTTCCTTGAGCTCGGTCACCGCGTCCGCGATGCGATCGGCGCGCGTGATATCGACGGGCCGGCGGTCGCTGCGGACGAGCGATTGCTTGAGGAACTCCGCATCGTCGGCGTCGTCCTCGACCAAGAGGATCCTCATGGTCGCAGCCGCTTGCAAAGTGAGGTCCCCTCCCACGTTGGCGCAGAGCAGCGGAAACTAGCACGGGCGAATGCACCGCCTCAGGGCGCCGGTTCACAATTCACATTTGCGGGACGCAACGGCGCGGAGAAACCCTTAGCGAGCCGACGAGGCAGCTCGAAGGGCACGCACGGCGTTCGCACGGCGCGGCAATCTCGCGCAGCGAGCGCCAGCGCGCCGAGCCCGCGAGGCACACATATATATACGCGACTTTTCGCGCGGCGACATTATGTAGAGCGCATCCGTCGGGGCAAACTGCAGCATCGGTCCAGCCGGAACGGAAGTTGCAGACGAACGGCCGGTGACGCGGAAGCGAGGCTCAGCGATGGCCAAACGAAAAACGCCCGGACGCTCGCAGCGGCGCAGCGTCGTCCAGCGCAAAGGCGATCGCCTCCGCGTCTATCACGGCAAGCGCGACTTCGAGCAGACGCCCGAGCCGAAGGGCGCTCGCCGGCGGCCGAAGCAACGGCGGGCATTCGTCGTGCAGAAGCACGATGCGCGGCGGCTGCACTACGACTTCAGGCTCGAGCACGACGGCGTGCTCAAGAGCTGGGCCGTACCGAAAGAGCCGAGCTACGACCCGAAGGAGCGCCGGCTCGCGGTGCGCACCGAAGACCATCCGCTCGAGTACGCACGCTTCGAGGGCGAGATCCCGGAGCACCAATACGGCGCGGGCAGCGTCGTAATCTGGGACCGCGGCGAGTGGCTGCCCGAGAACGATCCCGAGCGCGGCCTCGCCGACGGCAAGCTCGACTTCGAGCTGCGCGGCGACAGGCTCACGGGCCGCTGGGCGCTCGTGCGCATGCAGCCGCGGCCGCGGGAGCGCAACGAGAACTGGCTGCTGATCAAACGCAGCGACTCGGCCGCACGGCCGGCGAGCGCGCGCAAGGCGCTGCCGCGGCGTAAGACCGCGCGCGCGACGACCGCGGCGCGCGCGACCCGGGCCACGCGGGCCGTGCGCACGGCGAGCCCCGCCGCGAGCCCCGGCGTGCGCCGAGCCGCGCTGCCGGAGCGGCCCACACCGCAGCTCGCGACGCTCGTGAGCGCGCCGCCCGCCGGCGCGGGCTGGCTGCACGAGCCGAAGCTCGACGGCTATCGGCTGCTCTGCCGAATCGACGGCTCGCGCGTCGCGCTGCTCACGCGGCGCGGCAACGACTGGACGGATCGCTTCGCGAGCATCGCCGCGGCCGCGCGCGACCTGCAGTGCAAGCAGGCGCTGCTCGACGGCGAGGCCGTGATCTTCGATGCACACGGGCTCACGGATTTTCAGCGGCTGCAGGACGCGATTCCGCGCAACGATCCCGCGATCGCTCTGGTCGCCTTCGATCTGCTGTATCTCGACGGCTACGACTTGCGCGGTGCGCCGCTGATCGAGCGCAAGCGGCTGCTCGAGCGGCTGCTCGCGGACGCGCACGGGGCGATTCGTTTCGGCGAGCACGCCTCCGGCGACGGCGACGCATTCCTCCGGGAAGCGTGCCGGCTCGGGCTCGAAGGCATCGTCTCGAAGCGCGCGGACGGCACCTACGTCGGCCGCCGCACGCGCAGCTGGCTCAAGATCAAGTGCCTCGCGCGCCAGGAGCTGGTGATCGTCGGCTACACGGATCCGGCCGGCTCCCGCAAGGGCTTCGGCGCGCTGCTGCTCGGCGTGCGTGACGCCGCCGCCGCACCACTGCGCTACGCGGGCAAAGTCGGCACCGGCTTCGACGAGCGCACGTTGACCGCGCTCGCGCCCCGCCTGGCGGCGCTCGAGCGCCGCACGCCGCCGGTCGACGCGGCATCCGCGCGCGGCCTCGGCCGCGGCGTGCACTGGACTGTTCCCGAGCTTGTCGCGGAGATCGGCTTCAGCGAGTGGACCGCGGACGGACGGCTGCGGCATCCGACGTTCCATGGGCTGCGAGAGGACAAGCCGGCGCGCGAGATCGTCGTCGAGCGCGCCGCCCCGCCGCCGACGCCCGATGCAGCGGATCCGCCGGGCCTCGCGCCGGCACCGGCGGGCGCCGCGCCCGTGAAGCTCACGCATCCGGACAAAGTGCTGTTCCCGGATCCCGGGATCACCAAACGCGAGCTCGCGGACTACTGGCAGCAGGTGGCCGAGCACGCGTTGCCGTACCTGCGCGATCGGCCGCTCACGCTCGTACGCTGCCCCGAGGGCTATGGCGGCCAATGCTTCTTTCAGAAACACGTGGGCGTCGGCGTGCCGCGCGTCGTGCCGCGCATCACGATCGCCGAGGACGAGGATCCGTACGCGTACGTCGACGGGGCGCCCGCGCTGCTCGCGCTCGTGCAAATCGGCGCGCTCGAGCTGCACGTCTGGGGCTCGCGCACCGCGCATCTCGAGCAGCCCGACGTCATCGTGTTCGATCTCGATCCGGCCGACGATGTCGAGTGGTCGGCGGTCGTCGGCGCTGCGTTCGAGCTGCGCGAGCGGCTCGAGGCGCTCGGGCTCCACGCGTTCGCCCGCCTCACGGGCGGCAAGGGACTGCACGTCGTGGTCCCGGTGAAGCCGGGGCCGAATTGGGCGTCCGTGAAGAAATTCACGCGCGCGATCGCGGACGAGATGGTCCGCGACGCGCCGAAGCGGTTCACGGCGTCGATGTCCAAGGCCAAGCGCGGCGGCAAGATCTTCGTCGACTACCTGCGCAACGACCGCGGCTCCACCGCGATCGCGTCGTACTCGCCGCGAGCGCGCGCGGGCGCACCGATCGCGCTGCCGCTCGCGTGGGACGATCTCGATCGGCGCGCACGGGCGCCGCAGCGCTATTTCTTACGCGATCTGCCGGCCTTGCTGCGCGAGCGGCGCGTCGACCCATGGGCCGATTTCGACGCAGCGCGCCGCTCCTTGGTCGGCTGACGCGCAGGGCTCGATGGACGCGCGGGCGCCCGCGCGCCGCCGAGCCGCTCGCGCAGCACGCTCATGATGTCGACGACGTCGGCGCTCTCGGTGTCCGAGTCGGGCGGCGCCTCCTCCTCGATCTCGATCACATCGCGCGACTCGGCGCGCTTGCGCTCGGCGAGCTCGAGCAGCGCAGCGCTGTGCTCGTCGCGCAGCGCGCCCGTGTCGACGTCGTCCTTCGCAAGCCGCTCGAGCACCGCGGCGAACGCCTTGCAGTTTTTCGCCGGCGCGCGCCGCACGTTCGGCAGCCCCACGTCGTCGGGCGTGCGCAGCTCCTCGACGAAGCGCAACGTGACCGCTCGCAGCAATCCCCGCTCGGCGAAAATCGCGGCAAGGTACTCCTTGCCGCGCATCACGAACGTTGCGATGCCGGCTCGGCCCGAATCCTCCATGGTCGCGGCGAGCAGCCGGTACGCCTTGTCGCTGTCGCCGGACGGCGTGAGCACGTACGGCCGCTCGAGCAGCTCCGGCGGGATCTCGCCGCGCGGCACGAACCGCGTGAGGTCGATCTCGCGCGACTTGCGCGGCGCAAGCGCATCGAGCTCCTCGTCGCTCACGACGGTGAAGCCGCCGTCCGGCCGCTCGTAGCCGCGCACGATCTCGTCGCGGCCGAGCTCCCGGCCGTCGGCCGGGCAGAAGTAACGGCGCGCGAGCGCCTGCCCGGCGGGGCCGACCATCTTGAGCGGCACGCGGCGCGAACGGATCGCGGGGAACAGGTCGACCGGCACGCTCACGAGACCGAACGTGAGCGTGCCGCTCCAAAATGCGTGCGGGCCCGAAGCCCCGCGATGCGCGCGGTCGTGCTCCGTCTTATGCGCGCCGGCGGCCATGCTTGGCATCCTTCTTATTACCGGCCTTGAGACTCGCCTCGAGATCGTGCTCGAGCGAGCCCTGCGCTCTGCGGCGCGGCGCCTTCGGGAAGCGCACGACCTTGCCCTTCGCCTTCGCCTCGAGCAGCGCGAGCACCTGCTCGCGATGCTCGTCGCGATAGGCCTGCGGGTCGAACTCGTCTTCGAGCGTGCCGATCAGCTGCTCGGCGAGCTTGCGCTCGCGGGGCTCCGGCGCGCGGCCTTGCGGCGGCCGCAGCGACTCCACCTGCACGACCTCGTCGGCCGCGCGCAGCGTATCGAGCAGCAGGTAGCCGCCGTGCGCATACAGCGCGCCGACGTACGCCCTCTTGCGCATGACCCAGTGCGCGATTCCGAGGCGCGGCGGATCGGCGAGCGCGTCCGCGAGCGCGAAGTAGTCGTCGTCGCGCCCGTCGGGCCCCAAGTAGTACGGACGGTCGAACCAACGCTCGTCGAGCGCGGCGGACGGCACCACGCGCTCGATCGTGATCGTGCGCGCGGCCTCGGGCTCGAGCTCGGCCTGTTCCTCGGGCGTGATCACGACCCACACGCCGCGGTCGACCGGCACCGCCCGGCGAATCTGCTCGGCCGGCACGGGCTCGCCGCTCTCGGGATCGACCATCCGCTGCTCGACCGGCGTCTCGTCCTTCGCGTGCAGCAGCCGGAAATGCACGCGCGCGTCGCGCACGGCCGCATAGAGCTTCACCGGCAGCCGCTTGTTGCCGACGTCGAGCTCAGCCTTCCACATCGCGCGCGCGGCCATCGCTCGCCTCCTTGCAATCCGTGCACCACCATTCGGCCCGCACGCGAATCGCGCACAACGAGCAGAGCGCGCCGTCGCACTCCACGCAGCGCCGCTCGAGATCGAGCGCATACGCCTGCAGGCACCGCGGGCACTGCTCGTCGCCATCGATCGCGCGAAGCGCCAACTGCTCTTCCTCCTCCGCCCGCGGCAATGCTGCAAGCCGTGTGCCAAGAACGATCCGGGCGAGCCGCCGCCGGACCGGTCAGTACTTTCCGCATTGATGACCGCCGCGGAAATACGTTGTACTGCCCATCATGCACAGCGCCATCCTGCCGAGGTCGCCGCGAGTCGCGCCATGCTGATGGCGTGGCTCGAGCTCGCGGGCTGCGTGCTCGTGATCGGGTTCGCCGGCTTCCACCTGTCCCGCTACGGCGATGCGATCGCCGAGAAGAGCGGGATGTCGCGCAGCTGGGTCGGCATCGCGCTGCTCGCGACGGTGACCTCCCTGCCCGAGCTCGCGACCGGCGTCTCGTCGGTCACGGCCGCGAATGCACCGGACATCGCGGTCGGCGACGTGCTCGGCTCGTGCGTGTTCAACCTGCTGATCTTGGTCGTGCTCGACTTCGTCTACCGGACCGAGCCGGTGTACACGCGCGCGCGGCAAGGCCATATCGTGAGCGCGGGCTTCGGCACCGCACTGATCGGCTTCGTCGGCTTCAACGTGCTGTTGTATCGCGAAGCAGGCACGCCGGCGCTCGGCTGGGTCGGGCTGTATACGCCCGTGATCCTGCTGCTCTACGCGTTTGCGGTGCGCACGCTGTACCGCTACGAGCGGGAGCACGTCGGCGAGTTCGTCGAGCGAGAGGCGACCTATGCGAAGCTCACCCTGGGGGGAGCGATTGGGGGCTACGCGGCGGCCGCGCTCGTCGTGGTGGCCGCGGGGTCGTGGCTGCCGTTCGTCGGTGCAGACCTCGCGGCGCGCATGGGCTCCTCGCAGAGCTTCGTCGGCACGCTGCTCGTCGCGGCCGTCACCTCGACGCCGGAGCTCGTGGTGACGATCGCGGCGCTCAAGCTCGGCGCGCTCGACATGGCGATCGGCAATCTGCTCGGCAGCAATCTCTTCAACATCGCGATTCTCGGGGTCGACGACCTGTTCTTCACCCAGGGACCGCTCCTCGCCGTCGCGTCGAGCGCCCACGCCGCGTCGTCGTTCTCGGCGATGATGATGAACGGCCTGGCGACGATCGGCCTGATCCTGCGGCCGCGCTCGCGCGTGTTCCGCACCGTGAGCTGGATCAGCGTGTTCCTGCTCGCGGTCTATCTTCTCGACATGTTGTTCCTGTATCTGCATGGCGGCTAGCAACGGTCGCGACGGACCGGCTTGGCACACGCTCGCGCGCGCTGCGGTCGTCGAGCGGCTCGGTACGCATTCGACGAATGGACTGAGCGGCGCGGTGGCGCGCGCCCGGCTGCTCGACCACGGCCGCAACGTGCTCGAGACGCAGCACGCCCGGCATTGGAGCGCCATGCTCGCGGCGCAGCTCACCGACTTCATGATCGTCGTGCTGCTCGCGGCCGCGATCGTCGCGGGCGTCGTCGGCGAGCTCGAGGACGTCGTCGCAATCGTCGTGATCGTGCTGCTGAACGCCGCGATCGGCTTCGTCCAAGAGCTGCGCGCCGCACGCGCGATGGCGGCATTGCGGAGCATGGCCGCGCACGAAACGCACGTGGTCCGAGACGGCGAGGTGCACACCGTCGCCGCAGCCGACATCGTCCCGGGCGACGTGGTGCTGCTCGAGGCGGGCGACGTGGTCCCGGCCGACCTGCGGCTGCTCGAGACCGCGCGCCTCACGACGCAGGAGGCCGCGTTGACCGGCGAGTCGCTGCCCGTCGCGAAGGGCGTCGATGCGCTGGCCGACGCCGAGGCGCCGCTCGGCGACCGCACGACGATGGCGTACAAGGGCACGCTGATCGTGCACGGGCGCGGCCGTGGCGTCGCGGTGGCGACCGGCGCACGGACCGAGATCGGCCACATCGCATCGCTGCTCTCGGCCGACGAAGGCAAGACGCCGCTGCAGCGCCGGCTCGCGCAATTCGGCCGGCGGCTCGCGCTCGCGGTAATCGCGATCTGCGCGCTCTTGTTCGCGATCGGGCTCGCCCGTGGCGAGCCGTTGCTCACGATGTTCCTGACGGCCGTGAGCCTCGCGGTCGCCGCGATTCCGGAGGCGCTGCCGGCCGTCGTCACGATCTCGCTTGCGCTCGGCGCGGCGCGGATGGTGAAGCAGCACGCCTTGATGCGGCGGCTGCCGGCCGTCGAGACGCTCGGCTCCGTCACCTACGTGTGCACCGACAAGACCGGCACGCTCACGGAGAACCGGATGCGGGTCGAGAGCGTGAGCGACGCGCGCGGCGCGACGCGTGCGGCGCTGCCCGAGCCGCTCGCGGACGGCTGGCTCGCGCTCGCGCGCGCGATGGCGCTATGCAACGACGCGCGCGCGGGCGCCCACGGCGAGCTGCTCGGCGATCCGACCGAGACCGCGCTGCTCGACGCCGTCCCGCGCGAGGCGATCGCGCAACTGAACGCGGACCTGCCGCGAATCGGCGAGCTGCCGTTCGAATCGGAACGCGCGCTGATGAGCACGCTGCATCGCGACGGCGACACGGTGCTGCTGCTCACGAAGGGCGCTCCCGAAGCGGTGCTGCGCCGCTGCACGGCCGAGCTCGGGCCGACGGGTCCAATGCCGCTCGGCACGGGCCACGCAGAGACGGTCGAACGTGCCGCCGCACACGGCCGGCGCGTGCTCGCCTTCGCCGCCAGGCGCTTCGACGCAGCACCGCCGACCGTCGAGCCCGAAACGCTCGAGCGAGGGCTCGTGCTGCTCGGCTTCGCGGGCCTGATCGACGCGCCGCGAGCCGAGGCGGCCGCGGCCGTCGCAGCCTGCCGCAGCGCCGGAATTACCCCGGTGATGATCACGGGCGATCACGCCGCCACGGCCGCGGCGATCGCCGTTCGGCTCGGAATCGCCGAGCCGGACGACGCCGTGCTGACCGGGCGCGAGTTGGCGCAGCTCACGCCGGACGACCTCGCCGAAGCGGTCGCGCGCGTGCGCGTCTACGCACGAACCGACGCGGCGCAGAAAATCCGAATCGTCGCGGCCCTGCAGGCGCGCGGCGAGATCGTCGCGATGACCGGCGACGGCGTGAACGACGCACCCGCGCTCAGGCGCGCCGACATCGGTATCGCAATGGGCAAGGGCGGCACCGAGGTCGCGCGCGACGCGGCCGACCTCGTGCTGCTCGACGACAACTTCGCGACGATCGTGGCGGCCGTGCGGGAAGGGCGGCGGATCTACGACAACATCCGCAAGTTCGTGCGCTTCGTGATGGCGGGCAACTCGGGCGAGATCTGGACGCTCACGCTGGCGCCGTTAGTCGGCCTGCCGATTCCGCTGCTGCCGATCCATATTCTCTGGATCAATCTCGTGACCGACGGGCTGCCGGGCCTCGCGCTCGCGGCGGAGCCGGCCGAGCCCGGCGTGATGCGGCGTCCCCCGCGCCCGCCGAACGAGAGCATCTTCGCGCACGGCCTATGGCAGCACGTCGTCTGGGTCGGCCTGTTGATCGGCGGCGTGTCGGTCTTCACGCAAGCGTGGGCGCTCGAGATCGGCGACGCGCACTGGCAATCGATGGTGTTCACGGTGCTGACGCTCGCGCAGATGGGCAACGTGCTCGTGATCCGCAGCGAACGCGAGTCGCTCGTGCGCCTCGGGCTCGGCTCGAACCGGCCGCTGCTGATCGCGGTGCTGCTCACGATCATGCTGCAGCTCGCCGTGTTGTACGTGCCGGCCCTGCAGGCCGTGTTCAAAACGCAAGCGCTGAGCGCGGCGGAGCTCGGATTTTGCGTGGCCGTGTCGAGCGTCGTGCCCGTCGCGGTCGAGATCGAAAAGCGGCTCGTGCGCCGCGGCTGGCTCTACCGCGAGCGTTGAGCGCTCGGCCGCTTGGGCCGCGGCGTGGAATCGCGCAGAATGAGCAGGCCGCATGCGCGGCTGCCGGGAGAGTTATGCCGCACCGTTCCGTTCGCCGCCGCCCGGGAGCGCTGCGCGCGACGGCCGCAGCCGTCGCGTGCCTCGGCGTCGCGGCCGCGCTCGGCCAAGACCGTGCGCCGGACTCGCTCGATGCCGCACGCTACGACGCCTCGGGCAAGCTTGCGTTCCCCGCATTCACCGATCACTGGATCGCGGTCGGCAGCGACATCGGCGGCAACTACGCGGCGGGCGCGTTCGACCCCGCCAACCCCGGCACGATCGGCGTGGTGCAGATGGAGCCGGGCGCCTACGACTATTTCTTGAAGAATCGCCGCTACGCCGACGGCACGATGTTCCTGCTCACGTTCTATGCGGTGCAGCGCGATCCCGATCCCGCGCTCAAAGGATTCGTGCAAGGCGACGTCGTTGGCCGCGAGGTCCACGTGCTCGATGCACGCCGCTACGCCGCCGAGGGCCGCGCGTTCTTCGTGTTCGGCACGGACACCGCCCCCCCGGTCGCGGCGCAGCCGCTCGGCAGCGCGTGCGTCGCATGCCACATGCAGCACGGCGCTTTCGCCGGCACGTTCGTGCAGTTCTATCCGCCGCTGCGCAACGCGGTCGCAGCCGGCCGCTGAGCGACCACGCCGCCGCCCGTATCCGGCCGCCGCGGCCGGCACGAATCGTGCTGCCTTTGCAGATCGACCGCGTTGCAGCGGAGGCAGAGTCATGATCGCGCATACCTCGATTCACGTCCGCGACTATCCGGCCGCCAAGCGCTTCTACACCCGCGCGCTCGCGCCGCTCGGCTACTCGAACAATATGGAGTACGGCGAAGCAGCCGGCTTCAACGACGGCAAGAACACCGACTTCTGGATCGGCCGAAGCGCTACGGTGGTGCCGACGCACGTGGCGTTCACGGCGTCCGGCAAGGCCGAGGTCGAGGCGTTCTACAAGGCCGCGCTCGAGGCCGGCGGCACGGACAACGGAGGCCCGGGCTATCGGCGCGAATACTGGCCCGGCTACTACGCCGCCTTCGTCCGTGATCCGGACGGCCACAACGTCGAAGCGGTTTGGTACGACTACGCGGCGGCGGAATAGCCGAGCAGTCACAAGTTCTGCAATGGCGAGCCCACGATTTGGGCGTGTGCACGCGCGGGCCGATGAGGCTTGCGGCTTGCGATGCGATCGCGGGTCTGCGCAGCCAACGCGCGCGTGGCACGCACATTGCAACCCAACGCGACGTGCGAAATCCATTCAAGGAGGATCAGACCATGGGCAAGAGCTCGATGACTAAGATATCGCTAGTGCTCGCGGGGCTCCTGGCCACCGCGGGCGTATATGCACAACAGAGCACGGCTCCGAACGACGCGCAGCGCGGGCAGCGGACGCCGCCGGTGACGGACAATCCCGGCGCGGCGGGCAACACCGAGCCGGCGCGCGGCACGGCGGCACGCAACAGCGTTTCCCAAAACAATGCCTCGGATGCGCAGAAGCAGGTGATGGACGCCGTGAAGGTCGTCAATGATATGAAACGCGATCCCGACGCGATGAAGCTGCTCGAGCAGGCGCGCGGCGTGTTCATCATTCCGGATTACGGCAAGGCGGCCGCGATCGTCGGTGGCAGCGGCGGCGAAGGCGTCGTGTTGATGCGTCAAGAGCGCGGGCTGTCCGGCGAATGGTCCCCGCCGGCGTTCTTCAATATCGGCGGCGTGAGCCTGGGCGCCGAAGTGGGCGTCGAGGCCGGCTCGATCGTGATGCTCTTGATGAGCGACAAGACGACCGAGATGTTCATGAACCAGGACAACAACTTTTCGCTCGACGCCAATGCCGGAATCACGATCGTGAACTATTCGGCGAAGGGCCAGGCGTCCGCCGGCAAGGGCGACGTCGTGCTTTGGAGCGATACGAAGGGCGCTTTCGTCGGCGCAGGTATCGGCGTGAGCGACATCAATCGCGACGAGGATGAGAATGCGGCGTACTACGGCAAGTCCGTGACGGCGCAAGAGATCCTGAGCGGCAACGTCGAGACCGCCAAGGCCAAGACGCTGCAAGACGCGCTCATGGGGCCGAGGACGGCCGCGAACGAGCGCCACTGATCGGCGCCGTCGACGTGGGAGGAGGTTCAGCGCGGCCGCCGGGCGGCGGGCACAGGCTCGACGCCCGATGGCGGCTGCGCGCGCGGGGGCGCATGCGCCATGGATGGCTTGCCGCACTCGGATGGGCGGCATGCGCCGCCGCGTTCATCGCGGCCTTGAGCGGCTGCGACGGCTCGTTGGCCGCCGAGCGGGAGACGGCGGCCGTGCCCGCCGAAGCACCCGCGGCGGCGCCCGCCGTATCGAGGGCGCCCCCGAGCGATGCATGGCTGCTCGATCAATGGCGCGACGCGCGGCGCGACGCGCTCGCGAACCCCACTCGAATCGAGCCGCCCTATTCCGAATGGGGCGGCTTCCTCGCCGAGGAACCGAGCGCGCTCGGCCTCGAGTTCGCCGCGCTCTCGGGCCAAACGCTCGAGCTCACGCTGGCGCGGCCGGCGGACGACGGGGCGGCCGGAGCCGCGCTCGGCGTCGACGTTTTCCGAATCGACGACGCGGCGGGCAGCCACTTCACGCGGCTCTCGTCCGTCGAGGACGCCCGCGATCCGATTGCGCTCGAGCTGCCGGCAAACGGCCGCTATGTCGTGCGCCTGCAGCCCGCGCCGCGCACGGGCGCGTTGTATCACCTCGCGCTCCAGGTCACTGCGGTGTTGCCGTCGCCGGTGCGCGGCAAGGTCGGCGAGACGCACGGCGGCGCATTCGGCGCGCGCCGCGACGGCGGCGCTCGCAAGCATCTCGGCATCGATCTGTTCGCGCCGCGGCTGACGCCCGTTCGCGCGGTCGCCGACGGCATCGCGACCCCGAGTGGCGATCCGCTCGGCGGCAAGACCGTCTGGCTAGCGACACCCGGCGTGTCCTACTACTACGCGCACCTCGCATCGCAAGCCGTGCATGAAGCGACGCACGTGAAGGCCGGCGACGTGGTCGGCTACGTCGGCAACACCGGCAACGCGGCGCATACGCCGTCGCATTTGCACTTCGCGGTGTTCGAGTGGAATCGCGGCGGCGCCATCGACCCTGAACCGCTGCTCGGCGAGCGCCGGTTCGCCCGAGCGCCGGCCGAGCCGGACTACTTCGCGCCCGACCACCGTACGGAGCTGGCTGCGCACGTCACGATGCACCGCGCGCCCACGCACGCGAGCGTCGTGATCGAGCGGCTGCACGGCGCGGCGCTTGCGCCTCCCAGACGCGCCGGCACCGCGGCCATGGACGCCGCGGACGAGTCGCTCGATTGGCTCGGGCGGACGCTCGTGCCGCGGGCGGGGCTCGTGCTGCGAGCCGGCGGCGGGCCCGTGGAGCTGCTCTCCGGGGCACGCTGAGCGCGCGCGCCGCTTCGCGAGCGGGCGGGCCGTTTGCCCGCACCATCGCCCCGAAAGCCCCGGCGACGCGGGCGACAGTACCGAACCGACGGATTTTCCTGGAAACTATGGTCCTACGTTGCTGAGCCGCGCGAGCGCCGGGGACGCTCGGCGCCGTGCCGGCGCGCGCGGGCGCCTGGCGGTTCGCGGCACATACCTCGTAAGGAGCACGACTTGGCGAATTCGACCCCGGCGGCGAGCGGCGCGGCAGCGCAGCCGTTCCTGCCGTTCTCGCGGCCCCAGATCACGCCCGCCGACGTCGCGGCGGTCGTCCAGGTGCTCGAATCGGGTTGGATCACGACCGGCGCCAAAGGCGCGGAGCTCGAGCAACGGTTCGCGGCCGCGGTCGGCGCCGGCCAGGCGGTGCTCGTGACGTCGGCCACGGCCGGCATGCACCTCGTGCTGCATGCGCTCGGGATAGGGCCCGGCGACGAGGTCGTCACGCCGTCGATGACCTGGGTGTCGACCGTCAATCTGATCGCGCTCGCAGGCGCGACGCCCAAGTTCGTGGACATCGACCGGGACACGCTGATGACGACCGCCGCTCGGGTCGAGCAGGCGCTCACGCCGCGCACCAAGCTGATCGTCCCCGTGCATTTCGCGGGTGCGTCGCTCGACTTGGACCCGCTGCGCGCGCTCGCCGCTCGCGCGGGCGTCCCGCTCGTCGAGGACGCCGCGCACGCGGCCGGCACCGAGTACCGGGGCCGGCCCGTCGGCGTCGGCGGGACGTCGATCTTCTCGTTCCATCCGATCAAGAACATGACGACGGGCGAAGGCGGTCTCGTCTGCACGGACGACGAAGCGCTCGCGGCGCGGCTGCGTACGCTGCGCTTCCACGGCCTCGGCGCCGATGCATTCCAGCGCGAAACGCAAGGGCGCGCGCCGCAGGTGCAAGTCGTCGAGCCCGGCTTCAAATACAATCTGCCCGACATGAACGCGGTGCTCGGGCTGTCGCAGCTCGCGCGCCTCGAGGAGATGAACGGGCGGCGCGCGGCGCTCGCGGCCCGGTATGCCGAGCGCCTTGCAGGGCTAACGGGCATCGAGCCGCTCGCGTTACCGAGCTACCCGCAGCGGCATGCGTGGCATCTGTACATCGTGCGCGTAGATCCCGAGCGCGCCGGTCTCGACCGCGACGCGTTCATGGCGCGCTTGAAGGCGCGCGGGATCGGCACGGGTCTGCACTTCCGCGCGGCCCACGAGCACCGCTATTACCGAGAGCATTACCCGCTCAAGCAACCGCTGCCGAACACGGAGTGGAACTCGGCGCGGGTCTGCTCGCTGCCGATGTTCCCCGATATGACGGTCGCCGACGTCGACCGCGTCGCCGACGCGATCGGCGGAGTGCTCGAGGACGCGCGCCGATGAAGGCCGGACTGGTTTCGCTCGTGATCCCCGTGTTCAACGAGCAGGCGAATCTGCCCGAGCTGATCCAGCGCTGCCTCAAGGTCGGCGCCGCGCTGCCGTGCGGCTTCGAGATCGTGCTCGTCGACGACGGCAGCCGCGACGACTCTGCGCGGATGATCGCGGCCGCGGCCGAGCGCGAGCCGCACGTCGTCGGCGTGCTGCTGAACCGCAATTACGGCCAGCACGCGGCCGTCACGGCGGGGCTGCACCAGGCACGCGGCGACGTGGTCGTCACGCTCGACGCGGATCTGCAAAACCCGCCCGAGGAAGTGCCGAAGCTGCTCGAAGGCATCGAGGCCGGCCACGACGTGATGGGCGGCGTGCGGCGCGCACGCAAGGACAATGCCTTCCGCAAGTACGCCTCGCGGCTCATGAACCGGCTGATGCTCGCGATCACGGGCGTGCGGGTCGGCGACTACGGCTGCATGCTGCGCGCGTACCGCCGCGACATCGTCGACGCGGTGCTCGAGTGCGGCGAGCGCAGCGCGTACATTCCGGCGCTCGCGAACAGCTTCGCCGGAAACGTCGGCGAGATCGAGGTCGAGCATGCCGAGCGGCGCGCCGGGGAGTCGAAGTACCGGTTGCTGTCGCTGCTGAACCTATACTTCGATCTGCTCGTGAGCACCACCACGGCACCGCTCAGACTGCTCAGCATGGCCGGCACGGGCCTCGCGATCCTGGGCGTCGGCTTCGGCGTGTTCCTGCTCGCGATGCGCCTCGTCTACGGCCCGGCCTGGGCGGCGCAGGGCGTATTCACGATCTTCGCGGTGCTGTTCCTATTCTTGGGCGTGCAGCTGCTCGGCATGGGCCTGCTCGGCGAGTACATCGGCCGAATTTCGCGCGACGTGCAGGCGCGGCCGCGCTTTCTCGTGCGCGAAGTCATCGGTGCGACGCCGGCGCCGTCGCGGCGCGAGGCAGCGCCCACCGCCGCGAGCGGCTCGGGCGGGCGTGGATGAGCGAGCGGCAGCGCACGGCGCTCGGTCTCGCCGTGCTCCTCGGCATCTGCCTGCTCGGGCTCGGCCGCGACCTCTGGACGCCCGACGAGCCGCGCGAGGCCGAGATCGGCCGCGAGATGCTGCTTGCGCCGAGCATCGTGCCGACTCTGAACGGCGAGGTGTTCATCGAGAAGCCGCCGCTGTACTACTGGACGATGGCCGCCGCCTACGCGGTCGGGGGCGGTCCGTCGCCGACCGCGGCGCGCAGCGTGAGCGCCGGGGCCGCGTTCCTCACGCTCGCGCTCGTGTTCGTCTGGGGCCGCCGCGAGCTCTCGGCCGGCGCCGGCTTCGCCGCGGCGCTCGGGCTCGCGACCAGCGAGCAGTTCCTGATCACGAGCCATTGGGTGGTGATGGACTCGCTCCTGATGCTGTTCACCACCATCGCGGTGATCGCCGGGTTCGAGCTCGTGCGCGGCCGCGGCGGCGGACGCGCGCTCGTCGCGTTCTACGGCGGCCTCGGCCTCGCGCTGCTCACGAAGGGGCTGATCGGCCCGGCGCTGCTCGCGGCCGGGCTGCTCGCGTACACGGCATTGAAACGCAGCATCGAGCCGCTTCGCCGGCTCCACGTCGTCGCCGGCAGCGGCGCCCTGCTCGCGCTCACGGGCGTGCTCGCGCTCGCGATCTATGCGAGCGCCGGCGGTCACGCGGTGTACGAATGGCTCTGGGTCAATCACGTGCTGCGCTTCGTGCATCCGCAGAACACCGGTCACGAGCAACCGTTCTATTACTACGCATCCGCGCTGCCGATCGCGGTCTTTCCGTGGTGGGTGCCGCTCGCGTCGCTGCTCCGCCCCAGCCGCTGGCGAGCGGACGCAGGCCCGGCACGCGAGCTTCGCGTGTACTTGGGTGGGCTTGCGCTCGGAATGCTGCTGCTCCTGTCCGCTGCATCGACGAAGCGCGGCCTCTATCTGTTGCCGCTGTTGCCGCCGCTGTTCCTGCTGCTCGCGAGCGAGGCGGCCCACTGGTGGGCGCGGTTGCCGCGGGGCCGCCTCGGCGGCACGGCCTGGTGGCTGCAGGTGGCGCTCGTCGTGCTGCTCGCGGCCGGTCCGGTCGCGCTCGGCGCGCGCTACCTGCATTCGATCGACGCGCCGTCGGTTGCGGCGCTGGTGGTCGTCGGCGCGCTCACGGCCTTCGCGTTCGCGGCCTCGCGGCGCGGACGGCGCGGCCAGGCCGCCGCGGCGCTCGCGGCCTGCGCGGTCACGGGCGTCGTCGCCCTGCTCGTGGTGCTCGTGCACCGCGCCGCGCCGCAGAAGGACCTTTCGCCGTTCCTCGCCGAAATCGATGCGCGGCTCGAGCCCGGTGAGCCGGTCTATGCACTGGGTCATCTCGACGAGACGCTGTTCGGCATCGTACCGTTCGTCACGGGGCGGCCGGTCGTGCCGATCACGCCGGCCGCGATCACCGAGCGGCAACCGGACTGCGTGTTCGTGCAAAACGGAGAGGGCGGCCGCGGCGCGGCCACGCCCGAGCCGCCGTACGAGCTCGACCGGGATCGGCTGTTCGGCCCGGAGCGCTATTGGGCGCTGTGGTGCCGCACCGCGAACGCCGGGACCGCGGGCGCCGGCAACGTCCACCCCCCCGCCAACGTCGACTTGAGTCGCTAGAAAGGAACCGCATGCGCGCAATCGTTCTCGCTTATCACGACATGGGCTGCGTCGGCATCGAGGCGCTGCTCGATCACGGCTTCGAGATCGCGGCGGTGATCACGCACGCCGACGCGAGCGACGAGAACGTTTGGTTTCGCTCGGTGGCCGAGCTCGCGGCGCACCGCAACCTGCCGGTGCTCGCGCCGGACGACGTGAACCATCCGCTCTGGATTTCGCGGCTGCGCGCGCTCGCGCCCGACGTCCTGTTCTCGTTCTACTACCGCAAGCTGATCGGCGACGAGCTGCTCGCGCTGCCGAAGTCCGGCTGCTTCAACCTGCACGGCTCGCTGTTGCCGAAATTCCGCGGCTGCGCGCCGGCGAATTGGGCCATCCTGAAGGGCGCGACCGAGACCGGCGTCACGCTGCATCACATGACGCGCAAGCCCGACGCCGGGGACATCGTAGGCCAGCATCGCGTGCCGATCGCGCCGACCGACGACGCGGCCGCGCTGAACCGCAAGCTCGCGGCGGCCGCGCGCCCGCTGCTCGACGAGTTGTTGCCGAAGATCCTCGCGGGCACCGCCCCGCGCATGCCGCAAAGCGAAGCCGCGGCCACTTACTTCGGCCGCCGCCGGCCGGCCGACGGCGAGATCGATTGGCAGCGGCCGGCCGCGGAGATCGCGAACCTCGTGCGCGCGGTCGCGCGGCCGTATCCGGGCGCGTTCACCCACGCGCGCGCGCAAAAGGTGCTCGTGTGGCAGGCCTCGGTGGTGCCCAGCCGCGGGTCGGCCCGCGAGCCAGCCACGGTGCAGAGCATCGATCCGCTGGAAATCGCCTGCGGCCGGGACGCGCTGCGCGTGCACTACGGCCAGCAGGCCGGCGGCGTCTACTGCACGGGCGCACAGCTCGCGGCCGAGCTCAACATGGTCGAGGGCCTGCGCTTCAGCCCTTCGCCCGAGCGGCGGGCCGCGCGCAAGCGCAAGACGCGCGTGCTGATCCTCGGCGTGAACGGCTTCATCGGCAATTTCCTGAGCGAGCGGCTGCTCGCGGACGGCGGCTACGAAGTCCATGGCATGGACTTGAACGACGGCGCGATCAAGCGGCTCGAGTCGCACAAGAGCTTCTTCTTCCACGAGGGCGACATCTCGATTCACAGTGAATGGATCGAGTACCACATCAAGAAGTGCGACGTGATCGTGCCGCTCGTAGCGATCGCGACGCCGATCGAATACACGCGCAATCCTCTGCGCGTGTTCGAGCTCGACTTCGAGGAGAACCTGCGCATCGTGCGCTACTGCGCAAAGTACAAGAAGCGCCTGATCTTTCCGTCGACGTCCGAGGTCTACGGGATGTGCGACGACGCGGAGTTCGACGAGGACACCTCGAGGCTGATCCTGGGGCCGATCAACAAACAGCGTTGGATCTACTCCGCCTCGAAGCAGCTGCTCGACCGCGTGATCTGGGCGTACGGCAAGCAGCACGGGCTGAAGTTCACGCTGTTCCGGCCGTTCAACTGGATCGGCCCGCGGCTCGACACGCTCGAGGCCGCTCGCATCGGCAGCTCGCGGGCGATCACGCAGCTGATCCTGAACTTGGTCGAGGGCACGCCGCTGCTCCTGATCGACGGCGGCCGCCAGAAACGCTGCTTCACCGACGTCGCCGAAGGCATCGAGTGCCTGTTCCGGATCATCGAGAACCGCGGCGAGCGCTGCGACGGCAAGATCTTCAACATCGGCAACCCGCAGAACGAGGCGAGCATCCGCGAGCTCGCGGAGTTGCTGGCCGAGCGCTTCGCCCAGCATCCGCTGCGCGACCGCTTCCCGCCGTTCGCGGGACTCAAGGAGATCGAGAGCAAGTCGTACTACGGCGACGGCTACCAGGACGTCACGCATCGCCGGCCGAGCATCGCGAACGCGCGCAAGGTGCTCGATTGGAACCCGGTGATCCCGCTCGAGCAGTCGATCGAGCGCACGCTCGACTTCTTCTTGCGCGATCACTTGGACGTGGCGCCGGGCGCGCAGCCGGCCGAGGCGGACAGCGCGCCGCGTGCCGGCGCAGCTCGATGACGGCGCTCGCGCTGCGCGTCGACGTCGACACGTTCCGCGGCACGCGCGACGGCGTGCCTCGGCTGCTCGACACGTTCGCGGCGCACGGTGTGACGGCCACGTTCTTCTTCACGCTCGGCCCGGACAACATGGGCCGCCACCTGCGCCGGCTGATCCGGCCGACGTTTCTGGCGAAGATGCTCCGCTCGCGTGCGGCGAGCCTGTACGGCTGGGACATCTTGCTCGCGGGCACATTCTGGCCCGGCAAGAGGATCGGCACCCGCTTGAGCGCGACGTTGCGCGCCGCGGCCGAAGCGGGTCACGAGGTCGGCCTGCACGCCTGGGATCATCATCGCTGGCAGACCCGCGCATCGAGCTGGTCCACGGAGGAGATCGCGCGCGAGATCGGCCGGGGCACGGAGGCGTTCGCCGAGGTGTTCGGCCGCCCGCCCGACTGCTCGGCGGCGGCGGCCTGGATCTGCAACGACCGCGTGCTCGAGGCCAAGGAGGCGTTCGGCTTCCGCTACAACAGCGACTGCCGCGGCGCGAACGTGTTCACGCCGACTGCGCGCGGCCGCAGCTTCGCGCCGCAGATCCCGACCACGCTGCCGACCTACGACGAGCTGATCGGCCGCAACGGCGTGACCGACGCGAACTACAACGAGCGGCTGCTCGCGCACGTCGCGCCCGAGGGCTTGAACGTGCTCGCCGTGCACGCCGAGGTCGAGGGCATCGCCCGCGCCGAATTGTTCGCGCGCTTCCTCACGGCCTGCGAGGCGAACGACGTCCGCTGCGTGCCGCTGCGCGACGTGCTCGGCCCGGCCGGGACCGCGCCGCGCGACACGCTCGCGCAGGCGCCCATCGCGGGCCGCGACGGCGACCTCTGCTGGCAAGCGTCGGCGCTCGCACGGGCGGCGTGACCGCGATGAGCGCAGCGACTCGCGACGGCGCCGCGGCGGCCGGCCGCGCGGCACGACGCGGCGCGGTCGCGCTGCTCGCGCTGTACGTCGTGCTGTACGTGCTGCCGCTCGGCGTGCGTCCGCTCGCGAGCCCCGACGAGGTGCGCTACGGGGAGATCTCGCGCGAGATGCTCGCAACGGGCGACTACGTCGTGCCGCATTTGAACGGCGTGCGCTATTTCGAGAAGCCGGTGCTCGGCTACTGGCTGAACGCCGCCGCGCTCGCGGCGTTCGGCAAAAGCGCATTCGCGCTGCGCTTGCCGGTCGCGCTCGCGACGGGTCTGACCGCGCTGTTCGTCGGGCTGCTGGCGCGGCGTGCGCTGCCGGCCGGCACCGCGCGGCTCGCGGTGCTGATCTTCCTCACGACGCTGCTGGTCGCGGGCATCGGCACGTTCGCGGTGCTCGACGCGTTCCTCGCGATGTTCTTGACGGCCGCGCTGGCGGCGTATTTCTGCGCGCTCGAGGCACCGCGGCCGGGCGGCCGCGCGGCTTACCTCGCGGCCTGCGGCGCAGCGTGCGCGGGCGCGTTCCTCGTGAAGGGCTTTCTCGCGCTCGCGATACCCGTGATCGTCGCGGCGCCGTACCTTGCGCTCGAGCGCCGCTGGCGCGATCTCGCGACGACGCCGTGGCTGCCGATCGCGGTGGCCGCCGCGCTCGCGGCGCCGTGGGCCGTGCTCGTCGCTCTGCGCGAGCCGGACTTCTGGCATTACTTCTTCTGGGTCGAGCACGTGCAGCGGTTCGCGGCCGCTAGCGCCCAGCACGCGGAGCCGGCCTGGTACTACGCCGCCTGGCTGCCGCTCGCAGGCGCGCCGTGGCTACTGCTCGCGCCCGCGGCGCTGCTCGGTCTGCGCCGCGGCGAGCCAGGGCTCGAGCCCGCCCGCGCGAGGCTGCTCAAGTTCTCCGCATGCTGGGCCGTCCTGCCGTTCGTGCTCTTCTCGCTGTCGCGCGGCAAGCTCGTGACGTACCTCTTGCCGTGCTTCGCGCCGCTCGCGATCCTGCTCGCAGCCGGTCTTGCACCCTACCTCGAATCCGGCGGCAAGCGGGCCTGGCGCGCGGCTGCCGCGCTGCTCGCGGTCGCGCTTGCCGCGGTGCTGCTCACGGTCCTCGCGGCACAGCTCGGCGCCGCCGCGCCGGTCTACGGTGCGAACGAACGGCTCGCGCTCGCGACGTTCGCGGCGCTCGCGGCGGCGGGAACCGCTGCTGCGCTCGTTGCCTACGCCCGAGCGACACCGGGCGTCGGCTGTGCCGCGATCGCGGTCGTCGGCGCCGCGCTGGCATTGACGCTGGACCTCGCGCTGCCGCAGCGCGCCCTCGACAACGTCGCGCCCGTGACCGCGGTCGCGCAGCTCGGCCGCGTGGCGGCCGACACCGTGCTCGTGTCCGACGCGCCGCTGTTCGGCACGGTGGCATGGACACTCGAGCGCAGCGACGTCTACGTCGTGAGCCCCGGCGAAATCGAGTACGGGCTCGGCTACGAAGACAGCCGCGCGCGCCGGCTCGACGCGGACGGCCTCGCGCGACTGCTGGCCGCGAGCCGCGGCCGGCACGACGTGCTGATCGTCTGCGCGCCCTCGACCGCGCGCACGCTCGGGCCGCAGCTTCCGGCCGATGCCGTGCAAACGCGCCGCGGCGAGGTCGTCTTCTGGCGAATTCCGGCCGCGCGAGAGCGCTTGCAATGAACGACGCGATCCTGCTCATCGCGGTCCTGCTGCTCGGCACGAGCCAGGTGCTGCAAAAGCTCGGCGCGACACGCCGCCTGCAAGGCACCCGCACGCTGCGCGACTGGATTGCCGCGATGCTGTCGCCCGAGCTGCTCGGCGCGGTGCTCGCGATCGTCGCCGGCAGCGCGCTGTGGCTGCTCGTGCTGTACCGGATGGACGTCAGCCGCGCGTTTCCGTTCCTGAGCTTGGGCTCCGTGCTGGTCGTGCTCGTGTCCCGGCTCTATCTGCACGAGCCCGTCTCGGCGCGCCGGTGGCTCGGCGTGGCGCTCGTCGCGGCCGGCATCGCGATGGTGGCCGCGACATGAGCCCGCACAAACCCGGCCCGCTCGGCCCACTGCTGCTCGGCAGCTCGATTCTGCTGTCGGCCGCCGGACAGCTCGGCATGAAGGCCGGCATGCAAACGCTCGCGGACAGCGGCGCGCATGCGGCCACGCAGCTCGCGGCGCTCGCGCCGGTGATCGAGTGGACCGTGGGCGGCCTCGCGGCTTACGGGCTGTCGCTGATCGCCTGGCTCGCGGTGCTCGCGCGCTATCCGTTGAGCTACGCCTATCCCCTGCTCGGCTTGAGCTACGTGCTCGTCTACGCGGGCGCGACCCATTGGGAGCGGCTGCACGAGACGGCGACCCCGCTGCGCACGGCCGGAACGCTGCTGATCCTGCTCGGCGCTGCGCTCGTCTCGCGCAGCGGTGCGCGGCCGTCGCGACCTTCCTGACGGATCCGCGGAACGCTTCTTGCAGCGCGTAGCGACGCGGCGCGCAGGCGCGCGTCGCGCCGACGATGGCGACGACTGAGACACTTCGGCTCGCAGACGGCCGCCGGCTCGCGTGGGAGGAGGCCGGCGATCCGCATGGCACCCCGATTGTCTATTGCCATGGGGTGCCGGGCTCGCGACTGCAGCGGCGCGTGTTCTTTCGCGACGACGAGCTGCGCAGGGCTCGCGTGCGGATGATCACGCCCGATCGACCCGGCTTCGGCCGTTCCGATTATCAGCCTCGGCGCCGGATCTCGGACTGGCCGCGCGACGTCGCGGCGCTCGTCGAGCGGCTCGATCTCCAGCGGCTCGCGGTGCTCGGCTTCTCGGGCGGCACACCGTACGCGCTTGCGCTCGCGGCGTCGCGGCTGCCGGTCGCGGCCGTGGGTCTCGTGAACGGCGACGCCCCGCCGCGGCGGGTCGCGGGCGTGCCGCCGGGGCTGCCGGCGACGGCCGCACGGCGCCCACGGCTCACGGCGCTCGCACTGCGCGGCCTGCGTTTCGCCGCACGGATCGCACCCGCGTTCACGATCCGCCGCGGCCTCGCGATGCTGTCGGAGCCGGACCGCGAGGCCGTCGCCGATGCCACGACCCAACGGCGTTTCCTCGAGATGCTGAAGAGCACGCTGCGGCAAGGGCCGCGAGGCCCACTGCTCGACCTCGAGCTCGCGAATCGGGAATGGGGGCTACGCCTGCCCCATGCGCGGATCCCTGTGCAGATCTGGCACGGCGAAGCCGATCCCGACTCGCCGCTCGCGATAGCGCGCTTCTTCGAGCACGTGCTGCCGAGCACCCAAGTGCGCACGTTCCCGGAAGAGGGCCACGTGTCCGTGCTGATCCACCATCGCGAGCAGATCGTCGCGGCACTGCATGCAACGTTGCGCCGCGCCGAAAGCGCCGCGAGCGCGCCGTGAGATGGCGCTCGGGGCGTCCCTACGGCGCTGCCGGATCAGCGCGGGCCTGCCAGCAGACCGCGCAGCTCGCGCAAATCGAGGGGCTTGACGAGATGATGGTCGATGCCGCTCGACAGCGACCGCGACCGATCGTCGGGGCTGCCGTAGCCCGTGAGCGCGACGAGGCGCGCGTCGTCGCCGCCGGGCAGCGCCCGCAGACGCCGCGCCACTTCGTGGCCGTCGAGCCCCGGCATGCCGATGTCGAGCAGCACGAGGTCGGGCGTGATCCGCTCGAACGCCGCGATTGCGGCCGCGCCGTCCGTCACCGTGGCCACGCGATGCCCGTCGAGCTCGAGCACCTGCGCGAGCGCCTCGGCCGCATCGCGATTGTCGTCGACGATCAGCACGCGCAGCGGTTTCGCCGAGTCGCCGGCACTGTCGGCCGTATCCGAGAGCGTAACGGCCGGCTCCTTCGCGAGCGCCAACCGCATGACGAACCGCGAGCCCGTTCCGTCGCCCGCGCTGAACGCCTCGACGCTCCCGCCGTGCATTTCCATGAGCCGGCGGCACACGGTGAGGCCGAGGCCGAGGCCCCCGGCCGCCCGTTCGCGAGGCTCGCCGGCCTGCTGATACGGCTCGAAAATCCGCGCGAGCATGTCGGCCGGGATTCCCGGACCGTCGTCGATCACGCTGACGGCTGCGTTGCCGTCCGCGGCGTCGAGCATCACCTCCACGCGACCGCCGACCGGCGTGTACTTCGCGGCGTTCGTCACGAGATTTACGATCACCTGCGCGAGGCGCACGTCGTCGCCGCGCACGAGAACGGGCGAATCGGGCAGCCGCACCTCGAGCCGATGGCGCCTGGACTCGAGCACCGGCCGGACAGTCTCGATCGCCTGCTCGACCACCGCGCGCATGTCGATCAAGTCGATCTGTAGCTCGACCTTGCCTTGGTTGATCCGATTGATGTCGAGCAGGTCGTCGACGAGCCGAATCAGGTTCGCGCTCTGCCGAGCGATGATGTCGACCGCAAAGCCGAGCTGCGGCACGGCGGAATCGAGCGGCGAGCTGCGCAGGATGTCGACCGCGCTGCGAATCGGCGCGAGCGGGTTGCGCAGCTCGTGCGCGAGAATCGCGAGGAACTCGTCCTTGTGCCGATCCGACTCGCGCAGGCGGTTTTCCGTTTCGCGACGCTCCGTAATGTCGGTCATCGTCACGACGCAGCCGAGCACGCGGCCGTCCGCGTCCGTGATCGGTCCGCAGCTCAAGAGCAGCGCGACGTCGGCGGCATCGGGCCGGCGCAGCGTGTACTCCTCGCCTCGCAGAACGACTGCGCCGGCCAGCACGGCCGCGACGTTCGGCGGGCCGACCGGGCTCTCGAGCGGATAAACCGCCTCGAACGGCAGCAGAAACGGGTTGCCGCCCGCGAGCCCGAGCGCCACGCGGCTCGCGCGCGTCACGCGGCCGTCGAGATCGCAGAGCACGATCGCGTCCACGGCCTGCTCGAGAATCGAGCGCTCGAGCGCCTGAGCCGCGATCATTGCCTCGTACGCCTTCTGGCGCGTGAGATCCGTGACGATCAGGCAGGTGCCGCCCTCCTCGGGCAGCAGCGCGACGGCCACGAGCACGGGCACGTGACCGCCGTCGGTCCGAATGAGCGTGATTTCGCCCTGCGTCGTGGCGCCGTGCGACTCGAGCAGCGCCGCGAGCAGCTCGCGGTCGGCCTCCGCCACGAGGTCGAAGAAGCTCGTCGCGATCAACGACGCCAACGACCGATTCATCATCGTGGCAAACGGCCTGTTCGTGTATAGGATGTCGCCCCCGGCGGAGAGCGTGACGGCGCCCTGCTGCATGCGCTCGATCATCACGCGGTACGGGCGATGCGCGCCCGTCAGCGTCTGCACCTCGTCGCCCTCGGCGTGCGCGACGACGAAGGCATCGACCTCGCCGCTCGCAATCGCGCGCAATGCGTCCTCGGCCTCGTCGAGGCGCTGCAGGCTCGTGAGATCCGTGACGAGCAGCGACACCTCGTGCTCGCCCGGCACGCGCACGGGCGAGAGCAGCGCGTGGAACGCGCCGCCATCGGCACGCCGGACCGTGGCCTCCGCCTGCGCGGCACCGCCGCGGCCGCCGTCGCAGAGCGCCTCGAGCAACGGCGCCGCGTCGGGCGCGAAGAAGTCGGCGACGCGCCGGCCGACGATCTCAGCGGTCGTGAGCCCCACCATCGCGGCGAAGCGCGGATTCGCGTACAGCACGTCGCCGCCGTCCGAGACCGTCAGTGCGCCGTCGCGCAAGCTTTCCACGAGCAACCGATAGCGCCGGCCTGCCGCGCCGAGCAGCACGACCTCAGGCTCATCGTCGGCTGCGCCGGGCGACGTCACGAGCGCGTCGACCTCGCCGCGGCGAATCGCGCGTACCGTATCGTATGCCTCGTCGGCGAAATCGCCCGCGTCGAGCGCGATCAGACAGACGCCATCGCCGGCCGCGAACGGCACGCAAGCGACGCGCAGCGCTCGGGCGGGACGACCCGCGACGTCGAGCAGCGCAAGCTCGGCCGACGGTGGACGCTCTCGACCGAGCAGCGCGTCGACGGCCGGGCGATCGACGGAATCGACGAGCGCGCGAAAATCGCGACCGACGAGCGCGGCGGCATCGCTGCCGACGAGGGCCGCGAACGCGCCGTTCGCGTGCAGCACCTCGCCGCGCTCCGAGAGCGTGATGGCGGCGTGCCGCAACCGCTCGACGAGCAGCCGCTCGCGGCGCCGCGGCGGCTCGAGCATCACGATCTGCGGGTTCTCGATCGAGTCTTGGACGACGAGCGCGTCGACTTCGCCCGTCGAGATCGCTCGCAGCGTTTGCTCGGCGTCCTCGAGCCGCGAACGCAGCCGCTCGACCTCGACCTCGAGGCGCGTGCGGTTGGCGGAGCGCAGCGATTCGCTCATCGGCTCGAGCCCGTGCGTCGGCTAACGACGCGCACCGCTCACGTCACCGCGCCCGCAGCTGCAGTCCGACGAGCGTGCGCTCGGTGTCAGACAGGTCGCCGATGATCTTGCGCACGGGGTCGGGGAGCTTGCGAACGAGCGTCGGTATCGCGACGATCTGATCCTCCTTCGCGAGCCGCGGGTTCTCGAGCAGGTCGACGATCTCGATCTTGTAGGCGCCCGGCACGTGCTCGTCGAGCACTCGGCGTAGATTGCTCATCGCGGCAAGTGACTTGGGAGTCTGGCCGGCCACGTAGAGGCGCAGCTCCCAAAGGCCGGTGGTTTTGGCGGACTGCGCCGCCGCGCCGCCGCTCCGCGGCGCGGCTACCGATTTCGTCTTTCCCGACCGCCGTTGGCTAGTAGTTTTCATGCTTTCTCACTGGTTTCCTTGCCGCCGCGGCGCTTCGCCAGTGCGGCACGCTGCTCCGACAATATGCGCTCGCGCGCTTCGCCGTGTGATGCGGTCAGCGCGGCCTCGTTCTCCGCCGCCTCGAGCTCGGCCTCGAGCGCGAGGATCTGCGCGCGCGTGGCCGCGCGGCGCCGGTCGAGCGTGCGCCGGGCGCGTTCGACATCCTGCTCGCGCACGAGCGCGTCGGCCTTCTCGCGCGCCTCTTGAGCCGCGCGCATCGAGCCCGTGAGCACGCCCTCGGGGCCGACGTAGACCGGCTGCAGCTCCACGCCATCGCTCGTGATCAGGAACTCGCGCACCTGGTTCGAGTGCGCCATGCCGCGCGACTTGATGACGTACAACCCGCGAGTACGCTCGCCGCCGGCCTCGAGGTCGCGAACGAGCAGCCAGGTGTCGATCAGCGACGAGACGCCGACATCGGTCGCCTCGACGCTGCGGCCGCCCGCGGTGAGATGCGTGAAGAACGCCGTGATCTTCGCTGCCTTCAGAAAATCGATGAGCCGGAGCAGCATCGCCTGCGCATCCGCGGCCGAGCCGCTCGCGATGAAATTGCTGATCGGATCGATGACGATGGCATCGGGCTCGAGCTCCGTCACGAGCTTGTGGATCTGCACCAGATGGGCCTCGAGCCCGAGCAGCGTCGGCCGCGACGCGTGCATCTGCAGCTTGCCGTTGCGTCTGAACGGCTCGAGGTCGAGGCTGATCGAGCGCATGTTGCGCAGCAACTGGCTCGGGGACTCCTCGAACGCAAGGTACAGGCAGCGCTCGCCGCGTTTGCAGGCGGCGTACGCAAAGTGCGCCGCGAGGCTCGTCTTGCCGGTGCCGGCGGTGCCGCTCACGAGCACCGACGAGCCGCGGTAATAGCCGCCGCCGAGCATCGCGTCCAAGTCCGCGACGCCGGTTAGAACACGCTCCGTGCTCGCGTCGTGGTTCAACGCGAGCGAGGTGACCGGCAGCACCGAGATACCCCGCTCGTCGACCAGGAACGGGTACTCGTTCGTGCCGTGCACCGAGCCGCGGTATTTCACGATCCTGAGGCGCCGCGTCGACACCTGCTCGGACACGCGGTGATCGAGCAGGATCACGCAGTCGGAGACGTATTCTTCGAGGCCCTGCCGCGTGAGCCCGGCGCCGCTGCCGCGCTCGCCCGTGATCACGCAGGTGACGCCCTTGTCTTTCAGCCAACGGAACAGGCGGCGCAGCTCCGCACGCAGCAGCGCTTGATTCGAGAAGCCGCCGAACAGCGCCTCGATCGTATCGAGCACGACGCGCTTCGCGCCGATCGAGTCGATCGCGAGGCCGAGCCGGATGAACAGCCCGTCGAGATCGTATTCACCGGTTTCCTCGATCTCGGCCGGCTCGACATGCACGTATTCGACGGCGAGCTTGCCGTCCGCGATCAGCGCGTCGACGTCGAAGCCGAGCGAGCGCACGTTCTGCGCGAGCTCATCGGCCGTCTCCTCGAACGCGAAGAACACGCCGGGCTCGTTGAACTCGGTCACGCCGCGCACGATGAACTCCATCGACAGCAACGTCTTGCCGCAGCCGGCCGTGCCGCAAACGAGCGTGGGCCGCCCCCGCGGCAATCCGCCGCCCGTGATCTCGTCGAGGCCCGCGATGCCGGTCGGGGCCTTCGGCAGCATGCGAGGGACCGCCGCAATCTCTCGCGCGGGCGCCCGTTTTCGTGGTTTGGCAGCTGGCACGGCCAATTGTAGTCGCTCGCTGGACGGTCTCAACCGATGTAGTGCGTTCTAGGTGTCGCGAATGGCGGCCTCGCGACTAGGAAACCGAAGTTGCACCTGTGCCGGCGCTCGCATCGGCCCGTGAGGAACATAGCATAGACGGAGGGGTTGTACCCGTCGGCGGTTGAGCCGTCCCCCGATAGGACGAGGCTGCTCGGAATCCTGGCGGGTTGCGACGTGCGGAGGCGTGACCGGCCGTCTAGGCGGCGCCGCGGCAGCCGGCGTAGAGTCGATTGCCGCGGCACCCGATCACGGCCTGTCGGCCGGGATCCGTGGCGGCCCTCAGAGGAACGCGGGGTCGTACGGCTGGTGCTGCTGCACCGCGTCGAGCGTCATCGAGGTGGACACTTTTCCTTGCTTGATCGAGATCGTGTCGGCCGGAATCGCGAGCCGATCGGACGCGAACACGGCGTCGTCCTTCCTCTCCACGACCCATGCCTTGACGTCGCCGGTCTTGCGATCGATCAGCAGATCGTCGATCGCGCGCGTGGCACCGCTCGGAAAGGTGACTCGCTTGGTCTCGAGCCGGCTCCATAGACGATCCCGCGCCTGCGCGCCGGTGAGGTCGAGCTCGTCGGGTCCGTGCAGCTTACCGTGCGTAGCGACGATGACATTCGGCGTCCAATTGCCGCCGACCGCGAGGTTGACGTCCTTATAAGCGACGAACCCGCTCTGCGCGCCGTAGAGCTGATACGGATACGGCGCCTCGTACATCACGTATTGGATCTTGTCGCCCGTCGGCGAGAGGACGAAGTTGCTGACGTCTGCGAACGGATTCAAGCCGTTGCTGACCTGCCCCCGCAGCAGCGAATCGACCGAGGCGACCTGCTGCTGCATCTTCGTCCAGCCTTGCCAGTCCGCGGCCGCGAGCGGCCCCGCGGCGATCATGCCCGGAAGCGCAAGTGCCCATGCGAGCGTGCTGCGTTGCAATTTCGAATTCATCGTAGACCTCCATGTCGTTCAATCATGGCAACTGCCTGATTTTTCGTGCCGCTCTCCCTTGCGGCACAGCCAATCGAAAAGTCAGCAAGTTGCATGCCAGCCGCGGCGGGGCGGCGGCCGAACCGCACGCGCGGGCGAACGATGGAGGGCGGGCTCGGCCGCCGGCGAACGAGGGGGACGCGCGCTAGAGATTCACGGGCACGGGGCGCAGCGCCTCACGAGCGTCGCTCACCGCGCGCAGCAATCTGCCGTGCTCGAGATCGCCGCGGCCGGAGCCGAGGTACTGCAGCACCGCGCGATAGACGCCGCGCAGCGCGCGGCGCTCGGCGTCATCGCCCCCCGGCGTCGCAGCCGGCGCACGGGCCGGCCGCTCGAGGGCCGCGATCGCGGCGTCGACCACGTCGGCCGTCGTGACGATTCCGACGAGTCGGCCGTCCGCTTCCACGACCGGCAGCGCGTGCCCGTCGAAGCGACCGCGCAGTGCGCGCGCGGCGTCGAGAAGCGTCGCCGTGGACGGCAGCACGGGGACGGAGCGCTGCATGATCTCGCTCACGCGCCGCTCCTCGAGCGTCGCGCCGTGCAGCGGCTCGGGACCCGCCGCGCCGGCATCGGCCCGCAGCACGAGCGCCTTCATCAGATCGCGGGCAGCGAGCAGGCCGACCACGCGGCCCTCGGAGACGACCGGTACATGATGGCAACGGCGCTCCCGCATCAGGCGCTCGGCCGCCGCCACGCTGTCGCTGGGCGCGACCGTGGCCGGCGCATGGGTCATGATCTTCGCGATCGGCAGGTCTTCCATCGGGCGGCTCCAGTCAGCGCTCGCTCACCGCAAGCACCTGTGCAAGATCGGTCATGCCGTTCAGCACCTTCTCGATGCCGTCCTGCTTGAGCGTCCGCATGCCCTGCTGCAGAGCGAGGCCGAACAGCTCGGACGCGGGCGCGCCCGCGATGATGGCATGCTTCACGTCCGGGGTGGCCGGCATGAGCTCGAACAAGCCGATGCGGCCCTTGTAGCCCGTGGACCCGCAGGCCTCGCAGCCGCGCGGCCGGTACAACGTGAGCACGCCGTCGCGGCCGAAATCGCGCCGCCAAGCCGCGACGAGCACACGCGCCTGCTCGGCCGACGCGGGTCCCGGCGTGTACTCGCGGGCGAGCGCGAGCAACGCCTCGTCGGTCGCAGCGACGGGCTCCCGACAGTGCTCGCAGAGGCGCCGCGCCAGCCGCTGCGCGAGGATGCCGAGCAGCGAGTCGGAGAAGTTGAACGGGTTCATGCCCATCTCGAGCAGGCGCACGACGCTCTCGGGCGCGTTGTTCGTGTGCAGCGTCGAGAGCACCAAGTGGCCGGTCAGTGATGCCTCCAGCGCCGTCTTCGCGGTCTCGACGTCGCGGACCTCCCCCACCATGATCACGTCCGGATCCGCGCGTAGGAACGCCCGCAGGGCGCCGGCAAAGGTCAAGCCGGCGCGCGGATTCACCTCGACCTGCCGCAGCCCGGGCTGAGTGATCTCGACAGGGTTCTCGACGGTCCAGATCGTGCGCGAGCCGTCATTCAGATGGCGCAGCACGGCATGCAGCGTCGTGGTCTTGCCCGAGCCCGTCGGACCGCAGACGAGCAAGATGCCGTACGGCTTGTCCACGAGACCGAGCAACCGCCCGTAGTCGTGAGCGCCGAGCCCGAGCGCGGCAAGCGGCTGCGCGGCGCTCGTATCGAGAATGCGGAGCACCACGTCTTCGAGCCCGCCCGCCGTGGGCAGCACCGCCATGCGCAGCTCGATCGGCGGAGTGCCGGGGCGGCGAAACGCGATCTTGCCGTCCTGCGGCACGCGATGCTCCGCGAGATTCAGATTCGCGAGCACCTTGTAGCGCGAGACGAGCGGATCGCGATAGACCCACGGGATGCTGCGCCGCGTCACCATCTGCCCATCGATTCGCAGCCGCACGACGGTCTTCGCGCGATCGGGCATCGGCTCGATGTGAATGTCGGAGGCGCGTTCGCGATACGCGTCCGCAATGATCTGGTCGGCGAGTCGAACGATCACGTTGTCGCTCGCCGCGAGCGGCCGCGCGGGCGCCGTGTCGGCATCCGCGGTGCCGTAATTCGGCGTGTTGCGCTCGAGGTCCTCGTCGCTGACCGCGGCGTCGTCCGCGTAGTGCTCGCGCAGCGCCCATTCGACATCCGCGACGGGCGCGTATACCGGGCGCACCGCGAGCGGTGTCGCAAGACGCAGCGCGTCGAGCACGGCGCGATCGAGCACGTCGCTCATCGCGACGTACAGCAGATTGCCCTCGACGTGCAACGGCAGCACGCGAGAGGCGTGGGCGACCGCGGCCGGCAACTGGGCGAGCGCCCCGGGCTCGATGGGCCAGCGCCTCAGGTCGACGGCCGGGACGCCGAGCTGAAAGGCGAGCGCGGCGCGCAGCGCCTCCTCGTCGAGGTCGCCCGACCGCAGCAGGAGCTGACCGAGCGGCTCGCGGCTCCCGTCCTTCTCGCGGCGCGCTCTTGCAAGCCTTGCGGGATCGACGAGGCCGAGCGCGAGCAACGCCTCATCGAGCCGAATCGACGCGCGCCGCTCGAGCCGCGTGAAGCAGTCTTGGAGCTCCGCCGGGTTGGCCGCATGCGCGGGCAAGGCAGCGGCATGACCGCCGCTCACTCGATCGACTTTTCCGACTGAACTACGTCCCATCGCCGTTTCGCTGCCTCGTGGTTCGATGCCCGGCGCTCTGCCGGGATCCTCGTTACACTAACCGCGCACGCCGTTGCCCGCCGTGAGGGCCGTCGCCAACGCCACTTCGGCTTTCCGCAATTGACGTCGCGCCAAACGGCGGCGGTGGCACGGGAGTTGCTCGTCACAGCGCATGGTCGCCCTGCTCGCTCTGCTCGCTGCTGCGCTGATCGCACTGCCGGTTCTCGCCGAACTGAGCGTCACCGGTGTCGAGGGCGACGTCCTGACGAACGTTCGCGAGTACGCCTCGAACGCGCCGCCGTGCGACGCCGCCGCGCGTACGGTGCGCCGCTATGCGGCCAATCTGCCCGAGACGTTAGCGCCTGCGCTCGAGGCGTACGGCTACTACAGCGCGAGGATCGACGCGACGCGCGAGCCCCGGCAGTCCGACTGCTGGCGGATCGACGTCGCCATCACGCCCGGTCCGACCGTCAACGTCGAGCGGGTGCAGCTCGAAATCGAGGGCGATGCCGAGCAGGATGCCGCGATCGCGGCGCTGGTGGCGGCGTTCCCGCTGCACGTGGGCGACCCGCTGCACCACGAAGACTATCGTGCCTTCAAGGGACGGCTCGAGGCGCTCGCGAGGGAACGCGGCTACCTCGACGGCCGCTTCACGGTCGCGCGCGTCGACGTCTACGTCGACCGACGGGCCGCCGACCTCGCGCTCACGTTCGACTCCGGCCCGAGGTTCGCGTTCGGCGCAGTGACCTTCAACACCGACGCGCTGGCGCAGACCGTCCTCCGGAGCTTCGTGCCGTTCGCCGAGGGGCAGCCGTACGACGCGGCGCTCGTCGCGCAGCTGCAGCGCGACCTCTCGGGCAGCGGCTACTTCGCGCGCGCATCGGTCGCGCCGCAGCCCGACCAGGCCCACGACCGCGAGATCCCGATCCGCGTGGACGCGACGCCGGCGCAGCCCGTGAGCTACTCGGTCGGCGGCGGCTTTTCGACGGACGACGGCCCGCGCTTCAGCTTCGACTACGACAACGTCCGCCGCAACGCGAAGGGTCATCAGATGAGCGGCAGCTTGCTGCTGTCGGCCGTGCGCCAGACCGCGACCTTCGATTACCGCGTCCCGGCCGGCAATCCGCAGCGCGACTGGCGCACCTTTCGCGCGGGAATCGCGCGCGAGGACATCGATGCCGGCGTCGGTTCGGCCGCGCGCGTCGGCGTGCGCCGGACGCGCGCCCGCAACGCGTTCACGGCCACGCGCTTCGTCGATGCGCTGTTCGAGCAGGACGAGATCGCGGGCGTGAGCCTCGGCACCCAGCTCTTGATTCCGGGCGTCACGTGGACCCGCACCGAGCGGGACCGGCTCGTACGCCCGCGCAGCGGCCACCGCTTGAGCGCCGAGCTTTCGCTCGGGCTCGGCGATCTCGCGCTGCTGCAGGCGGATCTGCGCGCAAAGTGGATCGGCGCGCTGCCGTGGGGCGCTCGCGTGCTCGTCCGCGGCCGCCTCGGCACGACGGCAGAGAACGAAGACTTCTCGCACGTGCCGCTGTCGATGCGCTTCTTCGCAGGCGGTGACAACAGCGTGCGCGGCTACGACTACGAGTCGCTCGGCCCTCGCGCGCCGGACGGTGAGCTGATCGGCGGCGATCGATTGCTCGAAGCGAGCATCGAATACGAGCATCCGATTCTCGAGAACTGGGCCGTCGCGACGTTCGTGGACGCGGGCAACGCATTTCGCGGCTCGAGCGTCGACGCGCGCCGCGGCGCGGGCTTCGGCGGGCGCTGGTTCTCGCCCATCGGTCCCGTGCGCTTCGACGTCGCGTGGCCTTTGAACCCGGCGGACGGCGATCGATCGCCGCGCCTGCACATCAGCCTCGGACCCGACCTCTGAGCGATGGCGCCGATGCGACAGCGAACCGTGCGGATCGCGCTCGTAGGCATCGCGATCGTCGTCGCCATCGCAGTCGCAGCGGCGGCGCTGCTCGTCGCGACCACACCCGGCGCACGGCTCGCGGCCGCGGCACTCGGACGCTTCCTGCCCGGCCTCGCCATCGACGGCGTCGAAGGCACGCTCCTCGCGGGCGTGCGGCTCGAGGATCTGCACTATGCGAACGACGCGTTCGATGCCCGCTTCGAGCGCATCCGCATCGTGCCCGACCTTGCGGCGCTCGCGACCGGTCGCCTCGCGCTCGACGTTGTCGACGTCGGCGGCGGCCGCATTGCCGTTGCGGGCGCGGGCGCAAGCGCAGCCGCGGGCGGCCCGCCCACGCCGCCGGCGCTGCCGGCCTCGCCGGTCGACGTGCGCTCGGCGCGGCTGCGCGACGTCGACGTGACGGGTGCCGGTCCGCCGTTCACGATCGTCGCCATCGACGGCCGCGTGGCGGCGCAGCGCATCGAGATCGACGCGCTGCGCGTGCGCACGCAGGCGCTCGAGGCGGATGCGAACGGCACGCTCGCGTGGGACGCCGATCTGAGCGGCACGCTCGGCGGCACGGTGACGCTCGCGACGCCGCAGGACGGCGAGCCGCAGCACCTGCGCTTCGCGGGCACCGTCGCGCTCGTGACGACGGCCGATCCGTGGTTCGCGCGCGTCGCCTGGACCGATCTGCGCGCGACGCATACGCCGGCCGGCGACGTGACGAGCGGCGCCGGCTCGCTGCGCGTGGTGCTCGGCGCCGTGCCGCCGCGGTTCGAGCTCGATGCCGACGTCGCCGCCGGTCCGCTGCCGGACGCCGCGCATTTGACCGCGGCGGCGACCGTCGCGGGCGCCGACGTCGCGCTCGAGCGGCTCGCTGTCGCAACGCTCGGCGGCACGATCGCGGCGCAGGGTCGCCTCGCGCTCGATACCTGGCGCGGCATGCTCGGCATCGATATCGCCGGGCTCGACCCGGCCGCGCTCGAGCCGAGGCTCATGGGCCGCATCGACGGTCATCTCGACGCGACGCTCGCCCGGGAGGACGGCTTCAGCGCGTCGATCGCGGGGCGGATCGGCGGCAGCCTCGACGGCCGGCCGCTCGACGGCCGGGTCCGAGCGACCTACGCGGAAGCGGGCAATCGGCTCGACATCGAGCGCGCCGACGTTGCGCTCGGCGGCGGCAAGATCGCCGTAACCGGCCGCGTGGCGGCCGACTCGGTCGATCTCGACGCGACCGCGCACTTGCCCGAGCTCGCGGACTGGTATCCGGCGGCGCATGGCACGCTCACCGCCGACGCCGCGCTGTCGGGTCCGCCGCGCGCACCGAACGTCCGGCTGCACGCCACCGGGGAGCGGCTCGCACTCGATGCCGTGCCGGTGGCGCTCGATCGGCTCACGGCCAGCGTCGACGGCACGCTGCCGGATCACCATGCGAGTCTCACGGCCACGACGCGCTACGGCCGGCTCGAGGCCGGCGCCGAGGAAGGCTGGCGCGACGGCAAGCTCGAAGGCCGGCTGCTCGATGCGACGATCGAGCTTGCGCGGGCCGGCCGCTGGCGCCTCACCGGGCCGGCTGCTTTCACGGTCGCGGGCACCGACGTCACGCTCGAGCACAGCTGCCTCGACGGTCCTGCGCGGGCGCAGCTGTGCGCGGCCGTCGCGCAGCAATCCGCGACGGTGACCGGGCAGCGCTTGCCGGCCGCGCTCGCGGCCCCGTGGCTGCCCGCCGACGTGCGGGCGCAGGGCGCCGCGACGCTCGACGCAATGCTCGATTGGCAGAGCGCGCTCGAGGGCATGTTCGCGCTCCGGGCGCCGCAGCTGGTCGTGAGCGCGCGCCGGCCGGAGGCCGCAAGTGAGCCCTCTGCCGCCGCCGCGGGCGTGCCCGAGCGCACCGAGATCGACGCCATCGACCTGCATGGCAGGCTCGACTCGCAGCGCGTGGAAGCGCATCTGTCCGCCGCGGTGCCCGACACGGGCGGCATGCTCGACGGCGAAGTGGAGCTGGCGCCGCCGAGCACGCAGGGCACGCTGCGCGGCCGCCTCGGGCTTACGATCGGCGACCTCGCGGCGCTCGACACGCTGGTCGCGGGCATCGAAGGTCTCCACGGCTCGCTCACGGCCGAGCTGCAAGCCACGGGCACTCCGGAACGGCCGAGCCTGCGCGGCCGGCTCGACGTCGAGCAACTGACGGGCACGCTGCCGTCGCTCGGCATCACGGTCACCGACGGGCGGCTCGCGGCGAATGCCGCGGGGTCGAGCGAGCTCGACTTCGACGGACGGCTCTGCTCCGACGGCTGCCTTGCGCTCGACGGCACGCTGTCGAGCTCGCCGGATTGGCAGCTCGACGCACGCGTGCGCGGGGACGGCTTCGTGGCGGCCGACACGCGCGACTACCATGCGGTCGTGGCGCCGCGGCTCGCGGTTACGGTCGACTCGTCGCAGGCGCGAGTCACCGGATCGCTCGCGATCACGAAAGGCCGCGCGGTCGTCGACGCGGTGCCGCGCGCGGCCGTGCGGCCCGCGAGCGAGACCGTCGTGCACGGCCGCACCGCCGCCGCGCCGATGCAGCTGCCGCTGCCTCTCGTCGCGAAGATCTCGACGCATCTCGACCACGCGCGCTTCGAGGGGCTCGGGATCGGCGCGACGCTCGACGGCGATCTCGACGTCGAGCATACCGCCGAGGGTCAGCTGCTCGTGCAAGGCACAGCGACGGTCGTCGACGGCACGTTTAGCGCCTACGGCCAGACGCTCATGATCGAGCAGGGCCAGTTGATCTTCTCGGGGGTGCCGGACAATCCCGCGCTCGACCTGCGCGCCACTCGCAAGGTAGAGGATGCGACGATCGGGCTCACGATCACGGGCACCGTGCGCGATCCGCGCAGCGAGATCTTCTCCGATCCGCCGCTCAGCGAGAGCGAAGCGCTCGCGCGCCTCGTGACGGGTCACTCGCTCGCGAGCGCGGGCTCGAGCGACGCCGCGACGCTCGAGCGCGCGGCAATCGGGCTCGGACTCAAGCGGGCACTGCCGAGCCTCGAGCGTGTCGGCACGAACCTCGGCCTGAGCGAGCTCGGCGTCGAGGCGGGCGGCGCCGCGAACGGTGCGCTCGTCGCGGGCAAGCAGCTCGGCGAGGACGTCTATCTTCGCTACAAGCACGGGTTGTTCGACGATTTCTCGGGTCTCGAGCTGATCTACCGAATCACCGAGCACCTGCGCTTGCGAACCGAGACCGGCACCGCGCACTCGATCGACTTGATCTACCGCGTCGCACGCGGCCTCGGCAACCCGCCGGCCGGCGCCGGCGAGGGAGGATTCGACGTCGATCGGGGCAAGAGCGCGGCGGAGGTCGCCGCGCCGAATCAGTGAGCCGGCGTGCGCCGACCGCGCTGACGTTCGATCTCCGCATTGATCTCGGCGCCGAGCAGCACGACGAAGCCCGAGAGAAAGAACCAGAGGAGCAGGATCACGACGCCGCCGAGCGTGCCGTACGTCTTGCCGTAATTGCCGAAATGGGTCACGTAGACGGAGAACAGCACGCTGCCGACGACCCACGTGCTCGCCGCGATGGCGGAGCCCGGCGTGAGGAACCGCCAGCGCGCGCCGCGGCGGCTCGGCGCAAAGCGGTAGATCACGTCGAGCACGAGCACGATCAGGATCCACAGAATCACCCATTGGAGGGCGCCGAGCACCGAACGAATGCCCTCGCTCACACCGAGAAAATTCAGCGCGACGGGCGCGGCGACCGCGAGCAGCACCACGAGCACGAACGCCATCACCGCGCCGAACGTGAGCGCGAGCGACACGAACACGCGCGCGAAGAACCCTCGCTGCTCGTCCTCCTGATACGCGATGTTCGTCGCAGTCATCAGCGCAGCCATGCCCTTGCGCGCGCTCCAAAGCGACAGCACCAAGCCGACGACGACGCCGAGCGTGAGCGTGTTGTGGTGGCTCGCCGCGATACTTTGCAGTGCGCCCTGAATGATGCCGGCGGCCTGCGTCGGCAACAGCGACGCGAGCGACTGCATTTGGTCGGCGATCTGCTCCGGCATCGCGACCAGACCGTAGACCGACACGACGGCGAACAACGCAGGGAAGGTGGCGAGCAGCGCATAGAGCGCCAGGCCGGCCGCGATCAAGGAGACGTTGTCGCGGCCGATCTGCTGGAACACGCGCACGAGCACGCCCCACGCGTCGAAATGCCCGCGCGCGGGGCGCTGCCCGAGCGCATCGCGGACGTTGGCGTCGGTCTCGGCCATCGCGTGCGAATGTCCCGCCCGCTCAGTGCGCGACGCGGGGCCCCTGACCGTTGCCGGGCGGCGGCGACGCAGGACCCTTCGCCTCGTCGCGGCTCGCGGCATCCTCGTCGAGATCCTGATTCGCCTCGTCGGCCGCTTCCGCGCCGACCCGCTCGACGGCCTCGAGCGAACGGCGGGCATTGCGCTTCAAACGCTCCGCCGCCGCGTCGCTCGTGTCGCCGACCCAGCGGTTCTCGCTCTCGGTCGACGGCAGCAGCGCGCCGATCAGGGCGCCCGCGGCCACCGCGACCGCGCCGAGCACGAGCGGCTGCTCGCGCCGCAAGTACGTGAATCCCTCCGCGACGCTGCGCGCGCCCGCCACCGAGGCGCTCGCCATCGTGCCCGCCGTGTTGCGCGTGGCATCGGCGATCCGGCCGGCGGCGTGGGATGCGCTCTCCGCGGCGCCCCTGGCCGCATCCGCCGCGCCCTTCGCCGCGCTCTCGGTGCCGGCGGCCGCATGACGGATCGAGTCCGCCGCAGCCGACAGCGTATCGCCGACGGCGCCGTGCGCGCTCGCCCGATGGCGACGCGGCGCACGGTCCGAAGCCGCCATGAGCCACGTGATGCCGATCCCTGCGAGCACGCTCGGCACGGGGTTGTTGCGCACCTGCGTCGCGAGGTTCGTGCCGAAGTCCCCGCCGTTGCGCTTCACGAGATCGACGATGCGATCGACGAGCTCGGCCGGCGATAAACGCCGCTCGATCGCCGCGAGCGTGTCCTCGGCCGCTTCGCGGGCCGCGTCCGCCTCACGCTCGAGATCTTCGGGTTTCTTGTGCAGATCGTGCTGCACGCCTTCGGTTGCCGCATTCATTGCATCTGCCTCCTGATCGCGTCCTTGTCTTTGCGCAGCGACTCCATCGTGCGGTCCGGCGCGAAGGTGGTCGGCTCGAGCTTGCGCTTGCCGACTTGCACCATGATGAGACCGATCACGACCGTGACGCCGCCGATGATCAGCGCCGACAGCCACAATGCCATCACGGTCGCGAGGCCGAACATGGCCGCACCGAGCAGGAACGTGAAGCCGGCGTACAGCACGGCACCGCCGGTCACCAAGCTGCCCGCACCGCGCTTCGCATCGTCCACCGACGAGCGGATCTCGGACGCCGCGAGCGCGAGCTCCTTGCGGAACAGCATCGCGACGTCCACGAGGAGCTGATGCAGCAGGTCGGGCACCGACCTCTCGGCGGCGGCACCGGGGCGCCCCGCCCGCGCGTAGCTCGCGAAGCCGCCGGCCGGCGTATCGCCGTTCGAGCGCGCATCGCGCGATTCGTCGAAGTTGCTAGCCATGGCGTTCTCCTTCGTCGGGCCGCGGCGCCGCAGTCGGGCCGCGGGTCGTTGTACCGGCGTGCGCGCCGCCATTGGACGCGTGCGATTCCGGTGTGCCGCTCGACGCCTTGAAGAAGCGCGACAGCGCGAAGCCGACCGCTACGCCTCCCGCGATGAACAACGCGGGATTTTGCGCCGCGAGCGTGCGCGCCTCGCGCGTCAGGTCGTCGAGGCTGCGAGTTTCGAAATAGGTCGCGAGGTTCTCGAGACGGCTCGAGAGCGCAGCGGCCGCTTGGCTCAGCGTCTCTTGGCCGCGGCTCGAGAGGACGGCTGCGGCCTCATCGACCGCTTCGGATGCGTCGCCGGCGGCCGCCGTGGCCGAGCGCTTCGCATCGGATAGCAGCGTCTCCGCCTGCTGCTCGGCGGCCGCAGCCGCCGACTCCGTGAGCGTCGGCCGGTCGTCGGCCGGGCCGTCACCCGCACGACCACCTTGCCGGGCTTTGGAACCGGGGGAATTGAGCTCGGATGGGTTCATCGCGGTGATCTCCTTTGGTCTGTCACGTCGCACTGTTCTCTGCAGCGAGACCGATCGATCTGCTGCAGCATTCGTGCCAGATCGCGCGCCAATTTCAGACGCGCCACGCGCGTCGTTACGCAAACGCAAACGCATCGTTGCCGCACGCGCACGCGAGTCGGTGCCTGCCGCTGACCGAGCGGCGGGCGCTTCTCAGGATCTGCGAAGCGCCGCAACTGTTGTGACACTCGTCGCACGACGCCGGCGTCGCTGTCTCCATGCGGCGACGAACGAACTCGCCCACCGTGCGCATGATGTTTCGCATTCCGAAATTTGTGTCATCGCTCACGCACTGCCGCGCGCCGAGCGTGGTGAACTCGCGCCCGATTCGAGATCACCGGCATTCACCACCATCGCGAAATGAATCACACGACGCATCGCCATCGCAGACACGAGCATCGAGCGGCTAGTGCGCTGTGCCGCAATCTCCATGCGGACGACCTCGGAGGCATGACTCCGATCTGCGACGCCCGCTTCGAATCGGTCCCCGCGTAGTGCCGCAACACGACCGCCGAGCACGCACCGGCTGCGCGATGCCTCGGTCGCGACCTGCGCAATCAACGCGCTGTCCACAGGAACGCCTCGGCATTCCTGCGTTCCTCGCGGTGCAACAAGAACAACAACGGTTCACCCCCGTCGCCCTAACAACATTGGAGTCCCACCGAAATGAGAAGGAGCCCTTTTCTCTCGACGGCTTTGGTCACTCTGCTCGCCGCCAATGGCGCGGCCGCGCAGGCAGTCAAATGGCACCCCGGCCATTACATGCTGTTGAACGGCAACGATCCGATCCAAACGCAACTCGCCGACATCGACGAGATCGGCGGCATCGGCGCCATCAAGGGCGTCCAAGCACGCATCTGGTGGTATCAACTCGAGCCCTCTAAGGGCGTCTACGACTTCTCGAGAATCGACGCGTATCTCAGCAGGCTGAAGCGGCAGAGCACCACGAAGCGCCTCGTCGTACGCATCATGGACCGGCGCTTCAACACGACGTCGCGCCTGCAGATCGTGCCGGACTATCTGCGCAGCGCCTACTACGGCGGCGGGATCGTCAAATCCCGCACCGGCTACGTTGCGCGGCTCTGGGATGAGCGCGTGATGGACCGGTTGGCCACGCTCTACAAGGTGATCGGCGCACGTTACGACGGCGATCCGTACTTCGAAGGCGTCAGCACCGAGGAGACCGCGATGGCGCTCGATGCGCCGTACCCGTCCGGCTATTCCACCGCGGCCCTGAAGACGCAGTACCAGCGGCTCGCGTCGGCGGCGACGCACGCGATGCCGCATTCGAACGTATTCGTGTACGCAAACTGGCTCGGCGGCGCATCCGACATGGGCTCTCTGATCCAGTCCTTCGTAGCGACGCGAACCGGCGCAGGGGGCCCGGACGTCGTGCCGTACGACATGACGCTCGGGCAGGAGGTCGTGACCGGCGTTCACGGCGCGGATTACCGCAGCCTGCTGCCCGTCGGCAGCTCGGTCGAGGGGGCCGAGCTCGGCGGCCACTTGGGCAATTTCTCACCGAGGCAAATCAACGACTTCGCCTACAACACGTTGCGCTTGAACTACGTGTTCTGGTCACGCAATACCTGGAGCGGCGGCAAATCGCAGCAGTGGAGCACGGGCATTCTGCCGTTCCTGCGCACGAACCCCCCGTTCCACGGGACATGCCCTGCCGCATACGCGAGCTGCGCGTGGTGATGTCGGCCCGACGGCGCAGACCGGAGCGTCCCGAGGGGGACGCTCCGGAATGCGGTGGGTCTAGCCTCGACCGCCGTTGCTTTGCCGCCCGCTTTCGCGGTTCGCCGCGGACGGCGATCCGTGCAGCGGGTTCGCCGCAAGCACGTCGTCGATCGGATAGATCCGCAGAGTGCCCATGTCGAAGCCCTGATCGTTGACGACCTTCGCGTCTCCGATCATCAGACTGCCGTCGTGGCTTTGAATATCGACGGTGTTGCCGTCGATCGTCTCGGCCTGGCTCAATTGGTGCGCCTGCTGCGGATCGATGTCGTCCGCCACGATGTGGGCGCGCAAGATCTTCACGAGCTGCTCGCGGTTTTCCGGCTTCATCAGCTCGTCGACGCTTTGGCCCTTCATCGACTCGAACGCTTTGTTGGTCGGCGCGAATACGGTGTATTTCGTGCCGCTCGTCAGCGAGTCTTCGAGGCCCGCGGCCTTCACCGCGTCGGCGAACGTGCTCAGGTTCGCATGGTTTTGCGCAAGCTTGTCGAAGGTCTGGCCGGCGCTCGCCGAGCCCGCCTGGCTATGGGCCTGTGCGGCGCTTTGCTGCTGCGCGGCGCTCCGTTGCGCCGACTGGGGCTGTTGCCCGTTTTGGCTGTGCTGCGCCATCGCCGCCGCCGAGCCGAGCGCAAGCGCGACCGCTGCCGCGATCGCGCTGAATGTCGTGGTGCCGTGTTTGGGGTGATTCATAACGCTCCTCCTTGTGTCATCGAGTGCCGGCTCTCCGGCCGGGCTTCGCAAGACTTGCAAGCCATGTGCCAAAGTCGGAACGACGTCGGTACGCTCGGGCCGCGGCGGGCCGCGGGAACGGAACGTTACGTCTGGGAGGGTTTGCCGAGCGGCAGCCCGGCGAGCAGATGGCGCGCGAGCCCGTGGTAGACGCCGTCGGGGGACACGAGCCGCGCGGTGCCGTACGCGATCAACGCGGCCACCATGAGCGGCGTCAGCATCGCGCGGTTGTTGGTGAGCTCGGTCACGATGACGAAGGCGGTGATCGGCGCCTGCACCACGCCGGTCAGATAGGCCACCATCCCGAGCAGCATCATCGCGCCCATGTCGACGCCCGAGAACAACCGCGCGAGATCGGCCCCGAGACCCGCCCCGATCGCGAGCGACGGCGAGAAGATGCCGCCCGGCAGCGTTGACAGCGACGAGCATGCCGTGGCGAGAAACTTGAGCGGCATGAACACGAGCGACAGCGGCGCGGTGCCGCCGAGCGCACCGCGCACCTGCGCATAGCCGGTGCCGTACGTCGCGTCGCCCGAGACGATGCCCGCGACGGCGACCAGCAACCCCGCCGCGGCGGCGAACCGCACGGGCGTGCGTCGCGCCAACCCGCCGAGGCCGTCCGCGCGCGTGGCGGCCGAGACCAACAAACGGCTGAACCAACCCCCGAGAAACCCGCCCGTGATGCCGCAGAGCGGCGTGGCGACCCAGGCCGCGACGCCGTGCAGCGTGCCGGCGCTCGTGCCGAAGTACGTGTAGTTGCCGACCAGCACGAGGGAGACGGCGCCGGCGGCAACCACGGTTGCAACGACGAGACCGCTCGTGCGCCGCTCGAACGTGCGCGTGAGCTCCTCGATGCCGAAGATGATGCCCGCGATCGGCGTGTTGAACGCGGCCGCGACACCGGCCGCGGCGCCCGCGACGATCAGGCCGGTCTGTCTGCGCGGCGACAGACGGCCGACCGCGAGCATCAGCGCGGCGCCGATCTGCACCGTCGGACCTTCACGTCCCGTCGACGCGCCGCAGAGGAGCCCGACGGACGTGAGAACGATCTTGCCGGCTGCGGCCTTCAGCGAGACGAGCTTGCCGCGCGCCTGCGCATCCGCGAGCCGGTGCGCTGCGATGGCTTGCGGGATGCCGCTGCCCTGCGAGCCGCGGAACCAGCGATTCGCGGCGTAGACGCAGGCCGCGAAGCCGAGCGGCGTGATCAGCAGCGGCCAGAATCTGCTCCGGCCGATCAGCATCGCAAACTCGCCCTGGGCGAAATCGGCGAGCGACGCGAATCCCACGGCCACGGCCCCGACCATGATGCCGCCCAGCACGAATAACGTTCGCTGCTGCCAACGCATGCGCGTCGCGCGCATCAGCCGCGCGCGGTGGCGATTCTCGGTCAGGCGGTGAAAACGTCGGGCGGCGAGCATGCGGCGACGCGATTCCAAAGGGCCGCATGATAGTACGGAACGTATCGGCCGCAGCGTCGATCAGCGCACGCGGCGGCGGGCCGCGGAGCCGCGTGCGGATTCGACTACGCCGCCGGTCCATGGTTTGATGGCCCGATGAACGACGCGCCGGCGCACGCCACCACGCTGCCCGCGCGGCTCGACGCGTTGCCGTGGTCGCCGTGGCATTGGCGCGTGGTCGTCGCGCTCGGCATCACTTGGATTCTCGACGGGCTCGAGGTCACGGTCGTCGGCTCGCTCGGCCCCGCGCTGCAAAGCCCGAGCACGCTCGGTCTCACGAGCGCCGCGGTCGGCTGGGCCGGCTCCGCCTACGTCGGGGGCGCCGTGCTCGGCGCGCTCTTCTTCGGCAAGCTCGCGGACCGGCTCGGCCGCAAGCCCCTGTTCCTCGTGACGCTCAGCGTCTACCTCGCGGCGACCTTGCTGACCGCGCTCACGTTCAACTTCGCCTCGTTCGCGGCCTGCCGGTTTCTGACCGGCTTCGGGATCGGCGGGGAGTACGCCGCCATCAATTCCGCGATCGACGAGCTGATCCCTGCGCGCGTGCGCGGCGTCGTGGACCTCGCGATCAACGGCAGCTTCTGGGTCGGTGCGGCGGCCGGTGCGGCGCTCAGCATCGTGCTCCTCGAGCCGGGCCGCTTTCCGCCGGACGTCGGCTGGCGGCTCGCTTTCGCGCTGGGTGCGGCGCTGACCGTCGCAATCCTGCTCGTGCGGCGGCACGTGCCGGAAAGTCCGCGTTGGCTGCTCACGAAGGGCCGCGTTGCGCAGGCCGAGGCCGTGGTGCGCGCGATCGAGGTCGAGGTCGCACACGAGCGCGGCGAGCCCGAGCCGACGGAACCGCTCGAGATTCGCGTGCGCCCGCCGGTGTCGTGGGGCGAGCTCGTGCGGCTGCTCGCGGTGCGCTACCGTGCGCGTACGCTGCTCGGCCTCGCGCTGATGGCGGCCCAGGCATTCTTCTACAACGCGATCTTCTTCACCTACGCCCTCGTGCTGACGAGCTTCTACGCGGTGCCGGCCGAGAGCGTCGGCTACTACATCTTCCCGTTCGCGGTCGGCAACTTTCTCGGGCCGCTGATCCTCGGCCGCTGGTTCGACACGATCGGGCGGCGCGCGATGATCGCCGGCACCTACGCAGTGGCCGGCTTGGGTCTGCTCGCCACCGGCTACGCGTTCGCGAACGGCTGGCTCGACGCACGCACGCAGACGCTGTGCTGGTCCGCGATCTTTTTCGTCGCGTCGGCCGCCGCGAGCTCGGCGTATCTCACGGTCAGCGAGATCTTTCCGCTCGAGATCCGCGCGGTCGCCATCTCGATCTTCTACGCAGTCGGCACCGGGCTCGGCGGGTTCGTGGGACCCGCGCTGTTCGGCACGCTGATCGGCACGGGCGACCGCACGCAGCTGTTCGCGGGCTACGCGTTCGCCGCGGTTCTGATGTGCAGCGCGGCCGTCGTCGCGGCCGTACTCGGCGTCGACGCCGAGCGCAAGCCGCTCGAGCACGTTGCGCCGCCGCTGTCGGCGCGCTGAGCGTCCACGCGCGTGGGCTTCGCGGTCGATCCGGTGCACAAGGGCGCGGCGCCCGTCGGGCGCGCCCGACAAGTCTCGCGGTCGCGCCGCCGAATCGCTCGTCTGCCGCTGCTCGCCACGGCTCTGCTCGCCGCCCACACGGCACCGCTCGCCGCGGCCGAGCAGTCACTCACCCTCGCAGGGCTCGACGTGGTCGTCTGGTCACAGCCCACGGGCGGCCGACAGCCCGTGCTCGTGTTCTCGCACGGTTTCCACGGCTGCGCCACGCAGTCGCGATTTCTGCTGGAGGCGCTCGCGGCCGCGGGCTACCTCGTGATCGCGCCGAATCATCGCGACGCAACCTGCAGCGGCGGCAGCGCCCGCTGGATCGAGCGGCCGACGAATCCGTTCGGCGAGCCGGGCGGCTGGAGCGACACGACCTACCGCGACCGCGCCGAAGACGTTCGTGCGATCGTGGCCGCCGTCGCGACGGACGAGCAGCTCGCCCCGCGCGCCGATCTCTCGCGGCTCGGGCTCGTCGGTCACTCGCTCGGCGGCTACACCGTGCTCGGCTTGGCCGGCGCATGGCCGAGTTGGCGGCTCGACGGCGTGAAGGCGGTGCTCGCGCTGTCGCCGTACACGACGCCGTTCGTCACGCGGCACACGCTCGGCGGTCTCGAAGCACCGGTGATGTTCCAAGGCGGTACCTGGGATTTCGGCGTGACGCCCATGGTGCGCAAGCCGGACGGCGCCTACGAGCAGGCGGCCGCACCGAAGTATTTCGTGGAATTCTTGCGCGCGGGTCACTTCGCTTGGACCGATCTGCGCGCGGTCGATCGCACCGCGATCGTCGCTTACGCGGTCGCCTTTCTCGATCGGTACGTGAAAGGCGAGCCGGCCGACCCGCTGCTCACGCACCCGGGCGACCGCGTCGCCGAGCTACGCTCGAGCGAGCGCTAGACGCGTTCCCGCGTTTGCGCGTGATCAGGTGACCGGCGGCGCCTCGCCGATCACGAGATGCGCGGCGCTGGTGTACCGATGCGGCGGCACGTCGAGGTTGCGCGGCGCGGGCCCGCGAATCACACGGCCCGCGTAATCGTAGCCCGAGAAATGGCACGGGCAGATGAAACCGCCAACCCAATCCTCGCCGACGATCGGCCGGCCCGAAGCTTCGTCGCGCTCGATCGGCACGCAACCCAAGTGCGTGCAAACACCGCGCACGACGAGGTATTCGGGGCGGATGCCGCGATGTTCGGGATCGACGTACGGCGGGTCCAGGTGCTCCGGATCGGGCGTGCGCTCGAGCAAACGCGCGTCGGTCGACGCGAGCGTGGCGAGCATCGCAGGCGTGCGGCGCAGCACGAGCATCGTCTCGCCGCGATACAGATACGCGCGGACCTCACCCGGTGCGAGCAGGCTGACGTCGACGTTGATCGGATTCGCGAGCGCGCGCGCGCGAGCGCTCGGCAGAAAGCTCTTGACGAACGGGATCGACGCGAAAAACGCACCCACGCCCGCAACGGCCTGCATCGACAGCCTCAAGAATCCCCTACGTTCCACGTCCGCGCTCCTTCAGCCGCTCACTTCGCGCCGCCCGCGTCCTTCGCGGCCTTCGCGAAATCGCCGCCCTTCATGAAGGTCATCTGATCGAGCTCGAGGTGCCGCCGCATCGCGTCGCGAATCGCGGCCGGCGTGAGCGCCCGCACGTGCTCCTCGAGCTGCGCGTCCCACGCCATCGTGCGATCGTCGTGCAGCCGTGCGCCGAGCATGCCGGCGAGCGCGCCGTCCTGGGCGCGGGACACCTGCCGCGCTTGCGTCCAGGCGTCCTTCGCGGTCGCGACCTCTTGGTCGCCGTAGCCGTCGCGCAGCACGTTCATCAGCTCGTCGCGGAACGACGCCTCGACCTTGTCGGTGTTCTGCGGCGCGGAGATCGCGTAGGTCATGAACCGCGCGCCGTCGGAGTCGGAGGGCGCTTGGAATTGCGATCCGACACCGTAGCTCAGACCTTCGCGCCCCCGGATCCGGCTGAATAGCCGCGAGCTCGTTCCCGCGCCGAAGATGTAGTTCCCGAGCACCATCGCCGGGTAATCCGGATCGGTATCGCTCATCTTGATCGGCATACCGGCCATGAAGATCGCGTTCTCCTTGTCCGGCGTCTCGAACGTCTCGCTCGTCGCCGGGATCGGCGGCTCGGGATACGGCGTGTGCACCTCGGAGTACGGCTTCGGGCTCTTCCAGCCGTCGAGCTTGGTCGCGATCAGATCCTTGATCTGTTGCGGATCGAAATCGCCGACGATCACGACCTCGGCGTTCGAAGCGCCGTAGAAAGCGTCGTGGAAATCGCTCAAATCCTTCACCGAGACCTTCGTGAGGAACTCGCGCTGCTCGTCCATCGTCGGCAGATAACGCACGTCGTCGGGCTTGTAAGGATTCGAGTGCCGCGCGTAGGCGCGCTGCACGATTGCCTGCGGCTCGCTCTTCGACGCCTCGAGTCCCGCGAGCGCGCTTGCGCGCAGCGTCTCGAGCTCGTCGGGCGGATACGACGGCTCGCGCAGCACTTCGATCGCGAGATCGAGCACGGCCGCGAGATTGTCGTGGGTGCTGACCATGCTCGCGCCGACGCCGTCGCCCGCACCGCCGACATTCAGCTGGCTTTGGAGCTTCGCCAGCTGGTCCTCGATCTGCTGCCGAGTCTTCGCCTTCGTGCCGCGCATCAGCATGTCGGCGGCCACGGCCGAGATCTGGCCCTTGCCTTCGAGGCTCTGCACGCTGCCGAAGTTGAGAGTGATGCGGGCATTCACCGCATCGCCGCGTGTCTGCTTCGGCAACATTGCGAGCTTCACGCCGCCGGGCAACGTGAGGCGTGTGGTGCGCTGGTCGATGTTCGACGGCGTCGCATCGAACTCCTCGCCCTCCGAGCGAGCCTTGTCGCCTTTGTAGCCTTCGAGCAGCTTCGACAAATCCGGCGTCGGCGGAATCACGGCGCGATTCGGCTCTCCGGGAATGAATTCGCCGACGGTGCGATTGGACGGCTTCAAGTACATCAGCGCGGCACGCTGCGCGTCGGCGGCAGTCGCCTCGCGTACGCGGTCGCGATCGAGGAACATGAGCCGCCAATCGCCGATCGCGGCCCATTCGGACAGCTGCAGCGCCACGGCCTGCGAGTTGTTCATCTCGCGCTCGAAGCCCGAGAGCGCGTTGTCCTTCGCGCGCTGCAGCTCCTCGTCGGTGATCGGATGAGTCTCGAGATCGGCGATGGTGTCGTTCATCGCCGTGCGCGCCGCATCGAGCGAGCCCTCCTTGCGCACGTCCGCGATGAAGACCACGGTGCCCGGGTCACGCAGCTCGAGCGTGTTGACCCCGACCTCCGCCGCAAGCTTCTTCTCGACGAGCGCCTTGTACAGCCGCCCGGCCGGCTCGTCGCCGAGCACTTCCGCCGCGAGCTGCAGCGGCACGAAGTCGGGATGTGCCCCCGACGGCGCGTGATAGGCCTCCATCAGGATCTGGATGTCGCCGACGCGGCGCACCGTCGTCTCGCGCTCGCCGTCCTGCGTCGGCTCCTGCGTATAGCGCTTCTCGAGCGTGCGCTTGGGTTTCGGGATCGAGCCGAAGTCCTTGGCGATGAGCGCGAGCGTCTTCGCTTCGTCGAATCGGCCCGCAACGATGAGCACCGCATTGTCGGGCTCGTAGAAGCGCTTGTAGAACCCCTGCAGCCGCTCGATCGGCACGTTCTCGATGTCGCTGCGGCTGCCGATCGGCGATTTGCCGTAGCCGTGCCATAGGTAGGCGGTGCTCATCACGCGCTCGAACAGCACGCGGCTCGGGCTGTTCTCGCCGGATTCGAACTCGTTGCGGACCACGGTCATCTCGCTGTCCAGGTCCTTCTGCGCGACGAACGAATGCACCATGCGGTCCGATTCGAGGCCGAGCGCCCATTCGAGGTTCGCATCGCTCGCATCGAAGGTCTCGAAGTAGTTGGTGCGGTCCCATGCCGTCGAGCCGTTGAACTGCGCGCCGTGATCCTGGAGCTCGGCGATCACTTTGGGGTGCTTCGGCGAGCCCTTGAACATCATGTGCTCGAGCAAGTGGGCCATGCCGGTCTCGCCGTAGCTCTCGTCGACCGAGCCGACGAGATAGGTAACGTTCACGGTGATCGTGGCCTTCGACGGATCGCGAAACAGCAGCACGTCGAGGCCGTTCGCGAGGCGGTACTCGGTGATGCCCTCGACCGTGGTGACGCGTTCTACGCCCGAAGGTAACGCGGGCTGCGCGTTTTGCGCCTGCGCAATCGCGCCGGTCGCGAGGATCAGAACCAGCGCGGCCGCGCGCGTCCAAAGCGTCTTCATGGCGGCGTCCCCCGGCAATGGCAAACGTGGAACCGTTACAGTAGCACGACGCGGGCGCCGGGCGTCCGCGCGGCATGCGTGGCGCTAAGGCAGCGTGAACGTGAACAGCGCGCTGCCCGCTGCAATCGCAACGTACTGCTTGCCGCCGACGGCGAAGGTCATCGGACCCGCGTTCACTTGACCGCCGACCGCGGCCTTCCAGAGCAGCTTGCCGCTCTCCGCATCGAGCGCGAAGAAATAGCCTTCCTTGCCGCCGCCGAACACGAGGTTGCCGGCCGTGGAGAGCACGCCGGCCCAGGTGATGTCGGCCATCCGGTATTCCCACTTCGGCGTCAGCGTGTTCGGATCGTAGGCGCGCACGACGCCGTAGGCCTCGTCGTCGTCGTTGAAGAACGGCTGCAGATCGGTCTGCCCCATCACGGTTTGACGCGGATTCACGCCGACGCCGCTCGGGAACTCGCCTTCGATCGCGATGACGCCCGAGTGCTCCCAATGCGAGACGTAGAAGAGACCCGTCTTCGGGCTGAACGACGGCGGCGCCCAGTTGGTCGCGCCGTGCACGTGCGGGCGGATCAACGTGCCCTGCGGCGACGGCGCGATGCCCGGCACGCGATGCGGACGGCCGTTCTTGTCGAAGCCGTCGGTCCAGTTCACCTCGACGTAGGGCTTGCCGAGCAGAAACTTCCCAGTCGTGCGATCGAGCACGTACATCAGGCCGTTGCGGTTCGCCCAGAGCATGACCTTGCGCGGCGCGCCGTGCCAAACGATGTCCGCGAGCACCGGCACTTGGGTCGAGTCGTAGTCGACCTCGTCGTGCGGCGTGAACTGGTAGTACCACGCGAGCTTGCCCGTGTCAGCGTCGAGCGCGAGCACGCAGTTGCTGTAGAGATTGTCGCCGGCGCGCCCGCGGCCGTCCCAATCGGGCGCGGGGTTGCCCGTGCCGAAAAACACGAGGTTCGTGTCCGGGTCGTACGCGCCCGCGTTCCACACGGCCGCGCCGCCGGTCTTCCACGAATCGCCGGACCACGTGGCATGGCCGGGCTCGTCCGGCCCCGGAACCGTGTCGAACCGCCAGGCCGGCTTGCCCGTGCGCGCGTCGAACGCGGCTACACGTCCGCGGATGCCCATGTCGCCGCCGGCCGTGCCGATCAGGACTTTGTCCTTCACGACGACCGGCGCCATCGTGATCGAGTAGCCGCCGGCCGGGTCCGCGACCTTCGCGTCCCAGACGAGCTTGCCGCTCTTCGCATCGACCGCGAGCAGCCGCGCGTCGAGCGTGCCCATATACAAGGTGTCGCCGAGAATCGCGACGCCGCGGTTCACGCGGCCGCAGCAGGTGCGCGCGTCGGCCGACGGCTCGTGGGAGAACGTCCAGAACGGCCGCCCGGTCGCCGCATCGAGCGCGACGATGTCGTTCGGCGCCTGGACGGTGTAGAGCACGCCGTCGACGACCAGCGGCGTCGCCTCGAACTTCTCGAGCGAGCGCGCCTGCCAGACCCAGGCGAGCCGCAGATCCTTCACGTTCGCCGCATCGATCTGATCGAGCCGGCTGTAACGCTGATTCGTGAGCGTGCCCGAGTAGCTCAACCAATTGCCGGGCTCGCGCTCCGCGTGCTCGATGCGGTCGAACGACACCTGCGCCGCGAGCGGCGCGGCGGCCGCGAGCGCGAGCGTTACGACGAATGTTCTCGCGATCATGGCGCCGCCTGCAGCGTGACGAGATAGCTCACGAGGTCGGCGATTTGCTCTGCGCTCAGCTTGTCCTTGTACGAAGGCATCGGCGTGTCCTCGAAGCCGTAGTCCTTGAGGCTCGCTTTGACGAACGAGCGCAGGTGCTCGTCGGTATCGAGCAGCTGCACCGTGAAGGTGTCGTGGTTCAGCAATCGCCCCCGAACCGTCTGGCCGTCCGCCGTGACCACGCGATAGAAGCGGTTCTGCGGCAACACCGTTGCGCCTCGGGTCGAGCAGCGACTGCCGAATCTCCGCCGCGCGCAGCTCGCGGCCGACGCTGCTCAAGTCGGGGCCGACACGCGCGCCGTTGCCGTCCACGCGGTGGCAGTCCGCGCACTTGCCCTGGCCGTCGAACAGCGCCTTGCCGCGCGCGGCGTCGCCCCCCGCCGCGACGTCCTCGTGGCGCGCCGCGGTTGCGCGCAAGTACGCGACGAGCCGTTGCACGCCGTCCTCCGACAGCCGCGGCGTGGCGGGCATCGCGGTGCCCGGCTTGCCGTTCATGATGATGTCCGCGAGCTCCTCGTCGGTGTGCGGGCGGCGAAACTGGCCGCGGCCGAGATCGATGCCCGGAATCAGATTGCCGTCGGGCCCGTGGCACGCCGCGCAGTAGCTCGCGAACGAACGCGCGCCATCCTCGACGTCGAACGCGGTCGCGTGCTGCGCGGCCGCACGCTGCGCGATGCCGGAACAGCCGGCTGCAGACAAAACGAGTGCCGCGATGTGTCGGTGCACGTGGTCTGAATCGCAGGTGTCGAGCGCCCCCCGCACGGATGTTGGCCATTTTGCATGCGGCCCGCAAGAGCACGCGTGTCCGGCGGCCGAGCGGACCGCCGAGCTCGACGCCCGGCACCGAGGCGGCAGATACGCGTCACGAGCGCACGAGCTCGACTCTGCGGTTCTTCGCGCGTCCCTCCAGCGTGTCGTTGGTGTCTTTCGGCTGCGATTCGCCCAATCCGGACGCAGTCAGACGCGTTGCGGCGATGCCGTATCTTTGGCTGAGCGCAGCGATGACCGCCGCGGCTCGACGCTTCGACAGATCGAGGTTGTATTGATCGCTGCCGATGTTGTCGGTGTGGCCGTTGACGGCCAACTGCCAATCCGGATGGCGACTCAGAATGTCGGCGATCTCTTTGAGCGTGGGCTCCGACTCGTCTCGGATCTCATCGCTGTTGAACGAGAAGTAGATGCTGTAGATATCGACGTGCCCGGACTCCGCCAACGCCTGCTCCAGGTTGTCGGTGGGGCCGGAACCGGCGCCGGCATCGCCGAGCAGCGCGCCGTCGCCGGCCGCCGAGCTTGGACCTGTGCCGCTGCCGAGACCCGATCCGGCGCCGGAACCGGACCCGGCACCGGACCCCGCTCCGGCGCCCGCGCCCGCGCCGCCGCCGGCCGCCGCGCTCACGTCGGCTCCGCCCCCGCCGGCTCCGGCCCCGCTGCCGGGCGGCTCGTTGCCCGACTGCAGGCCGCCCCGCACGCAACGCGCCGTGATCTTCACGACTTGGAGCACGTCTCTGTCCGGGCTCAGCGTCTCGCCGCGGAGCTTCGCACTCGTCGCAGCGGCTTCGTTGGCGCCGATGCCGAAGCGAAACTTGAGAGTGATCGGATTCTGCGGATCGTCGAGAAAGAAGAATTCCGTCTTGTCGCCGAAGAAATCCCCTTGTGCTTGAATCGCCGGCAGCATGACCGGCTCGTCGTTCAAGATCACGGGCACCATGACGGGCGCAGTGCCGACCCGCGTGATCGTGGCGACCATTTGATTGTCGTATACGTTCGGATGAACGTTGCGATCGATCGAGGGCTGCTTCTGACTGTAGGCGATGAAGATGCCGAGCTTCGATTCACCGGTCGTCTTCAGAGCCTCGAGCACGGCCGAGGACGTGCCGATGGCCGTCGTCTCGGGAACGAGCTCCGGTAACTCGGTCGAGAACTGCTGCTCGTAGAGCGTGGCCGAGACGAGGTCGATCCGTCGGACCGCCCGGTAGAGCGTGAACTTCGTGAGCTTCGGCGGGTCGCTCGACAAGAAATCGCTGACGAGCCGCTCCACGGAGTACTTCATGCGCACACCGTCGTCATTCACGGTTTCGATCGTCTTGATGGACTCGTAGTCGCCGTCCGATTGATTCACGGCCGTGACGAGCGTCAAGCCCGGACAGAGCGGGACGATGGGAGCGGCGCGCAGCGCGGGCGCGAACGACCAGGACCACAGTCGCGAGCGCCGTCTTGTAGCTTGTCATGATCGCTCCGGACGGGCTCGTCCGCGTCTCAGGGTTTCGGTGGCTTGAAACGAAATTGCTCGGTGCCGAGCGCGCCGTTGGCGGTCGGCTCGAACGTCGTCGTGGTCCTATCGATGTGCCCGGGGAGGACGTCGGCCGGCACTTCGACGATCTTGCGAACGAGGAGCGACTCGGTGTCGATCCAGACGGTGACGGCTCGAGGGTTGACGCGTCGCCCAGTGCCCCCATAGACATCGGCCGTCGTGCCCTCGAGGCGATAGCAATTGCGGTCGCCGAGCCGTTCCTCGCCGTCGAGCACCACGCCGGCGAGGTTGGTAAAGGGGCCTTGCAGGTGGGCCGCGGCGTACCACAACGTTGGAATCTTCATGGCGGCGCCCGCCGTCTGCGCGCCGGCCGTGCCGAACGCGCCGATGTTGTTCGGATTGGGATAGTCCTCCTGCACGCCCGTGGTCTTCCACCACGTGTGATAGGCATCGGGGTCGCCCCAAATCACGTAGCGATCGCCGTTGTTCTTGCGGAAGTCGAAATAGAAGCCGCGCGGCGCCCGGCTGATGGCCGTCGTGAACGTGTAGCGATCCCTGGAATTCGTGCCGTACTCCACGACCACCGTCCCGGTGTCGCCGTAGCTTTGGAGCGTCGCGTAAAGGTCGCGCACGCGCGCGAGCACGTCGTCGTCGGCTCGCAGCCCCGGCGCCGGGAGCAACATCGCAGCCCAGATGGCCGCGGCGAAGAGGCGACGCGCCGAGAACAGGCCGCTCGAATGATTCGGAGCGCTCACGGCGTAGCTCACGGTTTGCCGGACAGATAGCTGCCCGGCAGTCCCAGGAGACCGTACCCGGGCTTGAAGGATTCCGGACCGGCACGCACGACGCCGACGCCTTCGGCCGTGCCGCCCGCTTCCACCATGCGTGCCCCCGCGGAGTTGAACAGCTGCAGAAGGCCTTCTCGATTCGCGCCCTCCGTCAGGACGGCAATCGGCATATCCGTGTTGTCGATCCGGAACAGCGGCAGATCAGCGGTGCTCACATACATGCGTGCGCGGAGGTTGCCGTCGCGATCCGCGATGGCTGCAACGCCCGCGCCGCCGCCGGATCCCTCGCCGATGCCGGCGACGTCCTTGCCGTTCTGCGAGAAGAACCGCAAGCGGTAGTTGCCTTGTTCGGGATCCCGGCCCAAATCGATCCTGCGCTGCGGACCTTGGATGATCGAGACGCCGACGGATTTGGCGCCGACACCCATCACGGCCTGCAGATCCGTCGTTGCCGAATAGACGGCGATCGTAGCGCCGACGTCGGTCGGCAGGATGGCCGCGACCTTCTTTCCGCCGCCGTTGAAGACGGCCACGGAGTCTTCCCGTACCGCGAAAATGACCTGGCCGCCTCGATCGACGACTTCGAACGGCGCAACGACCTTCGCAGCCAGCTCGCCGGTGCCGGCGGCGCGCTCGAGACGGTCGAGGCGCGCCGCGAGATCGGCCAAATCGCGGCTCGACGCATCGCTCGCACCGGTGTCGGTTGCCGCATCGTTCGAGGGAGGAGGCGGCTCGGCGGCCGCCGACTCGGCCAGGTAGAGGCTGCGCTGACCGTCCGGACAGCTCGCTGCGGCGCTGAGTCGCAGCGTGCCGTCACTCGCCAAGCAGGCATGTGCCGCGGCGGCGCCGCCTTGCGCTTGGACGCGCGACGTCGTCCCGCCAAAAAGCACCGCGGCGGCGTATCCGGCGGCCGCCGCCAGGACGACTCCGCGGGCCCTCGTCACTCCGGTTGGCATGATGACCCTCCGCTGCACCCGAGAATGTAGCTGCCCGGTAAGCCTGATTTGGGCACGAATGGAAATCCGGCCCGCGGGCCGGTCAGAACCACACCGTAGCGGTCTTCGTTGACGCCCATCTTGACGATCGAGTCGCCGCCTTCATTGCCGATGGCGAGCAGGCCGCCTCGCGTCGCGCCTTCCGTCAGCGATAGCACGGCCTGATTCGTCCTGTTGAAGACGCCCAGTGTCCCTTTGTCGCCGACGATCGCCATCGATGCACGGGTGTGTCCCTCGCTGTCACCGATGATCAGCGCACCGGTCGCTGCCCGCGACTCGCCGATGCCGGCCAGCACGCCTTCCTCTCCCTTGGGTACGCGGAAGGCGTAATTGCCGGTGCTGCGGCGGCCTAAGGTGATGCGGTCTTGATCGGACTCCGTCACGGCGAGCTCGACGTCCGAGCCTTCCGCACGCAATAGAGCGTGCAAATCGCCGCTTGCCGAGCGCAGCGCGACCGCTCCGCCTGCGCCGTCGGCTTGAATCGCCGCCACCGCGACCGAGGCGGTGTTGTAGACGTCGACGGCGCCGGGCGCGACCTTGAGCACCGGATTGCCGGCGGCGTTCACGACTTCGAAGACGGCCGAGCGTTCCAGCTCCGCGAGTCGCCGCTCGAGCTCGGCGATCGCGTTCCGCGGAATCGGGATCGAGCCTGAAGCAGGCGTGCGGCCGACGTCGCTACGCGCCGAAGCCGTTACGACGATGGGCACTCGCGTCTCGCCGGATGCGCAGCGGCCGTTGCGCCCGACGAGGCGCGCCGTCTGCGCCCACGCAGATCATGATCGGCTGCGCGTCGGATCCCGGTGCCTGCGGCTGGCTGTTCGCTGACCACAGAATCAGCAACGCGACCGAGCCGGCGGCGATCGACGCATACACGCCGGCCGTGTTGACGGTCATCGGGAGGGACCTCCGCTTGGTTGGCACAAAAAGCGGCGCCGAATCCGCTGGTACTATTCTTCTTTTGCCGACGCTGCAGGCGTCGTGCGTAGGCCGATCTTAGCGCAGAGCCGGCCGAGTGGAGAAGCTCGCGTCGGTGCGCGCCGTTCGACCGAAACAGGCAGGGCTGGTACGCTCGACCGACACCCGCCTCCAAAGGGTCCGCCGATGCTCGAGCTTTACTTCTGGCCCACGCCGAACGGTAAGAAAGTCACGATCCTGCTCGAGGAGTGCGGGCTGCCGTACACCGTGAAGCCGGTGCACATCGGCCGCGGCGATCAGTTCCATCCCGACTTCTTGCGAATCTCGCCGAACAATCGCATGCCGGCGCTCGTCGACACCGATCCCAAAGTCGGCGGCGGCCCCCTCGCGGTCTTCGAATCGGCCGCGATCATGATGTATGTCGCCGAGAAAACCGGACGCTTCTACCCGCAGGACACGCGCGGCAAGTACGACGTCACGCAGTGGCTCATGTGGCAGATGGCCAACCAGGGCCCGAAGATGGGCGAGCAAGGCCATTTCCGGCGTGCGGCGGAGGATCCTCGCAACGGCGACCAGGCGTACGCGATCCGCCGCTTCGACAACGAGGTGCATCGGCTCTACGGCGTGCTGAATCTCGGCCTGCACCAGAAGACCTGGCTCGCGGCCGGCGAGTACACGATCGCGGACATGATCTGCTACCCGTGGGCGAGCTACTGGCAGCCGCGCGGCATCGATCTCGCCGAGTTTCCGAACGTCGCGCGCTGGCTCGACGCGATCGCCGCGCGGCCGGCCGTCGTGCGCGGCATGGCGGTCGGTCAGGACTTCGGCGAGGATCCCGCGAAGCTCAGCGCCGAGGAAAAGGAGCGGCGCGCGAAGATCCTGTCGAATCAGCGCGCCGTGCCGATCCCGCAGGAGTGGTTCAAGAGCGCAGCGGCGCCGTAGCCCGCCCGGCTGCGACCCAACGCGACGCGGCGCCGACGGCGTCGGGCGTGACTGCACGGCGTCTCGGTCGAGCCGCCCTCGCCGTCGTGTGATTGCTCTACCGGCTGTTGGAAGGCTCGTCGGGACGCGCATGAAGTCGAAGAAACGCAGTGGTTGCGTCGCGGGCACGTGCCGCAAGCTCGCGTGAGCTCGGCCGCTCGGCGACACCGAGCAGCAAGCTGACCATCAAATTCCCCCACAGTAACCCGGCGAACTGCTCGGCAAGCTCGGCAGGCCGGCCGTCGAGAAGACCGGGCGCCTGAGCCTGGACCATGATCTGCCGCAGAGCCGCACGACTGGTCTCACGTCCTATCGAGTCGAGCGCGTGCGCTACCTCCGGTGCGCGGACCGCATCGGCGATCGCCAATCGAAACACCGCAATGACCGTCGGATCGGTTATCTCGCGGAGGAGCTGCGTCCCGAAGGAAACGAGCGCCTGTGCAAGGCTCTCCCGGTCATGCGGCGCGACCAAGTCGGCCGGTACCTTCAGGCGCGTCGCCCGCATGCCGATGCATGCGATCAGTATTTCCTGCTTGTTGCCTACCAGCGCGTACAGCTCTCGTTTCGAAACGCGGGCGCGCGTCGCGATCTCGAGCGTGCTGGTCGCCGCGTAACCATTCTTCATGAACGCAGCAAACGCTGCATCGAGGATGCGCGTGCGCACCTCGACTTCGCCGCGGTCTTGCGGCCGCTGCATTGACGGCAATCGCCTGGCCATCGAGACGCCTTGTTGACAACCGGTACCTGATGGTACCACACTGTCGCTACTCTGGTACCTGCCGGTACCACACGTTCATTCGAACCAAAGGAGAGACTCATGCCCCCTCAACTCTACTTCTTCGTGAGCATCGCATTTGCCTTCATCGCCTGGGGAATCGTCACAGCGCGATACATCTGGCCAAGACTCCGCCACGCTGCCACGGACGGAAGCGCTACGGCCGATTCTGATCCTGCACAGCTTCCGCTTCATCGGGCTCGCATTCCTGGTCGTCGGCGTCGTGTCGCCCGATCTGCCGGCCGGTTTCACGCATCCCGCCGCATACGGGGACATCGCCGCGGCAACGCTCGCGTTGCTCTCGCTGGCAACGCTGCAAAGCAGGGCTGGTTTCGTGATCGCGTGGACCTTCAACCTCTGGGGCGTATTCGATCTGTTGAGCGCGTTCTACTACGCTGCCGCAGCCGGCCTCATGCCGGGTCAGTTGGGTGCCACGTATTTCATTCCGACCGTTCTGGTGCCGCTCATGTTGATTACACACGCGCTGACTTTCCGAATCCTTCTCCGGAATCAGAGTGAGTCCGCGGCAAGCGAAGACTGGCAGCCGGTCGGCCGATTGCGGACGAACGGCTGACGACCGATGGGCGATCCCGCAGAGGTCCCCGCACCTTCGATTGAGCACACGCCGCGGCGCTCGTTCTCGGTCTCTCATCCACCGCTAAAGACCGAGCCGCTCGTGCTCGACACGGGCCGGGCGGCAGTCGCGCTAGCGACGCTCTTACCCGGATGTTTGACGAACCCCAACTTTTGGGCGTATGTTTTAGTCATATGCCCAAATCGAGTTTGCCGCCGAAGGATCTGCACTCGGGAACCCGCGACCGGATCCTGAATGCGACCGTGGAGCTGATGGCCGAGATCGGAATCGACCGTGTGCGCACGCGGTCGATCGCCGAGCGCGCCGGAGTGAACCCCGCGCTCGTTCATTACCACTTCGGCTCGGTGTCGGCCCTCGTGGTGGAGGCTGCGCAAGACGCGTTGCTGCGCACGCTGGGCCCGTCACTCGATGCACTGCGATCGGGACGCACGATCGGTGAGTCGGTGCGGGCGATTCTTCATTGGCTCGTGCACTACGGCGAGCAGAGCCCAGGCTCCACGATTCTGGCGGAGGCGATGGTGAAGGCGACGCGCGACCCGGCCTTCCGCCGCTGGGCGCGCCAAGCCTCGCAGCGGTTTCGCGCCGTGATCTTGGAGCGCCTGCAGCGCGCGCGCGACGCGGGCGAACTCGATCCCGGACTCGATCTCACGGCCACCGCCGTGCTGCTGGCCGCGGCCCTGGACGGCATGCTGTTTCATCACCTGGTGGATCCGAAGCTCGACGTGCTGCAGGTGGCCGATCCGATCGACGCCATGTTGGCCGCCGGGGGCCGGAGCAGAAAAAGAGGTGAACCATGAGAGTAGCGATCAACGGAACGGGCATCGGCGGCCCGACGCTCGCCTTTTGGCTCAAGCAGTACGGTCACGAGCCGGTGCTGTTCGAGAAGGCGCACGGTCTGCGCCGCGGCGGATACCTCATCGACTTTTGGGGAGTCGGGTACGAGATCGCCGAGCGCATGGGCATCATGTCGGAATTGCGGGCGCACGGGTACGCGATGGAATGGCTGCGACTCGTCGACGGCGACGGCCGTGCCCAAGCCGCGACCAGCCTCGCCGCCATGCGGGACTTGCTGGACGGGCGTTTCCTCAGCATCGCGCGTGCCGATCTGTCCTCCGCGCTGTTCGGCGCCTGCGACGGCGTAACCACGCACTTCGGGGTCTCGCTCACCGCGCTCACCGAAGACCGGGACGGCGTCGTCGTCACGCGCTCCGACGGCCACTGCGAGCGCTTCGACGTCGTCGTCGGCGCCGACGGTCTCCATTCGCAGGTCAGGGCCCGGTTGTTCGGACAGGAGCCCGGCTTCGAGCAATTTCTCAATTGCTACGTCGCCGCCGCGCAGCTGCGCGGTTACCCGCATCGGGACGAGCTGAGCTATGTCTCGCACACCGTGCCCGGGCGGCAGGTCGCCCGCGTGACGTTGCGCGACAACGAGACGCTCGTGCTGCTCGTGTGTGCCGGTGATCGCTTGGACGGAGAACCGCCGCGAGATCGGCTGGCCGAAACGCTGCGCCGCGTCTTCGGCGGCATGCGCTGGGAAGTGCCGGAGATCTTGGATGGCCTCGACCGCGCGGACAGCATTTACTTCGATCGAGTCAGCCAGATTCATTTGCCGCGTTGGTCTTCGGGACGCGTCGGCCTGCTCGGCGACGCGGCGGCATGCCCGTCGTTGCTCGCGGGCGAGGGAACCGGCCTCGCGATGCTGGAGGCCTATGTGCTCGCCGGCGAGCTACACCGCGCGGGCGCCGATCACGTGCGAGCGTTTGCGCAGTACGAGCGCCGGCTGCGGCGCTTCGTCGCCGCGAAACAGCGCGCCGCGCTGCGGCTGCGCGGCTTCTTCACTCCGCGCAACCGCCTTTCGCTCGGCATCCGCAACCTCGCGGTTCGGGCGCTCGCGCGGCCGTTCATCGCGAAGCGGCTGCTGGCCCGGTCGCTGCGCGACGACTTCGAGCTGCCGCAATATCGGGAGCCGCGCCGCCTTCGCTCGGACGAGTCGACGCAAGCGGAACATGCGGCGCCGGTCCGCACCTGACGACATCCGCCCTAGAGCGGTCACGGCCGTAAGACGGCCCGCGCGGAGCCTGCCGCGGCTCACGCGCCGAGCTTGCGCTTGCGATCGAGGGCCTGGATCGCGACCAAGCTAGGCCGCGGCGCGGCGTCGCCGCCGTCGGGCCAGCGGCTGCGTGGCGATTCGATCGCGCTGCCCTCGCCCGGATGCTGGATGTTCAAGAGCAGCGTGCGCTCGTCGGCCGTGATCTCGCAGCCGCAGATCTCCGCACCGACGGGACCGCTCATGAACTGCCTCACGCGGCCGCGCTCGGCGCCTTCGGTGGCGGCGACGAAGCAGCCGTTGGTATTGCCGTCGGGCTGCGGTCCGTCGGTCACGATCCAGAGATTGCCCGCTGCATCGAACCCTAAATTGTCGGGATTGGCGAAGGCGCTGAGGCCCCCGGCGTCGCGCGCGCCGCCGAAGTAAGTCGCATCGGGCGGCAACGGTCCGGTGGCCGCGGCCGGCAGCACCGCGAGCAGGTCGCGCCCGTCCGGCGCGCCCGCGAGCACGAAGATGTCCCAGCGGAAGCTCGTCGCGCCCGCGTCCGCACCGGCCTCGAGCAGCTCTACGATGTGGCCCGAGGGATTCGGCGCGCGCGGATTCACGGCGTTCACTCCGGTGTCGACCTTGCGCCCGGGCGTGACGACGTTCGCGGCACCGCGCGCCAGTCCCTGCGTGAGCGAAAAATACACGCCGCCGGTGCGCGGATGGACCGCGACGTCCTCCGGCCGGTCGAGCGGCGTCGCGCCGACGCGGTCCGCGGCCTCGCGGCAGCGCACGAGCACGTCGGCCTGCGACGCGAAGCCGCGCGCGGCCGTGAGCTCGGGGTGCTCGCCGAACTGGAGCGGCAGCCATTCGCCGCGGCCGTCGTCGAAGAACCGGGCGACGTACAACGTGCCCGCATCGAGCAGATCGCGATTGGCCTCGCGGCGAGCACGGTCGAGCTTGCCGGCGGTCACGAACTTGTAGACGTACTCGAATTGCTGGTCGTCGCCCATATACACGGCCACGCGGCCGTCACGCGCGACGACGGACGTCGCGCCCTCGTGCTTGAAACGGCCGAGCGCCGTGCGCTTCTTGACCGGCCGCGACGCATCGAACGGATCGATCTCGACCACCCAGCCGAACTTGAACGGCTCGAGCGGATTCGCGGCCAGGTCGAAGCGCGGATCCGCGTACTCCCAGCGGTAAGCGCTGTCGCGCATGCGCAAGCCGAAGCGCTGATGCACGGCGGCGGCGGCTGCATCGAGCTTGGCGTTCGCGCCGTTGCCGAAGAAATCGTCGACGTTCTCCTCGCAGGTGAGATACGTGCCCCAAGGCGTCGTGCCGGCCGCGCAATTGTTGAACGTGCCGAGCACCTGCGGCGCCGCGTCGCCGCGCGGATTCAGGAGCGGGTGCATGCGCGCGGGACCCGCAATCTCGATCGGCGTGGTCGCGGTGACGCGGCGGTTATGGCGGCCGTTCACGCGGTAGCCCCAGGTCTCGCCCCTCGAGAGCTCGACGACGCTGACGCCGACCGCCGCCTGCATGTAGGCGACGGCCGCGGGATGGGCCTTGACGAACTCGCCGAGCGCGCGCGACCGCCGCGCGTCTTCCCAGCCCGGGAACAGCAGCGCGGGCACGGGATACTCATGGTTCACGCACACGAGCAGCCGGTCGCCGCCGAGCGCGAACTGGCCGAGCCCGTCGCAGTTGTAGCCGAACTGACGCGCTTGCGCCGCGGCCGCGCCGGGCGCGAGCAATGCACCGGAAGCGACCGCACGCGCATCGAGCCCGGGGGTGTCGGCGTACAGCGGATCGCCCCAGCGCACGACCGTTTGCGCGGCGTAACCCTCGGGTACGCGTACGCGGTCCTCTTGCGACGGCGCGAGGGTCTTGAAGCCGAGCGGCCGCGGGGCCGGGCCAGCCCAGGCGTACGGCGAGGCGAGCGAGGCGGCGGCGAGCGATGCGCCGCCCGCGAGGAGCCGGCGTCGATCGAGTCGTCGCTCGAACAGCGTTCGCAGATTCTCGGCGCGGCGTTCCGTCATCGCGATGCGCGATCCTACGCTAAGCTCGCTTCGATTTGGCGACGCCGCGCTAGCGAGCGACCGGCTTGCCGTAAATCTCGATCTGCGCGACGTCCGACCAGCCGCCCGGCCCGTGGCCGCTCGACGGCATGAGATCGACGAAGCCGACCTCGTCGACCTTCGACAAGTCGGGCTTGTCGACGAAGTTGCCGACCGTCACGAGCCGCTCGGGATCGAGCTTGAGCCAGCGCACACCCGCGAGCGAAAGCTCGGTCGTGAGCCAGTCGAGCGGGGAACCGTCCGTATGATCGCCGACGAGCCAGGTGCCGTCGGCGAGCTTCACGATCGGCCGCACCTGATGAAAGCCCGAGGTCTTGGTGTTCCACTTGATGCGCGCGAGCCCGCTCAAGTCGACGTAGCGCGTCTTGTCGCGCAGCGCGACCCCGCAGGGCGACGTGCAAAGCCCGGTCCAGACGTGCACGGGGTTGCCCTGGTCGCCCGCGGTGCCCGTGAGCTGAATCTCCTTGGCCGCCTCGCCGTAGAGCTTGAGCTCGATGTTCGCATTCGTGACGTTCGCGGCCGTGACCGGATGCTCGCCGCCGCCGGGGATCTGCTGCCAGTCCTCCTCGAGGAACAACGGCGGTCGGGGCTCCCGCGGCCGCTCCGGATTCGCAGCCGGCGCCGGCGCCTGTGCCAAGGCATTCGTCACGCTACCGAGCAGAACGGCGACTGCTGCCAACGCGGCATGCTGACGCATGGGTTCCCCTCCTTATTATTAGAGCGAGCACTCAGTATACGCCCGGCGGCGATGCCCGCGGCGCGCAGCGCCGCGCCGCCACGCGTGCTTTTGCGGTCGTAGTTTGCGATCCTGTCGGCGCGCGCGGGGGCGTGCGCAACCGAACGCTCGGTTCGCCCTCGCCTGTTTCGCGCGCTCGGAGAGACGCATGCAAACCCGCACCTTAGCCGCACTCCTCGCCGCCGCGCTCGCACCGACGACCCCCGCCGCCGCCCACCACTCGGGCGCAATGTTCGAGCAGGTGAAGACGCTCACGCTGCGCGGCACGGTCAAGGAATTCCAATGGACCAATCCGCATTGTTGGATCCAGCTCAACGTGCCGAGCGGCGACGGGGCGGCGGTGGAATGGAGCGTCGAGATGGGCGCGCCGATTCAACTTTACCAGGGCGGTTGGAAGCCCGGCACGCTGAAGACGGGCGACTCGATCGAGGTCGTGATCCATCCCATGCGCGACGGAACGAAAGGCGGTCTGTTCGTGTCGATGACGCCCCTGACCGGTGCCGCCGCGGGCGCCCAATGAGCCGCTCGCCCCGAACGGGATCGAGCCTCGCGGCGCTCGGCGCCGCGATCATGACGGTTGCGTTCGCGGCGCCGAGCGCGCATGCGCAAGACCTGAACGACCCGCGCGTGCGCGCATTTGCGGCACTGCCGAACTGGACCGGCATTTGGATCGCGGACGACGGCGTGATGACGGAGCTCGGCGTGTCGGGCCGTCCGCCGGGCGGCGACGCACAGATGGCGAAGGTGATCCTCGGCAACGGCATTCCCTACTCCGCCGACGGCTTGGCGCACGCCAAGGCGCAACGCAACGACGCAAGCCGGCTGACGGCCAAGGAATGCGGCTTTCCGTTTCCGTTCGTCATGGAGTCGCCTTGGGTGTTCGAGCTGCTCGTGACGCCCGAGGAAACCGCCATGATCGTCGGCGGCCGCGAAATCCGGCACATCTACACCGACGGCCGCGCGCATCCGCCGGCGGACGAGCTCTGGGCCACGCCCTGGGGCAACTCGGTCGGCCGCTGGGACGGCCATGCGCTCGTGATCGACACGATCGCCGTGCAGCCGTCCCGGTTTCCGCCGCTCCTGACCGAGCACGCGCACTTCACCGAGCGCCTCGAGATGGTGAATCACGATCGGCTCGAGGACGAGCTCACGATCGACGACCCGGCGTCGCTCACGCATCCGTGGACCGTCACGATCCCGTACAAGCGCGTGGTCGGGCTCGATCGCATGGTGCACGGCGACTGCGCGGAGAACGACCGCAATCCCGTTGTGGACGGCAAGATCACGATCGCGCCTCCGGACTGAGACACGCGTTGGATCTCTGGCGCCAGCTCGTGAGCTTCGTTCGGCCGCGCGACCGCGCCGCCGAGCGGCAACCGCGAAGTGAATGGCCGTTCGAGGCCGGCGAATACCGGCTCGTGAACGCGACTGCGCCGGTCGTGGTCGTAGCCGCCGCGGACACGCAGGTCGCCAACGACCTCGTGCGCATCGCGCCGCCCGGCCTCTGCATGATCGCGACGTTACGCACCGCGCGCGACGTCGACGCGCTCGTGCGCAACGTCGCGTCGAATCTATCGATCCAGTGTCTGCTCGTGACCGCCACCGACGGTCGAGGACCGCCGCTCGGCTCGATCGTTGCCGCGCTTTGGAGCGACAACGGCAAGACGCTGACGCCGGAAGCGGCCAAGCTGCTGCAAGCCGTCGGCACGGAGGTCGCGGACGAGCTCGCGGTCGCGCGCAAGCGCATCGGCTGCGTCGAGCTCGCATCGCCGGAGCAGGCGGCCGGAATCGCGAAACGCGTGGCGGATCTCGCGGCCGCCGCGAAGCGGCCGAACACGGGCTTCGTCGTGGCGCGAGCCGACGACGTCGAGCGCGTCGTGGCGCCGGTCAACGTGACCGGCAGCTCCCAGGCGGACAAGGCCGGAGACTTCCGGATTCACGTTCGCGACAAGACCATCGTGGTCGAGCATTACGACTCGAAGAAGAATCTGCTGCGCACCGTCGAGGGCCAACGCGCTCCCGACATCTATCTCACCCTGATTCGCAACGGCTGGGTCAGCAAGCTCGACCATGCGGCGTATCTCGGGCGCGAGCTCACACGCGCGGAGCTCGCCGTGCAGCTCGGCACCGAGTTCGTCCCGGACGGCGCGCAGATCCTCAGCCGGCTGGCGCCGGCTCAGGTCCCGCGACCTTGACGGAGAAGCCGGCAGCCGCGACGAAGTTCGGCACGTTCGGCGGGGTGTTCACGCCGAACGTGCTCACGATCCTCGGCGTGATCATGTTCCTGCGGTTCGGCCAGATCACGGGCCAGGCCGGCGTGCGCGACGCGCTGCTGATTCTGCTCGCGGCGAAGCTCATCACGAGCCTCACGGCCGTGTCGCTCGCGGCGATCGCGACCAACACATGGGTCAAGGGCGGCGGCGCTTACTACCTGATCAGCCGCAGCCTCGGCGTCGAGTTCGGCGGCGGAATCGCGTTCGTGTTCTACGCGGCGCAGGCCGTGTCGGTCGCGCTGTACGTGCTCGGCTTCGCGGAAGCCTTCACGGCTGCGTTCCCGAGCTCGCCGCTCGACCAAAGGACCGTCGCCACGCTCGCGAACTTGGCGACGTTCGCGACGGTGATGGTGGGTGCGGGCTGGACGATCAAAATCCAGTACGCAATCCTGGCCGTGCTCGCGCTGTCGCTGGTCTCGTTCGCCGGCGGCGTCGCGGACACTTGGTCGCTTGCGCGCTTCGACGACAATTTCGCGGCGGGTTATAGTCCCGGCGAGAGCATCGCGACGATGTTCGCGCTGTTCTTTCCGGCGGCCACCGGCATCATGGCGGGCGCCAACATGTCGGGCGATCTGCGCGACCCGGCCGAGTCGCTGCCGCTCGGCACGTTCGCCGCGATCGCGGTCACCACGGCGGTCTACGCCGCGCTGATTCTGCTGCTCGGGGGCGCTGTCGACCGCCCGACGCTCATCGGCTCTCCGTTCGTGATGCACGATGTCGCGCTCTGGCCGGCCGTGATCGTTGCGGGCGTGTTCGCGGCGACGCTATCGTCGGCGCTCGGCAGCATGATGGGCGCGCCGCGCATTCTCCAAGCATTCGCGCGCGACGGCGTGTTCAAGCAGCTGAACTTCCTCGGCAAGGGCAGCGGCCCGAGCAGGGAGCCGCGCCGGGCCATCGTCGTGACCGCGCTCGTGAGCCAGGCCGCGATCCTGCTCGGCAATCTCGATGCGATCGCCCCGATCATCACGATGTTTTTCATGGTGACGTACGGCACGTTGAACCTGGCGTGCTTCTACGAGGGCCACTCGCGCAACCCGAGCTTTCGGCCGCGCTTCAAGTACAGCCATTGGACGCTCGCGCTGACGGGCGCGGCCGGCTGCCTCGTCGCAATGCTGCTGATGGATGCGCTCTGGGCGCTCGCGGCGCTCGCGGCGATCGCGGCGCTGTACGTTGCGATTCGCCGGATCGGGATCCGTGCGCGCTGGGGCGACGTGCGCAGCGGCGTCGCGTTCGAGCGCGCCCGCCGCGCGCTGCTCCGGCTCGAGGAGCAGCCGCCGCACCCGAAGAACTGGCGGCCGATGATTCTCGCGCTCGGCGTCGGGCCGTCGGGCCGGCATCAGATCGCGGAGTTCGGCTACTGGCTCACGGCCGGCCGCGGCGTGCTGTCGCTCGCGCAGGTCATCAGCGGCGAGTTCGAGGATCGGCTCGAGCGGCGTTACCAGGCCGAGCGGTTGCTGCGGCAGTTCATCGACGAAGAAGGCCTCGCCGCGTTTCCGGCCGTGGTGATCGACGAGGACCTGCTCGAAGGCGTGAAGGCGCTGCTGCAGTGCCATGGCATCGGCGCGATGCGGCCGAACACCGTGCTACTCGGCTGGAGCGACGATCTGGACGAGCTCGAGCGCTATGCCGAAGTGCTGCGGCTCACGCAGCGCCTGCAGCGCAACCTCATCGTGATCAAACGCGAGGGACGACGCGACCGCTGGTCGCCGCCGGCCGGGGAGATCCACATCTGGTGGCACGGACGCCGGCACGGCCCGCTGATGCTGATCCTCGCGCATCTCCTCGTGCAAAACCCGGGATTCCGCCGCCGCCGCGTGCGACTGATCCAGACGGTACCGGAGGAAGCGGCGCGCGACTCCGCCCGCGCGCATCTCGTCGAGATCGCCGCGCGAGCGCGGATCGACGCCGAGCCGCGGATCATCGTCACCGAAAACCTGCGCGAGGCGCTGCTCACGAACTCGCGCGGCGCCGGGCTCGTGTTGCTCGGATTCGACCCGCCTGCCGACGGCGAGCACATCCAGTTCTTCCAGGACATCGAGGTGCTGACGGACGGTCTCGGCGACGTGCTGCTCGTCGCGAGCGGCATCAGCCTCGATCTGAGCGCGTAGCACGATGTTCAGAATCCGCAAGGTCTACGACGCCGCCACGCCGCAGAACCGCGAGCGTCTTGCGCAGGTGCAGGCGATTCTGCGTGCCCAATTCCCCGGCATCACGGAGGCCCAAGTCCGCAAGCTGCCCGAGCAGCTTGCCAATCCGCTCAAGTATCAATTCCGCGCGGAGCTGCTCGTCGCCGAGGACGACCACCTCGCGATCCGCGGTTTCGCTTGGCTCTTGTATGCGCCCGATCTGAACTTCTGCTACCTCGATTTCATCTCGACGAACGTCGGCGCGAGCGGCCGCGGCGTGGGCGGAGCGCTCTACGAGCGCGTGCGGGAGGATGCGGCCGCGTTGGGGGTCATCGGCCTGTTCTTCGAATGCTTGCCCGATGATCCGGCGCTCTCGCCAAACCGCACGACGCGTGCGCAGAACGTCGCGCGGCTGCGCTTTTACGAGCGCTACGGTGCACGCCCGATCGCGAACACTTCATACGAGACGCGGCTCAAGCCCGAGGATACGGATCCGCCGTACCTCGTGTTCGACCCGGTCGGCAACACGGCCCCGCTCGGGCGCGAAGACGCGCAGCGAATCGTGCGCGCGATTCTCGAGCGCAAGTACGGCGCGCAGTGTCCGCCCGGCTACATCGACCGCGTCGTCGCGTCGTTCGAAGACGACCCGGTGGTGCTACGCGCCCCGCGCTATGGCCGCGAGCGGCGCGTGGCCACGACGCACCGGCCGCAGGAGCGCAAGATCGCGCTCGTGGTGAGCGACGCGCACGAGATTCATCACGTGCGCGAGCGCGGTTACGTCGAGTCGCCGGTGCGGATCCGCTCGATCATCGCGGAGCTCGAGCCCACCGGCGAGTTCGCGCGCGTGAAGATCGAGAGCTTCCCGCTCAAGCACATCGAGGCCGTTCACGACCGCGACTTCGTGCGGTTCCTGAAGGACGCCTCGGCGGCCGTGCCCGCCGGCGACTCCGTCTATCCGTACGTGTTTCCGATCCGCAATCCGGAACGCCGCCCCAAGGAGCTGCCGCTGCGCGCCGGCTACTACTGCATCGACACCTTCACGCCGATCAACGCGAGCGCCTACAAGGCGGCCGTGCGCGCGGTCGACTGCGCGCTCACGGCCGCGCGCACGATTCTCGACGGCGAGCGGATCGCCTACGCGCTCGTGCGCCCGCCCGGCCACCACGCCGAGCGGCGCTCGTTCGGCGGGTTCTGCTACTTCAACTCGGCCGCGATTGCGGCACACTTCTTGAGCGCGCACGGCCGCGTCGCGGTGCTCGACGTCGATTACCACCACGGCAACGGCACCCAAGACATCTTCTACGAGCGCGACGACGTGCTCACGGTCTCGATTCACGGCCACCCGCGCTTCAGCTATCCCTACTTCTCCGGCTACGAGGACGAGCGCGGCCGAGGCCGGGGCCTCGGGTTCAACGTCAACATTCCGCTGCCCGAGAGCGTGGACGGCGACGCTTACCGGCGCGCGCTGGAGCGTGCGCTCGGCCGGCTCGGCAAATTCGCGCCCGCGTTCCTCGTCGTCTCGCTCGGGCTCGACGTCGTGCGCGGCGATCCGACGGGCTCCTGGTTCTTGACCTCGCGCGACTTGCACGACAACGGCCAGCGGATCGGCCGGCTCGGCTTGCCGACCCTCGTCGTGCAGGAAGGCGGCTATCGCACGCGCACGCTCGGCGTGAACGCGCGCAATTTCTTCCAGGGCCTCCTACGGGGCGCGCAGGAGGCACCGCGCCGTATGCCTTGAGCGCCCGTCCCTCTGGGGAACGGCACGCATCGCGCGGAACGACGGCGAGCGCCGCCGCCGCTCGAGCTAGCGCGGAGCCGCCGTCGTCACGTCTGCAGAGCCCTGCTTCTGATCGTTCGGCGCCTCGGTCTGCTCGAACGTCTTGAAGTGACAGCGGTGGCCGTCCGCAATGATCGAGGTGAACCGGTCCAGATCGCCGAGCGCGTCGGTCACGAACGCGACGCGCGGCACGTAGTTCACCTCCGGGCACGCCGCCCAAAACGTCGCGCGATACCATTGGTCGTTGCGGCCTTGGACCAGGATCGCGTCGGTCTTCCCGGACGTGTCGGGACGCCAATCCCTGACGCCGCCGTTGAGGTCGGCGAAATGCAGCACGGCGGGATCGCCGGCCGCATTCGCGACGGCGCCGCCGGCGCAGGACGCGGCCAGGGTGGTCGCGATAATCATACGAATCGTCATTACAGCCTCCTTGCTCCAGCAACGAAGTCCGCCGATTTCGGCGGGCGCTTCGATCCATTGATACCGTCTGCGTTTGCAAGCTGCGTGCCAGAAACCGGCGCATGGCATGAAGGTTGCAGCCGGGACGGAAGGAAGAGCGCCATGTCCGAGCTTCACCGATTGATCGGCGACAGTGCAGACACCTTGCTGTGGTGGCAGATGGTGATCCGCGGCGTCGTCGTGTTCGGCTATCTGGTCGCGCTCGCGCGGCTTGCGGATCGGCGCGCGTTCGGACGACTGTCCGTCTTCGATCTCGTGCTCGGCATGGTGCTCGGCTCGACGTTGAGCCGCGCGATGACGGGCAACGCACCGCTGTTGCCGACGCTCGCGACGGGCGTCGCGCTGGTCCTCATGCACCGGCTGCTCGGGCGGGTCAGCTTCTCGAGCGACCGGCTCGAGCAGCTGATCAAGGGGCGAAAGATTCTACTCGTGGAGCAAGGGCGGCCGCTGCCCGAAGCGCTGCAGCGCACTGCGATCACCGAGCGCGACCTGTTCGAGGCGCTGCATCAAACGTCGGCGAAGCTGCATCTCGCCGACGTCAAGAAGGCGTATCTCGAGCGCAACGGCAAGATCAGCTTCATCGTTTGACGGCGGCTCGCCGCGAGGCTGCGAAGCCTACGCGAGCAGCCGCTCGGCGATCTGCACGGCGTTCAATGCGGCGCCTTTGAGCAGCTGATCCCCGGCGGAGAAGATCGAGATGGACCGGCCCGACGGGTCGCTCAGATCCTGTCGGATGCGTCCCACGAGAATGTCGTCCTGTCCCGACGCATCCACCGGCATCGGGAAGTAGTTGCGTTCGATGTCGTCGACGATGCGCACGCCGGGGGCATCGGACAGGATCGCGCGAACCTCGTTCGCCGTGATCGGCCGCTCGCACTCGAAGGTCACCGCCACGCAATGGGCGCGCAGCACGGGGATTCGGACGCAGGTGATGCCGATCGCGATGCCGGGATCGCCGAAGATCTTGTGCGTCTCGTTGATGACCTTCGTCTCTTCCTCGTTGTAGCCCGTCGCCGGATCGATCTTGGTGTTGTGGCTGAACGCATTGAACGCGTACGGATGCGGCAGCACCTTCGGCTCGTACTTGCGGCCCTCGAGATAGGCGCGCGTGGACTCGCGCAGCTCCTCCATGGCGGCCGCGCCGGCGCCCGACGCCGCCTGATAAGTGGCGATGATCATCCGCTTGATCCGGTTCTTGCAGTGAATCGGCCATAGCGGCGTGATCGAGATGATCGCCGAGCAGTTCGGATTCGCGATGATGCCTCGATGAGTCGCGATCGCGCCGGCGTTGATCTCCGGCACGACGAGCGGCACGGTCGGATCCATGCGAAACGCGGAGGAGTTGTCGACCACGATGCAGCCGGCGCGCACCGCGAGCGGCGCGAACTTCTTCGAGGTCGAGCTGCCGGCGGAGAACAGGCCGATTTGAACGCCGTCGAAGCTGCGCTCGGTGAGCTCCTCGACCGGCAGCGGCCGACCGCGGAACTCGAGCGTTTTGCCGGCCGAGCGGGCGGACGCGAACAGCTTGAGCGAAGCGAGCGGAAAACGGCGCTGCTCCAAGCAGCGGATCAGCTCGACACCGACGGCCCCGGTGGCGCCGACGATCGCGACGACCGGGCTCGACAACTTCTGCGCAGACATCCCAAGTCTCCAAAGCGAAGGCTCGGCGCGGTGCGCCGAGGTCTCGAGAGCGCGACGCCGCGGACCGCTTGCATGCCGCGGCCGGGGTCGCAGACGGCGCCGCCGGGCGCCGCGGAGGCGAGACCTTAGCTCAGACGAACGCGGAGTGGAAGCGGCCTGCTCCGAAGGACTACCTCGCGGCCGCGAGCCGCGGTACGCTCGCGCAACGGCCGCGCACGTCTCGTCGTGCCGGCCGATAGGATTGCGACGGTCGCAGACAATAAGTAAAGGAGAAATTCATGCGAACGATCTACGCGTGGCTCTCTTGCCTTCGCGCTTCTCTTGACGGGGGCACCGAGTGCATTCGCGCAGCTCGATGTGAACGGCAGCGGCCTGGACGCCTGCGCCCAAATCGACAGCCTCGCGAAGGCCGGCAACTATTCCGGCGCCCACGACAAAGCGAAGCAATGCATGGACGCGCTCGATTCGAAGCTCCAGGGCGAAGTGGGCAAACAGTTCCCGGCATCCGTTGCGGGCTGGACGCGCACGAGCCTCGAGCAGAATGCGGCGCTCGGCTTCACGAACATCGCGGCGAACTACAAGAAGGACATGCACACGGCCGAGGTGTCGCTGACGGGCGGTGCCGGCGGTAGCGGCCTCGGCGGCGTGCTCGGCGGCATCGCTCGGCTCGGCTTGCAGTCCGGCCAGCAAGTGAAGGTGGCGGGCTTGCCCGCGGCCGTGCAGACCGACGGCAGCATCGTGGTGACGCTCCAGAGCGGTGCGTTCCTCACATTCAAGTGCTCGGACTTCAACGATCAGCAGGCCGCCCTCGCGGGGATCGGCGACCTCGTGAACGCGTTCCCGGTCGCACAGATCAACAAGACGTTGCACTGAGCCGCGCGGCTCACCAGGCGTGCCCGGCGCCGAGCACGGCGCCGTAGGCGGTCTGAGCGAGCAGCAGCACGGCCGGCGTCCCGACGCCGTAGTTGAGCCCGAAGAAACCGGGCGGCTCGAGCCGCCGCGCGCCGCTCGGATCGTCGTACTCCGTCGCGACGCGCGGGTGCAGGTACGGCAGCACCGGCAGAAACAGCAGCAGGATCGCAAGCCCGTGTACGAAGCCGAGCGCCGCTCCGAGCCACCACGAGCCGCGCACGACGCGGTCGAACACCCAGAAGTAGCCGATTGCGAACAAGGCGCCGCCGAGGATCGACAGCAACGCACCGAACACGACCGCGCGCGGCCGGCGGCCGGTCACCCAAGTCCCGAGCAGGAACGGCAAGCTCATCCGCGAAAAGCCGAGCCCCTGACCGGCCTGCATGATGCCGGTCATCACGATGGTCGCGATGAACGCGGTGAACACGTCCCGGGGCCACGTCATCGATCGCCTCTCGCCGCGCGGCGCAACTCGACGGCAGCCGTGATGAGGCCCACGTGCGTGAACGCCTGCGGAAAGTTGCCGAGCGCCTCGCCGGTTCGCGCGTCGACTTCCTCCGCGAGCAGGCCGACGTCGTTGGCGTACGCGAGCAGCCTGCCGAAGCGCTGCTCCGCCTCCGCGACGCGCCCCGCCCGCGCGAGATACTCGACGGCCCAAAAGCTCGCGATGCCGAACGCGCCTTCGCGCCCCGGCAAGTCGTCGGACCCCGGGACGTAGCGATACAGCAGCGGCCCGGCCCCGAGGCGGCGCTCGAGGTAGGCGAACGTCGCGGCCATCCGCTCGTCGCGAGCGTCCAAGAAGCCGGTGCGCGCAAGCGCGAGCAGACTCGCGTCGGGGGCGTCCGTGCCGGGCTCCGCGACGAACGAGCGCACGCCGCCGTTCCAGGTCTCGCTTTCGATCCAGCGTCGGATCGCCGCCCGTTCGGTCTCGAGCCGGTCGCGATCGACCGGCAAGCCGATCGAGTCGTCCAGCGCGAGCAAGCGGTCGAGCGCGGTCCAGCACATCAGCTTCGAGTAGGTGTTCTGCCGCTTGCGCTGCCGTTCCCAAATGCCGTTGTCCGGCTCGCGCCACGACTTGGCGACCTGCACGCCGAACCGCGCCAGCGCGCGCTTCGCGAAGAAGTCCAGCGTGCCGCCCGCATTCGCGAATTCGGCCGCAGCCGCGCACACGGAGCCGTACACGTCGAGCTGCAGCTGCGCATGCGCGCGGTTACCGACCCGAACCGGGCGCGAGCGGCGATAGCCTTCGAGCTCGCGCAGCGGCTTTTCCTCCAGCGTCGGATTGCCATACGCGTCGTACACCGCCCGCAGCTTCGGACGCGTGAGGCCGGTCGTGTGCAGCAGCCAATTGAGGAACGCGGCCGCCTCCGTGAAGTAGCCCAAGTCCGAGAAGGCGCGCAGCGTGAGGCTCGCGTCGCGCAGCCAGCAATACCGGTAGTCCCAGTTGCGCGAGCCGCCGACCGCCTCCGGCAGCGAGCTGGTCGGCGCGGCGACGATCGCGCCGGACAGCGCATGCGCGAGCATCTTCAGCACGAGCGCGCTGCGTTGAACGGCAGCCGCGAACGGCAGATCGCTCGCGCAGCGCGCCGACCACGCGCGCCACCACTCGGCGGTGCGCTCGAGCCGCGCGTCGGCTGCTTCGCCGAGCTCCGGCAGCACGCCGACGTCGCGGTGCGTGTACGCGAGGGCGAGCCGGTGGCGCTCCCCGGCACGCAGCCGGCGGCGCGCGCTCGCGGCGCGGCGATCCGGCGTCAGCGTGAAATCGAGCGCCGCCCGCAGCACGAGCAACTCGTTGCGCGCATCGCGCAGCACGACGCTGCCGCCGTGCACGTCGAGCCGCGTGGCGCGGCGCGCGAAATCGGGCCGCGGCGCGTAGCGCACGACGAGCTCCGGAGCGCCGTCGAGGCAGTCGACCGTGCGCAGCAGCTCGCGCTGCGGCGCGAGCCCTTCCGCGCCCCCGATGACGAGCGCATCGCAGAGGCGCACGGCCCCGGCCGCGGAGCGCAGCGTCGTCTCCAGCACGTTCGTGCCCGGCCGGTAGCGGCGCTCGACCTCGCGTAGATCCGCAACCGTCACTTGGTAGCGGCCGCCGCGGCCGCGATCGAGCAGCGCGGCGAACATCGCGGGGCTCGAGAACTCCGGCCAGCACAGCCAATCGATCGAGCCGTCGCGCGCAACCAAGGCCGCGCTACGGCAGTCGCCGATGGCCGCGTAGTCGCCGATCCCCGCATATGCACGGCGTGCAGCCGGCGGCTCTCCGGGAGCGGCGGGCGCGGACACGGACGCGGACGAAGCGGCAACGGCGGGCGTAGGGCTCAACACGGCGGCCTATGCGTCGAAGGCCACCGTCGACAGCAAGGCGAGCGCCGCCTGCCTCGAGTCGAGCCTCGTGTGCTGCACGACGATCGGCACGTCCGACACGATGACGCTCGCGTAGTCGGTGCCCCGCGGCACGGCGGCCGGGTCGTCGAGATCGTTGAAGCGGACGTGCCGCGTGCGGCGCGCCGGGACCGTCAGCCGATACGGCCCGACCGGCTCGCGATCCGCGAAATACAGCGTGATCTCGACGTGCGCGTCGCGGTCGTCCGCGTTCAGCAGGCACGCCGTCTCGTGGCTTTCGAACGCACGTCCGTCGCCGGTGCTCTGCGGCGGGATGTAGCCCTCCGCGATTGCCCAGCGGCGCGCTCCGAGACCGTTGTCGCGGCGGGTCGCCATGCCGTCAGTGCTTCTTCGACGAGAACACCTGCTTGAGCGTGTCGCGCACGGTGTGGCCGCGGTCCGGGTCGGTGAGCATCGATTTCATGAAATGCATCGCCTGCTCCGCCGTGATGTGCGGTGCGAGCGGCGGCACGTTCGGGTCCGTGCGAGCGTCGATCAGGGCGGGCCGGCCCGCCGCAAGCGCGCGCTCCCAAGCGGGCCCAACTTCATCGTCGCGCTCGACCCTGATCGACTCGAAGCCGACCAGCTCGGCGTAGCGGGCGTAGTCGAACGCCGGCAGCACCTGACTCGCCTCGTACTTGGGATCGCCCGTGAGCACGCGCTGCTCCCAGGTCACTTGATTCAAGTCGCTGTTGTTCAGCACCGCGACCACGAGCCGCGGGTCGGACCAATCGCGCCAGCGCGCACCGGCCGTGATGAGCCCGTTCAAACCGTTCATTTGCATCGCGCCGTCGCCGACGAGCGCGATCACGGGCCGGTCGGGATGCGTGAGCTTCGCGGCAATCGCGTACGGCACGCCGGGGCCCATCGTCGCGAGACCGCCCGACAGCGACGCGAGCATGCCGCGGCGAATCTTGAGGTCGCGCGCGTACCAGTTCGCGGCGGAGCCGGAATCGCAGGCGAGGATGCAGCCGTCGGGCAGCCGTGGCGATAGCTCGTGGAACAGGCGCTGCGGGTTTACGCCGTTGGCGCTCTCGAGCGCGCGCGCCGCGAGCGTCTTCCACCACTCCGCGACGCCATCCTCGATGCCCTCGCGCCAGTCGCCGCGCTCCTTTTGTGCGAGGCGCGGCAGCAGCGCACGCAGCGTCTCGGCGCTGTCGCCGACGAGATTGATTTCCGTGGGATAGCGCAGACCGAGCATGCGCGGGTCGATGTCGATCTGCACGGCGCGGGCTTGGCCTTCCTCGGGCAGGAACTCCGAGTACGGGAAGCTCGAGCCCACGATCAGCAGCGTGTCGCATTCGGTCATGAGATCCCAGCTCGGCTTCGTGCCGAGCAACCCGATCGATCCCGTCACGTACGGCAGGTCGTCGGGCAACGCCGCCTTGCCGAGCAGCGCTTTTGCGACGCCGGCTTGGAGCCGATCGGCGATGGCCTCGAGCTCGTCGGTCGCATTGAGGGCGCCGGCGCCCGCGAGGATCGCCACCTTCTCCCCGGCATTCAGCAATTCCGCAGCCGCTGCGAGATCCTGCTCGCGCGGCACGACGTGCGGCGTGGAATACGCGGCGCTCGAGTGCACGGTGCCGTGTTTGCGCGGCGGCTTCTCGACCGCGTCGAGCAGCTGCACGTCGTTCGGCACGATTACGCAAGTCGGCGAACGCGTGCCTCGCGCGATGCGCACGGCGCGGTCGACGACATGACGCACCTGCGCCGGGACCATCACGGTCTGGACGAATTCGCTCGCAACGTCCTTGAACAGCGACTCGAGGTCGACTTCCTGTTGGTACTGTCCGCCGAGCGCCGCGCGCGCCTGCTGACCGACGATCGCGACCACGGGCTGGTGGTCGAGCTTCGCGTCGTACAGGCCGTTCAGCAAATGGATCGCGCCGGGCCCGGACGTCGCCATGCACACGCCCACTTCGCCCGTGAACTTCGCATGCGCGCACGCCATGAAAGCCGCGAGCTCCTCGTGGCGCGTTTGGACGAACTCGAGCTCGCCGTCGAGCCGGTCGAGCGCGCCAAGCAGACCGCTGATGCCGTCGCCCGGATAGCCGTAGATGCGGTGCACGTTCCAGTCGAGCAGGCGTCGACACAGATGATCGGCGACTTGCATGGGCGTCTCCTCGTGTCAGATGCGGTCAACCCCGGCTGATGCAGTTTTTGGGCCAGTTGCGGCGCGGCCGGCACGGATACTGCATCAGACGCCTATGAGTCCGAACGGCAAGGTCGTCGTAGTAACGGGTGGTACCGCGGGCGTGGGCTATGCGGCCGCGCGCGCATTCGCGCGGCGCGGCGCGCGCGTGGTCGTGCTGTCGCGCGACGAGGAGCGCGTCGAGCGGGCGGCCTCCGAGCTCGCGGAGCACGGTGCGTTCGGACGCGTCGTCGACGTGAGCGACGCCCAGGCGGTCGAGGCCGCGGCCGACGAGATCGAGCGCGACATCGGACCGATCGACGTCTGGGTCAACAATGCGATGACGACCGTGTTCGGCCGCTTCACGGAGATGACGCCCGCGGACTTCGCCAAAGTCACGGCCAACACTTATCTCGGCGCCGTGAACGGCACATACGCCGCGCTGAAGCGGATGCGGCCGCGCAACCGCGGCGTGCTGATTCAAGTCGGATCGGCGCTGGCCTACCAGGCGATTCCGCTCCAGTCGGCCTACTGCGGCGCGAAGCACGCGATCCGCGGCTTCACGAACGCCGTGCGGGCCGAGCTGCGCGCAGAGCACAGCGGCGTCGCGATCTGCATGGTCCAGCTCTCCGCGTTCAACACGCCGCAATTCGAGTGGGCGCGGTCGCTCATGCGCGGCCAGCCGCAGCCGCTCGGCACGGTGTTCGACCCTGCGGTGGCGGCCGACGCGATCGTGCGCGCGGCCGAGCGGCCGCGGCGCGAGATCTGGGTCGGCTGGCCCGCCGTCAAGACGATCTGGGCGAGCCGGCTGGTGCCGGGTCTCGCGGAGTGGCGCGCCGCGCAGATCGCGATCTCGGGCCAAGTGCTCGACGAGCCCGGCGGACCGCGCGCCGGCAATCTCTACGAGCCGGTGCACCGGGCACCGGGCGCCGAGGGCCCCTTCGCGGCGAAGGAGCGGCATACGAGTGTGCAGTGGAGCCTGTCGAAGAACCGCGGCACGCTGCTCGGCGCGCTCGCGCTGCTCGCGGCCCTCGGCGTCGGCATCGGCGCGAGCCTGCGCCGGCCGCGTTAGCGCGGCAGATCCTGCAAGCGCAATTTCGAAATCGAGAATGAGGCTCAGCCGCCCGCGCTGCGCCGCGGCGCCCGCGATTGCGCACGCGGCGACGAGCAGCGGCGCATGCGACGCGGCCGCATTCTCTTGCAGCGCAAGCCGCAGCGCAACCGCGAGATGGATGGCCGAGCGCGACGTGGTCTGCGCGATCTGCTCGCGGCAGGCGTAGCCGTCGCTGATGATCAACGTGTCTTGGTCCGCCGCGCGCGCGGCGGGCAGCAGCACTCGCTCGCCGATCTTCATCGATACGTCGTAGTGCTCGCGCTCGAAGCCGAACGGGCCCGCCATGCCGCAGCACCCGGAGTCGAGCACCGTATAGTCGAGCCCCATCGCGTCCATGATCCGGCGTTCGCCGTCGAGCCCGATCACCGCACGCTGGTTGCAGTGCGGGTGCACGATCGCCTTGCGCGCGAGCTTCGGCACTGCGACCGTGGACTCCTTCGCCAAGAACTCGCCGAGCATGAAGGTGCGCTTCGCGAGACCCTGCGCACGCGGATCGTGCGGAAAGAGCTTCACGAGCTCGTCGCGAAACGTCGCGACGCACGCCGGCTCGAGCCCGACCACCGGCAGCTCCGCGAACGGCGGCAGCGTGAGATCCTGCATGATTTCGCGCAGCTGGCGCTTCGCGAGATCGAGCATGCCCCAGGCGTACAGCGGCCGCGCGCAGCAGAGCGAGCGCGCGGGCAGCACCGGCTCGAAGCCGGCGGCCTCGAGCACCTCGACGGCCGCGACCAAATTGTCGGGCTCCAGGTAGTTATTGAACGTGTCGGGCCATAGCACGACCTTCCTCCCGACGGGACGCTGACCGCGACGCGCGAACATCCGCCGGAACGGCTCGGTAGCGAATCGCGGCAGCGAGCGCTGCGGCGCAATCCCGGCCGCGAATTTCGCGAGGCCGCCGATCACCGGCGCGCGCGCCAGCGCATTCACGACGCCCGGCGCGAGCGACGCGGCGCGGCTCCACCAATAGATCAGGCCCATCGAATAGGCAACGCGCGGCCTGAGCCTGCCCTTGTAATAGCGGTGGTTGAACTCGGCCTTGTACGTGGCCATGTCGACGTCGACCGGGCAATCGCTCAAGCAACCCTTGCACGCGAGGCACAGATCGAGGGCCTCGTGCACGGCCTTGCTGCGCCAGCCGTCCTTGAGCGGTGTGTCGCTGCGATTCAAGCCGCGCACCATCTCGAACAGCAGCCGCGCGCGGCCGCGGGTCGAGTGCTTCTCCTCGAGCGTCGCCATGTAGCTCGGGCACATCACGCCGGTGTTCACGTGCCGGCACTTGCCGACGCCGACGCAGCGCAGCGCGGCGCCCGCGAAGCTGCCGTTGTCCTTTGGATACGCGAAGACCGTGTCGATCGCGGGCGCGCGGTAGTCCGCGCCGAGCCTCAAGTTCGCATCGCGCGGATACGGATCGACGACTTTGCCCGGATTCATCCGATTGTTCGGATCCCACAGCGCTTTGAACTCGCGGAACGCGCCGACGAGCTCGTCGCCGTACATCTTGGGCAAGAGGTCCGCGCGCGACTGCCCGTCGCCGTGCTCGCCCGACAGCGAGCCGCCGTAAGACACGACCAGATCGGCCGCGTCGGAGGTGAACGCCTTGTAGCGCTCGATGCCGTTGCGCGACGTGAGCTCGAAGTCGATCCGCACGTGGATGCAGCCGTCGCCGAAATGGCCGTACAGCGAGCAGCCGTAGCCGTAGCGATCGAGCAGTGCCCGAAAGTCGCGCAGATACGCGCCTACGCGGGCGGGCGGCACGGCCGCATCCTCCCAGCCCGGCCAATTGTCCGGCCGATCGGTCAAATGCGCGGTTGCGCCGAGACCCGACTCGCGGATCTCCCAAATCCGCGCCTGCTCGGACTTCTCCGCAACCACGCGGACGTGCGGCGCGGCTTCGCCGCGCTCGAGCGCCGCAACCAGCTTGCGCGCCTTCGCCTCGGCCTCCTCGCGCGTGTCGCCACCGAGCTCGACGATGAGCCAGCCCCTTCCCTCGGGCAACAGACCCAAGTCCTTCTCGTTCATCTGCTTGTCTTGCATGTACTCGATCAGCACGTCGTCGAGCCCCTCGAGCCCGACGGGGCCGTGCTCGAGGATCGCCGGCACGTGGTCCGCCGCGACGTACACATCCGTAAAGCCGAGCACCGCGAGCACTCGGCACGGCGGGCTCGGCACGAGCGCGAGGTCGGCGCCGAGCACGATCGCGCACGTGCCCTCGGTGCCGACGAGCGCGCGCGCAACGTTGAACCCGCGCTCCGGCAAGAGCTCGTCCAAGTTGTAGCCCGACACGCGGCGCGGGATGCGCGGATAGCGCGCCCGGATCTCGTCGGCATAGCGGTCGCGGATTCGTTTGAGCCCGGCATACAGCTCGCCGCGCCAGCCCCCGGCAGCGATGATGCGCTCGAGCTCGTCCTCCGGCGTGGGTCCGACCGTGAGCCGGTGACCGGCATAGGTCAGCACGTCGAGCGCGTTGACGTTGTCCGCCGTGCGGCCCGCCATCAGCGCGTGCACGCCGCACGAGTTGTTGCCGATCATTCCGCCGAGCGTGTTGTGATCGTGCGTGGCCGGATCGGGGCCGAACGTGAGGTGGTGCCGCTCGGCACGGTTGCGCAAGTCATCGAGCACGCAGCCCGGCTCGACGAGCGCGCGCCGCGCCTGGGGATCGAGCTCGACGATGCCGCGCAGGTACTTCGAGCAATCGAGCACGACCGCCGCGTTGCAGCACTGGCCGGCGAGGCTCGTGCCGCCGCCGCGCGCGAGGACGGGCGCATCGTGGTCGCGGCAGCAAGCGACCGCCGCGAGCACGTCGTCGACGCTGCGCGGCACGACGACGCCGATCGGCACCTGGCGGTAGTTCGACCCGTCCGTCGAATACAGCGCGCGGTCGCCCGCGCCGAAGCGCACCTCGCCGGCAACGCTGCGCTCGAGCGCGCGCTCGAGTGCGCGCGCGGCCGCGAACTCCGCAGTCACGAGCCGTCCAGCTCGACCGGCATATCGGGCCGCGCCTTGAGCGCGATGCCGAGTCCCGGCCGCGACGGGTCGACGCGCAGCAGCCCTCGGTCGACGCGTGCGGCGCCGTTGAAGACCATCGGCTCGAGCCGCGCATGGTCGTGGAAATACTCGGCGGTCGTGAACTCCGGCACCGCGCAGCCGAGGTGGCGATGGAGCGTCGGCGCGCAATGGCTCGAGAACGGAATATGGTAGGCGGCCGCCAGTGCAGCCGCGCGCATGAAGCCGGTGACGCCGCCGCAGCGGGTGGCGTCGGCCATCAGCACGTCGACCGCGCCACGGTCGAGCAGCGCCTTGAAATCGTCGAGCCGGTAACCGTACTCGCCGGCCGCGATCCGCAGCGACGCGGGGCAACGGTCGCGCAGCCACTTTAGACCCTCCGGGTCGTCCGACGTCACCGGCTCCTCGTACCAGCTCACGCCGAGCTCCGCGAAGGCTTCGCCGAGCTCGAGCGCCTGGCGGCGCGAGTACGCGCCGTTCGCGTCGACATAGAGCTCCGCGCGCGCGCCGATCGCGGCGCGCGCCTCGCGCACCCGCTCGACGTCGTGCTCGGGCTCGCGGCCCACCTTGATCTTGAATGCCGTGAGACCGAGCTCGGCCCAACCCTCGAGCTGCTGCTGCAGCCGCTCGCTCGTGTACGACGTGAACCCGCCGCTGCCGTACGCGGGCACCGCGTCGCGGCTTGCGCCGAGCAGGCGATAGAGCGGTTGGCCGAGAATCTTGCCGAACAGATCCCAGAGCGCGATGTCGACCGCCGAGATCGCGGTCGCCGCGACACCGGGCTGGCCCAAGTTGCGCACCGCGCGCTGCATCGCGCTGAAGCGCGCGCCGATCGCGAGCGCCCCGGCACCGAGCAGGCAGGGGCGCAGCGTCTCCGCGATCACCATGCCGGCCGCGCGGCTCGCGTAGGTATAGCCGAGACCCACCTGGCCACCCGCCGCGATCTCGCACAGCACGATGGTCGTTGCGTCCCAGCTCAGCGTGCCGTCGGATTCGGGCGCGTCCGTCGGCACGCTGGCGGTGCGCACGCGGACGGTTTCGATGCGAGGCTCGTCGGACGCGGTCGATTCGGTCGGCGCGGCGATAGCCGGCCTGGAGGGTTGTGCGAAGCGGCTGCTCATGGCGGTCCTAAGCGGTTGCGGTCTGTCGACCGGTGCAAACGCCGTGCCACATCAGGGTGCCGCGAGCCACTCTGCGGAAACGAGCAGCGATCGCGCGCCTGTCACGGGCCCGCGTCGGGCTCGTCCGGCAGCGCCCACTCCATTAACCGAATGTCGGGTATGACGAGCTCGCGGTGGAAATGCTCGACGGGATCGTACGCTGCCAGCACGATACGCGCGCGCCGAATGGCTGCGCCGCCGACAGGATACTGCGCGAGTCCGGAAGGGTCCCGGAACGGGATGCTCAGCATGGAGCGACCGACTGCAGGCTCGATGCCTCGGCGGTGCAATGGTGCGTAATCGGGAGCGCACAGATGCAGCTCCGGATTGCGGGTGTTCGTCTGTGGATCCTCGAGAAACACGGCGGCACAGGACGGAACCCCGACATTGTTCAGGCACCAGAGCTCGGCCTCGTCGCCGTCGCCATCGATCCGTGTCGCGCAGGAGCCCATTTCTCGTAGGGGTTGCACGCTGCCGATCGCTCCGATTGCCTGGCTCGGCTGCCGCACGAATCGAGTCAGGTGATACGCAATTTCCAAGCGAACAGGCTGGCTCTGTATCCGTTCGTAAGCGGCCCGGGGCAATTGCAGAATCTGCTCGACCGGCATATCGGTGCTCGCGTGCGGCGCTGCCCATATTTCGAGGGTGTTCGGCAAGCAGCCGACCCCCAAACCATTACTCAATCGAAAGCAGGCGCCCGAACCCTGATAGAGCACGGCGCCGGACATCGCGGTGATGCGCACGTCGATGCCGTCGGCGAACAGAATCTCGTTCTCGTGCATGCCGGAGAGGCGCAGCGGTAGACGAATTCGTTCTAGTTGTTGACTCCCCTGCTGGTACTCGGCTGCCGCGGCGGCCTTCGTCGATGCGGTAACGTAGCGGCCGTCGTACAGACTCGGAGTCTCCGGTCGAGTGACGGCGACAGGGTCGCCTGGGTCGAAACTGAGTGCGATTTCGCGGTCGCTCGAGTGCCTCCACAGCCGATCCTGAATGGCGGTCTGAGATTCTCGCGGTAGCCCAAGAAAGACGCACAAAACCGCGAGCACCGCAGCCAACACCATGCATCGAGCCACTAACGTGCGGCGCGTGGTGTATTGAAACGCAAGCGTAGCGGCGGCGCCGAGCGTCATCACGAGACCGGCGCATGCGTACCCAATCCATGTCAAATGAATCGCCAACTGCCCCGGACTCAGAACCGCAAAAGCCGCGGCGACGAGACCAACGAAGGCGATGACGGAAGCGATTCCGAACACGAGCGCATCGGTCAGGGATCGGGTAACGGCCCCCAGCACGAGCGCCGGGAGCGAGATGGCCACCATCAGCCCCAATGATCGGGCTGCAGCGACGCCGATCGACGCAGGTAAGGAAAAATGTAGCGCGAGCTGCTGTGCTACATCGACGAGCACTATCGGCGCGTTCACCATCAGAGCCATGAAGAGCACTTTTGACAGTACGAGATCCCTTCGGCTGATCGGTCGGACGAGCCAATCCGCGCGGTCTGACGACAGCGGCTCCTGATGTACGACGGCAATGCCGATCAGGCCAATTCCGAGATAAACCAAAGAAGGCAGGCTGCGGCTCAACGCTGCCAGTTGGGCCGGCTGATCGAAGTACCCCAGAAACCAAGTGAGCGCGCCGCACAGCGCCTGCAAGATCACGATCGAAACCGCGAACGGCCACAGAAGTCGGACATCCTTCTTGAAGATGTGCCAAATCACGTCAGGCCGCCTTCGACCGTGCATCGCGCGCGAGTGTCGTGAAGATCGATCGCAAGCCGATCGGCCGGACATCGATGTTACGAACGCCGGGAAGTACGGAGACGATCCGTGCCTGAAGCTCACCTTCAGCGAAGCGGGTCTCGACGAAGCTCAATACGTTGCCCACGGCACGAAGTTGCAGCCAGGTGCTGGGCGCCGCCGCCGGCACCACGGCCTCGCGCGCCAATGTCACGCGCACTTCCCTGAGGCGCCCGGTCAGCTCGTCCATGGGTTCCTGAAAGAGGAGCCTGCCCTGATCGAGGAAGGCAACGTGCGTAACCAAGCCCTCGATGTCGGTCAATTCATGAGACGAGAGCAGAATGGTCGTCGGCCCCGCCTGCGCCAGCAGTCCTTCCATGAACTCGTCTCGGATGAGGGGATCGAGACCACTGAAGGGTTCGTCCAGCACCAGCAACCGTGGTCGATACGGCAGCGCGCAGGCCAGGCACATCTTCAGGCGCATACCGTGCGAGAGATGCCCGATCCTCTGCTCGAGAGGCAACCGCAGCTCACTCAGAATGGATCTCTCCAGACTACGGTCCCAGGCGGAATAGAACGGGCGCAAGAAACCGAGATACTGCGCAACCGTCATGCGGCCCGGCATGTGCTGGTTCTCGGACACGTAGCCGATCTGCGCCATCTCACGCGGCGAAAGTGAGCGTGAGTCGACACCGAGCACCGAGGCATTCCCACCGGAAGGCGCCAGAATGTTCATGAGCACTTTGATCGTGGTGGTTTTGCCGGCACCGTTAGCGCCGATCAACGCGAAGGCGCTGCCCTCCGGCACGGCGAAGCTCAGTCCACGCAGCGCTTCAGTGCGTCCGTAGTCCTTACACAGATCGTGGGCATGGACGATCATCTGCGATTGGCCTCGGCGGTCTCTTCCAGTGTTGTCCACCGCACCGAAATCGCCTGAACGACATCATGGAGGCTGGCGCCCACGCGCTTCGCTTCTACGACGAGGCGCTCGACCTCCTGTTGCAGCAACCGCTTGCGATCTCCCGCACGCGCTGTGGGAATCTGTGCTACGACTGTGCCGATACCCGGCCGCACTTCGAGCCAGCGCTCATGAATGAGGTGCTGGATGACCTTATGGGCGGTGTTGGGATGGATCTTGAGGTCGGCGGCCAAGGCTCTTACCGAAGGGAACGCTTGGCCGCGTTGAAATTCTCCGCTCAAGAACGCCTTCTGGGCCGCGAACACGACTTGGTCGAAGATCGATTGCCCGGGTTGCAACGTGAATCGAAGGACTGTCACATTCGTAGTGTGACGGTTATTACTCCGGTCGGCAAGACGCGAATCTTGCCGGACTGTTCCATACCCCGCCCTCGCCTATCCAAAACGTCTATAAGCCGTTGATGCCAATATCAATATAGGCGATAATACTGGACGGATGCACAGCTACTCGGAGCCGCCATGGATGCCGTCGCCGCACCCTCTTCCTCCCCGCACGACCCGGCCGCTTACGACCGCGAGCAAGCCGCGTTCGAAGCCCTCGAAGCGCGGATCACCGAGCTGTGGGGCCATCTGAACGCCGCGACCTACCGCTTCCTGATGCTGGTGGCCGAGTTCGACCGCCACCGGGCTTACGAGCGCCACGGTCTCGTGGATACCGGCCAGTGGCTGCATTGGCAGTGCGGCATCGGCAAGACCGCGGCGCGTGAGAAGGTGCGCGTCGCCCGCGCGCTCGAGCAGTTGCCGCAGATCAGCGCGTCGTTCGCGCGCGGCGAGATCTCCTACTCGAAGGTGCGCGCGATGACCCGCGTCGCCACGGCCGCGACCGAGCCCGTGCTGCTGCACATCGCGCTGCACGGCACCGCCTCGCACGTCGAGAAGCTCGTGCGCAAGTACCGTTGGACGGAGCGGCGCGACGCGGGTCGGCTCGCGCAGCAGCAGCACCTCGTGCGCTCGCTCGACTACTTCTTCGACGAGCACGGCATGCTCGTAATTCACGGGCGGCTGCCGGCCGAAGTCGGCGCGCTCGTGCGCAAGGCGCTCGAAGCGGCGGGCGATGCGCTGCGCGAAGCGCAGGCGACCGCCGGCCCCGACGGGCCGCCGTCGCCGCGCTCCGACGAAGCCAAGGCCGCGATGGCGGCCGGCACTTGGGCGCTGGAGCACGAAGAGCGCTCGGCGCCTGCCCGGCGCGCCGATGCGCTCGCGCTCGTGGCCAAGAGCTTCCTCGCGCACGGCGCCGACGACTACGCGCTCGATCCGGCCGCCGACCGCTATCAGGTGGTGCTGCACGTCGATCAGGCCGTGCTGCAAGACCGGCTCGACGTCGATCCGACCGAGCCGCATGCGTGCGAGCTCGACGATGGGCCGGCGCTCGCGCGCGACACGGCGCGGCGGCTCGCCTGTTGCGGGACGCTCGTCGGGCTCGTCGAGGGCGAGCGCGGCGAGCCGCTCGACGTCGGCCGCAAGACTCGCGCGATCCCGGCTGCGCTGCGCCGCGCGCTCAAGGCCCGCGACGGCGGCTGCCGCTTCCCGGGCTGCGATCGCACGCGCTTCACGGACGCTCACCACGTCGAGCACTGGGCCGACGGCGGCGAGACGAAGCTCGGCAACCTCCTCACGCTCTGCGGCTTTCATCACCGGCTGGTGCACGAGGGCGGGTTCGGTGTGACGGTCACCGACGACGGGCTGTTCGTGTTCAGGAAGCCCGGCGGGGCAGCGGATTCCGGAGGCGGGCGTGGCGGGGAGTTTCCGCGGAAACGTCTGCTCCACGGCAACGCTTCGGAGTTTCCGCGGAAGCGTCTCGTCACTCGACGGCGATCCACCCGAAACCGTCGCGGCCGTATCGAGCCCCGCCTCGGCCGAAGGTGCCGAGCCCCACCTCTGCGTGCTCAACCGCGAAGCGGGCCTCGCAATCGACGCGCACACGAGCCGCTGCCGCTGGCTCGGCGAGCGGCTGGATTACAGCTTGGCGATCGAGGGCATGCAGTGCCTGCGCGATCGCGCTTCCGCCGCAACGTCGCGGGCGAGCCCGGGACCGTAAGGCGCAGTAGATCGGCTGATCGGCCGCCGTGCCATGGTCGACCGAGGATGGTGGCGTGGCAAACGCACTCGACATACGTTTCCGAGTCCGGTCTGATAGTGCGATGACCGCTTCGGGGAGCTTGCGCCGTGTCTTTCTGGGCAGCGCCGTAGCGATCGTCTCCACCCGAGCACTCGGCGCACCTCATTTGGAGCCGTGCGACAGAGTCGCAAACGACTACGAGGAACGGGTCGAACGACTGCTGCGTGATGCTTGGCCGGAAGAGATGCAGCTGCTCGCAATAGAGTACCTACCGCTGACCGAACGAGGCATCGGTCTCACTCGAGACGAGGATGGCTTCAATCTCATACGGCTTCAGTTCGATCGGTCCTTCTGGTACAGCTCTTGGAGGGACGTTAAACCCGGTACCGGTGCATCCGAGTCGGCGAATGCCGCGGCCGTGGCGACGGAAGTCCATCGCGCCGATGGCGGCGCCCTCGGAGCGCAGGTGCTCGACTTTGCCGACACGAAAGTTCGCGTCTCCAAACTGTCGATACCCATCAGCGATGCTCTCGGAACTGCGTTGCTCAACGCCTTTCGTCGCAGCGCGGATGCCGCGCGGGTTCGAGACAAGAGAGCGGATCTCGAAGAGATCGTACTGGACGGCTACAAATTTGAAGTCCTATTAGACAAGCGAGCCTGCGTCCAACTGGCCGACCCGCCCTCGGGATCCGAGGCCGACAAAATCGCTCGACTGATCAGATTCATCGACGATAAATCGCTATCGTGGCGGCCGGCGGAGCAGAAGACGTTCGAAGCCGACGTCCGTGCCATGATCCCGAACTAAGGGACGCCGCGCGTGAATTCAATGCAGCCGGCTCGAGTCTCTCCGAACCGGCACGATCAGCACCACGAACACGAGCAGCATGTCTACGAACCGTCCGACACCAAACAGGCAGAACCCGAAAATCGCAAAGGCCGCAGCGGAGCCCGAACCGAAAGGCCGGAGGTGAACCAAGCTGAATAGCCACCAGGTCGCGGCAAACCCCAGAAACCCCGTCAGCAGCTTGAACCACTTCGTGTCTTCGAAGTTCATTGCAGTCCCCCGACGTTGCCGATACCGGAAGTAGGATTCTAGGCCGCCAAGGGCGCGATCGCAGTAAATCGCTTGTCAGCCGCCCCGCTTCGGACCGAGCACCACGTGCGGCGCCGGCTCCGGCGATTTCGCGCGGGTGAGGTAGTCGTCCGCCGAGAGCCAATACAGGATCGCGACGAACGCGATTCCCGTGAGCACTACGGCACGCGCGAGCGGTGTCGAGCCGGCGCGCATGAAGAACGTGACGACGAGCGCCGACTTCGCGGCGGCGATCGTGAGGTTGATCCAGAAGTTCGCTTCGCCCCAGTGGAAGAAGCTCACGCCGTAGGTCGTGCCGAGCAGCACGAGCAACGCGACATAGACGGCGGCGAGCTTCAGCGCGATCTTCATGGTCCGTTCAACTCACGAGGTACAGCAGCGGCAGCAGAAAGATCCAAACGATGTCGACGAAATGCCAGTAGAGCGCCGTCACGCGCACTTGCGCTGCGCGGGTCTCGCGCGGATGCGGCGACGCGAATGCCATTGCGGCCGCGGCAACGACACCGATGCCGACGGTGAGGTGCAGCGCGTGCATGCCGGTCAGAACCAGATAGACGTTGAAGAACAGTTGCTCGCCCGTGTCCAAGCCGGCGCGCTGCGGCGAGAACGACAGCAGTCCCTCGACGTATTCGGTGTGGTACTCGTAACCCTTGATGCAGAGGAAGCCGACGCCGAGCAGCGCTGTGACGACGAGACACGTCACCGCGAGCCGCGCGCGGCCGCGCTCGGCCGCCTCGTCGGCATAGGCCATCGCGAGGCTGCTCGTGAGCAGCACCGCCGTGTTCACGACGCCGAGAGGGGTCTCGAGGCGGTGCGACGCGGCCGCGAATGCCGCGGCGTGCGTGAAGCGGCCGATCAGATACACGAGCAGCGGGGCGCCGAAGAACAGCATCTCGGTCGCGAGGAACACCCACATGCCGAGCGCGGCCGCGACGCGCTGCTGCGCGACATCGTCGAACTGGCCGTCGAGGACTTCAGCGCGCGCCATCCGCGGCCTCCGCCTCCGCTACACGCGGGTCGTAGTCGTACGGCTCGCCCTCGACGCGCACTGGCCGCGCGAAGTTCGGAGTCGGCGGCGGCGAGGCGACCGTCCACTCGAGGCCTTGGGCTTTCCAGGGGTTCGCGGACGCACGGCGGCCGTAGAGCATCGACCAGCCGAGGTTCACGAGCGGGATCAGGTAACCGAACGCGAGCACGAACGCGCCGCCGCTCGCAAGCGACTGCAGCAGCTGAAACTCGGGCGGATACTCGTGATAGCGGCGCGGCATGCCGAGGTAGCCGGCGATGAACAGCGGGAAGAACGTGAGATTGAAGCCGATGAACCCGATGATCGCGGACGCTTGCGCCCAGCCTTCGTGGTAGAGGCGGCCCGTCATCTTCGGCCACCAGAAGTGCAGGCCGCCGAGGTACGCCATGACCATGCCGCCGACCATGATGTAGTGGAAGTGCGCCACCACGAAATACGTGTCGGTCACGTGCACGTCGATCGCGAGCGTCGCGAGGAACAGACCGGTGAGCCCGCCCGTCGTGAACAGCCCGATGAAGCCGAGCGCATACAGCATCGGCGCCTCGAGCGTGATCGAGCCGCGGCGCAGCGTCGCGACCCAGTTGAACACCTTGATCGCCGACGGCAGGGCGACGAAGAAGCTCAGCAGGCCGAACACGAGCCCCGCGTACGCCGACTGACCGCTCACGAACATGTGGTGGCCCCAGACGAGGAAGCCCACGAACGCGATGGCGAGGATCGATCCGGCCATGAACTTGTAGCCGAAGATCCGCCGCCGCGCGAAGCAGGCAATGATCTCGCTCACGATGCCCATACCGGGCAAGATCATGATGTAGACGGCGGGGTGCGAGTAGAACCAGAACAGGTGCTGGAACAGCAGCGGATCGCCGCCGAGCGCCGGATCGAAAATGCCGATATGGAACGTGCGCTCGATGGCCACGAGCCCGAGCGTCACCGCGAGCACCGGTGTCGCGAGCAGCATGATGATGCTGGTCGCGTACATCGACCAGACGAAGAGCGGTAAGCGGAACCAAGTCATGCCGTCCGCTCGCATGGTGTGAATGGTCACCACGAAGTTGAGACCGGTGAGGATCGACGAGAACCCCACCACGAACACGCCGATGATCGCGGCCACGACGTGGCCGTTGCTGAACGTGCTGCTGAACGGCGTGTAGAACGTCCAACCGGTGTCGACGCCGCCCAACAGGATCGTGCCGACCGTAAATGCGGCGCCGAGCAAGTAGATGTACCAGCTCGTAAGATTCAGCCGTGGAAACGCGAGGTCGCGAGCACCGATCATGATCGGCACGAGGAAGTTGCCGAGCGTCGCGGGCACGGCCGGCACGAGAAAGAACCAGACCATCACGATGCCGTGCATGCTGAACAGCCGGTTGTAGGTCTCGGCCGTCACGAAATCGCCGGCCGGCGTCGCAAGCTCGATGCGCATCATGGCCGCCGCGATGCTCCCGACGCCGAAGAACACCGTGATGCTGGCCATGTAGAGCCACGCGATCCGCTTGTGATCCGTGGACGCGAGCCAAGACGCGAGACTGAAACCCGTGTGCAGATAGCTCGGCGGCGCCTCGATGCGAGCGCTCATGGCGCGCCGCCCGCGGCGCTCGCGCCGTCGGCGCCGTCGGAGCCGTCGGCGCTCAAGGTCTTGATGTAGGCGATCAGCTTCGTCACGTCGGCCTCCGTGATCTGAGTTTCGTAAGCGGGCATGACGGGGGCGTAGCCCTTCGTCACGATCCGGTCCGGCACGAGAATGGAGTCGCGCAGATACGTTTCGTCGGCCGTCACGAATCCTTCGTTCGTCGGCACGCGGCGGCCGTAGACGCCGGCGAGCGGCGGCGCTCGCACGGTCGAGCCCGCCGCGTGGCAGCCCGCGCAGCCGAGCGCGGCGTAGAGCTGCTTGCCCTCCTCCGCCAGGCTCGTGCTCGCGCCCTGCGCGGACCAGGCGGCGTACTCGGCCTGATCCATCACGATCGCAAACCCTTGCATGCGCGCGTGGTCGGCGCCGCAGTATTCGGCGCACAGCAACCGATAACGGCCCTTGCGCGTCGGGATGAACCAGAGCTCGTTGTAGCGGCCCGGTACGGCGTCCTTCTTCACGCGGAACGCGGGCACGTAGAAGCTGTGGATCACGTCGTCGGACGACAGCACGATCCGCACGGGGCGGCCGAGGGGCAGGTGCAGCGTGTTGATCTCGCCGCGGCCGGAAGGGTGCTGGAACTTCCACATCCACTGCTTGCCGACCGCATGGATATCGAGCGCGTCGGCCGGCGGCCGGCTCATGTCGAGATAGATCTTGCCGCCCCAGATGAAGAATGCGATGAAGATCAGGAACGGCACGCCGGTCCAGAGGAACTCGAGCCGCTCCTCGTGCTCGTAGTGCGGTGCCCGCTCCGCGGGCCGGCCGCGCCGGTAGCGCACGACGTAGAAGACAACGAGCAGCGCGAGCACGATGCCGACGAACGCCGAGACGCCGACCAGCGCGAGCAGCAAATGATCGATCTGCGGCGCCCACTGCGAGGCACGCGTGATCGTGAGCGGATCAGCGTCCATGGCGGCGCGTACGCTTGCGGCTCATCACGAGCATGCCGGCGAGAATCGCAACCATGCAGAGCACGCCGAGCAGCTTCAGCACGCTCAGAATCGCGAGCGTGTAGCGGCCGGTCTGCGGGTCGTAGTTGAAGCACCACAGCAGCACCTGCGGCAGCGACGAGCCGGCGCCGCTTCCGCCGCCGCGTGCGGCGACCGGTTTGCCCGCGACGATCGCCTCGAGCTTCGCCGCATCGAAGCGCACGCCGGGCAGGAAGCCGAGCAGCTTCCCATCCGCGGCGGCCACGACGAGGCCCGCGACGTGCGAGTACAGGCCGGACTTCGGGTCGCGCCGGAAGCGGAAACCCAAGCTCGCCGTCGCGCGCGCGATCTCGGGCGGCGCGGCCGTGAGGAAGTGCCAATGCGCGTCGGCCGCGACCTCGGGATGGCGCTTCGCGAGCATCGCACGCATCGCGCGCGCGTCGGCGGAGGTCTCGTCGGCCGCGAAGCTCAGAATCACGACCGCAGCCGGCCGCGCGGCGGCGGGTGCGGCTGCGACGAGCTCCGCGACGCCGTCGAGCGTGAGGTCGCAGAGGTTCGGGCAACGATAGTAGACGGGCACGACGAGCGATGGACTGCCGAGCAGGGAGCCGAGCCTGACCGGCTCGCCGCTCTCGGTCTCGACCTGCGCGTCGGTCGCAAGACGCGCGCCGAGCGGCGGCTCGAAACCGACCGCGGCGCCCGGCGCGAGCGACGCGTCCGTAGGCCCGGACGGAGGCCCGGCGTGCACGACCGTCGGCAGGACGGCGGCTGCGGCCATCGCGACGAGCGCTGCGAATGCGCCGGCCGCCGGCGCGCGAGCCCACGCTCGCGCGACCGCCGATCGACGCGGCGCCGCGCCGCTCACGGCGCGCCCTCCTGGGCACCACGGCCGTCGTCGGCGCCGCCGTCCACGGCCAGCAGCCGCATCGCGCGCTCGATCGGCACCTCCGCGATGCCTTTGCCGCGGTCGACCCACCGATAGTCGGGCGCGCCCTCCGGGTGCGCGGGGAGCGCCGGCAGCACGGGCGGCGGCGCAATCTCGGCCGGCGGCGGACCGCCCGCGTGCTCGTGAACCCAGATCCTCAAGCCGGCGTGGGCAAGGCCCAAGATCGTGCCGACCACGGCGAACGCGATCGCGATGCGCCCGAGCGGGCGCCGGGTCGACTCGTGCCGCCACGTGGGCTCGGCATCGGCCGTCGCGCGCTTCACGAGCGCGCCTCCGCGGCCGTGCCGCGTGCCGCGGCCCGCGAGGCGCTGCGCGGGGCGGCCGCCACCCATAGCACGACGCCGAGCACCGCGATGAACGCGAGGTCGAGCACGCGCGCCACGGACCAATGCAGCAGCGGCCCGAGCCACCAATAGGTGTCGAACAGATGACCCGCGAGCACGAGCGCGCCGACGGTCAGCAGCGCCCGCCGCTCGCGCTTCAAGCGCCGCGAGGCGAGCAGCACGATCGCGGCCACGTGGCATGCCACGAGCCCGGCGAGCGCAGTCATGCCGACGGGATTGCCGCGCGCAAGGTACCACTCGATCTCGCTCGGCAGATCCGCGGACCACACGATCAGCAGCTGCATCACGAGCGTGTAGCCGTAGAAGATCACCGCGGCGAGCAACAAGTTCGCGAGATCCTGGCGGCGGTCGGTCGCGGCATCCGGTGTCTGCTTGCGCAGCGCGGTCACCAGGAGCGCAAACGCGAACGCGCCCGCGAGCTGGCCGCCGATCAGCACGAAGCCGACGATCGTGCCGGTCGCGTCCGGCCGGCTCGAAGCGAGCCAGTCGACGCAGAATAGGCTCGCGGTCAGCGTGTACAGCACCGCCCCGGCGGCCGCCCAGCCGCTGCGGTGCGCGCCGCGCTCGCGCCGCAGCGCGACCGCGAGCCCGATCCACACCGCGAAGTAGACCGCGAGCCGGGCCGCGAACCACGGCGCCGCGAAGTACAAACGCTGGGTGTCGCCGAGATCGGCGCCGCGTTCGGGCAGCAGCCGTCCGTACACGAGCAGGAGCGGCAGCATCGCGACCGCGAGCGGCGGCAGCGCGCGCATCAGAAGCGCGGCGGGCGGCCGCGCCCATGCTCCCCAGCGCCCGCCCGTGACCGGATGCATCAGCGCCACGGCCAAGCCGCCGAGCGCGAGGTTGAGCCAGAACATCGCGGCGACGAGCCAGGCGTCGGCGAGCGCGGTCACGGTGCACGCTCCGTGACCTCGGAACGCAGCTCCGGGAACCGCGCGACGTCGGCATGGCGTGCGACCTGCAGCGCTCGCACGTAGCCGATCACAGCCCAGCGGTCGCGCGGCGGCAGCACGGTGGCGTACGGATACATCGCGCCGTAGCCGTGCGTGAGCACGTCGAGCAGGTGTGCGTCGGACGTGCCGAGCAGCCGTCCGTCGTCGAGCGGCGGCGGCGGCGGAAACCCGTACTTCGCGACGACGCGGCCGTCGCCGTCACCGTACTCGCCGTGGCACGGCTCGCAGTAGATCCCATAGCGCTCGCGGCCGCGCTCGAGCAGCGCGAGCGTGCGGCGGGGCGGCGCGTCGTCGCCGGCGTCGACCGGCACCGTGCCCGCGACGCGCGGCAGCGCGGATTGCGCATGCGGAAAACGCGCGCTGGCCTCGTCCGGCGAGTACTTCGGCTGCACGTCCATGCGCTGGCGGCCGCACGCGGCCAGCGCGACGGTCAGCACGACGAGCGCGCAGCCGCGGCTCATTCGACCACCACCTCCGTATGCTCGGCGCCGAGCGAGCGCAGCCGCTCCTCGAGCGCGCGCTGCCGGTCGTCGCCGTCGAGCGGCAAATAGAGGAAGAAGCGCGTGCGCGACGCGAGCGAGAAGCGCTCGTGATCGAACAGCGGATGGTGCAGGCGCGGCAGGCCGTTCAGAGCGAGCATGCCCAAGAACGCGCCGAACGCGCCGAACAGGATGCCGAGCTCGAACGTGACCGGGATGAAGGCGGGCCAGCTGTTGGTTGGCCGGCCGCCGACGTTGATCGGGTAGTCGATCACGGCCGTCCACCACTGCAGCGCGTAACCGGTCGCCGCGCCCGCAAGCCCGCAGATGCCGGTAATCCACGGCACGCGCGACGAGCGGTGCACGACGAGCTCGTCGAGCTCGTCCAGCGGGAACGGCGTGAACGCGTCGGCGATCGGCACGCCGTCGCGGCCGAGCGCGCGCGCGGCCTCGACGAGCCGCGTGGCGTGCGCGAACTCGGCGAGCAGGAAGCGGCGCGGCGCCTTCACGACCGTTGCTCCTCGCGCTGCTCGTGCACGAGCTCCTCCACCTCGTAGATCGAGATCGCGGGCAAGAAGCGGATGAACAGGAGCAGCAGCACGGTGAAGAACGCGAGCGACCCCGCGAGCATCATCACGTCGTTGTGATTGCCGTACATGAGCCCCCACGACGACGGCAGGAAGTCGCGCGCGGGCGCCGTGAACACGATGACGTAGCGCTCGAGCCACATGCCGATGTTGATCACGATCGCGAGCGCGAACAGCGCGATCGGGCTGCGGCGCACGCGTTTGAACCACAAGGTCTGGATCGACCCGACGTTGATCGCGGTCATCACCCAGAACGCGAGGGAGTACTCGCCGAGCGCCTGGTGGACGGCGTGATAACGCTCGTAGAGGTCGCCGTTGTACCAGGCGATGAAGTTCTCCATGAAATAGCCGTACGTCACGACGAGCCCCGACGCGAGCAGCACTTTGCCGATCACGTCCAAGTGCCGCACGGTGATCAGATTCTCGAGCTTGTAGTAGCTGCGCAGCGGCAGCGCGATCGTGAGCACCATCGCAAAGCCCGAGAACAGCGCGCCGGCCACGAAATACGGCGGGAAGATCGTCGAGTGGTAGCCCGGCAGCAGCGTGACCGCGAAGTCGAGCGCGATCACGCTGTGCACCGAGACCACGAGCGGCGTCGCGAGCGCGGCGAGCAGCAGATACGCGCGGCGGTACCGCGACCAATGCACGGCCGAGCCGCGCCAACCGAGGGCGAGCGCGCCGTAGATGCGCCGCGCGGTGCGCGACTTCGCGCGGTCGCGCAGCGTGCCGAGGTCGGGTATCAGGCCCACGTACCAGAACAGCAGCGACACGGTGATGTAAGTGGCGATTGCGAAGAAGTCCCAGACGAGCGGGCTGCGCCACTGCGGCCACACGCGCATCGTGGCGGGATACGGCACGAGCCAGTAGAAGAACCAGGGCCGGCCCAGGTGGATGATCGGGAAAAAGCCCGCGATCGACGCGGCGAACAGCGTCATCGCCTCGGCGAAGCGGTTGATCGAGGTGCGCCATTTTTGGCGCAGCAACAGCAGCACGGCCGAGATCAGCGTGCCCGCGTGGCCGATGCCGATCCACCACACCACGTTCACGATCGGGAAGCCCCACGCGACCGGAATGTCGACGCCGAGCTTGCCGATGCCGACCGTGAACACGAGCGTCACGGTGTACAAAAACAGCAGCGCGATCGAGGACGAGAACAGCAGCAGCAAGAACCAGCCGCGGCGCGTGCCGCCGAGCACCATCGAGCTGATCTGATCGTTGACCGACTTGTAGCTCTGCCCGGGGGCGAGTACCGGCAGCTCGTGCGCGCTCGTGCTCATGCGTCGCGCTCGAGGTCCGGATTCGGGTTGTCGACGCGTGCGAGATAGGTCGTGCGCGGGCGCGTGTTGACCTCCGCGAGCAGCGTGTAGTGGCGCGGCTCGGCGCGGCGCGCGTTGACCGCGCTGTCGGGGGTCTCGAGATCGCCGAACACGATCGCCTCGGTCGGGCACACGGCCTGGCACGCGGTCACGAGCTCGCCGTCGCGGATGCGCCGGTTCTCGATCTGAGCCGTTTGGCGCGCGGCGCTGATCCGCTGCACGCAGTAGGTGCACTTCTCCATCACGCCGCGGCTGCGCACCGTGACGTTCGGATTCTTCAGCGGTGCCCAGTCCTCGCCGCTGCCGTAGTTGTAATCGAGATAGTTGAAGCGGCGAACCTTGTAGGGACAGTTCTGCGAGCAGTCGCGCGTGCCGATGCAGCGGTTGTAGATCATCACGTTCAGGCCTTCGGAGTCGTGCTGGGTCGCGCCGACCGGGCACACGTACTCGCACGGCGCGTCCTCGCAGTGCATGCACGGCACCGGCTGCACGACGGGCCGCGCCTCGGGCGTCTCGGCATCGTGATAACGATCGACGCGAATCCAATGCATGATCCGGCCGATCGCGGCCTGCTCCTTGCCGACCACCGGAATGTTGTTCTCGGCCTGGCATGCGATCGTGCAAGCGCCGCAACCGATGCAGCGATCGAGATCGATCGACATTGCCCAGCGGTACTGCGCCACCTGCGGCCACTCGGGATACAGCGACACGTCGGGCCGCTCGTTCGCGAGAAAGTCCGGCTTGGCGAGATAGTCGGCGAGATTGCCGCGGCGCACGGGCTCGCGATCGGCCATCGTGGCGTGCGGCTGACGCAAGATCAGCTCCCCGGCGCCGGACGCGCGGCGCAGCGTGACGCCCGCGATGCTCCATTGCTCCGGCTCGGCGCGCACGCGAAACGCGTTCGCGCTCGACGCGGTCTCCTTCGGGGAGTCGGCACGGCCGTAGCCGAGCGTCAACGTGAGCGCGCCGGCCGGGTGGCCCGGCGCGACGTAAGCGGCGGCGCGCAGCGCCGCGCCCGACGGCAACGCGACCTCGACGAGGTCGCCGGTTTGCGCGCCGATCGTCGCGGCGGTGCCGGCCGCGAGCTCGACCGCGTTGCCCCAGACGCGCGTCGTGAGCATGTCGGGCAGCTCCTGCAGCCAGTCGTTGCGCGCAAAGCGGCCGTCCCAGAGCTTCGTGTCGGGGCGCAGCTGCAGCTCGAGCCCGCCGACGGGCGCGGCGGGCGGCTCGGGCGGGCGGCCGCGCGGGGCGGCCGCCACCGCGGCGGCCGCGGTGCCGTCGAGCACACCGTGCCTGAGCGCCTCGCGCCAGCGCTCGGCGAACTGCGCGTCGGACTCCGCCGCGTTGCGCCACGCGGTCTTGAGCGCTTGCTGTGGTGGCGCGCGCTCGCCGCCTGCGAGCGCGGCGAGAAGATCCAGCGTCGCAAGCCCTTCGACGAGCGGCGGCACGAGCGGCTGCGCGAAGCTCACGCTGCCGTCGTAGGCGCGCGCGTCGCCCCAGGTTTCGAGCTCGTGGTGCAGCGGCACGTGCCACGTGCAGCGGTCTGCCGTCTCGTCGTGGTGAAGGCCCGCGTGCACCGCAAGCGGCACGCGCGCCAGCCGCTCGGCAAGCTCGGCCGCACAAGACGCGTCGTAGACGGGGTTGCGCTCGACGATCACGAGCGTCTCGACGCGCGCGCCCTCGATCTCCCTGCACAGCGCCTCGAGATCGCCGGCCGGCGCGGTCGGCTCCGCCTCGATCGCCGGGATGTAATAGAGCGGGCCGTCGGCCGCCCCGAGCGCGGCGTTCAACCAATGGCAGAGCGCGTGCACGCTCTGCGGCAGATACGGACCGGGCACCACGACGCTCGCGCCGCGGTGCGCGTCGAGGTCGCGTGCCGCGGCCTCGAGCCACGCGCGCTCCGCGTCGCTGCCTTCGAAGCGGGGCGCGTCGCCGACGCCGAGCCGCGCGGCGAGCGCGAACGCGAACGCCGTGACGCGGCTCGCGGCGAGCGCAAGGCGGTGATCCGCGCGCATGCCCGTCACGCTCGGCTGCGCTTCGACCGAGTACAGCCGCGGCATGTCGGCACGCGGGTCGGCACGCTCGTCCGCGAAGCGTCGAGCGTAGGCGAGATGGCCCGGCACGCCGTTCAACAGATCCGCATCGAGCGTGAGCACGCGGCGCGCGCGTTCGAGGCGATATACCGCGTCGAGCGGCCGGCCAAACGCCGCCATGGCAGCGCCGCGTTGCGCGCCGCGCGAGACCGGGTCGTAGCGGTACCAGCGCGCGTTCGGCAGGTTCGAGAACAGCTTGTCGAGCGAACGCGCCAGCGCGGGCGAGTAGATCGCGGGCGTCACGAGCGAAAGCCCTTCGCCGCGCCGGTCGCGTAACGGCGCGATGCCGCGCTCGAGCGCCGCCGCAAACGCGCCCGCGCTCTCGAGCGCGGCGCCGTGACGCGGGGCCTGCGAACGCTGCGGATCGTACAGATCGACGAGCGCGGCCTGCGTGTAGATGTCGGTCGCCCCGAGACTCGCGGGATGACGCGGATTGCCGTCGAGCTTGGTCGGGCGTCCGGTGTACGTGGTCGCGATCACGCCGTGCGCGTCGCCGCGCACCGAGCGCAGCGTCGTGGCGTACGCGAGCGCCACACCGGGCAGCTCGTACTCCGGCACGCGCACGTACGGCACGAGCTCCTCGCGCACGCGATCGCAGCCGGCCCCTGCGGCCGCCGCGCCGGCCGCCAGGAGCTTCAGCGCCGCGCGCCGCGAGACGGCCGGCGCAGGCGACGGCACCGGCACGGCACCGGCGTCGGCTCGCTCGGATCGGGGCTTGCGGAATTCGTTCACTGCACCCGTGCGATTCCTAACGATGACAGATCGAGCAATCGGTGAGCTGCTCGGTCGAGATGTGATAGCGCGCCACGAGGTCCGCGGACGTCGGCGCGCCGTCGCGCGTATAGCCCATCGTGAACACCGCGCTCGCGGGGCGCAGCCGCGGTCCCGGGTTGCGGTGGCATTCGAGGCAATCGCGCATCTCCCACGCGCGGATCGGCCGCATCAGCGGCATGCGGTCGACTCGGCCGTGGCATTCCTCGCAGGCGACGCCCTTCGCGATGTGGATGCGGTGCGAGAAGTAGACGTAGTCGGGCAGGTCGTGCACGCGCGTCCAGCGCAGCGGCGTGCCGGTTGCAAGGCTCGCGCGCACGGGCTCGAGCATCTGGGCGTCGGTCCAGATCTGGGAGTGGCAGGTCATGCAGGTGGCCGTGTCCGGAATGCCGGCGAACGCCGCGCGCTCGACCGAGTAATGGCAGTAGCGGCAGTCGAGGCCCACGTCGCCGACGTGATGCTCGTGGCTGAACGGAATGGGCTGATCAACCGTGGCGTTCGCGCCCGAGTAGAAATCCGAGCGCACTACCCCGATCGCGGCCGCGACGCCGACGAACGGGCTGAGCAGCACCGCCACGAATACCAGTCGCCCGACCGGATTCATCCACCGCGAAAAAGTCTGTGCCACGCATCGGGCTCCGGACAGCGGACCTAACGCTGACACGCATGCACGACTCATGCCGAAGCGCGCGAAGAACCGCTTCGGCAGCGCCGTTGGCGGCGGTTCGAGCGCTTCTCGCTGCGCGCGCGGGACTCGGAAAAGTTGCAGTATTTGCAACCGGTTCTCGAAAGCGTCCCGGCTCGGCGTGCTTGCCTCGGCGCACGCGGCTCCGGATACTCGACAACGGCCGCGGCTTCCCGAACCGAACGGCCGCGAGAACCATGCAAGCCTACGAGAAGCTCGGCGTCTTCTATCTCGGACGCCGCTACGATGCGGCCGCGCGCGCGGCGTTGCCCGACCTCGTGCTGTACGACTCGAGCGACCTCACCACGCACGCGCTCGTCGTCGGCATGACCGGCAGCGGCAAGACGGGACTGTGCTTCGACCTCATCGAGGAGGCCGCGCTCGACGGCATCCCGGCGATCCTGATCGATCCGAAGGGCGATCTCGGCAATCTGCTGCTCACGTTCCCGGAGCTCGCCGCCGCCGACTTCGCGCCATGGGTCGACCCGGCCGAAGCGCAGCGCAGCGGCCTGAGCGTCGAGGCGTTCGCGGCCCAGCAGGCCGAGCGCTGGAAGACCGGCCTCGCCCGCTCCGACCAGGACGGCGAGCGCATTCGCCGGCTCCGCGACGCGGCCGAGTTCGCGATCTATACGCCCGGCAGCAGCGCGGGTCTGCCGGTCTCGATCTTGGATTCGTTCGCGGCGCCGCCTCCCGAAATTCGCGACGACCCCGATTGGCTGCGCGACCGCATCGCGACGACGGTGGCGGGCCTCTTGACGCTCGCCGGCATCGACGCGGACCCGACGAAGAGCCGCGAGGCGGTGTTTCTCGGCAACGTCGTGCAGCACGCCTGGCAGAAGGGGCGCGACCTCGATCTCGGCGCGCTGCTCGCGGAGATCGAGACGCCGAGCGTGCCGCGCATCGGACTGATGACGGTCGAGGCGTTCTACCCCGCCAAGGAGCGCTTCGCCCTCGCGACGGCGATCAACGCGGTGCTGGCGGCGCCGGGCTTCGGCGCGTGGCTCGAGGGCGAGCCGCTCGACATCAAGCGTCTTTACTACACCCCGGCAGGCAAGCCGCGGGTCGCGATCTTCTCGATCGCGCACTTGAACGACGCCGAGCGCATGTTCTTCGTGACGCTGCTCTTGAACGAGCTGCTCGGCTGGATGCGCACGCAGTCCGGCACCACGAGCCTGCGTGCGCTCTTATATATGGACGAGATCTTCGGCTACTTCCCGCCGGTCGCCAACCCGCCGTCGAAGCAGCCGCTGCTCACGCTACTGAAGCAGGGCCGCGCATTCGGTCTCGGCGTCGTGCTTGCGACGCAGAATCCCGTCGACCTCGACTACAAGGGGCTCGCGAACATCGGCACCTGGTTCCTTGGCCGGCTGCAGACCCAGCGCGACGTCGAGCGCGTGCTCGACGGGCTCGCGGGCGCGGCCGCGGCGACGGGCGCCGCATTCGATCGTGACGCGATCGGCCGCACGCTCGGCGGGCTCGAGAGCCGCACGTTCCTGCTGCACGACGTGCATATGCACGAGGACGCGCTCCTCATGCAGGCACGTTGGGCCATGTCGTACCTGCGCGGCCCGATGACGCGCGACCAGATCAAGACGTTGACCGCCGCGCGCCGCGCCGCAACGGCCGCCTCGGGACCGTCGGCGGCGCCCGCCGAGTCGATCGCCGCAGGCGTGGGCGCCGCGGGAGCGGCTGCCCCCGGCTATACCGCCGGGCTCGACCGCAGGCCGCCGACGCTGCCGCCCTCGATCCCGCAGCACTTTCTGCCGGCCCCGCGCGCCGACGCACCCGTTGTCTACCGGCCGACGCTGCTCGGTGCGGCGAGCGTGCGGTTCGCCGACGCCAAGGCCGGCGTCGATCTCACGCAAAACGTCGTGCTGCTCGCGGCGCTGACGGACGACGCCGTGCCGGTCGACTGGGCGACCGCGCGGGAGATCGATCTCGATTTGGCCGCGCTCGCGCGCGTGCCGCAGGCGGCCGCTGAATTCGCGCCGCTGCCGGCGGCCGCGAGCCGGCCGCAGAGCTACGGCACGTGGGAACAGGACCTCGCGTCGACGCTCAGGACCGTACGCACGCTCACGCTGCTGCACGCGCCGCGCGCGAACGTCGTGCAACGCGCGGGAGAGAGCGAGGCCGACTTTCGTCTGCGCGTGCAGCAAAGCTTGCGCGAGCTGCGTGACGCCGCCGTCGCGAAGCTGCGTGCGAGGTACGCGCCGAAGATCGCAGCCCTGAACGACCGCCTCGCGCGAGCCGAGCGCGCGGTCGAGCGCGAAAGCGCGCAGGCGACTCAGGCGAAGCTCTCGAGCGCGGTCACGATCGGCACCACGATCCTCGGCGCATTCCTCGGCCGGCGCGCCCTGCGCTCCGCGAGCGTCGGCCGGGCCGGCACTGCGCTACGCAGCGTCGGCAGAGCGGCCGAGCAGTCGGGCGACGTCGCGCGCGCGGAGCAAAGCGTGGACGCGCTGCGTCGTCAGCTCGCCGACCTCGACCGGCAGTTCCAAACCGAAGCGACTGCGCTCACCGCAAACGACGCCGCGACGGATCCCTTCGAACGGCTCGAGCTGCACGCCGCGAAGGCCAACATCGACGTTAAGCTCGTGACGCTGGCATGGGCGCCGCACCTGCGCGGCGCCGACGGCGAGCCGGCCGCGGCGCTCTGACGCGCCTGCCCACGATCGAGGGAGTCATCGTCGATGCTCGAAGTTCGCTGCCACGCCGACGCGCGCGCGTTTCTCGAGCGCGCGGAAACCTGGCTCTCCGCGTCCGAGATGGAGAACGGCGTGGCACTCGCGAGCGCTCGACACGCGCGCACCGACGACTCGCGCTACCAGAAGCCGGTCTATTGGGCGACGATCGAGGAGCAAGGCGAGCTCTTGGGATGCGCGTTTCGCACGCCGCCTTACCTGCTCGGCGTGACCGCGCTGCCGGATCAGGCGCTCGCGCCCCTCATCGCGAGCGTCGACGAAGTCTATGCGCAGCTGCCGGGCGTGAGCGGACCCGAGCCGACCGCGAGCCGGTTCGCGGCCGCGTGGGCCGAGGCGCGCGATCTGCGCTGGAAAATCGACGCGGCTCACCGGCTGTATGCGCTCGGCATGCCGGCCGAGCCCGCGAACGCACCGGCGGGCCGCCTGCGAATCGCGACCGACGGCGATGCGGCGCTGACCCACGCCTGGGGCGCCGCGTTCATTCGCGAGGCCGGCGTGAAACATCTCGACGCGACTTTCTTTCTCGAGCTGCTGCGCGCACGCCAGCTCTATCTCTGGGACGACGGCGAGCCGCGCGCGCTGGCCGCTCCGATCCGCCACACGGCGACGGGGGCCGCGATCGGCGTGCTCTACACGCCGCTGCCGTCGCGCGGCCGGGGCTACGGCAAGGCCGCGATCGCGGCGCTCGGGCGCGTGCTGCAGGAGCGCGGCGTGCGCGACTTGTATCTGTACGCGGATCCGGCGAACAAGGCCGCCGGCGCGATCGCCGAGAAGCTCGGCTACCGACCGATCGCGGACACGGTCGACATCGCGTTCGGTTAGCGGCGAGCCGCGCTCAGCCGGCTGCTTCGGCGCGCGCATTGAGCGCGACGCGGCTGCGGAAGAATTGCGAGACGATCCACTTCTCGCCGCGAGTCGGCGGCAATCCGGCGTGAACCATCCGGAAATCGGGGCCGCCGGTCGGCAACGCGTTCGCGAAAAACAGGCCGTCGCCGCGGCGTCCCTTGTGGCGCATGCCGACCTTCGGAAAATCCGTCTCGCCGCCCTCGTAGTCGTCGTTCAAGTACAAGAGGAACGTGATCAGGCGTTCGCCGCGCTGTTTGATCAGGTCGTCGTAGTTCGGCATCTGCACGTTCACGAAGTCGTAGTGATTCGTGATCTCTTCGCCGACCGCGTAATGCATGATGGTCGGCCCCTCGGCATTCGCCACGGGCAGTCCGCAGGCCACGGCCATGCGGTGCTGCAGCAGGACCTGCACGAAGTCGAGATCGGCGAGATCGAACGCGACGATGCTGTTGCTGCGCATGTGGTCGCTCACGTCGCCGCCTTGCACCGGGTCGTAGATCAGCGCACGGCGCAGCTTGCCCTCGGTGCGCCGCTTCAGCCACCGGCACACGGCATCGCTCGCGAGCTCCGTCACCTGGCGCACGACCGGCAGCTCGTTGAGCGTCGTGCCGGGCGGCGCCGTGAGCCAGGCGCGCAGATCGATGCTCTGCGCAAGCCGGGACCAATCGTCGCGCGGCGCGGACTCGCCGAACGCGGGCTCGGCCACAGCGGCGTGCTCTGCCCCGGGCGCGGCGTCGCCGCGCCCCGCGAGCGTACGTAGCTGGCCGCGGGCGTTCTCCGAGCCGAGATCGGCCGCGCGCACGAGCAAGCGAAGCGCGTCGCCCCAGCTCTGCTCGACGTGCGCGCCGAGCGCCGCCAGCGGCGCGAGCCGCTCGGCCGCGGCGGCGCTGCCCGCGTTCACCGCGTCGAGCAGGAACCGCACGGCCTCCTTCGGCAGATACGGCGCGCGGTCGCCTATCAGCAGGCGCCGCGCGAGCGCGACCGTCGCCTCGAGATCGCCGCGCTGCGTTGCGAGCGCGAGCGCGTTGATTGCGTCGTCGTGGCGTCCTGCGGCGTCGTGCTCCGCGGCCAGCGCAAGCTCGCCCGTCATGCTGCGGCCGTCGTCCGAACGCTCAATGCGCCTTCGCCCGCTGCGAGCGCCGATAGGCGAAGTAATCGTCGAGCGCATGCAGCTGCTTGTCGTTCGGCAGCGGCCGAGCACTCGAGGCCTTGTCGAAGACCATGACCTGCTCGGCGCCGGAGGCGAACGCGGGCCACGGCGGCAAGCCCGCGCCGTTCGGGTCGCCGGTCTTCGCGAAATTGGTCCAATAGCTGCTCACGAGGTCCGACATCGCGAGGTCCTCGGGAAGCGGCTTGCCGCCGCGCGCGTCGAGCGTGCGGAACACGTAGCCGAGCTCGGCCGCGTGCTGCGCGCCGTGCGGCGTCTGCGGCATGCGATGGTCGTAATAGTAGACGTAGGCCTTGCCCTTGCCGCGCTGCGTTTGCAGCCGCGCCCACGTCCAGGTGCTCCATGCAAACAGCGAATCGCGAGCGAGATCGCGCGCGGACTGCGTCGCTTCGTCGTCGCTCGCGTGCGGATAGGCCGCGAGCACGGCGCCCGCGCGCTCGCCGTAACCCTCGCGCACCTGCTGCTCGAACGCAGCCGGGGTGACGGGCCCGCGGACGAACGAGGCACCCTCGTCGGAATTCGTGCCGATCAGCACGGGCGTGTCGTTGAACGGACCTTTGCTGTAGAGCTCGTACTGATCGCCCGGCAGCACGTCGCCGTCGGCGACGGGCCAGAAGCCGCCGCCGAGGCCCGGCGGCAGCGTCTTTTGGATCTGCTCAGCCGACAGCGCGCGCGCGGCGGCGATCGTCGCGGCGCCGAGCTTCGTCAGGAACCCGCGGCCGAACGCTTCGGCGGTCGCGAGCGACGGCACGTTCTCGCCGGCCTCGCCGTCCACGCGCAGCGGCGCGAACGAGCCGCCGCTCTCGGAGATCGCGCGGTGGAACAGGCCCTTCGCGGCCGGCGAGGCCGCGAGCATGCTGACCGCGATGCCGCCGGCCGACTCGCCGAAGATCGTCACGTTCGCCGGATTGCCGCCGAACGCCGCGATATTCGCCTTGACCCATTGGAGACCCGCGATCATGTCTTGCAGGCCGTAGTTGCCCGAGCCCTTGCCGCTCTCTCGGCTGAGCTCCGGGTGGGCGAGAAAGCCGAATGGGCCGAGCCGATACGCAACGCTCACGAGCACGACGCCCTTCTGGGCGAGCCGCGTGCCGTCGTAGGTTGCCGAGCTCGTCGCGCCGCCCGCGAAGCCGCCCCCGTAGATCCAGACCATCACCGGTAGCCGCTCGGTCGCCGCCTTCGCCGGCGTCCAGACGTTCAGATAGAGGCAGTCCTCGCTCGCGCCGCCCGGCGCGCCGATGAACGTGAGCAACTGCTCGGCCTGCATGCAGGCCGGCGCAAACGCCGTGGTCTTCTTCACGCCGGCCCATGCGACGACCGGCTGCGGCTTCTTCCACCGCAGCGCACCGACCGGCGGCGCCGCGAACGGTATGCCCTTGAAAGCGGCGATGCCGTCGGCCACGAGGCCCTGGATTTGGCCGCCCGTCACCCGGGCGGTCGTGATGTCGGCCATTGCGGGCAACGCCCAAGTGCAAACCGCCGCCGCGACGCATGCAGCGCGAAGCCAATGTTTCATGATCGCCCTCCCCCAGGCGGGTGCCGACCTATTATTCGCAGACCCGCCGGCCGAGCACAACGCCTGCCGCCGTGCGGGTCGAGCGGGCGGCCGGAAAGCCGCTCACGGCTTGGGCGCGACCTCGATCTCGGTGATCTTGTCGTCGTAGAACGCCAGTCGATCCTTCAACCCCGGGTGCTCGTCGTACGGCTCCTCGTAGCTCCACACCGCGTCGTGCAGCGTCTTGCCGTCGGCCTTCAAGTCGAAGTAACGGGCCGTGCCCTTGAACGGGCACTCGCTCGTGGTGGCCGAGCGCTCGAGCCTGTCCATCCGCACGTCGGAACGCGGAAAGTAGTATCGCGCCGGGTGCTGGGTCTCTTCGAGCTTGATCACGTGGGTCGAATCCGCCACGACCTCGCCGTTGACGGTCACCTGGATGCGGCGGTCCACCGGATGCTCGATCACCTTGTGGTCGGGCCACTTCTCGTGGCCGGGGGATTTGCTCATGAGTCACCTCCTGCGCTTTGGACACTCGGGCTCGCGTTGCGCCGCCGGCGCGGCCGATGAGAAAGGTGACCGCGCGCCCGCCGGACGGTTCCGCAGCAAGCGCACGTCCGAAGACCCGCGACGCGGCCACCGTCGTCGGCGGCGGAGAGCGGCTATGGCTTGAGCTCCGCCGACAAGTCGAAGCGCTCGAAGCGCCGTCCGAGCCAGACGACCACGAGCGCAATCTCCATGATCAGCGCAACGAGCGCCGCGACGACGGCCAGGACCGCGGCGAGGAGCCCGCCTAGAAACCACCACGCGACGAGGAAGACCAGCGCGGCCGCAACGGCGGCCGGCAAAAGGGCCGCGGCCACCGTGAGGAACAGTCCGGCCACGAAGAAGATGCGTTGGCCGAGCACGTCGATGCCGGAGGGACGCTCCGCGCCGCGCGCCACCCATGCCGGGAACAGCAGCACGGCGCTGTTCATCACGAGCACCTCGATCGCGCACAGGAAAGGCAGCAGCACGCCGGCACCCACCGCGGCGGCGGCCTGCACGCCGGTCGACCACAGGCTCACGCGCGGCGGATGAAACGTCAACGCGGCGGCGAGCAGGAATAGCCAGAGCAATGCCGTGACGATTGCGATCGGCGTGAGCACCTCGCCGAGCACGATCTGCCAACCGCGCAGCGGATACGTCTTGAGCAGATCGGCGTTCGGCAGGTCGGCGCGCAAATCCTGGCGCGCGATCATCGGCCCGAAGACCAGCGTGTAGCCCGCGCCCACGAGCGCCAACATGCCGACGAGGGCCGGCAACGGCTCGACATCGGCTCTCGCCAGCCCACTGCAAACGATCAGCACGACAATCGCGGCGACGATGGCCGTTCGGAGCCGCAAATATGGGGCCGACGACAGCAGGTTCTTCCACAGGAATGCGAGCTCGGGCCGGCCGAGCGCGGCCAACTCGAAGGGCGCGCGTTGCGCCTTGCGCTCCGAGCGGCCGATCCGCCAGGTCCCGTCGCGCCGAGCCGCATTTCGCCGCGCCGCGCGCTGCTCCGCTTTCGCGATCGACGCTTCCTCGAACGCAACCTCGGCGCGCAGCACCCACGCGTAGTGCACCGCATAGACGAGCGCGGCCGGCCCGAGCGCCAGCATGAATCCGCGCGCATCGGCCGCGAGCAACGGCTGCACCACCCATTTCGCCGGCAGCAACAGCCACGACAGCGGCCGCGTCGACAGCAGCGACGCGAAATAGCGGCCGAGCGTCGCCGGCCCCGCGAGGTCTTCCGCCCCGGGCGCATGCAGCGCGCGCCCGGTTGCAACGAGCGCGACAATCAGGAGCGCGGCCGCGATCGCGAGCGTGATCAGGCTGCGCCGCAACGACGTGATGCCTCGGTCGAGCAGCCGCGTGATCGCGAAGGAAGAGGCCACCGCGTGCAGATCGAGCGTCGACAGGATGAGCCACCAGCCGACGAGACGAATGGCCGCGTTGCCCGGCACGAAGCCCCAGCCTGCGGACAACAGCGCGAGGATGGCGGAGGTGAACAAAATGCGGAGCTGCGTGTTGATCCAGCGGTAGTGAATCAGCGTCCTTCGCTCGACCGGCGCGGGGAACAAGAACGCAATCTCCGCCTCGCTGAACGTCAGCGCAGCGCGCGATCTCGGCCACGCCCAATCGAACACGACGAAGGCCATGACGAGCAGCGCACCGACCGACGCGATGGTCGGCAAGTACTCGACCGGAAGCGACTGCGCGAGCCCCCCGCCCCGCGGCCGACTCGCGGTCATGCGGCGCAGCGCGACGCCATAGAGGTACGCGACGCCGACGACTGCGCCGATCAGGTACTTCGGCTGCTTCATGCGCAAGACGCGCGAGACCACGAGGTTGCGCAGCGACATCGCGCGCAAATAGAGCAGTGCGCCGGCAGCGCTGCCGGCGCTCACTGCTCGGTACCGCCCGTCGCGCGAATGAACACCTCCTCGAGGCTCACGCCGGCTTCACCATTGCTGAACTGCGCGGCGACGTCGGTCAGCGTGCCGTCCGCGATCTTCGCCCCGCGCTTCAGTATCAGCACGTGTGAGCACACCTCCTCGAGCAGGTGCAGCAGATGCGAGCTCAGCACGATCGCCGCGCCCGCACGCGCGCGCTGCACGATCGAGTTCTTCATGCGGCGGATGCCGAGCGGGTCGAGTCCCGTGAGCGGCTCGTCGAAGAACAGCACGCGAGGCGAGTGCAGCAGCCCGCACGCGATCGCGAGCTTCTGCTTCATACCGCGCGACAGCTGCGCCGGCAGGTGGTCCGACCGGTCCGCGATCTCGAATTCGTCGAGCAACGGCTGCGCGACCGCGGCGTGATTCTCGACGCCGTAGATGCGCGCCACGAACGTTAGATGCTGGCCGACCGTGAGGTAGTCGAACAGTCGCGGCTCGTCGGGGAAGAACGCAAGCGCGCGCTTGGCGCCGAGCGGATCGGTCGCGAGATCGTGGCCCGCGATGCTCACGCGGCCCGCGCTCGGCGGAATGATGCCCGCGATGCTGCGCAGCGTCGTCGTCTTGCCCGCGCCGTTCGGCCCGACGAGGCCCAAGACGGTGCCCGGCTGCACGGTGAACGACAAGTCGCGCACGGCAGCAAACTCACCGTACAGCTTCGTCAGGCCGGCGACTTCGATCACGCTCGACTCCGGATTTCGGACGGCGACGCCCGCCGAGCGCAGATACTAAGTTCAATCGCCGCGCGCCGCGAGGGGCGGCGCCGATTTCGCCTCTAGGGGCCCGTGGTCCGTTTGGCGCGCATTTGGGGGTGGCGCGCCCTTCGATCTCCTACACGGCTGTTCGCCGAGGGCGGCATATCGCATGCCACGGTTCGGCCTCGCGCCGCGTCCGATGCGTCGCACACGCATGCAATTTCGTGAATCCGAATTCCACGATGCGCAAACGGCGCGAGCGCGAGCAGCGGGCGAGCGCAGCGCCGCATTCTCGACCGCCTTGCGCTCGGCGCCGGTGAGACCTTTGCCACTCTCCTCGTTGCCGGGCTCTCGCGCAGATCGCAAACCGCTGTCACTCCATCGTGACGTCGCGGGCCGCGTCCGACATGCCCTGCGTCCATGTGCTCCAACCCGAGGTCATGCCGTACGGCACGCGATGCAGCAGCGCCTCGATCTTGTGGATCTGGCCCTTCTCGACCTTGAACAACTCGGCGATTTCCCAGGTCCACGGCTGCACCGGACCGGCCGTCACGGTCCGACCGTCGGGCAACGTGAACGTGCGCGTCGCGCCGCCCGAGTGGTCGAAGAACGCGAACGCGAACACGATGCCGCGCTCCTGATCCACCGCGACGTAACGCCGGTCCCGGATCCGATTCACGAAGTGCAGGAGCCCGGACCTGAATTGCTCGAGGCAGGTCCATTGGCTCGAGTAGCCGGTTGCGGTCTTCGGATCGGGCCGCGTCTCGCCTGGCGGCGTCGGCACGTTCGTGGCCTGGCCGCCATTCTCGATGCGATTGCAGTCCGGCGCGAACGGATAGTCGCCCTTGCCGTTGTTCTGCTGCATGCCCGAGAAATACTTGTTCGCGGTCGCGATCAAATCCGCGCGCGACATGCGCTCGTTCTGCGGAACGGCTTTAAGGTAGACCGGGTTCGGCGCGCCGAGCGCATCGATCCGCTTCGCGGCGTTCTCGTCGCGGATCACGATCTGCTCGATCTCGGTGATCTCGAGATTGCTGACCTTGAGGCGCAACGCGATCGCCGCGGGCGTGCCCTGGCTCGGATCGCGATGGTCCTCCTCGATCGTGCCGAAGAACGCGACCTGGCCGGCCGGCACGTCCGTCACGAACAGCCGGTAGCGCCCCTTCGCCCGCAGCGTGTTCCAGAGGCCATCGCCGATCAGGAGCCGCTGCCCATCCTCCGTGAAGCGCACGTTCGGCGCGAGCGGCACGGCGCTCGGCTGATCCGCGACCACGGCGTCGAGGTAGCGATCGACGAAACCTTCGAGGCAGGCGCGGTCGCAATCCGCGGCGCGCGCAGTGCCTGCACAGAGCGCGACGGTGGCGAACGCGGCTCCATAGATGGCGGTGACGTTCATGGTGCTCTCCTTCGTGGTCTCCAAGCCGAAGGTTGCCTGTTGCAAGGTGCTCGCGACGCGCGCCGCGTCAGCTCCTCATTGCGACGCGCGCTGAATCAGCTCCCACGTGAACCCGTCGACGTCCTTCACGAACACGTTGCCCGCCCCGTTCGGACGCAAGACCGGCTTGCCGCCCGTGGACGCCACGACACCGCCGGACTCGATCCAGCGGTCCGTCGCGCTCGCGACGTCGCCGACGACCATCGTGAATGCGGGCGAGCCCGGGTCCTTCGCGCCGCGCGAGAACTTTGCGCGCGGCAGGCCGCGATACTCGATGAGCCCGAAATCGGCCGTCGTGCCCGGAATGTGGCCGTGCGCGATACGCCACTCGGCCGACTTGAGCCCGAGCAGCTGCAGCACCGTCGGATTGGAAGCGACCGGCGAAACCGGCCGTGCCTCGAAGCCGATCGCGTTGCGCAAAAACTCGACGGACTTCTCCGCGTCGGCCACCGAGAGGTTGATCGAAGCGCCTAGGATGTCGCCGGCGCCCGCCGCCGGCGGCGTCGCGGGCTGTTGCAGCTCGATGAAGAAGCCGTCGGGGTCGCGCACGACGAACTCGTTGCCGAGCGGCGCGCCGCCCACGGTGACGGCCGTCGCACCGGCCGCGAGGGCGTTGTGGAGCGTCGCAGCGAGATCGCGCACGCGCAGCACGAGCATCGCCGCACCGATGTCTTGAACATTCGGTTCGCGGGCATCGCGGGGGCCGCCCGTGAACTCGGTGAGCTCGAAGCCGAACTCCGCATTCGGAATCTTGAACGAGGCGGCGCGGAAGCTCATCCCGCTCGTGCCCGTGAACTTCGAGCTCAGCTCGTCGAGCGGCTGCGGCTGGCGCGCGAGCGGATCGCCGTTCACCGTAAAGCCGAGAGCATCGCGGTAAAACGGCAGCGTCTTGTCGAGGCTCGTGACCGCGTGCGCGAGATTCTGCAGCCGCACGACCGGCGTCGCCTGTGCGAGCGCCAGGCTCGGCGGCAGCAGGCTCAAGCAGACCATGAGCATGCGTAGCGTTCGGACGACCATCGGCAAGATCCTCATCGGTGCAAGCGAAACCGGCGTGCCGCGCGAGTCTACCGCGAACGCGGCGCAGCGCGTACCGGGCGGCGTACGCGCGCCGCCGCTTCAGATACCCGCGTACCAGTCGTAGCCGCGGTCGGCCCAGAAGCTGCCTTTACCGCGACCGATGGCGGCGAAGCTGTCGATGGCCTCGATGCGCATTACGTACTTCGCCATCTTGTAGCCGAGCGTGCGCTCGGTGCGCAGCCGCAGCGGTGCGCCGTAGGCGATCGGCAACGTCTCGCCGTTCAGGTCGTAGGCGAGAATAGTCTGCGGATGGAACGCGTCCTCGAGCGCGTGCGTCTCGTAGTAGAAGCCGCTGCGGTCGGCCGTCTTCTCGAGCTCGTCGGCGCAACGGAACAGGATGAACCTCGCCTGAGGGAGCAGCCGCACCTTCTCGAGCACCCGGGCGAGCTGCACGCCTTTCCATTTGCCGATGCAGCTCCAACCCTCGACGCAGTCGTGCCGCGTGATCTGCTCGCGCGCCGGCATCGCACGCAGATCCGCGAGCGAGAACTGCATCGGCGTCTCGACGAGGCCGCCCACGTCGAGCTTCCAATCGGCGAAGCCGTTCGCCGCTTGAGCGCGGTAGGCCGGACTGTCGGGATTCGTCGAGCCGTTCGCGCGAAACTGCGGCGCGATGTCGGCTTCGCCGTACTCGCGCGCGAGCGACGACGGCGACAAGAAGAACCGCTGAACGGTTCGATTGATGTCCTCGCCCGTCTCGAGAACGCGCCGAAACCAAGGCGTCTCGCCGAGCCGATCGCAGCCCGCGAGCATGGGCACGCCCGCACCCGCCGCGAGCGCGGCGAGCAGGCGCCGCCGGCTGAACGGCACACGGCTCATGCGGCGCCTCCGGCGTCGTCGATCGCATAGCGGCCGGTGATCATCGAACGCAAGTTGTTCCAGACGCCCGAGAGCAGCACCATCGCGACGTGCACGACCACGAACAGCACGGTCGTCATCGCGGCGACGAAGTGCACGGTGCGCGCGGTCTGCCGGCCGCCGAACACATCGAGCAGCCACGGAAACGCCGCGTCGAGCCCCGGCGACATGGCCATGCCGGCGAGCACGACGAGCGGCAGCACGACGAAGATCATCGCGAGGTAGGCCAGCTTCTGCAGCACGTTGTAACCGCCCGAGCGGTCGAACTGCAGAGTCAGGTGGTGCCAAATCGATGCCGGGATGTTACGGAGCTGCTTGCCGCCCGGCACGAGGTCGCGCCGCAGGTGACCGTTCACGAGGCTCGCGACGACATAGACGAGGCCGTTCAGGGCGAACAGCCAGGCGAAAAAGAAATGCCAACGGCGCCCCGTGGCCAGATCTTGATAGCTCGGCAGCGTGAGCCAATGCGGAAAACCGCGCGCCTGCAGGCGGCCGCGCGTCGTCGACAATCCGAGGAAGCCCGTCGTGTCGAAGACCGCACCGAGCACCTGCGTCTCGCCGATCGGCCCGCGCGAGGAGTTGCGCGCGGTCATCGCGAGCACGGGTGCAGCGAAGGTCGAATCCGCGCCGACATAGAGCGCGGGATGCGCGTTGAAGATCTGCAAGCCGCTCGGCAGCAGGAATGCGAGACACACGACGTTGAGCCAATGGGTCACGCGCACGAGCGGCGTGTGACGGCGGATCACGATGGCGCTTCGCGCTCCAGCGGCCGCCGCGCCCGTGGCGTGCATTGTGTCTTGCGTCGCGATGAGCACCCTCCTCTATCTCGATCTGACAGCGTGCGCGCTGCGCGCGTTCCGTAGCTTAAACTGGCCACCGTTCATCGGCGAGGACGTCATGGATCTCGAAGCTCAAAGACGCCGCGGGGAACGGTTCCGCGCACTGCATGCGAGCGGCACCTTCGTCGTCGCGAACTGCTGGGACGGCGGCTCCGCCCGCATCCTGGAATCGCTCGGCTTTCCCGCGCTCGCAACCTCGAGCGGCGCGGCGGCGGGCACGCTCGGCCGGCCCGACCACGCGATCACGCGGGACGAGTCGCTTGCGCACGCGCGCGCCATCTGCGCGGCGACGGACCTGCCGGTATCCGCCGATCTCGAGAACGGCTTCGGCGACGCTCCGAGCGAGGCGGCCGAGACCATTCGCCGAGCGGCGGCCGCGGGGCTCGTCGGCGGGTCCATCGAAGACTCGACGGGGCGCGCCGACAATCCGCTGTTCGACATCGATCGCGCAACCGAACGCATCGCGGCCGCGGCCGACGCGGCGCGTTCGCTGTCGTTCCCGTTCACGTTGACCGCGCGCGCCGAAAACTACCTGCACGGCCGCGCCGATCTCGAAGACACGATTCGGCGCCTGCAGTCGTACGAGAGAGCCGGCGCGGACGTGCTGTTCGCGCCGGGGCTGCCGACGCTCGACGCCGTACGCCGCGTGTGCGAGGCGGTGACGAAGCCCGTCAACTTCATGGTCGCGATCCGCGGTAAATCGTTTTCCGTGCCGGAGCTCGCTGCGGCCGGCGCGCGGCGGATCAGCTTGGCGACCTCGCTGTACCGCGCCGCGATGTCGGGCTTGATAGACGCCGCGCGCGAGGTGCTCGAATCGGGCACGTTCGCCTACATCGACACGTCGCTCACGAGCGCGGAATTCGCCCGCTATTTGCAGCGCTCGAAATGATCGGCTGAGGGCGCGACGCGGTATCCTTTGTCGCCACGATTGCACCGCTCTGGAGCCCACGAAGATGACCGCGAACCCCATTTCCGCCGTCGATCCCGACGGTTTGCTCGAATTCTCGGTGGTCTTCACCGACCGCTCGCTGAACCATATGTCCGCCGCCTTCCAAACCGTGATGCGCGACATCTCGGCGACGTTGAAGAAAGTCTACGGCGCACGCTCGGTCGCGATCGTGCCGGGCGGCGGCACGTTCGGCATGGAATCCGTCGCGCGCCAGTTCGCGACCGGCAAGCGCTGCACGGTGCTGCGCAACGGTTGGTTCAGCTACCGCTGGACGCAGATCTTCGAGATGGGCGGCATTCCGACCGCCCACACGGCGCTGCAAGCTCGCCGCGCGGGGAACGGCGCGACCGCCCCGTTCTCGCCCGCGCCGATCGAGGAGGTGGAGGCGCACATTCGCGGCGAGCGGCCCGACGTCGTGTTCGCGCCGCATGTCGAGACCGCCTCCGGCATCCTGCTGCCGGACGACTACGTCCGCCGCGTCGGCGCGGCGGTGCAATCCGTCGGCGGTCTGTTCGTGCTCGATTGCATCGCGTCGGGGGCGCTCTGGGTCGACATGCGGGCGCTCGGTGTCGACGTGCTGATCACGGCGCCGCAAAAGGGTTGGTCCGGCTCGCCGGGCGCCGCGCTCGTGATGCTCGGCGAACGGGCGCGCGAGCGCATCGACGGCACGAAGAGCACGAGCTTTGCGATGGACCTCGCGAAGTGGCTGCAGATCATGGAGACGTACGAGTCCGGCGGGCACGCGTACCACGCGACGATGCCGACCGACGGCCTGCGCCGGCTGCGCGAGCTCATGGCCGAGACGCAGAAGTACGGCTTCGAGCGCGCGCGCGAGCGGCAGATCGAGCTCGGGAGGCGGGTGCGTGCGCTGCTGGCCGAGCGCGGGTTTCCGAGCGTGGCGGGACCGGGATTCGAGGCGCCTTGCGTGATCGTGTCGTACACGAGCGACGCCGAGATCGTCGCGCGCTTCGCGCGCGCAGGCGCACAAATCGCGGCCGGCGTGCCGCTCCAATGCGGCGAGCCGGCCGACTATCGCGCGTTTCGGATCGGCCTCTTCGGGCTCGACAAGCTGTACGACGTGGACGGCACGGTCGCCCGCCTCGAGCGGATGCTTACGCAAGCGACGGGCTGAAACCGCGGCCGGGCGGCGCCGAGTTGCCGCTGCGCGACTCGAGTGGCAGAGTCGCGGCCAACGGAGCTTTGGACGGCGGTTCGTGGCACTACTCGACATATTGAACGTGCGCATCGAGGCGCTCCAACCGGGACGCTACCAACCGCGCGGCCGGGTGCGCGAGGACAGCCTGGCCGAGCTCGCCGAGTCCATTCGCGAGCAAGGCGTGCTGCAGCCGCTGATCGTGCGCGGGGTCGACATACAGAGGCCGGACGCACCGGCTTACGAGATCGTCGCCGGCGAACGCCGCTGGCAGGCCGCCCGCCTCGCGGGCCTCCCGACCGTCCCGGTGATCGTTCGCGAGCTGACCGACCAGTCCGCGCTCGCCGTGGCGCTCGTCGAGAACTTGCAGCGCGAGGACTTGAACCCGATCGACCAGGCACGCTCGATGAGGCGGCTCGTCGAGGAGTTTGCGCTGACGCACGAGCAGATTGCCAAGGCGCTCGGGCGTTCGCGCGCAGCCGTGACCAACTACCTGCGGCTGCTCGATCTGGCCGAGGAGGTGAAGACCGCAATGGTCGACGGCACGCTGGACATGGGACATGCCCGAGCGTTGCTGCCGCTCGATCCCGAGCGGCAAGTGGCGATGGCTCGCAAGATCGAGCGGCTAGGCTGGTCCGTGCGCAAGGTCGAGAGCGCCGTGAAGGCCGCGCTCGAAGCGCCCGAGCGCCCCGCCGCGCGCGCGCCGATCGATCTGCAGACGCGCTGGCTGCAGAACCAGCTCGCCCGCGAGCTCGGCGAAGACGTTTCGATTCAACAGAGCGCCGCCGGCGGCTACGTGCTGCAGGTGGGCTTTGCGAACCTCGCGAACCTCGAGTCGACTTTGCAGCGACTCGGCGAGCTCGTTGCGCAGATCCGCGAGACCGCGGGGCCCCGGACCCGCGACCGAGCGCCCGCGGAGCCGATGGCGCTGCCGGACGCGAAGACCTAGCGTCGGCAGCCCGGTTGCGCCGCGCTACGCGGTCTTCGGGTGTCTGATCTGATGCAGCTCGATCAGCTGCGGGAAGATCGTCTCCTCGTAAAACGACAGCACCGGCAGCGCGTCGGAGCTCACGCCCGCGCGGCCGGCGTGCAGCTCGATCAGGCGATCCGAATCGGTCATGAAACGCCCGGGCTCGATCTCGACGGTCGGGAACGAGACGGGCTTGCCGAGCCGCTCCGTCAACTTCTCTTTCTGGGCGCTGAAGCCGGGATCTTGCGGATCGAGCCGCACGATCTCGATTCGGTCGAGCAAGCCGGCCTCGGCCATGAACACGAGGAATTTGCAGGAGAACGGGCAGCCCTCCTTGACGTACGCCTTCGACTTGAACGTCTCCGTGCTCATGGATCCTCCTGCGTCTCGCGCGTTCAGCGGAGGACCACTTACATGTTTCGTGCCAGGTCGAGCGCGCGGCCTTCGGGCCGGGGCGCGGCGGCGACCCTGCCCGCTGATCGCGGACGACCGGCCCGCGACCGCGCTATTCGGCGGGCGACCGGCTGCTGTTCCAAATGTCGCGATGCAGCTTCCACTCGCCGCTCTCGCGCTTCCACACCACGATGTACTTGCCGTCGTCGATGACGTCGCCCGAGGGCCCGTAAATCTTCGCGGAACCCATTTCGATCGCAGTGTCGCCGTGAAGCTCCACCTCGAGCGTCTCGAGCTCGAGGCGCTTGATGCCCATCGCCATGGCGCTCGCCCAAAACGCTTTCAAGCCGGCCGGGTCGCCGATCGCACGGCTGCCGGGCGGAAGTATTCTGGCGCTCGCGGTATACAGCGCAGCCACCCCGCCGGCGTCGCCTTTGGCCAAGGCCGCCATGAATCTGCCGTTCGCTGCCGCGATCGCATTGCGAACATCGTCTGCAACCGAAGACATCACCGCGCTCCTTCCGATTCGAACGTCGAGCCGAGACTATACCGCCCCGGACGGGGGCGCGAGGCCCGAGCGGGCGCCCGCGCCCGCCGCGACGCCGCTCACTCGTGGCGCAGCGCCGTCACCGGTCTCACGGCGGCGATCGCCCACGCATGGGCCGCGACCGTGAGCTGCGCGATCGCGAACGTGGCGAGCGCGGCACCGAGGAACATCCACGGCTCGAGCTCGATGCGCCGCGCGAACCCGGCCAACCAGCCGCTCATCGCGAAGTAGGCGGCCGGCCACGCGATCAGATTCGCGAGCAGCACGGGCTTGCCGAATTCCCACAACAGCAGCCTCATGATGCCGCCGCGGCCGCTGCCGAGGACCTTGCGAACGCCGATCTCCCGCGTGCGCGCTGCCGCCGCGTACGCCGCGAGACCGACGAGGCCGAGCACCGAGATCAGGATCGCGACGCTCGCGAACACCGTGAACAGCTCGAAGTCGCGGCGCATGTCGCCGTAGAGCTGCTCGACGGTGTCGTCGAAAAACCAGCGCGACGGCGGTCCGGGATCGCCGATCTCCCGCCAGAGCCGATCGATCGCAACGAGCGTCTCGGGCACCCTGCTCCCGTCGAGCTTCATGCTGACCACGTGGAATAGCAGCGAATCCATGTAGAACACGGTCGGGAAGATCTCGTTGCGCACGGACCCCATCTGAAAATCCTTGACGACGCCGACGATTTGCGCCGGATGCTCGCCCGAGAAGGTGTTCACGAGCCCTGAAGGATGATTGATCGTCACGATCTTGCCGATCGCCGCCTGCGGCGATGCGATGCCGAGCTTCTTGACGCCCGCCTCGTTCAGCACGATCGATTGCGGGGTCGACCAAACGAGATCCTTCGGGGTCTCGTCCGCACCCACGTCCTCCGAGAAGTAGCGACCGGCTGCGAGCCCGATCCCGAATAGTTGGAAGAAATTGGCGTCGACCGCGACCTCGCCGAGCACGAGCCGCTCGCTGCCGTTGTATTGGACGGGCCCCACGCCGCCGCCGCTCACCTGAGGCGTCGTTCGCGAGCACGCGACCGCTGCCACGCCCGGCAGGCGCGCCATTGCATCCCTGAAAGAGTCAGAGCAAGTGGCGCGCAGCTGCACGATCGGATCGGCGAGCTGGCGCAGCGACTCGCGCATGCCGAAGGCGGTCTGCCGATGCACGACGATCGTCGCAATCATCACGGCGATCACGATCGCGAACTGCAGCGCGACGAGCGTTTGCCGCAGCCGGCTCTGCAGCCGCCCCGTCGAGCGCGCTTTCGTGACGACGCTCGGCCTGAACGACGCGAGCACGAACGCGGGATAGCCGCCCGCGAGCAGCGTCACGACGACGATCAGCGCCGCGATGCCGGCGATGAACGCGGGACCGAGCAGCGTCTGCCACGCAATAGTGCGCAGCAGGAACGCATCGAGCGCGGGCAATGCCGCGGCTGCGAGCGCGACGCCGAGCAGCGTTGCGATCGAGACGTGCACGAGCACCTCACTCATGAACTGCACGAATAGCGCCCGGCGGCTGCCGCCGCACGCCTTGCGGACGCCGATCTCGACCGCGCGGCGCATCGCAAGCGCGGTCTTGAGCGTCACGAAATTGATCGCGGCGGCAAGGATGATCAGCGCCCCGATTCCGAGTGCGCCGTAGAGCCGACCGAGGTTCTCGCTGTCCGGCGACGCGACGTCGAACGCGCTCAAGTGCAGCGTGCGGATGGGCCGCACGATCAGCGGCCAGACGTCGCTCGAGGCGCCGCCGCCCGCCGCGCGCTCGGTGTGCCGGTCCGGCAGCGTGCGAATGCTCTCGCGCAGCGGCGCGATCGACTGGCCGCGCGCGAGCCGCGCGTAGGTGTGGAAACTCCATGCCTTCGCGCCGACCACCGTCATCGGGATCGCATCCTGCTGGGTGATCGGGGAGTCGGCCGACACGCCGGAAGCGAGCACGTCCATCTGGAAGTGCGTGTTCGACGGCAAGTCTTCGATCACGGCCGTCACGGTCAGCGCGCGCTTGCCGTCGAGCAGGAGCGTGAGCCCGAGCGGATCCGGGCGCCCGAAGTACTTCTCGGCATAGCGGCGCGTCAGCACCACGGAGTCGGGCTTCGCGAGCGCACCGTCGAGCGTCCCGGCGACGACGGGAAACCGGAACACGTCGAAGAAATTCGGATCGGCCCAGAAGATCTGCTCGTCGAACTCGTGCTCGTCGCGCTTGAAGAAGCCGCTGTTGCTCGTGAGCCGCGTGACGTTGTCGAACTGCGGATAGTCGGCCGCGATCCATTGGCCGACGTTCGACGGGCTCCAGTCGGTCATGCCGCCGGCCGGCGAACGCACGGAGACGAGGTAGACGCGGTCGCTGTCGGGCAGCCAGCGCTCGTAGCTCAGCTCGTCATGGACGTAGAGCGCGATCGAAAGCGCCGCGCCGAGACCGATGCCGAGCCCGACGATGCTGAGCAGCACGTAGGGGCCGGCGCGTGGCACGTTGCGCACCGCGAGGCGCAAGTAGTGACCGATCATGGTCCCCCAGGGCAGCGAACGAACGGGTTTACTCTAGTGGAAGCGCCCTGGGCCGCGAAAGCCCCGCCCCCCGGTGCGTGGCCGAGGCACTCTGAGCTAATATCGTGACGGGACGGGCGGCGCCGCCGCAACAATACGAACGAGCGCTCTGCACGGCCGCTAAACGCCGAATCGAATCAACGAGACAACGAGGGGAAACTCATGGCTCGGACAACGTCTTCAGCTATTGGCCGCGGCATGTTGGCAGCCGCGTTATTGATGGTGGCCGGCGCGGTCGTCGCGCAGCCGGCGCAGGAAGCGCCGAAGAATCTGAAAGTGCTGCCGAAGGATTGGACGCGCGCCCAAGTCATCAACGTGATGCAGAACTTCGAGGCGGCGCTCGGCGTCGAGTGCAATTTTTGTCACGTGATGAAGCAAGGCGTTCCGCCGGATTTCGCGGCCGACGACAAGGACGAGAAGAACATGGCGCGCGCGATGTTGAAGATCACCGCGGATTTGAACACGCGGCTGCCGAAGGACTTCGGGATGCCGGCCAACAAGGTCACGCGCATCCAATGCATCACCTGCCATCGCGGCGTGCCGGAGCCGAAGCAGCTGGCCGAAATCCTCGCGAAGACGTCCGCCGAAAAGGGCTTCCCGGCCGCAGAGGCGCAGTACAAGGAGCTCAAGTCCAAGTACTACGGCGCGCAGGCCTACGACTTCAGCGAGACCGGGCTGATCGCGACGGCGAAGCCGCTCGTGCAAAACCGCACCGACGAGGCGATGAAATTTCTCGACATGAATCTCGAGCTGTTCCCGAAGTCGGCCGAAACCTACGTCGTGATGGCGCAGGCGCAGCAGGCGAAGAAGGACACGGCGGGTGCGATCGCCAGCCTCGAAAAAGCCCTGGAGATCGATCCGCAGAACGGCGGCGCGAAGCGCATGCTGGGACAGCTGAAGAAGTAGACGCTCAGCGCGGCGTCGCCGCGACGAGCGCGAGACGCCCGGGGAGCCACCGTCGATCGGCGCTGCGGCCGAAGCGCCGGACGGCGATCTCCCCGAGCGGCCCCGCGGTGCTCGCGAGCCCGACGAACGCGTCGCCGAGCACGTAAAGGCGCAACTCGATCGACGCCGCCGGCGAGGGCGCGGCGACTATGTCGATTGCGGGCGGGTCGAGCCGGCATTCGAGCGAGCGCAGCCCGCCCGCGAAGCCGAGCCCGAGCGCTTTCAGGTAAGCCTCCTTGAGCACCCAGAGCATGTAGAACCGCCGCTCGGGATTCACCGCGACCCAGTCGCTTTCCGCCGGCGCGAAATACTGTCGCGCGATGTCCGCGACGCGTCGACCCGGAACCGGCACTTGAACGTCCACGCCGAGCGCTCCGCCGGACGCGAGGGCACACGCGACCCAGCCGCCGCTGTGCGACACGCTGAAGGTCGGTCCGCCTGCGCACTCCGGCCGCCCGCGCGCCGTTGCGCGGATCTCGTGGTCGGCGCCGGGCCGGCCCGTGAGCTCCTCGAGCATCGTGCGCAACAGCACGCGGCCCGCGAGATACTGCTCGCGGCGAACGGCCCGCGCACTTTGGGCCGCGCGGTCATGGTCGACGCTCGGCAGAGACACAATGGCGTCCGCACCGACGTCGCCGATCGCGGCGTAGCGCAGCCAGGCACACGCTTCGCTCGCGCCTTCGATCCGCGCAGCGCCGGTCGGCCGCCGGTCACGGCTCGTGCTCACGTGAGCCCGCCGTCGATCGCGATCACTTGCCGCGTGATGTACGCCGCCGCATCGGACAGCAAGTACGCGATCAAGCCGGCGACCTCCTCCGCCGTGCCGAGCCGGCGCAGCGGGACACGCTCGACGATCCGTGCCGTGTCGACGTTGCGTGTCATCGCAGTCTCGACGAGACCCGGCGCAACGCAGTTGACGGTGATCTTGCGCTTCGCGAGCTCGAGCGCGAGCGCCTTCGTCGCGCCGATGAGCCCCGCCTTCGCTGCACTGTAGTTCACTTGTCCGACGTTGCCGGCGAGGCCCGCCACGGACGAGACGGCGACGATTCGCCCGCCCCGCCGCGCCTGAACCATCGGCAACACGCACGGATGCAGCACGTTGTAGAAGCCGTCGAGGTCCGTGCGCAGCACGGCGTCCCAATCCTCGCTCGCGAGCAGCGGAAACATGCGGTCGCGGTGAACGCCTGCGTTGCTCACGACGCCGTAATACGCGCCGTGCGCCGCGATGTCCGCCTCGAGCGCGGCACGCGCCGCGTCGCGGTCGGCCACGTCGAACGCAAAGAGCCTCGCTTGTCCGCCCGCCGCTCGTATTCGCTCGGCCGTTGCCGCGGCGCCGTCGGCATCCGAACGATAGTGCACGGCCACGGTGAAGCCCTGCGCCGCGAGCGCGACCGCGGTCGCCGCACCGATCCCCTTGCTGGCGCCGGTCACGAGCACGGCGCGCGTCATCGACTCGGCTCCCGGAACGAGCGGAGCTCCTCCTCGCTCGGCAGATAGCAGCTCACCGTGGCGGTCGCGACCGTCGCCTCGTCGAGGTCGATCGAGCAATCGAACGCGGCGAAGCGGCCTTCGCGCCAGAGCGGCCGAGCCGTGATCGTCAGCCGGCTGCCGAGCGGAAATCCCGCCACGCTGCTCGAGTAGGCGCGCGTGCCGACGAGGAAGCCGACCGCGGGCCGGGCTCCCGTGAGCCGCGCGGCGGCGCCCGCGTGAGCCGCGATCGTTTGCGCCATGTACTCGAGGCCGGCCCATGCGGGCACGCCTGCGCCCTCGAAGAACACGGCGTCCGCGCGGATCTCGGCTATCGCGACGGACTCGCGCTCGTCGTGCCTCGCGAGCCGATCGAGCAACGTCATGCGGGGGCCGTGCGGCAACAGCTCCGCGATCGGAATGTCGCCGGTCTCCATCAGCTGCGCCCGATCGCAATCGTGGTGTTGCTGCCGCCGAATGCGAACGAGTTCGACACGAACACGTCGCGCTGCCAACGTGCGCCGGGCTCGACGAGCGCGATCGGCTCGAGTGCCGGGTCGCGCACGCCGTCCCAGACGTGCGGCGGCAGGCACCGCTCCTTGTTGGCATCGCCGAGCAGCAGCCAGCAAATCGCAAGCTCGTGTGCGCCGGCCGCACCGAGCGTATGTCCGATCAGCGGTTTCGTCGATGCGCACGGCGTCGCGGGGCCGAGCACGCGCGCCACGACCGCGGCCTCCATCTCGTCGTTCTTCGGCGTAGCGGTGCCATGCAGGTTCACGTAGCCGACGTCGCGGGGCGCCACGCCCGCCTGCTCGAGCGCCGCGCGCAGCGCCAGCTCGGCGCCTCGTCCGGTCGGATCGGGTGCCGAGATGTGGTAGCCGTCGGACGATTCGCCGACGCCGCAAAGCCTGATCGCCGCCGGCTCCCGCGTGACGACGAAGGCGCAAGCGCCTTCGCCGATGTTGATGCCCTTACGGTTCGCGCTGAACGGGTTGCAGATCTCCCGCGCGAGCGAGTCGAGCGAATCGAAACCGTTGAGCGTGAGCCGGCAGAGGCTGTCCGCGCCGCCGACGACCGCGGCATCGCAGCGGCCCGCTTCGAGCAAACGCTGCGCCGAGGCGAACGCTTTCGCCGACGACGAGCACGCCGTGGAGATCGTATAGCGCAGCCCCTCGAGGCCAAGGTAGCGCGCCGCGAACTCCGCGACGCTGCCGATCTCCTGTTGACGATAGTGATAGCGCTCGGGCATTCGCCCCGTCGCGGCGAGCGAATCCGCGGCGTCCTCGCCGTTCGCAATCCCCGACGTGCTGGTGCCCATCAAGACGGCGACGCGCCTCGGCCCCCAGCGCTCGCGCAATGCCGCGACCGTGGCACCGATCTCGTCGAGCGCCGCAGCGAGCAGCCGGTTGTTGCGGCAATCGAACTGCGCGAGCGCCTCGGGCAGCGCCGGCAACGGCGAGCGGACCGGCGCCACCCAAGTCGACCCCCCCATCAGCAGCGGCCCGTACGGCACCATGCCGGAGTCGCACGCGAGCACGCGGCGCAGCAGCTCGGCTTTGCCGGCCCCGAGCGCGCTGATCACGCCGAGATCCTGCAGATACAGCGTCATGCCGTGCGGCTTCCGCGGCTCAACTGGCGCCGACGCATGCGCGGACCTTGTCCAGCAGCACTTGCGGCGAGGAAAAGCACATCGCGCCACTATCGCTGCGAACGGCGGCTTGCGTCGTGTGCGCCTTCGTCACGCACTCGCCCGTGGTGCGGTCGACGATCGTGTACGCGATTCGCAAGCGCGTCTCGTACTCGACGAGCGAAGCGGTGACGGCGAGGTGCTGGCCGAACACCGTCGGCTTCACGTACTTGATCTCCGCTTCGACGATCGGCCACAGATAGCCCGACGCGATCATGTCGCGGTAGCCGTAGCCGATCCTCGCGAGCAGCACGGCGCGCGCCGACTCGAGATAACGGAAGTAGTTGCCGTGCCAAGTCACGCCCATAGGGTCGGCGTCCTGGAACGGCACGTCGACCTCGACGCGCGCTTCGAGCGGCGTCGGCAGCTCGGTCTCAAGCGTCACGATACGGACCATTCTCCCCCGCGCCCTGGTCCCAGAAATCGAAAAAGTTAAACCATTGTGTCGGAGCGCGTAAACAGTGCGACTCGAGCGCGCGGGCGTAGCGCGTGACGGCGTCCTCGAGCGCCTCCCGTCTGCGCGTGCGCGGCAGCGCCAGCCGTTCCGCGAACGGCTCGACATAGAGCCGATACTTGCGCCCGACTCTCGTGCAAAACACGAGATACACCGGGCACGCGAGCAAGCTCGCGAGCACGAACGGCCCTTCCGGGAACGGCGCATTCCGGCCGAGGAACGGCACATAGATGGAGCGCTCCTTGTGGCGTGCGGAGACGCGATCGCCGACGATCGCGATGTGCTCGCCGGCTCGCAACCGCTGCTCGAGCCTCAGCACGGCATCGGGACCGAGCGAATCGACCTCGATCATCCGATCGAGCGCCGACGGGCTCACTGCAGACAGCGCGCGGTTCAACTTCGGCGAGTTGCGTGTCGAGACGATCGCGTTGACGTTGAAGCCGTGCGCCTCTCCGAAGCCGCGCAGCACCTCCACGTTGCCGTGGTGCGAACCGATGAATAGGACGCCCTGCCCGCGCGCGCGCAACGCGTCGAGCTGCGCTCGGTCGTCGAATTCGACGACGTTCGTAAGCCAGCCTCCCCACATTGCGGCCTTGTCGAGCATGGCCCGGCCGAACTCGAGCATATGGCGGAACGTCGTCAGCGGCTCGGGGGCTGCGCGCCCGAGCTCCGCGAGACGTGCCCGCACCCGCGCGAGGTAGTACCGCGACGCACGGCGCGCCGCCGCAGCCGTGAGCCAGTAGTAGGTGACGGCCGGATAAAGAAGGAGTGTCACGCCGGGCCGCCCGAGCCAGCGGTAAGCCGCGAACATCAGACGCAGCCCGAAGACGCCGCCGCGCTCGGGCGCGACCGACCAATGCGGCGACGGCTCGGCGCTCACGGCGCGGCCCGCAGCACGAGGCGACCGCTGCTGTGGAGCCGCTCGTCGTCGCGAAAGGTGAAGCGCAGTTTGCCGGACGCCGGCGCGTGCTCGAGCTCGAGCCGCGTCCGCGCACCCGGGCCCAGCACGTGCTGGAATTTCAGCGCTTCCGCTCCGGCAAACGTAGCGCCGACCCCGAGATGGCGATGCGCGAGCTCGAGCGCCCATCGGATCTGCACGACGCCCGGCAGCACCGGCGCTCCCGGAAAGTGGCCATCGAAGTAATCGAGATCGCGCGGTACCTCGAGCGCGATCTGCGCGCGCCCCGGCTCGACGCGCGTCCACAACACGATCGGGTCCACGCCGCTCATCGTGCGCGGAGCAGCGCCCGCAGCTCGCTCGGCCGGCGCTTGCCCTGAGCGTCGACCGGAATGGTCTCGACGTAGCGGAACCTGCGCGGCACCGCGATGTGCTCGAGCTTTTCGCGCAACGCCTCCTTGAGGCGCTCGCCGAGCGCGCGCCGTCCGCGCGACTCGAGCAGCGCGCTTCCAGAAGCGCTGAGCTTCACGACGGCGCCGACGAACTGCCGTCCCCGTTCTTCCATCGCGACCGCGGCCGCATCCGCCACGAGCGCAGTCGCGAGCAGGGCGCGTTCGATCTCGGCGAGCGACACGCGCTTGTCCTCGATCTTGGCGAGATGATCGCCGCGGCCGAGCAGCTCGAACGACCTGTCCGGCAGAAGCCGGACGACATCGCCCATCTGCAGCCAGCCCGCCTGCCCCGTGAACGGCGACCGCACCTCGAGCAGGTCATCGGCCCCGGCCCGCGTCTCGACGGGAGCAAGCCCGTGCCAGCGCACGGCGTCCGCGGTGGCTTGGCTGCGCCATGCGACACCGCTCGTCTCCGTGCTGCCGAATACCTCGATCGGCCAGACGCCGAGCACGCGGCGCGCGTCCGCGGCGGCCGGACCGGGCAGCAGACCGCCCGACGAGAAGACGGCGGCCCACGCGGCGGAGTCGTCGGGCAGGTGGCCGATGCGTTTGAGCAGCGCGGGGCTCGAGACGAGTGCTCGGCCCGCCGAATACGCGCCCAACAGCTGCTCCGGATATTCGAGGTCGTAGGTCGCGAAGGGCCGCCTGCGCAGCAGCGGCCAGAGCATGCGGAACAGCATTCCGTAGACATGCCGATGCGACACGCTCGAATAGACACGGTTCGTGCCGAGCGCGGCACCGAACAGCGACTCGAGCACGTCGAGCTCCGCCTCCACGTTGTGTAGACGGCGCATCACGCACTTCGGATCACCGGTGGATCCCGAGGTATAGAGCACGAGCTCCGCATTCGCGTCGACCTCGAACGGTCCGCTTCGGCCGCCGCGCAAGGTCGACCACAAGATGCGTCGCGGTGCGTCGGCTGCGCCCGCGTCCGAGCGCAACACGCCGTCGATTGCGAGCGCACGCCCCGACGTTTCGAGCATCGCCCGCGGTGCGAGCACCGGGACCTTCCGCGCGGCCCAGCAGCCGATCAACGCCGCGCAGAATTCGAAAGTATCGTCGAGGTCGAGTGCCCACCGCACGCCGCCGGCCTCGGCGACGCGCGCAGCGACGCGCGATGCGGCCATCACGAGCTCGGGCCACCGGCGCTCGTTGCCGTCGCGGGCGAAGCTCACGACATGATCCGTGTCACCGTGCAAGGCGGCCGAGAGCGCGCTCGCTCGGCTCATCGTCGCCGTGCGCCGAGCACGCGCCGCCGGATCCAATATTCGCCCCCGAACATCGCGCCGATCATCAGATATGCGATGAAGCCGTTGTACAGGGCCCAAGTATCCAACGAGGCGAGGCGGGCCGTGTAGAGCGCGATGCCGCCGTTCGCCACGAAGAACGCGGCCCACGCGATAGTCACTCGCCGCGTGTAGCGCACCGCCTCCGGCGGCAGCGCGCCGTCCCGAAGCCGCGCAATCCGCTCGACCACCGTCGGCGGGTAGAGCACGCTGCCCCCGAACACGACGAGCAGCACGCCGTTCACGACGGCCGGATAGTAGAGCATCGCATTCGGCGCAGAACGCAGCACGCTGAAAACCGCAAGCGCGATGCCGGCGAGCGGCACGAGCCACAACTCCGGCGAGCTGCGCACCCCCGCGATCCGGGCCGCGGCGAGGCGCACGAGGCTCACGACGATCAGGAGCGCGGCGAGCCACGCGGGGCGCAACGATTTCAGGCTCAGATACGCGGCGATCGGGTAGAGCACGAGCAGCGCGACCGCGGCGGCGCCGGCGATCCGCGACAGGCGTCCGAGCATCCCGTGCGTTGCGCCCTGCCGCGGTGCCGCAGTCTCCGACGAGCCGTGGGCGCGGCTCACTTGGCTACGGATTCGGGTTCCGCGTGGGGCACGTCGCGCCGGCCTTCCCGGATGAAGCGGGCCAAGCTCGCGATCGATGCAAAGTGCGCGCGGGTGATCTCCGAGTCTGCGTCCATTTGGACGTCGTACTTACGCCGAATCGCGACGCCGAGCTCGAGCGCATCGATCGAATCCAAGCCCAACCCGTCGCCGAACAGGGCGACGTCACTGTCGATTTGATCGACCGTGATGTCCTCGAGATTCAGGACTTCGATCAGCAGGTGCTTGAGCTCTAGTTCTAGCGCATCCATCACGGGCCAAGTGCTCGAGGCACTCTCGAAACTGTCGGAGCCGCTCGCAAACTCCCACAAAGCTCGGCGCGCGCTCCGGAGGGGGACCGGGCGCGCGTACGCTAGCACCGGGCTCCCGACTGAGCAAGGAAGAGCGTTGCGCTTCGGCAGCCACGGGCGCGCGCGCATCCGGCCGCCGCTCGCAGTCGTCATGAGCCGCCGCGCCGCCACTGCCAACCTCGGCCGTCTGCCGTCAGCGTGAGGCTCGGTTCCCCCGTAGACCACCACGCAGCGAACTGCGGCGCGAGCGGCAACGCCTCCTCCGCGCCGGGCTCGGCGTCCTCGAGCACAACGCCGTTTCGTTCCGCCGGTCTCAAGAGGAACGCCGCCGCATACATGCACGGAGTCTGCGGCGAGTACGGCCGGTACTCCGGGGAGAGCGGCTCGTCGTACGTCACGAGCAATGCTCGCCGGCCGCGGTTCGCCGCGAGATAGGCCTCCGCTTCGATCCAGCCATACGCAAACGTGCTCGCACCGGCGGCGATCGAGCTTGCGGGCGCTCGGCTCTTCGCGGCGATGGTGTAGAGGCCGGCGCTCGTATTGTGGACGGATTGACTGAAGGATGCCGGCGAGAGCTCGGTGCCGGCCACGAGGCTCGAGAGCAGCTCGCGGGTGCGCGCGAGCTCGCCGTGCTGCGAGGCGAACACGAGGAAGTCAGGCGTAGCACGACGGCTCGCCTCGAGCGCAACCTGCACCGCGAGCTTCGACAGCACGCTCATGCGCCGGCGGTGCACGGGCGGCACGAGGTCGTCGGGAGGCTGCCCCTCGAGGGGGCCGGCATTCGGCGCTCGCCAGTGCCGGCACCAGTCCATCGGGATTCGGCTTTCCGGCGACCAGAAGGCCCAGTCCTCGATCTCAAGACCGTGTTGCACAGTCGAACGGCCTCGCGTGTCCCCCGCGGCAATATAGCGAACGCGCGTTCGCTGCAGCAATTCGCGGCGCGAAAGGTGGGCGGATCCTCGTGCTCGGCATTTCGATCGCCACCCGCTAAGCTACGCGCGGTGCGAGCCCTTCCCCGATATTCGTCGCGAGCGACCGGCGCAGCGCGCTCGCGCGACGTCACGGCCTTGCTGCCGGGCGGCGTCTTGCTGCTCGTGGCGTTCAGCGCCTTTCCTACGCGCTGCGATGCGCTCGACGCCGATACGCTGGTCGAGCAGCTTGCACGCACGCCGCCCGCTACGATCGACTTCGTGGAGGCGCGCTTCTCCCGGCTCCTGGTCCGGCCGATCGTCGTCGCAGGGGAGCTCGCTTATCTTGCCCCGCAGAGCCTCGACCGCAACGTCGCGGCGCCGTATCGCGAGCGCACGTCGATTCGCGGCGGCTCGGTCACGGTCGAGCGCGACGGCGAGCGAACCCGCACGTTCTCTCTGCGTCGCGCGCCCGAGCTGCGCGGCTTGCTGGCCGGGCTGTCGTCGCTGCTCGCGGGCGATCGCGCCACGCTCGCCGGCGAGTTCAGGGTCTCCGCGGCCGGCGACGAGGCCGCGTGGCGCCTCGATCTCGCGCCGCGCGACTCGAGCGTGAGGCGCGGGCTCGAGGCCATCGTCGCGACCGGCGCTCGCGGCGAGCTGCGCTGCCTCGTGCTTCGCAACGCCTCCGATGGCGCAACGGTGATGCTGCTCGGCGACAGCGCGGCCGGCGGGATCGCGCCCGAAGCCACGCTGCCGAGCTTACTCGAGCGCTGCGGCGCGGAATGAAGCGAACCCCGGCGGCCCTCCTCGTGCTGCTGCTTTGGCTGGCGGTGCTCGGCGCGCTCGCGCTGTATGCGCAGCGCGACCTCAGCGTTTCCTCGGATCTGCGGCTGTTCTTGCCGAGCCCGAGAACGCCCGCCCAGCGTTTGCTGCTGCAGGAGATCGGCGAGGGTCCGGCATCGCGCGTGCTGATCGTCGCCCTGCACGGCGCGCCGCCCGCCGCGCTCGCCGAAACCTCGCGTGCGCTCGTGAGCGCGCTGCAGGGCAGTCCGCAGTTCGCTTGGATCGCGAACGGCGACGTCGCGCTCGACGCCGTGCCCGACACGCTGCTGCCGTATCGGTATCTGCTGTCGCCCACGCTCGACGAGCGAGCACTCGACGCGGAGACGCTGCGCGCCGCGCTCACTGCCCGGCAACGGGATCTGTCGTCGCCGGCGGGTCTCTTGCTCGAGCCGCTGTTACCGCGCGATCCCACGCTCGAGACGCTCGCGCTGCTCGAGCGCTGGCAACCGGCCCACGGGCCGCGCCGCGAGTTCGACGTGTGGTTCGACACGACCGGCACCGACGCGCTGCTGCTCGCAGCGACGCGGGCTCCGGCGTTCGACCCCGACGCGCAACGCGCGGCGATCACCGCGCTCGACAACGCGTTTGCGGCGACCGAGCATCCGGCCGGGACAACGCTCGAGCAGAGCGGCACCGGCAATTTTTCGGTGCTCATGGAGGCGCGAACGCGCAAGACGGTGCAGACCGTCGGCACCGCCGACACGATCATCATGCTGCTGCTGTTGTTGGTCGCCTATCGCAGCGTGGGCGCCGTCGTGCTCGGCGCGCTGCCGCTCGCGACGGCAGGTCTCGTCGGCCTCGCAGCCGTCAGCGCGACGTTCGGGGCCGTGCACGGCATCACGCTCGCGTTCGGCTTCACGCTGATCGGCGTCGCGCAGGACTACCCGCTGCATCTGTTGAGCCATCGGCGGGCCGATCGCACGCCGACGGAGATCGCGCGGCGGCTCTGGCCGACGCTTGCCACCGGCGTCGCGAGCACCTGCATCGCCTATTTCACGTTCTTGTTCTCGGGCGTTCTCGGGCTCGCTCAGGTCGCCGTGTTCACCGTGAGTGCGCTCGCGGTCGCGGGGCTCACGACGCGATTCGTCCTGCCGACTCTCATCGACACGCGCGGCCGCGATTTCGGCGGCTCGGCGATGCTCGGACGCCTCTGGAGCGCGATCGCCTCGCTGCCGAGGCCGCGCTGGGCGGGCGTGGCGCTGGTCGCGGCGTGCGTCCTCGCGGTGGTGCTCTCGCCGGCGGCGCTCTGGGACAACGATCTCGCGAACCTGACGCCGGTCCCGGGGGACCTCGTGGCGCGTGATCGCGAGCTGCGCAGCGAGCTCGGCGCGGCGGACGCTCGCTTCCTGCTCGTCGTCGAGGCGCCCGACGACGAGGCGGCGCTGCGGAAGCTCGAGGCGCTCGAGCCGAAGCTGCGTGCGGTCGTCGAGCGCGGCGCCATCGACGGCTACGATGACGCGGCCCGCTACCTGCCGTCCGCGGCGACGCAGAAGGCGCGGCAGGCGCGTCTGCCGCAACCCGCAGCGTTGCGCGCGGCGCTTGCCGAAGCGCAAGCGGGCAGCGCGTTTCGCCCCGACGCGTTCGAACCATTCCTCGAGGACGTCGCGGCCGCGCGCAGCCTGCCGCCGCTCACGCCGGCCGCGCTTGCGACGACGCCTCTCGCGCCCAGCGTCGATGCGTTGCTCACGCCCACCGAGCACGGTACGCGCGCGCTCGTCACCTTGCGCGGCGTGCACGACGCAACTGCGCTGGCCGCGCTCGCGGCTTCATCGCCGAGCACGACGCTGCTCGATCTGCGCGCGCAATCGGAAGCCCTCGTCGCGGAGCAGCGCGAACGCATTCTCGCAAGCCTCGGCATTGCGGCGCTGCTGCTCACCGGTGTCGTGGCGCTCGCGCTCCGCAGCCCTTCGCGCGTGCTGCGCGTGCTCGCGCCCATGGCGCTGACGACGGCGGTGGTCGTCGCGGCGCTGCAGGCCGCGGGGGTCGCGCTCAATCTGTTCCATCTGATCTCGCTCGTGCTGGTCGCGGGGCTCGGGCTCGATTACGCGTTGTTCTTCGAGCACGCCGCGGAGGACCCGGCGGAGCAGCGGCGCACGCTGCATGCCGTGGTCGTCTGCTCGCTGTCGACCTGGGCCGTGTTCGCGCTGCTCGCCGCGTCCGGGCTACCGGTGCTGCGCGCGATCGGCCTTCCCGTCGCAATCGGTGTGGCGTCGAATTTCGTGCTTGCGCTGCTGCTCACGCGGCCCGCCGCGACGCGAGCTCGCGCCGCGATGAACGGCGGCTAGCGGCGAGTCTCGGCGTCGGCCGCTTGCTGCCGCGCCAGGACCTTTTCGAGCTCGGCGACCGGCATCGGCCGACGATGCAGGTAGCCCTGCGTGTAGTCGCAGTTGAGCGAACGGAGCAGCTCGAGCTGCTCCTCGGTCTCGACGCCCTCGGCGACGGTCAAGAGACCGAACGCGGCCGCCAGCGCGATGATGCTCTTTGCGAGCGTGACGCTGGCATGATCGCCAGGCAGATCGGCCACGAACGAACGGTCGATCTTCAGCAGATCCACCGGCAGCTTCGACAGCAGCCCGAGCGATGAATAGCCGGTTCCAAAATCGTCGAGCGCGATTCGGATCCCGGCCGCGCGCAGCTCGCGCAGCTTCCGGCTCGTGCCCTCGATATCCTGCAACAGCGCCGTCTCGGTGATCTCGAGGTCGATGCCGTAGCCGGGCTGCTCGGTCGACCAGGCCCCGACCTGCCCGAGCACGAAATCGACGAACGAGCGCCGACGCAGCTGCAGCGCCGACACGTTGACGCCGACGCGCACCGGCCCGAGGCCCAAGTCCCGCCAACGCCTGCAATCCGCGGCCACGCGCGTCAACGTCCAGTTGCCGGCCGCCACGATCAAGCCCGAGGATTCGAGCACGGGCAGGAACTGCGCCGGCGCCACGATGCCGTGCTCCGGGTCGTTCCAGCGCAGCAGCGCCTCGACGCTTTCGATCCGACCGGTCGCCGTGCTGATTTGCGGCTGATAGTGAAGCTCGAACTGCTCGGCATCGATCGCGAGCCGGAGCCGATGCTCGAGCGCGAGGCGCTCGGCGATCTCGCTGTGCATATCGAGCCTGTAGTGCAGGTACGGTTCGCCGATTTCCTTCGCGCGCTTGAGCGCCGCTTCCGCATTGCGCACGAGCGTATCGCTGTCACGGCCGTCCACCGGGAACCGCGCCACGCCGGATCGGCACGATAGGCGCAGCTCGCGCCCTTCGATGGAGAACGCCTCGCCGAAGACGGTGTTCTCGAGCAGCGAGTTGATGTTTTCCGCCGACGTCGCGAGATCGAGCTCGACGACGACGAACGCTCCGCCGCCGAGATACCCGACGTATTCGTCGTTCTCGACGTGGTCCTTCAGCCGCTCTGCGACGCTCTGCAGCAAAAGATCGCCGAAGTGGCGACCGAACGTATCGTTGATGTTGCTCAGCAAATGGACGTCCACGGCGGCCACGGCGGGCTTGTGGCCCGCCGCGATGCAGCGCACGAGGATGCCTTCCAAGCGCTGGCAGAAGAGCGGTCTCTTGGCGAGACCGGTCAAGGAGTCGTAGGACGCCAGAAACTCGAAGGCGGCCGCCTGCTGCTGGGAGCGCAAGGCAAATGACAAGCTCGCAGTCATGTCCTGCAGCAGCAATAGCTCATCGTCGGTGATCAAGGTGGGGTCTTTCGAGGTCAAAGTGAGGACACCGACCTTGCTGCCGTCGACGATCAGAGGCAGCGCGACGACGGTCTTGAAGCCAAGCGCGAGCAAGCGCTCGCGCATGGCGACCGGCGGCTCGGACTGAGTCAAATCGTTGCAGACGACGATTTGCCCCGTTCGCAGCGCGCGGCTCGTCGCGCTCCCGTCCGGCTCGGTGCCGTCGCCGATCTCGAGATAGTCGGGCTCCGGGAAGTCCTTCTCGCGGCCGGCCCTGAAGCTCGGCCGCGCGCGCTTCCCGTCGGGCTCGACGACCGATACCACGGCACGATCGTAGCCGCCGAGCTGCGTCGCAAGGCGGCACGCCTCCTGGAGCAGGTAGTCTCGTTCACGGATCCGCAGCACCGCGGAGTTGACTGCGCTCTGCAGCTTTCGAACGCGCGTCATGCGTTCGATCAACGCTTGCTGGTGTTTCTGCTCGCTGATGTCGCGCGTGACGCTGATCAGGTACCGCGCACCGTTCTGCTCGACGTAGCTCAGGCTGATCTCCACCGGCAGCAAGCTGCCGTCGCGGCGGCGATGCTGGCCGTCGAGGACCAGCGAGCCGGCCGCGGCAACGCGCGCTACTTGCTCCTGCCAGGGACGCTCGGCCGCGCTCACCGAGAAGTCGGCGAGCTTCATCGCGAGCAGCTCGTCGCGCGCATAGCCCAGCTGCCGGGACACGGCGTCGCTCGCGTCGAGAATGCGGCCCGTCTGCGCATCGACGACATAGATCATGTCGGCCGATCGGTCGAGGAGCCACCGAAACAGCTGCAGCTGCGTCTCGGCGCGCCGGTGCTCGGCACGCGTGCGCACGCCGGCCACGCCGTAAGCGATATCGCTCGCCAGCTCGCTCAACAGAGCGAGCTCCGCGGCGTCGAAATGCGGGGCCGTGCCGGAGTAGATGTTCAATGCGCCGATGCACGTCTGCCCGATGATCAGCGGCAATGCGACGGAGCACGCGTAGCCACAGCGCTGCGCGTCCTCTCTCCACGGCTCGAAAGCGGGATCGGTCTCGATGTCTCCGCACGTTTGGAGCATGCGCAGCCGGATCGCGAGCCCGGTTGGACCTTGTCCGTGGGCGCTGTCGCCCCAGCTGATCCGGAGGCGCTCCAGGTATCCCGCGTCCGTGCCGGCAGATGCAACGGGGCGCACCGATTGCTCCGCATCGTTCTCCGCCAAACCGACCCAGCTGAAGCGGTAGCCGCCTTCGTCGACGATCACTCTGCAGATTTCGCGCAACAGCTCCTGCTCGTCATCGGCGCGCATCAGCACCTGAGTGCACGACGTCAGCATGCGGAGCTCTCGATTGAGCTTTCCGAGCGTGCTCTCGGCACTCTTGTGCGCCGTGATCTCGACGCCGGTGGCGCCGATCTGAACGACGCGCCCGGCAACGTCGCGCAGCGGCACGAACACCGCGTCCACGAACGCGATCCGCGCGCCGGCGAGACGGACCGTGAGCTCTCCGCGTACCGTCTCGCCGGCCCCGGCGCGGGCAAGCATCGATGCGAACTGAGCGCAGTTCGCCTCGCCGAGTGACAGGGCTTCGATATCGCTGAAGTGCTTGCCGTAGAGTCGTTCCGGCGTCTCCGACCCTGCGTATAGCGCCGACGGATTGGCTTCGAGCAGAACGCCGTCGCGCGAAAATATCGCGGCGAGAATGAACGAACCGTCGAAGAGCTGCCGAAAAGCGTCGGCTGTGACTGCGTTCATCGGCGACGGCCGCTCGGAGGGGCCCACTTCATACGATCGCTATATTCCCTATGTACCTATCCGGTACGGCTGCCGAGTCTCCTCCTCGGCCCGAACCGAGGCAATCCCCACCGGCGCGTCCCCTGCAACCGATTCGAGATACCCCGCATCTGGGTGTCTACGTGACCGGACGCGCGAAGCGCTGCTCGTTTTCCTCAAGTTGTGGCGTTATCGGGCAACCGGCGCGGCGTGTCTCCAACCGCGCCGGCCGGAGCCATTGCTAGACGGCTCAAGGAGTTGGCGACGGCGTGCACGGCCTGGCACGAATCCTGATAAGGCTCGTGCTGCGACAGGGCCGGACGCCGCGACAAATCGCGCCGATCGGGAGCGCGCAGAAGCGCAGTCCGGGCAGCCGGTGGGGGAACCTAGAAGATGCTCGCTCATTATCTTTCGATCGCACTGCGCAACTTGCGGCGTTCTCCGGTCACGGCTCTGCTCAACGTTGCCACGCTCGCGCTCGGCCTCGTCGCCTTCATCGCCGCATACGCAATCGTCGGGTACTGGGACGCGAGCGACCGGCAATTCGCCAATATCGACCGCATCTACGCGATCACGGCGCGCTTGGCGCTGCGCGACGGCAGCATCTCGACCGGGACGATGCCGCAGACGAACGAGCTCTATGAGAAGTATCTGCGCATCGAGTTTCCGGAGCTCGAAGCCGTCGCACGTGCCAACCGGTGGAGTCGCGAGGCCGCCGTAACCGCCGACGGCCGCGGAGCCCGAGTGGCCGCGTTGGCCGCCGATCCCGAATTCCTCGACATTTTCGACTTGCCGTTCATCGCCGGAGACCGGAAGTCGGCGCTGACGACGCCGAACGGCATCGTGCTGACCGAAACGGCCGCGCTACGGCTGTTCGGCTCTCGCGACGTGCTCGGCAAGACCGTGACGCTCGGCGGCAACTTGATGGACGCGACCGTGACGGGTGTGCTCGCGCCGATTCCCGAGCCTTCGCACATGGGCGACTCGGCCTCGGCGTCGCTGCGTTTCGACATCCTCGCGCCGTACGGCCTCTATGAGCGCCTCCGCGACGCCGTCAACCGCCCGCAGCCCCCGACGGCGTCCGCCAAGCGCGATCCGCAGACCGCCGCGGACGCCGGCGGCAAGCCCGCCGCGGCCGACGGCTCGTCCGACGGAAGTGCCGCGCCGCCCGAGACGCCGCCGGCCGAGCGGCGCGAGAATTGGCTCGGCGGTTATTGCTGCACGACCTACGTGCTGCTCAAACGCGACAGCCATTTGTCGGCCGGCGCGCTGAACGAGCGGCTCGCGCGGTTCGCCGAGCGGCACATGACGCGGGAGCAGCTCAAGCTCGCGAGCGTCACGGTAGGCGCCGTGCCCCTGAGCGGCCTGATGGTCACCCAGCTCGATGCGCAGTTGCTCGGCGGCTCGCGCGGCTTGTACTCGATCACGACGCTGCTGCTCGCGCTCGGCACGCTCGTGCTGCTCGTCGCTTGCATCAACTACGCGAACCTGGCGACGGCTCGCGCGGCTCGGCGGGCGCGCGAAATCGGCCTGCGCAAGGTGATCGGCGCACGCCGCCGCCAAGTCGCAGCGCAGTATCTGTTCGAGGCCGGCACCCTGACGCTCAGCGCACTCGCCATCGCGGTCGGCGTCGTCACGCTGCTCGCGCCGCTCGTCCACAACGCCGTGGGCGTCGACATGCGGCTCGCGATGCTGCACGACCGCCGCTTTTGGGCGTTCATCGCCGCGCTTCTAGCGGGGGTCACGCTGCTCGGCGGAGCCTATCCGGCTGTCGTGTTGTCGCGTGTGCGGCCGATCGAAGCGCTGCGGCTCGGCCGCGTGCGGCTCGGACCGCGGTTTGCTTCGACGCTGCTGGTCGGCGCGCAGTTCGCTGCGGCGAGCTTCCTGTTGATCGCCGTGATCGTGATGCACATGCAGAATGCCGCGCTCGAGCGCACCGGCCTCGGCGCCGCGCGCGATCAGCAGCTGGTGATCAGCAACTTCACTCCGGTCACCGGCGTGCCGAACGAGCGGCTACGCAGCGAGCTCGAGCGCTTGCCGCAGGTGCGGAGCGTCACGACGATGAGCCAAACGCCGTGGAGCGACGGCGTCAACTTGAGCCTGCTCGCACACTCGCCCGAGGAAGGCGCCACGACGCACACTGCGTTCGAGAGCACGGTGGGTTACGACTTCTTCGCCACGCTCGACGTTCCGCTCCTCGCGGGCCGCGTATTCGATCGCGATCACAACGACCTGCCGCCCGAAAAGCCGGATCGCGAGCATCCGACGACGCGCAACATCGTGATCGACCGCGCGCTGAGCGACGAGCTCGGCTTCGCGGCTCCGGCCGCCGCCGTCGATCAGATGGTCTACTTTCCGGCGGGCTTCGGTCAGCCCCCGCGGCCGCTTCGAGTGATCGGCGTCGTCGCCACGCGGCCGCTGTTCTTGCGGGGGCTCGGCGCGACGGCGACGTCCTATCTGCTCGGGCCCGCCGCCGGCATGCAGAACACGATCGTACGGCTGGCCGCCGACGACATCGGCGGCGGCCTCGCGGCGGCCGAGAAGGTGTGGCGGCAGCTCGCGCCGCAAGCGCCCTTTACGCGGCGCTTCATGGACGAGCTCTTCAACGAAAGCTTCGAGAAGTACGCGACCGTGAACCAAGTGTTCACGGGGCTCGCCGTCTTTGCGTTCTTGATCTCGCTGATCGGGCTGTTCGGCATGGCGGTGCAAACGGCCGGGCGCCGCGTGCACGAGATCGGCGTGCGCAAGTCGGTCGGTGCGCGGAAAGTGCAGATCGTCGCGATGTTGCTGCGCGATTTCTCGAAGCCGGTGGTGATCGCGAACTTGCTCGCATGGCCGCTCGGCTATCTTGCCGCGCACGCGTATCTCAGCGTGTTCATTCAGCGAATCACGTTGACGCCGCTGCCGTTCGTGGCGAGCTTGGGTTTGGTCGTGGCGATCGCATGGGCTGCCGTCGGGAGCCAAGCGCTGCGCGCTGCGCGCGTGAGCCCGGCGAACGTGCTGCGCTCGGAATGAGCGCGCCGTAAACCCCTCGATCGCGGTCAGGTCGCGAACCGCAGCGCGACCGAGTCGCGGAAGTAGCGGTAGCCGACCCGCTCGTAGACCGAGCAGGTCGCGCGGCTGTGGGCGTCGGCGAACAACAGGCAGAAGCGCACGCCGCGGCGCACCAGCGCGTCGCTCACGGTGGCAACGGCCGCGCTTGCATAACCGCGCCGGCGATATTCTGCAGGCGTATAGACGGCCGAAATACGCGCCCCGTTCGGCGTGAGACCCGACACGGCCACGACGCAGCGTGGACCGCCGTCGTCCCATAGGTGCAGCGCCCGCTTGGCGATGCGGCGCGAGAAGAAGTCGAAAACGTCCACGTCGGTGTCGACGGCGCGTCCGTAGTCTTTGGCCCAACTGCGCAAGAACGGCTTGTCGGTTTCGACGGCCAACCGGATCTTGCCGGCGGGGGGCTCGTTCGGCCAAACCACCCGGCTGAGCGAGTACCAGCGGCACTCGAGGGCTGCCCTCCAATCGCCGCCCGTCGCTCCCACCCATTGCCGCGCGAACCGGGTCGCCGCGTCGGCCGGACCGATCACGGCCGGTAGGTCGTCGTAGACCGTGCGCAACTCCTCCACGAGCGGCACCATTGCGGCGGGCGGGAGCGCCGACAGCATCAAGGGGTCGGGCGGCGGCCGCATCGCACAACCGACGACGCGCCCTTCATGCTCGATGGTCGCGACGAAGACGGGCGGGTGGAACGGGTTGTCCTTCTCGAGCAGCAGTTGCGCGACGGAGATCAGCTCGTTGTTCTCCGCCTCGTTCCGAAGCAGCCAGTCCATGCCGCGGGCCACGAATGAGCCGATGTCGGCGTGCCGATGTATTTGCATGCACGGTAGTATCGGCGAATTCAATTCGATGTCCAGATGCACGCATCGCACCGCCGGGCGGCGCGCCGTTGGCGATCCGAACGGCCAGCGCACCGTACGAATGAGCCGGATCAGTCGCGGGCGGTCGAGCAGGCAGCGCCCCACGCGGGGACAGCGCGGTAAGATCAGCGTTTACGCGCGCGAAGCAGGTCGCACTGCATGGCCGAAAATCCGCTGAAGCTGCTCTCCTCGATGGCCACACGGGAGGTCTTACGCGACCTCGCGGCTCGGTATCGCGAGTCGACCGGCGTGGAAGTCGCAGCCGAGGCGGCGGGCGGCGTCGACGTCGCGAAGCGCGTCGAGCGCGGCGAAGCGATCGACGTGGTCGTGCTCGCGAGCAACGTCATCGACAAGCTGATCGCCGCCGGCAAAGCGCTTCCCGGCGCGCACGCGCTCGTGCGCTCGCCGACCGCGGTCGCGGTACGCGCCGGCGCACCCATTCCGCCGATCGCGACGGAAGAAGAGCTGAAGCGCGCGGTGCTCGCCGCACGAAGTCTCAGCTACTCGACCGGACCGAGCGGCGCCCACCTCGAGCATACGTTCGAGCGCTGGGGCATCTTGGCGGAAGTTCGGCAGCGGATCGTCGTTGCGCCGCCCGGCACACCGGTCGCATCGCTCGTCGCAAGCGGTGCGGCGGAGCTCGGTTTCCAGCAGTGGAGCGAATTGCGCGACGTCGCAGGCGTCCGCGTGCTCGGTCCGCTACCGCCCGCGATCCAGATGATCACCACGTTCTCGGGGGCGGTCGCGACCGCCTCGGCCAGACCGGCCGACGCACGCGCGTTGCTCGATTTCCTCGCCTCACCGGACGCCGCTGACACGAAGCGACGCTTCGGCATGGACCCCGGCTGAGCACCGCGCTCCTCGGCCGCGCTGGGACGCCTTCGCCGGATCGCCGGGCGTCGCAACGTCAGCGCCGGAACCCGTACTCCAGCGTGAAGAACGTCGGGTTGAGCGCCTTGAGCGGCTCGCGCAGCTTGGCGAGCTCCGTCTCGGGGCCGTGAATCTCGAACCTGGCGACGTCGGCGACCTGCGTCGCCTCTTCGATGAGCGGGCCGACGTTCTCGACGTGCGCGAGCAGCCCGGCGGCGTCCGCGTAGCCCTCTCGGCAATGCACGTCGTCGCCGTGAAAGCTCCAACCGTAGTACAGACACTTGGGCTCGGTCGCCGTCTTGTCGACAAAGCGCTCCGCGATCCGGCGGAATGCTTCCATTTGGCCGGGGTGGACTTTGAAGTAAGGCGCGATCGTGCAGCAGCGGTCTTGGGTCGCCATGGATTGCTTCACCTCCGAAGCGGATTCGTGATTCGAGATAGAGCCAACGCGTTGCTCACGGCCGCAGCGTCGCGGCAATCTTGCGGACTTCCGCGGGCGTGTGCTCGCCGGCGAGCGGTGTGCCGGGCAGCAAATGTTTGCCCATCGCCAGGCCGCCGACGAGCACCGGCTCGAACCCGATCTCACGAATCAAGCCCGACGCAACATCGATCGCCTCTTTGTCATCGCCTGCAATCGGCATGCCGATGCGTCCCGGCTGCTCGTGCGCCTGACCCATACGTGCCGCGCCGACCGCATTGAACGCGCGCACGATGCGCGCGCCCGGCAGCAGCTCCGCCGACATCAGGCCCGCGCCCTTCTCGCGCGCCCGCTCGGCGATCTCACCGTCGCGCTGCGGGAATGGGTTGCTCGCGTTGATCACGACCTTGCCCTCGAGCGAGCTGCCGAGGCGCTTGCCGAGATCGGGCAGCGCGCTGTACGGCACGGCGAAGACGAGCACGTCGGCGAACGCGGCCGCCTCCTCCGGCGTGCCGGCGCGCGCATTCGCACCGACCTCCGCCGCGAGCTTCTTGTCGTGGTCGAGGTCGCGCGACGAGAACATCACGGCGTGCCCCGCTTGAGCCCAGACGCGCCCGAGCGCGCTGCCGACGTTTCCCGAGCCGATCATGCCGATCTTCATCTTGCTGCCTTGTGCGAACGCAACCGGCCCGGACAGCGGCAGCACGCCAAGCACGCCGGCCGCAGCGGCGGCCCTCAGGACTTCGCGGCGGGTGCGGTGAGCGCCGAATGATTTCATTGAATTCTCCGTTACTGGCGATGGATCGCGAACGACGCGCGTCGTCGGATTGTAGCCATCTTCGTGGCGAGCGCGCACGCAGCCGGGTGCTCTACGTCGCTGCAGCGTCTTCGGCGTTCGGCACGGTGCATCTCGCCGGTCCGGCATTGACCTCAGCGCGCCAGCTCGAACGATGTGCTCGTCCCCGCGGCGGACGACGCCGCAATCCAGACGTCGAATGCACCGGGCTCCGCGATCCAGCGCAGGTCCGCGCCGACGAACTGCAAATCCTGGCGCGTGAGCGTGAAAGCGACTTCTGCGCTCGCGCCGGCCTCGAGCGCGATCTTCCTGAACGCCTTGAGCTCGCGCACGGGTCGGGTGATGCTCGCGACCCGATCGCGAACGTAGAGCTGCGGCACGGCCTCGCCGGCGCGCATGCCCGTGTTCGTGATGCGCGCGCTGACGGTGATCGAGCCGTCCCAAGAAAGCCTCGGCGAGCTCAGCGTCACCGGTCCGTATTCGAACGTCGAGTAGCTCAGCCCATAGCCGAACGGATACAACGCCTCGTTCGCGGCCTCGCGATAGCGCGCCCTGAACGCAGGATCTCCGCCGTCGACGAACGGGCGGCCCGTGGACTTGTGGTTGTAGTAGTACGGCTCCTGGCCGGATTCGATCGGGAAGCTCACCGGCAGGTGCCCGGACGGGTTGTAGTCGCCGAATAGCACGTCCGCGACGGCATGGCCGGTCTCGGTGCCGAGAAACCAGGTGACCAAGAGCGCGTTCGCGGCGCGCACCGCGCCGTGCAGCGCGAGCGCTCGACCATTGCGCAGCAGCACGACGACCGGCTTGCCCGTCGCCGCCACGGCCTCGGCCAACGCCTGCTGCGCGGCGGGCACGACGATCTCGGTACGCGACTCCGCCTCTCCGGACATGTCCGCGGTCTCGCCGATTGCAAGCAGCACGACGTCCGCCGCATGCGCCGCCCGCACGGCCGCCGCGATGCCGCCTGCGATCGGCTGCTCGAAGCCCGAGCCTGCCACCACCGCGAGCTGCGCCGGGTCGTCGAGCGCGGCCGCGATGCCGTCCGCGAGCGTGACGCCTTCGCGTGAATCGGCGAACAGCGTCCACGGTCCGTTCAACTGCTCGCGATCCGCTGCGAACGGACCGATCAGCGCGATCTTGGCCGACTTCGCGAGCGGCAAAATGTCGTCCTCGTTGCGCAGCATCACGATGGAGCGCCGCGCCGCCTCGCGCGCGAGCGCGCGATGCTGCGCTCGATCGAGGTCCGCCTGCTCGACCTTGGGGTCGAGCGAGCGATAGGGATCGTCGAAAAGCCCGAGGGCCTTCTTGATTTGCAGCACGCGGCGCACGGCGTCGTCGAGCGCGGCCATCGGCACTTCACCGGACTGCACGAGCCCTGGCAGGTACTTGCTGTACAACCCGCTCTGCATGCTGACGTCGACGCCGGCGAGAAACGCCCGTTTCGCGGCCTCGCGGGGACTTGCCGCATAACCGTGCGCGACGAGCTCCAAGTCCGCGCCGTAGTCCGAAACGACGAATCCCGTGAACCCCCACTCGCCGCGAAGGATCGTCGTGAGCAGCTCGCGATTCGCGCTCGCCGGCACGCCGTTCACGTCGTTGAACGCGCTCATCGTCACGAGCGCGCCGGCGTCGAACGCGGCCTTGAACGGCGGCAGGTGCACCTCGCGCAGCGTTTGGCCCGAGATCTCCACGGAGTTGTAGTCCATGCCGCCGCTCACGGCGCCATACGCCGCGAAGTGCTTCGGCGTGGCCAGCATCGAGTCCTCGTTCGCGAGCGAGCCGCCCTGAAAGCCGCGCACGCGCGCGGCCGCGAACAGCTTGCCGAGATAGACGTCCTCGCCCGCACCTTCGGCCACGCGGCCCCAACGCTGGTCGCGCGCGATGTCGACCATCGGCGCGAAGTTCCAATCGAGTCCGCTCGCCGTGGCCTCGACGGCCGCCACGCGCGCGGTCCGCTCCGCAAGCTCGGGCTCGAAGCTCGCCGCTTCTCCCAGGGGAATCGGGAAGACGGTGCGGAAACCGTGAATCACGTCGCCGGCGAAGAGCAGCGGAATCTTCATACGCGACTCTTCGACCGCAACGCGTTGTATCGCGCGACCGCCCGCCGCTCCCGAGCCGTTGAACAGCGCGCCGACCCGGCCGGCGCGCACCTCGGCGAGCAGCTCGTCGGCGCGGCGCCGATTGACGTCGGGATTGACGCGCGGGTTCGCGGGGCGGATCTCGTCCCCATAGAGCGTGAGTTGGCCGGCCTTCTCCGCCAACGTCATCCGCGCGAGCAGCGCTTCGATTTGCCCGTCGGACAGGTCCGGCGGCACGCCCGCGGCGGCCGGCGGCAGGCCGGCGGCGAGCGCGAGCCCGAGGCACAAGCCCAGAGCCGGCGAAACGCCGGCGTGCCCGTTCATGAACCGAACCGGCGCTTCGGCGAGCGTTTCGCGCGGCAGGTCGTCGAGCGTCGCGAGCGACGGACCCGTACGTCTGCTCGACATAGCCGTAGCGCCCCGCATCGGGTTCGCCCGCGATCTCTGCCGCGAAACGTTTGCATTCGCATGTCCGAAGTCTAGACCGGCGATCCCGCTTCAGGAACCCGTCGCGCCCGCCGTGAGCAGCGCGCCGAAAACGGCGAAGCTCATGCGGTCGAGGCGCGCGCCGTGCGTGCGCGGCCCAGGGCCTCTCAACGCAGCGAGGGGGGAAACCGCGAATCGGCCATGTTCGCATCGAGCTGCACGCCCGCGCTGTTGATCGCGTACGTTGCGCTGCGGAACGCGCCGAACGTGAACAGCACGTCGAGCAGCTGCTGCTCCGAAAGGTCCTTCGCGAGCGCGTCCCATGTCGCGTCGCTCACCGTGTCGTCGCGGTAGAGCTCGTCCGCCGAGCGCAGCAGCGCCGTCTCGAGCGCGTTGCCGCCGCGTGCGGTCGGACCCGCGATGATCCGTTCGACGTCGGCGTCGCTCATGCCGGCGCGCCGCCCGATGCGCGAGTGCGCGGCCCATTCGTACTCCGACCGGCAAAGCACACCTACGCGCATGATCACGAGCTCGCGGTTACGCGGCGTGAGCGACGTCTCGTCGCGGACGTGCTTGCCGACGGCGTTGCGCAGCGCGTCGGCCGGCGGGTTGCGTGCGAACGTGCGGAACACGTTCGCGCCCGCGAGACCGGGGCCCGGCGGCGCAGCCGGCTCGATGCGCGGCGCTTTGCCGATGAGGCGCAGGTTCGTCTGCCGCGCGGCCGGCGCGTAGGCGATGCCGGCCGGCAATCGGTCCGCGAGCTCGGGCTCGACCTCGATGCGCAGCGTCCGCGCGAACGCGGCGTGCATCGTGATCTCGCCGACGCCGTAGAGGAGATCCGTGAGCTGGTTGGCGTCGTAGCGTTTCGCGAGCACGATCCACGTTGCATCGCTCACGAACGCGTCCACGTGCAGCTCGTCGGCCGCGCGCAGCAGCGCCGCGTCGAACGGCTGCCAGCCCGGTGCGTCGGGCCCGAGCGCGATGCGCGTGAGCTCGGCATCGCTCAACCCTGCCCTGCGCGCGGCCGGCGCGCGGTTCGCCCAAAGATAGTCGGAGCGCGCGAGCCACGCCGTCCGCAGCCAGAGCAGCTCACGATCGCGTGCGGGCAGCGTCGACTTCGTCAACAGGAACTCGGTATACGGCAGCATCGCGCTCGCGAGCGCGGGGTAGCGCACGTAGGTCGCGACGGCGTTGCGCATCCCGAGCGGAGCGAACTGCGCGATCAGCGCGCGTTGCGCTTCGTCGAGCTCGGCCGCCGTGCGAGGCGCGAAGCGCGGAGCCGCGGCGACGCCGAACGACGCGAGCGCGGCGGCGGCAAGCAAAAGAATCTCCGGCAAATAGTGCGGACGGCGGAGCGTATTCATGGTTTCCGGCATCGAAGGAAGGCTACGCTCGGACTATAGCCGAACCGCACTCTTTGCGCGGCGAGTCATCGGCTGCAACACGCGTCGGAGCGTGAATCCGCTTTGGCGAGGTACTTGTCGTACCAGGCGAACGCTTCGTTCACGAGCGCGCCGTTCCCCGAGCGCAAGTCAATCGAGCGTCTCGCCGTGCCGGTCGCGCAGACCCGAGGCGACCGCGAGCGAGACGACGGTCACGCCTACGATGTACCAGGCGAACGCGGTGTCGCTGCCGCTGCGCGCGATGAGCCAGACCGCGACGACCGGTGCGGTGCCGCCGAAGAGCGCATAAGCGAGCCCGTAGCCCACGCTCACCGCGCTCACGCGCACGCCGCGCGGAAACAGCTCGGACATGGCAGCCGGGATCGGCGCCATCGACAGCGCGAGCAGCGCGGCGAAGCCCGCCTGCGCCGCCGCGATCGGCACCGCGCTCGTGCCGTTCATCGCCGTCGCAAGCGGCACCGCGAGCACGAGGCACCCAGCCATGCCGGTCAGCATCACGGGCTTTCGTCCGATGCGGTCGGAGGTCCACGCCGCGATCGGCAGCACGACGAGGAACGTGAGGATCGAGAGCGTCGTGATATCGAGCGCTGCCGAGCGCGCGAGCGGCGTCTTATCGGCCACCCAGCTCGCCGCGTACACGAACAGGATGTAGTACGTGGTCGCGGTGCCCATGTTGAGCGCGAACACGCGCAGCACGGCGAGCCGGTGATGACGATACGCGAGCTTGAGCGGGGAGACCGACGGCGGCTGCGCGGGCGAATCGAGCATGTTGCGCCGCAGCACGACGCCGACGATTGCGACGACGATGCCGGAGGCGAACGCCGCGCGCCAACCCCACGCCGAGAGCTGCTCGGGCGTGAGCGCGTTGCTCAGCGCGCCGCCGACGGCCGAGCCGAGCATCGTGCCGGCGGTGGCACCGAACATCGCGAAGCTCGCGAAGAAGCCGCGCCGCCGCGCGGGCGAGTTCTCGGCCAGGAACACGATCGACGCCGTGAACTCGCCGCCGACGGCCATGCCCTGGAACATCCGCAGAATCACGATCAGGAACGACGACGCGATACCGATCGTCGCGTAGGTCGGCAACAGCCCCATCGCAACGGTCGGGATCGCCATCATCGCGATCGACAACAGCAGCGCGCGCGCACGGCCGTAGCGATCGCCGACGTGGCCGAAGAGCGCCGCACCGACCGGGCGCATCAAGAATCCGACCGCAAATGCGCCGAACGCCGCGAGCAGCGACACCACGCGGTCGCCCGACGGGAAGAATTGCGCGGCGAGGATCGGCGCGAAGAAGCCGTAGACGGCGAAGTCGTACCACTCGAGAACGTTGCCGATCACGGCCGCCGTGACGACGCGCCGTATCGACCACGCGGGCGCGCCGGGCTCGCGCGCGCTCTCCCCCACCGCGATGCTCATCCGCCGAGTGTACCCTGTGATGTCGCTCGTGTACGCAGCGCGAAACGAAACGCCGCACCGCGCTCCGTAGCGAGCAGCTCGACGCCGCTCGCATGCAGGTCGAGTATCCGTTGCACGATCAGCAGCCCGAGCCCGCCCTGCGCAGCGCTGCGACCCTTGTCCGTCAAGGGCGACCCACGGCGGAGCAGTGTCTCGCGGAGCTCGGGCGGAATGCCGGGGCCATCGTCGCGGACGGTAACTTCTACGCCTTCACCGACGCGGCGAATCGAGATGCGAATCTCGCTGCCCTCCGGCGTGTGGCGAATCGCATTGTCGAGCAAGTTCGTCAGAGCGCGCTCGATCAGCGGCAACGACGCGACGACGTTCGGCACATGCTCGGCAACGTCCGCCACGAGACGTTGCCGTTTGGCGGCTGCGAGCAGAACGAGATTCTGGAGCACGTCTTGCACGAGATCGACGAGCGAGAACGACTCCTCGTCGACCTTCAGCCCGTCGTGCTCGAGCCGTGCAAGCTCGAACAGCTCAGCCGCGAGCCGGCCGACCCTCGCGCTCTGAGCAAGCGCAATCTCGAGATACTTGCGCTTCTCGAGCTCGCTCAAATCCGGCTTCATCGCGAGCGTCTCGAGATAGCCGTGCAATGAGGTGAGCGGCGTGCGCAAATCATGCGAAACGTTCGCCACCAGCTCGCGCCGCTCCCGATCTTTGCGCGTGAGCGCCCGCCATTGCTCGCCGATGCGGGCGGCCATGCGGCCGAAGGCATGGCGCAGCACCGCGATCTCGTCGCGCTGACCGCTCGACAGGGCAGCGGTGCTCTGCGGGGCGACGGCGCTGGCGGGACCGTCGAGATCGAGCGTCTGCATGGCGGCCGCGAGGCCGCGCAGCGGCCGCGTAATCTGCCTGAACGCCACGAGACCCGCGAGCAGGCTCAGCGCCGCCACCACCGCCATCGACCAGAGTGTCGTGCGCAGAACGCTGCTCGCGGCTACGCTCGCCGCGAGCAGGTCCCGCGCTTCACTCACGAGGATCACGTACACGTAGCCGCGGTTGCGGCCGTCCCGCTCGAGCCGCGCGGCGCTGAAGACCTTGCGGGCGTGATCGCTGCGCGGGTCATCGCCCAAGATCGGCAGCGGCGCACCGGCGAGCAGCCGCTCGATCGGCGCGGTCGCCACGCGGTCGCGGCGGATGTGGCCCTCGGGCGCTGCGTGGCCGAGGATCCTGCCGTCCGGTCCGAGTAGATAGACCTCGACGCTCGGATTGACCGACATGAACTGATCGAACAGCACACGCACGGCGTCGGAGCGCAGGCCGTTCTCGTCCATCAGCTCCGCGCTCGAGGCGATATGCTCGGCGACGTCGAGCGACAGCCGTTGCACGAGCTCCTGCTCGTGCAACGCGTTCGAGCGCACTTGGAGCCAAGCGGCCGCACCGCTGCTCGCGAGCAGCAGCACCGCAAACACGAGCGATAAGCGTTCCGATAGCGTGAGGCGAATCAAGTGCCGTTCCCACCCGCGACCGCTGCGAGCTTGTAGCCGCGTCCCCAAACCGTGAGGATTCTTCGCGGATTCGCCGGATCCGCCTCGATCTTGGCTCGCACACGGTTGATGTGCGTATTCACCGTATGCTCGTAGCCGCTGTGGCGATACCCCCAAACCCGATCGAGCAGCTCCGCGCGCGAGAACACCTTGCCTGCATTCGTGCCGAGAAAGTACAGCAGATCGAACTCGCGCGGCGTGAGCTCGATGCGTCTGCCGTCGAGCGTGACTTCGCGCTCGAGCGGCGCGATCGTGAGCCCCTCGACGGAGACGACGCCGAGCTGCCGGGACGCGACGCTCGCGAGCGCGTCGACGCGGCGCAGCAGCGCCTTCAGTCGTGCGACGAGCTCTTGGATGGAGAACGGCTTCGGCAAGTAATCGTCGGCTCCAACCTCGAGCCCGACGATGCGCTGCACCTCGCTGCCGCGCGCGCTCGTAATGATGATCGGCGTATAGCGCTCCATCGCTCGCGCGCGCCGGCAAATCTCGAGACCGTCGACGCCGGGCAGCATCAGGTCGAGCACGATCGCGTCCCATTCCTCGCCGGCAAGCCGCCGCACGCCCTCGTCGCCGTCGGCCGCGCGCACGACGGCGTAGCCTTCGTCGCGCAGATGGAGCTCCAGCAACCCGGCGATGTGGGCGTCGTCTTCTACGAGCAGAACGCGTTTCGGGCGAGTCATTGCGCATCGGCGCCGGGGCGGGCCGGAGCGCCATTCTCCCCGATTCACCGCGTCGAAGTATCACGAATCGTTTAACGCTCGGTGAGGACTCGGAGAACGGTTTCCTCGCAGACTCGAAGGAGTCGTCCCACCGGAGCCGCCCATGAATCGAAATCGTCGTCGATTGTTGCTCGCGGGCGGACTGACCGCTGCAGTCGGGTTGTTGCGCCGCACGAGCGCTCGCTCGGCCGAGGCGTTCGAGGTCGCGCACACCGAGACCGAGTGGCGGACACTGCTGACATCGGCACGCTTCGAGGTGCTGCGCCACGCGGCCACCGAGCGGCCGTTCTCCAGCTCGCTCGACCGCGAGCATCGTCACGGTATGTTCCTTTGCGCGGGCTGTGAGCTCGCGTTGTTCTCCTCGGAGGTCAAATTCGACAGCGGCACGGGCTGGCCGAGCTTCTGGGAACCGCTGAGCGACGCCGTCGGAACGAGCGTCGACACGAGTCTCGGGATGATCCGCACCGCCGTGCATTGCCGGCGCTGCGGCGGTCATTTGGGCCATGTGTTTCGCGACGGCCCGAAGCCGACGGGCCTGCGCTATTGCATCAACGGCCTCGCCCTCCGGTTCGTCCCCTCCTGACCTCGAGATGCCGATGCTATTCGTGCTCGCGTTTCTCGGCGGTGTGCTCACGATCTTGAGCCCTTGCATCCTGCCGGTTCTGCCGTTCGTGCTCACGAAGACCGGCCAGCCGTTTCGGCGCAGCGGCCTACCGCTTCTCGTCGGCATGGCCACTACGTTTGCGGCCGTAGCGACGCTCGCGGCGATGGGCGGGGGCTGGGCGGTGCAGGTCAACCGCTACGGGCGCTTCGTCGCGCTGTCGCTCGTGCTCGTGTTCGGGCTCGCGCTGCTGTTCCCTAGGCTCGCGGACCGGCTCGCCCGCCCTGCGATCGCGCTCGGCATTCGGCTCACGAGCCGTGCGGCCGCTGCCGGCGGCGTGCGGTCGTCGCTGCTGCTCGGCAGCGCGACCGGTCTGCTCTGGGCGCCGTGCGCGGGGCCGATCTTGGGGCTGATTCTGACGGGCGGCGCGCTGCGCGGGCCGAGCGTCGAGACGTCGCTCCTGCTCACCGCTTACGCCGCAGGCGCAGGCGTCTCGCTCGCGGCTGCGCTGCTCGCCGGCGACGGGGTGCTCAAAGCGCTGAGGCGTTCGCTCGGCGTCGAACGGTGGATTCGCCGCACGCTCGGTGCCGCAGTGCTGGTCGGCACGCTCGCGGTCGCGCTCGGGCTCGACACGGGCTTCCTTGCGCGCCTCTCGTTCGTGCCCACGACGAGCATGGAACGAGCCCTGATTGCGACGCTGCTTCCCGACCATTCGGATTCCGGGCACGCGGCGGGCGTTCCCGCGAACGCCGGCGCGGCGATGGTGATGGCTCGGGCGGCAATAAGCGGCAATGCAGCGATGAGCGGCGCGCGAAGCGCCGCTGTCGCGCCCGCGCAAGGCGCGTCCGCTCTGCCGATCATCGGGGCGCTACCGCCGCTCGACGGCGCGACCGCATGGATCAACACCGAGCCCCTGAGCGCGGACGCCCTCAAGGGCAAGGTCGTGTTGATCGACTTCTGGACGTACTCCTGCGTGAACTGTCTGCGCGCACTGCCGTACGTCGAAGCGTGGCACGAAAAGTATCGCGATAGAGGGCTCGTGGTGATCGGCGTGCACTCGCCCGAGTTCGCATTCGAGAAGGACTTGCGCAACGTGCGGCGCGAAGTCGCGGCCCTCGGCGTGAACTACCCGGTCGCCGTCGACAACGACTATGCGCTCTGGGGCGCATTCTCCAACATGTATTGGCCCGCACATTATCTCGTCGATGCACACGGCGACGTTCGCTACGCGCATTTCGGCGAAGGGGAATACGAAGCGTCGGAGCGCGCGATCCAGGCGTTGCTGGAAGAGGCAAGCGGTACGCGCGCAGCCCAGGGCGTCGTTGCGCCGCACGGCGAAGGGGCAGCGCTCGCATCCGACGAGGCGAACGCACTGAGCCCCGAGACCTACGTGGGCGGGGCGCGCGCCGAGCGGTTCGCATCGGCCGGCGGCCTCGTTGCCGATCGCCTGCACGAGTACACCGTGCCGACGCGCTTGGGCCTCAACGAGTGGGCGCTCGGCGGCGCTTGGACGGTGCGTGCGGAAGCCGCGGTGCTCGAAAGCCCGCAAGGCAAGATCGTGTTTCGCTTCGCCGCCCGCGATTTGCACCTCGTGCTGGGTCGCCGGCCGGGCAGCGGCGCCGTGAAGTTCCGCGTGCGCCTCGACGGCCGAGCGCCGGCCGCCGATCACGGCACCGACGCCGATGCAGAGGGGCGCGGTGAGGTGACGGACGAACGGCTCTATCAGCTGATTCGGCAGTCGGGTGAAGTGCGCGACCGCGCGTTTGAAATCGAGTTCTCGTCACCCGGCGTGATGGTCTACGCGTTCACTTTCGGCTGAGCGCAGAGGCGTTTCGGTAGAGGAGCCGATCGATGATGAAGGCGTCGAAGTCTGCGGTCCGCACCGCAGCGCTGTGGGTTTTGATCGCGTTCGTCGGCTGCGCCCGCGCCGCGGACAACGGCGTCGTGATCCCGTCGCCCGCGCTCGACGTGCGGCGCTCCGACACCGCGACCGCCGTCGCAGTGCTCGCGGGGGGGTGCTTCTGGGGCGTGCAGGGCGTGTACCAGCACGTGCGCGGCGTGCTCAAGGCGGTCTCGGGATATGCGGGCGGCCCACGGCAGAGTGCCCGGTATGAGATCGTCGGCGGCGGCACGACCGGCCACGCGGAGAGCGTCGAGATCACTTACGATCCGTCGAAGATCTCTTACGGGAAGCTGTTGCAGATCTACTTCTCGGTCGTGCACGACCCGACGCAGCGAAACCGCCAGGGGCCCGACCGCGGGCCGCAGTATCGCTCGACGATCTTTCCGCTGAACGCCGAGCAACACGAGGTCGCCGAACGCTACATCGCCCAACTCGTCGAAACGCACGTCTTCGCGGCGCCGATCGTCACGACACTTGAGGACGGCAAGACGTTCTACGCGGCCGAGCGTTATCACCAGGACTTTCTGTTCGAAAATCCGGACAACCCGTACGTGGTGATCAACGACGTGCCGAAGATCCGCAATCTCGCCGCTTTGTTCCCGGAGGCTTACCGCGCCGAGCCCGTGCTCGTTTACCCGCGACGCCGAGCCGCGCCGCCGCTAGGACCTTGAGCCTCGTTACGCCGCGCCGCGCGCGTCGAGCGCCGCCTTCACACGCGCGGGCGTGAACGGTACTTCGCGAATGCGGGCGCCCGTTGCATCGAAAATCGCGTTGGCTACGGCCGCAGCGACGACCGTGATCGACGTTTCGCCGGCACCCATGGCGGGCACGTCGGCGCGGTCGAGCAGCACGCTCTCGATCGCGGGCGCTTCGAAGCCGAGGTCGAGGCTATGGTAGGTGCGCCAGTCGATGGACGTGACGTGGTCGCGCTGCCAGGTCACCTCTTCGCCGAGCGCGCGGCTCAATCCCTGCAGCGCGCCGCCTTCGATTTGGTTCTTCAGGCCGTCGGGATTGGAGATCGGTCCGACGTCGACGGCGACGAACAGCCGCCCGACACGCAAGGCGCCCGCGCCCTGGTCGACTTGCACCTCGGCCACCATCGCCGTGTAGCCGTTGTTGCCCTCGTAGAACACGCAGGCGGCGCCGCGGCCGTCGGCAAGTCCGGTGCGAGCTGCGCTCGGGCGCGGTGCCGGGCGCGTTTGCCAGCCCGCGGCCTTCGCGGCCGCTTGCAGCACCGCGGCGAGCCGTGGATCGGCGATGTGCCGCAGCCGATACTCGATCGGGTCCGCTCGGACGTGTGCGGCCACCTCGTCGATGAACGATTCGTGCGCGAAGGTGTTCTGCAGCCGCCAGGGCGAGCGCAGCGGGCCGGTCCAGAACGGCGATTCGACGACGTGCATCAGCACGCGCTCGCTGCGGACGCGGCCCGCGCCGTTGCAGACCCCGCCGACGCAGCCGGTCACGTACGAAGGCGCCGCGTTCTGGCGGTTCTCGAGCGCCGCGGTGGGCGCGGCTGCGGGCCGCGGCGCGAGCGGCGGCGGCGCGAAGCCCGCGAGCATGCCGGTCACGACGTTGCCCGGCGCATCGTAGCCCGGCCGGCCGCCGCGCGACGCGCTCCAGGATTCATGGTCCCAGGCGACGATGGCGTCGTCGGCGCCGAGCCCCACGCGCTGCTCGATCACGAACGGATAGCCGTAGTTCTCCCAGGCCATCTCGTCCTTGCGCGTGAGCAGCACGCGCACGGGACGGCCGACCGCTTGCGACAGCAGGGCCGCGTCGTACGACACCGTGTCCGCGCCGTTGACGCCGTAGCAGCCCGGTCCGCGCCTGAAAATCACGCGCACGTCCTCCGGCCGCCGCTCGAGCAGCATCGCTGTCGTGCTGCGCAGCGGATAAACGGCCTGCGTCGCCGACCAAATCGTGACGCCGCCCGGTTGCACGTCGGCGACGGCGCAGGCCGCGCCGATCGAGCCGTGCATCTGATAGGGATGCCGATAAGCGGCGCGCAGCACTTGCGCCGCGCTCGCGAGCCTTTCATCCACGTCTCGCGAATCGACGATCAGCGTGTCACGGCTCGGCTGACTGCGAAGGAACGCATAGAGATCGCTTTGGACGGGCAGCGCGGGGCCGGCCGACCACGTCGCCTGCAGCGCCGCGGCGGCGCGAAGCGCTTGCCATTCCCGGTCCGCGACGACGCCGACGAAGTCGTTCTTCACGACGACGCGCACGTTGCCGGGTAGCTCGCGGACGGAATCCTCGGCGACGCTCTGGAGCTTTGCGCCGATCGTCGGGGGCCTCACGACGCGGCCGTGCAGCATGCCGGGCACGCGCACGTTGTGCACGAACTCGACCTCTGCCGTCACGAGCGCCGGCAAGTCCAAGCGTTGCATGGGCCGGCCGAGGATCCGCCACTCGTGCTGCGGCTTCCGTCGCGCGGCCGGGTCGAGCGCGAGCTCGAACCGTTTGCCGCCGATCAGCTCCGCATAGCTCACGCGCCGCTGCGGCGCAGCCGCGACGCTCACGATACCGTCTGCGGCGACGAGCTCCTCGCGCGCGGCGCCGAGCCGCTTCGCCGCGAGGTCGAGCAGCCGCTCGCGAGCCGTTGCCGCGGCGAGCGCGAGGTTGCTCCGATTGAAGTTAGCGGGATGCGATTGCGAGCCCGACGTGGTGCCCTGATCGGGGGTGCGCGCCGTGTCGCACTGGACGAGCGTGACAGCCTCCAGCGGCACGGACAGCTCCTCCGCGACGAGCTGTGCTTGGGCCGTGAAGATGCCTTGGCCGAGCTCGCACTTGCCGGTGTAAGCGGTGACGTGCCCGCCCGCGTCCACCGCGAGCCATGCATCGAGCGCGTTGCTGCCCCTGCCGCCCTGCGCGAACGCGAGACGCGTGGCGGCGCCCGCGCTCGAGAACGCCACCACGAGGCCGGCCGCGCCCTTGAGAACGTCTCTGCGGCTGAGCCGCGCGCGCTCGAGCGCCGTTCGCGCATCGGCCGTGAGCTTCATCGCTCGAGGCCGCTCGCGTAGCGCTTGATCGCGCGCAGCATTCGAGTATGCGTGAAGCAGCGGCACAGGACGCCGTTCAGACCCTCGCGGATCTGCGCATCGCTCGCGCGCGGATTGCGGTCGAGCAGCGCCTTCGCGGTGAGGATCACCCCGCTCAGACAATAGCCGCACTGAGCGGCCTGCTCGTCGATGAACGCTTGCTGCAGCGGATGCGGCTTGTCGCTCGTGCCGAGCCCGTCGAGCGTCGTGATCTCGACATCGCCGACGCTGCCGACCGGCATCGAGCACGAGCGCACCGCCGTATTGCCGAGAATCACGGTGCAAGCGCCGCACTGACCGAGCCCGCAGCCGAACTTCGGGCCGCGCAGTCCGAGGTCGTCGGTCAAGACGTACAGCAGCGGCGTAGCGGCCTCGGCGTCGACGCGACGGGCGCGGCCGTTGACCTTGAGCGTGACGGTGCTCATGAGAATTCCCCGCTGCGCGATGCGTCGGAGCGCCGCTACGGCCAAGATTAACTCCGAGCTGCAGCGATGCCTACCGGCGCGTGGCGCGGTCCGCGCGGCGAAGCCCGTCAATCGCTCAGTTGGCGGCGACGGTGCGCTCGCGCGCCCAGTCCCGCAGCGCCTCGACCTGCTCGTGCATGACCACCGACAGCGGCTGCGTGGCCTTGAGCTCGCTCGCGATGAGCCCGGCGCTGATCGGCTGCTTGCGCGAGCGCGCGGTGTACAGCGCCGCGACGATCGCCTGCTCGAGCTCCGCGCCGGAGAAGCCCTCGCTCTGCGCGGCGAGCGCGAGCAGCTCTTGCTGGCTCAGCGCCACGTTGCGCTTGCGGGCGTGAATCGCGAGAACCGCCATGCGCGTGCCGCGGTCGGGCAAGTCCACGAAGAAGATCTCGTCGAAGCGGCCCTTACGCAGCAGCTCGGGCGGCAGCGCGCTGATGTTGTTCGCCGTGGCCATCACGAAGATTCGCGAGCGCTGCTCGGCAAGCCAGGTCAGGAACGTGCCGAGCACGCGTCGCGACACGCCGCCGTCGCCGTCGCCGGCGGCGAGCGCCTTCTCGATCTCGTCCACCCACAGCACGCAGGGCGCGAGGCCCCCGGCGGCCTGCAGCGACTCGCGCAGATTCTTCTCGGACTCGCCTTGCCACTTGCTGTACAGGCTGCCGAAGTCGAGCCGGAGCAGCGGCACGCCGAAGATCCCGGCCGCGGCACGGCACGCGACGCTCTTACCGCAGCCCTGCACGCCGAGCAGCATCACGCCCTTCGGGGGATCGAGGTCCGGCGCGCTGCCGTCGAACGCCGCCTTGCGGGTCATGAGCCAGCTGCGCAGATGCGTCAGACCGCCGAGGTCGGCGAATTGCGCCGTATCGGGCTCGTAGGAGAGCGTGCCACCGCGGTTCAGCAGCTCGTATTTCGTCGCGAGCACGCGGCGCACGTCGTCGGCCGTCAACGCGCCATCGTCGAAGATCGCCTCGCGCGCGAGCCGTTCGGCGTCGCCGGCTTCGAGCCCGGCCAGATTGTCGATCAACAGCTCGAGCGCGGCGGGGTCGATACGCGCGGCTTTGCCGCTGCCGCGGGTCCATTCCTGCGCCACGCGGGTGACGATCATGAGGCGTTCGTTGCGCGTCGGCAGAGCGAGCGCGAGGTGCGCCACGAGGTGCTCGAGCTCTTGCGGCACCGGCAGCTCCGCGCTCATCAGCACGATCGTGCGCGCGACCTGCTCGTAGCCTTGCGCAATGTCCTTGAGCATGCGCACGTTGAGCGGGTCGGTCAAATAAGGGTGGAAGTCGAGCAGCGCATAGATGCCCGGCATCGGCGTGGCCTTCAGATGCCGCAGCAGCTGCTCGGGATCGGCCAGCGTGCGCTGCGGGCCGCCCAGGTCGAGATCGACGCGGCACAGCCCTTCGGTCACCGTCCACTGGAAGATGCCCCACTTGCGCCCGCGGCTCACGCGTTGGCTCGCATCGCGGACGATTTGCAGCACACGATGCTCGTCGCGCGACTCCACGACGATCAGCGCGAACCGCGACGCCAGCAGCATCTCCAGATCGCGGCGCGGGTCATGCGGATCGGTTGCGGTGCTCATTTCGGCGAGAATTTAACAGAAGGCTCGCGGTAAGCTGCAACCTGGGCCCAGAGAGTCCGGAGGGGGTAGCAATGAGCTCGAGCTTCTTCAGCATCCATCGGAGCTTCGATAGACGTGCGTGGCTGATCGGCGGAATGATCACCCTCTTCGCATGGAATGGTCGTGATGCGCTCGCACAAACGAGCGCATCGAGCCCTGGTTTCTTGGAGCACGACGCCGTGACGCCGGCGCTGCTGTTCCGCGAGGTCTGGCAGCAGCCGCCGCATACCGGGGCGCTCGACGACGAGAATCGCCGCATCACGAAAGAGGCGCTGACCAATCCGGACCTCACGCTGCAGCTCTATGGCCCCGACGCGGCCGACATCCAGGTGACCTCGCACAACGGCATCCCGGACCTGTGGAACGGCTTCACGACGTCGCCCGTGGCGCTCACGCTCAGGCACAAGGGCGCCTATCTCGATCTGACCGGGCTCACGAGGATGCGCTGGCGCACCCGCACGGAGAATCTGCACGTGCTGCATCCGGTCGTGAAGCTCGCGAACGGCATGCTGCTGGTCGGCAGCCAGACCTTCCAGAGCCCGCAGCGGCGGATGGTCGGACCGGACGGTTTCACGGGCGATTTCGTGGTCTCGGAGGTCACGTTCGACGACCAGCGCTGGTTCGAGCTCGATCCGCAGAAGGCGGTCGTGAAGCTCGAAGTCGACAACCCGGACTTGAGCCGCGTGGACGAGATCGGTTACGTCGATCTGATGCCCGGCGGCGGCCACGGCACCGCCGGGTGCACCAACGTCTCGTGGATCGAGGTGTACGCGACGGCGCGCAAGCGTTGAGGACGTGGAATACCGTTTGCCCAGAGCGAAGCCGACGGAGGCTCTCCCGATGAAGCGATCGATCGGTCGATCCGCGGCGCGCGCGTGCGCCGTCATGGTGCTGCTGTCGTCAGCGGCGCTCGGCTGCGCCGCGCACGCGCAAGGCCAACCGCATGCGGCCGACGAAGCCGCGATCAAAGCCGTCGTGCAGGCGTTCCTCGATCTGCGCGAGCAGAACGACGCAGCCGGTCTCGCGAAGCTGATGACCGAGGACGTCGATCAGCAGCAGACTTCCGGCAACTTGCGCCGCGGCCGCGACGCGGTCGTATCGGGAACGCTCGCGACACAGCGCACCACGGGCGGCCGGCGCACGATCACGCTCGAATCCATCCGGCTCATCTCGCCCGACGTTGCACTCGCCGACGGCCGCTACGACAGTCTCGGCCGAGCGGACGGGACGGACCGGCACATGCTGACCTCGATGGTCCTCAAGCGCGAGCGCGGTGGTTGGAAGATCGCCGCGATCCGCAACGCGCTGCCGACCATGCCCGAGACTCGTTAGCCCTTCGGACGATTCTTCGAGCGCCGGCCGAAGCATACGATCAGCCCGCGTGGCGACACGCTTCTCCTTCGTCCGATCCCCGACACGGCCCGCCCGCGCGGCGTTACCGACCGAGCGCGCGAAGCGACGCGGTCCGAAGCGCGCGCCGCCGAGCCGCGCGCGCGTATGACGGCTCTCATCGAAGGCCTCGCCAGGCTCGGCAAGCGGCGCTTGGTGCTCGCGATCCACGACGCGAGCTTTCCCGCGGATCTCGACGAGGACATCGGACGCGGTGCGCCCACGACGCGCGCCGCGGCACGGCTGATCGGCTACGCGCGCGGCTTGGGCTTCACCGGCATTCAGCTCGGACCGCAAGGTCAGACGTCGCGCACGAATCCGTCGCCGTACGACGGCACGATCTTCTCGCGGAATCTCGCCAACATTGCGCTAGCGTCATGGCGCACGGGCGGTCCGTTCGAAGGGCTCGTCGCTGCTGCCGAGCTGGAACGCTGGCTCGTGCCGGGCGGCGATGCGCGAGCCGCGCACGCGTATGACGCGAGCCATGCGCTCGTCGATGCCGCGTATCGTGCGCTCGAGCGCGGGGCACGGCCCGACCTGCGCGCGAACCTCGACCGGTTCCTCGCGGAGCATGGGCTGCGCCCCGGCTCCGGCGCCGCGACCATCGCTGCCCCTGCAAGCTGGCTCGAAGCCGACGCGCTTTACGCGGCCCTACAGGCGACCTACGGCGGCGGCCATCGCACCTGGCCCGCACGCGATCGCGATCTATGGCTCGCCGGCGACCGACTGCGCCGCACCGAGCTGCTCGCCGCACACGCGGACGCGATCGACCGCTACGCGTTCGGCCAGCTTCTCGTCGCGATGGAGCATCTGCGGCTGCGCGCGAGCTGCCCGCTCGCGCTCTACGGCGACTTGCAAATCGGCTGCGCCGACGGCGACGCCTGGCGCCATGGCCGCGCTTTCCTGCGCGGCTACCGGATGGGCGCGCCGCCGAGCCGCACGAACCCGGAAGGCCAGCCCTGGGAATACCCGGTGCTCGATCCAGTCCAGTACGCGGGCGCCGTGCGCGAGCTCGTCGTCGCGCGCGCACAGAAGGTGTTCGCCGAGTATGACGCCGTGCGCGTCGATCACCCGCACGGCATCGTGTGCCCGTGGGTCTATCGCGCCGACGGCGACCCGGCGCTCGCGGTGCGCGGCGGTGCTCGCCTGTTCTCATCGCCCGACTTGGCCGATCACCCCGCGCTCGCCGCATTCGCCATTGCGCGGCCGGAGCAAATCGATCGCTCCCTGCCGCGCTATCACGACCGCTGGGTGACCCGCCTCGACGACCACCAAGTCACGAGGTACGCGATTCTGCTCGACGTTCTCCTCGACGCCGCGATGCGGCTCGGACGCGACCCCAAGGATCTCGTTTGCGAGGTGCTGTCGACGATGCCGACGCCGCTCGCGCGTGTGCTCGCGCGGCACGGGCTCGGTCGCTGGCGCGTGACGCAAAAGGCGAACCTCGACGATCCGAGCGACGTCTACCGGGCCGAGAACGCCGCCCGCGAGGATTGGCTGATGCTCGGCAACCACGACACGGCGCCGATCTTCGCCGTGATCCGCGACTGGACGCCCGCGCGCCGCGAACAGTGGGCGCGGCACCTCGCGGCTCGCCTGCGCCTCGAGCGGACCGAGCGGTTCGAGAGCCCGCGTTTTTTCGCGAGCGCCATGCTCGCCGAGCTCCTGGCATCGCGCGCCGAGAACGTGTCGATCTTCTTCGCCGACCTGTTCGGGCTCGAGGAGCGCTACAACGTGCCCGGCGTCGTCGATCCGCGCAACTGGATGCTGCGGCTGCCCCACGACTTCGAGGCGCTGCATGCGAGCCGGCTCGCGAACGAGCATGCGCTCGATTTGCCGCTCGCCGTCGAGCTCGCGCTCGGGGCCGATCCGCTCGATTCGTGACCGGCGGCGGCGCAGCGGTTCGGTGCGGCGATCGACGCTCGGACAGCGACGTGTGGCATGGCGGCTCGACGCGCTGCGAGTCGATTGACGCGGCAAGCGTCGATCAGGCTGCGCTCTCGCCGACGAGACGCAACGACATGAACACGCTGAAGGCGTTGTCCCGGTACGTGCCGAAGGGCCCGCACTCCCGGAAACCGACGCTGCGATAGAGGGCACGGGCCGGCAGGAACGCCGCGTGACTGCCGGTCTCGAGGAATAGCTCGTGATAACCCCTCTGCCGGGAAGTCTCGAGAATATGCTCGAGCAGCGCACGCCCGGCTCCCTGCCGGCGAAGGCCCTCGGGCGTTCGCATCGACTTCACCTCGCCCTGGGTCGGAGAGAGCTCCTGGAGCGCCGCGCAGCCCAGCAAAAGCTCGTCCTTCCATGCGGTCCAAAAGACGACGCCAGGCGCCCGGAGCCTGCTCGCGTCGAACGCGAACACGTGCTCGGGCGGTGTGATCTCGTACATGTTCCGCAGATGCTCGGCGAGCAGGGCGAGCACCTGTGGCCTCGATAGATCGTCCGTCTCGATCCGCACGGCGATATTCCGCGCTAGCGTGCACGCAGCAGCCGGTCGTTCACGAGGTTCTCCCAGCGCTCCTGCCGACCGCTGATCTGCTCCGGCTCACCGCTGCGCGCGGCATGGTCGCGCAACTGTTGCAGGGTGAGCTCGCCCGCTTCGAATGCGCGTCCCGCACCCGCATCGAAGCTCGCATAACGCCCGCGCCGCTCGGCCATGAGAGGCGAATGCTCGAGCAGGTCGTGCGCGACGAGCAAGCCGCGCGCGAACGTGTCCATGCCGCCGATGTGCGCAATGAACAAGTCCGCGGGCGCAGTGGACTCGCGGCGCACGCGCGCGTCGAAATTCAGGCCGCCCGTCGTGAAGCCGCCGGCCGCTTGCACGACGAGCATCGCTTGCACGGCGTCGTACAGATCGGTCGGGAACTGATCGGTGTCCCAGCCGTTTTGCGGATTGCCGCGGTTCGCGTCGATCGAGCCGAGCAGCCCCGCGTCGGCGGCCATCTGCAACTCGTGCGCGAAGCTCTTGCCGGCGAGCGTCGCATGATTCGCCTCGACGTTGAGCTTGAAATCGCCGTCGAGTCCGTGCCGGCGTAGGAACCCGATCACCGTCTGCACGTCCGCATCGTAGTGGTGATACATCGGCTCCATCGGCTTCGGCTCGACGAGGAACGTGCCCTTGAAGCCGATCGAGCGGCCATAGTCGCGCGCGAGCGCCAGGAATCGCGCCATGTGCTCGAGCTCGCGGCCCGGATCGGTGTTGAACAAATAGGAGTAGCCTTCGCGGCCGCCCCAGAACACGTAGTTTTCACCGCCGAGCGCAACCGTCGCGTCGAGCGCGGCCTTCACCTGCGCACCGGCGTGCGCGAGCACGTCGAAGTTCGGATTGGTCGCCGCGCCGTTCATGTAACGCGGGTGGGAGAACAGGTTCGCCGTGCCCCAGAGCAACTTCACGCCGGTCGCGTCCTGCCGCTCGCGAGCGAGCTTCACGAGCTCGGCGAGATGCTGCTCGCTCTCGGCCACCGAGGCGCCTTCGGGCGCGAGGTCGCGATCGTGGAAGCAGTAATACGGCACACCGAGCTTCGTGAAGAGCTCGAACGCCGCGTCGAGCCGGTCGCGGGCGCGCGCGAGCGGATCGGCGCGCTCGGCCCACGGCTGGGCTCGCGTGCCGGGCCCGAATGGATCGGCACCGCTCGCACAGAACGTGTGCCAGTAACACACGGCGAAGCGCAAATGCTCGCGCATCGACTTGCCGCCCACGCGGCGATTCTCGTCGTAAGCCTTGAACGCGAGCGGGTTGTCCGAGTCGGGCCCTTCGTACGCGATCTTGCCGATGCCTTTGAAGTACTCGCGCTCGCCGATGAATGGTCTAGTGGCCATGGTGGATCGCCTCAATAGAAAGGTGCAATGTGCGCGACCGCGCGCCGGTAGCTCGCGTAGCCCTGCGCATACGCGTCCGCGTGCGCGGCGTCCGGCACGGCGTCCGCTACGGCGTTGCGCGTGAGGTGCGCCGCGGTCACCTCGTGCACGCGCCTCGCCGGGTTGGTACGGCGCTCCAGAGCCCAGAGCGCGTGCAGCGCGGCGCCGAACGACGCGCCTTCTTCCTGCTCGAGCATCGTGACCGGCAAGCCGCAGACGTCGGCCACGATTTGCCGCCAGGCGCCGCTGTTGGCGCCGCCGCCCGTCAGCACGATCTCCTCGCCGGTCAGCCCGAGCGCCGCGAGCGCGTCGACGGCGAACTTGAGTGCGTATGTCGCGCCCTCGACGGTCGCGCGCAACAGGTGCTCCTTCGTGCCGGTTCGCCCGCTCAAGCCGAGCACCGAGCCCCGCGCATTCGGCAAATTCGGCGTGCGCTCGCCGTTGAAGAACGGCAGCACGAGCAACCCGTCCGAGCCGGGCTCGACGGCGGCGACGCTGGCATCGAACGCCGCGAGCTCGATGCCGAGCCGCGCACGCATGAGCTCGGTCGCGAGCGTGCAGTTCATCGTGCAGGCGAGCGGCAGCCAACCGCCCGTGGAGCCGCAGAACGCCGCGACGTGGCCTTGCGGGTCGACGACCGGCTCGTCTGCGTGCGCGTAGAGCGTTCCGGAGCTGCCGAGGCTCATCGTGAGCGTGCCCGCGGCCACGTTGCCGGTGCCGACCGCGGCCATCATGTTGTCGCCGCCGCCGGAGGAGACCGGCACGCCGGCCGGCAGGCCGAAGCGCCGCGCAGCGTCGTCGGTCGTCGCGCCGATGAAGTCGCCGGCCGTGACGAACGGCGGCAGGCACGCCGCGAGATCGCGCCCCGGGTCGACCGCGCGCAGCAGCTCGTCGCTCCACGCTCGCGCGCGCACGTCCATGAGCCCGGTGCCCGAGGCGTCGCCGTGCTCCATCCCGAGCACGCCGGTCAGCACGAAGTTCAGATAGTCGTGCGGCAGCAGGAAGTGCGCGGCCTTGCGATAGAGCTGCGGCCGGCTCTTCGCGAACCAGCGGATCTTCGGCGCGGTATAGCCGGTGACCAGCGCGTTGCCGCTGATCGCGATGCAGCGCTCGCGCCCGCCGACGGCCGCGGTGATCTCGTCGGTTTCCGCCTGCGTCGACGTGTCGCACCAGAGCTTCACGGGAATCAGCACGTCACCGCGCGCGTCGAGCGCCACGAGGCCGTGCTGCTGACCGGACACGCCGATCGCCTGCACCGACGCGCGGACGTCGTCCGGGACGTTGCGGAGGCACTCGTGCAGCGCCTCGAGCCAGCTCGACGCGTGCTGCTCGGCCGTGCCGAGCGCGTCGGTCTCGAGCGTGAGCGGCGCGGACGCGACCGCGACGACGCGCCGCGACTCGTAGTCGTAGAAGAGCGTCTTTACGCTCTGAGTGCCGACATCGATGCCTAGAACGGTCTTCATTGGGAGACGGCGCGCGACGAAAACTTCCGCCGACGGGCTGAGCAGCGTGCAACCTCGGTAGCCTTCGGCTCCGGAATGCTGGCCGAGAGGCACGCACCTAAACCTACAGCCTAGCCGACATCCGCCTCCTGCCGCACTTCGGCTGGCTCCGCGAACAAGCGGTCGAGCGGCTGCTCAAATCCAGAGTGCGCCGAGGAACCAGGCATAGCCGACACCCTCGCGTGCGTAGCTGCGCAGCTTATTGCCGCGATCGAGCGACTCCGTGCCAACCGGGCAGGTGCGGAGGACGTGGTTTTTCACGTCGCGATCTCATCATAGCCGCGCCCAAGAAACTCAATCAGGCAGAACCCGTTACCAAACGGATCCGCCAAGACCGCAATCCGCCCCCATTTGTGCGTGCGCACTTCAGCCTCAAGCTGAGCCCCAGCCTTCTGGGCACGAGCCAGAGCGGGCTCGATGCTCGGAACAACGAAGTCGAGGTGCACTGGCGTCCAGTGTCGCGAAAAATCGCGCCGCTGCGAAGATGAGTTCGCGGGTAGAGTCCCCGCGGCATGCTCGAGGAGATAGATTGCCGAAGAGGCGCCAACAAGTTCGATCGCAGCATCGCCAAAGCGTCTACCGACCGTCAACCCCAAGGCGGAACAATAGAAGTCGACGGCCCGCTCGAGGTCGTCAACGTCTATGTTTGCGAGCAGGTTAAGGGTCATGGAAGTGCCGCATAACGCCGCAGTTCAGCGGGGGCGCGCTGCCGTATGACGCGCGGCGCGAGCGCATAACGAAATGGAGCGCTCGCGACGTCGCCGCCGTCCGGTTTGGCGGTGGTCTCGATCGAGCGCCGTGCTCCGCACCCCCTTCGCATCCCGCCGCACGCGGCCGTCATCGCTCGGACGTTCAAACGACCTCGAGCACGGCGGACTCGAGGTTCACCGAGTCCGGCCCGGCCGAGATCTCGAAGCGTCCGGGCTCGACCCCCTCGCGCATGCGCGCGTCCCAGAGCTTGAACGCGTCGGGCCCGAGCGTGAAGCGCAGCCGGCGGCTCTCGCCCGGCTCGAGCGTAACGCGCTGAAAACCCTTGAGCTCGCGGACCGGCCGCGTGACGGACGCTACAACGTCGCGCACGTAGAGCTGCACGACCTCGTCGCCCGCGCGGGCGCCCGCGTTCGTCACGGTCACCAGCACGTCGACGGAGCCGCCGGCGCCGATCGTCCGCGCCGACAGCTCGGGCGCACCGATCGTGAATGTCGTGTAGCTCAGGCCGTGCCCGAACGGGTAGAGCGCGGCTTTGTCCTCGAACAAATACCCGCGCCGCGCGCTCGGCTTGTGATTGTAGAAAAACGGGATCTGGCCCGAGTCGCGGACCACGGTCACGGGCAGCTTCGCGCCGGGATTCACCTCGCCGAAGAGCGCCTCGGCCATTGCGGTGCCGCCCTCTTGCCCCGGGTACCAGCACTCGAGGATCGCGTTGGCATTCGCCGCGACGTTCGGCCAGCTCGGCGGCCGTCCGTTCAAGGCGCAGACGACGACCGGCTTGCCCAACTCGCGCAGCGCGTCGAACAGCTCGTTCTGCTCGCCCACGAGGTCGAGCTCGCTGCGGTCGCCCAGGTGATTCGTCGCGAAGCCCTCGCGGCTCGTCTGCTCGGTGTCGCCGATCGCGAGCACGATCGCGTCGGCGCCGCGCGCGGCCGCGACCGCTTCACCGATCAGCACCCGATTTCGCTCGGGGTCGGCGAGCAGCACCTCGTTGGCCGAGCGGTCCTCGCTCTGCGTGATGAACGCACCTTGTGCATTGATTACCTCGACGTCGGGGCCGACGAGCGCGCGCACGCCGTCGAGCAGCGTGACGGATCGCTTCGGCACGCTCGAGTAGCCGCCGAGGCGCGCGACGTTCGCGTTCGGGCCGATCACCGCGATTCGCTTGAGCGCGCGGCGCTCGAACGGCAGCGTGCCGTCGTTCTTCAGCAGGCACAGCGACTTGCGCGCGGCCGTGAGCGCGAGCGCCTGCGCTTCGGCATTGCCGGTGACCCGCGCCGTGAGCCGCGCGTCGCCGTACGGACGCTCGAAGAGCCCCGCACGGAACTTGAGCGCGAGAATCCGCGCGACGGCCCGGTCGATCGCGGCTACCGGCACTTTCCCGGCGCCCACTTGCGCCACGAGCGTCGGGTAGGCCGCGCCGTCCGGCAGCTCGCAATCGACGCCGGCCGCAAGCGCCTGGCGCGCCGCATCCTCGGCGTCCGCGGCGACGTGGTGCAGCGAGGCGAGCTGCGAGATGCCGTTGTAGTCGCTGACGACGATGCCGCCGAACCCCCACTCCTCGCGCAGCACGTCCTCGAGCAGCCAGCGGTTCGTGTGGCTCGGCACGCCGTCGATCTCGTTGTACGACGGCATCAGCGCGCCGATCGACGTCCGCTCCACCACGCTGCGAAACGGCGGGAAGAAATTTTCGCGCAGCTCGCGCTCGGCGATCGGCGCGGGCGAGACGTTGTTGCCGCTCGCGGGCTGGCCGTGGCCCGTCATGTGCTTGAGCGTCGCAAACACCTTGTCCGGCCCGAGCGCGACGAGCTTGCCTCGCCCCTGCAGCCCTTCGACTGCAGCGACGCCCATCTCGGCGACGAGGTGCGGATCCTCGCCGAACGTCTCCTCGATGCGGCCCCAGCGCGGATCGCGCGCGATGTCGACGACCGGCGACAGCACGAGCGCGACGCCGCGCGCCCGCACCTCGCGCGCGATGACCGCGCCGATCTCGCGCACGAGATCCGTGTCGAACGTGCCGGCCATCGCGATGGCCTGCGGGAACATCGTCGCCTCGGTGGCCATGTAGCCGTGCAGGCTTTCCTCGTGGAACAGCACCGGGATGCCCAAGCGCGTACGTTCGACGGCCCACTTCTGCACGGCGTTCACGAACGCGACCGTCTCCGCGGGCGTGCGCCAATTCTTCGCGGGGCCGCCCGCGGCCTCCGGCGCGCCCGGCGCGCCGCGCTTGTCCGACGGCCGCGCGATCTGCCCGATGCCGTGCGGATACGCGGCCGACGCCTTGTCGGGTGCGAACGCAAGGCCGTCGGAGATCTCCGCCTTGCGCGCCCAGAGCGCGATCATTTGCGCGACCTTCTCCTCGAGCGTCATGCGCGCGAGCAAGTCCTCGACGCGCGCGGCGACCGGCGCACCGGCATTGCGATAGACGGGCTCGTCGCGGCGCGCGGCGAGCGCGCGCGGCAAACCTGCGCCGGCGACGGCGGAGGTCGTGGCCGCGGCCGCGAGCTTCACGAGATCGCGGCGGCTCCAATTGCGCCGCCCGCTCATCGGCGGTCCTCGACCGTGAGCGTCGCGCTCTTCAAGTCCACCGAATTCGGGCCGGCCATCACGGCGAACACGCCGGGCTCGACGACGCGCTCCATGCGCCGGTCCCAGAGCGCGAAGTCCTCGGGCCTCAGCGTGAACGTGAGCGTGCGCGACTCGCCTGGCGCGAGGCTCACGCGCTCGAAGGCCTTGAGCGCCTTGACGGGCCGCGTGACGGAGCCGACCTCGTCGCGCAGGTAGATCTGCACCGTCTCGTCGCCCGCGCGCGCGCCGCTGTTGCGGACCTCGACGCTGACCTCGACGCTGCCGGCCGTGCCGATGCGCTCGGCCGAGAGCCGCGGCGCGTCGATCGTCGAACGTCGTGTAGCTCAGGCCCCAGCCGAACGGAAACAGCGGCTCCACGCTGCCGAACAGGTAGCCGCGCCGCGCCGAGGGCTTGTAGTCGTAGCACATCGGCAGCTGCCCGGCGCTGCGCGGAATCGTGACGGGCAGCTTGCCGCCGGGCGCGACGTCGCCGAACAGCACGTTCGCGAGCGCGTGGCCGCCCTGCTCGCCGAGATACCACGCCTCGACGAGCGCGCTCGCCTGCGCCGCGATCGCGACGGTCGAGGCGGGCCGGCCGTTGATCAGCACGACGACGACCGGCTTGCCGAGCGCGTGCAAGGCATCGAACAGCGCCTGCTGCTCGCCGACGAGATCGAGGCTCGCGCGATCGCCGAGATGATTCGCGGCCCAGCCTTCGCGGCTCGTCTGCTCGGTGTCGCCGAGCGCGAGCACGATGACGTCGGCCGCGCGCGCGGCCTCGACCGCGGCCGCGATCTTCGCGCGGTTCTCGCCCGGGTCGGCGAGCTCGACGCGATCGGCCCACCAGTCGTCGCTCTTGGTGATCGCGACGCCCTCGGCGTAGACGATGCGGGCGCGGTCGCCGACCTTCGCGCGCACGCCGTCGAGCAGCGACACCTTCGTCGGCGGCTCGCCGCTGTAGCCGCCCAGGCGGGCGACCGCGGCGTTCGGGCCGATCACCGCGATCGTCGGCGCCGGCGCCGCCGCCGGCAGCTGCAGCGGCAGCACGCCGTCGTTCTTCAGCAGCACGATGCTGCGCTCGGCCGCGACCCGCGCGAGCTCGCGCGCCTCGGCATCGTTCGTGATCCGCGCTGCGCGCGCGGCGTCCGCATACGGCCGCTCGAACAGCCCCGCGCGGAACTTGAGATCGAGGATGCGGCGCACGGCCGTGTCGACGTCCGCTTCGGCCAGCGCGCCGGACTCGACTGCGGCCGCAAGCGTCGAGTACGAGCCGCCGTTCGGCAAGTCGCAGTCGATGCCGGCCGCGAGCGCGAGCCGCGCGGCCTCTGAACGGTCCGCAGCCACGTGATGCAAATCGACGAGCTGGTCGATCGCGTAGTAGTCGCTGACGATTGCGCCGCGGTAGCCCCACTCCGCGCGCAGCACATCGTGCAGCAACCAGCGGTTCGCGTGGCTCGGCACGCCGTCGATCTCGTTGTAGGAGGCCATGAGCGAGGAGATCGCGGTACGCTTGACGACCTGCTCGAACGGCGGCAGGAACACGTCGCGCAGCTCGCGGCGGGAAATCGGCGCGGGCCCGACGTTGGTGCCACTCTCGGGCTCGCCGTGACCCGTGAGGTGCTTGAGCGTAGCAAACACCTTGTCCGCCCCGAGGGTGCGCGCGTGCCCTACGCCCTGCAGGCCTTCGACCGCCGCGACACCCATCTCGCCGACCAGGTGCGGATCCTCGCCGAACGTCTCCTCGATACGGCCCCAGCGCGGATCGCGCGCCACGTCGACGACCGGCGACAGCACGAGGTGCACGCCGCGCGCGCGTACCTCGCGCGCGATCACCGCGTCGACCTTGCGCACGAGCTCGGGATCGAAGCTCGAGGCGAGCGCGATCGGCTGCGGGAAGCTCGTGGCCCCGGGCGCCGCGTAGCCGTGCAGCGCCTCCTCGTGGAACAGGATCGGGATGCCGAGCCGCGTCTCCCCGACCGCGTAGCGCTGCAGCGCGTTGACGAGCTCGATCGTCGCGGCCGTGTCGCGCCCCGGCGCCAAGCGCGGCGACGCCGGACCGCGCCCGTCCGAGGGACGCGCGAACTGGCCGATGCCGTCGGGATAGCGGCGCGCGAGCTTGTCGTGGTCGAGCTGCGAGCGCTCGTCGAAGATCTCGGTCTTGCTGTCCCAGACGGACGTGATCTGCACGAGCTTCTCGGCGAGCGTCATCCGCGCCAGCAGGTCCGCGACGCGCGCCTCGATCTCGGCCGCGGGATCCTTGTACAGCGCCCGCTCGTCGCGCTGCTGAGCCCTCGCGGCGCTGCTCGCCGCGGCGCTCGCGACGGCCGAACCGACGGCTTGGCGGACGTTTGTTGGTTTTGTCGGCACGGATCCGGCGACTCGGCGGCGCCCCGAAGTCGTCGCCGCACCGATGGTCCCGGTACCATAATCGAGTGTCGCAGGGGTGTCTATCGGCGGCGCGAGGGGCTCGAGCGAACCGGGACGGAATTGCAATCGGCCACTACGCCGCGTAGCGTTCGAGCACCCGCGCAGCATCGTGCACGAGGTCAAGCAGCGATGACCGTCAAGTCGTTTCTCGTCGTCGCGTCGCTCGCGCTCAGCATCCTGATCGGGCTCGTGCTCGGTCACTCCGGCGCGAGCACCGACGCCCACGCGCCGGCCGGCGCCAACGCACCGATCAAGATCGGGTTGTCGCTCGACACGCTCAAGGAAGCGCGCTGGGCGAAAGACCGCGACGCGTTCGTCGCCCGCGCGAAAGAGCTCGGCGCGAGCGTCACCGTGCTATCTGCGAACAGCGACGACAATCGTCAGGTTGCGGACGTCGAGTCGCTGATCACGTCGAAGATGGACGTGATCGTGATCGTACCGCACGACGGCAAGGCCATGGCGAGGGGCGTCGAAGCGGCTCACGACGCCGGTACGCCCGTGGTCGCTTACGACCGGCTGATCGTCGACAGCGATCTCGATCTGTACATCACCTTCGACAACGAGCGCGTCGGCGAGCTGCAGGCGAAGTACGTCTTGGATGCGCTCAAGGACGCGCCGAAGCCGATCAAGCTCGTGCGCATTTACGGCTCGAAGACCGACAACAACGCCTCGTTGTTGAAGGCGGGCCAGGATGCGGCGCTCGAGGACGCCATCGCGGCCGGCACCGTCGAAGTCCTGCACGACGACTGGGCGGACGACTGGAAGCCGGAGAACGCGAAACGCATCATGAATGCGGCCATCACGAAGTACGGCCGCGACATCGATGCCGTCCTCGCCTCGAACGACGGCACGGCCGGCGGCGCGATTCAGGCGCTGCGCGAGGAGGGTCTCGCCGGCAAGGTCGTCGTGACCGGGATGGACGCCGAGCTCGTCGCGCTGCAGCGCATCGTGGGCGGCGAGCAGGCGATGACCATCTACAAGCCCGTGCAGAAGCTCGCGAGCCGCGCGGCCGAGGCCGCGGTCGCGCTCGCGCGCGGCAAGCCGCTGGTCGTCAAGGACGAGCTCGACAACGGCCGGCGGGCCGTTCCCACGATCTTGCTCGACGTCGTCACGGTCACGAAGGGCAACATCGAGCAGACCGTGATCGCCGACGGCTTCCAGTCGCACGACGACGTCTATCAGCGTGCGCGTTGAGCGGAGTGGCGCGTTTCGACACAGCCTGTATGACGCATGCGCCGGCAACGCCGTGAATACGTCCCTGTAAGCTTGCGCGCGCGCATCCCTGCGCGCGAGCATCCCGGCGCACGCGTCATACAGGCTGTGCCGAAACGTGAGGCCGACGAGGCGCGCTCGTGAGCGCGGTAACGCCGGCCGCAACTGCGACGCGGGAGGTGGTGCTGGAGGCGTGTGCGCTCGTGAAGCGGTTTGCGGGCGTGACGGCCCTCGAGAACGTCGACTTCACGCTGCGCGCGGGCGAAGTGCACGCGGTTTGCGGCGAGAACGGCGCCGGCAAATCGACACTCATCAAGACGCTTTCGGGCATCCACCCGTACGGGAGCTATGAAGGACGCATTTTGATGGACGGCCGCGAGCGGCGCTTCGAAAGCGCCGCGGGCGCCGAAGCCGCGGGGCTCGCGGTGATCCACCAAGAGCTCGCGCTGATCGCCGAGATGACGGTGGCCGAGAACGTGTTCCTCGGCAGCGAGCCCCGCCGGTTCGGGCTCGTCGATCACGACCGGATGCTCACTGACACCGTCCGTCTACTCGAGCGCTACGGCATCGACGTGCCTGCGGCTGCGAAGGTCGGATCGCTCGGCGTGGGTCAACAGCAGCTCGTCGAGATTGCAAAGGCCTTGCGCAAAGAGTCTCGCGTTCTGATCTTGGACGAGCCGACTGCGGCGCTCACGGGGCATGAAGTGGCGGTACTGCTCGGGATCGTGCGCGAGCTTCGCGCCCGAGGCGTGAGCTGCATCTACATCTCGCACAAGCTGGACGAGGTCTTCGCGATCTCCGACCGCATCACCGTGCTGCGCGACGGCGCAACGATCACCACGCTCGACACTGCGGCAACGACACGCGAGGCCGTGATCGGGCACATGGTGGGCCGCAAGATCGACGATCTATTTCCGCGGCGCCGCTCGAAGCTCGGCGCGATTGCGCTCGAGATCGAGAGCTTGACCGTCATCGCGCCCGGCGCCGACCGACCGCGCCTCGAGGACGTCGGTTTCGCGCTTCGGGCGGGCGAAGTGCTCGGGATCGGCGGCCTGATGGGTGCCGGCCGAAGCGAGTTGCTGATGCACATCTTCGGCGTGTGGGGGCACCGCTCGAGCGGCTCGGTCACGATCGGCGGCGAGCCGCTGGCGCGCACGCCGCAGCGCTGCATCGCGCAGGGCCTCGTGCTCCTGACCGAGGACCGAAAACGCTACGGGCTCGTGTTGCAACAGACCGTGGGCTTCAATCTGTCGCTGTCGAGCTTGCGAACGCTGTCTCGCGGCGGGTTCGTTCGACAAGACGCCGAAGCCGCCGCCAACGACGGCTACATCCGCCGGCTGCGCATCAAGGTGCGCGGCCAAGAGACCGCGGCCGTGACCTTGTCCGGCGGCAATCAGCAAAAGGTCACGATCGGCAAGGCGCTGATGACCGAGCCCAAGGTCGTGCTGCTCGACGAGCCGACACGAGGCATCGACATCGGTGCCAAACTCGAGATCTACGAGCTCATCAACGACCTGACGGACCAGGGACTCGCGGTGCTGCTCGTCTCGAGCGAGCTGCCGGAGCTCATGGGCATGAGCGACCGAATTCTGATGCTGGCTGAGGGCCGTGTCGGCGGCACGTTCGCCGGCGAGGCGATCACCCAGGAGGCGCTGCTTACGGCCGCAATGGGATCCGGCCTGCGCGGCGCGTCTCCCGAGCGGCCCGGCGGGCACGCCGCAGCAGCGACTCGAGCCGCGCACGAATGACGCCGCAGCAACGAGTCGGACTGCGCGATTACTCGATGCTGATCGCCCTGCTCGCGATCGCGGCGTACTTCTGGTGGTCGGATCCCGCCTTCTTGAGCGCGCGCAATTTGTCGCAGCTCGCAATCGAGCTCGCGGCGACCGCGGTGCTCGCGCTCGGCATGCTGCTCGTCATCGTGCCCGGCCACATCGACCTGAGCGTCGGCAGCGGCGTCGGCCTGATGGGAGGGCTCGCGGCCGTGCTGATCGTGCAGCACGACTTCCCCGCGCCGCTCGCTTTGCTCGTCACGATGCTCGCGAGCATCGCGTTGTACGCGGCGATGGGCACCGTGATCGTGAAGGAGAAGATCCCGGCGTTCATCATCACGCTCGGCGGGCTGCTCGTGTTCAAGGGCGTGCATTGGCTCGTGATCCGCAGCCAGACCGTTCCGGTGGTTCGCGGCGGGGCGACCAATCTGTACTCGCTTCTGACCACGTACTACGTGCCGCCGGCCTTCGGCTACGCGCTCGCGGCTGCGATCGTCGCGGCGCTCGGCGCAGCGGCGTGGCGCGGCGAGCAACGGCGCAAAGCGCGCGGCGCCGATGCGGATTTCGAGCAGGCGTTTCTGCGCTGGTTCGTCGCGGCGCAAGTATTGTTCTTGTTCGTGCTCGTGCTGAACCAATACCGGGGCGTGCCGCTCAGCGCACTGCTTTTGGGGGCCGTTGCGTTCGCCGTTCACCTCGTGTGTCGGCATCTGCGTCTCGGCCGCTATCTATTCGCGGTCGGCGGCAACGAAGAGGCGGCGTTGCTCTCCGGTGTGCCGATCGACAAGGTCGTGATCGGCGCCTTCGCCATCAACGGCGCGATCGTGGCGCTCGCAGGCTTCCTCGAGACCGCGTTCGCGGGCGCTTCCACCACGACGACCGGCGAGCTCATGGAGCTCGACGCGATCGCTGCCTGCGTGATCGGCGGCACGAGCTTGAAGGGCGGCCGCGGCACGGTCGTCGGCGTGCTGTTCGGCGCGCTGATCATGGCCACGCTGCTGAACGGCATGACGCTGCTCGCGTTCTCGCCGGAGACGAGATACATCGCGCGCGGCTCAGTGCTCGCGCTCGCCGTTTGGATGGACATTCGGCTTTCGCGCGGCGTGGCCCGAGCTTGAGCGACGCCGTTGCACCCGACTTCCGTTCGGAAACGATTCCGGATCCCAGGCGTGACGGCGAGACGCAAGAAAAGAACGAATCGATCCACTTCGCGCCGGGAGCCGTAGAGTGAAGATCAGCGTACGCGCAATTTTTCTCGTGCTCGTCACGGTGTCGACCATCGGCTGCGATCGAGTCACGAAGCATCTCGCGACCACCCTACTGGCTCACAGGCCGACGCGGTCGTTGCTCGCGGATTCCGTGCGCCTCGTCTACGCGGAAAACACGGGCGGGTTTCTCAGCCTAGGCGCGAACCTCGGGGCCGCCGTACGTAACTCGATATTCGTCATTGCGACGGGCCTCGTTCTTGCGACGCTCATCGGCATGCTGATCCGGTCGCGCTGGCCATTTTGGCGTGCGCTGGGCGTCGCACTATTCGTCGCCGGCGGCCTATCCAACTGGATCGATCGCCTCACTCGCGGCAGTGTCGTGGACTTCCTGAACGTCGGGGTGGGCTGGCTGCGGACCGGTATCTTCAATGTCGCCGACGTCGCCATCATGCTGGGGATCGCCATCTTGTTGCTCGGCGAATTGTCGACGCGCGTTATGCCCGCAAGCCGTAACGGAGGGACAGTCCATGACCACAGGGAACATTGATGCTGCCGCTGCGCACAAATACTTCTCCGCGCATTGCTTCAATCGCGCTTGGGATCTGATCGAGAAAAAGAACAGAACCCCCGAAGAAGACCGCCTCATGGTCGCTCTGAACCAAGCCTCCATCTACCACTGGCTGCAGCGCAGCGACTGCGACGATCGCAACCTCTCGGTTGGCTACTGGCAGGCCTCGAGAATCCAAGCGCTCATCGGCAACGCCACGGAGGCGCGCAGATACGCCGAAGTTTCGTTGGCATACAGCGCCGGTCTCGAGCCGTTCTATATCGGCTATGCGCACGAAGCGTTGGCACGGGCGGAATCTCTGGCTGGCAACACCGCGCAGGCGCGCGTTCACGTCGAGGCGGCAAACGCGCACGTCGCGAAGGTGCAAGACGCCGGCGAGCGGGCATTGCTACTCGGGGATTTGGCCTCGATATGAAGGAGCTCTGGCTTGCCTGGATCGCGTCCTTCGAGTCGCGCGCGAGCCGGCCTCTGCCGGAAGGCGTGGGGCACCCCCTGTCCGCTTGCCGGCGCCGAGGCGATCGATTCGCCCGTAGGCGCGCCGCGGCAACGCGACGCCGCTGGCCTTTCGGGAACCGAGCGCTTAATGTCGCGGGAAACAACCGAGAGACCAGGGGGGACCTGTCATGACTCGCTCATTCGCTGTATTCGGCGCGGCCATGATGCTCGCTTGCGCCGTCCACGCTCAGCCGCCCGGCATCACCCGCGAAATGGTCATGCGGCAGCTGCCGCTCGAAGGCGCCCCGAAGGCGATCCCGGGCTCGTATCAGACCGTGATGGAGCCGATCGCAGGGTCGCCGCGGCTCGCGCTCTATCGTCCCGCGACGCTCGACGCGTTCCCGAAGAAGGACAAGCTGCCGGTCGTCGTCTGGGGCAACGGCGGCTGCGCGCTCGACAGCAAGTCCTTTGGCGGCTATCTCGGGACCATCGCATCGCACGGCTACCTCGTGGTCACCACGGCCTCCCCCGAGGGCGCGAAGCCGCCGCGCGCAACGGCCGACGATCTGCGCGCAGCGCTCGATTGGTCGCAAGCCGAAGCGATGCGCAAAGGCTCGCCGCTCGCCGGCAAGATCGACAAGGACCACGTCGCGGTGATGGGCGTGTCGTGCGGCGGGTTCCTGACCCTCGCGCTGGCCGGCGATCCGCGTGTCGACACGATCGGCGTGTTCAACTCCGGCGCGCAACCCGCGGCTGCGGGCGGCGGTGGCGGCGGCGGCTTTCCGACCACCGACGCGCTCGCCACGATCCACACGCCGACGTTGTATCTCAATGGCGGCGAGCCGGATTTCATGCTGGCGACGTCGAAAGCGAACTTCGATGCGATCGACAACGTGCCGATCTTCTACGGCTCGCGCGCCAACGCGGGCCACTCGGCCACGTACTTCCATCCGGGCGGCGGCGAGTTCGCGAACGTCGCGGTCGCGTGGCTCGATTGGCAGCTCAAGGGCAACAAGAAGGCGTCGGCGATGTTCGTCGGCGACAAGTGCGGACTGTGCACGAATCCCAACTGGGAGACGCACGCGAAAAAATTGAAGTGAGGCGGCAGCGCCGCGAGCCGCTGTAGTCCCGCGGAACGACTTCGAGCGGTGAGCTGCGCGCGTTAGCGGCCCTCGAGCACCGCGGTTGCCTGCTCGGCGAGATCGTCGGTCACAAGCAGCCGCACGCCTGCAATTCCGCCATCCATTGCGGTGCCGATGCCGACGACCACGCTCGGGATTCCGGCCGCCTCGAGCGCGAGGCGATCGACATCGGCTTCCACTTGCGTCGGATACGTCGCGATGACTTTCATGGCGTCTCCCCGCAGGGATCGTGCCACGATCGAGCACGCTGCGCGATATCGCACGGCTGCGCGAACGGGATTGCGCCTCGGGGCCGTCTCCGGCGAGCGCGCGATCGACGCGATGCGCCGAAACCGGCGTCCTAGTCGGCGCCCGTCGGCGAGCCGACCGCACGCTCTTCGCCGCGCGGGCGCGCAATCACCTCCAGGCAGATCCGCTCCACCTCGTCGGCAATTCGCGCATAGGTTCGGTGGGCCTCCACCCAGCGCCGGCCGCGCGCGCCCATCTCCGCCCGTGCGTCGGGCGGCAGCGACATCAGCCAGCGCACGGCGCGCGCATAGTGGCGCGCCGACCACGGCACGCAGACGCCTGCGCGGCTCGCGCGCAGTATCTGCCGCTGCTCGGGGTGATCGTTGGCAACGACCGGCAGCGCGAGCGCCATGTATTCGATCATTTTGGTGGGCGAGCCCACGTCGAACACGGGCCCGCGATCGATCGGCGAGATGCAGACGTCCGCGTCCGCGACCCGATCCAGCGCCTGCGCATGCGGCAAGAAGCCCGTGAACTCGACGTAAGGCGCGACACCGAGCTCTGCGGCACGCTGCTCGAGCAGCGCCCGGTCGCGCGGATTCTCGGAGTGACCCACGATCAGCAGTTTCGCGTCGAGCCCGCCGCCGCGCAGCAGCGCGAGCGTGTCGACGAGCACCTCGAGGCGCCGCTCCGCGTTCAGCGTGCCGAGATAAGCGACCGTCACGCCTCGCCGCCTCGCCTGCGGCGCGCGGGTCACGGGACTGATCCCGCTCAAGTCGAAGCCCGTGAGTATCGAGGAGACCTTGGCCGGGTCGACGCCGTGTGTGCAGACCTCGCGTTTCATTCGCTCGGACTGGACGAACACGTGGTCCGCGCGCGTCATGATCCAACGGTACAGCAGCCGGGCATTCACGGTTGCACGGACCTTCGAGAGAAACGGATAACGCGCGACGCCGGAGCGCGCCTTCGACAGATCGGATTCGATATACGGGAAGGTGAGCCAAAAGACGAACTTGAGCCCGCGCGCACGCGCAATCAGCGCGGCAACGGACGCCGTCAAGAACTTGTCGCTCACCATCACCGCATCGTAACGGCGGCGCGCACACCAGATCGAACGCAGGTCGTGCACGAGCCCGAGCCACTGCCGACGAAAGCGATGCGCGAGCCCCTGGCCCGTGTCCGTGCGGCCCACCCACACCGTTCTGCCAAACCACGGTGTCGGACCTGCTTTAGCGCTCCCGTCGGACTGCATCACGAGATCGATCTCGTGCCCGCGCCCGAGCATCTCGCGGCCGAACAGCACGTTGATCCTGACCCGGTCGGCCGGAAATTCCTCCCGCGGGATGAACAGCATCTTGATCAGTCGTCGCACGAGCGCCCACCGTGCGGCTGCGCAGAGCCGCCCCATACCGACAGATCGCGGTTCAGCAGCCGCGCGAGCTTCTCGTTCTCCTGCGCGAACAACGCCTCGAGGCGCGCGACGACCCTCGCGTCCGCCGCGATGTCGGCGTCGCTGCGAGCGTTGCCCTCCTTCACCCACTTATCCGCACCGGCGCTCTTCAACGTGTCGATCATCCAGCCCGCGCCGACCGCCCGCAGCGTCGAGGCCGAGAGTCGCACGCCTTCCTCGACGAAACGGTGGCGCGGAATCCGCCCCTCGTTCACTTTCTCGTGCAGCGCGGGCGGCGTGAAATCGGGCGACACGCCCACGAACTCGTACAGCTCTCGTAGCGCGCGCGCCGGATCGCGAAACAGCTCCTCGAAGATCACGACGTGCAGGCTCGATGCCGGAAAGTGCGCGAGCCACCGGCAAAGCTGCGCGTGGTAGAGAGACTGCTCCACGTAGCTCGGGTTGTTCTCGATGCCGTGCTCGAGCGATAGATCCGAGACGCGGCCGACGCGGATCTCGTGCTTGTGGTGCGAGATCAGCCGCTTGACGGGATCGCGCAGCGACAAGACGAGACGGATTTCGGGGTTGTAGCGCCGGACCCGCTCCGGCGCGTCGCCGCTATAGAAGTAGCTCGTCGAGAACTCACCGCGCCGGCGCGCGCGCGCGCCCGCCTCGAAGTGCCGCTCGTACCACACGTAGCCGCGGTCGTACGCGGCGTTGAAGAACCGCAGATCCTTGTCTTCGGCCTGCGCCATGAAGATCTCGGGATGGGCGCCGAGCATGCGGTGCAGCCACGTCGTGCCGGCCTTCTGCGCGCCGATGCCGAGGAAGTCGACGCGCGGCTCGCGCGCGCCCGATGCGTGCGGCACGGCGCTCGGGGAGGCTTGCGGCACGCTAGCCATGAGCCGCCGCGGGCCGCTGCATCGCAGCGCCGGAGAGCAGTCGCAGCACGGCGCCGAACGGCATGACCTCCACGCCGTGCTGCTCCACGAGCCAGCCGAAGAATTCGTCGAGCGCCGCGAGGCGCTCCGGCCGCGACTCCACCCAAGCGTGGAAGCCGAGCGCGACGTGCTTGCGATTGCCGCGCGCGCCGAGTATCCGGCCGCGCCAGCGCTGCACCATGGCCGCGGGCGAGAGACCGTCGGACTCGTACCACCAATCGTCGTCCGCGACCGGAAAGCGCCAAAGCTCGCGCCCAAGCGCGCGGCGGATGCGATACGGATGAGGCTCCTGGCCGTTCTCGGCGCTCCAGGCATACCCGTCCGCGACCAGCGCGTCGAGCAAACGGTCGTTCCAATCGGACTGCGGGCTGCGGTGGCCCACGACCTCGAGCCCGAGCTCGCGAAACGTCCGCCGGCTGCAGCGCACGTTGTCGGCGAGCGCCGCCGGGCTCAGCCGCGAAAGGATCGAATGGTCGTAGGAGTGGCTCGCGATCTCGTGGCCGGCGCCCCGCACGGCGGCAACGACCTCGGGCGCGTCGCTCGCGAAACGCGCGACGACGTTGTACGTCGAACGGATGCCGTGGCGCTTCTCAATTTCGAGGATCCGGCCGATCGCGCCGATCTCGTTCGCCGTCTGGCCGGCGCGGGCGTAGTCGCCCTCGACGTCGTAAAAAGTGGTCACGATCAATCCGGGCCGCGAGGCGAGCGGATTGCCCTCGGTCGCGCAGAGCCGCTCGCAGCGCAGGCGCTGCAGCCTGCGGCTCACCCGCTTCCAGCTCGAGGTCAACACGTCCGTGCACCGGCGCGCTGCCGCGCGGCAGCAGCGGAGTGAGCTACGCTAGTCATGTTCTACGGAGGCGGCCTCGAGCGATCCCGGCCTCGGCGATGCAAGCGCCGTGCCACGAGGATCGCCGGGCGTGGCCGGTCTCCCGGACGCGCAGCCGTTTCCAAAATTTGCAATTCGGCTCTCACGCGGCGGGCGTCGCGCGAGGCCGCCGCGCCGAAGGGCATCCGGCCGAACGCGATCGAGCGGCGACCGCATGGCGCACGCGATCCCACCGGCCGAGCGCCTGCCGCAGGCACATCCGCTCGTGTTACGGTTCGTCTGCCCGGCTCCTCGAACCCAATCAGAGCGGTGATGCCATGAGCGAATCGATCGGTGTGATCAATCCCGGCAACATGGGCGTATCGATTGCCGCGTCAGCCATTCACAACGGCCACCATGTCTATTGGGCATCGGACGGGCGCAGCGAGCAGACGCGCAAACGCGCGGCAGACAATCACTTGATCGACGTGGGTTCGATGCAAGAGCTCTGCAGGCAGTGTCCGATCATTCTCAGCGTCGTACCGCCGAGCGCAGCGGAGGAAGTGGCGGAGCAAGTCATTGCGCAAAAATTCAAAGGAACGTTTGCCGACCTCAACGCCATCTCCCCGCAACGCGCGCAGCAAATCGGTCACCGCCTGGAGCAGAACGGCATCGAGTTCGTCGACGGCGGCATCATCGGGCCGCCGGCTTGGCAGCCCAAGACCACTTGGTTGTGCTTGTCGGGAAGTCATTCGAGCACCATCTCGAGCTGCTTCACCAACGGCCCGGTGCAGACGGAAATTCTCGGCGACCGCGCGGGCGACGCGTCGGCGTTGAAGATGTGTTACGGGGCCTATACCAAGGGACTCACTGCCCTGATTGCGGGCGTGCTCGGCACGGCCGAGAATCTGGGCGTGCACGACAGTCTGCTGCGCCGCTGGGCGGATGACGGCTCGGGACTCGACAAGAATGCCGCGGCCAGAGTCGCGCGCATCACCGACCGTGCCTGGCGCTGGGTGGGCGAGATGGAGGAGATCGCGTCGACGTTCGCACACGCGAACATGCCGCGAGGCTTCCACGACGCCGCCCGCGACATTTATCAGCGCCTGTCCCCATTCAAAGATCAACCCAGGCCGAGCACCGACGCCGTGCTCGAGGCGCTCAAGACGCCGGCCGCACGCTCGTAGAAGATCTTCGCGAGTGCTCGGGCCGCACCGCCTTCCCTGCGAGACGCCCGCAGCCCACTACACGGCTTCGCCGGCCCCCGGGAGCCGGCGCTGGGTGTTGCCCGCGACGATCTTGGGCTCGAGCATGGGCTTCATCGATGGCTCGGTCGTCAACGTCGCGCTACCCGCGATACGAGCCGGCCTCGGCGCGCAGCTCGCGACCATGCAATGGGTCGTCAACGGCTATCTGCTCGCGCTCGCGAGCCTGACGCTGCTCGGCGGCTCGGCCGGCGATCGCTTCGGCCGGCGCCGCGTGTTCGTGATCGGTCTGCTCGGTTTCACGTCGGCGTCGGTCGCCTGCGGGCTGGCGCCGTCCGCGTTCTGGCTCATCGTGGCTCGAGCGGTCCAAGGTATCGGCGCCGCGCTGCTCACCCCTGCAAGTCTCGCAATCGTCGGCGCGGCCTACGGCGGCGCCGCGCGCGGCCCTGCTATCGGTACCTGGGCCGCGGCCGGCGCGTTGACGACCGCGCTGGGACCGCCGCTCGGCGGCTGGCTCGTCGATGCGCTCGGCTGGCGGTCGATCTTCTTCGTCAACCTGCCCGTGGGAATCGCGGCTCTGGTGCTTGCGCTGCAATTGCCGCGCGACGGCGGCAGCCCCGCGAGTCCTCCGCTCGATAAGCGCGGATCTGCGCTCGCGGTCCTGTCGCTCGCGGCCTTGTCCTACGGGCTGATCGCACTCGGCGGCGGTGTCGCGTTGCGCGGCGCAATCGCGATCGCGGCGGCCGTCCCATTCGCCGCGCTGTTCGTGCGCGCCGAGGCGCGGGCCCGCGCGCCGATGATGCCGCTCGCGCTGTTCCAGAGCCGCGAATTCAGCGGCGCGAACGTGCTCACGGTGCTGCTGTACGCGGCACTCGGCGGTGCGCTGTTCTTGCTGCCGTTCCTATTGATCGAGGCCCACGGCTACAGCGCGTTCGCCGCCGGCGCGGCGTTCCTGCCGTTCCCCGTGATCATGGGGCTCGGCTCGCGCTGGTCCGGCGGACTCGTCGATAAGGTCGGGGCACGGCTGCCGCTCATCGCAGGCTCCGCGGTGGCGGCGCTCGGCTATGCGGCGCTCGGCCTGGCCGACCGCCACGCTTACTACTGGACCGCCGTGCTGCCGGGCCTCGTGGGCGTCGGTATCGGCATGACCCTGTGTGTCTCGCCGCTCACGACGGCCGTGCTGAACGCCGCGCCCCGGGACAGGAGCGGTACCGCGTCGGGGATCAACAACGCGGCCGCTCGCGCCGGCAGTCTCATCGCGGTGGCCGCGCTCGGGCTCGCCGTCGGCGGCCGCGCGTCGAATCTGGATGCAGCCGCGCTGACCGAGGCGTACCGTCTCACGATGTGGGCCGCTGCAACGCTCGCGACCCTGAGCGCGGTGACCGCGGCGCTGACGATCACGCCCGGCGTGCGGCCTCGCGCGGTTGTCGACTGCTAGACGCACACGCGATGCTCCCTTACAGCGAATACACGAAAATCCTCGTCGGCATGATCGCCATCGTGAATCCGGTCGGCGCGATTCCGATTTTCGTTGCAATGACGGCCGGTGCCGACGCCGCCGCGAGACGCAATGTCGCGAACACGGTCGCGGTGACGGTGGTCGTGATTCTGATGGGCTCCCTTTTTCTCGGAGAGGGCGTGCTGCGCCTATTCGGTATCTCTATTCATTCGTTTCGTGTGGGAGGCGGCATTCTGTTGCTGCTCGTGGCGATCTCCATGCTGCAGGCGAAGGTCAGTCCGATCGTGCAGACGGACGACGAAGCCCGCGAGTCGAAAGCCAAGGAGTCGATCGCCGTCGTGCCGTTGGCGATTCCCCTGCTTGCAGGCCCGGGTGCGATCAGCACCGTGATACTGGATGCGCATAGAGCGACGGGGTTGGGACACTACTCCGTCATCGCGGCCGAGATCGTCGCGCTGGGAGCGATGCTGTGGGGCGTGCTGCGCCTGTCGCCGCTGATCTCGGAGAGGATCAGCGCGACGGGCATCAACATCGTCACGCGGATCATGGGGCTCATCCTTGCGGCGATCGCGATCGAGTTCATCGCCAGCGGAGCGAGGGGGCTGTTTCCGGCACTCGGTTGAGCACGGCATAGCGGCGACGGGACCGCCCGTGTCGCGCCGGGTTGCGGACACGCGCGGGGCGATTCGTTGCCGTTCGAGGTCTATCCCGAAGGGCTGGCCGTGCGGGCGGGCAGCTTCATCGACCACTACTTCCCGGTTCGAGGCTGACCATGGATCGCCAAAGGACACTGCGCTGCGAGCCAGGCCTCCGGTCGCGTAGCCGCCGCAACTCGTGACGCGCGAGGCGTGCCGCCACGGTCGCGTTCGAGCCGCCGACTAGAACGGATGCGAGATTCCCTTCATCCGATCGTGCTTGAGGAAGTACTGGCGCGCGAGGGCGACGAGCTGATTATCGGTCGGATGGTCGACCACCTCATAGCCGACGATGCGCGGAGCCGTATGCGGGCTGTGCTTCTCGACGTAGTGGCGGAAGTCCGCGATCGCCGTGTGCGACCCCGTGACGAGCACTTCGTCGACACCTTCGAGCTCACCACAGACTTTGCCGAAAAACTCGTGCTCGGTGCGCACGCCGCTCTCGTGCTGTCGCGTGTAATGGACACGAGCGCGGATCTTTTGCGCCTCGACGTGCTCGGCATCGAAACTGAGAACCTGGGCCGATTGGTGATCGGTCCAGATGACGGCGTGACTCAGACTCATGTCGCGAGGTCTCCTTACGGCGGTGTGCCTGACGCAGTGTAAGCGTACTCGGGGCGAGCCGCTCGGATGCTCGCGCCGGCGCGCGCCCCTCAGTCGGCGCAAGCCGGCTTGCCGTAGGGACCTGCGGACTCGCACGGGTCGTGAGCGGCGGCCGGTCGGCTGTCCGGGCACGGAGCGAAAAAGGGCTGGCGCAGCGGCGCCAGCCCTCTGCTGTCGACCGCGCTCGGCGCGGTCAGAACTTCACGTTGAAGGCAAAGAAGACCTGCCGTCCGAACAGGTCGTAGAGCGAGTAGGTGTTCGGCGAGCCGCCGCCGATGATCTCCGATCCCAGCAACGGCGGAGCCTTGTCGGTGAGATTGTTGATACCTCCGCGCAGCTCGACCTTTTCCAGCTGATACGTGGCGGCGAGGTCGAAGTAGCTCTGGGCGCCGATCTTCGCATTGAACGAATCGTAACCGGCGAACGTGGATTCGTTCAGCGTCGGATCGGAATCGTTGTTGTCCTCCTTCACTGCGGAGATATACCGCCAGCTGAGCGTCGCCGTCAGGCGCGACGGCAGATCCCACGATGCGCGCAGCACGTGACGCCAACGCGGATTGACGGTCTCGCAGGTCAACCCGAACAGGCCCGTGCAGTCGTAGGTGTGCGCATCGGGATACGGCGTGCTCTTGTTGGACAGCATATAGGAGCCCGCGAGCGCGAGAGACAGCGAGCCGTGCCGCTCGAACTCGAGCCGATAAACGGCCTGCAGATCGAGGCCGGACGATTCGCCACTCGCGATGTTTTGGCTGGTCTGAATGATGTAGCCGCCTGCGCCGACGCTCGCGCCCTGCAACGAGAAGGTCTGGGGATTGCGGATCAGCTGACTGCAGAATACCGGGTCGCCCGTGTCGGGGCAGCCGTTGAGAATGACGCCGGCCGGCAGCGTGTCGATCGCATTGTCGATCTTGATGTGCCAGTAGTCGACGCTGCCGGTGAATCCGCGCAGCCGTTGCGGGGTGAGCGTGATGCCGAAGCTGTAGGTGTTCGCGGTTTCGGGCTGCAATTCCGTATTCCCGCCCTGAACCTGCGATAGCTGGCTCGCGGTGCCCTGCGGGATCGTATTGGTCGTCCCGCCGTTGCCGTACGCGGCCGTGAATGCGGCGGCCTGATCGGGCCGCACGGTCCTCAGGCATTGCTCCAGGGTGTTGACGGCCGGAACGAGCTGGTTGCTGGAATTGAGCGTCGGAGCGCACGGATCGGCGCCGATCGTGATTTGGCCGATGAACTGCGGGTTGTACAGCTCGATGATGCTCGGCGCGCGAATCGCGCGATTGATCGACGCCCGCAGCCGCGTGCTCGCGATCGGCGCGTATTGGACCTCGAACTTCGAGGTGTTCGCAATCCCGCTCGTGGAATAGTCCGAGCGGCGGAGCCCCGCGTCGATGCTCAGATCTTCGACGCCCCGCTTGTCCTGCAGCAACGGCACACGGATCTCGCTGAAGTATTCGTCGACGTTGACGGCCGTATCGATGGCCACGGCGGCGCCGCCGAACCCCGACAGCAGGCCGCTGAGCTCGGCCTCGTCCGGCTTGAAGTTCAACTTTTCTTGGCGAGTCTCGTAGCCGACGTTGAGCGACAAGCCTTGGCCCGCGCCGGGCAGCTTCACACCGTACTTGCCGAGATCGCCGGTGAAGTCGGCGTGCACCGTACGCAGCGTCGTCGTGCCGTAGCCCGTGCCGTCCGTGTAGAGGTAGTCGAGCTGGTCTGGTGTGACGCCGCCCTCGGTGAAGATGTTGTAGGGAACGCACGGCGGGCCGCTGATGCAAACCGGCTGGCCGGTATTCGGATCGGTCGTGGCCTGCAGCGCGTTCGTGATCCTATCGAAGTTCAGGTAGCGGTTGTTCGTGTTGTAGAACTGCACGTAGTAATACTGGCCGTACGCGTCGTAGCTCCAGGCGCGGCTGATGTCCCCTTTGACGCCGGCCACTCCGCGGTAATTCGTGTGCTCGTAGTCCGATGTGCGCCCGCCGCCCTCGACGTTGCGCCGGCCGATCGCGACGTGCGCCAGAACCGATCCCGGCGCCGCCGCGTCAGCCGCAATCTCTTGCGACGAGCAAAGAATGGCCTGCTGCTGCGCGCTCAACAGCGGATTGCTGCAGTTGATCAGATAGTTGTTATCGGTCGTCAGTGGGTTGCTCGCGATGAACAAAGCCGACGGAGCGATCTCCTGATGCGTCTTATCGTTCATGAAGCCGAATTCCACGTACGGCTGGACGTGGTCGTTCAAGTCGTAGTGACCGATCAGGCCCGCGGTATTGCGCTTGTATTCCCGGGACATGTAGATGTCCTTCTGGGCATTGAAAATGGCGGGCGGATTCGTATCGACGCTGCCCCACGGCACGAACTGATTGCCGCCGACACTGAAGATGGCGGTGGGGTCTGCTCCAAGAGGGCCGCTCTTCGGCTGAATGTAGTTGGAGTTGGCCGACCCGCCCATCGAGGCCGTGCCGAGCGGCACGCCGTTGTCGTCGGTGTCCGTGAACAATTCACCGGCTCCGAAGTCGCGCTGAATGGATTTCACGGGGTCCTGGCTTTGGGAGCCGAGATAGACCGTGAAATTGCCGCGCCCGTCCCCCGTGTTCGCACCGGCTATCAAGTTGTAGCTTCTGCTGCGGCCGTCGGTGTGGGTGCCGGTCGGCGGAACGAAGCCTGCATCGATCGCCAATTGCTGTGCGAACGAGTTGTCGTTGTTGTGCCAATCGAAACCCGTCTGAACGTCGAACTGGACGCCTTCGAAGTCCCGCTTGGTGATGAAATTCACCACGCCCGCGACCGCATCGGAGCCGTAAACGGCCGATGCGCCGCCCGTCACGACTTCCACGCGCTCGATCAGCTGAGCCGGGATCTGATCGAGATCCGGCGCCGGGGAGCTGATGGCCGTGTACGGGGACCCGTTGCCCAACCGGCGACCGTTGACGAGCACCAGGGTCCGGTTCGGCCCGAGCCCGCGCAGGTCGGCCGTAGAGACACCACCGGCCGTCGTCAAGCCGCTGGTCCTGTTGCCGAGGTCCTGGCCGAGGTCGTTGCTGAAACTCTGGGGCAGCAGTTGGAGGATGTCGCTGATGTCGTTGCGGCCCGAGATCGTGATGTCTTGCGCGCTGACGACCTGAACCGGGCTCGTGCTGACGAGGTTGGGATCGGGCAAGCGCGTGCCGGTGACGACGATCTGCTCGACGGGCGCTTGGGGCGCTTGGGCCTCTTGGGCCCAGGGGACCGTCGGGAGCAGGCTGCACGCGAGAGCCAATCCGAGGCGGACCGTGGCACGGCCGTTCGCCTGCGAGGCAATGACATTGGTGAGCGGTTTCTTTTTCATGGGTGCTGAATCCCCTTGTGGTGATTGGTAACCCTGCCTGATCCGGACCGCGCCTCCCTTCGTGACGGCTCCTATCGACCGGAGTCCATCCGATTGTTGCGTTTATGTTTCCTTCTTTTTGCAAATAGCACTAACGCGGCCTGCCAACAACTGATAACGGTTAATGCGTACCCCCCGCATTTGCTTGGCACTGCAACCCTTCTGTCTGTGGCATCGATGCGACTGCTGCGCGTGCAAGAAAAATGCCAAGAGAAGGAAAACAGATGGGCCGGTCGGGTCGCCGCCCGTGTGCCGTTCGCAACGCGCGCCGCGCGGTCCGCAACCGGCAGCCGCGCGCTCGCGGGGGCCGCCGTCCGCTCGGCGTTCAGCTCTGCGTTGCGGCCTCGGCGCCCGGCACGGGGACATCGAGCATGCGGCGGTCGAGCACGGCGGCGCCGACCGCATCGCCCCAAACATTGACGCTCGTCCGAAATCGGTCGAGCAGCCAATCCACGGTCAGGATCAGCCCGATGCCCTCCAAGGGCAGACCCGCTGCGTTCAGCACGATCACCATCGTGACCAGCCCCGCCTCGGGAATCCCGGCCGCGCCGATCGCGGCAAACGTCGCGGTGAGCAATACGATCACCTGCTGACCGAGACTCAATTCGACATTGAAGGCCTGTGCAATGAACAGCGCGGCGATCGCTTCGTAGAGCGCGGTGCCGTTCATGTTGACGGTCGCGCCGAGCGGGATCACGAACCCGGCCACCTTCTCCGAGATCCCGTTGTGCTTCTCGGCGGCTTCGATCGTGAGCGGCAGCGTCGCCGACGACGAGGCCGTGGAGAACGCGGTAAGCAGCGCCGTGCCCATGTTCAGCAGGTACAGGTACGGATTGCGCCGCGCGAAGACCCACAGGATCGCGGGTAGCACCAGCGCGCCGTGGATGAGGAGCGCGAGCAACACGGTCGCCATGTAAGCGCCGACGCCGCTCGCAAGCTCGCGCAAGTCGCCGGCGCGCGCAAACCGCCCCGCCACGAGCCCGAAGATGCCGAGCGGCGCCACGAGCATCAGCAGCATCACGAGCTTCATCATCGCTTCGTTCACGCCCTTGAAGAACGCGATGACCGGCGCCGCGACCTCGCCGAGCGTCGTGAGCACGGCGCCGAACACCAGCGAGAACAGGATCACCGGCAGCAGCTCGAGGTTCGCCATCGAGGCGACGATGTTGTCCGACACGAATGACAGCACGAGATCGGACAGCGCGAAGTGCTGCTTCGCGGCTACGTTCGCCGGCACTTGCAACTGCCCCAACGCCACACCGACGCCCGGGCGGATCACGTTCACCAGCACGAGGCCGATCAGCACGGCAATGGCCGTGGTAGCCAAGAAGTAGAGGACCGTATTGCCGCCGAGGCGCCCCAGCTTGCGCACGTCACCCAAGCTCGCGACGCCGACGATCATCGAAGCCATGACGAGCGGCACGATGATCATCTTCAACGACTTCAAGAACAGCGTGCCGAGCCACTCGACGGCCGTCATCGCCTCGCCGAAAACCGCCACGCTGGCGAACGCGAGCACGATCGCCGCGACGATTCCGAGCAAGACGAGATGACTGGTGCGCGAGGTCACGAAGGCCTCCGTCGGCTTACGATGTGCCGTAGCATAGCCGCTCAGCGCGATTGGCTCTCCTGTGGCTCATCGGCGGCTGCTCGGCGCGCACCGAGCGTGCAATACTGACCGTCTTTCCTTTTTCGCCGAGCAGAGCCTTTCATGAGCAGCCTACCGATCGACACCCCGCTGTACATCGGCGGACACTGGCGCGCGGCCTCCGGGCCCGGCATCGACGTCTACGATCCGCGCAACGAGGCGGTGCTCGCAACGATTGCGAGCGCCGGCGCCGGCGACGTGCACGACGCCTTGACGGCCGCACGCGCAGCGCAGCGCGACTGGGCGCGCCGGCCGGCGGCCGAGCGCGGCGCGTACATTCGCGCGGCCGCGGACCTCGTGCACCGGCACCGCGACCGCCTTGCGCGGCTCGTCGTCGAGGAGGTCGGCAAGCCGCTCGCGCAAGCGTATGGCGAGATCGACTTCGCCGAAGGGTTCCTGCGCTACAACGCCGAATGGGATCGACGTCTCGAAGGCGAGATCCTGCCGGGCGACTCCGCCGGGGAGACCATACATCTGCTGCGCGTGCCGCTCGGCGTCGTGGCCGCGATCTGCCCGTGGAACTTCCCGCTCGCCGTGCTCTGTCGCAAGCTCGGTCCGGCGCTGGTCACGGGCAACACGATCGTGATCAAGCCGAGCGAGATCTCGCCGCTATCGACGCTCGCGTTCGTGCAGCTGCTCGACGAGCAGCTCGATCTGCCGCCGGGCGTCGTGAACCTCGTGACCGGCGCGCGTGAAACCGGCCAGGCCCTCGTAGACGATCCGCTCACGTCGCTCGTGTCGTTCACGGGACATCGCGACACCGGCAAGGCCGTGATGATGCGTGCGGCCGCGAACCTGAGCCGCGTCTCGCTCGAGCTCGGCGGCAAGGCGCCCGCCATCGTATGGAAGGATGCCGACCTCGAGATCGCGGTGCCTGCGATTCTCGCGGCGCGCCACACCAACTGCGGGCAGGTTTGCACGGCCGCCGAGCGCGTGCTCGTGCACCGCGACGTGCTCGAGCCGTTCACGCAGCGCTACGTGGCGGCCGCGCGGGCGCTGCGCGTCGGCGATCCGCTCACTGACAGCGACATGGGGCCGCTCGTGAGCGCCGCGCAATTCGCGAAGACCAGCGCGGCGGTCGCTGCGGCGCGGCGCGAAGGCGCAACGGTGCTGCTCGGCGGCGGCCGGCCCGCGGGCGACGACTTCGAATCGGGCTACTGGTTCGCGCCCACCGTGCTCGGCGGCGTCACGCCGGCAATGAGCGTGATGATCGAGGAGACCTTCGGCCCCGTCACGCCGATTCTCGGCGTCGATTCCATCGAGGAGGCGATCGGCATCGCAAACGCATCGCGCTACGGCCTGTCGGCGTATCTGTTCAGCCGCGACTATTCGACCGTGATGCGCACGGTCGACGATCTCGACTTCGGCGAGATCTACATCAACCGCACGCTCGGGGAGTCGATTCACGCGCACCACGCCGGCTACAAGGAATCCGGCATCGGCGGCGAGGACGGCAAGTGGGGCCTGCTGCGCTACACGCAGGTGAAGACGGCCTATCATCACTACGGCGCGGGCTGAGCCGCCGCCGGAGGCGCAACGCGCTGGAGTTGCCACTCCACGCGTCGGCCCAAGTCCGCTCAACGCGCGTCGTGGAAGATCACGCCGGCCGTGAAACGGCGGCCCCACCGCACGACGCTTGCGCCGTGGCGCAACGTTACACGATGGTAGCCCCGCGAGCCCTGCTTCGGCCGTTGGCTCACCGCAAAGATCGCGCCGCCGCCGCGGCCGAGCGGCACGACCTCGACGCGCGACTGCATGCGCGGTCGCTGCTCGGTCAAGACGAGCTCGCCGCCGCCGAAGTCCTCGTTCGGCCTCGACAGCAGGAACACCGCCTGCAGCGGAAACGCGTGCTCGCCGTAGAGGTCCTGGTGCAGGCAGTTGTAGTCGCCAGCCTCGTACTTGAGCAGCAGCGGCGTCGGCAACGACTGACCCGCACGATGACAACGCTCGAGAAACTCGGCGTGCGTTACCGGATAGCGCGCTTCGACGCCCATGAGCTCGTTCCAGCGATTCGAGATCGGCACGAGCCGCGAGTACAGCGATTCGCGCAGCTCCGCGACGACGACGGGCAGCGGCTGGCGGAAGTATTTGTACTCCCCGCGGCCGAAGCCGTGCCGCGTCATCACGACGCGGCTGCGAAACCGGTCGTCGTCCGGGTACAGCGCCGTAAGCGCATCGCATTCTGCGTCCGTCAATACTTTCGCGAGCGGCGCCCAGCCGCCCCCGTCAAGAGCGGCGCCGATCCCGGGCCAGTCGAGAACGTCGAGCCGAGCAACGATCGAAGGGGCTACCGTCATCGCGCACAGTCTACCGATCGACGTCCCCGTGCCGACACTCGAATCGCCCGTTCGAATCCCGCCATGGACTCCGCGCCACCGGTCGACGATGATCGAGCGCGATGGTTTGAACTCCGCCTCGAAGCGATCGACAATCGAGGTGCCTAAGTGTCTGGTGCAGCAGCCGGTGGTGCCGGTTGACCCCCACAGGGGAGATCCGCAACTCCGATCAGTCGACAACTATGAATACAACGCCCTCGGTCTCCCAGACCCGAAGCTTCACCACGGTGTTCCTCATCGAGATGTGGGAACGCTTCGGCTACTACGGCATGCAGGCGCTGATCGTGTACTACATGGTCGAGCGCCTGAGCTTCCCGGACGAACGTGCGACCGTCGTGTGGGGCGCGGCCGCCGCGCTGATTTACGTGGCGCCGGCCATCGGCGGGTGGGTCGGCGACAAGATCCTCGGCAGCCGCAGGACGATGCTGCTCGGCGCCGCGATTCTCGCGGTGGGCTATACGCTGATGGTGGTGCCGGGACAGGACGTGTGGTTCCTGTTCTGCGCGCTCGGCGTGATCGTGGTCGGCAACGGTCTGTTCAAGCCCAATGCCGGCAATCTGGTGCGCAAGATCTACGAGGGCGACGACTCCAGAATCGACAGCGCGTTCACGATCTATTACATGGCCGTGAATCTCGGCGCGATGATCTCCCAGCTCCTCACGCCATGGCTCAAGGATCACTTCAACGCGCAGTACGCGAACGGCCTCGGCTGGCACGTCGCCTTCGGGGTGTGCGCCGTGGGGCTGGTGCTGGGTCTGATCAACTACGCGGTCATGCGGCATTCGATGGCGTACATCGGCTCGGAGCCCGATGCGCGTCCAGCCGCACCCCGCAAGCTCGGCGCGGTGCTGCTGGTGCGGCTTCGCGGCGGTGTTCGTGTCCGCTTATATCCTGCAGCACCAAACGGTGGCACGGATGTTCGTGTACCTCGCGGGGCTCGCGGTGCTCGGCATATTCGTATATCTCATCTCCGTCGGCCAGCGCGCGGAGCGCGCCGGCCTGATCGCCGCGCTGATACTGACGGTGCAGACCGTGTTCTATTTCATCTTCTACCAACAGATGTCGACGTCGCTGAATCTATTCGCGCTGCGCAACGTCGATCCGTCGTTCAACGTGCTCGGCATGCACCTGTGGAATTGGTCGCCGGCGCAGTTCCAGGCCTTCAATCCGATCTGGATCTTCATCCTCAGTCCGATTCTGGCGTGGGTGTATACGGCGGCCGGCCGGCGCAACAAGGACCTGTCGATCGCCGCGAAGTTCGCGCTCGGCTTTGCCGTCGTAGCGGCCGGTTTCTTCATCTATGGCGCCTCGCAGTATCTCGCCGGAAGCGACGGCCGCGTGTCTTCTTGGCTCATGGTCTGGGGCTACGGCGCCATCTCGCTCGGCGAGCTGCTCGTGAGCGGCCTCGGCCTCGCGATGGTCGCGCGCTATGTGCCGCCCAGAATGGGCGCGTTCATGATGGGCGCGTATTTCGTCGCATCGGGCGTGTCGCAATATCTCGGCGGCGTGGTCGCCTCCTATGCGAGCATCTCGAGCGAAATCACGAACGATCCGGTCGCGAGCCTGCCGATCTACACGAGCCTCTTCAATAGGCTCGGTGTCGCGGCCGTGATTTGCACGGTGATCGCGGTAGCGGTGCTGCCGTGGATGAAGCGGCTCTCGGCGATTCATCACGACAGCAAAGCGGAAGCGGAAGCGGCCGGAAACTTCGCCACGGCCGCCGCCCACGAATGACGAACCGCAAAGCGACGGGCGCCGCCAAGCGCACGCGGCGCCGCAAGCTGACGTTCGGCGACGTCCGCAAGATCGCGTTGTCCCTTCCGGACGTCGAGGAGACGACGGCCTACGGGATGCCCGCGTTCAAGGCCGGCCAGAAGCGCTTCGCGGGCCAGCCGGTCCAGCGCGCCGACGTGGAGCCGAACTCCCTCGGCGTGTACATCGGCATCGCGGAGCGCGATGCGCGGATCGCGGCGCGCCCCGACCTATACTATCTGACCGATCACTACGCGCCGTATCCGGCCGTGCTCGTGCGGCTCGCAAATGTGCGACGCGACGAGCTGCACGAGATCCTCGCCAGCGCCTGGCGCTACGCGATGGAGCGAGCGGCGTCGGCGAGAACGAAACGCCGTAGCGCACGCCCTCGCGCTGCGCATCGTCGAGCGATGGCGGAACCCAACAGGTGAACTCGCGATCGATCGCGATCGCGTCCGTGACCCGTGCCGTCGGCCGCGGGCGGGCGCCTGTCGACGGCCCGATCAGCGAGCGTAGCGCGCACCGTAATCGTTGGTGGGGTCGCGATAGATGCCGTGGATGTGGTCCGGCGCGCCTCCGAGCCCCGGCCGCTGCACGGCATACTCGATGACGAGCCTGGGGCCCGTCACGCGGAAGTAGATTGCCCCGCCCGGAGTCGTCGGGCCGTACCACGCGAAATACGTGTCGTCGAGCGTCGCTCGAATCTCGGCCGCGCGCGCCGCGGCGTCCTCGTCGTTCGCGAGACCCGTGTAGTGATCGATCAACCTGAGCAGCGCCGCACGCTGGTCGGCCGTCATGCGCGCGGCGGCGAGCCCCTCCGGCGCAATCTTCTTGCCGTCCTCACCCGGCCCGAGCACGACATCCGACGGCGCCGTCCGCAGCGTGGCGGTGCGCCGTTGCGCGTCGTCGAGCCAGTTCACGAGCGCGAACGCGTCGTGCTCGATGTCGCCGAGGGGACGAACGGTCTTGCCGTTCGCGTCGGTATAGGTCGCGGGTTGAACGCCGATGAAGCTCGGCGTGAGCGACAGCTGCGTCCCCGTGATCGTCGCGTTGATCGTGACGTGGTGCCCGCCCCACTGCCACTGCCACGGCTCGGTCTCCGACGGCGTGCCGATCAACGCGATGTAGTAGAAGCCCGTGCCGAACTCGGGCCCGCGGCCCGGCCGCGAGCCGGTAGCCGCCGCGAGCGCGTCGTCCGCGCGCCATTCGGCGACGACGCGCTGATAGCCCTCCGTGCTCAGCGTGGCGCGCAAGACCTCGAGCCACGCCGCGCGCTGCGCAGCGTCGAGGTCGGCCCACCTAAGGCCCGCACGCTGGAAGATGCCGCCGGGCAGATTCGACCAGCGCTGCTTCTGCGCCGTGTCGCCGGGCGCGAACAGCAAAACGCCCTTCTCGGTGTCGTCGAGCGTCTCGATGAACGCATTGGCTGCTGCGACGATTCGCGGCGTGGTCGCGGGCGAGGCGGCCGCGGCCGCGCTGCCGAGGCACAACGCCAACGCGACCAATTGCTCTTTCAGGTAGATGCTCATAGCGTCCTCACCGGCCCCTAGAGCGACATCTTCTCGTATACTAGCGCGCTTCGATTTCTTCCGAAGTCCCAGCGCACGGCCGCCTCGAGCAGCGCGCTGCCCGAACGAGTCGACCCATCGTGACGACCCTCGTCAGCGATCCGCGAGCAATGATCGCCGCCCGTCTCCAAGCAGCGGTCGGCGCCGCGTTCGGCCCGGAGCACGCGGCCGTCGACCCTATGGTCCGCCGCTCCGAGCGCGCCGATTTCCAGGCCGACCTCGCGATGAGCCTCGCGAAGACGCTCAAGAAGCCGCCGCGCCAAGTAGCCGAGGCCGTCGTCGCTGCGGCGGATCTCGCCGACATTTGCGATCGCGTCGAGATCGCGGGGCCGGGCTTCGTCAACCTCACGCTGAGCACGGCATTCCTCGAGAACGCGATCGCGGCGCAGGCAACCGACGCGCGTCTCGGCGTGCCGCTCGCCGAACACCGCGAGCGCATCGTGATCGACTACTCCGCGCCGAACGTCGCAAAGGAGATGCACGTCGGTCACCTGCGCTCCACGATCATCGGCGACGCGCTCGCGCGCATGCTCGAGTTCGCGGGGCACGAGGTCGTCCGCCAGAACCACATCGGCGACTGGGGCACGCCCTTCGGCATGCTGATCGAGCATCTGCTCGACGTCGGGCAGAGCGAGACCGGCGCGAGCGTCGGCGAGCTCAACGAGTTCTATCGCGCAGCGCGCGCAAAATTCGACGCGGACGCGCAGTTCGCGGAGCGGGCACGGCAGCGCGTCGTGCTGCTGCAGGCCGGCGACGCAGCGACGCTCGAGCTCTGGCACCATCTCGTCGAGGTTTCGAAGCAGCACTTCTCGAGCATCTACGAACGCCTCGGGGTCACGCTGCGCGACGCCGACGTGCGCGGCGAGAGCTCGTACAACGCCGCGCTGCCCGAGATCGCCGCGGAGCTCGAGAGACTCGGGCTCGCGAAGGAGAACGAAGGCGCGCTCTGCGTGTTCGCACCGGGCTTCACGAATCGTGAAGGCGAGCCGCTGCCGCTCATCGTGCGCAAGCAAGACGGCGGCTACGGCTATGCGGCCACGGATCTCGCGGCGCTGCGCCATCGCACGCAGACGCTCGGCGGCACGCGGCTCCTCTACGTCGTCGGTGCTCCGCAGGCTCAGCATTTCGCGATGGTGTTCGCGGCAGGCCGGCTTGCCGGTTGGCTCGAGCAGCCCACGCGGGCCGAGCACGTCGCGTTCGGCGCAGTGCTCGGCGCCGACAAGAAGATGTACAAGACGCGCGCCGGAGACACGGTGCGGCTTGCGGACTTGCTCGAGGAGGCCGTCGAGCGCGCCGCCGCGGAGCTCGAGCGCCGGGAGCCGGAGCGCGACCGGGCCGAACGCCGCGCGCTCGCGCCGCAGATCGGCATCGGTGCCGTGAAATACTCGGATCTCGCGAACGACCGCATCAAGGACTACGTGTTCGACTGGGACCGGATGCTCGCGGCCGAAGGCCGCACGGGACCGTACCTTCAGTACGCGCATGCGCGCATCCATTCGATCTTTCGCAAGGCGCTCGAAAGCGGGATCCCGAGCGGCGGAACGGCGACGCCGCGATTGGCTGCAGCCGAGGAACGCGCGCTCGCGCTCGAGCTCACCGGCTTCGGCGCCGCAGTCGTCGAAGCCGGCGAGACGCTGCGGCCGCATCGGCTATGCGGCTATCTCTACGATCTGGCGACGGCGTTCACCGCTTTCTTCGAAGCGTGCCCCGTGCTGCGCGCGCCGGACCCGGTGACGCGCGACTCACGTTTCGCGCTGTGCCGCCTCACGGCCGGCGTGCTCGCGCGCGGGCTCGATCTGCTCGGCATTGCCGCGCCGGAGCGCATGTAGCGCGGGTCGTCAGCGCCACGGGTCGATATCGGCCATGATGAGCTTCGGTCCGCCGCCGATCATCTTCCAGGTCGCGCCCGTTTCCCCGCCCACCACGACGACGTGAATATCCGCGGGCTCGAAGATGCGGACCGGCTCGTCGGGCGCGGCTTTCAATCTCGACGCATACGGCTCGATGCCCGCGACGGCCCGTGGATGATGCAATGTCTGTATCCACTGGTTGTCCCAATACTGCCGCGCCGGCAAACGTGCGTGCTCGACGCACCAGTCGATGAGCTTTTCTTTGGTATCGAAGCCGAGCTCGACAAAGCCGCGCGCAACCAGCGGGTCGAGCGCGATCACAGGACCCGTAAAAGGATCGCAGGCGAGCAACGAGCGCGTGAACAGCTCCTGCCAAGTCTCGCGCGGCCCTCCGCCGAACAGCGTGTACCAGCCGCCCAGCAGCAAGCTCACCGTGCTGTCGCCCGCCTCCTTACCGTGCTGCACGTGAAACGGCTGCCACGGGCTCGCGGCTTCGTTCTCGACGATCACCGCGTTGTAGTTCAGGAAATTGCCCTGCGAGCCCATGTACGACTCGTGCGGCACGGAGCCGCCCTGGAGGTTCTGCGACGCCAGCCCGTACGCGCGGCCGATCGCCGCGTTGGCCCGGTTGTAGGGGCTCATCGCGCCCACGCCGTAGTTCATGCCGATCTCGTCGCGAATCGGGCCGTTGACGATCGCCACGGTGGCCTGCGACGTCGTCGAGCTCGAGCGGCCCGACTGACCGCTGGCCAGCATCGCGAGAATGACCGGCAAATACTCGGGCCGCGCGCCCGCCATGACTGCATTGACCGCGACCTTCTCGACCGTGAACTCCCAGAGCTCGCGGTAAGCCGTCGGCCGGAGCCGCCCGACGATCTCGTCGCGATGGCGGCGCGTGCCGGCGAGCATCGCCTCGACGCGCTGCTCGGTGGGCAGGACGAAGGGCTGGAAGTCCGTCCACTGGTTGTCGCTGAAGAGCTGCAGCAGGTTGTCTTCCGTGTCGGCCGGCAGGAAGCGCGGCGTCGACCGCTCGAACGAAAGTCCGCTCAGGTCCTCCCCGGCCAGCGGTTGCGTGAGCCCGTCGATGATCTCCTGAGCGAACGGCAACTTGCTGATCGGGTCGGTGCCCTCGATGTAGGCCTTGAGATCGGCCGCGCTGCGGCCGACGACGGGTTGCGGCACGAAGCATTGCCGCGTGGTCGGCATGCCGTTGGCCCTCGCCACCGATCGCGCGAGCCGTGCGAACGCATGCGTATGCACGGCGACCGTCGGGACGCCGCCGCGCTCGAGTGCGAGCGCCAACCCGACGACCGTCGGGCTACAAGTGCTTCAAAGGCCTACGCCGAGTATCGCGGCGTCGCCGTCCCGCTCGATCGCCGCGCGCATGTCGGGATCGTCGACCCAGCTCTCCTTCGGCCTGATCGAGCGGATCTCGACGGCGGGCAGCTTGGCGCGGAACCACTGCCCGAGCTGCTCCATGAAAACTGCGGAGTTGTCGAACAGGCAATCGACGAGATACACGACCTTGCGGTCGAGGTTCTCGAGCCGCGGCGCGAGCCGCTTGCCCGTGACCTTGGGTGGATAGCCGCGAGGGTCGTGGACGGTCAGTTTATGGCTCATCCGAGCTTTCTCCCGCCGAAGGGCGTGGGTTCGTCTGCCCCACCGCGCCTACGGAACGATGTTCAGAAACTGCACGCGTTCGGCGCCGCCGGGCTCCTTGCGCGCCGCGCCGTTCACTCGGACGCCGGGCTTCAGCAGCGAGGCGTCGCCGGTGACGACCTGTGTGATCTGCGTCTTGGGGGTCACGGCGATGTCCTGGGCGCCGCCCTGATACGCGATGTGGAGCACCGCACCCGCACCGCGCTGATTCGCCCCCGAGACGTTGCCGTTGGTCATGGTGGTGATGTTGCCGTTCGTCATCGTGGTCTGCGGCGGCCCCATCGGATTGTGCCCCTCGCCCCTTCCGCGCATGCTCTCCGGAAAGATGTGGCATTCGGTCGCGCGCAGCTTGCCGTCGCCGCCTTCCACGGCCGTGCAGCCGACGAACTTATTGGCGGCGAGATCGGCGATCGCCGCGGGCATGCTCTTGGTAATGGCGAGGGACTCCGGCAACTCGAGCGTCGTCGTGCCGCCGTCTTCGAGTCGGACCGACAGCGTCTGGCCGGCGAGCGACTGCACGCTGCCGGAAAAGCGCGTCATGCCCTCGAACGGGTTCGACGCGGACTGCGCGAACAGCGGCAGTGCCGGCAAAACCGCCGCCATGCCGAGCAACAGAATCTTGGTACGCATCGTTCGCCTCGTTCGAATTTGTGCAGCTAGATTCGCACGTCGACCGGCTGTTGTCAGCCCGCACGGCGTACGCCGCGGGCGCCGCCGCCGTCAGGCCCGAGGACGCGGGCGACCGGCGCGCTGGGCGGCCGGCGCTTGGGCGCCCTCGGCGCCTGCGGGCGCTCGCGTTTGCGCGGTGCGGTAGCTCGTGTCCACTACCTGCGCGGCCAGGAAATCAGCGCCCCGACACGCCGCTTGTAGTCGAGATAGCTCTGTCCCCACTGGCGGATCAGGTCGCGTTCCTCGAAATACAAGCCGATGACGATATACAGCGTGAGGCCGCCGCTGAGGAAGCACTGTGCTGCGGTCATCGTGGGTATCGACCAGAGGCCGATCAGCGCACCGAGCATGATCGGGTGCCGGCTATAGCGATACATCCACCGCTCTTTGAACGCGACGTTGCGATATTGCTGGCCGCGGGCCGCCAGCCACCCCTGCCGTAATCCGAACAGATCCCAATGATTGATCGCGAACGTCGCCGCGAGCAGATAGATCCAACCGAGCACGCCGCCGCACGACAATATGCGGCTCGCGAAGCCTTCGGTTCGCCAAATCACGCCGGCCGTGGTCTGCCAACACAGCACGGCTGCGCCGAGCACGACGCCGCTGGTCCAAACGAACGTGCTGCGCTCCAAAGGCGCGGGCAGAATTCGGTGCAGCCGCTTCTTGAACGACGCGCGGGCCATCACGCTGTGCTGCACACCGAACAGCAGCAGCAAGCCGCCGTCGAGTACGGCGGCCGCGGAGGGGCTATCGGCAACGTGGAACATACCAAGCGGCACCCAACCCACCGTCGCCAGTATCAACAGGCCCAGGCCCGCAACGCCGACGAGATAAGACAAGAGCGAATACGTCAGGAGCGCGACACTGCGCGCGAACCCGGCATCGATCGCCGGGGAGTTTGTGGCTGTGCGCAACATGGCGGTTGTCCTCGAATCCACGGGGCCGCCATTGTCTGGATCGCCGTCTCGCCATTCCACTGTACGAACTGTAGTATTCGGCTTCTTGTTTTGTAGTGCGCTTCGGGGCCTATCGACCGCAGCCGGCACGGCGCTCCATGTCCCTCTACGGCCAATTCTGTCCCATCGCGAAAGCGGTCGAATTGCTGGGCGAGCGTTGGACTCTATTGCTCATTCGCGAGCTCATGCAGGGCAGCCGGCGCTTCAGCGAATTGCAGCGAGGGTTGGCGAGAATGTCGCCCTCACTCTTGACGAAGCGCTTGAAAGAGCTGGAAGCGGCCGGGCTCGTCTTGCGAATGCGAGTCGCCGGTCGGAAGGGCTTCGAGTACGAGCTCACCCAAGCAGGTCGCGACTTGTCCCCGACCGTCATGGAGCTCGCGAGGTGGGGCTTGAAGTGGGTGCGTGCCACGATGGAGCGGGACGAGCTCGATCTCGATTTGCTGATGCTCGATATTCAGCGCAGCGTGAATCGAGAGTTGCTGCCGTCAGCCAAGGTCGTCGTACGAATTCATTTCATCGACCAGGACGAATTTGCGCACTGGTGGCTCATTTTCGACAAGCGTGACGTGGATGTTTGCTCCGTCGATCCCGGCGTCGATGCCAACGTTCATCTCAGCGGAGCGCTGGAAGATTTCGTGCGCTATTGGATGGGCGATTTCGACTGGAATACGGCGAAGCGTGAACGACGCATCGTGATGCGAGGCGACACCGGCCTGCTGCGCGAGCTGCCCAAATGGTTGGGGCGCTCCGCCGTTGCGCCCATGAACCCTCGATTCTTCGGGTGAGCTGGGGCGGACGCGGGGATGCGACGCGCGCGCCGACGCTGGCGGACGGCGCGCCGCCGCTGCGCGGCGCGCCGCACTCGCTACTCCTCGGGCGGCGCTTGCGGATGCTCGCCCGGCGCACCGGTCGCAGAAGAGCCCATGAACAGGTGCGAGCCGTCCGCCAAGATCAAGTCGCGACCGTTCGCGCGGTGCGCACCGCTCTTCGCCTGGTAACCGACGATGGTGATCTCGGTGCCCGCCTTCACGGTGTCGCGCGTGAAGCCGCGGCGCAGCAGCGTATTGGGCGTCGCACCTTCGACCATCCATTCGCTCGTCGTGCCGTCTGTGTTCTTCACGTCCACGTGAAGCCAGGAGTGCGGATTGATCCACTCGAGCTTCGTGATCGTGCCGTGCAACGTGATCGGCTTGTTCGCATCGAACTCCGCCGAAAACGAGTGATGGGCGGCCGCCGCCCCGGCGAAACCGAGCAGTGCGCTACCGGCCAATGTCGCGAAGACTTGCAGTCTCATCCCGATGGTTCTCCTCAGTGCTTCGCCGCCGCCGCTGCGGCCTTGTCCGCGTCGCGCGCCTCTTCCAGGATATTGCGCAAGGCGTAGTTGCCTTCGTGGCACGCATACTCGTACAGGTCGCCATCGGCCGGACGCATGAAGAATTCGGCGGTCCACGGCTGCGTCCACTGCGTGTGGTCCTCGAACGTGATCTTGTAGTCGATCCGGTCCGGCGCGACCTTCGTGTAGCGCTCGATCGTCACGAGGTTCTGATCCGAGCCGCGGAAACCGGGCTTGCCATTCAGATTGCGGGTCTCGATCACGAGCGTGTCGCCTTCCCAATGGCCGCGCGATTCGCCCATGTAGCCGCGGAGGCTCGTGAACGGGCTGCCGTCGAGGGGCACCACGCGCGTCTCGTGAATCATCTCGTGCACGATCGCGACGTACCCCGGCGACTGCGAGATTCGGATGTTGTTGTTGTAGAGCGTGGGCAGGGCCGCGATCGGGAAGCCGCGCGTGACGCAGCGCTCGTACAGCGGCCGATCGAGATAAGTATCGACGCGCCCGCCGGCCGGTGCGCCGCCCGCGCTGCGCGCTCGGGCAGCCTCGGCCTGGCGGCGCTGTCCCGCCGGGGTCAACGGCGGTATCCGGCCGTTCTCCGGATCGACGATCAGCGAGGTGCGCCGCGACTCGTCGACATGCCGGCCGGGATCGGTCAGATAGTCGGCGTGCACGAGGTTCGTCTGTTTCGTGGTGTCCGGCGCTTCGTCGAGACGCTTCGCCGCGCGCCCCTCGAGCTGCGCGATCTCTTCATCGGTGTAGAACTTGCGATCCCCCATCTCGGGCCGACGCTCGAGCGGCGTGATCGTGCGGTAGTCCCAGACGCCCTCGAGATTCGGGTCGCCCCAGGACGTTCGCGGCGCTTCGAACGTCGGCTTGTCCGCTGCGGCCGCGGTGCGAATCTGACCGAGCGCGAGGTCCGCGCCGAGCCCCGCCGCCGCGACGACGGCCAGAGCCAATGCCGATATTCGTATGCTCATTGCGCGCCTCCGACTCGAGGACGATCGTAGCATCATGCCATTCTCGATGCGGCGCGGGGGCATGAAGAAGCGTGAGGGGCCGCCGCGGGCCGAGGGCCGCGGCCGTGCGCCACCCTGCGACGGTCGGGCGCCGTGACGATCGTCCGGGCGGCACTATGCAGCACGGTCCTCGGCGCTACACTAGCCTACGTCCGAGACCTACGTCCGAGACCGAACGGTGTACCGGGAGGACCCGTCATGAGTGTCGTTTCACTGCGCGTCAACGGCGCGACCCACGAGGTGGACGTCGAGCGCTCGACGCCCCTCCTCTATGTACTGCGCAACGATCTCGGGCTGCGCGGCCCGCGGTTCGGTTGCGGGCTCGCCCAGTGCGGCGCCTGCACCGTCATCGTGAACGGTGTCGCCACGCGCTCGTGCGTGACGCCCGCGGCCCAGGTGAGCGGCGAGATCACCACGCTCGAAGGTCTCGCGAAGGACGGCAAGCTCGATCCGCTGCAGCAAGCCTGGATCGACGAGCAGGTGCCGGCGTGCGGCTATTGTCAGAACGGCCAGATCATGACGGCGAAGGCGTTGCTCGAGCGCAACCCGAACCCGACCGACGCCGAGATCCGCGAGGGCATGGAAGGCGTGCTGTGCCGCTGCATGACCTACTACCGGATTCAGGCCGCGATCAAACGCGTCGCGCGCCCAACGCTTACGAGCGCGAAGGAAACCGGACAATGAGCACCACACTCGAGCTTCCCGAGGCCATCGAGGCCGCGCTCCTCGAGCGAATCAACCCGTCGATTTCGCGCCGCGGGTTCCTGCGGGGCTCGGGCGCGCTGGTCTTCACCTTCGGCTTCGGGACGGTCCCCGGCGGCAGCGTGCTCGCGCAGTCCGCCGGCGACGGCCCGTACAAGGATCCCGATTTTCGGCAGCTCGATACCTGGATCGTGATCCACCCGGACAATACCGCGACGTTCTTCGTGGGCAAGACGGACGGCGGCCAAGGGACCGGCACGGCGTTCCGGCAAATGATGTGCGACGAGCTCGACATGGCCTACGACAAGACGAGCCTCGTGATGGGCCGCACCGACACGACGCCGGACCAAGGCGGCTCCGGCGGCTCCGACGGGATCGAGAACGACGGCTGGCCGATGCGCAGAGTCGCAGCCGAAGCGCGGCGCGTGCTGCTCGAGCTCGCCTCCGAGCGCTTGAACGCGCCGGTCGCCGAGCTCACGGTGGAGAACGCGACGATCGCCGCGCGATCCGGCACGGCCAAGTCGGTCACCTATGCCGAGCTGGTCGGCGGCAAGCGGTTCGACGTGGCGCTCTCCGGCCGCAACATCGACGCGACCACCGGAGAGGCGAAGGTCAAATCCGTGCAGGCGATGCGCGTCGTCGGCCGGCCGGTGCAACGTTACGACATTCCCGCGAAGGTCGACGGCTCGTTGACGTGGGCCGTCGACATGAAGTTGCCGCGCATGGTCCACGCGCGCAACGTGAAGCCGCCGGTTGCGGGCGCCGCGCTCCGGCGCATCGACGAGTCCTCCGTTGCCCACGTTCCCGGGTTCGTCAAGGTCGTGAGCCGCGGCAACTACGTGGCCGTGATCTGCGAGCGCGAGGAGCAGGCCATCCAGGCTGCGCGGCAGCTCAAGGTCGACTGGGCGGCACCCGCGAGCGCGCCGTTCCCGGCGTCCGACAAGCTGTTCGACTACATCCGCGGCGCGAAGCCCACGTCGAGCAGCGCGCCGGAGGTCAAGGGCGATCCGGACGCGGCGTTCACCGCTGCGCACCGCGTCGTCGAAGCCGCGTACGAGGTCCCGTTTCAGGGGCACACCGCGATCGGTCCGGCCCATGCGCTGGCCGACCCCTCGGACGACCAGATCACGATCTATTCGAACGACATGAAGTCGTACGGCTTGCGCAACGGCGTCGCGAAATTCCTCGATTTACCGCGCGAGCGCGTGCGCGTCGTGTACATGGACGGACCGCAGGTTTACGGGCGCACGGCGGCGGATGACGTCGGCTTCGAGGCCGCGTTCCTGGCGCGCGAGGTCGGCCGGCCGGTGCGCGTGCAGTGGATGCGCAACGAGGAGACGGCCTGGGACACGAAAGGACCGGCCTACACCTTCAAGCTGCGCGGCGCGCTCGACGCCGAGGGCCGGATAGCGGCGCTGGAATACGATGCGCGCGCGGTCGACTACAACCACGTCGGCTACAACGAGCCGGACACGGTGCTCATCGCGCAGCTCATGGGCAAGCGGCCCGCGAAACCTGCCGAGGGGCGTGCCGAGACGCCGTCGGTGCAGTACGCGATTCCGAACCAACGCATGACGGCGCAAGTCGTCGCGCTGCCGGCGATCTGGGAGACGCCGCTGCGCACCGGCAATCTGCGCGATCCGAACGGTCCGCAGGTCACGTTCGCGTTCGAGTCCTTCATCGACGAGCTCGCGGCGGCGGCCAAGGCCGATCCCGTCAAGTTCCGGCTCGACATGATCGGCGCGAGCGACGAGGACAACGTGTTTCGCAAGGCGCGCTCGCTCGCCGTGGTCCGCGCGGCCGTCGACACCTACGGCTGGGACGCGCGGCCGTCGCCGCGGCCGCGCGACACGGGAAAGATCCTCGCCGGGCGCGGCATCGCATACACGTACCGCAACAGAACGGTCGTCGCCACGGTCGCCGAAGTCGAGGTCAACCGCGAGACCGGACGCGTCTGGGTCAAACGGTTGGTGTGCGCGCACGACTGCGGCTTGGTCATCAACCCTGAAGGCCTGCGCCGCACGATCGAGAACGCGATGCTGCACGGCTTGAGCCGCGCGCTCTGGGAAGAGGTGCAATTCGACACCGAGAAGGTCACGAGCGTCGACTGGGCGTCGCACCCCAGCCTGCGGCATTCCGACACGCCGGAGACTATCGATGTGATTCTCGTCAACGGCGACCCGAATCCGAATCGTCCCGACCTGCCGCACTACGGCGCGGGCGAAGCGAGCCACAAGCCGATGATAGCGGCGGTCGCCAACGCGATTCACGACGCCACCGGCGTGCGCCTGCGCCGGCCACCGTTCCGCAAGGAGCGCGTGCTCGCGGCGCTGCAGGCGGCGAAGGTATAAGACGAAGTCGACCGCGCAGATCACGGCGTACGGGATCGAGCAGCGGCCGCGTCGAGCAATTCGCTGGGCACCGCAGAGAACGACTATGCGTGAACGGTCCTCCGCTTTCGTCCATCGGTCCCTGACCGTCGCCGTGCTGCTCATGGCGGGCGGTTCGAGCGTCGCGACCGCCGACCCGCCGCGCAACGTGCTGCGGCTCGAGAAGGCCGTGATCGTCGATGCGACGGGCTTCGAGGCGCCGCTCGCCGCCGTCACGTTGTTCCTGCCGGCCGGCTGGCGCACGCAGGGCGGCGTCCTGTGGGGACAGCAATATCTCTGCACGAACGGCTACAACTTCGAATGGAGCGCGCAATCCCCGGACGGCGCACAGACGATTCAAGTGCTGCCGCAGGTGAAGTGGGAAGCCAACAATTACGGCGCGGCACCCTCCACGCCCGGTTGTCAGGCCGCGCCGTTCACGACCGCCCGCCAATACCTCGAGGCGGTCGTGCAACGGTGGCATCCCGGCGCGCGGCCGCTCGGCTACCGGCCGCGCGAAGACCTGATGCGCGAGCTCGCGTCCTACGAGAGGAATACCCCGATGCCGCTCGGCTTCGCGCGCACCTGGGTCGAATCCGGCGAGCTCTCGTTCGCCTACAGCGACCGCGGCGCCGACATGCGCGGCTCGGCGACCGCATCGGTCGTCTTCTCGTTGCTGCGCACGCAGACGCCCGGCTTGCCGCAGATGGACGCGTTGACGGGGTTCGCCCTCGCGGGCTACGGCGTGACCGCGCCGAACGGCGCGTTCAACCCGGGCTTCTTCGAGGCGATTCGCAAAACGATGCAGGCCAATCCGCAGTGGAACCAGCGCATCGCCAATCACAACGGCGCGATCGCGCAGGTCGCGCTCGAGGAAGGCCGCAAACGCGCCGCCATCATCGCGCAATCGAACGCCGAGATCGCGAAGATTCGCGAAGACGCATGGAACGCGTCGCAGGAGAGCGCCGATCGCCGCGCGCGGGAGTTCGGCGAGGTGATCCGCGGCGTCGAAACCTATAACGATGCCAACGCGTCGGGCGGAACCGTGGAGCTCTCGAATCTCTACGACCACGCATGGCGCCTGAACGACGGCAGCTACGTGCTGACGAACGACGCGAGCTTCCAGCCGTTCCGCGATCTCGGCGTCGACGGCCAAGCGCTCGAAGTCACGCGCTGAGCGTCTCCGGTGCTTCGGGCGAACCGGCTACGGCTCGGCTCAGCCGCGCCCCGATCGGTATCGCGCCCAGGCCGATGAGCAGATGCACGGTGCGAACGATCCAATGCAGCTCGCCGGGGAACAGCACCTGCTGCGTCATCCCGAGCCAGAGGATCACCGCACCCCACAAGAACGCGACGATCGCGAGGCCCTTCGCCCGCTGCGCGACGAACGCGAGCAAGGCGATGAACCACAGCACCATCACGAACAGGAAACCCACGTCGCGATGCATGTTCACGACCGCGTACCAATGGCCGGTCCACAACGCGACGCCGACCACGACCTGGATCGCGGCGCAGATGCGCAGCAGCATGAGCAGCAACCTGGGAAGTGTCATGGTGTGTCCTCACGGTAATGATCTACGTCCAAGGAGACGCACGAGGGTCGCTCGATGTGACAGGACGGCAGACTCATAGATAAAGATACGAGCCGTCGGGGCGAAAGAGGCTCTGGCCCTGATACAACCCGGCCGGCCGCGCCTCGGTGAACTCCGCCACTTGATTCAGCCGAGTCTCGTCGAGCACCACACCCAACCCCGGCCGATCGCTTACGTGCATCTTGCCGTCGCCGAACAGATAGCCCTCGCGCAAGTACGGCGGGTACTCGGGACGGAACACCTCGTCCATCGCCCTGCCGCCGAACGCGAACAGGCTGTGCACGACTGCCGACGTCGCGACGGGGCCCGTGAAGTGCGGCACCAACGCGACCGAGTGTGCCTCGCAGAGCGCGGCCAGCGTGCGGTAGCTCGTGATGCCGCCGCAGTTCGGGATGCTGGTCCGCAGATAGTCGATCAGCTCGTGCTCGATGAGCGGCAAATTGCCGTTGCGCAGATCGGCGAACTGCTCGCCGGCCGCGAGCGGCACGGTGACGCGCTTCCGCAGCGCGGCGTATTGCGTCACGTCATCGATCGAATGGAGCGGATCCTCGACGAACATCGGCGCGAGCGGCGCGAGCAGATCGCAGAGCCTCGCGACGTCCGCGAGATCGAAGCGCGTATGCGCGTCGACGATGAAATCGCCGTCGGGGCCCACGCCCTCGCGCAGCCCTTTCGACGCCTCGACGAGCGAATCGATCGCGCGTCGCGCGTCGAACACGTTGTCCGGTGTCGGCACGCCGTGGATGCGAATCGCACGGAAACCGTCCGCCATCGCCTTGCGCCCTTCTTCGCGCGCCTGCTTCGGCGTCAGCAACGCAAACGAGTGATAGCACTCGACGTGATTGCGCGCGCGACCCCCAAGCAGCTGGTACACGGGCGCGTCGAGCGCCTTGCCCTTCAAGTCCCACAGCGCGCAGTCGAGCGCGCCGACCGCATGCAGCCGCTCACTGCCGGCCGGATAGATCGAGCTGCGATACATGCGCTGCCAGAGAAACTCCGTGCGGAACGGGTCCTCGCCGATCAGCGAGCCGGACGCATAACGCAACAGATCCGGCGTGCCGCCCTGGCCGTAGCCCGTGATGCCCGCATCGGTATCGACGGCCACGACGATGTCGCTCAGGTTGAGGAAGCCCGCAAGATTCGTCTTGTCGGCGGGATTGAAGACCCTCACGCGCGTGATCTTCATGTCCGACAACGCAGCATCCGCGCGTGACGACAACGTGGACGACAGTGCTGCGGTCGCCGAAAGCGCGGCGGCCTGCAAGAACGAGCGACGATTCATGGTCCCCTCCTTCGCGCAGCGGCCTGCGCTCGACAGTCACGTTAATGGCGAGCGGCTGGCGATGCCAGCGGCAGAGCGCTCGATGACATCGCGGCGTGCGTGCGAGCGGCGGAGGGAGGCGGGAGGCGGCAAGGACAACTCCGATCCCCGCCACTTCCAGAGTATAGCGCACCGGGGGCTTGCGGGAAGGCGGGGGTCATGGCGCAGCATCGCCGCCGATGCCGGAGCCGGCGCAAGACGGAGTCGCGATATGCGTTTGCTGTTGTCGAATGATGCCGGGCGCACGAACGTCGAATCGATCGCGAGACGCGCGCTGCGGTTGCTGAATCTCGGCGCCGAGGTCCGTGGATGCGTGCCGCCGTACAACGCGCCGCCGCAGGCCGATGTCGGCGCGCCGCACGAGGCGATCGGAGCGCGGCGTTGACCGAGCATACGGTGGTGATCGCCGGAGGAGGGCCCACGGGGCTGATGTTGGCCGGCGAGCTCAAGTTGGCGCGAGTCGACGTCGCGATCGTCGAGCGGCGCACGAGCCAGGATCTCCTCGGCACGCGCGCGCGCGGTCTGCACTCACGCACGATCGAGGTGCTCGATCAGCGCGGTATCGTCGATCGCTTCGTGTCGCAGGGACAGCCGCACAAGTTCCTGCACTTCCTCATCCCTCTGGACGTCAGCGACTGTCCCACGCGGCACAACTACGTGCTCGGCCTCCGACAAGAGCAGACGGAGCGCATCCTGGCCGAATGGGTCGGCGAGCTGGCGGTGCCGATCTATCGCGGCTGCGAAGTGACGGATTTCGTGCAGGACGACGATGGCGTCGATGTCGAGCTATCCGACGGCCGGTCGATACGGGCCGAGTATCTCGTCGGTTGCGACGGAGCACACAGCCTGATCCGTAAAGCAGCCGGCATCGAGTTCCCTGGATGGGATCCCACGATGAGCTGGTTGATTGCCGAGGTCGGTTGGTCCGCGGAGCCGGAATGGGGATTCCGCCGGGACGCGCGCGGTATCCATGCGATCGGAAAACTGGAGGATGAGCGGCGGGCTGGCGTCGTGCTGGTCGAACGACACGTGGGGGCCGACAGTGAACCGACCCTGCGCGACGTCACCGACGCGCTGATCGACGTGTACGGAACGGATTTCGGTGTCCACAACCCGACCTGGATTTCGAGGTTCACCGACATGACTCGCCAGGCCGCAGCCTACCGCGAGCGACGCGTGCTGCTCGCCGGCGACGCCGCGCACGTGCATGCCCCCGTGGGCGGTCAAGGGCTCAACATCGGCGTGCAGGACGCAGTCAACCTCGGCTGGAAGCTCGCGCAGGTGGTCAACGGGACGTCGCCGGAACAGCTTCTGGATACCTACCATGCGGAGCGCCATCCGGTCGCCGCGCGCGTGCTGCACAACACGATGGCGCAAGTCACGCTGCGCCGCCCGGACGACCGCACGAAGGCCTTGGGCGAAGTCTTCGCCGAGCTGCTCGCCATGGAAGAACCGCGCAGACGGGTCGTCGCTGAGATCTCCGGTCTCGACGTCCGTTACGAGCTCGGCGACGGACATCCCTTGCTCGGGCGCCGCATGCCCGATCTCGACCTGATCACCGCCGCCGGACCGCTGCGTTTGTTCACGCTGCTGCACGATGCCCGGCCGGTGCTCCTCACCCTCGGTGAGCCCCGCGGCGCGGACATCGCCCCATGGGCGGATCGCGTTCAGTCGATCGACGCGCACTGCGCAGCCACGTGGGAGCTTCCGGTCATCGGGGCGGTCGCGGCTCCTGCGGCCGTGTTGATTCGACCCGACGGCCACGTCGCGTGGGCGGGAGACTCGACGCAGGCGAGCCTCGCCGACGCGCTGACCACCTGGTTCGGACCGGGCGCCGCGGCCTAGCAAAGCGGGTCGACGCCGAAGTCGATTGCGGCTTCAGCCCTTCGGGATGACCCCGCCGGGGGTCATCTCGTCGATCGTCTGTGGCAGGATCTGCGCGAGCTTCTGCGCGAGCTCGTCGACGGGCACGCCCGTCTTGGCCGACAGCTGCTGCAACAGATCCGCGCCGAGCACTTGCCGGACGTGATCCGCGCCGATCGGCTCGTTCGGACCCGTGCCGACCCACGAGCGGACCGTGGGTCCGAATCCCTTGCTTTCGAATTGCTGCACCACACCCTGCACACCGCCGTTGCGGCGAATCACGTCGGTGACTACGGCGCCGACGACACCGCCCAACACACCGTCGAATAATCCCATCGCCATCTCCTTTCGAAGTCTTCGTGAGCTACGCTACGCCCGCTCGATCGTGCACGAGCTCGATGCCCCAATGTCCCGACGGCCGCGCGGCTGTCATAGAATCAACATGCAGTTTTTTTCCAGCTACCGCAACGACGCGGCGTCGCGAGCATCACGGCCACAACGGAGACCGCCTTGAAGAAGCTCAAACACGAAGGCGAGCTGTTCAAAGCCGCCTTGCTTGCCGGCGTTCGCTATGCGGAAGACCGAAAAGCGGTCGAGTTCGAGCCGACGGACTCGGCGAGCGCCAAGGCGCTCTACGTCTATCGCTTGCTCGTCCACGACAAGGTCATCGCGCCCATGCCGGAGGACCAGGTGAGCGAGAAGTCGATTCGGCATCGGCTGGCGACCTGGTACGCCCACACGCTGCCGAAGGGACATCGGCTGTTGGAATAGACCCGCCCCTACCGGTTGGCGGCGCCGAGTCCCCAGACCGTCCTGCCGAAGAGCTCGTTGAGAACTTGCGCGAAGCCGGCGTACATCGCGCTCAAGCCGCAAACGATGCCTTCGAAGCCCGTGAGATGCCTGAACGTCGTGCTCACCGCGGTGAAATCGCCGATCGCGAGCATGAAGAACAGAATGACCAACGTCGCAAACACGACTTGCAGCGCGCGATTGATTCGCAAGGTGCCCACGAACAGCACCGCGGTGAACACTCCCCACATCGCAAGATACGCCGCCATCGCGGTGCCGTCGGGCGCCTTGGTCGTGCCCGTGCCCGGCAGCGTCAGCAGCGCGACCAGCGACAGCCAGAAAAAACCGTAGGAGATGAACGCGGTCGTCGCAAATGTGTTGCCCTTCTTCCATTCCATGATGCCCGCGATCACCTGCGCAGTGCCGCCGTAGCAGAGGCCCATGCCCAGGATCATGCTGTTGAGCTCGTAGAAGCCGGCGTTGTGCAGGTTCAACAGCACCGTCGTCATGCCGAACGCCAGAAGGCCGAGCGGCGCCGGATTCGCGGAGGAATCCCTGATCTGCAGTGGAGTCGCTTCGCTCATTATTGTTCTCGTATTGCGATGCGTGGGCCGCCATCATTCGACGGCGGTCGCCGCTACGTCAAGACATTTACGCAGGCGGCCGCGCCGCGGAGGCTCGGATGCTCCGTCAACGAAACCGCAGCCAGACTCGGCTTTCGTCTCCGTGATCTCGCGAGCGCGCGGAATTGTTATCCTCCCGCCACAGAGCCCGCAACGGAAGGGAACGGCATGAATGCGATGAATACATCGGCCGGTGCCAAGAGCGGATGGTTCTCGAAGGAATTCTGGCTGACGTACGAGAACGGCGTGCTGCTGTTGCTCGGCTTCACTTTCGGTCTCGTGTTCTTCGATCGCAACGCCGTCGGCGTGCTCGGCAGCTTCATCATCAAAGATCTCGGTCTCACGAACGAGCAGTACGGGCTGCTCAGCTCGGGGCTCGCGTTGGCCTGGGCGCTATCGGCCTATTTCGTGGCCGCGTGGTCCGACGCGCTGCGCGCACGCAAGCCGTTCGTGCTGATCTCGATCCTCGTGTTCTCGATATGCTCGGCGTTGTCGGGTCTCGCGACGTCGTTCGTATTCCTGCTGACGGCTCGCATCATCATGGGCGTCGCCGAGGGGCCGTTCTTGCCGGTGTGCCTGTCGATCATGAACGTCGAGTCGACGCCGCACCGCCGCGGCTTGAACGCCGGTGTCATGCAGAACGTGTTTGCGGCGCTGATCGGAACGTCGCTCGCGCCGCTCGCGCTGACGTGGCTCGCCGAAGCGTTCGACTGGCGCGTCACGTTTTTCTTGAGCGGCGTTCCGGGCCTGATCTGCGCGCTCTTGGTCTGGCTCTACCTCAAAGAGCCGGCGCGCGGAGCAGCCGATGCCGATGTCCCTGCTCATCGCATCGGCAAAGGCGCGCTCGCCATGCTCAAGGAGCACAACGTGCGCGTCTGCTGCGTGATCTCGATCTTCATGGTCTCTTGGTTTCTGGTCGTGTTGAGCTTCATTCAGCCGACGCTCGTGCTCTATCGCGGCTTCACCGAGACCCAGGCCGCCTTCGCGTTCAGCATCATGGGCCTGAACGCCGCAATCTGCGGCTTTCTCGTGCCGGCATTCTCCGACTTCGTGGGACGCAAACCCGCCATGGTCCTGTTCTGCTTCATGGCAATCGTCGGGCCGGTCGCCGCGCTGCAGTTCGGCGGGCCGTTGTGGGCGTTGGCCGGCCTGCTGTTCGTCGGCTGGAGCGGCACCGGCGCATTTCCGATCTTCATGGGCGTCGTGCCCGGGGAGACCGTGCCGCGCGCGTTTGCGGCGTCCTCGATGGGCCTCGTGGTCTGCGTCGGCGAGCTCGTCGGCGGCGTCGGCATGCCGTGGGTGGCCGGGCGCGTCGCCGACCAGACGAGCCTCGCCGCACCGATGACGATCGCTGCCATCTGCGCGTTCTGCGGCGGCGTGGCGGCGCTGTTCCTCGAGGAAACCGCACCGCGGAAAGTCCGCACGGCGGCCGTCGACATCGCCGGGGCGGGAACCACGTCGGTTTGAGGTCGAGACATCGATCAACCCCGCCCGGCCGCGCCGGGCGGCAAAATCGGGCACCTTGGTCGAGAGCTCACCATGATCTTGCGCGTGCTCGCGGCGGCCGTCTTGCTTGCAGCCGGCCTGTTCTCTCTCGATGCTCGTTGCGCAACGACCGCCCGGGTCGTCGACATGGACCCCGCACAACCCGCCGTGCTCGGCCGCGACCAGAATTTCTACGTGCGGATCGCCTATGCGACGGACGAACCGGTCGCCTTGTGGGCGCGTCCGTTCCGCAACGGCAGCGAGGTCGAGGACGCGATCTCGAATGCTTCGACTGAGCACTCGGGCACGGGCGAAGCGCTCGGCTGGTTCGCGCTCCGCACGGCCGGCGCCGTGGACGAAGTGCGAGTTCGTGCCGGTGGCGGCAAGCCGTTTCACGAGTGGGAGGTCGCGCGCCTGGCGGTGCAGCTGCGGTGGAGCGCCGCGCCCGCAGCGCAATCGTCGCGAGCACCGTGGGTCGACCGGCTCGTCGCGAGCGAGCAGGCCGAGATACGCGCCCAGGCCGCCGCCCGTGCGAGCGAGAGCGCTTCGCCCGGAGGAATCGCGCTGTTCGGCGGCTTCATGCTGCTGGTGCTCGCGCTGCTCACGGCCGGAATCGTGATCCCGCTCCGGAGCGTCTGGAAGTGGCGCGGCGGATGGCGTCTCGCGGCCGCCGCACCGGCCGCGCTGATCGGCTTCGTCGTGCTGCGCATCGTAGTCGACACGGCGCGCGATCCGACGTCGCACAATCTCTGGCCCTTCGAGATCCTGCAGTTCGGCACGGTAGCGCTGCTCGCAATCGGCATGATGACGCTCGTCCGGCGCTGGCTCGGCGTCGAGGACGCGCGCTCATGAGCCGCCGGATCACGGCTTTCGGTGCGGCGGCGCGGGTCGATCTTGGCTAGCGGTCGGCGGCGGGCGCCGGCCGCGGCATCGCCGTGTCTTGCGGATTCGACGCCTTGTGCTTGTCGGTCGCCGGCAGCGGCGCGCCGAAATTGGTGGTGACCATCTCGCCCGCGAATTCCTGATACGCGACGTTCACGTTCATGTGCGCGCGCGCGAGCGGCGTGTTGCCGTACTCGAGGCCCTTCAACAGGCTCGTGCCGAGCAGCGGCGCGAACTCCTCGTTGCGCTGCAGCTCCGCGACCGCCGCGCCCGGCGGATCGCCGCGGTCGTAGGCGGCCCGCGCGGCGGTCAGCAGCGCGCGGTTGAACCGCGTGAAGCGCAGGAACCCCTGCCACGTGTTCACGTAGCCGTGCCCCTCGATCACGGTGTCGACGCCCTTCACGGTGGCCGCCGCCTTCTCGAGCGCAGCGGGCAACGCGATCACGCTGCCACCCGTGCGCGGGTCGATCAGCGGCGCCATGTTCCACGCCATGACGTCGCCGAGAAACATCGCATGCGCGGCGGGGATCACGACGAACGCATCGCCGTCGGTATGCGCCACGCCGAAATAGTAGAGCTCGACTCGGTCGTCGCCCTTGCCGATCGTCATTCGATCCTTGAACGTGTCGTCCGGCACGACCTCCGGCTTGTACTGCTTGTTCGCTTGCACCCACTTCTTCGTGTTCTCCTGCGCGATCACGCGGACCTTCGGGAACTTTTCCCTGAAGAAATCCGTGCTGCCGACGTGATCCGGGTGGTTATGGGTGTTGATGATCGTGGTGACCGGCTTGTCGGTGACCGTCCGCACCTGATCGAGAATGGCTTGGCCGTTGCCGGGCAGCTTCGTATCCACGAGGACGACGCCGTCCTTCTGCACGAACACGAGCGTGTTGCCGCCGCCGCCGAAGATCTTGTAGAGGTTACCGGTGATGTGCTCGATCGGAGCCGGCGGGGGCAGCGGGGAACGCTGGGCGAATGCCGGCGCCGTCCCGAACGCGGCCAGGAGCACGACCGTTAGAGCTGCAAGCGGTTTCATATCCAGGCTCCGAAACAAGACCGGGCCCTGCGGAAGGCCACACCGCAGGATACTGCAGCAACGGCAACCGTCGCGAGCGGCGTGGGCGCGGCGGGGAGTCATGCTCGAGCCCGCTTGCGGCACACCGGACGAAGCTCCGGCTTCGCCGCCGAGTCACGACCACATAGAATCACGCGGTGCCAGCATTCTCTCGATCCGTCCGCCGCTCGCCGCAGTCGGTCGCCTGGCCCTGCGCCCCGCGCGCGTTCACCGTCGGCCTGGCCGCCCTGCTTGCACTCGCTCGCGTCGACGCGCAGCCGCCGCCTGCGCTCAAGTGGGGCGGCGACTCGGAAGGCGGCGCGCCCTACGTGGAAGCCGACCCGCAAGATCCCGCGCGCGTCGTCGGCTTCGACGTCGAGATCGCCGAGCTGATCGCGAGCGCGCTCGACCGACCCGCGCAATTCGTGCAGACCGCGTTCACGTCGCTCGACCAGTCGGCGGCGCGCGGCGACTTCGACGTCGCGTTCGACGGCATCGAGGACACGCCCGCGCGGCGTGCGGCGCTCGCGGTGACTGTGCCGTACTACGAGTTTCGCGAAGTGCTGACGGTGCGGTCCGCCGACGCGGCGCGCTTCCGCACGCTCGCCGATCTCGACGGCCGTCGCGTCGCGACGCTCGGCGGCACGACCGCGTACGAGCTGCTGCTTGCGGCCGAGCGCGAGCACGGCATCGACGCGGTCTCGTACGACGACGACGTGCATCCATACGAGGATCTCTTGAACGGCCGCGTCGACGCGGTGCTGCTCGACAACGTGATCGCCGAGCGTTCCATGCGCCGCATGCAAGGGCTCGCGACGCAGCCCGACGCGGTGGCGGTGGGCCACTACGTAGGAATCCTCGCGCCGGCGCGCACCGAGCTGCGCGATCGCGTCGACGACATCCTGCGCACGGCGATGACGGACGGCCGGCTCGAGGCGATCCTGCGGCGCTGGCGCGTCTGGAACGACGATCAGCCGCGGCTCTATGCGCGCCTCGCCCAGCCGCACGGCGACGCGGCAACCGACGACACCGACGCGGCGAGCGCAACGAGCGCGACCTGAGCGCCGCGCCCGTCGGGCTGGACGATGGCGCGGCAGTACCTCCCGTCGCTACTCGAAGCCGCGGCCATGACGCTCCTGCTGTCGTGCCTGTCGATGGTGCTGGCGGTGGGCGCCGGCGCCGTGATCGCGATCGGCCGCGTCTACGGCCGGCGCTTGCCGCGCGCGCTGTTCGCGGCCTACGTCGAAGTCGTGCGCGGCACGCCGATTCTGCTGCAGCTGTTCGTCATCTATTACGGGCTCGCGTCGGTCGTGCGCTTGCCGGCGTTCGTCGCGGCGCTCATCGGCCTCGGGCTCAACTACGCCGCGTACGAAAGCGAGATCTACCGCGGCGCGCTCCAGGCCGTGCCGCGCGGCCAGCTCGAGGCCGCACGCGTGCTCGGCTTGAGCCGTTGGCAGACGCTGCGTCTCGTGCGCGCGCCGCAGGCATTTCGCTACGCGCTCGCGCCGACCACCAACGATTTCGTCGCGATGCTGAAGGACTCCTCGCTCGTCTCCGTGCTCACGGTGATGGAGCTCACGAAGCAGACGCAGATCTTCGCGACCAACTTGGGCAGCTGGGTGATTCCGGGCGCACTCTGCGCGGCGTTGTACCTCGCGATGTCTTTGCCGCTCGCGCACGTCGCGCGCCGGCTCGAGGCGCGGTGGAAAACTCCGGAGACCGCGTGACCGAGGCGCTCGACATTCGATCGCTGCGGGTGCGCCGCGGCACGCGCGACATCCTGCGCGGCGTGTCGTTCTCCGTGGCGAACAGGAAGCTCGTCGCGCTGATGGGCTTGTCCGGCTCAGGCAAGTCGACGCTGCTGCGCGCGGTCGCCGCGCTCGAGCCGTTCGACGGCGGCGCAATCCGCGTCGGCGCCGTGGAGCTCGGGCCCGGCGTGCGCCGAGTGCCGAATCCGGACCCGCTGCGCCGCGAGGTCGGAATGGTGTTCCAGTTCCATCATCTGTTCGAGCACCTGTCCGCGCTCGACAACGTCTGCCTCGCGCCGTGCCACGTGCGGCGCGAGCCGAACAACGCGGCGCACGCGCGGGCGCGCGCGCTGCTCGAGCAGCTCGGCGTCGGCGCGCGCGCGGCCGCATTGCCGCGGGAGCTCTCCGGCGGCGAGGCGCAGCGCGTCGCGATCGCGCGCGCGCTCGCGATGGATCCGCCGCTGCTGATGCTCGACGAGCCGACGGCGTCGCTCGATCCTGCGCGGCGGCGCTCGCTAGGAGAGTCGCTCGCGGCGCTCGCGGCGTCGGGCCGCGCGCTGCTCGTGACGTCGCACGACGACGATTTCGTGCGCGACTTCGCCGACGAGGTGCTGATCCTCGCCGACGGCGAGGTTGTCGAGCACGGCGAGCCGCGCGCGGTGCTCGACGCGCCGCGGCACGCCGCTACGAAGGCGTTGCTCGCCGCGCGCGTGCGCGGCCCTGCGGAGTGACGCGGCCCGCATCGTCAAGGCGGCTCACTGCCGCTTGCCAGTCCATGGAATGACCCTTGCATCAGGCGGGCAGCGGTCCGAGAGGTCGCCGCCGATCTTCAGGGGAATCAACCGACCGTCGTGCGCTGGCGTATCGGCCTCGGCGAGGGGGGACGATGGACGAATCGACATTGCTGTTCTTGGGAAGCTTCGCAAAAAGATGCATCGTCGCCGGCGCCGCGCTAGCCATTACGACGAACGCCTTCGGTGCCGACGTCCCGAAGTATCGAATCGTCGACATCGGAACACTCGGCGGAGTCGAAACATACGCCGAAGCGATCAACGACAAGGGTCAAGTCACCGGCGGATCGAATACCGCGGACGGCTCCATGCACGCCTTTCTGTATCGAAACGGCCGGATCAGGGATCTAGGGACGCTCGGCGGCGGCTCGAGCTTCGGCAACGACGTGAATGCGCTCGGCCAAGTGACGGGCGATTCCCAGGCGCCGAACTTCGAAAGCCATGCGTTCCTATACGCCAACGGCGTGATGACCGATATTTCCGGCGGTGTGCGCAGCAAGGGCAATGCGCTCAATGACCGCGGCCAGGTCACGGGGTTCGCGTACTTCCCCGGGCGCGACTACGACGCCTTCCTCTATACGCCATCGGACGGCTCGTTCGTCGATCTCGGCACGCTCGGCGACTCCTACAGCCGCGGCGACGCCATCAACGAATCCGGGCAGGTCGTAGGCCTCTATCAGGACCGCTACCTGCCTCATGCGTTCGTGGCCAAGGGCGGGTCGATGGTCGATCTCGCAGCGTCGAGCCGCTCCTATGTGCCCACCGGCGCGAAACTGATCAACGACTGCGGACACATCGCGCTCTCCTACTACACCAAACCAGGGGGTATCCGGGCGGCGTTGTATCGAAATGGAACCCTCGAGGATCTCGGAACGCTCGGCGGCCCGTCGAGCAGCGCGGCGGCCATCAACAAATCCGACGAGATCACCGGGTATGCCGCAACGCCGGACGGGCAGACGCATGCGTTCCTATATTCTCACGGCACGATGCACGATCTAGGGGCGCTAGGCGGCAGCTTCGCCGAAGGCGTCGCCATCAACGACGCGGGCGAGGTCGCCGGCACTGCGTCGACGTCGAACGGCGACGAAGCGTTCGTCTACTCGGGCGGCGAGACGACACCGCTCGATGTCGCGCCGCTCGGCGGCCTCGAGAGCTACGCCTTTGCGATCAACAACCGCGGTCAAGTGCTCGGCCAATATCTCGTGAGCGTGGGTCATCACGGCGAAGCCACGTTTCGATCGTTCTTGGCAACCCCTATCGCGCTGCTGTTCTCGAGCTTGGTGCACAAGGCCGCGACCGTCGAGCACGCTCGGTCGCTGGAGACGAAGGCGCGAATAGCGGCGAAGCTGTATGCACACGAACTGCTGCCCGAGGCTTGCGTGCTGCTCGGCAACTTCCAACGCGAGGCGCGTGCGCGCGCGGGCAGCAGCCTCGATCGCCGCGCCGCGCGGACGCTCGGCGGGGCTGCGGCGGACATCGCCGCGGCGTTGAGCTGCGCGAGCGGTGGAGGTGCCTGATCAAGGGTTTCATGACTCTAAGGGGACCCCCGTCGGATACGGACGACGAAATCCTCGGGCGGGCCGTCAGCGGGGCAGCGGCGGCCAAGACACGGCATCAAGCCGCGGTTCCCGCCCCGAATCGAAAGCTCGAGACAACGAGTCCGCCGAGCAGCGCGTCCTCGTGATAGATGCGCGCGGCGCCGTCGAGACCTGCGGCGCCGACGGCCACCATCAATGGGATCAGGTGCTCGGCGCGCGGGTGCGCGTCACGCGCAGCCGGTGCTTCGCTCCACCGAACGAGCCGCTCGCGCCGCTCCTCGGGCGGCGACTCGAGCACCGCTCGGCCGAGCCAAGAATCGAAGTCGCGGGAGGGAATCTGCGCGCTCGATCCCATGCGCCGAAGGTTGTGATAGCTCATGCCGCTGCCCACGATGAGGACGCCTTCGTCGCGTAGCGCGGCCAGAGCCTCGCCGGCCGCGAGGTGCAGCGTAGGATCGAGCCCGGCGTGCAGCGACAATTGCACGACCGGCACGTCGGCCTCGGGATAGATCACTGCGAGAGGCACGAACGCGCCATGATCGTAGCCGCGTTGCGCATCGAGCCCCGCCTCGAGACCTGCGTCGAGCAGACGGTCTCGCACGCGCTCCGCGAGCTGCGGGTCACCGGGCGCCGGATATGCAACGCGATAGGTGTGCTCGGGAAAACCGTAGTAGTCGTACAGCATCGGCGGGCGTGCGTTCGCCATGACCTCGAAACGCTGCGATTCCCAATGCCCGGACACGACGAGCACCGCACGCGGCCGCGCGCCGAGCTGCCGCGGTATGTCCGCGAGCGAGGCCTCGAGCCGGTCGAACGCACCGCCGTACTCACGCTTCATGTACGGCCACGGCCCGCCTCCATGAGAAACGAAGTAGGTCGGTAGACGCATGTCGGGCCTCACGTTCCGGCTCTGGAGCTCACGCTTTCTTGCCTGCGCCCAGTCTGCCCCACGTAGCAGCCCCACGCGATAGGCGATCGAGTGTCCGCCGTCGCAACGCCGGGGCCGCGGGCTCGAATATCGCGGGCCGGCTACGCTATTCTCGCTCCATGAGCCACGACGACAAGGCGAATTGGAAATTCAACGGCGTGCGCGTGGTCCATTCGAGCGAGCTCGACGTCAACACGCCGCAAACGCCGGGCATGAACCGCGCCGCGGCGATCACGCATGCGCGCACCGGCGCGGAGAAGCTCTGGGCGGGCACCGTGGTCATCCATCCGAACGCAAAAACCGGCGCACATCATCACGGCCCCGTCGAAAGCGTGATCTACGTGGTAAGCGGCAGAGCGCGGATGCGCTGGGGCGAGCGCCTCGAGTTCGTCGCCGAGGCGGGTCCCGGCGACTTCATCTACGTGCCGCCGTACGTCCCCCACCAGGAGATCAACGCGTCCGAAAGCGAGCCGCTCTCCTGCGTGCTGTGCCGCTCGGGCCAAGAGCCAGTCGTCGTGAATCTCGACTTGCCGACGACCGAGCAGCCCGAGGAAGTGCATTGGGTGGACGACATCCATCCGGCGCCGAAGGGTTAGCGGCAACGGAAGCTGCAAGCGGTCATGGAAAAGAATATCGTCGCCGCGCCCGAGCTCGCCGCCGAAGGGCAGCGCAAGATCGAATGGGTGCGACGCAACATGCCGATCCTCGGGCACCTCGAAGAGCGGTTCGTGGTCGAGCGCCCGTTCGCCGACAAACGAATCGCCGTCTGTATCCATCTGGAAGCGAAGACCGCGTACCTCGCATTGTTGTTGCGGGCCGGCGGCGCCACGGTCGCGGTGACCGGCAGCAATCCGGAGTCGACCAAGGACGACGTGGTCGCCGCGCTCGCGGCCGAAGGGCTGCACGTCTACGCGCGCCACGGCGCGCCCCCCTCCGAGATGCGCCGCTACATGGGACTCGCCCTCGACCTTGCGCCGCACGTCGTGATCGACGACGGCGGCGATCTCGTCGAGCTGCTGCACGAGTCGCGCCGTTCGAGCGGCGCAGAGATGCTCGGCGCCTGCGAGGAAACCACCTCGGGTGTGCTGCGGGCGCGCGCCCGCGCAGCAGCCGGGCAGCTCCGCTTTCCCGTCGTGCTCGTCAACGAGGCGCGCTGCAAGTACCTGTTCGACAACGTGCACGGCACCGGTCAGTCGGCCTGGGAAGGCGTGCTGCGCTCGACCAACCTCGTGCTGGCCGGCAAGACGGTGGTGATCGTCGGCTACGGCTGGTGCGGCAAGGGCTGCGCTTTGCGCGCCCAGGGGCTTGGCGCGCAGGTGGTCGTCTGCGAGGTGGACCCCTTCAAAGCGGCCGATGCGTCGATGCACGGTTGTCGAGTCATGCCTTTGGCGGCCGCGTGCCGCATTGCCGACGTCGTGCTGACCGTCACCGGAGTGCGCCATACGCTGCGGGCCGAGCACTTCCCGCTGCTGAAGCACAACGTCCTGCTCGCCAATGGGGGGCACTTCTCCGAAGAGATCGACGTCGCGAGCCTCGCGGAGCTGGCCGTCGAGCGCAAGGAGCTGCGCGCCAACGTCGAGGGTTTTCGCCTGCAGGACGGCCGCTGGCTCAACCTGCTCGGCGGCGGCAACATCGTGAACATCGCGTGCGCGGACGGGCATCCGGCGGACATCATGGATATGAGCTTCGCCCTCCAAGCTCTCTCTGCGAGGCACGTCGTGGAGCATGCCGGAGCCCTGTCGGCGGCTTGTCACCCGGTTCCAGCCGCGATCGACGAGCAGGTCGCGCGTCTCAAGCTCGCGGCGAGCGGCATCTCGATCGACACGCTCACGAGCGACCAGCGGAACTATCTCGCGCATTGGCACGCTTGAGACGCTCGTGAAGCTGCTGATTCGCGGCGCGACGCTCGTCACGGTCAACGCACGAGACGACGTGCTCGAACGAAGCGATCTCGCCATCGACGCCGACAAGATCGTCGGCGTCGGTTCCGCACCCGAGGGCTTCGTGCCGGACTTGGTGCTCGACGGTCGCGACCGCATCGTGCTGCCCGGCTTGGTCAACACGCACACGCACCTTTCCATGACGCTGATGCGCAACTACGCCGACGACCTCGCGTTCTGGCCCTGGCTGCTCGAACGCGTGAAGCCGCTCGAGGACCACCTCACGCCCGAAGACGTTCGCATCGGTGCGCGTCTCGGCATCGCGGAGCTGATCCGCGGCGGCACGACCTGCTTCCACGACATGTACTTCTTCATGGACGAGGTCGCAGAGGAAGTGGCCGCCGCAGGCAGTCGCGCCTGCCTCTGCAGTGCGCTGTTCGACAACTCCGGGCAAGGCGAGAAACTGCTCGAGGCGGGCATCGGTTTGCACGATCGCTGGCACGGCAAGGCCGCAGGGCGAGTGACGGTGCGGCTCGGCCCGCACTCGCCGTATCTGTGCAGCCCGAGCTACCTGCGCGAGATCCTCGCCGAAGCCGAGCGCCTCGAGTGCGGGCTGCACATACACGTGGCCGAAACCGAGCGGGAAGTCGCCGAGAGCCGCCGGCAGCACGGAGTCAGCCCCGTGCAGCTGCTGGCCGATCTCGGCTGCTTCCGCGTGCCGGTCGTGGCCGCGCACGGCATCTACGTCGATGCCGCCGACCAGCGCTTGCTGCTCGGCGGCGAGGCGAGCGTCGCGCACAATCCCGGCAGCAACCTCAAGCTCGCCAACGGCATCGCGCCGATTCAAACGCTGCTCGAGCAGGGCATCAACGTGAGCCTCGGCACCGACGGCGCGGCAAGCAACAACAACCTGAACCTCTTCGAAGAGATGCATCTCGCGGCGCTGCTACAAAAGGGGCTGCGGCGCGACGCCGAGGCATTACCCGCGCGGCAGGTGCTGCGCATGGCAACGATTCGAGGCGCCAAGGCGCTCGGGCTCGATTCGCGGATCGGATCGCTCGAGATCGGCAAGCAGGCCGATCTGATCATGGTCGACGCCGCCCAACCGCACCTCGCGCCGCGCCACGACCCCGTGGCGCTGCTGGTCTACTCCGCACAGGCCGCCGATGTGCTCACGGTGCTCGTCGACGGCAAGATCCTGCTGGAAGACCGAGTGCTCACGACCCTCGACGAGCGGTCGCTGCTCGCTCAGGCCGACGAGCAGACTCACCGGTTGCTTCAGCGCGCGAAGCCTCGCTGACTGCCTCGACAACCAGCTCACGGAAAAAGCGCGCGCCCGCGTCTGCGTCGGTGCGCTCGTGCCAGACCATGACCGTTTTCGCGCGCGGCAGCGGAAACTCGGCGGGCACGATTTTCACGGGCAGGATCTCGCAGCAGAGTTTCGCGAACCGCTCGGGCAGCGCCGCAATCGCGTCCGTTGCGGCGGCCGTGAGCGCAGCCGTCATGAAGTACGGCACGGCGATCACGAGTCGCCGCGCGAGCCGCTCCGCTTCCCATTGCCGCATCGCGACGCGGTGGCCGACGCCGGGTCGGCCGAGCGCCACGTGCACGTCGATGTGCGGCAGCTCGTTGAAAAGCTTGCGCGAGACCCGCAGGCCGACGCGAGGGTGATCGCGGCGCACGACGATCGCGCCGCGTTCCTCGAACAGGGGAACCGAGCGCTCCGCCGCGCCCACCGCCTGCTCGGGCATGAACGCGACATCCACCTCACCGCTTGCGAGGCCGTCGGTCGCGACGAGGTAGTCGGCGCTCACGACGCGCAGCAAAGCACGGGGCAGCCGCGCAGCGAACGCCGCCGCGATGCGCGGTGCGTCGCAGGCTTGGTGATTGTCGGCGAGCCCGATCGTGAACGTGCGGGTGCTTTCTTCCGGCACGAACCCGCGGCGGTCGATCACGTGGCCGAGCTGAGCGATGGCGGCGCGGAGCAGCGGCTCGATCTCGCTCGCGCGCGGCGTGAGCGCAAGCCCGCGGCCGCTGCGCACCACGAGCGGATCGCCGAGAAGGTGCCGTGCACGCGTGAGGGCGTTGCTCACCGCCGACTGCGTGACGTGCAGGCGCCGCGCGGCGCGCGTGGCACTGCGCTCCTCGAGCACTGCGTGCAGCATGAGCAAGAGATTCAGATCGATGCGCGATAGATTCATCGTGGTGATGACTTTAATCATCAATCATAACTGGTGCAAATGCGTTGCACGCCGTAGCCTGCGCTCCACGGACAATAGGAGGAACACCTCATGCGTGATCGCACTCGTGTCTTGATCATCGGTGGCGGCATCGCGGGGCCTGCACTCGCGCTCTTCTTGCGAAAAGCGGGAATTCCCTGCGCGCTCTACGAGGCCTACCCGTACGTCGAGCACGTCGGCGGCGGCCTCGGTCTCGCGCCAAACGGCATGCGCGTGCTCGAGTCGCTCGGCCTCGCGGGCGAGCTCCAGCACCGCTCGACCCGGATCGCCAACTACTCCTTCAGGAACGACCGCGGCACGGAGCTCGCGCGCACGCGCGTCGGCGACGCCGGTCCGCCGATGCTCGCGCTGTCGCGGTCGTTGCTCTTCTCGACGCTCGCGCGAGCGCTCCGCGAGCACGGCGTAGAGACTCACTACGACAAGCGCCTCGAAGCGGTCGAGGAGCGGCCGGGCGGCGTCGTCGCACGCTTCGTCGACGGGTCGGCGGCCGAGGGCAACGTTCTGATCGGCGCCGACGGCGTGCGCTCGACGGTGCGCAAGCATTTGCTGCCGGATGCGCGCGCGGCCTACACCGGCATGATCGGGATCGGCGGCTTCACTACAATCGCGGCCGCACCCGAGATGCCGCGCGACACGATGACGTTCGTCTTCGGCCGGCACGGATTCTTCGGCTACTCCGCGGCCGACGCCGGCATGGCGCTTTGGTGGACGAATCTCTTTCGGGATCGCGAGCTCGCTCGCGAAGCGCTCGAGCACACGCGCGCCGAAACGCTCAAAGCGGAGCTCGCTGAACGATTCGGCGCATATCACGCGCCGATCCCCGCGCTCATCGCGGGCGCCGACACCGTGCTGCAGTTGAATGTCTATGACATGCCGTCGCTGCCGACATGGCATCGCGGCCGCATCGCGTTGATCGGCGACGCCGCGCACGCCGTGAGCCCGAATGCGGGTCAGGGCGCGGCGCTCGCGCTCGAGGACGCGATGTACCTCGCCAAGCTCCTGCGCGACTGCCCCTACGAGCACGCCTTGGCGCGCTACGAGCGCGATCGCAAGGCTCGCGCCGAGAAGGTCGTCGCGGAGGGGCGGCGCCGCGGCGCCGATAAGGCGCTCGTCGGGCCGTTCGCGCAGGCACTGCGGGAGCTTGCGATCAGCGTATTCGTGCGGCTATCCGGCGCGCACGCGGACCGCTGGCTCCATGACTACGAGATCGCTTGGTAATAGCCGAGACCGCAAGCGTGCTCGCCGCTGTCGGCGCGGAATCGCGTCGTTTTCGCCACGGCGTGTCGATTCTCGGCACGCCGCGACGGACTGGGAACGACGAACACTGGAACCCATACCGCCAGATTCGGCGCCCGTTTGCGATCGGGCGCCCGCGTGCAATCCCGCACGGGCGTGGCGTCCCGCCGACCGGGCCGCTAGGCTCACGAGTTCGGTGAAGTACAATCGCATGGCGGAACGGCAGCCGAAACGGCGCAGCGTCGCATCAATCGAAAGAGGTCGGATACAAGAGATGGCGAAGAGTCTAGAAGAAGTAATCCAGCGAGCGGGCGGCCCGATGAAGTTGCTGTGGGAATCGAAGACACCGCCGGCCGTCGTGCCGAGGGTGGTGCCGGAATTCACGAATTGGCGCGACGAGCAGCTCGCGTGGCGCCGCACCGCAGTGCTGTACGACCAGTCGCATCACATGGCCGACCTGAACATCAAGGGTCCCGATGCGCTGAAGCTCATCAGCAAACTCGCGGTGAACAGCGTCGCGAATTTCCCGGTGGACATGGCGAAGCAATTCGTCGCCGTCAACTACGACGGCTATGTGATTGGCGATAACATTCTCTTCCACCTCGGCGAAAACGAATACCAAGCCGTCGGCATTCCACCGTCCATCAACTGGCTCAACTATCACGCGGCCACCGGCGGTTACGACGTGCGGATCTGGCGCGACGACAACTCCTTCTATAGGAAGGGAGACCCGGTCCTGTATCGCTACCAGGTGCAAGGTCCCGGCGCGATGGAAGTGATCCGCGATGCGACGGGACAAGAGCCGCCGAAGCTGCGCTTCTTCTACATGACGCGTTTGAAGATCGCGGGCAAGGAGGTGCGCGCGCTGCGGCACGGCATGGCGGGCGAGCCCGGTTTCGAGATGTGGGGCCCCTGGGCGGATAACGACGCCGTGCAAGCGGCACTGCTCGAGGCCGGCAAGAAACACGGAATGGTCCAGGTCGGCGGCCGTGCCTACCATACGAACGCGTTGGAATCCGGGTGGTTGCCACGCCCACTGCCGGCGATCTACTCGGGCGAGAAGATGAAGCCCTATCGCGAATGGCTGAGCGAGAACTCCTATGAGGCGACGTCTCCGCTCGGAGGGAGCTTCTACTCGGACGACATCGAGGACTATTACTTCACGCCTTATGAGCTCGGCTACGGCCGCATCATCGGCTTCGATCACGACTTCATCGGGCGCGAGGCGCTCGAGAAGATGGCCGCCGACGGCCGCAGCGAGCGGCGCAAGAAAGTCACGTTCGTCTGGAATGGCGACGACACCGCGGCCGCTTACGGCTCGATGTTTCACAAGGGCCCGCTCGCCAAGTTCATCAACTTGCCGATGTCGCTATACGACACCTTCCACGCCGACCGCATCGAGGCGAACGGCAAAGTGGTCGGCATTTCGACATGGACCGGCTACTCGGCCAACGAGCGCGCGATCCTGTCGCTCGGCACGATCGATGCCAAGCTCGCCAAGCCGGGCACGGAGGTAACCCTCGTCTGGGGCGAAGACAAGCGCTCGGCGAAGGTGCAGGTAGAGGATCACGTGCCGTTCAAGATTCGCGCGACGGTCATGCCCGCCCCGCTCGTCGAGAAGGCTCGTACCGAATATCGCTCCGACGCAGGCGTGAAGTAGTCCGCGGCGCGGGCGGCCACCGCCGGCGGCGGAGCGCCCCGGGGCCATTGCGCGTCTCAAATCGGCCGGCGGGCGGCGGGTGCGCCGCTCGCCGAGCCTGCCGCCCGCCTGCGAGCTGGACAGCCGCTGCGCTTCGACGATCCGGACACGTGGACCGCGCCGTGGTCGATCGAGATGCCGCTCAAGCGCGATGCGGAAGCGGCACCGTTCGAGTACGCCTGCCAGGAGGGCAACTACGGTCTGCGCAACATCTTGAGCGCCTCGCGCGCAACGGAGCGCGAAGCCGCCGCGAAGGCGGAGGCGAGGCCGCGCTAGGCGCCGGCCGTGCGGACCCTCGGCGGCCGCAAGCTGCTGCTCTGCGTCTAGTCGTCCTTGCAAGCGGGACGGATTCCTAAATCGTCTTCGAGGCTTCGTTCGAATTTTCGCTCTCGATGCCCTCGGCGTTGATCGCGCGGACCACGAAGTAGTACGTAGCCGGGATCAGCCCTTCGACGACGTAGGATGTGAGACCCGGATTCATCAGCACAATCTCTTTGGTGTAAGCACCGCGCTCGGTGCCGTACTGGATCTTGTAGCCCGCGAGATCCGTGAGTGGGCTCGTATCCTCGTTCTGCGTCGGAGGAGACCAGCTCAACGTCACGCTCTTTGGGCCCATCGCCACGACGTCGATATCGAAGGGAGCGAGCTTGCTACGTTTGCCGTTCGCCGTGACTTGGATCGTCACGTCGTCGTAGCGCCCGACGTCGCCGGGCCCCGGCTGACCGCTGAGGCGCCCGGTCGCGGCGTCGAACGTTGCCCAGGCAGGACAATTTTCGATCTGGAATGTGAGCGCGTCACCGTCGGGATCGGAGGCCGTCGGCTGGAATACGTAGGCCCCACCGACGTCGATCTGCACCGAAGGCGTTCCACCGATCTGCGGGGCCGCATCGGCGGGTGCCGTCTTCGGCGAAGCAGGCGTCGGACTCACCGTGGGATTCGACGTCGCGCTCGGCGTCGTGACACTCGTACCACCATCGGCCGAAGTGTCATCTCCGACGCCGCAAGCCGCTAAGACAAAGCTCACCAGGGCAACGGCGGCGACCCGGCGGGCGCGCGCACCAAACAAATCGAGGCGGTCCATTGCGATACTCCCGGCTCAAAGTTGCACCGTGTTTCGCAAGGACCCGCCGCCATTCGTTGGGCACGAACCTGCCCCTCGGGTTTGCTGCAGGCATACCCGTCCGTCGGGCGCAACAATGCACCCCGCGTTTTCTTGGCGGCCCCGCTATCTTCGACGCCGAAGCGTCTTTAGACCGGAGGCTTTGCGTCCCCACCTTTCGATGGGTTTGCCCTTAACGAAACGTTTTTCACCTGGCGACAACCCGGGGAGTTTCCCCAGGCCACCTCTCCGAACGGAGAGGGAGTGGAACTGGACGCTCGCAGAAATCTTCGAATGCTTTTCCGCACGTCCGATTCGGCAACCCCGCTATCGTAGACTTTCGTCGTTAGACCGGAGGCTTTGCGTCCCGACCTTTCGGTCGGTTTGCCCTTGTCGTCGAGACAAACTTTCTCGCAACGCGAGGACCGTCGCAACCCCTTTTTCTACATAACTAATACGGGGAAATACGTAGATGGCGGCGCGCTCTCGCGACACCGCTGGAAGTCGTCGTACGCCGTGATCCAACGGACGGCCGCGGGCTCGATGCCCGAGCGGGGTGCCGCCGTACTGGCCGAACTACTGCGGGGATCGAGTCTCTTCTATGGCCAACGAGCGGCGAGTCGACGTGTTTTCCGAGCGAAGCGCGTCACCGGCCGAGACCTGCTCGCGACTCTGCGTGAAGCGCGCGTCGGCGACCCAGCGGGACAACAGATCCGTCACGACACCGACCGCCGTGTCGTCTCGATAGATCTCGTGCTCGGTTTGATCGATGACTTCGAGCGTCAGACGAGGAACCGACTTGAGCCCCTCGAACGATTCGCCGTATTCGCCCCTGAAGTACTCGAGGCTGACGTCGTCCCGCGAGAAGATGATCAGCGTTCTCGCGCCTCGCTCGCCGAGCTGCTTCAGCTTTTCGCCGATGCCGCTCGGCATCGTCATCGCGTTCGCGAAGGTCGACATGGAAACGAGCTGTTTCTCGTCTGCCCCGCTCAAACCAGCGATGAACGCTTTTGTGAGCCAACGCGTATTCAACAAATGACGGCGAAGAGCCAGGCCGCCCGTAAACAGGCGGCGCCAACTGTCCGTACGCAGCAGACGTCGACGGTAGAGCTTCGCCAGGCTCAACACTTCACTAACGTGCGGATTGGTCAATACGATGCCGACGACACGCTCGTCCACGAGCGCCGTATGGAAGCAAATGCTGCCGCTTCCGCAGTTGCCCATGAGCACGAATTGATCGAGGCCGCGCTGATCTCGGAGGAGATCCATCGCCTCACGACAACGAACGACGCCATATTCATTGCGGCTCGCTCTCGTGTCTTCGCCGGGCTGGTGGATCTGCATCGTCGTCAGACCGGCTTTGGCTAGGGAGCGGGCGGTTCCCATGTCGGCGACGCTCAGCCCCCACATGATGAAGCCGACAGCGGAGGCCTGCCCCGGCGGATCGCTGATGGCGGCGACCAGGCAGTTGTCTTGGCCGAAACGGAAAACCTTGGAACGCTTCATTGGGGTAGGTGCTCCGATGCAACGCCCAAGCGCCGACCAATGACCTCGGCTAGCGCACGGACGGTCGCGAACGAGCTCACGCGCAGATCGGAATCCTCGAATTCGAACTGCAAGCGCTGCTCGATCGCGGAGATGAGCTCGATCATGGCGACAGAATCGAGCTTCAAGTCGTCTATCAGCGACGAGCTTTCGTCGAAATCCTCGGCAGTCACAGGCGTGCTCAAATCGTTCAACACGATATCTTTGAGCACTCTGATGATTTCTTCAATTGTAGAGGGAACTCGGGTCATGCCGATCATGCCATCCATCATTCGCCCTGCAGCACCAGAAAGAAAGTCGTTTGAGCTCGACCTTGCCGTTCGCCAGCTTGGGCAGATCCGAGAGGATTTCGACGCGCTCCGTCGCTTTGGAGGTTCCTTGGTAACCGCAGCGGCAACACGAGCACTCGAACACGCTCGCCGCAATCGACCGGTTCTGCAAGGCCGCGCCCGAATGCCGAACGTGCGAGACAGCGACGACTCCGCGCCTGGCCATGCTCACAAGCTCACCGTCTTTTTCGACGCGCCGCAGCAGATTTCGCGCGCCTCGTTGTACGTCCGGTGCAAGGAAGGCAAGTCCTTTTCAAATGTAGCGAATCGGCCGAAATGCGTCAACGGGAAATCACCGCGCCGATCATCATTCGGCATACTGCAAGAGGGCACGAACCGAGGCGGACAGCGCAGCGTCGAAAACCTTGACATAACTTCGACTGCCGATCGCTCACCGCGCGATTCTTCTCGATGCGCCGCGCGTCGGTCCAGGAACGGAGTCCACTTTCGCCGACATGGTCAACGACGTGCGAGGCGCGACTCGGTGCGGGCGAACGATGCTCGGAGGAAAGCGCCTGTCTGCGTGTTCTTCGTTACGGATGGAACGCCGAGCACCAACGGGCCAATGCGTGTGGCATTTCTCATTTCGACTTGTTCCCGTGAGGCTATCATGGGCGGCCGCGAAGCGACTGACTCGCAGCACGAGCGCTCGGAAGGCAATCGGAGAGAGTGTCGGGGTGGCAATGGCTCGCAAAGCCGACGAAATCGTCTATCGACAGGATCGCCCCATCACGGCCAGCGAGTTCAAGAGCATCCTCGATCGCTCTGGCCTGGCGGCGCGACGGCCGGCGGACGACGTCGCCCGGCTCGACAAGATGCTTGCAGCCTACACGTTCGTGGAAACCGCATGGCAGCACGACAAACTTGTCGGGGTCTCCACGGTCTGGACGGATTGGGCCTTCGTCGCATACCTTGCGGATCTGGCAGTTGACCGCGACTACCAAAAGCGCGGTATCGGACGCCGCTTGGTCGAGAAGTCGAAGGAGGTAGTCGGGCCGCAAGTCACGCTGGTGTTGCTCTCGGCACCCGACGCCGCGGCGTACTATCCGAAGATCGGCATGGAACGATTCACGGATTGCTTTTTGATTAGGCGCTCTCAATAACGCGCCCACCTCAGGACTACTCTCTGACCACACTCTGGACGAAGAACCACACCAAGCATGTCGACCGACAACACCATGGAAAAGATACGGCACGTCATCGCGGAACACGCGCGTCTCGGCGCGGACGTGAATGCCCTGCCTCCGACTGCTGACTTGTATGAAGCCGGGATGACGTCGCACGCGAGCGTGAACGTGATGCTGGCGCTCGAAGGCGAGTTCGACATCGAGTTCCCGGACAGAATGCTCAGGCGCGGAACTTTCGGCAGCATCGCTTCCATCACGGCGGCCGTCGAAGAATTGATTCACGGCTGAGCCGATGGCGGGCCGAATCCGGAGCGTCGCGAGCCACAGCCGCACGACTCTTGTCTCCGGATGGGAGCTCGCGCGGAGTCGGTCGGACACCGCCGACCAGCCGACGCCGATCGCCGCTTCATGGACTCCCGTCGATAGGCTCGGGACCGTTGCATCCGTCCTGCGGGCAAAGGAGACGTGGAGATCGGACGACGGCGGTGGCGGCTTCGACGCCGACGACTGGTGGTACCGCCTCCGCTTCCCGATGCCGCCGGATCTCGGCGGCACCGAATCATCGATCACGGTGCTCGGATTCGACGGTCTCGCGACCGTCGCCGACGTCTGGCTCAACGGCAACAAGATCCTCTCGAGCGCCAACATGTTCGTCGCTCACGAGGTGCGCGTCGATGAGCTCTTGAAGGACGGCAACGAGCTCGTTCTGCGGTTTCATTCTTTGGATCGACTGCTCGCCGAGCGCCGTCCCCGTCCCCGCTGGCGCGCGCCGATGGTGGAGCACCAACAGCTGCGCTGGTTTCGGACCACCTTGCTCGGCCGCCTGCCCGGATGGTCGCCCGCCGCGGCGCCTGTCGGGCCGTGGCTGCCGATTTGGATCGAAACCAGAAGCCGCTTCGCGATCGCCGATCTGGATCTACGGACGCAATTGGATGGGTCGACCGGTGTCGTCGAGATCTCGTCCAAATTCCAATGCATCGGAGAGGCCGAAATAGCCACGGCGGTGTTGCAGGTCGAACGCGACGGTGAGCGTCGTGCCGTGCCGCTCGTGCACAGCGAGCCGGGCCGCTATGTATGTCGATTGGAGATCCCCAGCGTAGCGCTCTGGTGGCCTCATACGCATGGCGAGCCGGCGCTCTACGAGGCGCGCCTCATCATCGACGGCGTCGAAGTCGATCTGGGCCGAATCGGCTTTCGGACGGTCGAGCTGGATACGCGCAACGGCGATTACGCGTTGTCGATCAACGGCGAGCGAATATTCTGTCGCGGCGCATGCTGGACGCCGCTCGACGGCGCGAGGCTGTATTCGAACGGCGCTGAGCATGATACGGCGATCACGCAACTGCGCTCCGCCGGCATGAACATGGTGCGCGTCGGCGGCACCATGGTGTACGAGCGCGACACGTTCTTCGACGCATGCGACCAGCAAGGCGTGCTCGTTTGGCAGGACTTCATGTTCGCCAACATGGACTATCCGGAGGGCGACGCGGCATTCGAGACGACGGTGCTCGAAGAAGCGGCGCAACTCCTGCGCCGTCTCGGCGGCCGCCCGAGCGTTGCGATGCTCTGCGGCAGCAGCGAGAGCGAGCAACAAGCGGCAATGTGGGGGGCCACTCGCGACCGCTGGGAGCAGAGCCTATTCCACCGCTTGCTGCCGGAGCGCGTGCGCGCGCTGACGACCGGCGTGCCTTATTGGCCCTCGAGCGCGCATGGCGGCGCCTTCCCGCATCAAAGCAACGTGGGCACCACGTCCTACTACGGTGTCGGCGCCTATCGTCGCCCGCTAACCGATGCCCGCCGCGCCGAAGTGCGCTTCGCCACGGAATGCCTGGCGTTCGCAAACGTTCCCGAGGAGGATTCGCTCGCCGCAATGCAGGTCGGTCACGCCATCAAAGCCTGCGGTCCCGAATGGAAACGCGGAACGCCGCGGGATCTGGGTGCCGGATGGGACTTCGACGACATTCGCGATCACTATTTCCGCGAGATTTTCGGCATCGAACCGTTGGACGTGCGCTATGCCGAGCACGAGCGCTACTTGGAAATGAGCCGTGCGGTTTCCGGCGAGGTCATGGCCGCCACGTTTCGCGAGTGGCGGCGCAAACGGTCGACCTGCAATGGCGCCGTGATCTGGTTCTTACGCGATCTTTGCCCGGGTGCCGGCTGGGGCATCGTCGCTGCCGACGGCAGCCCGAAGGCGCCGTACTACTACCTGAGGAGAGCTTTGCAGCCGCGCACGATCTGGTTCAGCGACGAAGGGGTCAACGGACTATTCGTGCACGTCACGAATGAATGGGCCGACCCCCTTCGTGCCAGGATCCAATTGAAGGTCTATCGGGACAGCACCTCCGTAGTCGCGACCGCGGAACGCCCGATAAACGTCGCCGGGCGCGACGCAATCGAGCTCTCCGCCGCTGAATGCTTCGACGGTTTCCTCGACTTGACCTATGCCTATCGCTTCGGCCCTCCGACCCACGACGTCGTCGTGGCCACTCTCGTCGACGACGTTTCCGGCACCATCGCCGAGGATTTCTACTTTCCGCTCGGACTGCGATCGATCGGGCAACGCGACGTCGGAATAACCGGAACGAGGCAGGTCCTCGACACGGGCGATGTCGAACTGCTGATTGAAACGAGATGTCTCGCCTACGCCGTCACCGTTCGAGCAGAAGGATTCGACGTCGAAGATCAGTACTTTCATCTCGCACCGGCAACGCAGCGGCGGATTCTGTTGCGGCGGCTGCAAGCCCGCGCGGCGCCCGTTGCCACGGTTCGGGCGCTCAACGCTCGATCGACCTCGCAGATCTGAGGGTTCCGATGATCGTTCTTCGATTACCGGCCCTATGACGAAGCCTTTTGCGTGCACGAAGAAACCGGCAAGATCGCGGACCTGGAGACGATCGTCGTCGGCGCCGATGCGGCGGCCCGTATGGCCGTCGTGCTGCTTCATGGCTACGATATGGGACCGGCAGACCTCGCGGCCTTCGGCCACTCCATCGGCGTCGACGCAGCGTTCGTGTTTCCGCAAGCACCGATCCCGACAGTGAGCGGCAACCGCGCGTGGTGGCCAATCGATACCGCGGCTCGCGCTGCAGCATTGGCAGCGGGGCCTCGCAACCTCGTTGACGAGTATCCACCGGGAGTCGATGCGGCGCGGCTCGAAGTCCAACGGCTGCTGTCGGGCGTCCAGGAGCGTTTCAGACCGAAGCGCGTGGTCATCGGCGGCTTCTCTCAGGGAGGGATGCTGGCTTGCGACCTCGCGCTCGACCCGTCGTGCTCGGTCGACGGCTTGATCATGTTGTCTGCATCGCGGCTCAGACGCGACGTTTGGCAGCGTGGCAGCGAACGTCTTCGAGGGCTGCCGGTATTCGTCAGCCATGGCCGGCGAGACCCCGATCTCGCGTTCTCTGCCGGAGAGGATCTGCTGGGTTTCATGCGCGGTGCGGGCGCGAAAGCAACCTGGGTGGCGTTCGATGGGGGTCACGAGATTCCTTTGATTGTGTGGCGCAATTTGCGGAATTTTCTGAATGCGTTGCTAGACTCCTGACCGGTGGTGTTCAGCGGACGCCGCTCGCCAGAGACCCGCATTAGCATCCGAGCAGACTCAATAGGTTGACCGCATGACGAGCCACTCCACCCACGGCCGCGAACTGCTTTCGACCGTGCAAACGATCGCCGCGAAAGTCGCTGCGCCCAATGCTGCGGACGTCGACGCAAAGGCGCGCTTCCCCGTCGAGACCGTCGAAGCTTTGAAGAAGGCCGGGCTGCTTGCGGCACTCGTGCCGCGCGAGCTCGGCGGAGCCGCCTGTAGTCTCCGCGAGGCCGCAGGGTTCTGCGCGACGCTCGCTCAGGCGTGCGGTTCGAGCGCGATGGTGCTCGCGATGCATTACATTCAGCTTGCGTGCATCGTTCGGCACGGGGCGCCCTCGCCGTTCTTCCGCCGTTATCTTCAAGACCTCGTGGAGCGCCAATACCTGCTTGCCTCGATGACGTCCGAGGTCGGTACGTTCGGTGACACACGCACGAGCATCTGTGCGGTGGAGCGGGGCCAAGGGCGATTCAAGCTCGATAAGGACGCAACCACAGGCTCGTACTGCGCGGAAGCAGACGCGATCCTCGTGACGTGCCGGCGCGCGCCGGACGCAGCCGCGAGCGATCAGGTGCTCGTGCTCGTGCGCAGCAGCGACTACGTCCTCACGCAAACGACCTCATGGGACACGCTCGGTATGCGTGGAACCTGCAGCCCCGGCTTCAAGCTCCAGTCGTCGGGACCGGAAGAGCAGATTATTCCGGGGACATTCGCCGACGCTTCTGCCCAAACCATGGTTCCGTACTCGCACATTCTATGGGCGTCGCTGTGGTGGGGCATCGCCGCAAATGCCGTCGCACTGGCCGCAGAGTTCGTCCGCGCCAGTGCTCGCAAGAATCCGGGCACCGTGCCTCCTACGGCGGTCCGCCTGGCCGAAGCGTCCTCGCAGTTGCAGGCGATGCGCTCCGGCTGGTCGGCCCTTGCCGCCGAATTCGACGAGCTCGACGCAAGCGATTCGGGCCGAGAGGATCTGCTCGCGATCGGTTGGGCCCTGAAGATGAACAACCTAAAGATCAACGCATCGGAAACTGCGCCGCAGATCGTGCACAAGGCGCTGCAGATCATCGGCATCTTGGCCTACAAGAACGATTCGAAGTTCAGCCTCGGAAGGCAGTATCGGGACGCGCTGTCGGCTGCGCTGATGATCTCGAACGACCGCATCGCAGCCAAGAGCGCTTCGATGCTGCTAGTGGTGAAGGACACGTGATCGCTTTCTCGTTGCCTCGCAACGTTTCTTAAGGGATCCGGATAGCAGTGCAGTACGACCAAACGAAATTTTACGAAGACCTGGTCGAGCACGGCCTCATCGTGCCGGCGGGCGTCCAGGGCGTATTCGGCCGGGGCGCGGTCTTCGAAGACGTGTTGGAACGATTCAACGCGGCCGTCACGGATCTTTCGAAGAACGACAACGCCGAGGTGTTTACCTTCCCTCCCGTCATCAGCCGCGACGTGCTCGAAAAGGTGAATTACCTCGATTCTTTCCCGCAACTGTGCGGTGCGGTGTACAGCTTCTTCGGCAACGAACCGCAGGCGAAGACGCTATCAGCGCGCGTTCACGACGGTAAGCCTTGGGGCGACATGCTCAGCATGACCGGCGTCGTCATGAATCCCGCCGCGTGCTATCCCGTGTATCCGAGCTTCGAGGGGATCGTGCCGAAAGGCGGCCGCGTCGTCACGATGTTGAACTGGGTCTATCGTCACGAGCCGTCGGCCGAGCCGACCAGGATGCAGTCGTTCAGAGTACGGGAGTTCGTGCGGGCGGGTACGCGAGAGCAGGTTCTCGAATGGCGCGATATGTGGCTGCAGCGCGGCTTGACGCTGCTACAGGCGCTTGGCCTGCCCGCGAAGTCCGACGTCGCGGCCGATCCATTCTTCGGGCGCGCGGGAAGGATGCTCGCCGTCAACCAAAAGGAGCAACAGCTCAAGTTCGAGGTGTTGGTGCCTGTGATCTCCGCCGAGGAGCCCACGGCCGTCTGTTCGTTCAATTTCCACCAGGAACATTTCGGCTCGACGTTCGGCATCCGAACGCCGGACGGCAACGTTGCCCATACGGCGTGCCTCGGATTCGGGCTCGAGCGCGTCGTCATGGCGCTATTCAAGACGCACGGCTACAAACCAGAGAGCTGGCCCGCCGACGTGCGCGCGCGCCTTTGGCCGTAGCGGGAACCGTCACTTGTCGGCCATCGTTGCCATAGAGAGATTGGATGCCGCGCGCTATCGACGGCATGCCCTGCACGCAGAAGAGCGCGTCTGGGTCGAAAAGAACTGCTATGTCGATATTTGGCTCGAAGTCATTCATGCGCTCGGGCTCGAGCCGATGGCCATTCTCCCGTTCACGTTGGCCATCGATTTCGAGGGCGATCAGTGGACCTTCTTCAAGCCGCCGCACAATGAGCTGTTCGATCTGTACGGCATCGTCGTGCAGGAGCTGAACGTTTGGCGGCCGCTCATCGAGCACGCCGAGGAGCATCTTGCGGCCGGCAGGCTCATCAGCACGGAAGCGGATGCATTCTGGTTGCCGGACACGGCCGGCACGGATTATCGACGGCAACATACGAAGTCGACGATCGTGCTCAACGAGCTCGATCTGGGCAACCGCAGACTGGGCTATTTTCACAACGCCGGCTACTTTCAGCTCGAAGGCGAAGACTTTGCGCGGACGTTTCGGCTCGATCAGACGCCCGATCCGACGTTCATGCCGCTGTTTGCCGAGCTCGTCCGAATCGACGCTATCGTCGAGCGACCCTCCGCCGAGCTGCTCGAGATGTCGCGCCAGCTTCTGCGGCATCATGTTGCGCGTCGTCCAAAGGAAAACCCCGTCAGGCGGTTTCAGCATCGTTTCGAGCAGGATCTCGCGACGATCCAGCACAAGGGAATGGACTATTACCATGCCTGGGCGTTCGCGACCACGCGTCAGTTTGGCGCGGCGTTCGAGGCCGCTTCGCTCTATCTGAGATGGCTCGGCTCGGCAGGGGTGGCCGGACTGGATGCCGGCGCCGCGGCTTTCGAGCAAGTTTCATTGGCCAACAAGTCTTTCATTCTCAAAGCGGCCAGAGCCGCGCACGGCAAACGGCCCTTCTCGGGTGCCGAAGTATTCGATCAGATGGCGGACGGCTGGCAGCGAGGGATGGATGCGCTCGCATCGGTCGCGTGATACGCACGGACCGGCGATTCGCACTACACCTTCAAAGCTTCTCTAGCGCAGCGCAAACTTCACACGGAATCGTACGCGGCGCTCGTAGACCTGCCCGTCGCGCTGGAACGGCTCGTACTGATACTGACTGACGGCCGAAATTGCTGCTTGATCGAAGCGACCCTGCGGTTCCGAGCCGACGACCACGACGTTGCGGGGCAGGCCATTCCGGTCGACGACGTATTCGAGCTCGACCCAACCCTCGATTCCGCGTGCCTGTGCCTCGGCCGGGTAGGTCGGCGCGGTATAGCGCACGACCTTGAGCTCGCTTGCCGGCGCCGCGGTCGCAAGATACTGCTGTTGCAGCCGACCCGTTTCCAGCTCGCGCTGCAGCGAACCGATCGTCGGGGAGTCGGGGTCCGCACGGCGCAGGGCAGCCAGCGCCCGCTCCGCCATGTTCCAGTCGCGGCGATCGAGCGCGCCGCGCACGTTCGCCGTGAGCGCCTGCGTCAGGTCGCTCCATGCGCCACGCGCTTCCGCGGTCGCATAGCCCTCCGACCGCAATGTCGTGAGGTAGAAGAGCGCGCTGTCGTCCGCAGGATCGACAAGGGCGCCGCTGCGTAACCGAGCCCGGGCGGTTGCGAGCGCGGCCTCGTGCCGCCGATCCGCCGCGGCTTCTTTGGCGGCAGCGATGTCGCGCTCGAGCGCCGCGACCGCCGTCGGACTCGCCGCAAGCGACCTCGCTGCCGTTGCCGACCGCTCTGCTCTATCGACGTTGCTACCGGCGAGCGCGGAACGTGCGTCTGCGAGCAGCGCGTCGCCGAGTGCGCCTTGCGCCGCGAGCACGCGCGAGTCGTCTCTCGCGAGCTGAATCGCGCGCTCGACATAGGCGCGCGCGCTATCGCCCGCGGGCTCCAGCAATTGACCGCGTGCGAGACGGGCATTGGCGATCGCGAGCAGGCTATCGAGCTCCGACGGAGCCGCGGCAGCGGCAGCGGCAGCGGTGGCCGACTTCACTGCTGTGGGTGGCTCCTCGACCGGCTCCGCCGCCGGCTGCTCGACCGTCGTGGCAATTTGACGCTGCGTCGTGCGCGCCGCGGCGGCGGCCGCCGCCTCCGAGCGGGCCCGCTCGAGCTGCGCGTCGAGAAAGGCGAGCCGCGCGCTACTGGGATCCGCACGCCGAACCTGCTCGAGAATGGTAGCGGCCGAATCGAGCGAATTGTCGAGCAGCGCCGACTCGGCTTGGGTGAACAGCGCGTCGACGACGACTCCGAGCCGTGTGCGCGCGAGCGTATGCATCGGGTCTGCCGCGAGAATCGTGAGATAGTAGTCGAGCGCGTTGTCGCCGACGGGCTCCGCGAGCCGGCCTTGCGTGAACGCCGCGTCGGCGCGGCGCAGCAGATCCGCGAAGCGGTCTGGTGCCGGTGGCGACCCGGACGTCTGCGTCTGGGCTTCCGCTTCCGCGGCGGCCTGCACGCCGGTCACTTCGGGGGCCGCCTCGCTCTTGGAAGATGACGAGGCGGTGGTTCGTAGCGGCGCCTGCCAGGTGCGCATGAAGACGCCGACGGCCGCGACACCCGCGACCAACGCGACAACGGCCGTCACGAGCACCCAGGTGGGAACACCTCGATTGCGGCTGGGCAGATCGCGATGCGCGCCGCGGTCGCCTGCAATCTCGCGAAGCTGCAGACAGCGACTCACGGCCGATTCCAGCAACAACCGCGTGATGCCGAACGCCGGCGGCTTGATCAGCAGGCGATGAATCTTGCGCTCCGACAAAAGGCCAATCAGCTCTTGGGCAGCTTCGCGGTCCGCCGCAACAAGCGTGACGACGCGCGCCGAATACCGTGTCAGCTCCGCGATGCACTTCGTGAGCTTGCCGCCCAGCAGCGCCGCGTCGAGCAGCGCGATGCCGCATTTTCCGGAATCGATTGCGCTTTTGAGCTCGCTCCACTCCGGCACGGCAAAGACCGGATATTGCTCACCACCCGCGCGCTGCACCGTGTCGATCAGGTCGCTATCCACCGATAGCAAATAGACGTTTGCGCCGCCGGCGGCGAGTAAGTCCTTGAGCGGGGTCGGCGGCAGCGTGCGGTCCAAACCTCCGCGGTACTCGACGATGTCGTGGACTTTCGAAGCCACGCTCGTCGGCGGCGCCCCCTGGGCACCGTCACGGTGGTTTGCCGCCATTTACGCTCCTGCGTGTCTTTCTGTCTGCGCCGGGAAGATGGACTGTATCGCGTTGAAGTGGTTACGTCTGAGAGCTACGTAACCCGCTGTTTTACATAAAGGACTGACCGCCACAGTCCATGGTCGCACACTCTTGTAGGGGCGGGAACCCCAGACCTCGGGCGTCGCTACGGCCTTACGAGAAACAGACGGTTCAGCTCGTGACAAATGCGACGTGAAGGCCCTCTATCGGCAGGTGCGCGCAACGTGGCCTGCGAACACGGGGAAGCAACCGGCCAACGCGGCGATCGGCTGAGCGCTCGATGCGAACCGGCTCGTTGCCGATACGTTCGGGAGCTAGGCATCCCGATTGCTCGAGCCCCGGAGCCTGCAACGACCGCGCCGTGTCGCCGCCCATCGACAGTTGCGACCCTCGACCGCCGCTCGCTAGCATTGCGGTTTCCTCACTCAACGGATAGAGACTTGCCGGCCCAGGGAAAACGGCCTCCTCGACTACTTGCGACGATTGCGGTCATCTTGCTCGCACCCGGCCTGGCTTGGGCGCAGGACACGCCGGACGCGCCGCCCGCCCCGCCGGCTCCGGTCGAATCGCCGGCACCTGCGTCGGTCGAGCCCGCGCCGACCGAGCAGGCGGCGCCCGCACCGCTGCCCGCGGCAGGCGACGACGAGGAGACGACGGCGGGATCCGCCGCACCGGCCGTCACACCGAAGACCGAGGCGGCGCCCCTCGCGCTCGAGCCGCCTGCGACGTCGCGCGCGGACGACGCGCCTTCGGCATCGGGCAACGACGACGTCATCGCGATGACGAACGCGGGCCTGAGCGAGAGCACGATCCTCGCGGCGATCTCCGCGAACGACATGCGGTTCGACGTTTCGCCGCCGGCGCTCATCGGGCTCAAGAGCGCCGGCGTGTCCGAGCACGTCATCGATGCGATGCTCGCCTCGGAAACGGCGAGGAAGAAGGCGGCCACGCAGGCGAGCAAGTCGACGCCGCAAACGGCTGCGGCCGCGGCCGCGCAGTCGGCCGAGTTCGTTCGCCTGTCCTCCATGATCGAGCGGCTGGCGACCCAGCAAGACGCGGCGACCGCCGCGCAACGGGCTCCGGAGCCTCCGCCGAGCGCCGATCCCGCGCCGCGAGCCTGGATCTTGAGCGAAGGCGATCGAATGCCGCTGTCACCGACGATCGCGCAGGTCGCTCTGACGGACGACAAGACGGGCGACAGAATCAAGACGCTGCAGAGCCTCGCGGGCACGGCGCTCGTGTTCGTCAACCCGGCGGTGGGCGGCATCGCCACGACGATCGGCGGCCTGTTCCATTCCGACAACAAGAAGCGAACGGCCATTTGGGCGCTCGCGGGCACGGCGGCCGCGCGCGAGCTGCGTTCCCAGCCGGTCTTCGAGGTGGAGTTCGGGCAAATCCCGGGCGTCGACCCGGATGAGTATCAACCCGCGATCGTTCGTCTCGTGCCGACCAAAGACAACTATCGACTCGTGGCCGCGGCGAAGACGGATCGCACGAAGGCAACGGCGATGCCCGACGGGCCGATCATCGAGGAGCCCGTCGTCACGAGGCTTCAACAGCTCGGGCGCGGCCGCTACCGCGCGACAGTGGATGGCATGCTGCCGGCCGGCGAGTACGCGCTGGTGCTGCGGCCGGTCGAAAAGGACAATCGCGGGCGCCACCGGCGTCGCCGCACGGAGGGATCGCTCGGCGACCTATTCGGCGGCGTCGTCGGCCAAATTCTCTATTTCACGTGGGACTTCGCGGTCGCAGCGAGTAGCCGGCCCGACTGAGCGCTCGGTAGCCCGAGTGTTTTCGTCTCGAGCGAGCACCGGGATCTGCGCCGAGGACAATCAACGGCGGGATGATTCATACGGCCCGGCTCACGGCGGCGAGCTGCCCGCGTCGAGCAGCGCCTCGCGCCGCCGCCGGAAGCGGCGCAAGAACGTGGGCACGAACGTGAGCGCGGCGAACCCGGCCATGGCGAGCAGCGCGGTTCGGACAGCGCCCGATTCGCCCGTCAGCGCTTTGCGTCCGGCATAGCCGAGATACGAGTACGCGAAATCCACGGGGATCATGCACACGAGCGTCGCGAGCGTATACGGCAAGAGCCGAATGCTCGTGAGCCCGAGCGCGTAATTGAGCAAGTTGTAGGGAAACACCGGCACCAGACGCACGAACGCCACGAAGCGCCAGCCCTCCGCATCGATTTCCTGCATCATCGCAGCGAGCCCCACGCGGCCGTCGACAACGCGCGCGATCCAGTCGGGCGCGACGAAGCGCGCGATCGCAAACGCAAGGACGCCGCCGACGGTAGCCGCTAGCACGTTGTAAACGACGCCCCAGACGGGCCCGAACAAAATCCCCGCTGCGATCGCCAGCACGCTGCCCGGCACGAGCACCACCGCACCGAGCACGCGCGCGACGAAGAACGCCGTGGGCGTGAGCGAGCCGTACCTGCGCAGCACGTCGGCGATGCGCTCCGGATCGAAAGCGGAGAGGTTGAAGGCGGCCCAGACCGAAGTACCGAGCAGCGCGGTGACGACGATCAGCGCGACGATGAACCTGAGGGAACGCAACGGCTAAATTCTCTGTTTCGGGCGCGAGACCCGGCCCATCCAACTTGATGCAGCCACATTCTATTGCGAGCGCGGGGCCGAGCGCACCTTGCGCGCACGGCTGCGTGAGCACCGCGGCCGGCTACGGCGTGATCGCCACCTTCAGTACGCCGTCGCGTTGCGCGGCGAAGAGCTCGTACGCCTGCTCGATGTCCTCGAGCGCGAAGCGGTGCGTCACGAGCGGCTTCAGATCCGCACGTCCCGCCTCGACCGCGGTCATCAGCCGCCGCATGCGCTCCTTGCCGCCCGGGCACAGCGTCGTCACGATCTTCTGGTCGCCGAGCCCCGCCGCGAACGCGTCGAGCGGAATCGTGAGCGGCGCGGAATAGACGCCCAAACTCGACAGCGTACCGCCGGGACGCAGCACGCGAAGCGCGGCCTCGAACGTCGCTTGCGTTCCGAGCGCCTCGATCGCCACGTCGACGCCGCGGCCGTCCGTGAGCGTGCGAATCGCATCGACCGGATCGGTCTTGCGGAAGTCCACGACGTGGTCGGCGCCGAGCCGTTTCGACATCTCGATTCGCGCGGGTACGCTCTCGACCGCGATGATGTTCGTCGCGCCCATGAGCTTCGCGCCAACCGTCGCACAGAGCCCAATCGGTCCTTGCGCGAACACGGCGACGGAATCGCCGATGCGCACCCGGCCGCTTTCCGCGCCCGAGAAGCCGGTCGACATGATGTCGGGACACATGAGCACCTCTTCGTCCGTTAGCCCGTCCGGCACCGGCGCCAGATTGGCCATCGCGTCGGGCACCAGCACGTACTCGGCCTGACAGCCGTCGATCGTGTTGCCGAACTTCCAGCCGCCGATCGCCTTCCAACCGTGCGCCGTGCCCGCACCGTCTTGCGAGTGATAGCCGCAGAGAGAAGCGTTGCTGTAGCCCGACGGGGTAATCGCGCCGGCGATCACTCGCTGCCCTTCTCGGTAGCCTTGCACGGCGCTGCCGAGCTTCTCGATGACGCCGACCGGCTCGTGGCCGACGATCAGCCCCGGCCGCACCGGATATTCGCCTCTTAGGATGTGCACGTCGGTGCCGCAAATCGTCGTGGTCGTGACCCGCACGAGCGCATCGAGTGGCCCGACGTCGGGGATTCGCTTCTCGTCGAGCACGATCCGGCCCGGCTCGACGAATACCGCTGCTTTCATTTTCGCCATATCCGATCTCCTTGCGTTAGCGCGGCGCGGTGCGCTCAGTGCGCTGCCGGCCTGTGGCTGGCTCGAGTTGCGCGCTCGATCATGCTAGTACGCGGACAGCACGAGCTCAGCTGCGGAACGTACCTACGGCGACGGCCGTTTTGTCGCCAAGCCTCGCTGTTATGATTCTCGAGCCCCAATTGCCGCCGAGGACCCCGATGAGGCGACGCAGCGACTTTCAGACCTGCATCGCACGCGCCGCAGGCTTCGCCCTCCTCGCGACGTGCGCCGCGGCGTGCGACGGCGGCACCCGAGGCTCGCCCGGCGCCGCGGCAGCGAGCGCGCCGCTCTCAACCCCCGCCGCGATCGCAGAGTTCGCGAAGACCGGTCTCGACTGGCCCGCCACCGGCGGCGACTACTCCGAGCAGCGCTTCTCGCCGCTGCAGCAGATCGACACGACGAACGTCGATACGCTCGGCTTCGCGTGGCAAGGCGATCTCGATTCGCATCGCGGCATCGAAGCGACGCCGATCATGGTCGACGGCACGCTCTACGTGAGCTCCACCTGGAGCCGCGTGCTGGCGTTCGACGCCGCGAGCGGCGCGAAGAAGTGGGCCTACGACCCGCACGTGCCGCGTAGCATCGCGCGCACGTTCTGCTGCGATGTCGTCAACCGCGGCGTCGCGGTCGCGAACGGCAAGGTGTACGTCGGCACGCTCGATGGGCGGCTCGTCGCGCTCGACGCGCAGAGCGGCACGCCGGTATGGACGGTCGATACCGTCACCGACCCGTCGAAGCCCTACAGCATCACGGGAGCGCCGCGCGTCGTGAAAGGCAAAGTGCTGATCGGCAACGGCGGCGCCGATCGCGGCGTGCGCGGCTACCTCACCGCGTACGACGCCGAGACCGGCGCGGAAGCGTGGCGCTTCTGGGTCGTGCCGAGAGGCCCGAAGGCGCCGCCCGAGAACGACGACGTGGCGCGCGCCGCCCAAACTTGGCCCGACGACGACATCTGGACCGACGTCGGCGGCGGCACGCCGTGGGATGCGATGGCGTACGACCCCGTGCTCGATTTGATCTACGTCGGCACCGGCAACGGCGGCCCGTGGAAGCGGCGGCGGCCCGACGACCACACCGACAATCTCTACGTCTCGAGCATCGTAGCGCTGCACGCCGACACCGGGCGCGTCGCGTGGCATTACCAAGAGACGCCCGGCGACAAGTGGGACTACACGGCGACGAACTCGATCATCCTCGCCGATCTCCAGATCGGCGGCACGTCGCGCAAGGTGCTGTTCCAAGCGCCGAAGAACGGCTTCTTCTACCTGCTCGACCGCGCGACCGGCGAGCTGCTCGGCGCGGACAAGTACGGCGCAGCCAATTGGGCGAGCGGCGTGGACATGGCGAGCGGGCGCCCGTTGTTCACGCCGCAAGCGGACTTCATGAGGGAAGACCGCCTCATCTACCCGAACCCGAACGGCGCGCACGACTGGCACTCGATGAGCTTCGATCCCGCGACGGGTCTCGCGTACATCCCCGCGTTCGACGTGCCATGGGTCTACAGCACGAAGCCCGGTTTCCGCTATTTCTACGACATCGGCGTGCCGACCGCGGAGCTCGCACGGATGACGGCGGGCGAGCCCGAGGTGGAGAAAGGCGGCTTTCTGCGCGCATGGGACGTCGCGAACCGGCGGCTCAAGTGGCAAGTGAAGCTGCCGTCGACGTGGAATGGCGGGACGTTGAGCACGGCCGGCGGCCTCGTCTTCCAAGGCGCGGGCGACGGCTATTTCAGCGCCTACGACGCGGCGACCGGGGCGCGGCTCGCGCACGTGTTCACCGGCACCAGCATCATGGCGGCGCCGATCACGTATTCGATCGACGGGAAACAGTACGTCGCGGTGGCGGCGGGGTACGGCGGGTCGGGAATGTTATCCGTGGGCGATGCGGCGGCCGTGAAGAATTACGAGAACGACGGTCGGTTGCTCGTGTTCACGCTCGGCGGCGGCGCGGTGCCGCTGCCGCACCAGCGCGACGTGCCGCTCGGGCCTCCGGTGGTCGACTCGAGCGGCTTGCCGCCGCTCGATGAGGCGCGGGCGGCGCGCGGGAAGGAGCTTTATCTGCAGTGTGCCGGGTGTCATGGCGCGGCGGGATCGACGGGGATATTGCCGAATCTCGGGCGCGTGAAGGCGCTTGGCAGAGACGGGCTCGCCGCGATTCTCAATGGCGCACTCGAGATGAATGGGATGCCGAACTTCGGTGATTCGTTGAGCGCAGACGATGTCGATGTGCTGTACGACTACGTGTCGCGCGGGTTGCATAATCGGCCGGTGCAGCACGTTTGGTATTAGCGGCCCGCAACCGTTCTGCGCCACTCACGCGACGCCGAGCCGCGACCGGTTTCGCCGCGCCTGTGTCCGGCTTGCCGGCGTCGTATCGCTAGTTCGCCGGCTCGATGCGCAAGATCGCGCCGTTCTCCTCGTCGGTCAGCAAGTAGAGCAGCTCGTCCGGCCCCATGCGCACGTCGCGAATGCGCTGTCGCAAATCCACGAGTAGCGACTCGCGGCGCAGCTCCTCCATGTTCTCATTGAAAAGCACGCGCTCGAGATGGCCCGTGCCGGGCACCTCGCCCGTGCGCAAGCCGCCCACGAACACGTCGCCCTTCCACTTCGGTAGCTTGTCGCCCGTATAGAACGCGAGCCCCGAAAGGGCGATGGACGGCGTCCAGTACACGACCGGATCCTCGAACCCCTCGCGGGAAAAACCCTTGGACTGCCATGGCCCCGGATAGGTGCGGCCGAGACTGATGAGTGGCCAGCCGTAGTTGGCGCCGGCCTTCAGCAAATTGAGCTCGTCGCCCCCATTGGGCCCGTTCTCGGTCTGCCATAGCTCGTTGGTGCCGGGTCGAAACGCGAGACCGAGCGTGCTGCGATGGCCGAGCGTATAGACCTCGGGGCGATGACCCGGCATGCCGACGAACGGATTATCGGCGGGAACGCCGCCCTTGTCCGTCAATCGCAGAACCTTGCCACTCAGGCTATTCGGGTCTTGAGCGTTACCGCCCGACGTCGTCACGTACAGCATCCCGTCCGGGCCGAACGCCATGCGCGCCGACCCGTTCGTGCCCGGATCCGCCACGAAGACGTCCTCGACGCGGGTGAGGGCGCTGCCGTTCCACGTGCCGCGCGCGACCGCGAGCATCGATGCGCCGTTGTCCGGACCCGGCTTGTTATAGCTGAGATACACGAAATGGTTTGCGCTGAACTTCGGATGCAGCACGACGTCGCCGAGCCCCGAGAGCCCGGCGGCCAAAACCTCGGGCACGCCGGCGACGGGTGCGGTCACGAGCTCGCCGCTCGCGTGCACGAGCCGCAAGCGCCCGGGCCGCTCCGTGACGAGCATGTCCGCGTTCGGTAGGAATGCGATGCTCCAGGGACGCTGCAGACCGCGGGTCAGCACGACCACGCGGATGTCCTGGCCTTCCGCAGTCTTGTAGTACACCGGCCGATCGGGCAACGGCGGAATCGGGATGCCGCTCGGTGCGACGGGGATGCCGTTACGGAGAGGCACCTTTTGCTGGGCGGCAGTCGGCGCCGCATTCAACGCAACGCAAATCCCGAGACAGATGGCGCCGAGCGTGCGCCATGAATGCATGCAAACACTCATCGAACGGATCCCCCTTCTTGGCTTCGGCCGTGCGCAGCCGAGCCACCGGATACTACCGCAATCGGAGGCATCGGTTCCTATAGGGTCGGAAGCGCGAGGTCGGGCGGGTAGACTACGGGTCGACACCCTCCGGACTCAGGACACGCATGCCTCGCGCTACCCAAGCCATCATCGGCGCCAACGTCGTCGTTTTCTTGCTCCAATCGACGATGGGTCAGTCGGCCATCATCTGGTTCGCGCTCTGGCCCCTCGGCTCCTCGGCCGCGTTCGGGCCCGGTATCGGCTTCGAGCCCTGGCAACTCGTGACCTATAGCTTCCTGCACGGCGGTTTCGCGCACATCTTCTTCAACATGTTTGCCGTGTACATGTTCGGCAGCACGCTGGAACAGCTCTTCGGCACACGTTGGTACGTGGCGCTGTATTTCGTGTCCGTCGTCACGGCCGGCGTGGCGCAGCTCGGCGTGAGTCAGCTCTTGGGCTCGCCGTACCCCACCCTCGGCGCATCGGGCGGCGTGTTCGGCTTGCTGCTCGCGTTCGGTATGTACTTTCCGCGCCGAACCATCATGCTCATGTTCCCGCCGATTCCCATGCCGGCGTGGCTCATGGTCACGCTGTACGGCGGGCTCGAGCTGTTTCTCGGCGTGACGGGCACCCAGGCGGGGGTCGCGCATTTCGCCCACCTCGGCGGAATGCTCGGTGCGTTTCTCATGATTCAGTGGCGGCGCGGCAAACCGCCGTTTGGAGGCCGGCGCCGCTGACGGCGCCGCGATCGCCCCCGCCCGCCGCTCGGCCGGCCGATGCGCTAATGCCGCTCGGCGCGGCGGTCACGCCCGTAAGGATCGCCCGCCAGCGACTCCGTGTGCAGCGCGCAGACCCAGCGGCCGTTCTTGCGGACCCACGTCGATGCATCGGCAGCGTCGAGCTCGATAGGTTGACCGTCGACGGTGAGCTTTTCGTGCACCTTGTAGCCGATGACGGCGACCTCATCGCTGAGGCGCTGCACTTTCACGTCTCGAAACGTGAAATCGTGCAAGGTCCACGCGCCGCGCTCCATCATCTTCACCATCGTCTGCGGGTCGATTTGAGCAACACCCTGCGCGCCCGTGACGATGCAGTGCTCGTCCGTGAGCTGCGCGGCAGCTTGCATGTCTCCGTCTCGCATGGAATTCCAAAACCGCGTTTCCAGATCGAGCAGCTCTTGCTCGAAATCGTTCTGCATGGGACACCTCCGACTATCTGGTTCGTTTCGGATCCTCTCCGGAGGTCGAGCATGCAAGTCTCGCGCCGCGGCGGCGGTGCCGTCGATGCCTCCCGGAATCGACGCGCAACCGCGGCGAATGCGGCGTAATCGGCCCTAGCGGACGCTAGCCGCGGCCGCGTCCCGCTCGAGCACATCGCACGCAAGTGCGATCCCGTCCACTCCGCGCAGCTCGGCGCGAACGCGTGCGGCCGCGGCGGCGGCGGGCGCTCCGCCGAGCTCGCCGAGCACCGCGGCAACGTTGCGCGGCGTGAATCTCTTCGGCGTCAGAAACCGCGCAGCGCCGAGGCGCTGCGCACGCATCGCGTTATCCGGCTGGTCGAACGCCATCGGCATCACGAGCTGCGGCGTTCCGGCCGCGAACGCTTGCGCCATCGTGCCGACCCCGCCGTGATGAACGAGCACCGCCGCGTGCGGCAGCACGCGCGCAAGCGGCGCGTAGCGGCGCGTGACGATGGTCCCGGGCAACTCGCGCGGCAGCTGCTCCGGAAAGCCCGTGAGGAAGAGACCACGGCGGCCGCTTTGCGTGAGCGCCGCGGCGAGCGCCGCGAAGAACGGCGCCGCCTGCGTGTTCGCGCTACCCGGCGTCGCGACGACCGGTGCGGAGCCCGACTGCAAGAATCGCTCGAGCTCCGGATCGAGCGTATCGGTCTTCGCGGCGTCCCAGAGCGGAAACGAAACGTACTCGAGCTGCGGCGGCCAGTCGGGCTGTCGCGGACCGAACCATTCGGGAAACAGCGCGAGCACACGGCGCGGCGAGTTCATCCAGGTCCGGAAGATCCGGCGCACCGGCGGCAGACCGTGCTCGGCTCGCCAACGATTCAGCGGTGGCGCGATCAGCGGATCGATTTGCAGTCGGTCGATGAGCCACCAGACGGCGCGCTTCGCGAACAGCGGCCAGCCCGAGATGTCCGTGGCCGGCGGCAGCACGGTCGTGCGATGCACCGTGCGCAAGCTCGAAGGCGCGAGCTGCAAGGTCGCAGCGGCAACGCCGGTCTTATCCTCGAACGCGCGCGCTGCGAACCCGAGCGGATGGCCGACGACGAACGTTCGCCCCGGCTCGTAGCGTGCTTCGAGCTCCCGCCAGGTCGGCTCGAGCCCTTTGACGATGAACTCGAGCACCGTGCGGAAGCTGCGCGTCGGGTGCCAGATCTCGCGGTGCCGAATCGCGGCTTCGTATTCCGCGGCGCTGAATACCGAGACGAACTCGAGGCCCGCGCTTTCGACGACGCTGCGATGCGGCTCTGCAGTGAGCACGCTCACGTCGTGCCCGCGCTCGCGCAGCTCCCGGCCGATGCCGACGTAAGGATGGACGTCGCCGCTCGAGCCGACCGGCGTCAACAGGAAACGCAATAGGCACCTCGGGATTCGGCGTCGAGCCGCGCCGAGAGAACCGCTACTTCTTGGTCAGCTCCTCATAGGTCGTGTCCGTGAAGCTCGGAAATCGCGGCGCACCGGCCTGTGGAGCGCCCGTCTCGCCGAGCGCGCTCTTGACCTCGTCGAGCGACTTGCCTTGCTTGACCAAGGACGCGATCTTCGCGCGCTTCATCTCCGCGTTCTTGAGTCGCTCCTGCACCTGCGCCTTGGTTTGCGGCTCGCCGTGCCCCGGCACGTAGGTGTCGGCATCGAGCTTCGCAAGCTCCGAGACGAAGTCGATCCAGCCTTGCGAAGTGCCGTGCTTCGCCAAATGGATCAACGGATCGGGCAATGTCGTCGCGACGAGATCGCCGGTGAACACGATCTTCTGGTCCGGCAGATAGATGGCGAGGTCCCCGCTGGTGTGCGCGGGCGCGACGTGAATCAACGTCATCTTCACGCCGTCGATGGCGTCGGACTCGCGCATTTTCGTGACGAGCTTCGTCGGCAGATAGTCCTTCGGCGGCGCGCCGGGGCCTCCGGCGGCAATCGCCTGCTCCTGCTCCATCTTGTTGTTCGCTTGCGCGATGATGGTCAGACCTTTCGGAAAGGCCGCGAGGCCGTTCACGTGATCGCCGTCGCTGTGCGTGAGAATCACGGTGGTGATCGGCTTGTCGGTCAGCTTCTTGACCTCGTCGACGACCTGCATTCCGGACGCCGGCGTGGTCTTCGCATCGATGACGACCACGCCCTTGTCGCCGATGATGATGCCGGTATTACCGCCGCCGCCCTCGGCCACGTAAACGTTGCTCTTCAGCATCTTGACCGTGAGCGGCTGCGTCGCTGGCTGAGCGACGGCGACGGCCGCGGAGACGATGAGCCCGCCGAATAATCCGAGCTTCACAGCCACGTTCGACTTGCGCATGATGGACCCCCTACTCGTGAAATTCGTATCGTGATCGAACAACCCGACGCCCGCGTCTACGATGATGAGGCTCGGCGTCGCATGCTTGCAGCGATTGCCAGCCATCATACCAGCCCACTCGCGAGGAGGAGTTCGCCATGAGCAAAGCAATGACCCGGCACGGCCTTTCCATCGGACTGGAGCGAACGGGTACAGAGCTCTATCTCACCCTGAAGGGCATCGGCAAGCTGACGCACGCCGACTACGAAGTGATCACACCGATGATCGATTCGGCCCTCGAGGGTGTTCGCAGCCCCCGGATCAAGGCGTTCCTCGACATGTCGGAGCTCGACGGCTGGGCGCCGCGCGCCGCGTGGGACGACTTCAGACTCGGAATGAAGCACGGCCATCAGTTCACGAAGATCGCGATTCTCGGCCACAAGCGCTGGCACGAGCTCAGCGCAAAGGTCGGCGCCTGGTTCGTGTCGGGCGAGGTTCGGTACTTCGAGGACGCGGACGCCGCGCTCGCGTGGCTCGACGAATAGGCTCGTCAGCTCCGCGCCACGTCGAGCCCTGCGCGCTGCAACGTGTTGTCCGACGAGCCGACGCGGTACCAACGCCACGCGTAGCGGTCGAGCTCGATATGGTGCGTTCCGTCGCTGTGCGCGCGACTATGGCGGCCGTCGAAGATCTCGGACAGAAAGCCGTCTCGAGCGGCGCTCACGGTGAGCTCGACCTTCTGCACGCGATTCTCGAAGTTGTGCAGCGTGACGATCGACGTGCCGCGCCAGTCATAGCGCAGCGCGAGCACGCCGGGGGCGTTGGTCCGTAGCACCGTAAAATCGCCCCAGCTGATCTCCGGACATTCCTTGCGCGCACGAATGACTCTCTCGGTCCAGTTCAGCAGCGACGCCGGATCGCGACGCTGCTCGGCGACATTGACCTTTTTGAAGCCGTAGACTCGGTCGCTGATCGCGGGCTCGACGCACGAGCGCGCCAACGAGAATCCGCCCGCGGCTTCCTCGGTCCACTGCATCGGCGTGCGCGCGCAGGCGCGGCCCGGCAACCGCAGGTCGTCGCCCATGCCGATCTCGTCGCCGTACTGCATCATCGGCGTGCCCGGCAGCGAGAACAGCAAGCTGAAAGCGAGCTCGAGGCGGCGCCGATCGTTGTGCAGCATCGGCGCGAGCCGGCGCCTGACGCCTCGACCGAAGAGTTGCATCGACTCTCGCGGCGCGAACGCATCGAACACTTTCTGCCGCTGCTCCTCAGTGAGCCGGCCCAAGTCGAGCTCGTCGTGACTGCGCAGAAACGGCACCCATTGCGCGTTCGCGGGCCGAGCACGGGTCTGCTCGAGCGCCCAAACGAGCGGGTCGAGGTCGGCCGTCGCGAGCGCGTAGAACAACCGCTGATTCACCGGGAAATTGAGCATCATTTGAATGCGGTCGCCTTCGTCGCCGAAGTACTCCATGCTCTCGTCGGGCGGCACATTGGCCTCCGCGAGCAATATGGCTTCGCCGCTGCGCCATTGCAGGAACTCGCGCATCTCTTGAAGGAGCCCGAAGTCGCGATCTTCGGCAACACCCGGCCCCTTCTTCTCGATGAGGAAAGGGACCGCGTCCATGCGAAAGCCCGACACGCCGAGCTGCAGCCAGAATCCCATGATCTTTTGAATCTCCGCCCGCACCCGCGGATTCCACGTGTTGAGATCAGGTTGATGGGCATAGAAGCGGTGAAAGTAGTACTGGCCGGCCGCGCGATCGTAAGTCCACGTGGTCTTCTGCTGGCCCGGGAAGACGATACCGTCTCGGTGGTTTTTCGGGCGGTCGTCGGCCCAAACGTACCAGTCTCGATGCAACGACTGCGGATCCTCGCGCGCTTCCTGAAACCAGCTGCAATCGCGCGAAGTATGATTCACGACCAGGTCTACGATGACGCGAATGCCGAGCGCCTTCGCTCTGTTCATGAACTCGGCGAAGTCACCGAGCGAACCGTGCTTCGGGTGCACGTTGTAGTAGTCGGCGACGTCGTAGCCGTTATCGCGGTTCGGAGAAGGATAGAACGGCTGCAGCCAGACGCAGGTGACGCCGAGCCCTTGAAGATAATCGAGCCGGCGCATGAGTCCCTCGAAGTCGCCGACGCCGTCGCCGTTCGCGTCCTGGTACCTCTCGACATCGAGGCAATACAAGATCGCGTTCTTGTACCAGAGGTCGTCGATGGACATGCGTTTCAGGGCCTCCCGACCGCTGAGCATGCAAGTCCCGCGCCGCTCACGCGCTGGACGCGCGGTCCGACGGAGCGGGAGGCAGGAAGCGGTCGAGCTGCGGAGCCCTCGCGGCGGTTTCGATCCGCTAGCGCACCGGCTTCGGCGTCTCACCGGCCTCGATGGCGCCGATACCCGAGCAATTCAGGCTCGTTCCCGTGTCGAGCGCCTTGACCGTGCGGCACGACCCGCCGTGCGACCCGTCGCGCATCGCCGCAACCGTGACCTCGGCGGGTTGGCCGACGTGCAAGGCGGTGCCGCTCCAGCCGAGTCGGCGCATGTTCCCCGGGCTCGACATCTCGACGGTCCACGGCTCCGCCGCCGGCTTTCCCGCACCCTCTACGACCAAAACGATGATCACGTGCGGATTGACCCAGCGGAATTCCTGCACCGTGCCTTTCAGCGTAACGATCTTCGACGGGTCGTACATCGCGCCCGAGTGGTGGGCCGAGACACCTTGAACGACTGCCAAGCTCGCGCCGATTGCGAGCAGCCATCGATATCGTCGCATCGCGCTCTACTCCGTCCGTGTGCGCGGCGTGCCGTCCGCTTCAACGCCGAGCGGCGTGAACACGGCGTTGCCGTGCTCGTCTTCGCTCTCCGAGAACTGGCCCTGTAGGCAGACGCCTTCCGCGATCTCGTAGAGACGCGCACGCGTCCTGAAAAAGGTGCGCGTGGTTTGCCACGGCGCGGTCAAAACGCGCGGCGCGGTAATCTCGAGATCGTCCGCCAACTCGTCGGGGCCCACGAGATGGAGCCGCTCGACGATGTGCATGTCGCCGTTGTTCGGCACGCCCACCGCTTCGCTCGTGGCGATGTACGTTTCCGGCAGAACGCTCACCGTGTCGACGACCAACGTGTCGCCCTCCCAGTGCCCGATCGAATGGCCGTGGAACGACGGATCCAGATCGCCCGGGTCCGGGTGCGGACGCCCGTCCGTGTAGATGCGCCGCAAGCGGTTGCCGTCGGACGCGCCGAGCAGCGTGACTCTTCCGGGCGTGAACAGAATCTCCATGGGATCGTGACTGATCAGCATCCAGCTCGGCATCGCCTCGGGCAGGCAATTCACGAACAGCCCTTTGGGTCGCCCCGCACGCTCCTCGGCCAGCAGGTGCTCGAACTCGGCGTGCGCGGCCGCGTTCCAGGGAGGCGCGTTCGATTTCTCCTGCGCGCGCTGATCCGTGAAGTTCGGATTCCAGACGCCGCTCCAGTCCGGAAGCTTGCCGAGCGCCGCCCAGTCGGCGGCCGTGGGCGCGCGGTTCGTCGCGTCGCTGCCGGCGTTCGCCGCGGTCACGCCGGACTGAGCGCTCGGCTGCGCGCCCGCCGGCCTGTAGCCGCAGACCGCCGCCAGCACTAGCGCGGCGAGCACGAGCGGGTGACCTCTAAGGCTCATGGACGATTTCTGTCCTCGCGAGGATCGGGCGCTCGAACCTACCAAGAAACGTGCGGGCGATCCATACGGACGCGCGACTTCGACCACGGCTCGCAGTTCCGCGACGCGGAGCGGAGCCGATCTTCGAGGCAACGTGCAGCGAGTATCGGCGATTGTGCAGCGCGTGACTTCGGGCCGCGGAACGTCCGGGGTTCAGAAGCTCCGCTGGACCCGCTCGCCGTTCAAGTACACGTCCGCGATCTGCCGGGTGTTCTTGATGTCGTCGAGCGGATTCGCCGTAAGCACGAGGAAATCCGCGCGCTTGCCGCCCTCCACCGTGCCCGCATCGGTCATGCCGAGCACGGCGGCCGAGTTGCGCGTCGCGGCGACCAGCACGTCGGCCGGCGACATCCCGGCGAGGACCATGTCCTCCATCTCGGTGTGCGGCGCCCAGAACGTGTTGCCGTCCGTGCCCATCGCGATGCGGACGCCGGCCGCGGCGAGCCGCGCGAGGTTGCGCGCCTGAATGCCGTAGAACGCTTGTGCATCGGCGTTGTCGACGTTCGCAGCCTCGAGCTTCCCGAGCTCGTCGTCGGACACGATGCCTTTGAGCCAGGCGAGATCCGCCGGCACGCCGCGCGGCGGCAAGTTCGGAATCAGGATCACGTTCGGCCGCGCGCTCATCATCTCGACGAACTCGTCGTCGACGTCGCGATCGCGAACGCCGTGCGCGAACACGTCGATGCCGGCGCGCAGCACGCCTTTGGCGTCCTCGAGCGTGAAGATGTGCGCGGCCGTTCGGAGGCCGTGCTGGTGCGCCTCGTCGATCGCCGCGGCGTACAGATTCGGCGCGAGCTTCTCGTATTTCCCGTCGCGATCGTCGACCCAGATCTTGATGATGTCGACGTGCCGCGCGGCCTCGTCGCGCACGGCTTGGCGCGCTTCGTCTTCCGTGGTCACCCAGTGCGGCGCTTCCGTGCGCCCGGGCTCCGGCGCCGTGATGCCGCGGCCGGCCGAACGATAGCGCGCGAGTCCCGCGATGTTCTCGCCGCGGATTTCGAGCGGCGCGCCTGCCGCGTCCATGCCGAGGCTGAGCGCCGCACCGATGCCCATCGCCGCACGCCGGCGCAAGTCGGTGACGAGCGCATCGCGCGTCGTGCTCAAGTGCGTGTGCGCGTCGATGATCGCGGGCATCACCGTCATGCCGGTGAGATCGACGCGTGCGCCGCCCGCTGGCACCGTGACGGCTGCTGCGGCACCGACGACTCCGAACTTGCCGCCCTCGACCGTGAAGACCGCATCGTCGATTACGCGGCCGTCGCCGACGATGAGTGTCGCGCCTTCGTACACGGTGCTCGCCGATTGCGGCGCGCTCGCGGCGGCCGTAGGTGCTTCGGGTGCCGGGCCGGAGCAGGCGGCGAGCGCCGTGCAAGCAGCGAGCGCCACGCCTGCGATCAGCCCGCGAACGCCGGGCGCCGCGCGCGCAGTCATCGCCGACGGGGACGGGATCTCGATTACTCGCATCGGGGAGCCTCCCAAAAAACGTGCTCGAGCGCTTCCGTGCACGCCGGCGGCAAACCACCGGGATTCTTTGGCCGCGCACGCTCCCTGATCTCTGACCGCGTGCGATACGCAGCCGTGCCCAGCCACGGTGAGATTCAGACCTGAATCTACGCTCCAACCGATTTCGCCTCAACAGCAGCTCCGTTAGGCTTGGCGAGGCCGGCAACGAGTGATCTCATGGCCGAGCGAGGACCCACCGGCGGTCGTTCGCCGCAGGGGACGTCGCCTTCGTTCAGACGTTCACGCGTTGCGGCACCTCGCCGGTCGCGAGATCTTCGATCGGCGAGTCGTACTCGCGCATGCCGAAGGAGGCTAATCCATGTCATCAGTGCTGATTACGGGCGCCGGCAGAGGCATCGGCCTAGCGACCGCGTTGCTGGCCGCGCGCGCGGGCCACGTCGTGCATGCGACGATGCGCGATCCGAGGCGCGCGCCGGAGCTCGCGCGCACGGCCGAGCGGGAACGGTTGCCGATTCACGTTTCCACCATGGACGTCGACTCGGACGCGTCCGTGCACGATGGAATCGCAGCGATCCAGAATGCGCATGGCCTCATCGACGTCCTCGTCAACAACGCCGGCATCGAGCGGCACGGCTCGGTGGAGGAGTTGCCGCTGGCCGACTTCCGCGCCGTCATGGAAACGAACTACTTCGGCGCGTTGCGCTGCATTCAAGCCGTGCTGCCTCGCATGCGCGAGCGGCGCAGCGGCTGCATCATCAACATCAGCTCCGTAGCGGGTCGGCTTTCTTCGCCGCCGCTCACCCCGTACGCGGCATCCAAATGGGCGCTCGAAGCCTTGAGCGAAGGCCTCGCGCAGGAAGCGAAGCTCTTCGACATCCGTGTTGCGATCGTGGAACCCGGCATCATCGACACGGCGATGGCGCGAGCAGTGGCCGACGATGTCGCACCTTCCATATACCCGCACGCCGGCCGCATGGCGGCGCTATTCGCGGACTCGCTTCAGCGACACGTGTCGCCGGAAGCCGTTGGACGGACGATCCTCGACATCATCGAGCGGGGCGGATGGCAACTGCGGCACCCGGTCGGACCGGACGCGGCGGGATATCTGCAATCGCGCGCAGCCATGACGGATGAAGAATGGGTTGCGCAAGGCGCATCGGACGACGAGACCTGGTCGCGCAATCGGGCGGCGGCCCGGCAAGTGCCGACCGAGCCGTCATAGAGAGGCGGCCGCCTTCGGCGAGCACGGCGCAATGCCGAGCGGCCACGCGCGGAGCTCGGCCACCTTCGGCGGCGTCGTTTCGGGGCAGACGAAGTGGTAGCGACAACCGCAATGCGTGCGACATATCAGAGCGCAAGCGCCATCAGGTGCTCGGCGATCGCGCGATACGCGGGCAACGAGGTCGGATCGAGGCTCACGTTGGCTGCTAACGGATGCGACGCGTAGCGCGCGACCACCATCTCGGCCTGCGGGTCCACGTAGATTGCCTGGCCATGGATTCCGCGCGCCATGTAGACGCCGTGATCGTCGTGCGATAGCCACCAGAAGTCGTGGTAGCTCCAGCCCGGGAGCGTCGAATAGCCGCCCGAGACGAACGCCTCGCGGCTGCCGCCGCGGCGAATGTCGTCGACCGCGGCCGCCGGGACGATTCGTCGGCCATTGCACTCACCGCCGAGCCGCATGAGCTCGCCGAAGCGTGCGAGATCGCGCAGCCGCAGGTTGAGGCCGGCGCCCGTCCAACCGACTCCGGCGGCGTCGACCTGCAGATACGCGTCGCCCTCGGCACCGATGCGGCTCCAAATGCGCTCGCTCAGCAGCTCGGCCGCGGACTTGCCGGTCACGCGAGCCATCAACCACGCGGCCACATCGACATTCGGCGTTCGATAATTGAACTGCGCCCCGTGCGAGCCGTGCTTCGCAACCGTCGGCAGGAATGCGTAGATGGATCTCGGGCCGCCATAGGTTGCGGGCGGCGCCCCGAAACCCGTCGCGTACCGGTACGCGTCGAACGTCGGCGATCCTTCCGTGAAGCCATCCTCGAAAGCGAGCGCGGTGCTCATGTCGAGCACCTGCGCCACCGTCGCATCGCCGAACGCGCTGCTCGCGAGCTCGGGGAGATGGCGACTCACGAGCGCATGCGGGTCGAGCACGCCCTCGGCGATGAGCATCGCGGCGAGCGTGCCGTAGAGCGACTTGGTCACCGAGAATGCGATGTGCGGACGGTCGCGAGCGAGCGCGCCCGCGTAGCGCTCGTAGACGATGCGCCCGCGATGCAGCACGACGATGCCGTCCGTGTAATTCACGACGAAGGCGTCCGCCCACGTCATCGGTGCGCCGCCGCCGAGCGGCACGAACGTCACGGCGTCGAGGTCCGCGCGCGGCACGCTCGGAAGCTCCCATATCGGTCCCGATCCGCGCGGCACCGCAACCGTCGGCATGAGCTCGCGCCAATGGGAGAAGCTCCAACGCCACTGCGGAAAGCGGTAGAAGCTGCCGTCCGCGAAGCGAATCGTCTTCTCGGGCGGCGGCGGCGAACCGAGCATCCAACCGAGCGCGGCCGGATCCGTGGCGCGCGGCGGCCGCGAGGTCGACTCGCGTGTCGGGTCGAGGCGTCGTCGGCAGGATATCGGCGTGAACCGCAGTGGATCGCCGGGCGCGCTCGCGCTCGACGAGCACGCGGCGCAGGATCTTGCCCGACGGCGACTTCGGAATCGCGTCGACGAGCTCGACGTAGCGAACGCGCTTGTAGTGCGCCACCGCCGCGCGGACGAACGCCATCACCTCCTCGGGGGTGATCGTGCCGCTTGCCACGACGAAGGCTTTCGGCACCTCGCCGGCGTCGTCGTCCGGCACCGGAATCACGGCCGCGTCGGCAATCCCTGGATGCTTCAGCAGCAGCGCCTCGAGCTCGGCCGGCGCCACCTGGAAGCCTTTCACCTTGATCAGCTCCTTCAACCGATCGACGATCGCGAGATAACCGTCGGGGTCGATCACGCCGACATCACCCGTGCGCAGCCAGCCGTCCGCGTCGAGCGTGCGTGCAGTTGCTTCCGCGTTGTCGAGGTAGCCCTTCATTACCTGCGGACCCCGCACCCACACCTCGCCGCGCTCGCCGACGTCGACGTCGCAGCCCGTCTCGGGGTCCACGATCCGACACTCGGTGCTCGGCAGCAGTAGACCGCCCATTCCCGCACGTTCCTTGGCCGGTCCGGTGTAGTGCGTGGCCGGGCTCGCCTCCGTCATGCCGTAGCCCTGCCGAACCGTGGCGCCGAGACGCTGGCGAACGGCTTCGGTGAGCTCGGCGCCGAGCGGCGCCGCGCCCGAGAACAGCGTCTTGAGCGCGCGCAGGTCGTACGCGTCCACGGCCGGGTGCTTCGCGAGCGCGACGGCGATCGGCGGCACCACGTGCGCGAGCTCGATCCGCCAATCCTGCAGCACTTTCAGGAAGGGCTCGAGCTCGAAACGCGGCAGCGTCACGGCGGTCGCGCCGCGCATGAGCGCGAGATTCATGATCACGACCATGCCGTAGATGTGGAAAAACGGCAGCACGCCCACCAGTACGCGAAAATCGAATTGCTCCGCGGCGTCGATCTGCGTCAGATTCGCCACGAGGTTGCGATGCGTGAGCATCACGCCTTTCGGCAGTCCGGTGGTCCCCGAGGAGTAAGGCAGCACCACGAGGTCGACGGCCGGGTCGATGTCGACGGCCGGGGGCTGCGCATCGCGCTCGATCGAGACGAGCGAACGCATGCCCGCGGCTTCGTCGATCGTGACGATCTCGCACGCCGAGCGCGCCTCGCCGATCGCCGCACGCATCTTGTCCGCGAGCGCCGTAGTGGTCACCGCGAGCTTGGCGCCCGCGTCGCCGAGCTGCCGCGCAATTTCGTCGCTCGTGCTCGCGGGATTGGCCGGCGTGACGATTGCGCCAAGCCGAACGATCGCATGGAACACCACGACGTACTCGGGTGAGTTCGGCGCCGTGAGCATCACGACGTCGCCCTTGCGAATGCCGAGCGCCGCGAGACCTGCGGCCACCCGCCCGATTCGATCGAGCAGCGCGCCGTAGGTGAGCGTGCGGCCCGTCGCGCCGTCGACCAGCGCCGTAGCGTCGCGGCGGATGCGGCCGCTGCCGAGCACGACGTCGGTAAGCGACCCGGCGGGAATCGCGACGTCGGGATACGGACTACGAAACACGCGCGAGCTAGCGCTCAACGATCATTACTCACCCAGTGCCGACCGCGGCGTGCGGCCTGCACGGACGCTGACGGGTGTCGGCTCAGCCGACGGCAGACGCAATGGGCATCCGTCCAACGCACTCGCCAGCAGCCTAGCGCGTCGTCGAGTCGTTGGACAGCCGGATCGCACGTGGCCCCGCTTCGCGCACGTATGGAGCTCGACGCCCCGAGGTGCGAGCGAAGCGTGCGCGGAGTAAGCTCGCGCGTCCCTGCTCGGCGCCGGAGGCGCGCATGCGGTTGTCGCCGTTCTTGATGGCCTGCCTCGCCGCGACGTGGCTCATCTGGGGCTCGACGTATCTCGCGATCAAATTCGCGCTCGTGAGCTTTCCGCCGTTCTACCAGATGGGCTCGCGCTTCCTGGTCGCGGGCTCGATCCTATTCGTTTGGCAGTGGTTGCGGGGGCGATCGTTGCCGACGCCGCGCGAGTGGTCGAGCGCAGCCGTAATCGGCACGCTGCTGCTCGTGAGCGGGATGGGCTTCACCGCGTACGCCGAGAAGACGGTGGCCTCGGGACTGGTCGTGGCCTATATCGCGATCATCCCGATGATCGTCACGGCCATGAACCTGCCCTTCGGTCTCAAGCCCACGCGGCTCGAGCTGGTCGGCATGCTCGTCGGTTTCGCGGGCGTGCTGATGCTCGTTCGCGGCGCCGCGTTCACGGCGTCGCCCGCCGGGCTCGGCGCCATCACCGTCGCCTGCCTGAGCTGGTCGCTCGGCAGCGTGCTGAGTCAGCGCCGATTCCGGCTCGCGCCGGGTGCCATGGGTTTCGCGAGCGAAATGCTGTGCGGCAGCGTGCTGCTGCTCGCACTTTCGGCCGCAGTCGGGGAGCGGCCCGACTGGCAGCCGCAGCCGCTCGCGGCGGGCGCTTGGGTGTACCTGATCGTCTTCGGCTCGCTGCTCGCATTCAATGCATACATGGTACTGCTCGGCCACGTCAGCGCCGCGCTCGCGTCGAGCTACACGTTCGTAAACCCGCTGATCGCGCTCGCGCTCGGCATTTGGCTCGGCGGCGAAATCGTTACGCCGTTCGAGTGGTCGGCGGCCGGCGTGATCACGGTAGGCGTCGTGCTGCTCGTGCTCGGTCGGGCCTCCGCGGCCGGGAGAACGCGCAGCACGGCCGTCGGCTCGCGGACCGGCGCGCCGAGCGAGATCGAGAATCCGGAACGTCGGTAGCGAGCTACAATCCTGGGTCATGCGATCGATGCTGTTGCCGTTGCTCGCGCTCGGCGCGACGGCCACGTTCGCGGCGCCGACGCCCGACGTGACCACGCTGTCGATCGTCTCGACCACTGATCTGCACGGCGAGATCGCGCCGCGAGGCGATCGCGGCGGCCTCGCGATGTTCGGCGGGTACCTGCAAAATCTTCGCGCGGCGCGCGCCGCGGACGGCGGAGCCGTGTTGCTCGTGAGCTCGGGCGACTCGTTCCAAGGCGGCATCGACTCCGACCTGAGCGAAGGCGCGGTCGTCATCGACGCGTACGCCGCCCTCGGCTACACCGCCGCCGTCATCGGCAATCACGAATTCGATTTCGGCGCGGCGGACGGTCCCGGCGCACGGCAGCCGCGCGGCGGCGATCCGCGCGGCGCGCTCGAAGCGCGCGCGGCACAAGCGCCGTTTCCATTCCTCGCGGCCAACCTGATCGACGAAGCCACGGGGCGGCCGGTCGCATGGCCGAACGTGCGCGCGTCGACGCTCGTGACCGCGGCCGGTGTCAAAGTCGGAATCGTCGGCGTGATGACGGCCGGCGCACTGCGCGCGACGCTGCGCGCGAACGTTCACGGGCTGCGCGTCGCGCCGCTTGCGACCACGGTCGCGGCCGAGGCCACGAAGCTTCGTGCCGAGGGCGCCGAGATCGTGATCCTGGCGGCTCACGCCGGCGGCGCCTGCGGCGAGTTTGCCCGACCGACGGACTTGTCGTCGTGCGACCGCGGCTCCGAAATTTTCGCGCTAGCCGAAAGCCTGCCGCGCGGGCTCGTCGACGTGATCGCCGCAGGGCACACGCACCAGGCCGTCGCGCAAGAGGTCGCCGGCATCGCGATCGTCCAGGCCTACGCGCATGGGCGCGCCTTCGGCCGCGTAGACGTGGCGTTCGATCGGCACGCGCGGCGGGTCGTCGGTCGCAAGATCTTCGCGCCGCGTGACATCTGCGCGGCGACCTCGGACGCGGGCGATTGCGGCGCGGACTCCGGCACCGGCCCGCGGCAACCGGACCGGTACGAGGGACGGACCGTCGCCGCGGATCCCGCGATCGAAGAGGCGATGGCGCCGGCGCTCGCGCGGGTGCGTGCACTGCAGGCGACGTCGCTCGGCGTCGTTCTCGATACGCCGATCGAGCGCAGAAGCGGCGCGCCCGAGTCGCCGCTCGGCAACCTGTTCGCCGACGCCGAGCGAGAGCGGGTCGGCGCAGACGTCGCGATCAACAACAACGTGCGCGGCGGGCTGCGCGCCGATCTACCGGCCGGTGCCCTGACCTTCGGCCGACTCTACGACGTCTTTCCGTTCGACAACCGGCTCGTCACGCTCACGATCACGGGCGCGCAGCTGCAGGCGGTCCTCGTCGACGAAGTCCGCCGCGACCGGCGCGGCGCGCTCGGGCTGTCCGGCGCACGCGTGCGCGTGACCTGCTCCTTGGACGGCGAGCTCGGCGTCGAAGTGACGCGCGAGAACGGCAAGCCGTTCGCCGCGAACGAGCGGATCGCGGTCGCGGCCATGGACTCGCTCGTACTCGGCCAAGTGTTCGCGGCCGTGCCCGGAGCGGGCGCCACCGACATTTCGGCCGATGCGCCCGTGTTGCGCGAGGTCGTCGAGGACTGGCTGCGCGCGCGGGGCGGCCATCTTGCGGCGGGCGACTTCGTGCAACCCGAACTTGCCCGGTGGGACTACGTCGATCACGATATGACCGCGTGCCTGCGGCGCTGAAGCGCCGTTGTGGCAGAGTGAGTCGCTCGACCACATCATTTCGGAGAAACGCGATGGCCAAAGGCAGCTGCCTGTGCGGCAAAGTCACCTATGAGGCGAAGACGCTCGGTCCGAACGTCACGAAGTGTCACTGCACGCTCTGCCAAAAGACGAGCGGCTCTGCCTACGGCGACTACGCGACTGCGCCTATCGACGGTTTCAAGTGGACGAGCGGCGAAGCGCTGCTCAAGAAATACGAGAGCTCGCCCGGCAACTTCCGCAATTTCTGCTCGGTGTGCGGCACCCACATGCCGACCGCCCATCCGTCGATGGGCATTTACTTCGTGCAGCCCGGCACGCTCGACACTCGGGAGCCGCTCGTCGAGTCCGCGCACATGTTCCTGCGCTCGCAGGCGCCGTGGCACAACCGTCGAGAAGGCCTCGCGGAATTCGCGGAGTACCCGGGCTAGCGGGGCAGACGTCGAGCGCGGAACCATTCGACGGCGTTGGGAGCCGTCGCAGTCACGTCGTCAACCCCATCGCTTCCCACATCGCGAGCCGCTGCTCGCGGATCGGGTCGTTCACGAGCTTCGGCACGTCGTTGAAAACCATCGTCGGCCGACTCGCGGCGTCGAACTTCGGCCAATGCGGCAGCTTCGACTTCGGCGTGTTCGGATCGCCGGTACGGAAGAACGCAATGAAAGCCTCGCTCACCTTGTCGGCGAGCGCCTGCGCGTCGGGCGCGTCGGCCGACAGGCGCGAAGCCTTCACGTTGTCGTATGCGAACGCGATGTCGATCGTATGCTCGGCGTGGTACTTGCCGCCGTCGAGCGGCGACTCCCAGGTCCAGTAGTACAGATACGCGGGCCCGCGCTTCAGCGCCGCTCGCCGCTCGGCCGCCTTCATCGCGGCCGCGCCGAACCGATTGTCGCTTGCGATCCTGAAGTACATGTCCGACGGAGTGGAGCCCGGGTAGAGCTTGCGATAGAGCGCAATCAGCGAGTCGGCCTGGTCGTGCAGGCTCGACTCGAGCTCGCTGCGCATACTGGCCTCGTCGAGATCGAAGAGCCGCTCCGCGGCGCGGAACGTGGCCTCCCCGCTCGTGTGGCTGAAGATCACGGGCACGTCGGCCGACACGCGCGATGCGGTCGGGCTAAACGGATGCTGCGTGATCACCTTACCGTCCACGGTCGGGTCGAACGAGCGGCCGAAATTGTCCCTGCGAAGCTTCGCCGTGGTCGCGAAGTACGCGCGCATGATCTGGTCGACCGGCAGCGCCTGGAGATCCGCGAGCGTCGGCTTGGTGAGGCCGAGCTGCGCGAGCAGCTCTTGCGTCGCGTGCGCGGAGTGGTCCGGCTCTAGCAGCTCGAGCGCGGAGCCGCTCATCGCGACCGCGCGATGGAACAGACCCCTCGCGGCCGGCATCGTGAGCAGCGTCGACACTTTGTAGCCGCCGCCGGATTGACCGATGATCGTCACGTTGCCGGGATCGCCGCCGAATTGCGCGATGTTGGTCTTGATCCACTTCAGCGCGTGCACGAGGTCGAGCACCCCGAGCGCACCCGTTGCCTCGAAGTCGCGGCCGAGCGCCTCACCTAGATAGGTATACCCGAGCACGTTCAAGCGGTGGTTCGTCGTGACGGACACGATGTCGCCGCGCAACGCGAGCCTCGTGCCGTCGTTCACGGGCGCGGCACCCGAGCCCACGTTGAAGCCGCCGCCGTGGCACCACATAATCACGGGCCGCTTGCCGTTGTCGAGCGCGGGCGTCCAGATGTTGAGCGACAGGCAGTCCTCGCTCTCCATCTGCCCGCGCGTCGCGCCCTGCTCGTCGCCGGCGCCCTGCGCGCGCGGCTCGGCCTGCGGCGCGCGCGCTGCGTAATCGAGCGCGTCGCGCACGCCGGTCCACTTCGCGGGATCCCGCGGCGGCATGAAACGATTCTTGCCCGCAGTGCTCGCGCCGTACGGAATGCCCTTGAACGCTTTGACGCCTTCCTTCTCGGTGCCGCGCACGCGGCCGCAGGCAGTCTCGGCGATCGGCGCGTTCTGCGCCCAGGTCGGACGAATCAGACTCGTGCTCGAGAGCGCGGCGAGCAACGAGCTGCGGACGAGAAAATCGCGCCGTGAATGTTCGAAGCTCATGGTCCCCTCCCCCGAGCCGTTCGTCCGAATTCGAGCGATGCTACCTTGAGCTTCACCGGTCCGCGAGGCCGTGTCAGGGGAGGACAGCGCCAATCGTGGAGCCCGCGCTACCCGGTCGAGCGCACTGCGCCCACACTAGTCACGCGCCGCGGCCGCGGCGAGAATGGCGGCGACTCTTCGACGGCGCACGTGCACGGATCCGCGCGACGCGCCGGCGAATCGAACGACGACGCCAATTTGGGGGGAACATCATGCTTCGAGCTCGCCTCGCGGCCTTGAGCCTTGCGCTCGTCGCCGCGCCGCCGATCGCCGCGCAAACCGGCGACTTCGTGCCCGTCACCGACAAGATGCTGCAAAGCCCGGCCGACGGCGATTGGCTCAGTTGGCGGCGCACGCTGAACGGCTGGGCGTATAGCCCGCTGCACGAGATCGACAAGCGCAACGTCGCGCAGCTGAAGCAAGCCTGGACGAAGCCGATCGGCTCGGGCGCGCAAGAGGGCACGCCGCTCGTTTATCGCGGCGTGATGTACGTGCCGAACCGCGGCGACTACATCCAGGCGTTCGACGGCAAGACGGGCACGCTGCTCTGGGAGTATCAGCGCAAGTTCCCCGAGGGCATTCGCGGCAGCACGAAGCGCAGCATCGCAATCTACGGCGACACGCTGATCGGCGCAGGCGGCGACAATCAGATATACGCGATCGACGCGCGCGACGGCTCGCTGCGCTGGGAGACGCCCGTGCACGAGCCGGCGGTGCGCGCGCACGCGACCGGCGGCCCGATCATCGCGAACGGCAGGGTCATCACGGGGCGGCAGTGCCAGCCCGATGCGACGTTCGAAGGCTGCGTGATCACGGCGCACGACGCCACGACCGGCAAGGAGCTGTGGCGCACGCGCACGATCGCGCTGCCGGGTGAGCCCGGCGGCGACAGCTGGGGCGACGTGCCGCTCGAGCAGCGCTGGCATGTCGGCTCGTGGATGACGCCGAGCTTCGACCCCGTGCTGAACAAGATCTACATCGGCACATCGGTCACGATTCCCGCGCCGAAATTCCAGCTCGGCGGCGCGGACAAGCAGCACCTCTATCACGACTCCACACTCGCGCTCGACCCCGCGACCGGCAAGATCGTCTGGTACTACCAGCATCTGATCGACAACTGGGATCTCGATCATCCGTTCGAACGGCTGCTCGTCGACACGAAGGTCGCGCCGCAAGCGAGCGAGGTCGCGTGGATCAATCCGCGGTTGAAGCAGGGCGAGCGGCGCAAGGTGGTGACCGGCATCCCCGGCAAGACCGGCATTGTCTACACGCTCGATCGCGAGACGGGCGAGTTCCTCTGGGCCCGGCCCACGATCTTTCAGAACGTCGTGAAGACGATCGACGGCGCGACGGGCAAGGTCACCGACGATCCGGAGCGCGTCTATTCGCACAAGGATCAAGAGATCATGGTGTGCCCCGGCATGAACGGCGGCAAAAACTGGCCGGCCGGCGCGTACAGCCCGCGCACGAACGCGATGTACATGCCGATGCAGAACCAGTGCATGAACACGAAGGTGCAGGACGACGGCCGCGATCCGAAGCTCGTCTACGGGCTCAAGCAGGAGCAGATCCTGTCGCCGGGCGCGACGGGTCAGGGCACGGTGTGGGCCGTCTCGGTCGACACCGGCGCGGTCCTCTGGCGCAAGGAGCTGCGCGCGGGTGCGATGTCGATGGTCGCGACTGCTGGCGGGCTCGTGTTCGGCGGCGACGTGGCCGGCAACGTCACGGCCTACGACGACAAGACCGGCGCAGTGCTGTGGCAGACCAACGTGGGCTCGCCGATCACGGGCTATCCCGTCACGTACTCGGCCGGGGGCAAGCAGTACGTCGCGTTCCTGACGGGCTCGTCCGGGGTCTACAACAATGGCCGCAAGTTCGCGCCCGAGGTCGTTCCCGAGAAGGCCGAGAGCGCGGTGTTCGTGTTCGCGCTGCCGTAGCGCTGCCGTCGCGGCGCCGTCGCTGTCGTCGCGCCGTCCGCGCCGCGGACGGTCACTGCGATCTCCTCCGACGCCGTGACGAGTCCGCGGAGGCAACTATGTCGTGGAGATCCCTCGGCCTATCGAGCGGTCGAAGCCGCGGTGTTGCCGCCCGGGCCGTCCCACACGACCGGCGGCACGGGCAGACCCTTCGCGGCCATCAGCTCGCGCAGGTGCGCGGCGGTGTCGGGATAGCGGATGAACGCGTTGAGCTCGCGGCCGAGCATGAACGTGACGACGCGCGTGAGATCCGCCCGGAACGCGAGCCACTGCAGCTCGTACATGAGCTTCTCGGCGAGCGCCAGGCGGAACAGCTCGGACGACTCGAGCGCCGCGCGGAATTCCTCGAGATTGCGGAACGAGCTGCCATCGGGCAGCACGCCCGACGCATCGATCGGGTCGCCGAGCTCGAGCGGCGGCACGTTCGGCGGCGGTGGCGGCGGCTCCGCGCCGAGCAAGTTGCCGAGAATCCAGTGCCCGCGCTTTACGGGCGAGGTGCGGTCCGCGAACGACGTGACCGCGAGGATCGCGCCCTGGCCGAAGATGCCGCGCCTCGGGCTCCCGGGCGGCAGATCGACGCGCCGGAAACGACTGCCCTTCACGTTCGGCAACCCGTAGTGCTCCGCCACGCGCTCGTTGACGAACGTGTAGCTCGCATCGAGCAAGTCGAGCACGCTGCGGTTCTCGCGCAGCACGCTCGCGAAGAAGAGCTCGGTCTCGCGGCGCAGCCCCTGCCGCAGCGTGTCGTCGAAGTTAGGGAAGATGCTCTGCACCGGAATCACGGCTTCGAGGTTGCGCAGCTACAGCCATTGGCCCGCGAAGTGCTCGACGAACGCGTCGGCGCGCGGGTCGGCGATCGTGCGTTGCACCTGCCGCTCGAGCTCGGCGGTCTCGTGCAGATTGCCGTGCTCCGCGGCCGCGAGCAGCGTCTCGTCCGGGAGGCTGCTCCAAAGGAAGAACGGCAACCGCGACGCGAGCTCCACGTCGTCGATGCGATACACCTCGCCCGGCGCCGCGGCGGGCGGATCGCGCTCGACGCGGAACAGGAAATCGGGGCTCACGAGCAGCGCTTTGAGGGCCACCTGCAGCCGCCGGGCGGACTCCCGCGGCGCGCCGTGCTCAGGACGGCGTGGCGATCGCTGCGCTCTTACGCATACCCTCGCCGCCCACGGCATGCTTCGAGTCTCGGGCGTCGGCGGCGCAGTCCTCCAACCGGAGCCTGGTGTCCCGATTAGAGCCGAAACGCACCGTTCCGGCCAGGCCAATCATTGTGGCTCGTTTTGGGTCCATCCGGGTCTGGTCAGCGGCGGCACCGATACTGTGCTCTCAAGAACTCGGCGTGATCGATGCTCGCCGCGAATGCGCTCGCGTGCACCTCCGCGATCCTCCGGCGAATGTGCTCCACGAGGTTTTTCGACAGGCGGTTGCGCACGTAGCCGCTCGGCGGCGGAAGGTGGTGCATGCCGGCCAAGATGTAATGAAAAGAGGTGTAGTGAAAGAAATCGAAGCCGCTGTCGTTGTCGAACGCGGTCGGTGCTCGATGACGCCACTGCTCGAGCTGCGCGCGTAGTCGCGGCGGAATATTGGCGTTGTGCTTGTTCGCGCGCCAATACTCCGTGTCGTCGCGCCGCGTCGTGCAGTAGTGCAGCACGATGAACTCGCGGATGTGCTCGTAGAGACGGCGCATCGCGTCGTTGTAGCTCTCGGCCAGCGGCTCTGGAAAGTCGCGCGTCGGGAAATGGAGGCGCAGCATCTCGAGGCCCTGCGTAACCAGCGCGATGCCGGTCGACTCCAGCGGCTCGATGAATCCGCCCGCGAGGCCGATCGCAACGCAGTTCTTGACCCAGAGCTTGCGGTTGTAGCCGATCCGCATCTTGAGCCGCCGCGCGTCGACGCCGTCAGCCTGCGGCCCGACGTAATCGCGCAGCTCGCGCTCGGCGGCATCGTCGGAAACGAATCCGCTCGAGTACACGTAACCGATCCCGCGCCGGCCGTGCGCGGAGTCGTCGCTCCAGCGCTGGCGCCCCTCGATCGCAACTTGCTGGTCGCTGAGCGGGATGTCCCAGATCCAACCGTTGCGCGCGGCTGTCGCGGTCGTGAACGGATTGATCGGATCCGCGGCGCTCGTGTACGGCACGCGCAGTGCGACCGCGCGATCGTTGTAGAGCGAATCGCCGAACGAGACGAACTCGCTACCGTAGTGCCCGTTGATCAGGCGCCCGCCGAACCCCGAGCAGTCGATGAAGAGATCGCCGGCGACGTCGCCGTGCTGCCCGGTGGTGAGCGCCGCGATCAGCCCGTGCTCGTCGCCTCGGACGCCGACCACGTTGTCGACGATCCGCCGCACACCGCGGCCGAGCGCGAGCTCGCGCAGGTATCGGCCGAAGAGCACCGCGTCCATGTGGTAGGCATAGTTGAAGAGGCCCTGGTATGGCTTGCTGTCGGCCGTCTTGGGCGCGCGCAGCCTGTCGGAGATGAACGCCGACGGGCCGGTCAGATAGGCATAGTCCATGTCGAAGCCATGATCCGCGCGCAAGCACGACCAGACGTCCACGAGCGCCATGCCGTCGATCGTGGGCGTGTCCTCGAACGGATGATAGAAATGATGCGTTCCGACCTTGGCCGGATCGTCGCGCCAGTTGACGAACTTGATCCCGTTCTTGAACGTGGCGTGGGCGTTGCTCATGAACGCCGCTTCGTCGATCTCGAGGAACTGCAGCGCGCCCTTGAGATCGTTGAGCGTCGCTTCGCCCACGCCGATGATGCCGATGTCCTCGGACTCGATCAGAGTCACGCGCGCATCCGGCACCCGAAGCTTGGCAAGGACGCGCTCGATGACGCACGCGCTCATCCAGCCGGCCGTGCCGCCGCCCAAGACGACGACGTTCTTGACGGGCTCGCTCACGCAGCGTCCGGTGCGTCGCAGAGCCATCCCGTGATCGCGTAACGCGGCTGCGTGGCGAACGGCGACACGTAGGTCACGACGTGCGGAGTCGGCACCATGAACAGCCCGAGCGAGTTGAAGCGCGGCATCCAGACCTCCTCGACGTCGCCGTCTTCGGTCAGGAACTGGAGCTGACCGCCCCACTCGGCGCGCCAGCCGCGCGTCATATACAGCACGTATGCGACCCGACGATGCTGGTCCGGATAGCCGCTGTCGTCGTGCTGCGTCAGAAAATGCCCCGGACGATACAGCGTGGCCTGAGCGTTCGCCTTCCGGAGCGTGTCGATACCCGTGATCGTGCGCATCACCTCGAGCGTGCGCGAGTCGTTGAGCCACTCGAACACATAGTGCAGAAACAGCGCCGGATCCTCACCTGTGACGTACGCGCTCACCATCGGGTACGTGCGGAACAAGTATTGGAACTCGTGCTGTGCCCGCGACAACACGTTCCGCAGCACCTCGCGCTGCGTGCGTTCGCCGAGCCGCTCCAAAGCGGCCGAGTCGAGAATCAGGTTCTTGCTCCCCTCGTTATACGTCAGCCGCCACGGCACCTCCGCCGACAGAGAGCCGCGCAGGCGCGCGGCGCTCGCACGCTCGAGCACGTCCGGGATCCGCACTCTGCCTCGGTGCGCGAACGCACGTGCGGCCGCTTCGACGTCCAAACCGGGATTGAGCTCGATCGGCTCGGCGGCGACGGAGTCCGGGCTTTGCACGGACGGCGGCTCAGAACAGCGGGCGGCCTCGCATGAACTGCGAGACCACCCACTTTTCGCCGCAGGTCGGCGGCCGGCCCGCGTGCAAGGTTCGCCGATCCGGATCGCCGTTCGGGAGCGCGTTCACGAAGAACAAACCCTCGCCCTTCTGCCCCTGGTGCGAGATGCCGAGCTCGGTCATCTCGGTCTTGCCGCCCGCATAGTCGTCGTTCAAGTACACCAAAAAGGTCAAGATACGCTGGCCGTTGTCCGCCATCTCCTGCTCGTAGTTCGGCGTTTGCAGCGGATCGACGAAGTCGAAATGCTCCGTGATCTGCTCGCCGGCCGCATAGTGCAGCACGGACAGGGGCTCGAGACAGCGGAACGGCACAGCGGTGCTCGCGCACATCCGCACCTGCACGAGCACGCTGACGAGATCAGCCTCGAGCACGTTGAACATCGCCCAGGTATTGGTCCGGGTCTCGCTGATTCTCTCCTGCCGGAGCGTTTGGCTGTAGACGGGCGCGCGAACGAGCCGCCCGCGAGCCTTGTCGATCAACCAGTCGCAAACTTCCGAGCCGACGAAGTCCGGGAAATGCCTTACGAGCGGCGACTCGCTCAAAGTCGAGCCGGGCGGCGCGGTATGCCAGCGACCCAGATCGATCGTAGCGGCAAGCCGCCGCCACGCCGCGAAATCGGTCTCTCGAGCAGCGCTTGCGGCGAGCTCGCGATCGGCCGCGAGCACGCACAGCTGCCGCCGCGCCGGGACCCAGCCTCGCTCGGCCGCAAAGATCAGCGCCGTGAGCGACGCGTCCCAGCTCTGCTGCGTGCACATACCGATCGCGGCGAGGACTGCGAGCTCGGCCGCGGCTTCGGCGCCGCCGAGCTCGGCCGCGGCCCTGAGGAGCTCGGCGCCCTCCTTCGGGCGATCCGGCGCATCGGCCGCGACGAGGAGCCGCTTGCCCAAGCGCGTCATCGCCTCCACGTCGCCGTGGCCGCACGCTTCCGCGAGCAGGCTCACCGCGCGCGCGTGATTGCCGCTCGAGTCGCAGCGAGCCGCCTCGGCCACCTTCGGAGAGAGTCGAACACTCACGGCCCTGGCTCACTCCCTGATCGCGACGCCTCGAACCGCAAGCAATCTATCTCAATTTCACCCCTAGAATCTCATCTTCAAGCCGACGTACCACCGCCGCCCTAGGAAGTCGTAGAAGTTCTCGTTGGTCTTGCCCGTGTTCGTGTAGCCGCCGGCCGATTCCCGGAACGTGATCTCGGGAGGCGCGTCGAACAGGTTGTCGATGCCGAATCGCAGCTCGGTCTTGCTCGTCACTTCCAGGCGAGCGGAAGCGTCGAAGATGTTGTAAGGATCCGTGGGCTGCTCCTTCGAGACCAACGTCCGCACCGACGCCTCGCTCTTGATGCTCGGCAGATAGCGCCACCGCAGACTGCCGCTCCATTTGCCGACCGAATAGCCGACCGTGGTCAACAGCCGGTAGGAGTACGAGTACGGATTCACGCTGCGGATGTTGCTCGGCCCCGACGAGCCCGCGTAGTCGAACCACTCGGCGTCGGGTGACGGCCGCGTCTTCGTGTGATCCGCGATCGTCGCCACCTCGCCGATGTTCATGTTGCCGGGTCCGACCTCCTTGGCCCAGTTCCATTGCACGTCGTAACCGGCGAAATCGATCTGCTGCTGGTTCGTGAACGACGTGCTGATCGTCGCGTTCTGACCGGTGCTCGGGTTGCGCACGAGCCGCGTGCACGCCGGGTAGTTCGGATCGTAGGTCGGATTCGTGGCCTCGTCCAAGCACTGTTGGTAGAGCACGTCGCCGAACTCTTCCGCGATCATGTCGTGAATCTTGATGCGCCAGTAGTCGATCGTGAGCGTCGACCTTTTCGTCAAGTCGACCACGACACCGGCCGTGATGGTCTCCGCCTGCTCCGAGTGCAGGTTCGGGTTGCCCTGCAAGTTGGAGATTCTCGCGTTCTGCAGCGTGTTCGGCTGGGTCGAGGGATCGCCGTAGAAATTCGCCGCTCCCTCCGGGCCCATCAGCGCCGAGCACAACGCCTGGACCTGTGCCGCGCGCGCGCCGTTGATGTTCGGATTCGCGGTGTACGGCAACTGTGCAGGATCCAACGTCGAGCACGGATCGCCTTGCACGAACGTAAACGGGGCAAACTGCTCGGACGCCTGGAACAGCTCGCCGATGTTCGGCGCCCGGTTCGCGACCTGCCGCCCCCCGCGGAACCGCACTCGATCGACGATCTTCCAGTCGATCAGCGCCTTGTAGGTGTCGACGTCCTCGCTCGGGTCGTTGTTCGTGCTGCGATAACCGAGCTCGAGATTCAGGTCCTGCGCCCCTTTCTTGCCGGACAGCAGCGGCACGAGCAGCTCGGCGTAGAGCTCGTCGGCCTGCGTCTTGCCGACCGCTTGGCCCACCGGGAAGAACGACCCCGGCTGGTCGAGCACCGACTCCGGCGTGTTCGTCGCGTCGGGAAAGTACTCGTACTTGTTCACGCGCGACGATACGCCCGCCGCAAAGCGCAGATCGCCGCGCGGCGTGTTGACGATCGAGCCCTGCATGTCGTACTCGACAATGTTCTGCGTCATGTGGCCCGTGGCCTTCGGCTGCATGGTCACCGCATCCTGGCAGTCCTGCGACGGCACGGTTCCCTCGGTCCAACCGTTCACCCCGTAGACCGAGGTGATGCCCGACGTGCACGTGATCGTGCCGGCGCCGAAACCCCCGCCGTACTCGTTGCCCGTATAGAACAAGCCCGCGCCGTAGTTCGGCTGTTGCTGCACGAAGCGCCAACGAGCGAGCGAAGTGGCTCCCGCGTACGTATTGATGGTGCGCGTCGAGCCGGTCGACGCGTACGCCTCCCAGGTCCAATCCTTGAACGAGAACTTGCCGTCGAGTCCGCCCACGATCTGATAGGTCTCGGTGTCGATGTAGCTGCGGCGCGAGCCGGCCCAGACGACCGACTGCACGACGTCGAAATCGGCTTCGGGATTCGGGCGGCTGTCGAGCAGTGCGGTCAGCTCCGGCGGCGTCGGCCACGCTTGCGACTTCGTGCATCCTCCGATCGGCGGACAATTCAACAAATGGCTGCCGCCGGCCTGGTACGCCGCCAACGTGTTGCCGTTCTCATCCACGGAAGGCGCATAGATACCGTTGCCGTGCGGAATGGCCGTCCGCCAACCGCCGAGCATGGGCGGATCGGAGCCGCGTGCAGAGGTCGAGTTCTCGCTGTAGATCACCTGAGCGAACGCGGTGATTTTGTCCGACAGGTCGAGGTTCGCGCGGCCGAACAGCGACTTGCGGTCGAGCGGAATCTGGGCCAGCTGATTGGGTTGATTCTCCCGCAACACGCCGGTGATCGCGTCCGTCTTGCGCCATGGCACGTCGGTGCCGGGCTGTATATAGCCGCCGTTGTATCGATACGTTCCGTCGGCGGACGTCTTGTACAACGTGCCATCCGGGTTCATGTAGAACGTACCGGTGCGGCCGACGGGCGCGTTCGTGGCCGGCGAGACTCCGAATATCGAGTCGAGCACGGCAGAGTTGGGCCGATTCGCATTGTCGACGGTGAAACCGGCCGCGGACCAGAAGGAACCGAACGTGTTGGAGTAGGGGTCCTCGTATCCTTGCCGGTAGAAATCGCGATCGACTCTGTAGATTTCGCCTCGGTACGAGCGCTCGAAGCCGAGCAGCACGTTGCCGCGGCCGCTCGCGAGGTTCGATCCGAACACTGCGGAGAAGCGATACTCCTCGCCGTCTCCCTCCTGTGTCTGGCCGCCCTGCAAGTCGAAGTCGAAGCCTTCGAAATCCTTCTTCGTGATGAAATTCACCACGCCGGCCACCGCGTCGGCGCCGTACACGGACGACGCGCCACCGGTGATCGTCTCGACCCGCTCGATGGCCGCCGCCGGAATCGTGTTGATGCTGACTGCCATCGAGGCATTGATCGGCATCGCGCGACGGCCGTCGAGCAGCACCAAGTTCCGATTCGCGCCGAGCCCCCGCAGGCTCAAGGTCGCCGCGCCCGGGGTTCGCTGCGATCCCGCAAAGGTGCCGCCCGAATCGAACTGCGAAACCGCCGGTACGAACTGCGGCAGCTGATTCATGGCCGACTCGATCGCGACCGAGCTTTGCTCCTCGAAGCGGTTCGCGTCGAGCGTCAAGATCGGGCTGTTCGCCTCGAAATCGCGACGCACGATGCGCGAGCCGGTGACGACAACCTCTTCGACGCCGGAATTGTCCTGCGCGATCGCGGGCGCCGGGCCGCCGGCCAAAGCCGCGGAGACCGCGCTTGCCAACACACTGAAACGCAGAATGACGCGCTGTTGTTTTTTCACGTTCCCCCCTAGGCGCGTGAATCGATGCGATGTCGCTTGCACGACACAAGACCCCCGGCGCATTACAGCCGATGGCCCCGGCCTCGGCCAGGCCCGTCCCTGTGGGTCGTAGTAGCTGCACTAGCCCCTCGAAATACCGGAAGTTCCACTTCCCCGATCCGTGATGGCCGATTCGACGCGCGCGCCGGGACCTATACTGCGACGCATCGAGCCGAATGCGGCCGGGGGGAACCGCGATGAAACAGTTGAGCGTCTTGATTTGCGCGCTGGCCGGCAGCTCCTCGGCATACGCCGCATCGTGCTCGGATCTCGCGCATTTTCAGATGCCGGGCATGAACCTCGTCATCACGAAGGCCGAGGTCATACCCGCCACCGACTCGCTGCCGCAGCATTGCGAAGCCGACGGTATGATCGACAAGCACGACGGCAGCGACGGCAAGACCTACGGTATCGGCTTCGCGCTCGCGCTGCCCGACAACTGGAACCACCGGTTTCTGTTTCAAGGCGGCGGGCTTTACAACGGCATCGTGCGCCCACCCGTTGGGGCCGCGGCGGCCGGCGCGAGGCCGGGACTCGCGCGCGGCTTCGCCGTCGTCTCGAGCGACACTGGCCATCAGAGCCAGCCGTCGGACGTTTCGTTCAACGTCGACCAGCAGGCGAGTCTCGATTTCGCGCAAGTCGCCGTCGCCCGCGTCGCACAGCTCGCGAAGCAAATGGTCACAAGCTACTACGGCGAGGCGGCCCACCATTCCTACTTCACGGGCTGCTCGACGGGCGGGCGGGAAGCGATGCTGATGACGCAGCGCTACCCGTCTTATTTCGACGGCGTCGTCTCGGGCGATCCGGCCATGCGCACGGGCTTCTCGCGGCTCGGCAACAATTGGCGCAACGCGGCGTTCAACCAGGCCGCGCCGAAAGACGGCGCGGGACGCCCCGAGCCCCACAAGCTATTCTCGGATGCCGACCGCAAAGCGCTCGTAACGGGACTCATGAACGCCTGCGACGCGAACGACGGCGTGAAGGACGGCATGATCTTCAATCCCGAAGCCTGCCATTTCGATCCGGCGACGCTCGTCTGCAGCGGCAGCCAAACTTCCTCGTGCCTCGCGCCCGCGCAGGTGAACGCTCTCGAGAAGGCGTTTCCGGGCCCCCGCAACTCGCGCGGCGATCTGGTCTATCCGATGAGCCTCTACGACGCTGACGTCGCGGCGTTGCTGCCGAGCACGAAGCCGCCCGCTGCAAACGCGTCCCTACCCACGAGCATCGACGTCGACAGCCGACTGTTCGACCTCGTCGGCGATCCGCTCGAGGCCCTGACCGACAGCGTCTGGACGAACCTGAGCAGCTTTTCCGCGCGCGGCGGCAAGCTGATGTTCTACCACGGCATGAGCGATCCGACGTTCGCGGCCATGGACACGCTCGAGTACTACAAGAAGATGGCTGCGGCGAACGGGGGCATGGAGAAGGTTCAGGATTGGAGCCGATTCTATTTCGTGCCCGGCATGCTGCATTGCCGGGGCGGCGAGGCGGCGCTCGATCAGTTCGACATGCTCGACGCGATCGTCAAATGGGTCGAGGACGGTGCTGCGCCGGATTCCGTGGTGGCCACGGGCGCCGCCTTCCCGGGCCGCAGCCGGCCGCTGTGCCCCTATCCGAAGCACGCGCAGTACACGGGCAAGGGCAACCCCGAGGACGCCAAGAGCTTCGTCTGCCGGTAACGCCGACGCTCGAGCACGTCGCGGCAGCGCTCGAGCTGCGAGCGCGGCCGGCCTGCCGTTCAGTTGCGACCGTCGTCGTCGATGCGGCGCATTTGCACCGTGTGCCCGTCGGCGAACGTGATCGCGCGCAGCAATCCCACGGGGCTCTTGCCGTCGCGCGCCGGGGTATACGTCACCGTGATGTTGTCCCCCGCCTCGAGCATGTTCTCCCCTTCCTTGCCGATCCGATAGCGCGCGAGCAGCTGGATGCTGCCGCCCGTGAACGTCCACTCCGTATCGGAGCCGTCCGGGTTCTTCACCGCGAGCTTGAGCGACGAGTGCGGATTCACGAGGTGAAACGCCTCGAACGTTCCCGCGATCGTCGCTTCCTTCGACAAGTCGTACGCGCCCGCGACCGAGTGATGGGCTTGCGCCGAGCCGCTCGCCATCAGCCATGCGCCCAATGCGATGGAGCCCAGAGTCTGCTTGATCATCTTCCTACGCCTCCCGACATGGTGATCGGTATCTACCGCCACACCTTCGCTGCTCACAACTCATGCGCCGAGCCGAGGCGGGCCGCATTCGCCGGCCGCTCGACAGCTCGCATCAATGCCGAATCTGATTGGTTTCGGCGATGTCCTCGTAGATCTCGCAGTTGCCTCGCTCCGGTATGAGCTTCGCATCGTGATTCGGGTTCATCACGAGGGTTCGGGTCGGCAGCACCCACGGCTCGAGGAGCATCTGCGGATCCTCGACCGTCACGTCGTACAGAATCGTATTGCCTTGGCGCGTCAGCCGCTCCACGACGTGCAACCGGTCGCTATGAATCAACCCGCCGCGGCCGAACCAGGTGCGGTCGTTGAAACCGACCGAGTCGAGCACCAACGTGTCGCCTTCCCAGTGCCCGACGGTATCGCCGTAATACGTCTCCTTGTAGTCGGAGTCCTCCGAATGTTTGCGGCCGTCGGTCGGCACCACGCGAAATTCGCCGAGACCGCCGCCCGCATCGGCATATTGCGTGTAGAGGAACGTGACGTCGTCGGCCGACTGATAGATACGCCGCGGCGGCCCTTGTCGCACGAGCCCGAGCGGCTGACACGTCATGACCGGATCGTCCTTGTTCGTCCACATGTCGAGTTGCTGAATCTTGTCCCAGTACTTCGGCTTGTACATGGGACGGCCGAGGCCGCCGAACCGCGACGGTGAGTAGAGCTCGAAGTCTTCGGTCTGATTCACCTGCCGGCTGCACTCCTGGTCTTGCGTAGGCCCACAGCGCCGGCCGCCGCCGGTTTGGTAGTTGCCGATCCAGTCGGTATGAGTCCAGGTGCCGGTAAGATCCGGCTTGCCGCCCAACCTCGGCGTCGGCGTCGACTTGTCCGGCGGCGGCTCCGCCTTCGCGACGACACCGTGCAGCGGCTGCCCCGCCGGTTTGATCGCCTTCTCGATGCTCGCGGGCACGGGCGCGATCACGTACACGTTGCCGGTCTCCGTCACCTCCGTCGTGAGGTCGCGAACGACCGCGCCGTTCTTTCGCTCCGTCATCTTGCCCGCATAGAACACCTCGACCTTGTTGAGCGGGCTGTTCCAGTCCTGATAGTCGCCGTACTTGAACTCCGTGGAAGTCGAACCCTGCTTGACCACCACTTCCTCGGTCATGTACTTCGAATCGAGCGTGGCCGTCGCCACGGCGCCGTCGATGCCCGGTAGCGGGAACGTCAGAATCGGCTTGCCGCCTTCCCAGGTGAGCGTCGTGTTGCGCACCTTCATCACGCCGTCGTCGACCAGCGTGCCGGGATTCGCACCGAGCCAGAGCGTCTCCGTCGTGCCCGCTACCGCCGCCTTCGCCGCGCCCTGCGGGCTCGCCCAGATCCGGATCAGCCGCGCCTGCGCCGCATCCGCTTTCGGCGTGACCTTACCTTGAGTGCCGTCGATCTGCGCACCCGCCACGTCCTCGTCCCATGCGTACAACCCGCTCACGACCTCGATGTTCGTGTACGTCTGACCATTGGCCTTGGTGCATGCGTACTGAATGCGCTGCACTGGCCTTTGATAGTTGGTGCTCGCGCGGTACTTCGTGAGCGTGCACGGCTGGCCGTCCACCTGGATCGTGCCCTTACCCTGATATTCGAGAGTGGCAACCATGTCGCGCTCGTCGTGGCCCTTGAGCATGCCCATGTTGCGCATCCAGTTGAACAGCACGGACCGAAGGTCCTTCGCGTCCGCCCCAGGTGTGTAGGGCTCCTGCGTCGAGTAACCGAGCGGCGTCTGCGCAGCGGCCGTCGACGGTCCGCCGATCGTGAGCACGAAACCGACCGCGGTGCCCGCGAAAAGAATCGCACTTCTGCTGCAGTCCATCGTGGCAGTCCCCCCTTGAGTCGACGGCGCTTGTGTCGAATTCGATTAGTCTCGGCGATGTCCTCGTCGCGCAAGTGGGCAAAAGAAGCCCGGCTTCGGTGCCCGGCGAAGCCGCGCCCAGGCCTCCGCAACCATGATCGTCCGGCTTCGCCGGTGCGTTCGATAGGCCGGCCGAAGTTGTATGGTACCGATATGCTAGTAGGTGCAGTTCTACGATCTGCAGGGGCCGCCCCACCCGGCCAGTTGTCACCGCCACCATGAGTGCGTAGATTCGATGACGCACGTTCAGCATCGGAAGAAGGGGGGATGATGGATGCGCGGAGAGAGCAAGTAAAAGAGCTCCTAAGGGCTGCGCGTGCGCGTATCCAGCCGGGGGAAGTGGGGTTGGCGCGCAGTCGCAGGCAAGCGCCGGGGCTGCGGCGCGAGGACGTGGCGGTCCTCGTCGGCATCAGCGTGAAGTGGTACACGTGGCTCGAGCAGGGCCGCGACGTCAACTTTTCCGACGAGATGCTGAACCGAGTCGCCGGAACGCTGCGCCTGTCGGCCAGCGAACGGGAGTATCTGCTGCGGCTCGTGCGTAAGAGCCCGAGCCGCCAAGAACCTCCCACTCAGAGCCTCACGGAGACGCTGTGGCGCACGATCCAGCTCGCTCCGGTGCCGACGCTCGTCATGACGCTTCGCTGGGACATCCTTGCGTGGAACCACCTTACGGCACGGGTTTTTCGTGACTATGGGGCCGTCCCCCCCGAAGAGAGGAACCTGCTCAGAATCGTCCTCACGGATCTCAAGTACCAAAGCGATCCCGTTGCTTTCGAGGCGATGGCCCGCAGGCTGCTCGGCGAGTTTCGAGTCGATTTCGGACGCTGCGCGCGCGAACCTGCTTTTCAGGAGCTGGTCGGGGAGCTCACGCAGATCGCGCCGGGATTCGAACGCCATTGGAAGAACGTCGAGATCTGCAAGACGCAGCGCGGCAGCATCGTGCAGCACGACTCGTTCGGGGAGCTGTCGTTCGACCGGATCTCCTACGTGCCCGACGACAGCCCATATCTGCGAGTGTTGTTGTTCATACCGCGCAACCCGAACACGGCGGAAGCGATCGCAGCCATCGAGCCTGCGGCTTTGCCGCTGCCGGACACGGGCCTCGTCACGGTCGGCGAGCCGCAGAGCGAGCTGCGCCATACGAACCGGCACGAAGTCGCCATACCTTGAGGGCGCTCGAGCCGGCGCGCGGCCGGCTAGCGGGCCGACGAAGAGCGGGCACGCTCGAGCGATTGATACGCGAGCCGGGCGATGACGTCGCCGGTCAGGAAGCTGCCCTCTTTGACCCAGCGCGCGTCGAGGTCTTCGGTCGGCTTCGCGGCGACCGCTTCGTCTTCGCTCTTGCCCTCATCGATCAGCTTTTGAATCCGTGTGCGAATCGCGACGAGCATTTCGTGGGAAGATCTGAGCACGTCGGTGCCCGCGGGGTCTCCCTCGTCGGCGATGATGCGGGTGCCGTCGTCGGCGAGCGAGAGCATCTTTTCCTCGGCGGCGATCATGCCCGCGAGCGAGCCGCCGGAAGACATGTCGAAGAACGGATAATTGCCGTCGCCGCCGAACGTGCCGCTCGCGTGAATCACGTTGGCGCGCTTGAAATAGACGAGCGTGTCGTTGTCGGTATGCGCCGCGGGCGGGTGGAACAGCTGCACCGTCTCGCCGTCGAAATGGATGGTCATCGCATCGGCGTAGGTGATCGTGGGTAAGGCAGCAGCCGGCGACGGTGGAATGGTCTGGTTGAAAGCGGCGAGGTATTGACCCTTCGCCATCCGCTCGCGCAGCTTGTCGTGTCCGACGATCACGGCACCGCCCTTCGCCATCGTCTCGTTGGCGCCGAAATGATCGGCGTGCGCGTGAGTGTTGATGACCAGCTTGATCGGCTTGCTGCTGATCTTGGCGGCGGCGGCTTTGATCTTGTCGCCCATCTGGACGACGGACGTATCGACGAGCAGCACGCCCTCGTCCCCGACAAGGATCAGGGAATCGCCGCCCTGCCAGGCGAGCTGATAGACGCCATGGCCGAGATCCGTCGTCTTGATCTCGAGCTTCGAATAATCGATGCGCGGCTGCGCGACGGCGGGCAAGCAGAGAACTGCGGTCAACGCGGCTGCCGTTGAGACTCGTTTCATTCGAACACCCTTGCCTCGGTTTCTGGCCGACCGAGTATGCATCGGGTCGACCGAGCGAGCGAACCGGGTGCAACGCTTTCGAGTCGGGAAGCTCTATACCGCCCCCACCGGACCTAGGGCGACACGTTGCGGATGTCGATCAGCCAGCGGCCGTCGACCTTAACGAGGTCATCGACCTCTCGACCGAGGGTGGCGACGCGCGGCGGGGAAGGCCCATCGGCGGCGAGTAGAGCCATGTAGTACGCCTGGAAGCGAGCGTGGCTCTCGCTCAGGAGCTCGATGTTGATGTTGGACATCGTCTGATAAGTCGGCGTGACGGCCTTGCCGGGTGCAGTGTTCTTTTCCCGCGCCGCCTTGATACCGGAGATCAGCCGTCTGATGGCGTCTCGACCTTTCGCGTTGCCGAATTGGGCGTTCTCGGTGAACAGCGCGACGTAGGCATCGACGTCCAACGTATCGAGCGCCCGCACGTAGCGCCACATCAGAGCTTCGATCTCGGCGCGGTCACGCGCTTGGCGCGCGAAGTCGGCCTCATCCGCGCCCAGGGCGGTCGTGGCAATGGCGGACAGCAGAGCGGCCAGCGTGAACGCCCGCGGCAGGTTGGGCATGGCGTGCGGATTCCTTGAACCAGCGAGAGGCCACCATGATAGCGGCAACGTCCTACCGTGAGCGGGACGAGACGGGCAACGGCGCGGCGGCGATCGCTGCGCTATTTCGTACCAATGCGTAGCGTCGTCGACGTCGTCGAGTCTTCGGTGGTTTCCGGCTGCGGCTGCTCCGCGGAGGCGACCCTGGAGACGGCGCCCGCTGCGCGAAGAGCCTTCGTCGCTTCGAGGTCGGCGACTGCGTTGCGTAGCTCCTGGCTGAACGCTTGAGTCAACGTATGTTCCGCCTCGTAGTCTTGGCGAAGCATATCGAGCTCGACCATCGTCAACGTCATTTGCTCCTCGTCCGTCGTTCGCGTGGAACGATCGTCCGATTCGGGCAGCCGGCGGGGGGACGCGGTGACGGTGGCATCGATCTCCGGCATTCGGACCGTGGCGGCTTCCTCGATCGTTTCGTCACTGGCCGCGGCATCGTTGCTGGCCGCGGCGGGCGGGCGATCCTTGAACCAATCGATACCCTCCTCGATCACGACCGGTGCGCCGACATCGAGATCCACGGGATCGTTCGGCCCAATCGCGAGCGGAATGCCGTCGAGCTCCGGCGGCGACTCGTCGTCGAGCTGGGCTACCGGACCGTGCGGCGGCGCGAGCACCCTATCCGAAGGCGCGTCGGGCATTCGACTTTCGACGACGTCGATGCCGGCGGCGAGCTCGACTTGCCGACGCGGCCGCGGCCGCTGAATGCCGTAACCGGCCACCGGCGCGGGCGGCGGCTTACGCAGCCGGCGCACGAACGCGAGCAACGCCGCCAACGCGGCGCCGGCACCGAGGATGAGCAGCGCCGTGATCCAGCCCGCGGATCTTGCGGCCGCCGACCCGCCCTGCTCCCGAGGCTCGAGCTCGGCGGCCCTCGGCACGTCGCTTCGCGCCGCACTCGACTCGACGAATGGATTGACTTCGACCGGGGGCGGTACCGTCGCCCCCGGTGCCACGACGGTAGCCGGCTCTTCGACGGCCGGCGTTTGCGTCGCGTTCGGCGCCGTCGCGACCGGCGCCGCCGCGATCGGCGCGAGGTTCTGCACCGGTGTGGCGTCGCGCGGCTCGAGCGTCGGCACCGGTGCGGCGGTGAGCGACTCGGGTTCGCGTGCTGCGGACACCGAAACCGGCGCCGTAGCGACCGGCACAATCGGCGGCGACATGACCGGTATCGTGAGCGTGCGCCCTTCCTCGATCAGGTCTCGGTTACCGCGAATGAACGCTTCCGGATTGGCCGCGAAGACTGCATCCATGGCCTCGCGGATCGTCGATCTATCCGAGATCCTGGACGCGATGCCGGACAATGTGTCGCCGCGGACCACGCGATACGTTTGTCCTTGCGTCAAGTCGCCGCCCGCGTGCCCGCGTGCCCGCGGCGAGACATTCGCCCGCGGCGTCGCGCTCGGGGCGCGTGCTGTCGGAACGGTCGCACGATTCTTCGCCGCTCCAGCGACGACGGCGAAGCTCGGAGCTGCCGCGCGCTCCGCGGCATCGATCGAAGCTTGGTTTGAAGCCTTCGCGACTTCGGGGCCGCTCGGATCGATCGCCGGGATATGAGCGGGCGGATCGACGAATAGTTGGTAGCTGCGCACGAAATGCGGAGCCGTGTTGCAATGAACGTCGACATTCAGACCGATCAGCGGCTCACGAACACTGTTCTCGTCGAAGACTTCGATGACCGTCGGGCTGATGCTGATGCGAGTGACGTTGATATACGTGGGCAGCGCGTCGGCGGCGCGCGGCGAAGGAATCAGGCTAACGCACGCCGATGTGAGCTGCTCGTTGGCGGCCAATCGATACGGGATCTCCACGAGCAGCGATTGACCCAGTCCGTTTCGCATCGACGCTTCGCCGAGCTCGAGCGCGAAAGTCGTGACCGGTGCGCACAGGAGCAGCGCGACGGTATAAGTGACGACGCGCGGCCTCAGCAGGGGCCGGCCGCGACCGAGCAGGGAGACCGACTGGCTAGCTTGGACCTGCATCGCCGCAGGATGGAATGGGCAGGGTGACTGAAGACGCTTCACTCGATCGCACCGAATTCGGACCGCCGGATTTGCGCCTGCAGCTTACGTAAGCGCGTGGTCGAGAAACAGGACGCGATTCAAATCCTTGGATAGTCGGCGCAGCGACGGTGCGGTCGCCAACCTGTCGTTCGACCGGTTGTCGCGGCAGCCGGAATTACCCGGGACAGCCGCGGCGGGCCGGCTCGTCCGACGCCCGAACGCCGTCGGGCCGGCGATCAGCGGTCCCATCCCGGTATCGGACGACCGCAGCCGGGGCGGAAATACGGGGTACGACTGGGCGAACCCTTACTCGACCCGCAGCACGTTGGCCGGATTGACGCGTGCGGCGCGTAGGGCTTGGCCGCCGACCGCCAGCCAGGCGATCGCCAGCGCCAGCACGAGGCTCAGCAGGAAAGGCGCCGGCGTCAGCGGAATTCGGTGCATGAATACGCTCAGATACTGCTCCGCAACGAAGTAGCCGAGCGGCCAAGCGACGACGTTGGCGATCAGCACCGGTTTCGAGAAGTCGCGAATCAGCATGACGACGACTTGGCTGGTGCGTGCTCCGACGGACTTGCGCACGCCGATCTCCCGTACGCGCCGGCCGGCGACGTGAACAGCCATCCCGAACAACCCGATCACCGCGATCACGACCGCGACGACCGCGAGCCCCTCGAACACTTGATTGATCCTCGCGAAGTTCTCGTAGCTCTCGTCGAAGAGCTGGTCCATGAAATTGCGACTGAGCGGAATTTTCGGCGACAGCCGCTTCCACACGGCATCGATCGCCGCGATCCCTCCCGAGACGTCGTTCGCTGCGATGCGCACGACCTGAAACGACTGGCCCGGCTGGAGCCAATAGACGTTCGCGGTCGCGCCGCCACCGCGCAGGTGCAACGGCTTGTCGGCCACGACGCCGATCACCTGAAGCTGCGCCCCTTGCCCGCCGAACGCGCGCATGAATTTGTCAGGAATATAGATCGTCTGATCGACCGCCGCCGCCGCAGACTCGAAGCCGAGGTCGAGGGCAAGCGACGCGTCGATCACGGCATTGATCGGCCGCCCCTCGTTGAGCTTCGCCAAGTTGAATCCGCGAAACACGTCCTCGCCGTGCTCCCGGTCGAAACCGCGTCCCGCGAGCATCGTGAATCCGAGCGTGGAGAAAAAATCGTAACCCACCATGTTCAGGTACGTCGTCACCGCAGTCGCGTCCGCATCGGGCGCGCGCGCGAAGCCGACGAGGTTGACCGACGGCGACCACGGCGGCGCCGCCACCTCACTGACGGCGTGTACTTGCGGCAGGCGCTCGAGCTCGGCTCGCAGCAGATCGTTGTCGATGCCGCTGTATTGCGGCGCGTTCGCGATGACGATCAACGGATCGACCGTGCTGCCGAGCCCGGTGCGCTCGAGCTCGTCGTTCTGCGCATGCATCACGAGCACGACGATCAAAAGAAAGCTCGCCGCCGCGAACTGAACGCCGACGAGGATCGTGCCTGCGAAGCGCGGACCGATCCGCGACCGGCCCACGCGCAGCGCCTCGACGGGTGCGACGCGCGACAGCACGAGCGCCGGATAAGCACCGCCGAGCAGCGTCACGACACAGAGCAACCCGGCGAGAAAGAGCCAAACAGAGGCGCCGTCGAAGAGCGAAAGCCCGAGATCGATGCCGGCCGCGTTGCGCAGGACGGGTATCACGAGACGCACGGCGACGAGCGCCAGCACGATCGCAGCCGCGGTCAACGTCGCCGACTCGGCGAGATACTGGAGCATCACTCGGCGTCTGTTGGCACCGAGCGCCTTGCGCAGCCCGACTTCCCGAGCACGGCGCGCGGCCTGACCGGTCGCGAGGTTCGCGTAGTTCACGCACGCGACGACGAGCACGAGCGAGCCGAGCACGAGCAGTAGCGTCGTGATCGAGATCGGCGCGCCCGGAAGAAGCTGCGCGTTCAACTGGGCCACCATCAACTGGGTAACCGGCACCGCGCCGATCGTGAGCGTGGTGATCTCCGTCTGCGCCAGCGGTATGTGCGCTTCGCCGAACGCTTTGAGGCGGTCGTTCAAACTTGCACCGGTGAGACTGCTATCGCGAGACAGCATCACGTAGGTGGTGCAGCAGTAGCCGCCGAGCCAATTCTCCGCCGGCGGCGGGGCATTCGGCGGCGGTTGGCTCTGCGCAGCGGCTGCCGGATCGCGACTCGCGAGCCGTGCGCGGGCTGCAGCCTGCACGCCGTCGAGCGTGTCCCACGAAGCAAGGACGTCGAAACGCAACGACGCGGCTTTGGAGCGGCCGAGATGCGACGGCTCGGGCACCGACGCAATCACGCCGGTCACGGTGACGTCGAGAACGTTCGCAAGCGTAATCGTTCGGCCGATCGGATTCGCGTCGCCGAACAGACGTGCGGCCGCTTCGGCGGTCAGAACGGCGCTGTTCGGCTGGCTCAAGGCATTCGAATCTCCGGCGACGAACGGCAAATCGAAGATCTCGAGGAATTGGCTCTCGGCGCCGACGACGAACATCTCTGCGTACACATCGTTGCTGGCAACGCCGGTCTTCTCGTACATGACCTGCGCGCGCGCGACCGCTTCGAACTCCGGAAAGTCCGCTCTCAAGTAATCCGCGTAGAGGCGATTCGTCATCGGCAGCGGTGTCGCCCGACCCTGCCCGTTTCGTCCTTGAAAGGCCGCGGTCACGACGTAGGTCCGATCGGCGTTCGCGAACCCACGCTCGCTGCGTTCCCAATAGCTCACGACACCGTAGGCGATGACGAACGCGGTGAGCCCGAGCGCGAGCGCGAGCACGTTGACGGACGCGGCAAGAGGCTGACGCCGGAAGCTACGGACCGCGACCGAGAGGTAGTGGCGAAACATGGTCACCTGCCTCGGGCTTTCAACGTCTGAGACGCGCCGGCGGCGCGAAAGGTTACAGCCGCCGGAGCATGGGTAGGCGTGAAACGCGTCGGCTCACCGGCGAAACGGCGTGCACGCCGAGACGCGCGGCCGGGCAGCTCTACTTACGGTCGGCCGGCTCCCGCCAGCGCGAGTAGTCCGAGCGGAGTAGATTTTTCGGATCGTACGGCGAGACGTGACGGCGGACGCCGCTCGCATCCTCGAGGCACTCGTCCTCGACGATCCGTGCACCGCGCCGCGTGACGCGCGCGAGCTCGGTCCTCAGCGTCCAAGGCCGCGAATAGACCGCCGGGTCCTCGATGCGGGCCTCGTACTCGATCGTATCGGCATCGATCATCCGGTAACGCTCGATCGACGTGCACGTCGGAGCTATGGTAGTTCCCGGCGTGGTCCATCCACATCAGATCCGTCAGCGCAACGACGTCGGCGACGAGCGTGTCGCCTTCCCAGCGGTAGCGCGTGTCGCCCATCCAGAAGTCGGCGGCGTCGAAGTGCGGCCGGCTATCGGGCTGGAATACACGAAACGCGTGATTCTCCTGATACACGATCGCGAAGTTGCCGGGGCTCTGCAGAATCTGCAGCGGCGTCGGCAAATAGGTCGCGCGCGGCACGCCGGCCTGATAGCACTTGAGCGACGGATCGGCGGTCGCGCGCGCGAGAAAATTTTCGGCACGCCGCGCGAGCGCTTCGGGCGTGTATGGAATCTTGCCGTCCGGCGGATCGACCACGATGCTCGGCGACGCCGCGACGCCGTTCTCGGCGACGTGGCCTTCGATGTTCACGTATGCGGTGCCGCGTGCCTGCCAGATGCCGCGGAAATCCGGCGTCTTGCCGTCCCACAAGCGCGGCGGGGCGAACGGCACTTTGGGTTGCGCCGCAACGTCGAACGGCGAGGCCCCGACGATGAAGAGGCCGAAGCAGACGACGAGCACCGCACGTATCGTGCTCATCTCACTCTCCGTTTCTTGCCGCCGTCCTCGTCCGTGTAGTGCTGCAGGCTGCGCTCGCCCTCGAGACAGCTGTACTCGAGGATCTGTTGCGCGGCCGGCACGCGCTTCAACGTGAACCGCATCTCCACGGGCTTCGCGAACACGGTCGGATCCGTGACGGTGGCCTCGTAAAGAATGGTGTCGATATCGACGAGCGTGAAACGCTCGAGCACATGCTCGTTCTCGTCGACGAAGTTGCCGGCCATATCGAGCCACGTACGACCATTGAAGTTGCTCACATCCACGACGAACGTGGCGCCTTCCCAATGGCCGCGCGAATCGCCGTCCCACGCCCAATAATTGCGCGGATGGCGGCTGCCGTCCGTCGGGATGATGCGCACGTCGTGCATGGCCTCGTGCAGCAACGCGACGTAGTTTTGGTCTTGCACGATCTGCACGGGGTAGAGCCCACCCGGCTGATCGAGCGAGCGCGGCACGCCGGGCAAATGGCAATGCGCTTCCGGGTCGTCGTAGCCTCGCCGCTCGCGGTCCGCCTTTTCGGCCGCCGCTTCCGGCGTGTAGTCGTAGGCCGGAGCGGGCGGCGGGCCGCCGCGCGCGCCGCCGCCGCGCGCGCCGCCGCGGCCGGCGAAATTCGTGCCGTCGAGCGAGCCGATATAGAGCCCCTGGAATCCTCCCGCGCTCTTCATCCAAAGACCTTGCATGTCCGGATGACCGTCCGGCTGCCGCGGCAGCGCCACGTTCGAGGCGGGCGATCGAGCGGCGGGCGGCTGCGCCGACGCGGAAGCGAACGGAGCGCCGCAGAGCGAGAGCCCGAGCGTCGCGGTCCCGAGCGCCTGGCCGAGACGCGTGTAGGGGAGCTTCACGCGCGCCTCACTTCTGCTCGGGCGGCACGGCCGGTTGGTCGGGGGTGCCGACGGAGCCCGCAAACACCTTGCTGCCGTCCGCGAGCGTGATCTTCGCGGCGTTCGCCGTGTTCGATCCGTCCTTGGCTTGGTAGGCCTCGACCATGATCTCGTCGCCCGGCTTCAGCGAGTGCTTGGTCCAGCCGAGCCGCATGAGTCCGTTCGGATTGGAAGTCTCCACCATCCAGGTCGCCGTCTTGCCGTCGGGCCCGGTCACGTCCATCGTGATCCATCCGTGCGGGTTGATCATCTCCCACTTCCTGACGGTGCCCTTCAGTGTGAGCGGCTTTTGCGCGTCGAACTCCGCGGCGAACGAGTGGTGAGCGGCCGCGGGGCCGCCGCTCCAAAGCAGCGCAGCCGCTGCCGCCAGGAACGCTTGCGAATGACGTTTCAATTGACACCTCGCCATTTCTACAGCTCTCGCAGTCTCGGGGATCCGTCGCGCGCACACAAGCGCCCGCAGCGCTTACCGAGCCGTTCGTCGTGGGTAGCGGTTCGATTCGCCGAGCTTCCTCATCGCGGCGGCGGCTCGTGCACGCACCGCGAGCCCCTCGTACCGGCGATCGATTCCGCGCGGTATCCCGCCGGCCCCGCCAGCGGCCGCGGCTGCCCGAGCCGGGCGACGCGCGCCCCCGGCCGCGGCACCGCTCGCGACCGGGCCGTGTACGATCATACGGACTCGTTCGAACCGACAGGCGGGCACCGATGGCTTCGACGGACGACGGCAGCGAGCGCGCGAGACCGCGCACGGCATTGAGCGCCGAGCTCAAGGAACGCATCGGCGAGCGGGCGCGTGCGTGGAGCGTCGCGATCGAGCGCGCGTCCGCCACGGCGACGTCCGTGCTCGTCTACGGTAAACGCGCGGGCCAGCCGGTCGTCATGAAGATCGCGAAGCGCGCGGGCGACGAATGGCGTTGCGGCGAGATCGCCGCCGCGTTCGGCGGGCGCGGTGTCGCGCAAGTCCATGCGTTCATCGACGGCGCGGCGCTGCTCGAGCACGTGCAGCCCGGGGAAGCGCTCGCGGAGCTGTCCCTCCAGGGCCGCGACGACGCGGCCACCGACATCCTCGCCGCACTGCTCGGCAGGATGTCGCCCGGCGACGCGCCGGACGGCTGCGCGACGGTCGAGGGCTGGGGCGCGGCGTTCGGCGACTACCTCGCGACCGGCGACGAGCGCGTTCCGCGAGATCTCGTGGCGCCCGCACAGCGGATCTACGCGGAGCTCTGCGCGACGCAGCGCAATCCCGCGCTGCTGCACGGCGACCTCCAACACTACAACGTGTTGCGCGACGGCAAGCGCGGCTGGGTCGCGATCGACCCCAAGGGCGTCGTCGGCGAGCTCGAGTACGAGCTCGGCGCGATGCTGCGCAACCCGCTCGGCGTGCCCGAGCTGTACTCGCTCGAGTCGGCGGAGCGGCGGCTCGAGCGGTTCGCAGCGGCGCTCGGCATCGACATCGAGCGGGCACGGGCCTGGGCATTCGCGCAGGCGGTGTTGGCGGCGATCTGGACGATCGCCGACGGCCGGGAGTTGCAGCCCGACGAGCCGGCGCTGCTGCTCGCCCGCGCGCTCGAGAGGTCTCCGGCTCTGCGCAACGAGTACTTCGAGCAATAGGGACACGCCCGACGCCGCGAGCAGCCTTTCTCGCGGAGAACCGTCGCGCAGCGAGGCCGTTTCAATGCCGGGTCGGCGGCAAGGAGCGCCGTGCCGATCAGCCTGCGCGCGGCAGTGCCGGTCCCGATCCGCGGCCGAGCTTGTCGCACGAAGTCGCGCCGGGCAGACTTGATCGGCGACTCGCGCGGGAACCGCGTGGAACCGAACGGGGCTTTGACGATGACGAACGCCTATTTTCCTCTGATCGTTGCGAGCCTCATCGCGGGTTGCGCACCCGCGAGCAAGCCCGCGCCATCGAACGAGACCGCTTCGGCAAGCGCCGCGCCGGCGGATCCCGCGACGCAGCAATGGGCCGCGCTCGCGAAGTACCCGGACTGGAGCGGCGTGTGGGAAGTCGACTGGCGCAACGAGCGCAAGTCCCCGCCGCGGCCGGCGATGAAGCTGACGCCCGAGTGGCAGGCGAAGGCCGACGCGTACCGCGCGGGTCGGGCCAACGGCGAGAACCTCCAAAGCGACGCCGCGAACTGCGTGCCGCCCGGTCTGCCGGGCATCATGACGCAGCCGTATCCGATCCAATTTCTCTATCAGCCGCACGAGATCGTGATGTTGATCGAGAGCTACATGCAGTTCCGGCAGATCTGGACCGACGGACGGCCTCACCAGGACGATCCGGATCTCACGTTCTACGGCGACTCGGTCGGCCACTGGGAGGGCGACACGCTGGTCGTCGATACGATCGGCTTGAATCCGCAGAACCGGATCGCTCCCGGCATCGGTCATAGCGACGACCTGCACGTGGTCGAGCGCATTCGGCGCCTCGATTCCGACTGGCTCGAGATCGCGACGACGCTCACGGATCCCGAGGTGCTCGCCGAGCCGTACACGAGCTCGACGTACTACAAGCATCAGGACGACGCGATCCGCGAGTACATCTGCCTCGAGAACAATCACGACAGCGCGGACGACAAGGGTCGGCCCGGCTTCAGCCTGGAGTAACCATGAGTAAGCAGATCACGAAGGCCCTAGCGGCGGCCGCGGCTGCCGCGGCGGTTGCCGCAACGAGCACTCCGGCGCTCGCGCATCATTCCACCGCGGTGTTCGACATGACGAAGACCGTGGAGATCACGGGCACGGTCAAGGACTTCCAATGGACGAATCCGCACACCTGGACGGACGTCATGGTGGAAGGCAGCGACGCGGCCGATCTCTATGGGCTCGAAGGCATGAGCCCCAACTATCTCGCGCGTAACGGCTGGACCAAGCACACGCTGAAGCCCGGCGACAAGATCACGTTCCAGGTGCACCCGCTCAAGGACGGCCGCAAGGGCGGCTTCATGGTGAGCGCGAAATTTCCCGACGGCACGCTGCTGTACAACCTGCCGCACCGCGAATAGCCGCGAAGATCCGTGAGCGCGTGGCCGCCGACGTGCACGCGCCGGCAAGCCTGTCCGGCTAGTCGAGCCAGGTATCGGTCGTCCAGCCGTCGAGGTCGTAGTCGGCCAAGCAGCGGTCGACGAGCTCCCTGCACCGATCGAGCGCACCCGTGCGGCGCGCGAACTTCAGCGCGTCCATTCGAACCTGCTCGTGATTGCCCGCATAGTTGCGCTCGTAGAGCTCGTGGCGTCCGCCGAACTCGGTGCCGATCGCGTCCCACACGAGCTTGTAGAGCTTGATGCGCTCGAGCGCCGAGGCGCCCGTGCCGCGGTAGTAGCGATCGATCAGCGGCCGCAGCGAGGGGCTCAACAAGTCCTCGCGTCCCGACGGCGCCACGATCGGCGCTCCGCCGAGCACGTTCTCGAAGATCTCCTTCACCGCCGGCCACGACCACGTCGAGAACACGCGCAGCGTGGCGGCGTAGTCGGCGCGCGGGATCATCGACCCGCCCGGCCCTTCCTGCGGCTCCGCGGCCATCGCCGTGGTCATCGTCCACAGCATGGTGCGCCAGGCAACGACCTCTCCGAGTGCCGCCTGCACGCCGCGGAACTCGCTCGTGCCGTTCATCTCGAGGCCACGCGCGAGCAGCCCGGTCATGAACTCGAGCTTCACGGCGAGCCGCGTGCCCGCCTGCAAGTTGTAGCGATTGAAGAATCCCGACGCGGGATAGAACGCGTTCGCCCGCTCGACGTCGCGATAGACGAGGAAGTTCTCCCACGGGATCAGCGCCTCATCGAAGACGAGCACGGCATCGTTCTCGTCGAAGCGGCTCGAGAGCGGATGATCGAACGGACTGTGCGCGTTCTGCTCGTAAGATGCCCGGCAGATCAGTCGACTGCCGGGCGTGTCGAGCGGCGCAATGAAAACCAACGCGTAATCCTCCGCCTTCCCGGCTTCGAGCGAGACGGAGCTGTTCTGCGCCACGAACGTCGCGTGCGTCAGCGCCGAGCCGGTTGCGAGCATCTTCGCGCCGCTCACGACGGCGCCCGCATCCGTCTCGCGCACCACGTGTAAATACACGTCTGCGACCTCGTGCACGGGCTTGTTGCGGTCGACCGGAGGATTGACGAGCACGTGGTTCAGGAACAGCCCTCTCGAGGCGTAGCGTCGGTACCACCGCCGCGCGTTCTCGTCGTACGGCGCGTAGAACTCCGGATTCGCGCCGAGCGTGGCCATGAAAGCCGCCTTGTAGTCCGGCGTTCGGCCCATGAAGCCGTAGCTCTGCCGCGACCAGTACGCGATGGCCTCGCGCGCCGCCAGCAGCTCGTCGGCGGAATAGCTCGGCGCGAAGAAGCGGTGCGTGCGGAGGCCGAAGCGGTCGACCGTCGTGAGCGTATCGCGCGCGGCCGGATCGTGCAGCGCGTCGTAGAGCCGAGCGATCGACCGCGCGGAGTTGCGAAAAGCCGGGTGCGCCGTGACGTCGTCGACCCGTTCGCCGTACAGATAGATCTCGCGGCCGTCTCGCAGGCTCGCAAGATACTCCTTGCCCGTCAGGAGCTCATCGGTGCTCGGTGGTTCGGTGCTCATCGTCCTCTCCCGAGGCTCGGACGTCGTCGCGTAGATTGGCGCGTCGCGCCGGCGAGGGCAATCGCTGGTGAGCGGGCTCTCGCAAGGCGGCTCGCGTGCGGTGGTCGCCGCCGCGCGAGCGCTCCATCGCGGTCGAGCTCGAGCCATGGTCGATCTGTCGCCTCGCCGTTGGGCGGCGCGCTAAGCTAGCCGCGAGGCATCCCGACGATGAACGAGTCCATCTACGACGCCATACCCGAGGAGCGCCGCGCCGTTGCGCGGGGGGCGCTTGCCGCGGCATTCGGCGCTGCGCCGGCGACGAGCATGCAGCAGATCACGCAAGGCGGCTCAGGCGCGCTGATCTACCGCGTCGACGTGCAGGGTCGGCCCTATCTGCTCCGGCTCGAGCGAAAGCGAGACGGTTTCGATGACGGCGGCCGCGGCTACGTCTGCATGCGGACGGCGGCCGAGGCCGGAATCGCGCCTGCTCTCATCGTGGCGGATGAGACAGCCGGCGTTGCGATCATGGAGTTCCGGCCGACGCAGTCGCTGTTCGACTATCCGAGCGGCCGCGAGGCATTGATGCGCGACCTCGGCACGCTCATCGCGCGGCTGCAAGCGACGCCCGCCTTCCCCGCGGTAGGCGACTACCGCGCAATCCTGACCGGAATGCTCGACGCCCTGATCGGCTCCGGTCGCTTCAGTCCCGGATTGCTCGACGCGCATCGCGAGGGTTTGGCGCGCCTCACGGCGGCCTATCCGTGGGACCCGGCCACGACCGTCTCGAGCCACAACGACCTCAATCCCGGCAACATCCTCTTCGATGGAGAACGGTTGTGGCTCGTGGACTGGGAGCTCGCATTCCGAAACGACTCCTTCATCGACTTGGCGAACTTGGCCAATTATCTGGCACCGACGCCGGAGCTTCGCGACGCCTTGCTGCGTTCCTGGCACGGCGGCGAGCCCGACCGCGCTCTGCGCGCGCGTCTCGTGCTGGCGCGACAACTCGTCCGCATCGGCTACGCCTGCTTGACGCTCACCGCCGCGGCCGGCGCAGCGGGTCCCGAGCCCGACGGCGACCTGACCGCCCCGAGCCTGGCCGAGTTTCACCGGCTGCTGGCGCAGGGACGGCTTCGGATCGGCGCTGCCGAGAACATGTACACGTACGGGAAGGTGTACCTCGCCGAGTTCCTCGCCAATCTCTCGACGCCGGAGGTCGAGGAGGCGTTCACGGTAGTCGGCGAAGGCTAGGACCGCCGCCCCGCTGCCGCACCGACGCTGCTCATGTTCGCCCGCCGCGGCGCTCGTTGGCTGCACCGCAGCGGCAAAGCGGCGTGCGAGGGCGCGCTACTGCCAACCGCCCGAGCGGAGCTCCACCGGCAGGATCTTCATGAACGCCTCGACCGCGTGGATCTGACCGTCGTAGACCTTGAAGCTCTCCCAGACCGTGAGCTGGTCTCCGCCCTTTTGTCGTACGCCCCATGCCATGCGGAGCCAGACGATCCCCAGGCGCTCGTCGACGCCGATCACTCGCGTCGCAACGTCCCCGAGGCGCTCGAAGATGGCGAGCGGCTGCGTCGAGATGTTCTGGCAGCCGGGGGCGAACTTGCAGTCGGGCCCCGCCATCACCTGCCCGTTCTCGTAGCGGTAAGCGTTCGGCGCGAACGGCGCGTTCACCGCCGCGAAAGTCTTCGCAGCGTTCAGACCGGCCGGATAGTGCATCGCCGCATCGATCGCTTCCTCGCGCGAGGCGAGCTGCTCGGGCCGCGGCGCGTAGTTCATCTCTTCGCTCGGCGCGCTCAGGCCGTCGATGTCGAAGATGAGGCCCTCGGCGCGGCTGCGGGTCGCTACGGTCTCGATCTCGGTGATCTTGCGGTCCACCACCTTGAGACGCACGACCAACAGCACCGGAGCGCCGGATTCTTCCACGACGACGTCCGCGCCGGCCATCCCGGCGCGTTCGTCGAGGATGTCTTGGCGGAAACCGCGCAGCCGCGTGACGGTGCTCAGTAAGCCGACCTTCGCGAGCGGCTTCTCGATGGCGTCCTCGGTCACGCGCACCGCGGCGGCGACCGGCACCTTGCTGGCATCGTGCTTGAGCAGCGCATAAAGGAACGTCGTCATCGTGCCGCGCAGACACTCGCGGTCGCAGGCGCCGGCTGCAGCGGATGCACTGTGAGCGGCCGTGACCGCGACGGCCGTCAGCACACCGACAGCCAGCCAGTTCGTCCCCCTCATCTTCTTCTCCTCCCCTTTTTCCGACGCCTTTCGCGACGCCGAGCGGCTAGTCTAGACCGCCGCTTCCTCGCACGCAGCGTGACGCCGATCGGACGAGCGGTCTCGGTGTATTGTCGCCCTAATACACCATCGTGTAGGCTCCGGACACAACCTCGTGAAGCCCGAACCGATGTTGCGCCACTATCTCGTCGTCTCCCTTCGAAATGTTCGCCGCGCTCCTTTCGTCGGCCTGATGAAGCTGCTCGTGCTGAGCCTCGGGCTCACCTGCTTCGTGATCGCGTACTCGTTCGTGACCTTCTGGGGACAGGCCGAGCGCGGCTTCGCGAAAGCGGATCGCACGTACATCATGACCACGCGCATTCGCCTAAGCGACGGCTCCGACACCGGTTGGCAGCCGCGCCTCGACGAGCCGGACTTCCAGAAGCTCAAGCTCCAGTTCCCGGAATTCGAGACATTGGCGCGAGCCCGCGCAGGCGGTCCGATGCCCGTCGCGGCGGGCCAGCGCAAGACGCGGCTCTACGCGGCGTACGCGGACCCCGATTTCCTCGAGATCTTCGATCTGCCGTTCGTGGCGGGCGATTCGCACGCCGCGCTCGCGGCGCCCGCAAGCGCGGTGCTTACGCAGAACGCTGCGCGCCGCTTGTTCGGTGCCGCCGATCCGATCGGCCGCACGCTCCGCTATGCCGGTGTAATGGACCTCACCGTGACGGGCGTGATCGGCGACATCGCGCAACCGTCGCACATCGGACCGACGTCGGGGGCGCTGCTGCGCTTCGACGTGCTGGCGTCGTGGGACGCGCTCGACCGCGTGCTCGCCGTGCGCCGAGCGGCCGGCGGCGGCTTCGCGATGCCGCAGCAGCTCGCCTACGGGGTGCTGCCGGAACGCAGCCGCGTGACGCCGGAGTCGCTTGCATCGCGGCTCGAGAAGCTGAGCGCGCTCACGATCGAGCGCGATCTCGTGCAGTACACGAGCGGCATGGTGCCGATCCGCGCGCTCGTGGCGAAGCAGCTCGACGCCGCAGTATTCGCCGGCATGCAGACGCGCGTGTCCGTCGTCACGCTGCTGCTCGCGCTCGGTGCGCTCGTGCTCGGCGTGGCGTGCGTCAATTACGCGAACTTAGCCACCGCGCAAGCACTGCGGCGAGCGAAAGAAGTCGGCCTGCGCAAGGCCATCGGCGCCGAAAGCCGGCAGATCGTGGCCCAGCATTTGCTGGAGGCCGCACTGATGACGGCCGCGGCGTTCGGTTTCGGGGTCGGAGTCATCGCGCTGCTCACGCCGGCGCTGCGCGCCGTCGCCGGTGTCGACCTCGCGCTCGCGTTCGCTACGCCGAGGTTCTGGCTCGCGATGCTCGGCGCCGTGACCTGCGCCACGGTGCTCGCGGGCGCGTATCCCGCGTTCGTTCTGTCCCGCACGCGGCCGATGCGCGCGCTGCAATCGCGCGACGCGCTCCGCGGGCGCAACACGGTACCCACGCTGCTCGTCGGCGTGCAGTTCGCCGCCGCGAGCTTCCTATCGATTGCGATCTTCGTGATGCAGCAGCAAGCCGCGGACCTGCGCCGCATCGCGCTCACGCCCGACGCGGATCCGCTGATCGTCGTGACGAACACCGCGGCTTATACCGGCACGAGCTCCGCAAGCTTGGAGGAGCAACTGAGGGCACTACCCGAGGTGAAGGGCGTGGCCGGCATGTCGAGCCCGCCGTGGACGGACTCGATGGGGCCCACGCTCATGACCGATCCGCGGAACCCTTCGACGCTCCGCTCGGCCGTGAGCCACGGAGTCGACTACGACTTCTTCACGACGATGGGTCTACGGCTCGTCGCCGGCCGGACGTTCGAGCGCGAGCGCGCGGATATCGGCATGTGGGACTCCCGCCCCGACCGGCCGGGCAGTCTCGTCGTCGACGAGTCGTTCGTGCGCCTGATGGGCTTCGCATCGCCCGCGCGAGCCGTCGACCGGCTCGTCTACCTGCCGGTAGCCGATTGGTTCGCACCGCAGCGCATCATCGGGGTGGTGGAGGATAGGCCACTCGTGTTCACGGGCAACGGCGTGGACGCAAGCAACTATTATCTGAGCTCGGAGCCGGAACAACTCCTGATTCGGTTGGACCGTACCGACGTGCCGGGCGCGCTCGAGGCCGTGCGGCGCGTCTGGGAGCGGCGCGTGCCGAACCAGGTTTTCGACTATGAGTTCGAGGATCGACTCTTCGCCGAAGGCTTCGCCGCGTTTACGCGCATCAACGATGCGTTCGCCGCGCTCGCTTCCCTCGCGTACGCCATCTGCATCATCGGTCTCGTGGGCATGGCCGGTCACATGACGGGCCGCCGCCGCCGCGAGATCGGCGTGCGCAAGACGCTCGGCGCGACCTGGCAAAGCGTGCTCGGGCTGCTACTCGCCGCGTTCTCGCGGCCCGTCGTCACTGCAAACGTCATCGCGTGGCCGTTCTCATATCTTGCGGCGAAGGCGTATCTCGCGATTTTCGTCCACCGCGTTCAGCTCACCCCCTGGCCGTTCGTCGTGAGTCTCGTGGCGACGCTGGCGGTGGCTTGGGCGGCGGTAGCAGTTCAGGCGTGGCGCGCGGCCAGGGTGGTGCCGGCCGCCGCACTGAGGAACGGCTAGCGGAACCCTCGGGAGGAGTAGCGGTGTTCCTCGACAATCTGCACTTCAGTTGGCAATTTCTGAAGAGAAACCCCCTGTTTTTCCTGATCAACGTCATCGGACTGGTGATCGGCATCACCAGTGCGCTGTTCATTTTCATCTACGTGAGCTTCGAAACTTCTTACGATCGCTTTCACGAGGATTACGAAAGTATCTATCGCGTGCTCGGCATCGACCGCGCGTTGGGCGTGAGCAGCAACACCGTGGGCATCACGATGCCGGCGCTGGGACCGGCGATGGAGGAGACGATCCCCGAGGTCGAGCAGACCGTGAGGGTCAGAGCGCAGGGAGAAACCTTCATCACGGTCGACGACCGGAAATACCCTGCCGAGCACCTCGTATTCACCGAGGATGCCTTCTTCGAGGTGTTCAGCTTCAAGTTGCTGCAGAGACAGCCGGGCGCGCTGCTCGACAAGCCGCGATCGGCCGTGATGACTCAGGCGTTCGCCGCGAAGGTCTTCGGTGCCGACAACCCCGTGGGCAAGCTGTTCCGTTTGAACAACCAGGACATCGAGGTCGTCGGTGTCATGGAAGACGTCCGGCCCGATTCGCACATGCAGCTCGATCTCCTCGTCTCGTTGAATTACCTGAGCCCGGACGACGAGGGTGCGCAGCAGCTGCAGAGCTTCTTGAGCAGCTGGGGCACCATCGCAATGGTCACCTACGCGAAGCTCGCGCCGGGTGCGAGCGAGCAAGCAGTGGACGCGCAGCTCAAAACGTTGTTGGCAGAGCGCAGCGTGATGAAGACCTTCAGCGCCACTCTGCAACCCTTGAAGGACGCGCACCTGGGCTCCAGCGATGTGCTGTTCGACGACTTCAATCGCGCCAAGGGCGACGCTCGGAAGATCGTGATGCTGAGCAGCGTGGCGGTCTTCCTGCTGCTGATCGCGGCCTTCAATTTCATGAATCTGGCCACGGCCAGAGCGTCGCTGCGAGCGAAGGAGGTGGGCGTGCGCAAGTCGGCGGGCGCGACGCGCCCGCAACTCGTTCGCCAATTTCTGCAGGAATCCCTGTTGCTGGTGGCCATTGCCGCCGTGCTGGGTATCGTGCTGCTCAGGATCCTGCAATCCGCGGTCAGCCTGCCGCTGGACGAAGGCTTCCTCTCGTACCTGCTCGGTCATCCGAAGGCGTTGCTCGCATCGGTCTTTGCCGCGGTGCTCGTCGGCTTGCTGGCCGGCGCTTATCCGGCCTTCGTGCTGTCCTCCTTCTCGCCGATGACGATGCTGAAGGGGACGTTCGCGCATACCGCGCAAGGGCTCTGGCTCAGGCGCGTTCTCGTGGTGCTGCAGTTCGCGATCTCCATCGCCATCATCATCGGCATGCTGGTGGTGTATCAGCAGCTCGAGTACATGAAGAACACGAACCCGGGCTTTCAGCGTGACGGCATCGTCGACCTGAAGCTGAACGATCAGGCGCTGCTTGCTCGTTACGACGTGCTGAAAGACCGCCTGCTCGCGCTGCCACGAGTACGGTCGGTGGCCGGCTCGTCCAACATGCCGGGAAATACGTTCGGACGCCAAGGCGCGAAACCCGCCGGCGCGGCACCGGACGATTTCTACATCATGAGCGTGCTGGCAGTGGACGATCGATACCTGGACACGCTGTCGATGAAGCTCGCGGCGGGACGCGGTTACTCGGCGGAACGCGCCACCGACGACAAGGAATCCGTCATTCTGAACGAAAGCGCGGTGCGGGCACTCGGCTGGCGGACCGAGGAGGCGATCGGCAAGGTGCTCGTCCTGGGCAATCAGCAGCGGACGGTCGTCGGCGTGGTACAGGACTTTCACTTTGCCGACATGCGTCACCGAGTGGAGCCCGTGATGCTGTTCTATCAGAACGGCCCCGCACGAATGCTGTCGATCAGGATCGACAAGGATTCGCCCAGGGAGGCCGTCGAGGACATTGCGGCGGCGTGGCAGAAGGTGAATCCGGACTTCCCGTTCGGCTATACCTTCTTCACCGACGAGTACAACTTGCTGTTCAGAGACGACGAGGAGTTTTCCGCCATTCTGATCCAGTTCACCTTCGTCGCCATCGTCATCGCGTGTCTCGGCCTGTACGGCCTTTCTTCCTTCAGCGCGGAGCGCAAGACCAAAGAGATCGGCATCCGCAAGGTGCTCGGCGCCGGCGTCGGCTCCCTGCTCAAAGTCGTGTTGAGGGAATACATCGTGCTGATCGCGATAGCGAATCTCCTGGCCTGGGGCACGGCGTGGTACGTGATGAGCCAATGGCTCGAGGGGTTCGTGTATCGCACCGATCTCCCGCTATCCAGCTTCGTGCTGGCGACCGCAGGCACGGCTTTGTTGGCGCTCGCGACACTGGGAAGGGAAATCCTCAAGGTGATGCGGTCGCGGCCCGTGACTTCCTTACGGTACGAATGACGCCGCATGGATCAGCCGTGGCGAATCGCCGTCACGCGAACCATGCCGCGCGGTCCGGCCGCAGCCGACGGCTCCAAACCGGCATCGAGCAGCGCCCTTGCCACGGTGTGCGGAGACAGGCGCAGTTTCGGATAGCTGCCGACCCGCATGCGCCAACCCGCCCCCTGGCGCTCGTGGACGATGTCGTGAACGAGCATGCGATCGCCCGACTCCTCGAGAAAGCACGTGTGGATCCGCTCGCCATCGCTGCGCACCGGAATGAAACGGGCGTCGCCGACGGCGGGATGGCTGTAGTCGCGAAACGTGAGAACGAGCCTTCCGCCGGGTCTTAGGGTCGCCGCGACGTCGTGGAACAGCCGCGCGAGCTGCGTCGCATCCGGTAGATGCGTCAAGGTGTCGCCGAGGCACACGATCAGCGCCGCCGGCGCCGCGACATACCGGCGGAAGTCGGTCAGATCGGCCTCGATCGCCCGGATCGCGAGGCCGGCGCTGTTCGACCGCAGCACGTCGAGCAGTGGCTTCGAGGTATCGAGCGCGACGACGTCGTAGCCTCCGGCCGCGAGCGGCATCGCGTGCATGCCGAAACCGGCGCCGAGATCGACGGCAATTCCGTCCCCGGGCAACAGCGGCGCGACCTCCTCGGCGCCGGCCGCCAACGCCTGCTCGAGACCTCCCGCCATCCAGACATAGATGGACGCGAGCAAATCATCGTAATGTCGTTGTGCTGTCGTCATGACGCCTCCCGGCGAATCATCGCGCCACGATGATCCAGGTGCTCGCGCCCGCGAACACGCCTGCCGGTCGAGCGAGCGGCGCCAGCAGCCCGTCGAGCGCGATCGCGACCTGCGGCCGGCGTCGCTCGCCTTCCGCACCCGCCAGCCGAATCATCTCGCCCGCCGGACCGAGAGCCATCGCAAAGTTCACCGCGTCGCCCACCGAATCGCCGATTCGAATCGGCGTATCGAAGCGCTCGAACGCCACCTCGCGGAAACCGGCGGCGAGCAATTGTGCGCTCACGACGTCCGCGCTCGCCATCGAGAACGGTCCGGGACCGCAGGTCGGCTCGTCGGTGCTCGGCGGCAGCGGCACGATCGGCGCGACCGCTCGCTCGGCGTCGTGGAGCCAGGGGTTGTCTTCCTTCTTGCGCCATACGGTCATGACGAGGCGCCCGCCCGACTTGAGCGCGCGGCGGAGATTGCGCAGCGCAGCGACCGGGTTCTCGAAGAACATCGTCCCGAAGCGCGAGAACACGTAATCGTAGGGTCCGCCGAGCGAATCGGACTGCGCGTCGGCAACGGTGAAACGCGCGTTCGATACGCCCGCGGCAGCCGCTTCCGCGGCAGCCACCTCGATGAACCGGGCCGCAACATCGGTGCCGATCGCTTCGCCCCTCGGTCCGATCCGATTGGCGATGTCGCAGGTGCTGTCGCCGAAACCGCAGCCGACGTCGAGCACCCGCCCACCGGCCGGGGGCGCGTGCCGATCGAGCGCGGTGGTGCCGACGATCGCGAGGCCGCCGCACAAGATGTGGCGGAAGCGCACGAACTTGTCGAACAGAACGCCGTTCCAGGCCTCGATGGCCTCGGCATTGCCTTCGTACGAACGAGTGTTGACGACGGTACTCATGACTTTCTCCAAAAGAGCGGCGAAGCGCGCGGTGGCCGATCGACGCGCCGGCCGCGCGCCGTCGCCTCAATGCTTGACGATGACGATCTCCAGGTACTCGCTCGGCACGACGAGCGAGCCGGAGCCGCCTTCGTTCAGGCCATCGAGCAGCGCGACGATGTCGTGCTCGAGCTCGCCGCGACCGACGTCGTCGAGCGCAGCGAATGCCCGATTCATCGGCCCGTAGTAATCGCGGAAAAACTGCAGCCAATGCGCGGCCGACCGGTAACGGAACGTAAACGTCTTGCGCGCCGTGCGGATGTCGCTCGCGTGCTGGCCGAACAGCTCGACGATGTGGGTCTCCGTGCCCCAGAGGGCCGGCGATTGCAAAGCGGCTGGCGGCGGCACGTAGCGGCCGAGCAGCTTGAACAGTTGGCCGATGAAGCCGGTCGGCGTCCAGTTGGCGAGACCGATGCGACCGCCGCTGCGCGCCACGCGCAGCATTTCGCGCGCGGCTTTCCGATGATCGGGCGTAAACATCACCCCGAACGTCGACAGCACCGCATCGAAGCTGCGATCTGCGAATGGCAGCGCCTCTGCGTCGGCCGTCCGGAAGTCGACCTTCCAGCCCTCCGCGTGCGCCCTGTCCGCGCCCTTGCGCAGCAACGCATCGACGTAGTCCGTGGATATCACCTCGGCAAAGCGCCGGGCGGCCGCGAGCGTGGCGTTGCCGTTGCCGGCGGCGACGTCGAGCACGCGTTCGCCGGCGCGGACGTCGGCGGCTTCGGCAAGCGACTCGCCGACCAGCTGCAGCGTCGCGCCGACGACGGCGTAGTCGCCGGCGGCCCAGGTGGCTTGCTGTTTGGCTTTGATCGCCGCGAGATCGGGCGCCCGAGACGGGGTCTGTGTCGCCGTTGACATGAGCATCTCCGAAAGTTGGGTCGTGGGATGCGTATTCTCGGCAGCTCGACCGCGTCTTACCTTGGCCGAAAATCCTCGCGATTTGCTCGACCGTCCGAAAATCCGTTTCGGCGCAGACTATTCGGGGGCGGTTCTGCGAGAATCGATGCGACTGAAGCGACGACGCGCTGGGTTCCGCATATGGAAAACGACACGCTTTCCGACGTGCTGCGCAGCGTGAGATTGCGCAGCGCTTTGTATTTCTACGTGTCGTGCGGAGGGAAATGGGCAGCCGAAGCGCCACCCTCGGGCGATATCGCCGCGGCCGTCATGCCGGGCGCCGAGCACGTCATCGAGTATCACGTCGTGACGCGAGGTGAATGCTGGGCGGCAATCGTCGGTGAGCCCCCGCTCAAGCTGCGCCGCGGCGACGTGATTTTGCTGACACACGGCGATCCGCACGTGCTGTCGAGCGCGCCGGGCATGCGTGCCGATCCCAAGATCGACTCGTATTACGCCATGAAGCACGAAGGCCGACCCTTCCGCGTGGCCTACGAAAGTTCCCACGCCGGGCCGAGCGTGAGCACGATCGAGGACGACGCTCCGCCGTGCGGCATCGGCCCCGACGACACGACACTGGTGTGCGGCTTCATCGGGTGCGACCTACGGCCGTTCAATCCGTTGATCGCGGCTCTGCCGAGAATGCTGCATCTTCCGGCCGCGGCGAGCGCGGCTTGGAGCGATCAATTCGTGCAGCTCGCCGCGCAAGAGTCGAGCCACCGCAGGCCCGGCAGCGACGCCATGCTGGAGCGCCTCAGCGAGATGATGTTCGTGGATGCGGTCCGCCGCCACGTCGACACGTTGCCGGACCAATCGCGCGGCTGGCTCGCCGGGTTGCGCGACCGCCATGTGGGCCGCGCCTTGACGCTGCTGCACGCCAAGCCCGCGGCGTTGTGGACGCTCGATGAGCTCAGCAAGCAGGTCGGCCTCTCGCGGTCGGCGTTGCACGAGCGCTTCGTCAGCCTCATCGGCCAACCCGCGATGCAGTATCTGACGAGCTGGCGAATGCAGATCGCCTCGCGAATGCTGCGCTCCGGACGAATGACCGTCGCGGCCATCGCCGCGGAGGTCGGCTACGACTCCGAAGCTGCGTTCTCGCGCGCGTTCAAACGGCTCGTCGGCGCGCCGCCGGCGGCTTGGCGGCGCCACCAGGAAGCGCGCGCAACGGCGGACTCCTCGAGCCGCCCCGAGAGCACGGCGCCAACCGCCCTCGGCGATGGCGGCGGGGCGCACCTGCGGCAAGGCATCGGCAAACACGCGCCCAACGACGCGTAGTGCGCCGACGGCGTTCACGCTCACCGCCGCCGTCGGGCTGAGCCGCGCCGGTCCTCGCCGCCACGATCGCACGAGCGGCTCGCGGCCGCCGCGAACCGCTCACTCGGGCTCGACGACCACCGCAGTGCCGTAGCACAGCACCTCCGTCAACCCGGCCATGACCTCCGTGGCGTCGTAACGCATGCCGATGATCGCGTTCGCGCCGTTCACGTCGGCATGGTGGCACATCAGGTGGTAGGTCTCCGATCGGGTCTCTTCGCAGAGCCGCGTGTAGACCGTGATATTGCCGCCAAACAACGTTTGCAGGCCGCCGAACACGTTGCCGACGAGCGAGCGCGAGCGCACGCGGATGCCTCTGACGACTCCGATCGTGCGCACGATCTTGTAGCCCGGCAGCGTGAGGCCGGTCGTGACTTTGTCGTTCTGCATGACGTTCTTGAGACCTCCATCGACGGTGGCCGGAGCTTAGCAGGGCCACGCCCGAGGCGCGCCGTGCTTCGCGCTCCGCTCGATCGGGAAGCCGGATCTTGCCCGCTGCGGCGTTCGCGCGTAGGTTGGCGGCTCGTGGAAACGCTCAACGGCCTCAGGCAAGCCCTAAGAGCTCTGCGCAAGAGCCCAGTCTTTGCGGCCACGGTCGTACTCACCCTCGCGCTCGGTATCGGCGCGACCACGGCCATCTTCACGGTCTTCAACACCGTCGTGCTGAAGCCCGTGCCGTTCCCCGACGCCGAGCGTCTCGTGCAGCTCGTCAATACCGTGAACGGGCAACCCAACGATACGGGCATTTCGGCCGCGGCCTACCGGCATCTTCGAGCGCAAACCGACGTCATCGAGGACGTGGGCGCCTACCGTTACGGCTGGATCAACTACTCGGCCGGCGACGTGCTCGAGCGGCTCGCCGTGAGCGAGGTCACCGAGCCGTACTTCCGTACGTTCCGCGCGCGCATGGCATTGGGCCGGCCATTCACCGTCGATGAGGATCTGCCCGGCGCCGCGAAATCCGCCGTCGTCAGCTACGACTTCTGGATGCGCCGGCTCGGCGGCAATCCCGAAACGATCGGCAGCACGATTCTCTTGAACGGGACCGCACATACCGTCGTCGGCGTCACCGCGGAGACGTTCGATACTCGCGAATTCGGCCGCATCGATCTGTGGGTTCCGATGCAGCTGCCCGCGACCGGGACCGACGGCAGAGCGTGGTTTCAGGCCGCCGCGCGGCTGAAGCCCGGCGTTTCCTTGCTGCAAGCGCAAGCGAAGCTCGACGCCTCGACGGCGTCTTTCGATCGTGTTTCGGCTGCCTTGAACGACCACGTCCGGTTCGGCGCGGTGCCGTTCAAGGACGCGCTGATCGCCACGGGATCGAGCAGTTTGTTCCGGAACGACCCCCGAAACGTGCTGGGGCTGCTCTTCGGCGCCGTCTGCTGCGTACTGCTGATCGCGTGCGCGAATGTGGCGAATCTCATGCTCGTGCGCGCGAGCGGCCGCGAGCGGGAGCTCGCGGTGCGCGTGGCACTCGGTGCGGGGCGCTGGCGAATCGTTCGGCAACTGTTGGCGGAAAGCCTGATCTTGTCTGCGCTGGGCAGCGCGCTCGGCTTGCTCGTCGGGTTCGCCGGAATCCGCGCGCTGTCGACCGTCAGCACAGTCGGGTTGTCTCGGCTCGGCGAAGACGGAACGCTGCTCGCGATAGACTGGCGCATCGTTGCGTTCACGGCGGCGGTCTCGATCGTGACCGTGATCTGCTCCGGCCTGCTGCCGGCGCTGATCGCGTCGCGCACCGATCCGAACACGGCGATCAAGCATGCGGGCGGCCTTGCCGCGACCGGGCTCGGCAGGCACACGAGCCGCTCGATTCTCGTCGTCGCGGAAATCGGTTTGGCCGTCGTGCTCCTGATCGGCGCCGGCCTGCTGATCGAAACGACGGCCGCGCTGAGCGCCATCGATCCCGGCGTCGACGTGGACAACGTGGTAGTCATGCGCACGTTGTTGTCCGAGCAGCGATTCCTATCCGCGACGCCCACCGTCGACCTCGTCCGAAGCACGCTCGACGAGATCCGCGCGATCCCGGGCGTCGTAGCCGCGGGCGCGACCTGTTGCGTGCCGCTGCAGCGGACCTGGGGCGAGATCTTCAAGATCGTCGGCAGAGACGACGCCGGCAGACCGTTTTCCGGCGGCGGCGACGTCACGATCAGCACCGCGGACTACTTCGACGTGTTCCGGGTCCCCGTGGTGCGAGGTCGCGTATTCGCAGAGCGCGACGCCGCGGGCAGCACGCCCGTGATCGTCATCAACCGCGCGCTCGCCGATCGATGGTGGCCGAACGGCCAAGATCCGATCGGCCGGAAGATCCGAATCGGCGGCGGCCACGACGAGCCCGAGCGCGAGGTCATCGGCATCGTCGAGAACGTCCGTCAGGCGCGCCTGGAGCTCGTGCGCGGCACGATGTACGTCCCTTTCGCGCAGCTTTCGGGCACGTGGCTGAAGAGTCTTCTGCCGGGCGACTCGCTCGCGTGGATCGTTCGAACGCGCAGCGATCCGCTCGGGGCGGCCAACGCCATTCGCAACGAGATTCAACGAAGCATCGCGGTGCCGGTCACGGAGATTGCCTCGATGCGCGCAATCGTCGCAGACTCGATCGCGCGGCAGCGCGCGAACATGCTCCTGATGAGCGTGTTCGGCGGCGTCGCGCTGCTGCTCGCTGCGATCGGTGTGTACGGGCTCGTGGCGTACTCGGTGCGTGAGCGGACGCACGAGATCGGCATTCGAATGGCGCTCGGCGCTCGAAGCAAGCGCATCGTCGGCATGGTGCTGAGGCAAGGACTCGTCCTGGTCCTCGTCGGCACCGCACTGGGTCTAGCGGCGGCGTACCTCGCGGCCGGTTTGGTGGCGTCGATGTTGTACGGCGTCGGGCCGCGGAACGTCGCCGTCTTCGTGAGCGTTCCGCTCGTGCTGGCGTGCGTCGCCGTCGTCGCGGCCGCGATTCCCGCCTACCGCGCGAGCCGCGTCGATCCGCTCCGAGCTCTGCGCTACGAATAGCCGCGGGCAGCGCGAGCCGGCCGCGACGTCTCGAATAGGCCGCCGATCCCCCTCTTGTAGTGCCACAATTCGCGTCTCCAAAGCGTTGTGCAGTTCGTTTGAGCCCCTATGCCGGCCGACAATCGCCACAAGCCACGGCACGACGAAGCGCCGCCTGACCTCTTGGCGAGACTCGAGCACATCGTTCGAGCCGACCCTCGTCTCATGCAACTGCTGAACGTTGCGCAAGACACCGACCTTCCGCAGTGGCGAGTCGTCGCGGGATGCGTCTATCAAACAGTCTGGAACTCGATTACGGGTCGGCCGCCAGGCACCGGCATCAACGACTACGACGTCATCTATTTCGACGGCACGGATCTCTCCGAAGAGACCGAAGCGTCGGTGGAGCGCCGCGTTCGCAGCGCTCTACCGGCGTTCCCGGCGCGCGTGGAGGTTTGCAATCAGGCGCGAGTCCATCTGTGGTTCGAGGATCACTTCGGGATCGCCTATCCGCCGCTCTCGTCCGCGGACGAGGCCATTACGCGCTACGCCTCCGCCACGCACGCCGTCGGCGTCCGGCTCATACGGGGCGGTGGTCTGGACGTCTTCGCCCCGTTTGGGCTGCGGGACATCTTCGACATGATCGTCAGGCCGAACTACGTGCTGCCGAACAAGGCGACCCACGAAAGGAAAGCGGCGCGTGCCCGGGCAGTATGGCCGCAGCTTCGAGTGATTCCGTGGGATTGACGTACGGCACGACGCCGGCCAACCGGCGCCGACGTACGGTCCAACGCGCCGCCTCACCCGGTTTAGAGCAGGTGAGCGTCCTATTTGCAGCGGTTCGCCGCGGTTCTCGGTCGCCACTTGCGATGACAGTGGGCGCACGCGTCGTTGACCGTGTTCGAGAGCTCGATCATTTTGTCCCGATCTTTGGCTTTGGCCGCCGCGTACGCTTGCAGACCGGCGTCGCGAAGCTCCTGCACGAACATCGGCCAGGCCGGGTCCGTGATCGGAACGGCCGCGCCGTTCGAGCAGACTCGGCCCGGGATCAGCAACAAGTTGGCGGACTCCGTGAGCGCCAACGCCGCGTTCTCGATCGCTTGCCATCCGCCGAAGACGCTGACGAGCGGATCCGTGGCCATCGCCGGGTCGTTGCCCGGTGCGGGCTTCGTCTCCCCGGGATCCTCGAACTGCGGATAGAAAACCACGTTGGCGGCAGGATACAGAACGCCCTGCATGAGCTGGTTCAAAGAAGCGTGAACCTCCTGCCTCGCAGTCGGCGGCGAAGTTTGAGCCGTCAGCGACAGCCACGTCGCCAGCGTGAAGAAAAGCGTCAGCACCGTCCTACGCATGCGCGCACATTAGGCGAGCCGGATAACCGGCGCAATGTTTCGACGAGAGTCGAGACGGCCTTGACGAGTCGGGTAGCGTCGCTGGCAAAGTGAGCACATGACGGAATTGCCCATCGGTCGAGGCTCGTCCTCTGCGTTGCTGATTCGGCGTGCGACACGCGACGACTTGCCGCACATCGGCCGGCTGGGCGCGCTGCTCGTTGCGGCGCATCACGAATTCGACTCGAAGCGCTTTCTCGCGGCGACCCGCCGGACGAAGGACGCCTATGCGTCGTTTCTCGGCACGCAGCTGGCTCAGTCCGATGCCGCCATTTTCGTCGCCGAGGAGAATGGCGACGTGATCGGCTATGCGTATTGCGCGGTGGAGTCGTACGACTACATGTCGTTGCGCGGGCCGGCGGGCGTGCTGCACGACATCATCGTCGAGCCGCAGCGGCGGCGGCAGGGTGCGGGGCGCGCCTTGCTCGAAGCCGTGATGGCGTTTCTCGAGGCGCGTGGGCTGTCACAGATCGTGCTGTCGACCGCCGAACGAAACGAGACGGCGCAGCGGCTTTTTGCAAGCGTGGGGTTTCGGCGAACGATGATCGAAATGACGCGCGAGCTCTAGGGCGCAGCCGCCGCGACCGAACGAGGCGGAGTGCTCTGGAGACGCGCGAGCAGAGAGAGAGAGAGAGAAGAGAACGAAGGCGCCTCCCGTCGGGGCTGCCGCGCAACCGTCGAGGCGGCAGATCGAGGTCGGAGAATTCCTCGGCTGAGCGCGTAGGCTGAGGGGGGAGATCAGCGCTTCCGCGCGTCAGCCGAGGTGCGCCGCGTTAGGCGACTTTGACTTCGGCGGCTGCAACACCGGCCAGAAGGCCGAGACAAATCAGTGCAACGATTGCCATTGCCCATCCTCCTTGAATTCGTTGGGAGCACGATACAGCGGCATTGATATGATTGAAAGTGAAATATATTCTGAATACCCATGATTCAAATTCATACGTGGCCCTGCCGATGTTGACGCGCCAACTATCCCGAATGGATCTCAACCTGCTGCTGACTCTCCAGGTGCTGCTCGAGACGCGCAGCGTTTCCGTGGCGGCCCGCGAGCTGCACTTGACCCAGTCGGCCATCAGCAAGGCGTTGGCCCGCCTGCGCCAGCAGCTCGACGATCCGCTGTTCCTCCGTGTATCGAAAGGCATTGTGCCGACGCCGTTCGCGCAGCGCCTGCAGCAGCCCCTGCACGACTGGCTCGAGACGGCGGCCGGCCTCTTCCTCCATGAAGACTTCGCTCCGGCCACTTGGAAGGGCGAGCTCTCGATCGTGGCGCACGAGTACTTGCACGCCACGCTCGTTCCACGCTTGCTTACGCTGCTCAATAAGGAGGCACCCGGCGCGCGCCTCAAAGTGCTCGGTCAGTACGGCCACCAGCTGCAAGGCTTGGAGCTCGGCGAGATCGACTTCGTGCTGACGCTCGAGTTTTCGGAGCTGCCGCTGGAGTTCGAATCGGAAGTGATGTACACGGAGGCGCCCGTGATCCTCGCACGCACGGGCCATCCCTTGCGCAAGAAGCAGTGGCAGCGCGAGGACCTGTTGCGCTATCCGCGCATCGCACTGCGCGTGCCGGACATGGAACGATTCATCATGTTCCAGCCGCACGCCGGCCAACCGCCGTTGACCCAAGTGTGGCCGGCCACGTACGAGACGGATAATTTGACGGCTGCGCTGGCGACCGTTTCGCACACCGATTGTCTGCTGCCGGCCGGCGGTCTGCTGAACGGGCTCGCGACGCGCGAGCTCGCATTCAAGCCGCTGCGAAACACCTACACCCCGCCGTTCGAGCTCTCCTATTGCCTGGTCAGTCATCGGCGAGTGCAGAGATCGGCGCCGCATCAGTGGCTGAAGGGCAAGATCGCGGACCTGTTCCGGAGGCTCTGATCCGCAGAACCGATGCGGTTTCGGCGCCGTCAAGCGGCCGGCCTCGTCGAATGGGCCTGCGGCGTCGTGCAGCGGCGCATTCGATCATGTCGCATGCCTGCGAGTGCATTCCCGTTGACGCGCCGCGGCTACGCGTTCACGCTACGCCGGAACGCGGGCGGGGGATGGTCAATGGCGTTGAAGGTGATCGGAGCGGGTCTTGGCCGCACCGCGACATTCTCGATGAAGTTCGCGCTCGAGCATCTAGGGATCGGGCCGTGCTACCACATGTCCGAAGTGCTGGCCGGCGCGCGACGCAACATTCCGCTCTGGCTCGATGTCGTGGCGGGCAAACCCGATTGGGAGACGATATTCGAAGGTTATCAGTCGACCACGGACTATCCCGCCTGCACTTACTGGCGGGAGCTCGCCGAGCACTACCCCGAGGCCAAGGTGATCCTGACCGTTCGGGATCCCGACAGCTGGTTCGACTCCGTGACGGAAACCATCTTCTCCGAGCGCATGAATGCACAGACGCACGACTCGCCCTTCGGCGCGCTGCTGCAAGGCGTCGCCTTGAACGCCTTCGCCGGAAGAAAGAACGACCGCGCTTTCATGACCGGCTGGTTCACGCGTCGGAACCAGGAAGTAGCGGACGCGCTGCCGCCCGAAAGGCTGCTCGTATTCGAGCCGAAGAGAGGCTGGAAGCCGCTCTGCGAATTTTTGGGCGTTCCGGTCCCCAAAGTCCCGTTCCCGCGGGTCAACAGCCGCGACGAGCTCGGCCAGGCATCGGACGAGCACGGCGGCGTACCCCCCGATCCCGAGGCTGCCGAGAAGTTCGCGCGACAATACATCGACGAGCTCAACAAGAAAGCGTTCGCCGACTGACAACGCAAAGGCTCGACCGGTAGGTCGCTAAGCTCGGCATCGCCGAGCGGCCCCGAAGCCGCACGTCGTTCACGGACTAAGGCATCGTGACCTCGCGCGAGCGTCTGGCGCCGAGCTCGCGCAGCCGGTCGCTCACACGGTCGACCTCCGTCGCGTCGAATAGCGGTCCGACCCGAATCCGATGCAACGATCTGCGGCGGCGATCTTCGGTCACCACGAACGCGTTGACGAAGCCGTGTGCCTTCAACCTGTCGACGAGCTGGACCGCATCCTCGCGCGACGTGAACTTCCCGACTTGAGCGAACAACCTCTCGCTTTGCGCCGGCCGCGACGCCGCGATGCTCCCGTGGGGGGGCGAATAATCGTGTCGTAATGTCGTTGTCGCGGCCGGCTGCACGACGGCCGGTTCGCGGGTGATCTTCGTTGGCGTTTCGATTCGCTCGACACGGCGTCGCACCGTCGCCTGCTGCTGCGGCGGTCCGGCAAGCGCGCGAACCTCGACGCGCGCGGTCCCGGCCGGGACGATGTCGAGCGCGCGCGCCGCAGCGCGAGAGAGATCGATCAGCCGCTTGCCGACGAACGGCCCGCGGTCGTTGATCTTGACCGTCACGCGCTTGCCGTTGCTCAAGTTCGTGACCTCGACCCAGCTCGGAATCGGCAGCGTCTTGTGCGCGGCCGTCATTGCGTCCATGTCGTAGGTTTCACCGCTCGCGGTCGGGCGGCCGTCGAAGTCGCCGCCGTACCAGGAGGCGATACCGCTCTCGCGGTAGTCGTCGCTCGACGCGAGCACGTGGTAGCGCTTGCCGAAGACGGCGTAGGACGCCGGTTTGGCGCGGCCGGGGCTCGCCGACGTGAGCGCCGGCCGCACGCGCGTTTGCGCGGAGGCATTGGACGCGAACCCCGAGAAGAGCAGCGACGACAGCAGCGCGCCGCAGGCGAACGCTCGGCGGGCACGCCTTTCGTCGCGCTGGGACCTCCACCTCTCGAGCAAGACCGGCTGCATCACGACCCGCATGAACGCCGCTGGCGATTGCCCCGTCATGCATTAGGCGTGCCAACATCGATTGGGCCCTCCCGACAGCATCGCGCGGCCGCCACGGGCTCACGGCGCCGCGATAGCCCGCCACGCAGCGGTGAAGCGCCGCGCGCGCTCACCGACCTGATCGGCCGAGGCGCCGGGCGTATAGAGCCCCGAGCCCAGCCCGAATCCGCTCGCGCCCGCGCGCACGTATTCGGTCATCGTGTCGACCGTGATGCCGCCGACCGCAAACAGCTGCGATGCGGCCGGCAGCACCGCGCGCAGCGCCTTCACCACGCGCGGCGAGATCAGCTCGGCCGGAAACAGCTTGAGGGCGTCCGCACCGGCGGCGAGCGCTGCGAACGCTTCCGTCGGAGTCGCGACGCCGGGCACGCACGCGAGCCCCGCCGACGCGGCGGCGCGGATCACGTCTCGATCCGAGTGCGGCATCACGATCAGCTCGCCGCCGACCGCCTTGACACGTTCCACGTCGCCGGCCCGCAGCACGGTGCCCGCACCGACGACCGCGTCGGAAGGCAGGGCCTGCCTCATTCGCGCGATGCTTTCGAACGGCTCGGGCGAGTTCAGCGGAACCTCGATCAAGCGGAACCCCGCTGCATGCAATGCGACGGCGACCGACTCCGCTTCGAGCGGCTTGATGCCGCGCAGAATCGCGATTAGCGGTAGCGATCGCAGCGCGGCTTCGAAGCGAGCGTGAATCTCAGGCATGAGGCGATCTCCCCGGTTGCGCCTGAGCGAGGAGTCCCGCCGCACGAGCGAGCTCCCATAATCCGCGTGGCACGATTTGGGTGTCATCGAGCGCCGCGTCCACGGCAGCGCCGAAACGTCGCAGTGCGCGCGCATAGCGTCGACAGAGCGCGGTATCGCCGATCAGCACGAGCGGCGCGCCCGCGTCACGCGCCGCTTTCGCAGCCGCGAGCGCGGAGACGAGCTCGTGTCCGACGAGCAATCCCGACAGATAATCGGCGAGCGCGTCCCGCGGTAGGCGGCCGCTGAGGCCGAGCGTGCGAGTGGCGAAGAGCTGATGGGGCAGATCGCCCGGCGAGCTTTCGCGAGCGGCCTCCAGGCCCTCGGAGAAGCCGAGCTCCGCGGCGGTCGAATCGGCCGGTTCCGTCGACATCAGTCGGCCGAGAATCGAGTGCTCGCGCAGCACCGCGTAGAGCTCGCCGGTCATGTACGTTGCAAAGCGCACGATCCGCCGTTCTTCCACGAGCACCCATTTGGAATGCGTGCCCGGCAGCACGAAGCACGTGCGCTGCGCGAGCGACGGCTCGGCAGCGACGGCTCCCGCGATCTTGATCTCTTCGCCGCGCATCACGTCCGGCGCTCGATCCGGGGCGTCGAACAGCACGCCCGGAGCGATGAGCACGTCCGGCCCGACGCCGCTTCGCACGCACGCGCAGTGCGCGGCGAGCGTCCGCACATCGGCAGGCGCGCGCGCGTACGGCGCTTCGATCCACCCTTGCGCGCTGCCGACCATGCCGCCGGCGACGACGCGCAGGGTCGGATGGCTCAGGAGCCAATCGCCCGCGATCTCGGCGAAGGCCCGCTCGAATCCTCCCGCATCACGCGGCGCCGGCAAACGGAGGATGCCGTGCGCCGCGTGGCGCACGTCGAGGACGGCGCCCGTCGCGCTCAGCAGATAAGCGCGTAGATTCGACGTGCCCCAATCGAGCGCGAGCAGCACCGGATCTTCGGAAGGCTGCCTCTGCGATGTGCCGGTCATGGGAATGGAAGCGCGCGCAGCCGCCGAGCGCCACGCGCTCAGGAGCCGTAGCCGCCCTGGATCGCCTGCATCACGTTCGCGCCGCCCTTGAACGCGCTGTAGCCGGCGTCGACCGGGAAAATTCCGCCCGTGACGCAACGCGCCTCGTCCGACGCGAGGAACAGCGCGAACGGCGCGATGTCCTCGGGCGTCGGCAACGGCAGCAGGTGCATCTGCTCGACCGCACGGCGCGCAGTCTCGTCGGCGAGCCACGCCATCTGGCTTTCGGTCGCGACGAAGCCTGGGCACAGCGTGTTCACGCGGATACCGTCGCGTGCGAGGCCCGCGGCCATCGAGCGCGTCATCGCGACTACGCCGCCCTTGGCCGCCGTGTACGCGTCGAGATCGGCCTGGCCGATCAGCGCATCGACCGTTGCCGTGAGCACGATCGAGCCGCGTCGGTGGGCGCGCATGGCAAGCGCCGCGTACTTCGCGCAGAGGAACGTGCCCGTGAGCGCCAAGCGCTGCATCTCGTCCCAGACGGCCTCGGGTAGATCGACGACGCAGCGGTCCTCGCGGTTCACGAACGCGACGTCGATCGCGTTGTGGTAGAGCACGTCGAGGCGGCCCCAGCGTGCGACGGTCGCGTCGACCATAGCCTGCACGCTCGCGGAGTCGCGCACGTCGCACGGCACGCAGACCGCGTCACCGCCCGCCGCGCGGATGCCGGCCGCGACCGCCTCGCCGCGCGTGCGGTCGACGTCGGCGACCGCGACGCGCGCGCCTTCGCGCGCGAAGAGCTGTGCGCCCGCGCGGCCGAGACCCGAGCCGGCACCGGTGACGATCGCGACTTGGTCTTCGAGGCGCGCCATCGCCATGAGTCCTCAGCGGCCGATGTCGCTCGGCTGGTAAGGCAGGAACGGCCCGTGCGCGCGATAGTGCTCGTGATACTTGCGCACCTTCGCCTCGTCGACGCGGATGCCGAGGCCGTCGCCCACGGGCACGCCCCAGGTCGGGCCGGCCGCGATCGCCAGCGGCTCCGCGAGCACATCGTCCTCCATGATCGCCGCGGTCTGCTGGTGGCCGTCGACGATGTTCGGCAGCGTGAGCAGCACGTGTTGATGCGCGGCCGCCGCGATGCCGAGCTCACCGTGCGTGTGCTTGCAGACCTTCAGGCCTTCGACGTGCGCGGCGTGCGACAGTCGCGAAAACTGCGCGAGGGAGCCTACCCAGGCCGAGCTGAAGCAGAGCACGTCGGCCGCGCGGCTGCGGATCACCTCCCAGCAGTCGCCGACCCGCCACAGGCCCTCGTTCGCGCACAGCGCGACCGGCGTGCGGGCCCGCAGCTCGGCCATGTTGCGCACCGGATCCGGCGGCACCGGTTGCTCGGCGAAGTCGATGCGGAAGCGGTCGAGCTCGGCGAGATTGCGCAGCGCCTCGTTCACCGACCAGCGGCCGTTCGCGTCGACTCGAATCTTGCGCTCGGGACCGATCGTTTTGCGGATCGTCTCGACGAGCGCGAGCTCGGACGGAAAATCGATGCCCACCTTCAAATAGAACACGGTATAGCCGCGCTCGAGGCCGGCGCGGCATTGCGCCGCCACGTCACCGGGCTCGCCCGCCGAGAGATAGCAGAAGTAGTCGACGCTGTCGCGGCGCAAGCCGCCGAACAAGTTGTAGAGCGGCTGCCCGCAAGCCTTACCGCAAAGATCCAGGAGTGCCATGTCGATGCCCGAGAACGCGAAGCTCGCGGTCATCGGCCGGTAGTCCCAGAGGCCCGTGCCATAAACGTCGTCGGCGATCGCCTCGAGCGCCCACGGGTCGCGGCCGAGCACGAACGGCGCCATCGCTTCGATCGCCGCCTCGACCGACACGACGTCCGCGCCGCTGCAGCTCTCGCCCCATCCGGTCAGACCGGTGTCGGTGCCGATCGCGACGAGCACGTCGGTCACACCGTCGCGGCGCACGCGCGCACTCACCTCGCGATGGCGGTACGGCACGCTCACGATCGTCGTCTCGAGCGACGTGACCTTCATGCCGGCAGTCTCGGGTAGCGCAGCGGCAAGCCTTTCTCGCCGACGTCGACCGCCATGACCGTGAACCCGCCGAGGTTCGAGACGTACAGCGTCGTGTCGCGGCCGAAGCAGCAGTTGGTCGGCCGGCTCAGCACGTCGGCGCCCGCGTCGTGCGCGAGCACCGACACGCGCCGTTGCGGATCGACGATCAGGATCGCATCGGGCACGTAGCATGCGACGTAGAGATTGCCGGACGCCGAGAACGCGATGCCGTCCGGCACCGTCCCGGGCAGCGTGACCCACGTCTCCGGCTCGCCGAGCCGGTCGCCGTCGACCGGAAAGCGCACGATCGACGCGGCCGTGCTCATCACGACATACAGCCAACGCCCGCTCTCGTCGAGCGCGAGACCGTTCGGGAACTGCAGTTGGCTGCCCGACGCGAGCTCGGTTCGCCCGTCGGGGCGCACGACCATGAGGCGGCCATTCGGCTTGTAATAGCCGCCCGAATCGCTGAACCACAAGTTGCCGCGCTCATCGAAGCACGGGTAATTCGGCAGAATCGCGCGCGCCTCGGCCGGCCCGCGCGAGTGCACCGAAGCCGTGCCGTCGGCGGCGATGCGGTTCACCGCGGGCTCACCGTAGTTGCACTCGTACATCGCGCCGCCCGCGTCGAGGCAGAGGCCGCCGATGCCGCCCGTCACCGTGCCGGCGACGGCGGCCGCGCCGCTCACCGGGTCGATCCGGAACATGCGCCCGTCCTCGCTGCCGGCGTAGAGCTTGCCGTCAGGTCCTAGGTTGACGCACTCCGGGTGGTCGAGGTTCGCCGCGACGACGCGAAAGTCGTGAATCGACCGTCGTCCCGCGGCGAGGGCCGGGCTCGGTCCCCACGTCATTTTGGCTGCACCCTCTCGAGCAGAGCACAGTCTAATTCCTCCGCCGCGGCGACTACCACCGCGTCGACGAGCGGACGGAAAGCCTCGAGCTTCGCCGTTGCGATCAATCGTGACACGCGAAGCGCTGAACGTTCACGCTCGGCACCCAAATCCAGTGCTTGCCGAGATCGACGGGGCGGGTGAACGTCGCGGGGTCAGTAACCTTCATCGAGTACTCCAAGCGAGCGCCGTCCGCGCTCGGCGAGAAGCGCTCGACGAGCTCCGCCTCCCTGCTCAGCGGGATGCCGACGCTGTCGAACGCGCCGGAGCTGATCTTCGTCGTCGTGACGACGAGATCGCGGCCGTCCCAGCGGCCGATCGAGACCCCGAGGCGCGACTCCGGCTGCGCGGCCGCGGTCGCGTCGCGGCCCATGTGAATGAGCCGCGTGGTGTCGTACTCCTCGAGCCGCAGCACGAGGTCGTCGCCTTGCCGGCTGAACTCGAGCGGGTACGGCTCCTCCATGATCAGCGGCATGCCCTTCGGCGCGCAGCCATTCGTCGGGTCCTGCGCCGCGTAGTCGTACGCGGCGACGGCCGCCTTGGCGGCAGCGGTCAACGGGTACTTGTTCAAGTCGTAGCCGTGGTCGACGTCCTCGGGGAAGATCATGGCCGTGCCCGCCCCCGTGCTCCAGACGCGGAAGATGCCGAGCTCGGGATGCGAGCCGTCGCCGTCTTTCGCATTGACGATCTCACTCGCGAGCAACACGTTCTTCGACCAACGCGGTTGGCTGCCGAGCGCGATCTCGTCGCCGTTCGGCAGCAGAATGTTCCGGATGAACATGTTGTCGAGGCCGCGCCGCGACGGGTTGCCGGCCATGCGCACGTGGTCGCCGACCTTGATCATGTTCGCGGTAATGCCCCAGCGGCTGATGCCGGCCATGGAAAACGTCTCCATGTCCCAAATGACTTCCTTGCCGGTGGCATCGGACGCGCGCACGAGGAACTTGATGTGCGGGTTCTCCCATTTCACCTCGGTCACCGTGCCGTCCACTTCTTGAATTTGGCTTTGATCGAACCAGGCTGCGGCGCTGTGATGTGCACTCGCCGCAAACGGCATGATGCCGAGCCCGAACGTAGCCGCTGCCAGTAGTGCTTTCATGCGTAGGCTCCCCCCTTGAATCAATGCCATCGTACTCGCTCGCGCTTCGTCGAACACCGAGCTGCAGCGCCCGGCGTTCCGGCACGACGCAGCGGCACGTAGATACTCGTCTTGGTGGATGCGGCCGCGCTTCGCGCTGACGCACGCGGGCGCGAAGCTCGCGACGGGGACCGCGGAGTCGAGACAGCGATAGTGACGACCGACCCGTTTGGGGCTGGCGCCGCCGCGCACGAGACCGCCCGAGTTGGATCGTTCCGCGCCTACTTGGTCGGATCGTAGTCCGGAGAGCAGACCTCGACGATGCAGATCGTCTCCAAGGTGCGCCCCTCGGGAGGCGGCTGGAGCCCCGCTTCTTTCATCAGGTCGCGGAGCACCTTCGCCGTTTCGGGATGCGGAATGGCGGACTGAACGCCGACGCGAACGAGACCATCGGCGTAATCGATCGGCAGCCAGGTATGCGCGGCGAGCTCGGGGCTGCCGCGATTGTCGGTATTGCCGAAATCGCGGATGTCCATCCGGGCTCCGGCGGCGACGAGAATTCGCACGACTTCGGTGGCGCCCTTGTGTGCCGCGCCATGCAAGGCCACGCGTCCCGTGTCGGCCTGGGCATTGGGATCGATGCCCAAGGCAAGGAGCATCTTGACGGCCTCGACCGTCTGCTCGGGCGACCATTCCTTCGTGATGCCCTCGACCCAGCCGATGCCGGCAGCCACGGCGAGCGGCGTGACGCCGAGCTTCGTGTTGATGTGCGGATCGGCGCCGTGCGCCAGGAGCAGCTTCATGAGCTCGACGTCGCCGGACTGCGAGGCCCGGAGGAAGGCCGTCGCGCCCTCCTCGTTGAGCCATTGATTGGTGAAGACGGTGCGGGTCTCCGTGCTCTCGATCATCCGCGCGTTGGGATCGGCACCCGCGTCGAGCAGGAGCTTGATGTACTCCATGTCGTCCATGTCGGGAGTCGGCGTCGGATAGTCGCCGCCCTCGAGGTTGCGGTTGTCGGTCGCGAGATAGAGCGGCGTCCAACCGCCCTTGTTGGCGAGGTTCACGTTGGCGCCGTGCTCGATGAGGAACTTCCCGAGCTTGTAGTTCCGGTTCTGCGTGGCGGCAAGCAACGCCGTCCAGCCGTAGCGCGTGGTCTGGTTCACGTCGGCGCCGGCTTCGAGCAACACACGCGCCGAGTCGATGCTGCCGGTGCGGGCCGCGTAGACGAGCGGTGTGAGCTCGCCGCCATCGGGCTCCTTAGGCGCACGATTGCGCTGGCCGCTCGTGAAAACGAAGCCGAGCGCGTCGCGCTTCAAATTGCAGGTCGCAGGCTTGGCGCTGCCCACAGCGCCGCGCTTCGCCGCAGCGCCGGCACTCGATTCGTCATCGGCACTCGGTGCCCCATCGGCGTTCGCCGCGCCGTCGGCGCTGGCAGCTCCAGCGGCGTTCGCGAGCACGGCATCTTCGCCGCCTTCACGGACCAGCTCCCTGAGCTTGCTGAGGTCCGGGGACGGCTGATCGCACAAGATGGCGATGAGCTGGTTGCGCACCGCCTCCCGCGGATCGCCGGATTTGCCGAGTGCCGCCGTGCGTCCGTCGCGAAACACCGCGGCAGACCGGGCCGCTACGTCGGCGCCCTTCTCGATCAACACCTTGATGACGTCGGCATGGCCTTGGTCGGCGGCCTGCATCAACGCGTTCGTCCCGCGCTCGTTTTCCCTGGCGTTCGGGTCTGCGCCGCGCTCGAGCAGCGCGCGCACGGCGTCCACGTTGCCGGAGCGGGCCGCAAGCATCAGGGGCCTGCGTCCGAGCGGCAGCATTTCGTTGGCATCCGCGCCGCCCTTCAGCAGCGCCTCGATCATCTTCGCGTCGCCCTGGCTTGCAGCGAGCCAGAGCGGAGTCGAACCTTCGCGATCGGCCGCCGCAGCGTCGGCGCCTGCCTCGAGCAGCACCGAGGCGAGACCCACGTCGCCGCGATACGCCGCCCAATGCAGCGCCGTGGCGCCGTCGGCTTGCGGGGCCTTCACGTCGGCGCCGCTGTCGAGCAAGCGGCGCACTTCGGCGTCGTCGCCGCGCATCGCAGCATCCGCCACGAGCGACTCCGCGAGCGCGAAATGCGCGGACGCGAGCAGCCAAACGAGCGCGAGGCTCCGCAGGCGCAGCATCTAGACGTTCTCCAACCTTCCCGTGCTGTCGCCGAAGCTGTCGCGATGGATGTCGAACTGGTCGAGCAGCGAAAGCAGCAGGTTGCCCGTCGGCACGGTCTTGGTGGGATACGCGATGTGGCGGTTGCCTTTCATCAACCCGTGGTTCTTGCCGACGATCACGTGCGGCACGTCGTAATGCACGTGCTGGTTCGAATTCCCCATGTTGCTGCCGTAGAGCAGCAGCGAATGGTCGAGCAGCGTGCCGTCGCCATCCTCGGTGCTCGCGAGCTTGTCGGCGAAGTACGCGAGCATCTTCACGTGATACTGGTTGATCTTCGAGAGATCGTTGATTCGCTTCGGGTCCTCGCCGTGGTGCGAGCCGCCGTGGAAGCCGAGCGTCGGCGATGCGCTCTGGGGATAGACGCGGCCGGTCAGGTCCCGCGCGAAGAGCATCGTGCCCACACGCGTGATGTCCGCCTGGTAGCCGAGCGCGAGCAGGTCGAACATCAGCTTGATGTGCTCGTCGAAGGACTGCGGAATGCCGGGCGGCACGGCGATATCCTCGGGCGCCGACGTCGTCGCTTTCGCGGCGATCGTGAGGCGGCGCTCGATCTCTCGCACGTTGTCGGTGAACGCGTCGAGGCGCGAGCGGTCGGGAACGCTGATCTTGAGCCTCATGCTCGCGATCTTGTCGTTCACCGAATCGAGGATGCTCTGGTTGCGCTCGCGGCGCTCCGCGCGCTGCTCCGGCGTGCTGCCGCTGCCGAACATGCGCTCGAACACGACTTGCGGATTCAACTCCATCGGCAGCGGCGTCGTCGGCGACGACCAGGAGATCGTGTTCGTGTAAACGCAGCTGTAGCCCTCGCCGCAGTTGCTCGCGCCGGAGCCCGGATCCTCGACGGATATCTCCACCGAGGGCAGCAACGTTTCCCGGCCGATCTGCTCGGCGATGATCTGGTCGATCGTGTGGCCGGCGCGCACGTCGGCGCCTGCGGTCTTTTTCGGCTTCTCCGCGCAGAGGAACGCCGCGGCGACCCAGTGGTCGGCGCCGGTCACACCGGGCGGCGGCTCGGACGACCTCGAGTGCAGACCCGTGAGGATCGTGAGGCTCTCCCGGAACGGTTCGAGCGGCTTCCAGATGAACGGCAGCTCCGGCGCCAGCACGCCTTCCTTCTCGGGCACCCAGTAGCCCGGCGCCGCGCCGTGCGGAACGAAACCGCCGAAGAATCGACGCGGCGGCGCCGCAGCCGTCTGTGCGTACGCCGTCCTTGCCGGAAACATCGCGTCGAGCAAAGGCAGTGCGAGCGTTGCGCCTGCGCCCTTCAGCAGCGTGCGTCGAGAAAGGTGCTTCTTGGAAATGAACATAGGCCTATTCCTTGTTCGCAGCCGTCGTCGTGTTCGGAATGGTTTTCGTATTCATCGTGAAAGCCTGGCTCTGAACGACCGCCATGAGCAGCGCCGAGAATTTATAGTCGTTCTCGGCCGCGCTTCGCGTGATCGACCTGACGAGCGGCATGTCCTCGTAGTCCAACCCGCGGCCGAGCGCGTAGGTCAGCAGCCTTTCGGCCACCACGCGAGCGAACAGGTCGTGATTGCGCACGGCCAGGTCTCGCAGGGTTCGAACGCCGTCCAATTGCGTGCCGTCGTTCGTCACGCCGGTGGCGTCGATCGGGCTGCCGGCATCTTGGCTGCGCCACTTGCCGACCGCATCGAAGTTCTCCATCGCGAATCCGAGCGGCTCGAATATCTTATGGCACGAGGCGCAGGTCGGATTCGTGTGATGGGCTTCCATGCGTGCGCGTAGCGTCTTCGGCGCTTCGCCTGCCTTGGTGGGCAGACTCGTATCGACCCCGGGCGGCGGAGACGGGGGACTCACGCCCAAGAACGTTTCGAGGAACCACTTGCCGCGCTTGACCGGCGACGTGCGCGCAGCGTCGGAGGTGACCGTCAGCAGCGCCCCCTTGCCGAGCAGTCCGCGCCGCGCGTCGAGCTCCGGTCCCAGCGTCACGCGGCGGAACCGCGATCCGTAGATGCCGGGGATCCCATACTGCCTCGCGAGGCGTTCGTTGACGAACGTGTAATCGGCCGTCAGCAGATCGAGGATGCTGCGGTCTTCGTGAATGACGCTGCCGAAGAAGAGCTCGATCTCACGGGCGTAGGCATCGCGCAGCGTGCTGTCGAAGTTCGGAAAGAGATCGACGACCGGCTCGCTCGCCGCCAAGCCGCGGACGTTCAGCCATTGCCCCGTGAAATTCTCGACGAACGCCTCGGAGCGCGGGTCGGCGATCATCCGTTCGACCTGCTGCCGCAGCACCTTCGGCTCGTGGAGCTTGTTCGCCGCGCCGAGCTGAATCAGCTCCTCGTCCGGAATGCTGCTCCAGAGGAAGAACGAAAGCCGCGAGGCGAGCGCAAGATCGCTGATCCGGTAAGGCGCGCCCGGCGCGACGTCGGCCGGCTCGATCTCCGATCGGTAGATGAACTCCGGGTCGGCGAGCACGCGCTGCACGACCGCCTCGATGCCGTAGTCGAAGCTGCCGCCTTCTTTACGTCCGGCGACGAAGAACGTCATCATCGCGTCGACGTCGTTCTGGGTAGCGGGCCGGCGAAACGCCTTGGCCGCGAGCGTGCCGATGATCTGCCGCGCGCACTGGTCCTCCTGGCTGCTCTCCTTGGGGTAGCACTCGAAGATCTTGTCCCGGCTCGGCGAGGTCGTCGCCGGGAGCCCGTTGTATGGCCCTTCGATGAAAACCTGGCCGACGTGCGGGTAGAACGTGTAGCCGGAGATCGCGCCCGGCGCGTTCATCGTGCGGACGAACGACTTGTTGAGACCCGTGTCCGGCAGATCCGTGGTCGCAATGAACGTGACGCCGACCTTGTGCAAGCCGGCCTTGACCGGAATCGCGGGCGTCTTACCGCCGTTGCCTTCCTGGTTACCGATCTCTTTGTCCCAGTCGTACAGGTAGACGCGCGCGCCGTCGATGGTGACCTCGAGCTTCTCGCCTTTGACGTTGCCGAGCACCTTCGTGAAATAGCCCGTCATTCCCTTGACGGTGAAGGAATACTCCCCGTCGGCCGGAAACTCGTGCTCGATCAGCATGCCGCCGCGCGTGCCGAACGGCAGCCCTTCTATATGAGTGTTCTGCGAGGTGTCGACCGGCACGTCGAACGCCGCCAGCGTCGGAGCGGTTTCGGTGCCGATCGCGAGGCGGCTGACGTTTCCCGCAGCCGTGAGATAAGCCTCGAGCAGCGCCGGCGACGTGGTGAGCGTGCCGGCCATGTTGTCGAACCCGCTGCTGGAATCGTCCGGCGGCAAGAACGTCGTTGCGTCGACGTGCAGGCCGAGCAGGTCGCGGATCGCGTTCGTGTACTCGTTGCGATTCAGCCGGTGCAAGCCCGGCGGCGGGAGGTGGGTTTGGGCATGGCTGTCGATCTCGTTCTCGAGCCAGGCCACGAAATCGCGGCGCGCTTTGGGCTCGAGCTTGCCACCCTGCGGCGGCGGCATCAGGCCCGAACGGACCTTGAGGATCACTTTTTCCCAGGTCTCGGCATCGGACGCCACGGCATCGAGCTTGTGCCGCTCGAGATCGAGGCCGCCGGTCTGCTCGGCCGTATTGTGGCAGTCGAGACAGATCCCGCGAACGACCGCCGCTTGGCGCTCGCCGCCGTTCCCGACGTAGCCGCAACCGGCCAGTACACCGGCCAACGCGGCAGCTGCGAGCAGTCTGATCGTCACTAGGCCCTCCCTCGATTGGCCGGCCGCGGCGGGCGCCGTCTTCGGCTCACGATATTCTCGGTGCTCTCGAGCCGCCGGGAAAGGCCTTGTGGGGGCGGAAGGCTTTAGGTTTCTCTATTTTTTGGGGGGCTTCCCCTAACGGCAGCCACCGCATACGCCGCGGGGCCGCGGGTGGACCCAGCACCTCGGGCGCTGAACCGTGGCCGGTCGATTAGGCCCTGGACGCCATGGCCCGCGAGCCAGCCGGCCCCGCAGCGGCGCGGTGAACGGCAAGACGGAGTCGATGGGTGCCCTGACACCCGCTGGGATGGCGCGCGGCGGGGCTCCACGCGGGAAACCGAGCACCGCCGCCGGGTCTGCGCGAATCAGCCGGACCGTCGCTCGAGTCTGCCGCCGAGCACGATGAACGGGGCGATGATCAAGACGACTGCCAAGTTGTACCAATTCGGCAAGTTGTTCCACAAGACGTGCAAGTGCTGAAACATCGCATAGAGAAATATGGGCGTAGCGACAAGCCACGCAGGGAATCTGGTTCTGCAAATCGCCGCGGTGATCCGACCCGCGATCAGGCCGATCGGGACATACATCACCAAGAATAGGAGCAGCATCAGCGTGGGCAACGAGCTGTAGTCTCGGGCTTCGAATACGACTTGGCGGAGTGCTGCGCTCGTAGGCCACACGGCCACGATCAGAAACGTGGATGCCAGGAACAGCGCCCACCAAGAGACGAAGCCGATCGCGATTCCCGCAACGGTGCGAACGTTCACTGCCGGAGCTGCGCCCACGTCGGCCACCCGCATAATGATTGTTTTATGGTATTCTATTTCTGTTTAACGATAACATCAATCCTTCCGCACAGAGCGAAGCAATCACCATGAGCTACGTGCACATCGAAGCAGCGAATTCCCCGCCTCGGAGCTTGAGCATTACGCTCTCGGCGCTGTGCTCGTTGCTCGGCGCATGCCTGCCGACGCTCGCGCTGTATTTGCTGCTGTTTCAACCTTCGGTGCTCGTGGCCGAGCTTCGCCTCCCGGCTTTCTCCCCAGCACCGGCCGGATTTGCGTTGACGGTGCCCGAGCACCTTGCCTTGATCGTTCTCGGATTCGCGCCGATCGCGTGCGTTACGTATGCGCTGCTTCGCGCGCGACGCTGCTTCGAAAGCTTCCGCCGGGGCGCATATTTCACATTGGAAGTGGTCCGCAGCCTTCGACACTTCGCGGGCGCAGTCGCTTTCGCGGCAATCACGGGATCACTCGTGAGACCGCTATTGACTCTGCTCCTCGTGCACGCAGCCGAGCCGAGACCCGGCCTTGCCGCTTTCGGGGGCGAGTCCTGCTATCTGTTGCTGCTGCTGTTCGCCGGTATCGTTTGGCAGGTTGCCGGCGTGATGACGAAGGCCGTGACGCTCGCCGAAGAGAATTCGCAGTTCGTCTAGGGAGCGCAGCCGCGATGCCCATCGTAGTCAAACTCGATCTCATGCTTGCCGAACGGAAGGTCAAGTCGAAGGAGCTCGCTCAATACGTCGGCATCACGGAGGCCAACCTTTCGCTGCTCAAGCAGGGCAAGGTCAAGGGCGTTCGCTTCGCGACGCTCGAGAAGATCTGCGACTATCTCGACTGCCAACCCGGCGAGCTGTTGCGCTATGAGCGCACGGCGCCTGCGTCCGCGCCCAAGGCCGGAGTCCTCCGGCGCGCTTGACGTTCCGTGGCGAACGCGGGGTTCCGGTATCGATCTCGAGCAAGTCGCCGGCTTTGGACACCGCTCGGTTGCGGCCGAGCCAAGCGCATGAACGTCTCGTCAGGCGCGATCCGCGCCGCAGTTCCAGGGCTTGATCTCGGCGCCCTCGCGATAGATGAACGAGCCGCCCCAGACCCAAGGCTTCGCGAGCATCACGGGATCGGTGATCGTGATCTCGTAATCGAGCTCGAGTCCGTCCGGCGACAGCTTGAAGCGCTCCACGACGTGACTCTGGTCGCTCTGCGCCGGCCCGAGATCCCCGTAGCTGTGGTATTCGATGCCGCTCGTCTCGATCACGAGCTCGTCGCCCGAGATTCGCCCGACCGACGTGCCGAGAGGCGACGGCGCGGGCACGCGCGCGGGGGGCTCGAGATTCACGATGCGCGTGAGGTCGTACGCCTCGCCGCGAATGCGCAACCGCGCCCCGTCGTCGACGATCTCGATGGGGTATGGGCTCATCATCGCGAACGGCATGCCCGGCACCTCGCAGTCGGCCACGACCTGCTTGCCGCTTTCGTAACGGGCTTGCGCGCGCGTGCCCGCGTCGGTCAACGTCGCTGCGCCGCGCGGCCGCGGAAACGCCGAGATCAGCGGCGTCCAGATGCGGAAGAACGAAGGCGCGCCGCCTTTCGGTAGCGACAGGTTGCCGGCCTCGAAGAGCTTCGTCGCGTCGCCAACGGTCTTCGATCCCCAATACGGCTGCGCGCCCGGCGCGGCGAGCAGCTCGGTCTCGTCGGGCAGGAGGATGTTCGAGACCCACAGCAAGTGCGCGTCGCGGCGCCCGGGATTGCCGCGCACCCGAATCGTCGCGCCGATCTCGAGCATGCTTCTCTCGATGCCCATGCGCGACAGCAGATTCACGGGACCCGCTTCGATCTGCCAGGCCTCACCGTCGCCGGCGACGACATCGAACGTGATATGCGGATTGGTCCACCGGACCGCGGTGATTCTGCCTTCGATCTCGGTCACCTTGTTCATCTCGAACACCGCGGCGAACGAGTGGTGGGCGGCCGCAGTGGACGACATCGACAAGCCAAGCAAGGCTCCGGCGATCCAAACGATGCGCGACGACGGCGGCATGTGAACCCCCCTTCCGGCAATGACCCTATGCCGGCAGTCTGTGCGAAGACGGATCGCCGGGCAACGAACGGACGACGGTGCGATGCGGCATCGGTGGGCGACCAAAACCCGGACCGGCGATCGGGCGCAGCGCAATGCGTCAAGGCGCCCGCGGTCGGGCGTATACGTTCGTCGCGGCCTGGATTCGTTCGGCGTAGTCGCGCAGCTGAGGCCGTTCGGCCGCAATGGCCGTGACCCAAGTCGCGGGACGATTGTCGAGCACGCTCGCAAGCTGGGCAGCGACCGCGCAGTCGAACACCGTGAGCCGCGCGCCGGCGATGAAGCCCGAGGCTTGCACGCAATCGTCGATGGCCTCCAGATCGCGTCGCGCGAAGCGGAGTTGCTCCTCGCGCGAATGTCTGCCGAGCCCTTGAGAGCGATATGACCGCTCGACCTGCCTTCGAGCGAGCGGCGCGACGACGGCCCGCACGGCACGCGGCATCGCGCCGAACAAACCGCTCGCGACATTCGGCCACCATGCGTCGTCGAGCCAGCGGCTCGCGACCGTGAGCCAGTAGAGATGCTCCTCGGCGAGGCGAGTGAACGCCGTGCCTTGGGCGCGCTCGGCGGGTGTGAGGCTCCCGAGCAAGCGGCCGCCCGCCCGCCGGTCGAGCCATTCGACGATCAGCTCGCTGTCGGCGACGCGCTCGCCGTCCGCCTCGATGAACGGCAGCTTACCCTTCGGCGCGCGCCGCGGGTCCACGAGCAGCGCGACTTCGTAGTCGAGCCCGAGCCATGCGAGCACCATCTCGATCTTCAGGCAAAAAGGGCTCGCGTTACGAAGGCCGAACGCGGGCGGATAAAGGTGCACCGTGATCATGCCGGCCACGGGACCGTTCGACCTTCGAGCGGCAGCAGGACCGCCGTCTCGAGATCCTTCGGCGCGGTCCGCCGCGGGTCGCTCAGGTATTCCTCGACACACGGCAGATCGCGCGGCTCGGCCCCGCAGCCGGGCAACCACGTCTGGTAGAGCCAGTCGTAGGCGCTCTTGAGCTCGGGATACGGACCCTTGTGGACGATGCGCGCGTACGGCCCGCCTTCGATAAGTCCCTCCGCGAGCTCATTGGAGGGCGACCAATCGGCCGGCACCGTGATGCACGCGGTCGACCTGAGCTTCGCGCGCGGCACGGCGGCCGGATCGTCGCGGTAGATGCCGAACGTGCGCGTCGCAGGCGTGAGCAGCCCCGTCGTCGCGGCGATCGTCAGCAAGCGCTCGAACGCCTTGCTCGTTAGCTGATAGTCGCCGCGATGCTCGATCGCCGCTACGCGCAGTGCATCGAGCTCGACGATCTGCACTCCGTAGCGCGCGAGATCCGCCGTGCCGTCGGCAAGCGCGCGGAACGCCTCGCGATAACGAGCCGGCGGTTGGCCGTACTCGTCGCGAAACGCACGTGTGAAGGCCGCCTGGCTCGCAAAGCCCGCACGGACCGCCGTTCGCTCGATGCCGAGCTCGCGCTCGAGCAGGTCGACGGCCGCCCGCTGCAGTCGAAGCCGGCGCAGCGTGTCGTGCACGGTTTCACCGAGAAGGCCGCGATAGATGCGATGGAAGTGATACGGGGAGAAAGCCGCGAGGCGCGCGAGCCCGTCGAGGTCGAACCGCTCGTCCAAGTGCTGCGCGAGGTGATCTACCACGCGTCGAATGCGCTGCGAATAGGTGTTCTGCTCCACGCCGTCCAGACTAGCGGAGGCCGTTTGATTTGGGTTGCTTTCTTCGGCGGCGAGCACGATTCCGCACGTCGACACGGGTTGCGCCTCTTCGCGCGCTTTGCACTGCCCCTATCGATGCGGCGCCAGCGTTGGCGCGAGTGTGTCTACATGCGAGCGGCCCTCGGACGCATCGCGCATCTGTGCGAGTGGAGCACGCCGTCGCTATAGCGCGCCTCAGTGCCTGCCGTACCGCTGGTTCTCGAGGCAGACGAACTCGAGCAATTCCTGGTCCGGCATGATTCGTTGGTTCACTCGGACCGTCCATGGCTTCGTGTAGACCTTCGGATCGTCGATCGTCACGTCGATCTCCATGCGGCCGTAGCTCGGGCGGCGAAAGCGCTCCGTGAGCTTCGCGGCATCGGTGAGCGGCGTGCCGTACACGTCGAGCCACCCGCCGTCGCGCAGGCCGGTCGTCTCGACGACGAGCGTATCGCCGTCCCAATGACCGACCGAATAGCCGTACCACCACGGCTGCGGGTCGTCGCTCGGCAACTGGCGGCCGTCCGTGAAGATTTGGCGGATGCCCATGCTCGCCTCGTAGAGGATCACGAGCAGATCGGGAGTCTGGATCAGCTTGCGCGGCGCGCCTTGCGTGTGGAACTGCAGGATGCCCATCGGCAGGCATTGCGCTTCCGGGTTGTCCTTGCCGTTCGCGTCGCGGCGCTGCTTGAGCAGCGCGGCGCCCGCCGGCGTGAGTGGCGCGCCGTCCTTCATGTTCTGCGCAATGTTCAGGAATCCCGCAACGGGCGGTCCCTCGGAGAACTTCGGCGCCGGCTGCGGCGCGCCGAGCCCGCCGACGCCCTGCCAGACGCCCGAGAGGTCGACCTTGCCATCCGGCGTGCGCGGCGCGGGCGCGTCGAGATCGGGCTCGCCCGCGGCCGTGCGCGGCACGCGGCCGCTCGCGTGCGGTCCCCATTGCGCCTCGCACGGCGGCGCGGCACCGAGAACGACCGCGCTCACGAGAGCAACCCCGAGGTGCAGAGACAGCGCCATCTTCACTCGCTCGGTTCCGGACACCGCGCGCCAGGGTATCATTCCGCTTGCCGCGAGGGGGTCTTAAGCGCAACGGGGGACGCGCTCGATGAAGCATCGCTCGCTCGGTCTGTGGCTGCTCGTTGCGCTCTGCGCCGCCGCTCCGGTGCTCGCGCACCACTCGTTCTCGGCGGAGTACGACCGCGACAAGCCCGTCACGCTCACCGGCACCGTCACGAGGCTCGAGTGGACGAACCCGCACGCGCGGCTCTACATCGACGTGAAGGACGAGCACGGCCAGCTCGTCAACTGGGACTTGGAGCTCGGCCCGCCGAACGGCCTCATGCGTCAAGGCTGGACGCGCAACTCGCTGCGCGCCGGACAGATGGTCACCGTGAACGGTTTCTTGTCGAAGGACGAGCCGCACGTCGCGAACGCGCGCTCCGTGTTCTTGCCCGACGGCCGGCAGGTGTTCGCCGGCTCGTCGTTCGACACGACGACGGAGCCCGACGTTGCGAAGTAGCGGGCTCGAACGCCGCTCGCTGCTGCGCGCGTGCTGCGCGCTCGCGCTCGGCGGCGCGGTTCGCGTGCGTGCGGACGACACGACCGGCGCACCGCCGCCCGAGGCGCTCGTGCCGCCGCAGGCCGACGACGTGCTGGTGTTCGCGTTCGGCGCGCGTGCGGGCAGCGCGATCGCGCCCCAGGATCTCGCTGACGGTGCGAAGCAGACGATCGCGTTCCCGATGGACCCGAAGACACACCTCGTGCGCGACGGCACGCGCCTGAACCAGCTGATCGTCGTGCGCCTCGCGCCCGAAACCCTCGCGGCCGAGACGCGCGCGCGCGCCGCGGACGGCATCGTCGCTTACTCGGGCGTGTGCACGCACACCGGTTGCGACGTGACGGACTGGATCGCCACGGCGCGCCACTTCAAGTGCCCGTGCCACGAGTCGGAGTACGACCCGAGCGACGCCGCGCGCGTGTTGTCCGGTCCCGCGCCGTGGCAGCTCGCGGCGCTGCCGCTGAAGACCGCGAACGGCGTGCTCGCGGTCGCGGCGCCGTTCGTCGGCAACGTCGGATTCGCGCAGCCGGCAGGACCTGCGGGTCCGTAGCGCACAGACGAGAAAAAAGGGGGAACCATGCTCGCTCGGCAATCGCTCGGCTCGCTCGCGGGCCCGTTCGTCGTCGCTGCGTCGTTCGTGCTCGGCGCGGTGCCGTGGTCGTCCGCGGCCGCGCAGGCCACGCGCGCTTACAGCGCCGTGACCGACGCGCGGCTCCTCTCGCCCGAGCCGCGCAATTGGCTCATGTACCGGCGCACCTACGACTCTTGGGGCTACAGCCCGCTCGACAAGATCGACGCGCGCAACGTGCAGAACCTCGTCCCGGTCTGGTCCGCGTCCACCGGCACGGCCGAGGGGCATCAAGCGCCGCCGATCGTCAACGACGGCACGATGTTCATCACGACGCCGTTCAACCAAGTGCTGGCGTTCGACGCGGCGAGCGGCGACCTGCTGTGGCGCTACCGCCGCCAGATGCCGCCCGACATCCGGATGGGCCACCCGACGAATCGCGGCGTCGCGCTCTACGCCGACAAGGTCTACATGGCGACGTCCGACGCGAAGGTCGTCGCGCTCGATGCGCACACGGGCAAAGTCGTCTGGGAGAAAGCCGTCGAGGACTACAACGGCGGCTACTACATGACGCTCGCGCCGCTCGCGGCACGCGGCAAGATCATGGTCGGCGTGTCGGGCGGCGAGCGCGGCATTCGCGGCTTCGTGGTTGCGCTCGACGCCGACACCGGCAACGAGGTTTGGAAGACCTACACGATTCCGGCGCCGGGGGAGCCCGGCAGCGAGACGTGGCCCGGCGGCGACGCGTGGAAGACCGGCGGCGGCCCCGTGTGGGTGACCGGCAGCTTCGATCCCGCGCTCGGGCTCACGTACTGGGGCACCGGCAACCCGGGGCCGTGGACCGGCGACCGCCGGCCCGGCGACAACCTCTACGCGAACTCCGTCATCGCGCTCGACATCGACACCGGCAAGCTCAAGGGCTATCACCAGTATCACTGGAACGACTCGTGGGACTGGGACGAGGTCTCCGCGCCGCTCCTGATCGACGTGCCGCGCGACGGCCGCATGGTGCCCGGACTCGTGCATCCCGCGCGCGACGGCTATCTCTGGTTCCTCGAGCGCGCGGCGTCGGGCATCTCGTTCATCGCAGCGAAGCCGTACGTGACGCAAAACGTGTTCACGTCCCTCGACGCGAAGACCGGCCGGCCGTCGTACGACGAGTCGCACAAGCCCGCGGTCGGCAGGCTCGCGAAGTATTGCCCGTCGCTGTGGGGCGGCAAGGACTGGCCGCCGGCCGCGTACAGCCCGAAGACCGGTTATCTCTACATCCCGGCGAACGAGAACCTCTGCAGCCAGATGGAGGGCGAGGAGATCGAGTATCGGCGCGGCCAGCAGTTCACGGGCTCGACGAACAGCGACTTCTCGATCGCGCCCGGCGCGACGCACATCGGCGAGCTGCAAGCGTGGAACATCAAAACGGGCGAGCGCGCGTGGACGCACGAATACGCGTCGCCGAACTGGGGCCCGGTGCTCGCGACGGCCGGCGGCCTGGTGTTCGAGGGCGGCACGACCGACCGCTATTTCCACGCGTTCGACGCCGCGACCGGCAGAGAGCTTTGGCAGTTCCGCACGAACTCCGGCATCACGGGCGTGCCGACCACGTTCGAGGTCGGCGGCGTGCAGTACGTCGCGGTGCAATCGGGCTGGGGCGTCGACGCGCAGGGCATGCTCGGGCGCATCGACAAGGCGCGCGGCACGGAGACCGTCGTGCCGCAGGGTGGGGTCGTTTGGGTGTTCGCGTTGCGACGGCGGTGAGGACCGTGCCCGCCAGCCCATAGAGCCAGCCGAGCGCGGAGGGCAAAGCTCGATCGCTTCGAACGGCGCCGCCGGCGCATGGCCGCGTGCCGCTCCCCGCCGCCGTCAGCCCCGTCGGTTCGACCGGCCTGCGCCCGAGACCACATGTAAATGTCACTTGACATCTGGTCTGCACTCTCATAACTTTTAGTCAAGTTTACTTTACTAAAAGACAAAGGAGAGCGACATCATGAAAACCATCGAATCCTCCCCTGGCTACCCCTCCAGAGTGCGGCGCAGCACCCTCAAGCTCTTCCTCTGGGTCGCCATCTGGGTGGCCTCCTTCGCCATTGCGACCTTCGGACCGAAATTCATCTGGGACAAAGCCATTCCCATGACCTGGATCGCCTGCGCTGTCACGATCCTCATCGGTATCGGCGCGATCGTCGCCAACCGCAACCAGCTCCGCGAGCAGGACGAAATGCTCCAGCGCATTGCGCTTGAAGCGTACGCCATCACCCTCGGTGCGATGATCATCGTCGGCTGCCCCTATACGATCCTGCAGACGTACAAGCTCGTGCCCGCCGAAGGCGGGATTCCCGCACTGATGGTCGTCATGGCTATCACGCTCGGAGCTTCAATGATCATCGGCTTGAGGCGCTATCGATGAGGAACCGCCTCAAAGTGCTTCGCGCCGAACGCGACTGGACGCAGCAGCAACTCGCCGACGCGCTCGAAGTCTCGCGCCAGACCGTCAATGCCATCGAAACCGGAAAGTTCGATCCGAGCCTCTCGCTCGCCTTCCGCGCCGCCCGCCTCTTCGGCTGCCCAATCGAAGAGGTCTTCTTCGATAACCACGGAGGCACACCCAGCGGCAATGCGCCTGGTCACTGATCGCGCAGACTCCGTCGGCGATGACCTCGAGCTCGATCCGCGCTGTTCTGCGATCTCAGTCTTCAGGACCGCGACGGCGAATACCGTCGTATGCGACTCCACTGCGGCGGGTGTACTGGGCCGGCTTGCCGCCTCGCGGCGCCACCATGTCGATGTCGGAGTAGTACGCCGCGTCGCTCTCGTCGCGAGTACCTATCTCCAGAACCAGCGCCTCGCCGGCAGAACGATTCTGCAGGCAGTGTCCGTTGCGATCACCCGCTTTGAAGCCGGCCGCATCGCCTGCACGCAGCAGCTCCTCGCCGCTATCGGTTACGAGCACGACTTCACCGGACAGAACGTAGACGAGCTCGTCGGAAGCCGTATGCCAATGCCGTTGGCTGCTCCACGCGCCGGCGGGAAGCTTGAGAAGGTTGACCCCGAATTGGGTGAGCCCCGCGGCGTCGCCGAGTCTTCGCCGCTCGCGCCTACGGCAGGGCTCGTCGAACGGCGGTGGATACAAGGTTCCGACGATTGCAGTCAATGCACCCGTGTCAATGCGCTTGCCCATAGTCCACTCCGCAAAACGGCGTACGACCACGGCCGCTAAGGTTACGGCACGCGTGCTCGACGTCAATCTTGATGAACGCGTCAACCTGCGGGAGCGCTTGCGCCGGTGTGGCGCAGGCCGAGCCGACCGGTCGGACTGCGACGCGGAAGACGTTCACCGCGAAGTCGGTGCGCGCTGCCGGGCGCAGAAAGGAGAGGCCGGCCCGGGTTACCCCGGCCGGCCTCGGCTCGTGAGCTCGCTCAGAAGTTGATGCGGAACGACGCGCCGACCTCACGCGGGCGCGACACGGTCGCAAAGTCGTACTGCCAAATGTAGTGCAGGAAGCCCGAGTTCAAGTCGTACACGTTCGTGAGGTTGGTGCCGTAGAGCGCCAACGTGTACTTGTCGCCGGGCGCCGTGTACGCGAGCTGAGCGTCCAAGCGCCAAAAATCACCCGACTCCTTCTTGCGCGGTACGCCGTAGGAGTCCTGGCGCAGCGTCGGGTTCGCCGAACGCCAGTAAGCGCCCGTGTAGACGTCGTCGAGCCGCGTGACGAGCGAGCCGCCGTTCCCCAGGTGACCGGTGTGCTGAATGCCGAGATCGTAGGTGTTGTCCGGCGCCTGGGCGAACTCGGTGTTCACGCTCACGACGGGGCTGTTCGAGTCCGTATACCGCGTGTTGAGCCAGCCCAAGTTCGCGAACACCGAGAAGTTGTCCGTCGCCGCGTACGCCAAATCGATCTCGATGCCGTCGACCTTGGCCGACGCGGCGTTTTGCGGCACGAGCTCCGTCAGTTGCTGGTGCGGTGGCGCGCGATCTTCGACCGTGGCGAGCAGCTGGATGCCGATCCAATCGGTCGTGAAGTAGGTCGCGTTCAGACGCAGCTTGTTATTGAAGAGATCGGACCGAAGGCCCAGCTCGTGGTTCTTGATTCGCTCCGGGTCATAGGCCGCATCCACCTCGCCCAAGCTGTCGTTGTACACGGCGAGGCCGCCCGCGTTGAAGCCCTCGGTGTAGCCCAGGTAGAGCATGACGTTGTCGGTGAACTTCCAACTGCCCGACGCACGATAAGTGTCGGCGTCGAAGGCGACGTGGTGGCTGCCGGGGAGCTTGATGCCGTCGTAAATGTTGCCGCTCGTGAATTCCAGATTCGGGCCCGGCGGCTTGTCTGCGGTGACGCCGGCCAAGATGCTCGCGGGAAGGTCGAACGAATACTGGTCCTGCGCTTGCTTGTGATGGCGGTAGCCGAGCGTGAGATCGAACTTCTTGCCGAGCTTGACGTCGACCTCGCCGAAAATGGCGGTGCCGTTCGTCTTGTCGCCCGACAAGGTGTCCCCGGCCGGCGGCCGCGCGCCGGCTGCGAGCGCGCCGACCCAGCCTACGCCCGGGATGAAGTCGCACGGGAACGGCCAGCCCGCCGCACCCGGCTGGTTGACGTCGAGACCGGCCGCGAACGCCGGCACGTAGCCCGCCGCAATACCGGGTAGCCAACTCGTGATGCCGCGCTGCGCGGGCGTCATTTGACAGGCGGCGCTCGGCAGGACCTGGTTGGCGTAGCTGAACGTCGCGACGTAGTTGGGATAGCTGCAAGGCGTGTTGGGGGCGAGCGTAGTGCTACATGTCGGTGCGCCCACCGGGTTGGCTTCGACCCAGTCGGCCATCGAGTAGGACGGGTTGCGTATGCGATGCGTCTGATCCCAGTGGTAGACGCCGCCGACCCACGTGAATCGATCGTTGGCGCCGGAGAACTGGAACTCGTGGCTCGTGAGGTCGTCCTTGTTCAAGAAGTAGTCGATATAGAAGTTGTACTGCGCGGCGTCCCAGTCGTTGTACTGACGCGAGTCGTTGTGGGTGTGACCGAGCAGGTACTCGAATTTGATCTTGTCCGTCATTTGGACTTTGAGATCGGCCGACTGCTGATCGAGAAACTCGCGCGACGGCACCGTGATGTCGGAACGGCCTTCCCACTTGCCCACGAGGCCGCCGGGATAGCCGGAGCAGACGTAGTTGCAGTTCCACTTGCCGCCGCTCGCGATGTCGTAGGCGAGCGAAAGACCCACCTCGCTGCCCGTGTTCCACGCGATCTGGTTGTCGATGTACGTGTTCACGCGCGCCTGAGTGTCGACGACGCGGTCGCTCTGCGCGTTGAACCGCAGGCTCACGCGATCGGACGGCTCCCAGATGAAGTCGGCGCGACCGACTTGATCGTCGAACCCGCCGGTTTTGGCGCCCGTCGTCAGGCTCGTGATATAGCCGTCACGCTGGTAGGTGCCGACCGTGAACTTGGCGCGGAAATTGTCGGTGATGGGTATGTTGAGCATGCCCTTCACGTCGCGGCGATTCAGATTGCCCATCGACATGTCGACCGTGCCGCCGAATTCCTTCGAGGGTGCTTTCGTGTACAGCCGAATCGCGCCACCCGTCGAGTCGCGGCCGTACAGCGTGCCTTGCGGACCGCGGAGCACCTCGACACGATCGAGATCGACGAACTCGCGGAGCAGTAGACCGTTGTTGGAGACCTGCCAGATGCCGTCGATGTACACCCCGACGTTCGGAATGCCGCGAATCGTGAACTGCGCGGTGTCGCTGCCTCCGAGGTTGCCGGCGACGACCAGGTTCGGCACGACCGCCTTGAGGTTCTCGACGTTCTCGATGCCCTGAACCTGGAGCGACTCGCCCGTGAACGCCTGCACCGCCATCGGCACGTCCTGCAGGTTCTGTTCGCGGCGACTGGCCGTGACGACGATCTCTTCGAGCCCGCCGCTCGGCGCGTTCGCTTCCTGCGACCAGGCGACGGGCGCGTGCCCGGCGGCAAAACCCGAGAGCAACGCGGCGACGGCCGCGTATAACGACTTCATCCGCATTTTGGTTCCCCCATTCGCAACTAGTTGCGTACCGGCGACGATCACCGAGGGAGGAAATTCTGCTCCTGCGCGATCTGCAACGCCAGAGGTCGGCGCCGGCGTTGCCGGCCGACTGACTGCGCCCCCTTCGGCCGATCGCAACGGCGGGCCGCCGGGGCCGAGCCCGGCGCGGCCGTCGCGATCGCCTCGTTGTCCTCTGGGAAAACGTAGGAGGGACTCCAGCCGGCTCATGCACCGGTCCGCCCCCGCTCCGAAGGCTCCGCCCTGTGCAGGTAGGTCGTAAACCCATCGGTTGCCGGTGTCGCGGAATTCAGCAGCATGACCGCGCTCACCTGGCCCCGGTGACCCGCACCGTGGGTGATCAAATGCATGAGCATCTCCTCGCGTGACATGCGCCCGGGAGCGCCGTCCGTAAACGCGAAGTCGATCCGTTCCGCCAATTGCTCACGATCGAGCGTCGAGACGTAGTCGACATACTCCCTGTCGCTTGCTCTGATGTCTTCCGACAAATCTTCGAGCGGCGGCATCTCGCTCAGATTGGCCGAGGTGTAGGCGTGAGCCTTTCGCCGCACGTGCGCGGCGAAGATTCGGTCGACCACATAGGTGTGGCTCAACGCCTGGATCGCCAACTTCGTGATCGGCGATTCGCCGCCGAGCTCGGCCAACGCGGTCAATAGCTCGTCGTTCGCCCAGGCTTTGTATCGGAACAAGCGTTGCAGTGTGTCGTCCATGTCGCGGTCTCCCGTGGCTCGCGCGTCATGCGAGGAAGGTGAAGTCGAGCGCGTCTCACAAGACGCTGTCAGTTCGTTTCCATGTGCGTCAGAATACGAGTAATCACTCGCGTTCGATACTCGCATTCGGGACCCCGGACAATGGCGCGAAAACCCGTCACCAATCCAAGGAAACACGCCTCGCAGGAGCGATCGCGCGCAACGGTGGACGCGCTGGTCGAAGCGACCGCTCGCATTCTCGTTCGAGAAGGATTCGACAAGGCCAGCACGAACCGCATCGCCGAAGTGGCGGGCGTGAGCGTCGGCTCGCTCTACCAATATTTCCCCAGCAAGGAGGCGCTCGTCGTCGCCGTCATCGAACGCCACAATCAAAAGATCATGCGGGCCGTCCGAGGCGAGCTGGCGAAAGCCGCCACGCAACCGCTGCGACAAGGCGTGCGAACATTGATCGTCATGGCGGTCAAAGCACATTCCATCGATCCAAAGCTGCATCGCGTGCTCGCGGAGCAGATTCCGCGCGTGGGACGACTCGAGAACGTTGAGACCGTCAATCGAGAGAACTACACGCTATTCAGGAGCTACCTCGAGAGCCGGCGCGACGAGCTGAGCGTCGACGACCTCGAGCTCGCATCGTTCGTATGCGTCACCTCGATAGAGGCGGTGACGCACAACGCGGTGTTGCACCGTCCCGAGATGCTTTCGGATCAGACGACGGAAGCGCTCATCGACGACACCACCCGTCTCGTGGTCGGCTATCTGACGGCCGGCCGCCTCGCGAACGTCAGGCGTGTCGGCGTTGAGCGGCGCTGCGGGACGAGTGACGCGCGATCGGGCTAACCTTCCACTGCAGCTCCACGAGGATTGATCGAACTTGGCGATCGCCGCGGCCGGCGGCCATAACCTCAACGGCGCGCGGCCTCCACGATCGCCAACGGCGACTTCGTCGTCACGATTCTCTCGAGCGAGAACCCGCGCCTGCGGCTCGCTACGGCAGCGCGAACGCCACGACGGAATCGCCCATCACGGCGCCGAGGTTCTTGAGCCGCCCGTGGCCGCCGGCGCAGATCACGATGTACTCTCTCCCGCGCCACTCATACATCATGGGCGTCGACTGCGCGCTCGCCGGCAGCGCGACGCTCCAGATTTCGCGGCCGGTATCGCTGTCGAACGCGCGTAGGTGCGCGTCGATCGCCGCGGCTGCGAAGATCAGACCGCCCGCCGTCGCCGCGGGGCCGCCCAAGTTGAGAGATCCGGCCGGCCAGCCGTCGGCCATCGTGCCGAGAGGCGATTGCCAACGAACGGTTCCGGTTTGCGGGTCGAACGCGACGATTGCACCCCAAGGAGGACGGTTGCAGGGCTGACGGTTCGGTGCGACGAACCATTCGCGGTGCATGCCGTACGGCGTGCCGCGCTGCAGTCCGAACTCGCCGCCCCACGAAGTATCCGTGTCGGGCGCGCGCGCCATCGCAGCGCGCAAGTCTTCACGCGGGATGATTTTCATGATCGCGGCCACACGGTTCGTGTTCGCGATCAGCAGACGGCGCTCGGGATCCCACGCGGCACTGCCCCAGGTCACGCCGCCGACGTTGCCGGGAAACGAGATCGTGCCGCGCGCGCCGGGCGGGGTGAACAGCCCCTCGTTGCGCAGCGAGGCGAGCCGGTCGCGGCACCACTGCGTCATCTCCGGCGACGAGCCCCACACGTCGGCCGCGGTCAAGGTCTGCGGCACGAGCGGCTCCCAGACGGGGAACGGTTGGGTCGGCGACGCGTGCTCGCCGTCGACGTCGCTCTTCGGCACCGCGCGCTCCTCGACTTCGTGCAGCGGCTTCCCGGTCATGCGATCGAGCACGAACACGTTGCCGATCTTCGTGGTGACGGCGACGGCCGGCGTGCCGCGGAAATCGATGAGCGTAGGTTGCGCCGGCACGTCGAAGTCCCAGAGGTCGTGGTGCGCGACCTGGAAGCCCCAGACGAACGCACCCGTCGATGCGCGCAGCGCGACGACCGAGTTCGCCCACTCGTTGTTGCCGGGCCGGGCGCCGCCGTAGTAGTCGGGGCTCGCGCTGCCGGTCGGGATGAACACGAGGTCGCGTGCCGGGTCCGCGGCGAACGTCGACCACGCATTCGCGGCGCCGGTCCGGACCTGTTGCTCGTCGGCCCAAGGAATCGGATCCCACGCCCATTTCAACGCGCCGCTGCGCGCGTCGAACGCGCGCACCGTGCCGCGCGGCATGTCCACAGCCCCATTGTCGCCGATGGCCGAGCCCGTGATCACGAGATCTCCCACGATCGTGGGCGGGGACGTCACATGGTAGTCGCCGCGAAACTCGGGACCGAACCCGACGCCGCGCGTCAGCTCCACGCTGCCGGCTGCGCCGAATTGCGCGCACGGTTTCCCCGTCTTGCCGTCGAGCGCGATCAGGCGGGCATCGAGCGTGCCCACGAAGATTCGAAGCTTGCAGGGTGCGCGCTGCGCGGCGCGCGCATCGGTCCACGCGGCCACGCCGCGCGAGCTGACCTCGGCGTAACCGCGCGAACGATCGATGTTGGGATCGTAGGTCCAAACCTCGGCGCCCGTGGCCGGATCGAGTGCAATCACGCGGTCGAACGGCGTGGTGAGGAACAGCAGGCCGTCGACGAGGATCGGCGTCGCCTCGAACGCGGCTTTGCTGTCGAGCGCGCTCGGCGTATCGAGCGCGTGCGTGCGGTACGTCCAGGCGACCCGCAGCGCGCTGACGTTCGCGCGCGTGACTTGCCTCGCCGACGAATAGCGCGTGCCGCCCGCGTCGCCGCCGTACGCGGACCAGCCGTGATCGGCCGCAGAGGCGTTGGACGTTGCAACCAGAAACCCGAGGAGCCCGGCGCGGACGCGTCCGCGCATCGCGATGCAGGTGTTCATCGCGCGATTGTGATGGGCGGCGCGCGGGCCGCCAAAATCAATGTGACGAACGGGCCCGCAGCCGTGACGAAGCGGCTTTCGCAGTCCTGAAGCGGCGCGTCCACGTGAGCTCACGCCCGTCCTTGAGCAGCACCAGACGCTCGCCGTGAAACAGCGGCTGCATCTCCTTGACGCTGTCGAGATTCACGAGCTGCGCGCGATTGATCTGGACGAAGCGCTCGGGATCGAGACGCCGGACGAGGCTCTCGAGCGTCGTGCGCACCGTGTACGTCTCGCCTGCAGCATGCACGTGCAGGTAGTTGCCGTCGGCGTCGGCCCAATCGATACGCGTCACCGGCAGAAAGAATTCGCGGCCGCCTTTTTCCACCAACAAACGCTGCATGGGCGCCGCCGCTGGTCCGGACGACGGCACCTGCCACATCCCGATCCGCGCTTTGGCCCGCTCGAGCGACCGCTCAAAGCGCTCGGGATCGACCGGCTTCAGCAGGTAATCGAGCGCGTCCGCGTCGAAGGCGTCGAGCGCGTAGCGCTCGTGCGCAGTCAGGAAGATCACGTGAAAGTCGCGAGCCGCAACCGTGGACAAGACGCTGAACCCGTCGGCATCCGGCATCTGGACGTCGAGAAAGACGAGATCCGGAGCGAAAGTCTCGATCGCCTCGATCGCTTCGCGGGCCGATGCGGCTTCGCGGATCTCGCCGATCTCCGCGTCGCGCGCGAGAAACCGCCGCACCTTGCGCCGGGCCGGCGGCTCGTCGTCGACGATCAGCACTCGGATCATGTGCGAAACGGCACGGCGACGGTCACCAACAAGCCGCCGTCGGCGCAGTTCTCGAGCGCGAGCGCGTGCTCCGGCCCGTAGAGCTGCAGCAAGCGCGCGGCCGTGTTCCCGAGGCCCGTGCCGCGCTGGAGCGGCCCCTCGGGCAGGCCGCGGCCTTTGTCGCGAATGCCGACGCTCGTGCGCGGGCCGTCGCGCCGCGCCGTCAGCGTGAGGCTCACGGCGTGGGACTCCGGATCCGCGCCGTGCTTGATCGAGTTCTCGACGAGCGGTTGCAGTAGCAGGTGGGGGACGAGCGCGCCGAGCACTTCCGGATCGATGCGAACGTCCACCGTGAGCTTGTCCTCGAATCTCTGGCGCATGATGTCGAGATACCGCTCGAGAATCGCGATCTCACGCGCGAGCGGTACGAGCAGCGCTTCGGCATCGTCGATCGTCTCGCGCAGCAGCTCGCTGAGCGACGCGATCATGCGGTCCGCGCGCCGCGGATCGTCGTAGACGACCGACGAGATCGTGTTCAATGCGTTGAACAAGAAGTGCGGCTGCAGCTGCAGCCGCAGGTTCTCGAGACGCGCGTGCGCGAGCTTCGCTTCGAGCTGCGCCGCCCGCACGTGGCGGGAGAACAGATACAGAACGCTGACGACGACCGCATACGCGATCACGTCGTGAAAGAACTCCATCGGATAACGCGCGGCCATGATGCCGTAGTCGTAACGGTGCAGGCCGAACAGCGGGTACAGCACGCTGCGCGACAACCAGAGCAGCGACGTATGCGCGAGCGAATAAGCGATCAGCGCGCCGGCGTGGATGGGCAGCCACGACGACCAAGTCGCGAGACTCACCGGGTAGCGCCGGGCGACCCACGCCACGAACGGAAACAGCAGCGCCGCCATCCACGCACCGGTGAAGAGCTCGTTGATCAACGGCTCGAGCGCCGACACGTCACGGCCGCTCGCGACGATCTCGAAGTACCGGTACCCGAAGAACAGCAGGCCGACCGCCGTGAAATAGGCGAACACGGTCGCTGCTGATTCGGCGCGGCGCGTCACGGGTGGAGTATAGCGGGACGTTTGCGAACGGGAATGGCGCCGAGTGTTCGTCAGCCGTGCCGTTCGGCGGGCAACCGGCGCAGGACCAAAATTCCCGTGATGCCGATCGCGGCGTGGATCGCGGTCAGCACGAGCCGTCCCACGTCGAAGACTTGCAACGTCGACACGGCATCGACGGGAATCCAGACGAGCAGCTCCCACGCTGCGACGACGATCACGAGCACGCGCGAGCGCTCGGGCGCGCGCGAGTAGATCCACAGCATCGCGCCGAGCAGCACCCACGTCATCGCCGTGGGCAGTCCGCCGACGAGCGCCGCGCGGACGCCGAGCGCGTCGACCGAGCCGACCGGCGCGACGGCCCAAGTCGCCGCGAAGCGGTCGGGGTCGAACAGCGCCATCAGCGTGAGGCCGATGCCCTCGAGCAGGTACAGGGAGCCGACGATGCGCTGCCACCATTTCGCCGCGGTCATGAGTGGGTCCTTGTGTCGGTCGTCTTAGCCCAGTCGCGCGAGCGTCATCGTGCCTTCTGCAGCACGAGCTTCTGCGCGCGCCGTTGGTTCACGATCTCCGCCGTGTAGAGATTGCCCTTCGAGTCGGCTGCGATGTGATGAACGATGTCGAACTCGCCCGGCTGCGCGCCCTTCATGCCGAAGGCGCCGATCTGCACCATCGCCTGCCGATCGAAGATCACGATGCGCATCGCGCCGGAGTCGACGACGTAGAGGAACTGCTGCTTCCGATCCGGCGAGAAGGCGAAGCCTGCGGGAACCGGCACGACGGCGCTGCCTTCGTTCGTCACGCGGACCTGCTTCAAGAATTTGCCGGCGCGCGTGAACAGCTGAATGCGGTTGTTGATCCGGTCCGCGACGTAGACGACGCCGTCGCGCGAGACCTTGACGGCGTGCGGCAAGCCGAACTCAGGGGGTCCGTCCGGCGTCGTCTGCGGCTGCGGCGTGGGGACGTTGGGCGCGAAGGTGGGCGGCGGCGGCTCGCCGAACGCGCCCCACATCCGCTTGAATTTCCCTGTCTCGGAGTCGAAGACGATCACGCGATTGTTGCCGTAGCCATCGGCGGCATAGACCTCTTTGGCCTTCGTGTCGACGAAGACGTCCGTGGCCTGATGGACGTCCACGGTGTCGAGATTCCCGGTGCTCTGGCCGCGATGGCCGATCTGCATGACGAACTGTCCGGCGGCCGTGAACTTCAGGATCATGTCGTCGCTCAAGCCGGGCGCGGTGGGCCGCGGCCAGCCGGCGCGGCCGCCGATCCAAACGAAGTCGTTCGCGTCCACGAAGATGCCGTGCTCGCGGCCCGGCCACTCGAAGCCTTCGCCGGGGCCGCCCCAGCTCGCCACGAGCTTGCCGGCGGCGTCGAACTCGAGCACGGGCGGCGCGGCGTTGGCGCGCTGCGCCTCGGGAACCGACTGCGGCACGTGCAGCACCCAGACGTTGTCTTTGCTGTCGACCGAAACCGACGTCACCTCGCCGAGCACCCAGTGGTTCGGAATCACCGGCCAGGCGGGATCCACCTTGAACTCGGGGGCGTGCAGGCGGGATTCCTGAGCGCCGGCGCCGGCACTGTGGCTGAGCCAGAGCAGCGCGAGGGCGGCCGCGCACACCCATGGGCGAAATCGATCGATCGTTGTCATGGGCCGAATGATATGCCGGCTGCGCGCCCGCGGCACTCGAGGTGCGCGACCGCAGCAGCAACCCCCGGCGCGATTCATGCGACAGCGGTGCCCATCATGCCCGCAGCAACGGCAGCAGCACCCCGATCAGCACGCTCGCGCCGTCCAACAGGGCGTGCGCGATCGCGAGCGGCAGCAGCCGGCGCAGGCGCAGATACAAAAGCGTCTGGAAGACCGAATTGGGCACCGACGACAACAGGCGAAAGGCCATGAACCGCGCGTCGAAGGTCAACGGCATGAAGGCGTGCTGCAGCGACCAAACGAAAGCCACCGATACGATCGCCAGTCCCGTGCTCCGGCTCAGCACCTGAAAGCGAGATACCAAGTAGCCGTTATAGGTCATCTGCTCCGTCAGCCCCCAGAGGAACGGAAACACCAGCACGCCATAGAGAGCGGCCGGCAAGGGCAGTGACCCGAAGAGGTACGGCGGGGAGAGCGTCCCGTACACGAGCCAGCCCGACCCATAGACGCCGCCGAGAATGAAGACGAGGCTCGCAGGCACGAGCGCGAGCCCGAGCAGCGTATCGCGGCCCAACCGCGTCCGCTCGAAGCCGACAAGGTCGAACAGGCGGATCCCCTCGCTGCGCGTGAGCCGCCACAGCAGCGCCAGGCATCCGGCGTCGATCAGTGTTCCGTAGACCGGCAGCCACGGCTCGGCGTCGCGCCATGGCGTCGGCGATGCTCTGAGGGCGAAGACGCCCGCGACGAGCGCTTGCGCTCCCACCGCACAAGCCGTACGCGCAAACAGCATCAGTGCAGGGCCGCGCCACGTCAGCGATGCCGCATCCCGCCGCCGAGACAGGGCCTCGCGGGAATTCGGATCCATGACGCAATCCTAATGCTAAGGCGCGTTCTTCGGGCTCAACGACGCCGAAATCGATCGATCCTATCCATCTCGTCATGCGCTCGAGTGCACAACGCGCCGAGCCGACGTTGCCGGACCCTTCGCGGATCGCAAGTGGAATTAGTCGGCGCGAAGCGTGTCCACCGGATCGATCGCCGCCGCCCGCCGCGCCGGCCAATAGCTCGCGAGCGCGGCGGCCACGAGGATGACCCCGAGCGCCACCGCGTAGGCCACCGGATCGGTGGGGCCGACGCCGTACAGCAGTGAAGCGAGTAGCCGCGTCACCGCGACCGCCGCGACGAGGCCGATGCCCAGTCCCAACCCCGCGAGCATCAGGCCGTGGCGCAAGAACATCCTGCTGACCTCGCGCTGCTGCGCGCCGAGCGCCAGCCGGATGCCGATCTCGCGCGTCCGTTGCGAGACGACGTACGCGATCACGCCGTAGATGCCGATGCAGCCCGAGCGCGAGCGCCATGCCGCCCGCGATCGCGAGCATCACGAGCGTGAACGACGTGCGCGCAAGCGAGCCGGCGTATAGCGTCTCCATCGTGCGCTCGAGCGCGATCGGCACGCTCGTGCTCACCGACCAGACCGCGCTGCGAATCTCCGTGACGAGGCCGGCCGTGCCCGCGCGATCGCTGCGAATCACGTACGCGACGGGCGGAATCGCGGTCAGCGGGCCGCCGAACGCGTTCTCCATGAGCATCGGCCAGTAGACGAGCGTCGGCGCGTCCGCGTACAACGAGTCGTCCTTCAAGCCTTGCACCACGCCGATGACCTCGCGCCAGTCGTCCGTCGGCGCCGACGTGCGGATCCGCATGCCGAGCGCCGCCGCGGGCTGCGCCGCGATCTCGCGGGCGAGCTCCTCCGAGATCAGCGCGACGCGGCCGCCGGCGTCGACGTCGGCCCACGTGAAGTCGCGGCCCGCGATGATCCGCGTGCCCATGGCCTGAAAGTAGCCGGGCGACACGAACTTCATCCGGCGCGACGGCGGCGTAGCGCCGCCCGCGAGAGGCTGGCCTTCGACCGCCACCGGCCCCTCGATCGTGAAGGGCGCCCCCTCCATCGGCAGCGTGCTCGTGAAGCCCACGGCTCGCACGCCCGGCAGCTTCGCGATCGCGTCCTGGATCTCGTGCTGCACGCGCGTGTAACCCTTCGGGTCGCGCAGCAGCTCGTTCGGCGCCCAGGTGCGCACCGTTTGAATGGTGCCGGGGTCCACGAAGCCTGCATCGACGCTTTGCAATGCCTCGAACGTGCGAATCATCAGCACGGCGCTCACCACCAGCACGAGCGCGAGCGCCACCTGCACCACGACGAGCGTGTTGCGCGCGCGAGCGCGGTCGCGGCCCGCGCTCGCGCCGCGCGCGGCCCCGAGCGCGCCCGAGTCGACGTGCACCGCGTGCTTGAAAGCCGTGATCGAGCCGAACAGCAGCGTGGAGACGAGCGCCATGCTTGCCGTGAACAGCAGCACGGGCGGATGCACGGCGATCTCGTCGAGCCGCGGGAGGTTGCGCGGACCGAGCGATACCAGCAGCTCGATGCCCGCGTAGGCGAGCGCCAAGCCGAGCACGCCACCGAGCGCCGCAATCACGAAACTCTCGATGAGCAGCTCGCGTGCGAGTCGCGCCGGCACGGCGCCGAGCGCCGCGCGCACGGCGAGCTCCTGCCGCCGCGCGTCCGCACGCACGAGCATTAGATTCGCGATGTTCGCGCAGGCCACGAGCAGCACCGCGCCGATGGCGCCCATCAGCACCCACAGCGTGCTCGCAATGCCGCCGACGAGATCGTCCTTCAACGGCCGCACCCCCGGCGCGATTCGCCATTTCTCGACGGCCTCGCGCGTCAGGCCCTGCGCCGTCGGCCATGCGTTTCGCCAGATCGGCAGCAGGCGCTCGAGGTCGGCACGCGCCTCCTCCGGCGTGACGCCGGGCTTCAGTCGCGCAAGCGCGTTATAGCCCGTGAAGCTCGTGATCGATGCTCGCGCGGGATCGAACTGCAGCGCCACGATGATGTCGGGCTGCGGCGTGAGCGCGAGGAAACGGAAATCCCGCGGCATGATGCCGACGACTTGCGCCTGCCGCCCGTTGACGACGAGCTCCCGCCCGAGCGCCGACGCCTCGCCGGCGAATCGGCTGCGCCAAAACGCATACGACAGGATCACGGGTGCCGGCCCCTCCGCGGAGGGCCCGTGCTCTTGCTCCGTGAACCAGCGGCCGCGCAGCGGCTGCACGCCGAGCGCCTGAAGCACTCCGTATGAAACGCGAAGCGAGCGTATCCGCAGCGTCTCGCCGCCGCTCGTCAGCGTTTCGCCGCCGTCGCCCCACAAGCCGATGTCGGTGAACGCGCGGCCCTCTTTCCGGTACGTGAAGTAGAGGCTCGGCGACGAGCCGAGATCGGGCGCGCCGAGGCCGGCCGCCGGGTGGCGGATCCGCACGAGCTCGGCGGCGTTCGGAAACGGCAGCGGCTTCAAAAGCACCGAGTAGACGACGCTGAAGATCGCCGTCGTGGCACCGATGCCGAGCGCGAGCGTGAGCACTGCGGCGACGGTGAACGCCGGACGCCGCGGCAAGCCGCGCAGCGCGTGGCTCAGATCGCGACCGACGGACTCCAGAAAGCCGATCGTATTCATGTAGACGAATCTCCCGGCCGGTCGGCCGCCCCGGCTTCGTGATTTGCGACATTCGTGCCAGTGTTGGGCGGCAAGCAACTCCTTGATTTGTCACCGATGTCCGCGCACGCGCCGACGGCGGGGCCCCGAAGTTGTCGCGGGGCCGCATTGGGACGTCCCAACTGCGGGATCCCTGCGCTCTTTCGCACTGGGGGGCGCGTCGCCGCTCATCCGACCGCATGCGCACTGCGGCGCAGGTTACGGTCGGACGTCGCGCGTAGGCTGGCTGTTGAACGAGTCGCGCACCATGAACCATGCGCCGCCGATCTTGCGGTAGATGCGCAGAAAGTTGCCGGCGACACGCGATTCCTCGCCGCCGGCCTTCGGCTTGCTGATGACGACGAACGTGCCGCGCTGATACGCGAGGTCGCCGGACACGACGGTCTCCTGCGGCGTCCACGACTCGTCGAACTTGGTGGTCCGAAATGCGCGCGTCATCGCGTCGACGAGAGCCTTCTTGCCGACGAGCGGCGGGCCGCCCGACGCGATCATCATGTGCCCTTCGTCGGTCAACGCGGCGAGCGCCTCGATGTCGCCGTCGTTGATTGCCTTCAAGTACCGCCGGTTGAACTCGCCGATTGCGGCTTCCTCGCCGCCCGCGGACTGCGCTTGAGCGCTCGCGCGCTCGGCGAACGGCGCAGCGACCACGAGACCGAGCAGCGCTGCGGCCGCCGCGGCGCGGTACTTGGATTTCGGCGCAGCCTTCACCATTTCTCCGGCACGCCGTCGTAGCGCCAGAATTGCCCGGTGTCCTCGAGCTTGGTCTTCGCGATCGTGTCGATCATGTTTTCGACCGTGAACGACATCTCGAGCATGATCGGGTTGCCCCGCAAGTACTCTTGATGCTCGGTGAGGGTGGGGCCGGGGTTCAGGATCACGACGGTGACGCCGTCGTCTTTCACGGTCGACGCCACGATCTGCATCTCGCGGTTCAACGCGGCCTTGCTCATGCGATAGAACGTGGCGCCGGGCCACGGGTGCGGCAGCTCGCCCGTGATCGTGCCGTTGCTCGAGCTGATCGCCACGATCTTCTTGAGCGAGCTCGCCTTCACGTTCGGATAGAACGCTTGCGACACGATCAACGGCCCTTTGATGTTCACGGCCATGATCGTGTCGAGAAGCTTGAAGTCCAGCTGGCCGAAGGTCTGAGTCTTGTAGCTGCCCGGACATTCTTCGTCATCGGCAGCGCAGCCGCTGCGGTCGTTGTACACGCCGGCGTTGTTGATGAGCACGTCGATCGGCACGTCCGCGAGCTTCGCAGCGAGGGCTTGCGCCTGCTCGACGTTGGTGACGTCGAGCGTCTCGACGCGCACCTTCGGATACTTCGCGACGACCTCGGTCAGAGTCGCCGGCGTCTCGTGTCTGCGATGCGTGGCGATCACGGTCCAACCCTTGGCCGCGTACTGCTTCGTGAACTCGAGTCCCAGCCCCGAGTTCGCGCCGGTAATGAACGCGGTTTCGGCGCTCGCAGCGAACGAAGCCGCGCACAGCGCCGCCGCCATCGCCAGCTTCGCGAGCGTCGGATTCGAGCCACTCATCTTGCACCCTCCTTCTGTCGGTAAAGCCCCGCCCGGAACCTAGTCACCGCCGCGCAGTATGAGTGTTATTTCCGAGCCGCGGAACGCGCACGCTTTCGGCCGCGCCGGCGCGGCGTGCCTGAGCCGGCGTGTGTCGCGGGCGAAACGCCGAGCGCGGCCGGCTGCTCTCGAGCGGCACTTCGCATCGCCCGCTCGTCAATCCGTCGGGTTGAGACGCCGGCTCCCTCGAAAGGGCGTGAGCGCGGACAGTCGGAGCGAATTGGCGTGAATCGCCAATTCGTTTCATTTCCGGCCAATGGTGTTCCGAACTCGACACGGCTCGATCGACGCCACGCTCGCTAATCCATTGACTCAGAAATGTTTCTGAACTCGGCACGGATATTGCTCTAGGGGCCCGACGGCGATCGGGGAGCGTCCGAAACGACGATTGCTTTAAAAGGAGATTACGTCATGCATCTTGGACGAACGAATGGACTGCGCACTGGGGTCGCTGCTCTGATCGCGGGACTCGTCGTATCACAGGGGGCGCTCGCGGACCGGTGGCTCAACGACGAAGCGCTGACTCGGACCATCGACGTGAGGCCGCTCAACCTCTCCTCGCAAGCCGGCGCGCAAGAGGCGTACAGGCGTATCGCGGAGGCGGCGCAGAGCATCTGCTCGGCGACGGTCAGTGGCGAGAAGGGTGTGGCTCACCTCAAGGATCAGCGCGAGTACGTGCAACCGTGCGTCGCCGCGGCGATCAAAGGCGCGCTCGACCAAGTCGCCAAAGCGGCCGGAATCGATCTCGAGAAAGTCGCCGGATTGGATCGCGACCATCTGGTCGCGGGACGGTAGCCGGCGCCGGCACACTCGTCGGGGCGGTCTTCGGATCGCCCCGACGGCCGGCGAACCGTTCCTCGTGGGCGACAACGTGACGACGGGCGACTTCCAACGATGGCACGCATTTCGGTAGCCGTGATCCAGTCCGTCGCGCGCCCGGGCGACGTAGGCAGGAGCGTCGAAGATCACGTTCGCTTAGCAGCGCGCGCGGCCGATCGCGGCGCAAGGTTGGCCGTCTTCCCGGAGCTTTCGCTCACCGGCTACGACCGCGGCCTGACTCGGGCCGACGCGCTTGCTCCGAGTGATCCACGTCTGCAGCCATTACAGAGCATCTCGGACACGCGCCGCATCACGCTCGTCGCAGGCGCTCCGCTGCAAGCCACGCATGGCCTCGAGATCGGCGCTTTGTGCTTTGAGCCTTTTCGCAGCCCTTCGACGCACTCGAAGCAATTTCTTCATGCAGGCGAAGAGAATGCGTTCATCTGCGGGCCGGGCGGCGCGCCTCTGGTCGTCGAAGGAAATATTCTCTGCATCGCGATCTGCGCGGACATTACGCATCCGGAGCATGCACGAACGGCGGCGAGCGAGGGTGCCGACATCTACGCGGCGAGCTGCTTCATCACGCCCGAAGGCTATGCGCGCGATACAGCGCTGCTCGCACGATATGCCGCGGAACACAGGATGGCGGTATTGATGGCGAACTATGGAGCGCCGACCGGCGCCTGCGAGTCTGCCGGCGGCAGCGCGATCTGGTCGTCCGCCGGCGCCTTACTCGCGCGCGCGCCACCCCACGGCGAAGACGTACTCGTCGCAGACCTCCCTCTGCGCAACGAAAGTCCCGCCTAGCTCGGCGCAATCGGATCGGCGCGCGCGACAGCTCGACGGCAGCGGCGGTCCATCGATCGGGTGCGCTGCCACATCGCACCGGGCAGCCGCATGCTCGCACCGTCCGCATAGGGCCGCAGCGCACCGAATCGCGCTACTTCCGCAGAATCTTTTCCATCGCCTTGCCCTTGGCGAGCTCGTCGATCAGCTTGTCCAGGTAGCGAATTTCGCGCATGGTCGGCTCTTCGATTTCTTCCACTCGCACACCGCAGATCACGCCTTTGATCAAAGCTCGTGAAGGATTCAGGCGAGGCGCTTCGGCGAAGAACGTCTCGAAGTCCGTTCGCTTTTCGAGCTCGGCTTCCAACTCGCTCTGGCTATAGCCCGTCAGCCAGCGAACGACCTCATCGACTTCTGCTTTCGTGCGTCCTTTCTTCTCCGCCTTGTTGACGTAGTGCGGATAGACACTTGCGAAGCTCGTCGTGTAGATGCGATGTTTCGCCACGGTGCTGATTTGCTCCGTTCGTTGTTCCGCCATCCCGAAAGCCTCGACCGCTTTCGCGACGCCGCGCTGCCCAAGTCCCAGCCGCGAGCGCGAGAACCTAAGCGGCGGCGGCCGCCGCGACGGGAAGTCAGGCTGCCACGCGACGAGCGCTCAATCGAGCGCGTCTTGCGTGAGCACGATTATCATACCCGCGTGCCGGCGCGAGGCCGAGCACGACGTACGACGCTGCGCTGCGGCGACCGCGATACCGGCCGAGCCCCGCGCCGAGCGCACGCGTCGGAGCGATCAGGGCCAAGGCCTCGGTGCAAGGCATCGCGGGCCGTGCGGCGGACAACCCCGTGGGCGCCCAGCCGCGCGCCGCGTCGAGACTAGAACGAAATCGACGCGCGCGATCCGTCCGAATTGAAGTAGCTGATGTTGCGAGCGACCGGCGTCGCATTGCCTTTGCACTTCAATGTCACGACGACGGCTGTGCGACTCTCACGAAGCTCGTTCAAGCGCTGCTCGCTCGCCTCGTACTTGTTTCTGCCGAACCAGCCCTTGGCTCGAGCCAGCGGGCCGCGGCCGGGAAGCGTGACCGATATAGTGCTACTCGAGCTCGTCGGGTCCGAAAGCACCAGCGTATTCTCGCTGGCACTGCTGACCATGCCGCGAACGACGAAATCGCCGTCCCGATTCTTGCATCCTTCGGACGCGACTTGGCTGAACTCCTGCTCCGTCGCCGGCTTGTACGCGAAGGCGCTAGTCGCGGCGAGCATGGCCGCGCATCCGATCAATATCGCTTTCATGAAGTCCTCCTTGGACTCACTCGGCCTGCTTGAGGCATGGGCTCAGCGTGGCGGAACGCGCGGCAGCCGTCGGTGCGGTACCGCACCGCGGCCACCGCGGATTGCGAAGCGGTGGGCGCCGCGAGTCACCCGCCGCCGCCGAGCCGGACGGCGTCGCGACTGAAACACTCGGCGCGACGTGGACGCCAAAAGCCGTTGCCTATCGCTCGACTTTTGCAGAGAATCAGCCGGGTCCCGGTACATTCTCCGCGTCAGGAAAGGAAGCGCGTATGAGAAGCGGTCGACAGGCCCTCTTTGGCGCATTCCTGGTCGCCTCGAGCGGCGCGGCGTGGGCGCACCACTCGTACGCAATGTTCGATACGGCGGGCACGAAGACCGTGACCGGCTCAGTGGCCAAGCTCGAGTGGAAGAATCCGCACGCCTTCCTCTGGGTATACGTGCCGAACCGAAACAAGCCGGGCACGTACGACCTCTGGGGGTTCGAGAACGGCTCACCGTCGGTTCTGCAAGGCTTCGGTTGGAACAAAGACGTGCTGAAGGCCGGAGACAAGATCGCCGTGGAGTACTGGCCGCTCAGGGACGGGAGCATCGGCGGGCACTGCGAGAAGGTGACGCTGCCGGACGACCGAGTCTTGCAGTGTCCGAACTCCGTGGCGCGGCCGTAAATCCTTGCGAAGCACACCCGCATCGCGAATTCGGGCGGCAGCCGCCGTCGTAGCGATATGCGCCGTCGCGCTCGCGAATCCCGCCGCCGCTCAGCCCGGGATGACCTACGATTCCCTCAAAGGCCTTCCCGATTTCGCCGGTTCCTGGACGCCGTTGACGGCGCCGTTCGTGCTGCCGCCGCCGACCCCCGGCGCCGCTCGGGTCGCTCCGACACCGGACGTCATCTGCGGCTCGTTCGCTTCACTCGGCTTCAAGCCGGATGTCGTCGCCCGTTGTCGCGACGCGTTACAGGGAAACCTCGGGCTCGCCGTCGGACGCGCCTATTGCCAAAGCCAAACCTTCAGCGGCCGCCCGCCCGAGGGTGCCGGCGGCGCTTTCGAGATTCTCTTCACGCCCGGGCGCGTCACGATGGCCGTCGAATCGGGTCTGGTTCGGCGCATTTACCTGCGCGACAAGCCACCGGCAGGCTCGCTCGACGTGTCGCGGAGCGGCACCTCGATCGGTCGATGGGAAGGCACGACGCTCGTAGTCGAGACGACCGGCCTCGATCCGAACGCTCCGATCGTACCCGGGTCTACGCTCGGCGCCGGAGCCCACGTCGTCGAGCGCATGTCGCTCGCCGATGCCGATACGCTGCGGATCGAGTCGACGCTCACTGCGCCGACGGTCCTCACCCGGCCGCTGAAGACGCAGCAGCAATACCGGCGAGCGCGCGATCGCGTGTTCACCGACTTCGACACGTGCGTCGAGGGCGACCGCTCCTTCGATCGCACGACGGGACGCGATCGCTTCGACAAGACTCCGCCGGCCGATTTGCCGCCGCCGCCCGCCGAATAACCCGCGAATCGCCGTTCCAAGAATCGGGTCGCCATCCGCGTTCCGGCCCTCGGCGAGGCCGAGCACCGCCGACCGCGTCAGCCGACGCTCGCCGCTCCCCGATCGCGTAAATGCCCAACGTCGTTCCAGAGCCGGATGACGGGATCGTCGTGCCCGTGCTCGTAGCCGACGATGCTGAGCGCGGCCGTGTCGAGGTAGCAGCATCGGCCAAACCCGGGATCGAGCGCCAGCCAGCGAGCAGCCAGCACGCGCAGAAAGTGGCCGTGCGAGAAGATCAGCGCATTGCCGTCCAGCGCGCGCAGTCGGGCGACGACGCGATCCGCCCGCACGGCGACCTGCGAGATCGATTCGCCGCCAGGGCAGCCGTCTCGAAACAGGTCCCAGCCTGGGCGTTGCCGGTGAATCTCGTCCCTGGTCTTGCCCTCGTACTCGCCGTAGCTCCACTCGACGAGGTCGTCGTCGAGCGTCGCAACGGCGCCGAAGCCGGCCAGCTCGCTCGTGCGCGCGGCACGCTGCAACGGGCTCGAAAACACGGCGGCCAGGGCCGCGCCGGCCAACCGCTCGCCCAAGCTCTCGGCATTGCGCTCGCCGCGCGCGGTGAGCGGCGGATCGCTCAGGCCGGTATGCCGGCCGCTGGCCGACCACGTCGTCTCGCCGTGCCGCGCCAGATAAATCAACGGTAGTGCCACAGCGGGTTGCTCATCGCTCCTCCGAAACCTATCAGAGGCTTTATTTCCGGCGTGCGCAAGGGCCGTCCACGAAGAAGGCCGGCCGAGCCTGCGTTGCCGGCACGAACGGGTCCAGATCGATCGGGTGTCGATCGCGAATAGCGCGCCGAGGTGGCTCGCCGCCTCGGGTTTCGTTTATGGTTGTCGCGCTTCGATTCGCGACGTTCCGGAAGTGGTCGTTTTCAGAGGGGAGATCGTGCCAATGGCTTACAAGAGCCTCGAGGAGGCCATCAAAGCCGCCAAGAATCCGGTCCGGATGCTGCGCGGCTCGCAGATCGGACCATACGCGTTTCCGGTCGTGCCGAGCGAGTTCACGAACTGGCGCGACGAGCAGCGTTCGTGGCGAGAGACGTGCGCGCTGTTCGATCAGTCGCACCACATGACGGATCTCCAGGTTGCGGGCCGCGACGCGCTGCAGGTGTTCGCCGACCTCGGCGTCAACAGCTTCGAGAGCTTTCCGGTGAACACGGCCAAGCAGTTCGTCGCCTGCAGCCCCGACGGCTACGTCATCGGCGACGCGATCCTGTTTCACCTCGACGACGACGACTTCAATCTCGTCGGCCGCCCGCCCGCGCTGAACTGGGTCGAGTATCACGTCGCGACCGGCGGCTACAAGGCGAAGGCAAAGCGCGACGAGCGCTCCGCGGTCAACAAGAAAGGCAGGCGCAAGTCGTACCGCTATCAGATCCAAGGGCCGAACGCCGCGCAGGTCATGGCGAAGGCGATCGGCAAGCCCGCGCCTGCAACGAAGTTCTTTCGCATGGACGTCGTCAAGATCGCCGGCCGCAAAGTCCATGCGCTGCGCCATGGCATGGTCGGCCAGCCCGGCTGGGAGCTGTTCGGTCCGTGGGACGACGGCGAGCGCGTGCGCGATGCGCTGCTCGAGGCGGGCGAGGGATTCGGGATTCGCCGCGTCGGCGCGCGGACGTACCCGACGAGCACGCTCGAGTCCGGCTGGATCCCCTCGCCACTGCCGGCGGTGTACAGCGGCGCGAAGCTCAGAGCGTTCCGCAAATGGCTCGGCGGCGACAGCTACGAAGCGATGGCTTCGCTCGGCGGCAGCTTTTACTCCGACAACATCGAGGACTACTACCTGACGCCGTACGACTTGGGCTACGGCGCGTTCGTGCGCTTCGATCACGACTTCGTCGGCCGGCGGGCTCTGGAGGAAATCGCCGACGCGCCGCGCTACCGCAAAGTCACGCTCGCCTGGAACGGCGACGACGTCGAGCGCGTGCTCGGAACGTTGTTTCACGCCGGGGCCGTCGAGAAGTACATCGACTTGCCGCTCGCGAACTACGCCACGCTGCCGTTCGACAAGATCCTCGTGGACGGCAAGACGGTCGGCGTGTCGACGTACACCGGCTACAGCTTCAACGAACGCTCGATGCTGTCGCTCGCGTGCATCGAGCCGCAATATGCCGAGCCGGGCACTCAGGTCACCGTCGTGTGGGGCGAGGAAGGCGGCGGCACGTCGAAGCCGACGGTCGAGCGGCACGAGCAAGCGGAGATTCGCGCAACCGTCGGTCCGGCGCCGTACGGAGATACCGCGCGAACGGCGTATCGGCCGAAATAGCCACGCTCGACGTGCGGCGAATCATCTCGCCGTGATAGTGCCCGGCGTTGCGCGCCGCTACTCCGCGACGTTGTTTGCGGCGCGGGGTTGAGGCGCGGCTGCGGGTTCGGCGGCGATCAAGCTCTTCAGCAGCTTCACCGTATCCTCGTGCGGCTCGGCCGCGTGGCGCAGGAAGTCCTCGGTGTAGTGGCCCTCCGCGTAATCGATCGCGGTCCGGCCTTCGGAGTCCTTGGCTTCCAAGTCGGCGCCGTGAGCTGCGAGGAACTGAATGACCGAATTGAAGCCCCGCATCGCCGCGCCGTGAATCGCAGCCTTGTCGGGCACCGCGCGCGTGCTCGGCACCTGCCGGCCCAACACGTCGAACCGGTAGTCGCCCTTGCGGGCCGCGGAGGTGAGGTTCGAATAGGGATTGCCGCTATGGGGCTCCACCACCATTCTGGCATTCACGTCGGCCCCGGCATCGACCAAGAGCTGCAGCGTCGCGAGCACGCCCTCTTCCGTCCGATTGCGGCCGCGAGTGACGCGCTCGCCGAACTCGACGCCGGCGGCGGCCATCAACGGCGTGACGCCCTCCTTGCTCGGCAAATCCACGAGCGCGCCGTGCGCGAGCAGCAGCTTGGCGGCCGGCGCGTCGCCGGCGCGTGCCGCTCTGAGCAGCGGCGTCGCGCCCACCGACAGGATTCTGTCGCCGCCCCGGTCCTGCGGCACGTTGCGATACGGCGGCCGCCTGGTCAGCTGGATGTTCGGGTTCGCGCCCTTGTCGAGCAGCATCTGGATGATGTCGAGGCCCGAGTGCTTGTCCGTGCTCGGAAGCACGTCCGGCGCGCCGTTGCCCTCCACGGGCAGCGTGTTCACGTCCACGGCCTGATAGAGCGGAGTCCGGCCGAACAGATCCCATTTGTCGACGTCTGCGCCGGCCTCTATCAGATAGGCCGCCACGTCGAAGTGCAGGTTTTCGAGCGCCAAGCACAAGGGCGTGACGCGTTCCGGATCCGCGAGATTGATGTCCGCACCGCCTTCCACCAACCGGCGCGCGCACGCGACACAACCCTCTCGCGCCGCGTACAAGAGCGGCGTGAAGCCGCCGTGGTTCATGTCTTTCGGCCGCGGCTCCTTGAGTATCCGGCGCTGCCAATCGCGCACGGCGCCTCGCGCGTTCGCATCGGCCCCCTTCGCAAGCAGGAACTTCACCATCTCCGGCTGGCTCTCGGCGGCCGCCCACATCAACGCCGACTGCCCGCCCCAGCTCTCTTTGGCGTTGATATCGGCGCCGGCCTTCAGCAGCATCTCCGCCGCTTCGACGTTGCCCGTGCGCGCCACTTCCATCAGCGCCGTCTCGCCCTCGGGATTGGCACCCTTCGCGTCGACGCCGGCGTCCAGCAGCACGCGGATGACCGGCGTGGAGCCGATCGTGGCTGCCTCCGACAGCGCGGTGGCTCCGTAATGATTCGCCGCGTTGACGTCGACGCCGCTCTTGATCAAGCGTTTGGCGAGGTCCGCGTCGCCGCGATGCGCGGCCCACATCAGCGTCGTGGTGCCATCGAGCCCGACCGCCATAGCGTCGGCGCCTTTGTCGAGCAGCCGCAGAGCCGTTGCGCGATCGCCGGAGGCGAGCGCATCCAGCAACGAGCTGTTATCCGCCGCCTGCGCGACCGGACTCGCGAGCGCGGCGGCGACTACGAGACTACCCCATAGCGCTTTCATCGCTAGACCTCCGAGAACGTGCCGCCGCTGTCGCCGATCGACTCGATCGGAATCTCCGTGCGGTCGAACAGCGTCAACAGCAAGTCGGCGAACCGGCTGTCTTGCGGGTAGTGCAGGTGCTGGCCGCCCTTGATCCGTCCATGCGCAGCGCCGACGATGGCCGCGGGCAACGGGTCGTTGTTGTGCAGGTTGCTGTTGCTCATGTTGCTGCCATACAGAATCGTCGCGTGGTCGAGCACCGTGCCGTCGGCTTCCTTGGCGGTCGACAGCTTCTCGATGAAGCGCGCGAACATCTGCGTGTGGAAGTTTTGGATCTTCGTGAGCTTCTCCAGTTTGTCCGGCTGATCCCCGTGATGAGAGGTGGGGTGGAACGCCTCCGAGATGCCCAGATTCTTGTACGCGCGCATGCTCGCCTCGTGATCCAACGAGAACGTGATGATGCGCGTGAGGTCCGCCTGATAAGCCAAGGCCATGAGATCGAACAGCATCTTCATGTGCTCGACGATGTCGTTCGGCACGCCGATCGGCGCATCCGGTATCTCCAGGTCCGACGTGTCCTGCGTGGCCGCCATGTTCACGCGACGCTCGATCTCGCGAACGGAGTCGAAGTAGTCGCTGACCGCTTGGCGATCCCCGCCTCCGAGCGACGCCTGCAGGCTCTTCGCTTCGTCGGTCACGCGGTCGAGCAAGCTGCCGGTTTCTCGGACGATCGCCTTGCGCTCCGCGTCCGTATCGCCCTGCCCGAACAGCTTGTAGAAGACGGCCCGCGGGTTGCGTTCCTGTGGCAACGATTGCGTCGGCGTGCGCCATGCGACCTGGGACGATTGCAGCGCGGTACACAGCTCCAGTGACGGCAGTCGCGTCTCTTGACCGATATGCTTGACGGCCATTTGATCCGCGGTCACGCCGGCTCCGGGAGCGACCAGCGGCGAGACGCAGCTCAACCAACTCTTCTCGATGTACGCATGCGGCTCCGGCGTCTCGGCCGGCTTGTTACGCAGCCCGGAGACGATCGTCAGATGCGACCGGAACTTGTCGAGCGGCTCCAGGATCGGCGAGATCTTGAAGTCCTTGCCGGTTTGCTCCGGCATCCAGTTCTTCATGACGGCGCCCATCGGGAAGCTCACGAACGCCATGCGATGGGGCGCCTTTGCGGCCGTCTTGCCCCACGCCACGCCGGCCGGGCTCATCGCATCGAGAAGCGGCAACGCGATACAAGCCCCCGCGCCGCGCAAAACCGTACGACGCGAGAGATGTTTCTTCGTGATGAACATGGCGTTTCTCCTCTTACGGAACTCGGCTCGCTGTGCGGCTCGGTTCCCCAATCGAACTCATGGCGCCTTCAGGCGGTTGCAACGCTCGCTTCCGCCTTCTATTTCGCCGTATCGGCCCGCGCCGTCACTTGCACGGCCGGCGCGCTCGTCGTGACCGGTTCGGCAGCCGGCACTTCCCGCATCTGGAAGGGCGCGCTCTGCACGATCGCCCAGACGAGCGAAGAAAACCGGTAATCGTCGCCCTTCGCGTCCCGCAAGATCTTTCGAACCACGGGCATGTCGTAATACTTCAAGGTGCGACCCAAGGCGTAAGTCAACAGCCGCTCCGTGAAGGTCTGCACGAACTGATCCGGATGCTTCATCAGCGCTTTGCGCAGATCGTCCGGACCCTGCAATTCGGTACCGTCCACCATCTTGCCCGCCGCGTCGATCGGCGTTCCGGCGAACCGGTCCACGTCACGCCAGGTGCCGACGGCGTCGAAGTTCTCCAGCGAGAACCCCAACGGGTCGAGCGTCTCGTGACAGGAGGCGCACACGGGATTCGACCGGTGGGCCGCCATCCGGTCCCGGACCGTCGTGAAGTGCGTATTCCCCGTCGTCGGCTCCTCCTTCAGCGCCGGAACGTCCTTCGGCGGAGCCGCCGGCGGGGTGCCGAGAATGTCGCCGAGGATGAAAGCGGCCCTGCGCACGGGAGACGTGCGATTCGGGTACGCGGCAGCCATCAACACCGCGCCTTTACCCAGCAATCCCCAGCGCGTCGAATCCTTGAGCGTCACGCGCCGGAACGTGTCGCCCTTCACGTCGTCGATGCCGTACAGCAGCGCCACGCGCTCGTTCACGAACGTGTAGTCGGCGGTGAGAAAGTCGAGCACGCTGCGATCCTCGTCGAAGATGCTCTTGGCGAACAGCTTCAGCTCGGTCAGGTAGTCCGCACGAGGATCGCCGGCCCCCGAGGCGTAGGGATAGACGGACCGATCGGGATTCACCTCGGCCAGGCGCTCCATCTCGAGCCACTCGGGCACGAAGTGGCTCGCCAGCGTCTCGGAGCGAGGATCCTTCAGCATCCGCATGACTTGCTGCTTGAGAACGCCGGGCTTGCTCAGCTCGTGGTGGGCCGCCAAGTCCCGCAGCTCGTCGTCCGGGATCGAATTCCAGAGGAAAAACGACAACTGCGATGCCAACTCCAAATCATCGAGCTGGTAAGTCGCGCCCGCGCTCAAGTTCTGGGGCACTCTTTCGCCGCGATAAAGGAAGTAGGGGCTCGCCAGAATGCCGGTGATCCCCTGCCGAATGCCTTCCTCGAAGCCGCCGGCCTTCGCGCCCGCATCGTAGTAGTCCAGGAGCCGCTTCACGTCCGTCTCGGCCAACGGCCGCCGGAACGCTTCGGTACCGAGCCTCGAGAGGATCCGCTCCGCGCAGCTCTCGGCATCGTCGGCCCGCGACGGCTGGCAGGTGAAGATCCGCTGCCGGCTCGGCGTGGCGCTCAAGCCCGTCGGATTGAAGGGACCGCTGATCTGAAAGGACTTCACGGTGTATACCCGATCTTGTCCGCCGCCCGGCACGTCTATCTCGAGCCGATCGTCCGATTCCGCAAAGGTCCTGCGCAAAAAAGTCACGCCGAGCTTGTGAGGCCCCGCGGTGGCATGAAAGTGGATGTTCTTCAGACCCGCGTTGATCGCATCGAAGGCGCCCGCCGGCTCCTCGTCGTAGCGTTTCATGTCCTTGTCGCCGCCGATGATGGTCCGGTACATCTCTTGGCCGTCGAGCGTCACGAGCACGGTGTTCTCGAACTCCATGTCGACGCCCCAGATGTGGCCGGCCATGTCGGCAATGTCGATCTTGTAGTCACCGTCGGACGGGAAGTCGTGCTCCACGACCATGCCGCCACGCGTCCCGAGCGGGAGCCCGTCGACGTGCTTGAATTGCGTTCCGGGCGGAGCGTTGTAAGTCTCGCTGCCCGCGCGCGCGTCCGGCCGGCCGACTGCCTCCAACGCCACTTGACGCGCCGCGATCATGTACTGCTCGATGAACGACGGAGAAACCTGCAGCACGCTCGCTACGTTGTCGAAGCCGTCGGCTGTCTCGTCTTCCGGCAGCAGCGTTTTCGCATCGACGTCGAGGGCCAGCAGGTCGCGCACGGCGTTCGCATACTCCTCTCGGTTCAGCCTGTGCAGCGGAATCCTCTGGGCACTGCGATCCGTGGCCGCTTTGTCGAGACTATTCTCGAGCCACGAGATGAGCTCATAGCGCTCCGCCTCGCTGGGCGCCGGTCTCTTCGGCGGCGGCATGAGATGACCGCGCAGCTTGCGCACGGCCTTCTCCAGGACTTCCGCGTTGGCGGCGACGGCCGTCGGGTCGATCTCGTTCAGTGCGATGCCGCCGGCCAAATCGGTGCTGTTGTGGCAGTCCGTGCAAAACTTGTCGACCATCCGCCACTCGCTGGCGGTCTTGGATTCGCCCGCGAATTTCCCGCAACCGCCGACCGCAGCCAGCACCGCGATCAGGCCAACACGTCGTATCGTCTGCATCGAAACCTTCCGCTTTACGTCCATCCTACGCGTCCGGTGTCAGATATGCCCACATGCTGCGGAACGCCCGATCGATGAACGCGTCGGGATTCCCCATGTGTTCGTCGAACTCCTGGGTCGGATGCGCCGCAATGGCTTCCAGGGGGCCCTTACCGTTATACAAAAGCTCGGCCAACCGCTCCCATACCGTTGAGTACATCTTGTACTGGGCTTGCAGATCGGCATAGCTGAGCACGGCGCCCTGCGCCGGCACGATCCGCGTCTCGGCATTGGCGACGCTCGTCAACTGTTCGAGGCCGCCGACGATTCCGCCGATCCATCCGCCGGTCCACCAGTCGGGCATCTGCCATGCGGAGCTGCACAGCGCTCCCCCGACCGCTAGCACGTTCGCATCCGCCAAAAAGACGTAGAGGTCGCCGTCGGTATGCGGGCAATCGCGCATGTGCCCATATTGAATGCGTCTGCCGCTGACGATGATCTCGTCGTCCGTATAGAAGGTCTTGTTCGGCCGCGCCTCTTTGCGCAGCGCATGCACGGTCTCACCGTTCCATGGCCACGTGACGTCGGTGGTGAGCCACAGCTTGGTGTTCTCCTGGGCAATGACGGTCCCCGAGGCCTTGCGGACGGCCTCGTTGGAGCCCGTCTGCTCGGGATGCCAGTGGGTATTGAAGAGCGTACGCACGGGCCCGCCGCCCGGCAGGGCTGCGACGGCCTCGAGCAGAGCGGCCGACGTGCTCGCGGAGCCGCCGTCGACCATGACGCAACCGTCGCCGGCCGTCAGCGCCAGCACGTTCGAGCCGGCCGCGGTCAGCACGTGCACGTCATGGCCGAGGCTTTGCTTGCCGATCTCGGCGCCGCTCGAGCGGGACTGAGCGCGCGCGGGGCGCAGCGCCGGTACGCCGAGCATACCGGCGACACCGCCGAGGAGCGCTGCCTGCAATACCCTTCTACGTCCGAGCGGCACTGGTCACCTTACCTCTTTCCTTTTGGCCCTTCGTTCGACGACTCGTTCCAATCTAAAAGCTCACGGATGCCGCCAGATAGAAGCGTCGCCCCAACGTGTCATATAGGCTCGCGTCCGTGTAGCCGAGGCTGTTGTCCGGTTGCCTCGAGTTGTACGGGTCGGCCCCGACGATCGGCGGATCCTTGTCGAAGAGATTGTCGATGCCGCCGCGGAATCTGAACTTCGCCGAGAACTGCCACGATGCGCTCAGGTTGAATAGGTTGTATGCGCTCGTCGGCAGGCGTGTGTCGTTGGTGTTCGTCACGACGTTCACGTTCGTAGTCTCGGGTATATACCGCCAATTCAAGCCGAGGCTCAGCTTTTCCCGCGTATAAGAGAACTGCGTGAACAACCGGTACTTGAGGTTCTCGCCCGAGCCGGCGTAATCGAGCAGCGGCGAATCGGGTTGGTCGCTCGCCGGCTGTTCCCAATTGAACAGATAGTTCGTCGAGCTGATGATGCCGAACGTTCCGCCGACCTTTTCGAGCCGCCGCCGCCAGTTGACACTGAGATCGATACCCGACGTGCGCCGTTTGCTGAGGTTGAAATAGCCGCCGTTGATGACCGACGGGGTTCCGGCGGTCGGGTCCCGCTCGATCGCCTGGCAATACACGTTGTTGACCGAGTACGTCGGATTGCTGTGTCCATCAGCGTTGAAGCATTGTTGATAGTACAGCAGAACGGCGGAGCTCCCCTGAAGCAGCGCCACGACGTTGTCGATGCCGATGCGGTACCAGTCGGCCGACACCGAGAGGCTCGGCCCGGCCGCCTGCCAAACGAGTCCCGCCGTGTACGTGTCGGCCACCTCCGGTTGCAGTTTCGGATTGCCGGCGGAGCTCATATTGAGATAGGGATACTCTGCCGACCCGTCGAACGGAAAATTGCTCGGGTCCGAGTCGAACACGTTCTGGTTAGGAATGCCGCCGGATTTGTAGATCAGCGCGGAGCACAGCTGCTGCACCTGCGCCCGGTTCGGATTGCTCGGCGTGTTGCCCCAGGCGTTGCGCGTGTCTGCGCGGCAAGCGTCGCCGTTCGGGAAGGCCACGACCTGCGCGGTCGGACCGGAGTACAGCTCCGCCACGTTCGGCGTGCGGTTCGCGCGCTGCCAACCGCCGCGAACGCGCAGCGAATCCGTCGCCGTCCAGTTGAAGAGCGCCTTGTACGAGCCGACCTTGACGGGATCGGCGTCGCCGGTCTTGAAGTCCGAATACCGCGCGCCGAGCTCGAAGTCGAACCTCTTCACCACCGGCAAGAGAATTTCGGCGTAGATCTCATCGACGCTCGTTTCACCGGCCGCAGGCGTCGTGGCAAGGAACTCGTCGTCCGGCTCGAACGCGCTCGAGTTCTTCCGCGTGCTGGCGCCGAAAGCGCCGCGCAGCTCGCCGGCGTGCATGTCGGCGAGCTTGCCTTGGAAGTCGACCTCGCCGATTCGCTGCTCGACCCGGTTGAGTTGGGTCAGACGGGCAGTGACGGCATTGACGCAATCCTGCGAGAGCTGGAAGTTGCTCAGGTAATGCACCTGCCCCTTCGCGCCCTGGAGAATCCACGGCTCGTACAGCGGCAACCCGCTCGTGCAAGTGAACGTCTGCTGGTTGCTGCTGTTGGCGGCCGTGCGCGTGACGGAGCCCCCCTTGCCGAAATTGGGTTGCGCCAAAAGGTCTGCGTAGCTCGCGAGCCGCACGAAGCTGTCCATGGCCGTGAGCAGGGTGGTCTTGCCGTACGACGTGTAGGCCGTCCACGTCCAATCGGACTTCGCCAGCTTGCCGTTGACGCCGGCCACGAACTCGTCGAGCGACGTGTCGTTCGTCGACGCGCGATTGGGCATCCAGTAGGCGAGGCGGTTGACCGTGTAGTCTGCGTCGGGTGACGGTCGAGAATCGAGCAACGTCCTGAGCTCCGCGGGCTCGAGCGCCGGGTTCCTCGGCACCAAATCGTTCGTGAGCGGCGTCGGGAACAGCACCGTGTTGACGCTCGTAAGGACGAACGTGCCCTGCGCGAACAGCGAGAGGTTGTCCGTCAGATCGTACGTCGTTCTCGCGAAACCGGAGCGGCGGTTCAACGGGGTCGATACGTAGGCCCGGGGGCTGCCTTCGTCCAACACGTTGGCGTACACCTTGTACGGAAACGTCGTGGGGCCGGTGTAGCCGACCGGGCCCTCCTTACGAAAGACCGTTCCGTCCGCGGGGTTCGTGTAGAAATCCGCGGTCAGCGAGAGCCCCGATACCCCGAGCACCTGATCGACGGCCGCCTGCGACGGCAGGTTCGCGCGATCGGGCGTGTAGTAGGGGTAGTCGATACGCGGATACGTGGGCCGCGTGCCCGGATCGGTGAACCCTTCCATATAGAAGTCGCGGTTCAACTGCCAGGAGGGATCGCGCCGCGCGTAGCCGAGCGCGATCATCGCGTTGCCCCGGCCCTCGGCGAAATTGCCGCCCATCAGCACGCTGAACTTCGTCTCCGCGCCGTCGCCGGCCTCGGTGCTGCCCGTCTGGGCGCTGACGTCCACGCCCTGGAAGTCGTCTTTCAGCTTGAAGTTCACGACGCCCGCCATGGCATCGGGCCCGTAGGTGGCGGCCGCGCCGCCGCTGATGACCTCCACGGAAGCGATGGCTTCCGTCGGGATCATGTTCACGTCCACGGCCATCGCGGCGTTCACGGGCTGCGCGCGACGACCGTCGATGAGCACGAGGCTTCTGCTCGGGCCGAGACCCCGCATGTCGAGCGTCGTGGCGCCGGGCGACGTCGTGGCCGTGGGCTGAATCTCGGCCGCTTCGTTGAACTGCGTCGCGCCGGGATTGAACTGCGGGTACTGGTTCAGAACGCCCTCGACGCTGACGCTGCTCGTCTGCTCGAAAACCTGCTGATCCACCGTCAGGATCGGGCTCGGCGCATTGAGATCCCGCCGCACGATGCGCGATCCCGTGACCACGACTTGCTCGACGGGCTGGCTCGGCTGAGCCGCGGCCGGAGCGGCAGGTGGTTGGCCGTAGGCCGCTCGGCCGAGCACCAGGCAAGCGCCCGCGAATACTGTCGATTTGTAAGCCTTTGACTTGTTTTTAGAAATCATCATTCCCCCCGTTCCCCTTGCACCAAATGATGTTTTTTTGCGATCGCGTATCGGTCTTCTCTCCCCGGCCTCGTCCGGTCTGTTACGACAGTCCTCCGCGGCAGGAGAGGGAGAACGGCCAATCTGTAATTGGAAGAGCCAAAAGTTTCGCATCATGTATACGGGCTGAGGAGGTCCCTGGTGAGACAGGTAGGTGTCACTACCCGTGTCGCCCCGACGCCGCACGCCTCGGAGCGCGTCGTTCGGTAACGTACGTCCCGTTGCTCGCTGCAAGATCCGCGTGACGTCCGCCGTTCGCAGGCGACGAACGTGATTGCGCGACGACAAGGCGGGCGCCCTCGAGCACCGGCGCAATCGCGGTCGCTTAGCGAGGCGGGAGGGTTTCCGGAAGAATGGCCAGATCGGAGCACATCAACTTCAACACCTCGGCGGGCCCGCGGGGCAAACCGACGAGCCTCACGTCGTGCCCGGCACCCAGGACTTCGGTGAGGATGTCCTTCGTGAGGGCGGTCCAGCCGCCCGAGGTCTCGTAGCTGACGAGGAAATAGCCCTCTTGCCGATCGTGCGAGAGCTGCGCTTGCTCATAGGGATGAGCCTTGTGCGCCGCGACGAGCTGCGGATCCGACGATTTGACATACCAAACCGGCAGATCCGGAATCCGTGTCGCCTCCGAATCAGCGGCATCGTCGGGCAGGATGAATAAGCGGCCGGTTCGAACGACGGCGTTCGCCTCGTCATCGGTCACACGCGTGCGCAGCGCCCGCTCGATCCGAGCGAAAATGTCTTCGGCGAACCGTTGCGGATAGTCGAACAGCCTCGCCACCTCGGCCGGGATGTGCGGCAACTTGCGCCAGCCGTTCACCCACGACAGCTTGTCGGCGTCACCGCCGACGAACACGTCCTCCAGGCTGAAGGGCGGCGCGGCATCGGGCTGCAGGGTCTTCAGCGCCATGTGCTCGATGAGGTTCGAGGAAAATCCATAGAGGACGCCATACGGAGAATAGGCGCGGGCGCCGGGTCTGAAAGACGCACAATCCTCGCACAAGGGCTTCGAGGAGCGACCGATCCGCGCTTTGAGCTCTTCGAGCAGCTGAACGTGTCGCCGTCCCATCGGCGTATGAACGGCCCGCCCATCGCGATCCGTCGTTACGAAGACGTGCTCGATCATGGTGTAAGGACCGAGCAAGTCGACGCAATTCAAGAACAGCTCCGGATCGGGGGACATGCCCTGACAAATGGCGTCCGCCAATTCGAGCCGCTTTCCTCTGTCGCCACTGTGCGCGGCGTGCTCGTAAGCTTCGAGCAGGGGCACGAGGCCCTGAACGAGCAGGGCGAAATCGAGCGCATTGGATCTGCGCGTGCTCAGAATCAGCTGGTCGTCGTCGAGAGACGTGCCCGCCGTCATGGACTGATGGCGAAGCTGCGAGCGCAGGTGCCCCCCGGCCAGCCGAACCACGGCTTTGTGGATCTCGATCCGATCCTCTTCGCCGAGAGTCGTCGCGATTCGTTCGCCGACTTCGAAATACGCCGCCAATTCCTCCGTCGTCGGGCTCTGCGCCACCGGGATCAGCCAGCGTGCGTCCCGTACGAGCACCGGCTGATCCGCCGGCGTAGCTCTCCAGAGCCGGTCGAGCACGGACTGAACTTGGGTCAGCCTCTCGGCGGGGCTGCTCGAGTCGACGTCCCACAGCCGCATGCTCAACAACGCCAGGCAGCGGATCAGATGCAAGTTGAACAGCGTGTGCGCATATCGAATGCGGCCATTGCGGCCCGGCCAACGCGTCTGCCGCCATAGATGAAAGCCGCGCACCATCATCTCCGCCGGGTCCACGAGGTCGTTGTGCAGGCCAGGACTCCGGCTAGGCCTGAAGCCACTGGCCCAATGCGCTTCTTCCAATTGGCCCCTCAGACGAGATTGGTCCTGAGTGACTTCAGGAAGGCCGAAGAAGCAGTCGCCGAAGTGACGGGACAAAAGCGGAAGGTTCTGCAGGTATTGGATCGGCTTGCGTTGGGCGTTCAGAAGCGCTGCGATCTTCTCGACGATTTCATCGTGATGCGCGAGAAACGATTCGAGAAGCTCGACATGCGCCTGAAACGGCACCGCGGCGTGACGTTCGACCATCGCGAGCTTCCCCAATCTGCGTCGGCAGCCAATGGTGGCGAGTCGACTCCGGCCGAGCAAGACGGCACGCGACCCACGGTCGCGAACGGAGAGCGCATTCGACGAGCGCTTACGCGCGTCGCCGACGCGCTCCGGCCGCCTCAGTGATCGCGGAGCTCGACGCTAGCGGCCCCGCCGCCGATCATGATCCGGGTCCCGAACGGCTTCGACAGCTCAGCGATTCGCTCGAGGATGTAGCGCGCCTGCGCGCCCTCCGCGGCCGACGGAAGCCCGCGTGTCTGCAGGAACTCGTTGTTGGTGTATTGGCTGTGAACGTCCGGCTGGCCGTTGCCCATGTAGTTCAGCGCGATCGGATGGAGCGTGATCGATCGCAGCGCCTTGCCTTCGAACTCCAGATTCGCGACGACGCTCTCCCAGGCCATCGGCTCCGAGATGTACGTGATCGCCGGCGGCAGGTTGTAGATGAAGTTGCCGAGGTCGTAGAAGATCGGCTTGCCGCGAAAGATCTCGACACCGTGCAGGAGCGGAGCGCCGTGCATGACGACGACGTCGGCACCGGCTTCCACCTCCGCGTGCGTCCAGTCCTCGAGCCATGCGTTCGGCTCGAGCCGCTCGGCCATGCCCTCGGAGAAGATCGTGTTGAACGACTTGTTGCCGAACACATGGTTGTGCTGATAGACGATGACGAGGTCGGCGCGTCGTTTCGCCTCGCGGATGGCCTGCAGAATGCGCGCCGCGTCCTCGGGATTCGCAACGTTGCGCGGCGCGTCGGGCAGATCCGCGTTCGCCTCGTTGACGGCGTTGCCGGCCATGACGCGCAGCTCGTTCACGCCGGCGCCGTCCGCCCGCGCGGCGCCGCCCGGCGCGATGAGCCCAGAGGCGCTCGCGACGAGAGCGACGGTCGCGTTGCCGACACGCAGGTAGGCCGGCGCCGCCGCCTCTGCGAGCGTCGCACCAATGCCGGCGTGCGCAATGCCGCGGCGCTCGACCTCGCGCAGCGTGTTGCCGATGCCCGCCTCTTTCAAATCGAAGGCGTGATTGTTCGACAACGACAGTAGGTTGAAGCCCAGCGTCGCGAGCGCGTCGAGCGCGGCCGCCGGCGCGAGGAAGCCGCGCCCGCCGCTCGTCACCGATTGCCCGGCCTCGGCGACCACGCCCTCGAAGTTCGTGAACACGACGTCGCCCTGCACGAGCGAGCGGATTCTCGGGACGGCGTCGGGCGCCGTCGCGCGCAGGTCCGATCGAATCATCGACTGGCCCGTCAACGTGATCGTCACGCGATTCGGTTGCGCGGATACGGACGCGGACGCAAGCAGCACGGCGGCGACCCACGCGGTCGACGACACCCTCATCGGAATCTCCTTCTGCGATCCGGCTGGTCGCAATCTTAACTCCGGCCCGCGACGCGCACCGGTGTAACCGCGGTGCACGAGCAGAAAATCGGCGCGAGTCTGGCACGACCGGTGGGAGTCGCGGTGGAGCGAACGGGCAGTCCGACGCCTGAGGCGGGCCCGGGGCCGACGCTGGCGGCCCGGAAATCGCTGCGCCGCCGCAACCCCGCGGCGGCGCAGCGTACCCTCAGTCTGGTTTCACCCAGGTCCCGCTGATGGTTCCGGTCGGCGGCGTCACGCAGTTGTTGGTTTCCTGAAACGGATCCGTCAAATCCGTTTCCGTGCAGACGACGGCGTCGAAGGTGCCGGAAAACGCCCGCCCCGAGCGGTCGACCTTCACGATCGCGTGAATGTGCACGCGGAAAAGCGGTCCGCCGAACCCTTGGTCGTAGCCCATTGCGATGTGATTGAGCGTATACGCCCGCGGCCCGACCTTCCGCCAGACGCCTTGGCAGATGTCGCCGGTCGCGGGATCCCGACCGGCGGAGAACATGAGCTCGGTGCCGTCGGCATGCCACGCTTGCGTACCAAAATCCATGCCGCCGTTGAGCTTGAACTGCCACAGTCCGACGATGGGCTCGTCGTCGTCCCTCCGATCGCCGACCTGCAGGAACTTCGGACCGGTGAAATCGCCCGGCCGATAGGCCGCCTGCGTGAAATGCGTCGACTGCGGCGCCGGGACGGGGGCCGCCGATTTGCCGGGCGTCGCAAGGTCCCCGACCAGGCCACTCAAACAGCCCGCGTGGGCCTGTCCGCCGAGGGCCGCCAAGCCGAAACCCAAGACGTAGCCCAAAGCGGGGCGTCTCGTTCGTATCGTTCTCATTTCGATAAGCTCCATATGGGTTGAGGGAAAGGGGGCAGGCTGTTAACAGCCGACCGTCGTTGGTATAAAACGCTGCGGCGTATGAAGAAGAACGGCGCCCGTATGAAAGGGCGTGAAACGCCACAGGATGGACGGCGGCTCCGGTATGGCCGGGTCGAATTCTCACGATCGCTACCTGTTCGCGGGGTTCTGCTTGGAACCCTCGCGCCGGCAGCTGCTGGATGCCGACGGCGCTGCGGTGAAGCTCACGCCGAAAGCGTTCGACGCGCTGGTTTACCTCGTCGAGCACGCCGGAGATCTCATCGAGCGCACCACGCTGATCGAGGCGCTGTGGCCGCGTGCCGTCGTGGAGGACAACAACCTCAACCAGGCCATCGCCGCATTGCGCCGCGCGATCGGGAGCGCCCATATCGCGACGGTCGCCGGACGCGGCTATCAATTCGTCACGCCGGTGACGATTGCGCCCGCCGCCGACGACGTCGGAGCTGCGCCGATCGCAGGCGTGGCCGTACGCGCGCCCGCACGCGGACGCCGGATCTTCGTCCGCGCGCTCGCCGGCGGCGCCGTGCTGCTCGGAGCCGGGGCGCTCGTCGCCCTAGGTCTTGCGCATCGTTCCGGGACGGATACCGACACGCTCGGCGGCGTCGAGGCCATCGCGCCCGTGACCACGTCTCCCAGCGACGAGGAAACTCCGGCCCTATCGCCCGACGGGTCGACGGTCGCGTTCTCTTCGGACGAGAGGCCGAACCATAGCGACATCTACGTGGCGCAAGTGAGCGCCGGCGTGCCGCTCGAGCTGACGCGGGCGTCCGAAGGGCTCGATTCGAGCCCGGCATGGTCACCCGACGGCGAACGCATCGCGCTCATGCGCCGCTTCGACCAGTCGCGGTTCGACGTCGTGGTGGTTCCCGCGCTCGGCGGCGCCGAGCGCACGGTCGCATCGGGGCGTGCGTTTTGGATATCCGTTGACGGGTATCCGCTGCTCGCCTGGACGCCCGACGGCAAGGCGCTGCTCTATACGACCGAGGTCGCGGGCCCCAACGACACACCGACCTACGCGTTTCATCGCCTCGATCTCGAGTCGGGCGCCGTGAGCCCATGGCCGCTCGCCCGCGATCCTCGCGACTACGACACGTCGCCCGCGTTCTCGCGCGACGGGCGGCGGTTCGCGTTCACGCGCTACCACCGCGACGAGCGCTTGCCCACGCTCATGGTGCAAACACTCGGCCGCGGCTACGTGCCCGAAGGGCCGCCGGAGCCCGTCCCCGGTGTGGCGCCCGGCGTGATGCATTCGCTCGCGTGGTCTGCCGACGGCGAGCACCTTCGCTTCGTCGAGGGCGGCAGTATTCTCGAGTGGCGCGTCGGCGGCGCCGTCAGGCTCGTTCACACGCTGCCCCCGGAAATGACGATGGGCAAGATGGTGTCGTTCGGCGCTCACGGCGGCCGGCTGCGCGCCGTTGCCGTGAGCCGCCCGACCGACGTCGACATTTGGGCGTTGCCGCTCGATCCTTCCACGCACGTGCCCGTCGGGCCCGCCGTGCCGCGCGCGAAGTCGACGTCGATCGAGCGTCATCCCGCCTTTTCCCCGGACGGCCGCGAGCTCGCTTTCATCAGCAATCGCAGCGGGAAGATGGCGCTGTGGGTCGCGCGCGGCGATGGCTCGAGCCCGCGCCAGCTGTCGAACCTGGACGAGTACGTCACGGGCTATCCGCGCTGGTCGCCGGACGGCAAGCGCATCGCGTTTCATGCGTCGAAGCCGAACCACGAGCGGCTGATCTACGAGGTGGACCTCGACGAAGGCAGTCCACGGCTGCTCGCGAGCGGCTGCTGCCCGGGCAGTTGGTCGGCCGACGGTCGCTACGTGTACGCAATGGAAGCCGGGACCATCAATTACCTGCTGCGCATCCGCGCCGCGGACGGCGTGAGGGAGCGGTTGTTCGAGGGTGACTCGGTCGTCGAAAGCAAGGACGGCCGGCGCCTGCTGTACTCGAAGTCTCGAGAACCGGGGGTGTTCTCGCGCGCGCTCGCGAACGGCTCGGCGAGCGCTTCCGAAGAGCTGCTGGTCGACGACTTCGTTCCGCCGCTCGGCGGCATCGCTCCCACGGCGGACGGCTTCTTCTATCTCGGCAGCCAAGACGGGCGGCCCCGCGCGTGGCGCTTCTTCGACTACGCCCGCCATGCCGCGCGCGACGTCGCGCCCGCACCGGCGAGCACGAGCTTCGGGCTCACCGTCTCTCCGGACGGACGCGAGCTGCTGTATTCCGCGGATGCCACGGACTCCGGCGGGGACCTGGTGCTGCTCGAGTTCGCGTCGGGAAGGCGGTGATGCGCGCGCTTTCGCGACGCCGCGAAATGGACTGGAAAACCCTTCGGGAACCGGCGAAGATTTCGGCACCACGCTTTCGTTCAGGAAAAGACACCATGTTGAAGCCGACCGTAATCACCGCCAGCGCGCTCGTTCTACTCGCGCTCGCCGGCTCGAGCTTTGCTGCCGACCGGCCTTTCGCGAACGTGACGCCGGACATGATCCGCACGTCGTTGCCGGTGGAAGGCGCACCGCTCGCCGAGAAGGGCGCGTACGAAGTCACGTCCGAGCCCGCGTTCGGCTCGCCGGGCCACGTCATCGTTCGTCCGGCCAATCTCGACGCGTTCCCGAAGAAGGACACGCTGCCCGTGATTGCGTGGGGCAACGGCGGCTGCGCGATCGACAGCAAAGCCTTCATGGGCTTCATGGACACGGTGGCCTCGCACGGCTTTCTCGTGATCGGCACGGCGCCGATCGAGGGCGCGGCGCGGCGGCAAGCGAACGTCGACGACCTGCGCGCCGCGCTCGACTGGGCGGACAAGGAGAACAAGCGCGACGGCTCGCCGCTCAAGGGCAAGATCGCGGTGAACAAGATGGCCGCGATGGGCAGCTCGTGCGGCGGCTTCCTTTCGATCGAGGTGGGCGCCGACCCGCGCGTGAAGACGATCGGCGTGTTCAACTCCGGCGTGATGAAGCTCGATCCCAAGAATCCGCCGCCGTTTCCGATCCCGGACGTCGCAACGCTCGCGAAGCTGCACGGCCCCGCGCTACTCGTGAACGGCAACAAAACCGACTTCATGATGGAGACGTCGAAGTCCACTTACGACTGGCTCGAAAAGAAGCCGGCGTTCTACGGCTCGCGCCACGGCGCGGGACACAGCGCGACGTTCTTCCACCCGGGCGGCGGCGAGTTCGCGAACGTCGCGTGGAGCTGGGCCGCATGGCAGCTCAAGGGCGACAAGAAGGCGGGTGCGATGTTCGTCGGCAAGGACTGCGGGCTCTGCAAGAATCCGAACTGGGACGTAGAGGCAAAGGGGCTGAAGTAGCAGACGGCTCGGGCCCGCCGATGCGAGGAGCTTGCCCGCTTCGCGGATTCCCGGAACGCCCATAGCCCTTCGAAACGGCGCCCGTCGTGCTCGGCGACGGGAAGTCGCTAGACCGACAACGTCGCGACGAGGTCGGCGTGCTCGGCTCCGGCGTGATCGAGCTGCAATCCGCCGCCGTTTCCGATCCCGGACGCCGCAACGCTCGCGATGCGCGGCTTCGCGCGCGGTTTGCCACGCGCAGTCGTTCTCGCGCACACTCGACCCCGCGAAGCCGCATGCGTCGCAGCGCGCGCGTCCGGCCGACGACCCGAGCAACGGCCGGAGCTTCCCGAATGGCGAACAGCACGCGGATCAACATCACGGAGCTCATCGATAACAGCCGCATCGGCGGGTTTCAGATCGGCGTCTACGTCCTCTGCGGGCTCTGTCTCCTGATGGACGGCTTCGACGTGCAGTCGTGGGGCTATGTCGCGCCGTCGGTGTTCGCCGAATGGCAAATTCCGAGCGCGGCCGGCCGCGTCGCGAGCTCGGGGCTGCTGGGTCTGCTGGTCGGCTTGCTCGCGTTCAGCATGCTGGCGGACAAGATCGGACGGCGGCCCGTGCTGATCGGCACGACGCTGTACTTCGGCGTGCTCACGCTGCTGACCGCGCAGGTCGAGTCGCTGCCGCAACTGCTCGCGGTGCGATTCCTCGCGGGCCTCGGTCTCGGCGCGACGATGCCGAATGCGGTCGCGCTCGTCAGCGAATTCAGCCCGAAGCGGGCGCGCATCGTCGCGATGCTGATCGTGTCGAACGGGTTCACGATCGGGGCGGCGGCCGGCGGCTTCCTCGCGGCGTGGCTGATCCCCGCTTTCGGCTGGCGGACCGTGTTCTACGTCGGCGGCACGATTCCGCTCGTGCTCGGCGTCGCGATGCTCCTGTGGCTGCCGGAATCGCTGCAGTTCCTGACGCTGCGGCGCAAGCACCTCGACAGGCTCGGCGCATGGCTCAAGCGCATCGCGCCGGCGGCGCCCGTGGGCCCGGCCGCCGAATACGTCGTCGACGAGCAGCCGCGCCGCAAAGGCGTGCCGATCGTGCAGCTGTTCGGCGAAGGGCGCGGCGCCGGCACCGCGCTGCTGTGGGTCGTCGCGTTCATGAATCTGCTGAACCTGTATTTCTTGTCGACGTGGCTGCCGACGATCGCGCGCGAGGCCGGTCTCGCGACGAGCATTGCGGTGCTGGTCGGCACCACGTTTCAGAGCGGCGGCGCGGTGGGCGCGTTCCTGCTCGGTTGGCCCATCCGCCGTTTCGGCTTCTTCTGGGTGCTGACGACCGGGTTTCTCGCCGCTTGCGTGTCGATCGGCGCGATCGGGCAGCCGCTGTCGGTCGCGCTGCTGTTCACGGTCGTGTTCGTGGCGGGGTTCGGCATCCTCGGCGGCCAGGCGGGCTTGAATGCGCTGACCGCGACCTATTACCCGACCGATCTGCGCGCGTCCGGCGTCGGCGCGGCGCTCGGCGTCGGTCGGCTCGGCTCCGTGATCGGGCCGTCGCTCGCGGAGCTGATGCGCGCGCACTGGACGACGGAGCAGCTGTTCCTGGCCGCAGCCGTGCCGGCGTTGATCGCGGCGATCGCGATGCTGTGCCTGAAACCCGCCATGGCGCGCACACCCGGGGTCGCGGCGGGCGGCTTGCAGCGCTCGGCGGCGGCCGGTTGACGGCAGTTCCGCGGCGTGCCGCGAAAGCCGTTGCGGACGTAACGGCGGCGCTGCCGGCCGGTTTTCCGGAGCCGGTCAGAGACTCAGTCGTCCGCGGGCTTCAAAAGGGCCTCCGCCCGCTGGAAAACATGGGGCGCTAGAACGCTCGTTCCGGCGCTGCAAGCGCGGCGCTCGCATCTCGATGCGCTCGATGAGCGCCACCTTCTCGATGCTCGCCGTTGAAACGCCGGCCATGGCAACCCCCCCCCTTGAGCTTCTCGACGTCCGCAGCTCCCCCGCGTACTGAATCGCCGCCGCAAATCTCGCCGGCGCGGCATGTCGATCTCGCGCCCCGTCGTTCGACGACGTGTTAGAGGCGGCGCTCGTTCAGTTCGAAACGGTGCGCCGCCACACACGGGAAACCCAAAAGGAGAGAGCCATGCTGACGACGATTGCCGTATTGCTCTTCGTGCTGCTGACGCCGGTTTTGATTCTGAGCCCGTCGCTGCACACGCTCGATCGATGAGATCGAAGCGGGCTCGGTACGCGCCGGGCGGCGATGCCCGGCGCGTACCGAGCCCCGATCAACGCGGCCGAGCCGCCGGCCGATCCTTGGGCAGTGGAACGAGCGAGGGGCGGCCGAAAGTCCGCGGGCGGCACGACGACGCGTGGACCCCGGTGCGGCCGCCAGCGTACGATGCCGCGCAGCGATCAATGGGGGGAGAAAGTCGTGAAGTTCAGTCAACGTGTATGGGCGGCCGCGACCGCGGTCGCTTGTGCGGCACAGCTCGCCGCGCCCGTCGCAGCTCAACAGGTGGCCGACCCCGGTTTCAAGAGCGTCGGCCGCGGCGCGCCGGTGGCCGGGGCGCTGCAGTCCATCTCGTTCCCGCTCGGCCCGCGGGCTGCCAATGCGGATCCGGCGGCAACGCAGCGGGCCACGGAAGCGCTCAACCGCGTTCCGTTCGTTGGACCCATCGCGTTCGGCCCGCTGCGCGTCGTCGCCGCTTCGGACGGCGCCGTGCCGGCGGGTGTGCAAGCCCTACCGATCGATCTCTTCACGTCGAAGGACTTCTACGCGGATCGCGCGCTTTGGACCGACAAGCGCTATTTCCGCTGCAACAGCCCGTTCGGGCTCGAGTCGCAACGAGGCGGGAATGCCAACTCGATGATCGGCAAGGACCCGCCGCGCTCCGCCGCGTGGGGGTATTGCGACCGCGACTATCCGCGTGCGGGCATCGTAAGCCCGTACAAATTCAAGACGGCGCAGGAGCATTACGAAGCGCTGCTCGCGGAAACGAAGAAGCGCGGCGGTCCCACTCATCATACGTACGCCACCGTTCCCGGAGAATTGAACGGCCGCTACGCGCCGGGCGGCTTCTTCGACAACTGGTACTCGGCGATGCTCGGCGTGCAGCTCCCGACCGTGCTCTCGGTGCTCACGCCGGAATATCAGAAGCGCTTCGTTCAGGACATGTACCACCAGGGCAACACGAACGCGCCGGAGTGGCCGTCGCAATACTGCTGGCCCGAGGGCTTCATGCGCCGCTGGTACTCGGCCGCGATCCAGTTCCCGCAGACCGTGATCGTGACGCCGTCGCTCGTGCACATCGAGGCGGGCGTCGCCGACAATTTCATCACGAACATCCATATCGGGCGCAGCTTCAACATGGAGGACGTCGCGAAGGGCGGCGTGCCGCGCTTGGGCCCGGCCGTGCCGCGCTGGTACGGCGAGACGATCGGCTTTTGGGACAAGGACGCGTTGATCACCTGGACGTCGAACATCCAGGGCTGGGCCGGTCACGGCGTGTTCGAATTTTCGAGCAAATTGCAGACGATCGAGATCTACACGCCCGTGCGCGACAAGGCAGGCAAGGTCACGGCGCTGAACCACGAAGCCATTTTCTACGACCCGGAAGCGTTCGTTGAGCCCATCCGCATCGTTCGAAACTACGCGCGCCTGTCCGGGTTCGAGGAAGGCGATCCGCCGCCGTTCATCGAGTGCATCGCGACGATTTTTCCGGTCAACGGGCACGCGACTCCATTGACGCCAGGCGCCAAGTTCGAGTTTGAAGTGCCCGACATGTTCGGCCGGCCGTGGGCGCACCTGTGGGAGGAATATTTCGAGAAGGGCATGCAACGACCCGCGGAGACCGACATCTTCGACTTCAGCAAGAAGTGAGATGAGCCGCCGAGAGCGGCCGTACGAATAGAGACGAATCGACGGTATGACGTCCGCGGACTCGGGCGCGAGCTGCGGATCGATCACCCGCTGCCCGCGATGCACGCGCCGCACCGCGTCGGCCAACTCCTTCGCGGGCTGCACCTTGCGGCTCGCGGACTAGGGCGCGACGACGGCCGACATTGCCGGACGGCTCGAGGTTCCGCTCGACCGACCTTGCGGTGTAATCGACGCCCGGATTCGACCGGTGGCCGGTTCGATGGGGGCAGGGACATCGCCATGGCCTGCGCTTATCCTTGCCCCCTTCACTGCTTCGAGGAGCCTGCCATGCTGGAATTGCGCCCCGGCTGCGAACGCTGCGACGTGGACCTGCCGCCGGACTCGTGCGATGCAAGGATTTGCTCCTTCGAATGCACGTTCTGCGTAAAGTGCGCGGAAGGCGCGCTCGGCGGCCGTTGCCCCAACTGCGGCGGCGAGCTCGTTGCGAGACCCCGGCGACCTGCCGAAAAGCTCGCGAAACACCCGCCTTCGACGAAGCGCGTGTTCAACCCCCACGGGTAGGCGGCGACATGAAGATCGAGCACGTCGCGCTCTGGACCGACGACCTCGAGCGCCTCGTCGCCTTTTATCAGCGCTACTTCGGCGCGACGGTCGCGGACAAGTACGAAAACGAGCGGAAAGGATTCGAGTCGCGCTTCGTGAGCTTCGAAACCGGCGCGCGACTCGAGCTCATGCGCACGACGACACTCTCACCGGTTCGCTACGAAGCGGGCGCACAGCGCATGGGATTGACCCATTTCGCAGTGTCGGTCGGATCCCAACAACGCGTCGACGAGCTAACAGAACGACTGCGCACGGACGGCCACGCCATCCTCGATGGTCCGCGCCGCACGGGTGACGGCTACTACGAAAGCGTGGTGCTCGACCCCGACGGCAATCGTGTCGAGATCGTTGCCTGAAGCATCGCGCTAGCGACGCCGGTCAACCAAAAGAAGACAACAAAAACGCCCGGCCTTTCGAGCGGCATCTCCCACCGCTGGGCCGGGCTGTCCGGATTCGGGACGCCGATTCGACGGACGCGACGCGTCCGAGCACGAAATCAAGGAGTTGCTCGAGGCCGCCCCATGGCACGCCTTTCGCAAACGGACGTCCAGCACACCGGGCGTCCGCACGTTCCGGCCGCGCGCTCTTCATGCGGCCGACGGGAAGAGGATCGAGTAGTGGCGGCTTGGCTCCATGACCTTCGTTACGCCCTGCGCGCGTTGCGCCGCAGCCCGCTGTTCACGCTCGTGGCCGTGCTCACGCTCGGAATTTGCAGCGGCGCGGACACCGCCGTCTTCAGCGTCGTGGACGGCGTGCTGCTGAAGCCGCTGCCGTATCCGCAAGCAAACGAGCTCGTCGCGATCTGGCACAGCGTTCCGGGGGCGCAGTTCAACGGCGGACGGCTGCCGGTGTCGGCCTCCATGTTCTTCACCTATGCCGAGCACAACCGCGTGTTTCAGCGGCTCGGGATATGGACGCCCGCGAGCGAAAGCGTCACCGGTTTGGGCGAGCCCGAAGAAGTCCCGGCCGTGCGCGTCAGCGACGGATTGCTGCCGACGCTCGGCGTTGCGCCGCTGCTCGGCCGGTCGTTCTCGGCCGCGGACTTCGAGCTCGGCGCCGCACCCACGGCGATGCTCGGCTACGGCTATTGGCAGAGGCGCTTCGGCGGAGAGCGTTCGGTGATCGGGCGCAAGATCACGGGCAACGGCGTGGCGGCGGAGATCATCGGCGTGATGCCGAAGGGCTTTCGCGTGGCCGACACCAATGCGGACCTGCTCGTCCCGATGCAGTTCGATCGCAGCCGCCTCCTGCTGCCGACGTTCGATTACGGCGGTATCGCGCGGCTCAAGCCCGGCGTCACGACGGCCGAGGCGAATACCGACGTGGCCCGCCTGCTGCCGATCTGGCTCCAGTCGTGGCCGCCGTTCCCCGGCGGCGATGCGCGCTTCTACACGGACGTGTGGAAAATCGGTCCCGCGTTGATCCCGCTCAAGCAGGACGTGATCGGCAACATCGGCAGCGTGCTCTGGGTGGTCATGGGCACGATCGCGACCGTGCTGCTGATCGCCTGCGCGAACCTCACGAACCTGCTGCTCGTTCGGGGCCAGGGCCGCGAGCGCGAGCTCGCCGTTCGCGCCGCGCTCGGCGGCGGTTCGTGGCGCATCGCGCGCGGCTTGATACTCGAAAGCGTAGTGCTGGGCCTCGCGGGCGGCGTGCTCGGGCTCGCGGTCGCGTTCGCCGTGCTGAAGCCGCTGCTGCGCCTCGCGCCGGCCGGCCTGCCGCGAATCGACGAAATCGCGCTCGACGGCCGCGCCGTCGCGGCCGCGCTCGGCGTAGCGCTCGTCGCCGGCATCGTGCTCGGGCTCGTGCCGGCTCTGAAGTACGCCATGCCGCGCGTGATGACGGCGTTGCGCGAAGGGCGCGCATCGAGCCAGGGCCGCGAGAGCCGCCGCGCACAGAACGTGCTCGTCGTCGTGCAGGTGGCGCTCGCTTTCGTGCTGCTCGTGAGCTCCGGGCTCATGATCCGCACGTTTCAGGCGCTGCGCAGCGTCGAGCCCGGGTTCACCCGCCCGGAGGAGCTGCAGACTTTTCGGCTCTCGATTCCCGAGCGGCTCGTGAGCGATCCCGAGCGGGTCATGCGGATGGAGAAAGACATCGTCGACGGGCTCGCCGCCATCCCGGGCGTGCAATCGGCGGCGTTCGCGGATTTGCCGATCATGTCCGGATACAACACCGCCGCCAACGTCGTCGGGGTCGAGGGCCGTCCCGTCGATCCCGCCGCGCCGGCGCCGCTGCGCCGGTTCAAGTTCGTGTCGCCGGGATTCCTGGCGACGGCGGGCACGCGGCTCGTCGCCGGCCGCGACATCACGTGGGACGAGGTGTACGCGGCAGCGCCCGTCGTCATGATCTCCGAGAACTTCGCGCGGGAGCTGTTCGGCGAGCCCGCCGCGGCGCTCGGCAAGCGCATTCGCGGCGTCGACGAGCGGTGGCACGAGATCGTGGGCGTGGTGCAGGACGTGCGAGACAACGGGCTCGACCAGCCGGCGCCGGTGATCGTGTACTGGCCGCCGTTCAAGGGCAACGCCGGAAACGGCTTCGGCGGCCCCGTGCTGCGGCGGATGACGGTGACGCTCCGCAGCCCGCTCGCGGGCAGCGCCGAGCTGATGCGGCAGGTGCAGCGTGCGGTCTGGTCGGTCGGCTCGAGCTTGCCCTTGGCATCACCGCGCACGATGCAGGACGTCTACGCGGAGTCGCTCGCGCGGACCACGTTCACGCTCATGATGCTCGCAACCGCCGGCAGCGTCGCCCTCGCGCTCGGCGTGATCGGGCTGTACGGCGTGCTGTCTTACGCCGCGTCGTTGCGGCGCCGCGAGATCGCGATTCGCATGGCGCTCGGCGCGGAGGACCGTCACGTGCGGCGCACGTTCTTGACGTACGGCGTGGGGCTCGCGTTGATCGGCGTCGCGTTCGGCTGCGCCGTGGCGGCCGCCGTGACGCGGCTGATGACCTCGCTGCTCGCGGCGGTAACGCCGCTCGACCCGCCGACCTACGTCGGCGCCGCGCTCCTTCTGATCGCCGTCGCGGCGCTCGCGAGCTACCTGCCGGCGCGACGCGCGTCGGCGATCGATCCGGCGCAGGTGCTGGCGGCGGAGTAGCGCCTCCTCGTGCTGCTGACGCTGCGCTTGCCGCCGGCGGATAGAAAGCGGCGTTGCGAGGCGTACCGCCGCCTCACTCGTTCCGCAGCGCCGTGATCGGATCGACGCGTACCGCCCGGCGCGCAGGAATGTAACAGGCCGCGAGCGCGACGACGCCGAGCAGCAGCGCGGCCGCCGCGAATGTCGTCGGATCCCCGGGGCTAACGGAGAACAGCAGCCCGGAGAGCATGCGCGTCAGCGCGAAGCCGGCCGCGATGCCGACGCCGATGCCGGCGGCGGCGATCGTGCCCCCCTGGGCGAGGACCATGCGCAGCACGCCGCCGCCCTGGGCGCCGAGCGCCATGCGGATACCGATCTCGTGCGTGCGCTGCGCCACGGACCAGGCCATGACGCCGTAGACGCCGACCGCCGCGAGCACGAGCGCGAAGCCGCTGAACAGGCCGAGCAGCACGAGCGTGATCCGCGGCGTCGCGACGTCGTTGCTGACGAGCTGGTCCATCGTGGAGACCGCGAAGACCGGCTGGTCCTTGTCGAGGGTGGCGACCAGCCGCCGGACGGCGGCCACCGATGCCGCGGCGTCTACGCGCGACTTGACGATCAGCGTCATGTGAGGCGCCAACGACTGCCGGAACGGCACGTAGACTTCCATGCGTGCCGGATTCGCGAGGCCGTACAGCTTCGTGTCACCGACCACGCCCACGATCGTGATCCACTGCGGCGCCGTCGAGCTCGACGGATGGCCGAACATGAAACGACGGCCGATCGGATCTTCGCCGGCAAAGTACGCGCGCGCCAGCGAGCTGTTGATCATGCCGACCCGCGGCGCCGTCTCCGTGTCCTGATCGGTGAACGCTCGACCGCGCACGAGCTCGATGCCGAGCGTGCGGACGTAGCCGGGGCTCACGTCATGGTAGTCGGGATGCGGGAAGCTGCCCGGTTGCGGAAGCGGCATGCCCTCGATCGTGATGTCGGTACGGCTGTGCGATCCCGCGAGCGGCACGACCGTGCCGAGCGCGGCATCCTCGACGCCGGGCAGCGCGCGCGTGCCGTCGAGGAGTTGCTGCCAGAAGCTCCAGATCGCAGCCTCCGTGTCGTAGCGTTCGGTGCGCAGGTCGAGCGCCATCGTGAGCAGGTGGTCGGGCCGGAAGCCCGGATCTACTGCGAGCAGGTTGGACAGGCTCTTCAGCATCAACCCGGCCCCGGCCAGCAGGATCACCGACAGCGAGATCTCTGCGGCCGCGAGCACGGCTCGCAGCCTCGCCTGCGATCGGGCCGCAGTCGCCGCCCGAGTGCCCGACTTCAATTCGGCGTGCACGTCGACATCCGCGGATTGCAGCGCCGGCGCCAGACCGAAGACGAACGCCGCGAGCACGATCGCGCCGACGGCGAAGGCGAGGACGGGGCCGTGCAGGGCGATCGGCGCGCTGCCGAGCGCGCCTGCCGGCAGCCACTCGATCATGCCCCGGATTCCGGCGGCGGCCAGTGCGACTCCCAGGGCGCCGCCGAGAGACGACAGGACGAGGCTCTCGGCCAACGCCTGCCGCACGAGACGACCGCGGCCTGCTCCGAAGGCCGTACGCAACGCGAACTCCGTGCGACGCGCGGCGTTGCGAACCAGGGACAGGTTCGCCACGTTCGCGCACGCGATCAGCAGCACGAACACGACCGCTCCGAAGAGCAGCAGCAGCGGCGGGCCGAGGTCGCCGACGAGCAGATCGCGCAGCGGCCGCAGCTCCACGCCGAACTGATCGTTCGTGGCCGGATACGCCAGGGCCAACCGCGCGGCGATGCCGGTCATCTCGGCGCGCGCCTCGGTCGACGTCGTGCCGGGCGCCAGCCGACCGACGACGAGCGTGTCGCCGCGCGAGCCGCGGTCCGCCGCATCCTTGCTCCCGCTCAGCCACACGCCGATCGGCTCCAGAAGATCCATGCCGCCGGGGAAGCGAAAGCTCGGAGGCAGCACGCCGACGATCGTGAAGGTGCGGCCGTCGAGCTCGATGGCACGCCCGATCGCACCGCGATCGCCGCCGAAGTGCGACTGCCAGAGCGCATAGCTCAGCAACACGACCGGCGCTGTGCCGGCTTGCTCCTCCGACGCCTCGAAGTCGCGACCGAGATACGGTCGCACGCCGAGCGCGGTTAGAAACGCCGGCGACACCGCCGAGCCGTCGACGACCTCGGGTTGGCCGGCGCCCGCCAGGTTGAACGACACGTCGTGAACGGCGGCCATTGCGGAGAACGCCCGGCTCTGCGCGCGCCAGTCGAGGAAATCGGCATACGACGCGCTGACGATGCCGACCTTGGGCGTGGTCTCGTTGAGCGCAATCAGCCGCGCCGGGTCCGCATACGGCAGCGGCGCGAGCAGCACGCTATAGAGTATCGAGAAGATCGCCGTGGTGGCCCCGATGCCCAGTGCCACGGTCAGGATGACCACGGCCGCGAAGCCCGGCATCTTTCGCAGCGCGCGCAGCGCGTAGCGCACGTCCTGACCGAATTGCTCAATCCAGTTCACGCTGGGGCTTGCGCCGACTTACTTCTCGAGCCGATCGACCTCGGCCCAGAGCTCCGAGAGGGCGATCCGCAAGCCCTCGCAGCCGGGCACGCCCTCGATCGCGCCGTCGCTCGCGCTTATCGCGCGCAGGCATTCACCCTGCACCGTGCGTTCGAAGATCTCGAACGTGCGCAGCTCCGGGTCGACGATCCAGTACCAGCGCACGCCGAACTCCGCATACTCGGCGAGCTTCTCGACGCGGTCCCGGCGCTCGTCCCGCGCACCGAGCGACACCACCTCCACGACGATGCCGGGTGGGGTGGTGATGAGACCTCGTCCGGGCGGCTTCTTGTCGCCGGGCAGGTAGACGGTGAGATCGGGCATGCGCCCACGGCGCGGCGTCACACGGAATTTCGCGCCGGAGCCGGCCACCAACGCGCCGCGCGAAGAACCCCAATTGCCCAACGTTCGGACGAGCCAAGCGATCACGAGCTCGTGCACGTAGTGCGGCGCTTCCTCCTCCACCAGGAATCCATCGACCAGCTCGCCGGGCTCGTCCTCGGGAAGCGTGGCCCACTCCTCGAGACTCATGCGGCGGGGCGAGACCGCTGAATGACCCTCGGTGGAAATCATCCGATCGCTCATGGCTACACCTTAAGTGCGGAAATCCAGGCCATCAAGCCGCAATTCTGCTCTCTTCAGTCAATTGTCCGTGCGCGCGGCGCGGCTCACTTCCCGGCGCTGACGGTGTGCCACTGGATCTCGGCGCGAAAGTCTCCCACCTGCACCCGGAGCGAGCTCGTCGTCGCCGTGCCCGGCGCCGCCCCGGCCGCCGACTCTCGAAACAGACCGACCTGGCGCGTCCCCAGGTCGGCCATCAATAGCACGAGCATCAACAGCGCGCCGAGCTTCAAGAGCGCGCCCGCCCGCTCGTTGCCGCGGTGGGCGAGCCTCGTGCCGTGGCGTCGTTCGAGGATGTTCATTCGCCAAAGCCTCTTGGTCTTCGCAATGATTGCAGTCTAGGCAGGAGCACGCCCGCGCATAACTATCAAATCAGATAGGAGTTACAGGGGCACCTCGATAGTGAGCACGACAGAGGGCGCCAGCGCCCGCAACACGAGCCGCTCGGGCCCGGTCAGGCCGAGCCCGCTGCCACAGGCGAGCGCGCCGCCGCCGATGTCGAGTCGTCCATCGATAACGAACACGTAAAGACCGTTGGCGCTGCCGTATTTCGAATACTGCAGCGCGGTGTCGCGTGCGAGCCGCGTCAGCGACATGAAGGCGTCCTGATCGATCTCGACGACACTGTCGTAACCCGCCGGGGCGGCGAGCAGACGGAACCCGCTCTCGCGATCTTCCAGTGTGCCTTGCGCGTAATGCGTCGGCGTCATCCGAGATCTGGGGCGGATCCATGCCTGCACGTAACGCGCGGGCTCGTTCGCCGAAGCGTTGCATTCCCAATGCGTGACGCCGAGCCCGGCCGACAGCAGATGGACGTCGCCCGGCGCAATGACGTGCGTGGCGCCGCGGCTGTCCCTGTGGCGCAGCGTGCCGGAAAGCGGAATCGACACGATCTCCATGTGTTCGTGTGCGTGCAGCGGAATGCCCTCGCCGGGAGCGAGGGTCTCGGCGTTGAGCGCCCATAATTCACCGAAACACAACCTGCCCACGGCGGCCCTGCGGAGATCAGGGGGCAACGACACCCCATGCCACGTTAGGCAGTTCCGCGGCGCAAGTTAACTATCAAAAAAGATAGGTCCGCGGGGCGGACAGCGTGGAGTACTGCGGCGTGATGATGCCGAGCAAAGCGGCCTTGGCAATGGCCTGGTTGCGATTGCTGACGTTCAGTTTCTGGATGGCGTTCTTCAAGTGGAACGCGACCGTGGGCGGGCTGATGGCGAGGATCAACGCGGTTTCCTCGGTCGTCTTGCCTTCGGCCGACCACAGCAGGCATTCCTGCTCGCGCTCGCTCAACCGCGGTTTGCTGTCTTCCGCCCGCTTGAACGACGTGAGGCGAGTGAGGGCGGCGTGGATGAAAGGCAGCAACGTGTTCAGCGGCCCGATCACGGCGAAAGATTCGTCGCTGCCCGTGGGAAGCGGTTTGGGGCCGCCCACGCAGAAGATGCCGTTCTCGCCGGAGTACCCATGGATGCCGATGCACACACCGCCGACGAGGCCGTGGCTCGCGCAGGCATCGGCGAAGGCGATGACCTTCGGGTCCGTCGATTCGTACATACGGTCCCAGCAATACGGCTCGTGGCGCGAGGTGCAATGCAGCACCACGGGATCGAACTCGGCGTAGTTGTTGGACATGTATTCGCGCAGCCAAACCTCCGGGTAATCGCTGACGACGAAGTGATCGATCGACGTGAAGGCGTTCGACAGGCGCACGCCGTACAGGAAGTGCTCGAAGCCGAGCTGCCTGCGCATGTCCACCAGGACGGCCTTGAACTCGACGAGATCCGTGCAGCTGTGCAGGCGCTCGATGACGGATTTGATCCAGGATTCCATTGTGCTGCGGCGGTGAGAGCGTTGCGATGCGCGCGACCGTAGACGAGCGGTTCCCGTGGCCCGGCCGGCGGTGCCGCAGATTGAGCGCCGCGCCGCAAGCGGTGTCAACCGCCGACCGTCACCGCGAGGATCACCGCGGCACCGCCGAGTATCGTGCCGAGCGCCGCGCCGCCAGAAGTGGGCCGTAGACTTCGCTCGGGGTGCTGCGTCACGATGGGCATGCCGAGCCTCGCGCCCGATACGGTCGAGGCGATCCCGGCAAGGGGGGAAATCGAATGCACTCGCACCTCAGGCTATTGGCCGCGCTCGCGCTGATGCTTCCGATTCCGGTCGCGCTCGCGCATCACAGCAACTCCGCGTATCAAGTCGACAAGATCATCACGCTGACCGGCGTCGTCAAAGAGTGGCGGTGGATGAACCCGCACACATGGCTCTATCTCACCGTCGACGGCGCCGACGGCAAGACTCAAGAATGGGCGCTCGAAGGCCGTCCCCCGGGCATGCTCGGACGCGCGGGTTGGAGCAGCACCGTGCTCAAGGCCGGCGACAAGGTCACCGTGCACGCGAGCCCCGCCAAGAACGGCGGGCTGAGCGGCCTCATCGCTCGCGTCACGATGGCGGACGGCACGGTGCTCGGCAACACGCCGAACTTCAACCGCGAGGCGCCCGCCGACACGCGCCCCGCGGCGCCGCCCACGCCGAGCGGCGACAAGCCGAGCTTCGCGGGCGTCTATTACCCCGCCCAAGGCGAAGGCGGTGCGCCGCCGCCCGTGCGCAAACCGGGCGAGCCTCTGCCGCCGCCGACGCGTTCCTCGCCGACGGCGGACGGCTCGCAGGGGCGCGGCCCCGACGCGCCGAAGCTCACGCCCGCGTACCTCGCGAAGTGGAACGTGATCGCGAAATCGCGGATCGGCGGCTCGTACGAGTACGACAACACCGCCAACTGCCTGCCGCCCGGTGTGCCCGCGATGATGAGCGCGGCGTACGGCATGGAGGTCATGCAAGACGCGCAGAAGATCACGTTCTTCAGCGAGCACTTGGATGCTCTCCGTCGCGTTTACTTGGACGGACGCAAGCCGTCGGCGCAAGTGCTCGCGGACCCGACTTACGCCGGCTACTCGACCGGCCGCTGGGAAGGCGACACGCTCGTGGTCGACACCGTGGCGTTGTCGGACAAGTCGTTCATCGACGGCTCCTCGCCGCACAGCGCGAAGATGACGGTGCACGAGCGCTTGCGCATGACCGAGCCCGGTCTGCTCGAGGATCAGATCACCGTGAACGACCCGGAAGCGCTGACCGAGCCATGGCACATCGTGCGGCGCTACCGAAAGGCGTCGTACCCGAACGACGAGCTGCGTGAGTTCGCGTGCGCCGAGGGGCTTCGCGAAGGCAAGAGGTGAAGAACCGCGCGGCTCGGGCCGCGCGAGCCGTCATTTGCAGCGACCTCGCACCGCTCCGTGAGCGCGAGCCAATCCTCAGTCGCTGTGGACCTCAGCGCCGCTTGCGCAACACCGCCTCGAGCAGGCGCAACGCGGCTTGATCCTTGTCGCGGCCGAGCGCTCTCTTCTCTTCGATGAGCGCTTCGAGGCGCAGCACGCGCACTGGCAAACCGCCGACATCAATGGTTTCGACGGCGTCTGCCACGTCCTCGTAGCGCCTGCCCCGGCCGATGAACCCCCGTACGTCGAGCGGCCCGCCGTTCGTCATGAGCAGCAGATGGCCGCGCGCCAGCAGGTCCTCGCGCGTCGGACGGATGTTGCCATCGTGCTCGCGGTATCGCGCTTCGAGCGCGGCCAGCGCCTCGAGCAAGCGGTCCGCGTTGGCGGCGTCCACTCTTACGAGCGCGTCGATGTCGAACGTGGTCACCGGAGCGCCTTGGAGCACCGCCGCCACGCCGCCTACGATGACGTACGCGACGCCGTGCTGCTCAAGTAGCTCGAGGATTCTGCGAAAGCTTGGGCTCGTCATCGCGGCGTGCGGCGGCAAAGAACTCGAGTCGGGACTCGAGCTCCGCCAAACGCTCGGCCGGCCGAAGCGAGAGAAACCAATCCACCAGGGACTCGTCGTGGGGATCGTCGAGCCGCTGCGGGGAGGTGGGAACGGAACCGGCCATCGCAGCATTCTATTCCACGGCGGAGCCCCCTCCGCGCTGCACGCCGTCATCGCGAGCCCTGCTCGCGCCGCTGCTGCGCCTCCGCCAACCATCGCGCCATCTTCTCGTCCCTCGCCGCGTGGAATGCCCAGCCTTGCGCCGTGGCGTTCCAGCGATGGTCCTTGATCGTCATGTCGATGCCGCGGTCGATGAGGAACTGCATCGCCTCGTAATTCGCATGAAACACGAGCTCTGCAGGAGGCTGGCAGGCTCGTGGAGCTCCAACCGAAGGTCACGCGGCGTGCGCAGGACGCAACGTTGGCCTAGCCGTTCGCCAGTCGCCGGGCCGCGCCGCCAAGACGCTCGTCGAAGGTGGCGAGCGGCGCCCCGAGCTCAGCCGCGAGCCACAGAAGGCGGCGTCATAGGCGGACAGTCCATATTCGATGGAGAGACGCCATTGCGCGTGGACATCCGGCCAATAGCGAGTGAGGTCGAGCTCTGCGAAGTCGACGAGCGCCTGCCGCGCTACGTCTTCGAGCCCATGCTGAGATTTCTTCACGGCGACGCTGACCAGCTCGTCCGCGATGAGATCGGGCGCGCACAAATCCTTGCCGGCGAGCGCACGGGCGGCCTCCGCGCGATTGGGCTCGTCGAAAAGGACTGCGGCCAAGACGCTGCAATCGACGACGAGCGGCGGACGAGCCAAATAGCGGCTGCGAACGTCCGCGACGATTAGCGTCGGCGAGCGGTCAGCGGGCATCGCGCTCGGTGCGGATGAGATCGACGGCGCGCGGCCCCTGTTTGAACGGCTTCTTCCATCGCTCGCGATGCTCGGCGGCGATCTGCTCGATTCGACGCAAACTGCTGCGGCGCTCGCGCGACGTTTTGCGGGTCGCTACCGACTCCGCGGCGCCCGCAGACGACTCCACCGCGGCGGTCAGCAACGCCATGATCTCACCCTGAAGCGAACGATGATGCTGCGCGGCGCGCTTGCGCAGTTTGGCCAATAAGGCGTCGGGAACGTTCTTGATCGATAGGTTCGACATCGCTGTGGCTCCGTAGCGGTGCTCATTTTGGAGCCACGGCGGGCCGGCGGTCCACTTAAGCATAGGCAAGTCGCGAAGGTCGACATTTCCGGGTAACGACACGATGACGTTGCTGCCGGTGATCGCCGCGTAGCGCGGATATGCGCCATAGTCTGCACATAAAGCCGGCACTTTTCGTGGTAAAGTGCCTGCATGGTGTCCAACCGCCAGCTTGCGAGATTGCTACGACCCCCGGCCTCGAGCTTTTTCCTGCTCGGCGTGCGCGGCGTGGGCAAAAGCACATGGGCTCGAAACGCGCTTCCGGCCGCGCACCGCGTCGACCTGCTCGACGAGCGGCGTTATCACGAGCTTCTCGTCGACCCATCGCTCCTCGCGGCGGAAGTCGGCGCGCTGCGAGCGGGGGCCTGGGTGGTCCTCGACGAGGTGCAGCGAGTCCCGGCGCTGCTGAACGAGGTTCACAAGCTGATCGAGGACCGCCGGCTGCGGTTCGCGCTGCTCGGCTCGAGCGCGCGCAAGCTCAAGAGCGCGGGAACGAATCTGCTCGCGGGGCGGGCGCTCCATCAGTCGCTGCATCCGTTCGTCCCCGAAGAGCTCGGCAAGCTTTTCGATCTGGAGACCGCGCTCGCGTACGGCACGATTCCGCTCGTCTGGACCGCTCAGGATCGCCGCGCCACGTTGGAGAGCTACGTACAGCTGTATCTGCGCGAGGAGATACGCGGCGAAGCGCTCGTGCGCAATCTGCCCGGCTTCGCGCGGTTCCTGCCGATCGCCGCCCTGTTCCACGGTCAAGCGATCAACGTCGCCGGCCTTGCACGTGACGCAGGCGTCGCGCGCACGACCGTGCAAGGCTATCTCGACATCTTGGAAGACACGTTGCTGATCTTTCGCCTTCCGGGTTACGAGGCCAAGCTGCGCGTTCGCGAGCGCAAGCTGCCGAAGCTCTACTGGATCGACGCGGGGTTGGTGCGAGCCACCAAACGCCAACTCGGCCCGCTCACCTCCGAAGAGCGCGGCCCCCTCATGGAAGGGTGGGTGCTGCACCTGCTGCGCGCATATGCCTCGGTCGGCGACGTGTTCGACGAGATCTTCTACTGGTCGCCGCCGACGCCCGCGCGGCTGGAGGTCGATTTCCTGCTGCGCCGCGGGCGCGAGTTCCTCGCGATCGAGGTCAAGACGAAGGAGCGATTCTCCTCCGGGCTCACGGATGGGCTCGACGCGATCGCCGAACTGCGCAACGTCGTGCGCCGGATACTGGTCTATGGCGGCTCGCGCGTGCTCAAGCTGCCCGACGGCATCGAAGTGTGGCCGCACTCGCGGCTCGCGGAGGCACTCGCCGAGAGCACGCTCTGGCCGTAGGAATCCGTTCTTCGATGCCGTGAGGAAGACACGATCAGCCGCGGTCGAGAGGTGAATAGAGTTAGATTTCACCCGATGAAGCTTTTCGACTGCGCACGCGCTGCGCGATCGCCTTCGCGTCGGCGCCGACTCTGCCGTGCACTTTCGGCGCGGCGGCGCCCAAGGCGAAGGCGGTGTGCCGCCGCCGGTGCGCAGACCGGGCGAGCCTCTGCCACCGCCGACCCGTTCCTCGCCGACAGCGGACGGCTCGCAGGGGTGCGGCCCCGACGCGCCGAAGCTCACGCCCGCATACCTCGCGAAGTGGAACGTGATCGCGAAATCGCGGATCGGCGGCTCGTACGAGTACGACAACACCGCGAACTGCCTGCCGCCCGGTGTGCCCGCGATGATGAGCGCGGCATACGGCATGGAGGTCATGCAAGACGCGCAGAAGATCACGTTCTTCAGCGAGCACTTGGATGCGCTCCGTCGCGTTTACTTGGACGGACGCAAGCCGTCGGCGCAGGTGCTCGCGGACCCGACTTACGCCGGCTACTCGACGGGCCGATGGGAAGGCGACACGCTCGTCGTCGACACCGTGGCGTTGTCGGACAAGTCGTTCATCGATGGCTCCTCGCCGCACAGCGCGAAGATGACGGTCCACGAGCGCTTGCGCATGACCGAGCCCGGCCCACTTGCTCGATTCGCCGGCATACATCCCATTGGGGAGCATGGAACCACGACGGCAACCGAAACCAGCAAAACCACGCTAGCGAGTGGCAGCTGGCGGTCCATCGGCCGGAGGTACGACTTGGTCACGAGCTTCGACCGACGCTGGCAGGGCAACGCCGGCTGAATCGGAAGGGACCTCCGCAGCTTTTTCCTTGTAGAGCGGTGCTTTCGGTACCCAATTCGAGAGGTTCTGCACAACGTCCTTGTAGAATCGTGGAAGTTCACGCCGCGCGTCTTCAATGAAGGTGCTGGATCCTTTGAAGCGACCGGCGAGATCAACAACGCGTTGAACCTGGAACCCCGTCGGAAGGTCCTTCTTTTCTTCCGGGACAACGGTCCTCGCATCCCCGATAACAGCAGAGATCGGAGCCGCCGTGTCTGGGCTTCGGCCGGCCCAGCAGACTCGAAGAAGCGTATCCGTCGAGTCGCTGAGACCTTGCAGTTGCCGAGTCACCCAGTTCACGGCAGCTGTAGGACGCACTCTGTCCTGCGGCGTGTTGACGTCAATCGAGAAGCGGAGGCTGCGCCGCAAAAAGTCGGCGTCAACAGTCAATCGAGACACCGCGTTCGGTATTTCGAACTCAGCGGAGAGAATCGATGTGGACGCGAATTGCGTGCATTCCGTGACCAAGCGTTGCGCAGGATCTCTAATGTAGGCACGTGGCAACCAAACATCTACCGCCTTTCCAACAGAGACGCTCAGCTCAAGCGCCAAATAGCGGGTCAGCTGATGCCACAGCGACACGACGGTTCGCGTTTCTTCGTCACTCCTCGCGAGGGGCGTTCCGTTTTGTACCTTCGTGCATACGTCTTTCCACTCTTTGCCGAGCCGGGTCATCTCATACACGCCGCAAGAGTCGTGACTGAGGTAGCGAATCAACTCACTTAAGATGAATGCTTGCTCGGGATCCGCTACTGATTTGTCTTCAGAAAGAAGTCTGGCCTTGGTCAGGAGCGAGAGCCACGAAAAATGGTAGAGGGAAACGCTTCTGAGCTTCTGCTTATTAATTGCGACGGGGTGGTGCGTTGGTAACGTGGAAAACTGATTGGAGATAGTAATCACCGCATCTATTCCAAGCGCCCGTGCGAGATCGAGGTACGCTTCGATTTGGTCGACCGTGAGTTCCGTTCCCCCGATCTTCGCCTCCACTAGTGCCCTCCAAACCTTGCGGCCACTGTCGACCTCGATGAATCCATCCGGGCGTAACCGGGTCTCGGGTGGAGAACTTTTGAACACGACTTGCGAGAAACAACGGATGCTCGCTCGCTGGTTTGTGGGTCCTCCGACGTCTTGGAGCATCGAATAAGCCAAAGACGGTACGATCGAAAATGCCGCCAGCAGTGACGAGACGGCACGCTCCTCCCGGCTCGTGTCTGCGACGACCGGGATTAAGCGGGACCGTTCGCCGGACTTGATGAACTCTGATATCTCGGAGAAGGTCACGGGCAGCTCTCCCCAAGGGTGGGACGGTTGCACACGATACCTCTAGGTGAGACTAATGCGAAGACCTGCTACGCATTTTCGCCTGTCGTGCGACGCCTCCGTCTCGCAACTCGTCGAAGGCATGCTTCGTCCGGACGTCGGCGCGGCGGACAAAAAATTAGCACCGCTTGAGCAGCCGGGCGCGCGGGATCGATGTCATGCGCGATTACGAAGGCGGCCAACGCCCGCGCGCTCGACCCACACGCTAAGCAGGCACGACGAAAAATCCGACACGCAAACCGGACTGGAAGCTCTTTTCGATCTTCTTTCGGCTCTGCGGCCGCAACGCACGAGCGGGGTGCCTGGCGTTAGTCCACGTCGAGCACGCGGCACGCTCGCCTCTCGAGTCCTATTCGACGACACCAAACTCCGCCGGCGCCCGCCGATGATGCGTCGCCGCCTCGTACGCCGCGGCAATCCGAACCAGCAACGCCTCCTCGAACGGCCGCGCAATGAAGTCGACGCCGACCGGCAGCTCGGCGGGCACCGGTCCGACGAGCCGAGTTCCGCCGGCGTCGTCGCGCTCGCGATCCCAAACCTCGGTCGTGAAGCCCGCGGGCACCGTGATCGCCGGAAAGCCCTGCTGGCCGATCAGCGAAAAGCCGATCGGCGTGCGACCGCCGGCCGCGGGCTCGCGAGGATTGGTCAGCTTGCGCGGCGGCACCGTCGACATCGGCGAAACGAGCGCATCGAGCCGCTGCTCCTGCATGCACGCGAAGAGCAGCGTCCGCAGGCCGAATCGCTCGGCCAATCGTTGCGACGGGTCGTACGTGGTCTGGCGCTCCGCGGCCTCGCGGAACGCGCGGCGATCCGGGAAGTTCGGATCGTCGTAGAACCGCGCCTTTGCGATCAGATCCGCATTCGAGTGAATGTTCGCGTCGCCGCGCTCCTTAAGGTAGCGGTTGATCTGGTAGCGATCCTCGCCCTGCACGCCCGTCGTGTTCAGCGCGAACAGCGACACGGGATCCTGCCGCTGCAGCAGCGTCGGCGCCAGTCGATCGAAACAGTCCTTGAACAGGGCGCCGCCGCGGCCGGGGTCGACCACCGTCGCGCCGAGCTTCTTCAAGTCGTCGAGCGCGCGCTCGACGAGATCGAGGCTCTGCTCGTCCGCCTTCGTGTAGTGCTCGCGATCCATGTACTCGCGAATCACGCCGATCTTGAGACCCTCGAGGCGGCCCGGAGACGCGGCCGCGGCGTAGCCGCGCGGCGGCATGCGACCGACGCTGAACGCCGTGATCGGGTCTTTCGCATCGTAGCCGGCGATCACGTCGAGCACCTTCGCGGCGTCGGCGACGGTGCGGCAGATCGGGCCGGTGCGCATGTTGATGCCGGCGCCGATCATGCCGTCGTGGCTCACGAGCTCCACCGTCGGCGCGAGGCCGACCAAGCTGTTGACCGACGCGGGCCAGCGGATCGAGACGACGGTCTCCTCGCCGATCGCGCAGGTCACGAGGTTGGCCGCCACGGCGGTCGCGGAGCCCGCGCTCGACATGCCGGGCTCGCGCTCGGTGTCGTACGGATTGCAGAACGTGCCGCCGTACGAGCTGCGCGCGCCGTCCACGGCGTATTCCGCCAGGTTCGACTTCGCGAGAATGATCGCGCCGGCGTCGCGCAACCGCCGCACGAACGTGGCGTCGTCCGGCGGCCGGTCGTTCGCGTACTGCACGTCGCCGCCGGCGGTGGTGCGCATGTCGAACGTGTCGTACTGGTCTTTGATCGCCATCACCACGCCGTGGAGCGGCCCCACGAGGCGGCCGGTGCGCGCGAGCTCGCGATCCTGCGCCGCCGCCGTTTCGAGCGCGTCGGGCATCGACGCGGCGCTGTCGGCGGCGTCGGTGACGCTGCGCGCCTTGCGCGCGTCGAAGCCCCACCGCTCGCGGCTCGCCGGCCGCAGGTTGAGCGTGACGAGCGCATTGATTTGACCGGCGTGCGGGATGGTCGTGATGGGCCCGAGGATGCCCTGCGGCTCGTTCACGCAGGTGCCGTTGTACGCCTTGATCCGCTGCAGGTAGCGCTCGACCAGGCCGACGGTGGTGATGCGCTTCTTCAGCAGCGCCTGCTGAATCTGCGCGATGGTCGCCTCTTCGACCGCGAATGCGCCCGCTGGAGGCTGAGCGCGCGCCGGCACTATGCTCGCGCCGATCGATGCGAACGCGACGGCGATCGCGAGCGCGGCTCGCGCGACTTTGCCCGTGACGTTCACCCCGTTGCCACTCTACTCACTCACTCGCTCGTCAACGCTTCGGCGCCGCGATCGGCGGGCTCATTTTGCGATTGCGCCGCGCTAGGCGTACGCCACCTGCCGTGCAGGTCTTAAGCGTCGCCGATGCGTCACAGCTTCGGCGTAGCGACCTTGTTCGCCTCTTCGTGCGCTTTCTCATCGGACTTCTTGAGAAGGTCGTCCAGCGCAACGTTGGTCGTGTTGACGCTGTTGTACAAGAGCGGAATGCTGGCCATGCTGACGATCAACCTGCCCGCCATGCTGCCGCCGGTTGTCGTCGGATTGACCTCCGCTTTCACAACTGTCACGCCCGCCTTCTCGCACTGCCCGTTGGTCACCGCTAGTTTCCCCCTGTAGCCGCTACCGGGAGGCTCGATGTTCGGCACGGCCGAAACCGGATCGCAACCGCCCGGGGCCCCAAGCTTGGCCAACCCGGCCTGATTGAGCAGTCGTCCCTGAGAATCGAAGATCCACCGGAGCTCCGGGCTGCCGATCGGCTGCAACGTCGTCGGCTCTCCGTACTTCTTCTTCAATCCGGCGATGACGTTGTCCACCGTCGGCGTGGCATTCATCGGAAAGGCGAGCGAGCGCGACAGGTAGACGACGACTTGTGAAGTCGGCGGCAAGCTGAGGTCGGCCTCGATCGACTCGCTGCCGTCGGCGGTGGCGCTTTGGATCGCGGAGACCCATTGCTTCTTTGGGCCGGACGAACGGACGCGCGTCGTCGCGTATTGCAGGTCGACGTCCATCTTCTGCAGTTGCGTGTTTAAAGCCGCATTGTCGGCCTTGATGAGATCGAGCGCCTGCTGCGCCGGCATGCCGAGCTTGATGCCGACGATGTCGACGTACCCCGCCGCTGCGGCGATCTTCGCGGTGATAGCGGGCGTGCAGCAGTCGTCGTCGGCGGAGGCACTCTGCACCGCTCCGAGCAGGATCATCGCTGCGAACGTCGACTCGATTAGACTTCCAAGCACATTCTTGCGCATAGCGGTCCCTTATTCTTTGTGATGCACGGCTGGCGTGCGTTAGAACGTTGTGGAGGCCTGTATTGCCCCGAGTGGCGGGGCGATGGTTGTTCGCGGCCGAGATGCTGATTGTTCCTCAGTGCCGGATGCTTGGCCGCGGACGAGACACCCTTTCTGCTCGACGGCCCGCGTCGCCTCGACCGGCGTAAGCGGTTATATACGCCCCGGCCCGTCCCTCCGCAATCTCCTCGGCGAGACGTTCGATCGGCGTTCGAGCAGACTCCGCAGACAGCATGAACGGAGTTTCCGCGGAAACGCCTTGCAACGGTCGCGCCGTCGACCGCACGATCCGTCGACACAAGGCGTCGGCTAGACTGGGCGCCGCGTCCGCGAATGCCGGCCGGGAGATCGGCTCGGCGTGACGCGCAACGCCTTACGGATCGTCAACGGGGGACCCCATGAAAAGAATCGCTGCGTTGCTGTTCGTCGCCGGCCTCGCCCTGCTCGCAACGACACCCGCGAGCCTCTCGGCGCAGACGATCACGGCCAAGGGCCCGGTCGTCTACGGCCATCATCACTTCAACACCACGAACATGGCCGCTCAGAAGCGGTTCTTCGTCGACACGCTCGGCGGCAAGCTCGCGACCATCGGCACGAACAATCTCGAGGTGATCGAGTTTCCGAACGTGTTCCTGTTCTTCCGGCCGATGCAGGCGCCGACCGGCGGCACCATCGGCAGCACCGTGAACCACATCGGCTTCTCGGTGCCGGACTTGAAACCCGTCGTCGCGAGGATCAAGGCGAACGGCTTCAAGATGATCACTACCGACTCCGTGGCCGCCACCGTGAAGATCACGGACGACATCGCGGCCGCGAGCCCCACGACGAACATCGCGTTCGCGCTCGGGCCCGACGACATCAAGGTCGAGCTGGTCGAAGTGAAGGACCAGACGGCCCCGATTCAGCTGCACCACGTGCATTTCTTCGGGCAGCAGCGCGACGAGATGCGGGCCTGGTACGCGAAGACCTTCGGCGCCGCGGTGCAGCCGGCCAATCCGGCGCAGGCGTTCGTGACGGCCACGCTGCCCGGCGTGACCTTGAGCTTCTCGCCTTCGCAGACGCCGACCGCGCCCACGCAGGGCCGCGCGCTCGACCACATCGGCTTCGAGGTCGAGAATCTCGAGGCGTTCACGAAGAAGCTCGAAGCCGAGGGGGTTCCGCTCACCGTGTCGTATCGCGAAGTGCCCGCGCTCGGGATCCACATCGCCTTCGTCAAGGATCCCTGGGGCACGAACATCGAGCTCACGGAGGGACTCGCGAAGATCCGCTAGAGCGAGCGCTACTCCCTGCAGCCCTGCCCCGCGCTCATTTGCCGCCTGCGGCGCGGCGCGCCTGGATCAGCTTCCAGCCGTTGCCCGACGGATCGCGAAACCCTGCGTCGACGGTGCCGAACCGGTCGACCGGCTCCTGCGTGAACTCCACGCCGCGCGCGCGCAGCCGCTCGTAGGCGGCGCGGCAATCGTCCACCACGAGCACGAGCGGCGGCATCGCGCCCTTCGCCACGACCTCGCGCAGCGTTTGCGCCGTGGCGGCGTCGTGCACGGGCGGGCCGGGCTTGAACAAGCCGAGCTGAAACGACGGCTGCTCCGGATGCTGCACCGTGAGCCAGCGATAGTCACCGTTCCCCACGTCGGTGTGAACGCGAAACCCGACCTTCTCCACGTAGAACTCGAGCGCTTCGTCCTGATCGCGGACGTACAGACCGGCTACTTCGATCCCCTGGTTCATGAGACCTCCTCGATGGCTCGGGTGTCTTTTTACCGTCCGCCGACCTGCGCCGCTTCTCCGAAACTGCGATCGTGAGGTCGGGCCGCGCCGCGGCGCGCTCGATGCATACCGGAACGCGGCCGAGATCGCGGGCCGCGGCTCGCGCGCGCTGGCGGATCGTGCGCGGGCTCTCGCCGGTGATGTCGCGAAACGTGCGGCCGAAGGTGCCGAGGCTGTTCCAGCCGGTGCCGAACGCGATGTCGGTGACGGGCAGGTCGGTGTCGCGCAGCAGCGCCGTCGCGCGCTCGATGCGGCGCGTGAGCAAGTACCGGTGCGGCGGAAGGCCGAACGCCTGCTTGAACGAGTGCGCGAAGTGCGCCTCCGACACGCGGCTCACTGCAGCGAGGCGGCGCACGGGCCACTCCTCGTGCGAGGCGCCGTCCATGCGGTCCTTCGCGCGCAGCAGGCGGCGCAGCAGCTCGGGGTCCTGGCCCATGGCACCGATGCTAGCTTACGGCGCGCGCGACATCCGAGCTTTGGCGCCGCCGGTCCGCGTGGGCGACGGCCAGGTCCGCGCGCACGCCGTCATCGCGAGCCCTGCTCGCGCCGCTGCTGCGCCTCCGCCAACCATCGCGCCATCTTCTCGTCCCTCGCCGCGTGGCGCGCCCAACCTTGCGCCGTGCCGTTCCAGCGATGGTCCTTGATCGTCATGTCGATGCCGCGGTCGATGAGGAACTGCATCGCCTCGTAGTTCGCATGAAACACGAGCTCGTGCAGGACGCTGGCAGGCTCGTGAGAGCTCCAGGTGGTGTTGATGTTCGCACCGTGCTCGAGCAGAAAGTCCGCCACGTCGAAGTGGCTGTTGATCACGGACCAGGCGAATGCGGCATCGAGAACCCGTTGCACGCCGTGCGCGCCCCACTGGCGCGAGTACTCCTCCACGCGCCCCTTCGGCATGTACGGGCTCGAGGGGTAGTGATTCGCGACGCTGCCGAGCGCGGGGGCGCCGCTCTCGTCGAACCACCGCTTCACCCGCGCGAGGTCGCCCACGCCGGCGGCATGCGGCAGATCGTCGGGCAGCGGCCAGATGCGAGTGAGCAGCGGAACGAGGTGGGTGTTGGCGTAAGTGAACGCGAGCTCCACGGCCTGCGATGCGGGCGGCGGCCGCCGCCGCAAGATCGCGGGATCGAGCTCGAGCAACGCCGCGATGAATTCCGCGCGACCCTTCAGAGTCGCCCTTTCGATGAGCCGCGTCTGAAAGCTCACGAAGTTGTCGCCCAGCAACCACCGCTCGCGCTGCAAGAGGCGAACGAACGTGTCGAGGTCGCCGGCGCCGCTCGGCGACTCGACCGAGGTCTCGTGACCGCTATACGACGAGATCGCCCGGCTGGCTTGCTCCATGACGAACGCCGTCCACAAGCCGACGTCGCTCGCCCGCTCGGGTCGGTTGTCGATGAAGTACTGCACGAAGGGCGCGCGGCCCACGCGCTCATCGACGTTTGCGCCGAGCCCGGGATCGAGCGCGATGGCTCGCTCGAGCAAGAGCGCGGCGACAGTCTCGTGCTTGAAGCCGCAGGCCACCTCGAACGCCTCCTCGACGGCGGCCGAGCCTTGTTCGCTCTCGGTCTCGGCGAGCGCCGCGCGAACCGCGTCGACGTTACCGAGCGCCGCTAGAAACGCGAGCGTGCGCGGCAGCAGGCCTTTCCGCCGGAACAGCTCGAGCAGCCCCTTGGCGTGCGAACGGAGCAGCCCTTCGCACACCGACGGCGGCACGACCGCGCCGGCGTCGATCAAAAGCTCCGCGCACGCCGCACGGGTGAAGTGCTGCTCGGCGTTCGGGTCGAAGCTGTCGCCGTACGAGCCGGTCGCGATTCCGAGCAAACCGCCCCGACTGCCAGCGTCGCTGCCTTGCCAGGAGAGAAGCTCCGGATAGTCGGCCAACAGCGCGCGAAGGCGTTCGACGTCGTTGTCGTGAATCAGACGTTTCGCTTGCGCCGCGGCCCACTCCAAGCCGCCGCCGAGACGCTTGCTCACCTCGGCGGTGAGGTCTTGCCAGCCCGGATAGCCGTACTCGCGAGCGATCACGAGCTGCGCGTGGCGCTGCGTGAGCGGCGGCGCAACGCCCGGCAGGTGCGCGCGCGCCCGCGCGAGCGCGGCTGCGTCGCCGGCGGCGACGTCGCGCGCGAGCTTCTTCGCTTGCTTACGGAGGGACTCGAGGGACGGGCGGCCCGGTAGAGACTCTGAAGCGGTCATTGCGACCTCCTTTCATCGATCGCCCGTACCCCGCTGAGACCAGGCTGAAAGAAGGTGCAAACGCACACGACTCGGATCGAAACAGGTGGGAGTATTCCCTTGCCGCGGGTCGGTGGCGCCCTGTGAGCGCGCTGCAGGAAGTATCGAGGGGCCGGCGCGTCGGTGTCAAACAGGCGCAGCGGGCGGCGCGCGGTCGACGGCCGTCGTCAAATCCAGAGCGCGGCGAGGTCGAGCTCGATTGCGTCGAACGGCACTGCGCGGACGCGGTTCGCGATGAGGAACCGCCGCCGAGTCACGGACGAACGCGGATCATCGTCTTCCCCGTGCGTCGCTCGGTCGCGTTGAACGCTGCGACGGCATCGTCGACGGTCGAGACGTGGCCGATGTTCGTCCGCAGTCGTCCGTCCCGCACGCGCCGGACGATCTCGTTCAGTTGGGCACGATCCGATTCGACAACGAAGTCGACCGCCAGGCCGTCGTTGGGCCGCACCTCGGGCGGCCCGACGATGGACACCAGTGTTCCTCCGGCTCGAATCCGCCCGGCGGACCGCTTCCCGATGTCGCCGCCGATGACATCGAACACCAGATCGACTTCGCCGACGTCTTCCAGGCCGTCGTTTTCGAGGTCGAGGAACTCGTTCGCGCCGAAGTCGAGCACCCTCTGACGGTCGGCTCGGCGTCCGGCGCCGATGACGTAGCCACCGACCTCGCGTGCGAGCTGCGTCACCGTGGACCCGACTGCGCCGGCCGCGCCGTGCACGAGGACGCTCTGCCCCGCCCGAAGGCGGCCGTGCTCGAATAGTCCCTGCCACGCCGTCAGGCCCGAGATCGGCAGGCTCGCGCCCACCGTGAAGTCGATGTCGCCCGGCAGCGGCGCGAGGTTGCGCGCCTCGACGGCCGCGTACTCCGCCAGCGTGCCGTCGCGATACCAATCCGTGAGACCGAATACCCGCTGTCCCAACGACAGCCCCGTCGTGCCATAGCCGAGGGCGGTGACCACTCCGGCCAGCTCGTGACCGGGGATCGACGGCGTTCGGTCACGGCCGAGGCGGTCGGTCCAGGTCGAGGGCCACGCCAGCTCGGTCGGGACGAATCCCGACGCATGGACCTGAACGACGACGTCGTTGATCGCTGCGTGCGGCTCGGGCCGCTCCACCAGCTTCATCCCGGCCGTCCCCGCAGCCTGGTCCGTCACCACGATCGCTTTCATGACCGTTGCCTCCTCGTTATTGGTCGCTGTCGACGAACATCAGAAGCGACTTTACGTCCGCGACGAGCCGCGCGCGGTCGTCGTGCAACACGTCGCGCACGGGCGGCGACGCGGCTAGGCCCTCTTCAGCATCTCCTTGAGCATACCGGGCCGGTAGTGGCCGCCCTCGACGTGGAACGCGATGTTGAACCGGTTCCAGCCGTTGATTGCGACCACGGCCAGCGTGAGCGCGACGAGCTCCTGCTCGTCGAAGTGGCTGCTCACCTCGGCGTACACTTCGTCGGGCACGTGCCCGTCGGTGACGAGCGTCACGGCTTCGGTCCACGCGAGCGCCGCGCGCTCGCGCTCGCTGTAGAGCGCGGTTTCGCGCCACGCATCGAGCAGATACAGCCGCTGCTCGGTCTCGCCGGCCGCACGCGCGTCCTTGCTGTGCATGTCGAGGCACCAGGCGCAGCCGTTGATCTGCGATGCACGCATCTTCACGAGCTCGAGCAGCGCGGGCTCGAGGCCGGACGACTTGAGCGGCGCGTTCAGGCCGAGCAGCGCCTGTAGAACCTGAGGCGAAATACGGGTCGTATCTATTCGGGATTTCATGGTGTCCTCCTTGTGGTTGCGTTCGTCCACTAGACGAACGGCGCACGGTCCCTGTGACAGCCCTATCGGGACTCTTTCGCGAGCGTCACGTTGCGGACCTTGTCCGGGTTCAACAGGTCGTAGACGCGGGACCACCTCGACGGATAGGCATCCACGACGATCCGACCAAGCGCGCAACGCGTCAGGGCGGTCCCTCTTTGAGGAAAAGGGCGAACGTCGCATAGTCGATCACCGCCTCATGGTTGCGCAGGACGTCCTGCCCGATGACGGCGCGGATGGGGTCGACGCCCCTCATCGTCAGCCTTTGGTTGGTGCTGCTCATGTCGATCGCGAATATGCCATCGGTGCGGACGGGCAGCCCGTCGAGCGTCAACCGAGCATCGCCCAGCGTGTAGACGTTGCCGCCGTGCCCGGGCTGCCCCGTGTCGGTCACGGCAATCCCTTCGGAACGGCAATAGGTCAGCTCGACGAAGGTCTTCGACGCCCCGGTGTCGAGCACGGTGTCGATCGGCCGGCCGTCGAAGTGTGCGACCAGCTTCAAGTGTCCAACCGGGGTCCCGGACATCATGACGCGGCGGAACCCGTGACGAGAGAGCAACTCCGCGATCGCCGCTGCGCAATCCATCCTGTCTCTCCTAGCTAACGGTGAAGTCGAGGGGCCACGCGTTGCTCGAGGGCGCTTGCGAGAAACGACCAAGCGCTCGTCCGTGCGGCGTTCTGCTGCTCGTCCGCGGACCTGTTGAACGGGCTGTAGGGGGCCCAGCGGGCGTAGCTCAGCGCGTCTCCGAGTGAATGATCCGAGCAAAGGAGCGCCAGGCGTGTGGCGAGCGCCTGCGCGGGCGGCGAGGCCGGTTCCACGTTCTGCTGCACGAGCGTCGTGGCCTCATCGACCAGCGGCGTGAGTGCCTTGGACCACGGTGCAGCGGCATGCGCGGCGCGCAGGTAAGCCGCGAAGTCGTCGTCCATTCCGACCCAGTAGCTACGCGCTTGAACTTCCCAGAGCTTGTGCCCTATCGATGGATTCCACTCGAACCTGGCGTTCTGCATTTTCAGCAGACCATAGCGCCCGCTCACGTCTTTCAACTGAACGATCAGCGCTTGAACTTCGGGAGCGGCCGGATCGACGTTCGTGTTCTTGAGATCCTGAAGAGAGCGAAGTGCTGCGCGGATCGCCGGCCTGCTCTCCTGCGCGGCCTGCAACTCTTCCGCAGGCCGCGATGACAGCCAGTTCATGTGGGCCCGCTCTTCCTGCGGCGTGAGCTTTTCGTTGATCAGCCCGCGAACGGTAGCGAATAGATGATGCGTGTCCGTCGCCGTGCCCATTTCCATGCTCCTCGTGAGATCGCAAAGGGCCTCGAGCGACAGGGTCTTTCCGGATCCGATCGTGGCCAGGGCGGCTCTGACGAGCGCAAGAGATCTTTCCGCCGCGTCTCTTTTCGCAATGCAGGCCCGTAGCTGCATCTCGAGCGCGCGTGCGAGGGGCGGACGCTTCGTCTCGAGGAGCGCGTGAATCTGCGTCAACGTCATCCCCAACGCCTTGAGCGTCACGATGACGGTCAGCTGCTGCAGCTCTTTCGGGCCGTAACATCGCCACCCCTTAGCCGTTCGCTGCGGGTCGATCAATCCGTGGCGCTCGTAGACCCGCAACGCGCGCACGGTGAGTCCGGTGCGGCGCGCGCACTCCGCCGCCCCCATCGACACCGATTTCCCGGGCTTCGCCATTGCGCGCGCAAGCGTAGGGTATGACCCAAGGTCCGGGTCAAGCGAAAAGTGCGGACGTCTGCAGCGCCGCTCGCTCGCGTCGCGCAACCTCGAGGCGCTGCAGCATTCGATGGCGCGGGCCACTCAGGCCCACAACGCACCGAGCGCGAGCTCGATCGCATCGAACGGCACCGCGCGAACGTTGCCGGGACCTTCGTGGGTCGCGAGCGAAGCCCACTTCCCCGCGTCGAGCGACAGCACCTCGAGGGTCTGCATCAGCGGTTCCAACAGCCACGCGTGCGCGACACCCTCACGCGCGTAAATGCGGAGCTTTTTCGTGCGGTCGATCGCCTCGGTCGAGGGCGACAGCACTTCGCAGATCCAATCCGGAGCGAGCGTCATGTACGCCTGTGCCGGCAGCTTCGGCAATCGCTCGCGCCGCCATCCGGCGAGATCGGGTACCAGCACGTCCCTGCCGAAGTGCAGCTCCGGCTCGTCCAGAATCACCCAGCCGCCGGCGCCGCTGTGGTGAAACGATCCGCCGAGCTGGTGGCCGAGCACCGAAGACGCATGCGCCTGCGGCAACGCGGGCCGCGGCGACCCATAGAGGTCGCCGTCGAACATTTCGGCGACGTAGTGGTCGGGGACCTCGCAAAGATCCTCGTAAGTGGCCCCGGTCTTGAGCGGCTTCGCGGACATGTTCGGATGCGAATCGGATGAGCCGAGTCTAACGCCCGTCGCTTTCGGCGAGTCAAGATCGAATTTCGCGCAAGCGCCGGAAATCGCGGCCGTTCCGGTCCGCATCGACGGAGCCGGCGCCAACCATCCATTGGCTGGGCGATGTCGAGCCGGCAACGAAATTTTCGGGCATTTTTCGCAGCCGCTCCGTTGTAGACTCCCCGCCTTTCGGGAGGATCGCCATGAGTCGCGCTACGCCGTTCGCCGCCCTGTCCCTTACGCTCGCGCTGTGCGCCGGCGTGCTCGCCTCCACCGTCGCCGAAGCTCAAAGTGGTGCGAGCCAGAAGGCCGCCGCGCTCACGAAGCTGACGCCCCTCGACTACATCGAGATCCGCCAACTCGCGGCGCGTTATGCGCACGCCGTCGATCAAGGCGCCGACGACGGCTACGCGTACGCCGATCTCTTCGCTCCGGGCGCGAACTTCGGCCAAACGACCGGGCGGGACAACCTGGCCAAGCTCGCGAAGCAGACCTCGCGGGGCCCGCAGACCGTCTGGCACTTCATCACCAACCATGTCATCGAGCCCACCGAAGACGGCGCGAAGGGCCGGGAGTACTTGCTGCACCTCCAGTACGGCGATGGCGATAAGCCGAACGTGGTGTGGGGCGGCGGCCATTACGAAGACACGTACGTGAAGACGGCGGACGGCTGGCGCTTCAAGACACGCCGGTTCGTGCCGTCGGACGGCACGCCCGAAACGCTGCCGCCGCAACCTGCGGTCACGCGCTGAAAGAGGGGGATGCCATGCAACGATTACGACTCACGCTCGTGCTGCTGTCGAGCCTCGGCGCGGCGACGGGCCATGCGCAAACCGCGCCCGCGGCCACCGGCCCGGCGCTGACTGCGAGCGACTACCTCGAGATCGAGCAACTGGTCTACAAGTACGGTTGGGCGCTCGACAGCGGCGAGAGCAACGGCTTCGCGTACGCCGATCTGTATGCCGCCGACGGCACGTTCACCGGCACGAATCAGGGACCGAACGGCCGCACCTACGAAGGCCGCGAGACCCTCGCCGCGCTCGCGCGCGGCCCGCAACAGGGTCCGCTGCACGTCAGCCATCTCGTGACGAACGTCATCGTGACGCCGACGGCCGAGGGTGCCGCCGGCCGCGTGTACACGGCGATATTCGATCAGGGCGCGCCGGGCACGTCGCCGGGCGCGGGTCACGGCGGCTTCTATGACGACGTCTACGTGAAGACGCCCGACGGCTGGCGCTTCAAGAAACGGACCTTCTACGAGGGCAAATGGGGCGAGCCGAACAGGCCGCTGCCTGCACCCGTGGCTGCCGTGCATGCGCTGCGCGAAGGAGCTCACGGCACGTCTTCGAAGACACGGATGCTCGGCGAGCGCGATCACCTCGAGATCCAGCAACTCGTGCGCCGGCTGCCCTACGAGCTCGACATGGACGCGGACGACGGCGCTGCATACGCGAGCGAGTTCACGCCGGACGGCACGTTCGCCTGCGTGCTGCCCGACACCGGCGGCGCGGCTCCGTCCGGTCTGCCGGCCGGCTGTGCGCCGCACGCTGCGAAATTCACCACCGCCGTGCGGCCGCTCGCCAAGGGGCGCGAGGCGCTCGCGAGCATGGCGAATGCGGCACCACACGGGCCGGCCTACGTCCGGCACTTCATCTTCAACCACGTGATCGAGCGCAGTCGCGGCGGCGCGACCGGCAAGGCCTACGTGGCCGTCGTCGACCTCAAGCCGAGAAAGCAAGGCTCCGAGCATTCGATCAACGTCATCGGCCGCTACGACGACGAGTACGTGAAAACCGCGCAAGGCTGGCGAATCAACCACCGCGTGTTCACGGCCGTGGGCGGCCGCCCGCCGCCACCGTGAGCAGGTAGGCACGCCGCGGCCGCGCGAGGGGGGACGAGAAGCGCCGACAGCGCCCGCATCACGGGAAGGTCGACAATCGTCCACCCAAGCGGGTCACCTCCAAATCGCTGACACGTTCGACCGCTCAATTGTTACGCTGGGTGCGTGGAGGGCGGCACTTGCACATGAAATCGGCGCGTCAAAACAAGGTCGACTTTGATACGGTGCTGAAGCTCGGGGCCTCGTTGCCCGGAGTCAAAGCAAGCTCCAATGCCCGGGGCATCGCGCTCAAGTTGAAGGGCCGGCTGGTCGCTTGCACCGCGATCAACCCCTCCGCCGAGCCGAGCTCGCTGATGGTCTGCATCGACTTTCCCGCGCGTGATGCCCTGCTCGAGAAGCGCGCTGACACTTATTACATGACGTCTCACTATCGACCTTACGCTACCGTCCTCGTGCGGCTCGCGAAGGTCGGTCATTCCGAGCTGCGTAACCTCCTCGAGCAAGCCGCGCACTTCGTGGGCGCGCAACAGACAAAGAAGACGGCGAAGAAAGCAGCGAAGAAGACCTCGAAGCGGGGCAAATCGGGGCGATCGAAAGACGCGCTGGCGCACCGATCCATGTAGACCCTAATATCGATCGACCTGCAAGCGATTTCGCCGGCAACGGCGAGGGATCCGAACATGAATACGCGCATCGAATGTCTTGGGTCGAGAGGGCTGCTGTTCGGCGCGATGCTGGCTGTGGCGGCCGCGCCGGCCGCCGCGGAACCGCTGTCGGGCGCCGCGCTCGTGGCCGCGCTGCGTCACGGCGGCTACGTGCTGGTGCTGCATCATGCGAGCTCGCCCTTCGAGAAGCCGACCGAGTCCGCTGCAGACCCGAGTAACGTGCATCTGGAGCGCCAGCTCGACGAGGCCGGCAAACAGGCGTCGATTGCGATGGGCGAGGCCATCGAGAAGTTGAAGATTCCGATCGGCGAAGTCGAATCGAGCCGAACGTTTCGTGCGATGCAAACGGCGAAGTACGCGCGCCTGCAAAACCCCGTACCGGTAGCGGAGCTGACGGAGGGCGAGCAGGGCATGGCGGCCGACAAGGACAAGGCGCGCGCGGCATGGCTGAGGCAGGCGGTGGCGAGCGAACCGCGCGCGGGCACGAACACCGTGCTCATCACCCACACCCCGAACATGATGGCGGCGTTCCCCACGGAGGCCAAAGGCATCAAGGCCGGCGAGACGATGATCTTCCGTCCCGACGGTAAGGGCGGCACTGCGCTGGTCGCACGCGTGACGAGCGAAGAGTGGCCTCGGCTTGCCGAGCGCGTGACACAGGCGAGCGACTAAAAAAGAGTATCTCCGAGCTGAAATCCACGCGGTCCCGCATTGCGGGCTCGTGCAGAATCGAGGCATGGGACTCGTGACGGCGAAACTGCAGCTCTCCAATCCGCGCGCCCCATCGCTCGCGCCGATCGAGGTGCCCGCACTCGCCGATACGGGGTCGGTGTTCCTCTGTATCCCGGAGCACGTGCGGCTGCAGCTCGACCTTGACGCAGTCGAGCAACGCGAGGTCAAGCTCGCCGACGGCTCGCGTGCCAGCTTCCCCTATGTCGGCCCGTTGGTCGTGAGGTTCAAGAATCGCACGGGCTTCATGGGCGCGCTCGTGCTCGGCGACGAGGTGCTTCTCGGCGCAATTCCGATGGAGGAGATGGATCTCGTGGTGAACCCGCGGGATCGGACCGTCGACGTGAACCCGGACAGCCCGAACATCGCTACGGGGATCTGCAAGCGCGCAGCCTGATCAGCGCGCCCGGCTGTGAGGGCCGAGCGCCGTCGTATCCCGACGCGTGGCGAAGAACGCCTCGAGCGCCTTCGCCGTATGCGTGCGCGCGCGCTGCGCGAGCCGCTCGGGCGTGTCTTCGGCAATGATCTTACCGCCGCCCTCCCCACCCTCGGGCCCGAGATCCACGATCCAGTCCGCCTCCGCGAGCACATCCAGATTGTGCTCGATCACGATCACGCTGTTGCCCGCATCGACGAGCCGATGCAGCACGCGCGTGAGCTTCTCGACGTCGGCGATGTGCAACCCGATCGTCGGCTCGTCGAGCACGTAGAGCGTGGGCTCCGAAGGGCGCGCGCGTAGGTGCTCGGGCCGCACCTTCGCGAGCTCCGTCACGAGCTTCACGCGCTGCGCCTCGCCGCCCGACAGCGTCGGGCTCTGCTGGCCGAGCGTGAGGTAGCCGAGACCCACGTCGCGCAGCAGCGCGAGGGTATGCGCGATCTTCGGATGCGACGCGAAAAACGCGACCGCCTCGTCCACGGTCATGCCGAGCACGTCGCCGGCGCTCTGGCCGCGGAACTCGACGGCGAGCGTCTCCAAGTTGAAGCGCTTGCCGCCGCAGCGGTCGCACGCGACGCGCACGTCGGGCAGGAAGCTCATCTCGATCTTCTTCAGGCCCTGCCCTTCGCAGCCCTCGCAGCGGCCGCCCGACACGTTGAACGAGAAGCGGCTCGCGTCGTAGCCGCGCAGCCGCGCTTCCGTCGTGCCCGCGTAGAGCTTGCGCACCTCGTCCCAGATGCCGACGTAGGTTGCCGGGCACGAGCGCGGCGTCTTGCCGATCGGCGTTTGATCCACCTCGAGCACGCGGCCGATCGACTGCCAGCCGTCGAGGCTCGTGCAGTGTGCGACCCTCGCGGCGCGGCCGCGGCGGCCGCGGCCGGCGACGAGCCGCGCGAGGTTGTCGTGCAGCACGTCGCGCACGAGCGTGCTCTTGCCGCTGCCGCTCACGCCCGTCACGCAGACGAGCCGCGCGAGCGGCAGCGCGACGTCGAGCTTGCGCAGGTTGTGGCGAGTGACGCCGCGCAGCGTGAGCCACTGCGGCGCCGCGGCCTGCGACGCCGCCTTCGGCTTCGAGCGGGTCTTCGCTCCGCCCTTCGCGGCCGCCCGCGAGAAGCTCGGCTTGCCCTCGACCGGCCGGCGCGGCTGCAGCGGATGCTGCGGCGGCGACGCGAGCACCCGTCCCGTGATCGAGCGCTCGCTCGCAAGCAGGTCGTCGAGCGTGCCGTTCACGACCACCTCGCCGCCGTTGCGCCCGGCGCCGGGGCCGAGATCGACGACGTGCTCGGCGCGGCGGATCGTGTCCTCGTCGTGCTCGACCACGACGATGGTGTTGCCCTTCGCCGCGAGCCGCTCGATCGTGTCGAGCAGCAGGCCGTTGTCGCGCGGGTGCAGACCGATCGTCGGCTCGTCCAGGATGTAGCAGACGCCGCGCAGATTGGAGCCCAACTGCGCCGCGAGCCGGATGCGCTGCGCTTCGCCGCCCGAGAGCGTCGGCGCCGCGCGGTCGAGCGTGAGGTAACCGAGACCCACGAGATCGAGAAAGCCGAGCCGGCTCGCGAGCTCGGGCAGCACGTCGCGCGCGATCTCGCGCTCGCGGTTCTCGAGCCTCAAGTCCTTGAAGTACTCGAGCGCGTCGGCGACCGAGAGCTCCGTGAGCTCGCCGATGTCGCGGTCGCGGAACGTGACCGCGAGCGCCTCGGGCTTGAGGCGCCGGCCGCCGCACGCCTCGCACGCGCCGGGGTCCGCCTCGGCCTCGCTCCACCAGGCCTCCTCGCCCGTCTGCTCCGCGTCGAATCCCGCGAGCTCGACGCCCGTGCCGAAGCAGCTCTGGCACCAGCCGTAGCGGGAGTTATAGGAGAAGAGCCGCGGGTCGAGCGGCTCGAAGCTGCGGCCACAGCTCGGGCACGCGCGCTCGGTCGAGAACAGCTCGCCCGGGCCGAGACGCTCGCCGCTCGGCGGCGCGCGGCGCGCCGCGGCTGCGATCCGGCGCTCGCGGCTGCGCTTCGCCGCGGTGCGCGTCGGCTTTCGGGCGGCGCGGGGCTCGGCGGCGCCGCCGGCGCTGCGCGACGACTTCCGAGCCGTAGTGTCCGCGGCAGCCCGTCGCCCCTCCGTGGAGGGAATTTCTGCGGAGCGCTCCAACCCCTCCGCGGAGGGCGTTTCCGCGGAAACTAGCGACGACTTCGGCCGGGACGCCGCCGCGGTCTTGGCGACGGAAACGCCCGCGGCCTTGGCGCCAGACGTTGCCGCGGACACGCCGGCCGCTGCGCCCTCCGCCGCGCCGACCTCGAGCACGCGCACCATGTTCCTTCCGAGCCCGAGCGCGCGCTCGAGCGCGTTCGCGAGCTCGCGCGCGGCGGCCGGCGTCACGTCGAGCTCCGCGACCGGCAGCTCGATGTCGTGCTCCTTGAAGCGATCGAGCCGCGGCCATTCGTCGGTCGGCGTCGGCACGCCGTCCACGTGCAGCGTCGCGTAGCCGCGCGCGGACGCCCACTCCGCGAGCTCCGTGTAATAGCCCTTGCGGCCGATCACGAGCGGCGCGGCGAGCACGACGCGCTTGCCGCGGTAGCGCGACATGATCTTCGCGTGAATCGACTCGACGCTCTGCGCGTCGATCGCGTCGCCGCAATCGGGGCAGTGCTGCACGCCGAGCTTCACGAACAGGAGGCGCAGGAAGTGATAGATCTCGGTCAGCGTCGCGACCGTGCTCTTGCGGCCGCCGCGGCTCGTGCGCTGCTCGATCGCGACGGTCGGCGGGATGCCGTACACGGCGTCGACGTCGGCGCGCCCGGCCGGCTCGACGAACTGGCGCGCGTACGCGTTCAGCGATTCGAGATAGCGGCGCTGGCCTTCGGCGAACAGGATGTCGAACGCGACGGTGCTCTTGCCGCTGCCGCTGACGCCGGTGACCACGGTGAGCTTATCGCGCGGAATCGCGAGGTCGACGTTGCGCAGGTTGTGCTCGCGCGCGTGCACGATTTCGATCAGCTCGGCTCGCTTTGGCGTAGCGGTGGCGGCGGACGGGCCGCGGGAGGCCGCTCCCGGGACCGCCGTGAATCCATCCCTGGAGGCTGCGGCGGCGCCGTCCCTGGCGCCGACGCTCCCGGGAGCGGCCTCCCGCACCCCGTCCGCCGCCATCACTCGCATCGCTTCGCTCGCTGGTGGGGCGCTCGAATCCGCGACACCGCCAGCGCGTGGGGTCGCGCGCGACGGAGGCGTGCTCGACCCTGCGACGACGTTCGCTGCTGTGCTCGCGCTCGAAGCGGGCGGTGCGTCGGAATCCGCGGTGGAGGGAGCCGCGAGCGTCGGCGTCATGCCGTTCCCGGGGCGCTCGGCGCCAGGGACGGCGCCGCGCGAGCCTCCAGGGACGGATTCACGGCGTCCCCGGCAACGGTATGACGCCGGCGCTCGCGGCGGCTCGGAGTGACCCCCGAAACGCGACGCCTCTTCGCCGCTCCCGACCGAAGGCGACGCACTTTCCTCGCGAATGCCGACGTGCGATGCGGCCTCGGCAAGACCGCCGCCGCCGGCAAGCGTCGCCGCGTACTCGCGCAAGGCGCGCGCGGTGTGCGTGTCCGCGGTCGCGCGCACGTCGTCGGGCGTGCCGGCGGCCACGACGTAGCCGCCCGCGTCGCCGCCCTCGGGGCCGAGATCGATGAGCCAGTCGGCCGCCGCGATCACGTCCAAGTTGTGCTCGATCACGAGCACGCTGTGCCCCGCGGCCACGAGCCGGTCGAGCGCGCCGACGAGCTTCTCGACGTCCGCGAAGTGCAGGCCCGTGGTCGGCTCGTCGAAGAGATACAACGTCGGGCCGCGGCCGCTCGACTCCGCGAGCTCGCCCGCGAGCTTGAGCCGCTGCGCTTCGCCGCCCGAGAGCGTCGGCACGGGTTGCCCCAGGCTCATGTACTCGAGCCCGACGTCGAGCAGCGGCTGCAGGCGCGCGCGCACCTCTTTGTACGCGCCGAAGTAGACGAGCGCGTCGGCGACCGTCATGTCGAGCACGTCGGCGATCGACTTCGGCTCTTGGGCGCCGAGCGCGAGCTTCACCTCGAGCACCTCGCTGCGGTAGCGGCGGCCGTTGCAGTCGGGACAACGCAGATACACGTCGCTCAGGAACTGCATCTCGACGTGCTCGAAGCCCGTGCCCGCGCACGCGGGGCAGCGGCCGTCGCCCGAGTTGAAGCTGAACGTGCCGGCCGTGTAGCGGCGCTCGCGCGCGAGCGGCTCGGCCGCGAACAATTTGCGGATCGGCTCGAGCACGCCGACGAAGCTCGCCGGATTCGACGCTCGTCGTGCGGCCGATCGGCGATTGGTCGACGAGCACGACGTCCGCAATCTGCTCGACGCCCTCGATCGCCTCGTGCGCGCCCGGCGCATCCTTCGGCTTGCCGAGCGCGTGCAGCAGGCCGTTGTGGAGCACGTCCTCGACGAGCGTGGACTTGCCCGAGCCGCTCACGCCGGTCACGGCGACGAAGCGGCGCAGCGGAATCTCGACGTCGACGTTCTTCAAGTTGTGCTCGGTCGCGCCGCGCACCGTGAGCTTCGCGGCCGTGTCGACCGGCGTCTTGCGCGCGCGCGCCGCGGCGACCTTGCGCTCGCCGCGCAGATACTTCGCGGTCAGCGAGTCGGGCTCGGCCAGCAGCTCGCGCGGCGAGCCGTTGAACACGATTTGGCCGCCCGCGCTGCCGGGCCCCGGGCCGAGGTCGAGGATGCGGTCGGCCGCGAGCATGACCTGAGCGTCGTGCTCGACCACGAGCAGCGTGTTGCCCGCGTCGCGCAGCCGCGCGAGCACGTTCACCACGCGGCCGAGATCGCGCGGATGGAGCCCGATGCTCGGCTCGTCGAGCACGAACAGCGTGTTGACGAGCGACGTGCCGAGCGCGGTCGTGAGGTTGATCCGCTGCACCTCGCCGCCGGAAAGCGTGCGTGATTGGCGGTCGAGCGTGAGGTAGCTCAAGCCCACGTCGCAAAGGTAACGCAGCCTTGAACGGATCTCGTCGAGCACGAATTCGGCTGCGTCGTCGAGCGGCTGCGGCAGCGTCACGCGCTCGAAGAACTCGAGCGCGCGGTCGATCGGCAGCAGCAGCACGTCGTGCACGTTCAAGCCGGGAAGCGCGTCGACCGCGGCCGCATCGAGCTCCGGCAGGTGCGCGCGGAATTTCGCGACGCGTGCGGTCGCTGCGTGCGCTTCGCCGAGCGGCCCGGAGTCAGCGCGCCCGCCTGGTCGAGCGTCCCGAGCACCGCGCGCGCGTCGTCGAGCGTGCCGAGCCGCCAGAGCAGCGACTCGGGCTTCAGGCGCGCGCCCGCGCACTCGGGGCACGCGTCGTACGAGCGGTACTTCGAGAGCAGCACGCGCACGTGCATCTTGTAGGCCTTCGACTCGAGCCACGCGAAGAAGCGCTTGACGCCGTACCACTTCTTCTGCCGCCACGAGCCTTCGCCCTCGATCACCCAGCCGCGCTGCTCGTCGGTGAGCTCCCGCCACGGCACGTCGACCGGCACGCCGCGCCTCGCGGCGTACTCGACGAGGTCGTCCTGGCACTCCTTGTTGCTCTTCGTCTGCCACGGCTTGATCGCGCCGCCGGCCAGCGTCTTCGACTCGTCCGGGATCACGAGCCGGTAGTCGATGCCGATCGTGCGGCCGAAGCCGCGGCAGTGCTCGCACGCGCCGAGCGGCGAGTTGAACGAGAACGTGTTCGGCACGGCCGCCGTGTAGTCGACGTCGCAGTGCGCGCAGTGCAGGTGCGAGGAGAACTTGTAGGCGCGCGCGGCGTCGTCCGCGAGCCGCACCGTCACGCGGCCGTTGCCGACCTTGAGCGCGCCTTCGAGCGCCTCGACGAGCCGCGCGCGGTTGTCGGCGGTCGCCGCGAGCCGGTCCTGCACGACCTCGACGCTGTCCTTAGTGCGCGCATGAATGCGCGTGTAGCCCTGGCGCGCGAGGAACTGCTCGATCTCGTCGCGCCCGAAACTCTTAGGGATCGGCACGGTGAACGTCACGAGCACGCGGGCGCCGGCGCCGCCGACCGCGGGCTCGCGCGCAAGCTCGGCCGCGATCGACTCCGCGTCGTCGACGCGCACCTCGCGGCCGCAGCCGCGGCAGTAGAGCCGCGCGGCGCGCGCGAACAGCAGCTTCACGTGATCGTTGAGCTCGGTCATCGTGCCGACCGTCGAGCGCGAGGTGCGCACGGGGTTCGTCTGGTCGATCGCGATCGCGGGCGGGATGCCCTCGATGCGGTCCACCTGCGGCTTGTCCATGCGATCCAAGAACTGGCGCGCGTACGGTGAGAACGTCTCGACGTAACGGCGCTGGCCCTCGGAGTACACGGTGTCGAAGGCGAGCGACGACTTGCCCGACCCACTGACGCCCGTCACGACGATGAGCTCGTGCAGCGGCAGATCGAGGTCGAGGCCGCGCAGGTTGTTCTGCCTCGCGCCGCGGATTCGGATCACGTCGTCGGTCATTTTCGAGAATTCGGCTCGCCGATGGCGGCGGCGCCGCGACGGGAACTCCCGCGCAGCGCCGCTGCTACTCAAGGTGGTGGTCTCTGTGTGGAGCCCGGTCGAACGGAATTCAACGGCTCCGAGCACATTCTGCCGAAACACGGCAGCGGCCGCGAGCGCGCCGCTCCACGTGGCATGAATTCTGCAGCGTCGGACCCGATATCACGGCTCAGAACCAAGGGGACGAGGCTATGAAGACGAAGGGTAGACGAGCGTTTCTCGCGTCGGCGGCAGTCGGGACGGTCGGGTTGATCGGCGTGCTGCTCGCCGGTTGCAATACGGTCGAGGGCGCCGGCAAGGACATCGAGAACGCCGGCGGCGCCATCAAGCGCAAGGCGCGCAAGGAAAAACGCGACTAGAGCGCGGCGCCTTCGGGCTCGCAGCCGCAGGGGGCCGCCGACGAGGGCGGCCCGCGCCGGCGGAGCGACTAGCGCGAAGCGAAGGTCGCGCGGGCCGCAGCGGGCCAGGCGACCAACGTCGCACCGACCCACCGGCGCGGGCCGAGCACGAGTGCGCCGCGGTTGACGGTCATTCGCGTGCCTCGCTCGAGATCGAACAGGCCGAGCACGTCGCGGCCGCCGCCGAGCGCAATCTCGACTTGCTCTCCGGATGCCTGCACCACCTCGCCGATGCGCACGCCCGTCGCATCGATGACCGTGGCGCCCACGTAACGGTCGAGCCGCTGATTCGGCGCATGCATCTGCACGGCATCGGGACGCAGCGTCGCGAGCGCGCGCTGCACGCTCGCGAGCGCCTGACTCGGGCGGCCGTCTTGCAGCGAGTCGCGGGCCCCGCGCACGAGCTTGAGCGTTTCGGCGAACGCGCCGTGCGTATCGGCGAAGCCGCCGACGCGTGCGGCGCGTCGAGCCGCATCGAGCGCGCGGGCGGCGTCGCTGCGGCGGCCCGCTCGCAAGCGCTGCTCCGCAAGCTCGAGCGCGCTCACCGTGCCGGCCGCAAGCGACTCGAGCGGCCGTTGCGCGGAGGCGGGAGCCGGCGTTACGCCGAGCGGCCGCCCGGTCCGTGCCTCGTACGTCCAGGCGGGCACGGCGAGCGCCACGATCCCGAGCACGATCATCGTGCCGAGCAACAGACCGCGGCTCATGCGCTCGCCTTCTGCGGGTGACCGAGACCGTGCTTCCAGCCGAGCTCGATCATCATCCAGTTCATCGGGTAGGTCGCGATCATCCCGACGATCAGCCCGAGCGCGGCAAAGCTCCAGAAGCCGAACGTCCAGGGCTTCGGCTGCTCGCCCACCGCGAGCGGCGTGACCGCGGCCATCACGACGCCCATGCCGCCCATCACGGTCAGCATGGAGAAGAACTCGGCGCGGAACGCCAGCCATAGCGCGCTCGCGGTGGAGCTCGCCATCATCTGCATCGAGGCACGCTGAAAGATCAGCCAGCCGAACACGAATCCGACCAGGTACTCGAACCAGAACTCGAGCCAGAACGTGAAGCCGGCGAGGCGCGCGATCACCATCGCCGTCACGATGCCGAGCCCGTCGCCGCCGACGCAGTGGATCGCGGCCGCGGTGGCCTTGCGGAAACCGTTTTCTGCATAGCGATTCAGGATTTGCTGCTGCTGCTTTGCCGGTTTCGCTCCGATGCCGCGCGGGCGCGCCGCCGTGAAATACAGAACGATGCCGATCACGGAGAAGAACACCATGATGATGGGCCAGGCCCATTTCAGCGGCTTGTTCAGCGCCTTGTTGTCGACTCTGACGTCGTACACGACCCAAACGGCGGCCGCGATTCCGATCGCGTACCAGGACACGACGAACGCGGGGCGAGTCAGGAAATAAAGAGCATCCCAGCTCATGACGAGCTGGATGCAAAATCGGTGCCGCGCTTCGGCGAACGGACGAGCTCGAGCTCTATCGCGGCGCCCCGCTTCCCGCGAGCATTCGCGCGCAGATCCGCCGTTGCTCCGCGCGTAACCGCGACGTCACGGCACCGACGAGACCCCTTCGCACTGCACGGCCGTGTCGGCGTTCGTTTGACCGTTGCCGTTGCACTGATCCCAGCCCTCGCCGCCGTCGATGACATCGTCACCCGCACCGCCGTGGATCACGTCGTTGCCCGCGCCGCCGTAGAGCACGTCGTCGCCGTCGTCGCCGCAGATCACGTCGTCGCCGCCCAACCCGTTCACGATGTCGTTGCCGCCGAGCGCGCGAATCACGTCGTCGCCGGCCGTGCCGTAGATCGTTTCGCTCCGGCTCGTGCCGATTTTCGTCGCGATGTAGCGGTCGCACGCGAGGCGCGTGTCGTCGACGCCCGCGAACGCCTGCGTGAGGACCGTCGTGCGCGTGCTGCCGTCGGGATCGCGAACCGAGGTTTGGAAGGCGGTCGTGAAGGCGCCGCCGTTCGCGATCCCGACGCTGATGGACGACGGCGGCTCCTTCAACCCGGCGAACGGCCACGCCTCGGTGCGCGTTACGGGTATGCCGCCGCTGCGATAGAGGCGCGTAACGAGGAACGGCCCGCGCGGCAGATAGGGTTCCCCATCCCACGCGAGCGCGAAGTCACCGTGCTCGTCGACGTCGACCGCAACGCCATTGCCTCGTAGGGACTGGCCCGACGCGACACGAATTTCGCGGCCGCGCAGCGGCGCCGCGGGATCGAACGTGAAGCGGCGCGCGTAGATCGTCCCGGCGTCCGGACCCTCGTCCAGCGGATGGCGGCGATACGCGACGACGATGTCGCCGTTCGCCCCGAGCGCGACGTCGAATCCTGCGCCGAGCTCGCCCTCCGTGGCATTGCTGCTCGCGACCGCGAAATCCGTCAGCGCATGACCCTCTCGCGTGAGTAGCTTGGCGCGCAGGTCGAACGGCCCCAGACTATCCTTGGCCTGCGCGCGCACCGCGACGAGGCCTCGGTGGCTCATCGCGATCCTCGGAATGCACCGGCTATGGAGAGTCGCGGGCGGGGCCGTGATCATGAAAGGCCCCTTGATCGGCGAGCCGTCGCCGTCGAAGGTCCGTACATAGCAGGTTCCGGCCGTCAGACTGTGCGGACCTGACCATGCGACCGCGAAGTGACCGTCGATCGGATCGATCGCGACGGATACCGGGCTCGTGTCGTACGCCGCCACGTTCCCGGCCGTCACGTCGATCACGTCGGTTCGAGGTCGGCCGCTCGGTGTGCCGTCCCAGACACGCGCCTTGATGAGCGCCGGGTACAAAATGTGGCCCCACGGACGAAGCCAGGCCACGACGAAGGAAAAGTCCGCAGCGACCGCGACTCCGAGCGGCGCACCCGAGGCACCCGTCAGGATTTCGTCGCCATAGGGCGTACCGTCCGGCATGAATCGGCGCGCTACGATGCCGCGCGGGCTGATCCAGACCACGACGAACGCACCGTCGGCCCGCATCGCGATTTGAGCGGCCCCCCAATTGCGCGGGATGTGGCTGGCCGGATCGGCCGTCACCGAAAACGGGCGGCGCGTGAGCCGATCGCTCGGTCCGGCCTGCGCCGCGCTGCTCACGAGCGCAAGCGCGACAGTCGCCACGAGCGCAATGGCTTTCGCCGAGCAGTGCGGTAATCCTCCCATGATCCCCTCCTTTGCGGCGACGCTCGTGCACGGACGCGCGACGAGCCCGTCGGCTTCGTGCAAACTCTGTGCCCTTGCCGACCCTGCGGCGCAGGACCGCAGTACTCCAACGTGAGGCCGCACTCTCGCTCGAGAACGATTCGCAAATTTGAAACGGCCCAAATCCGCAAGCGGTGTGTCGGTGTGTGGCCCGACGCCCGGAGGGCCGCTGTCAGCGACCGCCGTTCGGGCCACAAGGGTCCCGCGATGCTTGCCGAGCCCATAACAGAATTGGCATTCTGTATAGCCGGAAGGCGGACCCGCCGCGCCGAGCCGTGCGCCGCGGCGCCGAAAGAGAATGATCGCGTGAGCCGCTCCGGAGCGTCGCTCCATTGGCTGGGAGAAGAACTTCGATGAACAAGAAGCATGACGAATCGTTCGATGCGCAGCGGATCGGCACCGAAGCCGTCGACCGGCGGCGAGTGCTCAAGCTCGCGGCCCTCGGGCTCGCGGCCGCGGCGGTGCCGCTCGGTGCGCGTGCGCAGCCGCCGGTCCAAGGCGGCGGCCTCGCGACCGCCGGACCGCCGCGCGAGCGGCCGCGCACGCCCGGCACGCGGCTCGTGCTGCTCGGCACGCGCGGCGGTCCCGGCATCGACCTGACGCGTGCGCAAACCGGCAGCGCGGTGGTCGTCGACGGCACGCCGTACTTGGTCGACTGCGGCTACGGCGTGCTGCGCCAGCTCGTCGCGGCGAACGTCGGCTATCAACAGGTCAGCCAAGTGTTCTTCACCCACCTGCACGACGATCACACCGCCGACTTCGCAGCGCTGTTGTCGTTCCAATGGACCAACGGCAAGACCACGCCGACCGACGCGTACGGACCCTACGGCACCGCGAAGCTCGTCGAAGCCGCGCTTGCGTTCTTCAGGGCGAACGTGGAAATCCGCACCGTCGACGAGGGCCGCAAGCACGACCCGGACGCGATGTTCCACGGTCATGACGTCGAGGCCGCCGCATCGCCCGTGCCGGCGTTCAAGGACGACAACGTGACGGTCACTGCGATCGCGAACACGCACTACCCGGAGCGCTCGCTCGCGCGCATGCCCCATCGCGCAATCGGCTTTCGCTTCGACACGAAGGACGGGCGCTCGATCGTGTTCTCGGGCGATACCGCGTACTCGGCGAATCTCGCGAAGCTCGCCCGCGGCGCCGACGTGTTCGTGTGCGAGATCATGGATCAGGCGCAGCACGACAACAACGTGCGGCGCGCCGCGGAAGAGGCCGCGAAAGGCAATCCCGACAATATCTTCCGGCACGTGGCCGACACGCACTCCACGCCCGCCGACGTCGCCCGGATGGCTTCCGAGGCGAACGTGAAGACCGTCGTGCTGAACCACCTGCTGCCCGGCGCCGCACCGCCCGGCGGGCTCGCGTATCCGGCGAGCTCGTTCATCGACGGCGTGCGCAAGGGCTTCGGCGGCGAGGTGATCGTCGGGCAGGATCTGATGGTGCTGTAGCACGACGGGCGTCCGGCGGCGGCGCGCTCGGCTGCCCGGCCGCCTCAAAGCCTGACGAAGTACGGCACCGCCATGAGGGCCGCGCCGATCAGCACCAGCAGGATCGTGTTCGCGACGAAATACGGAAACACCATCAGCACGAGCCCGCAGGCGAGGGGCACGACGGCTCGCTGCTTCTTTCCATAGAGAAAGAAGCCGAGCCCGCAGGAACCGAACAGGAGTCCCCAGAGAAGCGCCGCTTCGTTCAAGACCTCACACCACCGGTCACCCAGCTCCGGTTCTGAATGCTGGGAGAGGCGCCGGCGAGACGTCAATGCTCCGCGTCACGGCGCGGCGGCACCGGCGCGAAATAGCCGACGATCAGCAGCAGCACGCCGACTCCAAGGAACGAGACGATGCGGCCGACGGTGCCCGCATTGCCGAGATCCACGACGAGCAGCTTCGCCACGACGGCGGTCATCAGCACGGCGCCCGCGAGCCAAACACCGCGCTGCGCACGGCGCGCGCCGAGCGTCATGGTCGCGAGCCCCGCCGCGCCCCAAACGAGCGACAACGACGCCTGCAGCACGGTGGAGCGCGCGAGGCTCGCGAAGTCGAACGGCACGGCGGCGAAATGGTGCACCGCACGCGCCACCGCCATCGTGAGCAACGCCAACCCGAACACCGCCGCGAAACCCGCGCGTTGCGGCGCCCGCAACGACAGTGCCGGGTCGTAGGCGGCGAGCGCCGCGAGCCATCGGACCGCCGCATAGAGTGCCAGCGCGCTCGCGAGCTCGAGCGGATTTGCGAGCGGCCAGTAGGGCAGCGGCGCGGGATTCCCCGCGAGCACCATGTTGTCGCTGAGCACGCCGAGCAACAGCAGGACGGCCACGCCGCCGCAGCAGACGCCGAGATAGAGCCGTGCGTGGGCATGGATGGGCCAGGCCGCGCGGTCGTGCGCCCGCAGCGTCGCAAGCACGATGCCGGCCGCTGCCGCGAATGCGCCAGCCACGGCCCAATCCTCCGTCGCGAAGCGCGCCACTTGCCAGTGCGCCTCGGACACGAGCAGTGCGGTCGCGAGCCAATACGCCACTGCGTGCAGCGCGCCCGACAACGGCTCGAACTGTGCATCACGCGCGCGCAGAAACACGAACAGCGCGGCGCACAGCACCGGCCAAGCGGCCCAGCCGAGGCTCGCGCCCGGATGGCCGTTGGTCGTGTATCCCACGAGGAACAGCAGCACCGCGAGCGGCCACGCGACCAGCCCGAGCGCCGCAAGCCGTCGCCAATCGAGCCGCTTGGCGCCGAGCAGCGCGAGCACGAGCGTGAGCGCGACGAACAGCAAATCGACGGCGAGCGAGTACGGACCGGCGAACCGACGGTGAATCTCGTCGAACCCGGCCCAGAGCCACCAGCCGCCGGCCCAGACCAGCAACGCGCCGGCGGCGGCCGGCAACGACGTCCGACCTCCTGCTCGCTCGCGCGCAATGTCGAACAGCCGGCTCGACCAGCCGCCCGCAGCCGCGAGCAGCACGGCGCCGAGCCAGTGACCGTTCAACCACGCGATGCCGGGCTCGGCCGGCAGCTGCCCCGCGTAGGCCGCACCGGCGGCGATCTGCAGCGCGACGCCCGTGAGCAGCGGCAATCGCCGCTGTTGCGCGAGACCGAGCCATACGAGCGCGGCCCCTTCGAGCGCCCAGCCGGCCGATGTCCACCGCGCGGCCAGCGCGAGCGGCAACGCGAGCGTAAGGAACACGACGCCGAGCGCGAGCTGCGCCTCGGCCAGCACGCGCAACTCGGCCGAGCGCCGGCGCACGTATGCGCTCGATGCCGCATAGATCGCCGCGAGCGCTAGCGCGCTCGACGCAAGTCCGTAGCGCGAGTCGGCGAGCAGCGCGGCCTGCAGGCCGAAGCCGATGATCGGCGTGCCGAAGACGAGCGTGCCGTCGACGAAGCCGCGCAGCTCCGGCGGCTGACGCAACGCGAACAGCACGGGTATCGCGAGATACAGCAGCACGAACAGCACGAGGAACGGCTCGGTCGTGGCGAACAGCTCGGGCCGATACGCGTCGTGGCCCCAGAGCCCGCCGACCGCGAACGTGAACACGAAGCCGACCACGTTCAGCGAGCGCCACGCCTTGAACCAGGCGGTCGCGAAGATCGCCACATCGAGCAGCGCGTAATAGCCGAACAGCGCAACGTGGTTGCCGGTGTCCGTGGCCGTGAGCAGCGGCGCGAGGAAGCCGCCGATGATACCGAGCACCGCGAGCACCCTCGCGTCTTGCGCAAGCGCGAGCAGCACCGCACCGACCGTGACCGCGAACAGCAAGCCGAACGCGAGCGGCGCGCCGAGCAAGCCATACAGCGCATACGCGGAGTAGGTCGTCACGTAGAGCACCGCGATGCCGCCGCCCTGCAAGCTCAACCCGTAGGCGCGCTCGTGCGCCTTGAAGCGCCAGCCGAGCGCGAGCATCGCCACGCCGAACCCGGCGACGAGCGCGAGCCGCTCGCCGAGCGACAGCACGAGCCAATGGCGGTCGATGCCCTCCTTCACGAGGAAGCCGATGCCGACGATCGACAGGAGCACGCCGACTTTCGCGGGCACGTTGCCGGTGGTGAGCCAGGCGCGAATTCGCCCGAGCAGGATTTCGATCGGTGCGGGCCGAGGCTGTGGCCGCGGCCGCGCCGCAGCCGTCGTGTGCGGCGCCGGCGCCGAGGATGGGCTCGGCGAGCGGCCCGCAACGCGCGCCTCGGACGTGTCCCGCCGCGCGGCCGCCTCGGCCGGCACGCGCGCCGGCGTGGCGTCCGCATCGACCGCGCGCCCGCGGCGCTCGAGGTCGGCGAGCCGCCGCTCGAGCCGCGCCACGCGCTGACCGAGCGTGCGGCTCACGCCGACGAGCGCGCCGATCACGGCGCCGACGACCAGCCCGCGCGGTGATTGATCGAGCACGCCGAATCCGAGCACGGCGAAGATCGCGATCGACAGCAGCACGGCCATGGTCTCTCTCCTCGAAAACCGGGCGCAGTGTCGCAGCGGTATTCTAGAGTTGCACTTTCGGCTAACCTTGGCGCGATTGCACGATCATTTGGTAGCGAAACACGATACTTCGGCCGGACATTTCGTCAAATGCGAATCGAACCGCGCGCATGGCCCAGGCCGCACTGCTGATCGGCGAGCTGAAGCGCTACCTGAAAGCGCAGGGCGTCACCTACGCCGCGCTCGCGGCGCGGCTCGGCTTGAGCGAGTCGAGCGTCAAAAGGCTGTTCGCGAAGCAGACCTTCTCGCTCAAGCGTCTCGAGCAGATCTTGAGCGCAGTCGGCCTGGAGATCGCGGACTTGGTCGAGCTCATGAACGAGCGGCGCGAGTTCCTGACCGAGCTCACGCCGGCACAGGAGGAGGCGCTGCTCGCGGACCCGAAGCTGCTGCTCACCACCTACCTGCTCGTGAACGGCTGGCAGCTGCCCGCGATCGTGGAGCGCTACGCGATCGATGCGGCGGAGCTCGAGCGGCTCCTGATTCGGCTGCACCGCGCACGGATCATCGAGCTCATGCCGTTCAACCGCGTGAAGCTCCTGACCGCGCGCAACTTCACCTGGCGCCGCAACGGCCCCGTGCAGCGGTTCTTCGAGAGCGAGGTGCAGCGCGAGTTCCTGGCCGCGCCGTTCACGGGCGCGGGCGAGCAATTCCGCTTCGTCGGCGGGCTGCTGTCGCCCGCTTCGCTCGCGGCCATGCAGCAATCGATCGACCGGCTCGCACGCGAGTTCGACGAGTTTGCCCGGCGCGACGCGCTGTTGCCGCTCGACGAGCGCCGCAGCTGCGGCGCGGTGCTCGCGGTGAGGCCGTGGGAGTTCTCGAAGTTCGCGGCGCTGCGCCGCGGCAAGCGGTAGCGATCGAGCCGACGCGCCGCCGCTGCCGGCCGCGATCAGCCCTCCCCCGCAACCGGCCGGCGCACGAACCGTGCGTAGTACACTCTCGCGACGCTTCGCAGGGGCCCGCTATGCGCATCGACGCGATCCAGATCGGCAAGAACCCGCCGCACGACGTGAACGTCATCATCGAGATTCCGGTCGGCGGTCCACCCATCAAATACGAGCTCGACAAAGAGGCGGGGACGCTGGTGGTCGACCGGTTTCTGTATACGTCGATGGCGTTTCCCGGCAACTACGGGTTCGTGCCGCACACGCTGTCCGAGGACGGCGACCCGATCGACGTGCTCGTCTGCAACACGCGGCCGCTCGTTCCGGGCTGCGTGATCAACGTGCGTCCAATCGGCGTGCTGGTGATGGAGGACAACTCGGGCCACGACGAGAAGATCATCGCGGTGCCGTCACCGCACCTCACGCGCCGCTACGTCGGCGTGACCAACTACAGCGACGTGCCGGCGATCACGCTGCACCAGATCGAGCACTTCTTCGAGCACTACAAGGATCTCGAAGACGGCAAGTGGGTCAAGATCGGCGATTGGGGCGACGCCGACGCGGCGCGGCACGCGATCGTCGAAGCGATCGAGCGCGCCAAGAGAGCCTAGGGCGCGGGCAGCGCGGTCGAGCGCCGGGCCCGGCGCGCTCGTCACTGCGTATCGTCGTCCGGGTGCTTCCAGCCCTGCTCGAAATATTTCTCCCAGTTCTGCGCCCAGGGACGTCCGTAGTAATCGATGTAACCTTCGTCCGCCGGCGTGAGCTGCGTGGGCCGGCCGTCCTTACCGAGCACGATCGTGCTCTGCGTACGGCATTCGACGAACGTGTAACGCCGCTCCGGGTCGTCGGGTGCGCCGACCTTGTTCCACGGCGTGACCGTGTGCAACGGCGCGACGAACGCCTCGGGATCGTAGAACGTGGCCTCCACCTCGAGACCCGCGGCGGTCGGCTTCACGACCTCGACGACCTCCATCGAGTTGCTGTACTCGAACATCGAATGCGTGATCGTCCACGCTTGCACGTTCGCGGTCCACGCGACGAGCGTGTCGCCGTCCCAGAAGCCGACGGTCTCGCCGTACCACTGCGGCACCTGCTGGACGTGCTGGCGGCCCACGAGCACCTTGCGGATGAAGTTGTCGGCGACGCCGCTCAGAAATTGCACCTGATTCGGCGTGGTGAGCACCTCGATCTCGCGGATCGCGGGCGCGCTCCACCAGCGCATCAGGCCCTCGGGATAGCAAAACGACGCCATCCACTGCGGCGCGTTGCTGACACCCTCGTGATAGACGAGCTGCGCCATGCGCTTCTGGTACTCCGGCGTCAGCAGCGACATCATCGTGCCGGCGAGCAGGTTGCCGCCGTAGACCCACTGCTCGTCGCGCGCGCCGCGCGCATACCAACCGTCCCAATCCGGCGTGTCGGCGCGCGTGTGCTTGGTGGGGCCGCCGCGCGCCTTCGCCTTCGCGAGCAGGGCGTCGTAATGCTCCTCGGCCGTCTTGTACGAATACGGACTCATGATCTCTTTCGCGGTCTTGCCGAACTTGCAGTCGCCCCAAGCGCCGACGCCGTGGCCGCCCTCGCGGCGCTCGCGCGGCGACCACATCGCCCAGATCTGATTCGGCGTGTTGCAGCGCGTGTAGCGGGGATCGGCCCAGTACTTGGCGTCGAAATAGAAGTTTTGGGTGGTCCACAGGTCGACCGGCAGCGGCGTGACGCCGGACGGCGGGTCGGTGTTCGACGCGGCCACGCCGCCGGTGGCGATCGGCGCCTGGGCGCCGGCCGCGAGCGACGCCAATAGACCGACGAGCCCCGACGCGGCGGCTATCCGCTTGATCATGATTGTCTCCCCCCATTGCGCGCCGCGTCTCCGCGGACGCGGTCGGCCGGTCCGAACGTTACCACGAGCGCGGCGGCGCGCGCCTCGCGGGAGAGCTGCTCAGGGAGATTGCCGCGGCCGCTAGACGGCCATCACCATGCCGAAGCCTTCGATCTTCGTGTTCACGCCGAGCAGGCGCGCGCAGTGCCAGAGGCCGTGCGGCGTGGAGGACACGACCGGCACGCCGATCGAGCGCTCGAGCGGCACGATCACGTCGAGCGTGTGCAGGCCGCCGCACGACAGCACGAGCGCGTCCGCATGCCCGGCCGCGGCATAGGTCTCCACGCCCAGCTTGTGCAGCACCTCGTTGTTGACCGCGCCCTCCGGCAGCCGCTCGTAGCCCAAGCCCTTGGCCGCAACCACCGTGAAACCTTGCTCCGCCAGAAAGATCTTCAAGCGCTCGGTCACGACGTCGGTGTAGGCCGTCGAGACCGCGACGCGCCGCGCGTTCACATGCATCAGGCCGTCGATCAAGCCGTTGCTCTGGGTCGTAGCGGGCAGACCGGTGGCCGCGGTGATCCGATCCGTGAGCTCCTTGTTGAACGCCGCACCCTTGTAGAAGGTGATCGACGAGCCGAACAGGGAAACCAAATCCGCGCCGCGCTTCGCGAGCTCCTCGGCGCGCGGCAGCGCCCGCGGAATCGCCTCGTCGTAGCTCTCGATCGTCATGCCGTTGAAGCCGAGGCCGTTGCCGATGAAACGTATACCGCTCGGAAACAGCCGCTTGGCATCCGGCGGGATCGGGTAGTTCGCGGGCGGAAAGATCAGCCCGGCGGTCGGCACCTCCTCGGCCCGAAGCGGCGCACCGAGCGCGGTCAGCCCAAGCGCAGTGCCGAGCCTGAGGAGCTCGCGACGCCCGATCGTCATGGCCGCATCTCCGCTGTCATCCGCCGTCGCCGAATCGTTGCACGATTGGGCCGTACGCGTCGATGCGCCGATCGCGGAAGAACGGCCAGCCCGTCCGACTCGCTTCGATTTCCGCGAGGTCGACGTCCACGACCAGCACCGTCTCGGCAGCCGCCGTCGCGCGCTCGAGCACGCGGCCGTCGGGGGCCGCGACGAAGCTCTGCCCCCAGAACTCGATGCCGCCGTCCCCTCGCGGGTCCGGCTCGAAGCCCGTGCGGTTCACGGCGACCACGAAGCAGCCGTTCGCGATCGCGTGGCTGCGCTGCACGGTTTCCCAGGCCGCATGCTGGCGCTCGCCGTACACGGCCTTCTCCTCGGGATGCCAGCCGATCGCGGTCGGGTAGATCAGCAGCTCCGCGCCCTGCAGCGCCGTGAGCCGCGCGGCCTCGGGATACCACTGGTCCCAGCAGACGAGCACGCCGAGCTCGGCCGGCTTCGTATGGAATGTCTTGAAGCCGAGGTCCCCGGGCGTGAAGTAATACTTCTCGTAATACCGCGGGTCGTCGGGAATGTGCATCTTGCGATACTTGCCGACGTAACCTTGTTCCGCATCGAGCACGGCAGCCGTGTTGTGAAACAGCCCGGCCGCGCGCTTCTCGAACAGGCTCGCGACGAGCGTGATCGAAAGCTCCTTCGCGACCGCCCCGAGCGCCTCGGTGCTCGGCCCGGGCACGGGCTCCGCGAGCGCAAAGAACGCCGGGTTCTCGCTCTGGCAGAAATAGCGCGAGCGAAACAGCTCGGGCAGCACCACGAGCTCAGCGCCGCGGCTCGCCGCATCCCGCACGCCGTCGATCGCACGCGCGAGGTTTGCGGCGGGATCCTCGCCCATCGCCATCTGCACGAGCCCGACCTTGAGCGGGCGCGGCGCGGTCATCGCTGCGCTTCTCGTTCCATGTCGCGCGGGTTGCAGTAGGTGGTCTGCGGGAAGCAGGCCATGTACTGATCGAGGATCTCCATGCCCTGCGTCGGCCGCACGATGTTCTGCTGGATCTTTGCGCGCACGAGCTCGCTCATGCGGCGGTGCAAGTCGTTCGGGAAGTACTGCACCTGCGCCAGCATGTCCTGCACGGCCGTGCCGTGGATGATCTTCTCGATCCAGAAGTTACCGGGCTCCTCGGCGTCCGCGTAGATGTGCGCCTCGGACACGCGGCCGAACAAGTTGTGCGCGTCGCCGACGATGTCCTCGTAGGCGCCCATCAGGAAGAAGCCCAAGCAATAGGGCTCGTCCTGCTGCGGCGTGTGTAGCGGCAAAAAGCGATTGTCGCGACTCGACACGTAGTGGCTGACTTTGCCGTCGGAGTCGCAGGTGAGATCGACGAGCAGCGCTCGCCGCTCGGGCTGCTCGTCGAGCCGGTCGATCGGCACGATCGGAAACGGCTGGCCGATGGCCCAGTGGTCGAGCATCGACTGGAACACGGAGAAATCGCAGAGGTACTGGTCGGTGAGCGCGTCCTCGAGCTCCACGATCTCGGTCCGCGAGGAATCGCCGTTGCGCTTGAGCGCGCGCAGCAGCCCGCTGCAGAGCCGCCAGTAGATGCTCTCGCCGAGCGCACGCTGCTCGAGCGACAAGTAGCCGAGCGTGAACAGCTGCCGCACTTCCTCGAGCCGTTCGTTGGCATCGTGATACGCCTCGAGCAGCTCCGACTGCTTGCGCATCCTCGGCAGCGCCGTGAGGATCCCGTTCAGGGCGTGCACGGGCTCTGCGCAACCTTCGGCGACCACGAGGCTCTGCGTCGGGTCGTCCTTCGCGTGCGCGCCGAGCACCGGCACGATCAGCACCGAATGGTGCGCGGTGAGCGCGCGGCCGCTCTCCGTTACGACCACGGGCGTCGCCACGCCGTTCGCGTCGCAGACCTCCTTGACCGTCCAGATGACCGCGTTCGCGTACTCCTCGAGGCTGTAGTTGATGCCGGCGTCCTCCTCGAAGTGGCCCTTGTCGTAGTTCACGCCCAAGCCGCCGCCGACGTCGAGATATTTGAGCCCGATCCCGCGCTTCACGAGCTGGGCGTAGATCTGCGTGACCTCCTTGGTCGCCTGCTTGAGCACCTGAATGTCCGCGATCTGGCTGCCGATGTGGCAATGCAGCAGCACGAGCTTGCCCTGCTGGCGGCTCGCCTCTAGCTCGTTGACCATGCGCATGAGCTCGGCCACGTTCAAGCCGAACTTCGAGTTCGTGCCCGAGGACTCCGACCACCGGCCCGAGCCGCGCGTCGCGAGCCGCACGCGCACGCCGAGCTGCGACATGTAGCCGGTGCTGAAAGCGAGGCCCTTGAGATCGACGAACTCGGAGTACTTCTCGATGACCGGCACGATGTTCTGACCGAGCTTTTGGCCGGCGATCATCAGCGACAGCATCGTGCGATCCTTGACGCCGTTGCACACGAGCAGCGTGTCGCCGTCGACCTGCGGCAGCGTCGCGATCAGCTCGGCCTTCGAGCCGCATTCGAGGCCCATGCCGTACGGGCGGCCCGCGTCGAGCAGCTCGTCGACGACCTCGTGGAGCTGGTTGACCTTGATCGGATAGATGCCGCGGTACACGTTGCCGTACTGCGCATCGGCGATCGCATTGCGGAACGCCTCGTTGATGCGCCGCACCTGCGCGCGCAGCACATCCTGGAACCGCAGCAGCACCGGGAACTGCACACCGCGACGGCGCAGCTCCGAGACGACCGCGACCACGTCGATCGTGGTGCCCGCCTCGTCCAGCGCCCGCACGGCCATGTGGCCCTGCTGGTTCACGAAAAAGAACGGGTCGCCCCAGCTCGCGATGCGATACAGGTCCACGGCGTCGCTGACGGTCCACTCGACCGGCGCGTGCGACTTCTTCGGCTGCGATGACATCCTTTTACTCTCCGAGCACGTGGGCGAACATCAGCGGCGCGACAATGGTCGCGTCGGACTCGATGATGAACTTCGGCGTCGAGGCAGACAGCTTGCCCCAGGTGATCTTCTCGTTCGGAACCGCGCCGGAATACGAGCCGTAGCTCGTCGTGGAATCGCTGATCTGGCAGAAGTAGCCCCAGCGCGGCGTGTGCTCGAGCTGCAAGTCCTGCTGCAGCATCGGCACGACGCAGATCGGGAAATCGCCCGCGATACCGCCGCCGATCTGGAAGAAGCCTATCGAGCTCGTCTTGGACGTCTTCTGATACCAATCCGCGAGCAGCATCATGTATTCGATGCCGCTGCGCACGGTGTGCACGTTTTGCACGTCTCGCGCGATGCAATGCGCCGCGAAGATGTTGCCGAGCGTCGAGTCCTCCCAGCCCGGCACGAACATCGGCAGCTCGCGCTCCGCCGCCGCGAGCAGCCAGCTGTCCTTTGCGTCGATCTGGTAGTGCTGCTCGAGCACGCCCGAGCGCAGGATCTTGTACATGAACTCGTGCGGGAACAGCTGCTGGTCCGAGGTGTCGGCGCGCTGCCACTCCTCGAGCACCGCGCCCTCGATGCGACGAATCGCCTCGAACTCCGGGATGCAGGTGTCGGTGACGCGGTTCAGATGACGCGCGAGCAAGCCCTCTTCCTCGTGGGCCGACAGATGCCGGTAATGCGGAATGCGAACGTAGTGCTCGTGGGCGACGAGGTTGAAGACGTCCTCCTCGAGGTTCGCGCCCGTGCAGCAGATCGCATGCACCTTGCCGCGACGGATCATCTCCGCGAGCGACAGGCCGAGCTCCGCCGTGCTCATCGCACCCGCAAGCGTAACGAGCATCTGACCGCCGTCGGTCAGATGCTTCACGTACGCATCGGCCGCGTCGACGAGCGCCGCCGCGTTGAAATGCCGGTAGTGGTGGCGGATGAAATCGGAAATCGCGCCCATGCGGGAGTCCTCGAGACGCCTCTTGCGCCCGTCGAAACGGCACAGATTAGGAAATCGAGCCCCCCGCCACAATAGCGCGCCGCGTTCGGAGACTCGCCGCCTCGCGGGCGCACCGGCAGCCGCGCCGCCAAGAGCACGTTCGCCCAACGATCTCACGGCCTGCCGCTCGAAGTGCCGCCGGGCAGCTGCTCGGGGCCGGTCGACTTCGCGCCGCATCCCGAGTCGACGGCGCGTCGGCGGAGCCATGTTACGCGCAGATTTCCGAGCCGCTGCGGCAATGCCTTTCCGCCGCCGTGCGCCGGCAGCGAGCGCTCGCAGAGGCGTCATACGTTCGTCACATCGCCCGAGCGAACGGCGCCGCTGCCTGCACCGAAGCGGTGATTGAATGAGAATCGTTCAGGAGCTCCCCCACCGCGGAGGCGCAGCCGAGCCGCGGTCCTCGGCGAGATCAACCGGCGGCCGGCGCCGAGCTCAACTGGCGAGGGCGTCGGCCAAGATCGCCGGTGCGATCGGCTTCAAGAGGTGCGCGTCGAACCCGGCATCCGTCGCGCGCTGCTTGTCGGCCGGCTGCCCGTAGCCGGTGAGCGCGATCAAGCGGATTTCCTCGTGAAGCCCACTGCGGCGAATGGATCGAGCCACTTCATAGCCGTTCATCGCCGGCAAGCCGATGTCGATCAGCGCGACGTCCGGACGATCGCGCAGGACGAGCGCGAGACCGCTGTCGCCGTCCGCGGCGACCTCGACCTGATGTCCCCACATCGTCAGCATCAACAGCAGCGTGTCGCGGATGTCCTCGTTGTCGTCGATCACGACGATGCGGCGGGCGGGCGGCGGCGTGAATTGCGGTGCGGCCTGCGCCGGGTGCTCGCGCGTGCCCGCGCCCAACGGCAGGCACACGGTAAAAGTCGCCCCTTTGCCGGCCCCGGCGCTGCGAGCCGTGATCGAGCCGCCGTGCAGCTCCGCGAGCCGCCGCGCAATCGTGAGCCCTATGCCGAGGCCGCCGCCGGCCCGCTCGAGCGTCGAGTGAGCCTGCGAGAACAACTCGAAGAGGTTCTCGGCGGCCGCGGAATCGAATCCCACGCCCTCGTCGCTGATCGCGATGAGCGCTTGCCGCTCGCTCGCGGAGCAGCGGATCCGGATCTTGCCCCCCGCGGGCGAGAATTTCGACGCGTTGTGAATCAGGTTGCAGATGATTTGCTCGAGGCGAACGGGGTCGGCATCGACGGCGAGCGGTGCCGCCGCGCGCTCGAGCTCGACGACCTGGCCCGCGCCGCCGACGGCGGGCACGCAAGACTCGACCGCGGCGGACACGACGTCGTTCAGATCGACCCGCCTCACTTGCAGCCTGACCTTGCCGCGCTCCAATCGCGCCACATCGGTGAGGTCGTCGACCATCCGGCTCAGATGCGTCACTTGCCTATCGAGCACGTCGCGCGTCTTGCCGAACAGCGGGTCGTCGACCGCGAGCTGCCGCTGAATGTAGACGGCATTGCGCATCGGCGAGAGCGGATTGCGCAGCTCGTGGGCGAGCATGGCGAGAAACTCGTCGCGCTGCTGCAGCGCTTGCTCGCGTTGCGCGAGCAGGTCGGCGACCTCGTGCTGCCTGTGCGCGGCGCGAAGACCCATTTGCACGGCGGAAACGAACGCATGCGGATTCAACGGGCGCTCGAGCAGGGTGACATTGCCCGACGTCGGGAACACGCGCCCGATCAGCGCCCCGAAGATGCCGATGTCGTTTGCGACGACGATCAACGGCAAGTCCGACCACGTCGGCTGGCGCGACAGGGCATCGCTCAACACGGGTATCTCGGAGTCGGTCAGCGCTTCCTGAATCATCACGAGGCAGCCCGCGCCTTCGCGGAGGGCTACCGACAAACGCTGGGCGTCATGGAACGCCGTCGCATCGATGCCGCTTTGACGCAGAAACAGCGTCGCATACTCGCCGTCCGACTGGCTCGGGGTCAGCACGAGCGCCCTGTTGCGCGGCTCCATGGCGGGTCAGAGCTCGGCCAGAGATGCTTCTTTGACCCCGAGGAAATTGGGGACGCCGGTCAGCACGCCTTGGAACTCCGTCAAAGGCGGCCCCACTTTGACGCCGCCCGTCGTGAGCACCAGCTCGCGAACCGAAGCCTCATGCGGACCGCTGCGCTTCTTGATGATCGAAATCGCCTTACGGATGGCTCCCGCTGCCTCGAAAAAGCGCGTCAGTATCACGCTGTCGGCGAGATAGCTGATGTCGATCGGCGCTCCCATGGGGCCGATCAAGCCGTGCTGCGCCAGGATCATTACGGTCATCACGCCTTGCTGGTTCAGATAGCTCAGCAGCTCGTGAAGGTGCAAATGCAAAAATTCCTCCTGCGGCATCGCGGTCACGTAGCCGTTGAGGCTGTCCAGAACGACGATCCGCGCGCCGTCCCGCTCCACTGCCTCGCAAACGCGCGACGCGAGCTCGCCGGGCGAAATCTCTGCGGGATCCACTTGCTGCACGGTCAGCAAGCCGGTCTCCATGAACGGCGCGAAGTCCACGTTCATGGCTCTGGCGCGCTCGCACAACGTGGCTTTGGTCTCGTCGAAGACGTAATAGTAGACCTTCTCGCCGCGACTCGAGCCTGCGTGGGCGAACAGGCTCGCAATCGTCGACTTACCGCTGCCTGCAGGCCCGATCAGCAAATTGCTGGTGCCGAAATGCAGCCCCTCCCCGAGCATGGCGTCGAGCTCTCCGTTGCCGCTCGAGGCAGCGGCTTTGGCGAACTCCGACATGTGCTCGGCCGCGACCAGCCTCGGGAAAATCCGCACGCCGCCTTTCTCGATCACGTAGTCGTGGTTGCCCTCGCGAAATCGCACGCCCCGCAGCTTCGTAACGGCCATCGAGCGGCGGAATATTCCGTATTTCAATGGTGCCGACGAGAGCGACAAGGCGCCGTGCACGATGCTGTGCACTTGAATGTCGGAGCCCTCCGCCGAACCGTCGTCGAGCAACAAAACCGTGCAACCCAGCTTTGCGAGCGTCTGCTTCAGCGTCAGAATCTCGCGCCGATAACGGAGCGCGTTCTGAGCCAGCAGCCGCATCTCGGAAAGCGAGTCGAGCACGATGCGCAGCGGCTGGACGCGCTCGATCTCCTCCATCAACAGCTTCATGAGCTGCGTCAGCTCGACTTCCGCGGGCTGAAACAGCGGCGTGCCGCCTTTCGAGTCGAGCGCGCGTTCGACGGCCGACAGCTCGATGATCGAGATGCCGTCGAGGTTCCACCCGTGCGACTGCGCAACGCTCGTGAGCTCGCTCTTCGTTTCGGACAGCGTGACGTAGAGGGCTCGCTCGCCCCTGCGTATTCCTTCGAGCAGAAACTGAATGGCTAGCGTTGTCTTGCCGACGCCGGGCTTACCTTCGACGAGGTACACGCGGTCCCGCGGAAATCCACCGCCCAGGATCGAATCCAGTCCCTGTACGCCGGTCGGCGCTCTCTCGGTCATGCCGTCCCCCTGTTGCCCGCCGCCGTTGCAGGTGTGCGGCTGCCTATAACAAGGGTACAGCGAAATTCGAAGCACGCGAGGCCGGCGAACGAGTCGCGCGGAACGCCGATCGGAACGCCGGCCTTCGGCGATCGATTCCGCAGGCGGCGCCCGCCGAGCCGCTTGCTCCGGGCAACCCGCGGGCTCGGCGCGGCCGTCGCAGGCGGGGCGGCGACCCGGGACTCTCGAGAGCGCCCGGGGATGCCGGCTCGCACGTTCAGCGCGGCGCCGGCGTGGCGGGCACCTGCTGCGTGAGGCAATGCAGCGCGCCGAGTCCCGCGATGAGCACGCGGCAGTCGACGGCGACGACGCGCCGGCCCGGGAAGCAGCCCGCAAGGATCGCGCGCGCCGCGTCGTCCCGGTCGCCGCCGAACGCCGGCATCAGCACGGCGCCGTTCGCGATGTAGAAGTTCGCGTAGCTCGCGGGCAGCCGCTGATCGTCCAAGTACTGCGGCTCCGGCATCGGCAGCTCGACGACCTCGAGCGCGCGGCCGTCGACGCGCACCGAATCGAGCCGCCGTCGGTTCGCCGCGAGCGGCGCATGGTTCGCGTCGCGCACGTTCGGCTCGACGACCGTCACCACCCGGTGCGACGCCACGAAGCGAGTGAGATCGTCGATGTGACCGTCCGTGTCGTCGCCCTCGATGCCGTCGCCGAGCCAGACGATCTCGGTCACGCCGAGCGCATCGCGCAAGATCCGCTCGATCCCGGTGCGGTCGAACGTCGGGTTGCGGTTCGGATTGAGCAGGCACTGCTCCGTCGTGAGCAGCGCGCCTTGGCCGTTCACCTCGATCGAGCCGCCCTCCAGCACGAAATCGGGCTGCTCGAACCGCGGCACGCCGAGCGCGTCCGCCATTTGCCGGCCGACCCGCCGATCGAGATCGAACGGCGGGTACTTGCCGCCCCAGGCGTTGTAGTCGAAATCGACGGCGAGGCGCGGCGCCGCCGCGCTCGCGCGCGTCACGAAGATCGCGCCGTGATCGCGCGCCCACGCGTCGTTCGTCGGGACGCGGTAGAACCGCAGCCGCTCCGGCGGCGCGGCCGCGGCGAGCAGCGCGCGCACGTGGCGCTCGTGCGCGGCGTCGCGAACGTTGATCCAGACGGGCTCGCACTCGGCGAGCGTACCGACGAACTCCGCCATCGCGGGCTCGACGCCCGCGAACACGCCGGGCCAACTGTCGCGATTGTGCGGCCATGACAACCAGGTCGCCTCGTGCGGCTCCCACTCGGCCGGCATCCGGTAGCCGCGCGCACTCGGCCAGCTCGCTGCGTCGTCGGTCATCCGTCTCTTCCTCGTGCGGCACGGGGCGGCGGACCGCCGCCGCAAAACGGTCGCGAATCATAACCGTGCCCGTCCGCGACCGGAACCACCCGCCACGCGCGAAACCGGTATGATGCAGCGGTGATCCGGGCCCGTTGCAAGCTGCTCGCCGCACGCCGCCGCTTCGGCGGGCTCGCCGCCTGCGCGTGGCTCGCGGCCGCCGCGCTCGCGGTGGCCTCGGCGACGGCGCCGGCCGCCGCGCAATCGCTCGCCGACGGCACGCTGCTGGTCGCGACCGACAGCCTGAAGGACCCGAACTTTTCGAAAAGCGTCGTGCTCGTGCTGCGGCACGACGAGATGGGCACGATCGGCGTCGTGATCAATCGCGTGACGACGCTCGTGCCGAGCCAAATCTTCCCCGACCTCGCCAACGACCTCGGCAGCTACGACGGCAAGCTGTTCCGCGGCGGCCCCGTGGGGGCATCGCGCCTGCTGTTTCTCGTGCGCGGGCTCGCGGCGGCGACCGTTCAGGGCCCCGAGGTGCTCGACAAGGTATTCCTGTCCGGCGACCCCGCCGGGCTCGGCGACATCGCGCGGCTCGCGAACGGCGCGGCCGACCTCAGGCTCTATGCCGGCCACGCGGAATGGATGGCCGGCCAGCTCGAGGGCGAGATCAAGCACGGCGACTGGCACATCGTGCCGGGCAACGCGGACCTCGTGTTCGACGAGGACGTGCGCATGCTCTGGAAGAAGCTTTCGGGCCGCGGCAACGAGGTCGTGGCCGACGCCCGCTCCCACTAGCGCTCCCCGGCCGACTCGCGTGCCGTACGACTATTACGCGCGGCTCAAGCCTCGCCAGCAAGCCACCTACCGACGCAGCGACGCCGTCGTCGCAGTCGACCTGCCGGGCGCCGCCGCGCTCGCGCCGCTCGTGGACGCGCTGGCCGCGGCGCTCGCGGCCGAGCGCCGCACGGCGATCGAGCGGGCCGCGCAGGCGCTCGCGGCCGCGGTGCTCGCCGCGCTCGCGGTGCCCAATCTGCGCGTGAAGGTCTTGTCGAGGCGGCCGAGCACGAGCTCGAGCGAGCTGCACGGGCTCTACGAGCCGCGCGAGGGACGATCAGCCGCGCTGATCACGGTCTGGATGCGGACTGCACATCACAAGCGCGTGGTCGCATTTCGGACCTTTCTGCGAACGCTGTTGCACGAGCTCTGCCATCACCTCGACTACGAGCTGCTCGAGCTCGACGACTCGTTCCACACGGCGGGGTTCTTCAAGCGCGAGTCGAGCTTGTTCAAGCAGCTCGCGACTACGCCGATCGAACGCGCGCCTTCGGTATCTTCGTGAGGTCGGCGTTCAAGTAGACGACGCTCGCGTCGCCGCGCTTGGCGATCGCGATCGCCTTGTCGAGCGCGGCTTGCGGACCGAGCTCCATGTCGGGGATCAGCTCCTTGATCACGTAGTCGTTCGGACCCGGACGCACCATGTAGAGCGACGCGAGCGTGCGCTCGCCCTTGGCTTGCTTGCCGACCCGCCAAAGACGTAAGAACAGCGTGGTTTGAGTGATGGGCGCGGTCGGCGTCCCTTCGACGATCTCCACGCCGTCCTTGACGACCTTCGAGCCTTTGACCGCCATCGCGAGAGTCCCCCGAAGACGACCTTCCTTGGCCGCTCCAAAGTCTGCGGCCGGCCGCGACCGAGGCGCTGTGATGCAGGTAACGAAACGGCGGGCTTCGGCCGCGCTCGAGCGGCGGCGGATCGGCGCGACCGTGCGCCGGCGGACCGGCACGGTCGGCCCCGCGGCCGCCGGAAGCGGCTGTCAGCCGGTCGAACGCACGCGGTAGTTGCCGCGCTGCGGGTCGAGCTCGAGCGTGATCAAGCCTTCCTTGGCGGCCTGCTCGAGCAGGTCGGAGAAGTTGCGGTAGCCGTAGTAGCTTTCGTTGAAGCCCGGATACACGCGCTTCACGGTTTGCTTCACGAGCGACCCCCAAACCGGATCGTAGTCCGCTTCGAGCGAGGTCACGGTCGCGAGCAGCCGCTCGAACGCCTCCTGCTGCTTCGTGTTCTCGGTCTTGGGCTGGCGGTGGCGCGGCTGCTTCGAGACCCGAATCAGGTCGTCGTAGAAGATGAACTCGTCGCAATTGTTCGCGAGCAGATCGGAAGTCGAGCTGCGCACGCCGCAGCCGAGCACGTGCTTGTCGTTCTCCTTGAGCTTCGACACGAGCGGCGAGAAATCGCTATCGCCCGTGAGCAACGCAAACGTGTCGATGTGCGTTTTCGAGTAGCAGAGGTCGATTGCGTCGACCACCATCCTGATGTCGGCGCTGTTCTTGCCGGACACGTTCGACCGCGGGATATCGACCATCTCGAAGCCGTGTTTGTGGAACTCGCGCATGAAATTCTGGAAGCGCGTCCAATCGCAATAGGCGCGCTTGAACACGATGCGGCCGCGCTCGAGCAGCCGCTTCAGCACGAGGTCGATTTCGAAGCGTCCCTTCTTGTCCTGCTCGGAGCCGAGCGCGAGGTTCTCGAAATCGACGAATACCGCGGTAGTGACCTCGCTGCGACCTGAAGGATCTGAGCTCATCTAAATTCCTGAATTTAAGGGCGCCGCCGCACCCGCAGGGAGCGAAGGCCCGGCCATCTTAACGCGCGACCGGCCCGTGGCAAGCGCGCTCAGTCACCGGCGAGCGCCGCGGCGAGGGCGGCGGTGAGCGTCGCGACGAGGTCGGGCCAGCCTCGATCGGTCACGTGCTTCTGGTTCACCTCGAGCTCGACGCCGGCATACGACCGGTCGCCGTGGCGGCGGCGGAGGTAGGTGACGAGCGAGTCGGACACGCCTTTGTACGGATAGTTGCGGCGAATCTTGAGCTCCGGCGCGCGTGCCGCGAGCGCCGCGTGCCACGCGTCGACGAAGCGGCGCTCGGCGCGCCGCCGCGGATCGTAGAGAAAGCCGACGTCGCAATTGCGCGTCGCGCCGCGCAGCACCGGCGTGAAGCTGTGCGAGGAGACGTGGGTCACGCGCGACCCGGCGCGCACGGCGCGCTCGACCGCGCGCTCGACCGAGCTGCGGTAAGGCCAATAGTGATCGCGCAGCACGGCCGCCCGCTCGGCCGAGCCGAGCGGGCGCGTGTAGTCGGAGAACAGCGTCGGGTGCCCGATCGAGCGGTTCAGATCGACGACGAGCCGCGTGGTCGTCGCCGTGAACGGCTCGACGCCGAGGCGCGCGCCGAACGCGCGGGCCACCTCGAGCGCGCCGTAGTCGAGCCCGCGATGCGAGTCGAGCACGGCCGCGGCGCCCGCGAAGAGCGGCGCAAACGCGGACGGCACGGCGTTGCCTCCGTGCTCACAGCTCACGAGCACGCGGCGGCGGCGCGTACGGGCCGGCGCCCGCGAGCGCTTCGCAGAGCTCCGCATAGATCCTCTTGGTGGTGGCGTGCGTCGGCAGCAAGCCGACGCCCTTGACGATGCGTGTCGCGAGCGTGCCGTGCCGCAAGTAGTGCTCGAGCAGCCGCGCATGATCGGCCGCGAGCGCGCCGCGAGCCGCCGCCTGCTCGATGAGATGCTCCCAGAGCTTCTTGAGCGTCGTGCTGCCGCCCTTGAAGCCGAGCGCCGCGAGGTAGCGGCGATCGGCGATGCCGCCGGTCTCCGCCTGCCTTTCGGCGAGCTCGAGCAGCCGGCCAAGCGTCGCCGTGGGCCAGGCGTCGAGTGACGCGCGCCCGCCCCACTGCTCCGCGCACAACAGCTTCAGCACTTCGACGACGATCGCCGCGTAGGCGACGTCCATGAGCGGGGTCTCCTGCACGTCGAGCACGCGGATCTCGATCGCGCTGCGGTCGAACCGCGCGATCGCGCCCCGCGCATTGACCCATTCGTTGCGCAGCACGCCCTCCGGATCGTGCTCGGCGAGATCGCGGTAGATCGGCTCGAGCAGCCGCTCGTGATACTCGCCGACGGAGCCGATCGGCTCCGGCACGACTGCGCCCGTGATCGACGGAATCCGTGCGCAGTTGCTGCGATAGACCACGAGCCGGTTGTCGAGCACGCCGTTCGGCTGGCCGTCGATGATCGGCGAGCTCGCCGCAAGCGCCGGCAGGATCGGCAGCAGGAAGCGAATCGCGGCATGCAGCCGGCCGAACTCCTCGTCGCCCGCGAACGGCAGGTTGATCTGCACGCTCTGCAGGTTCGCCCAGCCGTGCCCCTTGCAGCCGAAGATCCGGTCGAAGGTCTCGTAGATCGTGCGCGCGCCGTGCGGCCAGAGCAGCACGTCGGCCGGATCCATCCAGGGATGCATCGCGGTCGGCATGAGCCGGCGCCCCTCGCGCTCCAGGGTCGTATTCGCGAGCGCGACGTTGGCCGCGAAGTCCTCGCCCAAGCCCTCGAGCGACGGCCGCGGGCCGTTGCACTTGAGCTCGATCACGTGCAACGCGAGCTCATTGTTCCAGGCCACCGGCCCGTTCTCGAACTCGTCGGTATGCTCGCCGGCCGCCGCTTCGAGCAACGCATCGGCGGCCGGCGCCGGGTCGAGCGTCTCGGCGTCGACGAGCATGTACTCCACCTCGATGCCGTACGCGGCGAACAGACCGAGCGGCCGCTCGCCGGCCGCTCGGTCGGGCCTCTCGGCCGCCGGAGCGGCGCCGTTGGCGGGCTCAGCCGGCGGGTTTGAATTGCTTGCCGGCATCGACGCGGTCCTTGAACACCTTCATTACGCGCGTGTACAGCTCGTCGCCGAGCATGGCGTCCTCGACGCCGCGATCGACGTTCGGGTTGTCGTTGACCTCCATCAGCACGTGCCGGCCGTTCACCGTCTTGATGTCGACGCCATAGAAGCCGTCGCCGATCGCGTTCGCGGTCCGGAGCGCGAGATTGAGCACCTCGCGCGGAGCGTGCCGCACCGCAATCGGCTCGGCCTCGCCTTCGGTCGTGCGCTTCTCGCCGTGGTGATAGATCTGCCAATGGCCGTCGGCCATGTAGTAGCGGCAGACGAACAGCGGCTGGCGGTCGAGCACGCCGACGCGCCAATCGAACTCGGTCGGCATGAACGACTGCACCACCACGAGGTCGCTGCGCGCGAGCAGGCGCTGCAAGCCGGCCGTGAGCGCCTCGCGTGTGTCGGCGCGGAACACGCCTTCCGAGAATGCGCTGTCCGGCTGCTTCAGCACGCAGGGCAGGCCGAGCTCGCGAATGACCTGCTCGGTGCGCAGCCCGTTCACGACCATCGTCGGCGGGATGTCGAGATCGAGCCGGCGCGCGAGCTCGACGAGGTAGACCTTGTTGCCACAGCGGATGATCGACTCCGGATCGTCGATCACGACCAGGCCCTCGGCGCGCGCGCGGCTCGCGAACCGGTAGGTGTGGTGGTTCACGTTGGTGGTCTCGCGGATGAACAGCGCATCGAACTCGGCAATCCGACCGTAGTCGTCGCGATCCAGGAACTCGACGTCGAAGCCCTGCTGGCGCGCGGCGCGCTCGAAGCGCTTCAGCGCCTCGCGGTTCGACGGCGGCGACCGCTCCTCGTCGTTGGCGAGGATCGCGAGATCGTGCTCGTACTGAATGCTGCGCCCCGAGCGGCCGGCGGGCCCGCGACGCGCGAAGTGGTTCTCGATCACCTTGCGCAGGAACGGCCGGTGGGTCGACGGCAAGTCGCCGACCGGAATCGTCGTCAGGCTCGACGGCCGCCACCTGCCCGTGGTCGACGATTTCGAGAACGACGCCCTCATCAGCGGGATCGGGAACAGATTGAACAGCGCGCGGCTCAAGTCCGCGTGCCGCTCGGCGATATTGCAGCCGAAATAGATGCTGAGCTCGAAGCGCTTGGACGAGATCTTGTGCAGCGAGCGCTGGATCAGGTCCTCGAGCTCGTCGTCGGCCCGCAGCAGCGAGCGCGATTTCATGTCCTGGATCGTCGCGACACTCGGCATCGCACGGTGGCCGCGCGCCGTCGCGAGCAGCGACACGTAGTAGCCCGCCGTCTGGTAGCCGTAAGAATCGCACAGGTTGTAGACCCGCGCTTGCTTGAGCTCGCTGAAGCGCCGCTCGCGCAGATAGTCGTCCGCGCTGATCACTTGCGCGGAGGGAATCTGCAACGGCCACTCTTGCGGGTCGTCGACGATCAGAAGGGCCGTCATTTCACCGGGATCTTGGGCTCGATCACGAGCATGTTGGCGTCGTAGGTCATTGCGCCGAGCAGGATTGCGCCGATCAAGCGGTGGGTCCTCACCGCATAGTACCGGGAGCCGACGAGCGGATTGCCCTGCAGCGGATCGGCGATGTAGATTTCGCTTGCATCGCGGCCGTACCCGGTGAGCACCACGAAGTGCCCGACCGGCTCGCCGCGGATGTCATCGTCACGATTCGTCTCGGGCACGTCGCGCATCGCGCGGTAGAGATAGGTCGCGCTCAAGCCGGTGATGACCGGGATCCCGCGGCGCAGGTATTTTCGCAGCAGCGCGGGCTCGAGGTCGCGAAGCTCGAGCTTGCCGCCGAGCCGCAAGAACTCGACGTAGCCGCGTGTGGCCGTCTGCAGGCGCGGCCACGGCTTGACCTTCGCCTGCGCCTCGAGGCGCTCGCGGATCTGCTCGCTCGGCAAGTCGAACCAAGTGGGATCGAACAGCTCGAGGTTATAGGTGAGCAGCCTCGCGTCGTAGCCGCGCGCGAGCGCGTGGTTTGCGAGGAACACGTCGAGCGTACCGCCGCGATCGAGCATCCTGAGCTCGGCGATCACCTCGTCGAGCCCGATCGAGTCGCCGTAATGCCGATAGATACCGTGCAGGCACGCGGGGCCGCACGTCACGTCGTCGGGCTGCGGCTCGACGACGAACCCTAAGCCGGGCGCGGTCGGCCGCGCGGCGCGGCGTCGCCGCTTGGTGATGTGATTGGTATCCGTAGCGCTCGCCGACATGGGTCCCACCCCGTTCGCGGCCATTCTAGCCGACGAACGCGACGGCGGCGGCCCGAACGGGGCCGCCGCTTGGAAGAGATTGATGAGTGGATCGGCCTAGGGTCGCGCGCGCCTCAGAGCTTCGTATCGAAATCCTCTTGGCCGTAGTCGTCCCAGTCGGAAAGTTGGCGCCGCAACGATTGCTGCTCACTGCGGAGCTCCACGCGCTGGCGCGCGGGTCGCTTGCGGTGCCTGGGATCGCCGTCGTCGGAATCGTCGTCTTGGTCGTCCAGAACGTCGTCGGACTCGAAATCGTCGAAGAACTGGGCTTCGCTCCCTTCTTCTTCCCCTTGCTCTTTGGGCTTACGCATGAAACCCTCCTTGCCTTTTAATGCCCGGATCTCCGCCCGCTTTGGCCGGCACAGCACGGCTCCTCGCCGCCACGCCTCTCGATCTAGTCAGCCCCCCGAGCTGCGCAACTATAGGCCGTTCCGTCTGCCTGTCAAGCCGGAAATCATTAGTCAAATCTTAGAGTTAAGAGAATTATCAGGAGTTCCCGAGCGCGCTGGGTCCGGCGCGCTCACGCGGCGCTAGCGGCGCGCCAAGGTCTTACAGAACACGATCTTATGATCGCCGGGCGCGTAGAAGTCTGCGAACCGGGCGGCCTGCCGGTACCCCGCCTCCCGGTAGAACCGGCGCGTGCGCCGGTACACGTCTCGCGACGACGTTTCGATATACAGCGCGCGCCCGCGGCGGCGCGCGACGGCGCGCTCGGCGAGCTCGAGCAGCCGGCGGCCGATCCCCAAGCCTTGGCAGCGCGGGTCGACCGCGATCCAGTACAAATCATAGGTGCGCCGCGTGAGCGGCACCTGACCGTAGGTGCAATAGCCGACCAGCTTGCCCTCGAGCTCCGCAAGGAAGAAGAAATAGCCGCTGCTCGGCCCGAGCTTGAGCCGCTGCTCGAGCAGCTCCACGGCGATCGCCCGCTCCTCGGCGTGGAATACGCCGGTAGCGGCCACCAGCCGGCGCAGCGGCGCGACGTCGCTGCGGCGGGGCTTGGTCCGGTACCGCACGCGTGGCGCCTCGCTACGCATCGACGCCCTCCGCAGCGCGCGCCGCTCTTCGCAACGCCTCGTCCACGAGCGCTCCCACGGCCGCCGTGTAAGCGATCCCGGCTGCATCGAGCGCCGCGGCGAAGCCCGCATCGGGCGACAGGCAGGGATTCGCGTTGACCTCGAGCACCCAGAGCCGACCGGCCGCATCGACGCGAAAATCGACACGCGCGTAGCCGTCGAGGTCGAACAACCGCCAGCACTCGAGCGCGAGGCTTCCCGCACGTTCGGCGAGCGCCTCCTCGACCGCGAACGAGCGGACCGTGTGCCGATACTCGAAGCTCGCCGCCTCCCATTTCGCCGCATAGCCGACGATCCGCGGCTTCCCTTCGGGGAAGCCGTCGAACCGCATCTCGGCAACCGGCAGCACGCGCGGCGCGCCTTCGAGCGCGAGCAACGCGACGTTGAGCTCTCGGCCCGGCACATAGCGCTCGGCGAACCACTCGCCGCCGAGCTCGGCCCGCCGCCGCGCGATCGCGCGACGCACGGCGTCGCGGCCGCTGACGATCGAGTCGTCGTCGAGCCCGAGCGACGAGTGCTCGAACACCGACTTCACGATCCATGCGCCGGTCGCATCGTCGCCGCCGAACAGCGCGGGCGTCGGCACGGCCGCGTCGAGCAGCGCGCGCTTCGCGAGCACCTTGTTCGATGTGATGGCGAGAGCCGTGGCCGAGCAGCCGCTGAATGGCACCGCCAGCGACTCGAGCAACGCCGGCGCCAGATGCAGCAGCCGGCCGCGCCCGTCCAGCGATTCGACGAGGTTGAACACCGCGTCGGGCGACAGCGTCCCGAGCGCGCGCTCGAGCTTCCCGAGGTCGAGATCGGCGCCGAGCACGGTCGTGTCGTAGCCGAGATCCCGCAGCGCGCCGCCGATCGCTTGCGCCTCGAGCAGCGTGTCGCTGGCATCGGGGCGGCCGTCCGCAGCGGCCGCGTCGTGCAAAATGACTATTCGCCGCATCCGCAATCGACCGTGCGGGGGTCGCTCGGCCTCAGGCCGCAGCGGCGCGCGCCGCGTCGGCCGCGAGCCGCCCGCATGCGCAGCGCACGATCTCGGCGATCAGCGACCGGTAGTCCATGCCGGTGCGCGCCGCCATGATCGGCAGGTCGGAATGGCTCGGGTTCAGGCCCGCGAGCGGATTCAGCTCGAGCAGCTGCGCGCGGCCCGCCTCGTCGAGACGCACGTCGACGCGTCCCGCATCGCGGCAGCCGAGACACCGCCAGGCTGCGAGCGCCACCTCCTCGACCTCGCGGCGCAAAGCACCGGGCTCGAGCAGCCGATAGTCGACGAGCTCCCGCCATTCGGCCTTGTTGCGGTACGAGTAGACGCCGCTGTCCGCCCGCTCGAGCAGGAGCACCTCGAGCGTCGCGAGCGCGCGCGCCGTCGTACCCGTGCCGAGGATCCCGACCGTGAACTCGCGGCCGCTCAGATAGCGCTCGACGAGCACGGGCTGGCGGTGCGCCTCGAGGAGCGCGCTGCACACCTCGATCAGCTCCTCGCGCGAGCGCACCAGCGACTGGGCCGTCACGCCTTTGCTCGTCCCCTCGGCCACCGGTTTCGCAAACAGCGGCGGCGCGAGTGCCACGGCCTCGGCTTCGGCGACGCTGCCGACGAGCACGAAGTCGGGCGTCGGCACGCCGCAGCCGCGCGCGACGTGCTTTGCCATGCCCTTGTGCAAGGTCAGCGCGCAGACGAGCGGATCGGAAAAGGTGTAGGGGATCTCGTAGGCCTCGAGCAGCGCGGGCACTTGCGACTCGCGGCCATAGCCCGCCAGGCCTTCCGCGATGTTGAACACGAGGTCCCAGCGCTCGCCGGCTGCGACCCGCGCGGCGAGCGCGCGCACGTGACCGATGCGATCCACCTCATGGCCGAGCGAGCCGAGGGCAGCCGCAATCGCGTCGATGGTCTCGCGCGTGTCGAACTCGGCGACCGCCTGCTCGCCGTAGCCGAGCGCGGCATAGTCGTCTTTCAGATCGTAGGTGAAACCGATCCGCATGGAGATCCCCCGGCGCGCGACTGTCGCGCGCGTCGCCCTTCGTTACCGAGCGAGCTTACCGTCCGGATCGGGATAGCGCACTTCGACGCCGCGAAAATTGCGCAGCAGCAGATCGTCGCCGTCGCGGCCGAGCACGGCATCGGGCAGCATCGCGATCTTGCCGCCGCCGCCCGGCGCGTCGACCACGTAGCTCGGCACGGCGTAACCCGTGGTGTAGCCCCGCAGCTGCGAGATCAGCTCGAGACCCTTGTCGACCGGGGTCCGGAAATGGCCCGAGCCGCTGATCGGATCGCATTGATAAAGGTAGTAGGGCCGAACGCGGATCTTCAGCTGCTCGTGGAACAGCTTCTTGAGCGTTGCGACATCGTCGTTCACGCCCTTCAGCAGCACGGTCTGGCTGCCGAGCGGAATGCCGGCGTCCGCGAGCCGTCCGCAAGCTTCCGCGACCTCCGGCGTGACCTCGTCGGGATGAGTGAAGTGCAAGCTCATCCAGAGCGGGTGATAGCGGCGCAGCATCTTGGTGAGCGCCGGCGTCACGCGCATCGGCTGCACGACCGGCTGCTTGCTGCCGATCCGGATGAACTCGAGATGCTTGATCTCGCGCAGACGCTTGAGCACATACTCGAGGCGCTCGTCGTCCAGCGACAGCGGGTCGCCGCCCGAGATCAGGCAGTCGCGCACGGCCGGCGTCGCCGCGATGTACTCGATGGCCCGGTCGATGTCGCCCTTGCGCAGCGCGCGCTCGCCGCTCGCACCGACCAGCCGGGCGCGAGTGCAATAGCGGCAGTACACGGAGCAGAAGTTGGTGACGAGCAGCAAGACGCGATCGGGATAGCGGTGCACGAGCCCCGGCACCGGGCTGTGACCGTCCTCGCCGAGCGGATCCTCCTCCTCGCCGGGGCGACGGTCGAACTCCTCGAGCGTCGGGATCGTCGTGCGCCTGAGGCCCTGCGCAGGGTCGACGCGATCGATCAGGCTCATGTAGTACGGCGTCACGCCGATTGGCAGCGGCCCTTCGTGGCGCGCAATCGCCCGCCGCTCGTCGTCGGTGACCTGAATGATTCGCTCGAGCTGCTCGAGGCTGCGAATCCGGTTGCGGTTCTGCCAGCGCCAGTCGTTCCACTCGGCGCTCTTCACCCCCGGGAAGTGCAGCTTGCGGAATTCGTTGCTCGATGCGCTGACAACGAAACGCGGCTTGCCGCCGGCCAGTGCCACCGGAGCAGCGAGACCGCGGCCGTTGATTCTTGGAAGATCGAGGGAGGGTGTTCGAGAGGGTGACCGTTCGGCTTGCGCCGAACTCGGAGGCTCTTCCTCCAGAGACAACGGCTTGTTCACCTGGGCGCTTCGTCCACGGGCTCGGAGCCCATTGCTTGTTCGTTCGCCCCGGCAATTCCGTTGTTGCGAGGCTGGGCAGACCTTCTGCCCGTAACGAAAACCGGCGTAAATATAAATCTGCGCCTACAGATTGCAAGTGTTTTCTTCCCGTCCGTGACGCATGCCTCAGCCCGATGCGGGCGTGATGTGGCGCCAGACTTCCGAGCGGACCGGAGCGTAGAATGCACGCCGAGAGTCGGAGGCTCCCCATGACCAGCAAGGCCACTTTGAGTTACGACGGCAAGTCGTACGAGCTGCCCGTCGTCGTCGGCACGGAAGACGAGACCGCGGTGGACATCAGCTCGCTGCGTGCGAAATCCGGGCTCATCACGCTCGACAGCGGCTACGCGAACACCGGCGCGTGCACGAGCAAGATCACGTTCATCGACGGCGAGAAGGGGATCCTGCGCTATCGCGGCTATCCGGTCGAGCAGCTCGCGGAGCGCTCGACCTTCGTCGAAACGGCGTATTTGCTGATCTTCGGCGAGCTGCCCACGGCCACCCAGCTGGCCGACTTCAGGCGGCTGCTCGGCGAGCACGAGTACATCCACGAGGACATGCTGCACCATTTCGACGGCTTTCCGTCGGACGCGCCGCCGATGGCCATTCTGTCCGCCATGATCAACGCGGTCGGCTGCTTCCAGCCGGTATTCATGCAGGCCGAGGACAGCGAGCACTTCATGGAGCCCGCCGCCCGGCTCATGAGCAAGGTGCGCACGATCGCGGCCGCAAGCTACCGGAAGTCGATCGGCAAGCCGGTCAACTATCCGCGAACCGAGCTTCGCTATACGGCGAACTTGCTGCACATGCTGTTCTCCAACCCGCTCAAGCTCTATCAGCCGGACGAGGTGGTCGTGCGTGCGCTCGATCAGCTGCTGCTGCTGCACGCCGACCACGAGCAGAACTGCTCGACCTCGACCGTCCGGATGGTCGGCTCGTCGCAGGCGAATCTGTACGCCTCCGTCGCCGCGGGTGTCTGCGCCCTGTGGGGTCCGCTGCACGGCGGCGCGAACGTTGCCGTCATGGACATGCTGGGCGACCTCAAGGAGAGCGGCGAGAAGCTCGAGACGTTCGTCGCCCGCGTCAAGGCCAAGGACGCCCATAGCCGGCTCATGGGCTTCGGCCACCGCGTCTACAAGAACTTCGACCCGCGCGCGAAGATCATCAAGGAAGCCTGCCATGCGCTGCTCGGCAAGCTCGGCACCGACGATCCGCTGCTCGAGCTGGCGATGAGGCTCGAGGAAGTGGCGCTGCGCGACGAGTACTTCATCGAGCGGAAGCTCTATCCGAACGTCGACTATTACAGCGGCATCATCATGCGAGCCGTCGGCATCCCTACGAACATGTTCACGGTGATGTTCGCGATCGGCCGGCTGCCGGGCTGGATCGCGCATTGGCGCGAGGTCCGAGTCGGCGCAGCCCGGATCGACCGACCGCGGCAGATCTACACCGGAGCCGGACAGCGGGACTTCGTGCCCGTCGAGAAGCGCCGCTAGCGCGATGAAAGTCCTCATGGTCTGCTCCGAGCTCGCCCCGCTGGCGAAGACGGGCGGCCTGGCCGATGCGGTCGCGGGTTTGAGCGGCGCGCTCGCCGCACGCGGTCATGACGTCCGCATCGTGCTGCCCAAGTACGCGCACCTGCCGCCGCCCCGGACGGCCGTCAAGGCCGTGCCCGGCGTCCGCAAGCACGGCCTGCTCGAGCTCGAGCCCGCCCCGCGCGCGACTGCCGGGACGAGCGGCCGCCGCTCCCGCAACCGGCCGCCGCGCATCTATCTCGTGGAGCTCGGCGCGCTCACGGGAGAGGGCATCTACACCGGCGACGCACGCGACGCCGGTCGCTTCCTTGCGCTCGCCGAAGCCGCGCTCGAGCTGGCCGCCGAGCGTGATTGGCGGCCCGACGTGATCCATTGCCACGACTGGCATGCGGCGTTGCTGCCGGCGCTGCAGCGCGCGCGCGGCACGGGAGCAGGCGTGCCGGTCGTGCTCACGCTGCACAACATCGGCTACCAAGGCATCTTCGACGACGGCGTGCTGGCGCAATACGGCGCCGCCGATCTGCGCGGCGCGCTGCCGCGTGGAGCGCGCGCCGGCGGCGCCGTGAACTTTCTGCGCGCCGGCATCCTCGGCGCAGACGCGGTGACGACCGTGAGCCCCACCTACGCAAAAGAGATCCTCACGCCGGAGTTCGGCATGGGCCTCGAGGACGCGCTCGCCGCGCGCGGCGACGCGGTCGTCGGAATCCTGAACGGCGTCGACTACGACACTTGGGGCCCGACGACCGATCCGTACATCGACGTGCGCTACGACTCCGGCGACATCACACCGAAGTACCGTTTGAAGGGCACGCTCGAGGTCGATCTCGGGCTCCTTCCCGACCAAAACGCACCGCTGATCGGCGTGGTGACACGGCTCGCGGCACAGAAGGGCGTCGACCTCGTGACCGCCGCGCTGCCTGCCCTGCTCGCCTCGACACGTGCGAACCTGGCGTTTCTCGGCAACGGCGACGCCGACCTTGCGCGGCCGCTTGCGGAGGCAGCCGCGACGCACCCACGCAGGGTCTCGTTCACCGACGGCTACGTCGAGCCGCTCGCTCACCGGATCTTGGCGGGCAGCGACCTTGCGCTGGTTCCCTCGCGCTACGAGCCGTGCGGGCTCACGCAGATGTACGCGCTGCGCTACGGCACGATCCCCGTGGTGCGCGCGACCGGGGGGCTCGCAGACACGATCCGCCATTTCGATCCGGTCACTGCGCTCGGCAACGGCAGTGTGTTCCGCGATGCGGACCCGCAAGGCCTGCTCTGGGGGATCCGCACTGCGCTCGGCTGGTTCGACGAGCCGGCGGCTTGGGCACGGCTCGTCGAGAATGCGATGGCCGAGGACTTCTCGTGGCGCCGCCAGGTCCGTCCGTACGAGGCGCTGTACCGCGAGCTGATCGAAAGCGAGCCGCAATAGCCGGTCCTTCGACGGCGCGGAGCACGCGTGAGCATGCTCCGGGGCTTCGCGCCCGGCGCTATTGGCCGGCGGGCGGCATGCGCCCGGAGGATTCGGCGCGGCGGCGCGCGAGGGCGGCGGCCGTCGACGGGACCTGCTCCCAGCCGAAGCGCCAGCGCCAGTTGCCGAACGTGGTGCCCGGCGAGTTCATGCGGCTCTCCGGCCCGAGCGCCAACAGGTCCTGCATCGGCAGCACCGCGAGCGCCGCGCGCGAGCGGTAAGCCGCGTCGATCAGCAAATCCGGAACCGGCGCGTCCGCCGGTGCGCCGAGGGCCACGTGCACGTAGCGGCGCGCCTCCTCGTTCAAGCCCGCATACCACCCGACCGTGCTGTCGTTGTCGTGAGTGCCCGTGTACACGACGGAGTTCCGGACATGGTTCGCCGGAAGGTGCGGATTGTCGGACTTGCCGTCGAACGCGAACTGCAGCACCGCCATACCGGGCAGCTCGAAACGGTCGCGCAGCTCGCGGACGTCGTCCGTGATGAGGCCCAAGTCCTCGGCGACCAGCGGAATCTCGCCGAGCTGCGCGCGCAGCTCGGTCAGGAGCGCTGCGCCGCGGCCCTTGCACCAACGCCCCTCGCGCGCGGTCGACGCGCCGCCGGGCACCTCCCAGTACGACTCGAGCGCACGGAAGTGATCGATGCGGACGAGATCGAAGCGCGCGAGCTGCCCGCGCAGCCGCTCGAGCCACCAGTCGAAGCGGCGCCGCTCGAGCGCGTCCCAGTCATAGAGCGGATTGCCCCATAGCTGGCCGTCGGCGTTGAAGTAGTCGGGCGGCACACCGGCCACGCCGAGCGGCTTGCCGTCGGCGTCGAGCCGGAACACCTCGCGGTCCCACCAGACCTCGACGCTGTTCAGATCGACGTAAAACGGCAGATCGCCGAAGAGCCGCACCCCGCGCGCGTTCGCATAACGCTTCAAGGCCGACCACAGCAGATCGAACAGATATTGCTCGAACACGACCGCACGAAACAGCGGCCGCTCTTCCGCGAAGAACTCGAGCAAAGGCGTCCTATGCGCGTCGCGGAACTCCAGCGGCCACAGCCACCAAGGCGCACCGTCGAAGCGGGCGGAGCAGAGCTCGAACAGCCCGTACGGCAGGAGCCAGCGTCTGCGCTCGCGCACGAATCTTGCGAATTGCGCGCGTTGCTCCGGCGTCGCATTCGCCGCGAAGGCGCGGTATGCCGCTTCGCGGCCGTCGCCGCGGGCAGCCGCGGTGCCGCGCGGCAGCTGCCTGAGCGACGCGAGGTGATCCGTGTCGAGTAGCCGCGAATCGCCGGCGTATGCCGAACGCAGGCAGTAAGGCGAGCCGTAGGCATCGACCGGACCGAGCGGCAGCGTTTGCCAGACGCCGAAGCCGCCGGCCGCGAGCCAATCGACGAAGCGCCAGGCCTCCGCGCCCAGCGTGCCGTTCTCCTCGCCGCCCGGCAGCGAGGTCGGATGCAGCAAGACGCCGGCGCGCCGCGCCGCGAGCGTATCGCTCATCGCGCGGTCATGCCGCGCGCCGAGAGCCCGCGGCAAGCGCGGGCCAGCGCGTCAATGCTGGCCGCGGCGCAGCGCCGCGAGCATGCTGCGGGTGACCAGCACGATGCCGTGGTCCGTCACGTGGAAATGCTCGCGATCGGCGCTCAAATCCTTGCCGATCGCCATGCCGTGCGGAATGTTGCAGCCTTCGTCGATGATCGCGTTGACGATTTGGCAGCTGCGCCCGATCTCCACGTGCGGCAACACGACCGAGCGGCGGATCTCGCTGCCTTCGTCGACGAGCACGCTCGAGAACAGCAGCGACTCGTGCACCGTGGCGCCCGACACGATGCAGCCGCCCGCAACCATCGAGTTGATCGCGAGACCGCGGCGGCGGTCCTCGTCGAGGATGAATTTCGCGCTCGGCACCTGCTGCTGATAGGTCCAGATGGGCCATGCCTCGTCGTAGAGGTTCAGCTCCGGACTCACGTAGATCAGCTCCATGTTCGCGCTGTAGTACGCGTCGACGGTGCCGACGTCGCGCCAGTAGCGCTGCGCTTTGGTCTCGACGTCCTCGAACGGATATGCGAACACGCGCCGCGTCGCAACCGCCTCGGGAATCACGTTCCGGCCGAAATCGTGCGCGGAGGCCGGATTCGCCGCGTCCCGCTCGAGCGTCGTGCGTAGGAACTCCGGCCCGATCACGTAGATGCCCATCGACGCAAGCGCTACGCCCTCGCGGCCCGGCATGGGCTGCGGGTTCTTCGGCTTCTCGTCGAAGCTGAGCACGCGGTGATCGGCCGCGAGCGCCATCACGCCGAACTCGCTGGCCTCGTCGAGCGGCACCTGCACGCCGCCGATCGTGACGTCGGCGCCGCTCTCCTTATGAAACGCGATCATCGGACCGTAATCCATCTTGTAGACGTGGTCCCCGGCGAGGATCAGCACGGTCTCCGGCCGATGCTGGTCGATGATGTCCAGGTTTTGATAGACCGCATCCGCCGTGCCGCGATACCACACCTCCCCGAGCTGCTGCTGCGCAGGCACGATATCGATGAACTCGCCGAGCTCGCCGTGCAGGTAGCCCCAGCCGCGCTGCACATGCTGAATCAGCGAGTGGGCCTTATACTGGGTCAGAATGAATATCTGTCGGATCCCGGAGTTCACGCAATTGGAGAGCGAAAAGTCGATGATCCGGTATTTGCCGCCGAACGGCGTCGCCGGTTTGGCGCGGTTGTCGGTCAACTGCATCAGCCTTTGTCCACGTCCGCCCGCCATCACCACGGCCATCGTGCTACGCGTGAGCTGACTGACCAAACGTCGGCGCGAAATCGGTCTCATCGGACTCCAAAGCTACTACTGAAGGACACTGCGTGTCTAACGGCGAATTCGTTATGGGAAGCGGCTGATGGCGACGCTCGAGCACGCCGGCGATGCGCTCACCGACGCGCGTCATCCCGACGTCGAGCGGCTGCTCGCCGGTAGATTGCACGACCCGCGGCTCGTGCTCGGCGCCCACGCGCTCGGCACCGACGAGGTGATCGTGCGCGTGCTGCTGCCGAATGCGCAGCGCGCCGAGCTCCTGAACCCGCACGCCGAGCTCGAGCGCGTCCCGGGCACGGCTCTGTTCGAGTGGGTCGGCCCGCGCGACGCGCTGACGCTGCCGTACCGAATCCGCTGGCAGTCGCAGGGCGATCTCTGGCACGAGCACTACGACCCGTATTGCTTTCCGCCGCAACTCGATGCGGCGGACCTCGAGCGCTTCAGCGCAGGCAACCACTTCCACGCTCACCGATTCCTCGGCGCGCATCCGCGGCGCATCGGCAACGTGCCGGGGATGCGCTTCGCGGTCTGGGCGCCGAACGCCGAGCGCGTCAGCGTCGTCGGCACGTTCAACCATTGGGATGGGCGCCACCATCCGATGAGCGTGCGCGGCGCCTCGGGCGTCTGGGAGCTGTTCATCCCCGAGCTCGGCGCGGGCGAGCTCTACAAGTACGAGATCTCGGTGCGCGACAGCCGCGAGCTCAGGCTCAAGAGCGATCCTTACGGGTCGTGGTTCGAGAACCGCCCGGCCACGGCAACCGTCACGCCGCCGCCGAGCTCGTTCCAATGGGACGACGACGAGTGGATGCGCCGACGCATGGATCGGCATTGGCTGCGCGAGCCGATCTCGATCTACGAGGTCCACTTGGGCTCCTGGCGCCGCAGCCCCAGCGGCCAGTTCCTGAGCTACCGGGAGATCGCGCGGGCGCTTGCGCGCGTACGTGGCGGATCTCGGCTTCACGCACGTCGAGCTGATGCCGATCACGGAGCATCCGTTCGACGATTCCTGGGGCTATCAGTGCACCGGCTACTTCGCGCCGACTCGCCGCCACGGCAACCCGGACGATTTGAGGGAGCTCGTCGCGGAGCTGCATCGTCACGGCATCGGCGTGCTGCTCGACTGGGTCCCGGGGCACTTTCCGAAGGACGACCACGCGCTCGCACGCTTCGACGGCACGGCGCTGTACGAGTACGGCGATCCGCAGAAGGGCGAGCATCCCGATTGGGAGACGCTCGTCTTCAACTACTCGCGCAACGAAGTGCAGAGCTTCCTGCTGTCGAGCGCGGTCTGCTGGCTCGACGACTTCCACTTCGACGGGCTGCGGGTCGACGCGGTCGCCTCGATGCTCTATCTCGACTACTCGCGCCGGCCGAACCAATGGACGCCGAACCAGTTCGGCGGCAACGAGAACCTCGAGGCCATCGCATTCCTGAAGCGCTTGAACGAGATCACCCACGGCGTCTGCCCCGGCACGCTGTCGGTCGCCGAGGAGTCGACCGCCTGGCCGCAGGTGTCCCGCCCCACCTACACGGGCGGTCTCGGCTTCACGCTGAAATGGAACATGGGCTGGATGCACGACACGTTGAAGTACATGACGAAGGACCCGATACACCGGCGCTTTCATCACAACTTGCTCACGTTCGGTCCGATCTACGCGTTCACCGAGAATTTCGTGCTGCCGCTGTCGCACGACGAGGTCGTGCACGGCAAGCGCGCGCTGCTGGACAAGATGCCGGGCGACGACTGGCAGCGGTTCGCGAACCTGCGGCTGCTCTACGTCTTCCAGTGGACGTACCCGGGTAAGAAGCTGCTCTTCATGGGCGGGGAGTTCGGGCAGCCGCGCGAGTGGAACCACAACGAGTCGCTGCCGTGGCACCTTGCGGACGAGCCGCGGCATGCGGGCATTCGCGCACTCGTGCGCGACTTGAACCGCGCCTACCGGGGCCTGCCCGCGCTGCACGTGCTCGATCACGAGGGCGAAGGCTTCTCGTGGCTGTCGTGGCAGGACGAGGCGAATTCGATTTTGAGCTACGTGCGCAAGCATGGCGACGAGCACGTGGTCGTGCTGCTCAACTTCACGCCGGTGCCGCGGCACAGCTATCGCGTCGGCGTGCCGGCCGCGGCGCGCTACCGTGAGATCGTGAACTCCGACTCCGCGTACTACGGCGGCTCGAACGTCGGCAACGGCACGGTCACCGCCGAGCCGGTGCGGGCGATGGGCCACGCGCAATCGATCGTCGTGACGCTGCCGCCGCTCGGCGGCTTGATCCTCGTGCCGGCGTAGAGCGTCCTACGCGGCGGAGCCGGGTCGGACGGCTAAGCGGCCTCGAAGATCGCGATGCCGTGGGGCGGCAGCTCGTAGTGAGGGTCGAGGTGCGGCACGCCGGCCGGCGTCGCGTCGTGCGGCGCGTCGCGCGTGGTGTCGGCCACGCGCCGCCAGCCGAGCGGCGCGACGACCGGCAGAGGCAGCGACTTCGTCGCGCCCGACATGTTGATCATCACGTGCAGCGCCGGCTCGGCCTCGCTTCTGCCCGCGAGCGTGAAGCACAGCACGCATGCATCGCCGTCGTGCCAATCGGGCGCCTCCAGCGTCTCGCCATACCAGCGGATCTCGGCCTGCTCGCGCGCGTCGCCATCGAAGAACCGCGTGCGCCTAAGCGAAGCGTGGCGCTTGCGCAGGGCGATCATCTCGCGCGTGAAACGCAGCATCTCGCGCGCGGCCGGCGAGAACGACCAATCGAGCCAGCTCAAATCGTTGTCTTGGCAATAGGCATTGTTGTTGCCGTCTTGGCTGCGCAGCACTTCGTCGCCCGCCGTCAGCATGGGGACGCCCTGACTCAACATCAGCACCGCGACGAAGTTGCGCGCGCGTTGCGTCCGCAAACGCTGAATCCGCGGGTCGTCGGTCGGCCCTTCGAGCCCCGAGTTCCAGCTGAAGTTGTCGTCGCGGCCGTCGTGATTGTGCTCGGCGTTCGCTTCGTTGTGCTTCTCGTCGTACGACACGAGGTCCCAAAGCGTGAAGCCGTCGTGACAGGTCACGAAGTTCACGCTGTTCGTGGGCGCCTTCCCCACCGCCGCGTAAAGATCGCTGCTGCCCGCAATGCGGGTGGCCACCTCGCCGATCAACCCGGCCTCGCCGCGCAGGAACCGCCGAAGCGAGTCGCGATAGCGGCCGTTCCACTCGGCCCAACGAAAACCCGGGAATGCGCCGACCTGATAGAAGCCCGAGGCGTCCCAGGCCTCGGCGATCAGCCGCGTGTCCTTGAGCGCCTCCGCGAGCTCGATGCTCCAGAGCACGGGCGGGTCGGCGAGCGGCTCGCCGTCCGCGCCGCGCGCGAGCACGCTCGCGAGGTCGATTCTGAAGCCGTCGACATGCATCTCGCGCACCCAGAACACTAGGCAGTCGAGCAGCCACTGCGCGACGAGCGGCTGGTTGCCGTTCAGCGTGTTGCCGCAGCCGGTGAAATCGAGATAGCGGCTCTTGTCCTCGGCGTCGAGCAGGTAGAAGACCTCGTTCGCGAGCCCCTTGAAGCCGATCGTCGGGCCGCCGGCGCCCGCTTCGGCCGTGTGATTGAGCACCATGTCGAGGATCACGCCGATGCCTGCCGCGTGCAGGGCTTTCACCATGTCGCGAAACTCGCTGCACGGGTCGGCGCCCGCCGCATAGTGCGGATGGGGCGCGAAGAAGGCGTAGGGCGAGTAGCCCCAATAGTTCTTGAGCCCGAACGCGGCGCCCGCTCGCGGCACGTCCTGCACGTCGAAGGCGGTCACGGGTAGGAGCTCGACGTCCGTCACCCCGAGCGCCTTCAAGTACGGGATCTTGTCGATCAGCCCTCGGAAGGTGCCGGGGTGCTCGACGGCCGACGACGCGTGACGCGTGAAGCCGCGCACGTGCATCTCGTAAACGACCGTGTCCTCGAGCGCGCGCTCGAGCGGCCGATCCCCGTTCCAGTCGTAATCGTCCGGCGGGGGTACTTGCGCGCGAATCGCCGCACGGCCGCCGCGGCGTGCGAGGGCGCGATCCCAGGTCGCATCGCTCACCAGCCGCGCCCGCGGATCGAGCAGCTCCTGCTCGGCGTCGAACCAAAGCCCGTCGGACGGCGCGTACGGCCCGTCCGCGCGCCACGTGTAGAACCAGCCCGCGCGGGCGTTCGGCACGAACACGTGCCAATAGACGAACGTGCGGTGGACCTTCGGATCGAGCTCGACTTCGACGACGGGCTGCGGCGCCGTTGCGGTTCGATACAGCCGCAGCCAGAGCCGCGTTGCGCTCGGCGAGAGCACGGCGAAATTCACGCCGTTCGCCACGGCCGTCGCGCCCAAAGGCAGACGGGAGCCCGGTTCGACGGCGAACTTCTCGGCCATGAGCGGCGAAGCTAGAGAATGCGCATCAAGCCGAGCTCGTACGGATGAGCCAGATGAGGATGCTGCGGCACGGCCCGGATCTCGTACTGCAGGGCGCCCGCCCAAGGCGGCTCGAACTCGAGCACGTACCGGCACGGCGCAACGCCGGCCGGCGATTCGGGGACAAACCCCTTGAGCAGCACGAGCTCGTCCTCGACGTAGCTCACCCCTTCCTGCATCCGGCGGTTCTCGGCATAGCCGCGCACGGGCAGCGCGATCTCGGAGCCGAGCGCGCGATGCACGAGGCACTCGACGCGCACGTCGGTGGGATCGAGGCCGTTCAGCACGACATCGACCTCGATTCGAACCTGTTGATTGACCGTCGTCTCGATCGGCGCGCCCCCGACGGCCTTCAGCTCGACGCCGCCCCACGCGGCGCGCACCTTCGCCTTCCATTCGGCGAGCTCGCGCGCGACGCGAAACTCCGCGGCGGCCACCGCGCGGCCCTGCTTCGATGCCGGCCCGTAGAAACATTGCTGATAATCGCGAAGTACTCGCTCGCTGTTGAAGCGCGGCAGCATCGACGCGAGCGAGCGCTTGCAGAGCCGCACCCACTCCGGCGAGAAGCCGAGCTGCTCGTCGCGCGCGTAGTACAGGGGGATCACCTCGTCCTGCAGGATCTCGTACAGCGTGGTCGCATCCTGCCGGTCCCTGTCGCTCGCGCCCTGAACGTCGACCGCGGGCGGGATTCCCCAACCGTTCTTGCCGTCGTAGCCTTCGGCCCACCAGCCGTCGAGCACGCTCAAGTTCACCGTGCCGTTCAGGGCCGCCTTCATGCCCGACGTGCCGCTCGCCTCGAACGGATGCACGGGTGTGTTGAGCCAAACGTCGACGCCCGACGTGAGGAGCCGGCTGATGCCGATGTCGTAGCCCTCGACGAGCAGGATCTTGCCGATGAACTGTGGCTGGCTCGAGATCCGCTGAATTTCGCGCATCATCCATTGCGCGGGCTCGTCCGCCGGGTGAGCCTTGCCCGCGAACACGAACAGCACGGGCCGGCCGTCCGCATGCACCAGCTGCTCGAGCCAGCTCAAATCGGTCATCAGCAGCGTCGCGCGCTTGTAAGTGGCGAACCGCCGCGCGAAGCCGATCGTGAGCACGTTCGGGTTGGCCGGATCCACGAGCTTCACGAGCCGGTGGATATGCGCCTCGCTCAAGCCGTTGCGCGCGTACTGGCGCGCAAGCCGCTCGCGCAGCACGCGCAGTAGCTGCGATTTGACCTTTTGGCTGGTGAGCCAGAATTCTTCGTCCGGGATCTCGAGGACCTTGTCGATCAGCGACCGGTCCATGAGCCGATCGCGCCACATCACGCCCAAGTGCCGATCGAGCAGCTCCACCCACGCCTGCCGCATGAACGTCGCGACGTGCACGCCGTTCGTGACGAAGCCCACGGGGTTCTCCGCCGCCGGCACTTCCGGCCAGTTGCCCTGGCACAGCCGCGACGACACGCGGCCGTGGATCTTGCTCACCCCATTCACGGCGGCCGCGCCGGTGAGCGCAAGCCGGGTCATGTTGAACGCATCGTGCTGCTCGGGCGCATGGCCAAGCCGGAGCAGCTCCTCCATCGAGATGCCGAGCTCGGTGGGATAGCTCTCGAATTGATTGGCGACGCGGTCGAGCGGAAACACGTCGTGGCCTGCGCTGACCGGCGTATGGGTCGTGAAAACGGTGCAAGCGGCCGTCGCCTCGAGCGCCGCCCGAAACGGCAGGCCTTGGGTCGTGTACTCACGCAGTCGTTCGATGACCGAGAACGCGGCATGGCCCTCGTTGATGTGCCATACGGTCGGCTTGAACCCGAGCGCGCGCAGCGCACGCACGCCGCCGACGCCGAGCACGGCCTCCTGCTGCAGCCGGAGCTCGCGGTCGCCGCCGTACAGCACATGCGTGATGCGCCGGTCCTCGGCCGTATTCCCGTCGACGTCGGTGTCGAGCAGCAGCACCGCTACGCGGCCGACCGCCGCGCGCCAGACGCGCATCGCGACCGCGCGGCCCGGGAACGGGCAGCTCACGCGCAGCTCGTGGCCGTCCGGTGTCGTCACCACCGCGAGCGGCATGTTGCGTGGATCGATCGGCGGGTAGGTCGGCACTTGGCCGCCGTGGCGGTCGATGCGCTGTGAGAAATACCCCTGCCGGTAGAGCAAGCCGACCGCCACGAACGGCAGATTCAGATCGCTCGCGGTCTTGCAGTGATCGCCCGCGAGCACGCCCAGCCCCCCCGAGTAGATCGGGAAGCACTCGTGCAGCCCGAACTCTGCGCAGAAATACGCGATCAGGTCGTCTTGGGCGAGCGGCTCGGTCTTCTGCGGATCGGGAGCCGCGTGCAGGTAGTCGTCGAAGCGCGCGAGCACGGCATGGTACGCCGTCAGGAACTCGCGATCGCCGGCGGCGCTCTCGAGCAGCCCCTGATCGACGCACTTGAGAAACAGCTTCGGGTTGCCCTCGACGCCGCGCCAGAGCACGGAGTCGAGCATGCGGAACAGCTGGCCCGCGGGCGGATGCCAGCTGAACCAAAAGTTGCCGGCAAGGTCGTCGAGCCTGCGCAGCGGCTCGGGCAACGTCGGGGATACGAGCAGCGGAAACAACGTGGTGGGCATACGCGGTTTATTCCTTTTCGACCGTGTATAGCAGATCCATCGACTTCTGGTCGCCCGACCGAGTCTCGATGCTGAGCCGCTCGTTCACCTTAAAACGCAGCAGCAGTCCGCCTATTCTATTGAAGAGCCCATAGCTGTAGCGAATGTAGACCTTCGGGCTCAGGTACTTACCGGCCATCAGCGCACCGGCGTCGGTGGCCGTCGATTGCACGGACAGCTCGTCGAGCCCGAGCGACTGGCCGATTCGCTGCACGACCGGCAAGGCCTGCTGCAGGCCCATCGAGAGCGCGGCAGTCTGCAGGGTCGCGGTCTCCTGCGTGCCGGTGCCCGTGAGCGGACGCCCGAGCAGCAGATACGACAATGCGTCGCCCTCGCTCATCGCCGGCGTCGAGAACACGCGCGTGCGCGGCGCCTTGAGCGACCCGACGAGCTCGATGCCGACACGAGTCTCGTCGATCGCGCGCACCGCACGCACGTCGAGTCCCGGATCGTCGAGCGGACCGCTGAAAAGCAGCCGTCCGCGCTCGAGATTCAGCTCTTGGCCGTAGGCATTGTAAGTGCCGGTGAGCGTGAGCGTGCCGTTGGCGGTCGTCGAGCGGCTCGGCTCGGACTGCAGCTTCAAGCTGCCGGACACCTTCGTCTCGAGGTTCAGGCCCGTGTAACGCACGTCGTCGCCGAGAACGAGCTCGACATCGGCCGCGATCTGCAGCGGCCGCATCTCGGCGCTGCGTGCCGCGCCGTGCACCACGGCGTCCGGCGACGGCGCAATCGCCTGCGCCGGCAGCTCCGAGAGCTTGATGGCGGCGCGCGGCACCGCGACCGTGCCCGTCACGCGCACGTTCGGCAGCTCGGCGGCGACGTCCAAATCCGGCGACGCGTAGATCTCGGCGTCCGGCAGCTGCACCGCGCGCACGCCGTCGCCCGTGAGCTTGAGGCGGGTCGGCCACCCGGCCCCCGGGTCGAGCTCGGTCTCGCCGGTGAGCTTGAGCTCGCCGTCGCCGACGTGGCCCGTCGCATCGAACGTCAGCGCGCGGCCGTCGCGGCTCGTCGCGTTCGCCGCGATCCGCTCGACCGTGAGCCCCCATCCCGGCACGCCGATGCGGCCCTCGCTCCACTGCCCGCGTCCCTGCACCTCGGGACTGCGCAAGGTGCCGCCGATGTCGAGATCGAGCGCGAGCGCGCCCGCCACTTGACCCAGCTCGGGCGACAGCAGCACGAGGAAGGCCAGGTCCCGCCACTGCAGGTGCACGGCGCCGCCGATCGAGGAGTCGGCTGCGCGTAGGTCGTCGATGCGCGCCGACAGCGACGCATCGCCCGCGTCGCCGCCCGCGACGTTCGCCGCGAGGTCGAGCCGGCCGTCCGTGAGCGTCGCGCTCGCGCGCAGCTCCTTGAGCTCCGCCGCGAACGCCTGCTCCGCGCCGAACGCGACACGCGCATGAGTCGCGCCGCCGGTCAGCGCAACTGCGCCGCGCGGCGAGCTCGTGATATCCAGGAACGACGCGGACAGCTGATACACGCCGTCGACCTGCAACTGCGCCGGCAGCAACGGCTGCAACGACGCGAGTTGGAAATTTTGCGCCGACACGACGAGCCGGTCCTCCGGCTTGCCCTCGAGGTCCAGCGCCGCGCACCAACGCGCCCCGGAATCGTGGAGCAAGCACGCCGTATCGAGCGCGGCCGCATGCACGCCCAGCGCCGCGCGGGCGGGCTCGGCGAGCCGCCACCGCCCGAGCTTCAGCTCGTCGAACTCGAGGCGCTCGAGCGAGCCGCGCCAGACGTTCGCGTCGTCGAGTCCTCCCGTAGCGGCGAGCTGTGCGAGCCACTGCGCCGCGCGCGCCCCGGCCGTGACCCTGAACGCGCCGGTCGTGCCCCGCGCCGCCGCACCCACGCTGTCGGCGACGATCAGCCCGCGCGCGACGCGGCCGGCGTCGACATCGATCGAAAGCGGCGCATCGCGCGCGAGCCCGGCGCGGCCTTCGATCGCGATGCGCTCGACCGCCACGCCCGCGGCTTGCAAATCACGCGCCTCGATGCGGCCGCTCGCGGCGGGCGCTGCGAACGTGCCGTCGAGCTTGAGCTTGCCGCTCGCGGCGCCTCGCACCGTCGGCACGAGCGTGCGCAGGTCGGCAAGCGTCACGTCGGCCTCGAGTGCGAGCGCACCGCCGACGTCGAGCGCGCCGTCGAGCACGACGACGTTCGGACCGGACTCGAGGCGCGCGCCCGCGAGCTCCCAATGATCGGGCGGCAGCGAGCGCACGGCCGGGCTCGCGAGCTTCACGGGTCGGCCGAACAGCTCGCCCTCGAGCTTCGCGCCCTCGAAGCGCGCCTCCGGCTGCGGGTCGAGGCGCGCATGCACGGCTGCGGTGCCGCTGAGCCTGCCGGACCATTCCGGGACGAGCCAGGCGGGATCGAAGTCGCTCGCGCGGCCGTCGAGGTCGGCCGTGCGCGCCGCGAGATCGACCGCACCGCTGCCGCCGAGCGCGCCCGCCGAGCCGTCCGCCAACCGCGCTGCAAGCGTGAGCGCGTCGACCGCGAGCGCGAAGCGCCGACCCGTGCCGCTCGTCGTGAAGTCCGCCGCGCGGCCGTCGAGATCGAGCGTGCCGTCGCCCGTGAAGCGATACGCGTCGAGGGTACCGACGAGCGCCATGCGGCCGCTCGGACTCGCGAGCTGGGGCAAATCCGGCACCGCGAGGTCGGCCCACGAGAGCGTGAGATCGAAGCGCGGCGTCTCCGCGATCGTGAGCTCGCCCTCGGCGGTCACCGCCACCGGTGCGCTCAAGTCGTGACGCACGTGCAGCACCGGCCATTCGCCCTCGAGCATCACGCGGCCGGCGGCCGTGCGATCGCCGAGCATCCCGCTCCAGGCGACGTCGGCCGCGAGACCGATACTGTCACCGAGCGTGATCGTGCCGTTGCCCGCGAGCGCGACCCCCTGCGTGCTCGAGGAAAGCCGCGAAAGCGTCAGTCGCCGGCCGAAGAGCCGCGCCGCGCCGCGACTCTCGCCGAGCTCGAGCACCTCTCCGCCGGTGTCGATCGTAAGACCCGCCAGCACCGCATCGTCGACGCGCACGACGAACGGCACGAGCGGCACCTCGCCGCCGGCTGCGCCCGGCGCCTCGGCCAGCCGCGTATAGGAGACGGGCGACGCGCGCACCGCGCGAAACGCGAGACTCCCGGCGAGCGCGGCGGCAGGGTCCCACTCGAGGTGCAGCGCCGCGATTTCGACGCGATCCCGCGGCAGCGTCACGCGCACGTCCGTCAAGTCGAGGCCGCCGAGCAGCGTGCCGTCGACGCGGCCGAGCGCAAGCACGCCCGAAGCGCGTGCGCTGAGCCGCGCCGCGAGCCACCGCGTGCCGGGCTCGCTGCCCGCGAGCCAGAGCACCGCGGCCGCGGCGACGACCAAGAGCGTGCCGAGCGCGAGCAACGCGTGCAGCGTGCGGGACAGCCACCTCATAGGTCCGGTCCCAGGCTCACGTGCACGCGCCAGCGGTCGGCCGTCGGATCGTCGACCGGATGCGCGAGATCGATGCGGATCGGGCCGAGCGGCGACTGCCAACGCCCGCCGATGCCGACGCCGGTCTTCGCATGGAACGACGAATCCTCGAACGCGTTGCCCGAATCGACGAAGAGGGCGACGGACCAGCGCTCGTGCACGCGGTGCTCGTACTCGACGCTTCCGACGGCGAGCGACGAGCCGCCGAGCACCTCGCCGGCCGCATCGGTCGGACCGAGCGCCTTGAAGTCGTAGCCGCGCACACTGTTGTCGCCGCCCGCGAAAAAGCGAATCGACGGCGGCAGCTCCGAAAGCGCCGTCTCCTTCGTCGTGCCGAAATCGCCGCGCACGAGAATTCGCGAAACGTCGGTCGGCGACCAAATCCATTTGCCCTGCAGCCTGATCTGCGCGAACGAGGTGTTCGACAGCACGGCATCCGCGGCGCCGCGCAACTCGAGGTCGAGCTTCGAGCCGCGCGTCGGCCGGATCGTGTTGTCCGCGCGAATGCGCGTCCAATCGATGCCCGGCATCAAGAGCTGCGCGCGGTCCGATTGATCGGCCACCGTGAAGTCTTCGACTACGAAGTTGAGAAGCTGCGTGCGCGTCCAGTTCCCCCGCCGCTCGATCACGCGGCGCGCCCCGATCTCGAGGCTGTCGCTCTCGGCCGCGTCCGTGATCTCGCGCTTGAGCCCCGTATCGAAGTTGATCCACTCCTTGCGCGGATCGCCGTAAGGCAGGCGATAGTTCGCCGTAAGCTCCGAGACGACGGGCGAGAGCTGCATCGAGAGGGTGAACTGATGGCCGTGCTCGTTGACTCGCCGATTCGTGCGGCCGAAGCGGAATCGCGGGCCCGTGTCGGTCGAAAAGCCGACGCCGTACGTCAGCTGCCGCCGAGCGGCTCCTGTGAGCTCGACCTCGACCGGTATCTCACGCGTGTCGCGATCGGGCGCGAGCGGATGCACGTCGATCGTCTTGAAGTAGCCGCTGTCGGCGAGCGCAACGTACAGCGCCGTGAGCTGCCGCGCGTCGTACGCGTCGCCCGCGTGGAAAGGCAGATACGAGCGCACGAGGCTCTCCGCGAGCACCGACTGCTGCAACGACACGTCGCCGAACCGGTAGCGGACGGCCGAGTCGAAGCGCAGCGCGACGTCCGCCGCGTGGTCGGCGGGATACACGTCGATTCGGCTGGCGGCGAGCCGCGCGTCCGCGTAGCCGCGCTCACGCGCGAGGTCGGACCAGCGGCGCTTCAACTGCTCGTAGCGGCCTTGGTTCAGGATCTCGCCGCTCTTCAGACCGGCGTCGGCGAGCGCGTCCTTGAACGGCTGATCGTTCGCGGCATCGCCCTCCAGTCCCACGTCGAGCGTCCGAATCCGCACGGGCTCGCCCGGGTCGACGGTGAACGTCGCGTGCCAACAGTCCTCGGTGCGGTCGAGCCGCGCGCGGACGGCCGCACCGTAGTAGCCGAGCGCCTGAAGCGCCTCGCGGATCCGCGCGGGCGCAGACTGGTACTGCTGCTCGACGCGCCAGCCCGCCGCGTCGCACGGCTCCTCGTCGAGGCTCAAGTACGCGAGGATGTTGGCCCGCTGCGCATCGTCGACGCCGTCGACCGCGACGTCGGCGCGCGCCGGCGCGATCGCGAGCGCGGCCAGGACCGCAGCCGGCACGGCGACCCGTGTCGCGAGCCGCGCGAGCGGGCGTCCGCCCCCACGCGGACGCACTACAGCGCAGATGCCGCGGGCCGCACGCCTCTGCACGTCTCGTATCCACGTCGGCGCGGCGTCGACCGCCGGTTCCGCCAAACCCTCGTTGTCTAAGACCGATCGCAAATGCTCGTCGTCCCTGGCGACAGGCGTCGAAGACGTGGGCGGCCATGGTTGCACAAGTCGCGCGGCGCGCGTTAGGCGAGCGCCCAAGGCTTGCTCGTCGCCGCCGAAGGCGCGCACGGAGGTAGGTGGGCTCTAGGCAGCGCGTCGCCCCGGTCGGCAGCCGGCACCGCCGACGCGTTCGCGCGACGTCAGCGGACGGTCATCGTCGCGACCGTGCAGCCGACCGCGAAGATCGGTATCGCGGCGTAGAACAAGAGCTCGCCCGTCGCGCCTGCGGTCGCGCCGGCGACCGTGAGGAACGTGCGAATCTCGAAGCCGCCCTGGCCCGCGTCGCGCAGCGTCTCCTCGTCGGTGTAGGCGACGAGCTCGTCACGCCGGTTCGCGATGAAGCGCTCGAGAAACTCGCGGTCCCACGCTTCGTTGATCGTGCCGGAGTCCGGCGTCGCGGGCCAATGCGAGATGCCGCCCGTGCCGACGAGCGCGATGCGCTCGGGCATCGCGTCGCACGCGCGACGCAGCGCGCGCCCGAAGTCGTACGCGCGCGCGAGCGGCGTGAGCGGTGGTCCCTGGCAGTTCACGTTGACCGGAATGATCGGCAAATCGTAACGCGGCGTCAGGAAGTTGAGCGGCACCATGATGCCGTGATCGAATTTCCATTCCTCGGCATAGGCCACGTCGAAGGTCGCGAGCAGAGAGGTGATCAGCCGGCGCGACAGCGCCGCGTTGCCCGGCACGCGGTGGCGTGCGATCGCAAGCCACTGCTCGTCCTCGATCGGTCCCTCGTAGTGCTCGCCCATACCGACGCAGTAGGCCGGCATGTTGTTCATGAAGAAATTTGCGAAATGCTCGGCCGCGACGACGATCAGTGCGTCGGGCCGCGCAGCCTCGAGCCGTTCGCGCAGCTCGCCGAGCTTCGCATAGAACGTGTCGCGCACGCGCGGCTCCGCGCGTGCGGCACGCCCCGTGATGCCCGGCGCGTGACTGCAGACGCCGGCGAACACGAGGCTCATCGCGAACGATCCTTGAGCATGCTGTAGAGCCCCGCGCGCACCGGGCCGTGCTTCGCGACGCCTGCGCGCATGCTGGCGATGTAGTCGTCCCAGGGCAGACCGAGCAGCGCGGCGTAGTGCATCAGGATCTGACCGTTCACGCCCATGACGTAGAGCAGACCGATATCGCCCTCCAAGACTGCCGCACGCTCCTCGTCCGTGAGCTCGTAGTCGGCGAGCAGCGCCTCGCGATCGCCGTCGAAGCGCCGGCGGACCGCCGGATCGCGGTTCAGCTGATAGATCAGCTTTTGCACGTAGTAGAGGCTCATCCGGGCGCCGCGCGCTAACGGCCGAGCGTCGGCACCTTGTGAGTGCCGTACGCGATGCAGACGTTCTTCGTCTCCATGTAGAAGTCGAAGCTCCAGTCGCCGCCGTCGCGGCCGATGCCGCTCGCCTTCATGCCGCCGAACGGCGTGGGGAGATGGCGGTTGTTCTCGGAGTTCACCCACACCATGCCCGCATCCACCGCGCGCGCGAAGCGGTGCGCGCGACCGACGTCGCCCGTCCACACGTACGCAGTGAGCCCATAACGCACGTCGTTCGCCTGTGCGAGCGCATCGGCCTCGTTCGCGAACGGCACCACGGTGAGCACCGGACCGAAGATCTCCTCCTGCGCGACGCGCGCGCGGTTGCTCGCAGCGAGCAGCACGGTCGGCGCGACGTAGTTGCCGCCCAGCTTCGAGGCGCCGCCGCCGGCCGCGATCTCGACGCCTTCCGCGCGCGCAACGTCGAAGTAGCCGAGCACCTTCGCGACATGGTTCGCGTGGATCAGCGGCCCCAGCTCCGTGGCGGGATCGAGCGGATGGCCCACCTTGAGCTGCGCGACGCGCTCGACGAGCCGCTCGATGAACTCGTCGCGGATCGATTGCTGCACGAGCAGCCGGCTCGACGACGTGCAACGCTCGCCGTTCAAGCTGTAGATCATGAACACGACCGCGTCGAGCGCCCGCTCGAGGTCCGCATCGTCGAACACGACGACCGGGTTCTTGCCGCCGAGCTCGAAGTGCACGCGCTTCAGCGTGGGCGCACCCTGAGCCATGATGGCGCTGCCGGTCGCCGACTCGCCGACGAACGCGACCGCACGAATCGCGGGATGCTCGGTTGCGGCCTTGCCCGCGGTCTCGCCGTAGCCCTGCACGGTGTTGAGCACGCCCGCGGGCAATCCCGCCGCCGTCGCGATCTCCGCGAGCAGTGCGGCGGTGAGCGGGCTCCACTCGGCCGGTTTGTGCACGACCGTGCAGCCCGCCGCGAGCGCCGGCGCGATCTTCCACGTCGACAGCATGAACGGCGTGTTCCACGGGGTGATCGCGGCGACCGGTCCGATCGGCTGGCGCAACGTGTAGTTCAAATGCTCGTTCGCGGGCAACGACAAGCCGCGCCCGGCCTCGGCCGCCTGGTCCGCATAGAACCGGAAATTCTCGGCGCCGCGCTTAGCGGCGGCCGCCATGAAACGGATCGGCTGGCCCGTGTCGAGCGACTCGAGCAACGCGATCTCCTCGGCACGCGCCTCGATCGCGTCCGCGATCGCGTGCAGCAGGTCGCGGCGAGCGGCGCCCGCGACGGCGCGCCACGCGGGAAACGCACGCTCGGCCGCTCTCGCGGCCGCGTCCACGTCGGCCGCGTCGCCGGCAGCGACGGCCGCGAGCACGCGCTCGTCGATCGGCGAGCGCGTCTCGAAAACTCGGCCCGACGCGGCGGGCCGCGGTGCGCCGTCGATGAAGTGCTGCACGCCGCTGCGCCGCCAACGTTCCAGATGGCGCTCGGCGGCCGCGAGATTCGTCTCGAGACGTTCGCTCATCCCTCGGCTCGCCGCCTGACGTGCTCGTGCAGATTGTTCTTCTTGAAACTGAGCACGGGATCGGCCTCCTCGACATAAAGCGACAGCGCGAGCGGGCTGTCTTCGTAAAGTGCGCTCAAGTGTCCCGTGAGCGCTTCGAACAACTGCGCACCCGCGCGTTGCCGGATCTCGAGCGACCGGCCGTGGCCGATACGCGCCGTGACGTGCACGAAGCCGTTGTCCTCGGCCTTGTCGGCGATGCGATAGTGATCCGCGCGATAGGCGCGCACGCGCACGCCGCCGAGCGGAAACACGCCGGTCTCGACCGCACACGCGTGCAGCTTGTCGAGCAACTCCTCGAGCGCGATCCGATCTTCGATGTTGGCCGAATACTCGATCAGCAAATGCGGCAAGGTGAATACCGTCGCGGCTTCACGTAAACTCGAAACGATAAATCTAACATGTACTCACGGCCTCGGGGGCCGCACTTTTTGAGCACTCGCCACCACCTCGTCCGCACTGACGTCGATGACGCATAAATCCACGAGTCCCCACGATCTCGCGAAGCTGCGCGGCTCCATCCCGCCGCTCGTCACGCCGTTCAACCGCGGCGAGGTCGACTATGACGCCTACGCCGCGCTCGTAACGGCGCAGGTCGAGCAGGGCTCGCACGGCATACTCGTGAACGGCACGACGGCCGAACCGTCCACCCTCACGACCGAGGAGCGCAATCGGCTCGTGACGGTCGCGATCGAAACCGCGGCGGGCCGCGTGCCGGTGGTCGCCGCGACCGGCTCGCAGTCGCTCGCCGAGAGCCGCGTGCTCACGGAGCACGCGCTGCGCGCGGGCGCCGATGCGCTCTTGATCGTCACACCGTACTACATCAAGCCGCCGCAGCGCGGGCTCGTCGCGTACTACTTGGAGCTCGCGGCGGGCCACAACGTGCCGTGGATGATCTATCACATCCCGGGCCGCACGGCCGTATCCGTCACGCTCGATACGCTCAAGGCGGTGAAGGACCGCTCGCCGCACTTCGTCGGCATCAAACACGCCGTGAACGACCTCGGCTTTGCGTCGGAATGCCTGCATGCGTTCGGCCCGGATTTCAAGATCTTCGTCGGTCTCGAGGAGCTCAGCTTCCCGATGCTCGCGATCGGCGCGTGCGGCCTCATGAACGCCGTGGGCAACCTCGCGCCGCGCGTGCTCGCCGACATGTGCGAAGCCGTAAGGCGCAACGATCTCGCGGCGGGCCGCGCATTGCACGACCGGCTGCTCGAGCTGAACAAAGCGGTGTTCTTCGATACGAACCCGATACCGATCAAGTACATGATGATGCGGCTCGGGCTGCTCGAGAGGGCCGAGCACCGGCTGCCGATGGTCAGCGCTACGCCGGACCTCGCGGCGAAGCTCGACCAGGTGCTCGAGCGCGCGGGCCTCACGCGCGGCGGCACCGCGGCCCGGGCATGCGCCTCCTGAGCTTTCGCCGCGGCGACGCGGCGAGCTACGGCGCCCTGAAGCAAGATCGCATCGTCGACCTCGGCCTGCTGCTCCGCTCGCGCTATCCGACGCTCGGCGCGCTGCTGCGCGCCGGCGCCGTCGAGGAGGCGCGCGCGCTCGCGGCGGCGCACGAGCCCACGCTCGCGCTCGAGGAGATCCGCTTCCTGCCGCCGATCACGGACCCCGAGAAAATCCTCTGCATCGGCGTGAACTACGCGAACCGCAACGAGGAATATCGCGACGGCACCGAGCCGCCGCGGTATCCCAGCGTGTTCACGCGCTGGCCCGGCAGCTTGGTGGGTCACGGCGAGCCGCTCGTGCGGCCGCCCGAGTCGGAGCAGCTCGATTACGAGGGCGAGATTGCGCTCGTGATCGGCGTGGCCGGCCGCCGGATTGCGGCCGCGGACGCGTGGCGCCACGTGGCGGGGCTCGCGCTGATGAACGAGGGGACCGTGCGCGATTGGCTGCGCCATTCGAAGTTCAACGTGACGCCGGGCAAGAACTTCGAGCGCTCCGGCAGCTTCGGCCCTTGGCTCGTGACGGCGGACGAGATTGCGCCCGATGCGCAGCTGCACCTCACGACGCGCGTGAACGGCGAAACGCGGCAGGACGACACCACGGCGAACCTGATCTTTTCGTTCGCGCAGCTGATCGAATACCTGTCGTCGTTCTTGCGGTTGAATCCGGGCGACGTGATCGCAACCGGCACGCCGCCGGGCGCGGGCGCGCGCTTCGATCCGCCGCGCTATCTCGTGCCGGGCGACGTGGTCGAGGTGCACGTTCCCGAGCTCGGCACCCTCCGCAACCCCGTGATCGACGAGCCCCGCTGAACGCGCTCTCAGCCGCATCACGCGCAACGCCTTAGACGAGCAATGCTTCGCGGCGGAATCGCACGCCGCGATGCCCTGCACGTGCAACGCACGTGCAGGGCATCGCCTCACGCTCAGTGATGATCCCCGGGCGCGATCCGCACTGTTGTCCGGTGGCGTGCGTGCAGGTCGTCGGCCGCGCCAGTTAGGACGTTCGCCTCGGCGCGATCGCCGAACGCGGATCAGGCCCGGCCGCGCAGCGGCCGGGTGCGAGCAGGAGCGAGCACGCGCAGGCGCACAGGGATGTGCGCTCTGCGCGCGCCGCGTTCGACGAGCGCGCCGAGGGCACCGGCGCCAGCCGGCGAACGGCCGGGGCGCGACCGACGACCTGCACGCACGCCGCCGGCGAACGACCCCATCGAGCCGACAGGGGCACTCATCAAAGACGGTCGGGGGCCGGTCAGTGAGCGGTGTGGGGGGTGCCGCGCGGCTCGCTGGCGGGGTCGCCGCCGAGCTGGGCGATCTTGCGCGCGATGGTGTTCGGCGAGCCGGTCCGCCGCGCGAACAGGTTGTAGAACGCGGGCACGATGAACAGGGTGAAAAACGTCGCGCAGCTCACGCCCGCGAAGATGACCACGCCGAGCGCCGAGCGGCTCGCCGCACCCGGGCCGAGCGCAAAAATCAGCGGCACCGAGCCCATCGTGGCGGAGAACGCCGTCATGATCACGGGCCGGAACCGGATGCGGGACGCCTCGACGATCGCGTCCTTGAACTCCATGCCTTGGTCGCGCAGCTGATTGATGAACTCGACGATCAGCACGCCGTTCTTCGCCGCGATGCCGACCAGCATGATGATGCCGATCTGGCTGTAGATGTTGAGCGTCTTACCCGACAGCCATAGCCCGAGCAGGCCGCCCGCGACGGCGAGCGGCACGGTGATCATGATCACGAGCGGGTGCACGAAGCTTTCGAACTGCGCCGCAAGCACGAGAAACACCACGAACAGCGCGATACCGAACGTGAAGTACAGCGCGCCGGACGCTTCCTTGTAGTCGAGCGACTCGCCGCGCCAGCTGATCTGCGCGGTGCCCGGCAGCTCCTTGTGGACGAGGTCCTCCATGTAGGTCAATGCCTCGCCGAGCGTGTAGCCCGGCACGAGGTTCGCCGTGATCGTAACCGCGCGCATGCGGTTGTGGCGGTTCAGCTGGCTCGGTCCCGCCTGGTCCTCCAGCGTCACCAGGTTCGAGAGCGGGATCAGCTCGTTCGTGCGGTCGGAGCGCACGAAGATATTCGTCAGATCGGAATACGTGGCGCGCTGATCCGGCTGCGCCTGGAGCACGACGTCGTATTCCTCGCCGTCGACGACGTAGGTGGTGATCTGCCGCTCGCTCATCAGCGTCTGCAGCGTCGAGCCGATGCTGCGCGCGCTCACGCCGAGCTCCGCCGCGCGGTTGGTGTCGACGTGCACGAGCACCTGCGGTTGCGTCTCGCGCAGATCCGAGTCGAGCCGGGTGAGCCCCGGGTTCTCGGACGCGCGCGCGATGATGATGTCGCGCCAACGCGCGAGCTCGTCGTAGTTCGGACCGCCGAGGACCATCTGCACGGGCTGCCCGCCGCCGCCCCCGCCGCCGCGATTCCCGCCGCTGATGAACCCCGTGATCCGGAGGTCCGGCACCTCGTCCCACTCTTTGCTCAGCTTCGCCAGCAGCTCGGCCGTGCTGATCTTGCGCTCGCCCCAGGGCTTGAGCGTGACGTTCACGTTGCCGGCCTGCCCTTGGCCGAAGCCCGGCACGCTGACGACGCCGCGTTGGATCGTGCCGTCGTCGAAATACGGCTGGAGGTACTGCTCGACCTTGCGCGCCGACTGCACGATGCGGTCGAAGCTCATGCCTTCCGGCGCCTGCAGCTGCGCATTGAACTGACCGCGATCTTCCTGCGGCGCGTACTCGCGCGGGATGCTCTGCACCAGCAGATAGGCGAACCCGGCGATCGCGACGGAAGCAACGACCGACGCCCAGGGAAACTTGAGCGACACGCGCAGCGCGGCCTGATACCTGCTCGACAGCCACTCGAAGCTGCGATCGAGCGTGTGCGTGAGCTTGTTCTCCTTGACGCTCGAGCGCAGCAGCTTCGAGCACATCATCGGCGACAACGACAGCGCGAGGATGGCCGAGAACGTGACGGCCGCCGCGATGGTGACCGCGAGCTCCGCGAACACGCGGCCGATGCTGTCCTTGAGGAAGGCGACCGGCGCGAACACCGACACGAGCACGATCGTCGTGGCAATCACCGCGAAGGCGACCTGGCGCGTGCCGTTGTACGCAGCGAGCAGCGGCGGCTCACCCGCCTCGATGCGCCGATGCGCGTTCTCGAGCACGACGATGGCATCGTCCACGACGAGCCCGATCGACAGCGCGAGCGCGAGCAGCGTGATCAGGTTGATCGAATAGCCGAACAGCGACAGCACGGAGAACGTCGCTGTGAGGCACACGGGAATGGTCACGAGCGGGATCAACGTGGCGCGTAGCGAGCCCAAGAACACGAAGATCACGAACCCCACCAGCGCGGTGGTGATGCCGATGGTCCAATAGATCTCGCTGATCGCGGCACGGATGTACAGCGAATCGTCGCCGCTCGTGATCAGATGCATGCCATTCGGCAGGTCCGAGTTCACGCGCGCGACCTCGGCCTTCACGGCGTCGAGCACCTCGACGGTGTTCGCCGTCGATTGCTTCACGATGCCGAAGCCGGTCGTGGTGCTGCCGTTCGTGTGGAACAGCCGCTCCGTTTCGCGGGGGGCGATCTCGACCTTCGCGACCTCGCCGAGCCGAATCAGGTGGCCGTCCTTGCCCTGCGCGATCACGAGATCGCGGAACTGGTCGGCGGTCTGGTAGTTGCGCGACACGCGCACCTGGAAGTCGCGGTCCTTCGATTCGATCTTGCCGGCCGGAAGCTCGAGATTCTCGCGCTGCAGCGCACCCTCGATGTCGCTCACCGTGAGGTTGCGCGCCGAGAGCGCGATGCGGTCGATCCAAACGCGCATCGACGGGCCGCCCGAGCCGAAGATGTTGATCTGCGAGACGCCGGGAATCGTCGCGAAGCGGTCGAGCAGATACCGCTTCATGTAATCCGTGAGGTCCATCATGCTCATGTTGTCGCCCGCGAGCGTGAGCCACATGACGGGCTGCGTGTCGGCGTCTGCCTTTTGCACGCTCACGTTGTCGACGTCGTCCGGCAGCCGCCGGCTCACGCGCGCAACGCGGTCGCGCACGTCGTTCGCGGCTTCGTCCAGGCTACGGTCGAGGTTGAACTCGACGGTGATCGAGGAGTTGCCGTCGCGGCTCGACGAGCGAATCGTCTTGACGCCTTCGATCCCGGAGAGCTCGCCCTCGAGAACCTGGGTGACCCGGGTCTCGACGATCTCGTTCGAAGCGCCCGGGTAGCTCACTTGCACCTGCACCGTCGGCGCAACGGTGTCGGGGTACTCCCGAACGGTGAGGTCGCGGAACGACAGCGCACCGAGCGCGATCAGCATCAAGCTCAGAACGGTTGCAAAAACCGGACGCTTGACGGAAGTGTCGGACAGCCACATGGCCGGACGTCAGCTGCGATTTTTCGCCGCGGTGCCGGCGTCGGCCGAACCGGACTCGCTGACGGCGTCCTCGCTCGAGTCGAACCGAACGCGCATGCCGTCGCGCAGCTTCACGATACCCTCCGTCACGATAGAGTCGCCCTCGTTCAGCCCGCCCTTCACCTCGACGAGCCCGAAGCGGCGATCGCCAACCTCGATTTCCTGCTGATGCGCGACTTGGCCGTCGATGCGATAGACGAAGGCCTTGTTCTGCACTTGGAACACGGCGTTCTCGGACACCACGAGCGTGAGCCGCTCGCCCGTCACCACTTGCACCGTGAGCAGCATGCCCGGCCGCAACGCGCGATCGGCGTTCGGCAGATGGGCGCGCACGGTCACCGCGCGCGTGACCGGATCGACGCGCGAGCCGACCGTGCGGATCGTGCCCTCGAACTCTCGGTCGGGATAGCTCACGCTCTTCGCGACGACTTTCGCGCCGACCGCCATCTCGCTCAAGAACGTCTCCGGCACCGTGAAATCGAGCTTGATGGTGGAGATATCGTCGATCGAGGTGATCTCGGTGTTCGGGCTCACCATCGTGCCGGGGCTCACCTTGCGGAACCCGAGCACCCCGCTGAACGGCGCGCGGATCAACCGATCGCGCAGGCGCGCGACAACGCTATTCAAGCGCGCTTCGTTCGCGGCGGCGCGCGAGCGCGCCGCGTCGAGGTCCTGCTTCGAGCCGAGGCCGCGCTTTGCGATGTCCTCCTGCCGGCGCAGCTGGTTCTGCGCGTCATCGAGGTTTGCGCGCGCCTCCGCGAGCGACGCCTCTTCCTCTTGATTCGTGAGCTCTATGAGCACCGTGCCGGCTTCGACGTAGTCGCCATCCTCGAAATTCACGCGCCGCACGGTGTCCGTGACCTTCGCGTTCAAGGTGACCGATTCGTTTGCGGCCGCCGTGCCGAGTGCCTCGACCACGTCGTACATCGGTTGCTTCTCGACGCGAGCCACGCTGACGAGCGGCGGCCGGTTCGCTTGACCGCCGAAGCCCCCGCGTCCTCCGGGCGGACCGCCCGCGGGTGGACCGCCTGCCGGCGAACCGCCCGGGCCGCCGCGCGCCGCGACCGGCACATTGGAATGACCGCCGCCGAGATACCAGACTGCGCCGGCGCCCAAGGCGAATGCGAGCACGAGCAGGACTGCGTTCTTCATGAGCTTCCGTTCTTATCCCGAGGTCCTGAATTGCGAGCGCCGGTTCCGTGCCGAGCATCCGGAGGGCTCTTGAGGCATGTGGACGCGTGGAGTATGCCATACGGTCCGCCGCACCCTGCCCGGACGCGCTATGCTTTCTGTCTCATTTTTTCTCAAGGTATCGGGGGCTTAGCGACGCGCGGCGCGCGCCCTTGGGCCCGGTATAACGTGCCGATGAGACCACGACGCGTTGCCGTCCCGGCGATCTCGTTCGCCCAGCACCCGGGGCTCGTCAGACTGCTCGAGCAGCGCTATCCGGGCGCAAAGGTGAACGTCGAAGGCGTGCCCTATTACCGTAGCGAGCAGGAGACGATCGACTATCTGCGCGGCTGCGACGCCGCGATCGTGAGCTTCGAGCCGATCAACGACCGCGTGCTCGGCGCGCTGCCGGAGCTCGAGGTCATCGCGAAGCTCGGCGTCGGCCTCGACAAGATCGATCCGGCCGCGATGCAGCGCCACGGCGTGCGGCTCGGATGGACGCCCGGCGTGAACAAGCGCTCCGTCGCCGAGCTCACGCTGTGTCTCGCGATCGCCGCGTTACGGCACGTCGTCGCGCTGAATGCCGCGATGCGCGGCGGCGAGCGGCCGCTGCAGCGCATGGGCCGTCATCTATCCGGCCGCGTGGTCGGGATTCACGGCTGCGGCGAGATCGGCCAGGAGCTCGTGAGATTGCTGCAGCCGTTCGAGTGCACGGTGCTCGCGTGCGACATCAAAGACTACGGCGAGTTCTATGCACGCTACGGCGTCACGCCGGTCGGTTTCGACGAGCTGCTCGCACGCTCCGAGGTGCTATCGATTCACTTGACCGTCACCAATCTGACGCGCGGCTTGTACGACGCCGCGGCGCTCGACAGGCTCAAGCCCGGTTGCGTGCTGATCAACACCGCACGCGGCGGTATCGTCGATGAGCTCGCGCTCAAGCGGCGCCTCGTGAGCGGCCGCATCGCGGCCGCCGCAATCGACGCGTTCGCAGTCGAGCCGCCGACCGACGATGAGCTGCTCGGCCTACCGAATTTCGTCGCGACGCCGCACATCGGCGCCAGCGCGGAGGAGGCGCGTTGGCTCATGGGCGTCACCGCGATCGACGGACTCGTCGACAACTTCGTTCCCGAGCCCGGCAGGTTTCCGTTCGAGGACCGCTGAGAATCGCCCCTCGCGGAAGCTCGCGCTCGACGCTACCATGGAGCCATGAGCGTGCAAGCGTTGCATAAGGCGCCGGCCACCGACGCGATGGTGTCGGTCACCGCGCACATCCCAGCCGACGCCATGAGCGCCGGTCTGCTCGGCACCGAGCGCGTCGGGCACGGCGTGCGCGTTCGCGACGACGGCTTGATCGTCACCATCGGCTACGTCGTGCACGAGGCCGAGCAGGTCTGGATCGGCTCGCGTTCACGCGTGGTGCCGGGCTTCGTGGTCGGCAACGATTTCGACAGCGGCTTCGCGCTGCTGAAGCCCTCGCTGCCGCTCGACGGACCGTGCATGCCGCTCGGCCTAGCCGCCGCGCTCTCGGTCGGCGACGCCGTGCAAGTGGTGAGCAGCGGCGGCGCCACGCCCGTGATCGAAGCGCACGTCGTCGCGAAGCAGGAATTCGCGGGCCGCTGGGAATACTTGCTCGACGAGGCCGTGTTCACCGCGCCGCCGCACGAAAGTTGGTCCGGCGCGGCGCTCGTCGACCTCGATGGTCGCCTCTGCGGCCTCGGCTCGCTCGTGATTCAGGGCTTCGAGCTCAAAGGCGTGGTGAGCACCGTGAACATGTTCGTGCCGATCGACCTGCTCGTGCCGATCATCGACGAGCTATGTCAGCACGGTCGCAGACTCGCGCCGCCGCGCCCGTGGCTCGGCATGCTGGTGCACGACGACCAGCACGACCTCACGGTCGTCGGCGTCTATCGCAACTGCCCGGCCGACAAAGCCGGCTTACGACCCGGGGACGTGATCGTCGGCATCGACGACGAGCCGGTCGTCGGTCTCGCGAACATGTTCCGGCGCGTCTGGAGCTTGGGCAGCGCCGGCGTCGAGGTGCCGCTCAAGGTGCTGCGCAACACCGAGCGGATGGAGCTCACCGTGCATTCGGGCGACCGTGCGGGCTTCCAGCGCAAGGGCACGCTGCAATAGCGGCGCAGGCGAGCGCGTCCTTCCGGCCGGCATTCGCCGAACCGCCGAAACGACGACGGCGGCCCGAGGCCGCCGTCGATCGTGATCGCTTGATAGCAGGCCCCGCCGCAACGGGTGCCCGCGTATCGCGCTACTCTTCCTCGCTCCGCCGATACGGCCGATGGCAGCCGCCGCAGGCCTGGCCGACCGGCTGGATCATGCCCTTCGCGGCCTGGAAGCCTTGCGACGACGCGGCGTCGGCGACGGCCTGAGCGGCCATCTGCAAGTCCTTCGCCTTCTGCTTGAAGTCGTCCATGTTCATCCAGATGGCGGGCAACGCGCGGCTGCCCTTCACGTCGCCGCTGTTCGGGATGAAGCCCTCGGGAATCATGCCCGCGAGCGTCACGAGATCTTGCGAGTCCTTCTTGAACGCCGCCTCGTCGACGGGCACGTCGCCCTGCGCCATGCCGCGCATTTGCGAGACCTTCCACGAAACGGCTTCCATCACGCCGTGGCGATATTGGAACGCCGCCGCCTCGGGCGAATCGTCCTCTTGCGCTGCGCCGCCTCCGCCCTGCCCGCAAGAGGCTACGAGCAACGCCGCAAACGACAAACCAACGACCGTGAGCGATTTCGAAAATTTCATTGTTCGACCTTCTTTGCCAGCGCGGGCCTGTCGGCCAGCATAAACAAATCGCGCGCGCGCTCGCAAGTGCGTCGCGGCGAAGCACCCGCGCTCACTTGCATGCGGCGAGGCTGTCGAGCTGCGCGTGCGCGCGTCTATTTCGACGGCTTCAGCGCCTCGTCGACGATGAACAAGTCCGTGAGCAGCGCGCGCAGATGAATCGATGCGTTCAGGTTATCGACGATTTGCGAGCTCAAATCGGCGCGCGCGAGCGCGAGCTTGAGCGCTCCCTGGCTGATACGCGCGTCGGCATCGACGGCTGCGAAGAACGCGTCCGAGCCTCGGGCGAGCTCGGGACCGCCCGAGCGCTCCGCACAGGCCGCCGCCACCGCGCCGATGCCCTCCATCGCAGCAACCATGCGCTCGAGGAACTCGCGCACGTTGCGGCCCGGCGCCGAGCCCTTGTCCGTGTCGCGCCCTTGTGCGGCATAGGCGAGCATGAACTCGTAGCCGCTCTCGATCGCCTCGATGCGCTGCACGAGCTCGGCGTGCGGATCGCTCATGATTCAACCGTCCAACGCTGCGGGTCGTGATTGTCCACGTACTCGCGTCGCGTGATCCAGCCACGCAGCATTGCACGCGTGAACACCAGTTTCTCGGGACGCAACGCGAAATAGACGTGCGTCATCACCATCGTGATCAACGTGAGCGCCGCAAGATCGTGCAGCACGAACACGACGCCCCAGCTGCTCTCGGACAGCCAGTAAGGGTTGCGGCGCCACCAGGGAGTGTCGATGCCCGCCAGCATCAGCACGCCGGTCGCAAGCGCTGCGATGAGCACGATCGCGAACAGCCAATGAATCGTCTTCTGCGCGACCGAGTACTTGCCGGGCTTCGCGGGCGCAATACTCGAGCGGCGCAGCGCGACGGCCGCGATCGCGAGCGCGTCGCGTATGTCGGCACGGCCGATTGCGACCGTGCGCAAGCGTTGCCAGAACAGCGCCCGGACGACGTGCACGAGCACGGCGGCGAGCAGCACGACGCCTGCGATCCAATGTGCCGTGACCCACGGGAAATCGAGCCCGACGATCGGCAGGAACGCAGTCGCGAGCAGCGTGAGCACGCAGGCGGCAGTGATCCAATGGAACAGCCGGTCGGTCAGCGCATGCCTGCGCACGCGGCCAACGGCGACATCCGCACGGGATTCGACGGCGCTGCTCACGGCCGGGGTTTCGGTGCGAGCAGCAGCCGATAGAGCGCGTGGCCCGCGATCAGCACGGCGCCGAGCGCTACGAACACCCAGATCAGATCCCACGACATGCCTTGCAGGATCTCGCGCCCGTAGATGTCGCGGCTTACGCGGAAGAGCTCCATACGCCGACGCCGGGAAGCGTTAGGAGCACGCCGACCGCTGCGTCATGGCTCGAATGCGCTGCTAGGCGGCATCGCGAATCGCGCGCGTTACGAGGTTCTGCAGCAGCGGAATCTTGAAGTGATTGAAGTTCAGCGGCGTTGCACCGCGCACCGCGCTCTGACCCGCCAGCGACGCGAGCTCGGCCGTCTTCGGCTGACCCTTCACGACGTCCTCGACCACCGTGAGCCGCCGCGGCACGCACTGCACCGCGCCGGCAGCGATGCGGATGCGATCGATCTTCTCGGCGCCCGCACCGCCGCTCACGAACATCGCAGCGGCCACGTTCACGAGCGGGAAGTCCCAAGTGTTGCGATCGGCGACCTTCTCGAAGTAGAACTTCGCGCCGCTCCACTCCATGGGCAAACGGACTGCTGTGAGCACCTCGCCGCGCTCGAGCACCGTCATGCGCCGGATATCCACGTTCGGGCCGATGAAGAATTCCTCGGCCGGAACCTCCTTCGAGCCCTTCGGGCCGAGCACGACCATCTTCGCATCGAGCGCGACCAGCGCGGGCGCGGTGTCGGACGGGCTCACCGCGACGCAGCGCGCGGCACCCCACAGACAATGCTCGCGATTCTGGCCCTCGGGCGTGTCGGCGAAGCAACGGTTGCCGCCCGCGCGATAGCAATCGACGCCGTAACGGTAGTACCAACAGCGTGCGTCCTGGCAAACGTTGCCGCCGAGCGTGCCCGTGTTCCTGATCTGCGGACTCGCGACGCGCCGCGCCGCATCGGCCAACACGCGATAGCGGCCGCGAATCACCTCGCTGCGCTCGACCTCGGTCAACGTCGTGAGCGCTCCGATCTCGACGCCGCCGTCGGCCGTCTCGCGGATACCCTTGAGCGCCGCGATGCCGGACAAATCGACGACGTATTTCGGCCGCTTGATGCGATCCTTGAACCAATCGAGACTGTCGTTGCCGCCGGCGAGCGCCCAGCCGTCGTCGCCGAACTTACCGAGCAGCTGCGCGGCACTCTCCACCGTATCCGGCTGGTAGAGCTCGAAACCCGCCATCATGTCTCTGGACATCGCCGACGCTCCTTTAAGCTGCCGCGCTCAGCACGGCTCAGGCCTCGCTCAGGCGCTCGCTGGTTCCAGCGGCGCGCAGCACGGCGTTCAAGTAGTGGTCGTAGGCGCCGCAGCGACAGAGATTGCCCGACATCGCGTGCCGCGCCTCGTCGCGCGTCGGCTTCGGATTCGCCTTGAGCAGCGCGACCGCCGACATGATTTGCCCCGGAGTGCAGAAGCCGCACTGCGGCCCGAGCTCGTCGATCATCGCCTGTTGCACCGGATGCAGCTCGCCGTTCGGGCCCTCGAGCCCCTCGATCGTGGTGATCGAGCGGTTGCGCACCGTATGCGTGAGCGTGGAGCACGAATACGTCGCGACCTCGTCGATCATCACCGTGCAGGCGCCGCACTCGGCGCGGTCGCAGCCGAGCTTGGTGCCCGTGAGGCCGAGCTTGTAACGCAGAGTCATCGCGAGCGTCTCGTTCGGCAGCACGTCGACGCGGCGCATCTGCCCGTTCACGTTGAGCGTGAGCAGCCGCTCGATGCCGCCGGCCGGGGCCTGTCCGCCCGAGCAGCCCGCGAGCGTGAACAGGTAGCCCGTGCCGGAGACCGCGACGCCCGACGCGATCACTCCTTTTATGAATTGCCGGCGCGAGGCCGCGCGCGATACGAGTCGATCGAGCGGACCTTCGTCGGCGGGCCGAGGCTCGGGATAACGATTGCGATCCGTGGTGTCGGTCATGAGGAACTCCCCCCGTCGGGACGAGCTTAAACGACGCGACGATTCGAGTCGATGCTAGGTGAAAAGCGCCGGGGGCTCAACGGCGGCGGCGCGGCGGGTCGGGAGCGACCGAGGCCCAACCCGGGGAAGGCCGGCAGGGAGCGCGGGCCGACGGGCCGCTAGACCAAGACCGCGAGCGGCGGGTCGTCGAGCGCCGCCTGCTGCTCGCGCAGCGCGAGCACATGCTCCTCCCAATACCGAGGCTCCGCGAGCCACGGAAACGCACGCGGGAACGCCGGATCGTGCCAGCGGCGCGTGATCCAGGCCGTGTAGTGCATGAGCCGCAGCGCCCGCAACGCCTCGACGAGCCTGAGCTCGCGGTAATCGAAATCGAAGAACTGCCCGTAGCCCTCGAGCAGATCGCCAACCTGACCCGCCATCTCGTCGCGCGAGCCCGCGAGGAACAGCCACAGATCCTGCACGGCCGGGCCGTTCACGCAGTCGTCGAGATCGACGAAATGCGGCCCCTGCTCGGTCCAGAGCACGTTGCCGCGGTGACAGTCGCCGTGGATGCGGAGCACTCGGGTCGCGCCGACCTCCGCGAACGCCGTGTCGACGGCGTCGAGCAGCTGCGCCGTGACGCTGCTGTAGGCGTCGACCAAATGCGGGGGCAGCCAATCGCTTGCCAGGAGCTCCTCGACCGAGCGTCGGCCTAGCTCGTGCGGCGAGAGCGTCGCGCGCACGCGGAATCGGTGTATCGCGCCGACCGCGTGCAACCGCCCGAGAAACCGGCCCATCAATATGCGGTCGTCGCGCGTGCCGAGCTCCGGCCAGCGCCCGCCGCGCCGCTCGTAGACCGCATAGCGATAGCCCTCGTGCTCGTGCAGCGTCTTGTCCGCATGCACGATCGGCGGCACCACCGGCACGTCGCGGCCGGCGAGCTCGAGCGCGAACTCGTGCTCCTCGAGGATCTCCGCGTCGGACCAGCGGCCCGGCCGGTAGAATTTCACGACCACGAAGCCGTCGTCCGTGCCGATCTGATAGACGCGATTCTCGTAGCTCGCGAGGGCAAGGATGCTGCCGGTCGACGCGAGACCGCATGCGTCGACCGCGGTCATGATCACGTCCGGCGTGAGCCGCGCGTACGGCACCGCGTCGGTCATCTGATTGCGAGCCGCGGCGCGCGGTCGACCGCGGCCGTGAACACGGCGAGCGCCTCGTCGAGCGAGCGATGCTCGGGCAGCGTCGCGCGCGTCTCGCCGGCGAGCGGCGTCGCCGCGAGCCGTGCGTACACCCATTCCGCGCCCCGATGGAACTCCGGAGTCACGCCGACGGCCGCGAACGTGGCCGCGATTTCGGCCATCTCGCCCGTGAAGCGCGCGGCGGTCGCCGCGAGATACGGAACGCGCGACCGCATCCGAGCGAGCGCGTCCGCTTGACTCCGCTCGAGCTCCTGCGTGAGCGGGCCGCGGATGCCCAGGCGCTCGGCTGCGAGCAGCACGGCCGTGAGCAGCGCGTCCGTGCCTTTGTTGAGCGCCGCGTAGCTCATCTTGAGCGCGGATGCAGCGCCAATCTCGTCGCCCAAATCGATCGGAACGAGCTCCGACGTTTCGAGCGCGAGCAGCGCGGCGCGCGCCGGGCCGGCGGCATAGAGCCGCGTGGGCTCGCCTCCGACCCGCGGGCCGCGGCCCACGATGCCGCCGTCGACGAATGGAGCACCGGTCGGCTCGAGCAGGCGTGCGAGCGCGCGCACGGTCGCCGGCGCCACCGCGTTGCAGTCGGCGAACACGGGTCGCGCGCCGGTCGCGAGCATCGCAGCCGCGACGTCGGCCGCGAGCTCGTACGCCGCGGCCGGCGGCACGATCGACAGCACGAGCGTGGCGCTCCGCATCACGGCTCCGAGCGAGCGCAAGTTCTCGATGCCGGCCTCCTTCGCGAGCGCGCGCGAGTGCGCGCTGCGGCCCGTGCAGTCCGTCACCACGCGGTAGCCCGCGCGCACGAGCGCGGCGCCCACCGCGCTGCCCATGTCGCCGGTGCCGATCACGGCAATCGTCGGTTGGCCCGCCATCTGCGATCCTCATTCGAAATCGAGAGTCGAATTCCATGGATCATAGCAACCGGCCGCAGCGTTCCGCGTGCCGACGCAATGGATCACGCCTTCGAGCTTGGGGAGAGGGGGTCGGGTCACCGCGCCGAGGGGCTGCGGACCGCCATCGGCAGCCCGCGGGCGCGAATGCAAGCAACCGGTCAGCGCGGTGCGATCGTCATTTTCCCGTCGACCACCACATTGCGTTCATTTTCGACGCAATCTGTATGAATCATGCGGTCGAGATCCGTGACGCGCTTGTACGTGACGGCGAGACGCCACGGGTCGGCGAAGCGTGCCGGATCCTCGATCGTCAGATCGTCCGCCATCGTGTTCGCGTCGATCCGTCGAAACCGCTCACTGAAATGCGCCTGATCGCTGAGCTGCGCGACGCCGGGCAACGGAATCGGGAACACCGCTCCGGCCTTCCGGGCGATCGTGTCGATGAGCAGCGTGTTGCCGTCCCAATGACCGACCGAATCGCCCATGGCGGTCGGCCAGAGATCCTCCTTGGCGGGGTGCGACCGCCCGTCCGTGTAGACATGGCGCACTTCGCCGTCTCGAAACAAGAACAGCGTCTCCTCCGGCGTGATCAGCGCCTCGAACATGCCGTCGGGAACCGGCGATTCGACGATCGCCGGGAATCCCCACTTGCAGACGATCGTCTGCGTCGGCGCGGGGCCGGAGGGCCTCGCGGCCGCAGCGGAATCGAGCGGCTTCTCGGCCTCGAACGAGCCCCGGTACGCGGGGTGCCTCAGAAGGTTGACCCTCTCGAGGAGCAGCGCCACGAACGGATCTGCGACCACGGGCGGCGCGCCGCCGGTCGCGTCCGGCGGCGCAGCTGCAGCGGGAGGCGCCGGCTGCTTCGGGAACAGCTCGCCCGAGGACAGCGCGGCCGACAGTTCCGTTTCCCATAGCCCCGTCCAATTCGGCAGCGCGGCGAATGCTCGCGCGCGCTCGGGCTCGGTTTGCTGCGCGTGCACTTGCACCGCGCCGAGCGCTGCGGCGGTCGCGACGACCACGACCCAGCGACGCGATCTCACGGAGCGGGCCTCGCCACGAGCGGCCTGCCGTCGACATGCGTGCCCGAGACAAACGCGCCCGCATGCGTTCCGTCCCTGATCGGATGAATCACGAGGACGACCGGATTGCCCGGCTGCAACGTTCCCGGCCGAAAGCCCTGCCGATAGAGGTCCGCGGGCGCGGCCATCTCCACGCTCCACTCGACCGTGGCGCCGCGCTCCTGCACGAGCAGCTGCACGTAGCAGTGCGGATTCGTCCACTGGAACTCCCTTACGGAGCCGTGCAGCGTGGTCGACGCCCGCAGATCGAACATCGCCATGGAATGATGGGCGTGGCCGGTGATCGCAACGAACGCCGCCGCGGTGCCGAGAGCTCTCGCCGCCCACCGACCCCCGCGAAACCTGCGCAATGTCATGGCGTAGCCTCTCTCCAAGCGTCGCCTCGGATACGCAGCGGCGCAGCTATAATTGCCGCTGCAAAACCTAGCCTGGTGCTCGTGAATTGTCGTGAATTCGCACCACGAGGGACTCCAGCCGGGCGATCCTCCGGCCTACGAATTCGGCGGCTTCCGGCTCGAGCTCCGACGGCGGCTACTGGTCTCCCGGGTCGGCAATCGACCGTTGGCGATCACGCCGCGCGTGCTCGACACGCTCATCCAACTGGTGCGCCATCCCGGCGCGCTGCTCGATCGCGGCGCGCTCATGGACTCGGTTTGGCCCGACGCCTACGTCGAGCCCAACAACTTGAGCCAGAACATCGCGAAGCTGCGTCGACTGCTCGGCGAAAAGCCCGGCGAGAACCGTTACATCGAAACGGTTCCGGGGCGCGGCTACCGCTTCGTCGCCGCGGTCGAGCGGGTCGCCGCCTCGCAGCGGCAGAGCGCCGCCGCTCCCATGATCCCGGCCGCCGACGAAGAGACGGAACGGCTCTACCGCCAAGCACTGCGCCTGCAGCAGCGGCCGACCGCGGAGAATTGCAAGCTCGCCGCGCAAAACCTCGAAACGGTCTTGGCGCGCTACGCGGAGCTCGCGCCGGCTTGGGCCCATTTGGCCGATACGTATCTGTTTGCCGTGAACGTCGGCTATTTACCGTCCGCCAAGCTGGCGGACGCCGAGGCGCACGCCGCTCGCGCGGTCGAGCTCGATCCGACGCTCGCCGAGGCGCATGCCGTGATCGGCACGATCCGCGCGCAACGAGCAGACTGGCTGCAAGCCGAGGCGCACCTTTCGACGGCCATCTCGCTCGACGGCTCCAATGTGCAGGCGCGGTGCCTGCGCGCCGGCTTCGTTCTGCATCAGGTGGGTCACGTGCGCCGCGCCGTGGCCGAGCTGCGCGAGGCGTATCGCCTGCTGCCCGACGATCCTCGCATGTTGATGAATCTCGCAGTCTCGCATTGCGTCGCCGGAGCCGACGCCGAAGCCCTCGGCTGCGCGCGGCTCGCCGTGGGCTTCGGCTTCCCCGAGCACACTCCGCCGCTACCGCTCGTGTTCGTGCAGACCGCGCTGCGGTCCGGAGACTACCGCGCGGCCGCGGCGCAGGCGGCCCATCTGCTGCCCGCCGGCACGAACGCGACCCAGGTCGTTCAGCTCGTCTACTCGGCTCTCGAGACTGCAAGCTTGCGCCCGCGCGCAGTCGCCGCGATCCGCGAGTTGCTCGACCATTCCTCCAAAGCGCTGCTCGGCACGAGCGGCGTGACGATGTTGTTCGTGGAGTGGCTCGCGCGCCTCGGGCGCCTCGACCTGGCCTTCGACGTGGCGGAGCGCGCCATCGACATCTGCACTCGCAGAGCCCTGTGGCCGCCGAGTTGGCAGACGCTGTGGCTGCCGGAGCTGCTGCCCTTGCGGCAGCATCCCCGCTTTCAAACTCTCGTCGCGCGCCTGGGCTTCGCTGACTACTGGGCAGCGTTCGGCCCGCCGGACGGCTGAACCGGGCCCTCGCGGGGCGTCCACGCCCGGCCGCGCAACGGCACAATAGACTTGAAACATGTTTTAATCTTCGGATGCTCGGAGCACCGCGAATCCGATGACCCATGACGAAGTCCGCGGGCAGAGCCGGCGCTCGCGCGCGCTGTCGGCGGCGTGCTCGACACGCGCCGGCGTCGCGGCGACCCTGCTGGCATTCGGGCTTACGAGCGGTGCGGCGCAGGGCGCACCTGTGGAGAGCGACGTGAACGGCATCATTCCCTACCCCTCGACCACGCGCACGCTCGACAACGGCCTCAAGGTCATCGTGATGCCGATGCCGACCGACGGGCTCGTGACCTACTGGACCATCGTGCGCACCGGGTCGCGCGACGAGTACGAGCCCGGCCGCACCGGCTTCGCGCACTTCTTCGAGCACATGATGTTCCGCGGCACGGAGCGCTACCCCGCGGAGCGTTACAACCACATTCTCACTGCGATCGGGGCGAACGCGAACGCGTACACGACCGACGACTACACGGCGTATCACATCACGATGGCGGCCGAGGACCTCGAGCAGGTGGTCGATGTCGAAAGCGATCGCTTCCAGCATCTCTCGTACGCCGAGGCTGCGTTTCAAACGGAGGCCGGCGCCGTCTACGGCGAGTACCGCAAGACCCGCACGGAGCCGAATTTCGCGCTGTTCGAGGCGCTGCAGGCAAAGGCCTTCGAGAAACACCCGTACGGCCACACCACCATGGGCTACGAGCGCGACATCGCCGCGATGCCGAAGCTCTACGATTACTCGCGCCAGTTCTTTGCGCGCTACTACCGTCCGGAGAACAGCGTGATCTTCGTCGCAGGCGACGTCCAACCGGACCGCGTGCTGGCGCTCGTCGAGCGCTATTACGGGCAGTGGCAGCCGGGCTACGTCGCACCGCAGATCCCCACGGAGCCCGAGCAGCATGAGGAGCGGCACGTCGAGGTGAGCTATCCGGGACAGACGCTGCCGATGCTCTCCATCGTCTACAAGCTGCCGGCGTTCGATGCGAGCGACCGCGTGCGCGTCGCGGCGGATCTGCTAGCGGACCTCGCATTCGGCGAGACCAGCGAGGCGTACCGCAAACTCGTGCTCGAAGATCAGGCGGTCGAGTACATCGATGCGGGCGCGCAGCTGTCGCGCGACCCCGGCTTGTTTGAAATCTCGACCCGCGTGAAGGACGCCGCGAAGATCGACGAGGTGCGCGGCGTGATCGACGCGACCATCGCACAATACCGTGCCGCGCCGCCCGACGCGGATCGCGTCGCTGCGCTCGAGCGCCGCATCAAGTACGGCTTCTTGATGGGCCTGCAAACGCCGGACTCGGTCGCGAACCGGCTCGCTCAGCCGATCGCAGTCGGCGGCGACCTCGCCACGGTGGAACGGCTCTATGCCACTTACGCCGAGATCACGCCCGCCGACGTGCAGACAGCCGCGCGGCGCTACCTCGACGCCGAGCACCGCACCGTGGGCGTGCTCCGGGCGCGGCAGTGAGCCGTGCGGCCCCCCGCGCATTGGTTGGTTACGTCGCTCGCCGCGTGCGCGGCGGCAGCCTGCGCGACCGTCCCGCCGGCGCCGCCGCATGAGAACCGCAACGTGGTATTGCTGAAGATTCCGGCCGATCCGACGGTCTCGTTCTCCGTGTCGTTCGCGGTCGGCTCGCAGGACGACCCGCGCGGCAAGGAAGGCCTCGCCTACCTCACCGGGGAGATGCTCGCAGACGGCGCGACCCAAGCACGCTCGCTCGACGAGATCCTCGAAGCGCTCTACCCGCTCGCATCGAGCTACTCGATACGCGTCGATCGCGAGCGCTCGACGTTGACGGGACGCACGCACCGCGACAACGTCGACGCCTATCTCGAGCTGTATGCGGACGCGTTCCTGCACCCGCGCTTCGACCGCGCCGACTTCGAGCGCATCAAAAACGACGCGATCAACGAAATCGAGAACACGCTGCGTTACTCCTCGGACGAGGAGCTCGGCAAGGCGGCGCTCGAGGATTTCGTGTTCGAGGGCACTCCGTACGCGCACCCGACCGAAGGCACCGTCGAGGGGCTCAAGTCGATCACGCTCGACGACGTGCGCGCGTTCTACGCGCAGCACTACACGACGACCAACGCTTTGCTCGGCATCGGCGGCGGCTACGACGATGCGACCGTCGCGCGCCTCGAAACCGCCGTGCGGGCGCTGCCGCCCGGCGCGCGCGCCGCGCCGCCCGCGATCGCGCCCGAGCCGATCCACGGGCTCGAGGTCGTACTCGTCGACAAGCCAGGCGCCGACGCGTCGATCAGTCTCGGCTTCCCGCTCGACGTGCACCGCGGCGACCGTGACTTCTACGCTCTGGCGGTCGCGAACTCGTGGCTCGGCGAGCATCGTAATCAGTCGAGCCACCTGTTTCACGTGATTCGCGAAACGCGCGGCTTGAATTACGGCGACTACTCCTACATCGAGGCGTTCCCGGAAGGGGGCCGCCGCACGATGCCGCCCGTGAACGTGCCGCGCCGCGAGCAGCTGTTCCAGATCTGGATTCGCACGCTGCCGAACGACCGCGCGCACTTCGCGCTGCGCGCGGCGCTGCGCGAGCTCAAGTCGCTCGTCGACAACGGCATGACGGCCGAGCAGTTCGAGCTCACGCGCGATTTCCTGAAGAAGTACTCGCTACATTACGCGGAGACCACGGCAGCCCGGTTGGGCTATTCCATCGACGACCGCTTCTACGGGCTCGAGGGGGACGGCCACCTCGCGCGCTTCAAACAGATGCTCGACACGCTCACGCTCGGCGACGTCAACGCCGCAATCAAGCGGCACCTGCAATACGCGAATCTCAAAATCGCGATCGTCACGGGCGACGCGGACAAGCTGCGCAATGCGCTCACGACCGGCGCCCCGAGCCCGATCGAATACGACACGCCGAAGCCGGCCGAGGTGCTCGCCGAGGACCGCCAGATCGCGGTATTCCCGGTGCACGTCGAGCCGCAGCGCGTCGCCGTCGTGCCGGTCGCGTCTGCGTTCGAGCGCTGAGCCCGGACGCTTCGCGCCCGTCGCACGCGAGCACGGCGCGCGCCAAATCGAAAGCGGATACCGCGTCGAAAACGTACGCGGCCGTTTTTCAGTGCGTCATGGAGTAGATCACGTAGTTCGACGCAAAGCGGAATCCGAGCGTCGTGTAGTGCTCCGGATAGCGCGGGTCGTCCGCCAGCTCCCAAGAGTCTCCGAGATCCATGTTGTGGTTGATCAGCACCATGAGCCGGCCCCGGTCATCGTAGATGCCGCGCCACTCCGGCGTCTTGCCGCCATACTCGTAGGTCACGCCCATCATCAGCGGCCGAAGCCCCGGCACTTGCACGCTCTTGTCGAGATCGTAAACCGTGTGAAAGATCGGGTCGCTCTCCGGGACGTCCACCACGGGGCGATCCGGGAACACGCGTGCCATGCTGTCCATGAACACGTCCCACTCCTGCAAGCCGTGGAAGTCGTCCACCATCAGAAAGCCGCCGCGCGATAGGTACTCGCGCAACCGCGCGGCCTCCCCGTCGTCGAGATACCAGTGGCCGACTTCGACCGCATAGAGGAACGGGTAGTTGAACAGCGCGTCATCGCTCGCCCTGAACATGCGTTCCTCGGGATCGACATCGACGCGTGTGAGTCGCGGCAAGGCGTGCGTGAAGTGGTACTCCGACGCCGGGAAGTCCACCATCCAGTGGCCCTCGCGGCCACCGAATCGAAAGCCGCCATTCCACCGCGGCGAATCGTCGTAGTGCAGCCGCACGAAGTGAAACTCAGAGGTCGGCCATTCGGCGAGCACTCGATCGGCATCGCCGCCCGAAGCCGCGAACGCTACGGCAAGCGCAAGGCCCGCTGCCATCGCGCGGGCGCCGATATGCTGTCCCCTGCGCTCGGTCACCGGTTCCAAATCCCGTCGCACGGCGAGCCCACTGAGCACTTCGCGGATGTCGAGCATAACTCGTCTCGAATCGGCGCGACGACCGTTCGCACCACGTCAGACGTTCGACCAGCGCCGCCGACCGAAGGTTCTCGGCTCCGTGTCGTCGGGGCCGATGAATTCACCGGCCTGCGTGCGGGCGGTGCGCCCGACCGCCACGGGAAAAAGTCGCGCCGAACGCTCGTGATAGGATCACGGCACTGCCGCTGCCGCAGCGCGCAAACCCTGGGCGTCATGGCGGCGCGGCTTCCACAAGGGTCGGGGGATCCACCATGCGCATCAACGTATCCGTCCTGCTGTTGGCTTGCCTCTGCACGGCAGCGCACGCCCAAACGCCGCTGCCGAAGGACATCGATCCGGTTACGCTGTCGCGACTCCCGCCGGTCACGCCCAAGGATCTCGACGAGGCGGGGCGAAAGCGCCTCGCCGCGCGGCCGAATTTCAAGGCGGGCCCCGGCCCCACGCACGTCACGATCTATGCACCGAGCGCGGGCGATCTCGGCATCCCGACGGGCGAGAAGAGCCCCGTCGGCCCGCGCCTCTTCCAGCTTGCGGTGCTGATCATCGCGCGGGAGATCGACCAGCAGTTCGAGTGGTCCATGCACGAGCCCTACGCCCTGCGGCAGGGCCTCGAGCAATCGGTCATCGACGTCGTGAAGTACGACAGGGACGTCAAGGGACTGTCCGCGCAAGACGCGACGCTGATCACCTTCGGCCGTACGCTGTATCGCCGGCACCATGTGACCAGCGAGCTCTGGAACGAGATGGTCGCGCAGTTCGGCCGTCAGCACACCGTCGAGCTCATGGCGATCATGGGCGAGTACTTCAAGGTCGGCTTCATGCTGAACGCGGTGGATCAACACGTGCCGCCGGACCGCGAGGCCCTGCTCCCGACACCCGACCACTGACAGGCGGACCAGACGACGGACACGGCGGCGCGGCCGGAGTCGGCGTCCCGGCCGGAACCGCTGCGCAACGCACCCTCAGCTCGGACGCTTGCTGCGCAGCTCCGCGAGCGCGAGCCGCTCCTCTCGGTTCGGATCGTTCGCCACCCGCACTGCGTCGCCGAACATCATCGTGGGATAGGTCGCCGCATCGAAGGTCGGCCAATGCGGCATGTCCGCATGATTCGGATCGCCGGTGCGCGCGAACGCGGCCCATGCCGCGCTCATGATGTGTCCTAGCTGGTAACGCGACTGGGCGGCGCCCGTCATCGACGCGCCGATGTCGAGGTTGTAGAACACGAACGGGATGTCCAGCGTGTGGTACGCGCCCATGCGGTTGTTGTGCACGGGCGAGAACCAATCGAAGTAATACAGGTACGCAGGCGCTGCGTGCTGCTGCTGCTTCAATCTGCAGAGCAGCTGCGCGTTCCAGCGGCGCGTGTCGTCGGACTCGGCCGCGAGCCACAGCATCTGGTTGCGCAGGTCCGGGTGCTTGCGCTGGTAGAGCGCGAGCAGCTTGCGGCCTTGCTCCGCATCCTTGTTGGCGAGCCGCGTCGTGAAGCGCTCGAGCATGTCGGCGTCGGACAGATCATACGGCGGCGGGCCAACCCAGCCATTCTCGGTCTCGACGGAGCCCGTGAGCAGCGGCACGTTCGCCGAGTACGAGGGCGCGGTCGGATCCCACTGATTCCGCGGCAGGATCTTGCCGTCGATCACGGGACCGTTGGCGAGCCCCGCGATCTTCGGGTCGGCGTAGTAGGCGTCCTGGATCGCCTTCGTCTCGAGCTTGTGCAGCTCGTCGAGCTGATTGCGCTTGAGCCCGAGCTTCGCGAGGAAGCGCTCGCTGCCCTCGGTCGCGTCACTCGCGGTCTGGCCGCGAATCGCGGAGCCGCTCTGCGCGACGGCTCGATGAAACAGCCCCTGCGCCGACGGCATTGCCATCACCGTGGTCGTCTTCCCGCCGCCGCCCGACTGACCGAAGATCGTGACGCGGCCGGGATCGCCGCCGAAGCTCTCGATGTTGTCGTGAACCCATTGCAGCGCGGCGACGAGATCCTGAATGCCCGCGTTGGTCGCGCCGGCCCATTGCTCGCCGCCGAGATCGGCGAGATGCAGGAAACCGAACACGTTCAGACGATGGTTCACGGCTACGACGACCACGTCCTCCTTCTTCGCGAGATTCGTGCCGTCGTAGAGCAAATAGTTGCCCGAGCCGGCCGAGAAGCCGCCGCCGTGCATCCAGACCATCACCGGCCGCGCACGGTTGTCGACGCCCGGCGTGAACACGTTGACCGTGAGGCAGTCCTCGCTCTGCGGCGTCTTGCGATTGAGCGCGGTCACCACCGGCGCCGGTTCCTCCGCGTCGGGCGCAAGCGGCGCCGCGAACGTAATTTCGAAATGATCCTTGACGCCGCTCCACGCGGCAGGCTTCCGCGGCGGCATGAAGCGGTTCGCGCCGCCCGTGGGCGCACCGTAGGGCACGCACCAAAACTGGTGCACCCCGTCCTTGAACAGGCCGCGCACGCGCCCCGCCGTGGTTTTGGCCGTGCCGCCGATCGTTGCGAGCCGGCGATCCTGGCCCAAGGCTCGGAGCGGCCAGCCGCCGAGCGAAAACCCTGCCGCCGCCGTCGCACCGACCGCGATGAACACGCGGCGATCCAAAGAAGATGCGCTCCCGATACCCATCGAACCCCTCCGATTCCCGAGCTCAGGCGAACTATACGACGCCGAGCACCGATTCGCCGACCCGCCCCTTCTTGTGAATAGCGTCACGGTTTCGCGCAGCCGCCGCCCGAGCGACTTCAGAAACGCCGACAACTGCCCAGTCTTGGCGCGGCAACTCCGACAATTTTGGGGAATTCGAAAGCGGGCTCGGGACTTGATGCCAGCCGTGAAGCCATGAGCGATGCGCGAGGGACAGCCGGCCGGGCCGTGGACATCCTCGGCCCCGATGCAGCGCGGCACGCAGCCGCAGCGGTCCTCGAGCACGTTCCGGCGCCGATTCTGATCCTCGACCAACGAGCCCGCATCATCTTCGCGAACGGCCACGTCGTCCGCTTGCTCGGGCGCGCGATGGTGCAGCTGCTGGGCGAGCCCCTCAGCTCGCTGCTGCCGGTCGGTGACGCGCTCGGGAATCTTTCCGCGTTTCTCGAGGCGCCGCGCGGCCAGTCGCTCACGAAGCGGATCGAGATTCCCGTCCGCGCCGACGGCATCCTTCGGTCGCTCGAGATCAGCCTCAGCCCCTTCGCACTCGACGACGTGTGGACGGCCCTGTGCGTGATTCACGATTCGACCGAGGACAGCCAGGTAGCGCTGGCCGAGGCTCGGCTTAACGAAGCCCAGCGGATCGCGAAGATCGGTAGCTGGACGTGGGACGTGCTCAAGGACGAGCACTGGTGGTCCGACGAGCTCTTTCGGATGCTGCAGATCGATCGCGCGAGCGAGTCGCGGCCGTTCGAGCGGTTCCTCGAGCTCGTGCACCCCGACGACCGCCCGCGGCTGACCGACAACGCAAGCGCCTTGGTGGCGCGCGGTCCGGAGACCATCGATGTCCGCGTGACGCTGCCCGATGGCGCGGAAAGAATCTTCCAAACGCGCGGCGAGATCACGTTCGACGCGCTCGGCAATCTGACACGCATGCACGGCACGCTGCAGGACATCACGGACCGCAAGACCGTGCAGACGGCGCTACAGCTGACCGAAATGCGCTACCGCGAAGCGCAACGCATCGCGAAGATCGGCAACTGGGAATGGAATCTCGTCACGAACGAGAGCTGGTGGTCGGAAGAGCTCTATCGGGTTCTCGAAGAGGACCCGTGCGAGTACGCCGCGACGTTCGACAACTTCATCGCCAAGGTACATCCGGATGACCGCCAGATCCTCGTGGAGGGTCAGCGGCAAGTCGCGGTAGGCCCCGAACCGCGCCAGCCGACCGAAAGCCGGCTCGTGCTCGCCGACGGCCGTCAGAAGGTCATCGAGCAGCTGGTCGAGATGCGCATCGACGAGTACGGGAAGCCGACGGCCGTCGTCGGCACGATCCACGACATCACCGAGCGCCGGGCGTTGGAGCATCGACTTCGCGAAAGCGAGGCGCGCTACGCGAGCACCGTGGAGCTCGCGGCCGTGGGAATCGCCCACGTCGCCGCGGGCGGACGAATCGCATGGTGCAACCGCCAATTTCGGGAAATGCTGGGCTACTCGGCAGAGGACCTGTCGGAATTGACGATCTGGCAAATCTCGCATCCCGACGACGTGCACGTGACCGATCAAGAGCGCGCGAAGCTGCATGCCGGCGAAATCACCTCGCTGACGGTCGAGAAGCGCTACCTTCGCAAAGACGGCTCGACGATCTGGGTGCGGATCACGGCCGCGTTACGACGCAGCGCCGAAGGCGCCCCGCTCTACGACGTGTCCATCGTCGAGGACATCACGGCGCGCAAAATCGCGGAAGAACGCGTCAAGTTCCTGGCCACGCACGACGAGCTGACCAGGCTGCCGAATCGAACGCTGTTCGCCCACCTGCTCGATCGCGCGATCGCGACGGCGGAGCGAACAAATCGGCTCTGCGCGCTGTTGTTCATCGATCTCGACCGGTTCAAGATCGTCAACGATTCTCTCGGGCACGAAGCCGGCGACTGGCTGCTCAAGGAGATGTCGAGTCGGCTCGCCCGCTGTATCAAGGCCGAGGACGTCATCGCACGGCTCGGTGGCGACGAGTTCGTGGTGCTGCTCGAGAACCTCAACGATCTCGCGGCCGCCGCGGACGTGGCGAAGAGAATTCTCTCGAGCGCGCTCGCGCCGATCGAGATCAAGGGGCACGAATGCCGCATCACCGTGAGTATCGGCATCGCCGCCTATCCGCAAGACGCGCGCGATGCCCCGACGCTCATGAAGCACGCCGACATGGCGATGTATCGGGCGAAGGAGGAAGGCAAGAACAACCATCAGGTCTATTCCTCGGATACGAGCCCGATGTCGGTCGAGCATCTCGTGCTCGAAGCGCAACTTGCGCGGGCGCTCGAGAGGAAGGAGTTCTCGCTGCAATATCAGCCGAAGGTCGACATCGCGACCGGCAAGATCAAAGGCGCGGAAGCGTTGCTGCGCTGGTGGAACGCGGAGCTCGGCACCGTGTCGCCGGCGCATTTCATCCCGCTCGCGGAAGACAGCGGGCTCATCGTTCCGATCGGCAAGTGGGTGCTGCGCGCAGCCTGCGAGCAGAACGTGGCCTGGCAGCGCCGCGGTCTTCGCGGCATCGTGATGTCCGTGAACCTGTCACCGCGCCAGTTCAAGGATTCCGCACTGCTCGACGACATCGCAGAGGTTCTGCAGCAGACCGGCATGGCGCCGGAGCTGCTCGAGCTCGAGATCACCGAGAGCATGATCATGCACAACGTCGATCACGCGGCCGAAAAGGCCGCGGCCATCAAGAACCTCGGCGTGAGGCTCGCGATCGACGACTTCGGCACCGGCTATTCCTCGCTCTCGCAGCTCAAGCGCTTTCCGATCGACACCCTCAAGGTCGATCGCTCGTTCATTCGCGACATCCCCGACAACACGGAGGATCGGGCGATCACGGAGGCCATCATCTCGCTCGGCAGAGCGCTCGGCGTCACGGTCGTCGCCGAAGGCGTCGAGACGCTCGAGCAGCGCTCGTTTCTGCGCGACAACCGCTGCGACGAGATGCAAGGGTTCTTGTTCAGCAAACCGTGCCATCCGGACGCGTTCGCCGAGCTGCTGGAGTCGGCGGCCGATCGAAGCGCGCCCAATTCGTCTATTTGAAGATTCGCTCGATCGACTCGGTGGCGAGGTGCTGCACGGCATCGGGCATCAGCACGAGCCACACTCCGATTGCGGCTACGGCGCCGCCGACCAGCGTAACGAGCGCCCCGGCGCCGCGCGCGAGCCCCGCACCCGCGCGTGCCGGAACGCCATAGTCCACCGCCGCGGTACCGGCGAGCACGCGCACGATGCCGCGCATTGCAATCAAGCCGCCCACCGCGGTCAGCGCCGCCCCCCGGGCACGCGGCCTCGCGAGCAGGGCCTTCCAGAACGTATCCATGCCGCCGCGAAACACGAGCGCCGAGACTCCGAGCGCCACGAGCAGCAGCGCAATCGCAGCGAACCATGCGCCGTAGAGTTGCGCGGCCGGGCCCGTGAACACCTCTTTGGGACCGGGTCCCCACCGCTGCGTGGCAAACTCCGCGCGTCGGGTCACGATCATCTCGAGACCCGATCCGCCGAGCATCCCTGCAAAGCAGAAGATGCCGAGCGCCGTCGCGAAGCGTAGCGACAGCGTCGCTCCCGCCCACAGCAACGCCGCACCCGCCAGGACCAGCAACAGACCCAGGGACGGGCGGTAAGCGCCCCTCCCGCCGTGGCGTCGGAGAAGCGCGTGGTTGCGGGGCAGATCGAGCACGCGTCGAGACAACCCGCGGCTCGGCTCAGCGCAGCGCGCGATACAGGAACGGCAAGCTACGCTCCATCCGATAATCGATGCCGGAGTGCGTGTCGTCGAACTCCTCGTACCGGTGCGCCACGCCGTGCTCGGCGAGCCGCTTCGACAAGAGGCGGCTGCCGTAGTGGATCCGATACTGGTCCCGCCAACCGCAGTCGATGAAGATGCCGCGCAGCTCGCGCAGGTGCTTCGCGTAACGTGCAACCATGTTGACGGGATCGTGCCGCAGCCAGCGGCGCCAACGTGCCGGCAGCAGCTCGCCGGTCTCGAGGTCGTACGGCAGCCTGAAGCCGTTCGGCGCGTCCAAGTCCGGATCGTAGGTCGCGGCCATTCCCAAATTCATGAGGCAGTGCATCTCGGCCGAGGAGAGCTGCGACTTGCGCCAGACCTCCTTGAGGAAGCGCTCCACGCGGCCGTCGTCGAGGCCGTCGTGAGTGCGCGCGGACTCCGCGAGCACGTCGATGCGACCCGCACGCCGGCGCGGCCGGCGGTACTTCGCAAGCTCATCGAGCGTGTTCGGCCAATCGCAACCGTAGACGAAGTCGAAATACGCGTCGCCCGAGTGGCACGCGATTGCGCCCCAATAGCGCGTGTAACGCATGCCGTGCACGATCGAGCCGTAGCCGCCCGACGACTTGCCGAAGCAGCCGCGGTGCTCGCGCGAAGCGAGCGTGCGGAACTCGCGGTCGACGAAGGGAACGAGCTCGCGCGTCAAGTAGTCGGCGTAGCGCCCGACCGCGGTCGAGTTCACGTATTGGTTGCCGCCGAGCGCAGTGAAGCAGTCCGGGAACACGATGATGACCGGGCCCATCTTGCTCTCGTGCACGAGCCGCGCCGCGCGCTCCGGCACGTTCTCCTCGAAGCTGCGCCAATTCGTGTGCGACTTGCCGCTGCCCGTGTAGCCGACGAGATCGAACAGCACCGGGAACCGCGAGCCGCGGCCGCGGCCGCGCGCCTGGTCGTACTGAGGCGGCAGCCAGACGTCGAGGAGCCGCACGTGCGGATCACCGAGCGGGTTGTCCGCGAGCACGGCCGAGCGGTGCTCGAGCGTGACCACTCGGCCGGCCGGCCATGCGGTGCGCTTGATCGCCACGTGCGCTAGAGACGCTCGCGCAACGCGCGGCGGTTGATCTTGTTCGTGCCGGTCTTCGGCAACGACTCGACGAAGAACACTTCGACCGGCCGTTTGTACTTGACCATCTCCGTCTTGCAGTACTCGAAGAACTCGATCTCGGTCAGCGTCTCGCCGTCGTCGAGCACGACGAACGCGACGAGCACCTCGCCGAGCCGCTGATCGGGCCTTCCGACCGTCGCGGCCTCGCGCACCTTCGGGTGCTTGAACAGCACCTCGTCGACCTCGCGCGGATAGACGTTGTAGCCGCCCACGATCACCATGTCCTTCTTGCGGTCGACGAGGAACACGAAGCCGTCCTCGTCGACGTAGCCGATGTCGCCCGTATGGACCCAGCCGTCGCGCAGCGTGGCCGCGGTCTCCTCGGGCTTGCCGCGGTAGCGCAGCATGATCTGCGGTCCGCGCACGCGGGCCTCGCCGCGCTCGCCCAGCGGCAGCACGCGCTCGCCGCTCTCGAGATCGACGATCTCGAGCTCCGTCTCGGGCACGGGATTGCCGACCGACAGGAGCTTGCGGCGGCCGTCGTAACGGTTCAGGCAAAACGGCGCGCCCTCGGTCATGCCCCAACCTTCGAGCAGCGGCTGACCGGCGCGCTCGAGCCACTCGCGGTGCAGCTCCTCGGGACACGGCGCGCCGCCCGACGGGCAGTACTTGAGCTCGCTCAAGTCCGCCGTCGCGAAGTACGGGCTCGCCAGCAGCCCCATATATATAGGAGCCGGCCCACCCGCGAATACCGTGATCCGATGGTGCGACAGCCCTTGCACGACCTTGTCGGCGTCGTAACGCGGCACCATCACGAGCGTGCTTTGCGTGAAGATCGGCACGAGCGTCGCATAGCCGAAGCCCCAGATGTGGAACATCGGCGCGACGTTCAGGAACCGCTCGCGGCCGAAACGGCACGGCCATACCGTAACGTGCTGCAGGCAGGAGTAGAGCAGCCCGCGATGCGTGTGGTCGACACCCTTCGGGATGCCCGTCGAGCCGCCGGTGTAAATCAGGAGCGCCAAGTCGTCGGCCGCGGGCAAAGCCGCAGCGTGCAGCGCGAGCGAGCCGTCGCTCGTCCAGCGATCGATCGCGTGGCCGCCCGCACCGAGCACGAGCGGCGCCGGCGCGCCGACCTCGGCGGCGATCGCCGTCGCCTTCTCGAGCACCGCGTGGTCGCAGATCACGAGGCTCGGATCGAGACCGTCGAACACCTTTCGCAGCTCGGGCAGCGTGAGGAATGGATTGAGCGGCGCAACCTGCGCGCCCGCGGCCATCACGCCGAACAGGGCGACCTCCATCTCGATGGAGTTGGCCATCAGCAGCGCGACGCGTTGGCCGCCGGCGATGCCCGCCTCGGCGAGCTGCCGCGCGAGGCCGGCCACGGCCCGCCCGAGCTCCGCATAGGTGATCCGGCGCTCGAGACAGATCACCGCCGGCAGCGACGGCTGCGCCTCGACGGCCGCGAGCAGCATGTGCACGAGGCTTTCATGCCGCGGCAACCCGGGATCGAGCGCCCCCGTGGAACGAATACGTGACGGCTTTTCCATGTCGACGAAGGCGCGCGCAATCTGCGTCGATTTCCGCCCGAGCCCCGCCGCGCGGCGGCAGTCGTCGCTCGACGGTTGCGCCCCCTTGGCTCCTCCCCCTGCGAGTGACGAAAGTACCATGCCGGTATTCGGTTCTGGTAGCGTGACCCGATGCGCAACGGGGCGGCGGCATGGCAAATCCGGAACGCTCTGCTCGTGTGCGCCGCGTGCTGCTGGGCGGCGGCCGCGCGCCCACAGGCGGCGGACGACACGGGCGACGGACCCGCGAAGGCGGAGTTTCACTTCGCACGAATGATCTACCGCGATCGAGGCGGCCGCGGTTTCCGCTTCGGCTTCGGCGGCGGCCGGGGATGGTGGCAGCAGGACTGGCCCGCGGCCGAGACGCACTTCCGGCAGGGCGTCGCGCGGCTCACGCGGATCGACGCCGGCGAGGCCGTGCAGATCGGGCTGCTGGACGACAAGGTGTTCGACTACCCGTGGCTGTACGCCACGCAGTGCGGCTACTGGGACTTGAGCGATCAGGAAATCGCGACGCTGCGCGAGTATTTGCTGCGCGGGGGTTTCTTGATGACCGACGACTTCTGGGAACAAGGTGAATGGCAGGTGTTCCGCGAGACGATGGCGCGGCTCTTCCCGGAATACCCGATCGTCGAGCTCACCGGCGGCAACGCCGAGGTGCTGCACGTGCTCTACGACGTGGACCATCTCACGCAGATCCCAGGCCGGCGGCACTTGAGCCGCTTCGATCCGACCACGGGGCTGATCCGCGGCCTGCCGGCGCCGCATTGGCGCGGCATCTACGACGACAAGCATCGCTTGCTCGTCGCGATCAATTTCAATCAAGACATCGGTGATGCCTGGGAACACGCCGACCTGCCGGAGTACCCCGAGCCCATGACCGCGCTCGCGTACCGTTTCGGCATCAACTACATCGTCTACGCGATGACGCATTGACGCGATGGCGACTCGAGCCCACGAGGAATCCGATCCCGAGCACTCGGCCGCGCGCGAGCCCGGCGTCGTGCTCGTCGTCGACGTAGGCGGCACGCACGTGAAGGTGAAGCTCTCGAACGATCCTGCAGTCATCAAGATCGACTCGAGCCGGCACATGACCGCGGCCCGAATGGTCGAGGCCGTGCGAACCGCGGTCGTGCACCACCACTACGATGCCGTGTCGATCGGCTACCCCGGCGTCGTCGGCGGCGGCAAACCGCTGCAAGAGCCGTTCAACTTGGGCGCGGGATGGGTCGGCTTCGACTTCGAGCACGCGTTCGGCCGTCCCACGCTCGTGCTGAATGACGCCGCGATGCAGGCCTGGGGGGCCTACCGCGGCGGCCGCATGCTGTTTTTAGGATTGGGGACCGGCCTCGGCGCCGCGTTGATCATCGACGGCGTGCTCGAGCCGATGGAGCTCGCCCATTTGCCGTACCGGAAGGGCAAGGCCTACGAGGAGTATGCGGGGAAGGCCGGGTTGAAGCGCCTCGGCAAAAAGAAATGGCGCAAGCACGTCACGAAAATCGTCGAGCGGCTGCGCACCGCGCTCGAGGTCGAGGACGTGGTCTTGGGCGGCGGCAACGCGAAGCTGCTCCGCGAGCTGCCCGACGGCGTGCGCTGCGGCGGCAATGCGGACGCATTCGCCGGCGGCGTTCGGCTGTGGCGCGAGCGGCCGGCGGCCGCCGCTGCGGCGCGCGCGGCGCCGTGACCGGGCGCGTCCGCTATGCGCCGGGCTGGCCCGGCATCGCACCGCGCTGGACCTCGAGCGCGAAGACCGGCGTCGGCACCGCGCTCAATCCGGGCAGCCGCATCTGGTTCACGCTGAGCCACGGCATCTTGAACGAAGTCTACTATCCGCGGCTCGACCGCGCGTGCCTGCGCGACTTGGGGCTGATCGTCGCGGGGCCGAACGGCTTCCTGTCCGAGGAGAAACGCGACGCGCCGAGCGTCGCGGCGTGGCACGCCCCCGGCGTGCCGGCATTCCGGCTCACGAACACCAGCCGCGACGGCCGTTATCGTATCGACAAGGAGATCCTGACCGATCCGCACCGCGAGACCGTGCTCCAGCACACGCGCTTCACGCCGCTCGTCGGCAGGCTCGAGGAGTACCGTCTGTACGTCCTGCTCGCACCGCACCTTTCGAACCGCGGCGCCGGCAACACCGCGTGGGTCGGCGACTACAAGGGCATTCCGATGCTGTTCGCGAAGCGCGCGGGCACCGCGCTCGCGGTCGCGTGCGCGCCCGAGTGGGCGTCGGGCTCGGCAGGGTTCGTCGGCGTATCGGACGGCTGGCAGCAGCTCATGGCGTACCGCACGTTGCCGATCGAGTACGAACGCGCCGAGAACGGCAATGTCGCGCTGACCGGCGTCGTGGACCCCTCGGCAGACGGCACGTTCGTGATCGCGCTCGCTTTCGGCAGCACCGCGGTCGAGGCGGGTCATCGCGCCCGCACGAGCTTGCTCGCAGGGTTCGAGGCCGCGCAAGCGACTTACGTCGCGGAGTGGGAGGGCTGGCAGAGGCAGCTCACGCCGAGCGTCGCGGACGACATGACGGACGGACGGCTGGCGCGCATCAGCGCGACCGTGCTGCGCTGCCACGAAGAGAAGCACATGCCGGGCGCGTTGATTGCGAGCCTCTCGATCCCATGGGGCTCCACGAAGGGCGACGAGGACCTGGGCGGCTACCACCTGGTCTGGCCGCGCGACCTCGTCGAGGCCGCCGGCGGGCTGCTCGCCATCGGCGAGCGCGACAGCGCGCTGCGCGTGCTCGACTACCTTCAATCGGTTCAGGAGGCCGACGGCCGCTGGGCGCAGAACATGTGGGTGGACGGCGAGCCGTATTGGCACGGCATCCAGCTCGACGAGACGGCGTTCCCGATCTTGCTGCTGGACCTGCTGCGCCGCGACCGGCCGCTGCCGGAGCATCGCATCCAGGGCTTCTGGTCGATGATCAAGCGCGCGGCCGGATTCATCGTGCGCAACGGTCCGGTCACGGCGCAGGACCGCTGGGAGGAGGACGCCGGGCTCGCGCCGTTCACGGTCGCGGTGCAAATCGCCGCGCTGCTCGTGACGGCCGAGCTCGCAGCGCGTATCGGCGAGGCGCACGTCGGTCGCTATCTGCTCGAGACCGCCGATGCATGGAACGACGTGATCGACGACTGCCTCTACGTGCGTGACACGCCGCTCGCACGCGCGGTCGGCGTCGACGGCTACTACGTGCGAATCGCCCCGCCCGAGACGGCGGATGCGGCCTCGCCCGCGCAAGGCTTCGTCCCGATCAAGAACCGGCCTGCGCTCGACACGAACGTTCCGGCGGTCGAGGTCGTGAGCCCCGACGCGCTCGCGCTCGTGCGCTTCGGCCTGCGCGCGCCCGACGACCCGCGCATCGTGAACACCGTGCGGGTGCTCGACGCGCGGCTCAAGTTCGAGACCGATTCGGGACCGGTATGGCGCCGCTACAGCGGCGACGGCTACGGCGAGCATGCGGACGGCAGCGCGTTCGACGGCACCGGCATCGGCCGCCCTTGGCCGCTCTTGACCGGCGAGCGCGCGCATTACGAGCTTGCGGCCGGCCGGCCCGAGGAGGCGCGGCGGCTGCTCGGCACGCTCGAGGCCTGCGCGAGCGACGGCGGCATGCTGCCCGAGCAGATCTGGGACGGGGCCGATCTGCCCGAGCGCGAGCTCTACCGCGGCCGCCCGTCGGGCTCCGCGATGCCGCTCGTCTGGGCGCACGCGGAGCATCTGAAGCTGCGGCGTTCGCTGCGCGACGGCAGGGTCTACGACCTGCCGCCGCAAACGGTGCAGCGCTACCTCGTCGAACGCACCCGCTCGGCGATCGCGATCTGGCGGTTCAACCATCGTATTCGCACGATGACGCCGGGCGGCACGCTCAGGATCCAGACGCTCGCGCCGTGCGTCGTCCATTGGAGCGCCGACGGCTGGCGCACGGTCCACGATACGCCGTCGCTCGACAGCGGCCTCGGCGAGCACTACACGGACTTGCCGGCCGGGGCGCTCGCGGCCGGCGACGCAATGCTCTTCACGTTCCGCTGGCCCGAGGCCGACCGTTGGGAAGGCGTCGACTTCCGAGTCGACATCGCCGCCGGATGACGAAGGCGACCGGCCGCTAGCGGCCGCCGCTCGTGATTGCGCTCGCGAGCGCCGTCATTGCGGCGGCGGCTCCGGCTTTTCGAAGTGCTTCTCCCAGTTCAGCGCCCACGGCCGATTGAAGTAGTCGATGAAGCCGGGATCGTTGAACGTGAGCTGCGTCGGCCGGCCGTCCGGGCCGTTCACGATCGTGCTCTGCACGCGGCATTCGATGTACGTGTAGCGGTGATCGCCATCCGCGATGTCGCCGGTGCGCGCCCAGGGCGTGACCACGTGCAGCGGCCGCGTGAAAGCTTCCGGGTCGTAGAACGTCGCCTCGGCGACGAGCCCGCCGTGGCCGTCCGGCGAGAACACCTCGACCGTCTCGAACTCGGGGCTGTACTCGAACATCGAGTGCGACAGGGTCCAGGCCTGCACGTTCGCGGTCCAGACCACGAGCTTGTCACCGTCCCAAAAGCCGATGCTCTCGCCGTACCACTGCGGGACCTGCTGCACGTGCTCGGCATCGATCATGATCTTGCGCACGAAATTGTCGGCGACGCCCGCCGTGAGCTGCACCTCGCGCGGCGTCATCAGCACCTCGATCTCGCCAATCGAGAATTCCGCCCACCAGCGCATGAACCCTTCTGGATAGCAGAACGCGGCCATCCACTGCGGCGCGTTCGACACGGCCTCGTGGTAGTTCATCTGGGTCATACGCCGCCGATACTCGGGCGTGAGCAACCCGATCAACGTCGCGGCCTGGAGGTTGCGGCCGTAGGGCCATTGCTTGTCGCGCCCACCGCGCCGGTACCAGCCGTCCCACTCCGGCAGCGTCGCGCGCGTCGGATGCCTCAAGGTGCCGCGTGCTTCGGCCGCCGCCTTGAGCGCGTTGTAGTGCTCCTCCGCGGTCTTGTAAGGATATGGGCTCACGATGTCGGCAACGGGGCTGTCGACCGAGCAGTCCCCCCACTCGCCGGCGCGATGCTGGACCCACATGTCCGTGAGCTGGCGAGGCGTGTTACAGCGCGTATAGCGGCGGTCGGTCCACAGCTTCGAGTCCTTGCGGTAATCCTTCGTGGTGAACAGATCGACCGGCAGCGGCTGGATGCCGGCGGGCGGCCCCTTCGGCTGCTGGGCATGGCCCATGCTCGAGAAGATCAGCAGGCCCAGCGCGGCGCCTGCGAAGATGAGCGGCGTTCGCATCGGATTCGACCCCCCTCGTCGGTGCTCGCTCGAAAGTCTCTCACAACGATCGATCGAGCGCTTCGCGCGGGCGCGTTCGCACGCGATCGAGCGCGCGGCCGTCAGGGCGTCTTCAGTCCCAGCGCATCGCGCAGCTGCGCCGCGCTCATGACCTTCACGTACGTCGGCGTATCGACGTCGAAACGCCGCGCCTCCGCAAGCGGCCCCACCATCACCGGCTCGAAGCCCGCGTCGCGCACGAGCTGATTCGTCACGTCGACCGCCTGCCGGTCGTCACCCGCCACCGGGATCGCGACGGGGTCGGCTTCGCGGTGGGCGAGGCTCTTCAAGTTCGTATAGATGATGGAGTTGAACGCGCGCACGAGGTGCGCGCCGGGCAGGTATTTCGGATCGGCCACGCCGGTGCCCTCTTTGCGCGCCTGCTCGGCCATCGGGCCGTCGCGATCCGGGTACGGATTGGTCAAATCGATCACCGTCTTGCCGACTGTCTCCGATTTGATCTCGTCGCTGATCTGCGGCCATTGGCCGTACGGCATTGCGATCACGACGACCGGCCCGTAAGCCGCAGCCTCGCGCGCCGTGCCGACGTGCACGTTCGGCCCGATCTGCTCGGCCTGCGCCTCGAGCTCGTCGGGGTGACGCGACGAGATCATGACCTCGTGGCCGGCTTTGGCCCAGAGCTCGGCCAGCGTGCCGCCCATCTTGCCGGCGCCGACGATGCCGATCTTCGTCGGCGCAGTGGCCGCCCCGGTCAGCGTGGGCAACGCCGTCAACAACAGGGAGGACAGCACGAGGAGCCCGGCGCGCATCCAAGCAACAGCCCGTGCGGAACTACTGCGACAAGTACCGTTCATCGGACGCACCCGCTCGTGACCAAAAAGCGAGTATCGGCACCCTCCGCTCGCCTTTCAATATCGAGTCGCTACTCGAGCCAGGGGCCAATCGAGCACCTGGCGACGGCCGCGCGCGTTGTTCGCACGCTGCGAACGCGGCAGCGACGCGATGCAGGCGCTGCAAGACGATGCGAGCGGCACTCGCACGGAGCCGAGCCGTCGGTTGCGGCTGAACGTGCCGTTTACCGGCAGTCTTGCGACGGGGCGGCGCACCGTCCCGTGGTCACCCGAAAGCGAGATCGTGATGGACGAGGGCGAGGCGCTCGTGGCCGCCACCAGCGCCCAACCGAGACCTCGCTCCAGCCTTTCGGTCCAATGCCGCCGCGCCGTCGGCCGTCATAGGGGCCGGCCGGGGCCGCCGGTTATGGGCTGATCCCGCCGACTGTTGCGTTCCTGTTCATGTCGTATATACTGTGCATATACTATATGAACAGTGACGTCACCATCTCGCACGCCGATCGCCGGCCCATGTATCTCCAAATCATGGAGCAGATGCGCCAGCGAATCGCGGTCGGAGACTGGCCGCCGGGCTACGAGATCCCATCGATCCGGGCCATGGCAGTCGCGACGAAAGTCAGCGTGATCACCGTGAAGCGGGCCTACCTCGAGCTCGAGCGGGCCGGGATGATCGTGACGCGGCAGGGAAAAGGGTCGTTCGTGGCGGACAACGTGGATCTCGGCACGCGGCTCCAGCACGAGGAGCTCGACGAGCACCTGCGCGCGGCGGTCCAGGTCGGCAGCCTCTTGGGCCTCACGACCGACGAGCTCGTCGAGCGCCTCCGAGAGGCCGCGGCAGCGCCGGCAGGCGGCGTCGCGACGGGAAGCGAGGAAGAGGCATGACCGAGCTTGCGATCGAAATCCAAGGCGTCGACAAAGCGTACCGCTTCTTCGAGCTGCGCGACATCCGCCTCGAGCTCCAGCCGGGCCAGATCCTCGGCTTCGTCGGGCCGAACGGCGCCGGCAAGTCGACGACGATCCGCATCCTCATGGCGCTCGTACACCAGGATCGCGGCGACGTGCGAGTTCTGGGCCATTCGATGCCGCGCGAGCAGGCCATCGCGAAGCGCGACATCGGTTACATGTCGGAGGACATGCGCCTGTACGGCGGTGCGACGCTCGCATGGCACATGAAGTTCGTCGCGTCCGTGCATCCGCATTGGGACCACGACTACGCCGAGACGCTGCTCAACCGCTTCAACTTGCGCGCGGAGCAACCGATCAAGGTGCTATCGCACGGCGAGCGCACGAAGGCCACGTTGCTGCTCGTGCTCGCGCGCCGGCCGCGTCTCCTGCTGCTCGACGAGCCGACGACGGGCCTCGATCCCGTCGCCCGCTACGAGATCTTGCGCGAGCTCACCGACGTGATGAGTGACGAGCGGCGCTCGATTCTGTTCTCGTCGCAAAACACGCAAGACGTCGAGCAGATCTCGGACCAAATCACGTTCCTCGACCGCGGCCGCATCATCGAGTCGAGCGACAAGGAAACCTTCGTCGAGCGCTGGCGGCGGATCAAGCTCGACGTGCCGCCCGGCGTCGCGCTGCCCGATCTCCCGGAGGTCGCCGAGCTCAGCGCGAGCGGCCGGCTCGCGACCGCCACGATCAAGGCCTACACGGACGACGTAGCGGCCGCGTTCGCCCGCGCCGGTGCCACGGTGCACGAGGTCCAGCGGATGTCGCTCGAGGAGATCTTCGTCGCCAACGTGATGCTGAGCCGCAAGGAGGCACGCGCGTGAGTCGATCCATCGTCCGGCAGCTCATCGTCAAGGACCTGCGGCTCGCGTGGCCGCTCGTGTCGGGCTCGCTGATCCTCGGCGTGTTGTCGCTCGCGTTGAGCCCGTGGAGCAGCGTCACTTTCTTCGTGGGCGCCAGCATGCTCGTGGTCGCGGTGATCCTCTTGAACATCATGCTCGTGAGCTCGAGCCTCGTTTCCGAGCGCAAGGAAAAGATTCGTCTATTCCTGCTGAGCATGCCGGTGTCCACCACGCAGTACGCCGTGGCGAAGCTCGCGTCGTCGTTGCTCGCATACGTCGTGCCGGCCGTGCTGCTGACGCTTGGGGGCGTGATCCTTCTCGTCGCCACGCCGCTGCCGAACGGTCTCATTCCGCTCTTCGTCGCCACGTCCGTCCATTGCCTCCTCTACTTCTGCGTGTTTCTCGCGGTCGCGCTGGTGACGGATTCGCAAACCTGGATCGCGGTCGTGATCGTCTGCGGCAACGTGTCGGTCTCGTTCGTGATCCCGGGTCTGATCAACCTGTCGTCGATCCGGCCGAGCCTGAGCACGGAGACCGTCGTCTGGACCACGGATGTCGTCGCGTTCATCGCGATCGAGCTCGCGCTCTCGGTGGCCGCCCTCGCAATTTCGTTCGTGGTCAATTCCAAGAAGACAGAGTTCGTTTGAGGAGTACAGCCATGTCGAGCCAACAACGTCTTCATGCCCTCGATGCGGTGCGCGCGTTCGCGCTGCTCGCCGGCATCGTGCTGCACGCGACGATGTCGTTCTTCCTACCGATTCCGGCGCAAGACGTGTCGCAGAGCGCCACGCTCGCCATGGTGTTCTCGCTGATCCATCCGTGGCGCATGATCACGTTCTACGTGATCGCGGGCCTCTTCGCGCGCCTCGTGATCGAGAAGCGCGGCATGCGCGGGTTCGTCGCGGATCGCTCGAAGCGGATCGTGGCGCCGCTCGTCGTGGGCTGGGTGATCCTCGCGCCGCTCACGATCGGCGCGCTGATCTGGGGTGTCTCGCGCACGGCGAACCCGGCCGCGCGCGCCGCGATGACGGCCGCAGCGAGCGCGGCCTCGGGCCCGGCCACGTTTCCGCTCGTGCATCTGTGGTTCCTGTACTACTTGGTCGCCTTCTACGTGCTGTTGCTCGCGGCGCGCGGCGTATTCGCGAAGGTCGATCCGCGCGGGCGCGTGGCCGCTGTCGTCGACAGAGTGATACGGCCGCTGCTCGGCAGCTTCCTCGCGCCGGTCGTGCTCGGCGCGCCGTTGTTCGTCGTGCTCGGATTCGACCAGCGCATCGTCCTCCTGGGCGGCATTCCGACGCCCGACAGCAGCCTGATCCCGCAGCTGCCGGCGCTCGTCGGGTTCGGCACGGCATTCGCGCTCGGCTGGTTCGTGCATCGGCAGATCGAGTGCTTGAGCGAGTGGCGGCGGCGGTGGGTCGGCAACCTCGCGATCGGCACGGCGCTGTTCGTCGCCTATCACAGCGTGCCGGGGATCGCGCCGGGAACGACGGCCGCATGGCTCGGCGCGAGCTCGAGCGTCACGGCGTACGCCGCGTGCTACATCTCGGGGGCTTGGTACTTGACCTTCGGCGTGATCGGCGCGGCCTTGAGGTTCTGCGACCGCGAGAGCCCGGCACGCCGCTATCTCGCGGACTCGTCGTATTGGCTCTATCTCGCGCACCTGCCGATCGTGTTCTTCCTCGCGGCGGCGTTCGCGAAGCTGCCGTGGCATTGGGCGATCAAGTTCCCGCTGATTCTCGCGATCACGCTGTCGGTCCTGCTCGCGAGCTATCACTACCTCGTGCGTCCGACCTGGATCGGCGAGATCTTGAACGGCCGGAAGTATCCGCGCGGCAACAAGGCCGGTGCGAGCTCGCGCCGCCCGCGAGTCCCCGTCGACCGACCCCGGCTCGTGCCGTCGAGCGTCGACGGCGAGTTCGGCTCCGCTCCGCTCGCCGCGCCGACGCTCCTCGCGGCCAGCGACCGCGATCGGCCGGCCCCGGAGCGGCTCGCCGAGCTCGTCGGCGCGAGGAAGCGCTACGGCAAGACCGTCGCGCTCGCCGGGCTCGACCTCGACGTGCGGCCCGGTGAGGTGCTCGCCGTGCTCGGACCGAACGGCGCGGGTAAGTCGACCGCGATCTCGCTCTGGCTCGGCCTACTGCAGCCCGACGAGGGCGAGGCGCGGCTCATGGGGCGCTCACCGCTCGACGTCGACGCGCGCCGCGAGGTCGGTCTGATGCTCCAGGAGGTAGTGCTGCCGCCGACGCTGCGCGCGCGCGAGCTCGTCGCGCTCACGGCGAGCTACTATCCGAGCCCGCTCGGCGTGCGCGAGACGCTCGAGCTCACGGGCACGACGGCGCTCGCCGACCAGTACTGCGGCAAGCTCTCGGCCGGCCAGAAGCGGCAGGTGCAGTTCGCGCTCGCGGTCTGCGGCCGGCCGCGCCTGCTGTTCCTCGACGAGCCGACCGTCGGGCTCGACGTGCAAGCGCGCGAGACGATGTGGCGCACGATCCGCCGGCTCATCGCGCACGGCTGCTCGATCGTGCTCACGACGCACTATCTCGAAGAGGCCGAGGCGCTCGCGGATCGCGTCGCCGTGCTCGCGCGCGGCGAGCTGATCGCGCTCGGCAGCGTGGACGAGGTGCGCTCGATCGTGAGCCGCAAGAAGATCACGTGCTCGAGCGCGCTGCCGGTCGAGCAGCTGCGGGCGTGGCCCGACGTCGTCGACGCGAGCGGCGACGAGCACCGCATCGAGATCACGACGGCCGACGCCGAAGGCGTCGTGCGCCGCTTGCTCGCGGCCGACCAGCACTTGCGCAACCTCGAGATCAAGCAAGCCGGTCTCGCGGAAGCGTTCGCCGAGCTCACGAAGGAGGCCGCCTGACATGAACGCGACCGTTGCACCCACTCTGGTCTTCAAGCCCTCGGGCCCGATGCCGCTCGGCCGGATCTTGCGCGCCTACTTCGAGGTCGCGCGCTATGAGTTCATCACGGCGCTGCGAGTGCCGGCGTTCACGCTGCCGTTCCTCGCGATGCCGGCCGCGCTGTACTTCCTCTTCAGCGTGGTGATGGCCGGGGCTTCGACCGACTCGGCCGCCGCCCCGAGCCCGCAGCTCGCGACCTACATGATCTCGGGCTGGTGCGCGATGGCCGTGATGGGGCCCGGCATCTTCGGCTTCGGCGTGGGGCTCGCGATCGAACGGGACGCAGGTCTCCTGAAGCTCAGGCGCGCGCTGCCCTTGCCGGCCGGCGCGGCGTTGTTCGGCAAAATGGCGATGGCGATGCTGTTCTCGGCGCTCGCCGTGGGCTCGGTCGTCGTCGTCGCGCTCATCGCGGGCAAGGTCGTGATCGGTTGGTGGCCGCTCGCCGCGCTGCTCGGCGTGATGATCGCGGGCACGTTGCCGTTCTGCGCGATCGGTCTGCTGATCGGCGCGTACGCGAGCGGCAACGCCGCGCCGGCGATCGCGAACCTCGTGTACCTGCCGGGCATGTGGCTCTCCGGAATGTTCTTCCCGTTGCCCGCGGCGCTACGTCCCTGGGCGGTCATCTGGCCGGCGTTCCACCTGAACCAGACCGCGCTCGGTGCGGCCGGAATCAAGGAGTTCAGCTTCGTCAATCCGACCTGGACCGCCGCCGTGCTCATCGGCATCACCGTGCTCTGCACGGGGCTCGCGCTACGGCGGCTCGCGCGCGTGGGCTGAGCAGCCGTTTCGCGCGAGCTGTCGAACCGACCGCTATGGCCGTGGCGAAGGAGGCCCGCTGCCCGAAAGATCGATGTCCGACAGATAGCGTCGCGCGTTCTCGGGGTCACAGGCGGCTCCCGAGGGCTCGACATCAGGGCGATAGTCCCAGGTGACGCTGAGCGAAACCGGTTTGGTCCACAGCTCAGTGTCTTCGAGCGTGATTTCGTACGCCAAGTGACGCTTGTCTGCGGCGAGCGTGAACCGTTCCGTCGTGTGGAGACCCCGCGAAGAGACCGGCGAAGGAGCGAAACCCGCGGTGTCGACCACCAGCGTCTCGCCGTCCCAGCGGCCGATCGAATGACCCAGGGTGGACGGCGCGATGCCGGATGGATGCGTCGCCTCGTCGAGGTGCACGACGCGCTCGACGAGGCCGAGGTCCGCGTCGACGCGCAGCACGATCGTCTTGTCGGCGAGCTCGATCGAATGGAGCACGGGCAACGTGCCGAGCAGCGCCGCCGCGATGGAGGGCAATCCCGACTCGCAAGCCGATGCGGGCGCTCGCGGATCCGCGAGCGCCCCGCGGCCGGCGGCCGCGGCTTCCCTGAGCGGCAATGCCTGAAACGTCTGCAAGAAGACTTGGATCGCAGTCGGCGGCGGCACCCACTTGCCGGCAAGGCTCGTCGCGGCCGGGACGGCCGGAATGTGCGTGTTCGGTCCGGCCGTTTCGAGCAAATAGACCGAGCCGTCGTCGAACCTGATAAACCCTCCCCACAGCAAGTGATCGTCGCCCGATTTCTGCGCCGCAGCATCGATCGTCACGTGCGTGCCCGGCGCGACCATCTCTCGCGACAGTCCGAACGCCTTGATCATCGAGAGTGACGCCGCTTGGACGTCCTGCTGACGCGGCTTGCCGTCGAGTCCCTGCGACTCGATCGTGAGGTAGACGTGTGGGTTCTGCCACGAGACCTTCACGATCGTCCCGGCCACGGTCACGCGCTTGTTGAACGCGAAGAGCGCGGAGCTGTGATGAGCGTGAGCGGCAAGCGATACCGAGGCGGTGAGGACGATCGCCCCGGCGAATCGCAGAAAACGTCGCGTGCGCAGATTCATGTTCGCGGCATCCCCCTCACCGTATCGCAGTCACCAGCGCGATGGATTAGGCCGAAAGTCCGTCATGATCGCCGCGTCGTAGTAGCGCAGCGTGGCCGAGCACGGCGGCGCGATCGCGTCGAGCCGTGCGCAGTCCTCGTCGGTAACGCTCACGTTCGCCGCGCCCAAGTTGTCGACGAGCTGCTCGAGCGTGCGCGGTCCGACGATCGGCGCGGTCACACCGGGCTGCGCCGCATTCCAGGCGAGCGCGAGCTGCGACGGCGTACAGCCCTTGTCGCGGGCGACGGCGATCAAGCCCTCGATCACGTCGAACGCGGCCGGCGTAACGTTGCGCTCGAAGTTGTCCTTGCCGCCCTGCCAGCGCCCCGCGGCATTCTGGTCCGTGCGCGTGTACTTGCCCGTGAGCAACCCGCCGCACAGCGGCGCCCACGGAATCACGCCGATGCCGAACGTGCGCGCCGCCGGAATCACCTCGCGCTCGGCCGTTCGATCGAGCAGGTTGTACGCCGATTGCTCGCAGACGAAGCGGTTCAGGCCGAATTCCTTCGCGGCCCAGAGCGCCTCGACGATCTTCCAACCGGCGAACATGCTCGTGCCGATGTAACGGACCTTGCCCGCGCGGATCAGATCGTCGAGCGCGCGCAGCGTCTCGTCGATCGGCACGTCGGCGCTCGGCCGGTGCAGCTGATACAGATCGATCCAATCGGTCCCGAGACGCGCGAGCGATGCCTCGCACGCGGCGATCACGTGGCGGCGGCTCAAGCCGCGATCGTTCGGGTCCTTCGAGTCGACGGGCAGAAAGAACTTGGTCGCGAGCACGACGCCCGCCCGCTTGCCGCGGGCGAGCGCCTTGCCCACGATCCGCTCGCTCGCGCCGGCGGAGTAGCCGTTGGCGGTATCGATGAAGTTCACGCCCTGCTCGAGCGCGTGCGCGATGATCGCGAGCGAGTCGGGCTCGTTCGTGCTGCGCCCGAACATCATGGTGCCCAAGCACAGCTCGCTGACCTTGACGCCCGTGCGCCCGAGATTGCGATACTCCATCGCGCCGCAGTCAGTTACCGCCGAGGAAATCGGTCTTGCCGATCGGCACGCCGTTATGGCGGAGGATGGCGTAGGCCGTCGTGTAGTGGAAAAAGAAGTTCGGCACGACGAAGCTCAAGAAATAGTCCTTGCCCTTGAACTTCAGCGTGGCATTCGGGAACTTGAGCTCGATGTCGCGCGTCTCCGCGCCGTCGAACTGCTCGGGCTTGAACTTGGCCAGGTGCGCGATCGTGCTTTTGAGGCGCGTATGCAGGTCGGCGAAGGTCTTCTCCTCGTCCGGCCATTTCGGCGGCTCGAGACCCGCGAGCCGGCTCGAGCCGTTCTTCGCCTGATCCGAGCAGATCTGCACCTGTTTGATGAACGGCAGCATGTCGGGCGCGAGCCGCGCGCTCAAGAGCACCTGCGGATCGATCTTGCGGGTCTCCGCGTCGGCCTCGGCCTTGGTGAGCACTTTGTCGAACGCGTTCAGCATCTGGGTAAAGGCAGGTACGAGCTGGTCATAGAGCGAAATCGTCACGTGAGTATTCCCCTCGAAGTGCAGAGATGACGTTGGATGGAGCCGGCGCGGTCTTGCGGCTGCGCGCGGCCAGCCATCAATCATAAGAGTCTCGAACCGCGCCGACCAGCGCCGTGCGGGAAACCGGGCGGCTCCGCGGCGCGGCGCCGTCAAGACTGGCTCGCGCGCGCAGCCGTGCCTATGCTACGAGCCGCACCGGCGCTGCGGTGCCGATCCGGGGGGGTCAGATGCTGAACGAGCTGCGCGTCATGCTGCGCACCTTGAGTGAGCGCCGCCGGGGGGAGCGCATGACGCGCGCCGAGCTCGAGGCGCTGAAGCTCGGGAAGTTCCGCGCGCTGGTGCGCCACGCGCACGCCCGCTCGCCCTATTACGCGCGGATCATCGCGGAGCGCAACATCGACCCGGCCACATGCGTGCCCGCCGACTTCCCAGTCCTCACGAAGTCGCTGCTCATGGCGCACTTCGACGAGATCGTCACGGTGCCGGGCCTCACGAAACACGCCATCGCCGACTTCCTGACCCGATCCAAAGACGCGGGCGAGCTGATGCTCGGCAAGTACCGCGTGATCCACACGTCGGGCTCATCGGGCGAGGTCGGCTACTTCGTGTTCTCGCCGGAGGACTGGATCCGCGGCTCGCTTGCGCCGCGGCGTGGGCGTTCGGGTATAGGCCGGCGCCGGCACCGCGGCCGCTTCCGCCTGGCGTACTATGCAGCGACCGACGGCCACTACGCGGGCGTCACGATGATTCGCTCGCTCGGCCGCGGCATCGCGCGCTTATTCGTGCGGGTCGAGCTGTTCGAGGTCTTGAGCCCGCTCGCCGACACCGTGCAGCAACTGAATGCCTACCGCCCGGACTTTCTCGCCGGCTACACGACCGCGATCAAGATTCTCGCGGAGCGGCAGCGCGCGGGCGAGCTCAAGCTAGCGCTGCTCGGCATCGGCACGGCCGGAGAGGTCACGACCGCGGCCGACCGCGCGTTGCTGGAGCGGGCCTTCGGCTGCCCGGTGATCAACACCTACGGCTGCAGCGAGCACCTCGGCATGGGCTCGTCGCTGCCCGGCGGCAGCGAGATCGTGCTCTATGACCACGAGCTGATCTACGAATTCTACGAGGACCACTCCGTCGTCACGAACCTGTTCAACTACACCCTGCCGCTGATCCGCTACCGGATGGCCGATATCCTGCGGCCGGTCGATCCCGGACCGCATGCGCCGTACCTCGTGATCGAGAGCCTCGTCGGGCGCAACGAGCTGCAGCCCACGTTCAAGAATCGCGACGGCGCACTCGATTTCATCAGCCCGCATACGATCAACGAGATCTTCGTCGAAGGCGTCACACGCTTTCAGCTACATCTTCTCGGCGATGCCGAGTTCAAGTTTCTCGTCTGCCTCGACTCGGCGCTCGTCGCGCCCGCTCGCGCGGCTGCGGTCGCAGGCGTCGAGCGGCGCCTCGACGAGATCCTCGCGCGTAAGCGCATGGAGAACGTGCGCTTCGCGGTGGTCGCGGTCGACGATCTGCCGGTGAATCCGCGCACTCGCAAGTTCCAGCTGATCGTCGACGCGCGCGGCACGGTCGCGGCCGCCGGCTCCGCCGCGACGCCGCCCGTCTCGGCCTGATGCCCGGCCGCCCGCGGACGCCAGGGCGGCGCGGGTACCCTCACGGCCGCGAATGGCCCTTGGCTATACTGCCGCGGCTCACTCATTTCACTTGCGGGGGATTGCAACGATGCGAACGATCACTTTGCGCGCGGCGGCGGCGCTGCTCGTGGTGCTCTGCGGGGCCGGCACGGCCTTCGCTCAAGGCGGCGGCAACGGCGGACGCCCGAGGTTGCCGCCGCTGTTGATGAAGACCATGGCCTTCGAGGATGGCGGCATCGTGCCGCAAAAGTACGCGGGCCGCGACGGCGTGCAACCGGGCTTCTCGTTCTCGAACGCGCCCGAAGGCACGGTGGCGTACGCGATCATCCTGCACGACATCGACGTCTCGCTGATGAACGGCACGGGCGACGTGCTGCACTGGATCGCCTGGAACATCCCGGCGTCGGCGAACGGCATCCCCGAGGGTCATTTGCCGGAGGGCTCGGTGACCGGCAAGAACATCGCGGGACAGAACCAATACTTCGGCCCCGGGGCACCGGCCGGGCCGCGCTACCACCATTACGTGTTCGAGCTTTACGCGCTGAACGCGAAGCTCGACCTCCCGGAGAGCGCGAGCCGCCCGGAGCTGCTCGACGCGATGGCCGGCAAGGTCGTCGCGAAGGCGGCCTACGTGGGCCGCTACCGACAAGGCGCTCAATGACGTGAACGCGCGCGGCCGGCTCGCTACGGCCGCGCGCTCGAGCGACGACGTCAGTCGAGCTCGGCCGCGATGCGCTCGGCTGCGAGCGCTCCGGCCTCGGTCCCGGGCCCTCGCAGCGTCTCGTACGTATGGCGCGCGAAGCCGACGCCCGCTTCCGTGTAGTAGTTGTAGGTCACGTCGCAGCCGGCCTCGATGATCGGCACCCGCTCCTCCGGGTAGAGGTGAGTCGCGCTCAAGAGCCCCTTGAAGCCGCGCCGGCGCAGCGCGCGCGCGGCCGACAGCTTCGCCTCGACGTCGGGCAGCGCAAGCATGATTGCGCGCAGCCGTTCGAGATTGAGGCGCTGCCAAAAGCTCGGGTCCTCGGCATCGGCGTAGGCGACGCGCCGGCCCTCCCGGATGTTGCTCTCGACCTTGCCCGGGTCGCTATCGATGCCGACGATGTTCTCGTGCTGCGCACGCAAGTAATCGTAAGCGCCGGCGCCGACGCGCCCCATGCCGACGACCAGAATCTCGGCGCTGCCGAGCGTGATCGGCTCGTCGTCGGGATGGCGCTTGTCGCGCTCGAAGCGCTCGAGCCAACGGCCGAGCAGCGCGTAGAGGTCGTGCGCGAACGCATTCAGCGGCGCCGCCGCGACGAACGAGACGGCCACGGTCACGGCCGCGACCACGAGCCACTGCCGGTCGAGCAAGCCGTTTTCGACTGCGACGCCGACGACGATCAGCGCAAACTCGCTGTAGGTCCAGAGGCTCACCGCCGTGAGAAAGCTCGTGCGCGCGCGCAGCCCGGACGCGGACAGCAACAAGAAGAAAATGATGCCCTGCAACGGCAGGAACAACAGCAGCCCGACGCCGTCGCGCAGCGCCTCCCAGGTCGGCGGGCCGCTGAAGCCGATGTTCAGGAAGAAGCCGACGAGGAACAGCTCCTTCAGGCCCCAAAGCACGTTCGTGACCTCCTGCGCGCGCCGGTGATCGGCGAGCATCGTGCCCATGAGCAGCGCGCCGAGCTCCGCGCTCAGGCCGAGCCGAGCGAACAGCTCGCCGCTGCCGATCGCAAGCGCGGCCCCGAGCAGCACGAGCAGCTCACCGTGGCCGGCCAGGTCGAGCAGCCGCGCGATCGGCCGGCGCGCGAGCGGCAATAGCAGCAGCAAGAGGGCCCACGGCGACGGCGTTTCGACGCTGATCACGGCGAGCAGCCCGACCGCGACGATGTCCTGGACGATCAGGATGCCGATCGCAACGCGGCCGTGCACCGCGCGCAGCTCGCGGTTGTCCTCGAGCACCTTCGCCGCGAGCACAGTGCTCGAGAACCCGAGCGCCACCGCAAGAATGGCCGAGACGCCGAGTGCAAGGCCGGTGCCCCAGTAGACGAGCAACGTGCCGAGCGCACCGGTTACGAGCAGGTGCACGACGGCCGTGCCCCAGACCTCGTGACGCAGCAGCGTCTTGACCCTGAGCTTCAGCCCGACGGCGAACAGGAGTAGCAGCACGCCCGCATGCGCGAGATCCGGCAGCATCGCGGGCGGCGTCACGCCGAGCGCACTCCAGACGAACCCCGACACCAGGAAACCGACGAGCGGCGGTAATCCGATCCGCCATGCGACGAGCCCGAGGACCAATGCACCGGCCAATAAGACGGCGACCATCCGGACCGATCCTTACGAGCGATTGTCGGGCCATTATGCGGATCGCGCCGCCGGAGTCGATCTTTAGACGCGCGCGCGAACGCCGCGCTCGCTCGCTCGCTCCGAGCGGCGTCGCGCGTTTGAGACACCCGTCTCCCTGGGTTGCCGCGACTCAAGTAGGATGAGCGCTCGCCGCTCGGCCGGGACAAGACGCGCCCGCGAGTTCGGAGTTTGCATGGAACGATTGCAGGCATGGGGAGCGCAGCTGCTCGCGGGCTTTCGCGACACGCTGCAAGGTCTCGCGACCTATCTTCCCGTGGCGCTCGAAGCGGTCGTGGTGCTCCTGATCGGATGGCTGCTCGCGCGCGCGCTGCGCGGTCTCGTGCGACGCGGGCTCGCGAGCATGGATTGGCTGTTCGCGCGTTTCCTCGCGCGCTCGAGCGAACGCTCGCGAGCGCTCACCCGCACGACGAGCCGCGCCGTCGGCACCGTCGTGTTCTGGATCGTGCTGCTCGTGTTTGCGGCCACGGCGCTCAGGATCTTGGGCGGCTCGCTATTCCAGCATTTCACGGAAGAGCTGCTCGGCTATCTGCCCTCGGCGATCGGCGGCGTGATCATCATCGTCATCGCGCTCGTCGGCGGCACGCTTGCGCGCCACATCTTGGAGCAGGCGTCGGTCGGCTTCGGCATCGGTCACAGCACGCTCGTCGGGCGGCTCGCGCAAGCCGTCATCGTGGTGAGCGGCGTCGTGATCGGCATCGATCAGCTCGGCGTCAACGTGAACTTCTTGATTCAATTGTCGACCGTGACGGCCGCGGCCGTGTTCGGCGGTATCGCGCTCGTCTTCGCGCTCGGCACGCGCCAACATCTCGCGAACCTCATCGGCGCGCACTATGTGCGCAAGCACTACGCGCCCGGCGACTATGTGCGCTTCGGCGCTTTCGAGGGGCGGATCGTCGAGATCATCGACGGCTGCGTGTTCCTCGAGACCGACTCGGGCGACGTGTCGGTACCCGCGCATCACTTCAGCCTCGAGCCGTTCGTGAAGCTGCGCAGGCCGGCATGAACGGCCACGAGCAGCTGCTCGCGGCCTACTTGCGGCTGCAGCCCGAAAGCGTCGCGCGCCAGCTCGAGGCGCTGCCCGTCGAGCAGGCGAACGCGGTGCTCGATCGCGTCGGCGTCGAGATCGCGGCACCGGTGCTTGGGGCGATGCTGCCGACGAGCGCGGCGCGCTGCGTCGAGCGGCAGCCGAGCGCGGACGGCGCACGGCTGCTGCAGCGGCTCGGCAGCCAGGAGGCCGCCGCGGTGCTGCGGCATCTCGCCGCGACCGCACGCGAGGCCGTGCTCGACTCGCTCGGCCCGCAGTGGGTAGTCGCATTCAAGCTGCTGCTGAGTTACCCCTTGAACACGGTGGGCGCGTGGGTCGAGCCGCGCGTGCTCACGCTGCCGGACGATTGCGGCGCGGGCGAGGCGCGCGAGCGGATCGCCCGCAGCGAGCTCGTGGCGCAAGCGCGCGTTTACGTGCTCGATCGCGGCCGCCGGATTCGCGGCGCGATCCGCGGCCTCGCGCTGCTGCAAGTGCCCAATCGCAAAGGCCTCGAGACGCTGCTCGAGCCGGCGGACTCGATCTGGGCGCGCGAGCCCCTCGCGGCCGCGCAAGAGCATCCGGTGTGGGAGCGCAACAGCGAGGCGCCGGTCGTCAATCGCGACGGCGAGTTCATCGGCGTGATCTCGTACGCGGATCTACGCAAGGCATCGCGCCAGATCGCGCGCGCGAGCGGCACGAACGGCGGCCGCGACCTCGCCGAGGTCACGGAGCTGATCGCAGTCGGCGCGGGCAGCCTCTGGCAAAGCTTGGGCGAGCTCGTGGATCGCGACCGGAGGTAGCGCATGGACGACGCGCTTGCGAAGCTCGCGATCGACAAGATCAACCGTACCTTTCTACTCGAGCATCCGGTGCAGGCCGCCGAGCTGCTCGACGGCTTCGGCAAGTCCGCGGCGATCGACGTGTTGACCGATCACGGCCCGGACGCGCTGGCGAGCGTCTGGCGGTATCTTTCGCCCGCGCGGATCGACGAGCTCGTGCCCGAGCTGCCCGAGAGGCTGCTGAAGCAGGCGCTGCATCAGCTCGACCCCGCGTTGCTCGCGGTGTCGCTGCTTCGCCTCTCGGCCGGCGCGCGCGACCGCTGCCTGGAGCTCTTGCCGCGGCGCGTGTCGGCCGAGGTGCGCCGGCTCATGGACTACCCCGTCGGCTCCGCGGGGCGCGTGATGGACTCGCGGATCCTGAGCTTCCGCGGCGAGCAAACGGTGGCGGCCGCGCTCGAGCAGCTGCGCACGAGCAGACCGCGTGAGATCAGACAGCTGTTCATCGTCGACGCCGAGCGCCGGCTGCGGGGCACCGTCGGCTTGCAGCAGCTCTTGATGGCCGAGCCGACGGATCTGCTGAAGGAGCTCGCGCGGCCGCTGAGCGCGGCCGTATCGCCGTTCGACGACCGCGAGGAGGTCGCGCAGCGGCTCCGCGACTTTCAGGTCGAGGCGCTGCCGGTCGTCGACGTCCACGGCCGGCTGATCGGCGCGATCCGCCATGACGCGCTGCTCAAGACCCTCGAGGAATCCGCCTCCGCCGACATTCAGATGATGGTGGGCGCCGGCCGCGACGAGGGCGCGCTGTCGCCGACCCAGTTCGCGGTGAGGAAGCGGCTGCCTTGGCTCCAGATCAATCTCGCGACTGCGTTCCTGGCCGCATCGGTCGTGGGCCTGTTCGAGTCGACGATCGCGAAATTCACGGCGCTCGCCGTGCTGATGCCGGTGGTCGCGGGCCAATCGGGCAACACGGGCGCCCAGGCGCTCGCGGTCACGATGCGCGGCTTGGCGCTGCGCGAAATCTCGACGCGGCAATGGTTCCGCGTGCTGTTCAAGGAGATCAACGTCGGGCTCATCAACGGCGTCGCGATCGCAATCACCACGGCGCTCGGCGTGCTCGCCTGGAGCCGCAGCACGGGGCTCGCGCTCGTGATCTTGATCGCGATGGTGGTCTCGATGGTCATCGCGAGTATCGCGGGGTCGGTGATTCCGATCCTGCTCACGCGGCTCGGTCAGGACCCCGCGCAATCGTCGTCGATCATTCTCACGACGATCACCGACGTGTCCGGGTTCATGTCGTTCCTCGGGATCGCGACCCTGCTCTCCCGCCTGCTGTAGAAACTCGAGGGTCCGCGCGACTCCTAGAAACATGCTCCGTTTGGTGCGACGCTGGCACTCCGTACGAAGGCGGCGGGACCGTGCCACTGCGCGTGCGTGCGCTCGACGACGCGGCAGCAGTTGCGGAGCGAGGGAGGCGCTATGAAAGCATTGAAGATTGCGGGCATCGTGATCGGCGCGATCGTGCTGCTCGCCATGCTCGCGGTCGTCGTCGTGGTCGCGCTGTTCGATCCGAACGACTACAAGAAGGTCGTGACGGACGCATTCCAAGCGCGCACGGGCCGCACGCTCGCGATCGACCAGGACTTGAAGCTGAGCTTCTTCCCCTGGCTCGCAGTGGAGACCGGCGGCATCACCATCGGCAATGCGGCCGGCTTCGGTGAGGGCGCGAACGGCGCGGCCCCGTTGCCGTTCGCGACGATCGAGCGCGCGGCCGCGCGCGTGAAGCTCATGCCGCTGCTCGACCGCCACGTCGAGATCGGCACCGTGGAGCTGGACGGGCTCACGCTCAACCTCGCTCGCGACGCGGCCCTGCACGGCAACTGGCAAGACCTCGCGGACGCCGCCTCCCGCCGCGGCGCCGAGCCCGACCCGTCCGCGCGGCAGGGCCAACCCACGCCCCCAGGTGCGGCCGCAGCGACCCCGCAGAGCTTCGCGCTCGAAGGCGTGCGCGTGCGCCGCGGCACCCTTTATTGGCGCGAGAACACGACCCAGCTCCGCTACACCGCCAGCAATCTCGACCTGAGCACGGGTGCGATCGGCGGCGGCGGGCCGGTGCCCGTCGACTTGAGCCTCGATCTCCACGACGAGGCGAGCGGCCGCGCGCTCGCGGCCAAGGCGAGCGCACGGACCGAGCTCGACGCGCCGGCCGGTGCCGTCACGCTGCACGGGCTCGATGCAACGCTCGAGCTCGCGGCGCAAAACGGCGTGCCCGCTCGCACGCTGATCGCGAAGGCCGAGAGCGTCGCGTTCGACGCAACGCGCGGCACGCTCGCGGTCGACGGTCTCGAGACCGAGACGGCCGGCGTGCGGGCAACGGGACGACTCACCGCGTCGAAGCTCGCCGACTCGCCCGAGATCGAAGGCAGCGTGCAGGTCGCGGATGCGCCCGTCGCAGGGGCGTTCGCGGCGCTCGGGCTGTCCGCGCCTCCGGGCGTCACCCCCGAGCAGCTCGGCCGCACGACGCTCGCAGCGCAATTCACGTTTGCGACGGCCCCGCGCGCAATCGCGGTGCGCGGCGTCGATGCGCAGCTCCTCGGCATGCATGTCACGGGCGAAGGCACGCTCAAGGGCGAGAACGAGCTCGCGGGCCGAATCGCGATTCCGCCGTTCGCACCGAGCCCGACGCTCACCGCGCTGCTGCGCTCCGCCGTGCCGCCGACCGTGGACGTCGCGGCGCTCGGCAAGCTCGGGCTCACGGCGCGCTTCGACGCCAATCTCGAGACGGGCCGGTCGGCGCTGCACGACTTCAAGGCCGACGCGCTCGGCACGACGGTCACGGGCGAGCTCGAGGCGGTTCCGGGCACGCGCGGCAACGTGTTTCGCGGATCGATCGCCACTACGCGCTTCGCTCCCGATGCGTTCACGAAGGCGTTCGCGAAGCTGCTGCCGAAGAGCATCGACGCGCACAAGCTCGGCATGGTGCAGCTCAAGACCAAGTTCTCGTTCGACAGTGCGATCGACGGCGTCGACGTCGGGCCGTTCGAGGCCGAGCTATTCGGCCTGCGCGCCAGCGGCGACCTCGCCGGCCGGAACGTGTCGAAGACGGCGAGCTGGACGGGGCACGCGACGATCGCGCAGTTCTCGCCGCAGGACCTGCTGCAGCGCTTCGGCGTGCCGCCGCTCAAGACCGCCGACCCGCGCGCATTCACGCGCGCGGCGATCGACACGCGTTTCACGGTCGATGCGAAGCACGCGACGTTCGACGACGTGGCGCTCGCGCTCGACGACAGCAAGATCACGGGCCACTTCGCGGTCGAGGGCTTCGACGACCCGCGCTACGCATTCATGCTCGCGATCGACCGCGTCGATGCGGACCGCTACATGCCGCCGAAGGCCGACAGGGCGCAGCAGGGCCAGAAAACGGCCGGCGACATCGAGCTGCCGGCCCAAAACACGCTGAAGCTCGACGGCAACGTGCAGGTCGCGGATCTCAAGCTCGCCGGATTGCAGTTCGCCGGCGTCGGCACACGCATCGTGCTTGCCGAAGGCAACGCGAAGCTCGAGAACGCCCGCGCAAGGCTCTACGGCGGCGAGTTCAACGGCAGCTTCAACGCACGCGCCGCAGGCGACAAGCCCGGTCTCGCGCTCGAAGGGCATGCGAGCGGCCTCGCGCTGTCGCCGGTGATTCAGGCGCTCACGGGCGAGCCCGCGAATTTCAGCGGCACCGGCACGTTCGACCTCGATCTCGCGGGCAGCGGCCGCACGATCATGGACAACGTGAAGACCGCGGCCGGCAAGGTCGGCTTCGCGATGCGCGACGGCGCGATCAAAGGCTTCAATGTGGCGAGCACGCTCTGCACGGCCTACAACGCGACGCAAGGATTGCCCGGACCGCGCGGCGATCAACCGAAGCAGACGAGCTACCAAGTCATACAGGGGTCGGCGACCGTCACCAACGGCGTCGCGCAGAGCAACGACCTGCTCGCCCGCACGTCGTTCATGGACGTCACGGGCAAGGGCTCTCTCAGGCTCGGCGAGCAGCGGCTCGACTACGACCTCGTCGCGAAGCTGACCGGCAAGGTCGCGATCCAGAATTGCGAGACGATGACGCCGCTGATCGGCGACTCGATTCCGTTCAACTTGAAGGGCACGGTCGCGGACCCGTCGATCACGCCGGACTTCAGCAAGATTCTGCGCGACCGGGTGCGCGAACAGGCGAAGAAGCGGCTCACCGACAAGCTGCTCGAGGGCATCTTCCACTAGAATCGATCGATGGCCGCCCCCGTGTGCTCAGCCTGGCGCGCACCGCGGCGCCCGGTCCGATGATCCGCATGGCCGTATGGCTCGCGGCAACCATCGTGGCGCTCTACGTCGCGATCTGCGGCGGGTTGTATTTCGCACAGCGCTCCCTGCTCTACTTTCCCACGCCGGAAACCGACTCGTCGCTCGCCGCGATCTGGCGCTTCGAAACCGACGGCGCAACGCTGAAGATTTGGCGAATCGCCGGTCGCGGCCGCCGAGCGCTGCTGTATTTCGGCGGCAACTCCGAAGACGTCGCCGCGAACATCGCGGAATTTGCGGCGCTGTTTCCCGAGCGCACGGCTTATCTCGTCAACTACCGCGGCTACGGCGGCAGCACGGGCGCCCCGACCGAGGCTGCGCTGCTCGCCGACGGCGAGGCGGTGTTCGATGCGATCCGTGCGCAGAGCGACGACGTTGCCGTGATCGGCCGCAGCCTCGGCAGCGGCGTGGCGGTGCATCTCGCCGCGACGCGTCCGGTGAGCAAGCTCGTGCTCGTGACGCCGTTCGACAGCATCGTGCGCGTGGCGCAGGCGCACCTGCCCCTCGTGCCGGTCGCGTGGCTGCTCGAGGACCGCTTCGACTCGCTCGCGCAAGTCGGCAAGATCACGACACCGACGCTCGTGCTGCTCGCGCCGCGCGACCGCGTGATTCCGGCGGCGAACAGCGTCCGTCTGCTGGCTGCCTTCTCGCACGGCCGCGCGCAAACGCGCACGATTCCGGGCACGAATCACGATTCGATCTCGGGAGCGCCCGCCTACGCCGCGGCGCTGGCCGAATTCCTCGCCGATTGAGCGCCGGGGCGCAAGCGGCGGCGCACCGGCGATCGGCCACCCCATCATTCGCGGCGCTACAATCGTTCGGCGCAGGTTACCCTCCGGAGGTCATTCGAAATGCTTACGCTCGTTCACGCGCCGCGGTCCCGCTCGAGCGGGTTCCTGTGGCTGCTCGAAGAGATCGGCGAGCCCTACGACATCGAGTACGTATCGATCCGCCGCGGCGACGGCTCCGGCGAGCGAGATCCGAGGAATCCGCACCCGCACGGGAAAGTGCCGGTGCTGAAGGACGGCTCCTCCGTGGTTTTCGAGCAGACGGCGATCGCGCTGTACGTCGCGGACAAATTCCCCGCGGCGAAGCTCGGTCCCTCGATTGGAGATTCGGCTCGAGGCCTGTTCCTCACGATGCTCTCCTATTACTCCGGAGTGATGGAACCGGCGTTCACCTCGCAATTCATGAACGTCGCCGTTCCGCGCGGCACGGCGGGCTGGGTCAGCTCGGACGAAGCGATGGATTTCATCAACGCGCGACTCGCGGCGCAGGCTTACATCGCGGGCGAGCGATTCACGGCGGCCGACGTGCTCTACGCCGGCGCGTTCGCGTTGTTCTTGAATTCCCCGCTGCTCGCTCACAAGAAAACGCAGCCGCTCGAGCAGTACGTTGCACGTTGCACGGAACGGCCCGCACGCGCGCGCGCAATGGCGAAGGACGCGATGCCATCGTCATGAGCCGTACCGCGCGCCGTCGCACGAACGCACATCGGCTTTCGCGCGCGACTGCTCGCCAGCGACAAACTTGATGCGGCTCGCCAACTGATGCATCGTGATGACGCATCCCATGGCGAAACGCTCCACATCGAAACGCCCGCGCCGCGCGGCGCCGCGCGCGCGCCGCAGGACGCTTTTGGCCGTCGTAGGCGCCGCGGCGACGCTTGCGCTCGCCTATGGCGGCTTCCTGGCCTGGCAGGTCGGCAACGAGTTCGAGGGCCGCCGCTGGGACCTGCCGGCCAAGGTCTACGCCGCGCCGCTCGAGCTGTACGCGGGCCGCGCGCTTGCGGCGGAAGACCTGGTCGGGGAGCTCAAGCGGCTCGGCTATCGCGAAGACCCGCGTTTGCCGGGCCCGGGCACGTACCGCGTGGGCCTCGACCGCATGGAGATCGCGACGCGCAGCTTCAGCTACGCCGGTGACAGCGAGCCCGAGCGCGCGATTTCGCTCGCGTTCGCGGACGGCCGCATCGGCGCGCTGCGCGACGCGAGCGGCGGCACGCTCGCGCTCGCGCGGCTCGATCCGCTCCTGATCGGCAGCTTGTTCCCGGCGCACGGCGAGGACCGGCTGATCGTCGCGCCGGACGACATCCCGCCGCTGCTACCGGCCGCGCTGAAGGCCGTCGAGGACCGGCGCTTCGACGAGCACTTCGGCATCGATCCGATCGCGATGATCCGCGCGTCGGTCGTGAACATCTCGGAGGGCGAGATCAAGCAAGGGGCGAGCACGCTCACGCAGCAGCTCGTGCGCAGCTACTTTCTGACCAACGAGCGCACCTGGTGGCGTAAGGTCCGCGAAGCGTTCATGGCCGTGGCGCTCGAGCTGCGCTACAGCAAAAGCGAGCTCATGGCCGCCTACGTGAACGAGATCTACCTCGGTCAGGACGGCGCTCGCGCCGTGCACGGCTTCGGCCTCGCGAGCCAGTTCTACTTCGGCAAGCCGCTCGACGAGCTCGATCTGCACGAGCTCGCGCTGCTCGTCGCCGAGGTGCGCGGCCCGACCTACTACGATCCGCGCCGCCATCCCGAGCGCGCGCTCGAGCGGCGCAATCTCGTGCTCGAGGAGATGCGCAACGAGGGCCTGATCAGCGCGGCCGACGAGCAGCACGCCGCGAACCGCAAGCTCGACCTCGTAGCCGCGACGCAGCGCAGCGCGACGCAATCGGCCTTTCTCGGTCTCGTGCGCCGCCAACTGGCGATGGACTACCCGGCCGACGAGCTCGAGCGCAAGGGACTGACGGTGTTCTCGACGCTCGACCCGGCGGCCCAGGCGGCGGCGGAGCGCGCGCTCAAGGACGGTCTCACGGCGCTCGGCCCGAAGGCGGCGGGCATCGACGGCGCGGTCGTCGTCACGAGCCCGCACACGGGCGAGGTGCGCGCCGTCGTCGGCGGCAAGCGAACCGATTTCGACGGCTTCAACCGCGCGCTCGACGCTCGCCGCCAGATCGGCTCGCTGATCAAGCCGGCCGTGTATCTCGCCGCACTCGAATCGGGCAAATACACGCTCGCGAGCGTCGTCGACGATTCGCCGATCGACGTGAAGCTCGACAATGGCGAGGTGTGGTCGCCACACGATTTCGACGAGGAGACGCACGGACCGGTGCCGCTCGTGCACGCTCTCGCCGAATCGTTGAACCTGCCGGCCGTGCGTGTCGGCCTCGACGTCGGGCTCGATCCGATCGCCGACGTGCTCGGGCGCCTCGGCCTCGAGCAGAAGCCGAAGCTCTACCCCTCGATGCTGCTCGGCGCGCTCGCCCTCACGCCGATGGAAGTCGCGCAGCTCTACAACACGCTCGCGAACGGAGGCTTTCGCGTGCCGCTGCGCTCGGTGCGCAGCGTGATCGACGAGAACGGCACCGAGCTGTCGCGCTATCCGATCGAGATCGCGCAGGCGGCCGATCCCGCGGCCGTCTACCAGGTGAATCAGGCGCTCGTGCAGGTCATGGAGCGCGGCACCGGCAAGACCGTGCGCCGCCAGCTGCCCGCCGATCTGACCGTCGCCGGCAAAACCGGCACCTCGGACGACTTGCGCGATAGCTGGTTCGCGGGCTTCACGAACGACCTTCTGGTCGTGACCTGGCTCGGCGCCGACGACAATCGACCGATCGGCCTCACAGGATCCGCCGGCGCCGCGAAGATCTGGGCCGGCACGATGCGCACGCTGCATGCGGCGTCCTACGACGCGCCGCAGCCCGACTCCCTGCAGACGGCCTGGATCGATTACGCCACCGGCCGCCCGAGCGCAGCGAGCTGCACGGAAGCCGTGCGCGTGCCGCTGCCGGCCGGTGCCGACCCCGCCGGCGCGTTCAGCTGCGATGGCGCCGAAGGGCTCGGCGCGCGACTGCGCAACCTGTTCAAGCGCGGCGGCGGATGAGCATCCGGCAGCGAGCGGATCGGGCCGCCATGAGCGCCGCGCGCCTTGCGCCGCTGGCCGTGGCGTTGCTGGCAGGCGCCGGCTGCTCCGAGCTCATCTCGGCGTCGCGGCCGGACAGCCGGCCGAGCGCACCGACCGTCCCCGAAGAGCCGCCACCGCCGCCGGCCGAAGGCGGCGCGGCTGCGCCGCCCCCACGCAACGACGCGACCGGACCGAGCACGGCGCTGCTCGCGCAAAGCCGCGCGCAGCGTGCCGCCGGCAGCTATGCGCAAGCCCAGGCGTCCGTCGAGCGCGCGCTGCAGATCGATCCGAACAACGCGGCGCTGTGGGTCGAGCTCGGCGAGATCGACCTCGCGACCGGCCGCGCCGCCCAGGCCGCAACGATGGCGCGCAAGGCGCTCACGCTCGCGCCGCGCGCCTCGCAAGCAGCGGCCGACGCGAGCTCGTTGCTCGAGCGTGCCCGGCGCTGAAGCCCGCGGCACGGCGCATCCCTACGGCAACGCCTCGAGCGCAGGCAAAATGAGCATGACGGAGAACGACAGGCGGCGGCCGATCTCCCTGGGGGTATTCAGGCGCCATCGGTGGGCGACGGCGGCCGCTGCCGCCGTCCTGCTCGCCGCGTGCGGCAGCCGCACGGGCGAGGCCGTGCCGGAGGGCGCTGCCGCGCAGCCGACCGAGCCGCCGGCGAATGTCGAACCGCCGCCCGGCGACGCAAGCGCCCCTGCAGGCGAGCCCGAGACCGCGCCCGCGGCGGAACCGCCAGCGCTTCCCTCGCTCGAGCAAGCGACCACCCAACGAATGCGCTGCGAGTATCGGTGCGAAACCGAGCACGAAACTTGCTCGGTCGGGGCCGCGGCGGGTGCGCCGGCGCCTCCGCGAAAGCCCGGCGAGCCGCCGCCGGCTTGCTTTCCATTCTGCGAAGATTCGTCCGGAGCCCCCGCCCGAGCTCCATCGCCGGCGACCTGCGACGAGCAACGCGATGTTTGCTTGGAGCAGTGCGCCAACGACGCCACGCGCTAAACGAGCGCGCTCGCTCGGCCGCGCTCCGTATAATTCGTGGCGCCGGCGGCGCTCGCTGCCGACCGAGCGCACGCGCGCTCGCCACCGGGTAACGTCGATGTCCGCCGGCCGATTCTCGAAGGACCCAAAAGTCGATCGCGCGTTGCGCCATTCCGTGCGCGACGGCATGGCGTACTCCGTCCAGGTCGGCGCGGGCGAGACGTATTTCTCGGCGTTCGCGTTGTTCTTGCGCGCGAGCGCGCCGCAGGTCGCGCTGCTCACGACGCTGCCGCCGCTACTCGGCTCCGCCGCGCAGATCTTCTCGGCGTGGCTCGGCGGCTTCGTCGGCAGACGGCGGCTCGTGCTCGTCGGCTGCGCCGCGCAGGCGCTCACGTGGCTGCCGATTCTGCTCGTGCCCATGCTGGCGCCGGCGCATGAGATCAGCGCGCTGCTGGCGCTGCTCGCGCTGTACCACAGCGCGAACAACCTCGCAGCGCCGCAGTGGACGAGCATCATGCGCGATCTCGTGTCGGAGCGCCGGCGCGGCCGCTACTTCGGCTATCGCACGCGGCTCACGACGATCGCGACATTCGTTGCGCTCGTTGCGTGCGGCACGTCGCTGCACGAGCTCGACGCGACGGGCCGCACCTATGTCGGGTTCGCCGCGATCTTCCTCGTCGCATTCGTCGCGCGAGCGGTGTCCGTGTACCACCTGGCGTTCCTGCACGACCCCCCGGCCTCGGCGCCGCCGCCCGACATGCACATCGAGCACTGGTGGCGCAGCCTGCAGTCGACGGGCGCGATCGGCTTCTCGAGCTACGTCGCCCTCATGAATGCAGCCGTCGGCATCGCGTCGCCGTTCTTCACCGTGTACATGCTGCGGGACGCCGGCTTCAGCTACCTGCAGTTCACCGCACTGACGGGCATGAGCGTGATCGTGCAGTTCCTCATGCTCACGACCTGGGGCCGCATCGCAGACGTCTACGGCAACCGTCTGATCTTGATCGTCACGAGCATCTCGCTGCCGTTCGTGCCGGTGCTGTGGCTCGTGTCCGACGGCTTCTGGTGGCTCATGTTCGTGCAAGCCGTGTCGGGACTCTCCTGGAGCGGCTTCACGCTCGGCGCGGGCAATCTGCTCTACGAGCTCGTGCCGCGCACGCGGCGGGCGGCCTACGTTGCGTTTCACAACGTGGGCACGGCGGCCGGCGTGTTCGCAGGGGCCATGGCCGGCGCGGCGCTCGCGGAGCTGCTGCCGCCGCGCGGCGTCCTATGGCCGCTGCGCGGCACCTCGAGCAGCCTGCTCTATCTCTTCGTGCTGTCGGGCATCGCGCGAGCGGGGCTCGCGGCGCTGCTCGCGCGTCGCGTGCGCGAGCTGCGCAAGCCGCGGCGCGAGCTCACGCCGCACGCGCTCGTGATGCGAGTGACGGGGTTCAATGCAATGCTCGTGCTGCTGTACGACTTCATCGGGCGCGGCGCGCCCGATGTGCAGCCCGACAACCCGACGCAGCGCCCGCCGCGGTCGAAGCCGGCCGCCGAGGCCGAGCGCGGTGCGCATGACGACTGAGGGACTGCTCGCATTCACGCGAACCCGAGTCCGCTCGGCTCGTATGGCTGCGAGCGGGGCAGCGCATTCACAGCGAGCCCAAGAAGGCGGCTAGCTGGTGCTTCTCGACGTCGGACAAACCCATCTTGAAGCGGCTGTTGTAGAAGCCCACGACTTCGCCGAGGTCGGCGGCCGCGCCGTTGTGAAAATAGGGGGCACGCGCCGCGAGCCCGCGCAGAACCGGTCCCTTCACGCGATTGAAATCGTTGCACCGACCGGTGACAAGCGCCCGGCCCGGGTCGCTCGTGTAGAACGACGCCGGTTGGCCCGGATTGAATGGATTTGGACAGCCCTGAATCAGGAACACCGGTAGATTCGGCACGCTCAGCTCATTTAGCCCGGCGGCGATCGCCGGGTCGGACTCCATGCCCGATCCGTTCGCATGGCTCGTGCCGATGTCGAGCGGCAGCGGCAAGGAGTGATCGCCGACATTGGGAGCGTCGTGGCAGCTCGTGCACGTGCCGACGAAGGACGTCGGACGGTCGAGGGCGCCGTTGTCGTTCAAGCCGCGCACATCGGTGATGGTGAGCGGGAAGGTATTGAAGATCTGCTCACCCGCTGCGATGTCCAGCCGCGCCCGGCGTCGTGCGTCGGGGAGTCTCTGCGGCACCTGCGCCCACGCGCCGAACAGCTGCATGACGAGCGGCGAGAACGCTGCGCCGGTCGGATCCTGGCCGAGCGAATCGTTGCTACCGGGATAGTACGGCTGCTGCGCGACGAAGTACGGCCCGCCGAGCGCGCCACCGGAGTTCAGAAGCCCCGCGACATTGTCGTAGATCTGCGCAGAAGACAGTCCGAGCTCGAAATCGACGATGGCGTCGAGTTGCGCATCGCTCGGCGCCGCGGCCGCCTGCGCGTGCCCGAGCGTCGCGTCGAGCGCTTGGTGCTTGAGATCCGCGCGCAGGTTGCCGGCGAAGCTGGCGCCGTTGTCGAGCGGCGTAACGGTCTCGCGGCTGTCCCACATCACTGCGCTCAGGAAGCCGAGATTGGCGGCCGGGAGCGGTCGACGATAGACGGAAGCCACCAGTTGCCCGGTCGCGGGATCTGCGTGCAGCGCACACCCGTATGGGTCGCTCACGACGCTGATCGCAAACTCCGCATTCAGCGGAATCGCCTGCGCAATCCGAATCAGACCGTTGTCGAGAAGCAGGCTGTGGGCCGCGGGATCGGCGCGCCGCGCAGTGTCGCAGTTCGCGCCGTCGACGCTCGCGAACAGCGGATCCTTGCCTCGAGTGATCGCGAAGCGCAGACGTGCGGCGGCGGGCGTGATGCTCATCGCTTGACGCGGCTCGTGGCAGGTCGCGCAGCTGCGACCATTGCTGCCGAGGCTTTGGAAGAAGGGATTCGACATATCGATGTGACCGCCGACCTTGTAGGTCGCGATCACCCCGGTTGCATCGGGGAACAAGATTTGGGATGTCGCACCGGGATCTGCGCTCACGGCGGCTGACGCACAGACAAGCGTCGCCGCGAACAACGTCATTCTCGGCATGCCTGCACCCCCCCGCTGGATGCTGCGCCGAGAATAGCACCGAGAAGGCCACCCGGTAAGCGCGAACAGCGTGCCTGCAGAGACGTCATTCTTGTCATAATTCAGCCGATTGACCGCCACCCCAACCAAGGACGTAGAACGACCATGGCAAAGCCCAGCAACGACGAGCTCGACGAGCTGCGCGAGACGTTCGACTACAACGACCGCGACGGCGACGGCCGCATCGAGCACGACGAATTCCTCGAGATGCTCGACGAGCTCGAATCGGAGATGAGCGAGCGCGAAGCGAAAATCGGGTTCGAGGAGATCGACACGAACGACGATGGGCTGATCGATTTCGAGGAATTCGTCGCCTGGTGGAAAGCGGATTGAGCCGCACGGCGGCAGCGCCGCGCAGCTCGAGCAACGATCTGGTGCACGCCAAAAGCGTGCGCTACTGTTGAATCGTTGCCGGACGTTCACGGAGGGATCCTATGGCAAGCCGTCATCGCTGCTCGCTCGCCGCCGTGCTGGCGGTCGCGCTCGCCGGCTCATCGATCGAGGTTGCCTATGCCGGCGTGATCAGCACGCAGCAATACATCGGCGCGATCGATCGCGAAGCCACCATTGCACATATCGACGCCGTGCTCGCGCGCGATGAAGTCAAGAGCGAGCTCGAGCGCCGCGGTGTCGATCCCGCGGCCGCCGCGGAGCGAGTCGCAGCGCTGACGGACGACGAGCTGCAGCAGCTCGCCTCCGATCTCGACAACCTGCCGGCCGGCGGCAGCCTGCTCGGCGTCGTCGGCGTCGTGTTCATCGTGCTGCTGATTCTCGAGCTCCTCGGCGTCATTGATATCTTCAAGAAAATCTAACGCCGTGCTCGCGTGCTGCACGCTGCTCGCGGCGAGCGGCTGCGCGAGCGCCCCCCCGCAAGCCGGTCCGACAACGGCCGTCGAGCTCACGGCCGTACCGTTCTTTCCGCAGACCGTGCATCAGTGCGGCCCTGCGGCGCTCGCGACGATCCTGACGAACGCCGGGGTCGCGACCGACCCCGCGGCGCTCACGAGCGAGGTGTACGTCGCGGGGCTGCGCGGCAGCTTGCAGGCCGAGCTGCTGGGCGCCACGCGCCGGCATGGGCTCATCCCGTACGTGCTGACTCCCGACTGGGGCGCGCTCACGGCCGAGCTCGCAGCGGGGCGACCCGTGCTGGTGCTCGAAAGCTTCGGGCTGCGGCGCGTGCCGATGTGGCACTACGCCGTGGTCGTCGGTGTCGATCCGCAGCGCGACCGCGTGATCCTGCGCTCGGGCCGCAAGCGCCGGCGAATCGAGCACCGCGCACGATTCCTGCGCCGCTGGGCGCCGGGGCACCAATGGGCATTCGTGGCGATCACGCCCGGGGAGTTGCCGGCCAGCGCGACGCCCGCTCTGTACGTTCGGGCGCTCGCGGGCGCCGAGCCGCTGCTCCCCGCGCCGCGGGCGGCCGCGGCGTTCGCCGCCGCGCTTACGCGCTGGCCGAACGACGAGCTCGTGCTGTTCGCCGCCGCCGGGCACGCACTCGCGAGCCACGATCTCTCCGACTCGGCCGCGCTCTACCGGCGGCTGCTCGCGATCGCGCCACGCAATGCAGCCGCGCGCAACAACCTCGCGAACGTGCTCGCGGAGCAAGGTTGCCGCGATGCGGCGCTTGCCGAAGCCCGCGCCGCGCTCGCGCTCGTCGCGCCGACCGACCGGCTGTACGACTCGATCCGCGATACCGTCGCGACGATCGAGCGCGCGCGACAAACGCCCGCAACGGCCGCCGGCTGCTCGTGAGCCGTCCGCGCGAGCCGCAGACTGCGGCGGCGGTGTTGATGGTGCGCCCCTCGCGCTTCGCCGCGAATCCCGAAACGGCGGCTTCGAACTTCTTTCAAACCCGCGACCCGACGAACCACGACGCAACCGCGCGCGCTCAGCAGGAGTTCGCGGCGCTCGGCGCATCGCTCGCGGCCGCGGGCGTGCGCGTGATCGCAGTGGGGGGCGGCGCGCGCGGCGGCTCCTCGCCCGACGAGGTGTTTCCGAACAACTGGCTGAGCCTGCATGCCGACGGCACGGCCGTGCTGTATCCGCTGCTCGCGCCGAGCCGGCGTTGCGAGCGGCGCCCCGAGATTCTCGACACGCTGACGCGCGAGCACGGGTTTCGGCTCGAGCGCGTCGTCGACCTCACCGGACTCGAGCGGCGCGGGCTCTATCTCGAGGGCACCGGCAGCCTTGTGCTCGACCGCGCCAACCGCATCGCGTATGCGGCGCTCTCGCCCCGCACGCACGCCGAGGCGCTCGCGGAGTTCGGCCGCGAGCTGGGCTACGAGACGGTCGCGTTCGAAGCGGTCGATCGTGCAGGCCGAGCGATCTATCACACGAACGTGATGCTCGCGATCGGCACGGAGCTCGCGGTGCTGTGCACTCCCGCGATCGTGCCTGCGGAGGCTCGCGAGCGCGTGGTCGCGCGGCTCGAAGCAAGCGGGCGCGAGCTCGTCGACCTCACGTTCGAGCAGCTGCACGCATTCGCCGGCAATCTGCTCGAGCTGCGCGGCACGAAGGGGCCCGTCATCGCGCTGTCGGCGGCCGCGCTGCGCTCGCTCGACCCGCGCCGGCGCGCGGCGCTCGAGCGCCGAGGCACCCTCGTGAGCGTGCCCGTGGACACGATCGAGCGACTCGGCGGCGGCAGCGTGCGCTGCATGCTCGCGGAGATCGGCCTCCCCGCCGCATGAGGACTAAGAGGCCTACTCCTGCGGCAGCTGCTTGGCGCCCCAGATCTCCTGGTAGTCGAGCTTCGCGGTGTGGACGAGCCGCGCATCGAGGTTCGTTCGCGCGTAGCCGGTGACCTCGTAGAGCATTTCGAACGCGGGGGCGCCGCCGTCCTTGGCATCCGGGCGGTTCTGCTCGACGCTCTTCACGAACATCGGATCCGACAGCGCGTGCGCGGCTTGCATCATGCCGGCATCCCGCGTGCCTGCGATGATCATGAACTGGTTGCCGCCGGGACCCGGGAACATCGAGATGAACGCGTAGTCGCGGTAGTTGCGATGCGTCTCGGGCATACCGGCTTCGCTCGCGTACATCTCGCCGGTGTCGGTATTGCGCAGCTCGTCGTAGGTATAACCGACCGCGAGCCGCGACGACGCGAACACGAAATCCTCGAGCTTGTCGAGCGCGCTCAGGTAGCCGACATAGACGATATGGTTGCTCTTCAGATCCGCGGCGTTGAGCTCCGACATCGACACGACCCGCACGGGCTTGTCTCCCGCGTACAGCACTTTGAGCAAGTCGACCAGCGCGAAGGCGCTGCCGCGCGGCAAGTAGGTGAGATCGAGATCCATGTATTTGCCGAGCAGGTCCGGCTGATACATCAGGAGCTCGTCGAGATCCTTGCTCGAGTTCACCGAGAAGTCGCGCACCAGGCGATTGACCTCGCCGTGGGAATCGACCTCGCCGAAAATGTAGTAGTCGCCGACGACCACGAGGATCGGCAAGTCGTCGTCGAACAGCGAATGCCAGACGGGCGATGCCGCAACCTGCTGTGCCGGGCTCGGAACGGGCACCCGCCGGGCGGCGACCGCCGCGCCGAGCAGTATGCCGACGGCGAGCAACGCAACGGCGGCAAGCGCGAGCCAGCCGCGCCGCGCCGGCGCCGGTGCGGGCGCGACCGCCGGCGGCGACGCAGCCGCGGGCGGATCGGCCGCGGGCGGCTCCTCCTGCGAAGCAAGCGCCACCCGATACTCGCCGCGCAGCAGCGACAGCTGCTGAGGTTCGCCGCGGCCGTCGGTCGCATAGTAATGATCGAGCTTTTGGCGCAGGTTGTGCGCGTAGACCCGCACCATCGAATCCTGGCTCGGATCGAAATCGGCGCCCTTGCCGAACACCTGCATGGCGATCTCGAGCTCTTTCGGCGTGCGGCCCTTCAACGAGCATTCGACGAGAAAGTCGAGCAAGCGCGTATACGAGCGCGAACGCCCCAACGCGCCGCTGCGCTCGATGCGGCGCGCTTGCTCGCGGAGAAGCTCCGGCTGTGGATCCATTCGACACGAACCGCGGCGGGGCGATACCCCAAGTCCGCAACGTTAGCCGAGTTTTAACCGTTAATAAACGACCTTTAAGTGGCTTCTTTTGCTTGAGAAACTCGCGCGCCGGCCGGATCGTGCGCCGAGATCGGGCGCCGGCGGCCGCGCGACCGACCGTCGCGCGGGCAACCGCATCGCGGCGTCCGTCCCACGTGTTCGGCCGAACGCGATTTTGGCGTATGCTTTGGCCGGGACTTCGGACCACCATTCTCGGGGAGAACAAAGAAGTGATCAGAGGGGGAATTCGCGCCGCCGCGCAGACGTGGGCGCTCGTCACGGTGATCGGCGGCTTGTCGGCATGCGGGCAGCAAGCGAGCGCACCAAGCAGCCCGCCCAGCAACCCGCCGGCTGCTTCACAAGCTCCGGCTCCCGCGGCCGCGCAGCCGCAGGCCGCAGCAACCGGCGACCGCGCCGAAATGCTCGCGCACGGCAAATACCTGGTCGAGACCATCGCGGGCTGCGGCAACTGCCACACGCCGCACCTGCCGGACGGCTCGCTCGATCCGGACAAGTCGTACGCCGGCGAGTTCGTCATCAAGGAGCCCGTATTCACCGCGTACGCGCGCAATATCACGCCCGACATGGAGACCGGGATCGGCTCGTGGTCGGAAGACGACATCGTGAAGGCGATTCGCGAGGCCGTGCGTCCCGACGGCCGCGTGCTCGGCCCGCCGATGTCGTTCGTGTTCTATAAGGGCATGTCGGACTACGACGCGCATTCGATTGCGGCGTTCATCAAGACCGTGCCGGCGATCCACAACGAGGTGCCGCCGAGCACGTATCAGATCCCGCTGATGCCGAATCCGCCGGTCGGCTTCATCCCGCCGGTTTCGAAGGACGATCCCGTCAAATACGGCGAGTACCTCGCGGGCCCGATCGGCCATTGCATGGACTGCCATACGACTTACGTGAACGGCGCGATCGACATGAAGCAGCTCGGCCGGGGCGGCAACGTCTACGCCATGCCGTTCGGCTACACCTGGGCCGCGGTCTCCGCGAACCTCACGCCGGATCCCAACGTAGGCCTCGGCAAGTGGACGGACGACGAGATCAAGACCGCGATCCGAACGGGCGTGAGCCGCGACGGGCGTAAGCTGCTCCCGTTCATGCCGTTCGGCCTGTACAAGAACATCAGGGACAGCGATCTCGACGCGATCATCGCCTATCTTCGGTCGATCCCGGCACTCGGGCCGGCCGAGGCGCCGAAGGAACAGTAGCCGCGCGGTCGAAGACCGCCGGCGGAAGCGACACGAAACGGCGCGCCGGTGACGGCGCGCCGTTCTCGTTTGGGGGCGCTCACCGGCGTTTGTGCTTTCGCAAGGCCGCGAATATATTCGAAACGACGGTACCCCACGGAGATCGTGATGTTCGGCGCTTGCGGCTCGCGAAGCTCTCGCCCGCAATCTGCCTAGAGGCCGCCGCCCGCCCGCGGGTCCGACCCACCCGCGCCGCTCAGCGGGCTTCGCGGCGAGCATCGCGATGCTGACCGCCGCCGTGCTTTGCATAGCGGCGCGCACGAGCGCCGCCGATGAGCCGGCCTCGACCTCCTCTGCGCCGCCCGATGTCGGCGACGAGGTGATCGTCACCGGAAAAACACGTGCCGCGATCCAAGCGGCATTGATACGCGCGGAAGACCGCATGTACGAGATCTACAACTCGATCAACGCCTCGGATGATTTCGACATCCATTGCCGCGAGCAGCGGCGTTATCACTCGAGAATACTGGAGCGTGTGTGCGAGCCGAGCTTCGTGCATCACGACGACGAGCACATCGCGCGCGCGGCGCTGGAGGGCGTCCGCGGCGAGATGGGGCCGAACTCGCAGGAGTTCGTCGCCGAGGAACACAGCAAGGCCGCAGCCCTGCGCAAAGACTGGGAAGGGCTGCTGCACGACCACCCTGAGCTGCTCGGCGCGCAGATGAGAGTCGAAGCGCTGCTCAAAGCGGTGAACGAGCCGGCGTCCCTCTCCCATGGCAAAAGGAGCGAGCACGATGTGCACCGCTGACAGCACCCGCCGTTCGGTCCGATCGGTCGCCTACGCCGCCGCGGTCGCGATCTACCTTGCCGGCGCCGCCGCGTTCGCCGAAGCTCCGTCGCGCGGCGACGCCGCGGCAGCCGACTCGGCCGCGACCGCGCCGCCGGACGTCGGCGACGAGATCATCGTCAGGGCCAAGAATCGCGCCGCGATCCGAGCCGCGCTCGTCCGCGCCCAAGACCGACTCTACGCGATCTACAACTCGATCAATGCCTCCGACGAGCTCGACATCCATTGCTATCTCGAGAAGCGCTACGCGTCGAACATCAAGGAGCGCGTCTGCAAGCCGAACTACGCGCGCACGGCCGATCAGCAGTACGCACAGGACCTTCTGACGGGACTGCAGGGAGGTTACTCGGCCGCTCCCGAGGCCGCCTACGGCTACAAGGCCTACCAGGAATCGCTGCTGTTGAAAGACTGGAACGCGTTGCTCGCGAAGCATCCCGAGCTGCTCGGCGCGTTCATCGAGTTCGCGACATTGCGCGACGCGCAGTACGCCGACAAGCTCCCCGCCCACCGCAGCACGACGGCACCCAACACGGCCGACAAGTGAGCCGGCCGCCTTGCCGCTGCGCGGCGAGCGCGCTGCGGCGCGCCGCAGGCGACCCGCCCGGCGCCGCCGCACTCACTCGAGCGCGAGCGCTACGAGCTCCGCGCCATGCTCGCCCGCGACACTCACGACGATGAACTGCTCGCCATCGATCTCGTAGGTCATCGGCAAGCCGCCGACGCCGCCCGGCAGCGGGATCTCCGCGAGGACGTCCCCGGTCGCCTTGTCGTGCGCGCGTAGCACGGGGCTGCCGCCCCAGCCTTCCGCCGTGAACAGCAACGTTTTCGTCACGAGCGTCACGGCCCGCGTCATGCGACCGGTCGGCGGCAGATCGATGCCTTTGAGCGCTGGATTCTCGGCAATCTCCTTCGGCGTCGGTCCGTTCGGGACCTGCCAGAGGAACTCGCCCTTGTTCATATCGATGGCGGTGATCCGGCCGTACGGCGGCTTCACGAGCGGTAAGCCGTGCAGCCACGGGAGCTCCGCGCCGCCGCCCGAGATGTAGCGGATGTCCGAGAACTTCGGATCCGCCACGAGCGCCATCGCGCTCGGATTCGTGAACGAGCCGACGTACAGCACGTTCGTCTCCGGATCGAACGAGCCGCCTTCCCAATTCGCGCCGCCGATCGCGCTCGGCAGCGTGAGCGTGCCGTGCGTGCCGTCGGGCGCGTCGGCGAGCGACGGCGGCGTGAAGATCGGGCCCATGCGGAAAATCTTCGTGCCTTCGATCGCCTCTGCGCGCAGCGCCGGCGTGAAGTCGATCAGATCGTCGACGGTCACGCCTTGCCGGTCGAACGCGGGCGGCTTCGTCGGGAACGGCTGCGTCGGCGACGTGCGCTCGCCCGGCACGTCCGACGCCTTGACCGGCCGCTCCTCGATCGGCCAGATCGGTTTGCCGGTCGTGCGGTCGAACGTGTAGACCCACGCCTGCTTCGTGATCTGCGCGACGGCTTTGACGGGCTTGCCGTCGACGACGAGATCCATGAGCACGGGCGCGGTCATGTTGTCCCAGTCCCAGATGTCGTGATGGATCATCTGGAAGTGCCAGACGATCGCGCCCGTCTTCGCGTCGACGCACACGAGGCTGTTGCCGTACAGATTGTTGCCGGGACGCTCGCCGCCGTAGCGGTCGGACAGCGGTGCCTCGACCGGCAAGTACACGTAGCCGAGATCGAGGTCGGCCGACATCGGCGCCCAGACGCCCGCGTTGCCGGTGTACTCGGCCGAGCCGTCGAGCCACGTATCGTAGCCCGGCTCGCCGCGCATCGGGATCGTGTGGAACGTCCAGAGCAGCTTGCCGGTGCGCACGTCGTAGCCGCGCACGTCGCCCTTCAAGTTCGCCTTCGACGGCGGGCGCATCGCGACGTCGTGCGCGGGGCCGACGATCACGACGTCGCCGACCACGAGCGCCGGCGAGCTGTTGCCGATGCTCGTCTTCTTCGTGACCTCGCCGCGCACGCCGACCATGAGATCGACGCTGCCGTTCTCGCCGAAGCCCGGCACCTGGCGGCCGGTGCCCGGATCGAGCGCGACCAGATAGAACCCCGGCGTCACGACGAACAGCCGCTCGTGCCCCGCGTGATCGGTCCAGTACGAGAGGCCGCGGCCCGAGGTCTTGCGCGGCGCGGCCGCATAACGCTCGTCGCCGTCGTTCGGGCGCCAGACCCAGAGCGTCTCGCCCGTCTTCGGGTCGATCGCGACCGCATTGCGCGTGACGCCGACGGTCGTATACAGCACGCCGCCGATCATGAGCGGCGTGGTCTCGTTGCGCTGCTCGGGTTTCGGGCCATAGTTGCCCGTGCTGAAGCGCCACGCGACCTTGAGCCGCGCGACGTTGCCGCGGTTGATCTGATCGAGCGCCGAGTAGCGCTGCGCCGCGAGGTTGCCGCCGTAGATCGGCCAATCGACCTCTGCAGGGCCGCCCGGCGCGGTTGCCGCGGCCGCCGACGCTGCGGCGGAGGTGGCGGCGGTCGGCGTCGCCGCAGCCGGTGCGGACGGCGCGCTCGACGCGGTCGTGCTCGGCGAGCGCGAGCACGCGACCGCCGCAAGCGCGGCTCCGACGAGCGCTACGGTGAGCTTCACTGACATCGCGATCCCCCTTCCCAAAATCACGAGCGTTTACAGTTCCTCGCGCCGCAGCATCGCGAACCGCGCGGGCGCGTTGTGGGTTACGGCGCCGCGGTACATGACCTCGGCATTGCACACCGAAGCGACGGTGCCGCGCCGATCGATCACGATCGCGCCGCCGCGGCCGCCGAGCCGTCCGATGCGCCGGCCGATCACGGCCTGTGCGGCGGCCCGTGCGTCCTCGCCCGCGAGCTCGACGCGCGCGCAGATGTCGCGCGCGGCGACCGTGCGCAGGAAATATTCGCCATGCCCGGTGCACGAAACCGCGCACGAAGCGTTGCTCGCATAGGTGCCCGCGCCGATGACCGACGAGTCGCCGATGCGGCCCGGAAGCTTGTTCGTCATGCCGCCGGTCGACGTGGCCGCCGCGAGATTGCCGTAGCGATCGAGCGCCACCGCACCCACGGTGCCCTGCTCCGACGACGGCCGCGCGGCTCCCGCGCGCCGCGACTCCTTGAACGACGCCCAGCGCTGCTCGGTCCAGAAATAGTCCGGCGCAACGAGCTCCATGCCCTCCGCCTTCGCGAACGCGACCGCACCGTCACCCGCGAGGAACACGTGCGGTGTCCGCTCCATGACCCAACGCGCGAGCGTCACGGGATTCTTCACGCCGCGCACGTTCGCGACCGCGCCGGCTCCGAGCGTGTGGCCGTCCATGATCGCGGCCTCGAGCTCGTGGTCGCCGTGCGAATTCGCCACCGCACCCTTGCCCGCGTTGAACAGCGGCGAGTCCTCGAGCCGCCGCACGGCATCCTCCACGGCGTCGAGGCTCGGTGCGCCGGACGCGAGCAACTTCGCGCCGGCGGTCAGCACCTGCTCGAGCGCCGCGGCGACGGCCTCTGCGCGCGCCGGATCGAGCCGATCCTCGCGCGCGGTGCTCGCACCGCCGTGAATCGCGAGCGACCAGCGCGCGCCGCGCGTACGCCGCACCGCCGCGACGGCCCGAGCGCGGCGGCGCTTTATCGGCATGACGGCGCCGCCCTCATAGCTCGGCCGCGACGCGTGCCGCGCCCGCGGCCAGTGCCTTGAGCTTGCCGAATGCGACCGACCGAGGCAGATATTTCATGCCGCAGTCGGGCGTCACGATCAACCGCTCCGGCGGCAGCACGTCGAGCGCGCGGCGAACCCGGTCGGCCACCTGGTCCTCGGTCTCGACGTCGGGCGACGCGAGGTCGAGCACGCCGACCAGCACCGTCTTCGACGGCAGCGCGCGCAATACGCCGAGATCGAGGCGCGGTTGCGCGGCTTCGATCGAAATCTGCTGCACGGCGCAGTCCTCGAGCGGCTCGAGGAACGAATAGCCGCTCGACGGCTTGCTCTTCACGAGCGCCGCATAGCCGAAGCACAGGTGCAGCGCGGTGGTGCCGGTGACGCCCGCGAGCGCGCGGTCGATCGCCTCGACGCCATAGCGGCGCGCGGCCTCGGGACGCGCCTCTAGCCACGGCTCGTCGAGCTGCACCACATCGGCGCCCGCGGCGAACAGCGCATGCACCTCCTCGTTCACCGCGTCGGCGAACGCCAGCGCGCGCGCGCGCTCGTCGCGGTAGTGCTCGTCCGCCGCTTGCTGCGCGAGGGTGAACGGGCCCGGCAGGGTGATCTTGATTCTGTGGTCCGTGTGGGCACGCAGGAACTCGACGTCGCGCACCTCGACCGGCTCGCGCCGCCCGATCGGGCCCACCACGAGCGGCACCGCGATCTTCACGCCGGTGCGACCGAGCATCTCGCCGACACGGTCGCGCGCGATGCCATCGAGCGCATTCGCGAAGCGATTCGAGTAGCTTTCCCGCCGAATCTCGCCGTCGGTCACGATGTCGATGCCCGCGAGCTCTTGCTCGCGGATCGCAACGATCGTCGCGTCGTCCTGCGCCTCGTCGAGCCGCTCGGGCGCCACGCGCCAGATTTGCTGCGCCCGCACCCGCGGCGCGGTGAGCTTCGCGAGCAGCGCGCGATCGACGAGCCAATCCGGCTGCGGATAGCTGCCGACGACCGACGTCAAAATTCTCTGCGCCATGCTCCCCCCGCTCCGCGCACGATAAAGCGTGCCGACGCGTTTGTCTCCACGGGAGCGGCTCGTCGGCGTAGGAGCGGGTCAGAAGATCGCGGCCGTGCGCTCGATCAGCCAGAACGCGGCCACCGACCCGATGCCGTAGGCCGCCGCCTGCTGCCAACCCCGCGGCGGGGTCGCCAGCAGTCGACGCAGCAGCCAGCCGAGGCCGAGCACGGCCGCGACGAACGCGAGCTGCCCGATCTCGACGCCGACGTTGAAGAAGAGCAGCGCGAGCGGCACGGCGCTGCTCGGTACGCCGACCTCGCTCAGCGCGCCCGCGAAGCCGAAGCCGTGCAGCAGCCCGAACGAAAATGCGACGAGCCACGGGAAGCGCTCGGTCAAGTCCGCGCGCGTCTCCCCCGCGGCCGCACGCTGCTCGCGCCGCGCAAGCTCGGCCGCCAGGAACACGATGCTGAGGGCGATCGTCGCCTCGACCGGCGCGCTCGGCACATGCACGAAGCCGAGCGTCGCGGCTGCGAGCGTGAGGCTGTGCGCGATCGTGAACGCCGTGACCGTTGCGACGAGCCGCCGCACGCCGCGCACGAGCAACAGCAGCGCGAGCACGAACGCCAAGTGATCCACGCCGAGCAAAATGTGCTCGACGCCGAGCGCGACGTAGGTGCGGACGACCTCGAACGCGCTCGGCCGGCGCGGCAGCACGACGCTCGGCGCGGCCGGCGTGAGCCGTTGATTCGAGGCCGAGCCGTCGAGGTAGTCGACGCGCACGAGCACGTCGGTCTGCGTGTCCTCGAGGCCGTCGACCGCAAACGTGCGGCCGCCGACGCCGCCCGGGCAGGACACGGTCCCGTGCTGAAACCGCACGTCGTCGACGACGTAGGTGCGCACTCCGTTCGTGAGCGAGCAGCCGTCCGGCACCTTCGGCTCGAGCGCCGCCGCGAGACCGCCCGAGATCGACACCTTCCACTGCACGTCGAACACGCCGGGCGCGGTCTCGACGAAACCGAAGTAGGCCGGGCTCAGCCGATGCGCTTGCGCGGCCGACGCGACTCCGAATGCGGCGAGCAGCACGGCCGCGTGCCGCAGGCCGCGCACCACGCGCCTCACGGCGCGGGCCCGCCGCTCGCCGCGTCGCCGTTCGCGGCACCGCTTGCCGCCGGCGGGTCCGGCCATTCGACGACCACGTCGTAATGCGCGCGCATCCGTCGATATTCGGCCTCGTTGCGCGCCCGCCGCCGATCCGCCGCGAATGCCTCGCGTACTCGATCGCGGATCTCGTCGTAAGGGGGCAGGCGCGCGTCGGTGCGGCTGCGCAAGCGCACGACGTGCCAGCCGAAGTCCGACTTGAACGGGCCGATCCAGCCCCCGGGCGGCCGGGTGAACAACGCCTCGGCGACCGCGTCGCCGAACAGCACCTCGACCTGGTCGCGCGGCGCTGCGTCGTAGGAGCCGCGCAGCGGGCCGTGATCGCCGACGTCGGCCAATGCGCGTCCGGCCATGAGCTCGGAGAGGCCTCGCGCCGCATCGGCCTGCGTGCTCTTACCGCGTTGCTGCTCGCTGAAGAACGCCTGGTCGAACGTCGCGAGCTGCGGCGTGGTGAAGCGGGCGGGCGAGCGCGCGTAGAACCCGCGCAGCTCGGCCTCGGAAGCGGGCTCGGGATCCGCCAGATCCTGCGTCAGGTAGCTCATCTTGTCGACGAGCCGGCGGCGCACCTCGTCGTCGTCGCGGTCGAGCTTGAGCGCGAGCGCCTCGCGGTACAGAACCTCGTCGCGAATCGTGGGCTCGATCGCGGCCTCGAGCTCGGTGCGCGTGAGCGGGCGGCCCTGCAGCAGGGCAGCCGCCTGCTCGACCTGCCCCACCTGCGACGCCGAAACCACGATGCGCTCACGACCGGCGTGCACCGCCTGGCCGCGCCATGCGGCGATGGCAAACAGCAGTGCGCCGATCAGCAGGAAATGCAGCAGCGGATCTTTGAGCAGCTTCGTCATGCGAGGTGGGTCGACGTGGCGCCGTGGCGGGCCGGCCTGGAGCCCGGGATCGAGAGCGGCGAAGAGCGACCGCGGGCATTATGGGCCGCCGGCGGCGGCCCGAACAAGGCGACAGGATCTGAAGAGAAAAGCAGGGCCCCGGCTTCCCGCAAAGGGGGGAGGATGGAAAGCCGGGGCCCGTGCCGCCCGCGGTACCGTCACTGGCGCCGCGAACGCTTGCTCGATCGGTTAGGAACGGTTGAGGGCCACGAACCGCTGCGAGTCCCCGCGGCGCACGAGCAGCAACGCGTGGTCGCCCTTCTTGGCTGCGCGCAGCGCCGCCACCGCATCGCCGGGCGTCTTCACGCCCTTGTGATTGACCTCGGTGATCACGTCGCCCGGGCGAATGCCTTTCTCGGCCGCGGGGCCATCGGGATCGACGTCGGCCACGAGCGCACCCTTCGTGTCCTCGGGAACGCCGAGCTGCGAGCGATCCTCGTCGGTCAGCGCGCGCAGCGACAGCCCGAGAGAGCCGGCGGTCTCGCCGTCGCCCGACGCACCGTGATCGCCGTTCTCGGCGACTTGCTCGCTCGGCGCGGCCTCGCCGATCTTGACCTTGAGCTCGCGGCTCTTGCCGTCGCGCAGCACCGTCAGGCGCGCCGTGCTCTTCGGCGCGACGTCGGCCACCGCTCGGCTCAGCGCGCGAGCCGAATCGATGTCGCGGTCGTTGAAGCGCGTGATGACGTCGCCGGCCTCGACGCCCGCATGTGAAGCGGGGCTGTCGCCGACGACCTCCGCGACCAGCGCGCCATGCGCATCTTTGACGCCGAGCGACGAGGCAAGCTCGTCGTCGAGATTCTGGATCTGCACGCCGAGCCAGCCGCGCTCCACGCTGCCCGTGCTCTTCAGATCGGCGATCACGGTCTTCGCTTGATTCGCCGGAATCGCGAAGCCGATGCCGATATTGCCGCCGTTCGGCGAGAAGATCGCGGTGTTGACGCCGATGACCTGGCCGGCCGAGTTGAACACCGGGCCGCCCGAGTTGCCGAAGTTGATCGGCGCGTCGAGCTGCAGGTAGTCGTCGTACGGGCCGGACTGGATGTCGCGCCCGCGCGCCGAGATGATGCCCGCCGTCGCCGTGCCGCCGAGACCGAATGGATTGCCGATCGCGAGCACCCAGTCGCCCACGCGCGCGTGGTCGGAATCGCCGAACGAAACGTACGGGAACGCCGAGCCGCTCACCTTGATCAGCGCGAGATCGGTCTTCGGATCGTGACCGACGAGCTTCGCGTCGAGCTTGTGGCCGTCTTTCATCGTCACCACGATCTTGTCGGCGCCGTCGATCACGTGGTTGTTCGTGACGATGTAGCCGTCCGCGTCGATCAGGAAGCCGGAGCCTTCGCCTTCGACGTGCTGGCGCGGCGTCGCCTGGTCCGGCGCTTCGAAGAATCGGCGCATGAACTCGTCGAACGGCTGGCCTTCGCCGCGGGGCACGCCTTGCCGCGAACGCGGAAAGGCCGCAGTCGGCTCGGCGCCAGCGGTCTTGCTGACCATGATGTTGACCACGGCCGGGCTCACGGCGTCGACCACGTCCGCGAACGAGCCGCTCGTCACGGGTGCGGCCTGCACCGGGGCCGAATTCGCAGGGGGCGTGAGATCGATGGCGGTCAGCGCCAACGCGAAAGCGACGCCTCCGGCGGCCCCTGCCAGCCAACGGGAGCGCGCGGAACGGAAGCCTTTGTGGATCATCGCAACTCTCCTCGAGATCTTTTGCCTAATGCTGGGAACGTTACGCCGCGCGCCATTACTCGGCTCTCACCGTTTCCCTACGCTTTTTTAATTTCGGCGCGACGGAGATGGCTCCTTGTTAATGCTCCGTTCAGCTCCATTCAAATACGCTAGGCGCATGGTCGAACACATGACGAGATTGGAGAGAAACATGAAACGCCCAACTTTCGGCCGGGTCGCGAGGCCCGCGGCCGGCGCCGCCTTGGCGTTGACGCTCGTATTCGGCATCGGCGCCGCGAGTGCCCGTCCGGCCAATGGCAATACGCCGGCCGTGAAGCAAGTGGAGCCCGCCAAGGGCTACCCGACGGTCGACAGCTTCTGGCTGCGGACCCGCCTGCGCAGCTGGACGCCGATCGACAGCAGCAAGGTGATCGTGTGGCCGACGCCGTTCGATCCCTACCTCGTCGAGCTCGCTTACCCGAGCCCGGATCTCAAGTTCGCGAACGTGATCGGTCTCACGTCGTTCGCCGATCGGGTCTATGCGAAGTTCGATGCGGTGAGAGTCCGCGGCTTCCGCTACCCTATCCAGAACATCTACAAGCTCACTCGAGAAGAGGCCAAGAGCTTGGAGGCAGCGTCGTAGTCCACGGCGCTCGCCGCAGCTAGGTCAGCGAGGAAGCGACGGAACGGCGTGCGAATCCTGGTCATCGAGGACGACAGGGACGTCGCCTCGTTCATTCGGAACGGACTCGTGCAGGCAGGCTGCAACGTGGACCATGCCGACAACGGCAAGGATGGCCTGTTCCTGGCGACCACCGAAGACTACGACGCGCTCGTCGTCGACCGCATGCTGCCCGGCATCGACGGGCTCACGCTGATCAGGACGCTGCGCGCCTCGGAGAACTCGACGCCCGCACTCATCTTGAGCGCGCTCGGCGAGGTCGACGATCGCGTCAAGGGCCTGAAAGCGGGCGGCGACGATTATCTCGTGAAGCCGTTCGCGTTCAGCGAGCTGCTGGCGCGGCTCGAAGCGCTCGAGCGGCGCGCGCGGAGCCGTGCCGACGCGCCGGCCACCGTGCTCAAGGCCGCGGACCTCGAGATGGACCTATTGCGCCGTGAGGTGCGCCGCAATGGTGAGCGCATCGACCTGCAACCGCGCGAGTTTCAACTGCTCGAGTTCCTGCTGCGGCACGCGGGTCAGGTCGTCACGCGTACGATGCTGCTCGAAGGCGTCTGGGACTACCATTTCGACCCGCAGACGAACGTGATCGACGTGCACGTCAGCCGACTGCGCTCGAAGATCGATCGGGGCTTCGATCGCCCGCTGCTGCACACCGTTCGCGGCGTGGGCTACCGGCTCGACGGCTGAGCTTCGCTTACGATGCGGGTACGCACTCTGTTCAAGACCAGTGCCTTTCAGGTTGCGCTGGGCTACATGGCGCTGTTCGCCGCGTCGTCCGTGGCGCTCTTCGCGTTCATCTATTGGTCCACGGTGGGCTATCTCGAGCGGCAGACGAACGCCGTGATCCAGGTCGAGATGGACGGGCTGTACGAGCAGTACGAGCGGCGCAATCTCGCGGGCCTCGCAGAGATCATCAACGAGCGCGTCGGGCGCGAAGACGAGGCCCGCTCCGCCTACCTGCTCGCCGATCCCATCGGCCGCCGGGTTGCCGGCAACGTGCCGTATTGGCCGAACGAGCTCGACAATCGGCTCGGTCAGTGGGTCGACTTCGTCGAGCAGGACGGCACGCCCGTGCGCGCGAGCGCGGTCGCCGTCGGTCCGGGGTTCCGGCTGCTCGTCGGTCGCGACATCCGGGAGCTCAAGGAGATCGAGCGCGTGTTCCGGCGTGCGAGCCTGTACGCGCTCACGCTCACGATGGGCCTGTCGCTCGTCGGCGGCGTGCTGATGGCACGCGGCGCGCGGCGCCGCGTCGCGGAGCTCAACCGCACCGCGCGCCAAATCATGGCCGGCGATTTGAGCCGCCGCGTGCCGGTCCACGGCGGCGGCGACGAGCACGACGAGCTCGCGACGAGCATCAACGCGATGCTCGATCAAATCGAGAACCTGCTGGCCGGCATGCGCCACGTCGGCGACAGCGTGGCCCATGACCTGCGCGGTCCGCTCACGCGGCTGCGCAATCGTCTCGAGACGGTCGCCGCCGCGGCGCAGCCCCGGCGGGAGGATCTCGCCGGCTGCGTGGAGCAAGTCGAGCACGTGCTCGATACGTTCAACGCGCTGCTGCGCATCGCACGCGTCGAGTCGGGCGCCCACCGCAGCGCGTTCGCCGCGGTCGACGTCTCGCAGATCGTGGCCGACGTGTGCGAGCTGTACAACGCCGCCGCAGACGAGCGTCACATCACGCTCGTGCACGATTCCGACGAGAAGGTCGAGGTATTCGGCGATCGCGAGCTGCTGGCGCAGGCGCTCACCAATTTGCTCGACAACGCGATGAAATACACGCCGCCAGGCGGCTCGGTCGCCGTGAAGCTCGCGCGCGACGACGATATCGCGCGGCTCAGCGTCGCGGACACGGGCCCGGGCATCCCGGCGGCGGATCGCGAGCGCGTGCTGCAGCGCTTCACGCGTCTCGATCAGGCGAGATCGCAGCCCGGCAACGGGCTCGGCCTCGCGCTCGTGAAGGCCGTGACGCAGCAGCACCACGGGCGGCTGCAGCTCGCCGACAACGAGCCCGGCCTCGTCGTGACGCTGGAGCTGCCGGCCCTCGCGCGGGAACCGGCGCGCGCCGCCGCGGAGACGCCGGCGGCCCTGCCGAGCCTGCACGCGCGCCCTGCCGGCTAGTCGAGCCAATCGGGGGAGACAAAAGACCCGGCTTCTTTCGAAGCCGGGCCGAACTACGTTGCAGGGGCCATGTGTTGATCAGTATCCGCTGGGGGGAGTAGCGAAAAACTGCCGAGCCCTCACAACGCACATCACCAAGCACCAACCAGGAGAATATCGGCGGGGAACGAGCCGTCCATGGCTCAACTGTGTTCCTTTAAAGGCATTTTACTGGCGCGCGCATAAACCACAAACGATAACTTCTTAGGCGACGGCTGACATTCGCTCATCCTGATTTTGAGCGAAGGTCGCGATCACCCAATCGCGCAGCGCGCATACGTCGCTATTCTGCGCAGCATCCAAGCGATACACGAAGTAGTAGCGGTCGGTCGTCTCGAGCTCGCCGATGCAAGGTCGCACCAGCGTGCCGCCGCTGAACCAGCCCGTGCTGAGCGGAATCGGCACGAGCGCGACACCGAGACCGCGCTCGGCGGCACGCGCGACCGCGAACATGCTGTCCAAATGGATCACCTTCGGCGGCCGTTCGAGAGCGATCGCCATGCTCGCGAACCAGTCCTGCCACGCGTGCGGCCGCGACTTGTGCACGATCAACGTCGAGCCCAAGAGCGCCCGCGGATCGCCGAGCTTGAGCTCCTTCGCGAGCTGCGGAGAGCAGGCGGGAGCGAGCCGCAGCGTGAACAACGGGTGCGCGCACAAGTCGGGCGGCGGCCGGCTCGACAACAGCAGAATCGACGCGTCGGCGGTCGCGGCATGGGAGGCGCCCGGCTCCGTCGTCTCGACGCGGAGGTCGATCGCGCGATGGCGGTCGGCAAACGCGCTCAGCCGCGGAATGAACATCTCGCTCGCAAAGAACGGCAGCAGCGAGATCCTGAGCACGCGCCGTTGGCCGTTGCGTTGGAGGAAGCGCGCAGTGACGCTGTCGAGCTCGGTCAGCAACGGCTCGACCTGGGCGAACAGCGTCGTGCCGAGCTCGGTCAGCACGACCTCGCGCGTACGCCGCTCGAACAAGAGCGCTTGCAGCTGCTGCTCGAGGCCCTTGATCTGATGGCTCACGGCCGAAGGCGTCACGCACAGTTCCTCGGCCGCACCCTTGAAGCTCAAACAGCGCGCTGCTACGCAGAACGTACGCAAGCCGCGAACGGAATTCTGGCGCACCGGCCTTCCTCACGTCGTGGTTCGATGCGCCGTTTTTGCAAAAACCATGCCCCGCCCCGACGGAAGGTCGCAACCCGCGCGGCTGCGAGCTTCCGCGCATTCTCGTGCTCGTGAGGCCGGCCTCGAACGCACTGCGAACGCGCAACGGGAGCGGCAGCTTGCACCAGGCTGGCACCCTGCGCCGAGGCGCCTACCGTATCGCAACGACGGTTGTCGCCGAACGGCGACCGCGAACGCTCGACGCCGCACTCGCGCCGCTTCAGCTCGACGCGGCGAGCGCGTCGCTCCAGCGGGCGAGCTTCTCGGCGAAACGCAGCGACGCGTAGGCCGGGCTCGTCGACGGCAGCACGCGCCGCGGCAGCGCGGCGATACTCGGCGCGAGCGTCGGCAGCACCTTGCGCCGATAGAGCTCGGCCGCCTTGGCGCCGTTGAAGCAAACGAGCTCGAGCGCGCGGTGCTCCGCGAAAAACAGGGGAAAGTCGTTCACGACGATGCTCGCGCCGACGATCGAGGAATCGAGACTGCCGGCGCGCTCGCCGGCGGCAAGCACGTCCCAAACCGCGACGCGGCGTGCAATGAGGCGCTCGAGCCGCTGCTCGTAGGGCAACGCCGGTCCCGCGCCGAACAGCGCTTCCATGATCCGCCAGAAGCCGTTGTGCGCCTGCGCGTAATACTGGCTCATCGCGAGCGACGTGCGGCCGGGTAAGCTGCCGAGAATCAGCACGCGCGCATCCGCCGCGGCCACCGGCGGAAAGCCGATCGACAACGGCAGCGGGGGCTCGCGTCGCCGGCTCACCAGTCGAGCCCCCGGTAATGGCCACGCGCCTCGAGCAAGCGCATCTGCGCGAGCACGTACGCTTGGCGGCCCCGCACGTATGCGCTCGGCCGGTCGGCGTGCAGCGCACGTGGATTCGGCAGCACGGCCGCCAGCAGCGCCGCCTCGGGCGAAGTGAGCGCGGCCGCGCTCGTACGGAAGTAGCGCTGCGCGGCCGCCTCGACACCGAACACGCCCGGCCCGAGCTCGGCCACGTTCAAATACAGCTCGAGAATGCGCTGCTTCGTGAGCAGCGTCTCGAGCAACAGCGCGAAGTACGCCTCGAGCCCCTTGCGCACGAAGCTGCGCCCTTGCCACAGGAACAAGTTCTTCGCGACCTGCTGAGTGATCGTCGAGGCGCCGCGCAGCGAGTCGCCGGCCTCGAAGTCGTCGAGCGCCCGGTGGATCTGCTCGAAGTCGAAGCCGTGGTGCGTGAGGAACCGTTGATCTTCCGACGCGATCACCGCGCGTGCGGCGTTCGCGGAGATGCGCGGCCGGTCCACCCACCGGTAGCGAACTTCGCGCAGCGGGCCGGGCTGCTCGAGCATCACGGCCGTGAGCGGCGGCGCGAACCAGCGCAGCGCGGCCACGAGCGTCACGGTCACGACGACCCACGCAATGAGCGCCGCTGCGAGGGTGCGCGCCGCGATGCCCGCGAGCGCCGCCGCGCGATGCCGTCTCGACGTCGTCAAACGGAACCGCCCCCTAGCATCGTTGCGCGCCTCTTGCGGGCGCGAACCCGGAGTCTAGCCGCGGTGCTCGAACCCGCAACCCGCGACACCACTGCCCACGAGCGTCGCGAGGCCCCATAATCGAATTGGGGGGAGCGTTTCGAGCACGCGGGCAACCGGTCGTCAACCATCAGGAGCGCAAATCATGAAACGGATCGTGGGGGCCATTGCCGCACTTGGATTGTCGCTCGCGCTCGCCGATGCGCAGGCGCAGATACCGACTTACGTCGCGAAGGCCGTAGCCGACCCCGGACGCGCGGAAGACGCCAAGAACGACGATCGGCGCAAAGTCGCGGAGGTCGTCGCGTTCTCGGAGGCGAAGCCGGGCGATCGTGTGCTCGAGCTGATTCCGGGCGGCGGTTATTTCACGCGTGTGTTCAGCAAGGTCGTGGGTCCGCAGGGACGGGTCTACGCCGTGTGGCCCACGGAGTACGACGAGAGCCCCGACAAAGTGAAAGCCATCGCGGCCGAATACGGCAACGTCGACCTGCTGCTGCAGCCGGCCGCGAAATTGACGGCACCGCAGCCGGTCGACGTCGTGTTCACGTCCCAGAACTATCACGACTACCCGGACAAGTTCATGGGTCCGACGGATCCCGCCCTCCTGAACAAGGCCGTTTTCGCGGTGCTGAAACCGGGCGGCCTCTACGTCATCGTCGACCACTCCGCCGAGGCCGGATCGGGGCTGCGCGATACGGACACCCTGCACCGCATCGACGAAGCGACGGTCAAGCAGCAGGTGCTGGCGGCCGGCTTCGAGTACGTCGGCGCCAGCGACGTGCTGCGCAATCCGTCGGACGATCGCACGCGCAAAGTGTTCGACCGCTCGATCCGTGGGCACACGGACCAATTCGCCTACAAGTTCCGCAAACCGATGCGGTGACCCGCGGGTCCGCTCTCGGCGCCGTCACCGCGCAGCGATTGCGCGCGATCGTCGGCGCTAGCCGGCGCTTCGCGACCGGGCACGGTGCCGCGCGCGACGCATCAGATCTCGATCTGATTCGCCGCCACGACGCGGCCGTCGAGCAGATTCACGATGCGGTGCGCGCGTTGCGCGTGGCTCGGCGAGTGCGTGACCATCATGATGGTCGTGCCCTGCGTGTTCAGCTGGTTCAGCATGTTCATGACTTCCTCGCCGTTCTTCGTGTCGAGGTTGCCCGTGGGCTCGTCGGCGAGGATCAGCTTGGGGCTGCCGACGACCGCGCGAGCGACCGCGACGCGCTGCTGCTGACCGCCGGACAGCTGCTCCGGCTTGTGCTTCGCGCGGGCAGACAAGTCCACGAGCTCGAGCGCCTCGCCCACGAGCTCCTTGCGCTGCGCTTTCGGCACGTTCTGGTACAGCAACGGCAGCTCGACGTTCTCGTAGACGTTGAGCTCGTCGATCAAATTGAAGCTTTGGAAGATGAAACCGACGTTGCCTTTGCGCAGATCCGCAAGCTTGTTCTCCGAGTACTTCGACACTTCCTGGTCGCCGAAGTAGTACTGGCCGCTCGTCGGCGCGTCGATCAGCCCGACGATGTTGAGCAGCGTGGATTTGCCGCAGCCCGATGGGCCCATCACCGCGACGAATTCGCCGTCGCCGAGCTCGAAGTCGATGCCGTCGAGCGCCGTGGTTTCGAGCTCGGTGGTGCGGTAGCGCTTGGTGATGCCGTTCATCTTGATCATCGTGTTCCCCCGGTCGATGACGTCGCCCGCGCGTTCTCGACCCTCAAGAGCCCTTCGAGAATTGAATGCGGTCGAAGTTCTGCAGATTTTCGTAGCTCGACGTGATCACGCGCTCGCCGTCCTTGAGCCCCTCGAGTACCTCGATGCCCTCGGGGTTGCGGCGGCCGAAGCGCACGGGACGGCGCTCCGCGAAGTCGCCGGCCGGATCGACGACGAACACCCACTGGCCGCCGGTGTCGTCGAAGAATGCGCCGTTCGCGAGCACGAGCGTGTCGGCCGGCTGGCCGATCTCGAGCCGCATACGCACGGTCTGGCCGCGCCGGATGAGCGCCGGCGTATCGCCTTTGAACACCAGGTCGATCTGGAACTGCCGGTCCTTGACGCCCGGGTAGACCTTGCTGACCTCGAGGGTGTAGGTCTTGCCGTCGATGTCCACGGTCGCGAACTGGCCCTGCATCACGCGCGTCAGATAGAACTCGTCGACGTACGCGGTCACCTTGAACGCGTTGACCTCGTCCACTTGCCCGATGCGTTGCCCCGGCGACTTCGACTCGCCGACGTTCGCATCGAGCTGGGTGAGCTGACCCGTGATCGGCGCGATGATCTCGAGGTTCTCTAGATTCGCGCGCGTGACCGCGAGGCTCTTGTTCATCGCTTCGAGCGCGTTGTTCATGCGCGCGATCTCGGTTCGACGGAACTCCTCGTCGAGCTTGAGCGCCTCCTGCGCCGGACCGAGCATGCCTTCGTTGCGCTTGAGCTCGGCCTCGAGATCGTCGAGCTGGCCCTTGGTCACGCCGCCGGTCGCGAGCAGCGGCCGCTTCCGTGCGAGGTCGCGCTTCAAGCGATCGATCTGGTATTCGATGTCGACGAGGTTGCTCTGATTGCGCAGGTGGCTCTGATCGAAGTTCTGGCGCGTGGTGCTCAATTGAATGAGCTGCTGCGCGATTTGCGCCTCGGCCGTAATCACCTGGATCTGCAGATTGCTGTTCTTGAAGGAGACGAGCGGGTCGCCGGCCTTCACGAACGCGCCTTCCTCGACGTGCACCGACGTGATCTGTCCCCCGTCGACCGCGTCGAGATACACCGTGGTGTGCGGCACGACGTTGCCGGTGACGGGGATGTACTCATGGAACGTGCCGTAGCTCACCTTCGAGATCGTGAGCCGCTCCTCGCCGACGCTGAGCGTGCGTCGCAAGCCGAACTCGACGTACGCGTACGCGCTGATCGCCACCAACAGCACCGCGCCGATCGCGATCGCGACGCGCTGCGGCGTGATCAGCCGCCGCTCGATGCGGCGATCCATCGCGGACAGCGCGACGTCGGGCGCCGCGCCGTCGGACGGCGCGGCGGGGTCCTTCTTCTTCAACTGCAGGATGGGCATTCGCCGCGGGCCAAAGCTGTGTTACCTACGCAACACACTAATACTGTAATAGAATCGTCGATGTCAAGCATTTGCCGCTACGATGCGGCAATCGATGCGAAGGTTGCACGACAAGAGAACAGTATGACGGACGCCGTCCAAGCCTGGCACCAAGACCGACCGATCTATCGGCAGCTCATGGAGCAGATCGTCGCGCGGATCCTGGATCAAACCTATCGCGAGGGCGAGCTACTCCCCTCCGTTAGGCAGCTCGCCAACGACTTCGTCGTCAATCCGCTCACGGCCGCGCGAGCCTATCGCGAGCTCGAGGAATACACCGAGACGCGGCGCGGCATCGGCCTGATCGTGAAGGAAGGCGTGCGCGAGCTGCTGCTCAAGCGGGAGCAGCGGCGATTCCTGCGCGACGAATGGCCGACAATTCGCGAGCGGATCAAAGCGCTCGATCTCGACCCGGCCGACCTGCTCCGCGAACGCCCGCCCAGGACCTAGCATTGAACTGCGTGCGCGTTCGCGCAGAATAGAGCGTGCGCCGAACGGCGGTGCGCAGGCGACTACGATGATCAACTCGGAGCTGTTCGCCGACTTGGGCATTCCGATCGACTATGGCCGCAACCCGCGACGGCCGAGCTACGCGGAGGCGCACGAGCTCGAAGACGTGGAGCCGAACATCGTCGGCAGGATGCAGAAACTCGCGCCCGAAACCGCCCGCGCGTGGCGCGGCATGAAAGCCGCGGCCAAGATCGACGGCGTCGAGCTGCTGCTCGTTTCGGGCTTCCGCAGCGTGAGCCACCAGGCGGAGCTGTTCCGCCGCAAGCTCGCCGCGGGCGAGACGATCGAGTCGATTCTGCGCGTCAACGCCGCGCCCGGTTTCAGCGAGCACCACACCGGCCGCGCCATCGACATCGCGACCCGCGGCGCCCGACCGCTCACGGAGGAGTTCGAAGCGTCCGCGGCATTCGGATGGCTGCAACTGCAGGCCGCCCGCTTCGGTTTCGGCATGCCGTACGGACGCGATAACGCCTACGGCTTCATCTACGAGCCTTGGCACTGGTCGCAGCTCGGTGCCGGCCGCCGCAGGCGCGGCGAGAACGTGGGCTGAGCGCCGCGTCTCCGGGGGGATCATTGATGAGCTGTCTCCACAGCCGCGCCGAGGCCGCGCTCGAGCCGAGCGACGCGGCCGCAGCAACTGCTGCTCGGCGCCGGCGCGCCGCCCGCCCGATGCGATGACCGACGGGGAACGCGCCAAATGGGACGAGCGCTATCGCGCGGGCGCGTACGCCGAGCGCACGCATCCGAGCGCATTCATCGAGGAGTGGTTGCCGCGCCTGGCGCGCGGCCGAGCGCTCGACGTGGCGTGCGGCGCGGGACGCAACGCGCTGCGTCTTGCGGCGGCCGGCTTCACGGTCGATGCAGCGGACATCTCTGCGGTTGCGCTCGAGCGCGCCGCGACGGCGGCGGTCGACGCCGGTCTTACGATCCGGTGGATTCACGCGGACCTGGAGCGCGACCTCGAGCGCGCGCTCGCGGAACACGCCGTCTACGACTTGATCGTCTGGATTCGCTACGTGAATCGCGCGCTGTTGCCGCAGCTCGCGGCTCGGCTCGCACCCGGCGGCCTCCTGCTATGCGAGCAGCATCTGAGAACGGACGAAAGCGTGGCGGGACCCACGAACCCGCTGTTTCGGCTGGAACCGGGCGAGCTTCGCACGGCGGCGCAGGCGCTCGAGGTCGTCGATTATCGCGAGGGCATCGTCGCCGATCCGGACGGGCGGCCGGCCGCGCTCGCGAGACTCGCGGCACGGATGCCCGGCTAATTGGGCGGCAAGCCACGGTTTTCGCCGATGCTAGACGCTAGTCTCGCGAGCGATGCGTCCTAAATCGTCACGGGCGCTGCGCGCCGCACTGCTCGCGGTAGCGCTCACCGCCGCAGCCCGCCTGTCCGGCCAGGAAGCCGCGGCGCCGCCGGCGCCGCTCGATCGCGCCGAGATCGAGCGCCGCGGCGCGCGGATCGGCGAGGTCGAGATCACGGTCGACAACGTCTTCGACCTGAACAACCCCGAAGAGGACAAGAAGCTCTACCGCTGGGCGAACCACGTGCACGTGCGCACGCGCGCGAACGTGATCGAGAGCGCGCTCTTGTTCGCGAGCGGCGACCGTTACGAGCAGCGGCTGCTCGACGAGTCGGCCCGCGCCCTGCGCGCGCGCGGCTTTCTCGCCGACGCGACCGTGGAGCCGCTGCGCTACGACGCCGCGACCAATACAGTGGACGTCGCCGTGCACGTGCGCGACGCGTGGTCGTTGTCGCCCGATCTGAGGCTCGGCCGGAGCGGCGGCGAGAACAGCATCGGCATCGGCATTTCCGACGGCAATCTGCTCGGCACGGGCAAGGAGCTCAATCTCTTCTACAAGAGCGACGTCGACCGCGACGAGCGCTACGTCGGCTACAGCGATCCGAACGTGCTCAACAGCCACATGCGTTTGCACACGGTGCTCGGATCCGCAAGCGACGGCCATCGCCGCGAGCTGACGGCCGAGCGCCCGTTCTACGAGCTCGACGCGCGCTGGTCGCTCGGCGGCAGCGTGCGCGACGAGCGGCGCGTCGACTCGATGTACGACCTCGGCGAGGAGGTCGACGAGTTTCGTCACGATCTGCGCAGCTTCACGCTGCAGGGCGGCTGGTCGCGCGGCGCGGTCGAGCGGCATGCGCAGCGCTGGCTCGTCGGCATCACAGAGGAGCAGGACCGCTTCTTCCCGACCCCCGACACGCCGCAGCCGCTGCTGCTGCCGGAGGACCGCAAGCTCGTCTACCCGTGGATCGGGTGGCAGTCGATTCGCGACGACTATCGCGAGATGACGGAGCTCAACGACATGGGACGCACGGAAGACATCTCACTCGGCTTGAACCTCCTCGCGACGCTCGGCTACGCCGCGGAGCGCTTCGGCTCCGACCGCGATGCGTGGCTGCTGCGCGCCGCCGCGGCGAAGGGCTGGGAACCGGCTGCGGGCCGGCTGCTCTTGTTCAACGCGGCCGCCTCGACGCGGCGCGAGGACGTGGGCGCGCGCAACACCGTCGTGGCGGCAACCGGCCGCTATTACGTGCGCAACTTCGATCGCAACCTGCTGTCGGTGACCGTCGATGCGCTCGCGACCCACGACCTGGACGCCGAAAGCCAAGTGCTGCTCGGCGGCGACAACGGGCTGCGGGGTTATCCGCTGCGCTACCAATCCGGCACGCGGCGCGCGAGCGTGAGCGTCGAGGAACGTTTCTTCACCGATTGGTATCCGTGGCGGCTGTTCCGCTTGGGCTACGCGGTGTTCGCCGACGCGGGCCGCGTGACCGGGATGGATCCGCGCGGCACGCCGAGCTTGGGCACGCTGTACGACGTCGGCGTCGGGCTGCGGCTGAGCTCGCCGCGCTCGAGCGGGCGATCGATCGTCCACGTCGATCTCGCGTTTCCGTTGAACGGCGATCCGAGCATCGATCACGTGCAGCTCGTCGTCCAGACCAAAGGCACCTTCTAGCCACAACGTGCCGGTAGCGTCCCGAAGCACAGCCCTCGGCACGGAGGCGCGCGCGTAGGTAGGGCGCTTCCGGGACGTTCGGCGCCAGGGAAGGCGCCGCGCGAGCCTCCAGGGACGGATTCACGGCGTTCCCGGAAGCGCCCTACGTACGCGCGCGCCTCCGCTACTGGCACCGCTTCGCGGCGCGCACCAAGACCGCATCAACGGTACGGCGTCCCGTCGATGTCGTGGGCATGCGGGAGCGCACGGATGCGGTCGAGCCAGCTCGAGACGTGCGCCCACTTGTCGGTGTCGTAGCCCGAGATCTTCAGCAGCGAGATCGGGCCGAAGCACGACAAGTCCGCGATCGTAGGACGGCCGAGCGCGAGCCAGTCGCGCTTCGCGAGATGCGCCTCCATGAGCCGCAAGATGTGATCGCAGCGCGCGTCGATCTCCTCGTCGGAGAGCTTGATCGCGTCGGGGCGGCGGATTTTCGCTCGCTTCATCCACGGCCCCTGGTGCACCTCGTTCGCGGACTTCGACAGCCACTCCGCCACCTTCGCCTCGCCTTGCGCGTCGATCGGCAGCCAACGGTTGCTCGGGTCGTACTGGCGCGCAATATAGACGAGGCACGCGTGGGAGTCGGCGATCGTGTAGTCGCCGTCCGTGAGGGCGGGCATTTGGCCGAACGGATTGAGCGTCAAGAACGGCTCGCGCTTATGCTCGCCCGCGTACATATCGGGCTCGACGAGCTCGTACGGCATCTCGAGCATCGCGAGCAGTAGCCGCACCTTGTAGCCGTTGATCGAACCCTTGGTCGCGTGCAGACGAATCATCGTTCGCTCCGAAGTCCGGGCTCAATGTAGGCACGCCGCCCGCGCATCGTCAACGCAGATGCGCGAACGCGGCGTCAGAAGCTCTTCGAGGCGCCGAGCCCGAGGCGCCGGCTCGTGTACGCATACGCGGGGTCCGTTGCGTCGTTATCGGACCAAAGATAATCGACGTTGAACGTCCAATCGCCGGTGAGCTCGCGGCGCGCCAGCACGTGCAGCTCCGTCAGGTCCTCGCGCCGCTCGATTGCGAGATCGCCGTAGCGGCTGCGGCGATACGCGAGCTCGCCGTCGAGCCACCAGCTCGGCGCGAGCGCGCGACGGTAGGCGACGCTCACACGGTGGCGCTCGGGCGATACGCTCGGATCATCGCGATCGTTCGTCTCCAGACCGAGCGCGGCGCGCACGCGTCCCGAGCGCACATCGAAGTCCAGGGCGGCCTGGAGCCTGCCGCGCGTGCCGTCGAGAAACGCGTAGGCAGCCGCAATCGGATCGATCGTCTCGTAGCTCGCGCGCAGGTCGAGGCTGGCGCGTGCCGCCACCGAACGCTGCGCGCGCGCGTCGATGCCGAGTATGCGCTGCAGGCCGCGGCCATCGAGCGTGCCGTAGTCGAAATACGGACCCGCCTCGAAGCGCCATGGCGCGGGTCGCTCGAGCGCAGTGAGCTCGATGCGCAGCGCGTCCTGATCGTATTGCGAAGTGTCCCGATAGCGCACGGAGTAGCCGCTCACGTCGAGCCTGAGCGGCACGCCCGTCGCGAACGATCGGCTCGCGGCCGCAACGGCCTCCGTGAACGTGCTGCCCGCTGCTTGACCCGCCGGCAAGCTGAGCTCCGCGACGAGCGCGACGTCGTCGTCGTGCCCAACCGCCAAGTCGAAGGCGCCGGCCCACCTTTGCGCAGCCGTGGGCGCACCCGCGTCGAGCGCGGCGAGCTCGGCATCGGCGAGCCGGCGGACGGCCTCGCCGCCGGCGCTCGCCGCGGCGGCGAACGCCGTGCGCGCCTCGCGCGCGCGCCCGAGCTTCGCGAGCGCAAGGCCGCGGTTGTAGTCGGCAAGTGCGCGGAACGCGGGAAACGCTCGACCGAGCTCGCGGAACGATGCTTCGGCCGCGGCGTAGTCGCCCAGCTTGTACTCGCAAACACCGATGTTGTAGTCGAGGGCCGGCGTCGGTGCGCTCGCAGCGCGCGCCGCGATGAACGATCGCAGCGCCTCGCCAAAGTCGCCTCGCGCGAACGCCGCGCTCGCTGCGGCGAACGACGAACCGGCCCCCGGCGGCTGCGCGACGGCGACCAGCGGCAACACGGCGAGCGCGGCGCACGCGGCAAGCCGTGCCAAACGAATTCCGAATATCGAGACGATCGGTCTGCACCACACCATGGACCGGTGCAGTGTACTGCGCAGCGAACCGGCGGCCGACGGCCGTCGCGCCGCACGATGCTTGCGCCGCTACGCGCGTTCGCGGCTCGCGTCGCCGGGCAAGCTCATCGATTCATTGCGGCGGGGGCCCCGGGTTCGTGGGCTTGCCCGGAGGCTCGATCGGCGGAGCCGGCGTCTCGGGCTTTTCCGGCTTGTCCGGCTTCTGCCCCCGACCGGCGTTCTCGCGATTCTCGCGCGCCTGCTCCGCGACGTCGCGACCGAAGTCGCGACCGCGCTCGCGGGTTTCGGTGGCCGTGTCGCGGCCCTCGCCCACGCCGTCCGGCCGCTTCCCCGGCGCAGGCTGCTCGTGCGACGGCGGCGTCGCCGGCCGCGGCGGCAGCTCGATGTGACGCGTGACCTCGTCGGGCGCCTTGGCGTTCTCGGGCAAGAGCACCATCGTGAGATCGAGGTTCCCGGGCGGCGGCGACTGCGGCTGCGCCTGTGCGCGCCCCGCGACCGACGCCGCCATCGCCGTCGCGGCCGTCAACAACAGCCGAACCCTCGTGGACATGACCCTTCTCCCGACGGGATTGCTCTGCGGGTCAACACGGATCAAGCGCATCTCGGTTCCCTCACGCCTCAGACGCCCAGCGGCTTCGCGACTACCGGCACCGCGGCAGCCGGCCCCGCGCGCTCGGCCACGGCACGCACGTCCACCACGAAAGTCCGGCGGCGCTCGCCGGAACGCACTTCGACCAGCAGCTGGCCGCCGCCGGGCGCCGACGCGACGATCGGCAGCGTGAGCTCGTTGACGCCCCGCGCGAGGTGGGTGCTCCACGCGATCTCCCGCTCCTCGCCATAACCATCGAGCGCGATCGGACCGCTCAGCACGACGCGGATCGCTGCATCGTCGAGCGGCTCGGGCGAATCGAGCGCGAGCTTCACGTCGTGCACCTCGTCGAGCGCGACCGTGATCGCGGGCACGGCGGCCGGCGCGAGGCCGCGCACGGCCGGCATCAACGCGACCACCACGGTGGCGACGCCCGCCGCGAGCGCACCGCCGACCGCGACGCCCGTCCAGAAGCGGTTCGGCCGCACGATGGCAGGCCGCTCGCGGACACGCGCGGCGCGCGCGACCGCGCGCGTGAGCGCAGCGCCGCTCGGCGGGCGAATCGCTCGCTGCCCGTCCGCGCGCAGCGCCGCAACCGCCTGCGCGGCCGCGCGACAATCGTCGCACGTCGCAAGATGATCGAGCGCCTCGCCGCGCGAGTCCTCCGACCCGTCGGCCGCTCGAAGCACGGTCAAAACGTCTTCGCATCTCATCGCACCGCTCCCGTCCGGGCCGGCCCTTCCGAGCCCGCGTCCCGCTGCAGCAACTTACCGAGGCGCACGCGTGCGCGGTGCAGCCGCGATTTCAGGGTGCCCTCCTTCAAGCCGGTAACTTCGTGCAGCTCGTTCAAGGTGTAGCCCTCGACATCGTGCAGCGCAAGCAGAACTTGCTGCTCCCGATCGAGATGCACCCAGGCTCGATCGAGCAGCCGCTGCGCGAGCGCGCGCTCGGCCTGCTCCGGCGGCCCGGGCTCGTCGCCCTCGAGCGCGGCCGCGTCGATCAGCTCGAGCGAGGTCACGTTCGATCGCTCGTAACGGCGCGCCGAATCGATGAACAACCGATAGAGCACCTTGGCGAGCCAGCCGCGCGGCTGCTCGAGACGCTCGAGCTCCGTGAGCCGCGGATAGGCCCGCACGCAGACCTCCTGCACCAGATCCTCCGCATCGTGCGTCGAGCGCGTGAGCCGGTAGGCCGTCCGGTACAGCGTCTCGTAATGCGGCTGCACCAGCGCCTGAAAGCGCCGTTCCGCTTCGGGTTGCGGGCCCGACGCCACCGTCAATTTCGCCATCCGCCCGTTGTCATCACCGTCCCCTCTATACACGCACGGGGGCCGGTTCGGTTCCCCGACCGCGCGAATTCGAGACGCGCCCGCTCCCGAGGACACGCTTATGTCAATTGCATGGAACGTCCCGGCGCGAGAGCCGTGTAACACCCGAAGAGTTTTCCGCCAGCCGGCGGCGAGGGAGGAACGGCATGGATTCGATCGGTGCACGACAAGGATGGATCGCAGCGGCGACCGCGTTGCTGATGGCGGGCTGCAGCGGCGGCGGCGATGGGGGCTCACCGAACGGCGCAAGCTTGAGCGTGTCGCTCGCGGATGCGCCGGTCGACGACGTGGCCGAGGTGCACGTGAAGATCGACGCGATCTGGATCAAACCGAGCGACGGCGAGGCGTACGAGCTGCCGCTCGCGAGCGGGCCGCAAACGCTCGATCTGCTCGCACATTCGCAAGACCACGCCGCGCTGCTGATCGACGGTGCGTCGATCGCGGCCGGCAGCTACGACTGGCTCGCGATGGACGTGAGCGCCACGTTCGACGGCGTGTACGACTCCTATGTGATGACCCAAACGGGCGGCCAGGTCGAGCTGCGCGTGCCGAGCGGCCGCGTGCGGCTCGTCGACGGGTTCGACGTCGCGGCGAATCAGGCCGTGAAGCTGATGTTCGACTGGGACCTGCGCAAGGGTCTGGTCGGACCGCCCGGCCAGCCGGGCTACATGCTGAAGCCTGCGTTCAGGGTGATCGACGTGAGCGAGTACGGCGTGCTGCGCGGCACGGTCGCGCTGGGCACGTTGACGGCGACCGGCGATCCGAACGGCTGCCTCGCGGACGACGCCAACGTCGACATCGGCAACGTCGTCTACATCTTCGCGGGCAGCGACGTCGCGCCCGACGACGTCGACGGCGTCGATCCCGATCCGATCGCGACGGCCGCCGTGAGCCAGGACGCGAACGGCGACTACACCTATCGCACGCTGCTCGCGCCGGGCGAGTACACGGTCGCGTTCACCTGTCAGGCCGCGAACGACGACCCGAGCACGGATGAGACCGGCGGGCCGAAGGAGCTGCAGTTCGTCGGCACGACCAACGAGACGGTCACGGGCGACCTGGAGACGGTCGCGGATTTCTGACGTCTCCCGCGGCGCCCGTCCTGTCGACTCCCGGGACGGACGCCGCGTCCTCGCGGCGCGGCGCTCGACGGCCGCGAAATCGCGGATAATCCCCCGCACGCAATGAGGCGCTCGCCGCTCCCAGGCGCGCCGCAACCGGGGGAAACCGATATGAGACTCGCACTGTTCGCGCTGCTCGCCATCGGCGCGGCGCAGGCCGCATCCGCGCAGGCGCCACCAGCGGCGCCGGGTGCCGCGCCGCCCGAGGTCAAGATCGTCGTGACGAAGCTCGGCGGCAACGTCTACGGGCTCGACGGCCAGGGCGGCCGCATGGCGGCGCTCGTCGGGCCCGAGGGCGTGTTCCTCGTCGACTCGCAGTTCGCGCGCGTGTCCGACAAGCTCGCGGCCGCGATCCGCGAGCTCACGGACGCACCGTTCAAATTCCTCGTGAATACGCACGTGCACACCGATCACACGGGCGGCAACGAGAACTTCGCGAAGCTAGGCGCCGTGATCCTCGGCCGGCCGAACGTGCGCGAGCAGTTGCTGCATCCGCGGCCCGCGCCGGGTAACGGCCAGATTCCGCCGGTCGCGCCGCCCGCCGCGCTCCCGACGGTGCTCTACGACGCACCGCTCACCGTCTACCTCGACGACGAGACCGTGCAGCTGATTCCGCTGCCGCCCGCGCACACGAACGGCGACACCGCCGTGAAGTTCGTGAACGCGGACGTGCTGATGACGGGCGACGTGTTCCGCTCGGTCGGGTTCCCGGCCGCGGCTACCGGCAACGGCGGCACCGTGCTCGGCACGCTCGAGGCGCTGAACAAGCTGATCGAGCTCGCAGGGCCGAGCACGAAGGTCGTGCCGGGCCACGGACCGGTCGCCGACCGTGCGGCGCTCGTCGCGCACCGCGACCTGATCGTGACGGTGCGCGACCGCATCGCGAAGGCGCTGCGCGAAGGCAAGACGCCGGAGGAGATCCGCGCGATGAAGCCGACCGCCGACTTCGAGGCGAAGGTCGGCGGGCCGCCCGCGTTCATTCCCCAATTCGTCGACACGTTGATCGCGGAGCTGCAAAAGAAGAATTGAGGCCGCTTACGCGCTGCGCCGCAGCGCGGCCGCGCGCTCGAGCAGCTCTGCGAAAGCGCCGGGGATGGCGTCGTCGGAGCGCAACGCGGCACTCGCCGGCTCGCGCACGAATCCCGGCGACGGATAATCGAGCAGCGCACGCTCGATCGACCGTTCGTTGGGTGCGATCAAACGCGCTCGGCCCAGCGTCGCTTCCTGCATCGCGCCGATGTCCGACGCGATGACCGGCGTGCCGCAAAGCAGCGCCTCGCGTGCCGGCATCCCGAACCCTTCGTAGAGCGGCACGAACAAGAACACCTCGGCTGCGGAATACAGCGCCGGCAGCTCCGGCTGCGGCACGTAGCCGAGAAAGCGCACGAAGCCGCGGCTCGTCGCGCGATCGAGCGTCGCGCGTATGTCGTCGCTGAGCCAGCCGATCCGCCCGGCGAGCACGAGCTGCGGCAGCGGCACGCCGCGCTCGCGCACGCGCACGTACGCGCGCAGCAGCGCGACGAGGTTCTTGCGCGGCTCGAGCGTGCCGATGGTCAACATAAAGCGCGCCGGCAGGCCGTGGCGTCGACGCAAAGCTTCGATCTCGGCCGTCGGCGCGGGCCGATACGCGGCATCGATCAGCGGCTCGAGCACCGCGTCCGCCGTTCGCCCGCAGAGCTCCCGAACCTCGCGCGCAGTGCTTTGCGAGACGCAGACGAGCGCGTCGGCCTGGCGGATCGCAAGCGGCTGCAGAATGCGCCGGCTCAGCCGGCTGATGCCGGGAATCGTGTCGCCGGCGTGCCGGTAGACGAAGTCGTGAATCGTCACGACCCGGCGCACGCGGGCCGGCACGACCAGCGGCAGATAGCCGTTGCCGCCCCAGAATACGTCGACCGCGCAGCGCTTGAGCAGCGGCGGCAAGCCGGTGCTCATCCACAGCGGCCCCTTCTTCACGGGCGCCGCGACGTGCTCCACGCATTCGCCGAACGCCTTGGCTTCGTCGCTCACCGCGTCGTTCGAGAACAGCACGAGCGCAACTTCGGGCCGCAGCGCCCGGTAGGCGCGCAGCAGGTTGAACACGTAGTTACCGACGCCGGTACGCACCGGCTGCAGCATCGTCGCGTCGACGCCGATTCTCAGCATCCCGAATCCATACCATAGTATTGGTCGTGAGCAACAACGGCATGCGGTTCCTGTTCGTCGACCTCGGCTCCGGGTGGGGCGGCTCCGAGCGCTATCTGCTGTGGCTCATGCAGGCGCTGCGAGCGCGCGGTCATTGGATCGGCTGCATCGCACCGCGCGAGGAGCTCGCGGCCGCAAGCGATCGCTTCTGGCATGCAGCGAGCCGGTTCAAGCAGCTGCCGCGTGCGCGGCGGCTCATCGCGGCCGCCGCCGCCGAGGAGCGCGTCGATCTCCTGCATTTCAACGCCGATCGAGCGATTCACCTCGCGCCCTTCGTGCGCCTACCGCCGCACGTGCCGAAGACCGCCACCAAGCACCTGACTCGGCCGCGACCGAAGTCGAGGCTCGACGTCCGAACCGCGCTCGAGAACCGCCTGACGGACTATTCGCTTGGCAGACTCGCCGCAACCATCTGCGTGTCGCGCTCGATGCTCGACGAGCTGCGGCCGCGCGCGCGCGCAAAGGCCGTGCTGATCGAGAACGGCGTGCCCGATCCGCACGCGGCGTCGCGCGGCACGAATCGCGCGCTCTTTCTCGGCCGAGTCTCGCCGGAGAAGGGCATCGACGATTTGCTCGAGCTCGCACGGCGTTGCGCGGCGCGTCCCAGCGAGCGGCGGTCGTGGACGCTCGGCATCGCGGGCACCGGTCCACTCGCGGAGCGGGCGGCGGCCGCGGCGCGCGAGCTGCCGCCCGGGGTGCTCGAGTATCTCGGCTTCTTGTCCGATCCGGCGCACGCTTACGTGCGCTCCGCGGCACTGCTGTTGCCGTCGTCACACGAGGGCATGCCGCTCGTGATCCTCGAGGCGTTCTCCTTCGGATTGCCCGCAATCGCCTACGATATCCCAGGCGTGCGCGACGTCGTGGCGTCCGAGCGCAACGGTCTGCTCGTCGAGCAAGCGGCGGGCGTGGACGGGCTCGAGCGCGCGCTCGACCGCTTGTTCGGCGAGGCCGGCCTACGTGAACGGCTGGGGCGGAACGCTCGCGCGGACTACGAGGCACGGCACCGCTTCGACGCGATGATCGCGAAAACCGTCGAGCTGCTCGAGACGACGGCACGCGGCGGTGCAGCCCGCCGCGCACGAGACCCGCGCGTCACCGCTTGGTGAACACGAAGCTGGCGCTCGACGGCAGCACGTTCGCGAGAAACGGCGCGAACCGCTGCAGCCGGTAGCTCAACGTGGGAAACGCGGCAGCGCCGAGCAAGCGCTCGTTGCGCAGCACCTCGACGCCGAGACCGGCGCGCGCCGCGAGCCGCTCGACTTCGCGGACGATCAGCAGATCTTCGGGAACGGCCGGTCGCAAGGCGTTCACGCGTCGGTACGCCAGCGGATAGAGAAGGCGCCCGACCACCGGCTCGTGCAAGAACATTGCGCGCCCGCCGGGGCGCAGGATACGGCTGTATTTCCGCAAGCGTTTGCGCGGGCTCGGCAAAGTGGTGAGCGGCTGCAAAACAGTACACGAAATCGACGCTCGCATCGGGCTCGGCGGTGGCGTAACTCTTGCACGCATAGTGCCGGTCCGTGCGCACTCCGAAAACGCGATGCCAATACTCGATGCTACCGATCGCAAACGCGCTGAGATCCGTCGCGATCACGCATGCGTCGGGATGAAGCTTTTTGTAGATGCAGCTGCCCCACCCTTGTCCCGCACCCAACTCGAGCACGGTGCCGCGCTCGGCGAGACGCTGCTGCAGGGCGCGCAGATAGGATACGAAGATGCGCGCCTCGCCCATCTTGTTGAGCAGGTTGTCGAGCGACTCGACGCCCGGGCCTTCCGTCGGCGAGTCGCGCCAATAAGCGTTCTCGATCCACTCTCGCTCGGCGGTGCCGAGATTCGACGCGCGGCTCGCTTCCATCCGTCCCTCGAACGCAGGCTGGCGACAGGTCGTGCAAGATCCGGGCCGCAGCGGGCTCGAGCCGCCCGGGCTCACGGACTCACTATGGCAGAATGTTGATGCTGCCGCAGGCGGCGGCGCGGACGAGCCATTGAACAAGCGATCGCTTGCATGGAATGGGTTTTGGACGGTCGCGATGGGCGCCTCGACCGGCCTCATGGCCGTCGTGCTGCCGCCGTTTCTCACGCGAATCCTGACGCCGGAAGCCTACGGCGCCTGGGCGCTAGCCCTGCAGATTGCGAGCTACGTGCTCCTGCTCGGCTTCGGCTTGCAGGGCGCCGTCGGCCGATTCGTAGCGGTCGCCGAAGGCGCCGGCGCGGCCGAGCAGCGCAACGGCATCGTCGTCGCGGCGTTTCACATGAGCTCGGCCGCCGCGCTCGTCGGAGTCTTGCTTGCCGCCGGCGGCGCCTTCGCCGCACCGCACTTCGTGAGCGACCTGCCGCGCGCCCTGGTGAGCGACTTCAGGGCGGCGGTGTTCCTGTGCGGCGCCTCGGCCGCGATCGGGCTCGCAGGCACGCCGATCACCGGCATCTTCCTCGGCGAGCGGCGCGCGCACGTTCCGGCCTCCGTGCTCATCGTCGGCCGCACGCTGCAGTGCCTGCTCCTCGTTCTTGCCGCGGTGCTGTTCCGGCGTTTGGATGCGATTGCGATCGCGTTTTGCGCCGGCCAGCTATCGATTCTGGCCGGGCTCGCGTTCGCCTGGCGAAAAGCGTCCGACCCGGGCCACGCGCTGTTCCGGCTCGCGAGCCCTGCGCACTACCGCGAGCTGTGGAGCTTTTGCTCGCCTTTCGTCTTTTGGAACCTGCTCGCGGCGGCGAGCTTCGGCAGCGATCTCGTGATCGTCAGCAAGGTCGATTTCTCCCAGACACCGTACTACTCCGTTGGCTTGACCGTCGCTACGCTGTTCGTCGGCTTCCTTTCCGCGGGCTACAACTCGGCGCTGCCGGCGGCCGCCCGCCACTACGGCGGCGGCGACGTGCGCGGCCTGAGCTACCTGCTCAACCGGGGCGGTCGGATCGGCGTAGGCCTGTCGCTCGCCGCCGGTGTGCCGCTTGCGCTCGCCGCAGCCGCGCCGCTCACGCTGTGGGTCGGGAAGTCGTACGCGGCGGCCGCGGCGCCGTACGTCGCCTTGCTGGTCCTCGCGCAGATCATCCGGCTCGCAATGTCGATGTACGGTAGCGTCACGATCGCAACCGGCCGTCATCGCACGGTGCTGCTCGGTCCACTGCTCGACGCGGTCGTCGCGCTCGGTCTCGGCATCGGCCTCGGCCTATACATGGGCGCCATCGGCGTCGCGATCGGCATGGTCGCGGGAGCGGTCGTGAATTTCGCGACCTGGTATTTCAAGGACCCGCTGCAGCAAGTGTTTGCCCGTCCGCACGTCGCGCGCTCCTTTCTCGCCGCCTGTGCACCGCCGGTCGCCGCGGCAGGCCTCGGCGCAGCGGCGATCGGCATCGCGACGCGTGTCTTCGGGCTTCTCGCCGATGATTGGTCGCGGCTCGCCGCGACGCTCGTCGTGGCGGCCGCCGTCGTTGCAGCCGCGCTCGGCCAAGGCGCACGAACGCGCCTCGCCGCAGCCTCCCAGGGCCGGCCGGCGGGCTGATTCCGCCTACGGCTCGCGCCGGCGAAGATGGGGTGCCGTGTAGGCGTTCTTCGCGGCCTGCGCGAACGCGCGCAGGCGCAGCTTCAATGCTCGCGGCAACGTACGCCGCAGCGTCGTACGTAGCCGCGGCGCGCGGTAGTCCGCCTCCGCGGGCGGCGGCGCATGGATGTCGTTGCCACGCCAGCTCTGCTGAGAATAATCGCTCTGCTGCGGCGGCACCGCAAACAGCGGCACGTCGCCGACCTTGCGGGCGCGAACCATCACGTAGGTCGGATGTCCGTTCACGAGCTCCAGGCGCTGGCGCACGACCGCAGGGTCGCTGGCCTCGTACCAATAGGAATCGCGGTGCGTTTCACTCAGCACGAGCGTCTCGAGCTCGAAGCCGTTCTCCGGCGCGAGCACGCGAAAGAACAGCTCCGGGCTGAACTGGTAGAAGCCGTGCCCCATGAAGTTGTTCGTGCCGTTGACGGAAATGAAGTGACCGCCTACACGTAACAACGCCGCGACGTTGCGAAACGCCTGCGGCACATCGAAGATGTGCTCGAGCGTGCCGCCGTCGATGACGGCGCTATACCGGCCGTGCAGCTCGGTCGGCGCCGGTCGATTCATGTCCAACACGATGTCGGCCTGCTCGTAGCGCGATGCGTCGATCGCTTCGAGCTCACGAGCACCGAGAGCGCGCAGCAACCCGTCGCAGTACGGGAAAGCCGAATACACGTCGGCGACCGCAGCCTCGAGCTCGCTTCGTCCGTAGCGGCGTGCTTCCGCCGCGAACTCGGCGCTTGGCAACGCGAGCGTTTGCCGGCCGAGCGTCGCGGTCGCCGCGAAGTCGACGTTGCGCCGCTTCGCTTCGAGGATGAAGCGCGTGGTTTGCAGATCGAAGCCCATCTGCACGGCATTATGCCTGCGCGCGCCGTTGCGGGCGGCAAAGACTGCGGGCACCGCAGCCGTGCCGCGGCCCGTGGCATTTTGCTTCGATCGCGGCGAACAGTTGGCCGCCGCCCCGGGTCCGGCTACGATGCGCTCGGGGCGTGCCGTCTGCGCGCCCGAACCGACGCTTGGGGGAGAACATGAAGAACTTGACGATCCCGGCGCTGCTGCTCGCAGCCGCGCTGCCGCTCGCGGTCGCCGCACCGGCCGCCGCTCAACCGATGAACGCGCAGGAGCAAGCGAATCTCAAGCTCGTGCTCGACTGGTGGCGCGAGTGCATTCAAGGCCGTCACCTCGACCTTACGTCGAAGTATCAAGACGACGACTACATTCAGCACAACATCAACGTGCCGACCGGCCGGCAGGGCTTCGTGTCGTTCTTCCAACGCCTCGGCCCGCCGGTGAACCCGATTCCGGAGAAGCTCGCGCAGGAGCCGGTCGTCAAGTTCGCGAAGGGCGATTTCGTGCTGCTCGTCTGGGAGCGCGAGGCCAAGGATCCCGCCGACGCGGCGAAGACCTACAAATACAACACGTTCGATCTACTGCGCTTCGAGCGCGGCAAGGTGCAGGAGCACTGGGACTACGCCGAGAAGATGCCGGGCGGTCCGCGCGGCGCGGCGCCGGAGGGCACCGATTACGACGCGGTGAAATTCGACAATACCGATCAGGAGCGCAAGAACATCGAGATCGCGAACGTCGAGATGCGCGACATCCTGCAGTACGGGCACCTCGAGCTCGCCGAGAAGGTGATGGCGCCGACGTACATCCAGCACAACCCGAACGTGCCGACGGGCCGCGCCCCGTTCGTCGAGTTCTTCGGCCGATTCGCGAAGCCGACACCGCTCACGGGCGAATGGAAGTCGAAGCCCACGCTGACGATCGCGAGCGGGCCCTACGTGTTCTACCTGGTCAAGCAGCTGCGCAAGGATCCGGACCGCGCGAATACCGTGTATCCGGCGTTCTGGTTCGACATGCTGCGCGTCGAGAACGGCATGATCCAGGAGCATTGGGACGCGGCGCAAAAGAATCCGCCGCGGCCCGCGCGCTGATCGAGATCGAAACGCCGCGCGCTCCGGCGCGCGGCGTCTCGGATCCGACCGAACGTCGGGTCGAGCCGATATCGCCTTGACACTCGCGCGCGATCGGCGCCCGAGGCGCTGAACACCTCGCGCCGTTCCGTTATCATCACGGTTCCCCGTCTCGTTTCCGCGCGCCTCGACTGCGTCGAGACTCGTCGTGTCGGTTCGTTGCGGCGGACCCCGGTAGTCGCTTAGGTGGGACTTGAACGCCTCGAACCGAGTGAGCCGCTTCATCGCGCTCGTGCTGCTCGCAGCGCCGCTCTGCGTTGCGGCGCAGGAGCCTTCGGGCGCCGCGGAAAAAGCGGTGCGCATCGTGCGCACGGCCGCGCCGCCCGTCATCGACGGCCGGCTCGACGAAGCCGTTTGGCAAACCGCTGCGCGCGTCACCGACCTGCACGAGATCCAACCCACCGAATACGCGGCGCCGAGCGAGCCCACCGTCGTATATCTGCTCTACGACGACAATGCGCTGTACATCGGCGCGCACCTGTACGACGCGATGCCGGGCGACATCACCGCGCGCATCATGCGCCAGGGCGAGCGCGTGTTCGGCGACGATTGGTTCTCGGTGATCTTGGACCCGTTTCACGATCGGCGCAGCGGCTACCGCTTCCAAACGAATCCGAACGGCCTGCGCCAAGAAGCGCTCTACAAGAACGTCAGCGACGAGCAGTGGGATTGGCAAGGCATCTGGTACGCGGCCTCGCGAATCGACGGCGACGGCTGGACCACCGAGATCGAGATTCCGTTCAAGACGCTGTCGTTCGACCCTGCAAACGACACCTGGGGCATCAATTTCCGCCGCTCGATCGCCCGCCGCGACGAGCGCATGGGCTGGGTGTCGCGCAATCGGAACACTGACCCGAGCGTGTCCGGCGTCGTCACGGGGCTCATGGGACTCGAGCAAGGCGTGGGACTCGACGTCGTGCCGTCGCTCAGCGTGGGCCGACGCCGCGACTTCGCGCCGCCGAGCGGTTTCGACAACAGCCTCGAGCCTTCGCTCGACGTGTTCTACAAGATCACGCCGGGGCTCACGGGCTCGCTCACGGTGAACACGGATTTTTCCGCGACCGAAATCGACGATCGCCAGGTCAATCTCACGCGCTTCGACTTGTTCTTTCCGGAGAAGCGCGACTTCTTCCTGCAGGACGCCGACATCTTCGAGTTCGGCGGGCTCGATCAGAACGCCCGGCCGTTCTTCTCGCGCACGATCGGACTCACGGCGGCCGGCGACATGCTCGACCTTCACTACGGCGGCAAGGTGAGCGGCCGCGTGGGTCGCTGGAACATCGGCGCGCTGTCGGTCCGGCAGGACGGCGTGGATGCGACCGGCGCACCGAGCGGCACGACGAGCGCAACCGTCGCGCGCGTGTCGGCGAACCTGCTCGAGGAGTCGAGCATCGGCTTCATCGCGACGCAGGGCGATCCCGATTCGATTCTCGACAACTCGCTCACCGGCGCCGATTTCCTGTACCGCAACAGCCGGTTGCCGGGCGGCAAGCTCATCGAGGTGAACGGCTGGGCGCAGCGCAGCGCGACGCAGGGAATCACGGATCGGCAAGACGCCTACGGCGTCCACGTCGGGATGCCGAACAACACGGGCTTCCGCGGCGGCATCCGCTTCGCCCACATCGACGAGAACTTCAACCCGGGGCTGGGCTTTCTCGATCGCCGCGGCGTGCGGCAGCTGACCTACGGCACGCAGTACACGGCGCGGCCGCGCGCAGGCTATTTGCGCTCCGTGCTCGGCGGCTTCAACGTCGAACGCTACGAGGGACTCGACGGCGAGCTGCAATCGGAGCTCGTGAGGTACCGCCTCGCCGAGGTCGAGAGCCGCCGAGGCGACAAGCTCGCGCTGCAGCGCTCGACCGAGCGGGAGGTGCTCGTCGAGGCGTTCGAGATCTTCCGCGGCGTGTCGATCCCGCCGGGGTCGTACACGTTCGACGCGACGCGCGTGCAGCTCGATACCGGCGAGCAGCGCAAGCTCGCGGCGAAGGTGTCGCTGCAAAGCGGCGAATTTTACGGCGGCAACCGGCGCGAGATCTCGACGAAGGTCGTCTGGCGGCCGTCCGCGCATCTGCGCACGCAAGTGGCCTATGAATACAACGACATCGACCTGCCGTTGCCGTCCGGCTCGTTCGAGACGCGCTTGGTCGAGGTGCGCACCGACGTCGCATTCTCACCCACGTTGAGCTGGGTGACGCGCATCCAATACGACAACGTCTCGGAGCTCATGGGCGTGAACCTGCGGCTCCATTGGATTCCCCGAGCCGGCCGCGAAGGCTATATCGTGCTCAACCACACGCTCGACGATCTCGATTTCGACAACCGCCTTCGCTCGGCCGACGCCGAGGCGACGGTCAAGTTCAGCTACACGTTCCGCTTCTGACTTCCGGTCGGTGGTGGACCGGCGCGCGCGAGCCCGAAGGACGGAGCGAGATCCGCTCCGTCACGGTCCCTCGGCCGCGCGATCTTTCTGTTACGGTTCGTGCATGCGTGTCACCGCGATCATGGCGCTCCTGCTCGGTGCAGCGCTCGGCGCCTGCTCATCGGGCGGCGACGGCGGCGAGTCGGCCGGCGACCGATCGAGCGAAGGCCCGCCCGCCGGAGCGAGCACGGGGATCGATTCCGCGTCCGCCGTGTTCGTGCTCGGCGACAGCCTCTCGGACGTCGGCAATGCGGCGGCAGCCGCCGACTCGCTCCTCGGCAAGCCGGTGAGCCCGCCGACCGTCGGCCTCTGCAACCCGGCCGACGTGCTCGTCGTGCCCCGACCCTGCGACGATCTGTTCTACCGAAAGAGCCGCGTCAGCAACGGCCCCGTGGCCGTCGAGTATGTGGCCCAGCACTTCGGCTTGGGCGAGCTCGCCCCGTCACTGCACCTCGAGCCGAATCGCCCGGCGCGCGGCACGGACTACGCGGTCGCGGGCGCCAAGGCACGCACCGAGCGCGCGACGGATCTCACCGCCCAAGTCGACGCGCTCCTGCTCGATCATCGGCCGCTGCCGGCCGATGCGCTTTACGTCGTGATGATCGGCGGCAACGACGCAATCGACGCGCTGCAGACGGCCGCGTCCGGCGGTCCGACCGCGGCACAGGCGAGCGCCGACGTGGTGGCCGCGGCGGTCGATGCGATCGGCGCGAACGTCGAGCGCCTGCTCGACTTCGGTGCGCGACGAATCGTAGTCGCGAACGTGCCCGATCTAGCGACACTGCCCGACGCCCGGGCGACCGCGGCCGCGAGCTCGGACGAAGCCGGACTGCTCGCGACCGCGAGCGCGATCTCGGCGGCCTTCGACGAGCGCTTGAGCGCGCTCATCGACGCTCTCGCGGCACGCGCCATCTGGAATGCGCCCACGGCGCCGGTGCTCGTTCGGTTCGACCTGCGCGCCGCATGGATCGCGGTGCAGGCGGCGACCCTCGCGCACGGCGGCGACGCTGCGGACGCGTGCTTCGACAGCGACCGCTACCGCGCGAGCGCGACAGCCGAGCGCGTGTTCGCACCGGACTGCGCACCCGCTGCCGGCGAGCAGCCGAAGTTCGACCGGTTCGTGTTCTGGGACGGGATACACCCGACCGGCGCCGCGCACTCGGCGCTCGGTGCGGCGCTGATTGCGGCGCTCTAGCGCGCCGGCGACGCTTGACGCGCGGGCGAACTCTTGCAGTGGCCGGCGGCAGGAACGGTCAGTGGAGTCGCAACGACACGAAAAGCCCGCGGAGGGCGGCCGCGCCGCCCTCCCGAGGCCGAGCGTCGCGAGCGCCTTCAACCGCGGCAACACGGCGTCGCGCTCCATCACGTCGCGTCGTTGGACGAACGGGTCGCGCTCAGCTCCGTGCGCTAGCGAAAGACGCTTGCGCGGCGTTGTCGTCATCCGCCACCTTCGCGAGCGGCTGCTTCAGGTGTCGCGGCAAGACGAGCTCGTTCACTCCGACACTCGTAACCGATAGCCCGATCTCGGCGAAATGTCGGCTCAGGATATCGGTGACCTCGCCATCCACCGCCGTCTCGTCCGCCAGCAGCTCGTCGAGCGTGCGCGTGCCGACCGCGGCGCGCTGCGCGAGCTGGACCTCTTTGTAGAGGTGATCCAACGGATCTTTCACGGCACGAACGGCCTTGGCCGCGTCGACGAAGCGGTACGTAGCGGTCGAGTTCACGCGCAGCGCGACCTTGTCCTTCGTCAGGATCTCGTGGCCTTCGACTTCGAGCGTCTTCACGCGCAAGTCCACGAGCTCGACGTCGACGACCCGCTCGTACCGCCAGAACGCGTGCAGCCCCGAGCGCAGCGTCTCGACGAGCTCGCCATCGACGTAGAGGAGTCCGGCGTGGCCCTCCGGCACGACCTTTGCGCCGAGCGCCTGCTCCGCGATCGCGAGCACGCGGGCATCGGCGCCGCTCACGAGCCGCTTTGCAACGCGCGCGTCCACTGCGAGTCCCTGCGTCAAGTCGAAACGCTCGACGCGGGTCGCGACCACGCCTTTCCAGTAGAGCTTGCGCTCCGCCGGGCCGAGCACGGCGACGGGCCGCTCGTCGTGGAAGACGAGCGCGACTTCGTCCGCTCCGGTCTCGACCACGCGGAACAGGCACTCCACGTCGTCGCGCTCTTCCTTCAGCAAATAATCGACGAGCCTGTGCTCGAAGCCGGGCTTCGTGATGTCGAAGCGCTCGACCGCGTAGCGGCCGCGCGCGTCGGCGAACCGATAGGTACCGGGCGCGAGGAACTGGATGAAGTCTCCATCCCTGTAGAGGAGACCGCGCTCGTGCTTGCGCACGATGAACTTTCGAACGAGCCACATGTTGCGTTCCCCCGGTCAAAGAGCATCCTCCGGGGCCAAAAAAAAGCCCCGGTCGGCGAACCAACCAGGGCTTCTTTGAGCTTCCGGAAGGTTCGCAATCGCGCGGAGCCTTCCAGAGCAATTAGCTAGAAGTGCTCAACGCATCGGTTCACCCGCATTGGCGAGCGCGACCGCACCGACACCGTAACGAGAGCGCGACGCCTGCACGCCGCGCAGCTTGCGCGCGTCGGACGGCATGACGATGTGATGGGTGCAGTTGATCATGGGCGCGCGACTATACTCTCAAGTGGAAACAAGTCAACCGCGGACGAAGCTGCCGCGCGCGAGCGCGCTCGAAGCACGATCATGAGCACCGAGCATTACGACACGCTGCACGTCGACAGCGGCCGTCCCGTGAAGATGTGGACGCGCGGCGTGCCCGTCGACGGACAAGCGAAGGACCAGCTTGCGAGCACGGCGCGCATGCCGTTCGTGTTCAGCCATCTCGCGGCCATGCCCGACGTTCACGTGGGCATCGGCGCAACGGTCGGCTCGGTGCTCGCCACGAAGGGCGCAATCATCCCGGCCGCCGTGGGCGTGGACATCGGCTGCGGCATGATGGCCGTGCAGACGACGCTCAAAGCAGCCGATCTGCCCGACTCGCTCGGCAAGCTGCGCGCACGCATCGAGCGTGCCGTGCCGCACGGGTTCGTGACGATTCCGGGCCGCAGTGTGAAGGGAGCATGGGTTGCGCCGCCCGATTCGGTGCTTGCGCGATGGCGTGGCCTCGCGGAACGGCTCGAGCCGATCGTCGCGAAATATCCGCGGTTGAAGCCGAAGCGCCCGCACGAGCAGCTCGGCACGCTCGGCGGCGGCAACCACTTCATCGAGATCTGCCTCGACACGGACCAGACCGTGTGGGCGATGCTGCACTCCGGCTCACGCGGCATCGGCAACTTGATCGGTCAGACGTTCATCGAGCTAGCGCGTGCGGACATGAAGAGGCATTGCGTGAACCTCCCGGACCGCGACCTGGCATACCTTACCGAGGGGACGATGCATTTCGACGACTACATCGAAGCGATGCACTGGGCGCAGGACTACGCCGAGGAGAATCGGCGCGCGATGATGGCTACGGTCTTGCGCGCGATGCGCGAGCAGCTCAAGCCGTTCGACCGGGGTGCCGTGGCGGTGAACTGTCATCACAACTACACGGCTCGCGAGACGCACTTCGGCGAGGACGTGCTCGTCACTCGCAAGGGCGCGATGCGCGCGGGTCGGGACGAGCTCGGGATCATCCCGGGCAATATGGGTGCGCGCTCGTACATCGTGCGCGGCTTGGGCAACCCGCAGAGCTTCGAGAGCTGCAGCCACGGCGCGGGCCGCACGATGTCGCGCACCGCGGCGCGCAAGCGCTTCACGGTCGCCGAGCACGCCGCGGCAACCGCCGGCGTCGAGTGCCGCAAGGACGCGGATGTAATCGACGAGACGCCGGCCGCCTACAAGGACATCGATGCGGTGATGGCTGCGCAACGCGATCTCGTAGAGATCGTGCACACGCTGAAGCAGGTCATCTGCGTGAAGGGCTGACGGCCGCGCCTGCGCGGTGACCTACGTTCGACGGCGCCTCGAGCCCGGCTCGTCCCCATCGCCGTCGACGCACCTTACAGTGGCGGCGCCGGCATCTTGCTGCGGACCCGAATTCGGCATAGTGTTTTTCCGAGGGTCGCCGCTCCACAGCGCAGTCCGGAGCCCGATCCGCCGTCTTGAAACAACGATGCAAAAAGGCACTCTGCCCGGAGACAACATGCGCACGATCATTTCGCTGCTGGTCTTGGTGGCTCCCGCCGCATTCGGTCAACTCGAGATCCCGAATACGCCGTCGGCGCCGTCGGCTCTCAAGCCCGGAGACGACAAGCTGACTTGCGATCAGCTGCAGGCGGAATTGACCACGATCGCAGCGGATCCGGCTTTCCAGGCGGTGATGGCGCAAATGCAGGTCGCCGGCGCACAGGCATTCTTACAGCTCGCGCAGATTGGCGCAGCCGGAGGCTCGGCGGCCGTCGGCGGCCTCGCACAAAACGCGGCTGCCGGCGCGGCCGAACAAGCCGCACTGTCGCAGCTCGGAGGGTCGGCGGCGGGTCAGCTTGCGCGAGACGCCGCGGTTGGCACGCTCGGGCAAGGCCTCTCGCAGCTCGGCGGCGCGGCCGCCGGTCACGCGACACAGAACGCGGCGGTCAGTGCGCTGGGACAAGGCGCGTTGTCCAAAATCGGTGCCGCCGCGGCGAGTGCCGCGGCCGAGCAAGCCACGGAGCACGCGATCAGCGAAGGCGTTGCAACCACGGCCGGCGCTGCCTCCGCCGAGCACGCGAAGAGGCATGGCGGTTTCTTCAAGGGAATCGGCAAGGGTCTGGGGCTCGGCGGCGCCAGTCATGCCGCCGCACAGGCTCAGGCGGCCAATCCGCAATTACTGAATGCGACGGTGAATCAGCTCGCCGCATCGCCGCAGTTCATGCGCGGCGTGGAGCTCGCGAAGGTCGCCGACGCGCATCACTGCAATTTGTAAGCCTTCGCAGCGGCCGCATGCCGCGGGGCTCGGGGCGGCCTAGAGAGCGGCCGCCGCGCGACTACTAGCGCGGCGGCACATGCCTGCGTCCGAAGACCCGTGCCTCAGTTCGACGACGTGGCCGTGCCGGATGCCCCGCCCTTCTCGAGGGGTTGGCCGGTCGGCGAGAGCCCGCCGAACCCGACCGTGCGGCCGTTCACCGTGAACGCTTGAATGAAGCCGCCGTCCTGGCCGTCGTGGCGCGGCGCGATCAATATGTCGATCTTGTCGCCCGCGTGCACCATGTCGCGCGTATAGCCCGCGCGATAAAAGTTGCTCGCGCTGTGGCCTTCGAACGAAACGTCGCGCGTGCCCTTGTCGTCCGTCACCTCGACCACCGCCTCGGTGTGCGGGTTGATCACGTTGAACTCCTTGACGATGCCGTGGATCGTGACCTTCTTGCTGAAGTCGAACTGCGCGGCGGAATGATGCGCCGACGCCGCCATGGCGCAAAGCACGAGCGCCGGGGCGCTCACTGCGACGACGAACTTTCTCATGATGGACATTTTCAATCTCCTCGCTTCGCGCGTGCAGCTATCCGCGCACGCGGGTTGAACCTTCGAATCATTCCTTCGCTTCGCGCGCCTTGTAGACGTCGCTCATGCGCGCGGTGACGGGCTTGCCTTCCTTCAACTGCTTGCGCCGCAGGTCGAGCAGCGCGTACCAAAACTCGTCCGGGCAGTGATACGGAATGATGAAGCCGTTCGGCAACGGCTCCCACTTGCGCGAGATCTTCACGGGCGCGGTGTAGTAGACGGGATCGATGAGCGACGCCTCGTAACTGATGAGCTTCTTGCCGCTGTCGTCCTTGCCGAGCGTGAACCGCTCCTCGATCGTCGCCTGATCACTGTGCGGATGGGCGTTCTGATCCTGGCCGTCCTCGAGGTCCGTGGTCTTCACGACCAGGGTGTTGCCTTCCCAATGGCCTTCGGAATAGCCGTCGCGGCTCGGCAACCGGCGGTCGGACGGCAGATGGCGATCGCCGAGATAGATGCGCCGCATCTCACTCTCGACCTCGTAGATGATGGTGATTTGGTCGGGCTTCTGAATGAACTCGAGCGGGTAGGCTCCGGGCTGCTCCATCATCGTCGGCATGCCGTAGTCCACGCAGTAAGCGGCCGGGTTCGCGTTCTCCGGACCGAGCAGCTTGCGGTATTCCTCGAGCCGCCGCCGACCTTCCTCGGTGAGCGGCAGATCGGCCCGCGGCCCGCCGAATCCCGAAAAGCCGCGCTGCCCCGGCTCGCGGTGCATCGTCCAGACGCCCGTGAGATCCGGATGCTCGGGCTCCGCGGCCGACAGCGTCGCGCACGCGACGATCGCGGCGGCAGAAGCGACGACTTTGCAAAGCACCCGTACGTTTTGCATCACTTTTTCCCCCGAAATGTTCGGCGCGATGACGTTCGACAATGATACCGCCCGAACCGAGCAACCGAGCCGGAGCACGAATAATCGGACCGCCGGCGAGACCGTCGGTCGAACGAGACCCAGCTCGTTGCATACTACGCGTTTCGTCCCGGCCGCCGGCTCAAGAAAACTCAAAAAAACTCTGGGAGATTGAAGAAATGACCGAACGCCATCCCGCCGAAACGATTCTCGGCTTGTCCACGGCTTATTGGGCGTCGCGCTGTCTGCACGCGGTCGCCGACTTCGGCATCGCCGATGCGCTCGGGGACGAGCCGCAGACCGCCGCCGCGCTCGCCGCGAAGACCGGCACCAACGCCGATGCGCTGCACAGGATCCTGCGCGCGCTCGCGAATCACGGCGTTTTCGCGTTGCGCAACGGCCGCTTCTTGCACAACCCGGCCTCGCGCCTGCTGCGCAGCAACGACCCGGCCTCGATGCGCTCGCTCGCGCGCATGATGGGACTCCCGCTCCATTGGGACGTCTTCCGCGATCTCGCGCATAGCCTGAAAACCGGCGAGTCGGCGACCGATGCGGTGGTGCCGGGCGGCCTGTTCGAGCACTTGCGCACGCATCCCGACGACGGCCGCATCTTCAACGAGGCGATGGTCGGCAAATCGTTCGCGCAGATCGGCCCCGCGCTCGGCGCCTATGACTTCAGCGGCTTCAAGACGATCGGCGACATCGGCGGCGGCATGGGGCATCTGCTCGGCGCCATCTTGAACGCGGCGCCGGCCGCGAAGGGCGTGCTGTTCGAGCTGCCGGAGGTGATCGCGCAAGCGAAGGCCGCCGCCCATCCGCGCATCACCTACTTCGGCGGCGACTTCTTCAAGGATCCGATTCCGGCCTGCGATCTGTACGTGATGATGACCGTGATCCACGATTGGTCGGACGCAGATGCCGTGAAGATTCTGCGGAATCTGAAGGCGAGCGCGCCGAGCGGTGCCAGGCTCCTTCTGATCGAAGCAGTCGTCGACGAGAACGCGCTCGGCGGCTTTCCGATCGACCTCGACATCGAGATGCTGGTGTTCGCGGCGGGTCGCGAGCGCACCGAAGCGCAGTGGCGCAACGTGGTGGACGCGGCGGGCTTCCAATTCCTCCGAGCGGCGCCGCTCGGCTTCACGGGTCTCGTCGAGGCGGCGGTGCCCTGAGCGGCGCGGCGCAGCGGCACTGCGGCGGCGTGAGCGCGGCTGCCGAAGCGGCACCCTGAGCGGCCGCGACGGTCCCATCTCGCCGCAACGGATATGTCAGAATGTACCGAACAGAACGACGACAGGGGGGCCACGACATGGCGACTCGATTTCTCATCGCCGGCGTTACGCTGGCGGCAGCGGTTTTCTTCTCGGAAGGGGCGGGGGCGCAAGCGGCGAGCGACAACGCGCAGAATTGGAAAAACGACGCACCGGGCCGCGAGCATCGCATCGACGTTGCGGCGCTGCCCGCGCCATCGCAGTCGTCGGCGGATTTTCCGCGGATCGTTCCGAAACCCGACGATGCGCAGGTGAAGCTACCGCCCGGGTTCAAGCTCGCGGTATTCACGCGCGACGTCGAGAAGCCGCGCATCATGCGCATCGCGCCGAACGGCGACATCTTCCTGTCCGAGACGCAAGCGGGCCGCGTCAAGGTGCTGCATCCGTCGGCGGACGGCACGAGCGTCGCGAGCTCGAGCGTCTTCACGCAGGGGCTCGACCGACCGTTCGGGCTGCAGTTCTACCCGGCCGGTGACAACCCGCAGTGGCTGTACGTCGCGGAGAACAACCGCGTCGTGCGGTTCAAGTACAAGGTCGGCGACAACAAGGCGTCGGCCGATCCCGAGGTCGTCGTCCAGCAGCTCGCGCCGTCCTCCGGCATGGGCCACTACACGCGCGACCTCGCGTTCTCGCCCGACGGCAAGCGTATGTTCGTCTCGGTCGGCTCCGGCTCGAACGTGGCCGAGGACATGCCTAAGAAGAGCCCGGCCGAGATCAAATCGTGGGAGGCCGAGCACGGCCTCGGCGCCGCCTGGGGCGGCGAGACGAATCGCGCCGACGTGCTCGTGTTCGACGTCGGCTCGAACCAGCCCGGCAAGCCGTACGCGACCGGCATCCGCAATTGCGTCGCGCTGGCGGTGCAGCCCGGCACGGGCGATCTTTGGTGCACGGTCAACGAGCGCGACGCGCTCGGCGACAACCTCGTGCCGGACTATTCGACGAGCGTGAAGGAAGGCGGGTTCTACGGCTGGCCCTGGTACTACATGGGCAACCACGAGGACCCGCGGCACAAAGGCGAGCGTCCGGACCTAGCGGGCAAGACGATCACGCCCGACGTGCCCTACCAAGCGCACTCCGCATCCGTCGGCTTTACGTTCTATACCGCGAAGTCGGGCAGCTCGGCGTTCCCGTCGGAATACGTCGGCGACGCGTTCGCGGTATTCCATGGATCGTGGAACCGCTCGAGCCGCACGGGCCACAAGGTCGTCCGGGTACCGATCGAGAACGGCAAGCCGACCGGCCAATACGTCGACTTCCTGGTCGGCTTCATCGGCCCGGACGGCAAGCCGTGGGCGCGGCCGTCGGAGATCGTCGAGACGAACGACGGCTCGCTCTTGCTCGGCGACGACGACGGCAACGTGATCTACCGCATCTCCTATTCGCGCTGATCTGCCGGCGGCGCGGCGGCCTTTGCCGTTGCGCCGCCCGAGCGTGCGAAGCCGCCGCCATTCGCGTTTTGCGACGCTCTTCCTCAAGATACGGGCGTCCGAGCCGACGATAGGCACACGTCGCGGGGCGGCGAGGGAGTGGCGTGCACGCCTGGCTTGGCAAGATCGATCGCTATTTCCCGGTTCGCTACAGCGCCTGGGCCCTGAGCTTCCTGCTCGCGGCCGCGTTCGGGCTGTACTGGTCGCAGACGCAGAGCGGCGGCATCGCGATGATCGTGTGCTTGGGCCTCGTCGGTCTCGGCGCGCGGGATTCGCTGCAACGCCAGCACTCGATCCTGCGCAACTATCCGGTGATCGGGCATCTGCGCTTCCTGCTCGAGTTCGTGCGGCCGGAGATTCGGCAGTACTTCATCGAGAGCGACAACGAGCGCACGCCGTTCTCCCGCGTGCAGCGCTCGATCGTCTATCAGCGCGCGAAGGGCGAGCCCGACAAGCGGCCGTTCGGCACGCAGCTCGATCTGCAGGCCGCGGGCTACGAGTGGATCAACCATTCGCTGATGCCGACCGAGATCGCGTCGGCGGACTTTCGCACGACGATCGGCTCGAGCGAGAGCTGCACCCAGCCCTACGACGCCAGCATCTTCAACATCTCCGCGATGAGCTTCGGCGCGCTCTCGGCGAACGCGATCCTCGCGCTCAATGGCGGCGCGAAGAAGGGCGCCTTCGCCCACGACACCGGCGAAGGCTCGATCAGCCGCTACCACCGCGTGCACGGCGGCGATCTGATTTGGGAGATCGCATCCGGCTACTTCGGCTGCCGCGACGCGAACGGCCGCTTCAGCGAGGAGCGCTTCGTCGCGAACGCGAGCGACGGTCAGGTGAAGGTCATCGAGATCAAGCTGAGCCAGGGCGCGAAGCCGGGTCATGGCGGCGTGCTGCCCGGCCCGAAGGTCACGGAGGAGATCGCGGCCGCGCGCGGCGTTCCGGCCGGCGTCGATTGTGTGAGCCCCGCGCGGCACAGCGCGTTCACCACGCCGGTCGAGTTGCTCACGTTCGTCGAGCGGCTGCGCCGGCTCTCGGGCGGCAAGCCGACCGGCTTCAAGCTCTGTATCGGCCACCCGTGGGAGTGGTTTGCGATTTGCAAGGCGATGCTCGAGACCGATTTGACGCCGGATTTCGTGGTGGTCGACGGCTCCGAAGGCGGCACGGGCGCAGCGCCGCTCGAGTTCGCCGACCACGTGGGCACGCCGCTCCAAGAAGCGTTGGTGCTCGTGCACAACACGCTCGTGGGACTCAATCTGCGCGGCCGCATCAAGATCGGCGCGGCGGGCAAGATCGTGAGCGCGTTCGACGTCGCGCGCGTGCTGGCGCTGGGCGCTGACTGGTGCAACTCGGCGCGCGGCTTCATGTTCGCGCTCGGTTGCCTGCAGGCGCAAACGTGTCACACCGGCAACTGCCCCACCGGCATCGCCACGCAGGACCCGCTGCGGCAGCAGGCTCTCGCGGTGACGAACAAGCAGGAGCGCGTGTACCAATTTCACCGGCACACGCTCGACGCGTTGCGCGAGCTCACGCAGGCTGCCGGCCTGTCGCACCCGAACGAGTTTCGGCCGACGCACATCGTGCGCCGCTCCCTGCACGGCGAGGTGCGCCTGCTCTCGAACCTGTTGCCGCTGCTCGAGCCCGGCGAGCTGCTGGAAGCGATCGGCGGGCGCAGTCCCTGGCCGCACAACGTGTATTCGCTCTATTGGCCGCTCGCCTCCGCCGAGACCTTCGCGCGCGCCTAACTCGCGGAGCACGCTTCAGCGCAGCGGCGTCAGCGCGAACGTTCGAACGACATCCCGCGACGAGCGCGCGAGCATGAGGTCGAACGAGCCGGGCGGCACGGTCCAGCGAGCGGCACGCTCGTCCCAGATCTCGAACGCGGCGCGATCGAGCGCGATCGTGACCTCGCGGCGCTCGCCCGGGCCGAGCGCGACCTTCGCGATGCCTTTGAGCTGGCGCGGCGGCTCCCCCGACGCGGCCGGGAAGCCCACGTAGACTTGCAGCACTTCCGTGCCGGCGCGCGCCGAGGCATTGGAGACGCGCGCTCGGACCTGCGCGCCGCCGCTCGGCGTCGCCTCCGCGCTCAAACCCTCGATTGCAAACGTCGCGTACGAAAGCCCATGGCCGAAAGGGAAAAGCGGCCGCTGCGCGTGCGCGTCCCAATAGCGATAGCCGATCGCAAGCCCCTCGTCGTAGCGCACTCGCTGCAGCGCGCCGCTCGGCGAGAGCTCGCCCGGATACGTGCGCTGCGTCGTGCCGGGCCCCTGCGTCTCGTCCGCCGGAAACGTGACCGGCAAGCGTCCGCCCGGATCCGCGTCGCCGTACAGCAGCGCGGCAAGCGCGGTACCGTAGGCGTCGCCCGGCAGCCAGAGCTCGAGCACGCCCGCGACCGCGTCGAGCCACGGCATCGCGACCGCGCCGCCCGTGACGAGCACGACGACCGTGTGCGGATTCGCGCGCGCGACCGCGGCGATCAACCGGTCCTGATCGGCCGGCAACGCGAGATGCGTACGATCCATCCCTTCGCCGACGATGTGCCCCGCGAGCACGACCGCGACGTCGGCGTCTGCCGCCGCCTGCACGGCACGCGCGAGGCCGTCGTCGGGCGGCGCGTAGCCCAAGCGCAGCGCGACGCCGAGCACCGTTGCGAACTGCCTGCGCGGCGCGGTGCCGAGCGTGGTGCGCGGCGAGTAGCGGATCTCGACGTCGACCGCCCGCCCCGCGTCGAGATCGACGCTCGCATATGCGATTGCGCCGAAATCGGAGTTGTAGAACGCATCCTCGAGCTTGCCGTCGATGAAAAGCTCGGCCGAGCCGGAACCGTCCAGCGTGAACCGATGCCGGCCGCTCGCACGCGCGGTGAAGCGGCTCGTGTAGCGCACCGCCCATTGCTTATCGGCGGGCAAGCCCGCCACGTCCGGCACGCCGCTCACGTCGACCGCACGCTCCGTGCGGCTCGTGAAGCTGGGGCTGGGCAGCCGGAGGTCGGGGCTTGCGAAGTATTCGGCGCGAAACCCCGGCGCGCCGTCGGGCGCCGTGAACGACTCCTCTGCCGGGCTCGGCAATGGGTGCAAGTCGGGGCCGCCGAGCGCCGTGTCGATGCGAACCCCGTCCGGCGCGCGCGCCTGCAAACCGTCGAACGCGGTCACGAGGTGCCGCGGCTCGACGTAGGCCGACCCCTGCTCGACCACCACGGGGTCGACGCCGGCCTGCGGGCCGATCAGCGCGATGCGCCGCACCGAGCGCTCGAGCGGCAATACGCCGTCGTTCTTGAGCAGCACGGCGCCCGCCTCGGCCATCGCGGCCGCGAGCGCGCGCGCCTCGGGCGTGCTCGGCTCGTCACGCACGGCTTTCGCCGGATGGTCGAACGTGCCTATCCGAAATCCCGGCACGAGCCGGCGCAGCACGAGATCGTCGATGCGGTGCTCCGGAACGACGCCGCGGGCGACGGCCTCGCGCAGACCGATGTCACCCGCGAAGCGGCCCGCGCCCTCGGCGTCCGCGGCGCCGCCCGCGGCCGGCTCCATCACGCCCGCATCGAGGCCGGCGGCGAACGCGTTCGCGATGCTGCGCTGCGCCACCGGGAAGTCGGGGAACACCGCGCCGTCGAAGCCCCAGCCGCGCTTCAAGACGGCGTCGAGCAGCTCGGCGTGCTCGCACGCGTAGGTGCCGTTGATTTGCGGGAACGAGCACATCACGCCGCCCGCGCCGCCCTCGACGACCGCTGCGTGAAACGAGCGCAGGTAAATCTCGTGCAGCGCACGCGCCGACACGACCTGATCGACGGCCGGACGCTCGCCGGTCGGGTTGTCGCCGAGCCGTCCTTGCTCCTGCGTATAGGCCGCGTAGTGCTTGATCGTCGTGAGCACGTGCTGCGATTGGATACCGGCGACCTCGCGTGCAGCCATGCGCGCCGCGAGATACGGATCCTCGCCGTAGCTCTCGGTCGAACGGCCGAAATGCCATGTGCGAGTCGTGTCCATCGCGGGTCCGAGAATGCCGCTGCGGCCGGAGTCGTGGAACTCGCGCCCGAGCGCAACGCCGAAGCGCTCGGCGAGCTCGGGATCGTAGCTCGCCGCCAGCGCGAGCGGCGTGGGCCATGCCGTGCCGCCGTTGAAGCCCGCGGGGCCGTCCTGCGTACGGCCCGTATCGAGGCCGAGCTGCGTCATTCCGGTCGAGGAGCCGAAGCCGCCGCCTTCGAGAAACGCGAGCTTCGCGTCGAGCGTCGTGAGCGTCGCGAGGACGTCCGCGGCGCGGCACCGCGGGGCACGAGCCCCATCGAGCCACGGCCGCTGTTGGCCGACTGCCGGCGGGCAATCCGTCTTGGCGAGCTGCGGCTCGCAACCGCCCGTGCCGAGTGCCGCAAGCGCAACCAGCAAGCGAAGCGCCGGATATCGCGGCGAGCTGATGCAGCGCGCATGCATGCCGCGAGGACTGTAAACGCAGCAGAATTCGAAGGCCAGTCCGCTACACTACGGCGGGGTCCAGGTACGTCGGCCTCGGAGCCGCTCGGCTCCGGGAAGGGGGAGGTTCTATGCTCAGGGCGGCTTCGCTTCCGTCGCTCGTGGCCTATGTCGCGCTCTGCGCGTCCGCAGCGCTCGCGCGCGCCGAGGTCACCGGCGTCGACATCGACTCGCGCGTCGATGTCGACGACGGCGCACCATTCGGCGACACGGGCGCATACGAGTTCTTGACCGGTCGCGTGCACTTCGCGGTCGATCCCGCGAATGCCCGCAACCGAGTCATCGTCGACCTCGACAAGGCGCCGCACAACACGGCAGGCAAGGTCGAGCTGTCGGCCGATCTCGCGATCATGCGGCCGAAGGACGCCGCCAAGGGCAATGGCACGCTACTGCTCGACGTCGTGAACCGCGGCAACGCGACGCTGCTCACGAGCTTCGACCACGCGCTGCGCGGCAGCCTCGGCGACGGCTTCCTGCTGCGCCGCGGCTTCACGCTCGTCTGGGTCGGCTGGGAGTTCGACGTGCCGGAGCGCGACGACGCGTTACGCATCGACGTGCCGGTCGCGGCCGGCGTCCGGGGCCGCGTCCACGCGGCGGTCACTGCGAGCGCCGCGACCGCGACGCTGCGGTTCGCCGACCTCGTGGTCTACGCGCCGAGCGATCCCGACGCAGCGAGCGCCACGCTCGCCGTGCGCGACGGCCCGCTCGGCAAGGCGACGCCGATCGCGCGCAGCCGCTTCAAGCTCGATGGCAACAGCGTGACGCTGGAGGGCGGCTTCACGGCCGGACGCACCTACGAGCTCGAGTACGACGCCGCGGATCCTCCGGTCGCCGGGCTCGGCTTCGCGGCGGTGCGCGACACGGCCGCATGGCTCAGGCACGCGTCCGACTCGCCGGCGAAGGTCGACCGCGCGCTGGCCTTCGGCTTGTCGCAAAGCGGCCGGTTCCTGCGCACGTTCCTGTACTTGGGCTTCAACGCCGACGAGCGCGGCCGGCAGGTATTCGACGGCGTGATCGCGCACATCGCGGGCGCCTCGCGGCTCGATCTGAATCGGCGCTGGGCGACGCCTACGAACTTGGGCCAGTTCAACGCGACCGCGTTCCCGTTCGCGGACACGGCGCTACGCGACCCGGTCACCCACGACGAGGACGGCGAGCTCGACAACCCGCGCGCGCGCGACTTCAAGCCGAAGATCTTCTACACGAACACCGGCGTCGAATATTGGGGCGGCGCCCGCTCGGCCGCGCTCGTGCACACGACGCCCGACGGCGCGGCGGACTTGAAGCTGCCGGACAACGAGCGCGTGTACTTCCTGACGGGCTCCCAGCACGGGCCGGCGCGCTTTCCGCCCGGCGAGCCGCGCAACGGCGCACAGCCGCAGAATCCCAACGACTACTGGCTCGCGATGCGCGCGCTGCTCGTCGCGATGAACGACTGGCTGCGCACGGGCGCCGCGCCGCCGCCGAGCCGCTATCCGCGCCTCGACGATCGCACGCTCGTGCGCGCGAGCAAGGTCGCGTTCCCCGCGCTGCCCGGCGTGCATGCGCCGAACGGGTTGCCGGCGGGCCTGCGCGCTGCGAATCCGTTGCTTCCGCACGACGGCGCGCCCGGCGCGCCGCTGCCCTACCTCGTACCGCAGACCGACCGCGACGGCCTCGAGCTCGCGGGCGTGCGGCTGCCCGCGATCGCGGTGCCGCTCGCGACCTATACCGGGTGGAACTTCAGGAACGCGCGCATCGGCGCATCCGACCAGCTCTATCCGCTGCTCGGCTCGTACATTCCGTTCCCGGCGACGGCCGCGGCGCGCGCGGCGGCAAAGGATCCGCGCGCGGCGATCGCGGAGCGCTACGCCTCGAAGCAGGTCTATCTGGATGCGGTGCGTGCCGCCGGCGAGACGCTGATCGCGGACCGCTATCTGCTCGCCGAGGACCTGCCGGCCGTGCTCGAGCGCGCGGATCGGCAGTGGGAGCTGCTCGCAAAGTAGCCGCGGAGTCGTCCGTCGACGCGAAGTCCCAGGATGATTCGCCGTAAGACCGCTTTGCGGTTCGATCCCCGCAGCGCTACGCGGCACTCGATGCGTCGCCGCGGATCGCGAAAGCGAGCGCGCTCGCACAGCGCTCGGCGATCTTGAGCGTCAGCAGGTCGTCCGCACGCGTGCGGCCCAGGTTGACGGCCGCGACCGGCTTGCCGGCTTGCGCCATGGCGCGGACGAATCGGTAGCCCGAATACACCATCAGCGACGAGCCGACCACGAGCATCGCGTCCGCTCGCTCCGCGGCGGCCAGCGCGCGGCGCACGCGCTCGTGCGGAACGCTCTCGCCGAAGAACACGACGTCGGGCTTGAGCAATCCGCCGCAGGCTGCGCACTCCGGCACATCGAACGGTCCGAAATCGACGCCGTCCAGATCGGCGTCGCCGTCGGGCGCTGCCGACGCAGCGAGCTGCGCGAACGCGGGATTGCGCAGCGACAGCTCCGACTGCAGCCGCTCGCGCGATGAACGCGTTCCGCAACTCATGCACAGCGCCGCGTCGATCCGGCCGTGCAGATCGATCACGTTCACGCTGCCGGCGGCTTGGTGCAGACCGTCGACGTTCTGCGTGACGAGCTGCTCGATGCGGCCCTGCGTCTCGAGCACCGCGAGCGAGCGATGCGCATCGTTCGGCCGGGCCGAACGCATGCGTCGCCAACCGACCAGGCTGCGCCCCCAGTACCGTTTGCGCACGTGCTCGTCCCCGAGAAAGTCCGCGAGCATCACGGGCCGCGCACGCTTCCATTCGCCCGCGGCGTCGCGATAGTCGGGGATGCCGGATTCCGTGCTGCAGCCGGCGCCGGTCAGCACGAACAGCCGCCGGTGACGAGCCATGAAACGTTCCAGCGGCGTGGCGCTCATGGGATCGAACGCGTGCTCGGCGCCACAGCCGCGTCGCTTGCCCGCCGTGCCGCGCTATTTCGCGCGGCCGAGATAGCCTTGCGCGATCATCGGAATCGCGACCACGCGGTTACGCGCGCTCGGCGTGCCCCAGCCGCCGTAGAACACGATGCCGAACAACGTCTTCTTGTCCTTGCCGCCGAATGCGACGCCGTGCATGCCTTGCGGGCCTTTGATGGAGCCCAGGAACTCGCCGCTCGGCGCAAACACGTCCGCCGACGCCCCGGTCGCCACGTATACGCGGCCTTCGGAGTCGACGGCCGAGCCGTCGCCGCCCTGCCCGCCCCGCAGCTTGCCGAGCTCGCGCTGGTGCGCGAGCGCGCCATCGGCGCCCACGTCGAACGCGAGCACGACGGGGCCGTTCGTGACGTACAGCGTCTTCTCGTCCGGGCTCAGGATGATGCCGTTCGCAGCGTCCACACCCTCGCCGTATTTCGATACGACGCCTCGAGGATTCGCATAGAAGAGACCGCCGCCGCTCACCGCGAAATAGACGCCGCCGCGCGCATCGGCCACGAGGTCGTTCATGACGCCGCCCGCGCAGTCGAGCGGCTCGCCGTTGAACGTGCTCGCGAACATCCTGCGCTGCGGCTCCAGCTGCTCGATGCCCGATCCCAGCCCGCGCACCGCGAGGAACAGCGCGCCGTTCTTGCTGCGCGACAACGCACCGCCGGTATTCGTGTCCTTGTAGAGCTCCGTGGCAAGACCGGTGGCGGGATCGACCTTCAGCACGTTGCTCGCGTCGTTGTTCGCGAACAGGATCGTGCCGTCGGGCCCCGCGATCGGGCCGTCGGCATTGTTGCCCTCCCACTGCCAGACGACCTTCCAGGTCTGGCCGGCCGCGATCACGCCGGGGATCGCGGTCGACGGCGGCGGCGCGGCCGGCTCGGGCGGCGGCGCGGAAGTGTCGGCCGACGCGGCGCGCCCACCGCCGATCGAGAACGGCTTCGGCGGGCTCTTGCATTTCGCGAGCTCCGCCGCGAGCCCCGGGTTCTGCCAGGACTGCATGCTGTGACCGCGGTCGAACGCGGAGGAGGGTTGCTGTGCGGCCGCGGTGGCCGCGGCGCAGCCGAGCAGTACCGCGTAGGCGATCGTTGTTCTCATCGTCGTCCCCCAAAGCTCATTGTGAGCCGTGTCGTGGTCCGTATTATTGCGAGCCCGCACGCGGTTTGCTCGACATTCACGGCGCGCCCGCAAGCGCCCGATGTCAGGGCCGGCCGCCCGGTTGCGCGGTGCGCAGCCGCTCGAGATACGGCGCGACCGCGGCCGCGTCGTTCTCGGCCGGCGCCCAGGCCGCGAAATTCGCGGGCGTCGAGGCGATGTACGGACCCTCCTTGACCTCGAGCAGCACCGTGCCCGAGTCGTGCGCGACGTAGGAGTGCCATGTGCTCGGCGGTATCTCCGCCGCGCGAGCGCGCTCGGCGCTCATTGCGACGCGCGCCTCGAGCCGGCCATCGTCGTCGAACGTGAGCAGATCGATCGCGCCCGAGATCAGCACCACGAGCTCCCACTTGTTCGGCTCCGGATGGCGGTGCGGGCGCACGTAGGTGCCCGGCTCGAACGCGATGAACAACCGCTGCACGGGCTCCTCGAGCGCGGCGTGGACGTTCAGGTGCGCGCGCCGGCGCGCCGCCGCGGCGGCCTGCGACGTAAGCCGCGCGAGATCGTCGTGGGTCACTTGCTTCACGAGTCGCGCCTCCGATTGCGCCGAATTCCATGCACGTGCTAGTAGATGCGGAGACGCCGCCGCTGCGCAAGCCACGACTTGCCGCGTCCCGCAAATCGATGGGCCGTCGCCGGGCTCGCAATCGGCTGCGGCGCGTGAGCTCGGTTCGCTGCCCCCCGGAGAAATTCATGACGATGCCTCGCTACACCGCCGTCGTTACGTTGCTCGCGATTGCGCTCTACCTCTTCATCGCGACGCGGGTCGCCGTCGCGCACGTCCGATTCGGCGTGAAGCTGCCGGCGACCAGCGGCAATCCCGATTTCGAGCGAGTCTTCCGCGCGCACATGAACACGCTCGAATGGATGCCGACCTTCCTGGCGCCGCTGTGGCTATGCGCGCTCTATCTGAGCGACGCGGGCGCCGCGGCGCTCGGCGCGGTCTGGATTCTCGGTCGCGCGTGGTACTACGCCGGCTATCGCCGCGAAGCGGCCAAGCGGTTCCCGGGGTTCTTCGTGCAGTCGAGCGCATGCATCTTGCTCTTCATCGGTGCGGCGGTCGGCATCGCGCGCCATTGGCAAGGCGGTTGAGCGGCCGCCGGGCCACCCCGGCCGCCGAATTCGGCGCGCGCCGCCGAACCCGCATGTAGAATCGTTGCCTGAATCTCGCTGCTGAACCTGGACGGGGGGATAGCTATGGTGAAGAAGCTGGGACTCGCGGCGCTCTGTGCGTTGTGCGTGTGCACGACCGCGGCGGCGCAGGACGCCAAGACCGTGATCGCCAATGCCGAGAAGGCGCTCGGCAACGTTCGCTCCATCACGTACTCCGGATCCGCGCGCGACGTCGCGTTCCAGCAGTGCGGCGCAAACGCGGGCGCGATGATCTGCCACGGCACGCACGACCCGATGCGGCCGATCATGGGCTACGTGCGCGTGATCGATCTCGGCGCGCCGACCTCGCGGCACACGGGTAACACGATGAACATCGGACCGGGTGGCTCCACCGCGGTCAGGCCGGGCACGTTCTTCCAGCAGGTCACCCCGCAGCAGGCCGATCTGTCGCAGCCATGGGCAGGCTCGCTCGAGCTCTACATCACGCCGTGGGGCTTCCTCAAGGGCGCGGCCGAGAGCGAGACGACCGCGAGCGCGCGGACCGTCGACGGCAAGCGCTACACGGTGCTCACCTGGAGCCCGAAGGTCAAAGCGCCGTCGGGCAAAAGTTACGTCGTGAACGCCTACGTCGGCGACGACAATCTAATCGACCGCGTCGAGACCTGGCTCGGCGAGAACATCATGGGCGACATGCACATCGTCGCGACGTATTCGGACTGGCGCGACTTCGGCGGCGTGATGGCGCCGGTCGAGATCGTGCAGACGCGGGGCGGCTGGCCGTTCTTCGAGGTCGACGTGACGAACGCGAAGGCGAATCCGTCCGACCTCGCGGCGCTCGCGCCCGCACCCGCGAATCGGCCCGGCGGCCCGCCCGGCGGCGGCCGACCGCCGTCGCTCGACGTCACCCCCGAGAAGCTCGGCGACGGTCTCTACCGCCTCACGACGGGCCCCGGCAGCTACGACTCCGTAATCGTCGAGTTCAAGAGCTACGTGATGATGCTCGAGGCCGGCCAGAGCATTGCGCGCGGCGAGGCCTATGTCGCCGCGACGAAGAAGCTGTTTCCCGGCAAGCCGATCCGCTACGTGATGAACACGCACCCGCACGCGGACCATACGGGCGGCCTGCCCGCGCTCGTGGCCGAGGGCGCGACCATCATCACCCAGGCGAACAACAAGGCTTTCCTCGAGGGTGCGCTCAACACGCCGCGCACGCTGCTCGACGACGTCCTCGCGAAGAACCCGAAGCGCGCGAAGGTGGAGGCGGTCGACGAGAAGAAGGTGTACTCCGACGGCACTCGCACGGTGGAGATCTACCATATCTACCCCGCGCCGCACTCTAACGGCTTGCTCATCGCTTACCTCCCGAAGGAGAAAGTGCTGTTCCAGGGCGACTTCTCGGTAAACCCCGGCGAGCCCGCGAACGAGCACGTGCGCGCGCTCGTGCCGGCGCTGAAGAAGATCGGCCTCGTCGACTTCGGGCGCTACATCAACGTGCACGCATCGATGGCGCCGCAGAGCAAGGCGGACGTGTGGAGCGCCTACGCGGAGGAGCCGCGGCCGGAGTGACCGTCTCGACTCGGTAGGCACCGATTCGGCCGCTCGGGGAGGTCATGAGCGCGGAACCGAGACCGGAAGAGCTCGACGCGTTGCCGTTCGTCGCACCGTGCCGCAGCCTCGCGTTCACCGCGCCGTTCGGCTGGCTGGAACGCGGTCTCGCCGATTTCGCTCGGGCCTGGCCGCAAAGCGTCTGCTATGGGATCTTCATGGCGGCGCCGATCGCGGTCGTCTGCTGGCTCGCGTGGCGCTACGGCAGCTACTGGTTCATGCTCGCGATGCTCGGCGGCTTCGTGTTTCTCGCGCCGCTCGTCTGCACCGGGCTCTACGTGCTGAGCGCGCAGCTCGAGCGCGGCGAGCGGCCCTCGCTCGTGCGAGCCGTCGAAGCAGGCATGAAGCAATACATCGGCAACGAGCTCGTGTTCACGCTCGTGCTGCTCGTCGTGTTCCTCGTCTGGGCCAGAGCTGCGACCGTGCTCAGCATCTTCCTGCCGCCCGACGGCCACCCTGCGCTGCGCGATCTCGTCGAGTATCTGTCGATCGGCACCGTCGTCGGCGCGGTTTTCGCGACGCTCACCTTCTCGGTCAGCGCGTTCTCGCTGCCGATGATCGTGCACCGCAGGGTCGACGCGGTCACGGCCGTCGTGACATCGATCAACGCGGTGCTCAGGAACAAGCCCGCGATGCTGCTCTGGCTCGTGCTGATCGTGCTCGGCATCGCCCTCGGCGTCGCAACCGCCTTCGTCGGGCTCGCCGTGATCCTGCCCGTGATCGGACACGCATCGTGGCACGGCTACCTCGAGACGATCGACGCGAGCGGTTTCCCGCAGCACGAGAGCGGCGTGACGGCCCGCTGAAGACCGCACGCGGCTCGCGCAGAAGCCGCTGCTAGTCGCGACCGGCCGGGGCTCCGGCTCCGCTCGGTGCATCGGCACAGACGCAACGCACGCGGCTCGCTCGCGCACCGAGCAGGTCGACGTTCGCACCGATCGGATACTCCGACGTGAACTTCAGCGGTCGGTCGTCCGTGCGGGCCCATGATTCGTGGAATTGAAGCGTCTTCACCTCGCCGCTCTCGCTCCGAACACGGACCGCGATCGTATAGTCGCCGCTGCACGCTGCGCAGTCCGGGGTCTCGATGGTGCCCTCGACCTTCGCGACCGCGCCCCACTGCGCGTATTCGATCTCGAGCGTTGCGTTGCAGGCGGCGCTCTCGGGCGGCGGCAGCGAGACCGTGATCGTATGCTGATCCGTCGTGCGAACGACGACTCTCTCCGGCTTGTCGCAGGTCGGCTTCACGCGCCCGCTCGGTATGCAGAGGCCGCCGCTCGAGACCGTCGCCGTGCTGGTCGTATTCGATTGCGCCCGGGCCGAGGCGGTCACGAAAAGAGCCGCGAGCAGAAGCGGCAACGAAACGCGAGCCGTCAGCGTGCGTCTCGCCGCTGCGGCGGCACGGACCCGATCGATGCGTGTCGACATGGCGAACCTCCGCGCTTGCGCCGTGCGTCCGCGCGGCCCTACGGCGCGAGCAGCTCCTTCACGAGCGCATCCTCACGATAGACCTTGCGCAACGCCTCCGTGATCGCCGCGGTCGAGACCGAGACCGCGCGATTCACGGTGGCGTCGAAACCGAACGTGCCGCCGAGGCTTTCGATGTTGCCGTCGAAGACCGCGCCGACGACCCGCTGCTGCGCGTCGATCAGCGGCGAGCCCGAGTTGCCGCCGATGATGTCGTTGTCGCTCACGAGATCGAAGACGGTGCCGTCGTCGACGACGCCTTGCGCGGCAACCCACTTCGGCGCGAGCGCAAACGGCGGCTGGCCCGTGGCCCGCGCCCACAATCCGCGAAAGTAGGTGAACGGCGCGACCGTCACGCCGTTGTCGGTCCAGCCGGCAACCTTGCCGTAGGAAATTCGCAGCGTGAACGTCGCATCCGGGTACACGCTCGTGCCGTAGACCGCGAACCGCGCACGCGCGATCCGCTCGAGTGCGCGATCCGTCGGACCCTCGACCCGCGCTTCGTAGTCCTTGCGCACGGCGCGCGACGCGGCGTCGGTGGCCAGCACGAACTCGATCAGCGGGTCGTCCGACGCTTTGACGGCGGCCTCGCCGCCGTCCCAGAGCGTCTTGCGGTACGCCGCGTCGCCGAGCTTGGACTTCGCGAGCCTCGCCGCGAGACCCTCGGGCGACTCCTTGCCGAGGAACAGCCGGGTGGCCGGCGCATCGGCCGTGAGATTCTCGCGCAGCTTCGAGAGCCAGAACTCGAGCTCGAGCTGCTCGAGCTCGGGATAGACCGGCCGCGCGTCGAGCAAGCGCTTCTCGAGCAGCGGCAGCCGGCTGTCCGTGTACTCGGGCAGCCGCTCGCCGTTCGGTTTCGCTCGCTCCTCGGCCGCACGCACGAGCGCACGCGCATAGCCGAAGAGGCTCGACCGTCCGGCGAACGACTCGAGGTAGGTCTCGCTCATGTACAGCGCCCTGCGATCGCGCTGCGCGGCCGCGATCTCGCCCCACGGATCGCCCGTCGCCGCCGCGAGCTTCGGATCCGCGTCGACGGCGGCTTTGAGCTTCTCGTCGGCACGGCGCTTTGCGGCGACGAAGCCGGGCTCGACCAACGCCTTCCACTCGCCGCGATACAGCTTGAGCGTGTTCTCGGTGCCGAACAGCGTGTCGTCGGCGATCCGCGCGTGCTCGGCGCTCTCCTCGCTGAAGCGGATCAGCCGGCCGCGCAGCTCCGACAGCATGATCAGCGTTTCAGGGAGGCTCAGATCGCGCACGGTTTCGAGCTGATCGGCCGTGAGCAGCCGCTGCGTCGAGCCGGGATTGCCGACTACGAATACGAGCTCGCCTTCTTTCGGCGGAGCGGCGCTCCAACGCAGATGGTCGCGCGACGCGATCGGCCGATCGTTCTCGTAGAGCCGCACGAACGAGAAGTCGAGGTCGTAGCGCGGAAAGTTGAAGTTGTCGGGGTCGCCGCCGAAGAACGCCGTGGTGAGCTCGGGCGCGAGCACGAGCCGCACGTCCGAGTATTTGCGGTACGTATAGAGGGCGTAGCGTCCGCCCTGATACAGCGTGACGACCTGACAGCGGAACTGCGACTCGCGTCCCGCGCAGCCTTCCTTCTCGAGCGCGGCGATCGCCGCGTCGCGCGCCTTGACGTAGTCGCCGCCCGCCTTGCCGGCCGCGGCCGTGTTGACGCGATCGGTCACGTCGCCGATGGCCGTGAGGATCTCCGCCTGCATGCCCGGACACAGCCGCTCGTCGTCGCGCCGCGCGGCGGCGAAGCCGTCCTTCACGTAGTCGTCCGTCGGGGTCGAAAGGCTTTGCGCGCAATCGCGCACGCAGTGGTGATTGGTGAGCACGAGACCATCGGCCGTCACGAGCGACGCGGAGCACCCGGAGGAGAGCCGCACGGCCGCGCCGCGGACGCGGTCGAGCCACGCCTGGTCGATGGTGACGCCGTACTTGCTCTTGACCGCCGCCGCGGGGAAGTTGTCGAAGGTCCACATGCCTTCGTCGGCCGCGGCCGTGTAGGCGAAGGACAGCAGGACGCAGGCGATCGCGAGCAGCTTTTTCATCGTCTTCCCCGGTTCGTGTTCGATGCCGCGGGACCGAGCCCCGCGAGAGCAAGGCTGCGTTGGGAGCGCAGCCGCGCCGGTCCGTTTAGAGAGTAGCGCGATTGCGCGCCCGGCGCCCACGCCGGCAGTGCGCACCGCGGTGTGACGCGCTGCCCGCCGTGGCATGATCGCCCCGACCTTCGACCCGTCACAGCGGCGGAGAACCGCGCATGCCAGAGCTGCCCGATGTCGAGAACTATGGCCGCTACTTCCGCGAGCACGCGCTCGGACAGGTGATCGAGAACGTCGGCGTTTCCGACAAACGCGTGCTGCGCAAGCTCCCGCCGGCCCGGCTCCGCCGGCGCGTGACCGGCCGGTGCTTCGTCGAAGTTCGCCGCCACGGCAAGCACTTGCTCGCACGGCTCGATGACGGCGGATGGGTCACGCTGCATTTCGGCATGACCGGGTCGCTTGCGTACTTCAAGGGCGACGGGCCGCCTCACGATCGATTGCGCTTCGACTTCGCGAATGGCACGCACCTCGGCCTCATCGATCCGCGGCGCTTCGGTAAGGCGGGAACCGCGCAGGACGCGGAGTCGTTCATCGCTGCGGAGAAGCTCGGGCCGGACGCGCTCGACGGCGTGCTCACGCTGGCGCGCTTTCGCGCGCTCCTCGCCGGCCGCAAGGGCACCATCAAGGCCGCGCTCATGGATCAGTCGCTGATCGCGGGCATCGGCAACCTCTTCTCCGACGAAATTCTGTTCCGGGCGCGGATCCACCCGAAGGCAGCGGTCGCGCGCCTCGATGCGGCGCGCATCGGCAAGCTTTATCGGACCATGCGCAGCACGCTGCGGCAGGCGATCGCGCGCGGTGCCGGCGACGACGCGTTCATCGACCGGCTGCCGAAGAGCTGGTTTCTGCCGCATCGCGACAAAGGCGCGCATTGCCCGCGCTGCGGCGGGCCGATCGACGTGCTGCGTTTTCCCGGCCGCAGCGCGTACTATTGCCCGCGTTGCCAGAAGCGCTGAGCCGGGCCGACGTCACGCTCTACGGGCCCGCGGCGGCGCCCTCGCGGGCAACGCGCTCCATCACCGGTCGCGCGAACGCGAGCAGGCCTCGCGCCGAAAAAAGAACGCTCGCCGCGTTGCCGACCGTGCCGCCCGCGTTGCTCGTGCGTGCGAGATACGCGTCGACGATTTTCGCGAAGAACCGATCGGGCCAATTCTCGTGCGCGCCGGCGCCCGACGTGTCGTACTCCTCCGTGTCGCGCCACACGCGCACGCCGTGCTCGAGCACCGGCACCTTGAACCTCGCGATGCGCCGGTTCGGAATGTCGGCGACGTGCTCGACGTGGTGCAGAAAAGTCACCGCGTCACGATCCGAGCCCAGTAGCAGAATTCTGCCGTCGACCGCGGCGAACCGCTCGAGCGGCGAGCCCGGCCCATACGGGTAGTTCCAGGGCTGCGTCGCGAACAATTCGTTCGTATGCGGCCCGCGGGCGACGAAGCGAGCCGGATGCGAATTCACGCGCGTCCCGGCCGACGTGCGGAAGAACTCGACGAGGATTCCATGATCGCGCGCCGACCGAGCCGTTCGTGCGTCGAACGGCGGAAGCTTCTCGAGCACCTCGGCTTCTTCCTCCGCGCCGAGATTGCCGCGTCCGACCTCGTCGACGTAGCGCGGACAGCCGGCGTACATGAGCAGCGTGCCGCTCGGTCCGACGGCGTCGCTGAGCGCGAGATGAATCTCATCCGGCCCGCCGGCCACTTCGCCGACCGCACGCACCGATGCATGCGCCATGACCACGTCGCCGGGCCGAACGCCGAGCGTGCGGAGATCCTCGACGAGCCGCTGCCGCGAATGCATGGATCAGCGATACGGAAAAATCGAATGACGGGCGAGTTTAGCGCGCGTCGATGACGCGGGTGAGAGAAGCGGGGCCGGTTTCGGCCGCGCCTACGGCGCGAGCGACGAGCCGCGACCCGCCGGCGGCGAGGAATCGCTACCGCTCGAGCGCGGGCAGCCCCGCGATTGCGCGTGCGGCGCCCGTGAGCTCCACGATGTGCAGACCCGTCGACGCGCGGTCGAGCGCATAGATATAGCCGCGGTCGTCGACGTTCACGTTGTTCGTCTGGATCACCTTGTCGCAATGCTTCGCGCCGTCGATCGTGATGCACGACTCGGTGGTCTTGTCGGTGACCTGCGGAATGAAACGCGCAACCTCTTTCGGCTGGAACGGATTGCGGATGTCGACGACGCGTATGCCCGCGTTGAAGTACGCGAGCACGACGAGCTTCTTGTCGAAGTCGGGGTTGTAGGCGTCGGCCATCGAGTGCGGCCCGAAGCGGCCGCCCCGGTGGCAGAAGTCGCCGGGCTCCTCGGGCACTTGGAACGTCGAGATCGGAATCGGCGTGCGCTCCTCGGTGATGTCGAGGATGAACAGCACGTCGCGCGCGGTCTGGCAGCGGAACGTTTCCGACTCGGACGATACGATCAACAAATCGCGTGAGCGCGCGTCGCGGTCGTCGGCGTAGTCCGGGATCGGCACGCCGTAGATCGGCTTCGCCGTATGCACGCCCCAGTAGCTCGGAAAGTCGAGTCGCGCGATCTCGGGATAGGCGAGGTTCGCAGGCGTCGGCGCAAACGGATCCTCCGCACTCGGGTCGCCGCGCAGGAACCTCTGCGTGTCCAAGATCTGCAGCACGCCGTCGCCGCCGCTGTTGTAGCCCAAGTACATGCGATTGCCGACGACGAAAGGCTGGTGCAATCCCGCGATCTCGCGTTTGGGGAATGGCCCCTGCGCCGTCGGCTCGTAGCCCGCGAGAGCGAAATCGCGGATGTGCCTCGGCTTTTCGGGGTTGCCGAGGTCGAACGCTTGCAGCACGCGCGTGACGCGCCAGCCCGCGGCCGTGCCGTTCAGGTAGGCGATGCCGGTCGCGCAGTCCCACTGAAACTTGTGCGTTTCGCGGTCGCCGCGCTCCGAATCGGGGCGCGACGAGCGCCCTGTTTCGGCGATCGTCGTCAGGACCTTCGGGCGCGACGGGTCCGTGACGTCGAGCACCTCGTAGCTCAGCAGGCCGTTCGTCCTGATCGCGTAGACCTTGCTGCGATCCGCATTGGGCAGCGCCCGGCCGTCGCAGACCTGCACGTGCTGCGTGCCGCTCGCTTCGGAGCCGGTCGGCGGGACATGCACGAGGTAGCGCGGCGCCTTCGGATCGGTCACGTCCACGATCGACAGACCGTTGACCTCGACGTTGCCCGTCAGCGGATTCAGTGCCTTGCCCGCGTGATGACCCACGAACAGGATGCGGCGTTCGCCGTAGGCATGGATCACGGGCTGGTAGGCGGAGCGGCCCTGCAGATCGTCGCGGCCGACGAGCCGCATGTCGACGACGGCCGCATACGTGCCGGGCGGCGAATCGGCAACGGCTTGGCCGAGGCCGACCGACACAGCGAGCGGCGCCGCGGCGCTCGAGAGGACTCGCACCCAAAAAACACGACTCGCTCGCCGGTTGCGCATAGCCCCTCCCCGCTCGAATGGCTCGAGCCCAGTGTCCGTTCATCTTAGGCGAAACGCTTCGAATCCGCGGCCTCCGATGGCCCGAACGGGCGGTTTCCCAATCCGCCGCTCGACTGCTCCGGCTCGGCAGCGAGCCGATCGAGCGGCACACGGCCTCGCGGAAGCGGTATATTCGCGGCCAGACGCCCCGACGAACGGCGTCCCACAATCAAGAACCGGAGGGAGGCACGCTCATGTGCGATCAAGACCACTTTGAAGAAGACCTGAAGAAGTACAGCCGCCGCGACGTGGGCACGCTCGCGGCTGCGGTCGGCGTCGTGATGATGCTGCCGCGCGCGGCGAACGCGCTCGACACGAAAGACGGCGACGTGACCGTCAAGACACCCGACGGCGAGTGCGACGCGTACTTCGTCTCGCCCGAGAGCGGCGCGCATCCCGCGGTGCTCGTGTGGCCGGATATCTTCGGCCTACGCCCCGCGTTCCGCCAAATGGGCAAGCGGCTCGCGGAATCCGGCTACAGCGTGCTCGTGATCAACCCCTTTTACCGCAAGATGAAAGCGCCGACTGCCTCGAACGGCGCGAAGACCCCGATTCCGGAGGTGCTGCCGCTCGCGCAGTCGTTGACGCCCGACGTTCAGGTCACGGACGCGAAAGCATTCACCGCGTGGCTCGACTCGCGGCCCGAAGTCGCCAAGAACAAGAAGATGGGCACGATCGGCTACTGCATGGGCGGACCGATGGTGATGCGCACGGCGGCCACGGTGCCGAACCGCGTCGGCGCGGCCTGCACCTTCCACGGCGGCGGCCTCGTCACGAAGAACCCGGACAGCCCGCATTTGCTGATCCCTAAGATGAAGGCGCAGTTCTTGTGCGCGATCGCCGAGAACGACGACATGCGCGAGCCGGACGCGAAGAACGTGCTGAAAGACTCGTTCGCGAAGGCGAAGCTGCCGGCCGAGGTCGAGGTCTATCCGGCCGCACACGGCTGGTGCCCGCCCGACACCCAGGTCTACGACCACGATCAGGCCGAGAAGGCGTGGAGCCGCATGCTCGCGCTGTTCGGCAAGGCGCTCGCCTAGCTCCCTCCCCGGGCGCGGGGACCGCAACGGTCCCCGCGGCCCCGACTCGGGCTACGATGTTCAACGACGTGCGCATCGCGCTCCGCCGTCTCGGCAAGAGCCCCCGCTTTGCGCTGAGTGCGATCGCAATGCTCGCGCTCGGCATCGGCATCAACGCGGTCGTGTTCACGGTGACGAACGGGACGCTGTTCAAAGCGTTTCCGCTCGTCAAGGACAACCGCCGCATCGCTTATCTCACGACGGGGATCAACTGCTGCGTCTCGTATCCGGATTTCGCGGACTGGCGCGCGGCGGCGAAGTCGTTCGAGGACATGGCGATCGTGCACGGGTTCCGCGTCACGCTGCGGGACGGCGCGGGCTTTCCGGAAACGTACACAGCGACGGAAGTGAGCTCCGGAACGTTCAAGCTCGCGGGCGTCGCACCCGTCGTCGGACGCGACTTCGACGCCGCCGACGACGCGCCGAGCGCGGCGCGCACGGCGATCCTGCGCTACGGCCTGTGGCAGCGGCGCTACGGCGGCGATCCGGCCGTGATCGGGCGCGTGGTCGAGATCAACGGGATCCCGACGACCATCATCGGCGTGATGCCCGACGGATTCTCGTTCCCTCAGAACCAGGATCTGTGGACGGCGTTCGTGCCGACGCCCGACGTGCTGCGGCGCGACAACCGCGACACCTGGTTCGTGTTCGGCCGCTTGAAGCCGGGCGTGACGCTCGCGGCGGCGCGCGCGGAAATGGCGACCGTCGGCCACAGGCTTGCCGCGGAGCACCCGCGCACGAACGGCGGCGCAAACTCGGTACCGCGCGTCGTCGACTTCGACGAGTTCTTCATCGGACCGAACGCAACTCGAGTCTACGAGCTCGCGTGGGGCGGCGTCGGCTTCGTGCTGCTGATCGCGTGCGCGAACCTCGCGAGCCTGATGCTCGCGCGCGCAGCCGCGCGATCGCGCGAAATGTCGCTGCGCATTGCGCTCGGCGCGGGCCGCTGGCGAATCGTGCGGCAGCTGCTAGCCGAGAGCCTCACGTTGTCGTTGCTCGGCGGCGCCCTCGGCGGTGTGCTCGGCGCCTGGGGCGTCGGCATCTACGCACGATTCGCGAGCGGCTCGGTGATCTCCGACGCAACGCCCGGCGGTTGGTTCGACCGCGTGCTCGACTACTCGATGGACTATCGCGTGATCGCGTACCTCGTCGCGATGTCGATCGGTGCCGGACTCGTGTTCGGCCTCGCCCCCGGCATCGGCCTCGCACGCCTCGATCCCCATACGGCGCTGAAGCAAGGCGGGCCCGTCGGCGGCCCGCGCAGCGGCTTCTTCACGGTGCTCGTTGCAACCGAGATGGCGCTCGCGATCGTGCTGCTCGCCGGCGCCGGTGTCACGACGCGCAGCTTCCTGAACGTCTACCGAGCCGACTCGGGCCTCCAAGCAGACCGCATCCTCACGGGCCTCATCGCGTTGCCGGCTGCGCGGCACTCGAGCCCGGAGGCGCGGATCTCGTTCTATGACCGGCTCACCGCCCGCGTCGAGGGACTGCCCGGCGTGGAAGCGGTCGCCCTCGCCGACACCGTCCCCGGCCAAGGCTCGGCGCATTTGCCGTTCGAGATCTCGGGCCAGGTCGCCGCGCCGAGCGAGACGCTCCCGGTCGCCGCGGCCGTGATCGCCGGACCCGACTATTTCCGCACGCTCGGCCGCACGCTGTCGCGCGGCCGGGAATTCCGAGATTCGGACGACGCGCGAAGCGCTGCGACCGCAATCGTCAACGAGCGCTTCGCCGCGGAGCAATGGCCCGGACAAAGCGCGGTCGGGAAAAGGCTGCGGCTCGTGCGGCAAGGAGCGCCGGGCGCCTGGCTCACCGTCGTCGGCGTCGCGCCGAACATCCGTCAAAGCCGCACGGTCGGCGACGGGCCGGAGCCGATCGTCTATCTCCCCTATCGGCAGCGGCCCGGCACGGACCTCTGGGTCATGGCCCGCACGGCCGTGCCGCCCGCCGCGCTCACCGAGGCGTTCAGACGCGCGGTTCAAGACGTCGACCCGGCACTGCCCGTCGCGCTCGGCCCGATGCCGCTCACCGAGGGGATGGCCGACGCCTATCTGTACCGCGGCGTGACCGGCGCGGCGTTCATCGTGCTCGCATCGACCGCGGTGCTGCTTGCCGCGCTCGGCCTGTACGCGGTCGTCGCGTTCCTCGTGAGTCGTCGCACGCAGGAGATCGGCATTCGCATCGCGATCGGTGCGACCGCAGGCGATATCCGACGGCTCGTGCTGCGCCAGGGCGCGGTGCCGCTCGGCGTCGGCCTCATGGCGGGGCTCGCGGCGGCCGCCGCCGTGAATCGTTTGCTCGAAGCGCAGCTCGTGCAGGTATCGCCGGCCGACCCGTTGACGCTCGCCGCGGCCGCGGCGGTGCTGGCGATCGCGGGCGGGCTCGGCTGCTGGCTGCCGATGCGTGCTGCGCTGCGCGTCGATGCGCTCGTGACGCTGCGCCACGACTAGGCCGCGTTCGGCGACCGTGCGCTAGTAGGCTCGGCCGAGCACGTTCACGGACCGCGGCTTGGGGCACGTGCCCAGAACAGCCCCGTCTGCGCGGTGAACGTGCCGTCTGGCTCGAATGCAAGCGCGTCCCACACCTCCCGCGGCGCGGCCTCTTGGAGACGCCTGATCGCCGCGACCGTCTCCGGCGGCGTTCGCATGCGTTCGATCCACGGCCGGAACTCGATCCGAGTCGGCCAAACTCGATGCTCGATCAGCTCGAACCCGGCGCGCTCGATCAGCGCGCGCCACTCGGTCGGCGTGAGATCGCGCACGTGGCTCGGGTCGCGCAGCAGCTCCATCGCCTGCAGGTGCGTGTCGACGAGCGGCGACTCGACGCCGAGCAGGTCGATCAGCAGCAGATAGCCGTTGGGCTTCACGACGCGGCGCATCTCGCGCAGCGCCGCCGGCACGTCGTTCCAATGATGGGCGCTGTAGCGGCTCGCAACGGTGCAGAATGCCGCCTCCGGAAACGGTAGCGCCCCCGCGCCCGTGCGCACCGCCTCGATGTTCCCGAGCCCGCGCTGCCGCGCCGCTGCCTCGGTCGTCGCGAGCATCGCAGGCGACGGGTCCGCCGCGACGACGCGGGCGAGCGACGGGGCCACTGCGAAGCTCAAGTGGCCGGCACCGCAGCCGACGTCGAGCAGCGCCGCCGTGGACGGTAAAGCCTGTTGCACGAGGGTCCGCGCCCGCTCGAGATCGGGACCGGCGGCATGCACCGCGCTCGCGAGATACGCGGCGGCGCGGGGATCGAATTGCTCCAGAACGGCGCGGTCGTGCGAGCGCATAGTGGCGTCTCCTCGTGATCGGGACGGATAGGCTGCTCGGACTATTATCCTGGTACCAGTTAGGCAGTTATCCTATTAGCCCATGCCAGCCCCCAACGAACGGCGACCGCTCGGCGAGTTCCTGCGTGCGCACCGCGACCGGCTGCGGCCGGAGGACTTCGGCTTGCCGACCGGCCGGCGGCGCCGAGCGCCGGGGCTCAGGCGCGAAGAAGCCGCGCAGCTCTGCGGCATCAGCCCGACGTGGTTCACGTGGATCGAGCAAGGCCGCACCACCTCGGTGTCGGTGCCCACGCTCGCGGCGATCGCGCGCGGCTTACGCTTGTCGCGAGCGGAGCGGGCGTATCTGTTCGAGCTCGCCGCGCGCGCGGATCCCGCGCCGCCCGCGGTGCAGCACGCGGCTCGGGAGCCGCTCGAGCGGCTCGTCGCCGCGGTACGCACGCCGGCCTACGTGCTCGATCGGCACTGGGATGCGGTCGCCTGGAACCGCGGCGCGGCCGCGTTGTTCACGGACTGGCTCGGCCGCGCCCACGACGGCGCGCCCGTGGAGCGCAATCTATTACGCTTCGTGTTCCTCGCACCGCGTGCGCAGGCATTCATCGTCAACTGGTCCGAGCGCGCGCATCGGCTCGTGGCGGAGTACCGGGCCGACACGGCCGGCGCGCGGGACGATCGCGTGCGGCAGGGGCTCGTGCGGGAGCTCGCCGCGGCGAGCGCCGAGTTCGCGAACGCGTGGCGCTCGCATAGCGTGCTGTCCCGTGACGGCGGCCGGCGTGAGTTCGAGCACCCGCGGCGCGGCCGCATCGCCTACGAGCAATTCACGCTGCGCGTCGCGCACGGCGGTGACTTGAAGCTCACCGTGCTCGTTCCGATCGCAACCGTCGCCGGATCTTGACGGCCGCTGCGCGCGGGAAGCGGTAGGCGGAGCGCACCTGCCGTGCGCACCGCCCGCCGCAGCGCGCTACTGAGCGGGCTCCATCGCTTCGAGCGGCCGAACCTCGCATTCGCCTTCGAACTTCGGCCAGTGGATGCGGTGCAAATCCATGAACCGCTGCGCGAGCGAAAGCGCCTCGGCCTGTGAGCTCGCCTCGACCAGGGCGTATCCGCCGATCACTTCCTTCGACTCGGTGAACGGCCCGTCGATCACGGTGATCTTGCCGCGCGCGAGCCGCACGCGCTTGCCCTTCGCGGTCGGCTGCAAGCCGGCCGTGTCGACGATCGCGCCGCTCTTCATCGCTTCCCCGACGAACGCGCCCATGGCCTCGAACAACGCCGCGGGTACTTCTTCGTGGCGGTAATCCTCGGTGTGCTTGATGAACATCATGTATCGCATGGCCTGACTCCCCTGGAGTTGAGTGGATTTCGTGTAGTCGTCGAACCAGCCCGGCCGAAATCGACACACCGACGAGCTTCTCGTCGCTGAGGCGGCCCCACGACGTCGCGGCGCCCGAAGGATCGCTTTCCGGACGTCGACCGACCGGCGTCCGGCGGCAGCTGCGAGAGCCGGTCGTGGAGACAGCCGCGTCGATCTATCGAGAACGTGACGAGCCACGCCTACGCGGCGGCATGCGGCCCGGCAGTGGCGGCGACGGAGCGAGCTCAGCGCGGACTTCGCGCCTTGCGCTCCGTCTCGATGCAGTCGTACGGCAGGAACTCGAGCGCGGGCTGCCAGCGGAACGTCGCGTAGTCGTCATACGCGACCGTCTCCGTGAACGCGGCCGGGTCGGTCGCGGCGAAGTCGTATTGCAGGGTGGCGCCGCCGTCGCTCGGCGTGAACCGCTCCACGATGCGCATCGCACGGCTCTGCGGGACGCCCACGAGCCCGTAGAGCTCGAAGTACGGCCAATCGATGTGAGTGGTCGTGACGACGAGCGCGGCGCCGTCCCAACGGCCTACCGAATAGCCGAGCGGCGTGTACGGCGCGCCGGCGGCCGGCTCCCGGCCGTCCATGTGGATCAGCCGATCGATCTCGAACCACTCGTTCTGCAGCACGAGGTCGGGGCCGCGCCGGATGAATCGGATCGCATATGGGCCGCTGCGCAGCATGACGCGCGGCATGCCGGGCGAAACGCAGCCGAGCACCGGATCGTCGACGACCTCGTCGTAGGCCGCTTGCTTCTCGCGAGCCGCGGCCGTGAGCGGCGGTTGGGCGACCCACGCCGGCGCCTTGCCCGCGCGCATCGGCACGAAGACTCTATCGAGGAAGCCGTCCTGCGGCGCGCTCGATGCGGCGGCCGCTGCGGTCGCGCGCGGCTGCGGTGCGGGATCGGTGTTCACGACGCGGTCGGGCGCCCAGCGCGCCTGGACGTTGCCGCGCAGCAGGATCTCGCGGCCGTCGGGAACCAGCAAGTTGGTCACGTACAGGCGGCGCTCGGTTCGCTTCGATGGATTGCCGGCGAACGTGACGACGTCGCCGACCTTCAAGATGTCGCGCGGCAAACCCGCGCGGTCGAGCCGCGTGAGATCGGCGCTCTCGATCTCCCAGAGCCGATCGTTGCCGTCGATCTTTTTCGTGCTGACTTGAAAGCGCACGTGGGGATTTCGCCAGAGCACCGCGACGACCTCACCGCGCGCCTCCACGATCGTCTTCGCGTCGTACTCGGCCGTCGAGTGATGCGCGAGCGCAAGCGCGGGACCGAGCAGGCCGAAGATCGCGCCGGCTGCGATGCCGGCAACACGACGATGCGAACTAGGCATGGCGCCTCCCCCTAAGACGCGCGACGAGCCGATTCTCTCGCGCGGTGCCCGCCCCGCGGCGGCGGCACGACCATCACCCGTGCCGCTTCGCGGGCGTGTCGGCGCGGCGCGCCTTCGAGCGGCGGCTCGTGCCGATGATCCCGGGCGTGATGCCGGTGAGCCGCGCGAAGCCGACGTTGGCGAGTGCCGCCAGTGCTATTGCGGAAACGACCGATGTCGTTCGAATGGCCCACTCCCCGCCGAATCGTGGCGAGCGAGCATCGTCGCCCAGGGGTCGTGCTCGCCGCAAGTACGCGTCGAGCGCGCGACGGCGGCGGTGTAGGATCGCTCGCGCCGAGCGTCGACCACGACGCGCAACGCCTTGCCGAGTGCGGCGATTGCACGCCGCGGCGATTCGAGACGAAGACCGAGAGAGGGAAGGCCATGCAACGCAGCACCGAGCGTATCCTCACGACCCACGTCGGCAGCCTGATTCGCCCGCAGAGCGTCCTGTCCTACGGTCCGGCGCTCGCAGCCGGTGAAACGGTCGACACGGCGGCGTACGAGAAGACCCTCCGCGACGAGGTTGCAAACGTCGTCGGCGACCAGGTAGCGCACGGAGTCGACGTCGTGAGCGACGGCGAGTTCGGCAAGGTGTCGTGGACCGGCTATTCCCTGAACCGGCTCACGGGCTTCGAGCTGCGCGACGACCCCGACTTCACGAAGTTTCTCGGCCACGACCGCGAGCGATTCCGCCACTACTACGAGGAAAGTCTCGGTGCCCTGCGCAACAGGATGGCTCGTACCTTTCCGCTGAAGCAATGGGTGTGCGTCGGCCCGATCGGGTACACCGACGAAGGCCGCGCGGCGATGCGGCGCGACGCGGCCAATCTCGCGGCGGCGATCCGCGGTCGAGCGGTGCAGGATGCGTTCCTGCCCGTAGCTGCGCCGTGCAGCATCGCACCGAGCTACGCGAACGAGTACTACCAGTCCGAAGAGGCGTTCTTGTTCGCGCTCGCCGACGCGCAGCACGAGGAGTACCGAATCATCGTCGACGCCGGGCTACTGCTGCAGGTCGACGACGCGATCCTCACGAATTTCCACGACGCAGTCGTGGACAGCGGCCGCGACTATCGGAAGTGGGTCGAGCTCAACATCGCGGCTCTGAACCACGCGTTGCGCGGCATCCCCGAGGATCGCGTGCGCTATCACTTGTGCTGGGGCAGCTGGACGGGGCCGCACGTGAGCGACGTGCCGCTCGCCGAGATCGCGGATCTGTTGCTCACGATCCATGCCCAGGGCTACTCGATCGAAGCCGCGAATCCGCGCCACGAGCACGAGTGGACGGTGTGGGAAACGACGCAGCTGCCGGACGGCAAAATCTTGCTGCCGGGCTGCATCAGCCATGCGATCACGCACGTCGAGCATCCGGAGCTGATCGCACAGCGGCTCGTGCGGCTCGCGAATCTCGTCGGCCGCGAGAACGTGATGGCGAGCAGCGACTGCGGTTTCGCCCAGGGCGCGGGGCTGGCGCGCCAGCAGGTCGACGTCGTGTGGGCGAAGCTCGACGCGCTGGCCGAGGGCGCAGCGCTCGCGAGCCGGCGGCTCTGGAAACGCTGAGCAGCGGTGACCGATCCGCTGCTCGACCTCGCCGTGACAGCGACGCCGTGCCGCCCGACTCGAGCCGCGAGCTCGATCGTTACGTGAACGGGACGTTCGTTGCCGAGCCGCCCGCCGCGTATCGCACGCGCCGCCGTCCGCCGGCTCAGGCCGCCGGAGGCAGCTTCACGGCCGCGCCCGACTCGGCGCTGCGATAGATCGCTTCGGTCCACTCCATGTACTGCACGCCGATCTCGAACGTATTCATCTTCACCGGCTCGATGCCGCGGATCGCGTTCACGAACTCCTCTTCCACGCGGTGGTGCGCCTGCGACGCGGGCGGATTCGGATACTCCGCGAGCGCCTGATCGCCGCGCTTGCCGAAGAACACGTTCTGCCGGTCGTCGACGCGGATCGTGCCCTCGCTGCCGTAGATCCAGATCTCGTTGCCGCGCGACAGGCCCGTCGTCTCGCTGAATTTCATGTGCACCGGCGCACCGTTGCCGAGCTCGTAGAGCACTTCGACGTGATCGGGGATCACGGCGCGTCTCTCCGCGCCGCGCTCGTCGCGGCGCGTCGGAATCTGCACACGCGTCATGCCCATCACGCGGTCGCCCGGCCCGAGCCAACGCATCGCGGACTCGTACGTGCCGCCGACGTTCAGCACGTTGATGCCGCTGTACTCCGGATCGTGGCGCCAATCCATCTCGCCGCCGAAGTCCGCGAAGGAGCGCTGCAGCATCTGCACCTCCACCGACAGCACGTCGCCGATCCGGCCATCCGCGAGCAGGCCCTGAAGCACGCGGTCGATGCGGTAGCTACCCGATGTCGGCACTAGCTGACAGACGAGCTGCGAGTGGCGCTTCGATGCAGCCAACATGTCGCGCGCCTCCGCCGCATCGTTCGCCATGCGCGCTTGGCAAAGCACGTGACGGCCGCTGTCGAGCGCGGCGAGCGTCACGGTCCGATGCATGTACGGCCACGTGCCGATCAAGATCGCGTCGATGCCGTCGGCCGCTAGCAGCTGCTGCCAGTCCGAGTACGCGTGCGGAATCCCGAACTCCTGGGCGGCCCGCCGGCTCGACTCGAGCGAGCGGTTTGCAACCGCCACGATCTCGACACCGGGCATCTTGCGCAGACCGGGAATGTGCACCGTACCCACGATGCCGCCCGCGCCGACGATGCCGACGCGGATCCTGGCGCGCCCCGCACTACTCGAGCGCCGGCGCGGTTGCGCGGACAACGCGCCCGGTGCGAGCGCCGCCGCCAGAGGCAATGCCGCGGACGCGAGGAATTCGCGACGCTTGATCATCGCGCTGCCGACATCGTGCGACTGCTTACTCATGAGCTCGTCCTCGTTCGATACGGAGTGCACGGCTACTCCTACCGCAGCACCGCACGCGAATGCAAACCGCGCCTCGCGAGACCGGCCGCGCTCGGCGCCGACACCCTCGCCGCGGCGAGCCCTGCCGACTACCGCAATGAGCTTGGTCACGACATATGCTCGTGGCAGTATGCGCTGCGTGCCCTGAGCGTACTGTCGGCGTCACCGCGGCCCGGAGCCCGTCGCTGCATGCATCGGAATGCCGGGAGCGGCGCCTGCCGCGGAGAAAACGTGCAAGATGCAGTCGACACGCGCGGCGCGCGCAAGCCGAGCGTCCAGGCATACCTCGCAAGGGGAATGGCGTCCGTGGACGGGTGGCTCCACCCGGTCGCGGCGGATGCTATCGCGATGCTCGGCGACGGTGGTAACGCGGCGGAGATCGGCGTGCACCACGGCAAGCTGTTCATTCTGCTCAGCCTGTTGTGCGACCATGCCTACGCAATCGACGTGTTCGACTCGGCGCTCAACGTCGATCACTCCGGCGACGGCGATAGGGTGCTCTTCGAGCGGAACGTCGACCGCCTTGGCGGTCGCTATTCCGTGATTCAGCGCGACTCGGCGCTGGTCTCCGCCACCGAGCTGCCGCCGATCCGCCTGTTCAGCGTGGACGGTTCGCACACGGCGGCCATGACGGAGCACGATCTTTGCCTCGCCGCGGATGTGCTCGAGCCGGGAGGCGTGATCGTTCTCGATGACTACTTCAACGAGCATTGGCCCGACGTGTCGGTGGGCGCGAACCGCGCCATGTCGGCGCGCAACCTCCTGCCGTTCGCCATCGCACCGGGCAAATTGCTGCTCACGAACGCCGACGCGTCCGGCTACCTGGCGGCACTTTCGCGCAGCCGCGCATTCGTTGCGTTCCGGGAGATGTCGGGACATCGCGTGGCTTTGTTGAGCGATCCGAGGAAGGCCGCCCTGAGTCGAATATTGCAGTCGCGATGGTATCGCTCCATCAAAGATGAAGTTTGGTTCGTGCCGGTAAAGCGGTTCGGCCGACGGCTGTTCCGTTGACTGCGCGTCGAGACGAGCGTGCACGGTCACGGCATCCAACTGAACGGCTCGAGCCCTTGCACGATGAGCGGCGGCCGGAAGGTCCAGCGTAGGAGTAAGCGATGCTGCGCAGCGCGTTCGGAGTCGTGATCGGTGCGGCGGTCTGGATGGCGACGTTCCTTGCGCTTGGAATTCTGCTCGCACGCGCATGGCCCGACTATGCCGTTCACGGCCGCGAATGGTTCAACGCGCACATCTACTCGTTCTCGGCGCCGATGTCGGTGCTCAATGCGCTGTTCTGGGCGCTTGCCGAGATCTGCGCCGGTTGGTTGAGCGCCGTCGTCGGGAAGCGGCTCGAGGCATCGTGGGCGCTCGCCGCGCTGATCGGCCTCTACCTCGCCTACCAGCACCTCTACGCCGAATGGTCGAATCTGCCGTGGTGGTACAACCTGGCGGTCGCGCTGCCCGCGGCGCCGGCCGTGCTCTGCGGCGGCCGGCTTGCGCGCGGCGTCGTAGGCCGCGGCCGAGCGCTCGCCGCAGGCTGACGCGGCCACCCATAGTCCGGACGGTCGGACTCCATGCATTTGGCCCCCGCGCATGACAAGGCCACTCCGAGTCGCCATGATGCAGCGGCGTGACCCGCGTCGACGCCTCGGGCCGCAACGTCGAACGTCGCAGGGGAAAACATGGCAGCGACATTCATCGATCCCGCCAGCGTGCACGCGCCGGCAGGCCCTTACTCGCACACGGCCGTAGTGCCGGCCGGCACCGCGCTCGTGTTCGTCTCGGGACAAGTCGGGATGCGTGCGGACGGGTCCGTCCCCGCGGCGTTCGCCGAGCAAGCGGACGTCGCGTTCGAAAATCTACGCCGCTGCCTCGAAGCGCAACAGCTCGACATCGACGCGGTCGTGAAGCTCTCGGTCTTCCTGCTCCCGGGGCAGGACTTCGCACAACTGCGCGCAGCGCGCGAGCGGCATTTCGGCACGCATCGACCCACGTCGACGACCGTTTACGTGGCGGGGCTCGCAGCTCCCGAGCTGCTGATCGAAATCGAAGCGATTGCGGTCAAGCGGCTGCCCGCCTGAGCAAGCGACCTCCGACCCGCTCGCGCGCTTTTGCTAGAGTCGCGCAGATGACGAACCGAACACTGCTCGTCGAGCAAGACGTCTACGACTACGCGCTCGCGGTATCGCCGCCCGAGCACGACGTGCTCGCTCGATTGCGGCACGCAACCGCCGCGATCCCGCACAGCGAGATGCAGGTCGGCCCCGATCAGGGCCGCCTCTTGGCGCTGCTCGTGAAGCTGATCGGCGCGCGGCGCTGTCTCGAGATCGGCACGTATACCGGCTACTCCGCACTTGCGGTTGCGCTCGCTTTGCCTGACGACGGCCTGCTCTTGACCTGCGACGTGAACAGCGACTGGACGGCGGTCGGCGTGCCTTTCTGGCGCGAAGCGGGTGTCGAATCGCGCATCGATCTCAGGATTCGCCCCGCGCTCGAGACGCTCGACGCGCTGCTCGACGGCGGCGCCGCCGGCACGTTCGACTTCGCGTTCCTCGACGCCGACAAGCAAAATTATCCGGCGTACTTCGAGAAGCTGCTCGTGCTGGTTCGACCCGGCGGGCTGATTGCGGTGGACAACACGCTCGCGGTGGCGGGCGCGCCGATCCTGCATCAAACGACGTCGAGCGCGACCGCGCTGCGCGCGTTCAACGAAACCGTTCGGCGCGATGCGCGCGTCGATTTCGCGCTCGTCACGATCGGCGAGGGGCTCACGCTGCTGCGGAAGCGAAGCTAGCAGACGAAGCCTCGCCGCCCGGTGGTATCCTCGAGCGAGAGCGACGCGAGAAGGAGACATGCCGTGGCAACTGCAAGCGACAAATCGCGGCGCGTCGGCGAGCCGATCACGCCCGAGCAGCTGCTCGAGCGGGCCCGTGCGCTGCGCCCGCTGGTCGAGGAGCGGGCCGAGGAAACGGAGCGGCTGACGCGCATTCCCGAGGATTTGCACCGCCGCTTCGACGAGGCGGGTTTCTATCGGATGCTGATGCCGAAGCGCTACGGCGGCCTCGAGACCGATCTACCGACCTACGTGAAGGTCTGGATGGAGATCGCGCGCGCCGATCCATCGGCAGCGTGGTGCGGTTGTCTCGCGGCGAACCATGCGCTGCAGCTCGGCTCCTGGTGGCCCGAGCGCGCACAGGACGAGGTTTTCGGCCGCAACGCGGACTTCAAGGCGGCCTCGGTGGCCGCGCCGCTGACGGGCTTCGCGCGCCGCGTCGACGACGGCTGGGAGCTCAACGGCAAAGTTTCGTACTGCTCGGGGATTCCTTACTCGACTCACTACATCGGCCAGGCGTTGCCCGAGCCCGCGCAAAAGGGCGGTCCGCCCGGCCCGCCGCTCTTGTTCGTTGCGCCGCGCAGCGCTTTCAAAATCCTCGACGACTGGGGCGCGCTCACCGGCATGATCGGCAGCGGCTCGAACAGCATCGTGTTCGACAAGGCCGTCGTGCCCGCGCATTGGGTGCTCGAGAACACGCACATGGCCGACGTCGAGGTGTCGGGCGGCACGATCGGATCGCGTCTGCACGGCAACCCGATGTATGCGACGCGCGGCCTCGGCTTCTTCACGATGACGGTCGGCGCCGTGATGGTGGGCGCCGCGCTCGGCGCGCTCGACGAGTTCGAAAAGATCTTGAAAGCCCGCAAGACGATCCGCGCACCTTTCGTCCCATGGTCGGAAGATCCGGACCATCAACGCTGGTTCGGGATCGCGATCACGAAGCTCAAGATCGCCGAGATCGCAACCGTCGAAGCGGCCGCGCTGCAGATGGAGTACGGGCGCGCGACCGTCGAGGACGGCAGACCCTATACGTTCGGCGACGATCAGCTCGTCGGCGCGATTGCGCGCGACGCATACTCCGACGCGTGGCAGACGTTTCAAACCTGGATCTTCCGCTACGCAGGCTCGAGCGCGGGCAAGCGGGGCGCCAAGCTCGAGCGCGTGCTGCGCGACATGGCGATCGGCTGGAGCCACTTCAACACCGCGAATAACGACTGGGCCTACGTCGAGGTCGCAAAGGCCCGACTCGGCCTGCCGCACTCGTCGCTGTTCTGAGCCCGCAGCGCGCAGCGGCTGCACGCGGCGCCCGCGCCCAGCGACCGGCAGCGGCGCGCGCCGCTGGACCGCCTCGGTTGCGGATGTAGCGTAATTGCAACGTTATACCTAGTACAGATTACACTATCACCCGCAATAAGGGAACGCTCAGGGACTCCGTTCGCTCAACGCCCTACATTGTTAAGATCGCCCCCGACACTCCAGGCAGCCTCGTAGCAACGCGGGGATATTACGAAGCGAGCTTGGATCCATAACAACCTCAGGGGGATCAAACAGATGCCATCCAACAAGCGGGGCGCCTCGGTGCGCGCTCCACGTCCCGTCGTTTCTCTCGAGCGCAAGAAGGTCGCCATTGCAGTCGCAGCAGCGCTCGCGCTGCCGGTGATCGGTGTGCGAACGGCGTCAGCGCAACAGGTATCGGCGCAGCAACAACAGCAGCAGCCGGAGGAAGTCGTCGTCACGGGCTCGCGCATCGTACGGCGCGACTACGACGCGAACAGCCCGCTGCAGACCGTCGATCGCGGCGCGTTCGAGCAGCAGAACTCGATCGCGCTCGAGACGGTGCTGAACGATCTGCCGCAGTTCGTGCCCGCCGCTCAGGGCATGACGCAGCTGCAGGATCAGAGCCAGATGACGGACAACTTCACGACGCTCACCGCAGGTGCGTCGACGATCAGCCTGCGCGGCCTCGGCGCGAACCGCAACCTCGTGCTGCTCGACGGTTACCGCGCGACGCCGGTCAACGCGACGATGGCGGTCGACCTGAACTCGATTCCTGCCGCGGCGATCGAACGCGTCGAAGTGATCACGGGCGGCGCATCGTCGGTGTACGGGGCCGACGCGGTGGCGGGCGTCGTCAACTTCATTTTGAAGAAGGACTTCGAGGGCCTCGACCTCGACGTTCAGACGGGTTCGATGCAAAACGGCGCCGGCGCGGAGTCACGCGCGTCGGCTCTATTCGGCGTCTCGAGCGGAGACAAGAAAGGCAACATCATGGTGGGCCTGGAGCTCGCGAGGCGCGATCCGGTCCATGCGGACGACACCGAGTTCTGGCATAACGCTTTGCGCGACGGGACCACCTACCCGACGCAGCTCATCTACACCGGCCCCTACTACACGACTGACGGAGCCAACGCGCCGAGTCGGGCCGCCGTCGATGCCATCTTCAACCAGGCTCCGGCGGGCGTCGTCGGAGGAGGCGGAGCCAGCGCCGTGGCAGGGGGCAGCAACTTCTACTGGAACGAGGACGGCACGCTGTACACGGGCGGCGCATCGTTCAGCAACAACACGTCCCCCGGAGGCGCGGCAGGCGCGTACCGCTACAACGGCCCGACGTATACGTCGAGGACCAACGCGAACGTTCCGGGTGACTACCCCTTCCGCTACATCAACAACGAAGGCGAGATCGTCCAGCACATCTTGCCGTTCGAGGCCAACATCCCGCTCGACCGCAGCTCGGTATTCGGACGAGCTTCGTACGACATGTCGGACAACATCAGTGCGTATGCTCAGGTGCTGTCCGTCTCATCCAAGACGAGACGATATTTCACGGATTCTCCGGCGATCGGCGGCTGGGGCCTCATTGCCCTGCACGGCAATGGCGTCTACGCGCCGTCGTTGAACTCCGACGGGACCACGAACGCCGCGTACCTGCCCGGAGGCCAGTACGGTTTGAACTGCGCCCCGATGGGCGGTTGCTCGAAGTCCGAAGCGTTTCCCGTTTCGCCCGAGCTCGCGGCCCTGCTCGACTCGCGACCCGATCCCGAAGCGAATTGGAGCTTCAATTACGGCATGGATTTCGGCGACTTTGGCGCCCCCGGCAATCTGTATCGCTCGGTTTTCAGCGAAACGCGAACCAATCAACTGTCCTTCGGGCTGAAGGGCAAGCTGGAGGGCATCGACGGCACCTGGGATGTCGTTGCGTCGAAAGGCCAGGCCAAGCTCGACATCCACCTCGAAGGCTACGCCTCATTGACCCGCGTTCGAACCGTGCTGGGTTCGCCGAACTGGGGCCAGGGATTCTTTGCGCAAGGCAACTCCCAGCCTCCGGGCGGCGGCTTCTCGGGTGGTATCGCAACGTGCACCAGTGGTGTGCCCGTCTTCGGCGCCAATCACGGCGATATCAGCCAGGACTGTCTCAATGCGATGTACGTCACCCTGAACCACCAGTCCGAGATGGACCAGAAGTTCGTCGAGGCCAACTTGCAGGGTCGCGCCTTCAACATGCCCGCAGGGGAAGCTCGCTTCTCGGCGGGCGTGCATTCGCGCACGAATTCGTACTACTACATTTTCGACCCTCTGCAGACGGAAAACTCGTTCAACGACAATCCGGAGGGGTTCCCCGCCGACAACACGAAGGGCGAGACCGCCGTCAAAGAGGTATATGGCGAGATGCTGTTGCCGTTGCTGGAAGGCAAGCCCGGCGCAAAGCACCTGAATCTCGAGCTCGGCTATCGCTACTCCGACTACGATTTGCAGGGCGGCGTTGGCACCTACAAGGCGTTGATCGACTGGGGTATCACGGACACGCTGCGTTTCCGCGGCGGTCGGCAGCTGGCGACCCGAGCGCCCAACATCGCAGAGCTGTTCCAGTCGAACACGCAATCGTGGTCGGTCACGATCGGCGGCGAGCCCTGCTCGACCAACAATATCGGAATCCCATTCGGCGCCAATCCGGCGGTGAATCCAAACGCCGCGGCCGTACAGCAGCTGTGCTCTCAGATCATTGGTTCGGTGGCGGCCCAGTATTATTCGCCGACGCAGCAGGCCCAGATCAACCCGGTCGTATGGTTGCCGTTCGTGGATGCGACCGGCAATCCGCAAGTCAACCCCGAGGAAGCGAAGACGCTGACCGCGGGCATCGTTTGGAGCCCGAACACGAGTCACGAGAGATTGAATGGACTCAATCTCACGGTCGACTATTACGACATCAAGATCTCGGACATGATCTCGGTCGAGGGGGCGCTCAACGTATACGAGAAGTGCCTCAGCGCCACCTCCAATCCGACCTTCGATCCTCAGAATCCGGCATGTCTCAAGATCCATCGCAACCCGGTGACGGGCACCGCTACCACGACGACAGTCTCGTACGTCAACTCTGCATTCGCGCAGGTGTCGGGCGTCGACGTCACCGCGGACTGGCGGACGAAGCTCGCGGGCGGCACGTTCGGCGTGAACTTTCTGATCTCGTCGCTGCTGACCGAGAAGACGCAGGACACCGTGAGCGCACCGGTGGTCGAATGGAAGGGCAGCCTTGGCCCGACGGCAAACACCTCTCTGAACAACGGCGCTTACGACTACCGAACATTCACGACGATCAACTATGGGCGCGGCGACTGGAATTTGGCGCTGCGCTGGCGTCATTTGCCGACCGCCATCGATGCCGCTCAGGCGGCCATCAACGCCAACATCAAAGCTGGCACGGTTCCGGCAAACACGCCACCCGCGACGACGTTGGGGGCACAGGAGTCGTACGACGTGTTCGACCTGTCCGGCGGTTACAACCTCAGCGAGAGGACGAGCCTCCGCTATGGAGTCGACAATCTGTTCGACAGTCTGGCGGTCTGTACGGGCGGTCGCAGCGCGGCGGACCCGCATCCAGCTCCGTGCGGCGGCGAGACGGAAGCCGGCTTCTACGACATCCTGGGTCGAAGCTTCTACGTGGGTGTGAAGGTGAGCTTCTAGAACGCTTACTGAGCTCGAGTCCAACGCAACGGCGAGCCTCGTGCTCGCCGTTGCCTTTTCGGGCGTCCGCGTTGCGCGCATGTTCCACCGAGGGCGCGGCGGGTGGTAGGTCGATCGCACGCGTTTGGCCCATAATCCCGATTTGCAGCGCGCACCGCCGAAGGACGCAGCGAAATGTCCTGCCAAGATCCCGCCTCGATCGGCCGGCCCCTATCCGCAGACGTCGAGCGCGCCGAGCAAAGCGACGCGGCCGGCCGGCACACCGAGGCCATCGAGCATCTCGCCGCGGGCGCTCGGAAGAAGGACGTCGAAGCGACAACGCGGCTCGGCAAGCGGCTGCTCGTCGGCGACCGCGCGCCGTGCCTACCGAAGGATGGTGCGGGGCTGATCGGCGACGCGAGCGCGCGCGGCGGCGCAGAGGCAGCCGCGCTGCTCGCCGTGCTCTACGCAGTCGGCGCGAGCGCGCGGCACACGCTCGACGATGCGCTCGCGAGCCTCATCGCCGCGGCCGAACGAGGCTGGCCGGGTGCGCGCGCGCAGCTGCAGGTGCTCGCGGAGGTGGAGGCGGAGGCGGCGGCGACCGGCGCAGACGATTGGCGGCAAGTCGCCCGACGTATCGACCTCGACGCCTGGCGCAGCGCGCCCGCCTCGCTCGACCTGAGCACCAGCCCGCTGATCCGTTCGTATCCCGAGTTCGTGAGCGAAGCGACCTGCCGCTGGCTGATCGACCGCGCGCGCGGGCGGCTGTCGCGCGCGCTGGTCTACGAGGCGCTGAGCAAGGAAGTCACGGTGCGGCCAACGCGCACGAATACGGCTGCACCGTTCAACCTGCTCGAAACCGATCTCGTGCTGGTGCTCACCCAGCTCAAGATGTCCGCATGCCTCGGCGTGCCGCTGCGGCAATTCGAGGCCATCACGGTGCTCCACTACGACGAGGGCGAGGAGATCACCGACCACTTCGATTTCATCGATCCCAACATCCCGAGCTATGCCGACGATCTTGCGCAGCGCGGCGACAGGATCGTGACCTTCCTGGTCTATCTGAACGACGACTATGGCGGCGGCGAGACGGCGTTCCCGCGGCTCGGCATCGAGCACAAGGGCCGCCGCGGCGAAGGGCTCTACTTCGTCAACGCGCGCGGTGGCCGCGCGGACGAGCGCACGCTGCACGCGGGTCGCTCCCCGCGCGCGGGCGAGAAGTGGATCGTCTCGCAGTTCGTGCGTAATCGCGCAGTGCTGTAGCCGATTGCGCGGACGCCCGTGCGCGAGCGCGCGACCGGAACGCGACGCTCAACTGCGGTCGCGCAGCGCGTCGCGCATCAGGTGCACGGCTTTCGCGTCGCCGTCGAACACCATGAACGTCGACCCGATCTTGCCGTCGCGCACGGTATGCCACTCGCTCATCGGCACGGTCGCCGAGCCTTGCGGCGTCCGGATATCGAGCTCATAGAGCGTGGACACGTCGTCGCCGTCCTCCCACTGCCGGAGCACGCGAAAATCCTCGATGTACTTCGCCTTGGCCTTTGCGCCCGCGAAATAGGCTGCTCGGTCGCCAACCCCTTCGCGCAACGACGCTCGAAACGAGAAGTCGTCGCCGACGAGCCGTTCGGCCGTCTCGGTATCGCCCGACATGAACGCGTTCAGGAATGTCACTACGAGGTCACTGTTTCGTGGCATGCCGTCCTCCTTGGCTCGACTCCGCAGCATTTTGGTCCTCGCCCTGCGACGTCGGTTCCGCCGTCGGGCGGTTACACTTGAGGGATGCTCGACGTCCGCCTTCACGCCGATGTGCATGCGTTCCTCGAGCGCGCCGGGCCCTGGCTCACGCGCACCGAGCGCGAGCACGGCTTGTTGCTCGGTGTCGCGAACGAGGTGCTGGCGGGGGCATTGCACTACCGGCCACCGCTCTACTGGGCAACGATCGAGGACGACGCCGCACGGCAACCAATCGTCGGTTGCGCGTTTCGCACGCCGCCCCATCACTTGGGCGTCACTTCGCTGCCGGAGGCCGCCGCGGAGCCGCTCGTCCGAAGCCTGCACGAGGTCTACCGGTCGCTGCCGGGCGTCAGCGGCCCCGAGCGCGCTGCGACGTCGGTCGCCGCTGCGTGGACCGAGCGCTTCGGCGGCGATCGCTACGTGCTGCACCGCCAGCGGCTCTATTCCCTCTCGGCCGTGCAGTGGCCGGGGGCTCCCGCGGCCGGCGCGTTACGGCGGGCACTGCCGGCCGACCTGCCGGTCGCGCGCGCCTGGGTCGCGGGCTTCATCAAGGATACGGGCGTGCGCCACGTCACCACGGCGGCCGCCGAGCGGCTGATCCGCGACGAGCGTCTCTACTTTTGGGTGGACGGCGAGCCGCGCTGCATGCTCGGCGCGGTACGCGATTCGCCGAGCTCCACCGGCATCGCGGCGGTCTATACGCCGCCCCGCCACCGAGGCCGCGGCTACGCGACGACGGCCGTGGCGGCGCTCAGCCGCCAGCTTCTCGAGAGCGGCCGGCGCAGCTGCTTTCTATACGCGGATCTCGCGAACGACGCGTCCAACGCGATTTACCGGCGCATCGGGTACGAGCCGGTGGCGGACGTCGTCGACATCGCGATCAACTAACCGGCCTGGAGCCCGCGCCGCCGGCCGCTGTCGGCACACGCACTCGCTTCTGGCACGCGCAGCCGTATAATGCGCGCCTTCTCGGCCCCGCCCCCCGCGTCATGTTTCCCAAGGAACGGCTCAGAAACATCGCCATCATTGCGCACGTCGACCACGGCAAAACGACGCTGGTCGACAAGCTGCTCACGCAATCCGGCACGCTCGATGCGCGCACGGTGCTGCCGGAGCGCGCAATGGATTCGAACGACCTCGAGCGCGAGCGCGGCATCACGATCCTAGCGAAGAACACCGCCATCCGCTGGCGCGACTGGCGCATCAACATCGTCGATACGCCGGGCCACGCCGACTTCGGCGGCGAGGTCGAGCGCGTGCTGTCGATGGTCGACGGCGTGCTGCTGCTCGTCGACGCGGTCGATGGGCCGATGCCGCAGACGCGGTTCGTCACGCAAAAGGCGTTCTTGCGCGGCTTCACGCCGCTCGTCGTGATCAACAAGATCGATCGCGACGGGGCGCGGCCCGGATGGGTGCTCGATCAGACGTTCGAGCTGTTCGATCGGCTCGGCGCAAGCGACAAGCAGCTCGACTTCCCGGTGATCTACGCGTCGGCGCTCAAGGGCTATGCGGGCTTGAGCCCTGAGGTGCGCAGCGGCGACATGCAACCGCTGTTCGAGGCAATCGTCACGCACGTGCCCCCGCCGCCGGTGGAGACCGAAGGGCCGCTGCAGCTGCAGGTGTCGAGCCTCGACTACAGCTCCTACGTCGGGCTGCTCGGCATCGGCCGCGTGAGCCGCGGCGTCGTGAAGCGCAACATGCCGGTCACCGTCGTGCAGCGCGACGGCGTCGAGCGCAACGCACAGCTCATGGAGCTCTACGGTTTCGATGGGCTCGAGCGGTTGTCGATCGACGAGGCGGGAGCGGGCGACATCGTGGTGTTCAGCGGCATCGAGGATTTGCAGATCTCCGACACGGTCTGCGCGCGCGGCCAGGGCGAGGGCTTGTCGCCGCTGCAGGTCGACGAGCCCACGATCACGATGACCTTCCAAGTGAACAAGTCGCCGTTCGCCGGCCGCGAGGGCAAATACCTCACGAGCCGACAGATCCGTGCGCGGCTCGAGCAGGAGCTCTTGCACAACGTCGCATTGCGCGTCGAGGAGATGGACGACCCTGACAAGTTCCGCGTCTCGGGCCGCGGCGAGCTGCACCTGTCGGTGCTGATCGAGAACATGCGGCGCGAGGGTTACGAGGTTGCCGTGTCGCGGCCGGCCGTGATCGAACGCGTCGTGAACGGGTTGGTCCACGAGCCCTGGGAACAGCTCACGGTGGACTTCGCCGAAGAATACCAGGGGGCCGTGATGACGCGGCTCGCCGAGCGCAAAGGCGAGCTCAAGACGATGATGCCGGACGGCCGCGGTCGCGTGCGGCTCGAGTACCGAATTCCCGCGCGCGGCTTGATCGGCTTTCGCACGGAATACCTGACCGCCACGGCCGGCACCGGCCTGCTCTATCACATCTTCGACGGCTACGCACCGCGCGCGAAAGGCGAGATCGGCCAGCGCGTGAACGGCGCGCTGGTGTCGATGGTGCAGGGCAAGGCGCTCGCGTATGCGTTGTTCAACCTGCAGGAACGCGGCGCGCTGTTCATCGGTCACGGCGCCGAGGTCTATGAGGGCATGATCATCGGCATCCACAGCCGCGACAACGACCTGATGGTGAACCCGACGAAGGGCAAGCAGCTCACGAACGTTCGCGCGGCGGGCTCCGACGAGAACATCATCTTGACGCCGCCGATCAGATTCTCGCTCGAGCAAGCGCTCGAGTTCATCGACGACGACGAGCTCGTCGAGGTCACGCCCACGAGCGTGCGGCTGCGCAAGAAACTGCTGACCGAGGCGGAACGCCGGCGCGAGTCGCGCAAAGCGGCGGACGCGTAGCCGGCCGCTCGACCGGCGGACTGCCGCTCGCGGCTCGCCTCGAGCTGTGCGACGAGTCACGGACATCGCAGGAGGCGCGCATTAGCCTCGCCCGTGGTTTCGCTCGCACGAGACGCGCTCATGACGAGGCGGTCGATCATCGTCGCAGTCGTATTGACCGCCGCCTCCGGCGGCGCCGCGGCCGCTGATCGCACCTCCGACGCTCATCGCTGGACGATCGGGCTGGAGCTCGGTCTCGCGTCCGCGGCGACCGATCTACCAAGCTGGGTCGACGGCGGCGTCGGCAGGCTCCGCCGCTCCGCCGACGACCGCATGCTCACCGCCTCGCGCTGGTACGGCGAATACGCCGGGCGACTCGGCGACGCCTGGAGCGTGCACGCGACCGTGGATGCGGTGGACGACGCGTCGAGCGGCCTCGGCCTGACCGAGGCGTACGTGGAATGGCGCGCGCGACCGGTTCGACCCGGCCGCCAGCGGTTGAAGGTCGGATTCTTTCAAGGGCCTTGGTCGCTCGAGAATTTCGGGCCCGCCTGGAGCACGCCACTCACGTTGTCGGCCTCGGCGGTGAACACATGGCTCGGCGAGGAGATCCGGCCGCTCGGCGCCGAGTGGTCCCGAACCCAGCGAATCGGCGCCAGGGCGATTCAGCAATTCAGCGTGCACGCGGCCGGATTCGTCGGCAACGATCCCGCGGGCTCGTTGCTCGCATGGCGCGGCTGGTCGCTGCACGATCGGCAGAGCCGTCTCGGCGACGAGCTGCCGCTTGCGCCGCTGCCGCTGCTGCAACCGGCCGCGATGTTTGCGCAGCAGGCTCCGTATGTCGCCCCTTGGCGCGAGATCGACGGCCGCGCGGGATTCTATGCGGGCGCCGAGTGGCGCTATGCGCGCCGTGCGGAGCTCAGGCTCGCGCACTACGACAATCGCGGCGATCCAACGCAGCTCGAGGACGGGCAGTACGCCTGGCACACGCGCTTCCAGCAGCTCGGGCTCGAGCTCGCGCTGCCGGCGCAGGTCGGCTTGCTTGCGCAATCGATGCGCGGCGACACGGCGATGGGGCCCTTGCTCGGGCCCGCTCACGCGGTCGACGCGGACTACCGCGCCGCTTACCTGCTCGCGACGAGACCGTTCGGAGCGCACCGCGTGACGCTGCGCCGCGACGCGTTCGACATCACCGACCGCGACCGCGTACCGGGCGACGACAACGCGGACTCCGGCCGCGCGTGGACGCTCGCCTACCGCTACGAACATTCCGCGCGGTGGTCCCTCGGCGCCGAATGGCTGCGGATTCGCTCGTGGCACCCGGCGTGGGCGTACTCAGGGCTACCGACGCGCGCGACGGAGACACAGCTGCAACTGCGCTTCGATCTGCGCTTCAGCGCGATCGGCGCGCAATGACGCGGCTCCACCGCGCCGCGCGTCTTGCGCCGTCAGCGTGCGTTCGGGTGATGCGAGCCGTCGACGATGTGCGATAGATCGCGCTCGAGGCACGGTGCGGCTTCCGCCACCTTCTCGTCCGTGCGCTGCGCGATCCGCGTCGTCACCCGCCAAGGCTCAGTGAGCACGGCCGGGTCGTACGCCGTAGCGTCCCACTCGAGCGTGTCGCCGTTGCGCTTGAGTCGCTCGACGACCCGCAGATCCTTCGTGTGGAACGCGCCGTCGTCGGTGAGCCAGGTTTGATCATTGAAGTTCGTCGTCTCGACGACGAGCGTGTCGCCTTCCCAGTGGCCGATCGCGTCGCCCAGGAATTTCGGCTCGCCGTCGTTCGGCCGCGGCTTGCCGTCGGTCGGCACGACGCGGAAATAATTGCCGGTGACGTCGTCGTACAGGAACACGACCTGGCTCGGCTGCTGGACGATCTGGTCCGGCGGCCCGATGCGCGGCAGACCGGGCGAGAAGCAGCGCAGCACCGGGTCGGTCTCGACCTGACGCTGCGCAAGGTCGGCCACCTTCGCGGCGAACTCGGGCCGATAGCGCGGCTTGCTCGGCGGCGCCGGAGCGGCACGCGCCGGGGCGGATGCAGCCGTCGTCTCCGCGGCCGGCGCCGCGGGCTTACAGCCGACCACGCAGATCGATGCGCCGCGCTGCTGCGGCTGAACGAAGTCGATGCCCGCGCCGTTGTCCCAGATGCCGTTCAAGTCCACGTGGCCGTCCGCGGTGTGCGGCACGGCCGCCGCCCCTGACTGAGCCTGCACGCCGACCGGCATGAAGGCGCCGAACGTGAGCGCCAACGCCGCGGCAGCCGCTGCCTTTCGCAAGTTGAATCTCTCGAATGAATTCATGGAACGCCCCCGTTCAACCGCTCGTGCGCCGCGTCAATCGGCCGCGAGCTGGTAGTAGTGACCGTCCTCGTAGGTGAGCTTGATCAAATAACCTAGGTGCTTCGTGCCGTCGCGCGCGGGCATCGTCTTGGCGGAGACATTGCTGCCGCCGGCCATCAGCAGCTCAGGATTGAGCCCGGCCTTGCGCATCATCGCCGTCGGCAATGTCTCGAGCCGCCAAGTCGTGACCTGCCCGTGCTCGTCCGGCACGTCGAGGTAAACGTAAATGTGCGGGTTGATCCAGTCGATCTTGGATATCGTGCCGGTCAAAGTCGCGCGCTTGCTTTGGTCGAACTCGCCCGCGACCGAGTGGTGCGCCGCAGCCGACCCGGCCATCGCCGCGAACGCCGCCATCAGCGCGAGTCGCACGCGCCATTGGGTTGCCATCGAATCCCCCGAACTTGCGACCATTTACGCCGCATCACCGATACCGGATCTTAGCGCAGTTCCCCGAACGGTCACTATCGGTCGTCGGACCTTGGTATGATCCCCGATACCATGAGCACGAACCCCGCCAGCCCATTGCTGTCGGCCCCGTTCGCGCCGCCGGGGGGCAGCGCACGGCAGAGGATCCTCGCCGCGGCGTACGACCTGTTCTCCCGGCAAGGCATCCGCGCGGTCGGCATCGACGCGATCATCGCTCATTCGGGCGTGGCCCGGATGACGCTCTATCGCCATTTCACCTCGAAAGAGCAGCTCGTGATCGAGTATCTCGAGATGCGGGCCGCGCTCTGGACCACGAGCTGGCTCAGGGCCGAGGTGGAACGGCGCGCAACGCCCGGCCCGGGCCGCCTGCTCGCGATCTTCGACGTGTTCGACGAGTGGTTTCGCCGCGAGGAGTTCGAAGGCTGTGCGTTCATCAACGTGATGCTCGAGAGTGAGCCCGGCAGCGCCGTGCGGGAGGCGAGCATCGCGCATCTCGAGCGGATCCGCGATTTCATCGCCGAGCTCGCGGCCGAATGCGGCATCGAGGGCGCACCGCAGCTCGCGCGCAAATGGCACATCTTGATGAAAGGCTGCATCGTCGCAGCGGCCGAAGGGGATCGCGACGCCGCACGCTGCGCGCGCGAGATCGCCGAGCTGCTGCTCGAGCAGTCCGCCGGCTGAGTCTCCTTATCCAAATGCCAATTGCGGCCGAACGGTCGCTCATCGGCGACGCATGCACGAGCCGACGTTGAGCCGACGCCGCGCCCTCGTCGGAGCGGATGGTATGCTCCGGGGAAAATCGCAGCACCTCCGCGGGAACATCGAGCGATGGGACAGAAAATCGCCGTAGGCGCAGTATTGCTCGCGCTCGTGTGGTCGAGCGGCGCACGCGCCACGGATGTCGCGGTCTGCACCGACGCAGGCCGCTTCGTGATCGAGCTTGCCGACGAGCAGGCGCCGCTGCAGGTTCAAAACTTCCTGCGCTATGTGGACATGGGCTACTACGCGGGCACCGTGTTCCATCGCGTAGTAAAAGGATTCGTCGTCCAGGGCGGAGGCTTCGACCGCAAGCTCGAGGGACGGGCCACTCTGCCGCCGGTCGCTAACGAGTCGAGCAACGGTCTGAGCAACCGGCGTACGACCGTCGCAGCCGCACGCACCGCGAACGATCCGGACTCGGCCACCGCGCAGTTCTTCGTGAACCTAGAAGACAACGCGGATCTCGACACGAGCGGCGCGTTGACGGGCTACACCGTGTTCGGCCGCGTGAAGGACGGGATGAGCGCCGTCGATCGGATCGGGGCCTTGCCGACAGGAGCGGCGGGACCGCTCAAGGCCGACGTGCCGATGCCGCTCATTGCCATCACCTCGATCGTGCGGCTCGACGAAACGGCCCTGGACACGCTGCCGAAGGAGGGCCGTTCCGCCGAGCTCGTCCGCCGAATGCGCGAAGCGACGGAGAACGAGCACTTCGCCGACGCGCTGCAAGCGGTCGAGCTCTATCGCGCGATTTGCGGCGCGCCGGACCCCCAAGTCGTCCTGCTCGAGGCGAAAGCCGCGCTCGCGCTCGGCCGCCCCCAGCGCGCGCGCTACGTGCTCGACGAGTACTTCGCCGTGAATGCGCCGAACGCGCCGGACTATGCCGCAGCACAGGCGCTCTTGAAGCAAACCGAGCCGCAGGCCGAGGCGGCCGTCGCGCAACAAGTCGACGATTGTGCCGCTCCGAAGCCGCCGGGACCGATCGACGGCAGCACGGCGAGCGAGGTCGAGATGCTCGCGGGCCAAAAGAAGGTGCGCGAGTTCGTCGCCGCAGGCGAGGCGTACATCGCATGTGTGGATCGCGTCGCCGACGACAAAGATCGCAAGACGGCGGACCGCAACGCGGCAATCGGCGAGCACAACCGCATCGTCGGCCTCATGGACCAAGCCGCCGCCGACTTCAACGCGCAAATTCGAATCTTCAAGTCGCATCAGCACTAAAGGCGCGTCGGCGATCGCCGACGCGGCGCATTCCCCGCGCAATCGTAATGCGAACGTAACGGCCGCGCGGGTTCGCGGCGTGCTCGCAGCGCAGGCTACCGAACCGCGCGCATACGAACGTCGCGCAATACAGACAATCACGCGCCTCCCGCTGCTTGCTTGAGTGAGCTAAGCGATTGTTTCGGCACTCGGCGTGCCGATTGGTACGAACCTTGCTCTGCGGCACTCACAGCGAGCGGACGAGTGCAATCGCGGCCGGCTCGCCAAGACTACTACTAGAGAACGACGCCACGTCGCTCACATCAGGGAGGAGATCATGTCTACCCATCGAACCGTTGCGTTCGCCGCGCTGCTCGGCTCGGCCATCGCAACCGCTCCCACCTACGCGCAAACGCTGCGCGAACGTCTGACGCCGAAGGGCAGCACGGCGACCGAAGAGCCGACGACCCCGGCGCGCACGTTCAGCGAAGCGCCCACCGGTTTCGACAACGTCACGAACGCGCTCGACGAAAGCACCGGCGCGCCAAGATCACGGCCGACGTGCTCGCGGGCGAGACGATCTTCAAGGGCATCGGCTGCGCCGTGTGCCACACCGATACGTCGCACACCGTGCCGCCCGGCACTCCGATCAACGGCGGCACTTACACGGTGCCGGCCGCGATCGGCAATAGGGTATTCCACCCGTACAGCGACTTCCTGGTGCACGACATCGGCACGGGTGACGGTATTCCGGTGACACCCGACTTGCCGGCCACCGCCAATAAGGTGCGCACAGCGCCGCTCTGGGGACTACGCACCCGCAACCGGCTGATGCACGACGGGCTCACGTTCACGAACAATGAAGCGATCCTGCGGCACGCGGGACAAGCGAGGGGCGTAACCACCAAGTACAAGGGACTCGGCGCGGCCGACCGCGCGCTGCTGCTCGCGTTCCTCGACTCCTTGTAAGCGCAAAGCCGGCACGCTCGCCTACCGTCGCTCTCCCCCTGGCCGGGCGGGCGTGCCGGCCTCTTGCGGCGCGCACTGGAGTAAGATCGCTCGCATGAGCGTCGATCTGAAAGAAGCGCGCGGTGCACCGACCGGGCGGCCGCGCGCCGAGCGCGGGGCGTCCTTGATCGGCCACCACATCGCGGGGCGCCCTGATGCGGGCGGCACTCGCCGGGCGCCGGTGTTCGACCCCGCCGCCGGTGCACCGATCGCCGAAGTCGCGCTCGGCTCCCGCGCGGAAGTCGACCGCGCGGTCGCCGCGGCTAACGCTGCTTGGCCCGCCTGGCGCGACACGCCGCCGCTCAAGCGCGCGCGCGTGCTGTTCAAGCTGAAGGCAGAGCTCGACGCGCGCCACGGGGACCTCGCGGCGTTGATCACGCGCGAGCACGGCAAGGTGCTGTCCGACGCGAAGGGCGAAGTCGCGCGGGGCATCGAGGTCGTCGAGTTCGCGTGCGGCATCCCGCAGCTGCTCAAGGGCGCGCACAGCGACAACGCGGGCACCGGCATCGACAACTGGTCGATGCGCCAGCCGCTCGGCGTCTGCGCCGGCATCACGCCGTTCAATTTTCCAGCGATGGTGCCTCTCTGGATGTTTCCGGTGGCGCTCGCCTGCGGCAACACGTTCGTGCTCAAGCCGAGCGAGCGCGACCCGAGCGCATCGCTCGCGCTCGCGGAAATGGTCGAGCGCGCGGGTGCCCCGCCCGGCGTGCTGAACGTGGTGCAGGGGGACAAGGAAGCGGTCGACGCGCTGCTCGAGCACCCGGACGTGGCCGCGATCAGCTTCGTCGGCTCGACCGCGATCGCCGAGCACGTTTACCGACTCGGCACGCAGCACGGCAAGCGCGTGCAGGCGCTCGGCGGCGCGAAGAATCACCTCGTCGTGATGCCCGACGCGGATCTCGATCAGGCCGCCGACGCGCTCGTCGGCGCGGGTTACGGCTCGGCGGGGGAGCGCTGCATGGCGATCGCGGTCGCCGTAGCGGTCGGCGACTGCGGCGATGCGCTCGCCGCGAAGATCGCCGAACGCATCGAGCGGCTGCGGGTGCGCGACGGCACCGATCCGAACGCCGACATGGGCCCTCTCGTCACGGCCGCACATCGCGACAAGGTGCGAGCCTACATCGACGATGGCATCGCGGCCGGCGCCAAGCTCGCCGTCGACGGCCGCGGGCTCGTGGTCGCGGGCCGCGAGCGCGGGTTCTTCCTCGGACCCACGCTCTTCGATCACGTGACGCCCGCGATGCGCATTTATCGCGAGGAGATCTTCGGCCCCGTGCTATCGATCGTGCGCGTCCGCGACTTTGCAGCGGCGCTCGAGCTCGTGAACGCCCACGAGTACGGCAACGGCGCAGCCTGCTACACGAGCGACGGCGGAGTCGCCCGAGAATTCGCGCGCCGCGTGCAGGCCGGAATGGTCGGCATCAACGTGCCGCTGCCGGTGCCGGCTGCGTTCCATTCGTTCGGCGGCTGGAAACGGAGCCTGTTCGGCGATCACCATATCTACGGCGAAGAGGGCGTGCGCTTCTACACGCGGTACAAGTCCGTGATGCAGCGCTGGCCCGACGCGGGCAGCAAGGGCCCGGAGTTCACGATGCCTACGCACGGCTGACGCCTAGTTCCTTCCGAATCAGACTCAAATCGGTTTTTCGACATGAAGCTCGCAACGGTGAGATTCGAAGACCGCGACCTCGTCGTCGCGGAAGTGACGGACGGCGCGCTCGTCGACGTCGAGCGGCTGCTCGCGGCGGCGGGTCAAACCGCGCCGCACGACATGCTCGACCTGATTCGCGGCGGCACTCACGTACGCACGGCGCTCGAAGGCGCTCTGCGAGCCGCTCGCGCCGACCTCTCGGTAGAGCGCATCGCAGCCGCCGACGTGGCGTGGCTGCCGCCCGTGCGGCCCGGCAAAATCTGTGCGGTCGCGATGAACAACTCGGCGAGCAACGCCCGCAAGATCAGCGCACCCGAGCACCCCGCGTTCTTCTTGAAGCCGGCGTCTTGCCTCGTCGGCCACGGCGACCCGATTCGCATTCGCAGCTACTACGGCAGCGTGCACCCGGAGCCCGAGCTCGCGCTCGTGATCGGCCGACCGACGCGCGACGTCGCCCCGCACGAGGCACTGGATGCAGTGTTCGGCTACACGATCTTCGACGACATCACGGGCAACGGGATGCGCGCCGAGGATCGGTTTCATTACTACGCCGTGTATGCGAAGAAGGACAATCCGAACGAAACGGAGCGCGTCGAGCAGCATTTGTCGTACGCCGGCCGCTACAAGGGCAGCGACTCGTTCGGTGCGATGGGTCCGTGGCTCGTCACGGCCGACGAGATCGCGAACCCCGACGACCTCACGGTCAAGTGCAAGGTCGGCGGCGAGCTGATCGCCGAAGACAGCACGCGCTATTACAACTACAAGGTCGCGGAGGTCGTGAGCTTCATCAGCCAATTCCAGACGCTCGAGCCCGGCGACGTGGTGTCGCTCGGCACCGCGTTCAAGCCCGGCGCGACGCGCAAATCGATCCACCATGCGAACCTGCAAATCGTCGCTGGCCCGATCGAGATCGACATCGAAGGGCTCGGGACGCAGGTGAGCCCGGTCATCGTCGAACGACGGGAGATAGGCCAGTGGCGGCTGACCTAGACGATCTCGAGCGGCTCACCATCCGTGTCGCGCTCGAAGACTTGAACACGGCGTTCTGCTATCACCTCGACCACAACGAGGTGGAAGCGCTGCTCGAGCTCTTCACCGACGACGTGTACTACACGCACGGCACGCGCCGCTCGCGGGGCAAGGGCGACCTGGAGCGCGTCTTTCGCAGCCGTACTTCGTCGTCGCCGCGCACCTCGCGCCACTTGTACTCGGGGCTCAAGCTCACGATCGAAAGCGCGACGCGAGCGCGGGGCACGTGCGTGTGCATGACGTTCGGCCAGAACGGCGAGCCGCCGCTCGCGCCGGCGATTCCGACGCTCGTCGCCGACTTCGACGACGTCTACGCGCGCGGCGCAGACGGGTGCTGGCGGATCTCCGAGCGCCACATCACGCGCATCTTCGTCGACCCGGCGAACAAGGGTCCGGTCGGCCAGCCCGGCACCACTCAAGCGTGACCGCCCGTCGCGACGTCGCGTTGCGCCGTGCGAGGGCGCGCGCTACTTGAACAGCGGCTCGACGAACACGCGGATCGCGATGATCGCGATCAGCGAGCCTATCAAGAACAGACTTGCCGCGAGCGGCACGTAACCCGCGAGCTTCACCTGCACGACGCCGCGCGCGACCGCTTGGCGCGTGACGAGCGCGAGCACGATCGCGAACACGAAGGCGGCAGCCTGCCAAGTCAGAAAAGAGCTCAACCGGTTGAGATCGTTCGCGAAACCGTCGCCGGTAGGCTCCACGATCTGGAAGACCAGAAACGACGCGACGATCAATGCGCCCCAGACTCCGGCCATCGCATAGATGATTCGCCTCATGGTCCGCCGCTCCCGTCATTCGTCCCGCGGCCCGCGCCGCGCGTTGCCGGCGGCCACCCCCGGGAGCTTAGTGTAGGTGGACGCGCCGCGATGTCGAGGCCCCGCGCCTGCCCGAGCGTAGGCACACCGGCCGGCGGCCGTGCTACGGTCGCAATTGGCGTAAACCACCGCGAACGGAGACGACAGATGAGCGTGCAGCCGAGCTATCCGGCCGAATGCATCGCAACGGCCGGCGCAATCGAGCTCGATATCGAAGCACGGACGCGCAGCCTGGGCGAGCTCGACGTGCGCCGCGTGCTGCCGGCGGCCGAGCGGCGCATGGTCGGGCCCTTCATCTTTTTCGATCACATGGGCCCCGCGGTCTTTCCGCCGGGCACCGGGATCGCGGTGCGCCCGCACCCGCACATCGGGCTCGCGACGATCACGTACCTGTTCGAGGGCGAGATCATGCACCGCGACAGCCTGGGCTGCGTGCAGCTGATTCGCTCCGGCGCGGTGAACTTGATGACCGCGGGCAGAGGCATCGTGCACTCGGAACGCGCGAGCGACGACTTCGCGGCGACCTCGCGGCTGCACGGCATTCAGTCCTGGCTCGCGCTGCCGGACGACAAGGAAGAGATCGAGCCGAAGTTCAGCCATCATCCGGCCGAGACGCTGCCCGCGCTCGATGTCGAGGGTTGCGCCGTGCGCGTGATCCTCGGTGCGGCGTACGGCTGCGAGTCACCCGTCGAAACCTATTCGCCGACCTTGTATCTCGAGCTACAGATGCCGAGCGGCGGCCGGTTCGCGTTGCCGGAGGCGGCGGAGCGCGCGGTCTACGTGGTGAGCGGCGCAGTACGGATCGACGGCCGCGAGTTCAAGGAAGGCGCGATGGCGATCGCGCGGCCGAATGCGGCGGTCACCCTCGAGGCCACAGCCTCGAGCCGCCTCATGGTGCTCGGCGGCGCCGCGGTCGGGCCGCGACACATCTGGTGGAACTTCGTGTCGAGCTCGCTCGAGCGAATGGAGCGCGCGAAGCTCGACTGGCAGGAGGGACGCTTCGGCAAAGTGCCCGGAGACGACGAGTTCATCCCGCTGCCGGCGCGCTAGCGCTCGGCGGGGTGGCCATTTCTCAGCTGCGTCCGGCCCTGGCAGGCGGCGGCGGCAGCGCAACGCTGTAGCCGCGCCCCTCGAGGCAGGCGCTCAATGCGCGCAAGTAGCCGCTCTGAGGCGGCGCCGAGGCCGCTTCCTCGTGGTCGCGCGCCTCGCGGCTCTGCGTGCCCGCCCCGACGGCCGCGCCCACGGCCGCGCCCGCGAGCACGTTTCGATTGTGGTCATGCCAACCCCGGCCGCCGAACAAGCCGCCGAGCACTCCGCCGATCGCGGCGCCGGCGATTGCGCGATCCGCGCGCTCCTCGCGTTTGTCGCGGTCGCTGTCTTGCCGCACAGCACTATCGTCGCTCGGCGGCGGCGGCACCTCACCGCTTTGCTCGACCGCCCAGTTGTGGCACTCGTAGCGGTCGCGTCGAGCCTGATCGGCAGACTGTCCGCGCTGCGGCGTGACCTGCAACGCCGCAAGATCGACCCCGGTGGCCGCGCGGCCCGTGGCCGCGCAGCCGCTCGCTAAGAATGCGGCCAGCAACGCCGCCGCGCGACTACTTGACGACATAATTGCGCCCTTCCATGCACGCCGTGAATGCCCGCGTGTAGTCCTCGGCCTCGCTGCGCCTGCCGGTGCCGAGCGTGGGATCGTAGCCGCTCTGGTCGACCGCCCAAACATGACATTGGTAGCGGTCCTGCGCTGTCTGCTCCTCGCTCTGACCGTTCGCCGGATAGATGTACATCTTGAGCGCGCTCTGCTCCGTCGGCTCGTCGGCCGCGCGGTCGCGGCGCGAGGCGTTGCGGTCGACCCGGACGCCGATCCCGACGGTCGGGCCGTACCAGAACGGGTCGTAATAGAACGGCCTATAAAAGCCCCACGGGTAACCCACGCCATACCCGAAGCCCACGTACGGCCTCGAGACGTAGTGGCGGTGATGGTCCGCGTACGCCGGCAGGCTGATCAGAGCAGCGGCGCCCGCCAAAGCCGCAATCCATCTTCGCATGACTGCCACACTCCATCGTGTTGCCGCCCAGCATGACGGCCGAAATTACACGCTCAGTATCCTACTCGAGCTACCTGAACGGCTGCTGAAAGCCTCACAACGTCAGCATCTTGACCCTGTCGGCGTGTGCGGCGGAGAATGCGCCGCGCCGTCGACCCGGGGCGGCCGTGCGGGCCTTCGATCGGAGCTTCCCGATGTCCATCCACCGCCTGCTGTACGCGCGCGGCCTCGTGCCGGTGCCACCCATTGCGCTTGCGATCGCTCCGCCGACACCTCTGCTGACCGCTGCCGAGGCCCGAAAGTTCGGGCGCGCCGGGCGCCGCATGCGGGCGGCCGCACGCCGATGAGAGCCGAGACGGCGGCCGCGATCGATGCAGTTCGGCGCGCACAGCGCATCGCGGACTCGCGCGCCGGCGCCGACGATCTTCGCAGCAAGGGCGGCATCGATCTCGTGACCGCGGCCGACGTCGCATGCGAGGACGCGATCCGAGACGCGCTCGCTCGCACGTTTCCGACCCACGCAACGATCGGCGAGGAACGCGGCGGCCACGCGGCGGCCGGCGCCCCCCATTGGCTCGTCGATCCGATCTGCGGCACGCGCTGCTATGCGTCCAATGTGCCGCTCTACTGCACGAACATCGCGCTCGTCGAGAATGGCGCGGTCACGGCGGCCGTGATCGGCATCGGCATGACCGGCGAGATCCTGTATGCAGAGCGCGGCGCCGGTGCGCGGCTGCTCGAGCACGCAGACGACCCGCCGGGCCGGCGGATCGCGTCGAACGAAGAGAGCCACGTGATCTGGATCGGCGGGCGCCGAGCGCGAATGGCCGAGCTCGCGCGGCGGATGTGGCTGGCCGACCGCTGGCACCTGTGGACCTTCACATCGAGCGTCGGTTACGCCTACCTCGCCGCCGGGCGCATCGCGGCAATCGTCCACTACAGCGCCGCCACGGACGCCAATCCGGCCGTGCACACGGCGGCCGGCTGCCTCGTCGCCGAGGAAGCGGGCGCCGCGGTCAGCGACCTCGATACGGGCGGACCGTGGACGCTCGCGACTCGCTCGTTCTTGCTCGCGGCTACGCCGCGGCTGCACGCCGAGCTCACACCGCTCGCGACCGTGCCCGCGTGAGCGAAGCGACCCACGGAGCGTGCCTTTGCGGCGCGGTGAGCTTCTCCGTCGATCCACCGTACCGATGGTTCGCGAACTGCCACTGCTCGATGTGCCGCAAGCAGCACGGCACGCTCTACGGCAGCGGGCTCGGCGTGGAGCGCGCCCAATTCACGCTGCAACGGGGCGAGGACTCGATCGTCCACTACCGCGCGAGCGAGGCGTTCGAGCGGCCGTTCTGTCGCCGCTGCGGCTCGAAGGTGCCCGGCGAATCTCATCTGCCCGAAGTTCTGGTGGTGCCGGCCGGCTCGCTCGATACGGACTTCGCGATGAAGCCGCGCGCGCACATCTTCGCCGGCTCGAAGTCGTCGCTCTGCACGATCGCCGACGCGCTACCGCAATTCGAGGCGTATCCCTCCGGCGTGGAGCTGCCGATCATCGAGCGGCCGCCGCCGCTGGGCCGCCACGGCACAATCGTCGGCAGCTGTCTCTGCGGCGGCGTTGCGTTCGAGATCGCCGGCGGGCTGCAGCGGATCGTGCATTGCCATTGCTCGTTGTGCCGCCGCAGCCGGGGCGCACCGTTCGCGAGCACGCTCTTCACCTCGCCCGAGCGCTTTCGCTTCAGCGGCGGGGCCGAGCGGATCAGGACCTTCAAGCTGCCCCCGCCGCGCACGTATGAAACGGACTTTTGCGCGACCTGCGGCAGTCTCGTGCCGACCGTCGTGCCCGATTTCAACCTCGTAATGATTCCGGCCGGCGCAATCGATACGCGGCTGGCGCCGTTGCCGGCCGTGCACATCTACGTCGGCTCGAAAGCCGAGTGGTGCGACATCACGGACGACGCGCCGCGGTTCGACGAGATGCCGCCGCCCGATCGGTTCGGCGAGTTCTTTCTGTAGCAGCGGGCGACTGCCGAGCTCCCTCAGCGCGCGGCAGCCTTGATGAACGCGGCGCCCTGCTCCGCGATCATCACGGTCGGCGCATTGGTATTGCCCGACGTGATGCGCGGCATGATCGATGCGTCGATCACGCGCAGCCCGGCCACACCGTGCAGCCGCAGCCGATCGTCGACGACGGCGAGCGCATCGCGCCCCATTCGGCAGGTGCCGACGGGATGGTAGATGGTCGTGCCGAGATCGCCGGCCGCGTGCCGGAGCTGCGCGTCCGTCGCGACGGCGGGTCCCGGCAGCCATTCCTCGGGCGCGAACCGGGCGAGCGCTTTCGCGGCCATGATCCGCCGCGTGAACTTCAAGCCGGCGACCGCGACGTCGCGATCCTCCTCCGTCGCGAGATAATTCAGTGTGATCGCGGGATGCGCCGCGGCATCGGGGCTCTTGATGCGAACGTGGCCGCGGCTCGTCGGCTGCAGATTGCAGACCGACGGCGTGATCGCGTCGAATGCGTGCAGCGGAGAGCCGAATTTGTCGAGCGACAGGGGCTGCACATGCCACTCGATGTTCGGGGCCGGACGCTCCGGGTCGCTTCGCGCAAAAGCCCCGAGCTGCGACGGCGGCATCGTGAGCGGGCCGCTGCGAAACAGCGCGTATTCGAGCGCCATTGCAGCCTTGCCGAGCCAGGAGCCCGCCCGGCGATTGAGTGTCACGGTGTTGCGGACTTTGTAGATGGAACGGATCTGCAAGTGATCGTGCAAGTTCTCGCCGACACCGGGCAGGTCGTGCACGACCGCAATACCGTGGGCCTCGAGCACGGCGCCCGGCCCGATGCCGGAGAGCTGCAGGATTTGCGGCGAGCCGATCGCCCCGGCGGCGAGCAGCACCTCGCGCCTCGCGCGAACGGCCTCCCGAGGATGGCCGTTCTCGCGCAGCTCGACGCCGACCGCTCGCGGTCCGCCGTCGCGCGGCTCGACCGCGATGCGCTCGACGTGCGCATGCGTGCGCACCGTGAGATTCGGGCGGTGCAGCACGGGACGCAAAAACGCCTTCGTCGCACTCCAGCGCACACCGCGCCGCTGATTCATTTGGAAATACGCCGTGCCGAAGTTGTCGCCGCGATTGAACTCCGCGATCTTCGGGATGCCGCACTCCTCGGCCGCGTCCCGCCAGGCATCCAGGATCTCCCAGCTCACCCGCCGTTCCTCGACGCGCAGCTCACCGCCCGCGCCGTGCAGCTCGTCGCCGCCATGCTGATAGTCCTCGGAGCGCTTGAACACGGGCAGCACGTCGTCCCACGACCAGCCGCGCAAGCCGAGCGACGCCCAATAGTCGTAATCGCTGCGCTGCCCGCGCATGTAGATCATCGCGTTGATCGAGGAGCACCCGCCGAGCACTTTGCCGCGCGCGTAGCCGACGGTGCGGCCGTTCAGCCCCGGATCGGGCTCGATCGTGTAGCACCAGTCCGTGCGTGGGTTGCCGATCGTATACAGATAGCCCACGGGGACGTCGATCCAGAAGTAGTCGTCGCGTCCGCCGGCCTCGAGCAGCAGCACGCTCGCGCTCGGGTCGGCCGACAGCCGATTGGCCAGCACACAGCCCGCGGTACCGGCACCGATGACGATGTAGTCGAACTCCTGCACAGCGAGCGCATTCTAACGGCAAAAGGCCTAACGGCCCGGCCGCGGCGCGACGCGCTTTCACTCGGCGCGTAAGATGCAGGAAGACGCTGCCGCAGGGCGCATCCCGCAGGAGCGAAACTATGGCAATGAGAAAACAGGATTCTTTTTGGATTTGGGGCGGCAGCCTCACCGTGCTGCTGCTCGGCGCGGCCGTCGCCGTATTCTGGTACCAGCACGAGCATACGATCAGGCCGACCGAGCCCCCGGAGGCGGCCGCGGCGCCGACCGCGGCCCCGGCCGCACCGGCCCCGCGGCCCGTCGAGGTCGCTCCACCGACCGAGCAGCACGCACTGCCGCTGCCGCCGCTCGATCAGAGCGATTCCGAGGTGCAGGGCGGGCTCGCCGAGGTAGTCGGCCACGACGCGATCAGCCAGTTCTTGGTCCCCGAGCGCATCGTGCGCAACGCTGTCGTGACGATCGACAACCTGTCGCGCGAGCAAGCGGCCGTCCAGCAGCGGCCCGTGAAGCGCGCTCCGGGCAAGTTCCTGGTGGCCGGCACGGAGGGCTCGCTCACGATCTCGCCGGACAACTACAAGCGCTACGATCCGTTCGTCACGGCAGTCAAGATGGTCGATGCGAAGACGCTCGTGGCGTTTTACCGCGGCATGCAGCCGCTGTTCCAACAAGCGTACGAGGACCTCGGGCACCCGAACGGCTTCTTCAACACGCGGCTGCTCGAGATCATCGACCACTTGCTCAAGACGCCCGACGTGCACGAGCCCATCCGGCTCGTGCAGCCGAGCGTGGTCTACAAGTACGCCGACCCGAAGCTCGAGAATTTATCGGCGGGGCAGAAGCTATTGATCCGGATGGGGCCCGAGAACGCCGGCATCATCAAAGCAAAGCTGCGCGAAATCCAGGCGGAGCTTCTGTAACGGGCGTTCGACACGGCGCGCTCCGAAGTCGTCGGCGCGCACGACGACTTCGGGCCCGCCCTATTGCTTCTCGATGTCGAGCAGCTCGACCTCGAACACCAGTGCGGCGCCGCCCGGGATCGGGCCTTGACCGGTGTCGCCGTAAGCGGTGTCGGACGGGCAGCCGAGCTTGGCCTTGCCGCCCACCTTCATCTTCTGCACGCCTTGGGTCCAGCACGAAATGACCTGGTTCAGCGGAAACGTGACGGGCTGGCCGCGCTGCACGGAGCTGTCGAAAACCGTCCCGTCGCGCAGCGTGCCGTGGTAGTTCACTTTCACGGTGCTCTCTGCCGTCGGCATCTCGCCGGTGCCTTCCTTCTCGGGAATGTAGATCACGCCGCTCGCTTCGCGCTGCGCGCCCGGCTGTTTCGCCATTTGCTCGAGGAATGCCGCCGAGGCCTTTTTCTCGACCGTTGCATTCGCGGACATACGCTGCTGGGCCAAGCCCTGGATCTTCGGACCGTAAGTGTCGAGGTCCACCTTCGGCTTCTTCTTGAGCGCGGCGTCGCTTATTCCCGACGTCACGAGCGCGAGCTCGGCCGGCGTGAGCCCGAAGTTCTCGATGTTGCGGCCGAGCGCGAGGCCGACCGCATACAGGGTCTTGTCCTCTTCGGTGGAAAGCGTTTGGGCCGCCGCCGCGGCGGCGCACAGGCACAGCGACACGGCGATGACCGGTTTAGCGAAGCGCATGCAGACCTCCTTGTGCCCGCACGGGCACGAAGGGCGACACGCTAGCTGAAAAGACTCGGGTTTGCCATCGCGGACTAGCGGAACGCGAAGTAGCTGATTTTGTTCCCCGTGCCGTCCGCGAACCACAACCGATTGCTCAGCCGGTCGGGCGGCTGACGGTCGCTGCCGGCCGTCAAGCCGACCGCGCGCGAGCCGGGACCGACGGCAAACTCCGTGATCGTCCCGTCGGGCATAACGCGCCCGAGCGCTCCGCCCTTCGTGTACCAGACGTTGCGGTCAGGCCCGACAGCGATGTTGATCGGCGAGCCGCCCGCGCTCGGAATCTTGAATTCCGTGACCTCGCCCGACGGGGTCATGCGGCCCACGCGATTGCCGTCGGTCGCGACACCGTCCACACCGCCCGCAAGCTCGACGAACCAAAGGTTGCCGTCGACGCCGGTCGTGATGTCGCCCGGTCCCGAATTCGGTCGCGGCAGCGAAAACTCCGCGATCGCGCCGGCCGGGGTGATGCGGCCGATCCTGCTCGCGCGGTACTCCGAGAACCAAATGTTGCCGTCAGGTCCCGCGGCGAGTGCGCGCGGCCCACTGTTCGCCGTCGGAATCGGGAACTCCGTGATCGCACCGGCCGGCGTGATGCGTCCGATCTTGCCCGCCGCGAACATCCCGAACCAAATATTGCCGTCGGCGCCGAGCGCAATCGCACGCGGCTGGCTGGCGGGCGTCGGGATCGGGAACTCGGCGAGCTCGCCGCGCGGCGTGATGCGGCCGATGCGGTTGCCCGCGTGCTCCGAGAACCAAATGTTGCCGTCGCCACCGATCGCGATGATCCGCGGCGAGCTCTCCGGATTCGGCAGATCGTACTCGAGCAGGCCCGTACCGTCGGGCCTCATGCGGCCGATTCGATTGCCGCCGCTCTCGATGAACCAGAGCGTGCCGTCGGGCGCAATCGAAATGGTCGAGGGTAAGCTGCCCGCGTGCGGCAGAGGGAATTCGACGGCCTTGCCGTCCGTCACCAGGCCGTGCTCTTCCGGCCCGAGCCAGCGCTGTTCGTCCGCGCACGCCGCACTCGCCATCGCGATCGCTCCCAGCAGCCCAATCGACTTATGACCCATCGGCGCACGCTTCCACGCCCTCGGCCGAGGCGGCCGCCGCGCCATGGTAGCCGTCGCCCGGCGGAACGCCAACGGCGCCGGCTCTCTTGTTCGATTCTATAGATCGTTGCGATGAGCTTAATCCATTGGCCATATCTTCGTGCGACCCCCTACCATGGCCTCCATCGCAACCGACTGGAGAACAATTCGATGCTGACCGTAGGCGATAAGTTTCCGCGCTTCTCATTGAAAGCTACCGTGTCCGAGGATCTGCAATCGGCCTTCGAAACCATTTCGAACGACACTTACTCGGGCAAATGGCTCGTGGTGTTCTTCTGGCCGAAGGACTTCACATTCGTGTGTCCCACCGAGATCGCCGAGTTCGGCCGCAAGAGCTCGGACTTCGCCGAACGCGACGCGCAGGTGCTCGGAGCGTCCGTCGACAGCGAGTTCGTGCACCTCGCCTGGCGCAAGGATCACTCCGACCTCCGCGGACTGCCGTTCCCGATGCTCGCGGATTTGCGCAAGGACCTGAGTAGCGCGCTTGGCGTGCTCGACGAGGAAGGCGTCGCGAAGCGAGCGACGTTCCTCGTCGACCCGGAGGGCACGATCCGCTTCGTTTCGGTGACCGACATGAACGTGGGCCGCAACGTCAACGAGGTGCTGCGCGTGCTCGACGCGCTGCAAACGGACGAGCTGTGTCCCTGCAATTGGCAGCGGGGCGAAGACACCTTGCAGGCCGCGTAGCCCAGTCCGGCGCGGCCGAGAACCCCTCATCGGCCGCGCCGCCATCCCAACAAAGGAGCCCGCATGGATTTCACGAATCTCAAGAACGCGATTCCCGAGCACGCCAAGGACCTGCGCCTCAACCTGAGCGCGGTGCTGTCGGCCGAGGGCGCGCCCGGCCTCGAGGAGCGACAGATTCTCGGCACGGCGCTCGCCGCGGCGATCGCCGCGCGCAATCCCGAGCTGCTGCACGAGATCGAGTCGCTGGTCTTGCCCGGGCTCGAGCCGGCACAGGCGACGGCTGCGCGCGCCGCGGCAGCGATCATGGGCATGAACAACGTCTACTACCGATTCGTGCACGCCGTCGGCAGCGACGAATACGGCAAATTGCCCGCGCGGCTGCGCATGAACGTGCTCGCCAATCCCGGCGTCGACAAGGCGGATTTCGAGCTGTACGCGCTCGCGGTGTCGGCGATCAACGGCTGCGGTGCCTGCGTCGTGGCCCACGAGCGAGCGGTGCGCAACGCGGGCCTCAGCGCAACGGGCGTGCAGAGCGCGGTGCGCATCGCGGCCGTGATCCACGGAGTCGCGGTGGCGCTCGAGTCACGGTCGCCGCACTCCACAGCGCGCGCCGCCGCATAACGCCGGCCGTCAGACGTCGCGGACCGAGATCTCGCGCCTCGCGACGTCGATCCACTCGCGCTGGCTGCGCCGAAAGTGCTTCGGCGCCAGCCGCGCGTCCTTGAGCAGCGCGCCGAGCAACTCGTCGGCCTCCGGTGTCCGGCCGAGCTTCTTGTAGAGCAGCGCTTGGCGCACGCGCGCCTCCGCGCCGGGATAGTAGCGGCCGACCGCGTCGTACTCCGCGAGGGCGCGCTCATCCGCACCGCTTGCCTCGAGCGCACGGGCATAGATCAGATGGCCGTCCGGCGTGCGGAATCCGGGGTTCTTCTCGCGCAGATAATCGAGCGTGGCGATCGTGTCGGCATAGCGGCCTGCGCCGAACTGCGCGTTTGCGAGCGACAGCAGGATCTTCGGATCGTCCTCGAACAAGCCGGTGCGCGCTTCGTTGCACACCTCGATCGCTTCTTCGAACTTGCCGGCCTTCGCGAGCTCGTCGGCGAGCTTGCTCGCGGTCTCGACGCTGCGGCTGCGCTCGTACTCGAGCGCGCCTTCGCGCACACCGCGACTGGGATCGACGGTCGCGCGCGCGCGCCGCAGCAGGCGCCGCGCGGCGGGGCTCTGCCCGAACCCCGGCAAGACCTCGACCACTACGTAGATCAGCACGCCGAGGCCCGGCAGGAACAGGATCAACAGCAGCCACCGCATGTCGCGGCCCGTCCGCAAAACGTGCAGGATCGCGAGGACTTGGATGACGACCGAGACGAGTATTACCGGCATCCGCTCCGAGCTCCGCGACTGTCGACATTTTCGGCGGCCGAAGCCGCGCTCGGCAAGCGCGCGAGCGCGATTCGCGGCAACGACGCGCGGGCTTCCCGGGGGCCGGCTACTGCGTCGCGCAGACGAAGCTCGACGCGCGGTTCACGTCGCCGGAGCCGCGGTATTTCGGCCAAGCGGGATACTCGCACAGCGGTCGCGTGCGGCCGGCCGTCGCGCGCGCGGCGTCCACGACCGTGAGATTTGCGGGCGCGCTGCCGTGGTCGACCCAGGCGTCGAGCGCACCGAGCCAGTCCCAGCTCGCGACGAATGGACCGTCGCCGTGGCCGAATCCCGGCACGACGTAGAACCGTACGAAATCCTCGAGCGGCAAGCCGAATCGCTGCTCGAGACGCTCGTAGTAGTCGATCGTGTTGCGCGGCGGCACGGCCATGTCCGCCGTGCCGTGCAGTAACAGCAGCTTGCCGCCGCGGTCGCGAAACGGCTCGAGGGCAACGCTGTTCGCGTCGAGTATCGCCGACACGTCCTGCAGCCGCCCGGCATGCGCGTGAGCATCGAAGCGCAGCGAATCGGCCTTCGGGTCTCGCAGCACCATGTAACGGATGAGCTGATCGCCCATCACGTAGGCGAACGCATCGCGCGGCGACGGCGGACTCGCCGCGGTCGCCGACCGGCCGAGATTGAAGGCCGCCGCCGTGCTTCCGCCCTCAACAATCGGCCAGTGCGCGAAGCTGTCGACGCCGTCGGCGAGCGTCATGCCGAGCTCGATGCGCGAGTCGATCGAGTGCACGGCGCCGAGCTGGGCATCCGACAGGCACGCATCGCCGCCGTCCTTGCCGTCGGGGCAGCGCAGGCTGTCGACTCGAAATGCCGCGCGGCATGCCTTGACGTTGCCGATCACCCCGTCTGCGGCGCCGTCGAGCTTGTCGCAAGCCTCCATGGTCGAGTCGTAAACGAGCTTCGTCTTCGCCGGCGAAAGCCACGCGCCCGGCGTGCCGTACAACGCCTTGCCGAGCTGCACGCCATCGAGCTGCAGCGCGGTGATGTCATAGACCGGGTGGATGGCCACGATACCGTCGTAGTCCTCCGGCCAGCGCTGCATCACGATGAAAGCTTCGTGACCGCCCTGCGAGTTGCCCTCGAAGTATGTGCGCCGCGGCGCCTCGCCGTAGTAGCGCTCGATGAGCGCGGCCGCGACGTCGTGAGTCTTCTTGAGCTGGGCGCCGCCGAAATTGACGAGCGCCTCGTCGTTCATGCCGAACGACGCATCGGCGCCGGCGCCGTTGTGCCCGGAGTCGCTGCCGAAGGTCGCGTAGCCCTGCTTGAGCGGCTGCGCGATGCCGGGCGGCAGGAAATTCGCGGCGAGCCCCGTGACGACGGTGCCGTCGTAGCCGCCGCCGCCGAGATGTAAGGCCTTGTGGTTCCACTTGCTCGGCAGGTTCAGCTGGAAGTTGATGTCCGGAGCGCTCTTGTCGAGCGCATGAATCGCGCCGCGCACCTCGCAGTGCTCGCCGTTCGGGTCGCCTTCGGCCTTGTAGGTGACGCTCGCGATCGTCGCGCCGGCTGTCGGCGCTGCAATCGCGGCGGCTGGAACGGACACCGGCGCGAGCGACGTGCAGTGGACGACCTCCGACGGCGCCGCGAACGCCGGCGACGCGCCTGCAGCCAGCAAGCACAACGCGCAGATTCGCATGCCGTTGCCGCGCTCCATCTTCCCTCCTCCTGCCGCGGCCTCGTGCGCCGCGGCGAGCATCGGATCATCATAGGCCGCTCGAGCCGCGCCGGGGAGATACACTGCGAGCCGTTCCGGCGGTGGGGATCAGCATGCAAGAAAAATCGAACCGCATCATCGTCACGGTGATCGGCGTGGACAAAGTCGGCATTATCGCCGCCGTGACCGCTCTGCTTGCCGAAGCCAATGCCAACATCGTGGATATCTCCCAGACCACGCTGCAGGAGTTCTTCGCGATGATCATGATGGCCGACGTCGCCAGCGCGACCGTGCCGTTCGACGAGCTCAAGCGCCGCTTGAACGCGAAGGGCGTGGAGATGGGGCTGCGCATCGACGCACAGCACGAAGACGTCTTCAAGTTCATGCACCGCGTCTGACGCGAAGCGGCAATGGCGATTCAATTTTCACCGCAAGAGATCCTCGAGACCATCCGCATGGTGCAGATGGAGAGTCTCGATATCCGCACGATCACGATGGGCGTCAGCTTGCGCGGCTGCGCCGACCCCGATCCGAAAAAGTCCGCCACCAAGGCATACGACAAGGTTTGCCGCTCTGCCGCACGTCTTGTCGCCGTCGGCGAGGAGATCGAGCGCGAATACGGCATCCCGATCACTCACAAGCGCGTGTCCGTAACCCCGATCTCGCTGGTGGCCGAAAGCTCCGCAACCGACGACTACGTGGTATTCGCCGAGTGGCTCGAGCGTGCGGCCGTCGAGGTGGGCGTGAATTTCCTCGGCGGCTTCGCCGCGCTCGTCCACAAGGGCGCGACGCCCGGCGACGAGGCGCTGCTCAAGTCGATTCCCCGTGCGCTCGCCTCGACCGAGCGGGTCTGCGCGGCCGTCAACATCGGCACGACGCGGGCGGGCATCAACATGGACGCGGTCGCGCGCATGGGGGAGATCGTCGTCGAGACCGCGCAGCTCACGTCCGACCGTGACGGCATCGGCTGCGCCAAGCTCGTCGTGTTCTGCAACGCCGTCGAGGACAACCCGTTCATGGCCGGCGCCTTTCACGGCATCGGCGAGCCCGACTGCGTGATCAACGTGGGCGTGAGCGGTCCCGGAGTGGTGCTGAACGCGGTCGCGTCGGAACCGAACGCGGACTTCGGCGAGCTCGCGAGCGTGATAAAGCGCACGGCGTTCAAGGTCACACGGATGGGCGAGCTGGTGGGACGTGCGGCGTCGCAGAAGCTAGGCGTACCGTTCGGCATCGTCGACCTATCGCTTGCGCCGACGCCCGAAGCCGGCGACAGCGTCGCCCGCATTCTCGAAGCCATGGGGGTCGGTACCGTCGGCGCACACGGCTCGACCGCCGCGCTCGCGCTTCTGAACGACGCTGTGAAGAAGGGCGGCGCGATGGCCTCGAGCTACGTCGGCGGGCTATCGGGCGCGTTCATCCCCGTGTCGGAAGACGCCGGCATGATCGAGGCGGCCGCGGCGGGCGCGATCTCGTTCGACAAGCTCGAGGCGATGACCTGCGTCTGCTCGGTCGGGCTCGACATGATCGCGGTGCCGGGCGATACCAGCGCCGCGACGATTGCCGCGATCATCGCCGACGAAGCCGCAATCGGCATGATCAACAACAAGACGACGGCCGTGCGCCTGATTCCGGCGCCCGGTAAGCGCGTGGGCGACGTCGTTTCCTACGGCGGGCTGCTCGGCCGCGCACCCGTGATCGCGGTGCACCGAGCGTCGAGCGAGGCATTCGTGCGCCGCGGCGGCCGCATCCCGGCGCCGCTGCAAGCGCTCGGCAATTGAATGCTACGAGGCGCGCCGCGTCGCGATGGGCGAATCGCCGTGCAGCGCCGATTGCAGCGCGTCCTGCAGGCGCTCGAAGCTCACGGGCTTGAGCAAATGCGCGTCGAAGCCCGCGTCGAGCGCGAGCTCGACGTCCTCGTCGCGGCCGAAGCCGGTGAGCGCAACGAGGCGAATATCCGCGTTCGCGGCCTTCAGACGCCGCGCGACCTCGTACCCGTCGACGCCCGGCAAACCGATGTCGATCAGCGCAAGGTCCGGTAGCACCCGCAGCGCCTGAACGATGCCCGCTTCGCCGTCGTCGGCCTCGTGGACCTCGTGTCCCGCACTCTCGAGCAGCAGGCGCAGCGCCTCGCGAGAATCCGCGTTGTCCTCGACGACGAGCAGCCGATGGCCGCGGCACGGCGGCGGCGGCGCGGCCGCGGCTGCGTCGTCAGGAAGGTGCTCGGTGAGCGCGCGCGGCAGGCGCACGCTGAAAACGCTGCCCTGCCCTTGACCGTTGCTGTGCGCCGCGACGCTGCCGCCATGCAGCTCCGTGAGTCTGCGCACGAGCGTGAGCCCGATGCCGAGCCCGCCGCGCACGGCAGCCGTTCCGCCTTGCGTGAATGCGTCGAAAACGTGCGGCAGGAGCGGCCGCACGATGCCCACGCCGTCATCTTCGACGCGTAACAGCACCTGCTCCGGCTCCGCGCGCACCGTCACGCGAATGCGGCCGGCAGCCGACGTGTACTTCATGGCATTGCCGAGCAAGTTGTCGATGATCTGCTCGACGCGGTCCACATCCGCATCGAGCCACGCGGTTTCGAGATCGAGCTCGATGCGGCCCGGCGGCACGACCGCTGCCGCGGTCAGCGAATGCACGCAGCGCCGCACGACCGTTCCGAGCTCGAGCGGCCCGCGTTTGAGATTCATCTTGTTGACGGTCACGCGCGCGACGTCGAGCAAATCGTCGATGAGCCGCGCGAGGTGGCGGGTCTGGCGGTGGATCACCGCCAGCCAGCGCAGCGATTCCCGCTCGTCGCGGCGCGGCAGGCGATCGAGAACCGTCGCCGCGGCGCTGATTGCGGACAAAGGATTGCGCAGCTCATGGCTCAAGATCGCGAGGAACTCGTCTTTCGCCCGGCTCGCCGCATCGGCGTCGGCGTGTGCGCCTCGCTCGCGCTCGAGCAGCGCCGCGCGCTCGAGCGCGAGCGCCGCCATCGGCAGCGCCGTGAGCGCCACCAAGATCATGAACGACTGCAGGACGAGCAGCGACTCGTTCGGCGTGCGCATCACGAACGAGCCGTGGCCGGTGGCCGTGGCCGCCGTTGCGACGATGGAAAGCACGACCACCGATGCGGCGACTTCACGCTGGCCGAAGCGAAACGCGGCCCACACGAGTGGCGGCAGGCACAAGAATGCGAGCGGATACGACGCGAGCGGCTGGAGGAAGAACACCAGCCCGCTCAGGGCGAGCAGTGTCGACAACAGCAAAACCGCCTCGCCGACGCGCCGCGCCGGCCAGCCTCGGCCGCGATCGACGTAGAGCAGCACGAGCAGCGGCACGAACAGGATCGCGCCTGCGGCATCGCCGATCCACCAGGTGAACCAGATCGACCCGAACCGAGCGGCGTCGGCATAGCCCGCCAGGGTCAAGCTCACGACTCCCACCGTCGCGCTGACAGCGGTGCTGGCGGCGCCGGCAAGCCCCGCGAATTTGACGATGTCCGCGGCGCGTTCGAACGCGCGCACGCCGTTCGCGAAGCGATTCACGAGATACGCGGCCAGCACGCCCTCGAGCGTATTGCCGAGCGCCACGCCGAGCGAGCTCGCGACGGAGCCCGCGGTCGTCACGTTGACCAAGAACGCGCCCAGGAAGACGGCGGGCCAGAACCGGTAGCCGAGCAGGAGCAAGCCCGCGATCGCGACGCCGGTCGGCGGCCAGACGGCCGACGCGCTCGGGTGGATCAAACCGAAGAAGTACAGGCCGAACTTGCCCGCGAGAAGATAGACGGCCGTGAGCGAAACACCGAGAAGCAACTGCCGCGTTGGGCCGATCATGGCTCGAACACCTGTAGCGTTCTGCTGTCGCCGAATGCCGACGAGTCGTCGGCACGTCTTGGGTGCCGCAGCGAGCATCGCCGAACGCTGCGCGGAACGCAACCGGGCAACGAACGCTGCGCAGGCTAGCTTCGCGCCGGGCGCGCGTGGGTTGCGCCCGCTATGGAGACGGCCTTCGCGCCAGCACGTCGTCGGCCCAGCTCAATGCGGCGACGACGGTGGGAAAGCCGATCGTGCTGGTGGTGAGCAACAGCGCGTGACGGATCTCCTCGACGCTCGCACCGGCCTTGCGCGCGCGTCGCGCATGACTGTGCACCGCGCCCTCGGACCGCAGCGCGGCCGCCGCCGCGAGCTGAATGAGTTGAGCGGTCTTCGCATCGAGCGGCCCCGCGCCGTGGGCCGCCGCGCCCAGCGCCTCGACCGCAGCCATCAGCTCCGGATAGTGCTGCTGCATCGCTCGATAACGTTTGACGGGCACCTTCGCGGCGCTGCCCTTGCGCCTTGGGGCGCTCATCCGTGAGCACCGCGCTTTGCGCGCGGCGTAACCGGCGTTTCCGTGACGATTCGCATCCGCATTCCCCTCTGACTGGGTCGAAGAGCAACCGCTCGAGTATAGGCGCGCGTCGCCCGGCTCGCCGCCCTCCGCGGGTCCGCGCCGCTGCGGCCGCGCCGCGCCACGCGTGAGTCGACGCTCAACCGCTTTTGCTGCGAGCAGCCGCTGTGCCACGATCGCCTCACCGGCGCAGCCGCTGCACGATCGGTCGATTGGGGTCTCGAACGTTGGCCAAGATTCCTTCGGGCGTAGGACCGCGATTTCCGCAGACCGTCGTGCTGGTCGGCGCGACGGGCGACCTTGCGAAGCGCAAGCTGTTGCCCGGCCTCTACCATCTCGCAACGGCCGGCTTCATTCCGGACTGCCGCATCATCGGCGTATCGCTCGACGACGTGTCGGCCGACGCGTTTCGGGATATCGCGCGCGACGCATTGAACGAGTTCTTCGCGCGCAAGACGACGCACGACGGCTGGGACGCGTTCGCGCGACATCTCGACTATGTGCCGCTCGGTGCCGGCCCCGAGGCGCTCCGCACCGCGGTCGACAAGGCCGAGCAGTCGTTCGGCACGGAGTCGCGACGCCTCCACTACCTGAGCGTGCCGCCGAGCGCCGCGCTGTCGGCCGTGCGCATGCTCGGCGCGGCCGGCCTCGTCGAGCGCTCGCGCGTCGTGATGGAGAAGCCGTTCGGCACGGACCTCGCGAGCGCGCGATCCTTGAACGCGAATTTGCACGAAGTCTTCAAAGAAGAGCAGATCTTCAGGATCGATCACTTCCTCGGCAAGGAGCCCGCGCAGAACATCCTCGCGTTCCGTTTCGCGAACGGGCTGTTCGAGCCGATCTGGAATCGCAACTTCATCGACCACGTCCAGATAGACGTGCCGGAGACGCTCGGACTCGGCAAGCGCTCCGGGTTCTATGAAACGATCGGCGCCTTTCGCGACATGGTCGTCACGCATCTGTTCCAGATCCTCGCGTTCGTCGCGATGGAGCCGCCCACGGCGCTCGAGCCCGCCTCCATCGGCGAAGAGAAGAACAAGGTGTTTCGCAGCATGCTGCCCATCCAACCGGGCGACGTCGTGCGCGGCCAGTACACGGGCTACCGCGACGAGGAAGGCATCGCTCCGGAATCGGAAACGGAGACGTTCATCGCGCTCAAGTGCACGATCGACAACTGGCGCTGGGCGGGCGTGCCCTTTTATCTGCGCACCGGCAAGAAGCTCGCCGAGGGGCAGCGGATCATCTCGATTGCATTTCGCGAGCCGCCCAAGAGCATGTTCCCGGCGAACTCCGGCGTCGGGGCGCAAGGCCCCGACCATCTCACGTTCGATCTCGCGGATGCCGCGAAGATGTCGCTGTCGTTCTACGGTAAGCGTCCCGGTCCCGGCATGCAGCTCGACAAGCTGAGCCTGCAGTTCGCGATGCACGACACCGTGCGCATCGGGGACGTGCTCGAAGCGTACGAGCGGCTGATCCTCGACGCGATGCGCGGCGACCGCACGCTGTTCACGACGTCCGAGGGGATCGAGAGGCTGTGGGAAGTGTCCACGCCGCTGCTCGAGGCACCGCCGCCCGTGCGCTTCTATGCGCCGGGCTCGTGGGGACCGAATGCCATTCATCAAGTGATCGCGCCGCGGGCCTGGCGGCTGCCCTTCGAGCGGGTCTGGCGCGATCCGAACCTTCTCGGCAGCTAGCCGCTGCCACACGAGCGCGGACGGCCCGGGCGGACTCGTGATCGACCGCCGCTGTTTCGAGCCTGCCCCGATGCCCGCGTCCGTCGCCGAGGCGGCCCTTGCGGCGTTTCGCCGAACGCCGCGCAGACCCTTGACATACCTCTAACAGCGAGGTTACATACCTCTAACTGAAAGGTGTGTCCCGTTGCGGCGCCCCGGTGCTGCGGCGACTCCCACGGGTACGCGGCGCTCACGCGGCGCATCCCAACGAAGGAGGGCCTGCCATGGCTGCCATACGAGTGCCACTCTCGGTGTTCTGGGCCACTATCGTCAGCATCGCAATGTTCTATGTGCTCGAGCGGCTCGTCGCCGTTCATCAGGAATACACACCGCACAAGGCCGTCGAAGTTCACTACACCCGCAAGATCGTCGACACGCCGGTCGAGCCGAAACGCGAAGCCAAAGTGGAGCGCGCCCCGCCGACCGTCGTGCCGCCGGGTCCCGGTCTCACCACGGCTTCAGGACCTGCGCTCGAGTGGTCGGCGCCCGCGTCGCTCGACCCGGGAGTCACGAAGCACGACGGCCATACGCTGGCGCTCGTCGACCGTGACGTGCAGCCGCTCGTGCGCGTGGAGCCCGACTATCCGCTGCGCGCGAGGGAGCAAAACCTCGAAGGGTGGGTCCAGGTACAGTTCACCGTGACGGCGACCGGCACGGTGCGCGACGCTGCCGTCGTCGCGGCCGAGCCGCCCGGCGTGTTCGACGCCGCGGCGCTCAAAGCCGTAGCCCGCTGGCGCTACAGCCCGAGGATCGATGCCGGCGAGGCCGTGGAGCGCGTGGGGCTGCAGACCGTGTTCCGCTTCCAGCTCGATCACTGATTGCCCCGAGAAGCCGCGCGCCGCGCCTACTGGCGCAGTGCTCGGCTTCGGCCTATCGTCGGAGCCATGGCGCAAACAAATCCACCGTTCATGACCGGCATTCCGGAGTTGCTCGTGCTGCGGCTGCTCGCCGATCGCGAGATGTACGGCTACGAGATCGTGAAGGCAGTGCGGCTCGTAACCGCGGAGGCCATCGGCTTGGGCGAAGGCGTGATCTATCCGGTCCTCCATTGGCTCGAGGAGAGCGGCGCGCTCAAGGCCAAGCGCAAGACCGTGAACGGCCGCGAGCGCGTCTATTACTCGGTGACGGCGAAAGGCCGCCGGCGGCTCGCGCATCTGAGCGACGAATGGAAGCGCGTGAGCTCCGGCGTGAACAGCGCGCTCGGAGATCCGGAACGTGCCTAGGCGAGAGCTCGAGGAGCTACGCAGGGCGCTGCTGCAAAACGGCGTCCTGCCGTTCTACGCGCAGCGTACGGTGCGCGAGCTCGACGAGCATTGGGACGACCTGGAACGCGACGCGCTCGCCGCGGGCCTCTCGTCCGAGGAGGCGCACCGGCGCGCGCGTGCGATGCTCGGCAGCACCGCCACGATCGCGGCCGCCGTGCTCGCACGGCGCGAGCTGCTGGTCTGGAATCGGCGCTGGCCTCGCCTGGCGTCGTGCATGCGCTCGGCCGCCGCGGTCGGCAGTCTGCCGACCGTGCCGCTCAGCTACTGCGTCGAGCACCGGCCCGAGATCGCGCGTTGGAGCACCGCGGTCGGCGGCGCCACGATGTTCGTCGCCGCGATCTGGGCCTGGCTCGACTGGCTGTTCGTGCTGAGCTGAGCGGCTCGACGGCCTAGGCCGCGTCCTTCGGTCGGCGCTAGAAGCGCCAAGCGGCGGTGAGCCACACGGCGTTCGCGTCATTCAAATCGCTGATGTTGATGCGCTCATACTCGGCCCGCAACGACACTCGTTTCGCGATCGTCACGCCGATACCTGCCCCATAAAGCGGATCGTGCCCGCTCGTATCGACGAGGTTGCTCGTGTCGTTGTTGACGTTCAAATCGTAAAAGATCACGCCGGCGCGCGCGAACAGCTCGACCGGGCCGAGCGGCAGCGTGCCCACGAGGCTCGGCGTATAGCCCTTCGTCTTCGCGGTGATGTTCCCGGCGGCGAGATCCGCATTCGACTCGCCGAAGTTCGTGTAGTCGAACTGGGCCGCGAAAAACCGATTGAAGCGCCACCCGGCGAAGATCTTCGTCGAATCGTTGTTCGAGCCGAAGTCGAGGTTCGCATCGGTGACGTCGCCCAAGTTGTTCGCATTGTCGAGGCTCGTCGAAAAGTCACCGACGCCCGCACCCAAATAGAACCCTTGCCTGTTCGCGAACGTGTCATCGGCAGCCGCCGCGGATCCGCATCCCATCGCGAGCGTTGCCAAGAGCGACATTCCTGTCGCAGCTGCTATCCGTTGCATGACGGTCTCCTTTTGTCATTCCGTAAGGGCGCTTAGCAAACTCCGTGCCATCCGCGGAGCCGCGCGAAGCCCGGCGCGCCCTAGGTTGCGTCGCCGCAACGTCAGGAGTTGCAACGTTTTTTGCAGGTATCGGAACGACGAGGCGGGAGTCGGAGGGCGCTATCGCGATGCGCGCCCATGGCAAGCGACCCTGCAGCCGTACGCGCGGCGCGACGCCGCGACGGACTGCGCCGTCAGCGCTGTGCGGGCTGCGGCGGCTGCGGTCTCAGGTAGTAGTTGAACGGCGTGCCGTGCCCACGCGCGTTGCCCCACACGATCAGCATCTCTTCGAGCACGTGCGCGTAGCGCAGCGGTCCGAAGTCCATCGGCTCGAGCCCCATGCCCTTGATGAGCGCGACGACTTTCGCCTTCGCCGCGGCGTCGTCTCCCGCGATCGCGATCGTGATCGGTCCGCCGGCGGTCTCGGGGTCGACCATCTGGCGCACGTTCAAAGTATTGAACGCCTTCACGACGTGGGCTTGCGGGGCCAGCTTTTGAATCAGCTCGGCATTGGAGTCGGCGTCGGCCGGCTTGTCGTATTCGTTCCAGCCGTCCGGTTTCCGCGCCACGCGGTTCGTCGGATCGAGAATGATCTTGCCGGACAGATCGCCGAGCTGAGGCACGACTTGGCCCGCCACCGCGCCGGGCACCGCCAGCACGACCATGCTCGCGCCCTTCACGGCATCCCGCTGGCTCTTCGCGCTCGCGCCGTGGCCCGTGCGCGAGACGAGTTTCGCGACCTCGGGTTTCGAGGCATCGCGCGTGCCGTACACGATCGTGTGGCCTTGCTGCGCGAACTCGGGGCCGAGCGCGCCCGCGACATTGCCGGTGCCGATGATCGCGATGGTGTCCGCGCGCGCGACCGCGACGGCGCCGCACAGCGACAGCAACAGAATCAGCGGAGCTTTTCCACGCATGGTGTTCCCCTCCCCGCGGTGCTTCATTGCGCGGGCTCGATCCGGATGATCGCGCCGTCGGGCTTGCCGCTGCCGTAGCGGACCTCGGTCGCGAAGTAGATATAGCCGTCGGGTCCCTGGTCCACCTCGCGGTAGCGCAGCCCGAGCTCGCGCATGAGCACGTCGCGACGCTCGGCCTGGCCCGGTTGATCGAACGCGATGCGCTCGACGTGCTGGCCGCTCAGCGCGCCGACGATCAGGTTGTTCTTCCAGTCCGGAAACTTGTCGCCGGTGTAGAAGATCATGCCGGCCGGGCTGATGGCCGGCGTCCAGAACATGCGCGGATTCTCCATGCCTTCGCGGTACCACGGCTGATCGGAAACGAGCGTGCCGCTGTAGTTGCGGCCCATCGACACGAGCGGCCAGCCGTAGTTCGCTCCGGGCTTCAGGATGTTGATCTCGTCGCCGCCCATCGGGCCGATCTCGAGCTCCCAAAGCTCACCGGTGACGGGATGAAAACGGAACTCGAACTCGTTGCGATGACCGTAGCTGTAGATCTCCGGATGAGCGTCCTTGCGGCCGACGAAGGGATTGTCCTTCGGAATGCCGCCGGTATCGGTGAGGCGCAAAATCTTGCCGACGTCGCTTTGCAGGCTCTGCGCGAGGATCCGGATGCTGTTGTCGTCCTTCGGACCGCAGCAGAGGCTGTCGCGGTCGCCGACTCCGACATACAGCGTGCGATCGGGCCCGAACTGCATGCGGCCGTTGAACGCCATGCGCGCGTTCTGCCACGCGTCCGCGACGAAGATCTCGTGGACGTCGACGAGCTTGCCCTTGTCGAGCCGGCCGCGGGAGATCGCGAGCGTCTGCTTCGTGTCGTCGCCCTTCATGTACGACACGTACACGAGATGGTTGCGCGCAAAATCCGGATGCACGACCACGCCGTGCAGCACGTCGTTGCCCTTCGGCGACGGCGATTCCCAGACGACGTCGGGCGTGAGCACGCCCTTCTCGATGAGCCGCAGATGGCCGTTGCTCTCGGTGACGAGGGCCGTCACGTCGTTGCCGGGCAGGAACTCGATGTCCCAAGGCGCCACGAGACCGCCCGCGACGAGCACCACCTTGATCTTCTGGCGGCCCGCGTCGAGCGTGAGCGGCGCGCCGGCGGTCGGCATCATCACGTGGGGCTGCGGGCCGGGCTGCGCGCGCAGCGCACCGCACGGACCCAAGACGAGGACGAGAGCGGCCGCGGCAACGAGCCGCGGCGCCGCTTGCGGGCGCTCAGTCATGTGGTCGACTCCTTGGCTTGGGTCTCTCTGGGCCCGCTCTTGACGGCGGGCGCCGTTCCCCCGAACGGTCGTAGCGGAGAATGCTACGCGCGAACGCCGCGCCACGCCACGCCCCGCGGGACACACGGCGGCCACGCGGTGGACACCGGCAGGTTCGTATGCAACGCTCGCCCGAGGCCAGAGCCGAACCGGGGGACGCACGATGAACGTCGGCAACCGCAGCCTTCGCACCGTCCGCAACGCCGCGCGCTGTGCGGCGCTCATCGCGCTCGCGACGATCGGCGGGCGCGCCGTCGCACACCATGCCTTCGCGACCGAGTTCGAGGCGAGCTTGACCGGCGAGGTCGAGGGTAAGGTCACGCGCGTGTGGTGGCAGAACCCGCACATCCGCTACGACGTCGACGTGAAGCAGCCCGATGGCAGCGTGCAATCGTGGGCGTTGCAGCCGCCCGGCAATCTGCCGACCTATCGGCGCCAAAACTGGACGGAGGAAACCATCAAGGTCGGCGACACGCTGCGCGCCACCGGCAACCTCGGCCGCGACGGCGCGAAGAAGCTCTATGCCACCTGCATCTATCTCGCGAGCGGGCGCAAGCTCGGCAACTGCGTCGCGCCGAACACCACGAGCGAGGTGACGGCCGATCCGAAGCGAGACTACACCGTCCACGCGAATCACTATCCGTTCGACCTTTCGGGCTATTGGGACAACCGCTACAAGTTTCACGTGACCGTCGATGATTTCGAGCCGAAGCCGATGCCGATGACGCCGGCGGCCGCTGCGATCTACAAGGGCCGCAGCTACGGCGACGACCTCGTGCTGCGCTGCTTGCCCGCGGGACTGCCGCGGATCTTCGGCTCGCCGTATCCCGTGCAGATCGTGGACGCCGGCACCCACTACCTCATGGTCTTCATGCAGGACAACACGCCGCGGCGCGTCTGGATGGACGGCCGCGAGCCGCCCGCCGAGCAGCCGCTCACGTCCATGGGCTTCTCGAAGGGCCACTGGGAGGGCCGAACGCTCGTGATCGAAACCACGATGCTGTCGCCGGGCTGGCTCGACGGCTCGGGCTATCCGATGAGCGGCGGCGCGGACACTCGGATCGTCGAGCGGTGGACCCCGGCGGCGGACGGTCTCACGATGGATCGCACGATGACCATCTACGACAAGCTCTACAGCGCGCCGCTCGTGCGCACGCGCGGCTCGCAGCGCGGCGACGAGCAGGTCGGGCTCATCGAGAGCGAGCCGTGCGATGCGCGGCCGTTCTGGAACGAGATGCTGCAGAAGGGCGAGCTCGAGAAGCGGCTGAGGCAGTAGCGGCGTTCAGTACTCGTCGTACTTGCGCGCGTCGCCGCGCACGCGCTCGGCCGGGTACTTCTCGGCGTTCAATCGCATCTTCTCGGCCGCCGCCGCGAGCAGATCGACGCCGAGCCGGTCGGCGAGACGCAGCAGGTAGATGAACACGTCGGCCAGCTCCAGACGCACCTTATCGAGCCGCGCGGGCTCGAGCGCGTCGCTCTCGGACTCCGTGAGCCACTGAAAGTGCTCGACGACCTCGGCCGCTTCGACCGCAAGCGCCATCGCCAGATTCTTCGCTGAATGGAACTGTTGCCAATCGCGCTCGGCCGCAAAGCGTTCGAGCTCGCGCTGCAGCGCTTCGAGGGCTTCGGCTGACATCGGCTCACCTCCGGCCTGCATTATGATCCGCGCATGCGCTTGGTGGACGACTTGCTCAAGCTCTCCGCGACCGACCTCGCGAACCATCTGTCGTGCGCGCGCTTGTCGGAGCTCGACTTTGCGGCCGCCGAGGGACGCGCACGCAAACCGAGATGGCGCGATCCGCTCGCCGCGCTGCTCGCAGAGCGCGGCCTGGAGCACGAGAAGGCGTACCTCGAGCATCTGCGCGCGGCCGGAGATCTCGCGGTCGAGCAAATTGGAGCGGACCGGGGCGCCGCCGCAACCGCAGCCGCGATGCGCGCCGGCGTCGACCTGATCTACCAAGCGCCGCTCGGCAACGAGCGCTGGTTCGGCCGCGCGGATTTTCTGCGCAGATGCGCGGTGCCGAGCGCGCTCGGCGAATGGTCGTACGAAGTGATCGACGCGAAGCTCGCGACGCAGACGCGCGCGGGCACCATTCTGCAGCTGTGCGTCTACTCGGAGCTCGTCGCAAACCTGCAGGGTATTGCGCCTGCGCATGCTCACGTCGTGGCGCCGCATCACGACTTCGAGCCGGAGCACTATCGGCTCGCAGATTTCGCCGCCTACTACCGGCTCGTCAAGACGCGGCTCGAGGCGGCGATCGCGGCGAGCCCGCCGCGCACGAGCTACCCCGAGCCCGTGCAGCATTGCGAGGTCTGCGCCTGGTGGTCGCGCTGCGACGCGGAGCGGCGTCGCGACGATCACCTGTGCTTCGTTGCGGGCTTGAGCCGACTGCAGATCAAGGAGCTCGCCCGTATCGACGTCACGACGCTCGAGCGGCTCGGCGAGCTCGACACCGTCCGAAAGCCTGCGCGCGGCTCGCGCGAGGCGCTCGTGCGCGCCCGCGACCAGGCCGCCATTCAGCTCAAGGCGCGACGGCTCGGTCGGCCGCAGCATGAGGTGCTCATGCCGCTCGGCCCCGAGCATGGCCTCGCGCGCTTGCCTCGGCCATCGCAGTTCGACGTGTTTCTCGACCTCGAGGGCGACCGGCTCGCGATCGACGGCGGGCGTGAGTACCTGTTCGGGCTGATTGCGGCGCCGCTTTCCGACCCGGGCGCCGGCGCGGCGCCGCGCGGCTACCGCGCGATTTGGGCGGCCACGCCGGAGGAGGAGAAGCGCGCCTTCGAGGCGGTCGTCGATCTGATCCTCGCGACGTTTCGCGCCCGACCCGACATGCACGTGTATCACTTCGGCGCATACGAGCCCGCTACGTTCAAGCGGCTGTCGGGTCGCTACGCGACGCGCGAGACCGAGCTCGACACGCTGCTGCGCGGCGAGGTGTTCGTCGATCTCTATACGATCGTGCGCCACTCGCTGAAGGCGAGCGTGGAGAGCTATTCGATCAAGGAGCTCGAGCAGTTCTACGGGCTCGAGCGCCGTCAGGATCTGCGCGCCGCAACTGCAAGCCGGCACGCGGTCGAGTGGGCCATCGAGATGCACGAGCGCTTGGGCGTGGGGACGCACGCGGCGACCGAGCCGCAGCTTGCGCTCGCGTTCGACGCGCAGCCGGCTCCGAGCGCGGAGCTCGCCGCGCACGTCGCCGCGGTCGAGCTCTACAATCGCGAGGATTGCCTGTCGGCCGAAAGCTTGCGCGCTTGGCTCGAGACGCTACGCAGCGAGGCCGAGCGGGAGCACGGCGTGGAGCTGCCGCGGCCCGAGCAGAAGAGCGGCGAGGCGAGCGAGCAGATCGCGGCGACGGCCGACGAGACAGCCCGCGTCTTCGCCGAGCTCACGGCCAACGTCCCGATGGATGTCGCGGACCGCACGCCCGAGCAGCAGGCGCGCTGGTTGCTCGCGCACCTGCTCGAATGGCATCGGCGCGAGGACAAGGCCGCATGGTGGGAATACTTCAGGCTCCGCGACCTGCCGCTCGAGGACTACGAGGACGAGCGCTCGGCGCTCGCCGGCCTCGCGCTGCTCGACACGGTCGGCGGCACGGGGGCGCGGCCGATCCGGCGCTATTCGTTTCCGCCGCAAGACCACGACGTGCGCCGCGACGACGACGCATGCCTGCCCCAGGACGGCCTCACGCTCGGACCGATCGTCGCCATCGACGTGGCCGCGCACACGCTCGACATTCAGCACGCCGCCCGGTTCGCGGCGCTCCGGCCGGAGCGGATCTTCGTGAAGCGCAACGTGCGACCGGGCTTCAAGCCCGCCGTGCTGCTCGAGATCGGGCGCTACGTCGCCGGCCACGACATCGACGGGCCCGGCGAGCACCGTGCCGCTCGCGACTTGCTGCTCAAGCACGCGCCGCGTTTCGTCGCCGGCGCCCAAGGCCTCGCCGAGCGGCCGGCAATGAACCCATCGAGCGGCGGCGCGCGCGTGATCTCGATCGGCGCCGCGCGCAGCGCGCGTGAGCAGCGCATCGCGGCGGGTGTTGCGCCGTCGAGCGGTGCGCAGGATCCCGAAGTCGCAACCGCTCGGCGGCTCGCATTCGAGCTCGACTGCGGCGTGCTGCCGATTCAGGGCCCGCCCGGCACGGGTAAGACGTTTACGGGCTCGCACATGATCCTCGAGCTCATCAAGGCCGGGAAGAAAGTCGGCGTGACGGCCGTGAGCCATGAGGTGATCGCGAATCTGTTGCGCGCGGTCTGCGACCGTGCGGCCGAGCAAGGCCTCGAGGGCTTCGCGTGCCTGCACAAGCGCAAGCCGAAGGACGGCTACCCGGACAACGTCCACATCGTCGAAGACAACGCCGATGCTGCGCGTCAGTTCACGGCGGGCGACTACGCGCTGCTGGGCGGCACCTCTTGGCTGTGGGCGCGGCCGGAGTTTCGCGCGAGCGCCGACGTGCTGTTCATCGACGAGGCCGGTCAAATGTCGCTGGCGGACGTGCTCGCGGTGTCGGCCGGCGCGCGCAGCCTCGTGCTGCTCGGCGACCCGCAGCAGCTCGAGCAGCCGCAGCAGGCGAGCCATCCGCCGGGCGCCCATGCCTCGGCGCTCGAGCACCTGCTCGGGGGAGCGAAGACGATTCCAGCGGATCGCGGACTGTTCCTGCAGCAGACCCGGCGGCTGCACCCGGCGATCTGCGAGTTCACCGCTGAAGCGTTCTACGACAACCGGCTGCATGCGTTCCCGGGGCTCGAGCGGCAGGCGCTGCTCGCGCGGCCGGGCACTCGTGCGGCCACGCTCGGCGGGGCCGGACTCGTCTACGTGCCGGTCGAGCACGAGAGTAATCAATCCCGCTCGTTGGAAGAGGTCGAGGCGATCGCGGTGCTAATCGACGCATTGACGGACGGCTCGGTGGTCTGGCGCGACAAGCACGGCGCCGAAGCGCCGTTCGGCCGCGCGGATGTCATGATCGTCGCGCCGTACAACGCGCAGGTCACCGCACTCTCCGCGAGGCTGCCGGGCCTACGCGTCGGCACCGTCGACAAGTTTCAGGGACAAGAGGCGCCGGCGGTGATCGTGTCGCTCACGACATCGACGCCCGAGGATGCGCCGCGCGGCATGGATTTCCTGTACAGCGCGAACCGCCTCAACGTCGCGACGTCGCGCGCAAAAGCGCTTTGCGTCCTCGTCGGCGCGCCGCGGTTGTTCGAGCCGAACTGCCGCACGCCGCTCGAGATGCGGCTCGCGAATGCGTTTTGCCGCTACCGCGAGCTCGCGCGAGAGGTACCCCCCTTCTCCGGTTGACGAAAAGCCGCTAGAGTCCGCGCCCGGTTCGGCCTCGAGGTCGTGCTGTCCGCGTATGTGGAACCCGTGCTTGAGCTGCGGGGCTTGCTGCGCCTATTTCCGCAACTCTTTCTATTGGAGCGAAGCCGATCCGGCCGCCGGCGGCATCACGCCGCCCGAGCTCACAACGAAGCTCACGCCTCATCGCGCCGTGATGCGTGGTACGGACACGGTGCCGCCGCGTTGCATCGCGCTCGACGGCGAGATCGGCAACGCCGTGCGTTGCGCGATTCATGCGCTGCGGCCCTCGCCGTGCCGCGAGTTCCACGCATCGTGGACCGACGGCGTGCACAACGAGCGCTGCGACCGCGCGCGCGCCGCTCACGGCTTGCCGCCGCTCGAGCGCCCGGTGCGCGCGGCGTAACCTGCAGCATTTGCCAATAACGTTCGCGCGACATCCCCCCACCGCGCACCTGTGATCGGCTTCACGGACCGTGCTCACCGCGCGGCGGCACAGTGGCGGCCCCGACCCAAGGAGGGCAAAGGGCACTATGAACAAATCGATGTTGATCGGCGTAGTTGCGGGCATCGGCGTCGCGACGGCCGGCGGTGTCGCCGGCTACTCGTTCTTGAGCCAGCCCCGCGTCGAGCAAGGCAGCACGGTCGCGAGCGACGAGCCTCAAGCGGCGGCACAGGAAGTGGCCGTCGCGCGCGTGGACGAGACCGCTGCGGCGCCGGCACGCTCGCAGGCCGCACCGCGACCCGCTGCGGCACCGCGCCCCGCGGCTTCGCGCCCAGCCGCGCAGCCCGCAGCGGCTCCTGCCGAGCATTGCTGGGACGAGGAAGTAACGGTGCAGGAGGATCCGAAGGACGGCCACCAAATTGCAGGCACTGCGCTCGGCGCGGTGGTCGGCGGCGCGATCGGCAAGGACGTCGGCGACCGCAACCTGACGACGGCCGCGGGCGCCGCGGCGGGTGCGTTCATCGGCCGCAAGATCCAGCAGAAGGTCCAGGAGAAGCATGTGGACGCGCGCACCACGACGACCGTCGTGCACCACTGCGAGCCGGCCGGCACGCAGTAATAGCGAGCGTTCTCAGTCCGCGATTCGAGGGCCGAACCGGCAACGGTTCGGCCCTTTGTTTATTGCACGCTGCAAGCGCACGGACTCGGAGGAGTGGACGCGCGTCATGAATGCGAATAGTTCTCGCTTCCATCAAGGTCTGCTACCCTTGCCCTCCCCTTCTTGATGGCGGCTGCGAGCGATGTTCCGAAAAGCGGTCTTTTGGATTCACCTCGCCTGCGGCGTGACGGCCGGACTCGTGATTCTGGTCATGTCGACGACGGGGGTGCTGCTCACCTACGAGCGCCAAATCCTCGCGTGGCTCGACGGCGCTCAATACGCCGACCCCGCTCCGGGCGCGGTTCGCGCGCCGCTCGCCGACCTGCTCGACGCGGCGCGGCGCTACGACGCCGATTTCGTGCCCACCGCCCTCACGCTCCGGAACGATCCGCGCGCGCCCGTCACGGTATCGGCCGGACGCACCGGCACGCTGTTCTTGAATCCCTATACCGCTGAGGTTGCCCCGCAGGGTGGCGCGACGGCGCGAGCCTTCTTCAATGCGGTGGAGGGCTGGCACCGCTGGTTCAATTTGAGCGGAGACGCGCGGCGGATCGCGCGCACGGTCACCGCCGCGTGCAACCTTGCGTTCCTGTTTCTCGTCTTGAGCGGCCTGTACCTCTGGCTGCCGCGCGTCTTCATGTGGGCCGCGTTCAAGGCGCGGCTCGCCTTCAATCCGAAGGCGACAACCGCAAAAGCGCGCGACTTCAATTGGCACCATGTGTTCGGCATCTGGTCCGCCATTCCGCTCGCGGTGATCGTCGCGTGCTCGGTGGTGTTCTCGTACTCGTGGGCGAACGACCTGGTGTACCGGAGCGTCGGTGACCGGGCGCCCGTGCGCGGCGCGAACCGCGGACCGAGCGGCGCCGATAGTTCAGGGCTCGGTGCCGCCGGCGCAGGGTCGGCCGGCAGCGGCGCGCAGGCGCTCAGCTACGACGAGCTGTTCGCGAAGGCGGCGGCCGCGGCGCCCGGTTGGCGCGCGTTGACCCTGAACGTCGGGGGCGGCGGGCTCGCTCGATTCAGCGTGGACCAGGGCAACGGCGGCCAACCGCAGCGCCGTCACACGCTCACGCTCGACGCGATCTCGGGCGAGGTTGAACAGTGGACGCCGTTTTCGAGCCTACCGGCGGGGCAGCGCGTCCGCGCGTGGATTCGCTTCCTGCATACCGGCGAGGCCCTCGGGATCGTCGGCCAAACCGTGGCCGGCGCGGTCTCGGTTACGAGCCTCGTGATGGTCTGGACGGGACTTGCGCTCGCTTACCGACGGCTGATCTCGCCGTTGCTCGCGCGCAGAGCTACGACGCCGAGCGCTTCAACTGCCTGACGGAATCGCCGTAGTACTCGAGCATCGCGCGAGTCACAGCGAGCGGCACCTCGTTCGGCAGATTCTTTTGATTGATCACCAGCTGCTTTTTGCGGCGGTCGGTGGGATGGCTCAGATAGCGGATGACGCCGATGTCGCCGCCCTCTTCCGTGAGCGACCAGACGACCCGCGAAGCGGTCGAAAAAGGCATCTTCAGCTTCTTCACGAGCGATGCGAGCGTGTGCGGAGTACCGTCCAGCTCGGCCTTTCGGACCTCGAGCGCAATCAAATACTGCGGCAGCGTGATGTGCGGAAAGCATTCGTACATACACTCGAGCGCGGCCAAGATGGCCATGCGGACGCCCTCGTCGTCGAATACGTGGTTATCGGCGGCTGCGCGAGAAGACGCCCGGACCGTGGATTTTTTCGTCGCGCGTGTAGCTCTCTTCATGCATTTCCCTGCGTCGATTCGAATTTCATGTGAAGCCAAAAAAATTTCATTCAATGCTAGTGCAGTCTCGAGGCCTGTCAATTAAATCCGACAACCCGGCGCCCCAACATTCTCGGATGCGCAAACTCTCAGGGATTCCCTGAAGCGCCGCCCCGAACCAAACTTGCAAGTTCTTCGGCACTCCCGAATGCAGGGCTTGCCGGACCATGAGAACTGCCGTACGCCGCAACGGCTATTATGTCACGAACCGTCACCGCCGGCGCGGCAGCAGCGTGCCGGCGACCGCGCCCGGCGCTCGCTGCCGATCGGCCGGGTCATTTGCGTGATCGGCTTAACGTTGCGGCACCCCGGCGCGGCGTACGCTGATCCCGCGCGCTCAAGCTCGAGCGCGCAAGAGAGAGCCACCGATGAGCGAACCCTATGCGAAGCCGCAAGCCCCGGCGAAAGAGCTCGATGTCGACGAGCTCACCCAGGAAATCGATGCGCCGTTCGCCGATTCCTTCGTTCGGAACGAAGAGCCGACGCTGACGCGCCTCGACTTCGAGGAGATCGAGCTCGCGCTCGACCTCTGACCCCGGCGACCAAACGAACCTAGACCGCCTGCAGCGACGGCTCGGACGACCGGGTCGGCAGCAACGCGTCCTGCAGGCGCGAATCGATTTCCTGCCATAGTGCGCGATAGATGGCGGCCGCGGCGCTTGCAGGCGCGTACGACTCGACCGGCGCTCGCCGCGCCGTCAGCCGCTCGAACTCGCTGCCGTACGGAACTTCGGTGGCGAGGATGCCGGGAAACCGTCCGCGCAACGCCTCGACCGTCTCCCGGTGCAGCTGCCTGCGTCGATCGACCATCGAGAAGAACGGCAAGATCTCGAGGTCGGTCCACTGCCGCTTCGCGACGAACGCATAGAGCTGCTCGAGCGTGCGCACGGACAGCGGCGACGGCAACAGCGGCACTACCAGCGCGTCGGCCGCGTGCATGATGTTCTCCGAGACGAGCGACATACCGGGCGCGCAATCCAAGATGAGCGACGCATAGCGGCGCTGCAGCGGGCGCATCAGCTTGAGCAAACGTGTCGCCGGGTTTTTGCGCTGCTGCAAGTGAATGTCCATGCGCCGGTACGAAAGATCCGCGGGCACTAGGTCGAGGCCGCGATAATTCGTCGCCCTGACGAATTCCTCGAGCTCGGAGTCGCCGCGGATCAGGTGTTTCGAGCCGCCCTCGACGTGGGGATCGCCCCGCAAAATGTAAGTAGCCGCGCCTTGAGGATCGAGGTCCCAAAGCAGCGTCGGCCATCCGTCCGCCGCCGAGCGATACGCGACATTCACGGCCGTGGTCGTCTTCCCCACGCCGCCTTTGATGTTATATATCGCAATGATTTCCACCAGATACGACTCGGTGCTCTGTGGCGAGGTGAATACGAGGCGCTAACTCGCCGGCGCGACGCTCGCTCGGCGCGTTTGACACCCTGAAGCCGCATCACTAATGTCACAGACGCGGCATTCGATCAAGCCCGCACTCTCCTATGCGTTCATGAGCGATTCGGCAGTCCCAGTCATTCAACCGAACGGCGAGGTCGCATCGGCCACGACGCCAATCGCCGATCGGCCGCCCGATCCGTCGCCGCCGCAAGTCGAGCCCGAGCCTCGGCCTCTCACGCCCCGTGATCCGATGCTCGAGTTCGCATACGCGTGCCTGCGACGCGAATTCGTCGCGCTCACGGCGTTACGCCCAACTCACGAGGAGCTGCCTCCGCCCGAGGACATCCATCGCATGCGTATCGCGACCCGACGGCTGCGCGTCGCGCTGCGGTTGTTCCGGCGTTTGCTGCCGAGTGACGCAGCAGCGTTGCGCAAGGAATTTAGTTGGTTCGCGCGCACGCTCGGCGACGTCCGTGATCTCGATGTCTATGCCGAGAACTTCCGCTCGTACCTGCAAGCGATTCCGGTCGAGCAGCATGCCGAGCTCGGCGGCTACGAGCTGCATCTGCGTCGCGCTCGCGCGGACGCACGCAACAACCTCGGGGCGTTGTTCGGCGGCGAGCGCTATGCGGCGCTGCTCGACGCGTTTGCGACCTTTCTCGCGGATGCTCCAACCCCCGGCGCACGGCGGCGCTGGCGCTCTTTCCGCGTGCGCGACGGCATCGACAAGTACCTGCGCAAGAGCACGAAGCGCGTTCGTCGGCTCGGCGCGAACATCACGCCAAAATCGCGCGCGAAGAAATTGCACAAGCTTCGCATCCGCGCGAAGCGGCTGCGCTACGAGCTCGAGTTCTTCCTCGAGGTGTACCCGTCGCTCGAACGAGCCGTGAAGGCGACGAAGACGCTGCAGGACATGCTCGGCACGCATCAAGATGCCTGCACTGCGACCCAGCGGCTCCGAGACTACGCGCGCAGCATCGCCAAGGGCTCGAGCAAGGCGCCTGCGGCGCTCCAGCAGCTGCTCGAAAGCCAGGAACGAAACGCGCAAGAGACGCGCCGAGCCTTCGCCGCCGAATGGCAGCGCTTCGAGACCACCATCGCGCATAGCAAGCTCGTCGCTTGACTCGACCCCTTCGCCTACTCGTCCATCGCTGCGACGTTCCGCCGCATGCCCAAGGAAAACGTATGACCCGCCGCCTGCTGCCGATGCTTGCGCTCGCACTGTTGGCGCCGCTCGAAGCGGCCGCGCAGCACGCGCTGCCGCGGAGCGCCGACATCGATGCGTACCTGCAAAGCGCGGTCGCGACGCACGTGCCCGGCGTCGTCGCGATGGTCGCCGATGCCGACCACGTGCTCTACAGCGGCGCCTTCGGCCGTCAAGACGACGGCCGCAACGTGCCGATGGCCGTCGACACCATCTTCCGGCTCGCATCGATGACCAAGCCGGTAACCTCGGTCGCCGTGATGATGCTCGTCGAGGAAGGCAAGATTTCGCTCGACGAGCCGATCGCGAAGTATTTGCCGGAATTCCGGAACGAGACGGTGTTCGAGACGTTCAACCCTGCGGACAAGACCTTCACGAAGCGGCCCGCGAAAACGCAGATCACGATACGGCATCTGCTCACGCACACCTCGGGTCTCGGCTATGCGTTCTCGAGCTCGATCCTCGCGCAGCTGCTCGGCGGCGACCCGAACGCAAGCTCCACGCGCTATCCCCTGCTGCACGATCCCGGCACGAAGTGGACGTACGGCGAGAGCACGCGCGTCCTCGGCAGGCTCGTCGAGCAAGTGTCGAAACAGCCGCTCGACCGGTTCGTTCAAGCGCGAATCTTGGGCCCGCTCGGCATGACCGACACGTTTTACTCGGTGCCCGACTCGAAGCACGATCGTGTCGCGACGATTCACCGCACGACGGACAAGGGGCTCGTCGAGGATTCGAACCCCGCGAAGATCGACGCGCCGGTCTACGGCGACGGTGGCCTGCATTCGACGGCCGCCGACTATGTGAAGTTCATGCAGATGTTCCTGCACGGCGGAGTGGCGGCCGACGGCCGACGACTGCTCGCGGCCAAGACGATCGAGATGATGGGCGAAAACCAGATCGGCGCCGTGCGTGTCGAGCAGCAGCCGACCGCGAACCCGCTCGTGAGCCGGCCGTTCCCGCTCGGCGCCGGCCGCGACACGTTCGGGCTCGGCTTCCAAATCACCGGCGCTCACGACGATCCGCACGCGCGCTCGCCGGGCAGCATGAGCTGGGCCGGGATCTTCAACACGGAATTCTGGATCGATCCGCAGCGCAAGCTGTGCGGCGTGCTGTTGATGCAGTATCTGCCGTTCTACGATGAGTCGGCGATCGACACGCTCGTGGGGTTCGAGCGGCTCGTCTATTGAAGGCACCGGCGCCGTGGTTGCAGCGCACCCGCTTTCCGGACAATCGGTGAGCGGAACGATCGGTTAGAGGGACTCGAAGTGCTCGACCATGCGTTTGCGCGTTGCGGCGTCGGGCAGCCGCCCGCGCGCGGCGCCAAGATTGTCGACGAGATACGCGACCTTGGCCGTGCCGGGAATCGCGGCCGTCACGGCGGGATGCGACACGACCCACTTCAGGAAGTACTGCGCCCAAGTCGTCGCGTCGAACTCCGCGGCCCACTCGGGTAACGGCCGCGAGCCGACCTTGTCGAAAGTGCTGCTGCGGCCGAACGGTAGGTTGATCAGCACGCCGAAGCCGCGGTCGGCCGCAAGCGGCAGGATCCGCTCCTCGGCACCGCGGTTGTTGATCGCATAGTCGACCTGGATGCAATCCATATCTTCCTTGCGCATAACCTGCTCGAATTCCGGATACTGTCGATCGAACGACGTCGTAATGCCGATGTTGCCGAGCTTGCCCGCGGCCTTCCACTCGCGGATCAACGGCAGCTGCGTCTCCCAGTCCGCCAAGTTGTGGACCTGCATCAACTCGATGTGATCCGTGCCGAAGCGCCGCATCGATTGCTCCATTTGTGCAATCCCGGCGTCGCGGCCCCGAGCGCCGTAGAGCGAAATCTTGTCGGCGATGAAGAGGAGATCGCGATTGCCGATTGCCCGCACGAGATCGCCGGCGACCTCCTCGGCGCTGCCGTAGGTTGGGGCCGTGTCGATCACGCTGCCGCCGAGCTTCGGCAACTGCTCGAGCACCTCGCGCAGCGGCGCACGAGCCTCGGCCGAACTGCCGACGTCGTAGCGGCGCGCAGTACCGATGCCGATGATCGGGATCATCGCGCCGGTGCTCGGAATCGCACGACGGATCGTCGGCCCCGCGGCTTGTGCGAGCGCACGACCGAGCGGCGTGCAGCAAGCCGCGGCGGCAAGCCCTAAACCGAGTTTCAACGTATCGCGGCGTGTGGTTCCCATGGCGCGGCTACTCCTCTGCCGGGGTTCGGCCGCCGCGGGTGGCGTGCGGCGCTGGCGGCCGTGCCAGCGTAGCAAGACCGGGCCGCCCCGGCATTCTCCGCAACGATCGAGTAGCATCCGCGCCGTGCAGCACCCCACGGACAACGCCCTGCCGGCCGGCGCCGCCTACGGCACGCTCGCCGCGCTGATCTGGGGCGGCTTTCCCGCGATCACGAAGCTCGCGATGGCCGACCACGCTTTGACCGCGCTCGACATCACGGCCCTGCGCTTCGGGGTGGGCGGAACGATCCTGCTGCCGCTGCTCGTGCGAAGCGGCTTGCGCGGCCTCCGCGTCTGGCGCGCGCTCGCGCTCGCGTGCGGCGCGGGTGCGCCGTATGCGCTGCTCACGGCCGGCGGCCTCGAATTCGCGCCGGCAGGCCATATGGGCGTCATCACGCCGAGCTGCATGCTGCTGTGCTCGACGCTCGGCAGCGCGCTCGTGCTCGGCGATAAGCTCACGCCGGCGCGCGTGCTCGGCGTCGCCACGATCTTCTCCGGCCTCGTGTTGCTCGGCTGGGATGGGCTCGCGAATCGCGGCGAGCTCACCTGGCTCGGCGACGCGATGTTCCTGACCGGCGGCGTGTTCTGGGCGAGCTACACGGTCGGCTCGCGCGCGTGGCGCGTCGAGCCGCTGCAAGCGACGACGATCGTCGCCGTCCTGTCATTGTTGCTCTACACGCCGGTCTACGTCGCGCTCGCCGGCGCGCGTCTCGCGGACGCGCCGCTCCGGGACGTCCTGATTCAGGCGGTGTTCCAGGGCGTGCTGTCGGCCGTCGTCGCGCTGCTGCTCTACACGCGCGCGGTGGCGCTGCTCGGCGCCGCGCGGGGCGCGGTCTTCGCGGCGCTCGTGCCGAGCTTCTCGCTGCTGCTCGCGGTTCCCGTGCTCGGCGAAGTGCCGACGTTGCTGCAGATCGCCGGCGTCATGCTCGTGACCGCCGGCATGCTGTTCGCACTCGGCTTGCACGACCCCGCAAAGTGGCGCCGGGCGTCGACGGCCGTGGCACGGCGCTGACCCGCGCGGCGCTGCGGCGCGCACCGGCGGGGCAGCGTGTCGCTCGGCCGCCCGCCGACTACTGCTGACGCTCGACGAGCTCGAGCAGCAGGTTGTTCGGATCGCGCGCAATCGCGATCTTGAGCCCCGGCACGACCTCGACCGGCTTTGCCCCGGTGGTGACGATCGACACGCCCGCCTTCTTGAGCTTGTCGACGAGAGCGGCCACGTCACGCACGCGCAGCTGCAGCACCGTGGTGCCGGGGTCCTGCGTGCGGCCCGAGAGCTTGTGTCGGTCGACGTCCTTGAACTCGATCAGCGTGAAGCTCACCGCCGTTCCCGGAATCTTCGAGGTGCTTTGCCTGAAGCTTGCGCCCGGTGCGCCAGCCGTCGCCGCCATGTCCTGATTGGTATTGAATGCCGCGCCGAGCTTCATATCGAAACCGAGCAGATCCTTGTAGAACTTGACGCTCTCTTCGCTGCTCGCGACGGTGGCCTCGAACGTGCCGCCCATGACGCCCGGGCCATCCTTCGGCAGGTTCGGAGCCTCGAGCATCTCGACGACGAAGCCGTCCGGATCCTGCACGAACACCGCGTGCAGAGTGCCGTTCGGCGTCTTGATCGTGACCGGCTTGCCGCCCGCAGTGAGCACTTTCACTCCCGGATAGCTCTCGACCTTCGCGAAAACCTTGTCGAGATCGCGCACGCGCAGCGGCAAATTCGCGGCGCCCGGATCGTAGAAGTGCGGATGCTGCTCCTTGCGGTCGATGTTCTTGTACTCGATGAGCTCGACGCCGAGTGGCGAGCCCGGAACCTTGACGACCGCGAGCCGCGACTGACCGCCTTCGGTGTGGCCGAACTTCTCGACGGCGGCGTTCGGCGCGAACGGCTGCGACAACGCGACCTCGAGGCCGAGCACGTCGTGATAGAAACCGAGCGAGCGGTCGAGATCGGCGACGATGTGCCCGAAGTTGCCGACGCCGATCACCTCGCCGGGCGGCGCTGCAGCGCCACCGCCTTCCTGCGCATGGAGCGGCGCAGCCACGATCGGCGCCAGCGCGAGCAGGAGCGTGCGCGTCCAACGGTGGGACTCGGCCGCGCAAGAATCGAACGAGAAAGTGGACATCCGGCTAACCCCCGCAGATCGAGCGGCCGCGGGTCCGCGGCGCGCAGTTCGTATTGTTGGTCGAGCGAGAATACGCCGCGGCGGGAAATCCGCGCAATCGCCGCGCCGGGGCCATTCGCGCAGGCCCTGTGCTAGCCTACCCGCTGGTCGGCGACGCGCGCCGTCGCGGCCGGCACTTCGAACAACACGCACGCCTGCCAGCCAGCGCGTGCACGCCGAAGGGGGAACCCATCATGGCTCTGTGCTCGCATTCGCGCCGTTTGCCGACTCAGCACATCGCGCTCGCCGCGTGCGCGCTGTTCGCCGCCGGGAGCGCCGCCGCAGCCGAAACGCCGGCCGCCTGCGACCGCGCATGTCTCACCGGCTTCGTGGACGCCTATTTCGCTGCGCTCATCGCGAACGACGCGCGCAAGCTCCCGCAAGCGGCAAAGGCGCGGATCACCGAGAACAGCGCGGAGAAGAAGCTTGCCGACACCTTCTGGCCGAGCGCCGAACGCACCGGCTACCGGTTCGACATCGTGAACACGAAGCGCGGCGACACGGGCACGGAAGCCGTCGTCGAGAATGCGGACGGCACGCAGACGATGTTCATGGTGCGGCTCAAGATCCACGACGGTGCGATTACCGAGATCGAGACCATCAAGGCGAACAAGGGCGACGCCGATCGGCTGTGGGGACCGGAGCAGCTCACCGAAGTCTCACCGTACCTCAAGCAGTCGATCCGCGAAGCGGAGCGCGACTCGTACTACGGTCTGATCGCGGCCGCCGAGAGCTATTGGCGCGCCTTCCAGACCAACGGCACGCCGGCGTATCACCGCGCGCAGCTCCTGCCCGACACGCGGCGCTTCGAGAACGGCTTGCAGACCACGGGGCTCGTGCGCAACGGCGAGTTCCAATCCACGGCGCGCGGCTTCGACGAGGGCCGCTTCATCGGCCGCAATCTCTGGGACCGGCGCTATCCCGTAGTCGACGAGGAACGCGGCGTGGTCCTGTCGATCGTGCGCTTCGGGCTCAAGGGCGGCGCGAAGAGCCAAAGCGCGGTGACGTCGAACGACCGGCTCGTCGCCGAGTTCTTCGCAGTGAAGTCGGGATACATCCAGGAGATCCAGGCCGTGCTGTTCAACCTGCCCGACGCGCAGCCGACCGGCTGGCCCGCGGGCTACGGGCCGGGCCGCGGCAGCACCGAATGATGGATCAGCGCACGGCCGGCAATCTGGCGACGTCGCGGCTCTGCGGATAGTACCGACCGCGAATCGTCGCGCGAGTGCACGCACATCCGGTCGCATCGAGGTAGGCCGCGCGCAAGCGGCTTGCCGCCGGTCGCATCGCCCCCGCCTCGATCGGCAAGCGATAAGCGCCCGGTCTCGTGCCCGCGCCGATGTCGACCTGCAGCGTGCCGCGCAAACGGCCGTCCGCCTCATCGAGCGCGTAGAGCTCGAGGCCGTGCTCGACTTCCGTGTTGAGCGTGACGACGAGCACGCCGTCGCTCGGCCCGTCGCCCGGATCGACGGCGAGCGCGACGTCCTCGGCGTGCGCACCCCCGACCGCGATCGGCCCGCGCTCCGTGACGCGCGCCTCGAGAAAGCGGCCGAGCTGCGAAACGAGCAGCGGCCGCTTGTCGAGCGCGATGGCCTGTCGCTCGATCTGCACGGCTGCATCGAAATCGCGTTGCCGATACCGCACGGTCGCGAGCGTGTCGAGAACCGCGCCGCTCGTCGGCGCGGCGCTTAGTGCGTCCGAGGCGGCGCGCGCCGCGAGCGCGAGCTGGTCCGCCGTCGCGCTCGAGCTCGTCGCGTACTGCCAGGCGATGTCGTTGAGCGCGGCCGGCCGTGCCGCCTGCTGCTGGATGAACGCCGTCGCGACGCGCAGCTCCGCCGTGCCGTCGTCACCGACGGCCCCTTCGACGGCATCGCCGAGCGCGCCCGCCGTGGCGGCGCCGAGCGCGGCGGTTGCGACTTTCAGCACCATTCCCGCCGGCCGAGCGAGGTCCTTCGCGCTTGCGCCGACACTCGTGACGGCCGCGACGAGCGCGCCCGTGAGGAATCCGGCGACGTGACCGACCCAGTCGATCGTCGGCACGACCAGCGGCAGCGCCGCGTTCAAACCGACGATGATCAACCACCAGCGCAGCGGCTGAGCGAAACCGCTCGGCAGCGAGCCGCGGTAGCGCCAATTGATGACGGCGAGCGCGCCGAGCAAACCGAACACCGCCGTCGACGCGCCCACGGAGAACGCGGCGCTGGAGGCGAGCAGCGACGCGCTCGCGCCCGCGACGGCCGACGCGAGGTAGATGCACGAGAAACGCCAAGGGCCCACGAGCCGCTCGAGCAAGGCGCCGAGCAGGAACAGCGCAATGCCGTTCAAGTAAAGGTGCAGCAGGTTCAAGTGCAAGAAGTTCGCTGCGAGCAGCCGATACCACTCGCCGGCCGCAACCAACACGGGCGCGTTAGCGCCGTAGGCGACGAGCCCGAAGGGGGTGCCCATCGCGCCGGCGAGCCATGTCCAGACGTAGGTGGCGGCCAGCAACGCGAGCAGCGTGAAAGTCGCGCGCGGCAATTGCTTCACGATTTGCGCGCTCCGCGCATCGCGCTCGGAGATGTCCTGCAGGCGTTCGACGCCGCCGGCGCACGAGGCGATACGGATTCTCAGAGCCTCACGCAGCTCGGCCGCTTCCGCGGCACCGTGCTCGAAATGCACGAGCCGATACACGAAGTTGCGCCGCCTCGTGGCGATGAGCAACCGCGCCGACGCCTGCTTGCCGAACACGCTGAGCGACGTGATCTCGTCGTAGCGCACTCGTCGCGTGCGCCGCGTCCCCGATGACAACGGCAGCACGGCGTGCTCGTCGCCGAGCTCTATCACGGCGCCGCTCTTCGGCCGAACGAGCACGCGCACGCCGCACAGGACGACGGTGAGTACCGCCAGCGCCGCCAGCGCAAAGACGAGCCCATCGGGATTCGGCCCCCCGGTCTGCACGTCCGTCCACCAAGCGCCGAGCATGCCGATCGGTGCCGCCGCGAGCGCGCCGACGAGCGTCGGCGCAAAGAACGGCGGCCGCTTGAAACGGAAATGCTCGACGGCGAGGGGCGCCGCGCCACCGGTCATCGCAAGGGTATTTCGTGGTTCTGCGGCCGACATCGAGGGCTCGTCCCGCGGCGAGCGGAAAGCGCGCGCGCACAGCGCTATCATACCGGTCTCGACGTGGCGCGATTCGGGCCGTGCAGTGCGCGGCAGAGGGTACGGACTTGAAGCAACTGACAGCCGGCGCGGCCGTATCGCTCGTGCTCGCGAGCCTCGCGGTCCTCGCGGCCGAGGACATTCCGGGGCCCGCCGTCGGCCAGAGGTTTCCGGAGCCCCTCGCGGCCCCCGATCAGGCCGGTATGCCGCAGACCCTCGAAGCGTTGATGGGCGAGAAGGGCCTCGCGATTTTCTTCGTTCGCTCGGCCGACTGGTGCCCGTTCTGCAAACACCAGCTCGTTGACGTCAACCAGCACCTCGCGCGCTTCCGGGCGCTCGGCCTCGACGTGGTGTCCGTGAGCGTCGACGACGTTGCGAAGATCGCAGCGTTCCACGGCGCGCAGCAGATCGGCTACGAGATGCTGTCGGACCCGAAGGGCGACATCAACGAGCGGCTCGGAATCCGCGACCCGCAATACCCCGTCGGCAGCGCAGCCTTCGGGGTGCCGCGTCCCACGCTGTACATCGTCGACCGTTCGGGCACGATTCGGCTGCGGTACATGGAGCCGACCTACCGCACGCGGCCCGATTTGGAGGGCGTGCTGCGCGACGTCGCGGCGCTCCGGCTCTGACCGCCCGCGACGGGCGCCGGCGCACGAAATCGACAGCGCGCTCGGAGACGAGCGTGAGCGCGGGTCGACTCGGAGGGGATGCGACTTGCGTCACGGCCGGCTCCGAACGTCGGGCCTCGGGCTCGGCTCCAGGTCACAACGGTGGCCGCAAGATTTGACTCGCGACATAACGCCCGGAGATGATCGCGAGCGGTTTGCAACCGCGGTTTCAACCCCATGGACGAACGGCACCGGGCGCGCACCAAGGACGACGACGTTCCGATCATCGGCGACTATTCGGAGGCCGCGGACGCACAGCTTCGCCAGGAGGCCGAGCAGGCGACCGAGCAGCGCGGCCGCTCGCGGCACGCTGCAACGGAAGACGTCCCGCCGCAACGTCCCGAAGCGCGGCCGCAGGCCGCCCCCGGCGCCCGCCGCGGGCGAAGCGAATGGGCGCTCGATCCGAGCGACGTGCGCCGCCATGCGGCCCTGAAGAGGCAACGCGAACGCGCGAGCCCGCTCGCTCGGGTCGCGCGTTGGGGCGCCGTCGCGCTCGTGCTCGTCGTAGCCGTCGGGATCTGGCGAAATTTCGACACGCTGCGCGGCATCACGCTCGACTATTCCGGATTCACGAGCCTATTCGAGCACCCGACAAGCGACGGCACCCGCAAGCCGGCCGGCAGCGGCGAATCGGGAACCGTCGACGTTGCCGCACCCGTAGTGGCCGGAGAGAGGGTGCCGGCCAGCACCGGCCCCGAGCCGCCGCCCGTCGCCGAGCGCGCTCGAGACCGGCCGGCCGAGCCCCGCGCGGCGGCAGCCGACTCGTCCGCCGCCGCACAAGTGGAACCGCCCGCTCCGGAGGAGGCCGCGGCCGTCGACGCCGCCGTACCGAGCCCGCCGCCGCCCGGCGCCGAAGCCGAGCCGAGCGACACCTCGAGCGAACCGCCCGCGGACGACACGGCCACTCGGGTCGCAGCGGCGGCACCGCCTCCCGCTGCGCCGGAGCCCCCGCCCGAGCCCGAATCGTTCGACTTCGGCATCTCCGCCACGCACGTCTCCGAAGCGGCGCCGAGCGCGAACATCTTGATTCTGCGCAATGGCGACCGCAGGCACGTGTCCTCGATCACGTGGTGGACGCAGGACGGCACGGCGAAGGCGGGCTCGGACTACATCAATCTCGGCATGGTCGCGGAGCGTTTCGCCGCCGGCGAGCAGAACCGTACGATCCATGTCCCGATCGTGGGCGACCACAACGTGGAGGGACCGGAAGACTTCTACGTTCTGCTGTCGCCGAGCGGCGGCGCCGATCCGAGCGACGTGCGCAAGATCGAGGTGATCATCGACGACGACGATTAGTCGTCGGATCGCTCCGCAGCGATATCGAGCTGCCGCGCAATCTCCGCATGCGTGGCGAACACGACGTCGGCGCCCGCCGCGAGCAACTCCTCCGCATGGCCGTCGAGGCAATGGCCGCCGCCCGCGAAGCCAATCGCCGTCATGCCCGCGCGCTTGGCCGCAACCACTCCGTTCACGCTGTCCTCGATCACGACGCAGCGCTCGGGTAAGGCGCCGAGCCCCTGCGCCGCGAGCAGGAATACGGCCGGATCGGGCTTGCCCGCAGGCACCCGCTCGGCGGAGTAGACGTGCTTACCGAACAACGCCGCAAAGCCCGTTCTGGCGAGCTTGAAATCGAGATGGCTCTGCGCGCTCGACGACGCGACGGCCTTCGGCTTGGGCCAACCGGCAGCGAGCGCGTAAGCGCCGTCGATCGGCGCGAGCCGCGTCTCGAACGCGGCGCGGATCGTTGCGCTCAACTCGTCGAAGAAACGCTCCGACAACTCGACGCCGAAACGCGCGCGCGCATCGGAACGCAGCGCCTCGCGGAAGCCGCGCTCGGACGTGCCCGCGTAACGGCGCTGATATTCGGGGGGCGGATAGTCGACTCCGAGCGCGGCCAGCAGCTCGATCTCGACGGTCAATGCGATCTGCTCGCTGTTCACGAGCACGCCGTCGCAGTCGAAGATCAGCGCGTCGTGGCGGTCGAGCATGATACCGGAAGCATCTTGCCACGATGATCGTCAATCGGATCGGATTGCGCAACGCCGACGGAGGGATCGATTCGCGCCGCGAAGGATCGATCACGCGTCTGCCGAATAGTTTGTCGGCGAGCCATCGAGCTCGGCCGCTTTGAGATATCGAGCGCCCGAGTTTGCCGACTCCGTAGCCGACGTTCAGAATGCCGCTGGTCTAGGGCCGTTGGAGCCACTGGTGCCGATGAAATTGGATAGCCCCGGCGACATCGTGACGGCGACGTGATGCGTTCCCGCCGAGCATTCGAATGACCCCCACCATAACCGCTTTCGCTGCGTCGCCCGATCGCGGCCAGGGACTGGCGCGTGACACGCGCGTTCGCTGGGCGCTTGAAGAGGTGGGCCAACCCTACGAGGTTCGTCTCCTTTCCTTCGCCGCAATGAAGGAACCCGCGCATATCGCGCTTCATCCCTTCGGGCAGATTCCGACCTATGAAGAAGGAGATCTCGTCCTGTTCGAGACCGGCTCGATCGTGCTCCATATCGCCGCTCACCACGCGGGTCTGCTGCCGGACGATGCCCATGCGCGGGCGCGCGCCATCACTTGGATGTTTGCAGCGGTCAACACGGTGGAGCCGCCGATTCTCGAGCTTGCAACGGCCAGGCTTCTCGAGGGCGACAAGCCTTGGAACAAGGACCGCATGCCTCTGGTCGAGGATCGCGTCCGTAACCGGCTGAAGCAACTTTCCGTTCGCCTGGGCGATGCCGACTGGCTCGATGGCGCATTCAGCGCGGGCGACCTGATGATGGTGCACGTGCTACAGAGGCTGAAACCTTCGGGATTGCTGGAGGGATATCGGAACCTCTCCGCCTATATCGCCCGCGCCGAAGCGCGACCCGCGTACGAGCGTGCTTTCGCTGCTCAGTTGGCGGTTTTCACCGACAAGCGACCGTCCGGCTGACAAGGTGGTTATCCACCTATCAGAATGCCCTGGCAGACCGAAGACGAGAAGAAACTCTCGTCAAACCACAAGCTGCTCAAGTCCATCGCAAAAAAGCGTCGAAGAGAGCTACGGCGCGGCGGAGACGGATTCAACGAACATCTCTCTTTCTGTCGGATTCTTTGGCCTAAAGCATCCCAGCCCCGTCGCTGAACCCCACGACAAATCGATTCGGTATCCGGTCCGCGCTGACCAATCTCGTCATGCAGTCACAAGGCGAGAATGCGCTGCGCAAATCGATGACGTTTTTTGGGGAAGGCAAATCTGGTTTCGGACGCGATCTGTGCGAGACAAAACACCGGTAGTCGGATCAGCAACGATTTCGGTTCACGACGGCCCGACGCGAAGAGTGGGGGGATAGGCACGGTTCGGTGGCCATGGTAAATATGAAAAATATCAGGGCATTGTCTTCTGTTTTCGGTAGGAAGTGCGACCCACCTGGGTTAAAATCGGACGGGTCCCGCCGTCGGTGTGCGACCCTCGTAGGGGAAAATGACCGTATTAGCCTCAGAGCAGTTGGCCGCTATTTCGCCGCTTTTCTCGTCGAGCGTCATTCGCGATATGGCGAGGAAGGGAAAGTCTCCGCCTTTCGCGAGGCTCGCGGACGAATCCCTCTTGCTCGATTGCTTCTCAGCTTCGAAGCGCGTTTTCAATCTGTTTGATACGGCCTTCTCGTTGCTGAAACGGCAGGGTTACCGTCACGAATATATTACATGTCGGCCGCTCACCCGAGATTCTGCTTGAACCATTCGCTCCAGCCCGGCGTCGACTGAATGGGTTTCTCGTCCGCTCAGGCAAAGCCTATAACTTGCCGTTTCTCAATGGACGGCAACGGTCTACGAAGTAAAGTCCGAGCGTGATTCGTTGAGCCGTCTTGAACGGCAAGTTGCTGCGTACGCCCAGGTGTTCGCGCGCGTGTATGTCATCGCAGGCGAGAAGCATGTCGATGCCGTGATGGACTCGGTGCCGAACGACGTTGGCGTGCTGCGGCACGAAAATCGTTACAGAATCTCGACGCTACGGGAAGCTGCCAATGCCCGGAGAGAACCTCTCCTGCTGCGATCTTCGACTCAATCCGGACGCCGGAAGCGCGCATGATCCTTGTGTCACGCGGCATCCACGTCCCCGACGTTCCGAATACCGGAGTTGCATGGTGTACTGCGGCGATTGTTCATCAAACTGGAGCCGCGCGAAGCCCATGAGGGTATGGTGCGCGTCCTAAAGAAAACGCGAAACCTGCATCCGCTTTCTGATCTCGTCGCTCAGCTCCCGCCATCCCTTCAAACGGCGGCGTTGTCCCTGCCGCTGCGAAAACTTGATCACGCGCGCCTCGTTGCCGCGGTGAATACGCGTTTGAAGGATGCGATGGCCTGGGCATAGAGCATGGTGTATCACCCTTACTTCCGCGGAAAGCAGTACGAACTGATAACGATAAGGGAGACGGCCCCGATAATCGCGGCGGCGGATTTTCGGCCGATCATCGAACCAGTGAGGGAGTCCTTGGCGGGGTTGCACAAGGCCCTCGATGCTGTTGTAGACGCCAAAGGCCGCGCCGTCGTCATCGTCAATCCTCATCACGGCGACCTTTCTGATGCGGGCGACCCACTGACCAAGCTGCTTCAGGATAAATGCCTTGACCTGCCCAACATCTCGGCGGGGATTCTCCTGAAGCACTCCGTAACTTTGGACGAAGCGCTTGAGTGCTATGAGACTCACGAGGATCACAACCCGGTATTCGTTCATGCGGATTTCACGGATGCCAAGGGTCTTGCCGAAAAGATTGGCAAACTTACGAAGGACGATTGCCACGTCTTTTTCGATGGATTCTGCGGGAAGCTCTATCAAAAGCACTTCAAGGGCGCTCACAGGGTCTTACTCAGAGACGGCTTCAAACGAAGACGCAACGCCGACTACGAACCGGTCGAGCCGTTCTCTGACCTTCATGTCACGTATTCAGATGAGGGCATGAACGGTTTCGGCGATTTCCTGATCGTCGGCGATGATTTCAGCGAGGGGGGCGGACCAGCGTACGCGGTTGCGATTCACCTGACATTTGTCGATCCGGATCAAGACGACGCGATGATGATCTATCACTTCGTTTCGGACCGGCAGAACACGCCAAATGTTCCGGCGGGCAAGTTCGCCGAGTTTGCGAAAATGATGAAGAAGTTGAACGCACCGAATTCCAAGGTGCTCGAAACGGAAGCTGTCAAAGAATTTCGGGAGTTCCACAAGGCAGGGCACTTCCCCGGATTGGGCTACGTAAAGAAGCTGTCAATGAATCACCACATTGAGACGTTAGCCGATTACTTCAATCCGGCGACGTAGGTCGCCATGAACTGTTGCGCCGCGTGCTTTGGTGATCGGGGTCTTCGGCGGAGTATCTTCCCCCTGCGGTCCATAGCGACAGGACTCTGCGCCTACTGTGGCGCAGAAAACGTTGCGATCCTCGCACCCCCTCAATTGGCCGAATACTTCGAGCTTCTTATTAGCGCGTATCGACCGGATGCCGACGGAAAGCTCTTGGTTCAATGGTTCCGCGAAGACTGGGGGATGTTCGCGCATGAACGAATGGACGACCCCCGCGCGAAGGACTTGCTAAGTGAGATTCTGGATAATGGCGAGATTGTTCGTCAGACGTTTTCTCCTGCCATAGCTCCCGGAGCTGACCGTTTGGGCGAGTGGGAAAAGCTGCGCGACGAATTGATGTATCACAACCGCTTTTTCCCGGATGCCAACATCGATCTGGATCGGCTTGAACTTCTTCTGTCTCCGTTGACTCTTGATGCCGACGAGATTCCTGACTTGTGGCATCGCGCACGAATCAAGACGTTGGATACAGCGTTCCCAATTGAAGAGATGGGTGCTCCGCCGAAACGAATTGCGTCTCACGGGCGCGCGAATCCTGCAGGCATTCCTTACCTTTATCTTGGCTCAACGCCGGAAACTGCGATCTCGGAAATTCGACCACATACTGGCGAAGTCGCGTGCGTTGCCGACTTCAAAACTCCGCACGACCTGAAGGTGGTTGACCTGCGGGGGCCACGAAGGATGGTCTCCCCATTCTTGCTGGCCGATGCCGAGGACATCAGCAAAATGCGCGGCGACCTCCCGTTCCTCGAACGCCTTGGGGATGAGCTGACAAGGCCCGTGATCCCTCAGGCGGCAGCGGTCGACTACACACCGAGCCAGTATGTGTGCGAGTTCATCAAGAAGTGTGGTTACGATGGGGTAATCTACAGAAGCTCTGTCAGCGATGGCATCAACTTAGCCCTCTTCGATCCCGCGAAAGTGCAACCGAGTTCTGTCGCCGAGTACAACATCGCTCGTGTACTAGTCGAAGCGCGCTGCGCCAGTAGGACGGCGCAGAGCGGCTACCGGCTACGGTTGGATCGTGTCCCGCGTAGTGGTGTAAGAACGGCCGCGAGCTGAAGCGGCGGTCATCGTGAGTCTTGGTAAGGTTGGGTTGCGACACCTTAACTTCACCGAGGAACAACACGATGACCACCAAGACCACTATCGCATTGGCCGATCTCGTCGAGAAGGGTGCCGACAGCGATCTGCTGCGCGACATGATCCAGTACGTCGCCCAGCGGCTGATGGAGCTCGACACCGAGGGTCTGTGCGCTGCGGCCTATGGCGAGCGCAGCCCCGAGCGCGCCAACAGCCGTAACGGCTACCGCGAACGGCTCTGGCAGACACGGGCCGGCGCGATAGATCTGAAGATCCCGAAGCTGCGCAAAGGCAGCTACTTCCCCGGATTTCTCGAACCGCGCCGCGCCGGGGAGAAGGCGCTGGCGGCGGTGATCCAAGAGGCAATCGAGCACGATCTTGACATTCTGACTTCGTCACTCCTCCCCTTTGCTTCCAGCTCCATCTCGGGGACTCATCTCACGCTTTGAGCCTTCCAATCGGCCTTGCGCCGATTGATCCATCTTACGAATACAAATCTCGCCTTCGCGGTCTTTGCTCGCTCTGTCTGCTCCTGTTTCTGCAGATTGTCTCGCAGCGTCTCGAAGAACAATTCGACCTCTCGGGAGGGCTTCTCGTATTTCAAGGTCTTGAACTTCATCTTCTGCTGAGAGAGACGCTCAAGAATCGTCTCGAACAGATCGCTGAATGAGCTGATGGCTTGTTCGGCGTAGGCGTTGAGCAACGTCAGTTGTTCAGTCGATAGAAGGGCCCAACCTACATGCGCGACATCGAGCGTGCTTCGAAGCACAACCGCAGGATGTATTTGGCTTCGATATTAGCTTCGGTATACCTAGATCTTCCAGGCCTTTCCTCACCGCCCTGCGAGTCTTGCCTTCCGATCCAGGGAACAAAGTTTCCAAGGACTTGCATAGGTACAGGATCGCCGCAGCAGTGAATTCTCCACGAACAACAGCAGCGGAGTGCAGACGTCTGGCGACATGAAGATAATGCAGTGCAGCGAACAGTCTTTCTTGCTCGGCTGCGACATTTAGGTGCCTCCATGCGAACCGAAGGCCGTTCTGCAACGCCTCTCTGGAGGTCCATGGGATCTGCACAGGACAGGATTCAACTCCCAGCCGAACTTCTTACCGTCGACCGTGCCAGAGACTTGGTCGACAATATCGGTTCTGGAATGCCGATGCTTAAGCGGGCGGAATCACGTAGTATGTCCGCTCGATTGCCGCGGCAACCTGCTCAAGCGAATCTGCGGGGAAGCGGTACACCAACACGTTCCCTTCGAGGGACACCTCCTCTGAGCCAGAGGCCGCGAGTACGCAACTCAATTTCTCTAGTTTCAGCGCGGACTTCATCCGAACGGCTCCGGTATTGGCATCGATTCGAACAATAGGTTCGCGGTCATTGTGGAACGCGAACCTCCGCTCCTGACCCTCGAGGTGTTCGAAATACATTCGTGGTTGCAAAGAAAGAAGCAGCACTACGTCTCCTCGTTCAGGAGGCGTTAGCGTGTCTTTGAAAACAAGGATTCGCCTTTGCTGATTGTACGTATACATTGCCAATGAACTTCTGTTGCTTGTCCGGTTCTCTGCGAATGTCCTAGACACTGCTACGCATGACGCCCCAAGCGTGGTGTACAAGGGTAGCTGGAGCGGCAGTCACGGTGAGTCTTGGTAGGGTTGGTTTTGCAGATCAACTTTGCTGACGAACATCGCGATGGCCACCAACAAACCGGCGGCGAAAACCGCGCCTACGTGCCGCCTACACTCGCGATCTACCAGCGCCGAAGCATCCGTCATCTATTGGCTTAGTGGCGCGCCCGGAGAGATTCGAACTCCCGACCCTCAGGTTCGAAGCCTGATGCTCTATCCAGCTGAGCTACGGGCGCGCGGGGAGTGGTTGCGAAGCTATGGTAACCGAACGGCCGCGGCGAGGCTTGTTCGCGCACCGCGCCCGTCAGAGGGCTGCTTCCGTTGCGGCGGCTTCACTCCTTCGGCGGTGAGCCGAAGTTCACCATCTCTTTGCCGTCGGGCAGCGTCACGCGGAGCAGCGTGCCGCCGGGCTCGCCGCTCTTCAGCGGCGCGCACACCACCTTCACGTGGTCGCCGGGTTGCATGGTCCTTTTCGTCCAGCCGCGGCGGCCTAGGAAGTTCGGGCTCATGCCCTCGAAGCCCCATTTCGTGACCGACCCGTCCTCGTTCTTCACGTTGATCCAGGTCCACGTGTGCGGGTTGGTCCACTGGAACTCGACGACGTCACCTTCGACGGTCTTCACCTTCGACATGTCGAACTGGCTGAACGAGTGATGCGCGGCCGCGGGGCCCGCGGCGCCGAGAGCCGCGACGGCCAGCATCGCGCCGAAGAGATCGAGCTTGGTCATTGGTTCACCTCGTGCGTGCTCAAATCGATCGTGGACTTGCCGGCATCGGTCAACCCGTTGCGGTTGTTCTGCTGGCAAACGTATTCGGCCAAGGTCCAGTCGCGATGACGTCCGTAGACGCGGCTCGTCGTATAGGGTTTCTCGAGAGCCTCGGGGTCCGTGATCGTCGTCTCGATTTCGAGGCGGTCCGGCGCAGCGAGATGCATGCGCTCGACGATGTGCATCTTGTCGCTGTGCTGGATGCCGTAGTTGCCGAGGCGCGTGTCCGTGGTGAAGCCGACGGTGTCGACGACGAGCGTGTCGCCTTCCCAATGACCGATCGAATGGCCGTTGAAAGTGAGATCGGGATCGTCGGGGTGCTTGCGGCCGTCGGTGAAAATCTGCCGCCACTGGCTGTAAGCCTCGACCAGGATCGTGATCTTGCCCGGCGTGAACAAAAACTCGATCGGGTACGGCTGCGTCATGACGCCGGGCATCCCGGGCGGCACGCAGTTCGCGGCCGGCGTGTCCTCGATCTCGCCGCGCTGCTGCGCGGCGCGGTACTCCGCGAGCTTCGCGGCATACGGCGGCGTGAGCGCCGGCTGCTCGGCGGTGCGCGCGGCGGCAGCGCCGCCGCCGCGGCCGACGAACGTGAGCTCCCAAAGCCCACCCCAGTCGGGCAGCTTTGCGATCGCGCCCCAAGAGTCGCTCTTGGGAGCGGCCGCTGGTGCCGCGGTGGATGCCGTTTGACCCGCAGCGGCGTGCGCTGCGAGCAACGCGAGCGCGCCGAGCGCTGCCGAGCAATGCCGCTTCATGGGGCCCCCTTTTTTTTCCCGCCGCTCATCTTACCGCGGCCACCCGGCGACGAAAAATGCACGGCACGGTTCGTATACACTAGCCCGAGCGCCGAACGCCGGCGCCCTTCCCCGAGCCGACAACAGCGAACAAGACGATGCTGCGCAGGGACGACCAAGAGCTCAGAGATTCGTGGCTCGGCGGAACGCTCGAGCGCTTCGCGGCGGCCAACGATCCGCTGCTGCTTCAGACGCGGACGCTGCTCGCGCGTGTCGTGGCCGAGCCGGCCACACACGCTCGGTTCATCAATACGCTGTCGATGCTCGAGCACATGGGCAGCCATAAGATCATGTCGACTCAGCACGGCGCGGACATCGACCAACCGACGCTCAAGCACATCGCCGAGGAAGCGCAGCACGCCTTCTTCTTCAAGCGCCAAGCCGAGAAAACCGCGGGCCGTCCGCTCGAGTACGTCGCAGCCGACATGCTCGCGCCCGCCGCCGCACGCATGTATTTCCAGCGCCTCGAGGCCGCGATGCTGCACGTTCTTCAGCGCCAGCGCAGCGGCCGCGCAGCGTATTTGTACATGTCGATGATCGTCGAGTTCCGCGCGCTGTGGTTCTATCGCCTCTACCAGCAGACGCTCCATCGCGCGCGGGCACCGCTCACGTTGAAGCGCGTGCTGGGCGAGGAGCAGGCGCATCTGGGCGACATGGCGAGCCGGCTGGAAGCGGCAGGCGAGCTCAGCGACGCACGGACGAGCCAATTCCTCGGCCATGAGCGCAGGCTCTACGGTCGGCTGCTCGGCGCATTGCGGCACGCGGTCGCGTAGCGCGACGCCGCTCGCACATCGCGTCGCGGCGGGCATCGCTTGCGCAAAGCGCCCGTCCCACCCGCAACAGCCGCAACCGGCTGCCGCAGCGCGTTATCATCGCGGCCCATGAAACACCGCCGCGTGCTGTTTGCGAGCTTGGTCGGCACGACGATCGAGTTCTTCGACTTCTACATCTATGGAACCGCGGCCGTGCTCGTGTTCCCCGCGCTGTTCTTCCCGCCCGGGAACCCCATGGCCGCGCGGCTCCAGTCGCTCGCGACGTTCGCACTCGCGTTCTTCGCGCGGCCGATCGGCTCGGCACTGTTCGGCCACTTCGGCGACCGGATCGGCCGTAAGGCGACGCTCGTCGCCGCGCTCACCACGATGGGGCTTTCGACCGTCGCGATCGGGTTGCTGCCGACCTATGCGGCGCTGGGTGTGACAGCGCCCGCGCTGCTCGCGCTGTGCCGGTTCGGCCAGGGCATCGGGCTCGGCGGCGAATGGGGCGGCGCCGTGCTGCTCGCGACCGAGCATGCGCCGCCGGGCAAGCGCGCCTGGTACGGCATGTTCCCGCAGCTCGGCGCGCCGATCGGCTTCATCCTCGCGACCGGCGTGTACGTGGCGCTGACCGCGTGGCTCACGGACGCGCAGCTGTTCGCTTGGGGCTGGCGCATTCCGTTTCTTGCGAGCGCGCTGCTCGTGGCAGTCGGCTTGTACGTGCGACTGAGACTCGCGGAGACGCCGGCGTTCAAGCGCGCAATCGACTTGGGTGAGCGGGTTCGCGTGCCGATGCTCGCCGTGCTGCGCGAGCATCCGCGCACGCTCGCGCTTGCGACCGTCGCCGTGATCACCACGTTCGTCACGTTCTACTTGATGACGGTGTTCACGCTGAGCTGGGGCACGACCGAGCTCGGCTTTCCGCGGCAGCAGTTTCTGCTGCTGCAGATCGTGGGCGTGCTCTTCTTCGCGGTCACGATTCCGCTGTCGGCGCTGATCGCGGACCGCCGCGGCAAGCGGCTGACGCTGATCGGCGCAACCGTCGCGATCATCGTGTTCGGGCTCGCGTTCGGGCCGCTCTTCGGCGGCGGCGGCGCGCTGCAAGTGCTCGCGGTGTTGTCGATCGGGCTCGCCTGCATGGGCCTCACCTACGGCCCGCTCGGCGCCGCCCTCGCGGAGCTTTTCCCGACCGCCGTGCGTTATACGGGCGCGTCCCTCGCGTTCAACATCGCGGGCATCTTGGGCGGCTCGCTCGCGCCGTACATCGCGACCTGGCTCGCCAAGACCTACGGCATCGCGGCCGTCGGCTACTACCTCTCGGCCGCCGGCGTGCTCACACTCGGCGCGCTGCTCATGATCGGCTCGCCGCCGGAAGGCGCCGCCGATTCGGCGCTCGACCCGGCCGTCGAGGCGTTGCCGGAGCGTTAGCGAGCGCAGCGCGCGTAAGCGTCCGAGGTCACGATTTGCACGCCCCGCTTCAGGCGCAATCGCAACTCGCGCGTCTCACTCTTCCTTCAGCGGATCGTTGCGAGGCTTGTACGTCGCGTCGAAACGATCGGGCAAGCCGCTGTCGGAGCTGATGTAGCGGCGCTTGATGAGCCACTTGCCGTCGCGTTTGACGAGCTCGGTGTCCTCGCGTCCTTCCTCCGTGAGGCTCGGCGGCTTCCCGACGCCTTGGTTCGCGACGCCGGTCCAAATGACGTGAGCCGTGGCCGTATCGCCTTTGACCTCGATGACCGGATTCGTCAGCAGCATGTGATTCTGCGGGCGCGGCGTGGCGGACTTGGTTCGCGTCGCGCCTTCCGGTGCATACAGCTTCGCGATCTCGGCCCGGCCTTTGGCGACGGTCCCGTCGACGTCGAGCAGCGCGTCCTCGGTGAAATACTCGGACAGCGCGTGGCTCTCGCCCATCGAAAGGTCGTAGTAGTAGCGCGTGAGCAGATCCTCGATCTGTACGCGATCTAGCAGCGTCTGCATCGTGACCTGCTGCGCCAGCGCGGGCCCGGCCTGCGCAGACAGCAGCAACGCAGTGCCGATTGCGATGCCGCGCGCCGAATGCAGAAGGCCGATGCGATCGAAGCGTTGTGAAATCATGGCGTGATCTCCCTCAGTCGTTGTCAGCGGGCCGTTCGAGCCGTGGGGTCGAGGGTAGAGCGGAGTCGATCACCGCGTCGAGCCCCGCGCGATGGGATCCGTCTGTGACGCGCGCTGTTCGTTCCGGACATGCGTCGCGACGTAGTCGGCGGCGGTCGCGCCGAAACGAGCCGGTGCTAAGCTTGGCCGCATGCCGCAAGCGCACGAAGCCGTTCGCCGCGCTCGAGCTCGCTCTCGACGAGCCTCGGAGGAGACGCGATGGCGCACCGCAGCCCCGAGCGGGCGTGACCGTCGCGGCCCCCGCCGCGTGGCGGCGATTGCGCTCGTTGCGGTATGCATGCTGCTCACCGGCCCGCTCGCGCGGGCGCAGCCTCCCGACACTGTGCTCCTTCACGGCAAGATCGTAACCGTCGACGCGCAAGCCTCGCTGCGCGAAGCGCTCGCGATTCGCGGCGACAAGATCCTCGCGCTCGGCACGACCGCGGAGATCCGCAGGCTCGCGGGCCCGAAGACCCGCATCGTCGACCTGGGCGGTCGCACCGTGATTCCGGGTCTCATCGACTCCCACATCCATGCGATTCGCGCGGGCTTGAGCTTTGCGACCGAGGTGAACTGGATCGGCGCGCGCTCGCTTACCGAGGCGCTCGCGCGCATCACCGCGGCGGCACAGACGATGCCGCCGGGAAGCTGGCTGATCGTCGCGGGCGGGTGGAACGAACGGCAGTTCGAAGAACGGCGGCGACCGACCGCGAGCGAGCTCGAGGCGGCCGCGCCCGACAATCCGGTGTACGTGCAGCTCGGCTACGGCTGGGTCGCTCTCACGCCGCAAGGCTTCCGCGCGCTCGGGCTCGCGACCGATGCCGACCTCCCGGCCGGCGCGCATCTCGAGCGCAACTCCGACGGTCGGATCTCGGGCACGATCGTCGGCCCGAGTCCCGCGATCGTCGCGCTGTTCGATCGATTGCCCAAGCCGACGTTCGCGCAGCAGGTCGAGGGAACGGTGGCGTTCTTCCGGGAGCTCAACCGGCTCGGCCTCACCGGCGTGGTGGATCCGGGCGGCAACAACCTGGCGCCCGACGACTATCGCGCGGTGCTCGACGTGTGGCGCCGTGGCGCTTTGTCGGTGCGCGTGGCTTACAGCTTGAACGGCCAGACCGACGGCCACGAGCTCGAGGAGCTGCAAACGCTCACGACGTTGCTCCCGATGGGGTTCGGCGACGACTGGCTGCACTTCAACGGCATCGGCGAGCGAATCACGTTCGCGCTCAATAACAACCCGCGGCCGACCGAGGCCGAGCAGCAGCGCTATTACGCGGTCGTGCGTTGGGCCGCCGCGCGCGGGCTCGCAGTGACGATGCACTGGCCGAGCGACGCGTCCGTCGGCGTGCTGCTCGACATTTTCGAGCGCGTGAATCGCGAGGTGCCGATCGCGCCGCTGCGCTGGTCGATCGCGCATCTGAACGACGCGTCGGAGGCGACGCTGATGCGCATGCAGGCGCTCGGCGTCGGCTGGACGGTGCAAGACGCAATGTACTTCGGCGGCGAGCAGTTCGCGAAGCAGGCCGGCGCGGAGGCGGCGCGGCGCGCGCCGCCGGTGGTGACCGGCGAGCGCATCGGCGTGCCGATCGGCGCAGGCACGGACGCGCATCGCGTCGCATCGTACAACCCGTTCACCGCGCTGCAATGGTTCCTGGACGGCAAGACGGCCGGCGGCGTAGCGCTGCGCGGTCCAGAGGAAACGCCGACGCGGCTCGACGCGCTGAAGCTCTATACGCTCGGCAGCGCGTGGTTCTCGTTCGACGACGACGTGCGCGGCTCACTCGAGCCCGGCAAGCTCGCGGATCTCGCGGTGCTCACGGCGGATTACCTCGGCGTGCCCGTCGAGCAGGTCGGCCGAATCGAGTCGCTGCTCACGATCGTCGGCGGCAAGGTCGAGTACGCGGCCGGACCGTTCGCGTCGCTCGCGACACCCGACTGACGACTCGGAACGTCACCGGCCGTGGCCGCGCCATGGTCCGAACGCCGGCGCGCGTCAGCGCCCCGCCGTTGCGAGCACGGCCGCACGCCGCTCGAGACTCTCGCGCGGCCACAGCTCGCTCGATTTGTAGTATTCCGGCACGGCCGGCGTGCCGGGCGGAAGCACGACCCACGGTTGCTTCGACGCCGTGAAGATGTGCACGTCGGGCGGGCAGCGGTCCGGGTCTTCCAGCGTTCCGACGCGGACGAAGCGAATCAGGTCGCCCGCGCCGCCGTAATTGCTCCAGAGTGCCACGTGGCAACTCGGACAGCGCGCGATTTTCTGGCCCTTGCCGCTGTTCGACGGCGTGTCGATCACGCGGACCTCGCCGGCGATCAGCTGCACGCGATCGGACTCGATCAACGCGTTCAGCGCGAACGATGCTCCGGTCTCCCGTTGGCACCAGCGACAATGACAGCAATGCACGAACATCGGCGGCGACGTCATGCGGTAGCGCACCGAGCGGCACGTGCAGCGGCCCTCGGAGAACGTCGCTTCGTTGCTCATCACCGAATCATTCGCCAAGCCAAAGTCGCGCTCGCCATGCGCAGGCGATAGCCTACGGCACGATCGGGCTGCTGCGGTCGACCTTCGAGTGCTCCCCCCCGACCATCAGCTCCGCCGCGTAGTTCGCCTGCTGGCACACGTACTCGAAGAGCTCCGTGCCCTTGTCCCACTGCAAGTTGAAGCTGCCGGTCCACGGCGCCGTGTAGGCGCCCGGATCGGTCACGGTAATCGAGTACTCGATCGTCTCGGCGTCGCTGCGATGAAAGCGCTCGACCGTGTGCAGCTGATTCGTGGTCGGCAACCCGCGCCGGTCGAGCCAGAAGCCTTCGTTGTAGCCGACCGTGTCGACGACGAGCGTGTCGCCCTCCCACCAGCCGATCGAGTGGCCGTAGTAGGTCGGCGACAGATTGGCCGGGTGCGAGCGGCCGTCCATGTAGATCGTGCGGAAGGTGTGCGGACCGCCGATGTCGAAAATGAAGATGCGCCCAATTTGCGGCAGCTCGACGAACTCGACGCCATAGGGCGTGAGGAATTGCCGCGCGCCGCCCGAGGGCTTGCAGCGCGTGTGCGGCTCGAGCTGGTTGTCCTGACGATGCTCGAACAGCGCGCGCGACCATGCCTGGAACGGGATCTGATCGAGCGGCGCGATCGGCTCGGTGATGCCGAACAGCGGCGTCCAGACGCCCTCGTCCGCCGGCGTGGCACCGCCCAGCAGCACGCGGCCCGACGCCGCGCGCGGCGCCGGACCGGGAGGCGGCAGCTTCGGATCGCGCGGGCGCCGTTGCGCGAGCGCGGGATCGCTCAACGCGAGCGCGGCTGCGAGCAGCGCCGCGACGCAGAGCAAGCGTTTCATGGCGACTCCCACGTCGTGCGTGCTACTGGCTCTTGCCCAAGCCCGTCGTTGCGCTCGAATTGGCATCGAGCGTCTGGCCGGGGCGGCCGCCGGTCGCGGTGAGCGTGACCGTGCGCGCATTCACGCGCTTCACGCCGTTGCGCGCCAGATAGCCGTCCACCGTCACCTCGTCGCCGATCTTCAGCGACTCGCGGCGCCAGCCGCTGCGTTGCAGACCGTGCGGCGGCCCCATCTCGGCGCCCCAGTTCGTGACGTCGCCGGTCTTCGGATCTTTCACGTTGATGTAGAACCAGACGTGCGGATTCGTCCACTCGACCTTCGTGACGATGCCGGTGAGCTTGATCTGCTGAGCTGCATCGAACTCGGCCGAGAACGAGTGATGCGCCCACGCCTGGCCGCTCGCAACCGCGAGCGCGGCGAGGGCGAAGAAGCCTGCGGGTTTCCTGAAGTTCATGCTGCGTTCCTCCGTTCAACCGCCGCGCTTGCAAGCGCGGCGCGGTGTCTTCTCTACGATCGATTGTCTTGGCAGAAATACGCGGGTAGCTCCTGACCGCCGACCCAGCGTAAGTCCCAGCCGCTCGACCAGGGCTTCGTGTACGCACCCGGGTCGTCGATCGTGACCTCGTAGTGCAGCGTATCGAAGTTCGGGCGCGAGAAGCGCTCGGTGAGCGACAGCCTGTTGGTGTGCGGCAAGCCGCCGTTCGTGAACCAGAAGTCCTCGTTGAAGCCGATGGTGCTCACGACGAGTGTGTCGCCTTCCCAGTGGCCGACCGAACGGCCGTAGTACAGCGGATTGTCGTCGTCGCCGCGGACCTGACCCGTTTGCTTGCGGCCGTCCGTATAAATGATGCGGTAGTTGTGGTTGCCGGAGCCGAGCAGCACGAAGATGCGCTGCCGTTCGCGATCCTCGACGAGCTGCACGCCGTAGGGGGACTCGAATTGGCGCACCGCGCCGGGCGGCTTGCAGTTCAAGTAGCCCGGGTCATCCGCTAGATGCCGCTGTTGGCGGTGCTGGTAAAGCCCGAGCGCCCACGGTTGGAACGGCGCGACCTTCGGCGCATCGGCCGGATTCTCGAGCAACCCGGAGCGGTCCATCGCGACGTCCGCGCCCCGCTGCATCAGCACCGTGGACGTCGGATAGCCCCAATATCCGCCCTCCGTCGTCGGCGCGCCGAGCTGCGGCTTGCCGTCGGGCCAGCGCGGCGTCGGCCGCGGCGCGGCCGGCGGCACGGGCGCCGTGTTCACGGCGTAGAGCACCTTGCGGCCGTTCGCGGTCGTGAGCGTCTCGCTCCAGACCTGCCGCGTACCGTCGCGCGCCGCGATGCCCTCGACCGTGAGCGCGTCGCCTGGCTTCAGCGTGTCGTGCGACCAGCCGCTCTTCTCGAGCGCGATCGGGCTCTCGAGCTCGATGGCCCAATTCTCGACGTCGTTGCCCTTCGGCACGTTCACGAACACGTGCGCGTGGGGGTTGCGCCAATCGACGAGCGTGACCACGCCGCTCAAGGTCATGCGCTTGTGATCGTCGAACTTCGCCGTAATCGCATGATGCGCGATCGCAGCGGGAGCCACGACGGCCGCCAACGCGGCGGCTGCGAAGCGCAGTGCCCGAGTGCGGCCTCGCACGCCGCGGACAATTCCGTTGGCCGATGTGCCCGTCATTGCCGGCTGATCTCGAAGTCGCCGTGGCCGCGCTGGCTGCTCCAGGTGCCGACGACGGAACGGGTCGGCAGCTCGAGATCCTTCAGCATGCCTTCGATCGTGTAGTGGATCGGCGCGCCGGTCTTGTCCTTCGCGTCGGCCTCGATCTTCACGACCCAACCGTTCGGATCGAGCGAGGCTTTCGTGATCGGAATGTTGTCGGTGCCCGGGTTGATCGTGCCCGTGATGTTCTTGCCGTCCCAGTCGAGGACGACCAGGACGTTGTCGCCGTGCACCGTGTTGTGGGACCAGGTACCGAGCCACGAGCCCTTGAGCGGGAAGCCCTCTTGCGCGGCCACCGGCATCGCGAAGGCGACGAGCGCCGCGACGAGCGCCGGGCCGGCGCCCCGTCGGGTGCGGCTCGCGAGCCGCCGTAGCGATCCCAAGAACACCGTGCCGGCCTCGGGTCCGATGCCGATCGTCGCAATCATCCGCGCCCCCAAGCTGTCGTTCGCCGCTGAGTCGGCGCCCAGACTTTATCAGCGTTCAATCCGATCGGGCGCTCAACTATCAGCCGCCCGCACCGCCGATGTTAGTATCGGCGATCAACGGCACGGCACCAAGTCGAGGGAACCCGCGGCCCTGCGCCGGCGCCGCTTCGCGACCGTCATGCAACGCAGAGAATTCTTAAGTGCCGCAGCGGCCTGCGTGACGGCGGCACCGCTCGCGCTCGGCGCGCGCTCGGCACGCGCTGCGCGGCACGGCTTCGCCCGTTTCGACGGACAGGCGCACGCGCTGCTGGCGGAGATGACGCTCGCCGAAAAGCTCGGTCAGATGACCCAGGCCGAGCTCGGCCAGCTCCGCGACGAGGCCGACGTCGAGCGCTATGGCTTGGGCTCCGTGCTGAGCGGCGGCGGCGCCGATCCCCAGGCCGGTAACGGCCTCGAAGCATGGACCGACGCGGTCGACCGCCTGATCGCGCGCAGCCTCGCCACTCGGCTCAAGATCCCGATTCTCTATGGCGCCGACGCCGTGCACGGCCACAGCAACGTCGAAGGCGCCGTGATCTTTCCGCACAACATCGGGCTCGGCTGCACGCGCAATCCCGCGCTCGTCGAAGCAGCCGCGCGCATCACGGCGATCGAAACGCGAGCGACCGGCATCCGCTGGACGTTTGCGCCGTGCATCGCGGTCCCTCGCGACGAGCGTTGGGGGCGCACCTACGAAGGGTTCGGCGAGGATCCGGCGCTCGTGAGCTCGCTCGGCGCGGCAGCGGTGCGAGGCTTTCAAGGCCGGCGGCTCGGCCCCTCGCCCGAGACAGTGCTTGCGTGCGCAAAGCATTACCTGGGCGACGGCGGTACCGCGTTCGCGCCGCGCGACGCAGGCGGCCGCACGGTGCTGCTCGATCAGGGCGATACGCGCGTCGATGAAGCCACGCTGCGTCGTATTCATTTGCCCGGTTACGCGGCGGCCGTCGCCGCGGGCGTCGGCTCGATCATGGTGTCGTACAACAGCTGGAACGGCACCAAGGTCTCGGGCAGTAAGCATCTGCTCACCGAGCTCCTCAAGCAGGAGCTCGGCTTCGACGGGTTCCTCGTTTCCGACTACTACGCGATCGGGCAGATCGACCCGGACTACAAGACCGCCGTGATGCACGCGATCAATGCCGGCCTCGACATGGCCATGGAGCCCGCGCGCTATGCGACGTTCATCGGCGCGCTCGGCGAGCTCGTCGGCGAGGGCCGCGTGCCGGTCGCGCGCATCGACGATGCAGTGCTGCGCATCCTGCGCGTGAAAGCCGCGATGGGGCTGCTCGACCCGAGTCGCCCGCAGCTCGCCGACCGCTCGCTGCACGCTCAGTTCGGCTCGGCGGCCCACCGCGAGCTCGCGCGTCGCGCGGTGCGCGAGTCGCTCGTGCTGCTCAAGAACGACGGCGTGCTGCCGCTCGCGAAGGCGGCGCGTATTCACGTCGCGGGTCGCGCGGCGAACGACATCGGCATGCAGTGCGGCGGTTGGACCGTGAGCTGGCAAGGCGCCCCCGGACCGGTCACGACCGGCGGCACGACGTTGCTGGCGGCGCTGCAAGCCGCGATGGATCCGAGCGCAAGGATCGTCTACGCGCCGCCGGAGGGCGCGGGGGATACCGGCACGGCCGACGCCGATGTCGCGATCGTCGTCATTGCGGAGCCGCCGTATGCCGAAGGTGTCGGCGATCGGCGCGACCTCGCGCTGGCGGCAGACGACCGGGCGCTGATCGACGCGGTCGCCGCGACCGGCGTGCCGCTCGTGCTCGTGTTGTACTCGGGGCGGCCGCTGATTCTCGGCGACGCGCTCGATAAGGCGGCCGCGGTCGTGGCCGCATGGCTGCCGGGCACCGAAGGCGCAGGCATCGCCGACGTGCTGCTCGGCGCACGGCCGCCGACGGGCAAGCTCGGCATGACCTGGCCGCGGTCGATGGCGCAAATCCCGATCAACGTCGGGGACGCCGACTACTCGCCGCTGTTCCCCTACGGCTACGGCCTCACCTATGCCTAGCCGCCGCGACTCGCTGCACGCGAAAGTGCGGCGCGCGCGCCGACCGGAACGGCGGCGGCTGCGCTACTGCGCGCCCGGCGTCGGACGAGCGTCCGCCGTGCGCGTGTCCGTGCGCGGCGCCTGCGCGATGCGCATCCTGAACGGCGGGCTGTTCACGATGCCGTCGATGATCGCGGAGAACTTGTAGTCGTCCTTCGCCGCGTTCTGCACGATCAGCCGCACCGTCGGCATGTCGTATGCCTCGAGCCCGCGGCCGAGCGCGTAGGTGAGCAGCTTGCCGGTGACCACGCGCACGAACTGCTCCGGGTCGGCGGTGAGGGCTTGGCGCAGCGACACCGGCCCGTCGAGCGGCGTGCCGTCGGCCATGCGTCCGCTGGCGTCGACCGGGCCGCCGGCCTCCTTCGTGCGCCATCCGCCGATCGCGTCGAAGTTCTCGAGCGCGAGCCCGAGCGGATCCATCACGCTGTGGCAGGTTGCGCAAACCGGGTTCTTGCGGTGCTCCTCGAGCCGCTCGCGCACCGAGCGTGCGGCCTGGCCGGCCTGGTTCTCGACGAGCGGCGGCACGTTCGCGGGCGGCGCCGGCGGCGGCGCGCCGATCACGTTCTCGAGCACCCACTTGCCGCGCAGCACGGGCGAGGTGCGGTTCGGATTCGAGGTGACCGTCAGAATGCTCGCTTGTCCGAGCAAGCCGAACCGGTTCGGGTCGGTGAGCTTCACCTTGCGGAAATTGCTGCCGTAGATGTCCGGAATGCCGTAGTGCTTCGCGAGGCGCTCGTTCACGAACGTGTAGTCGGCCGTGAGCAGCTCCGGGATCGGTCGATCCTCGCGCATCACGTTCTCGAACAGCAGCTCCGTCTCGCGGCGCATCGCCGTGCGTAGGTTGTCGTCGAAATCCGGGAACTGCTCGACGTCGGGATGCGCGCTCGGCAGGTTGCGCAAATACAGCCACTGATCCGCGAAATTCGTGACGAGCGAATTCGCCCGCGGGTCCGCGAGCATGCGCTTGACCTGCGCGCGATAGACGTCGGGGTCGCCGAGCTTGCCCTTCTCCGCAAGCCCGAGCAGCTCATCGTCGGGCAGGCTGCTCCAGAGGAAGAACGAGAGCCGCGACGCCAGCTCGACGTCGCCGACCTTGTAGACGGTGCCGGGCGCGACCCCGGCCGGATCGGGCTCGCTGCGGAAGACGAACATCGGGCTCGTGAGAATGACGCGCAGCGCCGATTCGACGCCGGCCTCGAAGCCGCCCCCGGCGCGCGCCGCGTCGTAGAACTTGAGCAGCGTGCCGAGCTCGGACTCGCTGACGGGCCGCCGATACGCTCGGTGCGCGAGCGTCGAAAGGATCTCGGTCGCGCACGGCCGTTCGGTCGACGGATCGGTCGGGTGGCACGTGAAGATCCGCTCGCGGCTCGGCGTGTCGCCCGGTCCGCTCGGGTCGAACGGCCCCGTCACGTTCACGTAGTCGACGGTTGGGATGCCGTTCATGTCCTGCAAGTCGAGATCGCGGGTGTGAAGCTCCAGCGGCTCTTGGGTCTCGGCTTCGCTCCGACCGACGAACGTGACCGCCACGTCGTGCATACCGGCCTTCACCGGCACGCGCGTGCGCAGCCTGGCATCGATGGCATTTGCGGCCGCCGACATGTTCGCGTCCGAGGCCGCGTTGTCGGCCTCGCCGCCGACCCCGGCCGAGAACACGCGCTCGCCGTCGATCGAGATCTCGAGCTCGTGCGGCCATTCGAGGCCCGCCATGTAGCCGACGATGTTCCTCAGCAGGAACACGTTGAAGTCGTATTGGCCGTCGAGCGGGAAATAATGGTGGATCGCGAGTCCGCCGCGCGTGCCGAGCGGCAAGCCCTCGATGTGCCCACGCTGCGACAGGTCCGACGGCGCGCGGTATACGGAAGTCACCGCGCGAATCTTCGGGTCGCCGACCGCGAGCGCCGCGATCTTCGCCGAGCCGCCGAGGTACTGCTCGAGCAGCGACGGCGATACGCGCAGGATGTCCGCGATGTTGTCGAAACCGTAGCCTTCGTCGTCGGCAGGCAGATAGTCGGCCGGATCGATGTCGAGCGCGAGCAGATCGCGGATCGCATTGCCGTATTCGGTGCGGTTCATCCGGTGGATCGATGCGGGACCCGGATTCGGATGCTCGATCGAGGCTTGGTTGAGCGCGGTCTCGAGGTAATGGACGAGCGAGGTCTTCTCGTCTTTCGTCGGGCGCGGTCCACCGATCGGCGGCATTTGGCCGCCGCGCAGCTTACGGATGACCTTCTCGAAGATCTCGGCGTGCTCGGGGACGTTGACGAGGTCGATATCCTCGAGCGACAGGCCCGCCTCGCGGCCCGCGTAGTCGTGGCAATCGAGGCAGTACTTGTTGAAGGTGCCCTGGTACTCGGCCGCGACTTGCTCGGGGGACGGTTGGCAGCCCACGACGACGAAGCCGCCGCCGATAGCGGTCAACACCCAGGCAAGACGGCGCGGCAACTCCAAAGCGGGCTCCTGTCGATTCGAACGACACCTATTTTAAGCATCGCAAGCGGGCACCGCTCGCGCCAGTCGCGCTATCCGAAGATTCCTCGATGCGGGGCCGACATAACGACGCGCGAACGGTGCGGATTCACGTACCGACCCTTACGCGGGCGGGCGTGGCTCGATCATTGTTCTAGACCGCACGGGGCGGTCGGCGTTCGCCCGATCAATAGCCCAGACGCACGACGCCGGCCTGCACGCCTTCGACGGAACCCGCCGTCAGCCACTCGAGGGACGCGCGGAACAGCAGCAGGTGGTTGCGCTCCCACATCGCGTTGTGCGAGGAGCAGGCGAGATCGACCAGCACCTTCTGCTGCGCGCCGAGGTCGTCGTAGAGCTCGCGCACGCGCTCCGGCGCGACCTGTTTGTCGTGGGCGCCCGTCACGAGCAGCGTCGGCGTGCGCATCTTCCCCACCACCGTCTGCGCGAGGCCCCAGACGGTGGTGTTCGGCGCGCGGCGCACGCCTTGGCCCCAGGTCGCGCCAACGGGGTCGGACGCAAGCATTGCGCCCCAGACCGCGTCGCTCGCGGCCTGCTCGTATTGCTCGGGGCAACCGACTTGGCGATTCCAGTTGGCCACGAAGTCGGCATGCGATTGCGCGTTGAACGCGGCGCCGGCGGCCGGCACGGATTGCGGCGGATCGGCGGCGCTCGCGCGGTTGTACGCGGGGGCGAGGATCACGAGCTTGCCGACCTTGTCCGGGTGGCGCGCCGCGTAGCCGCCGGTGCGCGGACCGCCGAGCGACCAGCCGACGAGATCGACGCGCTCGACGCCGCGCAGCTTGCGGATGTAGTCGACGACCGCATCGAGGTCGTCCCAGTCCGAGGCGATGGTCGTGAGCTGCTGCGCATAGCTCGGCTTGCAGGCCTCGCGGCCGAGCGCCGTCTGCTGCTCGGCCGGCAGATTGCAGACGTCGTTCATCGGCGCGGGCCGCGTCGAGCGTCCGTAGCCCGCCATGTCCATCGAGAACACGTCGAATCCCGCGGCCGCGAGATACGCCATCCAGCTGTAGTCGGCATACGGCACGTCGAACGCGACCTCGGCCGGCGTGCCCGCACCGTGCACGAACAGCACGACGCGCTCCGCAGGCGGCGCGCCGCGCGACGTGGTCGCAGGCTTCGCGCGCTCGCGCACATAAGTCACCGCGTACTGCCCCGCGATTGCGGGCACGGTCGAGCGATGCGCGACGTAATGGTCGACGGTCAGCAGCGCCTGGCTGTCGTCGGCGTTCGCAGGGCCGGGCCCCGCTGCCAGCACCGCCACCAACAAGGCGCCCGCTGCGCCGCTCGCGACGGTCGTCACGTCCTTCATCCGACTCCCCCGGCTCTTGGTGTTGCTTATGGCGGCTATCGTGTCAGGTTTGGCGGGGTGCGCCTAGCCGCGACGTCAGTCGATTGCAGAGTCGACCGAGCGCATCAGCGCCGCCAGCGCCGCGTCGTTGTCGCGGCCGCCGGCCGCGAGATCGGCGATCACCGCCTCGCGATCGGCGGCCGAGCGATTCTGACTGAGCTTGAACTTGCCCTCGATTGCATCGATCCGAAGCTCGAGCCCCACGATGCCCGCCAGCCGCCGGGGGTCATAGCTCGGCCGCCACGGCGCGGGCCGCCGCTGCTCGTGCCGCGCCGCGAGCGCCTCGACATGGCGGCCGATCGACTCTTCGTCCTCGACGACTCGCACGCGGCCATAGACGTGCACGGCGGCGTAGTTCCAAGTCGGGACACCGGGCGTTGCATAGACCGTCGGCGAAACGTAGGCGTGCGGTCCCAAGAAGATCGCGAGCGCCTCGCTTGCATCGAGCCCGCGCCAATGCGGATTCGCGCGAGCGACGTGACAGTGCAGCAAACCCGCGTCGGCGTCGTGCACGAACGGCACGTGCGTCGCGAACGGCCGCCCGTCGAGCACGCTCACGAGCGTGCCGAAGGAATTCGCCGCGACGAATGCCGCGAGCGCGGCGGGATCCGCTTGGCGGAAGTGATTTGGAACGTACACGTCGGGATCTCCGTGGGGCGCTCAATCGTCTCGCAGCCAGCGATAGTCCATCTGTCGCGCCGTGCGAACGGCCAGCGGCTCGCCCGCGAGGCGCGCGACCAGGTGCAGGCTCATGTCGAGCCCGGCCGAGATTCCGGCGGAGGATACGATCGCACCTGCGTCGACATAGCGCCGCTCGGGCGCGAGCGCGATGCTTGGATAGCGGCTGCGAAAATCGTCGACGTCCTCCCAATGAGTGGTGAGCGTCATGCCGGCCGGAAGCCCTGCTTCCGCGAGCAAAAATGCACCCGTGCAGACCGATGCCGTGAGCGCCGCCGATCGCGAGCGCGTGCGGATCCAGTCGACGATCGCGGGCTTGGCGAGCTCCGCCGTCACGACGCCGCCCGGCACGATCAGCAGATCGATCGGCGGATGCGTCTGAAGCGAGTGGGCCGGCTCGACCCGCAATCCACCGCGCGCGACCACGGGCGCATCGGCCGCGACCGTGAACACCGTGAACGGCCGCGGCGTGCCGCCCGCAAGCCGCGCTGCGGTCGAGAACACCTCGAACGGTCCCGCGAAGTCGAGCACTTCGACGTCGTCGAACAACAGGATGCCGACGTTCATAGCGACCGGCCGACGAGCCACAAGCCGGCCCCGACGAACGCAGCGTGCTGCACGACCATTGCGAGCGCACGCGGCAGCGGCGACTCGGCGTAGAGCATGCCGGTCAGGTGCAGCAGCCGGCTCCCGAGCAGCAAGATCCCGAGCGCCCACACCCACCCGCTCGAAGCCCCGCTCCATTCGACGAGCCCGAGCACGATCAAGCCGAGCGGCGCGTACTCAGCGAAGTTGCCGTGCGCGCGCACGCGACGCCGCAGCGTCTCGTCCTCCGCATCGCCGAACACGGTGCGCAGCTGCACTCGGCGCACGCTGATCTGGAAGCTCAGCGGTACCATCAAGAGCGCCAACAAACCGGCGATCAACGAGGTCACGTGCAGCGGCATGGCGGTCTCCAGCGAGGCGGTGCGCTTGGAGCGCGCACACGCCGGCGCCGGGATCATACCGAAGGGCCGCGGCGCGGGCAGCCGCGCGCGCGCCTCCGCAAGCGGCCGGCGGCCTGCAGCTGGGCGCCCGCGACTACGAGCGGCGGCGGCGCCGCTTGCGGTGCGTATCGGGCGGCGCCGAATCGCCCGGCGCAGCCTCGGACGGGTCGTCGCCCGCTTCGGCCGGTGCGGGCGCGTCGCTCGACGAGTTCTTCGGCAGCTCGACCGCCTTCGTCTCGATCGCGTTGCGCTTGCCGAGCTCGTCGGGCTTCAACGTGAGGTCGTCGGCCTCGTCGACCGTGATCGGCTGAAACTTCCCGAGCGGACACGTGAAGCCCGGCGTGAAGCTCGCGTTCCAAAGCTCCAGCACGGTGATCGAGTCGATGTTGCAGAGCCGTCCCTGCGCGGCCTGGTACATGAACCGGTCTTCACGCTTGAGCCCCGGGCATTTCCGCGGCAAGTAGTTGCGGAAGACCTTCTTGCCGCGCATGTAGAACAGCACCGTTTGGTCGTCGAGCACGACCGTGCGATCGATGGCGGCTACCTGCAGGCAGTCGCGCGGCGTTCGATCGAAAGCGTCCTCGGCTTGGGCGAACGCCCGCGGCGAGCCAAGCACCACGACGCTGGCCGCGAGCGCTGCGGCCGCTCGAAGAGAGAACCGATCGGCCATGGCTGATCCTCCGCTTTGGGCCGATCTCCTTTATAGCTCAGCCCTCGAATAGTGCAATGCAGCGGCCCTGCGCCCCTACGGCCAACGGGCGGTCCCCAACTGTGAACGTCCTCACGCCGCGGACTGCAGGCGCAAGCCTACAGTCCGTTGCACCCCTGTCTCGAGGCGACCCGCAATGCTCGCAGCCGACGGCCGCCGGACGCGGCTTTATCCGATCCGCTCGCGGCGCCGGCGATGAGCATGGCGGACCATCCCACGCCCGTCGACCCGGTCGCGGCTCTGCTCGACGGCTCGCCGAGCGAGCACATCTATCTCGGATCCGAGGATGCGCCTCCCGAACCCCAAGCCGCACGCACGGTGCGGGCGAGACAAACGCTCGCGAACCGCTTCGGCGGCACGTCGGTCGAGATCACGCTGTATGAGGAAGGCCTCGCGAGCGTCGTCACGATCCGGGGCGCCGAGCGCGCAGCCGCCTACAGGCTCGACCTGCGCTACCTCGACCCCGTACCGTCGATCGCACGCCGCACCGCAACGCGGCTGATCGGCGCCGCGCTCGGCTGCGCAGCCGGCGCCGGCGTACTCGCGCTCTCGCGGCTCGCAGTGCCGCACGGATGGGTTGCGTCCGCACTGCTCGCGGCCGGCGCTCTCGCGCTATTCGCCGCCGCGCTGCGGCGCAGCTACGAGAAGACCCAGTTCGTCACGATCCACGGCCGCGCGCCCGTGCTCACGCTCGTCGCGAGCTTCGGAGCGATCAAGCGTTTTCACGCTTTCGTGCCGATCCTGTCGCGCGCAATCGAGGAAGCCGCGGACAGCATCGGCACCGACACCTCGGCCTATCTGCGCGCCGAGATGCGCGAGCACTATCGCCTACGCAGCGAGGGTGTGCTCAGCGACGAGGCGTGTGCGGACGGCACGGGCCGGATCCTCGCGCAGTTCGACATTCAGCTCTGAACGTCCGCCCGGCACGGCACGCCGGTATGATTGCGGCCGATGCCGCACGACCCGTTCGCAGAAGCGCCCGGCGCCGCCGTCCTCGCGGCCTTCGGGCTCGCGCCCGAGCCGCTCGAGCGTGTGACCTCGGGGCTCATCAACCCGACCTGGTTCGTGCGCTCGGCGAGCGGCCGCTCGCTGGTGCTGCAGCGGCTGAATGCGATCTTTCCCGCCGCAATCAACGACGACATCGCCGCGGTCACGCGCCACCTGGCGGCGAAGGGTGTGCTCACGCCCGAGCTCGTGCCGACCTCGAGCGGCGCACGGTGGCTCGAGCACGGCGGTGCCGTGTGGCGCGTGCTCACCCGCATCGACGGCGTGACTCGCGACGCGCTCTCCTCCCCGGGGCAAGCGCGCGAGGCCGGCCGCGTGCTCGCGGAGTTTCACCGCGCGGTCGCGGATCTCGAGCACGAGTTCGCAAACCGCCGCCTCGGCGTGCATGACACGGCTCGGCACTTGGCCGCGCTGCGCGCAGCGTGCGAGGAGCACCGCTCGCACCGCGACCTCGGCGCGGTTCGGCCGCTCGCCGACCGCGTGCTCGCGCTCGCGGAGCGGCTACCGGCGCTGCCGAGCGCAGGCGACCGGATCGTGCACGGCGATCCGAAGATCTCGAACATCGTGTTCGCACGCGACGCCGAGCGCGCGTTGTGTCTCATAGATCTCGACACGCTCGCCCGGATGCCGGTCGCGCTCGAGCTCGGCGACGCGCTGCGGTCGTGGTGCAACGCGGCGGCCGAGGATGCGGTCGATGCACGGTTCGCGCGGCCGCTGTTCGATGCCGCGATCGCGGGATACGCGGACGTCGCGCGCGAGGTCTTGACGCCAGCGGAGTGGGCCTCCATCCCCGCAGCCGTGGTCACGATCACGGTCGAGCTTGCGGCCCGATTCTGCGCCGATGCGCTGCGCGAGCGATATTTTCGTTTCGATCCGAGCCGCTATCCGAGCGCGAGCGCCCACAACCGCGCGCGCACGCGCGGCCAGCTCGCGCTCGCGGAGCAGGTGCTCGGCGACCTGCCCGCCCTCGAGGCGAGCACCGTTCGCGCGTTCTCCGGCTGAGCGCGCGAGCGCGTCGCGGATTTGCGCGGCAGTCGAAGAGGCCGTGACACTCGCGTGACACAGCCGGATGCGGCCAGCGGCACGCTTGACGGCATAGTCCATTGGAGACGATCGGTTGCTCGAGCGGTTGGGCCTCGTCGGCATCTCTTGGCGCCAAGGTAGCAGCGAGGCGCTCGCGGAGTTCGCACTCGAGCAAGATCGCGCCGCAGCGCAGCTCGCCGAGTTCGCGGAGCGCTTGCAGCTCGCCGAGCTCGCTTATCTCGCGACCTGCAACCGCGTCGAGCTGATCTTCGCGCGCAGCGAGCGGACCCCGAGCGTCGACCTGCGGCGCGAAGCGTTTACGATGCTGACCGGCCGCGCCCCGGCCGGCGGCGAAGCCGAGCGTCGATTGAAGGCCTGGCAAGGTGAAGGCGCTGCCGAGCACTTGTTCCTCACGGCGGCCGGACTCGATTCGGCGTGCGTCGGCGAGACCGAGATCGTGGGTCAGGTACGCTCGGCGCAGGAGCGCGCGCTGACGCTCGGGCTCTGCGGCCCGAGCCTCGCGCTCGTGTTCGAGGAAGCGCTGAAGATCGCGGCGCGCGTGCGCGGCGAGACGAAGCTCGGCGAGGGCCGCGTGTCGCTTGCCGAGATCGCCGTGCAAGCGCTGCGCGAGCGGCTTGCACGCACGCCCGGGCCGACCGCGCTGGTCGGCGTCTCGCCGATGACCGAGCGTGCGGCGTTGTCGCTCGCCCAAGCAGGGCTCGATTTCTTCATCGTGAACCGCTCGTTCGACAAGGCCGAGGCGCTTGCCGCGCGGTTCGGCGCGACGCCGCTCGCGCTCGAGGAATTCGTGCGCAAGCCGCCGGCGATCGAGGCGCTGCTGTCGGCGACGGGCGCCGAGCATGCGATCTTGAACGGCGCGGCGCTCGAGCGGCTTGCCGCACACACGCCGTCGGGTCAGCCGCCGCTCGTGATCGACATGGCTATTCCGCCCGACGTCGCGCCGGCCGACTGCGAGCGGCTCGCGATCGCGCGCATCGGCATGGATGAGATCGTCGAGCGCGCCGAGCGCAACCGCGCGGCGCGGCTGATGGAAGCGGGACCCGCGCGGGAGCAGGTCGACGAGGCGCTCGAGAAGCTCCAAGACCGCTTCACCGAGCGCTATTACGGGCCGCTGCTCGGCGCGCTGCAGCAGCGCTATCGAAAAACCGCGGAGGAAGGCGTCGCGCGGCTGCTGAAGAAGGAGTTGAAGAATCTGGGCGACAGCGAGCGCGCCGCGATCACGACCTGGAGCGAGGTGCTCGCGCGGCGCTTCGCGCACATTCCCGTGCCTCGGCCTGCGCGGCCTGCTGCACGACGGTCCGGACGGCTCGATCGACGCGTTCCTGGGCGGTCTCGAGCCCGAGTTCGCGGCCGAGCTGCGGGCCGCGCTCGACGGCGCAGCGCACACCCCGCCGGCGGACGAGCGGCCGGCGACGGAGGCGGCCGCCAAGCGATGAGCGTCACACTCAGACTCGGCACGCGCGGCTCGGCGCTCGCGCTTACGCAATCGGGCGCGATTGCCGAGCGGCTGCGCGCAGCGGGCCATGCGGTCGAGCTCACGGTGATTCGCACGGCGGGCGACCGCGACACGACCGCGCCGTTCGGATCGATCGGACCGCAGGGCGTGTTCGTGCGCGAGATCGAGCAGGCACTCGTCGAGCGACGCATCGAGCTCGCGGTGCACTCGTTCAAGGATCTGCCGACACGCTCGCCGCCCGAGCTCGCGATCGCGGCCGTGCCCGAGCGGGCCGACCCGGCCGATCTGCTGTTCGTGCGCGCGGAAGCGCTCGCGCCGGACGACTTCCTACCGCTGCGCGCACACGCGCGCGTCGGCACCGCATCGGCGCGGCGGCGCGTGTGGCTCGAGCACTTTCGCCCCGATCTCGTAATCGAGCCGTTGCGCGGCAACGTGCCGACGCGCCTGCAGCGCCTGGTCGAAGGCCGCTTCGACGCGATTTTGCTCGCCGCGGCCGGCGTCGCACGATTGCGCGCGGAGAATCGGCTCGATGCCGAGCTCGAGGGTCTCACGGTGGTGCGGCTCGATCCGGAGCGCTTCGTGCCGGCGCCCGCGCAAGGCGCGCTCGCGCTGCAATGCCGCCGCGACGCGCCCGAGGTCGTGGCCGCGCTTGCGCCGCTCGAGCATCTGCCTACGCGCCTCGCAATCGCGGCCGAGCGCGACGCATTGGCGCGCGCCGAAGGCGGCTGCGACGTCGCATTCGGCGCCTACTGCGTGCGCCGCGGCGACGCTCACGAGCTGCTCGCGATGCACGAGCGCGCAGGCCGCGTGCGCACGGCTCGCGCATCGGGCGCGGATCCCGCGGCGCTCGGCGCCGCGGTCTGGCGCACGCTCGAAGCGGGCGGCGAGGCTGCGCGGTGACCGCCTTCGCGACCCCGCTCGCGGGCCGCCGCGTGCTGCTCACGCGCAGCGCGGATGACTGCGCGGACTGGGCGCGCCGCCTCGAGCAGCGCGGAGCGGCGGCCGTGCTCCTGCCGTGCATCGACGCCGAGTCGATCGACACGCCCGAGCTGCGCAGCGCAGCCGCGCTCGCGCTCGCTGCGGCGGATTGGCTCGTGTTCACGTCGCGGCGCGGCGTTGCGGCGCTCGCCGCGCTGGTTTCGAGCGGACCGGACGCGCGGCGCTTCGCGCTGCCCGCCGCCTGCCGCGTGGCGGCGGTCGGGGAAGCCACGGCGGCGGCGGCGCGCGAGGCGACGGGCCGCGTGAGCCTCGTGGGCCGCGGCACCGCCGCCGACTTGGGCGAATTGCTCGCGGCTGAGGGCGAGCTCGGTGCGCGGCCGAACGTGCTGCTCGCGCTGGCCGCGAATGCCGGTGACGCGCTCGAGCGGGCACTCGGCGCGGCGGGCGCTCGCTGCACGCGGCTCGAGGTCTATCGCACGGTGCCCGCCGCAGCGGTCGCGCCGAAGCAGGCGCTGTCGTCGCTCGACGCCGGCGACGTGCTGCTCGCGAGCCCATCGGCCGTAAAGGGGTTCGTGCAACAGGTGAGCATCGACGCGCCGGTCAACATCTATACGATCGGCCCGTCGACGACCGCGGCCGCGCGCGCACAAGGGCTCGCCGTGACGGCCGAAGCGCGCGAGCCGAGCTTGGACGGAATGTTGGAGGCGATGCAATGGCCGAATTGACGATCACGCCGCCGGGCCGGACCCGGCTTCGCAGGTTGAGACGCAACGACACGCTGCGCTCGCTCGTGGCCGAGACCGAGGTCGGCGCGCAGCACTTGATCATGCCGCACTTCGTGACAACCGAGCGACGCGGCAGCGAGCCGATCTCCTCGATGCCCGGCATCGCGCAACAAGGGATCGAGACGCTGGTGGAGCAGATCGGCGCCGACCTCGAGCTCGGGATTCACGCGGTGCTGCTGTTCGGCCACCCGGAGCACGGCGGCAAGACGCCCGACGGCCGCGCCGCGGCCGCGGCGAACGGCGCGGTGCAGCGCGCATGCGAGGCGCTGAAGAAGTCCTTCGGCGAAGCGCTCGTCGTGATGACCGATGTGTGCCTGTGCGCGTATACCGATCACGGCCACTGCGGCGTGCTCGAAGGAGGGCGGATCGCGAACGATCCGTCGCTCGAGCCGCTGGTCGAGATGGCGTTGTCGCATGCGCGCGCAGGCGCCGACGTGGTCGCACCGTCCGACATGATGGACGGCCGCGTGGCCGCGATTCGCGACGCGCTCGATGCGTCCGGGTTCGAGGACACTGCGCTGTTGTCGTACGCCGTGAAGTTTGCGTCGGCGTATTACGGCCCGTTCCGCGAGGCAGCCGACTCGCGGCCCTCTAGCGGCGACCGCAAGAGCTATCAGATGGACTGCCGCAATCCGCGCGAGGCCCTGCGCGAGGCGCTGACCGACGTCGACGAAGGCGCGGACTGGCTCATGGTGAAGCCCGCGTTGCCCTACCTCGACGTGGTGCGGGCCGTGCGCGAAGCGACGCTGCTGCCGCTGGCCGCTTACAACGTGTCGGGCGAATACTCGGCCGTGAAGGCCGCGGCCGCCAACGGCTGGCTCGATGAGCCGAGCGTCGTGCGCGAGAATTTGCTCGCGATCCGCAGGGCCGGCGCGGACCAGATCATCACTTATCATGCGCGCGACGCATTGAAAGGAGCCTGGTTGTGATGAGGGGCTCGGCCAAGGTGCCGGGGCAGGTCTGCGACGCGTGGTTCGAGCGCGCGAAGAAGGTCACGCCGGCCGGCGTGAACTCGCCCGTGCGCGCGTTCGGCAGCGTCGGCGGCACGCCGCTCGTGATCCGGTCGGCGCAAGGCGCGACGGTCGTCGATGTCGACGGCCGCGAATACCTCGATTTCGTCGGCTCCTGGGGGCCGCTGATCTTGGGCCACGCGCATGCGAAGATCGTCGCGGCCGTCGAGGCCGCTTGCTGGCGCGGCATGTCGTACGGCGCGCCGTGCACACCCGAGATCGAGCTCGCCGAGGAGGTGGTCGCCTCGTATCCCGGCATCGAGCAGGTGCGGTTCGTGTCATCGGGCACCGAAGCCGTGATGAGCGCGGTGCGGCTCGCGCGCGGCGCGACCGGCCGCGACCTGATCGTGAAGTTCTCGGGTTGCTATCACGGCCACGTCGACTCGCTGCTCGTTGCGGCGGGCTCGGGGCTCGCGACGTTCGGCCAACCGTCGTCGGCCGGCGTGCCGCCGGACTTCACGGCGCTCACGCGCGTGCTGCCGCTCGACGCGCCGGCCGCCGCGGAAGCGCTGTTCGCGGAGGACGGCGAGCGCATCGCGGCCGTGATCATCGAGCCCGTGCCCGCGAACAACGGCTTGCTGCTGCAGCGGCCGGAATTCTTGAAGACCCTGCGTACGCTCTGCGACCGCCATGGCGCGTTGCTCGTGTTCGACGAGGTGATCACGGGCTTTCGGCTCGGGGCGGGCGGCGCGGCCGAGCACTATGGGATCACGCCCGATCTCGCAACGTTCGGCAAGGTGATCGGCGGCGGGATGCCGGTCGGCGCATTCGCGGGCAAACGCGAGGTGATGCGTCATCTGTCGCCCGAGGGCGCCGTCTATCAGGCCGGCACGTTGTCAGGCAATCCGGTCGCGATGACGGCGGGTCTCGCGACGCTGCGCGTGCTCCAGAAGGAAGACGGCTGGCGGCGCCTCGAAGCGCTCGGCGCGTATCTCGAGGACACGGTCGGGGCCGTGCTCGACGACTCGCCCGTTCGAGCGCGCCTCTGCAGGATCGGCTCGCTGTTCTGGATCGCGTTGCTCGCCGATTCCCAACCGCGATCGGCCGAAGCGCTCGAGCCGCGCGCCGCGCAGCACTACGCTCGAATGTTTCATTCGCTGCTCGAGCAAGGCATCGCGCTCGCGCCGTCGGCGTTCGAGATCGCGTTCCTGTCGCTCGCACACACGCGGCGCGACGTCGACCGGCTCGCCAGCGGCCTGCGCATTGCGCTCGCGGCAGCCGGGGGCGCGTAGCTCGGGAGCTCGTCGATGCCGCTCAAACGAGATCCGAGCAAGGCGCTGCAGATCGGCTTTCTGGCGCTGCTGCTCGTCTCGATCGTGCAGATCGCCGCCTGGATGTACGACCACGTCGAGCACGCGCGCGGCGACGAGCAACGGCTCGCTGCCGAGTATCGCAACGATGCGGCGGCGGTCACGGCGTTCTTCTCGGGGGCGAGCCCGGAGGAAATCGCGCACCATCTGCCGCATTTGGCCGTCGAGGACCACCGCGCGACTGTGCGGCCCGAGGCGCTCGAGGCGCTGGCGGCGGAACGCTCGCAGCGAATCAATCGGTTCCTCTGGGAGGGCGGCTTCTTTCTCGCGGTGCTGCTCGGCGGCACGGCCGTGCTCACGCGCACGATCCGCCACGACGCCGAGCTCAGGCGCCGCCAGCAGAATTTCCTGGCCGCTGTATCGCACGAATTCAAGAGCCCGCTCGCGAGCATTCAGCTCGCTTCGGAGACGCTCGTGCTGCGCTCGCGCGAGCCGGACAGCCAGCGTCTCGGACGGCGCATTCTCGAGGATGGCGAACGGCTGCTCCGCATGATCGACAACCTGCTCGACACGACTCGGCTCGAGGAAGGACGTCAGCGGCTGACGCCGGCCGCGGTTGCGCTCAAGAGCGCGGCGGCCGCCGCCGTCGCGGAGATCGAGGCGCGCGCGGCGCTGTCGGCCGTGACAGCGACGCTCGAGGTCCCCGAGGACCTCGAGATCTGGGCCGACCCGAGCGCGCTCGCGACGACGCTGCGCAATCTGCTCGACAATGCGCTCAAAGCCTGTGTGGCGGGCGACGGGCATTCGATCGCCGTGCACGCGCGGCGCGCGGACGGCGCGGTCGAGCTCGCGGTCAGCGACGACGGGCTCGGCTTTCCGCCCGATGACGCGGCGATGATCTTCGAGAAATTCCATCGCTTGGGCGACGAGCAGCGCCGAACCATGCCGGGCACCGGGCTCGGCTTGTACATCGTGAAGCGACTGGTCGAGCTCTCGGGCGGATCGATCCGCGCGCACAGCGACGGTCCGGGCCGCGGCGCGACGGTCACGACTCGCTGGCCGGAGCACCGCAGATGAGCGACGCGCCCCGCATTCTCGTCGTCGACGACGAGGCGCATCTCGCGGCCGGCATTCGCGAGAATCTCGAGGCAGAGGGTTATCGAACGGAGGTCGCGCACGACGGCCGCGCGGGGCTCGCGAAGATCGCGGAGCAGCACTTCGATTTGGTCGTGCTCGACGTCATGATGCCGAACATGGATGGAATCGAGCTGTGCGCGCAGATGCGCCGGCAGGGGCTGCGCACGCCGGTGCTGTTCCTGACCGTGAAAGGCGACGCCGAGGATCGCGTGCGCGGCTTCGAGGCGGGCGGCGACGACTACCTCACGAAGCCCTTTCATCTGAAGGAGCTGCTGTTGCGCGTCGCGGCAATCCTGCGCCGCAGCAGCTGGTATCAGACGAACGGCGCACCGCTCGAGTTCGGCGGCAACCGCATAGATTTTCAAACCTACGAGGCTCGCGCGTGGGACGGCAGCGCGCACGCCCTGACTCACAAGGAAGCGATGATCTTGAAGGCGCTCGCGGAGCGCGCCGGTCACATCGTCACGCGCGAGGAGATACTCGACCGCGTCTGGGGCTACGAGGTGTTTCCGTCGACGCGCACGATCGACAATTTCATCGTGCGGCTGCGCAAACGGTTCGAGCGCAATCCGGAAGCACCGGCGCATTTCCACACTGTCCGCGGCGTCGGCTACCGGTTCACGCCGGACCCGCAAGCGGCCGAAGGAGCAAACGAATGAGCCCTGCGCCGGCCGACAAGCTGCTGCTGCGCGCGCTGCGGCGCGAGACCACGCCGCGGCGGCCGCTCTGGATCATGCGGCAAGCAGGCCGCTACCTGCCCGAATATCGGGCGTTGCGCGAGCGGCATCCGTTCAAGGCCCTCGCGGGCGAGCCGGAGCTCGCGGCCGAAGTCACGCTGCAGCCGCTCAAGCGCTTTCCTCTCGACGCGGCGATCGTATTCGCCGACATCATGAGCCCGCTGCCCGCGCTCGGAATCGAGTTCGAGTTCGATCCGGGCCCCGTGGTCGCCGCGCCGATCCGCGACGCGGCCGCCATCGCACGGCTGCGCGAGCCCGAGCAGGGCGCGATCGCCCCGGAGGTCATGCGCGCGCTCCAAATCGCCCGTGCCGCACTGCGGCCCGAGGTCGCGCTGCTCGGTTTCTGCGGCGCGCCGTGGACGCTCGCCGCCTACCTCGTCGAGGGCAAGGGCGCGAAGGAGTTTCCGACGCTGCGCGCATTCGCGGCTGCCGAGCCGCTGCTGCTCGACGACCTGCTCGGCCGGCTGACCCGGCTGCAGGCGCGCTATCTCGAGCTGCAAGCGGAGGCCGGCGCCGACGCGGTGCAGATCTTCGACTCGTGGGCGGGGCTCCTGTCCTTGCGCAGCTGGGAGCGGCTGATCCGGCCGCACCTCACCGCGCTGCTCGAGGCCGCGGGACGTGCCGGCCTGCCCCGCATCCTGTTCCTGCAGAATGCACCGCATCTGGTCGATGCCTATGCGAGCCTGCCGGCCGAGGTGCTCGGCGTCGACTGGCGCGTCGACTTGGGCGAGCTGCAACGGCGCCACCCCGAGCGCGCCGTGCAGGGCAACCTCGAGCCCGCCATCTTGACGGCCGGCGCGGGCCCGACGCGCGCGGCCGCGCGCGAGCTGCTCGCGACGGTCGAGCCTCGCGGTCATATCGTCAATCTCGGCCACGGCATCCTGCCGCAAACCCCGCTCGAGAGCGTCGAGGCGCTCATCGAGGTCGTGCATTCGGAGGCCCTATGAGCGCAACACCCGAACCCTCTTCCGCCACCGCAGAGCGACCGGCCGCGGCCGCCGAGCCCGGACCGCTCGACCTACGCGAGAAGGGCCGCCGCAACGGCCAGGAGATCGGACTCGACCGGCGGTTGTTCATGAAATTCACGGCCTTCGGCCGCTGCCCCGATCCGCACGCGGCGCTCAAGGCGCTCGAGGAGGATGGCGTGCAGGGCGCGCTATACGTCGATGCGAACGACCCGCAGGGCGTCGCGGTCATGGTGATGAGCGAGGATCCCGAATATTTCGTGACGCGGCTGCGCACGCTGTTCAACCACAGACCGTTCGCGGAGCTCGCGCACAAGCCCGAGTTCGACATGCTCGGGCGCACCTATTCGATCGGCTACGAGCCCGACCTCGAGGAGACGCTGCTCAAGCGGCCGCGCAACCGGTTGCTCGACCCGACGAATCATTGGGTCGTTTGGTACCCGCTGCGCCGCGCGAAAAAGTTCCAGACCCTTCCGGCGGACCATCAACGGCGCATCCTGGCCGAGCACGGCAATCTCGCGAAGCGCTATCACGGCCACGCGGCCGACATTCGGCTCGCGTGCGCCGGGCTCGACAAGGACGACAACGACTTCATCGTCGGTCTGCTGGGGGCGACGCTGCACCCGCTGTCCGCGATCGTGCAGGAGATGCGCAAGACCGAGCAGACCTCGCAGTATCTCGATAGCTTGGGACCGTTCTTCGTCGGCAGGACGGTGTGGCAGTCTCCGCAGTGAGCGGCCTGGACAGCCGCGCGCCGTCACGCATCGAGCCCGCCGCGGCTGCAGGTGCGGTGGCCGACGGCTGCTCGAGGGCCCTGCGATGGTGACGTCTCGAGCGCCGCACGATTACGACGCGCTCCTCATCGTGTCCTTCGGCGGACCCGAGGGTCCGGACGATGTCGGGCCGTTTCTCGACAACGTGCTGCGAGGCCTGCGCACGTCGCCCGAAACGAAGGCACATATTGCGAAGCGCTACGAGGCGTTCGGCGGCGTGAGCCCGATCAATGCGCACACCCGGGCGTTCATCAAGGCGCTGCAGCGCGAGATCGACGCGCACGGCCCGGCGCTGCCGATCTACTGGGGCAATCGCAACTGGCACCCGCTCCTGACCGATACGCTCGCCCAGATGGCGCACGCCGGCGTGCAGCGCGCGCTCGCCTACGTCACCAGCAACTTCAGCTCTTATAGCGGCTGCCGCAAATACCGCGAGGACCTCTACGAGGCCGCGAGCGCGCTGCCGAACGCGCTCGAGATCGACAAGCTGCGCGTGGGCTTCAACCATCCGGGATTCATCGAAGCGATGAGCGACCGCGTGGCGGCGGCGCTCGCAACGTTCCCCGAGGGCGAGCGCAGCGCAATACCCGTGCTGTTCACGGCGCACAGCCTGCCGGAATCAATGGCGCGCAACTCCGCCTACGTCGCACAGCTCGAGTCGAGTTGCCGGCTCGTCGCGGATGCGCTCGAGCACCATCGCTGGCGGCTCGTCTACCAGAGCAACAACGCTTCGTACGGCCGCGAGCCGTGGCTCGGACCGGACGTGGGTCAGGCGCTGCGCGAGCTTCGTGCGCAAGGCGGCGCCGCCGTGGTCGTTGCGCCGATCGGTTTCGTCTGCGATCACATGGAGGTCGTGCTCGACCTCGACGTCGAGGCCGCCGCGATCGCTCGCGGGCTCGGCATCACGATGGTCCGTGCCGCCACCGTCGGCACGCATCCGGCGTTCGTCTCGATGGTGCGCGAGCTGATTTGCGAGCGCCTCACGCCGGAGGCACCGCGGCGCGCGCTCGGTTCACTCGGCCCGAGCCACGATCGCTGTCCGGTAGACTGCTGCTTGTCGGGACGGCCGGGGCCGCCGAAGCCCGCGCTCGCGGGCGTCGACGATCCGCTGCGCGCCGCGGGTCCCGCGCATTGAGCACCGCGGCCCACGACGTCGTCGTGATCGGCGCCGGGCTCGCCGGCCTCGCGGCGGCGCTCGAGCTCGAAGCGCGGGGCGCGAGCGTGGTCGTGCTCGAGGCGCAGCAACGAATCGGCGGCCGAATTCATTCGATGCGGCAGCTCGGCGGCACCGCGGAGGCCGGGGGCACCTACATCGGCGCGGGCTATGCGCGTTTGATCGGCGCGGCGCGGCGTTACGGCATCGAGCTGATCGACGTCACTCCGATCCTCGAATTCTTCCGCGAGCAGGACCTCGTGCTGCGCGGCGAGATCATCAAGCAGGCTGCTTGGGCGACGCACCCGGCGAACCCGTTCCCGCCGGCGGACAAGCACCATTTGCCGTGGAACTATCACCGCGTGCTCACGATGCGCGACAACCCGCTCGCCGCACCGCAGGACTGGCTTTCGCCGGAGCACGCCGCGCTCGACGTGTCCGCGTACGATTGGTTCCGCAGCCTTGGACTCGACGACGCGGCGGTCGCGATCGCCTATGGCATGAACGCAAGCTTCGGCCGCGACGCGCACGACGTCTCGGCGCTGCTGCTGTTGTTCCGCGGTGCGTTCTCGAAATCGCAGCGCACGCACGCGCCGAGCGCGAGCATCGGCTACACCGCGCGCCGCGGCGTGCAACGCATTCCCGAGGCCATGGCCGAAGCGCTGCGCGGCGGCGTCGAGCTCGGTTGCGAGGTGACCGGAATCTCGACCGGACCGACCGGCGCGCAGCTACGCTGCACGAATGGGCGGCGGTTCGCGGCACGGCACGTGATCTGCGCGGTGCCGTTGGCCGCGCTGCGCAAGCTTGCAATCGACCCCCCGTTGCCGGAGCGCCAGCGCACGGCGTTCGCCGAGCTGCCGGCGCAGCCGCTCACTCAGCTCTATCTCGTACCGCGCAGCCGCTTCTGGGAGCGCGATGGGTTCGCGCCGAGCCTGTTCACGGATACGGCGGCGGGCATGGTCGCGGCTGCGCGCAACGGCGAGGACCCGACCGAGGTGACGAGTCTGACGGCGTGGGTGATGGGCGAGGCGGCGAACGCGCTCGATCGCCTGGCGCCGGCCGCCGCGGGCCGTGCCGTGATTGCCGCGATCGAGCAGGTGCGCCCGGCCGCGGCCGGCGAGCTCGAGTTCGTCGGCCTGCACTCGTGGGGCGCAGATCCTTATGCCGGCGGCGCATGGGCCTATTTCCGACCGGGGCAAGTCACCCGCTTCGCGCCGCAGTTGGGTCTGCCGCATGGCCGGATTCGGTTCTGCGGCGAGCACCTCGCAATCACGAGCCGCGGCATGGAGGGCGCGATGGAATCGGGCGAGCGCGCGGCCGCGGACGTGCTCGCCGGCGGCTAGCAGCCGGCAGATCTTATGCGGTTTTGCTATAGCGGCATAAGAACTTAACCGTTCATGTTTGCGGCCGCGCCGCTTACTTTAATCGTCCCTGATTGGTTGCTCGAGTCGCCGAGTGTTGACGGCGTCGCGAGATCGAGTGGCGATCCATGAATGCACTGCGCAGCGTAGTCGAGCAATCCGTCGCCGCTCAGAATCCGAGCGTGGCGGTCGATGGCAAGGCGTATGACGAAGAGACCACACGTGCGGTCGCGCTCGAGCACTGCAATCGCAAGTTCGCCGCGCTGAAGGCCGACCAACGCATCGAATGGGCGCTCGAGAACCTGCCAGCCAATCACGTGCTGACATCGAGCTTCGGCGCTCAGGCGGCGGTCTCGCTGCACCTCCTGACGCAGGTGAACGCCGACATTCCCGTCGTGCTCGTCGACACCGGCTACCTCTTCCCGGAGACGTACCGGTTCATCGACGATCTGACCGAGCGCTTGAAGATCAATCTCAGAGTGTTTCGCGCGGCGCTCTCGCCGGCGTGGCAAGAAGCGCGCTACGGGCAACGCTGGAACCAAGGGCTCGATGGGCTCGAGGCCTACAACGAAGAGAACAAGGTCGAGCCCATGCGCCGCGCGCTGCGGGAGCTCGGCGTCAGCACGTGGTTCGCGGGCCTGCGGCGCAATCAAACCGAGACGCGCGCGCAGATTCCGTTTCTCGAGTGGTCCGGCGGCCGGTGGAAGGTCCATCCGATCGCGGACTGGACCGATCGCGACGTGCATCGTTATCTCACGAAGCACGATCTCCCGTATCACCCGCTTTGGGAGAAAGGTTATCTGTCGATCGGGGACCACCACAGCACGAAGCCGATTCACGAAGTGTCCACGCTCGACCAGACTCGCTTCTTCGGCTTGAAGCGCGAGTGCGGCATCCACGAGATCAATCTCGCCGACCTCTAGCTCCACCCCCTCGACGAGGTAGCGGCGCGCGGCTACTTCGTCGCCAACTCCTGTTCGCAGCCGCCGCGCAGCGGCAGCGGAATCTCGCGCACGAGATCGTCCACCTCCTCCTGTGTCGGCGCGCGAGCAGCGTCACGGATCAGACGCGGCGAGTAGTGCGGCGCGAAGAGATTGATGAACTCGACCATGTACGCGCGCAGCACCATGTCGCGCGGAAAGCCGAGCCAGGTGGTCACCTGCGGGAACAAGCCCTTCGCATCGATCGCAACGAGATCTTCGCGGTCGGCGCACTCGAACGCCATCGACGCGACCACCCCGACGCCCATACCCATCCTCACGTAGGTCTTGATGATGTCGGCATCACGCGCGGTGAACACGACCCGCGGCTCGAGTCCGCGATCGCGGAACGCCCGCTTGAACGACGATTCGCCGCTGCCGCTGAACACGTACGTCACGAGCGGAAAGTCGGCGAGCGTGTTCAAGTCGAGCGGCTTCGTCTGGCGTGCCAACGGATGCTGCTTCGGCACGAGGACGATCCGGTGCCAGTCGTAGATCGGGAGCAGCGTGAGATGGGAGAACAGGCCCTTCGAGCCGGTCGCGATCGCGAAGTCCACCTTGTTCGTGCCGACGAGCTCGGCGATCTGCTCCGAGGTGCCCTGATGGAGCTCGAGATCGACACGCGGGTAGCGCTCGCGGAACGACCGGATCACCTCCGGCAGCACGTAACGCGCTTGCGTGTGCGTCGTCGCGATCGACAGCGTGCCGTCGAGCTCGGCCGTGAGGTCGCTCGCAAGGCTCGTGATATTGCCGACTTCGCGCAGGATTTTGCGGGCGCGGGCAATCACCTCGCGGCCCGCGGGCGTGATCGCGGCGAGGCTCTTGCCCTTGCGGGTAAACAGCTGCACGCCGAGCTCGGCCTCGAGCTGCTTCAGCTGCTTGCTGATCCCCGGCTGGCTCGTGTATAGGCGCTCCGCCGCGGACGTGATGTTCAAGCCGCTGTCGGCGATCGCGACGAGATACTTGAGCTGCTTCAAGGTCACCGAATCCCGCCCTCGCTAGATGAAAAAGCCGCATCCTCGAAGCGAGGCGGCGGCTGCCGCCGTATATAACCATTCGTTAGGTTGGAGGTCAATCGAACGCGCAACCACAGTCCCCGAGGGAGCGCCGCGGTTCTCGCGACGCCGTTTTGGGGCGACGGAGCGCGTCGTTATGGCGCCATGGCATAAACGCGGAGCCAAACTTCATTTTTCGCGCCCCGAGGGTCACGGTATCGTGGCCTGGAGCGTTCCCCTCGAGCCGCCGATGCGCCATTTACCGCTGTTCGCCGATCTCACGAACCGCCGTTGCCTCGTGGTCGGCGGCGGAGCCGTCGCGGCGCGGCGGGTCGCGCTGCTGCTCGAAGCCGGAGCCGAGGTCGGCGTCGCCGCACCCGACCTTCCCGACGAGACGCTCGTCGAGCTCTCGGCGCAAGGCCGGATCGAGCATCTCGCGCGGCCGTTTGGCGATCTGTCGCTGCAGCCGTATTGGCTCGTGATCGCGGCAACCGACGACCGCGACGTGAACGCGGCCGTCGCCGCCGCAGCCGCCGCTGCCAAGCGGTTTTGCAACGTCGTCGACGATCCCGCCCTCTGCTCGTTCGTGATGCCGGCGATCATCGACCGCGACCCGGTGACCATTGCCATCGGCACGGGCGGCGCCTCGCCGGTGCTCGCGCGTTGGCTCAAGGGCACGATCGAGACACTGCTGCCGCAACGGCTCGGCGCGCTTGCGACGTTGCTCGGGCGCTGGCGCGAGCGGGTGAGAGGCACGCTCGACGACGCGACGCAACGGCGCGCGTTCTGGGAAGCGGTCGTCGACGGCGCGGTCGCCGAGCATGTGTATGCGGGCCGTGACGAGGCCGCGGAGCGAGCCCTCGGCGCGGCGCTCGAGGCATGGCATGCGGGCGGACGCGCCTCCAGCGGTGAGGCGTACTTGGTCGGCGCGGGCCCGGGCAGCCCCGAGCTGATCACCTTGCGCGGCCGGCAGCTGCTTGCGGCGGCCGACGTGGTGCTCTATGACCGCCTCGTCAGCCCCGCGATGCTGCGTTTCGCGCGCCGCGACGCCGAGCTGATCTCGGTCGGCAAGACGCCGCGGCGGCCCTCCATCACGCAAAAGCAGCTCAATCGGCTGCTGGTGCGCCTCGTTGAGTCCGGCAAGCGCGTTTGTCGCCTCAAGGGCGGCGATCCGTTCGTGTTCGGCCGCGGCGGCGAGGAGCTCGAAGCGCTCGCGGAGGCGGGGCTGCGCTTCCAGGTGGTGCCCGGCATCTCGGCCGTCGAGGGCTGCGCGGCGTATGCCGGCATCCCGCTCACGCTGCGTGGCGTGGCCCAGGCCGTGCTGCTCACGACGGGCCATACCCAGGACGATGGCGGCGGCCCGCTGCCGGCCTTCGTTCCGAGCCACACGATTGCGCTGTACATGGGCGTGGCGCAATACGCCGAGATCGCGGCGGCGCTGCTCGCGCGCGGCCATGCACCCGATACGCCGGTCGCGGTCATCGAGAACGGCACGACCGACTCGCAGCGCGTCGTGCGCACCGTGCTCAAGAGCCTCGGGCGCGCGCAAGCGGCGCTCTCGATCAAGTCGCCCGCGCTGCTCGTGATCGGCGAGACGACGCGGCTCGCAACGCGGTACAGTTGGTTTGCGCCGAGTCGCGTCGAAATCTACTCGGAGGAGTCGGCGCCGTCGCTCGCTCGCGTGAGCTATTGATCGACCCACCGAGCAATAACCAGAAAGGGGAGCACCGATGATCTACGAAAGCATCCTCGACACGATCGGCAACACGCCGGTGGTCAAGCTGCATCGCATCGCGCCGAAGCACGTGACGATCTACGTGAAGGTGGAGGCGTTCAATCCGCTCGGCTCGGTAAAGGACCGGCTCGCCCTTGCGATCATCGACGATGCGGAGCGCCGAGGCACGATCAAGCCCGGTCAAACCGTGATCGAGGCGACGTCCGGCAATACCGGCATCGCGCTTGCGATGGTATGTGCGGCGAAGGGCTATCCGTTCGTCGCGACGATGGTCGAGACGTTCTCGGTCGAGCGGCGCAAGATCATGCGGGCGCTCGGCGCAAAGGTATTGCTCACACCGGCGGCCGAGCGCGGCACCGGCATGGTGCGGCTCGCCGCGGCCCTCGCGGAGAAGCACGGTTGGTTCCTCGCCCGGCAGTTCCAGAACCCCGCGAACCCCGCGTTCCATCGGCAAACGACCGGGCCGGAGATCCTCAAGGATTTCGCAGGCCGGCGACTGGACTTCTGGGTCACGGGCTGGGGCACGGGCGGCACGCTCACGGGCGCGGGCGAGATGATCAAGCTTGCGCGGCCCGACGTGAAAATCGTCGCGACGGAGCCCGCCTCGGCATCGTTGCTCGGCGGCAAGGAGTGGACGCCTCACAAGATCCAGGGCTGGACGCCCGACTTTCTGCCCGACGTGCTGAATCCAAAGGTATTCGATCAGCTGCTGCCCGTGACCGACGAGGAAGGCAAGGACATGGCGCGACGGCTCGCCCGAGAGGAAGGCATTTTCGTCGGCATCTCGGCGGGCGCGACACTCGCGGCCGCCGTCAAAGCCGCGGAACGCGCTGAGCCCGGCTCCGTCCTGCTCGCCATGCTGCCCGACACCGGCGAGCGCTATCTCGGCACGTACTTGTTCGACGACGTGAGCTCCGGCTCCGACGACGACTGGCTCGCGAGTCTCGATAAGCGATAACGCCGGTCGCGCGCCCTCGGTCGGCGGAGAGTGACCCGCTGCCGAGGGTCGCCGACCGGCGGCACGTTGCCTGCCGGCGCCGCCCCGAGCACCGGCGCTCGCCCGTCCGCTTACAAGGCCTGACTGGCTCTATGATGGCGGCGACGGCGGGAGCGCCAAACGCCCTTCCGCCGCGCGTTGACGGGCAACTGCGGAGGTCGCCATGGGACTCACGGGCCGGACTTCTTTCTTCACGCGCTTCGCGCAATGGACCGCACGCAGCGCCGGACGGCCGCTGACGTTCATGATCGCGCTGGCCGTGATCGCGGCGTGGGCGATTTCGGGCCCGCTGTTCCGCTTCAGCGATACCTGGCAGCTCGTGATCAACACCGGCACGACGATCGTGACGTTCCTGATGGTGTTCCTGATTCAGAACACGCAGAACCGCGATTCGGAAGCCATTCAGATCAAGCTCGACGAGCTGTTACGCGTGGCGGCCGGCGCCCGGATGGCGTTGCTCGACCTCGAGGAGCTCGAGGACCGCGAGCTCGACCTGATCCGCAAGGAGTACCAGCGGCTCGCCGAGCACTCGCGCACGGAGCTTCGCGAACCGGTGCGCGAGCATTCCGCGTCCGGCGCTTCGCATCACGCCGGGCGGCGCTGAGCAGCGACGGTAACGACTCCGGACGAGGTCGCGCCAAATCGCGTCGCGAAGCGCGTGGTTAGCCAGTAGAATCACGGCATTCGTCGTATTTTCGTTCAGCGGAGAGGTGGCCGAGAGGTCGAAGGCGCACCCCTGCTAAGGGTGTAGGGGTCAAAAGCCCCTCGCGGGTTCGAATCCCGCCCTCTCCGCCACTTCGACCCGCAGTCTATTCATGCGATCGGTCCGCCTGGACACGTACGCGCTGCGTCGGGCGGAACGGCCGCAACCGGCGCTACCCCGTACGGCGCCGGTGCGCGAGAGTAAAGCAATCCGCGGGCACGAAACCCGTGGTTGCCGTCGAGGCCGGGCGCGGTTACTGGTGAACCGCGCCGACGATGTGCGGACGTTGCGGCTTCTCTTCGGCTTGCTCGCGCTTGATGCGCTCGAAGATCTCTTCGCGATGCACCGCCACTTCCCGTGGTGCATTCACGCCGAGCCGCACTTGGTTCCCCTTCACGCCTAGCACGGTGACGGTCACATCATTGCCGATGACGACCGTTTCCCCCACCCGCCGGGTCAAGATCAGCATAGCCAAACTCCTTCTTGGGCCTACGCGCCGTCCCCGTGACTGCACAATCCCGTGCAGTTGTTGTTATTCGGGATACGGCACACCCCCGTGTTCCCCGAGCCGGCGTTGCCCAACGGGCGGATGCGCTGGCACGGAAACGTCCGTGGCTCAAAACCGACCGCTTCTTGTTGTTGTGGCCGGTCCCCCCCGATTCGCAGGCTAGCAGTGTCGCTAACTTGCGACCGACCCCATGGTAATCCATTTCTCGAGGGAGTGGCCCAATTTGATGCGATCGGGCTTAGACAGACTCCAAGCCGTCGACCTAACCGGTGATCAGGGTCGGCACCAACGCGAGCGCAGCGTCGACGTTCTGCGGCTGGTCGCCGCCGGCCTGCGCGAAATCCGCCCGCCCGCCGCCGCGGCCGCCGACCCGCTCCGCAACCGGCTTGATGAGATCGCCGGCCTTGAGCTTGGCCGTGAGATCTTTAGTGATGCTCGCGACGAGATGAACCTTCCCGCCCTCCACCGCGACGAGCACGACCACGCCCGAGCGCAGCTTGTCCTTGAGCTGATCCGCCGTGTCGCGCAATGCCTTGGCATCCGCGCCGTCGAGCCGCGCGGCGAGCACGTTCACGCCGTTCACGACCCTCGCCTCGCTCAGCAGATCACGGCCGCCGCCGCTCGCGAGCTTGAGCCGCACCTGGTCGAGCTCGCGCTCGAGCGAGCGCGTGCGCTCGACGAGCTGCCCGACCTTCGCCGCGACGTCGTCGCGACCCGAACGCACGAGACCGGCGACGTCGCGCAGCAACGTCTCGTTCGCGTTGACCCAGTCGAGAGCGCCGCGTCCCGTCACCGCTTCGATGCGGCGCACGCCGGCGGCGATGCCGCTTTCCGACACGATCTTGAACAGGCCGATGTCGCCCGCACGACTGACGTGGGTTCCGCCGCAGAGCTCGGTCGAGAAAGCCCCGAGCTTGAGCATACGGACGCGATCGCCGTACTTGTCGCCGAAGAACGCGAGCGCGCCGGCCGCGATTGCCTCGTCGTACGGCAGCTCCCGAATGTCGGCATCGGCGTTCGCGCGGATCTCGTCGTTCACGAGTGTCTCGATGGTGCGCAGCTGCTCCGAGCTCACGGGCTCGTAGTGCGCGAAGTCGAACCGCAGCCGATCCGGCGCGACGAGCGAGCCCTTCTGCTGAACGTGCTCGCCGAGCACGCGGCGCAGGGCGGCGTGCAACAGATGCGTGGCCGAGTGATTGAGCACGATCGCAGCGCGTCGCTCCGCATCGACCGCGGCATGCACTTGCTCGCCCACCGTGATCGCACCGCTCGCGACCGTCCCCACGTGGCCGAACGCCGCACCGAGCTTCTGCGTGTCGGCGACGACGAAGCGTCCGGTCGGAGTCACGAGCTCGCCGGTGTCGCCGACCTGACCGCCGCTCTCGGCATAGAACGGAGTGCGGTCGAGCACGACCGTGCCGCTTGAACCCGCGTCGAGCGCCTGCACGGGCGCACCGTGCGCATCGAGCAGCGCGGCGACGGCGCCGCCCGCCTCGAGCATCGCGTAACCCACGAACTCGGTCGGCGCGTCGAAGCTCGGCCGCCCTGCCGCCATCGTGAAACGACTCGCCCTGCGCGCACGCTCGCGCTGCTGCTCCATCAGCCGCTCGAAGCCCGCGCGGTCGATCGCGAGGCCGCGCTCGCGCGCGACGTCGGCCGTGAGATCGTCGGGAAAGCCGTACGTGTCGTAAAGCTTGAACACCGTATCGCCGCCGATCGCGCCCCCCGCGGGCAGCTCCGCGATCGCACCGTCGAGCAGGCGCATGCCTTGAGCCAGAGTCTCGGCGAAGCGCTGCTCCTCCTGTTGGAGCACGCGCTCGACGTGGCCGCGCTTGCGGCCGAGCTCCGGATACGCCGCGCCCATTTCGGCCTCGAGCGGCTTCACGAGCTTGTAGAAGAACGGCTCCTCGACGCCGAGCTTGTAGCCGTGGCGAATCGCGCGGCGGATGATCCGGCGCAGAACGTAACCGCGCCCCTCGTTGCCGGGCACCACGCCGTCGGCAATCAGGAACGAGCACGCACGGATGTGGTCGGCGATCACCCGCAGCGACTTGCTCGCGAGATCCTCCGCGCGGGTGACGGCGGCCGCAGCCTCGATCAAGTGCTTGAACAGATCGATCTCGTAGTTCGAATGGACGCCCTGCATGACGGCCGCGAGCCGCTCGAGCCCCATGCCCGTGTCCACCGAGGGCTTCGGCAGCGGCGCAAGCTCGCCGCGCTCGTTGCGCTCGAACTGCATGAACACGAGGTTCCAGATCTCGATGTAGCGGTCGCCGTCGCTCTCGGCCGTGCCCGGCGGCCCCCCTGCGACCTCCGGTCCGTGGTCGTAGAAGATCTCGCTGCAGGGGCCGCAGGGCCCCGTGTCCCCCATGGCCCAGAAGTTGTCCGCCATCCCGAGCCGCGCGAACCGCTCCTTGGCGACCCCGATCTCGCCGAGCCAGATGTCGGCCGCCTCGTCGTCGTCCTCGAACACGGTGCACCAGAGCCGTTCCGGCGGCAGCCCGAGCACCTGCGTCACGAACTCCCATGCGAAACGGATCGCGTCGCGTTTGAAGTAGTCGCCGAAGCTGAAATTGCCGAGCATCTCGAAAAACGTGTGGTGACGCGCCGTATAGCCGACGTTTTCGAGGTCGTTGTGCTTGCCGCCCGCCCGCACGCAGCGCTGCGAGCTCGCAGCCCGCGGAATCGCGCGCTTCTCGCGTCCCAGGAAGACGTCCTTGAACTGCACCATGCCGGCGTTCGTGAACAGCAGCGTGGGATCGTGAGCGGGCACGAGGGAAGAGCTCGCCACGATCTCGTGGCCGTTGCTCGCGAAATAGTCGAGAAACGCCTGGCGCAGGTCGCTACTGGTGGAACCCATTGAAATCTCGGCGGACTAACGGAATCTAGGATAACAGCGGACGCCACGCTAAGCGGAATCCGCCGGAAGTTCTAGTGCGTGCCGCCGAGACGGGCCGGTGCGCCGCCATGGCAGCCGGCGCGGTACACTGGTGCCCGACTGTTCGAATCGCTAGGAGACGAATGATGGCCGATAACCGGGGTTTCGGGTTGACGCGCGCGCCTTCGGGGACCGCGGTCGACGAGCGCGTGACGAGCTTCTTGAAGCGCGTCTACGGCTGGATGTTCGTGGGCCTGTCCGTCACCGCTCTGGTCGCGGCCTTCGTGGCGAGCCAACCCGCGCTCGTTCAGGCGCTGGCGACGAAACCGTTCGTGTTCTTCGGGCTCGTGATCGTGGAGCTCGGCCTGGTTTTCTGGATTTCGGCCCGCATCGCGACGCTCAGCCCGTCGACCGCCGCGAGCCTATTCGTGCTGTATTCCGCACTGAACGGCGTGACCTTCTCGCTGATCCTGCTCGCTTACACCGGCGCCTCTATCGCGACGGCGTTCGTGACGACGGCCGGCATGTTCGGCGCGCTGGCGGTCTACGGCTCCGTCACGAAGCGCAGCCTCGCAGGCGTCGGCCAGTTCGCGTTCATGGGCCTGATCGGCATCATCATCGCGTCGGTCGTGGGCATGTTCTGGCACAACGACGCGCTGCAGTTCGTGATCTCGGGCGTCGGCGTCATCGTGTTCACGGGGCTCACGGCCTACGATGCACAGCGGCTCAAGGCGATGGCGCTGCAGGCCGACGGTCCTCAGGCCGGCTCGTACGCGATCGGCGGCGCGCTCGCGCTGTACCTCGACTTCATCAACCTATTCCTGATGCTGCTGCGGCTCCTCGGCGGCCGCCGCGGGTGATAACGGCCAACGCGGCGCATTCGGACCGCGCGCAGCGCGATCGGCGGCCCGCCTAGTCGGCGTCGCCGCCGAGCGCCGCGCTGATCGCGGCGCCGTCGAAACCGCGGTACTGCAGAAAGCGCGCCTGCCGCGCACGCTCCTTGAAATCCCGCGGCGGCGCAGCGCCGAAGCGTTTGCGGCGCACCGACTTGGCGGCCGCAATCCAGTCGATGTCGGCCTCCCGAAGCAGCGCCGCGATGCGCTGCGCATCGACGCCGCGCTCGGCGAGCTCCGCGCGAATGCGTACCGGCCCTTGCCCCTTCGCGGCCCGCGTTCGAATGAAGCTTTCGGTGAAGCGTGCGACTGCGAGGACCCCCGAGCGCTCGAGCGCGTCGAGCACGTTCCCGACCACGTCGCCGAGATAACCGCGCGCCGCAAGCTTGCGCTCGAGCTCGAGCCGGCTGTGCTCACGGCGGGCGAGAAGGTCGAGCGCGCGACGGCGGCAGTCGGCCGCCGGATCGCCGCCCGGCGTGCCGTCGGTCAGCGCGCCCTCGTCAGAGCGCTGCGCGGGATCGGGCACCCTAGGCCTGGAGCGCCGCATCCTCCGGCTCGAGCGGCACCTCCACCGGGCCCTTTTTCGGCAGCAGCTCCGCGCGAATGCGCTTTTCGATCTCCGCCGCGATGTCCTTGTGTTGAATCAGGAACTCGCGTGCGTTCTCCTTGCCTTGGCCGATGCGGTCGCCGTTGAAGCTGTACCAGGCACCGGATTTCTCGATGATGTTCTGCTTGACGCCCAAGTCGACGATCTCGCCTTCGCGCGAGATGCCATGGCCGTAGAGGATCTCGAACTCCGCAAGCCTGAACGGCGGCGCGACCTTGTTCTTCACGACCTTCACGCGCGTCTCACTGCCGATGACCTCGTCGCCCTTCTTGATCGCGCCGATCCGGCGGATGTCGAGACGCACGGAGGCATAAAACTTCAGCGCGTTGCCGCCCGTGGTGGTCTCGGGATTGCCGAACATCACGCCGATCTTCATGCGGATCTGGTTGATGAAGATCACGAGCGCGTTCGAGCGCTTGATGTTGCCGGTGAGCTTGCGCAGCGCTTGCGACATCAGCCGGGCCTGCAGGCCTACGTGGGAGTCGCCCATCTCGCCTTCGATCTCCGCCTTCGGCGTGAGCGCCGCGACCGAGTCCACGACGATCACGTCGACCGCGCCCGAGCGCACGAGCATGTCGGTGATCTCGAGCGCTTGCTCGCCGGTGTCGGGCTGGGAGATCAGCAGATCGTCGACGTTCACGCCGACCTTCGCGGCGTAGACGGGATCGAGCGCGTGCTCCGCGTCGACGAACGCCGCGGTGCCGCCGAGCTTCTGCACCTCCGCGACGACCTGCAGCGTGAGCGTGGTCTTACCCGACGACTCCGGCCCGTAAACCTCGACGACGCGGCCGCGCGGCAAACCGCCGATGCCGAGCGCGACGTCGAGACCGAGCGAGCCGGTCGACACGGCGTCGATGTCGCGCATCGCGATCGAATCGCCCAAACGCATCACGGAGCCCTTGCCGAACTGCTTCTCGATTTGCCCCAATGCGGCGGAAAGCGCTTTCTTGCGGTTGTCGTCCATGCGGTCGTCCAGGTGAGGTGGAAGGTCGGATGAGCGCGCACCGAGAGCGGCACGCCGAGCGGATTATTCCACAGTTCGGCGTGCTCGGCAGCCGCGACTTTCAGTCGCGTTCACGAACATTTCGGACGACGCGGGAGGACGGCCGCGCGCTCACGGGCTCCGCCGGTCGACCGCGGTCCGCTCGAGGGCCGGCAGCGGTCGGGTCGAACCGAATCCGCGCGACCTGCGCGAGCGCGAGCGGCAGCGGCTTTCAGAGCGGCCAGCGCTCGAGCACCTCGTAGTGCACCTTGTCGCCGGCCGGCAGCGACTCGACCAGCACCAGATCGACGACCCGCCATTCGACCGGATCGACGTCTTCGAACGCCGCGGGCCGCGCGCGCCGTGCGAGCGTCACGTGCGGTCTGTAGATCCGCTCATCGCGCCTGAAGCCGCCGCAGGCTTCGAGCGCGATCCAAAGCTCGTGCTCGAGCTGCTGCAGCGCGGGAGGCACTGTGCGCGCGGCGAGCCACAGCACGCGCGACTCGGGCCAGACGCCCACGGCGTCGAGCGTGAGATCGAACTCGCCGACCGCGATCGGCGGAACTGCGCGCGCGCGCTCGAATGCCGCCGCGTCGATCTCGCCCAAGAACGCGACCGTCATATGCAGCCGTTCCTTCGCGATCGGCCGCCCGCCCGATAGCCGCACGGCACGCCGCGTCGCGCGCGACAGCCGCGCGCGCATGGCGTCGTCGGGCCACAGCGCGAAAAACACGCGGCGGCGTAGCGCCACGACCGCGTCGTGCGGCTCGCGGGCGGCAGCATCGCCCGTCATTGCGCCGGCCCGAGCGTGCGCCGCATAGCCGCCGGCCGTCTCAATCTGCCGCAGCGCCGACCCGCTCGAGCAATCCCTCGAGCGCGCGTGCAACACTCTGCCGGCGCACGGCCTCGCGGTCGCCGCGCAGATCGAGACGCTCGGCCGCGGTGCCATCGGTCGAGGACCACGCGAGCCAGACCGTGCCGATCGGCTTGTCGGCCGTGCCGCCGTCGGGCCCGGCAACGCCGCTCACGGCCACGGCGATTTCGGCGCCGAGCCGAGCGCGTGCCCCGTCCGCCATCGCGCGGACGGTCGCCTCGGACACCGCGCCATGCTCGTCGAGCACCGCACGGGGCACGCCGAGCAGGCGCACCTTCGCATCGTTCGAGTAGGTGATCACGCCGCTCTCGAACCATTCGGAGCTGCCCGGCACGTCGGTCAACGCCTTCGCGATCCAACCGCCCGTGCACGACTCCGCGGTCGCTACACGCGCGTCGTCGGCGACCAGCGCGCGGCCGAGCGCGGCCGCGAGCGCCGCGAGAGCCTCATCGGTGGCGTCGTCGTTCATTGGAATCGTTCCTCGGTGATGGGCCGCGGACGGCGGCGTGCGCGCTGCTCGCGCGCGCCGAGCACGGCGCAATACAACTCCCTGTGCGCGGTCGCGAGCGCTGCGACGGAGAACGTGCATGCGACACGCTCGCGCGCCGCAGCGCCGAGCCGCGCACGCTCGGCGGCCGAGCCGATCAGGCGGTCGAGCGCCGCGCCCAACGCGGCGCCGTTGGTCGGCGCCACGAGCAAACCGGTGCGCTCGTGCTCGACCACGTCGGGCATGCCGCCGGCCGCGCAGGCCACGACCGGCACCGCGCAGCTCGCGGCCTCGAGCAGCGCGACGCCGAGCCCTTCACGCTCGGCGGGGTGCGCGAGCACGTCGAGGCCGGGGATGAGCTGCGGCAGGTCGTCGCGGAATCCCGCGAGCCGCACGCGGTCCGCAAGGCCTAGCGCACCGATCATCTTCGCGAAGTCGAGGCTCGAGCGGCCCGCGGCCGAAACAGACCACCCGCGCGGCCGGATAGCGACGCAGCAGCGCCGGCGTCTCGGCGAAGAGCCGCGCATGACCCTTGCGCTCGATGAGCTGCGCGACGACGCCGATCACGAGCGCATCGGCCGGCCAGGCGAACGCCGCACGCAGCCGCGCGCGCGCCGCAGCATCCGGGCGAAAGCGCCCCGTATCGACGGCGCTCGGAATCCGTACGAGCCGCTCGCGGTCGACGCCCGCAGCGGCGAGCTGCGTCTCGATCGCGCGCGACAGGGCGATGATCGCTCGATACGGTCGATACTTGAGCCGCGCCCAGGCGGCCGGCTCGGGCGCGTCCACACGGCGCGTCAGCACGGCCGGCACGTGCGCGAGCGCGGCGGCGAGACCGCCCCACAGATCCGCGCCGCGTCGCGAGTGCACGTGCACGAGATCGGCGCGCTCCGCGCGCAGCGCGCGCCGCAGCCGGCCGATCGCGAACGCATCGAGATCGCCGCCGAGCTCGAGCTCGATCACGCGTTCTGCGCGCGCAGCGCGCGCGAGCTCCGAGCCGCGCGTGCAGACGAGCACGTTCTCGATGGCGGACGCGTGAGCCTGTGCGCGCAAGCCCTCGAGCAGCAGTTGGACCTGCACGGCGCCTCCGTACAGGTGCCTGCCCGCTTCGATGTGAACGATCCGCATCCGGCCGATCATACGTGCCGGGGCGAGCGCGCGACTACAATGACGGCAACGAAGCCGCGCCCGAGAAGCCGCCCCGAAGAGCCGCGCCATGAGCAGCACCCCGCATACACCCGTGATGCAGCAGTACCTCGCGATCAAGGCGCAGTTCCCGGACACGCTGTTGTTCTATCGCATGGGCGACTTCTACGAGCTCTTCTACGACGACGCACGGCGCACGGCGAAGCTCGTCGACATCGCGCTGACGAAGCGCGGCCAATCGGCCGGCGAGCCGATCCCGATGGCGGGCGTGCCCGTGCACTCGGCGGAAACTTACCTGGCGCGGCTCGTGAAGTTGGGCGAGTCGGTCGCGATCTGCGAGCAGATCGGCGACCCGGCCGCCGGCAAGGGGCCCGTTGCGCGCGAGGTCGTGCGCGTGATCACGCCGGGCACCGTAACCGACGCCGCGCTGCTCGCCGACAAGGAGACGCGCCTGCTCGCGGCGCTCACGCTCGAGCCGAGGATCGGGCTCGCGTGGCTCGATCTCGCGGGCGGGCGGTTCAGCATCACGGAGCTCGACGATCGCGCAGCGCTCGACGCCGAGCTCGAGCGCCTGAAACCGGCCGAGCTGCTCGTGCCGGAGAGCGCGGAGCTGCCGCCGCGGCTCTCCGGCTTTGCGGGATTACGGCAGCGGCCACCCTGGCACTTCGATCCGGGCAACTCACGGCGTCAGCTCTGCGTCCAATTCGGCACGCAGGACCTCAAGGGCTTCGACGCAGAGGATGCACCGGCCGCGATCGGCGCGGCGGGCTGCTTGCTGCAGTACGTGAAGGACACGCAGCGCGCGCAGGTGCCGCATCTGCGGGCGCTGCACCGCGAGCGCCGCGAGCAGGCCCTTCTGATGGATGCGCAAACCCGGCGCAACCTCGAGATCGAGGCGAGCTTGGGCGACCGCGACGAATACACGCTCGCGGGACTCATGGACCGGTGCGCGACGTCGATGGGCAGCCGGTTGCTGCGCCGTTGGCTCAACCGGCCGATTCGCGACCGCGGTCAGCTCAAGCTCCGCCAGCAGGCGGTCGAGGAGATGCTCGGGCGCGGGCCGCTCGCGGAGCTCGCCGCCGCACTCAAGGACATCGGGGATCTCGAGCGCGTGCTCACGCGCGTCGCATTGCGCTCGGCACGGCCGCGCGACCTCGCGCAGCTGCGCGACGGTCTCGCCAAAGTGCCGGGACTCAAGGCGCTGGTCGCGAGCGCGGCCGCGCTCAGGCTCAAGGCCCTCGGCACGGCTTGCGGCGAGCACGAGGGCGAGCGCGATTTGCTGGCCCGCTCCCTCGTCGAGGCTCCGCCCGTGTTGCTTCGCGACGGCGGCGTGATCGCACCCGGTTACGACGAAGAGCTCGACGAGCTGCGCACGATCAGCACGAACGCGGACCGGTTTCTCGACGATCTCGAGCAACGCGAGCGCGCGCGCACCGGCATCGCAACACTCAAGGTGGGCTACAACCGCGTGCACGGCTTCTACATCGAGACGAGCAAGACGCAAGCGGCGGCCGCGCCCGCGGATTACCAACGCCGGCAGACGCTGAAGGGCGCGGAGCGCTTCATCACCCCGGAGCTCAAGCAGTTCGAGGACAAGGTGCTGAGCGCGCGCGAGCGCGCGCTCAGCCGCGAGAAGCATCTTTACGACGACCTCCTCGACCGTCTAGCCGCGAGCCTGGCCGCGCTGCAGCGGACGGCCGAGAGCGTCGCGGAGCTCGATGTGCTCGCGAATCTCGCGGAGCGGGCGGCCGCGCTCGACCTCGTGAAGCCCGATCTCGTCGACGAATCGCGCCTCGAGTACCGGGCGGGGCGCCATTTGGGCGTCGAGCAATCGAGCGACTCGCCGTTCGTGCCGAACGATCTCATCCTCGACGGCGAGCGTCGGATGCTGATCGTCACGGGCCCGAACATGGGCGGCAAATCGACGTACATGCGGCAAACCGCGCTGATCGCGATCCTTGCCCACGTCGGCAGCTTCGTGCCGGCCGGGACCGCGGCGATCGGGCCGATCGACCGGATTTTCACGCGAATCGGCGCAGCCGACGATCTCACGGGCGGCCGCTCCACGTTCATGGTCGAGATGACGGAGACCGCGAACATCTTGAACAGCGCGACGCGGGCAAGCCTCGTGCTCATGGACGAGGTCGGCCGCGGCACGAGCACGTTCGACGGCCTGTCGCTCGCCTGGGCCGCGGCGCGGCACATCGCGCAAAGGATTGGCGCTCTCACGCTGTTCGCGACGCACTATTTCGAGCTCACGAGCTTGCCCGAGGAGTTTCCGAGCTGCGCAAACGTGCATCTCGACGCCACCGAGCACGGCCGCGAGCTGATCTTCCTGCACTCGGTGAAACCCGGACCGGCGAGCCAGAGCTACGGCCTGCATGTGGCCGAGCTCGCGGGCGTCCCGCACGAGGTGGTCGAGCGAGCGCGCGCTTATCTGCGCCGCCTCGAACGGCATCAGCAAGCCCTGCTGCCCGAGAGTCCGCAAGCGGAGCTCGCGCTCGACGCGGCGCTCGACAACGCGCCCGAGCCAAAACCGCGGCAGCACGAGCTGATCGCAAGGCTCGCGGCGCTCGACGTGGACGGATTGTCGCCGCGAGCAGCCCTCGAGCTCGTCTACGAGCTCGCGCGCGCGGCGAAGGAAGCGTGATCGGGCGCGCGAGCGCGGCCCAACGGCGGAGTCAGTGCTCCTCGACGATCACGCGGGGCTTCAGCAACCGCTCGTTGAGCCAACCGCGAATCATCAGCACGTGCGCAGCCTTCGGTGCGATCGCCGCGGCGGCCGCGTTGTCGGCGTCGGCCTTCGCGAACATTTCCTTTTGGAAGTACGCCTGCGCCCGAACGCTCAAGGGCCGCCAATTGCCGTGATCGAGCTCGATCGCCCGATCGCAATACGGAAGCGCCTCATCGGGTTTCCCTTTCGCGACGTATGCCGAGCAGAGATTCGCAAGTCCCGCGGCGCGGTTGCGCTGCGTGGCCGCGCCGCGCTTGAGCCCCATCGTCGTGAGTCGGATGCCGTCGTCGTAGGAGCCCGCACGTATCGCATCGGCACCGGCGGCAAGGTACTCGTCGCCGAGCACGACGCGCGTCTGACTGTCGTCGCGCGGACCGCCGCCCGCCGCAGCCGACGTCGCGAGCAGCACGAGCCCCAGGGCGGAGAAACGGCGCGAGTCCATCGTACGTCCCCGATCGAAGCAGGCGGATTCGCTCGATCGAGCATACACCCGCGCGCCCGCGACGCCGCGACGCGCACACCTCACCGCGGCGCCGCGTAGTTGAGCCGCGAGCAGACTTGAGCGAAGCCTGCGCGGCGGATGTTCTCGAGCGAGGGACTCGGCTCGCCCGCGATGGTCTCGCCCGTCTCCGTCGCGAGCGTTGCGCAGCCCGCCGCCGCGGCGACGCGGATGCGCTCGGCCAGCAGCGCGCCCTGTGCGCCGCGCTTCCTGTGCTCGGCGAGCGTCGCGCCGATACCGAGCCAAGCGCCGGTGCCCACGACGTAGAGCGAGCCCGTCGCGACGATGCGCCCGTCGAGCTCGGCCACGAGCACGCACCAGCCCGGGCGGCCGACGAGCCGTTCGAACCACGGTGCGAGCGTCGCCGGCAAACCGAAAGCGCTGCATGCGACCGCGGCCACCGCGCCCGCGTCCTGCCGTTCGGCCGCGCGCACGAGCGGCGCGTCGGCCCGCGCGACGGGCGGCGCATCGGCGCCGCGTACGAACTTGGCCCAACTGCGGCGCACGGGCGGGGCATAGCCGCGCGCCAGCAGCCAGTCGGCGAACGCCGCCGGCGCCGCGGCGGGGCTCACGTGGATCCAATGATCGTCGACACCGGCCGCACGGTAGCGGCTCACGATCGCGTCGAGCGCGGCCTCGGTCGCGGGCTCCGCAACGCCGAGACCGATCACGCGGTTGAAGTAGCTCACGGGCACCTTCGGCGCGAGCAGCAGCGTGGCGCCGTAGCGACGCTCCACTCTCATGCCGAGCTCGGCCGGCGCGGCCGCATAGAGATCCGCGCTCGCGGCAGCCTCGAGCTCATCGGCCAGGCGGATCGCATCCTCCGGCACGGCGGTCATGCGGGATTACCCGCGATCTCGACGCGGCCGCGGTTGTCTCGCCCCAGCGTCGGCTCGTTCACGTCCACCCCCATGAACATTGCGCCGACCCTGCGCGACTCGGCGCGCTCGAAGCCGACGTCGCCGTCGAACCGCTTCGGATTACGCCAGGTGCCCCAAAACATGTCCCAGAGCGGCAGATCGCTGTAGTTGTAAGCATGGAAGCCGCGGCGGTGATGCACGCAATGCGCCTCGGGTCGCTGGATCAGAAGCCCAAGCCAACGCGGCGTTCTCACGTTGAAGTGCTGAAACAGGCTGTAGAACACCGCGACGTAGCCCGTGATCGCGGCAGCCAGCGGATCCAAACCGAGCACGAACACGAGCACCGTGAGCGTCAGCACGACGTTGACGATCGCCTCTTGCGGGGTGAAGACTACCGCACCCGGCGTATCGAGCCGTTGCGGCGCGTGATGCAGCTGATGCATGAGCCGCCAGAGGATCGGATAGCGGTGGTAAGCGCGATGAACGGTGGCCGTCGCGAGCGATAGCGTCGCATAACCGAGCACGACGCTGCCGGGAATCCCGAGGCGCGCACCGTCGATCAGGTGATGCACCGCGACAGCCGGCGGCACGAGCGACGGCAGCACGACATTCACCATCATCACCATGACGAAGAACGCGACGCCGATCGTGCGCCACCACGCGACGCGCGGCCACGCTCGACCGGTCGAGAAGAACGATTCGACCGCAAGCATCGCGAAGAACGTGGCGGGGACCAACAAGCTGACGAAATCTTCGGCCGTCATGACGACCTCCCCCCGAGCACCTACGTCGGGCCGCGGTGCCAATGTACCCGCCCGCCTTTACGCTGTAAAGTTCATGCATGCGACCGACACGTAAGGCACGACGACCGGGCACGCCACGGCGCACGCCGCTCGACCGGCGGCGGATCGCGGCGGCGGCGCTCCGGGAGATCGATGCGCACGGCCTCGACGCCTTGTCGATGCGCCGGCTCGGCGCGGGACTCGGGGTCGAGGCGATGGCGATCTACCACCATTTCAAGAACAAAGCCGAGCTGCTCGACGGTGTGCTGGAGCTGCTGATCGAGGAAATCGACGTGCCGCCGTCGGACTGCGGAGCTCCGCTCGAGACGCTGCGCCGGATGTTCGAGGCCACGCGTACGCTTGCGATCGAGCATCCGCATGCGTTTCTCCTGCTGCCGACGCGACGCTTCAACACGGACAAGGCGCTCGAGTTTTACGAGCGCCTGCTCGCGCTCTTTCGCGAGGCTGGGCTAGACGCAGCGCTTTCGGCGCGCTTCTTTCGCCTGCTCGCGGGCTACGTGACCGGCGCCGGCCTCGCCGAGATCGGCAGCCGGGCGCAGCAACCCGACGCGACGCCGATACGGCTCGAGCGCTTCTCCGAGCCCGAGCGCTTTCCGCTCGTGACCGCGGTCGTGCCGGAGCTGCGCGTCGCGAACCTGGATGCCATCTTCGAGTTCGGCCTCGACGTGATCTTCGCGGCGCTCGAGCGCGAGTGCCGTAGGGCTAACGGTCGAAGCGGCCGCAAATGAAGAAATGCTGCGTTTGCCGCGCAACCTCGACGGACCACAACAAGGCCGTATGGGCGACCGGCAGCACGATGTGATCGGTCGCCCCGGCGAGCCGCGTCTCGGCGACCGCCACGGTGCCGTCGTTCGGTTCCGGAAACGGCCCGAGCAGGCGGCCGACGCCGAACGGCACGGCGCCCGCAATCACCCCGATCTCGTAGCGGCCGCGACTCGGGCCGAACCCGCCGCGCGCGTGCAGGTCGTCGAGCGTGCGGCCGATGATGCGCCGCCCGCCCGGCAGGCGGGCCAGCCGGCGTCCGGTTACGCTGCCGCCGAACGGCGAGCCGAGACAGACGATTCGGCCGACTCGCTCGGGCGCATGGCGCTCGAGCATCTCGCAGATCACGACGCCGCCCAAGCTGTGACCGAGCAAGTGCACCGTTTCGCCGGGCATGGCCGCGACGAACTCGGCGAGCCGCGCGGCGTTCACGGCCAGCGTCTCGCTCACGGAGCGATAACCGAACGCGCAGGTCGGGAACCCGGCATGCGCGAGCCGCCGCCGCAGCACCGACATCACGCCGCCGAGCATCCACAGACCGTGCACGGTCACGACGGTCGCAGGAGCGGCACCCGCCGAGCGCGCGGCGACGTTCGGATGCGGGCGGCTCAAGCCGGCGGTACCGCGTCGACGAGCCGCTCGAGCGCTTCGCGGTTCGTCCACGATGACACTCGCGCGACGGCCTCCGCGAGCGGCAACCAGCAGTAGGCCACGTGCTCCTCGGGACGCAGCCGAACCGGGGCCCGGGCTGCGAGCTCGAGATACCAGAGATGCTCGAGATTGGTCGTGACGTCCGGCGCATAGCGCGCGCGCCATGCCGGCAAGATCGGGAACGATCGCTGCACATGCGCATCGCGCAGGCCGGCAGGCTCCAGGCCCGTTTCTTCAGCGACCTCGCGCGCGGCGCACTGCGCCGGGGTCTCGTCCCAAGCGAGCGTGCCCGTCACCGATTGCCAAAAGCCGCGCGGCCGAGCCCGCTCGAGCAGCAGGCACTCGAGCGCCGCGGTGTAGATCACGACGAGAACCGACTCGGGGCGCCGCCACTCCGGGTCCGGCATCGGCGTCAGGGGCTCGGCGAGCCGCGCAGCCGAATGCCGAGCTCCTGCAACTGGGTCGGATCGGCGGGGCTCGGGGCACCGGTCATGAGATCGCTCGCGGTAGCGGTCTTCGGGAACGCGATCACCTCGCGGATATTCTCGGCCCCTGCCATCAGCATGACGAGCCGATCGAGCCCGAACGCGATCCCCCCGTGCGGCGGGCAACCGTACTCGAGGGCGGTCAGCAAGAAGCCGAACTTGAGCTCGGCCTGCTCCTTCGTGATGCCGAGCAGATCGAACACGGCGGACTGCAGCTCGGGATCGTGAATACGAATCGAGCCGCCGCCGAGCTCGTAGCCGTTCAATACGACGTCATAGGCACGCGACAGCGTGTCGCCCGGCGCGGCGCGCAGCTCGTCGGTCGATAGCGTCTTGCCCGCGCCGCTCGCGCCGCGTGCGCGCGGTGCCGTGAACGGATGATGCAAAGGCGTGAAGCCGCCTCCGGGCAGCGCCTCGAACATCGGAAAGTCGACCACCCAGAGCGGGCGCCAACCCTCTTGCACGAAGCCGCGGTCGCGCCCGAGCGCTACCCGCAGCGCACCGAGCGACTCGTTCACGACGTTCGCCTTGTCCGCACCGAAGAATACGAGGTCGCCGTCGACGGCCCCCGTGCGCGCGAGCACGCCCTCGATCGCGGCGTCCGGCAGGAACTTCAGGATCGGGGACTGCAATCCGTCCCGGCCGCGCGCGCGTTCGTTGACCTTGATATAAGCGAGGCCCTTCGCGCCGTGGCGCGCAACGAGCGCGGTGTACTCGTCGATCTCCTTGCGCGTGAGGTCGCCCCCACGTGGCAGCTTGAGCGCGGCGATGCGACTCTGCGGGTCCGACGCGGGTCCCGCGAACACCTTGAACTCGACGCCGCGAAACAAATCGGCGACCTCGAAGAGCTCGAGCGGGTTGCGCAAATCCGGTTTGTCGCTGCCGTAGCGACGCATCGCCTCGGCGTAGGCCATTCGCGGAAACGGCTCCGGCAGCTTCACGTCGAGCACGGTCTCGAAGCAATCGCGCAACAGCCGTTCGATCATCGCCATGATGTCCTCCTCGGACATGAACGATGTCTCGATGTCGAGCTGCGTGAACTCGGGCTGCCGGTCGGCGCGCAGGTCCTCGTCGCGAAAGCACTTGACGATCTGATAGTAGCGGTCGAAGCCCGCCATCATCAGCAGCTGCTTCATCAGCTGCGGCGACTGCGGCAGCGCAAAAAAGTTGCCGGCCTGGGTGCGGCTCGGCACGAGATAATCGCGTGCGCCTTCGGGCGTGGTCTTCGTGAGTATCGGCGTCTCGATGTCGATGAAGCCTTCGTCGTCCATGAATCGGCGGAGCGCGCGCGTGACCGAATGCCGCAGCCGGAGGTGGCGCTGCATGGGCTCGCGGCGCAGATCGAGATATCGGTAGCGCAACCTCAACTCTTCGCTCACGGGCTCGTCATGATGGAACGGCGGCGTTTTCGCCTTCGCGAGCACCGTGAGCTTCGCCGCGAGCAACTCGACCTCACCGCTCGGGAGCGACGGGTTCACCGTGCCCGGCGGCCGATCGCGGACGCGGCCCTCGACCGCGAGGACGTATTCCGAGCGCAACCGCTCGGCTTCGGCGAACATCTCCGGCCGGTCAGGATCGAACACGACCTGCAACAGACCTTCCCGGTCGCGCAAGTCGATGAAGATTACGCCGCCGTGATCGCGACGCCGGTGCACCCAGCCCGCGACGCGGATCTCGCGGCCGACGAGTGCCCGATTGACGTCTCCGCAGTAGTGACTGCGCATCGCTGCGTCCTCTTGAGCCTAACCTTTTGAAAGATAAAGGCGGCGGGGAAAAAGGCGGGATGTTACGAGGAAGGCTCGGGCCGCGCAAGCGGCGGCGGCGGCGCGCCGCCGGACCACTGCGGTGTCACCACGCCGAGCGAGACGATCATCTTGAGCGCATCTTCGACCGACATCTCGAGCTCGACGACCTCGTCACGCGGCACGAAGATCAGAAAGCCCGACGCCGCATTCGGCGTATTCGGCACGAACGCGGTCACGATGTCTCGGCCGGTAACCGCCTCGACCTCATGCGCGGCGGACGCTTGCAGCGCCACGCGATAGACGCCCCGGCGCGGATATTGGATCAACAGCACCTTCTTGAAGGGGCTGCCGGTGTCGCTGAAGACGACCGTTGCGAAATTCTTGACGCCGCCATAAACGCTGCGCACGAACGGAATGCGCGCGAGCAGCGCCTCATACCAGACGACGAGCCGCTTCCCGAACAGATTCGCGGCGAAGAGACCCGTGGCGAATAGCAGCGCGAGCGCGAGGATCGCGCCGAGCCCCGGGATTCTGAACCCGAGCAGCCGCTCGGGCCGATAGGCCTCCGGCAGCAGAAACAGGAGCTCGTCCATCAGGTCGAGCAGCACCTTGAAGACGAGGATCGTGACGCCGACCGGCAGCCAGACCAGCAAACCCGCCACCAGGTAGCGGCGCAAGCGCATCAGGTTCTCGCGGATTGCGTGCGCGGCTTTGCTTTCTTCGGAACTGGCTTGGCTTTGACCGGCTTCGGGCTGTCCTTTGCGTCCTTCGCGGGAACGCCTTCCTTCGCCGTCTCGGCCTTCGGCTCGCTCTTCTCGCCCGGCTTGTCCTTGTCGCCGCCGCCCTCGCTCGACTCGCCGCTCGACGTTTCGACGAGATTGCGCTTCTTCTCTGCGTCGGACTTGAAGTCGGTCTCGTACCAACCCCCGCCTTTCAAACGGAACGCGGGCGCGGAGACGAGCCGTTGCAGCGCCGGCTTACCGCAAGCCGGGCATTTCTTCAGCGCCCGGTCCGCGAGCTTTTGAAGCACGTCCAGGTGGTGACCGCAGGCGCGGCAGTGATACTCGTAGATCGGCATAGCATTGCAATCCCGCTCAAAAGAGTCGTCGAGTTGCGGCAATTCCGGCCGCCGCTCGCGGCGACCTCGGCGACCGTCGCTCGCTCCATCCTGCGGCGCCGCACACGCCGCGCATCTCAAGCAGCCTGTTCTTTGACACCCTTGTCGAAGGCCAGGCCGTCGCCCTCGGTGGTGACACGAATCACGTCGCCCGGGCCGAAATCGCCGCGCAGAATACGCTGCGCGAGCGGATTCTCCAATTGCTGCTGGATCGCGCGCTTGAGCGGCCGGGCGCCGTAGACGGGGTCGAACCCGGCCTGCGCAAGCCGATCGCGCGCCGCCGACTCGAGGACGAGCGACATGTCGCGCTCGGCGAGCCGCCGATGCAGATACGCGAGCTGGATATCGACGATCTTGCGAATGTGCTCCGCCTCGAGCGGGTGGAACACGACCACGTCGTCGATCCGGTTGATGAACTCCGGCCGGAAATGTTGGCCGACGATCTCCATGACCTCGGCCTTCATGCGCGCATAGTTCTCGGCACCCGACAGCTCCTGAATCCGTTGGCTGCCCAGGTTCGAGGTCATGACGATCACCGTGTTGCGGAAATCGACGGTGCGACCCTGGCCGTCCGTCAGTCGACCGTCATCGAGCACCTGGAGCAGCACGTTGAACACGTCCGGATGCGCCTTCTCGACCTCGTCGAGCAGCACGACCGAGTACGGCTTGCGCCGCACGGCCTCGGTCAGGTAGCCCCCCTCCTCGTAGCCCACGTAGCCGGGGGGCGCGCCGATCAGACGCGCGACTGAATGCTTTTCCATGAACTCCGACATGTCGATTCGAACCATCGCCTCCTCGGTGTCGAACAGGAACGCGGCAAGTGCCTTCGTGAGCTCCGTCTTGCCCACACCCGTGGGACCGAGAAATAGAAACGAGCCGTTCGGTCGGTTCGGATCCGAAAGTCCCGCGCGCGACCGCCGGATCGCATTCGACACGGTCGACAGGGCCTCCTTCTGGCCGACGACACGCTTCTCGAGGAACTCCTCCATGTGCAGCAGCTTGTCCTTCTCGCTCTCGAGCATCTTCGAGACCGGAATGCCCGTCCATTTCGAGACGACCTCGGCGACCTCCTCCTCGGTGACCTTGTTGCGCAGGAGCTTGTTCGCGGTGCCGCGCTCGCCCTTGAGCACTTGCTCGAGCCGCCGCTCGAGCTCGGGAATCTTGCCGTACGAGAGCTCCGCCATGCGGCCGAGATCGGACGCGCGGCGAGCCTTCTCGAGCTCGGCCTTCGTGCGCTCCAACTCCTCCTTGATCTGCGTCTCGCCCTGGACCGCGGCCTTCTCCGCCTTCCAGACCTCCTCGAGATCCGCGAGCTCGCCCTCGAGACGCGAGATCTCCTTCTCGAGATCCGTCAGGCGGCGCTTGGAGCCCTCGTCATGCTCCTTCTTGAGCGCGACCTGCTCCATCTTGAGCTGAATCAAGCGCCGCTCGAGTCGGTCCATTTCCTCGGGCTTCGAGTCCATCTCCATCCGAATGCGCGACGCGGCCTCGTCGATCAGGTCGATCGCCTTGTCCGGCAGCTGCCGGTCGCTGATGTAGCGATGCGACAGCGTGGCGGCCGCGACGATCGCCGGATCCGTGATCTCGACGTGGTGATGAACCTCGTAGCGCTCCTTCAAGCCGCGCAGGATCGCAATCGTGTCCTCGACCGACGGCTCGTCGACGAGCACCTTTTGGAAGCGGCGCTCGAGCGCAGCGTCCTTCTCCACGTACTTGCGGTACTCGTCGAGCGTCGTCGCGCCGACGCAGTGCAGCTCGCCGCGCGCCAGCGCGGGCTTCAGCATGTTGCCGGCGTCCATCGAACCTTCGGCCTTGCCCGCGCCGACCATCGTGTGCAGCTCGTCGATGAACAGGATGACTTGGCCTTCCTGCTTGGCCAAGTCGTTCAACACGGCCTTGAGCCGCTCCTCGAACTCACCGCGGAACTTCGCGCCCGCGATCAGCGCGCCCATATCGAGCGACAGCACGCGCTTGTCCTTGAGTCCCTCGGGGACTTGCCCGTTCACGATCCGCTGGGCGAGGCCCTCGACGATGGCGGTCTTGCCGACACCGGGCTCGCCGATCAGCACGGGATTGTTCTTCGTGCGCCGCTGCAGCACCTGGATCGTGCGCCGAATCTCGTCGTCCCGTCCTATTACGGGGTCGAGCTTCTCTTGCTCGGCGCGCGCGGTCAGGTCGATCGTGTATTTCTCGAGCGCCTGGCGCTTCTCCTCGGCGTTCTGATCCTCGACCTTCGATCCGCCGCGAATCTCGTCGATCGCCTTCGCGACCGCACCCTTGACCGCACCGGCCTTCTCGAGAATCCGGCCGAGATCGCCCTTGCCCTGCAGCGCCGCGAGCGCGAACAGCTCGCTCGAGATGTACGCGTCGCCGCGCTCCTGTGCGAGCTTGTCGGTGATGTTGAGGAGCTTGCTGAGCTCGTTGCCGACGTGGACCTCACCCGGTGCGCCCTCGACGGTCGGCAGCCGGTCGAGCGCTTCGCCGAGCTGCGAGCGCAGCAGGTTCATGTTGACGCCGGCCTTGGTGAGCAACCCGCGCACCGTGCTGCTCTCCTGCTCGAGCATGGCCGAGAGCAGATGCACGGGCTCGATGAATTGATGGTCGCGACCGACCGCGAGCGACTGCGCCTCGGCGAGCGCCTGCTGAAAGGAAGTCGTCAGTTTGTCCATGCGCATGCGCGCAGCTCCCACAGGTCCGGATGCGGCCAGACATGAGGGTAACGGCCGCGCTTATCAACCGCCATCTCGGCAACTACCGACGCGCGTGCTCTATCCAGATCAGCGTCGCCATCCGTCCGCAGGGAGCCTGCCGCCGATGCGAGAAGAACCGCCCGGGCTCCGCGAACGTGCAGAACTCGCCGCCGGACACGGCGATCACACCGGCCGCCGCGAGGCTGTCGCGCGCAAGGCCGTACAGATCGGCCTGCCAGCGCCCGCGCCGATTCGGCGTGAAATGAACGGCCGCGCTCGAATCCCGACCGACGTAAGCCGTCCGCACCTCCGCCCCAACCTCGTAAGCGGCCGGTCCGATCGCGGGTCCGAGCCACGCGAGCACCTCCGCGGGCGGTACGCCGAGCGCCCGCACGGCGGCCGGCAGCACACCGGCGAGCAGGCCGCGCCAGCCGGCGTGCGCGGCGCCCACGCGCCGGCCGTCCCGGGTGCACAGGAGCACCGGTAGGCAATCCGCCGTGAGCACCGCGCAGACGGTGTCGGCCTGTCCGGTGACCGAGCCGTCCGCGGCGCCGCGTTCAGCTGCCTCCAAGTTCAGCACCTTCGCACCGTGCACTTGCTCGAGCCATACGGGCGCCGCCGGCAGCCCTGCGGCGCTTTGGAGCCTTGCACGGTTCTCGGCGACCCAACCGGGCGAATCGCCGACGTGCGCGCCGAGATTCAACGAGGCATAAGCGCCGCTGCTCACGCCGCCGCTCCGCACCGTTGCGAACGCTCGCACGCCGGCGGGCAGGGACCAGACGGGCTCGAATCCGATTGGGCTGCTCATCGCCGCGCGGCATCCTCGCGCAGCTTCGCGACGAGGTCTGCGAGATCGCCCGGTAGCGGACTCTCGAGGCGCAGCGGCACGCCCGTGGCCGGATGAACGAATGCGAGCCGCGAGGCATGCAGCGCTTGGCGCCCGAACGTCTGCAGCGCCACACGCAGCGCGTCGGTGGGGGCCGGCGGCAGTCGCGGCCTTCCGCCGTACACGGGATCACCCACGAGCGGTGCGCGGATATGGGCCATGTGCACCCGGATTTGATGCGTGCGGCCCGTATCGAGCTCGACCTCGACGAGCGTGTGCGCGCGGAAGCGCTCGAGGACCCGGTAGCGCGTGCGAGCAGCGCGTCCACGTTGGGTGACGGCCATTTTCGTGCGCTCCCGCCGGTGGCGCGCGATCGGCGCATCGATGTCCCCACCGCCGGTCAACACGCCCTGGCAGACCGCCTGGTAAGTACGGTGAATATGACGGCGGCGCAGCGCGGCCGAGAGCGCGGTCCGGCTCTCGAGCGTGCGTGCGACGAGCAGCAGGCCGTCCGTGTCCTTGTCGAGCCGGTGGATCAAGCCGGCTCGCGGCAGCCGCGCGAGCTCCGGGTCGAGATGCAGCAGCGCATTCTGCAAGGTACCGCTGCGATTGCCCGCACCGGGATGAACGACGAGGCCTGCGGGCTTGTCGACGACGAGCAGCGTGGCGTCGGAGTATGCGATTCGCAACGGGATGTCCTCGGCGACCACCGTTTCGGCGGCTTTGAGCTCCGTCGCGAGGAGCAGCTCCTCGCCGCCGCGCAGAAGCGTGCGCGCACGGCTGCTGCGGCCGCCGAGCGTGAGATCGCCGGCCTCGATCCAGGTCTTCAATCGGCTCCGGGAAAACTCGGGCAGCAGCGCGGCCGCCGCTTGATCGAGCCGTCGCCCGGCGTAGTCGGCCGGAACGATCAGCCGGCGCAGGATCCGTTCCATGCTCGGCGCGGGCAGGCTCCCGGAAACTTTCGGCTATACTTCATCGTCGAACGACCATCGAACAGCCCCCATTATCGCCCCCCTCGTGAGACGCGTGCAGCGAATCGTCAAAGCCATCGGACTGACTTGCCTGATCGCGGCCGCCGCCGGCTGCGCCCACAAGGACCGTCTAGTGAAGGACGCCGGCCCGGAGGCGCTGTACGACCGCGGCGTCAAGGCAATGGATGCCTCCAACTACTCGGGGGCTATCCAGGCGTTCAAGGGTCTCGAGTCGCGCTATCCGTTCAGCCCGGAGACTCGCCAGGCGCAGCTCGACCTGATTTACCTCTACTACAAGAGCGCGCAGCCCGAAGAGGCGATCGATGCGGCCGAGGAGTTCGAGCGCGAGAACCCCACCCAGCCGCGCATCGACTACTGTCTCTATATGAAGGGGCTCATCTGGTTCGACCAGTCGCCGAACGTGCTCGAGCGAATGTTCAAGATCGATTTGTCGCTGCGACCGCCGAAAGACACGATGAAGTCGTTCTCGGCGTTTCAGGATCTGATCCGCCGCTTTCCGAACAGCGACTACGCTGCCGACGCACGACAACGCATGGTGTTTCTGCGGAATCGCCTTGCGGCCTACGAGAATCACGTGGCCGAGTACTACATTCGCCGCGGCGCATATGTCGCTGCCGCGAACCGCGCGAAGTACGCGGTCGAGCACTATCCCGGTGCGCCCGAGCTGCAGAAGAGCCTGCAGATCATGGTCGTTGCCTACCAACGGATCGGCATGACCGATCTTGCGGCGGATGCGCGCCGCGTTCTCGAGCAAACGTTCGGCCAAGCCGCGGCAACTGCGCAATTGTAGGTCAGTATCCGGACGTAATCGGATAGCGCCAGTCGCGGCCGAATGCCCGGTTGCTCACCCGAACGCCGGGCGGCGCCTGCCGGCGCTTGTACTCGGCACGTTTCACCATCTGCAGCACTCGCACCACGATTCCGCGGTCGAGACCGAGCGCCGCTATCTGGTCGACCGAGTAATCCTTTTCGATGAAGGCCTCGAGAATCGGGTCGAGCACGTCGTACGGCGGCAACGAGTCGCTATCCTTCTGATCCGCGCGCAGTTCCGCCGTCGGCGCACGTTCGATCACGCGCTGCGGAATCATCCGTTCGATCGAGTTGCGATAGTTGGCGAGCTCGTAGACGAGCGTCTTCGCGCAGTCCTTGAGGGGCGCGAACCCGCCCGCCATGTCGCCGTACAGCGTGGCATAGCCGACGGCCATCTCGCTCTTGTTCCCCGTGGAGAGCAGCATCTTGCCGAGCTTGTTCGAGATGGCCATCAGCAGAACGCCGCGGCAACGAGCTTGAATGTTCTCCTCGGTCGCGTCCGGCGGAAGATCGGCGAACAGGTCGTGCAGCACGCCGAGCGTGGCCTCGAACATCGGCTCGATGGACAACACGTCGTGGCGCACCCCGAGCCTTCGAGCCTGCTCGGCCGCATCTTCGAGGCTCATGGGCGACGTGAAGCGCGACGGCATCATCACGGCATGCACTCGGTCCGGGCCGAGCGCGTCGACGGCCACGGCGAGCGTGAGAGCCGAATCGACGCCCCCGGACAGCCCGAGCACGACACCCGGAAAGCCGTTCTTCTCGACGTAGTCCCGAGTGCCGAGCACGAGTGCACCGTAGACACGCTCGACGATGGCCGGTGCCGGCGCCGGATGCGTGGCGAGCGGCGCCAGCCTTCCGGCGTCCGCCGCGAGCTCGACGACGTACAGCGATTCCTCGAATAGCGGCGCCCGGAACCGCACGGCGCCCGCGGCGTCGACGACCATCGAGCCGCCGTCGAAGACGAGCTCGTCCTGGCCGCCCACCATGTTCGCGTAGACGAGCGGCAGTCCGGTCTCTCGAGCGCGCGCCGCAAGCACGCGTTCCCTGACCTCTTGCTGCCGCATGTGGAACGGCGAGCCGTTGATCACGAGCAGCGCTTCCGCACCTGCCGCGGCGGCCCCCGCACAGGGCTCCGGCGCCCAAGCGTCCTCGCAAACGATCAATCCGAAACGGTGGTCACCGAGCGTCGCGACCGTGGCCGACGTGCCCGCCTGAAAATAGCGCTTCTCGTCGAACACGGCGTAGTTCGGCAATACTTGCTTGCGATGGTTCGCCAGCAGCTTTCCGTCGCGCAGCAACGCGGCGCTGTTATAGATCGCATCGCCGTCGTACTCCGGGTAACCGAGATAGATCGCGATACCGTCGACCGCGGCCCTGATCTGCTCGAAGGCCGCTTCGACGCGATTCCGCAGCCCGCGATGCAGCAACAAGTCCTCGGGCGGATAACCGGAGAGCGTGAGCTCCGGAAAGAGAACGAGCTCGCAGCCGAGCTCGCTGGCGCGCGTGGAGTATTCGAGGACTTTTTTCGTGTTCGCGTCGATGTCGCCGACGCGAGTATTCAGCTGAGCGAGACCGATCTTCACTCCAGCGCCTTGGCCATCGCGTCACCGAGATCCGCAAGCGAGTGCACCGTGCGGACTCCTGCGCGCTCGAGCGCCGCGAACTTCTCGACCGCGGTGCCCTTGCCGCCGGAGATGATCGCTCCGGCGTGGCCCATTCGCTTGCCGGGCGGCGCGGTGACGCCCGCGATATAACCCACGACCGGCTTCGTGACGTGCTTCTCGATGTAGGCCGCCGCAGCCTCTTCGTCTGCACCGCCGATCTCGCCGACCATGATGATGCCTCGGGTGGCGGGGTCGCGCTCGAACAGCTCCAGACAATCGATGAAGTTCATGCCGCGGACCGGATCGCCACCGATTCCGACACAGGTGCTCTGGCCGAGCCCGCGCAACGTGGTCTGGTTGACGGCTTCGTATGTGAGCGTGCCCGAGCGCGACACTATGCCGATCGAGCCGGGCTTATGGATCTGTCCGGGCATGATGCCGATCTTGCATTGCCCGGGCGTGATGATGCCCGGACAGTTCGGCCCGATCAGCCGGCACGCGTAGTCGCGGAGCACGGCCTTGACCTTCACCATGTCGAGCACCGGCACGCCCTCGGTGATGCAGACCACGAGCTGGATCCCGGCGTCGGCCGCCTCCAGAATCGCATCGGCCGCGAAAGGCGCGGGCACGTAGATCATGCTGACGGTCGCGCCCGTCTCGCGCTGGGCCTCGGCCATCGTGTCGAACACCGGCAACCCGAGATGTCGCTCGCCGCCGCGGCCCGGAGTCACACCGGCCACGACCTGCGTGCCGTAGTCGAGGCACTGCTGAGTGTGGAAAGTGCCCTGCTTGCCGGTCAGCCCTTGGCAAATCACCCGGGTGCTCTTGTCGATCAGGATGCTCATGCCGCCGCTCCCGCGAGCTTGACCACCTTCGAGGCCGCATCGGTGAGACCGGTCGCCGCGACGATCTTGAGCCCGCTCTTCGCCAGCAATTCACGTCCCTTTTCGACGTTCGTGCCTTCGAGCCGTACCACCACCGGCACGCCGACATGGACCTGCTTCACGGCGGTGATCACGCCTTCGGCGATCAAATCGCAGCGCACGATGCCGCCGAAGATATTCACGAGAATCGCACGGACGTTCTTGTTCGTGAGGATGATCTTGAAGGCCTCGGTCACGCGCTCGGCGGTTGCCCCGCCTCCGACGTCGAGAAAGTTCGCGGGCTCACCCCCATGCAGCTTGATGAGATCCATGGTGGCCATGGCGAGACCGGCGCCGTTCACCATGCAAGCGATGTTGCCGTCGAGCGATACGTAGTTGAGATCGTGCTCGTGGGCGCGCCGCTCGCGCTCGTCCTCTTGGGCCGCGTCGCGCATCGCTGCGAGCCGCTTCTGCCGGAACAGCGCGTTGTCCTCGACGTTGATCTTCGCGTCGAGCGCGACGACGTGACCGTCCCGGGTGACGATCAACGGGTTGATCTCGACGAGGCTCGCATCGCACTCACGGAACAGCTTTGCCAGCTTGCGGAGAATGTCGCGGAATTCCGTCTGCTGCGCAGTCGTGAGGCCGAGCCCGAACCCGAGCTTGCGCGCTTGATAGTCCTCGAGACCGGCGGCCGGATGCAGCGTCAGCGTGAGGATCTTCTCCGGCGTGCTGTGAGCGACCTCCTCGATGTCCATGCCGCCCGCCGCGGACGCCATCACGGCGATCCGCTCGGCGCTTCGATCGACGACGAGGCTCAGGTACAGCTCGCGATCGATAGCCGAGCCGCACTCCACGTACACGTAGTCGACCGGCAGGCCCTCCGCGCCGCTCTGATGTGTCACGAGCCGGGTGCCGAGCAGGGCTTTCGCGTGCTGCTCGACCTCGGCGACCGAGCGTGCGAGCTTCACGCCGCCGGCCTTGCCGCGCCCGCCCGCGTGCACTTGTGCCTTGACGACCCACAGGCCGCCTCCGAGCTTCTCGGCCGCGGCCTTCGCCTCGGCGGGTGTAGTTGCAACCCGGCCCTGCGGGACCGGAATGCCGTATTCGGCGAATAGCGCCTTCGATTGGTACTCGTGGAGATTCATAGGAGCGTCGTTGTGGAACCGAGCGGAGGGCGGCGTATTGTCCCCGAAAGCGTCGAGGTTCGTAAAGGCGCGCACCGGCCTTGCACCCTTGCCACGTGCTGTGAGATGCGTCCCGGGACACCGGAGCGGATCGGTTAGAATCCGCGCGATGTCCGCCGAAGCGCTCGAGGTCGAACGACCGCAAATGGCCGGCCCCGACACGGTGGTCGCCGACACGAGCGACTTCGCGTGGCGCGTGCTGATCTTGCTGAATCTCTTCCGGCTGACCGTCGGCACGCTGCTGTTGACGATCTACTACCTCGTAGATAGCCCGCGCATCGTCGGCGAGAGCGATCCATCGCTCGCTTGGGGCGCGCTGCTCGGGATGCTCGGGATCGGTTGTATCGAGCTCGTCTTGCTGCACCGCCGCCAGCCGAGCACGACGGTGCAGACTTACTTCCAGTTCGGAGGCGATCTCGTAGCGATCACGCTGCTGATTCATGCGAGCGGCGGCATCTCGAGCGGGGTCGGCGGCTTGTTCGTCGTTTCGATCGGGTCGCTTGCTTTGTTGCTGGCAACCGAACGGGCGTTGCTGCTTGCGGCGCTCACGACGCTCGCGATGCTGTTGGAACAGACCTTCGCGCACTTCGAAGGATTGACCACGAGCGCTCAATACGCGCCGGTAGGGATCCTGGGCGCAGTGGTGTTCGTGATTACCGCAGTGGTGCAACTCCTGCGAAATCGCATCGTCGAGACGGAGGCCCTCGTCGAACAGCGCAGTATCGACCTTCGCAACCTCGTCGAGCTCAACGAATACATCATTCAGCACTTACGCGAGAGCATCGTGGTGGTCGACGGCGACGACCGAGTTCGCCTGATCAACGGCTCGGCGGTCAAGCATCTCGGGGCAACGCGCGCCACTGACGAGCACTTGGCCGTGATTTCGCCGACGCTCACCGCCCAGCTCGAACGGTGGCGCAGCCACGGCGCGGAGAAGCCGGCCGCGATTGCTTCCGCCGACGGCACGACGAGCATCCAACCTCATTTCGCGCCGCTGGCCCAAAGTCGCAACGGGGGGGTCGTGATCTTCCTCGAGGACACCACGTTGATCGTCGAGCGAGTTCAGCAGGCGAAGCTCGCCGCCCTCGGCCGATTGAGCGCGAGCATCGCGCATGAGATCCGCAACCCCATCGGGGCGATGAGCCACGCCGGCCAGCTGTTGGCTGAATCGCCTGGAATGGGTACGGAGGAGCATCGGCTAACGGATATCATTCGGCTCAACGCACGTCGGGTCAGCCAGATTGTCGAGAGCGTGCTCGCGCTGTCGCGCCGCGACAAGGCACGGCCCGAGCGACTGCAGCTGAAGCCGTGGCTCGAGGATTTCGCGCGTGAGTTCGTCCAAACGCTCGAGCTGTACGAAGGCGCCGTGACGGTTGCCGACGGCACGCCAGACCTCGAGGTCGAAATGGATCCGACTCATTTACATCAGATCGTCTGGAATCTCTGCGACAACGCCGTCAAGTACGCGAGCGCAACCGCAGGCGCCATCGCCGTCGACTTGCGCTGCGGAATCCTCGACACGTCGAGTCGACCTTATCTCGATATCGGCGATCGCGGCCCTGGGATCGAGCCGGACAAGGTTGAAGCGATCTTCGAGCCGTTTTCCACCGGACAGCCGGGCGGCACGGGCCTCGGGCTCTACATCTCCCGCGAGCTGGCCGAACGCAACGGAGCGACCCTGCGCTATCACCCGCGGCCGGGTGGCGGCAGCCTCTTCAGGCTCGTATTCGCCGATCCGCACCGCTGGCAACAGAACGAAGTGACGCTATGAGACCCATCGCGCTGATCGTCGACGACGAACCGCACATCTGCGAGCTGCTCGGGATCACGCTCGAACGCATGGACATCACGACGCGGTCGTGCGCGAATCTAGCGAGCGCCCGCGAAGCCTTGAGCAAGGATTCGTACGATCTGTGCTTGACGGACATGCGCTTGCCGGACGGCGACGGGCTCGACTTGGTCGAGTGGATACAGCGCGAAGTGCCGGGCACGCCCGTCGCAGTGATCACCGCGCACGGCAGCGTCGAGGCCGCCGTCCGCGCGCTAAAGCTCGGCGCATTCGACTTCGTTTCGAAGCCGCTCGACTTGAACGATCTACGCAAGCTGGTGACGGCCGCGCTGAAGCTCAGGGGAGGCGGATTACCTCCGAAGGGAACCGCGACCGACGCGCTCGTCGGCCGATCGTCGGCCATCGACCGCGTTCGCGCGCTCGTCGGTAAGGTTGCTCGCAGCCAAGCGCCCGTTCACATCTCCGGCGAGTCCGGGACGGGAAAGGAGCTCGTCGCACGGATGATCCACGAAAGCGGACCGCGGCACGAAGGCCCCTTCGTTGCGATCAACTGCGGCGCGATACCGACGGAGCTCATGGAAAGCGAGTTCTTCGGACACAAGAAGGGCAGCTTCACGGGCGCGGTCAGCGACAAGATGGGGCTCGTTCAAACCGCCGAGGGCGGCACATTGTTCCTGGACGAGGTCGCCGATCTGCCGCTGCACATGCAGGTGAAGCTGCTGCGAGTCATCCAAGAGAAGACGATTCGACCCGTCGGTCAAGCACTCGAGGTAGCAGTCGATGTACGAATCCTGAGCGCTACGCACAAGGAGCTCGCCGACCTCGTCGCAGAAGGCAGTTTCCGTGAAGACCTGTTCTATCGAATCAACGTAATCGGGTTGCGCGTGCCGCCGCTCCGGGAACGGGGCGAGGACGTATTGCTGTTGGCGCACCACACGCTCAGCCGTCTCGCCGACAATCAGGCGGTTCCCACTCCCCATCTGACGCGTGCCGCGCAAGCCGCACTCTTGAGCTACCGATTTCCAGGCAATGTGCGCGAGCTCGAAAACGTCCTCGAGCGGGCGCTCACGCTATGCGCCGGCAACGAGATCGACGTTGGCGACCTGCAGCTACCGTCGGACACGCAAGCGACTGCGGTCCTCCACGACGTTGCCACGGATGCACCCCTCGGCACGCATCTCGAAGAAATAGAGCGGGACGCAATCGTGAAAGCGTTGGAGCAAACCCGCTACAACAAAACGGCTGCCGCAAAGCGTTTAGGTATCACGTTCCGCGCACTCCGGTATCGGATCAAAAAGCTCGGCATCGAGTGACGCCGAAAGGACTGTCGCCCGTCGCCGAATGCCATGACAAATTACGTCAGTTTCTGCCCCTAATTGGTCTGTCCGGGCGGTCGCCGGCCGCGCAATATGTCGAAACGGGCCGTGGTGCGAGGCCGATCACGCCCGAGGTACGGCGACAGGCCTCGACTTTTTACATAGCGGCCAGGTATCTGGCACAGCGCTTGCAATGGCCCTCGCCAGACGCACCGCGCGTCGCATGCGCTGATCGACTTTGGAAACCGCTTAGAAGGAGCTTCGTCAATGAAGAAAGTGCAACAGGGCTTCACCCTCATCGAGTTGATGATCGTGGTGGCCATCATCGGCATCCTGGCCGCGATCGCGATTCCTGCCTATCAGGACTACACGATCCGCGCTCAGGTGTCGGAGGGTATGAATCTGGCGGCGGCCGCGAAGGCTGCGATCGCTGAGACCTATCTGAACCGCGGCGTCGCGCCCGCCAACCGCACGGCAGCCGGCATGTCGGCGACCGCGACCGACACCAACGGCAAGTATGTGTCGTCGGTTGAGGTGACGAACGGTGTGATCACCGTTACGTACGGCACGCCCGAGGTCAACGCCCAGATCACCGGCAAGACGCTCGACATCGTTCCGTATCTGACGCCCGATAACTCGGTCGCGTGGAAGTGCGGCGATGCGCAGGTTCCGGCCGGAGCGCCGACCGCGATGGGCGGCACTTCGACGGGTGGGTCTCTCGTCACGGGCGGCCTGCAGAAGTATCTTCCCTCCGCCTGCCGTCAGTAGTATCTGCGATCGGCAAGCCGGTCCGATTTCCGGCTGATCGTGTCGAGGCCCCTCACGGAAGTGAGGGGCCTTTGCTTTAGGGCCCCGGCAACGTCGCCCATGTCCTCCGCGCATCGATCGAACGGCTTCACGCTGCTCGAGCTTGCCGCAGCGATCGCGCTAGCGATCTTAGTCGCGGCCCTGGCCGTGTCTGCTTATCGAACTTACACCGTCCGAGGCCAGGTAGCGGCAGGCCTGATGCTGGCGACAGACGCCCAGGTCCGCGTCGTCGCGACTTTCAGGTCGGACGGTCAGCCTCTGACGAGCATTGCAGGACCGGACGAGAAGTCCGACGGACGTTTCCTCGCTTCTGTCGCCGTCGTCAACGGTCGTATCGACATCCGTTTCGGCCGCGGCGCCGATGGCGCGATTGCGGGCCGCGTCTTGTCCTTGACCCCTTACGAGACAGCGGACCTCGAGATCGTTTGGCTTTGCGGCAACAAGATCCCCGAGCGCGGCTTGCAGCCGCTTGGCTTCGCGGGCGGCACGGCGCAAACCGTGCAAATACCCACGACGATCGAGACGCGATACCTCCCGCAGACTTGCCGCTAACGGGGCGATCTCGGCGGCAAGGGCGCGTTCGCCTAGGTTTTACGCGCCACGACCAGCACGTTCTTGCCGAAGAACCTTCCGCACACGCCGTCGATCACGCGGCTCAAGGGAAAGACGAAACGATCGTAAGCTGCGACGCTGCGCGCGCTGACGACGCCGGAACGGTTCCCTATGACCTTGTACATCAGCGTCACTAGGAAACCGAGGCTGTCGACATAGCGGCCAAGCTCGATCGCAAAGCCCGCCGCTATGAGCTGACGTTGCAAGCGCGTCTTTCTGTACCGCCGGAAGTGTCCGACGCGCCGGTCCATCGCACTATAGAGCACCTGGAAAGCGGGCACGTAGAGCACCAACGACCCGCCGGGCTTGATGCGCGCGCCGAGGTCGTACAGCGCTGTCTGGTCGTCCTCGATGTGCTCGAGCACGTTGAAAGAATAGGCCGAATCGAATGAACCCTCAGGAACGGAGCTGAGGTCTTGGTGAACACGAACGCCGAGGTCTCGCAGCCTGGCGCGCAAGTCCACGTCGGGCTCTACGCATACGACCTCTCGGCCGAGACTTGCCGCCGGCACGGCAAACGTTCCGGCGCCGGCGCCGAAATCCAGGACTTTGAAACCCGTCGCATAGCGATCGATGAGACCGATCAGGAAGTCGTTATAGTTCTTCGCATGCGTCATGGCCTCGAGATTCTCGACGCCGCCGTAGCCGTCCGCCTTGTCCATGGTCATTGGCTCAGAGCGTGTCCCGAGTACCGACGCTCTGCGCTGCGGCACCGCGTGCGCCTCGTGCAGCCGGCCCGGGGACGGCAAGGTAATGCAGGCGTTTCAGCTCCCGACGACCGCGTGTCACCGTGTCGAGAATCGCGCCGCACGTCAGGCTCAGAAACGCCAACAGCATCAGACCGGTCGCAAGCACTGCTGTCGGCAATCGCGGGACGAGACCGGTGTCGAGGTAGGTGACCAGGAGCGGCCACGCCACCACCACGGATGCAACCCCGAGAAGCGCGAACAGTGCGGTGAAGAAGTGCAGCGGGCGCTCTTCCTTCACGAGCAGCAGAATGGTGCGAAGGATTCTCCAACCGTCGCGTAACGTACGGAGCTTACTCGCCGATTCCGGGTGGCGATCACGGTACCGGGTGGGAATTTCCGCAATCGGCATACGAAGCTCGAGCGCATGGATAGTGAGCTCCGTTTCGATCTCGAAGCCCGTCGTCAGCGCCGGGAAAGACTTGACGAACCTTCGCGAGAACACGCGATAGCCCGACAGCATGTCCGTGATTCGGTCACCGAAGATCATGCGGACTAACTTCGTGAGCACGTAGTTCCCGAACCGATGCCCCGGACGGTACGCTGACCCGTCGTCTTCAGCTATGCGCGCACCCACGACCATGTCGAAACCGCCGTGCATGAGACACCGAACCAACTCCCCGGCGCGCGCATGGTCATACGTGTCGTCACCGTCCGCCAAGACGTAGACATCGGCCTCGACGTCCGAGAACATGCGCCGCACCACGTTACCTTTTCCGGGAAGACTTTCGTGGCGGACGACTGCACCCGCTTCGGCGGCAATTTCGGCCGAGCCGTCGGACGAATTATTGTCATATACGAAGACCGTTGCGCCGGGCAGCGCCAGACTGAAGTCGCGGACCACCTTTTCGATACTGGCCGCTTCGTTTCGGCAGGGGATTACGACGGCCGTCACGAGACGAGGGTCAGGTCTGTCCGGCAGCGCGGCCGGCTCATGATCCGACCGGCTCGGCGGGCTCGTCACGCTCATTGCGCCAGTCTAGCCGCCTTTGGGCGGGTCGAAGAGCCTACCGGCCGCGTTTGGGCGCCACCTCCTGCGGCCTCGGATCGCGCGGCGGCCTCGGTCGCGGCTCCCCGGCAGGCGTGGCAGTCACGAGCTGCGCACGAGGCGAATCCGGCTAAATCTCTGTCACAAAAGGAGAAGAGTGTTGTTGACAGTCCCGGTCAGCAGCGGTGAAAGTAAGGCGCTTATTGTAAAGGCTGGATAGCCCCGCCGCCCCACATTTCATGGCCGCCACCGCAACCCAAGGTCCGCTGACTGGCCTGCCTCGTCGGCTCGTACAGGACGGTGTCGTGTCCGAGGCGGACCTGATGGCCGCCCTCGAGGCGATCAACGGCAAGAGCGCCCATCTCGTGCCGCATTTGGTCGCCAACCGGCTCGGGGATCCCCGCCAGATCGCCATTGCGGCCGCGCACGAGTTCGGTGTCCCGCTGCTCGACCTCGATGCCGTAGACCTCGATCTCGACGTCGTGAAACTCGTCGACGAGAAGCTGCTGCAGAAACACCGAATCCTGCCGTTGCTGCAGCGCGGCAAGCGCTTGTATATCGCGGTCTGCGATCCGACCAACTTGCAGGCGCTCGACGAGATCAAGTTCCAGACGACGCTCCGCGTCGAGCCCGTGGTCGTGGAGCAAGACAAGCTCGATGCGCGCGTCGGCCGCGCGATCGAAGCCGTCGATACGTCGATGTCGAACTTCGAGGAAGACGATTTCGATCTCGAGAATCTCGAGGTCAGCGCGGGCGACGAGGATCTCGGGGGCGAGGTCAGCACCGCGGAGATCGACGATGCGCCGATCGTGCGTTTCGTCAACAAGGTGATGCTGGACGCAATCAAGCGAGGCGCATCGGACATTCACTTCGAGCCGTACGAGAAGTACTACCGTATCCGCTTGCGACAGGACGGCGTGCTCAATGAGATCGCACGTCCGCCCGTCGCCCTCTCGATGAAGGTGTCGGCGCGCCTCAAGGTCATGGCGCGCCTCGACATCGCCGAGCGGCGGATTCCTCAGGACGGCCGCATCAAGATGAAGCTGTCCAAGAATCGCGCCATCGATTTCCGCGTGAACACCTGCCCCACGCTGTTCGGCGAAAAGGTCGTGTGCCGGTTGCTCGATCCGACGAGCGCACAGCTTGGAATCGATGCGCTCGGCTACGAGGAAGAGCAAAAGCAGCTCTATCTTGCGAATCTCGCGAAGCCGTACGGCATGATCTTGGTGACGGGGCCCACCGGCAGCGGCAAGACCGTGTCGCTGTATACGGGCCTCAACATCCTCAACACCGCGGATCGCAACATCTCGACCGCGGAAGACCCCGCCGAAATCAACGTCCCGGGCATCAACCAAGTCAACGTGAACCCCAAAGTGGGCCTAACGTTCGCGTCGGCGTTGCGCGCCTTTCTGCGACAGGACCCGGACGTGATCATGGTCGGCGAGGTCCGCGACCTGGAAACCGCGGAGATCGCCATCAAGGCAGCGCAGACTGGCCACCTGGTGCTCTCGACGCTGCACACGAACGACGCTCCGAAGACGCTCACCCGACTCGTGGACATGGGCGTAAAGCCGTATGCGATCGCGAGCTCCGTGAGCCTGATCATCGCGCAGAGACTGGCGCGCAAGCTCTGCAGCAACTGCAAGGAGCCGGTCGATGTTCCCGCCGAGGCGCTGCTGAAAGAAGGTTTTCAGGAGGCGGACATCGACGCCGGCATTACGGTATTCCATGCAAAGGGCTGCACCCAGTGCACGAACGGGTACAAGGGCCGCATCGGGATCTACCAGGTCATGCCGTGCACCGAGACGATCGGCCGCATCATCATGGAAGGCGGCAATGCGATGCAGATTGCTTCGCACGCCAAAGAGGAAGGGGTGACCGACCTGCGCCATTCCGGATTGCGAAAAGTCAAGGACGGCATTACCAGTCTGGAAGAAATCAACAGGGTTACAATCGACTGAGGTCGAATGCCATTCGGCGCTCGCGCTGCTGCGACGAGCACCTCATCGCTGGAGAGACTGACCCATGGCTCAAAGTGCGACGTTGACTCAGGTGCCGTTCACGTGGGAAGGCACCGACCGCACCGGGAAGAAAGTCAAAGGCAAGGTCGTCGCGCAAAGCGAAGCCGCCTTGCGCGCGGAGCTGCGCCGCCAGGGCGTCGTGCCTACCCGCGTGCGGAAGCAGAGCATGCTGTTCCGCAAGCAGGGACGCGTCACCGCGGCTGATATCGCAATCTTTTCTCGGCAGATGGCGACGATGATGACCGCGGGCATTCCGCTCGTGCAATCGTTCGACATCATCGGCGCGGGGCACGAGAACCCCGCGATGCAGAAGCTGATCCTGGCGATCAAGAGCGACGTCGAGGGCGGCACCGCGCTCGCCGATGCGCTGGCGAAGCATCCGATCTATTTCGATGACCTGTTCGTCAATCTCGTAGCGGCTGGAGAGCAGGCGGGCGCTCTCGAGACGCTGCTCGATAAGATCGCCACTTACAAAGAAAAGACGGAAGCCATCAAGAAGAAGGTCAAGAAAGCGCTGTTCTACCCCGCCGCCGTCGTGGTGGTCGCCATCGTCGTGACGGCCATCCTGATGATCTACGTCATTCCCGAGTTCGAATCATTGTTCAAGGGATTCGGCGCAGATCTCCCCGCCTTCACGCGTTTCGTGATCGACATATCGAACTTCGTCCGCACGACCGGCTGGTTGCTGCTGCTGCTGATCGTCGGCGGGATCATGGGCTTCTTGTACGCGAAGAAGCGCAACCGCGCGGTGCAGCACTTCGTCGATCGAGCGATACTCAGGATCCCGATCATCGGCATGATCTTGAACAAATCGGCAATCGCGCGTTACGCGCGCACACTGTCGACTACGTTTGCCGCCGGCGTGCCGCTCGTCGAGGCCTTGACGTCGGTCGCAGGCGCCACCGGCAACATCGTCTACGAGACCGCCGTGCTCAGGATGCGCGACGAGGTCGCGACCGGTCAGCGGCTGCAGCGCGCCATGGAGAACACGGATCTCTTCCCGAACATGGTCAACCAGATGATCGCCGTCGGCGAGGAATCGGGTTCGCTCGATACGATGTCGGCGAAAGTCGCCGACTTCTATGAAGAAGAGGTCGATAACGCGGTCGACAGCATGTCGAGCTTGCTCGAGCCGTTGATTATGGCGATCTTGGGCGTGCTCGTCGGTGGTCTCGTCATCGCGATGTATTTGCCGATCTTCAAGATGGGTTCCGTGGTCTGATCGACGGGCCGCTTCTCGTTTGGCTTTCGACCGTCGCGTGCTGGCATCGGCCGGCATCGTCGCAGACAATAGACCTCTAGTCTCAGACTCGAATTTGCAGCGTGGAAATCTTCGAGATCTGGCCTGCCGCATTATTCATCGTGATCGGGCTCCTCGGGCTCGTGGTCGGCAGCTTCCTGAACGTGGTGGCGTATCGCGTGCCGATCATGATGGATCTCGCATGGCGGGACGAATGCGCACGTTTCCAGCGGGATGCGGTCGCAGCGCCACCGCAGACCGGTACCGGCCGATTCAATCTATGGTGGCCGCCGTCCGCATGTCCGGCCTGCGGTCGGCGGGTGGCAGCCCGCCATAACGTCCCCGTGCTGAGCTTCATGTTGCTGCGCGGCCGCTGCGCGGGCTGCGGGGCGAGGATTTCTCCGCGCTATCCGGTCGTGGAGGCGCTTGCGGCGCTGTTGGCACTCACAGTGGCGTACCAATTCGGAGCCACCCTGCAAACCGCGGCCGCGTTGGGCTTCACATGGACCTTGGTTGCGCTCACGTTGATCGACCTGGATCGACAGCTGCTGCCCGATTCGCTCACGCTGCCGCTGCTCTGGGCGGGTCTCTTGCTCGCGCTGTGGCCGCATTCGCCTTTCGCGGATTTGCGCTCGAGCGTAATCGGCGCCGCGGCCGGCTACATGAGCCTCTGGCTCGTCTATCAGCTCTTCAAGCTAGCCACTGGCAAGGAAGGAATGGGCTACGGTGATTTCAAGCTGCTGGCGGCGATCGGCGCATGGGTCGGCTGGCAGCAACTGCCGCTGGTGATCCTGCTGTCCGCCGTCGTCGGCACGGTGGTCGGAGTGGCGTTGATCCTGTTCGGCGGCCGGTCGCGCCACGCGCCCATCCCCTTCGGGCCTTACCTCGCAGCGGCGGGCTGGGTCACGCTCCTGTGGGGCGATCGGCTGAACGCCCTTTACGGGCTGGTGCAGCACTGACGGTGACGGATTCGGCAGACCCGCCGGCAACGCCCGCCGCCCCGGCCAGCACGGGCTCGCCGTCGGTCCAGAAGGTCCTGACGATCGGCCTGACCGGCGGCGTTGCAAGCGGTAAATCCACCGTCGCCGCGATGTTCGCCGAGCGAGGCGCTCGGCTGATCGACACGGATGCGATCGCACGGGAGGTCGTCGCGCAAGGAGAGCCCGGGCTGGATGCCGTGCGGGCGGTCTTCGGCGACGGCGTAATGACTCCGGGAGGCGACCTCGATCGCGCCGCGCTGCGTAGGGTCGTGTTCCGGGATACCGACAAGCGGCGCACGCTCGAGACGCTGCTGCATCCGCTGATCCGCGAGCGCACGCTCGAGCGCTTGGCGAAAATCGACGGCCCGTACGCGCTGATCGTAGTGCCACTACTCGTGGAAACGGATTTCGGTCGACTTGTCGATCGAGTGCTCGTCGTCGATTGTCCCGAGTCTCTGCAACTGGAACGCTTGATGCGCCGCGACGGCATCCCGCGCACGGATGCGCTCGCAATGCTTGCCGCTCAGGCCGATCGTCCGACGCGCCTGCAAGCCGCAGACGACGTGCTGGACAACAGCGGCGATCCGCAGACGACGCGCCGCCGCGTCGCCGACTTGCACGAACGTTATCTCGAGCTTGCGCGCCGCCTGTCGCGAATCAACTGACGTTTGCCGAGCGCCGCATCGACGCGCAGAATAGCGCCATGAGTTCCGCAGCCGAGCTTCCCGCACCTTCGAGCGATGAAGGGCTGATCAAGTTCGAGCAGCCGCTCACCGAGCGGATGCGCACCTTCCTGCGGATCGAATTCCTGTACGAGCAGACACTGTTCCACGCGGACGAGCCGACGGACTTCGGCGCACGGGCGGCGGTCGCCGCCTTGCTCGAGATTTTGACGATCTTGGGGCGCGGGGACGTCCGAGCCGACGTGATCAAAGAGCTCGAGCGGCACGCGGATCTGCTTTTGCGGTATCGCAGCCAGCCCGGCGTGGATCCCGCGAGACTGACGGGGCTTCTCGAGAGCGTCGAATCTTTGCGCAACAGTCTCGCCGAAGCAGGGCCTCACCTCGTCCATCCGCTGAAGGAGTGCGAGTTCCTCAGCACCATTCGCCATCGCAGCGCGATTCCGGGCGGCACTTGCATGTTCGATCTGCCGGACTATGGCTACTGGTTACATTTGCCGGGAAGCGAGCGGCGGCGCCAGCTCGACGACTGGACCGCGCGCTTGAAACCGCTCTGCGACGCGGTTGCGGAAGTGCTGTGGCTCACGCGTGAAGCGACCGAGCCGACGGAGAGCGTCGCAGTCAGCGGCTTTCATCAACAGAGCTTCGAGCGCAGCGAGCAGTTGAACCTAGTGCGCGTGCTGCTGCCGATGGGCGCCGGAATCTTTCCGGAGATCAGCGCCGGACAGCACCGCGTAACGGTGCGATTCCTGCGGTGGCGCGGCGTCGACGCCCGCCCGGTGCAGCTCAATCAGGACGTGCATTTCTGGCTCGCGCTCTGCTGATCCGCCGGGCGCAACCCGGCGAGCGCTGCCAGGATGGGCCGGTCGGCCGGTAGGAATGGCAGCTCCTCGAGCTGTGAGACGGTGACCCAGCGCAGCTCCTGGCCTTCCTTAGCCTCCGGTGCACCGCAATATTCCAGCACCCGCCACACGTCCAGACGCACCGTCTTCTCGGGGTATTCGTGCACGATTTCGAGAAGCGGCTCCGCTGCGCGGACTTCGATGCCGAGCTCCTCCGCAAGCTCGCGCTGCAGTGCGGCGCGGCGGGTCTCGCCCGCCATCCGCTTGCCGCCCGGGAACTCCCAGAAGCCCGCCATGTGAGTGCCGGGACGACGGCGGTTTGCGAGCCAACGGCCCTGTGCATCGCCGATCACGCCGACGAGCACGTCGGTGACCACGATCACGGGGTCAGCTCAGACGGCCGTGGCACTGCTTGTATTTCTTCCCGGAACCGCAGGGACAAGGCTGGTTGCGCCCCACCTTCGGCTGCTCGCGCACGTACGGGGCCACCGGCTCGGGCTCCGGAGCTGGACGTAGACCCACACCCGCGGGCGAGGCACCGGGCCGCGGCGACGGCGAAGGCGGCGGGGGCGGCGCCGTCAGCGACGGCGCATCCGCATGCTGAAAGCGCAGCGTACGGGGATCCGGCGCTTCGGGTTCGACCGCCTGGACGTCCTCCGGTCGGCGTATCTGCACCTTCGATAGAATGCTGATCGTGTCATGCTTCACGCGATCGAGCATGGAGCTGAACATCTCGAAGGCTTCCCGTTTGTACTCTTGCTTCGGGTTGCGCTGCGCGTAACCGCGCAGGTGGATCCCTTGGCGCAAGTAGTCGAGCGCGGCGATGTGCTCCTTCCAATGTAGATCGAGCTGACGCAGCATCACGCCCTTCTCGAGCTCGCGCATCACGGCGGAGCCGATTTCCGCCCCTTTCGCGTCGTAATCTTGCTCGACGCGCTCGACGATCAAATTCCGTAGGCCGTTTTCGTCCACGGTCTGATCCGTCTCGAGCACCTTGTTGATATCGAGGTGCAGCCCGAACTCGCGCTCGAGCCCTTTGCTCAAGCCTTCCTTGTCCCAAAGCTCCTCCACGCTTTGCGGGGGCACGTACTCGTTGATCAGCTGATTCACGACCTCGCCCCGAATCGCGCGAACCGCGTCGGCGATGTCCTGCGCGTCCATGAGCTCGGCCCGCTGCTGGTACACGACCTTGCGCTGATCGTTCGCCACGTCGTCGTATTCGAGCAGCTGTTTGCGGATGTCGAAGTTGTGGGCCTCGACCTTGCGCTGCGCGCGCTCGATTTGGCGCGACAGCAATTTGCTTTCGATTGCCTCGCCCTCTTTCATGCCGGCGCGCGACAGAAGCCTCTTGATGCGCTCAGGATCCCCGAAAATGCGCATCAGGTTGTCCTCGAGCGAGAGGTAGAACCGGCTCGAGCCCGGGTCGCCCTGCCGGCCCGAACGACCTCGCAGCTGGTTGTCGATGCGGCGCGACTCGTGACGCTCGGTGCCGATGATATGCAGACCGCCCATCTCGATGACTTTGGCGTGACGACCCTTCCAGTCCTCCTCGAGCTGCTCGATCTTCAGTTCGTCCGCAGCCTCGATCTTCGTCCGCTCGGCGGCCAGGTTGCCGCCGAGCACGATATCGGTACCGCGGCCCGCCATATTGGTTGCAATCGTCACGGTGCCCGGTCGACCGGCCTGCACGATGATCTCGGCTTCACGCTCGTGGTACTTGGCGTTCAGAACTTGGTGCGGAATCTTGTGCTGCTTCAGGAGTCCCGACAGAAACTCCGAGGTCTCGATCGACGTGGTCCCCACGAGCACGGGCTGACCGCGCGTGTGGCAATCCTCGATGTCCTGAATGATGGCGTCGAACTTGTCCTTAGCCGTGAGATAAACGAGATCCGGGGCGTCGTCGCGAACCATCTTCTTGTGGGTGGGAATCACGACCACCTCGAGCCCGTAGATCTGCTGGAACTCGTAGGCCTCGGTGTCGGCCGTGCCCGTCATGCCCGCGAGCTTGCCGTACATGCGGAAGTAATTCTGAAACGTGATCGAGGCGACGGTCTGGTTCTCCTCTTTGACCTGAACGCCCTCCTTCGCCTCGACGGCTTGATGCAAACCGTCCGACCACCGGCGGCCGATCATCGTGCGGCCCGTGAACTCGTCGACGATGATGACCTCGCCCTCGCGTACGATGTAGTCCACCTCACGTTTGAACAGCCCGTGAGCCCGCAGCGCGGCCGTCAGGTGATGCATCAGCCGTATGTTCGACGGGTCGTAGAGGCTCTCGCCCGGCGTCAATAGACCCGCCTTCATGAACAGGCGCTCGACGTGCTCGTGGCCCTCCTCGGTGAGGTGTGCCTGCTTCGCCTTCTCATCGATCGTGTAGTCGCCGGGAACGATCAATTGCGCGCGGGAGGGCTTTGCGTCGGCGTCGACCTCGATCAGGTGGAACCCGCCGTCCTTCGCCTTCGCCAGAGCCGCGCCGGTCGACATCGTGCCTAAGGATTTGCCCTTCACGTCGATCAGCTCGACCTGATTCGTCTCGATCTCGTCGTTCGCCTTGCCGGCCGGCGGCTTATGCAGCTTGAGAGACGGAATCAGCTGGTTGATGCGGACGTACAGCTCGGTACTTTCCTCGGAGCGCCCGGAGATGATCAGCGGCGTGCGCGCCTCGTCGATCAAAATCGAATCGACCTCATCGACGATCGCATAAACCAAGCTGCGCTGAACGCGGTCCTCGGAACGAAACGAAAGATTGTCGCGGAGATAGTCGAATCCGAACTCGTTGTTCGTCCCATAGGTGACGTCCGCTGCATAGGCGCGGCGCTTCTCCTCCACGGGCTGGTTGCTCTTGATGACGGCGACCTCGAGTCCCAGGAAGCGGTAGACGGGCGCCATCCAGTCCGCATCGCGCTGCGCAAGGTATTCGTTGACGGTGACGACGTGCACACCGCGGCCGGTCAATGCATTCAGGTAGGCCGCGAGCGTTGCGACCAGCGTTTTGCCTTCACCGGTGCGCATCTCGGCGATCTTGCCCTGGTGTAGCGCGATGCCACCGATCAACTGAACGTCGAAGTGGCGCATCTTGAGCGTGCGCCGAGCGGCTTCCCGTACCACGGCGAACGCCTCGGGAAGCAGCTCGTCGAGATCCGGGCTCTCCGCATACCGCTTCTTGAGCTCATCCGTCTTCGCACGCAGCTCGTCGTCCGAAAGCGCGGTCAGTGCAGGCTCCAGCGCGTTGGCCGCAGCGACGAGGACGCCATAACGCTTGAGCAGCCGCTGGTTGCGGCTGCCGAACACGCCGGTCATGAGGTTCGAAACGGTACCGAGCAAGCGAGGTTTCCTTGACGAGGGGGCAATGCGATATGACAGAACGCCTATTCTAGGGGTTCCGCGCGGCGTTTGGGCACCACCCCCCGCGACCGCACCGATTCTCGCGACTGGTGCCGGAGCCTGTGCTCGCGGAGTGGGAAAGAAGATGCGACGTTCAGGCCCGACGGAGCGCGCCGCGCGCAGGCGATCTATTTCAACGGCTGCCGATGTAGGTCAGCGGATCGACCGCCTTGTCGTTCAGCAACACCTCGAAATGCAAATTCGGCCCGGTCGCACGCCCCGTGTCGCCCATCCGCGCGATGACTTGTCCGCGGCGCACGGTGTCGCCGACCGCCACGAGGTTGTCCGCGTTGTGCGCGTAGCGCGTCACGTAGCCATTGCCGTGGTTGATCTCCACGAGTTGGCCGTAGCCGAAGCGCGGGCCCGACCAGCTCACGACGCCGGAGGCGACGGCGACGACCTCGGCGCCCTCACGACCCGCGAAATCGACGCCCTTGTGAAACGCATGGCGGCCCGTGAACGGATCGGTGCGGCTGCCGAACCGCGATGAGATATAGCCGGCCGTCACGGGCCGACCTTCTGGATGAATCTCGTCATGCAGCTTACGGTTGAGTAACAGGTCCTCGAGCACCGTCAACTGCCGCTTGCGATCCGCGAGCTCGCCGTCGAGAGCATCGAGGGAGCTGATGACCCCGCCGATCTGCGTCATCGCGGAATCGGCGATCGGCTCCTCGGGACCGCCCAGCGACGGCGCAGTCGAGAAATCGAACTCGCCGTCCTTGAGCCCGGCCATCTGCGTGAGGCGTTCTCCGAGCGCGTCGAGCCGCACGACGTGGGCATTCATCTGCCCGAGCCGCAGCGCGAGCGCATCGAGATTTTGCTGCAGCGCACGGCGTGTGCCGTCGAGCAGCGACTGCTGGCGAGCGAGATCGACACGCCAGGACTCGACCTGGCTCTTGGGGTTGCTGATGCCGAACGCACCGGCCGCCAGGAAGCCGCCGCCGAAAGCGAGCGCACAGACGAGCAGTGCCACCGCGCAAATCATGAGCCATGCGCGGCCGGAATCGAGCCGCATTTGGCCCAAATGACCGCGGTCCTTTGACAGGAAAATCAACTGCATGCAGCGCCTCGGCCCCCGGCTCGTCGTCGGTTGTTATTCCAGCGCCCAGCGCGGCGCCGGCATGCAGCACGAGTATAGCTGTTTTTGTAAAATGTCACTCGGCAACCCCGCTATCCTTGGAGCGACTCCGTTAGATCGGTGGCTTTGCGTCCCGTCCTTTCGAACGGTTTGCCCAAATCGAGTGCCGTAAGAATGCCGACAAACCCTGGCTCTCTCAAGTGTTTAGCGCCGAAACGTTGACGTCGTTCTCAGTATGTCGAAGGAGCCGCGCCCCCTCTCGGATCTGCTGACTCACGGCTCTCTTGCCGGTCTCGCACGGGAGGCCGAGCGTCGCCGCGAAACGACAGCTGCGGTCAAACGTCTGCTGCCGCCCGAGGAAGCGAGCCACCTCGTGAGCGCCGCCACGAATGCGGCGGGCGAGCTCGTGCTCGTGATGGATGCCCCCGCGTGGGCCGCACGCGTGCGCTATTGCGTCGACAAGCTGCCGAGCGCTCCAGTGCGTATCAGGGTCTTGCCGCGCGGCGGCGACTCGTCGTGAGGCTCAGTGCGTCGCGGCGAGCTGGTAGGAAACGGGCGCCTGTTCCACTTCGCCGTCGAACACGACCGCCTCATAAGAGTCGGGCTGCGCGAGCAGGCGGCGCAGCAGCAGATTGTTCAGCCGATGGCCGGACTTGAAACCCGAAAACTCGCCGATCAGAGAGCAACCGAGCAGGTACAGATCGCCCAGCGCATCGAGAATCTTGTGACGGACGAACTCGTCGCGGAACCTCAAGCCGTCCTCGTTCAGCACGCGGTACTCGTCGAGGACGATGGCGTTGTCGAGGCTGCCGCCGAGCGCGCGTTCGCGAGCTCGCGAGATCTCTAGGTCCTTGAGGAAACCGAACGTCCGCGCCCGACTGATCTCTTTCAGAAAAGCCGCGGTCGAGAAATCCATGCTCATCGCCTGGCGATGGCGACGCAGTGCGGGGTGGTCGAAGTCGATCTCGACGTTCAGGCGGAAACCGTCGTGCGGGGCGAGCCGAACCCACTTGTCGCCCTCGACCACTTCGACACGACGGAGCACGCGGATGAAACGTTTCGGCGCGTTCTGCTCCTCGATACCGGCGGATTGCAGCAGGAATACGAACGGTGCGGCGCTGCCGTCCATGATCGGCACTTCGGCCGCCGTGAGATCGACGAAGGCGTTGTCGATTCCCAACCCCGCCATGGCGGAGAGCAGATGCTCCACCGTCGCGACCTTGCCCGCGCCGTGCTCGAGCGTGGTCCCGAGCATCGTCTCTGTCACGTGGAGTGCGTCGGCCGGCACATCGACCGGCTCGGGCAAATCGAGGCGCCGAAATACGATGCCGGCGTTCGGGGGCGCCGGTCGAAGGGTCATGTAGACCTTTTCTCCGCCGTGCAGGCCGATGCCGGTGGCGCGAATCGATTCCTTCAGTGTGCGCTGTCGCACGTCCTCGTCACTCCTTAACGAACCCTGCCTCCTGCGACCGGAGGCCTTGCGGCATCCGCAGTCGTCGAGCCCCCGCGGGCGGCGCAGAACCTAACATAGCCCCTTCAGCCGCGGCAAGGAACCGCGGCTCGTCGCAACCCGTTCGCTCAGTCCGCTTGGCGACGCAGAAACGCGGGAATGTCCAGCAAATCCTCCAGGCTCTCGGTCCCGGTGACGCCGTCGCCCACCGCACGCTTACGCTGCACAGCGGGCTTCTCGAGCTCATTGTAGTTCGGCTCGCGCGCTTTCGGCATCCGGCGCACCACCTTCATCGGCTTGTCGGCAACGCCCACCGATTGCCCGAGGCCGGTCGCGACGACCGTCACCCGGATCTCGTCGGTCATCTCCGGATCGATGACCGTGCCGATCACGACGGTAGCATCGTCGGATGCGAACTGCTTGACGGTATCGCCCACCTCCTGGAACTCGCCGATCGCGAGGTCCACGCCGGCCGTGACGTTCACCAAAATGCCGTTCGCACCCGCCAAATTGATGTCCTCGAGCAGCGGGCTCGACACGGCCGCTTCCGCCGCGATTCGAGCGCGATCCTGGCCCGTCGCCACACCCGAGCCCATCATCGCCATCCCCATCTCCGACATGACGGTGCGCACGTCGGCGAAGTCGACATTGATCAGACCCGGTCGCGTGATGAGCTCGGCGATGCCTTGCACAGCACCCTGAAGCACCTCGTTCGCCGCCTTGAACGCATCGAGCAGCGTCGTCTGCGGACCGAGCACCGATAACAGCTTCTCGTTCGGAATGGTGATCAGGGAATCGACGAAGCGTCCGAGCTCCGCGATGCCTTGCTCGGCGACACGCATGCGCTTGCCGCCCTCCATGTGGAACGGCTTCGTGACGACCGCGACGGTCAAAATGCCGAGCTCTTTAGCGAGCTGCGCCACCACCGGCGCGGCGCCCGTGCCGGTGCCGCCGCCGAGCCCAGCGGTGATGAACAGCATGTCGGCGCCTTCGATCACCTCGTGAATGCGATCGCGGTCCTCCATTGCGGCCTGGCGGCCGATCTCGGGATTCGCACCCGCGCCCAGGCCCTTCGTGATGTTGCAGCCGATTTGGAGGCCTGTCTTCACCTTGGCGCTCTTGAGCGCCTGTGCATCCGTGTTCGCACAGATGAAGTCGACGCCGTCGATGCCCGCCCGCACCATGTGCGCAACCGCGTTGCCGCCGCCCCCGCCGATACCGAGCACCTTGATGACAGCTGTCTGGCTGTAACCGTCCATTAGTTCGAACATTCTGATCTCCTTCAACGCTTGAAGCTTAGAAATTCCCCTGAAACCACGCTCTCATCCTGTCGAATGCGCTTGCGATGCCGAACTTCGAAGCCGACGCTTCCGCCTTTGCCTGCGTCGACTGGCGGCTGTAAAGCAGCAAGCCGACACCGGTCGCATGAATCGGATTGCGGACGACGTCCGAAAGACCTTCGACGTACTGCGGCACGCCGAGACGCACCGGCATGTGAAACACTTCCTCTGCAAGCTCGATCGCGCCTTCCATCTTGGCGCTGCCGCCCGTCAGCACGACGCCCGCGGCGATCAGCTCCTCGAATCCCGAGCGACGAAGCTCCTCGCGCACGAGCTGATAGAGCTCCTCGTAGCGCGGCTCGACGACCTCGGCCAGCGTCTGGCGAGCGAGGCGCCGCGGCGGCCGATCGCCGACGCTCGGCACCTCGATCGTCTCGTCGGGGTTCGCGAGCTGCGACAGCGCACACGCGTACTTGATCTTGATCTCTTCGGCATACGGCAGCGGCGTCCGCAAGCTGACGGCGATGTCGTTCGTCACCTGATCGCCCGCGATCGGTATGACCGCCGTGTGCTGAATCGCCCCGCCGCAGAACACGGCGATGTCCGTCGTGCCGCCGCCCATATCGACGAGGCACACGCCGAGCTCCTTTTCATCCTCGGTGAGCACCGCGTAGCTCGACGCAAGCTGCTCGAGCACCACGTCCTCGACGGTGAGACCGCAGCGCTGCACGCACTTGACGACGTTCTGTGCGGCACTCACTGCACCGGTGACGAGATGGACCTTCGCCTCGAGCCTCACGCCGGACATGCCGATCGGCTCGCGGATACCCTCTTGCGAGTCGATGATGAACTCCTGCGGCAACACGTGGATTACGCGCTGATCGGCCGGGATCGCCACGGCGCGCGCCGCATCGATCACGCGCTCGACGTCCCCGGCGCTCACTTCCTTGTCGCGGATCGCGACGATGCCATGCGAATTCAAGCTGCGAACGTGACTGCCAGCGATGCCGGTGATCACCGAGTTGATTTCGCAGCCGGCCATGAGCTCCGCTTCCTCGACCGCGCGTTGGATCGATTGCACCGTCGACTCGATATTCACGACGACCCCGCGCTTGAGCCCCCGCGACGGATTGGAGCCGATGCCGATCACCTCGAGCCTGTCCTCGGGCGACAGCTCACCGACGATCGCGACGACCTTCGAGGTGCCGATGTCGAGACCGACAATCAGCCGCCTGTCGCTGCGCTTACCCACGCCCTGCGCTCCATGTCACTGCAAGTCGCTCCTAGCCACGATCGGGCGCCCGCGCCGCCGCGAGCTCGGTATGCGGCTGGTCGGCCCAGCCGACGGCAAATCCGTTCGTGTAGCGAAGATCGACGTACTGGATCCGACGCATGTCGCCCGCGAGGGCGGGTGCGACCACGTCGAAGAATCGACGCAGCCGCTCGTCGACGTCGCGCCGTCCGAGCCGAATCTCTTGGCCGCCGCCGAGATCGAGCGTCCATGCTCCGCGGTCGTCCATTTGCAGCGATTCGAGCGCGAGGCCCGCATCGGCGAGCCGACCGCGCACCGCGAGATAGCGGCGCGCAACCTCGTGCTCGCTGCCGGCAGGACCCGCAAGCTTCGGCAGCTCGGGCAGCGCATGCTGTTCGTGATCCGTGAACAGCTCGCCGCGCACGTTCAAAAGCCCGGTGTCGCCCCAATGCGCCGCGGCTTGATGCTCGGTCACGTGCACGACCAATGTGTCGGGCCAGGAACGACCGACGTTGACTTGATCGACCCACTCTAGCTTCTGGACTCGGTGCCGCAGATCTGCCAAATCGAGCGACATGAAGCCGTGGCCGAGGTCGGGTGCGACGGCAGCCTCGACCTGCATTGGCGTCACGCGTTGAAAGGTCCCCTCGACGACGAGCTTATGGACCGGTTGATCGAGCAACGCGGCGGCGCCGCGCGCGCCCGCATATAGCGCGATGCCGACCAGCGGCGGCACGAGTAGGCGCTGCGCCCGCGCGCGCCAACGCGCGAGATTCGGTAGCCTGACGCGCGAGAGCTTGCTCTCGGCGCGGCGGCGGTTCGCTTTGCGGCCGAAGATCATCGCTCGCCTCCGCGAGCGCGCTCGCCGAGGATGCGCACCTCCGGCTCGAGCCGAACCCCGAAACGTCGCTCGACCGCGTCGCGTACCTTGTCGATCAGCGTTTCGATGTCGGCCGCCGTCGCGGTACCGTCGTTGAGTATGAAATTCGCATGCTTGTCCGACACGGCCGCGCCTCCGACACTCAATCCCTTGAGCCCTGCCGCCTCGACGAGGCGGCCCGCGTGATCTCCCGGAGGATTGCGGAACACCGAGCCGCAGCTCGGGGTGCCCAACGGCTGCGTCGCACCGCGCCGCGCGAGCAGCGCTTTCAGCGTGTCGCCGGTCGTCTCGCTGTCCGGCACGAAACGGAACGTCGCGCGCACGAACCACTCGTGCGCCGGCCCTCGCGCAGTGCGATAGCCCACCGAAAAGTCCGATCGGGGTCGGTCGTGCAGCTCGCCGCGGCGATCGATCGTCACGACGCCCTCGACGTTCGTCCAGGTCTCGCCGCCGAACGCGCCCGCGTTCATCGCGAGTGCGCCGCCCACCGAGCCCGGGATGCCCGCGAAGAACGCCGCCGGGCCAATCTGCCAGCGCACGCATTGGCGCGCGAGACGCGCGCACGCGACGCCGGCGCCGACCCGCACCCGCGCATCGTCGAGCCGCTCCAGCTCCTTCGGCAGGCCGCCCGTCGAGATCACCACACCGCGGATCCCGCCGTCGCGCACCAGCACGTTCGAGCCGAAGCCTAGCCAATGAACCGGCATGTCGGCCGGCAGCGCGGCCAGCACGTCGCGCAGCTCGGCGATCGATGCCGGGCGCGCGAACCAATCCGCGGGACCGCCCACACGCCATGACGTGTGCTTGCGCAGCGGCTCATCGCGGCTCGCGCCGCGCATTCGGCCGAGCTCGTCCGCCGCGGCGTTCACTGCTGCACCCCGATCGGCGCTCGCACCGCGAGCGTGCCCGGCAAGGTTTGCGCGACCGCGCCGATGCTGCCTGCGCCGAGCGTGAGCACGACGTCGCCGTCACGCAGAACCTGTGCAAGCACGCGCGGCAGCTCGGCCAGATCCTCGATGAAGATCGGCTCCACCGCGCCGCGCACGCGCACGGCCCGCGCGAGCGCCTTGCCGTCCGCACCCGCGAGCGGCGTCTCACCGGCCGAGTAGACGTTCGTCAGCACGAGCGCGTCGGTGGTGGACAACACCTGCGCAAAGTCATCGAGTAACGCGAGCGTGCGCGTGTAGCGGTGCGGCTGAAAGACGACGACGAGCCGCCGCCCCGGCCAGGCATCTCGCGCAGCCGCGAGCGTCGCGGCGATCTCCGTCGGGTGATGACCGTAGTCGTCGACGAACGTGACGCGGCCGGCCGCCGTCGTAATCGTGCCGTGGCTCTGGAGCCGCCGATCGATTCCCGCGAATCCCGCGAGAGCACGCACGAGCGCGTCGTCCGCAATCTCGAGCTCGGCTGCGACCGCCACTGCAGCAAGGGAGTTCAGCACGTTGTGAACGCCCGGGAGATTGAGCTCGATCGTGAGCGGCTTCCGCCGGGTCGGCGAGAGCACCCTGAAGCGCGTGCGCTGTCCGAGGCGTTCGATGTCGACCGCGCGCAGGTCGGCGTCATCGGCGAAGCCATAGGTCGTCACGCGCCGACCGACGCTCGGCAACAGCTCGCGCGTGTTCGCGTCGTCCACGCACAGCACGGCGAGCCCATAGAACGGCAAGTTGTGCAGAAACTCGAGAAAGGCCTGCTTCAGACGGCCGAGATCGTTCTCGTAGCTGCCCAAGTGATCCGCGTCGATGTTCGTGACGACCGCGATCATCGGCTGCAGATGCAGGAACGACGCATCGCTCTCGTCGGCCTCGGCGACGAGATACTTGCCGCCGCCGAGCCTCGCGTTCGCATTGGCGCTCGCGAGGCGGCCGCCGATCACGAAGGTAGGATCCAAGCCGCCCTCGGCCAGCACGCTCGCGATCAGGCTCGTGGTCGTGGTCTTCCCATGGGTGCCCGCTATGGCGACGCCATAGCGGAAGCGCATCAGCTCGGCCAGCATTTCGGCGCGTTTCACGACCGGAATGCGGCGCGCTTGCGCCGCGAGCACCTCGGGGTTGTCGGGCGCGACAGCGCTCGACACGACCACGACGTCGGCCTCCGCCAGATTCTCGGCCGAGTGACCCTCGAACACCTCCGCACCGAGCAAGCGCAGGCGCTCGGTGACGGCAGTGGCCTTGAGGTCCGACCCGCGCACGGCGTAGCCCAAGTTGAGCAGCACCTCGGCGATGCCCGCCATGCCGACGCCGCCGACGCCGACGAAGTGAATCGTGCGCGTGCCGCCCATGCGGTCGATCATCGCCGACCCTCCGCGAGGTCTACGCACGCGTCGGCGAGCCGCTCGGCGGCGTCCAGATGCGCGTGCGCGCGCGCAGCCTCGCCCATCGCGATCAGCCGGTCGAAGTCGCGAAGGCTCGCATCGAGCTCGCGCGCGAGCCGCTCCGGCGTAAGCGACTGTTCCGCGATCACGATCGCGGCGCCACCCCGCGCGAAGTGCTCGGCATTGCGCGTTTGATGATCATCGATGGCCGCGCGGAAGGGCACGAGCACGGCCCCGACGCCGACCACGGCAAGCTCGGTCACCGTGAGCGCGCCCGCGCGCGCGACCACGAGGTCGGCCCACTGATACGCGGCCGCCATGTCGTCGACGAACTCCGCGACCTCGGCAGCGACTCCGGCGGCCGCATAAGCGGCGCGAACCTCGGCGGCCGTGCGGCCGGCCTGGTGGCGAATTTCGGGGCGCTGCTCGGCGGGCATCGCCGCAAGTGCCGCGGGCAACGTGGCGTTCAAGATCCGTGCGCCCTGGCTGCCACCCACCACGAACAGCCGCCGCCGCGCCGCGCGGCGAGCTTCCAAGCGCTGCCGCGGCGGCCCCGCAGCCGCAATCGAGCGGCGCACCGGGTTGCCGATCGGCTCGGCGCGAACGCCGCGCGGGAAGCTGCCCGGAAACGCCTCGAAGACCCGCGTGGCGAACGGCGCAAGCAGCCGGTTCGTGCTGCCGGCGATCGAATTCTGCTCATGGATCACGAGCGGCAGCCGCGCGAGCCAAGCTGCAAAGCCGCCCGGTCCCGCGACGAAGCCGCCCAGCCCGAGCACCGCGGCCGGTTTGCACCGGCGCAGCGCGCCGAGCGCTTGGACGACCGCGGTCGCGATCCGGAACGGCGCACCGAGCCAAGCCCAGAAACCGCGGCCGCGCAAGCCGACGATCGAGATCCATTCGATGTCGATCCCGTGCTGCGGCACGAGCCGAGCTTCGAGACCTCGCCGCGTGCCGAGCCATACGACGGTACGGTTGCGCTCACGCAGCGCATCCGCGACCGCGAGACCCGGGAACACGTGCCCTCCGGTGCCGCCCGCCATGATCATGATCGGCCGTGCGGTCATAGCACGTGCCCGCGCTGCACCAAGCGCTTCTGGCCCGCGTGCTGCTCATGGTGGATACGCAGGAGCAAGCCGAACGCGACGAGTGTGACGACCGTGCTCGAGCGCCCGTAGCTCAGGAGCGGCAGCGCCAACCCTTTGGTCGGCAGCAGCCCCGCGTTCACGCCGATGTTGATGAACGCCTCGAAGCCGAGCGTGAGGCCGATGCCGATCGCCACGAGACCTTGGAAGGAGCGCCCGCTGCGCAGCGCTTCCCGCCCAATCACGATGGCGCGGTAGACGACCACGGCGAACAACGCGATCACGATCGTCGCACCGACGAAACCGAGCTCCTCGACGAGCACGGCGAACACGAAGTCGGTATGCGCCTCGGGCAAGTAGAAAAGCTTCTGGACGCTCTCGCCGAGACCGACGCCGGACCATCCACCGCGGCCGATCGCAATCAACGATTGCGTGAGCTGGAACCCCCCCGCGTACGGATCGGACCAAGGGTCGAGGAATTTCATCAGGCGCGCGACCCGATACGCCGACGATACGGCGAGCACGGTCATCACCGCGCCGCCGACCGTGACGGCGAGCAGAAAGTCACGCAGGCGGGCACCCGCTACGAACAGAACACCCAAGCTCGTAGCGGTCAGCACGACCGCGGCGCCGAAATCGGGCTCGAGCAAGAGCAGCGCGCCGACGGCGCCGACGATCAGCATCGGCTTCACCAGGCCCACGAGACTTGCAGCGAGCTCACCGGAGCGCCGAACCGCGTAGCTTGCGATGTACAAGAGCACGCACAAGCGCGCGGGCTCCGAAGCTTGCAGCGTCACCGGGCCGACGAGCAGCCAGCGGCGGCTGCCGTTCACGGCGTGACCGAGCGCCGGCACGAGCACGGCGAGGAGCAACGCGAACGCAGCGACCAACAACAGCCAGTTCAGCCGATACCAGATCTCCGTGGGCAACACGAGCATGACGAGCATGCCGCATGCGCCGATGCCGATCGCCGCGACATGCCGTTCGAAGTAGAACAGCGGGTCGTCCGCAACCGAAACGGATGCGGAGTCGACCATGAGCGCACCGAGCACCGCGAGCCCGATCAGCGTGCCGAGCAGCGCGTAGTCCAACGCCACTTCGCGCGGCTTCACGACGGCGCTCAAGGTGGCAGCTCCTGCGCAGCGCGCGCGAACAGCTCGCCGCGCTCCTTGTAGTCGCGGAACATGTCCTGGCTCGCGCAGGCGGGCGACAGCAGCACGACATCGCCGCGAGTCGCGAGCGCGGCCGCACGCTGCACCGCCTCTGCTAGCGTCGCCGAGCGCTCGACACGGCACGCGGACCCTAGCGCGGCTTCGAGGTCCGCGGCGGCGGCCCCGATCAATACGGCCGCGCGCACCTTGCCGCGCGCGCCTGCCGCGAGCGGCGCGAAATTCTGTCCCTTACCGAGCCCTCCCGCGATCAGCACGAGCGGGCCCGCAAAGCCCTTGAGCGCCGCGAGCGTCGCGCCGACGTTCGTGCCCTTCGAGTCGTCGATGTACCGCACCCCGGCGCGCTCGGCGACGAGCTGGCAGCGGTGCGGCAGCCCGGGGAAGGCACGCAGCGCGGCGAGCGCCGCGGCGAGATCGCGCGTGAGCGGCGCGGTCAGCGCGAGCGCGGCCAGCGCGTTCGCTTCGTTGTGAGTGCCGCGCAGGAGCAGCTCGTCGGCAGCGACGAGCGGTTGACAGTCGCGCGCGAGCCAGCGCCGAGCGTCGCGCACGACGATCGAGTAGCCGCTTGCCAGCTCGCGCTCCACTGAAAACGCGACCGCGTGTGGATGGCGCTTGCCCATCGCCGCGACGAGCGGATCATCGGCGTTGTACACGCCGAGCGCAGCCGCTTCGAGCAGCCGTGCCTTTAGAGAGGCGTAGCGCTCGAGGCTGCCGTGCCGATCGAGGTGGTCGGCGGAAACGTTGAGCACGGCGGCCGCAGCGGGCGTAAGGCTCGAGGTCGTCTCCATCTGGAAGCTCGAGATCTCGAGCACGTAGACGTCCGCGGACTCGCCGAGCAGATCGAGCGCGGGCGGACCCAAGTTGCCGCCCGCGGCCGCGTGGAGGCCTTGGGCTGCCAGCACGCGGGCAGCGAGAGTCGTGACGGTGCTCTTACCGTTCGAGCCGGTCACCGCAAGCACCGGCGCTCGCGCCGCGCGCGCGAACAGCTCGACGTCGCCGAGCACCTCGAGTCCGCGGCGCCGAGCTTCGACCGCCAGCGGGAGGTCGTAGGCGAGACCGGGCGACAACAGCACGCGGCTCGCACGGTCGAGCCAGCGCGGATCGAGCGTCTCGAGCTCGACGCGGGCGTCGGGCACCGCCGAGCGCAGCTCGGCGAGGCCGGGCGGCGCAGAGCGGCTATCGATCGCGAGCACCGGCTCGCCGCGAGCCGCGAGATAGCGCGCGACCGCAGCGCCCGTGGCGCCCAAGCCCACGACGAGATTGTAACGCTCGACTTTGCTCACCTGCCGCCGCTCGAGCTCATGTCGAAACGCCCGGTGAACTGTTCGCAATGTGGAGGCATGCCTTGCGACCGTCGCCATCAGCGGATCTTCAGGCTCGCGAGGCCTACCAGCACGAGGATCACGGTGATGATCCAGAAGCGCACGATCACCTTGGGCTCTGCCCAACCCTTCAGCTCGAAATGGTGGTGCAGCGGTGCCATTCGAAAAATGCGCCGGCCTGTCATCTTGTAGGAGGCAACCTGGATCACGACTGAGACGGTTTCGACGACGAACACTCCGCCCATGATGAAGAGCACCAGTTCTTGCCGCACCGCAACCGCAACGAGTCCCAGGGCAGCGCCGAGCGCGAGTGCGCCGATGTCGCCCATGAAGACCTGTGCGGGATAGGTGTTGAACCACAAGAAGCCCAGGCCGGCGCCGGCCAGGGCCGCACAGAAAACCAAAAGCTCGCCCGATCCCGCGACATAGGGGATGCCGAGGTAGCCTGCATAGATCACGTTGCCGGCCGCATACGCGAACACACCGAGCGCCGCGCCGATCAGCACGGCCGGCATGATCGCGAGGCCGTCGAGGCCGTCGGTGAGATTCACGCCGTTGGAAGCGCCCACGACCACGACCGTGGTGAAGAGCACGTAACCGATCGCGCCCAGCCCGATGCTCACGCTCTTGAAATACGGGATCAGCAATGCGTGCTCGACGTCCGGATTGTCGGCGGTGGCGTAGAAGGCGACCGCCGCACCGAGCGCACCTACGATTTGCCAGAAGAACTTCGAGCGCGCGGACAAGCCCTTCGAGTTGCGCACGACGAGCTTCTTGTAATCGTCCACGAAGCCGACGACGCCGAAAAACAGCATGCCCAAGAGAACGATCCAGACGAACCGATTGCTCAAATTCGCCCACAGCAACGTCGAGATCGCGACCGCGAGCAGGATCAGCGCACCGCCCATGGTCGGCGTGCCGGCCTTCGGCAGATGCGACTCCGGACCGAGCTCGCGGATCTGTTGACCTACTCGCTGCATTGCGAGCCGCTGGATCAGATAGGGACCGGCCGCAAACGAGAGCACGAGCGCGGTCAGCGCACTCAGAATCGCGCGCATCGTCAGATAGCTGAAGACGTTGAAACCGGAATAGAACCGGACGAGATGCTCGCTGACGTAGATCAGCACGCGGCCCCCTCCTGCGCGGCGGGCGCCTCGAGTGACTGCACGAGCCGCTCGAGGCGCATGACGCGCGAGCCCTTCACGAGCACGGTGACACCGGGCTTCAGTCGCGGCCCGAGCAGCGCCTCGGCCGCCGTCACGTCCGCGACGCGCCGGCCGGCCGCACCGAAGGCGGCGGCCGCGTGGGCCGCGAGCTCGCCGATCGCGATCAGCTCGTCGCAGCGGCCGCGCGCATATTCGCCGACCTCGCGCAGCAACTCCGTCCCCGTCGGGCCGAGCTCGGCGAGATCGCCGAGCACGAGGATCCGTTCGCCCGAAAGCGCCGCGAGATAGTCGAGCGCGGCGCGCACCGATCCCGGGTTCGCGTTGTAGCTGTCGTCGACGACCGTCGCACCACCGCGAGCGGGCAGCGCTTTGAGTCGACCGCGCACCGGAGTCGCCCGCGCGAGGCCCGCCGCGATACCGGCCGGATCGACGCCGACCGCGCGTGCGGCCGCGGCCGCGGCCAGCGCGTTCGCAACGTTCTGTCTGCCGAGCAGAGGCAGCCGCACGTCCACGGTCTCGCCATCCGGCAGCCGCATCGCAAACTCGGCGCCCGCACTGTCGAAATGCGGCGTGCCGAGCACCCGGCAGTCGGCTCCCGGCCCGAAGCCGAACGTGACCGTGAGCTCGCACGGCGAGCGCGCGGCCCAGTCCGAGCGGAACGGATCGTCCGCATTGAGCACTGCCGTGCCGGCTTTCGGCAAATGGTCGAGCAGCTCGCCCTTCGCCGCCGCGACGCCCGCGAGCGAGCCGAAGCCTTCGAGGTGTGCCGCGGCCGCATTCGTGATCACGCCGACGGTCGGCTGCGCCAGCCCCGCGAGGTAGTCGATCTCCCCTGCGTGATTCGCGCCGAGCTCGACCACGAGCGCCTCGTGCTCCGGACCGAGCCGCATCAGCGTGATCGGCACGCCAATGTCGTTGTTCAGGCTGCCTTGCGTCACGCAGACCTTGCGGCCGACGTTGAGGATCGCCGCAGTGAGCTCTTTCACCGTGGTCTTACCGCTGCTGCCGGTGATCGCAATCGCGGGAATCGCGAATGTCGCTCGCCACGCGCGCGCCATGGCACCGAATGCGCGGCGCGTGTCGCTGACCTCGACCTGCGCCAGCGCCGCGTCGCTGCGCCGGGACACGAGCGCGCCGACCGCGCCCTTCTCCAGCGCGGCCCCGACGAACTCGTTGCCGTCGTAGCGATCGCCGCGAATCGCGACGAACAACGACCCCGGCGCCAGCGAGCGGCTGTCGGTTGCGACGGCGCCGAACGCCGCGTCGCGACCCAGGAGCCGTCCATGCACCTCGCGGGCGACCGACGCCAGCGTGCGGGTCATCACGACCCGCTCCCGAGCAGCGCCGCAACCACGGCGCGGTCGTCGAACGGCCGGCGCTCGCCGCCTGCGAGCTGCACGGTCTCATGACCCTTGCCCGCGACGAGCACGATGTCGCCGACGCACGCTCGTTCGACGGCGCTCGCGATTGCGGCATGCCGATCGTGAACGATCGCGAGATCCGCGTGCGCGCCGACGCCGGCCGCAATCTCGCGAACGATCGCGGCAGGGTCCTCGCTGCGCGGATTGTCGTCCGTGAGCACGATGCGCGCGGCGCGCGCGGCCGCGACGGCGCCCATCAGCGGGCGCTTACCGCGGTCCCGATCGCCCCCGCAACCGAAAACGACTGCGAGCTCACCGACTGCGACTGCGGCGAGGGTGTCCAGCGTGCGCGCGAGCGCGTCGGGCGTGTGCGCATAGTCGACGACGACCCACGGCTGCGCCGGCGGTCCACCGAATACCTCGAGACGCCCCGGCGCCGCGCGGGCCCTGGCGAGCGCCGCAGCCGCATCGGTGAGCGGCAGGCCGCTCGCGAGCAGCGCACCGAGCGCGCCGAGCAGATTCTCCGCGTTGAACTCGCCCACGAGCGGCGACGCGAGCCGGCCTGTGCCGTACTTTCCGTGCAGCTCGAGATCGAGACCCGCGAGGCTCGAAGAGCGAATGTGCGCGAGGAGCTCGGCCGGCGCGCGCCGCGTGCTGGTGCGAATGAGCTCGCAGCCGCGCGGCAGACCGCTCGCGAGCTGCACGGCAAACGGATCGTCCGCGTTCAGCACCGCGTGCCGGAGCTCGAGCCGCTCGAACAGGCGCGCTTTCGCGCGGCCGTAGGCTGCGAAGTCGCCGTGCTCGTCGAGATGATCGCGCGTCAAATTCGTGAACACCGCCGTGTCGAACGCAAGGCCCGCGATGCGGTCCTGGGCGAGCGCGTGCGACGACACCTCGAGCGCCGCGCGCGGCGCACCGAGCTGCGCAAGCTCGCGATGCAACGTGAAGGTATCCGGCGTCGTGAGCGCGTGCGGCGTGAGGCGCGGTGGCACACCGAAACCGAGCGTGCCGATGTATGCGCAGGCGCGTGCCGGCGCCGCGAGCGCTTGCGCCACGAGCCATGCGACGGTCGTCTTGCCGTTCGTGCCGGTCACACCGACAAGCCGGAGCGCAGGTGGGAGCGCAAAGAAACGCTGCGCGAGCTCGCCGAGCCGCGCCTTCAAGTTCCGCACCGCGACGCTCGGCGAGGGAGGCTCGCGATACGTCGTGGACGGCTCGTAGAGGACGATGGCCGCGCCGCAAGCAAGCGCGTCGCTCGCGTACTGGAGGCCGTGCGCATGCGCACCGCGGACCGCCACGAACGCCGCGCCGGGCGCAGCTTCGCGGCTGTCGAGCGTGAGGTCGGTGATCGGCAGCCGCGCGAAGCTCCCGGCCTCGGAGCCGAGCAGCTCGCCGAGCGTGCGATCCCGCGGAGCCAGCGCAGTCATCATGGCTCGACTTGCGCTTGCGCGACCACGGTAAGCGGCGCCGGCGGCAGCGCATCGGGCGGCACCGCCAGCACGCGCAGCGCACCCGTGACGATCTTCGAGAATACCGGCGCTGCGACGTCGGCGCTGTAATACGCGCCCTGCGGCTCCTCGAGCATCACCACCACGACGAACCGCGGCCGCGTGGCCGGTGCGATGCCCGCGAAGATGGCGGCATGACGGTGCTCGCTGTAGCCGCCGGCCTCGGCCTTCTGGGCGGTGCCGGTCTTGCCGGCGACTCGATAGTTGCGGACGGCCGCGCGCCGTCCGGTGCCGTCCGGCGAGACCACGGCTTCGAGCATTCCCATGAGCTCATGCGCGGTGCTCGCGGAGATCGCACGCGTGCCGGGGGGCGGCTCGTCGACCGCGAGGAGCGTGACCGGTCGCACGATTCCGCCGGCCGCGATCGCCGCGTAGGCACGCGCGAGCTGCATCGACGTGACGGCGACACCGTACCCATACGCGAGCGTCGCCTGACCGATCGTGCGCCAGTGCTGCGGGTCGTTGAGCACGCCGGCGGACTCGCCTGGAAAGTGCGTCTCCGACAGTCGGCCGATGCCGAGCGCCGTCAGCACGCGCCAGATGTCGTCCGGCTTCAATGAGAGCGCGATGCGTGCGGCGCCGACGTTGCTCGACCGGGCGAGGATCGTCGTAAGGTCGACGGCGCCCAAGTTCTCGTCGTCCTCGGTGACCTTGCGGTTGTTGATCCGCAGAATGCCGGGCGAGGTGTCGACGATCGAGTCGGGACGGAACGCGCCGCTCTCGAGCGCTTCCGCCATCACGAGCGGCTTGAACGTGGAGCCCGGCTCGAACATGTCGGTCATCGCGCGATTGCGATAGCGCTCGGGATCGTATTGTGAGCGGTCGTTCGGGTTGTAGCCCGGTTGGTCGACCATCGCGAGCACCTCGCCGGTGTTCGGGTCGAGAACCACGACAGAGCCCGAGCGCGAACGCGTCTCGCCCATCGCAGCCTTGAGCTCACGATAGGCGAGATATTGGAGTCGCAAGTCGATGCTGGTGCGCAGATCGCGACCCGGCTTAGCCGGCTTCAGCAGCTCGATGTCGCCGATCACATGACCCAGGCGGTCCTGCAGCACGCGCTTCGCACCGTTCTCACCCTTGAGCCACTGGTCGTAGGCGAGCTCGAACCCTTCTTGGCCGCGGTCGTCGACGTTCGTGAAACCGAGCACGTGCCCAGTGACCTCGCCGGCCGGGTAGTACCGCCCGTATTCCCGCAGGGCGCCGATGCCGGGCAGACCGAGCGCGAGAACTTGGTCCGACTTGGCGGGCGGCAGATGCCGTTCCAGGTAAACGAAATCCTTGTCGAGATTGCTCGTGATCCGACGCGCGAGCCAATCGTCGTCCTTCCCGAGCACGACGGCGAGCTCGTGTAGCCGGTCGAGCGCGGGTTTGAGCTCGCGCGGATTGGCGTAAATGCCATCGAGAGGCGTGCTGACCGCGAGCGGCTCGCCATAGCGATCCGTGAGCGTGCCGCGGTGCGAGGAGATCTGCACCGTGCGCAGATGCCGGTCGTTCGCCTGCTCGGTCAGGAACTCTTTGTTGACGAGCTGCAAGTACAGAATTTTGCCCTCGAGCGTGAGGCCGCCCAGCGCGAACGCGACGAGCAGCGCGGTCGTGCGCCAGCGCGTGCGGTCGGCGAACGTCGTGGCCGCCTTGCTCTTTTTCACTTTTTCTCCGCCTCGACGATCACGAGCTGCTCGTCGCGCGGCTCGGTCAGATGGAGGCGCTCGCGCGCAAGGGTCTCGATTCGGGAATGCGTTGCATACGTGCTCTGTTCGATCTGTAACCGGCCCCAGTCGATCTGCAGCCGGTCCTGCTCGCGATTGAGCTCCTCGAGCTCGATGAACAGCTGCCGCGAGCGGTGCTTTGCGCCGACCACCAGCACGCCGGAAGCCGTCACCGACCCTGCGAGCAGCAGCACCGCGCCGAGCTCGAGCAGCTGCGATTTCATGCCGCCCGCTCGACCTCCATGCGTTCCGCGATTCGCAGGCGCGCGCTGCGCGCGCGCGGATTCGCGTCGATTTCCTCCGGCGACGGACGCACCAGCTTGCCGACAAGCCTGAGCCGAGGCCGCGCATGCGGCGGCACGTTCGGCAGTCCGGCATAGGCCTCGTCGCCGCGCGCCTCGGCGGCGAAGAAGCGCTTCACGATGCGGTCTTCGAGCGAATGGAAGCTGATCACGACGAGGCGGCCGTTCGCCGCGAGCGTCTCGAGCGCCTGTTCGAGCCCGCGCTCGAGCGCGGCGAGCTCGTCGTTGATCGCGATTCGGATCGCCTGGAACGTGCGCGTCGCCGGATGGATCCGGTGCCGATCGCCGCGGCGCGAGTTCGCCGCGACGAGATCGGCGAGCTCGCGCGTCGTCGTGAGCGGCGCCGTCGCGCGCCGGCGCACGATCGCCGCGGCGATCTGCCGCGCGCGCGGCTCTTCGCCGTACCGCTTGAGGACGTCGGCAATTTCTTGCTGCGATGCGCGGTCGAGCCACTCGGCCGCAGTCGGACCCAAGCGGGTATTCATCCGCATGTCGAGCGGCCCGTCCTGAGCGAAGCTGAAACCGCGCGCCGCTCGATCCAGCTGCGGCGAGGAGACGCCGAGATCGAACAGCACGCCCGCGAGCGGCTGGCCGCCGAGCCAAGGGACGACGACGTCTCGCAGATCCTCGAAACCGGCATGGGCGATGACGAAGCGAGGCTCGCCCGCGAAGCGCGCGCGCCCGTCAGCCACTGCTTCGAGGTCTTTGTCCAGAGCGAGCAACCGTCCCTGTGCTCCGAGGCGCGCCAATATTTCGGCGCTATGTCCGCCGCGTCCATAGGTCGCATCGACGTACCAACCGTCATTCCGCAACGCCAAACCTTCGAGCGCTTCTCTCAGCAGCACGGGCTGATGGCCAGACATCCTGGGCACCGCCGCGTGCTCTACAGAGACAGCGACTCGAGTTCCTGAGGTAAGCCCGCCTGTTCGTCGCCGCTCGCTAGCCACTCATCTCGTCGGCTGTTCCATCGTTGTTCGTTCCAGAGCTCGAACTTGTTGCCCTGGCCGACCAGCATCGCCTGCCGTTCGAGCGTCGCGAAGTCGCGCAACTCCTTCGGCAGCAAGACTCGGCCGTGGCCGTCCATGTCGAGATCGGTGGCGTGGCCCACCATCAAACGCAGCAAACGACGCGATTGCTCATTGAGCGCCGGCAAGCGAACGAGCTTGCGCTCGATCTCCTCCCAATCAGGCAGCGGGTAAATGAGCAGGCAGTTGTCCCGATCGATGGTCGCGACCAAATGACCGTCGGCGCGGGTGATCAGCTGCTCCCGATAGCGGGTCGGGATTGCGATCCGACCCTTCGCGTCGACCGTGATTTTTGTTGCACCCCGAAGCATTCGGAGCCCGCCGAGCCCATTCTTGCCCACTTTGTCCCACTTTGCGACACTATAGGGACACGAAGGCCCGACTGTCAACGCTGATCGCGTGAAAACTTTTTTCGCGACAGAGGGTTAGCGTACGCCCAAAAAACGGGCGCGCAAAGGGCGCTCGGAGCGGACTGCGGAATCAGCGAGAAAGGGGTGGGAGCCGGCCTGTAAGCCGGGTTCTGTCGAGAGCAGCCATTCCTCTACGATGCGCGTCGCCGCGCACCTCTAGCGACCTACCCGGGAGCTCGTGTGGGCACACTCGACGCTCCCCTATTCGGTCTTGCTCCGGGTGGGGTTTACCGTGCCGCAGCGTGTTACCACCTGCGCGGTGCGCTCTTACCGCACCTTTTCACCCTTACCGGGCATTGCTGCCCGGCGGTTTGTTTTCTGTGGCACTTTCCGTAGGCTCGCGCCCCCCAGGCGTTACCTGGCACCCTGCCCAGCGGAGCCCGGACTTTCCTCCGAAACTTGCGTTCCGGCGACTGCCCGGCCGACTCCCGCGCGTAGCTTAGCGGCTTTGCCGCTGCGCGACGACACCGCGGCCGGCTCAGGTTCGGGTCAGCCGGTACAGCGTATTGCGCGACAGACCCGTAATGGCCGCGGTGAGCTTGAGCGCAGTGCCCGGATCGTGCGCGGCGCTGAGCAGTCCGAAGATTCGCCGCGCCTCGTCGTCGTCGACGGTCGCGCTGCTGGGCGGCGCGCCCGCGACTACGATCACGAATTCCCCGAGCAAGGGCACGTCGGCACCGAGCCGCGCCGCGAGGTCGCCGAGCGTGCCGTGCTCGATCTGCTCGTGAACCTTGGTCAGCTCGCGCGCGACCACGGCCTCGCGTTCGGCGCCGAGCTCGCGAACGAGCGCGGCGAACGTTGCCGGGAGCCGATGAACCGCTTCGAACAGCACGATCGTGCGCGGTTCGCGCTTGAGCTCCGCCAGCCGCACCGCGCGCGGGCCGTCGCGGCGCGGGAGGAAGCCCTCGAAGACGAACCGATCGGTCGGCAGTCCGGCCGTGCTGAGCGCCGCGGTGAGCGCGCTCGGACCGGGAACGGACGTCACCGTATGTCCGGCGGCGCGCGCGGCCCGCACGAGCCGCCAGCCCGGATCGCTCACGAGCGGCGTGCCCGCGTCGCTCACGAGCGCGATCGCGGCGCCGCGCGCGAGCCGCTCGAGGAGCTCGGGAACGCGCTCCCGCTCGTTGTGCTCGTGATACGCGATTACTCGCGTCTCGACCCCGATATGCGATAGCAATCCCCGGGTGCGGCGCGTATCCTCGGCGGCGATGAGATCCGCCGCGCCCAGAACTTCGCGCGCGCGCGGGCTCATGTCGCCGAGATTGCCGATCGGCGTGCCGATCACGAACAACGTGCCGTGCACGCCCGCTGCCGCATTCATCGACGCCGAGTATACGCAGTCATGATCGACAGGACGTCTACAAGCGCACGACGCGCCCCGGTCAGAATGTGGGCGACCGGCGCGCTGCTCGCGGCCGCGCTCACGGCGTGCGTATCGCAAGCGCCGGCCCCCAACGCCGTCAACGTTCAAGTGCTCGAAAACCGCGCCCGAGCCGCCGCCGCTGCAAACGACCGGTCGGCGGCCGACCTCTATGCGCAGCTGGCCGCGGCCACCACCGGCACGGTGCGCGTCGGCCACTTGATCGAATCCGCACGGCTCGCGATCGACCACGGCGACTTGCCGGCCGCGCGGCGGCGGCTCGGCGACGCGCGCGCCGATGCCGACCGCGATCAGCAACAGGCGATCGCCGTGCTGCTCTCGCGGGTGGAGCTCGAAGACCACAGACCGCAGGCCGCGCTCGACATGCTCGCGTCGCTGCAGGGACCGTTGTCACCCGCGGCGCTGCGCGACTCCGCTGCCGTGCGCGGCGAAGCGCTATTCCAGGTCGGCCGGCCGGTCGACGCCGTGCGGGCATTCGTCGAGCGCGAGGTCTGGCTCGACGACTCGGCCTCGATACTCGCGAACCAGCGCATGATCTGGAACGGCTTCAAGAACTATCCGCCGAAGACACCGCTGCCGCCGACGGGCGACCGCATCATCGACGGCTGGTTAGCGCTTGCGCCCGTGGCGGCCGGTACCAGCGATCTGCGGCGCGCGCTGCTCGCATGGCGCGAGATCTACACCGACCACCCGGCGGCCGGCGGCCTGCTCGCGGAGCTGCTCGCGCAACAGCGCGCAGCGGGTTTCCCGGCGCAGATCGCGCTGCTATTGCCTCTCAGCTCTCCGCAGCGCAGCTCCGCACTCGCGATTCGCGATGGCTTCCTCGCCGCACACTTCCGCGACGGCTCGAGCGACGGCACCACGATTCGGATCTACGACACCAATACGCTGGGGGGTGCGCAGGCGTATTTGCGCGCGCAGCTCGACGGCGCCGACTTCATCGTCGGACCGCTGCTCAAACCCGAGGTCGACCAAGTCGCCACGCAAGCGGGGTTCGTGCCGACGCTCGCGCTCAACTTCGCACAAAGCGACCGGCCGTTCTCGGGCAGCTTCTATCAATTCGCGCTCGCTCCGCAGGATGAGGCACGCGTAATTGCCGACCGCGCGATCGACGCCGGCGCGACGACCGCCATCGCGCTCGTACCGAGCAATACACGGGGCTACGACATCCTCGGCAGCTTCCGCGACGAGTTCGAGGCGCGCGGCGGACAGCTGCTCGATTTCGCGGGCTACGATCGCGCCCAGCAAGACTTCGGACCGACAATCGATTCGCTGCTGCACATCACGCGCAGCTACCAGCGGGAACGGCGCCTGCAGGCGAATTTGGGCGTCCCGATCCAGTTCGAGCCGCGCCGACGGCAAGACGTCGACATGATTTTTTTCGTGGGCGATGCCGACGCCGCGCGGCTGGTGGCACCGCAACTGCGCTACCACTATGGCGGCGACATTCCGACCTACGCGACCGCAGACGTCTACGCGACCGACAGCGCGAGCCGCGACAACGATCTGAACGGCATGATCTTCGCCGACGCACCGTCGCTGCTCGAGCCCGGCGAGAACGCCGCTCAGCTGCAGGCCCAGCTGAAGACGTTTTGGCCGCAGCGAGCGAGCCAACCGAGTCAACTGCGTCTGTACGGCATGGGCTTCGACGCCTACGAGCTGGTCCAGCCCCTGTACAACGGTGGAGCGGCCTGGCCGCTCCAAGGCATGTCGGGCCAGCTCACGCTCGATGCGCAGGGCCGAATACACCGCGATTTGCCGCTTGCGCAATTTCGTGCCGGCCGGCCGGCGCCCATCGAAGCCACGACTCGTCCGGTGCAACAAAGCGGGCTGATAGGCGCGCGCTGATGCAGCTCGAGCGCGGCCGGCGCTGGGAAGCGGTCGCCGCAAGGTATCTCGAGGCACGCGGAGTCACCGTGCTCGCACGGGGTTATCGGTGCCGCCTCGGCGAGCTCGATCTCGTCTGCCGCGACGAATGCACGCTCGTCGTCGTCGAAGTGCGTGCCCGCGCGGCAGATGCACCGTGCAGTGCGGTCGAGAGCATCGGTCCGCAGAAGCGCCGGCGTATCGTGCTCGCAACCCGCCATCTGCTGATGCGCCACGCCGAGTGGCACGGGGCGCCGATCCGCTTCGACGTGGTCGCGTTCGACGGCATCGACGCCGCCGAGCCGCGCGTGCAGTGGATTCGCAACGCGTTCGACGCCGGTTGAAACCTGGATCTCGTTCGGTGCAGAGTGTCGCTGCCTGCGCTGCCTGGACCTTTCCCGGAAGCGCGACGCGCCGCGAGCCGGCGCCGGGGATCGAGATGGACGATCGAGTACGGCAGCACTTTCGCGACAGCATTGCGGTCAAAGAGGCTGCGATCGTGCTTGCGCCGAGCATCGCAGCAGCCGCCGCGGCCATGACGCGCAGCCTGCTCGAGGACGGCAAGATTCTCGCCTGCGGCAACGGCGGCTCGGCGGCCGACGCTCAGCATTTCTCGAGCGAGCTGCTGAATCGCTTCGAGCTGGAGCGCCCGGGCCTGCCCGCACTCGCGCTCACGACGGACAGCTCGACGCTCACTTCGATCGGAAACGACTACGCGTTCGTCGAGGTCTTCGCGAAGCAGGTGCGGGCGCTCGGCCAGCCGGCCGATGTGCTGCTCGCGATCTCGACGTCGGGCAACTCGGAAAACGTGCTGCGAGCGATTCATGCGGCGCACGAGCGTGGCCTCAAGGTCGTCGCGCTCACCGGGCGCGACGGCGGCGCGATCGCGGATGCGCTCGAGCCGAAAGACATCGAGATTCGCGTGCCGGCCGAGCGCACTTGCCGCATTCAGGAAGTGCACCTGCTGGCGATCCACTGCCTCTGCGACCTGATCGACGCCGAGCTGCTCGAGCCGCGCTGATCGCCCCCGCCCGGCGGCCGCCTCTCGCGCGCACGGAGCGTGGCCAGCCGCCTTACTTGACGACCTTGAGCTTCGGACGACCGCCGCCGTCGGCGCCGCCCGCCGGCGGCGTGCCCTCCGGTGGAGCCTCGTCGGCGAAGACCATCCCTTGCCCGTTCTCGCGGGCATAGATTCCGAGCACGGCCGCAACGGGAACTGCCACTTGCTGCGGCACGCCGCCGAAGCGAGCCTCGAACGCAAGCGTCTCGTTGCCGAGCGAAAGCCCGCGCGTGGCAGCGTGGCTCACGTTGAACACGATGCGGCCGTCCTTCGCGAGCCCTGCCGGCGCGCGCACGCCGTCATGCGCCGCATCGACCACCACGTGCGGCGTGAGACCGTTGTCGACCATCCACTCGTGCATCGCGCGCAGCAAGTACGGCCGCTGCTTGGTCGGGCGCTCGGCTACTGCCGCATCTCCTGCTCGAACTCCGTGAGGCTTGCTTGGAACGAGGGCCGCGAGAAGACCTCGTCCATATAGCGTTGGATCGACCGCGCCTGCGGAGGCAGCTTGATGTTGAACAGCGGAAGCCGCCAGAGGATCGGTGCGATCGTGCAGTCGACGAGCGAGAACTCGTCGCTCAAAAAGTACTTCTTCGCGGCGAAGATCTCGACGCTCGAGAGAATGCTTTCCTCGAGCGACTTCACGGCGCGCGAGACGGGTTTGCGTTCCGGGCCGGCGCCGATCTCCTCGGCGAGCGGATACCAGTCGCGTTCGATTCGGAACAATGCGAGACGGAATTGCGCTCGCGTGACGGGATCGACCGGCATCAAGGGCGGATGCGGAAACCGCTCGTCGAGATACTCCATGATGACCCGCGAGTCGTACAGCACGAGGTCGCGATCGACGAGCGTCGGCACGCTGTTGTACGGATTCAGATCCAGCAGATCCTCGGGGAGGTTGCCGTCGTCGACGTTGACGATATCGATCGTGATGCTCTTCTCGGCAAGCACGAGCCGCGTCCTGTGGCTCCAGGGATCGGCAGGTTTCGAGAATAGCGTCATCACGGATCGACGGCTGGCAATGACCGTCATACGACGGGTCTCCTCAAGTGCGCGAATGGGCGCAGCGCGTCGGAAGGACTAGTGCACGTCCTTCCAGACTTCCTTCTTCAACAGATAGGCGATTAGCAAGAATACGAGCAGAAATCCGATGACCCGTATGCCGAGCGCCTCGCGCTCGCGCTGAATCGGTTCGCCAATGTAGTCGAGGAAGTTCACGATGTCGCGGACTACTTGATCGTATTCCTCGGCCGACAACGTCCCCGGCTTGACTATCTCGAACTTCTCGAACTTCTGAGCACCGGCGCCTTCCTCGGGATCCGGCACGAACACTGCACGCTGCAAGCCCTGGAGCTCCCAGAGCACGTCGGGCATTGCAGTGTTCGGCAACACCACGTTGTCGGCACCGGTGACGGGACTCGTAGGATCCACGTAGAAGCTGCGCAGGAACGTGTAAATGTAGTCGGGGCCACGAGCGCGAGAGATCAACGAGAGGTCGGGAGGCGCTCTGCCGAACCACCGCGCGGCGTCCTCGGGCTTCGTCGCAATCGCCATCGTGTCGAACGGCCGTTCGCCCGTGAACATCAGGTTGTCGATGACTTGCTTGTCGGTCAGCTGCAGGTCCTGACCCAGCCGATTGTAGCGAACGTACTTCGCAGAATGGCAGCCGAGACAGTAGTTCACGAAATACTTCGCGCCGCGCTGCAGTGAGGCCGTGTTGGCGATGTTGTTGTTCGCAACGTCGAGCTTCGCCTCTTCCTGACCAAACGCGGCGCTGCTCGCGAGAAGCACGAAGAGCAGCGCGACAGCGGCAATTTTCAATGCGTGACCCTCGTCGGGACGGGCTTCGTTTTCTCGACGCGCGAATAGAACGGCAGCAGCACGAAGAACGAGAAGTACAGCACCGTGAAGACTCGCGCCAAAACCGGATACACGCCCTTCGCCGGCTGCGTGGCGAGATAACCGAGCGTCAAGAACGAGATCGCGAACACGCCAAGCGAGATCTTGTAAATCCAGCTGCGGTAGCGAATCGACTTCACGCGGCAGAGGTCGAGCCATGGCAGAAAGAACGGCAGGAGCACTGCGGAGCCCATCAGCACGACGCCGAGCAACTTGTTCGGAACCGCGCGTAGGATCGCGTAGAACGGCGTGAAATACCAAACCGGCGCAATCTCCGGCGGCGTCTGCAGCGGATTCGCGGGCTCGAAATTCGCGTGCTCCAGGAAGTAGCCGCCCATGTCGGGCGCGAAGAATACTGCCGCCGAGAACAAGATCAGGAATACGACGATGATCACGAGGTCCTTGCTCGTGTGATACGGATGGAATGCGACGCCGTCGAGCGGAATACCGTCAGGTCCCTTGTGGTCTTTGATCTCGATGCCGTCCGGGTTGTTCGACCCCACCTGATGCAGAGCCATGATGTGCACGACCACGAGCAGCACGAGCAGGAGCGGGACCGCGATCACGTGAAAAGCGAAGAACCGGTTCAGCGTGATGTCGGAGATGTAATAGTCGCCGCGTATCCATTCGGCCAGACCGTTGCCGACGACCGGAATCGCGCCGAACAATGAGACGATGACCTGCGCGCCCCAATAAGACATGTTGCCCCAGGGCAGCAGGTAGCCGAAGAACGCCTCCGCCATCAAGCACAGATAGATGAACATGCCGATGATCCAGACGAGCTCTCGCGGGCGCTTGTAAGACCCGTAGAGGAGGCCGCGGAACATGTGCAAGTAGACCACGATGAAGAACGCGGAAGCACCCGTCGAGTGCAGATAGCGGATGAGCCATCCCCAGTCGACGTCGCGCATGATGTACTCGACCGACGCAAACGCACCGTCGGCCGAAGGCTTGTAGTTCATCGTGAGAAAGATGCCGGTGACGAGCTGCATCACGAGCACGAATGTCGCGATGACGCCAAAGCCGTACCAGATGTTGAAGTTCTTCGAAGCGTAGTATTCGGTGGCGTGCTCCTTGATGAGCTTCGTCATCGGGAAGCGCGCGTCGATCCAGGCGCCGAGCGCGCTCAGGCCTCGACCCAGCCGATCGAAAACGTCGGCCTCGGTGCTCGCCATGCTATGAATTCCCCGTGTCTGAGCCGATGAGAATCGTGCTGTCGTTGACGAAGCGATACGGCGGCACGGTCAAGTTGGTCGGTGCGGGCACACCCTGGAACACGCGACCCGCGAGGTCGAACCGAGAGCCATGGCACGGACAGTAGAAGCCGCCCGGCCATTGTGGGCCCAGATCGGCCGGAGCCACCTCGAAACGCGGCAGCGGCGCACAGCCCAAGTGCGTGCAGACCCCCTCGAGCACTAGGAACGCGGGGCGCACGCTGCGGTACTCGTTCTCCGCGTCCTGCGGCTGGATCGAATCCTTCGAATCGGGATCGCGCAGCTGCGACGTGTCCATCTTCAACGATTCGAGCATCCGCTCGGTGCGGTGCACGATGTAGATCGGGTGGCCGCGCCACTCGACCTTGAGGAGCGCACCCAGCTCGACCTTGCTGACGTCGACCTCGACGGGCGCGCCTAGCGCTTGAGCGCGCGCGCTCGGGCGAAACGACGCTACGAACGGCACGGCGGTTGCGATCGCGCCGACGCCGCCGGTGACCGCCGTGGCCACGGTCAAGAAATGCCGCCGAGTGAATCCGGTGCTCTCAGCCATCGAGCACTCCTCGACCGACAGGGCCAAGCATCAGGTAGTCTCCCTCTGCAACGCACTCAAGAGTTTTTTCTGTCCTGCGGGGGTGTCGCACGCTGTCCCGGTGTGCGCCGCGCCGTTACGGAGCGCCGCATTATACACAGCGCCCAAATGGCTTGGCCACCGAACGCCGGCCGTCAGCTGCTACACTCCCGCCATGTCGCCCGCGTTGAAGGTCGTTGCGTTCTTCGCGCAGTCGGCGGCCGTGGGGCTTGCGGCGGCATTCGTGCTGGTCCTTCTTCAGCCCGAGCTTGCGCACCTCGGTTCGGGCGCGCCGAGCGCGCGGCTCACGAGCTACGCCGAAGCCGTTACGGCGAGCGCCCCGGCCGTGGCAAACATCTACACCGAACGCACCGGCCTCGCCTACTCCCCGGGGAATCCTGCCGGCGTGCCGGTTCGGGGCCGAGCGCTCGGCTCGGGCGTCGTCATCGACGCCCAAGGCTACATCGTCACGAACTGGCACGTGATCAAAGACGCCGAGCAGATCCGCGTGCAGCTCGCCGACGGCCGCGTCGCCACGCCCGAGCTCGTCGGCGCCGACCCCGAGACGGAGCTCGCGCTGCTCAAGATTTCGCTGCCGGACCTGCCGGAGATCCGGTTCGGCCGTTCCGACACTCTGCAGGTCGGAGAAGTCGTCCTCGCGATCGGCAACTCCCTCGGCCTTAGCCAAACGGTCACGATGGGTATCGTGAGCGCGACCGGCCGCGGTCAGCTCGGCGTCACGACCTTCGAGAACTTCATCCAGACCGACGCCGCAATCAACGTCGGCAACTCGGGCGGCGCGCTCGTGAACTCTCGCGGCGAGCTCGTCGGCATCAACACCGCCGTGATCAGCGCAGCCGTGCGCGATCGGACCGTGCCCGAGGGACTCGGCTTCGCGATCCCGGTCAATCTCGTGCGCGGCGTGATGGAGCAGCTGATCGCGCACGGCCGCGTGATCCGCGGCTATCTCGGCGTCGAGAACAGCGCGGACCTCGGCGCGCGCGACACCCGCGCGCTCGGCATCGATGGTCCGGCCGTGCTGCTGATCGGCGTCGCCGGGCCCGCGGTCGCGGCCGGGCTCATGCCCGGCGACGTGCTCACGGAGATCAACGGCCAGCGCACCTACACGCGCCAGCAGGCGATGACGCTCGTCGCGAGCGCGCCACCCGGCACGCGCATCAGGATCCGCGCGGTGCATCCGAACGGCAGCGCAATCGACACCACCGCCGTGCTCGTCGAGCGCCCGCCCCAAGCCGGCAACTAGCGAGCGGCGCACCGCCGCCCGTTCTAGCAAATCGCGTGCGGCGCGCTTCAGCGCACGATGCGGCGAATATCCGCGCCGAGCGCGCCGAGCTTTTGCTCGATGCGCTCGTAGCCTCGATCGACGTGGTAGATGCGATCGACGATCGTCGTTCCGCGCGCGGCGAGGCCCGCGAGCACCAGCGACGCGGACGCCCGCAGATCGGTCGCCATCACGGGCGCTCCGGTCAAGTTGGGCACCCCGCGCGTGATCACCGTGTTCCCCTGTATCGACAGGTTCGCGCCGAGCCGCTGCAGCTCGAGCGCATGCTGGAAGCGGTTCTCGAAGATCGTCTCCGTGATGGTGGCCGTCCCCTCGGCCACGGCATTCAACGCACAGAATTGCGCCTGCATGTCCGTGGGGAAACCGGGGTAGGGCGCAGTCTTCACGTCGACTGCGAGCGGCCGCCGGCCGCGCATGTCGAGCTCGATCCAGTCGGCGCCGTATGCGACGGTTGCCCCTGCCTCCTCGAGCTTCTGTAGCACGGCGTCGAGATGCTCGGGGCGCGCGCGTTCGAGTCGGACGCGGCCGCCCGTGATCGCGGCCGCGACGAGATAGGTGCCGCTCTCGATCCGGTCGGCCACGACCTCGTAGGCCGCGCCGCCGAGCCGCTCCACGCCCTCGATGCGAATCGTGTCCGTACCGGCTCCCTCGATGCGCGCACCCAGCGCGCCGAGGAAGCTTGCGAGCTCGGAGATCTCGGGCTCGCGCGCCGCATTCTCGATCACCGTCTCGCCGCGCGCCCGCACAGCGGCCATCATCAAGTTCTCGGTGCCGGTCACCGTCACCGTATCGAGCACCACGCGCGCTCCGCGCAGCCGCTCGGCCCGCGCGCGGATGTAACCGTTGTCGATTGCGATCGAGGCGCCCATCGCTCGGAGCCCCGCGACGTGTAAGTTGACGGGCCGCGCCCCGATTGCGCAGCCGCCCGGCAGCGACACGTCGGCGCGGCCGAAACGCCCCAGCAGCGGTCCGAGCACGAGAATCGACGCGCGCATCGTTTTCACGAGCTCGTACGGCGCTAGAAACTCGTTGATGCCGGCCGCATCGATCTCCACCGCCGCATCGCGAACGGTGGCTGCAACGCCCATTCGCGCGAGCAGCTTGAGCATCGTGCGCACGTCATTCAATTGTGCAACGTTGGTGAGCGTGACCGGCGCTTCGGCGAGCAGCGTCGCCGCCAGAATCGGTAGGGCCGCGTTCTTCGCGCCCGAGACCGGCACGGTGCCGGCGAGCGGCACACCGCCGACAATCGCGAGCTTATCCAATGCGCGGCGCCCCGCGACGCCGGTAGAGGCAGCCGGGGGGCATGGCTAGGCGCGCCGATCGCGCCACTCTTCCGGCGTGAACGTCTGCAGCGCGAGCGCGTGGATCTCGCGGCCGACCCGCTCGCCGAGCGTGGCATATACGAGCTGATGGCGCTGCACCGCTCGCTTGCCGGCGAACGCCGGCGCCACGACGATCGCCTCGTAGTGCCCCTGGCCGTCCGTGTGCACACGGGCTTGGGACCCCTCGAGGTTCTGCTCGATCAGTGCTGCGATGTCGTTTGGATCCATACGGTGCGTCCTGCGGTCGCTAGTCTAGCCGAAGCGACGCCGGCCGTAACCGCAGCCGTCGTCGCGGCCTGCCATCGCGTACAATCTCTCGAGCACCGCCCCTCCGAGCTGACGCCGTCATGGCCCTGAGCCTGCCGAACAGTGCCGCGCTCGTGCTGCTGTCGGCAGCCGCGCTCGCGACCTGGTACTTCAGTCGCCCTGCGACGGCACCGCCGCCGGCACGCTCGGCTTCGTCGCCGACGTCCGGCTATTACCTCCATGGAGCGCGCTTCGAGGGTACCGATGAAGCCGGAGAAATCGCGTACCGTCTGCACGCGGCCACGCTCGAGGAGCAGCCCGACAGCGGGCGTTTGCTGATGACGGACGTGCGCGTGGACTACGGAGGACAGGGCACCGCCGAGTGGTCCATCAACGCCGCCCGCGCAGCCGGTCCGAAGGACGGCAGCCGCTTCGAGCTCGCCGGCGACGTCGAGCTCCATGCGCAAGCCAGCGATGGGAGGCCCGCGCTCACGATCAAGACCTCGACGGTGTCGTTCCTGCCGAAGGACTCGCGTGTGGAATCGTCGGCGCCGGTGCAGCTCGACTTGGGCGACTGGCATGTCGACGCGGTCGGCCTGAACGTACATTTGAAGGACAGAAAGGTGGAGCTAGAATCCGAAGTTCATGGCAAATTTGCTCGGTAAAGCCTGCGTATCCCTGCTCGCGCTGACCGCGTGCTCGGCGCTTGCGGCGCAGGACGACCGCGCGTCGAACGGCCTCGTGCTCAGCATGAAATCGCTGTCGCTCGATGGCGACAGCAATCTCGTGCATCTCGTCGAACCGAAGATCACGCGAGGCGGTCTCGCGGTCACCGCCGACGAGGCACTCGCAACCGGCACGGATTTCGACGCTCGCAGCGAGTGGCAATTCAAAGGTCACGTCCGGCTCGAGGTCGATGCCGCCGTGCTGCAGGCCGACAGCGCGCAGCTCGTGTTCGAAAAGGACAAGCTCGCCACGGCAGAGCTCGCGGGCACGCCCGCGTCGATCACCGATTACAGCAAGGATCGCAAGGAACCCGTGCACGGCACCGCAGAGAAGCTTGCCTACAACAGCGCGCAGCACACGCTGAATCTCTTGGGAGACGTTTGGTTCTACAAGGGGCGCTCCGAGGTCCACGGCTGCAACCTCAACTACGACTTCAATGACGAGCGGTTTACCGCGGGCTCGTCAGATTGCGGCGTGCGGGTCCGCGTGATGCCCACCGATGCCGCCAACGGGGCGCACGAGACTCACCCCACTCCATGAGCAAGCTCGAAGCGCTCGGTGTGGCCAAGCGCTATCGGCTGCGCGAGGTCGTCAAAGACCTCAGTCTGTCGATCGAAAGCGGTCAAGTGGTCGGCCTGCTCGGTCCGAATGGGGCCGGCAAGACGACGGCGTTCTACATGATCGTGGGGCTCATACGCTGCGACCGCGGCGTCATTCGCTTGAACGGACGCGACGTCACGCGCTTGCCCGTGCACCGGCGGGCGCGGCTCGGCCTCGGCTACTTGCCGCAGGAGGCGTCCGTATTCCGCAAGCTTAGCGTCGCAGACAATATTCGCGCTATTCTCGAAACGCGCAAGGATCTCGACCGGGCCAGCCGGCAAACCAAGCTCGAGGAGCTCATGGAAGAGCTGCATATCAGCCATGTCCGCGACACGCTGGGCGTAAGCCTGTCCGGCGGCGAGCGCCGCCGCGTCGAGATTGCGCGGGCGCTCGCCGTCGAACCGAAGTTCGTGCTGCTCGATGAGCCGTTTGCGGGCGTCGATCCGATCTCGGTCCTCGATATCCAGCGGATCATTCGTCACCTGGCCCAGCGCAACATCGGGGTTTTAATTACAGACCACAACGTCAGGGAGACGCTGGGAATCTGCGGCCAAGCCTATATCCTGAACGAAGGAGCCCTGATGGCATCCGGCACGCCGAGCGAGATTCTGTCGAACAAGAGCGTCCGCCAGGTGTACCTCGGAGAAGGCTTCTCTCTCTGAAAGTCCGGGTAGACTGGTCGCATGCTGAAGCCCTCACTGCAGCTCAAGCTGAGCCAACAGCTGACGATGACGCCGCAGCTGCAGCAGGCCATTCGCCTGCTGCAGCTGCCGATCATGGAGCTGCAGACCCAAATCCAGACGGCGCTCGACGAGAACGTGATGCTCGAGGCCGAGGAGCCCGAGGCCCCCGAGACGCCCGCGGAGGCTGCCCCGGAAACGCCCGAGCAGGAGTCGGACGAGCCGGAGGAGCTGACGGAGCTCGCGGTCGCGAGCGAGGCCGAATGGGAGGACGTGCAGAAGACCGGGCCTTCCGAGGCACCGAAAAGCGCCGAGCCGCCGACCGCATTCGAGTACGCGGACCGCTCCGAGGAAACGCTGCGCGATCACCTGCTCTGGCAGCTCGAGCTCGAGAATCTCGATACGCGCACCACCACGATCGGCCAAGCCATCATCGATGCGGTCAATGACGACGGCTATCTCACCGACGATCTCGAGACGATTCGCGCAACCCTTGCACCGGACGTGCTGGCGGCCATCGAGGAGGTCGAGCGAGTGCTCGTGGAGGTGGTCCAGCGCTTCGATCCGATCGGTATCGCGGCACGTTCGGTCAGCGAATGCGTGCTGCTGCAGCTAGCGGCGCTCGATGCCGATACCCCCGGTCTCGCGCTCGCGCGCACGATTGCGGCCGAGCATTTGGCGCTCGTCGCCGAGCATCAGTTCGGCGCACTCAAGCGCCTGCTCAAAGTCGCCGACGAGGAGCTCGAGGCCGCGATCGCTCTCGTACGCTCGCGCCATCCGCGTCCCGGTTCCGCGGTCTACGCGCCGGCCGCGGAGTACGTCGTGCCCGACGTGTTCGTGCGGCGCAGCGACGGCCATTGGGTCGTAGAGCTCAACAGCGCCATGTCGCCGACGTTGCGCGTGAATCAGATCTACGCAAGCTCGCTCGGACGCGGCGAGGAATACGACGTGCTTCGCACTCAACTCCAGGAAGCACGCTGGCTGATCCGAAGCTTGGAGATTCGCAACGAGACCTTGCTCAAAGTCGCGTTGACGATCGTCCAGCGGCAGACCGACTTTCTCGAGCAAGGTGAGGAGCACATGCGGCCGATGGTGCTGCGCGACATCGCCGAAGCCATCGAGATGCACGAATCCACGGTCTCGCGCGTGACCACGAACAAATATATGCACACGCCGCGCGGCGTGTTCGAATTTCGCTACTTTTTCTCGAGTCACGTGGCGGGCGAGGAAGGCGAGCAATCCTCGACGGCGGTTCGCGCGAAGATCCGCAAGCTCGTGAGCGGCGAGGATCCCGAGAAGCCCTTGAGCGACAGCCAAATCGCGCAGCTGCTGTCCGGCGAGGGCATCACGGTGGCGCGGAGAACCGTGGCCAAGTACCGGGAAGCGATGAAGATTCCGTCTTCGAGCGACCGTAAGCGCAACAAGCTCGTGGTTTAGCGGAGGCGGCTTTTGAGCAACGGCAAGGAGCATCACATATGCAGTTGAGTGTCACCGGCCATCACATCGACCTCACGCCACCCCTCCGCGAGTACGTAGCCACCAAGCTCGCCAAGCTGGAGCGACATTTCGACCACATGACCGATATTCACTGCATCCTGACCGTGGAAAAGCTATTGCACAAAGCAGAGGCCACGGTGCACCTCGGCGGTGGTACAATCCACGCCGATTCGACCGAATCAGATATGTACGCGGCAATCGACATGCTCGTCGACAAGCTCGACCGACAAGTCAAGAAGTACAAAGAGAAGCTCACCGATCATCACGCCAAGGAAGCAGGCAAGGCGCGCTTCCGCTAACGCGAGCCGATGGCCCGCGGCGAGCCCCACTGACGATGGACGTCGCAAGTATCCTCGAACCCAGCAGCGTACGTTGCGAGCCGCACGTCGGCAGCAAGAAGCATGCGCTCGAGATCTTGAGCGAAATGCTGGCGGCGGCCGCCAACGGACCGAAACCGCGCCAGATTCTCGAGGGTCTCGCGGCTCGCGAGCGTCTCGGCTCGACTGCGATCGGTTCCGCGGTCGCGATGCCGCATACGCGAATCCCGGAGCTCAAGGTGAGCGTCGGTGCATTCCTCAAGCTGGCGACGCCGGTCGACTTCGACTCGCCCGACGGCAAGCCGGTGGATCTTCTGTTCGGCCTGCTCGTGCCGGACGGCTCGAGCCGCGAACAGCTCGCCGAGATTCGCGATCTCGTCAAGAAGCTGTGCGATCCGGAGCTGCAGCGCGACCTGCGCGCCGCCGAGGAGCCCGCAGACCTCCACGACCGGCTGAACGCCAAGCTCGGCCCACAGGCTCCGAGACCCGTGCAGCGCAGCACGGGACGCTGAGCCGACGACGCGTGCGGCTCATCATCGTCAGCGGTCTGTCGGGGTCCGGGAAGAGCGTCGCTCTGCACGTGCTCGAGGACCTCGGCTTCTACTGCATCGACAACATCCCGGTCGGCTTGCTTCGCTCGTTCGTCGACGAGATCCTCCCGCGTGAAGACCCGGCTTACGAGAACGTCGGCGTCGGGCTCGATGCGCGCAGTCCGGCCGACGACATCGCGAAGATTCCACCGCTCGTGCAGCAGCTGCGCGACAGCGGTGCGGCGTGCGAGGTCATCTTCCTGCAGGCCGACGATCGAGTGCTACTGTCGCGGTTCAGCGAGACGCGGCGCAAGCATCCGCTGACGGACAGGGACACGAGCCTTGCTGAAGCGATCGCCAAAGAGCGCGAGCTGCTCGGACCCGTGATCAACACCGCGGAGCTCGTGATCGACACGACCGGAATGACCGTCTACGACCTCCGCGAGCTGATCCGGGAGCGAGTCGGCCTGCGCGCGCGCGGCGCGCTATCGATTCTCGTCGAGTCGTTCGGCTACAAGCACGGTCTTCCTGCAAGCGCCGACTTCGTGTTCGATGTTCGCTGCCTACCGAACCCGTATTGGGAGACGCAGCTGCGGCCGCTGAGCGGCCGCGACGAGCCGGTCAAGAAGTTTCTCGATGAGCAGCCGATCGTGCAGCGAATGATCGACGACATCGTCGCATTCCTCGAGGACTGGATTCCGCGCTACCACGACTTCCAGCGCTCTTACCTCACGATCGCAATCGGCTGCACGGGCGGAATGCACCGCTCCGTCTACGTCGCCGAGGCGGTTGCACGGCGCCTCGCGCAGAAGCACGGCTCGATTCGCACGCACCACCACGAAATTCCCTAGCGCCGCGCCTACGCGCATTCGCGAGGGCGTATTGCTTGCGCCGGGTCATGCACCACGCCGCCGAATACTGCGCAGGGCAGGACGACGGCGCATTACTCGCTCGTGGCACGGACGCGGTCAGTGCTCGAGCGCGGCCTTCAGATGGACCGGCGCGTAGAGGGTGTCCATCGGCTCGTCGAACAGAAACGCGCGCAGCTCGTCTTCCATGGCGAGCGCGTCGCGCAGCCCCATCGCGATCAGCTCGCGCGTGAACCCCGCCTCGAACAACAGATAGCTCACGAGCTGCATGCCGCTGTGACTCGTCACGCCGAGCCCTTGCAGCAGCAGCCGGACCGCGCGCGGCAGCTCGTTCACGTGCCGCGCCGCCACCGCGCGGATGTCGTCCTTCGGCACGATCACGAGCGTGTGCAGCGGGCGCAGCTCCTCGAAGCCGCCGCGGGCCGTGCCGGCGCGCTCGATGATTCGGTTCAAGCGCGCGAGGCGCTCGAGGTCCGTGTACAGACCATCCATGAACAGCGTGTCGAGCATGTAGCCGCTCAAGTGCGCGAGAGTGGGCACCTCGGGCTCGATGCCGGCTGGCGGCGGAGGATCGGGATGCTCGTCGCGAACGCCGATCACGAGCATTCGGTCGGCGCCCAAGTGAATCGCGGGTGACAGCGGCGCACGGTGGCGCATCGATCCGTCGCCGAAGTACTCGCTGCCGATCCGCACCGGCGGAAACACGAACGGCACGGCCGCGCTCGCCATCAGATGATCGAGATTGATCACCGCCGGCACTCCGACGCGGCGCACGCGCGCCCAGGGACGCTTGGACTCGCGGCCCTGGAAAAACGTGACCGAGCGCGCGGTGGTGTACGCCGATGCGGTGATGGCGAGCGCGTCCAGGTGCCCGCGCGCGATGGCCTTCGCGATACCGCCAAAGCGCACGTCGCGCGCGAGCAGCTCGCGCAGCGGCGCATTGTCGAGCAGCGCTCGCGGGTTGCGCAGGCCGAAGCCGCCGAAGATCAACGCGGCTAGCCAGTAGACGCTCGACTTCAGCATCGTCCAGTTGTCGGTGCGGTACACCTGGCTCGCTTGGAAGTTCGCCCAGACGTGCTCCATCTCGGCGATGGCGCGCTCGAAATTGGCCGCCCGCCCCGCGAGAACGGCGGCGTTGATCGCACCGGCCGAAGTGCCGCTAATCACACCGAAAGGGTTCGGCGCGCCTTTCGGCAGCAGCGTCGCAACGGCCTTCAGGACACCGACTTGGTAAGCACCGCGCGCGCCGGCGCCCGGCAGCACCAAGGCCTTCTGGATGCCGTCGCGCACTCGCTAGGCGTGAGCGGCACCCGCCTGGGGCACCATGAGGATCTGCATCGTGTTCGTCCGGCCGGCGACTCCTTGCTGATCGCCCATGGTGAACAAAATCAAATCTCCCGGGCCGACCGAGCCGTCGTGCAACAGGGATTCGAACACGCGCTCGTGAATCTCGCCCGGGTGGCTCACGTCGAAGGCCACGGCGTAGACGCCGCGGTACAGGCTCACGCGGCGTCGCGTCGTTTCGTGACGCGTGAATGCGAACACGGGGATGTCCGACCGTACGCGCGACATCCACAGCGTCGTGGATCCGGATTCGGTGAGGGCAATGATCGCGCGTACGTTCAAATGATTCGCGACGTACATGACCGCCATCGCGATCGCCTCGTCGACGTGCGCGAAGACGTCCTCGAGCCGATAGTTCGCGGCCCGCCGAAAAGTCTCGTGCTTCTCCGCGCCGACGCACAGCTCGGCCATGGTGGCGACCGCGCGGACCGGATACTTCCCCACGGCGGTCTCGGCCGACAGCATCACCGCGTCGGTGCCGTCCATCACCGCGTTCGCGACGTCGGATACTTCGGCACGCGTCGGCGACGGCGAATTGATCATCGACTCGAGCATTTGCGTGGCCGTGATGCAGACGCGGTTGCGCGAGCGCGCGAGCCTGATCAAGCCCTTTTGCAGGCCCGTCATCGACGCATAGCCGACCTCGACCGCCAGATCGCCGCGGGCCACCATGATCACGTCGCTCGCGTCGATGATCGAGCGGATGTTCTGCACGGCCTCGGCGCGCTCGATCTTCGCGACGATATGCGCCTGACCGCCGGCTGCCCGCAGCAGCGCCCGCGCCTCGTCGATGTCGTCGGCGTTGCGCGCGAACGATACGGACATGAAGTCGAGCCCGAGCCGCGCGGCCGTTTCGACGTCGCGACGGTCCTTGTCCGTCAATGCGGGCGCGGACAGCCCTCCGCCCTGCTTGTTCAATCCCTTGTGGTCGGCGAGCCTACCGCCCTGGTTCACGCGGCACGTGATGCGCGTACCCTCGACATGCTCCACGTCGAGCACGATCAAACCGTCGTCGAGCAGCAGCACGTCGCCGGGCTCGACGTCGTTCACCAGATTCGGATACGCGACGCCGACCGCATGCTCGTCGCCGCTGTTCGGGTCCATCGCCGTGTCGAGCACGAACGCCGCGCCCGCGCTCAAATCGACGGCGCCGGCCGTGAACGACTCGACGCGGATCTTCGGGCCTTGCAGATCACCCATGATGCCGATGTGGCGGCCGACCTTGTCGGCGATTCGGCGCACCGTTGCGACGCGTGCGGCTTGGTCGTCGGCCGTGCCGTGCGAGAAATTGATGCGAAACACGTCCGCGCCGGCCACTATCAGCTGCTCGAGCACCGCCGGGTCGTCGGTTGCGGGTCCGAGAGTGGCCACGATCTTCGTGCGGCGCCGAATCTCCTCGTCGCCGCCCCCGTGCACGAGCGGCAGTTCTTGACTCATTCGTCTTGACACAAGATCAACCTGAAGTCGTTCACGTTCGTTCGGGTGGGTCCGGTTCTGAGCAGCGCGCCGCATGCATCAAAGTAACTGTAACTGTCGTGTTCCGCCAGTAGCGTCGCGAGGGACAGACCTGCGGCCGCACCACGAGCGAGCGTTTCGGGCAGCACGATCGCACCCGCATGATCGCCGTGACCGTCGATGCCGTCGGTGTCGGCCGCGAGCGCTTCGATACCGGGCGCACCGTCGAGTGCGAGCGCAAGCGCCGCCAAATACTCGGTGTTGCGGCCACCGCGGCCCGCGCCGTCGCCGAGGACGACGCGCGTTTCGCCGCCCGAGAGAATTGCGAGACGGCGGCCCGCACGCCGCTCGGCAAGGACGAGGTTCGCGTGCTCGCGGCCGAGCGCCTGCGCCTCGTCGTCGAGATCGTCGGCGAGCCTCATCACCTCGTAACCCTCGCGCGCGAGCAGCCGCGCGGCCGCGTCGAGGGCTGTCGCCGCGGTCGCGATCAAGTGCACGGAATCTTGCGCGAATTCCGGCGCGCCGGGCTTCGGCGTCTCCCAGTGCGAATCGTGAAGCACCGGCTCGAGCTCGGCGAGCGCCGGATAGCGGTAGCGCTCCAGGATCGCGATCGCGTCGGCCTGAGTGGTTGCGTCGGCGATCGTCGGGCCGGATGCGACGTCAGCGACGTTGTCTCCGGGCACGTCCGAAATCACGAACGTCGCGACCGGCGCAGGATGCGCGGTCGCCGCAAGCCGGCCGCCTTTGAGACGCGACAGGTGCTTGCGCACGCAGTTGATCTCGCGGACGTCGGCGCCGCGGCGAATCAGAAAATTCGCAGCCGCGCGCTTCTGCTCGAACGTGAGCATCGGCAGCGGCGCCGCCGCCAGCGATGAGCCGCCGCCCGAGATCAGACAAACGAGCGTCTCCGCAGCGCTCGCGCCGCGCGCGAGCTCGAGCAGCCGCGCACCTGCCGCGAGGCTCGCCGCATCGGGCGACGGGTGACCCGCTTCTACGATCTCTACGCTGCCGCAACGCTCGCGCTCGCGCAGTCCATGGCCGTAACGCGTGACCACCATGCCGCGCACCGGCGCGTCCCAATGCGCATGGAACGCCGCCGCCATGGCCGCGGCCGCCTTGCCGGCGCCGAGCACGAGCGCGGGCCGGCGCTCGAGACCCTCGAGCGCAGGCGGCAGACAAACCGCGGGATCCGCCGCTTCGAGGGCCGCAGCGAAGGCGCGCTCGAGCGTCCGTCGCGCGCTGGCCACTCAGGGGCCTGCCGCGGCCCGTCGCTCGAGCGTCGCGACGGCGGGCAGCGTCTTGCCTTCGAGGAACTCGAGGAACGCGCCGCCGCCCGTCGAGATGTAGGAGATTCGGTCGCCGACGCCGAACTGCTCGATCGCGGCCAGCGTGTCGCCGCCGCCAGCGATCGAGAACGCGCCGCTGGCGGCCACGGCCTCGGCCACGCGGCGCGTGCCGGCCGCGAATTCGGGATTCTCGAACACGCCGAGCGGACCGTTCCAAACGATGCTGCCGGCCCGCGCGAGCCGCTGCGCGTACAGCTCCGCGGTCTGCGGGCCGATGTCGAGAATGAGCTCGTCCGCCGCGACGTCGCGCACATCCTTGATCGTGCCGCGCACGCCGGCATCCAAGCTCTTCGCGACCACGACGTCGACCGGCAGCGGGATCTCGGCCTTGCCGAAGCCGCCGTCGAGCAAGCGCTTCGCGAAGTCGAGCATGTCGTGCTCGTACAACGACTTCCCGACTTCGATTCCGGCCGCAGCGAGAATCGTGTTGGCAATGCCGCCGCCCAATATCAGCTGGTCGACCTTCGCCGACAGCGCTTGCAGCACTTCGAGCTTGGTCGACACCTTCGAGCCGCCGATGATCGCGGTGAGCGGGCGCTTCGGATTCTCGAGCGCGGCCGCGAGCGCCTCGAGCTCCGCGACCAGCAGCGGCCCCGCGCACGCAATCTTCGCGTAGCGCGCGACGCCATTCGTGCTCGCCTGAGCTCGATGAGCCGTGCCGAACGCGTCCATCACGAACACGTCGCACAGCGCAGCCATACGTTTCGCGAGCGCCGGATCGTCGGCTTCCTCGCCGACGTTGAAGCGCACGTTCTCGCAGAGCACGAGCTCCCCGACCGCCACCTCGACACCGTCGAGCCAATCCCTTGCGAGCGGCACCTTGCGAGCGAGCAGCTCGCCGAGTTTTTCGGCCACCGGCGCGAGCGAAGCGCCCTGATCGAACTTGCCTTCCTTCGGCCGGCCTAGATGCGACATCACGAGCACGCGGGCGCCGGCATCGAGCGCTGCGCGCAACGTCGGCAGTGCCGCCTCGATCCGAGCCGCGCTCGTGACCTTGCCGTTCTTCACGGGCACGTTCAAATCCTCACGGATCAGCACGCGTTGGCCGTGCAGCGGCAAATCGGTCATTCTCTTGACGGCGAGCGGCATGGCGAAATCCTCTACGACTGCTTCGGCCGGCTGCGCTCTACCGCGCCGCGACCCAAGCGAGCGTCGTATCGAGCATTCGGTTCGAGAAGCCCCACTCGTTGTCGTACCAGGCACAGGTTTTCACGAGCTTGCCGTCGATGATCTTCGTCAGAGTCGAGTCGTAGATCGAGGACGCCGGATTGTGATTGAAGTCGATCGACACGAGCGGCTCGTCGGAGAACTGCAGAATACCCTTGAGCGGTCCGTCGGCCGCCTTGCGCATCGCGTCGTCGATCTCCTTGGGCGTCGTCGCACGACCGGCCTCGAACGTGAGATCGACGAGCGAGACGTTGATGGTGGGCACGCGCACCGCGAAGCCGTCGAGCTTGCCGTTCAGCTCCGGCAGCACGAGGCCGACCGCCGCGGCGGCGCCCGTCTTCGTCGGGATCATCGACTGCGTCGCCGAGCGCGCGCGCCTGAGATCGCTGTGATAGACGTCCGTGAGCACCTGGTCGTTGGTGTACGCGTGCACCGTGGTCATGAGTCCGCGCACGATGCCGACGGTATCGTTCAGCACCTTTGCGAGCGGCGCCAGGCAGTTCGTCGTGCACGACGCGTTCGAGATCACTTGATCGCTCGCCTTGAGCGTCTGGTGATTCACGCCGTAGACGATCGTGGCGTCGACGTCCTTGCCGGCGGGAGCCGAGATCACGACTTTGCTGGCGCCGGCCTTCAGGTGCGCGCCCGCCTTCTCCTTGGTCGTGAACAGACCCGTGCACTCGAGAACGACATCGACGCCGAGCGCCTTCCACGGCAGCTTCGCGGGGTCGCGTTCGGCGCAAACCTTGATGCGATCGCCGTCGATCACGAGCGCGTCGCCGTCGACGCTGACCTTGAAAGGAAACGGACCGTGCGCGGAGTCATGGCGCGTGAGATGAGCATTCGTCTTCGCATCGCCGAGATCGTTCACTGCGACGACCGTGAGCTCGCTCCGCCGGCCGCCTTCGTAAAGCGCGCGAAGAACGTTTCGGCCAATGCGGCCGTAGCCATTGATAGCGATCTTGACGGGCATTGCGTGCCTCCTTAAGGCATCGGTGATTGCGGAGCGGACAAAACGTTACAGCAAGCGCCGGGCCGCTGCGACGACGGCCTCGACCGTGAAGCCGAAGTGCGCAAACAGCACTTTCGCGGGTGCGGAGTGCCCGAACTCGTCGATGCCGACGACGGCGCCGCGCCCGCCGACGTAGCGCCACCAGCCCGCGGTCGCGCCCGCCTCGATGGCAAGCCGCGCGCCGTCGGGCGGCAGCACGTGCGAGCGGTACTGCTCTGGCTGCGCGTCGAAAACCTCGGTGCACGGCATCGAGACGACGCGCGCGGCAACCCCGCCGCGCTCGAGCTCGGCTGCCGCGCCGACCGCGAGCTGCACCTCGGACCCGGTTGCGATCAACGTGATGTCGGGCTCCGCGTCTCCGTTCGTGAGCACGTAGCCGCCGCGCGCGATGAGCGCTGTCTGCTCGCTCGTGCGAGCCTGCGCGGGCACGTCTTGACGCGTGAGCGCGAGCGCCGTGGGCCCGTCGCGGCGCTCGAGCGCGGCACGCCAGGCCACCGCAGTCTCGACCGCATCGCAGGGCCGCCACACGTGCATGTTCGGAATGAGCCTGAGGCTCGCGAGATGCTCGATCGGCTGATGGGTCGGACCGTCCTCGCCGAGCCCGATCGAGTCGTGGCTCAGCACGAAGATGCTCTGGAGCTTGATCAGCGCAGCCATTCGCAGCGCATTGCGCGCGTAGTCGGAGAACACGAGGAAAGTGCCGCCGTACGGAACACAGCCGCCGTGCGCCGCGATGCCGTTCATCGTCGCGGCCATGCCGAACTCGCGAACGCCGTAGTGCAGATAGTTGCCGCCCGGCGTCTCCGGACCGAGCACGCGCGAATGCTTGTGCAGGGTGTTGTTCGAGCCCGTGAGGTCCGCCGAGCCGCCGATCAGCTCGGGCAGAACGCCCGTAAGCGCCTCGAGCGCGGCCTGCGACGCCTTGCGTGTGGCCATCGCTTTCGATTGCGCCGCGATCCCCGCAACGGCGGCATCCGCGTGCGCGGCCCAATTCGCGGGCAGCTCGCTGCGCATGCGCCGCTCGAACTCGGCCGCGAGCTCGGGGTAGCGCTGCCGATACGCCGCGAACCGCGCCCGCCATTCGGCCTCGACCTTGCGCCCTCGCTCGCGAGCGTCCCACGCGGCCTTCACGTCGGCGGGAACACCGAACAGCGGCTCATTCCAGTCCAAGTTCTTGCGAGCGGCCGCCGCTTCCGCGGCGCCGAGCGCGGAGCCGTGCGTGGCCGCGGTGCCCTGCACGTGCGGCGCGCCGAAGCCGATCACCGTCTTGCAGCAGATCAGCGACGGCCGCTCGGACTCCGCGCGCGCAGCCGTAAGCGCCGCCGCGATCGCGTCCGCGTCGTGACCGTCGACGTTCGGGACGACATGCCAACCGTAGGCCTCGAAGCGTTTCGGCGTGTCGTCGGTGAACCAGCCGCGCACCTTGCCGTCGATCGAGATGCCGTTGTCGTCGTAGATGGCGATCAGCTTGCCGAGCTTCTGCGTGCCCGCAAACGAGCAGGCCTCGTGCGACACACCTTCCATCAGGCAGCCGTCGCCGCAGAACACGTACGTGTGATGATCGACGATCGTCGCGTCAGGCCTATTGAAAGTGGCCGCAAGCTGACGCTCCGCGAGCGCCATGCCCACGGCGTTCGCAAGGCCTTGGCCGAGCGGGCCGGTCGTGGTCTCGATGCCGATGTCCACGTCGCGCTCGGGGTGTCCCGGCGTGCGGGAGCCGAACTTGCGGAAATGCTTGAGCTCCTCGAGCGGCAGATCGTAGCCCGTGAGATACGCGACCGCGTACAGCAGCATCGACCCGTGGCCGTTCGACAGCACGAACCGATCGCGGTCGTGCCAGTGCGGCTGTGTCGGCGAGAATCGCAGGAAGTCGTTCCACAGAACCTCCGCGATGTCGGCCATGCCCATCGGCATGCCCGGATGGCCGTTGCCCGCGGTTTCTACCGCGTCGAGCGCGAGGATCCTGATCGCGTTCGCCAGGCGGCGACGCGAAGGCCTCGCGGCCGGTGTCACGTTGTCTCTCTCGAGTGCCATCGGCTCGTCGTCGGGCTAACGCTGCGAAGGGCCAAAGTTTTCGGCCCGGTTGAGAGGCGCGGGTACGCAAGAATTGTCGCTTACGGGGAATGTCGCCTGCAACCGGCCGCCCGCCGACCGATGTGTGAGGCACTGCCCGTGTGCACGAGAATTATTCAGTATGATCGGCGGCACCTTCAATCGCTTCCGACGCGAGCATGGCCGCCGACCCGAACGATCGCACGCTCACGCTGCTGCAGATTACCGACACTCACCTGCACGCCGCGGCCGACAGCCGGATGCGCGGTGTGCCGACTTACGGCACGTTCTTGGGCGTGCTCGACCACGCCCGCCGCGACCGCCGCTTCCCGCCGGATCTGCTGCTCGCAACCGGGGACATCGTCCAGGATGAGAGCCGCGCGGGCTACGAGCGCTTCCGCGCGTGCCTCGAGCCGCTCGGGGTACCGGTGATCTCGATCCCGGGCAACCACGACGATCCGAAGCTCATGACCGCGTTATTGAACGGCGGCTCGTTCCAAGTCGGCGGCGAGCGCCGGATCGGCCGGTGGTCGTTGCTCGCGCTCAGCACGTTCCTCGCCGGCGAGGATGCCGGCGGCCTCGGCCCCGCGCGCCTGCAAGGGCTGCGCAAAGCACTCGCCGCGCACGCCGGACAGCACGTGCTGATCACGATGCATCACCATCCGCTGCCCATGGGCAGCGCATGGCTCGACGGCGTCGCGCTGCGCGATGCCGACGAGTTCTGGAAGATCGTCGACGCGTGCCCGCACGTGCGCGCGGTCGTCTGCGGGCACGTGCACCAGGCCGCGGACCGCGAGCGCAACGGCGTCAAATTCCTGAGCACGCCGTCGACCTGCGCCCAGTTCTTGCCGGGCAGCGAATTCTTCGCGCTCGACGAGCGCCCGCCGGCGCTGCGCTGGCTCGAGCTGCACCCCGACGGGCGAATCGACACGGAAGTGGTGTGGGTACCCCAGGCCTCGAACGGCTGATCGCCGCCGTCCTCGCGGCCGCGGCGCTCGCCGCGACCGCGGCGCATGCGGACCCGGCCGCGTGGCGTGTCGCCGGCGCGAACGGCGGACAGGTGACCCTCCTTGGGTCCGTGCACGTGCTGCGGGCAGCCGACTATCCGCTGCCCGCACGCGTCGACGAGCTGTACCGGCACGCCGACGTGCTCGTGCTCGAGCTCGGCGCCGACGATCTCGATGCGGCTGCGCAGCAAGGCACCGTGCTCGCGGCCGCGGCGCTGCCGCCCGGTCGCGCGTTGCACGACGTGGTGGGTGCGCAACTATTCGGTGTCACGGCCGTGCGCGCGCGCGCGCTCGGCCTCGACGCGACGATGCTCGACCGGCTCGCGCCGTGGTTCGTTGCGGTGACGTTGCTCGATCAAGGCATGCGCGAGCGCGGCTTCGACGCCGAGCACGGCCTCGAGCAGTACCTGATAGGCAAGGCACAGGCCGACCGCAAGCCCGTCGTCGGTCTCGAGACGCTTGCGGGGCAGCTCGCCATCTTCACGGGACTCACGGCCGCGAACCAACAAGCCCTGCTCGCGCAGACGCTCGACGAGCTCGACACGGCCGCCGCGACGATGGGCGAGCTGGCGACCGCATGGCGCGCCGGCACGCTCGACGTGCTGAGTGCCCGGCTGCTCGAGGATTTCGACGATTTCCCCGGTCTCTACGAGCGGCTCGTGACCGATCGCAACACCGCATGGCTCGACGCGATCGAGCGCGATCTACGCGACGGACGGCGCTATCTCGTCGTGGTCGGTGCGTTGCACCTCGTCGGGCCCAACAGCGTAATCGACATGCTGAGGAAGCGAGGACACGAGGTCGAGCGGATCGAGTGACGACGCGCGCTCAAACCTCGATCATCTCGAAATCTTCCTTGCCCGAGCCGCAATCCGGACAACGCCACGACAGCGGCACGTCGGCCCACTTGGTGCCGGGAACGATGCCCTCCTCGGGCCGGCCGGCCGCCTCGTCGTAGACGAAGCCGCAAATCAAGCACATGTAGGTCTTCACGTCGCTCCACCGGCGCGGGTCTGCTCCGCACCTGCGAGGTTTGAGGTGGCGCGGAGGGTAGCACGGGCGCGCGCCGCGCGGGCCGCACGGCTCAAGCGCCGGCGGCCTGCCGATCTTCGGCGGCGCTGCGCTCGGCGAGCGCGCTCTGCAGCCGGTCGGGCAGTCCGTCGAAGCCGCCGTTCGACATCAGCACGACGCGATCGCCGCGACGCAGCTCCGCGAGCAGCACCGCGAGCAAAGCGTTCGCATCGGCAGCCACCGTCAGCTTCACGCCGAGCGGCGCAAGCGCCTCCGCGGGGTCCCATCCGAGCGTAGGCGGCGCGAGCACGAGCACGCGGTCGGCGGCGGCGCATGCCGCCGCGAGCGCGCCGCGGTGCACGCCCATTCGCATGGTGTTCGAGCGCGGCTCGAGCACGGCGACGATGCGCTGCGTGCCCGCCAGCGCGCGCAGCCCCGCGAGCGTCGTCGCGATCGCGGTCGGGTGATGCGCGAAGTCCTCATAGAGGCCGATACCGCCGAACTCGCCACGGTGCTCGAGGCGGCGCTTCACCCCCTCGAAGCTCGCAAGCGCCGCTAGCGCATCGTCCAAGCTCACGCCGACGTGCCGGGCGGCGGCGATCGCCGCGAGCGCGTTGTCGAGATTGTGCGTTCCGAGCAGCGCCCACTCGGCGCTGCCGACGGCCGTGCCGCGGCGGCGCACCGCGAAGCGCGGCCGCGCGCCGAGCGCTTCGTACTCGGCGTACCACTCGGCGCCTCGGTCGCGCGCGCTGAACCGCTCGACCGGTGTCCAGACGCCCCGCTCGAGCAAACGATCGACGTTCGCGTCGCGGGCGTTCGCGACGATCGCGCCGTTGCTCGGCACCGTGCGCACGAGCTGCTGGAACTGCCAGAGGATCGCCTCGACGTCCGGGTAGATGTCCGCGTGGTCGTGCTCGATGTTGTTGATCACGAGCGTGCGCGGTCGGTAGTGCACGAACTTCGCGCGCTTGTCGAAGAACGCCGTATCGTACTCGTCGGCTTCGACCACGAAGTACCGCGACGCACCGAGACGCGCCGAGATGCCGAAGTTGCGCGGCACGCCGCCGATCAAAAAACCCGGTTCGAGCCCCGCGTGCTCGAGGATCCACGCGAGCATGCTGCTCGTAGTGGTCTTGCCGTGGGTGCCGGACACCGCGAGCACCCACCGGTCGCGCAGCACGTGCTCGGCGAGCCATTCGGGTCCGGAGCAGTAACGTCGGCCGGAGTCGAGCAGCGCCTCGACGACCGGGCGGCCGCGGCTGAGCGCGTTACCGACCACCACGCAATCGACCTCGGGCACCGCGCGCTCGTCGTAGCCGGACCGAAGCGCGATACCGAGCGCCGCGAGCTGCGTGCTCATCGGCGGATAGACATTCTGGTCCGCACCCGACACCTCGTGGCCCGCGGCCCTCGCGAGCGCCGCGATGCCGCCCATGAACGTGCCGCAGACGCCGAGAATGTGCACGCGCATCAGGATGCGGCCGGCGCGATCAGTTGCGCGCGCAAGCTCAGCGACAACATCACGTAGGCGAGCATGATGGTCACGCCGATCAGGTAGCTGCGCTCGATCGCACGGGCCAGCACGAAGCCCGAAATGTCGATCGACCAAAACGTGAGCACGAGAAACAGCACGAAGATCACGGCAGACGCGAGCGTCTGCGTCTCGGGCGACGGCAGCGCGTGATTCCAGAGCACGAGCGGCAGGCTCAGCACATTCAACAGCGCGTCGGTCCCGAGAATGGCCGTGGCCGTCTGTAGGAATCGCCGCTCGCGGCCGAACGCCTTGAGCACGGCCCAGACGAATGCGAGATCGACGACGACGTCGAACAACGTCAGCACGAGCGTGCGCTCGCCGACCTGGGCGATCAGCAGCTCCACGAGCTCCACCGCGACCGACACGATCAGCACGAGCACGAAGAAGAACTGCGACGCCGGCAGCTTGTCCGGTCCGCGACGGTGCAACGCGATGTCGACGAACGCGATGATCAGGCTCAGCACAGGGGTGTTTCCGCGAGGACAGACCGCGATAATACCGCAAGCATGAAGGCGGTAAGGGCAACACCTTGAGCGCAACGACGACGCACGAGCTGGTCGCGACGAGCGAAGCCGTGGCCGCGCTCGCGGCAGAAATCGCCGGCGCCGCGCTGATCGCGGTCGACACCGAGTTCGTCCGCGAAAAGACGTATTACCCGCAGCTTTGCGTGGTACAGGTTGCGACCGAGCGCCATGCGGCTTGCATCGACTGCCTGGCCCCGCTCGACTTGGCACCGCTGTACGCCGAGCTGTTTCGACCCGGCTGCACTTGGCTCGTGCACAGCGCGCGCCAGGACCTCGAGGTGGTCTGGCAGCGTACGGAGCACCTGCCGCCGCGGCTCATCGATACGCAGATTGCGGCGGCTCTCGCGGGCATGCCACCGCAGATCGGGCTGGAAGGGCTACTCGAACGCACGCTCGGCGTGACGCTGGGCGAGAGCTACGCGCGGACCGACTGGAGCCGCCGGCCGCTGCCCGCGGCCGCCCTCGCCTACGCCATCGACGACGTGCGCTATCTCTTGCCCGCGTGGCGCGAGCTCGAGGCACGGCTCGGCGCGCTCGGCAGGCTTGCGTGGCTCGAGGAAGACAGCGCACGGCTGCTGGCCGAGCCGCCCGTTGCAGACACCCATGCCGTCTGGGCGCGGCTCAAAGGCGTGCAGACGCTGCCGCTCGCGGCGCAGTGTGCGGCCCTCGCACTCGTGCGTTGGCGCGAGGGTTCGGCGCAGCGCGCCGATCGGCCGCGCCGCTGGGTGCTCTCGGACGAGGCGCTGCTCTCGCTCGCCGCTGCGTCGCCGCGCACGCTGGTCGAGCTCGAGCGACACGTAACCCCGCGGTTCGCGGCGCGGCACGGAGCCGAGCTGCTCGCGGCAATCGCGGCGCGCAGCGATCCGACGGTCGAGGCGGTCGTTCGGGCGAGCAGCGCTCAGCTTCTGCCCGACCGTAAGCGCGTCAAGGCGTTGCAGGAAGCGGTGCGCGCACGGGCGGCGCAGCTCGGCATCGAGCCCGAGATCCTCGCGACCCGGCGCGATCTCGGGGCGCTCGCCGTCGACAGCCCGCCCGCGCACTTGCGCAGCGGCTGGCGCGCGGCCGAGATCGCCGCGCTCGCTCGACCGGTCTGAGCGGCGCGGCCCCTAATCGAGCTTGAGCGCGTCGACGAGCCGAGCGTAGACGCGGTCGATCTCGCCCGTCGCGTCGACCGTCTTGAGCAGGCCTCGTTCGCCGTAGTACTCCACCAGCGGCGCAGTCTGCCGTTCGTAAACGGCAAGCCGGTTGCGAATGGTCGCCTCGTTGTCGTCGTCGCGCTGCACGAGCTCGCCGCCGGCTTTGCGGCACCCTTCGAGCTCCTGCGGCGACGAGAAGTAGATGTTCAATACCTGACCGGTGGTCGAGCACGTTCGCCGGCCGGTGAGCCGTTTCAGCAGCACGTCGAAATCGACGTCCATGAGCACGACGGCGTCGAGCGTCTGACCGAGCTTCGCGAGCAGACTCGCGAGCCCATCGGCCTGAACGCGGGTGCGCGGAAAACCGTCGAGCACGAACCCGGTCTTCGCATCGGGACGCGCGATGCGTTCCTCGATCATGCCGAGCACGACCTCGTCGGAAACGAGATCCCCTGCGTCCATCGCGGCCTTGGCCTTCCGCCCGAGCGCCGTCTTGTCGGCGACCGCGCGCCGCAAGAGATCGCCGGTCGACACTTGCAGCAAACCATGATCGCGTTGCAGCCGCTGCGCCTGCGTCCCCTTGCCGGAGCCCGGAGCACCGAGCATCACGATTCGCATTCGCCACTCCCGAGGGCCGACCTCGCCCGAAAATAGGCCCGCTAAACTAGCGGCCGGCGACCGCGGAAGTCAAACGCGTGCACGTCCACAGTCGAGTGAGCCCGGCACGATTCGTTGCTATTCTCACGCGCGTAAATCAGCGTACTCGGAGGCGCGCGTGAAGAAGAACGTGTTTTACGCCCAGTCGGGCGGCGTGACGGCGGTGATCAACGCGAGCGCGTGCGGCGTCATCGAGACGGCGCGCAAGCACCGCGGCCAGCTCGGCAAGGTCTACGCCGGCGTGAACGGCATCTTGGGCGCGTTGACGGAGGACATGATCGACACGACGGCCGAATCCGCGAAGACGATCGCAGCGCTGCGCTACACGCCGGGCGGCGCATTCGGCTCCGCTCGCTACAAGCTCAAGGGACTCGATCAAAACCGCGCCGAGTACGAGCGCTTGATCGAGGTGTTCAAGGCGCACGACATCGGCTACTTCTTCTACAACGGCGGCGGCGACTCGATGGACACCGCCCACAAGGTGTCGCAGCTCGGCAAGTCGCTCGGGCTTCCGATTGTCTGCATCGGCGTGCCGAAAACGGTCGACAACGATTTGCCGATTACCGACACCTGCCCCGGCTTCGGCTCGGTCGCGAAGTACGTCGCCGTGTCGACGCGCGAAGCGGCGCTCGACGTCGCGTCGATGGCGCGCACCTCGACGCGCGTATTCATTCTCGAAGTGATGGGCAGGCATGCAGGCTGGATCGCCGCGGCCGCCGGCCTCGCCGGCCGGACGCCGGCCGATGCTCCGCATCTGATCCTGTTCCCGGAGATCCCGTTCGACGAGGACGCGTTTCTCGCCCGCGTGAAGAGGTGCGTCGAGCGTTACGAATACTGCGTCGTCGTCGTCTCCGAGGGCACGCGTTACGCGGACGGGCGCTTTCTCGCCGAAGCCGGCGGCAAGGACGCGTTCGGTCATGCGCAGCTCGGCGGCGTCGCGGCGACGGTCGCACAACTCGTTCGCGGCAAGCTCGGCTACAAGTACCACTACGCGATCGCGGACTATCTGCAGCGGGCGGCGCGGCACATCGCGTCGAAGGTCGACGTCGAGCAGGCGTATGCGATGGGCAAAGCGGCCGTCGAGCTCGCGCTGGCAGGCGAGAACGCGGTGATGCCGACGATCGTGCGCAAGTCCGCGAGCCCGTACCGCTGGACGGTCGGCAAGGCGCCGCTGGCGAAGGTTGCCAACAAGGAGAAGCTGATGCCGCGAAGCTTCATCAGCAAGGACGGCTTCGCGATCACTGCGCCCTGCCGCCGCTACCTCGCGCCGCTGATCCAGGGCGAGGACTATCCGCCGTACGTGAATGGGCTGCCGAGTTATGTCAGCCTGCGCAATCAGCGGGTTGCGCGGCGGCTCGGCATCGACTTTGTGCTAAAGTAGCCGCGCTTCGCCGGGGGGCGGCGGGGCAATCGAGAAAAACAGGGCTCGAACCCGTTCGCGTCTCCCGACGCCCCTTCTAATCGCGGCGAGGCTCCATTGGGTCGACCGAGGTCCCCGGTCTCGCGGCTGCGCGCGGCCGGCGGCCGCAAATGGCTGTTGCTGGGAGAACAAGCGAGATGAATCCGAGTGTTGCGCTTTGGCTGTCGTTGGGAGCGGCCGTGCTCGCCGTGGTCTACGGGTTGTTCACGGCAAGCTGGGTACTGAAACGTCCGGCCGGCAGCGCGCGCATGCAGGAAATCGCGGCTGCCGTGCAGGAAGGCGCGAAGGCGTACCTGAAGCGGCAGTACCTGACGATCTCGGTCGCGGGCGTCGTGCTGTTCGTGATTCTGGCGGTTGCGCTCAACATTTTGACCGCGATCGGTTTCGCGATCGGCGCGGTGTTCTCGGGCCTCGCGGGGTACATCGGCATGTCCGTGTCGGTCCGCGCAAACGTGCGCACCGCCCAAGCCGCGACCGAAGGGCTCAACAGCGCCCTCACGCTCGCGTTCCGAGGCGGCGCGATCACGGGCCTGCTTGTGGTCGGCTTGGGTCTGCTCGGCGTCGCGGGCTACTACTTGGTTCTCGAATCCTTCCACTACGAGCAGGCTCAGATCCTGAAGTCGCTCGTCGGTCTTGCGTTCGGCGGCTCGCTGATCTCGATCTTCGCCCGGCTCGGCGGCGGCATCTTCACGAAGGGCGCGGACGTCGGTGCGGACCTCGTCGGCAAGGTCGAGGCCGGTATTCCGGAAGACGATCCGCGCAACCCGGCCGTCATCGCGGACAATGTCGGCGACAACGTCGGCGACTGCGCGGGCATGGCCGCGGACTTGTTCGAGACCTACGCGGTTACGTTGATCGCGACGATGCTGCTCGGCGGACTCACCGGCGCATCGCTCGGCGCGAACGCCGTGCTCTATCCGGTCGTGCTCGGCGCCGTCTCGATCATCGCCTCGATCATCGGCACGTTCTTCGTCAGCACGAAGACCGGCAAGATCATGCAGGCGCTGTACAAAGGCGTCATCGTGTCGGGTGTGCTCGCCGCGATCGCGTTCTATCCGATCACGACCGCGCTGATGGGCGCCGGCGCGACGAACCTGTATTTCGCGGCGCTCGTGGGTCTCGCGCTCACGGCAGCGATGGTGGTGATCACCGAGTACTACACGGGCACGAACTTCAGCCCCGTGCGCAAGATCGCGAGCGCCTCGACGACCGGGCACGCGACCAACATCATCGCGGGCCTCGGTATCTCGATGAAGTCGACCGCGCTGCCCGTGATCGCGGTCTGCATCTCGATCTGGGCCGCCTATTCGCTCGGGGGCCTCTACGGCATCGCAATTGCGGCGACCAGCATGTTGTCGATGACCGGCATGATCGTCGCGCTCGACGCATTCGGACCGATCACCGACAACGCGGGCGGCATCGCGGAGATGGCGCAGCTGCCGAGTGAGGTCCGCCACGTGACCGATGCGCTCGATGCCGTCGGCAACACCACCAAGGCCGTGACCAAGGGCTACGCGATCGGCTCGGCCGGCCTCGCGGCACTCGTGCTGTTCGCCGACTACACCCATAGCTTGACGGAGGCCGGCTTGCGCGGCCTGACGTTCGACCTGTCCGACCACCGCGTAATCATCGGACTGTTCATCGGCGGCCTCATACCTTATCTCTTCGGCGCAATGGCCATGGAAGCGGTCGGCCGTGCCGCCGGCGCGGTCGTCAACGAAGTGCGGCGCCAGTTTCGGGAGATCAAGGGCATCATGGAAGGCACGACTCGCCCCGACTACTCGACGGCGGTCGATCTGCTCACACGAGCGGCGATCAAGGAGATGATCGTGCCGTCGCTGCTGCCGCTGCTCGTGCCCGTGATCATCGGCAAGCTGCTCGGCCCGGAGGCGCTCGGCGGCCTGCTCGTCGGCACCATCGTCACGGGGCTGTTCGTCGCGATCTCGATGACGACCGGCGGCGGCGCTTGGGACAACGCCAAGAAGTACATCGAGGACGGCAACTTCGGCGGCAAGGGCTCGGACGCGCACAAGGCGGCCGTGACCGGCGACACCGTCGGCGATCCGTACAAGGACACGGCGGGCCCCGCGATCAACCCGCTGATCAAGATCATCAATATCGTCGCGCTACTGTCCGTGCCGCTGCTGTAAGCGCGGCACCGCGCTGCAAGCGCTACGAGCACGCCGTGGCGGCCGGGGCCGGCGCCGCACCCGCGTCGAGACGGCCACGTCAGCCGGGCGTCGGTGCCGCTGCGGGGTCGGGCGGCAAGCGCCGCGACACCACGAACGTCGCGACGAGCACGAGCACCCCGACCGCGACGATCGCAGAGACCGGTTGCACGCCGGCGCTCGCGGCCGCCGTGTACGCGCCGACCGCGACGAGCATCGACAAGTTTTCGAAGAAGCTCTGCAGCGCCACCGCTCCGCCGCTGCCGATGCTCTTGTGGCCGATTTCCTGCAGCGCAGCGTTCATCGGCACCATGAACAGCCCGCCGCACACGCCGATCGCGACGAGTGCGAGCCTGGCGGACCACGGTGCGGCGACCTGCGAGAACGCCAAGATCGCGACGCCCATCGCGTAGGCCGCGAGCCGTGCGCGGCGCAGCTTCTCGATCGGGACGAGCCGCGGGACCAGCAGTGCTCCCGCGACAATGCCGAGGGCGAGATAGAGCGTGAGATCCGCGACGTCGGCCGCACTGCGCGTCGCGAGCACGGCGGGCGCCCAGGCGACGAGCAGCAGGCGCAGCACGGCCGCGGAAGCCCAGAACAGCGTGTTGCCGAGCATCGCGAAACGAGCGCGTGCGGTGGCCAGCAGCGTGCGCATCCGCGCTGCGAACGCCGCGATGCCGGCGCCGCCGCGTCCCGCGGGCGCAACGCGCGGCAGCAGCAGCGTCGCGACCGCCGACGCGAGGTAGGCGACCACGACCGCTCCCAGGGCCAGCGGCACAGAACGGTCCGCGAGCCGCGCGCCGACGACCGTTCCCGTGATGATCGCGACGATCGTCGAGCCCTCGATCAGCCCGTTCGCGCGCACGAGCGTCGAATGCGGCACGAGCTCCGGCAGGATGCCGTACTTCGCCGGTCCGTAGACGGCCGCGCCGGCGCCGACGAGCGCGTACGCCGCAAGCGGCTCGACGTGCGCGAGCAGCAGCGCGGCGCCCGCGGCCTTGACCAGGTTGCCGTAGAGCAGCACGCGCGGCTTCGCGCGTGCGTCCGCGAACGCGCCGACCCAGGGCGCGAGCAGCACGAATGCGACGAGGAACGCGCTCTGCAGCGCCGGGACATACCACGCGCCGCGCGGCGCCGCGATCAGCATCGCGATCGCGGCGAACAGAATCGCGTTGTCCGCGAGCGCGGACAGAAACTGGGCGCCGAGGAGCACGTAGACCGCGCGGCTCATCGAACCGCGCGCTCGCCCGCGGGCAGCGCCTCTTCCACGAGCGCGAGTACGGCAGGATAGTCGGCCTTGCCGCTAGCGGTGAGCGGAATGGCGGCCACGGGCAGAATTCGCTTCGGCACGTTGAGCTCGCTCAGGCCGTCGACCCGGGCACGCGCCGATAGCGCTTGGCGGACGGGCTCGGGCGCGGTGGTCACGAGAAACAACTGCTCGCCCTTCTGGAAATCCGGCAGGCTCACGACCGCGTGCTCTGCGTCCGGCCACGTGCGCGTCGCCAGATCCTCGACCGTCGCGAGCGACACCATCTCGCCGCCGATCTTCGCGAAGCGCTTCGCGCGGCCGCGAATCGTCACGAAGCCGTCGCCGTCGAAGGAGACGATGTCGCCGGTGTCGTACCAGCCGGGCCCGCGCTCGGTGGCCGGCGGTTGGATTACGCCGGGGTTGTCGTGCTTGAGATAGCCGAGCATCACATTCGGCCCACGAACGGACAGGCGGCCGCCTTCGACGCCGGGCACGGGGTCGAGCGCATGCTCGATGCCGGGCAGCAGGCGCCCGACCGTGCCGGCGCGGGAGTCCATCGCCGTGTTGGTCGCGAGCACGGGGCTCGTTTCGGTCGCGCCGTAGCCCTCGAATACCTGCACGCCAAATTTGTCCGTCCAGACCCGGCGCGTGTCGTCCTTGAGCTTCTCGGCACCCGCGAACACGTAGCGCACGCTGTAGAAATCGTACGGGTGCGCGAAGCGCGCGTAGCCCGCGAGAAACGTGTTCGTGCCGAACATGATGGTCGCGTTCAGGTCGTACGCCATCTCGGGCACGATCCGGTAGTGCAGAGGCGAGGGGTACAGGAACGTGCGGATTCCCGAGAGCAGCGGCAGCAGCGTCGCGGCCGTCAGCCCGAAAGAGTGGAACAACGGCAGCGCGTTCAAGATGACGTCTTGGGCGCTGAAATCGATGCGCGCCGCGACCTGCTCGCGGTTCGCGAGCACGTTCGCGTGGGATAGCACTACGCCTTTTGGCGCGCCCTCCGACCCCGACGTGAACAGCACCACGGCCGGATCGTCGGGCGCCACTCGCTCGCGCGAATAGCGCCAGCCCGCGAACCGGACACCGATCCATGCTTTCAGCTTGAGCGCTGGCGTGACGCGATCGCGCAGCTCCTCGAGATACACGACCGTCGCGAGCGCACGCAATTGCTCGACCAGCTTCTCGAGCTTCGCCGCTCGCACGAAGCGCTCCGAAGTGTAGACGCGGCCGATGCGGGCGCTCTCGCACGACGCCAGCAAGCCCTGCGCGCCGAGCGTGTAGTTCAGCATCGCGGGCACGCGGCCCCGAGCGAGCAGGCCGAAGAACGCGGCGACCGTTGCGAGCGCGTTCGGCAACATCAGACCCACGATCTCGCCGTGCCGCGTATCGCGAGCGACGAGATCGCCGAGCGCGCCGGCGCGCACGAGGAGCTCGTTGTAGGAGACGGGCTTGCGCTCGATGTCCTCGGCGATCACGTGTGCGCCGCCATGCACGCGCCGAGCGTCGAGCAGCGCGGAGTACAGCGTACGGCGGTAGTTCGACGTCGAGAACATCATCTCCGTCATCAAGTCCGCGAGCCTCTTGCCGGCCTCGCGCCGGCGCTCGCGGCCGCGAACGCTCGCCGGGATGTCGAACCGGCGCGGCGGCAGAAGCGTCAGCGTGATCTTCGGGAACCAGCGTAAGCGCACGCGGCCGCGCAGCCGCGAGAATGGCGTGTACTGCGCACCGTCGATTCGCACCGGCAGCAACATCGCACCGGACTTGTCCGCGACGAGGCCGGGACCCGGGTAGATCTTCATGAGCGAGCCGGTGACCGTGATGCGGCCTTCCGGAAAGATCGCGGCACGCTTGTCCTGCGAGATGTAGCGGATCAGTGACTTCAACGAGTACGGGTTCGTGGGATCGAGCGGAAATGCGTCGACGACGGCGAGCAGCGGCCGAACCCACCAGCGCTTCGCGACCTCCGTATTGATTGCGAAAGTGAGGCGGTCCGGCAGAAACACGGCGAGCAGCGCGGCGTCGAGAAACGAGGTGTGGTTCGCGACGATCAGCACGCGCGGACCGGCGGCCCGGTAGTGCTCGAGGCCTGCCACCTCCACGCGGTATGCGACTCGCAAGACGCCGCGGATCGACCGCCGCAGAAGCTCAACCATCCGGGTCCCCACTCCGCGCAATGGTGACGGCACGCATTGTCGCGATGGCGGAATAGCAGGTCCGGACCGGATTCACAAGATCGCGGCGCACCGCAATCGGACGCGGCTCAGTGGACGGCTTGCAGCGGGCGCGGCTTCTCGACGACGAAACCCTGGACGAAGTCGACGCCGAGCGCACGCAGCGCCTCGAACGCGCCTTGGTCCTCGACCTGCTCGGCCACCACCTGGAAGTCGAGCGTGCGCGCGAGCTTGACCATGGCGGAGACCATCTCGCGATTCACGCCGTCGGTCTCGATGTTGCGCGTGTACGTGCCGTCGATCTTCAGGTAATCGAGCGAGAGGTGCTTCAGGTTCGCGAACGAGCCGATGCCGCTGCCGAAGTTGTCGAGCGCGAAGCGGCAGCCGATTCCGTGCAGCACGTTGATGAACCGCTGGGCCTGATCGAGCTGGGTCACGACCGCCGATTCGCTGACTTCGAAGCAGATCTTCTCGGGGTTGACGCCGGTATGGTCGAGGACGTCGACGACGAACTCCAGAAAGTCGTCGTCGCCCAATGACTGCGCCGATATGTTGATGCTCAACGTGCGGCCGTTCGGCAGATGCGGCGCACCGCCCGCGATCGCCGAGAGCGCGGCCTGCACGACCCAGCGGTCGATGTGCGACATCAGCTGGTAGCGCTCGGCGGAGTCGAGGAACAGCGCGGGCGAGATGGCCTTTCCCGACTCGTCCCGCATCCTGAGCAGCACTTCGGCCGCAGGACCCGTTTTGCCCCGGCCGCCTACCGCGATGATGGACTGCACGTACAGCTCGAAGCCGTTCTCCTTGAGCGCATGCTGCAGCCGCTGCAGCCACTGGATCTCGCCGCGCTCGCGCGCGAGCACCTCGTCGCGGGTCGAGTAGATGTGGATTCGGCCGCGACCGTGCTGCTTCGCGACGTAACAAGCAGAATCCGCGGCGGACAGGACGCTCTCGGCGGAGCCGCTGTCCTTACCGACCTCCACGAGACCGATGCTCACGCCGATGTCGAAGACCTGATCCTGCCACGCGAACTTGTGCTCGCCGACTGCCTCGCAGACGTCGTCCGCGATCTGGCGCGCCTTGTCGAGCGGACAACCGGCGAGCAGCATCGCGAACTCGTCGCCGCCGACCCGCGCGACCGTATCGGAGTCGCGCACGCGCTGCTTCAGCAGCGCCGCAATCTCGCGCAGGAGGTTGTCGCCGGCGATGTGGCCGCAGCTATCGTTCACCAGCTTGAATCGATCGAGATCGAGATAGCTCACGACGTGACCGACGCCCTCGCCGCGCGCGGAGTCGAGCGCAGCCTCGAGGCGTCGCTCGAACTCCGTCCGGTTCACGAGGCCCGTGAGCGCATCATGGCTCGCCTGATACGACATCTCACGCGCGAGGCCGCGCAGCTCGCTCACGTCGTGGAAGATCACGACGCAGCCGCCGATCTCCCCGTCGGGCGCTCTGATCGGCGACGCGGTGAGCTCGGTCGAGAATTCCCGGCTCGCCTGCTTGCTCAGCAGCAGCGCCCGGCGGCCGAGGTTGATCCGGCGGCGTTCGCTCAAGCACTTCGCGACCGGGTCGCCGAGCGAGCTGCGGTCGACCTCGTCGACGAGCGCGATCAGATCGAGCAGCCGTTTGCCCAACCCCGCGCTGCGGGTCGCACCGATCAGGTGCTCGGCCGCCTCGTTCATGTAGTCGATCGTGCCGTTCAGGTCCGTCGTGATCACGCCTTCCCCGATGGACTCGAGGGTAATTCGCGCCTGCAGCTTGCCGCGTCCGAGCGACGCCTCGAGGCTCTTGCGGTGCGTCACGTCGCGCGCAACGGTCAGGAACGCCGCCTCGCCGCGGAATACGATGCGGCGGCTATAGAGCTCGGCCCACATCCCGCGGTCGTCGCCACTGATCAGCTGCACCTCGAGCGGCTGCGGCGCCTCGTTGGCTTGAAGACTCGCGCCGATTTGCTTGCGCAGCTGAGCGCGGTAGGCCGGCCGCAGCAAGTCGGTGATCGGCTTACCTTCGAGCGCTTTGCCCTCGATGCCGAACAGCTCTCCGGCCGCGCGATTGGCAAATAGAATCGTCGTGGTATGGATCAACGCGACCTCGGGTAGCGTATCCGCCAGCGCGTCGAACAGGTCCATGGGAGGAGCGACCGGAGGCTGCACCTCCTGCTCTCGGTCGAGCAGGCGGTTCATGCTCGCCGTGATGTCGACGAAGGGGCTCATGCGGCCGTTCACCGCAATACGGCCGTCGCGTTCGCGGGAGCCGAGCAGCGTGTGCAAGTCCTCCTTGAGCCGCTCCACCTCGCGGACGTATGGCCGACGAGAGCTCGCCCAAATCAGCGCAAGCACCAGCAGCAGCACGAGCGCCGCGGCGATCGCGAGAATCGGATCGGCCAATAGAGCGCTCATCCCGCGAGCTCCGGCCCAACGCAGCAAGCACGGCAAGCAAGCGGTTGCGGCGCGCGCAAGCCCGCCCCGCCCATTGGGCGAATGACCGTCAGCGAAATCCCTGCTGGCACTAAGTGCGGGCCCTTTTTATCGTCGACGCTTCGAGATGCGGCGACTCTTGTTGTTGTTACACCCCGAGCATCGGTCAGCCGCGGCATGGCTGGCGTGCAGTGGCGGCGGGGGCGCAAATTCCTGTTTTGCCGTGAATTTAAGATACCCCAACGACTGGCCGCCGTCGCCCGAAATTGACCATAATTCTTGAGACTTCGCCTTGTCTGCCCTGGCTAAACTCCGTACTCTAGCGCGTTCTCCTCCGCCATCGCCGACCGCTAAGAACAACCATGAACTTCGACGTCGCACGGACCCAAATGCTCGGCCAGCAGCTGCGCGCATGGGAAGTGCTCGACGAACGCGTGTTGCGGACCGTCGAGCGCACGCCGCGCGAGGGGTTCGTGCCGCCGGAGTATCGCGACCTTGCGTTCGCCGATACCGAGATACCGCTCGGTCACGGCCAGGCGATGCTCGCTCCTAAGATCGAGGGGCGGCTGCTGCAGGCGTTGCAGATCGAGCCGATCGAAACCGTGCTCGAGGTCGGTACCGGCAGCGGCTATCTCAGCGCTTGCATCGCGCGCCTCGCGCAGCGGGTGGTGAGTGTCGACATCATCCCGGACTTCGTTGCCGCGGCGCGCGATCGGCTCGCCGAGCACGACATTGCCAACGTCGAGCTGCATGCCGCCGATGCGCTCAACATATCGGCCCCCGCGGAGTTCGACGCGATCGCGGTCACCGGCTCCGTGCCGATCTTGGACGACCACTTTCTGAGGATGCTGCGGCCCGAAGGGCGGCTCTTCATCGTCGTCGGACGCGCCCCCGTGATGGAAGCGCGCCTGATCACCGTGCAATCGAACGGCGCAACGACCAGCGAGAGCCTGTTCGAGACCGTGCTCACGCCGCTGATCAATGCGGAGCGTCCGGAACCGTTCGTGCTCTGAGGCGCGAAGCACGATGCCGGCAGTCGCGGAGCTGAGCCCGACAGAATTCTGTGAGCGCTGGCCGTCGATCGGCGCGCCGCACGTCGTGCTGCTCGACGTGCGCGAGCACGTCGAGCTCGAGCTCGCCGCGATCGCGGGTGCGCTGCACATTCCGATGCGCGAGATCCCGAGCCGGCTGGCGGACCTCGAACGCGACACCCCGCTCGTCGTGATGTGCCACGGCGGCGGCCGCAGCCGGCAGGTCGCGCATTATCTCGCGAGCAACGGCTTTACGCAGGTTTTCAATCTCAGAGGGGGCATCGACGCTTGGTCAACGGAGATCGACCCGCAGGTGCCGCGTTACTGACGCGGGAGTTCACGACCTTCACAGGGAACAAGATGATGTCGAAGACATTGCGACTGCTGACCATCGCGTTGCTCGGCGCCGCGCTGCTCGAGCCGGCCCAGGCTCAGGTAGGGCTGCTCGAGATCTATCAGAAGGCCGCGCAGAACGATCCTTCGATCCGCGAGGCGGAAGCCACTTACCTCGCGACGGCCGAAGCCAAACCGCAGGCTCGCAGCTTGCTGTTACCAAGCCTCAGCGCCTCCATCACGCCGACGGGCCAATTCAGCAAAAGCGACACAGGCGCGGTCATTCCCGGTTCGAACACAGTGCTCGGCACCGGCAACGAGTCGGTCCTCGAGCGGCGGGGCGGTAGCATCTCCCTGACCCAGACGTTGTTCAACTGGGCCACTTTCAAGCAGTTGAAGCAGGCCGACAAGCGCGTCGCGCGCGCGCAGACCGAGTACGAGAACGCGAAGCAGTCGCTGCTCTACCGCGTCTCGGATGCGTACTTCAACGTGCTCGCGGCCGAGGACAACCTGGCTTCGGCGGTCTCGGCCCGCGAGGCGCTCGCGCGCCAGCTCGAGCAGGCGCAGCGGCGGTTCGAGGTCGGCTTGATCGCGATCACCGACGTGCAGCAGTCGCAGGCCGGCTACGACGACGCGGTCGCCACGGAGATCGAGGCGCAGCGCTCGCTCGACACGTCACACGAGCTGCTGCGCGAGATCATCGGCGAGACGGTTACGGATCTCGCGTCGTTGACCGACGACCTGCCGCTGCTCACGCCCGATCCCGCGAACGCGGACGAGTGGGTGCAGACCGCGCTCAAGCAGAACCTTACGCTGGTCTCGACGCGCCTGGCCGCGGACATCGCGCAGGACGACATCGACATCCAGCGCGCGGCGCGGCTGCCGACGCTGAGCTTGAGCGCGGGGTACTCGGACACCACGACCAGCCAGTCGTCCACGATCTTCGATTTCGGTGGGCCAGGAGTGGACAGGGTCTCCAATACGCTACAAGCGCCGCGCGGCTACAACTGGAGCGTCAATCTCAACGTTCCGATCTACACGGGCGGTCTCACCAACTCGCGCATTCAGCAATCCGTCTATTCCCACCGCGCCGCGACCGAGGAGCTCGAGCGCATCGCGCGGCAAACGGAGCGCCAGGCACGCGATTCCTATCTCGGCGTGATCTCCGAGATCTCGCGCGTGCGCGCGCTGCGCCAGTCGGTCGAATCGAACCGCACCGCGCTGCGCGCGACCGAGGCGGGCTTCGAGGTCGGCACGCAGACGACGGTCGACGTGCTCGCGTCGCAGAACAATCTGCGCCGCGCCGAGACAACCTACTCCGCGAGCCGCTACCAGTATCTGCGCGACGTGCTGCTCTTGAAGCAAGCCGCCGGCACGCTGTCGCAGGGCGACGTCGAGCAGATCAACGGCTGGTTGAAGTAAGCGGCCAGCCGGCGCATCGCGGGCCTGCGGTGTCGTGCACGACGCCGCAGGCCTCGAGCTATTTCCGGCGCTGCAGCGCCTCGATCAGCGCGCTGGTCGAGCGGCCGGGCTTGAAGCCGAGCACGCGGACCTTGCCGCCGTGCGCGAGCACCGCGTCGCCGCCCGCTATGTCCGCCGCGAGATAGTCGCCGCCCTTCACGAGCACGTCCGGCAACACTTCGCCGATCAGCCGCGCGGGCGTGTCCTCCGCGAATGCGACCACCCAATCGACGGCCGCTAACCCCGCCAGAACGGCCATCCGGTCCGCGAGCGAATTGAGCGGCCGGTCCGAGCCCTTGAGGCGGCGGACCGATGCGTCGTCGTTCACGGCCACGATCAAGCGGTCGCCGCAGGACTTCGCCTCCTCGAGATAGCTCACGTGACCTGCGTGGAGGATGTCGAAGCAGCCGTTCGTCATCACGATGCGCTCGCCGCGGGCGCGCGCTTCGGCGACGACGGCAAGCAGCTGCGACTCCTCGACGAGCCCCCGGCCGCCGCTGCCTTGCGAATGCTGAGCACGCATGAGCTCGGAACGCGTCACGGTAGCGACGCCGATTTTGCCGACCACGATGCCCGCACCCAAGTTCGCGAGCGCCGCCGCGTCCGCGACGTCCAGGCCCGCGGCGACGCCCGCCGCGAGCAGCGCGATCACGGTGTCGCCGGCGCCCGTGACGTCGAAAACCTCGCGCGCGCGGGCGGGCAGGGTCTGCGGCTCGGCATCGCGCATGAAAAGCGTCATACCGTGCTCGCCGCGCGTCACGAGCAGCGCGGCAAGGTCGAGATCCGCCGCGAGCGCGCTCCCGCGCCGCAGAAAATCGGCTTCGTCGGATGCCGCACCGGCAACCGCCTCGAACTCCGCGCGATTCGGCGTGAGCGCATGAGCGCCGCGGTAGCGTGCGAAGTCGGTACCTTTCGGATCGATCAGCACGGGCACGTTCGCGGCGCGGCACGCCGCGACGAGCTCGGTGACGCGCGCGAGCGTGCCCTTGGCGTAATCGGACAACACGACGACGTCGGCTTGCGCGACCAATCGGCCGAACGCTCCGCCGAGAGCCTCCGCGCTGGCCTCGAGCGATTGCTCCGCGTCGAGCCTGATCAACTGCTGATTGCGCGCCAGCACCCGCAGCTTGTGAATCGTGGGGGCGCTCGGCGAGCGTACGACTTCGCAGCGCACACCCTGTCCTTCGAGCAGGCGCGTGAGAATCGCGCCGCGCTCGTCCTCGCCGATCACAGCCGTGAGCACGGTCTGCGCGCCGAGCGCCGCGGCGTTCAGAGCGACGTTCGCGGCGCCCCCGGCCCGCTGCTCCGTCGTGCGGGTGCGCACGACGGGCACCGGGGCTTCGGGGGAGATGCGCGCGGCGTCGCCGAACAAATACTCGTCGAGCATCGCGTCGCCGGCCACGAGTATTCGCAAATGAGAGAAGTCTGGAATCGCGAGCGTCACGGGCTCCGCCGGTAGCATTGCCGGGGCGCCATTCTAGCCTGTTTGCCGGAGGCCACGAGGCCGCCCCGGCGTACGAAAAAAGGCCCGCCCCGACTTGCGAGGCGGACCAACGGCGGACCTGTACGAGCTAAAGGCTTCGACGGCGCAGCCTAAGGCCGCGCACCCTCTAGCCGCATTTCGAATAGCCGCAATTCAGGCACGTCATGCAGCCGTCGAGCATCACGGCGGCCGCAGTGCTGCACTTCGAGCACAGTTGCGCGCCCTCGGGGAACTGGTCCTTCGCGAAAGCGTCCTTCTGACTGGCGCGCGCCTCGAAGTCGGCGCGTTTGGCCGCGACGAAGCGTTGCTGCTCGGGGCTCAGCTCAGGCCCCTTGAGCAAGCCGATTTCCGTCAAATGGCGCTCGACGATGTGGCCGAGCTCCGCAATGATCGAAGGCATGAACTTGCCGCCGGGCTGCCAATAGCCGCCGCGCGGATCGAACACGGCCTTGAGCTCGTCCACGAGAAACGTCACGTCGCCACCCTTGCGGAACACGGCGGACATGATGCGCGTAAGCGCCACGATCCATTGATAGTGATCGAGGTTTTTCGAGTTGATGAAGATCTCGAACGGCCGCCGCTGCTCGTGCGGCGTGCCCTCGTTCAGGACGATGTCGTTGATCGTCACGTACATCGCATGATCGGAGACCGGCGTCTTCACTTTGTACGTCGAGCCGATCAGCATCTCCGGACGCTCGAGCTTCTCGTGCATCCGGATCACTTTCTGCTCGGACTCCGCCGGCGCGGCCTTTCTCTCGGGCTCGTCCTTCGCAACCGCGTATTTGACGATTTTCCTGTCGATGATGATCTTTGCCATGGATATGCTCCTCGACCGCCGCTTCTCAGAGCTTGCCGTAATACCCTTCTTTGAGCGCGTCGAATAGATTCGCCGCGGTGTGGACCTCGCCGTCGTACTCGATTTCTTCGTCGCCCTTGGCTTCGATGACGGCGCCGTCGGCAAGCGTGAATCGGTAGGTCGTGCCTTTGAGGTCCTTCTCCTTGACCAGCACGCCCTGAAAAGCCTCGGGGTTGAAGCGAAACGTGGTGCAGCCCTTCAAGCCCTTCTCGTGCGCGTACAGATAGATGTCCTTGAACTGCTCGTACGGATAGTCGGTGGGCACGTTGGCGGTCTTCGAGATGGACGAGTCGATCCACTTTTGCGCGGCCGCCTGAATGTCCACGTGCTCGCGAGGCGAGATGTCCTCGGAGCTCACGAAATAATCCGGCAGCTTCTCGTTCGGCTTCGTAGACTCAGGCAGCGCCCGCGGATTGACCAACGCGCGATAGGCGAGCAGCTCGAAGGAGAATACGTCGACCTTCTCCTTCGTCTTCTTGCCCTGCCGAATCACGTTGCGGAAGTAATGGTGCGCGAACGACGGCTCGATGCCGTTGCTCGCATTGTTCGCCAGCGACAGCGAAATCGTGCCCGTGGGGGCGATCGAGCTGTGGTGGGTGAAGCGCGCTCCGTGCCGCTCGAGCTCCTCGACGAGCTCGGGCGCCACCTCGCGGACGCGCTGCATGTAGCGGCTATAGCGCGCGTGCAGCACCCGTCCCGGGATGAGATCCCCGACCCGCCAGCCGTCCGCGCGCATCTCGGGACGTTTGCGCAGCATGCTGTCGGTGACCACGAAGTCTTGGAGCAAGATCGGCGCGGCGCCCTTCTCCTTCGCGAGGTCGAGCCCGGTCTGCCAGCCGGCGACCGCGAGCTCGCGCGACACGTCCTCGGTAAAGCGAATCGACTCCTCCGAGCCGTAACGCATGCCGAGCAGGGCGATGGCCGAGCCGAGCCCGAGGAAGCCCATGCCGTGGCGCCGCTTGCTCGAGATCTCGTCGCGCTGCTCCTGCAGCGGCAAGCCGTTGATCTCCACGACGTTGTCGAGCATGCGCGTGAACACGCGCACGACCTCGCGGAACTCGTCCCAGTCGAAGTACGCATGTTCCGTGAACGGCGCGGCGACGAACTTGGTCAGATTGATGGAGCCGAGCAGGCAGGCGCCGTAAGCCGGCAACGGCTGCTCGCCGCAAGGGTTGGTGGCGCGGACGTCTTCGCACCACCAGTTGTTGTTCATCTCGTTGACGCGATCGATCAACACGAAGCCGGGCTCCGCGAAATCGTAGGTCGACGACATGATTACGTCCCAGAGCCGGCGGGCCGGCAATGTTCGGTAGACCCGGCACGCTACGTAGCCGCGCTCGTCGTTGACGTAGTTCTGCTTGCTCGGCCAATCGCGCCAGACGACTTCGTTCGGATTGCCGAGATCGAGCCCGTCCTCGTCGGCCTCCTGGGCCGTGACCGGGAACGCGAGCGGCCAAGGTCGATCTTGCTTCACGGCCTGCATGAACTCGTCGGTCACGAGCAGCGACAAGTTGAACTGCCGCAGCCGTCCGTCCTCGCGCTTCGCTCGGATGAAATCGAGCACGTCCGGATGCCCCACGTCGAACGTGCCCATTTGCGCACCGCGGCGGCCCCCGGCCGACGAGACGGTGAAGCACATCTTGTCGTAGATATCCATGAACGACAGCGGGCCGGACGTGTACGCGCCGGCACCGCTCACGTAGGCGCCCCGAGGCCGCAGCGTCGAGAACTCGTAGCCGATGCCGCAGCCGGCCTTCAACGTGAGCCCGGCCTCGTGCACCTTGTTCAAGATGTCGTGCATCGAATCCGCGATCGTGCCGGAGACCGTGCAATTGATCGTCGACGTGGCCGGCTTGTGCGCCTCCGCGCCCGCGTTCGAGGTGATGCGTCCGGCGGGAATCGCGCCGCGCTGCAACGCCCAGACGAAGCGCTCGTACCATTCGCTCTGCTTGGCGGGCTGTTCGACGGCCGCGAGCGCTTTGGCCACGCGGGCGTAGGTCGCGTCGATGTCGCGATCGACGGGCTCGCCGGCCTTCGTCTTCAGCCGATACTTGGTGTCCCAAATGTTCAGCGACGCTTCTTGCAGCGCAATCTCCGCGAGCCTGTTCGCCTTCAGGTCCAACGCCATGTTCATTCGCTCGTTCCCCTTATGATCTCAGACCAAAGCCGCCCCGTTCGGCTCCTCCCACGCACGCTCGGCGCGAGCAAGTCCTGGATTCCGCGCGCAAAAGAAACTCCAAGGCCTATCCGCGCGGGCCGCCGATGCATGCATGGGCTCTGAAAAAGGAGCGACACAAGATCTTGTGCCGTTCGGTCGTAGAGTAGGCCGGCTCCCAGCGGCTGTCAAGATTTTATGACAACAATATTTCAGATCGCTTTCGCCCACAAAACAATGGGTTAAACCATCAACATAGAATGCCGCGTAAAATCTTTCGCGGCTCGCCGGCGATGGCCGCGGGCACAAGATCTTGTGCCCAGGTCGTCCCCAGCCTTTCCCCGCGCGGCGCACAAGCGATCCACAGGGTTATGCACCGGCGGTACGGGCGCTCGAGCGTCCGCGCGCACACCGCAGCCTTCGCCCGCGCGCCGCGGCGCGACGCGCCGCGGCGCGGCGAATCCCTCGCGCAACTTCTGCTATAAAGCGCATATGAGCGCTTACTCCATTCGTACCGGGCTTTTGACGGTCGTCGTCTCGACCGCATTCGCGGCGGCGGCAGCCGCGCAGCCCGGCTTGCGCGAGGCCCCGAGCCTCGCCCCTATGATCGAAAAGATCGCGCCGTCCGTCGTGAACATCTCGGTCAGCGGCAGCGTCGACCTGTCGAGCTCCGCACAAGACGAGTTCTTTCGCCGGTTCTTCGATGTCGATCCGCCCGAGGGGCGGCGTGAAGTCGAAGCCGCGGGCTCGGGCGTGATCGTCGACGCGGCGCACGGCTACATTCTCACGAACCATCACGTGGTCGAGAACGCGGACAAAATCACCGTGACGCTTGCCGACAACCGCAGCCTCAACGCGCGCGTCGTCGGCTCCGACAAAGGCTCCGACCTCGCAGTGCTGCAAACCGACAGCAAGGACCTGATCGAGATGCCGTTCGGCGACTCGAGCAAGCTGCGTGTCGGCGACTACGTGGTCGCGATCGGCAATCCGTTCGGTTTCTCGAATACCGTGACGTCGGGCATCGTCAGCGCGCTCGGCCGCAGCGGCATCAACCGCGACGCCTACGAGGACTTCATTCAGACCGACGCCTCGATCAATCCGGGCAATTCCGGCGGCGCACTCGTCAATCTGAACGGCGAGCTCGTGGGCATCAACTCGGCGATCATCTCGCGCAGCGGCGGCAACGTCGGCATCGGCTTCGCGATACCGGTCAACATGGCGCGCTCGGTGATGCAGCAGCTGATCACGTTCGGCTCGGTGAGCCGCGGTCTGCTCGGGGTGAACATCAGCGACGTCTCGCCCGAGATCGCAGCGACCTACGGGCTACACGACAACTCCGGCGCGCTCGTGGCGGCGGTCGCGGAGAAGTCGGCGGCCGAGAAGGCGGGCATCCAGATCAACGACGTGATCGTCAGCATCAACGGCACGCACGTGCGCGACTCGGGCTCGCTGCGCAACGCCGTCGGCCTGCTGCGGCCGGGCCAGCCGGTCAAGGTCGGGTTGATTCGCGACGGCCGCGCGGAGACGGTGACCGCCGTGCTCGGTGCGGCCGAGACCACCCAGGTGAGCGAGGAGCGCCCGGCGCCACCGCCGCATGAGCTCGATCCCGTCTTCGAGGGAGCGGAGATGACCGACGGCGATGCGAAGAAGGGCATGGGGCTGCTCGTGAAGACCGTCGAGCCCGGCAGCGCGGCGGCCGAGCGCGGTCTGCAGCCCGGCGACCTGATCACCAAGATCAACCGGATACCCGTGCACACGGTCGCGGAAGCAAAGTCGGTTGTCGGCGATGCACGCACGATCATCCTCGAGGTGCAGCGAGCCAACCGCCGCCAGCTCATTCTGATGCGCTGACGAGCGGAGTCGTCCCGCCCGATCGCGCCGCATGCCCGCACAACTTCCGTCGCGCCGAGTCCTCCTGATTGGCGGCTCCGGCTTCGTCGGACGCAGGCTCGCCAATGCATTCGCGAATCTCGATTTCGACGTCCGCATCCCGACGCGAAGCGTGCCGCGTGCACGCCGTTTGCTCGTGCTGCCGGAAGTCGAGCTCGTCGGCGCCGATGTCCACGACGAGGTCGTGCTCGAGCGATTGCTGCGCGGCTGTGACGCGGCCGTCAACCTTGTCGGCATCCTGAACGAGCCTGGCCACCGCGGCCTCGGCTTCGAGCGCGCGCACGCGGAGCTCGCGGGCAAGGTGGCACGCGCGTGCCGCCGCATAGGCGTCCGACGTCTGCTGCACATGAGCGCGCTCAAGGCAGACGCCGAGCGCGGGCCGAGTCATTACCTGCGCAGCAAGGGACGCGGTGAGCGGCTCGTGCTGGCCGAGCAAGACGCGGTCGCGTGCACGCTGTTCCGGCCGGCGGCCATCTTCGGAGCCGAAGACTCGTTTACGACTCGCTTTGCGCGGTTGCTACGTCGGGTTCCGGTGTTGCCCCTGCCGCACGCTGAAGCTCGGATGGCACCGGTCTATGTCGACGACGTCTCGGCCGCGTTCGTCGCGGCCCTCGACTCCCCTGCTGCGATCGGCAGGACCTACGAGCTCTGCGGACCGGACATCTACTCGCTGCGCGAGATCGTGCGATCGATCGCCCGGTGGATCCGGGTCAAGCGGGCGATCGTCGCGCTGCCCGATTCGCTCGGCAAGGTGCAGGCCTGGATCGGCGAATATCTACCCGGCAAGCCCTTCTCCATCGACAACTTCGCCTCGCTCAAAGCCTCGAGCGTCTGCGCCGAGGACGGACTTGCGGCGCTCGGCATCGTGCCGCATTCGCTGGGGGCGGTCGCGCCCGGCTATCTGCGCGGCGGCCGCGGGGAACGCCTAGCCCGATTCCGGCGGAGCCAGCGAAATCGGTGAGGCGGCCACGAGCCACGCGGTGAGGCGTGCCGTCCGCTCGGCCGCCGACACCTTCGCAAGCGCGGCGGTGTCCGCGTAAAACTGGTCGAGACCCACGGCCTCGAGGTGCGCCCGCAGACCCGGGACCCAGCGGCGGTAGGTCGCCACCGCAGCGAGCGTCGCGTTGTTGATCGGACCCGCGAACCAAGCATCGTATTCCGACGAGCCGCCCCACTGTGCTTTGAGCGCGGCATAGTCGGCGCGCAGCGCGTCGAACGCCTGCGCTTTCTCCATGCGCATGACGTCGGGCGGATCGGCTCGCGCGTAGATCGCCTTGAGCCGCGCCTGCTGCGCGGCGACTAGCGCCGCGAAGTCGCGCCGATGGCGCAGCCGCCGATTGTAAGTGTCGAGCGCAGTGGCCGATGCGCGCGCGCGTAGCCAACGCTCCGTGCCGTATTCCTCGATCGTGGTCGCGAAGGCCTCGCTGAACTCACTGTCGTCCTTGATATAGAGCTTCTGATGCGCGAGCTCGTGAAACAGCAGGCTCGCAACATACTGCTCGCCACTGCCGATCATCGTGCTCAACACGGGATCGGCAAAGTAGCCGAGCGTCGAATAGGCGGTTGAGCCGCCACTGTAGGTGTCGAGCCCGTCGCGCTGTAGCCGCGCCTCGAAACGCTGCGCGTCGGCCCGAGCGAAGAAGCCGCGATAGGCAACGCAACCCGTGAACGGAAAGCACCAACGCTTTGGGGCGATCGAGAACTCGCCCGCGGCAACGACGTTCCAAACGACGTACGGCCGATCGAGCGCGACGTACGTCGTGTAGCTGTCGTTGTCGGGCAAGCCCAGCTCGTCGACCGCGAACCGCCGAATGTTCGGCCACGGCACCGAGCGTCGCCTTCAGCTTCGGATCGACTTTCGGATCGGCGATCAACGTCTCGATCGGCGTACGCTTGCGCAGCAGCGAGAGCTGCCCGCTGATCGCTTGCCAATAAAACGGCAGTGCGCAGCCGGACAACGTCAGCAGCAGACAACACGAGGCGAGAGCCCGAACGGCGCGCATCATCCACCGAACATTAGCACGCAGACCCCTACGGTATGATGCGGCCATGAAGATCTACGAGGTCGGCGGAGCCGTACGCGATGCTCTGCTCGGCCTCGCCGTGCACGAGCGCGACTGGGTCGTCGTCGGCGCGACGGCGGGAGAGCTCGCCGCGCTCGGCTACAAGCAGGTCGGCAAGGACTTCCCCGTCTTCCTCCATCCACAAACGGGCGAGCAATACGCGCTCGCGCGCACGGAGCGCAAGATCGGCCCGGGCTACACCGGATTCGCGTTCGACACGTCCACCGACGTCACGCTCGAGCAGGACCTCGAGCGCCGCGACCTTACGATCAACGCAATGGCCCGCGACGCGGACGGCACGCTGATCGATCCGTGGGGAGGGCGCGCCGATCTCGAGCGGCGAGTGCTGCGTCATGTCTCGCCGGCGTTCCGCGAGGACCCCCTGCGCGTGCTCCGCGTCGCGCGCTTCGCCGCGCGGTTCGCGGAGCTCGGCTTCTCCATCGCGCCCGAGACGAACGGGCTGCTTCGCGAGATCGTCGCGAGCGGCGAGCTCGCCGCGCTCAGACCCGAGCGTGTCTGGCAGGAGACCGCGAAGGCGCTCGCGGAATCGCGGCCCGACGTCTATTTCACGGCGCTGCGCGATTGCGGTGCGCTGCACGAGGTGTTCCCCGAGGTCGACGCGCTGTTCGGCGTTCCGCAGCCCGCGCGCTGGCATCCCGAGATCGATACCGGCGTCCACACCCTGCAAGCTCTGCGCATCGCCGCGCGGCTCACGCCGACGCCGGCCGTTCGCTTCGCGGTGCTCGTGCACGATCTCGGGAAAGCCGCGACGCCGGCCGCGCTGCTGCCGAGCCACCACGGTCACGAGGCTCGCTCGGTGGAGATACTCGACGCTCTGTGCGCGCGCCTACCCGTGCCGAATCGGTTCCGCATGCTGGCCGAGCACGTGGCTCGTCAGCACGGCAAGGTACATCGCGCAGCCGCGCTCAGGGCGCGTACCGTGCTCGGGCTCTTGACGGAGATCGACGCGTTCCGGCAACCGGAGCGCTTCGAGGAATTCTTGCTCGCCTGCGAGGCCGACGCGCGCGGGCGCGGCTCGCTCGAGCAGCAGCCGTATCCGCAGGCCGCACGGCTGCGCACGGCCCTCGCGGCCGCGAAGAGCGTCGACGTTGCGCAGCTGCGCGCCGCGCAAGGGCTCGAGGGTGCAAGTCTCGGCGAAGCGCTGCGCGAAGCACGGCTCCACGCGGTCAAGGCCGCGCTCGGCCATTAGCGGCGCCCGACATCCCGCTCGGCTCGGCGCCCGGTAAGCGAAGAGCGTAAGACTAAAGGCACGACCACCGCCGCCGACGGCGGCGTAGCAAGCGCGGCGCGGAAACAACGTACGCGCTCGACGAACCAGGCCGCGCTCAAAGCCGGCTGCGGAAATCGCGTCCCGGCAGTGTCGCGGCGCAATGCCGGCTGAGCATCAGGACCTTGAAGCGCTCGCCCATCTCGCCCGGCATCAGCAACGTCTTGAGCGCGGCGAGCTGGCTCATGGATCGCGCGTCCACGGCCACGGGCGGGGGCTCGGCCGTGAGCATCTCGAGCAGGAACTGCGACTGCGTCGTGAAGCCCGCCACATCGAGACCGGCGGCCCGCGCGGCGGCTGCGCAGGCGCTCCAGTCCACCCAGGCCGTGATGTCCGTGAGCCCCGGATAGACGAACGGATCGTCATGCGCTCGATGCCGGTAATGACAGCGCAACGTGCCGTCGCGGCGCTGCTCGTGGTAGTACTCGCGCCGAACCAGGCCGTAGTCGACGAGCAGCATCGAGCCGCTCGCGAGGACGGCCGCGAGCGCCGTGATCCAGGCCGGCAGAACCAAGCAGAGCTCGGACCGATAACCATCCGGCAGGCGCTCACCGAGGTCTTCCTCGAGCCTTGCCACGGCCGCTGCGATCTCGGGCCGCTCCGGCCCCTCGGCCCAGGCGAACCCCGCGCCGGTCGCTACGACGCCGAGCGCGCGGGCACGGCCGTCGCGAATCACGAAGCGCGACACCGGCAGCGCATCGACGACCTCGTTCGCGACGATCGCGCCGCAAAACGGCTGCGCCGGCAACCGCTCGAGCCACTCCACGCGCGCTCCGAAGCGCTCGAGCCGCCGTTGTTGCCGCGCGCGCAGATCGGCGCTCATCTCGAGGATTCGATAGCGGACGCGCCGCTCGCCGCGCGCTGCGAGCGCGTCCAATATTTGCGCGGCGAGCGCGCCGCTGCCCGCGCCGAGCTCGAGCAGCACGGGCGCGTCCAGCGGCGCGAGCACGGGTGCAAGCGTTCGCGCGAGCGCGCGGCCGAGCCAATCGCCGAGCTCCGGTGCGGTCACGAAATCGCCCGCGGGGCCGAGCTTGGTACTCCCGCCGCTGTAGTAGCCGAGCCCCGGCGCATAGAGCGCAAGCTCCATGTAGCGGCTGAAATCGAGCCAACCGCCGGCGGCCGCGATTTCGGCTCGCAGCCGCTCTGCGAGCGCATCGCTCGCGCGCTGAGCGTCGGCAGTCGGTGCGGGAAGCTCGGCGGAGGTCATGCACGCGAACGGCGAATCGGACCCATAGTGTAATCTTAGCGGTCGACGCTCGAAGCAGGACCGCGCGTGGCCGCCGCCGACCGACAATCTGGACTCGAGGGACATTGGGCGCTCGTCACGGGCGCCGCGAAGCGCATTGGCGCGGTGATCGCGCGCGCGTTGCACGAGGCCGGCGCGAGCGTCGCCATTCACTATTTCAGCTCGTCGGACGAGGCCACCGAGCTTGCGACGGAGCTCAACGACCGGCGCAAAGGCTCGGCATTCACGGTCGGCGCCGACGTGCGCGAGAACGGCGCGTTGAGTCGAATGGCAGCCGAAGTGCTGGACCACACGGGCGGCCGCCTCGACGTGCTCGTCAACAACGCCTCGAACTTCTACCCGACGCCGCTCGGCACGATCACCGAGGAGCAGTGGCTCGACCTCATCGGCAGCAACTTGAAGGCGCCGCTGTTCCTAGCGCAGGCGGTGCTGCCCGCGCTGCGCACCGCGAACGGGGTCATCATCAACATCGTCGACGTGCACGCGCAGCGGCCGCTTCGCGACCACCCCGTCTACGGCGCCGCCAAAGCCGGTCTCGCGATGCTCACGCGCTCCCTCGCGAAGGACTTGGGCCCCGAGATCCGCGTGAACGGGGTCGCGCCAGGTGCAATCCTGTGGCCCGAGATCGGGATGTCGGAGCAACTGCGCGCCGCAATCTTGAGGCAGACCGCGCTCAAACGCGCGGGCTCGCCGCAGGACATCGCTTCGGCCGTGCTGTTCCTGGTGCGCGACGCGCCGTACGTCACGGGCCAAATCATCGCGGTCGACGGCGGCCGTAGCGTCGGCTGGTAGCCTCTCAGCCGCGCCCGCCGACCGCGCCGCGACGCTCGAGCATCGCGCCGAACGCCGAACGAGCCCAAGCGTCGCCGAGCCGCTCGCCCGTCAATGGGTGCACGACCCGCGGCGCGAGCTCGGCGAGCGGTCCCAGCACGTAAGCGCGGCGCAGCACATCGGGATGCGGCAGGCGTGCCGCCGCATCGACGCGCCGGCCGTACAGAAGCAGATCGAGATCGAGCGGACAGTTGGCAAGGCGCGCGGCCGAGCGTTCGCGTCCGGCCGCGACTTCTAGCGCGACAAGCGCTTGCTTCAGCGCCCCCGGCGGGAGATCGGTCGAGACCAACGCCGCCATGTTCAGATAGTCGGGTGCGGGAACGCCGCTGGCGGCGCTGCGATAAACGCTCGAACCCCGTACCGCCCCGAACCGCCGCTCGAGACCGTCGATCGCGAACCGAAGCGCGCGCTCGGGATCGACGTTGCTGCCGATCCCGACGTACGCCTCAAGCATAGTCGGCCGGCCGGCGTTCGATCACGATCCCGACGTCCCGCGCAGCACGAATTGCGCCGGGCTTGGCGACGGCGACCTTGACCCATTGAGCGCCGAACTCTACGACGACGATCCGCGCGATGCTCTCGGCCAGGGTTTCGACGAGCTTGAAATGCGACGCGCCGACGAACTCGAGCAGGCGGTCCGCGATCTTCTCGTAATTCAGCGCGGCCTCCACTGCATCTGCAGCGGCCGCGACGGCGGCATCGGTGCCGATCTCGAGATCGAGGCTGAGCGTCTGCTTGATTCGGCGCTCCCAGTCCCAGAATCCGATGATGGCGTCGACCTTGAGGTCGCGCAGAAACAGCTTGTCCACGTCGATCCTTGTCGTTCAAGCCGGCGGCTCGAGCTCCTCGAGCGGCCAGCGGGGTTTCGCGACGATCCGTGGCGGACGGCCCGCCTCGGCCGCGTGCCGGCACCAGCCCGCATACGCGATCATTGCGCCGTTGTCGGTGCAAAGCGCCGGTCGAGGATAGTACACGCGCGCGCCGACGCGGTCGCCGAGCGCTCCGAGGCTTGCGCGCAAACTGCGGTTCGCGCCGACGCCGCCCGCGATCACGAGCCGCTTCGCCGCGGTCGCCTCGAGCGCCTGGCGACACTTATCGGTCAGCGTGTCGACGGCCGCAGCCTGGAACGACGCGGCGAGGTCCGCGCGCGTCGCGTCGTCGAGCGATCCGTCCGGTCGGCGCGAGGCTTCGATCGCGAGACGGGCGGCCGTCTTGAGACCGCTGAAGCTCATGTCGAGGCCCTGATTCTTGAGCGGCCGCGGCAACGCGAAGCGCACGGGCGAGCCCGAATCGGCGAGCGCGGCAAGCTGGGGGCCGCCGGGGTACGGCAGCTCGAGCAGGCGTGCGACCTTGTCGAACGCCTCGCCCGCGGCGTCGTCGAGCGTCTCGCCGATGATGCGGTAACGTCCGAGGCCGAGCACCCGGACGAGCTGTGTATGACCTCCGGAAACGAGCAGCGCGACGAATGGAAACGCCGGCGGCTCGGGCTCGAGCATCGCGGCGAGCAAATGTCCCTCGAGATGGTGCACGGGCACCGCGGGGATCCGCAGCGCATAGGCGAGCGCGACGGCGAATGAGCCGCCGACCAACAACGCACCGATCAAGCCGGGTCCGGCCGTATACGCAATTGCGTCGAGATCGCCGAGCGCGACGTTTGCGTCGGCGAGCACCGCGCACACGAGCGGCAAGAGCTTCGCGACGTGGTCGCGCGAAGCAAGCTCTGGAACCACGCCGCCGAACGGCGCATGCACTGCCACCTGGCTCGACAGTCGCTCCGCGAGCAGCCCGCGGTTCGGCTCGTACACGGCGACGCCGGTCTCGTCGCAGCTGGTTTCGACACCCAGGATCGGCATGGAGCGGCCCTTTACAGCCCAGGCTCTGGCCGGCTAAGATGCCGCTCTTCCGCCGGCTCAGCCGGCGCGTCTTTCTTGAGCACAATCATTTCCGTGGATTGCAGATGCCGGGCGTCAGAATAAGAGAAAGCGAGCACTTCGATGCGGCGCTCAGGCGCTTCAAGCGCGCCTGTGAGAAGGCAGGTATTCTGACAGAACTGCGGCGCCGCGAGTTCTACGAAAAGCCAACGCAAGAACGCAAGCGCAAGAAAGCTGCGGCCGTGAAGCGCCACATGAAGCGCAATTCCCGAACCGCGACCACCACCACAAGGCGCCGACGACTCTACTGATCGCTGGCCTCGGCCATGTCGCTCAAGGACCGCCTTCAAGAAGATATGCAGGCCGCGCTCAAGGCTGGCGACAAGCCGCGTTTGAGCGTCTTGCGCATGGCGCTTGCGGGCATCAAGCAGCGCGAGGTCGACACGCGCCGACCGCTCGACGACGCCGCGGCCCAGAGCGTGATCGAGCGCCTGATCAAGCAGGGCCGTGATTCGGCGAGCCAGTACCAAGCCGGCGGTCGCGCCGATCTCGTCGCGAAGGAAGAAGCCGAGGTCGCCGTACTGCAAACCTACTTGCCGCAGGCGTTGAGCGACAGCGAGCTCGAGACGCTGATCGCGGAGGCCATCGAAGCGGCCAATGCCTCGGGCGTCAAGGATCTCGGCAAAGTCATGGCGGTGATCAAGACCCGTGCGGCGGGTCGAGTCGACATGGGGCAAGTGAGCGCGCGCGTGCGCGCGGCGTTGACGCCGGAATAGCGCCTTGTGCCGGCGCGGCCCGTTCCCATAATCCTCCTCCATGGGCGGGCGGATTCCGAAGGCATTCCGAGATGAGCTGATCGCACGCGCCGACATCGTCGAGATCATCGGCTCGCGCGTCACGCTGAAGAAGGCCGGTAGTAGCTACAAAGGCCTCTGTCCGTTCCACGGCGAGAAGACGCCGTCGTTCACCGTCAGCCCTACGAAGGGCTTCTATCACTGCTTCGGGTGCCAAGCGAGCGGCACCGTGATCGACTTCCTGATGAACTATGACAACTTGGGCTTCCCCGAGGCCGTCGAGGCGCTCGCCGAGATGCTCGGCATGGAGGTGCCACGGGAGACCGGCGACGTCCCCGAGAAGCGCGGCGAGCATGACGATCTGTACGCGCTGCTGCGTGAGGCGGATCAGCTCTACCGCGCGGCGCTGCGCTCGAGCGAGACGGCGGTCGCCTACCTGAAGAAGCGCGGCATCGATGGTGCGACCGCGGGACGCTTCGGAATCGGCTACGCGCCGGCCGCTTGGGACACGGTGCTGCGCGGTCTGGGGACCTCCGAAGCGCGCATCGCGCAGCTGCTCGAAGCGGGGCTCGTCGTTGCGAACGACAGCGGCCGGCGCTACGACCGGTTTCGCGACCGGATCATGTTCCCGATTCGCAATCCCCGCGGCCAAATCGTCGGATTCGGCGGTCGAGTGCTCGACGGTAGCGAGCCGAAATACCTGAACTCGCCCGAAACGCCGATCTTCCGCAAAGGTCACGAGCTCTATGGCCTCTACGAGGCACGGCAAAACCATGGCCGGCCGAAGGAGATCATCGTCGTCGAGGGCTATCTCGACGTGGCGAGCCTCGTGCAGTTCGGCATCGAGAACCCGGTTGCGACGCTCGGCACGGCGACCACGACCGAAAATGTGCGCCGGCTCACACGGCTCACCGAACGGGTGCTGTTCTGCTTCGACGGCGACCGCGCGGGACGCGCCGCGGCCTGGCGCGCACTCGAGACCGCGCTGCCCTTCGGCGGCGGCACGGTGGAGCTCAAGTTCCTGCTATTGCCCGAAGGCGACGATCCGGACTCGTTCGTTCGCAGCCGAGGGGCCGACGAATTTCGGGCTTTGGCGGCCGCCGCATTGCCACTCGCGGATTTTTTAGTTAAAGAGATGGCCGCTCGCGTCGACTTTGGTCAGGTGGACGGAAGGGCGCGCTTCGAGGCGATTGCGAAGCCGCTGTTGAAGCGTCTGCCCGAAGGGACGTACCGGGCCGCAGTCATGGACGCGTTCGGCGCCGTGCTGCATTTGGCACCGGCGATGCTCGACCAGCTGCTGTCCGACGATGCGAAGCCGGTGGCCGCGGCCGCTGCCCCGTCCGCCGGGAAGCGCAAGACCGTGGTGCAGCGGCTGATCAATCTGGTGCTGCACTATCCGAGTGCCGCAACGAGGATCGATGACGTGGAGCGCCTCGACAAACTGAATCAGCCAGGCTCGGAATTGCTGCGGCTCGTGATCGCGACGGCACGCGATCTGGCGGCTCCGACGACGGCGCTGCTACTGGAAAATCTACGGGACGAGCCCGATCTAAGGTACTTGGAGCGGATCGTCGCGGATGAGCCGCTCGACGAGGAGGCCGATGCGGCCCGCGTCCTGAACGGCGCGCTGGACAAGATGCTCCAGGAGGCGGATAGAAGCCGGGCGGTCGAGGCGCTTAGGGCGCACCGCTTGGCGGGCTCCGAGTAGGTCGATGTCCCCGGAACTCCTGGCTGGCCCAGGTGCTCTCAGTGGAGTATATTGGTCCGTTTGAGTTGCCCCCTCACCCCCCGAGAGGACTGCACATATCCATGGATACACCAGCCCAAGCCCCGGAAGACGAGAGCCAATCGCAGCTCAAGCTGCTGATTGCGAAAGGCAAGGAACAAGGCTACCTGACCTATAGCGAGGTCAATGATCACCTGCCGAGCGATATCGTCGATCCGGAGCAGATCGAAGAGATCGTCAACATGATCAACGATATGGGTATCACGGTGTACGAGAAGGCACCGGATGCCGAGTCGTTGTTGCTGTCGGACTCGGCGGTGTCGAACGACGAGGACGCCGCCGACGAGGCCGCGGCCGCGCTCGCGACCGTCGACGCCGAGTTCGGCCGTACCACCGACCCCGTCCGCATGTACATGCGCGAGATGGGCACCGTCGAGCTACTGACGCGCGAAGGCGAGATCCGGATCGCGAAGCGCATCGAGGAAGGTCTCGACCAAGTGCGCTCGGCGCTCGCCCAGTTTCCGCCGACTTGCACGCTGCTGTTCGACACGCACGAGCAAGTCGCCCGCGGCGAAGCGCGTCTGCAGGATCTGATCACGGGATTCATCGATCCGAACGAGCAGATCGCAGACCCGAACGCGCGGGCGGCTGCCGCGGCCGAGCAAAGCTCCGGCGACGACGACGATCCGGATGCCGAGGATGCGCCCGAGACCGGCCCCGATCCGGAAGAGGTCGCGCAGCGGCTGAAGAAGCTGCGCCGGCTCCACAAGCGTTACGTCGAGACGTTGCAGGAAAACGGCACGAAGCACGCAAGCACGAAGAAGTCGCTGAAGTCGCTCACGACCGAGTTCATGGAGCTCAAGCTCGCGCCGAAGGTGTTCGACCAGATGGTCGGCCAGCTGCGCGAAGTCGTGGGCCAAATTCGCGGCCAGGAACGCCTCGTGATGGCGCTCTGCGTGCGTGACGCCGGCATGCCGCGCAAGGACTTCATCGCGAGCTTCCCGAAGAACGAGACGAATCTCACTTGGATCGACAAGCACATCCGTTCGAAGCGCAAGCATTCCTCCGCGCTTGCGCGGCTCAAGGAAGAGGTGCAGCGCGCACAGAAGCGCTTGCATAAGATGGAGCAAACCGCGGCGCTCACGGTCAGCGACGTCAAGGAGATCAACCGCGACATCTCGCTCGGCGAGGCACAAGCACGCCGCGCCAAGAAGGAGATGGTCGAGGCTAACCTCCGGCTGGTGATCTCGATCGCCAAGAAGTACACGAACCGCGGTCTGCAATTCCTCGACTTGATCCAGGAAGGCAACATCGGCCTGATGAAGGCCGTCGACAAATTCGAATACCGCCGCGGCTACAAGTTCTCGACCTACGCCACGTGGTGGATCCGCCAGGCGATCACTCGCTCCATCGCGGACCAGGCACGTACGATCCGCATCCCCGTGCACATGATCGAGACCATCAACAAGCTGAACCGGATCTCGCGGCAAATGCTGCAGGAGATGGGTCGCGAGCCGACGCCCGACGAGCTCGCTCAGCGCATGGAGATGCCGGAGGACAAGGTCCGCAAAGTGCTCAAGATCGCAAAGGAGCCCATCTCGATGGAAACTCCGATCGGCGACGACGAGGATTCGCATCTCGGCGACTTCATCGAGGACACGGCCGTGTCCTCGCCGATCGACTCCGCAACCGACGAAGGCCTCAAGGAAACGACGCACGCGGTGCTGGCGGGTCTCACGCCGCGCGAAGCGAAAGTGCTGCGCATGCGGTTCGGCATCGACATGAACACCGACCATACGCTCGAAGAGGTCGGCAAGCAGTTCGATGTCACTCGCGAGCGGATTCGACAGATCGAGGCGAAGGCGTTGCGCAAGCTGCGTCACCCCTCGCGTTCGGATCAGCTGCGCAGCTTCTTGATCGACGACTGACCGCTTGCGCCGTCGTTGACGGCGCGCTGTAACCGCTCGAAGGGCCCGCAAGCGCGGGCCCTTCGTTTTCCGACGAGCGGCGGCCGCGGTGCTACCATATCGCGCGTGGGCCTGTAGCTCAGTTGGTTAGAGCAGGGGACTCATCGAGAGAGGTGCCTTTGCGGCGACGAGCCGTGAAGTGGACGGGATGAATTCAGGGAACCCGTAGCGCCGCGCCAGAGGCGCGGGCAGCCGGCAACCCTGAGCCGAGCCGGCGGTGCACCGCCGGAAGGTGCAGAGACTACCTGAGAGCTTCAGCGCTCTTAATGACAGGCACGAGCGTCCCGCACCCTACCAAGGCAACTTGCGGGTGAAGAGATAGTCCACTTCCGTCGGAAACGGCGGGCAGAGTGAATCCCTTGGTCGTAGGTTCAAGTCCTACCGGGCCCACCATTTTCCAGCGCTCCGCGGGGTAACGCCGATCTTCCGCCGCAACCCGCGTTGGGCAGCCAGCCCATTCGCTACGAGCGTCGAGCCGACGCATGCTATCGTCGCCCCTCCCATCCGCGGACGGCATCCGTCGAGCCGATGAATCTCACGACCCAGGCGCGAGCGCTACTCTGTATTGCCGGCATATCGCTGCTCATCGCGACGATCGGCGGCGCGCTCGGTAGCCACGTGCTCACCGGAATCGACGAGCGCGCGCTGCGGGCCTTTTCGACCGCCGTCGAGTTCCAATTCTTTCATGCGTTGGGCCTCATCGCGATCACACTCGTCGGTCTGCATGGAATCGGCGGACGCGCGCTGTGGCTCGCGGCTTGGCTCATGGTCGCGGGCACCGTCCTTTTCTGTGGGAGCATCTACGTCGCCACGTTCGGAGCGCCGCATTCGATCGAGGCGGCAGCCCCCTACGGCGGCGTGTCGTTCATGCTCGGTTGGCTCGTATTCGCTGCGAGCGCTTGGCTCGGCCGGGGCGCGAAGGGCTAACTCGCCAGCGGCGATCTGCGGCGCGCGAGCGCCGCTCGGCAGATGCGCTCGCAGAGCTCCGGGAAGTCGATGCCGACCGCGGCGGCCGCACGCGGCAGCAAGCTGCCGCCGGTGAGGCCGGGCAGCGTATTGGCCTCGAGACACCAAATGCCACCGTCCGGGTCCATTCGAAAGTCGACGCGGCTGTAGCATTCGAGCTTGAGCGCGCGATGTACGCGCAACGCGAGGTCCTGCGCATGCAGCGTCTGCGAATGCGTGAGGTCGGCCGGAAAGATCTCCTCGGCGCCACCGTGCTGATACTTCGCCGCGTAGTCGAAGATCGTCCCTGTCGCGGGGATGATCTCGCCGACCGCGAGCGGCTCGCCGTCGAGGATTCCGACCGTTAGCTCACGTCCCTCGACATAGCGCTCCAGCATCACGGCGGTGTCGAACGACGCCGCGACATCGATCGCAGGCTGGAGCTCGATAGCCGACTTCACGAGCGTGAGCCCGACCGTCGATCCCTGACCGTTCGGCTTCACGATCATCGGCAAACCGAGCTCCCGGACCGCGCGCTCCACCGCGACGGGCGCCATCAACCAGTCGGGCGTCGGCACGCCGGCCGCGAGGAACAGGCGCTTCGCAACGTCCTTGTCCCAGCCGAGCGCGCTGCCGAGCTTGCCGCTGCCCGTGTAGGGGATTCCCGCGAGGTCGAGCAGGGCCTGGACCGTGCCGTCTTCCCCGCTGCCGCCGTGCAGCGCGAGGAACACGAGGTCGACTTCGGCGAGCTCCGGGGCGGAGACGGCGGTGGGTAAGCCCGCCACCGAACGCTTGTCCGGCGGCTGGCGGTCGATGCGTCCCGTAAACAAGCGCCGTTCGTCCGCGGCGGAAAGCTTGCCCCGGCCGGAGTCATACGCAACGACATCGTGGCCGCGGCTCCGCAGCGCGCTCACCACCTGCGAAGCGCTCGCGATCGACACGTCGCGTTCCATGCTGTCGCCGCCGAACAGTACTGCGATCTTCAAAGCGCCGCTCCCGCCGCTCGAGCGTGCATTGTACTCGAAGCTTTTGCAGTGATTCGCCGAGCGCGGCCGCACGAACGGATCTATATACTCGGCGCGACGCGCGCGCTCGGTCGTCAAGCGGAGAGGGTTCGCCGATGCAACGGTTGATTCTGTGCTCACTGCTCTGCGCTTTCATCGCCGTCGGCTGCGAAAGCGGCTCCTCGAATGGCCCGCCGCCCGTCCAGTTCACCGCACCGCAGCCGGCCGCCGGCACCGGATTCGTCGCGCTGTATGCGCCGCCCGTCGATGTCGGGCCGTACCCGAACGATCTCTACAATCCGACCGGCTCGAAGCTGGACGTGCCCATCAAGATCACGAGCCCGTTGGCGGCGGCGCTCGACACGCTCGACGGCTTCTCGACGACCGCTCCGATCAGTGTGCCGTTCAACGGCCCGGTCGATCCCGCGTCGCTCGTGCCGTTCGATCCGCTAGCGGCGCCGAGCGGCGCCGAATCGGTTTACGTGCTCGATGCGACGCACGGCGCACCGCTCGTACCCGGCGTCGACTACACGGTGCGCGTCTCGGACGCGGCCGGCAGCGGCGGCGGCATCGTCGAGATCCTGCCCCTGAAGCCGCTCGCGCCACGCACCCGCTACGCGTTCGTGCTCACGAATCGCGTGCACAGCACGGCCGGCGTCGCCGCTGCCGCGGACCTTGCGTTCGGCGCCGTGCGCGACGCGTCGCTGGCGGGTCTCACGAGCGTGCCCGGCACGCCGGCACTCGATCCGCTGTTTCCGGCTATCGCGCCGCTCGTCGCGTCGGCAACGTCGTTGCTCGGCGTGCCGGGCGCGAGCATCGTCGTGGCATTCAGCATGCGCACACAGTCGATCGGCGCCGTGTTGAACGCGATCGAGGCGACAGCAACGCCGCGCAACGCGCTCGTGGTCTCCGCAGGCATCACCACGGCCGCCCTCGGGCTCGGCTTGCCCGGCATCGCCGACATCTACACAGGCTACATCGAGATTCCGTATTTCGGCGACCCCGCGAATCCCCTCGCGAGCATCTGGCTCAACGCCTCGCTCGCACCGCCGGATACGACAGACCCCCTGCCGGTTGCCCGCGTGCCGAACATGCGCATCCCGCTGCTCGCGACGCTGCCGAATGCCGGCAGCGGGCACACCCGTCCCTCCGGAGGCTGGCCGGTCGTGATCTTTCAGCACGGCATCACGCTCAATCGCACCGTGATGCTCGCGATCGCGGATGCATTCGCGCAGGCGGGTTTTGCGGTGATCGCCATCGATCTGCCGTTGCATGGTGTCACCGACACGTCGAGTCCGTTCTACCAAGGTCCCGGCAGCCCGTTCGGCAACAATGAGCGCCACTTCAACCTCGACAACGTCGGGGCGACCGGCGTATTCGCGCCCGACGGCAAAATCGACGACGGATGGGAGATTTTGAACCTCGAAAACCCGTTGAACGCGCGGGACCACATCCGTCAGGCCGTGTCGGACACGATCTATCTCGCGCGGACGCTGCCGACGCTCGATTTTCCCAACGGCGATTCGAGCCCTGACCTCGACGGCACGCAGATTCACTACGTCGGCATCTCGCTCGGCAGCATCATCAGCGGCGTGTTTCTGGGCGTGGATTCCGACGTGACGACCGCCACGTTGTCGAGCCCGGCCGGTCCTTGGACGTCCATTCTCACGGACCCGGCAGCCGTCGATTTCGGCGCGCCGATACGGGCCGTGCTGTCGGCGCAAGGCCTACCGCCCGGTACGGTCGGCTTCGACAGTTTCGTGCGCGATCTGCAGACGGTGATCGACACGGTCGATCCCGTGAACTACGCCGCTGCGGCCGCGGCAACTCATCCGCTGCACGTGATCGAGATCTTGGGCGACACCGCCGTTCCGAACGCGCCGACCGATGCGCTGGCGGCGCTCTGGCGCTTGCCGAGCGTGCACGCGACCACGGCCGTGCCGCCCCCGGCGACGACGAGCGGCATCGTGCGCTTCACGGCCGGCGGCCACTCGTCGTTGTTCAATCCGGCCATCGATCCGGCCGTCACGACCGAGATGCAGCGCGAGACGGTCTCCTACGCCGCCGCCGGCGGCAGCGCCATCCAAATCACTAACTCGAGCGTCGTGGAATGAACGGAGGAGCACTTCGATGATTCACCGTTTGAGCGCGGCGATGTGGCGCACGGCCGGCGTAGCAGCGGCCGTCGCGGCGTTGCTCGCGGCGGTGCCCGCGCACGCCCAGGACCAGGGCGTCGAGCAGGTGATCGTCACGGGCACGTACATCCGTCGCAAGTCGCAGTTCGACTCGCCATCGCCGCTCGTGACGCTCTCGGCAGCCGATCTCGCCGCGAACGGCGCGAACGAGATCGGCCGCGTGATCGAGGACCTCACGATCAACACGGGCTCGCAGAACAACCCCGACGCGTTCACGCAGAACTTCACGACCGGCACGAGCAACGTGAACCTGCGCGGGCTCGGCGTGAGCTCCACGCTCGTGCTGATCAACGGCCGGCGGCAGACGCAGAGCGCGGTCGCAACGGACCGCGGCGAGAACTTCGTAGACACGTCGTCGCTGCCCCCGATGATCGCGTTCGATCGCATCGAGCTGCTCAAGGACGGTGCGACCGCGCTGTACGGCTCCGAGGCCGTGGCCGGCGTCGTGAACTTCATCACCCGCACCGGCTTCACGGGCTTCGAGCTTCAACCGGCGCTGCAAACCGTGGACGGCTCTCCGCAGAACGACCGCGAGCTGAGCGGGCTCTATGGGCTCGGCAAGGACCGCACGCATCTGCTCGTCGCGTTCCACCATCTGAGCCGCGACCCACTCACGACCTACGATCGGCGGCTCTCGAGCCCGACCGACGACCTGAGCCAGGCCGGCAATCCTGGCTCGTTCCTGATCCCGTCATTGCCGGGGAATCCCGCGTTTCAGCCCGCTTGGACCGCCGCGTTCGACAGCAACCGCAATGGCGTCGCCGACTTCGTCGAACCACAGCTCGGGCTGCCGGCCGTGCCCGGTGCCCAGCCGCCCGTGCTCGCGGACCAGGACTGCAGCGCGATCGCGGCCCAAGATCCGAAGGTCGTACCGAGCATCGCCGCTTCCGTGCCGAGCCCCAGTGGTCCGATCCCAATCGGCCTCTGTGAGTTCGATTTCGGCGGCTTCTACTCGATCATCCCGGAAGAACGGCGCAGCAGTGCTTACGTCGAGGTGACCCACAAGTTCAGCGATCGGTTGAACGGGCGCATCGAGATGCACGTCGCGGACAACGACGCGAAGCGCAACAACTCGCCATCGTTTCCGTTCGCCGCGTTCCCCGTGATCTCGGCGACGCACCCCGACAACCCTTACGGCACGGACGTGCTCTTCATCGGCCGACTCATCGGTGCGGGCGGCACTGCGATTCAAAGCGTGCACAACTCCAAGACGCGGCGGTTCGCGGCCTCTCTGACGGGCTCGATCGGCGACTGGGTCTGGGAAGCCGGCGCCCAGTACAGCGAGAACAAGTTCTTCGTCGAGGCGCCGGACGTGCTGGTCGACCGCTTCGATCTCGCGATTCGCGGTCTCGGCGGGCCGGGCTGCGACCCGGCAATCGGCACGCCTGGCGTTGCACCATGCGCGTATTTCAATCCTTTCGGGAGCGCGCTAACCGGCTCCGGCACGCCCAACTCGCCCGCGTTGCTCGCAGACCTGATCGGTTTCGAGAGCTTCAACGCGCACAGCGATCTCAAGACCGTCGAGGGCTTTGCGTCGCGCCAGCTCGGCGATCTCGCCGGCGGCCCCATCGGCCTCGCGGTCGGCGCGCAGTATCGCGGCGACGAGATCGACTACGACTACGATCCGAACGCAAACCGAGACAACTTTCTATTCTTGGTGGGCAACCCGGACTTCGGGGACAGCCGCAACGTCGATGCGGTGTTCCTGGAGCTCGCCCTACCGCTGACCGAGAAGCTCAACCTACAGGTCGCAGGCCGCTATGAGGACTATGGGCGCGGCGTCGACTCGGCCGATCCCAAGATCACGCTCCTCTGGCGGCCGACGCTCAAGATGTCGCTGCGCGGCTCGGTCGGTACATCGTTTCGCGCGCCCTCGCTCTTCCAAGCTTTCGGCACGCAGACGACGCTCGCCGAGCTAATCGACCCGAACGTCGGCACACCGCAATTCTTCCCGGTGCGTACGCAGCCGAATGCAAGCGGCGATCCGCTTGCGCCCGAGCAAGCCGACGTGATGAACGTGGGCGTGAGCCTGTCGCCGATCGATCGGCTCGCGATCGACGTCGATTGGTGGTCTTTCGATTATCGGCACGTGATCATCGAGCAAAACGCCCAGGCCATCCTGAACGCCGCCGCGCTTGGCAATCCGCAAGCCCTTGCGCAGGTGATTCGCGATCCGGCGAGCGGCCTGTTGCTGCGTGTCGACTCGTTCTACGCAAACGCGTCGTCGCTCGACACGGACGGCTTCGATTGGTCGACGTCGTACGATTTCGAGCTGCAGCGGGGCGCCATGCTCAAAGTCGGCGCCGACGCGACCTACATCTCGAGCTACGACATCGAGGACCCGCAAGCCGGCCGAGTCGACGGTGTCGGCAAGCGCAACTTCTCGAACTTCGGCACGTCGACGCCGCGCTGGCGCATGAACGCGTTCGTCGCTTGGCAGCGCGCACGCCACTCGATCAACGCGTTCGTCCGCTATATCGACTCGTACATCGACGACGAGGTGGATCTGGGACAGGGCGCGGAGTCGTACCGCAAGATCGGCAGCTTCACGACGGTCGACGCGCAATACAGCCTGCGCCTCGGCGGCAAAGCCGCGCCGACGCTCACATTCGGCGCGATCAATCTGCTCGATAAAGATCCGCCCCACGTAGCCACGAGCGGCGGCTACGACTCGAAGGTCCATGACCCGCGCGGGCGGCTGCTGTACGCAAAGGCGACCTTCAGTTTTTGAGGGCAGTCCGCGCTACGCGGCCGCCCGCGCGGTATCTCAGGCGTTCAGTTCTGCGGGGGCGGACCGCCGCCACCGCCGCGGCGCGGCCGTGCATCGAACTCGGCCTTCGACACCGAGCCATCGTGGTTTGCGTCCCAGCGCTCGAAGACCTGCGCGGGATCGAACCCGCCGCCGCCGCCGCCGCCACCGCCGCCGGCCGCAGCGCGGCGCTGCTCGAAGAACTTCACGACCTCGTCCTTGGACAACGAGCCGCTCTTGTCGGCATCGATCTGCTCGAACGACGGCGGACCGGGTTGCGCGGCAGCTATGCGGGTGCCGAGCAAAACGAGGGCCGCCGGAACCATCAGGAAGGCGGATGACTTCATGTTCATGAGCTCCGGTGAGTGGAGATGCGGCGCGAGTATATGCCCGCGACGCAACCGCCGGATTGGCCCCACGATACGAAGAATTATGAAGGCCGCAGAGGCGTCTCAGTCGTAGTATTGCGGGGCCTTTTTGAGCTTCCGGTGCGCGACCAGATCGTGCTGAATCCAGAGCGCCGCGCCCGTCTTCTCGAGAAACGCGTCGATCGCCGCACGCGAAGCGCGCGTTTGCGCCTCGTCGACGTCGAACGTCGGCACCTTGCCGAGCTTGCGCTCCGCTGGGTAATGGTAGAGGTCGCCGGACAACAGCACGCCGCCCGTATGCGGCAGCCTGACGTAGAGGACTTGGTGACCGAGCGTATGCCCCGGCGCGAACTTGATCACGACCGTGCCGTCGCCGAACACGTCGTAGTCGTCCGTGCTGATCAGCGTCGTGCGGCTGTGCTCGAGTGCCGAATACGTCGCAGGCAGGATCGACCCGGTCGCGTTAGGCGCGAACATGAAGTCGCGCTCGACCGCGCGCACGAGCCACGTGGCGCTCGCGAATGCGTTCGCATTCGCCGTGTGATCCCAGTGATAGTGGGACAGCGCTAGGTACGTCACGTCCGACGGCTTGTAGCCTGCGGCCGCGAGCTGCTCGAGCAGCGGCGCGCCGAGCGTCACGTTGCGCGCCTGACCGTCGGCCAGCACGAGGTGCTGCACGGTGCCCGCCGGTCCGCTGCGATCGCCGTCCGCGACGGCACCGGTATCCCACAGCAGCACGCCTTTCGGGTGCACGATCAAATACGCTCCGACCGCAAGCGGCACGGATTCGACGTCTTGCGGCGTCAGGTGGTAACGCGACACGTCGGACGCGAGCACACCGCCGTCGAGGACGTAGAGGCGTAGCGACTGCACCGACTTGTTCGAGGCGCCTTGAGCGGCGACCGCGCCGGCGGCCGCAACGAGCAGCACACCGGCGGCGGCGTGCCAAAACTTCCAAAGTGTCACGATTCCCCCTTGCATCGAGGCCGCGCGATCGGCTGCGGCACGAGTCGATCGTAGCTGCGATCGGCCGGCCGCTCCAGCGGCCTCGCACGCGAAGCGGCGCGATGCGTCAGCGGCGGCGCGCCCAAGTCGGCGTCCGGCGCGGCTCGATCGGCGGCCGCTCGGGCGCGAGCAGCGCCGCCGCTTCTTGGTGCGCCGCCGCATCGGCCGTCTGTAGCCACTCGATCGCAGCCCCGCCGTGAGCGGCCATGGCGACGCCGTCGCGCAGCGCGATGCGCCGACCGGCGGCCCAGCCGGGCCGCGCGGCACCGTCGGTCAAGGCCGTGAGATTCGCCGGGTCTGCCATCGATAGGACGAGCCACTCGCCCGCGGCGGCCGTACGACGGATACGCCGTAGCTGCTCTACCGCTTCGACGAGCGCGTACTGCTCGCCGCCGAGCGGCTCGACGAATCGTCCGCCGCGAATCTCGCCGCGTGCTTCGGCGCTGCGATAGTAGGGCAGCAGCTCGCGCCAGCTTGGGGCAAGCGCCTCGCGCTGCACGAGCTTGCGACAAACGATACCGTAGCGGCGCAGCAGCGCCTTCGCCGCCTGCTCGATCGCATCGGCGGGCGGCGGCGCAACCGCGAGCGGCGCTGCGAGCAGCGCCCAGCGGCCCGCCGCATCGAAACCGTTGCTCGCACCGCGCAGACGGCCGCGGCCGCGGAACCCGCGGCGACGGCTCTGCGGAGTCAGCAGCGCACGCAGGCCGTGAAATGAATCCGCGCTCGCAAGGCCGCGCGCGACGAGCTCGCCGAGCGCCTCCTCGACCTGAACGCGCAACAAGCCACTTGCCTGCACCAGCTCGACGAAAAACAGCGCGCCGTGCTCGCGCAGTGCAACCGCAACCCGCTCGGCGGCGCCGGACAACCCCTCGTGGGCGGAAGTCGGCGACATGCCGTGCACGCGCCAGTTTGCGAGCGCGCTGCGCGGCACGATCGCGATCGGCGAGGTCCCCACGGTGCTCGCACGACCCGGCGGCGGCGCGCCGTTCGGCCGCGGCCGCCACCAGACGACTTCGCCCGCCGCACAGAGCTGGTCCAGCAGCGACGGCGTGTAGTCCGTGAGCCGCGCAGGGAGCACCTCGCGCTCCCAAACGGCGGCCGGCAGCGCGACACCCTGTAGCTCGCCGAGCACCGCACGGAGCGCCTCCCGGCCCGAACGGCGTTCGCCGCCGAGGCCCTGCCAATGCAGCAAAAAGCGCTGAAAGTCCGCGAGCGTCGCAGGCTCGATCTCGCTGCGCAGTCGCTTGAGCGTGTAGCGGTGGATCCGCGCGAGCAACCGCCGCTCGCACCATTCCTCGGCCCCGCTCGACGTATACCGTCCCCGCATCGCAACGCCCTGCTGCTCGAGCGCCGCGAGCGGCACGAGCACGTCGGCCGCCTCGAGCCCGAAGGGGCGCGCGAGCGCGTCCGCCGTGACGGGTCCGAGCGTCTCGAGCCGGCTGCGAACGAGCTCGAGCAACGCGGTATCCGGATCCGGCGGTGCAGCGTCGAGCACGGCGAGCGATTCGGCCACCGCCGCTTGCGGCAACGCGAGCTTGAGCTCGCCGAGCCGCTCGGCGCCGACCCAGAGCGCCCCCGACGGGAGGTCGACGACCGTGGCACGTCGCTCCTCGCGCAGCTGCGCGAGCAGCGGCAGCCACTCGGCCGGCGCCTCGCTTGCCGCTACGAAGCCGGCGGTGGCGAGTGCGTCGTTGAGCTCGTCCGCGTGGCGCGCCTGCGGCCACGCCTCCAAACGGACGCGCTCGATCGCGTCGGCATCGAGGCGACCGAGCTCGGCCGCTTGCTCGGGGCTCAGGAACCGACGCGTCTGCACGGCCAGCGTCCGGCGCTCCTCGGCCGGGGCATCGTCGAGGAATGCGTACGGCTTCGCGCCGAGGATCTCCTGGGCAAGCGGCGACGGGCTCGTGAGCTCGCGGCACAGCACCGCGACTTCGGCCGTTTCGATGCGTTCGAGCAACCGCTCGAGGCCGGCGATGTCCATCGCGCCGGTCAGGCAATCGGTCATTGTTTGGGTCACGAGCGGATGATCCGGGATCTCACGATCGCCGGGCGACAGGTTCTCCGCGCAGGCGAGCTGGTCGGGGAACACGGTCGACAGCAGGTCCTCGGCATCCATGCGCTGAAATTGCGCGGGTGCCTTCTTGCCGTTGCGGAATCGGCGCACCGCAAGCGCGATGCTCGCGTTCCAGCGCCAATAGGCGCCGAACAGCGGCGCATCGAGCACCGCTTGCGTGAGCACCTCGCGCACGCTCGCACTTGCGAGATAGCGCGCGACTTCCTCGAGCGCGAAGCTGTGCACGGCGCCCAGGGACAGAACGATCGAGTCCTCGAGCGCAGCCGCCTGCAGCTCGAAATTGAACCGGCGGCAAAAGCGTTTGCGCAACGCGAGACCCCAAGCGCGATTGAGCCGCGAGCCGAAAGGCGAATGGATCACGAGATGCGTGTCGCCGGCCTCGTCGAAGAACCGCTCGAAGATCACCTGGCGCTCGGTCGGCAATGCGCCGAGCGCGGCCTTCGCGGCGGCGAGGTACTCGACGAGCTGCTCGGCCGCCGACGCGCCGAGCGCGAGCCGCTCGACGAGCCAGCGCGCGGCTCCGGCGGGACCGTCCGCGTCGAGCACTGCGGCGATGGTCTCGTGCAGCCGGCCGACCGCGGCCGACAACTCGTCGCTGCGGCCGGGCGCCTCGCCGAGCCAGAATGGAATCGTCGGCGGCTGGCCGCGCGCATCGTGCACGTACACCTTGCCCGTCTCCACTTTGTGGATGCGGTACGACGCGTTGCCCAGCTGGAACACATCGCCGGCCATGCTCTCGAATGCGAAGTCCTCGTTCACCGTGCCGATCGGGTGCTCAGCCGGCAGCAGCACGACGTCGTAGTCGAACTGATCCGGAATCGCGCCGCCATTCGTGATCGCCGTGAGCCTCGCACCGCGGCGACCCCGCAGCATGCCGTTCACACGGTCGAAATGCAGATGCGCGCTGCGCCGGCCGCGGTGCGTGGTGAAGCCGTCGCCGAGCATGCGCGCGACCGAGATGAACGCCTCGCGCGACAAGTCGCGGTAGCTCGAAGCGCGTTTGAAGCGCGCCAATAGCGCATCGACCCGCCACTCCTGCATGCTGACTTCGGCGACGATCTGCTGCGCGAGCACGTCGAGCGGCGCAAGACGCGGCTTGATCGCGTCGAGCTCGCCGCGCCGAATCGCATCGAGCAGCGCGGCGCATTCGACGAGATCGTCGCGCGACAGCGGGAACAGCCGCCCCTTCGGCAACCGGCCGAGGCCGTGTCCCGAGCGCCCAACTCGCTGCAAGAACGCGCCGATCGCACGCGGCGAGCCGAGCTGGCAGACGAGATCGACGTCGCCGATGTCGATTCCGAGCTCGAGCGACGAGGTCGCGACGAGCGCCTTGAGCTCGCCGGCCTTGAGACGTTGCTCTGCCCGCAGGCGGTGCTCTTTCGCGAGGCTGCCGTGATGAGACGTCACGGCATCGTCGCCCAGGCGCTCCGCGAGATGACGAGCGGCGCGCTCGGCGAGCCGGCGCGTGTTCACGAACACCAGCGTCGTCCGGTGGGCGCGGATCAGCTCTGCGAGTCGGTCGTACTCTTCGGTCCAGACCTCGGCCGCCATCACGGCTTCCAGCGGCGAGCTCGGCAGCTCGAGGGTCAGGTCTCGCTCACGCACATGGCCTTCGTCGATCACCGTGCACGGCGCGGCGGTGACGCCCGTAAGAAACGCCGTGAGCACGTCGATCGGCTTGGTCGTGGCGGAGATGCCGACGCGCGTAGGCGGCGACGCGCAGAGCGCTTCGAGCCGCTCGAGCGACAGTGCGAGATGCGCGCCGCGCTTGTTGCCGGCCAGCGCGTGAATTTCGTCGACGATCACGGTGCGCACCGTGCGCAACATCTGCCGGCCCGAATCGGAGGTGAGCAGGATGTACAGCGACTCCGGCGTCGTGACCAGAATGTGCGGCGGCGTGCGCCGCATTCTCGCCCGCTCGCTTTGCGGGGTATCGCCGGTGCGCACGCCGGCGCGTATCGGCGCCTCACCGAGCATCTGCGCGGCGAACTCGCGGCCGATACCGTCGAGCGGGACCTCGAGGTTCTTGTGGATGTCGTTCGAAAGCGCCTTGAGCGGCGACACATAAAGGATTTGGGTGGCGTCCACGAGATCGCCGTCGGCGGCCTGTCGAGCCAGCTCGTCGATCACGCCGAGGAATGCTGCGAGCGTCTTCCCGGACCCGGTCGGCGCACTGATCAGCGTATGCCGGCCGGAGCGAATTGCGTCCCACGCCTTCCGCTGGACGGCCGTCGGCGCCGTGAAAGCGCCGCGAAACCAGGCCGCGACGGCGGGATGGAACGTCTCGGGGAGCATACGGACCAGCATAGCCGAAGCTGGTTTTATGTCCAGTAGCCCTAAAGTTTCGCGGCTCGCGGCCGTCGTCTTGCGATATGGACAAGCTGCCGTCCGTCACGCAGAGCGCGCTCCAAGGCTTGCAGGAAGGGCGCCGGCGCCTCGAGAAGGCGGCGAGCTACGTTGCCGCTGGGCCAGCGCACGGGACGAAGCCTACGGAGCTCACGGATCCTCTGGTGCGCGCGCTGGAGGCGCAGCGAGCATTCGAAGCATCCGCCAAAACGCTCGAGCACGCCGACCGAGCGCTCCAAAGCCTCCTCGACGCGCTGGTCTGAAACCGCGGCCGCTCGAGCCGCGTGCCGGTATAATCGCGAGCCTCCGCTCGCCCGTTTCGGACCACGCCAATGCGAATGACGCGCGCCGAGTTCATGCGCTGGCCGCACAAGGCTATTACGCTGCTCGGCATGTCGGGCGTCGGCAAGACGACGCTCGCGAACAAGCTGCCGAAATCGAAGTGGTTCCACTATTCCGGCGACTATCGAATAGGCACCAAATACCTCGCGGAGCCCATTCTCGACAACATCAAGCGTCAGGCGATGCAGATCGGCTTCCTGCGAGATCTCTTACGCAACGATTCGATCTACATCGCGAGCAACATCACGGTGCACAATCTCGAGCCCGTCGCCACCTTTCTCGGCAAGATCGGGCGGCCCGATCTCGGTGGCTTACCGGTCGAGGAGTTCAAGAAGCGCCAAAAACTGCACCGCGAGGCGGAAATCGGCGCGATGCGGGATGTGGCCCAGTTCATCGAGAAAGCCCAGCAGATCTATGGCTACGACCACTTCATCAACGACGCCGGCGGCAGCCTCTGCGAGCTCGACGACGAGCCTACCGAGCGAACGCTCGCCGAGCACACGCTGATCCTCTACCTCGAGCCCGATGCCAATCTCGAGCAGGAGCTCGTACGACGCGCGACCGCCGATCCGAAGCCGCTGTACTACCAGGAGCCGTTTCTCGACGCGAAGCTCACGCAATACCTGAAAGAGACCGCGTTGCCGACGGCCGACGCGATCGTGCCAGACGAATTCGTGCGCTGGATCTTCCCCGCCCTCGTGGCTCATCGCCGCCCGAAGTATGAGGCGCTCGCTCGCCGCTACGGCTACACGGTACCGGCGCGGCGCATCGACGCCATTGCAAACGAGCATGATTTTCTAGAGCTCATCGCAGGCGTGCTCGAAAGCTGAGACGCTCAACCCGCCGCCAAGAGGCCCCAGAGCCAGGCCGCCAGAACGACCGTGAGTGCGGCCACCGCCCCGGTGCGCTGCAGCGCCCGCGAGCGCAGCCGATCGATGCGCACCGCCACGGCGAAAAAGAGACCGGTCCCGAATCCCACGAGGAACCCCAAGAGATGCGCGCCGAGATCGGTGTTCTCGCCCGAAGTGCCCGTAAACGCGAGCAAGCCCAGCCCGGCGACGACCGGCGCGATCCGCGCACGCCACGGCGTATCGCGCAGAAAGCCGCGACGCCACGTATACGCCGTGAGCAGCCCGAGCGCGGCGAATACCGCGGTGGACGCGCCGATCGAACGGTGATCGGGCGCATCGACGAGCGCGGCGAGCGCGTTCGCGAGCGTGCCGGCCGCGAGGATCGCAAACCAGCCGACGCCGCGCCCGAGATAACGCCCCACGTAACCCCCGAAAAAGGCGCCGAAGGCCGCATTGCCGGCGAGGTGCGGCAGCTCGACATGCGTCGTCAGCGCAGTGACCGTGCGCCACCATTCGCCTGCGAGCACGCGGCCGGCCGCAAATTCGCCGGCACCGAGCCAGTCGCGAGCGAACAAGCCGCTGCGCAAGCAGACGAAGACCGCGAAGAGAATCGCCGTGTAAGTGGCCGCGCCCGGCCAACCGCCGCGCTGGACCTCTTCGACGTTCCGCTGACCGATCTCGCGAGCGTTCTCGGATCGATATTGCTCGAGTTCCTGCAGTGCATGCTCCGCCTGCCGCCCGACGACCGCAATCTCCCAGCCGCCGACGACGCGGTCGCGGCGGTGCTCGATGCCGCGTGCTGCGAGCACGAGGGAGAGCTCGGCCGCGCTGCGCTCTGCCGTGACCTTCGCAATCACGATCCAGCGCTCCGGATGCCCCGTCTCTGTTAGCATTTCTCGAAGGCGATTCGACCGCTCATTCCCGCGGGCCGCGAGAGCGCCACGCTAGCAGACTTCGAGGAGCCTCGAATGCGAAAGTGCACCTCTCCACGCTTCTGTGCCCGGCGGCGGTACGCGCCGCTCGATACCCGACTCAGCGGCGCATGAACGGGATGCAGTCGTTGCGTTGCTATTACTGCGGAGAGTCGCTCGCGGCGCTGTCGCTGCCGCTCACGCGGCTCGACGAATGTCCCAAGTGCCGGGCCCAGCTGCACGTCTGCCGAATGTGCACGCGGTTCGCGCCGCGACTGCCCAAGGGATGCAGCGAGGACGATGCGCCGGACGTTCGCGACAAGAAAGCGGCGAACTTTTGCGACTACTTCAAGCCGAGTCCGACCGCGTTCGACTCCGCCGCCCGCGACGCCGAGCAAGCTGCACGCACCGAGCTCGACGCGCTGTTCAAGAAGTGAGGCCTCAGGACCGGCGCAGGACCTTCGGACGCCCCTCGGCATCGACGGTCTCGAGCGTGATCGGTCGGCGCCAAACCTCGTGAAGGTAATCGAGCACGCGCTCGGCGCGCTCGAGGTCGAGGCCGCGGCCGTCGCTCTCATGCTCGTGTGTGAGCTCGAGCGACCCATCGGTACCGACGTGCTTGGCAAGCACCGCGGGCGCGCCGAAGTTGTATTTCGGCGCCAACACGTCCTCTCGAAGCGCGTGAATATCGTGATCGAGCACACGCACGCTGCCGTCGGACCGCGTCTCGTAGCGGAATAGCTTGAGCTCGTCGGCAAGCTCCTGAGTCAGATAGTTGCGCACGAAGCTGAAGTCATCGTCTTCCGTGCGAATCTCGAATGCGCGCTCGATGCCGTGCTCTTCGACGATCGCTTCCCACAGCGAGAATCCGAGGTGATACGGATTCACACTCAACGACGCCTGCTGCTCGGCAGCGTGCGGCCGGACTACGTCCGAGTGCGTCTTGAGAGCGTCCAGGTATTCGTTCTGCGGCAGAAAATCCGCTTCGCGCAACAGCCGGGCATGCCAATACGAGGCCCAGCCCTCGTTCATGATCTGACATGCGAAGACCGGATAGAAATAGAACGATTCCTCTCGCACCGCGTGGAAGATGTCCCTTTCCCAGCCCTCGAGCTCCGGTGCGTACTCCGCGATGAACCACAACAGGTCGCGCTCGGGAGCGGGCGGCAGATCGGCACGGATGCGCTCGAGCGGCGCCTCGGTGATGCGGGACGCACCGCCCGGCAGACTCTCGAAGCGCTTCTGAAACGCATCCTCGCGCCCGAGCCGCGGCGCTTCCACGTAGGTCGGATATGGATCACGGTGCAAGGGCTGGACGGTGTCGATGTGCGCCTCGAGTGAGAGCGCCGCGTCGAGCAGCTGCTCGACACGGCTCTGGCCGTGCAGCTCGACCGCCTGGCCGATCTGGCGCGCATGCGTGGCGGCTTGCTCCACGATGCGGTAGCCGACCTGCTCCTGACTTCGCCTGAACAGCGAGTTGTTCTTCGCGAAATCGGCGTGACCGAGCACGTGCGCGGTTACGAGCGTGTTCTCCTGCAGCGAGTTGTTGCCCGCGAGATAGGCACGGCCGGGATTGCCGGGGAACACGACCTCGAACAGGCGCGAGTGCCCCATGCGGTGTTGCACGAGCTGATAGATGTACCGAACGCCGAACGACCAATGGGGCATCCGAACCGGCAGCCCGTAGACTGCCACCTCCATCATGAAGCTCGACGGCACTTGCTCGAAGTGGACGGGGTAGTAGTCGAGACCGTGTTCGTGGGCGAGTGTCTCGAGCCGGCCCGCATACTGCTCGAGTGTTTGCGCCATGACCTAAACCTCGGCTCCGGCTTCGGCGTGCTGACTGAAGAACGCGCGAATCGCATCCCAGACCGATTCGGGCGATGACAATCCGTAGCGCCCCGCGACGCCCGTATCGGCCTGCAGCTTCTCGAACAACCCGGATGTCTCGGTGCTGAACGCCTGCTGGGCCGTCGAGGCCGTCTCGACATAGCCGACGAAGTTGGCCAGCTTCCCGATCTCATCGAGCGCGGTCTGAGCGTTGTCGCGATCGTGCCGGAAGTTCGCTCCATCGGACGCATAGAAGACGTAGATGTTGAAGCGGCTCGGGTCGTAACGCTCGGCGGCAATGTCGAGGATCTTGCGGAACGCCGCCGACGCAACCGTGCCACCGGAACCGCTCACCTGGAAGAACTCGTTCTCCGCAAACTCCCACGCGTCGATCGTATGAGCCACGAACACCGGCTCGATATGCGTGTACTGGCGGCGTAGGCCTTGCACCACCCAGAAGAAAAAGGTCTTCGCAAGTCGCCGATCGCGGTCGGTCATGCTGGAGGAGACGTCCATCGCAAAGAACACGATCGCTTCGGTCGCCGGCCGCCGTCGCATCGCGAGCTGGCGGTAGCGCAGATCGTCGTCCGTGAACGCGGGCGCATCGCGCTGCACGGCACGGCGCTTGATCGCTTCTTTGAGCGAGCGCCGCCGATCGAGCCGCGACCGGACCCCGCGCCGGCTCCAGCCCTCGCGCGTGTATTCCTCGTGCCGCAGGGAGCCGTTCTTGACCTTGAGATTCGGCAGCTTCAGCTCTTCCCACAGCCAGTCGACGATGTCGTCGATCTTGAGCTCGAGCACGAACTGGTAGCCGCCTTCGTCGTTGCCGCCGGCGCCCTTTCCTTGGCCCTGCTCGGCCGGTCGCGCGAGCACATCGCCGGGCTTACCGTCGCCTTGGCCGACACCTTCGCTCTCGCCGGGATCCCTGAGCCTGAACCGCGAGTGCTCGAGGAACCGCACGGGCACTTGCACCGTGCTGTCCGCTCGCGGCAGCACGTCGCTACCGGCAATCAGCTCCGGCAGCTTCTCACGGACCGCGGATCGGACCTTGTCGTTGTGGCGGAGCCAATCCCGCGCACCGCGCGAGAAAAGGTCGTACCACTGCCGATCCGGCCCGGGCCGCTCGATGAAATCGGACCTGTTGTCCATCCTCCCACTCCATTCCTTGGCTCGCCGCGCATCACTCCTGGGACAACAACGTGGTGACGTAGTTGAGCGCTTCCTTGGCGCTGTGCGCATCGTAGCCGTATTCGTTTATCAAACGCTCTTGCACGGCCGAGATCTTCTGCTCCGCGTCCTCGTCGGGGCGCGCGCGCGAAGTCACAAGCCGCAGCACATCGCGTCGCTCCTCGAACAGGTATTGCTCGATCGCCTCATGCAGACGCGAGTGATTGTCCAGTGTGAATTTTTCGCCCGTTTTGAAGGCCACCATCGCCTTACGGACGACCTCCTGTCGGAACGAGAGCTTGCCCGACTCCGAAATCTTGATCTTCTCCTCGACCGAACGCAGGAACCTCTCGTCGGGCGGACGCGAGTCGCCCGTGATCGGGTCTTCGACCTCCCGCCGGTCGAGCGAAGCTTCAACCTCGTCGAGATACTTCTCGAGCAGCTCTTGCGCTTCAGCCTGAAACGACGCGAACAGCGCACGATGCACGTCCTCCTTGACCCAGCGGTTGTAGAAGTCTTTGCGTGCCAGCACGAGAAACTCGATCCATTGCTTCTTACGGCCCGCGTCCATACGCGCATCCGTTTCGATGGCGTCCTTCAGCGCGAGCAGCATCTCCATGCTCGTGAGGCTCGCCACGTCGTTGCGCGTGATCGCATTGGAGATCGCGTTGATCACGAATCGCGGGCTCACGCCGGTCAGACCTTCGTCCGAAGACTCGGCTTTGATCCGTGGCAGATCGGCGGCCGTGAATCCTTCAACGTCCTCGGCGGCGTAGAGCTTGAGTTTCTTCGTGAGATCGAGGCCTTCCCGCTGCGGCTTTTGCAACCGCGTAAGATTCGCGAACACGGCCGCGAGATCGAGCACATGCGGGTCGAAGTGCACCTTCCTGAAGGCCGGCGCGCTAGAAACCAGCTTCCGATAAATTCGGGCCTCGTCCCGGTACGAGAGCGTGTAAGGCACCTTCACGATTACCATTCGATCGAGCAGCGCCTCGTTCTCCTTTTCTTGGAGGAATTTGTTGAATTCCGCCAAGTTGGTGTGCGCGAGGATCGTCTCGTCGAGGTAAATCAGCGGAAAGCGCGATACCTTGACGTTCTTCTCTTGAGTCAACGTGAGCAGCAGATACAAGAATTCCCGCTTGACCTTGAGGATCTCGATCATCTCGAGTACACCGCGGCTCGCCGCGTAAACGGCGCCCGACCACGACCAAGCGCGTGGATCACCCTCGTCGCCGATATCCGCGACCTTCGACAGGTCGACCGAGCCGACCAGATCCGCGATGTCCGCCGTGGTTGGATCGTGCGGCGCATATGTGCCGACGCCGACGCGCGCAGCCTCGGATAGGAACACGCGCTCCACCGGGAACCGCATGAAATCGCCTTGAAACTCGTCGTCGAGCCTCGCTTTGGAATAAGGGGAGAGCTCGCCGGTAATGTCGACGCCATAGGTTGCGCGGAACCTCGGGCGCATGCTCGCCGGGATGAGGTTCAACGGCGACTCGTGGAGGGGCGACCCCGTTAGGGCATACAAAGCGCCGTCGTCGGTATGGCTGTATTCCTCGAGACCACGCTTGAGCAGAATCACGAGGGTCGACTTGCCGCCGGATGGCGGACCGAGCAGCAACAGCAGCCGTCTGCCCACGTCCGATCCGGCTGCGGCGGCCTTGAAGTAGTCCACCACGCGCTCGAGCGCCGTATCGATGCCGAATAGCTCGCCGGCGAACAACGCCCTCTCGGAGGAGCTCGTAGCGGCCTCGGGCGACGCTTCACCTACCGGCTGCGCATCGCGATACCAGCACAACATGTCGTAGATGTACTGGTGCGAAGAGCGAGTGAACTTGATTGGATCGCGCGGAAGGACGTCTTGGAGAAATTCGGCAAACGTGCCGCGCCAGTGTTGCGCGTGATGCTCTGTGGCGAAAGCCGTCAGGTCGTCGATGAAGGAATTTCCCGATATGTCGCGGTGGGAAGTCATTTCCCGGTGAGAAGCAACGGACTCGGAGCGTGTCATCATTACCCTCTTCTACCTTGAGTTCGCAGTGCACAAAGGCGCGCGGCTGTTTTTTTGTTATTGACTGTTCGTCGAGACGCCCTCCCTATTTGGCTTATTGATCGCTTTGTCTTTAAGAAATTAGACGAATCGATGAAACCAACGTTCCGTCAAATCGCATCCGAGCTCGAGGCTCGGTCTTTCATCGCAGCAAGTCGGTGACCACAGTCACAATAATGAACATAATTGGAGAGGACGCAACATAAGTCGCTCCTTGCGCCCCACGCGCACCAGAAATCTTCGTCGGGTCAATAACTTGAAGCGCACCCCGCAGTTCGTGCGCTGCGCGATCAGCTGACGCGATGCGCAATCGCGAGTCGTTCGAGTCGACGAGCGCGCGCGGCATGAGGCCGCGCATTCGTGGGATCGCGGTGGGACGGATGGAGCCGTTATTTCTCGCCGCCACCCTGAGCGGCCGCACGGCGGGCCTCGAGCAGCGAGCGGCGCATGTCGATTGCGATGGTCGCATCTGCCTTGACGTCCGCGGTCTGCTCGAGCTGCTGGATCGCCTCAACGTCGATCGCACTGAGCGAGGGAAGATTCACCGAGGTAGCGGCAGTGGAGCTCTCACCCTTGAGGGTCTGATACTTGCGCTTCCACGCTTCGGTGCTGCGTTTGAGCTCGGAGATGGTGGTGGCATGCCTATTCAAAGACGCCTCGAGCTGCTCGATGATCTCGCGTTTTTCTTCGAGGCTGGTCTCGAGCGCTACGGCGCGTTCTTGGTCCGTTCGCAGGCTCTTGATCATGCTCTTGCGGGCCTCGAGCTCTGCCCGCAACGCCTCCATCTCGGCGGACTCCTCGCCGGCCTTCCCTGCAGCCGCTTCCCGCAAAACGCTGTAATCCTTGTTCAGCGCTTCGATCCGTTGTTCCGCGCGCTCGAGGTCGCGCTTGAGCTCCTCGACCTCGCGATCCTTCAGCTTCGAATCGGCCTTGAGGCGGTCCGCGCCTTCCGCGTCACGGCGCAGCGCGCGAATCAGCTCCTTCTTGCTGTCGAGCTCGGAGGCCATTCGCTCGAGCTCGAGATCCTTGGCGCGTACTTCCCGCCGCAGCTTCGACGCCTCCTCGGCATCGGTCTGCAGGGTCTCGATCAGCTCTTTCTGGCCGTCGACCTGCTCTTGCATCGACTTGAGCTGCTCGTCCCGGCTGGCCGAGTGATTTTCCAGCTTCTCGACGAGTGCGCGCTTTTGTTCGAGCTCCTGGAGCAGCGCCGACAACTCCGCGCCCCAATCGGCCAAGAGACCGGTGAGACGGTCCCGGACGCTCTGCAACGAAATCGAGTCGGCCATGAACGGATTTTCCGCAGCGGACGGCGCAGCTACGTTGCCGCTTCCCTGGTCGGATTACGGTGAATCACGTCACAACTGGAAACGGTTGGTCCGGCCGTGCGCGAGGGCCGTATCCCGTCGGCCGCGCGGGACTAACGAAACTCCTGCTGCAGAGCCGCTAGCGCGGCAGCACCGGGACACAGCGATTCGAACGGCAGCCGGTTGAGCGGCACCATCGTAGTACCGTTGACGCCGTGCAAATCGGGTTGGCCTTCGTCGATGTACAACAAACCCGTGACGATCTCGCCCCGGCGATGGCTCGCGCGGATGAAGTCGATCGCCGCTCCGCGATCGTGCAGGTCGTAGTCCTTCGCGACCTTGCGCAACAGCAGGCGACTGCCGTCGTGCATCTCTACAGGCAAGACGGCGCCCTCGTCGTACTGCGCCTTGATCTCCGCGGCCGGCGGCACGAAATCGGTGTGGATCGCGGGCCGATTGAATTCTCGGGTGTGGGCGTAGCTCTTGGTCGAGGCTTCATGATCGTTGAAAGTCACGCAGGGCGATACGACGTCGATCAGCGCAAAGCCGTTGTGAAGAACGCCGGCCTTGAGTAGCGGCACGAGCTGCTCCTTGTCGCCCGAAAAGCTTCGCGCGACGAAGGTTCCGCCGAGCGACATCGCGATTTGCACTGGATCGATCGGCGGCTGCTTATTGACCTCGCCGCGCTTCGCCTTCGATCCGATGTCGGCCGACGCGGAGAACTGACCCTTCGTGAGGCCGTAAACGCCGTTGTTCTCGATGATGTAGACCATGTTCAGATTGCGCCGCAGAGCGTGCATGAACTGCCCGAGACCGATCGATAGGGAGTCGCCGTCGCCGGAAACCCCCAGCAAATGCAACTCACGATTCGCGGCGCTCGCACCCGTCGCGATCGAAGGCATTCTGCCGTGCACCGAGTTGAAGCCGTGTGAAGCGCTGAGGAAATACGCGGGCGTCTTCGACGAGCAGCCGATGCCGCTCATCTTGCCCACGCTGTGCGGTGGAATATCGAGCTCGAAGAACGCCTGGACGATCGCAGCCGTGATCGAGTCGTGACCGCAGCCCGCGCAGAGCGTCGACATGCTGCCCTCGTAGTCGCGCACGGTGAGCCCGAGGCCGTTACGGCGCAATCCGTCGTACAGAATCTTCGGCTTTGCGATCGACGTCATGCCGCTTCTCCTTGCGCAATCAACTGCTCGAGCGCTTCGATGATGCCGCGACAGTCCATCGGCAATCCCCCATAACGCAAAATCGAGTGCAGCCGTGCGGAAGGATATGTCGTCTCGATCGTGAGCAGGCTCTTCAACTGCGCATCGCGATTCTGCTCGACCACGAAGACCCGCTCGTGCTGCTCGAGAAACTGCTGGACCTTCTTGCCGAACGGGAACGCGCGCACGCGCAGATAGTCGAGGTGCAGGTCCTTCGCCGCGAGCCGATCGAGCGCCTCATGCACCGGCTGGTCGCAGCTGCCGATCGACAGGATGCCCCAGCGCGCCGGCTTACGAGCGCGGCGCAGTACCGGCTCGGGCACCAGTTCCGCGGCCGTAGCCCATTTCACCCTAAGCCGATCGATCACTTGCTGATACTCGTCGGAGTCCTCGGTGTAAGCTCCGAACTGGTTGTGCCCCGAGCCGCGGACGAAATACGCCCCCTTGGGGTCGATTCCCGGCAACGTTCGATACGGGATGCCGTCGCCGTCGACGTCCACATAGCGATGAAACTTCGCCACCTCTGCGAGTTGAGCGGCACTCAGAACTTTGCCGCGATCCGGCCGATAGCCGTCGTCCCATTCGAAGTTCTTGCACATCCAGTCGTTCATCCCGATGTCGAGATCCGACATCACCAGGACCGGCGTTTGCAAGCGGTCGGCCAGATCGAACGCACAAACCGCGAACTCGAAGCATTCGCGCGGATCGCTCGGAAATAGCAGCACGTGCTTGGTGTCGCCATGGGACGCGAATGCCGCGGCGAGCAGGTCGCCTTGCTGCGTGCGGGTGGGCATACCCGTGGAAGGTCCGACTCGCTGGACGTCGAACAGCACCGCGGGCAGCTCCGTAAAGTACGCGAAACCCAAAAATTCGTTCATCAACGACAAGCCGGGGCCGCTCGTCGGCGTGAACGCTCGGACCCCGCTCCAAGTCGCACCGAGCACGATCCCAATTGCGGCGAGCTCGTCTTCGGCTTGCACGATGCAGTAGCGCTTCTCGCCGCTGTGCGGATCGGTGCGATACTGCTCGCAGAACGCCTTGAACGCGTCCATCAGCGAGGTCGACGGCGTGATCGGATACCACGCCCCGACTGTCGCCCCGGCATACACGCAGCCGAGTGCGGCGGCCGTATTGCCGTCGATGAGAAGATGACCCGCGGTTTTCTGCAGCGGCGCTACCCGCGTCGGGAGCGGGCACTCGAAGTGCTGCATGGCATAGTCGAACCCGAGATCGATCGCCGCCATGTTGGCGTCGATCAACGCTGTCTTGCGACCGAATGTCTCGCGCACGAGAGCCTCGACGACGGTGCGATCGAGGTCCAGCAGCGCGGCCAGCGCGCCGACGTACGCCATGTTCTTCATGAGGATCCGCGTGCGTGCATTCGCGAACCTCTCGTTGCAAAGACGCGCAAGCGGTAGGCCGAGGGTCCGCACGTCTGATCGCGCAAGCAGCCGGTCACGCGGCCAGGTCGAGTCGTAGATCAGAGTGCCGCCCGGTGCAACCTCTGCGAGATCGCGAGCGTAGGTCTGCGCATTCATCGCCACCATGACGTCGACGGTGCCCGCGCGACCGCGATAGCCGTCCTTGCTGATGCGGATCTCGTACCAGGTCGGTAGGCCCTGAATGTTCGACGGAAAGAAATTCTTACCGCCAACCGGCACCCCCATCCGAAAGATCGCCTTCATCAGCAGCGAGTTCGCGCTTGCGGAACCCGTCCCGTTGACATTCGCGATCTTTAGGACGAAATCGTTTATCCGGCTTTGCGCGTTCTCTGACACGAATCCTGGCCCCGCCGGGCCTCGTCGCCGGCATACGGAATAGTCACGGTCGATTTCTGCATGTCCCACGCCCCTGTCGGGCAGCGCTCCGCGCACAGACCGCAGTGCACACAGAGGTTCTCGTCCTTGAGCATAACGCGTCCGGTCTGCTTGAGCGGCGCGGATACGTACAACGGCTGGTCGTGATTGGTCCGGCTCGTCTTGAGCCGGCCCTCGACTTCGACGCGGTCGCCATTCGGCGCAATCGTCAGGCAATCGACCGGGCAGATGTCGATGCACGCGTCGCACTCTATGCACAGATCGGCTGTGAACACCGTTTGCAGATCGCAGTTCAGGCAGCGCTCGACCTCGGTTGTGGCTTGCTCCGCGCTGAAGCCCAGCTCCACCTCGATGTCGAGCTTCTTGAAGCGCTTCCTCAGGTCCACGTGGGGCATGAGCCGCCGAGCCGCATCGTCGTAGCCGTTGCTGTAGCTCCACTCATGAATGCCCATCTTGGCACTCGTGAGGTTCACGCCGCGGGCAAGGCGATCCATGAGGTCGGTACCGTCGCAGTGCTTGTGAATCGAGATGGCGGCCTGATGACCGTGCTCGACCGCCCAAATGATGTTCTTCGGTCCAAACGCCGCATCGCCGCCGAAGAACACGCCGGGGCGCGTCGATTGGTACGTGCGCGCGTCCACCGCGGGCATGTCATGACGATCGAACTCGATGCCGACGTCCCGTTCGATCCAGGGGAAAGCATTCTCTTGGCCGATCGCGAGTACCACGTCGTCGCATGGCAACACGACTTCGCGGAGCACGCGACTCGAGAGGATTCGTCCGCCCGCGTCGAGCTCGTACTCGAGCTCCTCGAAAAGCATACCGACAAGCCGGCCGTGCTCGACCAAGAACGCCTTAGGCGCGTGGTTTACGACGATCTCGACACGTTCCTCCTCGGCGTCCTCGAGCTCCCAGTCGGATGCCTTGAAGAATTGGCGCGGCTTGCGTGCAATGACCTTTACGTCACGTGCGCCGAGCCTGAGTGCGCTGCGGCAGCAGTCCATCGCGGTATTGCCCACACCGATGATGAGGACCTGCTCTCCCACCGAGGTGACGTGGCCGAATGCAATGGACCCGAGCCAATCGATGCCGATATGAATTCGCGCGGTGTCGCGCCGACCGGGCAGCTCGAGGTCCTTGCCTTTTGGTGCACCGCTGCCCACGAACACCGCGGAGAAATCCTGCTCGAGCAGCGACCGCATGCTGTCCACCGGCGCACCCAGCCGGAGCTCGACGCCCATTCGCAAAATGTAGCCGATCTCCTCGTCGAGCACGGCGGCCGGCAGCCGGAAGGCGGGGATGTTTGTTCGCATCAAGCCGCCCGGTTCCTCGAGCGCTTCGAAGATTACGCATTCGTAGCCGAGCGGCGCGAGATCGTTTGCGACCGTGAGCGAGGCGCAGCCCGCGCCGATCAAAGCGACCCGCCGGCCGTTCGTCGTGCGCGGCGCCTGGGGCAGACGCGCTTCGATCGAGCCGCGTTGATCGGCCGCCACTCGTTTCAGCCGACAGATCGCCACCGGCTTGTCTTCGACTCTCCCGCGTCTACAGGCGGGCTCGCACGGGCGGTCGCAAACTCGCCCCAAAATCGCGGGGAACACGTTCGACTCGCGATTGAGGAGATACGCGTCGTCGAAGCGACCTTGCGCAATGAGCCGGATGTATTCCGGCACGTCGGTATGGGCGGGACAGGCCCACTGGCAATCGACGACGCGGTGAAAGTACTCGCTGCCTTCGGTATCGGTGGGATCCATCGGTCTTACAACCGGATCAGTCGGCGCGATCCGTGCTCAGTGGAGTGTGACCAACGGCGAACGGCAACGTTCACCATCTCTCGAACGGGGTTTCCCGAGGGTGGGGCGGATGCTCGGCTCGCGCATCCGACGGCGGCTCAACGAAAGCTTTCCGACGGTCAATCACTCGTCCCCCTGACAGGCGCGCCATTATAGACTCAAGGATTCGCCGGCACACGCGCTTCCGATGAACCGCCTGCGCGGCTGGGTGGAACCTAGGGAAGGCTCTCCGCGTGGCGACTCGAACCGTCTTCCGAAGCGGCGTCTTGACGGTTTTTTTGGGGCTAGAATGGATCTGATGTGGGCTGCTCGAGGAAAGGGCTTGCGCCGAGCACTCGGTCGCGCGGGGACGCTTGCGGGGCGGGCTGCCAGCTGCGCGCTGCTGGCGGGCCCATGCTTCGCGCAGACGCTTCCAGAGGCCGATCCGGTTACGCCGGCCGCAAACGAGGTTGCCGCCCCCTCCAGCGACCAAGTCCCGGTCGATGCGTTCGGCACGCGCTTCGAAGCACGCCTCGCGTTCGACCGCCTCGTCGGCGACCGGCATTATCGAGACGCACTGCCGCTCGGTAAGCGCATGGTCGACCTCACCGAGCAAGAGTTCGGCAAGCACAGCAAGGAGACCGGCGACGCCTACGCCGACCTTGCGAGCGCCGAACGCCTCGCTGGCGAGCACGACGACGCGGAGAAGAACTTTTTGCATGCGATCGACGTATACCGCGCGGTAGACGGCCCATTCACGCCGCTCGCCATCGACGCGCTCACCGGTCTCGGCGACAACTACGAAGACACACAGGATTACGCGAAGGCGGTTTCGGCCTATTCGGAGGCCCGCACCGTCAATCGGCGCACCTATGGACTGTTGAGCGAGTCGCAGGTCCCGCTCATCGACCGACTGAGCAAATCCTTGCTCGAGCTGAACCGCCCCGAGGAAGCGGAGCAACAACAACTGCAGGCACTGCGACTCACGGAGCGAACCTATCCGGAGGAGTCCGAGCAGGGCCTTGCGGGAATCTACAAGTACGCACAGTGGCTAGCGGAGTCCGGGCGATTTCAGGAAGCGCGTGACCAATACGAGCGGGCGTTGCGAATCATCCGTGACCACTTCGGCAAGCAGGACGTGCGCCAGGTCGACCCTCTAGATGCGATCGGCAACACGTTTCGCAACCAGCGCGTGCTCGATCCGCAGGGCTCGAGCTCGTTGCAGGAGGCGCTCGACCTACTGAATGCCCAGCCGAATCCCGACGCGCTCAAGCTAGCCGGGGTCCTGCGCGACGTGGGCGATTGGCAGGTCGCTTTCAGCAAAGTGCCTTACGACGGCGCGGAGTATCGACGCGCTTGGACGTTGCTCGGCAACGTGGAAGACGGTGCACGGCTTCGGCAGGAGTGGTTCAAGGGCCCGAACTACGTGCTTCGCGAACCGATCAGCATGCGACTCGTGACGGAGGACCCGAATGCGCCGTCGGGCCACGTGCTCGCCAAATTCGATCTCGATACTAGCGGCGTCCCGGACAACGTCGCAATCGTGGAATCGGATCCGCCCGGCGTAAAGGACGACGCAATCGTGCGCCATCTGCGCCGTTCGCGTTTCCGGCCCCAAATGGTCGACGGCGAGATCGTGCCCGCACAGGGTTTGGCGCTGCAGTTCAACTATCGCTACGACTCCGACGCGCTCGAGCAAAGCAAACATGGCAAACGGGCGGACTCCTCGAATTAGCGTGCCCAAGACGGTGCTCGTCGGCGCGCTGCTCGCGGCCGCCCTGTCCTTCTCGATGTCCGTCCGGCCGCAATCCGCGTCTTCCGACGAGACGAACGCGGTGGTGGGCACGCTCGATGCCGATCGGTTGAGCGCATTGCGCCGCGCGCGCGACACGATGATCGCGGTCCGAGACTACGCTGCGGCGCTCGGCCCCGCGGATAACGTCGTCGCGGCCGATGGCAAGGCCCCCGCCGCCGACCAGGCGGGAGACCTTGCGGTGCTCGGCCGTGTCGAAGCGGAGCTCGGCAAGCTCGACGATGCCGAGGCGCGCTATCTGAAAGCCATCGATCTCCTGACGGCAGCGGAAGGGCAGTTTTCCATTTCTCTCGTCAATCCCTACAGAGGCCTCGGCCGGCTGTACATCAAGGCGGGCCGCTATCGCGACGCGATCGCAGCTCTCGAAACCGCGCAGAACGTGAGTCAGCGGAACCTGGGCTTGTTCAACATCGACCAGACCCCGTTGATCGACGAGATCACCACTGCTTACCTCGGGCTCGGAGACACGGTGCAAGCGCGTCGCATGCAGGAGAGTCGACTCAACAATGCCGTGCGCCGCTTCGGAGCCGACGATCCGCGAGTCGTCGCATTCCGCTACGAGCTCGCCGACTATTACGAGCGGTCGCGTCTCGACGACTCCGCGCGCGAGCAGTACCAAGAGGCGCTCAAATCCCAGGAACAGAGGCTCGGGACATCCGATCCCGGCCTGCTGGATCCGTTGCGCCGGTTGCTTGCGATAGATCTCGCCACGACCCAAGGCAAGAACGCGGAAGTCCGCGAGAGGCTCGAAACGATTGTCTCCAGCAACCCAGACGTGGACCCGCTCGAGCGCGGATTGTCTCTCGCGGCGCTCGGCGATTGGGCCACCGTAACGGGCGATGCCGCAACCGCGGCAGCGTACTACCGGCGAGCCTGGCAGGCGCTCGGCTCAAAGCCCGGCCTCGACGTGGCCGCCTCGTTCGCGACTCCCGTGGCACTCGACTTCGTGCCGCCGTTGAGCGCGGTCGACAGAAGCACGCGCTCGGCGCCGTACGCGTATCGGCAAATCGTATTGACCTTCGACGTCAGCGCCGACGGACGACCCTACAACGTGAAGGCGGTCGGTGACTCTCCGACGGATCCGATGCGCGCACGCTATATGCGAAGAGTGCGGGAGACTCACTTTCGACCGCGGTTGGTCGACGGCACGCCGGTCGACACGACCGGAGTGCAGCTGAAGCACATTTTCCGCGATTACGTGGCCGCAGCCGACGTGAAGCAGTCGGATTCCGCCGCCGAGCAGTGAAGCCGGACGGTCGGATCAAGGGCCGCGGCGCCCTATCGAATCCCGCAAGCCGGTTCGCCAAGCGGGTGCATGAAGCCGATATGGCCGAGCTGGCGGCTTGCGCAGCGTCCGATGAAGACGGTGACTGCGCCGATCCGCTACCGACGGAGCTGCACATCGACCGCGCTCGGACGATCATCGCCCGCAATGCATCACCGGATTTGCCCTTTCGCCAATCGATCAATCCCTACAAAGGCTGCGAGCACGGCTGTATCTATTGCTATGCGCGCGCAACTCACGCGTACCTGGATCTGTCGCCTGGACGAGATTTCGAGACGCAGATCTTCTACAAGCCGAATGCCATCGCGCTGCTGCGCGCCGAGCTCGGTGCTCCCGGCTACGAGCCGAGCCCAATTGCACTAGGCACGAACACCGATCCCTACCAACCGGTCGAGCGCAAGCTCAACATCACACGCGGCATTCTCGAACTGCTCGCGAAACATCGCCACCCCCTGACGATCGTGACGAAGAGCTCCCTGATTCTCCGCGACGCCCAGCTGCTCGCGGAGTTGGCCGCCGATGGACTGGCGGCCGTGCATGTAAGCCTCACGACGCTCGATCCCGACCTCAAGCGAAGGCTCGAGCCGCGCACCGCTGGTCCGCAGCGCCGGCTGCAGGTCGTTCGTGAGCTTGCGGCACGCGGAATACCGACAGGTGTTCTCACTGCGCCGATCATTCCTGGGTTGAACGACCATGAGCTCGAGACCATGCTCGAGCGCGCCGCCGAATGCGGCGCGCAATCCGCCGCCTATGTGCTGCTACGATTGCCGCATCAGGTTGAGCATCTGTTCGTCGAGTGGCTGCACGCGCATTACCCCGACCGCGCGCAGCACGTGCTGAGCCTCCTGCGCCAGATGCGCGGCGGTCCGCTGAGCGATCCGCGATTCCACGAACGTCAGCGCGGCAGCGGCCCGTTCGCAGCACTGCTCCGGGCCCGGTTCGAGCGTGCACGGCGCGCATACGCCCTAGACCGAGAAGCGACTCTCACGACCGGGTTGTTCCGCAAACCGCCGCGTGCAGGCGGGCAACTCGACCTGCTCGATCTCTGAGCCGTTCGCACGCCCCAGCGGACAGTCTCAATATTTGTCAGGCAGAAGGGCGGAATCCTTTGGCTTTGCGGGCGGTTATGGCACCTTGCCCGAGCTGGAGCGGACCATCGTGACAGACCATCGCCTTTTGATCATCGACGACGACGTGCGTCTCTCCGAGATGCTCGCCGAGTATCTTGCGCCGGAGGGCATCGAGCTGACGGCCGTTCCAACCGGTGTTCAAGGACTTCGCAACGCGCAGCGTGAAGAGTACGACTTGATCATTCTCGATGTAATGCTACCGGGGCTCTCGGGTTTCGACGTGCTGAAGCAACTGCGAGAGGGTGGCTCGCGCACCCCCGTGATCATGCTGACCGCACGCGGCGACGACGTCGATAGAATCGTGGGGCTCGATCTCGGCGCCGATGATTATCTGCCGAAGCCGTTCAATCCGCGCGAGCTTCTAGCAAGGGTCAAGGCGATCCTTCGCCGAACTTCGGAGACCGACGGCGATGAGCCGATCGAGCTCGCGGTCGGCAAGCTGCGCGTGAATCTACCTCGGCGCGAAGCATGGCTCGGCGAGCAGCCCCTGAAGCTGACGAATGCAGAGTTCGTGATTCTCGTGACTCTGATGCGTACGCCGGGCGAAGTGGTCTCCCGGGAGGCCCTCACGCGGACGGCGCTGGGCCGTCAGTTGCTGCCGGACGACCGCAGTCTCGATACCCACATCAGCAATTTGCGACGCAAGGTCGGCACCGATCCCGGCGACGACGTGCTCATTCGCAGCATACGCGGCAGCGGCTACGTGCTCGTTCCGCCGGAGACCTAACCATGGGTCTCTTCTGGAAGGTATTCATCTCGTTCATGATCGCGATGACGGCCACCCTCATCGGCGCGGTCTACGTGAGCTTTCACCTGGGCAGCCAAGCGTTCGATCAGGTCAACGTGGAGGGCCGCGATCGGGTCATCGAAGAGGTATCTGCGGCGCTCGCGCATGGTGGCGAACGCGAGCTGCACCGCTGGCTGCTCGACAATCCTCGGCCCGCCCCCGGAACCGTCTTACTCGTCACGAACGAAAAGGGCGAGGAGCTGCTCGGGCGGGCGATGCCGCGCGAGCTCGCCCGATTGCTTGTATCTCGACCGTTCCGGCGTCCGGCTCGGCCGCCGAATCTGCGACCGATGCAGCTCACGCCGACGATCACGGGGCCGAACAACGAGGAGTACCGCCTGCTGTTCGCTCGAGCGCCCGTGACCGTCCTGGGCATCCTGATGTGGCCCGGCACGCAAGCCGCGGTGCTCGGCATCGCGATTCTCGCAGCGGCCGCGACGTCGCTGCTGCTCGCACGTTATCTATCCTCGCCGATCGTACGTTTGCAGAAAGCGAGCCGGGCGTTGGCGGCCGGCGCGCTCGACACTCGGGTCGGTCCGCCGGTGACGCGTCGTAAGGATGAGGTCGGCACGCTCGCGCGCGACTTCGACGCGATGGCTGAGCGCATCCAGGCTCTCGTCACCGACAAGGAGACCTTACTGCGCGACGTGTCCCACGAGCTGCGCTCGCCGCTCGCCCGCATCCGCGTCGCGCTCGCGCTCGCGCAACGGCGGGCCGATCGCGCTGCACAGCCCGACCTCGAGCGAATCGAGCGAGAATCAGAGCGGCTCGACGCGTTGGTCGGGCAGGTCATGACGCTCACGCGCTTGCGGACAGCGACTGCGCCGCGCCGCGAGTCGGTCAGGCTGGACGAGCTAATCGGCGAGGTCGTCGACGACGCGCGTTTCGAACATCCCCAGTCAAAGGTCGAGTACGGATCTGCTCCCTCTGTCGAGATCTTGGGCGACGTGGCCGGACTCAAGAGCGCGGTCGAGAACGTGATCCGCAATGCCTTGATCTATTCCGATCCGTGTCAACCGATCGAAGTCCGGCTCGAGACGACGGGTCGCGAGGCCGTTGTGCGAGTGCTCGACCGAGGCCCCGGCGTCCCGGCTTCCGAGCTTGCGCGCATCTTCGAGCCGTTCTACAGGACCGACAAGAGCCGTGACCAGCAGCAGGACGGCCAGGGGATCGGTCTCGCGATCACATCTCGAATGATGGAGCTGCACGGCGGCACCGTGCAGGCCGTAAACCGACCGGACGGTGGCCTCGAGGTCGTGCTGCGCCTGCCGATGAAGGAGAAGACGACTTGAGCCGGCGGTCAGATCGCTTGGTCGCCCGTCTCGCCGGTGCGGATTCTGTAAACCTGCGCCAAATCGACCACGAAGATCTTGCCGTCGCCCACCTTGCCGGTCTTCGCGGCCTCGATAATCGCTTCGATGGCGCGCTCGGCAAGCTCGTCGGTGACCGCGACCTCCAACTTCACTTTCGGCAGGAAATCCACGACGTACTCCGCTCCGCGGTAGAGCTCGGTATGGCCCCGCTGCCGCCCGAATCCCTTCACCTCGGTCACGGTCATACCCTGGACGCCGACCTCGGCCAATGCGTTACGCACGTCGTCCAAACGGAACGGTTTGACGACGGCTATGATGAGCTTCATTGGTTTTCCCCTGATTGATCTATCGATTGGATCCGTGGCGGCCGCGAGTCACGAGGTTTTTTGTACCGCACGACCGGCGTATCCTACAAGCGCGGCGCCGATTTGGGGTGGCCACAGCGGGTGGGCCGAAGACTTGGGCCCTGAAACCTTTACGCCGCCAGGGCGTCCTAACAAGTATCACGCGAAACGGTGAGCATTATGCGCAGGAAATATGACGGTCGGATCAAGTCATCGGAGATCACGCCGGAGTCGGCGTTCGTCAATCGCCGCGCGCTGCTCAAAACGGCCGTCGCCGCCGGCCTGTTGCCATCGGTCCTGCGGACCGCTGGAGCTGCGACGATCCCCGCGGACGGCCGGTTCAAGGACGTCGAGGAGTGGCCCGATTCGCTGAAGGATAAGCCGAACTCCTACGAAGACATCACCACCTACAACAACTTCTACGAATTTGGCACCGGCAAGGGAGACCCCTCCGCCAATGCCGGCACGTTGAAAACGACCCCTTGGTCCGTCGAGATCAGCGGCGAGGCAGCGAAGACCGGCAAGTACACCCTCGAGGACATACTCGCACCGCATACGCTCGAGGACCGTGTTTATCGGCTGCGTTGCGTCGAAGCGTGGTCGATGATCGTGCCGTGGGTAGGATTCCCGCTGGGGGATCTCCTCAAGCGGTTCGAGCCGACTTCGAAGGCGAAATTCGTGCAGTTCATCTCGCTGGCTGACCAGCGGCAGATGCCGGGGGTGCGCTACCCCGTGCTCGAGTGGCCATACCGCGAGGGCCTGACGATCGAAGAGGCGATGCACCCGCTGACGCTGGCCACGGTCGGACTATACGGCAAGGTGCTGCCAAACCAGAACGGAGCCCCCATTCGCGTGATCGTACCTTGGAAGTACGGCTTCAAAAGCGCCAAATCGATCGTGAGGATTCATTTCACGGACAAGCGTCCCCAGACCAGTTGGAACATGGCGGCGCCGCAAGAGTACGGGTTCTACTCGAACGTGAATCCGAACGTCGATCATCCGCGATGGAGTCAAGCGACCGAAAGACGCCTCGGCGGAGGCCTCTTTTCCCCCCGGATCCCGACGTTGATGTTCAACGGCTACGCGGACCAGGTCGCCGACCTCTACAAGGGGCTCGATCTCGTCAAGAACTACTAATCCGCGCCCGCTCGACACCCGATGCGGCGTCGGCTGACGTTCGTCAAGTCTCTCGTGTGGTGTGCCTGCTTGGCGCCACTTGCGTGGCTGGTGCTGCGCGGCTTTGGCGTGGATTCGCTTACGCTCGGCGCAGACCCGGTGCAGGAAGTGCTGAACGTCTGCGGCAAAACTGCGCTGAATCTACTGATCCTCACGCTGTGCATCACGCCGATTCGACGCTCGACCGGCTGGAATCGCCTGATCTCATTTCGCCGCTTGCTCGGCCTGTTTGCCTTCTTCTATCTAATCCTGCATTTCCTGACGTACGCCTTTCTCGATCTCCAAGACTGGAGCATGGTGCTCGAGGACATCGCGAAGCGGCCCTATATCACGCTCGGATTCACGGCGCTCATGCTCTTGATTCCACTGGCGATCACGTCGACCAGCGGTTGGCAGCGGCGTCTCGGGCGTAAGTGGACGAAGCTGCACCGGCTCATCTATCCGGTGGCCGTCCTGGCGGTGATCCACTTCTACTGGCAGTCCAAACGCGACGTCAGTGAGCCGTTGCTATACTTTTTCGTGCTCTCGATGCTGTTCTCGGCCCGTCTGATGCACTGGTGGGACCTGCGCAGTCGGCGACGCCGGCAGTCAGTAGACGCGAAAACCACCATGGCGCCGACGTATCAACGCGTCGAGCCACCATAAGCCGCTCAGGAACCCGCCGACCGCGACGACGAGCAATGCGGCGCCGACCCAGGGCAACGGCAAACTACCGCGATAGCTCTCGAGGCGCGCTTCGTACGCCTCGTTTTCTTCCTTGAGCTCGCTGACCAACGCTTGGTTGGCGGCTGTCGAATCTGCCCCTGCGGCCATCTGCTTACCGAGGCGATTGGCTTCCTGTTCAGCTGACAGCTTCGCCGTATGCGCCTGATCCGCTTCCTGGCGAAGCGCTGCGAGCTCTTCCTCGAGCTCCGCCACGCGTGCAACGGCCGGCTTTTGTGCAACGAGGTAGGCCGACTTGACCCAGCCTTCCTGTCCCTCCGCCGTTCGAACGTGTGCGTAGCTCGATGTTCGCTCCAGCACTTCCAGTGCAGCACCGCTCACGAGGTTCTGGAACGGACTGTCGCTCGTGTCTTCGGCATGGTGCAAACCGAGTCGCAGGCTGTCCGTAACATAGGCGGTCTCGGCAGCGGCGCATGCGCCCCACGCGAGCGCGGCGGCAGCCAACAGGCAACGTCCGGCCATCGTCTGGCCCTCGAACTTTACAGAATGTGCCGGAATTATAGGCACGTGGCTTCGGGAAGAAATGTGAACTGGCTAACGCAGCGACACAGGACCTCAGGTCGAGAAGCTGCGAGCGAGCGCCGCGCGCGGTTCCGAATCGAGGGGTTTCGCGAATGACTCGGGTCGGCCGAGAAAAAATCCCTGCCCAAAATCCACGTCGAGATCACGAAGGCGGGCAGCCACCGCCGCACTCTCTACGTGCTCGGCAATTGCCGTGACGCCGAGCGTTCGCGATGCGCGCGCGATTCCCGAGACGATGGACTCGGCTACTCGATCCTCGAGAATTCTTCTCACGAAGCGACCGTCGATCTTCAAGTACTGCACGGGCAGTCGCTTCAGATGCGCCAATGAGCTCAAGCCATAGCCGAAATCATCGAGTGCGATGCGGCAACCGGCATCCGTAAGCTCTCGGATCAACTGTTCCGCGTTTGCGAGATAGATGACGGCGGCCGACTCTTTGAGCTCGAACCAAAGCTGAGAGGGCGGGATGCCGGATTGGGCCAGTTGCTCGAGCACGAACGCGCCGTATTTGCCAGTCGCCAACGATTGAGCCGAGACGTTCAATCCGTAACAACAGGGCGCCTCGTGCACGCTACCGGCTTTCAAAATCTCCAACGTCGTGCACAGCACCCATCGATCGAGAGCCGGCAGCAACGCGTAACGCTCCGCGGCGTCGAGAAACTTGTCGGGCGACAGTAGCTCGCCCGAGGCGCTGCGCATCCTCACGAGCAGCTCGTAGCCGAGCGTTTCGCTTTGTTGCGCATCCAGGCGAACTATGGGCTGTGCCTCGAGCCGGAATTCGCTGTTTCGCAATGCGTCTTGGAGGGTGCTCGCGGCCAGGGCGTCCCGGCGTCGGTGCAGAGCCGTGGGCGTGCTCGAATCCTGAACCACAATCTTGTTGCGACCTTGCTGCTTTGCTCGTTTGCAGGCGAGCTCTGCTGCAGCCAGCAGGTGAGCGAAAGTTTGCGGATGGCTATCGACACTTGCGACGCCGATACTGACCGACACCGGCACAGAATCCGTGCCGTTGACATACCCGAGCTGTGCCGCAGCGAGGAGTACGCGTTTCGCGCTTTCCGCAGCCTGAGCGGAACCCTGGGCGAGGAATAGAGCGAACCTGTCTCCGCCAAGACGAGTCGCGAGCGACTGCGGGGCCACCCTTCGAACGACCTCCGCGACGCGCTGAATGACCTCGTCGCCCGCCTGAAAGCCAAAAGCATCGTTGAGTCGTTGCAGCTTATCGATGTCGACGTAAAGAAGCGCGTGCGAGTGCGTTGGCGAATCGAGAATTGCCTGAACGCGCCGCTCGAAAATCAAACGATTGACGAGACCCGTGAGTGCGTCGTACTGACTCGATAAGACGGCGATTGTCTTGCGGCTCACGAACTCCAGGATTCGGACATCTCGCAGCTCGAAGTCCGAACCGCTCGCGGCGCGAAACAGAGCAACGAGACCGGTCACGCGATTGTTAGGGTCGCGGATGGGACACGAAAGAATTTTGTAGGGGGCGACGGCGGTGGATCCCGCCACGCGGTTGACCACCATCGGCCTGTTGTTGAGCTGTGCCCAAGCGAGCAAATGCCTTTGAGTGCGATCCAGCAGCTGAGCGCCATGGGAAACATCATCGAGCGCGCAGGACACGGTCAGATCCTTGTCCGGCAGGATGATGGCGCCGAGCGCGCACCCGAGGTGCTCGACGCAGTGACGCAGCATGACTTCGAGCGCGCTCAGATCGTCGCGGTCGTGCTCGTCCACCGACAGCAGCAGGTCCTCGAGCTCACCGGACTCGTTTCGATTCGCCAGCATCGCGGTCCGCTCGAGATTCATGCGGCTCTCGAGGCAATCCAGTACGGGCCGAAGGAGACTGGACACCATCGAACCGCTGTAGCGCGAGCTCTGGGTCTGGCTCAGCTCGAGAACCAGCGAGCCCAGCGGTAGACCATCGTCACCGTTGAGCAATGAAACGAAAGCCGGGACACCTGCGGTCGTGTTTTGAACGCTGCCACGGCCGGCGAGCGTGTCGGAGCTCGTGTTGCGCAGGCTTTCGAGGAGGGCTCTCAGATCCGGGCGTTCGTAACCGTCCGAGCACCAGACGAGCTCGCCCGCGGCATCGTAGAGCGCGAGGCTACCCGTGCTCGGAAGCAACATTTTGACCAGTTGCCCATACGGTGCGTAGCCGCTCGTGGCCGGTGCACTATTGTCGGATTCCCTGGAGGGGCTCGGGGACTCTGACATGCGAATCCAACGGGAAACAGTCCGCTGCACAGATCATGCACGGGACGGTCCCGGGAATCCTTGATGAAGGTCGCAAACGGGCTTGCGCAGCGGCGTTCCGACTACGGGTGCGAAGTCAGATAGCGCGGGGCCTTCTTGGACGGCACGACGACTTTGAGCGGCTCGACGCGCTCCGTCTGTCCGACGAGGCCGATATAGAGACTCACTATCGAATTGGCGTGGAGGCTCGCATCGGCTGCGGACATCTTCTGGACGCTAGCCTTGACCGCGGTTTCACTGCCGGCGGGCGCGAACCGGTGAAAGACCGCTTGCAGCTCGCCGAACGGCGACCGCAAGGCACTCGGGAAGTCGCTCACGGGCAGATCGTCGAGATACTCTGCGAACGCCCGCGTCAGCCGCTGCTTGATGGGCCCATCGCCAACGAGGACCCGAACCGCCTGCACAAACCGCTCCGCCAGGTACGACATGATGGGGCCTTTGGTTGTTCGAGTTTTTCGGCTTCCCCGCTCGACATCGACGCCGAGCTGAAGCGACGTATACCAGAGTTTACCAATTCAGCGCAAGCCCTTGAGTTACTGGTATATGCTCACGCTGCAGGTGTCACCTCAAGCGCGTCGCCTGGGCCGCACGAGCTTCAGCTTGCGGACCCGATCGGCAAGTGTCGTCGGCTTGATGCCGAGAAGCTTGGCAGCACCGTTGGGTCCAGACACCCGCCAATCGGCCAACTGCAGCGCGCGCAAGGTATTGGTCCGCTCGAGCTCGCGCAGGTCATGCTCAGTCAAGAGCTGACTGTCTTGCGGCTGATCCACGTTCGACGTTGCAACGGGCGCATTGAGAATATCGCTCATTGCCAAATCGAGCCGCAGCACTTTGCCGCGTGACAAGATCACGGCGCGCTCGATGACGTTCTTCAATTCGCGGATGTTGCCAGGCCAATCGTATCGCTTGAGCAGCGCTGCCTGTTGCCGCGACAAAGTCAGGGGGCTATGACCGAACTGCTGGCAGGTGCGCTCCAAGAAATGACTCGCAAGCTGCACGACGTCGTCGCCGCGATCGCGAAGCGGTGGAACGTCGATGGGAAAGACGCTGAGCCGGTAGAACAGGTCTTCACGGAACTTGCCCTCTGCGACGGCCTGCTCGAGATCTCTGTTGGTGGCCGCTACTACGCGCACATTCACTGAATGAGTGCGGTCGTCCCCGACACGCTCGTATTCGCTCTCCTGCAGGACGCGCAGCAGCTTGCTTTGCAGATCCAGCGGTATTTCCCCGACTTCGTCGAGGAAGATCGTTCCGCCGTCGGCCAACTGAAAGCGGCCCACGCGATCGCGGTGAGCCCCGGTGAATGCGCCTTTGACGTGACCGAAAAATTCGCTCTCGAACAGCTCATGCGGAATGGATGCACAGTTCACCTTGACGAGAGGCCCTGTGCTCCGTGGGCTGCGGGCATGGATCACATGCGCGACAAGTTCCTTACCGACGCCCGATTCGCCCTGTATGAGTACGCTCGCAGAGGTCTGAGCCACAGCCTCTAGTCGAGCGAGCATTTTCTGCAGTGGGGCGCTTTCGCCGATGATGCGGCCGAAGTTCATCGAGACCTGGACTTCCTCGCGCAGATAATCGCGCTCGCGCTCCAGCTCTTCGCGCAAGCGCGCGTTCTCCTCGAACGCCGCCCGCAGCTGGCGTTCGGCTCGGTTGCGCTCCGTCACATCCTTCGATGCCACGAGCAACGCGACAACCGCCCCGGTGGCATCGCGGTCCGCGGTAGCGGATACGACTACTTCGACGACTTCGCCATTCTTCGTGACGTATGTTCTCGGCTCGTTCTCCAAACCGCCCTGCGCAATGACATCTTCGAGTCGGCCGCCGGCCAGCGTTGCCTGCAGCTCCTTACCCATGAAGTCGATGATCAGCCTTCCAAGGACCTCCTCGCGGCGGTAGCCGAGCTTGGTAAGCCAGCGCTCGCTGACATGGATGATCCGACCCTGGCTGTCGACCGTGTGCAGCATCGCCGGCGTGGCGCGGTACAGCTCCCGATACCGGCGTTCCAGCGCCGCCTGCTGACCGACTTCGGTATACACGGCTACGGTACGAAGATAATCGCCGGCTGCGCCACGCTCCACGATCGCGCTTGCGAGGCACTCGACGCGTTCTTTCTGCTTGGTCGCGAGATCGATTGGGACACCGTCCAGGCGGCCCGTGCGCCGCAGGACTGGCAGATATTCCTCCACGATGCGTTTTGCAGACTCCGCACTGCCGAGATCTTGTGGCCGAATCGAGGTGATCTCTTCGCGCGAATAGCCGAATCTGCGCAGCCACATATCGCTCGCGTCCAGAAAGTATCCGTCCTCATTCCAGGACACGATGAGCGCCGGACATTTGCGAAAAAGCCAGATGTAGCGGTCTTCGAGTGACATGACGGAAGTGTACGGCATTCCGTAGATTTATCCAACGGATTTCCGTGTATCACGACATTTCGTAAAGCAGCGGATCTGCTAACTTATTGTATTATCTAAAAATACGAATTGGCACGCGGGATGCATAGTGTGGCGCGGTACGGCCAATCGCATCTTTGGCCGGTTGTCGGAGAATCGTAAGAGGATGGTGTCTATGAGCACGGTTACACGCAAGCTGTTCACGCTGGGCAAGCGCCTCGCGATCGGGCTGGTCGTGGGCCTGCTCGCTCAGCAGGCGCTGGCGGACGAGGTCATCGTCCGCGGTAGCAGCGCCTCCGCGGGCGTCGGTGTCGATCAGAAAGTCTTCCGCGCCGCGTTGGAGACCTACATCCGCTCGGTGAACGACGAGCTCAAGACCGCAGTCGACCGCGGCTTGAAGCGCGACGCAGAGCCGAAGGTGGAGATCGCAAGCGCCGCGCAACCGGCGCACGGCTGAGCACTCGGAACACGCGACCGCCGCTTCTCCCCCCGCGGCGGTCGCTTGCCGAGCCGGACGGCATGACTGATGGGGCCGGGTTTCCCGGCTGCGAATAGGGACATGTCTTCGCAATGAAGAATATGGACGTTCGAGACCCGGCCCCAATTTTTTCCGCGCGTCGATAGCTCGGGCGACACGAGTGCCCATGAGGGCGTGAAGTCACTGCGAGGACGGGGTCATCTTCAAGTTGACGCTCAAGAACTCGAGCGTCTTCTGCCAAGCGTCGGCGGCTGTCGTAGCGTCGTAGCTCCCGCTGCTCGGATTCACGAAAGCATGACCGACGTGCGGATATATCAGGACCTCCGCTTGCTTGCCGAGCGCCTGCAGGCCGGCTCTGAAGTCTTGCACTTCCCCGACCGGAACGCTCTTGTCCGAGGCTCCAAAGAAGCCCAGCACGGGCACGTCGAGAGCCCGCAGGCGCTCGCGATCGGTTATCACCTGCCCGTAAAACATGACGGCCGCATCGAGCTTGCCCGGAAGCAACAAGGCGGCCTGTAGAGACCATCCTGCCCCGAGGCACCAGCCGACGCTGGCAATCCGAGGAGCGAGGGCATACTTGTCGAGATACGCGTACGCTTGCTCCAGGTTCGCTCTGACGAGGTCGGGATCCGCGCTGATCGTCTTCATCAGGGCTTGGGCGCTGTCGGAGTCCGTCGCAACCGCGCCACCATAGAGATCGACCGCGAGCACCACATAGCCCTCGCCCGCGAGCAGTCGAGCCATCTTCTTGGTGAAATCGTTAAGACCCCAGCCCTCGTGGATAACGATGATGCCGGGCAGTGGCTCGGTCGCATCGGTCGGCATCGCTAGGTAGCCGACCAGGTTGTGCTTGCCGGCCTCACCGTACGCGAGTTGCTGCTCGAGCACGGGTCCGCGCGGCTCGAGCTCCGCGGGGCCGGGGTGCGGTTGGACAGCTCGAGAAACCGATCCGGTTGCGGCTGGAGCCACCGTGGGTGAACGCCCGGGCGATTCGGAGGAGCCGCAGGCCCCGCAAAATCCACTCGCCGCGGCGATGAGGCCATACAGCAGGCAGCGCGGGCGGATTTTCATCGGGCGCAACTCCAGCACACGAATGCCGCGGCTGGCAAGCCGGTCAGCTTCGCGCGTGGAACTCGAGCGCTCGCGCGTGACGCGCTTCCGCAACCGTGCCTGCACGATACACGACTGCACCGTTGAGAATCGTATAGTCGATCCGAGAATGAAATGTGGAACCCTCGAATGGGGACCATCCACATTTGTAGAGAATCTCTTCTGCATCGACGCGCGTCGTCGCGGCAAGATCGACGATGACCAGATCGGCAAACGCTCCTTCCCTGACGAAGCCGCGATCGACGATGCCGAACAAGGTCGCTGGGTTGTGACAAGCTTTCTCGACGATCTTCTCGAGCGTGAATAGTCCCGCGCGGTGCTGCTCGAGCAGCATCGCCAGCGAATGTTGCACGAGTGGCAGCCCCGATGGCGCCTCGAAGTAGGAGCCCGCCTTCTCCTCGAGCGTGTGGGGAGCGTGGTCGGTTGCGATGACGTCGATCACATCCTCGCGGACGGCCCGTTGCAGAGCGGCACGATCAGCAGCCGTTTTGATGGCGGGGTTGCACTTGATCTTGGCACCGAGACTGGCGTAGCTCGACTGGTCGAACCACAAATGGTGAACGCAGGCCTCGGCAGTGATTCGCTTCTGCGCCACGGGGCCCGCATCGAACAGCTCCAGCTCTCTGGCCGTCGTCAGATGCAGCACGTGCAGCCGCGTCCCGTGACGCTTCGCGAGTGCGACCGCGAGCGAGGACGACTTGTAGCACGCCTCGGCCGACCGAATCTGCGGGTGAGCAGAAAATGGCACTGCATCGCCGTAGCGCTCGCGATAGAGCCGCTCCGCTTCGCGGATCATCGGCGTGTTCTCGCAGTGCGTGGCGACCGGCAACCGCGCCTCCGCGAAGATCGCTTCGAGCGTATTCGGATCATCGACCAGCATGTTGCCCGTGGAGGCACCCATGAACACCTTGATGCCGCAGGCCTCGCCGGGGCCAATTCGCTTGATCTCTTCGAGATTGGAATTGCTCGCTCCGAGATATAAACCGTAGTTCACATGACAGGTTGCGGCCGCGATCCGCCGCTTCTCGGCGAGGGCGACACGGTCCGTCGTCGGCGGCTGCGTGTTCGGCATGTCGAGGAAACTAGTAACGCCGCCGGCCAGCGCGGCTCGCGACTCGCTCCCGAGCGTGGCCTTATGCGTGAGCCCCGGCTCTCGGCAGTGCACTTGGTCGTCGATCAAGCCCGGCAGCAGATAGCGCCCCTCGAGGTCTATGATCTCGGCATCCCGGGGTGACGAACCGGTACCCACTCGAGCGATGCGGTCTCCCTCGACCACAACGTCGGTCTCCACCGTCGCCCCTTCATTCACGAGACGGCAATTGACGAGCGCAAGGCGGGTCATGCAGCACCTCCAGAAGCCAGGAAGCGGTCGGTCGCCGCGATCAGCTCTGCCGTGATGGCCGGCTCATAAGCGGAATGGCCCGCATCCGGCACGACGCGAAAGTCTGCCTCCGGCCAACGCTGATGCAAGTCCCAAGCCGTCTGCATCGGACAGACGACGTCGTAGCGGCCCTGCACGATGACGGCTGGAATGCGGCGAATCGCATCGACGCCGTCGAGCAGCTGGTTCTCATCGTTCAAGAAGCCTCGATTCACGAAATAGTGTCCCTCTATCCGCGCAAGCGCGAGCGCAAAATCCGCAGTACCGAACTGATCAGCGCGCTGCGGATTCGGCAACAGCGAGCTCGTCGCGCCCTCCCAAGTCGACCACGCGCGTGCGGCGACCAAACGCACCTCGGGATCCGCATGCTCGACCAAACGCCGGTGGTAGGCCGCGATGAGATCGCCGCGTTCGTCCTCCGGAATTGGCTCGAGAAATTGCCGCCAGCGATCGGGGAACAACATACTCGCGCCCTCCTGGTAGAACCACTCGAGCTCTTTGCGGCGCAGGAGGAAGATCCCACGGAGGACAAGCTCTGTCACGCGTTGCGGATGCGTCTGGGCGTATGCTAGCGCGAGAGTGCTACCCCAAGATCCTCCGAACACGAGCCAACGCTCGATAGCGAGACACGAGCGGAGCGCTTCGATGTCTTTCACGAGATGCCAAGTCGTGTTCGCCACGAGCGACGCATGTGGAACGCTGCGGCCGGACCCACGCTGATCGAACAACACCACGCGGTATCCCGTCGGATCGAAAAAGCGGCGCGCGTTGATGTCGCCGCCGCCGCCGGGACCGCCGTGGACGAACAGAGCCGGTTTGCCGCGCGGGTTGCCGACCTGCTCGTAATAGAGCCGATGACCCGAATCGACGTCGAGGAAGCCGGCGTCGAACGGCTCGATCGGCGGATATAGCTCGCGCCGTTCCATTCCGCACTCACTTTGCAACCATCGACGATGTCGTGCGGGGCTTTACCCGCCCATGCTCGCCGGCATGCGAGGAGGCTGCCGCACGGTCGTCGCGACCAGAATGCCATTGGCTGCACCGGCCGCGCCATCGTCGTCGGCGATGCGACGCTCGAGAAGATACGCCCGAAGGAAATGGTCGACACGCAGGCCGAGCGACCATTCCTCTCAGCGGTCGCGCCCGTGCAAGCGGCAAGACGCCCCCCGCCATGGCCGTGATTAGGAAAGAGATCGACGCGTTCATCAGCGCCGGCGCCGGGATGCTGTGCCGAGGTCGAGACCCGCAAGCGCCGCAGCCGCTGACCTTGCCGGGCCGCCGCGAGACCGCCAGTGCCATCACTCCTCGCATCGCGGAGCGTCCGTTTCGACCTGCCGGACGACTATTGCAACCATTACGCGGAACTCGTCGGCCGACTCGATGTCGATGACGTCAATACGGCAGCGCGACGAGTTCTGGCACCGGCGCGCCTCACTGGGATCGTCGGAGGCGATCGCTCGACGATCGAACAGCCGATTCGAGGACTCGGCTACGGCGGGATCACGGTGATCCATGCGAACGGCGACCCGCCCAAGTGACCGAGTCGCGCTGCCACCGGGTTGAAAGGACCGAACGCGGTATGCAGAATGTCCGCCGCTGCGCGGCCCTACGCGTTTGCCGAATGTTGAACAAGAAATGATCGAGTGTCAGGGCCTCACCAAACAGTATGGCCGGTTTCGGGCCGTCGATGATCTGAGCTTTCGGGTCCAGCCGGGCGAGGTGCTCGGATTCTTGGGCCCGAACGGCGCTGGCAAGACCACGACGATGCGCATCGTCGCCGGATTCCTCCCGCCCACGGCCGGCCGCGCGCTCGTCTGCGGCTTCGACGTCGAGACGCAGGGCACCGAAGCCAAGCGGCGAATCGGTTACTTGCCCGAGGGCGCGCCCAGCTACCCCGAGATGACGCCCAGGTCCTTTCTCGAGTTCATCGCCGCTACACGGGGCATTGCACAGGAACGGCGTCGCACGAGGCTCGACGAGGTCTATGGACTGCTCCACCTGGAGAGCGTGCTCGATCAGACGATCGACACGCTTTCGAAGGGCTATCGTCGCCGTGTCGGGCTTGCACAGGCGATCGTGCACGATCCGGAGGTTCTGATTCTCGACGAGCCGACCGACGGGCTCGATCCGAACCAAAAGCACGAGGTCCGCGAGCTGATCGGCCGCATGGCCAAGGACAAAATCATCGTGATCTCGACCCACTTGCTCGAGGAAGTGGACGCCGTTTGCAATCGCGCAATCATCATCGCGCACGGGAAGATTCTCGCCGATGACACGCCGCGCGGCCTCGAGGCACGATCGCGATTTCATAACGCCGTGTCGATGAAACTTGCGCGTCGCGAAGATCTTCCGGCCGTTCGGGCCGCGATCGAAAGTCTGCCGGAGGTCGATGGAACGGAGCTCGACGAGAATACCGGGCGCCTCACCGCCTTCCCCGTGGCCGGCAAGCTGCCGCTGGCCCCGATCAACGCGCTGGCGGAGCAACAGCGTTGGGAGCTCGCCGAGCTGCACCTCGAATCGGGACGGCTGGACGAGGTGTTCCGTTCGATCACCGGGGGAGCGGCGGCATGAACGGTGTAACGGCCGTGATGAAGCGCGAGCTGGCTAGCTACTTCGCGACGCCGATCGCCTACGTTTTCATCGTGATCTTCCTGGTGCTATCCAGCGCATTCACGTTCTATCTCGGCAATTTCTACGAGCGCGGTCAGGCCGATCTGCAATCGTTCTTCACGTTCCATCCGTGGCTGTTTCTATTCCTGGTGCCGGCCTTGAGCATGCGGCTTTGGGCCGAGGAGCGGAAATCGGGGAGCATCGAGCTGCTGATGACACTGCCGATCGAAGTGTGGCAGGCCGTGATCGGCAAGTTTCTCGCTGCGTGGCTGTTCACCGGCCTGGCGATTGCGTTGACGTTTCCAATCTGGCTCACCGTGAACTACTTGGGTTCGCCAGACAACGGGGCGATTCTGGCAGCGTACGTGGGCAGCTTCTTGATGGCGGGAGGATTTCTCGCGGTCGGCGCTTGCATCTCGGCTACGACGAAGAACCAGGTCATCGCGTTCATCTTGTCGGTCGTGGTGTGCTTTCTGCTGCTCCTGGCGGGCTTCGAGCTCGTGCTGAACGTGTTTTCCGGCTGGGCGCCCCAACCCGTGATCGACGCGGTGGCGAGCCTCAGTTTCCTCACGCATTTCACGAACATCAGCAAGGGAGTGATCGACTTCCGCGACCTGCTCTATTTCGCCCTGCTGATCGGTACCTGTTTGTACGCCAACACGATCGTATTGCAACTGAAGAAGGCGGATTGAGGCGGTGAGCACGCGCACCCGGCAAAGAATCGGCTATTCCACGCTCGCGCTGCTGCTGCTCGCATTCGGCGCGGCCGTAATGGCGAGCAACACCTTGCTACGCGGGTGGCGCATCGATCTCACTGAGAACAAGCTCTACACGCTCAGCCCGGGTACGCGGAACCTTCTGCACGGCATCAGTGAGCCGATCAACCTCTACCTCTTCTTTTCGGAGCAGAACACGAAGCAGCTGCCCGCGTTGCGCAGCTACGAGAGTCAGGTCGAGGAGACACTCGAGCAGTTCGCCGCCGAGGCGCCTAAAGGCAAGCTCGTGCTTCACGTGGTCGATCCGGCGCCGTTTTCCGAGGACGAGGATCGAGCCGAGCAGTTCGGGCTACAAGCCGCGAATATTGGGCCGGCTGGCGAATCCGTCTACTTCGGCTTGGCCGGATCGAACAGCATCGGTAAGACGGACACGATCCCGTTCTTTCAGCCGGACCCCGCGAAAGAGCCGTTCTTGGAATACGATCTCGCGAAGCTCGTCTACAACCTGTCGAAAACCAACAAAACGGTCGTCGGGCTGCTATCGAGCGTACCGCTGAACGGCGGTTTCGATCCGCGCACCCAGCAGCCGAGCCAGCCTTGGACGATCGCGGAGCAGGCCAAACAGCTGTTCGACCTGCGCGCGCTGCAATCGAGCGTCGTGCATATCGACGACGATATCGACGTGCTGTGGATCGTCCAGCCCACTAACTTGGACGACTCGACGCTATACGCGATCGACCAGTTCGTGATGCGCGGCGGCCGAGCCCTGATCTTCGTAGATCCGCTCGCGGAGGTGCTTTCCGGAGGCGGCGGACCGTCGGCCCTCGGCGCAAACACGAGCTCCAACCTCGAACGATTGTTCTCTGCATGGGGCGTCAAGTTCTCGACCGCCGACGTCGTGGCCGACAACAAATACGCGCTCAGCATCCGGGGCAACTTCCGCCCGCAGCGCCATATCGGGCTGCTCGGGCTTGACGCCGACGCGATGAATCAGAAGGACGTGATCACGTCCGGGCTCGGCTCGGTGAACCTGGGACTTGCGGGACACTTCACGTTGGCCGACGGCGCAACCGAGACTCTCACGCCGCTGCTCCAGTCCAGCGAGGAGTCCGCTCTACTCCCGACCGCACGGTTTCAGTTCTTGTCCGATCCGGAGCAGCTCCTCGGCGACTTCTCCCCGACCGGCATGAAATATACGCTGGCGGCCCGCCTCGAAGGTTCTCTCAAGACAGCCTTCCCCGATGGACCGCCGAAGCCTCCGAGCGACAAGGAGTCGAACGATGCGAATGCCCCGAAGCGTGACCCCGCAGTCGACGCTACCCTCCAGTCCCAACACCTCGGATCGACGGACAAGGCCAACCTCGTGCTAGTCGGCGACGTCGATATGCTGAGCGACCGGCTGTGGGTGCAGACGCAGAATTTTCTCGGCCAGCGAGTCGCGACGGCGTTCGCGAACAACGGAGACTTTGTTATCAACGCCCTCGACAATCTGTCGGGCAGCGCGGACTTGATCGGATTGCGCAGCCGCGCAACGTTCACGCGGCCGTTCACGACGGTGGAGGCGCTGCGCCGTCAAGCGGATGCAAAATTCCGAGCGACGGAGCAGCAGCTGCAGGCGCAGCTCTCGGAAACCGAGCGCAAACTCGGAGAGCTACAGAATTCGCGCAAGGACACCAACTCGCTCCTAATGAGCCCGGAGCAGCAGCAGGAAGTCCAGAAGTTTCTGGACGAGCAGGTGCGGATCCGTCAAGAGCTTCGCACGGTCCGGCGCAATCTCGACAAGAGCATCGACGATCTCGGGACCACGCTGAAGTTCGTGAACATCGTCGCCGTACCGTTGCTTCTCACCGTGCTCGCACTCCTCTTCGTGTCCGTCAAGCGTCGCAACAGGACCGCCGCCAAATGAGTCAGCGAGGCATCTTCGTTTTGATCGGTGCGCTGGTCGTGCTCGCCCTTTTGGTCTGGGTCGGTCAGCGGGGTGAACACCCGACGGCGACGGAGGGTGCCCAATTTCTGCCGAGCCTCGAGGCCTCATTAGGCGGCGTCGACCGAGTAACGCTGGTCAAGGGAGGCAACGAGAAAGTCGCTACTATCGAACGCAAACCGGACGGTTGGGTCGTCGCCGAGCGCAACGACTACCCGGCGGATACCGCGCAGCTCGCGAAGAATCTCCGCGCGCTCGCGGAGGCCAAGATTGTCGAGGCGAAGACGGCCAACCCCGAGCTGCACGGTAAGCTCGGGGTTGCGGACGTTGCGAGCAAAGATGCGACCGGCATCGCGATCATGCTTTCGGCGAACGGCAAGGACGTGGCCAGCGTCATCGTCGGAGATGCGCAAGGCACGAAATACCGCTACGTGCGTCGTGCGGACAATCCGCAGAGCTACTTGATCGACCGCGACCCGGACTTCCCTCACGACACCGCCAAATGGCTGGAGCCGGACATCCTCGACGTGGCCGGCACTCGCATCCAACAGGTCACGATCAAGCACTCGGATGGCGAGACGCTCATGATCTCCAAACCGGACGCCAGCGCTATGAATTTCGATGTCGCGGCGATTCCGAAGGGACGGGAGCTGATGTATCCGGGCGTCGCGAACGTGATCGGGAACGGCTTGCGTCAGCTCAAGCTCGAGGACGTCGAGCCGGTGACTGCCGCAACGCCGGAAGGCGACAAGCCGACCGAGGTTGAATTCAAGACGTTCGACGGGCTCGTGGTGCACGCGACCGGTCTAAAGCGCGGTAACGACGGTTGGATGACCTTCGAGGCGAGCTTCGATCCCGATCAAGCGGCGCGCTTTAGGAAGGCCTCCGGCGACGCAGCAAAGGCCGAAGCGGCCGGAGACGCTACCGGCAGATCGAGCGACGCGAAGGCCGACGCCGGCGTGAAGCCCGACGCCGGCGTGAAGCCCGACGCCGGCGCGAAGCCTGACACCGCTAAGGCCGAAGCAACGGCGAAGGCCGCCAGTCCCGACCCGGCCACTGAGGCGATGCAGATCAACCAGCGCGTGAAGGGTTGGCGCTACAAGATCGCCGGATTCCAGTTCGATCAACTCACGCGGCGCATGAAAGACCTGCTGAAGGCGCCGCCGGCTGCCTAATCGCGGAGCGCCAGCCGCGCCCTGGTAGACGGGACGCACGACGGCGCGGCGCGACCTTTAATCTGGGCGCAAGGGCCGAGTACACTGCTGGCCGTCCCCGGTCGCGCCAGCGCTTCAATGAACGCCTCTGCTCAAGCTCGCCCGCTCGCTTCGTCCTATGTGCCGCGCATCTTGCGCGCCCGGGTTTACGACGTCGCCGTCGAGACACCACTCGACCGTGCCCCGCGCCTTTCTGCACGGCTTGGCCGGGAAGTCATGTGGAAGCGTGAAGATCTGCAAGCCGTCTTCTCGTTCAAGCTGCGCGGCGCGTACAACAAGATCGCTCAGTTGCCGAGAGCGGTAGCCGAGCGGGGCGTGATCTGTAGCTCGGCGGGCAATCACGCGCAGGGCGTCGCGCTGGCGGCGCGCAAGCACGGCTTGAGAGCGGTCATCGTGATGCCGACCACCACGCCGTCCATCAAGGTCGACGCGGTAGTTGCGCTAGGCGGCGAGGCGGTGCTCACGGGTGTCACGTACGACGACGCCAATCGGCACGCGGTCGAGCTCGCGGCATCCGAGGGCTTAAGCTTCGTTCACCCATTCAACGATCCGGACGTGATCGCGGGTCAAGGCACCATTGCGCTCGAGCTCGAGCGCCAATGGCCGCGCAAGCCGGAGGCGATTTTTGTGCCGGTCGGGGGAGGCGGGCTGATAGGAGGCATCGGCGCCTATGTCAAGGAGCGCCACCCAAACGTGCGAATAATCGGCGTCGAGCCGATCGAGTCCGCAAGCATGCACGACTCGCTGCGCTCGGGAATGCCGGTGACGCTCGAGCACGTCGGCACATTCGCGGACGGCGTTGCCGTGCGTCGCGTGGGGGACGAGACGTTTCGCCTCGCGCTCGAGGTAGTCGACGAAGTGCTGCTGGTCAGCACGGACGAGATCTGCGCGGCGATCAAGGACATCTTCGAGGACAGCCGGGTGATCGTGGAGCCCGCCGGCGCTCTCGCGGTAGCAGGCATCAAGCGCTTCGTCGAGCGGGAAGGCTCGCGCGACGGCATGTTGATCGCAATCAACAGCGGCGCGAACATGAACTTCGGCCGGTTGCGTCATGTGGCGGAGCGCGCAGAGATCGGCGAGCATCGCGAGGCGCTCATCGCAGCGGAGATCCCGGAGCGCCCGGGGGCGTTCCTGCAGTTTTGCGAGGCCCTCGGCGCGCGAAACATCACCGAGTTCAATTACCGCTACGCCCTCGGCAAGACCGCGCGCGTGTTCGTCGGCGTGTCGTTGCAGCGTGGCGTTGCGGAGACGGCCGAGTTGCTGCGCTCGCTAACCGCTCGCGGGTACCCGGTACTCGATTTGAGCGACAACGAGCTCGCCAAGCTGCACGTCCGGCACATGGTCGGCGGTCAGGTACCGGGGCTCGAGAACGAGCTCCTATATCGCTTCGAGTTTCCCGAGCGGCCGGGCGCGCTGCACGCGTTCCTACGCGCAATCGGGAACCGTTGGAATATCAGCCTGTTTCATTACCGCAACCATGGCTCGGACTACGGCCGGGTGCTGGCAGGCGTGCAAGTACCGCCGGCCGACCGCGCACTGTTCGCCGAACATTTGGCGACGCTCGGCTACGCCCACTCCGAGGAGACAGACAACCCGGCGTACCGTCTATTTCTGAGCGCGCCCGCTAAGCCGGCGCGTTGATCGGCCGCTCGATGTGCTCGAGCTTCGACTGCTGCGACAACCGGTAGAACCGCCGCAGCTCGCGGCGGACCGATTCATCCGCCGGATCGCCCGCCTGAGCCCGTGCGAGCCGACGACAGTACTTGCCTGCGTAGCGATTCGCGACCCGATAGCGATCGAGCTCGGTGCCGTCGAGCCTTGAGTCGAGCTTCGGCAAGTCGAATAACCAGCTGTGCAAGCCCGGCGACTGGCGGCGTTGCTGCCGATGGAGCAGCGTGGCGGCTGTGACGAACTTGTCCACCTCGGCTTGCAGCTCGAGCTCGAGCAGCGTGACCTCGCGGTCGTGCTGGGCATGCCATGCGTAATACACGAAATGGCTCACGCCCTCGAGCACCGTCAGAAAGTCCTCGAGATTCGCGCCGCTCAAGCTGCGTAGCGGGTCGTCACGGTCGAGCCGCTCGAGCAGCGCCGGATCGAGGTAGAGCGAGACGTCGGCTTCCCCTCCGCCCTCGGCAATCAGAAGCTTCTCATCGATCTCGCGCCCCCCTTGATCGAGCGCGCGCGCGAGACTCGCGTCCGTAGTCAAAAAGTCATCGACGCGGTAAGGCACATCGAGCGCGTACACTTCGGCCAGCAGAGACTGGAAGGCGCTGAGCTGCACGATCAGTGGCGCGTGCGCACGTCGGATGTCGCACTCGGCTCGATGCCGTTGACGCGCAGCAAACGTGCGGCTCTCCTGCTTCCCGTGCGCAACCACATCTCATACAGGCGCAGCAGATCGACGTCGTCCGTAGCGCGACCCGAATCGCGTATCTCGGCGAGCACGTCGACGAAATCGCGGAACTTCTGAGCGAGCTCTGCGAATACCGAGCTCCAAACGCGCCCAAGACCGGTGCCGCGAACGTTCTCTGAAAGTGAACCGTATGCTGCGCCGCCGACGTCGATGTAGTAATCGACGTCGACGAGCTTTGCGGTGAAACCGTCGCCCAGAAACCCAGCCACGAACAGCGAGGTGTCGCCGACTCGCCGCAGCACGAGGTTGCGCTCTTGCAGATCGTCTGTTGCGGCCGCACGGGCGAGGAGCACCGCTAGCGGCTTGAGGCCGGGCCCCTCGCGGTCGCCGTCGAACAGCGCGTCGGAGCGGGCAAATAGTGTGAGCAGATTGACGACGTAGTAAGCGGTATGGTCGTCTGCGGCAACGCCTTGCTTCTCCATGGCCTCCGCAACGGAGTCCTTGAAGAATTCCTGCAAGCTTGCAACGGGTCGAATTTTTTCAGCCTGTTTCGCGCGCACGCACACCTCCTTTGCACGGCGACGCGCTGCCACGAACGGCAGAACATGCCGTTAGCTCGAGTATAGTAACGTACGTCCTTCGATCTGCGCGGCGGTTCACGTTTCGGGGCGGACGGCGTCGGCCGGCGCGTGCACTCCGATTGGCACGCTCTCGAGCTCCCGTACGCGGCGCTCGAGTGCCGCGAGCATTCGCCCGCAATGGCCGTCGATGCGCCGGCCCCAATGCCGCCGCCGGAGCGTGGCGGCGCCGTTCAATGAGTAGCGCGCGTCGAGCAATACCTGCGACCCCGTTTCCACGGGCTCAACGCGCCAATACAGCCGCAGATGAACGCAGCAGGGCGGGTCGAGCAGTGTCTCTTGGAGCTTCAACGATACCGGCCGCAAACATTCGAGCACCTTGCCGCGCCTGAGCACCGTACCGCGCTGTTGCGCGTACTGGCACCCGCCGCGCGGCGCGAGACCGTCGAGCAGCCCCGGACCGGCCCAGCGACCGCGCGCAACGACGTCAAGCAGCGCGGCGAATACTTGGGTGAGCGGCCTTTCGACCCGCGCTTCGTGACGCTGCCTCAACGCTGCACCCTCCATGGCTCGTATGGAGGCAACGTAACCGCTCTCGGCACATCGTCGCGAGCGGTGTTTCTATGTCATCGCAGCTAAAACTCAGGGGATGAGGACGGTCGACCCGGTCGTGCGTCGACCTTCGAGATCGCGCTGCGCAGTAGCTGCGTCCCGGAGTGCATAGACCTGATTCACGGCGATCTTGACGAACCCGCTGCTGACGACGTCGAACAGCTCGCTCGAGCCGGCCTCGAGATCCGGGCGTGCACGGATGAAGTCACCGAGCGTTGGCCTAGTGACGTAGAGGGAGCCACGCTTCTGCAGCTCGCTCAACTCGAACGGCGCAACCCTTCCGGACGCATTGCCGAAGCTCACCATCATCCCATGCGTTCGCAAACAATCGAGCGACTGCAAGAAGGTATCACGTCCCACGGAATCGTAGACCGCGGCCACGCCCTCTCCGCCAGTGAGCTCGCGCACGCGAGCAACGATCGGCTCGTCCTCTAGGAGGACGTGCTCGCAACCATTCGCGACTGCGATGTCGCGCTTTGCGGCGCTACCCACGACGCCGATCGTGCGTGCGCCGAGGTGCTTCGCCCATTGAGCCGCGATCGAGCCGACACCACCGGCGGCGGCATACAGCAAAATCCAGTCGCCTCGTGCAACCGCGTAGCTGCGCTTGAGCAGATACCAGGCCGTGAGTCCCTTGAGCATGATCGCCGCCGCCGTACGATCGTCGATAGCATCCGGCAGCCGGACGAGCCATCGCGCCTCGACGACGCGCTCTTGTGCGTACGCGCCGGGCGTGCCACTCGCCGTGTACGCCACGCGGTCGCCGACGGCCACGTGACGGACGTCGGCGCCCGCCGCGACGACGACGCCTGCCGCCTCACCGCCGAGACCGCTCGGCAATTGCAACGGATACAAACCCGTGCGGTGATAGACGTCGATGAAATTGAGACCGACCGCCGTATGGCGGATGCGGACCTGTCCCGCGCCGGGCTTGCCGACCGCGACTTCGCGATACTCCAAGACCTCGGGACCGCCGAATCGGTCGAACCGAATCGCATGAACCATCGCGCATCGACTCGCTGTTAGACTGCCGCTCTGCTCGTACGACTATAGCACCGGAATGACAGACCACTTCGTGATCGTCGGCGGCGGTCAGGCCGCGACACAAGCGGTGCAATCGCTGCGGACGCAGAACTTCTCCGGCAGGATTACGCTCGTCGGAACCGAGCCGTATCCACCGTACCAGCGCCCGCCGCTTTCCAAGAAATATTTGGCCGGCGAGCTCGTCCGGGAACGGTTGTTTCTGCGCCCCGCAAGCTTCTACGTCGACAAAGGGGTCGACCTCGATATCGGTGTAACCGCCACCGAGCTCGATCTCAACCGCGGGGCCGTGCGGCTCGACGACGGCCGGGAGCTTCGGTACGACCGGCTATTGCTCGCGACGGGCAGCCGGCCTCGCAATCTCGTTGCCCCCGGCGCCGATCTCCCCGGGGTGCATGTGCTGCGAACGATCGCGGACGTCGACGCAATCGCCGCTGCGCTTAAGCCCAGCGCACGCGTGGTGATGATAGGGGCGGGCTACATTGGTCTCGAGGTCGCCGCCGTGGCCGCGCAGCGCGGGTGTGGAGTGACCGTGCTCGAAGCGGCGGACCGGGTGATGGGACGGGTAGTCGGTCCCGAGGTCTCGGAGTTCTACAGCAACCGACACAGGGAGGCGGGCGTCACGATCCACTGTCGAGCCGCGGTTCGCGCATTGCACGGTGGCAGGTGCGTCGAAACGGTCGAAACGGCCGACGGCAGAAGGTTCCCTTGCGACGTCGCGATCGTCGGCATCGGCGTCGTGCCGAACGACGGGCTCGCCGCAGCAGCGGGGCTTACCTGCGACAACGGCATCGTCGTCGACGAGCACGCCGGCACGGCGGACCCTCGCGTGTTCGCGGCAGGCGACTGCACGAATCAGCCGCTGAAGCTGATCGCGCGCCGCGTCCGGCTCGAGTCGGTCGCGAATGCGATTCACCAGGCAAAGATTGCGGCGGCCGGATTGCTCGGCGCGCCGACCGAATATTCGGAAGTACCGTGGTTCTGGTCCGATCAATACGAACTGAAGCTGCAGATCGCGGGACTGTCGACCGGCTACGACACCACGGTCTTGCGCGGCGCGCCGGAGACGGGACGGTTTGCGGTGTATTACCTATCGGCCGGCACGGTCATCGCAGTCGACGCGATCAACAGCCCACACGACTTCATCCACGGCAAGAAGCTGGTCGCTGCGCGCGCGCGCGTCGATACGGCCGCGCTGCGCGACCCTTCGACCGACCTTTCGCGGCTCGCTGGTTGACTCGCTATTGAGCTGCCGTGACGGCGGGCGGATCCAAGAGGTGCAGGCTCAACTCGCCCGTCGCAGCAGCCACACGACGCGCGGGGTCTAGCTCCGTCAGCCGATACTGCTCGACCGCGCTGCCTTCCACACCCTTGAAGCGTCCCGTCGCCCCGATCACGACGGCCGTGCTCTCGGCGCCGGGCCCGGCGGTCGGACGGTAGTCGGCCGGCCCGGACCAGGGTCTGCCGAGATACCAAACCGGCAACAGCGTCCGCTTCAGGAACGGCCAGAGATTCATATCGACGCGCACGAAGACCGATCCCTCATCCGGGATCGTCAAGAGCCAATAGTCGTGGACGAGCACGCCGTGCAGAAGTAAGTCCGTTTCGGGCGAGCCCGACAACAACCTGCTCGCAACGGCCGCCGGACGATCGAGATCGTCGTTCAGCACGATGCCGAGCAGCGCCGTTCGATCGATGGTCTCCTCCCAAAACCCGGTTCCGCGTGGCTGCACGCCGGGCAGGAGCGCGTGATCGCCTAGTGTGAACCCCAGGACTTGGTCCGGAAGCGAGTAGTGCAGGGACCGGCCGTCCGTGCTCGGGGCCGGCGACGACGGACCGGTCAACGGGTTGAAATACAGCACCGCACCGGCGGCGCCCACGCCGAGCAAGAAGCCGACAAATCCAACCGTCAAGTATTTCATGAGCCGCGATTCGCGAAGGTGTCGAGCTCGATCGTGCCGCGGAGCTCGCCCGTCTCCGTAACGCCGGTCACCGTCCAAAGCTCCTCGTAACGGCCCTGCAAATCCGCGAACTCGTCGCTCCCGGCCAGCATCGTCCCGGTCGCCCCGCCCTTCGGCGTGAGTTCCACCTTGAGCTCGCCCGTCCAAACCTGACCAGGTTTGTAGCCCGCGCGCTCGAGCGCCGCCTCGAGCGCGTCACGCGACTCAGCCGGCGCCGCCAGAAACAGCGCACCGCGGCTCGGAATCAATAGCGACCACGCGGCACCGGCGCCGTCAGTCGATCCGCTCCAATGACGCGCAGCAAGTCCGATCACGTTGCCGCCGGCGTCGCGCACTTTGAAATGCTCGACGAGCAACGGTTTCTCGGCGAGTCCCGCCGGCAAGCTGGCAGCGCCCGCGACGCCGCGGCGCAGCCCGGTCCCCTGGCCGCTGACGGCACCGATGCGATCGACCGGCAGACGGATCACGAACTGCTCAGCGCGTCCGCCGTTGGCGACGACCGTCGTCTGCGACGGTACGCGCGCATGGGTCACCCATGGGACGAAATGCGCGGCGCACAGAACGCCTGCGAAGCCGAGCACCAGGCCGAGCCAGAAAGCTGTCTTCATCGCCGCATCCACCCGCCGAGGTCGCCCAGTATCGAGGCGCACCCGTAAGCGCCGCGGTTAACGAAATCACAAAATACCCCACCGGCGAGGTCCGCGCTAAAGGGCAGCCCCGTAGGCGGCCAGGTACTCCTCGAATGATTGGGTCTGCTCGCGCTCGAGGCGGGCAGCCTCTTCGAGCGAGCGCCTCGCGACGTCCTCGAGGCCCCGCTCGACCTCGGGATCGAGCGCCAGCGCTCGAAAATACTCCGCATGATCGCGCGCAAGCCCGAACGCGTGCTCGAAGAAGCTGGCTTGCTCGGCCTCGAGGTCTCGAAGCAAGAGTGCCGACGGCGTCCGCTCCGGCTCGAGCAACGCGCCCCGCGCAGCATCGACGGCTGCCGCATACCCCTCGCCGTTGACGTCGAGCAGCTCCGCGAGTGCGCGGAGCTGCTCGACGTACTCGAGACCGAGCTCGGACAGCACGCGTTCTCGGCCGGCCGCAACGAGTTTGATGCCGCGCCGCCGGCCTTCACGCGCAACCGTGAGATCCCGGTGCTCGATCTCTTGCTGCTCGGCGAGATCGATCGGCGGACTGTCCGCGAGCAGGCAGTAGAGCAGCAGCATCTCGAGAAAGCGCAGCTGGCTTTGGTTGATACCCGTCGGATCCGTCGGGCTCAGGTCGAGTGTCCTCACCTCTACGTAATCGACGCCGCCCATCCGCAGACCGGCAATCGGACGAAGATCGCGTGACTTGCTGGGCTTTGGCCGAATGGCGCTGTAGTACTCGTTTTCGATTTGCAGGATGTTGGCGTTGAGCTGGCGATATTCGCCGTCGACGAAAACGCCGATCTCCTGATAGCGCGGTTCGATCGTCGTGCAGGCGGCCTTGAGGCCCGCCACATACTCGTCGAGTGAATTCGCACCGATTCGCAAGCGCCCCTGCGTCTTGTTGCGATAGCCAAAGTCGCTCATGCGCAAAGACGTTGCGAACGGCGCATACCACGTCGCCGGATCGAGCTCCTCGAGCAGCTCGTGGCCATCGGGACGAAACGACTTGCACATCGCCGGTGAGGCGCCGAAGAGATATGTTACGAGCCAAGAGAAGCGCCGATAGTTGCGCACGACTGCCATGAACTGAGCGGATCTGAACTGCTCTGCAGGATCGGAGCGCCGCTCGGCGTCGCGGTACGCGTCCCAGAAAATCGAGGGCGGCGAGTAGTTGAAGTGCACACCCGCAATGGCCTGCATGGGCCTACCGTAGCGATAGCCGAGGCCTCGACGGTAAATCGTCTTCATGAGGCCCAGGTTCGACGAGCCGTAGTATGCGATCGGGATCGCCGCGTTCGAATCCAGCACGCAAGGCATGCTTGCGGGCCACAACAGCTCCTCATTGAGGCATCGATGCGCGAACGTATGCAAATCGCACAGGAACTGCAGCGTCTCCCAATTGCTGCGCAGAGGCGGCGTTACGAATTCCGGCAGCGCTTCCGAGTAATCGGTCGTGAGATACGGATGCGTGAGTGCGGCACCCCATGCCAGCGGATGCTTGTCGCACGACAGCTGACCGCTCGAATCGATACGCAGGCTCTCCTTCTCGATGCCGCGTAGTCCGCCGCGCAGGAGCGCCGCATTGTGGCCCTGCGCGAGCCAGTCGAGCCGCGTCGCGAACACGGCGTCATTCGAGTTGGATCCTATGCTTCTTCGCGACACTTGCTGCGTACCGACCATGTCGAGCCGGGGCGCATTATAGGCCTGCGTTTGCCCTCCACACTGAATCAGCGTAGGTTCATCGGACGGACGCCGTACGGAAGCTGCAGAAGATGCACGTTCGCAAGCAACATGGAGTCGCCCTAGTCGCGACCGTGCTGCTGCTCGCAAGCTTGCCCGCACATGCGTTTCGATGCGGTACCCGGATCATCACGGAAGGCGATCAAGCCGAGAAGCTGCTGCGTTACTGTGGTGAGCCGGCGAGCGTCCAGACTCGCCACGCACAACGTACCTTCGTCGCCGACTTTGGCCGCATCTTGCCCGGCTACGTCGAGGACGTGTTGATCGAGGAGTGGACCTACAACCTGGGCCCGAACCAGCTGATGCGGCTCGTTCGACTCGAGAACGGGGTCGTCGCCGAGATCCGCCAGCTCGGCTACGGCTACTGAGCCGCTCAACGAGTCAGCGCAGCACGCAGCAGCGGCACCTGCTCCATCTCGTAGCCAATGACCTCATGAGTGGCGGGGTCCCGAATCGGTTTGCCGCGCCGAAAGCAACCGCTCGTACGCGCAGCTTGCTCGAAGTCGTCTTGCGACGACACCGGTTGGAGCGTCACTCGCCCGTCCGGATGGCGAACGAGCCGCTGCGCGCCGCGTCCGAACTCACCTGCGTGCCAGTGTTGGTCGCTCGGCTCGCCGAGCACCAGCGCGATAACTTCGAATCCGCCTTCCACATCGCCTCCGCGCGACGGAGATCGGAGCAGAGCTAGCAAACCTCGTGCCAAAAGCCTTCGGAGTTGTAGAACAACGGCTTACCCGCGGCTGCGTGAACTGCGTCACGACGAAATACAGACAAAACTTGCCGCGTGTCGGCCAACCGTCGCCACGTGACGACAGTTCTCGCGCACCGCGTCACGGTCGGTTAACGTGGCGCCGAGATCTCCGGAGACCGCCATGAAGTTCAAACGCCGCATCACCGACGCTTCGTCCGGGCCACCCACCTACATCGCTCCCTCGACGACGATCGTCGGTACGATCTCGGGTCAAGGCTCGTATGTGTTCTGCGGAGCGGTCGAGGGCGACTGCGACATCGACGGGCCACTCACGCTCGCAGAGGGCAGCCGCTGGAAGGGTACGCTGCAAGCAACCGACATTGTCGTCGCCGGCACCGTGGAAGGGGACGTCGTGGCACGCCAACGGGTGGAGATCGTGGGCACGGCTCGCGTGACGGGCAGCTTGCGCGGTCATTCGATTGCAATTGCCGAAGGCGCGGTGATCGAGGGCGACATCAAGGTCACCAGCGGCGAGGCGCCGGTGAAGTTCCAGGAGAAACGTCAGTCGTAGACGCTCGGTGGAGCGGAAATGCCGCACCGTCGAGCTCCGCGAGCACTGCACCGTCGAGCCAACTGCGCAGCTTGTAGCTCTCGAGAAAGGCGCAGTGGCCGCCGCGCGGTAGCACAGTGACGTCGAGCGCGGGACTGGCGGCGACTGCATCGAGATCGGCGATCGGAATTACGGGATCGTCTGCCGCCGCGATCAACCGCGTCGGCACCTCGAGTCCTCGCAGCACGTCACCGGTGACCGCGTAGCCGTCTAGATAGGCCGCAAGGCTACCGAAACCGGTATATCGTTCGACGAAGAACTCGGTCGTCGCCGTCAGCGTCGGGAAGCGCCCCAGGTCGCCGTAGTCGTAAAGCTCCGGGAAGCAACGCGCCTTGGCACGCAGCGATTGCCGCCATCGGCTCAAGAAATAGCGCCGGTAGACCCACAATCCCTCTTCGAGGGCTCGCATCGTGCTCGACGGTTGCAGCACGGGGCAGATCGCGACGACTTTCGAGAGCGGAAGGCCGGCCGTCGGCGCACGCACGGCCACTCGCAGCGCGAAATTGCCGCCGAGAGAATGCCCGACCAGGAACGTCCGCGGCGCCGAGTGAGCCGCGATGATCCGCTTGACGGCGGTTACCACCTCGTCGATCCGGCACGAGTGGAACAACTCCCGATTGAGCGCAAACGTGCCCCCGTGGTCTCGAAAATTGAGCCGAAATACGTCGAACCCCGCGGCGTAGAGAACGCTGCCGACCGACAGCACATAGCTCGCTTGGGAGCTGCCTTCCCAGCCGTGCAACAAGATCGCCAAGCCCCGGCTGCCGCCGGCGAGAGCGCTGTGGTGGCCGAGCAGCCGCACACCGTCGCCGCAATCGATGAGCTCGTCCCGTGAAGCACTCAGCAAAGCCGCCGCCCGTCGCCTCTGGATCCGGCTGCGAATCGGCGAACCGGCCAGGAGCGACTGCGCGTGCCGGTGGCGCAAACCGAGCGGCGCGACGAACGCCCAGTGCGGGTGCAGCGGGGATGGCATCGTAATAGACTGCTCGTGAATCGGCCTGGCCGAGCGCCTAGGACGGATTATTCTGTTGCATCCGCCCCAGCCCGACCCCGAAACTGTGGTCTGCTGTGCGGGCGGATCAAGCGTCACTATAACAAAGAAGCCGCTGCGCCCGAGGTATGGCCAAAATCGCCGGACTGAAAACCCGCTATCTTGCCCTGATGGGCACCGTCGCAGGCGTTGCGCTGGTGGTCGCCGGCGTCGGCCTGTTCTTGCACGGCGCAGGTGACGTCGGCAACGTTGCCTTGTCGTGGTGGCTGCTCGGATGCCTGGTCGCCGCAAGCGTCGTTGCGCTGTACCTGATTGCCAAGCTTGCCGACGGCTTCGCAAAGCCACTGCGCGAGGTCGCAGCCGCGTTGAACGAGGCCGCGCACGGCGACTTCGACTCCAAAACCGACCTGGGCGACGCAAGCGAGCTTCGTGAGCTCGCCGCCGCAGTCGATTCGATGCGCGGCAGCCTGCGCTCGAGCACGATTTCCCGCGACTATCTGGATCGTCTGCTTGCGAGCATGGGCGAGGCCCTGTTGATCACGACCGCCGACGGCAAGATCGAACGCGCGAACGCCGCAGCAGCCGAGCTATTCGGTCACGCTGAGGCGCAGCTCCGCGGCAAAGTGGCGGACGATCTGATCATCTGCAACGACCGGCGCCGCGCCAATGGCGCCGGGTCTCGCCCGCGCGAAGGCTCGGTGCTTCGGCCCGACGGCTCGACGGTTGCGATCTCGTACACGATGTCCGACGTCCGCAACGAGCAGGGCTCAATAGAAGGCCGCGTCTACGCCGCTCACAACATCGACGAGCGTAAGCGAGTCGAGCAGCGAATCCGCTATCTCGCATGCACGGACCCGCTGACGAAGATCGCAAACCGTATGCAGTTCGAGCACTTGCTCCAGCAAGGCCTCGCGCGTGCGCGACGGACGCAGCAATATCTCGCGATTCTTTATCTCGATGTCGACCGATTCAAGGACATCAACGACACGTTCGGTCACGCGGCCGGCGACACGAGCCTCGAGATCCTGGTACGGCGGCTGCTTGCGGAGCTGGCGAGCTTCGGCGAGGACGCGCATGCCGGGCGGCTCGCAGGCGACGAGTTCGCCGTGTTGCTCACGGGCTTCGAGCGTCTCGACGCGATGCAGAAGCGCCTCAGCGAAATCGCGCCTCGACTGCTCCAAGCGGCAGGGAAGCCGTTCCAAGTTCAGGGCGAAGAGATCTTTCTCACGATCAGTCTCGGTGTTGCCGTTTACCCGCGCGACGGGGACAACGTGATCGACTTGCTGCGCAACGCCGACGCCGCTCTGTACCAGGCGAAGAAAGCGGGCGGCAACTGCTTCGAGTTCTACTCGGCCGACATGAATACTGCCGCAGTCGAGCGGTTGATGCTCAAGAGTAAGCTGCGACGCGCATTCGAGCGTGACGAGCTCAGGCTGCACTATCAGCCAAAGTACCGCCTCACCACGGGGCGCCTCGAAGGCGCGGAGGCATTGCTGCGCTGGGACCTGCCGGAGCGGGGTCTGGTCTTCCCTTCGGACTTCGTGCCGCTCGCCGAGGAGACCAACTTGATCTTGCAGCTCGGCGACTGGGTCTTGAACCGCGTCTGCGCCGACTACCGCGCATGGCAGCGCTCGATCCCGTCGCCGTGCCGCGTGTCCGTGAACCTGTCGCTTCGCCAGCTGCAACAGCGGCGATTCCTCGAGCAGGTCCGAGAGACGTTCCGCGCCCACGGCGTATCGCCCACCTCGCTCGAGCTCGAGATCACGGAAACGACGCTCATGGAGGATCCGGAGCGGACCATCCGAATTCTCGATGCGCTGTACGGCATGGGACTGCACCTCGCGATCGACGACTTCGGCACCGGATACTCGTCCCTGAGCGCGCTTCAGCAGTTCCCGATCAGTACCCTCAAGATCGACCGATCGTTCGTGAGCGACGTAGCGATCGACCGAGACGACGCCGCCATCGTGGATGCGATCATCCAAATGGCGCATAGCCTCCAGCTCGAGGTCGTGGCCGAGGGAGTCGAATCCGAACAGCAGCTCGACTTTCTGCGCAAGCACGGCTGCGATTACGCGCAGGGGCATCTCTTCGGCGACTCCGTGACGTCGGATGAGTTCTGCGCGTTACTCGTTGCCGAAGCCGAAGGCACCGGCAGGCATCGCGCCCTGTTTGCTTGAGCATCGAGAGGATCGGCTAGAATCAGTGCGGAGCATGCCGTTCCGGGGTGCATATTGCCGCCGCCGGACGGCTCGAATAACGATTAGGAAGGGGGGAAACCCGTGAGAATACTGACGATTGGTTTGGCAGCCATTGCGGGATTAGTTGCGTTGAGCGCCGCCGCGTGTGAGACGCCTGCTATGGTGACGATTCCCGACGGCAAGACCGCGACCAAGGACGCGCTGCTCGCGGCGCAGGCCCAGGTCAAGACCTACATGGCCGCAATGAACGACTATCTCGCCTGCGTGGACAACGAGATGACCGCGAAAGGCGACGACGCACCGGCCGAGTACAAGTCACTGATGGTGAGCCGCCACAACTCGGCCGTCAGCGAAATGGAATCGGTGGCATCAGCGTTCAACGATCAGGTCAAGGCTTATAAGGCAGCGAGCGCCACCACGCCGGCGAAATAGCCGGTAAGCTGCGCGAGAGTGGCTCAGCTGCCGAGGTCTCGGAACTGCTGCTTCAGCTCGTAGCGCTCGTCCGTGACGATGCGCTCGAGCACGCGAACGCGCTCCTCGATCCGCTGGAGGCGCTCGGTCACCGCTGCCGCTGCAGTAGCGGCGGCGTCGTCGTCGCGCCGCTGGTGCTTTTGCCTCATCCAAACGTCGAGTAGCTTGTAGATGAAGCTGAGAACGATGATGGCAATGACGAATTCAAACGCATTCATCGACGGCGACCTCCCCTCTCGGCCCGCGACGTCAACCTATTCCTGAAGCTGTTGAAACTCGCGGTCGAGCCGGTAGCGGCTCGACGTCACATACTTCTCGAGACGCTGCAGGCGGGCATCGAGATCGCGGAATCGGTATCGAACGCTCGACAGCATATCGTGCGGCTGCGCGACCGCGCGGCGCCGCACTGGATCGACGTAGTCGTCTGGACCGGTATAGGGAGCGCGCGGCAACAGCAGGCCCAGCAGCACATACGAGACGCTCACGACCGGAAACGCGAACAGTGCGCCTAGCGCAACGAGCACTCGAGTGGCTTTGACGTCGAAGCCGGCATAGTCTGCAATCCCGGCGCAGACGCCGAGCAGCATGCCGCGGCGCGGATTGCGATACAGCCGATGCGTCGGCTCGGTGTAGCGCTCATTTGTCGGCGGTTCGCCGCGGCGACCGCCGTCGGTCGAATGCGGAACGCTCATACCTTCTTTCTCCAATCCGGAACTTGGTCGTCCAAGATCGTCTCGAGCGCGTTCACCCGGCTCTGCATGTTCTGGCTGTCTTTCCAGAGGTCCTCGAGAAGCCGCTGCTCGTCGTCGGACAGGCCCTTGGTCGCTTTCCACTTCGTGACATAGTGCATGATGATCACGAGAGGCAAAATGACCGTCATGAAAACCATCGAGAACGGGAACAACACGCCCATGAGCGGAATTCCGTCAGCCTACGGTGCTGCCGCCGCTCTTCTGGCCGGCGCGCTTCGACTTGAGCTCACGCAACTCCTTCTCGACCTCGTCCTCGTTCGCAAGGTCCGAGAACTCCGACTTGAGATCCTTCTTGGCGCCGAGGTCGTAAGACTCAGCGTGAGCCTCGAGATCGTCGATGCGCCGCTCGAACTGGTCGAAGCGGATCAGCGCGTCGTCGATCTTATAGCTGTGTAGGCGCTTGCGAACCTCGAGACGCCGGCTCGCGGTCTGATGTCGCGCGGAGATCGCCTGCTGACGCGTCTTCGCATCGACGAGCTTCTCTTCCAGACGCACGATGTCGTCGTTGAGCTTCTCCAAGCCGTCGCCAATCGCCTTTTGCTGTGTGCGCAGGCCTTCCGCCGCTGCCGCGACGCGTGCCTTCTCCGCGAGTGCCGCCTTGGCGAGGTCCTCGCGATTCTTATCGAGCGCAAGCTCGGCCTTGGCTTGCCATTCACGGACTTCCTGATCGAGCGCATTCAACGAGCGCGAAATTTCTTTGCGATCCGCAATCGCACGCGCAGCCGTCGAGCGCACTTCGACGAGCGTGTCTTCCATCTCCTGGATCATCAGGCGGACCAGCTTCTCCGGATCCTCGGCCTTGTCGAGGATTGCATTGATGTTCGAGTTCACGATGTCGGTGAAGCGCGAGAAGATACCCATGGCCGATGCCCTCTGGTGAGTGTTGCAGCCCCCTAAGCAGATTCTGTGCCAACCGGGACGGCGTGCCATAACCCACTGAACGGCTCTGGAATAGTCAGTCTATGCTCGCATAATTTTCGGATGTGTCGCGTGCCGGAATCGGCTAAGATTTCGCCGAAACCCCCAGTTGTTGACTGCTTTGGCAAGCGCGCCTGCGACAACTCGAGACAGCACAGCGTTGATCGGCGAGGCACCCGCCTTTGTCGCTATGCTCGAGCATGTCTCGCAAGCGGCAAAGCTCAGCAAGCCCGTGCTCGTGATCGGTGAGCGCGGCACAGGTAAGGAGCTGATCGCAGCGCGTCTGCACTATTTGTCCGAGCGGTGGGAGCAGCCCCTCGTAAAGGTCAACTGCGCAGCGCTCACGGAAAGCTTGCTCGAGTCCGAATTGTTCGGCCATCAGGCCGGCGCCTTTACCGGCGCGACTCGCACGCACATCGGCCGCTTCGAGCAGGCGAACGGCGGCACGCTCGTGCTCGACGAGCTGGGCACGATACCGCTACGGATGCAGGAAAAGATCCTGCGCGTGATCGAGTACGGCGAATTCCAGCGTGTCGGCGGCTCGGACACGCTCGCCGCGGATGTGCGCATCGTCGGCGCAACGAACGAGCATCTACCGCAGCTCGCCGAGACAGGCCAATTTCGCGCCGACTTGCTAGACCGGCTCGCTTTCGACGTGATCCATGTGCCGCCGCTGCGGGCGCGGCCCGAAGACATCGATACACTCGCATACCACTTCGCCGTGAACGTCACCAGCGAGCTCAAGCGTGCGTTCTTCCCCGGTTTCACAACGGGCGCGAAAGCAGCGCTGCTCGGCTATCCTTGGCCCGGCAACGTGCGGGAGCTCAAGAACGCCGTCGAGCGCAGCGTCTACCGCGCCGCGGAGCCGGACAAGCCGATCGACGAGATCCTTTTCGACCCCTTCGCATCGCCGTTCGCACCGGTGCGGGCGGCGACGTCGCGCCCAGTTCCTGAGGCCGCTGCGCCCATCGATAACGAAGTGCCATCCGACTTTCGGTCGGCGGTCACGAACTTCGAATGCGGCCTGTTGCGTCGAGCGCTCGAGCGTGCGCAGTACAAGCAAACGACGGCCGCGAAATTACTTGGGCTGAGCTACCACCAGTTGCGCAGCCTCCTCCGCAAGCACCGGCTATCCAAGGCAGGCGAAGGGGACTGAGCCGGCCGGCTGCCAATCGGGCGCGTGCTAAGATGCCTCGGCCCCGTTTTTTCGAGTCGGAACAGAGACCTTACCCATGAAGCAGAAGAGCAAGACGCCGGTGCGCGTCGCGATCACCGGCGCCGCCGGGCAGATCGGCTACCAATTGGCGTTTCGCATTGCATCGGGCCAACTGTTCGGTCCGGAACAACCGATCGTGCTGCAGCTCCTCGAGATCACACCCGCGCTCGGAGCGCTGAACGGCGTCGCGATGGAGCTCGACGACTGCGCATTCGACACCCTGCAGGGCTTGGTCGTCTCCGACAGCGCCGAGGTCGCTTTCCGCGACGCCAATTATGCGTTGCTCGTGGGCGCACGGCCGCGCGGGCCCGGAATGGAACGCAAGGATCTGCTGGTGGCAAACGCTCAGATCTTCTCGGCGCAGGGCAAAGCGCTCGATGCAGTCGCTGATCGGCGGGTGAAAGTGCTGGTCGTCGGCAACCCGGCGAACACGAATGCGCTGATCGCCCGAGAGAACGCGCGCAGCCTCGATCCGCGTAACTTCACGGCGATGACACGCCTCGATCACAATCGCGCGAAAGCGCAGCTCGCGGGGAAAGCCGGCGTGCACGTGAGCGAGGTCAAGGGACCGATCATTTGGGGCAACCATTCGGCCACCCAATTCCCGGACTTGGCGCACGCGACTATCGGGGGACACGCCGCCCTGTCGCGAGTGCCGCAGAGCTGGTACCGCGAGCAATTCATCCCGACCGTCCAGCAACGCGGCGCGGCCATCATCAAAGCGCGAGGCGCCTCATCGGCGGCCTCGGCTGCGTCGGCCGCAATCGATCACGTGCGCGATTGGGCGCTCGGCACGCCGGACGACGAATGGGTCAGCATGGGCGTTGCAGCAGACGGCAGCTACGGTATCTCCGAGGGCGTGGTGTATTCGTTCCCGGTGCGCTGCACGCAGGGCGACTACCGGATCGTGCAAGGCCTCGATATCGACGAGTTCGCACGCGCGAGGCTCGACGCAACCGATGCCGAGCTGCGAGAGGAGCGGGCCGGAATCGCGGACCTGCTCTGATCGCGCTCGGCCGCGCCGGCGAGCGCTTTGACGGAGACATGATGGTAACGCTGCTGTGGCTCCTGATTCTCATCGGCGCCCCGGTTGCGCTCGCGTATCGCCGGACCGATCTGCGCACTTCGACCGTCGTGCTCGGCGTGCTGTTGCTCATCTACACGTGGCTCGGCAGCGCCCCTGGCCCATGGAAGGCTCTGCTCTGGATCGTATTCGCGGCGTTCGCGGCGCTGAACGCCGAATCCCTGCGTCGCGACAACGTCACACGCAAGCTGTTCGGCATGTATCGACGAATGCTGCCGCAGATGTCGAAAACCGAGCAGGACGCGCTCGACGCCGGTGGCGTGTGGTGGGAGGGCGAGTTGTTCTCGGGCATGCCCGATTGGCGCAAACTCAACCGGCTGCCGCCGCCGCGGCTCGCTCCCGAGGAGCAAGCATTCCTCGACGGCCCCGTCGAGCAGCTCTGCCGCATGCTCGACGACTGGCAGATCACACACGAGCTTTGCGATCTGCCCGCGAACGTTTGGCAATACATCAAAGACCAGCGCTTCTTCGCAATGATCATTCCGAAGGAGTACGGCGGACTCGGGTTCTCGCCGCTCGCGAGCTCGATGGTGCTCACCAAGGTAGCATCGCGGAATGCGACGGCCGCCTCCACGATCGGCGTACCCAATTCGCTGGGTCCGGCCGAGCTGCTGCTCCACTACGGCACCGACGAGCAGAAACAGCGCTGGCTTCCCGGCCTGGCGAGCGGCGAGGAAGTCCCGTGCTTCGCGCTGACATCGCCGCGCGCCGGCTCCGACGCGACCGCAATTGTCGATCACGGCGTGGTTTGCAGAGGCAGCTACGAAGGCGAGGAGATCGTCGGCATCAAGCTGAACTGGAGCAAGCGCTACATCACCCTTGCGCCGATCGCGACCGTTCTCGGCCTCGCATTCAAGCTGTCCGATCCGGATCATCTGATTGGCGAGATCGACGACTACGGCATCACCGCCGCGCTCGTACCCACGAACACGCCCGGCATCGTGATCGGCCGGCGCCACTTTCCGATCAACATTCCGTTCCAGAACGGCCCGACCCAGGGCAAGGACGTGTTCGTGCCGCTCGATGCAATCATCGGCGGCCCCAGAATGGCGGGGCAGGGCTGGCGGATGCTGGTTCAGCTGCTGTCGGTCGGCCGCAGCATCGTACTGCCGAGCAACGCGGTCGGAGCGGCAATGGCAGCGGTGTACGCGTCCGGAGCTTATGCACGGCTTCGTCGGCAGTTCAACCTGCCGATCGGCAAGTTCCATGGCGTCGGGGAGGTGCTCGCAAGAATGGCGGGGCATCTCTACATCATGAAGGCCGCGTCGAGCGTGACCTGCACGGCGCTCGCGAACGGCGAAAAGCCGGCGGTGCCGTCGGCTATTCTCAAATACCACAATACCGAGCTCGGCCGACAGATCGCGAATGATGCGATGGACGTGCATGGCGGCAAGGGCATCATGCTCGGTCCGAAGAACTACTTGGCGCGCAATTACGAAGCCGTGCCGATCGCGATCACGGTCGAGGGCGCGAACATCCTTACGCGGAATTTGATCATCTTCGGGCAAGGCGCGATCCGCTGCCACCCGTTCGTGCTCGCCGAGATGGAAGCCGCCAAGGACCAGGATCGTGAGCGCGGCCTCGCCGCGTTCGATCGGCTCCTATGGAAGCATTTGGGCTACGCGGTCTCGAACGCGGCACGCTCGCTGGTCATGGCCGTGACGCTCGCTCGCTATACCGACGTCCCGTCGGTCGGTGCCACACGCCGCTTCTATCAGCACATCAACCGCTACAGCGCCTCATTCGCGCTGATCACCGACGCCGCCATGCTCACGCTCGGCGGCGGACTGAAGCGCCGGGAGCTGATCTCGGCACGGCTTGGGGACGTGCTGAGCTACTTGTACCTCGCGTCGATGGTGCTGAAGCATTACGAAGACCAAGGTGCACCGCCCGACGACTTGCCACTCGTCGAATGGGCATGCCGGTCGCTGCTCTATCGGACTCAGGAGCAGCTTCACGGCTTGCTTCGCAACTTCCCGAACCCCTGGATCGCAGCGCTCCTGCGCTTTGCGATCTTCCCACGCGGCCGCACCTACTCGGCGCCGTCCGACGAGCTCGGCCAGACAATCGCTGAGCTCATGATCAATCCTACCGCCACGCGCGAGCGGCTCGCCGCGGGTGCCTACAAGACCGTCGAAGCGGACAACGCGCTCGGGTTGCTGCAAGAGGCGATTGAGATCGCCGAGCAAATCAAGCCGCTCGAACGCCGCGTGTTCGACGCACGGCGCTCGGGCGAGATCACGGCCGACGATACCCCGGGGCAAATCGACGAGGCCGAGCGGAAGGGCATCGTGACGGCGGCCGAGGCCGCGAATATTCGTGCTTTCGATCGGCGCGTACTCGAGCTCACTGGCGTCGACGACTTCGATCCGCGCGACCTCGGGCGGCGCGCGCCGAACGGCAACTAGCCGAGCCATCGGCCGACCAGCGGGGCGTATGCTAGAGTGCTTTGCCGCGCCGATCGGGCGCCGAGCGTATTGGGGAGAGCCTCGCTATGCTGACGCGCAGCACGTCGATCCTGCTTTGCGGACTGCTCGCGGCCTGTGGACAACAGCAACCGCCCGGGGCGCCGGCGGCCACGGCTCCGCCAGCCGCTACCGTTGCGGCACCGGCACCCGCCCCGGCCGCGGTCACGCGGACGCCCGCACCCGCCGGCGCCGCGGCCTATATCATCTCGCCCACCGACGGCGCAGTAGTCTCGAATCCGGTGCGCGTGGTGTTCGGCCTCAAAGGAATGGGCGTCGCTCCGGCGGGAACGGACAAGCCGAACGTAGGCCATCATCACCTGCTGATCGACGTCGGTCTGCCGCCGCTCGACGCACCCATCCCGAACGATGAGCAGCATCGACACTTCGGCGGTGGCCAGACGGAAACCGACCTGATGCTCTCGCCCGGCAAGCACACGCTGCAGCTGCTGCTCGGCGACCGCCTGCACGTGCCGTTCGATCCGCCAGTCGCCTCGAATCCCGTGACGATCGAGGTGCAATAGCGTTCCGTGCACGGCGCTCTCGCGGGGCGCACGCGGAACACGAGGCCGGGAGCGCAGTCAGAGACCCGCAACGTGTACACGGAATTCTTCGGCCTCAACGAGAAGCCGTTCTCGATCACTCCGGACCCGCGCTACCTCTACATGAGCGCGCGGCATGCCGACGCGCTCGCCCACCTGGTATACGGCATCTCGGAAAGCGGCGGGTTCATTCAGCTCACGGGCGAGGTCGGCACCGGCAAAACGACGCTGATTCGGAGTCTTCTCGAGCAGCTCCCGGACAAAGCGGAAATCGCACTGATCCTGAACCCGCAGCTTTCGACGCGCGAGTTCCTACAATCCATTTGCGAAGAGCTGCGCACACCGCCGCCTCGCGAGCGGTCGGTGAAAGGGCTCATAGACACACTGAATACGCATCTGCTGCGCGTGCATGCCGCGGGCCGCCGCGTGGTGCTGATCGTCGACGAAGCGCAAACTCTCGGGCCGAGGTTGCTCGAGCAGGTCCGACTGCTCACCAACCTAGAGACTTCGAAACAGAAACTGCTGCAGATCATCCTGATCGGCCAGCCCGAGCTGCGTGCGCTGCTCGATCGGCCGGAGATGCGGCAGATCGCCCAGCGCATTACCGGGCGTTATCACCTCCAGCCGCTAAGCAAGGAGGACACCGCCGCGTACGTTCGACACCGCATGGGCGTCGCGGGTGCGCAAAGCCGGGTCTTCACGGCTGCCGCGGTGCGGCGACTGTATCGACGGTCGCGCGGCATCCCGCGACTGATCAATGTGATCGCGGACCGTGCGCTGCTCGCCGCCTACACCGAGGATCGCCGGATGGTGGACGGCCGGCTCGTCTCCCGCGCGGCGACCGAGGTCTTCGGCACGCGTCGACCGGCCGGCGGGCCTCGCTGGCCCTGGGCGGCTGCCGCAGTCGGCGTCGCAAGTTTCGTCCTCGCCACTTCGAACCTATGGCAACTGCGCGGCCAGGCGTCGCATGAGAAGGTGCCGCCCGTCGACCCGCCATCCGGATCCGCGGACCTCCCGACTGCTGTCGCCGGCGCGACCATCGCCTCGGCCGCCGAGGAGCCGCCCGCCGCTGCAGCGCCCACTGTGCCGCAGTTGCTGCAGACGTCCGATTTCCAGATGACGCGCGCGCAAGCGCTTGGCTCGCTGCTCACCCTATGGGGTGGGCATTACGACGCAGCAGGGGACGAGCCCTGCGCGCAGGCAGAACAGCAAGGGCTGCGCTGCTTCTTCCAGCAGAGCGGCTCGTTGAGCGAGCTGCGCCGCGTGAACTGGCCGGCCGTGCTTGCTTTGGTCGACGAGCACGGCGCGGAGCACCCCGTGCTGATCGGTTCGCTCGGCTACGACGACGCTCAGGTGGTTGCCAACGGCAAGACATTCACGCTGCCGCTCGCCGAGCTCACGTTCTACTGGTACGGCGACCATTGGCTACTGTGGCGCCCTGGGTTCCTGCCGCCGAAGGTGCTGGTGCCCGGCGCGCAAGACGACGGTGTCGTATGGCTTCGCGCGACGCTCGCGCGCCTGCGCGGCGAGGTCGCCCCGACGGATCCCTCCCCTGTCTACGACGCAGCGCTCGAACGCCGCGTTCGGAGCTACCAGCGCGAGCGGCTGCTCGACGTCGACGGTATCGTCGGCGCTCGCACGCAAATCGCGATGCTGGCGGAGCTTGCTCTGCCCGACACGCCGTTGCTGCTCGCGGGACACTGACATGTCGTTCATTCTCGATGCCCTGCGAAAGTCCGAGCATGAACGCCAACGCGGTGCGGTACCCGGCATCTCGCAGGTGCCGCTGGCGGGCCGACGGCACGGACCGCCACGCTGGACGCTCGCGATCATCGGCATGCTCACCGTCGCAGTGATCGCGCTCGGCGCCGCGTGGTGGCACACGCTGCGGCGCGTCCCGGCGGTTGAGCGCGGCACGGCGCCGCCGGCCGTTGCAACGACGCCCGTTCCGCTGAAGCTGCCGCCCGTGCAGACGGAACGCGCAACGGCCGCGGCCGAGCGCCGTGCGTCGGCATTGCCGGTCGCCACGCCGGCGCAACCGGCCGCACAGGAGTCAGCCGCCGCCGCCCGCGCGGCGGCCAGACGCGACACGGCACCGCTCGCCCGCAGCGGTCCGGATGCCGCGCAGCCGGCCGAGGCTCAACGTGACTCGGCGCCCACGCTTCCGAGCGCCGCGGCGCTCGCTGCCGAAGGCATCGGTGTGCCAGAGCTCCGCCTCGAGCTGCATGCCTACAGCGACAAGCCGGCGGAGCGCTTCGTTTTCATCAATGGCCGAAAATACGGCGAAGGCGACACTCTGGTCGAAGGACCGCGCATCGTGTCCATTGAAACGAACGGTGCGGTCCTGAGCCAGCAGGGCCACCGCTTCTTACTCGCGACTCAATAGCTCAGACGATCGAGGCCACCGAGTCGATCAGTCGCCGGTCGTCATTGCGCGGATCGTTCACAGCGGTCCCGGCCGGCCACGCCGGCAGCCGCGGATCTCGGCTTGCGATCTCGCGGACACCGTGGCGATATAGCCGCACGGCCGCTGTGTCTTGGCCCGGCGTGACGTTATAGCGGGCGCCGATTTCGATATCGATCGCCGGCAGCCCGAAGTACGCCGCGACGAGGTCCGACGGTGCAAACAGCGCGAGTTGTCCGCGTGCGAGTCACGGCCGCACGCCGCTGCCGCGGTGCAGCATCACGAGGATCGTGAAGAACAGCAGCGCGGCGAACGCCAGCATCAGCGCGTATGCGACACCGATCGAGATGTCCGACGCTCCGAGCATCCCGTAGCGAAACGCGTTGACCATGTAGAGGATCGGGTTCGCCAGGGCGACGGAGCGCCAGAACGGCGGCAGCAGCGAGACGGAGAAGAACACGCCGCCCAAGTACGTCAACGGCGTCAGCACGAAGGTCGGGATGATGGAGATGTCGTCGAAGCTTCTAGCAAAAATCGCGTTCAATAGACCCGCGAGTGAGAACACGACAGCCGTCAAGACGATGGTCGTGAAGGTGATTAGTGGATGCACGACGTGCAGATGGGTGAATAGCGACGCCACGACGACGACGAGCGCCGCAACCAAGAGTCCGCGAACGACGCCCCCGACGACGAAGCCGACCACGATCGTCGCGTACGCGAGCGGCGCAACCAGCATCTCCTCGAGATGTAGCATGAGCTTGCTCGAAAAAAACGACGAGACGACGTTCGCAAACGAGTTCGTGATGACGGACATCATGATGAGCCCGGGTGCGATGAAGGTCATGTAAGGCATGCCGTCGATGCTGCCGATCCGTGAACCGACGAGCCGCCCGAAGATGATGAAGTACAGAGTCATCGTAATCGCGGGCGGCACGATGGTCTGGACCCAAATCCGCACGACGCGGCGCGTCTCCTTGCGCACGATCGTCGTGAGCCCAATCCAGTTCACGCGCGCGAGGCTCGGCTGCGCTTCGACGTGCGCACCCTCGAATGCACGGGCCGCGGCATCATTCATGCGTGGCCCTCCTGCTGATTGTCCTCGACGAGGCGGATGAACAGCTCCTCGAGCCGGTTCGTCTTGGTCCGCATGCTCGAGACGTGCAGAGACTGCGCCGTCAGCTCGGTGAACACCTGGTTCAGGCCCTGCCCTTTGGCCACCTCGACCTCGATCTCGTGCTCGTTGCGCAGCTTCACGGCATAGCCATTCAGCTGGGGCGCTTCTGCCAGCGGCTCCTGCAGCGTCAGAACGAACGCCTCGACCTGCAGTTTGCCTATCACGTTCTTCATGCTGTCGTTTTCGATGATGCGGCCCTCGTCGATGATCGCGATGTTACGGCAGAGGCTCTCCGCCTCCTCGAGATAGTGCGTCGTGAGGATGATCGTGACGCCGGCCGCGTTGATCTCGCGCATGAAGCCCCACATCGAGCGCCGAATCTCGATGTCCACACCCGCGGTCGGCTCGTCCAAGATCAAGAGGCGTGGCTCGTGGACGAGCGCGCGAGCGATCATGAGTCGGCGTTTCATGCCCCCCGACAGCGCACGTGCGATACCGGTCCGCTTGTCCCACAGATGCAGCGCCTTCAGGTACTTCTCCGCGCGTGCCCGCGCCAGAGCGGCCGGCACGCCGTAGTAGCCCGCCTGGTTGATCAGCGTGAGGTCGTTGCGCTCGAACATGTTCAGATTGATTTCCTGGGGGACGACGCCGATGCACGCCTTCGCCGCATCGCGCTGTCGGTCCAAGTCGTGACCGAACACCACTACCGACCCGCTCGTCTTCCTGATCAGGGACGTCACGATGCCGATCGCGGTCGTCTTACCGGCGCCGTTCGGGCCGAGCAGCGCAAAGAAGTCGCCCTCGCGGACAGTGAGGTCGATACCCTTCAGCGCTTCCACGCCGTTCCCGTACACCTTGCGCAGGCCTCTGATGACTAACGCGTCCATTCGTGATCCGACAAAACGCCGGCGGTTCCGCCCGGCGCGGCTATTGTAAACAGCGCGGCGCTCGCGTGGGGGCGAGCGAGACGGCGGAGGGGCCGATTTGGACCGATGCGGTCAGCGAGCGATTTTGGCGGCCCGGGCGTGCGGCCAGTCGCGCTCCAGGCCGGGCTGCAGCGCCAGCAATGCGAGGCGCTGGCGCGCTTCGGGGCGTGTCTCGACGAGCAGCTCTCGCCAAAACCAGCCACGGTCGCGGAACGCGCAGACGACTCTGCCCCGTGCGAGCGCGAGCTCCTGGACATCCGCGAGCTGCAATGCGCGCAACGTCTGGATCGCGCGGGATTCGAGCCCTAGCAGCAGGCGAGCGTGGTAGACGCTATGCCTGGCGACCGTTCGCGACGCATGCAGGACGTTCAGATGCACGGCATAGCGAGCGGCGTCGTGCATGCTTGCGAGAGGATCGGTGCCAGCCGCCGGCTCGAGCACGAGGCGAAACAACGCGCGAGGAAACGCCGCGACGGCATCCAGATGCCGCGCGCTCGCCGCCACAAGATCCGGCAACGCACTTTCGGGCAGCTCGAGCAGATCGCGGCGCTCGACCGCCGACGTCCGCAGGAAGGACAGGAACAGGCCGTTCAGCTCGCGGAGCTGATCGAGTTGCTCGAGGCTCGGGTCCGACGGTGGCATGAGCTATTTTCCCAGGGTTTTGCCATATATGGTCCTAAAATACCACTAATGGCGGCTGTACGCTAAGCTCTCGAATGTTGCCGAAGTGAGAGGAAAGGGGACATGAGGGCGACCGACGATCGATATCGGGGAGAGCAAGCGCGGTTCGATCTTGCCATGCGGATGATCAGGCACGAAGCGAGGACGGGTACCATCCGCTATTGGACCGGGATGAGCGACGATCGAATCCGCAAGTTGTACACGACTTACTTCAAGTTCGGCGAGATGCCCGTGCGGCGAAGACGTGGCCGTTCGCCGACGCGGGTTGCGCCGCTCGTGCGCACGCCGCTACGCGCGCTCGAATCGGGTGTATTCGCAAACTTGCTGCTGACCAACGGCCTGTTTGCGGTCGATAACCCGCCCGGACCGAGCTTGAAGCACGACATCGAGCTGGGCCATCGGTTCTGCGAATGCTTCGAGACGTTTCATCTGCTGGTACCGCGCCACGCGCTATCGTTCGAATGGGGTTGGAACCTGCTGCTCAGCATCCGGCGCGGAGACGAGCTCGGCATCACGCGTTGTGCCGACTGCTCGATCTGCTACGTGTTCGATCTCTTGTCGTTGCCGCGCTCGGTTTGTCCGGCGTGCCTGACGCGGTCACCGGCTGCAGAATCGTTCGGCCTCGCCGCGCCCGCTACAGGCTGAGGCGGGCGGGATGTGTCTAGTCGCGTTCGCCGTGGGCGCCTCGAGCCGCTATCCGCTGATACTCGCGGCCAATCGCGACGAGCGCCATGCGCGTCCGACACTGGCCGCCGCTTGGTGGAGCGACACTACCGCCGTGTTCGGGGGGCGTGACCTCGCCGCGCTCGGCAGTTGGCTTGCGGTCGACCGCCGCGGCCGGATCGCCGCGGTCACAAACGTCCGCGACACCGCGGCGCCGGCGGCAGCAGCGCAGTCACGGGGCATGCTCGTGAGCGACTATCTCGGCAGCGCGCAAACCGCGAGCGGCTACGCGGTCGAGCTGGGGTCGCGCGCCGATCGCTACGGGCCCTTCAGTTTACTGCTATTCGATGCGCACCGAGACGTGTTACGTCAGCAACCGCGCGCCGTCCGCACGTGTCGCGCCGGGCGTGCATGCGCTCAGCAACGCGCCGCTCGGCGCGGATTGGCCGAAGGAGCGCACAGCGCGCGCGGGGCTCGCGGAGCTGCTCACCGAGACCGAGCCGGCCGACGGACTGCTGGAGCTGCTCGCATTGCGCAGCACGACAAGCACGGCGGAGCAGCGCTATCGCGAGTCGCACTTCATCGAGGGACCGGTTTACGGTACCCGCTGCTCGACCGTGATCCTCATCGACCGCGACGGCATCCTCTCGTTTGTCGAGCGCTCGTTCGACGCGAGCGCGCAGAAGACCGGCGAAGTGCGTGAGCGGTTCGCCGTCGGCGCCTGGGCGTCAACGAGCGCGCGCCTCTAGCCACTCGCCGATTGCGCGAACCTCCGCGGCGCACACCGCGTGAGGCATGGGGTATGCGTGCCACTCCACCCGATAGCCCTGCGCCTCGAGCAGCCGGCGCGACGCATCGGCAAGCGCGAGCGGAATCACGGGATCGGAGCTGCCGTGCGCCATGAACAACGGCAAGTCGGCATTCGCCGCGCTCTTCTCCGTTGGCAACGTCGTCGCGAGCGGCAAATAGGTCGATAAGGCGAGCACTCCCCCGAGCGCCCGCGCATCACGTAGACCCGCGTGCAAGGCGATTGCGCCGCCTTGGGAGAAGCCGGCCAGAACGACGCGCTCGGCCGGCACCCCGCGCTCGATCTCGCGGTCGACGAGCGCCGAGACCGCTTCGGCACTGGCGCGAATGCCGGCCGAATCCTCGATAGCCTCGCGACCGAACCCGTAGATGTCGTACCAGGCGCGCATCGGCATCCCGCCGTTGATCGTGACCGGCCGCACCGGAGCATGCGGGAAGACGAACCGCACGTCCGTCTGCAACAAGAGCTCCGGAACGATCGGCGCAAAGTCGTTGCCATCGGCCCCGAGGCCATGAAGCCAGATGACAGCGAGCGCGGGCGCCGGGCCCGTCGCCACCTCCACGGTTTCAAGCAACGCGTCGCTCATCGGTCGCAAAAAAAAGCTTCGGAAGCCCTCTTGCACGTTTGCGCATACTGGGTACTATATGCGCAACTTTATTCATCCTCACCCCCATGCCCAGCGCAACACTCGAACAACACGAGCGGCGGCGAGCCATTGCTCGGCTCCTCGAGGAGCACGCGGTCAATCGCCAGGCGGAGCTCGTGGAGCTGCTGCGCCTCGAAGGGTTTCCAGCCACGCAGTCGAGCGTAAGCCGCGATCTCAGGGATCTCGGGGCGGCAAAGCTCAAGAACGGCTACAGCTTGCCGAAGCGCAACGAGCTTAGCAACGCGCAAGCGCTGCAGCTCGTCGCGGAGTTCGTGCGCGAGATCAGGACCGCGGGTCCGAACCTGCTCGTGATCACGACGGTCGTCGGCGCAGCGCAGCGCGTCGCGGTCACGCTCGACCACATCGACTGGCCGGAGATCGTCGGCACTCTCTCCGGGGACGACACGATCTTCGTCGCTACGGTGGGCTCGACCCAACAGCGCCGGCTGCGCGGCCGGCTCCGGCAACACCTGAAAAAGGCGACCACATGACGCGTTCCGACAATCCGATCGTGCTCGCATTCTCAGGCGGGCTCGACACCTCGTTCTGCGTACCTTGGCTCAAGGAGACCTACTCGCGCCCGGTAGTGACGGTCACCGTGAATACCGGCGGCATCGACGCCGCCGCGGCCCGCGCGCTAGAAGAGCGCGCGCTCGCGCTCGGCGCGATCGAGCATCGGCTGATCGAAGCGCGGCAAGAGTTCTTCAGCGAGGTCATCAAGTACTTGATCATGGGCAACGTGCGACGCGGCAATCTCTACCCCCTTTGTGTCGGCGCAGAACGCGGGCTGCAGGCGAAGCACCTCGCGCAGCTCGCAGGCGAGCTCGGCTCCGATACGGTAGCGCACGGCTGCACGGCCGCCGGCAACGACCAGGTGCGCTTCGAGATCGTGCTCAAAGCCGTCGCTCCGAACCTCACGATCCTCGCACCCGTCCGCGATCACGCATGGGCACGGCCCGCGCAGGTTGCATATCTCGAGGAGCGCAAAATGCCCGTGCCGATGCGCGGCTCCGCCTACTCGATCAATCGGGGCCTCTGGGGGGTCACGATCGGCGGTACCGAGACGCTCGATTCGCGCGGCAGCATCCCGGAGGCCGCATGGGTGCTGTCGGCCGGCGCATTGGACGCGCCGCGGCCCACTCGCGAGGTCGAGATCGGCTTCGACCGAGGCGTGCCGATCAGCCTCGACGGTGAGCCGCTCAATCCTGTCGCTTTGATCGAGCGACTCGAGACGCTGGGAGCCCGCTTCGGGATCGGCCGCGGCATTCACCTCGGCGACACGATCATCGGCACGAAGGGCCGGGTAGCGTTCGAGGCGCCGGCGGCCGACATCCTGCTGAGCGCGCATCGCGAGCTCGAGAAACTGACGCTGACCGGCACGCAGGCGCGCGTCAAAGAGCCCGTGAGCCAGGAATACGGTCAATTCATCCACGAGGGTAAGCAGCTCGACCCCGTGTGCCGCGACATCGAGGCGCTGCTCACGTCGTCGCAGGCTCGGGTCACGGGAAAGGTCCGCGTCCAGCTTCGCCCGGGCTCGCTGTTCGTGCTCGGCGTGACTTCACCGCATTCGCTGATGGCTGTTAGTCGCGGCCGCTATGGGGAAGCGGCCGGAGAATGGACTGCCGAGGACGCGCTCGGTTTCTCGAAGATCATGGCTCTGCCCGGGATGTTCCATACCCGGGCCGGAGGGCAGTAGACATGCGCTCGGTGCTCGTCGACAAAATCGCGTCGGTCGCGCTCGCGGCCGACCTCGGTCAAGAGATCCGCGTAAGCCCGGACATTCCGTGCGAGGAGGGCGTGCTGATCGCGGTGGAGGTGCTCAACAACAAGTCGCGCTACAACACGCTCGAGCTCACGAGCGGCCGGATGGCCGAGGTGAAACGCGGCGATGTGATCGTCGGCGCACTCGGACACCGCAAAGCGCTGTTCGGCTATTCGGGGCACCTGCCGACGGAGCTCAAGCCGGGCGACGTCGTGCAGCTGCTCAATTTGGGCGGCGTGATGGGCATCTGCGACTCGATCAACCCTTCGCACGGCGAGCCTTTCGACTGCCGAGTGCTCGGAGTCGTGCTCGATTTTCCGTATCTGGGTCAGCGCGTCGGCGTGCCCGCGCGCGTCGCAGTCGAGCCGCTGAACTTGAACGTGCCGCTCACGCTCGAGGGTGTGCCCGTGGTCGCGATCGCGGGTACTTGCATGAACTCCGGCAAGACGGCAGCCGCCTGCGCGATCGTGAGTCGCTTTCGCCACAACGGGCTCGTCGTCGATGCGTTCAAGTCGACCGGCGTCGCGCTGCGGCGCGACATCCTTGCCATGGAGGACGCGGGTGCGCGCCATACCGCGATGTTCTCCGACTTCGGCATCGTTGCCACGACCTCGACCAATGCGCCCGCGCTGACGCGCAGCTTGCTGAACGAGCTCGGGGAACAGAAGCCGGATGCGATCGTGTTCGAGCTCGGCGACGGGCTGCTCGGAGCCTACGGGGTGGAGGCGATTCTGCGCGACACCGAGATCTGCCAAGTGCTCACCGCGACGGTTCTGTGCGCGAACGACCCGGTCGGCGCGTGGGGCGGAGCGAAGCTGTTACGCGAAGAGTTCGGTATCGAGCCGACGGTGATCTCGGGGCCCGCCACGGACAACCAGGTCGGTATCGATATCATCCGCGAGCGCTCGAACGTCGCGGCCGTTAACGCGATGACGAGCTCCGCTGAGCTCGGTGATTTGCTGCAAAGCGCGATCGGCCTTGGCGACCGCCGCGCGAAGGCCACGGCATGAGCACGAACGACACCGTCTGCCCGGCAATCGTGCTGGGCGGCTCCGGCTACGTCGCAGGCGAGTTCCTGCGTCTCACCGCATTGCACCCGCGGCTGACGCTCGGCGGAGCCGTGTCATCCAGCCAAGCCGGCGAGCCGATCGCGAAGGCGTTCCATCACCTCGCGCCGGCCTATCCCGAAGATGTGTTTGTCTCCATCGACGCGGTAATCGAGCGGCTCGACACGGCGCCGCACTGGCTGGCGCTCTCGGCCGCACCGCACGGCGCCTCCGGCGAGCTCGTCGACCAGCTGCTCGTCGCGGCCCGCGCCGCGGGTGTCGCGATGACCGTCGTCGACGCGTCGGCTGATTTCCGCTTCAGCGATCCCGCCGCGTTCGCGGAGGTCTACGGGCACGCGCATCCGATGCCCGCGCGGCTCAAGGAGTTCACGTGTGCAGTGCCCGAGCAGCTCCCGGCGATCGACACGCCGCACGCGGCTCATCCGGGCTGTTTCGCGACCGCGATGCTGCTCGCGATCGTGCCGCTCGCCGCGGCCGGGATCGCCGACGAGTTCTTCGTGAGCGCGGTGACCGGCAGCACGGGCGCCGGCCGCACGCCGCGGGAGACGACTCATCATCCGGTGCGGCAGAGCAATCTGTTCGCGTATCAGACCCTCAAGCACCGCCACGATCCCGAGGTGCGGGCGCTCGTCAAAGCGGCGTGCGGGCGCGATATCGCGCTGCATTTCGTGCCGCATTCCGGACCCTTTGCGCGCGGGATTCACGCAACGGTGTTCGCGCAACAGCGCGAGCGGCTCTCGGAGCGGCAGATGAACGAAGCGCTCACGGAGTACTATCGCGGCTCGCCGTTCGTGCGCGTCGAGGCCGGACCGCCGCGAATGAAGGACATCGCAGCGACGAACTACGCTGCGCTGCACGCGACGGTGGAGCGCGAGACGATCGTCGTCTGCTCGGTGCTCGACAATTTGCTGAAGGGTGCGGCAGGCGGCAGCATCCAGTGGGCCAATCGATTGCTCGGATTCCCCGAGACCATGGGACTGACCGCGCCTGCGGCGGGGTGGTTGTGATGAACGTTGCAATGCAAGAGATCCACGCCCTCGGCGCTCATTTGAACGAGGTCTATACGCTGCTGCCGTTTACGCCGGTGCGCGGCGCGGGCGTATTCCTCGAGGACGCCGCCGGACGGCGCATACTCGACCTTTACGGCGGCCATGCGGTCGCGGCGCTCGGCTACGGCCACCCGAAGCTGTCCGAGGCGATCGCGCGCCAGAGCCGCGACCTCGTATTCCAAACAAATGCTCTGCCGCTCAAGGTTCGGGACGAGGCCGCCGACCTCCTCGCGGCGTTTGGCCCGCCCGGCCTCGACCGAGTGTTCTTCGTGAACAGCGGCGCCGAGGCAAATGAGAACGCGCTGAAGGTCGCGCTCAAACTGACGGGTCGGCCGAAGGTCGTCGCGATGGAGCACAGCTTCCATGGCCGTACGGCGGCCGCGGGCGCCGTGAGCTACGGCGCGGCTCAGTCCTGGTACGGCTTTCCACGTGCTCCTTTCGACGTGGAGTTCGTCCCGCGCAACGACGCCGCGGCGCTCGCGGCAGCCGTCGACTCGAGCACGGCGGCCGTGATCGTCGAGCCCGTACAAGGGCTCGCCGGTGCGTTCGACTTCGCGCCGGAGTTCTTGCATGCCGCCCGTGCCGCCTGCGATGCGCACGGCGCGCTGCTGATCCTCGACGAAGTTCAGACCGGCGTAGGGCGGCTCGGCGAGCCGTTCGGCGCGCAGCTATATCGCGTACGGCCCGACTTGCTCACCACGGCAAAGGGCCTCGGCGGCGGCTTTCCGTGCGGCGCGCTGCTGCTCCCGAACGCGATCGCGCGAGAGCTCAAGGCCGGGGAACTCGGCACCACGTTCGGCGGAGGTCCCGTCGCGTGTGCCGCAATCAAAGCCGTGATTCACGCAATCCGTGACGAGGACCTCCTCGCGCGCGTCCGCGACACGAGCGCAGCGATCCGCTCGAGCTGCATCGTCGGACCGGTGATCGGCGTGCAGGGACAGGGATTCCTGCTCGGCCTCAAGACGCGCCCCCGCGCTGCATCCATCCGCGATGCGCTGCTCGCGCGCGACATCCTGACCGGGACGAGCGCGGATCCGCACGTGCTGCGGCTGCTGCCGCCGCTGATCCTGATGCCCGAGCACGTGCAGCGTCTGGCTGCCGCTTTGAAGGAGTTGACAGATGCACCGCTTTAACGATCTGGCGGACTTTTCGCGCGAAGAGATCGACGACCTGATCGCACTCGCCGCGCGACTCGACCGAACGCCGGAGCCTCGCGCACTCGAGGGCAAGGTGTTGTCGCTATTGTTCTTGAGCCCGTCGCTGCGCACGCTTTCTTCGTTTCAAGCCGCGATGATCCGGCTCGGCGGAGGCGCGTTCGTGATCTCGCCCGACATGTCGATCCACGGCCTCGAATCGCGCTACGGCATCGTGATGGACGGTGCCGCCGCCGAGCACGTGCGCGAAGCGGTACCCGTCATCGCCTCCTACGGCGATGCAATCGGTGTGCGCGCGTTCGCCGAACGGCGCGACCTCAACCATGACGTCACGGACAGGGACTTCCAAACGCTGACCGCGTTGATCGACAAACCGTGGATCAACATGGAGTCCGCCATCAATCACCCATGCCAAAGTCTCGCGGATTGGAAAACGCTCGACGAGCTCGGCATCCCCGCGAACGGCAAGCTCGTGCTCTCGTGGGCGTATCATCCGAGGGCTTTACCGCTCGCGGTGCCGGCCGCAACCGTGCATATGGCGGCCGCTCGCGGCATGGACGTGACGGTGCTCCGGCCGGCCGGCTTCGAGCTGCCGCCCGCCGTCCTCGACAAGGCGCGAACCGCAGCGCAGAAATCGGGCGGCCGCGTCGCGGAGACGTCCGACCGACGCGAAGCTATGCAAGGCGCTCACGTAATCTACGCGAAGTCGTGGTCCTCCACCCGGCACTACGGCGACAAGCTCGGCGACCAAGCGCTGCGCGAGGAGCTCGTGCACTGGTGCGTCGACGAGCCGTGGTTCGCGGATGCACAAGCCGATTGCCGGTTCATGCATTGCCTACCCGTGCGCCGCGGCGTCGTAGTCGCCGATCGGATCCTGGACGGGCCGCGCAGCGTCGTGATTCAGGAAGCACGCAACCGGATGGTCGTGCAGATGGCGGTGCTCTATCGGATGCTCAAGGGATGACGGCATGACTCGACTCACGATCAACGAGCGCACCATCGTCGTGACCGCGCTGCGGCACGCCGTTCCCTACCTCCGCGTATACAAGCGCAAGACGTTCGTGCTGAAGGCGGGCGGCGACGCCTTCGTGTCCGCCGAGACGACGCGCGCGCTGATGGAGCAGATCGGCATCCTGCATCAAGTCGGCATCCGCGTCGTCGTCGTCCACGGCGGCGGTCTGCAGTCGACGCAGCTCGCGAAGCGCCTCGGCCTCTCGACCACGATGGTCGACGGTCGGCGCGTGACCGACGCCCAAACGCTCGAGGTGTCGACGATGGTCCTGAACGGCGAGATCAACACTCGCATCGTTGCGATGTGCCGTGCGCTCGGGATCCCCGCGATCGGCGTGAGCGGTGTGGACGGCGGCCTGATCAAGGCGCACAAGCGCCCGCCGGTTCGGAGCGATTCCGGCGATACCGTCGACTACGGCTTCGTCGGCGACATTCACGGCCTCGACACGAGCATTCTCGCAAAACTGCTCGATAACGACCTCGTGCCGATCGTGAGCCCATTGTCGGCGGATGATCAGGGGACGCTGCTCAACATCAACGCCGACACCGTTGCCGCGGCGATCGCCAGCGAGCTCAAGGCAGAGAAGTTCGTGCTCGCAACGGGCGTGCCCGGCATCCTGGAGTCGCTCGACGACCCCCGGTCGCTCATATCCTACGTCGATCGAGCAGGGCTCCGTCGGCTGCGCGACGAAGGCAAGATCTCGGGCGGAATGCTGCCGAAAATCGCTGCGATCGAGCGCGCGCTGTCGGGCGGCGTACCCCGTGTTCACGTGATCTCGTACACCCAGCCGGACAGCCTGCTGCTCGAAGTGTTCACGAACGAAGGCACGGGCACGCTCGTCGTCAACGACGTCGAGCACCTCAGACCCGAGGAACAGGCGAGCTGACGCCGATGCCGCGGCTCTGGGACAAAGGCCTGCCGCTCGACGAGAGAATCCTGCTCTTCACGGCCGGCGAGGATCACGAGCTCGATACGCGGCTCGTGGCTTACGACGCGCGCGCTTCGATCGCGCACGCGCGGATGCTCGCGGGCCAGGGCCTGCTGGCGCCCGGCGACTGCGACCTAATCTGCAGTGGAATCGAGGCGCTCGCCGCGGAGCACGCCGCAGGCCAATGGTCGATCGAGCTCGCCGACGAGGATGCGCACGGCGCGCTCGAGCGGCGCCTGATCGAGCGCATCGGCCCCTCCGGCGGTCGCGTCCACCTTGGCCGATCGCGCAACGATCAGGTGCTGGTCGCGCTGAGACTGTATCTGCGCGACGCCCTGCACGAGCTCACGGCCAAAACGGCGGGCGTACGCGACGCGCTCGAGCGCGTCGCAGCAGAGCAGGGCGAGGTCGCTTTGCCCGGCTATACGCACATGCAGCCAGCGATGCCGAGCTCGGTCGCGCTTTGGGCCCGCGGCTTCGCGGCGGAGGTCGACGACGATCGGGCCGCGCTGGCACGCGTGCACGCAAGGCTCGAGCTCAACCCCCTCGGCTCGGCCGCCGGGTACGGCGTGCCGAATCTGCCGATCGACCGCGATGCCACGCGCGACGCCCTCGGCTTCGCGCGGAACCACGAGCCGGTCACGGCCGTACAGCTCTCGCGCGGCAAAGCGGAAGCCGCGCTCCTGTTCGAGCTCACGGTGCTGCTCGGCGACCTCGGGCGGCTCGCGTCGGACCTGCTGTTGTTCTATACGGCCGAGTTCGCCTACGTCGCACTGCCGGAGGAAATGACCACCGGGTCTTCGATCATGCCGCAGAAGCGCAACCCCGACGTGTTCGAGCTCGTGCGCGGCGCCCAAGCGACCGTGCTCGGTGCGTTGCAGGAGACGCTCGCGCTCACGGCCAAGCTCACGTCCGGCTACCATCGGGATCTGCAACGTCTCAAGGCACCGCTGTTCCGTTCAATCGATCTTGCAGAGGCCGTGCTCGAGATCGTCGCGCACGCGCTGCCGCGCATCCGTTTCCTACCCGACAACATCGAGCTGAAACCCGACCTTTATGCCGCTGCACAGGCCAACGAGCTCGTCGTGAAGGAAGGCATCCCGTTTCGCGAAGCCTACCGGCGCGTGGCGGCGCGGCTCCGGAGCGGCAAACCGTGATGCGCCGGATGCCGGCGGCTTCCGGCGCATGCCGCGCGCGCCCTGCAGCCACCGTCGCGTTGCTGCTCTTTGCCGCGGCGCTCGCCGGGTGCGGCCAGCGGGGACCGCTCACATTGCCCGCCTCGGCCCAGCCCATCAAGCGCCTGCCACCAGCCGGCGAAACGCAACCGCCCGCCCAGCAGGCCCAGCCCCAAGCCGCGCCGCCCGCAGAGCCTTCGCCACCGCCTCCCCGGCAGGACGAGGACCGGACCGAGAATGAGCGTTAAGCCGCTCGTTCTGGTCGACGGCTCCTCGTACCTCTATCGCGCGTTTCACGCGTTGCCCGCGCTGTCGACCGCGGCGGGGCAGCCGACCGGCGCCGTGCTCGGCGTGGTGAACATGCTGTACAAGCTGCTCGACGACTACGGGCCTGACCGAATGGCCGTCGTGTTCGACGCGCCCGGCCGCACCTTTCGCGACGACTTGTACGCGGACTACAAGGCTCACCGGCCTGGCATGCCGGACGAGTTGCGCGCGCAAATCGAGCCCCTACTCGAAACCATCGACGGCATGGGCATTCCGATGCTGCGCGTGGACGGCGTCGAGGCCGATGACGTGATCGGCACGCTCGCGCGCGCAGCGGCGACCGCCGCCCTGCCGACCGTGATCTCGACGAGCGACAAGGATCTCGCCCAGCTGGTCGACGGGCACGTGACGCTCGTGAACACGATGGACAACACGAAGCTCGATCGCGCGGGCGTCGTACAGAAGTTCGGCGTCGCGCCCGAGCAGATCATCGACTACCTCGCGCTCGTCGGCGATTCGTCCGACAACATTCCGGGCGTCCCCGGCGTCGGACCGAAGACTGCCGCCAAGTGGTTGCAGCAGTACCACGATCTGGAAACGCTCAAAGCGCACGCAGCCGAGATTACGGGAAAGATCGGCGAGCGGCTGCGCGCATCGTTCGATGCACTCGACCTGTCGAAAGAGCTCGCAACGATCCGCTGCGACGTGGAGCTGCCGTTTACGGTGGAGGACCTCGTGCTACGCGGGCCGGATGTGCCGCGGCTCGGCGCAACGTTCGAGCGGCTGGAGTTCGGCCGGCTGTCGCGCCGGCTGTACGACGAGGCCAACGCAGCGTCGGCCGGCGGGACCTCGGCGCTCGCGTTCGGCACCGCGGAGCTCAGCGAAGAGCGTTACGAAACGGTGCTGACGGCAGCGGTGCTCCAGCACTGGCGGGAACGTCTCGCCTCCGCCGCCCTTGTCGCTCTCGAGATCGCGACCACCGAGACAGCCTATCGACGCGCCGAGCTGGTGGGTCTCTCGTTTGCCGTGGCGCCGGGCGAAGCCGTCTACCTACCCTTCGGCCACCGCTATCCCGGTGCGCCCGAGCAGCTGCCGCGAGATGCAGTGCTCGAGCACCTGCGCGGCTGGCTCGAAAGCACCGCACCGAAGGCCGGCCACAACCTCAAGTACGCCGCACACGTGCTCGCAAATCACGGCATCGAGCTGCGCGGCGTCGTGCACGACACGATGCTCGAGTCCTACGTGCTCAACTCGACGGCGACCCGCCACGACCTTGGCTCGACCGCGGCGCACTACCTCGGCATCCGGGCCGTCCGGTACGAGGAGGTGGCCGGCAAGGGGAGCAAGCAAATCCCGTTCGATCAGGTCGATCTCTCGAGTGCGACGCGCTATGTCGCCGCAAATGCGGATCTCGCGCTGCGGCTGCACGCGATGCTTTGGACGAGGCTGCACGAGCTGCCCGCGCTTGCGAGCGTCTACACCGACATCGAGCTGCCGCTGCTCGCCGTTCTCGAGCGCATGGAGCGCACCGGCGTAATGGTTGACGCCACCATGCTGCGGCGCCAAAGCCAGGAGCTCGCCGAGGCGATGGCTGTGGCCGAGCAGGCTGCGTACGAGGCCGCGGGCGGTTCGTTCAACCTGGGTTCGCCGAAGCAGCTTCAAGAGGTGCTATACGAGCGGCTCGCGCTCCCGGTGCTCGGCAAGACGCCAAAAGGTCAACCTTCGACCGCCGAGAACGTTCTGCAGGAGCTCGCAGAGAGCTATGTACTGCCGCGGCTCGTGCTCGAGCACCGCGCGCTCGCGAAGCTCAAGTCCACCTACTGCGACCGGCTGCCGCTCGAGATCGATCCTCGAACGGGGCGCGTGCACACGTCGTACCACCAGGCGGTCGCCGCAACGGGCCGGCTGTCGTCGTCGGACCCGAATCTGCAGAACATCCCGATTCGCACGCTCGAAGGTCGGCGCATTCGGCAAGCGTTCGTGGCGCCGCCCGGCATGAGACTGCTCGCGGCCGACTACTCCCAGATCGAGCTTCGCATCATGGCCCATCTGTCGGCCGATGCGGGGCTGCTTGCGGCGTTCTCCGACGGCCGGGATATTCATCGGGCGACGGCAGCCGAAGTGTTCTCGACGCCGCTCGACGCGGTCTCCGTCGAGCAGCGGCGGTCCGCGAAGGCGATCAACTTCGGCTTGATCTACGGCATGTCCGCATTCGGCCTTGCGAAGCAGCTCGGCATCTCGCGCGGCGAGGCGCAACGTTACGTCGACCTCTATTTCGAACGTTACCCGGGCGTCAAGCGTTACATGGACGAGACGCGGCAAACCGCGCGCGAGCGGGGCTACGTTTCGACGGTCTTCGGGCGACGGCTGTATCTGCCGGACATCAACGCGCGCAACGGGCAGCTGCGGCAGTACGCGGAGCGCAGCGCGATCAATGCGCCAATGCAGGGCACGGCGGCCGACATCATCAAGCGAGCGATGATCGGGGTCGACGGCTGGCTGCTACGCCACTGCCCTTCCGCCCGGCTGATCATGCAAGTCCATGACGAGCTCGTGGTCGAGGTCGCCGAGCGCGACGTCGAGGCGGTCCAGACCGCCGTCGTCGGAATCATGGAGTCGGCCGCCGAGCTCACGGTGCCGCTCACGGTCGACAGCGGCAGCGGGATCAACTGGGATCAGGCCCACTGACTCGCCGGAACTTTTCAGCGCAGGTCGCTGACTAAACTCTCGGCACTCAGGACGAGTGCTCCCGCTATCCTCCCTAAGCGGGGTTTCTGATCCCGGCCCACCCCGCCGGGGTCCAGCGCCCCGGGTGTGTCCCCTGAATCCCGCACCCGGGGCCTCTTCTCCTTCATGGCGCGGAGCGGCCTTCCGCCGCGAGCCACTCGAGAAGCCAGGCGCGCGCCTCGTCGACACCCGTGCGATCGAGTGCAGACAACCGCGTGACGCGGGCACCGGGCGGCAGCGCCGCCTCGACTTGCCGCTGGCGCGCGAGGCCCGCGCCGCGGGAGAGCTTGTCGGCTTTCGTGAGCAGCACGGCGACCGGACGCTCGAACGGTGCGAGCCACTGGAGCAACTGCTCATCGAGCGGCGTAAGCGCGCGGCGGATGTCGGCCGTGACCACGACGCCGCACAGCGAGCGGCGGGCGCTGAGGTAGGTCTCGAGCAGCCATTGCCACCGCTCGCGTACCTCATCCGGTACCTTCGCGAAGCCATAACCCGGCAAATCGACCAGACGACGGCCGGTACCCATTTCGAAGAAATTGACGAGCTGCGTCCGACCGGGCGTCTTGCTGACGCGCGCGAGCTTGCGAACGCCTGCGACCAGATTGAGCGCCGTGGACTTGCCGGAGTTGGAACGACCGACGAACGCAACTTCGCGGCCGGTGTCTGGCGGAAAGCCCTCGGCGCTCGCCGCGCTCGTGATGAAAGTGGCGACCGACACGACTCTCCAGCCCTCGTAACACCTGCCGACCCGGGCGATTAGTGTACAATCGGCGCCCGTTTTGCGGGCAAAAGCAGCGGGTTGGCGGGCGTGAGGGAGCAGATGGTGGCAGCGACGACGGGTCCTCGACGCGGTGCGGGCTTTGCGGCAATCGTCGCGGTCCTTGGCTTGCTCTCCGGACGGGCATTCGCGCAAGACGGTGCCGCCACACCGGGCGCGGAGCCGGTCCCGGCAGCCGAGCCGCAAGGCTCTGTCGATGCCGGACGTACGAAGTCCGGGACGTGCGCGGCGTGCCACGGCGTCGACGGCAATAGTGCGAACGCCGAGTGGCCGAGCCTTGCCGGTCAACATGCGCAGTACATCGTGCGGCAGCTCAAGGCATTCAAGAGCGGCGAGCGCCAGAACGTCACGATGATGCCGTTCGCCCAGATGCTCTCGGAGCAGGACATGCTCGACGTAGCCGCCTACTTCGAGGCGCAAACGCCGACGCCGAAAGGCGCGGACCCTGCGCTCGTGAGCCTCGGCCAGCAGATCTATCGCGGCGGCGTGCCGGACCGCGGAATCGCGGCCTGCATCGGCTGTCATGGCCCCACGGGGCATGGCAATCCGCTCGCCGCCTTTCCGCGTATCAGCGGTCAACACGCCACCTACGTTGAGAAGACCCTGAAGGATTATGCGGCGGGCAGCCGCCGGTCCGACATGGACAAGAACCAAATGATGCGCAACGTCGCCGGACTTCTTCTCGACGACGAGATCCATGCGCTCGCGAGCTACGTGCAGGGGTTGCACTGAATACGAGCGGAAGGAGCTCAGCCATGAGACAGGCGCTGCTATTGGTATTCGCCGCATTCGTGCTTGCCGCTTGCGGCGCGCCGAGCAGCACGCCAGCCACTCAGACCGATCCGACGGCTGCAACCGACGATGGCGACGCTGCGCCCAGTGCGCCAGCGCCCCAACCGGCTGCGGGTGCGACGGCGGCCGAGCAGACGGACGACGGTTCGGCGCCGATATCGGAGGACCGCTTCCGCCTCGGAGTGAATTACACGCGGCTTTCACCCACGCAGCCGACGAGCTCCAGCCCCGATCAGGTCGAGGTCGCCGAGGTCTTCTGGTATGGCTGCCCCCACTGCTTCGCGTTCGATCCGCTACTTCGGGCGTGGCAAGCGAAAAAACCCGAGTACGTGAACTTCGTTCGAATCCCGGCCGTTTGGAACGACTTGCTCAAGCTGCACGCACGCATGTTCTATGCGGCGCAGGCCCTCGGCAAGCAGGACGAGATGCATGCGGCGATGTTCAGCGAAATCCATGAGAAGGGCGATCCGCTCGACAGTGTCGACAAGATCCGCGACCTCTTCGGTCGTTTCGGCGTCGATGCGGCCGCCTTCGATAAGACCTGGGATTCGTTTGCCGTGCACGCGTCGCTGCAACGGGCCGACGAGCTGAACCGGCGCTACCGTATCTCGAGTGTCCCGACGATCGTGGTCAACGGGAAATACGTGACCGACGGCAGCATGGCCGGCAGCTACGACAACTTACTCGAGCTCGTGAATGAGCTCGCGGCTGCGGAACACGCGGGCAAGTGAAGCAGTGCCGCGGCTCAAGCCGCGGCCAGGTCGTGAAGCTCCTCGAGCCTCGCAATCGCGGCATCGAGCGTGGCGTCGTGCTTTGCGAAGCAGAATCTCACGAACGTGCTCGCAGGCGGCTCCTTGTAAAACACCGACACCGGGATCGTTGCCACGCCGTGCTCGACGGTGAGCCGGCGCGCGAACTCGACGTCCGGCAGCGTGGCGATCGCGCGATAATCGGCCAGCTGGAAGTACGTTCCCGCAGCGACGCGAAACGCGAACCGCGTTCGCCGCAGCCGCTCCGCGAAGTAGTCGCGGCGCTCCTGGTAGAACGCCGGCAGGTCGAGATGGTGCTCGGGATGCGCGGTCATATAGTCCGCGAGCGCAAGCTGCAGTGGGGTAGTCGAGGCGAACGTGACGTATTGGTGGACGCGGCGAACCTCCATGGTCGTCGCGACCGGAGCGACGCAATAGCCGAGCTTCCAACCCGTCGCGTGGTAAGTCTTGCCGAACGAGAACACCGCACAGGCACGGCGGGCGAGCTCGCTATGCGCGAGCACGGTGGCATGACTCCGGCCGTCGAACACGACATGCTCGTAGACCTCGTCGCTCAGAACGTAGCAGTCATAGGAGCGCAATAGCTCGGCCAGCATGTCGAGATCCTGCGGAGTGAGCACGGTCCCACTCGGGTTGTGCGGCGAGTTGACGATCACGAGTCGCGTACGTTCGTTCAAGCTCGAGCGCAGCCGTTCCCAGTCCATTCCGAACTCGGGCAAAGTGAGCGGCACGTGCACCGTTCGACCGCCTGCCAGTGTGATGGACGGCTCGTACGAGTCGTAGCACGGATCGAACACGATCACCTCGTCGCCGGGCCGCACGAGCGCTTGAATCGTGCAAAAAATCGCCTCCGTCGCTCCGCTGGTAACGGTGATTTCCGTGCCGGGATCCGCCCTAACGCCGTAAAGACTCGCGAGCTTCGCTGCGATCGCGTCCCGTAACGCAGCCGCTCCCGGCATCGGTGCATACTGATGACAGCGCTCGCGCAAATAGTGCTCGGCGCGTTCCAGCAAACCGGCGGGCGGCTGAAACTCGGGGAACCCCTGCGACAAATTGATTGCGCTGTGCTGCTCCGCGAGCTGCGACATCACGGTGAATATCGTCGTGCCGACGGCCGGCAGTTTGCTCGCGAGTGGCTTCATGATGATTGTGGGGCTTGCGTCGCCACACGATACCGCAATGCGGCGATCGCTCCGAGGGCCACGACGCCGAGACCGATCGAGCGCGAACGGCGAGGTGGATCGTGGCGCGCGCTCATCGGCGCGCCGGCACGACGCGCCGACTGTGCGGCAGATCAGGTTTCAACTTCCTTTTCTGCGCCTGTTTTCCCAGGAACCATGATGCGAGCGAGGATGAGCCCGCCTTCGTACAAAGCGTACATCGGCAACGCCAGCAACGTCATCGAGAAGACGTCGGGTGCAAGCAGCATTCCGATCACGAACGCCCCGAGAAACACGTACGGCCGCGCGCCGCCGAGCGACTTGATGGACACGAGACCGCTCCAGATCAGCAGGACGGTCGCAATCGGAACCTCGAAGGCGAGACCGAAGGCAAGAAAGATCTCGAGTACGAAATCGAGGTATGCCGTGATATCGGGCGTCATGCTCACGCCGCCGGGCACGACCCTCGCAAAGAATCCGAACATCACCCGGAACACGATGAAGTACGCGAACGAAATGCCGACGTAGAACAGCACGATGCTCATCAAGAGCAACGGCACCGCGAACCGCTTCTCGCGGCGATACAGGCCCGGAGCGACGAACTGCCAAACCTGGAACAGCACCACGGGCATGGCGATGAACAATGCGACGAAGAAGGTGGCCTTGAACGGCGTCATGAACGGCGACGCGACGCCCGTCACGATCATCTGGCCGCCGGTCGGCACGAGCACCGCGCGCAGGGGTGCCGAGACGACCTCGAATACGCGTTGCGAGAACGGCGCGAGTCCGACGAAGACCAACACCACCGCGACGACTGCCTTCAGCAGCCGTGTCCGCAGCTCGAGGAGGTGCGAGATCAGGGTGCCTTCGGCGAGCTGTTCTTCCTCCTCGGGTCCCTCGCCTCGCGGCTGTTTGCTCATCCGGCAGGCGGCGTCCTACTCGCGACCTCCGCTTCCCGGTCGTCGGCGAGCCGCGCTGCGGCCTCGTTCGCGGTATCGTCCGCGAGCGGCGCTAGAGTCTCGGTTGCGGTATCGTCCGCATCGGTCGGAGCCACGGACTCCGGGTCCCCGGGCGGGCGGGCCTCCGGGTGATCACCGCTCTCGGCAGCCGGCTCCGCGGTCGCAGAAAGCGCTGTGCTGTTCCCCTCGGTATTGGTAGCGGGCGGGCTGGGACGCGGCGGCTGGATCACCTCGGCCAGCTCGATTTCGCGCTCGAGCTGCCGGCGCAGCTCATTGGCCGTGCGTCGCGCCCGACCGACCCATTTGCCGATTTCGGCCGCTACCTTCGGTAGTCGTTGCGGCCCGAGCACGAGCAGCCCGATCACGAACAGAAGCATGAGCTCTGAAAAGCCGACGTCGAACATGGGAGCTACTCGGTATGACGGCTTGCGTCCTTCTTCTCGGCAAACTCGGCGTCGGGCTCGCCCTCGCGGTCGATCTGCTTGGGCTCGCCCCCAGACGACGGTTCTTCGTGGTGGCGCTCCATCGCATCGCGAAAGCTCTTGACTGCGCCGCCGACGTCCGTGCCGAGCGACTTCAGTCTCTTCGTGCCAAATATCAGCACGACGATCACCAGCACGATCAAGAGCTGCCAAATGCTGATTCCGCCTAGTCCCACGACCGCACTCCGGAAATTCGATCAATTGTGTTCATGTCTTCATGATACGCCAGCGCGTCAAGTCGTGGGCGGCACCGCAAGCCAGAATGTGACCGGGCCATCGTTGGTGAGCGTGACCTGCATTGCGGCACCGAACCGGCCACATCCGTAGGGGATGCCTCGGAGCGCGACTTCTTCCACGAGGTCCGCAAATCGCGCCGCGGCCTGCTCCGGCGGCGCGGCCGGAGAAAAGCTCGGCCGCAGGCCGCTGGTCGTATCGGCCGCAAGCGTAAACTGCGGAACCAGCAGGAGCGCGCCGCCGGCCTCACCGACGCTGAGGTTCATCTTGCCATCCGCATCGGCAAATACGCGGTAGCGGACTAGCCGTTCGGCGAGACGCGCAGCCTGCGTCCGCTCGTCGCCTCTTTCCACCCCAACCAGGACGAGCAGCCCGCGGCCGATCTCCGCGACGTTTGCGCCGTCGATCGCGACCGCGGCATGAGTGACTCGTTGAATCAGACCGATCATAAGCGGCCATTTCTGGAAACTTCAGCCACAACGTGCTCGTCTGGTATGACAATCGTCGTATAGAAACCCATATTCGAATTTTGGTTGGATCGAAGGCCGCTTCGACCGACAAAGACGCACGCTCAATCGAACGGGTGGATATTACAGGCTGAATATCGGCACATTCTTCGAATTGATTGCCGTATTTGATGACACATTTCGCTTAGAAGTCCGTAAAAGTGGTGTAAAGCATTCAAACGCCAGGACGTCGGCTTTGGCGAACCCGCCCTGCGCTCCCCCCGCAATGTTTCGACCGGCTACTTGTGCCTCGATGCTCGGACGACAGCCGACCGAACTGCATGAGCACGCTGTCGAGCCGCCACAGGCGCGATGGTCGACCGTGCCCCGATGGATTTCGTTCTGCTACCATCGGGCAGTTTGCAATCGGTTCGCCCTCTGGCACCCCGTATGAATGTCTCTGTCAGGAGTTTAGAGCACAATGAGACGGAGTCTTTTGCTCGTCGCGATCGCCGGCCTCGGATTCGCCGGCCACGCGTGGAGTCAGGAGTGTTCCCAAACGATCGAAGGGAACGATCAAATTCAGTACAACAAGAAAGAGATTAAGGTGAGTAAGACCTGCAAGCAGGTCACGATCACTCTGAAGCACGTCGGTATGCTTGCCGCAAACGTCATGGGGCACAACTGGGTGCTCGCCAAGACGGCGGACTACCAAGCCGTTGCACAAGCCGGTCAAGGCGTCGGACCACCGACCTACCTGCCCGCCAACGATCCGCGTGTTCTCGCCGCGACGAAAATCGTCGGCGGAGGCGAGCAAACGTCGGTCTCGTTCGATTTGGCCAAGCTCACGCCCGACGGCGACTATACTTTCTTCTGTTCCTTCCCCGGCCACTTCGTGCTGATGAACGGAAAGTTCGTCATCCAGTGAGCGAGAAAGGCCCGCGAAAGCGGGTCCCTTGTTTTCGGTACGGGGAAATACAGCGTTCGTAGCCCAACGTCACGAAGGTGCTAGCGGTATGTTGGCTTTAGCCGTCGTTCTCGTCCTGCTCGTGATCGGATCGTTGATCTTTCACTTCGAGAGCCCGTGGTACTTCACGCCGCTCGCTTCGAACTGGTCAACCATCGACTTCACCGTCAACGTTACGTTCTGGGTCTGCGGCACCGTCTTCGTTGCCGTAAATTTCTTCACTGCCTACTGCGTGTGGCGATTCCGTAACCGCAAAGGCAGCAAAGCCCACTACGAGCCGGAGAGCAAGAAGCTCGAAATCATCCTAACTGCGTTCACGAGCATCGGCGTGGCAGCTATGTTGACGCCGGGACTGTTCGTCTGGGGAAAGTTCGTGACGGCGCCTCAAGACGCGGCACTATTGGAGGTCGTCGGCAAGCAGTGGCACTGGAGCTACCGACTGCCGGGGAAGGATGGCAAATTCGGCGCCACCGACGTCCGGTTTCTGAACGTCGACAACCCCCTCGGCATCGACCCCGATGACGCCGCCGGTCGCGACGACGTGGTCGTCGCAAACCCGATCGTGCACGTGCCCGTCAACCAGCCCCTCAAGGCCCTGCTGCGCTCGACCGACGTGCTGCACGACTTCACGGTGCCGCAGTTCCGCGTGAAGATGGACCTCGTGCCCGGCACTGTCACGTCCCAATGGTTCGTCCCGACGAAGCCCGGGACCTACGAGATCCTCTGCGAGGAGCTCTGCGGCGCCGGCCATTTCGCAATGCGCGGCAAGATCGTCGTCGAGGATGCGGCCGACTATGCGAAATGGCTCGCGAGCGAGCCCACCTTCGCGCAAACGCAGTCGCGCGCAGCCGGTAACGCAACTGCAGGTGCGGCCAGCTATGCCGTCTGCTCGGCCTGCCACGGCGTCCAGGGCGAGGGTAATCCACAGCTCAACGCCCCGAAGCTCGCAGGTCTCGACGGCTGGTACATACGCCGGCAGGTTCAGCATTTTCAGCAGCGTATCCGCGGCGCCGATCCGAAAGACACGTTCGGTATGCAGATGGCGCCGATGGCGCAGACGCTGGCCGATCCGGCGGCGCTCGACAACGTGATCGCTTACATCGCGACGCTTCCCGATCGCCCGTCGAAGCCGATGGTGGCCGGCGACGTCGATCATGGCCGAACGTTGTTCGAAACGTGCTCGTTGTGCCACGGCGACGATGGCAAGGGCCGCTGGGGCACGAACGCGCCGCGACTCGCCGGAATGAGCGACTGGTACCTGCAGCGCCAGCTCGGTAACTTCAAGGCACGCGTGCGCGGCGGTCATCCTGAAGACATTTACGGCGACCAAATGTACATGATGGCGAACGTGCTCGTTCAGCCGGGCGCTATCGACGACGTGGTCGCCTACATCGATACTCTGCGCTAGAAGACGAGAAGACCGGAAAAAATGTAGCAAACTGCAGCCGCACGCTGCTGACACGGCAGTCGAGGGGAAGCTCTGTTATGGCATACGTTGCAATCGCCGACCGGGACCATCACCTACACGACCCCCAGACGTTCATCGAAAAGTACGTCTGGAGCCAGGACCACAAGGTCATCGCAATCCAATACGGCAGCGTCGCGATCGGCGTGGGCCTCGTCGCGCTCGTGCTGTCGCTGCTGATGAGGCTGCAAATCGGGTTCCCCGGAACCTTCGCGTTCATCACGCCGTACAAGTACTACGAGTTCGTGACCATGCACGGCATGATCATGGTCATCTACTTGCTCACGGCACTATTCCTCGGCGGCTTCGGCAATTACTTGATTCCGCTCATGTGTGGGGCGCGGGACATGGTGTTCCCCTACATGAATATGCTGAGCTTCTGGGTCTACCTGCTGTCCGTGATCGTGCTGTTGTCGAGCTTCTTCGTGCCGGGTGGGCCGACTGGCGCAGGCTGGACGCTCTACCCGCCCCAAACCGTCCTCGAAGGCACGCCAGGCTCGCAATGGGGCATCGTACTGATGCTTGCGTCGCTCGCGATATTCATCGTGGCGTTCACGATGGGCGGTCTGAACTACGTAACGACCGTTTTGCAGGCTCGCTGCCGGGGCATGACGCTCATGCGGATGCCGCTCTCCATCTGGGGCATTTTCGTAGCGACGATCTTGGGCCTGCTCGCATTCCCCGCCTTGCTGGTGGCCGCGATCATGATGCTGCTCGACCGGCTGATCGGCACGAGCTTCTTCATGCCGGCGCTCGTATCGCTCGGGCAGCTCTCGGGGCACGAGGGCGGCAGCCCGATCCTATTCCAGCATCTGTTCTGGTTCTTCGGCCACCCCGAGGTGTACATCGTCGCGCTGCCTGCGTTCGGCATCGTCTCCGACCTGTTGTCGACCCACGCCCGCAAGAACATCTTCGGCTATCGGATGATGGTCTGGGCGATCGTCGCGATCGGCGCACTGTCGTTCGTGGTCTGGGCCCACCACATGTATGTCAGCGGCATGAACCCTTACTTCGGGTTCTTCTTTGCGACGACCACGCTGATCATTGCAGTGCCCACCGCGATCAAGGTTTACAACTGGGTGCTGACGCTCTGGCGCGGCAACATTCAAGCGAACGTACCCAACCTGTTCGCGATCGGTTTCATCTTCACGTTCGTGCACGGCGGCCTCACAGGACTGTTCCTCGGCAACGTGACGGTCGACTTGCCACTGTCCGACACGTATTTCGTGATTGGCCACTTCCACATGGTGATGGGCGTGTCGCCGGTCATGGTGCTGTTCGGCGCGATCTACCATTGGTTCCCGAAGATGACCGGTAAGATGCCGAATGAGTTCCTCGGCCGCATCCACTTCTGGATGACGTTCCTAGGCACGTATGCGATCTACCTGCCGATGCACTACCTGGGAATTCTCGGCATGCCGCGGCGCTACTACGCTTACGGTAATACCGATTTCATCCCGGGATCTGCGCATGCCGTCAACGAGGCGATCACCGTTGCCGCGATCGTCGTCGCGACGGCGCAGGTGATCTTTCTGATCAACGTCTTCTATAGCCTCTGGAAGGGGAAACCCGCGGATCCGAACCCGTGGGGCGCGACGACGCTCGAGTGGCAAACGCCGCAGACGCCGCCCGTGCATGGCAATTGGGGCCCGAAGCTGCCGGTCGTCTATCGCTGGGCGTACGACTACAGCGTGCCGGGCGAGGCGCAGGATTTCATCCCGCAGAACGTGCCACCGAAGGGCCAGTCCGTTCACGCATAACGCCGGAGGTCGAAAACCATGCTGCCCGTAGTGGTTATCGCCCTACTGACGGGAATCACCGTCTGGTGGTTCCTGGTTCAGCGCCTGCTCGACAAGCCGTGGACGCAGCAAGGCGTCCTGCCGACGAGTCAGGAAGGCATTACGTCGTCCGCGCCGAAGGTCGGCCTATGGGCCTTTCTGGCGGTCGTATCGAGCTTCTTCGCGCTGTTCTCGAGCGCTTACCTGATGCGGATGCACCATTCGGAGGGGTATACGCATTGGCAGCCGCTCAACGAGCCGGGAATCCTCTGGATCAACACCGTGGTCCTCGTGCTCGCGAGCGTCGCGCTACAGATCGCCCGCACGCGTGCCGACCGCAACGACTTCGCGGGGGTACGCGGCTACTTCACGGCGGGTGGCGTGCTGACACTCGCGTTCCTCGGTGGACAGCTCACCGCCTGGCGTGAGCTCGGAGCCACCGGACTTTACGGCCCCAGTAATCCGGCCTACAGCTTTTTCATCCTACTCACCGGGTTGCACGGGTTGCACCTGGTCGGCGGACTGTTCGTGCTGAGTCGAACCGCTACGCGCGTGTGGCTCGGCGTGGAGCGCCAGAGCGTCGTCGCACGCAGCCAGATGCGCACGAGCGTGCAGCTGTGCACGTTGTACTGGCACTGGCTGCTGCTGATTTGGTTAGGTCTTTTCGCTTTGCTGCTGTCGACTTGAGAGGGAACGACTGAACCTTATGGCGCAACACGAACCTACGGCCGCCACCGCCGAAGCCGGCTGGCAAACCATCGTCACCGACTGGTCCTCGGACAAGCAGACGTTCCGAGTGCCGTGGGGCAAGGCGATGATGTGGATCTTCCTGTTGAGCGACACGTTCATCTTCACGTGCTTTCTGACCGGCTACATGAACGTGCGCATCTCCACTCCGTTGCCCTGGCCAGACACCGGCGAGGTCTTCGGTCTAAACGTGTTCGGCAAGAGCGTTCCGTTGCTCCTGATCGGCATCATGACCTTCGACTTGATCACGAGCAGCGGCACGATGGCCTTGGCCGTGAACTACGGTTACCGGCGGGATCGAGGCCGCACGGCCGCGTTGATGCTCATTACCGGCGCCTTCGGCGCGCTGTTCGTCGCGATGCAAGCGTTCGAATGGAGCGAATTGCTCATCAAGGAAGGCATCCGCCCCTGGGGCAATCCTCTCGGCGCTTCCCAGTTTGGCGCGACGTTCTTCATGATCACGGGATTCCACGGTCTCCACGTGTCGGCCGGTGTCGTGTATCTGACGATCGTGGCAATGAAGGTGCTGCGCGGAGACTACGAGCGGACCGGCAACTACGAAATCGTGGAGATCGCCGGCCTCTATTGGCACTTCGTCGATCTCGTTTGGGTGTTCATCTTCGCCTTCTTCTATCTTTGGTAGGGAGCTTCGATGTCGGAGACAGCAGGGCAAACACACCCCCTGAAAATCTACTTTCTCATCTGGGGCCTATTGTTCGTTCTCAGCGCGGGGTCCTACGCGACCGACTTCTTGAGTCCCGGCTTGTTCCGATGGTTTCTGATCGTGCTGTTCATGTTTCTCAAGGCCGGATTCATCATCGCTATCTTCATGCACATGAAGTGGGAGCGTTTGGCGCTGATCTACGCGATTCTCGGACCGCCGATCGTACTTCTGGTGCTTATCGGCTTCATGGCGGTGGAAGGTGACCATACGGAGCTCACCAGGCTAGACTTTTTCTCGAAACCCCTCGCACCAGCCGAACAGCACCACGAAGCGGCAACGGCCGAGTGAGGCGGTCACTGGTCATCAGGAGTAGAGGCGCATCATGTTGATCTGGTTGATCGGTGTGGCTTTGTTGGTGGTCATTTGGGGAACGCTTTGGCGCAGCCAGCCAAAGCTCGCATTCGGCATTCTGATCGGTCTTCCGGTCGCTTGGCTTATCTCTACGTTTTTTATTCCTTACATCAAGAGCTTACCCAAGATACCGCTGTGGCTCGCCCCGCTTCCCGTGGTGACCGTCGCATTGACGCTATTCGTGTTCGGCGTGCTCATTTGGACGCGCGCCGATCGCCTGCCGCCGCCGCGCGAAAGAGCCGGCGATCATGGCGAGGAGCCGCACGGCCCGGACGGCCACTGACGTCCGGGGGGCAGCAGCCGTTCAGCTCTGACTGCGCTGCCTCAGCCGCCGCAGAAAAACCTGCATCTCCTTGGCGGCCTGTCGATCGCCGCGCCGCTCGGCGACCGCGATTCCCTGCTCGTACGCCTTGATGGCGGCGTCGGCGCGGCCCGCGCTCGTCAATGAGCGACCGAGCACCTTCCAGCCGGCCGAGTACTCGGGATCGAGGCCCACCGCGGCCTCGGCGTGTCGCGCAGCCGCCGCCGCGTCCCCGGCGGCGAGGTAACCGGTGGCGAGAGCAAGGCGTAGGCTCGGCGCATCGCTGCCACGCGCGAGCAGGCCTTCGAGGTTCGCGATCAGCTCCTCGGGAGTCGGCATCGGAGATATTCGCTCGTCACTGGCCGCGAACTGCGTGATCCGCCGCGCCCCCGGCGCGGAGACTCGAGCGGCAGTCGGCATTGCTCAGACGAACGTAACACCGACTTCGAACAGGCGCTCGACCTCGTCGATTTGGCGGCGATCGGCGATGAACAGAATGACGTGGTCGTCGGCCTCGATCTGCGTGTCGTGGTGCGCCATCAGCACCTCGTCACCTCGCACGATGGCGCTGATCGTCGCGCCACGCGGCAGACGGATCTCTTCGATCAGCCGGCCAACGACGCGTGACTCGCGCGCGTCTCCATGGGCCACGGCCTCGATCGCTTCGGCCGCGCCGCGCCGCAAGCTGTGGACCTTCACCACATCGCCGCGCCGCACGTGCGCGAGCAGCGTACCGAGCGTGATTTGCTGCGGCGAGATTGCGATGTCTATGGTTCCGGACTCCACGAGCTCCGCGTAGGCAATGCGGTTGATCAACGCCATCACTTTGCGTGCTCCGAGACGTTTCGCGAGCATTGCCGACAGAATGTTCGCCTCCTCGGCGTTCGTGACTGCGACGAAGACGTCGGCACTGTCGATATTTTCCTCGAGCAGCAGCTCCTCGTCAGCGGAGTCACCGTGCAGCACGGTTGCACGGCTGAGCTGCTCTGAAATGTCTCGAGCGCGCTGCCAATCCCGCTCGATGATCTTGACCTGGTTCGTTCCCTCCAGCGCGCGCGCAAGATCGAGACCGATGTTGCCGCCGCCGGCAATCACGACCTTCCGCACCGGATCGTCGAGCTTTCGCATCTCCCGCAGCACCGTGCGGATATCCTTGCGCGCCGCGATGAAGAACACCTCGTCGCCTTCCTCCACGATCGTGTCGCCGTCGGGGATGATGCCCCGCCCGCCGCGATAGATCGCGACGACTCGACTCTCGACATTCGGGATGTGCTCCGGCAGCTCGCGCAGCGGATGACCGACGAGTGCGCCCTCTCGATGCGCCCGCGTCGCGACCAGTCGCACTCGTCCGTCCGCGAAGTCGAGCACCTGCAACGCGCCGGGAAACCGAATCAGGTGCTCGATGTAGTTGGTCACCAGCGAGGCCGGGCTGATCGCGACATCGACCGGAATGCCGTCTGGGCCGAACAGCTGCTCTCGGCTCGTGAGCTCCCGCGCACGGATGCGTGCGATGCGGGTGGGCGTCCGAAACAGCGTGAACGCAATTTGGCACGCGATCATGTTGATCTCGTCGCTGCTCGTGAGCGCGATGATCATATCGGCGTCGCGACCACCCGCACGCTCGAGCACATCGGGATGCGAGGCATTCCCGACGACCGTTCGCACGTCCAGCCGATCTTGCAGCTCGCGCAGCACATCGGGGTTGCGGTCGACGATCGTGACCTCGTTCGCCTCCTCGCGAGCGAGACTGAAAGCCGCCGTACTGCCGACCTGCCCGGCACCGAGAATCAATATCTTCACACGCGCCTCACCGTTCGTCCCTCACATCACTTCGAGGTTCGCGTATGCGACGACGAGCCATTTTGTGCCGGCATTCTCGAAGTTCACTTGGATGCGAGCGTGGGCACCGCTGCCTTCACTGTTGAGCACGATACCCTCGCCGAACTTGCCGTGGCGCACGCGCTGTCCCAGCCGCACGCCGCCGTTGGCCTGTTCCCGTATGCCCGCGGGCCGCCGATAGAGCGGCCTCGACACGACCATCGCGGGCCGCACTTCCTCTACGAGCTCGGCCGGAATCTCACGAATGAAACGCGACGGGACCGCAAACGACTCGACGCCGTGCAATCGACGCTGCTCGGCATACGTCAGATATAGCTCACGACGCGCGCGCGTGATTCCAACGTAGCAGAGCCGTCGCTCCTCCTCGAGCCCCGCCGGATCGCCGAGCGAGCGTTGATGTGGAAACAGGCCGTCCTCCAACCCACAGAGGAACAGCAGTGCAAATTCGAGCCCCTTGGCCGAGTGCAGCGTCATCAACTGGACGCTATCCTCGTAAGCTTCGGCCTGAGCGTCCCCCGACTCGAGCACGGCATACGCCAGAAATTCGGCGAGCGGCGGCAGCTCGCTCTCGCTCGGCAGAAGGTCGCGCGCCGCCGTCACGAGCTCTTCAAGGTTCTCGACGCGCGCTTCGCCTCCCGCCTCGCGATTCTTGCCGTGGTGAGCGATCAAGCCGCTCGCGTCGATGACCATCGCGACCTGCTCGTGCAGGCTCGAACGGGCCGTGGTCTGCGCAAGGTCATCTATCAACCTCAGGAAGGACCACAGAGCTTCGGCGGCACGCTTCGGCAGCGCGGCGTCGGCGACGAGCTGGGCGGCGGAGCGCCACAGGCTCGTCCCGGCCGCGCGCGCCAGATCGCGGACCGCGTCCATGGTCCGCGCACCGATGCCGCGCGCCGGCGTGTTCACCACTCGCTCGAACGATGGATCGTCGTCACGATTGGCGACCAGTCGCAGATACGCAAGCGCATCCTTGATCTCCGCCCGCTCGAAGAATCGCAGCCCGCCGTAGACCCGGTATGGAATACCCGCAGCCAAAAGGCCCTCTTCGAACACCCGGGACTGAGCGTTGGATCGGTACAGCACCGCCACCTCGCTGCGGCGGTTGCCCTGTGCGAGATAGTCCTGAATGCGATTGATCACGAACTCCGCTTCATCGCGCTCGTTGAAAGCAGCGTACAGCTTGATGGACGACCCGTGCGCGCCATCCGTCCAGAGCGTCTTGCCGAGACGCGAGGCATTGTTCGCGATCACGGCGTTCGCAGCGTTCAAGATCGTCGCAGTCGAGCGGTAATTCTGCTCGAGCCGCACGACGTAGGTGCCCGGAAAATCCTGTTGGTAGCGGTAGAGATTCTCCACGCGGGCGCCGCGCCAGCGATAAATCGATTGATCGTCGTCGCCCACGACGAACGGCGTACCATTCGGGCCGGCGAGCAGCTTGAGCCAACGGTACTGAATCGCGTTGGTGTCCTGGAACTCGTCGACGAGCAAGTGCTTGAAGCGGCGTCGGTACTCGGCGAGCAGCTCATCGTGATCGCGCAACAGCTCGAGGCTGCGCAGCAGCAACTCGCCGAAATCGATCACGGACGCATCCGCGCAGTGCTTCTCGTAGCGGGCGTAGAGATCGATCATCTGCCGCCGCCCCGCATTGCCCTCGTCGTGGAGGTCATTCGGACGCAGTCCTTCGTCCTTCTGTGCGTTGATGAACCACTGGAGGTCCTTCGGCACCCAGACGTTCTCGTCGAGCTCGAGCGATTTCAGCATCCGGCGGATCATGCGGAGTTGATCCTCCGAATCCATGATATGGAAGCCTTCGCTCAACCCGGCCTCGCGAAAGTGAATCCTGAGCAACCGGTGCGCGAGGCCGTGAAACGTCCCGATCCACAGGTGCCGCGTCGGGAAACCGAGCAGCTGCTCAATGCGATCGCGCATCTCGCTGGCTGCCTTGTTCGTGAACGTGACTGCGAGAACGTGCTGCGGCGCCACGCCATTCACGCGGATCACCCAGGCGATGCGATGGACGAGCACCCGCGTCTTTCCGCTGCCGGCGCCGGCGAGCACGAGCGTCGGACGATCGGGCGCCGTGACCGCCTCTCGTTGCGCGTCGTTGAGAGGATCGATGATGTCGGTAACGTCCATCGCTTCATGGAAGTCGCCGCTGTGCGGCGACGCGGGCGTCACAGCGGCCAAAGCGCCGGAATATAGTGATCGACCAACAGGAAGCTGAAGAGCGCCATCAGATACGTAATCGAATAGCTGAACGTCGCCATCGGCGTATCAGCGCGCGGGCGTAGCTTGAGCTTCAGAGCGTAATACAGGAAACCGCCGCCGAGCAGCACGGCGCCGCTCAGATACAGGAGTCCGCTCATGCCCGTCAGATACGGCAGCAGCGTGATCAGGATTAACAGCACCGTATAGAAAAGCACGAACGACTTGGTGACGTCTTCGCCGTGGGTGACCGGCAACATCGGAATCGCGGCGCGCTCGTAGTCGGACTTGCGCGCAACCGCGAGCGCCCAGAAATGCGGCGGCGTCCAAGTGAAAATGATCAGAAACAGCAGCAAAGCGTAAGGGTCGACATGGCCGGTTACCGCAGCCCAACCGAGCACCGGCGGCGCTGCGCCCGCGGCTCCGCCGATTACGATGTTTTGCGGCGTTGCACGTTTCAAGTAGACCGTGTAGATCACGGCGTAGCCGATCAGTGACAGGAATGTGAGCGCCGCCGTCAGGGCGTTGACCCACAGAACCAGTACCGCGAGCCCGACGAGACCGAGCACGATCGCGAAAGCGATCGCATCGCGTTCGTGTATGCGTCCGGAAGGCAAGGGTCGCGAACGCGTGCGAGCCATCTGCGCGTCGAGTCGCTGGTCGAGCACGTGGTTGACAACGGCGCCCGCGGCAGCCGCGAGGCCTATACCGAGGCTGCCGAGGAGGAGGGCGTTCCACGGCACCATTCCGGGCGCGGCGAGGAACATCCCGACCACGGCCGTGAATACGAGCAACTGCACCACGCGCGCCTTCGTGAGCGCGTAGTAGTCTCGCCACCGCGCCGGAGCCGCGGTGTTAGCGTTGCCGTATTCTCTGGTTAGCATTCAGTACTGTCAGGAGAAGTAATGCCGCCACGCAGTTGTGCGCGACCGCCACCCACAAGGGCACTCCAAACTCCACGATACTAACACCAAGCGACAGCTGCAGAAGGAGCGCGGCAAGCATCACGAGCCCGTCGATGCGCACCGCCCGGTGCCGGATCACGCCCGCCGCGAACGCCGCGATGAGCAGAGCCGCCACGACAGCGCCGAGCCGGTGTGTGAAATGAACGGCGACCTGCGCCCGATGGTCGAGCACGCCACCCTCGTAGTCGATGCCGAGGCCACGCCACAATGTAAAGCCTTCCTTGAAGTTCGCGATTGCGGGCCACCATTGCGTGTCGCAAGTCGGGAAGTCGGGGCAGGCGAGCGCCGCATAGTTCGCGCTGGTCCACCCGCCGAGGGCAATCTGGACTACGAGCGCCGCCGCGGCCAAGGCGCCGACGACTCGTAGTGCGCGGCTCGACGCGGCCAATCGGGTGTGTCGCCAGCGGGCAAGCATCGCGAGCAGCGCGAGCGTGGCCATGCCACCGAGCAGATGGCCCACCACGATCAAGGGCTTGAGCAGCAGTGTGACGGTCCACATGCCGAGAAGGCCTTGGAACACGATCAGGCCAAGCAGCCCGAGCGGTGCCCAACGAGGCTGCTCCGGATCGCGGCGGTTGAACCACGCGATCAAAGCGAGCGAGACGCAAATAAGACCGAGCGTCGTGGCGAGATAGCGGTGGATCATCTCGCGCCAAGCCTTGCCAGCCTCGAGCGGTCGCGCGTACTGAGCTCCGAGGTCGTGCGCAGACGTGCTCTGATCGGGAACGACCAATCGACCATAGCAGCCCGGCCAGTCGGGGCAACCGAGACCGGCATCCGTCGAGCGGACGTACGCACCGAAAGTCACCACGATCAAAGCGAGCACGGTGCCGGCGCGAGCGAGGCGCAAGAACCAAATGTTCATCAGTTCGTCCCCGATGCGGCGAGCAGCCGCTTGATATCGCGAAGCAGCTCGCGTTGTGCGACATCGGGCGGATAGCTCGCAATCACCTCGCCGCGCGGGTCGGCGACGTAGACGCGGCCCTGAGGCCAGCGATCGAGCTCGACCGCGGCCGCAAAATCCGGCTCGGCTTGGAGCCGTAGCCGCTCGAGGCCGGCATCGCTGGTCGCGGGCGGCGGCCCGCCGCACAGGCAGACGCGCCGAACGCGGCTCGCATCGCGGCCGAGCGCCCCCTGCACCTGCCGCAGCCGCATCAATTGCTGCAGGCAGACGTCATCGCAGGCTGTCATTTTTGCATAGATCACCGACCATCGGTCAGCTCGTTCGTCCGGCGGATGATCGCGCCAGGACGCTGGCAGCGGCACCGGCGGATCGAGTAGCTGGCGCTGGCCTGCCAGCTGAGGCAACCAGTCGAGCGTCCACGGCCCGTAATACAGCAGCGTCGCGAGGACGAACGGGCCAAACACCACGACCGCGACCAGAGTCGGAACGAGCCAGCGGCGCTTCATCTCGACCTCAGCGCCTTGAAGGCTAGCGTCGCCGCAACGGCGAAGCCGCCTACCGCAAACAGGAACCATTGGCCGGCATAGGCGAGGTGCCGTTCCGGTCCGAGTCCCGGCGCACGCCAGTCGCGGACGTAACCGTCGGCCGCATTCGGCTCTAGCAGCAGCTGATAGTCGTGCACTGGGTGCCCGAGGCGCGCCGTAATTTCGGCAGCGGTCGGAAACGACACGACGGTGACGGGCTCGGTCGAACGCTCGGGCGCGGCTGCATTGCCGAGCCGCAGGCCGGGGCGAGGCAACCGGTCGATGCGGCCGACCACGCGGCGCTTCGCATCGTCGACCGCGATTTCCGGCAACTTCCGCCGGTCGAGACCCACGGCGACGAAGCCACGATTCACGAGCACCCAAGGACCGCCTTCCGTTGGGCGAAATGGTGTGAGCACGTCGTACCCTGCGACGCCGTCGTGCACGCTGTTATCGAGCAGGAACTGCTGTTCAGCGGCGTAGCCACCGTCGAGAGCAACCCTCTGGAAACGCAGTCTCTCGGCATCCCGATCGGCCGGCACCTGCTCGAGCGGTCTCTGCGCGACGCCCGCTGCAAACTGCACGGCTACAGCTCTACTCTGCTCGGCTCGCGCGAGCTGCCAGCGGCCGAGCGCGACGCAAAGCCCCCCACCGCCAATCAGCACTGCAATCGCGATCAGCGTGCGAATCGGCGGCAGGCGCAGGGCCACGTTAGAATGCCCCGAAGACCCGCATTATCGAAGGCTCGATGATCGCGATCGTATTTTTCGTCGCCATGCTCGCGTGCCTCGGCGTCGCGCTCGTAGCGCTGTTCCGGCGCGGCGACCACTCGCGAACGATGCTCCACGCGTTGACGCTGCGCGTCAGTTTGTCGGTATTGTTCTTTCTGCTGCTGATGATCGCGTGGTGGGCCGGATGGCTCAAGCCGCACGGCTTGGCCGGATGAGCCGGGGCCCTTACACCCAATAGACGAAGAAGAACAAGCCTAGCCACACGACGTCGACGAAGTGCCAATACCAAGCCGCGGCCTCGAAGGCGAAGTGACGATGAGGCGTGAAATGCCCGCGCAAGACCCTGAGCCAGATCACGAGGAGCATTACCGCTCCGAGCGTGACGTGCAGACCGTGAAAGCCGGTCAGCATGAAGAACGTATTGCCGTAAATTCCGGTATTGAGGCGTAGGCCGAGCTCGGTATAAGCGTGGATGTATTCCCGCGCTTGGAGCGCCAGGAACAGAAAGCCCAGCAAGAACGTCGCGGCGAGCCAGAAAATCAGCGGAGTGCGGCGGTTCGCGCGCAACATATGGTGCGCGACGGTGATCGTGACGCCGCTCGATAAGAGGATGCCGGTGTTGAGCGCAGGAATGCCCCATGCTCCCATCCGTTCGACATGCGGTCCGGCCGGGCCCGTCGACGGCCACACATTCTCGAAACCCGGCCAAAGCAGGAGATTGGTGTAGAAGTTGTCTCCCGCACCCGAGAGCCATGGCACGACGAGCTGCCGTGCGTAGAACAGCGTTCCGAAGAACACCGCGAAAAACATGACTTCCGAGAAGATGAACCAGCTCATCCCCCAACGGAACGAGGAGTCGACATGGTCGTTGTACAGACCGCGCTCGCTTTCGGCGATTACGGTACCGAACCAGCCGAACAGCATCGCCAGCACCAGCAGCACGCCCACGGCCGCTACGTAGCGGCCGGCGCTCATCTGATTGAGCCAAAGCGCGGTGCCCGTCATCAATGTGAACAGACCGACCGAGCCGACGATGGGCCAACGAGCGCCGTGCGGGACGTAGTAAAGACCCTCAGCTTTCTCCATGACGAGTTTTCTATCCCTTGTTCGGCAGCGCGAAGAACGTATACGACAACGACACAGTGTCGAGGTGGACGGGCAGCTCCGGCGCAATCGTGAATACGACCTTCAGGTCGCGCTTCTCGTTCGGCGCGAACGCCTGAGTCGTAAAGCAGAAGCACTCGGTCTTGTGGAACTCCGCCGCTGCCTCGCCCGGTGCAACGCTTGCGATCGCTTGGGCAACGATCGGCTGGTCCGTCAGGTTGCGAGCGACGTAGTGGGCTTCGTAAAGACCGCCCGGGTGCACATCGATGTGGCCCACCGCCGGGGCGAACTTGAACGGTGCGCCGCGCGCAACGGACCCGAGCAATTCGACGCGGACGACGCGATTCGGGTCGACCGATGTCGGAGCGGGTGCAGCCGACGCCGTATTCGCCGTCTTGCCACCGAACCCCGTCAGTGCGCAAAAGGCGTCGTAAAGCGGCGCCATGGCAAAACCGAACGCAAACATTCCGGCGCAAACGGCCGCGAGCTTCAAGACCAGCAATCGATCGGTTGAGGGACGCACGCGATATTGCCTCAGCCGAGCGACCCGCGGAGCAGATTCCACGCGATGAAGCCGACGTAGAAGAATATGGCGAGCAGCCCGAGCAGCCACGCCGTGAGGTGAAGACGCTTGCTCCGAGCGCTTCCTTCCGCCGCGTGCGACGCGGCCGCGGTCCTAGTGGATCTCATGGCTCAGATCCGGCGGCTCGGAGAACGTGTGATGCGGAGCAGGCGACGGCACTGTCCATTCAAGCCCGGTCGGATTGTCCCAGACCTGCGCTGTGGCCTTCGGACCGCCACGGATGCACTTGATTATGACGTAGACGAAGATGAGCTGCGCGAGTCCCAGACCAAAAGCACCGATGCTCGAGATCATGTTGAAGTTCGTGAACTGGACGGCGTAGTCCGGTATGCGGCGCGGCATGCCGGCCAGACCCAGGAAGTGCTGCGGGAAAAACGTCACGTTCACGAAGATCGCGGTCAGCCAGAAGTGCAGCTTCCCGAGCTTCTCGTCGTACATGTGGCCGGTCCACTTGGGCAGCCAGTAGTAGGTGCCGGCGAAGGCGCCGAACAGCGCGCCGGGCACGAGCACATAGTGGAAGTGGGCGACCACGAAATACGTATCGTGGTATTGGATGTCAGCCGGCACGATCGCGAGCATGAGACCCGAGAAGCCGCCCAGCGTGAACAGGAACAGGAACGCAAGCGCGAACAGCATCGGCGTCTCGAACGTCAACGAGCCCTTCCACATTGTCGCGGTCCAATTGAAGATCTTCACGCCCGTCGGCACGGCGATCACCATGGTCGTGAGCATGAAGAAGAGCTGGCCCGACAGTGGCATGCCGACCGTGAACATGTGATGCGCCCAAACCACGAGCGACAAGAACGCGATGCTCGCGGTCGCATAGACCATCGCTGCATAGCCGAACAGCGGCTTCCGCGAGAACGTCGGAATGACCTCGGAGATGATGCCGAATGCGGGCAGGATGATGATGTAGACCTCCGGGTGACCGAAGAACCAGAAAATATGCTGGAACAACACCGGATCGCCGCCGCCGGCCGCCGAGAAGAAGCTCGTGCCGAAGAAGCGGTCGGTCAAGAGCATCGTGACACCGCCCGCGAGCACCGGCATTGCGAGCAGCAGCAGGTAGGCGGTAATCAGCCAGCTCCAGACGAACATCGGCATCTTGAGCAGCGGCATGCCGGGGGCGCGCAGATTCATGATCGTGACGATGATGTTGATCGCCGCGAGAATCGACGAGATGCCGAGCAAATGCACCGCGAAGATCAGGAACGGAAACGCATCGCCGGTCTGCAAGATGAGCGGCGGATACATCGTCCAGCCGCCCGCCGGACCGCCGCCGGGCAAGAACAGCGTGAGTATCAGCAGAGTTGCCGCGAACGGCAGCAGCCAGAACGACCAGTTGTTGAGTCTCGGCAGCGCCATGTCGGGCGCTCCGATCATCAGCGGAACCATCCAGTTCGCGAAGCCTGCGAAAGCCGGCATGATCATGCCGAACACCATTACGAGCGCGTGAACGGTGGTCATCTGGTTGAAGCGCACCGGGTCCACGAACTGGAGACCGGGCTCGAACAGCTCCGCACGGATGACCAGAGCCATGGCTCCGCCGACGAAGAACATCACGAGGCTGAACAACAAATACAGCGTGCCGATGTCCTTATGATTGGTGGTGGTGATCCAGCGCAGGATCCACGCCAACCGGCCTTGGCCCGGCGAGTGATGCTCGCCGTGGGTATCAATTGCAGTGCTGCTCATGCGGTTCCTTCCCTGTATATGGCGGCGTCAGCGCGACTCGGAAACCTGCGTCCCGCGCTGGGTATTGAGCCATCGCTCGTATTCTTCGCGGCTCGTCACCTTTACGACGATCGGCATGAAGCCGTGGTCCATTCCGCAAAGCTCGGCGCATTGTCCTCGGTACGTGCCTTCTTTCTCGGCCGTGAACCAGGCCTCGTTGATGAATCCGGGGATCGCATCCTGCTTGACGCCGAACGCGGGCATCCACCAGGAGTGCAGGACGTCGGCCGCCGTCACGAGCAACCGAACTTTGGTATTGACCGGGACGACGAGTGGATGATCCACCTCGAGGAGGTAATGATCGACCGACGTCGGGTCAACCCCCGAGCCACGCTGTCGCGCGGCGTTGCTCGCGCGATCGAGCGTGCTGAAGAACTGAACGCCGTCGTCGATGTAGTCGTACTGCCATCGCCATTGGTAGCCGGTGACCTTGATGCTGAGCTGCGAACCACGCGTGTCTTGCATGCGCACGAGGGTCTTGGCCGCCGGCACGGCGAGCACGACGAGGATGACGGCGGGTATCACCGTCCACACCACTTCCATCATCGTGCTGTGCGTGAACAGGACCGGCTTCGCGCCTGCTGACTTCCGGAACCGCACGATTGCATAGATCATCGCGGCGTAGACCACGGCTGCGATCACGGCGCACACACCGAGCATGAGCATGTGGAGCTGATAGATGTCGTGACTGTTCGGCGTGACGCCGGGCGTCATGTTGAGCCTGAAGTCGCACCAGCCGGGGCCCGCGAAGGAGAGCCCGAACAGCGCCAAGGCCAGAGTCCAGAAAGTCCTGTTAATCATGCGTCCTGCAAGGTTCGGTGGTCCCGAGGGAGCGCGCGGTCCGCCGCGTGCGGCGCGCATTCTAGCAGACTTGAGCGCCTTGCCTGCTGCGGAAAACCGTCATTGCGCGGGCGAGGCTCATCGCCGGTGCCCGATCCGATCGACCGGGATGCCGATTTCCTGCGGCCCGGCGGCTCGAGGAGCGCTCGGACCTCCTCCCCATGCCTGACCGAGCACGAGCTCCACCGTCACGGCGAACCTGCCCGAGCCTGCCGGGTGGAGTGCGGTCTCGAAACGCCGCCAGCGTTGCTCGCTCGCCAGCCCGCGCCGCCGACCGGCCGCCACGTTCACAGCGCCGCACGCACGCAGGTCGCGAACCAAAGAGGCCACTTCCGCATAGGTGACCTCCAACCGGTCGACGTCGAGCACCGGTTCCGCGAGTCCCGCCGCCATCGCGAGATCGCCGAGATCGTGCATATCGAATTCGGCATGGACGTGAATATCGCGATCCACCTGAGCCCAGGCCCGCCGAACTTCGCGCAGCGTGTCGGGCCCGAGCGTCGCAAAGACGAGCAGACCATCCGGTGCCAGCACTCGTGCAGCCTCTGCGAACACCAGCTGCGGAAGACACCAAGGCAGCACCAGGTTCGCGAAAATCAGGCCCGCGACGGCGCCGCGCACCGGCAGCGACTCTGCGTCGCCGCCGAGGACTTCAACTTGCGGAATCGCTCGAACGCGCCTCCGCGCCTCGCCGAGCATCGACGCGCTCGAGTCGATTGCGAGGATCCGCGCATCCGGATACCGAGCCGCGAGCTCGACTGCGCCTCGGCCCGTCGCGCAGCCTAGATCGATCGCAACCTCCGGGGCCAGGCGCAGCAGTTCGAGCCGCTGGAGCAGGCGACGCCTCGCCTCGTCATGCACCACACAAGCGGAGTCGAAATCTGTCGCGCGCTGGAATGCGCGGCGGGTCGCGCGGCGGTCCGGCAGCGCCGGCGTGGCCGCCGGAAACGTCACGAGGCCGACTTCGCTACTGCCGATTCGGCTTGCATCAGCCGTTGCCGGGAAATCGGTCGGGACCCGCTTCGCGGTTCACGCGACGCGGCGCGGCTGAGCATTCGTCGGCGCGGAACATTCAGCCCCGAGCGGGTTCCGGATGAAGGCCCAGCCGCGCGAACAATTCGCGATCGGCCTGCGTATCGGGATTGCCGGTGGTGAGCAGCTTCTCGCCGAAGAAAATCGAGTTGGCGCCCGCGAAGAAGCACAGCGCCTGAAGCTCGTCGCTGAAGTCGCTTCGACCGGCGGACAACCTCACGTGCGAGCGTGGCATCAGCACGCGGGCCACCGCAATGCAGCGAACGAATTCGAGGGGATCGAGCGCCTTCGCGGCCTCGAGTGGCGTGCCCGGCACGGGGACCAGCTCGTTGATCGGCACACTTTCGGGCTGGGGGTCGAGCGCTGCCAATGTCGCGAGTAGCCTCACACGATCGCGTCGCGTTTCGCCCATTCCCACGATCCCGCCGCAGCACACGCTGATTCCGGCCGCCCGGACGCGCGCGAGCGTATCGAGGCGGTCTTGATAGGTTCGCGTGGTGATGATCTGCGCGTAGAACTCGGCGGACGAATCGAGATTGTGGTTGTAGTAGTCGAGCCCGGCTGCCGCGAGCCGCTCGGCCTGGCCCGGCCGTAGCAGACCGAGCGTCGCGCAGGTCTCCAAGCCGAGCTCCTTCACGGCTCGGATCATTTCGAGAATCGGCTCTAATTGAGCGTCTTTGGGCCCTCGGTAGGACGCTCCCATGCAGAAGCGGGTTGCTCCCGCCGCCTTCGCGCTTTCCGCCGCCGCGCGAACCTGCTCGAGCGATAGCAGGTCGTGCGTCGCCACGTCCGTGCTAAAGCGAATGCTCTGCGGACAGTACGCGCAGTCCTCGGGACATGCGCCGGTCTTGATCGACAATAACGTGGACGTTTGCACGGCGTTGGCGTCGAAGTGCTGTCGATGCACCCACTGCGCCGTATACAAGAGATCATTGAGTGGGAGCGCGAACAGCGCCTCGACCTCGGACTGGCTCCAATCGCAACGCGGCTCCGAGGACACGCGGACACCTAGGGCGATTTCTTGCTCGAGTGCGGACATTCGTTACTCGTCGACACGCCATTGAGACGCGACGCTGAGTATCAAGAACCGTTTCGTCAACTGTCAACGGCCCACGGAACGGACGGTTGACGAATCATGCAGTCGATCTTCGGCGAGAAATGTCCCGCATGCTGCGGCCCCACGATCGGCGGTCTTTGTACGCACTGCCGTGCGACGCTGCGGCGGATCGACGATCCATGCCACCGCTGCGGCCTTCCACAGCCCGTCGCGAACTGTCCGCGGCGCCGCCAACGATGGTCCATAGCGGCAGTCACGGCCCCCTTCGCGTACGAGGAGCCGCTCGCCCACTACATCCGCCGGCTCAAGTACTCCGGCTCGCGTTCACTCGGGCGAGCTTTCGGTCTCATGCTCGCCGCAGATCTCGAGACCGCTGCGCGCTCAATCGACGCGATCGTTGCGGTGCCGCTGCACCCGCGGCGACTGCGCGAGCGGGGTTTCAATCAAGCTGTCGAGATCGCTCGAACAATCGCTGCCGTGATCGATCGGCCATGGTTCGGAGCCGGCATCCACCGGCGCCTTGCCGGTCCGGCTCAAACCGGCCTGGGGCTTGTCAGCCGTCATGCCCACGTTGCAGCTGCGTTCGCCGTCACGCGCGACTTGCGTGGCGCGAGGATTGCGATCGTCGACGACGTGCTGACGACGGGCGCGACCGCAAATGCGCTTGGCGATGCGCTTCTTGCGGCGGGGGCAGTCCACTGTGAAGCGTGGGCAGTCGCGCGAACGCCCGATCGCACTCGCTACACTCAGCCTCGGAACAGGTAATCGAGGGTGATGCCGGCGAACACGCTTGCCCCGAGCCAGGCGTTGTTGAGGAAAGCACGGAAGCATTTGCCGGCGTCGCGGTCGCGAATCAGGTGCTGCTGATAGACACCAAATGCGCCGGCCACGCCGAGACCACCGTAGTACCAGGCACCCAGCCCCGCGCTGCGGCCAACGAGCACGAAGCTCGCGAGCAACAATAGCTGCAGCCCGGCGATGAACGCTCGATCGAGGTCACCGAACAAGATCGCTGTGGACCGCACGCCGATCCGCAGGTCGTCGCCGCGATCGGCCATTGCGTACTGCGTGTCGTACACGACCCCCCAGATGACGGCCGCCAAGAAGAGCAGCCAGCCGACTCGCGGCACCTCGCCCTGGGTCGATGCGAATGCCATCGGCACGCCCCAACCGAACGCCACACCGAGCACGAACTGAGGCGTCGAAAGGAAGCGCTTCGTGAACGGGTAGACGACGGCGATGACCGCCCCCACGACCGCCAGAAGCACTGTCAGGCGATTTAGGGAGAGGACCAGGCCGAGCGCGATCAGCATGAGCGCGCCAAACAGGATCAACGCCTCACCCGGAGCCACATCTCCCGCTGCAATTGGCCGTCCGGCCGTGCGCCGCACGTGCGGATCGATATCGCGATCGACGAAGTCGTTGATCACACAGCCCGCGGAGCGAACGATGATCGTTCCGAGCACGAGCACGCCGAAGATGCCCTGTCGGGGCCTCCCGGCCGATGCGATCCATAGCGCCCACAACGTAGGCCACAGCAACAGCCAGATGCCGATCGGCCGATCCAGCCTCATCAACCGGCCCCAGCGGGCGTATTGCCGCAGCACGCCGAGCGGCTCGCGCCGACGCGCCGGCGCGGCCGCACGCCGCTCGCTATGCGAAAATTCGCTCAAACCGTCGCTCCGCTTCGACTCGATCGCGATTCTAGAAGGCTGTCGCCGCCGCCAGCAATTCGGGCATCGTCAAACCTTCGAGTAGTCGGCTTCGACTCTGACCCAACGGTGCAGCAGTGGCGCAACGCGCTCCGGATGCTCGGCGAGCAAGCGTTCGGAGACCTCGATGACCGTCGGCAGTAGATCGGCATCGCGAAGCAGGTCGGCGATCCGAAGCATGAGCACTCCGGTCTGCCGAGTGCCCAGTACCTCGCCCGGTCCGCGTAGCTCGAGATCCTTTTGCGCAACCGCAAAGCCGTCGGCCGTGGCGCGCAGCACGCTGAGTCGCTCGCGCGCGAGATCGGACAGCGGCGGCTTGTAGAGCAGTACGCAAGACGACGCCTCGCTGCCGCGACCGACGCGGCCCCGCAGCTGGTGGAGCTGCGCAAGGCCCATTCGCTCCGCGTTCTCCACCACGAGCAGCGTAGCGTTCGGCACGTCAACCCCCACCTCGATGACCGTGGTCGCGACAAGCAGGTCGAGCTGCGCGCTCTTGAACGCACGCATCGTAGCGTCCTTATCTGCGGCTTTCAGCCGACCATGCATGAGCCCCACGCGCAGCTCCGGCAACGCAGCTCGCAGCTCCTGCTCGAGAGCGGTGGCCGCGCTCGATTCGAGCGTCTCGGACTCATCGATCAGCGGACACACCCAATAGGCTTGGCGACCCGTCCGGCAGTGCGCCGCCACTCGCTGTACGAGCTCGGCGCGCCGGGTTTGGGGAAGGACAACGGTGGTGACGGGCTTGCGCCCGGGCGGCAACTCGCCGATCACCGAGCAGTCGAGATCGGCGTAAGCCGTCATCGCGAGCGTGCGCGGGATCGGAGTGGCGGTCATGATCAGCTGGTGCGGCATCCGAGCGTCGTCGTTACCCTTCTTTCGAAGCCGTAGCCGCTGGTCGACGCCGAACCGATGCTGCTCGTCGACGATCACGAGCGCGAGCCGGCGAAACGCTACGGCCTCCTGAAACAGCGCGTGGGTGCCGACCGCAACAGCGGCTCTTCCGTCCGCAAGCGCCGCGATGGCAGCCGCGCGCGCCCGAGCCGGCTGCGAGCCGAGCAGCGGTGCAACGACGATGCCGAGCGGCGCGAGCCACCGCTCGAAGCTCGCGAGATGCTGCTCGGCGAGCAGCTCTGTCGGCGCCATGACCGCCGTCTGGCAGCCGGCCGCGGCTGCGACCACCGCGGAGAAGGCCGCGACCACGGTTTTGCCCGACCCCACGTCCCCTTGCAACAGACGGTTCATCGGCGTGCTTCGGGCCAAATCCGCAAGGATCTCGGCGACCGCACGCTCCTGAGCGGCCGTAAGCTCGAACGTCAGCGTCGCACGGAATCGCTCGACGACGTCTGCGGCCGCCGGCAGAGGACAAGCGCTCTCGGCGCGCAGGGCCGCACCGGTGCGGCGCAAGCTGAGGCGCTGAGCGATCAACTCTTCGAGCGCGAGCCGCCGTTGGCTCGGATGCATGCCGCCCGAGAGCAAATAGGTCGGCGCGTCTTGCGCCGGCCGATGCAAGAACGCAAGTGCCTCGGCGAACGACGGCATGGCTTCCGGGAGAAGATCGCGCAAATAGTCGACGGGCGGCTGTTCCGCCAGATCACCGAGCAGCTGTTCAATCAGCCGACGAAGCGTCTGCTGGTGGAGACCCTCGGTCGTCGGATAGATCGGCGTGAGGCCAGTAGCCGGACCCTCGTCTGCAGGGCCCAGGACACGCAACTCCGGGTGCACCATCTCGAGGCCGGTCGGCCCCGCTCGGACCTCTCCGAAGCAGCGAATACGCGCGCCGCGCGCCAAAGCGCGGCGCTGCGCGGGCGCAAAATGGAACAGGCGCACGGTGAGCGAGCCGGTCCCATCTGCGATACGCAGAAGCAGCGAACGCCGCCGTCGCAACACGACTTCAGCGAGATCGATGCCGCCCTCGACCAGCGCTTTTTCGCCCGGGCGCAAGGAACCGAGCACTCGCAACGCAGTGCGATCCTCGTAGCGCTGCGGCAGAAGACACAGAAGATCACCCGTCGACTGCACACCGAGCTTGCCGAGGCGCTCGGCGACGCGCGGCCCCACGCCCGCGAGCGACTCGACGGGCCGATTGAACGCCGATTCGAAATGACGTTCGATCGCTCGTTGCCTAAAGGACCAGGATGCCGTCGACCTCGACCGCGGCACCGCGAGGCAACTGTGCGACACCGATCGCGACGCGAGCCGGATATGGCTTCGTGCAGTACTGCACCATGATCTCGTTGACGAGCGGAAAGTGCGCAAGATCGGTCAAATAGACCGTCAGCCGCACTGCATGATCGAGGGACCCGCCCGCCGCCGCCGCCACGGCTGCCAGGTTGTCGAAAACCTGCGTGATTTGAGCACGCACGTCCCCTTTCACGAGCTCCATCGTCCGCGGGTCGAGCGGAATCTGTCCCGATAAGTAAACCGTGTCGGCGGAGCGAATCGCTTGGCTGTAAGGACCGATCGCGGCGGGCGCCGCATCGGTATGTATCGGTTGTTTCATCTCGTTGGCTCGAATCTCAGCCGGCACTACGCGACACGCGCACGACGCCGGGAATCGTGCGGATGCTGCGAACCACCTGTGCCAGTTGGCGGCGGTCGCGAACTCTCAGGCGGAACGATAGCGTCGATGCATCGCCCTCGGTATCCACCCGCACGTGCTCGATGTTCGTGCGTGTAGCCGAGATCCGTCCAGCGACCTCTGCGAGCAGACCCACACGGTCGAGGGTCCGAACTTGAATCTCCGAGTCGAACTCGCCCTTCACGCCGCGTGTCCAATTGACGGGAATCCATTTCGAGGGTTGCTTGCGGTACTCGGCAAGATTCCGACAGGTCGCTCGATGGATGACGATACCGCGGCCGCTCGACATGAACCCGACGATTTCGTCTCCCGGAATTGGATAGCAGCAGTGAGCGTAGTTGACGACCAAACCTTCCGTTCCGGCGATCTCCAGCGGCCTGCGGCGTTCCGCTGCGGTCGATTCGACCTCATCGCTATGCTGTGCGAGCATCCCAGCCACGACTGGAGCCAGGCGTTCGCCCAAGCCCACCTGCTCGAACAACGTCTCGAGATCCGGAATACCCAGCTCCGCTCTGAGCGCGTCGAGACGCGCCTTCGGCAGCTTGCGCACGCTGAGCGAATAGGGCATCAGCTCCTGGTTCAATAGACGCCTACCCAGTTCCTGCGCTTCGTCCCGCTTTAGATTCTTGAGGTAGCCGCGGATTGCGTTCCGCGCCTTGGCCGTCGTGACGAAATTGACCCAGTTCGGATTGGGCCGAGCGCCTCGTGCCGTGACGATTTCGACTGTTTCGCCATTGTGCAAAGCGGTCTTGAGCGGGACCAACCGGCGGTCGATTTTGGCTGCGACACACCGATTGCCGACATCGGTATGGACCGCATAAGCGAAGTCCACCGCGGTTGCGCCGCGCGGCAGCCGCATGATCGCGCCCTTGGGCGTGAACACGTAAACCTTGTCCGGGAACAGATCGGCCTTGACCGTTTCCAAGAACTCCTCTGAGTTCGCGGCTCGCTCCATCTCCATGAGACCCGCGAGCCATTCCCGTGCACGATCCTCGGTACTGTAAGTGTGCTTGTCGACCGCTTTGTACTGCCAGTGGGCGGCTACGCCGCGCTCCGCGACCTTGTCCATTTCCTCGGTGCGAATCTGCAGCTCCAAAGGCACTCCATTGGGCCCGAAGAGCGTCGTGTGCAGCGACTGATAGCCGTTCACCCGCGGAATGGAAATGAAATCCTTGAACCTTCCAGGCATCGGCTTGAACAGCTGATGCGCGATCCCAAGCACCCGATAGCAGCTGTCGACGTCTTGGACGACCACACGTACGCCGTAGACGTCCACGATCTCTGCGAGATGGGCGTGCTTGCGGTGCATTTTGAGATAGATGCTGTACAGGTGCTTCTCACGCGCCACGGCTCTGGCCGGAATCCCGGCGTCGCTCAGTGCCTTCGTGAGCCGACCCTCGATCTTGCGCAGCAGCTGACGCTGATTGCCACGCGCTCGCCGCAATGACCTCTGTAGGATCTTGTATCTGAACGGATAGTAGGTTTTGAACCCGAGCTCTTCGAGCTCGACCTTGAGCGTATACACACCGAGCCGGTTTGCGATCGGCGCATAGATATCGAGCGTCTCGCGAGCGATACGGCGCTGCTTGACCGGTGGCAGCCAGCCGATCGTCCGCATGTTGTGAGTCCGATCCGCAAGCTTCACGAGAATGACGCGCAGATCTTTCGCCATCGCCAGCAGCATCTTGCGAAAACTCTCCGCCTGCGCCTCGGCGACGCTGTCGAACCGCAGGTGGTCGATCTTGCTGACCCCGTCGACCAGCAACGCCACATCCTCGCCAAACCGCTGCTCGATCTCCGTCAGCGTATTGGGCGTGTCTTCGACGACGTCGTGAAGTAGGGCGGCCTTGATCGAAGCCGCGTCGAGATGCAATCCCGCGAGTATTTCAGCGACCGCTATAGGATGAGTGATATAGGGATCGCCGCTGCGGCGCAGCTGGCCATCATGCGCTTTAGCGCTGAACTCGTAGGCTTCCCGAATTGCGGGCAGGTCGGCCTGCGGTAGGTACGTCTCGAGTTGCGCAGTGAGCCGCCCGAAGTCGTCGGTCCGCCATACCGACGACAACCTGCGTTCGCGGATGGCGGCACCATAATCCATGGCGTCTGCTGCTTACCGGCTGTGTGGCCGGCCCCCAATGAGAATCGATCAGTCGCCGATCGAGATTGGCCTCGACCCGAGCAGGTCATCCGGTAGCCCCGACGGCGCTTGGGCGACCGCCAGCTCGAGCAAGTCTTCCACCGGCTGATCGCGCTGGGTGAGGATCTCCTCGGTGATATAGCCCTCAGCGATTTCCCGCAGAGCCACCACCGTAGGTTTGTCGTTCTCCCAGTCGACCATCGCATGCGCGCCATTGGCGAGCTGGCGCGCGCGTTTGGCCGCCACCAGCACGAGCTGGAACATGTTCGGAATGCGCTCCAGGCAATCTTCTACCGTGATTCTCGCCATCGGAATTCGCCCTCCTTGGGCACCGCGATCCTGAAGTGTACTGCAAGACCCCCCGAAGCTAGCAAGAGCCGGCCCCGCTCGTTGCGAGAACGGACGAAATGCTGCGCCGAACCGCGGGTAAGTCGGTGCGATGGCTCTGATCGCCGGCGACGATGGCCTGAAGATCGGCGACGGCCTTTTCGAATCGGGCGTTGATCACGACATGATCGAACTCGCTCCAATGCGTCAGGTCCGTCAACGAATCCCGCAAACGCCGGGCGATCGTGGTTTCGGAATCGGTCGCACGGCTGCGCAGCCGGCGTTCGAGCTCAGGCACCGTGGGCGGAAGGATGAAGATGCTACGGGAGGCCGGAGCGCGGTCCCGGACCTGTTGCGCTCCTTGCCAATCGATCTCCAAAAGCACGGAATGACCCCGGTCGAGCAGGGCATCGACGTGTGCACGGCTGGTGCCATACCAGTTATCGAAGACGCGGGCGTGCTCGAGGAATGCATTCCGTTGAATCATTTCCAGAAATTGCCCTTCCGTCACGAAGAAGTAGTCTCGGCCATCCACCTCGGAGCTGCGTCGGGGACGAGTGGTATATGAGACCGAGAACCTAAGCTCCGCGTCGCGCTCGAGGAGCGCCCGCACGAGCGATGTCTTGCCAGCCCCCGACGGTGCTGCAATCACCCACAGCCGGCCACGCGCGGGGATGCCGGGTTCGGTTGCGCTCGGCATTACTCGACGTTCTGCACTTGCTCGCGCATCTGTTCGATCAGCACCTTGAGCTCGACGGCGGTTCGGGTCAGCGTCTCGTCTTGCACCTTCGATGCGAACGTATTCGCCTCGCGGTTGAGCTCCTGCGTCAAGAAATCGAGCCGCCTGCCGACAGGCTCCTCGCGTTGCAGAACATCGCGAACCTCCGCTACGTGGCTGGCGAGACGGTCAATCTCCTCTGCGACGTCGACTCGTTGCGCAACCAGGGCGAGCTCTTGCTCTAGGCGTTCTGGTTGGGCCTGCACATCGAGCCGGGCGAGGCGCTCACGGAGCTTGTCGCGATGTCGCACCAGCGCTCCCGCCAGCAATGGCCGCACTTCCTCGAGCAATGCCGCAATCGCGACGTTGCGCCTCTCGAGCACTTCCGCAATTCGTCCGCCCTCGCGATGGCGAGCCGCCCGCAACGACTCGAGCGCCTCCTTCAAGCAATCCAGAGCGGGCTCGGCGAGCGCCGCGAGCTGGCGATCGGGCTCTCTCAGTACTCCAGCCGAGCGAAGAATTTCGCCTACGGTGAGCGGCCGGGCTTGCGGGAACACGCGTCGAATCTGATCCTCTAGGGCGCGAAGAGACGAGAGAGCATCGGCGATTACGAGAGTAGGTTGCGTCGCGCCGTCCGCCGCGACGATTCGCAAGGCGCAATCGATCTTGCCGCGGCGAGCGACCGCGGCCACCAATTCGCGGCAATCCGGCTCAATCCCTCGTAACTCATCGGGCAGACGAAATGCCAACTCGAGAAATCGGTGGTTGACGCTGCGGACTTCCCAGACCAGCCGAAACGGAGGCGCCAAGATCTCCGCCGTCGCAAAACCGGTCATGCTGTGAGGCATTCGATTGAGTCCGCTGCTCGTTTCCGTCAATCTGTGCGCGCTTCAAGGCGGAGCCAGAGTGTACAACAGCGTGTCGCATCGGCGCGGAGCGGGGGGCCCAGCGTTCTGGCATCCGCGCGTCCGAGGCGGGCTAGAATGCGCGGGGCTCGGACGAGGGCGCGCGTGCGTGTCGAATTTGCAAAGCTGAGTCTGCCCGGCAATCGGGCAGAGAACCAAGACCGGGTCGAGGTAATTTCGCACGCCGAAGCCCTGCTGGTGGTCGTCGTAGATGGCATGGGCGGTCATGCACACGGTGCACGCGCAGCTGAAGTGACGGTCGGCACGCTTAGGGAGTGTTTTGCCGAACAGTCGCTCCCGGTCTTCGACCCGCAAGGCTTCTTGACCCTTTCACTCGCGCGCGCGCACGATCGCGTGGTGCGCCTCGGCGACGGCGTCGCACTCGATCACAAGCCACGTGCGACCTGCGCGGTATGCCTCATCCAAGACGAGGGGTCCTACTGGGCGCACGTGGGCGACAGTCGCATCTACCAATTGCGTGCCGGGACGGTGCGTGACCGGACTCGGGACCATAGCCATGTCGAGCTGCTGCTGCGCGAAGGCTTGATTGCCGAGCAGGAAATTCGGGCCCACCCGATGCGCAACTTCGTCGAGTGCTGCCTCGGCGGAGACTCGCCGCTGCCGGATATGAGCGTAACGACCCGCAAGAAAGTGTTGCACGGCGACGTGCTGTTGGCCTGCACCGACGGCCTTTGGTCCGGGCTCGAGGACGCAGACATCGCTAGCCTCTCCGCTGAACCGGGAGAGCCAATAGATCGTGCTCTCCGCGCCCTGGCGGAGCGCGCAGTCGCCCGGAACGCCCCCTATTCGGACAACACGAGCGCCGCAGCGATTCGCTTTGTCACGGCCTGAGCGCGGCTTGCCGTTCGCAGCCTGCTAAGCTTGCTTATTCGCCTGCGACAGGAGTCATTCGATGCGGCCGAGCGGACGCCGCCCCGACGAGATGCGGATCGTTCGATTCGTACCGCAGTACACGCGGTATGCGGAAGGTTCTGTGCTCGCAGAATTCGGCGAGACACGAGTGCTTTGCACGGCTTCGGTCGAGTCGAAAGTACCCGCGTTTCTCAAGGGCAAGCAGCAGGGCTGGGTCACTGCGGAATACGGCATGCTGCCGCGCGCTACCCACTCGCGTACGCCACGAGAGGCCGCACGAGGCAAACAAGGGGGCCGCACGCTCGAGATTCAGCGGCTGATCGGCCGCAGTCTCCGGGCCGTGGTAGACCGCGCAGCGCTCGGCGAGCATACGGTTACGATCGACTGCGACGTACTGCAAGCGGACGGCGGAACCCGCACGGCCGCAATTTCAGGCGGCTACGTGGCACTCGCACTTGCTGCGGCGCAACTCGTGAAGTCCGGCAAGATTGCCCGCGATCCCATCCATGGCCACATCGCTGCCGTTTCGGTGGGCATGTTTGAAGGCATCCCCGTACTCGATCTCGATTATGCAGAAGACTCGGAAGCCGAGACGGATATGAACGTCGTCATGAACGACTCGGGCGGCTTCGCGGAAATTCAAGGGACCGCCGAGGGTCACGCGTTGCGGCGCAATGAGCTTGAGCAACTGCTCGATCTGGCGCAGCGAGGAATCAAAGAGGTGCTGACCCTCCAAGCGGAGCTGCTTCGCAAGTGAAGGCCGCTCCGCGGCATCGCTGGGTGCTTGCGACGAGCAACCCCGGCAAGCTAGCAGAGCTCACCGCGCTGCTTAACGACGCGGGACCAAGGATAGACCTCATCGCGCAGAGCGAATTCGGCCTCCACGGGCCGACCGAAACGGGTGAGACGTTTGTCGAAAATGCTTTGATCAAAGCGCGGCATGCGAGTCGAGCGACAGGACTGCCGGCGATCGCCGACGACTCGGGTCTGACCGTCGCAGCCCTCGGCGGCGCGCCCGGGGTGCGTTCGGCACGATATGCCGGATCCCATGCGGACGATCTGGCGAACCGGACGAAGTTGCTCGAAGCGCTGGCCACGACCCCGGCCGGTGGACGCCGTGCAACTTTCCATTGCGTCGTAGTTGCGCTGTTCGGGCCGCAGGATCCGGCACCGCTTGTCGCCACCGGCGCGTGGCAGGGCGAGATCACCTTCATGCCTGCGGGCACGGCCGGCTTTGGCTATGATTCGATATTCTTCGATCGACAGTTGGGCAAGACCGCGGCAGAGCTGGAGCCCGCTCAGAAGAACGCCGCAAGCCACAGGGGCAAAGCGATGCGCTCCCTAGTCAACAGCTGGCCCGCGCACCTCATGGGCGCAAGCCTATGATTGAGCGGGTTTATACACATCCCGGACCCGGCGGTAGCCGCGTAGCATCGTTGGCACCCGCTCTTCCAAGCCGCACTCGATAAGTAAATGTAACTTGTTGATTTATCGATAAAACATTGGCTTGATCGTTTTTTGACCAAATCAGTAGAAACTGTTTCGGGTCGGGCGACGGAGAGCGCTGCGAATACAATCTCCACAGACTTATTCACAGTTTTTGTGGATAAGACGGGAGAGCGACCTGACTGAGCCCGTGCCTGCTTCACGCTGCCCCTTGGAGCCGACGTTATCCCTCGCCAGCCCGCTCCGGATTCCGTCGAGCAATGTCCGCTGCTTGTGCTCCCCGCCGGTGGGCGATATCCTCTCGCGCCCGCCCGGAGCTGCAATCATGAAAGCCGAAACCCATCCCAGCTACACCGAAATCAAGGTCATCTGCAGCTGCGGCAACGAATTTACGACGCGCTCGACCCTGGGTCAGGAACTGCACGTCGAGGTTTGCGCCGCGTGCCATCCGTTCTACACCGGCAAGCAGAAGATCGTGGACAGCGGCGGCCGGGTCGACAAATTTCGCCGTCGTTATACGAAATCCTCGGCATCGCCCTGACCTCGAAGCGGCGCGAGGCATGAGGCCCAGGCGCTGCTATACTCGGGGGCTGTCTTGCCGCGGCGGCCGACTTGCCGGCCGGTCGCATAAACAAGTCGCATAGCCGATCCGGGCCGCCGCTCCGGCGCGGCGGATTTCTGGGCAGCTGTCGGATGGCCGCATGAGCGAAGAGCACTACAACTTAGTCGATCCTGAGTCGAATACCGTGACTGCGCTCCCGCTGCGTAGACCCACGCTCGGCCCGAATGTGCTCGAGGTCTCCCACTTGTATGGCGAGCGCGGTGTGTTCACCTTCGATCCGGGCTTCGCCGCCACAGCAAGTTGCGAAAGCTCGATTACGTACATCGATGGTGAGGCAGGCGTTTTGCTTTATCGCGGCTATCCCATCGAGCAGCTCGCCGAACTCTCGAGTTTCCTCGAGGTGGCCTATCTACTGATGCATGGCGAGCTGCCAACCGAGGAAGCGCTCGAACAATTTGACAAGTCCATCCGCACGCATACGATGATCAACGAATCGCTGCTGCGATTCTTCAATGGTTTCCACCATAACGCACACCCGATGGCGATGGTGTCCGGTGTCGTAGCATCGATGTCGGCCTTCTACCACGACAGCACCGATATCCGGAATCCACAGGATCGCGACACGTTCGCGCATCGCATCATTGCGAAACTTCCGACCATTGCCGCCGCAGCCTATAAGCATTCGCTCGGCCAACCGTTTGTGTATCCGCAGAATCGCCTCGACTATTGCAGCAATCTCCTGCATATGTTCTTTGCAGTCCCTTCTGACGATTACGTCGTCAACCCGGTCGCCGCCGAGGCGCTCGATTTGCTGTTCATTTTGCATGCCGACCATGAGCAGAATTGCAGTACGTCGACCGTCCGGCTCGCGGGCAGCTCCGGCACGAATCCCTACTCTGCCATCGCCGCGGGAATGTCAGCGCTTTGGGGCCCGGCGCATGGGGGCGCTAACGAAGCCGTCATCAACATGCTCGAGGCTATCGGAACGGTCGACAAAATCGGCAAGTACCTCGCAAAGGCAAAGGACAAGAACGACCCATTCCGTCTGATGGGATTCGGCCATCGCGTCTATAAAAGCTACGATCCGAGAGCCGCCATCATCCGCAAGATGTGCCACCGCGTGCTCGAGAAGCTGGGGCATCGCGCCGATCAGCCGTTGTTCGAGTTGGCCTTAAAGCTCGAAGAGATCGCGCTTCAAGACCCGTATTTCATCGAGAAGAATCTATATCCGAACGTCGACTTTTACTCCGGCATCATTTACCGAGCGCTCGGGATACCCAAGTCGATGTTCACGGTGATGTTCGCGATCGCAAGAACTGTCGGATGGGTGACGCATTGGAGAGAGATGGTCGCGGATCCCGAAACGCGAATCGGTCGCCCGCGCCAGCTCTATACAGGCCACGATCGGCGCGATTATGTGCCGGTCAGCAAACGCTAGTCACCCAAGCAACGCAAGGACCGCAGCGCGTCGCGCGCGTCGCATTGGCCTCTTGTCGATTGGACTCAGCGGTGCGTGATGGGAAGCACGCTCGGCAAAGACGAGCACTTCGACCTTCTCACCACGCCGAACGAAACAGAACCCAGGTATCAGCTCTCCGGCATCACGCTGAAAACGGTAGCGCCGCTGACAGTCTCTCACACCGATCTGCTGCGCCATTAGGGCCGCGGCGACATGCTCGGGTGCATCGCTGAACACGTGCAGCTCAACAGCGGAATTTATCGTGGCGGTGCCGGCCAGCACCGCGCCGGCAAGCCGCGGGCGAAACGGCTCGAGCCACTCCATCACCTCGGCAGCCAGTCGCCGCAGCTTTTCGAGCCGCTCATCATGAGCGTCCGGTTCGAAAATCCTCTGACGCTCCGCCAAGCACGCTTGAACCTGACGGTTGCTTGGCAGTGCGCTGGCGTTCGCACGGACGCCGAGTCGTTCAGCGGCTTTACGCTTTGCGAGACCGAAGTCGGCGATCCCTCCCTCGATCATGAGCCGAGCGGCCTCCTCGGCAAGTTGTTCGCGCAGTCCGCCGCCATTGGGACGGGAAGACATTCGGGTACGCCGCGCGCTCATTGCTCGCTCCCGCAGCGGCCAACGCGGCCGTCAAAAGATGTGTTCCTCAGACCGCGCGTGCGTCGCGGGACTGGCGGCATCCGGCTCTCGATCAGGCAGACTGCCCGCCTCGAACTTCTCGAAAATCGCGCTCGAGTTGGCGTCGCTGGCGATCAAACCGTTGCTCGGATCGATGCGGTACTCCACGATGCCCGGCGGTCGAGCCATTGCATGTTCGGGCTGGCGCGCCAACGCCTCGCGCATGTAGTCGATCCACATCGGAATGGCGGTATAGCCCCCCTGCTCGAGCACACCTAGCGGCCGATCTTGGTCGAACCCGACCCAAGCCGCTGCGACGACATCGGCATTGAAGCCGACGAACCATGTGTCGCGCCCGTCGTTGGTGGTTCCCGTCTTGCCCGCCAGGTCTCCTCGATGAAGGGCGCGGCGTGCCTCTGCGCCCGTACCCGCCCGCACCACGTCCTTCAGCATATCGGTCAGCAGGTATGCGTTCTGCGGCGTAACGATGCGTGGTGCAGCGTGGAGGTCAGGATAGAGATCGGCTCGGTCTGTAATCAGCTCGGGCGGACCAGTCGCCGCGGGTGGCGCTTCCAATGCCGGCTGCGGTGTGTTGCAGTCGGGGCAAAAGGTCGGATCGGCGTCAAAGAGCACCTCTCCGTTTGCGTCCTGGATGCGCTGGATGAAATACGAATGCACATGGTAGCCGCCGTTTGCGAACGTCGCGTAGGCCGTGGCCAAATCGAGCGGCGCGACACCCCCTGCACCGAGCGCGAGTGACAGGTCATTCGGCACAGCGACCTCGTCGAAGCCGAACCGGCGCACGTATTGGACGGTGGTCGGCACGCCGACTTTCTGCATGACCCTGATCGACACGGCATTCATCGACTCTTGTAACGCAATCCGCAAGCGCGTCGGTCCGTGGTATTGGCCCTTGAAGTTGTCGGGCCGCCAGACGCGCTCGAGCGCCGGTTGGTAACCGACATCCGGCGGCTCGTCGTTCACAATGGTTGCCGGCGTAAAGCCGCTATCGAGGGCCGCCGAGTAAACGAACGGCTTGAATGCCGAGCCCGGCTGACGCTGCGACTGGGTCGCACGGTTGTAATTGCTCAAGGAGAAATCGTAGCCGCCGTTCAGCGCCACCACGGCGCCGTCCAATGGATCGACTGAAACGAAGGCGCCCTGAACCTCGGGAACTTGTGCAAGACGCCAGTGGCCCGTTGCATCGTGCCGAAACCGCGCGACATCGCCCGGGTGGAGCACATCCGAGATCGCATTCGGCTTGCTGCCGGTCGTGTCGTCATCTATGTAACGCGCCGCCCATGAGACGGCGTCCAAATCGATTGCTTGCTCGCCGCGCGAAGGGAAGAATACACGGGCGCTCAGCGGGTCGACCGACAGCACCACGCCGGTCTCCAAATCGAGCAGTGCGGGATAATCGTCTAGCAGGTCCCGCAACTTCGCCGGGTCCGGACTAGAGCCGTCCCCAGGGAGCGCGCTGCTCAGGTCGATATGCGCCAGCGGACCACGATAGCCGTGGCGCTCGTCGTACGCCCCGAGGGTTCTATGCATTGCCCGATTTGCAGCGCGCTGCAGCCGGCTGTCGATCGTGGTCGTCACCTTGAAACCCGCCGAATACGCCGCCTCCGATCCGAAACGGCGCACCATCTCAGCGCGCACCATCTCGGCAACATACGGCGCGTCGAGTTGGGTATCCAAACCGTGGCGCTTACCGATCACCGGCTCGGCGAGGGCCGCCTCGTACTGATCGGTCGTGATCGCTCCCGTTTCATGCATCCGCCGCAGCACATACGCTCTGCGAGCCGTCGCTCGTTCCGGGCTCGCGATCGGGTTCAAGTCGTTCGGTCGTTGCGGGATCCCCGCAAGTATCGCAACCTCCGACACGGTGAGGTCACCGAGGTCCTTCCCGAAATACGTGTGGGCCGCAGTCACAACGCCGTACGATCGCTGGCCAAAATAGTAAGTGTTCAGATAGAGCGCGAGTATTTCCTGCTTGGTAAATTCCTTCTCGATGCGAAAAGCGAGTATCCACTCCCGAAACTTCTGCACGAACCGCTGGACACCCGATCGCAAGCCGGAGCGGGAGAGGACATTCAATGTGCGGGTGACCTGCTGCGTGATGGTGCTTCCGCCTACGGTGCTTGCACCCGGACTAAGCTCGTTGATAAACCCCCGGATCACACCGCGGTAGTCGACGCCCGGGTGCTCGAAGAAGTGCTCGTCCTCGGCCGCTAGGATTGCCTTGACAAGGAGGGGGGGAATCTCGTCATACGTCACAGGCGTTCGCCGCTCCTCGCCGAACTCCCAGATCAATCTGCCGTCTCGGCTGTATACCTGGAGCGGTACCTTGATCTTGATATTGCGCAGCTCTTCGCTCCGGGGAAGGCTCGGTTCGACGTAGTAGTACCCACCGACGAGGACCGCCGCTACGGTCAGGGCCGCAGCCGTCGCCAAGACCGCGATAATTAACGGAATCTTCAGGTACGCGCGCATTTCTGAAGTTGGATTGTACGCCCTTGCCACACCAACGCCCTTTGTGCATAGTCCGCGGCGTTAGGCAAACCCATCGAAAGGTGGGGACGCAAAGCCTCCGGTCTACCGGCGCGACGATGGCAGTCGCCCCTAGGATAGCGGGGCTGCCGAAGCGGTTGTATAGCGCGCTCGCCTACGGGCGCATCGACGCTTCGCCAGCGGCCCGGACTATGCGACATCGGGCGGCGTGCTCGTCCCAACCGAACGGAAAAATCCCGGCGTTTCCGGGTGTTTTTCCGAGAGCGGGCTTGCCAGATCGGGCCTACCCTCGATTCCCGGGATCGAGAGCCCGTTCACAACGGTGTATATCTCCGGTGGGATATAGTTAAATTGCGCATCTGAAGACACGCGTAGGATTCTAACCCAACCTCCCGTCTTGGAAAGGAAAAGCTGTGTTCGCGACGCGTCGGAAAGGATCCTTGGTCGGTCTCGACATCACTACGTCCTCCGTCAAGCTCATCGAGCTCGTGGAAAGCGGCCGCGGATATCGCGTGGAGAGTTACGCCGCTGAGCCAACTCCGCCGAACGCAATCAACGAGAAGGCGATCGTGGATGCGGAAGCGGTCGGCGAGGCCATTCGCCGTGCGCACAAGCGAGCGGGGACAAAAAGTCGAGAAGCAGCGATCGCGATTAGCGGCGATGCCGCGATCACCAAAGTCATTCAGATGCCCAAGAACCTCAGCACCGCGGACTTGGAAGGCCAGGTAGAGCTGCAAGCCGATCAATACATTCCATTCCCGATGGAAGAGGTCAGCTTTGATTTCGAGGTGATCGGCGAGAGCGAACGAGACCCCGATATGGTCGATGTCCTGCTAGTCGCTACTCGTACCGAGAATGTCGAGCAGAGACAGGTCGCTGTGGAAGCCGCCGGCCTGAGCGCTCGCGTAGTTGACGTCGAAGCGTTTGCTGTGGAGAACGCTTGTCAGCTTCTGACGCATCAGATGCCGGACGCCGGCGCCGACAAATTCATCGCGATCGTCGATTTCGGCGCCAGCACGACCACCTTCAGCGTGCTCAAGGATCTCAAAGTCATTTATACCCGCGACTTCGCTTTCGGAGGCCAGCAGCTCACCGAGGAAATCATGCGTACGTACGGTCTCAGCATGGAGGATGCCGGCCGCGCGAAGAAAGAGGGCGGATTGCCAAGCAATTATCAGCCGGAGGTCCTCGACGCATTCATCGACGATATGTCCCAGCAGGTAAGCCGTTCTCTGCAATTTTTTCTCGCCTCAGGTAGCGGGCGTGAACAGCCGGACCAAATTTTGGTGTGCGGCGGATGCGCCAACATTCCGGGAGTCGCGGACGTCATCGGAAGCCGTGTCGGCGTTCCGACGGAGGTCGGTGACCCCCTCGGTCAAATGAAAGTGTCTTCCCGCGCAAAGTCACAGGGCGTCGACAGGGATGCGACTGCGCTGCTGACGGCGTGCGGCCTCGCATTGAGGAGCTTCGACTGACATGCCGAGAATAAACCTTCTTCCCTGGCGCGCCGAGCTTCGTCAGAAGCGCAAAAAAGAGTTTGTCGTGGCACTGCTCGGCGCGGTAATCGTCGCCGGCTTGCTCGTGTACGCGTCCAAGCTCATGGTCCAGGGCTGGACGAGCGCTCAGCAGACACGCAACACGATTCTTCGCACCCAAATCGCCGAGCTCGACAAACAGATCGCTCAGATTTCGAGTCTCGAAAACCAGCGGGAGCGTCTCTTGGCTCGCATGCAGGTCATCGACCAACTGCAGCGTTCGCGGCCCGAAGTAGTGCATCTTTTCGACGAGCTGGTGAACGCGATGCCCGAAGGCGTGTATTTGACCAGCATCACGCAGACCAACAATCGGATAGAGCTGCATGGGGACGCCCAGTCGAGTACGCGAGTGTCCGCTTTGATGCGCAATATCGACGCCTCCGCGTGGCTCACTGAGCCGGGGCTCGATGTCGTTCAAACCGTCAACAAGGGCCCCGAGCGCTTGTCGGAGTTCAAGGTTTTCGCCCAGCAGGTGTCGATGGACAACAAGAACGACGGCACTGCCACGCAGGAGAACTCGAAATGAGCGTGATCGACGAGCTACGTTCCCTCGACACGAGCGATCCGGGACGGTGGCCGCTGCCATTTCGCGTTGCAGCAGTCGTACTGGCCTTCGCCGCTCTCTTTGCCTTCGGGCTCTACTGGTTCGTGATTCAGCAGGACAAACCCGTGCTCGAGCGGGCGCAGCGGGAGGAGCAGGAATTGCGCGCCACTTTCGAGGATCGGCAACACAAAGCGGCCAACTTCGACGCATACAAGGCCCAGCTGGCTGACATAGAACGCGATTTCGGCACGATGCTCCGACAACTGCCGGGCAAGACCGAGATACCCAGCCTCCTCGTCGACATCTCACAAACTGCTTTGGGCGCCGGGCTGCAAGAGGAGCTATTCCAGCAGATGGGCGAGATCCAAAAGGACTTCTATGCCGAACAGCCGATTAAGCTCCGCTATACCGGTACGTTTCACGAGCTCGGCAATTTTGTGAGCGGGATCGCTGCACTGCCGCGCATAGTGACTTTACATGACATCTCGATCAAACCTGTCGATGACAAGTCCGTCGACCAGCTCAGGCTAGACGTGACGGCGAAGACATATCGTTACTTGGACGAGGACACGGCGGCCGCCAAGGCGTCGGGGACGGAAGGCTGATGGTCAGGCGCAATTTGACGCGCGTGCTTGCTGGCGCAATTGCCGCGGCGAGCTTGAGCGCTTGCGGCGGCCGCAACGACGACCTGCAAGCCTATATCGACCAGGTCAAGGCACGACCAGGCGGCCGAATCGACCCCCTGCCTCAGGTTCGGCCCGCGCCCACATTCGCGTACGTCGCCGGTACGCGCCGCTCGCCCTTCGTGCCCGATGCACCGCAGCGACGCGTAAGCAACGATCCAAATGCAGTCGCGGGCCCCGACACAAACCGTGCGCGCGAGTATCTCGAGCAATTCCCGCTCGATACGCTGCGAATGGTTGGAACGTTGGCGGACCGGCACGCAAGCTTCGGCCTCGTGCAAACGGCCGACGGACTCGTTCACCGCGTCGCCGTAGGCAACCACCTCGGACAGAACTACGGCCGCATCGTAGCTATCACGGATTCGCAGATTCAATTGGTAGAGATCATTCCTGATGGTCTCGGCGGGTACCTGGAGAGGCCCGCAGCAATCGCATTGACCAATTGAAGCGCAGGGGAGTTATTAGGGAGTGAACCGTATGTTTAAGTCATCGCCCGCGCGCAGCGGGAAGACCTGCTTGTGGCTGAGCCACGGGCTGCTAGGGCTCTGTTGGGCTCTCGCGCTCGGGGTGTCGTCGCCCGACGCCCACGCCCAAGAAGGCGGCCTAAAGCTCGAAGCGATCGACGTTCAACCGCTCCCGGGGCAGCAGGTTGAGCTCCGCTTGCGCTTAAACGGCGCTGCGCCACAGCCGATGAGCTTCACCATAGACGACCCTGCGCGCATCTCCTTGGATTTGCCGAACACTTCTCTCGATCTCCAGACGAGACGCCAGGAAGTCAATGTTGGTCCAGTTACTACAGTGCTGACCGCGGAGGCCAACGGTCGGACGCGAGTCGTCCTCAACATGACCTCTCTTGTGCCTTACCAGACTCGCGTCGAAGGCGACAGCGTCTACGTGACCGTCGGTCAAGCACCAGGTGCCGCTCCGCCGCCCTCATTCGTCGCGCAGGCACAAACGCCAGCGGCAAGGCAAACGGCCAATACGCAAGCGGCAAACCCTTCTGCCGACGAACGCGCGATCCGAAACATCGATTTTCGTCGCGGACCGGATGGCTCCGGTCAAGTCGTAGTAGACCTCACCGATCCGCATACGACGGTTGACGTGCGGCAAGAAGGTGGTCGCATCGTGGTGGACTTTCAGAACACCACACTTCCGCAGGGGCTGTTGAAGCGCCTCGACGTCACCGATTTCGCGACGCCCGTGAAGACGATCGACGCGGTACGCACAAACCGCGACGCGCGGCTGCTCGTGAGCGCTTCTGCAGACTATGACCAAGTCGCTTATCAGACCGACAATCAATTCACACTCGAGCTCAAGCCTCAAGTCCAACAGGCGGCGGCGGCGCAACCGAGCGTCTATGCGCAGAACCGCGAATATACGGGCGAACGGCTTACTCTGAACTTCCAAGATCTAGAGACTCGTGCAGTCCTGCAGCTCATTGCCGACTTTAGCGGCCTCAATATCGTCGTAAGCGATACCGTCCAGGGAAGCGTCACGCTTCGCTTGCAGAACGTCCCTTGGGACCAAGCGCTCGACATCGTGATGACGACGAAGGGTCTCGACATGCGTCGCAACGGCAACGTAATCATCGTTGCGCCGGCCGAGGAGATCGCCGCTCGCGAGCAAGCGGATCTGCAAGCTAAGCAAGCTCTGCAGACGCTCGAGCCTCTGCGTTCGGAGTTCATCCAGGTCAACTATGCGAAGGCCTCGGAGCTAGCCGATCTGATCCGCGGCGGCGGGTCGGGCGCCGCCGGCCGCGGCGGCAAGCTGATTTCCGATCGCGGAAGCGTCGCGGTGGATGCACGCACCAACACGCTGCTGGTGAACGACACCAGCACGAGTCTAGAGAACATTCGACGGCTCGTCGCAACGCTCGACATTCCGGTGCGGCAGGTGTCGATCGAAACGCGCGTCGTGGTCGTCAACGACGACTACAGCAGAGACCTCGGCGTGCGATTCGGCTCGACGATCGTGAAGCAAAACACGGCCAACGGCATGGTTTCACTGACCGGTAACGGTACGGGTTCCGATACCATCGTCGGATCTGCGCTGAACAACCTGAATACCAACGGTAATCCGTTCCCCGTGGACGTGCCGCCGATCAATCAGCGCTACAACGTGAATCTGCCGATTGCGAACCCCGCCGGGTCGTTCGCGCTCGCGATCCTCAACTCGGATTATCTCGTGGACCTCGAGCTCTCGGCACTGCAAGCCGAGGGCAAGGGAAAAATCGTGTCAACGCCGCGCGTCGTCACGACCAATCAACGAGAGGCAAGTATCAAGCAAGGCGTCGAGATTCCATATCAAGAATCGTCATCTAGCGGTGCCACGACGACTCAATTCAAGGAGGCCGTCCTCAACCTTACCGTCACGCCGCAAATTACACCGGACGATCGCGTGATCATGGACTTGCATGTGACCAAAGATAACGTCGGTGAAATCGTACCTAGCGCGACGGGTGGAAACGTGCCGAGTATCGATACGCGATCGGTCGATGCCACGGTCGTCGTCAACGACGGCGAGACCGTAGTGCTCGGCGGAATCTACGAGACGGAGCTGCGGGACACGATCAAGAAGGTGCCGGTGCTTGGCGACGTGCCCGGCCTAGGGTACTTGTTCCGTAGCCGCTCCAACGTCAACAACAACGCGGAGCTGCTGATCTTCGTCACGCCGAAGATCCTCCGCGAAGGTGCAAAGATCGAATAGCTTCTCGTTCGGGAAGCGGATGTCTACGGACGAGATTCGCAAGGCTTAAAGGATCAGGGATATGCACACGCTAAAGCTCTTGTTGTTGACGGCGGCTGCCGCAGTACTTACCGCATGCAGCGGCGGCAGCCAAGACACGCTCGTCAACGGCGGCAACAGTGGCAACGGCACGGGCGGCCCGACGACGATCGGGTCACTGACGTTGCTGACCTCGAGTCCGCAGATTCCATCGGACGGTACGGCCGATGCGACGATCACGGCACTCGTACGCGACAGCAACAACAACGTAATGGCGGATGTCCCGGTCGTATTCACGGCCAACTCCGGCAGTTTGGTGGTTGCACAGCCTGCGACGACGGATGACAACGGACTGCTGACCGCCAAGCTGGGAATCGCAGGAAATCCCACCAACCGGGCCATCACGGTCACGGGCCTCGCCGGCAACTTGACTTCGAACGTCCTAGTTAACGTTATCGGCACGGCGCTCACGATTACGGGACCATCGAGCCTGCCGCTCGGGAGCACCGGCGACTACAGCGTCGTGCTCACGAACGCAGGTAGCGTCGGCATCGGAAACACCGCCGTGACGATCGCGTCGGCAAATGCGAACGGCCTCGCTCCGCAAACACAGATATTCACGGACGCTCAGGGGCGCGGGTCATTCACGCTGAGCGCTAACAACAGCGGTACGGACACGATCAATGCGAGCGCGCTGGGAATTCAAGCGACGCAATCGGTCGTTGTGTCGTCCGACACATTTTCGTTTACGTCTCCGGCAGCGGGCACTGAAGTGTCCCTCGGCGCGAACGTTGGCGTGACGGTCAATTGGCTGCAAAATGGTACGCCGGTCGCCAATCAGCCGATCACATTCGCTTCGACGAGAGGTACGGTCAGCGCCAGCCCGGTGAACACCGACGCCTCGGGCAACGCATCGATCACGCTCGCCTCGAACAACGCGGGACCTGCAGTCGTGACTGCGACGAATTCCGCGGGGACGAGCATTCAGCTCAATATCGAATTTGTCGCCACGGCGCCGACTTCGCTAGAACTACAAGCGACACCGTTCACCGTTGCCACGAACGAACAGAGCACGATTACCGCAGTCGTTAGGGATGCCGCGGGAAATCTCGTGAAGAACCAAACGGTGACGTTCCTGCTGGACGACACGACGGGCGGCTCGTTGTCGGTAGCTCAAGCGATCACGAATAGCCAGGGCCGCGCCCAGACCTTCTATAACGCGAGCTCAACGACGAGCGCGGTGGGCGGTGTGCATGTGACGGGAGCCGTGCAAGGCTTTGCCGGCGCGACGGACCAGGTCGATTTGACGGTCGCACAGCGCGCTGTGTTCATCTCGCTGGGCACGGGCAACACGGTCGAGGAACCGAGCCAATCCCAGTACAAGAAGGAATGGGCAATCCAAGTGACGGACGCCCAGGGCAACGGCGTGAACCTCGTCAACGTTTCGGTGAGCGTCCTATCCGAACGCTACTGGGATGGAACCCGGTTTTGGAATGGGAAGTCTTGGGAGACGCTAACGGGCGTCGAAGCGCTACCAGCCGCCGGTTGCGCGGACGAAGACATCAACCGCAACGGAGTGCTGGATCCTGGCGAGGACTTGAATGCTAACGGCCGCGTTGAAGCGGGCAACCGTGTAACGGCCGTGGCGCGAGTCGGAGGTGGCAGCACCGTCACGACGGACACGAACGGGTTCGCGTTGGTCGACCTCTATTATCCACAGGATCTCGCCTATTGGCTCGAGGTCACGCTCGAAGCGAGCGCGACGGTTCAGGGCACCGAGGCTCGTAAGGCCGCTACCTTCCTGCTCGAGGGCGCGAGTTCCGATTTCACATCGGAAAACGTTGCGCCGCCCGGGCTAGTAAGCCCATTCGGAGTCGACGGCAACTGCGCGACAGCGCCGCCGCAATAGACGCTCTGCCCTCCAAGCGATAGAGAAGGGCCACCCTCGCGGTGGCCTTCTCTTTGTCGCGGTCCGACACCGCGACTAGACTGACGAGCGTGGCTGGGAAGCGAGGCAACGTCTACCTCGTCGGACCGATGGGTTCCGGCAAGAGCGCGGTCGGTCGCCGGCTCGCGCAATTGCTCGATAAGCAATTCCTCGATTCGGACGCTGAGATCGAGCGCCGCACGGGCGTCGATATCCGCTACATCTTCGAGAAGGAAGGCGAATCTCGCTTTCGGGAGCGGGAACGCGAAGCGATCGCCGATCTGACATCGCTGGATGACGTCGTTCTGGCAACCGGCGGCGGTGCGGTGTTAGATGCGACCACGCGTGAGCGTCTCACGACAACCGGCACGGTGGTCTATTTGGAAGCATCGGTAGACGCCCAGCTGGAGCGCACGCAACCTTCGCGCAGTCGACCGCTCTTGACCGGCGACGACCCGCGTGCCGTACTCGAACAGCTGATGGCCATCAGACGCCCTCTCTACGAGGAAATCGCCGACATTCGAATAGAGACTACGGGTAGACGCGTCCGCGCTGTGGCTACGGAAGTATTCGACCGCCTCGCGATGCGAGCCTAACGCGTTGCAAAATCGAGCGACGCCTGCGAACCTTCCCGACGTGGACAGCATCACTGTCGCCTTGGGCGAGCGCAGCTATCCGATCCATATCGGTCGCGACTTGCTTGAAGCGTCGTCGCTCTATGGCAGCCGTGCGCAGCAGATACTAATCGTCACGAACGAAGTCGTGGCACCGCTCTATCTCGCCACCGTCGAGAACGCGCTGCGCAACCGGAACGTCTCGACATTCCTGCTTCCGGACGGAGAACAGTACAAGACACTGGGCTCGTTCTCCTCGATCCTCGACCGTCTAGTCGCCGCCCGGTTTCACCGCGACTGCTGCTTGGTCGCACTCGGTGGAGGAGTGATAGGCGATCTCACGGGCTTTGCGGCCGCGTGCTTTCAAAGGGGCGTCGACTTCGTGCAGGTGCCCACCACCTTACTTGCACAGGTAGATTCCTCCGTCGGCGGCAAGACCGCAGTCAATCACCCACGGGCGAAAAACATGATCGGGGCCTTTCATCAACCGATCGCCGTGATTGCGGACACGAGTACGCTCCGCACACTGCCACAGCGGGAACTTGGCGCGGGTCTCGCGGAAGTCGTCAAATATGGCGCGATCATCGATGCGGCCTTTTTCGAGTGGTTGGAAGAGCACATCGACGCTCTGAGAGCGCTGGATGATGATGCGCTAGCGTTGGCCATTCGGCGTAGTTGCGAGATCAAGGCACGCATAGTGGCGGAGGACGAGAGGGAGCTCGGGAAACGCGCACTCTTGAATCTCGGCCATACCTTCGGCCACGCACTCGAGGCGCTCGGGGGCTATCGGCGCTGGCTCCACGGCGAGGCGGTCGCAATCGGCATGGTGCTAGCGGCCCGCACGTCGACCGCTCTCGGGTCGCTCGAAGCAGCGGAATGCGATCGGATCGAGCGTCTATTGACGCGCGCAGGCTTGCCGACCAATGCGGATGGCATCGAACCAACCGCGCTACTCGCGGCGATGCAGCTCGATAAGAAAGCGGATCAACGCGGTCTGAAGTTGATTTTGCTGGAAGGTATTGGGAAAGCGCTTGTCGCAGCAGCGCCGCCGGAGCAGTTGCTGCGCTCGATAATCGGCGAGCAGCTTGCGCGATGATCATCGAGCTCGCCCCTTATGCAGCCCGGCCCGAGACCTCGAAAGGTCGGCGCCATAAGGAAGATCCGCCGGCTTATCGCACCGAGTTCCAGCGCGACCGCGATCGAGTGCTCCACTCAACTGCATTTCGTCGCCTTCTGTACAAGACTCAGGTATTCGTCAACTACGAGGGCGATCACTATAGGACGCGTCTCACCCACTCCCTCGAGGTCGCTCAGATTGCCCGCACGGCTGCGCGCGCCATGCGCCTCAACGAGGATCTCGTCGAAGCGATCTGCCTGGCGCACGATCTCGGGCACACGCCATTTGGTCACGCCGGTCAGGATGCGCTCAATGAATGCATGCGCGACTTCGGCGGATTTGAGCACAATCTCCAGTCGTTGCGAGTGGTCGACGAGCTGGAGGAGCGTTACGCAGACTTTCCGGGTCTCAATCTAACCTTTGAAACACGGGAAGGGATCTTGAAGCATTGCTCTGCGCGCCATGCACGCGAGCTCGGCGAAGTTGGACGCCGTTTCCTCGAGCGCAAGCAGCCCGGCTTGGAGGCTCAGCTCGCGAATGTCGCCGATGAGATCGCGTACAACAACCATGATGTGGACGACGGGCTCAGATCTGGTCTGATCACCCTCGAACAGCTGGACGCTCTGTCGTTCTTTGCAGAGCATCGTCGCGCCGTCGAGCGCCGCTGGCCCGGCATCAAAGCGCAGCGGCTAGGCAGCGAGACCGTGCGTCGCATGATCAATAGCCTGGTCACGGACCTTATCCGTTCGAGCGAAGCTGCCATCCGGGAGGCTGGACCGGAGCACATCGACGACGTGCGCGAATTTCCGGAGCGTCTCATCCGCTTCGGCGTTCCATTGCACGATGCACAGCACGCGCTCAAAGGATTCCTTCGGGAACACCTGTACACGCACCCACACGTGCGGCAGATGACTGAGCAAGCCCATGAAACGGTGCGGCTCCTGTTCGACTCGTTGTCGTCGCATTACTCCCGGATGCCGGAGGAGCATGCTCTTCGGGCCCGAGCGGCGGCGGCCCGAGGCAACGCGGCAGGTGCCGCACGGGTTGTTGCGGACTACGTCGCCGGCATGACTGATCGCTTCGCGCTGCAGATGCGGGACTCGCTGCGCACCGGTTAGAAGCGAGGGCGGTCTGCTAGAATCGTGTCGTGGCTGCACATCCAGTCCGACCGACGCTCGCGATCCCCACCCGGGAGCGGCTGATCTTTGCGCTCGACGTGCCCGACCTAACGCGCGCGAAGCGTCTGGTCACTGATCTCGGCGATTCGGTCGCCTTCTACAAGATGGGGCTGGAGCTCGCGGCATCTTCGCACTATTTCGAGCTGCTCGATTGGCTGGTGCAGCAGGAAAAGAGAGTATTCGCGGATCTGAAGCTGTACGACATACCGGCAACGGTGGCGGCAGCGGTACGCCAGCTTTCGAGCTCCGGCGCAACGTTCCTCACGGTGCATGGCGACCGCGCCATCGCGGCTGCTGCCGCCGCGGAGAAGGGCGACACGCTCAAGGTGCTCGCTGTTACCGTTCTTACGAGCTTGAGCGAAACAGATTTGCGCGAAATGGGTATGCCCCTGCCGCTTGCCGATCTCGTAGAGCTGCGCGCTCGCCAAGCGATCGCCTCCGGCTGCGACGGAGTCATTGCATCCGGCCTCGAGGCACGACGGTTGCGTGAAGTGCTCGGCGCAAGCGCACTGATCGTGACACCGGGAATCAGGCCGGCCGGCGGGACCGGGGTAGACGATCAGCGCCGCGTGGTGACGCCGGCGCAGGCGTTCGATGCAGGCGCCGACTATGTCGTTGTCGGGCGTCCGATTCGCGACGCAGAGAATCCACGTCGCGCCGCGGAAGCGATCCAAGCGGAAATCGCCGCCGCGTGCGGATGAACCGTCGCGACCTCGGCTTCACGAAAGATCCTGCCCTCGTAAGCCGTTTGCGCCGAATGCGCGGACTCGCAAGCGGGTTGCTTGCCGTAATGGCGCTCGCCTTCGTCGTAGCGAGCGTTTACGCCGACCGCTCCCCTTGGCTCGGCGCGTTGCGGGCTTTCACGGAAGCCGCCCTGATCGGAGGGCTCGCCGACTGGTTCGCGGTGACCGCGTTGTTTCGTCGGCCCCTCGGCTTGCCGATTCCGCATACGGCGATCGTGCCGTCGCGCAAGAATGAGATCGGACGCGCACTAGCTCGGTTTATACGCGACAATTTTCTGGTCCGAGAAGCGGTCGAGCGACGCCTGAATCGAGCGGGCCTCGCGACTAGGCTCGGTGCGTGGCTCGCAGACGAGAGCCACGCTGCGCGCGTGAGCGACGATCTCGCGGCGGCTCTCGACTGGGTGTTGAGGGCCGGTGACGGCGGCGAGCTCCGTTCCGCCCTCGGGTCAAGCCTGCGCACTGCATTCAACGAAGCTCCGGTCAGCAGCGCGCTCGCGACATTGGTCGAGGTGCTGGCGACCGGCGATCACGCACAGACCCTGATCGACCAACTCGTGCAATTCGGTCGGTCGCAACTCGACGCGCATCGCGTTTCCATTCGTGTGCGAATCCACGAGCGCAGCCCATGGTGGCTGCCGAAATTCGTCGATCAGGAAATCTACGATCAGCTGATGACCGAGATCGAGCGGCTGCTCGATGAAATCGCGGCCGATCCGAATCACCCGGCGCGCACGGATTTCGCGGCGCGGCTCAAATCGCTGCAACAATCGCTCGCCGGCGACGCGGTGTTGGCGGAGAAAAGCCGTGCGCTGCAGCGCGACGTGGCAGAGCATCCCGCCGTACGCGCGTATGCGCGAGATCTTTGGGCGCGGCTTCAAGAGGCACTTCATGCCGCGCTTTCTGACGAAGTATCATCGCTGCGGCTCGGCGTTCGGCACCAGATCCAGGACCTCGGGGCAGTGCTCTCAACCGACGCCGAGGTCGCGGCACGCTTGGACGGGTGGCTGAAGCAGCTGTTGCTGTATCTCGTCGAGAACTACCGCGATCCGCTGAGCGAGATCGTCTCGGAGACCATCGAGCATTGGGATCCGGCCGCAACCAGCGCACGCATCGAGCTGCAAATCGGCACGGATCTGCAGTTCATTCGCGTGAACGGCACCGTCGTCGGTGGTCTCGTTGGGTTGCTGCTATACCTAAGCTGGCACGTCGTGGCGCCATAATCGTCACCCACGCTCCTTCAAAGCCCGGCGGAGAACTTTGCCGACGTTCGACTTCGGCAACTCGTCGATGAACTCCACGAATCGCGGAATCTTGTATCCAGTCATGTTGGCTCGCGCATGGGTGATCACGTCGGCCACGGTCAAGGAGGGATCTTTGCGCACGATGAACAATTTGACGGCTTCACCGGACTGCGCGTCGGGCACGCCAATCGCCGCCGCTTCGAGCACGCCGGGCTGGCGCGTGGCTACGTCCTCGACTTCGTTTGGATAGACTTTGAAGCCGGACACGACGATCACGTCCTTCTTGCGATCTTCGATGTAGAGATAGCCCGACTCGTCGAGGCGGCCGATGTCGCCGGTTCTGAGCCAGCCGTCCGTCGACAGGACCTGCGCGGTCTCGTCCGGCCGGTTCCAGTAGCCGGCCATCACTTGAGGACCGCGAACGCAGATTTCGCCGACGTCGTTCGGCGGCAACCTCGTGTTGGCCTCGTCGAAAATCGCGACGTCGGTCGACGGAAAAGGGAGGCCGACGGAGCCGTTGAAGGCCTTCAAGTCGAGCGGATTACCCGACACGATGGGCGAGGCTTCGGTCAAACCGTAGCCCTGAGCAATCGGGACGCCCGTTGCGCGCTGCCACCGCTCGGCTACCTCCCGCTGGACGGCCATTCCGCCCCCCATGGATACGCGTAACGCCGAGAAGTCGACGCGTTCGAATCCCGGCGCGTGTAGCAGTGCGTTGAACAAGGTGTTGACTCCGGTCATGAACGCGAAACGCGTACTACGCAGCAGCCGCACGAACGAGCGGATGTCGCGCGGATCCGTCACGAGCAAGTTGTGGCCCCCGAGCTCAATGAAACAGAACAAATTCGCGGTCAAAGAGTAGACGTGGTAGAGAGGCAACGGGGTGACGACGACACCCGCATCCGGTGAGTAGAACGGCGCTGCCCAAGCGGCCGCCTGAAGCAGATTCGCGACAATATTTCGGTGTGTGAGCACCGCACCCTTGGCCCGCCCCGTGGTGCCTCCGGTGTATTGCAGGAACGCAGCGTCGGCACCGACAACCCCCGGTCTCCGGTACTCTGCGCGTGCGCCGAGCGCGAGCGCCGCTCGGTACGATACGGCACCGGCGATTTGCCATGCCGGCACGGCCTTCTTCATATGCCGCACGACGAAGTGCACCACCGCTCGCTTTGGAGCGCTGCAATGGTCCGCCACGCGCGTGACGACGACCGTCTCGAGCGGCGTGCGGGGCAGCGCCTGTGCGACCGTATGCGCAAAATTCTCGAGCACCACGATCGTCCGCGCGCCGCTGTCCGTGAGCTGGTGCTCGAGCTCGGGCACCGTGTACATCGGATTCACGTTCACAGCTACGAGCCCGGCTCGAAGGATGCCGAACAACACCACGGGAGATTGCAGGAGATTCGGCAGCATGATTGCGACGCGATCGCCGCGCGTGAGTCCCAAGGTCTGCAGATACGCCGCAAACCTGCGACTGTGCCGCTCAACGTCCTTGTAGGAGAGCGTCTTACCCAGGTTGGTGAAGGCGGGCGCAGCACCGAAGCGCTCGAAGCTCGACTCGAGCAAGCTCAAGATCGAAGAATAACGATCCGGATCGATTGTCGCTGGGACGCCGGCCGGATAGGCCGCGAGCCACGGCTTAGTGGTCATCGCGGCTCAGCAGTCCCGATAGTACCTTCCAAACATTGGCGAACACGACCTTCTGACCGGCCGCGTTCGGATGGATGCCGTCCGGCTGCATCAGATCCGGATGCAGCGCAACCCCGGTGAGCAGGAAGTCGACGAGCGGCACGTCGAACCGCGCGGCAAGCTCCGGGTAAACCGCGGCCAGCGCTTGCGTGTAGGAGGTGCCCAAATTAGGCGGAACTCGCATGCCAGTGAGTAATACCCGCGCGCCGTGCGCGCGACTCTCTTCGATCATCTTCGCAAGATTCGCGCGGAGCGTGGGCACCGGCTGTCCGCGCAGGCCATCGTTACCGCCGAGCTCGATCACCACGAGGCTCGGCGAATGCGCGTCGAGCAAGCGAGGCAGCCGAGCGAGCCCACCGGCGGACGTATCGCCGGCAATGCTGGCGTTCACCACTTCATAACCGTACCCTTCGCTCTGCAGCCGATCCTCGAGCATCGCGACCCACGACTGACCGGCTCCGAGCCCGTAGCCGCTGCTCAATGAGTCGCCTACGACGACAATGGTTTGACTGGCACCGAAGGCAGCCGGTCCCCATAGAACCGTCAGCGCTAGCAGGGCGGTGAGACGTTCACGCATGATCGACGAAGACCGTCTGTTGCGAGCCGAGGAGCTTACGAAAAAGGTTAGCAGTCCCGAGGGGGAGCTGACCATCCTCGATCGCGTGAGCTTCGGCATCGCCCGCGGCGAGACCGCCGCGATCGTCGGCCCGTCCGGCGCCGGCAAGTCGACGCTGCTCGCACTGCTCGCCGGCCTCGACGAGCCCACGTCCGGTCACGTTTGGCTGAACGGCGTCGAGCTGACCGCGCTCGATGAAGACGGCCGGGCCGGCTTGCGGAATCGCGAAGTCGGCTTCGTGTTTCAGTCTTTTCACTTGCTGCCGTCGCTCACGGCTCTCGAAAACGTGTTGCTGCCGCTCGAGTTGAGCGCGACGCCAAATGCCGCTGCGCGTGCACGCCAGGCACTCATCGATGTAGGCCTGGAGCAACGGCTTCGCCATTATCCGCGGCAGCTCTCTGGCGGCGAAAAGCAGCGTGTGGCGATAGCGCGCGCCTTCGTGGCGGGTCCATCGCTATTGTTCGCGGACGAGCCGACCGGCAATCTCGACAACCGCACCGGCGAACGGATCTTGAGCCTCCTGTTCGCCTTGAACGCAGCGGCAGGTACGACGCTCGTGCTGGTGACCCATGACCTCGAGGCGGCGGCGCGCTGCAACCGGACGATCGAGCTCGTAGGAGGCCGAGTCGTGACCGAGTCGAACTAGAGGCCGGACTCAAATGTCGCGGCGAAGGCGCCCGACACCCAAGAGGTCGGCCACGTTCTCGGTAACCGGATCGAGCGTCCACATCTGACGGCGCTATCCGCTCAAGGGCATCGTGCCTCTGGAGCGCTCATAGTGCGCTTCGCGAGCTCATCGAGCACACTCGGGTCGAGATCGCTCCCGAGCCTCGCAAAATCGGGGCATGCGGGTTTGGGTGTTTCGGTCACGAGCCAAAGATTACACTATTTTACGGTTCATCAAATTTTCGGGGTCGACCATTGTCCCAACCTTTTTGGCAGCGCAAGACGCTCGAGCAAATGAGCGCATCAGAATGGGAGTCGTTGTGCGACGGCTGCGGTCGCTGCTGCTTGAAAAAGCTCGAGGACCCTGCGACCGGCAACGTCGCATACACTGACGTCGCCTGCCGCCTGCTCGACCGTGGCCGTTGCCGGTGCCGGCGGTACTCAACCCGCCTCGAAGAAGTGCCCGATTGCATCGCGCTCACCGCCGCGAGGCTCAGCGATTTTCGGTGGCTGCCGAGCACTTGCGCGTACCGCAGGCTTGCGGAAGGCAAGTCGCTCGAATGGTGGCATCCCTTGATCTCCGGCGACCCGCGAACGGTCCATAAGGCTGGAATCTCGGTACGCGGCCGTGCAACATCGGAGGACCACGTAGCTCCCGAGGAGCTCGAGGACCGAACGGTCGTTTGGATCAAAGCCCCCGCGCTCAGCCTGCGAGCTGCATCGCGTGAGCGATCCCGTTGATGCTGGCCGTCAGAGCCTGCAGCACCGCATCGTTCTCGCGGCCGCCCGCCCGCCAGCGCTCGAGCAGGTCCACCTGTAAGAAGCTCATCGGATCGACGTAGGGATTACGTAGCCGGATCGCACGACGCAGCGTGCGCGACGCTTCGAGCAGCTCGGTCTGCCGACTCAGGCGCAGCACCTGGTCCACGCTGGCCTTGTACTCTGCGCGAATCACCGGAAAGAAACGGTCGTGCAAGTCTCCGGCAAGACGCGAATACAACGCGGCGATGTCGAGGTCGGCCTTCGCGAGCGCAGTTCCGACATCGAGCACAAGCACACGAAAGAAATGCCACTGCTCGAACATCTCGAGCAGCGCGGCCTCCCCGTACCGCTCCTGCGCGCGCTTGAGACCGGTCGCAAATCCGAACCAGCTGGGCAAGAGACAGCGGTTCTGGCTCCATGCAAAGATCCAAGGCGCGGCGCGTGGATCTTCGGGAGACCCGACGACCTCGGCGCGCTCCGAATTGCTGCCGATACGCTCGATCACATCGAAGGGCGTGGCGGCCCGGAAATACTCCATAAAGTCCGGGGATTCGTAGAGAAGACTCTGATAGGCGCCTCGGCTCGCGCCTGCGATTTCCTCCATGATGGCGTGCCAGCCGGGCTCGGCCGGATTCGCCCGGGGTGGCCGGGCTGCGACCAGCAGAACGGAGCTCACGGTTTGCTCGAGCGTGCGCAGCGCGATGCCCCGCAGCCCGTATTTTGAGTTGATCGTCTCACCTTGTTCCGTCAGCCGCAGACGGCCCGCAATTGCGCCCTGCGGTGCAGCGAGCACCGCCTCGTGCACGCGCCCGCTCGTTCGGCTGATCGTGCCGCCGCGACCGTGGAACAACGTGAGCCCGACGCCGTGGGTCTGCAGAGTTTCGACGAGTGCTTGCTGGGCCTTCTGCAAGCTCCACCGCGCAGCGGCAACCCCGCCGTCCCGGTGGCTGTCCGAATAGCCGAGCATCACCATCTGGTGATCACCGCGATTGCCCAGGTGGCTGCGGTAGCGTTCGTCCCGAAGCAGTCTCTCCATGATTGCGGGTGCTCGCTCCAGATCCTCTCGCGTCTCGAATAGGGGAACGATGTCGAGCGGGATCGCTGCACCCTTCGGGCCGAGATGCCCCCAGGTCGCCAGCAGTAGGACGGATAGTACGTCGTCCGGTCCGTGCGCCATGCTTACGATGTATGGCCCGACCGCATCGCGACCGTACTTGCGCCGGATATGAGCAATGGTTTGGAAGATCGCGAGCGTACGTCGCCCCTCCGACGACAGCGCGCCGACGGGCGATTCGCGTCGCTCCAGCGCTTCGTCCAGCCTACGGGTGCGCTCGTTGCTGTCGATCTCGTGCCAGTTCGGTTCGCCGAGCGCCTCGCCGATCACTCGCCGATGCACGTGCGCATTCTGCCGCACGTCGAGCGAAGCAATGTGAAATCCGAACGTGCGCGCCCGACGCAGGAGTCTGCGCACGGCGAACAATCCCGCGTTACGGCCCTTGTTTGCCCGCAGACTATCGGCGAGCAGCTCGATGTCGGCAATGAACTCCTCGGGCGATTCATACGGAAACGACCCGTCGTCGTAAGTCGCCGCGAGTCGGGCGCAGACGAGCCGCAAGAAAACGCGATACGGCATTAGCCGATGGCGCGCGGGCACGGTGTTCGCAGCCTCCGAAAAATGGCCCGCATACAGTGCGATCTTGCGTTCGAGTTCCTCCGATACGCCGACACGGCTCGAGCTCTGGCTCAGGTCGCGCGCGAGCTCTTGGCAGTCGTGGTAGTACAGGTCGAGCACCAACGCTCGCTGACGCGCCAATGTCTCCCGCAGCGTCTTCGCGGTCACGTGGGGATTGCCATCCATGTCGCCCCCGACCCAGCTGCCGAAGCGCACGACGATCGGCGCTCGCAGCGGCGCACCGCGCTCGGGAAAGGTCGCGTTGAGCGCGGCTTCGAAGCTCTCGTAGAGCGGGGGGATCATGCGATAGAGCACGTCGGTCAAGAAGAACAGCACGTGCTCGGCCTCGTCACGCAGCCGGATCCCTTCTTCCGGTCTCTCGGCAGTTTGCCATCCGCTGGTCATCTCTTGACGTATCTGGCCGAGCGTCGCCTCCAGTTCCTGCGGCGTGAGGTAAGGATCCATCATCTCCACGAGGTGCCGCGCGATATTCTGCTCCTTGCGAAGCAAGGTGCGGCGCGTGACTTCAGTGGGGTGCGCCGTAAAGACCGGCTGGATCTTGATACCTGCGATGCTCCGTTCGATCTCGTTCGCGTCGACGCCCTCGGCCTTCAGCCGCTGGCAAATGTCGAGAAAGCCGAACGGCTGCGGCGTAGTCGAATCGCGCAAGTAAGCGCGCCGGCGGCGAATTCGGTGGACCTTCTCCGCCATGTTGACCATTTGAAAGTAGGTCGAGAACGCGCGTATGAAATCCCGCGCCGTGCTCGGCGCAAGTGCACCGAGCAGAGCCTTCAGCTCCCCGTACGCAGCCCTGTCGCCCTCGCGGTGAGCGATGGCCGCTCGTCGCGCGGCTTCGACGAGATCGAACAACGCCTCGCCGCCCTGCTCGCGCACGAGCTCACCCACGAGCTCACCGAGGCGATGCACATCATCGCGTAGCGCGCGGTCTTTTTCGGCGAAGAAAATATTGGCGCGGATCGTATGAGACGTGGATGACATCGAGCAATTCTAGCGCGCCAAGGGTGTCCGTCCCTATCGATAGGCGCGCGCCTGCAGATCGAACAGCCGCGCGTAGCGGCCGCCGAGACGCATCAGCTCGTCGTGGTCGCCTTGCTCGACGATCTGGCCCTGGTCGAGCACGATGATCTGGTCGGCACGCCGCACCGTCGAAAACCGGTGCGAGATCAGAATCGCGATCTTGTTGGCGGTGAGCGACCGGAAGTGATCGAACACCTCTGCCTCGGTCTCGGCGTCCATCGCGGCCGTCGGCTCATCGAGGACGAGGATCTCCGCGCTACCGCGCATGAACGCGCGCGCGAGCGCGATCCGCTGCCATTGGCCGCCCGACAGCTCCTGACCGTTGTTGAACCAGCGCCCGAGCTGCGTGTCGTACCGCGCAGGCAGCGCCGCGATGAATTCGCTGGCCTGACCCTTCGCCGCGGCATCCTCCCAACGCAGCCTGTCCTCGAACGCCGTCACGTCGCCGGCGCCGACGTTTTCCCCAACCGTCAGCTGGTAACGGTTGAAATCCTGGAAGATCACGCCGACCTTCGCACGCAGTGCGGCCGGGTCCCACTCGCGCAGATCTCGTCCTTGATAGCGGATCAAGCCCGAATCCGGCACGTATAGGCCTGCAAGCAGCTTCACGAGCGTCGTCTTGCCCGAGCCGTTCAAGCCGACGAGCGCAACGCTCTGCCCGGGCTTGATCGTGAGCGACAAATCCCGGATGGCCGGCGTTTCGGCGCCGGGATACGCGAACACGACGTGCTCGAACTCGATCCCGGCCGCCGGATCGGGCCCGGCAACAGCTGTTCCGTGGACGCCGCCTAGGGGCTGCTCGAGGTAGTCGTAGAGATTCGAAAGATACAAGTTGTCCTCGTACATGCCGCCGATCGCGCTCAGCATCGCGGCAACGGCCGACTGACCCTGCCGAAAGAGCGCGAGGTACATCGTCATCTCGCCGAGCGAAATGGTCTGGCGCACTGTTGCGATCGCAATCCACGCATACGTGATGTAGAAGGCAGCATCGCTGAGTAGCCCGAGACCGAAGCCCCAACCTGTACGCCGCCTCGTGAGCCGCTTCTCCTCTTCATAGATCCTGCGGAAGATCTCGCGATAGCGACCCATCAAGCGCGGGCCCAGATCGAACAGTTTCACCTCTTTCGCGTGGTCCTCGCGCGCAAGCACGATCTCGAGATACATGAGCATGCGTCGGTCGGGACTACGCCACTGAAACGCCCGAAACCGCTCGCCCGAGAACTTCGTCTCCGCGACGAACGCCGGTAATCCGGCGACCACCAATATGCCGACGGCCCACGGCGAGAAGTGCAACAGAAGACCCGCGTAGCTCACGAGGGCGATGCCGTTTTGCGCGAGCGCGAAGGTTCGGTTCACGAGCGACAGCGGCCGCACGGAAGCCTCCTGGCGCGCTCGGTTCAGCTTGTCGTAGAACTCCGAATCCTCGAACTGCGCAAGCTCGAGTGTCAGCGCCTTGTCGAGAATCAACAGATGAACGCGCTGCGAAAGTCGCACTCGCAGCAGCGACTGACAGAATTCGATGCCGCGCTGCGACGCCGCGGTCGCCGCCGCAAGCAGGCCGAGGACGGCGACCAACACGAGCACCGTCTCGTAGCTCGCGGATCCGGTCGCTCGATTGACCGCTAGCGCGGCAACGACGCCGTCGACGATCAGCTTGCCGACATAAGCCATGCTAGCCGGCAGCACGCCAACCGCTACCGTAAGGGCCGCCAGGGCGACCGCGAGACCGCGATGGGTGGACCAAACGAGCTCGAGCGCGCGCCGGCTGTAGCGCCAAAAACTCGAGTAATTATCGAAACTTGCGCCGAGCGCTGTCATCCCGCCTCGCGACCTAGAGCTTGACCGCCGAGCCGGCGGCCGGACATACTTCCGCCCCATGCTGAGCGGACTGCGAACGAATCGTGCCTGCAATCACCGCTGGTGGCGAGCCTCACTAGCGGAGCGGGTAGTGCGCGCGTAGAAGATCTCAGTCCTCTTTCGATCCATGCAGACCCATCTTCGCGGACAACGAAGATGGGTTTTTTTTTGGGGTTCTTAAACCGAGGCGAAGAGCGTCATGGAATCACCGTTCGACATCGCGGCCGATCTCGACACACCGGTCTCGGCGTTCATGAAGCTCCGCCGCTTCAAGCCATGCTTCCTCCTCGAAAGCGTCGAGAGCGGTGAACGACTCGCACGCTACTCGTTCGTCGGGTTGGGCGATCGCCTCACGCTCGAGCTGTATGCCGACAGACTATTGCTCGACGGGAAACCGGCTCGGCGCCCGACGAGCTCGGTCGAATGGCTCGAGCTCATGCGCACCGCGCTCGCACGCGCACCCCTGCTCACGCCAGCGATCGACGGCGTGCCGTTCGACGGCGGATTGGTCGGCACGACGGGCTACGACGTCGTTCGATATTTCGAACGCTTGCCGCCAAGCCGGCGCGAGCTCGAGGAGCTGCCGCAAGCGGTCTACGTCGCCCCCGAATCGTTGCTCGTGTTCGACCACCTGACGCGCCGCGTGGCGCTGCTGCATGCGGGCAGCGAAGGCGAGCGTCAGGCGCTACGCAAAGAGGTCGTGCAGGCGCTGCGCGGCGGACTCGACGCACCCGAGCATACGGGCCGCTTCTCGAGCGCGGCCCCGAGCGCGACCGAGGCGGAATTCGTCGCGGCCGTCGAAGGCGCAAAGGCGCACATCAAGGCGGGCGACATCTATCAAATAGTGCTGTCGGTCCGCTTCAGCGGCCGCGGCGACCTCGATCCGTTCCAAACTTACCGCGGCCTGCGGTTGTTGAACCCATCGCCTTACATGTATTTCTTCGAGCTTGGAAACCTACGCGTCGCCGGCTCGTCGCCAGAGGCGCTCGTGCGGCTAGCGGGCCGACACGCGAGCCTCCGGCCCATCGCCGGCACTCGGCCGCGCGGCTCGACGCCGGAGCACGATGCTGCCCTCGAGCAAGAGCTTTTGACGGATCCGAAGGAAAATGCAGAGCACGTGATGCTGGTCGATCTGGCTCGCAACGACCTGGGCCGTGTCGCGAGCGGCGGATCGGTCCACGTCGAGCCCTTTCGCAAGATCGAGCGCTACAGCCACGTGATGCACATCGTGAGCGGCGTCGAGGGCCTCGTAGCGCCCGACCGCGATGCGTTCGACCTGTTCGCCGCCGCTTTCCCGGCCGGGACGCTCGTGGGCGCACCGAAGGTCCGCGCGATGCAATTGATCGCCGAACTGGAGCCTTGCGCGCGCGGCCTGTACGGCGGCACGGTCGGCTACTTCGCGAAGAACGGCAACATGGATCAGGCCATCACTATCCGAACGGTTGTTTTCAACGGCGACGAGGTCAGCTTTCAAGCGGGTGCGGGCATCGTGTCCGACAGCGTGCCGGAACGCGAGTATCAAGAGGTGCTCGCGAAGAGCGCGATCTTGAGACACGCGCTCGAGCTCGCGGAGGAAGGGTTATGAGCGCGCGCGCTGCTCCTGATCGACAACTACGATTCGTTCACCTACAACCTGGTGCAGACGTTCCTCGTGCTCGACGCCGAGGTACTGGTCTATCGCAACGACGCGCTCGATGTCGCGTCGGCATATCGGCTCGTGCCGACGCATCTCGTGATCTCGCCGGGCCCGGGGCGGCCGGACGACGCCGGCATGTCGCTCACGATGATCGAAGCCTTCGCGGGAAGAGTCCCCGTGCTCGGCGTCTGCCTAGGGCACCAAAGCATCGTCCAGCACTTCGGCGGTGAGATCGTTGGGGCGGCGGCGCTCATGCACGGCAAGACGTCGCTGGTTCAACACGACGGCGGCACCCTTTACCGCAACATCTCGAATCCGTTCGAAGTCGGCCGCTATCATTCGCTTGCAGCCAATCGCGACCACCTACCCGCGGAGCTCATCGTGACGGCGCGGACGACGGACGGGGAGATCATGGGGGTGCGTCATCGCACGCTGAACGTCGAGGGCGTGCAATTCCACCCCGAGAGCGTGCTGACGCCGGAGGGCCCGAAGTTGCTCGAGAACTTCCTCTACCCATGAGCCTGAATCCGCAGCAAGTGCTCGATCGCTTGATTCGGCGCGAAAACCTGGACGAGCCAACGGCGGCGAAGCTCCTCGAGGTGCTCGCGAGCGGCGAGCTCGCCCCCGCGCTCGCGGGCGGGTTGCTCGTCGCGCTGCGCGCCAAAGGCGAGACGGCGGAAGAAATTCGCGGCTTCGCCCGGGCGCTACGCTCGCTGGCTCGCCGACCCTCGATCGCGCCGGGACCCTACGTCGACATCGTCGGCACCGGCGGCGACGGCTCGAGCAGCCTCAATCTATCGACCGGCGCCGCGCTTCTAACCGCTGCGTGCGGCGTGCCCGTCGTGAAGCATGGCAATCGCTCCGTCTCGAGCCGCTGCGGCAGCGCGGACGTGCTCGCCGCGCTCGGCTTGCCGATTCCGCTCGATGAGCAAGCCGCGGCGGACTGCCTGGACCGGCTCGGTTTCACCTTCCTGTTCGCACCCCACTACCACCCCGCGATGCGGCACGTTGCGCCGGTGCGTCAAGCGCTCGGGGTGCGCACGCTGTTCAATATCCTGGGACCGCTCGCGAATCCGGCGGAGCCGCCCTACCACGTGATCGGCGCGTTCAGCGACGACCTTGCGGCGCTGATGGCGACAACGCTCTCGGGCTTGCCCGTCACCCGTGCATTCGTCGTGCATGGCACGGACGGTTGGGACGAGGCCACTCCGTGCGGGCCGTTCGTTTGCTACGACGTGCGGCCGGGGAAGGTCGAGCGCATGGTTCGCGACCCGCGCGACTACGGCATAGAGCGCTGCTCCGGCGACGATTTGCGAGGCACCGATGCGCCAGCGAATGCCGCGCGCCTCGCGGCCGCGCTGCGCGGCGCCGACACGGGCGCGCACCGCGATGCGCTCGCGCTCGGCGCCGCGCTCGCGCTCGAGGTCACCGGCGCGGAGGCGGAAGCGGCGAGCGCCGTAGCGCGAGCGCGCGCCGCGCTCGAGTGTGGCTCGGGCGCGGCTTTGCTCGACGGGCTAATCGCATTCGGCAAGGAGCGTGCCGCATGACGTTTCTCGAGCGCATGGCGGACGCGAGCCGCGCGCGCGTGGCGGCTGCTGCTCGCCGCGAGAGCGCCGCCGCCCTCGAGGCCCGTGCGCGCGCTACGGCACCACCGCCTGCGCTCGCGCTCCGCGCATTCGACGTGATCGCAGAGCTGAAGCTCCGCTCCCCCGCCTCGGGCGCCCTTGCGGACCGCGACTTCGACGCGGCCGGTCAGATCGACGCCTATGCGGGCGGCGGCGCAGCCGCCGTTTCGGTTCTCACGGAGCCGGACGAGTTCAAGGGCGCACTCGCTCATCTCACCGCGGCAGCGAGACGACTCGCACCGCTCGGCCGACCCGCGATGCGCAAGGACTTCCTGACGGACCCATATCAGGTGCACGAGGCCCGCGCGGCCGGCGCGGGCGGTGTGCTCGTGATCGTCACGATGCTCGACGACGCGACGGTGAGCGCGCTCGTGGACTCGGCGCGCGACCTCGGCATGTTCGTGCTGCTCGAGACGTTCGACCGGCACGACCTCGAGCGACTCGCGCCATTCGACCGTCCCGACGATGGTCCGCCCGTTCTCGCGGGCGTGAACTGCCGCGACCTGCGCGATCTCAACGTGCGGTTCGAGCGGTTCGCGGAGCTGGCACCGTATTTGCCGCGGCACCTGCCGGCGGTGGCCGAGAGCGGCATTACGACCGCGGAGGAGATTCGCCGTGTCGCTGACATTGGCTACCGGCTCGCCTTGATCGGGTCCGCTCTGATGCAAGCAGACGATCCGGCGGGCGCGCTCGCGCGGCTGCTTGCGGCCGGCCGTGCCGCGCATGGAAGGACGGCGGCATGTTCGTGAAGATCTGCGGGCTCACGAGCGCGGCCGCCGTCGCGGCCGCCGTCGAGGCCGGTGCCGACGCGCTCGGCTTCGTGTTTGCACGCTCTCCGCGCGAGGTCACGCCTGAGCACGCGGTCGCGCTGTGTCGCGAAGTGCCGAGCCGAATCAAGCGCGTGGCGGTATTGCGCCACCCGCCTGAGGCCCTGTGGCGCCGGGTGGTTCGCGACTTTGCACCCGATTGGCTGCAAACCGATGCGGCGGACTTGGACGCGATCGATCTCCCACGAGGATGCGCCGCGCTTCCCGTCTATCGCAGTGGCGGCGCGCGGGACGATCGCGAACTGCCGCCGCGGTTGCTGTTCGAAGGAGAAACGAGCGGCAGCGGTTTGCCCGCGGACTGGGACGAAGCGCGCCTGCTCGCGGGCCGCGCGCGCCTGATTCTCGCGGGCGGCCTCGACGAGCACAACGTGGACGCCGCCATCGAGCGCGTGCGCCCCTGGGGCGTCGACGTCTCGAGCGGCGTCGAACGAAGCCGCGGCGTGAAGGACCCTGCCAAGATCCAGGCATTCGTCGCCCGCGTGCGGGCACTCACGGAGTAATCGACCAATGGATGCACAGGAACGCGAATCCCTGCTGACCGCTTTACTCGAGCGGCGCCTGCCCGATGCGGATGGCCGCTTCGGACCGTTCGGCGGCCGCTATGTGCCAGAGACGCTGATGCCCGCGATCGAGCGACTCATCCGTGGCGTCGACGAAATCCTGCTGTCGGCCGCCTTCAAAAAGGAGCTCGACTGCGAGCTCGCGACCTGGGTCGGCCGACCGACTCCGCTCACGCACGCGACGACGCTCTCCCGGCACTGGGGGGCGGACGTCTGGCTCAAGCGCGAGGATCTCGCGCATACCGGCGCACACAAGATCAACAACGGCATTGGTCAAGCGTTGCTCGCGCGCGCGCTCGGGGCGCGCCGAATCGTGGCAGAGACGGGCGCCGGGCAACATGGCGTCGCGACCGCGGCTGCCTGCGCGCGCGTCGGTCTGCCGTGCGTCGTCTACATGGGCGAGATCGACGTCTCGCGGCAAGCGCCGAACGTCGATCGAATGCGCCGCTTCGGCGCCGAGGTAGTGCCGGTAAAGTCCGGCGACCGCACGTTGCGGTCCGCGATCGACGAGGCGATCCGGGATTGGGTATCCGATCCGATCGACACATATTACCTGCTCGGCTCGGCGATCGGCCCGCATCCTTACCCGTATCTCGTGCGCGAGCTGCAGGCCGTGATCGGGCGCGAAGCGCGTGCCCAGGTACTGGCGGCGGCGGGCGACCTTCCGAACGCGGCCTTCGCATGCGTCGGCGGCGGCTCGAACGCGATCGGCTTATTCCACGGCTTTCTCGCAGACCGCGAGGTGCAGCTGCACGGCGTCGAAGCGGGCGGCCGCGGCACGGCGCTGGGCGAGCATTCGGCGACGTTGACCCACGGCAAGCCGGGCGTGCTCCACGGCACCTATACGATGCTGCTGTACGACGCTCACGGGCAGATCCAGGAGACCCATTCGATATCCGCGGGTCTCGATTATCCGGGCGTCGGTCCGGAGCATGCGCTGCTCAAAGCGATCGGCCGCGTCGAGTACTCGACCGCGAGCGATGCCGAGGCGCTTGCGGCGCTGGACGAGTGCTGCCGCTGCGAAGGCATTCTGCCGGCGCTCGAAAGCTCGCATGCGCTCGCCGGTGCGAAGCGGTGGGCCGCGGCGCATCCGGGCGCTCGGCTCGTGGTCGGGCTCTCGGGCCGAGGCGACAAGGACATGCCGATTCTCGCACAGCACCCCGCCGAGGAGCGCGCCGATGCGGCCGCGTGAGCGGATCGAGCGCGCGCTCGCACGCGACCTGCGCGCAGGCGGCAAACCCTCGCTCGTAGCATTCGTGACGGCCGGCTACCCCGCGCCGAAGGAGTTCCTGAACGTACTGCGCGCGGTCGCGTCCGTCGCAGACGCCGTCGAGATCGGCGTTCCGTTCAGCGATCCAATGGCCGACGGCGTCACGATTCAGCGGTCGAGCCAACATGCGATCGAGCAGGGAGTGACCCTCGAGTGGATCTTCGCCGAGCTCACGCGACGCAACTTCGACCTCGAAGCGCCGCTCCTATTCATGAGCTATCTGAATCCTCTTCTCGCGTTCGGCTTCGAGGCACTCGCCGAGCGCGCAGCGGCGGTCGGCGTCAGCGGGTTCATCGTTCCCGACTTGCCCTACGAGGAAAGCGCACCGCTGCGTGCGGCGCTCGAACCGCGCGGCCTTGCGCTCGTGCAGCTCGTCACGCCTGCCACACCGCTCGCGCGGCTCGCGTCTCTCTGCGCCGCGAGCCAAGGATTCGTTTACGCCGTCACGCGAGCCGGCATCACGGGCGGGACGGCCTTGCCGGCGGATCTCACAGCCTATCTCGACACCGTGAAGGCCGCGACGCATCTTCCGGTTTGCGCAGGCTTCGGCGTGCGTCGTGCCGAGCAGGTCGAGCTGATCGGCCGGCACGCCGACGGGGTGATCGTGGGCTCGGCGCTCGTGGAGGTGCTCGAGCAGGGTGGCGACCCGGGCGAGTTCCTGCGAACGCTGCGGCCTTGAAGCGATGAAACGCGTACACCGGGCCCGCTCGCTCGCCGACGTCAGCCATTTCAAGAACCTGCTCGAGCAGGCGGGTATCGGCAGCTTCGTCAAGCATGCGGCCTTGTCGGGAGCGCTCGGCGACTTGCCGGTGTTCGACGTCGAGCCCGAGCTCTGGGTTTATCGCGATACGGACGAGCGGCGGGCAGCGGCGATTATCCGCGAAGCGCTGACCGGCGCGCCGCCGACCTCGCACGCATGGCGCTGTTCCCGTTGCGGTGAGCACAATGAGCCGCAATTTGCGGCTTGCTGGCGCTGCGGCACACCGGACGGCGAGTGAGCCTTGAAGCCGGCCGCGCTCATCTCGAAGATTCTTGCAACCGGCGCGATCGCGTTCTCTCTGCTACCGTTTGCCGCGCGCCTCTATTGGTGGTTCGAGCTCACGACGCACTTTCGCGTCCAGTATTTCGTCGCATGCGTGCTGCTGCTCGTCGTCTTCGCTGCGCAGCGTAAGCCGCGTTGGTGCGCTGCACTCGCCGGGTGCGCAATCATCAACGCCGTCGCGATCCGCCACTACGTCCCGTTGCCGTGGCACGCCGCCGCGTCGGCCGCGGCGGCGGCAGAAGCCGCCGAGCCGGACGCCGCTCACGCGCTCAAGGTGTTGTCCGCGAACGTCTGGTACCGCAACCGCTCGGCCGATCGGCTGCTCGGTCTCGTGCGCGCCGAATCGCCCGACCTCGTGCTGCTCGTCGAGTTCACGCCGCGCGCGGAACGTGCCGTCGAGGAGCTTCGCGCGAAGTATCCGTATCGCATCGAGAGCCCTGCGGAGGGCGCCGCCGGCATCGCTCTGTATTCACGGTTTCCGCTCGAGGGCGCCGAAGCCTTCGAGCTGGGCAGTCGCGCAGCGCTCGAAGCGCGCGTGCAGACTCCGGACGGAGTTTTCGCCCTTATTGGTGTCCACCTGCGCTCGCCGACCTCGCGTTACTTCGCACGACTCCGCAATCGCGAGCTCACCTTGCTCGCGCAGCGCGTGAACGACGCGGGGCGGCCCGTGGTCGTCGCAGGTGATTTCAACGTGACGCCTTTCTCGCCGTATTACACCGAGTGGCTCGACGCCACGAAGCTCACGGACACACGCTACGACCGCAATCTCACGCCGAGCTGGCCCGCGTTCTTGCCTATCATCGCCATACCCATAGATCATTGCGCAGTGAGCGACGAGTTCCGAATCATCTCCCAACGCCGGCTCCCTGCATTCGGGTCGGACCATTACGCGATCCTCGCAGAGCTCGCGCTGCGCAGAGAAGCCAACCCCCAATGAGCGCCACGACCGCGTGCGTGCTACTGATCGGTAACGAGATCCTGTCGGGGAAGACTCAGGACGCGAACCTCCAATACCTCGGTCTCGAGCTCGCGAAGCTGGGCATCCGGCTGGACGAGGCGCGCGTCGTGCGCGACGATCGGGCGGCCATCATTCGGCATTTGAATGAATGCCGCCGCGTGTTCACCTACGTGTTCACGACCGGCGGCATCGGACCGACCCATGACGACATCACGGCCGAGTGTGTTGCGCTCGCATTTGGCGTCGAGCTAGTGCTCGATCCCGAAGCCGTGGAGCGGCTCGAGCGTGGCGGTCGCGAGTTGAATGAAGCGCGTTTGAAGATGGCGCGCGTGCCGCGCGGCGCCGAGCTCGTCGACAACCCGATCAGCAATGCGCCGGGCTTTCGAATGGAGAACGTATTCGTATTCGCCGGCATTCCCAGCATTGCCCGCGCGATGTTCACGAGCGCAATTCCGATGCTCGCGCGCGGTGCGCCGATCCTGTCCGTGAGCGTCGACGTGTACCTGCCGGAAGGCGAGTTCGCGAATACGCTCGAACGTATCCAGCGCTTCCATCAAGACGTCGAGATCGGCAGCTACCCGTTCAGCCGCGACGGTCGGTTCGGCGCGACGCTCGTCGTTCGCGGGACCGATCGCGGTGAGCTCGAGCGAGTCGCGACCGAAGTGGCCACGGCGATGCAAGCGCTGGGCGGCGAAACGAAGCGGCCATAGCAGCCTGACGTTAGGGCGAGCGGCGCGAGAACAGCAATACGAGACCCGCAGCCGCGGCGATCCAACCGATCCACAGCGGCTCGGCGAGCCCGGTCCACAGCACGCCGGCGATCAGCAGGGCACCGGCCGCGAATCCGCCGCCTCGCACCCCATAAGGCTGCACGGGCACCCGCAGCATCACCCGGCGAGCGGCTGCGGCGTCGGCGTCGGCGCGGCGCACCGCACGATGCAGCACGCGCGGCAACAGCGCTAGGTCCTCGCTCATCTCCGGCCACGCGGCGATGAGCTGTTTCAATTGGTTCAAGGGATCATGGCGCTGCCGCATCCATTGCTCGAGCACGGGTTTCGCCGTTTTCCAAAGGTCGAGCTCGGGGTACAGCTGGCGCCCGAGACCCTCGACCGCGAGCAGCGTCTTTTGCAGCAGCACGAGCTGCGGCTGAACTTCCATGTTGAATTGACGCGCGGTCTGGAACAACCGCAGCAGTACCACGCCGAAGGAGATGTCCTTGAGGGGCTTGTTGAAAATCGGCTCGCAGACCGCTCGCACCGCCGCCTCGAGCTCGTCGAGCCGCGTGCCGGGCGGCACCCAACCCGAGTCGATGTGCAGGGCCGCTACGCGCCGGTAGTCGCGCCTGAAGAATGCGAGGAAGTTTTCGGCGAGATAGCTCTGGTCGCGCGTGTCGAGCGTACCGACAATGCCGAAGTCGACCGCGACGTATTTCGGCCGCGCCGGATCCGCCGCGTCGACGAAGATATTACCGGGGTGCATGTCGGCGTGGAAAAAGTTGTGGCGGAAGACCTGTGTGAAGAAGATTTCCACGCCGTTCTCGGCGAGCCGCCGGATGTCGGTGTTCGCGCGACGGAGACCGGCGAGATCGTCGATCTGGATCCCGAAGATCCGCTCCATCGTGAGCACGTTCGGGCGGCAGTAGTCCCAGTAAATACTCGGGACGTACAGCAAGTCCGAGCCCTCGAAGTTGCGCTTGAGCTGCGCGGCGTTCGCGGCCTCGCGCATGAGATCGAGCTCGTTCGCGAGCGTCTTCTCGAATTCCGCAACGACCTCGGTAGGATGCAGCCGTCGCGCCTCCGGCCAATACACTTCCGCGAGCCGTGCGACCGCGGACAGCACCTCGACGTCGCGGGCGACCAGCTCGCGCACGCGCGGCCGTAAGACCTTCACGACGACCTGCGTACCGTCGTGCAAGCGGGCCGCGTGCACCTGTGCGATCGACGCAGCGGCAAGCGGCGTGCGATCGAACTCTGCGAAAACGGAGTCGACGGGCCGGCCGAACGCGCGTTCCAGAATCGCGACAGCCGCCTCGCCGGGGAACGGTGGAACATCGTCCTGAAGCTTCGCGAGCTCGGCGGCCACCTCGGGATCGAGCAGATCCGGGCGAACCGACAACGCTTGCCCGAACTTCACGAAGATCGGGCCGAGCTCCTCGAGCGCGACACGCAGTCTCCCACCGAGCGGCAACCTCGTTCGTCCGCGCGGCACAAGCTTGCCGATCCACGCGATGGGGCGCAGGAGATGCGTTCGCCAAACGATCTCGTCGAGGCCGTGGCGCACGAGCGCACGTTGGATCGCGAGCATCCGCAGCAGCAACTTCAGCCGGCGCATCGACCTTAGCGCCGTTCGAGCCGCACAAGGCGGGCAGCGGCGCGGTCGACGTCGTCGCGCAACCGATCCACTTCGGCGTAGAACGCTTGCACCTCGAGCGGCGCGGGTAGAAGTCGTCTCTCCTCCTGGAGATATTCGGCCGTGTCGCGAGTAACCGTCCGCGCCGCGCGCCGGAGCCAGGCGGCGGCGCCTTGCGCCGCTTGGCCGAGGGCATGGGCTGGGATGTCGCCGATCCAACCTGCGAGATCCTCCTCGAGGTCCGGCCGCGTGAGCTTCAGCAAGTCTGCATACCGTTCGGCGACCGAGAGATCGCCGGTGAGATCGGCATGCGTGCCCTTGAGGCCGGCGAGGCCCGTTGCACCCATGAGCTTCAACAGGTCGAGCGGCGCCGCGCGCAGCGTTGCGGTGCCCGCAGAAGCTTCGGCATCCAGCACGAGACGGTCCTGCTCGGCTCGCAGCGTGCAGCGCAGATTGGTGCCGCGCACCAGCACCGTGAAAGTTCTTCCCTGCAGGCTCGCGAGCAGATCCCGTGCAGCGGTCGACTGCGCGATCTGCCGATTGAGCGCGCGCTCGGCAAGCCACAGCAGCCGGCCAAGGCCGGGCCGCGGCGGGCCGGCCGCAGCATGCGGCGGTGGATTGGCGATCGACTCGCTCATCTCGGAGCTACAGCTTGTATCCAAGGTGGACGGCGACGACGCCGGCGGCGAGGTTGTAGTACACGCAGCGCTCGAAACCCTGCTGCTCCATCATTTGCTTGAGCGTTTGCTGATCAGGGTGCCGGCGTATCGACTCGGCTAGATAGCGATAGCTCGCCGCATCATTCGCGAGCAGCGCACCCAGGCGCGGCAGCACTTGGAACGAGTAGAGGTCGTAGAGCGGCCCGAGCGGGCCCAAGTGCGCTTTCGAGAACTCGAGCACGACGAGCCGGCCGCCCGGCTTGAGCACGCGATACATCGAGCCGAGCGCTGCGGGCTTGTCGGTGACATTGCGCAGTCCGAAGCCGATCGTGACGCAGTCGAACGCGGCATTCTTGAACGGCAACCGCTCGGCGTCGGCTTGAACGAAGTCGACGTTGCCCGCGATCCCGGCGTCGTGGAGCCGGTCGCGACCCACCTCGAGCATTCGCAGGTTGATATCGGTGACCAGCACGCGGCCGGTCGATCCGACGCGGCCCGCAAGGCCGGCCGCGAGGTCGCCGCTACCGGCCGCTACATCGAGCGCACGCTGGCCCGGGCGCAACGCAGTCTTCGCGACCGCAAACCGCTTCCAGAGACGGTGTAGCCCTCCCGACATCGCGTCGTTCATCAGGTCGTAGCGCGGCGCGACGGAGTCGAACACGCCCCGCACGCGGCGCGTTTTCTCGCTCCAGGGAACTCGCTCGAAGCCGAAATCGGCGAGCGGCTCACCATCGTTGTTCTGCTCGGACGACACCGGCGGGCCAACCTCCGCGCCGCCGAGCGTCGCTCGCGGCTTGAACCGCCTTAGAGTATAGGGCAGCTCACGAAGCGCCGCCCACCGACCAGCCGGTCGCTCAAGGCGGCTCGGCGCGCGTATGCCCGGCGGCCGCGAGCCGTTCGATGTAGCGCTGCCACTTGCGCGCGTGTTCGCTGCTGAGCTCGTAGAGCAATGACCATGTGTACAAGCCCGTGTCGTGGCCGTCGTCGAACACGAGCCGCACCGCGTAGCGCCCAACCGGCTCGATCCGCGTGATGTTCACGGCCTCCTTGCCGGTCACGAGCACACCCTCGCCCGCGGCATGACCCTTGACCTCGGCGGACGGCGAGTGAACGCGCAGGAATTCCGCGGAAAGCCGCGCGTGCATCCCGTCGCCGAAGCGCACCTCGAGCTCGCGCGAGCGGCGGTGGAGCTTGAGATCCGTCGGCGGGGGGATCGGCAGATCGCTCATGTCAAACGCCTCGGTTCACGGCCGTACAAGCTCGGCCGAGCGTCGGCCGCGCTGCGGGCGCGCTCGCGCGATTCTCATAGTATGTAGCGGCTCAGATCTTCGTCCTGCACGAGCGCGGCGAGATGCGCGTCCACGTACGCCGCATCGATGACGACGGCTTGCCCGCCGCGGTCGGCGGCGTCGAAAGACACCGTCTCGAGCAGCCGCTCCAACACGGTATGCAGCCGCCGTGCGCCGATGTTCTCGCTGCGATCGTTCACCTGATACGCGACCTCTGCAATCCGCCGCACGCCGCTCGGATCGAACTGGAGATCCACACGCTCGGTCGCGAGCAGGCTCCGGTATTGCTCGGTCAACGAAGCGCTCGGCTCGGTCAGTATCCGCACGAAATCCTCGGTACCGAGGGCGCCGAGCTCGACGCGAATCGGAAAGCGTCCTTGGAGCTCCGGTATCAAATCGGACGGTTTCACAACGCTGAACGCACCCGACGCGATGAACAGCACGTGGTCGGTGCGAACCATGCCGTAGCGGGTACTGACCGTGCAGCCTTCCACGAGCGGCAGCAGGTCGCGCTGTACGCCCTCGCGCGACACGTCCGCTCCGTGCGCTTCCGCTCGTCGCGCGATCTTGTCGATTTCGTCGAGGAACACGATGCCGTCTTCCTCGACGGCTCGCACGGCTTGCGCCTTCACGTCCTCTTGATTAATGAGCTTCGCGGCTTCCTCGTCCTTCAACAGGCCAAGGGCGTCCTTCACCTTGAGCGTGCGCCGCCGGCTGCGGCCGTGCGATAGATTTTGGAACAAACCCTGTAGCTGCTGCGTCATGTCCTCCATGCCCGGCGGCGCCATGATCTCGACGCCGAGCGGAGCGACCTGAACGTCCAGCTCTACCTCACGGTCGTCCAGCGCATGCTCTCGCAGCATTTTACGGAAGCGCTGACGGGTATCGCGCCCGTCGTCCGCGCTTGCTCGAGTGCCGGGCAGCAGCGCATCGAGCAATCGTTCCTCGGCGGCGTCCTCAGCCCTCCCCGCGACGCGGCCGACGGCCGTCTCGCGCGCCATCTTCACGGCCATGTCGACGAGGTCGCGCACGATCGAGTCGACGTCGCGTCCGACGTAGCCGACCTCCGTGAATTTCGTCGCCTCGACTTTGATGAACGGCGCATTCGCGAGCCTCGCAAGGCGACGAGCGATCTCGGTCTTGCCGACGCCGGTCGGGCCGATCATCAAGATGTTCTTCGGGGTGATTTCGCCGCGCAGTGGCTCCGATATCTGCGCACGCCGCCAACGATTGCGCAAAGCGATCGCAACCGCACGCTTCGCTTCGTGCTGGCCGACGATATGCTTGTCGAGCTCCTCGACGATCTCGCGCGGCGTCATCGACATCGGTCAGAGCTCCTCGACCGTGATGTCGCGGTTCGTATAGATGCAGATGTCGGCCGCGATCTCGAGCGCCTTGATCACGATCGCGCGCGCATCGAGGTCGGTATTCTCCAGCAGCGCGAGCGCGGCCGCCTGTGCGTATGCGCCGCCCGAACCGACCGCGAGCAGCTCGCGCTCGGGCTCGATCACGTCGCCGGTGCCCGAAATCAGCAGCGAGTTGCTCGCGTCGGCCACGATCAGCAGCGCCTCGAGCCGTCGCAGCATCCGATCCGTGCGCCAGTCCTTTGCGAGCTCGATCGCGGCCCGCACGAGGTTGCCGTGCTTCACGAGCTTCGCCTCGAAGTATTCGAATAGCGTGAACGCATCGGCGGCGCCGCCGGCGAAGCCGGCGACGACCTTCCCGTCGTGCAACCGGCGCACCTTGCGCGCGTTGCCTTTGACTACTTTGTCCCCGAGCGTGACCTGGCCGTCGCCGCCAAGCGCAACTCGGCCGTTGCGGCGCACACAGACGATCGTGGTCCCGTGGAAAGTGCTCATGGCGACGTGCGCGCCGAATCCCGAGAATCAGTCGCGCCGGCGGCGCGCGCGGGGGTGCGCCTGGTCGTAAACGTGCGCGAGGTGCTGGAAGTCGAGATGCGTGTAGACCTGCGTGGTCGACAGGCTCGCATGACCCAGCATCTCCTGAACAGCGCGTAGGTCACCGCTCGACTCGAGCAAATGCGTCGCGAACGAATGCCGGAGCATGTGGGGATGCACCCGCGTCGGTGCGCCGCGACGACGCGCCCAATAGTTGACTCGCGCCTGCACGCTGCGCGCGGAAAGCCGCTCGCCGCGGCGGCTCACGAACAATGCCATCTGGTCGCGAGCGGCAAACGCAACGCGGGCTCCGAGCCAGTGGGCGAGGGCCTCGAGCGCGTGTCTTCCCACCGGCACGATGCGCGACTTACGCCCTTTACCCGTGACACGCACGGTGCGATCGGCCGCGTCGACATCGCCGAGATCGAGCCCCACGAGCTCCGCAAGCCTGAGCCCGGAAGAGTAGAAGAGCTCGAGCATCGCGCAATCGCGCAACGCGAGCGGATCCTCCCCCCCGATCTCGAGCAGACTCGCGACCTGATCCGCATCGAGGGTGGCCGGCAGGCGGCGCGCGGGCTTTGGAGCCTGCACTTGCGCGGCCGTGTTGGCTTTGATCACGCCGTTCTCGACGAGGTACGACAGAAATGTGCGCACCGCCGATAGCCGCCGCGCGATGCTGCGCGGACCGAGGCCGCGCCGGTGGCTTTCCGCCGCGAAACGCCGAACGGCGTAGGAATCCAGCGCTGCCAACGAGTCGATCTTCTCGCGCTCGCAAAACCCGAGCAGTGCGTTCAGATCGCGCGCGTAGCCCGACACCGTGTGCGCCGACAAGCGCCGCTCGGTTGCAAGGCGTTTTAGGAACGCAGCGAGCTCGCTATGCCCGTTCACGCTGCGCTTGCTCGTCGCCGAGCGCGGTCGACAGCAACTCGCCGAGGCGCACGAGGAAGTCGATTCGCTTGCCCGGATGGAAGTGGTCGGGATCCCGGCTGCCGATCACGAGAAAGCCGAGTGACGAATGGGCGCCGAGCGGCAGCAGCGCGGCCGAACGCACGCTTTCCTCGTCGCGATCGAAGATGCTCTTCTGACGATCCCGCAACGCGCCGCAACGGGGACGCGCTGTGCGCAAGAACGTAGCGAACGGCTTGACTGCCGGATCCTCGGCGCTCAGGCGCTTGACGAAACCTTCTCGCTGCGCGAGCGCCGCCGTCGTCTCCACGAACAGCACGAGCACGGCGCGCTCCGCCGCGAAATCCTCGCGCAGGCTCGTCTCGAGTTCCTCGAGCCGTACCGCGACGTCCGTGGTCCGCATCAGCTTCAGTCCGAGCTGATGAATTTTTTCCACGAGCGAATCGTTCGCCTTAGCGACGGCCACGAGATCCTTGAATTGCCGCTCGAGTTGCGCGTTGCGCTGCCGCAGCATCGAAACCTGGCGCTCGACGAGCGACACGGCCGTGCCGCCTGTACGATGCGGCAGCCTCAAGCCCAGCAAGAGCAGGGGATGCCGTTCGAAGAAGTCGGGGTGGCTGCGTAGATAATCCGCGATCGCGCTTTCGGAAAAGGATTCACCGATGCTCGCAGCGCCGCCCTTCTGTTGGCTCATAGCTCGATCTGACCCTCGTAAACCGCGCTTACGGCTCCAGTTTGCCACAGAGCCGCGTTCGGCCCCGGCCAGTTGACCTTTAGTACTCCACCGGGAAGGCTCACCTCGACCTCGCCTCCAAGCTCTCCCCACCGCCGCCCGATGGCCACGGCGGCCGCGGCGCCCGTGCCGCAGGCGAGCGTCTCGCCGACACCGCGCTCGAACACGCGCAGTCGAATCCGCCGGTCGCTCATTCGTTGCATGAAGCCCACGTTCACGCGCTGAGGAAAACTGGGATGCCGTTCGAGCTTGGGTCCCAGTATACCCACGGGCGCGCTGTCCACCGAGTTCACGGCAAGGACGATGTGCGGATTGCCCATTGACACCGCGCCGAACTCCACCGTTTGAGAATCGACCGTCAAGCGGTAGCGATCCTGTTCCTCGGGCGTAGTGAAGGGCAGCGCCGCCGGTCGAAAGTCGGGGATGCCGAGCTCGACGCTCACGGTATCGGCCGACAGCACGCGCGCAGCAACCGTCCCGACCGGGCCCACCAGCGTGAACGCTTCGCCGAACCGCGGCGCAAGGAAGCGGGCGAGACAGCGCACGCCGTTGCCGCATTGCTCGACCTCGCCACCGTCGCTGTTGAAGATCCGATAGGTCGCCTCGCCGCCGACCGGCCGTTCAGCCCCAATGAGGAGCAGCTGATCGAAGCCGACGCCGAGCCGCCGGTCGGCCCAGCGGCGCACGAGCTCGGGGGCGGGCGGTGGACGTCCGGCCGGCCACTCGGCGACCATGAAATCGTTGCCGAGACCGTTCATTTTGGTAAACCGAAGCTTCATCGCAGTCACGCTGCAGCGCCAGATAGCCGTGAAATAGAGCGGGCGCCCGCCTTCCCCCGGCGGCATGCCAGTATAGTCGGAACCGTCCGAGGCGGCCGCCGCAATGGACATTTGTCATAACCGTGGCTAAGTTATGCGGGCACCGCGCACCCGCGTGTCCGCGAACAGAACAATAAGGTCCGCTCGGAGAGCCTGATGCGACACATCCTCGTGACCAACGCCAAAGGCGGCTGTGGCAAGAGCACGATCGCCACGAGCCTCGCAGCCTATTTCGCGTCGGAGGGCTACGAGACGGCGCTCGCCGATTTCGATCCCCAAGCCTCGGCGCTCACCTGGCTCGAGCAGCGGCCGGAAGGGTTCCCGCCGATCACGGCCGTGCCCGGCTTCGAGAGCGGCTTGCGCGGCGTGCCGCGCAACGCGGACTACGTGATCATCGACTCGGCAGCCGGCTCCCACGGCAAGGAGCTCGTCGAGCTCGTGCGGAAGGCCGAGACGATCGTCGTTCCCGTGCTGCCGTCGCCGATCGACATCAAGGCAGCGGAGCGCTTCGTCGACGAGCTGTTGAATATCGCCAAAGTCGCGGATAAGAAAGCCAAAGCCGCGCTGGTAGCGAACCGAATCAAAGAGAACACGCTGATCTTCGAAGAGCTCGACGACGTGTTGTCGCGGCTCAAGGTGCCTTACATCGCGAGCTTTCGAGAAGCGCAGAACTACATTCGCGCGTACCAGCGCGGCTTGGGCATCCACGAGCTGCCGCCGTATCTGGCCTGGCCCGATTGGGAACAGTGGGATCCGTTGATCGAGTGGCTCGACTCCCGGCGTTCGCAGCCGCGCAGCGCTTAGCCGCGGCTCACCGAAGCGGGCGCCGTGCTCGGTCGAGGCGGCGGCTCGAGCCGCTCGAGCGCCGTGGGACTCACGAGGCCGAGTCCGGAGCGGAACGCGAGCGCGGCTCGGTCCTCCTCGCCTAGCGCCCCCAGCAGCCGACCGTACTGAGCATACGCGTCGGGCCCCGGCGCAAGTGCGAGGCTCGATTCGAGATAGCTGCGCGCCTTACCCCAAAGCTCGTTCGCCATGCACAGCCGCGCGGCGGTCAAGAGCAGCGTGCCGTCCTCCGGATAGTTGCGCAGCCAACCTTCCGCCTGCTGCAGCTGTTTCGCGAGGTCCGCTCCGCGTACTTCACCGTAGGCCTTCACGAGCGCAACATGCCAGTTGCGCTTGAGCGCGGCGCGCAGCTCTCGCTCTGCGTCGTCGCCGCGGCCGAGACGCTCCAGCGCAAGGGCCCGTCGCGCAAGCAGCGCAGGCGCCACGCGCAGATCGCTCGGCACCTGAGACCAGAGCTCTGTAAGCCGCTCCTTCGTCAAGCCCGGGCGCGCGAATTCCGCATCGAGGGCGGCGCCCGCAACGGATTCGCGCTCGGCCATCGGCAGCCGCGCTCGATCGAGCCGCGGCAGCAGTGCGGTAAGGCCCGGCTGATCGTGAGTTGCCTCGTACACGCGCGCGAGCAGACCGAGCGCGCCGGGATGATCCGGTCGCAGGCGCGTGAGCCGGTTCAGCGTCGCAAGCGCCTGCTCGTGCTGCCCCGCATCGAGCTGTAACTCGGCCTGAATCAACAGCACGGCGGCTTCGCCGTTCGGCGACTCGTCATGCGCGAGCTTGAGCCACTCGTCGCGGCGCTCATAGGCGCCCTGCAAGTGCGCGGCGCGGGCGGCCAGGACGTAATTGACGAGTGGCGCATCGCTGTCCTTGAGCCGCTGAGTGAGCAGCCGCTCGCCCCGCGCCCAATCGCCCTCGATCATGTGAACCAAGCCCCGCGTGAGATCGGTGCCGCTGCGCCGCAAGCGCCGTTCGGCGAGCGCACCGCCGAGCCTGCGCGGCAGCTTGCCGATCGTTGCCAAGCCGCGGATGAGCGCATAGAGCGCGACGAGCGTGAGCACGAGGCCCGGCACCGACATTTCGACGACATAGCTGCGGAAGTTGATCAGGACGTAGCCGCGATCTTGCAGCACAAAGTGGGCCGCGAAGGCACCGAGCGTAAGTGCAGCCAAGGCCCAGACGCCGAAACGCATCAGCGGCTCCCGGAAGTGATCGCGCGCAGTTGATTCAGCGCCCCTGCGATATCCGGCGGTTTCGGCGCGATATCGACGCTCTGCATCTCCCGCAGCAGCGCAAGCGCGCTCTCGACCTCCGCCGCGTCGGTGTCGAAATCGCGGCGCAGGCGGTCGGCCGCGCCGCCGAGCGCACTCATGAATGCTTGCGGCTCGCGGCGCAGCGCGGCAATGCGAGCGAGCTCGATCTCGACCGCAAATTGCCGGCGACCGAGCGCGCTCTCCGCCGCCGAAAGCGCCCTCGGGACCGGCGAATCACGTCGCTCGACGCGGACGAGACCCAGCAACGTTTGCTTGATCGCGAACCAAAGCCTACCTAAGCCCGGCTCCACATCGTCGGCAGGCGTCGCGCGGGCGGCATAGTTCGCCGGCGCTTCCTTGCGAAGCGGCAACTGCTCGGCACGGGCCGCGAGACGGCCCAAGCTGAAGACGAGCCCCTCCACGTCGGGCAGACGTACGCCGCGCAGCATCTGCAGCTCGCCCGCAATGCTGTCTCGCACCGGCGCGAGCTCGGGATTGCCGAGCTCCGCGAGCCTCCCGTCGGCGAGCTCGAGCGCCTTGATCGCGTTGTCCCAATCACCCGCGAGGGTGAGCTGCGTGTTCGCAACCGTGAGGTAGTACTCTGCTTCCGAGCGCAGCAATTCGCCGCGCGCGTCGAACGAGCCGCCCTGCACCGCGTCGAGCCGGCGCTCGAGGTCTGCGAACCGCCCCGGCAGCGCCGCAACGCGGTCGGTGAGCCCCGCATTCAACTGCCGCAGCGCGTCGACGTTCTTGCCGAGCTCGGTGAGCTTGTCGGAGAGCGCGCGTTGCTCTGCGCGAGCACGCTCGAGCGCCGCGGCAGCCGTCGCGTCGTTTTGATCGAGTGAAACGTAAAACGCCCGGTATTGCCACCAGAGCATACCCGTCACGGCGATCGCGATCAGCGCGAGCACGAACGCGAGCCCGCTGAGCGCGACGGACCGCCCGGAAACGCGCGGCGTGGCGCCCGCCCGCGCCGGCTGTGCCGACCGATCCTTTTGCTCGGAATCCCGCGGCGCTGCGAGAGCAGCCCGCTCGCCATCGGTGCGCTCGTGCGGTTCGCCGGGTTTCAAGTCGCTCTCGCTCATCGTTGAGAATGGTAGGCGGTCGACGCGGCTTTAGCACGCGCAGGCGCCAACGGGGCCGCGGCTCAGTCAATGTCCCACTAGACGCTTACGCAAGTCGGCTACTTGCCGGCGGCTCACTGGCAGGGTTTGCGCTTCGCCTCTGAGGCGCAGCGCGTAGCCGTCGACTGTACGTTCCAACGCCTCGACGTGCGCGACAGCGACCAGCAAGCTGCGATGCGCGCGCACGAAGTCGCGCGCGAATTCCTCCTCCAGAGCGCGCAGTGATTCATCGATCAGATCCTCGCCGCGCCCGTGCCGCACAGTCACGTATTTTTGCTCGGCGCGGAAGAAACGAATCTCTTTGACCGGGATTAGCTTCAGCTCGTCGCGCACGCGCACGGCAACGTGTTGCCGCGCCGCAAACGGCGCAGCCAGCGTCGCGGGGGCCGCGAGTCCGCGCAATTGCGGCGCCGCGAGCCGCGCCGCATGCTGCAATGCCTGCTCCAGTCGCTCTCGTCGGACCGGCTTCAACAAGTAGCCGACCGCTTGCGAGTCGAATGCTTGCAGGGCGTACTCATCGTAAGCCGTCGTGAAGACGACTGCCGGGGGGCGTTCGAGCGCGCCGAGATGCCGCGCGACCTCGATGCCGGTCATCCCGGGCATGCGAATGTCGAGCAGCACGACGGCGGGATTGAGCCGCCCAGCGAGCGACAGCGCTTCGATGCCGGTCGCACAGGTCGCCGCTACGGCCCAGCCGGGCAGCTCGCCGACGAGCCGTTCGAGCCGCTCGCGCGCGGGCGGCTCGTCGTCGACGATCAGGACGCTGCGAGTTGCGTCGTTCATTCCTCGTACGGGAATCGCAACGTGACGCGGTACTCTGCCGGCTGCCGCTCGATCTCAACCGTGCCCTCGTGACCGTACGCAAGCGTCAAGCGCTGGCGAATGTTCTCCAGCGCGAGGCGATTTCCGGGCCTGTCGGCTGCAGCCGCACCTGCCGCTACGGGGTTCGACACCACTATTTCGATTCTGCCGTCGCGCACGCGGCCACCCACCGTGACCGTACCTCCCCGCGGCAGGGGCTCGATCCCGTGATAGATCGCATTCTCGAGCAGCGGCTGAATCGTCAGACTCGGCACGAACGCACGCATCGGCAGCTGTTTGACGTCCCAGCGGACGCTCAAGCGCTCGCCGAGCCTCAGCTCCTCGATGCGTTGATAGATCCGCGTGAGCTCGAGCTCTTCTTTGAGACGCAGGGCGCTGTGGGAGTCCCGCAGCGTGGCGCGGAACAAATCCGCCAAGTCCTCGACCGCTTCCTCGGCGCGCCGCGGGTCGCTACGCGTCAGCGCGGCAATGGTGTTCATGCTGTTGAACAGAAAGTGCGGCCGAATTCGAGCCTGCAGGGCCTCGATGCGTGAGCGAGCCTCCGCACGCACATGTAGTCGCCATTGATGCGCGACGAAGAAATAGCGCAGCAACAGCGCCGCCACGATCAGGCAGATGCCTTCGTTGCGCAACAAGAATGGCCAATGGTCGCTCGGAAACAGCGTGGCGGTGAGCTCGATCTGACTGAAGCTCGTCCTGAGCCACAGAGCTGCTTCGGACAGGAGCGCGGTATTGGCAAGCAGCAGCACGAACACCGCGACGGTCGCGCGCGGCACGGACAGTTTTTTCAGGCTTGGCCGCGAGTAGCAGAGCAGCGCTGCGCTCGTGAGCGCGAGCCATTGCAGGAACAGCGAAATGCGGGCGAGCTCGTTCAGGAACTGCGCGGTAGGCCGCGCGAGGCTCACCGTTACCGCGAGGAGCTCCGCGATCATCACCACGGCAAACACCATGCGCGTGGCGCAGAAATCCGGGATGAAGAAGTCGTCGGACCGCGGATCGATTCGCTCGGGCCGGACTTCCGTGCGCGACTCGGAGGTCGCTACCGAAGCCGCGGCCGGATCACGAGGCTCGAGCGTCGGAACCTCAATTGCACCAGGTTTCGACATCCGCGGCCGCTCGGGCTTTCGCTTCGTCGATCTCTTTGTCGTTCAGGTACTGCCGCTCGCCGTTCGGCCCCTCGCGATATAGACGATGCGAGACTGCATAACTTTGCACTCGCTGACGCGCGATCTCACAGTTCTTCGCCTTCTCGGCTTGATGCTCTTCCGGCGTTTGCGGCGGCTCCTTCGGCTTGGCCGTTGCGCCGCCCGGTGCATTGCTGGCGCTCGCCGCGTCGGCGGTCTTTTGAACGGGCCGAGGCTGCGGCGGCGGCGCCGCGGGCCGGCCGCTCTTCGGTGTGAGCACCGTGATTGCTACGGCATTCGGATCTTCCGGCCGATCACTGAAGGTGACGTTGCCGTTAGCGTCCTTCGATCGATAAACCTCTGCGCCGAACGCCGCGGTGGCGGCGAACGCGAGTACCAGGACGGTTGGAGCGATGCGCACTTCGATCTCCGGCAAACGGAGGCGGGGAACGACGGAGTCTAACAACCCCGAAACCGCCGCCGCGTGATTGAATTCGCCCTTTTCTCGGAGCTACGGGAGCCGCGGGTCGCGTCAACATTAGGTCAAATCCGGCCTTTCGCCTAGTCCGCGCTATCATGGCTCGCGATTTCCCGCTCGATTCCCCGGAATCGGCGCTCGCGACCGAATACGGAGGAGGGTGCAATGGCCGAGAAGCAATCGACCCGGTTCAACGTCGACGAGCTCGTGCGCGAGCTTGTCGAGTCGGTGCCGCAGAACCTGCGCGCGCTCGGCCAGGATCTGGAGCGCAACTTCAAGGCGCTGCTCACGGCCGGGCTAGAACGCATGGAGCTCGTGACCCGTGAGGAATTCGATCTGCAACGCGCGGTGCTCGAGCGCACGCGAGCCAAGCTGGAAGCGATGGAGGCTCGGCTCTCCGACCTCGAAAAGGCACTCGGCAGCACCCGCAACTAGTCGCTGGGCCACCGTGGGCGTCCGGCGCCCACGGCCGTGTCCCTCGCGAGCCTATTGAGCCGAGGCCAAAGGGGTCTCGACTCGTACCCCGTCACCGTCGAAGTTCATCTCGGCGGCGGCCTCCCGAGCTTCGCGATTACCGGCCTACCTGCAGCCGCCGTCCGCGAGAGCAAGGACCGCGTGAGGGCTGCGCTCGCGACCTCGGGCCACACTGTTCCGGTCAGCCGAATCACCGTGCACCTGGGGCCGGCCGATATCCCGAAACAAGGCGGCAGGTTCGATCTGCCGATTGCGCTCGGCGTGATCGCCGCGAAGCACGATAAGCCGCACTGGCCCGTCGATTCGACGGAGTTCGTGGGCGAGCTCGCGCTCAATGGCAAGCTACGGCCGATCACCGGCGCGCTGCCGGCCGTTCTCGCTGCCCACAAGGCCGGTCGCGCGCTGGTGTTGCCGGCCGCCAATGCGGCCGAGGCGGCACTCGTCGAGGGCGCGACGGTCTACGCTGCATCCCATCTGAACGAAGTGGTGGGGCATCTCGAGGGTACCGCACCGCTACCGACGGTCGCGCATCGAACGCTGACGGAGCACGCGCCGTGGCCGGCTCTCGATCTTGCCGACGTACGCGGCCAAGGCTTCGCGAAACGCGCGCTGACCGTAGCCGCCGCCGGCTCGCACAACATGTTGATGATCGGCCCTCCCGGCAGCGGCAAGAGCATGCTCGCGGAAAGGCTGACGGGACTCCTGCCGCCGCTCGCCCACCACGAGATGCTGCGGGTTGCGAGCATTGCGTCGGTCGCCGGTGAGGCAAGCGCCGCAAATCCGACATCGCTGCCGCCGTTTCGCGCGCCCCATCACACGGCTTCGGCGGCTGCATTGGTTGGCGGCGGCAGCAGACCGCGTCCCGGAGAAATCTCGCTCGCCCATCGCGGCGTCCTGTTCTTGGACGAGCTGCCCGAGTTCGGGCGCGATGCGCTCGAGGCGCTGCGCGAGCCGCTCGAAAGCGGCGTCGCGCGCATCTCGCGGGTGCACGAGCAGATCGCGTTTCCGGCCGAGTTTCAGCTCGTCGCCGCAATGAACCCATGCCCTTGCGGCTACCGCGGCGACGGCACGGACCGTTGTCGCTGCACGCCTGCGCGCCTCGATCACTACCAGAGCCGGATCTCGGGGCCGCTGCTCGACCGCTTCGATTTGCATATCGAAGTGCCGCGCGTGGGCTTCGCCGATGTGGCCGCACCGGCGATGCCGGGTGAGTCGGCCGAGGTTCGCGAAGCCGTTGCCTGCGCACGGCGCATCCAGCTCGAGCGCTCTGGGAAGCTCAACGCACGCCTCGACGTGCGAGGGGTATGGCAAGTTGTCGAGCTAGGCAAAGCCGAACGCACACTGCTCCGGAGCGCCGCTGAGCATTGGCAGCTCAGCGCGCGGAGCTCGCTGCGCGTCCTGAAAGTCGCGCGCACGATCGCCGATCTCGCAGGCAGCGAACGCCTCGCGACGGAGCACGTCGCGGAGGCGCTGCAGCTGCGCTGCCGCGATCGCGGTTCCCCGGCTTGAGGTGCGAAGCGCTCGGCTGTTCAGACCGAATGCCGGCCGGCGGCCGCGGATTGCCGTGCCACGGTCGACGCGCTCGGATACCCGCCCCGGCGGGTCGCTGGCTGTTCCGGGCGCTGGGGGCATCCCTTCGCGGCCGTTTGCGGGTCTCGATCATTCGTGTCACAGGTGCTCGCTTGCCGCGCGGGGGCGGCGAGTGCGAGCGACACGGGCACGACCCCTCGGTATGGAATACCGTTCGACGCGACTCGGCGCGGTCGATTGCCGTTGCTATAATCCGCCCGCCTCGAGACCGGGAGCAGCAAGTTGCGCCAGCACGACCAGCAGTTCTTCGACAGTTTCATGCTCGTGATCGGCATCCTGATCGGAGTTGCCGCCGGAGTGTTCTTCCTCGTGCGCGCAATTGCGATCGACACGCAGGGCCGCTACGAGCAGGACGATCCGGTCGTGCAAGCCGCAATCGAGCAGCGCATCAAGCCTGTCGGCCAAGTCGCGCTGCTCGGCTCGGCAGAGCTTGCGGCCGCAGCCGCGGCGGTGGTGAAACCCACGCCGGTCGAGACCAAGATGTCCGGCCCCCAGGTCTACAATGCCGTTTGCATCGCTTGCCACGCGCCGCCGGGCGTCGGCGGTGCACCGCCACTCGGCGATGTCGAGGCATGGGCCCCGCGCCTCTCGAAGGGCATCGACACGCTGCACATGCACGCGCTGATGGGCTTCCAAGGTGAAAAGGGTTTCATGCCCCCGAAGGGCGGCCGCGTCGATCTCTCCGACGAGGAGATCACGAGCGCCGTCGACTACATCGTGAGTCAGGCCAAGAAGTAGCTCGCCTGGCCGCTTGCCCGCAGCGGCGCGAGTCGGCGCGCCCGTGGAGATTGTGGAGTCTGGGCCTACAAAGGTCCCAGCGCGGTGTACCGGAAAGTGTACCCTCAGCCGGCCGGCGGCGGCGACTCGATGAGCACGACGAAAAGGTTGTTCGGGTCGCGCACGATCGCGACCTTGAGCTTGTTGTTGCCGGCCGGCAGATCGAGCGCCTTGCCACCGGTCGAGACCACTTCACCGCCAAAGCGCCTGAACACGGCGATGGTGGCGTCGATGTCGCGCACGCGCAGCTGCATGCGGGTCGACCCTGGGTCCTGGACTCTGCCCTGCACCGCCTTCTTGTCCACGCCAGAGAATTCAATGAATCGCAGCTCGAAGCCCGACGTAGGTACTTGCAGCAAACCGACACGGTATTTGCCACCGTCCACGCCGAGAGCTCCGAGCACCGCGGCGTCGCCGCTCGGCTCGCCGGGCGCACGATTCACCTTTAACCCGAGCGAATCGCCGTAGAGCGTCATCGCTTTGGCGACGTCGCTCACCGTGACGCGAAGGGCCATTGCAACGACGTTCTGAGTGGGCGGCGCCTGTGTCTCCGGCAGTTGCGCGGGTTGCGCGATCTCGACGAAGTGCCCGTCCGGGTCTTTCACCACGACGATCCGCAGGCCGTTCTGGCCGATCGTCACGGGCTTGCCGCCGCTCGTGACGATTGGCGCGCCGAGGCGTTCGAGCCGCGCGAGCGTCGCGTCGAGGTCGCGCACAGTGGCTACCAGCGTGACGGCGCCCGGATCCTGATTGCGCCGCTCGATGGGTTTGCCGTTCGCTGCGGAGATCTCGACGATCTCGACGCCGCCCGCGAGGGCCGGCGTGCGAACGATCTGCTGGCGCAGCTTCGCGTCGGGGAGACCGAACATGGCCAGCAACGGCGCGTTGCTCGTCAAATCGCTGGGCGCAGCCTGCGCGTCGAGACCGAGCCCGTCGTGATAGAACGCGACCGCCTTCTCGAGGTTGGCCGTGATGGGGCTGAAGTAATTGCCCATGCCCACGACGAGGCCGGTCGGAGTGGGCCCGGTCGGCGCAGGCGCGACAGGCGCTTGAGCGTGCAGATCGATAGAGCCGAACGCGAGCGCCAGCAGCGCAAGCGTGGTCGTTGCGGTTCTGATCACGAGTCGTCCCCCTCGGTGCGGAGACGCTAACGTACTGTCCTGACGGACGCCCTGTCCATCCGCGGCTACGGGGCCCGCGGGCCACCGCTTCCTGGTACGTGATGTGTGAAATGGCGCGCCCGCAGGGATTCGAACCCCGGACCCCTGCCTCCGGAGGGCAGTGCTCTATCCGCTGAGCTACGGGCGCCGAGGGTGCAGTATAGCGCGCCGAACCAACCGCTATTCATGGGCCCTGGCCCGTTCAAATCGCTCCGCTGCGAGCCTCACCCGCGTCCCACAGGGATTCGAACTCGGCTTTCGTCACGTTACTCGCGAGCATCGGCAGCGCGAGCCGAACGAGGCCGAACCACCCCGGGCGGGCGTCGGTAGGGACGAGCTGGTGGGTCACCGCACCGTCCTCGCCGATGCCGACCTCCCGCTGAACCCAACCGTCCTCGTCGACCTCGGTATAGAGTGCGCCGTCCTCGAGTGTGGCCAGATCGCTGGAAGTCCATTTGAGATAGATCATCGTATTCGGCTTTTCGGTCTTCGAGCTCGATGGTTGCTGAGGTGCCGCTCGGGAAGATTATAGCGAGCCTTTAATGGACGCTCGTGGACGCGACATAACGGCGGCATCGGATAGGCCGCTGCCGCGCCGAGCCGCCTTGCACGCTCAGTCCATCGGGAGCCCGAACAGGCCGCGCTGCGGGCACCCGGCTCCGACGCTGGCGAGCCCGCCGCCCGTCGCATCGGCAACCGATCGAAGTCAGCCGCGCTCTCTCGGCCGCGCCTCGTTGATACGCAGAGCTCTCCCGCCGAGCTCCCTGCCGTTCAGTTGAGTGATCGCCGTTTCGGCCTCGTTTTTATTCGGCATCTCGACGAAGCCGAAGCCGCGCGATCGACCCGTCTCGCGGTCGATCAGAATCTTTACCGACGACACTTCACCGAACGCGCTGAACGCGTCGCGCAATTCGCTTTCGCTCATCGCGTAGGACAAATTTCCGACGTAAATATTCATCACCAGGACTCTCACGCCGTTTCATGCAGCTAGCGACTTAACCGACGGCGCAAGATCAAGCGCTAGAGGGCGACCAACTCTTGGGTGATGTTGTTGACAGTTGCTATCGCAAGCGAAGCTCGGCAGCACGTTGAATCGGCCCACACCGGACGCCCAATGACGGGCGTTTGCTTGACTCTACGGCGGGGCACACTATCGGTCAATCCCGAACGGTTGACGGATTTTGCGCGCAAGCGCCGCACGCCGCCGAGGATCAGCGCGGCGTCAGCGGAGTCACCGCCGTCAGACGAACATCGAGCTCGTCGCCGATGAAATTCGCGTCGTAGTCGATGTAGATCTGCGTAGGGTAGCCGAGCTCGTCATCGTAGCTCGCTCGAACGGTCGCGCCGCGACTCTCGGCCGCTTGCACCAAGTCGAATAGGCCTTCGACGGTCCAATAGTATTTGAACCTCGTCGGGTCGCCGGGCACTTCTTCCGGATAACCGACGGGCCGATGTCGCACGTTGGTGACCGCGCCATTACGCACTGTGACGACCGTTTCGGGTGGAGTATCGGGGTGGCATTCGCAGAACTTGCGATATCCGTATTCGTAGCTCGACAGCCCCGCCGCCTGCCAGCGGGCGCGTGCGGCCGCGAGCGCGCTCGCCTGACTCGACTGTGCGTGCAACGCCGGCAAGAAGGCCGTCGCTGCAAGCACTGCGAGCAGCTTATTTCCAAAAGAACCGCGTACCGTCATGTCGATTCAAGGTCGGCGAACGGCGCCATTGTAGCTCGCGACGACGGCGCGTGGCGCCGCGCTCACTTCGCGTCATCGGCCGCTTGCGCGTCGACGACGGCTCGCGGCCGACGCGTGACCCACATCATTGCCCCGGCCACCAATAGCCCCAGGTCGGCCCAACCGACCCAGTGCAGCCAGTGATCCGTCGGCAACAAGAACGCTCCGATCGGAAAAAACGACGCGAGGAATAACAGAATTACGACGGTCGCATGCCCACGCAGCGAAGCGATCACCGCGAACAGCGCGAACGCCACGAGCAGAAGTGCGACGACGATGCTCACGTTCGAGAGGCTCAAGCCGGCAGCCGGCACCCAAACTGCATAGACCCATGCGACGCTCAATGCGGCGCCGCAGAGGGCACCGATGGCGCGGCCTAGCAGGTTCAGCAAGCGCATTGTGCCGCCCTCGACAAATGAACCGTCGCCGCCATCTTCGCGTTAGACACGCCCCGATGCGACCACGACTGCCGCCGCGAACAGTGCGAGCCCGATGCCGATTCCGAGCCCGGCGCCGATTGCGGCCCCGATCAAGATGTTGCCGAACACGATGCCGGCGATGACGCCGAGCGCCGTACCCCAGAGAAAGCCGGCCGGAACCGCGAGGCTGCCCCAGAGGGGAAAGCCGCGGTCCCGCGGCGCTGCGCCGCCCTGGTCCGCATGTTTGGATTCGGTCGGCGTTGTCATTTGCGGTGCGAGCGATCAGTCGATCATTACTTCGTTGATTTGCACGACAGGAATGACGTCGGCGTAGTTCGAAGCGTCGGCAAGGATCGCGTGCCCGTCCGATTCGAAGGCCGCTTCGTAGGCTGCAACGGTCTCGAACAGCAAATGACCGACCGCGAGGTAGGTCGGCATCGAGCCCGGCGTGTCGCCGGCAATGCCCTTGTCCACCGCAATGCCCTTCAGCGCCGGTCGCAGCGTACGCTCGCAAAGCGGTATGTGGGCGTCGCAGTAGTAGTTCATGTCGAACCTGGCGCCCGGGCGGTACGGATATAGCACGCTGGCCTTGATCACTCGTTCATCCCAACAGGGAACCCTGTCGGCGCATGATACCGCGCGGCCGCAACGCGCGTGCTAGACCCGATGAATCACGAGCTTGCCTTTCGGAGGCTGACGAAGGTTCTTGTCCTTGTACATCAAACGATCGGCGGCGGTCATCACGGCCTGCAACGCGGCGCCATTGTCCGGGAACGTCGCCGCACCGACGTTGACTTTGACCCGAACCATCTTCCCTTCGACCTCGAGCGTCGTCGCGAATACGACGTTGCGGATCCGCTGCGCAACCTCCTCTGCGACCGCCTTGTCCGCGTTCGCAAGCAGCACGATAAACTCGTCGCCCCCATAGCGAGCGACGGTGTCGGTCGAGCGTGTGAGACGTTGCAACGCGTCCGCAACGAGCTTTACGGCGCGGTTGCCCGCCTCGTGTCCGTAGGTGTCATTGAGCGTCTTCAGATGCTCGATATCGACCATGAGGATCGAGTAGCGGCGCTCCGAGCGGCTCGCGACCTCGTGCTCCTGCTCCGCGATGCGCGCGAACGCGCGCATGTTATAGAGCACGGTGAGCTCGTCTCGGTCCGACAACGCCCTGATACGTTGTTTCGAGGTGTTGATGTTGTCGACTAGCAGCGTGGTCGAGAATGCGACGAGCACGAACGGCGCAAGCACGCCGACCGCCGTGATCGCAAAATCCGGCGTGAAGGTTGCGGCGCCGTCGATCAAGAAAGCGGCGAGCGGATAGCAGCCGGCCGCGAGCAGCATGACGAGTGCGGTCTCGCGCTTACCGAGCGTAAGCGCAGCCGTCACGATCGGGAGCAAATAGAGGTTCACGAGCGGGCTCGACGTCCCGCCGCCGAACACGAGCACCGCCGTCAGGAACGCGAGCATCGCGAGGATTTCCAGAGACAGCTTCACGCGCACGTGGCGGCGGAAAGGCCTCGCGTAGCGGAATACGAGCACGAAACCGGCAAACGCAAACAATACCGTGAGCATCGCACCGCTGCGCGCAAGCGCCGGATGCACCACAAATAGATAGAGCACGACGAGGATCAGCAGCAGCCACTCGACCTCGGATACGCTGCGCGCGAAGCCGCGCAGCTGAGCTTGCTCGATGTCGAGGCTACGCTCGATCGCGTCGCTCATCGGCGCGGCCGGCGCACGGGGCCGCACCGGCCGCGAGCGTTCGCCGGACTCGGCGATTGCGTCATTGCGCCGCGCTGACCGAGATCGAGTCGTAGCTGATCAGACGTATCCCTTCGAGCAACTGCTGGTCGTCGCGAAGCTCCACCGGGCCACCGCGGCCGCGATACTGGCGCTGCGGGTCGGCGTTGTGCACGACGACGTCGGGATCGATGCCGACGCCGTTCAACGACCGTCCGGACGGCGTGAGATACCGCGACGTCGTGAGCTTGATCGCACTGCCTTCGCCGAGCGGCATCACCGTCTGCACGGAGCCCTTGCCGTAGGTGCGCTCGCCGACGATCCGCGCTCGATGATGGTCCTGGAGCGCACCCGCGACGATCTCTGAAGCCGAGGCCGACCCGCCGTTCACGAGCACCACGACCGGCACGCCCTCGAGCGAATCGCCCCGGTGCGCGTATTGCTCGAACCGCGCTTGGCGCACGCGGCCGACACCACGCACGATCAAGCCATCGGCGATGAACGCGTCGGAAACCTGCACGGCCGCATCCAGCACGCCGCCGGGATTGTTACGCAGATCGAGCACCACGCCGAGCAGCTTGCCGTTGGCGGCCGCTCGCAGCTCCTCGGCGGCGTGCTGCAAGTCCCTCGGCGTGCTTTCCGCGAAAGACGACAGGCGCACGTAGCCCAAGCCGTTGCCGAGGTACTCGCTCGAGACAGTGCGAACCTGAACCGCGGTGCGCGTCAATGCGAATCGTAGCGGCGTGCTGCTGCCATTGCGCAGAACGTCGAGCATGACTTCGGTACCCGGTGCGCCACGCATGCGGTTGACGGTCTCCTCGACGTTCTTACCGTCGACCGGCACGTTGTCCACGGAAACCACCACGTCGCCGGGTCGAATGCCAGCGCGCGCTGCGGGCGCACCGTCCAGCGGCGTGACGACGGTCACCTTGCCCGCATCGACCGCGACATCGAGCCCGACGCCGGTGTAGCTGCCGGACGTGCTGATCCGGATGTCCTCGTATTGGGTCGGATCGAGGTATGTCGAATGCTGATCGAGGTCCTTCAATATTCCGCGGATCGCGCTTGCCACGAGTTGCCGATCGTCGATCGGATCCACGTATTCACGCCGCACGCGGTCGAGCACCTCGCCGACGAGCACGGCCGATTCCGTGGAAACGACCGGCGCGTGCGTCATTCGCTGGCGTGCTTGGCGCTGCGTCCAGATCGCCGAGCCTTCCGCTAGCCCGAGTCCCAGAACGATTCCCACCGTGAGCATCAGGAGGTTGCGAGCAGTCGACGGCATGTTGTTGTTATTGGTGTTTCGGGAACACGCCCCTCACCTTAGCACAGCGAGTTTCCCGCGGGGAATTGACGGTCGGGCGCCCCGCGGACTCACGATTTCAGCGCGACTGCGCATTTTGCTTAATCCAGTCGTGCGGATTTAAGGGCTCGCCGTTCTTGCGAATTTCGAAGTACAAGGCCGGCCGAGCCTGACCGCCAGTATCCCCGACCTCGGCGATCTCGTCGCCGGCGTCCACCCATTCGCCGGACTCCGTCCGCAGTGCGCCGTTGTGCCCGTAAAGGCTCATGAAGCCGCCACCGTGATCGACGATCACGAGCAGACCGAGACCTGGGAGCCAATCGGCGAACGCTACACGACCGCGGTAGATCGCACGTACGGGCGTCCCTTCGCGAGCATCGAGCAGCACTCCGGTCCACTTAGCGGGCCCTCCGTCCCTCAGCTGCCCGTAGTCGCCGAGCAGTCGGCCCGCGATCGGCCAGGGCAGCTTGCCCTTGAACTTTGCGAACGGCAGCTCGCTGTCGACCGGAAAACCCGCGGTCAAAGCGCCGAGCTTCGTCACCAGATCGTTCAACCGTTTTTCTTCGGCACGCAGCTTCACCAGCGACGCGATACCGCCCGTGATGCCGGCGTCCAGCTTGGCGACTACGACCTGCCGCTCTTCTCGCGTCCGCGCGAGCTCCGCAACCTCTGCCGCCTGCGCCGCAGTGAGGCGCGCGAGCTCGGCTTGCGCCTCCGCCGCCTCCGCTCCGAGCTGCTGCAGGCGCTGCACGTTCTGGCCGACATCGGCGATGCGCCGGCTTCGTGCCCGGTTGAAATAGTCGTAGTAAACCAGCATTCGGCCGAGGCTCGCCGGATCTTCCTGCGAGAGCAAGAGCTTGAAGACCTCTTCCCGGCCGTTCATGTAGCTCACGCGCACCTGTTGTGCAAGCGCTTCCCGTTCCGCAGCGAGCTGCGTGCGCGTGTGCTGCAACTGTGCGTCGAGGGCTCGCTGCTTATCCCGTTGCTCGCGTAGCCGGGCGCGCAACTCTTGGAGCTTCTCAGACTTGGTGGCGGCTTCGAGCTCGACCGTTCGCAGGGCGCGCGCGTTGTCGTCGCGCTCGCCGACCTCGCGTGCTAGCCGCGCGCTCAACTCTTGGATTTCCTTCCGCACCGAGCGCAGCGCCGCTTCGTCGTTGCGCCGCGTCTGGGCGGAAGCGAACGAAACAGTGAGCAGCACGACGACCGCCGCCCATCGCGAACCTTTTGCGGCCCATAGCCGACCCGAAGTGCTCATACCGGACCGGAGTTTATGCGGATTCGCCGCGCGTTTTCACGCCGCCGGAGCGCCGCTCGCGGCTGTTATACTCGGCGGCCTCGTCGCTCCTTGGGCCTTACGAAGTATGACTCGCTTGCTCGAGTTCACGACTCGTCACCCGCTGCTGGTCGGCGCATTGATCGTCGCGTGGCTGGCGGTGATGTTCTATGAGCTCAGATTGCGCAGTCGCGGCTTGACTCACGTGACCGCGGCCGATGCCGTACGCCTAATCAACAAGGGCGCGATCGTGATCGACGTGCGCAAACCCGCGGAGTTCGGGGCAGGCCATATCGTGAACGCCCGTAACATCGGTGTCGAGCAGCTGCAGCAGAACCAGGGCGCCGTCCCCAAAAACAAGAGCAAGATCTTGCTGACCGTCTGCGACAACGGCACCGCATCGGGCCGGGCGGCCAGCGTGTTGCGCAAAGCCGGCTTCGAGCATGTGTTCAGCTTGAAAGGCGGGCTCAGCGGCTGGCGTGCCGAGAATCTGCCTCTGGTGAAATGAGATGGCCGACGAGCGAGTGATCGTCTACTCGAGTCCGTTCTGCGGCTATTGCAGCGCGGCGAAGCGGTTGCTCAGGAGCAAGAGCGTAGCGTTCACGGAGGTGGACGTGATGTTCGATCCGGATCGCAAGCGCGAGATGATCGAGCGCAGCGGACGACGCACCGTGCCGCAAATCTTCATCGACGGCAGGCACGTCGGCGGCTTCGACGACTTGAGTGCGCTCGACGCAACCGGCCAGCTTGACGCCTTACTCGGCCGCGATGCCGCCCCGCAGCAATAACATCCTAGAGAGAGACCTTATGGCAGACGAACAACCGAATACGAGCGCGCAGCGGCAATTGCTGCTGCAGAAGATCTACGTGAAGGACCTGTCGTTCGAGTCGCCGCGCGCGCCGGCCGTATTCACGACCAGCGTATCGCCGCAAACGCAGCTCAATATCCGCTCGAACAGCCAAGAGGTTGCGCCGAGCACGCACGAGATCACACTAACGCTGACCGTCGAGGCAAAAGACAACGACTCCACGCTATTCCTGGTCGAGATCGCGCAATCGGGCATCTTCACGATTCAGGGCTATTCGGCGGAAGAGCAGGCCATGCTGACCGGCAGCTTCTGTCCAAACACGTTGTATCCGTTCGCGCGCGAGGCGATCGCCGACGTCGTCGGCAAAGGCGGCTTCCCTCAGCTGCTGCTGCAGCCGATCAACTTCGATCTGCTGTATTCCCAAGCCGTTCAAGAGCGCGAAGCGCGTAACGGCGGCACCGAAGCCCCACAACCACCGCCGACCGGAGCCGGGGAGACGCATTAACGATCAGAGCTGCATCGCGGTGCTCGGCGCGGGCTCCTGGGGCACCGCGCTTGCGATCCAGTTCGCGCGTGCGGGCCATCCGGTGCTGCTGTGGGGCCGCGACCGGGCACACGTCGAATCGATGGCGCACGAACGGCGCAACGTCCGCTATTTGCCCGACGCCGCGTTTCCCGAACGGTTGCAAGTCACTGCCGATTTGAGGACGGCCCTCGACGCCGCCGAGGATACGTTGATCGCGGTGCCGAGCCATGCGTTCCGGTCGATGCTCGAGGGGCTCGCCGGACTGCCTGTCCGCAGGCTCGCATGGGCCACGAAGGGCTTCGAGCTCGACACCGGCCGTCTGCCTTATCAGGTCGTCGCCGAACACTTCCCGGGCGCTTTGCCGACCGCCGTGCTGTCAGGGCCGACGTTCGCACGCGAGGTCGGTGCCGGCTTGCTTAGCGCGATGACGATCGCTTCCCGCGACCGCGATTACGCACAGAGGCTCGCACGCTCGATCAGCACCGATACGTTCCGCGCCTACACCTCGGGCGACGTGGTCGGCGTCGAGGTCGGCGGCGCTACGAAGAACGTCTACGCGATCGGCGCCGGAATTTCGGACGGTTTGGGTTTCGGCGCCAATACTCGAATCGCTTTGATCGCCCGGGGTCTCGCGGAAATGACGCGGTTGGGGCTCGCCCTCGGCGGGCGCGAGAAGACCTTCATGGGACTCGCCGGCATGGGCGATCTCGTGCTCACCTGCACCGACGATCAGTCGCGCAATCGTCGTTTCGGTCTCGCCCTCGCGCGCGGCGCAGCGCCAGGCGACGCGTTGCGCGAGATCGGCCAGGTCGTCGAAGGCTACAACGGTGCGCGCGCGGTGCATTCGGTTGCCACGCGCCTCGGCGTGCCGATGCCGATCGTCGAGCAGCTCGATCGCGTGCTTTACGAGCAGCTCGATCCGAAGGCGGCGGTCGCTGCGCTCATGCGGCGGCCGATCGCCGACGAGCTCGACTGACGCGCGATTAGCCGGCTTCCTCGAAGGCTAGCTGTCGCCATGCCTCGTAAACCGTGATCGCCACGGCGTTCGACAGATTGAGGCTGCGGTTGCCTGCGCGCATCGGAATCCGCAGCCGCGACTCGGGCGGCACCGAGTGGAGCACTGCGTCGGGCAAACCCCGTGTTTCGGGGCCGAATAGAAACGCGTCCCCTTTTGCGAAACGCGGCTCGTACAGCGACTTGCGCGTCCGCGTCGTCAGCGCGTAGAGACGCGGCGGCGCGACGGCCGCGAGGCAGGCATGAAGGTCCGCATGCTCGCGCACGCTGGCGAGCTCGTGGTAATCGAGCCCGGCTCGGCGCAGCTGGCGCTCGTCCATGTTGAAGCCGAGCGGATGCACGAGGTGCAGCGTTGCGCCGCTGTTGGCGCACAATCGAATCACGTTGCCGGTATTCGGCGGAATTTCGGGCTGGAAGAGGATCACATTGAACATGCGCGCGATGATAGCCCCGGGGCACGCTGCCCGCTGGAGTAGAGTTCGCGCGAACGGTCGCGGATAATCCGCGCTCGATCGGTCACCGTTAGCAGGATGGACGCCGCCGCTGATTCACGATCGCGCCCGCTCGCGCTCAGGTTCTGCGGCCTCGAGCTTCGCTCGCCCGTGGTGCTGCTGTCGGGTTGCGTGGGCTTCGGGGAGGAGTACACGCGGATCGAGGGTTTCTCGAACGCCGCGGTCGGCGCGATCGTGCTCAAGGGTACTACCCTCGCGCCGCGGCTCGGCAATCCCGCGCACAGGATTTGGGAGACACCGGCCGGAATGCTGAACGCGATCGGCTTGCAGAATCCCGGCGTCGACCACGTCGTCCGCAAAATTCTCCCGGAGCTCGACTTCGGCGAAACCCGTTTCATCGCGAACGTCTGTGGCTCCACCATCGAGGAGTACGCGGAGGTCGCACGCCGCTTCGACGACTCGCCGATCGATGCAATGGAGGTCAACATCTCCTGCCCAAACGTGAAAGAGGGCGGCGTCGCTTTCGGCAATTATCCCGACATGTCCGCGCGCGTCGTGGACGCGTGCCGCAAAGTTACGCGCAAGCCCCTGATCACGAAGCTGTCGCCGAATCAGACCGACATCGCAGCCAACGCGCGCGCATGCATCGAGGCCGGCACGGATGCGTTCGCGGTGATCAACACGCTGATGGGAATGGCGATCGACGTCGCGACGCGCCGACCGATCATCGGCAACGTCCAGGGCGGCCTCTCCGGTCCCGCGATCCGCCCGATCGCGTTGCTCAAGGTGCAGCAGGTGTACCAGGTGTGCCGCGCGCGCGGCATCCCGATCATTGGTCAAGGCGGCATCGAGACGGCGCACGACGCGGTCGAATTCCTGCTGGCTGGCGCGACCACCGTCGGGCTCGGCACTGCGTTGTTCTATGACCCGCTGGCACCTGTCAAGGTCAACGCCGGGCTCGAGGCCTACTTGCACGCGAATGCCTTTGCATCGGTCGGCGAGCTCGTCGGTGCGGTCGAGACTAGCAACGCGCTCGATCTCGCATCGAGCGGCTGAGCGACGAGATCTAGGACGTCAGGCTCGTGAGCATCCACCCGACCGCGATCGTGAGCGACCGCGCCTCGATTTCGCCCGACGCCGAAATTGGTCCTTACTGCGTGATCGCGGGCGAGGTCTCGATCGGTGCTCACACCGTCGTGGAATCGCACGCGCGGATCGGCAGCGACTTCGGTCGAGTCGCAATCGGCGAGCACAATCGCATCCAGCACGGCGCGGTGCTCGGGGGGCCAGCTCAAGACTTGGGCTACGACAGTGCGGCCTACAGCGAGCTCGTGATCGGCTCGCACAACCGGATCGGCGAGTTTGCGAGCTTCAATTTGGGCACACCCAAAGGTGGCGGCACGACGCGGGTCGGCGACCACAATTTCATCATGGCCTACACGCACATAGGTCACGACTGCCAGCTCGAGGATCACATCGTGATCACTAACGGCGCGCAGTTCGCCGGCCATGTGACCATCGAGCATCACGCCGTCGTGAGCGGCCTGACCGGCGTGACGCAATTCACCCGGCTCGGGGCGTTCTCGTTCCTCGTGGCAGGCGCATTCGCGAACAAGGACATTCTGCCGTACACGATCGCGGAAGGGCATTGGGCGACCCCGCGAGCGATCAATCGCGTCGCGCTCAAACGGGCGGGCATCGACGCCACGGAGCGCAGGAACCTCGACCATGCCATCCGCGTGCTGCTCGAACGCTCTCACACGCTCGAGGAGGCTGTCGCTCGAATCGAGCAGGACTGCAGTTCGAGCCCGCAGATCGCCCATCTGATCGGTTTCATCGCTGGGACCCAGCGGGGAGTCGCTCGGTGACCGGCCGCTTGCGCGCAGCGGTGGTCGGAGTCGGCTACCTTGGCCGTTTCCATGCGCAGAAGTACCGCGCAATCGCGGAGGCCGAGCTCATCGGCGTGAGCGACCTCGATGCGGAACGCGGTCGCGCGGTCGCGCAAGAGCTCGAAACGCGGTACTTCGCGGACGCGAGTGAGCTCCTCGGCAAGGTCGACGCCGTCACCATTGCCGCGAGCACAGCCGCGCATTTCGATCTTGCGCGCACGTTTCTCGAGCATGGCGTCCACGTGCTCGTCGAAAAGCCGATGACGCGCACCAGCCGCGAGGCGGCCGTTTTGAACGAAATCGCGTCACGGCGGCGCGTCAAGCTGCAAGTTGGACACGTCGAGCGCTTCAATCCGGCGCTCTTGTCGGCCCGCGAAGGATTGACGGCCGTGCGCTTCATCGAGTGTCATCGGCTGACGCCGTTCCGGGGCCGCGGTGCCGACGTGAACGTGATTCTCGACCTGATGATCCACGACCTCGACGTGATCCTGTCCTTGGTCGACGCCGCACCGGTCGAGGTTTCGGCCGTCGGCATTCCGGTGCTGACCGACGACATCGACATCGCGAATGCCCGCGTGGAGTTCGCCAACGGCGCCATTGCAAACGTCACGGCGTCACGCGCATCGACCGGTGCGCAACGGCGCTTCCGTGTATTTCAGCCGAACCAGTACGTCTCGATCGACTTCGGACGCGGCGAAGTTCGCCGCGTGAGCAAGCGCGGCGAGTGGCGCGACGGTGAACCGCCGCTGCACGAAGAAACCTGGAGCCTCGAGAAAGGCGATGCGCTGCTCGCCGAGACAGCGGCGTTCGTCGAGGCCATCCGCAATGACACGCCGTGTCGCGTATCGGGTAAGGACGGCCTTGCTGCGCTCGAGCTGGCCGAGATGATCGACGCGGAGATCGAGCGCCGCAATCGCGGGGCCGGCAAGCGCTGACGCGAGCGGCCGCGAGGCGGCCTCACGCGGCCATCGTCAAACGCGGCCCTCCAGACCGAGCTCCTTGATCTTGCGCGTCAAGGTGTTGCGCCCCCAGCCGAGTAGCTTCGCAGCCTCGAGGCGCTTGCCGCGGGCGCGCCGCAGCGCGGTCACGATCAGCGTTCGCTCGAACGCCGGCAAGGCCTCGGACAGCAACGGCGGCGCAGCGGTGACCGCGAGTTGGCCTTCGGCCCATTGCGCGAGACCCATCGTCCAATCTGCCGTCGGTTGCGCTGTCATACCGCCGAGCTCGTGCGGCAGATCCTGAACCGCGATCTCACGCCCCGCGGCCGTAACGGTGAGGCGGCGGCAGACATTCACGAGCTCCCGGACGTTGCCCGGCCAGTCGTACTTCTGGAGAACGTCGGCGGCTTCAGCGCTCAACGTCTTCGAAGCGACGCCAAGCTCGTTCGCGGCTTGTTCGAGATAGAACCGCGTGAGCTCGCGGATGTCCTCGCGCCGCTGGCGAAGCGGGGGCACCTCGATGCGCATGACGTTCAGGCGATGATAGAGGTCTTCGCGAAAGCGGCCGGATGCCGCCGCCTGCGAGAGATCCTGGTGCGTCGCCGCGATCACGCGCACGTCGACGCGGATCGGAATCTGACCGCCGACGCGAAAGAACTCGCTCTCGGCAAGTACGCGCAACAATCTCGTTTGGAGAGCGACCGACATGTCGCCGATCTCGTCGAGAAACAAAGTGCCGCCGTTCGCTTGCTCGAATCGACCGATGCGCCGCTCCGTGGCACCGGTGAACGCCCCTTTCTCGTGCCCGAACAGCTCGGACTCGAGCAGCTCGGCAGCGATCGCTGACGTGTTGAGCGCGATGAACGGACCAGTGGCGCGCGGCGAATTATCGTGCAGCGCCCGCGCAACCAGCTCCTTGCCGGTGCCGGACTCTCCGGTGATCAGCACCGTCATACTCGAGCGCGACAGGCGGCCAATCGCCTTGAAGACCTCTTGCATCGCGGGCGCCTGGCCAATGATACGTGGCACGGGTTTCGCCGCGGCGCGCTCGACCCCATCGCGGCCACGTTGCCGTGCGGCGCGCGAGACGAGCTCCATGGCCTCGTCGATATCGAACGGCTTCGGCAGATATTCGAACGCACCGCCTTGATACGCGGAAACGGCGCTCTCCAGGTCGGAGTGTGCAGTGACCACGATCACCGGGATGTCCGGATCCGTCTGGGCGAGTCGCTCCATGAGCTCGAGACCCGTGATGTCCGGCATGCGGATGTCGGTCACGATCACGTCGGGACGGTCGCGCTCGAGGGCGTTGAAGAACTGCCGCCCCGACTCGAAGCACCGCGGGATCATGTGCGCCTGCTTCAAAGCCTGCTCGAGCACCCAGCGGACGGACTCGTCGTCATCGACGACCCATACGCTCAGTCCGGGCGTCGCCATCAGCTGCGGCCTCCGGAGCCGCCGTTGCCGACGGGCAGGCGCAGCTGGAAGATCGTGCGGCCGGGCTGGCTCGTAAATTCGATCAAGCCGCCGTTGCGGCTCACGAGATCCTGGGCGATCGTGAGCCCGAGCCCGGTGCCTGTCGTCCGCCCCGTCACGAGGGGGTAGAAAATCGTTTCCTTCAGGTCTTCCGGTATGCCCGGGCCATTGTCCTCGATTTCGGCCGACAGGACGAGACGAGGAGGCTCGCCGCCGAGGGCGAAATTCGGCAGCGCGCGCGTGCGGAAGATCAAACGCCCATGGTCACCCACCGCCTGCATGGCGTTGCGTGCAAGGTTCAGGAACGCTTGAATCATCTGGTGCCGATCCACGGTGAGCGACGGCAGGCTGGGGTCGTAGTCGCGCACCAGCTCGACGCCGCCCGGCTTTTCGGCTTCGATCAACTGCGCCACGTGCTCCGTGATGCGATGCAGGTTGACTTCCTCTGGTCGCGGAGCGCCACCCGCACGCAGGATGCCGTCCACGAGCGAAGCGAGGCGGTCGGCTTCCTCGATGATCACTCGCGTGTAGGCCTTGAGCTCAGGGTCCGGCAGCTGACGCTCGAGCAGCTGTGCAGCGCCGCGCAGTCCGCCGAGCGGGTTCTTAACCTCGTGTGCGAGCTGTCGAATGATGCGCCGCGAGAGCTGCTGCTGCGCGACGAGCGCGAGCTCGCGGCGCACTTTGCGGTCGCGTTCCGTATCGAGCAATTCCAGCAGCAGGAAGCGCTCGCGCTCGAGCGGCGCCGCGTGACAATCGAGAACGAGCTCCCGCTCGCCTATGCGCGCTGTGAGCTCGCGAAGTCCGAACGTGAGGCCCGTGGCGAGCGCCCGCTTGCAGAGCGCCACGAGCTCGGTGGCGGGGTGCACGAGATCGGCGATCGGTCGGCCGGCGACGCGGCGCATACTGACGCCCAATAGATTTTCCGCGGCACTGTTGATGAACGCTATCGCAAGCGTCTCGTCGAGGACGACGACCGCGGTCGTGAGACCTTGCAGAATGTCGTCGGGGTCCGGCGCCTGACGGGATCGACGCGAAGATCCGACGGGCTCGTAGCCCGCCGCTAGTTGCCGGCCTGCTGCCGCGTTCGTCCGGGGAGCGAGTTCGGATTCTGGACGCTCGTTTGCTGGACCATGAACGTCGTGGCGAGCGAGCGCAACACTTCCATTCCGCTCGAATCGATGATCACCGCTTGAATCGTGTGGATGCCCCGAAACACGTCGGGCACCGAGAACTGCGTCGTCGTCTCGCTGAGGTCCTTGCGTTGCCCGTCGAGAAACACGTCGAGGTGATCGCCGGTCTGCAGCCCGGGCTCGAGTGCAACTTGCACGGGCAAGGTCGCACCGATGTTCCACAGCGTTTGCTGTTGAGTCGGGCTCACGATGTTGAATAACGTATAAGCCTCTTTCGCAGCCGGCGTCTGTCGTTGCGGGGTCTTCGAATCGGACGCAGCTGGTGCGGCTGGTCGCGCCGGCGCATCGAACGTTTGGGCGCCCGCGAGCTCGACCTGCTTGGCGCCCGGCACCGGTCGATCCGAATAATGCCGCTGCCCGCTGCTGTCCACCCAGGTCCAAGCCGGCGCGGCCGTTGCGCCGGTCACCGACAACGTGGACAACAGGATCAGCCACTTACGCATACTCCAAGATTAGCGCTAACGGTCTCCTCAAGCCAACCGGCGGGCGGGATTCTGAGAACCCCGCCACGCTTTGGGTTTGACAGAAGCGGCCGAAGCAGATCCGCTCAAAGGCTGTAATACATCTCGAACTCGACCGGGTGCGGCGTGATCGCGAACTTCGTGATCTCCTGCTCTTTGAGCCCGATGTAGGCATCGATCGTGGAGTCGCTCAGCACGTCGCCCACCGTGAGGAAGGCGCGGTCCTTGTCGAGCGCCTCCAGCGACTGCTGCAGCGAGAACGACACGGTCGGAATCGCCTTCTCCTCTTCGGGCGGCAGGTCGTACAGGTCCTTATCGTGCGGTGAGCCCGGATTGATCTTATTCGCGATACCGTCGAGACCGGCCATGAGCATCGCCGTAAAGGCGAAGTAAGGATTTGCGCTGCTGTCGGGGAAGCGCACTTCGATCCGCCGCGCCTTGGGATTCGTAACATAGGGAATTCGCATGGACGCCGAACGATTGCGCGCCGAATAGGCGAGCAGTGTAGGCGCCTCGAAGCCCTTCACGAGCCGCTTGTAGCTGTTCGTGGATGCGTTGGTGAACGCGTTGATGGCGTGCGCATGCTTCAAGATGCCGCCAATGTAATACAGGGCGGTTTGCGAGAGGCCGCCGTACATGTCGCCGGTGAACAAGTTCTTGCCGCCCTTCGCGAGCGACTGGTGTACGTGCATGCCGCTGCCGTTGTCACCTATCAGCGGCTTCGGCATGAAGGTAGCCGTCTTGCCGTAGCTGTGCGCCACATTTTGGACGACATATTTCAGCGTCATGACGTCGTCGGCCTTCTTCACGAGCGAGCCGAATTTGACGCCGATCTCGCATTGTCCGGCCGTCGCCACCTCGTGATGGTGGACTTCGACAACCAGTCCCATTTCCTCGAGGGCGAGGCACATCGCAGCCCGGATGTCCTGCAGCGAGTCGACGGGTGGGACAGGGAAGTAGCCGCCCTTCACCGTCGGGCGGTGGCCCATGTTGCCGTCGTCGATCTCTTTGCCGCTCTGCCAGGCGCCCTCGGACGAGTCGATCGCATAAAAGGCTCCCTGCATCTGCGACGACCAACGGACGTCATCGAAAATGAAAAACTCGTTTTCAGGACCGAAGAACGCCTCGTCGGCGACGCCCGTCGAACGCATGTAGGCCTCGGCTCGTTTCGCGGCGGACCGCGGATCGCGCTCGTACCCTTGCATCGTCGACGGCTCGATGACGTCGCAGCGAACGTTGAGCGTGGGTTCTTCGGTAAACGGATCGAGCACTGCGGTCGATGGATCGGGCATGAGAATCATGTCCGACTCGTTGATGCCCTTCCAACCGGCGATCGAGGAGCCGTCGAACATCTTCCCGTCCTCGAAAAAGCTCGTATCGACCGCGTGTCCGGGCACCGTAACGTGCTGTTCCTTGCCTCGCGTGTCCGTCAGCCGTAAGTCGACGAACTTGACCCCTTTTTCCTTCATTAGCTTGAGAACGTCGGCTGGCGACATGACGAATTTCCTCCGGTTGATCTCTGAAGTCGTTTATGTGCGCAGCGCCCTCTGCAGGCGCTGTGGCAGTTTGCCCTGTTATAGAGCCGGTCCCTGTGCACTTCCTGTGCCAAACGCCCGAGTGGAATCAAGTCCTTGTTTCAGCAGCGATTCGCTCGCGGGCGCGCGCAGGGAAGGCCCTATTACGGTGCGGATCGAGACGCATAATGCCCTATGCCGGTGCGGTAGCGATAGGCTCTCGGGAGCAACGGTGGATCGTCGTTCGCAGCCGTAGCTTTGCGAGCTATGGGGCTACGAAAGGGCCGCGGCCACGCGTGAGCGCGGAGCGATGGCTATACTGGCGCGCTTTCGAGCGCGCCCGACAGGGAGGCGTCATGGATTTCATGGAAAAGATCGTATCGCTGTGCAAGCGGCGAGGTTTCGTTTTCCCTTCCAGCGAGATTTACGGCGGGCTCAACGGCTGCTGGGATTACGGTCCGCTGGGCGTCGAGCTCAAGCGCAACGTCAAGCAAGCGTGGTGGGACGACATGGTCGGGAGCCACGACGAGACGGCGCAGGCCTCCGACACCCCCGGGCCCTTCGGAATGGTCGGGCTCGACACTTCACTGCTGATGAACCCGAGGGTCTGGGAGGCCAGCGGCCATGTCGGCGGTTTCAGTGACCCGATGGTCGACGACCGGGAGACGCGCAATCGGTATCGGGCCGACCAACTCGTCGTATATCGCATTGGCTTCCAGGATCCCGATGGTTCGATGCAGGTAAGCGATGATCTGCTGTTCGCGGCGCCCGGAGAGGTCGGCAAGAGTGCCGACGCCGACCTCATCGCTCCGCATCGAAAGCGCGTGGCTGCATTGCAGAAGGCGCATCGCGAGCGGCCGGCTGTGGTGCTGCCCGTGCCCGGGGCTTTGGAGGACGAACAGCTGCGCGCCAAGGTCCTCGCACCCGGCGCGGAGAAACCGGGCACGTTAACGGCTCCGCGAGCGTTCAATTTGATGTTCAAGACGCACGTGGGGGCGCTCGAGGACAACTCGAGCGTGACTTACTTGCGGCCTGAAACGGCGCAAGGGATCTTCGTGAACTTCAAGAATGTCTGTGATACGGCCCGTGTGCGCGTTCCATTCGGGATCGGACAAATCGGCAAGGCGTTCCGCAACGAGATCAATCCGCGCAATTTCACATTCCGCAGCCGCGAGTTCGAGCAGATGGAGATCGAGTTCTTCTGTGCACCGCACGAAGCCGCAGCGTGGTATCGGTATTGGCGCGACAGGCGCTATCGCTGGTACGTCGATCTCGGCCTCCGTCAGGTGAACTTGCATCTACGCGAGCACGAGCCGGACGAGCTCGCTCACTATGCGGCGGGATGCGCAGACGTCGAATACGATTTCCCTTTTGGCCGTAGCGAGCTCGAGGGCATCGCCAATCGTACGGACTTCGATTTACGACGGCATATGGAGGCGAGCGGCAAGGACTTACGGTACTTCGATGACCAAGAGCCCGATCCCGAACGCCGCCGGTACCTGCCGCATGTGATCGAGCCGTCGGCCGGCGCGGACCGAGCGACGCTTGCGTTCCTGTGCGATGCGTACAACGAGGACGAGGTGGGTGGCGAAGCGCGCACCGTACTCAAGTTGCATCCGCGGCTTGCACCGTTGAAGGCCGCGGTCTTCCCGCTCGTCAAGAAGGAGGGTATGCCCGAGCGTGCGCTCGCGATCTATCGGGACCTCAAGAAGCGCCACAGCGTGTTCTACGACGAGAAGGGAGCCATCGGCCGCCGCTATCGGCGTCAGGACGAGGCCGGGACGCCGTTTTGCGTGACCGTCGATGGCCAGACGCTCGCCGATGGAACCGTCACCGTACGCGACCGCGACACCTGCGAGCAGATTCGGCTGGCGGAGGATGCGCTCGAAGCGTGGCTCGTCGATCGGATCAAATGAGCCGGCGAGGCGTTCCGGCGCTCGTGCTGCTTGACCGCGACGGTGTGATCAACGAGGACTCGGCCGCGTTCATCAAGTCCGTGGACGAATGGCGGCCCATCCCCGGCAGCCTCGACGCGATCGCCGCGTTGCACCATGCGGGGTGCCGAATCGCGGTCGTGACGAACCAGTCCGGCGTCGCACGAGGGCTGTTGAGCGAAGCGACGCTGCGAGACATCAATGCGCACATGTTGCGGGTCATTCGAGCGGCAGGCGGCGATCTCGCCGGAATCTATTACTGTCCGCATGGTCCTGAGGAAGAATGCGAGTGCCGCAAGCCGCGCGTGGGGCTCGTGCGAAGACTCGAGCGTGAGCTCGGGATTGGGGCGGCGGGCGTACCCCTCATCGGCGATAAGCGGAGCGACGTCGACCTAGCCGTGGCGGTCGGCGCTCGGCCTGTCCTCGTGTTGACCGGCGGCGGCACCGTTACCGCGGCGGCGCTCCAGGACCGGAGCGTCGAAATATTCCCGGATTTGCGAGCAGCGGCGGCGGCGCTGCTTGCCCCGGGGTTGAGCCCGATATGAAAGCGGTGCTCGGCTCGGTCGCCTTCAATCTATTTTTCGTTCTGTCGGTACCCGCGTACGCGGCCCTTGCATTTGCGGCGATTCCGCTCGGCTACCGGGCGGTCTATCGGGTCGGTTCCTGGTGGGTCAGTGCCGTGCTTGGAGCGCTCCAGTTGCTGTGTGACCTGCGCTACGTCGTGGAAGGGCGGGAACATTTGCCGGCAGAAAGTTCCGTTGTGTTGATGAAGCACTCTTCAACGTGGGAAACCCTCGCGCAACTGCAAATCTTTCCGCATCAAACGTGGGTCCTCAAACGAGAGCTGTTGCGGATCCCGATATTCGGCTGGGTGCTATTCATGCTCAAGCCGATTGCGATAGATCGAAAAGGCGGGCGCGCCGCCGTGCAGCAAGTGTTGGAGCAAGGAAGGAAAAGGCTCGAGGACGGGCTGTGGGTGATGGTCTTTCCGGAGGGTACGCGGCTTCCGGTGGGCACGACCCGCCGCTATGGGATTAGTGGAGCATTGCTTGCTAGCACGGCCGGGCGATCAATCGTGCCCGTCGCCCACAATGCGGGGGAATTTTGGCCCCGCAGGGGCTGGCTGAAGCGGCCCGGGACGATTCGATTAGTGATCGGGCCTCCGATCGATGCGCGTGACGTCGACGCGCGCGCGCTCAACGAAGCCGCGCAGCGCTGGATCGAGACAAAGGTCGCAGAGCTCAGCGGCCGACCGGAGGCCACCGTTCTCGAAAGCGACGGCGCGAGATCGTAACGGCTCGCCGCAGACTCAGACGTCGAGGTTCGCAACGGCGAGGGCATTGCGCTCGATGAAGTCGCGCCGCGGCTCCACCTCGTCGCCCATGAGCGTCGTGAAGATCTCGTCGGCGGCGACCGCATCCTCGATCCGCACTTGCATCAGCCGGCGCGTCTCGGGATTGACCGTGGTTTCCCAAAGCTGGTCGGGGTTCATCTCTCCGAGGCCCTTATAGCGTTGAATGCTTTGGCCCTGCTTCGCTTGAGCCATCAACCAGTCGATAGCCTCGGCGAAGGAAGAGACGTCGTGGCGATCCTTGCCGCGCTCTACGACCGCACCGGGACCGCCCAAGTCCTTGAGCTCCGTACCGATCGCAGCGAGCCGCCGGTACTCCGGAGATCGAAAGAATCCTTGGTGAAGAGCCTTCGTCGCCACTATCCCGTGATGCTCACGCGTGACGAGTACGCCCGCGTCGGTGGTGTCACTTCCCGCCTGCGCGTGCACTCGATACTTCGCGGCACCGCCGTTCAGCCCCTTCAAACGCTCCTCGAGCTGCGCGCTCCATCGGCCCCGCGACTCCGAGTTTTCGAAGTTCTCAGGAGTGATTTCAGGAAGGTACATGAGAGCGCGCAGGACGTTGGCGTCATATCGCTTGCCCCATCGTTGGATGATCGAGTTCGCCTCCATGTAATGGAGAGCCAGGTTCTCGAGCATCTTCCCTGTGACGGGTTCAGCGCCGGCACGCGGGTAAAGCACCGCATCGGCGGTCGCGCTCGTCAGCAGCAGGGAGTTCAGCTCGGCATCGTCCTTGACGTAGTGTTCCTGCTTGCCGCGCTTGAGCTTATACAAGGGTGGCTGGGCGATGTAGACGTGGCCCCGTTCGATCAGCTCACGCATCTGCCGATAGAAGAACGTGAGGAGCAGCGTGCGAATGTGGGAACCGTCTACGTCGGCATCGGTCATGATGATGATGCGGTGGTAACGGAGGTTGTTGACGTCGAACTCGTCGCGGCCGATACCGCACCCGAGCGCGGTAATCAGTGTGCCGACCTCCTGCGACTGCAGCATTTTATCGAACCGTGCCTTCTCGACATTGAGAATTTTGCCTTTGAGTGGTAGGACTGCCTGGGTTCTTCGGTCCCGGCCTTGTTTCGCGGATCCACCTGCCGAATCACCCTCCACCAGGAATAGCTCCGACAGAGCGGGGTCCTTCTCCTGACAATCGGCGAGCTTCCCCGGCAGGCCCGCCACATCCAGCGCTCCCTTCCGGCGGGTCATCTCCCGTGCTTTACGGGCAGCTTCGCGAGCCCGCGCAGCCTCGATGATTTTCCCGACGATCCCTTTGGCCTCGGTCGGATGCTCGAGGAGGAATTCCTCGAGACGGGCCGCTACCACTTGCTCCGTCACCGCCTTGACCTCGGACGAGACGAGCTTGTCCTTGGTTTGCGACGAGAACTTCGGATCGGGCAGCTTCACGGACAGGACGGCGGTGAGACCTTCGCGAGCGTCGTCACCGCTCGTTGCGACCTTCTCGCGCTTGCCGATCCCTTCGTTCTCGATGTACGCATTCAACGTACGCGTCAGGGCGGCACGAAAGCCGGCCACATGGGTGCCTCCATCGCGTTGAGGGATGTTGTTGGTGTAGCAGAACATGCCCTCCTGGTAGCCGTCATTCCATTGCAACGCGACCTCCACTTGAATCGGCGCGCGCGTCTCGGAAAAGTAGATGACGGTGGGATGGATCGGGGTCTTATTGCGGTTCAGATGCTTGACGAAGGCCTCGATTCCACCTGCGAACTGAAATACATCGTTGCGGTCATCACGTTCGTCCGTTAGCGTGATCCGCACACCGGAGTTCAAAAACGATAATTCTCTCAAGCGCTTAGCCAGTGTGTCGTAGTCGAACTCGATGTTCGAAAAGATTGCCGAGCTCGGCTTGAAATGGATCTTCGTACCGTTTCGATCCGTCTTTCCGACCGCCGCAAGTGACGCATCAGGCTCACCGAGGTGGTACGTCTGCTCGTAAACGTGGCCTCCCCTATAAATTGTGAGCACCAGCACTTCGGAGAGAGCATTGACCACCGAAACGCCTACGCCGTGCAGACCTCCGGAGACTTTGTAAGAGTTGTCGTCGAACTTTCCGCCCGCATGGAGCACGGTCATGATGACTTCGGCAGCCGAACGACCTTCTTCCGGGTGAATATCGACGGGGATTCCGCGACCATCATCGGTCACGGTAATCGACTCGTCGGCATGGATGGTGACTGAAATTTCCTTGCAATATCCGGCCAGCGCCTCATCGACGGAGTTGTCGACGACCTCGAATACCATGTGATGGAGGCCGGTTCCGTCATCGGTATCGCCGATGTACATGCCGGGCCGCTTACGTACGGCGTCGAGGCCTTTCAAGACCTTGATATTCTTGGAGGTATACTCGTTGTGGCTCATCCAGTGGGAAGGTTGTGGTGGGATCGCGATTATACCGCGCGGAGGACCCCACGTTCCACGTGGAACGCCTCATGGTCCACATCGGAAGGCAGTTGCTGCAGCGCCAGGGCGGTGGCTACGACCTGACAATGCAAGCCGCGTACAGCCTCCATCAGTCGTCCCATTGAATCCCCATCGAGCTCCGACGCAGGGTCGTCCAGTAGCAGGATATTCGCTTGAACAGCCCTCTCCGCTTGCAGCGTAAGCTGCGCGAGCGTGAGAGCCGCGGCCGCAAGCTTTTGCTGGCCTCGCGACGCTTCAGCCGCTGCCGCGTGCCCTTCCAACTCTATTTTCAGATCCGCTCGATGCGGCCCGGGTCCCGTTACACCCAGCTTCCTATCCTGGGCTCTAGACGCATCCAACGCCTCTGAGAACTCCAGCGCGTCGCTCCAACCTCGATCGTAGAAGATGCGAACAGACCTCGCCAAAAGAGCTGCGCCGAATTCCTCCACGTGCGGTCGAAGCTCATCGACGTAGCGGCGCCTGATCTCGTTTACCCGCCCACCTGCCTCAACGAGGGCGTTCGTCCAAGCATCGAGCTCTGCGCCACCCGATTGCTTCAAGGCTCCATTTCGCTGGCTGAGGATTCGTCGATAATCGCGCCAGCAACGTAAATATCGGGGTTCCACGTGGAACACACCCCAATCCAGAAAGCGTCTTCGGTCGCTCGGCGCTCCCTCAACGAGCGCATGCGACCCCGGCTCGATCACATGCACCGGGAGCGCTTCAGCTAACAGACCCGTCGAACGCACCGCCTCGCCATCAATCCGGCGCTCGATACCTCCAGGGCCGAGTGCAATCCCAAGCCTCCTCGGCCCGCGCCCCGCCTCCAATTGGCCGAACACGGCGAACCCGCTGCAGCCGTGTTGGATGAGCCGTCGCAGCTGCCGTGTCCGAAAGGACCGACCCCGACTCAACAAATGGATACCCTCGAGGACCGTGGTCTTTCCGGCGCCATTTGCGCCGACGAGATAGGTCCAGCTCGGATGGAGCGAAAGCTGGGCGCCCCCAATGGACCGTAGCGTGCTGATCTGAACTTGTCGCAGAGCCAAGCTAGAGGCGCATGGGCATGACCACGAATTTCGTGTCGTCCTTGCCGGGCTCCCGAATCAAACAGCTGGAATTCGCATCCGTTACTCCGAATTCCACTTGAGCACTATCGACAGCGGCCAGGGCATCCAATAGGTAATTCACATTGAACCCGATCTCCAAGGGCTCGCCGGTGTAATCCACCTCGAGAGATTCCACCGCTTCTTCCTGTTCGGGATTATTTGCCTGAAGGATGACGCTGTTCGAGCTCAACTCCAGCCGGACACCTCGAAATTTTTCATTCGAGAGAATCGCCGTACGCTGGAGAGCCTGACGCAAAAGCTCTCGGTCGGCGATCATCAGGTGGCGCGGCTTCGCCGGTATAACGCGCCCATATTCGGGGAAACGGCCATCAATTAGCTTCGAAGTGAGTCGAATCCCGTCGATCTGGACTCGAATGTGATTTCCCCCGAGAACGATTTCCACTTCGCCATCGCCATCAAGTAGCCGGTTCAGCTCGAGGACACCCTTCCGAGGCACGATGAGCTGCTCTTCGTGCGTCGCCGCCTTCCCGAGCTCAATCTCCGAAAGCGCGAGTCGATGTCCGTCCGTGGCCACCGCGCGCAGCTTTTTCCGCTCCGTCTCGAGCAGCAGGCCGTTCAGGTAATACCGAACATCTTGCTGAGCCATCGAGAAATGCGTCTTCTCGATGAGACGCTTGAGCTCGCTTCGCCCGACCTGCAGAGATTGCTTCGCCGCAATTTCCTCCACCGTCGGAAAGTCCGCTGCCCTCAGCGTCGACAACGTGAACCGGCTGCGCCCCGCCTTTACCGTCACTCGCTCCCCGCTAAGACTCAGTTCCACCGTCGCTCCCTCAGGCACGGCTCGGCAAATATCGTGCAGCTTGCGACCCGGAATCGTGATTTCACCGCCCGTCTCGACCTTGACCGCCGCTTTCGCGACCATTTCGACCTCGAGGTCGGTCGCCGTCATGGCGAGTGTTCCATCCATCACAGAGAGCAACACGTTGCTCAAAATCGGCATTGTCTGTCGGCGTTCGACGACCCCGACGACTGTTTGAAGCGGCTTCAAAATCTCTTCGCGAGTCGCGCTGAACTTCATTACTGCTTCTACCTTTATTCAAAAACCTGTTGTTATTGAGTACGCCGCTACCTTTGGAAAAGCCGCTATTTCGATGCTTAATCAGCTACTTGATCTGCCGCTATTGCTGGGAGCGAATCGCCTTGTGCCTGTGTGGTAGTTGTGGACGAAAAGTTTTCCCCAGCTTCTCAACACGACGACCACATCATGCAGTCAGGGTTCTCAGCAGGTTGTTATAGTCCTCCGCCACCCGTGTCGCGATTTCGCGTAACTCTTTGATTCGTCTGCAGGCGTGCAACACCGTCGTATGATCGCGGCCGCCGAAGGCGTCACCGATCTCCGGCAGGCTGTGGGTTGTCAGCTCTTTAGCCAGCGCCATCGCGATCTGCCGTGGTCGCGCGATCGACCGACTTCGGCGTTTCGACAATAAGTCCGCGACGCGAATTTTGAAATACTCCGCGACCGTCTTCTGGATGTTCTCGACCGTCACGAGCTTCTCTTGGAGCGCGAGCACGTCCCGGAGTGCATCCTTGGCAAAGTCGAGCGTAATTGGCTGTCCCGTGAACCTGGCGTTGGCGAGCACTCTTCGCAATGCGCCTTCCAGCTCGCGAACATTTGAGCGGATCCGCTGTGCGATGAAGAACGCGACCTCCTCGGGAAGCGCTGCGTGCTCGGCGGCCGCTTTGCTCATCAGGATCGCGACGCTGGTCTCGAGCTCCGGCGGTTCGATTGCTACCGTCAGTCCCCACCCGAACCGCGATTTCAGGCGCTCCTCGAGCCCAGATACCTCCTTCGGATAGCGATCGCACGTCAAGATGATTTGCCGCTGACCCTCGAGTAACGCGTTGAATGTGTGGAAGAATTCCTCCTGTGAGCGCTCCTTGCCGGCAAAGAACTGGATGTCGTCGATCAGCAGCGCATCGAGCGAACGATAGGCACGCTTGAAGTCGGCGATGGTGTTGTGCCGCAAGCCTCGAACCATGTCGCTCACGAAACGCTCCGAATGCACATAGGCCACCCTCGCAGCCGGATCGGTCGCAACGATCAGATTACCGACCGCCTGCATCAAATGCGTTTTGCCGAGGCCCACGCCACCGTAGATGAACAGCGGGTTGTAGCCGCTGCCGGGGTTGCGAGCGACCTGCAGCGCGGCCGCCCTGGCCAACTGGTTGCTCTTGCCCTCCACGAAGCTGTCGAACGTGAAGCCGGCGTTCAGCCGGCTCCCGAGGGCCGGGCCGCTCGGTGCTGAGCGCACTTCCGGCTCTGCGCTGGGGATTTCCCGTCGACCGACCGGCCGCGACCCGACCTCCACGACGACCTGACCACCTGTTCCGTGCTGCGTCCACCATGCACGGATTTGCTCGAGGCAGTGGCCCTTTACCCAGTCGACCACGAAGCGATTAGGGGCGAGCAGACGCAATAGCGCCCCGCTCTCGACCGGCTGCAGCGGCCGAATCCAGGTGTTGAACTGCTGCTCGGACAGCTCCGTCTCGAGCATGCGAGTGCAGTCGTTCCAAAGCGACGAGCAAACGGCCGGGTTATGTGCCACGGTAGCGTTCTTGCGAGTGAAGTGGAGTGGAAGCCGGGAATCGGTGCGAGTCTAATCCGTATTGGTGGTCGTTATCCACAGGCTTTGCGCCCACCGCTGGGCGGTGTGATGCGCGCCGAGTATTGACAGCCCTGGCGGCGCCGCGTACAGTTCGCGGCTCGCGACGCGACATACATCCTTTTGTTTTACCTACAACTTTTTCGTCTGTTGCGGGTACCGCCGACATGAAGCGCACATATCAGCCGAGCACGATCCATCGCAAACGCACGCACGGCTTTCGCGCACGCATGGCGACTCGTAGCGGACGCAAGGTCTTGGCAGCTCGCCGGCAAAAGGGTCGCGCTCGGCTCACGCCTTAGTGCGAACGCGGACCCGTTGCGAGTCTCACCGGCACGCTTCGGCCCTTCGCAGCGCCTACATTCTCCCGCAGAGTTCGGCCGCGTGTTTGCGAATGCCGCGCGGTCGAGCGATCGCTACTTCACGGTCCTTGCATGCGGGAACGATGGTCCGGTCGCCCGTTTGGGCCTCACGGTATCTCGCAGGACCGCGAAACGCGCGGTCGACCGCAATAAACTAAAGCGACTGGCCCGCGAGGCTTTTCGTCAACGGCGACTGCCGCCATGCGATTTCGTCGTGATCGCGAAGCCCGGTGCGGCCATGTCGGATCGGGGCGCTCTGCGCCAGAGTTTGGACAAACATTTCGACCGCTTGCGGAACGCGACATAACGCGATGGATAACGTACGGCTTTTCTTATGGCTGACCTTTTTCGCGATCCTCTGGCTCGCGTATTCCGCTTGGACTGCCGACTATCCGTCGGCCCCCTCGCCGCAGTCCGCGCCATCGCCGGCCGCGACCGGCGATCAGTCATCGGCCGCCCCCGCGGCTGACACCCTACCCAGCTTGAACGGTGCGCCTGGCACCGCGGAGGTCGAGCCGCCCGCCGCACAAGCGGCGCCGTCGACAGCGGACCTCGTCCACGTCCGCACCGATGTGCTCGACGTGCTGATCGACCTCCACGGGGGAGATCTGGTTCGCGCCGACTTGCCGGAGTATCCCGTCGAGAAGCACAAACCGAACGAGCCCGTGCGCCTGCTCAACTATTCGCCGGACGAGCGCTGGGTATTCCAAACGGGGGTGCGCAATGCGACGGACGGTCCCGAGCCCGATCATCTGGCGAGCTATCGCACGTCGAGCCACGACTATTCCCTAGCATCGGGTCAAGACGAGCTCACGGTGACGCTCGATTGGGTGGGCGGCGGGGCCGTGACGGCGCACAAGACTTACACGTTCCGGCGCGGCAGCTATGCGATCGACCTTGCGCTGGCAGTCGACGCACCGGCGGGCGCGACGTGGCGCGGTGCGCCGTACGCGCAGATGACGCGCGTCTATCATCCGGTCCAGCGCTCGTTCTTCAACCGCTCCGGTGAATCGATTTCGTTTCGCGGGCCCGTTCTCTTCGACGGTCGCAGCTACAGCAAGCTCAGCTTCGACAAGCTAGTCAAGCAACCCGTCATGCAGACGGTCGAAGGCGGCTGGTTCGCATCGATTCAGCATCACTTCCTGGCCGCGGCTGTCCCTCCGCTCGACGATGCTGTGCATTACCAGGCGAGCACCCGAGGTCAGGAGTATGTCCTGAGCGCCCTCGGCTCCGTGCACGATGTCACGGCTGGGATGCCGCTCGATTACAGATTCACGCTTTTCGTCGGGCCCAAGCTCCAAGACCAGCTCAAGGCCGCCGGTCCGAAGCTCGAGCGCGCAGTCGACTACGGCTACCTCACAGTGCTCGCCCAGCCATTGTTCTGGCTGCTCTCGCACATCGAGGACTACGTGCACAATTGGGGCTGGTCGATCGTGATCGTGACGTTCCTGATCAAGCTCGCGTTCTACAGGCTCACCGCTGCAAGCGGCCGCTCGATGGCGAAGATGCGTCGCCTGGCACCGCGCATGAAGGCACTTCAGGAGCGCTACAAGGACGACCGCGAGGCACTCAGCAAAGGCATGCTCGAGCTCTACAAACGCGAGAAGGTCAATCCGGCGGCCGGCTGTTTGCCGATCGTGATTCAGATGCCGTTCTTCTTCGCGTGGTATTGGGTGCTCGTCGAAAGCGTGGAGATGCGGCAAGCGCCCTTCATGCTTTGGATCGACGACTTGTCGGCTCAGGACCCGTACTACGTCCTGCCGCTGTTGATGGGCGTCGCGATGTTCTTCCAGACGCGGCTGAACCCGCCGCCGCCGGACCCGATGCAGGCGCGTGTCATGCAGATCATGCCGATCGTGTTCACGGCGTTTTTCCTGTTCTTTCCATCCGGCCTGGTGTTGTACTGGCTCACGAACACGACGCTCTCGATTCTGCAGCAGTGGCGCATCAACAAGGTCGTCGCGCGCGAACAGACAGCTAGCTGATCCCGCTGCGCGGCCGCTCGCGATCGTGACTGAACACGCGGAAGCACATGAACGACCGTCGCCACGACACCATTGCGGCACTTGCGACGGCGCCGGGACTCGGAGCAGTTGCGATCGTCAGGCTGTCGGGATCCCGAGCTCGCGCGATCGCAGTGGCGCTGAGCGGGGTCGAACCGCGGCCACGCTACGCGGAGCTCTGCACGTTTCGTGACGCTTCTGGCGAGCCGCTCGATCAAGGTCTTGTGTTGTCATTCCCCGCACCGCGCTCGTACACGGGCGAGGACGTGGTCGAGCTGCACGGGCACGGCGGCCGCGCCGTGAGCGATGCGCTGCTCGCCCGGGCCTTTGCGCTCGGCGCGCGGCCGGCCGACCCCGGGGAGTTCACGCTGCGCGCCTTTCTCAACGACAAGATCGATCTGGTCCAGGCCGAGGCGGTCGCGGATCTCGTCGCGAGCGGCTCCGCGCGCGCGGCGCGCGCCGCGTTGCGTTCTCTCGACGGCGAATTCTCGATCGCCGTCGAGGATCTGCAGCAGCGGTTGACGCAATCGCGCGCTCGCCTGGAGGCGTGGCTCGATTTCCCCGACGAAGAGCTCGAGCCCGACGGGCGCAGCGATGCCGCGGCAGAAATTGACGAGCTGCTCGCAGCGCTCGATCGTCTGGCGCTGCGCGCCGAATCCGGAAGAGCGTTGCGCGATGGCTTGAGCGTCGCAATCGCCGGGCCGGCAAACGCCGGCAAGTCGAGCTTGCTGAACCGTTTGGCGGGCTACGACGCCGCAATCGTCACGCCGATTCCGGGCACGACGCGCGATCCGCTTCGCGAGCAAGTCTCGATCGGCGGAGTGCCCCTCACGGTCGTGGACACGGCTGGACTGCGGGAGTCGACCGACCCGGTCGAGCAGGAAGGACTGCGTCGTGCGCTCACAGAAGTGGGGCGGGCGGACCGCGTGCTCTGGGTCGCCGACGTGCGCGATCCGGTCGCAAGCACGCTGGCGGCTGCGCGCGAGGCGGCCGGAGCGCAGCCGATCACGCTCGTGCGCAACAAGATCGATCTGCTGGCGCTGCCGCCATCGGCCGACAGAACCGACGACGTCGACGTGCTGCTGGTTTCCGCGCTGACCGGCGCGGGGCTGGACCTGCTCTCGGCCCACCTCCGGCGACTGGCAGGCTGGACCGGCGAAGTGGCCGGCACGTTCAGCGCACGGCGACGCCATCTCGATGCGCTGGCTCGCGCCGGCGAATGCCTCGCCTTCGCCCGTGCCGAGCTCGGCCGCATGGAGGTGGCCGCCGAGCAGCTGCGCGCCGCGCAAGCGGCGCTAAGCGAGCTCACGGGCGAGCTTACGAGCGACGATTTGCTAGGCGAGATCTTCGCGACGTTCTGTATCGGCAAGTAGGCGTCGCGGGCGGAGGGCGCCTAGTAGCGGCGATCGTGGATGCCGACGACCTTGGCGCGCTCGGGCCGTATCGGCGGCGCGGCGGAGATTTCGACGCGGTCGCGCCCGAACTGCTTCGCGAGATGCAGCGTGCGTTCCGTGCGTGCAAGCAGCGAGTCGAGCGACTCGCCGATCCGATGCTGCGCGACGCCGATGGACACGGTGACGGTGAGGCGATCCGCGAATGACGCGTCCGCAACGCCGAAACGCAGCGCCTCGCCGAGCAGCTCACCCTGATTGGCCGTGCATGGTCGCGCGAGCACCATGAGCGCGCCCCCGTCGTAGCGCGAGAGCGTGTACTCCGAGCGATGCCATGCGGGCTCGTCGAGCACAGTCCGCAGCCGTGCCGTCAAATCGGCAAGCAAACGGTCGCCGACGGCGACGCCACGTGCGTCGTTGATTGCGCCGAGGCGGTCGATGTCCACGAGCAGCAACGAGAACGTGCTGCCGCTGCGTGCCGCGTGCGCGGCTTGCTCGGCGAGCAGCTCGATAAAGCTCGGCCGCGCGAGGGCGCCGGTAAGCGAGTCGATGATCGGAGTGTGCGGCGGTAACGCGGCGGGCTGCTGCTGCATCGTGGCGGTCGAATCGAAGACATGAAAATTCGATCGAGACTCTGCCAGCCGCTTTGCTTCATCTGCGTGACCACGTTCCCAGAAGCACCAGGTAGCCGTTGACATAAGCAAACGGCTCGGCGCAACCGAGAATTGCTTCGCGCCGATCCCGTCGCACCGCAGGCCGAGCGAGCGGCGTGGCGAGCGCAAGACTGCTGCCGGCGGATGGCATCACGAGGTCCGGTTGCAGTGGGCACCTCTGTACGCTCGTGACGAGCAAGTGCCTGACCCAGGCTCGGCATGCACATCTCTTTCAGATCCGTGTCGACGTTGAGCACCGCAGGAGCGAGCACGAAAGCGAACACGCGCGCGACAGCCGCCGATCCATGGCGGCGCATCCATGCGAGCGCGGTCGAACTTGCCGCGGGCGAAGCAGTTCGAAGCTTGAAAAGCGCGCCTTACTGGCCAGTCTCGTTGCGCTGGCCCTAGAATCGAACCGATCGACTAGGCTTGACGCATGGATTATCCGACTCGCTACGATTGCATCGTGGTCGGCGGCGGGCACGCCGGCACGGAAGCGGCGCTCGCGGCTGCCCGGCTGGGCGCGCGCACGCTGCTCGTCACGCAGAATCTCGAGATGCTTGGGCAGATGAGCTGCAATCCCGCGATCGGCGGGATCGGCAAGGGCCACCTCACGAAGGAGATCGACGCGCTCGGTGGGGTAATGGCGCGGGCGATCGATCGTGCAGGTATTCATTTCCGCACACTGAACGCGAGCAAAGGGCCGGCCGTGCAGGCGACGCGTGCCCAGGCCGACCGCGCGCTCTACAAGCGCGCGATTCGCGAGCTGCTCGACGCCGAGCGTAACCTTTCGCTGCTGCAGCAGAACATCGAGCGCTTGCTCGTCGACGGCACGCGCGTTCGCGGCGTCGCGACGCAGAGCGGCGTGCGGATCGCGGCCGAAGCTGTCGTGCTGACCGTCGGCACGTTCCTCGACGGCAAGATCCACGTCGGTCAGACGAGCTATTCGGGCGGGCGCGCGGGCGATCCCGCCTCGGTCGGGCTCGCGCACGACTTGCGCGCCCTAGGGCTAGCGGTCGGACGCCTGAAGACCGGCACGCCGCCGCGCATTGACGGCCGCACGATCGACTACTCGCGGCTCGGCGAGCAGCCCGGCGATGTGCCGATCCCGGTGTTCTCGTTCCTCGGTCGCCGCGCGGAGCATCCTCGGCAGGTGTCCTGCCACATCACGCATACGACCGAACGCACGCACGAGATCATTCGCAAGGGGCTCGACCGTTCGCCGCTCTACACGGGCGCGATCGAGGGCATCGGCCCGCGCTATTGCCCGTCGATCGAGGACAAGGTCGTGCGTTTCGCCGAGCGGACGCGCCATCAGATCTTCATCGAGCCCGAGGGTCTCACGACCTTCGAGATCTATCCGAACGGCATCTCGACCTCGCTGCCGTTCGATGTGCAGCTGGATCTCGTGCATTCGATTCCGGGCTTCGAGAATGCGCACGTGACCCGGCCGGGCTACGCGATCGAATACGACTTCTTCGATCCTCGCGATCTCAATTACACGCTCGAGACCAAGGCAATCGAGGGTCTCTACTTCGCTGGCCAAATCAACGGCACCACGGGGTACGAGGAGGCCGCGGCGCAGGGCATCCTTGCAGGCATCAACGCTGGGCTGCGTGCACGCGGCCGCGAGCCGTGGTACCCGCGGCGCAACGAGGCGTACATCGGCGTGCTGATCGACGACCTGGTGGCGCGCGGCACGGGCGAGCCCTACCGCATGTTCACGAGCCGCGCCGAGTACCGGTTGTCGCTGCGTGAGGACAACGCGGATCTGCGGCTTACGCCGGTCGGCCGCGCGCTCGGAGTCGTGAACGACGACCGCTGGGACTGCTTCGAGCGGCGCCGCGAGTGGCTCGACGCCGAGCGCGAACGCCTCCGCGCCGCAGTCGTACGCCCGGCCGATGTCGAGGAAAGCGGCTTCGAGCGGCCGGTGCGCAACGCGAGCGCCTGGGATCTGCTGCGGCGGCCCGACGTGCGCTATAGGGATCTTGCGGCGCTGCCGCGCGTCGGCCACTCGGCCGAGCTTGATACGTTCCCGGCCGAGCTCGGCGAGCACTGCGTACGCAGCCTAGAGGTCGAAGCCCACTATGCGGGATACGTCGAGCGGCAGGGCGCCGAGATCGAGCGGCAACGCCGCCAAGCCAGCACGCGGCTGCCGCAGGCGCTCGACTATGCCGAGGTGCGCGGCCTATCGAACGAGCTACGCGAGAAGCTCGCTCGAGCGCGGCCGGACGATATCGATCAAGCGTCCCGAATCTCCGGCATGACGCCGGCCGCCCTCGCGCTGCTGGTCGTGCACGTCAAGAAGCTCGACCGGCGGATCGCGTCATGAACCGAACGGTTGCGACGACAGCGCGCGATGGGATCGAGCGTTGCGGCGCGCTCGCGACCGTGCTCGCGCCCGCGACGCTCGTGCTCGCAGGTGGCTGAATCCGCCGAGTAGCTGCCGGTTTCGCACGCGCTGCCGTTACGCGATCGAGCGCTGTCGAGTCGAGATTCCCGCCCTGCGGCCGTTCGCGAGTGGACGAGTCGCGTGCCATAGGGCCGAGGAATTAGCTACTATAGCCGGCTGAGAAGGGAATCTCGCGAGGAGCGTTCGCCCTTGTTGCCCACAAAAATAGCCGCCTTTCTGCTCGTCCCGGTGATCCTTGCCGCAGTGCTCGTGCCGCGTGACGGCACGGCGCAATTGGCCGGTACACCCGTGCGAGCGGCGGATGCGGAGCGCGCGCCGGCCGCGCCACCCCCGCCACTTGCGCCGCTGGCGCTCGAAGGCGACGCGGCACGCGGTGCCGTGCTTGCGCAGACCTGTGGCGGCTGTCATGGCGTACCCGGGTCGCACAACGCGTATCCGTCGTATTACGTGCCGAAGCTCGGCGGGCAAAACGCCGACTACATCGAGGTCGCGCTGCAAGGCTACCGGCGCGGCTCGCGCAGCCATCCGACGATGCATGCGCAGGCGTCGACACTCTCCGATCAGGACATCGCGGACGTGGCCGCTTTTTTCTCAGGCCTGCCCGGGGAGGCCGCGGCCGGCGCTGCCGATGCGACCGCAGCGCAGATCAGCGAAGGCAAACGCAAGGCCACGGCATGCGTGCAGTGCCATGGCGAGGTGGGCGTTGCCGTCGCGCCGCAGTGGCCGTCGCTCGCGGGTCAACACATGTCGTACCTCGAGCAGGCGCTGCACGAATACAAGAGCGGCGAACGCGTCGATATGCTGATGGGCCCGATGGTGAAGCCGCTTGACGAGCAAACCATCACGGATATCGCCGCGTTCTTCTCGGTCCAGCCGTACCTCTTCTCGACCGCGCTCGAATAGCGCTGCGCTCGAGCGACCGCGGCGTCCGAGCGCATACTCGCGGGATGGCCGAACGCCCCGCAGAGCGTGCCGCTATGATCGACGAAGTCGGCCGCCGACTCGCGGCGGCGAATTTCGCGCTGACCGCGGCCGACGTCGAGAGGCTCGCGGCGTACCTCGCACTGCTGACCCGATGGAATCGGGTCATGAATCTCACCGGCATCCGCGAGCTCGGCGAGCTCGTCGACCGCCATCTGATCGAGAGCATCGCGCTGATGCCGCTGCTGCGCGGCGAGCGGATAGCGGACGTTGGCAGCGGCGCCGGACTGCCGGGGCTGCCTCTCGCGATCTTGCAGCCCGAGCGAGCGTTCACGCTGATCGAGAGCCGCGCGAAGCGTGTCCGCTTCCTGCGCCAAGTGGTGCTCGAGCTCGGCCTCACGAACGCGACGGTCGCGCACGGCCGTGCGGAGCACTTACGTCCGGATCGGCCGTTTGCTACCGTGCTCGCGCGCGCAGTTGCGCCGCCTGCGGAGCTGCTCGCGATCTGCCGGGACCTGACGGCGCCCGGAAGTCTGCTGGTGCTGTTGACGGCCGCGCACTTGCAACGGGAATTCGAAGGGCTTGCACCGGACTTCGTGCCCGCGGCAAGCGTCGCTGCAGCCGGCGCGGCGTCGGGGCTGCGCAGCTCTATCGTCGTGTTGGAACGAATCGATGTTTGAGCAGAGGACGAACGGCGAGGGCGCGACTATGCCGGCGACGGTGATCGCAGTTGCGAATCAGAAGGGCGGGGTCGGAAAGACCACGACCTGCGTAAACCTTGCCGCATCGCTCGCCGCGACGCAGCGCCGCGTGCTGTTGATCGATCTCGACCCACAGGCGAACGCCACGATGGGATCGGGCGTGGACAAGAACTCGCTCGAGTTCACGATCACGAACGTCCTGCTCGACGATGTGCCGATCAGCGAGGCGCTCAAGCCGGCCGAGGCCGGCTACACGATCTTGCCGAGCAATCAGGAGCTCACGGCCGCGGAGGTGGAGCTGGTGCAGCGCCAGGATAGGGAGTTTCGATTGCGCAACGCGCTTGCGCCGGTGCTGGACGACTACGACTACGTGCTGATCGACTGCCCGCCCGCGCTGAACATGCTGACCGTGAATGCGCTGACGGCGACGGATCAGGTGCTGATCCCGATGCAATGCGAATATTTCGCGCTCGAGGGCCTCACCGCGCTGCTCAGCACGGTCGAGAGGATTCGGACGGCCGCGAACCCGAAGCTCGACATCCACGGGATTCTTCGGACGATGTTCGACCCCCGGAACAACTTGGCGAACGAGGTGTCGGCCCAGCTCGTGAACCACTTCGGCGACCGGGTCTATCGCACTGTGATCCCGCGCAACGTGCGCTTGGCCGAAGCCCCGAGTTTCGGCAAGCCCGTGCTGCTGCACGATAAGTATTCGCGCGGCGCGCTTGCGTACCTCGCGCTTGCGGGCGAGGTGAATCGGCGCTCGGGTGCGCCGCTGCCGCGGCAGCCACTCGGTTGATAGCCCGTCACGAGCCGCTGCGCGGCGCGGCGCGCGTTGCGGGTTCGCTGCTACAATCCGGGCTCGTTCGCAGACGCGCGACTCCATGATGAACAAACGCAAGAGCCTCGGGCGCGGTCTCGACGCGTTGCTCAGCAGCGCGGCCGGCAGTCGGCCGGGAGCGGCGACGGCGGCGCCGGCCGCACCGACCGCTGCGGAGTCGGCGCTCCGCGACTTGCCGGTCGACCTGCTCACGCGCGGCCGTTATCAGCCGCGCGTGGACATGCGCGAGGAAACGCTCGCGGAGCTCGCCGAGTCGATTCGGATGCAGGGCATCGTGCAGCCGATCGTCGTGCGGCCGCTGCGCGCGCCGGGTGAGGAAACTCGCTACGAGATCGTGGCGGGCGAGCGGCGCTGGCGCGCGGCCCAGATGGCGGGCCTGCATACGGTTCCGGCCGTCGTGCGGGATATCCCTGACGAGGCGGCGGTCGCGGTTGCGCTGATCGAGAACATCCAGCGCGAGGACCTGAACCCGATCGAGGAGGCGCGGTCGCTGCAGCGGCTCGTCGAGGAGTTCGGGCTCACGCATGCCGATGCCGCGGACGCGGTCGGTCGATCGCGGGTTGCGGTCACGAACCTGCTGCGGCTGCTCGAGCTGCCGCGGCACGTCCGCGAGATGCTGGAGAGACGCGAGCTCGACATGGGGCATGCGCGCGCTTTGCTCGGGGTCGCGGTGCCCGAGCTGCAGCACGAGCTTGCACAGCGCGCCGCCAAGCAGGGCTGGAGCGTGCGAGAGACCGAGGCCGCAGTCCGGCGAATCGGCGGCGTCGCATCGCCGAAGGGCGGTAAGCGCCCGGCGGGCGACGGCGATCCGAACGTGAAACGCCTCGAGGCCGATTTGGCCGATACGCTGGGTGCGGCGGTCACCATCGAGCACACTGCGAAGGGGGGGCGCGTGGTGATCCGCTACCACGGCCTCGAGGAGCTCGAAGGCATCCTCTCGCACATCAAGTAGCGCCGCGGTTGCCCCAGCGGGTGCCGTTGAATAGCGGCAAGCGACTGCTTAGAATGCCGGCGGGTTGCGACGCCGTCGTGACTTCCCCTGCGGGTCCCTTGCGTCGATGTACGAGCGGCGGATCCGGCACAACAAGAGGCCTCCGTGCTCACTGACGACAGGCACCTCGTGCCGCTGACGCTGCTCGGGCAGGCCGGCACGAGCTTGAGTCTGGCTGCGCTGTTGTGGCTCTGGCAGGGTCCCACGGCCGGCGTGTCGGCGCTGCTCGGCGGCGCGACCGCGGTCGTGCCGAACGGCTTCCTCGCGGCGCGGCTGCTGAGGGCGAGCACCGCGAGCGCGTCCGGGATGATGCGCTCGGCGTGGCTAGGCGAGATCGGCAAGGTCGTTTTGACCGTGCTCGGCTTCGGGGTGATTTTCGGATACGTGCGGCCGCTTTCGCCGCTGGCCGTGTTCGGCGGATACATCGTCGCGCAGCTCACGGTGTTGGGTGCGCTGGCGTTCGGCGGGGGCAACAAGCAACCAATGACGAAGAGCTGAGGAATGGCGGAACACGATACTGGCGGTCACGGAGAAACCGCGGGCGAGTACATTCAGCACCATTTGACGAACCTACAGGCCTGCCGCGTCAACGGCGCCTGGACGATGAACAGTCCGGCGGCGCCGGAGGTTTGCAAGGGCAACTTTTGGGCGGTCAACGTCGACTCGATGGGTTTCTCGATCGTGCTCGGCGTGGTGTTCTGCTACTTGTTCCGAAGGGTCGCGAAGAGCTTCACGACAGGCAAGCCCGGCAAGCTGCAAGCCGCAATCGAGCTGGTCGTCGGCTTCGTCGACAGCTCGGTGCGCGACGCGTTTCACGGCGACGACAAGTTGATCGCCCCGCTTTCGCTGACGATTTTCATCTGGGTTTTCCTGATGAACCTCATGGACCTGATCCCGGTCGACTGGCTGCCGACGGCCGCAGGCGCCGCGGGTGTGCCGTACTTGCGGGTCGTGCCGACCACGGACGTGAGCGTGACGTTCGCGATGTCGATCGCCGTGTTCATCCTCACGATCTACTATTCGATCAAGGTCAAGGGTGCGATCGGCTTCAGCAAGGAGTTCACGATGCATCCGATCGCCCCGGCGACCCGCGGCATCGGTCTCGTGGCGGCTCCGCTCGTCATTGCGTTCAATTTCGTGCTCGAGAGTGTTGCGTTCCTCTCGAAACCGTTGTCTTTGTCGCTGCGGCTCTTCGGCAACATGTACGCGGGCGAGCTGATCTTCATCCTCATTGCATTGATCGGCGTCTATCAGCTGCCGCTGCACTTCGGCTGGGCGGTGTTCCACATCCTTGTGATCACACTGCAAGCCTTCATCTTCATGATGCTCACGATCGTATATCTGAGCCAGGCGCACGATACCGGCGAAGCACATTGATCGGGTTTTTGACGACAAGACTCTTTTTCGACTGGAGAGACCGATGGAAATTGTGATTGGTTTGACGGCCGTCTCGGTGGCAATTCTGATCGGCTTCGGCGCGCTCGGCGTCGGCGTCGGCATGGGCCTACTCGGTGGCCGGTTTCTAGAAGGTGCCGCACGCCAGCCAGAGCTCGCGCCGATGCTGCGCACGCAAATGTTCCTCGTGGTCGCGTTGCTCGACGCGGTGGCAATGATCGGCGTCGGAATCGCGCTGTTCTTCGCCTTCGCCAATCCGTTCATCGGACAGCTACAACAGGCCGTCGGAGGCTGACGCCGGGCGGCTGCTTCGCTGCGACAAGGCTGAGAACGAGGAGAACCTGCGTGAACGTCAATTTTGGCACGCTGCTGGGCCAGACGATCGCGATGATCGTGTTCGTCTGGTTCTGCATGAAATACATCTGGCCGTTCATCATGAACGGCATCGAGGCGCGCCAGAGCGAGATTGCGAACGGCCTCGCGGCGGCCGAGCACGGCCAGAGCGCGCTCGCGAACGCAAAAGTCGAGTCCGATAAGATTCTGACCGCCGCGCGTGAGCAGGCTCGCGGCATCATCGATCAGGCGAACTCGCGCGCGACGGGCATCGTCGAGCAGGCGAAAACCGACGGCGAGACCGAGCGCAAGCGCCAACTCGAGACCGCTCGCGCGGAGATCGACGTCGAGATGAATCGTGCGCGCGAGGAACTGCGGGCGCAAGTCGCCAAGATCGCAGTCGCCGGTGCGGAAAAGGTGCTCGCGCGCGAGATCGACGCGAACGCGCATCGCGACCTGCTGACCCAGCTCGCGGCGCAACTCTAGGTGCGGAATGGCTGAGCTTGGCACTATCGCTCGACCGTACGCCAAAGCGCTGTTCGACGTCGCCTCGGCGGACGGCAAGCTCGCGCAGTGGTCGCAAGCGCTGAACGCGGCGGCCGCGGTGCTCGGCGACGCGAGCGCGAAACGCGTGCTCGCGAATCCGGCGTTCGATGAGACGCGGCGCGCGGAGTTCGTGCGGGCGGTAAGCGTGGGGCTCGGCGGCGCCGAGATGCTGGGGACGCCGCAGGGTCAAGGCTTGCTCGCTGTGCTCGCCGAGAACGATCGGTTGGGCGTGCTGCCGGAGATCGCCGCACAGTTCGATGCGCTGAAGGCGCACGCCGAGAACAAGGTCAAAGCCACGCTGACCTCGGCGGCCGCGGTGGAGCCGTCGCTCGCGGCGAGCATCGCGCGGTCGCTCGAGCGCAAGCTCGGCCGCACGGTCGAGCTGACGGTCGAAATCGACCCCGGGCTCATCGGCGGCGCGATCATTCGCGCGGAAGACATGGTTATCGACGGCTCGGTGCGTGCGCGCTTACGGCAGCTCGCGGCCGTAATCACCGGCTAACGACTGAGGACTGACACATGGCAATCAAGGCTTCCGAGATCAGCGATCTGATTCGGCAACGAATACAGAACTTCGAGGCGAAGGCAGAGGCTCGCGACGTCGGCACGATCATCGCGCTCACGGACGGCATCTGCCGGATCCACGGTCTTGCCGACGTGCAGTACGGCGAGATGATCGAGTTCCCGGGCGGCAGCTACGGGCTCGCGCTCAACCTCGAGCGAGACTCGGTCGGTGCGGTCGTTCTCGGCGATTACAAGCACATCTCGGAAGGCGACACCGTAAAGACGACGGGCCGTATTCTCGAGGTGCCGGTCGGCGAGGCGCTGCTCGGCCGAGTCGTGAACGCGCTCGGGCAGCCCATCGACGGCAAAGGTCCGATCGCGACGACTCTGAGCTCGCCCATCGAGAAGGTCGCGCCGGGCGTGATCGACCGGCAGTCGGTCACCCAGCCGGTGCAGACCGGCCTGAAGTCGATCGACTCGATGGTGCCGATCGGCCGCGGCCAGCGCGAGCTCATCATCGGCGATCGCCAAACGGGCAAGAGCGCGGTCGCAATCGATGCGATCATCAATCAGAAGGGCGGCGACCTGAAGTGCATCTACGTTGCGATCGGGCAGAAGAACTCGACGGTCGCGAACGTCGTGCGCAAGCTCGAGGAGTTCGGCGCGCTCGGCCACACGATCGTGGTCGCGGCCACCGCGTCGGAGTCCGCCGCGATGCAATACATCGCACCGTACGCCGGCTGCGCGATGGGCGAGTACTTTCGCGACAACGGCCAGGACGCGCTGATCATCTACGACGACTTGACGAAGCAGGCGTGGGCCTATCGTCAGGTGTCGTTGCTGCTGCGCCGCCCGCCGGGCCGCGAGGCGTATCCAGGTGACGTGTTCTACCTGCACTCGCGCCTGCTCGAGCGCGCCGCACGCGTGAATGCGGCATACGTCGAGCGCGTCACGAACGGCCGCGTCAAGGGCAGAACCGGGTCTTTGACCGCGCTGCCCGTGATCGAGACCCAGGCCGGCGACGTGTCGGCGTTCGTGCCGACGAACGTGATCTCGATCACCGACGGCCAGATCTACCTCGAGACGGATCTGTTCAACGCGGGCATCCGGCCCGCCATCAACGCGGGCCTCTCGGTGTCGCGCGTCGGCGGCTCCGCGCAGACGCGCGTCATCCGCCGGCTCGGCGGCGGCATCCGGCTCGCGCTCGCGCAGTACCGGGAGCTCGCCGCGTTCGCGCAGTTCGCTTCCGACTTGGACGCCGCAACGCGCCGGCAGCTCGAGCGCGGCCGCCGCGTGACGGAGCTCATGAAGCAGAAGCAATACCAGCCGCTCTCGGTCGCCGAGATGGCGCTATCGCTCTTTGCCGCGAACGAGGGCTACCTGGACGACGTTCCCGTGAACAAGGTTGTCGACTACGAGTCGGCCATGCATGCATTCGCGAAAGCGAGCCACAAGCCCTTGCTCGACAAGATCAACGCGAAGGGCGACTACAGCGACGAGATCGCCGCCGAGATGAAGAAGCTGCTCGACGCCTTCAAGACCACCGCGGCCTACTGAGCGAAGCAACACGATGAGCGATCGCACGCGCGCAACGGGACTCGTAGCTCCTCGGCCACGCAGGCACGTCGGAGACCGGCGGTCGCGGAATGCCGCCGCCGGAGCCCCCGTGGACGGATTCACGGCATTTTCCGGCGTCCCTCTCCGGACGAGAAGCTTCTGGGCAGCGCTCGCAGGCCGGCGCGGCGGAGAACGGACGAATGGCTAGCGGCAAAGAAATCCGCACGAAGATCGCCAGCGTCAAAAGCACGCAGAAGATCACGGCCGCGATGCAGATGGTCGCGGCATCGAAGCTGCGCCGCACGCAGCAGCGGATGGCCGCCTCACGCCCATACGCCGAGCGCATCCGTACGGTCATCGGCCATCTGTCGGAGGCCAATCCCGACTACCGCCACCCGTACCTACAGTTGCGCGACGCGAAGCGCGTCGGCTACATCGTGATCACCACGGATCGGGGCCTCTGCGGCTCGCTGAACGTCAACACGTTCCGGTTGATGCTCGCCGAGCTCAAGAAGTGGCAGGCGCAGGGCGTCGAGGTCGATCTGTGCCTCGTCGGCGCGAAGGGCATCGCGTACTTCCGCAGGCTCAAGGTGAACGTCGCGGCAGCCACGAGTCATCTGGGCGAGGCGCCGAAGGTACAGGATCTGGTTGGCGCGATCACCGCGATGACCGACGCCTACAAGCAGGGCAAGGTCGACCGCCTGTTCCTCGTCCACAACGTGTTCGTGAACACGATGAGCCAGCAGCCGACGGTCGCGCAGCTGCTGCCCGTCGAGGCGATCGACAAGGAAGCGCTGCAAACGCATTGGGACTACATCTACGAGCCTGACGCGATCTCGCTGCTCGACGGCGTGCTCGACCGCTACATCGAGTCGCAGGTCTACCGCGGCGCGGTCGAGAACGTTGCTTGCGAGATGGCCTCGAAGATGGTCGCGATGAAGGCCGCGAGCGACAACGCGGGCAAATTCATCGAGCAGCTGCAGCTGCAGTACAACAAGGCGCGGCAGGCCGCGATCACGCGCGAGATCGCGGAGATCGTCGGCGGCGCCGCGGCCGTGTGAGCGCCGCGCGAGCGCGAGCCAATGAAACCGAGAAGACTGACGGAAGGTAACGACTCATGAGCACGGGTACGGTAGTTCAGGTCATTGGCGCGGTCGTCGACGTCGAGTTTCCGCGCGACTCGATTCCGAAGGTCTACGACGCGCTGAAGCTTCAGGATCGCGACCTCACGCTCGAGGTGCAGCAGCAACTCGGCGACGGCGTCGTGCGGACCATCGCGATGGGGACGTCCGAAGGTTTGCGGCGCGGGCTTTCCGTCGCGAACACGGGCGGGCCGATCTCGGTCCCGGTCGGGCCGAAGACGCTCGGTCGGATCATGAACGTGCTCGGCGATCCCATCGACGACCGCGGCGCGGTCGGCGCGGACGAGTCCTGGCCGATTCATCGCCAGGCGCCGGCATACGAGGACCAGGCGGCCTCGACCGAGCTCCTCGAGACCGGCATCAAGGTCATCGACTTGATCATGCCGATTTCGAAGGGTGGCAAGGTCGGACTGTTCGGCGGCGCGGGCGTCGGCAAGACGGTCACGCTGCTCGAGCTCATCAACAACATCGCGAAGGAGCATGGCGGCTACTCAGTGTTCGCGGGGGTCGGCGAGCGCACGCGCGAGGGCAACGACTTCTACCACGAGATGAAGGACGCCGGTGTGCTCGACAAGGTTGCGCTCGTGTTCGGTCAGATGAACGAGCCGCCCGGCAACCGCCTGCGCGTTGCGCTGACCGGCCTCACCATGGCCGAATACTTCCGCGACGAAGGCAAGGACGTGCTGATGTTCATCGACAACATCTACCGCTATACGCTGGCGGGCACCGAGGTGTCGGCTTTGCTCGGCCGCATGCCGTCGGCCGTGGGCTACCAGCCGACGCTGGCCGAGGAGATGGGCGTGCTGCAGGAGCGCATCACGTCGACGAAGCAGGGCTCGATCACGTCGTTCCAGGCCATCTACGTCCCGGCCGACGACTTGACCGACCCGTCCCCCGCGACCACGTTCGCGCACCTGGATGCGACGCTCGTGCTGTCGCGCAAGATCGCCGAGCTCGGCATCTACCCGGCGGTCGATCCACTCGACTCCACGAGCCGATTGCTCGATCCGAACGTGATCGGCCAGGAGCACTACGACACCGCGCGCGCCACCCAGGCGACGCTGCAGCGGTTCAAGGAGCTGCAGGACATTATCGCGATCCTCGGGATGGACGAGCTGTCGGAGGACGACAAGCTGATCGTGCAGCGCGCGCGCAAGATCCGTAACTTCCTGTCGCAGCCGTTCGCGGTTGCCCAGGCCTTCACGGGTACCGAGGGCAAGTACGTGTCGCTCAAGGACACCATCAAGAGCTTCAAGGCGATCGTAACCGGCGAGTACGACCATCTGCCCGAGCAGGCGTTTTTCATGATCGGCTCGATCGAAGAAGCCGTAGAGAAGGCGAAGAAGCTGCAGTAGCGGCGGACGGACGAGAGTATGGCCATCCACGTCGACATCGTGAGCGCCGAGGGCGAGATCTTTTCGGGCGACGCCCAGATGGTGTTCGCTCCCGCGAAGATGGGCGAGATCGGCATTGCGCCGCGTCATGCGCCGCTGCTCACGGACTTGCGCCCGGGATCCGTCCGCGTGCAAACAGGCGACGGCGAGAAGCTGTTCTACGTGACGGGCGGCGTGCTCGAAGTGCAGCCGCATCTCGTGACGGTGCTCGCCGACAGCGCGTTGCACGGTGACCAGCTCGACGAGGCGGAGGCGCTGGCCGCCCGCGACCGCGCGCGCCAGCTGCTGGAGGGCAAGCGCGGCGAGATCGACATCGCGGCGGCGCAAGCCGCGCTCGTCGAGGCCGAAGCGCGCTACCGAGCCGCGCAGCAGCTCAAGGGCCGCCGCTGAGCTCGAGCGCCGGCGGCTCGCGAGGCGCGTGGCCGACGCGGACGGGGGTTCCGCGATGGTTACGCCGCTTTCGATAGCGATCGCAGTGCCGCGGTTCTGCCGCTCCCGACCGCTTTGCGTGGCCGCAACCGACGACCGCAGGGTCGTCGAGAAGCCGCGATCACGATCGCGTTGAGCACCCCCTACAGCGGGTCCGTGATCCAGTGGGCGGGCCGACCGGGTGGCGGCGCGCTATGATCATCGGCGGCTCGCTCAGCTTTTCGAGGTCGACTTGGTGCCCGTCAGTGTCGTGATTCTCGCCGCCGGCCAGGGCAAGCGGATGAATTCCCGGCTGCCGAAAGTGATGCAGCCGCTCGCGGGCCGGCCGCTCCTCGCGCACGTGCTTGCGACGGCGCACAGCGTGCGGCCAGCCGCGATTTACGTCGTCTACGGCCACGGGGGCGACCAGGTCAAGGATGCGTTCCCGGATGTCGATGCGCATTGGGTGCTGCAGGCCCAGCAGCTCGGCACCGGTCATGCCGTGGGGCAGGCGTTGCCCGCGATCCCGGACGACCATCGCGTGCTCGTGCTGTGCGGCGACGTGCCCCTCGTGCGCGGCCACACGCTCGAGCGGCTCCTGGCCGATTCGGCCGCCGACGAGCTCGCGATGCTGACCGCCGTCGTCGACGACCCTTCGGGCTACGGGCGCGTGCTTCGCAACACGCTCGGCGAGGTCGTGCGCGTGATCGAGGAGAAGGACGCGAGCCCGGAGCAGCGCCGAGTCACTGAGGTCAACACGGGCCTGCTCGCGCTCGAGGCAGGGGCGTTGCGCCGTTGTCTTGCACGTCTCGATAACCACAACGCCCAGGGGGAGTACTACCTAACCGACGTGATCGGGCTCGCGATCGAGGACGGGATCAAGGTGCGGGGCATTATCTGCGACTCGGCGACCGAGGTGCTCGGCATCAACGATCGGGCGCAGCTCGCCGTCGCTGAACGCACTTATCAGCGGCAGATAGCGGCCGACCTCTTGGCGCGCGGCGTCACGCTCGCGGATCCGGGCCGCATCGACGTGCGCGGCGAGATCAAAACCGGCCGCGACGTGTTCATAGACGTCGGGGCGGTGTTCGAAGGCCGCGTCGAGCTCGGCGATGGCGTACAGATCGGCCCCTATGCAGTGATCGCGGACGCGGCCCTCGGCGAGGGCTGTGTCGTGCACGCTCACAGCGTGCTCCGCGGCGTCGTCGCGGCGGCGGGCTGCGAGATCGGCCCGTTCGCGCGTTTGCGCCCGGGTGCCGAGCTGGCCGAGCACGTGAAAATCGGCAATTTCGTCGAAGTGAAGAATGCTCGCTTGGCCGACCACGCCAAAGTCAACCATCTCTCCTACGTCGGTGACACCACGGTGGGCCGCGATGTGAACGTGGGAGCCGGCACGATCACGTGCAACTACGATGGTGCGAACAAGCACAGAACCGTGATCGGCGACGGCGCGTTCATCGGCTCCGGCTCGATGCTCGTGGCGCCGGTCGAGATCGGCGCGGGGGCGACGGTTGGCGCCGGCTCGACGATCACCAAGGACGTTCCCTCCGGCGAGCTGGTCGTCGCGCGGGGCAAGCAAGTGACCGTTCCCGGATGGCAGCGGCCGAAGAAGAAGCCGAAGAGCTGACGGCCCGCGGTCAGGGGCCTTTGGAAAGGATGCAGTCGAACAATGTGCGGAATCGTCGGTGCAGTCGCTGAACGCAACATCGTACCGGTTTTGATCGAGGGCTTGAGGCGGCTCGAATACCGCGGCTACGACTCGGCGGGTGTTGCGGTCGTCCAGGACGACGGCAAGCTCGGGTTGTGCCGCACGGTCGGCAAGGTCTCGCAGCTCGAGGACAAGCTTGCCACTGCGCCGCTCGCAGGCCGGCTCGGCGTTGCGCACACGCGCTGGGCCACGCACGGCGGAGTGACCGAGGCGAATGCGCACCCCCATGTGTCGGGCGATCGCGTCGCCGTGATCCACAACGGCATCATCGAGAACTACGAACCGCTCAAGGAAGAGCTGATCGCGAAAGGCTACGAGTTCAAGTCGGAAACGGACACGGAGGTCGCGGCCCATCTCGTGCACGAATATCTCAAGCAGGGGCACAACCTCCTGGAAGCCGTTCGGCTTGCAGTCGCGCGTTTCGTGGGAGCCTACGCCCTACTCGTGTTCGATACACACGATCCTACGCGTATCGTCGTCACGCGAATCGCGAGCCCGCTCGTGATCGGGCTTGGGATCGGCGAGAACTTCGTCGCGAGCGGCGTGCCCGCTCTGCTGCCCGTCACGCAGCGGTTCATTTATCTCGAGCAAGGCGATTTCGCCGAGATCAGACGCGATGCGGTGCGCGTGCTCGATGCGCAGGGCCGTCCGGTCACTCGTGCCATCCACGAGACGCAATGGACGTCGGAAGCCGCCGACAAGGGGCCGTATCGGCATTTCATGCTCAAGGAGATTTTCGAGCAGCCGAGCGCGCTCGCCGACACGCTCTACGGGCGCGTCGTGAGCAAGCGCGTGGTGCCTGACTCGCTCGGTCCGCTTGCGGCGGAGCTGCTACCGAAGATCCGGCAGGTGCACGTCGTCGCCTGCGGCACGAGCTACCACGCGGGCAGCGTCGGACGCTACTGGCTGGAGGCGATCGCCGGCGTGCCGTGCCAAGTGGAGATCGCGAGCGAGTACCGCTATCGCAAGGTCGTCGTGCCGCCGGGCACGCTGTTCATCACGCTCTCTCAGTCCGGCGAAACCGCCGACACGCTCGAAGCGTTGCGGATGGCAAAGACAGCAGGCTACGCCGCGACCCTCACGATCTGCAACAGCCCACACAGCTCGATGGTGCGCGAGTCCGATCTCGTGATGATGACCCAGGCGGGACCCGAGATCGGCGTCGCAAGCACGAAAGCGTTCACGACGCAGCTGTTGTCGCTGATGCTCGTGACGTTGATGCTCGCGCGGCATCGCGGCCTTAACGCCGAGCGGGAGGCGGAGCTTTTGACCCACCTGTACCACGCGGCCGCGGCCGTGGAGCAGGTGCTGTCGATGAACGAGCTACTCAAGCTATTGGCCGAAGACTTTGCGGAGAAGCATCACGCCCTGTTCCTGGGGCGGGGGCCGATGTGGCCGATCGCGATGGAAGGTGCGCTCAAGCTCAAGGAGATCTCGTACATCCATGCCGAAGCTTATGCGGCCGGCGAGCTCAAGCATGGTCCGCTCGCGTTGATCGACGAAGAGATGCCGGTGATCGTCGTCGCGCCGAACAACGATTTGCTCGACAAGCTGAAATCGAACATGCAGGTCGTCCGCGCTCGGGGCGGTCAGCTCTACGTGTTCGCAGACCGGGAAACCGGACTCGAGTCGGAGGTCGGCGTCAAGGTCGTGTCGATGCCGCACGCCGACCGGCTGATCGCACCGATCGTGTACACCGTGCCGCTGCAGCTGCTCGCCTACCACGTCGCCGTGCTGAAAGGCACCGACATCGATCAACCGCGGAACCTCGCGAAATCCGTGACGGTCGAGTAGCCGGACGGCACCTGCCTGGCGACCGCGTGTGGGTGATCGACGCGTTCGGCCTCGTCAGGCGAACGCGACGCGGCGCAGAACGCCGAGCTCCGCGTAAACCCCTCGGATCCGTCGGCCGTAGACCGGCCCGTCGAAGCGCCGCTCGGCATCGATCCGCGCTGCACGGCCCATCGCCTCGATTCGAGCGTCCGGAGCCGTCGCCGCCGCCCGCATGGCGCTTGCGAGCGCGGCGACCGATCGCGGCGTGAACAGCCAGCCGGTCTCGCCGTTGGTCACGATTTCGGGGATGCCACCGATTGCGGCGCCGATCACGGGCTTGCCCGTAGCGAGCGACTCGAGCGCGCTCAACGGCGCGTTCTCGTACCACTCCGACGGCAACACGGTCACGCGCGCCGCTCGAATCGCCTCCCGCAAGCGCGACCCGTCGAGCCTGCCGAGGAAGGTCGCGTCCGCACCCACGCGCTCGGCCTTGCGCTCGAGCTCACCGCGCTGCGGGCCGTCACCTGCTATCCACAGCGGCACCGCCGCGCGTGCGGCTGCGTCGATCAGGGTCGCGACGCCCTTCTCCGGAGAGAGCCGGCCGAAATAGAGGAACGCCCTGCCGGCCGAATAGCGCGTCGCGATCGAAGCGCAGTCGACGAAGTTCGGCAAGTGCACGAAGCGCTCGCGCGGCAAACCCCACTCGACGAGCTTCTCGATGTAGAAGCGGCTCGGCACGACGAAGCGTGCGACGGTGCCGTCATACGATGCGAGCCAGCGATGCAGCAGCGCTTCCGCGAGCACGACCGTGCTGAGCATAGCGCTGTGCCTGATACAACGGTTCGCAACGACCCGATGAAGCCGTCCGCCCTTGCACTCCTCGCATGCTTGCTGGTCGTGGAACATTCGATACGCCGGGCATGCGAGCTTCAGATCGTGGAGCGTCATCACGATCGGAACGCCGCGGCGCTTCAGCAGCCGCAAGATCGAGGGCGACAAGCGGTGGTGAGATGCTGTGGCAGTGTGCGACGTCGGGCTGCACGCGTGCGAGCAGAGCCGACAGCTTGCGCCGGGACTCCAACGAATACAGCACCTTCGGCAGCCGTCTGAGCTTCCCGAGCAGCGAATTCGAAGCGCCGTGCTCGATCTCCTCCACGAAATGCGCCGACCAGGGGGTCGCGGTGTTTTCAGCGTGCCGCATCGAGAACGGCACCACCTTCCAGCCGCTGGCCTGGCACAGCGCATTGTGGGCGAAGTAGACGGCCTCGGCGCCGCCGCGGCGATAAAAGTAATCGTTAATCGAGAGCAAAGTCAGCGGTCGCGGCCTGCGCTTCGTCGCGCCGCGGAGCGCGGCAGGGGCTGCGTTCGCGGCCACGGTGGAATGCGCCATCTTTCCCCCCTTCCGAGCATAGCCGGGGCCCTCTGAGCGTCCAACTGCAAGCCGCATGCCATACGCGAGCGCCGCGCATCCGCCCGCGAATCCGAGCGCCGCAGTGGAAGTTTTCCAATTTTTGCGATTACCCGACATTTGCGAAAGCTGGCCAATGCCGATAGCGGACCGGCTGCTGCGGCTGGCGCCTATCTGCGCCGCGCCGTATGCTCGCGCGGTCCGGCGCCGTCCGACTGCAAGACCCATGGCCGGCGCGCGCTCGGGGGAGCGTCACGCGCATGATTCGAGCCTGTGTGGTAAGCGATGCGGCGGCGATCTGCGGCATCTACAACCATTACGTGCGCGACACCATCGTCACCTTCGAGGAGACCGCGGTTGCGGTCGATCAGATGGCGCAGCGCATCGACGCGACGCTCGAGCGCTTCCCGTGGATCGTCTACGAGGCGCGTGACGCCGTGGTCGGTTATGCCTACGCGTCGCCGTGGAAGACGCGATCGGCGTATCGGTTCGCGTCGGAAAGTACGGTGTATCTCGCGCCCGAGTGGACCGGACGAGGCATCGGTTCCGCCAAATGCGGAGCCGCTCTTTGCATTGCGCGATCGGCGGCATTGCGCTGCCGAATGCCGCGAGCGTGGCGCTGCACGAGAAGCTCGGCTTCAGCCGTGCGCGGTTCCTGCAAGTCGGTCGTAAGTTCGGGGCATGGATCGACGTCGGCTATTGGGAGCTGATCCTGTGACGGTTTCGCACGATCGGGCCGTCGGTTGCACGCGTCCCGCCGCACTGCTCTGCCTGGCGCTTGCGCTCACGCCATCCCCATTGTCCGCTCAACAGCAGATCGTCGATCCCGAATTCAAGGTGCGCGTGACCGCCCCTGCGTATGGCCACGGCGGGCCGCACGTCGTGATCGACGAAGCGCATGCGAACTTCCATACGGCCGAGGGTCGATACAAGCCGTTCGCGCAATTGCTGCGCAGCGACGGTTATCGCGTGACCGGCTCGGCGCGGAAGTTCGCGCCCGGCGCGTTCTCCGGTGTCGATGTGCTCGTGGTTGCGAACGCGAACGCGCACAGTTACACGGAGCCTGCGTTCACCGACGCCGAAAGCGATGCCGTGCGCGATTGGGTGCGGACCGGCGGCGCGCTGCTGCTGATCGCCGACCATGCACCCTTCGGCACGTCGGCCGCGAATCTTGCGGCGCGCTTCGGCGTTGCGATGGGCAAGGGCTGGGTGTTCGAGACGTCGCCCACCGGTATCACCACACAGCTCGTGTTCTCTTTGGAGAATGGACGGCTCGGCGACCATCCGATTCTGCACGGCCGCAGTGCCTTCGAGCAGATTGCGGTCGTGAAATCGTTCACGGGACAGTCGCTCGGCGTGCCGCCGGGGGCGAGCGTTCTGCTTGCGCTCGGTCGGGATGCCCGCGAGGCCGCGAGCACCGACGATCTGAACGCGGAGGCCGCCGCGCACGCACCGGGCGCCGCGGCCGCGCCCGGCAGCCGATCGGTCGCGGTCGCGGGGCGTGCGCAGGGCGTTGCATTGACGTTCGGCGCGGGCCGAGTCGTCGTGGTGGGCGAGGCGGCCCTATTCTCGGCCCAGTTCGTCACCGTGCCCGGCCCAGACGGCGACATCGTGTTCAAGGCCGGAATGAATGCACCGGGCAACGACGACCGGCAGTTCGGCCTGAACGTGCTGCACTGGTTGTCGGGAGCCCTCCAGTAGCGGGACGTATCCCCGGTGCACCTCGTGATGTTCGACATCGACGGCACGCTCGTCGACTGCGCCGACGGCGAGTGGTACGCGACGGCCGTCCGCAACGTGCTCGGCATCGAGGTCGACACTACGTGGTCGTCTTATCGGCATGTCACGGACAGCGGCATCCTCGACGAGATACTCGAGCGTGGCGGTTTCGAGAGAGCCGCGGCCCCGGCTCTGCGTGCGTGCGTCGCGCGCGAATTTGTGACGCTGGTGCAGAGGGAAACCGCGCAAGGTGCGCTCGCGGTTCGCGAAATTCCCGGCGCTCGGCGGCTCGTCGAGACGCTCGAGGCGACGCCGGGCGTCCGTGTTGCGATTGCGACCGGCGGGTGGCGCCCGACCGCAGAGATCAAGCTGCGTGCGATCGGCATCGAGCCCGCCGGGCGGGTCGTCGCGACGGCGGACGATGCGCTCGCCCGCACCGCGATCATGCGACTCGCGGCGGCGCAGGCCCTCGGCGCCACCGTGCCGCTCCGACGGACGTACTTCGGCGACGCCGAGTGGGATCGGCGCGCCAGTCGAGCGCTCGGTTACGACTTCGTGGGTGTAGGCCGGAGAGTCGAGCATCCTGCACGATTCGACGATCTGGCGGATACCGCAGCGATTCTCGCGCACTTGGGCGTTTGACGAGCGAGTAGAATGACCGGCGCGGCGTGACCCACGCGCGGCCGGGAGCGAGCGCCAGCGATGCCGGTATCCGGATTCGATCACTACAATCTGCGTGCGCCGCGCGATGTGCTCGAGCGGTTGTGCGTCTTCTATCGCGACGTGGTCGGACTCGAGCTCGGTGAGCGGCCGCCGTTTCGACGTTTCGGCTATTGGTTGTATGCGGACGGGCGGGCCGTGCTACACCTGAGCCTCGCCGACGACGGGGAGCAGCGGTCGACGGAGGCTGTCACGACGTTCGCGCATGCAGCGTTCAACTGCACCGCAAGGCACGCGTTCGAGCGACACCTCGAGCGTCACGGTGTCGACTACCACGTCGCGCGTATCCCATTGACGGGACAAGTCCAATTGTTTTTCCGCGATCCGGCCGGCAACGGCGTCGAACTGCAGTTCGACGGCGCGGAAGCGTGAGTTGCGGGCGGCATCGGGAGCGAGCGGTACGAGCGCCGCGATCTCACGTTGGAGCGCTGCGCCCGGAGCGAGCGTGCGAGGTTCTCGACCGGGTACTGACCGGGTAGGCCGCGACTCGCGCTCGCGGGCCTATCGTGCGACGCGGCTCAGGGTCGGCGGTATCGGTCATCGCTTGACCGCGCGGGGCTGAGCGGTCGAACGCGCCTCAGCGCTTGCTACGGTTCGATCGCGGCTGCGTTTCCGCAAAAGCCTGGTCGATCGCGGCATTCACCGCGACGTCGTTCAAGCTATGTGCCGTGATCTCGTCGTAGCGCCGCTGCGTGGCCTCGATCGGCATCCGGTGGCTGTATTCAGCCGCGATCTGCGCGCTCACCCGGCCGAGCGCGTCGTGCACCTGGCCGCGCACGTTGCGGCTCGTCAGAACGATGACCTTCCCGAGATACGGTTGCGCGACGTCTCGAGCGACGCTCGCCGCGTTCTCGTAGTAGCGCTCCGAGATCCGCCGGTGGCCTTCTTCGTGCTCCACCACTGCGTGCGCGGCGTCCTTCGGCAGCCAGACCGTGATGTCGAGGTGCAGCCGCAGCTCGACGTTCGTGATCGTGACCTCGGCGCGATTGCTCGCCGTCTCGCGGGTCGAGCCGCCGACGGACACGTCGATCGACGAATCGCCGCTCGTGACCGCGACCTCGGGCGGTACGATCTTCGGCATCTCGCGCGGCGGCCGGGCGGGATCGAACACCCTGTGGGTCACGTGCTCGGGCGCGCGATCGATCGACAGACCAGGGCGGGCGAGTGCCGAGAGCGCGAGCGGCCCGGCACAAACAGCCCCCCATACCCAATGGCCGAATTTCATAACCTCGCCCTTCGAGCGTCGCGGCGCTCGGAGTCTGCTCGATAGGGGGCCGATGTTACCGGGTCGCGCAAGACGGCCGCCGTGACGCGCATGCGTCCTACCTCAGCCGCTGCTGTGCACGCCGCGGAATTGCCATGGTGCGCGGGATCCGCCGCGGCTATTCTTCGAAACCGTATGACCCAGCTCCAGACCGTGACGGCAGCGGTCGTCGACTTCATCCGCCGGACACGGTACGCGGATCTCCCGAGCGAGGCGATCGCGACGGCCAAGCGCTGTGCGATCGACGGCATCGGCGTGCTGCTGGCCGGGTCGACGCAGGCGGCCGGCCGCATCCTCGCGGACTATGTTCGCGCCGAGCGCGGCCGCTCCGATGCGACGGTGCTCGGCCCGGCACCGTTCAAGGCAGCCGCGCCCGCTGCGGCGCTCGTGAACGGCACGAGCGGTCACGCGCTCGACTTCGACGATACGCAGCTCGCGACCAGCGCAGACCGGATCTTTGGATTGCTCACGCATCCGACGATCCCACCGCTCGTCGCGGCGCTCGCGCTCGGCGAGCCGCGGCGGGTCTCGGGCGAGCGGTTTCTCGAGGCATTCCTCACGGGCTTCGAGGTCGAATGCAAGATCGCCGAGGCGATCGCGCCTAGCCACTACAAAAAGGGCTTTCACAGCTCCGGCACGATGGGCACGCTCGGCGCGGCCGCCGCGGCTGCGAAGTTGCTCGATCTCGATGCCCTGCAGACGGGCCATGCGCTCGCGATCGCAGCGAGCTCGGCGGCCGGTATCCGCGTGAATTTCGGGAGCATGACGAAGCCGCTGCACGTCGGCCGCGCCGCGGCCAATGGCATCATGGCGGCCGAGCTCTCTGCGTGCGGCTTCACAGGTGGCAAGGATGCGCTCGATCCGCCGTGGGGCTTCTTCCAGACCTTCAGCCACGGTGACGGTTTCGACGCGCGGCGCATCGTCGGCAAGCTCGGCGAACCGCACACGATCGTGTGGCCCGGCGTGTCGATCAAACCCTATCCCTGCGGCGTACTCGGCCATCCGACGATGGATGCGATGCGGCGGCTCGTGCTGGCGCACGATGTTCGGCCCGAGCAGATCTCGCGCATCCGTGTCCGCGCCGGCTCCAACATCTTGAATCCGCTGCGCTATTCGATTGCCACGAACGAGCTCGAGGCGAAGTTCTGCCCGGCGTTCATGGTCGCCGCGATCGCGCTTAGACGCAAAGCCGGCGTGCGTGAGTTCAGCGACGAGTTCGTGCGCAGCCCACCGGTCCAGGCGCTGATGCGCAAGGTCGAGCGCGTGCTCGATCCCGCAATCGAGGCGAAAGGCTGGGAGAAGATACGCAGCACGGTGGAGGTCGATCTCGAGGACGGTCGCACGCTGGTCGAGCACGCCGACGAGCGCTACCGCGGCGGGCCTGATCTGCCGTTCACGCGTGAAGAGCTGCACGAGAAATTCATGGACTGTGCCTCGCTCGTGCTGTCCGGCACGGCCGTGGAGGAGGCGTTCGACCGGCTCGAGTCGCTCGAGACCGTTGCCGACGTGGCCACAGTCGTTCGCTCGTTGTCGCCGGGCGCGCAATGAGCCTAGCCTCGATATCCGTCGGCGCGCTCGTGCTCGTGGCTACGCTGAGCTGCACGACCACGATCAGCCGGCGTGCTCTCGCTCGTCGTGGGGGTCGTGCTCGGGCACCTCTCGCCGGCCACGGTTGTCGCGGGCTTTCCGACCGAGCGGCTCGTAACGCTGATCGCCGCATCGGTCTCGGCGCCGTCGATCCGCTGCCGATCGCATGGTTGCTGTTCGGGTAGCGCGATGCGCGTGGCGATTCTCGATGACGTGCATCGCGCCTGGGAGGGGAGCGAAGGTGTCGCGCGGCTGCGCACGCGCGCCGAGTCGGTGCGGATCTTCACGGAGCCGTTCGGCTCAGCGGCTGCGTTGCGCGGCTTCGACGCGCTGATCGCGAACCGCGAGCGCACGAAGTTCACGCGGACGTTGCTCGAGCGGCTCCCCGACGTCCGGATCATCGCTCAGACCGGCAATCATGCGGCGCACATCGATCTCGCGGCGGCGGCCGAACGCGGGATCGTAATCGCGCAGGCCTCGGGCGGCTACTCGATCGGCGCGGCGGAGCTCGCGATCGGGCTTGCGCTCGCGGTCATGCGGCGGCTTTCGGCGGAGGATGCGGCGGTGCGGCGCGGCGATTGGCGCACGCCCTCGACGCCGGTTCTGCATGGCAAGACGCTCGGCGTGGTGGGCCTCGGGCGCGTCGGCGCGCACGTTGCGCGTCTCGCCGCTGCGTTCGGCATGCGGGTGCTCGCATGGAGCCCGACGCTCACCGAGGAGCGCGCGCGCGCCGCGGGCGCCGAGCGGTGCGCGCTCGACGAGCTGCTGGCCACGGCCGACGTGGTTTCGATCCATGCGTCGCTCGCGGCCGGCTCGCGCGGCTTGATCGACGCGCGCCGGCTCGCGCTGCTGAAGCCGACCGCGTATCTCGTGAACACCGCCCGCGGTGCGATCGTGGACGAGCGAGCGCTCGTCGCGGCACTCGAGGCGAAGCGAATCGCGGGAGCCGGTCTCGACGTTTTCGAGGTCGAGCCGCTGCCGACCGGCCACCCCCTCACGCGGCTCGAGAACGTAGTGCTCACGCCGCATCTGGGTTGGCCGACGGACGACGGCTATCGACGCTTCGCGGCTTCGGCCTGCGAGGTGCTGCTCGCGTACCTCGAGGGCCGCGAAGTGCCGCGATTCGCGGGGCACTAGGGCCCGTTAACGGGTCGGAATGACGAGGCCCGGGCGTGCGCCGGTCTGCGCGGCAGCCCAGAGCCTCACCCGCTCGAGCGCAAGCTCGACGAGCTGCGCTTCGCTCGAGGGGTCCGGCATCACGCACGGGGGTTGTCGCCGCAGCATCGTCCAATCGCCGTTTCTGATAACGGTCGTGAGGAACGTGAGGTTCTTGCGGATGAATTGAACGTAGGGACTTTGGCCGCCTTCGAAGAATACTTCCATGTAGCGATAGACGCGATTGAAGTTGTGCTCGAGGCGTTTGCGCGCCGAGCTTTGGTAGAACGACAGCGTCTTCGCGAGCAGGTCGGTGGCCGAGCGGTACAGCACTCCTGCCGAGTGCTCGTCGATCGCGACGCCGCCGAGCACGAACTCGGGATACAGCCGGTCGCGGCATTTTTCGAGGTAGCAGCGGTCGGCGAGCTGCGCGACCAAGTCGGCGGTGCCGAGCAGGTGCCCCACGACACTGTCCTTCGGGTCTTCGAGCTCGATGTCGTCGAGCTTGAGCTCGTACCCCGTGAAATGAACGATGCGCGAGATCACCGGCGTGAATCGCTCGAGGCCGATTCGCGGCAGGTAGCCTTCGAGGAAGTGACCGCTCCGCGTGACATGCACCCGCGTAAAGACCGCACCGTTCACCACTCCCTCGTCATGCACCCTGTGCCGGAGGTAGCCCGAGTCGTGGAAGAGCGCGGCGACGATTGCGAGCTCGGCACGCTCGGCGCCGAGCCGATCGCCTCGCTCCACGCTCATCTCGTGGCCCGCGATCAGCCGCGCGAGCGCGAGCGTCATGTCGAGCGTGTGCTGGATGTCGTGATACGGCGTGTCGACGCCGTGGTAGTCGCCGTGGCTGCCGCCGAACAGTCGCTCGAAGTCGTGGAACGCGAGCCATACGGAGTCGAACGCGCTGTGGGGATAGAGGGCGGTGAATAGCTCTCTGACTGCCGCGCGGACCTTTGTGGGCGAGCTGACTTGAACCGTATTGGTGACGTCGTAATCGTTGCGCCGTTCTTGGAGCGCGTCGTCGGTCATGCGTGAATCCGGGCGGGGCAGTGAGGCAGTCTAGAAGATTAGCCACTTGCGCGGCATCGCGCATCTGACATAAGTCTCATCCGCACCGGAATTTCGGGATGCGATACACGCGGCGGAGCCCAGAGCGCCGCGCCGCCGGTTGGCAGCGGGCCGCTCGAGCGACGACCTCGCGAGCCCCGCCGGCCGGCAACGTCACTGGGGTGCGGCGATCCCGGACTGCCGGAGCAAAGCGTCCAGCTGCGGTGGCCGGCCGCGAAACTCGACGAACGCATCGAGCGCGTTGCGGCTGCCTCCGGTCGCCAGAATGGCGCGCCGGAACCGCTCGGCCGTGTGTCGGTCGAGAACACCGGTCTCCTCGAACGCGGCGAAAGCGTCGGCGGCGAGTACCTCCGCCCACTTGTAGCTGTAGTAGCCGGCCGCGTAGCCGCCGCCGAACACGTGCGCGAAGGTGTTCGGAAAGCGGTTGTAGCTCGGCGGCTCGATGACCGCGACTTCACGCCGAACCTCGGCGAGCAGCTCGTGCACGCGGGCGCCGGCGCCGGGCCGGTATTCCTGGTGCAGCCTGAAGTCGAACAGCGCGAACTCGAGCTGGCGCACCATCGAGAGCCCCGCGAGGAACGTGCGCGAGCGATTCAGCGTCGCGATCTTGTCGGCGGGCAGCGCTGCGCCCGTCTGGTAGTGACCGGCGAGATCGATGAGCACCTCCGGCCGCCACGTGAAGTTCTCCATGAACTGACTCGGCAGCTCCACCGCATCCCACGCCACGCCGTTGACGCCGGCGAGCGAAGGATAATCGACCTCGGTCAGCAGATGATGGAGCGTATGGCCGAACTCGTGGAACAACGTGACGACTTCCTGGTGCGAAAGCAGAGACGGCGTCGCGCCGACGGGCGGATTGAAGTTGCAGACGAGATAGGCGACCGGCAGCTGCCGCTCGCTATCGAGCCTCGCCCGGCTGTAGCAGACATCCATCCAAGCGCCGCCGCGCTTGTTCGGCCGCGCATAGAGATCCGTGAAGAAGCTGCCGATCACCGGGCCATCGGGGCGGCGCAGCTCGTAGTAGCGGACGCTCGGGTGCCATACGCTCCGCGGCTCTGCCGGCTCGATCGTGAGGTCGAACAGCCGGCCCACGAGCCCGAATAAACCGTCCTGCACCCGCGGCAACGGGAAGTATGGTCTGAGCGCCTCCTCCGCAAGATCGAGCTCCTGCTGCTTCAGGCGCTCCGAGTAGAAACCGATGTCCCAAGGCTCGAGCTTGCGGCCGGCGAACTGCGTAATGCGGGCGAGCTCGGCGGCCGCGACCGGCCTGCTGCGCCGTGCGAGATCGCGCAGGAATTCGATCACGCGCGCCGGCGAGTCCGCCATCTTGGTTGCGAGCGACAGCTCGGCGTAGGTCTGGAAGCCCACCAACTGGGCGGCCTCGTGGCGCAGAGCGAGGATTTCCTCGATGAGCGGCCCATTGTCCCAGCGGCCCGCGTGCGGACCCTGATCGGAGGCGCGCGTGACCCAAGCTTCGTAATACTTTGCGCGCAGCGCCGGCGACTCGGCATGCGTCATCACGGCTTGGAACGTGGGGGGATCGAGGGTGAGCACGTAGCCGTCGACCTGGCGCTCGGCCGCGAGCGCCTTGCCGCGCTCGAGCGCGGTTTCGGGTAACCCTGCGAGCGCTTGGCGATCGGTCTCGCGGTGCTCGAACGCATCGGTGGCGTCCATGACGTTCTGCTCGAAGCTCGCCTGTCGCGCCGCGAGCGTCTGCATTACCTCGCGAAATCGTTGCCTCGGTGGACCGTGCAGTGCGACACCGCCGAGCCGGAAATCGCGCAGGGCGTGGGAGATCAGCTGCGCCTCGACCGGCTGCTGCGCCTCGGGCCTCCCTTGCAGCGCGCCGAAGCGCTCGTAGAGCGCCTCGTTCTGACCGAGCTCGGTGCCGAACTCGGTGATGAGCGGCAGGCAACGATTGAATGCGTCCCGCAGCGCGGGGCTCGATAGCACGGAATTCAAGTGAGACACCGGGCCCCAGACGCGGTGGATCTCGGTATTGATGCGCTCGAGCCCCTGCAGCCATTCGAGGTCGGGCGCGGCCACGCTCTCGGCCGCCGCGAGCGCACGGCGCTGCGCGGCGAGCGTTGCGCGTACGGCTGGCTCGACGTGCTCGGGCTTGATGGCGGTAAACCGCGGCAGTCCGCCGTCCGCGACGAGGGGATTGTCGGCCGGCAGCTCGGCAGGATCGGTCATGGTGATAGCGTAGCGGGCAAAGAGCCAAAATTTAGCAGACTATCTGTCGGATTTGGCCAACTCCTGTACCCTCCATCCTCGACGGCGTGCGAGGTGAGCAGGGTGCAGAGGTTCGATTACATCGTGATCGGCGGCGGCAGCGGGGGGCTTGCGAGCGCACAGCGCGCCGCGCAGTACGGCGCACGCGTGGTGCTGTTCGAGCCGGGCCGGCTCGGCGGCACTTGCGTCAACGTCGGCTGCGTGCCGAAGAAGGTGATGTGGAACGCGGCCGAGCTCGCTAGTGCGCTCGAGCATGCACGTGCCTATGGCTTCGATGTGAGCGTCGCCGGCCACGATTGGGCGGCGCTCAAACGCGGGCGCGACGCCTACGTCGCGCGGTTGAACGGCATCTACGAACGCAACCTCGTCGCGCGATCCGTCACGCTCGTACGCTCGGCCGCCCGCTTTCGAGCGCCGAATGAAATCGTCGACGATACGGGCGCCGTGTACGCGGGCGAGCACATTTTGATCGCGACCGGTGGTCACCCGATCGTGCCGCGCTGCACGGGCGCCGCCCTCGGCATCACTTCGGACGGATTTTTCGACCTCGAGCGCATCCCGCGCCGCGTCGCGTTGGTCGGCAGCGGCTACGTGGCGGTGGAGCTCGGCGGCGTGCTGCGCTCGCTCGGCGCGGACGTCGCCCTGTTCGTTCGCGGCGACCGCGTGCTGCGTTCGTTCGACTCCGCGCTCGGCGAGCGGCTCACTGGGGCGATGCGTGCGTCCGGCGCGGAGATCGTCACCGGCGCGGTGCCGGCGAGCCTGGCCGGCGGTGCGGGCGCGGTCGACCTCGAGCTCGCGGACGGCCGCCGCTTCGGTCGTTACGACACGCTGATATGGGCCATCGGCCGCGCGCCGAGCACCTCGAGCCTCGACGCCGCCGTCGCGGGCGTCGAGCTGACGGAAGGCGGGTGCGTGCGGGTGGACGATTGGCAGAACACGAGCGCCCCGGGAGTCTACGCGGTCGGCGATGTGACCGGCCGAGCCGAGCTAACGCCGGTCGCGGTCGCCGCCGGCCGCAGGCTTGCGGATCGGCTATTCGGCGGGCAGCCGGACCGGCGGCTGCGCTACGACATGATTCCGACCGTAGTGTTCTCGCACCCGCCGGTCGGAACGATCGGACTGTCCGAGAGCGCTGCGCGTGAGAGCTACCCGAACGAGCCGCTCAACATCTATGAGAGCGAGTTCGTACCGATGTTCTTCGCGCTCACCGAGGCAAAGCCGAAGACGTTCATGAAGCTCGTGACGGTCGGTGCCGACGAGCGCGTCGTCGGCTGCCACGTGATCGGGCTCGGGGCGGACGAGATGACGCAGGGGTTTGCGGTCGCGCTTTCGATGGGCGCGCGCAAGCGCGATCTCGACGATACGATCGCGATCCATCCGACGAGCGCCGAGGAGCTCGTGACGATGCGTTAGCGGCCCGGTCGCCGGGGGCGCCCGAGCCTTCTCAGCCGCGGGTGCCGAGCTGCTTCAGGATCGGCGCCGTGTCGGGGCGGATGCCACGCCAGATCCGAAACGATTCAGCCGCCTGCTCGACGAGCATGCCCCAGCCCTGTACCGCGCGCGCGGCCCCGTGCGCTCGCGACCATACGACGAACGGCGTGTCGTTTACGCTATAGACGAGGTCGTAGCAAAAGGTCCGTGGACTCACCAGCGACGGCGCAAACGGCGGCTCCTCGCCTTTGAGTCCCGCCGACGTCGCATTGATGAGCAAATCGAACGGCGGCAGGTCGGCGACCTCCGCGAAAGTGGCGGCTCGCAGCGTGCCGCCCCCCCGAAACTGCGCGGCCAGCGCGGTCGCTCGGTCGCGCGTGCGGTTTGCGATCACGAGCTCGCTTGGGTTCGCCGCGAGCAGCGGTCCGACGATGCCCCGCGCAGCGCCGCCCGCGCCGAGCATGAGCACGCGGACGCCCGCGATCGTTTGGCGCAAATTCAGCGTGAGATCGCGCAGCAACCCGATGCCGTCCGTGTTGTCGCCCCGCAACCTGCCATCGAGGATGCTGATGGTGTTGACCGCGCCCGCGACCGCGGCCGCCTCGCCCAGCTCGTCGGCAAGGCGATACGCGGCTTCCTTATGGGGAACGGTCACGTTCAAGCCCTTGCCACCGGCCGCCCCGAAACCGCGCACCGCTGTCTCGAAGGCCGGTGGCTCCGCATCGATCAGTTCGTAGGTGAGATGTTGGCCGGTCTGCCGCGCGAATAACTGATGGATCAGCGGAGAGCGACTATGCTCGACCGGATGGCCGACGAGACCGTAGCGGTCGAAAGCAGGACCATTATGGGTCATCTCGCCCTCATTTGCGGCTAACGATTTTGCTCAATTCTCAGTACGTTTGCCAATCCGGTTACGATTCCGCGAAGGAACGAGTGCGAGCAATGGCGACCAAAGCGATTCGACGCTGTGTTTGGAGCGAGGGGGTGGACCCTGCGTACGAGCGGTATCACGACGTCGAATGGGGCGTGCCCGTTCACGACGATCGCACGCACTTCGAGTTCCTGCTACTCGAGAGCGCCCAGGCCGGGTTGAGCTGGTGGACGATTTTGCGCAAGCGCGACGGCTACCGACGTGCATTCGCGGATTTCGATGTCGTGAAAATTGCACGCTTCACGCCACGGACCGTCGGGCGGTTGCTCGCGAATCCGGGCATCGTGCGCAACCGGCAGAAGATCGAGGCGGCCGTCGCGAATGCGCGCGCCTTTCTCGCAATCCAGCACGAGTTCGGCCGGTTCGACGACTACGTTTGGCGGTTCGTGGGCGGCAAGCCGATCGTGAATCGATGGCGGCAACACGCGCAGGTGCCGGCGACGACCAAGGAATCGGACGCGCTCTCCAAGGATCTGAAGCAGCGCGGCTTCAAGTTCGTCGGCTCGACCACGATTTATGCGCACATGCAGGCCACGGGTCTCGTGAACGACCATCTCGTGACGTGCTTTCGCTATCGCGTGCTCGCCGGCCGGTAGTCGATCGGGCGGCCCGAGCGCAGCGCCGAGCACCGCCGGCGGGGCCCATGCCGGCCCGCGGCGTGGAGCAAAGTTGCGCGTGCGAGCCCGCCGCCGAGCGGGCTCAGGGCGACTGCACGTTCACGATGGTGAGCGAGTACAACCCGTCGGGCGTTGTGTGTGAAATCCCGCCGATGTAGCGCTCGCCCGCTGCGAGCTGCGACCAGCTCACGGGCAAATCGAGATGATCGCCCGCGGCGACCGACTGCGGCGCGGTGACCGTGAGGTTCCCGGCGTCGTCGTCGCTGCCGAACGACCAGGTGAACAAGGTATAGTTCGCGCCCGGCCCGCCGGCCGCCTGGTCGGTCTGGAAACCGTGCACGAGCGCCAGGTAATTGCCGGGCTCGGGGAACGCGAGATCGATCTGCTCGTTCGACGTGAGGCTGCCGCTTTGACCGACCTGCGTGCATTGGTTGTTCGGGCAATAGTAAAGATAGAGATCGAGGTCGTCCGCGCCGTCCGTGAACTCGTCGAACAGCGCGACGCGCAGGTACAGCTGATTCGCGGGCACGTTGATCGTGTGCGCGGTAACGCCACGATCGAATCGAAACGAGAACGTGCGTGTCGCATCGTCGTCGACGAAGCCGCGCGGCAGCTCGCCGTTCGCATCGCGAAACGGGGCATGTAGCCCATGAACGGCGGCACCGTAGGCGCCCGTATAGCCGAATGCTACGGGCAACGACGTTTGACCGCTACCGCCGCTCAGGAAGATCTCCGGCGCCACGCGCAGCGCGACGGGCTGTAGCGCGATGGGGCTCACCGCCGTCCGCGTGCCGGTCGCGTCCAACCAGCGAAGCTGACCGAACTGCCACTGGTCGATCGCGGCGCCGCGGTCGACGAAGCGCAGCGAGAAGGTGCCGGCTTGACCCGTGTCGAGCGCGAGCGTGGGTGGATCGATGAACACGTCGACGTCCGGAGGCGGCTGCACTTCGGCGTGGAAGCTCGACGGTGGGCCGTAGTTCGTCACGCGGCGCGTCACGGTGTCGCCGGTGATCAGCTCGACGAGCGAGACGGACGGCAGGTTCAGGTTCGTCGGATCGCTCGGCAGTCCGGCCGCAGCGTACCCGGCGCATTGGTCGGCGGGAAACGGGGGTTGCCTGAGACCGCAGAGGTAGGCCGCATGATCGCGGAAGGTCGTCTCGTAGACGAGACCCGGGTCGATCGCGTGGTTTGCGTCGATGTGCCCGGCGCCCATGTCGAGCGGGTCGGCCGCGGCGCCGTCGCTGCGCGTGACGCTCTGGTACGCGGTGGTCATCAACGCGGATTTCAGCGCGGCCGGCGACCAATCCGGGTGCGCCTCCTTGAGCAGCGCCGCGACCCCCGCGACCTCCGGCGCTGCTTGTGACGTGCCGGAGAGATATTGGTATGTTTCGCCGCGCAAGCCGTTCGCGACGTCGGGCGTGTCGCCGGCCAGGATATCGACGCCCGGGGCGGTGACATCGGGTTTGAGCAAATTCGCGTCGCTCAGGTTCGGTCCGCGCGACGAAAAGTCCGCCATCACGTTGCCGTCCTCGCCGACCGTCACAAAGATACCTTCGGCGAGCTTGAGCTTCACTGCGTCGCCCGCGGCAAGCCGGTCGAGCAGCCGCTGGCCATCGGCGGTATCGATCATCACGGCGGGAATGCCGACGCTGCCCGCGTCGCCGTTCATGACGGTCGGCGCGCCCGAGTTGTTGTAGACGACGACCGCCACCGCACCCGCGCGCTCCGCATTCGCGATCTTGACTTGGAACTCGCAGCCGCCGCGCTCGATCAGCGCGATATGGCCTTCGAGCGTCGTTCCATTCACCAGCGGCTGACACGCGTCGCGCGCGGTGCCCGAGCTGCCGTCGTCGAGCTGTGCTTGCCCGTCGTCCGCCGCGATCAGCGTCTCCTCGATCGCATTCTTGTTCGCATGCGGCAGCGCGGGCGTGAAGCTCGCCTCGCGCATCGAGATCGTGCCGGCCAAGTCAGCTGGCGCCGTGATCTCGATGCCGTCGTCGAAGAAGTTGCCCGTCTGGCTCGAGGCCGCCACGGTCAGGACCCACGGGTCGCTGCTTGGCGAGCCGATCGTGCCGAGATTCGGGCCGTCGTTGCCGGCCGCGACGACCGTCAGCACGCCCGCGTCGAACGCATTCAGCAGCGCGATATCGTCCGGGGCCGTGAGATCGGTCTCGAGACTGCCGACCGAGTAGTTGATGATGTCGACGCCGTCGGCAACGGCGTCGTCGATGGCGCGCGCGAGATCCGACGTGGCGCAGGTCGAGTGGACGTCGCCGGCGATGACCCAGCAGGCCTTGTAGATGGCGACCCGGGCACGCGGCGCGATGCCGCTCACGTGCGCAACGCGCGTGCCGAGCAGCGTGGCATCGACCGCGTTTCCGGCGACGATCGTCGCGACGTGCGTGCCGTGACCATCCGCATCATGCGGCGAGCGGAATTCGTGAGCATCGAGCTCATGCCGGAACAGGAACCCGTCGAGGTAGTACCGCGCGCCGACGACCTTGTTGTTGCAGTCGCTCTGCTGGAAGCCCTCCCCGGTCTCGCAAGCGCCCGAGAAGCCGACCGGGGCGTCGTAGACGATCTCGAGCGGCGGATGGCGCCGGTAGCCGCCGCAAAGAATCAGCCCGAGCCACGACGCTGTCGCCCATTGCGAGCGGCAGGTCCGCGGAATCCGCTCCTCGGTGTCGAGCAGCGACGGATGATGAGGCGCGACGCCGCTGTCGATGATGCCGACCACCACGTTCTCGCCGCGCAGCTTGAGATCGGCTCGCAGGCCGCCCTGCTGATCCTCGAGGCCCAAGAAGATCGCGCTGTTGTTGGTTTGGATATGCTGATCGGTGTCGGGCCATATGCGCTCCACCTCGCCCCGCTGGGCGAGCTTCGAAGCCTGCGCCGGCGTGAGCTTGGCGGCAAAGCCGTTCAGCACGTAGCGGTAGTCGTAAAGTTTGTCGCCGGCCGCGCCGACCGAGCCGAGCAAAGCGTCGTGCGTCTGCTCGAGATGTTGCACGTAGCTTTCAACGGTGGCCGATTGCGCGTGCATGCGCTGTCCGGGACCCGGCTGCGTTGCGGCATAGCCGGCGCGCTCGCCGTGATAAGTCGCGGCGCCCGGGTCCTTGAGCTTCACGATATAGACACCGGGCCCGCCTTTGACGGGTCGCACCGGCGCCGCGAGGTGCGGCCGCTGCGTGAGCGGTGCCACTTGTACTTGCGCCGCCGCATGCTGCGCCGTGCAGACGCTCATGGCCAGTGTCGCGAGCAGCGCGGCGACGCCACGGACGAAGGGCTTCATTATTTCCTTGTTGGCCGTGCGCTTGGCAGCCTTTTCTCGAACGTTAGCACAAGCCGGTGGCGACTACCCACCGCGGGGGGTCAGGCGGTACGCAGAACGCAGCCGGTGCGTCCGTCACGAATGAGCGTGGGTTTGGCGAGGCCGCCGAGCTCACCCGCGACCACCGCGTCGACGGCAGAATGCAGCGCCCGTCGCAGCGGCAGGACTCGTGTGAACGGCGGTCGGCCGCTCAGGTTCGCGCTCGTCGATACGACCGCCTGACCGACGCGCGCGCAGAGCTCGCGCGCGAGTGCGTGCGCGGTGAGCCGGACGGCTACGCTGTCGCGTCCGCCCGTGAGCCAAGGCCGTCTCGGCGGTCGTGCTTCGAGCACCCACGTGACGGGTCCGGGCCAGCTCGCGAGAACCTCGCTCAACAGCGGCTCGGGCGGCAGCACGACGTAGCGCTCGAGCTGTGCGAGATCGGCGCCGATCAGGAGCAAGCCCTTGCGCCAGGAGCGCCGTTTGACGGCGAGTAGGCGCTCGACCGCCGCACGGTCCTGCGGCAGGCAGCCCAAGCCGAACACGGCCTCGGTCGGATAAGCGATCAATCCGCCGGCCCGTACGATGCGGGCGGCGCGCGCAATCGCGAGCCGAGCGGTCAAGCGTCTGCGTCGCCGTCGCTGCCGCCGGGGTCGGCCGACGCGGTTTTGCGCGACGTCTTGGACGCTTTTTTGCGCTTTTTCTTCTGCGCCGCGGCGGCTCGGGGCGCTGCCGGCGGTGTCGCTGCGGACGGTGGTGCGGTCTTGCGGCGTCCGGCTCGCGCGCGCCGCTCCGGCGCAGCCGCGAGCAAGGCTTCGCACTCATCGAGTGTGAGCTCGGCCGGCGTGCGATCCTTCGGAATCTTCGCGTTCTTCGTCTTGTTCGTGACGTACGGACCATAGCGGCCGTTCAACACTTGGATGCCCGCTTCCGGAAAGTCGCGGATCAGCCGGTTCGCATCGGCGATCTTCTTCTCGGCGATCAGCTCGAGCGCCCGTTCGAGCGTGATCGTGTACGGATCGTCCCCGCGGATCGACACGAATTTGCTGGCGTAGCGGACGTAGGGCCCGAAGCGGCCGATGTTCGCGGCTACGGGCTCGCCCTCGGGCGTCGTCCCGAGCTCGCGCGGCAGCTTGAAAAGATCGAGCGCGGCTTCGATCGTGATGCTGTCCATCTTCTGGCCGGGCCGCAGTCCCGCGAACTTCGGCTTCTCGACATCGTCCTTCGTGCCGATCTGCACGAACGCGCCGTAGCGGCCCATTCGTACGCTTACGGGGCGCCCACTTGCGGGATCCGTGCCGAGCACTCTGGCCTGAGAGGCCTGCTCGCGAGTGACCGAGCTCTCGGTGTGCTCGACGAGCTCATTGAACGGCCGCCAGAACTCCTCGAGCAACGGGACCCATTCGCGCTCGCCGCGGGAGATCGCGTCGAGCGAATCTTCCATCCGCGCGGTGAAGTCGTAATCGACGTATTGGGCGAAGTACTCGGTCAGAAACCGGTTCACGACGCGGCCGACGTCGGTCGGTATGAAGCGCCGATTCTCCATCTCGACGTACTCGCGATTGCGCAGCGTCGAGATGATCGAGGCATACGTGGACGGCCGGCCGATGCCGAACTCCTCGAGCGCCTTGACGAGCGTTGCTTCGGAGTATCGCGGCGGGGGCTCCGTGAAGTGCTGGGCACTCTGCAGGTCCTTGAGCGCGAGGCGATCGCCCTCGGCGACCGCCGGCAAGATCCGGTCTTGCTCGTCCTGGGCGGTGTCGTCGAGGCCCTCCTGGTACACGGCGATGAAGCCCGGGTGGACGAGCACGGAGCCGGTCGCGCGAAACGAGATGTCGCTGTCGGGCGAGCGGCCGGCCGCGAGGTCGAGCGCGACCGTGTCGTACAGCGCCGGCACCATTTGCGACGCAACCGTTCGCTTCCAGATCAGCTCGTAGAGCTTGTGCTGATTCGGATCGAGATATTGGCGCAGCTCCTCGGGCGCACGCGCGGCCGACGTCGGCCGGATAGCCTCGTGCGCTTCCTGCGCGTTTTTCGCCTTCGTCGTGTAGCGGCGGGCCTCGTCCGGCAAGTTGTCCTTGCCGTAGCGCTGCTCGATCACGGACCGGATTTCGCCGAGAGCCTCCTCCGCGAGCGTGACCGAGTCCGTACGCATGTAGGTGATCAGGCCGACCGAGCCTTCACCGATGTCGACGCCTTCGTATAACCGTTGCGCCACGGTCATGGTGCGCTGTGCGCTGAAGCCGAGCTTGCGCGACGCCTCCTGCTGCAGCGTGGAGGTCGTGAACGGCGCGGCCGGATTCCGCCGCCGTTGCTTCTTGTCGACCTTTACGACGGTCAGGACGCCTTGCGCAGCGTCGCGAATCGCTTGCTCCGCGTCGCGCACGCCGCGCTCGTCCGTGAACGTGAACTGCTCGACTTTCGCGCCGCGATACAACGCGAGCCGAGCGGGGAACGTCTGCGCGCCCTGCTCCGCGAGCGCCTCGATCGTCCAGTATTCCTGCGCTTTGAACGCGGCGATCTCGTCCTCGCGTTCGACGATCAAGCGCAAGGCGGGACTTTGCACGCGGCCGGCCGACAAGCCGCGGCGCACCTTCTTCCACAACAGCGGCGACAGATTGAAGCCGACGAGGTAGTCGAGCGCACGGCGGGCCTGCTGAGCGTTCACGAGCTGCTCGGACAGCTTGCGCGGATGCTCGATTGCGTCCTGGATCGCGCGCTTCGTCACCTCGTGGAACACGACGCGGTGGACGGCCTTCGAGTCGAGCACGTCGCGACTCTTGAGCACCTCGAACACGTGCCAAGAGATCGCTTCGCCCTCGCGATCCGGATCCGTCGCGAGGTAGACGGCCGTGGCCTTCTTCACGGCCTTGACGATCTTCTCGACGTGCTTCTCGTTCTTGTCGATCAGCTGATACTTCATCGCGAAGCCGTGCTCGGGATCGACGGCACCTTCCTTCGGCACGAGATCGCGGACGTGACCGTAAGAGGCGAGCACCTCGAAGTCGCTGCCCAAATACTTCTCGATCGTCTTGGCTTTCGCGGGCGATTCGACGATGACGACGTTCTTCGGCATGGGCAGTGCGCTTCCGCTCGGCAGACGGTCAGGCCCGCAGCCGCTTGCGGAAGCTAATCGAGTAAAACGGGGTACTCACGAGGTCCGGCAGGATAGCCGAAAATTCCGGACGCTATAAAGATCTATTTCCGCGGGACGATGGCCGGACCGCGCGCTCGGACGGGCTTCAGTGCAGCCAGGCCGAGTCTTCCGCGAACACCAAGTCCTCCATTTGCGCATAGGCGTCCTGCTGCCCGGGCTGGCTGAAGAGGACCATCATCACGACCCATTTGGTCTGCTCGACGTCGACTTCCTCGGTATCGAGCGCGAGCAGCCGGTCGATCACGAGCTCACGCTGCAGCGGCTTGAGGATGCCGATCTGCTCGAGGCGTAGAAGGTAGCCGCGCGCCTCCGGATCCAGGCGCTCTTGCTCGACGCGGTCATAGACGCGCAATGCCGCCGAGCGGGAAGCCGTCGCCGCGACTTCGGTGCCGTTGAGCCCGTCGAGCCAGTCGAGCGCGCGCTCTATCTCTCGGTCCCCGAACCCGGCTTGCTCGAGCTCTTCTTTCAGCTCGTTACGATTCGGCTCCGGCTCGTCTTCACTGTCAACGAAGGTCTCGAACAAATACATGAGGACGTCGAGTACGGTCTCTTTCATCAGTTCCTCTTCGCTAGACGCGAATACCGACCGCCGGGCAGCGCCTCGACGAACCCTTGTAGCTCGAGCATCAGCAGCATGGAGGAAACCTCCGCCGCCGTCAATTCGGCGCGCGCCGCAATCGTGCCGATCGGCAAGGGCGCAAACTCCAGCGCATCCATGAGCTTGCGATACGCAGGGTCGGGTTGCTCAACGGCCGGAGCGGCTCCCGATTCGACGGGTTGCGCCTTCGCGAGCAGCGCCGCGGGAAGCTGCGGCGCGAGCTCCAGCAGCACGTCGCTCGCTTCTTCGACGAGCTTTGCTCCTTGCCGAATCAGAGCATGGCAGCCGCGTGCGAGCGGATTGTGGATCGAGCCTGGGACGGCGAATACTTCGCGGCCGAAGTCGTTTGCGAATTCCGCGGTGATCAGCGAGCCGCTGCGCCGAGTCGCCTCTACGACCAGCGTGCCGAGCGCAAGCCCTGCGATGATTCGATTGCGCTGCGGAAAATGAAACCGCTGCGGCTCGGTGCCTGGCAAATACTCGGATACGAGCACGCCGTGTTTTGCGATTGCGGCTGCGAGCGCGGCGTGCGAGCGGGGAAACAACACGTCGATGCCGCCGCCGAGCACCGCGATCGTGCCGGCCGCGCCCTGCAGCGCGCCGCGATGGCTCGCGCCGTCGATTCCGGTCGCCAGGCCGCTCGTGATCGTGATGCCGCGTTCGCTGAAGTAGTGTGCGAAGCGTTCGGCCGTCTCGCGGCCGCCGGCCGTCGGATTGCGGCTGCCGACCATGGCGAGCTGAGGGTCGACGAGCAGATCGGGCCGTGCGCCTTCCACCCAGAGGGCGAGCGGCGCATCCGCAATGCTCGCGAGCAACGGTGGATACTCGGCCGTACCGAAGCCGATCAAGCGGCGTTGCGGTGCGGCGGCGAGCCAAGCGCGGGCGCGCTCGATGGAGTCCTCGGCAGGCGCTTTGAGCCTTTCGATCGCGGCGCTCGGCAGGCCGGCTCCGGCCAGCGTGCGCGCAGATGCGGCGAGCAGTGCCTCTGCCGAGCCGGCGGTCTTCAGGGCCGCCAGCCATGGGCGCTCACCCGGGCGCGCCGCGTGCAGCAGCGTCAGCCACGCGTCGAGCGCCATGGCTGCGCCGCATGCGGCGCCGGGTGCTTGCGGTTACGGGTTGCGAACGGTGTCGAGCACGCTGATCGCGTCCGTGGCCTCCATGACGAGTGCATAGCTCATCCGGTCGAAGGTCTGGAACACCATCATCGTGCCGGCCGGCTCGTCCGGCAAGCGCACTTTCTCGCCAAACACATGATGTTTGCGCGCGTTGTCGCGGATCACTCGGCCGGTTCGATAGACGCGCAGCACGTTGCCGGGCTCCAGCCCCGCCGAGGCGCCGCGATTGAGCACCACGACTTGATATTGGCCGATCAGCGATACGCCGTCGAACACCGAGATGATTCGCCCCTCGACGTCCTTCGCGGGCGCGTGCGGCTGATACGTGAACGGCGCGACCGATTGCGGCTCGAGTAGGAAGTCGCCGGTGAGCGCTTCGCGATTCGTCTCGAGCAGGTGCACCGTAGCAGGATCGCCTGCGCGTGCGACGCGCGCTTGGCCGACGTAGATGCCCTGGTAGCCGAGCACCGTGTTGTCGTCGGGGTCGACCAGCTTGTCGCCGAGGTGGACCACGTTGTAGGCGGCCCCTACCGCGGCGGGTGCCTGGCGGGCGTACATATCGCGGCCCGTGCTGCCGATCAGGCCCTCTCGCTGCGCGACGATATAGGGCAAACGATCGAGGTCTCTCTTGTCGAGGACGGCGGGGTGCTTGAGGAACGCGGCGAGCGTCTCATAAGGGATGGTCGAGATCGGCTGCTCGAGCGGCTCCTCGCGGATCCGTGGCGACAGCCGCTCGACATTGCCGCTCGCGGCGACGGCGGCGGGCCCGCGCTCGACCTGGACGACGGGCCGGCCGTTGTCGAGATACGCGAGCGACAGCGTGTCGCCCGGATAGATCAAATGCGGGTTCGCGATCTGCGGATTGACCTGCCAAATCTCCGGCCAGTTCCAGGGATCTCGCAGGAACATCGCCGCGATGTCCCAAAGCGTGTCGCCGGGTTTGACGACGTAGCTGTCGGGGTGACGCGGGTTCAGCACGGGCGGCGGCGCGGGTTGCCCGACCGCGGTCGCGAGCGCGAGTCGCGAGTCGCGTTCTTGCGCGATACCGGCAGAACCTAGGACGAAGGCCGCGGCCGCAGCGCCGAGGAGGCAGGCCGAGCGGATCGATGTTTTGCGCGCGTTAGACATGGCAGTGGCTCCCTATCCCTTCAGTCCCCGCTCCTCAGCGGTCGCACCCCGGCTGGTATACTGTACGTGCGATGTCGCCGACGGCGACGCCTTTCCCGAGTCGGCCGCATCGGTCAAACCTACTATCCCTGTAAACTCAGTAGGTTAAGCAAACTTCGACGCGTTATACACGAAACCGAGGCACGACCACAATGGCAAGGCTCCCAATACTCGAGTATCCGGACCCTCGGCTGCGCATTCGCGCCGAGCCGGTCACAAAAGTCGACGCGGAGATTCGCCAGCTTATCGACGACATGCTCGAGACGATGTACGCGGCCCCCGGGATCGGGCTGGCGGCGACTCAGGTCAACGTTCACAAACGAGTCCTTGTGATCGATGTAGCGACCGAGGGCAAGCAGCCTTACTGCTTCGTCAATCCCGAAATCGTGAGCATGGACGGTACGACCCAGGCGGAGGAAGGCTGTCTATCGGTGCCGGAATATTACGATTACGTGGATCGCGCCGCGCGGATCAGGGTGCGCTCGCTCGACCGCAACGGCGAGCCGTTGGAGCTCGACGCGGAGGGTCTGCTCGCAGTCTGCATTCAACACGAGATCGACCACCTCGAGGGCAAGCTATTCGTGGATTACTTGTCCGAGCTCAAGCGCGAGCGCCTCAAGAAGAAGGCGTCGAAAAAAGCGAAGCGTGCGCCGGTCAGCGCCGAGCCGACCCGCCGCAAGGTGCCGGTCATCTGAGTCGCCGCGCCGCAGCCTTGCCGGTTGCGCGCAACGTCTGACCGCGCGAGCCACAGTTGAACCGGCCCCGCATCGCGTTCGCTGGCACGCCCGAGTTTGCCGTTCCGGCGCTGCGCGCGGTCGCGGCGTCCGGTGCGGCCGTGCCCTTCGTGCTGACCCAGCCCGATCGTCCAGCCGGCCGCGGGCGCCGGCTGCTGCAGTCGCCGGTCAAGCAGGCCTCGCTCGAGCTCGGGCTCGAGGTCGAGCAGCCGTTGACCTTGCGCGACCCCGAGCTGCCCGACCGGCTCGGCGCTCCGCCCGAGCTGCTCGTCGTGGTTGCCTACGGCTTGCTGCTTCCGCAGTCGTGGCTCGATTGGCCGCTGCGCGGCTGCGTGAATCTGCATGCCTCGCTGCTGCCGCGGTGGCGCGGCGCCGCGCCGATACAACGCGCGCTGCTCGCGGGCGACGCCACGACGGGCATCAGCCTCATGCGAATCGAGCGGGGCCTCGATACGGGGCCGCTCTATGCCGAGCGCTCGACTCCAATCGGCGAGCGAGAGACGGCCGGCCAACTTCATGATCGGCTCGCGACGCTCGGTGCAAGCTTGCTCGCGGAGACGCTGCCCGATTTGCTCGCCGGTCGGCGGGCCGCGGTTCCGCAAGTCGACGAGCTCGCGACGCTTGCACCGAAGATCGCAAAGTCCGAAGCGCCGATCGATTGGCGGCGTACGGCGGTCGAGCTCGAGCGGCAAGTGCGCGCGTTCGATCCGTGGCCGGTGGCCGAGGCGACGCTCGAGGACGGTCGTCGCTTGCGGATCTTCGCGGCCGACGTGCGCGAGTTGGATGCGAGCGGCGTGGCGCCCGGCACGATCCTCGGTGCCGGCGCATTCGGCATCGACGTCGCCACCGGCCGTGGCGTGCTGCGGCTGCGCCGTGTGCAGCCGCCGTCGGGTCGCGTGATGGCTGCTGGGGCATACCTCGCGGCGCATTCACTGGTGGGCACTCGCTTTGTCGCGTAGCGGCGGCGCAGCCGTTCGGGCGGCGGCTGCGCGGCTCGTCGTGCGTGTGATCGAGCAGCGAGTGCCGGCCGACGAAGCGCTTGCCGACGGCTCGGCGCCTGCCGATCCGCGCGACGCGGCGTTCCTCGCGGCGCTCGTGTACGGTGCGCTGCGCTGGCATCACCGGCTCGTGTGGCAGGCCGAGCGGCTGCTCGCCCGCCCGCTCAAGCGGCGCGACGCGGAGGTCGGTGCGCTGATCCGGATCGGCCTGCTGCAGCTCGAGCACCTACGCGTGCCCGACCATGCGGCGGTGGCCGCGACCGTCGATGCGGCCGCCGGGCTCGGCCGGCGGGATGCGGCGGGCCTCGTGAACGCCGTGCTGCGTCGTTTTCAGCGGGAGCGAGCCGAGCTCGATCGGGATGCCGCCGCGGTGCCCGAAGCGCGCTACAGCCATCCGAGCTGGCTGCTCGACGTGCTCGCTCGGGACTGGCCCGACGATTGGCAGCGGATCGTCGAAGTCGGCAACCGAGCGGGACCCATGTGGTTACGCGTGAATCTCGCGAGGACGGAGCGCGCCGCGTATCTCGAGCGCCTCGCCGCGGCCGGGATCGCCGCGAGGCCGAGCGCCGAGGTGCCGAGCGCAGTCGAGCTCGCGGAGCCGTCGCCCGTGACGGCGCTGCCCGGCTTCGAGACCGGTGAGGTGTCCGTGCAGGACGTGGCGGCGCAACGCGCGGCCTATTACCTGGATCTCGCACCGGGTCAGCGGGTGCTCGATGCGTGCGCGGCGCCCGGAGGCAAGACGGGTCACATTCTCGAGGCCTGTCCCGGGCTCGCCGAGGTTTGGGCAGTCGACCGCGATTCCGCGCGGTTGGCACTCGTAAGCGACAACCTAAAACGGCTCGGCCTCTCGGCGCAGCTGGTGGCCGCGGATGCAGCCGACCCCGCAGCGTGGTGGGACGGGCGGCCATTCGATCGAGTGCTGCTCGACGCCCCTTGCAGCGCGGTCGGCGTGATCCGGCGTCATCCCGACATCAAGGTCCTGCGGCGGCCGGCGGACGTCGCGCGCGCCGTCGCGCTGCAGACCCGGCTGCTCGAGCGGCTCTGGCCCTTGGTCGCGCCCGGGGGGCGTCTCGTCTACGCCACCTGCACCGTGCTGCACGACGAAAACGACCGCCGGATCGCGGCCTTTCTCGCGACGGCGCCCGATGCCGAGCCGGTCGGCCCGAACGGCGCAATGGCGAGGCAATTCCTGCCCGGCGAGACCGGCGGCGACGGCTTCTATTATGCTTGTATCCGGAAGTCGGACGTGTTGCGATGTTCTCGTGTTTCACCGCCGCAACAACAATGAATCGCCGACGCTCGCGCGTGTGCCGCGGTGGCTGGCGCTGTTGCTTGCCGGGTGCGCAACGCTCGCGCAAGCGCAGGATTTTGCCAACGCACCCCCGCGGCCGATCCTCGTCGCGCCCGATCCGGGCCGCTTCGAGATCCGCTCGGCGAGCGCCGAGCTGCATTCGGGCGTCTACTTCCTGAACGCATCGATTTCCTATCGTCTGTCGTCCGAGGCGCGCAGCGCGCTCCTGTCGGGAGTCCCGCTCACGATTCGTCTCGACGTCGAGGTCATGAATAGCCGGCGGTTCTGGTTCGACAATGCCGTCGCGAGCCTCCGGCAGCGGTATCAGCTCGAGTACCATGCGCTCAGCGAGCGCTATCTCGTGGTGAATCTCAACAGCGGCGACCAGGCTTCTTTCGCGACCCTGTTCGCCGCGCTCGCGTCGCTCGGCCGGATCGATGAGCTACCGCTGATCGACGCCGCGCTGCTGGCTCCGGGTCACGACTACGACTTGCGGCTGCGGGCCGTGCTCGACGTAGAGCAGCTGCCCGGGCCGCTGCGACTGCTCGCGTTTTGGCGACGCGACTACTCGATCGGCAGCGATTGGTACCGATGGCCTTTGCCAAACCACTGAAGCGCGCCGCGCTCGGGCTCGTTGCCGTGCTCGGCATCGTGCTGTGGTTTGCCGCGCTGCTGCTGTTCACGAAGGTCACCGAGAACTCCGACGATTTCGCACGCCGACAGGATTGGATCGTGGCGATCAACACGATCGGCATCGGCGTGCTGCTCGTGCTCATCATCCACAATCTCTGGCAGCTGATCCGAGATCACCGCCGGCACGTCCCGGGCTCGAGGCTGCGAGCCCGGCTCGTGATGCTGCTCGTGCTCGTGACGGTCACGCCGCTGGTCGGCGTCTACGTGTTCTCGGTCGCGTTCATCAATCGCGGCATCGACAACTGGTTCAGCGTCGACGTCGAGCAAGGGCTGAGCGACGCGCTCGAGCTCGGCCAGACGGCCTTCGACATCCAGCGCCGCGAGCGGCTCGACGAGGTGCAGCGCATGGCGCGGCGGCTGTCGACCGTGAGTCGCGCCGACTTCGTTTCGACGCTGAGCGCATTGCGCAGCGACAGCAAGGCGCTCGAGCTCACCGTATACGGCGCAAACAACCGCATTCTCGCGACGACCTCGACGGACACCGATTCGGCGGTCCCGAGCTATCCGAGCGACGAGGTGCTGTTCCAGTTGCGCCAGGCCGGCCCTTACGTCGCGGTCGAGCCGCGACCCGACGGTCAGTTCGAGCTTCGCGCCGCAGCGATCATCGGCCCGGCAAGCGCGCGGGGCGATATCGTATTCGTGCAGGCCATCTTTCCGATCGAAGAGCGATTGAGCACGCTCGCGAACGCGGTGCAAGCAAGCTACAACCAGTTCACCGAGCGGGCGTTCCTCCGCACGGCGCTCAAGTACAGCTTCACGCTGACGCTGAGCCTCGTGCTGTTGATCACGCTGCTCGCGTCGGTTTACGGAGCGTTCTACTTCGCGCGCCGGCTCGTCGTGCCGATCCAACAGTTGATGCAGGGCACGAGGGCGGTGGCGCGCGGTGATTTCGGCACGCGGCTGTCGACGCCGACGCGCGACGAGATCGGCTTCTTGATCAGCTCCTTCAACGCGATGACGCAGCGTCTCGCGCGGGCGAGCGAGGCCGCACGCTCGAGCCAGCAGCAGGTCGAGCGGGAGCGCCACAAGCTCGAGGTAATCCTGGCGCGCCTTTCGACCGGAGTCGTGTCGTTGGAGCCCGATCTTCGAATCCGCACCGCGAATCAGGCGGCGGGCGCGATTCTCTCCTGCGATCTCGAAGCGCACGTCGGCGAGCCGCTCGGCGAGCTTGCTCGGCCGCAGCCGTTGCTTGCGCAGTTCTTTGCGGTCGCGGCCGCCCATCTCACTCACGGCGACAGCGAGTGGCGCGAACAGATCGTGCTGCGTGGCGACGGCGGCCGCAGGGTGCTGATGTGTGCCTGCACCGAGCTGCCGGGCGAGGACGATGCGCCGGGCGGCTACGTGATCGTGTTCGACGACATCACCACGCTGCTTCAGGCGCAGCGCGATGCGGCGTGGGGCGAGGTCGCACGGCGCTTGGCCCACGAGATCAAGAACCCACTCACGCCGATCCAGCTCTCCGCCGAGCGGTTGCGCCGCAAGTATCTGCGAGGCGAGTCGAGCGATATCGAGTTGCTCGACCGGGCGACGCACACGATCATCCAGCAAGTCGAAGCGATGAAGCAGATGGTCAATGCGTTCAGCGAATACGCACGAACGCCGTCGATGGAGATCACACGCTTCGACATCAACGGGCTGATCAGGGAGATCGGCGACCTTTACGCCCATCAAGACAAGCCGCTCTCGATCAAGCTGTCGCTCGCGAGCAACGTGCCGGCGCTCGATGCCGACGCCGGCCGGCTCAGGCAAATTCTGCACAACTTGCTGCGCAACGCGCTCGAGGCGACCGAGCATCAAGCCGACGCTGCCGTCGAGATCGCGACCCGACGGGTTGCGGGCGCCGAGCAAGACTTCGTCGAGATCAAAGTGACGGACAACGGCCCCGGTTTCGCAACCGATATCGTGCATCAAGCGTTCGACCCATACGTCACGAGCAAGCCGAAGGGCACCGGTCTCGGTCTCGCGATCGTCAAGAAGCTGGTGGAGGAACATGGCGGGCAGATCGTCGCCCGCAACCGTGAGCAGGGCGGAGCCGAGATCAGTATACTCATGCCGATTTCGATGGATTCCGGCAACCACGCGGTCGGCCGGCGCCATGAGCATAGGAGAGAGCGCGCATGACTGCGCGAATTCTGGTCGTCGATGACGAAGCGAATATCCGTGCGTTGATCGAAGAGATCCTGCGCGAGGAAGGCTACGAGGTCACGGCGGCTGCCGATGCGAAGGAAGCGCGCGCCGCGCGCAAGTCGCGCGATTACGACGTCGTGTTGCTCGACATCTGGATGCCCGACACGGATGGCATCTCGCTGCTGAAGGAGTGGTCGGAAGGCGGGTTGTCCGGGTCCGTCGTAATGATGTCGGGGCACGGGACGGTCGACACGGCCGTCGAGGCTACGCGGCTCGGGGCGGTCGACTTCATCGAGAAGCCGGTGTCGCTCGCGAAGCTGCTGCGGACCGTCGAGAAGGCGCTCGCGTTGCGCCGCACGAAGGAACAGCGGCGCATTGCTTTGCCGCATGCGAATGCGCCGGCCGGAAAGAGCCAGCCGATGCGTGCGCTGCGCGAACAGATCGCGCGCGTGGCACAGCACGACGCACACACGTTGTTCACCGGCGAATCCGGTAGCGGCCGCGAGCTGTTCGCGCGCTATCTCGCAAACTCGAGCGGCCGAGCGCGCGGACCGTTCGTCGTCGTGCTGGGCGGCGACTTGAGCGCCGAAGACGCCTCACGGCAGCTGCTCGGCGACGGCACGGAGCCGGGCGCGCTCGAACGTGCAACGGGCGGCACCTTGTTCATCAAGGAGGTCGGCGACGTCTCGCCGGGCGGTCAGCGGCTGCTGTTGAACGTGGTCGAGCAGCGCAGCTTCCGGCCGACCGGCGCCGCAGCAGACAAACCGCTCGACGTGCGAATCCTATCGAGTGCATTTCCGGGCTTCGAGCGCGGCGACGGTGCGAACCGCGAGCTGCTGTCGCACCTGAGCATCGTCGTGATTCGCGTGCCGCCGCTGCGCGAGTACTCGGAGGACGTTCCCGAGCTGCTGCGGTACTACGTGGACGTCCTCGTCGACGCCGACACCTTGCCGTTCAGGCGGTTCAGCGTCGCTGCGCAGAATCGGCTGCGCAACTACCCCTGGCCGGGCAACGTGCGAGAGCTGAAGAATATGGTCAAGCGCTTGCTGATTCTCGGCGGAGACGAGGAGATTTCGCTCCCGGAGGTCGAGGCGCAGCTTGCGAGCGACGCCCGCGAGGGCGAGCCGCTCGTCAAGCAGGACCTGCTTGCGATGCCGCTGCGCGAGGCACGCGAGCACTTCGAGCGCGCATACCTACAGCAGCAGCTCTTGTTGTGCGGCGGCAAGGTCGGGCAGCTCGCGAAGCGAGTCGGCATGGAGCGCACCCATTTGTACCGCAAGCTGCGCTCGCTCGGCGTCGACTTCCGCCAGTCGCTGACCGACGACTGAGCGCCGCAGTGGCCGCTACTCCGCGGCCTTCATCAGGACCGTCTCGATGTGGGCATCGTGCAGCTGAGCTCGGATGCGGTTCAAACGATCGAGGTCGCTGATCGGACCGATTCGCACGCGATGAAACACGTCGTCGTCGATCGTCACGCGCTGGATCCGCGATTCGATTCCGAGCAGCGCGATGTTGGCCTTGAGCCGGTCGGCGTCGGTCAGCGCCGTGAACGACCCGGCCTGTAACACGTAGCTGCCGGGCTCCGTCACGCGCGCTCGCGCCCGACCGGCCGGCTCGGCCGGCGTCTCGACCTCGGGAACCACGACTTCGTACTGCGGCAAGATGTCGTAGAAGTCGAACCGCGAGTCGCCGCTCGTGGGCTTCGGGCCGGTGGCGGATGCAGGGCGTGCGCCGCGGGCCGTGCGCGTGGCTGCCGTCGCTGCGCCGGGCGGTGACGCGCCGGGCGGTGACGCGCCGGGCGAGGAAGTCGAAGGCGGTGGTGCGCTGCGCCCGACCGCCGCTTGCGGCGCGGCCGCGCGGCCGCCGTGAAAGTAGATGCCGGCGGCGACCACGAGTCCGAGCGACAGGCCGAATAGCATCCACACCCAACCCGGCGCTGGCGGTTTCTGTCTGCGATTGCGTGCGCGGCGTGCCATTGGACGGTCGTCGGTAACTCTTCCTGCCTCTTACATCGTCTCGGGTGCAGCCACGCCGAGCAGAGTCAGCGCATTCTTCAGCACCTGCTGCGCAGCGACGGCGAGCACGACCCGTGCATCGCGCAGCGGCGGGTCGTCGACGAGAATCCTGTGCTCGTCGTAGCAGGAGTGGAAGGCGGCGGCCGTGTCGCGCAAGTAATGCACGAGATGCTGCGGTGCACGGTTCTCGGCCGCGAGCGCCACGATCTCGGGATAGCGGCTGAGTGCAACCATCAGTGCATGCTCCTTTGGAGCCTCGAGCCGGCCGAGATCCGTAGCGGCCGCTTCCGGCACGCGGCCGCCCTGCTCCGCCAGCTTACGCAGCATGCTCGCGACGCGCGCATGTGCGTATTGCACGTAGTACACGGGATTGTCGTTCGATTGCTTCTTCGCGAGCTCGAGATCGAACTCGAGATGCTGATCGTTCGAGCGCGACACGTAGAAGAAGCGTGCGGCGTCGTTGCCGACCTCGTTGCGCAGCTCCCGCAGCGTCACGTACTCGCCGGTCCGGGTCGACATCTGCACCTTCTCGGCGCCCCGGAACAGCACGACGAATTGCACGAGCTGCACTTCCAAGATGTCGCCCCGGCGGCCCATTGCTTCGAGCCCCGCGCGGACACGCGCCACGTAGCCGTGATGGTCGGCTCCGAGCACATTGATCAGATGGTCGTAGCCGCGCTGGCACTTCTCGACGTGGTATGCGAGATCCGACGCGAAATAGGTGGTTGCGCCGTTCTCGCGCACCACCACGCGGTCCTTGTCGTCGCCGAAGTCGGTCGAGCGGAACCAAAGCGCGCCGTCCTTTTCGTAGAGCATTCCGCGGCCGCGCAGCTCGGCGAGCACGCGGTCGACTGCGCCCCTTTCCGCAAGGCTGCGCTCGGAGTACCAGCGCTGCGGCGCGACGCCGAACTCGGCGAGGTCGTTCTTGATGTCGTCGAGCACGCTGTCGAGGCCGGCGCGATGCACGGTGGCGAAACGCTCGGCGCCTAGGGTCGACTTGATCGCGGCGATCGCGGCATCGAGCTCGCGATCGGGCGTCGCGTCGGCCGCGTCGGCCGCAGTAGCGAGCGCCGCGGCGACGAAAGCCGGAGCGCCGAGCAGCGCGTCGCCGTGCGCACGACGCAGCTCGATCGCAACGTCGCTCACGTAGCCGCCTTGATAAGCATTGCCGGGGAACGGCAACGTGTGTCCCGCGAGCTCGGCGTAGCGCAACCACACGCTCGCCGCGAGGATGTCCATTTGCCGCCCTGCGTCGTTGACGTAGTACTCCTCGTCGATCGTGTAGCCGGCCGCGCGCATGATGTTCGAAAGCGTCGCGCCGTACGCCGCATGGCGCCCATGACCGACGTGCAGAGGACCCGTCGGGTTCGCGGACAAATACTCGACGAGCACGCGGACGCTCTTCGGCTGCTGGGCTCGGCCATAAGTGTCCGCGCGCGTGACGGCGAGCGCGACTTCGGCGAGATACGCGTCGCGACCGAGCGTGAAGTTGATGAAGCCGGGTCCCGCGACTTCGACCTTCGCGACCAACGCGCTCGGCGGAACCTGCGCGAGCAGCGCCTGCGCAAGCTCGCGCGGATTGCGGCCGACGGCCTTCGCGAGTCGCATCGCGACGTTGCTCGTAAAGTCGCCGTGCCGCGCGTCGCGGGTACGTTCGAGCTGCGGCTCGAGATCGTGCGCGCTCAGCTGCTCGGCGGCCAGGAGCTTCCCCAGCGCTTCACGGATCAAGCGGTCGAGTTGCGTGCGCACGGCGGATTCATTGCGGCATCGATCGAGGCGGCGAATTCTACCTGATGGCGCTCGGCGCCTCAGAGCTCGAGCGGGTCGACGTCGAGGCTCCAGCGTACCTTGCGCGCCTCCGGCGCGGTCCTGAGCTGCGGCAGCACCGCTTGCAGCACCTCGTGCAGCGGTCCGCGGTCGGCGCTTTGCAGCAGGAGCTGCGCGCGGTAGCGTCCCTCGCGTCGCTCCATTGGCTGCGCCGCCGGGCCGAGCACTTCGACTCGCCCGCTTCGAGCGGCTGCGCTCGTAAGCGCGATGCGGCGTGCCTTGTCGAGGAACGCATAGGCCGCCGGCCGTTGCGCGGCCTCTGCGCGCCACGCCGCGAGGTGCGAGAAAGGCGGCCAGCGACTCTCGCGGCGCTCGACGAGCGCGAGCTCCGCGAACTCCGCATAGTTTTGCGCGAGCAGGCACTTCAGCAGCGGATGCTCCGCGTAGTGGGTCTGGATCACGACCTCGCCGGGCCGCTCCGCTCTGCCCGCTCGTCCGGCGACTTGGAGGATCGTCTGCGCGAGCCGCTCGTGGCTCCGCGGATCCGTGCCGAACAGTCCTTGGTCGGCGTTCAGCACTCCGACCAACGTGACACGCGGGAAGTCGTGCCCCTTCGTCAGCATTTGCGTGCCGATCAGGATCTCGGTATCGCCGCGCTCGACGTCCCCGAGCACGGCGGCGAGCTCGCCCTTGCGGCTCGTCGAGTCGCGATCGAGCCGTGCGATGCGGGCGCGCGGATACAGAGTCGCGAGCTCGTCGCCTACGCGCTGCGTGCCCGCACCCACCGGAATTCTCTGGCCGCCGCAACGGGGGCACGGCCACGCGAGCGGCCGATCGGCGCCGCAGTGATGGCAGCGGAGGCGGCCGGCTCGTGCATGCACCGTAAGCCGCGCGTCGCAGCGCTTGCAGAGCTCCACGTCTTTGCAGTCCGGGCAGAACAACGCGGGGGCGTAGCCGCGGCGATTCAGAAACAGCATGACCTGATTACCGGCCGCGAGGTGGCGCTCCAGTGCGGCGAGCAGCGGGGTCGACAACCCGTGACGGCTCGCGTGCCGATTCAGATCGACGATGCGGATCTGCGGCGCGCCGGCCGTGCCGATTCGTCGCGGCAGCTCGAGCTTGCGATAACGGCCCTGTAGCGCGTTGTGCCAGCTTTCGAGCGACGGTGTCGCCGAGCCGAGCAGCACCGGGATCCCGAGGCGACGAGCTCGAACGACCGCGAGGTCGCGGGCCGAGTAGCGGAAGCCGCGTTGCTGCTTGTAAGAGCTGTCGTGCTCCTCGTCGACGATCACGAGGCCGGCTCTCGGCAGCGGCGCGAATACGGCGGAGCGCGTTCCGACCACGAGGCGCGCCTCGCCGCGATGCGCGCGCCGCCAAGCCTCGAAGCGCTCACGCTCTGCGAGGCCCGAGTGTAGAACTGCGAGCGTCTCCCCGAAGCGGGCACCGAGCCGCGCCACGAGCTGCGGTGTGAGACCGATCTCCGGCACGAGCAGCAGCGTTTGCCGGTCCGCCGCGAGCTCGGCTGCGATCAGCTGCAGATAGATTTCCGTCTTGCCGCTGCCGGTCACACCGTGCAGCAGATAGGCGCGATAGCCGCGCTCGGTGGCGCGCTCGGCTGCGATCGTTGCGAGCACGGCGCGCTGATCGGCCGTGAGCTCCGGAGCACCCGCCAGCGGGGCCGGGCCGTGGGTGAGCGGTAGGACGCCGGGCGCAGGCGCGGCTTCGATCATGCCCTTCGCGGCGAGACCGTTGAGCACGGCGGGAGGCAAATCGAGCGCTGCGCCAGACTGCGGGCCGGCCGCAAGTGCTTCGAGCGCTTGCGCCTGCCGGCGGGCGCGGCTGCGCAGCCGGTCGAGCGGGGCGGCGGCGCCGAGCGCCGTGAGTCGCCAGAGCGGCGCCGCGGCGGCTTCGAGCGCTCGGCCTTCCCGCAGCGGCTGCGGCAGCGCATGGCTCAGCACCTCGCCGATCGGAAAATGGTAATAGTCGGCGGCCCAACGCAGAGTTTGCACGAGCTCTGCGCCAATCAGCGGGTCGGCATCGAGCGACTCGCGCACGGTCTTGAGCTTGTCCTCAGGCAGCGCCGATTCGACCGGATGGTCGAGCACGATGCCGATGCGCTCGCTGCGGCCGAACGGCACGCGCACGCGGCTACCGATCGCAGGGATCGGATCGCCCGCGAGGTAGTCGAATGCGTCGGCCAGCGGCACCGGCACGGCGACGCGAACGAGCTGACGAGGAGTTGCCATGGAGACGGTGGTTCGTTGCGTGCGGCCCGGCCTTTCCGAAGCGGGCCTAGGGCCCGCGATTATGTGAACGGAAACGGTCGTGCGGTCAACGAGTTATCGCCCCGCTCTGCGGCGACGGTGTCAACCGTGCGCCGCCTGCTGCGTTCACCCCTATGTTCGGGCAAGAAGTCGGCCCGGGATGATCGGGCCAGGCACGGCCACGGAGTGGCGGAGATGGGGTTAGCATTGCGCCTTCCTCGCGAGCTCGCGACGCATGTCAAAGGAGAGGAAACCCTGGATTCCGGAGCGGAGATCGAGGCCTTTCTGCGTGACATCGAAACCCGTGCCTTCAGAATTGCGTTGCTCGGCGTTCGCGACCGTGACGATGCGCTCGACATCGTACAGGACTCGATGATCAGGCTGGTGCGCCGCTATGCGGGGCGACCGAGCACGGAATGGCGGCCGCTGTTCTACCGGATCCTGCAGAATCGGATCCGCGATGCGCAACGGCGGCGTTCAGTGCGCTCGCGAGTGCTGCGGTTTTTCGGCGGGCTCGAGAACGAGGAGGAGTACGATCCCGTGCTGATGGCCCCGGCCCCCGAAAGCGATGCGCCATTTGCTCGCGTTGCGGCGGGCGACGCAATGCAGGCGCTCGAGGTTGCGCTGTCGCGGTTGCCGGCGCGGCAACGCGAGTCCTTCATGCTGCGCAACTTCGAGGGGCTCGACGTCGCGCAAACCGCTGTTGCCATGCGCTGCAGCGAAGGCAGCGTGAAGACCCATTACTCGCGCGCCGTGCATCGGCTGCGCGAGCTGCTCGGCGAGCACGGCGAGGAGCATTGGCAATGAGCGATCGGAAAGTGTCGGACGACTTCGAAGGGCGGGCGAAGCGGCTGTTCGACCGCAGCGCGGCGGAGCTCGATGCCGCGACGCGGTCGCGCCTCACGCAGGCACGCTATCGTGCCTTGCAGGAGCTCGCGAAGGGGCGCCCGCGTTTCGAGTGGCGCCGCACGCTCGTGCCGGCGGGCGTGGCCGCAACGGCTGCGTTTGCGGCTTGGCTCGCGTTCGTGCCGGCGCGCGCGCCCGAGCCCGCATTGCAAACGACTGCGCTCGACGATCTCGAGATCTTGCTCGGCGAGGAGGATCTCGGAATGCTCGACGAGGACGTCGAATTCTATGCCTGGCTCGAGGACCAGCCCGAGTTCGCGGAACCCGCGGCCGCGGGCGACGATGGCGTCGGCTGATGCGCAAGCTCGGCCCCGCCGTGATCGCGCTCGGCGGCCTGTGGATCGTGCGCGCGGCGTCCGCGCAGGACGCGGAGCCTTCACCGGGCCTCGATTTTCTGGAATACCTCGGCAGCTGGCAGGGCCGCGACGACGAGTGGCTCGCGATCGCTCAATGGGACGAGGATCACCCCGTGGATGCGGAACGGCGCGCCGTGCACAGAGCACGCAATGACGATGAGCCGGCCGATGCCGATGACGACGATGCCGCAGCCGACCCGATTGCCGATCCGCCGCCGCCGACCCAGCAGGGGAACGGACAATGACGCGCACGGCTAGATTCGGCGGTTTGTGTGCGGCGTGGCTCGCGGCCGCGGGAGCGGTTCACGCGCAGGGTGTTGCATGGGATGACCTCAGCGCGGCGCAGCAGCGCCTGCTCGCGCCTCAACACGATCACTGGAAAGACCTCGACCCCCAGCGACAGCAGCAGATCGCGCGCGGCGCGCAGCGTTGGCTAGACATGGACCGCCAAGACCGTGACCATGCACGCGACCGCTTCAAGATGTGGCAGAACATGACGCCGGAGCAGCGCGCCGCGGCCCGCGAGCGCTACCAGCAGTTTCGACGTCTGCCACCGGCCGAGCGCGAGCGGTTGCTCGACGTCTATCAACGCTATCGATCGATGCCGCCGGAGCGACGCCTCGAGCTGCGTCAGCGCTTCCGCGATCTTTCGCCGGAGCAGCGGCGGTCGTTGCGCGAGCGGCGACTGCGGCCGCCTCGGCCGTGAGCAGCTGTGATCAGATCGGCTCGTAGCGCGGGTAGTCCGGCGTCCACATCGAATCGCGCACGAGTCGCTCGAGATCTTCGGCACGCGCGTCGGTGACGCCGTCGCGAACGGCCTGGCCCGCGACCGCAACTGCGATATCGAAGGACACGGCGCGCAGGCGAGCCACAGACGGAAACAGCAGTCCCGCCGCTCGCTCTTCGGCCGTCACCGCCGCAGCGAGCGCTTTGGAGGCGGCGTTGGTCATCGCGTTCGTGACCTTGCGCGCGCCGACCGCGAGCGCCGCGAGTCCAACACCCGGAAAGATGAACACGTTGTTGCCCTGCCCCACGCGAAACGAGCGGTCTCCGCAGATCACGTCGCGAAACGGGCTGCCGGTAGCAACCAGGCAGCGGCAATCGGTCCAAGCGTAGAGATCGGCCGGCTTCGCTTCGCTGTTCGCGCTCGGATTGGACGATGGAAAGATGACGGGCCGCTCGACGTGCGCGGCCATCTCCCGCACGAGCCGCTCGTCGAATGCACCGCCGACCCCCGAGACTCCGATCAAGACGGTGGGCCGGTACATGCGCACGACCTCATAGAGGCGTCGTGGACCGCCGTCCAAGCCGTGCTCCTCGGCGAGCGCGTTGGACCATGCGAGCTCCCGTTTATAGGCGTCGATCGGCCGCCCGTCATCGACCAGCAGCCCACCGCGGTCGAGAACCGCAACCACGGCTGCCTGCCCTGCGCCTGTCACGCCTTCTTCCGAGAGCTGTGTCTTGATCTGCCGCGTGACGCCGAGCCCGGCCGCGCCGGCGCCGAAGATGACGATGCGCTGCGCGGAGAGCGGCTCGCCCTTGATCGTCAGCGCGCTGTTCAACCCGGCCATCACGACGGCGCCGGTCCCTTGAATGTCGTCGTTGAACGACGGCAGGACGTCGACGTACCGGTCGAGGATTGCGAGCGCGTTGTCCTTGCGAAAGTCTTCCCATTGCACGAGCGCCTTCGGCATCACGCTCGCGACCGCGGCCACGAACTCGTCGATCAGCTCGCGATAGGCCGGGCCGCGCAGGCGTCGGGTCGGCCAGCCCAGATATTGAGGGTCCGCGAGCAGCTCGTCGTTGTCCGTGCCGAAGTCGAGGCTCACCGGCATGGCCTGCGCAGGATCGATGCCGGCCGCGGCCGTGTACAGCGCGAGCTTGCCGACCGAGATCGCGACGCCGCCCGCTCCTTGGTCGCCGAGCCCCAAGATCGATTCGTTGTCGGTCACGACGAGAAGGCGGATTTCGCGATGGCCGACGATGTTGCGAAGCACGTCGCGCATCCGCCCCTTCATGTCGGGCGTGATCCAAACGCCGCCGCCTCCCTGGAACACTCGGCTGAAGCGCTGAACCGCCGTGCCGACGGTCGGCGTGTAGACGATCGGCATGAGCTCCTCGAGATGCTCCTCGAGCACGCGGTAGAACAGATGCACGTTGCGGTTCAGCAGCGCGCTCAGCAGCACGTACTTCTGCAGATCGTCGGGTTGCACCTTGAGTTGCTCGTAGATGCGCGCCGCCTGCTGGGCCAGATTCTTGCTCCGCACAGGCAGCAGCCCTTCGAGGTCGAGCCGATGCCGCTCCTCTGCCGAAAACGCAGTGCCTTTGTTCAGCATCGGGTTGCGGATCAGGTCGATGCCGCGGCCACGGGTGCCAACGATGCGCTCGGAGATCGTCTTGTCGGCTCGCACTTGAGTCTGTCCTCTCCGTCGCGCCCATCGGGCAGGTGCGACTCGTATCGCGTCGGCCACGAGGCTGCGCCTGCTCAGTTTAAGGCCGCGGCGTGCCGGCGCGGAGCCCGCGGACGTGATCCTGTGCGTACCGAACGGTCTGAAATGGAAGGGGTGCCGGGGCTGCGGTTACGGCTGCTGCTCGTCAGTCGGTGATCGTGCAGCTGCCGACATACATCTCGGGCCGCGACGTGAACCCCGGCAGGATGGTCGGCGAATACTCGAGCCGCGTCTGCACGGCCATGAGCCGGCCGTCGGGCGTTGGCTGCGCAAGCACGGTCGTGACGTACAGCGGGCCCGCGTCGCTCGTCTGCATCAGGTGTAAGTAGCCATGGGCGTAGCGGACTGCGATGAACGAGGCGCCGAACGAGCTGTCGGCCTCGGCCGTGCCGCCATCGACGTCGATATCGTGGAATTCAGCCTCCACCGTGGTCCCCGTGACCGCGGCTTTCGGCGTCTTGCCGTCCCAGGTGGCGGTCGCGAGCACCGAGAACTTGCAGCTCACGCGCTTGGCCCTCGCGAGCTTGCGCTCGAGGTCGGCGTCTTGGGCAACCGCGCTATGAAGGGCCGCGAATGCCAAAAAGGCGGTCAGGCCCGTCCGAAACATCAAACGCATCGCTTACGTATTTAGCACGTTTGCGGGCTGCTGCGCCATGCGCGTCCGAAATTGACCGGCGCGAGCGCCGGCCCCGATAATCGGACGATTCGAAGGGGATTTTGTGCTGCGATTAGCCTCAGTTGCCATCGGGCTCGCACTGCTCGTGCTGCCCGTCGCCAATGGTCAAGTCATCGACGATCCGGAGCTGCTGCACCAGTTGCGCACGCTGTTTCCCGATGCTGCGAGCTTCGCGCCGAAGTCGGGCAGCCCTCCCGTGTTCAAGGCATTCGGCCCCGCGCAGTCGGGTGCGGAGCCGAAGCTGCTGGGCTATGCGTATTGGACGACGGAGCTCGAGCCGCTCGAGCGCGGCTTCGACGGTCCCATCAAAATACTCGTGGGGATGGACCCCGCAGGCGTGCTCGCGGGCGTGATCGTTGCCGAAAATCACGAGCCCTACGGGTACTTCTCGGTCGACCTGCCGGAGTTCGCCGCGCAGTTCAAGGGCAAGAACGTGCGCGACCGCTTCGCGGTCGGTCAGGACGTCGATGCCATCTCGCGCGCGACGATCAGCGTCACGAGCTCGAGCCGCGCGATCCGCAACAGCTCGCGCCGCGTCGCCCGCGCCTACCTCGTGCCGCCCAAGAGCCCATGACAGCGCCGCCTGCGCGATTCGAGCGGTGCGTGGCCCGCCCGCTGCGCAGACTCGCCGCGAGCGCGTTCGTCGCGTCCGGCCTGCTCGCGGGCGCTGTCGCTGCGCAGACGGCAGACGGCTTCGACTTCGACGACGCCGCGGACGCGACGCCCTCGCTGCTCGATCTCGCGCGCGGCCAGTGGCCCGAGATCGCGCTGTTCGCGGCGTTCGCTGCGTTGGCGATGGTGAGCTTCGTCAAGAAGAGCGTGCCGCTCAAGTACTTGACGCTCGTGCTGTCGGTCGCCTATCTCGGCGTCTACAAAAGCCAGCTCCTGTCAATCGTGAACGTCTTCGGTGCGCTGACGGGCAACCTGCCGCCGTTCGCCTACAGCCTCGCGTGGTACGCGTTCGCCGGCTTCGCCGTGGTCACGACCGTCCTCTGGGGGCGTCTCTACTGCGGAAGGATTTGCGCGTTCGGCGCGCTCACGCAGCTGATCGACGCAGTCGTGCCGAAGCGTTGGCGGGTCGACGTGCCGCCCGCGCTCGAGCGGCGTGCAAGCCTCATCAAGTACGTGATCTTGTTCGGTGCGATCGCTTACTACCTCGCGACTCGCGAGATCGGCTTCTATCGGTACATCGAGCCGTTTTGGCTGTTCACGTTCGACGCGACGCTGCCGCTCTGGATCCTCGTCGGGGCACTGCTCGTCGCGAGCATGTTCGTGCGCAACCTTTATTGCCGATTTCTGTGCCCGCTCGGCGCGGCGATCGGTCTCGTCTCGATCGTGTCCGTGTTCAAGATCAAGCGCTGGTCCGAATGCAGCCAATGCCGGCTCTGCGAGAAGACGTGCGAATGGGGCGCGATTCGCAACCGCAAGATCGTCGCGGCCGAGTGCGTGCGCTGCGACGACTGCGAGCGGCTCTACTACGACGTGAAACGCTGTCCGCATCATCTGCTCGAGCGCAAGCGTGTACGCCGCGCGGCGGCCTCCCGCCCTTCCTCGTAGCCGTTGCGGCACGTGGCGCGGCGGTCGAGCTCTGGGCGGGCCGGCGCTCCGCGCCGCGCCGGACGCATGCCCCGTCAGAGCGCTTTGACGGCTTGGACGAGCTCGGCCGCCTTGGCTTGGCCGTCGCCGTAGAGCATGCGCGTGTTGTCGAGGTAGAACAGCGCGTTCTCGACGCCCGAGAAGCCGGCGCCCTGGCCGCGCTTGATCACGATCACGTTCTTGGCCTTGTCGGCGTTCAAGATCGGCATGCCATAGATCGGGCTCGACTTGTCCGTGCGCGCGACGGGATTGACCACGTCGTTCGCTCCGATTACGAGCGCCACGTCGGCGGTCTCGAACTCGGAGTTGATCTCGGCCTCGTCGTAGATCAAGTCGTACGGCACGCCGGCCTCGGCGAGCAGCACGTTCATGTGCCCCGGCATGCGGCCCGCGACCGGATGGATTGCGAACTTCACGGTCACGCCGCGCGCGATCAGCGCCTGACAGAGCTCCCAAACCTTGTGCTGTGCCTGCGCGACCGCCATGCCGTAGCCCGGCACCACGATGACCTTCTCCGAGAAGCCGAGCATCACCGCGACGTCGGCGGCGTCGATCGGCTTGAGCGATCCGGCCGGGCCCGCCGTCGATGCGGCCGCAGTTTCGCCGAAGCCGCTGAACAGCACATTGCCGAGCGAGCGGTTCATAGCCTTCGCCATGAGCTGCGTGAGCAGAGTGCCCGCCGAGCCGACCACCGTGCCCGCGATGATCATCGCGGCGTTGTCGAGCACGAAGCCCTCGAAGGCGACCGCGAGGCCCGTGAGCGCGTTGTACAGCGAGATCACGACCGGCATGTCCGCACCGCCGATCGGCAACGTCATCGTGAGGCCGAGCACGAGGGCCAGCACGAAAAGGCCGATGACGTGGCCGCGCATGTCGCCGCTGCCATGCGCGATGATGATCGCGCCGACGAGCACGGTCGCCGCGAGCAGCACGAGATTCACGGGGTTCTGACCGCGGAACCTGATGCTGCGCTTGATCAGCCCCTGCAACTTTCCGAATGCGATCAGGCTGCCTGCGAAGGATACCGAGCCGATGATGCCGCCGAGCACGCCGAGCGCTAGCTGGGCGACGCCGTGCGCCTCGCCCGCGAACAGCTCGACCGCGGCGATCGCCCCGGCCGCGCCGCCGCCCATTCCGTTGTACAGCGCGATCATCTGCGGCATGTCGGCCATTGCAACGCGCTTACCGCTCCACCACGCCGCGATTCCGCCGATCGCGATGGCAACCGTCATCAACGCGTAGTTGCCCATTCCGGGCGTGAGGAACGTGATCAGCGTCGCGACCAGCATGCCGACGCCTGCCCAAAGGATGCCGCGCCGAGCCGTGACGGGCGAGCTCATGCGCTTGAGGCCGAAGATGAAGAGCGCAGCCGCGACGAAGTAGCTGGCCTGGATCAGCGTGCCGGCGGTGAACGTCGGCATCAGCGTTTGCCCTTGCTGCTCTTGAACATCTCGAGCATCCGCTCCGTCACCACGTAGCCGCCGACGGCGTTGCCGGCTGCGAGCACGACGCCCAAGAACGCAATGGTCAGCTCGAGCGGTGTGTGAGCGCGTCCCATCGCGACCATCGCGCCCACGAGCACGATGCCGTGCACGAAGTTCGAGCCGGACATCAGCGGCGTGTGCAAGATGACTGGGACGCGCGAGATCACCTCGTAGCCGGTGAACGCAGCGAGCATGAAGATGTAGAGGGCGATGAAGCCGTCGATCATGGGCGACCCTCGAGCAGCGGGCGATGGTTCACGGCGCGGTCTCCAGCAGCTTGCGGGTGCCGGCGTGGCGCACGACACCGTCGTGCGTGAGCACCGACTGTGCGAATACCTCGTCCTGCCAATCGATCGCGAGCGCGCCGTCCTTGATCGCGGGCTGCAGGAAGTTCAAAAGATTCCGCGAGTACATCTGGCTCGCATGCCGCCCGAGCTCCGACGGCAGATTGCGCGGCCCCAGGATCTTCACGCCGTTCGGCGTGACGGTGGTCTCCCCGGGCACCGTGAGCTCGCAGTTGCCGCCGCTCTCGGCTGCGAGGTCGACGATCACCGCGCCCGCGGTCATCGCCTCGACGGCGGCCTTCGACACGATTCGCGGTGCCGGCCGGCCGGGGATCGCGGCCGTAGTGATCACAGCGTCCGCTTTAGCGATGTGCCCGTCGAGGATCGCCTGCTGCTTCGCCCGCTCCAGCTCCGTGAGCTCGCGCGCATAACCGCCCGTGCCTTCTGCCGCGACGCCCGTATCGACGAACTTCGCGCCGAGCGATTGAATTTGCTCCTTGGTCGCGGCGCGCACGTCGTACGCCTCGACGACCGCGCCGAGCCGTCGCGCGGTCGCTATCGCCTGCAGCCCCGCCACCCCCGCGCCGATCACGAGGACTTGGGCCGGCCGGATCGTGCCGGCCGCGGTCGTGAGCATCGGCAGAAACTTGTCGAGCGCGTTCGCGGCGAGTAGCGCCGCTTTGTAGCCGGCCGCCGCGGCCTGCGACGACAGCGCGTCCATCGACTGCGCGCGCGAGATGCGCGGTACGAGCTCGACTGCAAAGCTCGTGATTTTACGGTCGCGCATGCGCTTCACGACGTCGAGATGCGTGTGCGGCTGCATGAAGCCGAGCACGACGGCGCCGGCCTTCAACGCATCGACCTCCTGGAGCGTCGGCGGCGCAACTTTCAGCAGCACGTCGACAGCCGTAAGCACGGCGTCTGCCGAACCGTGGAGCTCGACGCCGGCGTACGCGGAGTCGGGGTAATGGCTATGCGCGCCGGCGCCGCATTGCACGTGCAGCGAGGCGCCGAGCTGGATGAGCTTTGCCGCGACGTCGGGGGTAAGCGCTACGCGCGCTTCTTGAGCTGCGCTCTCCTCGAGCACCCCGATCGCTAGCGGCATCCTAGGCTCCGTCGGCGTTGCGCATATCCGCGCCGGCCTGAAGGCGCCACGGACGCGTTGAATTGGAACGTCTTTTCGGCTCGCGATGATGACACAAAGACGTAATGGAGGCCATTGAATATTCGTACCGTCTCGGTGAAACTTGGTCAGCTACGCCCCTCGTTGGTGTGCCATGCACGAACCGTTCTACGCGCTAAGCCAGGAAGTACTGCGTACCGACGTCGCCGGGATGCCGCTGGAGTGGATCGATTATCGCGTGGCGGCTTCGCTCTATCACAGCGGTCAGGTTGCGTATGCCTGCGGCTCGCCGATCTTCCGAATCCGCGGCGGCTTCAGCGCGAAGTCCGGCGCCCGCAGCGTGATCGAGGTGAACTCGATCATCGCGACGCACGGCGACACGCGGACGCTCGAGCGTAATCGCGACCGGTACACGCCGCCGCTGAACAACCGCACGCTGTTCAAGCGGGATGCGAACATCTGCATGTACTGCGCGCAGCAATTCCGCACGGCCGAGCTCACGCGCGATCACATCACGCCGATGAGCCGCGGCGGGCGCGACGTTTGGACGAACGTCGTCACGGCTTGCCGGCGGTGCAACAACCACAAGGGCGGCCGCACGCCGGAGGAGGCGAAGGTGCAGCTCGTTGCGGTACCTTTCACGCCGACCTACGCCGAGTACATTTATCTGAAGGGCCGACGCGTGCTCGCCGACCAGATGGAATACTTGCTGACGCACTTCCCGCGCTCGAGCCCACTGCACGCCCGTGTTCGCGGGGCGCTCGCCGGCGGCGCACTCGCCTTGGGCTGCGGCCCTCAGGCTCCCGATTCGAACAGATAAAGCGGCGTGCCCTCGGGCGCCGTCAGCGTTGCGCATCGTTGCGCGGGGTCGCCGATCGGCGCCCCGTTGCGTGCGGTCAAACCGGCCGCACGCAGGTATTCGATTCTCGTGTCGAGCTGGCGCGTCTTGAAGCTCAAGCCGGGCGGGAAACGCATCTCGTGCAAGCCGAGAGCGAGCCCGCGTCCTCGAAGCCGTACCCACGCGTGCGGCGCGTCGCCGCCGGCAACGGCTTGCAGCCCGAGGGCTTCCCAAAACGTGCGCGATTCAGTGAGTGAGTCGGTTCCCAAGCTGTACTCGAAGAATTCGCCGCAAGCCGTCACGTTCTGCGGGTTCCAGTCGGCCGGGCCGAACGTGCGCGCCTCGAGTAGCACGATCGGCTGCCCACTGGGGTCGGTGAACGCAAGGCGGTTGAACTCGTCATCCTTCAGGTGGGCATATTCGAGCTCGATACCGAGCCGGCGCAGGCCCCGTGAATAGGCGCGCAGCTGCGGCCGGACGAACGTCAGCGCGGGGCTCGGATGATCGCGCTCGTGCACGCCGATCGTGACCGCGCCGTCGTGCAGCCCGATGTACGGATCGCCCAGCAGGTCGCCTACCGGAATGGTTTCGAAGCCGAGCGACCGATAGAACGTGAACGAGGCCGCCAACGGCTGCGCCGCGACCGAGAATTCCAGAAATTGGCCGAGCATTCGTGCGGCGCGCCGTCTGTGGGAGCGGAGCGGCTATTCTGGCAGACTCTGCCGGGCCCGCCGATACCGATGAACGCTCCCGAGCCCCTCGCACACGAATGATCGCGCAAGTCGCCGCAGTCTTGCTGCCGGTGTTCTCAATCGCCGCCGTGGGCTATGCCTGGCGACGGTTCGGCGCGCCGTTCGAGCTGGCGTTCGTCACGCGGCTCATCATGAACGTCGCGGGACCTTGTCTCGTGATCGACAGCCTCACCCATCTGGCATTGCCGCTCGCGACCTTCTTCAAAATGGTCGGCGCGGCCATCGCGATGCTGCTCGGCACGGCGCTGATCGCGGTCGTTCTGCTCCGTGCATTGAAGCTGCCGCTACGCTCGTACTTGCCGGCACTCACGATCGGCAACACCGGCAATCTCGGCTTGCCGCTGTGTCTGTTCGCGTTCGGCGACCAAGGCCTCGGCCTCGCGGTCGCCGTCTACGTCACCAACTCGGTCGGGCAGTTCACACTCGTGCCGATGATCCAGTCGCGCGCGCCGCTCGTGCGCACCGCACTGGCAACGCCGATGCTGTACGGCGCGCTGGTCGGACTCGCCGTGTTGCTCGCCGGTGTCGCGCTGCCCGACTGGCTCGGAGAGACGATTCGCTTGCTCGGCGATCTCACGATTCCGCTGATGCTGCTCGCGCTAGGGCACACGCTCGGCGGCTTGCGAGCGGGGAACCTCGGACGCGCATTCGGGCTCGGTGCCGCGCGTCTCGTGATCGCGTTTGCGGTCGCGCTCGGAGTAAGCCGGCTGCTCGGCCTGACGGGCATCGCGCAAGGCGTTCTGATCCTGCAGGGAACGATGCCGGCCGCGGTGTTCAACTACCTGTTCGCGGCGCGCTACCAGCGCGATGCGGAGGACATCGCAGGCATCGTTCTGACGTCGACCCTGCTCGCGGCGCTCGCGCTGCCGCTGATCGTGTCGCTCGCGCTGTCGCTCGCGCGCTGAGCGCGCTCAAGCCGCCTCGAGGATCGCGGTCACGCCCATTCCGCCGGCCGTGCAGACCGAGATCAGGCCGCGGCCGTTGCCGCGCTCGCGCAGCAACTTCGCAAGCGTCGCCACGAGTCGTGTGCCGGTCGCCGCGAACGGGTGGCCGACCGCGACACTGCCGCCTTTGATGTTGAGCTTCGACCGGTCTATCGACCCGAGCGGCCGATCGCGGCCGAGCTTGTCGCGACAGAACTGCTCCGACTCCCAGGCCTTCAGTGTTGCGAGCGTCTGCGCCGCGAACGCCTCGTGGATCTCATAGAAGTCGAAGTCCTGCAGTGCGAGGTTGGCTTCCTTCAGCATGTCCGACACCGCGTAAGCCGGCGCCATCAGCAGCCCCTCGCCGTGCACGAAGTCGACCGCCGCCTCGCGCGCAAACGTGAGATAAGCCGCGATCGGCAGGCCCCGCTCCCGGGCCCAGTCCTCCGAGCAGAGCAGCACCGCGGACGCCCCGTCCGTGAGCGGTGTGCTGTTGCCGGCGGTCAGCGTGCCGCTGCCGGTCTTGTCGAACACGGGCTTCAACTTCGCGAGTTGCTCGAGACTCGTGTCCGAGCGGATATTGTTGTCGCGCGTGACCCCCATGAACTCGACGAGCAGGTCGTCGTAGAAGCCCTCTGCGTATGCTTTCGCTGCGTTCTGATGACTCGCGAGCGCGAGCCGGTCTTGCTCCTCGCGCGAGATGTGCCATTCCTTGGCAGTGATCTCCATGCTCTCGCCCATCGAGAGGTCGGTTCGCGGCTCGATCACGCCAGGCAACACCGGCTTGAAGTGTCGGGGACGCAGTCCGAGCCAGGGCTTGAGACGTGCGCCGAGCGTGCGGCCGCGCGCACTTGCCAGCAGCAGCGCGCGGTACGCATCCGGATAAACGACCGGCATGTCGCTGATGCTGTCGGTGCCGCCCGCGATGCCGGCCTCGATGATTCCGGTCGCGATCTTCGCACCGATGATCACGGCGGCGGACAGGCTGGTGCCGCACGCGCGCTGCAAGTCGAATGCCGGCGTCTCGGGCGCGAGTCCGGACGAGAGCGTCGACTCGCGGGCGAGATTCCAGTCGCGCGAATGCTTGATCACCGCGCCGAGAGACACGTCGCCGAGCCTCTGGCCCTTGAGCCCGTACTTCACGACGAGCGCCTTCAGGACCGCCGTCATCATGTCCTGGTTCGAGCAACGGGCGTAGGCCGTGTAGGCACGACAAAAGGGGATCCGAATCCCGCCTACGACGGCGATTCGACGAGTCTGACTGAGCATCCGGTGGGCTCCCGGCGTAGCGACGTACAACTCGCAGTATAAGCGCGGGCGCGGCGGCGCGGCGGCACCGCATCGTATTCTTGGTGCGCCATGCGCTCTACAATGCCCGCGGCACCGCGTTGCCGCGGTCGTCCAATGCATCGGGAGAGTGGATGGCGATGGAGCGAATCAGAGCACCGCTCGTACGCGCGGTTGCCGTGCTCGCAGCGACGTTGGCGCTCGACGCGGCCGCGGCGCCGAAGATCGTGCCGCCGCGGGTCGAGGTCGTGAGCTTGATGGTCGTCTCCTCGCGCTCGGACTCGCAGCACTTTCGCGTGGGTCTCGCGATCGACAACCAAAACACCGAAGCTCTGGCGCTGGTCGGCGTACGCTTCACGCTGCGGCTGGGCGGCGAAGGCGTGCTCGATGGGCAATCGAGCGCCGCGTTCACGGTCGATCCGCTCGATCGCAAAACCGTGGAGATCGACATCGAGACCGACAGCGTTTCATCGCCGTCGCGTCTGCGTGCCATCGCCTCGGGGCCGGCTCACGCACTGGCGTACGAGATCTTCGGCGATTTGTTCTTGCCGCGCCGCGTCAACAACACGCTGCCTTTCAGCCGCAGCGGCGAAGTGCCGTTGACGAACGCCGCGGGTCCCTGAGCGGACGCCACGCGGTGTCGCTGCGCGCGCAGTTGCTCCTGTTCGGGCTGCTGACGCTCGTGCTGCCGTACACCGGCGTACGCTATGTGCAGGCGATGGAGGCCGCGTTGCGGCGCGGGCTCGAGCAGCAGCTGCTCGGCAGCGCGACGACCGTCGCCGCTGCGCTCGAGGAGCAAGAGGTGCCGCTGTGCCCGCCTCCTCGGTGTGCCGCGCCGAGGTCGCTCGGCAAGACCGTGTATGCGTCGCCGCTCGCTGCCGATCCCGAGATCGATGCGTCGCGCGCGGATTGGAACGTGGCCGACGCTGCGGCCGTCGAGCTGCGGGGCGGCCATCGGCTCTGGGCGGGGGTACACGGACGATTCGCCTATTTATTCGTCGACGTTCGTGACAGCCACGTCGTCTACGAGCGCCTACCCGGCGAGCGACCGTACGGAGACCGGATTGCGATCGCGACCGAGCCTACTCCGGGCATCGTGAGTTGGCTTTTGCTCGTGACGGGTGCGCCCGGTGTGTTCCGTGCGCAGGACACCGCTCCCGATCGCTTCGTCCCCACCGAGCGCTACGACGCGCGGGTGGTTGCCGCATGGCAGGAGACAAGCACCGGCTACGCGGTCGAGGCGCGGCTGCCGCTGGCGCTCGTAGGCTCGGCGCTCGGAGTCGGCGTAATCGGGGTCGACCCGCCCGGTCCCGACTACACCGTCGGGTTGAGCGCGACCTGGGACGACTCGACCGCGACACCCGGCCGCTTCGTCTACCAAAGACCAGAGCTCGCGGCGCTCGTCGAGCAGTTCGGTCGCAGCGGCGGCGGGCGGTTCCGCGTGCTCGACCCGGACGGCTGGGTGCTCGCGGACGTCGGGGCGATCGCTTCGACGACGGCGGCACCGACGCCGTCGGAGGCACTCGCGCGGCTGTTCCGCCTCGCGCTCGGTCGCGACGATCCGCCCTATCCGCAGGAGCAGCCCGTCGGACGCATCGCGGCGGACGCGCTGCGCGGCGCGTTGGCAGGCGCGCCGGCCACGGCGTGGTACGGTCGGGGCGCGCAGCACGATGCGATCGTGGCGGCGGCGGTACCGATCCGCGGCCCGACGGGCTTGGAGGGCGCGGTGCTGCTCGAGCAGGCGAGCGATCCGATTCTCACGCTCACGAATCAGGCGCTCGTCCGGCTGATGACGATCACCGTTCTCGCAAGCATCGTGGTTGCAATCGGCTTGCTCGGCTACGCGACTTGGCTATCGTTGCGGGTTCGCCGGCTCGCACACGCTGCTGAGACGGCGCTCGGTCCGCGCGGCGAGATTCGTACGGGCCTGCCGGGCGACGCCGCGCGCGACGAGCTCGGCGACCTCGCGCGCAGCTTCGGCCAGCTGCTCGCGCGGCTGCGCGAGCACACGGAGTACCTCAAGACGCTCGCGAGCAAGCTGTCGCACGAGCTGCGTACGCCGCTCGCCGTCGTCACGACATCGCTCGACAATCTCGAGCACGAGCGCAGCTCGCCCGCCGCCGGGGAATACCTCGGACGCCTGCGCCAGGGCGCGCAGCGGCTCGACTCGATTTTGGCGGCGATGAGCGAAGCGACGCACCTCGAGCGTGCGATCGGCGAGACCGCGGCCGAGCCCTTCGATGTCGGTGCGGTCGTCGAATCCTGCTGCCGTGCGTATCGCGACGTGTACCCGCAGCGGGAGTTCGTGTGCGTGAACCGCGTGGCGGCCCCCGAGGTGCTCGGTTCGGGGGAACTCATGGCGCAGCTGCTCGACAAGCTCATCGACAACGCGGTCAGCTTCAGTCCCGCGGGCAGCCGCATCGACGTCGCCCTCGAGCCGGCCGGCAACGATCTCGAGCTGCGCGTGACGAATCGGGGGCCGCCTTTGCCGAGCACGATGCGTCGTGAGCTGTTCGATTCACTGGTGTCGATACGCGATCGCCGCGACGGTCGTCCGCACCTCGGGCTTGGCCTGCATGTCGTCGCGCTGATCGCGAAGTTTCACGGCGGCAGCGCGACGGCCGACGATTTGCCGGACGGCAGCGGGGTCGCCTTCACGGTGCGGCTGCCGCGCCGCACCCCGTAGCCCCGCCGCCGCCCGGTACCGCTCGAGCATGCGTCGGCCTACTGGTTGATCTCGGGCTCGACGAGCCGCGCCAAGTTGCGCAGCGATTGTTGCCAGCCTAGATAGCAAGCCGGCAGCGGTATCGCATCGGGCAGGCCTTCCTGCACGATTTGCAGCTCGGTCCCGAACGGCGTAGCCGCGAGCGTGACGGTCACTTGGATCTCGCCGGGCAAGTTTGGATCGTCGAACCGATCCGTATACCGCAGCCGCTCATTCGGCACGAGCTCCAAGTAGCGACCGCCAAACGAGTGACTCCTTCCCGTCGTGAAGTTGCGAAACGACATCTTGTAGGTCCCGCCGACCTTTGCATCCAAGTGCTGCACCGTGCAGGTGAAACCGTTCGGCGGCAGCCACTTCGCCATCGCGTCAGCTTCGACGAATGCGCGATAGATCTTCTCGGGCTTGGTGGCGAGCACGCGATGAAGACGTACTGTGTTCGGCATGGCGCTCACGCTTGCTGGGGTAGCGGTAGGCACTCCATCACTTCCACGGCTTCGCCCGGGAACGTCGTGAAGTGTGGGTGATTCTCGAAGAGCTTGGCGGCGGCTTCATGAGACTCGGCCCGAACGATCGTGTAAGCGCCCATTTGGTTACGAATGTCCTCGAGTCCCCGCTTCGATACGCGCTTCGTGCGTCCGAGCGGCGAGCCGGTGGCGACGATTGCGTCTTGATTGCGCTCGGCCCAGTCGCGCCATGCTTGCATGCCGCGCGCTTGCCGCGCTTTGAGCTCCTGCTCGGGAAGTGCGCGCCAGGACTCGAGCGCGCCCGGGGTGCCTGTGTAGATCGCTAAGAACGTCTTCATGGTCTTCTCCTTCGTGGTGAGTTGTGCCGCGCGAACGCGGTTGGCAATGGGATCAACCGTTCGCGCGACTCGGCCGCTCGAACAGAAGCTCGATGTAGCGGCGTAGATGGTCGATGCTCGCGGCCGCGACGGCGGCGCCGCCCTTGGCCTTCGCCAGGATGAAGGCGCCTTGCAGAACCGCCTGCGTGTGCAACGCCAGGCTTTCGGCCGTCCAATCCGCGTGAATGCCGTAGTGGGTCATCGCGGCGGCGATGTCCGCCTCGACACGCGCGGCGTGACCGACGATGCTCGCTTCGCAGGCCGCGCGGATATCGGGACTCGTGCGATATACCTCTTGTAGCATCGTGCCCGCGAAGCACGTGAACTCGGCGACCTCGCCTTTGAGCAAGGCCTTGCGGAGCTCGAGATAACCGAGCACGCGGTCGAGCGGATCGGCGTGCTCGTGGTACGAGGCGCCCGCGAACAGCCGGCCGGTGGTCTCCGACCAATGATTGGCGGCAGCGATCGCCAACGCGTCTTTGGTCTTGAAGTGATGAAAGAACGCGCCCTTGGTGACGCCGGCCCGAGCGCATAGATCGTCGACCGTGGTCGCGGCGTAGCCGCGCGCGCGGATCAGCGCCAGCGCCGCGTCCAGCAGCTTGTCGCGCGCGCTGGGTTTTCGCTGGGCTGTCGAATCGGTCGGTGCCATGGGCGGACAATACCGACTGGTTGGTATGTAGTCAAGCTCGGCTTCGGGCGGGACGTTCGCCATCGATTGGCCCATCGCTCGACTTGCGCGCTCGGCGCAGCGCCGCTCGGGCGGCGGCCGGTCGAGACGCGCTTCGGGGTCGGCCGAGGCCGCTGGCGCTACGCGGCAGGCGGCACGCCGACGAGTGGAAGCGAACGGCCGGCGGGCTATTCGCGGGCGCCGGCTCGATGCTCGGCCGACGTGAACGACACGCCGACGCCGCCGATGCCGCAATACCCCTGAGGGTTCTTAGCGAGATACTGCTGGTGATAATCCTCGGCGTAGTACAACGCCGGTGCGCCCGAGATCTCGGTCGTGATCCTCGCCAAGCGCCGCGCGGTCAGCAGGCTCTGGTACTGGGACCGGCTCGCCTCGGCTTCCTCAAGCTGCGCATCGTCGAAACAGTAGATTGCCGAGCGATACTGGGTGCCGAAGTCGGCGCCTTGGCGCATTCCCTGCGTCGGGTCGTGCGATTCCCAGAACACCTCGAGCAGCCGTCGATACGCCACGATTCCGGGATCGTAGATCACGACGACGACCTCGGTGTGCCCGGTGAGCCCGCTGCACACTTCCTCGTAGGTGGGGTTCTCCGTGTAGCCGCCCGCGTAGCCGACGGCCGTGCTGTATACGCCCTGCATCGTCCAGAACAGCCGCTCAGCGCCCCAAAAGCAGCCCATTCCAAACACTGCGCGCCGCATGCGCGGCGGAAACGGCGGCTTCAAAGGGTTGCCGAGCACGAAGTGACGGTCGACGAGCTGGATGGGCTCGGGCCTGCCGGGCAGAGCCTGTTCCTTCGAAGGCATCGCGAGGGTTTTGCAGCCGAACATCGCTCTACCAGTCTAGACCGAAAATCCGGAGCCGCTAGCTCGTGGCGCCACCCAAGCTGAGCTTCGGCGCGGGCAGCATGCTCGACCCCATCAAGAACTCGTCGACCGCGCGGGCAGCCCCTCGCCCTTCGTTGATTGCCCACACGACCAGCGATTGCCCGCGCCGGCAATCGCCGGCGGCGAACACCGCCGGCACGCTCGTCGCGAACCGGCCGTGCACGGCGCGATAATTCGAGCGTGCGTCGAGCTCGACGCCCAGGGATTGCGCGAGGTAAGCCTCCGGACCGAGGAACCCGAGCGCGAGCAGTACGAGATCGGCCTCGAGCGATTCCGCGGTGCCCTCGAGCTCGACCATCTTCGGCGCGCCGTCCGTCGGCTGCCATTCGACGCGTACGATCCTGAGCGCGCCGACTCTGCCCGCGTCGCCGTTCACGAACTCCTTCGACACGACCGCGTAATTGCGCGGATCCGCCCCGAAACGCGCGATCGACTCCTCGTGAGCATAGTCGGTGCGCCGGATCTTGGGCCACAGCGGCCATGGATTGTCGAGCGCGCGCCGCTCCGGCGGCTGCTCGAGCAGCTCGAGGTTGATCATGCTGCGGCACCCATGGCGCAACGCGGTTCCGATGCAATCGGCGCCCGTGTCGCCGCCGCCGATCACCACGACGCGCTTGTCCTTTGCGCTGATGTAGCGGCCGTCAACGAGATTGCTGTTCAGCAGGCTCTTCGTGTTCGCGGTCAGGAATTCCATTGCGAAGTGCACGCCGCCGAGCATGCGGCCCGGGATCACGAGGTCGCGCGGCTGCGTCGCGCCGGTCGCGAGCAGCAGCGCGTCGTTCTCGGCGCGCAGCTCTGCCGGATCCACGTTCCTGCCGACGTCCGCGTTCACGATGAACTCGATGCCGCTCGCGCGCAGGAGCTCCACCCGCCGGTTGACGACCCGCTTGTCGAGCTTCATGTTCGGTATGCCGTACATCAGCAAGCCGCCGATGCGGTCCGCCCGCTCGTAGACAGTGACCGTATGCCCGGCCTTGTTCAGTTGATCGGCCGCGGCGAGACCGGCCGGACCCGAGCCGACGATCGCGACGCGTCTGCCGGTGCGTGCCTCGGGCGTGCTCGGTCCGACCCAACCTTCCGCGAAGCCGCGATCGATGATCGCGTTCTCGATGTTCTTGATGGTGACCGCGGGGTCCGTGATGCCGAGCACACAGGCGCCTTCGCACGGTGCGGGACACGTGCGGCCGGTGAACTCTGGGAAGTTGTTCGTCTTGTGCAACCGATCGAGCGCATCGCGCCACCGTCCATGGTAGACGAGGTCGTTCCATTCCGGGATCAGGTTGTCGATCGGACAGCCGTTGTCGGATTGGCAAAAGGGGACGCCGCAATCCATGCAGCGCGCGCCCTGGTTGCGCAGATGCTCGTCGGCGGGCTCCGTGAAGATCTCGCGGAAATCGCCAAGCCGCTGCGTAGCGTCCCGATACGGGACGCTCTTCTTCGGATACTCCATGAAGCCCGTCGGCTTACCCATGCGCGGTGTCGGTTCTAGGTGGCATGTTCTTCAGCGGCTGTGCAGCGCGAACGAGCCGGTCTCTTCGTCGCCGATGGTTTGTTCCATCTCTTCGTCGTGACGCTTGCGCTCGGCGAGCACGCGCTTGTAGTCGGTCGGCATCACTTTCACGAACTGCTTCACGCTCATCGGCCAATCGTCGAGGATCCCAGCCGCGACGGTAGAGCCCGTGTATTCCTTGTGCAGCTCGATCATTTCGCGCAGCTCGACGACGTCCTCGTCCTCCTCGACGGCCTCGAGGTCGACGGTCCCGGTGTTGCACTTCGCCTCGAATTCCTTGTTCACGTCCCAGACGTAGGCGATGCCGCCCGACATACCCGCCGCGAAGTTCAGACCCGTAGGCCCCAAGATCACGGCGCGGCCGCCCGTCATGTATTCACAACCATGATCGCCGACGCCCTCGACGACTGCCTTCGCGCCGCTGTTGCGCACGCAGAAGCGCTCGGCCGATCGGCCGCGGAAGAACGCGCGGCCGCCGGTCGCCCCGTAGAGCGCGACGTTGCCTATCAGCACGTTGTCCTCCGCCGCAAAGGTGCTCTCGCGCGGCGGATAGATGATCAAACGCCCGCCGGAGAGGCCCTTGCCCACGTAGTCGTTGCTGTCGCCTTCGAGCTCCAGCGTGATGCCCTTTGCGAGGAATGCACCGAAGCTCTGTCCTGCCGATCCCGTGAACTTGAAGCGGATCGTATCGTACGGCAGCGCGTCGGCGCCCCACTTCTTCACGACCTCGTGGCTCAGCATCGCGCCGACGGTGCGATTGATGTTCACGATCTCGAACTCTTTGCGCGTCTTCTTGCGATGCAGAATCGACTGCTTTGCGGCCGCGATCAGCCTATTGTCGAGCGCATGCGTCAGCCCGTGGTCCTGCTGCCTCGTGCAGTAGACCTCGGTGCTCGGATGAGGCTTGACGGCCGGGACGAGCAGCGGCGACAGATCAAGGCCCTTGGCCTTCCAATGGTCCACCGCCGTATGCGTTTGCAGCACGTCGGTGCGGCCGATCATATCGACGAAGCGGCGAAAGCCGAGCGCGGCCATGATCTCGCGCGCATCCTCGGCCACCATGAACAGGTAGTTCACGACGTGCTCGGGCTGCCCTGCGAACTTCTTGCGCAGAACGGGATCCTGCGTGGCGACGCCGACCGGACAGGTGTTCAGATGGCACTTGCGCATCATCACGCAGCCGAGCGCAATGAGCGGCGCGGTCGAGAAGCCCATCTCCTCGGCGCCGAGCAGTGCCGCGATCACGACGTCGCGGCCGGTTTTCAATCCGCCGTCCGTCTGGAGGACCGCGCGGCTGCGTAGGTCATTCATCACGAGCGTCTGATGCGCCTCGGCGATACCGAGCTCCCAGGGGAGCCCGGCGTGCTTGATGCTCGTCAGCGGCGACGCGCCAGTGCCGCCGCTGTCTCCCGATACCAGCACGTGATCGGCATGCGCCTTGACGACGCCCGCTGCGATCGTGCCGACGCCGACCTCGGACACGAGCTTCACGCTGATTCGTGCCGAAGGATTGGCGTTCTTCAGGTCGTGGATCAGCTGCGCCAGATCCTCGATCGAGTAGATGTCGTGATGCGGCGGGGGGCTGATCAAGCCGACGCCGGGCGTGGAGTAGCGGATTCGCGCGATGTTGTCGTCGACCTTGCGGCCGGGCAGCTCACCGCCTTCGCCGGGCTTCGCGCCCTGCGCCATCTTGATCTGTAGCTCGTCGGCGTTCGCGAGGTACCAAATCGTCACGCCGAAGCGCCCCGACGCGATCTGCTTGATCGCCGAGCGGCGCGAATCACCCGACGGCAGCGGCACGAAGCGCGCGGGATCCTCGCCGCCCTCGCCCGTGTTGCTCTTGCCGCCCAAGCGGTTCATTGCGATTGCCAGCGTTTCGTGCGCCTCGGTCGACAGAGAGCCGAAGCTCATGGCCCCGGTGCAGAAGCGCTTCACGATCTCGCTCGCGGGCTCCACCTCGTCGAGCGGCACGGGCTTGCCCACGACGCCGGGCTTGAAGGTAAGCAAGCCGCGCAGCGTCGAGCTGTCGCGCGCCTCGCGGTTCACGTGCGCCGCGAATTGCCGATACGCGTTGCTGTCGCCGCGGCGAGCCGCGACCTGCAGCGAGAAGATCGCTTGCGGGTCCCAGCCGTGCTTCTCGCCCGCGCTGCGCCAGTGGAACTCCCCGGGATTCGGCAGGGTCGCGAGCTGATCGACCGGGTCGCGCGGATAGCCGAGCTCGTGACGGCGCAGCGCTTCTTGCTCGAGCACGCCGAAATCGACGCCCTTCAGACGGCTCACGGTGCCGCGGAAGCAACGGTCGATCACGCTGTCCGCAATGCCGAGCGCCTCGAAGATCTGTGCGCCCTTATAGGACTGGAGCGTCGAGATGCCCATCTTCGCCATGACTTTGAGCATGCCCTTCGCGACGGCCATCCGGTAATCGGCGACCACGTCGATGTTCGCGTCGAGCAGCCCCTCTCGTTGCGATTGCCAGAGTGCCTCGAACGCGAGATACGGATTGATGCCGTCGGCGCCATACCCGATCAGCAGACAATGGTGGTGGACCTCGCGCGCCTCGCCGCTTTCGAGCACGATGCCGATTCGCGTGCGTTTCGCGCAGTTCACGAGATGGTGATGCACGGCGCCGCAAGCGAGCAGCGAGCTCACGGCGATGCGGTCGGGTCCGATCTTTCGGTCCGACAGCACGAGCATGCTGTAGCCCCCATCGATTGCCTGCTCCGCCTCCGCGCAGATGCGCTCGATCGCGGGTTCGAGACCGCCCGGAACGTCTTTGCGGTCGAACGTGATGTCGATCGTGAGCGATCGCCAGCCGCGGTGGCTCAGGCCTTTGATGCCCGCGAGCTCCTCGTTGGTAAGGATCGGCTGCCGCAGGCGCAGCCGCTCGGCATGCTTCGGTGTGGTATCGAGCAGGTTCGCCTCGGGGCCGACATAGCACTCGAGCGACATGATCACTTCCTCGCGGATCGAATCGATCGGCGGGTTCGTGACCTGGGCGAACAACTGCCTGAAGTAGTCGTAGAGCATGCGCGGCTTGTCTGACAGCACGGCCAGCGTGCTGTCGTTGCCCATCGAGCCGACGGGATCGCGGTGCTCCTTCACCATCGGCTGCAGCATGAATTGCAGCGTCTCGGTCGTGTAACCGAAAGCCTGCATGCGCGGGGTAAGGGTCGAGCGGTCGAACGGCGCGCCCGCCATGTCACCCGTAATGTCTCGCAGCGCGATGCGCTCCGACTCCAGCCACTCGGCGTACGGGCGGCGATTCGCAAACTCGTTCTTGAGCTCCCCGTCGGGCACCAGCCTGCCGCGTTCGAAGTCGATCAAGAACATGCGGCCGGGCTCGAGCCGCCCTTTCGCCTTCACGTTCTCGGGATTGATCGGCACCACGCCGACCTCGCTGGCCATGATCACCCGATCGTCGTGGGTGAGGTAATAGCGGCTCGGTCGCAACCCGTTGCGATCGAGCACCGCACCGATGTACTTGCCGTCCGTGAACGCGATCGAAGCGGGGCCGTCCCAGGGCTCCATGAGACAGGAGTGGTACTCGTAGAACGCGCGCTTGTTCTCCGGCATCAACTCGTTCTTCTGCCAAGCCTCCGGCACCATCATCATCACGGCCTCTTGGAGGCTGCGGCCGGTCATCAGCAGGAACTCGAGCACGTTGTCGAACACGCCGGAGTCCGAGCAGTCGGGCTCCACGATCGGAAACAGCTTCTCGAGCGAGGCTCCGAAGAGCTCGCTCTTGACGACGCCTTGCCGTGCGCGCATCCAATTCTCGTTGCCGCGCAGCGTGTTGATCTCGCCGTTGTGGGACATGAAGCGGTTCGGCTGAGCACGATCCCAGCTCGGGAAGGTGTTCGTCGAGAACCGCGAATGGACCATCGCGAGATGACTCGTATAGTCGTCGTCGGTGAGGTCCGGGTAGAAGGTCATGAGCTGACCGGGGGTCAGCATGCCCTTGTAGATCAGCACCTTGCTCGACAAGCTGCAAACGTAGAACTGCTTCGCTTCGCGAAGAGCCGAATCGCTGCGCAGCCGGTGGCTTGCGCGTTTGCGAATCAGATACAGCTGCCGTTCGAACGCGTCGCCGTCGACGTCGGCCGCGGCCGCGATGAACAACTGCTCGATGTGCGGCATTGCCGCGCGCGCGGACTCCCCGAGGTCGGCTCGCTCGGGCTCGACCGGGACGCTGCGCCACCCCACGAGCTGCTGTCCCTGCTCGGCGCAGATTTCGGCCACGACGGCCTTGCACTGCTCGCGCTCCGCCGCGTCGATCGGCAAGAACACGTTGCCCGCCGCGAATCGCCCCGCGGGCGGAAGCTCGGCGCCGAATGCGCGTAAGGCAGCCTTGGCGAGAAACTCGTGCGGCAGCGCGGTCAGGATGCCCGCACCGTCGCCGGTGTTCGGTTCCGCTCCGCGCGCGCCGCGGTGATCCATGCGGCAGAGCAGATGATCCGCGTCGCGGACGATCTGGTGGCTGCGTTGGCCCTTGACGTGCGCGACGAAGCCGACGCCGCAGCTGTCGTGCTCGAACTCGGGACGATAGAGCCCGTGCGCCGGCGGCAAGCCCGTGAAGGTTCGCTTAGGCATGGCGTCGCAGCTCCTCGCACGCGTCGCCCGCGACGGACGCTTGGGCGCCGTTTGGCAGACGAGCCATCGTTGTTCGCGCGCGTCTAGTCATGGTTATACCCAGCGGTGGCCCAAGGGCTCCGCGTTCTAAGTTGTTGTTTCAGGCTGGCAGTAACGATGCTGGATCTGTCAAAGCCGTCGGCCAGTCGATCCGCCGCGGAGGGGCCGTTCGTTGACCGGAGCAGGCCTGTGCCAGCATCAACTATATGGAACGGCTGCTTGTCGCGTCAATCCGCGGACGCCGGCGGCGCCGACGCGGAAAGAGGTCAGTCCGCGTGCCAGCGGTAGCCCATTCCGTATACCGTCTGGATCGCGTCGAATCCCGGATCGACCGCGAGGAACTTCGCGCGGATCCGCTTGATTTGCGACGTCACCGTACCGTCGTCGAGCACGACGTTGGCCGCGGCCATGAGCTGCTCACGGCTACGAACGTGGCCGGGATGGACGGCGAGCGCATGCACGACCCAGAACTCGGTCAAGGTCAGCGGCACGGCGTGATCCCGCCACGCGGCCGTCATGCGATCGCGATCGAGCACGAGCGCGCCCTGCGCGAGCCGCTCGCCCGCCGTCGCGGTCGACCGCAGCGCATCCATTCGCCGGAACAGCGCCGCCACGCGCGCGAGCAAATGCTCGAGGCTCGTTCGCTTCGTCAAGTAGTCGTCGGCGCCGAGACGCAGGCCCGACACCGCATCGAGCTCGCTCTCGCGGGCCGTGAGGAAGATGATCGGCAGCTGCGCCGACTGTGCGCGCAGCTCGCGGCACAGTTCGAAGCCGCCCTCGATCTCGGCTCCGAGGTTAATGTCGATGATCACGAGATCCGGGAAGCGCTGCGCGAAGCCCGCAAGCGCCTCCCTCCGCGAGGCATAGCCAGCGACGCGGTACCCTTGGCGGCGTAAGCCAGCCAGGTAGTTGTCGCGGATCGCGACCTCGTCCTCGACGACGGCGACTAGCTTGACTGTGGACATGGCTGTAGCTTTGCCGGGGCGGATCGAGGCGCGCGCGCTCCGCAGCGGCGCGCGCTCGCGCTCGGGCCGAGGAACGCCTCGGCGGCTTTCGGGTATCCTGTTCGCGGCGTCAAGTCACGTTCCGTTCAGCTTGCGCTCGGCATGATACCGCCGCGTGTATGGGGTGCTAAGTAAGGAGTGAGCCGTATGACGAACCAGCAGCTGTCGAAAGCCGCCGCCTGCCTGCTCGGGCTCGTGGTCGTGCTATCGGCATGTACGACTCTCGATCCGTACACTCGCGAGGAGAAGACGGCGAAAGCCCAACGCCAAGCCGTGATCGGCGCGGCTGCGGGCGCAGTCGCCGGCCTGATCACCGGGGATAGCTCCCTCGAGCGCAAGAAGCGCGCGCTGGTCGGCGCGGGCCTCGGAGCGCTTGCGGGCGCCGGCGTGGGCAACTACATGGATCGGCAGGAGGCGAAGCTACGCGCCGAGCTCGAGCGCACCGGGGTGAGCGTCACTCGAATCGGCAACAACATTACGCTGAACATGCCGGGGAACATCACGTTCCAAACCGACAGCGCCGATCTCAACGCGAGCTTTTTCGAAGTGTTGAACTCGGTCGCGATGGTCGTGAACGAGTACGAACAGACGGTGATCGAGGTCGCCGGCCATACCGACAGCACGGGCACCGACGCTTACAACCAGCAGCTCTCGGAGCGCCGGGCGAACGCGGTAGCCGCTTATCTGCGTACGCGCAGCGTGCGCAGCGACCGGATCATCACGGTCGGCGAGGGCGAGACGCGGCCTATCGCGACCAATGACACGCCCGCGGGCCGGCAGCAGAACCGCCGCGTGGAGCTCACGCTCACGCCGTTGACGCTGCAGGGCTGACTTAGGGCCGACGGACGTCACCCGACGGAAATGAAAAGGGCGCGCCGCTCGAGCGGTGCGCCCTTTGTTCCAGACGGTGGGGCGGTATCTTAGTCCGCGGTCATCTCCGCCTTGAGCTTCGAGATCGCGCTCGACTCGATTTGCCGAATGCGCTCGGCCGAGACGTGATACTCCGCGGCGAGCTCGTGCAGCGTGGACTTGTCATCCGTCAGCCAGCGCCGCGCGAGAATATCGCGGCTTCGCGCGTCGAGATGAGCGAGCGCGCCGGTCAAACGGTCGTGCGCATCGCCGTCCCAGTCGTTCCGCTCGACGGCTTCCGCGGGGTCGCTGTTAGGGCTCGGCAGGTAAGCAATGGGCGCAAAGTCCTCGTCCTCGTCCGGGCTCGGATCGAACGAGACGTCGTGACCCGCAAGCCGTTGCTCCATCTCCGTCACTTCGCGCGTGGTCACGCCGAGATCCTCGGCCACGGCCTCGGTCTCCGCCTTGCTGAGCCAGCCAAGATGCTTCTTCGACTTGCGGAGGTTGAAGAACAGCTTGCGCTGGGCCTTCGTCGTTGCGACCTTGACCAGCCGCCAGTTGCGCAGCACGAACTCGTGGATCTCCGCGCGAATCCAATGGACCGCGAAGGATACGAGCCGCACGCCGACGTTCGGATCGAATCGCTTGACGGCCTTCATCAGGCCCACGTTGCCCTCTTGGATGAGGTCGCCGAGCTGCAGGCCGTACCCCGCATAACCGCGCGCTACGTGAATGACGAACCTCAGATGCGCGAGCACGAGCCGGCGGGCGGCGTCCAGGTCGTTGTCCTCTCGGAAGCGAATCGCAAGGGCGCGCTCTTCCTCGGCCGTGAGCACCGGGATCGTATTGGCGGCGTGGATGTAATGGTCGAGGCTGCCGAGCGGGCCGCTGAGCATTTGCTCGGCTCGCCGGATCGCAAGAGCAGTCGCAGTCATTGTGCACCTCCCGGGCTCGATATTAGCACTCTCACTCTTAGAGTGCTAAGCGGGGCCGGCGTTCCGCCGGCTCGGGCTAATGGGGCTCGATCGCACGCAGGTGACGGGCCGTCGCGAGACCCGCACCGGCCCAGCCGAGCACCGAGCCGCCCGCGAGCAGCAGGAGCGCCTCCCGCAGCGATAGCCCGGTGAGAGTGAAGCCGCTGCCGTACAGCTTCGCGAGCGACCGAACGGCGGGGCGCATGAGCAGCAGCGTTCCGGCCATGAGAATCTCGGCGGCAACGGCGCCGGCGAGACCATAACAAACTCCAAGGTACAGGAACGGCCGCCGCACGAACGCGTCGCTGCCCCCGACCAGCTTCGTCACCTCGATTTCGACGCTCCGGTTGTTGATCTCGAGTCGGATCGTATTGCCGATCACGATGGCGACCGCAAACGCGAGGAGCCCGGTCGCCAACTCCACGATGCGCTCGGCGAGCGCGAGCATCGCCCGCAGTCGAGCGACCCAGGCCGTATCGAGCTGTACGAGGTCGGTCTCGGGCAGCGCCCCGATCTCGCTCGCGAGGTTTTCGACGTCGCCCGAGACACCGCTCGCCGGGCGGACCACGAGCGTGTCCGGAAGCGGGTTCGTGTCGAGCGCGTCGAGCGCCTCGCCGAAACCCGAGCGTGCCTTGAACTCGGCGAGCGCGGCGTCGCGGTCGATCAGCCGCACGGCCTCGACATCCTTGCGAGCCTCGAGCGCATGCGCGACGGCTCGCGCCCGATCGGTCGATACGTCCGCTTTGAGGTAGACCGCAAAATCCGCCGCGCCTTGCCACGAATCGCTGAGCGAATCGAGGTTGTCGACGAGCACGCGCAGTCCGGCCGGTAAGGCGAGCGCGATCGCAATCACGAGCACGGTCAATAGTGTCGCGAAGGGCTGGCGGGCGATGCGGCCGAGCGCGCCGAGCGCGTTTTGCGCATGCAGCTCGAAGTAGTGTCGAATGCGGCGCAGCATCTCAGTGTGCGTTCAAGTCGCTCGTAATCCGCCCGTCCGTAAGGCGCAGCCGCCGGTGGGGGACGTGCTCGATCAGCTCGAGGTCGTGCGTGGCGATCAGCAGCGTGACGCCCACTTCGTTGAACCGCGCAAACAGCTGCATGATCTCGAGCGAGAGAGCCGGGTCCAGGTTGCCGGTCGGCTCATCCGCGATCACGACGTCGGGGCGTCCCGCGACCGCGCGTGCGATGCCGACCCGCTGCTGCTCGCCGGTGGAAAGCGTAATCGGCGCGTGCGACTCGCGGCCGAGCAACCCGACCTGATCGAGCGACGCGCGCACGCGTCGCTCGATTTCCCGCCGGCCGAGCCCGGCGATCACGAGCGGTAGCGCGACGTTGTCGAACACCGAACGGTCGTAGAGCAATTTGTGATCCTGGAAGACCACGCCGAGTCGTTGCCGAAACGCCGGAATTTTTCGGCGCGCAAGCCGGCCTGTGTTGTGCTGATTGACGAGCACTGTTCCGCGGGTGGGGCGCTCGATCAGCGCGATCAGCTTGAGCAGTGTGCTCTTTCCGGCGCCGGAAGGTCCGGTCAAGAACGCAAACTCGCCCCGCTCCAGATTGAACGTCACGCCGCTCAGCGCCTCGCGGCCGTTCGGATAGCGCTTGAAGACGTTCTCGAAGCGAATCAAGCGCCGGCCTCCCCGATGAGGGCACGCACGAAATCGGCGGCGCGAAACTCATCGAGATCGTCGACTCCCTCGCCGAGTGTGACGAAACGAATTGGCAGCCGCAGCTGACGAGCGATCGCGAGCACGATTCCGCCTTTGGCCGTGCCGTCCAGCTTGGTGATGGCGAGACCCGTCACGCCGAGGCGCTCGTGGAATCGCTGCGCTTGCAGCAGCGCATTCTGACCTTGGCTTGCGTCGAGCACGAGCAGCACCTCGTGCGGCGCCGTGGCGTCGAAGCGCCGGATGACCTTTTTGATCTTCTCGAGCTCGTCCATGAGCCCCGTCGCAGTGTGCAGGCGCCCGGCCGTGTCGGCGAGCACCACGTCGATGCCGCGCGCGCGGGCTGCGACGAGCGCGTCGTGCACGACCGCGGCCGGGTCGGCGCCCGACGCTTGGGCAATGATCGGCACGCCCGCGCGTTCGGCCCATCCCTCGAGCTGCTCGGCGGCCGCCGCGCGAAACGTGTCCGCGGCCGCGAGTAGCACACTGCGGCCGGAGCGCTTCATTCGATACGCGAGCTTGCCGACCGTGGTCGTCTTGCCGGTGCCGTTCACGCCTAGAGCGAGCACCACGAACGGTTTGTGCGACGCATCTATTCCAAGCGGCTGCTCGACCGTCCGTAGCAACTCGGTCGCGGCGTCGCGAAGCAATGCAATCGCCGGCTGGGCCGCGCCGTTGCGACGCTGGGCCCTGCGCATCTCCTCGAGCAGCCACTCGGTGGTGTCGACACCGACGTCTGCCGTGATGAGTCGCGTTTCGAGGTCCTCCACCGTGGCGTCGTCGAGCGGCCGACCGCCGAGTCCGAGCAAATCCGACTTGACCCAATCGGTGCCGCGGTTCAGGCGCGCCTTGAGTTTCGAAAAAAAGCCTGCGCGCTGTTGCTCCGTGCGATCCGCGACCATCGACTCCAATGCTCCTGCGATTCGTTCTGTTAGTGTTGCGCACATGGTAAAGCGCGGCAACGTTCGGCGCGTGCCATTGGGCAGCGTGAGGATCGTCGGCGGCGCGTGGCGTGGGCGCCGTGTGCCGGTAGCTCCGGGTACCGCGGTGCGGCCGACGCCCGACCGTGTGCGCGAGACACTATTCAATTGGCTGCGACCCTTCATCGAAGGTGCGCGCTGCCTCGATCTCTACGCGGGGACGGGTGTGCTCGGGTTCGAAGCGCTGTCGCGCGGTGCGGCGGAGGCCTGGTTCGTCGAGCGCGACGCGGAAGCCTGCAGCGCGCTCGCCACGCAGGCAAACGCGTTCGGCGCGCGGCCGCGGATTGCGCGCCAGGACGCGATGGCGTTTCTGCGTGCGGCGCCGAGTCAGACGTTCGACCTGGTGTTCCTGGATCCGCCTTACTCTGTGTCGCTCGACTCGCCGCTTGCGTCGCTGCCGCCGTGGCTCGCGCGCGGTGCGCTAATCTACGTCGAACGACCGACGGCAGCGGGGCTGCCGGAAATCGCGGCTGCCGAATGGCACAGGCGCGGCAGGGCCGGAGCGGTCGAGTACGGTCTGCTGCGCCTCGCGCCGGCAAGCGAATGACGCTACGCGTATGCCGCGGCTACAATTGAGGCCACCTTACAGACGCCGGGAATTTGCGACGTGAAAATTGGCGCCATGTATCCCGGCACATTCGATCCTATTACGCGCGGGCACGAGGACCTCGTGCGCCGTTGCGTGCGATTGTTCGACCGCGTCGTGGTGGCGGTGGCAGCGAGCCCCAGGAAGGCGCCGCTGCTGTCGCTCGAGGAGCGTGTCGAGCTTGCGCGCGAGGCGCTGCGAGACCTTCCCGAGGTCTCGGTCACGGGGTACGCGGGCCTCACGGTCGAGTTCGCGCGCGAGCAGGGCCTCAAGGCGATCGTTCGCGGTTTGCGCGCCGTTTCGGACTTCGAATACGAATTCCAGCTTGCGACGATGAACCGGCATTTGACCGACGGAGTGGAAACGATTTTTCTCACACCTGGCGATCAGTACACGTTCATTTCCTCGAGCCTAGTGCGCGAAATCGCGGAGTTCGGCGGCGACGTGGACGCGTTCGTGCATCCGCACGTCGCCGAGCGGCTCAAGCAGCGCTTTGCGCGGAGCACGCGATGAGAAGAATCCGAGCCCCGCGGCCGCTTGCGCGCGCCGTTGGTTGCAGCGCGCTTTGCAGCGCCGCATTCCTCGCCGGCGTCGCCGGCGCGCAGCCGCCCGCCGGGCCCGTGCGCGCGACGCACGAGCTCGTCGTCACCGCTAATCCGTACGCGAGCGAAGCGGCGCTGAAGATATTGAAAGCCGGCGGCGGAGCGGTCGATGCCGCGGTCGCCGCCCAGCTCGTCCTCACGCTCGTGGAGCCGCAATCTTCCGGTATCGGCGGCGGTGCATTCTTGCTGTACTTCGACGCACCTGACGACGGCGGCTCCGGGGGGCGAACCACGGCGTACGAGGGTCGCGAGACCGCACCTGCCGCCGCGACGCCGGATATGTTCATGCAGGGCGGGCGTCCCGCGTCGTTTGCGGCGGTGGGCATCGGCGGTCTCGCAGTCGGCGTGCCCGGCGCTCTGCGGATGCTCGAGCTCGCGCACCGTGAGCACGGCCGGCTGCCGTGGGCCCGATTGTTCGAGCCCGCCATCGAGCTCGCGGAGCAGGGCTTCGAAGTGTCGCCGCGCCTGCACGGGCTGCTGAACGGCTTCAAGCGGTTCGCGCGCGGCGAGGAGTTCCGCAAGTACTTCTACGACGCGAGCGGCGAGCCGCGTGCAGTCGGCACGAAGCTCGCGAATCCCGAGCTCGCCGCGACACTCAGGCTGCTTGCTGAGAAGGGCGCCGAGCCGTTGTACTCGGGCGATCTCGCAGCCGCGATCGCGACCGAGGTAGCCCACAACTCGGTCCGCCCGGGCCGGATGACGCTCGACGATTTGCGCGGCTACCGTGCCCACGAGTCGGCGGCGCTCTGCACGGAGTACCGCAGCATGCAAGTCTGCGGCCCACAGTTGCCCTCGTCGGGCGGCGTCACGACGCAGGAAATTCTGGGGCTGCTGCGGCCGTTCGATCTGCGCGGATTGAAGAACGATCCGGTCGCGGCGATCCATCTGATCGGGGAGGCGAGCCGGCTCGCATTCGCCGATCGGAACCTCTACCTCGGCGATCCCGCGTATGTCGATGCGCCGGTCGCGGGTTTGCTCAGCGCCGACTACTTGAAGGCACGCGCGGCTCTGATCGATCCCCGCAAGGCGTTGGGCGAGGTGGCGCCCGGCGCGCCGCCGCACGCGGTCGCTTGGGATTACGCTCCGAGCGCCGCGGCCGAGCGGCCGTCGACCAGCCATTTCTCGATCGTCGACCGCTACGGCGACGCCGTCGCGATGACGACGAGCATTCAAGGGGCATTCGGCAGCCAGCTGATGGTCGGCGGCTTCATCTTGAACAATGAGCTCACCGACTTCGATTATGCGCCGGAGCAAGACGGCAAGCCGGTCGCAAATCGGATCGAGGGCGGCAAGAGACCGTTGAGCAGCATGGCGCCGACGTTGGTGTTCGACGAGCGCGGCCGTCTGCGGCTTGCGATCGGCTCGCCGGGCGGCGAGCGCATCATCGGCTTCGTCGTGCAAGCCGTAGTCGGAGTCGTGGACTGGGGGCTCGACGTGCAGCAGGCGGTTGCGGCCCCGCATTTCCTCGCCGAGCAAGGGCCCATTCAGCTCGAGCAGGGCACGCCGCTCGGCGACCGCGCCGCCGCGCTGCGCGCGTTGGGCCACCAGGTTGCGGTACAGAACATGAACAGCGGGCTACACGGCATCGCGATCGAGTACGGGCCGGACGGCCGCGTTCTCGAGGGCGGCGTCGATCCGCGGCGCGAGGGCGTGGCGCTCGGTGACTGAGCCGGCGGCGCGAGTTTCAGCGCTGACAGCTCGGACAGAAGTAAGTCGCTCGCTGGCCGATCACTCGCCGCACGATCGGTCTGCCGCAGCGCAGGCAAGGCGCACCGTCGCGCTCGTAGACCTGAAGGGAGCCGCGAAAGTATCCGGGCCGGCCGTCGCCACCCACGAAATTCCGCAGCGTCGTGCCGCCGTCCTCGAGTGCATCCGCAAGCACCTCCCGGATCGCCGCGGCGAGGGACTCGAACCGCGCACGGGCGATGCGCCCCGCCGGTCGCGTCGGTCGAATGCCGGCGCGGAACAGCGCCTCGTTGGCGTAGATGTTGCCGACACCGACGACGACTCGGCCGTTCATCAGAAGCTGCTTGATTGCGACGCTGCGGCCTCGCGCCGCACGGCTGAGGTACTCGCCAGTGAACTCGTGGCTGAGCGGCTCGGGGCCCAGCGACTCGAGGAGGGGATGGCGCAGCGGCGAGCTCGTGAGGTGCACGCTCCCGAAACGGCGGGGATCGTTGAAGCGTAGGCAGCCCCCGCCCGCAAATCGCACGTCGATGTGATCGTGCGCGCCGGGTTCGTCCGGTTCGGGCAGATATCGCAAGCTGCCCGACATTCCGAGATGCCACAGGAGGGTACCGGCCGCGGTGTCGAACAGCAGGTACTTGCCGCGCCTGCCGAGATCGTCGATGCGTTGACCGCGCAGCTTCGCCCCGAGATCGCGGGCGACGGGCCAGCGCAACCGCGGCTCGCGTACGTGGATGGCCGCGATCGAGCGGCCGACGACGAACGGGGCGAGTCCGCGACGTGTGGTCTCGACCTCCGGCAGCTCGGGCATTGCGGCAGCTTAAGTGTCCGCACGAACCGGAGCCAGTCGGGCTTCGCGCGCGTTTTCGTAGCGTCCGGAGCCCGTGCACGGGGCCGCGCCGGCGGCATCCGTGACCGTGGGCACACGAGGCCAAGGGCGCCTGGAGTAGCCTACCTCGATCGGCTATATTGGATCGGCACCCCTGTCGTCGAGCGCACGGCACGAATCCAACCACCAGAGGCACGATGGACTTTCTCTATTCGCACTTTTACGGGCTTGCGGGACTGAGCTTCACCGGCTACGTCGTCGTCACGCTGCTGTGGATGCATGCGACGATGATGGCGGTCACGCTGTACTACCACCGGGATCAGGCGCACCGTTCGGTCGATCTCCATCCGGCGGTTCGGCACGTTTGCCGCTTCTGGATGTGGCTCAACACGGGATCTTCGACGCGCGAATGGGTCGCGGTGCATCGCAAGCACCACGCGCACTGCGAAAGGGAAGGCGATCCCCACAGTCCGCGGCTGTTCGGCTTGAAACGGGTGTTACTGCAGGGTTCGGAGCTCTACCGGGCCGAGGCGAACAACCAGGAGACGCTCGAGAAGTATGCAAAGGGCTGTCCGAACGATTGGCTCGAGAATCGCCTCTATGCGCATCCGTACGGGAGCTATCTCGGCCCGGCGCTGCTGGTCGTGCTCGACCTCGTGCTGTTCGGAGTACCGGGCATCATCCTGATCGCGTTGCAGCTCTCGAACATGCCGTTGCTGGCTGCGGGCGTGATCAATGGCCTATGCCATGCGAAGGGCTACCGCAATTTCGAGACCGATGACGCGTCCACGAATCTGTGGCCGATCGGCCTGTTCGTCGCGGGCGAGGAGCTGCACAACAACCATCATGCTTTTCCGACTTCAGCCCGTTTCTCGATGCGCCGCCATGAAATCGACATGGGCTGGCTGCACCTGAAGGTGCTCGAGAAGCTCGGCCTCGCGAAGATCCGCCGCGTCGCGAATCCGCCCGCGCTCGAGCCGCGCGTCGCCGCGACACCCGAGATCGACGAGCTGCGGGCGATCATCGTGAACCGTATGCACGTGCTGCGGCACTACACGCATAACGTGACGCTGCCGGTCCTCAGCCGCGAGCTCGAGAACGTCGGTGTCAATGCGAATTCGATGCTGCGGACGACCCGCCGCTGGCTGAGCTGGCAGCCCCACTTGCTCGATGCGAGCGCGCGGAATCGCCTCACGGAGCTGACGGAGCGGCTGCCGCGCTTTCAGACGGTGCTGCAGTTCCGCAACGAGCTCAAGAGCCTATGGGAGGGCGCGCACACGAGCAACGAGCGGCTGCTCGCGGATTTCAGGGAATGGTGCGCGCGTGCCGAGGAAAGCGGAATTCAGGGCCTCGAGGAGTTCGTGGCGTATTTGAAATCGTTCCGGGCGTTGCGCGAGGCACATCCGGCCTGAGCCGCTCGATCGTGCCCGAACGAAAAAAACCCGCCGTCAAGGCGGGTTTTTTCTGCTTCGAGCCGCGTAATCGCGGCTACTTGATCTTGGTTTCCTTGTAGACCACGTGCTTGCGAACACGCGGGTCATATTTCATGACTTCCATCTTCTCGGGATGCAGACGACGGTTCTTGGTCGTCGTGTAATAGTGGCCGGTCCCCGCCGAGGACATCAGCCTGATTTTCTCGCGCATACTCGCTCCTGAGATCTAGACCGCGCGGCTCAAACTTGCTCGCCCTTCGCTCGCAAGTCCTGGAGCACCTGCTCGATGCCGAGCTTGTCGATGATTCTGAGGCCTTTATGGGAGACACGCAGCTTCACGTAGCGCTTCTCCTTTTCGAGCCAAAAGCGCTGCGTATGCAGGTTCGGCAGGAAGCGGCGCCGCGTCTTGTTGTTTGCATGCGAAACCGTATTGCCGACCATCGGCCGCTTGCCGGTGACTTGGCAGACCTTCGACATCGCACGTTCCTCGCACTGGCTCGAGAGAGCGCGCGACTATACCGTCCATCTAGGGCATGCGGCAAGGCCGGCCGCGCTCGAGATCCGTCGCGCGCGGGCAGGCCCGGCCGCGTTCTCCCTCGAACCCCTTCATGAGCTCTCCCTTTGAGCCTAGAGCCAGCCGCGTTCGGCTAGCGAGACGTGCCCGCCGCGGCTCACCACGAGGTGGTCCAATAGCCGAATCTCGACGAGCGCGAGCGCCTTTGCGAGCTTGAGAGTGATCGAGCGGTCGGCTTCGCTCGGCTCCGAGACACCGGACGGATGATTGTGGCCGACGATGAGGGCGGAGGCGTTGTGCTCGAGCGCACGCTTGACGACCTCGCGCGGATACACGGTCGCACCGTCGATCGTGCCCCGGAACAACTCCTCATAGCGGATCACGCGATGGCGCGTGTCGAGAAACAGGCAGCAGAACACCTCGTGCTGAAGGTCGAGGAGCCGAGCCTTGAAGAATTGGGCCGCGTCCCCCGGCGCCCGCAGCACCCCGCGCGGCCGATCGGGAGCCGTGAGGTAGCGGCGGCCGAGCTCGAGCGCGGCCGCGAGCCGCGCCGCGGTGGCAGGTCCGATGCCCGGCGCGCGCCCGAGCTCGACCGCTTCGCGCGCGAGGAGGCCGTGGAGCCCGCCGAATCGCTCGAGCAACTCGCGCGCGAGGTCGGCTGCGTTGCGGCCGCGCGTGCCGCTGCCGATCAGCACTGCCAGAAGCTCCGCGGCCGAGAGCGACGCGGGACCGGCTGCCAGCAGCCGCTCGCGGGGACGTTCGGACGGGGGCCAATCACGGATGCTCAACGGGGTGCTCCGAGGGTCGGGAGTCGATCGTGGCGCGCGCACGCGCAGTGCTCACGCCCGATTAGTCCGCGAGGACATAAGAAAAGGCTAATTCGCCAGTGGCAAGCCGATGCAGGGCGCGAGTAAGCTCAGCCGTGGAGATTGCCGCCATGGCCCCACCTGATCGATCCGTCCCCGCCAAGGTGCTGCTCGGGGTAACCGGCGGAATCGCCGCCTACAAGACGCCCGAGCTCGTGCGGCGCCTGACGGAGCGCGGCTGCGAAGTCCAAGTCGTGCTCACGGCCGGGGCGAGCCGGCTCGTTTCGCCGCTTGCGCTCGAAGCCGTGTCGGGCCGCCGCGTACGCACGGACCTCTGGGACCCTGCCGCGGAAGCCGCGATGGGTCACATCGAGCTCGCGCGCTGGGCCGACGTCGTTCTGATCGCACCGACGACCGCGAACTTCATGGCCGTTCTGGCGCACGGTCTCGGCGGCGACTTGCTTGCCACTCTGGCTCTCGCAACGGCCGCGCCGATCGTGCTCGCGCCTGCGATGAATCAAGCAATGTGGGCGAATGCCGCCGTGCAGGCGAATCGGGCACTGCTCGAGGCGCGCGGCATCCGCTTTCTCGGTCCGGCAGTCGGCGACCAGGCCTGCGGCGAGACCGGGCCGGGCCGCATGCTCGAGCCGCTCGACATTGCGGCCGCCTTGGTCGAGCGGGCCGGACGGCTGCGTCCGCGGACGCTCGCCGGCCTCAAGGTCGTGGTGACCGCCGGTCCGACGCGGGAGCCGATCGATCCGGTTCGATACATCACCAACCGCAGCTCCGGAAAAATGGGGTTTGCGGTGGCGGCCGCTGCGAGCGATGCGGGCGCCGACGTCGTGCTCGTGAGCGGACCGGTCGCGCTCGCGACGCCGCCCGGCGTGCGGCGCATCGACGTCGAGACGGCCGAGCAAATGTATGCCCGCGTGCACGAGCAGATTGCGGGCGCAGCGATTTTCATCGGCTGCGCGGCGGTATCCGACTACCGCCCGAGATCTGTCGCGTCGCAGAAGATCAAGCGCAGCGCGCCGGAGCTCGATCTCGCGCTCGTCCGTTCTCCGGACACTCTCGCGAGCGTCGCCGCACTGCCTGCACGCCCGTTCACCGTCGGGTTCGCCGCCGAGACCGAGGACGTTGCCGCGCACGCTCGGGACAAGCTCGAACGCAAGCGGCTCGACATGATCGCCGCGAATCGAGTCGGACCCGATTGTGGGTTCGATCGGGAAACCAATACGCTCACGGTTTTCTGGCGAGGCGGCGAGACGGCACTCGGAGAGGGCTCGAAGCCCGCACTCGCGCGCCGCCTGGTTGAAGTCCTCGCGGAACGTTACCGTGAGACGCGCGGTGCCGCGCCGCAAGCGATCGCATGACCGATCTGCGCCGCGTCGAGCTCAAGATCCTGAATCCTCGCATCGGCACGCTCTGGCCCCTGCCGAAGCGCGCGACGGACGGCTCTGCGGGGTTCGATCTGCGCGCGTGTCTGGAGGAGCCGCTCGAGCTCGCAAGCGGCGCAAGCGCACTGATCCCGACCGGTCTCGCCATCCATCTCGCCGACCCGCGGCTTGCGGCGTTGATCATTCCGCGCTCGGGTCTCGGCCACAAGCACGGCATCGTGCTCGGCAATCTCGTGGGTCTGATCGACTCCGACTATCAGGGCGAGCTACTGATCTCTTGCTGGAATCGCGGCACCGCGGCATTTCGCATCGAGCCGGGCGAGCGCATCGCGCAGCTCGTCGTGGTTCCAGTCGTTCCCGTCGAGTTCGAAGTCGTGGAGAGCTTCGCCGAAAGCCAGCGCGGAAGCGGCGGCTTCGGCCACACGGGCCGCGGCTGATCAGCCGCCCTTGAGCTCCTTGAAGCGACGAATGTCTTCGTCGAAAGACTGGCGGAGCGCCTGCTGGTCCGATCGCGTACGTGACAGCGACTGCTCGTAAACGTTGATCGAGGAGGCCGTGTGCGAAATATCGAGCGCGAGGTTCTCGGGAATTTGAGGCGCGTCCTCGCGGGCGGTGTAGGGCTTATAGCTGCTCGCCTCCTCTTGGAGGCCCACGAGCCGCTTGCGCAGGTTGTTCAAGTAGAGCTCGGTCACCTTAATCTGAGACTCGAGCAGCTCGAGTCGCCGGTTCCGTAGATCCTCGATGTCTTTGACCGACAAGTAGGTCTCGAGCAGCATCCGGTCGCGCCGGGCGACTTCCACCCTGGCGGCGCGTTGTCGTTCGCCTTCCTCCTTCTGCCTCGCGATCGCCGCGCGTTCCTCGTCCGTGAGGTCGCCCTGCTCGAAACCGACCCGGACGCCTTGCTCGTTCAGAATGTTGCGGTCGCGGTTGGCATATTCCGGCGGGATGCTGTCACCGTAGTGCACGACGCCCTTCTCGTCGACCCAGCGATAGAGCTTCCCCGTCTTCTGCTGCGGCTGTGCCACGACCGCGGCCGAAACCGCGATCGCGGCAACTGCAACGACGGCGAGCCATTTGCGCATGGTTATGTAAAGCTCGGGTCCCGATCGGTCCCTACATATACCAAATTTCGTTCGCCGGGGAAGCTCGGTGCGGCGAATTTTGCAACGGACCTCTCAGTCCAACCCGAGGTCAACCCTCGAGTGGTGCGCCGTAGCGATTGCGGTAGGCTCGCACGGCCGCCAAGTGGTGCGCGAACTCTTTGTCCTCCTCGAGATGGTCGATGAGGTCCGAAAGCGAGACGATGCTGCGGATCGGCACGCCGAGCTCGCCTTCCAGCTGCTTCACGGCCGACACGCGACTCTTCGGCCCGACCTCCTCGCGGTCGAGCGCGACCAGCACGCCCGCCGGCGTGGCGCCCGCGGCGCGAATCAAATCGAGCACCTCTCGAATCGCGGTGCCCGCCGTGATCACGTCGTCGAGGATCAGCACGCGGCCCGCGAGGGGCGCGCCGATGAGATTGCCGCCCTCGCCGTGATCCTTGGTTTCCTTGCGGTTGAAAGCGAACGGGTAGTCCTCGTCGTGACGCTCGGCGAGCGCCGCGGCGGCAAGGCAAACGAGCGGAATGCCCTTGTACGCGGGCCCGAACAGCATGTCGAATTCGACATCGAGAGACGCGACCGCTGCCGCGTAGCAGCGGCCGAGCTTGGCCGCAGCGTAGCCGCTGTTGAACAGACCCGCGTTGAAGAAATACGGGCTGACTCGACCCGACTTCAGCGTGAACTCGCCGAAGCGGAGCACTCCGAGCTCGAGCGCCAGTTCCAGAAACTCGGTCTTGTAGGCCTGCATGGTCTATCGTCCGGAACGGTTTCGGTATATTACAGCGCTTCATTTCTGTGCGGCCGGTTTTTTGGGTGCGTGTCATCAGCTTCAATGCGAACGGTTTGCGCAGCGCTGCGCGCAAGGGCTTCTTCCACTGGTTCTCTCGGCAGCGCGCCGACGTGCTCTGCGTGCAAGAGCTGAAAGCACAGCCGCACCAGCTCGAGGACAAGGTATTCGCCGCGCGCGGCTTCCATCGCTTGCTCGTCGCGGCGCAGCGCCCCGGGTACAGCGGCGTCGCGATCTATTCGCGTCGCGAGCCCTTGGACGTCGTGACAGGCCTCGGCGTCACGGAGTTCGACGCCGAAGGCCGCTACCTCGAGGCGCATTTCGACTCGATCGCGGTCGTGAGCGCTTACTTTCCCTCGGGGTCCGCGGGACCCGCTCGACAAGCGGCGAAATTCCGCTTCCTAGAGGCGTTCGATCGGCGTCTTGCAGCGCTCGAGCGGCATCGTGTGCCGTTCATCTTTTGCGGCGACTTCAACATGGCGCACAAGAACATCGACCTCAGGAATTGGCGAGCGAACCGAGACTACCCCGGGTTCACGCCGCCGGAGCGCGCCTGGCTCGACACGTTGTTCGACGGTCGCGGCTTCGTCGATGCGTTCCGCGCGGTGAACGCCGGAGAAGGGCAATACACGTGGTGGTCGAATCGCGGCCGGGCTTGGGACAAGAACGTGGGCTGGCGCATCGATTATCAGGTTGTCAGCCCGGCTTTGCGGGAAGTCGTGCGGGCGGCCGCAATCTATAAGCGCCGCCGTTTCTCGGATCACGCGCCGCTCACGATCGACTACGACTGGCACCTCTGACGAGCCTGCGCCTACACCGCGCGGTTGTTAGGTGTGCCGCGCGTTCGGCATCATCGCTGCGGCGCCATGGCGTCGCGGAGTCAAACCTTTGAGCGAAGTGCAGCCCTCGACGACGACGCCCGGATGGCGAGCACACCTGCCCGCGAGTGTTCGGCAGTACACCGAAGTGGCGCCCATCGCGGCGCTGTGTCTCGGCGTCTCATCCGGTGCTCCCTACGCGCTGATCGGAGCGACGCTCACGACCAGGCTTGCGCAAGACGGCATCGAGAAGAGTGCGATCACGGCGTTTTCGTTGGCCTTCCTCGTCTACAACCTGAAGTGGGTTTGGGCCTGGGCAGTGGACGGCGTGCGATTGCCGATCATCGGCCGCTTGGGACAACGCGTTTCGTGGCTTCTGCTCGCCGGCGTGCTCGTGATCGCGGCGATCGTGAATTTGGCTCTCGTCAATCCCGCAACCAGCCTCGCGGCCGCGGCGGGCGCTGCGATCCTCCTCGCGGTCGCCGGCGCCACGTTCGACATCGTGATCGACGCGTACCGAATCGAGTCGCTCCAGCCGAGCCAGCTCGGCGTGGGCTCCGGCATGTCGCAGTACGGCTGGCGAATCGGCTCCGTCGCCGCGGGTGCGCTCGCGCTCGTCATCGCGAGCGCTGGCGGATGGCAAAGCGCATACGCGGCTTGCGCGGTGTTTGCGGTGCCGGCGATGGCCGTGGGGTTGATCCTCGGTGAGCCGCCGCGGCACCGCGATCTGGCCGCCCGACCCGGTCTCGCGGCGATCGCGCAATCGGTGCTCGGACCGCTCGCCGAGTTCTTCCGGCGCAAGGGCGCGCTGCTCTTGCTGCTGTTCGTGCTCGTTCACAAGGTGGGTGACACGCTCGCGAACCTCACGTTTCGCCTGCTGTTCGACGATCTCGGCTACACGAACAACGAGATCGCCATTTTCGACGTCGGTTTCGGCTTCTGGGGTTATCTGACCGGCATCTTCATCGGCGGCATCCTGTACGTGCGGCTCGGTATGAAGCGTTCGGTGCTGGTCAGCCTCTGGCTCATGGCCGTATCGAATCTGAGCTTCGCGGGGCTTGCCGCGCTCGGCAAATCGAACTGGGCAATGGCGGGCTCCATCGGTTTCGAGAACCTCGCGAGTGGTATCGGCGGCGTGGCCGTCGTCGCGTATTTCTCGGCGCTCTGCGATCTGCGCTATACGGCTGCGCAGTTCGCGTTGCTTACCGCCGCCGGGAGCGTCGTCGGCCGTGTGCTGACGGGAACGACTGCAGGGGCGCTGATCGAACGTTTCGGCTATGTGGATTTCTACTTGCTGACCACCGTCGTTGCGGTGCCGGGAATCTTGCTGTTCTGGCTCATGCTGCGCTTGGGATTGGTCGACGTCTCGATGGGAACGGCCGCGACGTCGAGAGCCCCGAGCCGTTCGTCGTCCTAGATGACGTCGTGACGCTCAGTCGCCGAGCGGTTGGTTGCCGGTCTTCAGGTAGTAGAGATCGACGACATCGTGCCCCAGGCGCCGGCCGCGGCGTTCGAATTTGGTCGGCGGACGAAACGCCAGCGGGCTTTCGACGCACTCGTGCGCCTCGGCCGAGCGAAGCCGCGGCTCCGCCGCGAGCGTCGCACGCATGTGCTCGGCGTACTCCGCCCAGTCGGTTGCAAGATGCAGCAGACCGCCGGGCCGCAAGACGCGAACGAGCTCCGCAAGGAACAGGGGCTGGACGAGCCTGCGCTTGTGATGGCGTTTCTTCGGCCACGGATCCGGAAACAGCAGCTTCACTGCGTCGCAGCTCTCCCCGCGGAGCGCCGTGCGGACGACCTCGGCGGCATCGCCGGCGATGAGCCGCACGTTGGTGACACGGGCACGCTCGATCAGCAACAGGCAATGGCCGATCCCCGGCTCGTGGACCTCGATGCCGAGATAATCGATCGAGGGCTCGTTCGCCGCACAGGTGACGAGCGCCTCGCCGTCGCCGAAACCGATCTCGAGCACGCGCCGTGCGGCACGCCCATAGGCGGCATCGAGATCGAGCATGGCGTCGCCGGCGAGTGCAAAACGCGGCAGCAATTCGTCGAGCGCGCGTCGCTGCGCAGGCGTGATGCGACCGGGGCGTCGCACGAAGCTGCGGATCTTGCGCCGGTGCGTGCCGGGTACGGGCGTGCTTTCCATGGGCGAGCGGAGCTGGTCAAACGGCGTGGACCGCAGGCTATACTTGATTGCGCCGCGGGTGTAGTTCAATGGTAGAACCTCAGCTTCCCAAGCTGATGACGTGGGTTCGATTCCCATCACCCGCTCCATGCGGCTCTTCCCGAATAGCGCTGCAAACGAACGCGCCTATGTGGCGTTGCCGCCCGCAAATGGCCGGACCGCCGTCGATTGCAGCCTCGCCGAGAGTCGCACACTGACCGAACGATTGCGTGCGGTCCGCGACCTCGTGGAACGGGTGTATCGTGACGACGCGGGCGCTTGTGCGAGGCTTGCCGGTATCATCGAGACTTCGCGAGATCGAAGCGCGGGCGCCCGCAGGATGGCCCTGCGTTGTTCGTGCGCCGCGCAGATGCGCGGAGACTTGAAGGGAGGCAACCATGACGGAGTCGACGGGTAGGCAGCGCAATGTTTTCGTAGTGGACGATCACCCGATCGTTCGCCAGGGGCTCGTGCAGCTGATCGAGCAGGAGCCGGACCTCAAGGTCTGTGGCGAGGCGGCGGACGTCAAGGAGGCGCGCGCAACGCTCAGCAAGATCGTGCCCGATGTCGTGATTCTCGACCTCTCGCTGCGCGACAGCGACGGCCTCGAGCTCGTCAAGGATATCCGCAGCAAGTACCAGCAGCTTCCCGTGCTGATCTTGTCCATGCACGACGAGAGCATTTATGCCGAGCGGCTGCTCAGCGCAGGAGCCAACGGCTACATCATGAAGCAGGCCGCGGCCGACCAGCTGCTGGTCGCGTTACGGCGTGTGCTCGCCGGCGGAATCTACGTGAGCGACCGTGTAGGCGCGAGCATGATCGAGCGGTTTGCCGTGTCGGGCCGCGTCCAGAGCGCCGACCCGATCGATCGGCTGAGCAACCGCGAGCTGCAGGTGCTGAACCTGATCGGACGCGGCAAGACGACCCGCGAGATCGCGGAGACCCTGAATCTGAGCGTGAAAACCGTCGAGTCGCACCGCCAGCGGATCAAGAAGAAGCTCAACCTGCACACGGCGCCGCAGCTCGTCCAATTCGCGGTCAACTGGTACTCGGGCCACCACTAACGGCTTTTACATAACGCCCCGCCGACAGCATAAGTAAAGAAAAATGAGCGGCGGTCGATAGATGCGCTAACGAGCCGGCGGCACGCTGCGGTCCGCTGCATGCACTGGCTTGCCTAAACGAGCGATCGGGTCTTGCCGTAAATGGCCGACAACGTCAATCGACTGCTGATAGTGGACGACGAGCCCGCCGTCGTCGATTTTATTTCGCAGGTCGCGGCGCGTTACGACTACGCGGTCGCGAGCACTTCGAGCGCGTCGGAGTTCCCCCGTCTCGTCGATTCCTTTCGCCCGACGATGATCCTGATGGATCTGCATTTGCCGGACAGCGACGGCGTGGAGCTGCTGCGCTTGCTCGAGGCGCGCGATTGCACGGCTCACGTGGTGCTGATGAGCGGCGTCGACGAGCGGGTGCTCGCGACTGCTCACGAGATCGGCATGAGCCGCGGACTCGCGATGTGCGGCACGCTGACGAAGCCGTTGCTCGCGGGAGATCTGCAGACGAAGCTCGTGGCGGTCCTCAACCAGGACCGCGACCTCAACGCCGCCGATCTGCGGCGCGGCGTGACGGCCGGCGAGATCGTGCCGTACTACCAGCCGAAGGCGAGTCTCGTCGAGCATGGCTGGGTAATCGACGGCGTGGAGGCGCTCGCGCGCTGGCAGCACCCGCGGCTCGGTATCGTCATGCCCGACGAGTTCGTGCCACTGGCCGAGCGAACCGGCGTGATAGGCGATCTTACGAGCGCCGTGCTCGGTGCGGCGCTCGCCCAAATGGCCGACTGGAACGAGCAGGGGCTCAGGCTCAGCTGCGCGGTCAACCTGCCGCCGACACTCGTGACGGATCTGAGCTTCCCGGATCGCGTGGCCGAGCTGCTCGCGAAGCATCATCTCGACGGGAGTCAGCTGGCTCTCGAGATCACCGAGACCGCGACGATGCAAAATCCGACCGTCACGATGGACATCCTTACGCGGCTGCGCGTGAAGCGCGTGGGACTGTCGCTCGACGACTTCGGCACCGGTTACTCCTCGCTTACGCAGCTCTATCAGATGCCGTTCAACGAGATGAAGATCGACAAGAGTCTCGTGACGAACATCCCGCACAGCCGCGAAGCGAACACGATGGTCGGCTCGTTGGTGGAGCTCGGCCACAACCTCGGTCTGAAGATTTGCGCCGAGGGCGTGGAGAACCGTGCCGCGCTCGACCTGCTGGCCATCATGGGCTGCGATCGTTGCCAAGGCTTCTTCATCAGCCGGGCCGTGCCCGCCGGCGAGATTCCGAGCCTCGTCAACCGCTGGAACCGCGAGCGCCCGGCTTCGTTCACGAATCTGCCGCACGCAATCGTCTAGACGAAGGGATTCGACGATGGATGCAAACGAAAACCGCCTGCTTGTGATGGACGACGACATCGATGTCGGCGCGTTCTTCGGCCAAGTCGGTGAGGATCTCGGGTTCTCGGTCCAGGTGCTCAACGATCCGATGCAGTTCGCGGCGACGGTGCTCGGCTTCTCGCCGACCGTCATCCTCCTCGATCTGCAGATGCCGGGGCGCGACGGCATAGAGCTGCTGCGGGAATTGTCGACGCTTGGCCAGAGTCCGAAGGTGCTGATCGCGAGCGGCCTCGACAGCCGCGTGCTGACGACGGCATCGGAGCTCGGCATTTCGATGGGCGTCGACATCGCCGGATCGTTCTGCAAGCCGATCGCGCTCGATGAGCTCGAGGTGCTGCTGGTGCGCCTCAAATCGCAGCGCAAAGTCATCACCCCGAACCACTTGCGCCAGGGGCTCGAGCAAGGCCAATTCGTGGTCCACTACTTGCCGAAGGCAACCTTCAAGAGCCCGGGCCGTTGGATCATCGAGGGCGCAGAGGCGCTCGTGCGCTGGGAGCACCCGGAGTACGGGCTGCTCTACCCGAAGGAATTCATCGGCCTCGCCGAGGAAAGCGGGCTCATCACCGAGATCACGGATTTCGTGTTCCGCGCCTCGATGGAGCAGGCGCGCGTCTGGTTCGCGAACGGGCTGTACATGGAGCTCGGTGTCAACCTCTCCGCGCAGTTCCTGGGCGACTTGCGCTTCCCGGATCGGCTGCTCACGTTGATTCGCGAGAACAATCTCGACCCGTCGATGGTCACGCTCGAGCTCACCGAGACGGCGGCGATGGCGGACCCCGCCGTCGCGCTCGACATCCTCGCGCGTCTACGTGTGAAGAACATCAATCTGTGCCTGGACGACTTCGGCACGGGCGCCTCCTCGCTCACGCATCTCTACAAGATGCCGTTCAGCGAGGTGAAGCTCGACAATCAGTTCACGAACGACATGCGTTTGCGAGAGGACGCGCGCGCGCTCGTCGAAGGTCTGATCTACCTTACGCACAAGCTCAAGATGCGCGCATGCGCCGAGGGCGTCGAGGACGAGGCGACGCTGCGCCTGCTCGAGACGATGCACTGCGACAAGGTGCAGGGTCACTACATCGGCGCGGCGATGCGCCCTAAGGAGCTCGCGGCCGTCGTCGCGGATTGGAATGGCCGCTTCGCAGTGAAGCCCCGCCCGCAAGCCGTCGTCTAGAAAGCCGCGAGCGCTCGGGGCTTGCGCTCGGCACCGTAGCGTTGGCCGGATCGATTCGGCCTCCCAGGACACCGCATAGGTTGCTAGGATGGTCCTCTCGATGCTGACGAGAGGACCTTTCCGATGAATCGCATCCTCAAGCTGCTCGGCATCGTCGTCGGCGCGGTCGTAGTGCTCGTCGCGCTCGCCGTCGCGGCGATTGCGCTGCTGTTCGACCCGAACGACTACAAGGACCAGATCGAAGCCGCGGTGTCGCGAGCGACGGGCCGCAATCTCACGCTCGACGGCAAGCTCGAGCTCGCGGTCTTCCCGTCGATCCGGATCGCCGCCGGCGCGGCGTCGTTGAGCAATGCCCCGGGCTTCGGCAGCCAACCGATGGCCAAGATCGGCAGCGCGGAGCTCAAGCTCGCGCTTTGGCCGCTCCTTGCGGGCAACGTCGAGATCCGCGAAGCGAGCTTGCACGGTCTCGAGTTGAACCTCGCGCGCGACGCGCGCGGCCGGAACAACTGGCAAGATCTGGGCGGCGCAGGCACGACCGGCGCGCCGTCCGCCGCCAATACGCCAACCTCGAGCGGAAAGGCGTTCGATCTCGGGATCGGCGCGGTCTCGGTCAGCGACGCGCGCGTGACCTGGAGCGATGCAGCCACCGGCAGCCGCTGGGAGCTCACGGACTTCAGACTCGACGCCGACGGTTTCGGGTCGGGCCGCGCATTCCCGCTGCATACCCGCTTCGCGTTGCGTGGCGCCGATGTCGCCGTGCGCCTGGATGCGCGGTCGCAGGCGACCATCGACCTGGCCAACGATCGCTATCGCCTCGACAAGCTCGCGGTCGACATCGACGGTAGCGGGGCGGGCTGGCCGGGCGGTCAGGGGAAGGCGCAGCTCGCGTTCGACTCGCTTGCGGCGGACCTCGGCCAGCAGACGCTCGAGCTAAGTGGCCTGACGCTGCAAATGCTCGGTGTAACCGTTGTCGGGTCGCTGTCCGGCCAGCATCTGCTCGGCAACCTGTCGCTCACCGGCGCCGTAGACATCCGCGAGTTCAAGCCGCACGACGTGCTCGACGCGCTGCACGTTGAGCTCACCACGGCCGATTCCACGGCGCTCAAGCGCGCGACCGCAAAAGCGAACTTTTCCTACTCCCCGACGCAGATTGGCCTGAAGGACATGCAGCTCGCGCTCGACGACTCGAAGCTCACGGGGCGCATCGGTCTCGAGGGCAAGCGGCTGTCCTATGCGCTCGCCGTCGACTCGATCGACATCGATCGCTATCTGCCGCCGGCCGACGGCGCGGGCGGCGGCGACGAAGGCTCCCTCGATGCCGTGGATCTGCCGCTCGCGGCGCTACGCGCGCTGAACGCGGCCGGCGACCTCAAGTTCGGCAAGGCGAAGCTGTCCGGCATGACGCTGACGGACGCGGCGTTCTCGCTGTCGGCTGCGAACGGCGCGCTGAAACTGACGCCGAGCGCCACGCTCTACGGAGGCAAGTACGGCGGCACGATCGACCTCGTGGTCGAGCCGACGAGCGCGCGCATGTCGGTCGAGCAGCGGCTCGAAGGCGTCGACCTGGGTCCGCTCGGCCGCGACCTGCTCGGGTCGGAGGACATCAAGGGCGCCGGCAACGTGCAGCTCAAGCTCACGACGGCAGGCACCAACTTGGGCGAGATGCGCCGCGCGCTCGACGGCGATGTGTCGTTCACGATCTCGAACGGCTCCGTCGAGGGGCTGGACTTGTGGTACGAGCTGCGGCGCGCTCGTGCGCGGCTCGACAAGACCGACGTGCCGGCGCGGCCCGAGGGGCCGGCGCGCACGACGTTCTCCTCGCTCAGTGCGAGCGGCATGGTCGAGAAGGCCGTGCTCACGAATCGCGATCTCACGGGCAAGCTCGACTTCATGACGCTCACCGGGATGGGAACCGTGAATCTGCTGACGAATGCGATCGATTTCGATCTCAAAGCCACTTTCATCGACGGACCGACGTTGCAGTCCGATCCCGCGATGGCGAAGTACGCCGGCGCGGCGGTGCCGCTGCGCGCGACGGGCACGCTCGATGCGCCGTCGATCCTGCCCGACTTCGGCGCGATCGTTCGCGCGCGCGTCACGAACGAGGTGAACGACCGCGTCGAGGAGAAGCGCGGCGAGCTTCAGGACAAGCTGCGCGACCGGCTGCGCAAGCTTCGCGAGTGAGCTCCGGCCGCGCGAGACGCTCCGGCGCGCGTGTGGCCGCAGCGCACGCGCCGTGCGGCGTGCAGGCGGCGGCCACGCGCACGCGGCTCACGTTCGACGACGACGAGCTCGCGAAGCGGCTGCTCGCATGGTTCGATGTGCACGGCCGGCGCAACCTGCCGTGGCAGCGAGAGCGCACTCCGTACTCCGTTTGGGTCGCGGAGATCATGCTGCAGCAGACGCAGGTCGCGACGGTCGTCGCCTACTACGAGCGCTTCATGCGCCGGTTCCCGACCATCAGCTCGCTCGCGGCGGCGCCGCTCGACGAGGTGCTCGCGCTGTGGTCCGGGCTCGGCTACTACGCACGCGCGCGCAACCTGCACCGCGCGGCCGTGATCGTTGCCGAGCGTTGTGGGGGCCGACTGCCGGAGACTTTCGACGAGCTCGTCTCGCTGCCCGGCATCGGCCGCTCGACCGCGGGCGCGGTGCTCGCGCAGTCTCGCGGGATGCGGCTGCCTATTCTCGACGGCAACGCGAAGCGCGTGCTGGCGCGCGTCCATGCGGTCGACGGCTGGCCAGGGGATCCTCGCGTCGCGCGCGACCTTTGGGCGCACGCGGAGCGTCACACCCCAAACCATCGCGTCGCCGACTACACGCAAGCAATCATGGATTTGGGCGCGACGCTGTGCACGCGGGTCCGACCCGGATGCACGCGCTGCCCGCTCGTGAGCGGCTGCCTAGCGTACGCCGAGGGCAGCCACGAGCGCTTGCCGGCGCCGCGCCCGAAGCGCGTGCGGCCGACGCGCCGCGTGAGCGTGCTCGTCGTGCAGGCGCCCGATGGCCGCGTGCTGCTCGAGCGGCGTCCGCCGAGCGGCGTTTGGGGCGGTCTTTACAGCCTGCCCGAGCTCGACGAGTCGCGGACGGCGAGCGAGTGGTGCGCCGCCGAGCTCGGCGCCGAGGTCTTGCTCGAGCGGCCGCTCGAGACCATCGCGCACGCCTTCACGCATTTCGACCTCGATCTCGAGCCGCTGCTCGTCAAGATTACGCCACCTGGAGCCGGGGTCGCCGACCGCGACCATCGCCGCTGGTGGCAGCCCGGAGAGGCTCTGACGGTGGGCGTGCCCGCGCCGATCGCAGCGCTCGGCGCAGCGCTTGGCCGCGGCGAGGCGCCGAGCCCGCCGCCTGTCGACGCGCTCGCCGACCCAGCCGTTTCGCTGCACGCCGCCGCGCCGCGTCTTGCATAATGGGATGGTTCGCCGCTGCTCGAAGCGGCGGCGGATGCAGCAAGTCGCGAGGTGATTCACGTGGCGAGGACCATTCACTGCGTCGTGCTCGGCGCCGAAGCCGAAGGGCTCGACCGTCCGCCGTACCCCGGTGCGCTCGGTCAGCGCATCTACGAGTGCGTCTCGAAAGTCGCATGGCAACGCTGGCTCAAGCACCAGACGATGCTGATCAACGAGTACCGGCTCACGCCGATCGAGCCGAAGGCGCGCAAATTCCTCGAGAACGAGATGCAGAAGTTCTTGTTCGGCGAGGGTTCGGAGGCGCCGCCGGATTACAAGCCGCAATAGATCGCGCCAGCCGGCTCGAGCATACGCGCCGCGGCGACCGGGCGAGAATCGCGCGACGAGCCACGCCTATCGCGCCGGCGCGTCGACCGGCCTATCCTCCGTCGCCGGCAGCGTACCGTCGGCTGCGCCGATCCCGGCGAGCAGCGCCGCAGCGATCTCGGTCGGACGCGGTCCGCGACGTCGAGCGCCACGTCTCGGCAACGCGCCACCGCGTGCGGGGTTTGCAGTCTCGGTCGTCTGCACCGCAAGCGCGGCCCGCGCGGCCGCCAGCCGCGCGACCGGCACACGAAACGGCGAGCACGACACGTAGTCGAGCCCGATGCGCTCGCAGATGGCGATCGAGTCCGGGTCGCCGCCGTGCTCCCCGCAAATGCCGAGCTTGAGATCCGGTCGGGTCGCGCGGCCTTTGCGTGCGGCCGTCTCGACGAGATGCGCGACCGCCACGTCGAGCGTCTGGAACGGATTTGCGGGCAGCACGCCGTCGTCGACGTACTGCCGCAGGAAGCCCGCTTCGGCCGCATCGCGGCAATAGCCGAACGTCATCTGCGTGAGATCGTTCGTGCCGAAGCTGAAAAAATCGGCCTCACGAGCGATCTCCTCGGCGGTCAGCGCGCCGCGCGGCACTTCGATCATCGTGCCGAACTGATAATCGAGCTTCGCGTTTGCCGCGCGCTCGACGGCACGGGCTTCCGCCTCCAGCAGCCGCTTCGTGCGGGAAAGCTCGTTCACGTGACCGACGAGCGGAATCATGATCTTCGCGATCGCGCGGCCGCCTGCGCGTTGCACGGCGAGCTGCGCATTCAGGATCGCACGCGTCTGCATCTTCACGAGCTCGGGGACCATGAGCCCGAGACGGCAGCCGCGTAACCCGAGCATGGGGTTCGGCTCGTGCAGCGCCCTGATCGCTGCGAGCAGCGCCGTGTCCTCGGCGGCCGCGCCGCCGTTGGCCTCGGCTGCGGCGACCTTCGCGATCTGCTGCTCGAGCTTCGGCAGGAATTCGTGCAATGGCGGGTCGATCAGCCGCACGACGACGGGCAAGCCGTCCATCGCGCGGAAAATCGCCTCGAAGTCGCGCTGCTGGAGGCGCTCGAGCTCGTGAAGCGCACTCTCGAAGCGCTCGAGCGCCGCGCCCGCGGTGGCGTCGAGCGGCAGACCCGCCGCCCGGTCGGCCGCGGCGCGGCTCGCCCGGTGCGCCACCAGAATCGCCGCGCGAACGATCTCGAGGCGCCGGCCGTCGCGGAACATGTGCTCCGTGCGGCATAGGCCGATGCCCTCGGCACCGTAGCGGCGCGCCAGCGCCGCTTCCTCGGGCTCGTCCGCATTCGCCCAGACCCCGAGGCGACGTACCTCGTCGGCCCAGGCGAGCAGCGTCGCGAGCTCCGGCTGATCCTCGAAGCACGCGGAGACGCACGGCAACTCCCCGAGGAACACGTGTCCCGTGGTGCCGTCGACACTGAGCCAATCGCCTTCCGCGAGGCAGACGCCGCTCTCGGCAAAGCGCGCTGTCTTGGTCGCGGCATCGATCGTCAGCTCGCCGCAGCCCGCGACGCAGGGTTTACCGATCTGGCGCGCGACGACCGCCGCATGCGACGTCGCGCCGCCGCGCGCGGTCAAGATGCCCTGAGCGACCGCCATGCCGTGAAAGTCGTCGGGCGAGGTTTCGAGCCGCACCAGAATCACGCGGTCGCCGCGGGCCACCCGGGCGGCCGCTTCGGCCGCGTCGAACACGACCCGGCCAACGGCCGCACCGGGGGATGCGTTCAGGCCGCGCGCGGCCGGGCGCGCGGCGTCGCGCGCCGCAGAGTCGAAGCGCGCCCGCAGCAACTGCTCGATTTGTGCAGGCTCGATGCGCATGAGGGCCTCGCGCTTCGTGATCAGGCCTTCTCGCACCATGTCGACAGCGATCTTCACCGCCGCCGCGGCGGTGCGCTTCGCCGAGCGCGTCTGCAGCATGAACAGCCGGCCGCGCTCGATCGTGAACTCGAGGTCCTGCACGTCGCGGTAGTGGCGTTCCAGGCGTTCGGCGATGCGGCGAAACTCCGCGTAGGTCGACGGCATTTCCGAGGCCATCTCGGCGATCTTCGGCGCGGTCCGGATGCCGGCCACGACGTCCTCGCCTTGCGCGTTCGTGAGGTACTCGCCGTACAGTACGCGCTCTCCGGTGTTCGGATCGCGCGTGAACGCAACGCCCGTGCCGGACGTCGGTCCCATGTTGCCGAACACCATCGCAACGACGTTGACGGCCGTGCCGAGCGAATCGGGAATCTTGTGGAACTTCCGATAGTCGCAAGCCCGCTGACCGAACCAGCTGCGGAACACCGCCTCGACGGCGAGCTCGAGCTGCTCGAGGGGGTCGTCTGGAAACCGCCGCGCGGCGGCGGTTTCGATGACCCGTTTGAACTCTTCGACGAGCTCGCGCAGCGCGGCGACATCCAGCGCGGAGTCGGACTGCACGCCGCGCTGTGCCTTTCGGGCATCGATCGCGTGCTCGAAACGCTCGGCCGGCACGCCGAGCACGATGCGGCCGAACATCTGCACGAAACGCCGATACGCGTCCCACGCGAAGCGCTCGTCGCCCGTCAGAGCGACGAGTCCGGCAAGCGTGGTCTCGTTGAGCCCCAAGTTCAGCACGGTGTCCATCATTCCGGGCATCGACACCTTCGCACCGGAGCGCACGCTCACCAGCAGTGGCTTCGCGCTGCCGCCGAACCGTTTGCCGCTGTCGCGCTCGAGATCGCGCACCGCGGCGAGGACGTCGTCCCAGAGGCCGCATGGCAGTCGCGTCCCTGCCGCGAAGTAGTCGTTGCAGGCCTCGGTCGTGATCGTGAAGCCGGGCGGTACCGGCAGACCGGCGCTTGCCATCTCGGCGAGACCCGCACCTTTGCCTCCGAGCAAGCCTCGCATCGCACCGCTGCCCTCTGCGTAGCCGCCGCGCCACGCGTAGATATAGCGCTTGGCGGCTCGGTGGACGCGGCTCGAGAACCCGGTATCGATGTCGGCCATAGGCGTGACTCCAGCGGATTGCAGTTCCCGCGATCGCGGGACGATCCGACCTGTGCAGGAATCGTGCCGGCACAGTGAATCCGCGGGCTACGCCAAGTCTTGCGGCGCCTCGAGCCGAAGCGCCGTGCATTCGCGTGGCAGATTCGAGGGCGCGGTGCTCGACGGTGGTGCAGGGCCGTGGCCTCGAGCCGAGCGCTGACTACGTCGGCGCGACGGGCGCACGCCTGCGCGTGCGAGCGATTGCAGAGCCGCGTGCGCGGCGCCTCAGCGGCGTGCGCGGTTCGTTACGAGATCGTCGACGACGCCGGGATCCGCGAGCGTGGACGTGTCGCCGAGCTCGCCGAAGTCGTCCGCCGCGATCTTGCGCAGAATCCGCCGCATGATCTTGCCCGAGCGCGTCTTCGGCAGCGCGGGTGCCCACTGGATCAGGTCCGGTGTGGCGATCGGACCGATCTCCTTGCGCACCCAGTCCACGAGCTCGTGCCGCAAGCCGTCCGTCGGCGGCTCGCCCGCCTTGAGCGTCACGTAGGCGTAGATGCCCTGGCCCTTCACGTCGTGCGGGAAGCCGACGACCGCCGCCTCGGCCACCTTCGGGTGTGCCACGAGCGCGCTTTCGACTTCCGCCGTGCCTAGGCGGTGACCGGACACGTTGATCACGTCGTCGACGCGGCCCGTGATCCAGTAGTAGCCGTCCTTGTCGCGACGGGCGCCGTCGCCGGTCACGTACATGCCGGGGTACTGCTTGAAGTACGTATCGACGAAGCGCTGATGGTCGCCGTACACGGTGCGCATCTGGCCGGGCCAGCTGTCGAGCAGCACCAGGTTGCCGACGGCCTCGCCGTCGAGGATCTTGCCGTTCTGGTCGACGATTGCAGGCTGCACCCCGAAGAACGGCCGCGTCGCGGAGCCCGGCTTCAAGGCCGTCGCCCCCGGGAACGGCGTGATCAGCATGCCCCCCGTCTCGGTCTGCCACCAGGTATCGACGATCGGGCAGCGCCCCTCGCCGACGACGTGGTAATACCATTCCCACGCCTCCGGGTTGATCGGCTCGCCGACGGTCCCGAGGATCCGGAGGCTGCGCCGCGAGCAGCGCTTCACGGGTGCCTCGCCCTCGCGCATCAGCGCGCGAATCGCGGTGGGCGCCATGTAGAGAATGTTCACTTCGTGCTTGTCGACGACTTGCCAGAGGCGGCTCGCGTCGGGATACGTCGGCACGCCTTCGAACATCAGGAGCGTCGCGCCGTTTGCGAGCGGTCCGTACACGATGTAGCTGTGGCCCGTGACCCAACCGACGTCGGCCGCGCACCAGTACATCTCGCCGTCGCGATAGTCGAACACGTACTGATGCGTGATCGACGCGTACAGCAGATAGCCGCCCGACGTGTGGAGCACGCCCTTCGGCTTGCCGGTCGAGCCGGAGGTATAGAGGATGAACAGCGGCTGCTCGGCCGACATCGGCTCGGGTGCGCAAACTGCCGACGCGGAGTCCGCGACGTCTTGGTACCAGTAGTCGCGGCCCGCGACCCAGTCGACCGCGCCGCCCGTGCGGCGCACGACGACCACCGCGTCGATCGGCACGCTCTCGACCTCGGCGAGCGCGGCGTCGACGTTCGCCTTGAGCGGAATCCGCTTGCCGCCGCGCAAGCCTTCGTCGGCGGTGATCACGACGCGAGAGCCGCAGTCCTCGATGCGCCCCTTGAGCGCCTCGGGCGAGAAGCCCGCGAACACCAGGGAATGTACCGCGCCGATCCGCGCGCAGGCGAGCATCGCAATCGCGGTCTCCGGGATCATCGGCATATAGATCGTGATGCGGTCGCCTTTTGCGACGCCGAGCCGCTTCAAAGCATTCGCGAAGCGGCAGACGCGCTCGTGCAGCTCGCGATAGCTCAGCATGCGCACGGCGTCGTCGGGATCGTCGGGCTCCCAGACGATCGCGGTCTGATCGGCGCGCTTCGCGAGATGACGGTCGAGGCAGTTCGCCGCGACGTTCAGCGTGCCGTCAGCGAACCAACGGACGTGCAGGTCGTGTGCCTCGAAGGAGGTGTCTTTGACCTGAGTGAACGGAGTTATCCAATCGAGCCGCTCGAGCGCGTGCTTGCGCCAGAAGCTCTCCATATTCTCGACCGAATCGCGATACATCGACTCGTAGGCACGCGAGTCGATCCATGCGCGGTCGGCGAGGGCCTTCGGCACGGGATAAATTTTCTCATCGCTCATGAGGGCCGATCATAGCGCGGCCCCTGCGGTCAGCCCACTTGCGGCACTCGCAGATAATGGACGCTGAACAACTTCCGCGCGTCGGTCCAGGTTCGCACCGGCGAGAACCCGGCGCGACGCGCGAGGTCGTGAAACTCCTCGATCGAGTACTTGTGGGAGTGCTCGGTCACGATGTATTCGCCGCGGTCGAAGAAGAGCTCGACCCCCGCCAGGCTCACGCGCTGCGGCCTCGTGCTGACGAGCCGCATCTCGATGCGGTTGCGCGCCTCGTCATAGACGGCTCGATGACGGAAGTTCTGCAGATGGAAGTCGCCGCCGAGCTCGCGATTCAGGCGCCGCAGCACGTTCAGATTGAACTCCGCCGTCACACCGGCCGAATCGTTGTATGCCGCCAGCACCAGGGCGGGATCCTTGCGCAGGTCGACGCCGATCAGCAGCGAGCCGTCAGGTTTCGCCTCCAGCGCCATCACGTGTAACAACCGCAGTGCCTCCGCGCGGGAAAAGTTGCCGATCGTCGAGCCGGGGAAGAACACCAGGTTGTGCGCCGGCGTGACCGGGTGGTCAGGCAGATCGAACGGCCGCGTGAAGTCGGCGCAGACCGGCTCGACGTGCACATCGGGGTAGTCGTCGGCGAGATCCTCCGCTTGCCGCAACAGGTAGTCTGCGGAGATGTCGACCGGCACGTATGCGACCGGGTGTCGCAAGTGATCGAGCAGCATCCGGATCTTGTGGTTGGAGCCGGCGCCGAGCTCGATGACGGCCGCATCCGGCCCCACGAGATCGGCGACCTCGTCGAGGTGCTCCTCCAGCAACGCCCGCTCGGTTCGGGTCGGGTAGTACTCCGGCAGCTCGCAGATTCTGTCAAATAGCTCCGAGCCGCGCTCGTCGTAAAAGTATTTCGGCGACAGCCGTTTCTGCGGAGCCGTCAGCCCAACGAGAATGTCGAGCGCATCGTCCCGCGCGCCCGGTGGCGGATCGGCGGCAGACGCAGGCGGTGGCGTGGCGACCATGCCCGGCCGGAGTGCAAGTTGCGCGCCAGCGGCGCGGTGCATGTGGCGACCCGTGCGCTCGGGCGGCCCGACGCTACGCCGAGCAGCGGCCGACCCGCGCGGCTGCAAGCATTCGCTTCGCCGTCGCTTCGCCCCGGCGCGTCCTCAAGGCGGGGATTCAGAGATCATTCGCGAGTCTGAATCCCAAAAATTGCCAGCGGTCTTGCGGATAAAAGAAACTTCGATAAGTGGGCCGCAGATGCTCCGCCCAGCTCGCGCACGAGCCGCCGCGGACCACGACCTGATTGCACATGAACTTGCCGTTGTACTCGCCGAGCGATCCCGCGTGTGCCTCGAAGCCGGGGTAGGGTCCGTAGCTCGAGGCGCACCATTCCCAGACGTCGCCCCAGAGCTGCGAGATCTTCGAAACCGGCGGCCTCCCCCCGGGCATCGCGGATTGGGTCGCCGCGGCCGACCCGACCGGCGGCGCTCGCGGCTCGATGCCGACCGGCTGCATGAAGCCCGTCTCGAGGGTGTTGCCCGCGACGGCGGTGGCGGCCGCGGCGATCTCCCATTCGGCCTCGGTCGGCAACCGCCGGCCGGCCCATCGCGCGAACGCGTCGGCCTCGTAGTAGCTCACGTGGCAGACGGGCGCCTGCGCGTCGATCTCGCGCCAGCCCCCGAGCGTGAATTCACGCTCGCAGTCCTCGGACCAGCAGAGCGGTCGCGACCACCGCTCGGTGCGAATCTTCGCCCAGCCGTCCGCGAGCCATAGACGCGGCTCGCCATAACCGCCGTCGTCGATGAACTCGCGGTACTCGGCGTTCGCGACGAGCCGTGAGCCGAGCGCATGCTCCCGCACGAGCACGCGATGACGCGGAGTCTCATTGTCGAAGCAGAAGCTGCGCCCATCTGCGCCGATCTCGAGCACGCCGCTCGGTTGAGTTACGAAGTCGACCGCGGTGGCGTGGCATGGCATCGGCAGCGGCAAGTCCGCGTAGCGCGGTCCGAGCGGGTTCGCGAATAGCACCTGCTTCACGTCGGTGAGCAACAGCTCCTGATGCTGCTGCTCGTGGTTCAAGCCGAGCTCGACGATCGCCGCGATCTCACGCTCGTGGCTGCGCTCGGCGAGCAATCGGGTCATGGCGGCGTCGACGCGAGCGCGATACTCGCGGATGTCGGCCACGGTGGGGCGGCTCAGCAGCCCGCGCTCGGCGCGCGCGTGCATTTCGCCGACCGTGTAGTAATAGGAGTTGAACAGCGTGTCGTAACGCGGATCGACCGGCTCATAGCCTCTGGCATATGTCGCGAGGCAGAAGCGCTCGAAGAACCACGTCGTATGCGCGAGGTGCCATTTCGTCGGACTCGTCTCTGCGCTCACCTGCACGACCTGGTCCTCGATCGCGAGCGGAGCGGCGAGACGCAAGGTGTCCTCTCGGATGCGCCGGTAGCGCGCCGGCAACTCCTCGGCGTGCGGGGCGGCAAGAGCGTGGCTCATGCCCGCGGGAATGCAAATTGCGGGCCCGCGCGCCGCAGTCGACACCGGCAAAATGCCGTCGGCGCCGCGCCGGCCTATCCGGAGGATCCTGAGAGAACGCCTTGACGCGCCCGCGACCGGCTCGTTCTAATACTCGCCCGTTCGGCGCTCCGCGCGCCTGCCGCACGGCCAGGTAGCTCAGTTGGTAGAGCAGCGGACTGAAAATCCGCGTGTCGATGGTTCGATTCCGTCCCTGGCCACCATCTAATCAATGACTTATGTTACCGTGCTCGGCTCGTAAGTCCACGGAAGGTACAGCAGAGGTACAGTGAGGTACACTCGAAAGAGTGGCCTCGCGCCCGTGAGCATTGGGGGTCTTACCTTGGCTACTCTGCTGAAAACCGCCGCTGGCAAATGGAAAGCGGTCGTCCGCAAAACGGGTTGGCCGATCTCGAGTAAGACGTTTCGCACAAAGCGGGACGCCGAGGATTGGGCGCGCAACGTCGAAGATGAAATGGTGCGCGGTGTTTTCATCAACCGAGCGGATTCGCATCAACTGACGTTGAAGGTGGCGCTCGATCGCTACCTGTCGGAGATCACGCCGACCAAGCGCGTGACGACCGCTTCGCGCGAGCTCCGCCGCGCGAAGACGCTGAAGGACCGTCTCGGCAAGTACAGCCTCACGGCGTTGACGCCGGATGTGATCGCCAAATATCGCGACGACAGGACCAAGGAAGGGCAGTCGTCGTCGAGCGTCCGGCTCGATCTCGCTCTGCTCTCTCATCTATATACGACGGCGATTCGGGAGTGGCGGCTCAGTGTCGTCTACAACCCGGTCTCGCTGGTGCGCAAGCCGTCGCCAGCGCCCGGCCGGGCGCGGCGGCTGAGACCGGCCGAAGAAAAGCTGCTGATCAAAGCCTGTAGCGAGCACTCGAATCCGATGCTCGGATGGATGGTGAAGCTCGCGCTCTATACCGGCATGCGTCAGGGCGAAATCCAGTCACTGACGCTCGATCAGGTCGATTTGAAGCGCCGAGTCATTCGGCTCAACGAAACCAAGAACGGGTCCGCGCGAACCGTGCCTTTGTCCAAGCAGGCCGTGAAGGTGATGCGCGCGGCAGTCAAGAACCCCGTTCGGCCGGAGGATACGGAGTTGGTGTTTTTCGGCGAGCCGGGGCGCGATGGGCAACGCCGCGGTCACGATTTCAAGCGCGCATGGTTTACCGCCGTGCGCAACGCGAAGATCAAAGGGTTTCGGTTTCACGATTTGCGCCACGAGGCCGTATCGCGACTCGTCGAAGCGGGTTTGAGCGATCAGGAAGCCGCGTCGATCTCGGGGCACAAGTCGATGCAGATGCTGCGCCGCTACACGCACCTGCGGGCCGAGGATCTCGTCAAGCGCCTCGATCAGGCGGGGATCCGCTGATAAGCGAATGGCGAACGGCCGCCGGCGAGATGCCCGTCACGCTGGTCTCGATGTGAGGTTGCGAAGTGGTGAGGGATGTCTTTAAAATTGCGCCTCGGTAAACCCACGGGGTACGTCCCCGCGGATAAGGCTAGGTCGCCGCAAGGTGCCTGGCCTTTTTTGTTTGCGGGAGCATGAGTCGATGGTCACGCGAGTTTGCTGCTACTTCGACGGATTCAATCTGTATCACGCCATCGACGAGCTCGGGCGTCCTCATCTGAAATGGGTTGACCTGTCTGCTCTTGCCCGAACGATGCTGCGACCGGGCGAAACTCTGGCTTGCGTCAGATACTTCAGTGCTTACGCGACATGGCTACCGGGGCCGTATGCCCGTCATCGCCAGTACGTTGCCGCATTGGAGACCACCGGGACGACCCCAGTAATGGCGCACTTCAAGGACAAGTATCGAAGCTGTCGGCGTTGCGGGCATAGCTGGAAGGCCCACGAGGAGAAGGAGACCGACGTACGCCTTGCGCTCGCAGTCGTCGAGGATGGTTACGACGATCTCTACGACCGTGCCGTCATCGTCAGCGCGGATTCCGATCTCGTTCCCGCTATCGAGAAGACTCGACGCCGCTTCGTCGACAAGAAGTACTACGTGGCGGCGCCGCCTGGGCAGTTCAGCTCTGCAAGAGGGCTGATGAGAACCTGCCATGGCCACTTCGAAATCAGTCCTGCGCGAATAGGGCAATGCCTGCTACCCGAGCGCATCGTGGACGATGGCGGCGCAGTTGTCGCGACGCGTCCGCCAGAATACGCCCCGCCGACACCGCGCTAGACGTTAGGTCGCGTGTCGGAGCAACTCCTCGTCGTACTCAATGACGCGCTCCTCGGCCGGCTCGGCGAAGCCGAGTGGCGCCTCGCCCCTGGCGTAGCCGATCGCACGATACGTGCTCAGTCGCTTCTCGAACATCCGCACAAGCATCGCGACTTCGCGGTCGACGTAGTCGTAGATCCGTACTTCCTTCTTGCCGGGGTGATGTCGGTGAAGGCGACCGCTGTACTGAATCAGCGTGCCTTTCCAGGAAATCGGCATGGCCAGGAACAGGGTGTCGAGTCTCGCGTCGTCGAACCCCTCGCCGATGTAGCGGCCGGTTGCGAGCACGAGACGCTCTTCGTTATCTGGGATGGCCGCGAGCTGACTGACCGAGCTCCGACGCGCCATCGCTGTCATCCCACCGCGTAGAACGACGACGTGTCGCACGAGTCGGCGCAGATGATCGGCGAAGTACTCCACGTGCTCTTTTCGTTCGGTCAGAAGAATGGGCGAGCGCCCCTGCTCGAGCACGGCGATGACATCGTCGAGAATGCGTCTGTTGCGTGTCTCATCCCTCGCCAATGCGCCGTAGATTTCCTGGATGCCGGCACCGGACTTGTCGCCGATCATCCGGAACGCAGTCTCGCGGACGATGAGCTTATGCTCGAACGGTCTGCGCGCAACGTGACTCTTGACGCTGACGTTGTAGCGAACCGGCCCGAGCTGCATTTCAGTAATCGGGTGATGTCCGTCGCGCCGGTGCGGCGTTGCGGTTAGCCCTGCGACGAACCGCGCCTTCACCTCGGAGAGCACACGTTCGAATGAGACCGCCGGAAGGTGGTGGCACTCGTCGACGATGACGTGCCCATATCGCGCAACGACGTCTTCGACCTTGTCCTTGCGCACGAGGCTCTGGATCATCGCCACATCGAGGCGGCCATTCGCCTTGCGTTTGCCCCCGCCGATCTGGCCGATCGCCTTTTCGTCGAGGCCTAGAAACATCGCCAGCTGAGCGATCCATTGCTCTAACAGCGGCTTTCGGTGGACGAGGATGAGCGTCGGGCAACCGCGCTGCGCGATGAGATACGTGCCCAGAACCGTCTTGCCAATGCCAGGAGGCCCGACAAACACTCCGGTGTCGTGCGCCAGGAGTGCACGGGCAGCTTCTTTCTGGACGGGCGTGAGCTCGCCGCTAAACTTGTGCGCGAGCGGCGCGCCCTTGTACCGCTGATCCTCGATCGCGAGCTCCGCGCCGTTCTCGCGAAGCAACCGTTGCGCATCCGGCACGCAGCCTCGGGGGAGTGCCATGAAAAGGGGAAGCTCGCCGTCGCACGCAATCACGCGCGGCGTCAACGCCGTGGACAGGCGCATGCTCTGCTTCTTGTAGAACTCCGGGTTCTGGAAGGCCGCCAGACGGCTGAGCTCAGTCAACAACGGCGAAGGGAGTCCGGATTTCTCGATGAAGAGCCGCTGGGCGAGCACGGCTTTTACAACGCGCGGGACGGGACCGACGGTCCGCTTCGCGGGCACGTGGCCCGACGGCGCCCGCATCCACGGGGCGGCCGCCCCTTCATCGTCCGTGGTCTCGGCGAACCGCACGCCGACGACTTGGCCCGTTCGTGTCGCGTCCCGGGCGATTGCCTCCGCAACGGCGGGGTCGATCCGCGAAGCGGCTGCGAGGAACGCCCACTGGTCCGCGTAAGGTTCAAACCGTTCATCGATGAAGACGCTGTTCCCCTCCTGCCTCGGTTCGTGGAGCGGCAACGCGATGAGGTTGCCGAATCCGCCGCGCGGCATCGTGTCCTGATTCGGGAACAGACGGTCATAGGATTCCATGCTGAGCTGGTGGCGCCGGCTCATCGTCTCGGTGATGAGGTAGCAACCCATGCGTCTCGCGACGTTGGCAGGGACGGGTGCAGCGAAGAAGAACCATGCGTGCGCGCCGTTTCCTGAACGAGAGCGCTCAATCGAGACTCATACGCCGGCGATGCTACAAGTCTCGGCGAAGGCAATGACATCCTCTTGCCACGAGCTCTTGTCGAAGTCGGCTGCCAGGAACCAACAGGTCTCGTCGGGAAGAAGGGGATAGACGCCCATGACGTGCCTGCCCTGAAGGTGATCGAGGACCACTTGATCGCCGACCGGGAGGAAAGACTGGTTCGCACATTCGCCGCATTTCCCGCCGCTCCGGAGCGCGCAAAGCCCGGGCTCCCACTTGTTGGAGCAAGCGGGTGCATAGCCCGGCTTGCCAGTTTTCTTGCTGACGAAACGTGTTGGGAATACGTCGGGACGGCCACGGAACAGTGAAATGAATAGTCGCACTTTGTCGGTCGGCGTCTGTGGTGCGCTGTTGTTCGCCGAGCGGAAGGGTAGAGGCGCCGTTGGGCCTTCTCGCGCGGTATCGAGCTCCGATCTCAGCGAGGCGATTCGCGTTCGTGCTTCCTCACGAGTTCGATCGAGCTCGCGCAGCCGCGCCTCTTCGCGGGCGATCTTTTGCAGAATGTCGTCTTTCGCGTGTGTCATCTGTTGATGGGCTACTCACTGAGCGTACCAAGTGCAGCCGGGCTGAGTTTGCGCACGCCAAGTTTGCGGTGGCGCCGTATAAGACGCTGCGTTTCGGGCCGTGCACCGCCCGTTTTTATGCGCCCTCTGCCTCTGGCACGGAAGTGCGGTCAAAATTCCTATCCGCGGCGAATGACTTATGGAAGTCGCACGCAGGCAGTTGTTAAATCACTTTGGTCGCCAAGAGCGAGCGTAAATTCATGGAGACTCGCAACGCGAAACTCGGTGGGGCCAGGCCCAAGCCATGTTTCGACGATGAACGTCTTAGCGTCACGTGGAATGTTCTCCCATGCTATACCCTGAGCAACTTCCGCCGCCTCGTCGTACGCTAAAATCGTTCGCTCTCGATCTACCAGGCGTTCTTTCACATCGTGTGCTTCATGATTGTCTTACGGAGAGTGTGAAATATACTTGCGGGACCGTTAGGTGATTGCCGCAAAATGGCAGATTGATTGCGCCGTGAATGGTCTGTCTATGACTGAAACCAGTTTCAGGTTGCAGTTAAAGGTGTTCCCTCCGTGCGAGCCGATTTCGCGCTATGTCTCTCATTACGGCTTGCGGCAGGGTAAGTCGGAGGATTGTGCGGTGCTGCGTCCAATCTACGCGCGCACACAGCAGACTTTGGAGTTTTACCTCCTTGACTCTTACCAGATTCGTACGCCAGCGAGGATCTGGACTGCACCCAAAGTCCTGCTCGCCGGTCCCAGTACGAAGATCAAGGGCGATCTGATTTATCCAAGGTTGGTGCGAACGTTCACGATTCATTTCCATCCGGCAGGCCTACATGCGCTCTTTCGCATTCCGATTCATCCACTAGCCGACAAGGCTCTGCCTGGGGAAAGCGTACTGGGTCGAGAAGTCTCTTATCTGTTGAACCGGCTGCAGAATGCCGTCGCGGTCCGGGAACTTGCGGATGCGGCAGATGAATTTCTACTACGACAACTGCGTCGGACGATCGAAATTTCGCCGGTTGAGTTGGCGGCCAGATGGATACGCCGAAGACATGGAATGGTAGACTTGGCGTTGTTGGCTCGCCAATGCAATCTGAGCCTGCGACAGTTTGAAAGACAGTTTCGCGAACGTGTGGGAGTTGCGCCGAAGCTGTTTTCAAGGGTGGCGCGTCTTGAATTTGCCGTGCTGAGAAAGCAAACCAATCCAGGTTTTTCGTGGACGAGGGTTGCTTCAGACGCCGGCTACTTTGACCAGGCGCATCTGATCCGAGACACGCGCCTGCTGGCAGGCGCCGCTCCGCAAAAGCTGCTCGTTTCGCTGCCGGATGTGGACTTTCATTCGATCGAGCCTTGTTCATCGCGGTCAACTGAAGCACCAGTTTTCGGAAATGTCGCATTTTTACAATTCTCCGCAGGGAACCTCCAATAGACTATGGCGATGAAGGCGAGTAGCTGCGCATGTCGAGGTACCGCAGCCAGTTAACTCGGCAGATCAGCCTTGTAAGTGCGGTTCATACATCGGGAGATTTGTCGTGGATGACAAGTCGAAAATTGTAGCGCTCGTTCGATCTCTGGGGAGCATTTGGAATCGTCACCAGTTGGAGGATCTGGGCAAAATACTGGCCGAGGATGCGGATTGGGTGAATGTTGTGGGCATGTGGTGGAGGGGGCGCGATGAAATCGTCAAAGCTCATGAGGTATTGCATGCAGGAATGTTCCGCGAAACCGCTATGGAGCAAAGCGATCCTGAGATTCGAATGATTTCAAATGATGTGGCCATTGCGACGTTAACTCTAAGGATGGGTGACTATGTGACACCGGATGGACGACGCATGAGTGGAGTGGTCGACCGCCTGACTCTCGTTACCGTGAAAGCGGGTGGCGAATGGCAGATTTGCAACGGCCACAATACTTCGATCGATCCCCACGCCGTTCCTCACGATCCGATCAGACGCGCATAGCCTTGGCGATGCCATGGATGGCGTTCTTTGGAGGGATCCTATGAATACTGTCAGCACACTTGGCAGTCAAAACCTTCAAACGCACGGCGAAGTCACGCGCCCGACAGCTGGCGGCTTGAAGAAAACCGTGTCCTGGATGGTCTTCGGGTCGATGGCGTTAGTGGCCTTCCTGTTCACCAGCATTCCGATGATGAGTCCGGCGCACCCGCTTCATAGCCTGCTGTATTCGCAGCGTTGGCTCCTCTTCCCCCACATCGCCGCGGGATTAGTCGCGCTGGTCGTAGGCCCCATGCAATTTTCTTCGCGCTTGAGGCAGAGGAATATTGCTCGGCACAGGTTGCTGGGCAAGACCTATCTCGGTGCGGTGATTGTGGCTGGCGTATTGGCACCTGTTCTCGCCTGGCACTATCCCGCGTTTCTTCCGTGCAGCGCCACAGCGCAGGCGGGCGCATGGATTCTCTGCACAGTTACCGCGGTGATCGCCGCACGCAGAGGGAAAATTGGGCCGCATCGCCGGTGGATGGCCCGCGGTTATGCGGTTGGACCAGGGGTTTTTGTTATGAGCCGAGCTCTCAGTCACCTTCCTGGTCTGGACCACTTGAGCGTTGAGGCAGGAAGCTATTCCGTGATTTTGTATGCGATGGTTTCGATTGTCTTTGCGGATCTGTTAATGGATTGGAGAGAGATTGCGGCGGGTCGAGGTGTGCGCTTGGGCAAAGCGGTCGCTGTTGAAACCGTCGGCTGACCACAATGGCGAGTCGATTGTGGACTGTGCAGATCGGGCTCCGCATCATTCAAGGTCAATTCTCACGAAGTTGTCCCGCTTTTAGTGAGTTGAACGACCTCGATGTTCCGCGAAATCCAGTTCGTCCTTCCACTATTCTCGGAGAGCGATAAATCGCCAATGCACTCATCAATGAGTGGGAAGAAAATTTCGGGTTCCGATCGAGTTACCGCCCATTCGGACAGAGCCCTCTCCAATTCGAATTCCCTTAGAATTGCCCACCACCCGCTCATGATTTCCGCTGGAGCGTTGGGCTGCGGGCATTGGTGTGGAGACCGAGCAGCGAGGGAAGCTGGAGAGGCTCACCCGCTACGTGAGCCGCCCACCGGGTGGCGGAGGAGCGGCTCGATCTCACGGTGCAGGGCCAAGTCCGCTACCGATTGAAGACACCGTATCAAGATGGGACGACGCACATCGTGCTGGAGCCGTTGGACTTCATCGCGCGGCTCGCGGCGCTGGTGCCGCCGCCGCGGGTACACCTAACGAGATTTCATGGAGTGTTCGCCGCACACGCGGCGCTGCGGGCGGCGGTCACGCCGGGAGGACGGGGAGCGGTGAGGTGCCGGTTCAATCCCAGGCGGCGTGGTGTAGACTCCAGAGCGTTACACAAGAGAGAAGAGGAAACGAGAATGGCTTTAGTCATTTTGACGGCGGATGTCCAAGACCGCGCGAGCTGGGAACGCGCTTTTCGCACGCATGGCGAGCTGTTCAAGGCCGCGGGCCTCGGTCCCATGCAGTACACGGTCGGTGCCGACAACCATGTGGTCATGAGCACCGACACGGATGACGTCAGCGCTTATATGGATTTCATCAAGTCGGAGTCCACGCAGGCCGCCATGAAGAACGACGGCGTCAAGCGCGACACGGTGAAGCTGTTCGTCCTCGACAAGGAGTTCTCGGGCTAGGAACGAAGCTCGACCTTCAGCCGGACGAGCGCGAGCAGAGCGTCGAGCGTCGGGGTCGGACACGCGGCCAGCCGGCCGATCTCGGCGACCGAGGCCACGAGCGCGTCGAGCTCGAGCGGGCGCCCGAGCTCGAAATCCTGCAACATCGACGTTTGGTGCGCACCGACGGCCGTGGCGCCGTCGATGCGCTTGTCGAGCTCCATGGGGAACTTCACGCCGAGCTTCTCGGCGACTTGCTCCACCTCGCGCATGAGCGCCTTGATCACGGCTCGCACGCCGGCATGCTGGCCCATCTGCTCGAGGGTCGCGCCCGTCAGCACGCTTACGGGGTTAAATGTGGCGTTGCCGAGCAGCTTGAACCAAATATCGTCGCGAATGCGCGCACGGACCGGCGCTTTCAAACCGCCGGCCGCCATCGCCTCGGCCAGCGCTTTGACGCGCTCGGACTTCTCGCCGTTCGGCTCGCCGAGCATGAAGCGGTTGCCGCCGCCCGTGTGGCGCACGACGCCGGGCGCGATGAGGTCGCAAGACGGGTAGACCACGCAGCGCGGATAGGAATTTTGAAGCCCCCCTGCTCCGCGGGCAGCGGTGCGCGTAACCGCCGTTGTGTCAAAGCCGCAGGCGGGTCGCGACGCTGATCTGGCGTCACGCCCGACGTCGGCGCAGAGTTTGAACGCGCGGACGCTCCCGGCAGCCGCCGTTCGCCTCCGGGCACAGCGCCGCCCGTCGCCCGCGCCGCAGCACACGAGCCCGTCGACGATCTGCCGAATCAAAACAGCCACGGCTGCGGCGGCGCTCGCGGCCCGAGCGAGGCCATCGGCGTCCCCTCCTCGCCCCACTCACGCCGGTGCGCGAGAATGCGTTCGATCAGCTCCGGCGCCTCGATGCTCGCAATCACTTTCAAGCGCCCGCCGCAGCGCGCGCACTGCTCGATCTCTATCCCAAACACGCGTTTCAGGCGCCGTGCCCAGTTCATGCGAATGTCCTTCGACGCTAGCCGCTCCGGCGCGGCGGGCGAGCGTCGCCTCGTTGATTGTTGTCGGTTTGCAGCGGAGAAGGTAACGCGACGTGGTCGTCGTCTTTCCGCGGATTCGACGAGGATATGTATTTCGGGAAGCGGGAGCGGTGGCACGAGCTGCGATTTCTCGTGTACCCGCATGTCTGTTCGATAACGCACGGTCTAACTCAGCAAGCCGGAGCAAGGTCGGACGGGCAAAAGGCATTGAACTAACCTCGAAGGGGGAATTACGCATGATCAAGAAACTCGTTGTGGGACTGATGGCTCTCGGTTTCGTTGGCACGGTGTCAGCGGCGGACGTGTACACGGGCACGTGGAACTTGAACGTCGCAAAATCGAAGTTTACGCCGGGCATGGAAGTGAAGGCCCTGAGCGCTGTGGTCACTGAGAAGGGCGCTGATCTTGCGGTCAGCGGAACGGGCACGGATGGCGCTGGCAAGGCGACGTCAGTGCAGTACATGTTTCCGATGAAGGGTGGAGCGTTGAGTTACACGGAAGGCGCCCCCGCATCCGGCGCAACCGTAGTGGCCAAGAGGGTGAACGCGAGCACGATAGACAGTACGGCAACCCTGAATGGCAAAGAAGTCGGCAGCACTCACGCCACCGTCAGCGGTGATGGCAAGATGTTGACGCGCGTGGTGAAGGGCACAGACGCCAGCGGCAAGGCGTTCACAAACACTGAGGTGTACGAGCGCCAGTAACGCCGAGGACGAAGTCGGCACGGCGGGCTGGCACCAAGGGTGCCGGCCTTTTGCCTCCATTTCCGGTCACACGCTCGAGATCACGGATTCCCGCGCGCGGCTCGTCGAGGATTACATCTCGGGTCGCGGCGCGGCGACGTACGAGGAAATCCAGGACAGCGGATTCAGCTACGGCGCCGGACTTTATGTCGCCAATCGCGAGCTCGTGGAGTGGATGAAGCAGTACAACTCCGATCCCGCGCATGCGGTGAAACTCAGCTTCTACGGGACCTTGCCGTCGGAGCAGGGGGAGACGACGGAGAGTCCGCGGCGAGCGCTCGAAGTCGTACTGGCCTACTTACAGTCAGTCGACGCGGCCGGTGCCGCTCGGCACAGAGCGATCATCGAGCCGCTCGTCGGGCCGGACGCGGACTGGGAACGCCCGGCCACCGCCCTTCTGGCGGAATTGATGGTGCAGCTGATGGGCGGCGCCGACGCGTCGGATACTCGCGCCCCCGACCCGGCGCTGGCGTTCGGCGTTTCACCGAGGGCGCAAGCGCTCCGGCTCGCGGTGGAGAACCTGGTGTTTGAATTACGCATGCGCCAGCCGGAGTTCGTCGCTCAAAGCAATCGAGCGACCTTCGACGACGCGCTGCACGATCTTTTCGTCGCGAGAAATCTCCTCGCTTTGCACGCGGCGCTTGCGCGGAGAGAGCCGCTTGGCACGCTTGTTTCAATGCGCGATTCGATGGCCGGCCAGCATCTCGGCTACATCGCCGAGCGCGAGCGGACGCGCGGCAAGGTGATGGTCCATCTGCACAATGCTCACCTGCGACGCACCAGGACGAAGTTGCCTTGGTATGAGTTCTTGCCGACGGGCGCGCATCTTGACCAGCTCTTCGGCGAGCGTTTCGCCGTGATCGGCGGGGCAGTGGGTTCGTCCGAAGCCAATTTCATCGGCGCGCCGGAACACGGAGCATCGAGGCACGCTTGCTGGGGCAGCAGTCGGATCTGTTTCTGCCGACTTGGCGAGGTCGCCGGGTTCCCGAAGGCGCACTGGTTGCGCTCCCGGTAAGGACCGGGGCTGCTCGGCCATATGTTCCCTACTCGCCGCTGTCCCCGCAGGGCGTTGCCGATTTGGACGGCATTGCTTTCCTACGCACCGTCACGCATACGCGCGGCGCGCCACCTTGGCCTGGTTGACGCGATCGACGCATGCCCGCGACGGTTAACGGGCCTGCGAATTCGGAGAGAACGGTTGCCCGTAGTGCGCGCGAATCGTGCTCAACATCGGTTCCGCGAGTCGATGGTTTTGGTCCAAAAGAACTGAAAAATCGCCCGGGTAACTCGCCTCAGTCATGGTTTCCTTCCGTGACGCGTGAACGGCTACTCGACCCCGCATCGACAGTAGGCATGACCATCTTGTAATAGAGATCGCGTCCATCAGACCTACCGAGTTGACGCATCGCGAGATTCATCTTCGGCGCCGTATTGACCGCCCTCTGTAGGAGCTGTGGTTGTTTGCCGGGTGCCCCTATCGCAATGGCGCAGCCCGCCACACCACGTCGACGAGAGCAAGATGGGTACCTCGGTTGGACACTGGGAAGGCAAGACGCTGGTCGTCGAGACGTCGGGGCTCGACCCTGCCGGGCAGTTTGCCGGCACCGTCCTGCTGCTCAAAACGGGCAGGGGTGCGCACATGATCGAGCGCTTCACCCTCAGGGACGCCGGCACCATGGAGATTGCGCGGCAACTCGTCGCGCCCGATGTCTTGACGGCGCCTTACGAGACCACGTTCGTGTATCGGCGCGATTCCGGCCATGTCTTCCACGAGGCGTCCAGTTGCGAAACGAATGATCGTTCCGTCAATCACGAAACCGGGCGACAACAATTCGATCTGACGCCGCCCGAGGATCTTCCTCCACCACCATCGCAGTAGATCCGAGCACCGCTGCGGATGGACGATCCGCCGCGGTACAGGAGGTGCGGCCGGATCCCGAGCCCGTCGATGAGCCGAGCGGAGAATCCGCGCCTCTGGCTGTTACGCGCACCGGCAGAAGGCGTGCCTCAAATTCCTATCCGCCGCCCGAAGTGGTCCGGGCGCCGCTATAACGACGAATGTGACGCCGAGCAAGCCACTTCAGCGGCATCGGGAAGCCATACGTGATGCCGTGCGACGCCATCGGGCCACTAATCCACGGGTCTTCGGTTCGGTCGCCCGGCAGGAAGATCGCGAGGGCAGCGATCTGGACCTTCTGGTCGACCCATTGCCGCAGACAACGCTCTTCGATCTTGGTGGCCTACAGGAAGAACTCGAAGAACTCCTTGGCGTTCACGTCGACGTTCGCGTGCCGGGCGACCTGCCAGCACGCGTGCGCGCCGAAGTGCTCGTACAGGCCCGGGCGTTGTGACGACCAGCCGTCTTGGAGACTATCTAGCGTACATCGCCAACGCCGCACGACTCGCGCTGTCGTACGTCGAGGCGATGACGAAGGCGCAGTTCATGGCCGACGTGCACTCAGCAAGCCGTGATCTTGAACTTGTTCGTCATCGGTGAAGCGGCGACTAAGTTGTTGAACGAGTACCCGGACTTCGCCGCGGAACACCCGACGATAGCCTGGAAGAGCATGAAGGGGATGCGGAACCGAATTGCATACGGTTACTTCGACGTCGATCTCGATGTCGTCTGGGAAACCGTCGCCATGAGTTTCCCGATCTAGTCAACAAGCTTCCCGCCGCTGATCGATAACCGTTGCGCATTGCCGGTGGATCCTAGCGAGCGCCCTCGTAGGGATAAGCGGGATCGGTGAACTGCTGGGTGGCGACCAGGGTGGTTGCCTCTGCCCCCTGTGAACGCCGGCACGGCTCGGCCGCGCGGGAGTTGACACGCGCCGCGGCATCTGTCCTACTGTCATAGGACAGATAACCGATGCGCCTACAACTCAACTTCAAATCCGGCAAGCCCGTGTACCTGCAGATCGTCGACCAGGTCCGCGCGGCCGTCGCCGCGGGCTCGATCCGCGCGGGCGAGCCGCTGCCGTCGATCCGGCCGCTCGCCGAGGAGCTGCGCGTGAATCGCAACACGGTCGCCAAGGCTTACACGGAGCTCGAAAGCCAGGGCGTCATCGAGACCGCGGCCGGCAAGGGCTGCTTCGTGCGCAATACCGGCACACCGCTCAAGAAGAAGGCGTGCCTGACTCTGCTCGCCGAGGAAGTCGACCAAGCCGTCGTGCAGGCACATCACCTACAGGTGACGCGCGCGGAATTCCTGAAGCTGGTCGAGGAACGCCTCGATTCTTTCGAGCAACAACGCCACAGCAAGGTAGCGACATGACGGACCACGCGGCCATCCACATCGATCGGTTGGTGCGGCGCTACGGGCATACCGACGCCGTGAACGGACTCACGCTCGAGGTCAAACCCGGCCGCTGCTACGGCTTCTTCGGCCGCAACGGCGCCGGCAAGACGACGACGATCAAGTGTCTCTTGAACCTGTTGCGCCCAACGAGCGGCACGGTGCGCGTCTTCGGGCTCGATCCGCGCAAGGCAGAAGTGGCCGTCAAGTCACGCATCGCCTACGTGCCCGACTACGTCGCGTTCTATCCGTGGATGACCGTGCGCCAGACGCTCGACTACTTCGCGGCCTTCCGCGCGCGCTGGAACCGCGCGACCGAGAGCGCCCTGCTCGAGCGGTTCAGGCTCGATCCGCTTAAGAACACGACGCACCTGTCGAAGGGCCAGCGAACGCAGCTCGCGCTGATCACCGCGATCTGCGCCGAGCCCGAGCTGCTCGTGCTCGACGAGCCGACCGCCGGCCTCGATCCCATCGTGCGCCGCGAGTTCATCGAGGCCGTCATCGGCGCCTACCAGGAAGGCGATCCGGGCCGGCGGACCGTGTTCGTCTCGACGCATTTGATCGCCGAGTTCGAGGGACTCATCGACGAATTCACGATCATCGAGGACGGGCGCGCCGTCTTGTCGGCCGACGCGGATCGCGCACGCGACCGCTATCAGAAGGTCTACGCGCGGTTCGCGGCGCCGCTGCGCGGCACGCTCGATCTCGGCGCCGCGCGGGTGCTGAAGCAGAACGGCCGCGAGATCGAGGTGCTCGCCGAGGGCGACGCCGAGCGCGTCGTCGAGCGTTTGAAGACCCGATCGCCCGAGGTGGTCACGACCGAGTCGTTGACGCTCGAGGAGATCTTCGTCGCAGCGCTGCAGCCCGCCCGCGCGAGCGCAGCACTCGCATGACGACCGTGCTCAGACCTGCGCTCGTCTGGAAGGAAGTCCGCGGCCTCGGGCCGACATGGCTGACCGCGACAGCGCTGCTCGTCGCCGTCGGCTTTGTCGAAACCGGCCTCGATACCGTGCTCTTCTACGTTGGCGCCTGTGCCTTGCTCGGCGCGCTGTCGATCGGGCAAGAGTTCACCAACCGCACGCTGGCCGGGTTGCTGGCGCAGCCGGCGGCCCGCTCCAGCGTGCTGCTGCATAAACTGGGCGTCGTCGCCGCGATGCTGCTTGGGTTGGGCGCTCTGGAGTGGGCCTACGGGCTGACGCCCCTCGCGGTCGCACGCGTGTGGCCCGAGATCTCGCCGACAGGGCGCCTGCTCGTGACCGTGCTGCCGGTGCTAGGCGGCGTGCTGCTCACCCCGTGCCTGACGCTGCTCACGCGCAGTGCGCTGGCGGGCTGCGTGTTGACCATCGGTCTTTCGCTCGCGATGGTGATCGGCAGCCGAGCCGCTGTGCCGTGGCTGTACGGGGACGCGGCGACGCTTGCACAGGCGAACGCCCGGTTCCTCGATATCTTCGTGCACACGATGCTGGCCGTCGTGGTGCTAAGCGCGCTCCTGATGTGGCGGCTGTTCATGCGCCTCGAAGCCATCGAGGGCCGCGGGCTCGAGCTACACCTGCCGGCGTGGTTGTTGAAGCCGCGCGTGCACTTCGCCGCGGCGCGCTCCGCGCGCTCGGTGTGGCAGCAGATGCTCGGCAAGGAGCTGCACCTCCAGCAGCTCACGTTCGTCGTGTCCGGACTGTACGTGGCGACGTGGCTCGCGGTCGTGTTGGTCGGCGAGTCTTTGTTTCCGACCCGGCGTGCCGGGCTGATGACCGTGGCGACCTTGCTGCACGCCGGCGCGATCCCGCTGCTCGCAGGCTCGCTCGCCAGCGCCGAAGAGCGCCAGCTCGGCACGCTGGGCTGGCAGGTGCTGCTGCCCATCGCCGCGTGGCGGCAGTGGGCAATCAAGGCCGCGGTCGTCCTGGTCCTGTCGCTCGGCCTTGCCATCGGTGTGCCTGCAATCCTCTACGCGCTGTTCGCGTCGGGCCCGGGGCCCGTCCGACTCGGCTGGCCACCGGCGGCGGCGATCGCGGCCGCTGCGACCGTGAGCCTGTATGCCTCCTCGCTGAGCACCAATGGAGTGCGCGCGCTGCTCGCGTGGCTCCCTGCCGCGATCGTCGGGGTCGTGTTCGTGAACGTCATGCCCCGCTGGATGCCCCTGGCGTGGGATCTGCCGAACGCGGCTTGGGCTGTGCTGTATGCCGCCAGTGCAGCGGTGTTCGCGTGGTTGCTCTGGCTCGGCATGAAGAACCACGGCTCCGCTGAGCGCGGCGCCAAACGGGTCTTAAAGCAAGTCGCCGCGCTCGGCGCCGTGGCGGTCGTTGCGATGCTGGCGTTCGCCGTGGCCGCTCGAGCGGAGGTCCTTGCGCCGCGTAACTTCGACGAGCGGATTCGGACGCGCGTCGCGTTCGAAGTCGATGACGCGGATGGGTCGCCGATCGCAGCGCGAGCGCATTCTCGTGACTGACGAACCACCTCGCACTGAACGCGCGTTTCCGTCTCGCTTTCGCGACGCGCGTGGCGCGAAAGTGGGACGGCCGCTGCGCGGCGCAGCGCGAACACCCGACGAACTGGGCGGAACGCGTTGACTGGCACGGTGCTTGCTCTGCTCCACAGACCGCCGAAGGAGAACCTCGATGAAGAAGACCGCGGCCCGCATCGCCTGCGCGCTCTTTCTGTGCGCCACCAACGCGCTGGCACAAGTTCCCCAGGTGCTCGGCGTCTGGGAGTTCGACCCGCAGGCCTCTGAGCTACCGAAGGGCTTTCTGCTCGAGTCCGAAACTCGCAGCTACGATCTGCGGGACGACGGCTACCTCGTCAACGTCGTGATCCGCAAAGTGTCGAACGGGCACCCTGACTTCATCCAGGTTGTTTCGAAGAGCGACGGCAAGGACTATCCGCAGTATTCATCGTTTCCGCTCGCCGAGTTCCAGATCAACGGCACGAAGACGCCCCTCACGTACTCCGAAACCGTGCTCGACGAGCACGCCGTCAACGTCGTCGCGAAGTACGGCGACCGCGTCATCAATAAAGGTGTGCGACGCGTAGCGCCAGACGGCAAGACGATGCGGATCGACGTCACGGCCATCGATCAGAACGGTAAGGAGACGCCGTTCTTTCTGGTTTTCAAGAAAGTCAGGTAATCGCCACTCGCTTCGGCTCGCGGCGAGAATGTCGGCGCGGAGGCGCTTCCTCGGTCTCACCTGCGAGACATGCTTATCGAATCTGATGCTCGTGCTCTTGTCTCTCGCGTCCGGCACTTCGAATAACAAAGAGGATTCCTCATGAATGCTCCTAATGTGCCTCCCGTAACGCCGCTGCAGCCCGCGACCGACAATCGCCTATCAGACTCACCGCAGCAGCAGCTGCGTGGGATTCTGGCGCAGCTCGAAGCCTTCCTCGACGACGTGATGATCAAGAAGGCGCCGTTTCAGATTCCGAAGAACATCAAAGAGCGCATCGCAACCATCGCGCCGTATCTCGTGATCATCGGCGTCGTTCTCCTTGTCCTCACAGTTGCCCTTTCGATCTTGGGCTTTATGGGGGTGACCTTGGGTGCGCTGAGCATGAAGGCCGCCAGCTGGAGCTACATTCGGATTGAATCGTTCGTGGCGGGTGCGGCTGCTCTCGTTCTCGAAGCCATGGCGCTCCCGGGTTTCTTCAAGCGCACGGCAGGGTCGTGGCGACTCATCTTCTACGCGTCGATCGTGTCGCTCGCGGGTTCACTCCTTTCGTTCAACGTCGGCGCCGTCGTCAGCGCCGTCGTCGGCACGGTCATCGAGTGGTATCTCCTGTTCCAGGTGAAGGAGCTGTACGGGAACTAGCGCAGCGACCTCTCGCAATCGCATCCGCGGGTCAGGTTTTTTCCGGGGGAGTCACGACATGGACCCAGTTCGAGAACGCCCAGCGTCAGCGCCAGCCGACGAGCACAATCGCTCTCGCAGATTCCGTGGGACGGGATCTGCGCCATTCGTTTCGCGGGCTTAGCGCCGGCCCACGTTCACGCTCGCGGCCGTGCTCACGCTCGCGCTCGGAATCGGCGCGAACACCGCCGTCTTCAGTGTCGTCAACGCCGTGCTGCTCAAGCCGTTGTCGTACCCGCAGTCGAACCAGCTCGTGAGCCTGCAGCACGTCGCGCCCGGTTTGAATGCCGGCGCGCTCGGGATGTCGCCGGATCTTTACTTCACCTATCGCGACGAAAACCGGACCTTCGAGCACCTCGGAGTCTTCATAGACGGCGGCGCGACCGTGACCGGTGTCGGCGACCCCGAGCAGGCGCGGGTTCGCTTCGTGTCGGACGGCGTGCTCCAAGCGCTCGGTGTTCAGCCCATGCTCGGCCGTTGGTTCTCCGAGCCCGACCATGCGCCGCAAACGGCCGGTACCGTGATCCTGACCCATGCGTATTGGCAGCGGAAATTCGGCGGCGATCCGGGCGTCATCGGTCGAAGCATGTCGATCAATTCGCGTCCCACGGAAATCGTCGGCGTAATGCCCGCCGGATTCCGCTTCCTCAACATGACGCCCGAGGCCGAGTTGATACTGCCGATCCAGCTCGATCCCAGCCGATTGATGCTCGCGGGCTTCGGCGGTTTGCAAGGCATCGGCCGACTCAAACCTGGCGTGACGCTCGCCGACGCGGAGGCGGACGCCGCGCGCATGCTGCCGATTTGGCTCGACGCCTGGCCGGCGGCGCCCGGCGGCGCGCAGCGCGACGCGGTCGCGAACTGGCGTGTCGCGCCGGCGTTCGTGTCGCTCAAGGACACGATCGTCGGCAACATCGCCAGCACGCTCTGGGTGCTGATGGGCACGATCGGCGCGGTGTTCGTGATCGCCTGCGCGAACGTCGCGAACCTCATGCTCGTGCGGGCGGACGCTCGCCGCCAGGAATTCGCGGTGCGCGCAGCGCTCGGCGCCGGCCGCGGACGCATCGCGAAAGAGCTGCTCGTCGAGAGCACGGTGCTCGGCGCGCTCGGCGGCGCCGCGGGGCTCGTGCTCGCCTATCTCGGGCTGCGCCTGCTCGTTGCGTTCGGACCGACGAACCTGCCGCGGCTTCAAGAAATCTCGATCGATCCGTCCGTGCTCGCGTTCGTGATTGTCGCCTCACTCCTGTCGAGCTTGCTGCTCGGCTCGATCCCGGCGTTCAAGCACGCGGCGCAAAGCGCGGCGCCGCTCTCGGCGGCCCGCGGCGCGACCGCGAGCCGCGAGCGTCATCGAGCGCGCAACGCGCTCGTCGTGGCGCAGGTAGCGCTCGCGCTCGTGCTGATCGTCTGCTCCGGCCTGATGGTCCGCACGTTCAGCGCGCTGCGCGATGTCGATCCCGGCGTCTCGCGGCCCGAGGCCGTGCAAATCGCCCGGATCGCGATCACCCCGGCGATCAGCACCGATCCGGAACGCACCACGCAAATCCAACGGCAGATTCTCGAACGCCTAGCGGCGATACCGGGAGTCGAGGCCGCGTCGTTCGGCTTCGGCGCGCCGATGGAAACCGGGCGCACGCCGTCAAACGCGTTGTACGCGGAAGGCCAGCGCTACGAGGCCGGAGAGACGGCGCCGATACGCCGATTCCAATACGTGGCGCCCGGTTACTTCGCGACCGTGGGTACGCGCATGGTCGCGGGGCGCGACATCACGTGGCCGGATATCGACGCGGGCGGCAAGGTTGCCGTGATCTCCGAGGGTCTCGCGCGCGAGCTTTGGGGCGAGCCTAAGGCCGCGCTCGGCAAGCGCGTCCGCGAATCGCGGCCGGATGCACCGGGCATCTGGCGCGACGTCATCGGGGTCGTGCGCGACGTGCACGAGGACGGAGTCAGCCTGGACGCGCCGCGACTCGTCTACTGGCCGGTGCTGATGGAGAGCTTCCTCGGGCAGCCGAAGAACGGCACGCCGGCGATCGCCTACGTCGTGCGCAGCGAGCGCGCGGGCACGGCGAGCTTCGCCATCGAGATCAACCGAGCCGTGTGGGCGGTGAACGCCGATCTGCCCGTGTTTCTCGTGCGTACCGTGCAGGATCTCTACGCCGACTTCCTCGCGCAGACGTCGTTCACGCTCGTGATGCTCGCGATCGCCGCTGCGATGGCGCTCGGATTGGGAGTCGTCGGCATCTACGGCGTGATGGCGTACGTCGTTTCGCAGCGGACGCGCGAAATCGGAATCCGGCTCGCGCTCGGCGCGCAACCGGCCGCACTGAAACGGATGTTCGTGCTCGGCGCTCTCGCGCGGGTGGCGATCGGCGTCGTCGTCGGGCTCGTAGCCGCGTTCGCGTTGACGCGCCTGATGTCGTCGCTGCTGTTCGGCATCGGTCCGCTCGATGCGCCGACCTATCTCGCGGCGCTCGGCGTGCTGCTCGTCGCGGCGGCATTTGCGAGCTACGTGCCGGCCCGCCGCGCGGCCAGCATCGACCCGGTCGAGACGCTGAAGACGGAATGATCGACGGAAGAATCTATCCGCCCGAAGAGCGTGGCGATAGCCGGAAGTCAGCCGCGACAGTTTCTCTACACGTTTGGGTCATCGAATGGGAGTTATCAAGGTGACGTTGCGAGTAGTGCGGGAGTCGAAGTAGGTGACGATCGCTGCTCGCCACCGAGTGCGCCCTCGTGATCTCATTCCGTCCGTTGCCTTGGAGTGTCCGACACTTGCCGACTCCCCCGCGACCACAGCCCACGAATCCTCCGACTTCCCGAGGTCTGCCAAGTCACGGGCTTGAGGCGGGCGACGATCTATCGCCTCCAACAACGAAAGCGGTTCCCGCAGAGCGTGAAGATCACCGATCATGCTGTCGGTTGGATCGACACCGAGATTCAAGCTTGGGTTCGCCGACGCGCCGCTGGTCGGCAGCGCGTTTGGTGGGAGAACGAACAGGTTTGACTAACGCCCGCGGCGTCGAACGTCATCTGCAGCAAAACTGCGGCTACGCGCAGCGCACCGCCTGCACGCCGAGCCAGCCGCGAGGCTCGCCGGTCGCGTCGTCCCGAGCCTCCATCGCGGCAAAGAGCAGCTCGACGGGGACCCAGTGGGGCGGGTATTTGAACCTCGCGGTATCGAGCACCAGAGCCTGGTCCGCGCCCGCGTGGTAGCCGCCGATCGGAGAGAAATGACCGTCGCCGGTTTGCCCGAGCGCGCGCCGCGAGTAGTTGACGATGAGCACGGGAGCGTCTTCGCGGTTCGAGCTCTCGACGACCTGCGCGCGGAAACGCTCGATACCGTGCTCGGCACCCGGCCGCTGGAGCGCCGCTTCGGCGCCGCTGCACCGTGCAAGGCACGCGGCCTCGTCGAGGCTCAGGCCGAGACGGCGAATTTCCTCGAGCGGCTTGCAGCAGTCGAGCAGCTCTTCGCTGAACCAACGCCACGGGCCTTTCCAGGCGCGAACGGGATCGATGCCGAGCGCATTGAGCGCGCAGACGAGCGAGCCGAGGCCGCAGTAGGCAGGATCCGACTGCGTGTGAAACTGCTGTGCGAGCCTGAAGTAACCCGCCATGCTGCCGCCGAGCAGCGCTTCCGAGAAGAGGCGCCGCCCCGCATCCGAATCGAGGGCATGGAGCGCCCGGGGCAACGGGCGCATGTAGAACGTGTGCGGCCCGGGCGGGGTCCGCTTCGCGTAGGCGGATTCTTTGCAGATCGGCATGACGGCATCTCCTTCAGGGGCGGCCTGGCAGTTCGGCCGGGATTCAGATTGGCATGACGGCCCCTGCCGCCGCTTGAACGAAACGGCTGACCGCGACGCAGCGGCGGCCTATCGGCTGTGCGGCCGGAACGTGGCATCGTCGCGTCGCCCTGCGAAGGCGGCGAGCCAGATCATCCATGCGACGTCGAGCACATACGCCAACACGATCGCGCCCGTCTCCGTGCCCGAGAAGCCTTCGGTGCCGACCAGCCAGCCTTGCGCGAAGTACGCACAGCCGGAGAGCGCCATCAGGTAGCCGATCGTCTTCGGAAGAGCGGCGCTCCGCGCGGTCGCGAGTCCGAGCAGCACCAAAGCGATGCCGAGCGCGAAGTCCGCGTAGCTCCGCACGCCCCACTCGACCCACCGGATTGCTTCGGCACTCGCAAAGCGCGTGGCCTTCTCGACTTCCGCCGCACGCGCCCACGCGTTCACGGCCTGTTTGAGTGCGACGCCGTCCACGGCCTGGAGAGCGCCGTACAGCGCGAGCGCCGCCGTCGCGGCAGCCGCGCCGAATCGTGTTGCCCATCTCACCGCCTTGACGTAGCGATCGAGCGCGAACGACAGAGCGAGTAGCCCCGCGAGCAGGATCGCCATGCACGCGAACTGCCCGAGGTGCACGGCCGTCCAGCTTGCGCTCCCCGTATATTCGACGAAGACGGCCGCGTGGTTATTCGCATCTCCATCCGCGTGAAACAGCGTGACGACGATGTACGAGAGTTGTCCCGCGAGGAGCAGCGCGGCTGGCAGGCGCAGCGCCGCATGGGTTCCGTGCGCGGCCGCGGCTTCGCTCGCGTCAGGGCCGCGCGCGATCGGTTCGGCGCGCAGGGGGTTCGTGCGGATATCGTCGCCGGACGTTCCATCGCTCATGATGCGGCTACTCCCCCTGACGTCGCGCGACAGCGCTCGGGCCTGCCGCGCGTCGCGTCCAAGTTACCTAGGTTTTGCGCGTGGCGCACGCGCCGCCGCAACGGCATTGCGGACCGCAGGCGCACGCCGTGCGCGCTGCGGCGTTCTGGCAACCGCACTTGCAGCCGGGTCCGGGGCAGGCCTTGCAACCGCACGGTTTCGCTTCGTTCATGACGCTTCTCCTATCGGGTTGGGATTTCAGGACGCGCTCAATGTACTCGCTGCTTGGAGACGCGCATTGAACGAAGGGGCTATTCCGTTGCGGCTCGTCGCCGGTTTCGGGCAAGCGGCGCGTCCGGCGTTACGTGGTTAGCCACCCGGTTCCCACCGCCGCGCGAGCTTACACACCCGTGTAAGGCAGCGGTCGGTCCGGCGGTTCTATCGCGACGGGGCTTCGGAAACTTCCATCAAAGACGGCGGAATGCCGATCATGCGGCGACTCGTGCGCGTAAGATGCGCCGCGTCCGCGAAGCCTGCGGCGTGCGCCGCTTCCACCAACGACTCGCCGTTCATGCGGTGCTCCCACACGCTTACGAAGCGCCGCCAGAGCACGTATTGCCGCAAGCCCATGCCCGTCTGCTCGGCGAAGAGATGCCGAAAACGGCTCGGCGAGAGGAACGCCACGCGGGCCACCTCCTCGAGGGTGATCGGCGCGGAGAGATGCTGGTTAATGTATTTCACGGCGCGTACGATGCGTTCGTCGCTCATGACGGACGGTTCCGCATGCTGCGTCAGCGACTGCACGACATCCCGGGCTCGGTCGACGATCGCCGCGCGGGCGCGTTTTTCGAATGCCGCGGCGAGCAGCGTGCGTAGAGCGTCGCTAACCGGGCCTCGGTCGACTTCCGCAATGCCATGCTCGCCGTAACGCTCGGTCAGCGCTCGGCCTTCGCGCGTCTCAGGCTCGACGAAGATCGTTGCGCCGTAGTGAAACTTGCCGCCATCCATCGCATGCGGCTCGCGCGACGGGACCACAGCGACGTCGTAGTCCGTCCACGGATCGAGATTGCTCGCGCGCAGCCGAATGCGGCCTTCGAAGCGGAAGCAGATTTGAATCGCTTGATGCACATGCGCGGGAAACTCACCGGCAGTGCCGAGGAAGATCGCGCCGCCGTTCCACGGGAAGTATCGGGCGATGCTGATCGGCTCGGTCATCGAACGTTCGTCCGTCTCATGCATTCATGCTACGTCATTTCGGAGCCCGCCTTATCGGCGGCGCCTTCGCCGTATAGCTGCGGTCTTTGACTCGCGCGTGCCGTCGGGAGGCTCTGTGGAATACGGCATTGGAATCGCGCTCGCCCTGATCGTCGTGTTTTTCGCGCGGGCGACTGGCCTCGACCGCGATCGGGCGTTCTACCCGACCTTGGTGATCGTCGTCGCTTCATACTACGTGCTGTTCGCCGTGATGGGCGGTTCCGGTCGGGTGCTGAGCATCGAGTCGATCGCGACCGGTGGTTTCGTGCTCCTGGCCGTCCTCGGGTTCAAGCGCAATCTCTGGTTCGCCGTCGCTGGGCTCTGCGCTCACGGCGTGTTCGACGCGTTTCACGATCGCGCTTGGACGAATCCCGGAGTGCCCGCCTGGTGGCCAGCGTTCTGCCTGGCGTTCGACGTCAGCGCCGGCTGTTTCCTCGCGTGGTTGCTCGCTCGCTCTAATCTTCAGGCGCGCCCGAAAAGCAAAACCGGCTAAGAGACGATCGGTGTGGTGTCAAAACACTCGCGTGTGCGCGTACCGAATGTTCCGCCGTTCCATCGCCGCGGAGTGGTGGCTGATCGCCGCCGCGCTGAGCGTAACGGCGGTCATGATCGGACTGTGCTCGCCAAGCCACTAGGCACGGACGCAGTTGAAACCGCCGCCTGACTTGAATGCTAGCGGCGCAACTGCGAGCGCATGCAGTTCGACTTGAAAACGCTACGTCGGGGGTCTCCGATTTTCGGGCGCTTTCGCCGGCGATCTACGTACAAGTCCTTATGAACGAACCGAGCGTCGACGGCTAAATTCTGCGAGACATCGGGAATGGTGTCGGCCGGCGAGCGATTGCCCGACGCGAGAATGCCGGCGTCACCTAGAACGTATTCGGATACGAGCGGAGCACGTCCATGAGAAAGCTTGCGTTGACACTGGTTCTGTCGCTATTCGCCGTAGCCGCGATGGGGCAACCCGTCGATAAGAAACAAGCCCCACAGGCCCAATCGCCGACGCCACAGGCGCAGCAGATGCAGCAGATGCAGGCGCGGATGGCGACGATGCAGGCTCTGATGGCGCAAATCCACTCGACCCAGGATCCCCAAGAGCGGATGCGTTTGATGCAGGAGCACATGCAGAGCTTGCAAAGCGGCATGGCGATGATGGGACAGATGATGCAAGGGGCGACGGGGAACGCTCAGAACGGGCAATGCGCACAGAACAACGCGCAGTGCGAGATGCATCGGATGCAAATGCAGCAGAACATGATGGGCCAGCGGATGGGTATGATGCAGATGATGATGCAACAGATGATGGAGCACATGTCGGCCGCCCAAACGCCGGAAGCCCCGAAGGCGGAACGCGACAAGAAGTGAAGGGAAGGCGACTCGCGACAACCCGGCCGCACGGAACGATGGTCGGCGCTGCCCTGGTCGCGGCGGTTGCCTTGATGTCGGCCTGCAGCCAGGACGGGGCGCTTCCATGGGCCGCGAGCTTCGATTCCGCTGCGCAGCAGTTCCAGCTGATACAGCAAGCCGAGGCGCAGGGAAACAACTCGCCGTCGCCGGAAGCTCGCTCGACCTACGAGAGCATGCAGGGCTTATGGGGCCGGATGAACCGTGCGCAATCGGGAATGATGCGCTCGATGCGCGCCGACGGAATGATGGCCGGGCACGGCATGGGCGGCATGATGAGTCAGCCCATGATGATGCAGTACAACGAGATGAGCCAGCAGATGTTGTCCTACTGCCTGGGCATGCAACAGCTGATGGATCAGGCGGGCAGTACCAGTATGGCCGAGATGTATGGCCGAATGGCCGACCGGATGAGGACGCTGCTTTCGCGACTGCCACTGAGCACCGGGACAGCGCCGAGCGCCCCGAGCGGATCGGCACCCGCTCTGGATGGGGCCGCAACGTTTGCCGCGAATTGCGCAAGTTGCCACGGTGCCAGCGGTGAAGGAGTCAGCGGCGTCTTTCCTCCGTTGAGCGGATCCGCCGTCGTCAACGGTGCGGACGATGTGCCGATCGAGATCGTGCTTCACGGACTACAGGGTCCGCTAACCGTCGCCGGTGCCCGCTACGACGGCTTCATGCCCGCCTTCGGCGGCACGCTGACCGATGCCGAGATCGCAGCGGTGTTGACTCATTTGCGATCATTGCCCGAGAACGAGGGCGGTGCGATCGCGGCGCAGGACGTGCAGAGCGACCGGACTCAAACGGCTTCTCGCAACACGCCCTTCACGCCGAGCGAGCTCGACTTGGAGTGAGTCCGCAGCACTCGGCGCGGGCACCGGCATCGAGCATCGGGTGCTTCATTTGGACGAGCGGATCGCCTTCGCGGACGGTGCGCTGGCCCTGCGGTGCAGGGACCTCGAGTTGAGCGGCCGGCTTTGAAACCTGGCGGCGGAGGTGCTTGTCATCCCGTCCCGAAGCTACAAACCCACCGCCACGCGTTGAACAAGGTGGCCGCGAACCTCACCAGTTGGAAGAGCGGTTATGGCGGAGCCTTTTAGGCTCCCCAAGGACGAGCCGTTGCTGAACCTCGCCAGCAATGCACGGGTGGGCCACGCGAACCGCGGCCGCGATTGACGCCAGCGCAGGTGGAGCACATCCGAACCCTCCAGCGCGTCCCCGAAGCCGTCGTCAAAGTCCTGCCTCGCAGCTACCGCCGGCACCCGTTCGAATCGCAGCGGGAACCGCGTCGCTGGACGACGCGGCTGAGCGCGCCGCGGTGTTCAGACCCGACGCCCGGGAACGCAAGTGGGACGTTCCGTTCTACCTCGTTTCCAAGTACACGCCCGCGCTCGCGAGGAAGGGTCAGCTGATTTCGGATCGTCGAGTCGGATCACTTTCGCGCGCTCGACACCGAAGACGGCCATTCCCTGAGAGCTGTGGCCCGAGCGTCATATAGCTGCGTTTCGGGGGCGATGTCCGTCGCCGCTCCCGGCCCGACGGCGACCCATCTTCCAACGAACGCTCCATAGCCCAGCGCGTCGCGCCGGGCCGCTCAATGAGTCATGGCGTAGAAGATGTAGTTGAAGAAGATCGTCATGCCCATCGCGGAGTACTTCTCGGGGTACTCCGGCGTGTCCGCGTTCTCGACCGAGTCGCCGAGGTCCATGTCGTGGCATATCGCGACCATGATCCGGCCCTTGTCGTCGTAGATGGCGCGCCAGTGCGGCTCGACGCCGTCCTGCTCGTAGGTGCGTCCGCTTCTGAGGAACTGGGCTCCGGGGATCTGAACCCGGTGGGTCAGGTCGCGGTAGATGTGGAAGATCGGGTCGTCGTCCGCGATGTCGACGATCGGCCGGTTCGGGAAGACGCGTCGCATGCTGCTCAGGAACACGGACCATTCCGTGCTGCCATGGAAATCGTCGACCATTAGAAAGCCGCCGCGCAGCAGGTACTCGCGAAGCTTCGCGGCTTGTGCATCGGTCAGGTCCCAATGCCCGACCTCCACGGCGTACAACCACGGCCAGTAGAAGACGTCGTCGCCGTCATCGAGGTTCACGGGCTGCTCGACCGGGCGCGCGTCGATGGTCGTGAGCCGCGTGACCATCTCGGCCAGGTGGCGGTCCGCTCGCGGGTAGTCCATGGTCCACCCCGTGCCGCCTTGGGTCCAATCGCCGGCCAGCGCACCGTTGCCGTCGTAGCCTTCGGGGATCGTCGGGTACATCAGTCGCGCGAAGACCCACTCGGCGGGCCGATCGTAATTCGGCGGGAGCGGAAAGTCGTAGTACTCGACCGCGGGATACTGCCGAAACGGCCGCGGCAGCGTGCGCTCGAAATGCACGGCGCCCATGAGCAACAGCAGCAAGGGCAGCGCAGAGAGTATGCCCAGCAGCCGGCGCCGCAATGCGCGTACAGAGGGGAGGGGATCTCGGGCCATCGTCGTGCACCGTCGTCGGCTGGTTCCCATAGGACCATGCACGCCCGCGCGAGTGCCGTGACGCAGTTACATGGGCTCGCAAATCCAAATGTGATGACGCGGGCCCTTGCCGGCGCGGTGGGGCCGAGCCACGTGCTCGCGCACGTCGAAACCGGCCTGTTGCAATGTCCGGGTGAACGCGCGGTCGGCGGTCGCGGACCAAACGGCCAGCGTGCCGCGCGGTCGAAGCGCGGCGCGAGTCGCACGGAGTCCCGCCGGGCCGTAGAGCCAGTCGTTGGCCGAGCGGACCAACGCTTCTGGCCCGTTGTCGACGTCCATCAAGATCGCGTCGAAACCGCCGGGCTCCCGACGAATCGGGTCGGCGACGTCGCCGACATACACCGTGCAGCGCGGATCGGCGAGCGGATAGCCGGCCGGCGCGCCCGTCAGCGTCTTGTTCCAGGTCACGACCTCCGGCACGAGCTCCGCGACGACGACTTCCGCGTCCGGCCCCAGGGCCTCGAGAGCCGCGGCGAGGGTGAAGCCCATGCCGAGCCCGCCGATCAGCAATCGCGCCCGCGCGCGCTCGCCGAGGCGTGCGCACGCGAGCTTCGCAAGCTCGCGCTCGGAGCCGTGCATGCGGCTGTTCATGAGATCGCCTCGGCCCGGGATCTTGATCGAGAACACGTCGCCGGATCGATAGAGGCGCAGCTCCAGCGAAGTGTCCGGGATGCGAGCCGTGCCGAGCAAGTTACGCGGAAGCACGCGTGATGACGCTCCGTGAGTGGCCGCCGCCGGAGCGCGTTTCGCCGCCGGCGAACAAGGGTTCGTCGCGGGCCAGCAAGGCCGACGACGGGTATGTACCCAACGATACTCCGCTCACCACGGCCGGCAACAACACGAACAATGTGCGTTGCCGTACAGACGGCATCGACGGTTCGGACCGATCGTTCCCCGCACATACCGGGGGCAGACGAGCACGTATCGATAGCTATCGGCAAGCCAGTCTGTAGTTCCGAACAATCAGGAGATCTCGTCCATGTTCCGACGTAACTTGCTTATCGGTACCATGGTTCTAGCCGTCTTCAGCTCCGGACCCGTGCTTGCACAAGACAAGCACGAGCAGAAGGAAGAGCAGCAGAAGGCGGAGCTGCGCACGCACGCCGACGAAGCGCTCCAGAAACTATTCAAAGAGGTGAAGGGCTCGAAGCAGCTGTACGACAAGGCGGCTGGATACGCCGTCATCAGGGTGACCAAAGCGGGCTTCTTCGTCAGTGGCAGCGGCGGCTCGGGCATCGCCGTCGACAAGACTACGAAGCAGACGACCTACATGAAAATGGGCGCGGCCAGCGCCGGTTTGACCTTTGGCGCGGCAAAGTTCGACATGGTGTTCCTGTTCCAAACGAAAAATCGGCTCAACGAGTTCGTCTCGGGCGGCTGGGATAGCGCGGCGGGAGCCAAGGCTACGGCCGGTAAGGACTCTGCCAGCGCCGCATCGGATTTCTTCGACGGCCAGATCGTCTACACGCTCAGCGACAAGGGATTGATGGCTTCCACCGACATCTCGGGGACGAAGTACTGGGCGGATGAGGATTTGAACAAGAAGTAGCACTGACCGCACGCAGCGCGGTCACGGGGCGTCGTGGGCTCCCAAATGAGCGACGCGACAGACGGGTTACGCGCATTCCGGACACCTTGGTGCACACTTCTGCCCTGGATAAGCTGAAATCGATTCGCGGTCTACCTCATTGAGCGACGAGCTCCCCGCGTAAAGGTCGCTGGTAGGTGTGGGCAGAGTCTGAGACGGCACGACGCATCTACCCACGCGCGATATCGCCGTGATCTGTCGGAGATGCTGCGAATGGCTCGTTCCCTGGAAGTCTTCGTGCCCAATGCGCTGTGGTTGCGGGAGTACTCGGTGCGTTTGGGCGGCGCTCGGTTCAACGCACGGATGACGGCGATAAAGCTGCGGAGCGGCGAGGTTTTGATCCACTCCCCGTGTGCGTTCGACGATTCGCTCACCGCGGAGGTCGCCGCGCTGGGTCGGGTTGCGGGGATCATCGCTCCGGGCAACCTCCATTGGCTGCACGTTCGTTCGTGCCAACAAGCGTTCCCCGACGCGAAAACCCACATTTGCCCCGGGGTCGAGAAGCGCGCCAGGGCCCTCACCTTCGACTTCGTTCTCGGCGATGAAGCCCCGCCGCTCTGGGCCGAGGAGCTGTCACAGGTGGTGCTGCGGGGGGCGCGTGTCATGCGCGAGGTCGCGTTTTTTCACCGCGCGAGCCGCACCCTGATCGTCGTCGACCTCGTCGAGAACTTCACGCCGGCCACGCGTGGCACCACGCCGTTCCTCAGGATCCTTTTTCGCGCGCTCCGCATGTGGAACCGACCCAGCCCGGCACCCGAGTACCGGTTCGCCTGGGGCGACAAGGCGCGAGTGCGCGAGGGCATGGAGCGCATCCTGGCATGGGACTTCGAGCGTGTGATCCTCTCGCACGGCGATGTCATCGAGCGCGACGCTCGGCAAGTCGTCGCTCGGGCCTGGCGGCAGATTCTCGATTGAGCCGGCGTTGCGCGCGTCCTTTTCTCGCAGCCAGACGCGTGTCGATGGTTCGAGTGCCTGGCCCATTTCCATTCGGGCCCTGACCGGACGACCGCGAGCTCCGCCGCTCAGGTCTTGCCTATCAGCTCGAGCCAGCCGTCCTCATCGAGCACTTGGATGCCGAGGGCCTGCGCCTGCTTGAGCTTGGAGCCGGCGCCCGGGCCGGCGACCACCAGGTCCGTCTTCGCCGAGACCGAGCCCGCCACCTTCGCGCCGAGCGATTCCGCGCGCGCCTTCGCTTCGTTGCGGGTCATCTTCTCGAGCGTGCCCGTGAACACGACGGTCTTGCCCGACACGGGCGAGCCGGCCTTGACTCGCTCGAGCGGCCGCGCGCGCACGGCTTGCATGAGCCGTGCGACCACCTGCCGATTGTGCCGCTCGCGAAAGAACTCGACGATCTCCTGCGCGACGGTCTCGCCGATGCCGCCGATCGCGTCGAGGTCGGCGAGCGCGTGGCCGCTCTCCATCGAGTCGACGAGCTCCTCGAGCGTGCCGAAATTGCGCGCAAGCAGGCGGGCCGTGGTCTCGCCGACGTGCCGGATACCGAGCGCGAAGATGAACCGGTCGAGCCCGATCTCGCGGCGTGCTTCGATGGCGGCCATCAAATTCTGCACCAGCTTGCCTTCGTCCTTGGCCTTGCTCTTCTTGGCGGCGGTCTCCTTGCCCGCGGCCTCCGCGCGCGATTCGCTGAGCTCGCGGCGGCGCTTCTTGAGCACGCGGTCGACCTCGTCCGCCCGTTCCGGGAGTCTGAAAATGTCCGAGGGATCCTTCAACAGACCTTCGTCGTGCAGCGTCTCGAGATAGGTGGCGCCCAACCCTTCGATGTCGAATGCATGGCGCGAGACGAAATGCTTGAGGCGCTCCACCGCTTGCGCGGAGCAGATCAGCCCGCCCGTGCAGCGGCGGGCCGCTTCGGGCTCCCCGGTCTTCTCGTGCACCGCGCGTACGGCGTGGCTGCCGCACACGGGACAGCGCGTCGGAAACGCGTACGGTTTGGCGCCGCGCCGACGGCGCTCGGTGATGACCCGCACGATCTGCGGGATCACGTCTCCGGCGCGCTGCACGACTACGGTGTCGCCTATTCGGACGTCCTTGCGTGCGATCTCATCCTCGTTGTGCAGCGTCGCGTTCGAGACCACGACGCCGCCGACCGTGATCGGCTTGAGCTTTGCGACCGGCGTGAGAACGCCCGTTCGGCCCACTTGGATGTCGATGTCTTGCAGCACGGTCTCGGCTTGCTCCGGCGCGAACTTGTGCGCGATGGCCCAGCGCGGTGCCCGCGAGACGAAGCCGAGCCGTTCTTGCCAGTCGAGCCGATCGACCTTGTAGACGACGCCATCGATGTCGTAGCCGAGATCGCTGCGCCGTCCTTCGATGTCGTGATAGAACGCGAGCAGCTCGTCGGCCGTAGCGCAAGTCCGCCAGAGCGGATTGATCGGAAAGCCCCAGTCTCGGAGCGCCTGGTAGACATCGCTCTGGCGCCGGCCCGGCAGCTCCGAGACCTCGCCCCAGGAGTAGGCAAAAAAGCGCAGCGGACGCGCGGCCGTCACGGCGGGGTCGAGCTGACGCAGCGATCCGGCCGCCGCGTTGCGCGGATTGGCGAACGACGGCCGGCCGGCCGCCGCCTGCCGCTCGTTCATCGCGGTGAAGTCGTCGTGCGTCATGTAGACCTCGCCGCGCACCTCGAACACCTCCGGCATCCCGCGCACGTGCGTCGGGATGTCGTCGAGGGTCAGTAGGTTGCGCGTCACGTCCTCGCCCTCGAAGCCGTCGCCGCGAGTGGCCCCGAGCACGAATCGGCCGCGCTCGTAACGGAGCGAGGAGGACAAGCCGTCGATTTTCGGCTCGGCCGTCATCGAGATCGGCTCGTCGACCGGCAGGCCGAGGAAGCGGCGGATGCGATCGACGAAATCCGCGATGTCTTCGTCCTCGAACGCATTGTCGAGCGACAGCATCGGCACGCGATGGCGCACTTTCTCGAACTTGTCCGCCGGCGGGGCGCCGAGGCGTTTCGACGGACTGTCGGCCCGGATCAGCGCGGGGAAGCGCGCCTCGATTGCGGCGTTGCGCCGGCGTAGCGCGTCGTATTCGGCATCCGAGACGGTCGGCGCGTCCTCCTGGAAGTACGCGCGGTCGTGCGCGGCGATCTCGGCCGCGAGGCGCTCGAGCTCGGCCGCGGCTTGTTGCTCCGTGAGTGGGTCGACGTTCGCTGCGCCGGCCGTCGTCTTGCGGCTCAAGGGTGCGCCCTCGCGTCGGACGCTGCGATCACGGCTGACGGACTGCGCACCTGCAAATCGCAATGGCTGGCTGGCCCGCGAAGTATCGGGCAAACGACGTCCCGAGGCGATCGAGAGAAGCGGTTCGTCATTCGTGCCGCAAAGCCACGACGGGATCCACGCGCGCCGCTCGCCGTGCCGGAATCGCGCAACCGAGCCCCGTCGCCGCCACGAGCGCGACGGCGACCAGCGTGAGCGTGAGCGGGTCGCTCGGCGAGACGCGGACGAGCTCGGCCGCAAGCAGACGATTCACGGCAGCGGACGCGACCAACCCGACCGCTAGGCCTAACGCCGCGGGAACGGCCGCGGTGGCGAGCACGAGCCCGCGAATGTCGCGCGATGTGGCGCCGAGCGCGGCTCGTAGGCCGATCTCCTGTGTGCGCTTGCTCACGGCCCGCGAGACGCTTGCGTAAAGACCGACGCAAGCGAGCAGCAGCGACGCCGCGGCGAACACGACGAGCGTAGCGGTCGTACGGCGCTCGAACCCGAGGCTGCGTTGCAGGCGCTCGCGCAAGGCCGATAGGGCGGGGACGGGAAGGCTCGGGTCGAGCGCATAGACCGCGCGGCGAAAGGGCTGGACGAGGGATCCCGGCGGCACGCGCGTTCGTGCGAAAGCGAACATGTTCGGTGGATGGGCCTGCGAGAACGGGACGTAGACCATCGGCTCGAACGTTTGTCGACTCGGATCGTTCTGGACGACGTTCGTCGCAAGGCCCACAACCGTGAGCCACGGACCCACTGTGCCGTGCGCGAAGAACCGCAGCCGCTTGCCGAGCGGATTCGTCGAGGGCCAATGGGAACGCGCGAACCGAGCGTTCACGATCGCGACCGGAACGCCGGCAGCGCCGTCCGATTCATCGAAGGCGCGGCCGGCAGTCACGGAGACCCGCAACGCGGCGAAATAGTGCCGGTCGGCGACGAACCGCGTCACCGTCGGACGGAGAGGGCCGTCGATCGGTGCGTCTTCGATTTCGTACTGGGCATTCGGCACGTAGTCACCGGGCGCCGCCGTGCCGAAGCCGACGGACTCGACGCCCGGGATCGACGCGAGTCGCTCCTGGAGCCGCCGATAGAAGGTCACGCGCGCCTCGTCGTCCGCGTATCGCTCCGGAGGCAGATACAAGGACATCGAAAGCACGCTGTCGTCGTCGGCGCCGGTATCTGCCGTCACGACGTTCGCAAAGCTTCGGAGGAGCACCCCGGCGCCCGCGAGCAGCACGACCGCGAGCGCGAGTTGCAGCGCGACGAGCCCGCGGGTGGCGCGCGCGTTGCCGAGGGAGACGCCGCCGCGGCTGTCGCGAAGCGCGCCCGGGTCCGCGCGGGCGCCGCCGGTCGCAGCGACGGCGCCGATCGCGACGCCGGCTGCCACCGACGCCGTCGCGAGAAACAACAGCGCTTTGAAGGTCACTGCGTAGCTCAAGATCCGTGTGTAGTCGAGGCTCGGCTGCGCGAGCGCATAAGCGTGCAGCGCGATTTCGGCGACTAGCCAGCCGCCGAGTCCGCCGAGCAGCGACAGCGTCAAGCTCTCCAGGAAGAGCCGCCGGATCATATGGGCGCGGCTCGCACCCATCGCCAATCGAATCGCGGCGTCGCGCGACTTGCCGAGCGCTCGATCGAGCATCAGGCTCGCTGCGTTCGCGCAGACGATCAGCAGCACGAAGACGACGGCGCCGAATGCCGCCTCGTAGAGCGCCGCAGCCTTGGGGCCGGCCGACCATTGCGCGAAGCTCTGCACGACGGGCGCAATGCCCCGGTTCGTCAGCGGGTACGTCTGCGCGAGGCGGGCCGCGATCGTCTGCATCTCGGCGAGGGCCGCCGCCGCCGTGACGCCGTCGGCCAGTCGCGCCACCGCGTACCGGGCATAAGGCGTCTCGCGGCGCAATGCAGCCGGCGTCGGGATCAGCGGTTTCCACAGATCCTGATCGGTCGGGAACGAGAACCCTTGCGGCATCACGCCGATCACGATCGTCGCCACACCGTTCATGCGGATCGATCGACCGATCACGCCGGGATCGGCACCGAAGCGGCGCTTCCAGAGGTCGTAGCGCAGGATCGCCACGGGCTGCGCGCCGGGCCGCTCGTCGTCCGGCCGGAAGTCGCGGCCGAGCAGCGGCCGCACGCCGAGCAAGGAAAAAACGTTCGCGCTCACTTCGGTCGTGAAGTGCGCGTCGAGGTCGCCGTCCAGGTCGAGTGTCGTGTAGACATTCCGGACGAGGCCGACGTCGGAGAACGATGCGGCGGTTGTCCGCCAGTCCGCGAAGTCCGGGTAATAGACCGTGTCGTTCGTGGTCGTGAGGTAGACGATACGGTCGTTGTGCTCGACGAGAGGAAAGCCCGAGAACAGTGCCGCATTCGTCACGGTGAAGGCCGCGGCGCTGATGCCGAGGCCTGCCGCGAGCGTCGCGACCACGGTCAACGTGAACCAAGGGCTGCGCCGCAATCCGCGCACGACATCGCGGAAGTCACGCAGTAAAGAAGCGCAATGCGGCATGCGATCTGCTCCGGCGCAATCCCGCGAGAATACCGAGGCACGCGCGCGGCTGCCAACGGGGTGCCTCGCGTGCCCAAGCACGCGCGGGGCGAGGTATCGTTGGGCCTTGCTGCCACGCGTCGCCGGCGACTCACCGGCTCCGCGTCGGCAGCGCCCTGTAGTATCCTCGCGAGATGCCGCTTTACGATTTCCGCTGCCGCAAATGCGGCCATCGCTTCGAGGAGCTCGTGCGTCTCGGCGAGACGGCGCCGTGCCCGGTGTGCCGCGCGAAGAGCCCGGAGCGGCTGTTCTCGGCATCGGCCGCCGTGAGCACGGCAACTACGCGCGGCCGCGCGGCAGGCGTCGCGCGGCGCAAGGCCGGCGCGATCAAACGCGAGCAGGATCACGCGCAGCGCGAGTACGAGCGCAACTACTACAAGGAGCACAGCTGAGCGCGGTTCGACGCGCGGGTCAGACGAACGAGCGCCTCTGCCGGAGCTCGGCGCTTGCGAGCCGCGTGCGTCCGCCCGAGACCTTCACTTCGGACCACACTTCCATTCGGTGCCGAGCCAGCGGCCGTCGGCGTCGGTGCGCTCCGCTGCCTCACGTCGGCGAGCGCGCTTCGCCTGCAATTGCTAGAGCCACTTCGCCTTGCGCAGCCGGTAGAACAGGTACACGTCGAGCACGCCCATCACGCCGAGCGAGAGCGGATAGCCGAACGCCCAGCTGAGCTCGGGCATGTGCTCGAAGTTCATGCCGTAGATGCCGGCGATCAATGTCGGCACGGCGACGAGCGCAGCATAGGCCGCAAGCCGTTTCGTGGTTTCGTTCTCCTGGAGGGAGACGATCGAGAAGCTGACCGAGATGGCCGTGGAAAGCGTGTCGCGGGCAGAGTCGATGGCTTGATTGAGCCGCTGAAGGTGGTCGTAGATGTCGCGGAAGTACTCGCGGATGCCTGCGAGAACGGTCGGAACGCGCGCGCCCGAGAGGTTCGACACGGCTTCGAGCAGCGGCGCGACCGCGTGCTTGACGGTCAAGAGCTTGCGCTTCAACGCGTACAGCGCCTCGATTGTGAGGCGCGGCGAGGTGTCCGTTGCAAAGATCGCATCCTCGATCGACTCGAGCTCGCTCTCGAGCTTCTGGATTACCGGAAAGTACCGGTCCACCACCGCGTCCATCAGCGCATAGAGCACGTACCGCGAGCCGTGGCGCAACAGGCCCGGCTCGCGCTCGCAGCGCGAGCGGACGTCCTGGAAGCCTTTTTCGACGCCGGTCCGCACCGACAGGATGTAGTTGCGCCCCGCGAAGATCGCGACCTCGCCGACGCGCAGCTCGTCGCCGTCGGTCTCGATCATATGCAGCACGACGAACACGCAGTCGCCGTACTCCTCGATCTTCGGCAGCTGATGGCCGACCCGCGCGTCCTCCACGGCCAGCGGGTGGAGGCCGAACTGGCGCTGCATCTCCTCGAGCGTCGCGGCGTCGGGCTCGCGCAGCGCGACCCAGACGAAGGAATCGGGTCGATCGATGTATTGCCGGATGTCCTCGACCGCGATGTCGCCGACCTTCTTGCCTTTTTCATAAGCGACGCATTTGATCAGCATGAGCGCTCTCCGACCCCGCGCAATCTTAACGTCCGCCGGCGCGCCGCGGACCAGGACCATGCGACAAACTACGACCGCCGCGAAGGCACCGAGTTGCCGGCGAGACCGAAGAAACTGCGACCCGGTGGCGCCGACCGCGTGCCGGCCGGTTTTCAGGGCTCGGACAGCACGGCACCCGCCGGGCCGAGCCGCGGCGTCACGCCGAGATTGAACATCACGAACGCGTAGACGTCGGCCGTCGTCTCGAGCTGCTTCGTGAGGTTGCTGGCGCCGTGGCCCGATTTGGTCTCGATCCGAATCAGCACGGGGTTGTCGTGGCTCGCGAGCGCCTGCAGCGTTGCGGCGTACTTGAACGAGTGGGCCGGCACGACGCGGTCGTCGTGATCGGCCGTCACGATCAGCGTCGCCGGATACTTGACGCCGCGGCGGATGTTGTGGAGCGGCGAGTAGGCGTACAGCGCCTTGAACTCCTCGGGATCGTCGCTCGAGCCATAATCGGGTATCCAGTTCCAGCCGATCGTGAATTTCTGGAACCGCAGCATGTCCATGACGCCGACCTGAGGCACGGCGGCTCGGAACAACTCCGGCCGCTGGTTCATGACGGCGCCGACCAAGAGGCCGCCGTTCGATCCGCCGGTGATCGCGAGCTTCGCCGGCACGGTGTACTTGTGGTCGATCAGCCATTCGGCGGCTGCGATGAAGTCATCGAAGACGTTCTGCTTCTTGAGCTTGATGCCCTGTTGATGCCAGGACTCGCCATACTCGCCGCCGCCGCGAATGTTCGCGACCGCGTACACGAAGCCCTGCTCGAGCAGCGCGAGCCGTGCGGCGCTGAACGTCGGCTCTTCGACGATGTTGAAGCCGCCGTAGCCGTAGAGGAGCGTCGGGTTCGTGCCGTCGAGCTTCAGACCCTTGCGATGGACCAGGAACAGCGGAATCCTCGTGCCGTCCTTGCTCGAGTAGAACACGCGCTCGGTCTCGAAACCGCTCGGGTCGTAGCCCGGCACGTGCGGGGCACGAAACACGCTGCTCGCGCGGCTCTTCAGGTCGTAGCGATAGACGGTCGGCGGCACGTTCATCGAATTGAACGTGTAGAACACGAGATCCGCGTCGTGGGGCCCCGAGAACCCGGCCGCGGAGCCGAGCCCCGGCAGCACGATCTCGTTCTCGAGCTTGCCGCGCAGGTCGTAGACGTACGCGCGGGTCGTGACGTCCGCGAGATAGGTCGCGAACAGCTTGCCCCCGGCCGTCGTCGCGCTCTCGAGCGGCTCCGCGCGTTCCGGCAGCACCTCGAGCCAATTCTTTTCCTCCGCCGCGGCGGGGTCGATCAGTACCACCCGCCCTCTCGGCGCGCCGCGGTTCGTCGACACGAGCAGCTTGTCGCCGACGTTGTCGACCACGCTGTACGAGTCGTCGCCGATTGCCGCGATCAGCGGCCGGAACGCCGGGTCGGCGCTTCCGAGGTCACGCACGTAGAGCGCGTTGCCGTCCTTGCCCTTGCCGCGATCGGAGATCGTAAGGATCGCAAAGCGCTCGTCCTCGGTCGTCTCGACCGTGTGGAAGCGCTGCGGGCTTGCCGGGTCCTCGTAAACGAGCCGGTCTGCCGACTGCGGCGAGCCGACTTCGTGATAGAACACGCGGTGGTTCTCGTTGACCTCTGCCAGCTCGTGGCCGGCCGCGGGCTCGGGATAGCGGCTGTAGTAGAAGCCGTGACCTTGCCAGGCGATGTCCGATACCTTGACCCATTGCACGCTGTCGGCGAGCGTGCGCCCGGTCGCGAGCTCGAGCACCTTGTACTCCTGCCAATCGGAGCCGCTGCGCGACAGCCCGTAGACTGCGTATTTCGCGTCGCCGGAGGGCGCGAACGCGCTGAGCCTCACGGTGCCGTCGCTCGACCAGGTGTTTGGATCGAGCAGCACCCGCGGCTGTCCGTCGAGCCCCTGCTGGATGTAGAGAACGCTTTGGTTCTCGAGCCCCGAGTTTTTGAAGAAGAAAAAGTACGCGCCCTTGCGCGAGGGCGCGGAGTAGCGCTCGTAGTCGTTCAGGTTGAGCACGCGCGCGAGCAGGTTGCGGCGAAACGGAATGCGCTCGAGATACGGGAAGGTGACCGCATTCTCCGCGGCCACCCATGCGGCGGTGCTGGCCGAGGTGTCGTCCTCGAGCCAGCGGTAGGGGTCGGCGACCTTCGTGCCGTGATAGTCGTCGACTTGCTCGCTCTGCCGGGTCGCCGGATAGGCGAGCGGCTGCGCGATCACGGGGGCACTGGTCAATAGCGTCACTCCTAGCGCCGCGGCCGCGGCCTCGAGCCGCGCTCGGCTCACGATCGCTGACCGCGCACGAGCTGCTCGAGCGTCTCCGAGAAGCCCGCGATGCGCAGTGGTTTGGCGACGTGCAGGTCGAAGCCGGCCAGATAGGCTCGCTCCTTGTCCGCCGGCGATGCATACCCCGTGAGCGCAATCAGGATCACGGTGCGAGTGTTCGGATCCGCCCGTAGCTTGCGCGCGACCTCGTAGCCGTCCAGACCGGGCAAGCCGATGTCGCAGACGACGATCTCGGGCTTGAACTCCGCCGTTTTCGCGAGCCCGTCGGGACCGTTGTAGGCGACTTCTGTCTCGTAATGGTCGAGCTCGAGCGCTTCGCGCAGGCTTGTGGCCGCGTCCACGTTGTCCTCGACGATCAACACGCGGCGTTGAGGTTTCGCGGGCGTCGTCGCGGGGCTTCCCGCACGCGGCCACGCGGAGGGCGGCGCCGCCGCCGCACGAAGGACGCTTTCGGCAGCCGTGGCGAGCGGCAGCCGTATCGTGAACTCGGCTCCCCGTCCGGGCCCGTCGCTGTGCGCCGAGACCTCGCCATCGTGCAACGCCACGAGGGCCTTGACCAATGCGAGCCCGAGCCCGAGACCGCCGTTGGCACGCGCGAGCCCCGTCGCGCCCTGGCTGAAGGGCTCGAACAAATGCGGCAGCAGGCCGGCGTCCATTCCGATGCCGGTATCCGTCACCCGCAGCACCGCGTGCCCGCTCGCGTGGTCGACCCGCAGCAAGAGCCGCACGCGGCCCTTCTCGCTGAATTTCATGCTGTTGTGGAGCAGATTTCCGAGCACCTGCGTCAGCCGGGTGCGATCGCCGTCGACCTCCACCGGCTCGTCGGGCAGATCGAGCTCGACGCCGATTCCGAACTGCTCGAACGAGCCCGACAAATCCTCGACGCAACGATGCACGATGTCGACGAGATCGAGCCGCTCACGCTGCAAACGAATCTTCCCTTCCGAGATTCGCGTGACGTCGAGCAAATCGTCGACGAGCCGCACGAGGTGCGTGACTTGGCGCTCGATCACGGCGTGCGCGCGCTGCGCCCGATCGCTGCCTGGCTCCGCGCGTTTCAGGATGTGAATGCTGTTCGCGATCGGGGTCATCGGATTGCGCAGCTCGTGCGCGAGCACGCCCAAGAACTGCGTCTTGTGCTCGTCGGACTGCGCCAGCGACTCGACGTGACGGCGCAGCTCGTCGCTCTGCTGTAGCAGCTCTTCGTTCTGCGCTTGGATCTGCTCGGTCTGCGCCTGCAGCTCCTCGCTTTGAGCCTGGATCTCCTCGTTCTGCGCTTGCAGCTCCTCGCTTTGAGCCTGCAGCTCCTCGTTCTGCGAGCGAATCCGCTCGCTGCTCGCGCGCACCTCCTCGAGCAGCGCTTGAATTTCCTCGTAGGCGGCGACGCTCTGCAGGCCAATACCGATTTGCGTCGCGCTCGATTCGAGGAACGCAAGCGCGTCTCGACCGAGCTTGCGCAGCGAGCCGACGAGCAGCACGCCGTGCAGGCGGTCCTGGAACGCGAGCGGCAGCGCGACGATCGATCTCGGCAGCGCCTGGTCGTACCCGAGCCGGACGCTGAAGCCGCTGTCGGCCGGAATGTCCTCGATCGCGACCGCTCGTCGTTCGCGCGCGGCCTGCCCGGGAATGCCGTCGCCCACTGCGACGGCGGGCACGTCGGCGAGCGCATAGCTCGCGACGGGCTCGAGCCGGTCGCCGTCGCGCGCCGCGTAGATCACGCCGAGCTGTGCGTCGACGTGCTCGACCACGGCGGCGAGCGTCTCGCGAGCGAGCTCTTCACGGGACAGCGTTGCGGCTACGCGCTCGCTGACGCGGCCCTCTGCGCGCAGCCGCTGCTCGCGTGCTTCGAGCGCGACCGCCGCGGAGCCGAGCGCGTGCGCGAGCCGCCGCATCTCGTCGCGCGGCTCATGAGCGAGGCGCTGACCGTTGGTCGGCGGCGCGAGGCGCAGAGCGGGCCGCCAGTCGCCGTTCTGCAGCGCGCCGGCGGTCTCGAGCAGCATCCGCGTGGGCTTGCTGATCGAGCGCGCCGTGAGCCACGCGAGCATCGTGAGCATGAATGCGGTGACGACGGCCATCACGATCAAGCCGTTCGAGGTGCGAGCCCGAATGGCTGCGATCTCGCCGAGCGCCGCGCTTTCCTTGCGCTCTTGGAGCGCGCCGAACGCGCCGGTCGCTCCGAGCAGCGCCTCGCGCAGCTGGCTGAGCTCGACGTCGTTCTCGGGCGATATCCCGCGGCCTCTGCCGCTCGCGGCGAGATCTTCCGCGAACTGCAGGTAAGCGTCGGCGTTGCGCGTGATCTCTGCGAATGCCTGCTGGCTGTCGTTCTCCATCGGTAGGGCGCGCAGCCTGTCCAGAGCGCCGCGCGCCGCGATCAGAGTGTCGCGAAATTGTTGCTGGCCCTCGTTATCGGGATTCAGCAGCTGTCGCCGCAGCGAGACGCCCACGTCATAGACCGCGCGCTCGACCGCATGCGCGTGGTCGCGCAGCGGCGCGATCCGCTGCTCGTACGCCGTTTGGGCTTGCGAGCTCGTTTCGTGCCACTCGAAGACCAGCACGAGCATCGTAGCCACGACGATCAGCACGGCGCCGAAGCCGATTGCGAGCCGCTGACCAATGCTCAAGTCCGAAGAGCCGTTCATGGTCCGCTCCGAACCGCGCCGTCGACCGCGCGGAAAATCCGATTCTTGTGGGGCAGCGCCTCGAGCGAGCCGGCGATCTCTGCCGGTGGCCACTCCGCTTCCCCGAGACAAAGGTATCCGCCCGGCGCGACTGCGCGGCGCAGCGCCTGCATCGTCCGCAGTTGAACGGCGGGCTCGAGGTAAATCAGCACGTTTCGGCAGCAGACGAGGTCGAACACCTGATCGCCCGGCCGCGGTGCGGTCAGATCGTGCCGGGCGAAGCGCACGCGTGCGCGAACCGCCGCGGCGACCGCGAATTCGGCGCCGTCGGCCGCAAGGAACCGCTCGCTCAAAATGGCGGGGAGCTCCTCGAGCGCGGCTGCTTTGTAGCGGCCGCGGATCGCAACATCGAGCGCGGCGGGGTCGATGTCGGTCGCATCGATCGTGCCCGGAATTCCGGCGTCCTCGAGCAGCATTGCGAGCGTGTAGGGCTCCTCGCCGCAGCCGCAGCCGGCACTCCAGATGCGCAGCGGGGCGCGCCGGCGCAGCGCCGCGAGCTTCGGCAGGACCAGATCGCGCAGCGCGTCGAACGCGACCACGTTGCGATAGAACCGGCTGACTTTGATGGTGACACGGCCGAGCAGCGCAAATGCCTCGGATTCGTCGGCGCAGAGCCGCCGGAGGTAAGCGCCGAACGTTCGCGCGCCGACCGAGACCATCCGGTTGCGCACCCGGCGCGCGACGATCGGTGCGCGATAGTGGCGCAAGTCGGCGCCCGTTCGCTCACGCAGCACTTTCAAGATCGCTTGAAAGGCGGGATCGGCCGGCGCTGCAGCGCCGGCCGGAGTGACAGCCTCACATAGGGATAGCGCCATTCTCTACCGATCGCCGAGGCGGCGACTCCTTGCGCCACGAGAAAGGGGATAGCGTAGCCAGAAATTCGGCGTGGACAACCCTTGCGGCAGAGCGGAAACGCCCGAGCGTTCGAGTGGGTCTCGCTCACGAAACGGCCATGGGGACATCGCCGGCCCATGGCACGTTGCGGTTCCCACCTAGGGACGCTCCGCCGCACGGCACCGGCCGAGCAACAAAAAAAGCGGGCGCCGTCGCCGACGCCCGCTTTCGATGAGATGACGACGGCGACGCTTCGCCGCCGATTCACGCTTTGCCGGTGCGCCAGCCTTCCGCGTACGTCTCGCGCGCCACCTTCGAGTAGGGTACCGGGCTCACCGTGACGCGGATGTCGAGCTGCTTATGGCGCTCGACCGTGATCTTGCGCGTGCCGCCATTCTCCTCGCCCCAGACGAGCGCCAGCTCGCTGCCGATCTCGATGTCCGGATCGACGATCCCGAGCGACAGCATCGACTTCTCGTTGTAGCTGTAGCCGGCGAACATCGATGCACCGACGATCTTGTTGCCTTTTTGGATCTTGTCGAACGACGCCGACGCATAGTTCGACAGCGGCAGATCGATGTACTTGAAGTGGTTCTCGCTGTCGCTGCCGATGAACATCGACGCGAAGGCCTTGGCGACGTCCTCGCCGTTCCAAGCGAACGTGACCTTCTTGCGGTGCGGCTTGTCCGCCATCCTCTCGAGCGCCTCGCGGCCGATGAATTCGTGATCGAACTTCACGAACGGTCCGTAGCCGATCTCGTACGGCGTCACGTAGTAGTCCTCGATGTCGTTCGAGACGAAGCTGCCGCCAAGCCCGCCGGTCGCTTCGTAGCTCGAAGCCGGTAACCACTCGCGATACGGCTTCATCCGTTCGTCGGTGTACACGGCCGGCAGCGGCGACGGAATCCAGCCCGACTCGAGCGTATTGGTCGCGTAGGCGCGCGCGCCGACCTGATGCAGGCCGAACTCCTTGCCGGCCTCGACGATCGTCTCGCGAATTTCCTCCCTTTGCTCGTACGGACCCCAAACCTCGAGACCCGGCGCGCCGGCCATGCCGTGCCGCAGCGCGCGCACCGTGCGCTTGCCGATCTTGATGGTGTCCATATGGAAGAACTTGATGTCCGCGAACGGGCCGCCGTTCAACTTCCGAATCAGCTGTTCCGCGTTCGGGCCCTGAATCTGATAGCGGTAGGATTTGCGCGTCACGGCCTGCCCCTTCGGGTTGCCGGGCGAGCGGTCGTCCTTGTCGACCTTCACGTCGTAGCCGCCGGTCTCCGCGTGGAACTGAATCCAGTTGGCGGAGGGCGCGCGCCCGACGAATACGAGCTTGTTCGGCTCGAGGTGGAACAGGATGCCATCACCGATGACGTGGCCGCTGTGGCTGCACGGCACGAACTGCTTCGCGCGATTCACCGGAAATTTCGCGAAGCTGTTGATTGCGAGGTTCGATAGGAGCTTCAGCGCATCGGGGCCTTCGATGTACAAATCCACCATGTGATGCGATTGGTCGAACAGCACGCAGGTTTTGCGCCAAGCGGCCTGCTCGTCGCGCCAGTTGCTGTACTCGGGCGGCACCACTGGATAGACGTACGCGCCGATTTGCGAATTGCGCAACATTTCGACCGGATTGCGGACGGTCTTGAGCACGTCCTCCAGGTTCTTCTCTGCCATAACTTTCTTGTTAGCCTCCTGACTGCTTGGTGCTGCGGTGATGCCCCCAAACCAACTAGTCTAGCATCAGCGTTGCGATTTTCGCGCGGATCCGAGGATGTCGCGGGAGTCGGAAGCCCAATCATCTCTCCCCTGAGAACGACGCTGTCGCTATGGCTGGGCGGAGGACTGAAGGCCGGGCCGGGTCGACACCGGCCGCTCAGCGTCCGCGAAGGACCGCCCCCTTGTGAACCGGCGCCACGGCGCCTTGGTATACGCCGAGCCAACCGCGCTCGCCCTGCGCACCGAACACCTTCGGCGACTTGCGCCGTTCCTCGAGCACGGCTTCGGGCACCTCGAGATCGACGACTTTGCGGGCAACGTCGATCGAGATCGTGTCGCCGTCCTCGAGCAGCGCGAGCGGCCCGCCGGCCGCGGCTTCCGGCGACGCCTCGCCGACCACGAGGCCGTCGTTCACGAGGCCCGAAAGCTGTCCCTCGGTGATCATCGCGACCTTGTCGATGAGCCCGGCGCCGTCGAGTGCGAACACGACGGCGGACGTCATCGCCATTCCGGGCCCGCCGATCACGCCGAGGCCGCGCAGCACGACCACCTCCCCGGCCTTCACGGCGCCGCCTTTGATCGCGGCGAGCGCCTCGTCGCGCGAGTGGAAGACATGCGCGGGGCCGCGGAACTGGAGCGTTCGCTCCGCGGTACCGCCGAGGCGTACGATGCCGCCGCCCGGGAGCAGGCTGCCGCGGACGATCACGATCGCCGGGCGCCGCGACAGCGGCGCGTCCACGGTGCGGATCACGCGCTCGTCGGCCACCTCGACGCTCGCGAGCAGGTCGCCGAGCCGCTCGCCGGTGACCACGCGCGCGTCGAGGTCGAGGAATCGCTCGAGCCGCTTGAGCACGGCGCGTGCGCCGCCCGCGGCCTCGAATTCCTCGATGAGGCCGGGGCCGTTCGGCCGGATCGCCGCGAGCAGCGGCACCTCGTCGCAGAGCTCCGCGAACAGCCGGTAGACGTCGACCTCGACCTGCGCCTCCGTCGCGATCGCCTGCAAATGCTTCACGCAGTTGATAGAGCCCGAGAGGGCTAGCACCACCGCGACCGCGTTGCGCACGGAGCCGGCCGTGATGATGTCGCGCGGCTTCAAGTCCTGCCAGACCATCTCGACGATGCGCGCGCCGGCCTGACGCATGTGCCCCAGCATCTTCGGGCTCAGCGCGGCGACCGGCGCGCTGCCGGAGATCGACATGCCGAGCGCCTCGGAGACCACGTGCATCGAGTTCGCGGTGCCCATGCCGGCGCAAACGCCGGGGCTTCGGACGGCGACGTCGGCCATGCCGCTGAGGTCCTCGAGCGTCATGCGGCCCGATGCGACGAACCCGGACTTCAGGAACACCTCTTCGATGTCGACGTGCTCGCCGCGGTACTCGCCGCTCGCCTGATAGCCGCAGACGACCACGATCGTCGGGATGTTGAGCCGGCCCGCGGCCATGAGCTGGCCCGGGGCGGTCTTGTCGCACGACGCGAGTCCCACCATGCCGTCGAGCAGCGCGCCTTCGACTTGCACCTCGATGTCCGCGGCGATCAGGTCGCGCGACGGCAGGATGTAGGCGCCGTACCGGCCCGCGCTCGTGATGAAATCGCTCGGCGCGGCGGTCCGCACCTCGAACGGCATGCCGCCGGCCGCGCGAATCGCCCGCTTGAGCTCGTCCGCGATGCCGTCCAGGTGGCTGAAGCAGCTCGAGAGCTCGGACGACGAGTTGATGATCGCGATTTTCGGCTTGGCCATGTCCTCGTCGCTCAAGCCGAGCACGCGCCACTGCGCGCGCCGTCCGGCCCACAGCGCGGTGCCGGGCTCGAGGTTACTGCGCAGCTTGCGCAGCACGGTCGCGTCCTTCACTGCCGAGCGCGGCCGGTGCAGCGCCGAGAAACGCCCCGTCAGCGGACAGCCTCTGCTGCAGCGTGCGCACGTCGACGCGCCGCGGCGCTACGCCCGCCGCGAGCGCAAGATCGGCCGCAGTGCCTGCGGCCTGGCCCATGATGAAGCACGGGCCCGATACGCGCGCCGACGACTGACCATCGTGCGACATCGACGCGCAGCGGCCCGCGACGAACAGGTTCTCGATCTGGCGCGGCACGATGATGCGGTACGGGATCTGGTTGTAGCCGCGCGAGCCCGCCGGGGCGAACACGAACTTCACGTCGCCTTTGACGTGCGCCTCGACGGGCCAACCCTGCACCCCGATCGTGTCGTCGAAGTCGCGGCAGCCCAAGATGTCCCGATCCGTGAGCACGTAATCGCCGAGCACGCGGCGCGTCTCGCGGATGCCGATCTGCGGCGCGATCTCCACGATGTAAGCGTTCTCGAAGCCCGGCGTCACGCTCTTGATGAACTGGAACACGTCCCAGCATTGGCGGCGGCCTTCGACCTCGCCGTAGGACAGCTGCAGCGCGTCCGTGCCGTTCACGGCCGTGCCGTCCGGATTCTTGATCTGCGTGAGGTTTGCGCGCCACTCGATCGGGTTGCGCTGTGGCCGCACGATCGGTTTCTTGCGCGGGAAGCGTCGGCCTTCCTTCTCCGCCTCGTCCATCAGCGTCGGGATCAGCTCCCAGGCGCGGCCGGCTTTCGCGGGATCCACGCCGTTGATCCGAAACATCGTCGAGGGGTACAGCATGTTGCCCGCGCCGTCGCCCACTTCGTACGGGGCGCCGGCCCAGGCCGCGAGGTCGCCGTCGCCGGAGGCGTCGACGTACAGGCGTCCGCGGATCGCGACACGGCCGGATTTCGTCTCGACCAGCACCGCGTCGATGTGCTCGTCGTCGACCATCGTGCAGCCGACCCCGAACGCGTGGAATAGCACCTCGACATTGGCTTCGGCGGTGAGCTCGTCGGCCGCGATCTTGAACGCCGAGATGTCGTAAGCCTGGGCCGTGATCTGATTCTGGATCGTGAGGTGCGGCTTATTGAGCCCATCCATCGCACGGAGCCGGTCGAGGATCTCGTCCGCAACCCCGTGCACGACCTGCTCGTGGCGTCCGTGCACGACGGCGTGCAGGCCGCAGAACGTGCTGAGTCCCGCGGCCGTGCCCGCGCCGCCCATGAAGCCGTAGCGCTCGATCAGGATCGTGGTCCGGCCGGCGCGGCCCGCTGCGAGCGCCGCCGCGATGCCCGCCGGTCCGCCGCCGAGCACTACGACCTCGTATTCGCCGAACAGCGGCGTTTGGCGGCTGGGCTCCGTGACGGCATTGGCCATGGCGAGGCTCCCGAATTTCGGCACTGGACCCTTCATGATACCCCTGTCGCGGATCGCTCCCGCCGGCGGCTCGACCCGCCGAGTGGGCGCCGCCCGGAGCGACGGTGGCGCGACGTGCGCGAGCCGGCGTGTGCGAAGGTGCTGGACGTGGCGGCGAGGGGGGTCAGACGATGCCGGTGATGATGTCGTTCAGCGTCGTGCTCGGCCGCATCGCGGCGGACGCGCGGTGCGGATCCGGATGGTAGTAGCCGCCGATGTCGACGGGCTTGCCTTGCACGCCGACGAGCTCGGCGACGATCTGCGCCTCGCTCTGCTCCATCTGCATTGCGACGGTCGCGAACTGCTGTGCGAGCTCGCGGTCCTCTCTTTGGCTCGCGAGCGCGCGGGCCCAATACATCGCGAGGTAGAAGTGGCTGCCGCGGTTGTCGATGCCGCCGAGCGCCCGCGAGGGCGACTTGTCGGTCTCGAGTAAGCGCCCATTCGCCGCGTCGAGTGCCCTCGCGAGCGCGAGCGCCTTCTTATTGCCGGTCTTCGCGCCCAAATCTTCGAGCGATACGGCCAGCGCGAGGAATTCGCCGAGCGAGTCCCAACGCAGGTAATTCTCTTTGAGGAATTGCTGCACGTGCTTCGGCGCGGAGCCGCCCGCGCCGGTCTCGTAGAGGCCGCCGCCTGCGAGCAGCGGTACGATCGACAGCATCTTCGCGCTCGTGCCGAGCTCGAGGATCGGGAACAGGTCGGTGAGGTAGTCGCGCAGCACGTTGCCCGTGACCGAGATGGTGTCCTCGCCGGCCCGCACGCGCGTAAGCGTCGCGCGCATCGCCTCGACCGGCGACAGGATCCTGATGTCGAGCCCGTCGGTGTCGTGCTCGCGGAGATAGGCGCCCACCTTCTCGATCAGATTGCGGTCGTATGCACGGCCCTCGTCGAGCCAGAAGATCGTGGCATGGCCGGTCGCGCGCGCGCGGTTCACCGCGAGCTTCACCCAGTCGCGGATCGCGACGTCCTTCGTTTGGCACAGGCGCCAGATGTCGCCCGGCTCGACGCGGTGCTCCGTCAGCGTATTGCCGCTCGCGTCGAGCACCCGCACGGTGCCCTGCTTCGCGATCTCGAACGTCTTGTCGTGCGAGCCGTATTCCTCGGCCTTCTGCGCCATCAGTCCCACGTTCGCGACGTTGCCCATGGTCGGCACGTCGAACGCGCCGTGCGCCTTGCAGTCCTCGATCACCGCCTGATAGATGTCGGCGTAGCAGCGATCGGGGATCATCGCCTTCATGTCGTGCAGCTCGCCGTCGGGCCCCCACATGCAGCCGCTGGACCTGATCGCGGCCGGCATCGAGGCGTCGATGATCACGTCGCTCGGCACGTGCAGGTTCGTGATGCCGCGGCTCGAGTCGACCATTGCGAGCGGCGGCCGCGTCGAGTAGACGGCCTTGAGATCGGCCTCGATCTGCGCTCGCTGTGCCTCCGGCAGCGATTTGATCTTCGCGTAGACGTCGCCGATGCCGTTGTTCGGCTCGACGCCGAGCTGCTCGAACGTGGCCGCGTGCTTCTTGAACACGTCCTCGTAGTACACGGTGACCGCGTGCCCGAACATGATCGGGTCGGAGACCTTCATCATCGTGGCCTTCAAGTGCAGCGACAGCAGCACGCCGAGCGCTTTGGCATCCGCAATCTGCCGGGCGTAGAACTCGCGCAGCGCGTGCACGCTCATCGTCGACGCGGCGATCAGCTCGGCGGAGGCGACCGGCACCGACTCTTTGAGCACGGTCGTCTTCCCGGCGGCGTCCGTATGCTCGATCTTGACCTTGCCCGCGCGGGCAACGAGCGCGGATTGCTCGCTGCCGTAGAAATCGTTCGCGCTCATGTGCGCGACGTGCGACTTCGAATCCTTGCTCCACTTGCCCATCGAGTGTGGATGCTTCTTCGCGTAGGCCTTGACGGGCGCCGCGACGCGCCGGTCGGAGTTGCCCTCGCGCAGCACGGGGTTCACCGCGCTGCCGAGCACCTTCGCGTAGCGTGCCTTCACCGCACGCTCCTCGTCGCTCTGCGGGTCCTCGGGATATTCGGGCACCGCGAAGCCTTGAGCGTTGAGCTCCTGGATCGCGGCCTTGAGCTGGGGAACCGACGCGCTGATGTTCGGCAGCTTGATGATGTTCGCGTCGGGCGTCTGGGCGAGCTCGCCGAGCTCGGCCAAATCGTCGGCCCGCACCTGCTCGGAATCGAGGGCATCCGGGAAGCTCGCGAGGATGCGTCCGGCCAGCGAGATGTCCTTCGTCTCGACTACGACGCCGGCCGTCTCGGCGAACGCCTGGACGATCGGCAGCAGCGAGTAGGTGGCCAGGGCGGGGGCTTCATCGGTCAGCGTATAGACGATCTTCGGTGTGCTCATGGCGGTCCGTAGTTGCGAGTGACGTTTCCGCGAGCCGCGGCAGCCCCCGTGCCGCGACGCGCGAACCAGTGCCGAGCCGGCCGCGGGCCCGCCCGCGGCGCCCGGTCAAGTGATCGAGGCGCGATAGATGCTCTCGATCGATGCGTCGAGCATGCTGTTGAACTGCTCGTCCGATTGCTGCGCGGTCAGGCCCTCGGCCAGCGCTCGCGAGAAGCTCGCAGTCATGCCGTGATTGCGTGCGAGCCGCTCGTTCGCCTCCTCGCGCGAGTAACCGCCCGACAGCGCGACCACGCGCAGCACGTTCGGGTGCTTCATCAGGTCGGCGTACAGGTCGTCTTCGGTCGGGATCGTGAGCTTCAACATTACGCGCTGATCGGCGTTGAGCGCGTTCAGGTGCTTCAGCAGCGAGGCCTTGAGCAGGTCCTCCGCCTTGTCCTTGTGCGGGGTTTTGATGTCGACCTCGGGCTCGATGATCGGCACGAGCCCGGCCGCGAGAATCTGCTTCGCGATCTCGAACTGCTGCTTGACGACCGATTCGATGCCGCTCGCATTCGCCTGCTTGATGACCGAGCGCATCTTGGTGCCGAACACGTCCTTCGCTTTCGCCTTCTTCAGCAGCGCGTCGAGGCCGCCGATCGGCTTCATGAGCTGCACGCCGTCCTTCTCGTCTGCGAGCCCCTTGTCGACCTTCAGAAACGGCACGACGTTCTTGACCTCCCAGAGGTAGGTCGGCGTGGGCTTGCCCTCGATCTCGCGGTCCATCGTGTTCTCGAACAAAATCGCGCCGATCAGCCGCTTGCCGCTGAAGGCCGGGCTCGTGACGATGCGCGTGCGCATCTTGTGGACGACGTCGAACATCTCCGTGTCGTTCGCCCACGAGCCTTCCTTGATGCCGTAGAGCTTCAGCGCCTTCGGTGTGCTGCCGCCGCTTTGGTCGAGCGCCGCGATGAAACCTTTGCTGTTCTTGATCTTCTCGAGCTGCTGTTCGAATTTGCTCACGACCCACTCCTCGATGATGCGCGCGACTGCGCTACGGTATCGAAGGCCGCTATTCTAGCGCAGCGACGGGCCGCGTTTCCGAAGTGGACGAAACGATCGGGCGTGCCGGGTGCTGGACCGCGGCGCTGCATCGCGCTGGTCCGGCCTTGGGCCGATAGGGCAGAATCGCGCGATGCGGGGATTGGGGTCGACGGTCGCGCTGACGGCCGGGTGCATCGCGCTGGCGGCAAGCGCAGGCGAGCTGCCGCCGGAGATCGCACGCGTGCTCGCAGGCCACTCGATACCCGCGAGCGATGTCAGCATCGTCGTTCAGGCCGTCGACTCTGCCGAGCCCGTGCTGAGCCATCTGCCCGACGCGCCGCGCAACCCGGCGTCGGTCATGAAGACCGTTACGACCTGGACCGCGCTCGAATCGCTGGGCCCGACCTACAGCTGGCCGACCGAGGTCTCATTCTTGGGTCCGTTCGACGGCGAGACGCTTTCGGGCGATATCGCTTTCAAGGGCTACGGCGACCCGTTCCTCGTGGTCGAGGAGTTCTGGAAGCTGCTGCGCACGTTGCGCCGTTCCGGTCTCCAGCAAATAAAGGGCGACTTCGTCTTCGACGACAGCTTTTTCGACGTGGACGATCCGGATCCCGGCGCGTTCGACGGCGATCCCTACCGGACGTACAACGTGGTGCCGAACGCGCTGCTGATGAACTTCGAGGCCGTGCAGTTCCAATTCTTCCCGGACGTGCCGAACCGGCGCGTGACCGTTGCGACCGACCCGATACTCGCGAACCTCGACATCCGCAACCGCTTGAAGCTCGTCGACGCACCCTGCCGCGGCTTCCAGCGCGGCATCAGCTTCGCGCACTCGGATGCGGAGGCGCTCGACCATGTCGTGATCGACGGCGACTACTCGCAGCGCTGCAACAGCTATACGCTCGCCCGCACTGCGCTGCACCCCGATACCTATGCGTTCGGCTTGTTCGAGAGTCTCTGGCGCGAGCTCGGCGGGCGCTTCACGGGCCGGCTCGAGCACCGCGCCGTGCCCGACGATGCGAGCCCCGCGCTGGTCTGGCGGTCGGTGCCGCTCGCGGAAGTGATTCGCAGCATCAACAAGAACAGCAACAACGTGATGACGCGCCAGCTCGTCTATACGCTCGGAGCGGAGCGCTCGGGCCCGCCCGGCACGCGCGCCAAAGGCATCGCGGCGATCCGCGAGTTCCTGATGTCGCGCGGCATCGATACGACGCCGCTCGTGCTGCGCAACGGCGCGGGACTGTCCCGCGACGAGCGCGTCTCGGCGCGACTGCTCGTCGACGTGCTGCGCGGCGCCGCGACGAGCCCCTATGCGCCCGAATTCATCGCGTCGCTATCGCTCGGCGGCCTCGACGGCACGACGCGCGGCCGCTTCGGCGTGACGCCGGCGGACGGCGTGCTGCACCTGAAGACGGGTCGCATCGACGATGTCTCGGCGTTGGCTGGCTTCGTGCATACCGGGACTCGTACGTACGTGATGGCCGTGCTTCTGAACGCGCCGCAGGCCGACAAGGGGCCTGGCGATGAGCTCGAGACCGCGGTGATCCGCTGGGTCGAGGCGCTGCACTGAGCGCGCGGCGACCCCCGCTGCCGAATGACGGAGCCGCGGTGCCGACGCTGCAGCGTCGGCTCGGTGTCGCCCATGCAGTGTCCGTCTGCGTGGGCATGGTGATCGGTGCGGGAATCTTCAAATCCACTCCGCTGGCGGCCGCGAACCTGCCGTCGGCGGGTCCCCTGCTCGCGGCGTGGCTCTTCGGCGGCGTGGTATCGCTCGCGGGCGCGCTGTGCTTCGCCGAGCTTGCGGCTGCGTTTCCGGATCCGGGCGGCGACTATTTCTTCTTGCGCAAAGCGTACGGCGGCCGGCTCGGATTTCTGTTCGCTTGGTCGCGCTTCGCCGTGATTCACACGGGTTCGATGGCGCTGCTCGCGTTCTCGCTCGGCGACTATCTCGCCGAGGTGCTCGACATCGGCGTGAACGGCAGCGCGCTCACCGGGGCCGGCGCGATCGTGCTGCTCGCGGGCGTAAACCTCGCGGGCCTACGGTTCGGCATCGGCGCACAGCTCGCGCTGATGCTGGTCGTGGTCGCCGGCCTGCTGCTGGTCGGCGCCGGCGGCGCCGCGCTCGCGCAGACACCCACAACGGACGCCGTCAGCGCGGCGTTGCGGCCGGGCGCAGCGCTCGTATTCGTGTTTCTCGCCTACGGCGGCTGGAGCGACGCGGCGACGTTGTCGGCCGAGATGCGCGATCCCGAGCATGGCATGCGCCGCGCGCTCACGATCGGCATGGGCACCGTGACGGCGCTGTATCTGCTCGCGAATTGGGCTTATCTGCGCGGCTTGTCGATCGGCGGGCTCGCGGCGAGCAATGCGCCGGCCGCCGACCTGCTGCTCGCGGCATTCGGCAGGCCGGGGCAGATTGCGATCGTCGTGGTAGTCGCCGTGACGTCGGTCACGTCGATGAACGCGATTCTGATCACGGGCGCGCGCACGGCTTACGCGGCCGCGCGGGACACCGCGGCGCTCGGCGTGCTTCGGCGCTGGCATGTCGAGCGGGGCACGCCGTCGGCCGCGATCGTCGCGATGGCGCTCGTGTCGCTCGTGCTCGTAGCCTTCGGCGCGTACACGCGCGCGGGATTCGCGACGATGGTCGACTACCTGTCGCCGGTCTACTGGCTCTTTCTCACGCTCAGCGGTGTCGCCGTGCTCGTGCTCAGGCGCCGCTATCCGGATGCACGACGGCCGTTCCACGTCCCGGGTTATCCGCTCGTGCCGCTCGCGTTCATTGCGAGCAGCGCGTACGTGTTCTGGTCGAGCGTGGCGTACGTGCGGCTCGGCGCCGTGATCGGCATCGGCGTGCTGCTGACCGGCGCGGCGCTGCTCGCGGCGCTCGAGTACGCGGGCGCACGCCGGACGCTGCCGGTTTGATCGCCGCAAGAGCCGATCTGCTATCGTCGGCCCGACGGCGCACGGCGCGCGCCGGCGAGCGAGCAACGCCCAATGGAAATTCAATTCACGCCGAACGAGGCACGGGTGATCGGCTGCCTCATGGAGAAGTCGGTCATCACACCGGACCAGTATCCGTTGTCGCTGAACTCGTTGATCAATGCCTGCAATCAGAAGTCGAGCCGCGACCCGGTGCTCGAGCTCGACCGCATCACCGTGCAGCGGACGGTCAATGGCCTCGTCGCGAAGCGGCTGATCATGGTCCACGACACGGGGGGCGGGTCGACAAGTACCAGCAGCGTTTCTGCAACACGCAGTTCGCCGACGTCAAGCTTTCGCCGGCTCAGTTCGCAATCGTCTGCCTGTTGCTGCTGCGCGGGCCGCAGACGCCTGGCGAGCTCAAAGCGCATAGCGGGCGGCTCCACGAGTTTCTCGACACGACGGAGGTCGAGGCGGCTTTGACGGCGCTGCTCGAGCGTCCGGACGGACCTCTGGTCGCGCGGCTGCCGCGCGAGCCGCGGCGTAAGGATCACGCGTACGCGCATTTGTTCGGCGGCCCGATCGAGTCGGTGCCGCCCGATGTCGAGGATCAAGTGACCGCGGCGCCGCGGTCGCCCACCGCCGGACCGACGACGAGTGCGCTCGAGGCCCTCGAGGCGCGCGTGGCCGAGCTCGAGCGCGCGCTCGCGGAGCTCAAGCAGGCGCTCGGCGTGAGCTAGGCGTCGAGCAGCGCGTCCGACGCGACCCCGCGTCGCGCTGCCGGCTCGATCTCGAGCAGCCGCCAGGAGCGGAAGCCGCCGACGCCTGCGACGAGGTTTGCCGGAAACCGCCCAACTGCCGCGTTGTTGTCGCGCACTGCATCGTTGAACAGCGCGCCACGCTCCGCGATCTCGGTCTGGAGCGCGGCGATGCGGTCGCGCTGCGTCGTGAAGGCCTCGTGGCTGCCGAGCTCCGGCGAGCGGTCGGCGAGCGTAAGGACCTTGCCGAGCTCGAGGCGCAGCGCGGACTCCGCACGACCGAGCGCCACGGGATCGGACGCCTCGCGCGCCGCATCGATCTGCCCGCGTGCTTCCAGGACGCGCTCGAGCGCGGCATTCCCGGCGGTCCGCCGCTCGCGACAAATCTCGATGAGACGTGGCAGCTCGTCGTGCCGGCGGCGAAGCGGCGCGTCGATGTTGGCCCAGGCTCGGGCGACGCGCTGCTGTGCGGTCACCAGGCCGTTGTACGAGGACACGAGCCAGACGGCCGCGACGAGAATCGCGACGAACACGGGTAGGCCCACGATCATGAGACAGTCAGGCCCGCGCCTTCGAGTCGGTCCGTGGCCGTTCCAACGCGATCTCCTTCAGCTCGAAGCGGAGCGATCACGATAGGGCCGGATGCGGGCGGGCGACAGACTACGGCTTCGCACTTTCGAAGCCTCTCGGTGCGCTATACCGGCACTTTGCGGTCCGGGAACGCCTTCTGCCAGCGGTTGATGCGCACGCTCGCGCGCAGGCCGTTCGTCCAGAACGGATCGTCCTTGAAGATGTCCCTGACCTCCGCCTCGTCGTTCGCCTCGATGATCCACAGGCCGCCGAGCGGGCGGTCGCTCGGCACCTCGCGCAATGAGCCCGGCACCAGTACGCGGTCTTTGACCTTGTCGAGGAACTCGAAATGCGACTTCAGCAAGCTCTCGCGCTTGTCGGAGATGTTCGGCTTGTCTTCGAACTGCACTATGAACAGCATGACGGACCCTTGGTGTTGAGATCGGCGAATGTCGGCTCGCGTGCGCAACAGCGGCTGCGCTCGCGGCACCCGCCGGCGCTCCAGCGCGTCGGCGCTCGCGCTCGAGCGAAAACGCGCAGCGGAACACCCGGCGTGCCTTAGCGTAGCCTGTCGCCCGGAGCTGCGCACGTCCGAACGGTAAGCCGGCGGGCGCGTCGTTCAGCGGCCGTCGCCGCTCCCGTCCTTCGGGGAATCCTTGCGGGAGCCTTTCCGGGCTTCTCCGGAGTCCTGATCCGAGTCGTTGCCGTCGTTCAGCGAGCGCACGTCTTTCGCGACGCGGCGCAGCGTGATCGTGCCCTCGAGCGAATGCGCGAACGCCGCGATGAACGCGTTGCGGCCCAAGTTCACGATCGCCACGAGAACGCCCGCCTTCGGGTCCTCGAGGTTCCCGCGCAGCGGAATCTCCGTGGCGACCTGTTTCTCGCGCCGGTTCTCGAGGATCTTCGCGGCCGCGCCGACCAGCGCCTCCCACGCCTTTTGGAAAGGCCCGGACGCGTCCTCCTTCGAGTCGAAGATCTTCGGGTTCTCCAAGATCGGCTTCACGTAGCCTTCGAAGTGGTTGTCGACCGCTGCGAGCTCCGAGTACATCGAGAACTGGCCGGCTTCCGCGTCGACCTTCAAAAAGCGCCGCAGCCAGGGGTTCATGTCGACGAGCTTGGCGTTCTCGATCGACAGGTCGAGATCGAAGGTCGGGGCCTTCTCGTTCGGATCGATCTTACCGGTGAGCTTGAGCGGTGCGTTGCCCATTACGCGGCCGTCGAGGTCGATGTCGGCAAACGCCTCCGTATTCTTGCGCTGCACGTTGGTGAGATTGCGCAGCTCGAGTCGGAAATTGCGGACTGTCAGCGAGTCGCCCGTTTCGATGCCGGGCGCCCGAAAGGTCACGAGCCCGTTTTCCGCCTCGACTCGATTCAGCTGGAACGGAAACAGGTCGCGCACTTGCTCGGGCCAGTTCGTTCCCGCGCCGAGCTGCGTGCCTTCGTCCGATTCCGCGCGCACGAGATTGACGACCGGGTCGTGCATGACGGCCTCGCCGACCGCTCGACCCTGGAACAACGCGCGCCACTGCAATGAAAGCTCCATCAGCGGCATGGCGATGAAGGGTGTCTCGACCGCGCCGCTCAGCTTCGTGACGCGCAAGTCGTGCAGCGCATAACCGCCGCGCAACAAGTTGAGCTCGACCGATGCGATGTGGCCGCGATACTCGCCCATCGTCGCTATTTGGCGGTTCACGTAGTCCGCTACGGCGTACGGCGCGGCGATGCGGGCTGCAGCGGCCACGATCAGCACTGCCGCGACGATCGCGAGCCGCCGCTTTGCAGTGCGTGTCATCGCGCGCCGTTCAGCGCGGGGCGCCGGCCTCGCCGGCGGAGCGCTGGCTGCCTCGGAGAGGGTGCGCCTGACGACCGTCGAGCGCGATCAACAGATCGATCTCGGCGCGGAGAATTTGTTCGTAGTCTTTCAGACGCCACCGGATCGCGCTCCCCGGGCTGTTCGTCAGTAAGCAGAGCTGCTCATCGGATGTGTGCATGGTTCGCCTCTTCGTTGCTGGGCGATGACAATGCAAGCCGTGTGCCACGGCGGTTCAGCCGCGCGGCGGGCCCCGTCCGCGCGCGGCATCGCAAAGTTGGGAAACGCGTGCGCAAAGAGTCGGCCGCCCGCGCATTCGGACGTCTACTACCGGGCCATAGCGGCTGGCACGGTCCTTGCTGCTGCTCCAACGTATGGTGCGAATGGCGCGCGCAGTTCTATTCCAATCGATACGGCGGTTCTACGACGACGAGGCGTTCCAACTCGCCGCGGCGTTGTCTTACTACTCACTGCTGTCGATGGCGCCCCTGATTTTGATCGTCGTCGCAGTCGCCGGCGCGTTCTTCGCAGACGGCCGGGTGCACATGCAGCTCGTAGACCAGATGCGCCACCTCACCGGCCCCGAGGGCGCGGCGCTGACGCAGACCGTGATCTCGCATACGGACAATCAGGAAACGAGTCGCTGGTCGCTGCTCCTCGGCGCGGTGCTCATGATCGTCGGTGCGACGACCGTGTTCGCGGAGCTGCAGCATGCGCTCAATCGGGTCTGGCGCGTCGAGGCTGCGCCCGGCAACGCGATCGTGAGCTTCGTCAAGCAGCGGCTGATGTCGTTCGCGCTCGTCCTCACGCTGGGTTTCTTGCTGATGGTATCGCTCGTCGTGAGCGCAGTGCTCGCGACCGTGCATGCGTATCTCGATGAGCGGCTCGCGGCTGCGGCGGTGTTCTGGACGTCGCTCGACATCGTCGTTTCGCTCACTTTGTCGACTGCGCTGATCGCCCTGATGTTCAAGTACCTGCCGGACGCGGAGATCGAATGGCGCGACACCTGGCTCGGCGCGTTGATCACGGCGGTGCTGTTCGTCGTCGGCAAGCACGTGATAGGGCTGTACCTCGGCCAAACGACCGTCGCGTCGTCGTTCGGTGCGGCCGGCTCGGTCGTCGTGTTCATGATCTGGGTGTACTACGCCGCGCTGATTCTGCTGTTCGGCGCAGAGATCACCCAAGCCGTCGCGGACCAGCGCGGCTCGCTGGTGGTGCCCAGCGAGCACGCGAAACCGTCGAGCGCGTAGCGCGGATCGGCCGCGCCTACCGGAAAATCACAAAGGAGCCCCAATGACCGAAACACCCAATCCGCCGCAGCAGACGCCGCTCGAGGTGCCGCCGCAAACGCCCGAGCACGTGCCGGAGCTGCCGCCGCTGCACGATCCCGATCCGCAGGAAGAGCGCGACCGGCGACCGCCGCATACGCGCTAGAGCCCGACCTCGGTCGCCGGAACGACCACGCGCTGCGTCGGCCTACGGAAAAGCTTCGCGGCGTAGCGCGCTGCGACGCTGCAGATAGGCGAACGCAGCGCTCTCGAGTCCCGCGGGACCCCGCGCGCAGCGACGCAGGGGGCGGCCCTCGGCGTGTCCGGCTAAAGGTGGTGCTGTCGATTGCGTTCGAGCCGACCGGCTGGCGATGCATGTACTCGCGGCGGCCGACCGCATGGCTCGGCCCGCCATACTACAATCCGTCTTTTGGTAGAGCAGGAGAGCTCAAGTGGCCAAAATAGTCGGCGGCATCGCCACCTCGCACACCCCGACCATCGGCTTCGCACTGGATACGGGCAAGCAGAGGGACCCGGTTTGGGCGCCGATCTTCGAGGGCTACAAGCCGGTGCAGCAGTGGCTCGAGGTCAAGAAGCCCGACGTGCTGTTCTTGATCTACAACGATCACGGCACCTCGTTCTTCTTCGACCACTACTCGCACTTCGCGCTCGGCGTCGGCGCCGAATATCCGGTCGCAGACGAGGGCGGCGGGCCGCGCGCGCTACCGGCAATCAAAGGTCACCCGAAGCTCGCGCAGCACATCGCGACCGGCCTCGTGGCCGACGAGTTCGACCTCTCGTTCTTTCAAGGCAAAGGGCTGGATCACGGTGCTTTCTCGCCGCTGTCGCTGCTCTGGCCCCACGAGCCGACCTGGCCCGGCGCGATCGTGCCGCTGCAATGCGGTGTGCTCGAGTTCCCGATTCCATCGGCGCGCCGTTGCTACAAGCTCGGTCAATCGCTGCGCAAGGCGATCGAGAGTTATCCCGAGGACCTCAAGGTCGCGATCGTCGGCACCGGCGGGTTGTCGCATCAGGTGAACGGCGAGCGCGCGGGCTTCAACAACACGCCTTGGGACCACGAGTTCATGGACCTGCTCGTGAACGACCCGGAGCAGCTCACGGAAATCACGATCGCCGAGTACGCGGCGCGGGGCGGGGTCGAGGGCGCCGAGGTCGTGATGTGGCTGATCATGCGGGGCGCGCTGTCGCAGCATGTCAAGAAGCTGCACCAAACCTACTATCTGCCTTCGATGACTCCGATTGCGACGATGATCCTGGAGAACGACTCGGCGGACCCGCCGAGCGAAACGGTCGAGGCGTATCGTGAGCGCGTCGGGCACGAGCTTGCGGGCATCGAGCGGCTCGAGGGCTCCTACCCGTTCACGCTCGACCGCAGCGTGAAAGCATTTCGCCTGAACGACTTCCTGCATCGGCTGATCGAGCCCGAGCATCGCAAGCGCTTTCTCGAAGATCCGGAGCCGCTGTTCGAGGAGTACGGGCTCACGGAGGACGAGCGGGACATGGTGCGCCGCCGCGATTGGCGCGCGCTGATCCGCTACGGAGTGATCTTCTTCATGCTCGAGAAGCTCGGTGCGGTGATCGGCACGACCAACCTGCACATCTACGCGGGGATGCGCGGGCAGTCGCTCGCCGACTTTCAGAAAACGCGCAACGCGCAGGTGCTGTACTCGGTCGCGGGCAAGGACGAGGGCAAGAAGGACTGGGACACGCCTCCCGCCTCCAGCTGACGGAGGACTCCCCGCCGGCCGGCCGGCCGGCGGCTGCGCACCGGCGGATGCCGCGTGCGCATCACCGAATCGTCGCCTTAGTGCGATTCGGCGGCCACGAGCAGGCGCGCGTTGCGCAGCCACAGCGCCATCCCGGCCGCGCCGACGAGCAGCACGCCGAGGAAGATCAGGCCGCCCGCGAAGCTGCCGGTGGTTGCGCGGATGATGCCGACCGCGTACGGCCCCACGAAGCCGCCGAGCGATCCGAGCGAGTTGATCAGCGCGATGCTGCCGGCCGCCGCGCTGCCAGCCAGGAAGCGGGTCGGCAGCTCCCAGAACGGCCCGCGTGTGCCGAGATCGCCGACCGCGGCGATCGACAGCGCAATCAGGCTCGGCACGGGCGACGACAGGTACGCGCTCGCGCTGAAGCCGATCGCGGCGATCACGCTCGGCACGGCGATATGCAGCAAACGCTCACCGCTGCGGTCGGAGCTTGCGCCGATCAAAATCATGCCGATCGATGCCGCGGCATACGGGATCGCCGAGACGAAACCGATCTCGAGGTTCGAGAGTCCGCCCAAGCTTTTCACGATCTGCGGAATCCAGAGATTCAGTCCATAGCTTCCGGTTTGGCATGCGAAGGCGATCCAACCGAGCTGCCATACGGTCGGGTGCAGCAGCGCGGCGCGAAGGCCGCCGCCGTGGCGCTGCTCGGCGGCACGCTGCTCCGAGCGCAACCGCGTGGCCAGCCACGAGCGCTCCGCGGCCGTGAGCCAGCGAGCATCCTCCGGGCTGTCGGTCAGATACTTGAGCACTACGAAGCCGAGCAGCACGGCGGGCAAGCCCTCGAGCAAGAACACCCATTGCCAGCCGCCGAGCCCATGCCAACCGTCGAGACCGAGCAAAAGGCCTGCCACCGGGCCGCCGATCACGGTCGATAGTGGAATCGCGACCATGAACCAGGACACGGCGCGCGCGCGGGCCGCGGCCGGGTACCAGAGCCCGAGGTAATAGATGATGCCGGGGAGGAACCCCGCCTCCGCGACGCCGAGCAAGAACCGTAGCGTGTAGAAGCTGAGCGGCCCGCGCACGAACAGCATCGCGATCGACAGCAAGCCCCAGGTGACCATGATGCGCGCGATCCAGCGCCGGGCCCCGACGCGTGCGAGCACGAGGCCGCTCGGTACCTCGAACAGCGCATAGCCGAGGAAAAACACGCCCGCACCGAAGCCGTACACGCTGTCGCTGAAGCCGAGCGCATGATTCATCTGCAGCGCCGCGAAGCCGATGTTCACGCGGTCGAGCCACGCGACGACGTACAGCAACAGCAGAAACGGCAGCAGCCGCCTGCCGACCTTCGCGAGCGCAGTGCGGCCGATCTCGGCCGCGGCGCGGTCCGCCGCGGTTTGCGGAGTGCTGATCACGACGCGGTATCCCCCCGGCCGATCGAGGGGGCATTGTCCCTTGCGGTCCGCGGCCGCAGCAACCGCGCGGCTAATGCGCGGCGGGCGGCGGCGCCTCGATCAGCACGAGAAACAAATTGTCGGGATCACGCACGACCGCGACCTTGATCGGATTGCCGGGTCCCGCAGGCAGATCGACGGTCTTGCCGCCCGTCGATACGACCGCGCCGCCCGCGCGCACGAGCGCCGCGATCGCGGCATCGATGTCGCGCACGCGCAGCTGGATGCGCGCGGATCCCGGATCCTGAATGCCGGCGTGGAGCGTTCGGCGCTCGACGCCCTTGAAGTCGAGCAGCTCGAGCACGAGCCCAGAGCCGGGCACCGCCAGATTCGCGACGCGATACTCGCCGCCGGACAGACCGAACGCCTTGCGCAGCGCCGCGTTGTCGCTCCATTCGGGCTGGTTCTGAAGCTCGAGTCCAAGCGCCTCTCGGTACAAACGCAGCGCTCGATCGACATCGTCGACCGTCAGTCGCACGCGCACGCCGATCACGTCGGCCGTTGCGGGCGCTTGGGTTTCCGGAAGGGGCTCCGGCTGCACGAGCTCGACGTAGTGTCCGCCGGGATCCTTCACCACGACGATGCGCGCATTGCGGCCGCCGACCGATACCGCGACGGGCGCGCCGCCGCGCGTGACGATCGGCGCACCGAGCCGGCGCAAGCGTGCCAGGACGGTGTCGACGTCGCGAACGACCGCGATCAGCTGAAACGCGCCCGGGTCCTGGATCGCGCGCTCGGCAGGGTGTCGAGCGACCTTCGAGATCTCCACCACTTCGACCCCGCCCGGAATCGGCAACGCGCGGCCGACGATCCAGCGGATGTGCGCGTCCGGCTGCCCGAACATTGCGCGCAAGGCCGGATTCGCGTCCGCATCGGACGGCGCGGCGGGAAATTCGAGGCCGAGCCCGTCGTGATAGAACTGCATGGCCTTGTCGAGGTCGCCGACGACCGGGCTGAAAAAGTTGCCGTTACCGACGACGAGGCCGGGCGCAGCGGCGGGCGTTTGTGCGTGGGCAAGCCCCGCGACGCCCAAGCACGCCGCGAAGAGCGCGAGCGCTGATTTCATTAGAGTCCCCCTTCCGGGGGGCACTGTAACGCCGCGGGGGGCGGCGTCATAGATGCGCGGCGGGGCGCGCCGAGCGCCCCCCGCGGCTCGAGGCTCGCCGCGTCAGCCGCCGCGTACGTCGAGCTTGTTGTGGACCTGCGTAACGCCCTGGGTCTGCGCCGCGAGGCGCCCCGCGAGGTCGCGATTGGCGAGCGATCCGACCTCGCCGGTCAGGGTCACGGTGCCGTCCTTATCGACGTCGACCTTGATGTCGGTGCCGAGCAGCGTCGACTCGGAGCGGATCTTCGCGGTGACTGCGTCGTCGATCGCGCGTTTGCGATCGCGCTTCGAAGCTCCCTCCGAGCTTCCGCCGCGAGTCGGCTTCGTGTGCTCGTTCGAGGCGACGGCCGCGGTCTCATCGCCGGCAGCGCGCTCGTCGGCGTTGCGGCGGTTGGCGTCTCGCGCGGCCTGCGGGTCCACTGCGATCTCGTTGCGAACTCGGGTGACGCCGTCCACGCGGCGTGCGACCTTGCCGGCTGCGTCGCGCTGGTCCTCACTGGCCGCGCTGCCGCGCAACGTGGCGACGCCGTCGACCACGTCCGCGCTCAGCGCGGTGTTGCCGATCTCGTCGCGGAGCCGGCTCTGCACCTCGAGCGCGAGCTGGGCGTCCGTCGGTGCGCGCAGGCCTTCCTGCGCGCGCGGAGCGACCGAACGCGTTCCTCCCGCGCTGCCGTCGATTTGAGCGGACACCCCGCCCGCTGCAAGCGTGCAACAGACGGTGGCCAGTAACTGTAATCTGCCGATACGCATGGTCTCCTCCTTGTGCGTGGCTCGATCGTGCATAAGCTTTGCAAGCGTCGTGCCGGATTGCGTGTGACGATGGGCACCGACGGGGGTCAAGCCGTGGTCGGTTCGCCGGCACGGGGATTACAAGATTTGCAATGCGCCGCTGCGGCGCTCGACCGGGAGATGGCTCGATGAACGTTGCGGCGGCCGTGCGTCCCGCACGCGCCTATCATTACTACGACCTCGTGCTCGCGGGATTCGTAGCGGTGCTGCTGTGCTCGAATCTGATCGGGCCGGCCAAGGTGTGCGAGATCCCGTTGCCGCTGCTCGGCACCGCGCTCGTCTTCGGTGCGGGCAACATCTTCTTTCCAATCAGCTACATCTTCGGCGACGTCTTGACCGAGGTATACGGCTATGCGCGCGCGCGGCGGGTGATCTGGTCCGGCTTCGTCGCGATGCTGTTCGCGACCATCATGTCGCTCGTGGTGATCGGCCTGCCGCCGACGCCGACCGAGCCGCTGAACGCCTCGCTGCAGCCGGCGCTCGAGCTCGTGTTCGGCAACACTTGGCGCGTCGTCGCGGCGTCGATCGTCGCATTCTGGGCAGGCGACTTCGTCAATGCGTACGTAATGGCGAAGATGAAGGTTGCGACCCGCGGGCGCTGGCTTTGGACGCGCACGATCGGCTCGACGCTCGTCGGTCAGGGCGTCGACAGCGTGCTGTTCTACCCTGTCGCGTTCGGCGGCGTCTGGACCGGTCAAACGCTGTTCGCCGTCATCGCGTTCAATTGGTTCTTCAAGGTCATGGTGGAAGTCGTGATGACGCCGCTCACCTACGCCATCATCGGTTGGCTCAAGCGCCACGAGCACGAAGACTATTACGACGTCCACACCGACTTCACGCCGTTCTCGCTCGAGGACTGAGGCCCGGCCTGCGTAGGCGGGACGGCGCGCACCTGTGCAACAATGCGTGGCGGTCCGAACGCCGCGAGCCGTTGCGAGGAAGCGATGAGCACAGTCAAGATCGACGCCGACAAGGTCGTCACGTTTCACTACAAGCTCGCGGACTCCGAGGGCACGTTCATCGAAAGCTCGGAAGGGAAAGAGCCCGTGCTCTATATGCACGGTCACCAGAACATCGTCCCGGGCCTCGAGCAGCAGCTGCTCGGCAAGCAGCCGGGCGACAAGTTCATCGCAACCGTCGCACCCGAGCTCGCCTACGGCTTGCGCGACCCGTCGGCCGTGCAGCGCGTGCCGCTCAAGCACCTCACCACGCGCGGCAAGCTCGTGGCGGGTCAGACGGTCGCGGTGAACACGCGCAACGGCCCGCGCAATGCTTTGGTCGTGAAGGTGGGCCACTTCAACGTCGACCTCGACTTGAACCATCCTCTGTCGGGGCGCACGCTCGTGTTCGACATCGAGGTCGTCGACGTTCGCGACGCGACGGCCGAGGAGCTCGAGCACGGCCACGCGCACGGCCCGCATGCTCACGATCACGGTCACCATGACCATGATCACGGCGGCCATGACGATCACGATCATGAGGTCGACCACGATCAGCGCTGAGCCCGGCAACGCTCACGACATAACGCGACTCCCGGCCGCCTCGGTGCACGCTCGCTACGTGCCCAGCGCTGCGCAATCTTCGCGACTCCCGTCAACCTCGGCCCGACTCGTGCGTCTTTACTGCAGGTGCGGCGGAAACCGCCGCCGCGGCGAGGAGGTCTTGAGTGGCGCAGCACAGAGCCGTAATTGCGGCGAACCGGTTCGGGCTAGGAGCTCGACCCGGTGAGCTGCCGACGATCGACCGCGACCCGGCCGGCTGGCTGCGCGCGCAGCTCGAGCGGGACGACGCGCCGGCGCCCGGAGGTCTCGCGACCTCGAGCGAGGTGCTACGCGAGCTCACCGGCAAGCTCGAGGGCGTCCGTGCCGCGCGCCGGTCGGGCGATGCGGATGCGGCACAGGCCGCGCAGCGTGCGGCGCGCGAGGCGACGCGCGATCACTATCTCGAGCAGGCCAGCGCCCGCTACGCGACCGCGGCCACGACCGACGCGCCGTTTCGCGAGCGGCTCGTGCACTTCTGGACGAATCACTTCGCCGTCTCCGCCGACAAGCAGACGATTCCCGCGCTTGCGGGCACGCTCGAGAACGAGGCGATTCGGCCGCGTGTGACCGGGCGATTCGCGGATATGTTGCTCGCGGTCGAGCAACATCCCGCGATGCTGATGTATCTCGACAACCCGATGTCCATGGGACCGCGCTCACGTGCAGCCGGCTTCGCGGCGCGCCGCGGACGTGCGCTCGGCCTGAACGAGAATCTCGCGCGCGAGATTCTCGAGCTGCACACGCTCGGCGTGACCGGCGGCTACACGCAGCAGGACGTGACCACGTTCGCGAAGGTGCTTACGGGTTGGTCCATTGGCGGCGGCCGCGGCCAGCTCGCCTCCGGCCCGCCGGGGCAGTTCATGTTCCGCCCGGCGCTGCACGAGCCCGGCGCGAAAACGCTGCTCGGCAAGCGTTATGCCGAGGATGGCGTGAACGAGGGCGTCGCGGTGCTGCGCGATCTCGCGGCGCGCTCGTCGACCGCGCAATTCCTCGCGACCAAGCTCGCGCGCCATTTCGCGGCCGACGATCCGCCGCCGCAGCTCGTCGAGCGGCTCGCCCAAGCGTATCGACGCAGTGACGGCAACCTGATGGCCGTCTATCGCGCGCTACTGGACTCGAGCGAGCCGTGGGAGGCCGACGAGCCGAAGTTCAAGACACCGCACGAGTTCGTGATCTCGACCTACCGAGCCCTCGGGCAGCGGCCGGATCGGCCCCAGCAGATGGTCGCGTTCCTCGACGCGCTGGGGCAGCGGCCGTACACGCCGGGCTCACCCGCAGGGTGGCCCGACACGGCGGCGCAGTGGGACGCGGGCGCGGCGCTGCTGAAGCGCATCGATTGGGCCGCGGCCGTCGGGCGGTTCGTCGGCGACCGGGTCGATCCCTCGAGCCTCGCGGCGGCGGTGCTCGGTCCGGTTCTGGGCGATCACACGCGCGTCGCGATCGCGCGCGCGGCAAGCGCCGCGCAGGGCGTCGCGCTGCTGCTCGTGAGCCCGGAGTTTCAGAGGAGATAGATCCATGCCGACACGGCGCTTCGTGCTCGCCTCGTCCGCGCGGCTCACGCTGCTCGCGCAGTTCCCGGGTCTTGGGCTCGCGATGCCCGTGCGCAACGCACGCTTCGTAGTCGTGATCCTTCGCGGCGCGCTGGACGGCCTCGCGGCAGTGCCGCCGTACGCCGAGCCGCGATACGCAGCGCTGCGCGGAGCGCTGGCGCTCGGCTCGCCCGGCGCCGGCGGAGCGCTCAAGCTCGACGGGCTGTTCGCGCTGCACCCGTCGCTCACGACGCTGCACGAGCTGTACGCTGCGCGCGAGCTCGCGGTGCTGCACGCGGTCGCGACGCCGTATCGGGAGCGCTCGCACTTCGACGGTCAGGCCGTCCTCGAGAACGGCGGCGCGCTCCCGGCCGCGCTGCGCGACGGCTGGCTCAACCGTGCGCTCGGGAGCTTACCGACCGGCGCGGGCGAAGCCGCGGTCGCGCTTGCCGAGAACGTGCCGCTGGTGCTGCGCGGCGGACATTCGGTGGATAGCTGGTCGCCGTCGCGGCTGCCGGATGCAGCCGACGACACGCTCGAGCGCGTTGCGAGCCTCTATGCGAACGACGCGATCTTGGCCGCGCATCTGCACGAGGCGCTCGCTACGCGCGCGATCGCAGCCGGGATGCCCGGGGGCGCGGCGGGTGCGATCCGCGGCGAGCCGCAGCTCGGCGCGTTGGCGGAGGCGGCCGCGCGGTTCTTGAGCGTGCCCGACGGCCCCCGCATCGCGGTGCTCGAGGCGAGCGGCTGGGACACGCACGCGAACCAGGGCGCCGAGCAGGGACAGCTTGCGGCGCGGCTCGGGGCGCTCGATGCCGCCGTCGCGTCGCTCAAGCGCGGTCTCGGTTCCGCTTGGCGCGACACTGCGGTGCTGGTCGTGACGGAGTTCGGCCGCACCGTTGCCGTGAATGGTACGCGCGGCACGGATCACGGCACCGGAGCCTGCGCATTGCTCGCCGGCGGTGCGGTTGCGGGCGGCCGCGTCATCGCGGATTGGCCCGGGCTTGCGGAACGCGATCTCTACGAGGCGCGCGACTTGCGTCCCACGACGGACCTGCGCGCCGTCTTCAAGGGCGTGCTGCGCGACCATTTCGGCGCGGACGAGCACGCGCTCGCGACGACCGTGTTCCCGGCAAGCGCGTCGGTGCGGCCGCACGAAGGCCTGATCGCCCGCCCTGCGTGACGTTGCGACGCGCGCGCAACGCGGCGTGGCCGCCGATCCCTTGGCCGCCCGTCGTTGCCTTCGCGGCGAGGATGCCGCCGAGGCGCGCTACGCCCAGATCTCCTCGTCGGTCGGCACCTTCTTGCTCGTGATGACCTTGCCGATCCGCGAGACGTTCATCAGGTGCTTGTAGTCGAGGTTCTCGGAGATCGAGTTGCCGCCCCACGAGCCGCAGCCGAGCGTGGTCGTCGGCGCGAAGCCGTTCGTGAGGGAGCCGCCCGCCGTGAGCGAGCTCGCCTGATTCACGACCAGCCGGCTGATCGGCAGCTCGACGCCGGCGTCGCGAATGTGCTGCTCGTTGTTGGAGTGCAGGGCGGCCGAGTGGCCCGCGCCCTCGACGAGCAGATTCGCCTTCGCGTTCGCGACGGCCTCTTCGAAGCTCTTGTACGGCAGGATCGCGACGACCGGGCAGAGCTTTTCCTTCGCGAGCACGTCGGCCTGACCCGCGCCCTTCGCCGGCAACAGGATGATGCGCGCGCTCGCGGGCACATCGATGCCGGCCATCGCGCCGATCTCGCGCGCGGTCTTGCCGACGGCGTCCTTGTTCAAGTGGCCGCCCGGGAACACGACCTCGCGCAGCTTCTGGATTTGTTTCTCGTCGTCCGTGAACCAGACTTTGCCGGTGTCCTTGAAGAGCTTCACCGTCTCGGCGTAGCGCTCCTCGGGCGCGAGCACGAACTGCTCGTGCGAGCAGATGATGCCGTTGTCGAATGCCGCGCCGGTCACGATCTTGTCCACCGCGTCCTTGAAATCGACGTCGCGGTCGATGATCACCGGAACGTTGCCGGCACCCACGCCGTACGAAGGCTTGCCCGACGAGTACGCGGATTTGACCATTGCGCCGCCGCCGGTCGCGACCACCACGTCGACCGAGCGCATGAGCTCCTGCGTCTTCTCGACGGAGCCCTTCTTGATCGTCTGAATCAGATTGTCGGGGCCGCCGTGCTTCTTGACGATCTTCATGAACTCGTTCGTCAGATGCTCGGTGCACTTCTGCGCCTTCGGATGCGGCGCGAAGATCACCGCGTTGCCTGCCTTGAGCGCGAACATCCCGTTGCACATCGGCGTCGCGATCGGATTGGTGACGGGACACACCGAGGCCACGACGCCCATCGGCTTCGCGACGAACACCATGTTGGTCTCGGGATCCTCGCCGATCACGCCGCGCGACTTCTTGCCCTTCAGGTTGTTCCAAATCACCCGGGCCTTGCCCTTCTTCTTGAGGACCTTGTCCTCGTAGTTGCCGATACCGGTCTCGTCGACCGCCATGCGTGCGAGGGGCTCGGCGTTGTCGTAGACGTACTTCGCCATGTCGCGAACGATCGCGTCGACCTTCTCCTGGGAGAAGCCCTCGAAGATCGCCTGCGCCGTACGCGCTTTTGCGACCAGCTCCTGGACCTCGTTATCGGCGACGACGGCGCGCTCGGGCATGCTCATGGCGATTCTCCTGTGCTTGGCCGGCGGTTCACCGGCACTGCGTAATGCTTTGACAGCTAACGTGGCGCTAGACCGGCCATTATCCAAGGTTGACGCCGGCAGGGGCAACACGCAGGATCGGCCGAGATTTGAAAGGCTGGAACCCGCGTGCGCACCGGCTATTGGCAAGACTGCACGACCACGGACTTTCGGCAGCTCGACTCCGAGCGGACCGTCGCGCTGCTGCCGGTAGCGGCCGTGGAGCAGCATGGACCGCACCTGCCGCTCGCAACGGATGCCCTGATCAACGAGGGCCTGGTTCGCGCGTTGCTCGAACGGGCTCCGGCGCATCCCGCGCTGCTGGTGCTGCCGCCGCTCATGATCGGCGCGAGCCCCGAGCATGCGAGCTTTCCGGGCACCCTCGCGATCGACGCCGCGACGCTGCTCGCGGCCTGGGTCGACGTCGGCCGCAGCGTCGCGCGGGCGGGCGTGCGCAAGCTCGTGATCTTGAATACGCACGGAGGCCAGAAGGCGCTCGTCGACCTGGCAGCCGTGCGGCTGCGCGCCGAGCAGAACATGCTCGTCGTCCGCGCGACCTACTTCGGGCTCGGCGCCCCGTCCGGGCTGTTCGATGCCGCGGAGCTCGTGCACGACATTCACGGCGGCGAGGTCGAGACGTCGCTGATGCTGCATCTCGCGCCGGCAGCCGTGCGCCGCGAGGCGCTCGAGGATTTCCGCGGTCTGCCGCACGACCTTGCCGCCCGCAATTCCGTGCTCGGCGCCGAGAAGCCGCTCGGCTTCGGCTGGCTCGCCGAGGATCTGAATCCCGCCGGCGTCGTGGGCAACGCCGCGCGTGCCGACGCCGAGCGCGGCGCGCGCCACCTCGCGTTTCTGGCCGACCGCCTCGCGACGCTCGTCGCCGAGGTCGCGGCCACTCCGCTGTCGGTCTTGCGGTAGCGGCGCTAGCCGCCCCACTCCTCGGCGAGGTGTCCGGCGCGCTCGACCTTCGCCTTGAGATACCGCTCGTTGTGCGAATTGCTGGTCGCAACGAGCGGCATACGGCCGACGACCTCGATGCCGTGATCGCGCAGCGCCGTGATCTTCTGCGGATTGTTCGTGAGCAGCTTGATCCGGCTGATGCCGAGCTCGTGCAGCAACGCGGCCGCGACCTCGTAGCGGCGCTCGTCCGCGAGAAAGCCGAGGTGCTGATCCGCGTCGACCGTGTCGAGGCCCGTGTCTTGCAGAACGTATGCGCGTAGCTTGTTCGGCAGGCCGATGCCGCGGCCTTCTTGATCGAGATACAGCAGGACGCCGCCGCCGAGCGTCGTGATGCGCGCGACGGCCGTCCGCAGCTGCTCGCCGCAGTCGCAGCGCAGGCTTGCGAGCAGATCGCCCGTGAGGCAAGCCGAATGCAGGCGCACGGGGACGGCGGCGTTCGGGTTCGGGCGGCCGATCAGCACCGCGACGTGCTCTGCGAGACCGTGCTCGTCGCGGAACAGCGCGATTTCGCAATCGACGGCGTCCGCAAGGGGCACTCGTGCGCGGCTGATCGCCCGCAGGCGGTGGTGACCGAAGCGCTCCGCGTGCTCGATTTCACTCACGTCGATCGCGAGCACGCCCGCCGCGGGCGCCGCATCGGTCTCGAAGCCGAGCAACGCCGGCACGAGCCGGCCGGCTTTCGCGAGCCGAAGCGCTGCACTCGCGAGACCGGCGTGCATCGGGCGCGCAGCCATGAGCGGCTCCGGCCGATCGGCCCAGGGTTCGCCGACGCCTGCGAGCGCGCGCAAGCGCTCGAGCTCGGTGCCGGGTGGGACGGCGACCGCGATCGGGCCCTCTGAAGCGGATTGCCATGCGGCCTGCGCGCGCTCGCGCGTGAGCAGCATCGCCGTCGCGCCGTCGCCGATCGCGAGCAGACGCGAGAACAGCGCGTCATGGACGGTTTCAACGGCCGCCGCGAGCAGCGAACGGTGGCCGTCGATGACTTGGACGGCTCGGCCGCTGCGCAGCTCCGCCTGGGCCCGATCGAACGCGAGCGCCGCCGGGTCGCCGTTCAAATGTCGCTCGGGCGTCGCCGGCGCCGCCTCGGTCGATGGTTTCACGATGTTAGGATACCAGTAAGTCCACTCCGTTCCGCCAATCTCCGGTCCGAGCTCAATGCCGCCAGCCTCCGCCGGCTCCGCCGATTGCGATTCGGGCGCCCTCGCAAGCGCGTGGGGCCTGCTGTTGGCCGCGCGGACCGCGGCGGGCGCGGAGTCGCTCGGCGTCGATGCGGCCGGTGCGCCTGCGCGGCTGCCGGCCGGGGATCGCGCCGCTTGGCTCGAGCGCGATCGCGGCGGGCGCTTCGAAGTCGGTCCGGGGGCGCCGCCGGCCGTCCGCACGCTGCTCGACTTGTATGCGCCGCTGTGCGGCGCCGCGGTGCGAGGGCCGTTCGTGATCGGTCATCTCGGCCAGAGCCTGGACGGCTGCATCGCGACCGCGTCCGGGGACTCCTACTACGTCACGGGACCGGACAACCTGCTGCACCTCCACCGGCTGCGCGCGCTCTGCGACGCGGTGATCGTGGGCGCCGCCACCATCGAGCGCGATGATCCGCAGCTCACCGTGCGGCGAGTGGCGGGCAGCAACCCCGTGCGCGTCGTCCTCGACCCGCGCGGCCGGTTGCCGACGGACCGCCGCGTCTTCGCAGCGGCAGGCCCGCCGACCTTGCTGATCCGCGCGGTGCGCGGCGGCGAGCCGGCGCACGGCTCGGCCGAAGTCCTGACCGTGCCGTCGGAGGGCGGCCGGCTGCGACTCGACGTGCTTCTCGCCGAGCTCAGCGCGCGAGGCTTGCAGGCCGTGCTCGTCGAAGGCGGCGGCGTCACCGTGTCCGCGTTTCTCGAAGCCGGCCTGCTCGATCGGCTGCACGTCGCCATTGCGCCGCTCGTGACGGGTGCGGGTCGACCCGGGTTGGCGCTGCGCGCACGCGACAGCATGACCGACTGCTTGCGGCCTCGGTCCCGGGTGTTCGCGATGGGCATGGACGTGCTGTACGACTGCGACCTGCGCACGGCCGCGGCCGACGTCCCGAGCGAGGCAAGCGCGCTGCTCGCGCGCGTCATTTGACGGCGCGAGGTCGCGCCCGGCAGCCGATCAAATCGACGTGGCCGACGACGAGCGCCGAGCGGCCGTGTTCGAGGTGCGCCGCACGCCGCTCTCGCCAACGCTCGAGCGCTGCTCGCCGCGCGGGCGCGAGCTCGACCGCGGCCGCGAGCCAACCGTCGAGGAGCGCGTCCTGAAGCTCCGCGTGTTCCGCACCGAGCCGCCAATCGCTGCGTCGGGTCGCAATCGTAAAGCCCGCACGCGCGAGCTCGTGCGCGGCGGCCTCCGCTGCGGCGGGGCCGAGCGCGGAACCGAACCCTTTGTCGCGGCGCTGGTGACGGTTCACGAGCTCGATGACCTCGGCATCCTCGGGCTCCTCGGGCGCGCAGCTCGCTCGGCCGTCGTAGGTCAGCGCGAACAGCACCGCGGCGACGGATGCCGCGGCGCACTGCGCCGCGAGCGCCGCGAGCCACTCCGCCGACACGAGATCGAGCAGCGCGGAGGCGGTCACGAGCCCTCCGCTCGGCAACTCGAGCGTCTCGGTCCCGCCGCCGAGGTCGTGCCGCTCGGCTTGCACGCGGCAGTCGAAGCGCGGTCCGCGCAGCTGCAGCACGTCATGGCGCCGCGCGACGACGGCGCGCTGCGCCGCGGCCCAGGCACGCGTCGCAGGCCCGATGGCCGCGAGCAGCGTCGAGTCGTGATCGACGAGCCGCCAGTGCTGCAGGCCGCCAAGACGCGGAGCGAGGTAGCGCAGGTTCGCTCCCGTCCCTGCACCGAGATCGACGACGTCGAGCGGCGCTCGCTCCGGCAGCTCCGCGAGCAGCTCGAGTGAGCGGGCACGCGCGTCGGCCGGCTCGCGCAACGCGAGCCAATCGGCAGAGAAGGTCATCCGCGCGTACCGAGGTTTGCGAGCGCGGCTGCGAACTTCTCCGTCGCGCCGCGCCACGTCGGCAGCGTCGAGCGGGCCGCGCGCGCCCGGGCCGCGAGCTCGCGCCGCGCGCTCGGCTCGTCGAGCAGTACGGCGAGCGCCTTCGCGAGCGCGCGGCTGTCGCCGGGCGGCACGAGCGCGCCCGTGCCGGCCGGCAGGGTCTCCGGTATCGCGCCGCCGGTCGTGCTCACGACCGGTAGGCCGCGTGCGACCGCCTCCGCGAGCGCCATCCCGTAACCCTCGAAATATGACGGCAGCACGAATAGATCGGCCCGTGCGTAGTGACGTTCGAGGGTCGCCGCGTCGAGATCGCCGAGCAGGCTCACACGCTGCTCGAGACGCAGCCGCTCGATCTGCCGCTGCACGGCAGCGGTCGTTTCGTGGTCGCGCGTGAGGCTACCGGCGCAGGTGAGGTGCCATTTGCGGTCGCGTAAATCCGCCAGCGCGTCGAGCAGCACGGCATGGCCCTTGCGCTGCGTGAGCGTGCCCACGCACAAGAGATTCACGGTGCCGTGCGCGTGCTCGCGCTCCGAGGGCTCGAGCTGCGCTTCGGCGCGCGGATCGACGCCGGGCTCCACGACGCGGATCCGCTCGATGGGCACGTCGTAGCGCGCGAGCGCGCGGGCGGTCCATTGACTGGTCGTGATCACGCGCGCGACCAGCGCGAGCGCGCGCTTCTCGTCGGCTTCGAGCAGCCGCGCGGTCGGAGCGTCGAGGCCGGTCTCGAGCGCGACCGGATGATGGACGAGCGCGACGAGCGCAAGCCTCTTTGCCTGCGTCTCGAGCACCCGATCGAGGCCGGGCAAGCCGAGCCCGTCGATCACGACGAGCGCGCCGGTCGGGAGCGCCGCAAGGAGCTCGCGCGCGTGGCGCAGCGCCGCAGCGGTCGGTCGTGGAAAGCTCGAATCGAGCGAATGCACGGTCGTGCGCCAGCCGAGCGCCGCGAGCCCGTGCACGATCTCGCGATCGTAGATGTAGCCGCCCGTCGGCGTGCTCGGATCGCCCGGAACGACGAAGTCGAGCGCGCTCACGCCGCCATCACTTGCGCAACGGCGCCTCGTAGGCCGCCCACGCGACGTGCGATTCGTGCAGTGTGATGCGCAGCGCCGCAAGCTCGCGCGCGCCCGCGCCGAGCGCGCCGTCCACGATACCGGCTGCAAGCCGCTCGAAGATCGCGAATGCGAGGAACTCAGTCGTCGTGTTGCGGCCCGTGAAGGCACGCTCGTCGTCGAGATTGCGGAAGTTGAGCGACGCCAGCACTCGGTGCAACAGCGCGCTTGCCGCACCGATGTCGACGACGACGCCATCCGCATCGAGCGCCGCACGCTTGAACTCCGCGTCGACGACGTAAGTCGCGCCGTGCAAGCCTTGCGCCGGTCCGAACACCTCGCCCTGGAAGCTATGCGCGATCATGAAGTGATCGCGGACGCAAACGCTGAACATGCGGCCTCCGTGCGCTCAGGAATAGCGAATTCGGTGGCACAGAGTGTAGCCGGAGCCTGCCGCGAGTCGAGCGAGGGCGGCCGGGAGCTCGTCGAAGTCGCTCTCGCCGCTGATCAATGCGTCGAGCCTCGCGTCGCGCAGCAGCTCGAGCGCCAGCGCGAGGCGCCGGCCGGTCGTCCAACGCGCCCGCTGCGCCGCCGCGACGGCGCCCACCTGCGACGATTTGAGGGTGAGGCGGCGGCTATGAAATGCCTCGCCGAGCGGCACGGCCGGCGCGAGTGAGCCGTACCAGCTGAGCTCGACGACCGTCGCTTCGAGGCCCGCAAGCTCGAGCGCTGTCGCGAGACCCGCGGCCGTGCCGCTGCAGTGCACAACGATGTCCGCGTCGCGAGCGGCCGCGGTCGGGGCGCTGAACGCGACGCCGAGCGCCGCTGCGGCCTCGGCCTTGCGCACGTCGACGTCGACGAGCTCCACGCGACACCCCGCGACGCCGGCCGCGAGCCACGCGGCGAGGCATCCGACCGTGCCGGCGCCGACGACCGCGATCCGATCGCCGACACGCGGCGCCGCATCCCACAGGCCGTTGATCGCCGTCTCGAGATTCGCGGCGAGCACGGCACGGGCCGGCGGCACGCCTTCGGGCAACGGTGTCACCGCGGCCGCCGGCACTACGTAGCGCGTCTGATGCGGGTATAGACAGAACACGTTGCGCCCGAGGAGCGCTGCCGGCCCGCGTTCTACGACGCCGACATTGCAGTAGCCGTATTTGACGGGGGCCGGGAACTCGCCGCTCTGAAAGGGCGCGCGCATTCGCTGCCGCTCGCTCTCGGGAACGGCGCCGCGGAACACGAGCGCCTCGGTGCCTCGGCTCACGCCGCTGTACAACGAGCGCACGAGCACCTCGTCCGCGCGCGGCTCGGCCAACGCGTCGGTGCGAATCTCGCCGACGAGCGGCGCCGCGATCCAAAACGAGCGTGTTTCTTCGGCCATGCGCGGTGGCGGCGGAGGCGGGCAGGGCGCCGCGAGCCATACTTGCAACAGCGCCGCAAACATGCAAGCGTCTCGCGGCTATGCAGACCGGCTCGATTCCCACCGTCGACGAGTCACGTGCGCTGCGGCTGCGTCCGCCGCTCAGCGTCGTGGTCTGGCTCGCGTTGTACACGGCGGTTGCCGTCGCCGCGGCTCTAATGCTCGAGCGGGCGGCTGCCGTCGACGCGGCGTTCCACTGGCGAGCGCTGGCCGCGACGCTCGTCGGCGCCGCATTGTTCGCTTGGCTGGCGGCCGCGTATTGGCGGGCGCCGCGCTTCGGTGCCGCGAATCTCGTCACGCTCGCGCGTGCAGCGCTCACGATGCTGCTGATTGCGCTGCTCGGCGCCGCGCCGTCGAGTCGAGTGGCCTGGGTCGGCGTCGCCCTCGCCACGCTTGCGGCCCTGCTCGACGGCGTCGACGGCCGTATCGCCCGCCTGCGCGGCGAAGCCACGCCGTTCGGCGCACGCTTCGATATGGAGACCGATGCGTTGCTGATCCTCGCACTTGCGCTGCTCGTTTGGCGGTTGGACAAGGCCGGCGGGTGGATCGTCCTTGCGGGCGCGCTTCGCTATCTGTTCGTCGCCGCCGCGCTCGTGCTGCCGTGGCTCGCCGCGCCGCTGCCGCCGAGCCGCAGGCGCCAGGCCTTGTGCGTCGTGCAAGTCGTCGCGTTGATCGTGTGCCTCGCGCCGCTCGTCGGCGCGCCTGCGAGCGCCGCGATTGCACTGCTCGGGCTGCTGCTGCTCGGGGGCTCGTTCGTGGTCGACGTCGCTTGGCTCGCCCGGCGTGGTTGAGAGCCCGATGAGACCGTCGCGCGCCGCGATCCGCTGGCTCACGCTCGGCATCGCGTTGTTCCTGTTGAACGCCGCGGTCACGTTCCAGAACGTCTGGCCCACACCGCTGATCACGACGCGCCACGAGCTTTCGATCGAGCTCGCGGCGCTGCTGCTCGTGCTGGCGGCTTACGCGGAGCTCGTGCGGCCGCCGGGCCGCGTGGTCTGGACGCTGCTCACGGTGCTGCTGTTCGTGATGGCGGTCGGCCGCTACGCGGAGGTGACCGCGCCGGCGCTGTACGGACGACCCGTGAACCTCTATTGGGACTCGCAGAACCTGCCGAACGTCGCGGCGATGCTCGCGAAGGTCGCGCCGACCGGCTTGCTGATCGTGGCTGCGGTCGCCCTGGTGGCGCTCGTGGTCGGCGTGGTTGCGGCGCTGTGGTGGGCGTTGGGGCGTGTGGCCGACGGGTTGCGCGCGCCCCCGATGCGCCGCGCGATGGGCGTGCTCGCGCTCGGCATCGTCACGCTGTACGCGGCAAGCCGCGGTGCGGATTGGCCGGCTCAGTATTGGTTCTCGCTGCCCGTCACGAAGACGTACTGGCAGCAATTCGCGTTCATCTACGACGCGCGGTCGAGCGCGACCGCGCGCAGCTTGCCGATCGCACCGCTCGCGCCCTCGAATCTGAAACGTCTCGATGGCGCGGACGTATTGCTGATGTTCCTCGAGTCATACGGCGCCGTAACGTACGACATGCCGTCGCTCGCCGCGCTCGCGACGCCTGCGCGTGCGGCCACCGAGGCGGCCGCGGCCGCGACCGGACGTCGCGTGGTGTCCGCGTTCGTCGAATCGCCGACCTTCGGCGGACTGTCGTGGCTCGCCCATTCATCGCTGCTGAGCGGGTTCGAGGTGCGCGAGCCCGGCAACTACTCGCTGCTGCTCACGCAACAGCGAGAGACGCTCGCATCGCGCTTCGAGGCATCCGGCTATCGCGCGATCGCAGTGATGCCGGGCTTGAAGGACGCGTGGCCCGAAGGCTCGTTCTACCACTTCGATGCGATTTACGGCGACCGTGATCTCGACTACCGGGGACCGGAATTCGGCTGGTGGCGCATTCCGGACCAATACTCGCTTGCAAAGCTCGATGCGGCCGAGCTCGGCCCGAGCAATCGCAAACCCCTGTTCGCGTTTTTTCCGACGGTCAACACGCACATGCCGTTTCGGCCCACGCCGCCGTATCAACCCGATTGGCAGCGGCTGCTCGGCTCCGAGCCGTACGACCCGGCGGCCGCGGCCGCGAGCATCGCGCACGGGCCGGACTGGACGCATCTCTCGCGTCCGTACGGCGAAGCCGTCGCGTACACGTTCACGTATCTCGCGGGATATCTGCGCGAGCGTGCAACGGCCGATTTCGTGCTCGTGCTGCTCGGCGATCACCAGCCGGCCGCCGAGGTCAGCGGGCCCTCGGCGCGCTGGGACGTGCCGGTGCACGTGATCACCCGCAACGCCGCCATCGCCGACTCGCTGCGCTCGGCCGGCTTCATCGAGGGCATGGGACTGCAGGCTGGACAGAAGCCGATCGCCGACATGGCGGCGCTCACGACGTTGTTGCTGCGGGCGTTCGATGCGCCGGCGGAGCCGGCTTCGCAATCCGCGGCGCCCCCCAAAGGGCCGCTGCGGCGGGCGTCTGCGAACGACGAATCGGGCTGACGGCCGGCCGACTTCGCCCCGTGTGTCAGCGCGGCGAGATCGCCCCACGGGCGAGCACCGCGTAGACGTCGCCCGACGGCGCATCGGGCGGTAGCGATTCGAGCAGCGCGCGCAGCGCGTCGGCGTCTAGCCAGCGGTTCGCCCGCAGCGTATGGCTTTCGCCGAGCGACCAGTTGTACCGGTACTCCCCGAGCGCCGACAGTCGCGCGATGCAGCCGACGGCCGGTGCACGTGCGGCCGGTGAATACTCGAACGACAAGCCGGGGACGGCGGTATCGAGGCCTGCGAGCACCTCCGCCTCGTAGCCCTCGACGTCGATCTTCACGAACTGCGGCACTCCGTGGTGCGCGATCAACGCGTTCAGCGTCGTGATGGGCACCTCTGCCGCTTCGGTCCAGCGCACGCCGCGGAAGCGAGGGTCGCGCTGGACCGCGTCGACCCACTCCGCCGACAGCGTCGTGACGGTCGGCGTCCGTTCGGAAAGCAGCAGCTTCGCGCGGCCCGGTGCGCGGCCGACGGCGGCCGCCACGATCGCGACGCCGGGATCGCGGCCGTAGAACAGCTCGAGCAAGCGCACGAAATCCGGCTGCGGCTCGATCGCGACCACGCGCGCGCCGAGCCGCCGCCAACAGCGCACCCGATTCCCCGCGTGCGCTCCGACATCGAAGCACAGCGCCCCCGGGGACACGAACGGCCGGTAGAGCCGCCGCAGCCGGCGCGCCCTGAACGGGACGCCGTAATACATCGCAATCGAACGTGCGATGCCAAACGCTCGGGCCATGCTGCTCACGCATCGATTCTATGCGACGGCCGCCGCCGCCGGCCGAAAAGGAACTGTGAGCCAGGTCCGTCCAGGACGCTAAGGTTCGCTTGCGCCGGGACGATCTTATGACGAGTAGCGCCGCGCTCGGCCGCGCATCGAGGTCCCGGGCTAGCGGACGCGTAATTGCCGCGTCGACGCGGCGCCGAGGGCCAAATGGCGCACGAGCCGGAAGAACTGCCGGGCTATCAACGGGGCGAGCCCGTTCACGATAGCAGCGCGTCCGTTGTGTACCGCGCGCGGCGGGCCGCCGACGGTGCGTGCGTCGTGATCAAGCGCTCTCGCAGCGGCACCGTTTCCGTCCGCGCGCTCACGCGCTATCGCAACGAATACGACATCCTTGCGTCGCTCGATTGCGACGGCGTCGCGAAGGCGCTCGACCTCGTGCGCCACGACGGTCAAATCGCTCTGGTGCTGGAGGACGTGCCCGGTGCGTCGCTGCGGCGCTGGATCGAAACCCACTCCCACGCGGCCCTCATGGAGCGGCTGCGAATCGCGGTGCGGCTCGTCGAGATCGTCGCCGAGGTGCATGCGGCCGGCGTGATCCACAAGGATCTCAGCAGCCACAACGTGATGTACGACGCCGAGACGCAGCGTCTGAAGCTGATCGATTTCGGCATCGCAACGCGGCTGCGCTCCGAGGAGAACAAGTTCAAGGCGCCGGCCGCGCTCGAGGGAACGCTCGCGTACATCGCGCCGGAGCAAACCGGCCGGATGAACCGCAGCTTGGATTATCGCGCCGACCTGTACTCGCTCGGCGTCACGCTCTACGAGCTACTCACCGGTCAGCTGCCGCACGACAGCGCGGACCCGCTCGAGATGGTCCATTTCCACATCGCAGGCAAGCCGGTGCCGCCGAGCGTGCGGTCCAGCCGCATACCGGAGCCCCTGTCGAACGTCGTGATGAAGCTGCTGCAGAAGGAGCCCGAAGAGCGCTATCAGAGCGCCTCCGGTCTCGCGGCCGATCTCAAGCTCTGTCTCGGCGCGCTCGAGTCGGGCCAGGAGATTGCGCCGTTCTCGCTCGCGGCGCAGGACGCGATCGATCGCTTCGAGCCGCCGCAGAAGCTCTACGGACGCGCGACCGAGACCGACGTGCTGCTGCAGGCTTTCGAGCGCGTCGCGCGCGGCAGCGTCGAGTCCGTGATGGTCGCCGGCCACGCGGGTATCGGCAAGACGTCGCTCGTGCAGGAGATCCATCAGCCGATCACGCGCCAACGCGGCTATTTCATCGCCGGCAAATTCGATCAGCTACAGCAGAACGTGCCGTTCAGCGCGCTCGTGCACGCGTTTCAGGACCTCGTGCAGCAGCTGCTCACCGAAAGCGAGGAAGCGATCGCGGCGTGGCGCCGCTCGATCCAGGCGGCGGTGCATCCGAACGGGCAGCTGATCGTCGACGTGGTCCCGGCGCTCGAGCTGATCATCGGTCCGCAGCCCCGGGTGGCCGACCTCGAGGCGCTCGAGGCGCAGAACCGCTTCAACCTCGTGTTCCAGAACTTCGTGCAGGTCTTCTGTAAGCGCGCTCACCCGCTCGTGCTGTTTCTGGACGACATGCAATGGGCGGACTCCGCCAGCCTGAACCTGGTCACGCTGATCGTCTCGGCGCGCGCCACCGAGTCGTTGCTGGTCGTGATGACCTACCGCGACAACGAGGTGCCGCAGACCCATCCCTTCATGCTGGCGGTGAAGGAGCAGATGAAGCAGGGGCTGCACGTGCACTCCGTGAACCTGCAGCCGCTCGGTGCGGCCGACATCGCGGAGCTCGTGGCGAGCGCGCTGCGACAGGACACCCACACCGCCGCACCGCTTGCGGAGATCATTCGGCAGAAGACCGGCGGCAATCCGTTCTTCATGCGGCAATTCCTTCAGGCATTGCACGAATCGAAGTTGATCTACTTCGACGCCAGCTCGCGGACGTTTCGCTACGACGCGGACGCCGTGCAGAACGCGGCGATCACGGAGAACGTTGCGGAATTTCTGGCAGCGAGGTTGGAAAAGCTGCCGCACGACACGCGCGAAGTGCTGCGCGTCGCCGCTGCAATCGGCAACCGCTTCGAGCTGCGCGTGCTCGCCGGGGTGGACCACCGCTCGGGGGCCGCAACGGCGGTGCATCTGCAGCCCGCGATCGACGACGGTCTGATAGTGCCGTTGTCCGGCCTCGAGAGCCTCGATCCGGACGCCCTGGAGTCGCCGCTCGTCTACGGGCGCTTTGCGTTCCTCCACGACCGCGTCCAGCAGGCCGCGTACGCCATGTTGACCGACGAGGAAAAGCCAGCGCTGCATCTCGCGATCGGCCGCGTGCTGCTCGACGGGGCGTCGGCGGCGCAGGTCGAATCGCGGCTATTCGACGTCGTGAACCATCTGAATCAGGGAATCGAGCTGATCGGCAACCCCGCTGAGCGGCTCCGTCTGGCCGAGCTCGACCTTCGCGCAGGTGCGAAGGCCCGGGACGCGACCGCATACGATCTGGCCGTCCGCTGCTTGCGGCACGCCGTAGAGCTGCTCGGCGAGGCGGCCTGGCGCGATCGCTACGAGCTCGTGTTCGACGCGCATCAACGGCTCGCCGAAAGTCTCGCGCTCGTCGCGGACTACGACGGGGCCTTCGCCGTGCTCGACGATGCGTTCGCGCATGCGGCTTCGATGATCGATCGCGCGAGTCTGTACACCATCAAGACGAGCGTGCTGCTGATCATGGGTCGGATACCCGCGGCGCTGGCGTGCGGCCGCGAAGGCGCGCGCATGTTCGCGGTCGATCTTCCCGAGGACCGCGAGCAAGTGCGCGCGCTGCTGCAAAAGGAGACGGAGGCGATCCTCGAGCGTGCAGAGACGATCGGCGTCGAGAACCTGCTCGATCTGCCGCCGATGAGCGACCGCGCCACGACGGCGCTGATGGCGCTCCTGACTCACTGCTTGCCCGCGGCGTACCAGTACGACCAGGATTCGTACGCGCTCTTGACCTGCACGATGGTCCGGCTGTCGCTCGACCACGGCAATTGCCCGCTGTCGGCCCGCGCGTACGGATCCTTCGCGGCATTGATCGTGAGCGCGCTGCGCCGGTACGACGTCGGCTACCGGTTCGCCAAGCTCGGCGTCGACCTCGCGCACAAGCTGAATGATCCCTCGGTGCTCTCGGGCGTGTATTTCCTCTGGGCAATGTTCGCGTCGCATTGGATGAAGCCGATCGACGAGAGCATCGAGCTGTACGGCAAAAGCATCCAGTTCGGTTTGCAGAGCGGCGACCACCTGCACGCGGGCTACAGCATCGCGCGCCGCTTTGCGCATCGGCAGTATCGCGGAACGCCCCTCGCGGAGCTGCACGAGGAGGCGCTGGCTGCGATCGAGCAGCTGCGGCGTATCGGCGATGGAACGAATATCGACTTCGTGCTGCCGCGCCTACGTTTCATCGATTGGTTGCAAGGCGATCGCGCCCACGGCCAAACGCTCGGCAGCGACGAGCACGACGAGACGTCATGCACCGCAATGATCCAGGCCCGCGGGAACCGCTCGTTCGAGTCGGATTGGTTCATTCTGCTCGCGATGCACCGCTACTACTGCACCGAATACCGGGCCGCATACGACTTCGCACGCTTCTCGGAGACGCTGCTTCCGTACAGCGCCGGCTTCGTCACGCGCGGCGAGCAGGCCGCATTCTTCGCGCTGTCGATTGCCGCTCTCTGCGGCGACGCGTCGATCGAGGAGGGTCCGATCCTGGCCGCGGAGCTCGAGCACAATCGGACGCTGCTCAAGCAATGGGCCGAAAGCTGTCCCGAGAACTACGGGCATTTGCACCTTCTCGTCGAGGCGGAAAGCGCGCGAATCGCGGGCGCGCGCATCGAGGCGGCGGACCTTTACGATCGTGCGATCAACGCGGCGCGCGATCAGAGCTACCTGAACATCGAGGCGCTGGCGGCCGAAGTGGCGGCTCGCTTCTGGTTCGCCGACAACAAGCCCGACTTCGGCCGCGTGTATCTCGAGAAGGCGCTCCACGCGTACGAGATCTGGGGCGCGGTCGGCAAGGCCGCAGATCTGCGCGCGGCCTACGGACTTGCTCCAGCGCGCAACCCCGCAGCCGCGGCGACGGCAGGCTCGACCACGCTCGGCCCGGCGGAGCGCGGTGACGCGCTCGACCTCGCGACCGTGCTCAAGGCCAACCAGGCCATCGCAGGCGAGATCGTGCTCGAGAAGCTGCTCGCCACGTTGCTCGAAATCATCATGGAGAACGCGGGCGCCGAATCCGTTGCGCTCCTGCTGGAATCCGAAGGCGAGTTCCTCGTGCAGGGCCTCAAGCATGGCACGGAGAACGCCCGCACGATGGTCGGAGAGCCCGTCCGGCAGTCCGCCGCGGTGTCGCGCGGCATCGTGAACTACGTGATTCGCACGGCCGAGTACGTGGTGCTCGCCGATCCCGCGACGCGAGGCAAGTTTCGCAACGATCCGTACGTGCGCAGCCGGCATCCGAAGTCCGTGCTCTGCGCACCGCTGACCTACAAGGGCAAGCTCTCGGGCATCGTATACCTCGAGAACAATCAGGTCGCGGGCGCATTCACGCCGGATCGGCTCGAGGCGCTCAACATCTTGATGGCCCAGATCGCGGTCTCGATCGAGAACGCGATGCTCTATGCGAAGCAGGAGCAGCAGACGCGTGCGATCGAAGCCGCAAACGTCACGTTGACGAAGGAGATCGCCGAACGGAAACGAGCGGAGCTCGAGCTCAGCCGCTACAAGGACCATTTGGAGGAGCTCGTCAGGGAGCGAACGAGCGAGCTCGAGCGCGCGCAGGGACGGCTGCTCGATATGTCTCGGCGCGCGGGCATGGCGGAAGTGGCCTCCGGCGTGCTGCACAACGTCGGCAACGTCATGAACAGCGTCAACGTCGGCGCCAGCGTCACGCGCGACGCGGTCAAGGCGCTGCCGGTCGAGAGCTTGGGGCGTGCCTGCGATCTACTCGAGCAGAACGCGCCCCGCCTCGCGGACTACCTACGCAGCGACGTGACCGGTCGCAAGCTGCCGGACTACTTGCGCAAGCTCGCCGATGCGCTGCTGGAGGAAAAGCGATCCATTCTCGCGCAGCTCGATCAGCTCTCGACGCATCTCGAGCACATGAAGCAGATCATCGCGGCGCAGCAATCGTACGCGAAGGTGAACGGTGTCAACGAGGTCTGCACGCTCGAGGAGATCGCCGAGACGGCGCTCTCATTGAGCGAGGGCGTGCTGCGCAACCGCAGCATCGAGGTCGTGCGGGAGTACGAGAAGCTGCCGCCCGTCCTCGTCGATCGCCATCAGATCCTGCAGATCCTCGTGAATCTGATTTCCAACGCCAAGCACGCGCTCGAGGCGAGCGCCGCGCCCGCGCGGCGGCTCACCGTCCGCATCGCCAAGGTCGACGGCGGCGTCCGTGTCGAGGTGCGGGACAACGGGATCGGCATCCGCCGCGAGAACCTCGCGAAGATTTTCAACCACGGCTTCACGACGAAAAAGGAAGGGCACGGCTTCGGTCTGCACAACTGCGCGAACGCCGCGCAGCAGATGGACGGCAGCCTTACCGCATATAGCGATGGGCCGGGTCAGGGTGCGAGCTTCGTGCTGCGGATACCGCTCGAATATGCGGCGGATCTGCCGCAGCGCGTCGGCTTCGGCGAGGCGGCCGGGGGTTCGCAATGAGCGACTCCGGCTCCGTTCGTCAGCTCATCGAGGCGAATCGGCGAATCCTGATCGTCGACGACAACCGCTCGATCCACGAAGATTTCCAGAAGATTCTCGGCGGCACCCGCGAACGCGGCGACTTGAACGCGCTGCACGAGGAGCTGTTCGGCGATGCGATGACGGCTGCCGATGAGCGCTTCGATCTGGATTCTGCGTTTCAAGGTGAGGAGGCGCTCGAGAAGGCCAAGGCGGCGCGGGCCGGCGGCCGGCCGTACGCGGTGTCGTTCATCGATGTGCGGATGCCGCCGGGGCTCGACGGCATCGCGACGGCCGCAAGACTTCTCGAGGACGACCCCGACGTCAGCATCGTGATCTGCTCGGCTTATTCCGACCACAGTTGGGAGGAGATGACCGAGGCGTTCGGCAAGACCGATCGCGTGCTGATCCTGAAGAAGCCGTTCGACACGGTCGAGGTTCGTCAGCTCGCCCATGCGCTGCAGCGTCGCTGGGAGCTCGCGCGGCTCGCGGAGCTCAAGGTGGAGGATCTTACCGCCGTAATCGAAGCGCAGATGCGCGAGCTCAAGGTCGCGAACGAGGCGCTGCGCAAAGAGGCGCAGCTGCGCGAGGACGCGCTGCGCCGGCTCGGCGAGTCGAACGAGCAGATTCGGGCGCTTGCGTATCAGGACGGTCTGACGGGGTTGCCGAATCGGCGGTTGCTCAACGAGCACCTCGAGAAAGTCCTTGCGCGTGCGCGGCGTAAGGGCACGGAGTTCGCCGTGCTGTTCATCGACGTCGACAACTTCAAGCTGATCAACGACACGGTCGGTCACCAGACGGCGGACGAGGTGCTGCGCAAGCTCGCCGAATCGCTGCTCGATCTGATCCGCTCGGACGATTTGCTCAGTCTTTATCTCGACGACGAACCCGATTTGACGGCGACGATCACGACGGAACCGATCGGCGACTCGGTGTTGTCGCGGCTCGGCGGAGACGAGTTCATCATCCTGTTGCCCGATACGCGTGACCGATTCGCGGCCGGCACGGTCGCGCGGCGAATACTGAAGCATCTCGAGCAGCCGATTCGCGTGGACGGGCACGAGGTATTCGTGACCGCGAGCATCGGCATCGCGACGTATCCCGAGGACGGCCTCTCGACCGAGATCTTGGTCCGCAATGCAGATACCGCGATGTACCACGCGAAACAGCAGGGCAAGGCCGCGTTCCAGTATTACTCGGCCGCAATGAACGCGGCGTCCGTCGAGCGGCTGACGCTCGAGAGTGGCCTGCGTCACGCGCTCGAGGACGGGGGGCTCGAGCTGCACTACCAGCCACAGGTGGACGTACGCACGGGTCGTGTGATCGGCGCCGAGGCGCTCCTGCGTTGGCAGCACCCGGTGCGCGGCTATATATCGCCGAGCACGTTCATACCCATCGCCGAGGACTCCGGCCTGATCCTGCCCATCGGCGAATGGGTGCTGACGCAGGCCTGCAAGCAGGCGGTCGACTGGCAGCGGGCGGGCCTGCCGCGGATTCCGGTGTCGGTCAACGTCTCGGGCGTGCAATTTCGACGGCAGGATCTGTGCGCGCTCGTGCGCAAAGCGCTCGACTCGAGTGGGCTCGAGCCCGAGATGCTCCGCGTCGAGATCACCGAAACCGCAATCGTCTCGGTACGGGAGCGCGCGATCGAGCTGCTCGAGGAGCTGCGCGACTTGGGTGTCGGCATCGCGCTCGACGACTTCGGCACGGGCTACTCGTCGTTGAGCTACTTGAAGAGCTTCCCGATCAACATGCTCAAGATCGATCGGTCGTTCGTCGCGGAGATGCTGACCGATCACACGACCGCGTCGATCATCGAGGCGATCATTTCGATGACGCGCATCTTGGGCCTGAGCGTGCTCGCCGAAGGCGTCGAGGACCAAGCGCAATTCGCGTTCCTGAAGCAGCTCGGCTGCGACGCGGTCCAAGGCTTCTACGTGAGCGGCGCCGTGCGCCCGGGCGAGTTCGCGACGCTGCTGCAATCGTTCGACGGCATGGCGCTGATCACCGGCAGCCGCCGCGCGGCCGGCGGCTCGCAATAGCGCCCGGCCCTCCGATGTGCCGCTTCGTGCTGTATTTGGGGCCGCAAATCCGGCTGTCCTCGCTCGTGATCGATCCGGCTCATTCCCTCATTCGGCAGAGCATTCATAGCCGCGAGCGGGAGGAGCCGCTGAACGGCGACGGTTTCGGCATCGGTTGGTACGCGAGCGAGCTTGCGGTCGAACCGGCCGTGTTTCGCTCGATCACTCCGGCTTGGAACAACCGCAATCTGCACAATCTCACGCGAGTGGTCGCGAGCGATTGCGTGCTGGCCCACGTGCGCGCAGCGACGCAGTCGAGCGGCGTGAACGAGGCGAACTGCCATCCGTTTCGCTGGCGGCGTTTTCTGTGCATGCACAACGGCGACATCGGCGACTTCCGGAGCGTGCGGCGCAAGCTGCTCGCGGCCGTGGGCGACGAGGCGTTCGGCAACGTCTACGGCAGCACCGACTCGGAGCACTTCTTCGCCCTGTACATCGATTGCTGGCTGGCAGGCGGCGAGCTCGATCCCGCGCTGCGGATGGCGCATGCGTTACGCGCCGCGATCGATCGGACGCTCGATCTCGTGCACGCGGCGAGCGGCGCTCCGAGCTACTTGAACGTGGCGATCGCCGACGGCGACCACGCCGTCGTGTCGCGGTTCACGGACGACCCGGACGGCGCGCCGGAGACGTTGTATTACTTCAACCAACCGCTCTATCCCGAGGTCGTCCCGCACGCCGCCGGCGGGCAACACGCGGTGACGGTGAGCTCCGAGCGCCTCACGCGGGACGCGGGCTGGCACGAGGTGCCGCCCGGGCAGATCATCATCTTGCGCCGCGACCGGCCGCCGGAGCTCATTCCCGCCACCGGCGCTGCTGCGAAGTCGCGCGCTCGCCGCCGCAATCGTGCGCGCGCGGTATCGGCCTAACCCAATGCGCCGCGTCCCGGGCGCGTCGTCATACCGCAGCGCCGACGAGCGCGCCGACGGCCGCCGTCAAACCCATCGCAAGCGCTCCCCAGAACGTGACGCGCGCGGCGGCGATGCCCATCGGAGCGCCGCCGGCGCGGGCCGCGACGCCGCCGAGCACGGCTAGAAACACGAGCGCGGCAGCGGGGACTACGATGAGCACACTCGTGACCGGGACGGTCGCGACCGCCAGCAGCGGCAATACCGCTCCGACGGAGAAGCTTGCGGCCGACGCAAACGCCGCCTGGGTCGGCCGCGCGCGCATCGCGCTCGAGATGCCGAGCTCGTCGCGCGCATGCGCGCCGAGCGCATCGTGCGCCATCAGCTGATCGGCGACTTGGCGGGCGAGATCCGGTTCGAGCCCGCGGCCGATGTAGATGCCCATCAGCTCTCGCCGCTCACCCGCATCGTCGGTTTCGAGCTCGCGCCTCTCACGCTCGAGGTCGGCCTGCTCGCTGTCCGATTGCGAATGCACCGAGACGTATTCGCCGGCGGCCATCGACATTGCGCCCGCGATCAGGCCCGCGATTCCGGCGACGAGGATTTCATGACGATCGGGACCGGCGGCGGCGACGCCGAGCACCAAGCTCGCGGTCGAGACGATACCGTCGTTCGCGCCGAGCACGGCTGCGCGGAGCCAGCCGACGCGCTGCGTGCGGTGTCTTTCCCGATGACGAGGAGCCATGTGCTGCGTCTCGCGCTTGCGACGGGCGCTATGATGCCTCGATTGCCGCGCGAGGCGCCACGCGGCGCCTTCTATAGCTCGCGCCGCTCTGGCGATCAGGCCTGCTCGGGAGTCAGCGCTCGCTCGATGCGCCGGTCCGGCACGAGCCAAATGAGCGCGACGAGGACGTAGATGGCTTGCGCGAGCCACCTCGAGAAAAATGTGCTCCCGATCGCCACGATGTAGAGCACGGGAGACAGATTCCCTTTCCAGTCGCGGCCGACTGCCCGCTTGAGCAGCGAGTCGTGGCCTTGCGAGCGGATGATCACGTGCTGAAGCAGCCAATAGGCCATCGCCGCGGCGAGCAGCACGCCGCCGTAGGCGGCCGACGGCAGAGCGGCGAAACCGTTCTCGCCCATCCATCCTGTGGCGAACGGCAGGAGCGACAGCCAGAACAGCAAATGCAGGTTGGCCCAGAGAATGCCGCCGTTCACGCGCTGCAAGGCGTGCAGCAGATGATGATGGTTGCTCCAGTAGATTCCGATATACACGAAGCTCAGGACGTAGCTCAGGAATATGGGCACCAGCGGCGCGATGACGTCCAAGCGCTCGCCGTGCGGCACCTTGAGCTCGAGCACCATGATCGTGATGATGATCGCGATCACGCCGTCGCTGAAAGCTTCTAGCCGACTCTTTCCCATCTGCGCGACCTCGATGGACGTTTCGTCCCGTGAAAGGCTAGAGGCAAGCGCGTGCCGCGCAGCCCGTCGCGAGCAGCGCGAGCGGGGCGGCGCCCGTCACGATGCTGCCGGTAGCGAACGAGGTCCATCGCGCCATGCGCAAGCTGCTCGACATGCGCAGCAGCCACTGCGCGGCTGCGAAGGCCGCCGCGAACGGCCAGACGAAGAACAGCGTGGTCACCGCCTGATCGTACTTCGTGAGCGCTGCAACGAACGGGTTCCCGCCGACCGCGGGCGTTGCCGCGAACAGCAGGACGAGGACGACGATACCGAGCGGCATCAGCGCGATGGCAGCGGCGGCTGCGGTGGTCGCGCCGTGCATCCGATGGCGGACCGACCAACGCGAGATCGTCCACATCGCCATGCAGCCGAGCGCAAGCCATGCGGCGTACAGGACGCCCAGCTGCTGCCAACCTCTCATGGCCGTCCCCTCGCTCGCGTGAGCTTGAGCGACCGCGCCGGTCGACCGCGAACCTGCTCCTGCAAGCGATATTCTCCCCGTTTCCCGGCGCTCGCCCATCGCGAAGCCGGAATCGCAGACTTTACACTCTCCGGCCGAGCGAGCCCGCCCGAAGTTCCGCAACGGCCGGTTCACAAGCCGACGCCGGCGAACAGCGCCGCGGCCGAGAGTGCAACGACCGCTATCAGGACACCGCGCACGAACGGCGCGCCGCGGCGCAGCGCGACGCGTGCCGCGAGCCATGCGCCGACGGCCTGGCCGAGCGCGAGCAAGAGCCCGAGCGACCATGCGACCTGGTCGTTCGCGACGAACACGATGAGCGCGGCGGCCGACAGCACGAGCACGATCAGGTTCTTCACCGCGTTGGCCCGCACCAAGTCGAAGCCGGCCCCGAGCACCAGCCCCGCCAGCAGGAAGATGCCGACGCCGGCCTGGATGAACCCGCCGTACGCGCCGATCGCGAAAAACAGCGGCATCTCGAGCCAAGGTCGAGCACGTTGCGGGCCGGGGGACGCCGCGAGCCAGCGCTCGGGCTTGACGAGCATGACGGCGACGAGCACGAGCATCAATGCGCCGATGATGCGGCGGAGCAGCGTCTCGTCGAGGTCGACCGCGAGCGCCGCACCGAGCACCGAGCCGACCACCGAGGGTGCGGCGAGCCGCCATGCGCCGGCTGCGAGCGCGCCATGCCGTCTGAACGTTGCGACCGCGACGACGTTTTGCAGCAGCACGCCGACTCGGTTGGTGCCGTTCGCCACGTTGGCGGGCAGGCCGAGAAAAATCAGCACGGGCAGCGTCAGCAGCGACCCGCTACCCGCGAGCGTATTGATGAAGCCGGCGAGCAGGCCCGCGATCGGGACGGCCGCGAGCAGTAGGGCGCGCGAGCTCACGCTTCACTCTAGCGACGACCGGTCGTTTTGCCAACGCGAGCTCGCGCTCGCGGCGATGCGCGGTGCAGTATCATGCCCGCCTCGAGCGTCGTCGTGAGGCCATGCGGATGGCGCGGGAACGAGAGCAACGCGGGACTTTTCGCGTGACCGTGCGGTCGGGCAGTCGGCTCGAAGCGCGGCTGCACCTGGCGGGAAAGATCTGGCGCGGCCAGGTTCGTGACCTCAGCGTCGAAAGTCTGTTCGTTGCGCTGGACCGCGGTTTGGTGAGCGCACTCAAGATCGACGGCTGGGTCGACGTCGAGATGGAGCTTCAGGGCGAAAGCTTGCTGCTGTTCGGCGTGGTCCGGTCGGCGCGCAACGAGGGCTACGGCATCTTCTTCCCCGAACGCGATCCTGCGGGCCGTCCGAATCCGCTCGAGAAGTTCGCGAGAATCTCGGCAGCCCTGCAGCGTACGGATCTGTCGCGCCGCCTCAAGGTCTTGAAGCTGCCGCAATCGCGCTGATCGCGGCGCCAATTTTTCGCAAACGTGCGAGCGCGGCCGCGGCGTGCGAGCGTGCTACCATCCCGCGCGTCACACCGTCGCCTGCGGACGGCGGAGCCAGAAGGAGGCTCATTCGATGGGGATCCGCTTGCTGCCGATCGCGGTCGCTGCATTGGTCACGGCCTGCAATCAGACGCCCGAGCCATCGGCGCAGGCGCCTAGCGCCGCTGCGCCCGCGCCTGCGGCGGCCGTTCAACCCGCGGGCAAGGTCATCGTTGCAAAGCGCAGCGGTTTCATTCCGGAGGGCATCGAATACGACCAAGCGAATCACCGGTTTCTGACCGGGTCGCTCGCCGAAGGCACCATTTTCCGCGTCGGCGAGGACGGTGCCGTCACGCCGTTCGCGACCGATCCGGCGCTCGTGTCGTCGGTCGGTATCGAGGTGGACGAGCCACGCGACCGTCTGCTCGTCTGCAATTCAGATCGCAGCGCCCTGCAGTCCGGCAAGCCGGGCCAGGCCAAGCTCGGCGTCTACAGTCTTACGACGGGCGAGCGGCTTGCGATGGTCGACCTCGCGGCCGCGATCGGCGAGCCCAAAGATTCGCCCGCCTACTTCGCGAACGATCTCACGGTCGACAACGACGGCAACGTCTACGTCACCGACACACGCATGAACGTGATTTACCGGGTGACGCCCGACTATCACGCATCGGTGTTGTACCGGTTCACCTCGTTGCCGGAAGGCGTCGCGCTGAACGGCATCGTCTACGACTCGAACGGCTACCTGCTCGTCGTTGCGGCGGCCAACATCTACAAGGTGCCGGTGGAAAATCCGTCGGCGATGACGCAGGTCACGGTGGACGAGCCCGTGCCGGGCCAAGACGGCGCCGTGTGGTCTGCCGACGGCCCTCTGGCGGTCGTGAGCAACCTCGCCGACGCGCCGATGGTGGTGAAGCTCGCGAGCGACGACGACTGGGCGACGGCGCATCGTGTCGGAATCGCCAAGCTCGCGGGACAGGCGACGACGGCCGCCGCGGTCGGCGGCGACATCGATGTGATCCACCCGCACTTCAACGATCAGGATCCGCCGACGATCGAGCAAGCGGTCTTCCAATAGGCCGCCCCGCGCTCGTTCGAGTGCCGCTCAGGGCTCGAGCACGATGCGGGAGACCGTCGCGCCCGCGAGGAACGGTGTGGGTGCCCCGTCGACCCACTCGGGCTCGAGGTCTGCGAAGTTCGCCGACAGGAAATGGCCGCTCTGGCCGCCGCTCATCTCCATGATGCCGCGCTCGGGATGGGCCGGTGCGACGGCCATGCGCACGAGCGCCCCGTAGGACGGCGTGGCTACCCGCAGCGACACGGTCGATCCGGGCAACGGCACGCTCGGATAGCGAAGCCAGCGGGCCAGCAGGGGGCCGACGAGCGGCAGCGCCGCGAATGGATGTGCCACGTCGAGCCGATTGACCCGGCCCCACGCTGCGTCGATACCCTGACCCGAAGGGCGCGCCTCGATTTCACGCAACGAGTCGAGCAGCACTTGGCGCAGAAACGTCGGCCAATCCCGGAAGTCCTTCGTGAGTAGATTCGCGGGCCGCTCTTCGAGCACGCGACGCAGCGGCTCGTCCGCCAAAGGCCAGCGGTAGACGAAGTCCGGGTCCGCCTCGCCGGCCGGTCCGAGCAGCGGACCGAGCACTCGCTCGAGCAGTGCGCGGTAGTAGACGTGGAGAATCCGAAAACCCGGCTGATCGACGTCGGCGCGGCCGTTCCACCGCTCGACATGCCCACGCGCTCGCGCGAGCAGCGGCCCTGGATCGTCGGGCGGCACGACCTCGAGCACGATGTCGCGAATCATGTCGTAGCCGGCCGCGCGCGTGTCGAGCTGCATGGCGAGGAAGTCGGACTCGGCGAAGCGCTCGCGCGCGCCGAGCAGCTCCGCGATCCTCGCTGCGCGCAGCGGCCGCATCCACATGCGGCTCAAGCGCAAGGCCTTTTCCGGCGCGAGCGTGCGGTTGTTCGCCGTGAACAGCTCTCCGTCGGCTCGACCGAGCACGATCGGCGGATCGGCGTAGCCGTGCCAACCGCGACTGCCGTCGGCCCAAGACTCGCTCCGAGACCCGTCGAAGCCCTCGCGCGCAGGCAATGGGCCGTTGACGACCCAGCCGATGTCGCCGTGCGTATCGGCGAGCGCCCAGTTGATGGCCGGGCCGGCCCAATGCGCGAGCAGGTGCGCGCCCTCGGCGGCCGTGCGGGCGCGCGGCAGCCCGATCACGTCGAGGTTCACGCCGCCGGGCTCGAGCCAAGTCGCATGCAAGGCGAGCGGCCGACCGCGCCAATCGCTCGCGGTCACCGGTCCCCAGCGAGTCTCTCGAATCTCGAGGCGTTCGGGCTCTCGTTTGCCGGCCACCGCGACTTCGAGCGTGCGCTCGACGAACGGCTCCGGTCCATCCGGTGTGAGGTAGCGGCTCGGATCGCTCGGGTCGACCTCGACCACGACCCAGTCGCTTTGATCCGCGTTGCTGACGGTTGCGCCCCATGCGAGCGATTCGCTCGCGCCGATGAATACGCCCGGCAGGCCCGGTATCGAAGCGCCGCGCGCGAGCCCGTCCTGCCAATACAGCTCGCAGCGGTAAAAGATGTTCGGCACGCGGAGCCCGAGATGGGGATCGTTCGCAAGCATCGCGACGCCGCCGGCGCCGCGCGTCGCAGCGACGACCCATTCGTTCGAAGCGGGTCCGAGGAGCGGCGGCTCTACCCGCGGCGGCGCGGGCGGTGCCGGCAGGCGCGAGAACGTGCGCAGGTCGACCACGTCGGGGCCCGGAATCGGCAGCGGCGTGTAGCCGCCCGTCGGATCGTCCGCCGTACGCTCGATCGGCCGGTCGAACCGCGACGTGGAGGGTGTGAGGAACTCGTAGAGAGCAGGCGGCAGCACGTCGTGCATCACGCCCTGCGGCTCTTCGTAGACTTCGTTGTTCGACAGCATCGTGTAGAAGGCATACGCGACGATCAGACTGTCGACGGCTTGCCAAGGCTGCGGCTTAGACCTTAGCAACCAATACTCGGGCGGCCGTGCGCCCAAGTCCGCGAGGCCCGCGTTCACGCCCTGTGTGTAAGCCTCGAGCCAGTGGCGCTGCTCGGGTGGCAGCTGCGTCAACAGCGCCTCGGCGCGGCGCCTGAAGTCGTACGGCCGTTGCGCGCGGTCGAGCGCAAGCGCGCGTTCACCCACGAGCGCCGCGAGCTCGCCTGCAGCCGAGCGCCGCATCAGGTCCATCTCGAAGTAACGCTCTTGCGCATGCAGGTACCCTTCGCCCCGCAGCACATCCTCGAAGGACGTTCCGCGGACCCGCGGGATCGCGTGCCGGTCGAGCTCGATTTCGAGCGGGGCGCTCAAGCCGGCGAGCGTCGTGCTACCCGCGCGTCGCGGCAGTGCCGAAGCAAGTGCGATGTAGGCGATGAGCCCGAGCACCAAGATGGTGCCCGCGACGGTTACGATGCACCATTTCGCCAAGTCGATTCTCATCTTCTTTCGGCGTATCTTCTCAGGAAAACACATGCCGCTCGACTGGACGCAATATCAACCGGGGGAGTTCTTCGACGAGCTCTTCGCTGCGCCGGGCAGGGCGAGGCCCGCGGCGTCGCATCTCGCGAGCTATCTCGCGTCGCTGGGCAATCGTGAGCTCGCCGAGCGGCAGAACGACGCCGAGCGTGCGATCGCGGAGATGGGCATCACGTTCACCGTTTACACCGAAGGTCAGAACATCGACCGCGCCTGGCCGTTCGACGTGATCCCGCGCACGATCGAGGCGAGCGAATGGCAGCGGATCGAGCGCGGGCTCATTCAGCGGCTCACGGCGCTCAATCGGTTCATCGACGATCTGTATCACGATCGCCGGATTATCGCCGACGGTGTGGTCCCCGACGACATTGTTGCAACGTCCGTGAATTTTCTCGAGCCGTGCATCGGCGCGAATCCGCCGCACGGAGTCTGGGCGAACATCTGCGGCACCGATCTCGTTCGCGATGCCGACGGCACTGTATACGTGCTCGAGGACAATTTGCGCGTGCCCTCGGGTGTGTCCTACATGCTCGAGAACCGGATCATCACCAAGCAGGTGTTCCCCGAGGCTTTCGAGCATGCGTCGATCCTACCGGTCGACGATTACGCCTCGCAGCTGTTCGATATGCTCGCTTCACTGTCACCGCGCAAGCTCGATTTCCCGCGCGTCGTCGTACTGACGCCCGGTATCTACAACTCGGCGTACTTCGAGCATTCTTACCTCGCCCAACGCATGGGAGTCGACCTCGTCGAGGGCGGCGACCTGGTCGTTGCCGACGATCAGTGCGTCTACGTGCGCACCATCCGCGGCCTCGAGCGTGTCGACGTGATCTACCGACGAGTCAACGACACGTTCCTCGACCCCGAATGCTTCAACAAGGATTCGGTGCTCGGAGTGCCCGGCCTGATGCGCGCCTGGCGCGCGCAGACCGTCGCGCTGGCGAATGCTCCGGGCGCGGGCGTCGCCGACGACAAAGTGGTCTACGCCTACGTGCCGAAGATCATCGAGTACTATTTGAAGCAGAATCCGATCTTGCCGAACGTGCCGACCTGGTTGTTGCGCGACGACGAAAGTCGCGAGCATGTGCTCGCAAATCTCGAGAACCTCGTCGTGAAGCCCGCGAACGAATCGGGCGGTTATGGCATGCTGATCGGACCGCGATCGACGCCGGAAGAGCGCGCCGCGATGGCGGCGGCGATCGAAGAGGATCCGCGCAACTATATCGCCCAGCCCGTGCTCAAGCTGTCGACCGCGCCGACGCTGGTGCATGGCGAGATCGAGCCGCGGCACCTCGACTTGCGGCCATTCATACTGCAGGGAGAGCGCATCTGGGTGACGCCGGGCGGGCTCACGCGGGTGGCCTTGCGGCGCGGGTCTCTCGTGGTGAACTCGTCGCAGGGCGGCGGCAGCAAGGACACGTGGATCGTGGCGGTGGATGGATGAGCACATCGCTCGGGGAACCGTTTCCATGAGTCTCCTCTCGCGCGTGGCGGAGCGAATCTACTGGAGCGCCCGGTACCTCGAGCGCGCCGAGACCAGCGCGAGACTCGCGCGCGTGTACGGCAACTTGTTGCTCGATCTGCCCCGGCACGTAGGCCTCGAGTGGGATCTGCTCATTCAAATCACCGGTTGCGGCTCGTTGTACCGCCGGCTCCATCCGAGCCCCGGCGTCGACACGGCGGAGCGCTTCTTGGTGGCCGACCGCAACAATCCGAGCTCCGTGCGCTCATCGCTGGCTCAAGCCCGAGAGAGCGTGCGCACGACCCGCGACATCGTGCCGTCCGAGGCCTGGCGATCGATCAACGAGCTCTGCATGTACGTGTCACAGGAGCTCGATGCGGCGACGTCGCACCGGCGGCGTTACGGCATCCACTCGCGCGTGGTCGAGGGGTGTCAACAGATCAGCGGCCTATTGGCCGATACGATGAGCCATGATTCCGGCTATCAGTTCTTCAGAATAGGCCGCAACCTCGAGCGCGCGGACATGGCGACGCGAATCTTGGACGTCGCGGCCGCGACCCTCCTCAACCGCGACGATCTCGCGCGCTTCGACAACACCTTATGGATGGCGGTGCTGCAGTCGCTGTCCGCATACCAGATGTACCGCCAGAAAGTGCGTCGGCGAATCCATGGTCCGGATGTGATCGCTTATCTGCTGAAGGACGAGCAATTTCCTCGCGCGTTCTCGTTCAGCCTACGTGAGCTCGGCGCGTCCCTCGCGGTGCTGCCGCGCAATGCCGGACCGCACAAGCAGCTCGGCGATCTGCGCCGGATGCTCGCCGTGCTCGACGTCGGCCGACTCGACGTCGCCGCGCTGCATCAGTGGATCGACGACGCACAGCTCGCGCTGGGCGAGCTGCACAATTTGGTTCACCGGACCTGGTTCGAGCCCTCCACCAGCGCCTCCGGGCAACCGAAGGTCCTCGAGCAGGCGGTTCCGACGCAGCCGAGGGTGCTGCGCCTCGGGGGCGCGCAGGCGTAGGAGCGCAAGCACCATGTGGCGTGTCGCGTTGCTTGCGCTCGCGGGAATCGGCGCCGCTCTCGCAGTCGTCGTCTGGTGGGAGCCGCGACCCGCCGCCGGGCCGCCAGCCGGGACGACCGACGCGATACCGAGCCGCCCGGCAGGCGCAGCACCGGACTCGGCACGACTCGAGAAGGTCGAGAGCGCCCTGCGGGCCGAGACCGAGCGGCGCCAGGCGCTCGAGGAGCGCGTCACCGAGCTCGACGCCGCGGTTGCGAAGCTGCGCGGGGCAGCGTCCAGCGTTGCGGCCGATTCAGGTCCCGACGCTACGCCCGACGCTGGGGAAGGCGTCGGGTCCGGCGCACCGCCCGCGGCTTTCCGCAACCGCTTCCGGCCGCAAGCCGAAACGGCGGAGGAACGCATCGACAAGCTCGTCGCGGCCGGCTTCTCTGCCGAGCGCGCGGCGTACATCGAGCAACGCCGGTCGGAGCTCGCGCTGCAAGCGCTCGAGCAGCAATACACCGCACGGCGCGACGGCCAACCCGTGCCGTCAGGCCCGAACGCGGGCGAGACCACGCTGCGCGCCGAGCTCGGCGACGACGATTACGCGCGCTACCTCGCTGCGGAAGGAAGGCCGACGACGGTCGGCGTGTTCAACGTGCTGGCGGGTTCGCCGGCCGCGCAAGCGGGCTTGCAGGCGGGCGACGAGGTCACGAGCTACGGCGGCAAGCGCGTATTCGATGTTCGTGACTTGAACCAGCTCACGCTGCAGGGCACGCCGGGTGAATCCGTCGTCGTTGACGTGCTGCGTAACGGCCAACCCATGCAGGTGGTGATCCCGCGCGGTCCGCTCGGGATTGGTGGCGGCGGGTTCTTCCGTCGCAGGCCCTAAGGCGGAGAAATTGGCCGCCTCTACGGCGGCTCCGCAACGGGTGGCGTGGGTAAGCGTATACCCGCAGATCCAGTCGCTCTGCCGTTTCGCGCGCGTGTCGCCGCGATGAACCTTCCGTGACTCCAATCTTTACGTTTGGTAACGAAAGCCGCGGCGCCGCAGGTTAGAATGACCCGCTTTGGATTTCAGACAAGTCCATGTCGCTCCAAGAAAAGTTCGTCGCGCTCGAAGCCCATTTGAAGCATTTGGTGGTTGGCCAGGAGCGGTTGCTGAATCGCATGCTGGTCGCACTCCTGTGCGACGGCCACTTGCTGGTCGAGGGTGCGCCCGGTCTCGCGAAGACTCGAGCGATCAAGGTCTTGAGCTACAGCATCGAGGGCGACTTCCATCGCCTGCAGTTCACGCCCGATCTGCTGCCGGCCGACTTGACCGGTACCGAGATTTACAGGCCGCAAGATGGCTCGTTCGTGTTCCGGGAAGGCCCGCTGTTTCACAATCTCGTGCTCGCGGACGAGGTGAATCGCGCCCCGGCCAAGGTGCAATCGGCATTGCTCGAAGCGATGGGCGAGCGACAGATCACGGTCGGCTCCGTCACCTATCCGTTGCCGGCGCTTTTCATGGTGATGGCAACCCAAAACCCGATCGAGCAGGAAGGCACGTACCCGCTGCCCGAGGCCCAGCTCGATCGCTTTCTGCTGCACGTGTTCGTGAGCTATCCCGACGCGGCCGGTGAGCGCGCGATTCTCGAGCTCAACCGCGCCGAGCAGAAGCGTTCGGCCAAGGACAGAGAGCTGTTCACCGCCTCCGAAGTATTGTCGCAACGCGATGTGCTTGCGGCACGGCTCGCGGTGCTCGATCAGCATCTGTCGGTCCCGCTCGAGGAGTACATCGTGCAGATCGTGCTCGCGACTCGGCAGCCCGAGCGCTACGGCGACGACTTGCGCGGCGTGTTGCAGTACGGCGCGAGCCCGCGTGCGACGATCGCGCTCGATCGGTGCTCGCGGGCGCACGCGTGGCTCGCCGGTCGCGATTTCGTGACGCCGGAGGACATTCAGGATGTCGCGCACGACATCTTGCGGCATCGGGTCGTGCTCGGTTTCGAAGCGGAAGCGGCTGGCCGTTCGGCAGACGAAATCATCGACACGTTGTTGGCGCGCATCGGGGTGCCGTAGATGCCGGCCGCAGCCGCAGCGCAGTCCCCGGTACGAGTCGAGCTTCCGGATCTGCTCAGGCTGCGCGGTGCGGGGGAAGCCCTGCAGCTCGGTGCGCCGCGGGTGCACGCCGCGAGCGCGGGGGGACATCTGTCGCCCTTCAAAGGGCGCGGCGTCGAGTTCGACGAGTCGCGCCCCTATCAGCCCGGCGACGACTTGCGGACAATCGATTGGCGAGTCACCGCGCGTACGGGGAAGCCGCATACGAAGGTCTTTAGAGAAGAGCGCAACAGGCCGGTGTTCGTATGGCTCGATTTGCGCCCACCGATGCTGTTCGCGACGCGCGGCGCCTACAAGGCCGTACGCGCCGCGCAGTTGGCCGCGCTGATTGCATGGAGCGCGGTCGCCAATGGCGATCGCCTCGGCGGCCTCGTGTTCTCGGCAAACGAGCATCATGAGCTGCGGCCGGCACCCGGACGGCGCGCCGTTCTGCGCCTGCTGCAGCGAAGCTGCGCCGCCTCGTTCTGGGAGCCCGCGGCGGAGCCCTCGCGGGTCGATGCGGATGCAGGTCGTGCGCTGGCGCGGCTCGCGCGCGTGGCGCGGCCCGGCAGCGTTCTGTTCCTGCTGAGCGACTTCCGCGCGCTCGGTGCGGACGCGGAGCGGCATCTGCGGCAGCTCGCGGGACACTGCGACCTCACGCTCGTGCATGTATTCGATCCTGTCGAGGCTGAACTTCCGCCGCCGGGGCGATATCGAATCGAAAGCGCCGGTCGGTCGTTCGCGATCGAGACTCAGGACGCCGGACTTAGACGGCGCTACCACGAGCGGTTCGAGGCTCGGCGCGCGCTGCTCCGGGGGTTGGCGCGGCTGCCGGCCATCGATTTGATCGAGTGCCCGACGCAGGCGGAGCCGGCCGGCGTGCTGGCGGAGCGTTATCGCCACCGATGAATCCGACCAACGACATTTCGCAGCTACCGCTGCGCGACATCCACCTACCGGGCGCCGTTGCTTGGTGGCCGCCTGCGCTCGGCTGGTGGCTGCTTGCGGCGCTCGTGCTCGCCGGATTCGTGTTAGCGAGCCTCGCATACTACCGGGGCCGGCATCGGCGGGCGGCACTTCGCACCCTGCAGCGGGTGCGCAGCGCCCTGGAGCAAGGGGCCGAGCCGGTCGGGTGCCTGCAGAGCGTCTCCACCGTGCTGCGCCGCTTCGCAATGACGGCCGCGGCGCGCGGCGCGGCCACCCGAGCGGCCGCACCGGCTGCGGGCAGCGTCGCCGGCCTGATCGGCGAACGTTGGCTCGCATATCTCGACAGCGGTTGGCAACGGAGCGACTTCACGACGGGCTCAGGGCGCTTGCTGCTCGCAGCGCCCTATGCGCGGCCCGACACCGTGGAGCGTACCGCGGCGCTGGAGCTCGTCGTGCTGTCGACGGCTTGGCTCAAGGCGCAGCGACGCCGAACGCCTCTTGGGATCGAGGACTGAAGCGGTGTGGACGCTCGCTTGGTGGTGGGTGCTCTTCGTGTTGCCGGTGCCGTGGCTCGTGCGTCGGTTCTTGCCGGCTGCGCCCGTCGATCGCGGCGCGGCCCTGAAGGTCCCTGCGGCTGGCGAATTCCTCGAGCTTTCGGGGATTCGTGGACGGACAGCAGGCAAGCACGTGCGGCTAGTGGTGCTCGCCGCCGTCTGGACGCTCGCGGTGCTGGCCGCGGCTCGCCCCGAGTTCGTCGGCGACCCGGTCGCGTTGCCGATGACAGGCCGCGACCTGCTGCTCGCAGTGGACCTGTCCGGCAGCATGGAGGAGCAAGATTTTCAATTGAACGGCCAATGGGTCGATCGGTTGACCGCGCTCAAATCCGTCGCGACCGACTTCATCCAGCGGCGCGTCGGAGATCGGATCGGCCTGATCCTGTTCGGCCGCGAGGCATACTTGCAGGCGCCGCTCACGTTCGATCGAACCACGGTACGCACTTTGCTCGACGAGGCCGCCATCGGCTTGGCGGGCAAGGAGACCGCGATCGGAGATGCGATCGGCCTCGCGATTCGCACGCTCGATGACGCGGGCGTCGAGCAAGGACGGCGAGTGCTGTTGCTGCTGACCGACGGCGCGAACACGGCTGGAGCCGTGGAGCCGCTCAAGGCTGCAGATCTTGCCGCGCAACGCAAGGTGGTGATCTACACGATCGGCATCGGCGCGGACGCCTTGACCGTGCGCTCGCTGTTCGGCTTGCGGCAAATCAACCCGTCGGCCGATCTCGACGAGGCCACTTTGACCGCGCTCGCACAGAAGACCGGCGGCAAGTATTTCAGAGCTCGCGACACCAAGGAATTCGCCGAGATCTATTCGATTCTCGACAAGCTCGAGCCGGCAGAGTCGGACGAGCGCGGCTTCCGACCGATCAAGGAGCTCTTCTACTGGCCGCTCGGGGCGGCGATCGCTCTCGCGCTCGGTGCGGCGGCAGCGAGCTTTGCGGTCGCCGCGTGGCGGCGGCCGGTGTTGCGCTTCCCGGCGCTGCGGGGGGGGTAGCGGCATGGCTGATTTTCATTTCCTGCGGCCGTGGTGGCTTGCACTCTTGCCAGTCGGCGTATGGCTGATTTGGCAGCTGCTGCGCGGCCGCGCCGACGTCGGCGGTTGGCGAAGCATCGTCGATCCCGCGCTGCGCGGTTACGTTCTCGCGGAGCCCCAGGTTCTACGCGAAGGCCGATGGCCTCTCGTCGGTGCGCTCGGCGCGTGGGCGCTCGCGTGTCTCGCGCTGGCAGGTCCGACTTGGGAGCGCTTGCCGGTCCCCGCGTTTCGCTCCGAGGAGGCCCTCGTAGTCGCGCTGGACCTGTCTCACTCCATGGACGCCGGCGATGTCGAGCCGACGCGGCTTGCGCGCGCGAAGCTCAAGCTGCTCGATCTTTTGAATCGACGCACGGCGGGTCAGACGGCCCTCGTCGTGTTCACGACCCACGCGTTCACGGTGACGCCGCTCACGACGGACACGCGTACGATCTCCGCGCTGGTCGGTGCGGTCAGCACTCAGATCATGCCGACGCAGGGCAGCTCGCTCAAAGCCGGGCTCGACAAGTCGGAGGCGCTGCTGCGTCAGGCCGGGCTGAACCGCGGCGATGTGCTGCTGATCACCGATGCCGAAGTGGGATCCGCCGACCTCGACGCGGCGCGTGATCTGCGCAGCGCGGGCTTTCGAGTGAGCGTGCTAGCGGTCGGCACCGAGCAGGGCGCACCGATCGGCCAGCAGGGGGGCGGTTTCCTGACGGACGAGCACGGCGAAGTCGTGATTCCGCGGCTCGACCCGAGCGCACTGCAGCGGCTCGCGGCAGCAGGAGGCGGACGCTTTGCGCGGCTCGCGCCGGACGATCGGGATCTCGATGCCGTGTTGGCGGCGCCGGCCGTGACGCCGGCTGCCCTCGACACGCGGGATGAGCAGCGCTATCAGGCGGACGTGTGGCGCGACCGTGGCGCCCTGCTGGCCGCCGCGCTGTTGCCGTTCCTCGCGCTGGTGTTTCGGCGCGGCTGGCTCTGCGTCTTGACGTTGTGGCTCGTGTTGCCCATCCCACGTGCCGAGGCGTTCGAGTGGCAAGACATTTGGCAGCGGCGCGATCAACGCGGGTACGAGGCGCTGCAGCAGCAACAGCCCGATCGAGCCGCAAAGCTTTTCGAAGACCCGGCGTGGCGCGGCGCGGCGGAGTATCGTGCAGGCGATTTCGCCGATAGCGCCGCCACCCTTGCGGCGCTCGATACCGCCGACGGTCACTACAACCGGGGCAACGCGCTCGCGAAGGCGGGCAAGGCCGAGGAGGCGATACGCGAGTACGACCGTGCGCTCGAGCTCGATCCGCAACATGCCGACGCCCGCTATAACCGCGATCTTCTGAAGGACTACCTAGAAAAGAACAAGAAGGAACAATCCCAGCAACAACAGCAGAACCAGCAGAATGGTCAACGCGGCGACAAGAAGGACGGTTCCGACGACGCGTCCGGCGATAAGCAAGCAAGCGACCCGCAACAAGGTGGCGACAGCGAAGGGGACCAGTCGAGAGACGATCGAAACGACGGTCAGAAGAAGTCGTCCGAATCGAACGAGAACGAGGACCCATCTCAGGCCGACGGCAGTCGGTCCTCGCAAGCACAAGACGGTCAGCGCCCGGACGATAAGCAGAACCAAAAGGAGCGTAAGCCGGGCAAGCAGGCTCTGTCCGCCGAGGACGTCGAAAAGTGGGCATCGGAGCAGGCGGCCGATCAGTGGCTCAGACGCATCCCGCAAGACCCCGGCGGCTTGCTGCGCCGCAAGTTCCTCTACCAGTACCAGCGCTTCGGTGTCGATCAAGACGGTAAGTCGGTAACCAGCGACGGTCGGGAGTCGCACCCGTGGTGAGGGTTGCGCTGCTCATCCTGACTCTGGTCGCGACCGTGTCGTTCGCCGAAGACGCGACCGTTCGCGCGAGCGTCGATCGCTCGACCGTGCACGACAATGAGTCGTTCACCTACACGATTCGAGCGGATGGGCCGGTCCGCGGGGAGCCCGAAATCGCACCCGTGTCTCGGCAATTCGATGTGCTGCAGAGCACGAGCAGCTCGCAAATCCAGATCGTAAATGGCCAGACTTCTCAGACGGTCGAATGGCAGTACCAGTTGATGCCGAAGGGGGCCGGCGATTTCACGCTACCTTCGGTGCGCGTGGGTGATCGCCAGACGAACACGGTCGCACTACGCGTAGTGCACCAGCAGAACGCTGCAGGCGCACCCGCGGACATCTTCATGGAGCTCGAAGCGCAGCCGTCGAACGTATATGTCCAATCCGAGCTAGTGCTCACGCTGCGTCTTTTCACGGGCGTTGCCACAGGAAGGGCCACGCTCACGCCGCCTCAGATCATGGGCGGCGAAGCGATCGTCGAAAAGCTCGGCGAGGACTCGCAGTATCAAACGCAGAGGGGCGGGCGCGATTTCGTCGTGCATGAGCGTCGTTACGCGGTCTTCCCGCAACAAGCCGGGCCGCTCACGATCGGTCCCGCAACGTTCGAGGCAATGGTGATCCCCGACCGCGGCTTCTCGCGCGTGCAGCGCTTCCGTTCCGGAACCGTGGCCGTGGATGTGCGGCCTGCCGTGCCGCCGCCGGCGTCCCTGCCCGATGCAGTTTGGTTACCGGCGCGGCATGTCGAGCTGTCGGAGACCTGGAGCGACGATAGCGGTCAGCTCGAGGTCGGCGTGCCCCGCACGCGTAAGATCGTTGTCGAGGCGGATGGTTTGCTCGAAACACAGTTGCCCGATCTCACGATCGCCCAGCAATCCGGAATCCGTGAGTATGCAGATCAGCCCGATCTTGGACGCGAGGCGACTTCGGACGGCTTCAAGTCTCACCGGACGGTCAGCTTCGCAGTCATTGCCCAAGTGTCCGGGGATGTGACGCTTGCGCCTGTTCGCCTGCCATGGTGGAACGTCACGACGGGACGCTGGGAGGTGGCGGAGCTGCCGGAGCGTACGCTGCACGTGGCGGCGAACAGCGAACCGCCGGCGGTCACCCCCACCGTGCAGCCTCAGACACCCAGTGCTGCGAAAGCACCTAGGCCGCGCAGCGTTTGGCCGCTGATCGCCGTCGTATTGGGCGCCGCATGGGTCGTGACCGTGGGCCTTTGGTGGCGTGCCCGAAACCACCGCTCTGCGGTTGCGGGCATGCCCGGCCGGCAAACGCCCGACGCATCCGACCTTCCACCCGCGCCGATCAAGTCTGAGCCGCAAGCAGTGCGCCGTTGTCTTCGTGAGCTCAAGAACGCTTGCGCTCAAAACGATCCCGATGCAGCGCGTCGAGCGCTTCTGGCATGGGGCGAAGCGCAGACGCCGGCTGCCCCTCCGCGGAGCCTCGGGGCGCTCGCGGCGCTGCTGCCCGACGATCTTGCCCGAGAAGTGCTCCAGCTCGAAGCCCACATCTACGGCGCGGTGCAAGCGGATTGGGACGCCACCGGGCTGGCGGGCGTGCTGCCCGTTCTCGAGGCGAGCGGCGCGGCGCGTCCGGCGAACGCCGAGGAGCCACTGCTTCCTCTCTATCGCTAATGTCCGGATCGGTACGCTGTCGCCCACGAGTGTGACATGCGTTAGGGATTTCCCGGATGTTCGAGCGCATGCTTCCGTCGCCGGTAGCATCACGCGTGTTTATGGAGTTGCCCAAACTCGATACGGAGGGCCTCGGGTCGCCCTTCGCCGACCAGCTCAAGCGCGGCTTCTCCAAGCTGCGATTCAGCGGCTTGCTCGAAAAGGACTTTCGCGACTTCTACGTGGCTCAGAACCTGCCGCGCGCGCGCCTTTCCGGTCTGATTGCATTGATTCTCGTGCTGGCTGTTACGTGCATCGATCTCATCTTCGGCGCCGCGGGAGCGGGAGAGCTGACGACGCTGAGGTTGGCCGTGCTCTGCCCCCTGCTGATCGTGATCGGCGTCGCGATCTCTCTGCCGGCCGCTCGGCGCTATTACACGGAGGTAGCGGCGGTCGGCGTGACGCTGGTCGGGTTGGTGGTGACTTACATGGCTCACCTTGCTGCGCTGCAGGGTGCCTCGTATGCGCTCGCCGGCCTGGTGCTCGTAATCCTCTACGCTTGTCTCTTCTTGGGACTTCTGTTCAACGCGGCGATCGGCATCGCCGCGCTTCTCATCCTCGCCAATCTGGCGACGGGATTCGTGATGCACCTGCCGTTGAACGAGCTCTATTATATGAGCGCGATTCTCGGGGCAGCGGCGGTGATCGGCGGCATCTCGACCTACAACCTCGAGCACGCCTTGCGCACAAATTTTCTCGAGACTCGACTGTTGAACGAGCTCGCGGAACGCGACGGTCTGACCGGCCTCTACAATCGGCGCATCTTCGATGATTTCGTCAGGCGCGTGTGGCGCCAATCTCGTCGCGAGGACGTCGCGATCGAGATCATCTTCGTCGATATCGATTACTTTAAGATCTACAACGACCTATACGGGCACCAAGCCGGTGACGATTGCCTCAAGAAGGTAGCGCACGGTATCGCCCGATGCGCACAGCGACCGTTCGATTTTTGTGCGCGCTACGGCGGCGAGGAATTCGTGCTAGTACTCTACGGCCCGCCCGATGACTACGCTCACGAGCTTCCCGAGCAAATTCGCCGCGACGTTCTCGACCTGGCGATTCCGCACGAGGGCTCCAAGGCTGAGCGCTTCGTGACCGTGAGCGTAGGCGTCGCGTTGGCACGCGCGACATCGAGCAGGAGCCTGGCGGGTGCGATTCAGACGGCCGACGAGGCCCTCTATCAGGCCAAGCGCGAAGGCCGCAACAGAATGGTGTTCAAGGACTCCGACGATTCCGAAGTCGAGACCGGGAACTTCCGCGTCGTATATCGGGAGAGCGGCTGAACGTTACCAGGCACCCGTGTTAGGCATCGACGCCCACGGTTCGGCCTTCGGCAGCGCGTTGCCCTTTTGCAGCAGCTCGATCGAGATCTCGTCCGGTGAGCGGACGAACGCCATTCGCCCGTCGCGAGGCGGTCGGTTGATCGTGACGCCGGCGCTCATCAAGCGATCGCAGGTGGCGTAGATATCGTCGACCTCGAACGCGATGTGGCCGAAATTGCGCCCGCCCGCGTATTTCTCCGGATCCCAGTTGTAGGTCAGCTCGATCGCGCAGTCCTCTTGGCCCGCCGGTGCGACGAATACTAGGGTGAAACGTCCGGCTTCGTTGTCGATGCGGTGGACTTCCTTGAGACCTAGCTTGCCGCAATAGAAATCGAGCGATTGCTCGAGATCAGTAATGCGCACCATTGTGTGCAGATAACGCACGACCTATTCTCCTCGTCGTGGGAACACGGGCTAGGAGGACTATACCCCTGCGGCGCGAGCACTCCCATATACCGCCCACGTGACCGTTCCGACCATTATCTTCGTTCCGGGCCTCAAGCCGAAGCCGCCGCCGGAGGTTTACGGGCCCGAGCTACAGCGGGTGCTCGCCGCTGCGCTAGAAAGGAGTCGTCCAGGCGCGAGCACACCGCTCGCGCGAACGGACGCATTCGTAGTGGTCGGATGGACTTCCTTGTTTTATGGCACTGACGTCGAGCTCGACCGCGTTGGCATCGAGGCTTTACTGTCGGGGCAACAGCCGACCCGGGACGACCTCCGAGAGATCGACGCTTGGTCGCGGCGTCTGCTGCGACTCGCGCATGTCGTCGGTGACGCCGTGCCGGTTCTGGGTCGGCTATTCGCAAGTCCTGCGACGCGGCTTACGATGCACGATGCGAGTCGCTATCTGAAGAACCGCGCGGGCATCGCTAGCGCAGTCCGCGCATTGCTGCGGGGCGCGCTCGAGTCCGCATGGCACGCCGGGAAACGCGTCCTGCTCGTCGGACATAGCTTGGGATCGGTGATTGCGTACGATACGTTATGGGAGCTGTCCCACGCAGCGTCGGCCTCGGCAGGTCGTATCGAATTGTTCATAACGCTCGGGAGCCCGCTCGGTACGCATTTCATCCGTCGCTCGCTGCAGGGTGCTCATGCCGAAGGGGTAGGACGTTATCCGACCAACATCGACCGCTGGCTCAACTTCGCGGCGCGCGGCGATACGACGGCGCTGCAACCGCGTCTTCGCCCCTTCTTTCGAGAGATGCTCGAGCTCGGTCTCGTGCAGACGATCGAGGATCACGTCGCAGTGACCAACCACTTTCGCGGCAGCGGCGGCCTCAATGCGCACGAGGCGTTCGGCTACTTGGCGCAGCCGGCGATTGCCGCGGCAATCGCCGCATGGCTCGAGTCCGGCACCTAGCTCTCTTATTGCTGAGTCGACTCGACCTGCGGCTCGATGATCACGTCGATTCGACGGTTGCGCTCGCGACCTTGCGGCGTCTCGTTGTTTGCAATCGGCTGCGTCTCACCATAGCCGACCGCGCTGATTCTGGCCGCCGGCACGCCGAGCGTTCCGCTGAGGTAAGAGCTGACCGACTCCGCTCGGCGCCGAGAGAGGGCCATGTTGGTTTCGTCGCCGCCGTACGAGTCGGTGTGTCCCTCGATCACGATCTGCGAGTTCGGGAAAACGTCCGTCGCCCGGCGAACCTTGTCGAGCAGTCCGCGTTGCTCCGGACCGACGTCTGCCTTGCCGCTTTGGAACGTGAGCCCGACGAGGCGGATCAGGACTCGATTTCCTTCGCGCGAAACTCGCGCCTCGTCGCGGTTGAAGAGGTTCTCGATCGATGCGAATTGGTCGCGAATTCTTGCTTCCGCCTCCAGCCGTTGAACTAGCGCAACGCGTTCTTGCGAAACTCCGCCGAGCTTGCTATCCAGTTCTCGAACTTCGTCTTCTAGCTCTCCGATTCGCTTGCGACTGTCGACGAGGTCGGCGTTGGTCTGCGCCGCTTGCTCGCGCAGCCCTTCGATATAAGCAACGAGATCCTTGGCAACTGGCTCAACGCCGTTGTCGAGCTGCGCAACCTTGTCGGCAGCCGCGCTGATCTGAGTGAGCGGCTCTTCATAGCTCAGGATGATGTCCTCGAGCGAGCGATTTTCGTCGCGCATCGTACCGATCACCTTCGCAAGGTAGATCGCATGTCGCGCCTCGTAGTTCGCTTGCTGTGCGAGACTGCGCGGCAAGTCGGTGTCGTAACGATTTTCGTTCAGCTCGTGCTCCGCCTGTTGCAGCAAGCCCGCTGCCTTCGCATAGGTATTGGGCGCCAAGCGCGGTACCCGCAGTTGGTCTGCCTCTGCGAGCAAGGCGCGGGTCTGGCTCAGATACTGAGCTTTGATCGCAGTCAGCTCGGCGTCGCGATAAAGAGCTTCTGCCTCATCCGCGCGTGTACGTGCCCCACGAAGGTCGCCCGACTCGAGCCTGCGCGCCGCCGAATCGAAACGCTCGCGGGCATCGTTCCACTGTGCGGTAGCGAAAGTACTCGCGTTGGCATTAGCGGCATCCGCGCGAGTCTTCAAAAGCGACGCGAGTGTTACGTTCGCGATCTCTGCGGCGTCGGCTGCCGCCTTGAAAGCCTTTGTCGCATCGGCAAGCGCACCCCGAATTCGATCGATATTTCTGCCGCGCGACAAATCGCTTTCTGCGGCGGCGTACGCGTCTTTGCCCTTCTCGAACGTCGCAGGCGCGAGTAACTCCGCATTCGCCGCTCGGGCCGTGGCGAGGGCCTGGTCCGTGTCCTTGAACAGCGTGGCCCGCAGCTCCTGCTGCGCCGTAGCAGTGAATGCGCACGCCGCTGCGGCCAGCACGAAAACGATTCGATATCTACTCATCGCAAGCTCGCTCGGACCAACGTGAATGGTTCTTCTATAAGCCGCTCAAAAAATATGTCAAGAGTCGACGGACTTCGTGCCTCTCGAAGACCGGTCCCACGGTCGACAAATTGTGCAATTAATCACAGACGCTCGATCGGGTCGTCCCTACACTCGCGGACCATGGGCGTCAAGTACTACACGCATTTCGTGTTGACCGGTGAAGCGGCGGTCGGCTCCGATCAAGAGTTCAGCGGCGTTGTCGAGGTCAACCAGGCCACGGAGCAGCGCTATGAAACGAAGGACATCGAAGCGCTATTGGCTCGCAACTTCGACCTCAGATCCAGTGAAGTCCGTCTGATCAACTGGGCACGGCTGCAATAGCGCAGACGGGCCCGCAATTTCCCCCTGTGACTTCGCCCGGCCTCGCGCCGGGTTTTTTTTGGTGTGGTGGAACCGTCAGCTGTAGCGAACGCGCAGGAGCTGGTAGTGCTGCAGACCGTGTGGCGTACGGACCGTCAGAGCGTCGCCGACTGTCTTGCCGAGCGCGGCTCTACCCAGCGGCGAATCCATACTGATGTGGCCCGGTCCCAGGCTGATTTCGTCCGGTCCTACGAGGCGATGCTCGCGCGTCGCGCCGGTGCCGTCCCGCAGCTCGAACCAGGCGCCGAAATACACTCTCGACGTATCCGTGGGTCGAGAGTCGACGATTCGGATGCCGCTCAGACGCTTGCGAAGATAGCGCACCCGTCGATCGATCTCCGCGAGCTGGCGCTTGCCATAGATGTATTCGGCGTTCTCTGATCGATCGCCTTGCGCGGCCGCCTCAGCAACGGCTTTCGTGACGGCGGGGCGGCGTACCCGCCAGAGCTCATCGAGCTCGCGGCGAAGCTCCGCGGCGCCGTGGGCGGTAATGTACTTGGAGCTCTCCGGTAGCGGCTGACGGTAGCGGCCCATAACACGACAGTGGCAAACGTGCGATACTCGGTGCGCCCAACGCTTCAATCTTAGCAGCACGCGATGAACGAGTTTCGCGGTATTCCCGTCGTGGCAACTGGGTCGAAATACCAGACCGAACAGGGATTCACCGCCATCAAGAATGGCGTGAAAACACGCGAAGAGCGACATGGAGCAGCTTCGGAGCCGAAGCCGCCGTGGTTGCGTGCACGTCTGCCCGGTGGCGAGCGCTTCGAGACACTGCGATCGACAGTGCGCGCGCACCGACTCGTGACCGTCTGCGAAGAGTCGATTTGCCCGAACATCGGCGAGTGTTGGAACAACGGTACCGCAACGCTGATGCTGCTCGGCGCGGTCTGCACCAGAGCCTGTCAGTTTTGTGCGGTCGACACCGGCAATCCTCGCGGGTGGCTCGACCCCCAAGAGATCCAGAACTGTGCGCGTACCGTCCAACTGATGGACCTCAAATACGTCGTGCTGACTTCGGTCGATCGCGACGACTTGCCCGATGGCGGTGCTGCCCACTACGCCGCATGTATACGGGCGATCAAGGAGGCATGTCCACAAACGGCGGTCGAGGCGCTCACTCCGGACTTCTCTGGGAACGTGCGCGACGTCGAGACGGTTCTCGATGCGGGCATCGACGTCTTCGCGCAAAACCTCGAGACGGTCAAGCGTTTAACAAATCGCGTGCGCGACGCGCGAGCGGGTTATGGGCAAACGTTGTCGGTGCTCGCACATGGCAAGCGCTATCGGCCCAATGTGCTGACCAAGACGAGCTTGATGCTGGGCCTTGGAGAAACTGAGGACGAAATCATCGAGACTCTGCACGACCTAAAGCGGGCAAACGTCGATATCGTCACCTTCGGCCAATACCTTCGGCCTACCCCGAATCATCTCCCGGTGGAGCGCTATGTGACGCCGCAGGAGTTCGATTGTTATCGTCAATGGGGTCTCGCCGCGGGTTTCCTCGAAATCGTGGCGGGGCCGCTCGTTCGCTCCAGCTACCGCGCCGACCGCGTGCTAGAAAAGAACAACGTGGGTCTGACGACCGAGTGAGCGAATTCCTTTCGTCATACGGACTGTTCCTCGCAGAAGTCGCGACAGTCGTACTTTTGGTCGTCCTGGTGGTCGTGTTCGCGATTGCGGCGCGGCGCGGCGGTCGTTCCGGCGGTCTGACCGTCGAGCATATGAATCGCCAATTCGAAGATTCGGCAGATGTACTTCGGCATGCCGTCAGTGGGAAGGCGCCGTTCAAGAAACTCCGCAAGACGAGGGCCAAGGACCGCAAGCGCGCCGAGCGTGCGCGCGCGCGAGATCAGAGCGGTCGGCCGCGTCTGTTCGTTCTCGACTTCAAGGGTGATCTGCGGGCTAGCGCGACTGCGTCGTTGCGCGAGGAGATCTCCGCCGTCCTAGCGGTTGCCGGCGATCGCGATGAGGTGCTACTACGCCTCGAGAATCCAGGCGGCACGGTTCACGAGCACGGGCTTGCGGCGTCACAGCTGCTCAGGATCAAGCGTCGAGGGCTGCCGCTGCTGGTAGCGGTCGACAAAGTTGCCGCCAGTGGGGGCTACCTAATGGCTTGCGTGGCCGATCGGTTGATTGCGGCACCGTTTGCGATCGTCGGCTCGATCGGAGTGCTCGCGCAGCTGCCGAATTTTCACCGCTTGCTCGAGGAAAAGGGAATCGACTTCGAGCTCATCACGGCTGGCCGCTACAAGAGAACGCTCACGCTGTTCGGCAAGAACACGGACGAGGGGCGAGCTAAGCTGCAGCGAGAGATTGAGGACGTCCATGCTCTCTTCAAACAGCAGATCCGCGAGCATCGACCGCAAGTAGATATCGATATGGTCGCAACCGGAGAGCATTGGTACGGCCTCCAGGCCCTGGGCCTCAATCTGGTCGATGAGCTACGGACTAGCGACGATTTGCTGCTCGACGCCGCGCAGGAGCGCGACCTGTACCATGTCGCGTACCGGCGCCATCGATCGTTGCAGGAGCGCGTGCTCGGCGGCGTGGAGAGCCTGCTCGCCGGACTTCGATGACGGGGCTTGTTGGCGTCCGGAATTCGCGCGCCTCGTGAAGCAAATCTACCGCCGCTGTATTCGAACGGGGCGACCGGTGAGCGCTATCGTCTAGCGCGGCAGCGTGCGCGCGAGGAACGGCCAGCTCGTTCGGTGTGGAGACGTGTCGGCTCTTTCCGGAAACACAAGAGCTACTCGAACGCACCGCACCTTGACAACGGATCCGCGCGTCAACGGCCGATCGTGCTTTCGCCCGGGCTCAGGTTCGGTATACTCCGCGACGATGTCGAGTCCGTTGTCGCGATGCTGAAGCACTCTGCAGCCGCCGTGGCAGGCTCGGCGTTGGTTGTAATCGGTCTCGCCGGCTGCAGCTTGCTCAGGCCGGCGGAAACTGCCCCCCCCGAACCCGTCGCTGCGTCAGCGCCCGATCCGCACGCAGTGCGACTGCAGCCGCTCGATACGCGCGAGCAAACGTTGCGCTCGCCCCTGCAGGAGATCGTGGGCGAGACGCAGGTTCTATTCTCACGCTACGAGAATACTTTCTCGGCCATCGGCCGCCAATACGACGTAGGTTACGAGGAACTGCGCCGGGCAAATCCAGGCGTCGACCAATGGCTGCCGGGCGAAGGCACGCCCATCTACCTTCCCACGCAGACTATTCTGCCCGATGCGCCGCGGAAGGGAATCGTCGTCAACGTAGCGGCAATGAGGCTGTTCTACTACACGGCCGAGCCGGATCCGACGGACTCGGCGCGTAAGATCCTGCGCGTCACGAGTCACCCGATCGGCATCGGCGCCGAAGGATGGGCGACTCCGACCGGCGAAGCGCATGTGACACAGAAGGCGCGCGATCCGGTTTGGTACGTACCTGCTTCGGTCCGAAAGGAACATGCAGAGCACGGTGATCGCCTGCCGAGTGTCGTGCGGCCGGGTCCGGACAACCCACTGGGCAAGTTCGCCATGGCTCTGTCCATTCCGGGTTACCTGATCCACGGCACGAACAAACCAGCCGGTGTCGGGATGCGCTCGAGCCATGGTTGCATCAGGCTCTATCCGGAAGATATCGAGGAGCTCTACGACCGCGTGCCGAAGGGTACCCCGGTTCGCATCGTCGATCAGCCCGTACTCGCTGGTTGGCGCGACGGTATGTTGTTTCTCGAGGTCCATCCGATGCTCGCAGAGGAACCGCGCAACCTTGCCGTAGAGGCGGATGAGGCGCTCGCGCGCGCACTTTCGCGCGCCGGCAACGTTGCGCCGGCGGAAATCGATCGTGCGCTCGTGCAGAGGATCGTCGCCGAACAGCGCGGAATTCCGCTGCCCGTTCTAGCGTCGCCGAAGTCTCAGGAGCAATACCTGGCAGCTGCGCGCATCATCGAGAATACCGTCCCAGCAGCCCCGCGCGGCGACGATCCTGACGGAGGCGTTCAGCAGCCCGTGCTCTCGGCCGCGGCGCCGAATCCTGCGGACTAACGTCCCGCGGTCGGCGCGCGGCCGGCCCTTCGTCGATGATTCCGCTTCGCGACGACAATCCAACGCGCGCGACGCCGTTCGTAACGATCGGCACGATTGCGCTCTGCGTGGCGGTCTATCTGTGGGAGCTCGGATTGCCGCCCGAGGCAGGACAGGCCGCCGTAGCGTCTTTGGGATTCATCCCGGCCGTGGTATTCGGTCGCGCCGAGCTTGCGGACCCCTGGATACCGCCGCAGCTTTCGATTTTCACGTCGATGTTCCTGCATGGCGGACTGCTGCATCTCGCCGGCAACATGCTGTATTTGTGGATCTTCGGCGACAATATCGAGGATAGAGTCGGTCACAGCCGGTTCGTCGCGTTCTATCTCGTTTGCGGCATTGCGGCCGCGCTCGCGCAAGCCCTCCCGGATACGAGCTCGACTGTGCCAATGATCGGAGCAAGCGGCGCCATCTCTGGCGTGCTCGGCGCATATGTCTTGCTCTACCCTCGTGCAACCGTGTTGGTTGCTTTCCCGCTGTTCGTAATTTTCTACACGTTTCGGGTGCCCGCCGTCGTCGTGCTTGGCCTCTGGTTTTTGGGCCAGCTGGTGAGCAGCCTATCGGCCGAAGCCGGCGCGAGCGGCGTCGCTTTCCGCGCGCACGTGGGAGGCTTCCTGATGGGCCTAGTGCTCGTGCGACTATTCGTGCACGATCGGCGCCGCCGAAGCGCGCGTTGACGGATGTGCTCGTGCGGGGCTTAAAAGTGCACCGCACGCCCGCTATGATAGGTTTTTCCCAAAGACAGGCAGCATGGCGTCCGAACCCCTGGAGCTCGGTTCAGTCGAGCCGCGACCGGCGGGCGACGAAATCATCCCTCTGTACACCTCGACGGTCGCCGCTTTCATCGGCCGGACGGAGCGGGGGCCGCTGAACGAAGCGGTCGCGATTGCGAGCTTTGAAGACTATCGTCGTGCTTTCGGTGGGCATTGCACGTTCTCTTTTCTTTCCTTTGCCGTGCAGCATTTTTTCGCGCATGGCGGTGAAAACGCCGTCGTGGTCCGCGTCGGTAACCGCGCAACGCGTGCATTGCTGGAAATACCCGCCGGGTCCGAAACGTTGCGCTTACAAGCACGTCAGCCCGGCAGCCACGAGTATTTGCGCGTATCGATCGATTACGACCGTGTCGAAGAGCTCGATGACAAGTTCAACCTGGTAGTACAACGGCTCGGGCGGCCCGGATCGCAGCTCGTCGACGATCAAGAGCTGTTCCAATCCCTGTCGATGAACCCAGCGGACGACCGGTTCGTCGTCGATGTACTCGAGCAATCGGAGCTGATTCGACTGGCCGGTCCTCTGCCGGGCCGGCGCCCCGACGCGACGCGCGCGCTGCGACCCGGCGAGCCGATTCCGTATCTCGGCATGACCGCGCACGGCACGGACGGCGACGAGCTTACGGACTACGACATCATAGGCTCCAATGGCGAAGGCACCGGCCTATTCGCGTTGGATAGGTGTCCACAAATCGACTTCCTCTGCATTCCGTCTCCACCGGGCAGAGACCTCGGCACAACGAGCTTCGTCGCAGCCACACGGTATTGCGAGCGTCGGCGCGCGCTGCTGATCTGGGACCCGCCATGGTCCTGGACCTCCGCCGATGCCGCATCTCTCGCGATTCGCAGCTTGGAGCAGGCCAGCGCTCATGTGCTCACCTACTTTCCACGGCTCCGGCCACGCGGGGATCTCGGCCGCTACGCGAATGGTGTGCCGGCAAGCGGGGTCATAGCTGGCGTCATGGCGCGTTGCGACCAGGCCGGCGTCTGGCACGAGCTGCCGCCGACCGCCGCTGCGCTGAAGGGCAATCTGTTGCCACTCATGGAGCTCGATGCCGAGACTGCACGGCTGCTGCATCGCTGGGGCGTCAATACGTTCGAACGGGTTGCACCCGCTGCAGCGGTGCTGCGTGGCAACGTGACGTTTGCCGGCGTCGCCGCGGTTACGAGCTTTTCGCAACGGCTTTCCTCGAGCCGCACCTCTGCGTTCATATTGCGTTCCATCGAGCGCCACACGCGTTGGGTATTCAATGCGGAGTGCTCGGATGAGCTTGCCGCCGACCTGGAGCGACAGGTTTGGATTTTCCTCGCACGCTTGAACCAGCGTGGAGCTCTGGCGGGCCGCGTGCCGGAGCAGGCATTCGTCGTCCGCACCAGCGAGCCTCGTTCTACTGATGGATCGGGTTTCGCGATCACGCTGAGGGTGGGTTTCGCGCCGGAGCAGGCGTATCAGTTCGTCACATACGACTTCCGTTATCGCACGACCAGCGCGACGGTCGACATCGTCCCGGTTCGCGATGCCGAGCGACCGGTCTCCGGACTGGGGTAACAGCGTCTAGCCGAAGCCGCCGCCTCCCGGTGTCTCGATGACGAAGCGGTCGCCCGCTGCGAGCTCGCGTACGGCGGTCGCGGGCACGTCTTCGACCGCGCCATTCGCGCGGATCACGTAGTTCTTGCCGCAGGCTCCCGCCGATCCGCCGTGCAAAGCGAAAGGCGCCACTCGCCGGCGGTTCGAGAGAATTGCCACGTGCATCGGCTCGAGAAACTCGATGTCGCGGCGCACGCCGTCGCCTCCGTGATGACGACCGGCGCCACCGGAGCCGCGGCGAATTTCGAACCGACGTACCCGGACCGGGTAGCGCCACTCGAGCACTTCCGGGTCCGTGAGCCGAGAGTTCGTCATGTGCGTATGGACTGCGCTTGCGCCGTCGAACTCCGGGCCGGCTCCCGCGCCTCCACAGATGGTTTCATAGTACTGATGGGTCGCGTTGCCGAATGTAAAGTTGTTCATGGTGCCTTGGGCGGCTGCACAGACGTCGAGCGCTGCGAGAAGCGCGTCGGTTATGCATTGGGACGTTTCCACGTTGCCTGCGACGACCGCGGCCGGGTATACGGGGTTTAGCAAACAGCGTTCCGGCAGCACGATTTCTAGCGGCTTAAGGCAGCCGGCATTGAGCGGGATGTTTTCTCGGACCAGGGTGCGAAAGACGTACAGCACGGCGGCCCTTACGATCGAGGCGGGCGCGTTGAAGTTGCCGTGACTTTGCGGGGATGTGCCCGTGAAATCGAGCGCCGCCACGCGACGCTTACGATCGATTTCGATCGCTACGGCGATCCGGTCCCCGGTATCGAGCTCGACTTCGAATCTGCCGTCGCGCAATCCTGCGATTGCAGTGCGGACGCACTCCTCCGCGTTCGCTTGCACATGCCGCATATAACAGCGCACCGTCCGGAGGCCGAACCGATCGACAAGGCGATCGAGCTCCGCCACTCCGCGTGCGTTGGCCGCAAGCTGAGCCTTGAGATCGGCGATGTTTTGATCGGGGTTCCGAGCCGGGTGGACGTGCCCAGCGAGCAGCCGTCTGATCTCCGCCTCTCGAAAGCGGCCGCGCTGAACGAGCGGCAGGCTGTCCAGTAGCACGCCCTCCTGCTCGATCCTGACGCTGTTCGGAGGCATCGAGCCGGGTGTGATGCCGCCGATGTCGGCATGGTGAGCGCGGCTTGCGACGACGTACCGCAGTTCTCGATCGTTGCCGAAGACCGGGGTGACGACCGTTACGTCGGGCAAATGGGTTCCCCCATGATATGGCGAATTGGTCAGGTAGCTGTCCCCAGGTTCCAGTGGCTGTGTTCGCAGAATTGCTTGAACGCTGTCGCCCATCGAGCCGAGGTGGACCGGGATGTGAGGCGCATTCGCAACGAGTTGTCCGTGCTCATCGAATACGGCACACGAGAAGTCGAGTCGCTCCTTGATGTTCACGGAGTGAGCGGTGCGTTCTAGCACTCCACCCATTTGCTCTGCGACGTGCATGAACAGGTGGTTGAACACTTCGAGCAAGACGGGGTCGGGGCGCTTCGCCGCCCGATCGGCCGTCTCGTCGAGGCTCGGGTCGGCGTCCGGCGCCGTGCGCGTCAGCAGAAGCGCTTCGCTCGAATGCACGGTTGCGAGCCAGTCGGGTTCGAGAACCGTCGTCGTATTCGGTTCCGTGATGATTGCCGGGCCGCGGAGCGACTGACCGGCCAATAGCTGCGAGCGGACGTAGATCGGTACGCGAAGCCAGGCTCCTCGCGACCACATCGGCCGCGTGGCGGCCGCGGCGGGAGGCGAATCCGTGGCGAGAACTTCGCGAGCACCGGGCGCCGGCCCCGTCCGCATGGCGCTGCCACTCGGCGCAACTCCCTCGATTTCGACAGCCTCGACGACGACGTCCGAGTGCGCTTCGTGAAAGCCGTAGTGGCGCAGATGCGCCGCATCGAAAACGGCGCGAAGTTCGCCCGCCAGCGCACCTTCCGGCCAAACGACCGTAAGCGCGGTGTCACTGCCAGCCGTCTTTAGGGCGAGCCGTCGTTCGATTGCGATTTCCGTGCGCGGCGCGCCCTGCGCCATAAGCGTGGCCTGCGCCGTCTTCGCCAGCGCATCGGCAACGACCCCAAGCGTCGCGAACGCGGAGTCGAGTTCGATCTCAATGGTTCGCCGCTGCACGGTCCGCAGGTCGGCAATGCCGATACCGTAGGCGGACAGCACGCCCGCCAGCGGATGAATCAGAATCGTCCGGATGCCTAAGACCTCCGCCACTAGACATGCGTGCTGGCCGGCGGCGCCGCCGAAACAGCACAGAGCGAATTGTGTAGCGTCGTGGCCGCGCTGAACCGAGATCCGTTTGATCGCATTGGCCATTCGCTCGACCGCGATTTGGAGGGACCCCGCTGCGACTTCTTCCGGCGCGAAAACCCTGCCCGTCGCGTCCGTCATCGCCGTGCTGAGGGAGGCGAAGGCTGCCGCGGACGCATCCGTGTCGAGCGGCTGCATTCCATCCTTTCCGAACACGTGCGGAAAAAAATCGGGCAGGATCCGGCCGAGCAGCACGTTTGCGTCCGTGAGCGCGAGCGGTCCGCCATTTCCATAGCAAGCCGGTCCTGGATCCGCACCGGCTGACCCGGGGCCCACCTGCAACCTGCCGTCCGCAAACTTCAGAATCGATCCGCCGCCGGCTGCCACGGTCTCGATCCTCAACATTGGAGCGCTCACCCGGACGCCGGCGATCACTGCATCCACGTTGCGTTCTAGGGCGCCCGCGTACAACGACACGTCCGTCGATGTCCCTCCCATGTCGAAACCGATCACCTCGTCGAATCCGAGCTCGCGTGCTACGCGGGCCATCCCGATCACTCCGCCAGCAGGTCCGGACAACAGGCTGTCCTTGCCGCGAAACTGAGCGGCCCTGGCGAGGCCGCCGTTGCTCTGCATGAACGCGAGGGGCGCATCGAGCAGGTCGCTTGCGAGGCCGCCGCGTACGCTCGCGATGTAGCGATCGATGACCGGCGAGAGATAGGCATCCACGAGCGTCGTTTCGCCGCGGAGAACGAGCTTCATCAGCGGGCTTACCTGGTGCGACACGGAGATCTGCTGGAATCCGATCTCGCGTGCGATGCTCGCGGCGGCTATTTCGTGCGCGGGATGACCAAAGGCGTGTAGCAGCACGATCGCAGCGCTTCGGAAGCCTTCTGAGTGCGCCGCGCGGAGATCCGCATGAAGCCGGTCGGAGTTCAAGGGGCGCAGTATTTCGCCGTGCGCGCCGATGCGCTCTTCGGCTTCTATCACGCGTGAATAGAGCATCTCAGGCAGGTCGATCGCGAGGGCAAAAATATCCGGGCGCTGTTGACCGCCGATACGTATGGCGTCGCGTAGGCCTGCCGTGATCACCAGTACAGTGGGTTCTCCGCGGCGCTCGAGTAAGGCGTTTGTCGCGACCGTCGTTCCGATCTTGACGGCGGAAATGGTTCGCTGCTGGTCCGGCGCTGCAGCCAGCAAGCGGCGAATCCCTTCGACGGCCGCATCGGCGTATGAACCCGGTTTCGCAGAAAGGAGCTTCAGAGACTGCAACGCGCCGGACGGCGTGCGGGCGACGACGTCGGTGAACGTTCCGCCTCGGTCGATCCAGAACTCCCAGCCTTTCACGTTGCGCAGCCCGCGCTCGACGGGGTCCGCATATTCCGGCAGTTGTCGACGCAAACTGAGACTCGATTCTCAACGGAAGGCCACAGCCACGTACTACGTTTAATGGTGGCGGCGTGCGGCTCGTTCCGGCGTCTGGACTGCATGAATTAAGTCAAATTGACAACGCGGTGGTGGTGCATGCTCTCGCTATTAAAGCGCGCTCGAACGGCCGGGAACCAGCTTGCCGTGCTCGTGATGCCGGAGGCTATCGTGACCGCCCAATTCGGCGACGCGGCAGGCGAGTATCCGCGGGCCGAAAGCCGCCTTCGCGAGTCGCGCACGGCGGCGAATCCTGACGAGGAGCACGTTGCCCGAGCGTTGAACAACGTCGCCGGGAAACGAACCTCCACCGGACTGCCGGCAAGCCTAAGAACGGGTCGGAGGACGAACTCATGAAAGGTTCGATCAAACAGGCCGGCTTCACCCTAGTCGAGATAGTGGTGATGATCACGATACTGGGAGTTCTCGCCGCTTTCGCCATTCCGCGTTTCGTCTCACTCGAAAACCAAACGCGTACGGCTTCGCGCGACGCGCTGCTCGTAAGTTTGCGGTCGGGTGCCGCGTTAGCACACGCTCTATGGCTGGCGAACGGCCAGACTTCCCCAGTCTCGATGGCCGGCAAAAGCGTTGCAATCGTGAACGGTTATCCGAGCGCGGCGGCGATCTCAAATGCCCTCGCGGACACGTCCGGATTTACGGCGAAGACGGCCGGCACGACGACGACGTTTGCGATTTCGGGCCCGAAGACCTGTATAGCCACCTATAGCGAAGCGGCCACCGTGCATGCGGCACCGACGATCGTTCCCGGCGGAGGCACCTGCTGACGGGCCGGCTTTGCCCTCTGTCGATGGCGAATAGCGGCGCGCAGGGACGAGATGGCCGACAGGCGCGCGGGTCGACGATGGCGCTCTGTCACCGGGCACCCGTCCGCCGGATCCAACTGAATTGCGAGGTGGGCTAGTCTTCGGCCGTCGGCCGATAAGCTTCCGCAAGCGCCTTCTGCACGTTCGGTGGCGCGGCGGCATAGTGATCGAGCTCCATCGTGAAGACGCCCTCGCCGCCGGTCAACGACTTGAGCGTCGTCTGATACTGGCCGAGCTCGGCAAGGGGTGCCTGCGCATGGATGCGCGCGCGGTTGCCGCCAAGCGTGTCACTACCGGCGATCCTCCCGCGGATCGCGGCGAGGTGACCGGTGATGTCGCCCACGTGGCGGCTCGGGGCTGTCACGTCGATTCGAGCGATTGGCTCGAGCATGATGGGTCCGGCCTTCGAGATGGCGTCTTTGAATGCGCGCTTCCCGGCTGTAACGAACGCTATCTCTTTCGAGTCGACCGGATGATGTTTGCCATCGTAGACAATCACTCGGACGTCGACCATTGGATAGCCGGCCAATGCGCCTTCGACGAGCACCTGCCGCACGCCTTTTTCCACTGCCGGTATGTACTGAGTCGGGATGGCGCCGCCGACGACCTCGTTGACGAACTCGAAGCCGGCGCCGCGCGCCAGCGGCTCGATGCGCAGCGATACCTCGCCGAATTGGCCGGCACCTCCCGTCTGCTTTTTGTGCCGATGGTGCCCCTCGGCCGGACGACTGATCGTTTCGCGGTAGGCGACCTTCGGGGGTCGCGTCAGCAGATCGAGGCCGAACTCGCTGTGCATGCGCTCGAGCACTGAGCGAAGATGAAGCTCGCCCATGCCGTGCAATATGGTCTCGTTGGCCTGGGTGTCGAAGTCCACCTTCAGGCTCGGGTCTTCGGTCGCGAGCTTGTGCAGCGCCTCCGACAGTTTCTTCTCCTGCCCGCGCTGTTTGAGCTCGATTGCGAGCCCATGCATCGGGGGCGGTAAATTGACACCGCGGATCCTGAGCTCGTCTTCGTCATGGCTCGAGTGCAGCACGTCGTCGAAGTGAATGTCCTCGATCTTCGCGACGGCACAGAAGTCGCCGGCAACGACAGCCGGCACCTCGTGGAGACTCTTGCCTTGAATCGTGTAAAGGTGCGCGAGCTTGACCGCCTTGCGCCGTTCGCCGACGAACACCTGCTCCCCGGCATGGACGTGTCCCTGGTGTACTCGAAAGGCGGCGACGCGTCCGACGTAGGGATCGACGTTGAGCTTGAACACGTGCCCGATGAAGTGACCGTCGCCGTTCGCGCGGTCGACCGTCAGCACGCGGCCGCGCGCGCCGGCAACGAACTCCGGAGGGTTGCCCTCGAGCGGATTCGGCATGAGCTCGGTGAACACACGCAGCAGCTGCCGCAGGCCGGCGCCCGTTTTGGCCGACACGAAGCAGATGGGTACCACGTGTCCGCGGCGCAACGCGCGCTCGAACGGGTCGTGCAATCGATCCAGCGCGATCTCTTCGCCCTGCTCGAGATACTGCTGCATGAGCTCGTCGTCGAGCTCGACCACGCGATCGGTGATTGCGGTATGGGCGGCCGGCACGGACCAGAAGTCCGGCTGCTCGTCTGCGGGAGCGAAGAAGCAATCCGCCACGGTCCCGCCGTGTCGAGCCGGAAGGTTTACGGGCACGCAGCGCTCGCCGAACAGTCGGCGAATATCATCGACGAGTCCCTCGAGCTCGGCTCCTTCGGAATCTATTTTGTTTACGATCACCAAGCGGCAGAGTTTCCGTTCAGCCGCATAGCTCATCATCCGTTGGGCGACTGGCTCGATGCCGTGCTCGGCGTTGATCACGATTGCGGCGGTCTCCACCGCCGGCAACACTGCGAGCGACCTTCCCATGAAATCGGGATAGCCTGGCGTGTCCAGCAAGTTGACGTAGCGCCCCGCATGCTCGAAGTGGCAGACCGCAACATCGAGCGAATGGCCTAACCGCCGCTCCTGATCGGTGAAGTCGCAGACGGTGGTGCCTTTCTCGATGCTACCCGCGCTGCGGATCTCGCCGGCTTTCGCGAGTAGTGCTTCGATCAGCGTAGTCTTGCCCGCTCTGGCGTGACCGAGCATGGCTATGTTGCGAATGCACTCGGTGGAGTGCGAGCGGGCGGAATGAGCCATGAGAACACCTCCGCTTTCTTCGACTTTCGAGTCGGCGCTGCGCTATTTCCAGCGTGCCCTTCTCTTGCGGGAGGCCGCCCGCGGGCGCCAATCGACGAGCGGGACTGAGGGCCTGCGATGCGAAAGCATCTCGGCGATCACAACCTGCGGTCGCCGCAGGAGTCCCGGACCCAGGCCGTACCACCAGCCGATCTCGCCCCCCGCGCGGTTGCAGTACCGAAAAGGGGAGCCGCTTGGGCCTCACAGAAAGAGGATAACCCCGTCACGGGGTGGGGTGCGACTGTTGTCCTAGAATCGTACGGGCGGTGCTTGCGCGGCCTACGCCGCAAAGAGAGGAGCGATGAAGCATGTGCAGCGACTGACCTTAAGCCTGTGGGTCTTGGGATTGACGGCCTGTGGCGGTTCACCGCCTGCTGAGCAGTCCACATCCACGCCGGAGCAGCAGAAGACCGTCTTCGACCCTCTCGTCGGCACGATAGATCGCGCCAAGGCGGTCCAGCAGACGGTGGACGAGCAGGCGGCGGAGCAGAGGCGGAAGATCGAGCAAGCCGAGCGGTGAAGGCCGCTCAACGATAGCCGAGGAGTTGCCGCAGTCCGCGAAACGCCGGCAGCGCGGTCGTGATGACGTAAGTCGGAATATCCTCTAGGTAGCCGTGATAGCGGCCCTTCGTCTGGAAACGTTGCCGGAACTCGGACGCAGCGAATGCGTCCACCATTTGTGGCACGATCCCGCCGGCTATGTAAACTCCGCCGCGCGCGCCGAGTGTCAGAGCGACGTCTGCAGCAACCGTTCCGAGCATCGCGAAGAATAGGCCCTGTGCGCGCCGCGCGAGCGGATCGCATTGCATTGCGAGGTTGCTAACTTGCTCGGCCGAGATTTCCGGCTCGGTCTTCCCGGCGAGCACGGACAGCGCGGTATAGAGGTTCACGAGACCCGGACCCGATAACAGCCGCTCCGCGGAGCAATGGCCGTAGCGCTCGCGCACGAGTTCGACGACGCTGCTTTCCTCCTCGTTCATGGCGGGCATCGATACGTGGCCGCCCTCTCCGCTGACCGCGGCCCAGCCGTCGGCGGCTGGGACGAGTGCAGAGACACCGAGGCCGGAGCCTGGACCGAGCGCCGCGAGCGTCGCTCGCGCGGCCGGGGTTCCGCCGCCGATTTTGCGCACATCGCCGGGGCCGAGCTGGGGCAGGCCCCAAGCGATCGCCGCGAAGTCGTTGCAGACCAGCAGTCGGCTGAGACCGAGCTGCGCTTTGAGCTCTGTCTGCGAGAAGCGCCAGTCGATGTTGATCATGCGGACTTCGTCGCCGACGATCGGTGCGGCAACAGCGAGCGCCGCACGCTTCGGTCGATCGCTCGCACGCCGGTGATCGAGATAAACACCGAGCAAACCCGGAATCCCGGTAAAGTCGGCGTTATGGAAGACCTCTGCGGCCACCTCCTGGCCCTTGTCGTTGAGGAGGCAGCAGCGCGTATTGGTCGCACCTATGTCCGCGATCAAGTCCATCGTAGTCCTCGCCTTCAGCCGCATAGTAGCGAGTGGCCGACCGAGAGCAAGGACTGCCGCGGGGTGCGCACCTGAGCGGGGCGGGGCTGTTTGCCCGCAGCTGCCAGGGCTCGTGGCCGGGAGAAAAATGAGGTGTCACGGCGACCCTCCGGCAGCGGTCGCCGGCAGATCGTTTCAAGGACGCCGCGTCAGGCGTTCAGATCAGGAATCCGAGCGCTCTCGAGCTGGGTGATCATGTCCTTCAGAATCAACTTCCGCTTCTTGAGGCGGCGAAGCATGATTTGGTCGACATAGGGATCATGCACGAGCCGAGAGATGACCTGATCGAGATCCTGATGCTCCACGCGCAACTGTTTTAGTCGCTCCACGTTCCTGAAAGTCTTAGTTTCTACTTTTTCGTCCACGAGTATTTCGGATCGGCGTCAGCCAGTCGTACCCGGGATCGCCAAAGGCGAGAAAATGAGGGTTCAGCAAATCGTCCTTGGCGTTGTACCGCAGTGGCTGCCCCGCTCGATCCATCATACGCCCACCCGCGCTTTCCAAGATAGCCTGCGCCGCGGCAGTATCCCATTCCGACGTCGGACCCAGACGCGGATACAGGTCGGCCGCCCCCTCGGCGACCAGACAGATCTTTAACGAGCTGCCCATCGGCACGAGCTCGTGCGGTCCGAGCGCTTCTAGGTAGGCGCCGAGCTCGCCGCTTGGATGGCTGCGACTGCCGACTACGCGCACGGGCGAGACCGCGTGTTCGCGCACGTGAATCGGTGTCCGGAGGCCGTCCCGGTCCACCCTCCAGGCCCCCGCGCCGATCGCTCCGCAATACAAACGGTGCAGTGCAGGAGCGTACACTACGCCGAGCACGGCACGCTGAGCATCGATGAGCGCGATGTTCACCGTGAACTCGCCGTTGTGCTTCAAGAACTCTTTGGTGCCGTCGAGCGGATCGACGAGCCAGTATCGCGTCCAACCGCGGCGTGTCACGAGCTCGGTGCTCGCAGATTCCTCTGAGAGCAGCGGCCAGGATTGCCCCATCTCGAGCAGACCGCGACGGATAATGGTGTGCGCAACTCTGTCCGCATCCGTGAGCGGCGAGCGGTCCTCTTTCAAGTCGACCGCGACGTCACCGCCGTAGATCTCGAGAATCGCCGCGCCGGCGGCACGCGCCAGTGCCGCGACATCATCGATCAAAGCTCGCAACTCGGAGACTGGCATAGTCCGCGATCTTGTATCATAAGCCGATGCGGGAAACAGCAGGCGCCAGTGTCGATTGGACGCAAATCGACACCGTGCTGGTCGATATGGACGGCACGCTGCTCGATCTTGCTTTCGATAATTTCTTCTGGCTCGAGCTCGTTCCCGAACGGTACGCCGCGGCGCATGGTTTGGAAGAGGCCGATGCACGGCGCAGCGTCGCGGCACGCTTTCGCGCCGCGACCGGAACGCTCAATTGGTACTGTCTCGATCACTGGTCACGCGAGCTCGGTCTCGACTTGCATGCGTTGAAGCGTGCTCACCGGCATTTGATCAGGTTCCTGCCGGGCGCGACTCAGTTCCTTGCTTCGGTGCGCGCGCGGGGCAAGCGTCTCATGATCGTGACGAACGCTCATCGCGATACGCTCGCGGTCAAGGTGCAACAAACTGCCATCGACCGCCTCGTGGACCGAGTCGTCTGCTCGCATGATTTGTGCGCGCCTAAAGAGCACGGAGATTTTTGGGAAGAGCTACATCGAAGGCATCCCTTCGACCGCTGCCGAACACTGCTTCTCGAGGACAGTTTGCCGGTGCTCATGGCGGCCCATGCCCACGGCATCGCTCGGCCCATTGCGATTCGCCGGCCCGACTCGCAGCGTCCGGCGCGCACGATAGTGGAATTCGCCTCGGTGGATGGGGTCGCTGAGCTCGTGTGACGGGCTAGCCGTTGCGGCGTGGCCCGCCCTGCGGACGCCGCCGACCGCTGGGTCGACGACCGCGGTGTTCGCCGCTGGGGCGCGGTCGGTGCCCGGACGGTGGAGCCGTATCCTGGACCAGTGCATCCCGCTCGTAGGAAGCCACGGGGATCTTGCGACCGATGAAGGCCTCGATGTCCGGTAACGACATGACGTAGGCCTCGCAGCCGAAGCTGATCGCGTCGCCGGCGGCACCTGCTCGAGCCGTTCGCCCGATGCGATGCACGTAGTCCTCGGCGTCTTGCGGCAAATCGTAGTTGAACACGTGGCTCACGCCCGGAACGTGAAGCCCGCGCGATGCGACGTCGGTGCCAATGAGTACGGCTAGCTGGCCGCCTTGGAAATCCTTGAGCATCCTGAGGCGCTTGCGTTGCGGCACGTCGCCCGAGAGCGCTTCCGCCACGATGCCGTTCGCCTGGAGTCGGTCGCGCAGCCGATCCGCTTCGCGGCGAGTATTCACGAAGATCATCGTGCGATGTGGATCGCGGTCACGCAGCAACGTGAGCAGCAACGGCAGCTTTTCCTCGTTCGAGGGGAAATAGATGGCCTGGGTAACTCGGTCGACCGTCATCTTGTCCGGCTCGATCCGCACGAGCTCCGGATCGTTCATGTGCTCATAGGCGAGCTCTAGCACACGATAGGACAGCGTCGCGGAGAACAGCATGTTCAACCGGTGGCTGCGTTCGGGCATGCGCCGCAGCACGAAACGGATATCCTTGATGAAGCCGAGGTCGAACATTCGATCCGCTTCGTCGAGCACGAGGACCTGCACGCCCCGAAACCCGAACACGCGTTGCTTGAAGTAGTCGATGATGCGTCCGGGTGTACCGATCAGCACATCGACGCCCGCGGCAAGCTGGTTACGTTGCTTCTCGTAGTCTGTGCCGCCAAAAGCCAATCCCAGCTTGAAGGGCACGTGTTTACCTAATACCTGCGCGTCAGCGTGGATCTGGACGGCAAGCTCTCGAGTGGGTGCGAGCACGACGGCCCGGGGGTCGTTCGAATCGGCGTGTAGTGCCGGCGCAGTTTCGAGGCGATGAAACAGCGCAAGCAGGTAAGCGGCAGTTTTGCCCGTACCTGTCTGGGCTTGGCCCGCGACGTCCTGGCCCTCCAAAGCCAGCGGCAATGCTTTGCTTTGGATCGGCGTGCAATGCACGAAGCCCGCTTCAGCAATTCCGCGCTGCAGTCCCGGTGAGAGCGGCAGGTCAGAAAACTTAAGATCGGTCAGGTGTTGGTCGGGCTTATCGCCCGTCCCTTCAGTGGACTCAGAGGCTTGCAAATTGTGTTCTCGACGGTTAAAAATAGCTTACGCCCTCCCAGTGTCTACAGATTTCCCGCGAGCCCCAAAGGAAGCAACTAGCTGCGACATTGTGCCTGACCCGCCAGGCGGCGTCACTTTCGGCCTTGTCTCACTTGGGCGTTCCACAGCTTGGTCTTCCACCCGAAGGGTTCCGGTGACTAGGGAACCAGAGGATTGACGACGTGAATGATCAGATCGTACAGACGACCGACACCGCTTTCGAGCAGGACGTGGTCAAATCGAGCCAGCCGGTGTTGCTGGATTTTTGGGCAGAGTGGTGCGGCCCATGCAAGATGATTGCGCCGATTCTGGATGCGATAGCCGTCGAATATCACGACCGCCTTCGGATCGTGAAGCTCAATATCGACGAAAACCCGAAGACCCCTCCCAAGTACAACATCCGCAGCATCCCGACGCTTCTCTTGTTTCGCAACGGTACGGTTGCGGCGCAGCAGGTTGGAGCCGCCTCGAAGGCGCAACTCCAGGCATTCCTCGATACGCACCTGGGCGAGCGCCCAGCAGTTGCGACCGGTAGTCGGTAAGCAGCCGTGCGAGGATATTTAGGCAATTCAGCCCGCGCCCGTGTCAAAGACGGTCCGCGGCAGCCGAGGGACGGCAACGGCAAGCGTTCGGCGCGTCGGGGCGGAAAGCCACCGATGCACGAAGAATTTCCAGATGACGAGGAGTTCGACGTGATTCCGGCTGCTGAGCTCGAGCTGACGAAAAACGCGATGAATCTCTCCGAGCTTAAAAACCGTCCGGCGTCCGAGCTCGTAGAGCTCGCGGAGTCGATGGGGCTCGAGAACCTCGCACGCTCTCGCAAGCAAGACATCATCTTCTCGATCCTGAAGGCACACGCCAAGAACGGGGAGAACATCTTCGGCGAAGGCGTTCTGGAGATTCTCCAAGACGGGTTCGGGTTCTTGCGATCGGCGGATAGCTCTTATCTGGCCGGACCCGACGACATCTATGTCAGCCCGAGCCAGATTCGACGGTTCAATCTGCGCACCGGCGATACGGTTTCCGGGTTGATCCGGCCGCCCAAGGACGGCGAACGCTACTTCGCGTTGCTCAAGGTCGGCGAGATCAACAACGATGCGCCGGAGAACGCGAAGAGCAAGGTTCTCTTCGAGAACCTTACGCCGCTATTTCCGAAAAAGCGTCTCAAGCTCGAACAGGGCAATGGCAGCACCGAGGACTTGACCGCGCGAATCATCGACATGGTCGCGCCGATAGGCAAAGGGCAGCGCGGTTTGATCGTTTCCCCGCCGAAGGCCGGCAAGACGATGCTGCTGCAAAATATCGCGGCGTCCATCGCCGCTAATCATCCGGAATGCACGTTGATCGTACTGTTGATCGATGAGCGGCCGGAAGAAGTCACGGAGATGGAACGCACCGTCCGTGGCGAGGTGGTGTCGAGCACGTTCGACGAGCCCGCAACGCGGCACGTTCAGGTGGCCGAGATGGTCATCGAGAAAGCCAAACGGCTCACCGAGCACAAGCAAGACGTAGTGATCCTGCTCGACTCGATCACCCGTCTTGCACGCGCGTATAACACCGTTGTGCCGTCTTCCGGAAAGGTGCTCACGGGCGGCGTCGATGCGAACGCCTTGCAGCGGCCGAAGCGCTTCTTCGGTGCGGCGCGCAATATCGAAGAGGGCGGCAGCCTGACGATCATTGCGACGGCCCTGATCGACACGGGCTCCAAGATGGATGACGTCATCTACGAGGAGTTCAAGGGTACCGGTAACATGGAGATCCACCTGGATCGCCGTATCGCCGAGAAACGTGTTTTTCCGGCGATCAACATCAACCGTTCCGGCACACGCAAGGAAGAGCTGCTGACGCATGCCGACGAGCTCCAGAAGATGTGGGTGCTGCGCAAGGTCCTGCATCCAATGGACGAGCTTGCAGCCGTCGAATTCCTGCTGAGCAAGCTGCAGGATACGAAGACGAATGCGGAGTTCTTCGAGGCGATGAAGCGCTAACGGGGTGCCGCTTCGCGGCGTACTGCACGGTAGCCGATATCGTGGCGCCAGAAGGCGCCCTCCCAGCTGACTTTTGACACCGCCCGATAGGCCTTGTCTCGGGCGGCGCTTACGGTCTCGCCAAGCGCGACCGCGCACAGCACGCGGCCGCCGTCGGTCACCACGGCGCCGTTCGCCAGCCGGGTGCCGGCGTGGAAGATTTTGACGTCCGGCTCATCCACCGCCGCGAGGCCGGAAATCGGTGCGCCCTTGAGGTAAGCGTCCGGATAGCCTCGGCTCGCCATTACGACCCCCACCGTGGCGCGCGGATCCCAATCGATCGCGTGCTGACCGATAGACCCGTCGAAGCATTGCAGGCACAGATCGAGCAGATCGGAGCGCAACCTGAAGAGAATCGGCTGAGTCTCGGGGTCGCCGAGGCGGCAGTTGAATTCGACGACTCGCGCGGTGCCGTCGGCGTCGATCATCAAGCCTGCGTAAAGAAACCCGCGGTAGTAGATCCCGTCCGCTGCGAGGCCTCGAACCGTCGGCAACATGATCTCGTCCATCACGCGTGCGTGCACGGTCGGAGTGACTACGGGCGCGGGCGAGTACGCACCCATTCCTCCCGTATTCGGGCCGCGGTCCCCGTCATCGCGCGTCTTGTGGTCCTGTGAGCTCGCGAGAGGGACAATCCGCGTTCCATCCACCATCGCGATGAAGCTGGCTTCCTCGCCGCGCAAAAAGTCTTCCACGACCACCGACGCTCCGGCTGCGCCAAAGGCGCGCTCGTCGAGCATGCGCGAGAGCGCTGCCTCAGCTTCGGCGTAGGATTCTGCAATGACGACGCCCTTGCCCGCTGCGAGACCGTCGGCCTTGATCACAATTGGCGGCTGTAGCGAGTGCGTATACTCTCGCGCGGCCGCTAAATCGGTGAAGGATCGGTATGCCGCAGTCGGAATGCCGTGCCGGGTTAGAAACTCTTTGGCGAATGCTTTCGATCCCTCGAGTTGAGCCGCCCGAGCGCTCGGCCCGAAGCAGCGCAGACCCGCCGCCTCGAAACGGTCGACGATGCCGGCGACTAGCGGGGCCTCTGGACCGACGATCGTGAGCCCGACGTTCTCTGCGCGGGCCAAGCGCAGCAGCGCGTCGAAATCGTCGGCCGCGATCGCGACGTTGCGCGCCCTCGGTTCCCGACCCGTGCCCGCATTACCGGGCGCGACGAGTATCTCCTGCACGAGCGGGGACCGAGCGAGCTTCCACACCATCGCATGCTCGCGGCCGCCGCCGCCGATCACGAGGACTTTCACGCGTCCACTCCTCGCCGTCAATGCCGGAAGTGGCGCATGCCAGTGAAAATCATCGCCATGTTGTGCTCGTCCGCGGCGCCGATCACTTCCTCGTCGCGCATCGAGCCGCCGGGCTGCACGACCGTCCGGATGCCGTGCTCCGCAGCGGCATCGATGCCATCGCGGAACGGGAAGAATGCATCCGAAGCAACAGCCGCGCCGTTCAGCGCGAGACCGGCTTCGCCGGCCTTCAGCGCTGCGATTCGCGCGCTCATCACGCGGCTCGGCTGACCCGCGCCGATGCCTAGCGTTGCGCCATCGCGTGCATAAACGATCCCGTTCGATTTCACGAATTTCACGACCTGCCAGGCGAACTGCAGATCGCGGAGCTCCGCGGCCGTTGGCTGGCGCCGCGTGACGACGCGCGCGCTTACCACGTCGATGCGGCCGAGATCGCGATCTTGAAGCAGGATGCCGCCCTCGAGCGGCTTGATCTCCGTGGTAGGCGCCGAATGAGCGGCCGGCGGCCAACCGGCGGCTAGGACGCGGATCGAGGGCTTGCTCGCGAGCGTCGCCAATGCCTCCTGGCCTACCTCGGGCGACACGATCACCTCGGCGAACTGCTGCGTGACGATCGCTTCGGCGGCAGCAACGTCGAGCGCTCGGTTGAAGGCTATGACGCCGCCATATGCGGAGGTTGGGTCCGTTCGGTAGGCGTCGCGGTAGGCGCTGGCTGGCGTTGCGGCGACCGCCACGCCGCACGGGTTCGCGTGCTTTACGATCACGCACGCGGCGCCGTCGAACGACTTCACTGCCTGGAAAGCTGCGTCGGCATCGACCAGATTGTTGAAGGACAGCGCCTTGCCCTGCAGTTGCCGAGCGTGCGCGACCGTGCCAGCGGGCGCGCCGTTGCTGCGATACAACGCGGCCTGCTGGTGTGGATTTTCTCCATAGCGTAGCGGTTGCGCGAGACGCCACGTCAAGAGCAACGGATCCGGCCAGCGTTCCGGCGCCGTGCTATGCGTTCGGAGGTAGTCGCTGATCGCAGCGTCGTAGCGGGCTGTATGGGCAAACGCCTTCATTGCGAGATCGCGGCGCAACGGGGCGGCCACGCCGGCTTCGCGCAAGGCGGCAAGCACCATCGAATAGTCGGCGTGGTCCACGATGACCGTCACGCGATCGTGGTTCTTCGCGGCGGCGCGCAGCATCGCCGGCCCTCCGACATCGATGTTTTCGATAGCCTCTGCATCGGTACAATCCGCGCGCGCCGTCGTGGCCTCAAACGGATATAGGTTCACCGCGACGACATCTATCGGGCCGATCCCGTGTTCGACCAGCGCGGCATCGTCCACGCCGGGGCGTGCCAACAGGCCACCGTGGATCCGGGGATGAAGCGTCTTGACTCGGCCGTCCATGATTTCAGGGAAGCCGGTTACGGATGCGACGTCGGTGACCTCAAGACCCGTCTCGCGAAGTGTCGCCGCGGTTCCGCCCGTCGAGACGAGCTCGTAGCCGAGCTCGCGCAATCCTTGGGCAAACTCGATGATTCCGTGCTTGTCGGCCACGCTAAGCAGCGCGCGTCGTGGGCGCGCGCGCCGCGGTCCACCGCGCGCTTGTTTAGGCACGATCGCCCCGTGGTCGCGCTTTTGCGGCCGCTTCATCGCCCCTGGAGCTTGTAGGCCTTCAGCTTCTTGCGCAGCGTGCCGCGATTGATTCCCAAAATCTCCGCCGCCTCGCACTGGTTGCCCTTCGTGTAGAGCAGGACGGCTCTGAACAGCGGCTTCTCCACCTCGCTCATAACGAGCTTGTAGAGGTCGCCCGGCTTGTGTCCGTTGAGATTCGCGAAATAGTTGTGTAGCGCCTCATCCGTGAGGCTGCTGAGCGGCTTGTTCCTTGCTGCAACGCGGCCGGACCCGGCCGTGGAGCGTCGTAACGTTCTTTTTCTCGTCGTAGTTCTTTTTGTGCTGGTTGTTCCGATCACCACGTTCTCCCCGTAGAACGCAACAGCGACACCCCAGGAGTCGGTAGTCGCTAGCTTCTTTAGCGTTCCGAGAATCCGGCGAAAGCAAATGAGCCCTGGAAACTCGTCCAGGTCCATAGACTCACTTAACGCTAACCCCGTTTCTAGCAGTAGAAGTACCGACTCAGGGTGCGAGGATCATAACACGCTGCGGAGAAAATTTTGCGCCGCGCGCTGGCTCGCAAGCGAAGCGTGCAACGCACTCACAAAAATACTTTGTCGCTACCGCAGCTTAGTACGTCTGTCTCTACTTCGATGCAAACATCCAAGTCGAAGCCGTACGCATCCGGGCCCGGATCGACGACCTCGAGTTGCGCGCGCACAGTGGTGCCCGGAGCCATCAGAACGTTTTGAAGCATCGATCGATCGAGATATTCGGACGGTTTGAAGATGCGGCTACCGACTGCCGCTTCCCATCGATCCTTGAACCGCAGCTGCACGGACGGATGCGGCTGAGCGAGCGGTCCGCGGTTCTGAATGCGCGCGGTGATCTTCAGTGTGCCGCGGCCGGACAAGTTCGGCTCGGCATTCGCGACCCAATCGAGAATTGCGTATTGGTGAACATCCCAATGCGGAGTAATCGCAACCCCGAACAAGCCGTACGCGTTGCGGATGATCGGACCGGCCGCGGAATTCTTGACGAGATCCGAACGGAAGTGATTCATCACTTGCAGGCCGAGCACGATCATGGCGCAGAATGCGGCGACGCCCCACAGGCGTGATCGGCGCGTCCTCTGCGCGGTTGCGGGCCATGCAAGAATGCTCGCCGCCAGCGCTTCGTTCGACGCGGCGTCGGCCGTCGTGTCGCTGGTGAGCACGGCGTCCACTTCTGCGGCCGTGATCGCCGTGCGCTCCTGCGGTATCGCGCCTTCCGCCGGCAGGTCACTCGTATCGGCATCCTCGAGCGCGGCACCGCCGCGTTCGACTTGCGCAACGACATCCGCCACAAGCGCTCCAAGCCGTTCGTCGGCCGCCGGATCGCCGGAGACCGGGATTGTCTCGCCTGCGCTTTCCGGTCGTGGCAACCCCTGCGCGTCGGGTTCGCCTCGAGCCGGTTTCGTCGAGCCCGTCGAGTCGAGCGCGACGACCTGGTCGCGTGGGGTGCCCGATGGATCGGGTGCGACCGGGGACGCGCTGGGGGGCTGGGCGGGCTGCTGGCCCCGCGCTACAAGCTCCGCGGACTTTGCAGTCTCCTCGCGTGATTCGTCTGCTGCGGCCGCAGTGCGGCGTGTCGGCGGTGCTGAGGGCTCGGCCGCTGCAGTCGGCGGCTCGGAGCTGTCGTCGGGTGTCCGGCGAAGCTCAGCGAGGGCGTTGAAGACGCTCGCACATCGGCCACACCGAACCTGGCCGTTAGCCTTCTTCAGGACTTCATCGGTGACGCGAAACGTCGTGTCGCAGTCGGGGCAGCGAGTGAACAGCATGTCGAAGGGTATGCTCTTGGGCGGATTTTAGCGCCTGCCCGCGCTGGACCGCATCGCTCGGTGTGCGACGAGCCGACACCAGCCGTCGCGCTCGACCGTTTCGAATGCGTCGAAGTATGGCTCATAGGCTGCGTGTACGGTCTTCAATTGGTGCGCAAGCACGCCGCTCAACACGAGTGTCGTGCCCGGCAACAAGCGGTCGGCGAACAGCGGCGCGAGCTCGACCAGCGGATCCGCGACGATATTGGCGACGATCAAATCAACCGGCTCGGCCGGCATGCTGTCCGGAGGGCCGATCGAGATGCGCGCTTGGAGACCGTTCAACGCGCTATTGTCGGCCGTCGCAGCGAGCGCTTGCGGATCATTGTCGATCGCGCATGCGCGGTCGGCGCCGAGCATTAGTGCAGCGAGCCCGAGCACGCCGGAGCCGCACCCATAGTCGACCACCCGCTCGCCGCCTCGAATCTGATCCTCGAGCCACTCGAGGCACAGCGCGGTCGTCGGATGGGCGCCTGTTCCGAACGCCAGTCCCATCCGCAACCGAACGACCGCCCGGCCGTCCGGCGCTGCCGCATCGGGGGGACCAAGCCACAGCCGACGCCCAATCGGCTGCGGCGCGATGATCCCGCGCCCCGCCTCCCGCCATTGAGCAGCGGCGAGCGGCGCGACGTCGATCGTGGTGCCGGGAGCCGCAAAGCTGGCCAATGTTCGGCGGAGCGGCTCGAGATTCGGGGCCGCCGAGAACAGTGCGGTGATCGCGACGAGCGGCCAGAGCGGCGTCTCGTTCGGCGCCGGCTCGATGACCGGGTCGTTGCCTGCGTCGGCAAGTGACAGTGCTTCCGCTCCAGCGAGCTGGAGCAGCGCCTCCGCACAGGCGACCTGCTGGAGGGCGACACGCAAACTCAGTCGTTGCCGCGCCGACACGTTCAGCTACTTGAGACCGAGGCGCCGCTCGAGATAGTGAATATCGGTACCGCCAGCCTTGAACGCGCCATGCTGAAAGATCTCCTGGTGCAGCGGGACGTTCGTGCTGATTCCGTCGATCACGATCTCCTGCAGCGCCGTCGTCATGCGCGCGATTGCGGCGCGGCGGTGCTCGCCGTGAGCGATGACCTTCGCGATCAGAGAATCGTAGTAAGGCGGCACGGCGTAGCCGCTATACATGTGGCTGTCGACGCGGATTCCGGGACCGCCGGGCGGATGCCATAGGCTCACGGTTCCGGGCGATGGGACGAAAGTCTTAGGATCTTCGGCGTTGATCCGGCATTCGATCGCATGCCCACGCCAAGCCACGTCTGCCTGGACGAATCCGAGTTTTTCGCCTGCGGCGATCGCGAGCTGCGCCTTTACGATGTCGATGCCGGTCACGAGCTCCGTGACGGGATGTTCGACTTGCACGCGCGTATTCATCTCGATGAAGAAGAACTTCCCGTCCTGATACAGGAATTCGAACGTGCCGGCGCCGCGATAACCGATTTCCTGACACGCCTCTACGCAGCGCCTGCCCATCCGCTCGCGTTCTTCGGCCGAGACGCCGGGCGCCGGTGCCTCCTCGACGACTTTCTGATGGCGTCGCTGCATCGAGCAGTCGCGCTCGCCCAAGTGCACTGCGTTGCCGTGGCTGTCGGCGAGCACTTGGAATTCGATGTGGCGCGGGTGGTCGAGAAACTTCTCCATGTAAACCTGATCACTGCCGAATGCGGACAGAGCTTCGGCGCGTGTGATCGAAACGGCCGTGAACAACGCGGCGTCGCTATGAACGACGCGCATTCCGCGGCCGCCACCGCCGGCGGCCGCCTTGATGATCACGGGGTAGCCGATGTCGCGTGCGAGGCGGGCATTTTCTTGCGGATCGTCGGTGAGAGGGCCGTCCGAGCCCGGTACGCAAGGCACCCCGGCTGCGCGCATCGTCTTGATCGCCGACACCTTGTCGCCCATGAGCCGGATGGTTTCTGGCCTCGGGCCAATAAAGACGAAGCCGCTTTCCTCGACTCGTTCCGCGAAGTCGGCGTTCTCGGAAAGGAAGCCGTAGCCGGGATGAATGGCGACCGCATCGGTGACCTCGGCCGCCGCGATGATCGCCGGCATGTTCAAGTAGCTTTGCTGGGACCGTGGCGGTCCGATGCACACGGTCTCGTCGGAGAGCAAAACGTGCTTGAGCGTCGTGTCGGCGGTCGAGTGGACAGCGACCGTTTTGATACCGAGCTCGCGGCACGCGCGAAAGATGCGCAAAGCGATCTCGCCGCGATTCGCGATCAGTACCTTGTCGAGCATGAGATTTTCGGAACCGTCCGAGGAGGAAAGACCTATTCTTCGATGATGAACAAGGCTTGGCCGAATTCGACCGGCGTGCCGTTCTCGACCAAAACGCTAACGATGCGCCCGGCGACCTCGGATTCGATCTGGTTCATCATCTTCATGGCTTCGATCACGCAGAGCGTGTCGCCTGGCTTGACCTCGGACCCGACTTCGACGAACGGTTTCGCCCCCGGGGCCGGCCCGGCGTAGAACGTTCCGACCATCGGTGCACTGACCTGCGTGCCTCGAGCGGCCGGCGGTGCAGCGGCGACCGGCGGCGGCTCAGGAGCCGGTGCGGCGGTTTGCACCGGCGGCTGAAGCGCGGATGCCGGAGCGGTCGTTACGCTAATGGTTCCCGGTTGGGGGTAGCGGCTGATGCGCACAGACTCCTCGCCCTCGGAGATCTCGATCTCCGAGATTCCCGATTCTTCGAGCAGCTCGATCAGTTTTTTTACTTTTCTGATGTCCATCACTTGTTTCCCCGTGCCAAGTGCATGATCGCCGCGTCGAGCGCGAGCTCGTAACTGGCGACGCCGAAGCCGGTGATCGTGCCGACGGCGATATCCGAGAAGAACGATCGACTGCGGAAGTCCTCCCGCGCAGCGACATTCGATAGATGGAGCTCGATGAACGGTATCTGCACGGCGGCCAACGCGTCCCGCAGCGCGACGCTCGTATGCGTGAAGGCGGCCGGATTGAACAGAATGAATACGACTTCCTCATCGCGGGCCGCGTGAATTCGACGGATCAGCTCGGCTTCCGAGTCGCTCTGAAACGCGACGAGACTGTGCCCGGCCGCCTCGGCGCGCTGTGCGGCCGCCGTTTCGATCGTCTGTAGCGTCGTGGTGCCGTAGATCCTTGGCTCACGCCGTCCCAGCAGGCCCAGGTTCGGGCCATTCAACAGAAGTAGCCGCGCCATGGGACGCCCCGGTCGATGGAGGACCGACGCAGTTTAACCTGGTTTCGCCGCAAATGGCGGCATTTTTCGCGGACTTGGCCTCTAATCCCTATTCGCGGCCCGCGAGTCGGCTTCGAGCGGCAGCCGTCTGGACCGTGCCATCCTTCAGGTCCTTCAACGTCGCAAGCAGAGTCTCGAGGTGCTCAGAGTGGAGCTCGCCCGTATGGACTCCGAGAACGGCGCCGTCGGCACCCGTGAAGACCGTGAAGGGCAGCGCGTAGAAATCGACGCCGAACTGGGCGGCGGCTGCCCAGCCCTCGCTCTCGCCGACCAAGATCGGGTAATTGAACTGCATCTTGTCGGCGAAACCCGCAACCGCCTCTTGGTGATCCACCGCGATACCGATGACCTGTATGTCCGGATGCGCGGCTTGGAAGGTCTTGAGCATCGGGATCTCGCGCAGACAGGGACCGCACCACGTGGCCCAGAAATTGATCAGTAGCGGCTTGCCGGGCCAGCTCCTGATCGATCGCGGCTCTCCGGCTACGGTGTCGAGTGAGAAGTCCGGAAGCTGCGCGACGAGCTCGCGAGTCTGGCCTTCCGCGGCGCCCGCGCGCGACTCATCCTCGGCGGCGCCGTTTGGTACGGAGGCTGGAATCAGGGCCCGATAAGACAGATACCCGAGGATCGCCGCAGCGCTGAGCGCCACGGTAACGAGCGCGGGTCGCGACCTAGCCACCGTCCGAGCCCTCAGAGTGCGGCGAGCCGCGCGACGTGGGCGCGGAATTTATCCGCGGGGGTGAACCCGACCAGCTTGAAGCTTTCTTGCTGATGACCGGTCGCGTCGAAAAACGCAATGGTCGGCGGCCCGAAGCTTCGAAAATATTTGAGCAATGCTTGATCATCGGCGTCGTTGGCGGTCACGTCTGCGCGCAGCAGCATGAACGGCTTGAGGGCGTCGATCACGCCCTGGTCGGGAAACGTATGCTGCTCCATCTCCTTGCAAGACACACACCAATCCGCCGTGAAGTCTAGCATTACCGGTTGCCGAGCCGCTCTCGCTTCGGCGAGCGCAGACTCGAGCCCCTCGACCGTTTCGATCGGCTGAAAGTGGAGGGCCGCTTTTGCCGGGCCCCGCTTGCCGAGCGCGCCGGTTGCCGCGAGCGAATCTTGCGGGATCGGCCGCAACGGGTCTTCGCCGCCGAGCGTCGCGCCGATCAGCAGCAGCGCACCGTAAAGGCACGCGAGGACGCCAAGCCCCTTAGCCAAGCGTCGAGCCGGCCCCGCGCTCGCGGGCAACGGCTCGAGCGCCCCCAGAAAGACGCCGGTAAGGAACACCAGCAGCGACCAGAGCACTAAGGTCACCGCGCCGGGCAGCACTCGCTGCATCATCCAGACCGCGACCCCGAGCAATAGCACGCCGAAGGCAGCCTTGACGGCGTTCATCCACGGCCCGACGCGCGGCAACAACTGCCCGGCCGAAGCGCCGACGACTAACAGCGGTGAGCCCATCCCGATACTCAACGCGAATAAAGCGGCGGAGCCCCGAGCGACGTCGCCGGTCTGACTGATGACGGTCAGAGCGCCGATCAGCGGCGGCGCGACGCAGGTGGTTACGATCAACGCCGTCAACGCGCCGATGACCGCTGTACCGATGAAGGTGCCGCCCCTCTGCCGATTCGCGAGGTTTGCGAGGCGCGTCTGTATCGCGGCAGGCATCTGCAGCTCGAAGACGCCGAACATACCGAGCGACAATACGACGAACAGCCCAGCGAAGAGCGTGATGATCCAGGGCTTTTGGAACAGTGCCTGCACCTGCCCGCCCGCGAGTGCGGCGAGCGCCCCGGCGATCGTATAAGTCGTGGCCATGCCAAGCACGTAAGAGACGGAGAGCAGGAATCCCTTCCGCGTGGACACCGTCGCTCCTTGCCCCGCGATGATGCTCGACAGTATCGGCACCATCGGCAGCACGCACGGCGTAAGTGACAGTAGGAGACCGCCGAGGTAGAAGGAGCCGAGAAGCGTCCACCACGAGCCGCGGATGATCCGCCCTGCCCACTGTTCCTGCTCCGACTCGGGGAGGGCCGGCGCGGTGCTCGTGGCAGCCGCCGCGGAGCCTTGCGCGAACTCGCTCGCCGCTGGCAGGACGAGCGCCATGGTCTGCTCGCCGGGCGGGTAACAGATGCTGTTCTCCTTGCACCCCTGGAAGCCGGCGGTCAAGACGACGTTCAGCGCGTCGGGGCTGGACCGAGACAGCGGAACCTTCGCTTCGATGTAGTTACGCAGCACGCGAACGTCGCCGAAATTGTCGTCGTTGTACGGCGTGCCCTCTGGCAAGGAGGGATCCCCGAGCTCGATCTTCCCGTCGGCACGAAACGTGAGCTTGTCGCGATATAGGTAATAGCCTGGCGCGATTTGCCAGCCGACCGTGAGCTCGTTCGGCCCATCGAATCGAGCGTTCATCACGAACGCTTGATCGACGGGCAGTTGCTCGTCGCCGGTCGAGCCAAGCAGCGGGTTTGCGGTCGACCGATCACCGAGCGCCTGCGCGGCGCCGGCCGCGGGCAGCGCGATCGTGGTATTCCAGTTTTGGGGCGGATAGCAGAGACCGACGTCGGCGCATCCCTGCAGCTTGAGTGTCAACTGCAGCGAAGCGGGGTTGCCGCTAGAGGTGTAGGGGATCGCTATGTCGAACCGGCCGCGGTAGGTCTCCTGCTTCCCGAAGTACTCGTCCTCGTGAATCTGGCCGTGGGGAAACTCGGCCGGCGAGAGCGTCACGGTCGGTGTGTTCGACGAAAAGCCGAACCGTTCGCGGTACAGGTAGTAGCCGTCGAGAATCGCGAAATGCAGATGAACGCGCGCGCCGTCCGCATCCGCCGTGTACTTGAACACCTGCTCGGGCGGCAAGACGTCCTGAGCGAGTGCGCCCGCGGCGGCGAGCAGCGTGGCGAGCCCCAACAGCCCGCAAAACCGACCCTGCGACTTGCGCATGCGCATCACTCCTTTGGCGGTTCGACCGCATCGCTCAGCCATGCGAGATAGGCGGCCGACCCCTGGTCCGCCGCGACCGCGAGCACTTCGGGGAGCGAGTAGGTCGAGCGCGCCTGGATCATTTGCTCGATCGCCGCGTATCTGTCGGTAGTGGTCTTGATCACCAGCAAATGCTCTCGATCGCGTTGGACGCGGTTCTCCCACCGATAAATAGACGCTATCCCGGGCAGTACGTTCACGCACGCGGCGAGGCGGTCCCCGACGAGCGCTTCCGCCAGCACCTCGGCGTCTGAGGCGCTCCCGCAGGTCGTCAAGACGATCAAGATTCGACTCACGGCGGCGGCCCCGGCCCGAAAAGCCGTTGGCAAGCATAGCGGCCGCTCGAAGCCATTGTCATGAAAACGTTCTCAGAAGTCTTGAAATCGGCGCGTTCATCACTATGATTAGCACTCCCAACGGCTGAGTGCTAACAGCGCCTAGCCGTCGAATTTTTAGCATTCTAATCAAAAGCTTGAACAAGGGAGAGTTCCTTATGAAGCTTCGTCCTCTGCATGATCGCGTCGTCATTCGGCGTACCGAAGAAGAGCGCAAGTCCCCCGGCGGCATCGTGATCCCGGACACCGCGGCCGAAAAGCCGATCCGCGGCGAAGTGCTCGCCGTGGGTAAGGGCAAGATTCTCGAGAACGGCGAAGTCCGACCGCTCGACCTCAAGAAGGGCGACAAGGTGCTGTTCGGCAAGTACTCCGGCACCGAGGTGAAGGTCGACGGGGAGGATCTGCTGGTCATGCGTGAAGACGACGTCATGGCCGTCATCGACGAGAAGTAGTCGAGCCATCCATTTAACAGTTTATTCAAGTCAACTTTTTGTCTAGGAGACAGAGTCATGGCGACTCCGAAAGAAGTCAGATTTTCCGATGACGCCCGCCAGCGGATGATGAGAGGCGTCAACGTGCTTGCGAACGCGGTGAAGGTCACGCTCGGTCCAAAGGGCCGCAACGTGGTGCTCGAGAAGAGCTTTGGCGCTCCGACGGTCACGAAGGACGGCGTCTCGGTCGCGAAGGAGGTCGAGCTCGAGGATAAGTTCGAGAACATGGGGGTCCAGATGGTGAAGGAGGTCGCGTCGCAAACCTCCGACGCTGCGGGCGACGGCACGACGACCGCTACCGTGCTGGCCCAGGCGATTCTGCGCGAAGGACTGAAGGCCGTCGCTGCGGGATTCAACCCGATGGATCTGAAGCGCGGCATCGACAAGGCGACCATCGGTCTTATCGATGAGCTGAGGAAGCTTTCGCAGCCGTGCAAGGACGACAAGTCGATTGCTCAAGTCGGCACGATCTCCGCGAATGCCGACGAAGAGATCGGCAAGATCATCGCCGAGGCGATGAGCAAGGTCGGCAAGGAAGGCGTCATCACCGTCGAGGAAGGCTCGGGACTGTCGAATGAGCTCGACGTCGTCGAGGGGATGCAGTTCGACCGCGGTTACCTGTCGCTGTACTTCATCAACGATCAAGCGAGCCAGTCGGTAACGCTCGAGAATCCGTTGATCTTGATCCACGACAAGAAGATCTCGAACATCCGCGAGCTCTTGCCGTTGCTCGAAAGCGTCGCGAAGTCGGGGCGCCCGCTGCTGATCATCGCCGAGGACATCGAAGGCGAAGCGCTTGCGACACTCGTTGTCAACAACATCCGCGGTATCGTAAAGGTCGCGGCTGTCAAAGCGCCTGGGTTCGGCGATCGCCGCAAGGCCATGCTGCAAGACATCGCGATTCTGACGGGCGGCCAAGTGATCTCCGAGGAGGTCGGTCTGTCGCTCGAGAAGGCGAAGGCGGAGGATCTCGGCGAGGCGAAGAAAGTCGTGGTCACCAAGGAGAACACGACGATCATCGACGGCGCGGGTCGCGGCTCCGACATCAAGGGTCGTATCGACCAGATCAACAAGGAGATCGAGGAGTCGACCTCCGACTACGATCGCGAGAAGCTGCAAGAGCGGGTTGCGAAGCTCGCCGGCGGCGTCGCCGTCATCAAGGTGGGTGCGGCGACAGAGGTCGAGATGAAGGAGAAGAAGGCCCGCGTCGAGGACGCGCTGCACGCGACGCGCGCGGCCGTCGAGGAAGGCGTCGTGCCCGGTGGCGGCGTTGCATTGCTGCGCGCGCTCAAGGGCATTTCGTCGCTCGAGGGTGCGAACGATGACCAGAACGTCGGCGTCAACATCTTGCGTAAAGCCATCGAAGAGCCGTTACGGCAAATCGTCGGCAATGCCGGTGCAGATGCTTCCGTCGTGCTGAACGCCGTCGTGAACGGTAAGGGCAACTACGGCTTCAATGCTGCGAACGGCGAGTACGGCGACATGGTGAAGTTCGGGATCATCGATCCGACGAAGGTCACCCGTCTTGCGCTGCAGAATGCGACGTCCGTGGCCGGTCTGCTCCTGACGACCGAGGCGATGATCGCCGAGGCGCCGAAGCAGGAGAAGGACGCGGCCGGCGCCCCGCACGGCCATGACATGGGCGGGATGATGTAAGCCAAGGCCGCAAGGCTACTGTGGGTACCTGAAGCCCCGCCTCGTGCGGGGCTTTTTTTTGGGCGGTGCGAGTTGCGTTGTCGGTCGTCGACTGTTGCGCTTACAGTCGACATCTCTGCCACGCTCGAGCCCGGCCCGTGCATCTGACTGCTCCCCCCGACCTGCCCGCCGCTCTTTTCCAGCGCTTCGATCGCGTGGCGGCGCGCCTGGCGGAGATCTCCGCTCGTTACCAATCGTCCTTGCCTGCAGAAGCTGCGCGGGTTTGCGTATGCAGTGAGTTCGTGCTGCGGGTGCTCGAGCGATTTCCGGCCGAGCTGTGCGCCCGTCTCGGCGATGTCGAGCCGCTGACCGGGGCAGTGGCCGCCGGGCGTTGCGAGCTGACGGGGCTCAGCGAAGCCGAAGCAATGGCGCGGTTACGTCAACGGCGGCAGGTGGAGCTCGCGCGCATCGCATGGCGCGACTTGGCCGGCACCGCCGCTCTAGACACGACGCTGGCCGAGCTGTCGGCGTTCGCGGACGCGGCCGTGGCGGCGGCATGCGAGCACGCCGCGGAGCTGCTCGAGCCGCGTTTCGGCCGGCTGCGCGACCCATTCGGGCGTGAGCTTCCGCTGCTCGTGCTCGCGATGGGCAAGCTCGGCGGCGAGGAGCTCAACTTCTCTTCGGACGTCGATCTCGTTTTCCTGTATCCCGACACGGCGCTCGAAGAGCAAGGCGGCGACGAGGCTGATTCCGCGCCGACGCCGGCGGAGATGTATTACGTCCGCGTTGCGCAGGTTCTGATCAAGCTGCTCGACCAGCCGACCGAGGATGGCATCGTCTACCGGGTCGATACGCGACTTCGGCCGTTCGGCGCGAGCGGTCCGTTGGTCGTCAGCGTTGCGGCCTTCGAAGCGTACCTTCTGCAGCATGGACGCGAATGGGAACGCTACGCCTATGTCAAAGCGCGCTTGCTGACCGGCAAGGAGTTCGCCGCGGATCTATTCGATCCGATCCTTGCGCCATTCGTGTATCGGCGCTACCTCGACTACGGAGTGTTCGACTCGCTGCGGCAAATGAAGCGCCTGATCGAGCGTGAAGTCGCGCGCAAGGACATGGCGGGCAACATCAAGCTCGGCCCCGGCGGCATCCGTGAGATAGAGTTCATCGTTCAGGCCTTCCAGCTCGTCCGTGGCGGCCAACAGCCGGGGCTTCGCGAGCGATCGTTGCTTCGCGTGCTGCCGCTGCTCGCAGGCGACCGCCAGCTGTCCCCCTCGACGGTCGCGGAGCTCGGCAGCGCTTATCGATTCCTCCGGACGCTCGAGAACCGCCTGCAGGCGCTCGAAGATAGGCAAACGCATGATCTTCCAGACGACAGCGAAACCCAGGCACGGCTCGCATACGCGCTGCGTGTCGGCGATTGGAACGATCTGGTCGAACGGCTGGCCCGAGTCCGCGCGGTGGTGGAACGCGAATTCGCGCAGATCGCCTGGGACGTGGAAGGACGCGATGGTGGACGGTCCGCGGATCGCCTGATCGCGATCTGGGAGAGCGGCGATCTCTCCAGCGCGCTGGCAGATGCTCGCCTCCCCGCCGATTCTGCAGCCGCGGCTGCGCTCGAGGAATTGCGTCACGGCGGCCTGTATCAACGCATGGACGAAGTCGCGCGGCAGCGGCTCGCCGCCGTCATGGCGAAGACCTTGGCGCTGCTGGGACGTCATGCGTCGCCCGAAAAGGCTGTCGAACGGGTACTGCCGGTCTACCGAGCGGTCTGCCGTCGCAGCGCCTATCTCGCGCTGCTCAACGAAAATCCGGACGCGCTCGAGCGGCTCGTCGAGCTGGTGGAGCGTAGCGCATGGCTCGCGCGCCAAATCGCCGAGCAACCGCTGTTGCTGGACGAGCTGCTCGACACGCGGGCATTCGGCGTGCCGCCGACTCGAGGGGAGTTGATGGGACTCTTCCATCGCTGCATCGCAGCCGTGCAGACGGACGAAACCGAAGCATTGCTCGATGCGATTCGCGTTTTTCAGCGCACCGCGATCTTCCGCGTCGCGATAGCGGATCGTTTGGGCGCGCTGCCGTTGATGCAAGTTAGCGACCGACTCACCGATATCGCCGAGATCGTGCTCGACTTCGCCCTGCAGACGGCATGGCGCGAGCTCGCGGCGAAGTACGGCACGCCGACTTGCGGCTCGCCGTCCGTGGAAGCGGGCTTCGCCGTCATCGGTTACGGTAAGCTCGGCGGTCTCGAGCTGGGGTACGGCTCGGATCTCGATCTCGTGTTTTTGCACAACTCACACGGCTCTCGGCAGGAGACGACGGGCCGGCCGCCGCTCGACAACGAGCGCTTCTTCGCCCGGCTCGTGCAGCGCCTGATCCATTACCTTACGATCCAGACCACATCCGGACGCCTCTACGAAGTCGACACGCGCCTGCGCCCCAGTGGCCGCGCCGGCCTGCTCGTGACCGGGTTGGAGGGTTTCTATCGGTACCAAACAACGGACGCCTGGGTTTGGGAACATCAGGCCCTGCTGCGCAGCCGCGCCGTCGCGGGCGCGGCCGCGGTATGTGAGCGGTTCGAGCAGTTGCGACGCGAGATCCTGGTGGGGCATGTGGACCGGACAAAGCTCAAGCCCGAGATCTCCAAAATGCGCGGACGGATGCGTGCCGAGCTGTCGCTCGCGAAGAAGGGCGGCTTCGACGTCAAGCAAGACCCTGGCGGTATCGCCGATATCGAGTTTCTCGTCGACTATTGGGTGCTGTCGCGCTCGAACGAATTTCCGGAGCTCGTTCAGTTTCCCGACAACGTCCGCCAGCTCGAAGCACTCGAGAGGGCCGGCCTCGTGCCGACCGAACGCTGCAGCCGCCTGAAAGACGCCTATCTGGCGTTGCGCGGCCGAACCCACGAGCTCGCTCTCGATGAGGCGGGGCGAGTCGTCGGTGACGACGAGCTGACCGACGTCCGCGAGTTCGTTCTGAGCGTCTGGAACGACGTGTTCGCGGAGTCGAGCGCGTAAGCCGGCGCGCCTAACCACTGCCGTGAGTATAATCCTCCGGCCAAAAACTTAAGGAGATCGAGCGGTGCGCCAACGTCACGGCAGGGTGGAAGAGCACTTGGACACGCCGAACGCGCAGCGCGAGTACCAAGTCACGCAAGCCGATTTGCCGCTGCACTGTCCCCTTCCCAGCATGTATTTGTGGAATTCCCACCCGAAGGTTTACTTGCCGATCGAGGTGACCGGGGAGGCGCAGTGTCCGTATTGCAGCACATCGTACCGTCTGGTCGACGAAGCGCGCGCTTGATTCGGACTGCCGCAAGCCGATGATCATAGTCACGGGCGGCGCCGGCTTCATTGGCAGCAACGTCGTTCGCGCGCTGAATGCTGCAGGTCACGACGACGTCATCGTTGTCGATGATCTGACCGACGGCCGCAAGTTCATTAACCTGCGTGGTTGCGATATCGCGGATTATTGGCACAAGGACGAGTTCATCGATCGGGTGCGACGGCGCGTCCTTGCGCGTCCGAGCGCGATCCTACACCAGGGCGCGTGTGCAGTGACCACCGAGTGGAACGGTCGCTACATGATGGACGTGAATTACCGATACTCGGTCGATGTGCTCGACTACTGCGTCGCGGAGCATGTGCCGCTTGTCTATGCGTCCTCCGCGGCCGTATATGGCGCGAGCCAGCGGTTCAAAGAGGGTGATCGCGCTGTCGAGCGACCGTTGAACGTATACGGCTTCTCCAAGCTGTTGTTCGACGACCATGTACGGCGCCGCGGTATCGTCGGTTCGCAGATAGTGGGACTACGCTACTTCAACGTGTATGGTCCCGGGGAGGCGCACAAGGGAGCGATGGCGAGCGTCGCGTACCATTTGCATGGCCAAGTCGCTGCAAACGGCGAGGCGCGCCTGTTCGAAGCGAGCGGCGGCTACGTAGCTGGCGAGCAGCGGCGCGATTTCGTTTACGTCGGCGATGTCGCGGACGTCAACCTGTGGTTTCTAAAGCACCCCGAAGTCTCGGGTATATTCAACGTCGGCACCGGTGCGAGCGCGACTTTCAACGAAGTCGCCCGTGCCGTCATCGATTGGCACGGCAGGGGTGTCATTCGTTACATTCCGTTTCCGCCGGGGCTCGAAGCTGCCTATCAAAGCTTCACCGAGGCCGATATCGGCGCACTCAGGGGCGTGGGGTATCGCCATCCGTTCAAGGACGTGCGAGCCGGAATCAGCGCGTATCTCGACGAGCTCGCGCGACGGTCGTGAGCATCCGCGGCAGCGTTCTCGTGGTCGGCCCCTCCTGGGTCGGCGACATGGTGATGGCTCAGGCGCTCTACCGGCTGCTCGTCGAGCGGAGTCCGGGCGTCTCAATCGACGTTTTGGCCCCGCCGTGGTCGTTGCCGATCATTGCCCGGATGGCCGAAGTGCGTCGAGGCATCGAGCTTCGGGTCAACCACGGCGAGCTCGCGCTCGGTCGGCGTCGCGCGCTCGGACTGGCCCTCCGCAAGGAGCACTATTCGCGTGCGATCGTGCTGCCGCGGTCGTATAAGGCGGCGCTGACGCCCTGGTTCGCGCGCATTCCGCGACGCACCGGGTTTCGTGGCGAATGGCGGTACGGTCTTCTGAACGACGTGCGCGCGAGCGATCCACGTCTCGACCAGACCGTCAAACGTTTCGTTGCACTCGGTGCGGAGCCGACGGAGGCGCCCCTCGCGGTGTTGCCGCCCCGCCTTCGGCCGCGGCTCGCCCTCGATCAGCAGAACGCCGCGCGGTTGCGGCGTGAACATGGTATCGCCGAAGACTCTCCGATCGTCGTGCTCATGCCGGGAGCAGAGTACGGACCGGCGAAGCGCTGGCCGCTCGAGCGCTTCGCGGTCGTCGCCGCATCCCTGGCTCGGCAGGGCGTCGACGTGCTGGTACTCGGCTCGGCGAAAGAACGCGATCTCGGGGAGGGCGTGCGTACGACGGCCGCGGACGCTCGCGTTCGAAATCTGTGCGGCCTGACCACGCTCGGCGACGTTGTCGATCTGTGCGCGGTATCGCACGTCGCCGTCACCAACGACTCGGGGCTGCTGCACGTCGCCGCAGCGGCCGGGACTCACGTGGTCGCCATTTATGGGTCCTCGTCTCCGGATTTCACGCCGCCGCTCACCGCGCATCGCACGGTCCTATACCAGGGACTGGACTGCAGTCCTTGTTTCGAACGAACTTGCCCGCTCGGCCATTTGCGCTGCCTTCACGAGATCGACCCCGCCGCGGTCGTGTCCGCTGTCGAAACAGCGATGCAGTCGGCGCCGGCCCGAGCGTCGCGGGTTGTCAAGGGCGAACTCGATGGTTGAGCCGTGCTTGCTGACATTCGGACACGATGTCCTGCTATGCGATGGTGCGCTCTCGGAAGCGCCGGCAGTGGAGTGGTTCGATCCGGAGCACTGGGCGCGGGCCGGCGTCATCGCCCACGAGACCTCGGGTCGAGGCTCGGCACTGGTCGTGGAGCGGGGCGCCGACAGATGGGTTCTTCGGCATTACCATCGCGGCGGGCTCGTTGCCAATTTCGTCGTAGATCACTATTTGTGGCTCGGGATCGATCGCACTCGATCTCTCCGCGAGTGGCGCTTGCTCCGCAGGCTGCACGAGGCAGGCCTGCCTGTGCCGAAGCCCATTGCAGCCCACGTGCGGCGCAGCGGTCTCGCCTACACGGCCGACATCCTCACCGCTTACTTGCCGGACACGCGCAAGCTGTCAGCGTACTTGGCCGAGGGGCAGGCGCCCGTCGAATGTTGGTCCGCCATCGGCGCGATGCTGCGCGACGTACACGATCACGGCGCGGACCATCCGGATCTGACAGCCCATAACATTCTGCTGGACACCGAGGGCCGCGTCTTCCTGGTCGATTTCGACAATGCACGTTTGCGTCCGGCCGGTGCATGGCAACGCGCCGGTCTCGAGCGCCTGCACCGATCGTTGCGAAAGGTCGCGCTCGAAACCGGCACGGAATTCGATCCCGCCGCTTGGCAGCGAGTCGTCGCGGCGTACGAGGCGCAGTGCCGCGACCGCTGAGACGACTTCCTGGCCTAACGAGTCTGAGTCCTCAGGAGGTCGCGGATCTCCGCCAACAGTTTTTGTTCCGCGCTCGGTGCCGGTGGCGCCGCAGGCGGCGCCTCTTGTTTCCTCTTGAAGCGATTCAACGTACGAATCACCAAGAAAATGACGAATGCCACGATCAGGAAATCGAGCACGTTGTTGATGAATACCCCGTACTTGATGATCGGAGCTCCCGCGTCCTGTGCTGCCGTGAGCGATGGGTATCCATGCATGCTCAAGTCGACGAACAGGTTGCTGAAGTCGACATTGCCCAACAGCAGACCGATCGGTGGCATCACGATGTCGTTTACGAGCGAGGTGACGATTTTTCCGAACGCCGCTCCGATGATGATGCCGATCGCCATATCCATAACATTGCCGCGCATCGCGAATTCTTTGAATTCTTTTAGCATTGCTGTCTCCGCTGCTAACGAACCTTGATTCCGTCAGACCTCCCGGTCTGCGCGGCGTTAGTGTAAGCGAGTCGCCGCCCGCTCGGCGCTAGAGTGGCCGTGTGTAGGGATCCGAGAGAGGCGCCGGGCGGCCTTTGAACTTCTTGTACAGCCAGAGGTATTGCTCGGGCGCGAGACGGATATAGCTCTCGAGCGCGGCGAACAATCGACGGCTGTCGGCGACGGGATCGTCGCTCGGGACGTCGGCGAGCGGCGGCCCCACGTCGACGCGGTACCCGGAGGCGCCAGGTAGCCTGCGGAAGAAATAGGGAAGAATCGTGGCGTCCGTCAGAGCCGCGAGCTTGCTCGTCGCAATGTTGGTAACGGCGGGCTCGCCGAAGAAGGGAATCAGCTCGCTCTGTTTGCCGACATAGGTTTGGTCCGGCATATAGGCGACGATATTGTGACTTCGAAGAGTACGCAGAAGCGCCCGTACGTTGTCGCGTGGAATCTGTTCGCGCGCGAAGCGGCTTCGGCCGCGGCGAATCATGACGTCCATCATCGCGTTGCGTTGTGTGCGGTACATGCAGCTGCAGTCGGGAGCCAGCGCTTCGAGCACGGCGACTCCCACTTCCATCGTGGTGAAATGGGCGCTGAACAGTAAGACGCCCTTGCCGGACGCCCGCGCGAGATCCAGGTGCTCGCGACCATGGATTTCGACGCGCTTCAAGAGCCGCCCGAGCGGCCAGAACCAGCCGATCGCCATCTCGACGAACGACATGCCAACCGACTCGAAGTGCCTTTTCAGGAGGGTTGACCGTTCGGCAGGACTGAGCTCGGGGAAACAGATCTCGATGTTGCGCCGTGCGATGCGCTGCTCGCGTCGTTCCAGTTTGATCAAGAGTCGACCGAGGGCCGTGCCGACGCTCAGTGCATAGCGAAACGGCAGCAATGCGACCGCACGCATCGCGCCGAGCAGTATCCATGTCGGCCAATACCGCGGTGCGGCGAAACGAGCGAGCGACAGTTCCGCTCGTTCCTCTGTCGTGCGCGCGCGTGTCAATGGCTGGACCGAGCGACTGAGTAAAGGTCTCGGTATGGCGCCGGCCGGCCTTTGAACCGTTTATGCACCCACCAATACTGCTCAGGACAGAGGCGGATGTAATCCTCGAGGAGGGTGTTCAGGCGCTGGGCGTCGCGCTCGTCGTCGCCAGTAGGCCATTCGGTGAGCGGTGCGCCAATCGTTGCGCAATAGGACTTACCGATGCGGCGACAAAAGTAGGGTAGCACGACCGCGCCGCTGGCTTTCGCGATGCGACCGATGGCAGTGTTCGTCATTGCCGGCTCACCGAAGAAAGGCAGCAGCGCGCTGCTCTTCCCCGTGAAGCTTTGATCGGCTGCGTACCAAACGACTCCATTAGCCCGCAAGTTGCGCAGCATCGCGCGGAGATCGTCTTTTGCGAACAGTTCCGCGAAATTTCGGCGCCTCCCTTTTGTCATGATGCTATTCATCACGGGATTGCGCTGAGACTTGTACATGCCGGACAGACGCGGGCACTGGAGGGCAAGCGCCGGCCAGAAGAACTCGAAGGTAGTGAAATGGGCGGAGTACAAGATCACTCCTCGACCGTTTCCGAGCGCCGTGCGCAGGTATTGCTCGCCCTCGATCCGTACTCGACTGCGCACCTCGTGCTGGTTGCCGAACCACCCCATCGCGGTCTCGATCAGCGATAGCCCAAGGGATTCGAAGTGTGCGCGCAGGAGTTCATCGCGTCGTTCCACAGGGAGCTCCGGGAAGCACGCGGCAAGGTTGCATTCGACGATCCGTCTGCGCGCCGGTGATAGCACTCGGCCGGCTCGCCCGAGCGCCCGACCGCACGCGAGCTGCCACGGGAAGGGCAGCAGTACGACCGCCCGCATTCCCGCATAGCCGAGCCACGCGATAGCGTATCGCAGCGAGGCGAACTTGACGGTCCAAAAGCGGTCTGAACGCATGCCCGACTCACGGCGAAGAGGCGGAAATTTTAGCAGCTGACGACGCATTTGAACTTTAGCCGGGCAGCCCGCTCGTCGATACCGATTCCCGTGGGGGGGCGAGCGACGATCGCAACGGCCGCAGCAGGCGGGCGTCGCCGGCGATGCAAGTTATCGCAAGGACCACGCGGCGGCGGGCCCTTTGAGGCTGCTCATGTCCTACCCTCCGATCAAGAACCGAAATCGCTGCCTTGCAGCGTCCGTCGTAATCCGTGTCCATCGGGGCCCACGCCGGGGACTCCGGTCTGCTGACCAGTGCACCGGTCGGTCTGCGACTCGTTCGTTGCTATTTGCAAACGGCTTGTTCTAGAGTTTCGACCGATGAACGTTCGTCCATTGCTCGGTCTCCTTTGCGCTGTCTCGCTGAGCTCTTTCCCGGCACAGGCGCAGTCGCTGCTCGGCGCCGTTCGCGAGCAGGCCGATTCCGTCCTCGTCGTGAAATCGGAACGAAAGCTGTATCTATTGAAGGCGGGGCGAATTCTACGCAGCTTCAACGTCTCACTGGGACTTGTGCCGCGGGGGGCGAAGCAACGCGAGGGCGACTTCCGGACCCCGGAAGGCCGGTACAGCCTCGATGCTCGCAATGTCGACAGTGACTACTTCCTCTCGATCCGGATTTCCTATCCTAACGAGGCCGACCGTGAGCGCGCCCGGGCGCTCGGGGTAGACCCCGGCGGCCAAATCATGATCCACGGCCTGCCAAACCAGCCGCGCTACGAGCTCGCCCACTACAAGGCATCGGATTGGACCGACGGCTGCATTGCCGTCAGCAATTCCGACATGATCGACATCTGGCTGATGACAACCGAGTCCACGCCGATCGAGATCCGTCCCTAGCGCTCGCAGAACCGCGACGCACACTGCGATGGATGCTCTGATAGCCCCCGAAGGCAGCCTCGAGATACTGTCGCGCCTCGAAGTCAATCAACTGCGCGACCCTCGAGAGGGCGGGTTGTACGAGCTGTGGCGGCAGTGCTCGCTCGCCGTCCTGAACTCCGGCGCGACCGACGATGATGTGCGCAAGATCTTGAGCCGGCACGAGGACTTCAGCATTGCGGTGGTGCAATACGAGGGCGGTATCGCACTCGAGCTGAAGAACGCGCCGAACATTGCGTTCGTCGGGGCGCGGATGATTCGCGGCATTCGCGAACATCTGTTCGCTGTCCTGCGCGACTTGCTCTACGCCTACGACGATATCCTCGTGAATCCTCGCTTCGACCTGGGCACCTCTCACGGCATCACCGACGCCGTTTTCCACTTGTTACGCAACGCTCGAGTGTTACGGGCACATGAAGAGCCCCAGCTGGTCGTCTGCTGGGGAGGGCATGCGATTAGCAGGGAAGAGTATGACTATACGAAGATCGTCGGATACGCGCTCGGTCTAGAGGGACTCGATATCTGCACGGGCTGTGGAGCTGGCGCCATGAAAGGCCCAATGAAGGGTGCTAGCGTCGGTCACGCGAAGCAGCGGATCCGCGCCGGCCGCTATCTCGGACTTACTGAACCCACGATCATCGCGGCGGAGTCCCCGAACCCGATTTGCAACGAGCTGGTAATCCTGCCCGATATGGAAAAGCGCCTAGAAGCCTTCGTTCGCATGGCCCACGGCATAATTATTTTCCCGGGCGGCGTCGGCACGGCCGAGGAGACGCTCTATCTGCTCGGAATTTTGTTGGCGCCGGAGAATAGCACCGAGCCCTTGCCGGTCGTGCTTACCGGACCGACCTCGAGCCGCCGTTACTTCGAGAGACTGCATGCATTTGTCGGCGACACTCTCGGAGCCGAAGCGCAGTGCCGCTACAAAATACTGTTGGACGATCCGGCAGGCGTCGCCGCAGAAATGGTCCGAGGGCTGCAGGCGGTTCGCCGCAACAGAGCTGCGACGGACAATGCCTTCTTTTTCAATTGGGCATTGCGTATTGGTCTCGACTTCCAGATGCCGTTTGCAGCGACGCACGCATCGATGGCGAAACTCGAATTGAGTCGCGACCAGCCGCTGCACGCTTTGGCCGTAAATCTTCGCAGGGCATTTTCCGGGATCGTTGCAGGCAACGTTCGCGAAGCAGGTATTCGCCTCGTCGAAGAAAACGGGCCGTTCGAGCTGCGCGGTGACCCGCGCATCATCGGCGCGCTCGATCAGTTGCTGAAAGACTTCGTGGCACAGCGCAGAATGCGCATCGCTGAGCCGAGCGGCTACGTTCCCTGCTACCGCATCGCCGTCTGAACGACCTGCCGCATCGCGACGTTCTCCGATTACGGTAAACAGTTCGTTAAGTCGCTGTTGGCTAAAGAGTTTTACGAGCTTCCTCTGTGAAGCAGTTCCTGGGCATGCAGCACGCTTCACAGTAGGCTCCGTCCACGTCGACACGGACCGTCAGCAACGATGAGCGAGCAGAAGCCCCACCAGTTTCGTCCGCCGCTGTATCACAAAGACGAAGCTGCTACGGAGTCGTCTCGGAGCACGAGCGATAACAACGAGCAGCACGGCTGGGAGGCTTATCGAAAGTGGTTGTCGCGCGTGAGCACGAAGCCAACGGGTGAGCGGGCGCCGCTCGATCCCTCGATCTACAGCTGGCGCGGCTATCACACCTGGGCCGACAAGGTCCGCCAGACCTGGAAGTCAGAGACCTAATTCAGCGCCAGTGCTACGAGGCCTCGCTCACCGCGATGCCGTTCAGCTGTGCGACGGCGTGATTGCGACGTCCCTCAGCCAACCAATCCTTTAGGCGCTGCCATGGCTCGAGGTCCTGTTGGACCTGCCAACGGGGCATCTCATACACACCGATGCCCGCCTCTGCCGACCGCACGTAATTTTGCGTGTCTCGTAGAATCGCCACGAGCGGTATGTCGAGGCTTCTCAAGAAGCGCATCAACGACTGCGAAACCAGCGTATTCGCCCGAACTCGGTTTGCGATGATTCCGATGCGCTTCTCGGAACGCCGTATCTTCGCTACGAGAAGCAAGTCTGCGATGCACTTGGCGGTTGCGTGAATGTCGATATCGGAGGGCATCACGGGGACCAAAACGGCGTCGGCCGCCCGTGTGATTTCCGGTAGTGTGTGTGCCCCCAACGCAGCAGGCGTATCGACAATGACTGCGCCACATTCGGGCGGAACTCGCAGCTGCCAGCTCCTCGTCACGGCGGCGGACGTTTCGAAAGCGGCGATGCCGTGGATGCGCGGATGCTCGTCCGGCCTTTTCCGCAGCCAGCGGGTGCTGGAGCCCTGCGGGTCCAGGTCCATGAGGGCGGGTCTACGTCCGTCCACTGCGTAGCAGGCGGCGAGGTTACTCGCGATCGTCGTTTTTCCGGAACCGCCCTTCGGATTCAGAACGATGATGCGCTGCATGCTTGCTCGGCGAGCGTTAACCCTAGGGTACGAGAACTTACAATAAGTCAAAGACGTTGTCGCGTCTTGCCACACGGGGCCCTGTGAGGACCCTCACAGCACCTTCCCGCCTTGATCGTTAAGATCCGTTTCCGTCACGGCTCGGATCTTCAAGCAATGGAAGCCAAAGATCGCCGGGAACGCGAGTCGAACAACACTGGCATCTGCAGTCTCGAGTGGATCGCGTGGGCAATGGATGCTGCTCGCCGCCACAAAGACGTGGAGCGTTTAGGCGCACTGTTGCAGGACGACGAGCGCGTACCAACGGAAGAAAACTGACTATATCGCTTCGAACGGAGCTGAGGGTCAAATGGAAGTCGTGCTTCTATGGCTCGACGAGATCGACGACCTCGTGTTTACTCTGGCGCTCTCCTGGGACCGCGTGCGCAAGCTCTGTTTGGCGGCGGGGCTCATCGCGGCGTTTACGATGGCGGCGGGCGAGCTTGCGGCAAGCGCCGCGCTGTGGGATGCCGCCACGATTTGGACGCCGCGGCTGGGGGCGATTGCTGGCGCGAGCGTCGGTGTCTGGTTCGGCAGCGGCCTCGCCATGTTCGTCCGCAGGTTCTATCCGGCATCCACCTGATTATCGTCGGGTTTCTTCCAAACCCGTCCTTCGCGAATTCTTCGGGCGCTTGAAAAACGTCGAGCGGCCCCTCACGTAGCGCGGTCTACGTCCACGTGGATGAACCGCCGATGGAGAATACCGGAACGGCGACTTTCGCCTTTCAAGCCGAGATTCGGCAGCTACTGCAGCTCATGGTGCACTCCCTGTACAGCAACAGGGAGATCTTCCTGCGAGAACTGATCTCGAACGCCTCGGACGCCAACGATAGGCTGCGTTTCGAAGCCTTGGCGCGCCCGGAGCTGCTCCAGGACGGCGAGCTCGAGATCCGCGTGACGGTCGACCGGGAGCGGCGTGCGGTTACGGTAGCAGATAACGGCATCGGCATGAGCCGCGACGAGATCGTCGACAATCTCGGCACCGTTGCTCGCTCCGGCACCGCCCGGTTCTTGGAGAAGCTGAGCGGTGACGAGCGCCGAGACAGCCAACTGATCGGGCAATTCGGCGTTGGCTTCTACTCGGCCTTCATCGTCGCCAAGCGCGTCATCGTCACGAGCCGGCGTGCCGATGCAGCTTCGGACCAGGGTGTGCGGTGGGAGTCCAACGGCGAGGGCGAGTACACGATCGCCGCCGTCGAGCGAGCGGATAGGGGTACCACCGTAGAGCTCGAGCTGAGGGACGATGCCGACGAATTCCTCGATCCCGTGCGGCTTCATACGCTGATTCGGAAATACGCCGATCACATCGCATTCCCCGTTCGGATGAAAGCCGAATCCGGCGACGAGACCATCAATCGCGCAAAGGCGTTGTGGGCGCGTCCACGTTCGGAAATTTCCGACGAGGAATACGTCGAATTCTACAAGCACATTGCTCACGACTCGGACGAGCCGTTGACATGGAGCCACAATAAAGTCGAGGGCAAACGCGAATACACGAGCCTGCTCTACGTGCCGAGCGCCGCGCCGTTCGATCTGTGGAATCGCGAATCGCCGAAGGGCGTGAAGCTATATGTGCAGCGCGTTTTCATCATGGATCAAGCAACGCAATTCCTGCCGCTCTATCTGCGGTTCGTCCGTGGCGTCGTCGACTCGAGCGAGCTGTCTTTGAATGTTTCACGCGAGCTGCTCCAGCAAGACGAGGCCGTTGCAGCGATGCGCTCGGCCCTCACGCGCCGCGTGCTCGACATGTTGGAACGCCTTGCCGAAGAGGTACCGGACAAGTACGCGCGGTTTTGGGAGCAATTTGGCTCGTTGCTCAAGGAGGGACTCGTCGAGGACGCCTCGAACCGGGAGCGCATTGCAAACCTATTGAGATTCAACAGCACCCGGTCGGACGGTACGCAGCAGGACCGTAGCCTCAAGGCGTACATGGCGGACGCCAAAAGTGAGCAGAGCGCGATCTACTACCTGATATCGGAGCAAGCTGCGACCGCGCGCGCGAGCCCGCACTTGGAGGCGTTCCGCGAGCGCAAGGTCGAGGTCTTGCTATTGTCGGATCGGCTCGACGAATGGCTGATGCAATATCTCACGGAATACCAAGGCAAGGCGCTGAAGGACGTGCGGCGCGGCCACCTCGAGCCCGCGGAGCTCGGCGATCGGGGCGAGCAGAAGCCCGAGCCTGATAATGAAGCGAAACAGTTCTTCAAGCGCGTCAAGCGAGTGTTGCGCGAGCGCGTCGACGAGGTCCGTGCGGCGGAGCGATTGCGGCAGTCCGCCGCTTGCCTGGTACTCAATGAGAATGAGCTCGGGTATCAGATGCGGGAGCTATTGGCGGCGACCGGTCATAAGGCGCCACCGGTGGTTCCAAGCCTCGAGCTGAATCTCGAGCACCCGCTGGTCCGTCGCCTGACGACCGAAACCGACGACGCCCGATTCGAGCGGTTGTCGCTGTTGGTCTTCGAGCAGGCGGTGCTCGCCGAAGGGAGGCAACTCGACGATCCGGCGGCATTCGTCAGCCGACTGAACGAGTTGCTTGCCGAGCTCGGTAGTTAACGAGGGGTCGGCTTCGGGGAGGAAGAGACAAGCGGACATTCGCGTTGAGACCGCCGCGCTTGAACAGATCGAACCTCGCTGCAGCAATCTTGCCGCACTCGAAATCGAGGACGAAACGGCTTGCGACGTCGCAATGCTATAGTCCCGAAATGAGTGAATCACATCGGCAGGCGCTTTCTGCGCTACTACGCCGCTTCGCACCGCGCGTGACGCGCTACGATGGCCAAAGTGGCGACCGTGGCGCTCTGCTCCGCGGAATTGGCCGGTGACGGGTGCCGTAAACTCTCGTCCTGTACAGATACCCGGCGCCGCAGGGGTCCTCGACGCGGAAGTCGATGCCGCCGCAGACGTTCCTCGAGCAATCGCGGTGGTGTGTCATCCGCACCCGCGGCACGAGGGCACGATGCACAACAAGGTGGTGACGACCTTGGCCCGCACGTTTGCGCGACTTGGGGCAGCGGTCGTCCGCTTCAATTTTCGTGGCGTCGGTGCGTCTACCGGAAGCTATGACAATGGCAACGGGGAGCGATCCGACGCTTTGGCGGCCGTCGGGTTTGCTCGTGCGGAATGGCCGAACCTACCGCTCTATCTCGCCGGATTCTCGTTCGGTGCGGGAATCGCCCTTGCCGTTGCCGCGGAGGCGGATCCGATTGCCCTCGTCGCCGTAGCGCCATCGCTGGCGCGCCTACCCGCACGGTTCACGCCTCCTCATTGCCGCTGGCTGCTGGTGCACGGTAGTGCCGACGACGTCGTCCCCCCGGGCCCGGTCGTTGAATGGGCGAACACTTTGGATGAGCCACCGCGAGTAGTACTGTTGGACGACGTCGGCCACTACTTTCATGGTCAATTGCAAAGGCTTGCCGATGTCGTTGCTTCCTTTCTGACGGAGGAGCAGATCGGTCTCGGCGTCGCAGGAGGATGAATGCTGAAGGCGCTACACGAGTTCCTCGATAAAGCGTTTAGCGGTGAGCCCGCGGAGACCGACGTCGATCGCGAGCATGCGCTCAAAGTCGCAACGGCGCTGCTCCTGATCGAGGTCGCACGCGCCGATTATCAGCACGATCTTGTGGAGGATCAGACGATCTTCGCCCTCATCAAGGATTTCTTCGAGCTAGACGATCACGCGACGGAGCTCCTGATCGAAGAAGCGCGCCGCCAATCCGACCGAGCCGTCTCGCTGCAGCAGTTTACGCGGCGCCTCCATGAGCAGTTGTCGGACGATGAAAAACAGCGCGTGGTCGAAATGCTTTGGAAGGTGGCGCTTGCTGACGATCGTCTCGACAAGTACGAAGACTACGTCGTCCGCAAGGTGGCCGATCTCCTATACGTGCGCCACTCGGATCTGATCAAGATTCGCAACCGCGTCCGTCAACCGGAAGGCTGATACGGTTCGCGTGCGCCGTGCTCACTGATCTACGAAGAACTGCTTCTTGAAGCGAACCGTGAAACGGCTCGACTCGTTGCTCGGGGTGACGTCGACGGTATAAACGAGCACCTCGCCGTCGGTCACCGCTGTCTCGCCGATGTAGTAGATGGCGTCGCCTTCTTTGATCTCACGGAGAGTCATCGTTTTGAGTTGGCCGGTAAGATTGATGGCCGAAGCAGCCACGGCTCCGGTCACGGCGACCGTTTGGCCGTTCTCTTGCTTACGATGGATGCTGACGTTTAGTAGAGCGCGACTCTTGCTGCGGACGATCCCATACTCACGCGCCACATCCGGAGTCAGCTGATCGGTCTTCAGCGCATTGAAGTACACAACGTAGTCGCCGAAATCTTTCGAGCTTTCGGTGGCTGGCAGAACGCCTGGAAGGGCGCCGTTGGCTTCTGGACCCGTCGTCGGCTCGCATGCCGAAAGCAAGCCTATAGACACAGCCAAACATGCAAGGCTCCGAATCTGTGCCTTTACGTGCTTCCCTCGCGCAGAATCGGCAGATCGCAACGAGCTCATACTGCGGTCACCCCCCCCTTGCAGCGACATTACGCGCGCGCATGCAGGCTGTCTAGCTCAGGTATGGCGGCACGCGTAGCGAGATCAGCACGGCTTGGAGAGCGATCATGACGAGCACGGGCGACAAGTCGAAGCCCGCGACGGGCGGCAATAATCTGCGCACGGGTCTCAAGAGCGGCTCGACGATCTCGCTCAAGATCGCTGACATTGGATTGTACGAACGATTCGAAAACCAGCTCAAAATCGCGTAGATGAAGATCGCTCCGGTATAAAACCAGAGGGTTAGGCTGACCAGCCGCAGCAGTGTGTATAGCAGCAACGAGCCGAGCGGAGCTCGGAAGCCCACGAGCGCGAGCAAGACCCACGTTGTGACGCACTCGAGCGCGCACAACACCACGAGGGTGGCGAGATCGATACCCGCCGCGCTCGGAACGATGCGCCGCGCCGGCAGCACGACGGGGTTCGTGACGGTCAACACGAATTGTGCGACCGGATTGCGAAAGTCTCCACGGACCCATTGCAAAACGAAGCGCAACAGTAACGCTACCAGATAGAGGTCCGCTAGCGTTCTAACGATGAAGATTAAAGAATTTTGCATCGACAGAGCTCGACAGCCGCATTCGTGCGCGCGCTGGTGAAACGCAAGATAGCACGGCGGTGGGGCGCTGTTGTCATGTCTCTTGGCGCGGGTTACGCGCTCCGAAGATGGCGGTGCCGATACGAACGCAAGTCGAGCCTCGTGCGATCGCTGCTTCGAAATCCGCGGACATGCCCATCGATAGCGTGTCGAGGGCAACCCCATTCTCTCTCAAGGTCTCTCGCAGCGCGGCGAGACGCTCGAACCACGTCTCTGCTTTGCCCTGTTGAGGCGGGATGCACATCAGGCCGCGTAACGCTAGTCGTGGCAGCGTACGAATCCGTCTCGCGAGAAGGAGCGTGTCATCGGGTGGCACGCCGGCCTTTTGGGGCTCGTTGGCGATATTGACCTGAATCAGTACGTTCAGCGCGGCGGCGTGGAACGGCCGCTGGGCGCTAAGACGCTCTGCAAGCTTGTACCGGTCGACGGTATGCACCCACTCGAAGTGCTCGGCGACCGGCCGCGTCTTGTTCGATTGGAGGCGACCGACGAAATGCCACACGATTTCGAGATCTGGGAGGACGATCATCTTCGCGAGAGCTTCCTGCGCGTAGCTTTCGCCGAAGTGTCGTTGCCCGGCGTGAAACGCTTCCTTGATTGCAGTCGCCGGTTGCTGTTTGCTGACCGCAACGATAGTCACGTCGGAAGCGCTGCGTGAGTTTCTTTGCGCTGCACGAGCGACGCGTTCGGAGATTTCCGCCAGATGGTCCGTGATTTTAGTCACGCTTTGGTTGCGGCCCTTGGCTATACTAGGTGCGTCTTATGGTAAGCCCTGCGTCCGAGCTCGGGCCAAGTCTCAAGGGATCGTCATGGCCGCGGTAGATATTGCGCAGCTGCTCGCGTTTGCCGTCAAGAACAATGCTTCGGACCTGCACTTGTCGTCCGGAGTGCCGCCCATCATTCGAGTGGACGGCGATGTCAAGCGAATCAACATGCCGCCGCTGAAGCACAAGGAAGTGCACAGCATGGTGTATGACATCATGAACGACAAGCAGCGCAAGGACTTCGAAGAGTTCTTGGAGACCGATTTCTCGTTCGAGATTCCGAAGCTCGCGCGCTTCCGCGTCAACGCATTCAACCAGAATCGCGGCTGTGCGGCGGTATTTCGTACGATTCCCTCGACGATCTTGAGCCTGGATGATCTCGGTGCGCCGCGCATCTTCAAAGACATCTCCATGCATCCGCGCGGCTTGGTGCTGGTCACAGGGCCGACGGGCTCCGGCAAGTCCACCACGCTGGCGGCTATGGTCGACTACGTGAACGACAACAAACCCGATCACATCATCACGATCGAGGATCCGATCGAGTTCGTGCACGAGAGCAAGCGCTCACTCATCAATCAACGCGAGGTGCATCGCGACACTCTCGGTTTCAGCGAGGCGCTGCGCTCGGCGCTGCGCGAGGATCCCGATGTGATCTTGGTCGGCGAGATGCGCGATCTCGAGACCATTCGGCTCGCGCTAACGGCAGCGGAGACGGGTCACCTAGTGTTCGGCACGCTGCACACGAGCTCGGCTGCCAAGACCATCGACCGCGTGGTCGACGTGTTCCCGGCTGCAGAGAAGGAGATGGTTCGCAGCATGCTTTCGGAATCGCTGCGGGCCGTTATCTCCCAGACCCTGCTCAAGAGGATCGGCGGCGGTCGCATTGCTGCCCACGAAATCATGATCGGCTCGCCCGCGATCAGAAACTTGATCCGGGAAGGCAAGATCGCGCAGATGTACTCGGCGATCCAGACCGGCCAATCCCTCGGCATGCAGACGCTCGACCAGAACTTGCAGGAACTGATGATGAAGGGATTGATCAGCAAGGAAGAAGCTCGCTTTAAAGCCGTCAACAAAGAGAACTTCTGATGCTCGGTCGGATGTGAGAGGGAGCGCGTCATAATGGAACGCGATCAAGCTGTACGCCTCACGCAGAATCTATTGAAGAAGATGGTCGAGAACCACGGTTCCGATCTCTTCATAACGGCCGACTTTCCGCCGGCTATCAAGATCGACGGCACGATTAGACCCTTCGCCGATCGGCCGCTCACCGCCGCTCAGAGCTCGCTCATCGTTCGTTCGATCATGAACGACAAGCAGGCGAAGGAATTCGACTCGACCAAAGAATGCAACTTCGCGATCGCTCCGCAGGGAATAGGGCGCTTTCGGGTCAGCGCATTCGTAGCACAAGGGCACGTCGGAGCCGTAATCCGAACGATTGTCACGAAGATCCCGACGTTCGACGATCTCGAATTGCCGCAGCAGCTCAAAGAGATTGCGATGACGAAGCGCGGGCTATGCCTGGTCGTCGGCGGGACGGGCTCTGGAAAATCCACGACACTCGCCGCGATGATCGGTTACCGCAACGAGAATAGTCGCGGCCATATCATCACGATCGAAGATCCGGTCGAATTCGTTCATCCGCATCGAGGCTGCGTCGTCACCCATCGCGAGGTCGGAGTCGATACCGAGAGCTGGCACAACGCGCTGAAAAACACGCTGCGTCAGGCGCCCGACGTGATCATGATAGGGGAGATTCGCGACCGCGAGACCATGCAGTACGGCATTCAGTTTGCCGAGACAGGGCATTTGTGCGTAGCCACGCTGCATGCCAACAGCGCCAACCAAGCGCTCGATCGAATCATCAACTTCTTCCCAGAAGAGCGGCGTCACCAGCTGCTGATGGACCTCTCGTTGAATATCACCGCGCTGATCTCGCAGCGTTTGATTCCGAGGGAAAACAAAATGGGGCGCGTTGCCGCCATGGAGATCATGCTTGCTTCGCCGCTGATCAACGACCTGATCTTCCGCGGCGAGGTCGCAATGATCAAGGACATCATGGCGAAGTCGACGCGGCTCGGCATGCAGACGTTCGACCAGGCGCTGTTTCAACTCTACGAGGACGGCGCCATATCGTACGAGGAAGCGATGCGCAACGCGGATTCGAAGAACGAGCTACGACTCAAGATCAAGCTGCAGAGCAAACGCGAGGCATCGACGCAATCCGAGCATGCCGAGAGTCTCCAGCTGGCCGAAGAAGAGCGCGCCGACCGCTTCTAGCGCGGCGGCATTTCTCGGTCCCGACGCGGCGACATGAACGTCAAACCGCTGTTCAAGCTGATGGTCGACAAGAGGGCTTCGGACCTCTTCTTCACGACCTATTCGCCGGTGATGATCAAGATCGACGGCAAGATCATGCCGGTGAACCAGGTCGAGCTCTCGCCCAAGATGGTACGTCAGGCTGCGTTGGAGCTCATGAATGAGCAGCAGCTCGAAACTTTCACGCGAGATCTCGAGATCGACTTCGCCCTTTCGGAGCCTGGTCTCGGTCGATTCCGGGTCAACGTTTTCCATCAGCGCGGCAATGTCGCGATGGTGCTCCGCTTCATAACGCCGGAGCTACCGCAGCTCGACGCGCTCGGAATGCCGGACATCCTCAAGGACATGATCATGCTCCGCCGCGGGCTGATCCTCATGGTCGGCGCGAGCGGGTCTGGCAAGTCGACTACGCTCGCCGCGATGATCGACTATCGGAACAAGAACTCCTCCTCGCACATCGTGACCATCGAGGACCCGATCGAGTTCTTGCACTCGAACCACAAGTCGATCGTCAACCAGAGAGAGGTCGGCCTTGACACTCATTCGTATCATCGCGCGCTACGTAGTGCGATGCGCGAGGCGCCGGACGTCATATTGATCGGTGAGATCCGCGATCGCGAGACGATGCAGGCGGCAATCGATCTTGCCGGTACGGGTCACCTCGCGATCGCCACGCTGCACGCGAACAATTCGCCGGAAACGCTAGACCGCATCATCAACATGTATCCCAACGATCAGCACAGGCAAGTGCTGATGGACCTTGCGCAGTACGTGCGAGTGATCATCTCGCAGCGGCTGGTACGCTCGAAGGAAGGCAAGCGCGTCGCGGCGGTCGAGATCATGCTGAATACGCCTCACATCTCGGAGATGATCCTCAAAGGCGACATCAGCGGCGTAAAGGAGGCTTTCAAGGACACCAAGGAGCCCGGTATGCAGAGCTTCGATCAGGCTCTCTTCGACCTGTATCGGCGCGCCGCGATCAGCATGGAGGAAGCGCTGTCGAACGCTGACTCCCGAAGCAATCTCGAAGCAAAGATCAACTTCGGCTGAGGGGCTGAGCTTCCTGGTATCGCACCGGCAGGGTCACGCAGGGAACACGGCCGACGCGTCGAAGACGGGCCCGTCAACACAGACGCGTTTCATCGCCGGCCCTTCAGGGCTTTGGACGAGAACATTGCAGCCCGCGCATCCGCCGATGCCACAGGCCATGAACTCTTCGAGCGCGACTTGGCAGGGGAGGTCGAAATCGCGTGCGAGTGCAGCCAACGCCTGGAGCATCGGGCTCGGTCCGCAGCCGAGAAGCTGGCTCTCCGCCAGTTGCTCCGCTGGCAACGCTCGGAGGAAGTCGCGGGCCGCGTCCGTCACGAAGCCGCGATGACAACCGGGCAACCCCGCGTTGCTCGCGAGCCGCGACGGTATTCCCCAACCTTCCAACAGTGCGACCGCGTGAGAGGCATCCGTGCAGATGCCCGGGGTCGCGAGCTGCGACGGACAGAGCTCGAACGGGAACGGCAGCTCCGAGCCCATTACCACGAGCATCGCAACCTCGGGTTGGGTGCGTGCATGCTCGGCGAGGAAGATCATCGGCGGAATGCCGACTCCCCCGCCGAGCGCAATCCAGCGCGGTCGATTCGGCAGCGGGGAGAAGCCGCGGCCTATGGGCGCGAGGACGCTCAGGATTTCGCCGCGGCGACGCCGCGCGAGCTTCTCGAGCCCGTCCCCGCGAGGCTTGTAGAGGAACTCGAGCCAGCCCTCGGTCGAGCTTGCGCGCATGATCGACAGCGGGCGCCGCAGGCGTACTGAAGGGTCGCATGAAATGTGCGCGAAGGTTCCGGGTGCTGCTCGCGCTGCGGCACGAGGAGCGTGCACGCGGAGAATGTGCTGGTTTCCCGCAAACTCCTGCTGGTCGAGGATCGGCGCGTCTTCTAGCGCCACGGTGGCGCGATTCGATTGACGGGTCACGGCCGCGGTTGCTCCGTTCGGCTCAGCGGCCATTCAGCCATTGCTCGGCGATCAGGCAGGCCGCGACGCGGTCGGTTCGATCGCGACCAACGCGTCGTCGCAGATATCCCGAGCGTCGCCCGGCCACGATCTCGCTTTCCGCCGCAACGGAGGTCAGGGTCTCGTCGACGGTTTCGACCGGCAACCGGTAGCGTTCGCGCAGCCCTGCGACGAAGGCGCGGATACGCCGAGCGATCGGCGCCGCACCTTCGCCCTCGGGCAATCCTACGACGAGATGTGTCGGTTGCCAGTCGCCAACTACACGATCGATCTCTGCCCATGGAACGTCACGGTCCACGCGCAGCGTCGTGAGCGGCGAAGCGGTTCGCGTCGTCAGGTTCGCGGTTGCCACGCCGAGCCGCCGCAGTCCGAAGTCGAATGCGAGCAGCATGCCCGGCGGACCCTCACCTTGCATCACTCAGCGATCTCCGCCGGTGCTTAGGCGTGTCCGGCATAGTTCGTAATCGAATGGATGTCCACTCCGGGCAATCCGAGTGCCGACGCCCAACGCTGCTCGATCGGAGTATCGAAGAGGATGCCGGGCTCCGCTGGCACGGTGAGCCATGCGTTCGCACGCAGCTCGGCTTCAAGCTGCCCGGATCCCCAGCCCGCATAGCCGAGCGCGAGCAGAGCCTGCTCGGGCCCCTCGCCCCGCGCGATGGCCGCGAGGATGTCGGGCGAAACCGTCACACGTATGGTGGTGCCGCCCTCGAGAGTGCGTTCATAAGATCCGGCAGCGCGGTGCAAGACGAAGCCACGTTCCGGTTCGACGGGACCGCCCCGCAGCACGGGCGCGTCGGCCTGGTTCCGATTGGGCAAAGCGATTTCGAGTTGGGCAAACACTTCGCCCAGCGAAAGATCAGCGAGCCGGTTGATCACAACCCCCAATGCGCCCGACGCATCGTGCCGACAGACGTAGGTGACCGTCTCATTGAAGTTCGGATCGCCCATCGCCGGCATTGCGATCAAGAAGTGATCTTGGAGCGACCGCATCACTATATTTTGGCTCCGCGTGCGCCGACGGAGCCGCTATCGTAGCATCTCGGGTGCCGGCAAGCTCAGCGGCTCGGTTCGGCTCGGTCGGCATGCGCGCCGTTGAAGAAGTCCCACTCGTAGGCGAAGCGCAGCGTATCGTATCGTTCTCTGATCTTCGGCGGCAGCGGCTCGAAGGGTGCGGCGAGGCGCAGGATTTTGAGCGCCGCCTGGTCGAGCGCCTTGTCCCCCGAAGAGTGGCGCACAACGATGCCTTGGATGTCTCCGTCGCGGTCAATCGCGACCTCGAGCGTAGGTCGGCCGACGCTCAGACGGCCTAGATACGCCGCCGGGTAATTGGCAGTGCCGATTCGTTCGACACGTCGCCGCCAGCCTTCGAGATACTCTGCGAGATCCGATCGTCGCGTGCTCGGCGTAGCGACCAGCGTTCGGTCGCCGATGGCCGGCAACTCGGCACGCAGATCGATCTCGCTAGCGAGGGTCTGCTGCGTCGCGCGATCGAGCGAGAGCGCGGGCTTCTCCGGCATCGTCGTGGGGTCGACGTCGGGGGTCGCCCGCGCGGGCACTTGCTCGTCGGAAGACCCTCTCGATGTGATGCGAGCCTCGTTCGGCGGCGCATCATGAGGGGTGCCGACCGTGAGCGCGGTGCCGTTCGGATCGCCGAGCTGCGGGGGAGTCCGAGCGGCGAGCGCTGTCGTCGGTCTTTCTCCATGGGCTACCTCTCCGCCGCCGCGGCGGCTGACGTTGGCGAGGAAGTCGGCGCGGTCAGCGGGTTCTGCGTCGTCGCGATCCCCGACGACGAGCGTGACGCTGAGCGGGGGTAGCGGGTGGTCGCCTGTCAGCGAACCGGCGGTGAACGTCACCCCCAGGATCACGACGCCGTGGACGAGGGCCGCGACGAACAACGTCGAGCCCAAACGATCCGTGATCTGAGCTGGCCTAGGAATTGGTTTCAACGCAATTCCACCTCGGGCGCGTGTGCGCGATTATAACGGAGGCGCTCGTGAGCGGTCGGCGAGCGTGCGTTCGATCGCCTGCATGAGCCTAGCAGCGATGTCGATCCCGAACTGGCGATCGAGTTCACGAATCCCCGTCGGACTCGTGACGTTGATCTCGGTCAGATAGTCCCCGATTACGTCGAGTCCGGCGAACATCACTCCCTTCGCGGCCAGCAACGGGCCGACCTGCGCGGCCAGCCACCGATCTCGAACCGTCAACGGTCGACCTTCGCCCTTCGCTCCCATGACGAGGTTGCCGCGGCTCTCGCCGGGCGCCGGAATGCGTGCGAGGGCGTAGTCGACCGGTACGCCGTCGATCAGCAGCACGCGCTTGTCGCCGTCGACGATCTCGGGCAAGTAGCGCTGGGCGAGCGTGAACCGGGCGCCATGGTCGGTCAAAGTCTCGATGATCACATTGACGTTCAGATCGCCCGTCGCGACGATGAATATCGAACGTCCCCCCATCCCGTCGAAGGGCTTGAGCACGATTTTACCGTGCTCCGCCAAAAACTTGAGCAGCTCGTCGCGTGAGCGCGTGACCAGCGTCGGCGGAGTGCACTGGGGAAACCACGACGTGTAAGCCTTCTCGTTGATGTCGCGCAGGCTCGCCGGCTTGTTGACGACCAACAACCCGCGATTCTCGGCGAGCTCGAGGATGTAGGTCGTATAGATGTACTCCATGTCGAACGGGGGGTCCTTGCGCATCAGCAGTGCGTCGAGCGTCTCGAGACCGCCATTCCACTTCTCGCCCAGGCTGAACCAGCTCGACTCGTCGTCGCGCACGGTTACGACGCGGCCCTGACCGAGCGGTGCACCGTCGCGCACCAAGAGGTCCTGCTGTCGCAGATAGACGAGACTCCAGCCGCTGCGCTGCGCGGCGAGCAACATCGCGAGCGTCGAGTCCTTTTTCGGCTTGATGGTCTCGATCGGATCCATCACGACACCCAACAGGCGCCCGGCTGCCGTCATCGAATCGTTCCCCTTGGTTTTGAGTGCGGGTTCGCAGTTTGGCCAAAGTTGCGAACGCTACCATACCTCGGCGGTCGAGCCTGCCCGAGAGCGGCTGAATCGCAAGCGCCGGCTGGCGGAGGGCGGGCCACAAACGGCGGGGGCCACTCGATGGAAGGCATCCCGCCGATATGTTAAAAGGCGCGTGGGGTCCGAGTGTTACCCCGCTCGGATTCGAGATCGGGCACCAAGTGGCCTGCGGGAGGAACGGAGTGTCTGGCGGCAGGGCAGTGAACCCGAAGAGCAGCTTGCAGGGGTTGAAGATCCTCGTGATCGACGACAGCAAGACGATCCGGCGGACGGCCGAGACGCTGCTGGCGAAAGAGGGTTGCGAGGTATTTACGGCGGTCGACGGCTTCGACGCTCTGTCGAAGATCGCCGATCACCGTCCAGACATCATCTTTGTCGACATCATGATGCCGCGCCTCGATGGCTACGAGACTTGTTCCCTAATCAAGCACAACAAGGTATTCAAGGACACGCCCGTCATCATGCTCTCGAGCAAGGATGGTCTTTTCGATCGTGCTCGCGGCCGGCTCGTCGGCTCGGAGCAGTACTTGACCAAGCCGTTCACCAAGGACGAGCTGCTCGGCGCCATCCAAAGCCACGTGTTCAAGTAGCGGGAAGCGCGGGACGCAGCCGTATGGCGCTGATCATGATCGTGGATGATTCACCGACCGAGGTGCACGTTCTGAAGACGGCCCTCGAACGACACGGATTCGACACCGTCTCCGCTGCGGATGGGTCGGAATGTCTGAGCCTCGCACGAGAAGTTCGCCCAGATTTGATTTTCATGGATGTCGTGATGCCGCGCGTGAATGGCTTTCAGGCCACCCGCACGCTCACCCGCGACCCACAAACGAAGTCGATCCCGGTTGTGATGATTACCACCAAGGATCAGGAGACCGACCGCATCTGGGGCATGCGTCAGGGCGCCGTCGATTATCTCGTGAAACCGGTCACCGCAGCGGTGCTGGTCGCGAAAGCACAGGAAGTCCTCGCTCGTTCGGAGGGGCAAACCGCTTGAGCTTGCAGGCATTGGCCGAGCGCCCGTTCGACCTGCTGCTCGAGCTCGAGCGTAGGGCGCGAGCCGCGATCGCTACACGCGACGGTGCTCCGGCTGCTGCCGATGAATGGGTCGGCATCGGTTTCCGCTTGGCGGCCGAACGCTTCGTGACGAGCCGCGCAGACGTTCGCGAGGTGCTGCCGTTGCCCGATCACGTGACGCGCGTGCCGGGCGCCAAGCCGTGGCTTCGAGGCATCGCGAACTTGCGCGGACAGCTCTTGACCGTCGTCGATCTGAAATCGTTCTTGGGTGCCGGCAGTGCAGCCAACGACCGGCAGGCGCGCATTCTCGTGGTCGCCAGCCGCGAGGTGCCAACGGGCTTGATCGTCGACGAGGTCGTCGGCTTTCGGCGTTTCGGAGCAGATGAGTTCCGAGCGGAAGCACCCCACGGTGTGATCCGTTGCGACCATTACCTCGAGGGCTGCTATCGTCGCGGCGCGGAAGTTTGGCCGCGCTTCAGTCTGCTGAAGCTGCTCGAGGATCAGCAGTTCCTGTCCGCCGGCGAGCTGCCGAAGGCATCGGGCATACAATGACTAGAGCGAGCCCCTGGCCGAAATTCCTGCCGCCGCTCGGCGCGGTCTGCGCCATCCTGCTGGCGATCGCGGCCGGCGCGCTGTGGTTGCAGCGCGGAGGCGGAGCGAGCGACAACGACCTCGTCGCGCTCGCGCAGGCCGCGCGCTCGGATGCACGCTCGGCAATGGTCGGCAATGCGGCCGCGTTCGATCGCCTTACGCAAATTCGCGCTCGCCTCGAACGGGCCGCCGGCGAGACCGGCGCGGGCTGGCAGGCCGTGGTGGCGAACCTCGACCGACTGATCGCTACGCGTGCGGCGCTGCTCGACGTCCGCGCCGCCGCGGATCGGATCGAGAAGCTCGCTCCCCAGCTGCTTGCTGCGACCGGCAATGTTGCGAGCGGGCTGTCGGCCGCCGATCTCACTACGGATAAGCCCTATCTGGAACGCTTCGAGATCACCGTCGAGGGCGTTCAGCAGAATGTCCGCGCTCTCGCTCGCGGTGCGGCTATCGACGAGACTGTCGGGCGCCTGGGCGATGCATCGCAATATCTCGATCAAATCATCCGCGGCTTGCGCGGCGAGGACGCAAGTCTCGGCCTCGTTCCGGTGCGCGGTCCGGGTGCTCAGGGCAACCTCGACGCGGCCGCGCGGCTGTTCGCGGACATGCGCACTGAAATTGGGACGGTCGTGGGCGCCGCAACGCAGCTCAAGACCGCGACCGCTGCGGTGGCCGGCCTTGATGCTGCAGCCGCCGGCCTGCTCGACTCGGCGGGGCCCGGTGCCGGCAGTTCACTCGGAGGATTGCTGCCGCGGCTGCCTTTGCTGCTCGTCGCCGCTGCTCTCGCGATCATGCTGCTCATGATGTTCGCGTATTACCGGGCACGCGATTTCAGGCGGGCAGCCGAAATCCAAGCGGAGCAGAACGAGCGCAATCAGCAAGCGATTCTGCGGCTGCTCGACGAGCTGTCGAGCCTGGCCGACGGCGACCTAACGGTGCAGGCGACGGTTACCGAGGACATCACGGGTGCGATCGCGGACTCGATCAACTATGCGATCGAGGCTTTACGCGAGCTTGTCGCGACGATCAACGATTCGTCGATCTTGGTGGACGCCGCGGCAAAGCAAACGGAAGGCAGCGCACGGCATCTGGTGCGTTCGGCGGAGACTCAGGCGAAGCAAGCCGCGGCCGCATCCGAGTCGATGGCCAGGATGGCCGCGTCGATCGAGGAAGTATCGGGCAACGCGGAGCGCTGCTCCGATGTCGCGCGCCATTCCGTCGAGGTGGCTCACAAAGGCGGCGACGCAGTCCGGCGCACGATCGCGGGTATGAACACCATTCGCGAGACGATCCAGGACACCTCTAAGCGCATCAAGAGGCTCGGTGAGAGCTCGCAAGAGATCGGCAACATCGTCGAGCTGATCGAGGAAATCGCCGAGCAGACGAACATTCTCGCGTTGAACGCTTCGATCGAAGCGTCGCGTGCGGGCGAGGCCAGTCGCGGCTTCGCGGTGGTGGCCGACGAAGTGCAGAAGCTGGCGGAGCGGTCGACGAACGCCACGAAGAAGATCGAGGTGCTCGTGAGTACCATTCAGTCGGATACGAACGAGGCCGTCGTATCGATGGAGCGCAGCACGACCGACGTCGTAGGCGGCGCCTTGCTCGCGGAAAACGCGGGCGCGGCTCTCGACGAGATCGAGCAGGTTTCGCACCAGATCGCGAGCCTCGTGCAGAACATCTCGGGTTCCTCGAAGGAGCAAGCGAGCGTAGCCGGCGCAATCACGAAGAACATGCACGTGCTGCGGGAGATCAGCTCGAAGACGACAGAGTCGATGAGCGCTACCTCGAGCGCGATCAGCAAGTTGTCCGCGCTCGCATCGCAGCTCCGCAAAACGATTGCGGGTTTCACGCTGCCCGATCATGGCGGCGGTACGGGCGTGCTGAATGCGGCACGCGTGTCCGCGGGCTTCGACGAGGCCGATCCCACGGCCGCGCCCGTCGCCGAGATCGTCGAACGGCGGCGCCACTCGGGATAGGTCGCGATTTTGGCTATGGCGGTCGGCACCTTGGATGACCTGGCGGCGCACTCGTTCGAGCTCGTCAATCGGGAGCTCTCGACAACGCTCGACGCGGCCCGCCGCGAGCTCGAGGATTTCGTCGACGGCCATGCAAGCGCAGACGCATTGCTGCGCACAGCCGACCTGCTTCATCTCGCGCGCGGCGCTCTGAAGATCGTCGAAATCCACGGTGCCGCGTTGCTCGCGGATGAGATGGAGCAAACTTGCCGCCAGCTAGCCGAACGCGGCGAGCCGGGCCGGGACGATTCCGGCATCGAAGCGCTGACCCGCGCGATGGTGCAACTGCCGGCCTACCTCGAGCGGTTGATGGGCGGCGCGAAGGATGTCGCACTGGTGCTGCTGCCGCTCTTGAACGATTTGCGGCGTGCTCGAGACAAACCCGCGCTTTCCGAAGGCACGTTGGTTCTGCTGCATGCGGGGCCGTTCGAGCGACACCTCGAACGAGAGGCGCCGGCGAGCGGTGACGTGGCGCGCGGTTTCGAGCGGGTCGCGCAACGGCTGCGGCCCGCGTTTCAGACGGCCTTGCTTGGCTGGATCAGGGGCAACAACGATGCCCGCAATCTCGACGAGCTCGTGCGCCTCAGCACCGCGCTCGAGCGCGCGGCCAGCACCGAAGAGGTAGAGCAGCTCTGGACCGTGCTCACGGCCGTGCTCGGGGCGATCCGCGGCGGAGGTTTGGAGCCGACCGTCACACTGAAGCGATTGATCGGTCAAGCAGACCGCCAGCTTAAGCGCCTGATCGACGGCGGCGAGCTGGCCGTTGTCAATTCGCCGCCGGTCGAGCTGCTGAATAGCCTGCTTTACTACATTGCGCGCGCGGACTCGAACGACCCGCGTATCCAGCAGCTGCGCGAAGCGTATGGCTTGAGCGATATCCTGCCCGGCGAGGAGCAGCTCGAGCAGGCGCGAGAAGGTCTCGCCGGGCCGAGCGTGAAGCTGATGCGGACGGTCGCGCAGGCCATCAAGGAGGATCTGGCGGCAGTCAAAGACGTGCTCGACATCTTCGTGCGTACCGGCATGCACGACCTCGACAAGCTGCCCGCGCAGCTCGAGATGCTGAAGAAGATCGGCGACACACTCGGCGTGCTCGGCCTCGAGAACGCGCGCATGCGCATTCAGCGCGAATCTCAGGAGCTCGGTGCGTCCGTGGCAGCGAACCGAGCCCCTAGCCAGGCCGTGCTCGAGAAGACGGCTGCGGTATTGCTGGACGTCGAGGATGCGCTCGATCGAGAGCTGGTGCGAATCGTTGTGCCGAACGACGGCGCGGAAGCGAGATCTGCCGAGGAGAGCGAAGGGGAGAACCAGCAGCGCCGCGTCACGCAAGCAGTGATGGGCGAATGCATAGTGAACCTCGCAAAGATCAAAGAGGCCGTCGTTCAACTCGTCGATCATCCGGGCGACGTGCGTGCGCTCGACCAAGTCAAGCCGCTGCTGCGGGGGATAGTCGCCGGCCTGCTGATGCTGAACAAGACGCAGGCGATGCAGATCGTCGAGCGGATCGGCGCAGTCATTGCGACCCGGCTTGCGCCGAGCGCGGCATTCAAGCCCGAACACCTCGAGCGGCTCGCCGACGCGATCGTCAGCGTCGAGTATTACATGGAGACCGTGAGCTCGGGCCGGAACGATCCCTGGTACATGCTCGAGAACGCAGACCGCTGTCTGAACCTGCTCGAGTCATTGCCCATCGTGCGCGGGGCCACGCTTGCCGCGGCGCCGCAACCGCCCGTGCCGTCCAGACCTGCCGCGGCTGCGCCGGCGCGCAAGCCTTCCGTAATGGAGATCGACGAGGAACGCTCCGATCCGGAGCTCGTGGAGCTCTTCATCGAGGAGGCCAAGGAGGAGATCGCGAGCATCGCGCGGTTGCTGCCCGCTTGGCTCGCGGAGCCCCAGAACTCCGAGGCGCTGATCGGTGTGCGCCGGTCGTTCCATACCCTCAAAGGCAGTGGCCGGATGGTCGGGGCGCAACTCATCGGCGAGTTCGCTTGGAGCGTCGAGAATCTCTTGAACCGGCTGATTAACCAGACGCTCGAGCCGACGCCACCGATGCTGCAATTCATCGGTACGGCGGCGGAGGCTCTGCCGCAGCTGATCGAGCAGCTCGAGCTCGGGTTGAACCCGCGCGTCGATGTTCACCTGTTGATGAAGCAGGCCGAGGCGTTCGCGGAGGGGGATCCGGCGGCGGAAAGCTTGACCGGCCAATCGTTGCGCGCTCCCGCAATCGACGAGGGCGCCGTCGAGCAGGAGCCGGCGCCTTCGGCGCCCGGGTCGTCCGGCTCGGGCGGAATGGATCCGGTCCTCACCGACATTTTCGTGAAGGAGATGCGCACCCACGTCGGCGCGATTCGAGAGTACCTCGACGATGCCGAATCACTCCCTCGGCCCGTCGACGAACCGCTCTACCGAGCGTGTCATACGCTGCTCGGCAGCGCGCGCATGGCCGACTTTGCACCTGGAATGGCCATCGCAGGACCGCTTGCCGAGCATCTGCGCCGACACTTCGACGCCGGCTCGGCGCCCAACGCCGCGGGCGTGGCTGCGCTGCGCGCGGCCGCCGATGAGCTCGATGCGATGGCCAGCAGTCTCGCCGCCGGTCGGGGCCACGCACCGGATCCCGATCTGCCGAATAGGCTGCAGGCACTCGCCGTAGAGCCGGTTGGCGCACCGCTTCCGTCGTTCGAGAGCGAGCCGTCGGAGACAGCCGAGGCGCCGGAGCCGGGACCCGAGCCGGAGCCGGCGACCGCACCGCCTGCGCTGGCTGATTCGGTCGTGGCGTCGTCGTCGGTGGCCTACGATCCGGAGATTGCCGCGATCTTCGCCGAGGAGGCCGCCGAAATCCTCGATAACGCCGAGCTCGCGCTGCAAACGGTTCGCCAGCATCAGGCTCCCGCCTCCGTCACCGAGCTGCAGCGTTTGCTGCACACGCTGAAAGGCGGCGCACGAATGGCGGGCGTTCTGTCGATGGGCGATTTGAGTCATGCGCTCGAGACGGTTCTGTCGAGCGTCGCGAATGCGCGGCTCGAGCCGGCTGCACACGTTCTAGACCTCATTCAGCGGAGTCTCGATCGCCTGCAGCAAATGCGCGACGCGATCGACGGTGGTCGCATGCCCGACGTCGCGGGTGTCCTCATCGCGGAGCTCGAGGCCGCGGGCGTCGCAGCGCCGGTCGCTTCCGCAAGCCCGCCGCCGGAAGCGCAGGCCGTAACGGTCGCCGCGCCGCAGGTCCCACTCGAGAGCACGGCCCCGCTGGAGGCTTTGCGTGTTGCGGCGGCGACGCCGCCGCAGTCCGAGGCGCCGCCGCAGAGCGAAACCGAAGTGACGCCGGAAATCGAGCCGGCGGACGCCGGGTTCGCACCGATGAGGGAGCGGGTCGACGAGCCTACGATCGAGGAGCCCTACGCGATCGAGGAACCGACGATCGTGGAGCCGAGCGTGACGGGAGAAGTCGCTCCGACGCAGCCGGCCGAAGCGTCGCGGCCACTCGAGAGCGCGCCGGCCGCGGCGCCGGCCGCCGATCTACGTTCGGCGGAGCGTGCCGATACGGCGCGCGTCGACTCGGTGCTCCTCGACGCGCTGTTGAATGCCGCAGGTGAGATCAACATCTTCCAATCGCGGTTGAAGCAACAACTGCATTCGATCGATTTTCATCTCGGCGAGCTTGGGACGACGGTCGCGCGCCTTCGGGAACAGCTGCGCAAGCTCGAGGCGGAGACGGAGGCGCAAATTCTCTACCGCCATCAGGACGACGTCGACGCAGGCGGCGGATTCGACCCGCTCGAGCTCGATCGGTACTCCACGATCCAGCAGCTATCGCGCGCGCTCGCGGAGTCCGCGAGCGACGTCGGCAGCATCAACGAGCTCTTGAACGGCCTCACGAATGAGACCGAGACGCTGCTCACGCAGCAAGCTCGCGTGACCGGCGAGCTGCAGAACGGTTTGATGAAGACGCGTATGGTGCCGTTCCAGCGGCACGTGGCGCGGCTCACGCGAATCGTACGCCAGGCGTGCACCGATCTCGGTAAGTCCGCGGAGCTCCTCGTCGAAGGCGAGAGCAGCGAGCTCGACCGGCAAGTTCTCGAGGCGATGCTGCCGGCTTTCGAGCATCTGCTCCGCAACGCCGTTGCCCACGGCATCGAAGCGCCGCAGCGACGGCGCGAGCGCAATAAGCCGGGCGTCGGCAGAATATCCCTCACGCTCAAACGCGAGGGCTCCGAAGTTCTGATCGGGGTTGCCGACGACGGCGGCGGCTTGGACCTGCAAGCGATCCGGCGTAAGGCATTCGAGAAGGGTCTACTCGAGGACGGCCAGAACATCACGGACGACCAGGCCGCCGAGCTGATTTTGCGGCCGGGCTTCAGCACGGCGGGCGAGCTCACTCAGGCGGCCGGCCGCGGCGTCGGCATGGATGTCGTCGACACGGAAGTGAAAAAGCTCGGCGGTTCGATGCGCATCGAGTCGACCGTCGGTCAAGGCACGCGCTTCCTGATTCGTCTGCCGTATACGCTTGCGATCACGCATGCCCTGATCGTCAACATCGGCGACGAGACGTTCGCGCTGCCGTTGCCGACCGTCGAGGGAATCACGCGCCTCTCGCGCGACAAGATCCTGCGTCATCTGACGGATGACGAGCCGCGCCTGGATTACGGCGGTATCGGCTATCGCATCCAACATCTCGGGAGCCTGGTCGGTAGCGCGCCGTCGCCGCTGCCGGAAGACGAGAATGCCGTGTCGCTCGTGCTGATTCGAGCGGGCGAGCATTCGACGGCCCTTTTGACGGATTCGCTTGAGGGTAGCCGCGAAATCGTGGTCAAGACACTCGGTCCGCACATCGCGAGCGTGCCCGGTGTGACCGGCGCAACGATTTTGGGCGACGGCCGCGTAATCATGATCCTCGACGCCGGCACGCTCGTGCGCAACCAACGCGGCGCCGAGCCGCCACCGGTTGCGAAACCGGTGGAGCATCAGCTCACGGCGCTCGTGGTCGACGATTCGATCACGATGCGGCGGGTTACCCAGCGGCTACTCGAGCGCCGCGGCGTCAAAGTCTTGACCGCACGCGACGGTCTAGATGCGATAACGGTGCTGCAGGACCATGAGGTCGACATCATCCTGCTGGATATCGAGATGCCCCGGATGGATGGCTATCAATTCGCGACCCATGTGCGCAACGATCCGAAGCTCAGGCACCTGCCGATCATCATGATTACTTCTCGCTCGGGCGAGAAGCACCGCGCGAAGGCCATCGAGATCGGCGTCAACGATTACCTGAGCAAGCCGTATCAGGAGAGCCAGCTCGTCTCCGCAGTCGAAGCGCTGCTCGGGCGCCAGCTGTGATGCGGGCTGCCGATCGAGACGCCGTGAGCCAGGAAACGAAAGAGCTTTACAGCCTGTTGATCCCACTCAAAGGCGAGCGACTGCTCGTGCCCCGGATGTGTGTTGCCGAGGTCATCGCATTCGTCGAGAACATGCGCGAGCGGCCCGAGGACAGCCCCGATTGGTTTTTGGGTACGGTCGAATGGAACGGTCGCCGCCTGCCCGTCGTTTCGTTCGACGACCCGGACGTCGACGACCGGCGCACCAAGCGAGGCCGCACGCGGGTCGTCGTGTTCCACTCGCTCACCGGCGAGCTGAGAGGCGGGTACTACGGCATCCTGACGCAAGGCTTCCCGCAGCTCGTGAGAGTCAATCCGGACGTGCTTGCAGTCGACACCGATCAGCCGCTGCCCGAGCGACCTCCGGTGCTGTGCCGGGCGCGCATGATCCACGAGTACCCGTTGATTCCCGACGTCGAGCGCATCGAACGGATGATTGCCGAGCTGCCGATGTCGGTGTAAGCGGGGCTCAGAGATCGCCCCACAGCGATTGCGCGATCGCGCAGACGGCGACCGCGGCCGTTTCCGCCCGCAGGATCCGCCGACCGAGAGCGACGCGCTCGAACCCCGAGACCTCGAGTGCGTGCCAATCCTGCGCGCCGAAACCGCCTTCCGGTCCCACCGCCACGACGACGCCCGCGGGCGCGGAGCGGGCGCCGCGCAGATGCGCGCCGGATGCGGGATCGAGAGCGAGCCGCACCGCCGCAGGTGGAAGCGCGCCCACGGCCGTCGCGAGCGCGCTCGGCGGTACGATGTCCGGCGGCGCATGGCGTCCGCATTGCTCGCAGGCGCTGCGTGCGATTCGCCGCCAGTGCTCGATACGCCGTTCGCTGCGTTCGGCGTCGAGCCGGACGACGCTGAACTCCGTGTGAACCGGCACGATCGTTCGCACGCCGAGCTCGGTCGCTTTCTGCACGATTAGATCCATCGCGTCGCTCTTCGGCAGCGCCTGCACGAGCACGAGCTCGAACGACGTCTCGGGCAGCGCTTCGAGCGGCTCGCGTAGCGTGAGCTCGGCGCCGCGACGCATTAGCGCCGTGACGCTCGCGCGCCGCTCGACACCGCGGCCGTTGAAGGCTACGACCTCGTCGCCGCGCTGCAACCGCAGCACGTGCGCAAGGTAATGCGCGTCGCGTTCGTCGAGCGCGAGTGACGCTCCGTCGAGGTCGCGGGCGAGAAATAGACGCGGCACACGCCGCTTTGCGGCTACCATCTCGACAATCGAGTCACTTGCTGGCGCGGCGCGACCGGCTTGCTATAGTGGCCGCCCAGCATCGGTCGCAACCAACTTTAGCAGCTATCAGCCACGCGATGACTATCATCGACCCCGCCGGCTGGCTCGTGGGCGTGCGCCGTGTCGAATCGCCGAATTGCGACGATCGCCCGTCCGCTACGCCGCTCGAGTTGATCGTCGTCCACGGCATTAGCCTGCCGCCGGGCGAGTTCGGCGGAGGTTGGATCGACAAACTGTTCTGCAACGATCTGCCGGCCGCTGCCGACCCGTACTTCGCGACCCTTCAAGGCATGCGCGTCTCGGCGCACGTCGTAATCGAACGCGACGGTCGTCTCACACAATACGTGCCTTTCACGCGGCGCGCATGGCACGCGGGCGAGTCTTGCTACGCTGGCCGCGTGGCCTGCAACGACTATTCTATCGGCATCGAGCTCGAAGGGGCGGACGATGTTGCGTACCGATCCGAGCAATACGACGCGCTTGCCCAGTTGATCGTCACGCTGAGGCGCGGTTATCCGACGTTGCGCAAAGCGCCGATAGTTGGTCACAGCGATGTCGCTCCCGGCCGCAAGACCGATCCCGGGCCAGTGTTCGATTGGTCGCGGTTGAATGCGGTGCTCGCCGCGCGTCCAACCTAGTCCCTCCGCTGCCAAGTGGTTTCTCGGCCGCCGTGCTCGCGAGCGAGGCGCCGCGCGATCACGAACAGCAGATCGGATAGGCGGTTCAGATAGTGCAGTAGATCGGGGCTGACGGGATGCTCTTTGGCTGCGAGCCAGCCGGCACGCTCGGCTCTGCGGCACACAGTACGGGCCAGATGACACACCGCTGCCGCACGATTCCCGCCCGGCAGCACGAACTCGGCGAGCGGCGGCAGGTCGGCATTGAACGCGTCGAGCTCGCGCTCCAGCCGCTGCACCTGCTCGGCCGAAATTCCGCTATACCCCGGCAGCGACAGCTCAGCGCCGAGATCGAATAGCTCGTTCTGCACGCGCCCGAGGCAGGCGCGAATTTCGGCCGACATCTCTTCGGTGAGCAGCAGTCCGAGCGCTGAGTTCGTCTCGTCGACGGTGCCGCATGCTTCGATCCGAACGTCGCATTTGTCGACGCGCTCGCCCGCCGCAAGACCGGTGGTTCCGTCGTCGCCGGTACGCGTATAGATCCTGCTCAGTCTATGACCCACGGATGTCTCGCCGCCTTCACGGCCATCATAGCCCGCCGGCGAGTCCGAATGGATGAGCGACTGTCAACGGCGCCAACCGATTTCCGTCGCGGTAAGCGAGCCGATCACCACTTGGCGCAGGCTCTCGGGGGTCACAGCGTGCTGCTCGTCCAGCGGAATGCGTCCGGCCATGAGCTCGGCTTTCGATTGCGGTAGGCGCGGCACCGCACCGGCGTCGGCGAAGCCCTCGGGAAAGCGGGGGGCGTTGCTGCCGGGCGAGTACTTGTCCGTTGCGCCAAGGGTATGCAGCAGCTCGTGTGCAAGCACCACCTGATTGGAACCGCGAGCGGCCCGATCGGCAAATACGTTCGCGACCGCGATCAATCCTTTGCGTAACGCGGTCGACCGGTCGAGCACGGCATTCCCCGCGCCGTCGTGGTAGACGACGAACATTAGGATGTCGCCGTTCGGACCGGTTGCGTGCCATCGCAAGGCAGCGGCAGTGAAACGCATTCTCAGGCTCCACCAGAGCGTCGCGACCGGAGACGAGGATTCGAGCTGCGGCAAGGCCGCCGTGTATTGCGCGCGGACGTCGATGCGAAACGGCCGCGGGACCTGTAGGCCGTAGCGTCGTGCTTCGGCAGTGAAGAATGGCTCGAGGCCGTTGAACTCTTCTGCGGTGAGGCTGTCGAGATACCGTTGAGTGGCGGTGCTGCCGTCGCCGTTGACGGGGTACAGATCGACCCAGAGAGTTGCGTCCCAAGCAGTGCTGCGTTTCGCCGTGAGCCATTGACCGACCGCGACGAATGCGAGGACGTAGAGAAGAACGATGATTCGCAGACGCTTGAGCATCGGCGCTTGCCGTCTCCATCCGAGGCGGCTAGTCAATCAGCTACGAAGCGTGGCAGGCGCCGCTCCGGATCACGTTTTATGAGACGGGGGACGCCTATGTGACGGGGGACGTCGGTTTTCCGGGCACCCCAAAAAAAGAAACCCGGCGGTGGGAACGCCGGGCCAGACTTTTGTTGTTATCGGAGTTTACGGTTTCAAGTATGCGGCCTGGCTGTCGTTCATCCGCGTCGTGAGCGATGAACCGATTGTTGTTATTTTCCAGCCGATTTCTTTTCTTCTTCTTCTCTTTTCTTGTTCTTCTGTTACGTTCCCAAATTTAACAGAACCCTCAGCGTTTTCGCATCGTTTTCTGCTGTTTGCTCACTCACTCGTCCTTGCGTTAGGACGTCCAAGTAAAAGCAAGACACGTGCCACCGCTATAAAAAGCGTGTTGTAACAGTTGGTTAGGCGCCCAATCTGCAATGGCATCCGAGCGTTGGGCGGTCATTTGTAAAAGGTCTCGACAGCGTTGTTACATAACTTACTTGTTGCGTCGATTCAAGTCGCTTCTGTAACCCACTGTTTTCCAATAGTGCGCAATTTTCAAGGGTGGCGACAGCTCGCTGAGCAGCCGCGAACGTGCCAGCGTAAAGCCGGCTGACAAGGCGGTCACGGTGACTCGAGCAGCGCTCGACGTTCGAACCAGACGCCGGCCTTCGCGACCCCGACGATCTTCAAGGTATCGCCGAGACGAGTGAGCGGATCGCCGTTGATCACGACGAAGTCAGCAAGCTTGCCTTCTTCGACCGTGCCGATCTGCCGTTCGAGCCCGAGAGCCAATGCGCCTTCGGCCGTGGCGATCCGCAGGATCTGATCGTTCGGGATACCGGCCTGAGCGAGCAGGGCGAGCTCGTAATGTACGCCGAGACCGTACGGTACCGTGGGCGCGTCGGTGCCGACCGCCACGTGCCCTCCCGCGCGGATCAGTCGTGCAACGGTCGACGCGAGCGCAGGGACGCCGTCCGCTTGCGCGCCGACCCGTCCCCACTGACCTTGCTCTGCAGCGTCGTACAGCGCGCGGTAGGCAGAGTCCCGGACGCCGGCTCGTACGAGCGAGTCCGGCCAGTCCCCGAGCCCCCGGACGGCCCCGAGCGCCGGTGTGAGCACCGTCCCGGACGCGATGAGTCGGCTCAAAACGTCCTGATAGCTGATGTATGCGGGGGAGACTTCGAGCTCGTAGGGTGCCCCGGCCGAGACGATGTCGAGCCAGGGAGAGCGTGAAATTGCGGCGTCTCGCGGCAGTCCGAGGTCGCGGGTCTCCTGCAACAAGCTGTGCGCAAACCCGTCGGCGATACCGGGATACGCCCGAATCGGCACGGCCGTCGAGCTTCGCAGTGTCTCGCTCTGCGCGGCGGCGCCTGCGGCCGGCGTGATGACCAGCCGAGGACCGGGCGTGCGGCCGCTGGCCCATGCTTCGCCGCGCTCGAGGGCCTCGCGGGGATCGGCCGCGATCTCGCGTACGGTAGTGACGCCGTAGGCGAGCCAAGCGCGCCCGAGCCGCTCGCCGGCGAGGGCCGACTCGTGGGCATGCAGATCGATGAGGCCCGGAATCACGGTGGCGTCGCGAGCATCGATCACCGTCGTGGGCGTCGGCAAAAGGTTGCGTCCCACGATTGCCGTAATTCGGCCGTCGACCACATGGATGTCGACGTGACGGCGGTACTCGGCTCTGACTCCATCGAACAAGCGGCCGACCTGGACGACGTATTCGTCGTGAGAACGCTCGACTGTCCACGTGGGCTCAGCCGGCGGCTCGCTGGCAGTGGACGGGTCGTCATCCGCGTTGCCGGCGCTCGTCTCGAGCATCGTCGCGAGCTCGACAGCGGGGCCAACGGAGTGAGCGTCTGCCGCCATCGCTGCATGCGCGCGGACTCGAAGCGTGACTGCATGGCGGCCCGGTTGCCAGAACGGCTTACCGATCGGTAGGAGGCCGTCCGCCAGCGTCACGGGCTCGGCATGCCGCCCGAGATCGAGCCACCGCAGCCGTGCCTTCGACCGTGGCCCGATGCCGTAAGTCTCGAGATACACGAGCTCGCGACCGTCGGCACTAAGCGCGGGCGCGCGTACCGGCGCGCCGCTCGAGGTCAGCTGCGTGAGCTTGCGGTCGCGCAACGTGAGTCGCCAGAGCTCGAAGCCGCCCGAGCGTTCGCTTGCGAAGACCAAGGACTCGCCGTCGGGCGAAAATGTGGGGTCCAAGTCGACGAACGGATCGTCCGTGAGCCGCTGCGGCTTGCCACGCTCGACCAGCCACAGATCGCCAAGCGCGGTGAACGCCGCGCGCTTGCCGTCTGGCGAATGCACCAAGCCATTGATCCCGAACGCGGCCTGGGCGGTGTCCGGGTCGAGAGGGCCGAGATTTGCCGGCGGCGGCCGTGCCTCGACGGCCGCCGCCGCGAATAGCGGCACGGCTCGCCGCTCATGACCCGCGACTTCCCGTCGCCAAAGGCGGCCGTCGGCCGCATAGAGAAATTCCGCTTCCGACAGCCATGCGGCTCGGCCCGCGAAGATGTCCTCGGCATCGCTCAACGGCTTGATGACGAGCGGGTCCGTGAGCAGCGCGATTCGCAGGCGCGTCGCCCGGCTAGCGTCGCGCTCGCCGTAGCTCAACACTTCGCCCCCGGGCCGCCAGCTCGGGGCTGTCAGCCGGTTCGTCGTGGTAAGCAGGGTCGTTGCCGCGCCGTTCGCGCCGAGCAACCGCAACGATGATTGACCGTCACGCTCGAGGAGATACGCGACAGGACCGCCGCCGTGGACTGCCGTGGGAAACGACGCTTGGCCGGGCTCTTCGGTAAGCTGCGTTTCGACGCGCGTGGCGAGCGCGAGCGACCAGAGACAGTAGTGGCCCGTCCGGTCGGACGCGAATATGACCGAATCGCCATCTGCACTGAAATCCGGGTCCCGCTCGTTCTGCGCCGTCGCGGTCAGCGCCGTTGCCGAGTGGCTTTCGACATCGAGCAGCCAGATGTCCCACTGGCCATCGATGAACCGCTGATAGACGATGCGCCGCCCGTCGGGGCTGTAGCGGGGCTCGCGGGCAAGCTCACCCTCGCGCGTCAGCGGCTCGGCGCCACCGCCGGTTGCGGGTGCTTTCCAAAGCTGGCCGAGCCAATCGACGACGAGCGTCGACGCGTCGGGTGACACTGTGACGTTGAGATTGGTGCCCTCGCGGAGGTCCGCGATCTGCGACTCGGCGCCCGCGCGGGCGCCGAGCGCTGCGAGCAGCAAAGCGAGCGCTGCATTGCGCGTCATTCCTGCTCCGCCGCGACGTCGACCGACGACAGGCCGCCGTCGGTTGTGCTGTAAGCGACCGTGATCGGCCGACAGCACACGGAGCAGTCCTCGACGTATTGCTGCGCGTCAACGGACAGATCGAGCCCGATTTCGATCGTCTCCCAGCAGTACGGACAGGTAATCGGCTCGTAATGGATCAAGGCTGCTCAAGGTTGCAGGCGCTGGGAGCTCCAAGGGCCGGCGACTAGCGCTCCGTCGCGGCCCAGCGTAAGCGTGCGCTCATAGCGCAGCCGCTCATGAAAGCGATCGACGCCCTCGGCCCAGAGTTCCACCGCCTCGAGCCAAAGCCGATAGCCGCCCCAGAATGGCGGTCGCGCGAGCCGATCCGTCGCCGTCGCGACCGTGAGGTCTTCCACGCCGATCTCGCGCGCCTTCTCGAGGGCGCGGCGCTCGAGATCCGCCGGATCGGGCAACGGAGCGCTCTGACGGCTACTCCATGCGTTGAGCTGGCTGCGGAACGGGCGTGTCGCGAAGTAGCGATCGCTTTCCTCGGCCGGTGACTCGACGACACGGCCCTCGAAGCGAACCTGGCGGCCGAGCTCCTCCCAATAGAGCACAGCCGCGGCCTGGGCGTTCGCTGCAAGCTCCCGTGCCTTGCGTGAGCCATAGTTCGTATACAAGACCGCGTAGCCGGCTGGCGCAAGCTCCTTCAGCAGCACCATCCGCACGGAGGGTCGCCCGGCCGCGTCGGCGGTTGCGAGCGCCATCGCGTTCGGATTGCGTCGCTTGCCACTTGCAGTGACCGTCGCAAGCCAGTCGGCGACGATCCGAAGTGGTTCCGCCGGCGCCGGTGTCGGCAGCTGCGTGCTCAATGCGGACCTCCGTCGCCGTCAGGCCAGCGCCGCGGCATGGAACCGCAAATGCTCGCCGATGAAGCTGCTCACGAAGTAGTACCCATGGTCGTAGCCACGGCGCTCGCGCAACGTTAGCCGCTGCCCTGACGCCCGACAGGCTTCGCGCAGATCATCGGGGCGGAGCTGATCGAGATAAGGGTCGGCCGCGCCCTGATCGACGAGCAGCTCGTGCGGACTCGGCCGGCTGCGAATGACCTCCGCGGCGTCGTATTGGGTCCAGGTCGAGCGGTCGGCTCCGAGATAAGCCCCCAGTGCATGCTCTCCCCAGGCCGACCGGCTCGCCGAGCAGATCGGCGCGAACGCCGAGACCGAGCGGTAGCGTGCCGGGTTGCCGACGCCGATCAGCAGCGCGCCGTGGCCTCCCATGGAATGGCCGCTGATCGATCTGCGTGACGGATCGACGGGAAGGTTGCCGTCGACCACCGCAACGAGCTCATCGCGGATGTAGTCGTACATACGATAGTGAGCCGCCCAGGGCGGCTGGGTCGCGTTCACGTAGAAGCCGGCGCCCGTGCCGACGTCCATCTGCTCATCCTCGCCCGGAATGTCGACGCCCCGCGGGCTGGTGTCCGGAATGATCAGCGCAAGACCAAGCTCCGCCGCATAGCGCTGCGCGCCGGATTTCACGCTGAAGTTATCCTCGGTGCAGGTGAGGCCGGACAACCAGTAGAGGGCGGGGACGCGGGTGCGTTCGGCGGCCGGCGGCAGGAACGCGGCGAACCGCATCGTGCAGCCGCAACTATCCGACCGGTGCCTGTAGGTGATCTGCCGCCCTTCGAAACAGCGCGATTCGCTCACGACTTCCAGTTCAGTCATCGTCTTCCATCTCCCGAGGCCGCTGCTCGACCTCCTCCAGGTGCCCGCGTGAGCCGCAACCTTGCACGGTCACCCCGCGGAAGGGTACAAACCGCCCACACGAGGTGGTCATGACGCTCGAAGAGTTGCGCAAGCGTTTGTCCGAGGTCGATCGCGAGCTGATTACGCTGGTCGCTGCCCGGCAGAAAATCGTCGCCGAGATCGGCGAGCACAAGATACAGAACGCCGTACCGACGCGCGATTATGAGCGCGAGCGCGAGGTCTTGAAAGGCGCGCGCGAGCGGGCCCTCGAGCTCGGCGGCGACGAGGACGTCGCCGAGCAGATCATGCAAATCTTGATCCGTGCGTCGTTGACCCATCAGGAGCGCACGCGCGTCGCCGCCCAGACGAGCGGAGCGGGCAAACACGTTCTGATCATCGGCGGAGCCGGCAAGATGGGAGCCTGGTTCGCGCAGTTTCTTGCCTCGCAAGGGTTTGGGGTCGAGGTCGCCGACCCGCACGGCGAATCGCCTTTTCCGCAGATCGAGAACTGGATCGACAGCGCGCTCGAGCACGACGTGATCGTCGTTGCGACGCCAATGAAGGTTGCGGCGCGCGTGCTGGGCGAGCTCGCCGAACGACGCCCGCGCGGGCTCGTGGTCGACATCGGCTCGCTCAAGAGCCCGCTGCGTGCCAGCCTTCAGCGGCTCGCGTCGGCGGGTTGCAAAGTCGCGTCGATTCACCCGATGTTCGGTCCGGACACGCGTCTCCTGTCCGGTCGCCACGTCGTGTTCTGCGACGTGGGCGTGCCGGAAGCGACGCGCGAGGCACGCGAGCTGTTTGCTTCCACGATGGCCGAGCAGCTCGAGATGAGCCTCGACGATCACGATCGCTTGATGGCGTACGTGCTCGGCCTGTCGCATGCGTTGAACCTCGCGTTCTTCACGGCCCTTGCCGAGAGCGGCGAGCTCGTCCCGAGGCTCCAGCAGATGTCGAGCACGACCTTCGACGCGCAGCTGCGTGTGGCAAGCCTCGTCGCGACCGACAATCCGCATTTGTACTTCGAGATCCAGGCGTTGAACGACTACGGCGCAGCGTCGTTGCAAGCGCTACGACTGGCGACCGTGCGCATCGAAAGGCTCGTCGAGACGGGGGACGAGGCGGGATTCGTCGAATTGATGGCCGCAGGCCGCCGCTACTTGGAGAAGCGCCGCTGAGCGCGGCGACGAGTCGGAGCGATCAGGGCATGGACGCCGAGGAACCGAGCGACTCGCACGAAGGACTGCGCGGGCGCCTGGCTGCGCTGACCGAGGAGGCGCGCCGTAACGCCGAGGCGTGGCAACGTGCGCAACGTCGGGAAATGGCGCTGCTCGAGGCGGATACGCTCGGTGCGCTGCTCGAACGACTCACCGAGGGGTTGCGCGACAGCTACCGCCTGAGCTCCGTCACGCTCGTGCTGGCGGATCCCGAGCACGAAGTGCGGCACTTACTGATGGTTCAGGGGGAGCGGGCCGCGGATTATCCGGCCGTGCTCTTCGTCGACTCGGCGCATGCGCTTGCGCCGCAGCTCGGCGCAACGCGTCGCCCGTCGCTCGGACCGTACAGAAGGTCCGATCACGCGTTGCTATTTCCCGCGGAGCCCGAGATCGGCAGCGTCGCGGTGCTGCCCCTGATCAGACAGGATCGGCTGATCGGTTGCTTGAACATGGGCAGCAGCGACGGCGATCGATTCACGGACGAGCACGCCACCGACTTTCTGCACCACTTGGGAGTGATCGCCGCGTTCTGCCTCGAGAACGCCGTCAACCGCGCTCGACTCATTCGCAGCGGGTTCACGGACGTGCTTACCGGTTGGCACAACCGCCGCTATCTGCAGACTCGGCTGCGGGAGGAGCTCGCGCGCTGCCGGCGCGAGCAGAGTATGCTGACCTGTCTGATGATCGACGTCGATCACTTCAAGAAGATCAACGACCAATACGGTCATCTCGCCGGCGACGAGGTGCTGCGGCAAGTCGCTCACTGTATCGAGGCGCAGGTTCGCACAAGCGACGTCGCGGCTCGGTACGGCGGCGAGGAATTCGTGATTTTGTTGCCTTCGACGACGGCTGAATCCGGACGCGTTTTGGCCGAGCGCATCCGCGAGGCGGTAGCGGCGGAGCCGTTCGAGATCGACAGGCTCGAGGGGCCGCTGCCGATCACGGTATCGATAGGATTGGCCGAGCATCGCTCCGCCGCTACCGACGAGGACTTGAAGGTCGCCGGCGATCGGCTCATTGCGCTCGCCGATCTCGCGCTCTACGAGGCGAAGGCGCATGGTCGCAACAGCGTGGCGCAGGCAGCGAATGGCTAAGTGAGTCACAGGTTCGGAGAGCCGCTTTTGGAGGGTTCCCGCCGAATGTGAAAGAATCGTTGCGGCTATGGATTTCATCGACGAACAGGGCTATCGCGCCAACGTCGGCATCATTCTGATCGACCCAGAGTCGCGCGTTCTGATCGCCGGGCGACGGGGCCGTGGCGGGTGGCAGTTTCCGCAAGGCGGCATCCGCCCAGAGGAGCCCGTAGAGGCCGCAATGTTTCGCGAGCTGCACGAAGAAGTGGGTCTCGAGCGCGCCGACGTCGAGGTCGTTGGTGCAACCGAAGGCTGGTTGCGTTACCGGCTGCCCGACCGCTACATCCGTCGCGAGCGTACGCCGCTGTGCATCGGTCAGAAGCAGCGGTGGTACCTCCTGCTCCTGCACCGTGCCTCGAACCTACGCTTCGACTGTTCGCCCGAGCCCGAATTCGACCGCTGCCGTTGGGTCGACTATTGGCGTCCCGTGAAGGAGGTCGTCTACTTCAAGCGTCCGGTGTACGTCCGAGCGTTGCAGGAGCTCGCGCCGCTCGCATTCCCTGACGCGAGCCCCCCGCCGCCGCCGACCTGGTGGCCGCGGCGGTGGCAACGTGCGTTGCGCGAGCGCTGAGACCGCCCATGCAGCCTCGCCGCCATGGCAGGCCCCCGTGGGTCTATGTGTTGGGCCTCGCCATCGTGCTCGCCGGTGCCTATCTATGCTTCGAGCTCGGCCGCTACGAAGCAGGTTACGCGGTGATCGACGAGCGGCATGCCATGTCGGACTATGAATCGCGGCTGGCCGAGCGCCAGGCGGCCAATGAAGAATTGCGGCGCCAGTTGGCGGTTGCCAAGACGTCGCAGGACATCGACCGCGAGACGTATTCGCGCGTGGAGGCCAATCTGGCCGAGCTGCAGGCCCGCATCCAATCGCAAGAAGAGGAGCTCGCGTTCTACCGAGGAATCGTCTCGCCGAAGGACGGCGTGGCCGGTCTTAGGATCCAGAGCCTCGAAGTGATGCCCGCAGACCGCGAGCGCCGCTACACGCTGCGGCTCGTGCTCGTGCAGGCAATAGGTCACAGCCGCCAGGTCGCGGGCACGGTAAAGTTGCAAATCGACGGCATGCGCGATGGTCAGCCCGCGTCGTTCGATCTCGTGGACTTGGTAGCGCAGGACAGCAGCTTCGACAAGGCGTATCAATTCCGCTATTTTCAGGGGCTCGACACGGAATTCGTGTTGCCGGTGGGGTTCGAGCCCGACCGTATCCAGGTCGAGATCTCGCCGACCGAGCCGCGGGGCGATCGTTTGATGGAGAGCTACGAATGGTCGGATGTCATCGGCGACTGAGGGGAGATTTGTATGCTCGGGAAGAAATCGCGTAACCAGGCACCGATCGGTACGCTCGTCGGCGCCGACACCCGGGTCCACGGTGACATCGAGTTCTCCGGCGGCTTCCACGTCGACGGCTACGTCAAGGGCAACGTCAAGGCTACGAAGGACGATCGTGCGGTGCTCAGCATCAGCGAGCGGGGCTGCGTAGAGGGGACCGTCGTGGTCCCGCACCTGCTTCTGAACGGCACGGTGAAGGGCGACGTGCGCGCCACCGAACGAGTCGAGCTGGGGCCCAAGGCTCGGGTCATCGGCAACGTCCAATATAAGCTGATCGAGATGTCGATCGGCGCAGAGGTCAATGGCAAGCTGATTCACGAGAGCGAGGGGGCCACTCTGGTAAAATCGACGAGCAGGCCCCAAATCGAGACGGTACGACCCGTCAAAGTCGGAGAATCACAATGAGCGAGCCGCAGGCGTCCGATCTGGCGCCACCGCTGAACTTCACCAATGCCGCTGCGCAGAAGGTGGGCGAGCTGATTAAGCAGGAAGGCAACTCAGCGCTCAAATTGCGCGTTTACGTGCAGGGGGGAGGGTGCTCCGGTTTCCAATACGGCTTCACCTTCGACGAGGAGACGCAAGAGGGCGATACAGCCATCGAGAACGGCGGCGTCACCCTGCTCGTCGACCCGATGAGCGTGCAGTACCTCAGCGGCGCGGAGATCGACTACCGGGAGGATTTGTCGGGCGCGCAGTTCATCATCCGCAATCCGAACGCGACGACCACTTGCGGTTGCGGATCCTCGTTCTCGGTGTGATCAGGCACTCCACGCGCGCGCATTGCCGGATCTAAAGCCAGCGGTGTCCGCCGACGAGCCGGCCGAAATCATGGCCGCCGTCGATCTGGGCTCGAACAGTTTCCATATGGTGGTGGCTCGCGCGAGCCATGGCCAGCCCTCGATCGTCGACCGCCTTCGCGAGATGGTGCGTTTGGCGTCCGGCCTCAATCAGCACGGCTACCTCGACGGCGCAAGCCAGGAGCGCGCGCTCGCATGCCTGCGCCGCTTCGGCCAGCGGTTGCGCGATATGCAGGCGCACCAGGTCCGCGTGGTCGGCACGAATACGCTGCGCCGCGCGCGCAATGCGGACCAGTTCCTGAGCGCCGCAGAGGAAGCGCTCGGCCATCCCGTCGAGGTGATCTCGGGGATCGAGGAAGCGCGTCTGATCTACCTCGGGGTTTCGCATCACTCGGACATCGCAGAGGGCGCGAATCTCGTCGTGGATATAGGCGGCGGCAGCACCGAGCTGATCATCGGCGAGGGCCATGAGCCGAAGTATCTAGAAAGCTTGGCGATCGGGTGCGTCGGACTCTCGCAGACACATTTCGACGACGGCCGGCTCACGCAGAAGCGCTTCGACCGTGCGCGGCTTGCGGCGCGGCTCGAGCTGCAGCCCGTCGCAGCGTCTTTTCGCCGACGCGGCTGGAGGCGGGCGATCGGCTCGTCCGGGACCGTCCGTGCGGCCCGCGACATAGCACACAATCTCGGGTTGGTCGAAACGGGCGTGACCGTGCCGTCCCTCGAGAAGATCATCGCGGAAATGGTCGACGCTCGACGCATCGAGGACCTCGATCTACCGGGTCTCGGCGCGGACCGCATGCCCGTCTTTCCCGGCGGTGTTGCGATCCTCGTGGAGACGATGAGCACGCTCAAGATCGAGCACATGGAGATCAGCGCCGGAGCACTGCGTGAGGGTCTGCTCTATGACATGCTCGGCCGCCTGCACCACGAGGACGCCCGCGAACGTTCGATTCAGGCGATCCAACGCCGCTACCACGTCGATGCCGAGCAGGCGCAGCGCGTCGAGGCGACCGCCGCGACGCTTTTCGATCAGGTCGCACGCGTTTGGCAGCTCGCCGATCCGCGTTACCGGCAACTGCTGATCTGGGCCGCGCGGCTGCACGAGGTGGGCCTCGATATCGCGCATTCCCGCTACCACCATCACGGTGGTTATTTGCTCGCGAACGCCGATTTGCCGGGCTTCGTGAGTCTCGAGCAGCGGTTGCTCGCGGCTCTCATCGCGAATCATCGGCGCAAGCTCGACGATCCGTTCCTGGCCGACGTCCCGGCGAATTGGCGTCCGCCGCTGTTCAAGCTGATCGTGCTGCTGCGGCTTGCCGTGCTGCTCAATCGGACTCGCAGTCCGACCGAGCTACCGCAGCTCAAGCTTCGGCCCGGCAGCGACTTGCTCGACGTGCAGTTTCCCGCGGGCTGGCTCGGGCAGAGCCCGCTCACGGCTGCCGATCTGGAGCAGGAGCGCGGGTGGCTGCAGGCCCGCGGCTTCGAGCTTACGATCTCAGCGGCGGAGTGACCGGTCTACGAGACCTCGGCGAGCTGGCGCAGCAGCGCGAGCTGCGCCGAGCGTGCTTCGGCTGCCGGCGGGCGCGCCGGTTGCTGATATCGGCCGTCGGGCCCGAGCTCCCACGCCTGAACATTGTCAGCGAGGTAGGTGTCGAGATCGGCGGCGAGCCGCGTCTTCAGCGCCTCGTCGACGATCGGGAACATCAGCTCGATGCGGCGAAAGAAGTTGCGATCCATCCAATCGGCGCTCGCGCAATAGATCTCTTCGTTGCCGCCGTTGTGGAAGTAATAACAACGGCTGTGCTCGAGAAATCGGCCGACGATCGAGCGCACGCGGATGTTCTCGGAAACGCCCGGTACGCCGGGGCGCAGGCAGCAAATGCCGCGCACGATCAACTCGACCTGCACCCCGGCCATCGAGGCGTCGTACAGCGCGCGGACGACCTCCGGCTCCACGAGCGCGTTCAGCTTCGCAATGATGTGCCCCATCCCGCCCGCCAGCGCGTTGCGCGTCTCACGGCGGATGAGCCCGAGCAGTCGCTCGTGCAGATTGAAGGGCGATTGCCACAGCAAATTCAGCGCCGGCGTGCGCATCAGGCTCGTGAGCTGCATGAAGACCTGGTGCACGTCTTCGCCGAGGGCCTCGTTGGCGGACAGCAGCCCGTAGTCCGTGTACGCGCGTGCGGTGCGCGGATGATAGTTGCCGGTGCCGAGATGCACGTAGCGCTTCAGGCGGCCGTTCTCACGGCGCACGACCATCGCCATCTTGCAGTGCGTCTTGTAGCCCACCACGCCGTAGACGACATGCGCGCCCGCCTCCTGCAGCTTGCTCGCGAGCTCGATGTTCGCGGCCTCGTCGAAGCGCGCCCTGAGCTCGATCAGCACGGTGACTTCCTTGCCGGACTTGGCGGCCGACACGAGGCTTTCGGCGAGCGGCGAATCGGGCGTCGTGCGGTACAGCGTCTGCTTGATCGCGAGCACGTCGGGGTCGGTTGCCGCCCGGTAGATGAAGTCCATGACCGGCGCGAACGACTCGAACGGGTGATGCAGCAAAATGTCGCGCTTCGCAATCGCGTCGAAGATGTTCGTTTTCACGAGCGTCTTCGGCATGCCGGGTACGAACGGCGGGTATTTGAGGTCCGGACGGTCCACGAGGTCGTAAACGGCGAGCAAGCGATTCAGGTTCACCGGACCCGGTACCTGGTAGAGATCGATGCGTGACAGTTTGAAGTGCTCGAGCAAATAGCTCGCGAGCGACTCCGGGCAGTCGTGCGCCGTTTCGAGCCGGACGGCGGCGCCGTAGCGGCTCTCGAACAGCTCACCTTCGAGCGCACGCACGAGGTCGTCGATGTCCTCATCGTCGACGAAGAGGTCGCCGTTTCGCGTCACGCGGAACTGGTAACAGCCGTTGATCTCCATTCCTGCGAACAGCTGATCGACGAACGCGTGGATCACGGACGACAAGAACACGAAATCCGATTTGCCGGTGCCTTCGAGCGACGACGGTAGCGGGATCAGCCGGGGCAGGGAGCGCGGCGCTTGGACGATCGCGCGGTGACACGGTCGGCCGAACGCGTCTCGGCCATGCAGGCTCGCGATGAAGTTCAAGCTCTTGTTCAAAATGCGAGGAATCGGGCGGGTGGGATCGAGCGTCGTGGGGCTCAAGACCGGCACGATCTCCGTGCGGAAATACTGCTCGAGCCATTGGCGCTGAGCCGCCGACCAGTCGTCGCGGCGCACGAAGCGGATGTCCTCGGCGCGCAGCGCGGGAATCAGGTCGTCGTTCAGCAAGCGGTATTGCTCGGCGACCAGCAGGCTGGTCTGCTCGGCGATCTTGCGCAGCACGTCGGCCGGGCTCATGTTCTCGGGACCCACCGGCGCCGCGCTCACTTCCAGCCGGTGCTTCACGCCTGACACTCGAATCTCGAAGAACTCGTCGAGATTGGTCGAAGAGATGCACAGGAATTTCAAGCGCTCGAGCAGCGGCACGTTCGGGTCCTTGGCCTGTTCGAGCACGCGCAGGTTGAACGCGAGCTGTGAAAGCTCGCGGTTGATGTAGTACTCGGGTAGCTTGAGATTGAGCGTGTCCACGACGGTCGCGCGCCGAATCGTTTCGGTACTGTTCACGGCGCTGCACCCCAGTATACGCCGCCGAGCACTGCCGGCCGGCGGGCACCGGTCACAGTGGGCACGTTGCCGGCGATGCGCAGAAGGCGCGCGCGGGCGAGCCACGCGAACGCGGTTCCTTCGACCCAATCGGGCGCAACGCCGTACGTCGCGGTGGACTCGACGGTCGCCGTGCAGCGGCGACGCAGCCGCGCGAGCAGATCGGCGTTGTGCGCGCCTCCGCCACAGATCAGCAGCCTGCCGCACTCGGGCAAGGCTTGGCTGATCACCGCAGCGATCGACGCGGCAGTCAACTCAGCAAGCGTCGCTTGCACGTCCGCATCGGTTGGCCGCGACACGGCGAGATGTCGCTCGAGCCACGCCTTGCGAAAAAGCTCTCGGCCGGTGGACTTCGGCGGAGGGGCGGCGAAGTACGGCTCGGCAAGCATGCTCGTCAAAAGTCGCTCGTCGACCTGGCCGCTTGCAGCCCAGAGCCCGTCGCGGTCGAAGGCCTTGCCGAGGCGCGCGCTGACCCACGTGTCGAGCAAGGTATTGCCCGGTCCTGTGTCGAAGCCGGTGACGGGGTGCTCGGGCGCGAGCAGCGTGACGTTTGCAATGCCGCCGATGTTCACGACGGCGCGCGCTTCGTCGGCTACGCCGAAGCGCCATGCATGGAAGGCGGGCACGAGTGGCGCTCCCTGACCGCCGAGCGCCATGTCGAGCCTGCGGAAGTCCGCGACCGTGGCAATCGCAGTGCGCGCAGCGACGATATTCGGATCGCCGATTTGCATGCTGAACGGCTCGGCGCCGGTCGGCTCGTGATAAACCGTTTGGCCATGGTGCCCGATCGCCGTGACGTCGGCCGCGGCGACGCGTGCCGCCGTAAGCAGCTGCGCTGCGCATTCCGCGAAGAACTCGCCGACGGCATGGTCGAGTCGTCCGAGCTCGGTGAGCGGCGCCTCGGGCGATTCGATCAATCTTTGGATGCGCGCCCGCAGCGGCTCGGGATACGGCGTAGTTGCGGCAAGGCGGAGCGTGCAGCTCGCGTCGTCGATCTCCGCGAGCACGGCATCGACGCCGTCGATGCTCGTGCCGGAAATCATTCCGATATAGAGGTCGCCCACGCGGGTTAGCTTAACGCACGCACCATGACGGACAGTCGCAAAACCTAAGGCTCGAGATTCGCCGCGGTGGTGCCCTTGGCTTCTTGGCCGTCGTGATAAAGATCGAGTTGGCGCCAGAGCTTCGAGGTGGTGGCGCGGAAGTCGTCGAGATACTCGGCCGGGACCGGCTCGGCCGGCGGCAGCTTCACGGTGCGGGGATTACGGTGCACCCCATTGATGCGGTACTCATAGTGTAGGTGCGGACCGGTGGCCAGGCCGGTCATGCCCACGTAACCGATGATCTGCCCTTGCTTGACGCGGCTGCCGACCCGTGCGTTCGCGAAGCGCGACATATGCCCGTAAAGCGTGGTGACGTTGCCGCCGTGTTGGATCACGATGGCGTTGCCGTAGCCGCCCTTCACGCCGCGGAAGATCACCTTGCCGTCGCCGGTGGCCCAGACCGGCGTTCCGATTGGCGCCGCGTAATCGACGCCTTGGTGGGCGCGAATCGTATTGAGGATCGGGTGCTTGCGGTTCGGATTGAAGTTCGAGCTGATCCGAGTGAAGTCGACGGGCGCGCGGATGAAGGCTTTGCGCATGCTGCGGCCGTCCGGGGCGTAGTAGTCGACGTGGCCGGATCCGTCGTGGTAGCGAGCCGCTCGGTACGCCGTGCCTTGGTTGACGAATTCCGCGGCGACGATGTCGCCGTTACGCAGCTTCACGCCGTTGCGCCACAGCTCTTCGTAGATCACCGTGAATTCGTCGCCTTCGCGAACGTCCTGCACGAAGTCGATGTCCCACTGGAAGACGCCCGCCATTGCCATGATCAGCTTGTCCGACATGCCGGCGTCGACGCCCGCATCGAATAGCGACGTGCGCACTACGCCGTGCGCGCCGGCTGTCTGCACGTCGAGCGCCCGCTCGAGTGTCGTGGCGGTGAATCCTTCCGAGTCGCGTCGAACCGAGAGCAGCCGAACGTCGTCGAGCTCGCGCTTGAGCGAAACGATGTCGCCGTCGTGATGCTCTACCGCCACCCGGTCGCCCGGCCTCAGCAGCCGCAGCGCGTCGCCGACGTCGGGCAGATCGACGATCGCCGCGAGGTCGCCGAGGCTGAGACCGTTGCGGCGGAACAGCTGCTCGAGCGTATCGCCCTTCCGCACGAGCAGGTCGAGCGTGGTCGCGTCTGCGTCGACGGCGGGCTCCGGTGCGGGAGAGGAACGTAGCTCGTCGCCAACCGGCTGCGCGGGCGGGGGAGTGGGTAGGGCCAGCTCGACGCTCGGGCCGAGCGTTGCTTCGCTCGGCGGTGGGTTGACGGGCTGTGTCGACGACGTGATGTACAAAACCGCGGTCACGCACAGCGGCAGCGCGAGCCCGACGCCGAAGAACAGCAGATGGCGACCGCGAACCGTCGCTACAGTGGCAGGCCAGTCCTTGTAGTCGT
>CAWFPH010000002.1:0-590000 GCA_963817615.1 uncultured Gammaproteobacteria bacterium | reverse complement strand
ACAGCTCACTGGTCAAGTCGGCCCGCGCGGAAGATTCAACGGGGCTCAAGCCATGTACCGAAGCTGCGGATGCACACGATCTTCGGATCGTATGCGTGGTAGAGGAGCGTTCTGTACGCCTGCGAAGGTGTGCCGCGAGGCATGCTGGAGGTATCAGAAGTGCGAATGCTGACATGAGTAACGATAATGCGGGTGAAAAACCCGCACGCCGTAAACCCAAGGGTTCCTGCGCTACGTTAATCGGCGCAGGGTTAGTCGGCCCCTAAGGCGAGACCGAAAGGTGTAGTCGATGGGAAGCAGGTCAATATTCCTGCACCGCTTGTTACTGCGATGGGGTGACGGAGGAGGCTAGGCTGGCCGGGCGTTGGTTGTCCCGGTTTAAGCGTGTAGGGAGTGTTTCCAGGAAAATCCGGAAGCACAATTCTGAGACGTGATGACGAGTCCCTTTTTAGGGACGAAGTAGCCGATGCCAAGCTCCCAGGAAAAGCCTCTAAGCTTCAGGTAACGAGCGACCGTACCGTAAACCGACACAGGTGGGTGAGGAGAAAATCCTAAGGCGCTTGAGAGAACTCGGGTGAAGGAACTCTGCAAAATTGTACCGTAACTTCGGGAGAAGGTACGCCTTCGACGGTGAAGAGCTTCGCGCTCGGAGCCGATGAAGGCCTCAGAAAATCGGTGGCTGCGACTGTTTACTAAAAACACAGCACTCTGCGAACACGTAAGTGGATGTATAGGGTGTGACGCCTGCCCGGTGCCGGAAGGTTAATTGATGGGGTTAGCTCCTTCGGGAGCGAAGCTCTTGATCGAAGCCCCGGTAAACGGCGGCCGTAACTATAACGGTCCTAAGGTAGCGAAATTCCTTGTCGGGTAAGTTCCGACCTGCACGAATGGCGTAACGATGGCCACACTGTCTCCATCCGAGACTCAGTGAAGTTGAAATCGCTGTGAAGATGCAGTGTACCCGCGGCAAGACGGAAAGACCCCGTGAACCTTTACTATAGCTTTGCACTGAATTTTGAACTTGTCTGTGTAGGATAGGTGGGAGGCTTTGAAGCGGAGACGCTAGTCTTCGTGGAGCCACCGTTGAAATACCACCCTGAGAAGTTTGGAGTTCTAACCTAGGCCCGTTATCCGGGTTGGGAACAGTGCATGGTGGGTAGTTTGACTGGGGCGGTCTCCTCCCAAAGAGTAACGGAGGAGCACAAAGGTACCCTCAGCGCGGTCGGACATCGCGCATTGAGTGCATAGGCACAAGGGTGCTTGACTGCGAGACAGACAAGTCGAGCAGGGACGAAAGTCGGTCTAAGTGATCCGGTGGTTCTGTATGGAAGGGCCATCGCTCAACGGATAAAAGGTACTCCGGGGATAACAGGCTTATTCCTCCCAAGAGTCCACATCGACGGAGGAGTTTGGCACCTCGATGTCGGCTCATCACATCCTGGGGCTGTAGCAGGTCCCAAGGGTTCGGCTGTTCGCCGATTAAAGTGGTACGCGAGCTGGGTTTAGAACGTCGTGAGACAGTTCGGTCCCTATCTGCCGTGGGCGTTGGAAACTTGAGGGGAGCTGCTCCTAGTACGAGAGGACCGGAGTGGACGTACCTCTGGTGTTCCGGTTGTCACGCCAGTGGCACTGCCGGGTAGCTATGTACGGAAGGGATAACCGCTGAAAGCATCTAAGCGGGAAGCCCACCCCAAGATTAGGTTTCCCTGGGGACTCGATCCCCCTAAAGGGCCCTCGTAGACGACGAGGTTGATAGGCTGGGTGTGGAAGTCGAGTAATCGATGAAGCTAACCAGTACTAATTGCCCGTGAGGCTTGACCATATAACACCCAAACGGTTTGGGTGGTGCGACGTCGACGGATCATTCCAAATTGCGCGTCTCGGAACGCTCGAGCGAGCACCGCGGCGCATACCGGTTTGCCTGGCGGCTATAGCGGACGGGAACCACCCGATCCCATCCCGAACTCGGAAGTGAAAACGTCCAGCGCCGATGGTAGTGTGGGTTATCCCATGCGAGAGTAGGTCATCGCCAGGCTCTTAAGCGCGAAACCCCGATCCTGCAATCAGGATCGGGGTTTCTTTTTGTTGCGGTGCGATCTTGGATCGCCGAGTTCCGAGCGCGCCCCGCTAGTCCCGCTCGATCTTCCACCCGCGGTTGCGCACGCGAGCAGTGTCGTACGGGTTGTGACCGCCGCCGCCCGCGCTGCGCGTCGGTTGTTCGTCCTCGAGCGCCAAGTCGCGCGTCTCGAGCTTCTGCAAAAGGTCATAGGTTTGAGCGAGAGGATCGTCTTCGAGCCGCCGGATGCTTTCGTACTCGAGCTTCCATTCGAGCACGGACCGGCCAAGGTCGTCGCTGCCGATCGCCCATTCCTTTCTTGTACTTTTTCGCCGTTCCATGGCCCGAAGCCGTCCAGCGTCTTGTCGCCGTATGCAGACAAACTCTAGCAGATCCCCCGCGTCAGAAAATGCTGTTATGTCAAGGCGCTGCGCGATGCCGGCCCATTAGTAGCCCGCCAGCTCGACATAGCCGAGCGCAGTGCCATCGCGAGCGCCGATCGACCCCGCCGCATGCACCGCGCCCTCCCAATACCGCACCGTCAAATCGAGCTCCTGACCCTCGACGTAAGGCGTGATCACGAGGGCGATGCCGGCGCGCGGCACGTCGAGCCGCCACGCAACGGGATAACGCGTGCCCGTACGCGGGCTCATCCAGTAGCGGGTCGCAGTCAACCTGACGTCGTCGGCTCCGAGCGGCGTGCGTGTGCCGTCTGCCCCGATCAACGCGCCTTTGCTGAAGCGGGTAGCGGCACCCCCCGTCGAGCGCAGCCGATAGAACATCAGCTCCCGACCGTCGGATAGATGCAGCGCGAACCAATCCCAGCCGGCCACGCCGTCGCTGAGCGCGCTCGTGCTCCACTCTCGGTCGAACCAGGCGAGTCCGCGCACCTCGATGGGCCGACCCTCGAGCTCGAGCGATCCGCTGACCGTCAGGTGCGGCACCGAGTAGTAATACGACGCGTTGCCGGGTTCCGGACCTTTTGCATCGAGACCGCCGTCGCCTTGCGGCACGGGCGGCCCCGTCGATTCGAGATCGAGATCCAATGAGCGGTCCGCGTCGGCCGCCCGCAGCCGCACCCGGAGCGAGCGCCCGTCCGCCGAGCCTTCGGCGGACCAGTCCTCCACCCAAATCCGCAAGGGTGTCGCGGTTCCCCCGGCGAGGCCGAGTGCGCCGCGGGCGCGCCGTTCGGACGCGAAGAATCGCCGGCCCGCAGCGTCCGTCAATGCGAAGTTCGCCATCCAGACCTGGTTCGCGCCCCACGCCGACGTTCGTTGAGGCGCCGCCGGCGTCAACGCAATTCGAAAGAAAGTAAGCTCGAACCCGTACTCACGGCCGAGCGAATCGCTCACGTTGCCGGTGAAGTACCACCACTCGTCGCGAAACGCGGGATGCGCTCCGTGGTCCTGCGGGAAGCGCAGCATGCGAGGCTCGGTCGCCCGCGCGAATCGGTCCGCGCTACCGCCGAGGAGCCGCGCGATTCCCATGGGCCCGCGATCGGCCGGCGGGGTCGTTGCTTGCGGCGGGGCGCACCCGGCCGCGGCCAACACGAAGACGCACGCGAGTCGGCGCATCGGCGTCATTCCTCACGCAGCCCGGCCGCCAGCTCGATCCGGCTCGCCCGATAAGCGGGATAGATACCGGCGAGCAGCGCCGCGATCACCGCAAGCGCGAACCCCTCGATGAGCGGTCTTGCGCCGATAGAAAGGCTCATGGTCCAGCCAAAAGATCTGCGGTTGATCACGTGCACGAGCAATCCTGCCAGCACTGTGCCGAGGGGCGCGGCCGCGAGCCCCGCGGCCGCACCGAGCAAGCCGGTTTGAACGAGCAGCGTCGCCGTGAGCTGTCGCGGCGAGAAGCCGAGCGAACGGAGCACGCCCAACTCGCGGGCGCGATCGAGCTCGATCGAGAGCAACGCGCTCAACACCCCGAGAAACGCGACGATCCCGGCGAGCGCGCGCAGGACCTCGGTGATTTTGAACGTCCGGTCGAACACATCGAGCGACAGCCGCTCGATCGTCGCGCTCGAGCGGAATCGATAGTCCGTCCCGGAGCCGAGCGCCGTCCGCACGGCGTCTTCGACCCGAGCCGTATCCGCCGTACGGAGGAGCTTGAGTCCGATGCCGGTTACGGCCGCATCGCGCCACACGCTGCGATAGGCATCGAGCGCGATCACGACCGAGTAATTCCCTGCGTTGAAGTCGCGAAAGGTGCCGACGATCGGCCATTGGCGTTCGCCCTCGGGCGTCGGCAGAGTCAGCACGTCGCCCGGGTGTAAGCCGCGCGCGAACGCGAACCGCTCCGAGGCTGCAACCCCCCGTCCGGACGCAAGCGCGGCGAGCGCCTTGCTCGGCTCGCCTTCGACGATCTCGAGACCCCACCCCGCCGCGCCCGGTTGGACGCCCCGAACCGTCAAAGAGCCGTAGCTCGTCGGCAGCACGATCGCGCGCGTGAGCGTCATGCTCTCGACGCCCGGGACGCTTGCCAGCCGCGCCAAGCGCTCGTCGCCGAGCACCGCACCGTCCGTGTCGAAGGCGACGTAGACATCCGCGGTCAGCGTCGTGTGCAGCCAGTCGGTCAAGCTCGTACGAAAGCTCGAGATCATGAGCCCCACGCCGTTGACGGTGCCGACCGCCACCGCGAGTGCCGCGGTTGCGACGCCCGTGCGGCTCAGCGAAGCGCGTGCGCCGCGGATCGCGAGCGTGCCGGGCAGTTGCACGACTCGGCTCGTCGCACTCTCGCAGGCCCGCAAGAACAATAGCGTCGCGGCCGGCACGAGCAGCGCACCGGCCGCGAGCACTCCGAACAGCGCGGCGAACGCGACGGTCAAACCGCGCGGGCCCACCCACAACGCGACGGCGCTCCCAGCGATCAGCGGCGCCGCGGCAAAGGCGGCAATGCGCATGCCGCGCCGGCTCGTGCGCTCCAAGTCCGAACGACGCAGCACGGCAGCAGGCGGAGCCCGCGCGGCATCGATGGCGGGCTTGGCGCCTGCGAGCAGCGTCGCGCCGATGCCGAGTGCGGCGCCCTCGACGTAGATCGAGGGCGAGGGTGCGGCCGCGACGACTCCCGCGCGGAAGTACAGATCGCCGATAGTGCGGAGCACGAGCTCGACGAGCGTGCCCGCCAGCCAATGGCCGACGACCAAGCCGACCCCCGTCGCGGCGATGCCGAGCGCAAGGGCTTCCCAAAGCACTCCGGCCACGAGCTCGGCGCGGCCGACGCCGATTGCGCGCAGCACGCCGAGGGTCGCCCGCCGCTGCAAGACCGCGAAGGACATGGTGCCGTAAATCAGGAACGTGCCGACGACCAGCGCGAGCAGACCGAGCGCATTCAAATTCGTGCGAAAGGCTCGCGCGAGCTCGTCGAACGAGGTCGTCTCGCTCGCCGCGCGCACGAGCACGGTGCCGACAGGCGGCGCCGAAGCGAGCCGCTCCGCTTGCCGAGCGTCGAGCTTGAGGTCGATGCGGTCGATCGTCCCGGTACGGCCGAGCAGCTCCTGCGCGGTCGCGATGTCCGTCACGATCGGGGGCTCGACGCGTGCATCGCCGGCGCCCGCGGGCAGCGTGTCGAGAACCTCGACATCGAGCTGGCGTCCGGCGACTGTGAGCCGCACGCTCGACCCGGCCGTCGCGCCGATCTCGCGCGCGAGGGCCTCGGGCAGCAGCACCGTGGCGGGCATTGCGATCAGCCTCGCAAGCGCCGAGCTCGTGCCCGGCGCAAAGTCTGCGAATCCGCGCACGCCCGTCTCCTCGAGCGGGTCGACGCCGAGCAGCGGATACTTGAGCGACGGCTGTTGCGCGATGCCCACCTCCCCCTCGACGACCGGTGCCGCGGTTGTGATGCCGCTCGTGACGAGGTCACGGTAGATTCCTTCGGCCAATGCGCCGCCGATCGGCAGCAAGCGGTGCGTCGCACCGCCACGGACGACGGCGGACGACAGCTCGAATGCGCGTGCCGCACTATCGTTGGCCAGCGCGACGCCGACGAACACCGCGACACCGAGGCTGACGCCTGCGATCGCGAGCGCGAGCTGCCATGGATGCCGCAGATAGAAGCGCAGCGACGCGCGGCGCAGCAGGCGGTTCACGGCGCGCGCTCCTCGATGCGCCCCATGCGGATCGCGAACACGCGGTCTGCGAGCGCTGCAACCTCGCGGCCGTGCGTAGCCATGATCAACGTCGCTGCCCGCTTGCGGCAGGTTTCCCTGAGCATTGCGAGCACGTGGTCCGCCGTTTCGATGTCGAGATTGCCGGTCGGCTCGTCGGCGAGCACGAGCGCCGGCTCATGGATCACCGCACGCGCAATCGCGGCTCGCTGCTGCTCGCCGCCGGATACCTCCTCCGGAAATCGCGGGGCACAGTGCTCGAGCCCGAGCTCACCCAGCAGCTCCAGGCTTCGTCTGCGGGCGTCGTGCCGCTCCACGCCGTTCAGCGCGAGCGGCAGCTCGACGTTCTCGGCGACCGTGAGTGTCGGAATTAGATTGAAGAATTGAAAGACGAAGCCTAGCGTCTTGCGGCGCAGCCGCGCGCGGGCCTGCTCCGACAGCCCTGCGAGGTCGTGACCGGCCACGCGTACTACCCCGCTGTCGGGCGCCTCGAGCGCACCGAGCAGCCGAAGCAAGGTGGACTTGCCCGAGCCGCTGCGGCCGACCACCGCCACGAACTCGCCCTGCTCGATCGCGAGCGTCACGCGGTCGAGCACCGGCTGGTCGCCGTAGCGTTTCGAGACTTCGCAGAGCTCGACTCGGTCGCCGGTGGCGACGCTCATTGGGTGGACGTCATCGCGGGTTGCCGCGCGGGAGCCGGGCCTCGCGGGGCCGTCCCGCTCGGGCGGGCGAGATCGGAGTTGTGCGCGATGCCATTGCGGTTCCCATCCCTCTTCGAGCCCTGATCTTACCGAGATCGACGTCGCGCGCTTGCGCCCGCCGCACGGCAGCATGGCGGGCGCGGCGCTGCGGCGCGGGCCGCTACGGGAGCGCGCGCCAGGGTGGACGAGCGGCCCGTCAGCCATTATGTCAAGCCGAGCGCATTGCAGGGCGTTCCCTAAAGTTTCCTGAGCACCGAGCCGACACAGCGGCTGTTGCGTGGACCGAAGGGCAGGGGCGACGGTCGCCGCCGTCGCCGCAGGAACCGGCTCGGGGTTGCACGCAATGAACGGAGTCGCTGCTTTGCTTACGCCAGAACTCAGATCGAAGCTCGAGAGCTGCAATACGCTGCCGAGTCCGCCCGGCGTCGCAACGAAGATCATCCGGCTCGCGAACGACCCGGAGGCGGACATGGTGCGCATCGCCGAGGTGCTCGCGCTCGATCCCGCGATCACGGCCAAGATCCTGCGCATCGCCAACTCGCCGATGTACGCGCGTCAGCGGAAGACGGAGAACTTGCGGCAGGCCCTGATGGTGATCGGCCTGAACGCCACGATCTCCCTTGCGCTGTCGTTCTCGCTGCTGAAGTCCTGGCAAGGCGGCGATCATTCCGGTGGCCTCGACTACCCGCTGTACTGGCGGCGGGCGCTGCTCGCGGCGACCGCTAGCCACGTGCTCGCGCGTGCGATCGGTGTGAAGGACGCCGAGGAGCTGTTCCTCGCATGCCTGATCCAGGACATCGGCCTGATGGCGCTCGATCGCACGATTCCGCATCTCTACGAGGGGCTCAGCCACGACGATCAGGTTCGCCAAGCCTCTTTGATCGCACGCGAGCGCGAGCGCCTCGGCGTCGACCATGCGGTCGTAAGCGGCTGGCTGCTCGAGAAGTGGCAGTTCCCCGAGCGTACCCAGCAGGTGGTTGCGGCGAGTCACGAGCCGGAGAAGGTGTCGAAGCAGAGTGTGAACGGTGTGTTCGCGCGTTGCGTGGCGCTTGCGAGCTTGATCGCGGAGGTGTTCCTCGACGGCTCGGCGGAGAAAAGCTTCGCAGAGCTCGCCGATCGGGCGCAGCGGTATTTCGCGATCGAAAAGGAAGTCTTGGGCGAGCTGCTCGGCGAGATTCGCATGATGATCCCGGACGCCGAGAGCATTTTCGCGATGGAGATTCTCTCCGCCGAGAAATCCGACAAGATCCTCGAGGAAGCCCGCGAGGCGTTGATGCTGCGCAACCTGCAGGCACTTCAGGCGGTCGACCGCCTGACAACGAGCACCGAATCGCTCGAGCAGCGCACTCGCCGTCTCGAGGAGACCAGCAAGCGCGACCCCCTCACGAATCTCTACAACCGAGCCTATCTCGATCAGTATGTGCACGAGGCGTTCCAGGCGAGTCAGCGGGACAGCACGCCGCTCAGCGTCGCGTTCGCGGACCTCGACCGCTTCAAGTCCGTGAACGACACGTTCGGCCACGCCGCGGGTGATCAGATCCTCGTCACTACCGCGAACGTGCTCAAGGCGAACGTGCGCTCGGCCGACGTCGTGGCGCGTTACGGCGGCGAAGAATTCATGCTCGTGTTTCCGGCCACTGACTATGCGCTGCTCAAGACGATCTGCGAGCGCATCGTGCGCGCGTTCCAGGAGACCCGCCACGACGTGGGCGTGAAGCGCGATCTGAGCGTGACCGTGTCGATCGGCATGGCCACGCACAACGACGGCCGCACCTTCCGCACCGTCGAGGAACTCCTGAAGGCGGCGGACAAAGCGCTCTATACGGCGAAGCTTCAGGGGCGCAATCGGAGCGTGTCGTTCGATCTCGTCGCGAGCAGCCAGCTCGCTTATATGTAGGGGCCCTCAGCGCGGCACGATGCCGTGCGCGGGATGCTCGGCGAGGATTTCCCAATCGCGCGCAAGCGCCGTTTCGAGCAGCCGGCGGTCGGGCGACACTGCGATCGGCTCGCCGACGGCTTCGAGCAAGAGCAAGTCGTGTGCCGAATCGGCGTACGCCGCCGCTTGCCGCAGGTCGGCGCCAAGCTCCGTCGCGAGCTGCCTCGCGAGGCTCAACTTGGCCGCGCCGAACGGATGAGTCTCGGGCGGCTGAGCGAGGAATCGGCCGCGCCGCTCGCTCGAAAGCGTGGCGCAAACATGCCGCACGCCGAGCTGCTCCGCGAGCGCGCGCGCAATCGGCTCGAGCGTCCCCGACATCAGCACGACTGCGTCGCCGACGCGTTGGTGTTGCTTCAACCGCTGCACGGCCGGCGCGAACAACCGCGCGCGCAGACGCGTGTTCACGAATTCCACAGCGAGCGCGCGGACGTCGGTCGTGTCGAGCCCGCAGAGATACGCCTTGTTCTTCTTGAGCGTGTGGATGCCGCCGGTCGGCAGATAGCGCACGAGGAACAGCAAATAGGCCAACAGCTGCCGCGGTCCTTGGCGGCCGCGAGCCGCCAGGAAGCGCCAGAACGAGCGTTCCGAGCTGCCCCGCACCAGCGTGCCGTCGATGTCGAAGATCGCGAGCTTCATTGCCTATTACCCGTTCGACCCAGGATATCGTGCTTTTGCGCGTACACAAATTCCGCGATGACGGGCAGACCGCGGGCGATGCACAGAGCGACGGAGAGGTAGACGAAGAAATACGTGAGGCCGCTCAGGAGCCACCCCAAATAGCCCCACAACGTCGGCAACAATGCAGGAAACGGCCGCTGCAACGCGAGGCCTGCGAAGGCCGAGGCCTTTGCCACGGCGTAGAAGATTCGCATGAACTTGCCGGCCACGAGGAACTTGCCGAGCGCCGAGCGCATCAAGCCAAACGGCGTGACGCCCTGCGCGGTCGCGTTGCTCGAGCGGATCGTGTCGACGACGATCCCGCGAACGATGAATACGAGCGGCACCCAGATCGGCACGAGATCGTTATCGGCCGTTACGATCCAGAGCGTGAGCTCGACGATGCGGTCGCCCGCGATGTCGAACAGTGCGCCGAACAGGCTGGTTTCGTTGCGCTTGCGCGCGATATAGCCGTCGAGACCGTCCGATACGAAGATCAGGATGATCAGCACGAAACTGACGAATTGCCAATACGTCGGCGGTGAGTAGAACAGCCGGCCGACGACGAACAGCAACAGCAGCCGGCTCAAAGTCACGAGATTCGCCATCCCCCGATTATACGAAGCCGGCGAGCGGGGTTACGTTCGGCGTGAGCGACCCAATGGCGGCGCGGCGCGCGGCCGCAGGCCGATGGCCGGGATCAGGAGTCGAGCCGGCGCCAAGGCACGACGAGAGGCCGATCGTCGCAGCGTGCAATGAACGGTTCGACGCGGTAGTGCCGCCGCACGGCCGCCGCCCCGAGTGCCTGCTCGGGGCGATCGTCGACGGCGATCCGTCCGGCATCGAGCAGCAACACGCGAGTCGCGTACCGCGCCGCGAGCGCGAGATCGTGCAGCACGGCGATCACCACCGCGGGTGTCGGCAGCGCGACCGTACCGTTTGCCGCCGCGCCGTGATCCGCGTAACCGCGCAGCACCTCCATTACCTGCAGCTGGTGGTATGGATCGAGCGTCGGCGTCGGCTCGTCGACGAGCAGCACCGGAGCGCGTACCGCGAGCGCGCGCGCAAGCAACAGCCGTGCCCGCTCGCCGACGGACAGCCGATCGACTGCGCGAGCGGCGAAGGGCTGCGTCGCGGTCTGCGCCATCGCCCAATCGATTGCGGCCTCGTCGTCGGCTGCGGCGCTCGTGCCGTAGCCTCGATGCGGCAGACGGCCGAGCGCGACGACGTCGCGGCCGTTGAGCGGCCAATGCACCGTCGGTGCTTGCGGCAGATATGCGAGCGCCCGCGCCCGGCCGCGCGCTTCGAGGGTGGCGACCGGCGCGCCGTTCCACTCCACGCGTCCCGCATACGGCGCGACGCCCGCGATCGCCTTCACGAGGCTGCTTTTGCCCGCCCCGTTCGGCCCCACCAGCGCCACGAGCTCGCCGGGCGCGACCTCGAAGCTCGCGTTCGCGACCGCGACGCGCGCGCCGTAGCGCACGGTCAAGTCTTGCACGCGCAGCGTCATCTCGCGATTCTGCTCACGGCGCTGCGCCGGGATGCGGCTTCAGGATCAGGCGCAAGAAGAATGGTGCGCCGAGCAGCGCCGTGACGACGCCGAGCTTGAGCTCGGGACCCGGCGGCATCAGCCGGATCGCGATATCCGCCAGCGTCGCCAGCACTGCGCCGCCGAGCAGGCTCGGGGCGAGGAGCCTGCTCGGGTGGTGGCCGACCCAGGGCCGCAGCACGTGCGGCACGACGAGGCCGACGAAGCCGACCACACCCGTGACTGCGACGGCGCCGCCGACTGCGAGGGCGGTGCCGCCGACCACGAGCCATTGCGTGCGGCGCGGTGCGAACCCCAAGCTCGCGGCCGTTTCCTCACCGAGCGTGAGTGCGTCCAAGCCGCGTGCGGCTGCGAACACCATGATCGCACCCGGCACCATCAGCGGCAGCGCGAGCGCGACGTGCACGAGACTCCTATCCGCGAGCGAGCCGAGCATCCAGAACAAGATTTCGAGCGCCGCGTACGGGCTCGGCGCAAAATTGAGGGCGAGCGAGGTCAACGCAGCCGCGAATGCGTTGATCGCAATGCCGCCCAGCACGATCGTGAGAAAGCCGCCGCGCCGGCCAGCGAGCGCATACAGGAGCGCGAGCGCCGCGAGCGACCCCGCCACCGCGCCGGCGGGCAACGCGAGCGACGTGGCGCTCGCAAGGCCGAAATAGAACACGAGCACCGCGCCGAACGCAGCGCCGCTCGATGCGCCGAGCAAGCCGGGCTCGGCCAACGGGTTGCGCAGCAGGCCCTGCAGCGCAGCCCCGCAAAGCCCGAGCGTGCCGCCGACGAGCAGCGCGAGCAGCGTGCGTGGCAGCCGGATGTCGAAGAATATGATTCGCGCGAGCTCGGGCGTGCCGAAGCCGATGGTCGGCCCGCTGCTGCTGCGACCGATCGCGAGCGATGCGGCGGCAGCGATGATCGTGAGCACGCCGAGCAGCGCGCAGAGCCGCCACTGCGCGCGCGCCGGGGCGTCCACATCGGCTGCGATTGCCGTCGCCGCGCTCACTGCGATCGCGCCGCCCGCTCGAGCATTGCGACCGAGTCGAGGCTTTGCGGCAGACCGCAAGCCCAATACGCGGCCGGGATCGTGACGCTGCGGCGTGTCGAGCGCAGCGCACGCAGCGCCGGGTGCTCGAGCACGGCATTCGCGAGCGACGGCTCGGCCGCACGATAGCCGGTGAGGACGATCAGTGCGGGGTCGCTCAGCAGCAGCGTCTCCATCGACAGGCTGCCCCAGCGGTCGAGCCCTTGCGCGGCCGCGACGTTGCGCAGGCCCGCGAGCCTGAGCAGCTCGTCGGCGAGCGAGCCGCGGCCGACCGTGAAACCGCCCGGGCGCACGACCACGGCGTCGAGCGAGCGCGGCGAGCGCGCGGCCGCGAGCTCGCGCGCCCGCGACGCGACACCGCGCGCCAGCGCTTCACCGCGATCGCTGCGGCCGATCGCGTCGGCTACGATCCGCAGATTCTTTTCGATGTCCGCGACCGTGTCCTCCGGTTCGAGCGCGACGACGCGGTACCCCAGTCGCTCGAGCAGCGCGCGCGTGAACGCGTTCGTGTAGGCGCCCGCGATCACGACGTCCGGCGAATACCGCAGCAGCTCCTCGGCCGTTCCGTAATTCAGCGGATAGTGCGCGGCCTGCGCCGCGAGCAGCGACTCCTCGGGATCCGCGGCGAGCCAGCTCACGCTCAAGATTTGCTCGGGTGCCGCCACCGTGAGCACGAGCTGGTCGGCGCAGAGGTTGATCGAGGCGACCGACGGCCGCGCGGCCGCGAGCGCGTGCGAGGCACAGCCCATGGCGGCCGCGAGCAGCACGCCGAGGGGCAGACGAGGAACAACGCGTCGGGCCACCGGAATCTCCTCCGGCCGACACCGCGTAGTGGAACGTTGCCGCCGCGCCGACCAATGGTTCTAGGTGTCGCCACGACGGGTCTCCGCACCGCACGCTTTCCCGGCGCGCGGAAGGACGACAACGGCGGCAGGTCTCCTGGCTTACGGTTCGAGCGGCTGCAGCGCGCCTTCCCGAGAGTAGCGTCTCAGTGGCCTCTTGCGCGCAGCCTCACCGTTCACAGTTGCGGGAACAGCCGCAGCGTTCACTGCGTTCCCTCTTGGCCCAGCGGGCACCGCCTACGGAGCACGTTAGGAGCGCCGCGCCGCTTTTGCAAGCGCGTGTGCGACAATGCCGTGCCGCAACGTACGAGCCGTTGCCGCGTGGAGAGTCGCCCTGATCCGCTATTCCGTCCGCCTCGCAGATCTAGACCGCCATCACTTCGAGGTTGCCTGCCGCGTCGACGCTCCCGCCGCCGAGCAGCGCTTCTCGCTGCCCGCGTGGATTCCGGGCAGCTATCTGCTGCGCGACTTTGCGCGGCAAGTCGTGCGCATCGAAGCTGCGAGCGCCGGCGTGCCGCTGCCGATAGAGAAGATGTCCAGCGGGAGTTGGATCGTGCGCGGCGCACGCGCGGATCTGACGATCACGGCGACGATCTACGCGCTGGATCAGTCCGTGCGCGGCGCGTACCTGGATCGCCGGCGCGCGTATTTCAACGGACCCTGCCTGTTCGTACTGCCCGAGGGACGCGACGCGGAAACGGTGGAGCTCGTGCTCGAGCGCCCTGCCGGGCTCATCTGCGAGGATTGGCATGTAGCCACCGCGCTGACGCCCGCCGCAGTCGACGATCGCGGGTTCGGTGCCTATCGCGCGGCGGACTACGACGAGCTGCTCGATCATCCGGTCGAGATCGGCGACTTCGAAAGCGTCGAGTTCGAGGCAGCCGGCGTGCCGCATCATCTCGCGATTGCGGGCCGCTTCGAGACGGATCTCGAACGCGTTGCGGCCGACCTGCGCCAGATCTGCGAAGCTCAAATCGAGCTTTTCGGCCGGCCCGCGCCGTTCGACCGCTACTGGTTCCTGGGGTACGCGGCCGGCGACGGCTATGGCGGCCTCGAGCATCGCGCATCGAGCAGTCTGATCTTCGGCCGCGACGACTTGCCGAAGCCCGGAGAGCCGGGCATACCGCGCGATTATCAGCGCTTCCTCGCGCTCGCGAGCCATGAATACTTTCACGCGTGGCACGTGAAGCGGACCAAGCCGGCGGCGTTCATGCCATATCGGCTCGATCGGCGTGTGCATACGCGGCAGCTTTGGGTTTTCGAGGGCATCACGAGCTATTACCAGGAGCTCATGCTGCTGCGCAGCGGCGTGGTCGGAGTCGCGGTATTCCTGCAGCGGCTCGGCGAGCTGCTCACGCGGGTTTACCGCACGCCGGGCCGTCTGCGCCAAAGCCTCGCCGAGGCGAGCTTCGACGCATGGGACATCCTGTACCGGCCCGAGCCGAATCATCCGAACGCGAGCATCAGCTATTACACGAAGGGCGCGCTCGTCGCGCTCGCGCTCGACTTGAAGCTGCGCGCGGCGGCGGCTGGCAAGACCTCGCTCGACACCGTGATGCGCGAGCTCTGGCAGCGCTACGGCGCGCGCGGCGTGGGTGTTCCCGAGGACGGTTTCGAGGCGCTCGCACAGGAGCTAGCCGGTGCGGATCTCGCGCCGTTCTTCGATGTCGCGGTGCGCGGCACGGCGGATCTGCCGCTCGCCGAGCAGCTCGCGGAATTCGGCGTTCGGCTCGAGCTGCGCGCGGCGACCGGCTCCGACGATCGCGGCGGCACGCCGCGGCCGGCGAGCGGCGAAGTGCTCGCGCTCGGCGTCGGCTTGCGCGAGCGCGCGGAAGGTCTGGAGCTCACGGCCGTGCTCGACGGCGGCGCGGCGCAGCGCGCAGGCCTCGAGCCGGGCGACGTGCTGATTGCGCTCGATCGCCTCAAGCTCAGCGAGCGCAACCTGAAGCGGCGGCTCGCGCGCTTCGAGGAGGGCGAACGCGTCACGGCCAGCGTGTTCCGCGGCGACGAGTTGCTCGAGGTGGGTCTCGTGCTGCGCGCCGCGCCGCTCGACACCTGCTGTCTCGGGCTCGACGTGCAGGCCGCGGGCGACGTGCTTGCGCGCCGCCGAGCATGGCTCGGCGAGTGAGCCGGCCGTAGAATCGCTCAGTCAGGTTCTACGGGGCGCCATGGCGAGGGACTCGCGGAATCCATGATCGAGCTCGGCCTCAAGTTCACGCTCGCGTACTTGCTCGGCTCGGTGCTCGGCAGCCTCGTGCTCGGCGCGTTCCGAGGTGTCGACATCCGCACGCTCGGCAGCGGTAACGCGGGCGGCACGAATGCCCTGCGCACTCAGGGCAAGTGGTTCGCCCTCGGCGTGATGATCGTCGATGTCGGCAAGGGCATTCTCGCGGCCGCCGCGATTCCAGGCCTCGACATTCCGGGCATCGGTTTCGACGCGTCGGTCGATCGCGCGCTCGTGCTGTATGCGGTCGCGTTCGCGGTGATCGTGGGCCATGTGTTCCCGGTCTGGTTCGAGTTCCGCGGCGGCAAGGGTGGTGCGACCGCGGCCGGTCTGATTGCATATCTCGCGCCCGCGGCCGCGCTGCCGGTCCTCGGCGCATGGATCGCTGTCGTGCTGCTCACGGGCTACGTGGGACTGGCGACGGTCATTGCCGCGGCGGCGGCCATCGCACTCGTCGGTGCGCTGTATCTGCCCACGCAACATGGCCTGTTCGTATTCACTTGCCTTGCGTCGGGGCTGGTGATTTATGCACACCGCGGCAACCTGCGCCGGATGCTGAACGGCACGGAGTCGCGCTTTGCGCGTCCCGCGCTCGGCCGGCTGCGCGGGGGCAAGTGAGTGCACTCGATGTCCGAACGGTTGCTGCGCGCGCTCGGGGACGGCGCAAGCCACTCGGGCGAGACCCTCGCGCGCCGCTTCGGTGTGACGCGGGCGGCCATCTCGAAACAGGTCCGCAAGCTCGCCGACTGGGGTCTCGAGGTGCATGCGGTGCCCGGTGTGGGCTATCGGCTCGAGCGGCCGCTCGACCTGATCGACCGCGCGGCGCTCGTGCGCAGCGTGCGCGCGCCGCTCGCCGCGCTCACCGTTCATACCGAGCTCGACTCCACGAATCGTTTCCTGCTCGATCGGCGCGCGCCGCCCGCGGGCGCTCTACATGTCGCGATCGCCGAGTATCAGTCCGCGGGACGCGGTCGCCGCGGCCGGCGCTGGATCGCGCCGCTCGGCAGCGGCCTCTGTCTCTCGGTCGGCTGGCAGTTTGCGGGTGCCCCCACTGAGATCGCGGCCTTGTCGCTCGCGGTGGGTGTCGTCGTGCGGCGGGTGCTCGCACGGACGGCCGGCGTGAGCGTCGCGCTCAAGTGGCCGAACGACCTCGTGTTCGACGAGCGCAAGCTCGGCGGCATTCTGCTCGAGCTCAAGGCAGAGGCGCAGGGTGTTTGCCACGTCGTGACCGGCGTCGGGTTGAACGTGGCGTTGCCGCGTGCGCTCCACCGCAAGCTCTGCGACTGGCCGAGTGGCGCGATCGATCTCGCGACCGCGACCGGCGGCTCGCCACCGTCGCGCACCGCGCTCGCGGCCGCGTTGATCGATGCGCTGGCGGCACTGTTCGCGAACTATGCGACGGAGGGTTTCGCGCCCTATCGCGCCGACTGGCGCGCCGCCGATTTTCTCGCAGGACGGCCGATCACGCTCGATACGGATGGCGCACGGCTTGCGGGCAAGGCGGTCGGCGTGGAAGCGGACGGCGCGCTCGTGGTGGAAACCGCGTCCGGCGTCCGCCGCCGTGTGGCAGCGGGCGACGTGAGCGTGCGGAGCGTCTGATGCACGTCGTCGTGGATTTCGGCAACACGCGCATCAAATGGGCGCGGGTCGAAGACGGCAAGCTCGCCGAGCGCGGCCAGGCCGTGCACCGCGATGGTCTCGAGCCCGCGCTCGCCGTGTTCGAGGCCGCCCTGCCCGCCGCGCCCGAGCGCGTGCTCGTCTCGAACGTGGCGGGGCCGGCCGTTGCCCAGCGCCTCACGGACCTCGTGCGGCGGCGTAGCGGCGTTGCGCCGGAGCTCGTCGCCACCACGTCGGAGCGGCTCGGTGTGCGCTGCGCCTATCCCGAGCCTGCGCGCCTCGGTGTCGACCGCTGGATCGCCGTACTTGCCGCGCACCACCTCGCCGCCGGCCGTCCGGCGTGCGTGATCGACGCGGGCACGGCCGCGACGTTCGATGCAGTGGACGCGAACGGGCAGCACCTCGGCGGGCTGATCTTCGCGGGTGCGCATTTGCTCGTCGCCGCGCTCGCGCGCGATACGAGCGACATCGGCGCGATGCGCGCGTTCGCGCCTCCGGCCGCGGGCCTCGCGCTGCTCGCCACCAACACGGAGGCGGCCGTGGGGCGCGGCGCGATGCTCGCGCTCGCGGCGGCGTTCGATCGCGCGCTGCGCACGGTCGAGGAGGCGCTCGGCGCGCCACCCGCTGTGTATCTCACCGGGGGCGACGCGGCTGCGCTGCAGGGCTGGCTGGAAACCGAGGTGAAGTTGCGCGCAGACTTGGTGCTCGAAGGGCTCGCGCTGCTCGCGCTCGAGCCGCTCGCGGCTCCGCCGAAAGGTGCGCATGCGTAACCTATTCCTCGTGCTCGTGCTCGCGAACCTCGCGTTTGCCGCTTGGCAACTGTGGCTCGCGCCGCGCCCGCGATCGCATCCCGCGGACGACTTACCGGGGATCACGCTCGTGAGCGAGGTGCCGAGCGATCTACGCACGAACGGCGCGGCGCCCGAGGTGGTGCAGAGCGTCGCGGCGCCGAGCGCGACTACGGCCGCGCGCTCGGATGACGCGGCGGCGCCGGTTGCCGCGCCGCCGACGCCGGGAGCGGTCGCCGCCACGAAGCCGGCCGGCCCCGACGCCGGAGCGAACGCTGCCCCCGGCGGGGCGCCAACGCCGTCCGCGGCCGCGCTGCCGTCCGCCGCCGCGAGCGCGGTCGAGGCCGCCTCGCCTCCGCCTGAGCGCTGCACGAGCATCGGGCCGTTCCGCGAGCTCGCGCAAGCCGCAACCGCGGCCGCGAATTTGCGCACGGCCGGTTATCAGCCCACGCAGCGCGTGGCCGACGGCGAGATCTGGATCGGCTACTGGGTCTACATCGATGCCATTCCGACCGAGCCGCGCGCGAACGAGATCCTCGCAAACGTCCGTGACCACGGCATCACGGATTCGTACGTAATCCCGAACAGCGACAGCGGCAACCTCGTGTCGCTCGGTGTGTTCAGCGAGATCAGCGGCGTCGTTCGGCGCCGCGACGCGGTTCGAGCACTCGGTTACGAGCCGCGAGTCGTCGACCGCACGCGGCGCGCAACGGTCTATTGGGTCGACGTGCTGCTCGCGGCGGAACAGACGCTCGACGTCGATTCGCTGCAGACGCCGGGCCGCATCGTGCGTCTCGAGCAGCGGCCGTGCCCGGCGCCCGGGCCCTGAGCCCCGCGCGCGCCCGGCGCACCTCAGGTTCAGGTTTCTTGAGACTCGCGCCATTTGGCGCGAACGCGCGGTTTCAGTTAAGGTCCTCGCATTAGACAGACGCACGGCCAAGTGCGCGCGCATCACCAGAACCAACAAGGAGATCGACTATGAAACTCTGGCAACAAAGATCATTGACGTCCGCGCTCTGTGCGCTCGGTTTGGCGCTCGGCTCCGTTGCGCACGCGCAGGACGAGCAGGCGAAGCGCATGCACATGGCGCTGATGTCGCCGGACCGCCCCGAGGCCAACAAGGCTCGCGATGCGGACCGCAAGCCGCTCGAGACCGTGCAGTTTTTGGGTATCAAGACCGGCCAGAGCGTCGGCGACATGGTGGCGGCAGGCGGCTGGTTCACCGAGGTGCTCTCGGCGGCAGTGGGCCCGAAGGGCAAGGTCTATTCGCAAAATCCCTCGTTCTTCGTGAATCAACAGGGCTTCATGGATCGCGAGCAGGCGCTCGTCAAGCGCCTCGGCAACGTCGAGCCCGTGCACGGCGATTTTCCGGACAGCTTGAACGGTAAGCTCGATGCGGCGCTCACCGCACAGAACCTGCACGACATCTACAACATGGGCGGCGAGGACGCGGCGGTCGCGTTTCTCAAGGACGCGTACGATGCGCTGAAGCCGGGCGGTGTGCTGGGCGTGATCGACCACGTCGGCATCGAAGGCCAGGACAACAAGCAGTTCCACCGCATTCCGGTGGACGTCGCGCGTAACATCATCAAGAAGGCCGGCTTCAAGATCGACGCGGAGTCGAACATCCTGCACAACCCGGCCGACGATCACACGAAGGTCGTGCGCGATCCTTCCGTGCGTGGCAAGACGGATCAGTTCCTGATTCGCGCGAAGAAGCCCGGCTGACGCCACGGCAGCGTTCGCGCGGCTCGAGCACTAGACGAGAGGCGCCGGTTCGATAGCCGGCGCCTTTTTTTTTGTGCGCCGAGCACGGCGCACCGACCGAAGCTGCAGCGCCGTACCCATGTGGAGCGGTGAAGTAGATCGAACGTGCTTGGCCCGAGAAGCGAGTCGGCAGATCGCTGCGCCCGCGAGCGCGGCCGCGCCGCCGGCTATAATCCGCGGCACGTGCCGGTGTAGCTCAGTCGGTAGAGCAGGGGTTTTGTAAACCTCAGGTCCCGGGTTCGATTCCTGGCGCCGGCACCATTAGCCCGTCCGCCGAGGTCCAATGACCTCCGTTGTCAACCCGAAAGATCGAGCGCTGAGAAAAGCGTGGATCATATTCGGCTGGGGCGGCTCGCGATCGTGTGGGAGGGGACGGTACAAGCGCCGTCCGCGTCTCGGATGCCGCGTCGCTTGCGTACCACCGTCCGGATGAAGCTGTCCAAGTCCCCGAAGAGGTGCTGACATGGAGATGGCGTATCGAGACCGCTGGGAAGCGGAGATCGCGGAGATGCGGCGGGTACTCGCCGGTTTTGCGATGAAGGAGGAGTGTAAGTGGGGCAAGCCCACCTACACCGTGGACGGAAAGAACATCGTGATCATGCAGGGGTTCAAAGAGTACTTCGGGCTGGGCTTCTTTCAGGGCGCCCTGCTGAAGGACCCCAAGAAGGTGCTGGTGCAGCTCGGTGCGGTCCAGGCAGGGCGCGTCATGAAGTTCAGCAGCGTGAAGGACATCACGGCGAAGGCGGCGACCATCAAGGCCTACGTGCGCGAGGCGATCGCAGTCGAGAAGGCTGGGCTGCGGATGGAGAGGAAGAAGACCTCGGATCTTCCGGTTCCGGAGGAGCTGACGGCGCGGTTCCGAAGCGACCCACGTTTCAAGCGCGCGTTCGAGGCGCTGACGCCGGGGCGGCAGAGGAGTTACCTCTACCACTTTGCAGCGGCCAAGCAGTCGGCGACGCGGGTCGCGCGAATCGAAAAAGCGATGCCGGCGATCTTCGAAGGCAAAGGCTTCCTCGAGAGGCGCTAGCCATTCGCAGCGCGCCTGCCGGACAAGACCGGCCCGCGACGCCGGTCCGTATTGCCGTCGCGCATGCTCGGTCACCGCCCCCGGAAGGCGAGGAACCGCACTCGCCGTTTGCCGCGCAGGTAGGACTATTTAGGCAGTTCGATCAGTTCCAGCTTGTTGCCGGCAGGGTCCGTACCGAAGCCGATCGTATCGCCGGACTGCGCGATCTTGCGCGGCTCGCTGATCGTGCCGCCGGCAGCCTTGATCGCCGCGGCGGTCGCCGCGTAGCTATCCACGGTGAAGATCAGGTGCCCGACGGGCTGTTCGATGTGGTCGCTGTCGCGGTGCGTGACGATGATCGCCGGCGCCTTGTTGGCTTTGGCGGCGGCCATCGTCGCGCCAAAATTTAGGAACATCTCCGGCCCCCGCTTCAAGACGAGCTGCATGCCGAACACGGACTCGTAGAATTCGGCAACGGCCGGCGCGTCGACCGCACCGATACGTGCGGCATACAGGGCGTTGTCTGCGCGCACGGCGATCGATATCAGAGCGGCCCAGGCGGCCATCGCGATCATGGCGGTTCTCTTCATTCCCGCTTCCCGGAGTTCGAAGTACCGGCACGGATGATAGCGTGGCCGGCGGACCTCGACGAGCAATCTGCGCGCTTCGCGCGATCGTCCCCGCATCCCGTTGCAGCCTTCCGTCGCCCCACCGCGTTTGGATTTTTCGGCCGCCTGTTCCGGCGGCGATCCCTGGGGGCGAATCGAAGCGCGTGGCGTAGACGCTCTTTCGATTCCCGAGGCCGCACCCTCCTCGTTAACATTGCGGTGGACGCCATGCGCGCAGTGCACGGCGGTCCGCTCATTGACTCTGACGCAACGTCAGCCCCTAGAGTCCGTCGTCATGCCAGTGCCGCGCTTGTATCAGGTCAAAGAGGTCGCCGAGCTCTCGGGCGTGTCGGTTCGCGCTTTGCATCACTACGACGCGATCGGGCTGCTCGTGCCGCGCGCGCGCAGCGCGGCCGGCTACCGGCTGTACTGCGACGATGATCTGCTGCGGCTGCAGCAGATCATGATCGGCCGCGAGCTCGACTTCTCGCTCGAGGAGATTCGCCGCTCGCTCGACGACCCGAACTTCGACCGCCGCGCCGCCCTGGTCGAGCAGCGCGCGGCGCTCGCGGAGCGCGCGGATAAGGCGGCCTCGATGATTCGCGCGATCGACGCGGCACTCGAGGCTATCGGTGGACGATGCGTGGAGGACGAGACGGTGAGCAAGCAAGTCGATCTCAAGCAGATTTTCGATGGTTTCGATCACGAGCGATACGCGGCGGAGGCCAAGCAACGCTGGGGCGGCACGGAGGCCTACGCGGCATCGGAGCTGCGCTGCAAGTCGTATACGCAACAAGACTGGGAACGCTGCCGCGACGAGCAGGGGGCGATCTACGCCGATGCGGTCGCCGCGATGCGCGCGGGCGAGGCGCCGACCGATTCCGCTGCGATGGACATCGCCGAGCGGCACCGGCTCGCGATCGATCGTTGGTTCTATCCGTGCAGCCCGAAGATGCACGCGGGGCTCGCGGACATGTGGGAGACGGACGAGCGCTTCGAGAAGAACATCGACAAGCACGGCGCTCCCGGTCTCACGCGATTCCTGGCCGCGGCAGTACGGGCGAACGCGCGCCGCGCGCTTTGACGCGGCCCGGCGCGCGCCCTTATGATCGCCGCCAGTTGATTCCTCACCGGATGAAGGCCCGCGCCGCGACTATGGCGCGGGCCTTGCTTTTTTGAGTCGGCCAGTCATCCGGAAGGTGCATGCCCATGAACGAGATCATCGAGCGCAGTGCGCGCGGCAGCGGCGCGATCGACGACGGCGGATTCGTCGACGTCCAGGGCAATCCACAGTGGCTCACGCTGCGCGGCCGCGACCGCGCGAACCCGGCGCTGCTGATCATCGGCGGTCCCGGCGTCGCCCATAGCGCATTCGGCGCGTTCTTCGCGCCTTGGGAGCGCGATTTCACGCTCGTGCAGTGGGATCAGCCCGGCGCGGGTGCGACTTTCGCTACGAACGGTGCGGCGGGCACGGGGGAGCTCTCGATCGAGCGCATTGCGCGCGACGGCCTCGCGGTCGCCGCGCTCGCATGCCGCGCGTTGCGCCGGCGCACGCTCGGACTCGTGTGCGCTTCCGGCGGCACGATCGTCGGGCTCACGATGATCGCGCGCGCCCCGGAGCGGTTCGGTGCGTACGTCGGCACCGGTCAAATAGTGGACTGGCCCCGGCAAGACCGGGCGAGCTACGAGGCGCTGCTGGAAGACGCGCGCGCGCGAGGCGATCGCGACGCGCTCGTCGAGCTCGAGCGCATCGGTCCCCCGCCCTATCCGGATACGGCGACGGATGCAATCAAGTCGAAGCACGCGGGCGCGTTGACCGCGGCCGAGATCGCCGAATTCACGGAGCTCATGCGGCTCACGGGCGCGGCGTTTGCGGATCCTCGCGTAAGCTTCATAGCGCACGGTCTCGACTACGGCGATCCGCGCTCGCGGTCGACGGCGGTTTACGACGCGCTGCGCACGGAAATCGTGACGTTCGACGCGCTCGCGCTCGGCCGCGTGTTTCGAGTGCCGCTGTTCGTGTTTCAGGGCGATCGGGATCGGTTCACGGTCACGTCCGAGGTGGAGCGCTGGCTCGCGGCGGTCGCGGCGCCGCGAAAGATGCTCGCGCGCATCGAGGACAGCGGCCACTCCGCGATTTTTCTCCGCGAGCCGATGCTCGAGCTCTTGAACGCCCACGTCCGGCCCGTCCTCGCAGCATCGGGATGAAGCGTCGATGATCAAAGCAGCACTCTTCGATCTCGACGGCACCCTTTACGATCGCGACGCGGCCGCTAACGTGCTGATCGCCGAGCAGTACGCCGCCTTTGCGACGGACTTGCCCGGCATCACGCGCGAGCGCTTCCTGCGCGACGTGCACGCGATGGACGATCACGGCCACGGAGAGAAGGAGTCGGGCTTCCGCGCGCTCGTGCGCGAGTGGGGTCTCGACGCCGGGCTCGCCGAGCGGCTGATCGCGTATTTCTGGGAGCATTACGACCGTCATTGCCGGTTGCCGGACGACGTGCTGCCGACGCTCGCGACGCTGCGCGAGCGCGGGCTCAAGCTCGGCGTGATCACGAACGGCGCGGGTGCCCGGCAGCGCGCGAAGATCGCGGCGCTCGGGCTCGCGGATCTGTTCGACGCGATCCTGGTGTCGGGCGAAGAGGGCGTGCGCAAGCCCGACGCGGAGATCTTCGATCGCGCGCTCGCCCGTTGCGGCGTCGCGCCGCACGAGGCGTTGTTCGTCGGCGATCATCCGGTCGCGGATGTGCGGGGCGCGCACGACGCGGGGCTTGTCGCGGTTTGGAAGTTCGTGCCGTATTGGCGCCCGGTCGTCGCCAGCGAAGTCGTGCGATCGCTCGCGGAGCTCCTGCCCATCTGCTCCGCCGCGCAGCGCCGGACCCTGGGCGCCTCGGCCGAGCCGCGCTAAGCGTGGTTGCGAATCTGCCGATCGGCGTGTTCGATTCGGGCGTCGGCGGGCTCACGGTGCTGCGCGCGATTCGCGCGGCGCTGCCGAACGAGGCCGCGATCTACTTGGGCGACACGGCGCGCGTGCCGTACGGCACGAAGAGCCGCGAGTCCGTCGTGCGCTACTCGCTGCAAGCGGCACAGAAGCTCGTCGAGCGCGGCATCAAGTTATTGGTGGTCGCGTGCAATACCGCGTCTGCGCTCGCGCTGCCCGAGCTCGCGGCGCGGCTCGCGCCGCTGCCGGTGGTGGGCGTGGTCGAGCCGGGCGCGGCGGCCGCGGTCGCCGCGAGCGCGAGCGGGCATCTGCTCGTGCTCGCGACCGAAGGCACCGTCGCGCACGGCGCCTACACGCGTGCCATTCGGGCGCTTGCACCGCAGGCGCGCGTGGAAGAGCTCGCGTGCTCGCTGTTCGTCGCGCTGGCCGAGGAGGGCTGGACCGACGGTGCCGTGGCCGCGGCCGCGGCCGCGGCCTATCTCCACCCGATTGCCGCGCGGCCCGTCGGCGAGCGGCCGGACACCGTCATCCTCGGCTGCACACACTTCCCGTTGCTCGCGAAACCCATCGCGGTGACGCTCGGCGCCGCAGCGAAGATCGTCGACTCGGCGAGCGCGACGGCCGCGGCCGTCGCGCGTGAGCTCGAGCGCGGCGGGTTGCGCAGCGCCGCCGGGGGTCGCGGCGCGCTCGAGCTGCTCGTGACCGACGGCGCCGCGCGCTTCGGGCGGCTCGGTCCGCAGTTTCTCGGCGAGGCGTTCGCCGCAAGCGACGTGGAGGTCGTGGATCTCTAGGCGCGGCGGAATCGGCGCATGGGCTTCGTCGAACGCCGGCGGAACGAACGTTGCCACGCCCGCCGTCTCGTCTTTCGAGGACGTGCTTTCGCACCGGCACTCGCCATGACGCATACTGGTGAGCAGCTCGGCGCCGACTTGGGAACCCATGGAGCCGGCCAAAAAGGGGGTCTCGTGCGAATCAGATCTTTGACAGCCATCGGCCGACGCATAACGCTCAACGGCCTCGTTTTCGCGGTGCTCGGCGCGTGGCTGCCGTCGGCAGCATTCGGCCAGGCGCTCGGGCCGCTCGGCGAGGTCATGCCCGCCTCGCTGCTCGAGCGCATGGACGAGGCCGGCCATAAGGGGCTTGCCCATACGCCCGCGTTCGCGAACGCGAATCCGTTGATGGCGGTGAACGACGCGCCGCCCGCTGCGAGCGGCACGCCTCTGATCCTCTACATCGGTGCCGAATACTGCCCGTATTGCGCCGCGCTGCGCTGGCCTCTCGCGATTGCGCTCATGCGTTTCGGCGAGCTGTCCGGCGTCCGGTACTCGCGTTCGAGCAGCAACGACGTGTACCCCGACACGGTTACGCTCAGCTTTCACGGCGCGACTTTCGACAGCAAGCTCGTACGCTTCGAGTCAGTGGAGCTCTCGGATCGCGTGGGTAAGCCGATGGAGAAGCCGAGCGACGCGCAGCGGGAGACGTTCTCGCGCCTCAACGCGCGCGGCTCGATTCCGTTCTTGGCGCTCGGCGGCCAGTACGTCTCGGTCGGCTCGCCGTTTTCGCCGCAGGTGCTGAACGGTCTCGATTGGCAAGGCGTCGTAGAGCGCCTAGAGCAGGGCAGCAACGCCGCGTCGCAGAGCATTTTCAGCGAAGCCAACCTGCTGACCGCGGCAATCTGCGTGCTCACCGAGCAGCAGCCGAGCGATGTTTGCACCGCACCGGGCATTCAAGACGTGGCCAAGTCGTTGCCGCACTGAGGCCCGCGCCCGCACGGCGCGCGTTCGCCTGCTGTTGCGGCGGGCCGACGTCCGGCGCGGCGACTGCAGCGGCACTCGCTTGGGCTCGAGTCGTCGGACCCACCGCGTATGCTCTTCCGCTGCCCCCAAGGGCCGTCGGGCCGCGGCGTATGCGAGCCGCCTCGGGATCATCGAGCGCGGCGGTTGAGCGGCGAGCGCTCGGCGCGCGAACGCGCCGAGATATCGAGTGTCTACTGACCCTTGGCCCAGGCCACGACGTCGAAGTCGTCCGGCACGTGCAGGAAGACGTTCGTGATCGGGCCGAGCGCGCGCGTGACGTGGCCTTTGCCCGTCGTGTCCTCGAGGAACACCAAATCGCTGCCGACCTTGCGGCGCGTGCCGTCGGTCAGCTCGACCTCGAGCTCGCCCGTCATGTTGATCGCAAACTGCTTGCGCGGGGCATTGTGCCAGGCGGGTGCGCGCGCCGCGCCACCGTAGACGCCTGCGGTCATGTGCGTGATGCTCACGGGCTTCGCGCTCCGCGAGATCGTGAGCTCCTCCACGCGCGATCCGCCGTCCGACGTCGCGTACACCCGCACTACCTTCGCCTCGTTTGCGTCTGCCGCTGCGCCGCTCTGGGCGAGCGCCCGGCCGCCGCCGAGCAGCAGCGCGGCGCCCGTCATCGTGAGCACGTCTCTTCGTTGCATCTTCATCCCCCTCGAGTTGCGGTGTGACGGTCGCGGGCCGCCTGGCCTCAACTATAGCCGGTTAGGGCGCGGCATGGCCGGCGAACGGACCGACGGCTTCGAGAGCTCGAAACCGCGTCGAAGAACGCTCGCGGGAAAAAGTGCGGCCGAAGCCTGCGAGCACGGCAAGGCGACGGCCGTCGCGAGAAGGAACCGGCGCCGCGGTTGGCCGTCGGCGCCCCAGTCGACAGCCCAAGAACGAGCGTTTGGTCGAGTGCCACACGAACGCGCAGCGCGCCGCCGCCGCCGGATTCGCTATCATTAGGGGGTTCAGGGGAAGCGGCCGTTGGCGGACCGCCCCCGAGCCTCCCTCGGAAAGCTTCTCGTAGGTGATACCAAGGGTGTTCGTGGACCTCTTGGTAGGGACGCTCGCGCGCCGCGGGTCGCACGCGTGCGCGGGGCGGAGGCCCGTAGCCGTAGGGAGTGGTGAGATTTCGGCATTGCAAAAAGCGCAGTCCGTCAAGAGCCAAGAGGCTTTCGCGCCGGCTATCGGCCTGCTACCTCTGTCTCTGATCGGCGTCCTGATCGGCGTCATCACCGGCCTCGGGGCCGTGCTGTTTCGGGCGATGATCGCGGCCGTTCACGATTTCTTTTTCCTCGGCAGCCTATCGGCGTCGTACGACGCCAACGTTCATACGCTCGCGAGCCCTTGGGGCATCGGCGTCATTCTGGTGCCGGTCGTTGGCGCAGCAATCGTGACGTTCCTCGTCACCAAATTCGCGCCGGAGACGCGCGGCCACGGCGTGCCCGAGGTCATGGACGCGATCTTCTATCACGAGGGCCGCATCCGTCCGGCGGTCGCAGCGATCAAGTCGTTGGCTTCGGCCTTCTCGATCGGCACCGGCGCGTCCGTGGGCCGCGAAGGGCCGATCATTCAGATCGGCGCGTCGATCGGATCCACCGTCGGAACGTGGGTCCGGATGCAGCCGTGGCAGCGCATCACGCTCGTCGCCGCGGGCGCCGGCGCGGGTATCGCCGCCACGTTCAACACGCCGATCGGCGGCGTGCTGTTCGCGGTAGAGCTCATGCTGCCGGAAGTCAGCGTGCGCACCTTTCTGCCGGTGGCGCTCGCCACCGGTACGGCGACGTGGATCGGCCACATCTTCTTCGGCTTGAATCCGGCCTTCCTGCTGCCGCCGGCGCTCAGCTTCGTGGGGCGAGACACTTCGATCTACACGCTGTTGCTATATGCGCTGCTGGGCGGCCTGGCGGGACTCGCGGCGACCGCGTTCATCCGCGGTTTGCACGCGAGCGAAGCCTTGTTCGAGCGCATCGTGAACCCATACGTCCGCCACATGCTCGGCATGTTTCTCGTGGGCGCGATGATGTATGTGCTGTTCGTTTGGCAAGGTCACTACTTCGTCGAGGGCGTCGGCTACGCCACGATTCAGGGCATCCTGCTCGGCGACATGAGCGCACTGCCGTTGCTTGCGCTGCTCTGCGTCTGCAAGCTCGCCGCAACGAACATCAGCCTCGGCGCGGGCGCATCGGGCGGCATCTTCTCACCGTCGCTGTTCATCGGCGCAACGCTCGGTGCCGCGTTCGCGGCGTTGATGGCCATGATCTTCCCGTCGGCGGGCCTCAGCATTCCGGCCTTCGCCATGGTCGGCATGGCGGCGGTGGTCGGCGGAGGCACGGGCGCGGCCATGACCGCGGTGACGATGATCTTCGAGATGACGCGCAACTACGACATCGTCTTGCCGATGATCATTGCGGTGGCGATCAGCATCGGCGTGCGCCGCGTGCTGTCGCACGAGAACATCTACACGATCAAGCTCGTGAGCCGGCGTCATTTCATTCCGAAGTCGCTGCACGCGAACATGTTCCTCGTGCGGCGTGCGGTGGAAGTGGCCGATGCCGACTTCGTCGCGCTCCCGGCAAGCAGCAGTTTCGGCGAGTTCTTACGGCAAACCGAGGGCCAGGGCGGCCTGCGTCATCTGGTTCTGTCCGACGGCGGCAAGATCGCGGGCGTGCTGCGCGTGAACACGAGCCTGCGCCGCGGTCTCGAGACGGGCTACATGGGCACGGCTTTGAGCGAAGTGGCGACACGCAACTTCACGATCGCGCGCGAGGACGACATCATGTTCGACGTGATCGGGCGAATGTGGCGCCGCCGCGCGACCATGGCGGTCGTGGTCCGGAAGAGAACGGGTGTCCCGCGCATCGAAGACGTCATCGGCGTGATCAGCAAGGAGCACGTCGCGGATTCCGTCGCCGAGGGCATTCTCCCGTATGGATCGAGCGGGGTCATCGCCTGAGCGGCGGCGTTTGAGCGGAATCGCCGTTCGGCGCTTCGCGTCGCGGCGGGCGACGGGCACCGGCCCCGGACGGCCCGTCGCCGTGCCGCCGCCAGACGGAGCTGCCTCGGCAGCGCCGCGGCGCCTATAATCCCGGCAGGAGCGGCTGGTAGGGAGGGTGCGAATATGAAAAGCAGAATCAGCACGTGGCTCGTGGTCGGCTTCTTCGCTGCAGCCAGTGCCGGCCCGCTGGCCGCCGTCGAGCAGGGCGACGCCGCGCCGCCGTGGCACGCACGGGATTTCGCCGGTCACGCGGTCGACTTCCCGGCCGTCGCGCAGGGCAAGCCGGCCGTCGTGGTCTTCTGGGCCACGTGGTGTCCCTACTGCAAGGCGTTCATGCCTTATCTCAAGAACATCCAGGCCGACTATGCGCAGTACGGCGTGTCGGTCGTCGCAATCAACGCGAAGGAAGACGGCCGCGGCGACCCGCAGGCCTACGTGAAGGGTCTCGGCTTCACGCCGGTCGCCATTGCCGAGGGCGATGAGATCGCGAAGGCCTACGGCATCCAATACATTCCAGGGCTGCTGATCGTCGACGGCAGCGGTATGGTGGCGTACCGCCGGCCGTGGACCGATCTGCCGGCCGGCCGCACCGTGGCCGAGCTCTGGGACGGTCAAGTGCGCGGCGCGCTCGACGCGCTCGTGCATCGGTAGTCGTTCGAGGGTCCTCCGCGCCGCGAAACAAGCGCGGAGCGACTCGGCTGCCGCGCGTATTCTCCGATGCACCTCACCGAGTGGCCCGAGTTGTCGTACTCACAGTGGCGCGAGACGTCGAGCGCCCTGCATTTGTTTCTGCAGATCGTCGGCAAGTATCGACTCGCGCGCACGCCGTGGATGAATCACTCCTGGCACGCCACTCATTACGTGACGACGCGCGGATTGACGACCTCGCCCGTGCCCGACGGCGCGGGCCAAATCGAGATCCGTTTCGATTTCATCGACCATGCCGTGCTCGGCGAGTCCAGCGATGGCCGGACGGACGGTTTCGACTTACGGTCCATGACGGTCGCCGAGTTCCACGCCGAGTTTCTCGACTTGCTCGCAGCCCTCGGCGGCACGCCGAAGATCCACGGACGGCCGAACGAGCTGCCGGATCCCGTCAGATTCGCCGACGACCGACGGCCGCGACCCTACGACGCCGAGGCCGTCACGCGCTATTGGCGTGCGCTCGTGGTCGTCGATCGGGTCTTGCGCCGGTTTCGCACGGGCTTCTTGGGCAAGGCCAGTCCGGTGCACCTGTTCTGGGGGAGCTTCGATCTGGCCGTTACGCGGTTCTCAGGCCGGCGCGCGCCGCTGCATCCAGGCGGGATTCCCTATTTGCCGGATGCGGTCACGCGCGAGGCCTATAGTCACGAGGTGTCGTCGGCCGGGTTTTGGCCCGGCGGCGGGCTCATCGACTTCGCCGCGTTCTACGCCTATGCGTATCCGGCGCCCGAGGGCTTCGCCGCGGCTCAGGTTCGTCCGACCGCCGCGCAGTTCAACGCCGAGCTCGGCGAATTCGTGCTGCCCTACGATGCCGTGCGAGGTGCAGCCGACCCGGAAGCCGAGCTGATGGCCTTTCTCGAGACGACCTACCGTGCGGCAGCGGATCTCGGCCGTTGGAGCGGCGATCTCGAATGCGCCCTCGGCGAGCCGTTGCGGCCTCGGCCCGTTTGAGCGCTCGCACGGTGCGCGCGAACCTGCTGCCTCATGGTCGGTTCCTTCGCCACAGTCGCTCGGTCGCAAGCCTTGCACCCTCGACCAGCGACTCGAACTTCGCCCAGACGATCGACGGCTGAATCTCCGGATGTGCGCTCGCCTGCGAGCCGAAGCCGCAATCGGCGCCCGCGATCACGTTCTCGCGCCCGACGAGCTTCGCGTAGCGCTCGATGCGATCGGCCACGAGCTCCGGGTGCTCGACCAACGGCGAGGAATGCGTGATGCAGCCCGGGATCAGAATCTTGCCGTCGGGCAGCTTCGTTTCCTCCCAGAGGCGCCACTCGTGGTCGTGGCGCTGGTTCGCCGCTTCGAACGAGTACGCGCCGGCCTTGACCTTTAGGATGAGGTCGAGCACGTGCTTGAGCTCGAGATCGTGCACCCGCGGCCCGATGTTGATGCCGTAGCAGGTGTGGTACCGCACCTTGTGCTCCGGAATATCGCGCAGCGCATGGTTCACGACCTCGATGCGGCTTTCGGCCCAGCGGCGCACCTCGGCAACGCTCGCGCCCGGCGTCGAGACGTAGTGCGTGGTGAGGCGCGGGTCGTCGATCTGCAGCAGGAAGCCGGCGTCGACGATCGCCTCGTATTCCTCGTGCAGCGCGTCGGCGACGGCGTAGAGGAATTCTGCCTCGGTCGCGTAGTGCTCGTTGTTCTGCGAGCTCACGACGTCGAGCGGCGAAACCGACGGCACGAACGCTTCCTGCGCGCCGGCCGCCTCGACCGCATCGCGCAAGCTCCGCAAGTCGCGCTCGAGCGCAGCCCGGCCCGTGTAGTGGACCGGCCCGGTGCAAGTCATTTGCACGGTTGCGGCGGAGCTCACGCGGCCGGCGAACGTCGCACCCTCGGCCGCGTAAAACTCGGGAAACGCGAGCGCCTCGCGCGAGCCGGCCCACGGCGAGCGGCGCGGCACGAGCCGTTTGGTGTAGCCGCCGAGCCGCTCGTTGGCGTACACGGCGAAACCCGGCTTCGAGAATTCGCCGTCGTCGACGACGTCGATGCCGAGATCGACCTGATGCTTGACGACGCCGAGCACCTCGCGGTGCAGCAGCGCCTCGTAGCCCGCGCGGTCGGTCGAGCGGCCATCGTCGAGCGCCTGCATCGCGGCGAACAGCTCGGGCGGCCTCGCGAGACTGCCGACGTGAGTCGTGAGGATGCGCTCGGTCGAGCGTCTCATCGCCGTCTCGCTCGCACGACCGCAGCGCTGGAGCGCTGGCGCATGTTCATTTGATCGCGACGGCGTTCGGCGGCGACGCGATGCCCCCCTCGACGTTGAGCGGCGCCGACACGAGCATGAACTCGTAGCGCCCGTCGCGCGCGCAATCCTCGGCGAGCGGCGCGAGCACGAACAGCTCGCCGAGCGGCAGACCGAGCAGCGGCAGCGCGCGATAGTGGAGCAGGTTGTCGTCGCCGAGCTGCATCGGCAGCGGCTCGACGGCCGGCGAGTCCGTCGCGATTGCGGCCACGCGGTGATCCCAGAGCCAGGCCGCGACGCGGCGGCTCGGCTCGACGCCGATCGAGCGGATCTTGTCGAACGGCGCAATCGCGCGCTTCTCCTCGGGCGACAGCGCCTCGTACGCCTCCATCCAGCCCGTGCGCACGAGCAGGATGGTGCCGGGCGTGAGCTCGGTCTTCTGGGCCGCGAGCGCGGCTTCGAGCTCGTCGAGCGTATAGGCGTCGCGCTCGAGCGGCGCGACGGCCTTGCCCTGCGAGCGGCGGAAGGCGTAAGCATCGAGCAGCACGCCGCGGCCGACGACGCGATTCGCCCAGCGATGGATGCCGAGCTTGCGATTGCCGTGCTCGCGGATCTCCTCGACCGTCGTGTTGTTGTAGAACCGCGCGTGGGTGTGGTGCCCGACGTGACCCAAGCCGTCCCACTGCGTGCCCGACTGCGTGTTGTAGCGGTCGAGCATGTCGTCGTTCGCGAGCGGTCCGAGGGGCACGATCGTGTGCGTGAGCGCGGCGCGGCCGAACAGCGGCGGGTCGGCGAAGCCGAGCTTCGCGTCGAGCCGGAACACCTTGCCGTCGCGCACGAGCCGCGCCGCGGCGACGATGCGCTCGGGTGTGAGGAAGTTCAGACAGCCGATGCCGTCGCCGGCGCCGAATACACCCCACGAGGATTCGGGCGGGGCACCTTCTGTTATGGGCAAGTCGTCGAAGGACGGAACGTCGTCTCGGCTCATGAGCGGCGAGTATACACAGCGGCCGCAGCCATTGACCGAGGGCGGCCGAGCCTGGCTCCGTGCGGCCCATCGCGGCCACGCTTCGGCGACGTCAGCGCATCAGAGTGAGCGGCTTCGGCAGCTTCGCGAGCAACTCCTCGCTGAACTCCGCGTCGATGTGGAAAAAGGCGAGCCGCGCCATCCGGCGCGAGCGATTCTCCCAGGCGTGATCCGTCCCGCGTTGCACGACCACGTCGCCCTGCTCGAGCACCACTTCACTGTCGTCCAGAATCAGCACGATTTGGCCGTCGATCACGACGACGTAGTCGAGTGTCTTCGTACGATGCATCACCGTGCGCTTGCCGCCCATGCCCGGCGGATAGACGTCGATGATCCGCAGCAGGTGGCCGGCCGTCGGCATGATGGTGAAGTCGCGTTCGTTCGGCTCGCGCGCCTCGACGGAAGCGAGCTCGGGAACCGCGCGCGCCACGTTCCAGATCTCGTGGAAGTCGGCGCCGACGCCCGTGCCGTGCATCGAATGGTGCTGCGGCGGCGGCTCGTCCGACAACACGATGGATTTGCCGCTCGAGTCGTGACCCGTCACCACGCGTCTGGTTTGTTTCACGATCGGTTTCCCTCCAGCGCCGGCAAAGGAGATCTCGTTGTCACGCACGCGACGCATGATCCATGCCTCTCAAGGAAACACGGTGATGCACTCCGCCACAACTGCGGACACAGATCAACGAGGACCTTGCGGTCATGGAACGAGCCGCGTCGGCTCGAAGTTCCCCTACAGCGTGCGCAGCGCGTCGGCCACGGTCACCCGTGCGGCCCGAACGGCCGGCGGCAAGCCGCCGAGCAAGCCCATCACGAGCGCCCACGCGAAACCGACGCCGACGAGCCGTGGTGTGACGTGCAGCACCGCGGCCATCGCGCCGACCGCGTCGGTGCTGCCCAAGCTGAACGTGTTGCCACTCAGCAAGATCCACGAGATCGCCGCGCCCGCGAGGCCGCCGACGGCCGCGAGCGCCAATCCCTCGACGAGCACGGCGAGCACCAGCCCCGCGCCGGAGAAGCCGATCGCCCGCAACGTCGCGATCTCGACGCTGCGGGCGCTGACGGCTGAGTACATCGTGTTCAGCGCGCCGAACAGCGCGCCCGCGGCCATGATGCCGCCGATCACGTAGCTCAAGACGATGAACGCGGCGGCGAGCTCGGATGTTTTCGAGTAGTACTCGCTTTCCCGCATCACGGTCACCGTGAGCGACGGGTCGCTGGTCAACGCGTCTTTGAAGCGCCCGAACGCCTCGGGGGATTGCAGCAGCACGGTGACGCTGCTGAAGAGCGTGCGCCGATAGGCGGACATCAGAGTGGCCGCATCCGTGAGCAGCGCCGACTCCAGCGCGTTGCCGGCTTCGAACTCGCCGACGACTTGCCAATCGTCGCCGCGCAGACGAACGCTGTCGCCGATCTCGAGGTTTGCGAACTGCTTCTTGAGAACGCGCCCGACCACGAGCTCGCGCAGGCCCGGCTCGAACATCCGGCCGTCGACGAGGGCGATCTCCGGCCGGACGGTTCCGGCCTGCGGTGAGACCCCGCGCACCGTGACGCCCGTGAGCGCGCCGTCGAGCTTGCGGGGCAGATTGACGGTGGCGAGCATGTCCGCGGTCGCGGCGGGCTTGCCGCCCGCCGACTTCGCGACGCCCGGCGCCGCGGCGATCGTCTGCGCTTCCGCGACGAACAACGCGCTCGCGGCCTCGGATTCGGCGCCTCTGCGCAGCACCACGGCGCGGTCTGCGCGTCCCGTCGCGCGCATGCTGTCGGCGACGCTCGCGCCCAAGGTCAGCAGCGATACGAGCACGGCCACGACGCCCGCGATGCCCACCACGACGACGCACGCGCTGCCGGGCCGTTGTGGCACGTTCTTGAATCCCATCGCCGTGGCCAGAGTCATCTGCTTGATCAAGCTCATGAGGTGATCCTCAGCGGCCCGCGAGCGCGTCCACGATAGCGAGCCGCCGCACGCGCCACGCCGGCGGCAGCGCGCTCGCGCAGGCGAGTGCGACGGCGAGCGCCGTGCCGAGGAGCACGACGCTCGCCGCCATCGGCAACGTGGGAATCCGGAACACGGCCGCGATCAGCGGAAACAGGGCTGCGCCTGCGAGCTCGATGCCGATCAGTGCGGAGCTCACGCAGAGCAACAGCGACTCGGCCAGCACGAGCCCGGCCACTGCCGCATCGGTGAAGCCGTAGGTCTTCAGCACGGCGAGCTCGGGGATGCGCTCGACCGTCGACTGCATCATGGTATTGCCCGTCACGAACAGCAGCGTGAATAGCACGGCCGAGAGAACCACGTCGATGATGAGCTGGACATCCGTGACTTGGGCGAGCTCCGCGCGGATCATGTCGTCGAAGCTGCGGGTCAGCGTCTCGTCGGGGGAATTCGCGAACAAACGATCGATGTCTGTCGCGATGCGCGTCGCCGCCGTCGGATCGGCGATCAGCGCGGTGAAGGATCCCACCGTGCCGTTGTTGAGTGCGCGCATCTCGTCGAAGTAGGCGTAATCGACCCAGATTTGATCGGCGCTGCCGCCCAAGGGAACGTCCTCGGTCACGTCCCAAATGCCGACGATGTCGAACACCCAGTCGTTGGTGCGGTCCTTGCGCAACGGTCCGCCCTCGAGCGGCAACCGGTCCCCGATCTTCCAGCCGTACTTTTCGGCGAGCGCCCTGCCCACGATCGTTCCGGTTCGCTGGCGCTGCATCGCGGGCAGCGCGCCGTCGGACACGATGTTCCAAGGCCGCTTCTCGTAGTGGGCGAAGTCGATCGCTGCGACGCCGACGCCGTTCGTGGGATTCCGGTAGTAGGCGTTGAACTGCTCCGAGAACTGGACCTCTCGGACGCCGTCCACGCGCTCGATCAGTGGGCGGTACGCCATCGGCAATCCGGCGCGCGAGTTCATGCGGCTGACCGTCATCAGGAACGAGCCGCCCGTGACCTTGGCGACGACCTCGCCGAAGCCCGCCATCGTGCCGTTCAGCGCGCCGTAGAGCAGGAACGCCGTCACGATCGACAGCGACGTCAATATCGTGCGGGCGGGTCTACGCCATAGACCCGCCCAGATCAGCACGAAGTACCTCATGGCCCGCTCCCACGTCATCCGCGAACGCGACCCATGGAATACGAGCGAGCGCGGAATTTATTGCAACGGCCGACGCCAACCGCGCCGGGACGCTCGCCCCGGTTACCGAGCGCGGGGAGTCGCGGTGGGTTCGATCGCGGGCCCGAACGCCAATGCGGCGTCGCTATTTGCCCGGCGGCGTGAGTATGAACTTGCCGTCGACGATCGGGTTGCGTTCCTCGCCCTCGCAGTCCTCGTACACCATCCGGTGAATATGCGTGACGCGCTGATAGGTGCGGGTCAAGTGCCAGGGGGCCTCGAGATTGGCGGGATCGACGATGGTCATCTGGTCCTCGAGATGGTCCTTGTCGAGCATTCTGAGCCGCTCGATGAAGCGGGCATCGGGACTCAGCAGTGCGACCGTCTGCATCTCCTCGATTCCGCCGAACGCGTTCACGGTCGTGCCCTTTCGGCCGGGGAAAGCCGATTTCACCGCGATCGTGTCGATTACGAGCGTGTCGCCCTCCCAGTGGCCGATCGAATCGCCCCACGGCGTCGGCCAGATGTCGTCTTTCCCGGGATGCGAGCGCCCGTCCGTGTAGACGTGCCTGATCTCGCGGCTCGAGAAGATCAGCACCGTCTCGTTCGGGGTCGGCAATACCTCGAACATCAGCGGCGACTCGATCATGAGCGCCGGATAGCCGAACGTGCAGGCCGTGACCGCGCCACCCGGGTCCTTGCCTTCACGCATCGCCTGCATGGCCTTGCGCTGCGCCGCGACCATCTTGTCGACCGCCGCTTGCGTCTCGGGCCTGTTCGGCGGCGCCCACTGCAGCTCCTTCAAGACTTGCTCGAGCGGCTCGTAGAAACCGCCATCGGGGCTCGGCGTCGCGCCGACGTTCTCCCATTGCCCGGTCCAGTCCGGCAGCGGTGCGGCGGCGGCCGTCGCGGCCGCGCCGAGGACCAACAGCGCCGCCCCGACGCGGGCGCAGCTGCGCGCAATCACTATTGCCGCTCCGGCCGCGCGGCAGGCGCGCCGAGCAACGGGCCGCTCGGCCCGGTGCCGGACAGGTACTGGCCGCCCTTGACGCCGTCGCGCATCGGATGAATTTGCAGCGTGATCTTGTCGCCGGCCTTCAACGTCGACGGCCGCCAGCCGGCACGCGACAGATGCTCCGGGCTCGTCATCTCGATGCTCCACTCCTCGTCGCTGCCGCTTTCGTTCTTCGCGAGCACCTGGATGAAGACGTGCGGATTGGTCCAGCGGAAGTCTTTCACGGTGCCCTCGAGCGAGACGGTCTTCGACTGGTCGAACATCGCAAACGAATGGTGCGCGAACGCCGCGCTCGCCGCGAGCGAGGCCGCGATCGCAATGAGGGCATACTTGAGCAATCTGTTCACTCTCACCTCCGTAAGTATAAGAGACTCGTCTCAGCCGAGCAGCGGGCGACTCGGTCGCCGCGCGGCCGTTGCGTTCTTCACAAGGCGAGCACGGCGCTCGGCGTCGGCAGTGAGTCGGCCACGCGACTCCAGCTGCCGCCCGCGTTTCCCGACCACCAGACGTTACCCCGTCGGTCGGCGACGGCGACCTGATCGCCGAGTGCCGAGAGCAGGCCCGTGTCCGCGATTCCCTGCGTCCAGCGCGGCAGACGACCGTCCCGCCCGACCTCCTCGTCGCCGAGAGGCTGCAGCGATTCGTCTGCTGCGAGCCCCCGACGATAGACTGCACCGCGCTCGGCGAAGTGATGCTCGGACGCGGCGAGCAAGATTTCGTCGCCGAGAAATGCGACGGCCGAAGAATAGGGCGCATGAAGCCCCTGTGCAGTCACTTCCCAGGTCGCACCGCCGTCGCGGCTCAGCGCGAGCCCGCTCGCGGTGGCCGCGGCCACGACGTTCGGCCTCGTCGGATGCGCAACCACTTCGTGCACGTCATGATCGATCGCGATCGTGGGCCGCCACGTGCGGCCGCCGTCCGTAGAGCGCGGTATCCCGCCCACGTGCACGTTCGCGAGCAGCGTCGCGCCGTCGCAGGTCGCCGCGATCGAGCGAACGCCGAGCGGCGGGCCGAGCCACCGGCCGTCGATCAACGCTGCGCCGGCGTACCAGGATTCGCGTCCCGGGGTGTCGTCGAAGCCTTGCAGCGGCTGCACGCGGCCGTCGTCCGCGATGCGCAGCACTTGCGCGTTGTCGGTCCCGACGTAGATCGCGTCGCCGGCGCACGTGCAGCATGCGGCATCCACGTCGAGAATCGCGACCGTGCGCCACTCCCCGCGAGCGTTGCGCCGCTGCACTTGGCGCTTGTCCACGATCGCCAACGCATCGTCGCCGGCGCGCGCCAAGCCGCGCACGCATTGCCCCGCAAGCTCGTGACGGCGGCCGGCCGCCGTGACCGCGAATAGGCCGTCCTCCCACGTGGACACGAGCAGCCCCAAGGGCGTCATGTGGAGTCACTCCTCCGGTAGCCATGAGCTGCAGCCAGATTGCGCGCCCGGTCTGCCGGAGTCCAGTGCCCGACGCTCGCGGCGGAGCCATCCGGGGTACAATTTTGCGAGCGTTCAGCATACCGCCGGGGGGTCACTCGAATGCGTGTCGCCACTGTCGTAGCGTTGGCCACGGCCGTTACCTCGATGCCCGTGCTCGCCCATCACTCGCGCTCGAACTTCGATTTGGATTCCACGGTCGAGATCCAAGGCACGGTCAAGGAGTTCTCTTGGCGCAATCCGCACGCCTACGCGGTCGTCGAGGGTAAGAAGGGCGACGGTCCCCTCGAGCAGTGGACGTTCGAGCTCAATTCCACGCCCGTGCTCACGCGCTTCGGCTGGAAGGCCGACACACTCAAGGCGGGCGACCACGTCGTCGCGCGCGGCAATCCGGATCGCGACCCCGATCGCCGCTTCATCTACGCGAACCTGTTCATCAAGGACGGTAAGGAAATCTGGGCTTGGGGCGGTCCGCAGCTCACTTCGCCGGCGAAGCCGTCGGCCGAGCAGCTCGCGGCGAAGTCGACGGACTTCTCGGGCGTGTGGCGCGTTCGGTTCAAGGGCGACGTGCTCGGCCGCAATCGCCCCGACGCCGTGGTCGTGAACACTTTGCCGGTCACGCCGAAGGGTCAAGCAGAGCTCGACCACTTCGATCCGGATCAGAACCCCGAGTGGGACTGCTCGCCGCAGACGCTGCCCGAGATCTTGGGCTACCCCTATCCGTTCGAAATCACTCGGCCGAACGCCGACACGCTGGTGATCCGCTACGAGGTGAACGAGCTCGTCCGCACCGTGCACTTGAACACGACGTCGCATCCGGCGAACGCCGCGCCGTCGCCGCTCGGCTACTCGATCGGCCGCTTCGACGACGGCGACCTCGTGATCGAGACCGCGAGCTTCTCGCACGTGCGCTGGGGCAACGGTAAGGGCGTCGACTCGAGTGAGAAGAAAGCGACCGTCGAGCGTTACACGCTCGGCGCTGACGGCCGCACGCTCACGCTGCATTTCACGATGACGGATCCCGAATATCTCACGAAGCCCGTGACGGACGAGCAAACGTACAATCTCAACGCGGGCTACAAGCTGCAGGAGTACCGCTGCGATCCTGCCACCGCGCGGCGCCACCTGACGGCGGGAGAGCACTGAGCCGGGCTCGAGGCGAACCGGCTCAGGCCGGTGACGCCGCACTGCAGGCGAGCGCGAACGGATCGATTTTTTCGGGGGAATCGCATGTCCATCGCAGCGCCGCACGGCGCGCCCAGGAACGCCCTGCCGCAACCCTACCGCTGCATCGAGGTGCGCCGCTTCTCACCCGCGCTCGGCGCCGAAGTGAGGGGCGTCGAGCTCGCGACAGGACTCGATGAGGAGACCTACCGCGAAGTGCATCGAGCGTTCTTGGAGCATCAGGTGCTGTTCTTCAAGCAGCAGCGCGAGATTGCGCCCGGAATGCAAGTCGCGATCGGCAAGATGTTCGGCGAGCTGCATCTGCACCCCGCTGCGCCGTCGATGCAGGGGCACCCCGAGGTGTTCGAGATCCACGCGCACAAGGACTCGAAAGTGGCGAACGGCGAGTTCTGGCACTCGGACGTGTCGTGCGAGGAGATCCCGCCGCTCGGCACGATGCTGCAAATTCACGTGCTCCCGGAGATCGGCGGCGACACGCTGTTCGCGAACATGTACGCGGTCTACGACGCGCTGTCGGAGCCGCTCAAGAGGATGCTCGCGGGCCTCACTGCGACACACGCCTCGGAGCACGTCTATCGCGGGCGCTATTCGGATCGCGGCATGGACGACAGCGGCAAGGCGTACCCGCACGCCGTGCATCCCGTCGTGCGCACGCATCCCGAGACGGGCCGCAAAGCGCTCTACGTGAACCGCACCTTCACGACGCGCATCAACGAGCTTTCGCCGGCCGAGAGCGATGCCATTCTCGGCTTGCTCTTTACCCACAGCGAGCAGATCGATTTTCAGATCCGCTTCCGCTGGGAGCGCCACGACGTCGCGTTCTGGGACAACCGCTGCACGATGCACCATGCCGTGTGGGACTATTGGCCGCACGAGCGCAAGGGCCGGCGCGTAACGATCAAGGGCGACCGCCCGAGCTGAGTGAAGCAATCATGACCACAGAGACGGCGAGCGCATCGACGCTCACGCACCTCCAATGCTCGCGCGCGAGCTGCGCTGCGACGGTTGCGTACGCGCCCGCGAAGAACCTCTGCGAGAAATGCGGGTCGCCGTTGCTCGCTCGGTACGACCTCGAGCGGGCCCGCCGCACGCTCACGCTCGCCGCGCTTGCCTCGCGCGTGCGCTCGATGTGGCGTTATGCCGAGGTATTGCCGAAGGCAGCGCCCGTGTCGCTCGGCGAGGGGATGACGCCGCTCCTGCACACGCGGCGCTATGGCGAGCGGCTCGGGCTCGACAATCTGTACGTCAAAGACGAAGGCTTGAACCCTACGGGCTCGTTCAAGGCGCGGGGGCTCTCGGCTGCGCTCAGCATGGCGAAGGCGCTCGGCGTCGAGACGATCGCGTTGCCGACGGCCGGCAATGCGGGCGGGGCCGCGGCCGCGTATGCGGCGCTCGCGGGAGTGCGTTGCGTAATTGCGATGCCGGTCGACACGCCCCGCGCGAACGTCGTCGAGTCGCGCGCCTTCGGCGCCGACGTGCGTCTCGTCGACGGGCTCATCTCGGACTGCGGCAAGCTCATTGCGGCAAAGGTCGCGGAAGAGGGCTGGTACGAAGTCGCGACGCTCAAGGAGCCGTATCGCATCGAGGGCAAGAAGACGATGGGTTACGAGCTCTGGGAGGAGCTCGGCGGCGAGCTGCCCGACGTGATCGTCTACCCGACGGGCGGCGGCGTCGGTCTGATCGGCATGTGGAAGGCGTTCGAGGAGCTCGAGGCGATGGGGCTGATCGGCCGCGCGCGGCCGCGCATGATCGCCGTGCAGGCGGAAGGCTGTGCGCCGATCGTGCGGGCGTTCGAGGCGCACGCCGACTCTTCGGAGTTTTGGCATGACGCCGCGACCGTCGCGTCGGGTTTGCGGGTGCCGAAGGCGCTCGGCGACTTCATCGTGCTCGCGGACGTGTACGCGAGCCGCGGCGAAGCGGTGGCCGCGAGCGACGCCGAGCTCATGCGGGCCTGCCGCGAGCTCGCGGCGCTCGAAGGCATCTTCGCGGCGCCCGAGGGCGGCGCCGGGCTCGTCGCCGTCGAGAAGCTCGCGGCCGAGCGCAAGATCGATCGCGACGAGCGGGTCGTGGTGTTCAACACCGGCAGCGGCTACAAGTACCTCGAGGCCTGGCAGGCGGCGCTCGACGCATGACAGCGCCGCGAGACGCGCGCCTCGTGCACGCGCTCGCCGCGCCTGCAGTCTTCTTGGCGGTCGCGGCGCTGCCGCTGCCCGGCGTCCCGTACCCCGTGCGCGGCAGCATCGGACTGCTGATCTGGATGTCGTGGTGGTGGATCGCCCAGCCCGTGCATCTCGCGGTCACGGGCTTTCTGCCGCTCGCCGTGCTCGCCGTCTTCAACTTCCTGCCCGTGAACGAGATTCTGCCGGCCTATGCCGAGCAACTCGTGATCCTGCTGATCGGCGCGAACATGCTGGCGACGCTTTGGAGCCGCTGGGGCCTCGATCGGCGCATTGCGCTCGTGTCGCTGCTCGGCATCGGCACGAGCACGCGGCAGCAGATTCTCGCGTGGTTCTCGGTTGCGGCGGTGCTGAGCATGGTGCTGCCGAACGCCGTGGTCGCCGCCGCGATGATGCCGATCGTCGTGGCGATGCTGCGCTTCATCGGCATCGAAGACATCGGCAAGAGCGCGTTCGGCTCGGCGCTCCTGATGGCGGTGGCGTGGGGCACGAGCATCGGCGGCTCCGGCACGCCGTTCGGCGGCGCGCAGAATCTGCTCGCGGTCCAGTTCCTCGAGCGCCAGGTGATCGGCCACGAGTTTCTGTTCACGGTCTGGCTCGCGCGCCTGCTGCCCGTGACGTTGATCGTCGGAGCGGTCGCGTTCCTGTTCCTGCGCTTTGCAATCGAGCCGGAGATGACGAGCGTGGCAGGCACGCGCGTGTATTTCCGCCAGCAGCTCGGCGAGCTCGGCGCGATGGGCGCGCCGGAGAAGTGGGGGCTCGGCTTGTTCGCCGCTGCGATCGTGCTCGCGTTCACGCGGCAGCTCTATGCCGATCTCATCCCAGGATTGACACCGGCTTATGTGTTCTTGGCGTTCGGCGTGCTCGGTTTCGCGCTGCGCCATCGCGGCGAGCCGCTGCTCACGTGGGAATACGCGCAGCCGCGCATGGTGTGGGGGCTCATCTATCTCTTTGCCGGCGGCTCGGCTCTCGGGCAGATCTTGAGCCAGACCGGCACCGCGGAGTTTCTCGCCAACCAGCTGCTCGGATTGGCAGCCGGCAACGGTTTGGTGGCGGTCACGGTGTTCGTGATCGCGACGGTCGTGCTCACGCAGATCACGAGCAACACGGCCGCCACGGCGATCGCAGTGCCGATCACGATCAGCACGTTTCAGAGCTTGGGATTGAACCCGGTTCCAATGGTCTATCTCGTTACGGCTGCCGCAAACTACGGGATCATGCTGCCGTCGTCATCCGCCGGTCCCGCGATAGCGGCCGGCTACGGTGTGGACTTGAAGCGGATGTTCGGCTCGGGATTCAAGCTCGCGGCGTTGATCGTGGTCACGCTCGTCGCGAGCGGTTATCTGCTCGCGGAGTTTTGGCCGGGCTTCGGCGTCGCCTGAGTGGACGTCGTAGCGCCATGGTCGGTCCTGCAGATGAACGGTCGTTCGCGGGTAGACATCAAAGTTGGCCGATAGAGCAGGCGTAGCGGTGGCGGGCGTGGATCTTCAAGCCGTTCGCGTTGATCTGCTTGCAATGGCGGCGGAAGACTTGCGCGTCCGTGAGGAGCTTGCACGCAGCGGCGCGCTTCTCGAGGGATACCATCCGCGCATGCGCGAAGTCCATGAGCGTAATGCGGCACGGTTGCGCGCGCTCATGGAGTTACATGGGTGGCTGGGGCGCTCGCGGGTCGGTGAAGAGGCAGCGGCAGCCGCCTGGCTCATTATTCAGCACGCAATCGGCAATCCGCCGCTGCAGAGGCGCGGGCTCGAGCTGATGAGCGAGGCTGCGGCGAGGGGCGACGCTTCGCACATCCATGTCGCCATGCTCGAAGACCGGATACGAAGTAACGAAGGCAAGGGCCAACGCTACGGCACTCAGTTCGATTGGGATGAAGACGGTCTGATGAGCCCGCTTCCCATCGAAGATGAAGCTCACGTCGACGAGCGGCGCGCAGAGATCGGCCTTGTGCCGTTGGCGGAAGACGTTCGCCGGAAGCGCGAATCAGCAGCGGCGGACGGTCAGACGCCGCCGCGGAACTGGAACGCTCGGCAAGCCGAGATAGAAGAGTGGCTTCGCTCCGCGGGCTGGCGGGATTGAATCGAGGGTCGTGAGCGTCGAGCAGCGCTGCTCGGACTCGGCGCGGCTTTCGCGGCGTGCGCGCATTGTCTTCTCGCGAAGGACCGTCACGCTACCGGCCGATTCAGCCGAGATAGTCCGCGCCGCGGCCGATCCGTCCGATTTCGTCCGTCGCCGTGACGATTCCGCGCGGAGGTCCTCTCGGCGCGGCAGGTCTGAGGGGCTAGCTCGTCAGAAGGCCCGTCAACTGATAACCGGTCAGCAGGAATCCGCCCGTGATCATCAAGAAGTTTGCGGCGAGCCCGTAACGCGCGAATGACGGGCTGCGCCGCCAGGACAGGATCAACATGAGCGCGGCACTGAGCGCGAGCAGCTGGCCGAGCTCGATGCCCACGTTGAACGAGAGGATGTTCGTGACGAGGCCGTCCTTGGGCGGATTGAGCTCCTGCACCTTCGTGGCGAGCCCGAAGCCGTGCACAAGACCGAACACGAGGACGACCAGCTTCGTGTTCGGCTGAAATCCGAACAGCGTTCGAAATCCGCCGAGATTGTCGAACACGATGTAGACCACCGAGAAGCCGATCAGCGCGTCAACGGCGTAGGAGTTCACGTGCACGCCGGCGAGCACGCCGAGCAGCAGCGTGGTGCTATGGCCCAAGCTGAACAACGTGACGTAAACGAGCACGTCCTTCAGCCGCTTCAAAAAGAAGACGACGCCGATCAGAAACAGCAGGTGATCGTAGCCGGTCACCATGTGCTTCGCACCGAGGTAGAGATAGGGAGCGATGTGGGCGCCCGCTGCGCTCATGATGTACGCGGCGTCCCTGCCACTCACGTTGTGAGCCGAGGCTACGGTCGGCAGGAGCGCGGCCGCTGACATCGCCAACATGCAGAGAATCGCTAACGACCGCGAGCGCAGGTAACAGCCGAGTCGAGCCGACGGCGTCTGGATCATTCGATTTCGCTCGGTTTGCCGCTGTGGTGGCAAAAGTATATCGTCGGTGTCGGACGAAAGTCTGGAAACGAGGGCGCGCTATGGAACGGGATCGAGTCGCAGCGCCACCGAGCCGCCAAACCCTTTACACGATCTTCTTCGGCGGCCTGATCCTTGCGGCTGTGTTGCTCGTCTGCATCGTCATGCCGGCCGAATACAACATCGACCCGCTCGGCACGGGCAAGGCATTGGGGCTCACGGGGCTCGCGCAAGTCTCGGAACGTGCCGCGGCGAAGCCCGCAAACGGGGCAGCGGAAGCGAGCAGGGCAGTGACGGCCAGCGGGGCGGGCGAAACGGCCGGCGCATCAGCGGCCAATGGAGCGGCGGGCGCCCCTTCGACCGTTGCGCAGATCGTGCCCGTGCTGCAGCCGGATCCGGTCGCATCGCGCTGGGGTGAGGCCGCGAGCGTCACCGGCGCGTTCATCCCGCAGCCCGAGCAGTTCCGGCTCGACTCCCGCGAGATCACGCTCGGCCCGGGCGAAGGATTGGAAATCAAATACCACATGAGCAAGGCCGCGGGCATCGTGTATTCCTGGACCGCGAGCGCGCCGGTGCTCTACGACTTCCACGGTCAACCCGACGTCGCGCCGCCCGATGCGCCGAAGACCGAGGACGAGTATTTCGAGAGCTACGATCACGACGACGCATCGGGGAAGACCCACTTTCACGGCACGCTGGTCGCGCCGAGCACCGGCATCCAGGGCTGGTTCTGGGAGAACCCGAGTGCCGATAGCGTGACGATCAAGCTTGCGGCCGCCGGCTTCTTCGATTGGATCTACCAGAATCGCGACGAGGAGAAGACGAAGCTCGAGCCGCTCGGCGTGGACGCGCTGCCGAGCCACCCGCAGCTCCCCGACGAGCCCTTGTAAGCTTCGGCCGGCGACAGCGCCCGGGCGATCTCGCGCGGCGGCGTTGAGGATGCTCTGGAATCGCGCCACAGAAAACTCCCTGGGCGCGGTGCTCCCGCTGCGGACTTACCAGATGTGGATACGATCCTTCGGCGCCAGGTACAGCGCAGCGTCTTCAGCAACGTCGAACGCCGTGTACCATGCGTCGACGTTGCGCACGGTCTCGGCGCGGAAGTGATCCGGAGCATGACCGTTGGTCGTGACGCGTTGGCGCAGCGCCGCATCGCGAATCTTCTCGCGCCAGGTCTGTGCGTAGGCCAGGAAGAAGCGCCGTTCGCCCGAGAGCCCGTCGATCACCGGCGCTCGTGCGTTGCCGAGCGAGTGCAGGTAAGCGGCGTGCGCGGCCTCGATGCCGGCGAGATCCGCGATGTTCTCGCCGAGCGTCTGTCGGCCGTTTACATGCAGACCCGGCAGCGCCTCGTAGGCGTCGTATTGCTCGACGAGCGCTTGCCCCGCGGCCTTGAAGTGCTCGGCATCCTCGGCTGTCCACCAGTTCTTGAGCCGGCCCTCGGGGTCGAATTCTGCGCCGTTGTTGTCGAAGCTGTGGCTGATCTCGTGCCCGATCACGGCGCCGATCGCGCCGTAATTCGCGGCCGGATCGGCGTCGGGGTCGAAGAACGGGGGCTCGAGAATGGCGGCCGGAAAATTGAGCGCGTTCTGCACGGGCAGATTCACGGCGTTGACGGTTTGCGGTGTCATCCACCACTCGTCGCGATCGGGCGCGCCGGCGAGCTTGGCTTTTTGCCGAGCGAGATAGAACGCCTCGGCGCGCAGATGATTACCGAGTGCGTCGTCCGCGCGGACCTCGAGCGTCGAGTAGTCCGGCCACGCGTTCGGGTAGCCTACGCCGACGTGCAGCGCGGCGAGCTTGGCCTTTGCGTTCGTCTTCGTGGCCGGCGTCATCCAATCCAGCGCATCGATGCGTGACTGGAACGCGGCCACGATGTTGGTGACCATCGTCTGGATCTTGGCTTTGGACGATGCGGGGAAGTAGCGCTCGACGTAAAGCCGGCCCACTGCCTCGCCCAAGTCCGCGCTCGTGGCGGCGACCGCGCGCTTCCAGCGCTCGCGCTGCTCGGGCACGCCGGTGAGTGTGCGCCCGTGGAAGTCGAAGGCGAGGTCGGCGTAGACCTTCGGCAGCCACTGCGCGTAACGATCGAGCGTGTGAAAGCGCAACAGCGCCTTCCAGGCGGCGAGCGGCACGTCGACCGTGAGCTTCGACAGACCGGCGATGGCGGCCGGTTGCCACACGTCGATCTCGGGCTGATCGGCCAACCCGGCCGCGGCGAAGAACGTCGGCCAGTCGAGACCGGGCGCGTGGGTCGCGAAGTCGGCCGTCTTCCAGCGAGTGCTCGCTTTGTGCACGTCCTCGGTCTCGACCACGGTCGCGTGCGTCGTCGCGATCTTCGTCTCGAGATCGACGACCGCCGTAGCCGCGGCGTCGGCATCCGGCGTGCTGGCGAGCGACAGCATGTCGGCCACGTAGCTCGAGTACTTCTCGCGGTAGCCCTGCATCGTGGGATCGTCGGAGAGATAGTAGTCGCGGCCCGGCATCACCAAGCCGCCCTGCAATAGGTACGCGATGTTGTGTGCGGGATCGTCGAGCGCTTGGGTAATGAACAGACCGAACAGGTGATCCGTGTCGAGGTCGGTTGCGTTCAGCGGGTCGACGTCGGCGCGCAGGCGCTCGCCGATCACGCGCGCGAGATCGGTGCGCGTCTCGATCGCGTCGATCGAGTCGAGCATCGGCTTCAGACCGTCGAGACGCCGCCGCTCGATCGCATCCTGGTCCATGAACGCGGCGTAGAAATCAGCGATCTTGCGTGCATCCGTGGCCGGCCCTGGATTCGTGGTGCCTAGATCGCGGATCAAGTCCGCCGTGCGTTGCTCCGCCTTTTGAAAGACGATCAAGAACGTGCCGGTGCTCGAGCGATCGGCCGGGATCACGGTGTTCTTGACCCAGGTGCCGTTCGCGTAGTCGAAGAAGTCGTCGCCCGGGCGGACCGATGGGTCGACGCCGGTGAGATCGATGCCGGCCGGCGCGTCCAGACGGGCCTCCCGACTCGCTGCATCGCCGGAGTCACCGGGACCGGGGCCGCCGCATGCAGCGAGCAGCAGACAGGCGGACCACGCGCAGAAGGCAGGATGGTGGATTTTCATCGAACGTCTCCGTGCCACCGACCGATAGGGTGTCGCACTGGCACGGCCGTTGCAAAGGGGTACCTACGATCCGCCACGGAGAAACCGACATGGGTGCGTTGTTGCGTTCGGTTGCCATCGCGGCTTTGCTGGCGTCGGCATCGCCGGGGTTCGCGCAGGTGCACGTCTCGATCACCGTTGCGCCTCCGCCGTTGCCCGTTTACGAGCAGCCGCTTTGCCCCGGCGACGGCTACATTTGGACGCCAGGCTATTGGGCCTGGGACGACGACTCGGGCGGCTACTACTGGGTGCCGGGCACCTGGATCCAGCCGCCTTCCGTCGGGCTGCTGTGGACACCGGGCTACTGGAACTGGCAAGGCGGGACGTTCGTCTTCGTCGGGGGATACTGGGGGCCGGTCGTAGGGTTCTACGGCGGCATCGATTACGGTTTCGGCTATCCCGGCCACGGCTATTACGGCGGCCGCTGGACGAATGGCCGCTTCTTCTACAACCGCAGCGTCAGCCACGTCGACGTCACGGTAGTTCGCAACACGTATGTCCAGAACGTCGAGCGCCAACGCTCGGCCAATCGCGTGAGCTATCACGGCAGGGACGGCATCGCGGCGCCTCCGACGGCTCGCGAGGCGGCGGCCGCGAAAGACACGCACTTGCCGCCGACGGCGGCACAGACGGAACATGTTCAGCTCGCCCGCCGCCTGCCGCAGCTGCACGCCGCCGAGAACGAGGGCAAGCCCCCCATTCCGGCCACCGCGCGCCCCGAAGCCTTGCAGCGCCGCACGCCGAGCGGCCGCGGAGCGGAATCGCCACCCGACCGGTCGCCAAACGCTGCGCCAAAGGAGCACTCGGAACCTCTGCCGGCTCGGCCGCCAACACGTTCGGATCGGCCATCCGCCGACGAGGCCGGTCGATCCGAAGAGAACCATGGGTTCAACGAGGCTGCGAGGCCGAACGCGGGCGCCGATCGGGCACAACAACCCCCGCCGGCTGCGCGCCGAACGCCACCGACCGGCAATCGAGCGCGCGATGAGCGTTCCGCGAAGACGCAGCAGGACAAGAAGGCTCGGCAAGAGAAGAAGCGCGACCAGGAGCAAGGCGACCATTGAGCGCCGGCCGCTCGATGCGCGAGCGCGGCAGAGTCCGGCCCGTTAGACGTGGGTAGGCGCGGGGTCGGGCGGGGCTGCGGCCGGCGGCAGCCGCGCGGGCGCTTCCGCTGTACCGATCATCGGCAGCAAGACGAGGGAGATCACGCCGACGGTCGCATCGATTCCGAGTGTCACGGGATAGCCCCATCGCTCGATCGCGATGCCCTGCCACTGCGCGGTGTAGGCAATGACGGCATTCAAGAGCGCCATGTACGCGGTGAACTGCGTGGCCGCCACTTTCGGGTCGGTCACGTCCATGAACAGCGCGGTGCGCACGCCGTACACCAAGCCGTTGAAGAGCGAGTAGACCAGCGTCGCGCTCCAAAATGCGATGATCAGCGCCGCCGCCGGCATTGGCCGGTTCGGCGCGCTCGCATCGATGGTGTGGATCCACCCGGCGTGCTGCATCACCACGGCCAGGTAGGCGGTCGGTGCGGACATGAGCACCGTGAACAACGCGAGCATGCGCCGTCGGCCGAGCCGGTCGGAGAACCAGCCTCCCGCGACGCAGCCGCCTGCGGTGATCAGGGTCGACCAAAGATTCAGCTGCGCAATGTGCCGATCGTCGAGGCCGAGCTCGACCGCGAGGTTGGATTGCAAGGCGAGGGCGAGCCCCATCGCGCCGCTCGGCAACAGCGCGAAAAGCACCGCGACGAATGCGCGCCGACTGCCGAGAAACGCACGCGCGGCGTCGTTCGCGAACTTGCCGACGTCGGCCGCGGCGGCCGCAACTCTTGACCTGTCGCTCGGCGGCCGGGGTCGCCCGCGCTTCTCGCGCAGCGGCAGCGCCACGAAGACGGTTACGCAGCCGAGCATTGCCGCGACGAAATAGAAGGTGTTGTTGAAGCCGATATAAGGCGCGAGGAACAACACGCCGGAGCCGCCGATGGCCTGCCCGAGATAAGCTCCGCCGAACATCAAGCCGTTCGCGATGCCGCGTTCGTGTTCCGCGAGCACGTTTACGGCCAACGCGTCGATCGCGACGTCCTGCGTGGCCGCGAACACGTTGTGCACGAGGATGATAGCCGTGAAGAGCTTCAGCTCCGTGGTGAAGTTCACGGGCAGCGCCGCCATCAACGTCGCGATCATCATGATTTGGGTGAAAACGATCCACATGCGGCGGCGGCCGAGGCGTTCCGAGTAGAGTGTGTCGACGAACGGCCCCACGACCCACTTGAACGCCCAAGGCAGATACAACGAGCCGACGAATGCGCCGATCGCGGCGGGACCGAGCCCCTGACGCCGCATCTGCGTCGCGATTGCGATCGCCGCGAAGCCGAGCGGAATACCTTCGGCAACATAGAGCGCGAAAAAAGCGGTGAGTCGACCCGTGCGCGTGGCCAACAGATTCGGCAGTCTCACGTTCATGCGGTCGGCGTGCGGAGGATCAGGCCATAGGTGACGGCGCGGGTGGCCAATATCTGCGAGCCTCTTCGGGCGCGCTCATCAATCCGACATCGTTGCCGTCGGGGTCTGCGACGATCGCGTATCGCGAGCCCCAGAACGTATCGTACGGACATTGTCTGCCTTCGTAGCCCGCTCGCGTGAGCTCGAGATACAACGCGTCGACAGCCTCACGGGTCGGAACTCTGAAGCCGATGACGGCCGCACTGCTCCGTGTCGCCGCGCGGCGGGCGGCGTTGTACGTTCCGGCGAGGGAGTGATCGTCGAACTCGAGTGTCAGGCCATTCGGCAGCGCGACTTCGGTGTGGCGCATGCCCTCCTGCGCGAACCCATCGGGAACGTTCAGACCGAGACGTCGGTAGAATGCGATCGTAGCGTCGAAATCGGCGGCGACAATGTTCAACTGGTTCAGAAGCGGCGGACGATCCGACATATCGAAAGACCTCCACTGACGGCCGTTCAATCGCGCTCGCCGGGACGACGGCCATACGGTTGCCGGCCGCCGCCAGAGCCGGGAACCCTACTGCTCAAAGAACCCCCGTCGAGCGTGCATCAGCTATTGATGCCCTCTTGGACGATTGCCTCCTCCGTGACTTCCTCGACCAGGTCGGAGTCGGACTCGCGGATGAGGTTCGTCTTGCGCCAGCGGCCCTGTGCGAACCACAGCGCTGCGACACAAGCGATCGTGACGTTGGCGATCGGGAACGCCCACCACAGTCCGACCGCGCCGAGCGCCGTGTGCTGGGAGAGCACGTAGGCGATCGGAAACTGCAGCACCCAAAGCGACACCATCGCGAGAATCATGGTGTTGAACGTGTTGCCGGAGCCTCGGAATGCGCCGCCCAGCGTCTGCTGCAAACCGATGAAGCCGAAGGTCAACGCCATCAACCGCAAGAACTGCGTGCCGCCGGCAATCACCTCCGGCGCATTCGGCACGAAGAAGCGTATGAGCGGCTCCGCGAACACGAAACAGAGCACGCCGACCACCTCCAAGACCGAAAAGCCGAGCCCCGCGCTGAGCCAGGCGATCCTCGAGGCGCGGTCCGTATTCCGCGCACCGATGTTCTGCGCCACGAGCGTCGCGGTCGCCATGGATAGCCCCATGGCGGGGATGATCACGAAGCTCAGGATGCGTGTGCCGATGCCGTACGAGGCAATCGTGTTGGTGCCGAACGTTGCGACGAGAAAGGTCATGAGGGTCAGACCGAGCGCGCGCGTGGATTGCTCGAGCGAGGCCGGCAGACCGAGCCGAACCACTTGCTGCATCAGCGGCCAGTCGGGCTTGAGATCGCGCACCTTCAGGTGGATGCCGAAGTGCCCGCCGAACAACGTGAACATGCCCACCGCCATCGCGATGCCCTGCGTGCCGATCGTGGCGTACGCCGCACCGGCCACGCCGGCGCCGGGGATGGGCCCCCAGCCGAAGATGAACAGCGGGTCGAGCACGAGGTTCAACAAGACCGTGCCGAAGACGATGTAGACCGGTGCCCGCACCTCGCCGATGCCGCGCAGCACGGACTGATACACGAAGTAGCCGAAGGTGAAGGGCAAGCCGAGGAACGACACCTGCAGATAACGGATTGCATCGCTCAACGTCGGCGCCGTCACGCCCATCAGCTCCAACGCGGCCGGCGACAGCAGATAGCCGACGGCGGCAAGGAGCACGCTCACCACGGCGACCATCAAGACCGTTTGTGCGGTCACGTGGTTGACCTTGGTCGCGTTGCGGGCGCCCACGTATTGCGCCACGAGCACGGAGCCGGCGACGGCCAAGCCGCCGCCGAGCGCGATCATCAGAAAGATCAGCGGGAAGCTCACGGACACGGCGGCGACCGCTTCGCCCCCAAGTCGGCCCACCCAGAACGTGTCGACCAGCTGATAGGCCGTCTGCAAGACGTTGGCGAGCACGATTGGGACGGACAGCGCGACGAGCGACCGGACGATGGAGCCTTCGGTCAGACGCTGTGCATGACGCGTTGCGGATCGTTCCACGAGCTTCGTTTCAGGGCCGGCGAGCGCAAACCTGCAATATAGCAGGCGCGTGAGGCTCGCTCGTTGGCGCGGCGAGACGAGCACCGGAGCCGAGCAGGATTTGAAGCAGGCGACGCAGCTGGCGCGGCGCATGGTCACGCAATGGGGCATGAGCAAGAAGCTCGGCCCCGTGGCATTCCGGCTCGGCGAGGAGCACATATTCCTCGGCCGCGAGATGACGCAGCAACGCGACTTCAGCGAGCACACGGCCGAGCTCGTCGACGGGGAGGTGGGCGACCTCGTACGCACCATAGAGCGGCGCGTGACCGAGCTGCTCACGGGCAAACGGGCGCAGCTCGACGCTCTCGCAACGGCGCTGCTCGAGCAGGAAACCCTACAGAAGGACGCCATCCTGGCGGTCGTCGAGTCCGCCGCCGACGACGCACGGCGCGCGAAGACGGGATGATGCCGACATCGAATCGGGCAGTCGACCGGCTGCGGCCGGCCGCCCGGTCCCGGAAGTCCTAGCCGTGCTCGTCCGACGTCACTTTGCTGAGCGTGGGATGGCCTGCCACACCGCCTAGCTCGAGTTTCAGCGTGTCACCGACCGACAGATCGGTGAAGCCCTTTTCGATATCCATGCGGCCGTCGTAATAATAGAACTCGGCGTTCTTGGCGACCGGATAAGTCTCCATCTCGTTGTTCTGGTCGAATCGCACCGTGATCGTTCTGTCCTGTTGATCGATTGCGATCACGGATGCATCGAACGTCTTGGAGTCTGCCTGGTGCGGATAGTTGGGCTGTGCCGTCGCCGTCGCGCTCAGCAATATCGAGCCGGACAGCAGGCCGGTAGTGATGAAAATCCTTTTCAGCATGACCTTCTCCTTAGGGGGTGTCACCTCTTGTCGTCCTACATCCACCAAGACGATGCAGCTTCCGTGCCAGCGTTCGCGTGCTCCAATGCAAAGAACGTCGCCCCGGGGAATTCGCATCGCTGCCGTCGGTCGGAATGACCATGGAGGTTGAAAAGCACGACGCGGTGTCGCCGTTCACAACGAAGCCAGCGCACCTTCCGGAGGAGCTCGGCATGTACGTCGACGCGCTCGCCAAGAAGCACGACGGCGTCGACCAGGTTTGGATACTGGGTGGTCCCGGGCCGGCGGATCCGCAGGCGAAGTGGGAGCTGCTGCTGTTCGCAGACGAGCGCAGGCTCGAGGCGATACGCGCGGATTCAGGCGCGCGCAGAGGCGACGTCGATCTGTTGATCGTGGTCGATGGCGATCGATTCGAAAGCGCCTGGGGAGGGCGGCGCGCACGATTGAGCGACCTGCGCTGGCGCCTCGACGGCGCGCAAGCCGCCACCTACCGGCGACCCTCCCGCGAGCTGCTTGCCGACGACGAGGTCGCGGTCGCGCACCGCGTGCGCTGACGACGTCCGGCGGGCCGCTGCCGCGAGCGATCAACGCCGAGCGATCAACGCCGCTTGCGTGTCAGATACGCGTCGAGCGCGGCCAAGTCGTCGTCGCTGAGCTCGGTTGGGCGGAAGAACGGCATCGAGTTCAGACCGCTCCGAACGATCGCGTTCACGAGCTCCGCCGTGAGGTCGGTGCGCTGCTCGAGCTCGGCGGGCTTTGCACCCTTGTAGCGCGCTTGCAGTGCCTGAGTGCCCGGCATCAGCGGCAAATAGGGCGGCCCGATCGTATCTTTCGGGATTGAACCGTGGCAGGCGAAGCAGCGCTCGTGGAACACCTCCCAGCCGCGCCGCTCGCGCGGATTGCTCAACTTCGGCGCCGAGCCCGCCGGCAACGACCACCACGCCGACTGCGGCGAGGCCACGGGATCGGCCGCGACGGCCGCGGCGCCGAGCAGGCTCGCGAAGCCGATGGCGGCGATTGCGACCGTGAAGCGTGTCGTGCTCATGCGCGCTCCTTTCGCAGCTGCTTCGGCCAGATTCCGTAGCGGCCCGCCGAAAGAATGCCGTTGGGGTCGAGCGCGTCCTTCAGGGTTTCGTTCATGCGCAGCAGCGCATGGTCGTTGAAGGAGTATCGGTCCATCACCGCGTCCATGAACGCGGCATGCGCGCGGTAGATGCCCCAGCCCTGATCGGACGCGACCCGGATCACCTGCTCATAGAGCGAGCGGGCTTTGGCGAGCTGCGCCGGGTCGCGTGTCAAGTTGATGCCCTGGAACATGATGAACGCGCGCCAGTGATAGCTCATCGCAAAGCCGAGCGTCAGCTCGAATCCCGCGTCGCGAAACAGCTTCATGAAGACCTTGTGCGCTCGCAGCACGTCGTCGCCCGAGTACGGCAGCATCGGCGACGCGTCGAGATGACCCGAGGTACCGGCCAGCGACGAGAACACGTTCAAGCTGGGAATGCCGAAGGAGCCGGGATCGGCGAGCTTGTCGACCTGCTCGTCGGTGAGCGGGAAGCGCATGACGGCGCCGTCCGTGAACGCTGCTCCGCTGATGGTCGAAAGGCTCTGCTTCACGTGCTCCCACTGCGCGGCGATCACCTTCTCGGGACCGTAGAAGCGCAGCTCGGTTTGCCAGAAGTTCCGGCCCTTCGAGGCCGCGTAGCGGTCCCATTCCTCGGCCGTGCCGCCGCCCGGCCGGTCGAGCAGCGCCGATTTCTCCGCGTCGAGCGCACCCAAGAGCACGGGGCTCTGCAGCGAGAACACGCAGTTCACGATGCCCTGAAACGCGAGCTTGCCGAGGATCCGCACGAGCGGCAGCAGATCATCGTGCCGCTGCACGCGAATCTGGCCCGTCATCGACGCCTCGGGCTCCGGCAGCAGCCAGAAGCCCATCTTCGTGACGATGCCCATATTCGACTGCGAGAACAAACCGTCGACCCACGGGCCCGCGCCGTACTGAAAGTGCTGCCAGTTCTTCGCGGTGGGCATCGCGCCCATGCCGGTGCGCACCACCTCACCGCTGCCGAGCACGACCTCCATGCCGCAGTGCGCGCCGAAGTGGTCGCGATAGGGCAGCGGCGTGCGGCCCGCGCCGTGGTCGAGCGCGTTGCCGATCGGGCTGCCCCACCCCGGGTCGGGGCAATCGATCCAAAGCTTCATACCGCGCTCGCGGATGTGGCGATAGAGGTCGAAGTAGCTCACGCCCGGCTCTACGAGCGCGGAAGCCTGCTCCTCATTCACGTCGAGGATCTTGTTCATGCGCTTCAAGTCGAGCACTACGCTGCCCGACAACACGGGCGCCGAGCCGCCGTACGCGAGATTGCGGCCGGTCGAGATCGTGTACAACGGAATCGAATACTGATTCGCGATGCGCACGATCTGCTGAATCTGCGGCACGGTCTCGGGCGCGACGGCGGCGGACGCGACCTTCTCGTCGGGCTGGCCCCAGAGCGGCGAGTACGCGTCGCGATACGTGCTCACGGCTTCGTCGCTCGTGAACACCCACTGCTTGCCGACCGCAGCCGCGAACTGATCGATCGCCTTCGCGAAATCGGCCGAGCTGACTCCAGGCGGTGTTCTCATTGGTGTGGCTCCCGGCGGCGTCGAGGTGCTAAGGGAAGTATAGCGCTCACGCGCCGGGCGAAGCCGCGGCCGGCGTTAGATGTCGAGCGCGTGCGCCGTGCCGCCGATATTTTGGATCCGGGGGGCCGAATGCCGCCACGGCGCCGCATCATCGTGTCAAGGCGACGCTGCGCCGTCGAGGTAGAAGACATTGCCGTCGGGGTCCGCGAACATCGCCATATACCCGCCCCACAGCTGCGGACCCGGCTCGAGCGTGAAGCGCACGCCGTTCGCCTTGAGCTCCTTCGCCGCTGCGTCGACGTCGTCGACCACGATGCCGATGCCCGTAAGAGGGTCTCCGCAGCCATGGCCGGTGAGCTCGTCCGAATGCCCCGTCACGTTGCGCCCGGCCGCCCAGACGTCGTCCTTCACGGCCGCGTCGATCGTCACGTCCCGGCCGGCGGCCATCACGTAGCCCTGCACCGGAGCCGACACATCGACGTCCGCAGCCGCAACGGCGAGGTCGCCTGCTATCGGTGAGTTCACGGCGACGGTCCCACCCACCGCGAGTCTGTCGCCCTGCTTGGCCGTCGACCGCGTGACGACGACCGCATCGTGCCCCGAGGTGCTCTCCACGCGCACTCGGCTCCAAAGAAAGAGCGCAACCAGCGAGATGGCCGCGCTTGCCGCCAAGCTCCATATCAGCGTGCGCATCGCGATCCTCCATTCGATCATCAGCAGAAAGGACCGATCGTGCAATCGTCGTGCCAGTCGTGAGCCCGTGCGCGGCCCGGAGGCGGGTCGCCGGTGTCGCCGAGCAGCGAGTTCTGCCATCCTTCGGTGACGCCGGGCCCGGGATCGAAAGCAACACGATGCGCCACGTCGATTCGATCGTCGCGAACGCCGCCTCCCTGACGGCGCTGCGGCGCGACCTGCACGCGCATCCCGAGCTCTGCTTCGAGGAGCGGCGCACCGCCGACGTGATCGCGCGGACGCTCGAGGGCTGGGGCATCGAAGTGCATCGCGGGCTCGGGCGCACCGGCGTGGTCGGCGTGATCCGTAACGGCACGTCGCCGCGCGCGATCGGGCTGCGCGCCGACATCGACGCGCTGCCGGTCACCGAGCAGAACCGGTTCGCGCACGCGAGCCGGCACCCGGGACGCATGCACGCCTGCGGGCACGACGGCCACACTGCGATGCTGCTCGCCGCGGCCCAGGCGCTCGCGACGCAAGCCACGTTCGACGGCACGGTCGTGCTCGTCTTCCAGCCGGCCGAGGAGGGCGGCGGCGGCGCGCGCGTGATGATCGAGGACGGTCTCTTCGAGCGCTTTCCTATGGATGCGATCTTCGGCATCCACAACTGGCCGGGCCTCGCGGTCGGCGAGTTCGCGCTGCGGTCCGGTCCGGTGTTCGCTTCGAGCAACGAGTTCCGCATCGTGATCCACGGCAAGGGCGCGCACGCGGCGATGCCGCACAACGGCATCGATCCCGTGCCGGTCGCGTGCCAGATCGTGCAGGCGTTTCAGACTATCGTGACCCGCAACGTGCCTCCGCTCGAGAGCGCCGTCGTCTCGGTCACGATGATCCACGCCGGCGAGGCGACGAACGTGATCGCGGATACTTGCGAGCTGCAGGGCACGGTGCGCACGTTCGCGCCCGACGTGCTCGATCTCGTCGAGCACCGCATGCGGACGATCGCGGCAGCGCATTGCGCGGCCTTCGAAGCACGGTGCGAGTTCTCGTTTCACCGCAACTATCCGCCGACCGTCAACCATGCCGCGGCGACGGAGTTCGCGCGCGGCGTGCTGACCGATTTCGTGGGCGCAGGCAACGTACAGGATTTCACGCCGACGATGGGCGCCGAGGACTTCAGCTATTACCTGCAGCGCAAACCCGGTTGCTTCTTCTTGATCGGCAACGGCGAGGGGGCCCACCGCTCCGACGAGCACGGTGCCGGGCCCTGCATGCTGCACAACGCGAGCTACGACTTCAACGACGCGCTGATTCCGATCGGCGGCAGCATGTGGGTGAATCTCGTCGACGCGTGGCTCGCTCGCTGAGGCCCGATTCCCTGCCCCGCTCTACAACCTTCGGTCGTCCCGCGACCGAGACGAGCGGACGCGAAACCGGGACGTGCGCGATCGTGACCACTCCTGGGCAACGGGCTATCCGAGCGAAATCAACGCGCTTCCGCAATTCGGCCCGGTGGCATGGTTTTCGCTGGAGACGTCTATCGCTGGCGACTCGAGGGACATCGTCCGCGAGGACCGACTGCCATGAGCCTCGAATTGTTCGACTCCGTGGGCCGCGATCTACGCTACGCGCTGCGCGGTCTGCGGCGGCGGCCCGCATTCACGGCGGCCGCAGTGCTCACGCTCGCGCTCGGGATCGGCGCGACCACTGCAATTTTCAGCGTCGTCTATTCGGTGCTCATCAAGCCTTTGCCGTACCCGGATGCCGACCGGCTCGTGAGGATCCGGCACCCGCAAGGCGCGGCTCACAGCGGCCAAGCGAGCTCGAACATGTACCTCACCTACCGGCAGGAGAATCGGACGTTTGCCGAGGTCGGCCTCTGGCAGGAGGATTCCGCCACGCTGACCGACCGCGGCCGGGCGGAGAGGGTGCGCGCGCTTCGTGTGACGGACGGCACGCTGCAGGCGCTTGGCGTGCGGCCGCTGCTCGGACGGTGGTTTACGGCAGCCGAGCACGGACCCTCGGCCGAAGGACCCGCCCCCGTCATCCTCTCGTACGCGTTCTGGCAGCGCCGCTTCGGCGGAGATGAAGCGGCGCTCGGGCGCGAGCTCACGATCGACTCCGCGAGCGGCAACGGCACTTTGCCGTTGGCGCAGCCGTCGCAAGTCGTCGGCATCATGCCGTCCGACTTCCGGTTCCTCGACGTCGCGCCCCCGCCCGACATCATCGTTCCGGTGCGGCTCGACCCGGCTCGGCAAGCCCATGGCATTTACTATTGGCAGATGCTCGCGCGGCTCAAGCCGGGCGTGACGCTGGCCGAGGCGCAAGTCGACCTCGACCGCATGCGACCGATTTGGCTCGACGCGTGGCCGCCGTTCCCCGGCACCACGAAAGAGCAGCTCGTGAACATGCGGATCCACCCGGTCGCTCAGCCTTTGCTCGACGACATGGTCAGTGGTGTCGCGAGCATGTTGTGGGTGCTCATGGGTGCGATCGGTGGAGTGCTCTTCATCGCCTGCGCCAATATCGCGAATCTGATGCTCGTACGCGCGGATGCCCGACGGCCGGAGTTCGCGATGCGCGCCGCGCTCGGCGCCGTGCCTGCGCGAATCGCGCGAGAGTTGCTGGTCGAGAGTTGGGTGTTGGGCGTCGTCGGCAGCGTGCCCGGGATCCTGCTCGCCTACGTCGGACTCCGGGCACTGGTTGCAATCGGTCCGAGCGACCTGCCGCGACTTGAAGAGATCGCGCTCTCTCCGGCCGTGCTCGCGTTCGCCATCGCTGCCTCGCTCGCGGCGACGCTCGTGTTCGGCTCGATCACGGCGCTCAAGCACACGCTGCACCTCGATGCGCCGAATGCGGCGCGCGGGTCGAGCGCGAGTGCCGAGCGAAGCAGGCTGCGCGGCGCGCTCGTCGTCGTGCAGGTCGCGCTCGCGCTCGTGCTGGTCGTGAGCGCGGCGCTGATGATCCGAACGTTTCAGAGTCTGCGCGAGGTCGATGCGGGTTTCTCGGAACCGGCGACGATTCAGACGGCGCACATTTGGATTCCGCACGGGCGCACCGCCGACCCCGAGCAATTCACGCGCACCGAGCATGAGATCCTCGACAGGATCGCGGCGCTGCCGGGTGTCCGCTCGGTCGGCTTCGCGAGCTCGCTGCCGATGGACGGACTGCCCAGTTATGGGCCGGTCGCCGTGCAGGACCAGGCGCTCGCGGCCGGAGAGATGGCGCCCGCACGCAAGTGGAACTTCGTCTCGCCGGGGTATTTCGACGCCATGGGCACGCACCTGATCGCGGGACGCGACGTGACCTGGAACGACCTCGCGACGGGCGGTCGCGTCGCCGTGATCTCCGAAAACTTCGCGCGCGAGCTCGCGCGCGAGCCCGCCGGTGCGCTCGGCAAGCGCATCCGGCTCGGCCCGTTCGCCCAGGACGATTGGCACGAGGTGATCGGGGTCGTCCAGAACGTCCACGAGGAAGGGCTGTACGAGGCCGCACCGAGCTCCGTCTACTGGCCCGTGCTCGCGCACAACATGTACGGCATGCCCATCGTCGGCGCACCCGCGGTCGCGTACGCGATCCGCAGCGAACAGGCGGGCACCGCGAGCCTCGCGAACGAGGTTCGGCGCGCGGTCGGCTCGGTCAGCGCCAGCATCCCGGTGGCGGGCGAGGGCACGATGCGCGACCTCTACGCCGGCTCGCTTGCGCGCACGGCGTTCACGCTCGTGCTGCTCGCGATCGCGGGGGGCATGGCGCTTGCCCTCGGCGTGATCGGAATCTACGGCGTGCTCGCGTACGTCGTCGCGCAGCGGACTCGGGAGATCGGCATTCGATCGGCGCTCGGCGCCGAGCCGCGGCAGCTTAGGAAGATGTTCCTGCTGCAAGGGCTCGCGCTGACCGGCATCGGCGCGGTCGTGGGTCTCGCAGCGGCTTTCGCGTTGGGCCGGTCAATGTCGTCGCTGCTGTACGGGATCGCGCCGTGGGATCCGTTCGCATACCTCGCCGCGCTCGGCGTGACCGTCGGGGCCGCAGCGCTTGCGAGCTACCTTCCCGCGCGCCGCGCGGCCGCGATCGACCCGATGGAGACGCTGAAGACGGAGTGACTGCGTACCGAGGAGGGCAGGATAATGTCGATTCGCTGGAGCTTGGTATGTTCGGCGTTGTTGATCGCGTCGAGCGCAGTCGCGCAAGGACAAGGCGCGCGCACCGACTGCGACGACAACGGCGGGGGCTGGCGCCGCCGCAGCGTTCACGTCTGTGAAGTACGGGAGCTCAACCTGCCCGCGGCGAAGACGCTAGCCGTGGATGCCCAGCCGAACGGCGGCATTCGCGTGAGCGGCGAAGAGCGGCGCGACGTGCACGTGCGTGCGCGAGTGGACGCGTGGGCGGATGACGAGGCCGACGCGAAAGAGATCCTAAGCGAGGTCGAGATTCGCACCGACGGCACGCTGCGCGCCGACGGCCCCGATCGAGTCCGGCGTGCCGGCTGGAGCGTGAGCTACGAGATTCTCACGCCGCGCGCGATCGATCTCTCGCTCGAGACGCAGAACGGCGGAATAGAGGTCGCCGACGTCAGCGGTGAGCTCGAGCTCGAAACGCTGAACGGCGGACTCAAAGTCGACGGCGTCGGCGGCAACGTGCGCGGCCGCACGACGAACGGCGGCGTCGAGGCCACGCTCACGGGCGGCGCGTGGGACGGGGATGGCCTCGACCTCCGGACCACGAACGGCGGCGTTCGGCTGCACGTTCCGGAAGACTATTCCGCGCGGCTCGAAACGAGCACGGTCAACGGCGGCGTCGACTTCGACTTTCCCGTGAAGGTGCAGGGGCGGCTCGACCGCGAGATCTCGACGACGCTCGGCCAAGGCGGTGCGCCGGTTCGGGTCGCGACGACCAACGGCGGCGTGCGGGTCACGCGTTGAGGATCGGCGATCATCTTCGACTCGATCGGTCGCGATCTGCGCCACGCGCTGCGCGGACTCGCTGCGGCGGCCCGCGTTCACGTTTACAGCGGTGCTCTCGCTCGCGCTTGGGCTCGGCGCGACCACGGCGATCTTCTGCGTCGTCTATTCCGTGCTGATCAAGCCGCTGCCGTATCCGCGCGCGGACGAGCTCGTGCGGATCCGCTACAGCGCTCCGGGCGCCAACATCGAGGATCTGGATTCGTCGCACACGATGTACCTTACGTACCGGGACGAGAACCGGACGTTTGCCAGCATCGGCCTGTGGCAGTATGCCGACGACTTCGCGACGCTGACCGATGCCGGTGAGCCTACGCGCGTGAATGTTCTCATGGTCACCGATGACACTCTGCAGGCGCTCGGCGTGCAGCCGCTGCGCGGTCGTTGGTTCACGACGCAGGAGTTCGGACCTGCGGCCGAGGGACCAGCGCCCGTCATCCTTTCCTATGCGTTCTGGCAACGGCAATTCGGCGGCGACGACAGAGTCCTGGGGCGGCAAATCTCCATCGATTCGCAGCCGTCGCGGGCGCGCGTCGTCGGCATCATGCCGCGCGACTTCAGGTTCATCGACACGACACAGCCCGACGTGATTCTCGCCGTCCGTCACCTCGAAGTTGCCGAGAGGACCATCGGCTGGTTCAACTATCAAATGCTCGGGCGACTCAAACCCGGAGTGACAAGGGACGAGGCACGAGCGGACGTCGCGCGGATGTTGCCGATTTGGCTCGACGCTTGGCCGCTGGTGCCGGGCGGCGGAAACACGAAAGAGGCGTACAGGAACTGGCGGATCACGCCGTCCGTTCGTCCTTTGAAGGACGACCTGGTCGGCGGCATCGCGAGCACGTTGTGGGTGCTCATGGGCGCGATCGGCGCCGTGTTGCTCGTCGCGTGCGCCAACATCGCGAACCTCATGCTCGTACGGGCCGACGCAAGGCGACAGGAGCTCGCGATGCGCACCGCGCTCGGCGCCGCTCCCAACCGAATCGCGAGGGAGTTGCTCGTGGAGAGCCTGGCTTTGGGCGCTGCAGGCGGCGTGCTCGGTTGGGGGTTGGCAAGCGTCGGAGTCGAGATTCTGCTCGCCTTTGCCCCGAGAGATCTGCCGCGGCTGCAGGAGATTTCCATCAATCCCCCTGTGCTCGCATTTACGCTTGTCGCCTCGCTCGCATCGGCGCTGTTGTTCGGCTCGATCGCGGTGCTCAAGCACGCGCCACACCTCGGCATACCCACGTTCGGCGCAGCGCGTGGGCCGAGCACGGCCCGCAAGCGGAGCACTACGCGCGACATTTTGGTCGTTGTCCAGGTGGCGCTCGCGCTCGTATTGGTCGTGAGCGCTGGCCTCATGATTCGAACGTTTCAGGCCTTGCGCGATAGCGATCGCGGTCTTTCGGATCCCGCGACCATTCAAACGGCGCAGCTCTGGATGCCGGGATGGCAGAGGGCCGACGAGGCGGAATCGTTGCGATGGGCGCCCATGCAGCACGCGATTCTCGACAAGATTGCGGCGCTTCCAGACGTCACTTCAGCCGGCTTTAGCGACACCCTGCCGACACGAGGAGTGTCATACACACCGACAGAGGTCGAAGGGCAGCCGCTTGAGCCCTCAGGCGCGACTCCGCGCGGAATCAAGCGGGTCTCGCCCGGCTATTTCGAGTCCGTGGGCACGCGAATCATTGCAGGTCGCGACATCAGTTGGAGCGACATCGAAGCCGGGGGACGCGTGATTCTGATTTCCGAGAATTTCGCTCGCGAGATCGCAGGAGAACCGGCGGCTGCGCTTGGCAAGCGCCTCCGAGCGCCCGTAGGCTCGCGTCAATGGCGCGAGGTGATCGGCGTGGTGCAGAACGTTCGCGAGAACGGGTTGTACGAGCCGCCGCCGAGCGTGGTGTACTACCCCGTGCTCATGGAGAATCGGTTCGCAGCGGCCGTACGCCGCGTTCGTCATCCGCAGCGACCGCGCGGGCACCGCGAGCCTCATGAAAGAGGTCCGACAGGCGGTTCAGTCGGTGGACGGCAGCATGGCCATCTCGCCAAATGCGCACGATGCGGGAGCTTTACGCCGGCTCGCTCGCGCGCACGTCGTTCACGCTCGTGCTGCTCGCGATTGCGGGCGCCATGGCCTTGGCGCTCGGTGTCGTCGGCATCTACGGCGTCATTGCCTACGTCGTGTCGCAGCGCACGCGCGAAATCGGTATTCGATCGGCACTCGGTGCCGAACCTCGGCAGCTTGCCAAGATGTTTCTGCTGCACGGGCTCATGCTCAGCGGAGTGGGAGTCGTGGTCGGGCTTGTCGTGGCCGCGGCATTGGGACGTTTCATGGCTTCTCTGTTGTTCGGCGTCGCACCGATGGACCCTCGCGCTTATACCGCCGCGATCGTCGTCATCTTCGCCGCCGCGGCCCTCGCGAGCTACCTGCCCGCGCGTCGTGCAGCGACGATCGATCCGATGGAGACACTAAAGTCGGACTGAGGAGGATCAGGGAAACCCGCCCCGTCAGCATCGGCCGCCGAGACGCGGCCGTCATTACTCCCCGCTGCCGCAATCGGCATAGAATCCGAGTGATCGCGGCGCCACATCAGGGGGAAACCATGATCGGCCAAAAATCGCGAATGTTCCTCGCCGCTGCGGGCGCCGTCGCCGCCGGTTTGTCGCTCGGCGCGTGCAGCAAGCCTTCCGAGCCTGTGGCAGCAAACGACGAGCCGGCTGCCGCACCGGCATCCGTCGCGTGCAATCGTCAATGCCTGATCGACGCCACCGATGCCTACGTGGCTGCGATGGTGGCGCACGACGTTGCGAAGGCGCCGTTGTCGGACGAGATCGTCTTCGTCGAGAACATCACGAAGATGCGGCCCGGCGAAGGGCTCTGGAAGACCATCGTGAAGGGGCCGAGCACGTTTGCGATCCATGTGCCGGACGAGGTCAATCAGACGGCGGGATACCTCGCGATGATGACCTACATGGCACCGCCGCAAGCGCCGCCCGGCGCCTCTGCCGAGCAGCGGGCCGAGCTCGCCAACAGTCCCCCGGTCGAGCAACCGGTCATCGTGGCGATTCGACTGAAGTTCGACCCCAGGGGCAGGATCGTGGAGGCCGAGCATCTGCTCTCCGGCGTGCGCGAAGCGCAGCTCGCGAATCTGCAGTCGCCGCGGCCCGGCATCTTCACCGAGATACCGGCGGCGCAGCGTAAGCCGCATGCCGAGCTGATCAAGATCGGTGCGTCGTACTACGACGCGCTCGACGACAACAACGGTGAGCTCGCGCCGTTCGCGCCGGACTGCGAGCGCCACGAGAACGGCATGATCACGGCCAGCGCCAAGCCCTCCGCCGCGCCGGCCATTCCCGGCGCGGCCGCCTCGCCCGCGGTGGCCCGCGATTGCCGCGGGCAGATCGACAGCAACACGTTCCAGTACATCGACCGGATCGAGAACCGCCGGGTGTTCGCCGCGGATCCGCAGACGGGCCTCGTGATGGGCCTCTCGCACTTCCATCACCCGATGAACAACCTGCCCTACAAGGTGAAGGCCCTCGACGGCTCCGAGATCGAGCGCAATAAGGAGAACATGCCGTTCGCGCCCTTCGACCTGCCCGCCGCGCACATCTTCAAGGTGGGCCCGGATGGGCAAATTCACGAGATCGAGGCGATGGGCTTCACCGCGCCGTATAACTCGCCGACGGGCTGGGAGTAGCGGCACGACACGCAGCGACGCCGCCTGCGCTCGGCTGCGCCGTCAATCGTCCGTGATCTTGCGCCCTTCCTCGACCATCCCGGGCTCGAGCTTGCCGAACAGATGGCCGAGGTCGACGGATTTGCGATAGAGCCGCAGCGAGTCGAGACGGCCGCTCGCGAGCTTCGCGACGAAATCGGGATTGGCGATCTGCATGCGGCCCACGCCGACGAGATCGAATTCGCGCTGCTGCGAACCTGCGGAGCAGCTCCGCGAGGTCCGCCGCGAGCCGCAGCGCGGGATCGGCGTTGTCGAAAAGATCGGCGAACATGTCCTTGTCGAGCCCGACGCTGCCCGTCGTGACGACCGGCAGCCCGCCGATTAGGCGCGTCCAACCCGCGATGCCGCGCGTCGCGTGCCGCTCCGGCCACTCCGGCTTCGCGAAGCGGCGCGAGGAGACGTTGAGCAGATCGACGCCTGCGGACCTTGCGAGCGCCGTGAACTCGGCGAGCGCTTCGGGCGTCGCGAAGACGCGCGCGCCGTAGTCGACCTCCTTGAATTGCGAGAAACGAAGCGAGATCGGGAAGCCGGGTCCCGTGGCCGCGCGGATCGCTGCGACGACTTCGAGCGGGAACCGCGCACGGTCGGCGAGCCGCGTCCCGCCGTAGCGGTCGTCGCGGCGGTTCGTCTCGGCCCAGAGGAACTGGTCCATCAGATAACCGTGCGCCGCATGGATCTCGACGCCGTCCGCCCCAAGCCGCTTCGCGGTCTCGGCTGCTCGCACGTAGGCGGCCTTGAGGTCGTGCATCTCGCTGACGGACATCGCACGGCCGTTCCGGCGTCCTTCCGCGATCAGTCCCGAAGGACTCAGCGAAGCATGCTCCGCGTGCGCAAAGTCGGGCGCAGCGATGCGCTGGCCGCCCGGATGCCAGAGCTGCATGAAGAAGCACGCGCCCGCACCTTTGACCGCCTCGACGACGCGCGCCCAGCCGCCTTCGGTCTCCTCGTTCAATACGCAGAAGACCGGCTGCCAATACGACGACGGGTGGTCGGGCGCGCACGATTCGCTGAAGATCAGGGCGGTGCCGCCGGCGGCGCGCGCGCGCAGATAATCGATCATCCGCTGCGACGGGCCGCACTTCTCGGTGAATCCCACCTGCATGGCGGGCAGCACGAAGCGGTTACGCAGGCGCAGCTCGCGGATTCGGAACGGCTCGAAGAGCGGCGAGAGATCGACGGCGGCCATGCCGCATCCTGCGTCGGCGCCGGGTCGATCGGCAACTCATCGAGACTGCGGTGCCCTCCGCGGAGGCGTCGCAGAAACTACTTCAAGTTCGTTCAGGTTGCGACCACGAAAGGCTGCTGGCGATGCGCGCCGGCTCAGCGTTTCACGGGACGGCCGTAGACTTCGATTCGCCCCACGTTCACGAACCCGCCCCAGCCATGGCCGCTGCCGGGCAGCAGATCCGCGAAGCCGATTTCGTCGACCTTCGTGAGATCGGGATGCGCCCAGCTCTGACCGACGGTCACGACGCGCATGATGTCGAGCGGCAGCCAGCGCACGGTGGACAGCGCGAGCTCCGACTCGAGGAACAGAGTGGAGTTCGACGACGGCGCGCCCTCGGCGTAGTCGCCGACGAACCAGCTGCCGTCCGCGAGCTTCACGACCGGCCGCACGACGTGGAAGCCCGACGTGCGCGTGACCCAACGAATTCGCGCGAGCCCGCTCAGGTCGGCGTAGCTCGTTCGATCGCGCAGCGTGACCGCGATCGGCGTCTGACACACGCCCGTCCAGAGATTGGGCGGGTCGCTCGGCTGGCCGGCCGCGACGTTCTTCGGCGGAGCATTCTGGTTGTAGCCGGCGAGCTGCACGCACGACGTGCCGTTCCAGTCGCCTGCGCGGCTGTGCGGCGGCGGCTGGCCGCGATACGCCGTCACGCTCGCGGCGTTCGGATCGTAGACGTTGAGCTCGAGCGCGGCGTTCGTCACCGCACCCGGCGTCACGCCGGCTTCGAGCAGCGCGTCGGCCGGTGCATCGGGCGGGGGTGTGCGTTGTTGCCAGCTCTCGCGCAAGAACAGCGGCGGTGCGCTCGCGGCCGCCGCCCCGTTCTGCTCGCGCTGCGCCCCCGCGGAGCCCGCGGCGGCCGAGAACGCCAACGCGGTGAGATAAACGACACGCGTGCTACGGCGTCGAATAGTCATTTGCCCCCCATGACGCGACGATTGGCGTCGTGCGGACGATAGCACCGCGGTGAGCGTGGCGCTTGCTGCCGGCGACGCCATGGTGCGCCGGCCGGCTCGGCCGACGCGAGCCGTCGGCCGGAAGGGTCGGCCAGGCGGCCGCGGCTACTCGCTCCAGCCCAACCGCATGCCGTAGAACACCGGGCGCTCGAGCGCCTCGACGTGCGCGATTCTCCCGGCTCTGATCTTCAAGAGCGCGACCTGCAGATAAGTGCTCGGCGGGCGGAACGCTTCCGGTGTCGCGATCTTGCCGACACCTTTCACGTCGACGGTGTCCTTCGCGCCCGAATGATCGATCGCGCTCGCGATCACGGCGATGCCTCGAGCGGCATCGGCCAGCAGCACGCGCGCCTCGCCCAAGCGGCCGACTTGGCTGTAGAAGCCGCTGTCGATCTGCCGTTGGCAGCCGAGCGCGAACGGGTGGAATTTCGTCCGCGCGTCGAGCGGCTCGATCTCACGATTCTCGACCGACTCGACGCCGTTGATGCGCGCCGTGCAGTCGTCCGAAAACGGTACGGCCTTCGGCTGGTCGTGAAGAGCATGCACGTAATCTTCCGCGAGGCGGCTCAAGTCCACGGCCGGGGTGCTCTCGGCGGGCGGCACTGCAGCCGCGAGCGCCGGGACGCCGTTCGCGAAGTGGGTCGCGTCGAAGTCCGCAAGCTGCCGTGGCGCCATCAGCGTGCTCGTGCCGATCAGCTTTCCGAGCATCGGAATTTCCTGCCGCACGGTCAGCGCTTCGATCTCCGTGATGCGGCCCTGCTTCTCGCGCACGCGCAGCAGCAGTTGACCCGGAATGTCGGTCTCCACCGTGCTCGTGAAAACGGCTACGTCGTGATCGCCGACGAGATAGAGCGGGTGCTCGCCGCGTGCGGTGAGCGTGCGCCACAGCCCGTCGCCGATCGCGAGCGGCTGGCCGTTCTCTGTGTAGCGCACGGCGTCGTCGAGCAGCACCTGCGTGTCGTCGTGGGCGATCATCGCGTTCAACAGGCCGTCGAGCAGCGGCCGAGCGCACGCTTCGTCGCAGTGCTCGCCCGCGCCGCGCTCGGGCGCGGGCGGCGGCTCGTCCGCCACGTTGCGCATGCCGTACGGCGCCTCGGTCAGCGTGGCCTCGATCAGCCGCAGCTTGTCGTCGAGGATCTTGAAACCTTCGGCGATCGTGAGCGTGCGTGGCGTCGAGAAATACGGCGGCACGTTGAACATTTGGCCGGTCGAGAGCGGAATCTTGCGGATGCTCCCGTTGTGGTCGAACGCCGCGAACGCGAGAACGGTTTGGCGCTCCTCGTCGATGACGGGATAGCGCCGATCGCGAATCAGCGTGACGAACCCCAGGAATCCGGTCTGGAATTGCGCCTCGCAGCCCATCGTCACGAAATTCGGGATGTCGGAGTGCCCGTAGTTCGACGGTGCGTTGTTCGTGGTCTGGCGGCCGTGCTCGATGCGGTTGCAGTCCTTGTGGAAGAACGAATAGTCGCCGTGCGGATCGTTGCCTTGCATGCCGCTGTAGTAACGGTTGACGAGCGTCGCCATCTCGTCGCGCGGTAGGCGCTGCGCGGCCGGCACCGGCTTCAACCATAGCGGGTCCATCTTCAGCTTCTCGTATTCGTCGACGTTGCGCGTACGAATCGCGAGTTGCTCGATGTCCGCGATCTTGCCTTGCTGCACGCCGAGCCTCAGCACCAAGATCATGCCTTGCCCGTGCTCGCGCAGCGTGCCGATGAAGCCCGCTTGCTCGGCCGTCGTGTCCGCGAAGTAGTGGCTATAGGTGCCGCGGGCGCTCGCCGTTTTCCAGAGCGCGGAGCCGAGCGGCAGCTCGACGCCGTTCTCGATGAAGCGCACGTTCGGCGTCGTCGGGATCTTCGAGGGATCGTGCGCGATCAGGGCATCGAGGTAGCGATTCACCATGTCTTCGAGACAGGCGCGGTCGCACTTCGCGGCGGCCGCGTGCGCGCCCTGCGCGGAGATGCCCGTGGCCGCAACGATCGAGAACGTCGCCAGGAGCGACGCACGCGCGCGCGCTGCACGTCTTCTTCATCGTGTTCCCCCTCGATTCCGGTTCAATGCGCGATTCTATTGGCTTAGAGTACTGAACCGGCGAGAAGGATGCGGCGTGAAGACCGTAGGGGAGGGGTGAGGTGACGGAGTTTCTGAGCGCCGAGCAGATCCTGGCGAACGCCCGGTCACTCGCTCCCGAAATCGCCTCGCGCGCGGCCGAGGCCGCGGCGCTGCGCCGGCTGCCGCACGACCTGGTGGACAAGCTCAAGACGGCCGGCTGCTTCCGCGTGATGTTCCCGAAGCGTCGGGGTGGCCCCGAAATGTCGCTGCCGCTGCAAGTGGAGATGATCGAGACCCTCGCGCGCGCCGACCCGGCCGTCGCCTGGTGCGTGAAGATCGGCAGCGACAGCGGCCTTTTCGCCGCCTGGCTCGAGGACGGCGCGGCGCGCGAGCTCTATCCCGCTCTCGACCTCGTGACGGCCGGGCAGGCGCCGCCGAACGGCCGGGCGCGCAGAGTCGAGGGCGGCTACCGCGTGACCGGCCGCTGGGGCTTCGGCTCGGGCTGCACGCATGCGGACGTGATGGTCGGCGGCTGCGTCGTCGAAGGCGGCCCGCCGCCGCGTCCCGCCGAGCCTGGCGGCTCGGTGTTCGGGGCCGTGCAGGTCATTCACGTGCTGGCACCGGCGCGCGGCTGGCAAGTCGAAGATACGTGGTTCTCCACCGGCCTCGCGGGCAGCGGCAGTCATCACTACTCGACGAACGATCTATTCGTGCCCGAGGATCACGTGCTCGATCTCATGGCGCCGTCGGGTCGCGAGGAGCCGCTCTACCGCTTGCCGATCACCGCATCGGTCTCGATTCCGATGGCCGGCGTGCCGCTCGGCCTCGCGCGGCGTGCGATCGACGAGCTCTGCGCGCTCGCGGGCACCAAGATCGTCGCGATTCCGCCGCCGCCCGTGCTGCTCAAGAACCTGCCGCGCGTGCGGTTCGCGGTCGCGCGCGCCGAGAGCCTGCTCGGCGCGGCGAGGGCCTACGTCTACGAGACGGTCGGGCGGCTCTGGGAGGACATCGAGCAGGGCGGCGCGGGCTCGATGCGGGCGCGCCGCGACGTGGGCCTGTCGCGCATTCACGCGCATCGGATAGCGCGCGAGGTCGCGCAGCTCATGTTCGACACGGCGGGTCCTGCAGCCGTGTATGCGAGCTCGCCGCTCGACCGGCTGCTCCGCGATGCCGTGACGATCAACCAGCACCTGCTGTTCAACGACGGCGTGCTCGAGGAGCTCGGCGCGATGGCGCTCGGCGACGAGGTGGCGACGCGGTTCGTCTAGCCGCGGAGGCGCGATGCGCGACGCCGATCGAATACACGACTTCTGGTTCGGCCGGCTGCCGCTGTCGGCCGAAGAGCTCGAGCGGCGCTTGTGGTCCTGGTTCGGTGCCGACTCCGCCGTCGAGCGGCAGCAGCGAGACGACGACCTCCGGTCGCGTTTCGAGGGCCTGATCGAGCCGGCGGCGGGCGGGCGGCTCGCGGAGTGGGCCGAATCGCCGCGCGGGCGGCTCGGCCTGATCATTCTGCTCGATCAGTTTCCACGCAACATCTACCGCGGCACGGCGCGGGCGTTCGCATTCGACGAGCACGCCCTCCGCTTGACGCTAGACGGTCTCGATTTGGGCGCGGATGCCGCGCTCGATCCGGTCGAGAGACTGTTCTTCTACCTGCCGCTGCAGCACGCCGAGACGCTCGCGGCTCAGGATCGGGCGGTTGCGTTGTGTCGCGGTCTCGTCGATGAGTCGCCGCCCGCGACGCGCTCGGCGTTCGAGCGGACGCTCGGCTACGCGGAGGAGCACCGCGCGATCGTCGAGCGCTTCGGCCGCTTTCCGCATCGCAATCGAGTGCTCGGCCGCAGCTCGACCGCGGCCGAGCTCGAGTACTTGCGGACCGCGCAGTCGTTCGGCCAATAGGCGAGCGCCGTTCGAGCGTGCCCGCGCTCGCCCCGCCGCTCGCTCTGTGCTGGCGATCGCGCCCCTGCGGTGAAGCTACTGCGGCGGCAGTGCGCCGCGGCGCACGCCCCTCGGCAGCTTGTCCGGCGGCGCGGCGCGGCTCGTGCTGCCGCTGCCGGCGTTGCCGCCGGCTCTGCCGCGGAAATCCGCGGTCAGCAGATGCGTGATCGTGTGCACGTAGCGCAGCTTGCCGTTCTCCACGCGGAACAGGTGCGAATCCGGCGAGCCGCTGCCGCCGTTCGGACCGCCCGCACCGAACGTGCAGAACGCGACGACCGACCCGAGCACCTCGTCGACGATGAAGCGGCGATTCGCAATGTTCACGCCGCTCGGCACGCCGACGTCGCAGCTGTCGTCGGGCGCGCCTTTACCGGTATGCATGCCGCCTTCGGTCCGGTGGCACGGATAGCCCCAGGGCACCCGATCCTTCTTGCCTTCGAGAAACGCATCGAGGTACGCGTTGGCGGCTGCGACCAACGTGTCGCGCGTGTCGCGGGCTGCGGCGGGAATCGGGTCCCAGCTCTCGGTCGACGAATACTGGCGATACGCGTCCGCGTTGAATCCCCAGTAGCCGGTCGTGGTCCAAATGATCTCGATCTCGGCGATCTTGTCGTGATTCACTCGCAGGCGCGTGCCGAGCACGTACGGCTTCGCCTTGTCCGTCACGATCACCTCGGTGAACGTCTGACAGCTCGCCGTGTCGAGCAGGCTGCGATGAAAGTCGATGTTCATCGGCTGCCCGATCAGGCCCTTGCCGATATCCGCGCGAGCGTCGTTCTCCATGTAGCCGAGACCGGTCGCGAGCGGGAGGCCCGACGTGTCGCCCTTCGTCTGCGCGGCGAGATAGAGGTCGACCGCTTGCTGCAACCCGTCGCGCGTGCAAGAGACTTCGGCGTAGCTCGCCGCGGGCGCGAGCGATAGGCTCGCCAGCACGATCGATGCGAAAGCGTTCGGTTTCACGAGGTCGCCCCCTCTGCCTGCTTCATCACCGAAAATTATAGGCTAGCGGGCATTCCGCCGCGCGCCCCGAAGCGCTGAACCGTCGGCGTACGCGAGAGACATTCCGGCGCGGCGCGATTCGACGAGATCCCGATGGGGGACGGCGTCGGGTCGGCCGAGCGATCAGCGCATCAGCACCCCGCCGTCCGCGATCAACGTCGCGCCGTGCACGAAATCCGCGGCGGGGGACACCAGCCAGGCGCAGCACTCCGCGATCTGCTCGGCTGTGCCGACCTTGCCGACGGCTGCGACGACCTCTTTGCGCCGCTCGGGGTCGCTCATTGCGGACGCGACGAACGGCGTGTCGATGAAGCCCGGCGCGACTGCGTTGACCGCGATCCCGCGATCGCCGAGCGCGCGCGCACAGCTCTTCATCATCGTGAGCACGGCGCCCTTGCTCGTCGCGTAGGCGCCAGTCGCGACGTAGCCGCCGCCCGTGTAGCTCGAGATGCTCGCGACCATGCAGATGCGCGCGCCGGACTGCATCTGCTTCGCGCCTTCGCGCACGCTCAAGAACGAGCCGATCACATTGACGTCGAAGAGCCGCCGAAACTGCGCGGGCGTGGTCTCGAGGAACGGCACGGTTTCGATCACGCCGGCCGCGGTCACGAGCGCGTCGAGCCCGCCCCACACGGCGCCGGCTGCTGCGAACGCACGGCGGCTCGAGACCTCGTCGGCCACGTCGATCTCGATCGCGACGCCGTCCTCGCCCGCGGTCGCCTGGGCACCCGCGAGATTGCGGTCGAGGCACACGACGCGCCAGCCGGAAGACTTCAGGCGCCGCGCCGTGGCGGCGCCGATGCCGCTGGCGGCGCCGGTGACCGCGACGCGCAGGGCGGGGCCGGCCGGATCGCGGCCGGTCTGAACATTGCTCATCGAATTCGCTCCTTCAGTCCGCCTTCGCCGTCGGCGAACCGCGCTGCGCGAGCGCCTTCAGGAGAATCGCCTCCTCGGCCGGAAACTCGCGGCCCGTGTTCGCGAGGAACACGCCGCGCGACATCATGAGCGGCGTCCAGCCGAGATCCGTCTTCGCGTCGACGTTTGCGCCGTGGTCGACGAGGTACTGCACGATCGACGGCTGGTTCGAGAGGATCGCGCCGTGCAGCGCCGTGCTGCCGCTCCAGCGCGGATCGCCGACGCCGAGATCGAGCAAGTCGCGGATGTTGTGCGGGTAGTAGAGCAGCGTGTACTGCGCGTCGCCGTCCATCTTGTAGTCGCCGAAATGGGCCACCGCATTGATGTCGTTGCCGAGGTCGAGCGCCGCTTTTACGGCCTCGAGGCGCTCGGCCTCCGACACGCCCGTGAACGGGCCCGGCGTCTCGCCCTCCCACGTGTCGAGCCCGGCCGCGACCATCAGCGGCGTGATGCCGAAGCGGTTCGTGAGGTTCGGGTCCGCGCCGCCGGCGGCGAGCACGCGCATGAGCTCCGCGTCGCCGTTCTTCGCGGCCACGTAGAAGGCGGTTGCGCCGTTGTAGGTGAGCAGGTGCCGGCCGAGCACGAGCCCGGGCGGATTGCGCGCGGTGCCGCCGACCGTGTCGAAGCGCATCTCCGGCCAGTCCACGCGCACGTTCGGGTTCGCGCCGTGCGCGAGCAGCTTCTTCACGAGCTGGATGCTCGTGACGTCGCCGATGGGTCGCGGCGCGGCGGGCGGCAGCTCGCCGACGCCTGCGTCGCCGGTGGAGCCCGGCTTGCGCAGCCACGCGATCGTGTGCAGCGGCGAGGCGCGCGCGTCGGGCAGGTTCGGATCCGCGCCGTAGTCGAGCAGCACGGACGCGGCCTCGTAGAACGCGTTCATGATCGCGACGTTGAGCGCGCTCGTGCCGTCGGGCGCGAGGTCGTTCGCGTGGGCGCCGTGGTCGAGCAGGTAGCGTAGCGTGTCGATCTGAGCGTTGCGCACGGCGAACAGCAGCGGCGTGAAGCCTGACTTCGCGGTTGCGTTCACGCTCGCGCCCGCTTCGAGCAGCGCCGCGACCACCGCGGTATGGCCCTCGCCCGCGGCCCACATCAGCGCGGTTTGACCGCGCCAGCCTTCCGCGGCGTCCACGTTGGCGCCGTGCGCGAGCAGCGCTTTCACCGCGTCGATGCGCCCCGTCCGCGCCGCCGTCATCAGCGGCGTCTGCCCCTCGCGGGAGGCCGCGTTCACGTTCGCGCCCGCCGCAACGAGCCTCTCGATTGCGGCCTTGTCACCGTTGCCGGCCGCGAGGTCGAGCGGCGTGACGTTGAACCGGTTCGCGGCGCTCACATTCGCGCCGGCCTCGAGCAGGGTGTCGATGATCGGCAGGTCGTCGGCCTCGGCCGCGAACAGGAGCGCGGTCGCGCCGTCGCCCTCGGCCGCGTTCACGTCGGCGCCGCGGTCGAGCAGCGCGTTGACCGCCGCACGATCGTGCCGCTTGACCGCATCGATGAGCGCGGTCGTCTCCGCCGCATGCGCGGCGGCGCTTTGCGCGACGAGCGCGAAAGCGATGAACGTTCCGAATAACGTGCGCACGACCGACCCTCGCGCAGCCCAGGCTCCGGCCAATATACCGCGTCGCGGCCGCGGGAGCAGGAGCGGGCGGGGCCATCGAGAACCTCGGGGGCGTCCCGTCGCCGCAGCGGCGAAGAGCATCGCAATCGGAAGTCGCAGGGCCGCCCCGGTTGCGAGCGCCTAGCTCTCTGTACAACGGACAACGAACGATCTTATCGTTTGCGGCGGAGCAAGCTCACCGCTCGAATTCAGCGGCCGACGTAAGGAAGGTGCCGTCATGCTCGGACACTACATTGCAATTGCTCTGCGAAACATCCGCCGCGCACCGTTCGCATCGGCCATCAATCTGCTCACGCTCGGGGTCGGGCTCGTCTGCTTCGTCACCGCGTACGCGTTCGTCGCGTTTTGGGACGGGGCCGAGCGGCACTTCACGAAAGCGAACGACATTTACGTACTCGCGGTCAGCATCAAGAATCGCGACAGCGATTTCGGGATGGCGACGTCCACGATCGTGCCCGACGTCGCCGCCGAGGCGCTGAGGAGCGACTACCCGGCGATCGGCAAGATCGCGCGTGCCGTCGTGATCGACCGCCAGGCGATGATGGCGTACGGCGGCAAAGCCGAGCGCGTGTTCGGCGTCGCGGTCGATCCCGAGTTCCTCGAGATGTTCGACTTGCCGTTCGTGGCGGGCGACCCCGGTGCGGCGCTCACCTCGCCGCGCAGCGCCGTGCTCACGCGCGACTACGCCACGCGCCTGTTCGGCGCGGAGAATCCGATCGGCAAGACCGTGGTGATCGGCAACTCGGTCGACGCGACGATCACGGGCGTGGTCGACGCGATTCCCGAGCCGTCCCACCTAGGCCGTTCGGCGAACGCGCGGCTGCCGTTCGACTTGCTCACCTCGCGCGACGTAGACGACACGTTGCGCGGCATCGAGCGGCGGTCCGCAGCCCCCGGCGCGATTTGCCTGGACCTTCGTCAACGCGACCGTCTACTTGTACTTGCCGCCGGCCGGCGGGCTCACGCCCGACGCGCTCGCAGCGCAGCTCGGCGACTTCGCCAAGCGCCACGTGGCGCCCGAGACGCTGCGCCAGATGAACTACGAGCTGACCATCGTGCCGGTGCGCAAGGTGATGACGGGCACCGGCGACTTCTTCGGCACGGGCCTGTCGTTCGCGGGCGTGCTGCTCGTGCTCGGCGGCCTCGTGCTCGGCGTCGCGTGCGTGAACTACGCGAACCTCGCGACCGCGCGCGCCGCGCGGCGCGTGCGCGAGATCGGCGTGCGCAAGGCGCTCGGCGCGTCGCCGCGCCAAGTCGCGCTGCAGAGCCTGTTCGAGGCCGGCGTGTTCGCGCTCGCGGCGCTCGTCGTCGCGCTCGCGGGATTCGTCGCGGTGCAGCCGCTCGTAAGGGCGCTGCTAGGCGCCGAGCTCGGCTCGAACTTCTTCTCGACGCTCGCGGTGTGGCCGTCGCTCGCTCTGCTGCTGATGGGCGTGACGCTTGCCGCCGGCGCGTATCCCGCGTTCGTGCTGTCGCGCGTTCACCCGATCAGCGCGCTCGCGACGGCGCAGGCGCGGCTCGGCTCGCCGCTCCTGGCGACGCTGCTCGTCGGCACGCAGTTCGCGGTCGCAAGCTTCCTGCTGATCGCGGTCACCGTCATCTCGATGCAGAACGCCGAGGCACGGCGCACGGCGCTCAGCGGCATCGCGGACCCGCTCGTCGTCATCCAGAACCCTGGGCGGCAGACGAAAGTCACCGCGGACACGCTGCGCGAGCGGCTCGCCGCCGTGCCGCAGGTCCGCGGCGTCACGGAGCTCAGGACCACGCCGTGGGAATCGTTGATGATGACCAACGTCACGGAGACGAACGACCCCACGGCCCCGCAGCGCACGGTTGCGATGCGGCAGGTCGGTTTCGACTTCTTCAAGGTGTTCGACATCCCGCTGCTCGCGGGACGCGTGTTCGACCGCGATCATGCCGAGGACTTGCCGCGCACGCCGCCGCCCGGTGCGCCGCCTGGCGCCGCGGGGCGCCGCCCGCACCGTCGGCGACGGACCGCCGAGTCGCCCGTGAACATCGTGATCGATCGCAGCGCGGCCGCGGGCCTGGGCTTCGCGGCGCCCGCCGAGGCGATCGACAAGCTCGTCTACCGGCCCGCGCCGCCGACGGTGCCGGCGTCCCTGCCGCCGTTCCGGATCATCGGCGTGGTCGAGGACCGCTCGTTCAGCTTCTTCAAGACGCCGTCGAGCACCGTCGGTGCGATCTACGCCTTGGAGAACGGTCTCGAGCTCACGGTCGCGCGCGTCGCGGCGACCGATATCGACGGCGGGCTCGCGGCCGTCGATGCCACGTGGAAGCAGCTCGCGCCCGACGTCGCGATCAGCCGGCGTTTCCTCGACGACATCTTCGAGCGCGCCTACGCGTTCTACGTCCGCATCAACGAGCTGTTCGGCTTCCTCGCGGCGACTGCGTTCGCGATCTGCGTCGCGGGACTCTTCGGCATGGCCACGTTCGTCGCGGGTCGGCGTCGGTGCGAGATAGGCGTGCGTAAGACGCTCGGCGGCAGCACGCCGCAGATGGTCCGGCTCTTGCTCGTCGGGTTCTCGAAGCCCGTGCTGATCGCGAACGTGCTCGCGTGGCCCGCCGGCTATTTAGTCGCACGCGCGTATCTGAATCAGTTCCCCGACTCGATCGAGCTCACGCCGTGGCCGTTCGTGCTGTCGGTCGCGATCACGCTCGCGATCGCGTGGCTCGCGGTCGCGAGCCAGACGCTGCGCGCGGCGCGCACGACGCCGGCGGAGGTATTGCGGCACGAGTGAGCGGTACGCCTGCGCGCGCTCAGGCCGGCGCTCAGCCGCCGAGCCAGCGACGCAGGCCGGCCAACAGGCCGTTGCCGGCGAGGATATAAGCGGCGCAGATCGCGCCTTCCCCGATCAGCACGCCCACCAGCACGCGAGCGAGCGACAGCCGCATCGCCCCGCAGAGATAGCAAATCAGATCCGTCGGTGCGAGCGGGAAGAAGCTCCACGCGATCACGATCGCGGTCTGATTGCGCGACAGCGCGGCTCGAAGCCGCTCAACCTTGTTGCGGTGTGCGTGCTCGAAGTACTCGGCGATGCCGAGGGAGCCCGCGAGCCAATAGACGCTTGCCGAGGACACCACAATGCCGATGAGCGTGAGCGCGAACAGCGGCAGCGGCGGCAACAGCGGAATACCCAAGAGAACGAGGTTCGTGACGGGAATCAGCGTGAACCCTCGCACGGCGCCGAGCGCGAGGTACACGGCCGAGCCGAGCAGCAGCGACGACTCGGTGACGCTGCGCAGCTCCGCGTCGAAGCCGTGCGGATGCAAATAATAGAGAACGAGGAATGCGGTGGCCGTCAGGATCCAACCCGCCAAACGCAGGCACCGGAGTCGGCTCGGTAGAGGCATGACGGCGCTGGAGAGCTCCCGTGCGCTGCCCGCGGCAGGCAGCGCACCATCGTGATCGAACTCGACACGGCTGGCAATTCTTGGTCCGAACCGTGCCACGGCGCAGGAGCGAATCGTGGTTTGCGAGCCATTTTGCGGCAGCGTGTCGATTCCGCGCCGGCTCGTTCGACGTACAGGTGAAGACCACCAACGAACCCTAGGAGGGTAGGACCATGCGATTCATCAGCATCTTCACGCACGAGCCGAGAACCACGCGACCGAGCGAGGCCGAGATGGCGAAGATGGGCCAGCTCGTCCAAGACGCCATGAAGGAGGGCTGGCTGCTCGCGACCGAGGGTGTGAGCTTCGGCGAGACCGGTCTGCGCGTCCAACGGAGCACGGCCGGCAAGATCACCGTGACCGACGGCCCGTTCGCGGAGGCGAAAGAGGTGCTCGGCGGCTACGCGCTGATCAAGGCCGACTCGCGCGAGCACGTCGTCGAGCTCACGCGGCGCTTTTTGAATCTCGCGGGGCAGGGCACGTGCGAGATCCATCAGCTGTTCGAGATGCCTGCCGCGAGCTGAGCGGCGCGGCGCCCGAGGAACGCACGGGGACCACGGACGCGGTCCCCGTGATCCCATGGGGGCGATTGCCGTTCTCGAAGGTGCGCGACGGCCGCCATCGGCCCGATACGCGCCGGAGCGGCCTCGGCGGCGCGGCCTACGAGGGCTAGCTCGGCGCCGCCGCCTGGCCCGTGCGCTCGAGCAACGACGCGATCGCGGCGCGGCTGGCCGGTTTCGTGAGATGGCGATCGAAGCCGGCCTCGCGAGTGCGGCGCCTGTGCTCGTCGTGGCCGTAGCCCGTGAGCGCGACGAGCAGCGTGTGCGCGCCCCAGGGCTCCTGCCGAATGCGGCGTGCGACCTCGAAGCCGTCCATGCCCGGCATCTTGAGATCGAGCAGCACGATGTCCGGGGCGAACGATCCGCCCGCATGGAGCGCGTCCGCGCCGTTCGCGGCCGTCTGCACTTCGTTGGTACCGAGCGTGCGCATGAGCACCGACAGCGTCTCGGCTGCGTCCGTATTGTCATCGACGATGAGCACGCGGTGGCCGCCGAGATCGGCGTCGCGCTGCGCGGTGTCGTCGCGCGGCACGAACTGGCGTTCCGCCAGCGGTAAGCGCAGCGTGAGCTCGGTTCCCCGTCCCGTGCCCTCGCTCGCCACGGCGATGCTGCCGCCGTGCATCTCGATCAGCGACTTCGCGAGCGTGAGGCCGATCCCGAGCCCCGTCCCGCCCGAGCGGCGGGCGTCGCCGCCCTGAAAGAACATCTCGAAGACTCGCTCGCGCGTCTCCGCCGACATGCCGATGCCGCTGTCGCGCACCGTCACGACGGCTTCGCAGTCTTCGCGCCGGGCGTTCAGCGAGACCTTGCCGGCGGTCGGTGTGTAGCGCACAGCGTTGTTCAGGAGGTTGCCGAACACCTGAGCGAGGCGCTGCCCATCGGCGTCGAGCACGAGCGGCTCGCTCGGCAGCGTTACGCTGAGCTCGTGGCCCGCGCGCTCGATCAGCGGCTGCACGCTCGCGACGGCGTCGGCGACGACGTCGGCGAGCGCGACCGGCGAGCGTTGCAGCTTGAGTCGCCCGCCGCTGATTCGTGAGATCTCGAGCAGATCGTCGACGAGCCGCACGAGCTGGCGCGTTTGCCGCGCGAGCGTCGCCGAAACTTGGTCGACGATGCTCGAGTCGTTGCCGGCCATCTTCAGTAGCTCGATGCCCGACGTGATCGGTGCGAGCGGATTGCGCAGCTCGTGCGCGAGCAGCGCCAAGAATTCGTCCTTGCGCCGGTCCGCCTCGCGCAGCCGTTCCTCGACGCGCTTGCGCTCGGTGATGTCGATGAATGTGATGACCGCCCCTTCGGGCTGACCAGCCTCGAAAGAGTACGGTTGAACACGCACGAGGTAGAACTTCTGGCTCGGACCGGCCATCTCGCGCTCGATCGCAGCGCCGTGCTCGATCACCGCACGCGCGTCTGCTTCGAGCGCGATAGCCGGCGCGCCGATCGACAGATCGGCGAGAGAGCGCCCGCGGTCCTGGTTGCGCAGGCCGAGCTGGGCCGCGAACTGCAGCGTGAACCGCACGATTCGCAGGTCGCGATCGACGAAGATCGTGGCGACGCCGGTGGATTCGAGCAAGTGGTTCAGGTCGGCCGACAGCTCCGCGAGCTCGCGAATCTTCCTGCGATTGTCTGCATCGAGCGCCAACAGCTCCTCGTTCGCGGCTTGCAGCTCCTGCCGGGAGCTCTCGAGCTCTTGGAGGATCATCCGCAGCTCGTCGATCTCGATTTGCAGCCCGCCTTGGGAGGACTCGAATGCGCGCCGGTCGTCGCGCTGCGACTCGAGCACCGCGTGCAGCCGCCGCTCCGCGCGCTCGAGATCGAACGCGAGCTGCGCGATGTCGATCGGCTCCGGCTTGCGGACGGCCGGCTCGGGCGCTTGCGCGGCCACCGTGTCGAACGACAAGAGGATCCAGTCATCGCCCGCACTCTCCGCACGCAACACCAGCTGCCGGACGCCATCCTCCGTGCGCATTCGTACGATGCCGGACCGCCAGCCGCCGCCGTTCGCGCGCAGCGTCGCAAGCGCCGTCTCGACTTCGGGGCGCAACGCTTCGCGAACGAGCTCGACGGCCTTGCGCGTCGGTCGCCCGCCCGGCAAACGCACGAACGCGCTCATGCCGTCGGAGAACCGCGCGACGTCCCCGTTGAGGTCGACGAGCAAGCTCGGCGACGCGAATTGCCTTACCAGCCGCTCGTGCAGCGGCGCGAGGTCGTCGCCGAGCTTCGGCACGACGCCCGGCCGTTCGCCGGGCGTTGCGGCGAGGCGGCGGATGCGTTCGAGCGGCTCCGCTCGCGGTGCGCCCGGTCGCTCGACGCGACGGTAAACTCCGCTTTTTCCCTCGCGGACGAATAGGCCGGTCGCTTCGATTTCGTCGCGGGGATCCAGCACGAGCACACCGTCGGCATCGAGCGCGTTATGCAGTAGTCTCACGACGGCGGGTCGAATGTCCGGCTGCAAGTCGTGCAGTAACGTGCGGCAGACGATCAGATCGAGATGCACGAACGGCGGGTCCGAGAACAAATTGTGCGACGCGAACACCACGAGATCGCGAAGCTCGCGGCGCACTCGGTAATGGCCGTGCGCTTCCTCGAAGAATCGAAACAGCCTGGCCCTCGACAGCGTTTGTGCGACCTCGTGCGGATAGATCCCTTCGCGCGCACGCTGCAGCAAGTCGTCGGCTAGGTCCGTCGCGAAGACCCGGACTTTGGTCCCCTTGTCGCTCCTCTCCGCTTGCTCGACGAGCAGCATGCTGAGCGAATACGCCTCTTCCCCCGTGGAGCAGCCGATGGACCAGACGCGGACCGCACCGTCGGCGGCTGCGTTCTGACGGAAGATTTGCGGCAGAATCTCTTGCTCGAGCGCCGCGAAGAACGGCTGGTCGTCGAAGAATTCCGCGACGGTGAGCAGCAGATCGTCGCTGAGCGCGTGCGGCTCGCCCGGCGTGTCGCGCAAGATCGCCAGATATTCGCCCAGCCGTTCGACGCTGCAGATCTGCATGCGGCGTGCGATGCGGCTGTATAGGCTCTTGTGTCGGTACACGGAAAAATCGTGGCCCGTCTTCGCTTGCAGCACCGCGAGGATCTCGCGTAACGATTCGTCGTTCGCCCCTCCGGCGTCGTTCGGTGCCGGCAGCACCGGGCGCGTCGCGCAGAAGCCGAGCGCTTTTGCGACGATCTCTCGCAATGGTGCGACCACGTCCACCATGCCGCTGGCGATCGCGCTGCGCGGCATCCCGTCGCACTGCGCCTCTTCCGGGTCCTGCGCAATGGTGAGTCCGCCACTCTCGCGGATGCGCCGGAACCCGCGCGAGCCGTCGGAGCCGTTTCCCGTCAGAATCACGGCGACCGAGCGCCCGTCGTGGGCCCTCGCGAGCGTCCGAAAGAAGTGGTCGATGGGGGCTCGCTCGATGCGGCGCCGCTCGAGCGGCGCGAGCCGCAGGTGCGTGTCGACCGCGCTCAGATTCGCGTTCGGCGGTATGACGTAGACGTGGTCCGGCTCGAGCAGGACCGTCTCGTTCACCTGTTGCACCGCGAGCGACGTATGGGGCTTCAGCAGCTCGTCGAGATGGCTTTCGTGCTCCGGCGACAGGTGCACGACCACGACGAACGCGACACCGGGGTTCGGCGGGACGGTGGCGAACAGGGTGCGCAGTGCGTCGAGGCCGCCGGCAGACGCACCAATGCCGACGACGAACAGGTCCCGCCGCGACGGCTCACCGGCTGCTGATTGCGGCCCGTTTTGTGTTGTTTGCGCCGTCACGTATCCCATGTCCGCCGGGCCGGCTCGGTCCGGTCGTTTCGGATTCGAGCGCGCTCGCGGCTCTATTACGCTGTAAAAACACCGTACACCCGATCACTTCGCCGGTCTATCGGATTCCCGGGGGGCGTGCCTGACGTCCTTTACGAGCGTCAACACCACGCCCTCGATCTTATCCTCGCCCGTGCGGTAGGGGCGCATCCGCACGAGCCACGGGCGGCCGTCGCGGTCCTCGACCGAGCGTTCGATCGGCGTCAGGTCCGACAGCACCCGCGCCGCGTCGCGGCCGAGATCGCCGTACTGAAGATTGTGCGTCAGGTCGGCGATCGGACGGCCGTGGTCGTGATTCTTGATGTTGAAGATCTGCAGCAGGGCCGGTGTATACCGCTTGATGCACAGACTGCGGTCGAGGAACAGCATCGGGACGTCCGACGCCGCGATGAAATTCTCCAAATCATTGTTGGATCGCGACACTTCCTCGAGCTTCGCCTTGAGCTCGTGATTGACGGTCTGGAGCTCCTCGTTGACGCTCTGCAGCTCCTCTTTGCTCGTCTCGAGCTCCTCCGTGGTCGAACGGTATTCCTCGTTCAGGCTCTGCAGCTCCTCGTTCGCGGCGCGTAGATCCTCGTACGCCATGCCGTGCTCTTGCTGCATGTGCTCGATGCGCTGGTCGGAGACCCTGAGCCTGTCCCGCAAGCCGACCACGACCTCGTCTGTCGACTGCGGCCGCGCCGCGTCCGGCGAGCGCGCCGGGCCGCCTTCGAGGAACGTGACGAGCGCCTGTTGGTCGCGGCCTTCGACGCTTGTCCGCGGATGCACGAGCACGGCCACGAGCCGCGCCGCGCCGTTGAACCGGACCGGCACGAAGGCCGACAGCGACGCTTCGTGCAGCTCGAACGCCTGGTGCAGCGCCGCGCGCAGCTCGTCCAGCAGCTCCGCCGGCACGAGCTCGGTGAGCGTCGCGCTCGGAGGCCCGCCTCGAAGGTGCAGATAGCGGCCCGCGTTCTCGGAGAGGTGGATGATGTTCCAATGATCGTCGATCAGCACGCTCGGCGGGGCGAGCGCCTCGAGCGCCTCGACGTGCAGCTCGGCAACCGAACGGCGCACGCGGCCCCGGTCGCGCAGTCGATCGACGGAGAGCGGTCCCAGCGGAAGCGTCGGCAATTGCGTCAACCGCACCGCCGTCGAGCTCCGCGAGTTGCTTCGCGTACGGAAGATTCGATTCTGCTGGTCGAGCGGCTCGAACAGCTCGGGGTCGGCCGCCTCGGAGATTCCGAGGAACAGGTAGCCGTCGTCCCGCAGCCCATAGCGGAACACGTGCTGCAGCTGGGTCTGAAGCTCGCGATCGAGATAAATCAGCAGGTTGCGGCAAGAGATCAGGTGCAGCTTCGAGAACGGCGGGTCGCGGAACACGCTGTGCAAGGCGAATACCACGCTGTCGCGTATCTCGTTCGTGATGCGGTAGTGATCGCCCTCGGCGCGGAAATACCGCGCGAGCCGCTGCTCCGACAGGTCGGCCACAATCGCGGCGGGGTAGACGCCTTCACGCGCCGTCGCGAGGCTCGCCTCGTCGACGTCGGAGCCAAAGATCACGAGATCGCAGTGCTTGCCCCGCCGACCGATCTCCTCGCGAAACAGGATCGCGACCGTGTAGGCCTCTTCGCCGGTCGCACAGCCGGGCACCCAGCAGCGAATCGGCTCATCGGACCCCGCCTGCTCGACGATCGGTGCCACCGCTTGCTCGCGCAGCGCGTCCCACGTCTCCGGATCGCGGAAAAAGCTGGTCACCGAAATCAGGAAATCGTCGAACAGGGCCCGAACCTCCTCGGGGTTCTCGCGCAGATGAGCGGAGTACTCCTCGAGCGTGGCGCAGTGCACGAGCTGCATGCGGCGCGCCAGCCGACGCAAGATCGTCGGGCGCTTGTAGCGCGTGAAGTCGTGGCCCGTGCGTGCGCGCACGACGTCGAAGATCCGCTTGAGCACCGCTTCTTGATCGTCGTCGGTTTTCGGCTCCGCCGTGCGCCGGATGAACTCGACGAGCTTGCCCCTGTGGCGGGCAAGCTCCGCGAGGCGTTGCGCGAGCTCGCGCACGGGCAGCACGATGTCGGCGACGTCCGCTGCAATCGCGGCGTGCGGCATTGCGTCGTGCGCGGCCTCCTGCGGATCCTGCACGAGCACCACGCCGCCCGCTTCTTTCACGGCCCGTGCGCCGAGCGCGCCGTCGGAGCCGCCCCCGGACAGAATCACCGCGAACGCGTCGCCGTAGCTCGCCGCGAGCGAGCGAAAGAACGTGTCGATCGCCGCTCGGCGACCCAGCGGCTGCTCGAACGGCGAGGCCGCGATCGCGGTATCGCTGATCTCGAGCTTGCGATCCGGTGCGATCACGTAGACGCAGTTCGGTTCGATTGGAAGGTGCTTCGAGTCGTTGACCTCGACGACGGACATGCGCGTGCAGCGCCCGAGAATGGTGGCGAGCTCGCTTTCGTGGTTCGGGGCCAGATGCACGACGACGACATAGGCGAGGCCGAGATCGTCCGGCAGCGCGTCGAAGAATTCGCGCAGCGCCTCGATGCCGCCGGCCGACGCGCCGATGCCGACGACGGTCACGGGCGGTGGGTTCGTCGCTTCTCGATTGGCCATCGGCCCTCCTGTGGACGCCGCGCGGAGCCGTTCCGCGGACCGTTCTTCGAATAGGCGCCGGCAAGGCCCTCGGTTTCTCGATTGTACGCTTTTCGAACCATCGTTCCGCCGGCGCCGGATCGGCCTATACAATGAGGCGGAACGCAAAGGGGGAGATCCGGTTGCGCCCGCGCGCCGCGAAGCTGTTGCTCACTATCGTCGCGGCCGCCGTGCTGACCGGCGGCGGTGCCGTTGGGTGGCGGCTCGAGGCGGCGCATCGTAGCCGTGCAGCGGCCCGCGAACTGCTGGCGCACTACTGCACCGAATGCCACAACCCCGTCGATTTCACGGCCGAGCTCGTGATCGACCCGAGGAGCTTGGATCGCGTCGGCGCGGATGCGGAGCACTGGGAGAAGGTGGTTCGCAAGCTGCGCGCGCAGACGATGCCGCCGAACGACCCGCGCCCCCAGCCGCAGGCGTATGCGACGGCGGCCGAGTATCTCGAAGGCCGGCTCGACGCGGCCGGCGCTGAGCGTCCGAATGCGGGCGACGTGCCGCTGTTCCGGCGGCTCACGCGCACCGAGTACCGCAATGCGATCCGCGACCTGCTCGCGCTCGATCACCTGCCGAGCGAGCTCGATTTCGACTTGTTGCTGCCGGCCGACAACGCAAGCAGCGGCTTCGACAACATCGCGGATCTCTTGTTCGTCTCGCCGGTCGTGATGGAGCGCTACGTGGCGGCCGCGCAGAAGCTGTCGCGGCTCGCGGTCGGCGACCTGCGTACGCCGGTCATGGTCAACATCCACAAGCTATCCGAGCAGCGGCCGCAGGACGAGCGCGTCGAGGAGCTTTCGTTCGGCACTCGCGGCGGGCTCGCGGTTCAAAGCTATTTCCCGCTCGACGCCGAGTACACCTTCGAGATCGAGACGGCACGCGCCGCGAGCGACCGCCACGAGATCGAGCTCAGCTTGGACGGCGCTCGGGCAGCCGTCGCGCCGGTCGGCGGCGGCTTCGTGCCGCGGTTCTCGCGCCAGCCGGATCACGTGCTGTTCCGGGTGCCGGTCACGGCCGGCCCGCATCTCGTCGGCATCACGTTCGTCGAGCACTCCGAGGCGCTCGACGAGGGCCTCGTGCGCGAGCGCATGCGCAGCCGCGGGACGCTGCCCGCGATTGCGATCGCGACGATCCGCGGACCCTATTCGCCGACCGGCCCCGGCGATACGCCGAGCAGGCGGCGAATTTTCGTGTGCCGACCGAGCAACGAGGGCGATGAGGCGCCGTGCGTGCGCGAGATTCTGAGCACGCTCGCGCGGCGCGCGTATCGCCGTGCGGCGACCGACCAGGACCTCGCGGATCTGCTGCCGTTCTACGAGCAGGGGCGCAAGGACGGCGGCTTCGAGGCCGGTATCGAGCTCGCAATCGAGCGGTTGCTGGTGAGCCCGCAGTTCCTGTACCGCATCGAGCGCGAGCCGGCCGCGACGATGGCCGCCGCGCACGAGGGCTCGCCGAGCGACGATCGCGCCGCCGGCCTCGCGGCGCGATCCGCCGTGGATGCGCCCGCGGCCCCGCGCGCCGGCGAACGCCGGCATGGCCGCGTGCGCGCCGCGGGCCGCCGATCGGTGTGGCTGCGGTCAGCGACGTCGAGCTCGCGTCGCGGCTGTCCTTCTTCCTCTGGAGCAGCATCCCGGACGACGATCTCTTGCAACACCGCGCTCGCCGGCCGGCTGCACGAGCCGAGCGTGCTGCGCGCGCAGGTCGATCGCATGCTCGCCGATCCGCGGGCCGAGTCGATGGTCACGAACTTCGCGGCGCAGTGGCTGTTCTTACGCGACGTCGAGGCGAAGGAGCCCGACATTTTTCTGTTCCCCGATCACGACATGACGCTGCGCCGCGCGCTCGAGCGCGAGACCGAGCTGTTCGTCGGCGACGTGCTGCTCGGCGGCGGCAGCGTGGTCGACCTCTTGACCGCGCGCTACACGTTCCTGAACGAGCGGCTCGCGAAGCACTACGGCGTGCCGAACGTCTACGGCAGCTATTTCCGCCGCGTCGATTTTCCGCCCGATAGCCCGCGCAGCGGCCTGCTCGGGCAGGGCAGCATCCTGACCGTGACGTCGTACTCGACGCGCACCTCGCCGGTGCTGCGCGGCAAGTACGTGCTCGACAACTTGCTCGCGTCGCCGCCGCCCCCGCCGCCGCCGAACGTGCCCGCGCTGAAGACCGAAGACGACGAGGCGGGCGGGGCGCCGCTCACGATGCGCGAGGCGATGACGAAGCACCGCGCGAACCCCGCGTGCGCCGCGTGCCACGCGAAGATGGACCCGATCGGCTTCGCGCTCGAGCACTTCGATGCGGTGGGCCGCTGGCGCGACGAGGACGCGGGCCGGCCGATCGACGCGGCGAGCACGCTCCTCGACGGCACGAAGATCGACGGGCTCGACGGCGTTCAGCAGATGCTGCTGCGCCGGCCCGAGCTCTTCGTGAGCGCATTCACGGAGAAGCTCATGATGTATGCGCTCGGCCGCAACGTGCAGTACTACGACGCGCCCGCGATCCGCGCGATCGTGCGCGCGGCGGCCGAGAAGAATTACGCGTTTTCGGCTATCGTCGAGGGTATCGTCGACAGCGTGCCGTTCCGGATGCGAAATGTGTACGCGAATGCCGCGGCCGGCACGGTCGCGGCTGCGCAAGCGGTCGGAGCGCCCACGGGAGGCGAGCCATGACGTTCATCACGAAGAAGGCGCTGCCTCGGCGCACGTTCCTCAAGGCCGCCGGCGCGACGGTCGCGCTGCCGCTGCTCGACGCGATGGTGCCCGCCTTCGGCGCGGACCGCGCACCGTGGACGCCGCGGCTCGGCTACATCTACGTCGGCAACGGCATCGTGCACCGGACTTTCAAGCCGACCGGCGAGGGCACGGCGCTCGCCCTGTCGCCCGTGCTCGCGCCGCTTGCACCTGTGCAGAAGCAGGTCACGGTGGTCGGCGGTCTCGACCACAAGCAGGCCGAGAACTTCGGCGACGGCACGGGCGACCACCCGCGCTCCTCCGCCGCCTGGCTCACGGGCGTGCACGCGTGGGACCGCACGCGGCCGGGCGTCGAGGTGAAGCTCGCGACCAGCGCCGACCAGCTCGCGGCGGCAGTGCTCGGCAAGACCACGCCCGTGCCGTCGCTCGAGCTTGCGGTCGACACCGCGACGCAGAGCGCGTGCGACGCGGGCGATTGCTTCTACGTGAACACGGTCTCGTGGCGCAACGAGACGACGCCGAACCTCACCGAGAACCACCCGCGGCTCGTATTCGAGCGCCTGTTCGGCGACGGCGGCAGCGGCGCCGAGCGGCTCGCGCGGATTCGCGCGACGAGCAGCATCTTGGACTCGGTGCGCGCCGAGGCCGGCCGCTTGGCCGCGAGCGTGGGTCACGGCGACCGCACCAAGCTCGACGAGTACTTGGACTCGGTGCGCGAGGTGGAGCAGCGCATTCAGAGCGCGGAGTCGAGCGGCCAGCACGACGTCGCGTTGCCCGAGCGGCCGACCGGCATCCCGGCGTCGTTCGAGGAGCACACGAAGCTGATGCTCGATCTCGTGCTGCTGGGGTATAGAACGGACACCACGCGGATCTTCAGCCTGATTCTCGCGCGCGAGGTCAGCAACCGCTCGTATCCGCAGATCGGCGTGCCGGACCAGCATCATCCGGTCTCGCATCACCGCAACGATCCGGTGCTGATCGAGAAGAAGACGAAGATCGACACCTACCACGTGTCGTTCCTCGCGTATCTCGCCGAGAAGATGCAGGCCACGCCCGACGGCGACGGCTCGCTGCTCGATCAGAGCCTCCTGATGTACGGCGGCGGCATGGGCGACGGCAACCTGCACCGCCACACGGACTTACCCTGCGTGCTCGTCGGCAACTTGGACGGGCGCTTGAAAACCGGCGGCCGGCACGTCGTTTACCCGGGCGGCACGCCGATGACGAACCTGCTCGTCACGCTGCTCGACAAGGTCGGCGTGCCGATCACGTCGCTCGGCGACAGCACGGGGCCGCTCGCGCCCGATTACTTGTCGAACGTTTGAGCCGCTTTCCCGGCACGACGACGATCGCGCGCCCTGCGCACGGCGAGTTCAGCCGATGGCGCCGCCGAGCGGCGCGGCCTACGTGACTTTCTTGTATATCGTCAGCCCCAGCACGAACAACAGCGCAGCAATGATAATCGCGACCCAGAACAGCACTTTCGCGATTCCCCACGCAGCGCCTGCGGCTCCTCCGAAGCCGAGCACGCCCAAGACGAGCGCGGCAACCGCGAATATAGCGGCCCACTTCAGCATCACAATTCCTCCTCTGGCGTAAGCGTCGGAGTGGCGCTGCAAGAATGGTGCCGCCGAGGCGGCGGCGCCGACTCTCGCTCGCGTCACTCCGTTGCGCCGAGGAGTAGCAGCAGCGTCAAGAAGATCGAGAGCACGATCGCGGCTGCGAACAGCAGGAACACCAATCGCACGGCGGTGCCGGCGCGCGACAATCCGTACGCGCCGCGCAGTTGCCGGTACATGTGCACGACGGCCACGAGTGGCACGGCCTGCTCGACGATGCGCGCGCCGACGCCGGCCGCCTGGGCGAGCGCGGCCACGATCATCACCATCATCATGAAGCTGATCGAATAGGTCACGAATACCGCATGATCGTATAGCAGCACGTCGCGGCGACGAGCGAACAGCAGCCAGACGAACGGAATGCTGAGCGGCACGAGCAGCCAGGAGTACTTGTAGCCGTTGGTCTTGAGCTTGAAGGCCACGAAGCTCGGGTTGTCGCGGAACTCTTCGAGTGCGCGGATCCAAATGTTTTTCGGTTCCGCGCCCGCGGCGGCTTCCTGGCCGAGCTGATCGAGGCGATTCCAATCCCCGCGCGCGACGGCGTCGATCGCCGCCTGCGACGACTCGAGCTGCGTGAGCCGCCGGGTGAGCTCGGCGCGCCGCTCGGCCGCGAGGTCCGTATCGGCAAGCTCCTGCTCGACGCTCTCGATCTCGCTGCGGGTCTTCTCGAGCGCGGCGCGATAGCCCTGCTGGGCCGCTCCGTTCGGCGCATTCTCGGCCGTGAACCCGGCCGCGACATCGCGCGGAACGGTCTGGAGGGTCGACTGGCCGGCCAGCCCGAACACCGCGTACATCAGGAACACCATGAACAGATACAGCGCGAGCGGCGAGACGAATTTCGCGCGCTCGCCGTCGATGTAGCGGCGGGTCAGTCGGCCGGGGTAGAGCACGAGCTCCGGGATCGTCCGGAAGAACTTGCCGTCGAAGTGGAACACCGAATGCAGCAGGTCGTGGCCGAGGGACGCCATGCTGCGATGCAGATGCGCGGCCTGACCGCAGCTCGAGCAGTACCGACCGGCGAGCGGCGCGCCGCAGTTGCGGCAGGTGGCGTTCATCGCGGGTCCGCCGGCCGCTGCGGGCCGCGGCTCGACGGCGGCTGCGACCAGCGCGCCGGTGACCACGTCGGCCGCCGCTTCGGTCCCTTCCGTCATGGGCTCACCGCACGCTCAGCTCGGGTCGCATGATTCCGCGGCCTCGGTCGCGGGACGCTTCCGACGAGTTCGACCGCGTTTCGGCCTGGCGCGACGCTTCGATCGAGCGTTCTCGGCCTCGCGTGCGCACGGGGGCTGTGCGCGTTCCCGCCCGCTACGAGCTCACCGGCCTCACTTGCGCGCGCCGAGCCGCGCGAGCATCTGCGCCAGCTCCGTGGGCTCGATCCAGAAATGCTCGCAGATGCGTCCCCAAAGCATCGTGGTGGGCACGTTGCGGTCGCCGCGCTCGCGCTGTGTCTCGCGCAGCACGTGCAGGACGATGCGCTCCTTGCGGGTCAGGCCGTCGCGAATGTCGGGAAGATCGTCGTCGGGAAGGCTCATGAGTCGATCGGCGAGTGCCGCGATGCGCCTGTCGAACGGCGGCCCTGGCGCCTCAGCCCGCGGCGCGGCTCGCGCCGAGCACGCGGTCGAGCCGCCGTCTGATCTCCGCTTTCGGCTGTGCGCCGACGATGCGGTCGACCTCGTGCCCGTTCTGCATCAGAAGCAGCGTCGGGATGCTGCGCACGTCGAACCGCTGCGCGGTGTGCGGGTTGTCGTCGACGTTGAGCTTCACGAAGCGCACGCGGCCCGCGAGCTCGGTCGCGAGCTCGTCGATGACCGGTGCGACCATCCGGCAGGGCCCGCACCACGGTGCCCAAGCGTCCACGAGCACGGGCACGGGCGAGCGCTCCACGTCGGCCGCAAACGTCGCGTCCGAGACGGTGAGCGGGCCGCTCGCCGCCGGCAACGGTTGCTTGCAGTGACCGCAGACCGGCTTCGCGCCCTGCGCAAGCTTCGCTTCCGGCACGCGGTTCTTCGCGCCGCAGCCCGGGCAGCGAATCATCAGGGTTTCTGGCACGGCGCTTCTCCCACGAGCCAAAATTATCGGAGACATGAGGGCAGCGGCCGCGATATCCAATAGCGGCCGAGCCCGAGCGGCGATGATGCGATAATGGCACGGCGTCGCAGCGGTGCGCGACGCGCCGGAGAGATCGAACAAATGTCGCGACCGACGGCCCGGCTCGTAACGTTGCGCAAGGCCTTCATGCTGCGCGGCGCGGTCGCGCTGCTCGCAGCTGCCGCGCTCGTCGCCGCAACGCCGGCCGCGGCTGCACCGTTTGCGCCGACGCTCACGCGCCCGCAGCTCGAGAGCTGGTTTCGCGACTTGCGCACGACGCGCGGCTTGAACCCGACCGCGCCGCTCGATTGGCGCTACGACTTCTCGGATGCCGAGACTCGGCGGCTCGAGGCGCTGTCGGTCCGCTTGGTCGCCGACGGCTTTCGAATCATCGCGCTCGCGCCGGCAGGAAGCGGCGCCGTGCTGCGCGTCGCGAAGCAAGAGCTGCTGACTCCGGCGCTGCTCGCGCGGCGTTGCGCCGAGCTCACGAAGCTCGCGCGCGACTTCGGTGTGCGCTCGTTCGACGGCTTCGACGCGGCGCCGCCGGGTTGAGCCGGGCACCGGAGCGACATCGGCCGCGGTGCTCACCGCGACGCGTTCTTTCTGCGGTCAACGGTGCGTCGCGGCCCAGCGCGCCCACTCGGCGTAATCGCGCTCGCCGAACGACTCGCCGCTCACGCCGACGAGGATCAGATACGCCGGGTCGTGATTGTTCGGCTGCTCGAGCCTGAGCAGCTCGAGCGCGACCGGCACCGCGTCCTTGCGGATCGCCTCACGATACTTCGGGGTCGTGGCAAGCGCGGCAACGCAGTAGGCGGCCTTGCTGCGATCCGCCGTCTGCGCGAAATCGAGCGCCGTGATCAGATCGGCAATCGGAAACTCGAAGTCCGGATGCTCCGTTGCGATCACGAGCAGCATTCGGAGCGCGTTGCTCCGCACGGTCTCGCTCGGATCGTGGATGGCGCGGCCGAGCAGCGGCAGCACGCGCGCCGGGTCGTTCGTGTGCGCGAGCAGGAACACGGCAGCGGCGCGCTGTTGCGCGTCCGCGTCGTCGATCGCGATTCGTGCGAGCTCGTCGGCATGCTTCGGCACGCCGTCGTCGAACAGCATCAGATACGGCGCGAGCTCGGGCCGATCGAACGGCGCGAGACAATGCAGCACCGGGCAGTCGCCGGGTGCGGGGTCGAACTTCACGCCCGAGCGCACGAGGCCGAACACGGCGTCGGAATAGCGTTCCCAAGCGGCGAGCAAACCGCCGGGATCGGCGAACGAGCCGGTCGGCGTCGGCCGGAAAGGCATGCGTTTTGCGGTCTCCCCTTGCTCGACGACGTCGACCGTGATGTAGACGGCGGGATCGGGAAGCTCGTAGGTGACGAGCGACAGCGCGACGCTCGCGAGCGGCGTGCGCTGCTCGAGATCGCCCGCGATCTGCGTCTCGATCGCGGCCAGGGCTGCGCGCACTTTGACCACCTCTCGAGGGTCGCCCGACTTGAGCGCGCGTGTGAGCTCGACATAGCGGTCGAGATCCGCGCCGAACTCCGCGCGCAGCGCGTCCGCGTCGAGGCGATCGCTGCCGAAGACGTCGACGCCCCGCAGCGGCGGCAGATCGGCCGCATGACCTGGGCCGAGCCACGCCGTAGCCGCGACGATGGCTGCTATGCGGCGCAGGAGCGATACTGTGATGATGCGCGTCATGGGCGGTGCACCCGACGCGCCGGCGCACGCGGGAGGGGGCTTCATGGTCTCATGAGCCGGATCCGAACGACACACATCGGCAGCCTGCCGGAGCCGCCCGGCTTCCAGGCCGACGGCTCGGCATCCGACGAGGAGCTGCGCGGCGCGGTGCAATGGATCGTCGAAAAGCAGCGCGCGATCGGCCTCGACGTGATCAACGAAGGCGAGCTCACGAAGGGCGGCGATTGGCTGAGCTTCCTCGACGAGCGTTTCGGGGGCTTCGAGGCGCGGCCCGCGGCCGCGCGGGCGCCGTTGATCCAACAAGGCGCGGACCGCGAGCGCTTCGCGGATTTCTACCGCTAGGCGGCGGCGCGCGGCACGCTGTTCTACGCCGAGGACGGCCGCATGAAGACGGCTCGGCCTCACTGGGTGTGCACGGGCCCGATCGAATACCGCGGCCGCGATGCGCTCGCGCGCGAGATCGCGACGTTCAAAGCGGTGGTGGGCGATCCCAAGGACTGCTTCATCACGACCACGGCGCCGGCGAGTCTCGAGCCGTATCGCGGCAACGAGCACTACCCGAGCGAGGAAGCGTTCGTGTTCGCGCTCGCCGAAGCGCTGCGCGTGGAGTACGAGGCGATCGCGGCCGCGGGCTTCGAGGTGCAGATCGACGACGCGTGGCTCGTTGCGCTCTGGGATCGAATCGGGATACCGATGGGCCTCGAGCGCTACCGCACTCATTGCCTGCTGCGCATCGAGGCGTTGAACCACGCGCTCGCGAACGTGCCGGAGGAACGAATTCGCTATCACCTATGCTGGGGCAGTTGGCACGGTCCTCATGCGTTCGATCTGCCGATGCGCGACATCGTGGACCTCATGCTCGAGGTGAAGGCACGCACGTACCTATTCGAAGCCGCCAACGCGCGCCACGAGCACGAGTACACGGTCTGGGAGACGGTTCGCCTGCCGGAGGGCAAGATCATCGCGCCCGGCTGCGTCACGCATTCGACGGACGTCGTCGAGCATCCGGCGCTCGTCGCGCAGCGGATCGAACGGTTTGCGCGGCTCGTCGGCACCGAGAACCTGATGGCGGGTGCCGACTGCGGGTTCGGCGGCCGCTGTCATCCGCAGATCGCGTGGGCGAAGCTCGAGTCGCTGGTGCGAGGCGCCGCCCTCGCGCGTGTTTGAGCGTGCAGACGCGCGCATTCATCATCCCCACGCATTGGCGCGTGCGCGGCCGAATCGAAGACGTCTACGACGTGCTCACGACGCCGGAGGCGTTCGTGCGGTGGTGGCCCCAGGTCTATCTCGGCGTCAGCGAAATTGCTGCGGGCGGCGCGGGCGGCGTGGGCCGCCGAGTCGGCCTGCACACGAAAGGCAAGCTGCCGTATACGCTGCGCTGGGAAGCCGAGGTGCTCGAGGCCGACAGACCGTACCGCATGGTGATCGGCGCCCGCGGCGATCTCGACGGCCGCGGCGAATGGCGTTTTTCGCAGGACGGCGAGCTCGTCGATGTCGATTACCGCTGGACCGTCTACGTCTCGAAGCCGTGGATGGCCGTGCTTGCGCCGCTGCTTCGACCGGTATTCGTTTGGAATCACCTTTGGGCGATGCGGTGCGGGCTCGAAGGTCTCCAGCGCGAGCTCGCGCGCCGCGGCGCGGCCGAACCGGCGAGCGGCTCCTGAGCCGCGTCGGCCGGCGGCCCGCGTAGCAAGGTGCACGAGCGAGAGCACGCGTGCAGCGCGTCTCTCGGCGCAGCGCCGCCGCCGCTGGTGCGATGCCGTGCGGCGCTCGCCGGGCGAGCGCCGCGCAAGCATGCTCCGCCCTTAGCGCGGCTGCGGCACCACGCGCAGATAGGGCTTGACGGTCTTCCAGCCCTCCGGATACCGCTGCTTCGCTTCCTCGTCCGTCACGGACGGCACGATGATCACGTCCTCGCCCTGGGTCCAATTCGCGGGGGTCGCGACCTTGTGCCGTGCGGTGAGCTGACACGACTCGAGCAGGCGCAAGCACCTCGTCGAAATTGCGTCCGGAGCTCATCGGGTACACGAGCATCGCCTTGATCAGCTTATCGGGGCCGATCAGGTACACCGTTCGCACGGTTTGATTGGTGGCGGCCGTGCGGCCCTGCGACGTCGTGCCCGCCTCCGCCGGCAGCATGTCGTAGAGCTTTGCGACCTTGAGGTCGCTGTCGCCGATCAGCGGATAGCTCACCGTGCCGCCGGTCGCATCCTTGATGTCTTCGAGCCAGCGCGAGTGATCGCCGACCGGGTCGACCGACAGGCCGATGATCTTACAGCCGCGTTTCGTGAACTCGGGCTCGAGCTTCGCGAGGTAGCCGAGCTCGGTCGTGCAGACAGGCGTGAAGTCCTTGGGGTGCGAGAACAAGAGCCCCCAAGAGTCGCCGAGCCATTCATGGAACTTGATTCGGCCGCGGGTCGTCTCGGCCTCGAAGTCGGGTGCGCGATCGCCGATTCTCAATGACATACGGTTCTCCTTTTTGACGGTTCGCTTGGTGAGAAACCGACTTTAGCCCCGATGCGGGGCGGCTGGATAGCGCTTGGCGAAACGCGACGGGCATGCGTACACTCGTGCCGTCCGGGGAGCATTCGCACGCATGACGCGCCGTCTCGCCGCAGCGTCGGCGAGGCTCCGTTTTCCGACGCGAACCGCGCACGACGCTCGAGCTCTGTCGTCACGAACGCCCATAGGAGGCGCTCCATGATCGCTGCGTTACTGGCGGCCCAACTGGCCGGGCTCATCACCATGCCGTGCGAACAGCTCGAAAGCGTCAAGCTCGAGCGCGCGCGGATCACCGCGGCGCAATCCGTTCCCGAGGGAGTCTTCAAGCCGCCGCCGGCGCCCGCCGGCGCGGCCGGGCCGCCGCGCGCGGCGAATGGGACCGCGCGGGACGCGCCGCCGCCCGAGCCGATCCCCGCCCACTGCCGCGTGACCTTGGTGCTCGAGCCGACGGCGGATTCCCACATCAACGTCGAGCTGTGGTTGCCGACGGAAACCTGGAACGGCAAGTTCCTCGCGGTCGGCAACGGCGGTTGGGCCGGCTCGATCCAGGGCTATGGCGACATGCAGGAAGCGCTGCGCCGCGGCTACGCAACGGCCGGCACCGATACGGGCCACACGGCCGCGGACGGCCCCGTGGGCCTATTCGCGCTCGGTCACCCCGAGAAGCTCGTCGACTTCGCCTATCGCGCGGTGCACGACATGACCGTGAAGTCGAAGCGCGTGATCGACGTGTTCTATTCGAACCCGCTCGACTATTCGTATTTCAAGGGCTGCTCGACCGGTGGTCGGCAAGCCGTGATGGAGGCACAGCGCTATCCGGGCGACTTCGACGGCATCATCGCGGGCGCGCTCGCAAACCGTCACATTCACATGCACACGGCGGGCGCTTATCGCGGCATCGAGCTCTCGCGGCGACCGGCGGGCGCCATCTCCGAGGCGAAGGCGAAGCTCGTGAACGACGCCGTGCTCGCGAAGTGCGACACGTACCACGAAGGGTTCTTGAACAACCCTCGGCAGTGCTCGTTCGATTTCGCGTCGCTCGCATGCCCGGCCTCCGGCGACACCGCGAGCTGTCTGACGCGGGACGAGCTCGAGACGGTGGAGACTTACTACGGCGGCACGAAGAACGGCAAGGGCGAGCTGATCTTCTCCGGCCAGGCGCTCGGCGTGCCGCTGCCGGCGCTCGCACCGACGGCCGATCGGCCGCCGCCGGGCGCGTGGGACTCCGTGCGCATTCTCGGCTTCCACGATCCGAACCTCGACTGGCGCACGTTCGACCTCGACCGCGACATGCCGCTGATCGACAAGGCGACGGGCTTCGTCGACGCGGTGAATCCCGATCTGCGCGCATTCGATGCGCACGGTGCGAAGCTGCTGCTCTACGCCGGCTGGCGCGACACCGGCATCACGCCCGAGAACACGATTCATTACTACGAGAGCGTGCTCGGCGAGCTCGGCGCGCCGCAGGACGATTGGCTCCGGCTGTTCCTCGTGCCCGGAATGGGGCACTGTCGCGGCGGTCCCGGTCCGAACAGTTTCGATGCGCTGACGGCGCTCGAGCAGTGGCGCGAGCACGGCACGGCGCCGCAAGAGATGCTCGCGACAAACCGCGAGACGAGCGAGTCGCGGCCGCTTTGTCCGTACCCGCAGTACGCGAAATACAAAGGCTCGGGCGACTTGAAGGACGCGAAGAATTGGAGCTGCGCGGCGCCGTAGCCGCATCGCCCCGGCCGGAGAGCGCCTAGCACGACGGCGCGCGGGTCGTTCGTCGCACGGCATGCGCCGTAACAGTGGCGTATGGGTGACGTATTAGTGGCGTATTAGTGGCGCAAGGTTGGCGGCCAGCGGGGTGGCAGCGCGGCGGCCGCGTCGCCGACAGTGGTTCTCCGATCTTCGGGCGGAGAACATCGATGGACATGAAGGTCGACGCGAGACGAATCAAAGCGGAGCGCGAGCGGCGGGCCTGGAGCCAAGAGCACCTCGCGGCGGCGGCGGGTCTCGGGTTGCGCACGATTCAGCGCATCGAGCGGACCGGTGCCGCCTCGCTCGAGTCGGCGAAGGCGTTGGCCGCGGTCTTTGCGCTCGACGTGGCGGTGCTGCGCGCCGGGGACGCGTGCGATTCGCGCGCAGCGGCGCAGGGCCCTACCGGACGCAAGCGCGCACGATGGCTTCGCCCCGTGCTCGGCGGAGCGGCCGCCGCGCTCGTGGCGGCAGTGTTGCTGCTTGCAGAGCCCGGGCGGGCGGACGAGGTCATGCTCGACGTCGGCATCTCGCTCGACGACGCCCCCGTCTCGCAGAGCAGGCTTGCGACGGACACCGGTGTCGCCGCGGAGGTCGTCGTGCAGGATCTGCTCCGGCTGTCCCTCGAGCCGACGCTCACCGATGACGGCAAGATCCGGCTCGCTGCGCAGATCTTCCGGTTTCACGACGGTCGTTTCGAGCTCGTGAGCTCGCCGATTCTCGTGACGGTCGACGGCAAAGAGGCCGAGATTCGGCTCGTCTCCGATGACGGCTCGGTGCTCCGAATGTTGCTGACGCCCTACCATCGCGTGCGGCCGAAGGCGCTCGAAGGAATCTGATGCGGCCGCACGTGCCGGGCGGCGCGCGGCCGGCCATGGAGCCGCCAGCGGAAAAAGCGGCGGCGGCGCTACGCAAACGCCGCCGCCGCGGGGGACCCCGCTACATACGGTAGCGGAACGTCAGCAGGAACCGGCGACCGTAGACGTCGAAGTTGTTGCCCGACTGTCCGCCGCCGCCGATCGCGTATTGCGCGCTGAAGCGCTGATCGAAATAAGCGATGACCGGCGGGTCGGCATCGAGCAGGTTCGTGACCGCGAGCGACAAGTCCCAGCTGTGGCCGCCGTTGAGCGGATGCTCGTACGACACGGTGAGGTCGGTGTACATCTTCGACTGCACGGTGTTGTCGTCGATCGTGAACTGGTTGGGCCCCGGTACGACGCCGGGTGCGAACTGCACGTAGTTCTGGACGCTGAGCACCGACGGCGCGATGTAGCGCTGCTGCAGGTTCACGCCCCATTTACCGATCTGATATCGCGCGGTGGCTACCGCCGTGAGATCGGGCTCGTCGAACTGGCCCGCCAGGTCGAGTGGCGCGCTGCCGGGCACGGTCGTGCTGTCCTCGAGCAAGCGGCCCGCGAGGAAGCGCAAGCTGAGCGCCTCCTCCTGGCTCTTGAACCAGTTCGGCGTCGTGTTCCACAGCAGCTCGTAGTCGATGCCGCGCACACGCGCCTTGTTGATGTTCAAGAACACGTTGCGGACGTTGGTCACGACGTGCGTGTTCGGGTCGCGCGTGATCAGCGCGCACAGCGCAGCGTTGCCCGCGGCGCATTCGTTCACGATGCGCTGCTGATTGAGCTGACCGACCGCGCCGCTCACGTCGATGTCGTAGCCGTCGATCGAGAACTGCAGACCGGGCAGCTTCTTCGGCTGAATCACGATTCCCATGGTGGTCGTGTCCGCGATCTCGGGATCGAGATCCGGGTTGCCGCCGCTCGTGACCGTGATCTCGAACGTGTTGCCGCCGAACATCGGATCCTGGATGTTGCCGCCGCCGCCCTGCAGGTTGAAGCGCTCGGCGAACGTCGGCTCGCGCACGTCGCGGGAGACCGTGGCGCGCAGCCGGATGGGCTCGGCCACTTGGAAGTTCAGGCCCGTCTTGTGCGAGTTGATGCCGCCGCTCGTCGAGTAATCGGAGTAGCGCGCCGCGAGATCGAGCTCGAGCCGCCGCGGGCCCGAGGCCCAGAGCGGCAGGTTGAACTCGGTGAACGCCTCCCACACGTCGTACCCGCCGTTGATCACGGGCACAACTACTCGGTTCGTTTTCGACGTCGAGGCGCTCGCTCGCGGAGCCGTCGAAACGTGGCCGCGACGGGACGCGCGCGGCTTGCCGGCCAAGCGCGGACGGCGCGAGGCCCGGTCCGGTACGATCTGCGCGCCATGCCCGGCCGGAGGTAATCGGGGTTGTTCAGAACGATCGGCTTGACGGTTCTCGCGATGATCGCGTTCGCCGCGAACTCGCTGCTGTCGCGCGCCGCGCTCGGCGCCGGGGCGATCGACGCGGCCACGTTCACGGCGCTGCGCCTCGTGTCCGGCGCCGTGCTGCTTGCGCTGGTCGCGAGCGCATCGCGGCCTCGAGCAGCCGCCGCGCGCGGCGATTGGCTCGCGGTCTGCGCGCTCGTCGGCTATGCATTCGCGTTCTCGTTCGCCTACCGGTCGCTGTCCGCCGGCACCGGCGCGCTGATCCTGTTCGGCGGCGCGCAGCTCACGATGTTCCTGGCCGGACTGCACGCCGGTGAGCGCTTCAGCGCGCTGGCGTGGACGGGGTTCGCGCTCGCGGCGGCCGGCGTCGTGTACCTGGTGTCACCGAGCGTCGCGGCGCCATCGTTCGAGGCCGCCGCGCTGATGGGCGTCGCGAGCATCGGCTGGGGCCTGTACTCGGTGCGGGGTCGCGGTGTCGCGGATGCCCTGCGCGCGACAACGGGCAACTTCATGCGCTCGCTGCCGCTCGTCGCGGCTGCCGCGCTCGTCACGGTCGGCGCTTGGCACGCCTCGTGGTACGGAATTGCGCTCGCGATCGTGTGCGGTGCGGTGACGACCGGCGTGGGCTACGTGATCTGGTACGCCGCGCTCGCGGATTTGACCGTCACACGCGCGGCAACCGTGCAGCTCTCGGTGCCGTTGCTCGCGGCGATCGGCGGCGTGCTGCTGCTCGGCGAGCGGTTGTCGTGGCGGCTCGTGCTGTCGGCCGTCGCGATCGTCGGCGGCCTCGCGCTCGTGTTCGGGCAGCGCGCGCCGTCGCCCGAAGTCCTGCGAAGACGCGCCTGACGCGCGCGCACGGTCGAACTGCGCTAAGGTTGCCGCGCAACCGCGCCGTTGCGGTTCGTACGCGGCTCGGACCGCGAAAAGGAGCTCACTGATGTCACTGCAAATCATCGGCGCCGGGCTTGGCCGCACCGGCACGATGTCGCTGAAGCTCGCGCTCGAGCAGCTCGGGTTTAGAGGCTGCTACCACATGATCGAGGTGCTGCTCGAACCCGAGCCGCGGATGGGCCAATGGCTCGAAGCGGCGCGCGGGCGCCCCGACTGGCCCGCGATCTTCTCGGGCTACGCGGCGACCGTCGATTATCCGGGCTGCCGCTTCTGGCGCGAGCTCGCCGACTACTACCCCGACGCCAAGGTGATTTTGACCGAGCGCGATCCGGTGAAGTGGTTCGAGTCGACTCAAGCGACCATCTTTTCGCAGATGTCGCGTGCGCGCTTCGGCGACGCGGCGTTCCGCGAGTTCTTCGAGACGTTGGTGTTCTCGCAATTCGGCGAGCACATTCACGATCGCGACTACATGGTCGACGCGTTCGAGCGGCACAACGCAGAGGTCAAGCGTGCGATCGCACCCGATCGGTTGCTCGTGCTCGAGGTGGCGCAAGGGTGGGAGCCGCTCTGCGAGTTCCTCGGCGTGCCGGTGCCCGACGTGCCGTTTCCGCGCACGAACTCGCGTGAGGAGATGCAGGCGATGTTCGCGGCGGCGCGGCGCGCTCGAGCCCGGCAAGGCGCCGAGCCTGGAGCAGATGCGCGAGATGGTGCGCAAGCGCCTCGCAGCCCACAAGCCGCGCTAGCGCGCCGGCTTCCGTCGCGAAAGTCGTTCGCCGCGGCGTGGCGGCCGCGTGCCCCGTCGCTTGCGGCGCTGCGCCGCTCGGCCGAAAGTCGCTACGGCGAGCCGGTATGCGTCGCGACGACCGTGATCTCGGCGATCGGCGCGACGTTTGCCTCGAGCATGTGGCCCGCCTTCGTGCTGCCGTCGGCGAACGCGACGACCGCGTGCACGTGCACGTACGGCTTGCCGTCGCGCATCGAGATATCGCCGACCATCGAGACGAGCTCGCTCTTCTGATCGGCCACGACCTTCTTGAATGCGCCGTTCGCAGGATCGCCCCAGCCGAGCAGTGCGGTCGAGAGGCCGCCGAGCCCGGTGATGTAGCCGGCCGTGATGTGCTCGCGCTCCGCGAGCTCGGTCAGCCCGGACAGGATCTCGTCGCCCGTCGAGAGCCGCACCGAGTAGACATGGGCCACGCCGGTCGTCTGCTCGACGTGCATCTTCGGTGCGTGGCCCGGCTGCACGGGCGTCTGGCGGATGTAATCGGGCGGCAGCGGCTTTTGCGCCGGCGGCGATTGCGCGAGTACGGGGCTTGCGAGGGCCGCGAGCAATGCGGCGGCCGCGAGCCGGGCAAGGCTCGCGCGCGGCGAGCGATGGCAGCGATTGCGACTCATGATTCTTCTCCCCCGAGCGGCGAGTCGCCGTTCGAACGATACTAGCGCAACCGGGCCTCGAGGAGGGCGTCTCATGAGCGAAACCATCGACCGTCGGGCGTTCATCGAGGGCGGCGCGGCACTCATGCTCACGGCGTGCCTCGGCGATGCGCTGGGTCAAGAGATCCCGCGCAGCCGGTTCGGTGCGGGCGCGACCGCTGAGCAGGTGACCGCGGGCATCGACCTCGCGGGCAAGACCATGGTGGTCACCGGCTGCAACTCAGGCATAGGTCTCGAGACGATGCGCGTGCTCGCGCTGCGCGGCGCGCAGTTGATCGGCACCGCGCGCACGCTCGAGCGCGGCCGCGACGCTTGCGCGGGCGTCGACGGTAAGGCCACGCCGGTCGTCCTCGAGCTCAGCGACTTCGACTCCGTCGTCGAGTGCGCCGAGCAGATCCGCAAGCTCGACGTGCCGCTCGACGCGCTCGTCTGCAACGCGGGCGTGCTACTCACGGATTGGCAGACGGTGCGCGGGCTCGAGCGGCAGTTCGTCGTGAACCATCTCGGCCATTTTTTGCTCGCGAACCGGCTGCTCGACCGAGTGACCGCAGCGCCGCAGGGGCGCGTCGTGGTCGTCGGCAGCACGGCGCACCGCTTCGCGCCGCCGGGCGGCATTCAGTTCGACGATCTCTCCGGGAAGGCTTGGTACCGCGCCGCGTACGCGCATTCGAAGCTCGCGAACGGATTGTTCTCGCTCGAGCTCGCGAAGCGCCTCGGCGGCTCGCGTGCGACCTCGAACTCGCTGCACCCCGGTGTCGTTGCGACGAACATCTTCAGGAACATGGCGCCCGCGGGCGGCGGGGGCGGCTCGAGCCCGTTCGGCAACTCGCTCGAGACGCCGGCACAGGGCGCGGCGACGAGCTGCTATCTCGCGGCCGATCCGGCGCTCGCCGAGACGAGCGGCCTGTACTTCGCGGACTGCAATCCGGCGGAGTCGAGCGAATACCAGCGCGACCACGCGATGGCCGCGCGGCTCTGGGACGTCTCCGCCGAGCTGCTGCGCAAGTACCTCTAGGCGCGCCTGCCCCAGAGCCGGCGCGTCGCGCGCTCCGCGCCCTCGACGAGCGAGCGCAGCTTCTTGTGGGCGATCGCGGCGTCGACGCGGCCTAGACCTGCGAAGCTGCCGAAGCCGCAGTCGGTGCCCGCAATCACTCGTTCGCGCCCGACGACGTCCGCGTAGTCGCAGATCTGCTGCGCGACGAGATCCGGGTGCTCGACGTAGTTCGACGTCGACATGATGCAGCCCGGAATCAAGATCTTGTCCTCGGGCAGCTTCGCCTCGCGCCACACCGCGATCTCGTGGCGGTGCCGGGGGTTCGCGGCCTCGAACAAAATGCCGGCCGGTTTCGCCTCGAGCACCAGCCCTAGAATCTTCTCGAGCGGAATGTCGTGGTCGTGCGGCCCCTCGTAGTTGCCCCAGCAGATGTGCATGCGCATCAAGCCGGCCGGGATGTCGCGCACCGCGTGATTGAGCGCCTCGACCTGATGCTCGGCCCGCTTCAGGAACTCCTCTTCCGTGAGCTCCTGAAAGCCCGTATGCCTCGCCATCGCGAGATCGGGGCAGTCGAGCTGCAGCACGAACCCGGCCGCCGCAATCGCGTCGTACTCGGGCTTCATCGCGGCCGCGATCGCCTCGACGTAGGCTGCGTGAGTCGGGTAGTGGTGGTTCGACTGAAACGACGAGATCACGCCGGGCGAGGCGGCGTTCATGAATGCGTCGTACGCGTTGTGCTTCACGGCGGCCGCGCGTAAATTCGCGATGTCCTTGAAGATGGCATCGCGATCGGCGAGCTCGACCGGTCCGATGCAGCCCGCGCGCTTGAACGTTTGCTTGCCGATCATCCGCGTCATCGCTTCGCGAAACGCGGGATGCGGCGCGAGGTCGAGGTGCGGCGGGCGCGGATAGTGGCCCGCGAAGCCCGACAGGCGATCCTTGATGTAGGTTGCGTAACCGATCTTGCCCATCTCGCCGTCGCTCACGACGTCGATCCCGATTTCGACCTGCTTACCGACGACCTCGTCGACGGCCGCGGCCACGGCCGCATCGAGCTCGGCGGGATCGTAGGGCTCGCCGTTCTCCTTCTTATAGAGCAGCTCCACGACCGCGGGTCCGCGCGGCAGGCTGCCGACGTGCGTCGTGAGTATCCGGTCCGTGCTGAGCTTCATCGTGTCGTCCCGCTCCGCGCTCTTCCCGCGGCGCGGAGGTCATTGTGTCCGAACGCTGCCCCGAAATCCCGCGGGGCGCCCAGTCGCCGCGATTTGACGGCCGCGGAACACGCGTGCTCTAGTGGCCTCGACGACGATTCGCCGCGCGCGCGGGAGGCCCGGATGCGCATCGCAATGCTCACAGCAGTTTTGCTGGCGTTCCACGCCGCGCCGCTCGCGCACGCGGCCGAGGACATCGGCTACGACCCGCACGCCGATCCCTCTGCGACGCTCGCCGCGGCGACCGCCCAAGCGCGGCAAGAGCACAAGCTCGTGCTGCTCGTCGCGGGCGGGGATTGGTGCATCTGGTGCCACTATCTGCATGCGTTCCTCGACGCGAACGAGGACATCGATAGGGCCCTCCACCAGGTGTTCGTGGTCGCGCAGGTCTACTTCGGAGACGAGAACGAGAACGCCGCGTTTTTCTCGCAGTGGCCACGCGCCGACGGGTACCCCCACTTCTGGGTGCTGTCGTCCAGCGGTGCGCTCGTCAAGTCGCAGCCCACGGTCGTGCTCGAGAACGGCAAGAAGAGCTACGACAAGGCGAAATTCGCGGCCTTCATCGAGAGCTGGCGCAGCGCGGAGGATTGAGGGCTCGAGCGTGACGGAACCGTGGGTCGAGCGTCTCGACCATCTCGTGCTGACGGTCGCGGACATCGCGGCGAGCACGCGCTTCTACGAGCGCGCGCTCGGGCTCGTACCGGAGGAGTTTCGCGGTCCGGACGGCCAGCTGCGTTTCGCGCTGCGTTTCGGCCGGCAGAAGATCAACCTGCAAGACCGCTCGACGGACACCCCGACCAAGGCGCGCCTGCCGACGTTCGGCTCTGCCGACTTCTGCATGATCGCGGCCGTGCGGCTCGATGAGCTGATCGCGCATCTCCAAACGGTGGGCGTCGCGATCGAGGCGGGCCCCGTGCCGCGGCGCGGTGCGCTCGGTCCGCTGCGCTCGGTGTATTTTCGCGATCCCGACGGCAATCTGATCGAGGTCGCCGAGTACGTCGACCGCTGAGCGGCGCGGCGCGGCCGAGGCCGGCCGCACGATCGCGGCCGCCGCGTCGAAGCGGACGGAGGGTTGCACGCCATTGCCCCGAGCGGGCTGCGGCGCACTCGCCGGCGTTGATGTCGAACAGGCGCGTGGCCGCGCGGCTCAGCGAATCAAGCGGCGCTGCAAAGTAGCGTGACCCGACAATTCGGCACGATCCGAGGCGTGCCCGACGTCCACGGTGTAATCTCCCGCGCGTACCAGCCAGCCGCGGCGCTGGGTCGACCAATCGCCGAGCACACGCGCGTCGGCGACGACCGCGACGCGGCGCGTCTCGCCCGGCGCGAGCGCAACGTTGCCCCAGCCGATCAAGCGGAGCCCCTGCGTGCCCGCGCGGTTCACCACGTAGACCTGAGGCACGTCCTTGCCGGCGCGGTCGCCCTCGTTGGTCACCGAAAAGCCGATTCGCAACGTGTCGCCGCCGGTCACCTCGAGGTCCGAATAGCCGAAGTGCGTGTAGCTCAACCCGTAGCCGAACGGAAAGAGCGGCTTCGCGCCGGTCCGCGCGAACCAGCGGTAGCCGACATCCGCGCCCTCGATGTCGTAGTCGACGTCGAACGCTTCGAGCGCGTGGGATTGCGAGCCGGAATCGCGATCGGGATCGGGCGTGTCGTCGAGCTTCGGTCTCGGCAATTGCTCGAGCGAAGCAGGAAAGGTGACCGGCAAATGCCCCGAAGGATCGACGTCGCCGAACAGCACGTCGGCGATCGCCTCGCCGCCGCTCGCGCCGGGATACCAGGCCTCCAGCACGGCCGCCACGTTCGCGAGCCACGGCATGAGCACCGGTCCGCCCGTCTCGAGCACGACGACGGTTCGGGGATTTTTCGCGGCGACCGCCGCGATCACCGCGTCCTGGCCTTGGGGCAGGGAGAGGTCCGGCGCGTCGACACCTTCCGACAGCCACTGCGTCGCGAACACGATCGCAACATCCGCGTCGGCGGCGAGCGCGGCGGCGCCGGCCGCCGAGTAACCGTCGTCGAACCGGACGCGCGCATCTTTGGGCAGCCGCGCGCGGATTGCCGCGAGCGGCGGTGCGGGCTGGATTTCCATGCGGCGGCGCGCCTCAGCCGGCTGCAATGCGATTGCGGGGCCGGCCGCAGGCTCGACCTGCGACGACCCGCCGCCGGACATCACGCCGACGTGCGCGTAGCCGCCGATCACGGCGATACGCCGCGCGTTCTCGAGCAGCGGCAGCACGCCGTCGTTCTTGAGCAGCACGATTCCGGCGGCCGCTGCGTCGCGCGCCACGGCGGCGCCGACCGCGGCGTCGATCGGCTCGATCGTCGGCGGGTCGTCGAACAGACCCGCCGCGAACATCGAGCGCAGCACGCGCCGCGCCGCGTCCCGCAACCGTGCGTGCAGTGCGCGATCCGTTTGGGCCGCCGCGAGCAAATCGTCGGCGAAGTAGGGCTTGTCGTCGAGCTCTTCGCCCGACTCGCGGTCGAGACCGGCTAGCAAGTCGTGCACATCGCGCACGGCGCCCCAATCCGACATCACGAAGCCCGGGAACCGCCACTCGCCTTTCAAAGTCTGGTCGAGCAGGTAGCGGCTCTGACAAGCGTGCGGGCCGTTGTAGCGGTTGTACGCGCACATCACCGCGCCGGGCTGGCCGCTCTCGATCGCGATCTCGAACGCGAGCAGGTCGCTATCGTGCGCCGCTGCATCGGCGAGGCGCGCATTGACGACGTGGCGCCCGGTTTCTTGGGCATTGAGCGCGAAGTGCTTCACGGTCGAGATCATGTGCGCGGCCTGGATCGCTCGGACCGTCTCGCCCGCGAGCGTGCCGGCCAGTAGCGGATCCTCGCCGAGGTACTCGAAGTTGCGGCCGTTGCGCGGCTCGCGCGCGAGATTGACGCCGCCGGCAAGCAGCACGTTGAAGCCCTTGGCGCGCGCTTCGCTCGCGATCAGGGCGCTGCCGCGATGCGCCACGGCTCGGTCCCAGGTCGAGGCAAGCGATAGCGACGAAGGCAACGCGGTTGCGCCGTCGTGGCGTAGGCCGTTCACCGCGGCGACGCCGAGGCTCGCATCCGTCTCCTCGAGCGCCGGGATGCCGAGGCGCGGGATGCCCGGCGTGAAGGACGCAGAGATGATCGCGCCTTCGGGCAGAGGCTTGCCCGTGCGGTCGGGTCGCGCGAACGTGCTGTGCAGTAAACGGACGCGCTCGGCGTCCGTCATGCGCGCTTCCAAAGCGGCTGCGCGCTCGTCCGGCGAGCGCGGGCTCGTCTGCGCCGCGGCCGGCGTGACGGTCACGAGAAGCGCGATCGCCGCGGCACTCGCCAAACGTAAACGGCAAGAAGCGATCATCGAGCGCAAAACGGCGGTCCGCGCGTGCTGCGCGCGCTAGTCCGCCATCGGCGCGACGTCGCGTTTCTCGATCAGCCACTTGCCGTTGACGCGAACGAGCGTCGTGAGCTCGTGTCCCGCGGAGCCCACGCGAGCCGGCACGTTCGGTCCGCCCGACTCGAACACGCCCTGCCAGTACGCGTGGTAGCGCGCATGATCGGCGTCGACGAGCTCGACGTAAGCATTCGTGGCGACGTGGTACATCTGCGGTCGCGTCTCACCTTTGGCCGCAAGCTCTGCGGCACGTCGCCGGCCGTCCACGATCATCTGCTGGAGCGCGGCGCGCCCCTTCGTGACGTTGGCGGCGCCGCTTTGGAACACGCCGTCCTGCGTGTACAACGCGGCGTACGTCTCCGCGTCGTGCGTGTCGAGCGCGCGAACGTAGTGCCACATGACCCCCTCGATTTCGGCGCGATCTCGCGCCTCTCGTCCGGGATCGGTCTTGCCCGCCGCCAACACGACGGTGGCGGCCGCTGCAGTCGCGAGAAGCGCCGCGGCGGCGCCCAGCTTTGCGAAATGAGTCATTGGATCCCCCCAGGCTACCGTTGTCGTTCGAGCTCGGCTCGTGCCCGTTGCAAAACGATCGTAGCACCGTCGGGAAGTCGGCAGCATGGCGAACCATCCGGCCGAGAGTCGGCACTGCGCGCGAGCCAGAAGAGGACGGTACCGCGTCGTTCCTGGTTCCGCGTCCGCCGGATGAACGCACGATAAACGCCGAATTCAGGCTGCCTTCAGGCGCGCACCGGCATCCTGCGCTCAACGTCGGATCGACATGATTGAAGGAGACTGATATGAAACGCGCTGCCTTGATGGCTGCCTTGGTCGTCTCGCTCGCGGCGGGCCCGGCTGCCATGGCCAGCGACCGTGGTCACGATGACCATCGGGAGCTTCGCCGGTCTCACCACGAGGACCGTCACGACGGCCGTCGCGAGGATCGCCGTGACTTCCGGCGGGTGCCGCATCGCGGCCACGCTCGATACGGTGCCTATCACCGGCCGCACGGCTACTACGCCCACCGCTGGGCGCGCGGCGAACGGCTGCCGTTCGCGTACCACGCGCGTCCGTATCTGATTGCGGACTACGGCGTCTGGGGCTTGCGCAGGCCGCCGCGCGGCTATCATTGGGTGCGTGTGGACGGTGACGCGGTGCTCGCGGCGATCGCGACCGGCATCGTGCTCGACACCGTGTTCCATGTCTTCGACTAGCCCCCTCGCTGGAGCGGCTCGGGTTCATCTCGTCTTGACGTCACAATCCCGGCCGCTCCGGCGCCCAGCTCGACGGATTCTCCGAGCCCGCGGGGCTGTAGTTCGAAGCTCATATTCGCACTACTATCGCGTTTGCGGCTCAGCGGTGCCCGAGACGCGGTCTAGGGGTACGGCTCGCCAACAACGACAAGAGGGGGATCCAATGAAACAGCTGACGATTCTTCGCGCCGCGACGCTTGCCGCGGTCGCACTCGGCACGTGTCCGGCGCTCGCACAAAAACCGGCGGCGAACATGAGCTTCTTCGTCACGAGCGCGAATCCGGGTAAGGGCGGCAACTTGGGCGGTCTCGCGGGCGCGGACGCGTACTGCCAGTCGCTCGCGCAGAAGGCCGGCGCGGGCAACAAGACGTGGCATGCGTTCTTGAGCACCGACAAGGTCGACGCCAAAGATCGGATCGGCAAAGGGCCCTGGTACAACTACAAGGGCGAGCTGATCGCGAAAGACGTCGCGGACCTGTTGAAGCCGGAAGCGAACAAGATCTCGGGCGAAACGGCGCTCAACGAGATGGGCAAGACGCCCAACTACCTCACGGGCGATCCGCCCCAGCGGCCGGCCGGGCAGCTCGAGCACGACATGTTGACCGGCACGAAGGACGACGGCACGGCGTCGGACATGACCTGCAACAATTGGATGGACGGCGGCGACGACGCGAAGGCCACGCTCGGTCATGCGGACCGCAAGGGCCGCAACGCGGGCCTGAACTCGTGGACCGACGCGCATGCGTCACAGGGCTGCTCGATGGAGAAGCTCGCGCCGACCGGCAGCGCCGGACTGTTCTACTGCTTCGCGACGAACTGACGCTCGGGCCGCCGCCGGCGACGCGCGTCGCCGCCGCGGCATGAGCCGCCCGCGGCCGTCGACTTCGCGCAGCGAGCTCGACGGATCGCGGCCGAAGTGGGCGGCCTCAGAGCACGCGGAACACGCGGATCACGACCGCGCCGCCGCCTGCGCCGCCGCCGATCGTGCCGACGAATACGCCCCTGTTCAGCCAGTCGTACTTGCCTTTGGGGGCGTGAAACCGCGGGCTCGTGCGCACGTACGGCGCGGTTGCCGGCTCGCCGTTCGCCGCCGGCTTCCCGGGCACGATGATGCCTTGATTGTCGACGACGATCGCGGCCCCGTCGTCCGTGTGCAGTGAGTAGAGCGCATGCACTTCGACGACGCCGTCCGGCCGCACGAGCTGCCAATCGGCGCCGCCACGCACCACCTCGCCCTTGATGCCCTTGCCGATGAAGCGGCCGCCCGTGATCGGGATGAAGCGGCGCGTGCCGTCGTCGGTCGGCCCGACTTCGACCGCCGGGTCGATCGTCACGTAGGCCTCGATCACGAGCTCTGTGGTCGGCACCTCGACGCCGGGCACGGGCCAGCGCGTGCCGGCCGGATCTTGAGCCTGAGCGCCGATGGTCAAAGACGCGAGCAACGCCGCGCCGAGAACTTTGCTGATCTGCACCGACTGATTCTCCCTGTTCGGGGCGACCGACACCGCGTTGCGCGCTCGCGCCGCGCCCACGTACTATCCACGAGGATCGGTGCAGCGTCCATTCTCCGGCTGTTGCGTACCGGGGGCTTCGAGGGGGGGGACACGATGATGGATCGCGGTCGGTATCGCCGCGCGCGCACGCTCGCAGCGGGCGGCATCGCGGCTCTCGCACTCGCGGCGACGGCCGCTCGCGCGCAACCTGCGCAGACACCCGAGCAACGCGCCGCGCTCGAGCGGCAACTTGCCGAATTCAACGAGCGACCCGATACGCCGGGCACCGGCCCGTTCCCCGCGCTCAAGGAGGAGGTCGCGACGCTGCCGAAGCACGTCGTCTATCGTCCGGCGGACCTCGCGGCGCTGCGCGGACGCAAGCTCGGCCTCATCGCCTGGGGCAACGGCGGCTGCAGCGACGACGGTGCGAGCAGCCGGCTGCACCTTCTCGACCTGGCCTCGTACGGTTATCTCGTCATTGCGAACGGCCGCATCTTGAGCGGCCCGGGTGCTCCACCCTCCGAGCCTAGACCGGCGCTCCCGGCAGGTCAGTTGCCGCCGCCGCGCACGAGCGCGTCGGATCTGACCGCAGCGATCGATTGGGCGCTCGCCGAGAATGCACGCGCCGGCAGCCCGTTCTTCGGGCGTCTCGATCCAGGCGCGATCGCGCTGTCCGGCTACAGCTGCGGCGGCTTGCAGGCGCTCGGGCTCGCCAAGGATCCGCGGGTGAGGACGCTCGTGCTGCACAACACGGGCATCCTGAACGAAGGGCCGAACACGACGATCCCCGGAATGGACTTGCGCAAGAAAGCGCTCGCCGACGTGCACTCGCCCGTGATCTACATCTTGGGCGGGCCGCCCGATATCGCGTACGCGAACGGCATGGACGATTTCAAGCGCATCGAAGGCGTGCCGGTCGCGGTCGCGAATCTGCCGGTCGGACACGGCGGTACGTTCAGAGAGCCGAACGGCGGCCAGGCAGCATCGATTGCAGTGAGCTGGCTCGAGTGGCAGCTTCGCGGCGACGCCGCCGCGGCGCGCCGCTTCGTCGGCGCGGATTGCGGGCTGTGCCGCGACGCGGACTGGAGCTTCGAGCGCCGGAACTTCCCCGCGGCGCAGTGACGGCCGCGGTCTCGCGGTCCGGGGGCGACCGGAACCGCGCGCTCGCGCCGGGGCGGCGCCATGCCGCCGCGGCTTCGACGATCGAGTATTGCGACGCCGTGGTGATCACGCGCTCGAGGCTGAAGCCCGCGGCCGCGAGCAACTTGCCATGCGCAGCCGCGGTCCGCTCGCGCCCGCCGGTGGGCGCGTCAGGCCTCGGCCGAGCGCAGCTTGCGCTCCTCTTCGAGCGGCGGCGCGTCCTTGTCGAGGCGCTGCTGCATACGTCCTAGGCCTAGGCACAGCGCGATCCAGAGCGCCGCGAACGGCACGGTCGCGGCCGCGACGCCCGCGAGCGACAGGCCGATTGCGCGCATCAAGCCGTCGACGCCGGCGCCCGCGACGTCGCCGAAGCGGTAGAGGAATACGTCGATGAAAGGCTTCGCTTTGTATTTCTCGGATTGGGGCACGACGCTGAACAGCGTCTCGCGCGCGGGCCGCGACACCGCGTAGCGGGTCGCGCGCTGCACGGCGTTGAACAGCGCGAAGACGCCGAAGGTGGGCCACACCGCGAGCATCCCGAAGCCGGCCGCGGTCACGAGCGGCAGCATCGTGAGCGTCCAGCCGACGCCGGTGCGCTTGATCAGATGTGTGGTGACGAACGCCTGAGTGAGCAGCGTCGCGACCTGCGTGAGCATGTCGAGGAACGCGAAGCTGCCGATGCGCTGGCTCAGCACGTCGGTCTTGTCGAGCACGATGCTCGCCTGCGTGAAGTACAGGAAGGTGTTCGAGATCGCCAGGAAGAAGATGTAGAGCCCGATGCCGATCAGGTACGGCGAGGTCGCCACGGCGGTCACGCCGTCGATGAACTTGCCGCCGATCACCTCTTGCGGTGCGGTCCCCGCGCCCGACGGCTGCATGGCGATCGAGTGGCGGGAGTACTCGGACGCGAGCGCCTTGCGGTCGAGCACGAGCATGGTCCAGATCGCGCCTGCAAAGAAGGCTGCGGCCAGCACCATGAGACCCGGCGCGAGATAGGGCGATGCCGTGAGCTTGCTGATCACGGTGGTGGCCCAGCCGCCGAACAGCGCGCCGAGCGTGCCGCCGATGCCGATGAACGCGAACATGCGCTTGCCCTGGTCGACGTTGAAGAGGTCGACCATGAATGCCCAGAAGAGCGCGTTCACGAACAGGTTGATCACCGTGAGCCACATGAAGAACGCGTAGCCGACCCAGAGCGCAAACGCCGTGCCGGCCTTCGTGCCGACGAGACCGCCGCCCGAGAGCCGGTCGACGACGAGCAGCCCCGCGAAGCCGAGCAGGCAGAGGATCACGAAGCCGAAGCCTACGGGTATGAAGCGGCGCCGGTTGAGCTTGCTCACGACGCCGCCAAACGCCAGCACCGCGATCAGCGAGGCGATCGACGTGCCGACGAACAGCCACCGGAGATCGTCCATGCCGCGGGCGATGCCCATCGCCTCGCGCACGGGCCGCACGAAGTAGTACCCGCAGAGCACGCAGAAATAGAACACCGCGGACAACACCGCGAGCGGCAGCTCGCCGCGCTTGAAATTCAACAGCCGCGCCGTCCAATTGCCCACGGTTCCCCTCCGGACCGATCGTCTCAGTCGTCGCTCGGGCAACAGTCGCGCCGAGCTTTTCGGTCCAGTATAGCGACGATCCCTGCGGCACACTCGTAAGGTGGATGCGGCGCCGGCGATTTTGCGCGCCGTCTGAAGAATGAGCCGATTTCGGCTTCTACGGACTGCCGCCGTCGCCGCGGAGGCCCATAGTCACGAGTGGCGCAGGGCAGTAAGGAGGAGTCCATGATTCGGCTATTCGAGGTACTGGGCATGGTGGCAGCCGGCGCTTGCGCCGCGCTGGCGCTCGGCACTGCGTATGGGGACGACGGTACGCAGCCGACGCGCCTGCATTGCGTGGACTTGCGGCGCATCGACCATACGGAAGTGGTCGGCGACAGGGCGATTCTGTTCTTCATGAAGAACGATGAGGTCTACCAGAACCGGCTGCCGAATGCCTGTCCCGGTCTCGAGGGCGACCGGCCGTTCATGTACCGCGTGATGGGGGGCCGGCTTTGCGATACGGACGTCGTCACGGTGCTCGAGCGCTGGGGCTTTGGCTTCACGCCGACCGCGTCATGCCTCCTCGGTCCGTTCGACGCGATCGATGCCGCCGGCATCGATGCGCTGCGCGCGATCGAAAAGCGCGCCGCCCGCCACCGCGACTGACGCAGCCGCGCGGCCGCGACTCGGCGGGGCGGGCCGCCTCGCGATCGGTCCGTGCGTGCCGGCCGCGTGCGCGGCGCTCCGCGGCGCGCTCTGTCAGAATGGCCGGGCCGCTCATGACCGCGCGATCGATCCAAACGAGCCGAGCTCCCGGGGTGCCCGCCCTGGCAGCGCTGCTGTTGTTGCTCGCGTCGGCGCGCTCCGCACACGCGTTCGACTCGATCGACGACGAGCGCGCCTGGGCCGTGACCGGCGTGACCGTGGTCGACGTGCGCAGCGGCGGGCTGCGGCGCGATCAAACCATCGTCGTGCAGCGCGGCGTGATCGCGGCGGTCGGTCCGCCCGAGCGCGTCCAGCCGCCCGACGGCGCGATCGTGGTCGACGAGCCCGGCCGCTTCGTGATTCCGGGCCTGTGGGACATGCACGTGCACCTGCGCGGCGGTCCTGCCCTCGAGGCCGCGAACGAACGCTGGCTCAGGCAGTACTTGGGCTTCGGCATCACGGCCGTGCGCGATGCGGGCGGCGACCTGCCCGACGCGGTCCTTCGCTGGAAGCGGCAGGTCGCGCAGGGCACGATCTTCGGACCGCGCCTCTATACGTCGCTGCAGAAGATCGACGGCGCGGACGGCGCATGGGAAGGCTCGATCCCGGTCGTCGCCGCGGCCGAAGTGGCGCCGGCGCTCGAGCGGCTGCAAGCCGCCGGCGCGGACTTCGTGAAGGTGTATGACGGCTCGATCACCCCGGCGATCTACCTCGCCGTGCTTCGCGAGGCCGAGCGGCGAGGCCTGCGCACGGCCGCGCACGTGCCGCTGTCGGTGCCGTTCGAGGATGCGGTGCGGGCCGGGCTCGACAGCGTCGAGCACGCGTTTCATCTATTGAAGGCGGCGAACCCGGCCGATCGAGCGATCTCGCAGCGCTTCGCGCGCGACGGAATCCCCGAAGATTTCGAGCCGTACTTCGTGACCGTCACCGCGCTCGGCGACGGCCTCGACGAGCGGCACGCACGGCGAGTGTTTCGCGAGATGGCCGCACGCCACACGGCGCTCACGCCGACGCTGTATATCCGCGAAGCCTGGGATCGCGTTGGGCCGGACGGGCCTGCGCCCGGCGACGATGCGCGCGAGTCGGCGGTGCCCGACGCGATTCGCGACACGTTCGTGCCGGGCCTCGACGTCTTCGAAGCGCGTACGCCCGAGGAGGTCGAGAGCGACGCGCGGCTCGAGCGGCTGTCGCTGCGCTTGACGAAGCTCGCCGCGGAGCAGGGCGTCACGATTCTGGCGGGCTCCGATACCGGTGCCGAGAACCCGCTCGTCTACCCCGGCGACTCGCTGCACCACGAGCTCGTGGCGCTCGTCGAGGCGGGGCTCACGCCGCTGGCGGCGCTGCGATCGGCGACGCTCGAGCCTGCGCGCTGGTTCGGCATCACGCAGCAGTTCGGCACGATCGAGACGGGGAAGGCGGCCGACTTCGTAATTCTCACCGCAAATCCGCTCGAGCATATCGAGAACACGCGCAAGATCGCGGCCGTCGTGCAGCAAGGCGTGTTCTTCGACGAGGCGAAGCTCGCCGACCTCGTGCGCCTCGCCTCGCCGTAGCGGCGCGGCTCCGGCTCAGAGCCTTGGCGGAGCCTCGCCGAGCACCACCCATGCGGGCGCATGATCGCTCGCCCTCTGCTCGCCGCGCACCCAGCGGTCCACGTTGGCATCGACGAGCCGCGGCGCGAGCTCGTCGCTCAGGAGCAAGTGGTCGATGCGCAGGCCCGAGTTGCGCTGCCAGCGATTCCGAAAGTAATCCCAGAACGTGTAGATGCGCTCGTCGGGATGCCGCTTGCGAATGGCATCCACCCAGCCTTGCGCGAGCAGCCGCTCGAAGGCGTCGCGGGTCTCGGGCTGCAGCAGCGCGTCCTTGCGCCACGATTCCGGGTTGTAGATGTCGAAGTCGGTCGGCACGACGTTGAAGTCGCCCGCGAGCACGGTCGGCCGCTTCGCGGCCAGCAGCGTCGCAGCATGCTCGATCAACCGCTCGAACCAGCGCAGCTTGTAATCGAACTTCGGACCGGGCTGCGGATTGCCGTTCGGCAGGTACAGGCATCCGATCACGAGATCGCCGACCGCGGCCTCGATATAGCGGCTGTGGGTGTCGTCAGGATCGCCCGGCAATCCGCGGCGAATTTCCCGGGGCGCGGTGTCCTTCGCGAGGATCGCGACGCCGTTGAAGGAAATCTGCCCGTGCCACGCCGCGCGGTAGCCGGCCTGCTCGAGCGCGAGCGCCGGAAACTTCGCATCCGGGGCCTTGAGCTCCTGCAGGCAGGCGACGTCGGGCGACTCGCGCTCGAGCCACTCGAGCAAGCGCGGCAGGCGGGCGCCGATGCCGTTCACGTTGAAGGTCGCGATCTTCATCGCGTCAGCGTACGCGAGTAGACTGGCGATGGTCGACCGAGCGCTGCAACCGTTCGCGGCGCCGGGGCATCTTCGAGTGGGGCATCGGGGATTCCGGAGGATGTCATGCTCGGTCACTATTTCACGATTGCGTTCCGCAATCTGCGGCGCGCGCCGCTCACGGCCGCCGTCAACGTAGCCGCTCTCGCGCTCGGTCTCGCCGCGTTCGTCACGGCGTACGGCGTCGTCAGCTTCTGGGACAAGAGCGAGCGGAACTTTGCGAACGTCGATCGGACCTACGTCGTCACGTCGGATCTCGAGGCGCGCACGGGCACGATCAAGACCGGGGTTCAGCCCGTTACGAATCGTCTGTACGCCGACTATCTGAAGACCGAGTTTCCCGATTTCGAAGCCGTCGCTCGCACGCAGACCATGAGCAACGAAGCGGGCGTCAATGCCGGCGACATCAACGAGCGGATGTTCGTGGTCGCCGCCGACCCGTCGTTCCTCGACATTTTCGACCTGCCGTTCGTCGCCGGCAATGCGAAGGATGCGTTGCGCGAGCCCGATAGCGCCGTGCTCACGCAGGACGCCGCGCGGCGGCTGTTCGGCACGGACGACGTGCTCGGCCGCACGATTACGCTCGGCAACCTGCTCGACGTGACCGTGAAGGGCGTGATTGCGCCGATCCCGGAGCCGTCCTACTTCGGTCATTCGGCCGCTGCGACCGTGCGCTTCGACGTGCTCACGTCCTGGGACACGCTCGACGGCCTTGCGGCCGCTGCTCGAGCGCGAAGCGCCGCGCAGGGCAATCCGCAGCCGCCGCAGCCGCCTCCGAATGCACCGAAGCCGCCCGAGAACTGGCTCGGTGGCTATTGTTGCATGACGTTCGTCATGACGAAGGCAGCGAGCGCGCTCACGCCCGAGACGCTCGATGCCCAGTTGCGCGAGTTCGGCAACCGGCACCTCCCGGTCGTGCAGCGCGACTTGGCGACGCTCACGGTCGGCGCCGTGCCGCTCTCCGGTCTCATGGTGTCGCAGCTGAACGCGCAACTTTTGGGCGGCAGCGGCGTCTCGATCACGACGGTGCTGCTCGCGCTGTCGGCGCTGGTCCTGCTCGTCGCCTGCGTGAACTACGCGACCCTCGCGACCGCGCAGGCCGCGCGGCGCGCGCGCGAGGTCGGAATGCGCAAGGCGATCGGCGCGAACCGCACGCGCGTGATGCTGCAATATTTGGCCGAGGCCGGCGTGCTGACGGCGATCGCCGGCGTCGTGGCGCTCGGCGCCGTGCGCCTGGTTACGCCGGCGCTCCACAACACCGTGGGCATCAATTTGAGCGTCGGGCTCTACAGCGGCGTGTTCTGGCTATTCCTCGCGGCCATCCTCGTGGTGGTCGCGTTGCTCGGCGGGGCATATCCCGCGTTCGTGCTTGCGCGCGTGTCGCCCATCGAGGCGCTGCGCGTTGGCCGCACGAAGGCCGGGCCCAAGTTCGCCACCACCGTGCTCGTCGGCGCGCAATTCGCAGCCGCGGCCTTTCTTCTGATCGTCGTGTTCGTAATGTACGCACAGAACCGCGCGCTGCAGCGCACGGGCCTCGGCATAGGCGAGGATCCCGTGCTCGTGATCCCGAATTTCGCGCAGTACAGCGGCGTCGACAATAAGGCGCTGCACGACGCGCTGGCGCAGATTCCTCAGGTCAAGAGCGTCAGCGCAACGAGCCAGTCGCCGTGGTCCCCCGGTGTCGGGCTGGCGCCCATCGGTCGCACGCCCGATGAGAGCATCGTGCGCGTGACGGCCATCATGAACACCGTCGACTACGATTACTTCAAGACGCTCGGCTACGAAATGCTCGGCGGGCGCGCGTTCGACCGCGAGCACGGCGAGGACGTGCGCCCGCAAGGGCCGCCCTCCGGCAAGCCGATCAACGTCGTGATCGATGCATCGTTGGCCGACGAGCTCGGCTTCTCGCCGCCGCAGTCCGCCGTCGAGAAGGACATCTACTTTCCGAGCGACGCGCAGCGGGCGTTCGGCGGCGTCGCCCAGCCGTTGCACGTGATCGGCGTCGTCGCGAACAAGCCGCTGCGCTTCAGCGGCGCGGGCGCGAAGTCGAACATGTTCTTCATGCAGCCGAACATGCCGTTCCAGCTCGTACGGCTATCGTCGGCGGACGTCTCGGGCGGGCTCGCGGCCGTGGATGCGCTTTGGAAGCGGCTGTCGCCGAAGGTCTCGAGCGGCCGGAAGTTCATGGACGAGCTGTACGACGAGAACTACCGCAACTTCGCGCGGGTGAATCAGGTATCGGCCGCGCTCGCCGTCGTCGCGATTGCGATCTCGATCGTGGGTCTCTTCAGCATGGCCGTGCAGGTCGCGAGCCGCCGCTTGCACGAGATCGGCGTGCGCAAATCGGTGGGCGCTCACGCGCGCCAGATCGTCGCGATGCTGCTCGCGCAGTTCTCGCGGCCGGTGCTCGTGGCGAACTTGATCGCGTGGCCGCTCGCGTATTTCGCGGCGCAGAAGTACCTGAGCGTGTTCTCGCAGAGAATCGCGATCACGCCGCTGCCGTTCCTCGTGAGCCTCGCCGCGACCGGGGCAGTCGCGTGTGCGGTCGTCGCGGGCCAAGCGTGGCGCGCCGCACGCGTGAACCCCGCGAACGTGCTGCGCGCGGAGTGAGGCAGCGCCGCGCGTCGCCTATTGGAGCGCGTCGAGCAGCGGGAACGCGCTGAGCAGACCGGGTTTGCCGATTGGCGTGGCCGGCTGCAGGTAGTTGCCGTCGAGCTCGCTGCAGCGCGTGACGCCGAGGAGCCGCAAGCTCACCGTGAGCTCCGCCTCGAGTAGCTCCAGCAGCCGCACGACCCCGCGCTCACCGCCCGCCCCGAGCGCGAGCGCCTGCAGGCGGCCGATGCCGACGAGCCGTGCGCCCATCCCGAGCGCTTTCAGGACGTCGGTACCGCGCAGGAATCCGCCGTCGATGAGCACCTCGGCCTTGCCGCGCACGGCGTTCACGATCTCGGGCAACAGCTCGATCGCGCCGCGCCCATGGTCGAGCTGCCGGCCGCCGTGATTCGAGACGTACACGATGTCGACGCCGTGCTCGCGCGCGAGCGCGGCATCTTCGGCGGTCGCAATGCCCTTCACGATCAGCGGCACGTTCTTCAGATGTTTCTTGAGCCGTGCGAGCAGGGCCCAGTCCGCCCGCGCGCGGTGGGCCTCGCCCTCGCGCAGCGCGCCGAACGGGCGGCCGGCCATGGCCTGGCGCCGATGCATGCCGCGCTCGCGGCGGCCGAAGATCGGCACGTCGACGGTCACGCAGATCGCCCGCGCGCCCGCATCGACCGCGCGGCTCGCGAGCTTGCGCAGCCACTTCTCGTCACCGTCGACGTAGAGCTGGAAGATGAACTGCTCGCCGGCCGCGAGCGCGACGGCCTCGAGATCGGCCTGCGCGACGCTCGAAAGCATCATTAGGCAGCCGAACTGCTTCGCCGCACGCGCGATCGGCAGCGCGCCCTCGGGGTCCACGTCGGTGAGGCTCGCGAGCGGCGCGAGCAGCACGGGCAGGCGCCGCTCGGCGCCCAAGAACTCGATCCGGGCCGAGGCATCCTCGACGTTGCGCAGCACGCGCGGCCGAAACGCGATCGAGTCGAGCGCCAAGCGATTGCGCAGAATCGTGGTTTCGGTCTCGGCGCCGCCGACGATGAAATCCCAAGTGCCGGCCGACAGACGCTTCTTCGCGAGTGCGACCAGCTGCGTCGTCGTGTCGAGCCCTTCGACGCCGGGCGACGAGACTACTTCTTCGGCGCCGCGCATTCGAAGTTACGCGCGTCGTTCGTGTCGCCCTTGCCCTTGTATTGCGCGAGCTCGGGGTGCGGGCAGAGCGGCCGCGTCATCACGACCTTGCCGTTGCGCTCGCTGCGGGCCGTGATCATCTCCGGCGCTTGGCCGTTCTCGACCCAACCCGCGACCGCGCTCATGAAGTCGGCTTGATCCGGGCCGTTGCCGCCGCGGCAATGGCCCATGCCGGGCATCATGAACAGGCGCGCATACTCGCTCGTGTAGGCCGCCCCGTCGACGCCCATCGACTTCCTCGCGTAGGCGATCATCTCGTTGTAATAGTCGATCGTGCGCTGCGGCATCACGCCCGGGTCGCTCCAGCCGTGATAGATGATCAGCTTGCCGCCGTGCGACTTGAAGTCGCGCAGATCGGGATCGACCGCGTTCAGGATTCCGGCGAGCTTGTTGTCGAGCAGCTCGAGGTCGCGGTCGAAGTCGAACGTCTTCCAGTCCCAGTTCGGATTCTCGAATAGCATGCCGCCGATCACGCCGGTGTCGAGCGCGAACGGGGCCTTGCCGTTCATCAGCATCGCCCAGCCCGGATTACCGGGCTGTCCGGTCTCGCCGCCGGGCTCGAGGCCCGGATAGATCGGTACGCCCGTGCGCGGATTGCGCGCGCCTTCGTAGATCAGGTCGAACGCGTGGATCTTGTCGTCGGTGAGGCAGTTTTCCTTCTCGCCGGCCTTGCAGGCCAACGACGAGGGTTGGAATGGGCAGGTGCTCGGGTCGGTCAGGAGCCCGTCCTTCACGCCATCGGCGGCGTCGCACTGCGCGACCGCGGCCTTCGTCACGAGCGCGAAATCGGCGGGTGTGAGCACGGATTCGGGATGCAGCAGCGTCGCGCGCGCGGTCCAGAGCTGACCCACGTGCAGATGCGTGAACGTGAACACCGGCGCGCCCGAGACGATGCCGTTGTAGTCGTCGGGGTAGCGCTGAGCTTCCATCAGCCCCTGCCGGCCGCCGGTCGAGCAGCCGTTGAAATAGGAGTATGTGGGCGCGCCGCCGTAGTGCGCGTCGATCAACGCCTTCGCCTTGAGCGTCATCTCGTGAATCGCACGGTAGCCGTAGTCGATCACGCGCTGGCGATCCGACAGCCACGCCGAGTCGCTCGCTTCGTGGCCCGTATCGGTCGACGCCGATGCATATCCCGCGTTGACCGCTTGGGCCATCGCGCCGTAGCTGATCACGCCGGCGAACCCGCCGCCGCCGACCGCCTGGAATTTGCCGTTGTAGCCGCGGCCTTCGGGCAGCCAGACCTCGAACTTGATCGCGGGCGCCACGACACCCGCTACCCGGCACATCTCGGGCACCTTGACCGGTTCGCGCAGGCCGGGGGCGTTGAAGCTACCGGCCTTCACGACCTCGGCCGTCGTGATCTTGGTGTCGGGCAGCGCGAGATTCGCCAGATCCGCGCAAGCGGTCGCGGCCGACGCAGCCGAGGCGGCCGCGAGCGTCGTGGCGCCGGCGAGGGCCGCGGCCAGCAACGAGAGTCTTCGATTCATCGAGCACATCCCCCGTGACAAGAACCCGCATCTTAAGACCACGCGAGCGCCGCAGGCTACCCGCCGCCCCGGCGCGAGTCGGAGGCAGCGGGCGACGTGCGTCGCGGTGGCTGGCACGCGGGCTTGGCCCGCCCACCCAGCTTCAATAGCCGAGTGCATCCGAGGCGGCTGCGCGATGACTCTGCCGCCTGGGATCAGCGAGCGTGACTTTCATAGGGCCGTCGGTCGGTTCAAATCGATCGTCGGCGAGGAATGGGTATTCACGAGCGACGCGGATGTCGCGCTTTATCGAGACGCCTGCGGGAGTACGGCCGCGACGTCGCCGTGAACGTGTTTCCGCAGTCCTATCATCCGCGCACGTTCGTGATCCTGATCATGCTCGCGGTGCAGCACGACAAGGAGATCAACCGCCGCACGCGCGAGGTGTTCAAGCGACTGGTGAAAGTCGCAGCGGAGCACGGCTGGGGCGAGTACCGCACGCACACCGGGCTCGAACGCGCCGGTCACGCGAAACTAACTGCCGAATCGTAGTGGCGACGCCACAGGTGCGCTCGCGGCGTTGAATCGTCGGCGTGTTGAACCTCCTTCGCCGTCGCGAGGACATACGCGCACGAACAACATCGCGCAGGGAGGAACTACCTATGACGCGCGTCAACCGGATTCGCTCGCTTTCGAAGCTCGTGGGCACGGGCACGCTCGTCGTGCTGCCGTTTGCGTGCGGCGGCGGAGGCGGTGGCTACAGCGGCGGGACCAACAACAACGGCGGCGGCAACAACGGCGGCGACCACGCTGCAGGCGAACTTTCAGTCGATTCAAGACAACGTGCTCACGCCGATCTGCACCGCGTGCCACGTCGGCGCCTCCGCGCCGCAAGGACTCAGGCTCGACGAGGCGAACAGCTACGCGATGCTGGTCGGCGTCGCGAGCGCCGAGGCGCCGTCTCTGCAGCGCGTCAAGGCCGGAGATCCGGACAACAGCTACCTGATCCAAAAGCTCGAAGGCACGGCCGCGGTGGGCGGCCGCATGCCGCTCGGCGGCACGCCGCTGACACAGGCGGACATTGCGATGATTCGCCAGTGGATCGCCGACGGCGCGCAGCCGGCGGCGGCGCCGCCGCCGAGCGCGCCCGTGCGCGTGACGTCGTTGAACCCAGCGCCGGACGATACGCTTACGCAGCTGCCCGCATCGATCATGGCGGTGTTCGATCGCGAGCTGAATGCGACATCGGTCGATGCGACCACGTTCGTGCTCGAGCGCAGCGGCGGAGACGGCACGTTCGGCGACGGCAACGAGGTCGCGATCGCGCCCGCAGCCGTCACGGTGCCCGCGGCGAATCCGAAGACGGCCGTGCTCGATCTGACCGGCGTCGCGTCGGTGGACGACACGTATCGCGTGAGGCTGATCGGCACGGGCTCGCCCGCGATCATGGATCTCGACGGCAACGCGCTCGACGGCGAATACAGTGGCACGCTGCCGTCGGGGAACGGCGCGGCCGGGGGCGACTTCGCGGCCGAGTTCACGGTGCAGGCGATGGCACCGACGCTCGCTGCGATTCAGGCGCAGGTGTTCACGCCGATCTGCGCGGCGTGCCACACGGGGCCGACGTCCACGACGTTGCCGTCCGGCATGGATCTCACGAGCGAGAGCACGAGCTTCGCGAGCCTCGTGGGAGTCGCCAGCATCGAAGCGCCGACGTCACAGCGCGTGCAGGCCGGCGATGCCGACGCGAGCTACATCGTGCAGAAGCTCGAGGGTACCGCAGCCGTCGGCTCGCGCATGCCGCTGGGTCAGGCCGCGCTCGCCCCGGCGAAGATCGCCGCGATCAGGCAGTGGATTACCAACGGAGCGGCGCAATGAGGAGCGTCTTGCCTACGCGTGTGCGGATCGCGATCGCGGCCGTCGCCGCGACCGTCGGCTTGCTCGCCGGCGGCGCTGCCACGGCCGAGCCGTACCTCGCGGTGCTCACCGGCCTCAAATGCGGCGGCTGCCACCTGAACCCGACGGGTGGCGGCAAGCGCAATGCGGTGGGCGAGGCGTACGCGCGCGCCGAGCTCGCGCAGCGCACGCTCGAGCGCGGCGAGGGCGGGCCGATTGGCGACGTCAATCGCTGGCTCGGGATCGGCGGCGACTTGCGTGCGGACGTGCACTCGGTCGATACGCCGGGCGCAGAGCGCACGTCGGAGCTCGGCGTGTCGAGCGCGAAGCTCTACGCGGCGGTCTCACCGGTGCCGAATCTGGTCACACTTTACGTGGACGAGCAGGTCGCGCCGGGCGCAGCGGCCGCGCGCGAGGCTTACGCGTTGATCACGCCGGCGGCGGGCAAGTACACGCTCAAAGCCGGCAAGTTCTTTCTGCCGTTCGGCTGGCGCTTGCAGGACGACTCCGCTTTCATTCGGCAAGTGCCCGGCATCAACTTCAGCACGCCCGACAGCGGCATCGAGGCGGGCCTCGAGCTCCCTCGCTGGTCGTCGCAGATTGCGCTCACGAACGGTACCGCCGGCGGGCCCGAGAGCGACGCGGGCAAGCAGCTGAGCGTGCAGTCGAGCTACGTGCGGCCGCACTTTCGGCTCGGCGCAGCTGTGAACGTGAACAATGCGGCGCTCGGCGATCGCGAGCTCGTGAGCCTATTCGCGGGGCTGCGTACGGGCCCCGTCGCCTGGTTGGCCGAGGTCGATTCGATCAAGGACGATCTCGCGGTCGGAGATCTGGAGCAGCGCGCCGCCCTGCTCGAGGCGGACTGGCGCTTCCGCAAGGGGCACAACCTGAAGATTACTGCCGAGGTGCACGATCCTTCGGACGCGATCGGCGGCGACGATCGCTACCGCTACAGCGTCGTGTGGGAGCACTCGCCCGTGCAATTCGTGCAGGCGCGAGTCGGCTTGAGAAGCTACGACGGCCTGCCGACCGACGCGGCGAGTAATCGCGACGAGGTATTCGCCGAGCTGCACGCGTTCTTTTAGCTATGGATGGATTCGCCGTCCCAGGAAGCGCACCACCTGCGTGCTGTTCGAGAGCGCGTACGCGGGCAGGTGCGGGGGCGGCGATTCCGTCCGCCGGTCGGTTAGCCGCCGTCCGGCATCGGCGTTTGGTGCGGAGCGTGACTCGCGTGATCGTCGCTCGGCAACGGGGCCCCGCGCTCGCGCACGAATAGATGCCCCATCATGCCGATCTCCGCGTGATCGAGAATGTGGCAGTGATACATCCACACCCCCGGCCGCTCGTCGAATTGGATCGCGATGTCGAGGTTCGTCTTGGCGGGCACGTTCACCGTGTCTTTCCACTCGGGCACGCGGGTGTCGTCCAGCACTTGAAAGAAGTAGCCGTGCAGATGAAATGGGTGCGCGAAGTCCGTGTTGTTGATGACGTGCCAGATCTGCGTCTCGCCGATCTCGGCATTGATCGGCTTCGCGTTCCACGACGGAATGCCGTTGATGCCCATCTGCAGCTTGCCGTCCACGGTCGCGATCGTGAGCTCGACCGTCTTCTCCGTCGCGTGGCTCACGTCGATGGGCTCGATGTCGCGTAACTTTTCGGGAATCTTCTCGGGTAGGACCGGCGCGTCGGCCACCGTCTCGATCTTCATCATGTCTTCACGCGGCCGGTTGAACGTGCTGCCGAAGCCGCGGTCCGTCGGCACCCACTGCAGCATCGCGGTCGTGCCGGGCGGGTCCGTCGGCGTGAACACGAGATCCGCTCGCTCGGCCGGCGTCACGACCACGTTGTAGGTGTCGAGCGAGCGACCGGCGAGCCCGTTGTCGCCGCCGAGCTTGATGAAGCGATGATTCGGCATGCGCAGGTTGTAGTAGCGCGCGCGTGCGGCGTTGATCACCCGCCAACGCTGCTGCTTGCCGGTGCGTACCTTGAGAGTCGGGCGGACCTTCCCGTTCACGAGCAGCACGTTGCCCTCGCGGCCGAACAGGTCCCCGAACTGCCCGCCGGTATCCGCGTCCTGGAGGCTCCCGTCGTCGTTCAAGCCGATATCCGAGAGCATCAGCACGAGGTCGTCGCCGAAGACTTTCGGGTCTTTCGGGTCATCGACAACGATCGGTCCGTAGAGCCCTCGGCCGACTTGTGCGGAGGAGTCGATGTGCGGGTGGTACCAATAGGTGCCGGCGTCCTTCAGCGTGAACTCATAGCGGAATTCCGCGCCGGGGGCGATCGGTTGCTGGGTGAAACCCGGCGCGCCGTCCATGTCGTTCGGAACGCGCAGACCGTGCCAGTGGATCGTCGTGGCCTCGGGCAGCGAGTTCTTGAAGTGCACGATCACGCGGTCGCCGACCTGGGCGTGCAGCAGCGGACCCGGCACCGTGCCGTTGTAGGTCCAGGCCGGCGTCATCTTGCCCGGCAGCAGCTCGACGTTCGCGATCTTCGCCTCGAGATTGATCTCGAGCACGTGCGGGTCGGGGTTCAGGTCCTGAGCCTCGGGCAGCTTGAGGTCGTCGGCCCAGCCGGCCGGCTGCTGCACTTCGTGAGCGGTCAGCGTCGGCGCGGCCGGCGGCTGAGGCGTGCGGCTGCAGCTCGCCGCGAGAGAAAAGACCAGCAGCCACGCCAGGTTCACCCTTGCCGATGAGAATCTCTGTTTCATCATGCCCTTGTCGATCCGGGTCATCGCGCAAGCGTCGCTCTATTTTGGTGCGCGCGCCATCCGTATATCTACGAACGGTGCCTCCGCCGGGGCCCTATAATCGGGCGATGCCGAAATCGGGTCGGTCGAAGGCCCCGAGCGCCACGGCCGGCGGCTCGGGGAGGACCGCGCGCTCGCCGAAGACGCGCGCTGCCGCGGCCGCCGCGGCACGGCGCAAGGTCACCGACCTTTGCGGCGCGCTGCCGGCCACCGACTGCACGGTCAAGGGCGACCACGTTGTCTTCCGCGTGCGCGGCAAGGTGTTCGCCTATTTCTTGGACGATCATCATGGGGACGGCATCGTGTCCGTTTGCGTGAAATCGGAGCTTGGCGAGAACCTCGACCGCGTGCGGTTCGATGCCGACCGCTATTATCTGCCGGCGTACATCGGAGCGCGCGGCTGGTTCGGGATGCGGCTCGACCGCGGCCGCGTCGACTGGCGCGAGGTCGCGAGCATGCTCGAGCGCAGCTTCCGGCTCACGGCGCCGCCGATGGTGCTGCGCAAGCTCGCCGCGGCGTGCCGCGCGGCTTGAGATGCGCCGCGCGTTGCACCGATAATCCGCGCGGCCGGTTCCGGCCGCAGACGAGCGAGGTGGGGACATGGCGTGGTGGGGATGGTGCACCATCGGCGTGCTGCTGCTCGGCGCCGAGCTGTTCGCGGTCGACGCGCAGTTCTATCTGATCTTCGTCGGTGCGGGCGCGCTCATCGTCGGCGCAATCGGTCTGATCGGCATCGAGCTGCCGCAATGGGGTCAATGGCTGCTGTTCGCGGCGCTGTCGATCACGGCGATGGTCACACTGCGCGGCGAGCTCTACGAGAAGCTGAGGAATAGGCCGCTCGCGAAGGTCAGCTCGGACGTTGACCAGCGCGTCGTGGTTGCAGAGGAGCTTGCTCCCGGCAAGTCCTGTCGAGTCGAGTACCGCGGCAGCGGCTGGACCGCGATCAATACGGGCGACCGTGCGATTCCGGCGGGGGGCGACGCGCGCATCGAGGCGGTCGACGGCGTCACGTTGCACGTCCGCGCGGCGTAAAGGGGGAGCGATGACGGACCAGGGCGTATTCATCGTGGTGCTGGTGATCGCGGCTCTCGCGATCCTCGTGCTGCGCAAGACGGCGATCGTAGTGCCGCAGCAGCGCGCCTACATCGTCGAGATGCTCGGCAAGTACAGCCGCACGCTGTCGGCCGGCTTCCACATCCTCGTGCCGTTCGTCGAGCGGGTTTCGTACAAGCACAGCTTGAAGGAGACCGCGCTCGATATTCCGGAGCAAGTCTGCATCACGAAGGACAACGTGCAAGTCGGCATCGACGGGGTGCTGTACCTGCAGGTGCTCGATGCCGCGCGCGCGTCGTACGGTATATCGGATTACAACTTCGCGATTTCGCAGCTCGCCCAGACGACGTTGCGCAGCGAGATCGGCAAGATCGATCTCGACCGCACGTTCGAGGAGCGCGCCACGATCAATGCGAACGTCGTGAACGAGCTCGACAAGGCGACCGAGCCGTGGGGCGTGAAGGTGCTGCGCTACGAGATCCGCAACATCAATCCGCCGCGCGACGTGCTGCAGGCCATGGAGAAGCAGATGCGCGCGGAGCGCGAGAAGCGCGCCGTGATCCTCACGTCCGAAGGCGATCGCGACGCGAAGATCAACGAGGCCGAAGGCGAGAAGCAGCGCGTCATCAAGGAGTCCGAGGCGAAGCGCCAGCAGCAGATCAACGAGGCGGAGGGCGAGGCCGAAGCGATCCGTGCGGTCGCGATCGCAACGGCGGAAGGCCTGCGGCGCGTGGCCGAGGCCGTAGCCGCGCCCGGCGGCCGCGAGGCGATGCAACTGCGGATCGCCGAGGACTACGTGCAGCAGTTCGGCAATCTCGCGCGCACCGCGAACACGTTGGTAGTCCCCGCGAACTTGAGCGACGTCGCGAGCATGATTGCGCTCGCGACCAAGGCGTTCGAGCAGACGCGGTTAGGCGGCGCCGCCGCGCCGACCGCCAAGTAGAGTGTCCGGCGCGCGGTTGCCGCGGCCGCCCGGGAGTAGGCCGCAGAGCCGGGTCGAGCTCGCGGTCATGGTGAGACGTAGCTTTCGGCGCGGCCGTCTCACCGCCGCAGGGGCCGCCGCAGCCTATCCCTTGCCATTTGCCCTCTTGCCATTGGCGGCGTGCCCCTTCGTTGCGGCGCACGCGCGGCGGCGCGGCTGACGGCATGGGTCGACTACGACGCCTGCTCGGGCGGTTGCGTGGCGGTGCCGATCTCGCGCGACGTGAAGCGGAATCCGATCGCTTCCTGACCGCCGTGCACGGCTTGATCCACGTCGGTGCGAACACCGGCCAGGAGCGGGAGATCTATGCACGCCACCGGCTCGCGGTGTTGTGGATCGAGCCGATTCCCGAGGTCTTCGCGCAGCTTCGCAAGAACATTGCGGCGTTTCCGCAGCAACGCGCCGTCGAGGCGCTGGTCACGGACGCGGACGGCGAGCGCTATGAGTTCCACGTGGCGAACAATCGCGGCGAGTCGTCGTCGGTCCTCGCCCTCGCGGAGCACAAGGACGTTTGGCCCAAGGTGGAATACACGCGCACGATCGTGCTCGAGAGCCGCACGCTGCCTTCGCTGCTCGCTCGGGAGCGGCTGGATCCAGTGGACTACGACGCACTCGTGCTCGACACGCAAGGGTCGGAGCTGCTCGTGCTGCGCGGCGCCGAGGCTCTGCTCGAGGGCTTCCGATTCATCAAGACGGAGGTGCCGGACTTCGAGGCGTACGCGGGCTGCTGCAAGCTGGCCGACATCGAGGCGTTCCTGTCGCAGCGCGGCTACCGCGAGATCGCTCGCCGCACGTTTGCGACTCGCGCCGCGGGCGGCTGCTACTACGACGTGGTGTACGAGCGGTGCCCCGGCCTCGAGTAGCCGCGTCAGAATTCGTCATTTTTCGCGACCCGCTCGGCAGATTCTAGGCCGAAGCTAGTCCCATCGGATCGAGGGACCGAGCCATGCTCAAGCGGATCGTCGAATGTGCCATTTCGGCTGCGGTTCTCGCGGCCGCGAGCCCCGTGCTGCTGCTGATTGCGGCCGCGATCACTCTCCATGACGGCGGGCCGGTGCTGTTTACGCAGCTACGCGTCGGGGCGGGTCGGCGGCCGTTTCGGATTTACAAATTCCGCACGATGCGTGACGGTTGGATCACGAGACCGGGTACCTTGTTGCGGGCGACGGGGCTCGACGAGCTGCCGCAACTCGTGAACGTCCTCGCAGGCCACATGAGCCTCGTCGGACCGCGGCCTTTGACCCCGCACGACGTGGCGCGGCTCGGTTGGGACGATGCGCGTCATGCCGAGCGGTTCGGCGTGCGCCCGGGGATCGTCGGGCTCGCCCAGCTGTTCGCAGGCCGGGGCGCGCGTCAGTCGTGGTTCCTCGATTGCCGTTACGTCGAGGTCTGCACGCCCTCGCTCGACGCTCAGATCGTGCTCTTGAGCGCCGGAATCTGCGTGCTCGGCAAGCCGCGGGTGCGCGCTTGGGTCCGGCGTCTGCGCGGATTGCGCCGAACGCTGCGCAGCCGGCGCGCCGCGTCGCGCAGATCGGACACACCGGCAGCGATCCCCCTTTCCGGACGGCGCCGCTTCGCGTTGCCCGGGGCGTCGCTCCAAACCCGCGACTAGCGCAAGGCTAGACCTCGAAGCAACTGCGATCGCGACCACCTCGTGGCGCTGTTCCTGCCGGCCGGCCGAGGCGGGGTGAAGGGGTCATCGGACGGGCCGTTTCGTCGGCGGCTCGGGAGCCCTCAGAAGTAGCGCCACCACACGTAGACGTTACAGATCGCGACGGACACGAGCATCATCGGCGCGGCATAGAGCGTGTAGGTCACGAAGCGGAACGGCACGCCGTTGCGCTCCGCGATGCCCGCAACCGTCAAGTTCGCGGACGCGCCGACGAGCGTGCCGTTGCCGCCGAGACAGGCGCCGAGCGACAAGCACCACCACAAGGGCTGTATCTGATCCACGCCCCCGTAGGCGGGCGCCATGTTCTTGATCAGCGGAATCATGGTTGCGACGAACGGGATGTTGTCCACGATCGCGGATAGCACTGCCGACGCCCACAGGATCGAGTAGCCCGCTCGGCTCAGGTTGCCGCCCGTCGCGGCGACGAGCTTGCTTGCGAGCAGTTGCAGCAATCCGCCCACGTCGACGCCGTGCACGACGACGAACAAGCCGATGAAGAAGAAGATCGTGATCCACTCCACGTCGCCGAACGTTCGATGGATGTTGTGAGCGGCCTTCTCGGAATGGTGGGCCCAGTTGTCGAGCAGCATGAGGATCGCGGCGCCGAAGACAGCGATCGTGGCGGGCTCGAGGCCCAAGCGCCGCGCGAGCACGAACCCGATCATGACCGCCGTCAGCACGGCGAGAGACTGTCGGAGCAGCGCCCGATCCTCGATCGAGTCCGATGGCCGCATCTCCATCACGCGCGCCTCGGCTGCCGCCGACGCGACGAGCCGCTTTCCCCAGAACAGATGAATCATCGCGGCCTGCACGGCCAAGACGATCAAGATCACCGGCGTGAGCTGCACGACGAATTGGTTGAACGAAAGACCGACCTGCGAGCCGATCAGGATGTTGGGTGGGTCGCCGATCAGCGTGGCCGTACCGCCGATGTTGGAGGCGAAGATCTCCGCGAGCAGAAACGGATACACCGGGACCTCGAGCGTTTTGCAGATCGCCAGCGTGACCGGCACGATCAAGAGCACCGTCGTCACGTTGTCCAGGAAGGCCGATAGTACGGCCGTCGTGATCTGCAGAATGAAGAGAATGCCCGCGGGGCGCGCCTTTGCGACGCGCGCCGACCACACCGCCATCGCCTGGAACATGCCAGAGCGCCGCGAGATCGACACGAGAATCATCATGCCGGTCAAAAGGCCAATGGTGTTCCAGTCGACGCCGCGGATCGCCTCTTGTTGGTCGAGGACGCCGACGACGATCATCAGGGCGGCACCGAGCAGCGCGACGATGGCGCGATTCACCCGCTCCGACATGATCACGGCGTAGGTGATGGCGAGGATGCAGGTGGACACCCACATCGGATCGAGGCCGAACAGCACGGTGCTAGGGCGGCGGGCGCATCATGATCGAGGTACGCTCAATGTAGCAGGCCGCCGGCCGCCGCACACGCGCCGGTTCTCGCGGGACCTCGATCGTCCCATGCGGCGATGGGAGCGTTCAGCGCACGTGCTGTGTGCGAAACGGCTTCGCGCGTGCCCCTCGCCGGCCTTCCGGCGCGTGTCCCGTGCCCTTCGGCTGATAGCGCGGCACGAGATGCTGCTTGCCGTTGCCGATCAGATCCTCGCGTCCCATGCGTTTGAGCGCCGCACGCAACATGGGCCAGTTGTTAGCGTCGTGATAGCGCAAGAATGCCTTGTGCAGGCGCCGTACCCTGAGCCCTCTCGGCACGTGCACACGCTCGGAGCTGCGTGTGACCCTGCGCAGCGGGTTCTTGCCCGAGTGATACATTGCGGTCGCGGTCGCCATCGGTCCGGGGAGAAATGCTTGCACTTGGTCCGCGCGGTAACCGTTCTGTTTGAGCCATAGCGCGAGCTCGAGCATGTCCTCGTCCGTGGTGCCGGGGTGCGCCGCGATGAAGTACGGAATCAGGTACTGCTCCTTGCCGGCGGCTTGCGAGTAGCGATCGAACAGCTGCTTGAAGCGGTAATAGCTGCCGACGCCGGGTTTCATCATCTTCGACAGCGGCCCTTCCGAGATCGCCTCGGGGGCGATCTTGAGATAGCCGCCGACGTGGTGCTGCGCGAGCTCTTTCACGTACTCCGGCGATTCGCTCGCGAGGTCGTAGCGCACGCCCGACGCGATCAGCACCTTCTTCACGCCCGGCAGCGCGCGCGCCCGGCGGTATAAGTCGATCAGCGGCGCGTGGTTGGTGTTCAAGTTCGGGCAGATGCCGGGGTAAACGCATGACGGCCGCCGGCAGGCGGCCTCGATCTCGCGGCTCTTGCAAGCGAGCCGGTACATATTCGCGGTCGGGCCGCCCAAGTCCGAGATCACGCCGGTGAAACCCGGCACCGTGTCGCGGATCGTCTCGATCTCGCGCAGGATCGAATCCTCGCTGCGGTTCTGGATGATCCGCCCTTCGTGCTCGGTGATGGAGCAGAACGTGCAGCCGCCGAAGCAGCCGCGCTGAATCGTCACGGAGAAGCGGATCATCTCGTAGGCCGGGATCTTGGCGTCGCCGTAGGCGGGATGCGCACGCCGCGCATACGGCAGCTCGTAGATTCTGTCCATCTCCGTGTTCGCGAGCGGCACGGGCGGCGGATTGAGCCAGACGTCGCTCGCGCCATGCCGCTGCACGAGGGCTCGCGCGTTGCCGGGATTCGACTCCATGTGCAGGATCCGCGACGCGTGCGCGTACAGGACAGCGTCGTCGCGCACCTGCTCGTAGCTCGGCAGCCGAATGTAGCTCCGGTCGCGAGCGGCGCTCGGCACGCGGCGCGTGAAGCGCACGACTTTCACGCCGGGCTCGGGCTCGTCGGCCGTGCGCGAGGCCGCCGCGATCTCGGCTTCCGTCGCGTACGGATCGGGGTGCGAGTCGATGCGTCCCGGGAGATCGAGGTGCGTGGAGTCGATCTCGGTCCAGGCCTCGTCACCGCGCCGGCCGACGAACGCCGTGCCGCGCACGTCGACGATCTCACGCGGTGCCGCACCGGCCGCGAGCCGATGCGCAATCTCCACGATTTGCCGCTCGCCGTTGCCGAACACGAGCAGATCGGCGCGCGAGTCGAGCAGAATCGAGCGGCGCACCTTCTCCTGCCAATAGTCGAAATGCGCGATGCGCCGCAGGCTCGCCTCGATTCCGCCGATCACGATCGGCACGGCCGGGAACGCTTCCCGTACGCGCTGCGAGTAGACGATCACACTGCGGTCGGGGCGCCGGCCCCCTTGGCCATCCGGCGTGTAGGCATCGTCGCGGCGCACTCGGCGGTCGGCTGTGTAGCGGTTGACCATCGAATCCATGTTGCCGGCCGTGATGCCGAAGAACAGGGCGGGCGCGCCGAGGCGCTCGAAGTCCTCGGTCGAGCGCCAATCCGGCTGCGCAATGATGCCGACTCGGAAGCCTTGCGCCTCGAGCACCCGGCCGACGATGGCCATGCCGAAGCTCGGATGGTCCACGTAGGCATCGCCGGTCACGAGGATCGCGTCGCACTGGTCCCAGCCGAGCGCATCCATTTCTTCGCGCGACATCGGCAGGAACGGGGCGGGCGTGAGCCGGTGCGCCCAATATTTGCGGTAGCCGAACAGGTCCGGCGCGCTGAGCCGGGCGGCTAAGTTCAACGGTTGCATGCGCTCGATTCGTGATGGCGCGACGGCCGGCCGACGTGGCGCTCGCCGCGGATCGAGCAGCGTATCACTTCGCGCCCGCAACCGTTCGTGGCGGGCGGCGGATTAGGGAACAGTCGAAACCGGCGCGAAAAGTAAATAACATTTGTCATGATGTATGATATCTTTGACGTAACGTCCAATTTATAAGTCATAGCATACAAAGGAACCTGCCATGTCCTTTAGGGAAAAGCGCGCGTGGATTTCCTTCGTACTGTTGGTCCTGCTCGCCATCGGCTACCTCGTGCCCGTGATCCACCACGACGAGCTCGAGCGCAACGGCGTGGATCCCTTTCACTACATGTTCGCCTTGTTCCTCGCATTCGCCGTGCTGCAGGTGGCGCTGCACGTCCTGATGGCAATGCTGTCGCCGAAGGACGCGCGCACGCCGAAGGACGAGCGCGAGCGACTGATCGAGCTCGAGGCTGCCCGGATCGGTTTTTACGCGCTCGTCGTGGGCGTGCTGCTGTCGTTCGGGGGCCTGCATCTTCACGGCAGTCTGCGCACGATGGCGAACACGGTGATGCTCGCCGTGATGCTCGCTTGGCTCCTCAAGCTCGGCAGCGAGCTCACTGCTTACCGCAAAGGACGCTGAGATGGCCGAGCTGCCGATCGCGAACACTATCCGCAGGCTCAGATTCGAGCATGCGGAGATGACACAGCAAGCTCTCGCCGCGCAAGTCGGCGTGACGCGTCAAACCGTCAATGCGATCGAGCTCGGCAAATACTCGCCCTCGCTCGAGGTCGCATTCCGGATCGCGGCGGTGTTCGGCGTGCCGCTCGAGCAGGTGTTTCAATATCGGCCGAACGGCGGTCCGAAGCGCGGCTGACGCGTCGTCTGCTTCGCGAGTGAGCCAGGTCGTCGCGCCGCGCGCCGGTTGCCGCCGCGGCTTGTCTCGCTCACCATGAGCGCATGACCGTCTACATCTCGATGCTGCGCGGCGTGAACGTGGGCGGCTCGAGCGTCATCAAATCGGACGCGCTGCGCAGCGCATTCGAGTCACTCGGATTGCGCGATGTGCGCACGCTGCTCGCGAGCGGCAACGCGGTGTTTCGAACCAGACTGAAGGATCGCGATGCGCTCGCACGTCGCATCACACAGGAGCTCGAGCGGCGCTTCGATCTCAAGATCGAAGTCTTCGTGCGCGCGCTCGAGGAGATTCGCATGTTGATCGAGCGCGGTCCGGAGCTTGCCCCGCAGATGGACCCGAGCAAGCTGCTCGTGATGTTTCTCGCGGGCGTGCCGGACGCTCGGACACAGGCTGCGTTGCTCAAGCAGCACTCCGGTCCCGAGATGATCGAGATCCGCGGCCCGGAGGTGTATCTCTACTATCCGAACGGCGTAGGGCGCTCGAAGCTCTCGGGCGCCGTTCTCGAAAACCGCTTGAAGACCTCGGGAACGGCGCGCAATTGGAACACGCTGCGGAAGCTGTTGGATGCGGCACAAACTTTGGAGCGCGAAGGTGAGCAGCGAGCGAGCCGCGCGCTAAGATAGACCAACAACCGTCGAGGTGCCGTCATGAATGAAGAGCCGTCCGACGACGTTCAAGCGCCTCGCGAGCGCGCCTTCGAAGAGCATCTCAAATCGCGTTCGACGTGGCTGCGCCTGTTGTTCATGATCGTCATGATCGTGTGCTACGCCGTCTCGCGGATCGTCGTGCTCACCGTGATCGTCCTGCAGTTCTTGACCGTGCTGTTCACGGGCAAGACGAACCCGGCGCTCACGAAGTTCGGGCAGTCGCTGGCGACTTACACGTACCAGATCATCCAGTATCTTGCGTTCAACACGGAGCTCAGGCCCTTTCCGTTCGACACGCGCTGGCCCGAAGGACCGCCCTGAGCGCCACGGCGGCCCGGCTCAGATTCGATCGAGCATTCGGCCCGTGAGCGTCGCCTGCTGGGGCGAGAACGCCTTGCGTGCGGCTCGCGCATACGGCTTGAGCTGGCGCGCGGCGTAGTCCAGGAATCCCACCTGGCGGATCGTGCGGAGCGAATCGCGATAGTGGCCGAGCAGCGTGCCCGCGAGCACCGTGCCGCTTCGGCCGAACGCAACGGCCGCCGATTTCGACAGCACTCGGGCCCGCTCCGGCAGCTCGCCCACGGCGGCCAGCGCGAGCACGGACGACACCGCGAATATCGAGCGGCCCTGCTTGTCCGCGGCCGCGCGCAGCTCGGACCATAGACCCGTCACTGCCCGCCGCGACGGCAGTTTCGGTGCCGGCAAGCGCTTGACTTCGGTTGCGAGCTTTTGCCATTCCTGGCGCAAGCTCGCGACGTCGAGCGGCGGCGTGTTGACCGTGTCGGCCAGCTGGGCGGTGCTGCGCTCCAGACCTTCGAGCAGCTGCTCCATCGTCGCAAAGCGGCGCGACTGCTCCAGCAGCCCTTGTTCCTTGAGCGCGGTGGCAATCTCGGGAATGAGCTGACGGCCAAAGCCACAGACGTCCGACAATGCGGCCAAAACCCAGACTGGCGACGCACGGAACGCGACGATACCCATGATCTCGATGCTGTTGCCGGCCGCCTTGCGCAGCAGGAAGTTGGCGCGCGCCGGTTCCTCGCCGGGGGCCCCTTCGACTTGACCCACGCTCTCGATCAGAAATCGCAGCGTGACATCGACGAGGTTGCGATATAGCCGCCCACGACGCACGCCGATCGGCACGGCCACCGCGGCGACCTCGTGCACCACGCCGGCCGTAAGCGCGGCCGCCGAGCGCAGCGTGCGCTCGGGTAAGGACAACGCGTAACGCAGACTCCGTTGCCGGCCGAGCGCACGCAGCTTGTCCTTGATCGTCATACGTAAGCGGCCGCGATCGGCGGTCGTGCGGCGCTCATGCTAGAGCGAGAGTGGTCGGCACGATGCGGCCGTCGCGCAGGTGGACGATCCTGTCGGCATGCGCCGCGCAGGCCTGCGAGTGCGTGACCATCAGCACGGTGGCGCCCGAACGGTTCAGGGTCACGAGCATGTCGAGCACCTCTTCGCCGTTGCGGCTGTCGAGTTTGCCGGTCGGCTCGTCCGCAAGAATGACCGCGGGGTCGTTCACCAGGGCGCGCGCAATGGCAACGCGCTGCTGTTGGCCGCCGGATAGCTGCTCCGGAAACTGGCGAGCGCGTGCGTCGAGCCCCACGAGCTCCAGCACTTCTCGCACCAGCGTGCGGCGGCGCGCACGCGCGATATTCTGGTAACGCAATGGCAGCTCCACGTTGTCGTAGACGTTCAAATCCGCGATCAGGTGGAAACTCTGGAAGATGAAAGCCATGTGGCGCTTGCGCAGTGTTGCAAGCTCGTCGATCGAGCGGTTCGACAGGTCCTCGTCGGCGAACCAATAGCGGCCGCTCGAGGGCGCGTCGATCAGGCCGATGATGTTGAGCAGCGTTGTCTTGCCGCACCCGGATGGCCCCATGACGGCAACGAACTCGCCGCGCGCGATCCGCAAGTCGACGCCGTCGAGGGCAGGCGCGCCGGTCGAGTCGTCCGCGTAGCGTTTTCTGATTTGCGACAGCTCGATCACGCGGTTCTCCGGGCCGGGCACCGAGTGGGCAGGGTCCGACCATGACTGATTCTGCACCCACTCCATTCGCTGCGTGCGACCTCTTGTCGGGTCGCCCGCGCCCAGCGCAACGCACTTGCCTTGGGCTCGGCGAATAGGCCACTCTTATGCTCGGTCCCACAACCCAAAGGAGGTGATCCCATGTCTAGTGAGATTCTTGGGGTTTCAGCGTGTTGCGAGTACACCGGTCATCGAGGCGAGGAGCTCCACAGCTGAGCCTTAGGGTTCTGAGACCCTGTCTCACGGAGGGCCGCCATGCGCGGCCCTCTTTGTTGAGGCAGCGCTTGCGGCGCGGCGCCTGCACGCCGCTTTTCGCCGATCCGTTTGCGATATCGCGCCAACATGTAGCGATATCGCGCATCGTCGTCCTCGGGCCGGAACGGCGAAGCGCCGCAATTTCACTAACAGATCAAACGATTACGGCGTACCGGTCAGTTTGGCACAGATTCTGCTAAAGGCTGCGCAGGGGTTTCCCGTCGGTGCAGCTCCGGATCGGTCTGACCAACCGGCTTCGTAGCGCCTGCTGTTATTCCTCCCCGTACGCCCAACGGCAGCCCGGCGGGGAACCCTTTCTAGAGCTCGATCCAGGGTGTGCGCGGGCTGACGGGGAGCGGCTCGGAGGAGGAACGATGAACGGCGTTGTCTTCTGGCTCGTGCCGATCGGAATCGGCCTGTTTGCGACGATCGGCGGAATCACCACCACTTGGATTCGTGCGAAGCACGGCTATCCGCTCGAAGACTCGATGGGCCGACGCGTGAGCCGCGCCGACTCGAGCCGCGAGGAAGTGGCACGGCTGATCGACTCGGCGCTCGCCGAGCGCGATGTTGTGATCGCGAAGCTCGAGGAGCGCGTGCGAGTGCTCGAGCGGATCGCAACCGACGAGCCGGGCCGGCTGGCGGCGGAGATCGATCGGCTACGCGACCGCGGCTGACGCCTGCTCGCTCAACCGGTTTGCGCGGCGGCCGGCGCGCGGTCGGCGCTTTGCGCCACGCGGCGCGGGGTGACGGGCGCGAGCCATGATTCGACGTTCTGGCCTTCGCCCGACTGCAGCCAACCAAAAACGACGCTGTGCCAGAGCACGCGCTGCACGTAGTCGCGAGTCTCGTTGAACGGAATATTCTCGATCCAAACGTCGGCGTCCGTCGACTGCTCGGGTAGCCACCGCTCGACGGCGTTGTCGCCCGCGTTGTAGCCCGCGAGCGCCACGGGCGTCTGCTCGTCGAACTCGTTGATCAAGTCCCGCAAATGCGAAGCGCCGAGCGTGATGTTCACCGCCGGCTCGAGCAGCTGCGCAGCGCCCGGGCGCGGCTGGCTCCAATCCCGCGCGACGAGCCGCGCGGTTTCCGGGCGCAGCTGAGCGAGGCCGACTGCACCGGCGGCCGAGACCGCATCGGGTCTGAACAGGCTCTCTTGGCGGATCACTCCATAGATCAAGGGCGGCTCGATTTGCGTGAGTCGCGCTGCCGAGCGGACCTCGGTGTCATAAGGACGCGGATACAGCAGCGCATAGTCGAAGAACACGTTTTGCCGCGTCGCGGTTGCGACCGAGATGTCGTGCCATTGCCAAGAAGCGGCGAGGTGCACGGCCTGCGTGCGATCTGCATCGTCGAGCGCCGCGCAGCCCGCGAGCCATTCGGACACGGCGGCCGAACGCAGACCGCTCAGCAGCAGCTCACGGGCACGCACGAAAGCGGGACGCGCCGCGATGGTCTCGAGCGCGTCCCGGTCCACCTCGAGCGCCTCGGGATGCGGCTTGGCGAGCAGCCCTAACCGTGCCGCCGCATTCGCTGAATAGAAATTGTCCCGCGGCAGCAGGGCGGCATAGAGCTCGCGTGCGCCCGAGTCGTCGCCCCGAGCCGCGGTGGCCCGCGCCTGCCAGTACGTCCAGCGGCTCTCACCGCGCTGCTCGGTCGACATCGCTGCAATAGCGCGTTCGACCAGGCGCCAATCCCCGGTCCAGAGCGCTGCGCGAGCCAGCCAGGAGAGGGCGTAGTCGTCGAGATCGGCGGCAGCGACGTCTGCGAACGCACGCTCGGCGTCCTGCGCGCGCCGGTCCCACGCAAGCCCGAGCGCAAGCGCGAGGGCGTACTTGCTTGCACGTGCGGAGCGTTTGCCGAGAACAGAACGCAGCGCGTCGTAGCGCTCGAGCGCCGCCGCAGGATCGTTTCGCGTGAAGCCTCGCCAGCCGGCGAGAAGCGCGACATCGTCCGTGCCGAGCAAGCGCCGCGGGTCGGTGAGCAGCGCGTCGAACGCAGCCTCGGGGTGCTCGAGCAGGTCGGCCCACTGCAGCAGCGGCGCGGCTCGATCGGACGGCAGCCTGGCGGCGATCACGCGGGCGAAGCCGGCTTGCCCGTTGTCGAGCAGCAGCCGAACGCGGCGCTCGATGAGGTCATCGGTCAAGCGCCCCTGTTGCGCCAACCACTCGAACGTCGGCTCGCAATTCGGCGGCAACCGCTGCGGCGTGAGCCACTCCTTCGCGACGTCGGCTGCGAGCCCCCCGGTTGCGCCGAGCGCGATGCGCGCATTGAGCCATTCGCAACGCAGGACCGGGTCCGCGGCCGGCCGGTATTCCTCGATGAACGTACGCCACTCGTGCCGACGTGCGAGGCTCGCGAGCCATGCATGCTCGAGCTCCCGTGCAACGGGCTCGCCGGCGTGCGCCTGGAGGAACGCGCGCGTTCCAGCGTCGGCGCCTGCAACGTCGCTGTCGTTCGCGAGCGCATGCTCGATCCGCTCACGCTGCAGATACGGGTAAAGAATATAGTCACGGAGCTCGGGAGAATCGGAAGCCATCGGCAGCGGAATGCCCGCGTCGACTGTGGCATACGCGGCGGCGAACAGCTCTCGCGCGGCGGCGAGCGGATCCTCGTCGGCCATCGCGGCCACGGAGCTGCACAGGCCGAGGAGCGCGCCACCCACGCAGAGCGCGAACCTGTCGTTGCGGACTACGGCCGACATGCGCCGAGCATAATGCACCGCTGCTGCGCTCGTCATCACGACGACCGTGCTCGAGTTCTGAGTATCGCCTCCTATCGCGTGACTTTTCGCCCGCGACGCGGCATCGTGCGCGCTTCGCTCGAATCGTCGCGTTCATGCCAGACTTGCTGCAAGCCGTCGTGCTCGGTGTCATTGAAGGTGTCACCGAGTTCCTGCCGATCTCGAGCACGGGGCACCTGCTGATTGCCTATCACTGGCTCGGAGCCCGCTCCGAGCTGTTCACAGTGGCCATTCAGGTCGGGGCGATTCTCGGCGTGGTGCTGATCTATTGGCAGCGCTTGCTCGACTTGCTGCTCAAGTTCCAAGTGCCCGAGAACCGGGACTACGTGTTCAAGCTTGGCGTGTCGTTTGCCATCACCGTCGTCGGCGGCTTCGCGGCCAAGCAGCTCGGGCTCGAGCTGCCCGAGACCGTTGCGCCCGTCGCATGGGCGCTCGTGTTGGGCGGCATCGCGATTTTGCTGATCGAGCGCGCGGTTGCGGAAACACCGCCGCGCACGCAGGTTACCTTGCGTGTCGCGATCTGGGTCGGCATCGGGCAGATCGTTGCGGCCGTATTTCCCGGTACCTCCCGTTCGGCCGCCACCATCTTTGCTGCGATGCTCGCCGGCGTGACCTCTCGACCGGCCGCGGCCGAGTTCTCGTTTCTGCTCGGGATTCCTACGATGTTCGCCGCGACGGCCTACGAGCTCGCGAAGCTGGCGCGCGACGGCGGTTTCGGCGGGGAGGACTGGAGCGCGCTGGTAGTGGCGCTACTCGTCTCGGGGGCGGTCGCATTCGCCTCCGTCAAATGGCTGCTGCACCATATTCAGACCCACCGTTTCACGGCTTTCGCCTGGTACCGCATCGTGTTCGGGACGATCCTGCTCATTGCAGTGCGCTGAACGCCGTGACGCGGCCCGTGAGACCGGCCCGAGCGTCAAGAATGCTGAACGGCGGCACTTCGGCGCTGCGGACTGCCGCTCGGACGGAGCCGGCGGACGGGTCCGGGAACTTCCGGTCCGCTATGTGAAACATGGATTTTCCGTACCACGACGCGCAGAATATCGGCCTCGAATTGTCAATGGATAGGCGTTCGAACGGAGACACCTATGGGCCTTGCAATGAGTGTTCCTCAGCTACTGATCATCTTGGTGATCGTGGCGTTGATTTTCGGCACGAAAAGGCTGAAGGAAGTCGGCGGCGACCTCGGCAGCGCGGTGAAGAGCTTTCGCAAGGCTATGAGCTCGGTCGACAATGAGGACGAGCCTCAGCAAGACCAGAAGCGGCTGACGCAGAACGACGACCAAACGACCAAATAACCGGCCAACAACGCCTGCCCCATGCCGCGCGGCCAATGTGCCGCATCGACGCCGGGTGCGCCGCGGCCCCTCTTTTGAGCGCGACGATGCAGTGGATTCCCGCGAACCCTAATTTCGACTTCATGAGGTTCCGCCGCCCGGCGATGATCTTCTCGATCGTCGCCTCCGTCGTCTCGATCGTAGCGCTCGTCGTGATGCGGCTGAATCTCGGTCTCGACTTCACCGGCGGCGTGATTCTCGAGGTCACCTATCCCGGCCCGGCCGATCTCGTCGAGATTCGCCGCGAGCTCGAGGGCGCGGGCTTCAACACCGCCCAGGTGCAGAACTTCGGTTCCGTCAACGATGTGCTGATCCGGCTGCCGCCGGTCGCAGCGGCGACCGAGACCACGGACCTACAGAACCGTCTGCTCGGCGTCCTGCGGGCGGGCGAGCCGAACGTGAACGTTCAGCGCCTCGAGGCCGTCGGGCCGCAAGTGGGTGAAGATCTCGCGGAGCAGGGTGCTCTCGCGATGGTGTTCGCGCTGATCATGATCTTCATCTACGTGATGATTCGGTTCCGGTGGAAGCTCGCGCTAGGCGCAATCGTCGCCACCGTCCACGACGTGCTGCTCACGGTCGGCGCCTTCTCGTTGTTCCATTGGGAATTCGACCTGACCGTCCTCGGGTCCGTGCTCGCCGTCCTCGGCTATTCGTTGAACGACACGATCGTGCTCTACGACCGGGTGCGCGACAACTTCCGCTTGATCCGGCGGGGCACGCCGGAGTCGATCGTCAACGCTTCGGTCAACCAGACTCTGTCGCGAACGTTGATCACGAGCGGTACGACGTTGTTGACCGTGGTCGCGCTATTCCTGCTCGGCGGCGATGCGCTTTGGGGCTTTTCGCTCACGTTGATCATCGGCATCGTCGTCGGCACCTACTCGTCGATCTACGTCGCGAGCGCGATGGCGCTTGCGTTGCAAGTGACGCCGGCGGACGTCGTCGCGGCCAAGGCAGAAAAGGTCGACGAGCTTCCTTAGAGCTGCTTTTTCACTCACCGCGCGCGCGGTGCATACGACAATGGCAGCGCAGTCGTGTCGACCGCCTTGCGTAGAACGAATGACGAGTGCACGCCGATCACGCCCTCGATCCGCGTGATCTTCGTGAGCAGGAAACGCTGGTACTCGTCCATGTTCGGCACGACGATCTTCAGCTGGTAGTCGGCTTCCTGACCGGTGATCAGGTAACACTCGAGCACTTCGGGGAACGCGCGGACGACGCCCTCGAATTGCTCGAATCGCTCGGGCGTGTGGCGGTCCATGCGGATATGGATTAGCACGGTGAGATCGAGGCCGAGCTCGTGCGGCGCGAGCCGCACGATGCGCTCGCGGATCACGCCGCTGTCCTCGAGCTGACGAATCCGCCGCGAGCACGGTGACGCCGACAAGCCGACGCGCTCGGCGATCTCCTGATTGCTGAGCCCGCCGTTCGCTTGGAGCTCCGCGAGAATCTTCAGATCGAAGGAATCGAGGGGGTGCGGCATGAGCGCAATTGTATAGCGTGTTTCGATAGAGATCCGCAATAAATCGTCGCGCGGCTCCTCCAGCAGCGAAAAATAGGTCGAAAAGAGCTTCACTATCGGCATAGAATGGCTTCGTAGCGGGCGTTTCGTGGCCCGCGTGTTTTTGGAGTGAGGTATTCGCGATGGGCTCGTTCGATCACACCAAATACCGTCCTTACCGGCCGATCGTGCTTGCCGACCGGCGTTGGCCCGACCGGACCATCGAACGGGCGCCCGACTGGTGCAGCGTCGATCTGAGAGACGGCAATCAAGCGCTCGTTCAGCCGATGTCCGTTGCGAAGAAGCTCGAGCTCTTCGCGCTACTCGTAGAGGTCGGGTTCAGGGAGATCGAGATCGGCTTCCCGTCGGCATCGCAGACGGAGTTCGACTTCACGCGTCGGTTGATCGAGCAAAACTTGATCCCCGAAGCCGTCACCGTGCAGGTCCTGACGCAGGCGCGCCGGGAGCTGATCGCTCGAACGTTCGAGTCGCTACGCGGAATACGGCGCGCGATCGTGCACGTCTATAACTCGACCTCGCCGGTTCAGCGGGAGCAGGTGTTCAAGGCGGGCGGGGACGAGATCATCGGCATCGCAGTCGCCGGCGCGCGACAGGTCGCAGAAGCGGCCGAGCGTCACCCGGACACCGAATGGACGTTTGAATACTCAGCCGAGAGCTTTTCCGGCACGGAGCCGGATTACGCGATCGAAGTGTGCAACGCGGTGATCGACGTTTGGCAGCCCCAACGCGGCCGTCCCGTCGTGATCAACCTGCCGGCCACCGTCGAGATGACGACGCCGAACGTGTTCGCCGATCAGGTCGAGTATTTCTGCCGCCATTTGTCGCAGCGCGAGCATGTGCGCGTGAGCTTGCACACGCACAATGACCGCGGGTGCGCGGTCGCTGCGGCAGAGCTCGGTTTGCTGGCCGGCGCCGATCGCGTCGAGGGCACGTTGTTCGGCAACGGCGAGCGCACCGGCAATATGGACATCGTGACGATGGCCATGAATATGTACTCGCAGGGCATCGACCCGCGTCTCGATTTCTCGCAAATGGGGCGAATCATCGAAGTTTATAGACGCTGCACGGACATGCCGGTGCATCCGCGCCACCCATGGGCAGGCGACCTGGTATACGCGGCGTTCTCGGGCAGTCACCAAGATGCGATCCGCAAATCGCTTGCATTTCATCGCGAGCACGGTCTGCCCCATTGGACGGTCGCGTATCTGCCGATCGATCCTCAGGATCTCGGGCGCCGTTACGAGGAGGTCGTTCGTATCAACAGCCAATCGGGCAAGGGCGGCGTGGCGCTCGTGCTCGAGCGGGATCACGGCATTGCATTGCCGAAGTGGTTGCACCCGGCCGTGAGCAGAGTCGTGCAGGCGCAGGCGGACGAAAGCGGCGAAGAGGTTTCGTCGCGGCAGATTCGTGCGCTGTTCGAGGCCGAGTTCCTATCCATCCCGGACGGCTGGCGGCTGCAGGGATACGATTTGCACTCCGAAGCGCAGCGCACCCACGGTAAATTCCGCTTGAGCAAAGGCAGCACGGAGATCGTACTGACGGGCGACGGCCAGGGGCTGATCGAGGCGCTCGTCGATGCCGTGAGCCGCCGGTTCGGCGTGGCGGTCGCCGTGGTCGAATTCGACGAGCACGCGTTGAGTCCCGGCACCGAGGCAAAGGCGCTCGCGTCGGTGACCGTCGAGGCTGGCGGCCAGCAGGCGAGCGCGTGCTCGATCGACGAGGACACCTCGTTCGCGACGCTGCAGGCGACGCTGTCTGCCGTGGGCAAAGCGCTCGCGGCTCAGGCCGCGCTGCGGCAAGCGATCTAAGGCAGTGCCGCCGCCGGAGAGCCGGGGAGTGGCGCATGATCGAGGCCGCGCCGCCAGTCGCGACGTCGCACCACGGAGAATGCGTCGATGGGTGAACAAAGCGCTGCAGGACGAACGGCCGTCGTAGTCGGCGTCGGGCCCGGGCTCGGTCTCGCGCTCGTGGATGCATTTGCGGGCGATGGCTACACGGTCGTTGCGGCGGGGCGCAGCGCCGCGGTGGAGAGTTTCCCGTACGCGGCCTCCGATCGCGTAGTGCCTTGCCGGTGCGACGCAACGAGGCCCGACGACGTACAGCGGCTGTTCGCTGTCGCGGCGGAGCGGGGAGCGCTCGGCGTCGCCGTTTTCAACGCGGCGGGCTTCGAAAGATCCGACGTGGCCGACATCGATCCCGACGTCTTCGAGCGGAGCTGGCGCATCGGCTGCTTCGCGGGGTTTCTGGTCGGCCGGGCGGCAGCGCGGCGCCTCCTCCAGCAAGACAGCGGCGGAACGATTCTATTCACCGGAGCGACTGCGTCGCTGCGCGGCGGCGCGGGCTTCGGCGCCTTCGCCTCGCCGAAGTTTGCGTTGCGCGCGCTCGCGCAGAGTATGGCTCGCGAGCTATCGCCGCGTGGAATCCACGTGGCCCACGTGATCATCGACGGGCAGATCCGATCGCCTCGACACGAGGCTTTGCTCGCGCAGCGCGGACCCGACTCGCTGCTGGAGCCCGCCGCGATCGCGGCTTCTTACCTCGCGCTGCATCATCAGCCCCGCAGCGCATGGACGCACGAGCTCGAGCTCCGCCCGTGGGTGGAGCCGTTCTAGCCCACGTCCGCCGCCGCCGTTGTCAGCGCCATCGTCGGACGGGCACGAGCCGACTGTCGAGAATCCTGAGCTTCAGCTGCTGGGCGGCGTCGCGGACCTCGGGTAACAGGGTGGCGAGCAAGTAAGGCGTTCCATTGCGTTTGGCGCGCGCGCGCTCGCAGAACATTCCGAAGTATTGCCTGTAGGCCAGCTCGTAGCTCTGGATCAGGTCGAGCCCATCTGCATCTTCAACGAGCCTGAGGATGTCGACGGCGCACAGCTGTGTCGAGGCGGCCAGCAGATAGTTTCGGTGCTCGAAGACCGCGGCGTTGCGTGGATCGGCGAGCCGGTAGAACTCTTGAAGTGTCTGATCGCGCGCGTGTCCGACGATATGGTGGTCGCGCAGGTAGCTTACGAGCGCCGTACGGTGCACTTGCTCGACCGCCAGCGAGCGAAGCGCGAGGATCTGACGCTCGCGGCGCCGCGCCCCCGCGACGTGAGCCATGCGATCGGCATGCCTGTTTTGCCAGAGCGAGTAACGCGGCGCATCTGCGATGAGTTGCCGACACACGCGCCGCGGCAGCTCGTCGCCGAAAGTCGCGCACTCGTGCACCGTCCGTTCGGACTCGTTCATCAACCCGATTCGAGTGAGATAGAGCACGTCACGCCGCCGCGCGAAATTCATTGTAGTCAGCATAGAATCCTCGCTTGACGGGCTGGTGACAAGCGAGTCGAAGTCAGCCTTCGGCTAGAACTTGAGGTTTGATTGCGAGGCTGTTGATCGTACGGACTTCGCGACAAGGAGCGGTTCTCGCGGGCAAAAAAAACCCGGCCGCGAGGGCCGGGTAATCTTAGGGGGAAACCGTCAGGAGGAAAATTCGCTCCGATACTTGCGGGAAAGTATCCGTCGCGGTTTCCAGCGTGCTTGTGACCGAAGTCACAGGTTTGACATAAGGTTCCGTGAGCCCAGTCACCGGAGCCGCAATCATCCGGCGGCATAGGGCCGCGCGAGCCGATACTGCGGATTGCGTTTGAGCCACGTCTCGAGTCGATCGGTGCGCGCGAGCGCGGTTGGGATGAACTCGAGCGCACGCTCGAGACGCTCGTTCGACTCGGCGCAGCTGAACCGCAAGAAGCCCGCGCCCGCCTGTCCGAAGCATTCGCCCCCGAGGCATGCGATCCCGAATCCATCATCGGCACCCTGCAGCAGGAACAACGCGAGGCCGTGGCTCGTGATGCCGAGGCGATTGCAGATCGATGCAACGTTAGGGAAGACGTAGAAAGTTGCCGTCGGGTCCAGAGCGGTCATGCCGTCGATACGATTGAGACCCTCTGTGAGCAGCACGACCTTATCGCGGAACTTGAGCATCACCTCGTCGCGCTCGCCGCGGTCACGCCGCAGCGCCGCCGTGCCGGCAAGTTGCACGAACGGCGGCGTGCACGAGAGGGTCGTGTTGATCATTTTCCCGATTACGTCGGCGACTTGGGGCGACGCGACTGCGAAGCCCAGTCGCCATCCGCTCATGCTGTACGACTTGCTGAAGGTATAAGCGCCAACACATTGATCGAGCATACCGGGCTGGCTCAGCAGCGAATGATGCCGGCCGCGCCACACCATGTGGCAGTAAGGCTCGTCACTCAGGACGGCCACGTCGCGGCCCCGGATGACATTCGCGATGGCGCGCAAGTCCTCCTCCAGGGCGACGCCGCCCGTCGGGTTGTGCGGCGAATTCAGAAAGATCGCGCGCGGCGCGCGATCCTCTTTGAGGAATCGCTCGATGTCGGCCAGATCCGGACGAAACTGATTCGCTTGTCGCAGGGGTGTGAGCACGGCCCGCGCGCCGCGTCGCTCGATGTTCGGCAGATACGTCGGGAAATAGGGACTGAAAACGAGCACGCCGTCGCCAGGATTCAAGAATGCCTCGCAGAAGAACTGTTCGAACACTTTCGCGCCGGGGCCGGCAACGATGTTCGTCGCCTCCGCCGGAATGCCGAACTCCGTCCGTACGAATTGCGCGGCCGCCTCGCGGAACTCCGCGATGCCGGGCGAGGGGCAGTAGTGTGACTGGTTGTTTTGGATCGCTTCGATGCCTCCGGCGCGCGCAGCCGCAGTGCTGTCGAACGGACTGTCGCCAATCTCGAGCTCCACGACATCCTTGCCCCGTGCCTTCAGCTCACGTGCCATTGCGAGCACGGTGAAGGCAGTTTCGACGGTTAAGGAACGAGCGAAATGACTGAGTTGCGCAGACACGGTGCACCTTGGTCGGTTGATACGTCTGACGGAGAACGAGAAGCCGGACGTCGCGCGCGCATTGTTGTGCGCCACGATCCGAGGCCGTGTTCGGCGCGCGAGCCGGCCGCGAGCATAGCATGCCGGTGCTCATTGCGAGGCGGCGAGGCATAATGTGCGGCGCCCAAACGGCCGACCAGGAGAAACGGAACATGATCGGATATGTCACCATCGGCACGAACGATATCGCGCGCGCCGCCGCGTTCTACGATGCTTTGCTGGCTGCGGTCGGCGGTAAGCGCTACATGGAAAACGAACGGCTCGTCGCATGGTCGGCGGGTCAGAACACGCCGGGCATCGGCGTGATCAAGCCGTTTGACGGCAAACCCGCGACGATCGGCAACGGCATGATGGTCGCGTTGTTAGTGGACTCGCCCGAAAAGGTCGACGCCCTGCATGCTCAGGCCTTGCAGCTCGGCGGCACGGACGAAGGTCCCCCCGGACGGCGGTTCGGCACCTTCTATGCAGCCTATTTTAGGGATCTGGACGGCAACAAGTTGAACGCGTTCTGCATGCAGTCGTGAGCGTCTGCGCCGCGATCGGTTGTTCCACGATCGGCGTGAAGTAGCGGCGTCCTCGAAGCGGGGACGGTGACGGCCGAATGCGCCTCAACGTCATTCTGCGCACTCTTGGCGTACTGTTCCTACTGTTCAGCACGACGCTGCTGCCGCCGATCGGTCTCGCGATCCTATATTCGGACGGCGAGCTCGCACGCTTCTCGATCACGTTCGCGATCGCACTGGTCGCCGGGCTCGCCTTCTGGCTGCCGTTCCACAAGCACGCTGCGACGATCAGGAGTCGAGACGGCTTCCTGATCGTCGCCCTGATGTGGACGGCGATGAGCGCGCTCGGCGCCGTGCCGTTCATGCTGGCGCTCGACTTGAGCTTCGCGGACGCGTTCTTCGAGTCCGCGTCTGGTTACACCACCACGGGATCGACCGTGCTCGTCGGCCTCGACGCGCTGCCGCCTTCCGTTCTGTTCTATCGGCAGGAGATCCAATGGATCGGCGGCATCGGCGTGATCGTGCTCGCGATCGCCCTGCTGCCTATCTTCGGCATCGGCGGCATGCAGCTCTACAAGGCGGAGACCCCAGGCCCCTTCAAGGAAGAGCGGTTCACGCCGCGGATCGCGCGCACGGCCCGCAGCGTCTGCGTCGTCTACATCGTGCTGACGGCGCTGTGCGCTGTGTTCTTCTGGATCGCCGGCATGAGCGTGTTCGACGCAGTCGGGCACAGCTTCAGCGCCCTGTCGACCGGTGGTTATTCGACACACGATGCGAGCATTGCGTACTACAACAGCCCGGCCGTCGAGACGGTCGCGATGGTGTTCTCACTGATCGGGGGCATCAGTTTCAACGACCATTTCATTGCCTGGCGCACGTTGCGTCTGCAACGGTACGGACAGGATCCGCAGACACGCGCCTATATTCTTACGGTTGCGCTGCTCATCGTCGCGACCACGATCATACTGTACGTGACTCGCACGTATCCGTCGTTGCTCGAGTCGCTGCGCCACGGAGCGTTCGAGGTAATCGTAGTGATGACCTCGACGGGTTACTCGATTGCCGATTTCTCCCTCTGGCCACTCGCGCTTCCGGTCCTACTGATGTTCTCGACGTTCGTCGGAGGCTGCGCGGGGTCGAGCGCGGGCGGCATCAAGGTCATCCGTTTCGTCGTGCTCGGCAAGCAGGCCGGCGTGCATATTCACAAGCTGATTCACCCGCAGGCCGTAAAACGGCTCAAGATCGGCGGCGTCCCGGTGCCCGATGCCGTCGTCGACAGCGTCGCGGGATTCTTTGCAGTCTATGTCTGTGCGTTCGCCGTTTTCATGATGCTCGTGATGCTCGATGGCATGGACCAAGTCACGGCGTTCGGCGCCGTAGCGACTTGTCTCAACAACGTGGGACCGGGCCTCGGCGCGGTCGCGAACAACTTCATCGCAGTCAGCCCGCAAAGCAAGGTTCTGCTGGCCTTCGCTATGCTCTTCGGCCGGCTCGAGATCTTCACCTTCCTGGTGCTGCTCACGCCGGCATTCTGGCGGCGCTGACCCGGAGCCCGTCAGAACGCTTCGCAAAAGTCGAGCTTTCTACAGCCGGGCCGAGTGCACGCCGGCCGCTATCGGGCGTTGTTGTGTCCATTGCGGCAGGCGGCGGTGCCGGCCGCGCGAAAGGAGCATGCAATGAAACCATGGAATGTGATCGGAGTCGTGGGCGTGCTGGTGGCGGGTGCTGTCTGGGCCGCACCGAAGCTCGACGTGAACGGCGACGGTACCGTCACGCTGGATGAGTTCAAGGCCGCGCACGAAGCCGCGATCGAGCGGCGCTTCCACGCGCTCGATACCGACGGCAACGGGTCGTTGAGCCAAGACGAGCTTGCGGCGGCGCGTCAGCGCCTCGACGCTCGTCGTCACGCGCCGAGGCAGCGAATCGACACAGACGGCGACGGCAAGTGGTCGCTCGCGGAGCTGCAGGCAGTGCGGCCGAGCTTCACCGTCGAAGAGTTCAACCGCCTAGACCGTAACGGCGACGGCTTGATCTCGGTCGACGAACGTCCCAATTGGCGACAGGGACCGCGCGGGCCCGTTGGGCCGGAACCGCAGCAGTAAGCTTGGGGAGCGCGCGGCCGGTGCTGACGGCCGCGCGCGATTTTCGCGACCGGGAGGCCGCAGTGTCTAGCGCGTAGCACTGTCCGCGGGGCTGGGGTGTTTGCCTGCGCGGCGCTCCAGAGCCGTCGAGGCGGACGCGGACGTATCGAGCGCGGCGATGCAGCGGCGCAGGCAGCCTTCGAATATCGCGATTTCGGCCGCATCGAGCGGTGCCAGCATGCGGGCGAAGATGCTATTGCCCACTTCGCGAGCGCGATGGAGCTCCTCGAGCCCCTGCGCCGTCAGCGACCAGCTGTCGGCGCGGCGGCTGTCCGGATGCGGTCGCCGCTCGATCAGACCGTCGCTCTCGAGCCCGCGCAGCGCCGCGTTCATGGTTTGGGCGGAGACCAGTGCACGCCGGGCCAGTTGGGCGCCCGTGATGCCGGGCTCGCAGGCCAAGCCGAACAATGCCGCGAAATGGGCGAACGACAGCTCGATACCGCTCTTGCGCAGCGCTTCGTCCAAGGTTTGCCGCAACGTATGGTGCAGCGACTTCAGCAGGATGCCGATGACGTCCTCGCACCTATCGAGCTTGGCCCAGCCGCCGTAAACTTCGTCGTTTTGGTCCATGGACCCCGATTGCCACGTATCAGATAACTGATATCATATCAGCAAGCTGATAGTGTTCAAGGACGATCTTTCCATGCAATCTCCGAAGCCTCGATTCTCGCGCCGGGCGAGAATCGTCACCGGATTGGTCGCGATCGGCGCCGGTGCGTTGATCGTCGCGTCGTTGTACGGACGCCCCGCAGACCGCGTGGTCAGCGGTACGGCGAACGCGCAGTCCGTCGCGCGCGATGCGGTCATGACCGTGACGGTGGCTGAGCTGCAGCCGGTCGAGCTGCCGCGCACCGTGACCGTCAACGGTTCGATCTTCGCCTGGCAAGACGTGATCATCTCGCCCGAGGTCGGCGGTTACCGCGTGGCGGAAGTCCACGTCGATGTCGGCGACCGCGTGAAGCGCGGCGACGTGCTCGTCGAGCTGTCGACGGCACTCCTCGAGGCCGACGCCGCGACGAAACGAGGTGTGCTGAACCAGCGCGAGGCGCAGCGCGTAAACGCCGATGCGGCGCTGCAGCGGGCGCAGTCGCTTGCCTCGATGCACGTCCTGTCGCAGTCCGATCTCGACAAGCTGCAGAGCGACGCGCTCGCGGCAAAAGCCGCGGTCGAGTCCGCGCGGGCCGATCTCGAGGCCTCGATGCTCCGCCTGAAGCTCACCAAGGTCACGGCGCCTGACGACGGTGTGATCACGTCGCGCACCGTGACGGTCGGTCAAATCGCACAAGCGGGCGGCGAGATGTTGCGTCTGCTGCGAGACGGCCGCATCGAGTGGCGCGGCGAAGTGCCCGAAGCGCGGCTGTCGGAACTGCATGCGGGTCAACGCGTGACCGTTACGACGGCGGACGGCGGGGTCGTCGACGGCAAGATCCGCGTGGTCGCGCCGACCGTCTCGAGCATCAACCGCACGGGTCTGGTCTATGTGGACCTCGGGTCCGCGACCCATCTCAGGCCCGGCATGTTCGCACGCGGCGAGATCGAGACGAGCCGCGGCATGTCGTTCGCCGTGCCGCTGCAGAGCGTCGTCAGTGCCGACGGCTACAACTACGTGTTCGTGCTGAAGCCCGATCACACGGTGGATCGCCGTCGCGTCGAGACGGGCGCCGTCCGCAACGCGGCCATCGAGGTGACCGATGGCATCGGAGAGGGCGACATGATCGTCGAGAAGGGCGCCGGCTTCCTGAAGGACGGCGATCTCGTCAACGTCGCAACCACGGGCGGCTCATGAACTTCGTAACTTGGTCTATCCGCAACCCGGTCCCGGTGATCGTCCTGTTCATCGGGCTCACGCTCGCAGGACTCATCAGCTTTCCCAAGCTCGGCGTGCAGGACAGGCCCGACATCGAGTTCCCGGCCGTCGTCGTGACCGTGACTTATCCGGGCGTCGCGCCGACGCAGATGGAGTCCGAGGTCACGCGCAAGGTCGAGGACGCGGTCGCGACGATCGCAGGCATCGAGCAAATGACGTCGACGGTCGACGAGGGCGCGTCGACCACGAACATCGAATTCCGCTTCGGCACCGATCTCAGCTCCGCGCTCGACGACGTTCGCGACGCCATGACGCGGATTCGCTCCGATTTGCCACTCGATGCGAACGAGCCGATCGTGTCGCGCGTGACGACGGCCGGCGGCGCCGTGGTTACCTGGAGCGTCGCTTCGGACAATATGAGCGACACCGAGCTGTCGTGGTTCGTCGACCTCGTGGTCACGCGTGCGCTGAGTGCAGTGCCGGGCGTCGGGCGGGTCAGCCGAGTCGGCGGCGTCGACCGCGAAATCAGAGTGGATCTCGATCCGGACCGCATGGCCGCGCTCGGGGCGACCGCCAGCGACGTGTCGCGGCAGCTGCGGCGTATCCAGGCCGAGTATCCGGGCGGCGAGGCGCGTGTGGGCGGCCTCGAGCAGACGGTGCGCACGACCGGAATCATCCATTCGGTCTACGATCTCGCGGCCCTGCCGATCTCGCTGCCGGACGGCCGCAGCGTGCGGCTCGACACGATCGCCGATGTCCGCGATCAGGCTTCGGAACAGCGCTCGCTCGCATTGCTCGACGGCAAGCCCGTGGTCGGCTTCCAGGTCGTGCGCTCATGGGGCGCGAGCGCGCTCGATGTCGCCAAGCAGGCACGCGCGACCGTCGACGAGCTGCGGAAACAATATCCCAACATCAAGTTCGCCGAGGCGAGCTCGACGGTCGGCTATATCCAGACGTCTTACGACTCTTCGATGGAGATGCTGATCGAGGGCGCTATCCTCGCGGTGCTCGTGGTGTATCTGTTTTTGCGCGATTGGCGAGCGACCGCCGTGTCGGCTCTCGCGCTGCCGCTTTCGATCATTCCGACGTTTTGGGCGATCTGGGTGCTCGGCTACACGCTGAATATCCTGACGATGCTCGCGCTCACCCTGGTGGTCGGCATCCTCGTCGATGACGCGATCGTCGAGGTCGAGAACATCGTGCGGCACCTGCGTCAGGGGAAACCGCCGAAACAGGCCGCAATGGACGCGGCGATCGAGATCGGTCTCGCCGTCGTGGCGACGACCCTGACCATCTGCGCCGTATTCATTCCCGTGGCGTTCATGAGCGGCATCGCCGGGCAGTTCTTCAGACCGTTCGGCTTCACGGTCACGGTTGCGGTGCTGTTCTCGCTGCTGGTGGCGCGAACGCTCACGCCGATGATGGCTGCGTTCTTCCTGAAGCCGCACAACGAGCCGGTCACGGAACCGAAGCTACTCACGTGGTATCTCGGGCGTGCACGCTGGTGCCTTGCGAACCGCTGGAAGACGCTAGGCGTCGCCACCGTGGTCGTTTTCTCGATGCTTGCGCTGTTCCCGCTGTTGCCGACTGCGTTCTCGCCGGCCGGCGACAACGGCTTTACGCAGCTGTCCGTTGAGCTCGCGCCCGGCGCGTCGCTCGACGACACGCTCGCAGTGGCCGAGAACGTGCGCAAGAGGCTCGCGACGTTTCCTTCGGTCAAGAGCGTCTACACGACCATCGGTACGCAAGGCGGCGGCGGACGCGGAATGAGCGGCGGCGGCTCCGCCGCGAGCGTGCGCAAAGCCAACCTCACGATCCAGATCGAGAACAAGGACGGCACGCGCGGCGCCCAACAAGCTTTCGAGCGCAAGGCGACCGCGATGCTGCGCGAAATCCCCGGCGCGAGGCTGCAGTTCCAAGGCTCGGGCGGGGACCGCCTCCAGATTACGCTTGCGGGCGACGACATCGAGCGTCTGACTCAGTCAGCCAGCGAGGTCGAGCGTGAGATGCGCGAGCTGCCCGGTCTCGGCACGATCACGAGCAGCGCTGCGCTGCAGCAGCCCGAAATCGTCATTCGACCGGATCCCGACCGCGCGGCCGAGCTCGGTGTAACGACAGAGACGCTGAGCCTCGTCACACGAATTGCGACGAGCGGCGATGTCGACACTGGCCTTGCAAAGTTCAATCTCGACAACCGCCAGATCCCGATCCGCGTGCGCCTCAACGACGCTTCTCGCGGCGACCTCGAGCGGCTGCGTTCGATGCCGGTGCCCGCAAAGGGCGGCGCGACCGTGCCGCTCATGAACGTCGCCGACGTGTCCCTCGGTGCCGGTCCGGCGGAGATCAGCCGAGTCGATCGCAGCCGCAACGTCACGCTCACCGCCAATCTAGCGGGTCTCGCGCTCGGTGACGCACTCGACAAAGTCGAAGCGTTGCCTGCGATGCGCAATCTGCCAGAGGGCGTGCGCCACTTGCGAACGGGTGATGCCCGGTGGATCGTCGAGATATTCGGCCAGTTCGCGCTCGCGATGGCGATAGGCGTGCTCTCGATCTACGGCGTTCTCGTGATGCTGTTCCACAAGTTCATCCAGCCGGTCACCATCTTGAGCGCATTGCCGCCGTCTGCGGCAGGCGCAATCGTCGCGCTCCTGCTCGGCGGCTATAGCCTGGCAATCAATTCCTTGATCGGTCTCTTGATGCTGATGGGTATCGTCTCGAAAAATTCCATCCTGCTCGTCGAGTACGCGATCATGGCGCAACGGGAGCACGGTATGTCGCGCTTCGACGCGTTGATCGACTCCTGCTCGAAGCGCGCCCGGCCGATCGTCATGACGACCATCGCGATGGGTGCAGGCATGATGCCGGTAGCGATGGGCTGGGCGGGCGATCCGAGCTTCCGCGCGCCGATGGGCGTCGCGGTCGTGGGCGGGCTGCTCGTCTCGACGGTCATCAGCTTGTTCATCGTCCCGTCGATGTTCACCGTGGTCGACGATTTTCAGCGTTGGGTAGGGCGACTGTTCCGCCGCGGCGCCGCTCCAGACGAAGCTCCGACCGTACCGCCGGCCACTTCGTTGCAGCGCTGATCGGGCTCGGCAGCATCGAGCCGATCGGAGGAGGCGAGCTCGCGGGAGGGCTCGCGTAGTGGTGGCACCCCGTGTCAGCCGCTGCGGTGCTCCGCGATGAACTCCCCGAGCATCCTGAATTCCTGCGCGCGCATGGTGCCGCGCCGCCACACCAGTGCGATCGTGCGGGCACTTTTGTCGCCGAGCGGATAGGTCTTCACCTGGGTGTTTTGCAGCAGAGCGGAGCCGATGGCCATCTCCGGCAAATAGGTGACGCCAAGGTCGGCGTCGACCATCTCGACCAACGTCAGCAGGCTGGACGCCGAGAAGCGGCTCAAGGTCTCGGCGTTGCGTAGGCGGCACGCATCGATTGCGTGCTCTCGGAGGCAGTGGCCTTCGCGGAGCAACAGCACGCTGCCGGCGTGCAGACGGCTGAAGCGGTAGTTGCGTGGGTCGATGAGCTTGGTTCCGGCTCGGGCGGCGAGTAGGAAGCGGTCGGGAAACAGCTCCATCGCGTCGACGCCCGCGAGATCGTACGGCAACGCGAGCAGGACGACGTCGAGATCGCCGTCCAGAAGGCGTTCGTGGAGCCGTTCCGTCACGTCCTCTTGCAAGTAAAGCTTCAGGGCCGGGAACCGCTTGCGCAGGACGGGCAGTACGCGCGGGAGTAAGAACGGGGCGATGGTCGGAATGACGCCGAGCCGCAACGGGCCGTGAAGGGGCGCGTTGTGTCCGCGCGCGAGCTCTACGAGCGCCGCGACATCCTGCAAACATACCTTGGCGAGCGCCGCGATTTCCTTCCCCGTCGCCGTCATGGTGACGCGCCGATTGGTGCGGTCGACCAAGTTTGCGCCGAGTAGTGCCTCGAGCTCTTGGATCGCGATGCTGAACGCCGATTGCGAAACGAAGCATTGAGCCGCTGCGCGACCGAAGTGAAGCTGATCGACCAGCGCGACGAAGTAGCGCAGTTGCTTGATGGTCGGAAAGTGCGTCGCGGGTGCGTCCATCGGCCGTCGCGGCGTTGTTGAGCGAAGCCGCCGCGGCCGTCAATCGCGATTGCGATGTCCGAAACGCAGGCGGAACAGCTCGATGTAGCCGACACGCTGCCACTCGGGGCTCAAAAATAGACTGTCTGGGTGCGACGGCGGGTTGTTGGGATCGTACAGCGGCAGAAACGTCGCATGGAAGCGCCCCGTGTCCTCCGCTTCCTTCTGCGCTTGCTTCGCGCGCCAGCTGCTGCCGAGGTCCGGCAAGCGCCAACCGGATCCCACTACGATGATCTCTTCCGGCGCCTCCACGCGGTCCTCCGGCAGGGGCGCGAGCTCCGCTGCGGTCGGAGGGCGCGGCGGGGCAGCCGCCGGCGGTTGAGCGGCGCCCGCGGCACCGGCATTCTCGATCGTACGATCGAGCAACGGTGGGGGTGGAGCGTCGTTGTGTTGTGCCGCTGCCGTTTGCGCGAGCAGCACCGTCAGCGTGGCGGCACCGAGACGGACGATCCAAGGAGTGAAGTCACCGTTTCGCATTGCCGAGCCGCCCCCGCCAGTCGAGTGACTTGAACCAATACCGCGTGGTCGTCGGCAGCCAGGTGTCCGCATCGCGCGCGACGATCCAAGCATTCAAGAATGCGAGAAAATCGGGGTCGCCCTTGTTCACGGCAAACCCTGCGCGGCTCACGAGCAGCGGTCGCGCCAACGGCACGTCGATCGAGTCCGGATTCTCGAGCGCGAGAAACGTGGGCACCGGCTCGTCTTCGAGATAGCCGTCGACGTCTCCGGCCACGAGTGCCGCACTGGCGGCCGCGACGCTCGGGAAGGTCTTCAGCCTTGCGCGCGGCAGGACGCGGCGCCCGAGCTCGGCCGCGACCGAGCCGTCGACTGCGGCGATCGAGTAGCTCGCCGCGTCGAGATCCGCGAGCTCCTTCACGCCGGCCGTGCGCTTGAGATTCGTCGCAATGGAAATTCCGCCGTCGGCGTACGGTTGGCTGAAGTTCACATGGCGCGCGCGCTCGGGCGTGATCGTCAGGCCCGCCGCAATCAAGTCTATCTCGCCGGATTCGAGCGCCGGAACGAGTCGATCGAGATCGTATGTGAGAATGTCCACCTTGACGCCGAGGTCCGACGCGAGCTGATGGGCGACATCGACCTCGAAGCCGATCAGCTCGCCGTTGGCCGCGCGTGCAGCCCACGGCGCGAACAGCGTAACGCCCACGCGCAGGTTCTTTGGTATTGAGGACCTGCTGCAAATCGCGAGCATGAGCGATGAGCGGCAGTGCCAGCACTGCTCCCAGCAAAAGAGCGTTGATCGTGACGCGCCGCATGCTCCTGTTGGTCCAAGCTTGCCGCAAATTTCAGACAGCCGCGCGCGATCGTTGGTTCACTCCGTGACCTCATACCGGCCCGTCTTGCCGTGAGCGACCGCCGGTCCGGACGAAAGCACGGGTTCGACGTCGTGAAACGCGTCCTGTCGCTTGCCGCGGCGACCGAGGGCTGCCACGGCGAGGCGGCTCGGAACAGGGTACGCGTTTTTGAGCGGCCGCGCTCCGTCCCGGCGGACGGCGGCCGCTCGTCAAAGGGCGCCGGGGTGCCCGAGCGGAGTATGATGGTGGCCCACTACGAGGCAACGCCGATCCCTCCGCGTGACCACCTCGCCTTCCTTCGAAGCGTTGCTAGCGCCCCATCTCCGAAAACTCTACCGGCTAGCGTACCGCTGGACCGGTTCCGTCGCCGACGCGGAGGATCTGCTGCAGGACCTGTTGCTCAAGCTTTATGAGCGGCGCGCAGAGTTGGCGGCGATTGCGGAGCTCGACAGCTGGACCGCGCGCGTTCTGTACCACATGTTCGTCGACAATGCCCGTCGCTACGCGCGCCGGCGACCCCGAGTCGTCGCCCCGGAGGAGGCCGAGGGCACGCCACCGGACGGGGACCGCGCACTTGAGATAACCGGAGTTCGTAACGCAGTCGACCAGCTCTCGGCCGAGCATCGGACCGTGCTGCTGCTGCACGATGCCGAGGGCTATAAGCTCGAGGAAATTCAGAAGATTACCGGCCTGCCGCTCGGCACCGTGAAGTCACGGCTGCATCGAGCCCGACAGCGGTTGCGCGGCTTACTCGCAAAGGATGGAACCTTTTGACGCCCGGCGGCGTGTTGGGCGTATGGAAGCCGAAATTGCATGCACGGAGGTCGACGAAGTGCTCGACCAGTACCTCGATGCGGAAGCCGACGGTGAGACGCGTGCTGCGTTGGAACGTCACCTGGCCCGCTGCGCAAAGTGCCGTTGGCGTCTTGACCTCGCGAGTGGGTTGCGTGAGGCGCTGCGGGAGCTGCCGGTCGAGGAACCTGGCGCTGAGTTCTTCGCGGGTGCTCTGCGCCGCGCACAGCGGCCGCCTCGCGGTTCCCGGCTCGCAGCGGCGGGGTTCATCGGCGCTTTCGGGCTCAGCATCGTGACGGTTCTCCTCACGGGCCTTGCAGTGCATGCACCGCGCTCGCGCGCCGTACCGCAAGTCGCTGCCGTGACACTGAAGCCGAATCGCGCCCAAACCGTCAATCTGGTGTTCGATTCGGGCACCGCGCTCGACGACGTCGTCGTCACCGTCGAATTGCCGCGCGGGGTCGAGCTGCGAGGCCACGAGCTTGCTCGTCGCATCGAGTGGGATACCAAGCTCGTCGCCGGAAGTAACCTGCTGCCGCTCGAGATCGTCGCAACGTCCGGCCGCGGCGGGGAGTTGGTCGCCCGCGTCAGGCACGATGGCAGCGCGAAGGAGTTTCTCGTGAAGTTGTCCGTCGATAGAAGTTAGAGGCCTCGAGGGAGAGAACTATGAAAAGGACTTCGTTGCTGCTGATGGCAGCGCTCGCGGCGCTCCCCGCCGCGGCCGCCTTCGGAGCCGACGAGCGTCTCGATGTCACGATGCGCGTGCTCGAAGACGTGCACGACGTCAATGCGGTGATCCGGGGCGTCGGCACGGCGACGGACTCCTCCGAAACAGGTGGCGAGCGTGCTCTGCCAATCAACGGCGGCGGCGAGCGAACCGGCGCCAAGGAGGACGGCCGCGGCGAGCAGGACGCTCCGGTCGGCAAGATTCCCGACAGCGATTCGGTCGACGATGACGCTGCGCACGCACCCGCAGCAGGCGATGACGAGCACTTCGAGCACGCAATCGAGGACCACGATGCGGCACACGATCCGGCCGGGACGGGTACCGATGCGGAGGCTCGCGGGAACACGCCACGCAGCTGAGCGAGTGTTCCGGAAGCGCTGTAAACGTCCTACTCCCCGCCCTGTACAAGGTCGGACGAGCTCGCGGCCGAGTTTCGTATCACGCGCAATTTGACACTTGGGGCACGGCTTGCGACGACGGAAGTTACCTCGATCGAGGCCCGTGCCGTTTAGTCCCGAGGCCAAACGATCCTGGGAGCGCTGGCAGCGCTAGCGCCGGTCTTCAGCGCGACTGGGCGATCGCGATGGGACTGCGATCCTGGGGATCGACGGTCGCCGATTGGCCGGCCAGCGCCCGCGTCCATTGGCGCGAGGCGGATCGGCAGGCAGTATCTCGGGGTGCACAAGCGATCCACCAATAGGGCGCATTCGGTGCACGGGTCACCGAGAAGCTGTCGGCGTAGTGATAGGTTCGCTCCCCCTGTGTCGTCTCGAGAGTCAAGCTGTCGCCGAGCCTGCGATCGTCCGCGCCCACTAGCACGCGGCCCTGGTCGTCGGAATCGGTGCAGACCCAGCGAGACGCGTACTTGCCCGTTCCCTCGGCACAGGCGGACACGTACACCGGTTCGCTGCAGGCGTTGATCAGCCCGACGTCCACTTCTTCGCCGTAGTTGTAGACCGCGTTCTGGCGCACGCACTGATTCCGCGGCACCAGCGACTGGCTCGTCGATTGCGCGGCCGAAGCCTGAGCGGGCAGTTTGAATTCGACGCGCTCCGTTGTCGTTTGCGCCGCACGATTCGGATCAGCCGTATAGCGCCAGCGATTTACGGCGGCGAGTGCGGCGGCGTTGAACACATTGCGCGGCTCGGCGTCCACCACGCGCGCGTTCTCGACAGTGCCGAGCGGGGTGATCGTGAATTCGACGTCGACGTGTCCTTCGAGCCGTCGGGCACGGGCGTTAGGCGGATATTCCGGCGTGCCCGCTATGACGGGTTCGAGCTTCTTTTCGCCCGTTTCGGAGGACGCGCCGTCCGTTGCTGCGGGGGCCGGCTGCGCCGCCGACTTCTCGCCAGGTTTGGAAGCGATCGTGTTGTCACGACATACCTGGCAGCTTTGTACCAAGATCTTCGGCGCGGTCGTTCGAGCGGTCCAATCCCTGCGATCTTCGCCATCGACGACGACGGACACGAACGGCAGACCATCGACGAAGTAGTCGACGCGAGAGCACTCCTTGCGGTCGCTCTTGATGTCGAGCCAAGTGCCGTGAGGCTCGACGTTCGCGGTGCAAGTGTCTACGACGCTCGTGCAATCGCAACGCAGGTCCTGCGCCAATGCGGAGCCTGCTCCGCAACACGCGGTGCCTATGCCAGCGAGAACGACTTTTTGGGCGGTCTTCATCGGCTGCGCTCCTCCGGTCCTCTCCCGAGACCTCTATGCCGATCTTAGCGCAACGGATGCGACGCGGAATTTCGCTCGAGCGTTATGTTGAATACCATTGAGATCCGCGGCGCGACGCCCCGGACCATGCGCTGAAGCCTATAGGACGAACCGGATGTGCGTGTACGCGCGTTGCTCGATGGGTTGCCCCAGGAATATACGCGGCTCGAAACGCCACTTGGACACGGCCGTTACTGCTTCCTTGCGGAAATAGGAGTCGTGCGAAGCATCGACAACGGTCACGTCGGCAGTGGTGCCGTCCTTCTTGACGGTAAATTCGACGTCTACCCAGCCTTTGACGTTGAGCTGCTCGGCACGGCTCGGGTACTCGGGCGCAACGTAGGAAACCATCTTCAGCGCCGAGGCCGGTATGCGCTTCTGCGATTCCATTGCGATCTGGTGCTGGACGAGCGCGGCTCGTGCCGCGTGCACGCCCGCCGGATCGATGCCGACGCCCTCCGCCTGATCGATCCAGACTCTTGCGGCGTCGGCATCAAGCGCTTCGAGCGACTGTGCTGCGCGAGACAACAACTCGCGGGAAAGCCGCAGCCTCGCGTCACGCGTAATCTCGTGGTCCGGATTTGCAGCCACCATCACTTCGACGTAGTGCTTTGCGCTTCTGTCCGCCGGCGTGAGCAAGCGGCTCTCCGCCATCGCGTGGTTGAATGCTTCGTTTGCCTCGACGACGGGATCGACCTTTGGCCGCGGCGGCGGTGCCGGGGTCGGCGTAGGTTCGACCGCCACTGGAACGGGCGCTATGGGTGGCGGCTGCTGCGCCGGCGGCGCGGGCTTGAACGTCTCGATCGTTGCCGCTGTCACCGTCGCGGCCGGCCAGATCTTATCCGCCAGCGCCTTCGCGCCGGCATGGTCGGGCAACATCGCGCGGATGCGTTCGACGGTGGCCCGCGCGTCGTCGAAGCGGCCTTGCTCCAGCGCCGTTTCACCGCGGCGTACCAGGTCGTCGGCCACTTTGGCGAGTCCCTCGCGCGCGGCCGTGTTCGTCGGCTCGCTCTTGACGACCTTCGAGTACAGCGTCCACGCACTGTATTCCTCCGGCTCGACGAGCATGCCCGCCTCGTATGCGAGCTGCGCCATGTGCAGCGGATCGCCGAGTGCCGTCTCCCCGTTCTCGCTCTGTGCGCTCGTCGGTCCGGAGCCGTCCGCGGCGGCACTGTCGGTTGGCGATTCGGCGGGCGCAATTGCCGCCGTAGCGAGCTGAACCGGCGGCGGCGTGTCAGGCGTAGCGAGCTGAACCGGCGGCGGCGTGTCAGGTGCGGAAGAGCTACCGGCCCATGGCGACAGAAACACCAGCCACGCAACCCCGACGGCGGCAACTGCAGCGCCTCCAATCCACAGCAGGAGGTCGCTTTGACGCGCGGCGTCTTTCGAAGGGTGGGTGTCCGTCACGAGTCGCTCCATAGTCGGCGCATGCTTCTCAGCTTCGCGAGCACGCCCTCGACGATACCGCTATCGCTCGTAGCGGCGACCTCGACTTCATGACGCTTCAGGAGCTCCGGATTTCTCAGCAGCATTCGATGGTGCTGCAGTGCAGCCTGAAGACTTATCGCGCAGCGGCCGGCCGATAGCGGTTTGCGCAGGAACCGGAAGATCTGGCCGTGATTGATCAGCCATACCATGTCGAGCACGTCGCGGTGCTGGGACACCGCGATCGTCACGAGCTCTGGAAGGTGCTCTTTGAGCCGAGCCGTCATCGATTGGATGGTCGCCTTGTCCTCTGAGACGTCCGTGACCAGCACGCCCGGGCGGTGCTCACCCAGAATGCGAACGACATGTACGATGTTGCCGGCCGTATATACGGGTAGTCGGCCTCGGACCGCCTTTTGCACGGTCTCGATGACCTCGGTGTCGCTCGAGAACACGACGATTCCGAGCCCGGTCGCAAGCTTCGGTTGGGCGCCGACGTTTTGCTCCTCCGTCGGCTGGATGTCCGGGAAATGCGGCGCCTGTAGCTTGTCGGTACGCGCAATTCGGTCGTTGGGTGCGGGCGTCTCCGAGTGCTCCGACTGCGCTTCGGTCGCCGGCGAGCTTTCCGTCACCGTGTCGCCGGCCATGATGATCTCGAGCGTATCGGCCGGACTGATCGGCGGCGGCTCGGGCGTCGGCGTCTCTCGAGCGAGCTTTGCGGCGAGCTCTATGGTTTCGCGCAGCTGCTTCGGCGCACACGGTTTCGTGAGAAACCGAAATACCTCACTGTCGTTGATAGAGCCCTCGACGGCGTCCAGGTCTGCATATCCGGTCAACAAGATTCGCACCGTGCGCGGCGACATCGTTCGGACTTTGCTCAACACCTCGACACCGGTCATCTTGGGCATCCGATGGTCGGCGACGATTACGTCGATGTCACGATCGCGAACGATGTCGAGCGCCTCCGCGCCGTGAGATGCAAGGAACAGGTCGAACTGGCGACGAAACATGATCCGCATGGAGTTCAGCACGCGCTGCTCGTCATCCACGAACAACAGTCGTGGGCGGATCGGGGACTGCGTCTCGACCGTCATCGTTAGACGGCCTCGGCAAGGGGCTCGAGCGGCAGTTCGGACGCCTCGGTTTCCTCATGACCGGTCGACGCGCGAGTATTTTGGCGCGTGATGGGCAGAATGACGGTGAACGCCGATCCCTTGCCGACCTCCGATTCTATGATTAGCTCGCCCTCATGACTGCGAATGATCTCATCGACGATCGATAAGCCCAGACCGGTACCGGTTCCAACCTCCTTGGTCGTAAAGAACGGATCGCGGATCTTCGAAATGTTCTCCGGCGGGATTCCGCATCCGGTATCGGAAATCCTGATCGCAATATGCTCGGCGTCATGCGGGCGAGTGGTAATGGCGATCTCGCCGTGGGTCTCGATCGCCTGCGCGGCGTTCGTGATGATGTTGAGAAACACCTGGTTGATTTGCGACGGCGAGCACTGGATTTCCGGTATTTCGCCGTAGAGCTTGGTTACGTTGGCCTTGTGCTTTATGACGTTTTTCGCAATGAGCAACGTCTTGTCGAGCCCCGCGTTGACATCGAAGCTCGCGACGGGGGCACGGTCGAGCCTGCTGAAGTCCTTCAGGCTCTGTGCCATCTGCGTGAGCTCGGCAAGGCCGGCAATGCTGTCGCCGGTCAGGTCCTCGGCCTCCTGCAGAATGGCCTCCAGATCCTCTTCTCTCAAGAACGTCTTCACGTCCTTGAGCGCAGTGACGAATTTCGCTTGGTATTCGCTGCGGTCGGAAAAGTCTTCCGACTTGATCGAGAACGCCGCTGCGCAATTTCTCACAAACTCGCGCATCACGTTCAACCTCTCCTGTAGGAGCTCGGCGTTGTTCGCGAGATACAGGAGGGGCGTGTTGATCTCGTGGCTGATCCCGGCGACGAGCTGACCGAGAGACGACATCTTCTCGGCCTGAACGAGCTGCACCTGCGACTCTTTGAGATTCGAGAGCGTGCCTGCGAGCTCTTCGGTTCGCTCGGCGACTCGCCGCTCGAGCGATTCGTTGAGCTCTGCGAGCTCGACGTTTGCGAGATTGATATCGCGGTAACTGCCATGGAGCCGGAGCGCGATGAAGCCAACGGCAACGAGTAACACCACGGCATAGACCGCGAGCATCAAGCGCGCACGGTCGACGCGTTCCACGGCGGTGCTATACAGGTCTTGCGCTGCGGCACTGAAGCCTAACGCATTCGCGACCATGGCCGATGACGCAAGACCCGTTAGCTTGTTCTCGACCGCCGACTTCTTGCTGAGAATCGAGTCGATTGCGCTGCGCAGACGTGCAGCGTCTGCCGGCATCTGATCGATGTGTTCATCTCGCGCGAGCGTTGCGAGAAGACGCCGCAGCTCGGTCTCTTGCACACTCGGCGCGGGACCGGCGAAGTCGAGCGTCCCCACGACCAGCCGGAACGTTTCCGCCGCCGCTCTGTCGAGATGCAGGTCACGCATCTCCCCGATCACGCGAGGGCCGGATTCGCGCAGATAGGCTACGCTCGTCGAATATTCGGTTTCGTCGTCGAGGACCTGATCGGCAAGAGTTGCCGCTTCCTTCGCTGCCGCCGTGAATGCGTCGTAGGTTCGCCGCAGACGAGCCTCCTGGCCTGCATTGCCGCGCAGCTCGAACAGCGATTTCGGAATTTGCTGTGGTTCAGCGGAAACGCGCGCCAGCAGCGCTCGTGTGCTTTCGCCCGGCGGCTGCACGTCCATCCAGGCGGACTGCAGTGCCTTGACGAGGCTATCGAAGTCTTCGTTGATTCGCTCGAGGTCGGAAGTGATCGTATATTGAGCGACGTGCACTTCGAGCGGCAGGGAGCGGGACTCGAGCGCAAGCGAAACGAGCAACGCCAGGGCCGCGAGCGCTAGCACTATCGCGATGGCCGTACGCTTCATGACGAACCGGTTTACGTAATGGTTCGTCGAAGCCTAGGCAAATCGACAACCCCCTGCAGTGACAGGCTTCACAGACACCGGGACTACGTCGGCGGATGGCGACTGCGCCGCGTTATGTCTGCGCACGCCGATGGGGCGAATGCTTTATCATGATTCGTCAGTACCGCCGCGGGGTTATCACAGTGCACGCCTCCGAGAAAATCGACGAACCGACGACCGTACCGGTCGGCAGAGCCGTCGAACCGACCGCATCCGGACGTTTCAAGAAGCTTCAGGCGGAATTGCGCGGGTTGGTGGGCAAAGCGATCGGCGATTACCGAATGATCGACGATGGCGATCTCGTCATGGTGTGTCTCTCGGGGGGGAAGGACTCCTATACGCTGCTCGACATGCTGCTCAGCTTGCAGCGGCGAGCGCCGGTGCGATTCGAGCTGGTTGCCGTGAACCTCGACCAAAAGCAACCCGGATTCCCGGCGCATGTGCTGCCCGAATATTTGAGCTCCCTAGGGGTGCGTCACCGCATCGTCGAAGAGGATACGTATTCGGTGGTCACGCGCGTGATCGGCGCGGGAAAGACGCTGTGCGGGCTATGCTCACGTCTGCGCCGAGGGATTCTCTATCGCGTCGCGAGTGAGCTCGGAGCCAACAAGATTGCGTTGGGACATCACCGTGACGACATCGTCGAGACACTGTTCCTGAACATGTTCTACGGCGCGAGGTTGAAGGCGATGCCGCCGAAGCTGAAGAGCGACGACGGCCGGCACATCGTGGTCCGACCGCTGGCCTACTGCGCCGAACGGGATATCGTGCGCTACGCTCGCGCCCGCGGATTCCCGATCATCCCCTGCAAGCTCTGCGGATCTCAGGAAAATGCGAAGCGGCGTGAAGTGAAAGCTATGCTCGCAAACTGGGAGCGGGATGACCCGGGCCGGACGGAGCGTTTGTTCCGTTCATTGCAGAACGTCTCCGCTTCCCACCTCGCAGATCGAGTGCTTCATGATTTCGAAGCTCTTGGGCAGCGCGATCCCGAAGTGCCTTAGCCGGTCAGCGCCGCCAGCTCGTCCACTCCGGGTGAAGCTCGCAACACGTCGATTGCTTCGATCAGCTCTCGTGCGTTGGCGAGACGTTGCTTGACGTCCTTCGCGAGGAGGCGGTCGAGCAGCGACTGATACGCTGCGAGCGAATTCGCGAGCCGAGGCAACGGCGCGTTGCAATGCTGGTCTAGGATCGCTTCCGTCGAGTCGCCCGCATAGAGCTTGTCCCCCGTCAGCATCTGATAGAGCATCACGCCGAGCGCATATAGGTCGGTTCTCTCGTCGGTAGCCTCGCCGCGCGCTTGCTCGGGACTCATGTAGTACGGCGTCCCGCTTATGACTGGAGTGCCGTTTTCGTCAGCGGGGACCTCGATATTGGCCGAGCGCGAGATGCCGAAGTCGATCAGGGCCACCGTGCCGTTTTCACGCAGCATCACGTTCCCGGGTTTCAGGTCGCGATGCACGGTGCCCGCGGCATGAATGATCGCGAGTGCGTGAGCGATTTCCGCAGTATATTTCAGCGCTTCGCGGGGTGGCAGCGCGTTGCTCAGCTTCTTGCCGAGATGACCGAGCGAAAAGTACTCCATCGCGATGTAGCAGTATTGGTTCGTGACTCTAAAGTCATGGATCGCGGCTACCGCCGGGTCATCGATGTCATAGAGCAGCTTGAACTCGTCGACGAAGCGCTCGAAGTTGGTGTCTCGCGATAGCGAACCCCGTCCGCGGTGGAGCACCTTGAGAACGACTTCCTCCGCTCGTTCGGCGCTAAAGGCAACGTGCACGGAAACGTTGTCGCGGTGAGCGACGCAGCGGCGGACGTCGTAGCCGAATAACTTGAGCACTCCGGAAACATTGCCGTCACTGGCCGTGAGCGCGCCGCGACGCTGGAGCATGGCACGCTGTATTGCGCTCAGAACCTGCTCTCGTCCGAGCAGTGTCTTCGATATGTAGTCGAACGCGCCGGCTTTGATCGCCTGCACGGCCGTGTATTCGCTTCCCTTCGTCGTGAGGAGAATGACCGCGGGATTGGCCGGATCGGCTGCCAGCGCGCGCAGCGCACGAAGCGTGGAGTTGTCCGCCGTTCCGTCTTTCGAAAAATCGCAACCAACCAATAGCACGTCGAAGCTCTTGAGCCGTTCCCGGTCGCGCACGACCTCGTCGAGCTCCCCGCCCGTGGACTGCACCGACGCACCTTGCCAGCCCTTGACCGCGTAGCGCAGCAGGGTCGAGCGAGTCTTGCCGTCGGATTCCAGAATGAGGATCCGCGGCGCCATGCCGGCAGAGGCGTCCACCGAGGAAACGTAACAAACGCACTGCGGCGATTGAGTGATCGCGATCACAGCGCCTGCGCCGCCCCCGCTCAGCGGCTAGCTTCGGCGCGTTCTCGGACTGCGGCGAGAATCCGTGGGAGGTCGCGCTTCAAGGTTGCACGAACGAAGAAGCGAGGAACGGGAAGGCCGGGGTCGAGCGCGAGCTGATATACCAGCAGCACAGCGCCGTCCTCTTGCGGCAGCAGCCACCAGCTGCCCTCCATGTAGGCAATCGGCCCGCTGACTCGATGCACGTCGATGCGCCGGTAGGGCTCGTAGTCCAACCTGAACACGTGCTCGAACTGGGGAAGAAAGAACGCGGGCTTCACGACCTGCAGGAACAGCTCCGCGCGTCCGTTGTCGACGGTGTCGAGGGAACGGCAGCTCACCACGTTGGGCACGTACTCCGGCGCAACCTGGCAGGCAATCAACACAGCCCAGATCGCTTCCGGCGACGCGTGCACCAGCGCCGCAGCTTTGATGCTCACCGTCAGAGGCCGTTCGCCTCGATCGGTATGCACGACGACGTCCCCTGCGGCGATTGCGTCTCGATCGACCCAGGCGAGATCGGGGACGTCGGTGGATCTGCGCTCCGCTGCGGCGGGTTCTGCGGCGGTAAGCGCCGCGAGCGCGACGGCGAGGATGGCGCAAAGAGGGCCGGCATGCGGTGGCGCCCCCGGCACGCGTTGCAGTATCAGCTGCGCGTCGTCAGCGAGACGCTTCATCGACGACGGAGTTGCTGAGAACGCCGATCCCATCCACCTCCACCTCGACCGTGTCGCCTGCTTTCATCCATAACGGCGGTTTGCGTCCCGCGCCGACTCCGCCGGGTGTGCCGGTCACGATGACGTCTCCGGGCTCGAGTTGCGTCCAAGTCGAGCAGTATTCGATGAGCTGAGGAATGTCGAAACATAGCTCTCCGACGCTTTCGTCCTGAACGACACTCCCATTCAACCGCGTCGTGAGTCGCAACCGCTGCGGGTCGCGCACTTCGTCAGCCGTGGCGATCCACGGACCGAACGCGCCGGTGGCGTGGAAGTTCTTGCCCGGCGTGAACTGCTGTGAATGGCGTTGATAGTCGCGAATGCTGCCGTCGTTGAAGCAGCTATAGCCCGCAACGAACTCGAGAGCGCGCTGCCGAGGTACGTGCCGCGCGCGTTTACCGATGACGACCGCGAGCTCGCCCTCGTAATCGAACTGAACCGACGCCAGCGGACGTTCCAGCGGCTTCTTGTGACCCACGATGCTGTCTGCGAAGCGCACGAACAGCACGGGGTGCTCCGGGCGCTCGCGGCCCATCTCCTTGATGTGCGGCATATAATTGATGCCCACGCAGAGCAGCTTTGCGCCGGGATCGGGAATCGGCGGCAAGAACGAGACGTCCGTTATGGCCATGTCCGCAGGTGCCGTCGTCAACTGCGCGAGCTCGGCAAGCGCGCCGGCGGTCAGTGCCTCCCGAAGGCCGCGGAATCGACCGCCGAGCCTTTGCCCGGCATCGATAACGCCGTTACCCGACGCGATGCCGAAGCTCGTGCGCTGCTGGAATTCGAAGCTCATCAATCGCATTTGTTCTCCCCGGCGGGGGCGTCCGTTCAAAGGCGCCGCGCCATCGATAGTAATCCGGATCGAGCATCGAGGCGTGAGCGGCGCGCTGCGGCGCTCCCCGTGGAACGGCAAGCCGACTAAGCCGCAGTATCTCGCGCGTCGCCCGGCACGGCCGCTTCCCGTCGCAGCGCCTCGATGGCTTGGTCCAACGGCAGCACCGTTTGGCGATCGTGCCCCAGGCGCCGCAGAGAAACGGTGCCCTCGGCCGCCTCTCGCTTGCCAAGCGCGATGATCACGGGCACCTTCGCGAGGCTATGCTCGCGAACCTTGTAGTTGATCTTCTCGTTGCGCGCGTCGAGCTCGCAACGTAAGCCCGCTTCGTTCAGCCCGCTCAGGACATCGGCGGCATAGGGGTCGGCATCCGACGTGATCGTCGCGATCACGACCTGCGTGGGCGCGAGCCAGAACGGCAACGCACCCGCATAGTGCTCGATCAGGATCCCAATGAAGCGCTCGAGCGATCCGAAGATGGCGCGGTGCAGCAGCACGGGCGTGTGCCGATTGCCATCCTCGCCGATGTAGGTTGCGCCGAGCCGCGCCGGCAAGTTCAGGTCGACCTGCAAAGTGCCGCACTGCCAGTCACGACCGATTGCGTCACGCAGAACGAATTCGATCTTGGGTCCGTAAAATGCGCCTTCGCCCTTGTTGTACGCGTAGTCGAGATTCAATGCGCGCATTGCGCGCTCGAGTGCTGCTTCGGCGCGGTCCCACACAGCGTCATCCCCGACCCGGCGGGGCGGTCTGTCCGCGAACTTGATGATCACGTCCGTGAAGCCGAAATCGCCGTAGATATCGAGGAGCAGACGGCAGACGGCGCCCGTCTCACTCGTGATCTGCTCTTCGGTGCAAAAGAGATGCGCGTCGTCCTGCGTGAATGCGCGTACGCGCATGAGCCCGTGCAGCGCGCCCGAGGGCTCGTAGCGATGCACCTTGCCGAACTCTGCGAGGCGATAGGGTAGGTCGCGGTAGCTGCGCAGATCGTTCTTGAAGATCTGCACGTGGCCTGGGCAGTTCATCGGCTTGACTGCGAGGATGTGGTCGTCGGCCGTCTCGCTGATGAACATGTTTTCGCCGAAGCTCTCCCAATGACCGGAAGCCACCCACAGCGAACGGTCCATGAGCTCCGGCGTATTCACCTCGCGATATCCCGCCGCGAGCTGCTTGCCGCGCAGGTACTCGACCAACGTGCGGAACAGCGTCCAACCCTTCGGGTGCCAGAACACGGCGCCGACGGCCTCGTCCTGAAAATGGAACAAATCCATTTGCCGGCCCAGACGGCGGTGATCGCGTCGCTCGGCTTCGGCAAGGCGATCCAGATAGGCCGCTAGCTGCTTTTCGTCGGCCCACGCCGTGCCGTAGACGCGCTGCAGCATCTCGTTGTTGGAGTCGCCGCGCCAGTAGGCTCCGGCGAGTTTCGTGAGCTTGAATCCCAAGCCGAGTCTGCCCGTTGAAGGTAAGTGGGGTCCGCGGCAGAGATCGATGAAGGCGCCTTGGCGGTACAAGCTGATGGGTTCGTGGGCCGGTATCGCACCGATGATCTCGGCCTTGTAGGTTTCTCCCTGCCTACGGAAGAATTCCACGGCTGCGTCGCGCTCCCAGACCTCGCGGGTGACGGGCTCATCGCGCGCGACGATGTCCCGCATGCGGGCCTCGATCCTCTCGAGGTCTTCCGGCGTGAACGGCGTCGGGCGCGCGAAATCGTAGTAGAACCCGTTTTCGATCGCGGGCCCGATGGTTACCTGAGTTTCCGGATAGAGCTCCTTGACGGCTTCGGCCAATACGTGCGCGGCGTCGTGCCGCAGCAGCGTCAGGCCATCCGGAGACGTCCGGGTGACGATCTCGATGCGAGCATCGTCGTCGAGCGGCAGCGTCAGGTCGCGCAGCGCACCGTCGACCCGCACGGCGACGGCGTCGCGTTCCAAGCGCTTGCCGATGCTGCGCGCGATCGCGCTGCCGTCCACTGGCTCGGGAAAGGATTTCTGCGATCCGTCGGGTAGCGTGAATGTCGGCATGGCTCCGGCGCCTCCTGCGATCTCGATCTGCGCACGGGGCCGGCGCATTGTACGATAGTTGCCGAGGAGAGCTGCAGCCTATGAGCCCGATCGAAATTCATATGTTTCCGTGCCTTGCGGACAACTACGGCTATTTGGTGCACGATCCGGATGCCGATGTCACGGCGGCGGTCGACACGCCCGACGCCGCCGCTATTCTTCGCGAGTTGGACGCGCACGGGTGGCAGCTCACGCACATCCTCAACACACACCACCATTCTGATCATGCGGGCGGCAACCTCGAGCTGAAGCGTCGCACGGGGTGCGAAATCGTGGGGCCGCGGGTCGATGCAGCGAGGATTCCGGGTCTCGATACGCCTGTGGGCGACGGCGACGTCTGGAGCTTCGGCTCGCGGCGCCTGGAAGTCTACGATACGCCGGGCCACACCCGCGGCCACATCGTCTACCTCCTACGCGAGGAACGCGCAGCTTTCGTCGGCGATACGCTGTTCGCCATGGGCTGCGGTCGTCTGTTCGAGGGTACTCCGGAGCAGATGTGGACGTCTCTGCAGAAGATTCTGCGCTGGCCCGACGACACTCGCATTTATTGCGCTCACGAGTACACGCAGACGAACGCTCGATTCGCGCTGACGGTCGAGCCCGACAACGAGGCCTTGCAGCACCGCGTCGTCGAGGTGGCCCGGCGTCGCGCTCAGCAGCAGCCGACGATCCCGACCACGCTCGCTCTCGAGAAGGCCACCAATCCGTTTCTGCGCCCGACGAGCGCAGACTTGCGTCGCACGATCGGTTTGGAGGAGGCAGACGACGTTGCGGTGTTCGCGAAGACCCGCGCTCTGAAAGACGCCTTCTAGCCGGGCCGGGGGACCGACAGGTCAGCCTCAGCCGCTCGGCCGGAGCTGGGCTCGCCCTTGCATCATCAGGCCGGCGCCGCGATCCGACACGTGTGCTACGACGGCCTTGCGCCGATGCAGTCGAACCGTATCGCCCAGATTCACGGCGAACACGAGATTGACCACGGTTCCTGCCGGCAACCCGAGGGATTTGATCTCGAGAAAGACACCCATGGCTGACAGATTTCTTGCTCGGCAGCGATGCAAACGCCCGCCTGGCACCGACAGGTAGACCGTGGTCGCAACTCTGTTTCTTTCCAGCAGACGTCGTTCCATCTGCCAGTTCCTTTCTTTGTTGTGTGGCAGCGAGAAGCTGTCGCTCAGCATGCCGTCGCCGCCGGAGAAATCAAGTGCCCGACGGGGGCGCGGTTCAGATGCTGCGGAAGCTTCTCGGGGCTCGCGACGACAGCGGTACCCCTGCAGCTCATTATGTCGCTGATAACGCGCGGTCTCGGTGGGGGAAAAGCGCAACGCTCATGCAGGGTGAACCTCCATGGGCTCGCCCGCGTGCCGAGGGCCTTTACGGCTTGTCTTTCCGGCGAATACAAAGCTCCGGCGGCGCGGCAATGCCCATCTTGACCCGCTTGCCGTTGCCGCCGAGCAACGTGATCTCAATCGGGCCGTTCGAGAACAGGTCGTTCAGCGTGCGGTTGCCGTCGGCACCGTCGGCCAGCTTGATCAGGATCGACTCATCCGCTCGCCTGCTCACGACCAACATGGCTGGTTCTCCCGGCTCAGGCGCTGCCCAAAGGCCGCGCGCTTCGTGCCTCGCCCCGCATGCCGCTCGCGCCGTAGAGGCCGGGCTCCGCGCCCCTGAGCAGATTGAGCGCCGCGCGCACTTGCTCGCTTCGGGCCTTGAGCAAAGCGCCATTACGCTGGTTCTGCTGTTGGCAGGCTGCGATGAGCTCGAGCAGCGAGCTCCAGGCGGGCGTTGCGTTGGGCCGGTCTTGTTGCGGTGCGAGCTCCGCTTCGATGACCGCCACGAGGCCCTGCCGCTCGATTTCCAGCGCTTCGAGCGTCTCCACGAGGCGCGCCTTTTCGGCGCCCACGGCGTTCAGCGACTCCGTGTCGCCGGTAGCGAGCGCTTGATTCTCTCGTCCGAGCGTTCCGAGCATCGTTTCCGCACAGCGGATCTGCTCGTTCAGGACGGCGATCAATTGGCCGGCGAGGTCGCTCATCGTCCCGTGCTCAGGCGAGCAGCTCCCGATCCAGTCGAATCATCTTGTCCGCGACCGATTGCCCCGCGACTTGGTAGCTGCCTGCGGAGAGCGCGTCTTTGGTCGCGCGCACACGGTTCGCGTCGACGATCGGCGCGTTCTGCACGGCCTCTTCGAGCCTCGCGAGCAGACGGCCCGACGCCGTCAGGTTCACGGTATCGCCACTCGAGGCCGGGGCGGTCGGTGCCGTGCCGTCGCTGCCGCTCTCCGCGTGCTTGGCACCTTCGGACCGCCGCGTGGGCGCAGTGTCGACGGGCCTGAAGCCCTGGCCGTTGATCCTCTCTGTCATAATCAGTCTCCGGCGCCGGAGCGCCTCAAAGCCGCTTATCGACCGTCCGCCCCGCAACTTTAGGTCGGCGAGGCCGTACGGACCTTAAGAACCGACCCGAACCTCGCCTGTAGCCTCGACCGTGCCCTCGACGATTCGACCGGACTGGCTCCGGACCCGTACGCGTTGCTTGAGGCGAGCCGGCTCGAGCGCCACGCCCGAGGATTTCACGAGCACCGCACCGCCCCCCGAGATCAGCGTGACCAATGCGCCGCGCTCGATGAGCTGCGGAAAGACGAGCGCCGCCGGGACGAGGACGGTATCGGTGGGGATGGTGCGCCGCACGGTAAGGCCGATCGCCTGCTCGAGGTCGGTCACGTATTCGAGCGGCAATGCCGACGAGGGTCGAGTGACCGTTTCGACGTCGGCCGCGCCCAAGATTTCGCCGGCTTGCACGCTACGGCGGGTGACGACGACCGTCCGCTGCACGATCGCTCGCACCGGCACGAACAGTCGCCACGACTGACTGCCCTCGCAGCTCACGGCGACCGTCGCTTGACCGCTGCGCAGAGGACTCTGCAGCAGGGTCTTGAGCGGCTCCGCGCAGCGCGGCAGCTTCAAGCGCTCGTCCACCGCTATAGCTTCGACGCTGACTCCCCGGCTCTGTCCCACAGCCTCGAGCACGCGCGCGCGGGCGGCGTCGCGGATGCTCTGGGGAGACTGCCACTGGCTCGGGTCCGCATGGGCTCCGGGCGTCAACGCAGCGGACAACAGCGTCAAAATCCCGGCGGCGCAAGCCGCGACGGCGCCACGGATTCGGCTTCGTTCCGTGCTCAAGGTTCATTCCTCGAAGAGAGACCGAACGGCGAGTGCAAGACGTATGCCACGCCGAGCGGCCGGACGCGCGTGTGAACTCCGTCCTGAGCCGGCAAGGCCTCGCCGTGCGGCTGCGGCCGAGCGGCAAAGGTTTTCCGCCTCGCGCGTCTTGTCCTCACGAACCGTGGCGCCGATCGCGCGTCGCGGCGCTTGGCACGCTTGTTGCTCTGGCTCGTTCGCGGCACGGCCGCACGCGAAAGGGAACCATGATGGAATCGATCTTGGGTGTACATGAGGCTGCGCTGCTGTTTCGCGCACACCGCATGGATGTGCTGGCGGCAAACCTCGCGAACGCCGACACGCCGGGCTACAAGGCCCGCGATATGGAATTCAGCGCCGTGTTGGCCGATCAAAGTCGGCTCACCACTACCAATCCCCGTCATATCTCCGCGGCGCCGAACGAAGCCGACGCGGAGCTCAAGTATCGAATTCCGCATCAGCCGTCCCTCGACGGCAACACTGTCGAGGCCGACCTAGAGCTCGCTCGATACGCCGAGAACGCCGTGTCGTATCAGGCGAGCTTGCTGTTTGCGAACAACCGAATCTCGAGCTTGCGTGCGGCGCTTACCGGGACCCGCGCATGAGCACCTTCAGCACTTTCGACATCGCGGGCTCGGCCCTGTCGGCGCAATCGCTGCGGCTCAACTTGACCGCGAGCAACCTCGCGAACATGCACGACGTGGCCGGTGCGCCGGATCAGGTCTATCACGCGCGCGAAGCGGTGTTCCGGGCGGCGAGCGATCCGTTCAGCGCCGTGCTTTCCGGCGTGAACGTGCTCGGCGTCGTCGAAAGCACCGCGCCACCCGTCGAGCGCTACGACCCCGGCAATCCGCAGGCGAACTCCGACGGAATGGTGTACGCCGCGAACGTCAATCCGATGGAAGAGATGGCAAACATGATCTCGGCGTCGCGCTCGTATCAGAGCAACCTCGAGGTGATCAATACGGCCAAGGATCTGCTGCAGCGCACGTTGTCGCTGGGCCAAGGCTAGGAGTGAACGATGGTCGACTCGGTCAGTAGCACCACCGATCTGCAGAATCTCGGCCTCGGCTTACCGAAGACCGAGCAGAAGCAGGCGCTCGGTCAGGAGGACTTCCTCAAGCTGATGCTCACTCAGCTGCGCAACCAGGATCCGTTCAAGCCGATGGACAGCAGCGCCTTCTTGGGCCAGCTCGCGCAGTTCGGCACGGTTTCGGGCCTTTCCGGCCTGCAAACCTCGTTCGACAGCCTGTCGAGCTCGCTCGTGTCGAATCAGGCGCTGCAGGCGGCGACGCTCGTCGGCAAGTCGGCCCTCGTGGAGAGCTCGACCGCGACGATCGCGAACGGTCAGAGTCTCGATGGTGCGGTGGATCTCCCGGCCGCCACCGGCGGCGTGCGGATCGACGTGCGCGATGCGACTGGCCAAGTCGTGCGCGAGCTGCAGCTCGGCGCGGAGCCTTCCGGTCTCGCCAAGTTTCACTGGGACGGGACGCTTGCGGACGGGTCTCCGGCGCCGGCCGGCCAGTACTCGCTCGCGGCCGGATTCGAGAGCGGTACCACCATGGAGGCGGCAACCACCTTGGTCAGCGCGCCGGTCGACAGCGTCGTGTTCTCCTCCGACGGTTTCAGCGTCCAAGTACGCGGCGTCGGTGATGTTCCATTCACGTCGGTGCGCCAGATCGGTAACGACTGACGCACCGCCACGATCAATTTTCTCAAGCAGAGGATCAACCCATGCCGTTTGCAGTAGCACTCAGTGGTCTGAACGCCGCATCTTCGGATTTGAGCGTCACGGCCAACAACATCGCGAACGCGAACACGACGGGCTTCAAGTCGTCCCGCGCGGAGTTTTCGGACGTCTTCGCAGTCGGCGCGCAGGCGATCGGCAACGGCGTGCGGCTCGGCTCCGTCACTCAGGAATTCGCGCAGGGCGGCGTCGACTTCACGGACCGAGCGCTGGATCTCGCGATCAGCGGCGAGGGCTTCTTCACGACGAGCGACAACGGCGTGATCTCGTACACCCGCGCAGGCTCGTTCGGCGTGGATCGCGACGGCTTCGTCACCAACAATCAGGGCGCGCACCTGCAAATCTTCCCGGTCGCGAGCAACGGCACCTTCAATACGGGAACACTGTCCGATCTGCAGCTCGCGACGACCGATTCCCCGCCGCAGGCCACGAGCACGGCCGAGTTCGGCGTCAATCTGCCCGCGGATGCTCAGCCGCCGCCCGTCGGCGTGTTCGATCCGAACAACGCGTCGACCTATAACCACTCGACCGCGATCACGATCTACGACTCGCTCGGTGCATCGCACACCGCGACCGCATACTTCGCCAAGACCGCGACCGCGAACCAGTGGGATGCGCGCTTCTACATCGACGGCACCGCGGTCGGCGGCGCGAACAGCATGACGTACTCGAACTTGGGCGTGCTGACGACGCCGGCAACGGGCGAATTTGCGCTGCCCGCATTCAATCCGCCGAACGGCGCGGCCCCGATTACGCTGTCGGCGAACTTGCTGAACTCCACTCAGTACGGCTCGGCCTTCGGAGTGAACCAGTTGAAGCAGGACGGCTTCACCTCCGGCCGCCTGTCGAACATCGACGTCGACTCCAGCGGTGTGATCTTCGCGCGGTTCACGAATGGGCGGTCCAACCCGCTCGGGCAGGTCGCACTGTCGACCTTCGCGAACCCGCAGGGTCTGCGACAGCTCGGGGACACGTCTTGGGGAGAGACCTTCACCTCGGGCGATCCCGTGCGCGGGTCACCCGGCACGGGTAGCCTCGGGCTGGTCCAGTCGGGTGCTCTCGAGGCATCGAACGTCGATTTGACCGCACAGCTCGTCAACATGATCACCGCGCAGCGCAACTTCCAGGCGAACGCGCAGATGATCTCGACGGCCGATCAGGTCACGCAGACGATCATCAACATCCGATGACGGCCGGGTAGCCGAGCGCAGCAATGGATCGTCTCCTCTACGTCGCGATGACCGGCGCCAAGCAGCTGATGCAGGCGCAAACGTTGGTCGCGCACAACCTTGCGAACATCGGCACGACGGGATTTCGTGCCGACCTCGCGCGCTTCCAGGCGCAGCCGGTCGAGGGGCCCGGATATCCGAGCCGTGTGAACACGGTGGCGAGCGGCTCCGGGTTCGATCGATCCGAAGGATCCATCGTGCAGACGGGAGCGCCGCTCGACGTCGCTATCAAAGGTGCCGGCTGGCTTGCAGTCCAAGCCAAGGACGGCCAGGAGGCGTATTCGCGCGGCGGCAGCCTCCACGTGAACGCCCTCGGCTTGCTCGAGACGGAGCGCGGGGAGCTCGTGCTCGGCGACAACGGCCCGTTCGCCGTGCCGCCGCACGTCCAGATCTCGGTGGCGCCCGACGGGACGGTCTCGATCGTGCCCCAAGGGCAGGGTGCCGAGACGCTCGCACAGATCGGCCGGCTGAAGCTCGTGAATCCGGATCCCAAGACCCTCGAGAAGCGGCCCGACGGCCTCGTGCGCAGCACCGCCAAAGGCAAGGTCTCGAGCGACGCCGATGTTCGTCTCGAATCCGGGGCGCTCGAGACGAGCAACGTGAACATGGCCTCGACGATGGTCGACATGATCGAGTACGCGCGCCAGTTCGACGTCACGATCCGAATGATGCACGTCGCGGACGAGAACGCGTCTCGCGCCGCGAATTTGGCGAGCATCGCCTAGCGATTTCGTAGCGTTGCCGTTCCGAGAGGGCGGTGCGCGACAGGAGAGATGAGATGGAATCCTTGTGGGTAGCGAAAACCGGCCTCGAAGCGCAGCAGACACGCATGGCCGTCGTGTCGCAGAACCTCGCGAACGTCAACACGACGGGCTTCAAGCGCGGTCGCGCGATCTTCGAGGACCTTCTGTACCAGAACGTGGTGCAGGTCGGCGGCCAAACGTCGCAGCAAACGGCGTCTCCCACGGGCTTGAATCTGGGCACCGGAGTGCGCGTCGTTGCGACGGACAAGCAGTTCACACAAGGCAACGTGCTCACGACGAACAACCCGTTCGATCTCGCGATTCAGGGCCGCGGCTTTTTCGAGATACTGCTGCCCGACGGCACGCAGGCCTATACGCGCGACGGCACGTTCCAGCTCAATTCCGACGGCCAGATGGTGACGTCGAGCGGCTACGCGCTGCAGCCTTCGATCACCGTTCCGACCAATGCGCAGAGCATCAGTATCGGCGTTGACGGCGTCGTGAGCGCGGTCCTGCCGGGTCAGACGACGCCGGTGCAGGTTGGCACCGTCCAGCTTACGGACTTCGTCAATCCGACGGGTTTGCAGCCGCGCGGCGAGAACCTTCTGATGCAGAGCGTTTCCAGCGGACCGCCGCAGCCCGGCACCCCCGGATTGAACGGGCTCGGTCATGTCACGCAGGGCGCGCTCGAGACTTCCAACGTGAACGTCGTCGAGGAGCTCGTCTCGATGATCGAAACGCAGCGCGCCTACGAGATGAATTCGCGCGCAATCGAGACGAGCGACCAAATGTTGCAGCACCTCACGAACAGTCTCTAGGAGCAACGTAGTGAAGCAAATTGGCCTTCTTTCGATCGCGTCCGCCGTGCTGCTGCAGGCCTGCGCCGCAGCACCGCGCGTCACGAGCGAGCCCGCGGCAGATTACCGCCCCGTGGTGCCTCCGCCCGCGACCGTAGCGCCGACGCCGGGCACGATCTACACGGCCGCCAGCGGCTTCGACCTATTCATGGATCTGCGTGCGCGACAAGTGGGCGACATCCTCACCGTATTGCTCATAGAGCGCACGGATGCGTCGAAGGAGTCGAGCACGTCGAGCGCGAAGGGCTCGAGTGTCGACACCGGCTTGCCGATTTTCGGCGGCCATCAGCCCACGTTGAACGGCAACGCCGTGCTCAACAACGAAATCGCGACCTCGAATTCGTTCGACGGCAAGGCCGATTCCAGCCAAAGCAACCACCTCGACGGCAGCATCACGGTGACCGTCGCCGAGCGGTTACCGAACGGCAATCTGCTCGTTCGCGGCGAGAAGCGGATCACGATCAATCAGGGCGAGGAGTACATCCGCCTGCAAGGGATCGTGCGTCCGGTCGACATCGGTCCGAAGAACACCGTCGCGTCGACGCAGATCGGGGATGCGCAAATTACCTATAGCGGCAAGGGACACCTCCAGGATGCGAACAAGCCGGGCTGGCTCACACGCTTCTTCAATTCGCCGTGGTTCCCGCTGTGAGCGGCGGATTCACCATCGTGAAATGCCTTAGGCGAGGCATGGCGTCGGGCCTTGCGGCACTCCTCGCGGTGGCCTTGCCGTTGGCCGCGCAGGCGGAACGCATCAAGGACATCGCGACCGTGGCCGGCGTGCGCGGCAACCAGCTCGTCGGCTACGGGCTAGTGGTCGGTCTGAACGGCACGGGCGACCAAACCAGCCAGACGCCGTTCACGATCCAGGCGATCAAGAACATGCTCGCGCAGCTCGGCGTGCTCGTGCCGGACAACGTGAACCCCCAGTTGCGCAACGTCGCGGCCGTTACGGTAGAGGCGACGTTGCCGCCGTTTGCGAAGCCGGGACAAACCATCGACATCACGGTTTCATCGATCGGTAACGCGCAGAGCTTGCGGGGCGGCAGCCTATTGATGACGCCGTTGCGTGGAGCGGATGGGCAGATTTACGCGCTCGCGCAGGGGAACCTCATCGTCGGCGGCTTCGGCATTCAGGGCGACGACGGTTCGCGGGTGTCCGTGAACGTGCCGAGCACGGGCCGCGTCCCGAACGGCGCGAGCGTCGAGCGTGCGGTGCCGTCCGCGATCGGAACTGCCGATTCGCTGGTTCTCAACTTGAACACGCCGGATTTCACGACCGCGTCTCGAGTCGTCGACGCCGTGAACGCGTCGCTCGGCGCCGGCGTCGCGGAGTCCATCGATCCGATCTCGGTGCGCGTGCGCGCCCCGGCGGACGAATCGCAGCGCATCGCCTACATTTCGCACATCGAGAACCTCGAGGTGGAGCCGGCCGAGGCCGCCGCGAAGGTCATCGTGAATTCGCGTACCGGCACGGTGGTGATTGGCGCGAACGTGCGCGTAATGCCGGCCGCGGTGGCGCATGGCTCGCTGGTCGTGCGGATCACCGAGACGAAGCTGGTGAGCCAGCCGAATCCGCTCGGCCGTGGTCAGACTGTGGTCGTGCCGCAATCCGACATCGACGTCGACCAGGGGAGCGGCCGGATGTTCGTATTCGAGCCGGGCACTTCGCTCAACGACATCGTCGAGGCCGTCAACCAAGTCGGTGCGGCACCGGGCGACCTCGTCGCCATCCTCGAAGCGTTGCGCGAGGCCGGTGCGCTGCGTGCACAGCTCATCGTGATCTAGCGGACGCCGCGATGCAGACTGCACCGATTCCAACGGCCGTCGATCTCACGGGCTTGGAGTCGTTGCGACAACGCGCCGCGCAAGACGATCCGAAGGCGGCGGCCGAAGCGGCCGTGCAATTCGAAGCCCTCTTCATCGGCTTGATGCTGAAAACGGCACGGGATGCCAGCCTCGGCAACGGCGCGGTCGATGGATTCGACACGCGCCAGTACCTCGATCTGATGGACCAGCAGGTTGCGCTCGAGGTTGCGCGTAACGGCGGTCTAGGCTTCGGCGACGCGCTCGTGAAGCAGCTGACACCGGCCGCTGAGGCGGCTCCGACAGCGCCGCACGGCGCCGTTGCGCTGTCTTCGAGCGCGCGGCTTCCCGTCGCCGGCGGTGTACCGGTCCCTGTGCTGCCTCCCAGTGCGGTGATGCCTGCAGGCGGCGCCGCGGTTGAGCCGTCCCCCGATGCAAGCGCAGCGGAAGAGGCTCCGGCGAACGCAGCACGCGGCGCCGCTACGCCCGCGACTCCGAGCGAATTCGTCGCCCGCCTTTGGCCGGAAGCGTCGGCCGCCGCACAGGCTCTCGGCGTGGAACCGCGGCTGCTGCTCGCCCAGGCCGCGCTCGAAACCGGTTGGGGCGGCGCGGCACCGACGGATCCGGGCGGCGGCTCGGCCAACAACTTGTTCGGCATCAAGGCCGGCGCATCCTGGAGCGGCGCCCAAGTCGCACACTGGACGATCGAGCATCGCGATGGCATTGCGGAGCGCAAGCGCGAGAGCTTTCGAGCGTATCCGACCACGGAGGCGAGCTTCGCCGATTATGTCGAGCTGATCAGCAAGACGCCGCGTTACGCCGCCGCGCGCGCCAACGCGACGGACCCCGAGTCCTATGCCCGTGCGGTGAGTGCGGCGGGCTACGCCACCGATCCGAACTACGTGGACAAGTGGCTCTCGATCTACCACGGCGATCGATTGGACGACGCGATGCGCGACCTCAAGACCGCTTCGCTCGGGTCGACACAGTGAGCGTGCGGCGCAGGGGTTCGACACGTCGGGGCGGCGATCAGGCGGCGTAGATGGCTGACATATTGAGAATCGGCTTGTCGGCGCTGCTGGCGCAGCAGCGGGCGCTCGCAGCGACGTCGAACAACATCGCGAACGCGAGCACGCCCGGCTACAGTCGCCAACGCGTGGAGCTGGCGGATCGACCCGTCGAAGGCTTCGGCAACGGTCAGACAGGGACCGGCGTGCAGGTGACCACGACCCGGCGCTTGACCGACGACATCGTCGCGGATCAGGTTCGCACCGCCGCCGGCGCGTTCAATCGTGCCGATTCGTTCGTCGGTCTCGCGCAGTCGCTGGACGACTTGCTCGCAAACGACCAAACGGGCCTCAGCGCGACGCTGCAGTCTCTTTCGAATGCCTTGCACGACGTTGCGAACGACCCTTCGTCGGTAGCGGCCCGCCAAAGCCTGCTGAGCGAAGCAGGCAACACGGTCTCGCGGTTCCAAACGCTCGACGCGCGGCTGACCCAGGTCGGCGACGAGGTTCGAGCGCGGCTCGGCTCCACGGTGGATCAAATCACCTCGCTGGGTAAGGGCATCGCCGACATCAACCGTCAGATTCTAGCGACCTCGAGCCCAACGTCGGGGCCTCCGGCCGATCTGCTCGATCAGCGCGATCAGCTGCTCCAGCAACTCGCCGGGCTTGTGCAGGTCGATACGGCGCCGCAGAGCGACGGCACGATGAGCGTGTTCATCGGCAGCGGCCAGGTGCTCGTGCTCGGCACGCAGTCCTCGCAACTCGCAGTGACTGCAGGCACGTTCGACCCGGATCAGCCTCAGATCGTGCTGAAGGGCACCGGTCCGGACGTCGACGTGACTCAGCAGCTCAGCGGCGGTCAGCTCGGCGGCACGCTCGATTTCGAGCGGGAGATGCTCGTGCCCGCCCGCGCGGCAATCGGTCGAATCGCGGCAGGGCTGGTTGAAACTTTCAACGCGCAGCATCGCAACGGCATGGACCTCCAGGGCTTGCTTGGCGGCGACTTCTTCGGGATCGGCGCACCGCAGACGTTCAGTGCCGCAACGAACACGGGCTCGGCCGCCGTCACGACGAGCATTGCGAGCGTGGCCGCGTTGCAATCGACGGATTACCGACTGAGCTACGACGGCACGAGCTACTCGTTGCAGCGCACCGACAACGGTGCGATCGTGCCCTTGAGCGGCGCCGGGACCGTTGCGAATCCGCTCGTGGCCGACGGCTTGAGCTTCGTGGTTTCGGGCGCGGCCGCCGCCGGCGACCAGTTCCTCGTGAAGCCGCTCGAGCATCTGCCGGGCACGTTGCAGCTGCTCGTCACGGACCCCGCGAACATCGCGGCGGCCGCACCGACTCGCACCGCAGCGTCGCTCGGCAACGTGGGCACGGCGTCGATCTCTGCGGGGCAGGTCGTCGACGTGACGGATCCGAATTTGCTGGCGGCCGCGACGATTCAGTTCATCGACCCGACTCACTACAGTGTGAACGGAGCGGGCAATTTGGCGTACACGCCGGGTGCCGACATCGACGTCAACGGCACGCGCGTGCAGATCAGTGGTGCGCCGGCGACCGGCGACCAATTCACGATCTCGTCGAATGCGGGCGGCGGCGGCGACAATCGAAATGCTCTGGCAACCGTAGCCGCGCTCGGTGCGAGTGTGTTCAACGGCAACGTCACGCTTGCCGGCGCAGCCAACAGCCTCGTATCGAGCGTCGGTGCGCAGACGACCCAAACGAGTAACCAACGCGATGCGCAGAACATCGTGCTGCAGCAGGGACAGCAGCGACTCGACTCCGTGCGCGGCGTCAATCTCGATGAAGAGGCGTCCAACATGCTGCAGCAACAACAGCTCTACCAGGCTGCGGCGCAGACGATGGCCGTCGCCCAGACCCTGTTCCAAACGCTGATCGCTGCGCTCCGAGGCTAGACCGCAATGCGCATCAGCAACGACACTTTGCGGCAGGCGTTCTTGTCTGCGCTCGAAGCTGCGCAGAAGCGAGTCGCCGATACCCAGAACCAAGTATCGACGGGCCGGCGAGTGAATACGCCGTCCGACGACCCCGTGGCGGCGGCGCGCATCGCGCAACTCGACTCTTCGCTCGCGCGCCTCGACCAATACAAGTCGAATGGCACGACTGCCCGCAACCAGCTCGGCCTGGAAGAAGAATCGCTCGCCCGCGCAATCGACAATCTGCAAAGCGTGCGCGAGCTTGTCGTCCAGGCGAACAGCGATTCGCTGAATGACGGCGATCGCGTGCTGATTGCGCAGCAGCTGAAGGAGCGGCGGGACGCCTTGCTGGCCCTGGCCAATACGACCAACGCGGACGGGAAGTACTTGTTTGCGGGCTATGCCGAGAGCACGCAGCCGTTTACCGTCGGCGCGAGCGGTGCCGTCACCTACAACGGCGATCAAGGGCAGCGGACGGTGCAGGTCAGCGATACTCGGTTCATCGCAATCAACGATTCGGGATCCGAGGTTTTTCAGCGCATTGCATCAGGTAACGGCACGTTCGTGCTAGCCGCCGCCGCGACCAATACCGGCTCGGGCTTGCTGGGAGCGGGCACGGTCACAGATCCCACGGCGTGGGTTACAGATAGCTATGCCATCAATTTTCTCACTCCCGCGAGTTACGAGGTGCGCGACAGCGGCGGGGCACTGGTAGCGTCCGGCACCTACGCGACGGGACAGTCGATTTCGTTCCGCGGCATCGACGTGCCGCTCGATGGCGCTCCAGCGGCCGGCGACTCGTTCACGGTTGCGCCGAGTGCAAGCCAAGACGTGTTTACGACGCTCGATTCCTTGATTACGACGCTCGAGGGAAGCTCTACCGGTCCATCAGGTCAGACCGACTTGCACAACAAGCTGGGTCAACTGCTGCTCGATGTCGATCAAGGGACGAACAACGTTATAGAAGCGCGGTCGAAGATCGGCGCCCGCACGCGAGCGCTCGACGAAGAAGCTACACTCGCCGACGGCTTTACGGCACAGCTCACGCAGACGCTCTCGGACGTCCGCGACCTCGACTACGCAGAGGCGTTGAGCCGGCTGTCGCAGCAGCTCCTTGGGCTCGATGCAGCGCAAAAGGCGTACGCGCAGACGCAGGGCCTGTCGCTGTTTCGATATCTGTAGAGGGCCGCGCGGCTCAGAGAGCGGCAGCGAAGTTCCGCCGGCTCAGCGACAGCAGGTAGGCTTTCCGCTCCGTATCGAGCGGCCTCTCGTTGCTCCTTGCCACGTACTCCTGGGCCTTTTCCAGCAGAGCCGATGCGAGGCCCGCAGTTGAGACGGACACGAACGCATCTACGCCCAGCATGCCGAGTAATCCGTGAATCTTCGGCGAGTTGCTTTCCATTACTGCGAACGGTGTATCCAGGAATGCTGCGGCGATCGAATGATGAAAGCGCCCCGAGATCAGCATTGCTGCGGATGCGATGGCATCGAGCCACTCCAACTCTGAAGCGGCATTGATGAGCGCGAATTGTCGTGGGGCAAGGCGCTGCAGCGTCTCGGCGAACCGGGAGTCATCGCCGGCGAGATCGGAGCTCGCACCGATCAAGACGGTGGGCTCGAGGCCCGCGCGGTTCGCCGAAGTGACGAATTCCGCGAAAGCGGAAAGATCGTCGTTGCCGCCCCAGGCGGCCGAGCCCGCTATGACGACGCGCTTTCGCTGGCGGCGCCTGCCCGACTGCCAATGCCGCTCGACGAACAGCGGTAAGCAATCGAAGCTTTGAGTCGGCTCTATCCCGAGGCTCTCGAGCAACTTCGTGCTCAGTGCCTCGCGTGTTGCGACGAAGTCGAGACTCGCATAGACCTTCCGATACAGAGCGCATGCCGCACTGTCGCTCGCCGTGGCCGTATCGTCGGGAAATGCCGAGTGATTGATCAGCTGAACGGGTTTGCGGAGTCGCTGCTTGGCCACATAGGCGATATACAGCAGCGCGACTGCGTCTCGGCCGACATTGTGAAGCGTGCCTTCCCCGTTGATGTAGACGATGTCCGCTTCTTCGATTGCCGCCACGAGGGCGCCATGGGCGCCTGCGAAGCGGTGATAGCTTTCATCGTCGTCGAACGCGTCCACGGTTGTTGGCAGCGGCGCGAGATCTCGAATCTGCTGAATCGGCAGCGAACGGACTGAGCGCCATTTCTCTCGCAGCTGCTCGTGGATGGCGATGCTCGTGCAGCTGCATCCCCAGTGATACCAGTTGCTGGTATCGTTGATCAGAAGCGCGCGACGGTCTTCGATCGGCGGGAGTGTCCTGCGTGCGATCCACCGTCGCGATTCGTCGGTTACCGCGTCTGCGGTCGCGACTGCCGTGGGCTCCGTCTCGAACTGCTGGAGTGCGTTCGAGACCTCGAGAAGGACCGAGCGCCACGATGCCATGTCGGGCTGCGCCTGTCGGAACAGCCGTGCGGAGGAAAACCACGGACTCGTGTCTCGCCTCTGCAGCCATCGCCACTCGGCACTCGAGGGCAGCAGTACCCAGACCGGTGTACCGATGGCGCCGGCCATGAAAACCGTCGAATTGTCGATCGAAACCACCAAATCGAGCGCTGCGATCAGCGCCGTGAAGTCGTCGATATTGCTCAACGCGTCGAGACCTTCGAACGTGTGCAATCGTGCAGAGCCGCCGCGGTGAAAATCGTCGATCTCGCTCGAGTGGTCGCCGTGCTGGAGGTTGATGAACTTCGCACCGGCGACAGTCAGCAGCGGCCGCCATTCATCGAGGGCGATCGATCGCGCGACTTTGGCTCGGGCGTCAGTGCCGCCGCGCCAGGCGATTCCGACGTTCAGACCGGGTCCCAAGGCGGACAGCCGTCGTTGCCAGTCAGCGCACGAAACAGGATCGACGCGCAAGTAGCTGCTTTGTATATGAAAAAGGTCGAGCCGGGAGCGATAAAATCGCGGCAGCGAACCGGCGGCAACCCGAAAATCGAATCGTGGGAGCGATTCGTCCCAGTCGCAACCCGCGTTGCGAGCGGGTACCACGGCGGCCCTGGGAAAAGAACGCGCGAATAGCTCGACGAGCCTCGGGTCGGCTTCGATCACGCAGGCGGTTGCTCGCTCGACGACTTCCGCATAGCACGACGCGAACATGATCTCATCGCCGATGCCTTGCTCGCGATGGATCAGAATCTTCTTGCCGTCGAGCGGCGACCCATCCCAATTCGGGAACGGAAAGAGCCGAGGCGGATTCCGCCCGACGAACGATTGTGCGTGATGGCGCCACTCATACTCTCGCCAGCCCTCGACGAAATTCCCCTCCGCCAGCAGTGTGAGCGCTCGCTTCCAATGCGCTTCGGGGTTTGCCGGCGAGACATCGAGAGTGGCGTCGAAATGGCTGCGCGCCTCGCCGGTTAGCCCAGCGTTGTTGAGCAAAGTGCCGAGATTTTGATGTGCGAGCACCGAGTCGGGTGCGATCTCGAGCGCACGCTCGTACGCGTGGCGGGCCCCGCCCAGGTCGCCGCTGTCCTGCAGCGCCACGCCGAGATTTTCGAGCGCCGAGCGGTATCGCGGTTCCAGCTCGACCGCAGACCGATAGGCGGCTGCTGCCGCGACAAGATCCCCCAAAGCTTGCAGACACACCCCGTGATTGAAGTGGTACGGGGCGACCCCGGGATTCACACGAAGCGCTCGACCGATCAGATCCCGAGCGATTTCGTGCCGGCCAAGCTGGTCGGCGAGCACGCCAAGTAGGTGCAGCGCGTCGGCGTGACTCGGGTCGACCGCCAAGATGGCGCGGTAGAGCGTCTCGGCCTGCTCGAAATGCCGCTTGCGGTGGAGCTCGACCGCGGCAGCGAGGGTAGCGGCGAGCTCGTCCCGTATCGCCGTGTCGCCGAGGTCGCTTCCCGGCGGAGATCCGCTATTGGGCATCGCTCTTCTTTATCGCCGGCTTCGCGAAGCGGGGATCTTACTCCAATCCTCACGCAGGCCCGTCGAGGGCCGTTCGTACCCGGGCTTACAGCGTAGCTCGTCGCTCATTTGCAGTGCGCAATTAACTGCGCGTGACCCATCTCTCACTCCCGGCCCTCAAGGAACACGCGGCGGGATCGATAAGGTGGTGCATGACGACAGGGCTTTCGCTGGATGGCGGCTCGGTCGGCAAGGTGGGGCCAATGAAGGCCATCTGGCACTCAATTCATCAGGAGCATCGGAGCAATGAGTCAAGTCATCAACACCAACGTGCTGTCGCTGAATGCGCAGCGCAATCTGGCGACTTCGCAGTCGGCTCTGTCGACGGCCTTGCAGCGGCTGTCGTCGGGCTTGCGAATCAATAGCGCCAAGGACGACGCGGCCGGTCTCGCCATCAGCGACCGCTTCACGACCCAGATCCGCGGCTTGGATCAGGCCGTGCGTAACGCGAGCGACGGTATTTCCCTGTCGCAAACGGCGGAAAGCGCCCTCGGCGAGCTCACGAACAACCTGCAGCGCATTCGCGAAATCGCGGTCCAGTCCGCGAACGCGAGCAACAGCGCCTCGGACCGGGCGGCGCTGGACCAAGAGGTTCAGCAGCGTTTGGCCGAGATCGAGCGCATCGGCTCGCAGACCTCGTTCAACGGCCAGAAGGTGCTCGACGGCACGTTCGGCACCGCGACGTTCCAGGTCGGTGCGAACGTCGGCGAGACGATCAACGTCAACCTGTCGGGCGGCGTGAAGTCGAGTCAGATCGGCCAGATCGCGACCGGTACCTCGAGCGTCGAGGTCACGACGGCCAACCTGACCGGCACGGGGACGATTCAGGTCGGCTCGACCCAGGCAAAGACGATCGGGCTTGCAAGTCAGGGTGCCCAGGCCGGTCAGTCGGTAGGCAGTGCGGAGGCCAAGGCGCGCGCAATCAACTCTGCCAGCGTGCCGGGGCTGACGGTCCTCGCGACGAACAACATCGAGTTCACCGCTGCAGCGACGACCGGCACGGCAACAGCCGATACCTACAGTTTGCGGATCAACGGTCAGGACGTGTTCGCAAGCTATGGTCAGCAGGCGAACGGCGTACTGACCGCTCAGCAGATTGCAGACGCGATCAACACGCAGACCAGCACGACGGGCGTGACCGCGACTCTGACCGGCGCGGATCTGCGCCTGAGTGCAGCCGACGGACGCGATATCAACATCGCGCAAGCCTTCGGCGGTGCCGCAGCGGGTGGCATTACGGCCGGCGGCGGTGGCTCGAGCACGGTTAACGGTGTGACGTATCGTGACGGCACGCTCACGACGACTATCACGGATGCCGCTGCGTACAGCACGGTCGCGGGAGCCGTCAACGGCGGAACGCTGAGCCTGACGGCCGCGCAAAACATCATCGTGACGGGCGACGGCGCCATCATGGGGTTCGCAACTGCCAACTTCACGCTCGCGAAGGACACGAGCACGCTGGCGTCCACCAACGTTCTTACCGTGACCGGCGCGAACAACGTCATGCAGCGCGTCGATGCGGCATTGACCACGGTGAGCTCGTTGCGCAGCACGTTCGGCGCGATCCAGAACCGCTTCGAGTCGACGATCGCGAGCTTGTCGGCGGTCAGCGAGAACCTACAGGCGTCCCGTAGCCGAATTCTCGACGCCGATTTCGCGTCGGAGACGGCGAACCTGACCAAGGCGCAGATCCTGCAGCAGGCCGGCACCGCGATTCTGGCCCAGGCCAACGCCGCTCCGCAGAGCGTGCTTGCGCTGTTGCGTTAAAGGGAGGAAGTGGACACGGGACGGAGCCCGCGTCGGTTGAGAAATTGAGGTGGGCGGCACGGTTGCGTGCCGCCCGCTTCGTTGGGTCCGGGCCCGCGCCGGAATCCACGAAAGCAGCGAGATAGTCATGGCGGGTGACTTGAGCTCTTTGGCGGTTGCACCGGCACGGACGTCGGCCGCTCCGGCTCCGAAGGTCGAGCTGGTGAGCAGCGGTACGCTCACTCCGGCCGGCAAAATCATGTCCGGCGACGGCCAAAAATTGCCGGCCGCGCCGCCGGTTCAACCGTTTGCGGAGGCGCGCGTCGTTGCGGCGAAGCTGAACGAGCTGCTCAGCAAGAGTCAGCGCAGCCTGCGCTTCGAGGTCGACGAGACCAGCGGACGTACAGTGATTACCGTCATCAATCCGATCACCAAGGAAATCGTTCGGCAGATTCCGCCGGAAGAGATGCTTGCGATGGCGCGCGAGTTCGATCGGCTCGGTGCGCTGATCGACGTACGTGCCTGATGGCATGCTTTTTGCTCGACGCTCGCGGAAGCGAATCGAAACCAAACGAATGATCTCCCCATGAGCAGCAGTCCACCTCTTTCCAGCGTCGGCGTGGGTTCCGGGCTCGACGTCCAGGGAATCGTGACGAAGCTCGTCCAGGCCGAGGGCTCGCCGACCGCGACGCGTCTGAACACGGCCGAGGCCCAAGTTCAGGCGAAGCTCTCGGCGCTCGGGACGCTGCGCTCTGCGCTCGCGAGCTTTCAGGACACGGTCGCCGTGCTGAAAGACGTCGAGAAGTTCCGGGGCCGTTCCGCAACCCTGTCGAGCAGCGACTTTCTCGATGTGAGCGCGGCTGCAACGGCAGCGCCGGGCACCTACTCGATCGAAGTGGAGCAGCTGGCCCAGGCTCACAAGCTGCAATCGCAGACCTTCGCTTCGACCTCGACAGTCGTCGGCACGGGCACGCTGAGTATTCTGACCGGCGGCGAGACCTTCGATGTCGCAATCGATTCCACGACCGACACGCTCACTGGAATCGCGGCTGCGATCAACGATTCCGCGGCCGGCGCCAAAGTGGTTGCAACCGTTGTCGTCGGCACGGGGGGCGCGGCGAGGCTTACGCTCACGGCGCGCGCGAGCGGCGCGGCCAATGCGCTGACCGTCACGGCAAGCGGCGGCGATGGCGGCTTGGCGGTTCTAGCCACGCCGCCGGCGGTTGGCGGTCTCACGGAGATCACGCCCGCGCAGGACGCCAAAGTCCTCATCGATGGATTCGAGGCTTCCAGCTCCACGAACACCGTGACCGACGCGATCTCGGGTGTCGAGCTCGATCTGCTCGCCGCGAACCAGAGCGGAGGAACGTCGCAGCTGACCGTCGGTTACGACGTCGCTGCGGCGCGGGCGTCGATCGACGACTTCGTCAAGAGCTACAACGCGGTTGTAGATGCGATCGACAGCGTCGCGAGCTACAACACCGACACGAAGCAAGGCGGCCCGCTCTTTGGCGATATCGGGGTCCGCAATCTGGGTTATCAGTTGCGGCGCGTGCTCTCCGACGCCGTGCCTGGCATCGACCAATCGTTCGACATGCTCACGAAGATCGGCGTCACAACCCAGGTCGACGGTAAATTGAGCGTCGACTCGGCAAAAGCAGACGCGGCGTTCAGCAGCAACTTCGATGCGATCGGCGATCTATTTGCGGATCCGACCAACGGGTTGGCCGTCAAGCTGAATACCCTGCTAGATCCCTACTTGCAGTCGAACGGTGTGTTCGATAGCCGCACTGCAAGCCTGCAATCGTCAATCGACGACATCGGCAAGCAGCGAGATGCGCTCAATGCGCGTCTACAGGTGTTGCAGGACCGCTATCTGAAACAATTCAACGCGCTCGATACGCTGCTCTCGCAACTGCAGTCGACGAGCAATTATCTCACTCAGCAACTCAGCCAGCTGCCTGGCTACAAGTGACGGAGACGATCGAATGTCCGGCCTGACGACCTATCGCAACGTGACGGCTTACGGCAGTCTCGCGGATGCCACACCGTATCAGGCCGTGCAGCTCATGCTCGACTCGGTTCTGAGTCGCATTGCCGAAGCGTCCGGTCATGTGGAACGGGGAGAGATCGCGGCCAAGGGAGAGAAGATCGGGAAAGCGCTCGGCATCATCGAAGCCTTGGTGCTCGGCCTCGACAAGGAGCGCGGCGGAGAGATCGCCGAGAATCTCGAGCGATTGTACGACTACATGGCGCGGACGTTGCTCAAGGCGAATCTCGAAAATCGAGTCGATCTGTTGAAGGAGGTCAGCTCTCTCTTGCGTGAGATCAAGCTGGGCTGGGATGGTATCGCGGCCGCCGGTCATTCGATGAGCCGATGACCGTGACGCTGAGCTCGATCTTAGAGTTGACCGATCGGGTCCAAGTCGCCATCGATTCTTGCGACTGGCAGCTAGCCGCGCAGCTCGAAAGCGAGCGACGCTCGTTGCTCGAAGCGTTCTTTGCGGAGGCTCGTACGCGCGGCACCGTTGCGGAGGATGGTGTAGCGCTTGGGGAGCTGCACGAGCGCAACCGGCGCTTGATCGGCGACGTTCACCATCACCGCCGCCGCGTGCTTCGGGACGCATCGATGATCAGAACCGGTCAGGCGGCCGTCGACGCTTACGGCGCCACTCGCGCGGAAACGTGACAAATTACCGGACACGCTCATAACTGCCCGACATAATCCCGCGCCATGGCCATGGCTGCGGGGATCGGTTACAACGAGACTGTGAGACGCCCGTCTCATTTCGGACCTCGTCGAGCGCCCGTCCTCGGCGCCAGACCATCGTTGAATCATCCGCTTATGTAAGTTCGTCTTCCGCTGCGGTGGAGACTGCAGCGCTTTGCGGGCAGCAGCGGCAAGAGGCCGCTTAGGTGACGTCAATGAGCGATGTGAATCCTGTGAGCGAATCGTTTCCCGTCGGCAGATCAGCGGCGATCTCGGAGCTCGACGTGCTGATGCGGCAAGTGGCGCGGTACGACAGCACGGTGCTGATCAACGGCGAATCGGGCTGCGGCAAGGAGCTCGCGGCTCGTCGGATTCATGACCTCTCCGGCCGCGCCACCGGGCCCTTCGTCCCCGTGAATTGTGGCGCCATTCCGCGGGAGCTTCTGGAGTCCGAGCTGTTCGGTCATGAAAAGGGTGCGTTCACGGGTGCGCTCACTACCCGCGTCGGTCGCTTCGAGCTCGCCGACGGCGGCACGCTGTTCCTCGACGAGATCGGGGACATGAGCCTCGACATGCAGGTCAAGCTGCTCCGCGTCCTGCAGGAACGAACGTTCGAGCGCGTCGGCAGCGTCGAATCCAGGCGGGCGAACGTTCGCATCCTTGCCGCGACTCACCGCGATCTCGAAGAGCGCGTGGAGAGCCGCGAGTTTCGCGAGGACCTCTTCTTCCGGCTCAACGTGTTTCCGCTACGAATTCCGGCGCTACGCGAGCGGGTCGACGACCTTCCCGCATTGATCGACGACCTGATTCGCCGCGGCGAAGCGGCGGGGCGGCCGTCCATTTCGTTCAGCGAGACGGCGCTCGAGTGTCTGTGCTCCTACCGTTGGCCCGGCAATGTCCGCGAGCTGCAGAACCTGATCGAGCGGATGTCGATCCTGTATCCCGGTCGACGCATCGAGCGAGACGACCTGCCGATGCAGATCGGCGAACGTCGCAGGCAGCATGGCCAAGGCGGTTCTGCGTTCCTTCCGACCGGCGGCATGGACCTGAGAGAGCACCTGGGCAGCATCGAGAAGCAACTGATTCGCAGTGCGCTCGACCAGACCGACGGCACGGTTGCGCACGCGGCTCGCTTGCTGAACCTGCGGCGGACGACGCTTGTCGAGAAGCTGCGCAAATACGACCTCCAGGCCCGCGTAGCGTCGTAGGCGCCGAAGTCGCCGCGGTGAGCGGCCGACCTCTCCTTCCTCCCGGCGTGCCCGACCGTTTACGAGCGGCCGTGCCGTCGTCGTTGACCATGGGGTTGCGAGCCGAGCGGCGAGTCCAACGCAGCGCGACGAACCGCCGTCGCGGGAGGCCGGATTTCCGCTGCGCAGGCGTCAACTCTTTGACGCTTCGGCGGTTAAGGGCGAAGGTAAGTTTCTGTATTCATTAGCTTCACGGCTGGGCATGGAACTTGCTTTGGGGCTCCGCGAGGTACTCCATGCCTGATAGTGCAGTGCGTGAACAGATCGAAAGGGACGAGCTCGAACGGGCGTTTCATACGTTCAATCAGCTTTCGGCCGAGCTGCAGTCCGCCTACCACACGCTCGAACGTCGCGTAGGCGGGCTCACGACGGAGCTCGAGGACGCGCGCCGGGCGCGCGAGCGTGCGACGCACGAGGCTCAAGTCACGGCCGAACGTCTGGAGTCGGTGCTCGCAACGCTGCCCGCGGGAGTCGTCGTCGTCGATGGCTCCGGGCGCATCAAGCAGATGAATCGAGCCGCCCGCGACATCCTCGGAGGCTGCGTCGGGGGAGCGGTTTGGGCCGAGGTTGCGCGTGCGACGTTCGCCAATCCGCTGACCGCGGGCGGCGATTGGATCACCTGCGATGGTCGCCGGGTAACGCTCGCGACGAGCCCACTGCCGGAACAGGCCGCCACGATTATTCTGTTGACGGACGTTACCGAAACGCGTGCGCTGCAGGAGCTCGCAACCCGCAGCCAACGCTTGAGCGCGATCGGCCGCATGGCGGCGAGCCTCGCGCATCAGATTCGAACGCCGCTCGCGGGCGCGCTGCTCTACCTGTCGCAGTGCCGCACGCGCCGCGATGAGGCGCAGCGCGCGACGTTGCTCGAGAAGGGCATCGATCGGCTCCGCCATCTCGATCGACTGGTCCAAGACATGCTCGTGTTCGCGCGCGGCAAGGCTCCGGGTGAGCGGGTCCGGATCGCCGATCTCTTCCGAGCCGTTCACGATTCGGTCTCCGCCGTCAAACCTGACGGTGCACATCTCGTGATCGACGGCACGGACGTGCTCGTAGAGCTCGAGGGCAACATGACGGCGCTCACGGCCGCGCTGACGAACCTGATCAATAACGCTTTCGAGGCCGGTCCGGCCGTCGTCGCCACGCTCGAGGCACGCGTCCACGCCGAACGAGTCGAGCTCACCGTGCACGACAACGGACCCGGAATTGCACCGAGCCTTCAGTCGCGCGTGTTCGAGCCGTTCTTTTCAACGCGCCCGGCCGGGACCGGTCTCGGGCTTGCGCTCGTCAAGACCGTTGCTGACGCGCACGGCGGGCTGCTCGCGCTCGATTCGGCGCCCGATCGCGGTACGCGGATCGAAATGGATTTACCGAGATTCGCCGAGCTGCCGTCGCCGTTACCGGCGGCCGTGCCCGCGACCAGAGAGGTGGCCTGAGCATGGAGAACGCGACGATTCTCGTCGTCGAGGACGACCGCCCGCTGCAAGACGCGTTGGTGTCGACGCTCACCACCGCAGGCTACCGCGTCCTGGCCGCGGCCGACGGAGGAGAGGCGCTCCGAGTGCTCGGCGACACGGCGGTCGATCTCGTCGTGAGCGACGTGCAGATGCAGCCGATGGATGGACGTGAGCTGCTGCGGCGGATGCAGCAGCGACAGCCGGCTCCGCCGGTATTGTTGATGACGGCCTACGGCACGATCGAGCAAGCCGTCGCCGCGATGCGCGAGGGTGCGGTCGACTATCTCGTGAAGCCGTTCGAAGCCGACGAGCTCGAGCGCCGCGTCGAGAGGTATCTGCGTCCGGCTGCTGAGCCGGCGCGCCGGGCCGCAGTGCCTGTCGCGGAGGACCCACGCAGCCGTGCGCTGCTCGATCTCGCGGCGCGCGTCGCGCAAAGCGACGTGACGGTGCTGCTGACGGGCGAGAGCGGCACGGGCAAGGAAGTGCTCGCGCGCTTCATTCATCAGAGCTCGAAGCGTAGCGCCGGATCGTTCGTCGCCGTGAACTGTGCCGCGATTCCGGAGCAGATGTTGGAAGCGCTGTTGTTCGGCCACGAGAAGGGCGCCTTCACCGGCGCGCAAACCAAGAGCCAGGGTAAGTTCGTGCAGGCGAACGGCGGCACACTGCTGCTCGACGAGGTCACGGAGATGGACCTCAACCTGCAGGCGAAGCTGCTGCGCGTGCTGCAGGAGCGCGAAGTCGAGCCGCTCGGCGCAAGTCGTGCGGTGCCGCTCGACGTGCGGGTCATCGCCACGAGCAACCGCGATCTCGGCGAGACCGTTCGCGCGGGCGACTTCCGTGAGGATCTCTACTATCGACTCAGCGTGTTTCCGCTCGAGATTCCGCCGCTGCGCGAGCGACCGGGCGACGTGATCGCGCTTGCCCAGCGTTTCGTGGCCTCGCGCTCAGCCGGGCGGCAACAGCCCCTGTCGCCCGCGGCTCTCGAGCGGCTGGAAACGTACCCTTGGCCGGGCAACGTGCGGGAGCTCGAGAACGTGCTGCAGCGTGCATTGCTGCTCGCCGCGGGTGAACCGATGATCGACGCCCGTCATTTGTTGCTCCAGGAACAGCCTCGCGGAGCGGTTGCAGCGGTGCAAGCAGCGGCCGCGGGACTCGCCGGTGAGCTATGGGAGGAGGAAACGCGCCGGATCGTAACCGCTCTAGAGTCGAGCCGCGGCGCACGCAAGACAGCAGCCGAGCGGCTCGGTATCAGCGATCGCACGCTGCGTTACAAGCTCCAGAAGATTCGCGCCGCGGGAATCGAGATCCCGGGCGATCGTTGAGCACGGGAGTATGACGGTGAACGGCATACCGATGACGCAGCTGCTCGCGGAAATGCAGCGCCTCGCGGCGAGCGCGGAGGCAAGTCCGACGGTCGGTTCGCCGAGCGGTGCCCAAGACTTCGGCGACCTGCTGAAATCGTCCATCGACGCCGTCAACGGCGCTCAGACCAAGGCGGCCGACATGACGGCCGCGCTCGAGCGCGGCGATCCATCGGTGGGGCTGCCCGAGGTGATGATCGCGTTGCAGAAGGCAAGCTTGTCTTTCCAGGCGATGACCGAGGTGCGCAACCGGCTCGTCAACGCCTATCAAGAAATCATGAACATGCCGATTTGATCGGCACCTGATCGAGGACGCTCATGGCCGATACCGCACCCGCACCCCGACCGACCGCACCGCTTTACGCGATGCTGCCGCCGGCCGTCCGGCAGATTCTGCTGCTCGTCGGCTTGGCCGCCGCCGTGGCCGCCGGCGTCGCCCTCGTACTATGGACGCAGGGCGGGAATTACACGCCGCTGTATTCGGGCCTCGCCGATCGCGACATGGGCGAGATCACGGCCGTGCTCGATTCCTCCAACGTTCCGTATAAGCTCGATCCGGCGACGGGCGGCCTGCTCGTGCCGGCGGATCGCAAGTATCAGGTTCGGATGCAGCTCGCGAGCTCGGGCCTGCCGCGCGGCACCGGTTTCGGCATCGACGAGATGCAGGACCACAGCGCATTCGGCCAGACCCCGTTCATGGAGAACGCGCTGTACGTGCGGGCGGTCGAGACCGAGCTCGGACGCACCATCGGCAGCATGCAGCCCGTCGAGAGCGCCCGCGTCCACCTCGCTTTGCCGCCGCAGTCGGTGTTCCTGCGCCAAAAGCGCGAGCCGAGCGCGTCCGTGATGCTGAAGCTGTATTCCGGCCGCCGGCTCGAACCCTCGCAAGTCGATGCGGTCGTGCATCTCGTCGCTTCGAGCGTGCCGGAGCTCACGCCCTCGCACGTGACCGTGGTCGACCAGAGCGGGACGCTGCTCACGAGCTCGGCCGAGCCCGACAGCACGGCGAGCCTCACGAGCTCGCAGTTCGACTATCGCAAGCAGGTAGAGACCGAGTACTCGCAGCGAATCGAAAACTTGCTCGCGTCGATCGTCGGCTCGGAGCGCGTGCGCGCAAGCGTGTCGGCCGACATCGATTTCACGGTGACCGAGCAAACGCGCGAGAGCTACGACCCGAACACGACCGTGGTCCGCAGCGAGCAGACGAGCGAGAACACTCAGAAGGGTGACGCGGCTCAGGGCGTGCCGGGTGCGCTCAGCAATCAACCGCCACAGGTTGCGCCGCGCGCGGCGGGCAGCGGCGCGGCCGGCGCCGCTGCGGCCGCAGGCGCCGGCAACGAGGCCGAGCAGCCGCGCAGCATGTCGCGCTCGGCGACGCGCAACTTCGAGCTGGACAAGACCATTAGCCACACGACTCAGGCTGTCGGGGCGGTGAAGCGTCTGTCGATCGGCGTCCTGATCGACAACAAGCCGCCCGCCAATGGCCGGGGCCCTGGCACGCCGCTTTCGGAGCAGGAGCTGTCGTCGCTCACGGGGCTCGTGAAACAGTCGGTCGGCTTCGACGAGGCGCGCGGCGACACGATTTCGGTATTGAATTCCGCCTTTCAGCCGGTCGCGCCTGCCGCCGCACCGGCAGCGCCGAGCTTGTGGGAGCGGCCGCAGCTCTGGTCGATCGGACGTCTAGCGCTCGGTGCGGTGCTCGTGCTCGTGCTGGCGCTGTTCATTCTGAAGCCGATGATGGCCGTGCTCACGCGGCCGCAGCCCGTGACGTCGGCACCCGCGGGCGTCGAGTACTCCGCTCAGATGTATCCCGCGATGCCGGGTGGCCGGCCGATGGCGCTGCCGGTCGGTTACGACGATCGGATGGCCGCCGCGCGCAGCGTAGCGGGCCAGGATCCACGTCAAGTGGCACAAGTCGTCCGCAACTGGGTGGCCGAAGACAATGGCTGAAGCCGCGAACGAATCGGTCAAAGGTACGGAACGCGCCGCGATTTTGTTGCTGACGCTCGGCGAGCAGACGGCGGCGTCCGTGCTGCGCCATATGGACGTCGAAGAGGTGCAGAAGCTAGGCAGCGCGATGGCCGAGCTGACCGACGTGCCGCGCGAGCGCGTGATCGGCGTGCTTGGCGACATGCTGGTTGCGGTGCAGCGCAAGACGTCGATCGGTATCGGCACGAGCGACTATTTGCGCAAAGTGCTCATGGAGTCACTCGGCGAGCGGCGCGCGAGCGGGCTCCTCGGCCGAATCTTCAAGGGCCGCGATTCGACCGGCATCGATGCCCTCAAATGGATGGAGCCGCGCACCGTCGCCGAGGTGATCAAGAACGAGCATCCGCAAATCGTTGCAACCGTGCTGGCCCACTTACCGAGTCAGCAGGCGGCCGACGTGCTCGGGCGCTTCGACGCGCAGGTGCAGGCCGATATCGCGCTGCGGGTGGCACGTCTCGACGAGGTTCCGGAGTCGGCGCTCCAGGAGCTCGATGCGCTGGTCGAACGGCAGACCAAAGAGGCGACATCGCTGCGCGTCGCCCGTCTCGGCGGCGTCAAGGCTGCCGCGGAAATGCTGAATCGGCTCGGCGCGGCCGCGCAGTCGGGCGTGCTAGAGACCATTCGCCAGGCCGACCAGGCGCTCGGCGAGCAGATCAAGGACGCGCTGTTCGTGTTCGACAATTTGCTCAAGCTCGACGATCGCGGAATGCAGTCGATACTGCGCGAGGTGCAGGCCGATACGCTCGCGGTTGCGCTCAAGGGCGCCGATGAGGCAATTCGAGAGAAGATCTTCAAGAACATGTCGAAGCGCGCTGCCGAGATTCTGCGCGACGATATGGCGACGAAGGGTCCGGTGCGCTTGAGCGAGGTCGAGCAGGCGCAGAAGGAAATTCTCGGCGTCGCGCTGCGCCTCGCCGAGGAAGGCCAGATCGTGCTCGCATCGGGCGGTGAGGAATTCGTTTGACGCGCCCGCGAATCATCGACCGCGAGGATGCTCGCAGTGCCGATCCAGTGGACTTTCCGGCGGTCGATGCATCGGCCGCCGATGCCTTGCGCGGCGTGCACCAGACCGGCGCCCATCTGCTCACTGCCGGCCAGCTGGAAGCGCTGCAACGGCAAGTTCAGGAGGAGGCGCAACGGCGCGGCTACGAAGAAGGGCTCGCGGCCGGCAAGGCCGAGCTCGCATCTCGCGCGGCCCGGCTCGAGGCGCTTGCCGACGCGCTCGCGCAGCCGTTCAAGGACGTCGAGCAAGCGGTGGAGGAGGAGCTCTTGAATCTCGCGATCGGTCTTGCGTCGCATCTCGTCAGGCGCGAGATCGAGCGCGAGCCGGCGGTGCTGCAGCAAGCGATCGCAGATTGCCTCGGCGTGCTCGCGGCCGGCGTGCGGGACGTGACCGTGTACCTGAACCCCGACGACGCCGCGCTGGTTCGCGGGCTGCTCGCGACCGGCGCAGAGCAGAGGTTCATGCTCGCCGCCGATCCGAGCCTCGCGCGCGGCGACTTGCGCGTCGCGAGCGCCAGCTCGCTCGTCGACGGGAGCCTCACGGCGCGCTGCGCGGAAATCATCGCGGCGGCTCGCGTCGAGCTCCCCGTGGAGCCCGAGGCGTGACCGCGGCCGATGCACTCGACCCGGCCGGCCGCAGCGCACGAATCGCGCGCCGTCTCGGCGCGCTCGGCCGACACGCTCACCGCTCGCGCGGCTTCGTCGCGCACGGAGTGCTGCGCCGACTGGCGGGCATGACGCTCGAGGCGACCGGTTGCGAGGCGCCGGTCGGCAGCCGCTGCATGGTAGTCGACCACGACGGGCACGCGGCCGAGACCGAGGTCGTCGGCTTCTCCGGGGGCTCGCTGCTGCTCGTTGCGACGGATGAGCTCGACGGCGTGACGCCGGGTGCCCGCGTGATTCCGAGCCGCCGCGTGTTCGAGGCGCGCGCGGGCCAAGCGCTGCTCGGCCGCGTGCTCGACGGCGCGGGCGAGCCGATCGACGGCGCCGGACCGCTGCGCTGCGACGATCGGATCAGGCTCGCTCACCGGCCATTGAATCCTCTCGACCGCACGCCGATCCGCGAGCCGCTCGACGTGGGCGTCCGCTCCATCAACGCCCTGCTCACGGTCGGCCGCGGGCAACGGTTGGGGCTGTTCGCCGGCAGCGGCGTCGGCAAGAGCGTGCTGCTCGGCATGATGACGCAATTCACCACGGCGGACGTGATAGTGGTCGGTTTGATCGGTGAGCGCGGCCGCGAAGTACAGGATTTCGTTGCGCAATATCTGACCCCGGAAACGCGCCGTCGTGCGGTCATCATCGCGACGCCCGCGGACCGGCCCCCGCTCGTGCGCGCGCACAGCGCGCTGCTGGCCACGAGCATCGCCGAATATTTTCGCGATCGCGGCAAGAACGTGCTGCTGCTGATGGATTCGCTCACGCGCGTCGCGCAGGCGCAGCGCGAGATCGCGCTCGCGATCGGCGAGCCGCCCGTCACGAAGGGCTATCCGGTATCCGTGTTCGCGAAGCTGCCGCAGCTCGTCGAACGCGCCGGCAACGGCGGGCCGAACGGCGGCTCGATCACGGCGTTCTACACGGTGCTCACGGAGGGCGACGATCCGAACGATCCGATCGCGGACGCCGCGCGTGCCGTGCTCGACGGGCACATCGTGCTGTCGCGGCCGCTCGCCGAGTCGGGACTCTACCCCGCTATAGACATAGAAGCGTCGATCAGTCGGCTCATGCCGTTGATCGCGGCCCCCGAGCATCAGCAACTGATCCGGAGATTTCGCCAGTTGAACTCGAGCTATCAGCAGAATCGCGATCTGATCACGGTCGGCGCGTACACGAAGGGCAGCGACCCGCGCGTCGACGAAGCGATCCACTATTGGCCTGCGATCCAACGCTTTCTCGCGCAGGACGCAACCGCTCGAGTGGCGTTCGCGCCCAGCCTCGATGCGCTCCGGTCGTTGTTCCAACAACGCGAGGCCGGGCGATGAGCCGTGCGAGTCGACTCGAGCCTCTAGCGGACTTCGCGGGCCAACAAGAAGCCGAGGCGGCGCGGCAGGTGGCCGCGAGCGCTGCCGCGCTGCAGGCGAAGCAAGCGGAGCTCGTGCAGCTGCGCGGCTATCTCGCGGAATACCGGCAGCAGGCGGAGGCCGATCGGCAAGGCACCGACAGTCTGCGTTGGCGCAACGCGCGAGCATTTCTCGCGAAGTTGAGCGACGCGGTGGCGTTTCACGAGGCGGAGCTGCAGAAGGCGGTCGAGCGCCACCGGCTCGAGTCCGAGCGCTGGCGGGCGCAGTACCGGCGCGCCGAGGCGCTCGACAGGGTGATCGAGAATTCGGCCCGAGCAGAGCGCGGCGCGGCGCTGAAACGCGACCAGGCGGAGCTCGACGAGCGCAATCTGCGGACCCACCGATCGAACGGCGACAGCTGACGCGCCGGTTCGTGGCGCGCAGGCGCCATTGCCGTCTTTGGCACGGGCGTTGCAGTGAGGGCTGCGGGATGGGTTCTTCGATCGCAGCCTAAATGCCAACGGTCTCCACGCTCCCTGTCGATCTGGTCGCGGTGCGCGCGCCCGAAACGCGCGCCGGTGCTCGCGCCGTGAAGTCCTCGACCGGCTCGGACGGCGATGCCGCGGCCCCCTCCGCCGCGTTCGACGTGCTGTTCCAGTTGCTCGCCGCGGCGCTGCCGAGCGGCGCGCAGTTGCCGTCCGGCGGCAACGCGTTGCCGGCCGCCTTGCCGGCGGGTCCGGCGGCGACTGCTGCGCTCGGTTCCCCGGCGCCCACGGGCCTACCGCCGGGTCCTTCGCCAACCGCGCCCTCGTCGGTCCCTGCGGCGGCGCCCACGGCGCCACCGTTCCCCAGTCCGCTCGCGACGGCCGCGCTCGACCCCCGCGATCCCAGTCCTCCGCCCGCGGCCGCGGCGAATCCGGCTGTCGCGGACTCATCGCAGCCGGCTCCGGTCGACCCCCTGGCCGAGCTGCGTGCGGCCTTGCTCTCGGCGCCAACGCCGGAGCAGTCGCAAGCAAGCGATGCCGCCGCCACGGTACCGGATCCGACGGGGGCGGCGCCGGCGCCGCCGGCGAACGCCGCGCCGCCCGCGAACGCCGCGCCGCCCGCCCCACCCACCCCACCCACACTCGACCCGACGGCGGCGGCCCCGCTGGCCGCAATCCCCGCTGAGGGCGCCGCCGCCGCATCCGGCGTTACGACCGCAGCCGATATCCGGGCGCGCTCCGTCGCGCGTTCGCAGCCGAGTGGCAGCAATGCCGCAGCGAACCCCGTCGACGCTACATCGGCCGCACTGGTTACCGGCGCCGATGCGTCGCAGGCGGATAGCGTCGTGACGACGGTCGGCGCGGTACCGGCGCCGCGGCCCGCTGCCGAGGCCGCCGTCACACTCAAGAATCCAACCGACGCGATCGAAACTCTCGTCTCGAACGATTCGACGAGCCCGAACGCTCTGGTTGGCCACGGCGCCGTGCACGGACCGAGCCACGCCGGAGCGGCGAGTGCGCTCTCGGCCGGGACGCCGAGCGTCCAAGCTCCGACCGGCGAAGCCGTCGACACGAGCGCTCCGCGGTGGCACGAGGCGCTCGCCGGGCGTATTCACTGGCTCGTCGACCACGATGTGGGCGAAGCGCGGATCAAGCTGAACCCCCCGGATCTCGGTGCGCTCGACGTCAAGATCTCGATGCAAGACGACAAGACGTTCGTGCAGCTCACGGCGCATAACGCGGCGGCTCGCGATGAGCTCTCGCAGAGCCTGCCCCGGCTGCGCGAGCTGTTATCGCTCGGTGGGCTCGATCTCGGCGGAGCCACCGTGACGGGCGGGGGCGCTCAGGATCAGAGCGGCAGCCGCGAATCGGCACCGCTGCCTACTCGCGTGCCTGCGTTCGCGCCGGCCGCCGGTCTCGATTCGACGCCTCGGCCGGCGCTGCGCGCCTCGCAGGACGGCATCGACGTCTTCGCCTAGGACTTGCCCCCGGCGGCGGCCGGCCGTCGCGCTCGCCGCAAAGCGCCAATTTTCCGACACCGTCGGCCCCTCGGCGCTGGGGTTAAGTGCCTGTTTGATTTCCATAATTTTCCGCTGCGCCGCGTGGCATGGATCTTGGACTGGGGCGCTCGAATCCATTTTCGGAGCGAGCGATGGCGGTCAAAGAGAAAGAGCGCGACGAGGAAGACGACGGCGATGAGAGCCCGAAGAAGGCGAAGAAGGCATCCGGGCCCGTCCGCCTGATCATCGTCGGCGCGGTCGCGCTGTTCGTCGCCGTGCTGGGCGCGCAGGTGGCGGCGCCGCTGCTGACTCAGATGATTTCCGGCGGCAAGTCGCCCGCCGCGAAGTCGAGCGACGACGAGGAGCAGCTTGCCTCCGCAGAGCCCGCGGCCGATGGAGCCGAGGCGCAGCCCGACGTGCCGCTAGAGCCTGCGCTGTACACCCCGCTCGATCCGCCCTTCGTGGTGAGCTTCAACGACAAAGCCGGCGATACGCGCTTCGTGCAGCTCACGCTCCAAGCGATGGCGCGTAAGCAGAAGACGATCGATGCGATCAAGCAGCATTCCCCTGCGATCCGCAACGCCTTTCTGTTCTTGATTTCCGGCTACAAGGTCGAGGATCTCGAGACCGTGCAGGGCAAGGAGAAGCTGCGCAAAGAGATGCTGGCGGCCGCCAACGACATCCTCGTGAAAAACACGGGTTCCGCCGATATGGAAGACCTGTACTTCACGAGCCTAGTGATCCAGTAAGCGTTCACCGATGACGGACCAGCCCGATACGATCCCGCCGCGCGCCGATATCTCGAGCGCCGAGGTCGCGGCCCTGCTCGAAAAGGACAAAGGGGCGGACGCCGGTGCGCCCGCCGGTCAGCCGCAGCCTTACGACCTGGTCGCCCGCGACAAGATCGTGCGCGGCCGCATGCCGGTGCTCGATCGCTTGAACGAGCGCTGGATTGCCGAGTTTCAACGCAAGCTCAACGAGCTGATCCGCAAGCCGCTCGACGTCGCATTGCAGCAAGTCCAGCTCGCGTCTTACGGCGACTGGCTCGCGACGCTGCCCGTGCCGACGAGCTTCAACCTGTACACCGTGAAGCCTTGGCCCCGCAACGCCCTCGTCGCGGTGGAGGGCAAGCTGCTGTTCGTGCTGGTCGACAGCTACTACGGCGGCGGCGGCAACACCACGCCGACTGCGCGCGAAAGCCTCACGCCGACCGAGCAGCGCCTGAATCGCATCATCGTCGATGCAGTTGCGGACCTGTTCCGCCGCGCGTTCGCCCCGGTCGCCACGCTCGAGTTCCAGCACGCACAGACCGAGACGAACCCGAACTACGTGACGCTCGCAACGCCCAGCGAAACCGTGGTCGTGACGCGCGTGGAAGTCGCATTGAACGACGTCGGCGGCGCCGTGAGCCTGGTCGTGCCGCTGTCGTCGTTCGAGCCGGTGCGCGACAAGCTCGCCGAAGGCCTCAAGACGGTATCGGTCGAGACGCGGCAGCGTTGGCGGCAGAGCCTCAAGACGCAGCTCGAGAACACTACGCTCGATCTCACGAGCGTGTTCCTCGACACGGAGATCAGCATGCGCGAGTTGCTTGCGTTGAAGCCCGGCGACGTGCTGCCGATCGAGATGCCGAAGACGGCGACCTTGTACTCCGGCGCGCGGCCCCTGCTGCGCGGCAAGTTCGGTCGCTCGCGCGGTTACAACGCGGTGAGCGTGGTCGAGGCGGTCAAGTCGAACGTGGTCAATATCGGTGAGGAGTCGTACCCATGAGTGCTGAGCAAGGACGGCCGGACGGCCCGGCGAAGGCGGCGCAGGCCCAGTTCGCCGAGCTGCCGCGCGGTGCGGCCGGCGGCAACGGCCAGCTGAATCTGGATCTGATCATGGACGTGCGGCTGACGCTGACGCTCGAGGTCGGCCGTACGCGCATCAGCGTGCGCAACCTGCTGGCGCTCACGCAGGGCTCCGTGGTCGAGCTCGACAAGCTCGCCGGCGAGCCTCTCGACGTGCTCGTGAACGGCACGCTCGTGGCGCATGGCGAGGTGGTGGTCGTGAACGACAAATTCGGCATCCGGCTGCTCGACGTCGTGAGCCCGGAGAAGCGCGTGGAGTCGCTGAAGGAATGAGAGCAGCTTCCCGCGCGGCCGCGCTCGGCGGTCTCGCAGCATGCGTTGTCGCACCCGCGGCGCTTGCGGCGCCGGGGGTCGAGCTCGCAGATTTGTCGAGCGTGATCGTGAGCCTCGCGCTCGTGATCGCGTTCATCTTCGCGGCCGCTTGGGTCGTGCGACGCACGCCGTTCGGCATGGGCGGGCGCGCGAGCGGCCCGCTCAAGGTCATCGCCACGTTGCCGCTCGGTACGCGCGAGCGGCTGTTGCTCGTGCAAGCTCGCGACCGCGAGCTGCTGATCGCGGTGAGCCCGGCCGGTGTCTTCAACGTCAGCGCCGCGACCGGCGCGCCCGGTCAGCCGCAGGAGCCGAAGTTCGTGCTCGGGGAGCAACCGTGAGGACGCTGGTCCGGCTTTCGCTGCTCGTCCTCGCGCTCGGCGTGGCCGGAGACACGCTCGCTCAGACGCTGCCTGCGATCACGGTGGCCGACGTGAACGGCCAGCAGACCTATTCGCTCAGCATTCAAGTGCTCGCGCTGATGACGGCGCTGACGGTGCTGCCGGCGCTCCTGCTCTCGATGACCGCGTTCACGCGCATCATCATCGTGCTCGCGATTCTCAGGCAGGCGCTCGGCACGCCGCAGACGCCGCCCAATCAGGTGCTCGTCGGCCTCGCGCTGTTTCTCACGTTGTTCGTGATGACGCCGGTGTTCTCGCGTGCCTACGACGACGCGGTCGTGCCGTACATGGCGGGGCAAACCGATGCGCTGACGGCCGCGAGCACCGCCGTCGTGCCGTTGCGCAAGTTCATGCTCGATCAGGTGCGAGAAAGCGACCTCGCGATGTTTACGGAGCTGTCGGGACACGAGCCGTATGCGGGCCCCGACGACGTGCCGCTGGCCGTGCTGATCCCCACGTTCATCACGAGCGAGCTCAAAACCGCCTTTCAGATCGGATTCCTGATCTTCATCCCGTTCCTCGTGATCGACCTCGTGGTCGCAAGCGTGCTGATGTCGATGGGAATGATGATGTTGTCGCCGATGCTCATTTCGCTGCCGTTCAAGATCATGCTGTTCGTGCTCGTGAACGGCTGGTCGCTGCTCGTCGGCACGCTTGCCGCGAGCTTCTTCGCATGAGGACCCTATGACACCGGAATCTATCATCGTGATCGGTCAGCAAGCGCTCGTCGTCACGGCGATGCTCGCTGCACCGATGCTGCTCTCGGCGCTCGCGGCGGGATTGATCATCGGCATGTTCCAGGCGGCGACGCAGATCAACGAGATGACCCTGTCATTCATTCCGAAGCTGCTCGTGCTGGCGGCTGCGCTGTATCTCGGCGGCGGCTGGATGCTGAAGGTGCTGATCGGCTACTCGGAGTCGCTGATCAAGAGCATTCCGTCGTTGATCGGTTGATATGCGAATCCCGATCGACTTATTGCAGGCACTGCTGCAGAACCAGCTCGCGATCAGCGTCTGGCCGTTCTTCCGCATCGCGGGTGTGCTGATGGTCGCGCCGGTGTTCGGTGCGAAGCTCGTGCCCGTGCGCGTACGGCTCGCGCTCGCGGTGGCCGCGACCGTCGTGCTGTCGCCCGTGCTGCGGATCACGCAGCCGTTCGAGCTGTCCCTCGGCGCGGGTATCGCGGTCGTGCAGGAGGTCGTGCTCGGCGCGGCGATGGGATTCGCGCTGCAGATGATCTTCGACGCGCTGGTGACGGCCGGGCAAACGATTGCGATGAGCATGGGCCTCGGGCTTGCAACGATGATCGATCCGCAGCGCGGCGTGTCCGTCCCCGTGATCAGCCAATTCTTCTTGATCTTGGGCTTCCTGATCTTTCTCGCGCTCGGCGGCCATCTCGCGACGATTCGGCTGGTTGCCGACAGCTTCGCGTTGCTGCCGGTCGGCCGCGGGCTCTCGAGCGACGGCGTGTACATGCTCGTGAACTGGGGCGGCCAGATGTTCGCCGGTGCGGTGCGGATTGCGTTGCCCGCTGCGACTGCGCTGCTCATCGCGAACGTCGCGTTCGGCGTGATGAGCCGCGCCGCGCCGACGTTGAACCTGTTTGCCGTCGGTCTGCCGGCCGGGCTGCTCGTCGGATTTCTGCTGTTGATCTTGAACATCGGGCATCTGAGCAGTCTGCTCGCCGAGTTTTTGCAGGCCACGCTCGAGATGCTGACTTCCATGCTGCGCGCCTGAGACGAGCACGACGATGGCCGAGAACGAAACTTCGCAACACGATCGCACAGAGCAACCGAGTAGCAAGCGGCTCGAGGACGCTCGTCGCCGCGGCCAAGTCGCTCGCTCGCGCGAGCTCGGCATGACTGCGGTGATGCTGGCGGGCGCGGGCACGCTGCTGGTCGGCCGCGAGTACTTTGCGCACGGGCTGCAGCGCCTTCTCGCAAGCGGGCTCGATATTCCGCGTGCCACGCTGCTCGACACCGCGATGCTGCCGCGTGCGCTCGAGGCCGGCATCGCGCTCGGCATGAAGATCATCGCGCCGCTGTGGGCTGCGGCCGTCGTGGCCGCCGTGGCCGGGGCGGTCGCGCTCGGCGGGTGGACCTTCAGCTTCGAGGCGCTCGTCCCGCGCTTCGAACGCCTGGATCCGGCGGCCGGCATCCGCCGCGTGTTCGGTTGGACGGGGTTTGCGGAGCTCGCCAAGTCTCTAGCGAAGTTCGCAGTGGTGGCTCTTGCCGCAGGCTTCGTGCTCGCGGCGCTCGCACCCGATCTGTTGCGATTGGGCTCGTTGACGCTCGAGGCCGCGCTCGGCCGCGCCGCGTGGCTTGCGGCGACGAGCCTCGCCGGCTTCGCCGCGACGCTCGTGCTGATCGCAGCCGCGGACGTGCCTTTCCAGTATTGGCAGCACCGCCGCCAACTGCGGATGACCAAGCAGGAAGCCAAGGAAGAGCAGAAGGAAACGGAAGGCCGACCGGAGGTGCGTTCGCGCATCCGCAGTCTGCAGCGGGCATTTGCGCAGCGCCGGATGATGGCCGACGTGCCGAAAGCCGACGTCGTCGCGATGAACCCGACGCACTACGCGGTCGCGCTGCGCTACGACGCGGCCAACATGAAGGCGCCGCGAGTCGTCGCGAAGGGCGCCGATCTCGTCGCCTATCGAATACGACGCATCGCCGAGGCGCACGGCGTGCCGATCTTCGAGCATCCACAATTCGCGCGTGCGCTCTACCACAGCAGCGAAATCGGCGCAGAAATCTCGCCGCGGCTGTACGTCGCGGTGGCGCAAGTGCTCACCTACATCTATCAGCTCAGGGGCAAGAAGCTGCCGGGCGGTAAGCGTTCCACACCGAGCGCGCGCCCGACGGCGCCGCACAAGCCCGATCTCGCGATCGATCCGGAGCTGCTCGAGCCGCGCCGCGGCCGACCGCAACGCGGAGCTGATGCATGACGGCCGCCGCAATCTCGCAACGCCTCGTCGACGTCGGGCGCCTCGGGCTCGGTACGCCGCTGCTCGTGATCGCGCTGCTCGCGATGGTCGTCGTGCCGCTGCCGCCGCTGCTGCTCGACGCGTTCTTCACGTTCAACATCACGCTGTCGCTGATCATCATGCTCGCGGTGATCTACGTGACGCGGCCGCTCGATTTCGCGGTGTTTCCGACGGTGCTGCTCGGCGTGACGCTGCTTCGGCTCGCGCTGAACGTCGCGTCGACTCGCGTCGTGCTGTTGCACGGTCACACCGGTCCCGGCGCGGCCGGCCACGTGATTCAAGCCTTCGGCGAGTTCGTCGTCGGCGGCAACTATGCGGTCGGCATCGTCGTGTTCGCGATCCTCGTCGTGATCAACTTCGTGGTGGTCACGAAGGGCGCGGGCCGCGTGTCGGAAGTGAGCGCGCGGTTCACGTTGGACGCGATGCCCGGCAAGCAAATGGCGATCGACGCTGACCTGAATGCGGGCCTGATCACGCAGGAGCAAGCGCTTGCACGCCGCGCGGAGGTCACGCAGGAGGCCGACTTCTACGGCGCGATGGACGGCGCAAGCAAATTCGTGCGCGGCGACGCGGTCGCCGGGATATTGATCCTGGTCGTGAACATCATCGGCGGTCTCGTGATCGGCACGCTCGATCATGGCCTGTCGCTCGGCGATGCCGGTCGCGTCTACACGTTGCTCACGATCGGCGACGGTCTCGTCGCGCAAATTCCCGCTCTGCTCGCCTCGACCGCCGTGGCCGTGATCGTCACGCGCATGTCGCGGGCGGCGACGCTCGGCGAGCAGGTCGTCAAGCAGCTCGTTCAGCATCCGCGCACGCTCATCGTTGCGGGCAGCGTGCTCGCCGTGCTCGGCGTGCTGCCCGGCATGCCGAACGGCATATTTCTCGCGCTCGCGGCAGTCACGATCGGCGGCGGCTGGCTGCTGCAGAAGCGCGCTCAACAGCCGCCGGTCGTCGAGGAGGCGCCGCCGGCGCCTGCGCCGGCGGTGTCCGCCGCGGACCGCGAGCTCGGCTGGGAGGACGTGAGCGCGATCGATCTGATCGGCCTAGAGGTCGGCTACCGGCTGATCCCGTTCGTCGACCGCAACCAGGCGGGGCCGCTGCTCGGCCGCATCAAGGCCGTGCGCCGCAAGCTGTCCGAGGAGCTCGGCTTCCTCGTGCAGCCCGTCCACATCCGCGACAACCTCGAGCTCAAGCCGAATGCCTATCGCATTTCGATACTCGGCGTGCCGGTCGGCGAAGGCGAGATCCAGACGGAGCGCGATCTCGCAATCAATCCGGGCGGAGTTACAACGCAGATCGTGGGCCTCAAGACCAAGGATCCGGCGTTCGGACTCGATGCCTATTGGATCGAGCCGGCCGCCAAGGAGCATGCGCAATCGCTCGGGTTCACGGTGGTCGATGCGAGCACGGTCGTTGCGACTCACTTGAGCGAGCTGTTGAAGCGCCACGCCTACCAGCTGCTCGGGCACGAAGAGGTCCAGCAGCTGCTCGATCGCCTTGCAAAGACCGCGCCGAAGCTCGTCGAGAACCTCACGCCGGGTGCGCTGCCGCTCGGTGTCGTGGTGAAGGTGATGCAAGAGCTGCTCGTCGACCGCGTGCCCGTGCGCAATATCCGCACGATTGCCGAGACGCTCGCAGAGCACGCGGGCCGCACTCAGGATCCGGCGATGCTGCTCGCTTACGTGCGCGAGGCGCTGGGCGGCTCGATCGTGCAGGCCATCTACGGCCTCCGCGACGAGCTGCCGGTGATCACGCTCGATCCATCTCTCGAGCAGCTGCTGCGTGACGGCGTGAAGAGCGGCGTGGACGGCGGCGCGAGCTTCGAGCCGGGGCTCGCCGATCGGCTGCACGCGGCGCTGTCGGATGCCGCCCAGCAGCAGGAGATACGCAACGAGCCGGCCGTGGTGCTCGTGCCGACGCTGCTCCGGCCATGGATTGCGCGGTTCACGCGGCACGGCTTACCGAATCTCGCTGTGCTCGCTTACGGCGAGATTCCGCACAACAAGTCGCTGCGCGTGGTCGCGAGCGTCGGCAACCCTGCCGGCGGGTCGCGGCCCGCCGGACGCCCTTAGTCCAGGAGAAGAGTAGATGAACATCAGACGATTCGTCGCCGCCGACATGCGGGAAGCGCTGAACGCGATCCGCGCCGATCTCGGCGCCGACGCGGTCATGCTGTCAAGCCGCAAGCTCGCCCAGGGCGTCGAGGTGATCGCTGCAATCGATTACGACGACAGCCTGCTCGGATCATTCGGCGAGCGCGGGGCCGGCGACGGCCGCGGGTTCGAGACGGCGGAGCCGACGCCGGCCGTGGAACCGCGCGCCGCGGCTGCGCCGCCGAAGTCGGCGGCGCCCGACTTCGACGAGCCGAGCGAGGACGACTACCGGGCCGTCACCGATTACGAGCGGGTCGCTGTGCGGCTCGCGGCGGCCGCCGACCCGCGTGCGTCCAGCCCCGCGCCGCTTGCGAGCGCGTTGTCGGCGGCCACTGGGCAGGCGTCCGAAGCTGCCCCGCACGATTCGCTCGCGGGGTCGCACGTGGCCGAGGAGATCAAGGACCTGCGGCGCTTGCTCGAGCGCCAGCTCGCGAGCTTCGCCTGGAACGACTTGAATCGTCACGCCCCGGTGCGCGCCCGTCTGCTGCGCGAGCTCACAAAGCTCGGCGTCGACGCGACGCTCGCAGCGCAGCTTGCGGACGAGGTGCCGGCCGACTACGGCTCGCAGGAGGCGTTGCGAGCGGTCGTGCGCCTGTTCGGCGAGCGGCTGCCGCTCGCGCAGTGGGACATCGCGGACCGTGGCGGCATCTACGCGGTGGTCGGCCCGACGGGTGTCGGCAAGACGACCACGATCGCGAAGATCGCGGCGCGCTTCGTGCTGCGTCACAGCGTGGAGGAGCTCGGCCTCGTGAGCACCGACACGTATCGAATCGGAGCGCGTCAACAACTGTTCAACTTCGCGCGCATCCTGCGTGCGCCGATGCACGTGGCCGAGAGCTCGGCCGATCTGCGCAGAATTCTCGATGGGTTCGGCCGCAAGAAGCTCGTGCTCATCGATACGGCCGGAATGAGCCAGCGCGACGTGCGCCTCGCGAATCAATTCGCGACGCTCAAAGTCGAGGGACACCGCATACAGCCGGTGCTCGTGCTGTCGGCCGGTGCGGAGCGCGGCTGCCTGACCGAGGCGCTCAAGGTCTTCAACTCGGCCACGCCGGAGGCGCTGATCATCACGAAGCTCGACGAAGCCGCCGCGCTCGGCGGCGTTCTGTCGCTCGCGATCCGAAGCGGTCTGCCGATCGCCTACCTCTCCGACGGCCAGCGTGTGCCCGAGGACCTGCACCTTGCGTCGCCGAAGCGGTTTTGGCTGATGCACAACGCTATCAAGCTCTCTCAGGACTCGGCTGCGTCGCCCGACGAGAACGAGCTTGCCGAGCACTTCGGGCAAATGGAGCTTGCCGCCAATGCATGAAATCAGAGTCGATCAAGCCGCGGGCCTGCGCCGGATGAGCGCGCCCCGTCCGGTCAGGGTAGTGGCGATCACGGGCGGCAAAGGCGGCGTCGGCAAGACGCTGGTGGCCGTGAATCTCGGTGCCGCGCTCGTTCAGCGGGGGCTGCGCACGATGCTGCTCGACGCCGACCTCGGTCTCGCGAACGTCGATGTGCAGCTCGGGCTCAAGACGCGGCTCAACCTCGAGCACGTCGTGAACGGAGAATGCGGCCTCGAGGACGTGATCGTGACCGCGCCGAACGGTCTCAAGGTCGTGCCCGCGAGCTCCGGCAGCCTCGCGATGGCGACGCTCACGCGCGCGCAGCACGCGGGGCTCGTGCATGCGTTCAGTCAGCTGTTCGATCCGGTGGACCTGCTGCTGGTGGACACCGCGGCCGGCGTGGGCGACGGCGTCGTAACGTTCAGCGAGGCCGCGCAGCGCGTGCTCGTGGTCGTTTGCGACGAGCCCGCGTCGCTGACCGACGCCTACGGACTCATCAAAGTGCTGACCCGAAGGAAGTCCGGTTGCCGGATCGAGGTCGTTGCGAACATGGTCGAGAGCGCCGCCCACGGCCGAACGCTCTACGACAAGCTCGCACGCGTCTGCGATCGTTTCCTCGGCGTGAGCCCCACTTACTTCGGTCACGTGCCGCACGATGAGTATCTGCGTGCCGCCGTGCGCCGTCAGTCGACCGTGGTCGAGGCGTATCCGAGCAGTCCCTCGGCGCGCGCCTTCACTCGGCTCGCGCTCGCGGCGGATGGTTGGACGCCGGCCGAAGGCGCGCGCGGCGGCATCGAATTCTTCATGGAGCGCCTCGTGCGCCGACCGGCCTCGACGCTCGCGGAGAGCGCCGCACGATGAACGCAAGATACGAGACGCCGCTCGCCGCGGGCCTCCCGCCGCTCGACGAGCTCGTGCTCAAGCACGGCGAGCTCGTCAAGCGCATCGCCTATCACGTCGTGAGCCGCTTGCCCGCTCACATCGAGGTCGACGATCTGATTCAGGCGGGGATGATCGGTCTGCTGAATGCCGCGCAGCATTTCACGCCGACGAAAGGCGCCAATTTCGAGACCTATGCCGGCATCCGGATCCGTGGCGCGATGCTCGATGAGGCGCGCAAGTCGAATTGGACGCCGCGCTCCACGTTCCGCCACGCGAAGCAGGTCTCGCAGGCCATTCGCGCGATCGAGGGCCGCACCGGCCGAGATGCGCGCGCTCAGGAGGTGGCTGCAACGCTCGGCGTGAGCCTCGAGGAGTATCACCGCATGCTCGAGAGCGCCGCGTCGAGCCGGCTCTTGAGCTACGAGCAGCTCGCGGACGATCCCGAGCGAGCCGGCATGCTGCCCGAAGCGCCGGAGGACGGCCCCGAGTCGGTGCTCGAGGAGGATCAGTTCCGCGATGCGCTCGCGGAGGCCATTACGGCATTGCCCGAGCGGGAACGGCTCGTGCTCTCGCTGTACTACGACGACGAGCTCAATCTGCGCGAGATCGGTCAGGTGCTCGAGGTCAGCGAGTCGCGCGTGTGCCAGATCCATGGCCAGGCCGTGTTACGTATTCGGGCGCGGCTCGCCGAGTGGTTCGACCGTGATTGAGCCCGCGGGCAACGACGGCCGCGGCGCTTGAGTCCGAGCCGCGCAGGAGCAGCCGATGGCAGAAGTCGATCGTATTGCACCTCCCGTTCCGACGCTGCCGGCGCCGATCGGCCGCGGCGTAGGGTCGCGACGGCGGCGCGACGAGCGTCCTTCCCGGCGAGACCAGCAAGAGCCCCCGCACACGGACGCTGAAAATCCGACGAGTCCGAATACCCCCGACCACATCGACGAGTACGTGTGATGCTAGAAACCATCCCGTGGCCCTCCATCATGCTCGGCATCGCGACCGCGCTCGCCGTGCTGGTCGTATACGATGTCGCCTACGTTTGGCCGATGTGCCGCCGCATCGGCGCGCTCGCCGCGCGCTGCCGCAGCGTCGAGCAGGCGCTTGCGGCTGCGAGCGGTCTTGCGGCGCGGCTCGACGCGCTCGAGCAGCGCGGCCGCGAGGACTTGAGCCAGCTCGGCGAACGTATCGGCCAGCTCGAGCTCGCAACGGAGGAGCGCTCCTACGAGCAGGCGATCGGTTGTGCCGAGCGCGGCGAGCAGGCCGACCGGCTGATCTCGTGCTTCGGCCTGACCGAAGGCGAGGCCGATCTCGTGACGTTGCTACATGGCGAGCGCGCCAGAGATCCCGAGCTCAAACGTACAGCCTGAGATCTGTTGACACTCCACAGGCGAGACCAGACAATAGCCGGCTTATGTCCGCGGAGGGGTACCCAAGCGGTCAACGGGGGCAGACTGTAAATCTGCTGGCTATGCCTTCGTAGGTTCGAATCCTACCCCCTCCACCAGTAACGTGGCGGGGGAAGCGAAACGAGGCGGGTGTAGTTCAACGGTAGAACCTCAGCCTTCCAAGCTGATGGTGGCGGTTCGATTCCGCTCACCCGCTCCAATTTTCAGGCGGGCTGACGGGCGAGAGGTTGGAACGGTGGAGTCGGTCCTCGAGTTTCCCGCCCACATAGCTCAGTCGGTAGAGCACTTCCTTGGTAAGGAAGAGGTCACCGGTTCAATTCCGGTTGTGGGCTCCACGACCGCTCGTGTGGCGGTTGCGGAAAACCCTCAACGTCGAGGACACATTTAATTATAAGAGGGCGGCCGAGTCCCGATCCCGCGGGCTGTTCGCCAGGCAACGCTAACGTCAGGAGTTCTGCATATGTCCAAGGAAAAATTTACGCGAAGCAAGCCGCATGTGAACGTGGGGACGATTGGGCATGTGGACCACGGGAAGACGACGCTGACGGCGGCGCTGACGAAGGTGATGGCGGAGAAGCACGGGGGGTCGTTCATGGCGTACGACCAGATTGACAAGGCGCCGGAGGAGAAGGCGCGCGGGATCACGATTGCGACGGCGCACGTGGAGTACGAGAGCGACGCGCGCCACTACGCGCACGTGGACTGTCCGGGGCACGCGGACTACGTGAAGAACATGATCACGGGTGCGGCGCAGATGGACGGGGCGATTTTGGTGGTATCGGCGGCGGACGGTCCGATGCCGCAGACGCGGGAGCATATTTTGCTGGCGCGTCAGGTGGGTGTGCCGTACATCGTGGTGTATTTGAACAAAGCGGACATGGTGGATGACGCGGAGCTGCTGGAGCTGGTGGAGCTGGAGGTTCGGGATCTGCTGTCGACGTACGAGTTTCCTGGGGACAAGACGCCGATCGTGATTGGGTCGGCGCTGAAGGCGCTGGAGGGGGACACCTCGGAGATTGGGGCGCCGAGCGTGGAGAAGCTGGTTGCGGAGATGGACAAGTACATTCCGGTGCCGGAGCGGCTGGTGGACGGGCCGTTTTTGATGCACATCGAGGATGTGTTCTCGATTTCCGGTCGCGGCACGGTGGTGACGGGACGAATTGACCGCGGGATCGTGAAGGTGGGGGACGAGGTGGAGATTGTCGGGATTCGGCCGACGGCGAAGACGATCTGCACGGGGATCGAGATGTTTCGCAAGCTGCTCGACGAGGGTCGGGCGGGGGACAACGTGGGGGTGCTGCTGCGGGGCACGAAGCGCGAGGAGGTCGAGCGGGGGCAGGTGCTGGCGAAGCCGGGGTCGATCACGCCGCACACGAAGTTCGAGTGTGAGGTGTACGTGTTGACGAAGGAGGAAGGGGGGCGGCACACGCCGTTTTTCAAGGGATATCGGCCGCAGTTCTTTTTCAGCACGACGGACGTGACGGGGGCGGTGGAGTTGCCGGAGGCGACCGAGATGGTGATGCCCGGGGACAACATCAAGATGAAGGTGGACCTGATCAGCCCGATCGCGATGGAAGAGGGTTTGCGGTTTGCGATTCGCGAGGGCGGGCGCACCGTGGGCGCCGGCGTCGTGTCGAAAATCGTCGAGTAGGCGAGGCGTCTACGGACAAGTCGAGGAGCGACGGAAGGCCAGTAGCTCAATTGGTAGAGCAGCGGTCTCCAAAACCGCAGGTTGGGGGTTCGAGACCCTCCTGGCCTGCCAACCCGCGTAGCGGGGACTCCGCGCTCACTGCGTCGCCTTGATAAATCGAACATGGACAGCAAAGTAGAAGCACCGCCGACCTTCGCCGATACGGCCAAGCTCGCGGCCGCGGGAGCGGTCGTGATCGCGGGCATCGTCGCGTACTACTACTTCGAAAATTCGCCGGCGCTGCTGCGGGCACTCGGGGTGCTCGTCTCGCTTGCGCTCGCCGCATGGATCGGGCTGCAGTCCGCCCAGGGCAGGGCGCTGTGGAAATTCATCCAGGCCGCGAGGATCGAGCTTCGCAAGGTCGTTTGGCCGACGCGCGAGGAAACGATTCAAACGACTGTCGCGGTGCTGCTGCTCGCGATGATCGGCGGAGTGTTCTTTTGGGGGCTCGATTTCTTGCTGCTGTGGGCGACGAGCCGGATCACGGGTCAGGGAGGCTGAGAGACGTAATGGCCCTGCAGTGGTACGTAGTGCACGCGTATTCGAACTACGAGCACAAGGTGAAGAGCTCGCTCCAGGAGCGTATCCGCCGCTATGGGCTCGAGGACCGCTTCGGCGAGATCCTCGTACCGACGGAGGAAGTCGTCGAGATGCGCGAGGGTCAGCGGCGCAAGAGCGAGCGGAAGTTCTTCCCGGGCTACGTGCTGGTCCAGATGGAGATGGACGACGAGACTTGGCACCTCGTCAAGGAAGTGCCGAAGGTCCTCGGGTTCATCGGCGGCAGCAGCGACCGGCCCGCGCCGATCAGCGATCGCGAGGCCGAGGCGATCCTGAACCGCGTGCAGGAAGGCGTCGATAAGCCGCGGCCGAAGATTCTGTTCGAGCCGGGCGAGGTCGTGCGCGTGACCGACGGGCCGTTCAACGACTTCAGCGGCGTCGTCGAGCAAGTGAATTACGAGAAGAGCAAGGTCCGCGTCGCGGTCCAGATCTTGGGCCGCTCGACCCCGGTCGAGCTCGACTTCAGTCAGGTGGAGAAGGCCTGAACGAACAGATGACGTCCCGGCAACGCCCTTACGGAGGGTTGTCGGGGGCGCTCGCGCGCACGGATGCGCGCACGCGAGCCTACAGGGATGTATTTACGGCGTCCCCGGACAGCCCTCTGTAAGGGCGTTGCCGGGGCGCGAACGAAACGGCGGTTCTACACATGGCACGTAAGATCGAGACCTACATCAAGCTGCAAGTCCCGGCGGGCAAGGCGAACCCGAGCCCTCCGGTCGGTCCGGCGCTCGGCCAGCACGGCGTGAACATCATGGAGTTCTGCAAGGCGTTCAACGCCCAAACGCAGGGCATGGAGCAGGGCATCCCCGTGCCGGTCGTCATCTCGGTCTACAATGATCGTAGCTTTACGTTCGTCACGAAGACGCCGCCCGCGGCCGTGCTGCTCAAGAAGGCGGCCGGCATCGAGAAGGGCAGCGGCACCCCGAACTCGACGAAGGTCGGCAAAGTCACGCGCGCGCAGCTCGAGGAAATCGCCAAGACCAAAGCCCCGGACTTGAACGCGGCCGATCTCGAGGCCGCCATCAAGATCATCGCGGGCAGTGCCCGCAGCATGGGTCTCGAAGTGGAGGGTTAGTCCGTGGCCAAGCTCACCAAAGCCCGCAAAGCCGCCCAAGGGCGGATCGAAACCGGCAAGACGTATGCGGCCGAGGACGCGCTCAAGCTCGTCAAGGAACTCGCGCAGGCGAAATTTGTCGAGTCAGTGGACGTAGCGATCAATCTCGGGATCGACCCGAAGAAGTCCGATCAGGTCGTGCGCGGCTCGACCGTGCTGCCGAATGGCAGCGGCAAGAAGGTGCGCGTCGCCGTGTTCACTCAGGGCGCGAACGCCGAGGCGGCGAAGCAGGCCGGCGCGGACGCGGTCGGCATGGATGATCTCGCCGAACGCATGCAGGGCGGAGAGCTCAATTTCAACGTCGTGATCGCGAGCCCGGATGCAATGCGCGTGGTCGGCAAGCTCGGCCAGCTGCTCGGTCCTCGCGGCCTCATGCCGAACCCCAAGGTCGGGACCGTCACGCCCGACGTCGCGGGTGCCGTGAAAAACGCGAAGGCCGGCCAAGTCCGCTACCGCGCGGACAAGGCGGGCACCGTGCACTGTGTGATCGGCAACGTGGGTTTCGAGGTCGACGCATTGAAGCAGAATTTGATGGCGCTCGTCGCGGATTTGAACAAGGCGAAGCCCGCCTCGGCGAAGGGCGTCTACATGCAGAAGGTCAGCGTGTCCTCGACCATGGGGCCCGGTGTGCTGGTGGATCAATCGACGCTCGCCGCGCCGGCCGAGGATCGCGCCTGAAGGAGGAGAATTGCGGCGTTTTGCGGGCCGTAGGCTCGCGAGCGCCGATCTCGAAGGCCGGGCGACCGGTCGACATCGAAGACCGTAGGTCTCCCGGGTGGAGTCAATGGCCGCAAGGCCGCCTACGCAGATGGTGTTACCTGACTCGGCTGACGCCAGGTGAGGCGCACCGTCGATCGCCGCGACTCGCGCAAGCGGGCCGCGGCACGGGTAGGCCCCGGCAAGGGGCCGGAAGTCTGCTTACCAGGAGTGGCCGGGAGTCACCGATATGTCGCTGAACATCGAAGCGAAGCAAGCAGTCGTCGCCGAAGTCAATTCGGTCGCCGCGACCGCGCAATCCGCCGTGGCGGCGGAGTATCGCGGTCTGACGGTGGCCGAGCTGACCGAGCTGCGCTCGACCGCGCGCAAGTCGGGCGTCTACGTGCGCGTCGTGAAGAACACGCTCGCACGGCGAGCGCTCGAGGGCACGAGCTTCGAGTGTCTCCGCGACAGCCTGAGGGGCCCGCTGATGCTCGCGTTCTCGCGCGAGGATCCGGGGGCGGCGGCGCGTGTCTTCAAGGGGTTCGCGAAGGACCACGACAAGCTCGTGACCGTGGCGCTGTCGGTGGGCGGGGAGCTCTATCCCGCAGCCGACCTCGACCGGCTCGCGTCGCTGCCGACGTTGGAGGAGGCGCGCGCGACCTTGCTGCGCGTCTTCACGGCGCCGCTCACGCAGCTCGTGCGCACGTTGGCCGAGCCCGGCGCGATGGTGGCACGCACGCTCAAGGCGCGCGGTGAGCAGACGGCTTAGGGGTTTTGAATTCAGGTATCACTGTTTCGAGGAGTAAAATGTCATGGCGTTGTCCAATGCAGAGTTGATCGAGGCGCTGAGCGCGAAGCCGATCATGGAGATCGTCGAGCTCGTGAAGGCGCTCGAGGAAAAGTGGGGCGTATCGGCCGCGGCGCCGGTCGCCGTGGCTGCCGTTGGCGGTGGCGCTGCCGGCGCCGCGGCCCCCGCAGAGGAGAAGACCGAGTTCAACGTCGTGATGAGCTCATTCGGCGAGAACAAGGTCGCGGTGATCAAGGTCGTCCGCGCCGTCACGGGTCTCGGCCTGAAGGAAGCGAAGGACCTCGTCGAGGGCGCTCCGAGCACGGTCAAGGAAGCCGTCTCGAAGGAAGAGGCCGAGACCGTGAAGAAGCAGCTCGAGGAAGCCGGCGCTGCCGCCACGATCAAGTGATTCGGCGCCGTCACTGCTTCGAGGCGTCGGCTCGTCGTGCATGAGGCGAGCCGCGTCGACGCCCATTCGGATCTTTATGCAAGCCGCCGGACGCGAGCGCCCGGCGGCCGTGCTCTTTTGGCTGACTCACCTTTGTCGGAGTAGCGGCTATGGCCTATTCATTCACTGAGAAGAAGCGCATTCGAAAGGATTTCGGGAAGTTGCCCGGCATTTTGCGGGTCCCGTACCTCCTCTCGATTCAAATCGATTCTTATCAGAAATTTCTGCAGCAGGAAGTTGCGGGCGAGCAGCGCGTCGAGATGGGTCTGCACGCGGCGTTTCGCAGCGTGTTCCCGATCGTGAGCTACTCCGGCAACGCAGCGCTCGAATATGTGAGCTATCGGCTCGGCGAGCCGGTGTTCGACGTCAAGGAGTGCCAGCTCCGCGGTCTCACGTACGCTGCGCCGCTGCGCGTGCTCGTGCGCCTGGTGATCTACGACAAAGAGGCGCCTGGCCCGAAGAAGAAGGTGAAGGACATTCGCGAGCAGGAGGTCTATCTCGGCGAGATGCCGCTGATGACCGAGCACGGTACGTTCGTGATCAACGGCACGGAGCGTGTGATCGTCTCGCAGCTGCACCGCAGCCCGGGCGTCTTCTTCGATCACGACAAGGGCAAGACGCATTCCTCCGGCAAGCTGCTGTTCTCCGCCCGCGTGATTCCCTACCGCGGCTCGTGGCTCGACTTCGAGTTCGATCCGAAGGACTGCGTGTTCGTGCGCATCGACCGCCGCCGCAAGCTGCCGGTCAGCGTGATCTTGCGCGCGCTCGAATACACGAACGAGCAAATCCTGGAGCTGTTCTTCGAGAAAAACGAGTTCAAGCTCGGCGATCCGATTCAGCTCAAGCTCGTGCCCGAGCGGTTGCGCGGCGAGACCGCGAGCTTCGACATCAAGGTCGGCCGCAAGGTGATCGTCGAGAAGGATCGGCGCATCACGATGCGTCACGTCCGCGAGCTCGAGCAGGGCAAGGTCAAGGAGCTCGAGGTCCCGATGGACTACCTCGAGGGCAAGGTGCTCGCGCACGACGTCGTCGACGAGTCGACCGGCGAGCTGCTCGCGAAGGCGAATGAAGAGCTCGGCAAGACCGTGATCGAGAAGATGATCGCGGCAGGCGTGAAGAAGATCGAAACGTTGTTCGTAAACGATCTCGACCGCGGCGCCTTTATCTCGAACACGCTGCGGATCGATGCGACGTCGACGAAGCTCGAGGCGCTCGTCGAAATCTACCGGATGATGCGTCCGGGCGAGCCGCCGACCAAGGAGGCCGCGGAGAACCTGTTCCAGAACCTGTTCTTCAACTCCGAGCGCTACGACCTTTCGGCCGTAGGCCGCATGAAGTTCAACCGCCGAGTGGGGCGCGACTCGTCCGAGGGCCCGGGCGTGTTGAGCAAAGACGACATCATCGACGTCTTGAAGACGTTGATCGACATCCGCAACGGCAACGGCGTGGTCGACGACATCGACCACTTGGGCAATCGCCGTGTGCGCAGCGTCGGAGAGATGGCCGAGAACGCGTTCCGCATCGGTCTCGTGCGCGTCGAGCGCGCGGTCAAGGAGCGGCTCACGCTCGCGGAATCCGAGGGGCTGATGCCCCAGGAGATGATCAACGCGAAGCCGGTCGCCGCGGCCGTGAAGGAATTCTTCGGCTCGAGCCAGCTGTCGCAGTTCATGGATCAGAACAACCCATTGTCCGAGGTCACGCACAAGCGGCGCGTCTCGGCCTTGGGACCCGGCGGCCTGACCCGCGAACGCGCGGGCTTCGAGGTCCGCGACGTGCATCCGACGCACTACGGGCGTGTTTGCCCGATCGAGACGCCGGAAGGTCCGAACATCGGCCTCATCAACTCGCTCGCGGTGTACGCGCGCACGAACGAGTACGGCTTTCTCGAGACGCCGTACCGCAAGGTCATCGACGGCAAGGTCAGCAATCAGATCGATTACTTGTCGGCGATCGAAGAGGGTCAGTACGTGATCGCCCAGGCGAACGCCAATCTGTCGCCGAAGGGCGAGTTCGTCGACGATCTGGTGTCGTGTCGTCATCTGAACGAGTTCGCGCTGTTGCCGGCGGACCAGATCCAGTACATGGACGTGTCGCCGAAGCAGATCGTTTCGGTGGCCGCATCGCTGATCCCGTTCCTCGAGCACGACGACGCGAACCGTGCGCTGATGGGCTCGAACATGCAGCGGCAGGCGGTGCCGACTCTGCGCACGGAGACCCCGCTCGTCGGTACCGGCATGGAGCGAGCCGTCGCCGTCGACTCGGGCGTGACGGTCGTGGCGCGCCGCGGCGGCATCGTCGACTCCGTCGACGCGTCGCGCATCGTGGTGCGCGTGAAGGACGAGGAGACCAAGGCGGGCGAGGCCGGCGTCGACATCTACAATCTGACGAAATACACGCGCTCGAACCAGAACACCTGTATCAATCAGCGGCCGCTCGTGAAGGCGGGCAACGAGATCGAGAAGGGCGATGTGTTGGCTGACGGTCCGTCGACCAGCATGGGCGAGCTCGCGCTCGGTCAGAACCTGCTCGTCGCGTTCATGCCCTGGAACGGCTACAACTTCGAGGACTCGATCCTGATCTCCGAGCGCGTGGTCGAGGAGGATCGCTTCACGACGATCCACATCGAGGAGCTGACCTGCGTCGCGCGCGACACGAAGCTCGGACCCGAAGAGGTCACGGCCGACATTCCGAACGTCGGCGATGCGGCGCTCACGAAGCTCGACGAGTCGGGCATCGCGTTCATCGGCGCGGAAGTCAGCGCGGGCGACATCCTCGTGGGCAAGGTTACGCCTAAGGGCGAGACCCAGCTCACCCCGGAGGAGAAGCTGTTGCGCGCGATCTTCGGCGAGAAGGCGTCCGACGTGAAGGACACGAGCCTGCGGGTGCCGCCCGGCATGGACGGCACCGTGATCGACGTGCGCGTGTTCACGCGCGACGGCGTCGAGAAGGACGGCCGTGCGCTTGCAATCGAGCGCATGGAGCTCGAGTCGGTCCGCAAGGACTTGGACGACCAGCAGCGCATCCTCGAGGACGACATCTTCCAGCGCGTCGAGAAGCTCTTGATCAACAAGGTCGCGGCGGGCGGCCCCGAGCTAGCGGCCGGCGCGAAGATCACGAAGGCGTATCTCGACGGTCTGCCGCGCGACCAGTGGTTCCAGGTGCGGGTAAAGGCCGATGACGTGAACGCGCAGCTCGAGCAGGCCGCGGAGCGGCTGCGCTCGCAGAAGGAGCAGTTCGACAAGCGCTTCGAGGAGAAGAAGCAGAAGATCACGGCCGGCGACGATCTCGCGCCGGGCGTGCTCAAGATGGTGAAGGTCTATCTCGCGGTGAAGCGCCGCGTGCAGCCGGGCGACAAGATGGCCGGCCGGCACGGCAACAAAGGCGTGATCTCGACCATCGTGCCCGTCGAGGACATGCCGTACATGGCCGACGGCACTCCGGTCGACATCGTGCTGAATCCGCTGGGCGTGCCGTCGCGCATGAACGTGGGGCAGGTGCTCGAGACGCATCTCGGCTGGGCCGCGAAGGGCTTGGGGCTGAAGATCGGCGAGATGCTGCGCGTAGGCACCAGCGACAAGGAGCTGCGCACGTTCATCGACAAGATCTACAACCACACGGGCGGCCAGAAGGAAGACGTCGGCTCGTTGAACGAAGGCGAGATCCGCGAGCTCGCGGCGAACCTGAGCCATGGCGTGCCGATCGCGACGCCGGTGTTCGACGGGGCGAACGAGGACGAGATCAAGCAGCTGCTGAACATGGCCGATCTGCCCGAGACCGGCCAGACCACGCTGTACGACGGCCGCACGGGCGAGCGGTTCGATCGCCCGATCACGGTCGGCTACATGTACATGCTGAAGCTGAACCATCTGGTCGACGACAAGATGCACGCGCGCTCCACGGGGCCGTACAGCTTGGTCACGCAGCAGCCGCTCGGCGGCAAGGCGCAATTCGGCGGTCAGCGGTTCGGCGAGATGGAGGTCTGGGCCCTCGAGGCGTACGGCGCTTCCTACACGCTGCAGGAGATGCTCACGGTCAAGTCGGACGACGTGCAGGGCCGCACGAAGATGTACAAGAACATCGTCGACGGCACGCACGAGATGCAAGCCGGCATGCCCGAGTCGTTCAACGTGCTCGTGAAGGAAATCCGCTCGCTCGGCATCAACATCGAGCTCGATCAGACGAGTTGATGAGGATGCGGCGCGCGATCATGGAATTTTGTGCTGAACACTTAGCAATAGGTGGCGCTCGATGAAAGATCTACTGAGGCTTTTCAAACAGCAGAACGCGGTCGAAGACTTCGACGTGATCAAGATCGGTCTGGCGTCGCCGGACATGATCCGCTCTTGGTCGTACGGGGAGGTCAAGAAGCCGGAGACCATCAACTACCGGACGTTCAAGCCGGAGCGCGATGGTTTGTTCTGCGCGAAGATCTTCGGGCCGATCAAGGACTACGAGTGCCTGTGCGGTAAGTACAAGCGGCTCAAGCACCGCGGCGTCGTTTGCGAGAAGTGCGGCGTCGAGGTCACGCAGACCAAGGTTCGCCGCGAGCGCATGGGACACATCGAGCTGGCGAGCCCGGTCGCGCATATCTGGTTCTTGAAGTCTCTGCCGAGCCGCATCGGCCTGATGCTCGATATGACGCTCCGCGAGATCGAGCGGATTCTTTATTTCGAGGCGTTCGTGGTCGTCGAGCCGGGCATGACGCCGTTGCAGCGTTGCCAGCTCCTGACCGACGAGCAGTACCTCGAGGCCATCGAGCAATACGGCGACGAGTTCGACGCGCGCATGGGCGCCGAAGCCGTGCGCGATCTCCTGGCGGCGATGAACCTCGACATCGAGGTCAACAGGGTTCGCGACGAGATCGCGGGGACGACGTCCGAGACCAAGATCAAGCGGCTGTCGAAGCGGTTGAAGCTGCTCGAGTCTTTCCTCGAGTCGTCGAATCACCCCGAGTGGATGGTGATGACCGTGCTGCCCGTGCTGCCGCCGGATCTCCGGCCGCTCGTGCCGCTCGACGGCGGCCGATTCGCGACGTCGGATTTGAACGATCTCTACCGCCGGGTGATCAACCGCAACAATCGCCTGCGCCGGCTCTTGGAGCTCAACGCGCCCGACATCATCGTGCGCAACGAGAAGCGCATGCTGCAGGAGTCGGTCGACGCGCTGCTCGACAACGGCCGCCGCGGCCGCGCGATCACGGGCACGAACAAGCGCCCGCTGAAGTCGCTCGCCGACATGATCAAGGGCAAGCAGGGTCGGTTCCGTCAGAACTTGCTCGGTAAGCGGGTCGACTACTCGGGCCGCTCGGTGATCGTCGTGGGCCCGACGCTGAAGCTGCATCAGTGCGGCCTGCCGAAGAAGCTCGCGCTCGAGCTGTTCAAGCCGTTCATCTTCTCGAAGCTCCAGTTGCGGGGTGAAGCGACCACGATCAAGGCCGCGAAGCGCTTGGTGGAGCGCGAGGGCCCGGAGGTGTGGGACATTCTCGAGCAGGTGATCCGCGAGCACCCGGTGATGCTGAACCGGGCGCCCACGCTGCACCGCCTCGGCATCCAGGCGTTCGAGCCCGTGCTGATCGAGGGCAAGGCGATCCAGCTGCACCCACTCGTTTGCACCGCGTTCAACGCCGACTTCGACGGCGACCAGATGGCCGTGCACGTGCCGCTATCGATCGAGGCGCAGCTCGAGGCGCGCGCCCTGATGATGTCGAGCAACAACATCCTGTCGCCCGCGAACGGCGAGCCGATCATCGTGCCCTCGCAGGACGTCGTTCTCGGCATCTACTACATGACCCGCGAGCGCGTGGACGCGCGCGGCGAAGGCATGGTGTTCTCCGACGTCGAGGAAGTGCACCGTGCGTACGAGTCGGGTGGCGCGGACCTGCACGCGCGCATCAAGGTTCGGATTCGCGAGCACGTCGACGGGATCACGACGCGCAATCTCACGCCGACCACCGTAGGCCGCGCGCTGCTGTCCGAGATCCTGCCGAACGGCATGCCGTTCTCGCAAATCAACCGCACGATGAACAAGCGCGCGATCTCCGCCACGATCAACGCGTGCTACCGCCAGCTCGGTTTGAAAGAAACTGTCGTGTTCGCGGACCAGCTCATGTACACGGGCTTCCACTACGCGACTCGCGCGGGCGTGTCGTTCGGCGTGAACGACATGGTCGTGCCGGAGCAGAAGGCCGCGATCCTGCAATCGGCGGAAAGCGAGGTCAAGGACATCCAGGACCAGTACGCCGCGGGCCTCGTGACGGACGGGGAGCGCTACAACAAAGTCGTCGATATCTGGTCGCGGACTAACGACCAGGTCGCGAAGGCGATGATGGAGAAGCTCGGCGTCGAGACCGTTGCCGATCGCAAGGGCCAGCAGGAATCGTTCAACTCGATCTACATGATGGCCGACTCGGGCGCTCGCGGCAGCGCGGCCCAGATTCGCCAGCTCGCGGGCATGCGCGGCCTGATGGCGAAGCCCGACGGCTCGATCATCGAGACGCCGATCACCGCGAATTTCCGTGAAGGCTTGGACGTGCTGCAGTACTTCATCTCGACCCACGGCGCGCGCAAGGGTCTGGCGGATACGGCGCTCAAGACGGCGAACTCGGGCTACCTCACGCGGCGTCTGGTCGACGTGGCACAGGACTTGGTGGTGACGGAGCTCGATTGCGGGACCACCACGGGGCTTCTGATGACCCCGCTCGTTGAAGGCGGCGACATCGTCGAGCCGCTGCGTGAGCGCGTGCTCGGCCGTGCAACGGCCGTCGACGTGCTGGCGCCGGGCTCCGACACGGTTGTCGTCTCGGCGGGGACCCTGCTCGACGAGAGCGCGGTCAAGAAGCTCGAGGCCTACTCGATCGACCAGGTGCTCGTGCGTTCGCCGATCACCTGCCAGACCCAGTACGGCGTCTGCGCCCAGTGCTACGGCCGCGACCTTGCTCGCGGGCATCGCGTGAACCGCGGTGAGGCCGTGGGCGTGATCGCGGCGCAGTCGATCGGCGAGCCCGGCACGCAGCTCACGATGCGGACCTTCCACATCGGCGGCGCCGCGTCTCGTTCGGCCGCGGTCAACAGCGTCGAGGTCAAGAGCACGGGCACGATCCGCGTGGTCAACATGAAGACCGTGACCCACGAGCAGAAGGGGCACCGTATCGCGACGTCCCGCTCCGGCGAGCTCGCCGTGATCGACGAGTTCGGCCGTGAGCGCGAGCGCTACAAGGTGCCGTACGGCGCCACGCTCACGATCAAGGACGGCGATGCCGTGCAGCCCGGGCAGCTCGTAGCGAGCTGGGACCCGCATACCCATCCGGTCGTGACCGAGGTCAGCGGCTTCCTCCGATTCGAGGACTTCATCGACGGCGTGACCGTGACGACCCAGGTCGACGAGATCACCGGCCTCACGAGCATCGTCGTGCTCGACTCCGCCCAGCGAGGCACCGACTATCGGCCGACCGCGAAGCTCGTGGACGGCAACGGCAAGGCCATCAGCTTCCCGAACACGGACATCCCAGCCGCGTACGCGCTGCCGTCCGGTGCCGTGATCAGCATGGAGAACGGTGCACGCGTGCAAGTCGGCGACGTGCTCGCGCGCCTACCGCAAGAGAGCTCGAAGACCCGCGACATCACGGGCGGTCTGCCGCGCGTCGCGGACCTGTTCGAGGCACGCCGGCCGAAGGATCCCGCGATCCTCGCCGAGTATTCGGGCACGGTCAGCTTCGGCAAGGAAACCAAGGGCAAGCGCCGGCTCGTGATCACCGACGAGGAGGCCGAGGAGCACGAGGAGCTGATCCCGAAGTGGCGGCACTTGAACGTGTTCGAGGGCGAAAAGGTGCAGCGCGGCGAGATCATCGCCGACGGCGAGCCGAATCCGCACGACATCCTGCGCCTGCAAGGCGTCGAGGAGCTTGCGGACTATCTGGTGCGCGAGATTCAGGACGTGTATCGGCTCCAGGGCGTGAAGATCAACGACAAGCACATCGAGGTGATCATTCGCCAGATGCTGCGCAAGGTCGAGATCACCGACTCGGGCGACACCCGCCTCTTGCGGGGCGAGCAGCTCGACCGGCACCGCGTGCTCGAGGCGAATCGCGAAACCGAGCAGCGCGGGAGCAAGCCTGCGCGGTTCGATCCGGTGCTGCTCGGCATCACCAAGGCCTCGCTCGCGACGGAGTCGTTCATCTCGGCGGCCTCGTTCCAGGAGACCACTCGGGTGCTCACCGAAGCCGCGGTTCGCGGTCTACGGGACGACTTGCGGGGCTTGAAGGAAAACGTGATCGTCGGGCGGTTGATCCCGGCCGGCACCGGTTACGCCCATCACGAGGACCGGCGCAGGACTCAGGAGGAGATCCTCTCGGCCGAGCTGAAGGAGCTCGAGGCGACGCAGTTGCGGGCTGCGAGCGAAGCGGCCGCCGCCGCGGCGGCTTCGGCCGCAGAGGCGGCCGAGACCGAGACCGAGACCGAGGTTGAGACCGAAGCCGAGGCTGAGGCTGAGGCAGAGACCGAGGCTGAGGCAGAGACCGAGGCTCAGGCGGAAAACGAGGCTCAAACGGAGGCGGACGGCGAAGCGGAGGGCGAGGAAGCTTCCGAGCAATCGGCCGAGGAGCCTTCGGAGAACGCCTCGACGAGCTGAGAGCATCACCAGCACGGTTGACGTCGGTTGGTATAAGCCCATAAACTTTTGGGCCGCCCCGACGCCAACCAGCCGGTTCCTGCGCTGCGAGACACCGCGCGGAATCGGGGCGACGCGGGTGTCTCAACTTGGCCCGGATGCCGAAGAACTTATCGGCAACGGGCCAAAATTTATTTGGAAGCACTGAATGGCGACCACCAACCAACTCGTCCGTAAGCCGCGCGTCACCCGGAAAGCGAAGAGCACCGTGCCTGCGCTCGGCGCTTCACCGCAGAAGCGCGGCGTTTGCACGCGCGTCTACACGACCACGCCGAAGAAGCCGAATTCGGCGATGCGGAAAGTCGCACGTGTGCGGCTCACCAACGGCTTCGAGGTCACGAGCTACATCGGCGGCGAGGGCCACAACCTGCAGGAGCACTCGGTCGTGCTGATCCGCGGCGGCCGCGTGAAAGACCTGCCGGGCGTGCGCTACCACATCGTGCGCGGCACGCTCGACTGCGGCGGCGTCACTGATCGGCGGCAGGGTCGGTCGAAATACGGCGCGAAGAAGCCGAAGGGTTAACAACCATGTCGAGAAGAGCACAGGCCCCGCGGCGCTACGTCCTCGCCGATCCGAAGTACGGCAATACCACGCTCGCGAAGTTCATCAACATGGTGATGCAGAGCGGCAAGAAGTCCGTGGCCGAGAAGATCGTCTACGGTGCGCTCGAGCGCATCTCGGAGCGCACGGGGAACGACAAGGAACGCGCGATGGAGCTGCTGAGCCAGGCGCTCGACAACATCAAGCCCGCCGTCGAGGTGAAGTCGCGGCGAGTGGGCGGCGCCACGTACCAGGTGCCCGTCGAAGTGCGCGCGACCCGCCGCGAGACGCTTGCGATGCGCTGGGCGATCGAGGCCGCGCGCTCACGCTCGGAGAAGAGCATGGCCGTGCGTTTGGCCCACGAGCTCATCGATGCGGCCGACAATCGCGGTGCGGCCGTGAAAAAACGCGAAGACACCCATCGAATGGCCGACGCCAATCGGGCGTTCGCCCATTATCGATGGTGAGAACGATGCGGAAGGAATCGCATCGTGGCCAGGAAGACTCCTCTCGAACGGTATCGCAACATCGGCATCATGGCGCACATCGATGCCGGCAAGACCACGACGACTGAGCGAATCCTCTTCTACACCGGCGTCTCGCACAAGATCGGCGAGGTGCACGATGGTGCTGCCGTCATGGACTGGATGGAGCAGGAACAGGAGCGCGGCATCACCATCACCTCGGCCGCGACGACGTGCTTTTGGAAAGGGATGGATCAGAACTATCCCGAGCACCGCATCAACATCATCGACACGCCGGGCCATATCGACTTCACGATCGAAGTGCAGCGCAGTCTGCGCGTGCTCGACGGCGCGGTTGCGATTTTTTGCTCGGTCGGCGGCGTGGAGCCCCAGTCCGAGACGGTGTGGCGGCAGGCGAACAAATACGCCGTGCCGCGCCTAGCGTTCGTCAACAAGATGGATCGCGCGGGCGCCGATTTCTACCGAGTGCTCGAGCAGATCAAGGAGCGGCTGCGCGGTAACCCAGTGGCGCTGCAGTTGCCGATCGGTGCCGAGGATGCGTTCGTCGGAGTGATCGACCTCGTGAAGATGAGGTCGATCACCTGGGACGAGAAGACGCAGGGCCTTCGGTTTGCGGAGAGCGCAATCCCGGCCGACCTCGAGGCTTCCGCAACGGCGTACCGCGACAAGCTGATCGAGGCGGCCGCCGAAGGCGACGAGTCGCTGCTCGAGAAGTACCTCGAGGACGGCACGCTCGAGCCGGAAGACATCAAGCGCGGACTGCGTGCGCGCTGCGTGAAGGGCGAGATCGTGCCGGTGCTGTGCGGCTCGGCGTTCAAGAACAAAGGCGTGCAGACGGTGCTCGACGCGGTGCTCGATTACTTGCCCGCACCCTCCGACCGGCCGCCGGTCAAAGGCATTCTCGAAGATCGTAGCGAGGCCACGCGCTCGCCGAGCGACGAGGCGCCGTTCGCCGCGCTGGCGTTCAAGATCGCGACCGATCCGTTCGTCGGCAACCTTACGTTCTTCCGTGTCTATTCGGGCGTGCTCGCGTCGGGCGACACGGTCTTCAATCCCCTCAAGGACAAGAAAGAGCGGATCGGCCGCCTCCTTCAAATGCACGCGAACGAGCGTTCGGAGATCAAGGAAGTGCGCGCGGGCGACATCGCGGCGGCCGTGGGGCTGAAGGACGTCACGACCGGCGACAGCCTCACTGATCCGAAGAACGTGATCACCCTCGAGAAGATGGACTTCCCCGAGCCCGTGATCGCGGTCGCGGTCGAGCCGAAGACGGCGGCGGACCAGGAGAAGATGGGCATCGCGCTCGGCAAGCTCGCGCGCGAGGATCCGTCGTTCCGGGTCCGCACCGACGAAGAGTCGGGCCAGACCATCATCGCGGGCATGGGCGAGCTGCACCTCGAGATCATCGTCGACCGCATGAAGCGTGAGTTCGGCGTTGCTGCGAATGTCGGCAAGCCGCAGGTCGCTTACCGCGAGACGATTCGCTCGGCGGTCGAGCAGGAAGGCAAGTTCGTGCGCCAAAGCGGCGGCCGCGGGCAGTACGGTCACGTGTGGCTCAAAATCGAGCCGCTTGCGGCGGGCGACGGCTACGAATTCGTAAACGGCATCGTCGGCGGCGTGGTGCCGAAGGAGTACGTGCCGGCCGTCGACAAGGGCGTGCAGGAGCAGATGGCAAATGGCGTGATCGCGGGCTACCCCGTGGTCGACGTGAAGGTCACGATTTTCGATGGCTCCTATCATGACGTCGATTCGAGCGAGATCGCGTTCAAGGTCGCCGGATCGATGGCATTCAAGGACGGGGCGAAGAAGGCCAAGCCGGTGCTGCTCGAGCCGATCATGAGCGTCGAGGTCGTGACGCCCGAGGACTACATGGGCGACGTCAACGGCGACCTGAATCGCCGTCGCGGCGTGCTGCAGGGGCTCGAGGAAGCACCGGCCGGCAAGATCGTGCGCGCCCAGGTGCCGCTCAAGGAAATGTTCGGCTATGCGACCACCTTGCGCTCGATGAGCCAAGGGCGCGCGACGTATACGATGGAATTCGTGCACTACGCCGAGGTGCCGGGTAACGTCGCACAGGAAATTATCAAAGAACGCACCGGTTGAATCCGGCGGCCAAGACTCGAGAGGTACGACCATGTCCAAGGAAAAATTTACGCGAAGCAAGCCGCATGTGAACGTGGGGACGATTGGGCATGTGGACCACGGGAAGACGACGCTGACGGCGGCGCTGACGAAGGTGATGGCGGAGAAGCACGGGGGGTCGTTCATGGCGTACGACCAGATTGACAAGGCGCCGGAGGAGAAGGCGCGCGGGATCACGATTGCGACGGCGCACGTGGAGTACGAGAGCGACGCGCGCCACTACGCGCACGTGGACTGTCCGGGGCACGCGGACTACGTGAAGAACATGATCACGGGTGCGGCGCAGATGGACGGGGCGATTTTGGTGGTATCGGCGGCGGACGGTCCGATGCCGCAGACGCGGGAGCATATTTTGCTGGCGCGTCAGGTGGGTGTGCCGTACATCGTGGTGTATTTGAACAAAGCGGACATGGTGGATGACGCGGAGCTGCTGGAGCTGGTGGAGCTGGAGGTTCGGGATCTGCTGTCGACGTACGAGTTTCCTGGGGACAAGACGCCGATCGTGATTGGGTCGGCGCTGAAGGCGCTGGAGGGGGACACCTCGGAGATTGGGGCGCCGAGCGTGGAGAAGCTGGTTGCGGAGATGGACAAGTACATTCCGGTGCCGGAGCGGCTGGTGGACGGGCCGTTTTTGATGCACATCGAGGATGTGTTCTCGATTTCCGGTCGCGGCACGGTGGTGACGGGACGAATTGACCGCGGGATCGTGAAGGTGGGGGACGAGGTGGAGATTGTCGGGATTCGGCCGACGGCGAAGACGATCTGCACGGGGATCGAGATGTTTCGCAAGCTGCTCGACGAGGGTCGGGCGGGGGACAACGTGGGGGTGCTGCTGCGGGGCACGAAGCGCGAGGAGGTCGAGCGGGGGCAGGTGCTGGCGAAGCCGGGGTCGATCACGCCGCACACGAAGTTCGAGTGTGAGGTGTACGTGTTGACGAAGGAGGAAGGGGGGCGGCACACGCCGTTTTTCAAGGGATATCGGCCGCAGTTCTTTTTCAGCACGACGGACGTGACGGGGGCGGTGGAGTTGCCGGAGGCGACCGAGATGGTGATGCCCGGGGACAACATCAAGATGAAGGTGGACCTGATCAGCCCGATCGCGATGGAAGAGGGTTTGCGGTTTGCGATTCGCGAGGGCGGGCGCACCGTGGGCGCCGGCGTCGTGTCGAAAATCGTCGAATGAACAACGCCTTATAGAGAGAAAACATGGCCAATCAAAACATTCGCATTAGGCTCAAGGCGTTCGATCACCGGCTGATCGACAAGTCGGCCCGGGAAATCGTCGACACGGCCAAGCGCACCGGCGCGACCGTGCGCGGACCGGTGCCGCTGCCGACCAAGGTGGAGCGCTACACGATCCTGGTCTCGCCGCACGCCGACAAGGATGCGCGCGACCAATACGAGCTGCTGACCCACAAGCGGCTCATGGACATCGTGGACCCAACGGACAAGACCGTCGACGCGCTGATGAAGCTCGAGCTGCCGGCGGGCGTCGACGTACAGATCAAGCTCAATTGATTACGTTGAACTAACGATTTGCCGGTGGTTATAATGCCGGGCTCGCTCACCTGTCGGCGTATGCCGCCGGGTTGTTTCGCGAACGGGGCCGCCCAAGCTCGATCGGCGGCCTAAAGACAAGACCTACCGGTTAACGCCCGGCGGAGTCTTTTGGTGCCAGGGTGCCCGCGGGCAGCGCTGGCTGAAGCGCCGGCCGACGCAGTCGGTGCGGATATAGAGGACGACAGATGTCTATCGGTTTAGTGGGCCGAAAGTGCGGCATGACCCGCATTTTCACGGAAGCCGGCGATGCCGTGCCGGTCACCGTGATCGAGGCCCTGCCCAATCGGATCACGACGCTCAAGAGCGCCGAGCGCGACGGCTATCGCGCCGTGCAGGTCACCGTCGGTCCGCCGCGCAAGGCCGAGCGCCTGACGAAGGCGGAGGCCGGGCACTTCGCGGGCACGAAGACCGAGCCGGGCAGCGGGCTCTGGGAATTCAGGCTCGCGGACGGCGAGGGTGCGGATCTTACGGCCGGCGCCGAGCTCAAGGTCGATTTGTTCCAGCAGGGCCAGCTTGTGGACGTCAGCGGCGTGACCAAGGGCAAGGGTACCGCGGGGGTGATCAAACGCCACCATTTCGCGAAGCAATACATGTCCCACGGCAACTCGCTGTCGCATCGCGCGCCGGGGTCCATCGGTCAGCGCCAGACGCCGGGCCGCGTGTTTCCGGGCAAGCGCATGGGCGGCCGGCTGGGCCACGACCGTGTGACGACTCAGAACCTCGAGGTCATTCGGGTCGACGCCGAGCGCAACTTGCTGCTCGTGAAGGGCGCGGTGCCGGGTGCCGAGAACGGCGAAGTGGTCGTACGTCCGGCCATCAAAGCGAAAGCCAACTAGTCGCCGCTGCGAGATCGAGCCATGAAAGTCAAATTGCAAGGCAACGGTGAAACGCTCGAAATCGCGGACAGCACGTTCGGCGTCGCCTTCAACAAGCCGCTCGTCCATCAGGTCGTGACGGCCCACCTCGCGGCCGCGCGAGCGGGCAGCAAGGCGCAGAAGAACCGTTCCGACGTCGCCGGCAGCGGCAAGAAGCCCTGGAAGCAGAAGGGCTCGGGCCGTGCCCGCGTGGGCTCCGTCCGCAGCCCGATTTGGGTCGGCGGCGGGCGCGCGTTCGCGGCACGGCCGCGCAGCTTCGAGCAAAAGGTCAATCGCAAGATGTACCGCGGTGCGCTGCGCGCCGTGCTGTCGGAGCTGCTACGCCAGGAGCGACTGCTCGTGTTGCCGGAGTTCGGCGTCTCCGCGCCGAAGACGAAGGAGCTCAAGGGAAAGCTCGCCGAGCTCGGGTTCGCGACGGGCCTGATCCTGGTCGAGGCGTTCGATATGAACCTGTGGCTGTCGGCTCGCAATCTGCCGGGCGTCGACGTGCTCGAGGCGCGGCTCGTCGACCCGGTGAGCCTCGTCGGTGCCGAGAAGGTGGTCGTGACGGCCGCGGCGCTGAAGCTGATCGAGGAGCGGCTGCGATGAGCAAGAATGCTCGCCAAGAACGCCTGATGCAGGTGCTGCTCGGGCCGCACGTGTCGGAGAAGGCTACTGCGCTCGCGGACGGCAGCCATCAGATCGTGTTCAAGGTGCGGACGGACGCGACCAAGCACGACGTGCGTGACGCGGTCGAGCTGCTGTTCGAGGTCAAGGTGGCAGGCGTTGCAGTCGCTCGAATGCCGGCCAAGCGCAAGCGTTTCGGCCAGATGCCGGGGCGGCGCTCCGGATGGAAGAAGGCGTACGTTCGCCTCGCTCCGGGTCATGACATCAACTTGTTGACGGCCGAATAGGACGCAGGTGTAGATCGTGGCGGTACGAAAGCTCAAACCGACTTCGCCGGGTCAGCGGTTCGTCGTTCGGGTGGTCAAAGAGGGCTTGCATACGGGTGCGCCTTACGAGCCGCTCGTGCGGCCGCTGCCGAGCCGCGGTGGCCGTAACAATCAGGGCCGCATCACGACGCGTCACCAAGGCGGCGGGCACAAGCGCCACTATCGCGTGATCGACTTCAAGCGCAACAAGGACGGTGTCGCCGGGCGTGTCGAGCGTCTCGAGTACGACCCGAATCGCAGTGCGAACATTGCGCTCGTGCTCTACGGCGATGGTGAGCGTCGCTACATACTGGCGCCGAAGCACGTTCAGGCCGGCGATCCGATCATGTCGGGCTCCGATGCGCCCATCAAGCCGGGCAACTCCCTGGCCCTGAAGAACATCCCGCTCGGCACGCAGGTGCATTGCATCGAGCTGAAGCCCGGCAAGGGCGCGCAGCTCGCGCGTAGCGCGGGCGCCGGCGTGCAGATCGTCGCGCGAGAGGGCGAGTACGTCACGCTGCGGCTGCGCTCGGGCGAGATGCGCAAGGTGCACGTGAATTGCCGCGCGACGGTCGGCGAGGTCGGCAACGACGAGCACAATCTGCGCAAGATCGGCAAGGCCGGTGCGCAGCGCTGGCGCGGCATTCGGCCGACGGTGCGCGGTGCCGCCATGAACCCGGTCGATCATCCCCACGGCGGCGGCGAGGGCAAGTCCGGTCAGGGCAATCCGCATCCGGTTTCGCCTTGGGGGCAAAAGGCCAAGGGCTACAAGACTCGGCGCAACAAGCGGACACGCGCGATGATCGTCCGCGACCGCCGACAGAAGTAAGAGAGTCGCAATGCCACGTTCGATCAAGAAAGGTCCGTTTGTCGACACGCACCTCATGCAGAAGGTGGCGAAGGCGTCCGCTACCAGCGATCGCCGGCCGATCAAGACTTGGTCGCGCCGCTCGATGGTCGTGCCCGACATGGTCGGCCTCACGATTGCGGTGCACAACGGCCGCCAACACGTGCCGATTCTCGTGTCCGAAAACATGGTGGGGCACAAGCTCGGCGAATTCGCGGTCACGCGGACTTTCCGGGGCCATTCGGGCGATCGCAAGGCGAAGGCGGCGGAGTAAGCCACGATGGACGTTGCAGCCAAGCTCCGCCACGCGCGCATCTCGCCGCAGAAGTGCCGGCTCGTCGCGGATCAGATCCGCGGCCTGTCGGTCGCGCAGGCCCTCAGAGTGCTGGCGTTCAGCCGCAAGAAGGCTGCCCGCATGCTTCACAAGGTGCTGGAATCGGCCATCGCGAACGCCGAGAACAACCACGGCGCGGACATCGACGAGCTCAAGGTCTCGTCCGTGCAGGTCGACTGCGCACCGTTCCTCGCGCGCTATTCCGCGCGCGCGAAGGGCCGCGGCGACCGCATCATCAAGCGCAACAGCCACATCACCGTTCGCGTCGGCGACGAGTAGGCGTATGGGTCAAAAAGTTCATCCGATCGGCATTCGCTTGGGGATCACGAAGGAGTGGTCCTCGAAGTGGTACGCGGACACGCAAACGTTCCCGCACTACGTGGCGCAGGACCATCGCATCCGCGAGTTCCTTCGCAGGAAGCTCAAGGATGCGTCGGTCAGCCGCATTCACATCGAGCGGCCCGCGAAGAAGGCCCACATCACGATCCATACCGCGCGCCCGGGCATCGTGATCGGCAAGAAGGGCGAGGACATCGAGAAGCTGCGCGCGGAAGTCGCGAAGTTGCTCAAGATGCCGCTGCACGACGTGCGCCTCAACATCTCCGAGATCAGGAAGCCCGAGCTCGATGCTCAGCTCGTAGCCGAGGGCATCGCCCAGCAGCTCGAGCGCCGCGTGCAGTTCCGCCGCGCGATGCGCCGAGCCGTCACGAATACGATGCGCATCGGCGCAGAAGGCATCAAGGTGCGCGTGTCGGGGCGGCTGAATGGCGCCGAGATCGCGCGCTCCGAATGGTATCGCGAGGGCCGCGTGCCGCTGCATACGTTCCGGGCCGACATCGACTACGGGCTCGCCGAGGCGAAGACCACGTACGGCGTGATCGGCGTCAAGGTTTGGGTGTTCCGCGGCGAGGTGTTCGACACCTCGGGCTCGGGCTCCGGCTCCGGCGCACAGGAGCCGGCGGCCGCGCCGGAAGCCGCCGAGGCGCCGCGTCCACAGGCGTAAAGCAATGCTGCAACCGAAACGCACCAAGTTCAGAAAGCAGTTCAAGGGCCGCAACCGCGGTCTTGCGCAGCGCGGCAATGCCGTGAGCTTCGGCGAATACGGCCTGAAGTCGGTCGAGCGCGGTCAGCTGACCGCTCGCCAGATCGAGGCGGCGCGGCGTGCGATGACGCGCTACGTGAAGCGCGGCGGCAAGATTTGGATCCGCGTGTTCCCGGACAAGCCGATCACGAAGAAGCCTCTCGAGGTTCGCCAAGGCAAGGGCAAGGGCAACGTCGAGTACTGGGTCGCGCAGATCCAGCCGGGTCGGATGCTCTACGAGATCGCCGGCGTCACCGAGGACGTTGCGCGCGAGGCTTTCACGCTCGCGGCCGCGAAACTGTCCTTGAAGACCACTTTCATGAAGCGGACGGCGTTCTCATGAAGCTCCGAGAGGTCAAAGAGAGGCTCAAGAAGCTTCGCGACATGTCCAGCGACGAGATCGGCGAGGAGTTGCTCACGCTGCGCCGCGAGCAGTTCAACCTACGAATGCAGGCTACATCGGGCCAGGGCGCGAAGCCGGATCAGCACGGCTCGGTGCGCAGGTCCATTGCGCGGTTGAAAACCGTGCAGGCCGAGCGGACCAGGAACAAGTAACGGGTACCGGCTCGCGAGCAGCGGGCTTGGCGAAGGTATAAGGACGAGAACGGATGAACGCGGAAGGCACGAGCGACACGAGCACCGGGAGGGTCACCCGGCGAACCATCGGCCGCGTCGTGAGCAACAAGATGCAGAAGAGCGTCACGGTGTCGGTCGAGCGCCTGGTGCGCCACCCCGTGTACGGCAAGTTCATTCGCCGCACGACGCAGATCATGGCGCACGACGAGGACGGCACCTGTCGCGAGGGCGACACGGTCGCGATCGTCGAGTGTCGCCCCATTTCGAAGCGCAAGGCATGGCGCGTCGTCGAGGTGCTCGAGCGCGCCCGGGTCGAGAACGAGCTTTGAGGGGCGGCCGATGATTCAAACACAGACGATGTTGAATGCAGCCGACAACAGCGGCGCCCGCAGCCTGATGTGCATCCGAGTATTCGGCGGCTCGAAGCGGCGGTATGCGCGAATCGGCGACATCATCAAGGTCACGATCAAGGACGCGATTCCGCGCGGCCGTGTGAAGAAGGGCGAGGTGTACCACGCGGTGGTCGTGCGCACGCGTCACGGCTTGCGCCGCCCGGATGGCTCGTCGATTCGCTTCGACGGCAATGCGGCCGTGCTGCTCACGAACAAGTTCGAGCCGATCGGCACGCGCATCTTCGGACCGGTCACGCGCGAGCTGCGCACGAGCCGGTTCATGAAGATCATCTCGCTCGCGCCTGAGGTGCTGTAGAGGTCGCAACGATGTATCGCATCAAAAAAGGCGACGAGGTTCTCGTCATCGCCGGCAAGGACAAAGGCCGCCGCGGCAGCGTGCTGCGCGTTTATCCCGACGGCAAGGTGGCGGTCGAGAACGTGAACGTCGCGCGCAAGCATCAGCGCCCGAACCCGAACGCCGGCGTCGCGGGCGGTATCGTCGAGATGGAGCGACCGCTCGATCCGTCGAACGTGATGTTGTGGAACCCGACCACGAGCAAGGGCGATCGCGTCGGCTTTCGCACGCTCGCGGACGGCCGCAAGGTGCGCTACTACAAGTCGAACGGCGAAGTGGTGGATCACTGATATGGCAAGACTCCAAGAAACCTATCGCAAGGAGATCGTGCCGCAGCTCATGAAGCAGCTCGATCTCAAGAACCCGATGGCCGCGCCGCGGATCACGAAGATCACGCTGAACATGGGCGTCGGCGAGGCGCTGGCGGACCGCAAGGTGCTCGAGAACGCAATGAGCGATCTCGCGAAGATCAGCGGCCAGAAGCCCGTGGCAACCAAGGCACGGATCTCGGTCGCCAGCTTCAAGGTGCGCGACGGTGTCGCGATCGGGTGCAAGGTCACGCTGCGGCGCGAGCGCATGTACGAGTTCCTCGACCGGTTGATCAGCGTCGCGCTGCCGCGGGTCCGCGATTTTCGCGGCGTGTCGGGCCGCTCGTTCGACGGCCAAGGCAACTTCAACATGGGCGTGAAGGAACAGATCATCTTCCCGGAGATCAATTACGACCAGGTGGATGCGATTCGCGGTCTCGACATCGCAATCACGACCACGGCGACGACGGATCAAGCCGGTCGCGCGTTGCTCGAAGCGTTCAAGTTTCCCCTGCGGTCGTAGGAGCTTAAGTCGATGGCCAAGAAGTCCATGCTGATGCGTCAGGCGCGCCGCGAGCGCACCGTGAGGCGCTATGCCGCCAAGCGAGCGGAGCTCAAGGAGCTGATTCGCAATCCGAAGACCTCCGACGACGAGCGCGAGGCGGCGCAGGAGAAGCTGAAGAAGCTGCCACGCGACTCAAGCCCGGTTCGGCTGCGCAATCGCTGCGCGCTGACGGGCCGGCCGCACGGCTACTACCGCAAGTTCGGGCTGTCGCGCTCGAAGCTGCGTGAAACCACGATGCGCGGCGAAATTCCGGGCCTCCGCAAGGCCAGCTGGTGAACAACGATGTGCCGCCGGCACTGCCGACGGGACACCTTTAGGACATTCGTATGAGCATGACCGATCCAATCGCCGACATGCTGACCCGTATCCGCAACGGGCAGACGGCGCGCAAGACCTCCGTCACGATGCCTGCGTCGAAGCAGAAGCTCGCGGTTGCGCAGGTCCTAGCGAGCGAAGGCTACGTGGGCGGTATCACGCGGGACGAGGTCGACGGCAAGGACACGCTCACGATCGAGCTCAAATATTTCCAGGACCGGCCGGTCATCGAGCGGCTCACGCGCGTCAGTCGACCGGGTTTGCGCATCTACAAGAAGGCGGCGGATTTGCCGGTCGTGCAGGGCGGCCTCGGCGTCGCGATCGTGTCCACGTCGCACGGCGTGATGACGAATCGCGAGGCGCGCGCCCAAGGCCACGGCGGCGAAGTGCTGTGCATCGTGCTGTAGCGGGATAGAACGATGTCGAGAGTAGCAAAGCAACCCGTCGAGCTCGCCAAGGGGCTATCTGCCGAGGTGCAGGGCCGCACGATCACGGTCAAGGGCCCGAAGGGCACCCTCACGCTCGATCTCAGCAGCGAGGTCGAGGTGCAGATCGAAGGCTCGACCGTGAAGGTCGTCGCCCGTTCGGGTGGCCGCTTCGCGAATGCGATGGCCGGCACTACTCGCGCCCACATCAACAACATGGTGACGGGCGTGAGCACGGGCTTTACGCGCAAGCTCGAGTTGGTCGGCGTCGGTTACCGCGCGGCGATGCAGGGCCAGAAGCTGAACCTGGCGCTCGGCTTCTCGCATCCGGTCGAGTACCCGGTGCCGAAGGGCGTCACGATCAAGACGCCGAGCCAGTCCGAGATCATCGTCGAGGGCATGGATCGCCAGCAGGTCGGCCAGGTCGCGGCGGAGCTGCGCGGCTTCCGGCCGCCCGAGCCGTACAAGGGCAAAGGCGTCCGCTACTCGAACGAGCAAATCGTGCTGAAGGAAGCGAAGAAGAAGTAGGCCATGGCTGTCGACAAGAAACAGACTCGTCAGCGCCGCGCGCGTCGCGGCAGGGTCCGCATCGCGTTGAGCGGGCTCCATCGGCTGTGCGTGCACCGCACGCCGCAGCACATCTACGCGCAGATCATCGCGCCCGAGGGCGACCGCGTCGTCGCGAGCGCCTCGACGCTCACGAAGGATCTGCGCGGCGGTCTCAAGGGCACCGGCAACCGCGACGCGGCAGCCGCCGTCGGCCGCGAGATTGCCGCGCGAGCCAAACAGCAGGGCATCGAGCAGGTCGCATTCGACCGCTCGGGCTTCAAGTACCACGGCCGCGTCAAGGCGCTGGCCGAAGCGGCCCGCGAAGCGGGCCTGAAAATCTGATGGCCGCGGGCCGTCGGAATGTGACGAGACTGCTCCGTCGGGATCCGATGGGCCAGTCCTGTGAAGAGCTGATGAGGCAGTCCCGGACACGCGCTCACATCGCGCCGGCCGGGACGCTCGGCGCCAGGGATGGCGCCGCGCGAGCCTACAGGGACGTATCCACGGCGTTCCCGGACGGCGCGATGTGGGCGCGTGTCCGGGGCGCGATAGAGCGGTCTTTTGACGCAGGCTGATAGCAAATGGCGAACGCTGAAGAGTTTCAAGAAAAGCTGGTCGCGGTGAACCGGGTGGCCAAGGTGGTCAAAGGCGGCCGTCAGTTCGGCTTCACCGCGCTCACGGTGGTCGGCGACGGCGCCGGCCGCGTCGGCTTCGGCTACGGCAAGGCGCGCGAGCTGCCGCTCGCGATCCAGAAGGCTATGCAGGCCGCGCGTAAGAGCCTCGTAACGGTGAACCTGAAGAAGGACACGTTGCAGTACGAGCTGCGCGGCAGTCATGGAGCAACGCGCGTGTTCATGCAGCCGGCTTCGGACGGCACCGGCGTGATCGCCGGCGGCGCGATGCGCGCCGTGCTCGAGTGCGCCGGCGTTCGCAACGTGCTCGCGAAGAGCTACGGCTCGCGCAACCCGATCAACGTCGTGCGCGCCACCTTGAACGCGCTCGGCCAGATGCGCTCACCCGCGCAGATCGCGGCAAAGCGGGGCAAGACGGTCGAAGAGCTGTTCGGTTGAGGACTGACGCGTGGCGAAGAACGCAGCAAAGATCCGGCTGACCTTGCTCAAGAGCAAGTTCGGCCGTACGCCCGGGCACGCCGAGTGCCTCATTGGCCTCGGGCTTCGGCGCCGCCATCAGAGCGTGCTCGTGAACGATACGCCGGAGAATCGCGGCATGATCGACTGCGTGCGGTATTTGCTGCGCGTCGAGGAGGCGAAGTAAATGCGCTTGAACGATCTGCATCCGGCCGACGGCAGCAGGCGCGAGCACAAGCGCCGTGGCCGCGGCGCGGGCTCCGGGCTCGGCAAGACCGGCGGGCGCGGCACCAAAGGTCAGCACGCCCGAGCGGGCGGCTATCACAAGGTCGGGTTCGAGGGCGGCCAGATGCCGCTGCAGCGACGCTTGCCGAAGATCGGCTTCGTGTCGCAGAGCCGCGGGCTCAAGGCGGAGCTGCGCGTGCACGAGCTCAAGCGCTTCGCGGGCGGCACGGCCGATCTCGCGGCCCTGCAGGCTGCGCAGCTCGTGTCGAAGCGGGCCGAGCGCGTCCACGTCATCGCGTCCGGCACGCTTGATGCAGCGGTGACCGTGCGCGGCCTCCACGTGACGCCCGGTGCGCGCAAGATCATCGAGGCGGCCGGCGGTAAGGTCGAGTAGGTAGGGGCATGGCAAAGACAGGCACGGGAAACGCGGCAACGCTGCTCGGCGATGCGACTCGCTACGCCGACCTGCGCCAGCGGCTGTTCTTCCTGATCGGCGCGCTCGTGGTCTATCGCATCGGCACCTACATCCCGGTGCCGGGCATCGATCCCGTTGCCCTGCAGCAGTTCTTCGATCAGCAGCAGGGCACGATCCTGAGCATGTTCAACATGTTCTCGGGCGGTGCGCTCAAGCGCTGGTCGATCTTCGCGCTCGGCATCATGCCGTACATCTCCGCGTCCATCATTCTGCAGATGGGCACACACGTGATCCCGTCGCTCGGCCAGCTCCGCAAGGAGGGCGAGTCGGGGCGGCGCAAGATCACCCAATACACGCGCTACGGGACGGTCCTGCTGTCGTCGTTCCAAGCGATGGCCGCCGCCACCGCGCTGCAAACTCAGGGTGTCGTGCTGAACCCCGGCATCGGCTTCATTGCGACAGCGGCCGTCACGCTGGTGACGGGCACGATGTTCCTGATGTGGCTCGGCGAGCAGATCACGGAGCGCGGCGTCGGCAACGGCATCTCGATGCTGATTCTGTCGAGCATCATGTCGAATTTGCCGTCCGCCCTCGGCAGCACGCTCGAGCTGGTGAACAACGGCGGCATGAACCAAGCCACGCCGCTGCTGTTGGGCATCCTCGTGCTCGGTGTGACCGGCTTCGTCGTATACATGGAGCGTGCCCAGCGGCGCATCGCGGTCAACTATGCGAAACGCCAGCAGGGCCGGCGCATGTACGCCGGGCAGACGAGCCACCTGCCTTTCAAGATCAACATGTCTGGCGTGATTCCGCCGATCTTCGCGTCGAGCCTGATCCTGTTCCCGGCCACGATCGCAAGCTGGTTCGGCACGAGCCAGGCCGTCGGCTGGCTGCAGCGGCTGTCCGCGAGCCTGTCGCCGGGGCAGCCGATCTACATACTGCTGTATGCGGCGCTGATCATGTTCTTCTGTTTCTTCTATACGGCGCTCGTGTTCAACTCGCGCGAGACCGCAGACAATCTGAAGCGCTCCGGCGCGTTCATCCCGGGTATCCGGCCCGGTCAGCAGACGGCGGAATACATCGACAAGGTGCTCACGCGGCTCACGTTCTGGGGCGCGCTGTACATCACGGCCGTGTGCCTATTACCGGAATTCATGATCCTCGAATTCAACGCACCGTTCTATTTCGGCGGGACGTCGGTGCTGATCATCGTGGTCGTGACCATGGATTTCATGGCGCAGCTGCAGGCGCACATGATGACCCATCAATACGAAGGGCTCCTGAAGAAGGCGAACCTGCGCGGCTACGGGCGCAGCAACTCTTGATAGGGCCTCGAGGAGCGCGGATATGAAAGTACGGACCTCGGTTCGCAAGATTTGTCGGAAGTGCAAGATCGTCCGCCGCCGCGGCGTGATTCGCGTGATCTGTGAAGATCCGCGCCACAAGCAGCGGCAGGGCTAGAGGGCATAGAGCTATGGCACGTATCGCGGGCATCAACATTCCGACGAACAAGCACGTCGGCATTGCGTTGACGCATATCTTCGGCATCGGCCGCAACCGCGCGGTCGCGACCTGCAAGGCGGCCGAGGTGAACCCGACGACGCAGGTCAAGGACCTTACGGAGGCCGAGGTCGGCCGTCTGCGCGACGTGATCGCGAAGTTCGCCGTGGAAGGCGACCTCCGCCGCGAGGTTGCGATGAACATCAAGCGCCTGATGGACCTCGGCTGCTACCGCGGTATTCGGCATCGGCGCGGTCTGCCGCTGCGCGGCCAGCGCACGCGCACGAACGCGCGCACGCGCAAGGGCCCGCGCCGGCCGGTCAGGAAGTAACAGGAGTCAGCATGGCCACACCGCCGGTCAAGGCCCGGAAGAAAGCGAAGCGTCAGATCTTGGACGCTGTCGCGCACGTGCACGCGTCGTTCAACAACACGATCATCAGCATCACCGATCGGCAGGGCAACACGCTCGCGTGGGCAACCGCCGGCAACTGCGGCTTCAAGGGCTCGCGCAAGAGCACGCCGTTCGCGGCCCAGGTCGCCGCCGAGCGCGCCGGCACGGCCGCGAAGGACTACGGCGTCAAGAACCTCGAGGTGCGCGTGAAGGGCCCGGGTCCCGGGCGCGAGTCGGCCGTGCGCGCGTTGAACGCGGTCGGCTTCAGGATCACGCAGATCGAGGACGTCACCCCGATCCCCCACAACGGCTGTCGGCCGCCCAAGAAGCGCCGCGTTTAACCGGAACTAACCATGGCGAGATATCGAGGCCCCACCTGCAAGCTTGCGCGCCGCGAAGGCACCGACCTGTTCTTGAAGAGCGGGCTCAAGCCGCTCGAGTCGAAGTGCAAGCTCGAGGTGCCGCCCGGCGGTGCCGGTCAGCGCCGCCAACGTCTGTCGGACTACGGCGTGCAGTTGCGCGAGAAGCAGAAGCTGCGTCGGATGTACGGCGTGCTCGAGCGGCAATTTCGCAACTATTACAAGAAGGCATCGCAGATCAAGGGCTCGACCGGGGAAAACCTGCTGCGGATGCTGGAATCCCGGCTCGACAACGTTGTCTATAGGATGGGATTCGCCTCCACCCGTGCGGAGGCCCGCCAGCTCGTGAGCCACCGCGGCATTGCAGTCAACGAGGCGGTCGTGAATATCCCGTCCTACCAGCTCAAGGCCGGCGACAAGATCGCCGTTCGCGACCGCGCCAAAGAGCAGCTGCGGATCAAGTCAGCGCTTGGCGTCGCGAGCCAGGTCGGTTTCCCGGAGTGGGTCGAGGTCGACGACAAGAACATGCAGGGCACGCTCAAGGCCCTGCCGGAGCGCGACGAGATCCTGCCGGATATCAACGAGAATCTGGTGGTCGAGCTGTACTCCAAGTAACGCGAGGTTAATTTTCGATGCAGGAATCAGCTACGGAGTTCTTGAGGCCTAGGGCCGTCAAGGTTCAGCCGCTCGGCACCAACCGCGCACGTGTGACGGTGGAGCCGTTCGAGCGCGGCTTCGGTCATACGCTCGGCAATGCGCTCAGGCGCGTGCTGCTGTCGTCCATGCCGGGCGCCGCAATCGTCGAGGCCGAGATAGATGGCGTGCTGCACGAGTACACGAGCATCGAGGGCGTGCAGGAGGACGTGGTCGACATTCTACTGAACTTGAAGTCGGTCGCGATCAAGATGCATGCGCGCGAAGAGGCCGAGCTGTCGCTCGCGAAGAAGGGCCCGGGGCCGGTGAAGGCCGGCGACATCGTCGTCGACCACGACGTCGAGATCGTGAACCCGGACCTGGTGATCGCGAACTTGACGCAGGCCGGCGAGCTGCGCGCGTTCCTCAAGGTGCAGCGCGGTCGTGGGTATAAGCCAGCCGTACAGGCCGCGACGTTCGATGAGCAGACCCGGCCGATCGGTCGCCTGCAGCTCGACGCGTCGTTCAGCCCGGTCCGCCGCGTGACCTACACGGTGGAGAGCGCGCGCGTCGAGCAGCGCACCGACCTCGACAAGCTCATCATCGACATCGAGACGAACGGCACGATCGACGCGGAAGAGGCGATCCGCCGCGCGGGACTCATCCTCAAGAATCAGCTCGACGTGTTCGTGGATCTGCAGGGCGAGGACGAGATCGGTTTCGGCCGCGCCGAGACGCAGGTGGATCCGATTCTGCTGCGGCCGGTGGACGAGCTCGAGCTCACAGTGCGTTCGGCGAACTGCCTGAAGGCCGAGAACATCAACTACATCGGCGATCTCGTGCAGCGCACCGAGGTCGAGCTGCTGCGCACGCCGAATTTGGGCAAGAAGTCGCTGACCGAGATCAAGGAGGTGCTCGAGCAGCACGGCCTGGCGCTCGGCATGCGGCTCGACAACTGGCCGCCCCCGGGCCTGCGCAGCGACGAGCCCCCGGCGCCGCAGTCGTCGATCGGCGGATTCTGAACCGGAGCTCTAGACGATGCGTCACAGAAAATCGGGCCGTAGGCTCGGCAGGAACTCGCCGCACCGGCGGGCGATGTACCGCAATCTCGCGGCGTCGCTGCTGCGCCACGAGACCGTGCGCACGACGCTGCCGAAGGCCAAGGAGCTGCGCCGCGTCGTCGAGCCGTTGATCACGCTCGCGAAGGAGGACGGCGTGAGCCGCCGTCGACTCGCGTTCGACCGACTGCGCGACGACGTCGCGGTCGGGCGCCTGTTCAGCGAGTTGGGGCCGCGGTTCAAGAACCGCCCGGGCGGCTATCTGCGTATTCTGAAGATGGGCTACCGTGTCGGCGATTCCGCGCCGATGGCGATCGTGCAGCTGCTCGATCGACCGGAGAATCCCGTCGTGAAGAAAGAGCCGCGCACGACCGCGTAGCGACGGGCGCAACGGTTCAGGCTATCGAAGCCCGGCGCGTCGAGACACGTCGGGCTTTTGCTTGTTGGGGTTGACGAAACTACCGCCGAAGGAGAGAGCCCGATGAGGCGCGCAAGCGCGGGCCGTGCGGGTGCGCAAGGCGGCGAGCGGTTCGCGGCGCGGCTCGCGATGGCCGCGGTCATGCTCGCAGTTGCGCCGGCCTGCGCGCAGGCGGATGCGTTGCGCGAGCGGGTCGACGCGTTTCGGGCGGCTCATGAAGTCGCCATCGTCGGTCAGCTCGACGAGCTGGTTCGGATTCCGAGCGTCGCGGCCGATCGCGCGGGGCTGCACGCGATGGCCGAGCGACTCGAGGCGCGCCTGCGCGAGCGTGGCTTCACGACGCGACTCTTGTCCTCCGCCGACGCCGCCGCGCCGCCCGTCGTGTACGGCGAGCGTCTGCGGCGCGGCGCGCGCCGCACCGTGGTGTTCTACGCCCACTACGACGGGCAACCGGTCACGCCGAGCGAATGGGTCGACGGGCCGTTCGAGCCCGCCATGCGTTCCGGGACCCTGGACGCACCGGGCGTCGCGACCGTGGACTGGCGCCATGCTCCCCAACCCTTCGATCCCGAGTGGCGCCTCTATGGGCGAGCGGCAGGCGACGACAAGGCCAGCATCGTCGCGTTTCTTGCAGCCTTCGACGCGCTCGCCGCCGCCAAGCTCGAGCCGGCCGTGAACCTCAAGGTGTTCTGGGAAGGCGAGGAAGAATCGAGCTCACCGCATCTCGAGTCGACGCTGCGGGACAACGCCGCGCTGCTCGCAAGCGACCTATGGCTGATCGGCGATGGGCCGGTGCATCAGTCGCGCAAACCGATGCTGTATTTCGGCGCCCGCGGCTTGCTCGGGCTCGAGGCGACGGTCTACGGACCGCTCCGGCCGCTGCACGACGGCCACTACGGCAACTGGGCGCCGAACCCCGCCGCGCTCGCGGCCCAGCTGATCGCAGAGCTTCGCGACCCCGACGGTATGATCCGTATTCCGGGCTTTGGGGATGCGGTGCGGCCGCTCACACCGGCCGAGCAGAGCGCGCTCGAAGCGCTGCCGACGGTCGATGCGGAGCTGCGCCGCGAGTTCGGGATCGGCCGCGCCGAGGCCGCGCAGAGCTTGGCCGCGAGCACGATGCGACCCGCGCTGAACGTGCGCGGGATCGCGGCGGGCCACGTCGGTACGGCGGCGGCGAACGCTATTCCGACCGAGGCGACGGTGTCGATCGACTTTCGGCTCGTGCCGGATCAAACGCCGGCACTCGTGCGCGACCAGCTCACCGCGTATCTGCGGGCGAGGGGCTGGACGGTGGTCGAATCGGATCCCGATCTCGCCACGCGCCGTACGGCCTCGCGATTGATCAAGCTCGCGTGGGGCGGCGGCTATCCGGCCTACCGCGTGGATATGAGCACGCCCTCCGCGCAGGCCGTGATCGGCGCCGCGACGAACGCGGCCGGCGAGCCGATCGCCTTGCTGCCGATGATGGGCGCGAGCGTGCCGATCTACCTGATCGCCGAAACCCTGCACGCGGCGGTGATCGGCCTGCCGATCGCGAATCACGACGACAACCAGCATGCAGCCAACGAGAACCTTCGGCTCCGCAACCTTTGGGACGGCATCGCCGTTTACGCCGCGATGATGCGCGAGCTGCGCTGGTAGACAGCGCACGTCCTGGCCGCGGTCGCGTCCCTTTGCAGCGCCCTCGACCGCGGCGGCAGGGTGCTAAAGTGGGCTCCAGGCGTTCGTCGGCGGCCGATGCTGCGCGAGCTCGTCGGGCGGGCGCGAGATCGGATCCTTACAGGAGGACCGGGACGTTGCGCAAGCGAATCTGCGTTTACTGTGCGTCGAGCCAACGCTGCGACCCCGCGTATCACGAAGCGGCGAGGGCGCTCGGCGCCGTGCTGGCGGAGCTCGGCTACTCGATCGTCTACGGTGGCGGTGCGGTCGGCTCGATGGGCGCGCTCGCAGACGGTGCGCTTGCACGCGGCGGGGAAATTATCGGCGTCCTGCCGCAGTTCATGATGGACCTCGAGTGGGGCCACCCGCGACTGAGCGAGCTCAAGGTCGTCGAGAACATGCGGATCCGCAAGCACCTGATGCTCTCCGAGAGCGATGGCCTCGTCGCGCTACCGGGCGGCTCGGGCACGCTCGAGGAGCTGTTCGAGGCGATCACGCTCAAGCGCCTCGGTTTGTATCTGCAGCCGATCGTGCTCGTGAACACGCGCGGCTACTTCGATCCGTTGCTCGAGGTGCTGCGGCATGCCGTCGCCGAGCACTTCATGGACGAGCGGCATCTGGGCATCTGGCAGATCGTCGCGGATCCCGCGGACGTGCCAGCGGCGCTTGCCAACGCGCAGGAGTGGACGGCCGACGCTCGGCGCTTCGCGGCCGTGGTTTAGCCCGTCCGGCGGCCCGAGGGTCGACGCACCGCCGACCGAGGAGGACAACGTCATGGTCATCGCAACCGAGCGTCTGGCTTCGATCCTCGCACGCAGCTGGTGGCTGTTGCTGCTGCGCGGCATCGCGGCGATCGTATTCGGAGCGCTCACCTGGTTCTTGCCCGCGCTCTCGCTCGCCGCGCTCGTGCTGCTGTTCGGCGCGTACGCGCTGGCCGACGGGGTGCTCGCGATCTGGAGCGCAATCGCGGGGCGCAGAGAGCACGAGTACTGGTGGGTGCTGCTGCTCGAGGGGCTGCTCGGCGTCGGCATCGGTGTGCTCACGTTCGTGGCGCCCGGCATCACGGCGCTCGCGCTGCTTCTCTATATCGCGGTCTGGGCGGTCGCGACCGGCGTGCTCGAGATCCTGGCAGCCATTCGCTTGCGCAAGGAGATCGAGGGCGAGTGGCTGCTCGCGCTTGCCGGCATCGCATCGGTCATTTTCGGTGCGTGGCTGATGGTGCAGCCGGCTCTGGGGGCGCTTGCGCTGCTGTGGCTCATCGCGGCCTATGCCGTCGTGTTCGGCGTGCTGCTGGTCGTGCTCGCGTTCAGGGCGCGGCGCTTCGCGACGGCCATCGCGCACGCGTAACCGAGCGTCCTTGTCGCACTCGCTGTGAGCACGCAGGTCCGAACGCTCGACGTGCGCACGCGAGCGCGATGGCGCGCCTGGCTGCAGGCGAATCACGATTCGCGAGCCGAGGTCTGGCTCGTGTTTCACAAGCGCCACACCGGCGTGGCCTGCATGAGCTATGGCGACGCCGTCGAGGAGGCTCTCTGCTTCGGCTGGGTGGATAGTCTGATCCGGCGGTTGGACGATGCTCGCTACGCCCGGAAGTTCACGCCGAGGAGGGCTGACAGCCGTTGGTCCGCGGCGAACCGCAAACGTTATGCGAGCCTCGCGGCGCAAGGGCTGCTCGCGGCGCCGGGGCGCGCACGCGCGCCAGGGAGCCGCCGCGCCGAGTCGCCCCTACCGCGGGGCGAGGCTCTGCCCGCGTACGTCGTGCGCGCGTTGCAGGGCGATTCGCGGGCATGGGGCGCGTTCGAGCGTCTCCCGCCGTCGCAGCGCCGGCTCTACGCGGGCTGGGTCGACTCCGCCAAGCGTCCGGAAACCCGCGAGAGGCGCCTGCGCGAGGCGATCGCGCGGCTGCGAAGGGGCTCGAGGCTCGGTTTGAAATGACTCGGCGGCGCTCGCCCGGCCTGCCGAGTGTCATTGCAGCCGTGTTGGAGCTCGGGATGCGCGCGGATGAGCCGCGAGCCATTCATGTCGGTCGCCCTTGTCGGCGATTACGAGTCCGAGCGCGGCTTCTCGCGCTTCTCTCGCTGGGCACGCCGCCATCGTTGGCGCGGCCGGCGTAGCGTGATCTTCTGCCATGGAATCCGCACGGCGCGCGCGGCCCGTTCGATCCACAGCGGTCGGTAGTACCGTGCATCGGCCGCCGAGATCTGCGCGACTTGCCGCCGGTATTTGAGCTTGATCCACGCGTTGTAGTCCATCTGCTGCACCTGCTCGAACAGCAGACGGTCGAGCAGCGGGCTACCCCGGCGCACCCTCGCGACGCCGAAATCGACGATGTACGGCCGCCCGTCGGCTCCGACGATGATGTTGTCCTTGCGCTTCAAATCGCCGTGCGCAACACCGGCTGCGTGCATCGCGCGCAGCGTTTCGAGCAGCGCACCGAAAAACCGCTGTTTGTCCTCGATCTTGGACTCGTGTTCGCGCAGCGACGGACCCGGGATGTATTCGAGCGCGAGATAGCGGCCGTCGATCAGCCCGTAGCAGCGCGGCACGCCCGGCACCTGCGCGAGCCGCAGGTAGACCGCGTGCTCGCGGCGCAGCAGCCGCAGCCACAGAAAGCCGAGCAGCCGGCCCGCGTGCGGCTTCTTCACGACCACGTCGCCCGCGGGTCCCGAGTACAACTCCACCGACGCTTGATAACCGGAGCCGAGCGTACGGCCCGGACCGCTGCGGATCGCGTCTCTGAGCCAAGCGGCGAGCGCCGCGTCGTCAGACACGGCCGCGGAGGTCACGGCGGCTCAACCGAGCCGCCATACGACCCACGCCGCGCAGAGCACCGCGAACACGACGAGCAGCAGCTCGCCGTTGCGCAGCAAGCTCGTGGCGAGCGACCAGCCGTTGCCGCGGGTCGCCGCCGCTGCGCCTGACGGCGGCGCGGAGGCCGTCGCCGCTATCGGACGGCCACGGCCCGGCAGCCCCGGCACGAGCGCCGGCGTCGTCGCGGCCCAGTGTTCCCAAGCCGCGCCGAAGAGGCGCCCGAGCTTGCGATCCTCGTACTCGATCGCGGGCGGATAGTAGAACCAGAAAAAGAACAGCGCGACCGGCACGCCCCACCAGCGCGAGCCCGCGAGTGCGAAGCCGACGACGAGCAAGATGTTGCCCGTGTAAAGCGGGTGACGCACGAAACGGTACGGGCCGTCGGTCGCGAGCTGCTGATTCTTCACGATGTAGCCGCTCGCGTAGAGCCGCACGAGCGCGCCGATCATCGCAATGGGCAGGCCGATTGCCGTGAGCACCGGCAGGGGCGCGCCAGTCGCGGCGTAGAGCACGACGAGCACCACGGCGAACCCCTGCCGCGTGCCCTCGTGGTAGCGCAGCTCGCGGAAAATGCGTGCAGGCCCCGTGAGCGGCGGCAGGTCTTGAGTCCGATGCGACATGCGGCGCCCCGAGCCCTGTCACCGCCGGCCGCGGCCGTGAGCGCCGCGCGCCGATGCTGCAACCGCGAACGCCTCGCGCGTGAGATTGCGGTGCCCCTCGGCCGTGACCGCGACGTCGTCCTCGATGCGGATTCCGCCGAAGGGCAGCAGCCGCTCGATCATTGCGCGGTTCACCTTGTCTTCGTGGTGCTCGAGCAGCGGCTTCAGCAGCGGCGGAATGAAGTACAGCCCGGGCTCGATCGTGACCACGAAACCGGGCTCGAGCGTCCGGGTGAGCCGCAGGAACGGGTCCGTCGAGGGCGGCTCGCGGCGCTTGCCGCTTGCATCGGCCTGCCGGCCGCCGGCGTCGTGCACCTGCAGGCCGAGCAAATGGCCCAGGCCGTGCGGCAGGAAGGCGCGAGTGATTCCGGCTGCGATCGCCTCATCGTCGCTGCAGGTCACGAGCCCATGGTCTCGCAGCACGCGCGCGAGCAGCCGATGCGCGAGCAGATGCAGCTCGAGATAATCGACACCGGGGCGGACCTCGGTGCACACCTTCTGCTGCAGCGCCTCCATGGAGTCGATCAGCGCGGCGAAGTCGTCCTTGGAGCCCGCATAGGTGCGCGTGATGTCGGCCGCATAGCCCGCGAACTGGGCGCCCGCGTCGATCAGGAGCGAGCGTGCGGCCGTCGGCCCGACCGTACGCAAGTGCTGATAGTGCAGCGTCGCGGCGTGCTCGTTCAGCGCGACGATGCTCGGATACGGAAGCTCCGTCTCGCGCTGCTCGATCGCGCCGAGATAGATCTCGTGCAGCTCGAGCTCCGAGACGCCGCCGCGCAGCGCCGCGGCGACCGCAAGATGGCCGCGCACGGCGATCGCCTGCGCGGCCCGCATGCAGACGAGCTCGTAGCGCGTTTTCACCGCGCGCGTAAAGTCGAGGTGGCTCAAGAAAGTCGGATCGTTCACGGTCGGCTGCGGACCGTCGTCGAGTGCGGCCGCCTGCGCGGCCTCGCCGACGGCGACCCAACGCGGACCGGCGCCCGACAGCTTGGCCGCCTCGGCGTCGGTGCGGGCGATGCGGATGTCGAAGCACTGCGTCCAGTAGCCCTCGGGGTCGCTCGGCGGCTCGTACCAGTAATCCTCGAGCTGCTTGTAGACGAGCATCGGCCGCTGGCCCGGCACGAGCCGCAGGAACGAGCCCGGGGCGGCGGTGAGCGGCACCCAGGCCTTGAAGTAGGGCTCCGCTCGGAACGGATAGAGCTCGTCGTCGCGGAACACGACCTTCTCGTCGCCTGCGAACACCACCGCGCCGTCGAATCCCGCAGCCGCGAGCGCCTCCTCGAGGCGCCGGTCCATGATTGCGAGATGGGCGCCATACTCGGCCGCGAGCTCGGGCTCGAATAGGTCGGCGGGGCGGCTGTCGCGATCGGTCGGCAAGTTGCGCTGCGTGCTCAAACGGTGCGGCCTACGGCTCGAAACCGGGAATGATAGACGGCCTGATACCGCGTTCACCAGGATTCTAGGCTCGCGGCGCGGCGCGGCGCCGCGCCCTGCGAGCGCCGCGCCGTCGGGCCACGTTCGATCGGTGCGTCAAACTCGGGAATAATAGGCGCGGCTCACGGGACGGCGCACCTGCGCGTCGGCCGCAGGGCGGAAGGCGCGACATGGATACGGTCCTGACAGGCATCAAGACGACGGGCACGCCGCACATCGGCAACTACGTGGGCGCGATCAAGCCGGCGATCGCGGCGAGCGAGTCGGCCGGCGCGAAGGCGTTCTTCTTCCTCGCCGACTATCACTCCCTCGGCGATCCGGCGCTGACGGCGCAGACCACGCTCGAGATTGCGGCCACCTGGCTCGCGGCCGGCCTCGATTCCGAGAAAGTGGTGTTCTATCGCCAGTCCGACGTCCCCGAGATCACCGAGCTCACCTGGATTCTCATGTGCATGACCGCGAAGGGCCTGATGAACCGCGCGCACGCATACAAGGCCGCGGTTGCGGACAACGAAGCCCTCGAGGGCAAGGACCCGGATCAGGCCATCATGATGAATCTCTATTGCTATCCCATCCTGATGGCCGCGGACATTTTGATGTTCAAGGCCACGAAGGTGCCGGTCGGCCGCGATCAGAAGCAGCACGTCGAGATGGCGCGAGACATCGCGCAGCGCTTCAACCACCACTTCGGTGAGACCTTCGTGCTTCCCGACGCCGTGATCGGCGACAACGTCGCCGTGCTGCCGGGTCTCGACGGCCGCAAGATGTCGAAGAGCTACAACAACACGATTCCGCTGTTCACGGAAGAGAAGGCGCTGCGTAAGCTCGTCATGAAGATCAAGACGAACTCGCTCGAGCCCGGCGAGCCGAAGGATCCGAATGACAGCGCACTGTTCGCGATCTACCAAGCATTCGCCAGCCAAGAGGAAACGGCGGACATCCGCGAGCGCTACGCGGCCGGCATCGCGTGGGGCGAGATGAAGCAGCTGCTCTTCGAGCGCATCGATCTGGAGCTTATGCCCGCGCGGGAGAAGTATCGGCAGCTCGTCGCGAATCCGGCGCAGGTCGAGCGGCTGCTCGAGCAGGGCGCCGAGAAGGCGAGGGCGGTCAGCCGGCCCTTCATTGCGGAGATTCGCGAGCGCGTAGGGATCAAGCCGCTCGCTTGACGCGCGGCCGCACGCGTCGCGGGCTCGCAGTCTCGCGCCGCTCGCGGGCCGCCGCAAAGTCTTAGAGGCGCTGGAGAAGCGCGCTCGACCCCTTCAAGCGCCGGCCGTTCGCCGGCCCGTCATGCCGCACGCTCGGTTGCGTGGCCGTCGCGCTTCCACCAGTCGAGTCCGCCGATCAGCTCCTTCACGCGAAAGCCGAGCCGCGCCATGTTGAGCGCACCCTTGGTAGAGCCATTGCAGCCGATGCCGTCGCAGTAGGTCACGATCAACGCGTCTCTCGCCAGTGCGTCGGTCGTCGACGCGCTCATCGTGCGGTGCGGCAGGCTTATCGCGCCCCGGATGTGCTCCTTGCGATACGCCTCTGCCGAGCGCACGTCGATCACGACGATGCGCTCGCCGGCCTCGATGGCCGTTTTGAGGTCCCACGAATCCGTCTCGAACGCGAGCTTGCGCTCGTAGTGCGCGATCTGCTCCGTCGCTTGCGGATCGAGCTGCGGTTTCGACGCTCCACCAGGTTGGTTCATGTTGTCTCCGCTTCTGACGGTGTCGACGGGTGCGCCGTCATCGACGGCGGCAACGTCGCGCTCGCTTCGCCCGCCACGTTACTACCGCCGCACCGGAGGCGTAAAGCCGGCCCCCGGCCGCAACTTGCGGCCGCGTCGGCCGCAGCGGGTCGCACGATCATGTCCGTGTTCGCGGCGCCGGGCGGCACCATCGGCAGCACCTGCTCGGCGACATCGATCGTTGCATGGATCAGGCATGGGCCGGGGTTGCGCAGAGCGGCAGCGAGCGCGGCTTCGGGCGCGCGCGCTCGATCCAAGTCCAGCGCGTCGATGCCGAAGCCGCGCGCCAGCGCCGCAAAATCGGGCCCGCGTGCATACTGCGAGGCGAACGTGCGCCCCCCGTAGAAGAGCGTCTGCTGCTGGTAGACGAGTCCGAGGGAGCGATTGTCGAGCAGCACGATCTTCACGTTCGCACCCTCTTCGGCAGCCGTCGCGAGCTCTTGCAGGTTCATCAAGATCGAGCCGTCGCCGGAAAAGCACACGACCGTTCGGCGCGGCGCCGCAAGAGACGCGCCGATCGCGGCCGGCAGACCGAAGCCCATCGTGCCGAGGCCGCCCGACGTGAGCCACTGCCGAGCGCGGCGCAGCGGAAACGCCTGCGCAACCCACATCTGGTGCTGGCCCACGTCGGTGGCAATGATCGCAGCGTCGTCGAGCGCGGCCGCGACCGCGCGCACGAGGCCATAGGGGCTGCGCAGCGAATTTGCGCCCGGCATCGCAAGGGGCTCGCGTCGCTTGAGCTCGGCCATCCGGGCGTTCCAGCGCACGCGCCGCCGCGCGCGGAGCTTCGGCAGCAGTCGCTCGAGCGTGTCGCCCGCATCGGCCGCGAGCGGCAGCTGGGCGGCCTTGAGCTTGCCGAGCTCGGCCGCGTCGATGTCCACGTGGATCACCGCCGCGCGTGGGCAGAACGCTTCGAGCTTGCCGGTCGCGCGGTCGTCGAAACGCGCGCCGACGGCGACGAGCAGGTCGCATTCGTCGAGCGCCCGGTTCGTGTACGGCGCGCCGTGCATGCCGAGCATGCCGAGCGACAGAGTGTGATCCGCCGGCATCGTGCCGAGCGCCATCAGCGTCATCACGGTCGGCAGGCGCGAGCGCTCGGCGAGGCCGAGCGCCGCCGCGGCGGCGCCGGAGCTTACGACGCCGCCGCCGAGATAGAGGATCGGCCGTTCGGCGGACTCGATCAGCGCGGCCGCCCGCTCGAGGTCGGCGTCGGTTGCGCGCGGCGGTGCGGCCGGCACGCCGGGCTCTGGCCACTCCGCCACGGCGACCGTCTCGGTCTGCACGTCTTTCGGCACGTCGATCAGCACGGGCCCGGGGCGGCCCGAGCTTGCGATCGCGAACGCTTCTGGAATCACGCGCAATAGATCGCGTGCCGAGCGCACGAGGAAGTTGTGCTTGGTGATCGGCAGCGACAAGCCGAAGGTGTTCACCTCCTGGAACGCGTCGGTGCCAAGCAGCGTGCGCGGCACCTGCCCCGTGATCGCGACGATCGGGATCGAATCGAGCTTCGCATCGGCGATCGCCGTGAGCAGGTTCGTCGCGCCCGGCCCGGAGGAGGCGACGCAGACGCCGGTCGTGCCGCTCACGCGCGCGATGCCTTGCGCTATGAAGCCCGCGCCTTGCTCGTGCCGCGCGAGCACGTGGCGGATCGTGCCCGCGCGCGCGAGCGCGTCGTAGAGCGGCAGCACCGCGCCGCCCGGGATGCCGGCGATCGTGCGGACGCCTTGCCGCTCGAGCAACCGGACGATGATGTCGGCGCCAGTGTGTCGAGTCATGACGGAGCTCCTCGTTGCGCGGCGGTCGCCGGCGGAGCCCCTGCAGAAACGCAAAACCCCCGCCGGCTCGCACCGGCGGGGGTTTCAAGATTCGAAGGTCAGTTCGTCGTCAAACCCGTCCGGCACGCACGTTCGCGTGTACTACGACGAGTACGAGCGCGCGCAGCGCGACGGTCGGCAGTGGGTGGAACGGGGACGACATGGCGCCAGGATTATGCGGGCGGGGCAGGGCGCGCGCAACCGGCACGGCACGCGTCCCCCGGCTCGCCGGCTCCATGGCGACGACGGCGCGGCCGATTCGACCCGCTGCTGCAGCTGTCGCGCACGACGATATCAAGGCGCGTCCGCGTTTCGCGGAACCGGCCGCTCCGCGGCCGTCGCGATGCGTGCGATCAGCGCGCGGAGCACGCGCGCGTCGACCGGTTTCACGAGGTAGGCCTCGAATCCTGCCTCGAGCCCGTCGCGCAGGTCCGCAGGGCCGCCGTAGCCCGTCACTGCGACGAGCCGCGTGGCTGCGCCGGCGGCGCCGGCACGGAGCGCTCGCGCGACCTCGAGACCGTCGATCCCGGGCAGACCGATATCGATCAACGCGAGATCCGGACGTTCGCGCAGGATCAGCTCGAGTCCGCTGCGGCCATCGGTCGCCTCGATCACCTGGTGACCGTCGAGCTCGAGGAGCTGTTTCAAGCTCGCGCGCACGTCGTCCTTGTCCTCGACGATCGCAATGCGCTGCGGTGGAGCGTCGCGCCGATCGATCGCGCTCGGCGCAACGCCGCGCGTCTCGAGTACCGGTAAGCGCACGGTGAACTCGCTGCCGCGGCCGGGGCCTGGGCTGTCTGCCGCGATGCTGCCGCCGTGCAGCTCGACGAGCCGGCGCACGAGGGTGAGGCCGATGCCGAGGCCGCCCTGCGCGCGGTCGAGTGCACGCGGCCCCTGCACGAACAGCTCGAAGATGCGGGGCAGCAGCTCGGGCTCGATGCCGATGCCGCCGTCGCGCACCCGCAGCACGGCGTCCGGGCCGTCCCGCTCGACGCGCACGTGGATCTTGCCGGGTGTCGGCGTGTACTTCACGGCGTTGGTCAGGAGATTGGTGACGATCTGGTCGAGGCGCGTCGCGTCGGCGCTCACCCAGACCGGCTCGAACGCGGCGTCGAACTCGTGATCGCCGAGCCGATGCGCGTTCCCGAGCGCCTCGAGCGCGCCGCGTACCATCGCGCCGAGCTCGAGCGGCTGGCGATCGAGGTGAATGCGGCCGATCACGACGCGGCCTGCGTCGAGCAGGTCGTCGGTGAGCCGGGCCAGATGCCGGGTCTGGCGGCGAATGATTGCGGTCGCGTTCGTGGCGGGCTCGCCGACGTCGGCGTCGCGCAGCGATTCCTCGAGCACGAGCGATGCGGACGTCACGGCCGCGAGCGGGTTGCGTAGCTCGTGCCCGAGCATCGCGATGAACTCGTCCTTCGTGCGGCTCGCCTGCTCCGCGAGCACGCGCGCGTCGTGCTCGCGCTCGCGTGCCGAGCGTTCCGACTCGAGCAGCGTCTCGCGCTGCGCGTGAGCCGCCGCGAGCGCCTGAGCCACGCGCGTGATCTCGGGCAAATCCGTCGCAGGCAGCTGCGGCGCATGGCCCTCGCCGATTGCATCGGCCGCGTCCTTCAGCTCGCGCATCGGGCGTGTGAGCGTGCGGCTCACGACCCGTGACGCCACTAGGCCGAGCAGCATCGACGCGGCCACGAGCGCTACCAGCATGACGTACGAGCGGCGCACCGGCGCGTCGAGCGCTCCCGTCGGAATGCCGATGGCCGCTGACCAGCCCGTGCGCGGCGAGCGATAGTAGATCGTGTAGACCGGCAGCCCCTCGAGCGTGTTGGTGATGTCCCAGCCCGCGTCGCGACGCTTGCCGAGCAGCTTCACGAGGCCATCGGACGCGGGCTTGCCGAAATACTCCGCCGCGTTCAGTGTTCGCGCGACGACGTTGTAGCTCCTGTCGACCACCACGGCGAGGCCGTTGTCCGGCATGCGCTGGCTCGACAGGATCTGCTGGATCGGATCGGGCCGCAGCACGGCCGTGAGCACGTAACGCGTGCGGCCGGCACGGACCACCGGCACACGGACCGACAGCGCAAAGGCATGGAGCACGGGCGAGTAGATCACGTTGCCCACGCCGGGCTCCCCGGTATGCACGGTCTCCTCGATCGCCTCCGGATAGACGTGATCCGGCAACGGGGAGCCGAGGGGCAAGTAGGCGTTCATGAGCTGCCGCGCGTTCGCGTCCGAGAGCACGATGTTGCGCCAGCTCGGCCGCCGCGCGAGCAGCTCGAGCGCCTCGTTGTGCAGCGACTCGAAGTCGTCGGCCGCGAGCCGTGGGCTTGCGGCGAGCGCGTCGAGCGATGACAGCGATTCGGCGAGCTCGGAATCGACTGCGGTGACGACCGCGCGCATCGTGCCTTCGTAGCTCTCGAAGAGCTCGCGCTTCTGCCGCTGCGCGGCTTGAAACAGGGCGCCGAACGCGAGTGCCGCGAGCGGCAGTAGCCCAACCACGGTCGTCAAGAACAGCCGACGTTCGAGCGCGCCGAACACGAATTCTCGGCGCAACGCCACTCAGTGAACCGTGGCGGAGGCGTGCATCTCGCAGATCAACCGTTCGACCAGGCGCGGATCGGCGGGCTTCACGAGGTGGTGGTCGAAACCGGCCGCGGCGGTACGCGTGCGGTCCGAATCCTGACCCCAGCCGGTGAGCGCTACGATCACGAGCTCCTCGCCCCGAGGCGCGCTGCGCAGACGACGGCAGACCGTGTAGCCGTCCATTTTGGGCATGCCGAGGTCGAGAAAGACGACCTCGGGCCTGAACTCGGTGGCAACCGAGAGCGCCGAGTCGCCGTCGAACGCCGCGCGCGCTCTGTGACCTTGCGTCTCGATCAGCATGCGTAGACTCTCGGCTGCATCGACGTTGTCGTCGACGATGAGTATGCGGCGCGCGAGTGGCGGCGCCGTCCGCTCCTCGAAGAACGCTTCGGGCTTCGGCAGCGTACGCGGCGCACAAGTCGGCAGCACTACCGCGAACTCGCTGCCGCGTCCCTCGCCTTCGCTGTGCGCCTCGATTCGGCCGCCGTGCATCTGCGCGAGCCGCTGCGCGAGAGACAGCCCGATGCCGAGCCCGTCTCTGGCGAGCGTTCCCGGGCGCTCGGCCTGGGCGAACATCTCGAACACGCGCTCGAGCATGTCGGGCGGGATGCCGATACCGTTGTCGCGTACGGCGACGCGCACGCACGCGTCTGCACGGCTCGAGCTGATCTCGACTCGTCCTCCGGCCGGCGTGTATTTCGCGGCATTGTTCAGCAGGTTCTGGAAGATCTGCGTGAGTCGAGTAACGTCGCCTTCTATATAGATCGGCTCGTCGGGCAACGCCACGACGATCTGGTGCTGCGCCGCATCGAGCACGGGCCGACTCGCTTCGACTGCGTTCGTGATCAGCAGGCGCAAGCTAACGACCTCGTTCTGCAGATGGATTTGTCCCAACGTTACCCGCGAGACGTCGAGCAAGTCATCGACGAGCCGCACCATGTGGCGCACTTGCCGGTCGATCAGCTCGCGGGCATTCGTCAGGTGAGGGTCCGCAGAACCCTTGATCTGCAGGAAGCGCACCGCGTTGCGGATCGGTGCGAGTGGATTGCGCAGCTCGTGCGCGAGCGTCGCGAGGAATTCGTCCTTGCGGCGGTCGGCTTCGAGCAGCCGCTGCTCGCTCTCGCGGCGCGCTTCTTCGGCGCGCGCGCGCTGAACGTATAGAGCGGCTTTGCGCGCGAGCAGATCGGCCTGATCCATCTCACGCCGCGACGGCCGGTGCGGTGCGCCAAAATGCACGGACAGCGAGCCCAGCACCTCGCCGTTCGCGGCAACGAGCGGTACGCTGTGCGCGGCGCGGATCCCGAAGCGCGCCGTAATTGCGCGATGCATTTCGAAACGCTCGTCGTTGTCGATGTTGTCGACCACGACGCGCCGGCCCTCGGAGAACGCGAGGCCCGAGGCGCCGGTGGCCGTCGCCACGTCCGCGAGCGCGGCGAGTGCGGCGGGCGCGAACCCGAGGCTTGCCCGAACGGCGAGCTCTCCGCTCGGCGCGTCGTAAATCGCGAGCAGACCGCGGTCCGTGCCGTGCGCTTGCACCGCGCTCACGAGGATCGCGTGCAGCTGTTCGTCGAGCCCGCGCAGCGTATCGAGCTTGCTGCTCAGCTGATAGAGCCGAGTGAGGTCTTCGACCTCGCGTGCGAGCTGAGCTTGCGTCGTACGCAGCAGCTCCTCGGCCTGCGCGCGCTGCGCAAGCTCGAGCCGCGCACGCCGCTCGCTTTCGACCGCGCGACGCAGCGTTTGCTGCGTCTCGATGTGGAGTTGCCGCAAGCGGTGCGTGATCGCGATGATCGTGGTGCTCGCGACAACGTATACGAGGAGTCCGATCCACATCGGTGCGGACCAGTGGAAGCCGTAGTGCGGGCCGAAGAAAAAAAAGTAAGCAGTTGCATACAGCGCGACCGCGTCGAGCGCGCCTGCGCCTGCGCTGCCGAACCACACCGCGAGCGCGATGGCTGCGAAGAACGTGACGAAAGGCAGCTGATCGCCGACCCAAGGTTGGACGAAGAAGCGTATGGCGAGAGCCACCGCGGCGAACAACAGGCCGAGAGCGTAACCTCGTAACACGGTAGCCGACGCGCGAGCGTCGCGCGATGTGGCGGGGAGCTCCATGTGCGAATCATGGGCTGCCGAGATCGTGCCTGCAATTCGGAACGCAGGTTTCTTGGCACTCCGATTCGCAGAGTGCTGACGGACCCGTCCGCCGGCGCTCGCGTATTGGTTGAGTATTCCTATGTTCGACGCTGATCCCGAAAGCGATTTCGTCGCGCGCGCCGTAGGTGCCGCCGGCAACCATGCGTCGCCATTCTGCGACTACATGAAGTTCTTACAGACGGCCGAGACAGCGCTATGATCCGCGCGTCGACTTCTCTCTAACAATCGAGCAGCAGGGGGCTTTCGATGGCGGACAACACGGTACGCGGGCGGTTCGTGTGGCACGAGCTCGTCACGCCGAACGCGGCGGGCGCTCAGGAGTTCTACTCGAGGACGGTCGGCTGGAAGCCGCAAGCTTGGGAGCAGGATCCGAGCTATCGGATGTTCGCGGCGCCGAACGGACCGATCGGCGGAATGATCGAGTCGCGCGACGGCGTGCCGCTGTGGGTGCCGTACGTAGGCGTGACCGATGTCGACGTGGCGGTCGAGCAGGCGACGCGGCTCGGTGCGAAGGTCGCCACGGCGACGACGGTGCTGCCGAACGGTGGACGCTACGCCGTGCTCATCGATCCGCACGGCGCGACGTTCGGCGTGCATGCAGGCGGCGAGATGCCGCCCGAGACGCCGACGGGCTATGGCGAGTTCCAATGGCACGAGCTCGCGACCACGACCGATCCCATCGAGGCGTTCGGGTTTTACGAGGAGCTCTTCGGCTGGGAGGAGTCGGGCCGGCACGATATGGGTCCGATGGGCATCTACGTACTGTTCGGCCGCAACGGCGAGCAGAAAGGCGGGATGTTCAAGAAGGGCGACATGGGGAAGCCGGGTCCTGCGTATTGGGTCTGCTATGTCCGCGTCAAGAACGTCGACCGCGCCGTCGCGACCGCCAAGGACGCACGCGGAATGCTGTTGAACGGCCCCATGGAAGTGCCGGGAGGCGATCGCATCGCGCAGCTCACCGATCCGCACGGGGCATTCTTTGCCGTTCACATGACGGCGGCGGACGCACAGGGCGTAGCCCCTGCGCCGAAACGCGGGAAGCCTGCACCGGCCGCGTCGAGCCGCAACGCGGCCAAGCGTCCGGCCCGGACGTCGAACAGGAAGCCGAGCAAAAAGAAAGCCAAGAAGGCCGCGCCGGCGAACAAGAAGAAGGCCAAGCAGGCTGCGAAGAAAGTCCCGAAGAAGAAAGCCAAGAAGAAGGCTGCAAAGAAGGGCGGGCGCGCGGCCAAGAAGAAGATGACGAAGAAAGCAGCGAAGACCAAAGCAAAGACCAAAGCGAAGACAACGAAGAAAGCCAAGAAGCCCAAGAAACGCCGCTGAAGGTACTGCGAAGCACGGCGCTGCGGCGAGGTCGTCGCGGTGCCCGTTTGGCCGCGAATACCGCCTGGTCGCCATGAGTGCACTTGCCAACCCTGCCAACTGGGGCATCGTCGTAGCGACCCTGCTCGTGATCGTCTTGAATGCGGCGGTGCATTACGAGGTGCTGCTCGGCAGCACGCGGCTGCTGCCGTCGATCAGCCCACAGCGGCGGCCGCGCGTGCTGTTCTTGATCCTGTTCGTGCTGTTCGCGCACGCGGCCGAAATCTGGCTGTTCGCGGTCGGCTATTACGTGCTCGCGCATTTCCCCGCATTCGGCGTGATCAACGGCGACTACGACCACGCGTCGCTTCTCGAGTACGCCTACTTCTCCGGAATGGTGTACAGCACGGTCGGTTTCGGCGACCTCGTGCCCTCCGGCCCGATTCGCTTCATGGCCGGCATGGAGGCGTTGACGGGACTCGTGATGATCACGTGGTCCGCATCGTTCACCTTTCTGGAGATGCAGCGCGACTGGCGAGAGCGCCCCACGCACGACTGAGGCCGCCGCGGGCCGAGCGAGTGTGCGGGAGACGATTCGTCAGTCGACGTGCGACAGCGCCGCTGCGGAATCTGCGGCGGCCGAGGCCGGCGCCTCGCGTCGGCGCGACGCCAGCGTGGCGAGAGCCGCGGCCGATGGCCGCCACTTGAGCAGCGACAACTCGCCGGACCGACTTTCGACCAGAGCGGTGCAGCTCTCGACCCAGTCCCCGTCGTTGCAATACAGGAGCCCTTCGCGCTCGGCGAGGGCGGCCATGTGAATGTGGCCGCAGACGACGCCGTCGACACCCGCTTCGCGCGCGGCCACCAGCGTCGCATGGAGAAACCGATCGATGTAGCGCTTGGTGCCCGGAAAGCGCGATTTCACGTCCTGAGCGAGCGACCAGTAGGGGCGGCCGAGCCGATCGTGCACCCAGTGCACGAAGCGATTGAGCTTGAGCAAGCTGCGGCAGGCGAGGCCGCCGAGCAGCACGCCGAGAGACTCGCCGCGAACGAGCGCGTCGAACTCATCGCCGTGCAGAACGAGCAGTTTGCGTCCGGAGGCGGTGGTGTGGATCGTCTCGCGCGAGATCTCGATGTTGCCGAAGCGCGTGCCGGCAAGCGCCCGCAAGTCGTCATCGTGATTACCGGGAATGTAGACGACGCGGGTGCCCTCCTGGCTCTTCTTCAGAACGAGCCGAAGCACCTCGGTATGGCTCGGGGGCCAATAGAATGCGCGTCGCAGGCTCTCCAGGTCGATGATGTCGCCGACGAGATAGAGCACGTCGCAGTGAAGTTGCCGCAAGAAGTCGAGCAGCAGGTTCACGCGGCAATCGCGCGAGCCCAGGTGAACATCGGACAGGAATACAGCCCGTAGCGGTTCACCGCCGAGCGCGGCGGTCATCTCGAAGCTCCTTCCATGGTGCGTTGCAGTGTCCTCGATCGGCTCCGTGCCAGGCGGCGACGTGGATCGCAAAATCGCGGCACCTTGCGGCGCGCCCGGGACCTTCACGGAGCCGGACGCCTCCGCGTTTGCGGGGGCGGCCGAGCCCCTCGCCAAGGACTCGCGACGGTAAGGAAATCGACGTGCGGGGCGTCCACGGGCCGGGGAAGATCACGGAAAGCGCACTATGGTACAGAGTCGTTGTCGCGGATCAAACCCGCTCGTGCCTCCCGCCCGCGGGTGGTCGTCCGCCTCATGGTGAATGCCGTGGCTTGGCGGAGCGCGCTCCGCCAGGCCGCGCAGCGCGTCCCGTCGCCGCGCCGTAGAGCGCCCATCGCTCCGCCGCGGGGCTGTACAGGCGCTGCCCGATCGAGGATCGTTATCCCGCGCGAGATGCGCGCTGGGGGACGAACATGAAGAAGAGCGTCGACCGAATCCTCGTGACTCATGCCGGCAGCTTGCCGCGGCCGGACGACCTGATCGAGGCGAACCGCGAACGGCGCGCCGACGGTGCTGCGGCTGCGCATCTACGCACGGCCGTCGCGAGGGTCGTGCGCCAGCAGCTCGAGGTCGGCGTCGACGTGGTGAACGACGGCGAGTACGGCAAGCCGATGGCCGAGGCCGTCGACTACGGAGCCTGGGCAACGTACGTGTACACCCGCCTCAGCGGCTTCGAGCAACGCGAGGTTAAGAACGTCGACACTCTGCTGAAAGAGATCATGGGTGACAGCAAGGACCGCAAGGACTTCGCGGCCTACTATGCCGCCACGGCGGCGGGCGTAGGGACGGATCGCCGGCGCGGGCCGTTTCATTTCCCGGTGAACGTCGGGCCGATTCAATACACCGGTCACGCGCTCGTGCAGCGCGACATCGACAACTTCAAGGCCGCGCTGCGCGAGACGCCGGCCGAGGACGCGTATTTGAGCGCGGTATTCACCGGCGTGCAGGTCGGCGACAGCGAGCACTATCGCAGCAAGGACGAGCAAGCCGTGGCGGTGGCGGAAGCGATGCGTGAAGAGTACGCCGCGATCGTCAACGCGGGATTGAACCTGCAGATCGACGATCCGATCCTCGTGAACGTCTACGAGTTCCGCTACTCGATGGACAACGACATCGAAGGCTTCCGCAAGTGGGCCGCTTCGCACGTCGAGCTCGTGAACCACGCGATCGAAGGGTTGCCCGAGGAGCGCGTTCGCTATCACCTCTGCTGGGGCAGCTGGATGGGGCCGCACAGCTCGGACCTGCCGCTGCGCCACGTCATCGATCTGCTGCTCGAGATCAAGGCGAGCCAATATTCATTCGAGGGCGCGAATGCGCAGCACGAGCACGAATGGAAGGTGTGGAACGACGTGAAGCTGCCGGAGGGCCGCGCGTTGATCCCGGGCGTCGTCACGCACAAGACGAGCATACTCGAGCACCCGGAGCTGGTAGCGGACCGTATCGTGCGCTATGCCGAAGCCGTCGGGCGCGAGAACGTGCTCGCGAGCACCGATTGCGGACTCGGCGGCCGCATCCACCCGCAGCTGGCGTGGGCGAAGCTCAAGGCGCTGTCGGACGGCGCCGAGCTCGCGACCCGGCGATTGTGGCGCTGACTACGCGGAGATAGACCCGTCCCGGCCAGAGGCTCCGCCGCGGCTCGCGCGATGCCGCGCGGTCGGGCTCGTGCGATGCCGCGCGGGCGGGCTCGCGCGTTTGCGCGCGCTCGAGCCCGGCGTGACGGGTGTCCGCGCATTTTCCATAAGCAAGCGTGCTGTTCCGACTCGCCTCGCTTCGTCGACGGATAGCGAGCACGAAGCACTCTTCATCGCGCATCACAATTCCAAAAACAGGAAACGTGCACGTGTCGGCACCGCGCGACATCCGGGCCGTTTTCTGCATGGCATGGATATTGCTGACGCACTCCACGAAGGTCGATCGCGTCGTTGCGTTGGGCCGGGGATGGGAGAATCGCCATGCATCGAAAAAAAGTTGGGGCCACTTTGTGGCAGTCGCTGAGTCTTGTCTCGTCGACACGACAGGTTGCTCGATCGTTGTGGTTGCTCGCTGCGCTGGCGCTGGCCGCTTGCGGCGGCGGAGGCGGCGGCGACAGCAACAACAACAATAACAACAACAACAACGGCGGAGGCACGGTCACTGCGCCCTCGGCGCTGAGCTACCCGAGCCCGCAAACCTTCACGGTCGACACGGCGATCACGCCGCTGGTCCCGACGGTCACCGGCACGGTCACGAGCTACAGCGTCTCGCCGGCGCTGCCCGCCGGCCTCGCGATCGACGCAACCTCGGGTGCGATTTCCGGCACGCCGACCGCTGCAGCGGCGGCAGCGCCCTACACGATCACCGCCAACAACTCCGCAGGCTCCACGACGTTCGATCTTTCGATCGAAGTCGCCGCCGCGGCCGCCGCTCCGGAGCGTGCAACGAGCGATCGGGCGGACGAGCAGACCGGCGCGCAGATCCACGTGATGTACGTGATCCCGGCGGACGGCACGGACAACGCGTGGGATACGGGCGGACAAATCCAAGGCTCCGTCCGCTCGCTGAACAACTGGTTCGGCACGCAGACGGGCGGACCGATGCTGCGCTTCGACACGTTCAACGGCGGACAGCTCGACGTCACGTTTCTCCAGCTATCTCGGACCGACGCCGAGGTGAATGGGGCCGGTGGCAACGTTCGGTTGCAGATCGAGTACGAGCTGCTCGCGAACGGTTTCGATTCCGTCGACAAGACCTATCTCGTCTATTACGGCGGCTCGGGTGGCTCCGGCTGCGGCTCGAGCGCGTGGCCGCCGGCGAACCCGGGCAACGTCAGCGTGCTGTATCTCGGCTCGAGCACCTGCACGCCGGCCGCGTTCGTCGGCGAAAGCGACCCGCCCGGCTATTGGGAATACCTGGCGGCGCACGAGTCGCTGCATCCGCTCGGGTTCGCGGCGGCGTGCGCGCCGCATCAGGCCGGAAATGGGCACGTGACCGATAGCACTCACGACCTGATGTACCCGGGCGGCGCCAGCTGGACACCGGATACGCTCGACGTGAATCACGACGATTACTTCGGAGCCGCCAATGCGGGCTGCCCGGATCTGTCGTCGAGCGAGTTTCTCGAGCCGCTGCCCGCCGGTGCGACGGTGCCGCCGGGTTGGCCCTACACGAACTTGACGGACGACGGCTGCGACACGGAGACCACGGTGACGCCGATGCCGACGGCGACCGATACGCAGTCGCTGTTCGTGAACAATTACGATCCGAGCACGGCCATCGACATCTCCGAGCTCGTGCTCGACTCGGGCACAGGCACGTACGTTCGTCAGCATCGGGTTTCGATTCCGTACCTGCAGGGTGCGGCGGTCGTGAGTAAGGAAGGCGGAGTGCTCGTCGCGAGCACGGGCAGCTCGTGCGTGGCAGTGGTGCACGCGGCAGCCGGCTTCGGTCGGTTCGTCGTGCATCAGTAGCCGCGAGCGTGACCCGCAAGCCGTCGTGAGGTCACGGGGCGTCGTCACGCAGTAGCGCGCACAAGCGCGCCGGCTGCGCCGACGCCCCCAATTGTTTCTGCAGCTCGGGCGTCGAGCTAGGCGCGCGTCCTCAGATCGCCGTTCTTCGCGTCGCGTATCAGTCGGTCCGCGGCGCGGAACGCGAGCGCCTGAATCGTGAGCGTCGGGTGATTGCGGCCGCCCGTCACGAAGTTGCTGCCATCGACGACGTAGAGATTCGGCACGTCGTGGGCGCGGTGGAACTTGTTCACCACCGACGTCTTCGGATCGTTGCCCATGCGGCACGTGCCGCGGTTATGTGCCCCGCCGCGGCTGTCGCGCACGGGCTGCACCCAGATCTTCTTCGCGCCCGCGGCTTCGCAGTATCTCGGCCGATTTCTTCGCGAAGAATTCCATGTTCTTCAGGTCGTCGGAGTGGCTCTGCGTGGTGATGCGCATCGCGGGCAGGCCCCACTCGTCTTTCACTTCCGGGTCGAGATCCACGCGATTGGTCTCGAGCGGAAGCTGAGTCGTGAAGCAGCTGACCGTCATCTTGTGGTTCGCTTCTTCGCGCAGCGCGGCCTTGTACGCTCGTCCCCAGCGCGGCGAGCCGGGCGAGAGCCCGTTCAGCCCGTAGCTGATCGGCGTGTCGAAGCCGCGCGAGGTGAGTCGGCCGCCGCCGTAAAAGCCGCGCTTCGGATCGCTCGGCACGTAGTCCAGAATGCCCGCCCCCGAGACGACGCCCTTGTAGTCGTTGAGCTCGTGCTCGAAGAGTCCGCTCGCGCCCGCGCCGCCGCCGGTCATCAGATACTTGCCGACCACGCCGCTCGAGTTCGCGAGTCCGTCCGGGAAGCGAGCGGACTTCGAGAGGAGCAGCAGGCGCGCGGACTCAGAGCCGTTGGCCGACAGCACGACGGCCTTCGCCTTCTGGAAATGCTCGCGATTGTCGGAGTCGAAGTAGATCGCGCCGCGCACACGGCCGCGGTTGTCGACCGAGATCTCGCGCACGTAGCTCCACGCCCGAATTTCGCAGTTGCCGGTCGCCACCGCGGCCGGCAGCACCGTGACCGCCGAGCTCGACCGCGCCCGCACGTGGCAGCCGAAGCCCGAGCACATGCCGCAGTTCACGCATGCGGACCGGCCCATGTAGGGAAGCGTGATGATTGCGAGCGGCCCCGGCACGAGCGTGAGCCCGAGCTTGTCGGCCGCCGTCTGGAATAGCGCGCCGGACGCCTTGAGCGCTACCGGCGGCACGGGGTAGTCCTTCGACATCGGTGCGACGAACGGCGAGTCCACGCGTACGCCGGAGATGCCCATCTCCCATTCGGCTTGCACGTAGTAGGGCTCGAGCTCCTCGTAGCTGATCGGCCAATCCTCGAGCCCGGTGCCCGCGATCGCGCCAACATGAGTCTTCTCGTTGAACTCCCACGGCAGGTGCCGCCAGCTGCTGCCGCCGTAGGTGACGGTGCCGCCGCCGACCACGCAGCCGTATGCATGAGAGCCGGGCTGCGCGTGCTCTTTGTCCGTGCGCCTGAACGTGTTCCGCTGGCGCGACGGATCGCTCATCAGCCGATCCTCGGGGGCGGGGTTCGAGTTCACGAGCTCATCCTTCGTGTACTCCCATTCGCGCCCGTATTTGCCCCAGCCGCCCTGCTCGAGCACGACGACCGAGAAGCCGGCCTGCGAGAGCTGCTTGGCCATGATGCCGCCCGCAGCGCCCGAGCCGATGACCACGAAGTCGACCTCGGTGTCCGGTGAGTAGGTTTTCACGGCGTATCTCCGGCGGCGGCGTGCCGCGTCAGCCGCGCGTGCGCGGCAGCGCGTCGTAATATCCGAACGGCGGCTCGTGCTCGAGCGAGTGATCGTAGTGCACGAGCTGCCACCCGACCTCGTCGTGGTTGCCGCCGTGCACAGGGTCTGCGAAGAAACCAGTGATCGTGTGTGCACGCACTACTTCGAAGAACGGTGTCTGCTCGATGCTCTCGAGCACCTCGACTTTTTCGTTCGGCGCGAGTGATGAAAAGTGCCGCGCCTGTGGGTAGAGCTTTCGCGTGGCGGCCGCGAGCTCCTCGAGGCCCTTCTTGTAGTCTCCTTGCCGAGCGCCGTCGAATGTGACGAGCGCGCGGTCGATGAAAGCCGCGCAGCGTGCCTCGCGGGCGCCGGGCGTCTCGTCGGTCGGGATGATCTCCGCGGTCAGCGCCTCGATCTCGACCGCCTCGTCCGGCGCGAAGAACGCGTAGGACGCGGGGCGGCCGGCCTCGGCGGCAGCGCGCACGAACTCCTGCGCGGCGACGATTGCGGAATAGTTCGACGCGAGCCAGGCCGCGCCCAAACCGGTGGCGGATGTCGACAGGAAGGCTCGACGGGACGTGCCGCGCGTATGCATGCGATCCCCCCTTTTGGACGCAAGCCGGACCGGCCACGATAGTCTGTACTGCCGCCGCCCGATGGTGTCAAGCGCGCGATATTCGAGCAACGGGAGGTGAACGAACCGAGCCGGTAGCCTAACGAGCCCGCGCGCGCAAACGCCTGGCTAATGCTGCTGCTTCGGCGCCGGAGCGTGCGAGAAGAGCCGGCGCGCCGCGTCGCCCGCCCGCGACGTCCAGACGAAGAAGAGCGGGATGAACAGCACGGCGATGAACGTGGCCGCGAGCATGCCACCGATCACGCCCGTGCCGATCGAGTGGCGGCTGCCCGCGCCCGCGCCGGTCGAGACGGCGAGCGGCACCACGCCCAAGATGAATGCGAGCGACGTCATCACGATCGGCCGGAGGCGCAAGCGTGCGGCCTCGATTGCCGCCTCGCGCAGCGGCATGCCTTGCTCGCGGTTCATGTGCGCGGCGAACTCGACGATCAGGATCGCGTTCTTTGCCGCGAGCCCGACCAGCGTGACGAGGCCGATCTGCAAGTACAGATCGTTGTAAAGGCCGCGCAGCCATACCGCGAGAAACGCGCCGAACACCGCGAACGGCACGGCCAAGATCACGGCGAACGGCAGCGTGATGCGCTCGTATTGCGCCGCTAGGATCAGGAACACCATGAGCACAGCGAGCGCGAACACGCCGAGCGTGTTCTGGCCGCTCGTCTTCTCCTGGTACGACTCGCCGGACCACGCGAGCGAGTAGCCGTCGGGCAGCACCTTTGCCGCGAGCTCTTCCATGATCGCGAGCCCTTGCCCGGAGCTATAGCCCGGCGCCGGCCCGCCGAAGAGTCGCGCGGCCGGAAACAAATTGAAGCGCTCGATCGAGTCGGGCCCCGTGGTCTCCTCGACCGCCGCGATCGCGGTAAGCGGCACCATCGCGCCGTCGGACGAGCGCACCGACACCTCGCGCAGGTCTTCCGGATGTGCACGGAACTTGCCGTCCGATTGCAGCAGCACGCGGTAGACGCGCCCTTGGCGATTGAAGTCGTTCACGTAGAACGCGCCGAACGTGCTCTGTAGCGTCAAGTTCACGTCGTCCAAGCTCACGCCGAGGAGCTTCGCCTTCTCGACGTCGATATCGACGTGCACGCGCGGTACCTCGGCCGAGAACGACGTGCCGACGCCCGCGAGCTCGGGACGCTGCGCGGCGGCCGCGACGAGCTTCTGCGTCGCCTGCTCGAGCGCCTTGTAGTCGTTCGTGCGCGATTGCACGAAGCCCTCGAAGCCGCCGGTATTCGACATGCCTTCGACGGCGGGCGGCGCGACCGAGAAGACCGATGCGTCCTTGATCCCCAAGCCCGCGCCGAACAGCGCGCCCGTGACGGCGTCCGCCGAGAGCTTCGGGTCGTGCCGCTCCGACCAGTCCTTGAGCAGCACGAAGCTCACGCCCGCGTTGCTGCGCTGGCCGCTCGTGAGCACGTCGAAGCCTGCGACCGTGATGTTGTCGTCGAACGCGGGGTTCGCGAATGCGGCCTGGTCGAGCTTCGCGAGTGCGGCCTCCGTGCGCTGCAGCGACGCGGCCGGCGGCAGCGCCGCGATCGCGAGCACGTAGCCCTGATCCTCCTGCGGCGCGAGCGCGCTCGGCGTCGCGCGCTCGAGCCACCAGATCGCGACGGCCATGAACGCGAGCAGCGCGACCGCGACGGTGCCGTGCCGCAGGGTCCACCCGACGCCGTGCGTATAGAAATGCGTGAACCGGTGGAACCCGCGGTCGAAGCGCGCGAGCATGCCGCGCGGCTCCACCTCGCCGGTCTTGAGCAGCGCCGCGCACATCGCGGGCGTGAGCGTGAGCGCCACGAAACCGGAGATCGTGACCGACACCGCGATCGTGATCGCAAACTGCCGGTACATCTCGCCCACCAGGCCGCCGAGGAATGCGACGGGCAGGAACACGGCGTTCAGCACCAGCACGATCGCGATCACGGGGCGGCTGACCTCGGCCATCGCGCGGCGCGTGGCCTCGCGCGCGTTCGTGTGCTCGTCGCGCATGTGCCGCTCCACGTTCTCGAGCACCACGATCGCATCGTCGACCACGATGCCGATCGCGAGCACCATGCCGAACAGCGTGAGAGAGTTGATCGAGAAGCCGAGCAGGTACATGCCCGCGAACGTGCCGACGAGCGACACGGGCACCGCGACCGACGGAATCGCGGTCGCGCGCAGGTTGTAGAGGAACAGCCACACCACGCAGAAGACGAGAGCGAGCGCCTCGAAGAATGTGTACGCCACCTCGCGCATCGACGTGCGCACGTACTTGCTGGTGTCGTACGGGATCGCCCACGACAGCCCGGCCGGGAAGCTTTTTTCGAGCTCGTCCATCTTCGCGTAGACCGCGGCCGCCGTCTCGAGCGCGTTCGCGTTCGGCGCGAGCTGCAGCGCCGCGCCGACGACCGGCCGCCCCTTGCGCGAGAGCTTGAAGCCGTAATCGCGCGCGCCGAGCTCGACGCGTGCCACGTCCTTCAACCGGACGATGCGGCCGTCGTCGGCGGTGCGCAGCACGATGTTCTCGAACTGCTCGGGATCCGAGAGCCGCGCCTGCGTCGTCACGCTGAGCGTGAGATCTACGCGCTGGTCGATCGGCTCCGCGCCGAGCTGGCCGGCCGCCGATTGCGCATTTTGCTCGCGCACGGCGGCCACGACGTCGGCCGGCGTCAAGCCGAGCTGCGCGAGCCGGTCGGGCTTGAGCCAGATGCGAATCGAATAGTCGCGCGCGCCGAACACCTGCACGTTCCCCACGCCCTGAATGCGGCGCAGCTCGTCGATCACGTTCAGCGTCGCGTAGTTCGAGACGAACAGGTTGTCGTAACGGCCGTCCGGTGAGTCGAAGGTGAGGATCATCAGGAAGCTCGGCAGGGACTTCGCGACCGTCACGCCCTGGCGGCGTACTTCTTCCGGCAGCAGCTGCAGCGCGCTCTGCACTCGGTTCTGTACGTTGATCACCGACGTGTCGGGGTCCGTCCCCACCGCGAACGTGAGCGCGATCGAGAGCGCGCCGACCGAGGAGCTGTTGGAGCGCATGTACAGCATGTTCTCGACGCCGTTCAGCGCCTGCTCGAGCGGTGCGGCCACGGTCTCCGCGATCACGTCGGCGCTCGCGCCGGGGTAGGCCGTGCTCACGCTGATCTGCGGCGGCGCGATGTTCGGATACATTGCGACGGGCAGCTCGCGGAACGCCGCGAGCCCCGCGATCACGATGAACGCCGAGACGACGGTCGCGAACAGCGGCCGGTCGATGAAGAAGTTCGAGATCATCGCTCGCCTGCGGCGGCCGGTGGACCGGCGGCGCGCGCGTCCGGCTCGGCCGCGGTCGGTGCAGCCGTCGCGCTTGCCGGGGCCGCACCGCTCGAGGGCGGTGCTCCGTCCGGGCCGAGCATCGTGGCGTGCACCGCGCCGCCGGGCTGCACCTTCAGGATTCCGTCCACGACCACGCGGTCGCCGGCCATGAGTCCGCTGGTGACGACCACGTCGTTGCCCGAGGCGGTGCCGAGCATCACCGGGCGCGGCATGGCTTTGTCGCCTTCGCCGATCACCCAGACCAGCGACCCTTGCACGCCGTGCAGCACCGCGCGCTTCGGTATCACGAGCGACGCCGGCACGCTCACGCCCTCGATGTGCGCCCGCACGACGCGGCCCGGCATCAGCGCCTTGCCTTCGTTGTCGAGCACGGCGCGCACGGCGACCGTGCCGGTCGCATCGTCCACGCGCGGTGCGATGAACTCGATGCGCGCCTTCGGACCTTGCGGCATCCCGCGCGCGTCCACGACTTGAACGAACACGTCGTCGGGCCGTGCGTCGTGCGCCTCGTGCACGCGCTCTGCGTCGCCCTCGGACAGCGCGAGATCGACGTACAGCCGGTCGTTCTGCACGATGTACGTGAGCAAGCTCGAATCGTCGCCGGCCGTGACGAGGCTGCCTTCGGAGTGCACCTCGCGGCTCGTGAGGCCTGCAATCGGCGCGCGCACGTCGGTGTACGAGAGGTTCAGCTCAGCGGTTTTCACCGCGGCCTGCGCGGCCGCGACCGCAGCTTGTGCGCCTTCGAACGCCGCGATGGCCGTATCGCGATCGCGCAGGCTCGCGAGCTTCTGATCGTAGAGCGGCACGATGCGGTCGCGTTCGCGGCGCGCCTGTTGCAGGTTCGCCTGCTGCACGCCGAGCTCGGCCTTTGCGCGATCGGCCTCGGCGCGAAACGGCGCCGGGTCGATGCGGAACAGCACGTCGCCGGCTTTGACCGCCTCGCCCTCGTCGTAGCGGCGCTCGAGCAGAATCCCCGACACGCGCGCGCGGACTTCTACTTCGCGGATTCCGCGCAGCTGCGCGGCGTAGTCGAGCTCGAGGGTGAGATCGCGCGGCTCGACCTCGAGTGCGCTGACCTCGGCGGGAGGCAGCGTCTGCTGCGGCGGCGGTTGGCCACAGGCCGCGAGCAGCGCCGCGACCAGCGACGGAAAGAGCGGCTTTCGCCAGGCCGCAGAGGCGCGCGCAACTGTCGACACGGATGGCTCCATGGCAGAAAAAACGAACGCCGCGCAGACGCGCAGCGTTCGGGGGATGCGGATATTGTACCTAAGCTTCGGCGAGAAATTTTCGATTGGCAGATCAATAACGGCCGCCGCGCCGCGGCCGCGCGGCCTCGGCTCCCGACCGGGTCGCCGTTCGAGGCCGTGACGTCGGCGCGCGGCGCGCCCCCCGACGCTCAGGCGCGTTCGACGGCGTTCAGCAGCCGCATGACGGCCGCGACGAGCAAGGCGACCGCGTCGACGGCCATCTTTGCGCAGAGCAAGCATCCGGTGCGCAGCTTTGCCGCGAGGGGCAGCTCGAGAAACCCGTCGGTGCGGTCGAGATAGCCCGCGAGCGTCGCGTTCTGCCGCAGCGTTCTATCGAACGCCGGAGACAGCTTGGCGGCGACCAGCGCCGCGATCGCGACGAACAGCAGGGCCGGAGCGAGCGGCAGCAGCAAGGCGACTGCAGCGAGCGCCAGGCACGCGACGATGACGGCGGCGGCGATGAGCTTGGCGGTGGGTTGATCGAACGATTGAAGCTCGGATTGCATGACGCGAGTCCCTCCTCGTAATCATGCGCGGCCTTGCCAATCTCGTGCCAACGCGACGATTCAATGATTTCAGCTAGTTACGAGAGGCTCCGGAGGCGCGTCCCGCTCGCTGTCTGACACCCGTGACCAAGCATTGCCCGATTACGCCAGCCCGGCGATCGACCCGGCGTCGCACGGCGCTCTCGTCCGAGCCGTGCGGGCCGCGGCGGGGGACCCTAGTCTTCATCGCGGCGCTCGCGGCGCCGGCGCCTGTCCTCGGCGAGAAACAGCGTGGCAGTCAGATCGACGCGCTCGAAACGCCGGTCTTCCGTCCGTCGGTCCGTAAGCTTGACGAATCGGCAAGAGCACCGCGCGGCTGTGCACGTCGGCAGCGGCAACGCAGGCGCTTGACGTGCGAGGAAACGCTGCTCACGGAGGGCACGCGCCGCCTCGCAGGCTCCGCTGCGAACCTGAATCTCGACTGCGCTGAAGCGAGCGATCGTGAGGGTGCGCGGCGTCGCCTCTCGAGCCGGAGCACGACGACGGACCCACCACGCGGTTGCGGCGAGAGCGAGCAAAACAAGGAGCGCGACCCAAATCATTCTCGGCGGCTGCCCCAGCGAAGTCCGGCCGAGACCCTACCGTATGGACGGCGAATCGGCTCATACGGGGCTCACACTTGGGTGCATGGATCGGGTCTTCGATCCACGTGCTGCACAACGCCGGCGTGCGCGCGCCGAATCTCAATCGCGCGCGCATGGGCCTGTGGAAGCCGCTGAACACGAGTGCGCGCGGGGCGCCGCGTATCGGGGCAGGCGCTCCGCGGCAGACGGCCGACGAAGTGGTTGGGAGCCTGCCGAACCGCTTACAGGGCTATGCGCTCTTCGGCGCGTCGAACCAGCGCCGCGTCGATGCGGTCCGGACAAGAACGCCTACGTCGAGCCCGCGATCTGGACGATCGAATTGGGCGCGGAACCGCTACCAGTATCCGCTGACGCGACCGAATGGGTCTGCGTCGCCGCGCGGTGGAGGTTGCGCCGGAGCTTACCGCGCGCGCCGGAGCGCGGCGGACGCGCGCCGCAGCGCGGCGGACGTATGATCCGCCGATCGCCGTGAACGAGACCTTGCTCGGCTGCGGATCAGTACCGCCGGCCGTAGCCGCCGCCACCGCCGCCGCCATCGCGACGGCCGCCACCGCCGCCGCCGCCCGAGCCCTTCGGCTTCGCCTCGTTGACCTTGATTTGACGGCCGTCGAGCGTTGCCCCGTTCATCGCCTGCGTCGCGCGCTGCGCTTCACCGTCGGATGCCATCTCGACGAACGCGAAGCCCTTGCTCTGGCCCGTGTCGCGATCGGTGATGAGGTGCACCGAATCCACCGTGCCGCTCGCGCTGAACGCTTCGCGCAGCGAGTCTTCGGTCGCCGAGTAAGGCAAATTGCCGACATAGAGTTTCCTGCCCATGTACCCTCCTCAGGTAACATTATTCGCCTCAAGAGGATGTAGGCACCGTGCCTGCAGGCTCGCTAAAGCGATGGATTTGAGCGCGCAGCATACCCCGTTGCACGGATCGCTGCCTCGAGATTGTGCGGGCTAGGCGATATCAGCCTCGTCGCTGCCGTCGGCTTCGGCGGTAGCGGCATGCGCGCTCGAGCCTTCGCCGCTGGCATCGTGGCGGTCGCCGGCAGCGCTATCGGCGTCGTGATCCGGGCTCGCCGGCGCGGCGGCCCTCGGCCCGACGGCGCTCGCCGCCTGCTTCGGCTTCGGACCCGGCCGCCCCTTGCTCTTCGCGCGGCGCTCGTTGAGGGCGACCACGATTTTCTCGACGTCGGCGGTCGCGGCCGGCAAATCGCCGCGCCGGTAGCCGGTGATGATGTTGGCGCCCTGTGCGATTTCGTAGACGAGCCAGTCGCGGCCCGCGCATCCCGCGGGTGTGGCGGCCGGCCGAATGCCTATGAGCCGATACGCTTCCGTGTCGTCGGCGCTCGGGACGCTCGGCGCTCGCTGCTCACCGTGTCGTTGCCGCATCGGCATCAGCGCGCTGCCGCGGCGGCGCACGCGCAAAGTCGTGTGCACATGCACGTTGTCCTATGGTGGAGAAGCCGCCGGCGACTCCGGCTGTGCTCAGTGTACAGGATGGACGCCGAGCGCATCCGATTTTCCTTCGCGAGGGTTCTGCCGCCCGCTGCGCGCCGGCGGGACGCCACCGCGCCGGGAACGGCTTGCAGCGCGCCGGAGGGGCGTGTAGCGACGAACGTGGCTCCTTGGCCGCGATAGCCGGGCAAGGCCGGCCGTTCTCCTGTAGACTCGGACGGAGCCAGTTTCGTTGGCGGTCTCCCACCATAGGAATCCGCGTGAGCATGATGCTCTACGCGAGCAATTTGCCGTTGACCGCAACGGAGCAGGTGCTCGCAACCAAATTCGAAAAGTTCGGCGACGTGGTGTCGGTGCGCATCGACCGCGATACCGCGGGCGCGAACCGCCGCGGCGCATTCGTCGAGATGCAGACGGCTACGGGTGCGCAGCGAGCCATCGAAGGGTTGAACCTCGCGAATTTCGACGGACGTCTCATCTCCGTTTATGCCGCGGTGAACGCCGTGCGCCGTGGGTAGAAAGGTCTACGTCGGCAATCTGCCGGTCTCGGCGACCGAAGCGGCGTTGTCGAACCTCGTAGGCGAGCATGGCAAGGTCGAACGCGTGAAGATGATCACCGATCACGGCACCGGGCGCAGCCTCGGCTATGCGTTCGTCGAGATGGCGACTGCGGGCGATGCCAAACGCGTGATCGAGGAGCTCGACGGCACGGCGTATGACGGCTGGGCGCTCACGGTGAGAACGGCGACGCCGAACCGCGGCTGAGCCGCGCCGCCGCCGGCGGCCGCTTCGGCCTGGCGGGTTAGGCTCGTCCGGTCTGCGCCGCGGTCCGGCACGACGCGCTCCCGCGCACGAGCTGGACGCGCGGCTCCCGCTGAGCCATCGTTACCGGTTTCAACGACCTCCGGACCCGGAATGAATCCACCGCTTTCCAACCCGGCCGCGCACGATCTCAAGCTGCCGAAGCATCTGATCGTTTTCGTCGGCGCGTTGGTCGCGCTTGGTGCGCTAAGCCTGGACGCTTATCTGCCCGCAATGCCCGCGATGGCGCAGAGCTTCCACGTCGGCATCGTCGCGATGAACAACACGATCAGCCTGTACCTCGTGGGCTACGGGTTCGGCCAATTCTTCGGCGGCGCGTTCTCGGACCAGATCGGCCGCAAGCGCGTCGGCATGATCGGCCTATCGGTGTTCGCGCTTGCGGCGATCGCGATCGGCTTTGCCAGGACCGTGCAACAGGTGGAGGCGCTGCGTTTCGTCCAGGCGATCGGCGGCGGCTTCTCCACCGTGATTTGCTGGGCAATCGTGCGCGATGTCTACCACGTGGACGAGCTCGGCAAGCGCATGGCGATGGTCATGCTCACGATGCTGGCCTCGCCCGTGATCGCGCCGTCGCTCGGCGCAGCGCTGTTGCGCTTCGGTTGGCCCTCGATCTTCTTCTTCAAGGCCGCGTACGCGGGCGCGCTCGGCACGTATTATTGGCTTGCCGTGCCCGAGACCAGGCCCGGGCACTGGAGCCAGCTCTCGGTGTGGAGGACGATCCGCCAGTGCGGCGAGGTGCTCGTATTCCGCGACGAGCGCGGCCGAAGCCCGATGGTCTACGCCTTCGCAATGGCGTTCGGCGCGAGCTGCTTCATGACGTTCTTGACGAACGCGTCGTTCGCCTACATCCAGCACTTCGGCGTGTCGGAAACCGCTTTTCCGTTCTACTTCGGCGTCGGCGTGATCGGCATGATCGCGACGAATCTCTACAACATGCGGCATTTGACGCCGGACCGCGCGCCCGGACAGTTCCGGCTGGGGCTTGCCGTGCAGCTGGCGGCGGCCGTGTTCCTCGCGTCCGCGGTTGCGCTCGACGCGGGCTCGATCTGGTACGTCGTGGTGTCCGTGGCCGTGATCGTCGGCAGCTTCGGCCTGGCCGGCCCGGCGGGCTCGTCGCAGTACATGCGCAACTTCGGCAGGCTCGCGGGCAGCGCGTCGTCGCTGTACACGACGCTCTTGTTCGGGCTCGCGTCGCTGTTCGGTGCGGTGTCCGGTATTTTCTTCGATAGCACGTTGCGGCCGATGGCGTACACGATGCTCGTGGCGTCCGTTCTCGCAAATCTGTGCGCGTTCATGACACGCGCGGGACCGCGGGAGGGCGTGGAGATCGGCGGCAGCCGGAGCGCTGCGGAGGCGCGCAGCGCGGAGACGCGCTGAAGGCTGCAGCGCCACGACGCAACGCATCGGCGCAAGCGGCGACGGCGCGCCGCGTGCCGCCACCTACTACGCTGTAGTTACGATCCGGTCGCGGCGAGCGGCCGCTGCGAGCTCGGATCGCGACGCTCCGGCCCGCCTTCGTCGCCGGTCGTCGCGGCCAGCGTCGCGGCCAGCTCGCGCAGCAGACGCGCGCCGTCGCCGCGCCAAGCGCTGCCGTGCATGCACGCGAGCGTCGTGGGCGCCTCGCGTGCGAGCCGCTCGAGCACGGCTTGCGTCTGCGGCGCGTGCGCGAAGTAGTCGAGCGGTTTGCGGAATGCCTCGCTCGGCCCGAGGATGTCGCGCTCGGTCAACGCATCCTCACCGGCGCCGCCTTGCGTGAACAGATCGCCGCAAAAGAAGGTGTCCGTCGCGACATCGAGCATGAGCCCGCACTCCCAGGCATGAGGGACGTGCGGTGTGTCGAACCAGCGGATCGTGTGCGTTCCGAGCACGAGCTCCTCGCCGTCCGCGAGCGCGCGCGGCGCGCGGTCGGCGTAGTCGCCGACCGAGACCATCGCCGCCAACTGACCACAGAGCGGCACCGCGTTCGGTGCGGCCGCGAGGAATGCGTTCAGCGCGCCGCATTCGTCGGCCTCGAAGTGGGAGAGGCCCACGTACGCCAGCCGCTCGAGCGGCAGCACTGCACCGATCGCCTCGCTCACGAGCGGAAAGAGTTGCCTCAGCCCCGTGTGAAACAGCAGCGGTGCGTCGTCGACGATCAGATACTGATTGAAGTTGAAGCCTTCGCCGCCCGGCAGCGCGACCGGCGTGTTGATGCGAAAAATCCCGGTCGCGATCTCCTCGATGTTCGTGCCCGACTGCGTATTCGTGATCATGAGACGTCTCCCACTTTAGAGTGCTAGGGGTGTAACGAGACCGTAGCTCGCTACACCCCGTTGCATGTTTTCGCGCGCGACCGCTGCGGGGGGCTGCGCGTGCGCGAGTATAGCCTCGACCTGCCGATTCACGATCCGAAGGCCGGCACGCTGCGCGTGAACGATGTGGCGTTCGATCCTGCAGCGGACGACGTGACGTGGGTGCCTAGCGCCGCGCGGCCGCGCGTGCCCGGTCATGCGCAGCAGCGCGTGCGCCTCGTCGCCGTGGACGGCGCGGCGGAGCGCGTGCTCGGCGACTACACGTTCGATCATTCGCCCCCCCTAGCTGGCCGGGCGCAGCGCCGCCGTGGCGGGTGGCATCGATACCGGCCGTGCCCATGCTCGCGCGGCGGGCATCCGCTCGAACCGAGAAGGGATTTGCTTTCCCTTCGCGCCTGCTATTGTTAGCGGCTACGCCCGAGCAGGCGACCTTAGAACGATGAGAATAGCCTTCGTCTCGTTGGCCGTCACTTGCGCGGCGCTGTGCGCCGCGTGCAGCCGGCCCGCGCCGCCGCCCCAGGCGTTGCCCGAGGTGGAGGTGGCCACACCCCTCTCGAAGCGCGTGACGGATTGGGACGACTACTCGGGCCGCTTCGAGCCGGTCGATGCCGTGGAGGTGCGGCCGCGGGTCTCCGGCGTGATCGAGTCCGTCCATTTCGACGACGGCCAGGTGGTGCACGAGGGCGATCTGTTGTTCGTGATCGATCCACGGCCTTACGCCGCGGAGGTCGCCGAGGCGAAGGCGGAAGTCGCCGGCGCGCGCGCGCAGCTCGCGAACGCCGACGCGGAGCTCGAGCGCGCGCAGGCGCTGGTCGGCAAGAAGCTCGTGAGCGAGTCGGAGACCGAGGTCCGCATGGCCGCGAAGCTCAAGGCCGCCGCCGACGTCGACGCGGCCGAAGCGGCCGTGCAGATGAAGGCGCTCGACCTGTCGTTCACGCGCGTGACCGCGCCGCTGACCGGCCGCGTATCGTATCGGCGCTTGGCCCCGGGCAACATCGTGACCGCCGACACGACCGTGCTGACCACGATCGTCAGCGAGAATCCGATCCGCTTCGTGTTCGACGTGCCGGAGTCCGCGCTGCTGAAGTACAAGCGCGAGGCGAAGGGGGCGCGCGAGCGGCCCGTCGACATCCGCTTGCAGGACGAGACGGCGTACCGTTGGAAGGGCCGGGTCGACTTCCTCGACAACGCGCTCGACCGCAGCTCGGGCACGATTCGGCTGCGGGCGGTGGTCGACAATCCCGACGGCTTCATCTCGCCCGGCATGTTCGGGCAGATGCGCCTCTACGCCACACAGCCGTTCGATGCGCTGCTCGTGCCCGATCAGTCCGTGGTCACGGATCAGATGCGCCAGGTCGTCTACGTCGTCGACCGCGAGGGCACGGTCGGGCAGAAAGTCGTGCGGCCCGGGCGCCTGATCGGTGGGCTGCGCGTGATCCTCGACGGTATTGCGGCCGAGGATCGCATCGTGATCAGCGGTGTGCAGCGCGCTCGTCCGGGCCGCCGGGTGAGCGTGAAGGAGGGCGTCGTCACGGCGTTCCCGACCGGCGTCTCGCTCGGCGAGGACAGCACGCTATCGCTGCCGGATGCGCCGAGCGGCTCATCGAGCGCGTCGCCCGGCGGCCCTTCGGGCCGCGCGCCGAACGCCGGCGTCGCGCCGAGCGGCGGCGCGAGCAGCATCCCCGGCGACGCTTCGGGCGGAGCGCCCGCGGGCGCACGCTGAGCCGCACGCATGCGCTTCTCGCACTTCTTCATCGACCGCCCGATCTTCGCGGCCGCCGTGTCGGTGGTCATCACGCTGACCGGCGTCATGGCCTACCTCACGCTACCGGTCGACCAGTATCCGCAGATCGCGCCGCCCACGGTCTCCGTGAACGCGCTCTATCCCGGAGCGACCGCGGAGGAGATCGCGGACACCGTTGCAGCGCCGCTCGAGCAGCAGATCAACGGCATCACCGACATGCTCTACATGTCGTCGTCGTCGACGAGCGAGGGACGCGTGTCGATCACCGTGACGTTCAAGAACGGCACGAACGTCGACATCGCCCAGGTGGACGTGCAGAACCGCATCCAGTCGGTGCTGCCGCAGCTGCCGCAAACGGTGCGCGACCTCGGCATCACCGTGCGCAAAGGCTCGACGGACATCTTGCTGATCGTGCACATGTTCGCGACCGACTCGAGCGTCGATCGCAAGTACATCGCGAACTACGCGAATCTGCAGGTGCGCGAGCGGCTGCTGCGCACGCCGGGCGTGGGCGACGTGAACACGAACGCGGCGCGTGACTATGCGATGCGCGTGTGGATCGATCCCGAGCGGGCGGCCGCGCGCGACTTGACGGTCGAGGAGATCGTCGCCGCACTGCGCAACAACAATCTGCAGGTGGCGGGCGGCGCGGTCGGCGGTCCGCCGTTCAACGACAGTCCTGCCGCGTATCAGCTCAACATCCGCGCCCAGGGCCGGCTCGACACGCCCGAGGAGTTCGCGGACGCGATCATCAAGCGCGACGCACAAGGCCGCGTCACGCGCATCGGCGACGTCGCGCGCGTCGAGCTCGGCGCGCAGAACTACGCGGTGAACGCGTACAAGAGCCTCGACCCCGCCGTGTCGCTCAGCGTGCAGCAAGCGCCGAATACGAACGCGCTCGAGACCTGGGACAACATCAAGACCACGATGGAGGAGCTGAAAACCCAGTTCCCGCCCGGCGTCGGCTACGAGATCATCTACAACCCCGTCGCGTTCACGCAGGCCGCGGTGGAGGCCGTGCGGCACACGCTGCTCGAGGCGATGATCCTCGCCGTGGTCGTCGTGGTGCTGTTCCTGCAGCGCTGGCGTACCGCGATCATCCCGCTGCTCGCCATTCCGATATCGCTGATCGGCACTTTCACGATCATGTCGTTGTTCGGGTTCTCGCTGAACAACCTGTCGATGTTCGGCCTGGTGCTGTCGATCGGCATCGTGGTGGACGACGCGATCGTCGTGGTCGAGAACGCGGAGCGCCACCTGCGTGCCGGCATGGCGCCGCGCGAGGCCGCGCACGTCACGATGGACGAGGTCGGCGGCGCGCTGATCGGCATCGCGCTCGTGCTCGTCGCGGTGTTCGTGCCGACTGCGTTCCTCGGCGGAATCGCGGGCGCGTTCTACAAGCAATTCGCGCTCACGATCGCATCCGCCACGGCCATCTCGCTGATCGTATCCCTGACGCTGTCGCCGGCGCTGGCGGCCGTGATCCTGAAGCCGCACGACGCGACGCTCGTGCGGACCGGCGCCGGCAAGCGGCTCTACGCGCTCGGCGAGCGCGCGAACGGCTGGCTCGAGCGGCTCTCGGGCGGCTATGCGCGCGTGACGGGCGCGTGCTTGCGCCGCGGCGCCGTGCTCGTCGTGCTGTACGCGGGCCTGCTCGTGCTCACGGGTTGGCGTGTGCTCGACACGCCGCGCGGCTTCATTCCGGCGCAGGATCAGGCCAATGTCTCGATGTCCGTCACGATGCCGCCCGGCACGAGCCTCGCGAGCACGGACGCGGTCGTGCAGCAGGTGATCCCGATCGTGCTCGGCACGCCCGGTGTCTCGTCCGTGTCCGCCTACTCCGGCATGGACGGCATCACGTTCAGCCCTGCGACGAACTCGGGCCAGATGTGGGCCGTCTTCAAGCCGTTCGAGGAGCGATTGCCGAAGGGACTCACCGCTAACGTGATCGCCGCGGACCTGCGCAAGCGGCTCTCCGGCATCACGGCCGCCGAGATCCGCGTGGTGAATCCCGCCTCCGTGCGTGGCATGGGCAACAATGGCGGCTTCCAGATGATGATCGAGGACCGCGGCGGGTTCGGCTATCGCGCGCTCGAGGCCGCGGTGCAGCGGCTCACGGAGGCCGCCACGGCGGACCCGGCCATCTCGCTCGCGTTCAGCAACTTCAACACGCGCAACCCCACCCTCGACGCAGTCGTCGACCGCGACAAGGCCGAAATGCTCGGTGTGCCGGTGCGCAACGTGTTCACGACGCTGCAGACCTATCTCGCGGGCACCTACGTGAACAACATCAATCTGCTCGGCCACACGTTCCAGGTGATTGCCCAGGGCGACACGAGCTACCGGCAGGACCAGGAGTGGGTGGGGCAGCTCAAGACGCGCTCGGCGTCGGGCGCCATGGTCCCGCTCGACGCGATCGCGAAATTGCAGCCGGCGACCGCGCCCTACCGCGTGATGCGCTACAACCTCTATCCCGCCGCGGACATCCAGGGCGACACGGCGCTCGGGTATTCCTCCGGCCAGGCGATCGCGGCGATGGAGCGTCTCGCGCGCGAAGTGCTGCCGGCCGGTATGAGCTTCGAGTGGACCGGGCTCGCGTACCAGCAGCGGATCTCGGGCGATTCCGGGGCGCTCGCGTTCGTGCTGGGCGTGGTGTTCGTGTTCATCTTCCTCGCCGCGCTCTACGAGAGCCTCACGCTGCCGCTCGCCGTGATTCTGATCGTGCCGATGTGCCTGCTCGCGGCGATGCTCGGCGTGAATGCGCGCGGCATGGACAACAACATCCTCACGCAGATCGGCATGGTCGTGCTGATCGGCCTCGCCGCCAAGAACGCCATCCTGATCGTCGAGTTCGCGCGTCAGGGCGAGGAGCGCGGGCTCACGGCGGTCGACGCCGCCATTGCGGCGGCGAAGACGCGCCTCCGGCCGATCTTGATGACTTCGGCCGCTTTCGTCTTCGGCGTGATTCCGCTCGCGTTCGGCAGTGGGCCCGGCGCCGAGCTGCGTCAGGCGCTGGGCGTGGCCGTGTTCTTCGGCATGCTCGGCGTCACCCTGTTCGGGCTCGTGTTCACGCCGCTGTTCTATGTGCTCTGCCGGAAGCTCGCGGGAAGATTCGCGCGTGTGCCGCGCGTGCGGCTCGTCGAGCACGGCGCCACCGACACCGCGCCCGAGCCCGCGGCGGAGACGCCCGTCAACCCGTTCCCCGTTCGTTAGGACCGTTCGGCCCTTTTCCAGGCCGGCCAATGCCGTCGTTCGACTCCACAGCTAGTACTTTGTATTGAAAAGTACTTGACATAGACGAGTCCACTGCGGACCATTGCCGAGCCCTCTCGCTCGAATGAGCGCGGCTCGCATTGCGGCAAGTTCACGGGAGTCGAAGTGACCAACCCATTCGATCCGGGCCACCTGCGTCCCGAAGCGAAGTCCGAAGGGCGAGGTGTGGCCGAAGCCGGCGCGCGTCCTGCGCTCGCTACACGCGCGCGCCGAGGGCGCTGGCTCCCGAGGCGCATGGCGGTCGCTCCCGCGTTGGACGCGCACGCCATTCCCGGACCTCTGCGGCGCCGCTACGCGCTGCTGCTCAATCCGTTCTATCGGAAGGATCCCCACGCAAGCTTCGGCAAGCACGTGCTGACGCCGACGCTCGCACTCACCGCGACGGCGGCCGCGACGCCGCCGAGCTGGGAGCTACGCTACTGGGACGAGAACCTGCTGCAGGGTCCGCCGCCGCTCGATCCATTCCCCGAGGTGGTGGGGATCACCGTGCATCTCACGTTCGCGAAGCGCGCCTACGAGCTCGCGGCTCACTATCGCCGGTGGGGTGCGAAGGTCGTGCTCGGCGGTTTGCACGTTCTCACGGCGCCCGAGGAAGCCGCCGAGCATGCGGACGCGCTCGCGATCGGCGAGGGCGTGCAGCTCTGGCCGCAGATCCTCGCGGACGCCGAAGCCGGCACGCTGAAGTCGGTCTATCGCGGCGACTACAAGCGTCCCTATCGCGACGATCCGCCGCCGCGCCGCGATCTGCTGCCGCGCGACGGTTTCCTCACGACGTCGAGCGTGATCGCGACTCGCGGTTGCCACAATCGCTGCGGGTTCTGCTACCTCTCGACGGACGGTCTGCACATGCCGTATCGGCTGCGCGACGTCGAGCAAGTGGTCGCCGAGATCGCGGCCGACCGCCAACCGTATGCGGTGTTCGTCGACAACAATCTCGGTTCGAGGCCGGACTATCTGCGCCAGCTCTGCGGCGGCTTGCAACGGCTCGGCATCATCTGGAGCGCGGCGCTGACGATCGACGTGACGGACGATCCGTCGCTCGTGCGGGAGATGGCGCTCGCCGGCTGCACCGGCGTGTTCATCGGCTTCGAGTCGCTGAACGCGGCGAATCTCGACGACGCGCGCAAGCGCACGCCCGTGCCCGCGGACTACGCGCGGCGCGTGCGGATCCTCCACGACCACGGGATCCAGGTGAACGGCAGCTTCGTGCTCGGCTTCGATCACGATGGACCGGACGTCTTCGAGAGAACCGTCGAGTGGATCGAGGCGAATCGACTCGAATGCGCCACGTTTCATCTGCTCACGCCGTATCCGGGCACGCCGCTGTTCAGTCAGCTCGAGCGCGAAGGCCGCATCGTGCACCGCGACTGGAGCCTCTATGACACGGCGCACGTGGTGTTCGAGCCCGCGCGCATCTCGGCGGAGGAGCTGCAAGCGGGCTACGAGTGGTGTTACCGCCGGCTCTTCTCCCATGCGTCGATCTGGCGCCGCCGGCCCGCGGATTGGCGCTCGGTGCCTCCGTACCTCGCGATGTCGTATCTCTACAAGCGGTCGAATTGGGTTTGGCAGCTTTTGATCCGCTATCGATTGACGGCCGCCGTCTGGCACCCGCTGATCGAGTGGAGCCGGCTCCGCCATCTGAAGTTCCGCGCACGGCTCGCGGCCAGGACGGGCGCCGGTGCGACCGGCACCGTCGTGAGCGCGGGCGTTTGAGCTCGCTCGAGGACGCTCCCGGCCGGAGCAAACCTCAGAATGCCGAGTTCAAGTACAGTCCGATCCCGCTGCTGAAATTCGAGAACCGGTGCGCCACTCCGACTGCGTCGAACTTCAGGAACCAAATCTGAGGCGGAGCGTGACGGGCAGGGAGGCGAGCGCGCGGGTTATCATCGGAACATCAACGCGGAGCACCGTCATGGCCACCGGCTGGGCGCGCGAAGGCGCCGTACAAGATCAGATCGACGACACCGTGAAGGACGGCGTCGCGCGCGCCAAGAGCCGCCTGCCGCACGGTCCGAGCGCCACGCATTGCGACCAGTGCGCCGAGCCGATCCCCGAAGCGCGCCGCGAGGCGCTACCGGGCGTGCGCCTGTGTCTCAAGTGTCAGGAGGAGGCCGATCGAGAGACCCGCCACTTCACCGGCTACAACCGGCGCGGTAGTAAAGACAGTCAGTTGCGCTGAGCGCGAAGTCCGGCGCCGCGGTCGCCGTCGGGCGCGACGCCGGGTGCGCGGCGACCTGCTTTTCAGAGTACATCGCGCTCGGCGCCCACGAGGAAATGCAGCGCAGCGTAGCCGAGCAACAGACCGAGCCCGAACAGCAGCGTCATGGCATAGGTATGCAGATGCAATGGCGCGTTCAGAAGAAGCTCGGCTACGGAGCCGAACAACGCGACGGGATCCGTGACGACGTCCCAGCTATTCCAACGCATCACGCGGCCGAGATAGACGCCGAATCCCGAAAGCATCAAGGCGCTGGCGGTCATCGACCAACCGGCGACGTTGCCGTACCTGTCCTCGACCAGCCGCTGCATATCGCGCACGGAAAAATACCCGACGAGCAGGCCCGCGCCGGCGCACGAGAGCACCATGCCGGAGTCGTACCAGGACAGGATTCCGGTGCGCGGCTTGACGTGGATCAGATCGGTCACGATGTACGGAGCGTTCGGCAGGAACAGCAGCCACAGACAGAACAACGCGAATAAAGCCCATCGCGCCGCGCCGCGGCGGCTCATCGACGCAAACGCGCGCGAGCTCGCGAGCGGTACGCAGGCGAGAAACAAGTTCCAAGTGAGGAACAGGAACTGGGGCGAGCCGGTGCGAAAAATCCGGACGGCAATGAGCCCGAGACACCAGGTCAGCGCGACGGCGGCCAAGGCGAGCTCGCGCGTTTCGAGACGGCTTCGTATTCGCTCACGGGCAGCCGCTATTTCGTTCCTTTCGGCAGCGGTGCCGCGCGTCGATCGGTCGCGCGTCGGCGCGCCGAACGCAGCCGGCCGATCCTCCATGCCTGGCGTCGTCATCGGTCCATGTTACCGATCGATCCGCGAATTGGGATACGGCGGGTGCACAGTCGTGGAACCGCGCCCCCGGCGCCTCTCGGCCTGTCTGCGCCCGGTCGCCGGTTGGCCGAACGGCCAATATCACGACACCCAGTGCTCGGTATTACGAGCGGCTAAAAGCGGCAGCGAAGCGCCGCTCCGCGGTGCTCAGGGGGCTCGGCTTATGCGTTCCCGAGCCGGATGGGCGCGGCCATGCGCAGCTACCCGCGTCTTAGGCGGCCTCGGCCAACCGTTCCCTCGCGATCTGAACCGTTGCCTCGTTGAAGGCTCCCTCGTGACGGATGACGAGCGCCTCGAATGCAAGATCTTCGAGCCCGAGCTCGCGCAGTGACGTGAATGCCTCGGCTTCCGGTTCGCGGCTGACGGCTCTTTGGATCGCTTCGATGATTCCGTGGCTTCTGGCCACCGTCCAGGTATAGGTGGCGCGTGTCTTCTTGCCATTCTTGCGCGTCAGCGCCGCTTCGTAGGCGTATACGGCGGCGAACGCCTCGGCTTCGACCGGAGAGTGCGCATCATGTGTCGCAGCCTGCAGATTGACGGCTTTGCGGTGCGCTTCCAGCGCGAGATCGGGACGCTTTCCGGCCAATGCGTTCTTGACGAAAATCGCGCATTCGGCGGGTGTGCGTAGGCGTTCGACTCGATAGTCCATGGGCGCTCTCCTTCCGTTTACGTCAGTTTGGGCGCAGCGGGAGCGGTTGTCGAATACGGCGCGTGCCCGTTCCCCCCCGCCCGGAAGTAGCCATTCCGCGCCCCGTTGCCGTCACCGCTCGCGCGCCCAACAAAACTTAACGTTGGCGCCGCTCGGTCGCTGCGAGCACCTCGGCGCCGCGGAGGGCCGCGATTCCGCTGCTCTCGAGCCGAAAATCCCCGCCGGGCCGAGACGCGGCCCGATCGCCGACGCGCTCGACAACCCCGTCCGGGCCCCGGAAAATCAGAGGTTAGCCATAAGGGCCGTTGGGTTATATATAGAGGTTGTCCCGCCGCCGCAGTCGGCGGGATTGCCGAGCCGGAAGTCAGGAGTACGCGCCATCTCACTCAAGCTCGTCATCCCGGTCTCCGTAGCCGCCGCGGCAGCCGCCGTCGGTGTCGGCATCTACTTCTATCCGCAGCACCCCTCGAACGCCGAGGAGTGGTCCGTCGTCAAGAAGTATTGCTTCGACTGCCACAACTACGAGGAGCGGGCCGGGGGCCGCTACTTCGACAAGCTATCGCCCGATCACATCGCGGATAACGCGGAGACGTGGGAAGCCGCGATCAAGAAGCTGCGCGGCGGCCTGATGCCTCCCGCCGGCGAGCCGCGTCCCGATGGGCAAACCGTCGCTCAGCTCGCGACGTGGCTCGAGAACGAGATCGACGCGAGTGCCGCGGATAAGTCGGCGCCCGGCCGCGTCTCGCTGCGGCGCTTGAACCGCCGCGAATACGCGCACGCCATTCGCGATCTGCTTGCGCTCGACGTGGATCCGGCGAAATGGCTGCCGGACGACAACGTGAACGGCAACTTCGACAACGACGCGGATGCGCTGCAGGTGTCGCCCGCGTTCGTGAATCAATACATCGAGGCCGCTAGCGAGATCGCGCAGCAAGCCATCGGCGATGCGAAGGCGCCGCCGGTCGCAACCACTTATGGCGACCCTGCGAACATGGTGATCTCCCTGCCGCCGTCGGGCGCGCCGGGCACCGGCCGCCAGCAGCACTACATCCCGGGCATGCCGTTCGGTACTCGCGGCGGCTTCAGCGTGGAGCACGATTTCCCGGCCGATGGCGAGTACGAGCTCACGATCGGCGACATGGCGCTCGCGCGCGAAGTGCCGCGGATGGAGTTCAAGAACACGGTCGTCGTGCTGCTCGACGGCAAGGAGTTCTATCGCACGAACATCGGCGGCGAGGAAGACCACAAGGCGATCGACCAGCACTTGGATCCCGCGGTCGCGGCCATCAACGGTCGACTGCGAAAGATCCACTTCAATGCGCCGGCCGGACAGCACACGCTCACCGTCACGTTCGTGCACCGCAGCTTCGCCGAGAGCGACGAACGCATCCGCACGATCGCGGTGGAGGGCGGTCAGGAGCGCATCCAGGCCGCGCACGCGCTCGAGATCCGCGGGCCGCTGTCCGTCACCGGCATCGGCGACTCGCGAAGCCGCAAGAAGATCTTCATCTGTCGCCCGAGCGAAGGCCCCGAGCGGCCGTGCGCGACGGAGATCGTCACGAATCTCGCGGAACGCGCGTTCCGGCGGCCGGTCACGGACGCCGACCTGAAACCGCTGATGTCGTTCTACGATGCGGGCTACCGGGAGGGCGGCTTCGAGCACGGCATCCAAACCGCACTCTCCGCCGTGCTTGCGAGCCCGAGCTTCGTGTATCGCGCGGAGACGGGCGACCATCCGGGCACGGTCACGCTCACGGACCTCGAGCTCGCATCGCGGCTGTCCTTCTTCCTCTGGGGTAGCCTGCCGGACGCGCAGCTACTCAAGCTCGGCGAGGAGTCGCAGCTGCACAAGCCGCGCGTGCTGGCCGAGCAGGTGCAACGGATGCTCGCGGACGACCGCGCGAAGTCGCTGACCGACGATTTCGCGTTCCAGTGGCTGGGCATGGCCAAGCTCGACACGATCGTGCCCGACCGCGCCGCGTTTCCGCAGGCGAGCGGTCTGCTCGATCCGCGCGATCTGTTCAAGGAGGAGCTCAGGCTCTTCATCGACAGCGTGCTGCGCAGCGATCAGAGCGTGATGGCGCTGCTCACGGCGAATTACACGTTTCTGAACGAGCGGCTGGCCGAGCTCTACGGCATCGAGACGGTCAAGGGCGCGCGCTTCCGCCGCGTGACGCTGCCGGATGATCGGCGCGACGGGCTGCTCGGCAAGGGCGCGATCCTGATGAACACGGCGTATCCGAACCGCACGTCCCCCGTGCTGCGCGGCGCTTGGATCATCGAGAAGATCCTCGGCGCCAAGCGCCCCGTGCCGCCGCCGCAGGTGCCGACCCTGCAGGACAACAAGCGCGGCGCGCCGCCGAAGACGCTCCGGGCGCGCCTCGAGCAGCACCGCCAGAATCCGGCCTGCTTCGCATGCCACGGCGTAATGGACCCGCTCGGCTTCGCGCTCGAGAACTTCAGTGCGGTGGGCCAATGGCGCGAGAACGATCCCGACACGCACACGCCGATCGACTCCACCGGCGTGCTGCCGGACGGCACGCCCGTGAAGAGCCCCAACGACTTGCGCCGTGCGTTGGCCTCGCATCCTGACCAGTTCGTCGAAACTTTCACAGAGAACCTGATGACGTACGCGCTCGGCCGCGGCACGGATTGGCGCGACATGCCGACGATCCGCGGGATCGTGCGCCAGGCTGCGAAGGACGACTACCGATTCGAATCGATCGTGCTCGGCATCGTCTCGAGCGACGCCTTCCGCAAGCGCGACGAGGACACGCCCGTCGAGGGCCTCACGCAGGCGTCGCTGAAGTAGAAGTAGCCTTCGGCCGCTCGCCGCTCGCCGCTCGCCGCTCGCCGCTCGCCGCTCGCCGCCTGCCGCTCGCCCGGCCGCCCCCCGGCGCAAACCGGGCGGCCATCCCGCGCCGCAAGCGTACTCGGGGGGACCGAAGTCGCGCGGCCCCGCGCGCGGGGCTCGCGGAATAGGTAACCGGCGCGTCGGCCGCGAACTTGCATGCCTAAAGAGGCCTCCAACCGTGAAAGGCTTCGAATTTCTTGGGCCAAGGGCCGAAGCCTTTCAGGTAAGCTTGGAGGTCGAAGATGAAGAGGGCGCTCCCATGTTCTTGACGCGCAAACACCTTTCGCGGCGCGCGGTTCTGAAAGGGGCCGGGGCGACCATTGCGCTGCCGCTGCTCGACGCCATGATTCCGGCCGGGACGGCGTTTGCGGCGACCTCCGCCGCGCCGAGCCAGCGGCTCGGCTTCGTCTACTTCCCGCACGGGGCGCTGCAAGACCAGTGGCAGCCCGCGAAGATCGGACGCGACTTCGACTTCCAGTTCATCCTGAAGCCGCTCGAGCCGTTGCGCGAGTACGTCACGGTCGTGAGCGGCCTGCGCAACAAGGTCGCCGAGGGGGGCGTGCCCCACGCGAACAACGAGCAGACGTGGCTGAACGCGGTGCATCCGCGCGCGCGCAATGCGGCCACCGGCGCCGGGGTCACGGCCGATCAGATCGCGGCCCGCTATCTCACGAAGAACGTCACGCTGCCGTCGATGGAGATCTGCGGCGAGCCGGGCGGCGAGATCTCGTTCCGCACGCCTGACCAGCCCCTGCCGATGGAGGGGAATCCGCGCAAGGTGTTCTTCTCGATGTTTGGCAAGGGCGCGACGAAAGCGGAGCGCGAGGAGATTCTTGCGACCAAGACGAGCCTGCTCGACTACGTGCGCGACTCGAGCGCGAGTCTGAACCGCAAGCTCGACGCGGCCGACCGTGCGAAGGTCACCAACTACCTCGACTCCGTGCGCGAGGTCGAGAGCCGCGTCCAGAAGATCGCGGCGAGCAACCAATCGCTCTCGGACCTGCCCGACGCGCCGATCGGCGAGCCGGACGACTTCGGCGAGCTGCTCGACGTGCAGTTCGAGATGTTCAGGCTCGCGTGGCAGACGAACCGAACGAACGTCGTCACGATGAAGATGGTGGAGGAGGCGAGCATGCGGACGTACCCGAACTTGGGCGTCCACGAGGCGTTCCATCCCACCTCGCACTGGGGCGGGTACCCGGAGCGCATCGCGAACCTGCGGCTCATTCAGAACTATCACTCGAAGGTCTTCGCGAAGTTCGCGCAGAGCTTGGCGGATACGCCCGACGGCGACGGCTCGCTGCTCGACCACTCGATCATCCTCTACGGCAGCGGCATGGCGAACAGCGACGCGCACAACGCGGATCAGATTCCGCAGGCGCTGATCGGGCGCGGCGGCGGGCTCAAGGGCAACCAGCACCTGCACTACAAGCAGGACACGCCGCACGCGAACATTCTGGTCACGATGCTCGAGCGCGCGGGCGTGCCGGAGAAGGAATACCAGAAATTCGGCGACGCCACGGGACCGTTCTCGGAAGTTTGACCGAGCGCGGAGACGCACCGACATGTCGGCACTCGAGAAGACGTTCGGAACCGGCACGATCGCCGCGTTGACCGCGCTGCTCGTGCTCGGCGTTGGCGGCGGCACCTCGACAGCCGACGAGACCGCTGCGCCGAGCGCGCTCAGCGGCGCGCCGCAGAACACCGCCGTGAACCATCCCAGCGCCGACGGCAGCACGCCGCTGCAGTGGGCCGTATACAAGGGCGATGCGGCCGAGGTGAAGCGACTGCTCGACGCGGGCGCGGACGTCTCGATCGCGAACGACTATGGCGCGACCGCCATGAGCCTCGCGTCCGAGGTTGGCGACGGCGCGATCATTCAGCTGCTGCTCGACGCGGGCGCGAATGCCGATTCGCCGAATCCCGAGGGCCAGACCGCGCTCATGGCCGTCGCGCGCACCGGCAACGTGGCGGCCGCGAAGCTGCTGCTCGATCACGGCGCCGCGGTCGACGCGCGCGAAAGCTGGGGCGGGCAGACGGCGCTGATGTGGGCATCCGCGCGCCGCCATCCGGAAATGATGGGGCTCCTGATCTCGCACGGCGCCGACGTCGACGCGCATTCGATCTTCCGCAATTATCAACGCCACGTGACGGCCGAGGGCCGGCCGAAGAATCTCGACAGCGGCGGCTTCACGCCGCTGCTGTATGCCGCGCGCGAGAATTGCCTGGAGTGCGTGGACGTGCTGCTCGAGCACGGCGCGGACATCGACCGCCCGGATCCGGACGGCGTGTCGCCGCTCAATCTCGCGATCATGAACGCGAACTGGGATCTGGCGAAGAAGCTGATCGACGCGGGCGCCGATGTGAACGAGTGGGACATCTTCGGCGAAGCGCCGCTCTACACGGCGGTAGGACTGTATTCGAAGGTGGACGGCGGCCGCGCGTCGATCGATCCGCCGAACGAGACGAAGGGCATCGACGTCGTGAAGCTCCTGCTCGACCGCGGCGCGAACCCGAACATGCAGCTGTTCTTCCACCCGGCGAACGTGCGCGGCAACACCAACGCGCGCGGCACCACGCCGCTGATCCGCGCGGCGAACGAGGGCGACGTCGGGCTCGTGAAGCTGCTGCTCGAGCATGGCGCGGATGCGACGCTGTACATGGCGGATCGGCAAACGCCGATCGACGCCGTGCTTGCCGGCCGAGCGCCGGAGAAAGTCGCGCTCGAGCTCATCAAGACGTTCCACGACGCGGGCACGGACGTGAACGTGGTCGCGCTGATCAACCACGAAGAGGAAATTCGGGGCGGCTCGGCGCTGCACTTCGCGGTGCGCAAGCGCTACAAGGACGTGATCAAGCTGCTCGCGTCGTACGGCATCGACATGAACCTGAAGGATCAGGACGGTCTCACCGCGCTCGACTACACGCAGTCGCGCGGCTTCATGCCGTTCATGGCGAACCAAACGCCCCTCTACAAGGACGAGGCGGAGCTCTTGCGCTCGCTCGGGGCCACCGTGATGCTGAAGCACGATCCCGAGTGGCCGACGCTCGGCCCGCCGCAGGGCATCTGGGAAGACATCTGGCCGCTCGGCGAGCCGGTCCTTCATGAGCCGGTCTACAAGCACTCGCCCGTTCAATAACCATCGGCGGCTGCGGCGGCGCCTGCTGCAGGCGGGTGCGATGTCGCTCGGCGGCGCGCTGCTGCCGCGGCTCGCGCTGCGCGCTCAGGACGCGGCGCCGGCCATCGCCACGACGAAGCTCGGCGGCGGCCTCGTGCTGCTCCAGGTCGCGAGCTGCAACGTGCTCGCGCTGCACGGCGACAAGGGTGCGCTGCTCGTCGACGGCGGCCCGGCCGCGACGGCCGACGCGCTGGTCCGCGCGGCGCTTGCGGCAACCGGCAACGACCGAGTCGACACGCTGATCGACACGCACTGGCACGCCGAGCAGACCGGCGCGAACGAGCTCGTGGGCCGCGCCGGCGGCACGATCATCGCGCACGAGAAGACGAAGAACTACCTGAGCCACAAGGTCTACGCGCTGACCGGTACGGATCGGCTCGATCCGGTGCAGCCGTTGCCCGAGGCCGCATGGCCCACGAAGACCGTGCGCGGCGAGGGCACGCTCGACTTCGCCGGCCGCAAGATCGCGTACGGCTACTTGCCGGCCGCGCACACGGACGGCGACCTGTTCGTCCGGTTCCCGGAGTCGAACGTGCTCGCGGCCGGCGGCGTGGTGTCGGCGAATAGCTGGCCGCTGCTCGACTGGCGCAACGGCGCGTGGTTCGGCGGCCGCGTGCGCGCGCTCGAGCGGCTCGCGACGCTCGTGAAGCCCGACACGCGCGTGGTGCCCGCGCAGGGGCCGCTGCTCACGGGCCGCGACATCGTGCGGCTGCGCGGCATCTACGACGACTTGTTCAAGACCATGATCGGCTACTTGAACATGGGCCTCGGCGAGGAAGACGTCGTCGCGCGCAACCCGCTCAAGCAGTACGAGTCCGAGTTCGGCGACGCGTCGCAATTCCTCGACGGCGCGTACCACAGCATGGAAATCGCGTACGTGCCGGATTGACGCTCGGCGCCGGTGCGGGGAGTGACAGCGATGGCAAGTGCAGCGCAACCCATGCCCGCGGGCGGGCGGTCTTTCGCGTATCGCGCGGGCTGGGCGCTGAGCGGTCTCGTGATCGCGTTCATGCTGATGGACGCGACGATGAAGCTGCTCGCGTTGCCGATCGTGCTCGAGGCGAACGAGTCGCTCGGTTTCCCGGGCGTCGCGATGGCCCGCGGGCTCGGCATCGTGCTGGTCGTCTGCACGCTGCTCTACGCCGCGCCGCGCACGGCGGTGCTCGGCGCGGTGCTGCTGACCGGGTATCTCGGCGGCGCCGTCGCCGCGCACTTGCGCGTGGGCGATCCGTGGCTCACGCACGTGCTGTTCGGCGTCTACCTCGGCGTGTTCCTCTGGGGCGGGCTCTATCTCCGCGACGCGCGCGTGCGCGCGCTGCTGCCGCTGCGCTCCTCCTCTTGACGCGCGCCGCGCGCGCGTAGAAGGCGCGCTCACGCGCAAATTCCGTGCCCTTCATCCGCACGCCGAGCGGTCACACTCGTGAGCGGACGCGTGTATCCTGCATCCATCGCGAAGACCCAACCGGGCTCTAGTGATAAGAAAAACGACGCCGCTCCCGAGCGGCAGGGGAAGGATGCGCCGCTGTTCGGGCGGGGCCTTAGGGCCTTGCTGCGTCGCAGTGTTTAGTGAGGGGGGATCACCATGCAACCACACGGAAACTATGGGCCGCGGATCGAGCGGCCGAGCACGCGGCCGCTCGCGGCCGCCGTCACATGCGCGTTCGCCGCATTCTCGGGAGTCGCCGCAGCGCAATCCGCGGCGAGTCCGGAGGGCAGCGGCGTGGAAGAGGTCACGGTCACGGGCTCGCGCATCACGCGCGACGGCATGAGCACGCCGACGCCCGTCACGGCCGTGACCGCCGACGACCTGCAGTCGATGGCGCCCGGCAACGTGATCGACTCGTTGACGTATCTGCCGCCGTTCTTCCTGAACGACGCTCCGGATACCGCGGCCAGCAAGTCGGCGTCCGCGGGCGCCGCCAACGTGAACCTGCGCGGCCTCGACGCGAAGCGCACGCTCGTGCTGCTCGACGGCCGGCGCGTCGTGCCGTCGAATCGGCTCGGTGCGGTCGACATCAACCTGTTCCCGGACGCGATGATCGACCGGGTCGAGGTGCTGACGGGCGGCGCGTCCGCAGCGTACGGCACCGATGCGGTCGCGGGGGTCGTGAATTTCATCCTGAAGCACGACTTCGAGGGCTTCGACATCCACACCCAGTACGGCGTGACGGACCGCTCCGACGGCCGCAACCGCGAGATGTCGATCGGCTACGGCACCGGCATCGGTCAGCGCGGCCACTTGCTGTTGTCGGCAGGCGGCTTCGACTCCGATCCGATCGAGACGCTCAAGGGCCGCGACTGGTTCCAGGACTGGGGGCTGATCACGAACCCGGGTCCCGGCCCGCGCGATCTCGTGCGGCCGCATGTGGTGTCGACGGCCTACACGTTCGGCGGCCTCATCAACGCGCCCGGCACGCCGATCGACCGGCTCGAGTTCCTGCCCGACGGCACGACGCGGCCGTTCGTCTACGGCGACCTCGTGGGCAAGACCCCGGGCTACAGCACGCAGACGATCGACAACGGCGGCAGCGGCGCGGACCCGGTCACCGATCGCGGCGGCTCGCTCGTGCCGTCGTCGCAGCGCGCGAACCTGTTCGCGCACTACCGCTACGACGTCTCGGACAACACCGATTTCTACGTGCAGCTGCTCGCGGGCGACAGCAAGGTCAACTCGGTCGGCACGCTGCCGCTCGGCATCTCGGGGTGGGCCGGGCGCGTCTACAGCGGCAACGCGTACCTGCCCGCGAACGTCCAGGACGCAATGACCGCGAACAACATCGCGTCGTTCGGGCTCGAGCGCTATCACTCGACGGCCGACCTCGCGCACGACCGGTTCATCGCGGAGAACGACACGCGGTCGCTTACGTTCGGCGCGGATTCGGAGCTCGACACGGACGGCTTCTTCGACGGTTGGCGCCTCGCGGGGTACGCTCAGTTCGGCAAGAACGACAACAAGATCACCGAGGTCGACTTCATCCGGACCGATCGGCTGCCGCTCGCGATGGACGCGGTCGTCGACCCGACGAGCGGGCAGACCGTGTGCCGGGCCGCGCTGTTCGACCCCGCGAACTACGGCGATTGCGTGCCGATCGACTTACTCGGCGCGGGCCGCGCGTCGCAGGCGGCAATCGACTACGTGACGACCGGCGACGAATGGATTCTCGCGAAAACCCAGCAGGACGTGGCCGAGTTCTCGATGAACGGCGAGCTCGGTAAGGGCTGGGGCGCGGGGCCGGTGTCGCTCGCGTTCGGCGGAGCGTGGCGCAAGGAGTCGCTCGATCAGACGATCGGCCCGGCGGACTTGATCGCGCTGTCGATGCCCGTGAACGATCCGGCCACCTGCACCACGCCGGGACAGGCCGGCTGTCACGGCATCCGCGGCATCCCGCCGCAGTTTGCCGCGACGCCGAACGAGGTGCTGATCTTCACGAACGTGCAGCCGATTGCGGGCTCGTACACGGTATCCGAGGCGTTCGTCGAGAGCCTCTTGCCGCTCGTCGCGAACGTGAAGGGTGCGAAGAAGCTCGATCTCGACCTCGCGGCGCGCTACGCGGACTACGAGGGATCGGGCGGGATCTGGGCGTGGAAAGTCGGCATCGATTGGCAGATCGTCGACCCGCTGCGCTTCCGCACGACCGTATCGCGCGACATCCGCGCCGCGACGCTGTCCGAGCGCTTCGACCGGCAGGGCGTCGGCACCGCGATCAACGACCCGGAGTTCGGCGGCCAGAACTACACCAGCACGCAGATCATCGGCGGCAATCCGAACTTGAATCCGGAGGAGGCCGACACGGTTGCGTTCGGCTTCGTGTATCAGCCGAAGCGTATCGAGGGGCTGTCGCTGTCGGTCGACTCCTACGACATCGACATCGCCGGCGCGCTCGCGCAGGTCGGCGTGCAGGTGATCGTGGATCAGTGCTTCGCGGGGAACCTCGCCCGCTGCGCGAAGATCACGCGCGATCCTACGACGAACCGCGTTACGCTGATCGACAACGGCTTCGTGAATCAGGACTCCGCGCGCGTCGTCGGAACGGACGTCGAGCTCGGCTGGCACACGCAGCTCAAGAGCGGCGGCGCGCTGAATCTGCGGTTCCTCGCGACGTTCCTGAACGAGAACTCGACGACGTCGCTCGGCTCGCCGAAGCGCGACACCGCGGGCGAGACCGGCGACGGCTCGCTGCCCGACTTCAAGTCGACGAGCTACGTGCGTTACAGCAAGGGCAAGTTCGGCTTGTTCGCGCAGGAGCGCTACATCGCGAGCGGCATGCTCGATTACGACGACATCGAGGGCGTCACGATCGACAACAACACGGTCGGCTCGCGCTACTACACGGACATGGGCGTGACCTGGGACGGCGGCGCAGCGGACCTGCACTGGCAGGCGTTCCTGAACATCCAGAACCTGTTCGACCGCGACCCACCGGTCGCAGCGTCGTGGTCGAGCTTCGCCGGCACGCGCGTCACGAACGACCGGCTGTTCGATTTCTACGGGCGGCGCTTTGCGCTCGGCGTGAATTTCAAGTTCTGAAGCTCGCCGGCCGAGAGCCGCCGCCGGTCGGGCGGCTCTCGGCCGAGCGGTCATACAAACGACTCGAGCGCTTCATCGCGGCGTCATCGGTCGCGCCGACCATCGCTGGCTCCACTCACAGGCACAAGGAGAACAGCATGAGCGGTTCAGTTCGTTCGCTGTCGTGCGCGACAGCTACGCTTGCGACGTCGTTGGCACTGTTGATGACCCCGTCGGCGCATGCCGACCACCGTGACGACGGCGATCACGGAACGCACGCAACGGCCACGCCGATCGAGCACCTGATCGTGATCGTCGGCGAGAACCACACGTTCGACAACGTGTATGGCACTTATCGGCCGCGCCGCGGCCAGCACATCGACAACTTGCTGTCGAAAGGCATCGTGAACGACGACGGCACGCCGGGGCCGCATTTTGCGCTCGGCCAGCAGAACGTCGGCCAAGACTTCCATACCTACGCGGTCCGCACCGCCTCGGCCGGCCCGTACCACGCGCTGCCCCAACCGTGGACCACGTACGCGATCGGTCAGCCGCAGGCCGTGCTCGACACGCGCTTCCCGGCCGATCTGCCGAGCGGCCCGTTCCAGATCAGCAAGTACGTGCCGTATGCCGAGTACACGGGCGACCCCGTGCACCGCTTCTTCCAGATGTGGCAGGACATCGACGGCGGCCAGAACGACAAGTTCGCGTGGGTCGAGGACACGATCGGCACGGGCTCGAACGGCCGGCCGTTCCCGCCGGGCGGGTTCAACCCGATGGAAGGCGCGATCTCGATGGGCTTCTACAACATGAACCCGTTCGTCGATGCGGCGGGCAATCCGCAGCCGGGCGACGCGCCGTTCTTCAAGGAGCTGGCCGACATTTATGCGAGCAGCGACAACTACCACCAAGCCGTGATGGGCGGCACGGGCGCGAACTTCCAGGCGCTCGTGACAGGCTCGGCCGCGTTCTTCACGGACCCGGTCGCGCTCGACGGCAGTCCGGCCGTGCCGTACGAGAACCAGATCGAGAACCCGGATCCGTTCGGCGACACGAACAACTACTACACGCAGGACGGCTACGGCGGGGGCTCGTACGTCGAATGTGCGGACGACAGCCAGCCGGGCGTCGCGGCCGTGATGGCGGAGCTGCGCGCGGCGCGCGTGCGCGAGCGCCGCTGCGCGCCGGGCCACTATTACCTCGTCAACAACTACAATATGTACTGGAATCAGACGAGCGCGGCGCACCGAGCGCTCGGCCCGAGCTCGTTCACGCTGCCCCCGCAAGCCGCGCCGACGATCGCCGACGTGCTCACGAAGCACGGTGTGTCGTGGAAGTACTACAGCGCCGACCGCGGCGACGATCCGACGGTGTTCGCGAACGACGTCGACGGCGTGCCGCTGCTGTTCCATTCGTACTGCGGCATCTGCGATCCGCTGACGGGCTACCTGCGGATCATGCAGAACCCGTCGGAGGAGGCGAAGCTCCAGAACTACGGCGCGTTCTTGCACGACGTGCACGCGGGCACGCTGCCCTCGGTGTCCTGGGTGCGGCCGTTCGAGGCGCTCGCCGGGCACCCGGCCGATTCCACCACGAACCTGTACGAGCTGTTCCTGGCCGACCTGATCGAGCAGGTGCAGTCGAACCGCGAGCTATGGCGCTCCACCGCAATCGTGATCACGACCGACGAGGGCGGCGGTTACTACGACTCGGGCGACGTGCAGGTGCTCGACTTCTTCGGCGACGGCACGCGGATTCCGCTGGTCGTGGTCTCGCCGTACGCGAAGCGCGGCCACGTGGATCACGTCTACAACGATCACGTGTCGATCTTGAAGTTCATCGAGCGCAATTGGCGCCTGCCGACGGTGTCCGGCTCGAGCCGCGACAATCTGCCGAACCCGCGCGAGCGGGACGAGCACGGGTGGGACCGCCCGCGCCGCGGCTACGACGGCCCGGCGATCGGGGACCTCACGAGCCTGTTCACGTTCGGCGCCGACTGACACGCGCTGCGGCAAGCGATCCGGCGCGGCGCTCGACCGCGCCGGATCCTCGCGCGGTCAATCCGTCTCGCCGGTCGCGAATTTCCGAGTCACGAGGTACTCGACCGAGTCCCACGCGTTGTGGATGCCGATGAACAGCAGCACCAGCGCAGCCGTGCCGACGCCGAACAGCGCATCGTGCGTGTGCGCTCGCGCGGTCGTAGCGGCGAGCACGAGCAGCGCGTAAGCGACGAACGGCAGCAGCCAGTGAAACAGCCAGTCCTCGAGCTCCGGCTCGATACGCGTTTTGGCGGCGCATACGTCGCGCTATCACGGCCGTATAGACGATGCCGCTCACGCCGATCACCGCCCACAGCGTCGCGACGACGGTGAAAGACTGCCATGGTGCGCGTTGCGTCGCCGCGATCAGCAGCGACGCGCTGAAGTGCACGATCGTCGGCGTCGCGAAAGCCGATTGGCCTCCCGCACCGGCGATCGAGGGCCGCGCGGCGACGAGCGTCATCACGACGAATTGCAGGCCGATCAGAGCGCCCGCGGCTCCGCCCACGATCAGATAGAAGCTCTCCCACTCGCCGAATTCAGGCATGGCGTCACCCCGTCGCTCGCAACAGACCGTGCCCATCGTAGCCGCGAGGCGGCCGGAGCGGGCAAGCCTTAGCGGCTCTCGAAGAAGGCGAGCACCGCGTTGCGCACGTCGGGATCGGAATCGCCGAGCAGCTCGGCGAACTCGGGACGCGCAGCGACGTCGATCAGAGCGCGCTGCCGTGCGAGGCTCGCTTCGGGGTCGGACGCCTGGACCGGTGCGTCGTTCGCCGGCTCCTCGGCCGGCGGCTCGTCTTCCGGCGGCTCGTCGTCGGCGGGCTCGTCGTCCGCCGAGAAGCGGCTCGCGGGCTCTTCGGCGTCGTCAGCTGCCGCTCGATCCGGAATCACGGCGGCGGGCGGCGCAGGGGCATCGTCTGCGCGACGCGTCGGCACGCCTGCGTTGGGCGCCGTCGGCGCTGAGGCGAGCGGCGTTGCGGCGGGCGGTGTTGCGGGTGGCGCCGCGCGCGCGTACGCGGCGGCGGCTTGCGCACCGAGATCGAGCTGCACGACCGAGCCCCGCAGCTCGACGACGAGGTACGCGGCATACGCGGTCGCGGCGAGCGCGAGGCCCGAGATCCAGCGGCTTTCCTTCGAGTGCACGACATCCACCTTGCGGCAGCGATCGTGCCGCGGTCACGTTGCGCGAGTGTGACGGCCGCGACCGTAGCAAATCTTGCTCGCAGGGTATACGCGGACGCCGTGTCACAGATCCTTCTCGCAGGAGACACGCGTCTTAAACAACCCATTCCTATCCTGTCGCGCCATCTTCGATTGGTGAACAGGAGAATCTTCGTGCAAAGAAAACTCGTCTACACCGCTCTGTTCGCTACGGCCGCAACCGCGGTCGCGGCTTCCGATTTCGGCGAGAAGACCGAGCAGCTCGCGAGGGCGCTGTCGCCCGTGCTGTTCGGCACGCTCGGCGGGCTCGGCGCGTCGTCCACGGTCAGCTTGACGGCCGGCGAGGCAGACGCCGATCCGCGTGAGCTCCTGACCGTCGCGAAGGGCCTCAAGGTCGGCGTCGTGAGCGCGCGCGCCGATCTCGCGCCGAACATCGACCAGATGCTGCTATGGCCGAACGACATCCACCCCACGCATCTGATCGCGTGCAACGAGCAGGGCACCGGTCAGGTCGCCGTGCAGCGCATCGACCTCAAGTCGGGTGTGCCCGAGAACATCATCAGCAGCGGCCTGACGAGCTGCGACCCCGCGCGCATCACGCCGTGGGGCAGCGTCATCGTCGGTGAGGAGAACGGCGCGAACGGGCGCGTGTTCGAGATCTTGGATCCGCTGCACACGACGGGCGTGACGATCACGGGCGCGGGCGCGGCAACGGCGATCTCCGACCCGGCGCACGTCGCGCGCCTCGGCGCGATCGGTCAATTCTCGTTCGAAGGGCTCGCGCTGCTGCCGAACGGTGTGCTTTACATGAGCGACGAGAATCGGCCCGGCAACGGCAACCCCGGCGGCGCGATCGTCAAATTCATCCCGGCCGTGCCGTGGCAGGGCGGCGCGCCGATCACGGATCTCGCCCAGTCACCGCTCTCCGCGGGAACGCTGTGGGGCATGCGGCTCGGCCGCAACGGCGGCAACACCGATTTCGGCCAGGGCAACGAGTTCGGCCGCGGCGTGTGGGTGCAAGTGCCGACGAGCACGAACGCTGCGCCGACGAACCTGCGCAGCGCGGCGCTCGCGCTGAAGCTCACGAGCTACTACCGGCCGGAGGACATGTCGGTCGACCTCGAGGCGGTAAAGGACGGCAACGTGCGCTTCTGCGGCACGAACACGGGTCAGGACATCGAGAGCCAGGACAATCATTTCGGCGAGGTCTACTGCATCACGGACGGCACGCTCGCTACAGCCGCAAGCATCACGCCGGCGACGCAGACGGTCGGCGGCGTCGATTACACGCTGAACACGGCGTCCGTGCCCGAGTATCAACCACTCGTGATCGGTCATTTGGACTTCGCGATGATGGATAACATCGCGTACCAACCCGGCAGCGGCAACTTCGTGATCAACGAGGACGGCGAAGGTCCTGCCTACGCCACGCCGCGCAACAACGACATCTGGGATTGCCTCGACGACGGCGACGACGCCGACAACCTGGCCGACGCGTGCATCAAGGTCATGACGTTGAACGACCTGACCGCCGAGTCGACCGGCGGGCTGTTCGACGGCACGGGCAAGACGTACTACGTGAGCATCCAGCACAACGTGACGGGTCACGGCGTGATCCTGAAGGTCACGGGCTGGCGCAACGTCGACGAGCATCACCACGGCTGGCGTAGGCGCTAGCCGCGGCGGCAGCCGTTCCGCGTCGGCGGCGCCGACTGCCGAGCCGAGCAGCCGCGCGGACTGCGCGTCGAGCACGGGGCGCGCCCGCACACGAGTGCGGATGCGCCCCTTGCGGGTCGGCACGGCCGGCGCACTGCTGTTGCGCCGCCGCTATCCCTCGAGCGTCCGCCGTTTCAGCGGCCCGTGACTTGCGGCTCGATGGGCCCTTCGAGAAGAGTCTTGTAGAGCACGCCGGCGAGCGCCGCGCCGACGAGCGGCACGAGCCAGAACAGCCATAGCTGCTGGATCGCCCAGCCGCCCACGAACAGCGCGGGTCCCGTGCTGCGTGCGGGGTTCACCGACGTGTTCGTGACCGGAATGCTGATCAGGTGGATCAGCGTGAGCGCGAGGCCGATCGCGAGCCCGGCGAAGCCGACCGGTGCACGCCGGTGCGTCGCGCCGAGAATCACGACCAGGAACATGAACGTCATCACGAGCTCGGAGACGGTGGCCGCGAGCAACGAGTAGCCGCCCGGCGAATGCTCGGCGTAGCCGTTCGCGGCAAAGCCGGCGGCCGCCGAGAAGCCCGTCTTGCCGCTCGCGATCGCATACAGGACCGCCGCGCCCGCGATTGCGCCGAGCACTTGTGCGATCACGTACGGCAACAATTGCGCGCTCGGAAATCGGCCTCCCGCCCACAGTCCGACGGAGACCGCGGGGTTGAAATGACCGCCCGAGATCGGACCGAGCGCGTAGGCGCCCGTGAGAACCGTGAGGCCGAAGGCGAGCGACACGCCGAGAAGACCGATGCCGATCTGCGGAAACGCGGCGGCGAGCACCGCGCTGCCGCAACCACCCAATACGAGCCAGAACGTGCCGAGGAACTCGGCCGAGAGTTTCGCAACCATCGCGTTGTTCTCCGTTGTTGTAGGGATGAGTGCGAGGTGATCATACGTCGAGCGTCGAGCGTCGAGCGTCGAGCGCCGAGCGCCGAGCGTCGAGCGCCGAGCGTCGAGCGCCGAGCGCCGCGGGCTTGTTCCGCTGGCCGGGCGCCGGTAACGTGCGCCGACGACCTTGCGCGCGTGGCGTAGGCCGACAACCGAGGGGATGCACATGATCGACGACGACCAAGAGCCCAAACGCGCCGCCGCGGAAACCGTCGAGCGCTCGCAGCGCCGCGCGCCGGACCGCATCGATCGGCGGAGCCTGTTCCGCGGCGCCGCCGCGCTCGCCGTCGGCAGTCTCGGCGCACGCGCCGCGCTCGCGCAGACGGGTGCTGCGGCCGGCGCGCCGGCGGCCGGCCCGCCGGCCGGGCCCGCGGCGGGTCGCGCGGCGGCTCCCGCAACGGCAGAGCTCGAAGCTCAAACCGCTCGCGTACTGCGCTGGACCGGGCGCGATCCCGGCGTCTGGGTGCGGCAGCGCCCGGGCGTCGACCACGACGTCGTGATCGTCGGCGGCGGCCAGAGCGGCGTATCCATCGGCTACGGCCTGCGGCGCATGGGCGTCGGTGTCGAGATCATCGATCGGGCCGCGCCCGGGCAGGCCGGCATCTGGCGCACGATCGCGCGGATGCGCCAGTTGCGCACGCCGAAAACGATGACGCCGGGTCCAGACGGCGGCAATGCCGCGCTGTCGGTCCGCGCGTGGTACGAAACGCTGCACGGTCCCGCGGCGTTCGACGCGCTCGATCGTATTCCGCGGCTTGCGTGGGCGGACTATCTCGCCTGGTTCCAAGACACTACCGGCACGAAAGTTCGCTATAACACCCGGCTCGTCGAGATCGAGCCGCGCGGCGACATGCTCGCGCTGCACCTCGAATCGAACGGTGCCGCGCGCGTCGAGACCACGCGGAAGCTCGTGCTGGCCAACGGCTACGCGGGCGCAGGCGGGCCGAACCTGCCCGGCTTCGTGCGTGCGCTGCCCGCGCAGCTCTGGACGCACACGACCGGCCGCATTCCCGTCGAGACGCTGCGCGGCAAGGTGGTCGGCGTGGTCGGCGCGGGCTCGAACGCGTTCGACGCGTCGGCAGTTGCGCTCGAGGCCGGCGCGGCCGAGGTGCATCTCTTCAGCCGGCGCTCGTACATCGAGTATCAGGGCCAGCCGCCGAATGCGACGCCGCGGCCGCCGCAGGCTCCGGTCGATCGCGGCTTCCCGAACGAGCGCGAGCTCGGCTACGACCTGCCGGACTCGGTCCGCTGGGGCAACTTCTGGCTCGGCGACCGCCGCGTCGCCTCGGTGCCGCTCGATTCACTCGAGCGCGCCGTAGACTTCAAGAACTTTCACATCCATCTCGATACGTCGCTCGCGGACGTCGCGGCCGCGGGCAACGGCAAGATCACGGCGAAGGCCGGCCGGCGCAAGCTGCGCTTCGACTACCTGATCGCGGCGACGGGCTACCAGATCGATCTCGCGGCGCAGCCGGAGCTCGCGCGCATCCACGACCGCGTCGCGCTCTGGGGCGACCGCTACAAGCCGAAGTCGGGCGAGGAGAATGCGGCCGGCGCGAAGCACCCGTATCTCGGACCGGGCTTCGAGCTCTTGCCGCGTGAGCCGTCGGGCGCGGAGTTCCTGCGCAACATCCACTGCTTCAATCTCGCGGCCGAGCTCTCGTTCGGCGTCCCGGTCGGCGACGTGCCGAGCATGGCGTATCACCCGCGGCTCGTGGCCGCGATCGCTCGCGATCTCTACGTGGAGAGCGTCGATACCGCGGCCCACGAGCGCTACCTGCAGTTGCCGCTCACAGCGCCCGATCCGGCGCCGTACGAGCGCGCCGTGGTGGGCCGCGCGCGCGAGGTCGCCTAGGGCGGCGGCGGCGCGCCGCCGCAAGGCACTGCCACCGCCGCCGCAGGCGCCGCCGTCGCAGCCCCCCCGCAAGGCACTGCCACCGCCGCCGCCGCCGTCGCAGCCCCCCGGCCTGCTTGTCAATACGCGGTTCCCGGCGTCAACGCGGCGGGCGCCTCGGACGTTTTAGACGTCAGAGGTGATTGCTATGAAGACGTTGATGTTGGTACTGGCGGGTGCGCTTGCGCTTGCAACCGTGCCCGCCGAGGCGCGGGTGGTCGTCCATCCGCATGTGCACGTCGGTATCGGGTTCGGTTCGCCGTACTACTACCCGTTCGGGTGGTACGACCCGTGGTTCTACCCGTCCCCGTACTGGTACGAGCCCTCGCCGCGGCGTAGCAACGATCAGGATCAGAACGCGGTCGAAAACCTGTTCGTCTACCCGGCGAACGGCCAGAGCGAGCAGCAGACGGCCCAGGATCGCAAGGAGTGCAAGGACTGGGCCTCGGCGCAGACGAACTTCGATCCCGCCACCGCGAAGAAGCGCGACAAGACGCAGCACATGGGCGACTACAACCGCGCGTTCACGGCCTGCATGGAGGGCCGCAATTACACGGTGGAATAGCTACACGATCAGCGCGTTCGGCGGCAGCCCGCAGAGCACGCGGCCGTAGAGCTCCGCGGTCGTCTGGGGGTGCATGATCGCGTGGTTCGACAGCGCCTGGATGTCGCGCTGCAACCGCTGGATCGGCACGTGTGACTGGATCGCCGACGCGCCGCTCGCGTAGAACAGCGTGTCGACCGCGTTGCGAGCGAGCCCGGTCGCGGCGCTCACGTGGGCGCGCGCCTTGACGCGATCGAGCATCGTGAGCGGGTGGCCGCTGCGGTCGTCGAGCACCGCGCACGCGAGCCGCATGTGCGCATCGGCCGAGTCGATCGTGAGCGCGGCCTCGCCGACCTGCAGATGCGTGACCGGCGCTTCAGCCTGGTTCGTGTAGGTCGTGTACGTGATCGGCCGGCCTTGGATCCTCTCGCGGAAGAGCTCGAAAGCGCCGCGTGCGATTCCGACCGGCGTGCCGGCCGCGTTCACCGAGAGCACGGCCGCGAGCGGATAGCGGTAGTAGGGATTGTCGGCGTTGCCGCTCGCCACGTAGCGTCCTTCTGCCATCTCGGGGAGCGGCTGCACGCGATGGGCGGGCACGAGCACGTCCTTCGCGATGATCGTGCTGCTGCCGGTCGCGGTCATGCCGCTCGCGTGCCAGTCGTCGAGCCGCTCGAGCTCGCCGCTCCGCACGAGCGTGCACATTGGCATCGGCGCGTCGCCGCCGTTATCGAACAGCGCGTTCACGATCGTCCAATTCGAGCCATGGCCGCCGGTGTTGTAGCCCCAGCGGCCGTTCAGCACGTAGCCGCCTTTTTTCGCGACGAGCTTGCCGGTCGGCGAGAACACGCCGCTCACTCGCGGGTCCTTCGAGGCGAAAACTTCGTCTTGCGCTTCGTCCGGGAACGTCGCGACGAGCCACGACATCGCGCTCAGGATCGTGCCGATCCACGACGCCGACGCGCAACCGCGCGCGATCTCGGCGAGCGCCTCGCATTGCGTGATGAAGTCGGCTTCCTCGCCGCCGAAACGCTTCGGCGCGGTCATGCGGAACACGCCGGCGTCGGCCAACAGGTCGAAAGTCTCGGGCGGCAACCGGCGCAGCTCTTCGGCCGCGGGCGCGCGCTCGCGCAGCGTCGGCACGAGCGCGGCCGCGCGCTCGATCAGGCGCCGGCTCGCTGCTTCAGTCACGGCCAAGGTCGATGCTCCGGCTTCCGCGCTGCGCCGCTAGATGCTGTAGCCCTCGACGCTGAACGGCAGCGTGCGCGGCCGCTGCCCGGTCGCCGCGAAGATCGCGTTCGCGATCGCGGGCGCGACCGGTGGGAACGCGGGCTCGCCGCAGCCCGTCGGCGGGTAATCCGTGTCGAGGAAATGCACCTCGACCTCGGGCGCCTTGTCGATCCGCATGATCGGGTACTGGTTGAAGTTCGACTGCTCGACGCGGCCGTTCTCGAACGTGATCTTGAGCCCCGTCGCGGTCGAGATGCCGTCGACCACGGAGCCCTGGCACTGATTCTCGGCGCTGCTCAGGTTCGCGATCGGCCCGATGTCTGCCACGACCCAGACCTTGTGCACGGTGATCTTCTTGTTCGCGTCGACGCTCACCTCGGCCACCTCGGCGAAGTGCCCTTGGTGGCTGAAGTGGAATGCGAGCCCGAGCCCGCGGCCGGCCGGCAGCTTGCGTCCCCACCCCGACTTCTCGGCGGCCGCCTTGATCACGCCCACCGCGCGGCCCGTGTTGAACACGCCGCCGAACGGATCGGGCGGCAGCTTGCGCGGCTCGCCCATGAGCTCGACGAGGAACTCCGCGTGGTCGCGCTTCGCGGCCGTCGAGCACTCGTGCAGGAAGCTCTGCACGCAGAACGCGATCACGTTGCTGCCCGGCGCGCGCCACGGGCCCGTCGGAATCTTCGACGCGATCAGCGACTGCACCATGCGCTGGTTCGCGAGCACGTTCGCCGGAAACTCGGCCTTGTCGATGTTGCCGGAACTGACCGGCGTCTGGCCGTCCATCGAGAACGTGATGAAGTGGTTCTGGTAGCCCGAGAGTTTCCCGGCCGAGTCGACGGACGCCTTGAACGACTGGAAGCCGCCCGCGCGGTAGTAGTCGAACGCCATGTCGTCCTCGCGCATCCACTGCACCTTGACCGGGACGTTGCCGGCCTCTCTCGAGATCAGCACGGACTCGCAGACGCTGTCGTTCGCGAGCCGCCGGCCGAATCCGCCGCCGCCGCGCAGCTGGTGCAGCAGCACTTTGTCCTTCGGCAGGCCCACGAGCTTCGCGATCGCATCGACGGCCGCCTGCGGCGTCTGCGTCGGCGCCCAGATCTCGACGCTGTCGCCCTTGAACCAGGCCGTGCAGTTCTGCGGCTCGAGGTCCGCGTGCGACACGTAGTGATAACCGTAGAACGCCTCGACCGTGCGGCCGGCCTTGAACGCGCCGTCGACGTCGCCGGCTTGCCCGAGCACTTGCTTCGGCGCCTCTTTCGCGAGCCGCTGAGCGTCCGCGACGGCCGCCTTCCAGCTGTCGTGCGACGCGTTCGTCTCGTCCCATTGCACCTGCAGCGCCTTCTTCGCCTGCATCGCGGCCCAGGTCGTGGTCGCGACCACGGCCACGCCCGACAGCACCGCCGGCGCGCCGGACAGATCGAACACGACCGGCGTGCCCTGCTCTCCGAGGATGAACGCGTGCTTTACGCCGGGCAGCGTGCGCACGTGATCGAGGTTCGCCGACACCGCGCGGCCGCCGATCGCGGGCGCCTTCGTATAGGTCGCGAACAGCATGCCCGGTGCGCGCTGGTCGATGCCGTAGAGCGGCTCACCGCGCACGATCTTGCCATTGTCGACGCCCGTGATGCGCTTGCCGAGCAGGCGGAACGCGCTCTTCGGCTTCAGCGTGATGCTGTCGGCGCTCGGCACGGGCAGCGTCGCCGCCGCGGCCGCGAGCTCGCCGTAGCTCGCCGTGCGGCCGCTCTGCGCGTGACGCACGGTGCTCTTCTCGGTGCTGAGCTCGGCCGCCGGCACGTTCCAGGTCTGCGCAGCGGCCGCGACGAGCATTGCCCGCGCGGTCGCGCCGGCGCGCCGCAGCGTGTCGTAGTTCATCGGAATCGAGGTCGACCCGCCCGCGAGCTGCAGGCCATAGAGCTCGGCGCTGATGATCGACTGGCGCACCTCGACTGTGTCCCAATCGGCGTCGAGCTCCTCGGCCACGATCAGCGGCAGCGAGGTCTTCACGCCCTGGCCGACGTCGGGGTTCTTCGCGAACAGCACGACGGTGCCGTCGGTGCGGATCTGCACGTACGGGTTCAGGCTCGCGTCCGTGACGGGCTTCGCCTGTGCGAACGCTTTCTCGGTGATCGGCCCGAGCGACAGCGCGAGCGCGAAGCCGCCTCCGGCCAAGCCCGTGACTTTGATGAAGCCGCGCCGGCTGAGCGTGAGCGCTTCCTCGCGCCGCTTCGCATAGAGCTTTTGCATGGAATCGGGCAGATAGACGCTCATGACGCTACTCCTTCGGCCGCGGACCGCTAACCGCTACCACTGACTGCTAACCGCTGACTCCAAAGTGTCGGCGAAACGGCCCTTACAAGTAAATGCCGCCTCGTTCGTCTCGTGTCGAACGGGCGCGCGCCCTATGGCCCAGGCGCCCGAATGCCCCGTCCGACCGAGGTGAGCCGAGGCGTTGCTTCGAGGAAGCCGGGGCCGCCAGCGTCCCGGCTGCGGGTCCCCGGCGCGTCGCGCCCGCAGGTCCCCAGCGCCCGGCCGCACCGCGGCGCAATGCTCAGCCGGCGATTCTCGCCGCAAGGTATAGCACGGCCGCCCCGAGCAACGTCATGACCGTCGTGAGCGCCTTCGGATGCGCATGATGGCTTTCGGGAATCAGATCGCTCGCGCCGATATATAGAAAGAAGCCCGCGAACATCGAGAGCGCGATGCCGAACGTTCGCTCGGGAAGCGTGAACAGCAGCGTCGAGACGATTCCGACGGCGGGCGCGAGCGCATTCATGAGCAGCCAGCGCAGCCCCGACGCTCGACTGCCGCCGTTCTTGAGCACGAGGTTCATCGTGTTGATGCCGTCGGAGAAGTCGTGCGTCAGCACGGCGACCGTCACGATGCTGCCCACGGTCGCGGACGTCTGAAACGCGAGCCCGATCACGACGCCGTCGAGCACGCTGTGCGCGGACAGGCTGCCGGCGGCGAACGAGCCGCGTGCGCGGTCGCCAGGATGTGCATGCTCGGCGTGGCTCGCCGCGTGAGCCGCGTCGTTGTGACCCTGGCTCGCCGCGTGAATCAGGATCGCGCGATCGAGGACGAGGTACAGCAGGAAACCGAGCGCGGTCCACGCGAGCAGCGTTGCCGAGGAATAGTACGGCTTGCCGAGGTCGACGGCCTCGGGCAGCAAGTCGAAGAATGCGACCCCTATCACCGCGCCGGCGCTGAAGCCCAGTACGAGGTGCAATTTGTCCTTCAGCCGCAGCGCGAACCAGCCGCCGGCATAGGTTGCGGCAAACGCCGCTGCGGCGATCGCGGGTAGGACGCTCATGGGCGGCGGTAGCTTATAGGCTTGGGCGTCCCTCGGCGAGCCTGATCAAAGGGGCGGCGGGTCGACACCGCGAGCCGGTTGGCGACGAGGCGCGCCCGAGGCTTATCATCGTTCCGATGCAAGAAGGGGGTGCTCTATGACACATGCACGGCTGCATCCGCTGCTCGGCGCGTCGCTGCTCCTCGCCGGCGCCTCGCTCGCGGCTCCGACGTTCGCCGCGGAGCAATCCTGCGCGAAGCTCAAGAGCTCGAGCTTCAAGGACACCGATATCGAAATCGCCGAGGAGGTTCACCCGAGCCCGGTCTGGGACTTTCCGCCGTCGGTCTTCAATGGACTGGCGCGCACCGACCCTACGGGCACGGTGAACGCCAAGCAGGCGTTCTGCCGCATCGCGGGCACGATCGAGACGGAGATCAAGTTCGAGCTTTGGCTGCCGGACGATTGGAACGGCAAATACCAGCAGGTCGGCAACGGCGGCTACACCGGCGCGATCAACTATCCGACGATGGGCGGCGCGCTCGCGAAGGGCTACGCCGCGGCGTCGACGAACTTGGGTCACGAGAGCCAGAACGCGTTCTCGACCGATTGGATGGTGGGCCATAAGCAGCGCATCGTCGACTTCGGCTACCGCGCGCACCATCTCGTGAGCGAGGTCGCGAAAGCGATCGTGGCCGCGTACTACGACAAGAAGCCGACGCGCTCGTACTTCGTGGGCTGCTCGTCGGGCGGCTGGCAGGCGCTGCAAGAGATCCAGAAGTATCCGGAGGACTTCGACGGCGTGGTCGCGGGGGCGCCGGCGCACAATTTCGTGCGGCTGAACTTGCGCGGCACGATCGTCGGGCAGATGAGCCTCGCGCACCCGGACGGCAACCTGAGCCGCGCGCAGACGAAGCTCGTGGCCGACTCGGCGCTCGAGCGCTGCGACGCGGAGGACGGCGTGGCCGACGGCATCATCGGCAATCCGCTGCAGTGCGACTTCGATCCGAAAGCGCTGCAATGCAAGGCGGGCGAGAGCGGCGACTCGTGTCTCACGCCCGCGCAGGTCGCGCGCGTGAAAGCCCTGTACGGCCCGATCGAGTCGAAGGGCGGCCTCGAGCTCTACCCGGGCCCCACGATCTCGGCCGCGCTCGCGCCGTCGGCGCCCGCGAAGGCCGATGCGCCGGCCCTTGCGGGGCCGCTCGCGAACGCGCTCGCGGAGTTCGGCTACACGAACAAGCCGACGCTCGCGCAGTTCGACGCGGACCGCGACATCCCGCCGCTGGAAAAGCTCATGAACCCGGTGCTCTCGGCCGTGAATCCCGATCTCTCGAAGTTCAAGGCGCGCGGCGGCAAGGTGGTCGCGTGGCAAGGCTGGGGCGATCCGGCGATCTCCCCGTACAACACGCTGCACTATTACGACACGGTCGCGAAGAAATTGGGCGGCAAGATGGACGACTTCTACCGCATCTTCTTCGTGCCGGGCATGGGCCATTGCGGCGCGGGCGCGACCGGCCCCGACAAGTTCGACGCGGTCGCGGCGCTCGAGAATTGGGTCGAGAAGGGCGTCGCGCCGACGCGCATCGACGCCATGCAGTACGCCGACGGCAAGGTCACGCGCTCGCGGCCGCTCTGCAAGTATCCGGAGGTCGCGAAGTACGGCGGCAGCGGCAGCACCGACGACGCGCGCAACTTCAGCTGCGCCGCGCCCTGAGTCGGGCGCTCGCCGTGCGACGCGCTCGCCCGTTGTGGGGCCGCCGTCGAGGTGCGGCTGCATGTGCTCGTTCCCGAGACGCGCCGGAAGACCGGCGCCGCGCCCTGAGCCTGCACTCCGCGTCACGCACCCGAAAAGCCGCCGAGGTGTGGCTGCAGGTGCTCGCTCCCGAGACCGTCGGCGCACAGGGATGTGCGCCGCCGAGCCCCAGGGACGGTCTTCCGGCGTGTCTCGGGAGCGAGCACCTGCAGCCGCACCTCGGCGGCGGCCCAAGCGGAGCGAGCATCACTCGACGATCGGGCCGGTCGTCGAATATTTGACCGGGCAGCCGAACGGATAGCTGCCGCGCGCCGCATTGTCCGCGCAGAAGCGCTGCGCGGCCTGGGCTTGCTTTTGCGCGCCCGCGAGCTTGTCCTCGATTGTGCCCGGCGTGCCGTGCACGGGGATGTCGAGCTTCGGGTCGATGCCGTAAAGGTCCCTATTCGCGCGCAGCGCGCCCGCCCACCAGTTCCAGGTCCAGGTCTCGTCCGTGAAGTCGCCCTCCATCAGGATCTTTTCCTTCGGCAGATAGGCGATCAGCGCGTCGGACATGTGGAAGTCGCCGACCGCGTGGTACACGTCGAGTCGCCGCTTCGCGTCCTGCAGCACGAGGTGCTCGTCGACCGGCACGAAATTCATCGGCCGCGGATTGCGCTCGAGCGCATCCGGGTGCAGCGCGGCGGACCGCGATACCCATTCCTCGAACAGCGGCTGCGTGCGGCGCTGGGCGATGATCGTGAGGCCGCGCGCGACGGCCGCGCGCAGGCCGCCCGCGTGGTCCTCGTGATGGTGGCCGACGATCACGGCCGTGACCTGCTTGCCGCGCACGAGCGTGTTCGCCGCGTCGATGCGCGCGAACGTCTGCGCCTCGTCGCCGTACGGCTCGAACATCACGAGGTGGTCCGCGAACTCGATCACCGCGCCGCCGCTGCCGCCGTTCGCGATGCGCACGTCCCAGACTCCGTCGGCCATCTTCGTGGTGGTGACCCGAGGTGTGCCGGCGGCGCGCGCGGGCGCGGCGCTTTCCGCCGGGAAGGCCGGCATGTCGTGCACGTCGAGGCGGTAGGAATCGACCTGGAACATCAGCGTGACCTGATTGCGCCAATCGATCTTGCTCATGATGCCGGTCGGCAGCCACACGCCTTCGAACGGCAGGTAACCGGTGAAGTAGGCCGTGTTCACGACGTCGCCGAGGGTCGTGCTGCCGGTGATCCAGCGCGTCCAATAGGGGAGATGCGTCTGCGGATCGAGCGCGATCCAGGCGGTGCTGCCGTCCGCGAGCTCGAACGCGACCACCGTCTTGCCGTCCTCGACCGTGACCGGACCCGCGTGCGCGCCGGCCGCGAGCGCCGCGAGCAGTGCCGGCAGCGGATGGTCGAGCAGCGCGGTGCCGCTTTGCACGCGCTCGCGCGGATCCCATGACATGCCGAACGGCGCCGCGAACGGAAACATGTTGCTCGCGCGCTCGCGATTGAGCGCGCGCGCGTTGTGCAGGTCGAAGTAGCGCTCGTTCTCGGCAATTGCCTGCCACTTCGGCGGCGAGTTCGGATCGGCGCTGATGTTGCCGTTCGAGGCGTAGCGCTGACCGAAGCCCGTCATCACGAGGTTGTCGAGCTTCTCGATGCGTTCGCGGCCGCCCATCGCGGCCGCGGCCGCCTCGAGCAGCGCACCGGCCTGCGTTGCGTTTTGAGCGTGCGCCGCCGTGCAAGCGAGCACGATCGCAACGAAGCTCGATAACAGATGCGTGGCTCTCATAGTGTCCCCCTTGTTCGTCCGCCGCGCAGCAAGGGTACTGCAACGAGCGCTGCGGCCGCGACGCCCACGCGCGCTCGGCGCTCGCGGCCGTCTGGTCCGGTCCGCGCCGCCGCGGGCAATACGGGGGCGGAACGCTGCGGTAACGTGAAGCCGGGCGTTTTGACATGCCCGCCTCGCGACGCTAGGCTCCAGATCCGACCACGATCGCGGCGGGCAGGCGCTCGTCGCCGCTAGCGAAATGGCCACGGCAATACTCGGCAATCGAGCCACGCTCACTGCCGCCGCGCTCGCCGCGCGCTACCGGCGAGTGCGCAACACGACATCGCAGCTCACGGCGCCGCTCGCCGTGGAAGATCAGGTCGTGCAAGTCATGCCCGAGACGAGCCCCACGAAGTGGCACCTCGGGCACACCACATGGTTCTTCGAGCGCTTCTGCCTGCGCGAGCATGCGCGCGGGTACGTGAGCGTCGACGATCGCTACGACCACTTGTTCAACTCCTATTACTACACGGTCGGCGAGATGCACGCGCGCCCGCAGCGCGGCCTGCTGAGCCGACCGACGGTGGCCGACGTGCGCGACTATCGCGCGCGCGTCGACGATGCGATGGAAGCGTTGCTGCGGGCGCGCGGCGACGAGCCGCAGATCGCGTTTTTGGTCACGCTCGGTTTGAACCACGAGCAGCAACACCAGGAGCTGCTGCTCACCGACGTGAAGCAGGTGTTGTTCGTCAATCCGCTCGGGCCGGCCTACGATACGCTGCCGCGGCCGCCGCTCGCTCGCGCGCAGCCGCTCGAGCTCGTTCCGCGCAGCGGCGGGGTCGTCGAGATCGGCGCGACGGGCGAGGGCTTTTGCTTCGACAACGAGACGCCGCGCCACCGCGAGCTGACGGCCGATCATGCGCTCGGCTCGCGGCTGGTCACGAACGCCGAGTACCTCGAGTTCATCGCAGCGGGCGGGTACCGAACGCCGAGCCTGTGGCTCGCGGACGGCTGGACGAAGATTCGTGAGCTCGGCTGGGACCGCCCGCTGTGCTGGTCGCAGGACCTTGCCCGCGAGTTCACGCTCGGCGGGTGGCGCGAGATCGATGCGGCCGCGCCCGTCACGCACGTGAGCTTCTACGAGGCCGATGCTTTCGCGCGCTTCGCGGCCGCACGCCTGCCGACCGAGGCCGAGTGGGAGGTCGCCGCGGCGACGGCCGACGTCGCCGGCAACCTGCTCGACAGCGGCTTTCTGCATCCGGTTGGATCGGAGACGCCCGCCGCGCCGCTCGCGCAGCTCTACGGCGACGTCTGGGAATGGTGCGCATCCGCCTACGCGCCGTATCCCGGCTTCCGGCCGCTCGCCGGGTCGCTCGGCGAATACAACGGCAAGTTCATGTGCAACCAGCTCGTCGTGCGCGGCGGCTCCTGCGTCACGTCTGCCGATCACATTCGCGCGACGTATCGCAGCTTCTTCTACCCGCACGACCGCTGGCAGTTCTTGGGCTTCCGCCTCGCGAAGGACGTTTGACGGGAGGAGCCGAAGTGAGCACAGAGGCGCTCGATATTACGACTGGCAACTACACGCCGCCCGGCATTGCGGAGGACCGCGATCGGATCCTGCGCGGTCTCACGGCGCCGCAGAAGCGTCTGTCGCCGAAGTACTTCTACGACAAGCGCGGCTCGGAGCTGTTCGACCGCATCTGCTCGTTGCCGGAATACTATCCGACGCGCACCGAGCTCAAGCTCATGGAGCAGCATTTACCGACGGTCGCGGCGCTCGTCGGCGAGCGCGCGGCCGTGATCGAGTTCGGCGCGGGCTCGAACATCAAGGTGCGGTTGCTGCTCGATCATCTGCACGAACCGGCCGCGTACGTGCCCGTCGACATCTCGCCGGAGTTCCTGCTGGAGCAGGTGGAGTCGCTGCGCGGCGACTATCCCGGCGTGCACATGCAGCCGGTGTTCGCGGATTTCACGCAACCGTTCGAGCTGCCGGAGCACCCGGTGACGCCCGAGCGCAATCTCGTGTTCTTCCCGGGCTCGACGATCGGCAACTTCACGCGCTCGAGGGCGCTCGAGGTGCTCGAGGTCATGGCCGCCGAAGCGAAGCCGGGCGGCGCGCTCTTGATCGGCGTGGATCTGCAGAAGGACCCCGCCATTCTGCACGCGGCTTACAACGACGCCGCAGGGGTCACCGCCGAGTTCAACTTGAACCTGCTCGTGCGCTTGAACCGCGACCTCGACGCCGAGTTCGACCTCGAGCGCTTCGAGCACGAGGCCGTCTACGACCGCGACGAACGGCGCATCGAGATGCGCCTGGTCAGCCTCGCACGGCAGCGTGTCGACGTGGCCGGCGTGCCGATCGACTTCGCACCCGGCGAGTACATCATCACGGAGTACTCGCACAAGTACTCGCCCGAGGAGTTTCATGCGCTCGCGCGGCGCGCCGGGTTCGAGCCGGCGCGCACCTGGATCGACGACGAGCGGCTGTTCAGCCTGCACTACATGACGGTGCCCGCACAGAACTGACCCTCGCCGCAGGGCCGGTCATAGCCGCGTGCGCAGCAACTTGAGGCCGCGGCGCAACGTCGCGACGTCCTCCACGGCGAGCGTCGCGATGCAGACCGAGGCGCGTCGCCGATCGCGGAAAGCCCGCAGCGCCGCGTCGAGGTAGCGGCCCACGGCGGAACCGTAGGCCTGCTCGGCCTGCGCGAAGCCCCGGTCGAACGTCGGCTTGTCGAAGCAGGCGGCCGCAAATGCGAGGTCGATGAGGTCGCGGGCCGAGGTCGACTCGTCGAGGCCACGGTCGGCGTTCGCGAGCAGCTTCTCGGCCACCGCGTGCTCGGGCCGCAGCACGGGCACGCCGAACCCGCGATCGAGATCTCCGGCGAGATCGAGGCGGCTCTCGAACACGATCTCGAATTTCAACCGCACGCCGTCGATCGCGAAGAAGGTCCGGATGCCGTCGCGGTCGGTGCGGACGTCGCGCGCGAGGTCGACTTTGCGACGCATGACCGCGCCGAGCGAACGGCTCGTCACTTCCTCGCGCAACGCACGAAAGCCGGCTCGGCGCGAGCAAAGAAAGTCGACATCGCGAGACTCGCGGTACTCGCCGAGCGACATCGAGAGCTGCGTTCCTCCGCCGAAGAAGCATCCGGCGCGGGCCAGGAAATCGGGATTCATCGAATGCAATACGCGCGCGATTGCCTTGTGGAGCGGGCGACGAAACTCACGCGTTGATTTCGCCATGACCGAACTCCGCTTTCAGCCGCTCGATCAGGCCGCGCTCACCGTCGTCGAGCGCGGCATGCTCGAGCAGTCGCCAATTGCGCTCGTACAGTTGGAAGGCCTCCTTCGCGGAGATCAGCTCTTCGCTGCGGTTCCAGGCGAGATCGTGCAGTTGCGGGTAGTCCGCGAGCCGTACGACCAGGCGGTCGAGCGCGGCATCGAGGAGCGGGACGAAGTCGGGTGCGCGCCGCGCCGCCGCGAGCTTTGCGGCGACGTCGGCCGGCAGCGCGAGCTGCACCTCGACGATCTTCGCGAGCCGCTGCCGCACGCGGTGCGCCTGCTTCGCGCGGCGCAACTGCTCGCGGCGCGTGAGCGGGCTCAATTTTGCTCGGCCTCTACGCATGCCGGGCAGCGTAGCCATATTTATGATGACACGTCAACATACGGGCGGCTGCTGCCGGCCACTGCGTGGTCCGGGCCGACTCGTTGGCGGTCGAGTCGCGGCTCGAGTCGGACGCGGCCTACTCGTTGCGCAGCGCGGTCATCGGGTCGACCGCGGCCGCGCGGCGCGCGGGCACATAGCTTGCGAGCAGCGTGACCACGAGGATCGTGGCCGCGACTGTAACGAGCGTGATCCAATCCGTCGCGCTCACGCCGAACAGGAACGAGCGGAGCAGCCGACCCGTGCCGAGCGCGCCGAGCGTGCCGAGCGCGAGCCCGGCGACCGCGACGCCGAGGGCGCTGCCGAGCACGGTGCGCACGACCCGCGCGCGCTCCGCGCCGAGCGCCATCCTGAGACCGATCTCCGCCGTGCGCTGCGCGACGGCGTACGCGAGCACGCCGTAGAGGCCGACCGCCGCGAGCAGCAGCGCGAGCGCCGCGAACGCGCCGATCAGCGTGAGCTGCGTGTTGCGGGCCGCGACGTCGGCATCGAAGATCTCGCCCATCGAGCGGATGCTCGATACCGGCTGGTCGCGGTCGACGGCCCAGACTGCGTCGCGCACGGCGCTTGCGAGCGCGAGCGGCTCGCCCCGCGTACGCACGACCAAGCTCTTCGGCCAGGTGAACGGTGCGAATCCCACTTGCTCGGCCGGGAAGAACATCTCGGGCTCCGCGTCGGCGTCGAGTGCCATTTGCCGGACGTTGCCGGTCACGCCGATCACGGTGATCCAGGGAGCGTCGGCGGCGCCGAACCGGATGCGCTTGCCGAGCGCGTCCTGGTCGGGCCAAAACCGGTGCGCCAGCGCTGCATTGATCACGACCGTGAGCGGCGCATCCTGGCGCGCGTCGCGAGAGTCGAACACGCGGCCTTCGACGAGCGGTACGCCGAGCGCGCGGAAGTAATCGCCGGTGACGAAACGGTCGGCCGCGACGGAACGCGGGATGTCGCGCGGCGCCGGCGGGAACGGTTGGCCCTCGACGCCGACGAGCATTCGGCCGCCTTTGAACGTGAGCGGCGGGAAGTTCACGTAGCCGGCCGCGGCGACCCCGGGCAGCGCGCTCACGCGCTCGAGCACGCTCGCATAGAACGCCGCGCGTCGCGGCGCATCGGCGTACTTCGAGGGCGACAGCTCCGTGTCCGCGACGAGCAGCCGGTCCGGCGTGAACCCCGGATCTACGGCGAGCACCGCGGCGTAGCTGCGCAACAGCAGGGTCGCGGCCGTCAGCAGCACGACGGTCAGCGCGATCTCGCCGACCACGAGCGCCTGGCGGCCGCGGCCGCCGCCCGGCTTCGCGGTCGCGCCGACGCTTCTTTTCAGCGCATCGTTCAGGCTCGTGCGGGCCGCCGCGAGCGCGGGCGCCGCGCCGAACAGGAGCACCGTCACGAGCGCGAGCGCGGCCGTGAACGCGAGCACGCGCCAATCGAGCGCGGGCGCCGCGCCGCCCGGATACGTGCCCGGCACGAGCCGCGCGAGATAGCCGAACGACGCGGTCGATAGCCCGATGCCGGCGACCACGCCGAGCGCTGCAAGCACCCCGCTCTCCGTGAACAGCTGTCGCAGCACGCGCGCCGGCGCCGCGCCGAGCGCTTTGCGGACCGCGAGCTCGCGCTCGCGGCTCGCGGCGCGCGCGAGCAGCAAGTTCGCGACGTTCGCACAGCCGATCAGGAGCACGGCGGCCACCGCGCCGAGCAGGATCAGCAACGTGGGCCGCGCCTCGTGTGCGAGCTCATCGTGCAGCGCGTCGACGGTAATGCGCGCGGTATGGCGCGGATTCTCGGCGAGAAGCGCTGCAGCCACTGCCGCCATGTCGGCGCGCGCTTGCTCCCGCGAGACGCCGGGCAACAGGCGGCCGACGACGTAGAGATAGTAGTTCGTTTGCGACTCGAGCTCCTCAGCGCTGAATTGCGCGGGAATCCAAACAGTCGCGTTCTGCTCCGGGAACTGAAAATAGGGCGGCACGACACCGACGACCGTGCGCTCCACGCCGCTCAAATGGATCGTGCGGCCGACGATGTCCGGATCGGCGCCGAAGCGCCGGCGCCAGAGCCGCTCGCTGATCACGACCACCGGCGGCGCGTCGGCGGCGTCGTCCGCCGGGACGAGCGTGCGGCCGAGGAGCGGCGCCATCCGGAGCAGCGTGAACAGATTCGCCGCGGTCCGCACGCCTTCGAGCCTCTCCGGATCCCCAATGCCCGTGAGGTTGTACGTTTGCGGCGCAAATGCGGCGAGACCTTCGAACGAGCGGTTGCGCGCCTGCCAGGCGACATAGTCCGCACCGGTTGCCTGCGTGCGCGGCGGCGCGCCGTCGGCGGTGAAGTCTTCCCAGAGCACCATGAGCCGGTCGGCGTCGGGAAGCGGCAGCGGCTTCAGCAGCACCGTGCTCACCACGCTGAAGATCGCCGTGTTTGCGCCGATGCCGAGCGCGAGGATCAAGACCGTGACCGCGGCGAAGCCCGGACTACGGCGCAGGGTGCGCGCCGCGTAGCGCACGTCTTGCGCGAACGTGGAGGGGCTCATGGTGGACAAGATGCAATTGGCGGACCAGCGGTTGCATCCCGCCGTCGCTGAGGCATCGACCGCGGGACGATTCCGCCCCCGGGACTCGGATCCCGGCAGCGGGATTCCGCCGTGGCCAGGCACGTGTCGAGGCCGGCAGCGGCGATCGCGCTCGGGCCGTGTCGAGCGGCCTCGGGCACGGTGCGCTCGAGCCGTTGCCGGATCCTTGCGAGCACGGCCGCTCGTTCAGTGGTATAGTGCGCAGCATTCCGGCGCACTTTTCGGTCTGCGCCGTACGCGGCACAGCCAATACCGGCTGGCCGATCTCAATAGGCGATCAGCCTGGACCGTTCCTCGGTCGCTCCGGCACCTTGTGATTGCGCTGATCGCGGAGTCCCCATAGTAATGTCATTCGATTCACTCGGCCTTTCGGCCGCGTTGCTCCGTGCTGTCTCGGAACAGGGCTACACCGCCCCGACCCCGATCCAAGCTCAAGTCATTCCCGTCGTGCTCGCAGGGCGCGACGTGCTCGCCGGCGCACAGACCGGCACCGGCAAGACGGCCGGCTTCACGCTGCCGCTGCTGCAGCGGCTCGCGGCGGCACCTGCGCCGACGGCCGAGCAGCGCAAGCGCCACGTACGCGCGCTGATCCTCACGCCTACGCGCGAGCTCGCGGCCCAGGTGGCCGAGAGCGTCAAGGCGTACGGCCGCCACGTGCCGCTCAAGTCGGCCGTGATCTTCGGCGGCGTGAGCATCAATCCGCAGACCGCCGAGCTGCGTCGCGGCGTCGACATCTTGGTCGCGACGCCCGGGCGCCTGCTCGACCACGCGCAGCAGCGCCACGTCGACCTGTCGCACGTCGAGATTTTCGTGCTCGACGAGGCCGACCGCATGCTCGACATGGGCTTCCTGCCCGACATCCGCCGCGTGCTCGGACTGTTGCCCGCACGCCGTCAGAATCTGCTGTTCTCCGCCACGTTCCCGGACGACATCCGCGCGCTCGCGAGCAAGCTGCTGCACGATCCGGCGAGCGTCGAGATCGGCCGGCGCAATGCCGCGGCCGCGCAAATCGAGCAGTCGATCTACCACGTCGAGAAGAGCCGCAAGCGCGATACGTTGTCGTGGCTGATCGGCCGCCACGACTGGCGGCAAGTGCTCGTGTTCACGCGGACGAAGCACGGCGCGAATCGCCTCGCCCAGCAACTCGAGCAGGACGGCCTCGGCGCCGCCGCGATCCACGGCAACAAGAGCCAGGGCGCGCGCACACGCGCGCTCGCAGACTTCAAGAGCGGCGCGGTGCGCGTGCTCGTCGCAACCGATATCGCGGCGCGCGGCATCGACATCGACGAGCTGCCGCACGTCGTGAATTACGAGCTGCCCGAGGTCGCCGAGCACTACGTGCATCGGATCGGCCGCACGGGGCGCGCAGGCAACACGGGCTCGGCCGTGTCGCTGGTCGCGAACGACGAGCGGCCGCTGCTGAAGCAGATCGAGCGGCTACTCGGCCGCCCGCTCGCGGTCGGCACGCTCGACGGCAGCCCGCCCGTCATGCCGCACGCGCCGACCGCGCAGCGTTCGTCCCTCGACGAGCGCCCGCGAGACGGCCGCCGTCCCCAGCGGCACCCGTCCGGCGCGCAACGCTCGCCGGGCGCGCAACGCTCGCCGGGCGCGCAACGCTCTCCGGTGGGCAACGACCACCCGGCGCGCAACGCGCGCCGGATGCCCAGCGGCCGACCGCACGCGCCGAGCGCGATTCCCAAGGCGGTGAGCGCCCCGGTCACGGCGAGCACCGCGGCGGACCGCGCGGTCACGGCGAGCAACGGACGCCCGCCCGCGGCGCACCAGGCGAGCAGCACGGTCACCGGCGCAGCCGCTCCCGGGCGGCGCGCCGTCGGGCGGCCGCCGGTGGCGCACCCCGGCACTGAGCTCTCGCCGCGTCGCTGCTGGCGCACGTGACACCGAGGTCGTCGCGTAGCGGGCGTTAGCGTACCGCGGCACCGATATTGCGGTCGGCGGACCCTAGGCAGCGCTCGTCGCACGGCGCCCGTCGCCCCGTGCCTGAACCGCCGGCGCAGCGCATACTGGGCGGCGGACCTCGGGGAGCTGGACCGCATGCGCAACAAGAATCCGTTGGACGAGAGCGGCGTTTCGCGCCGAGACATGCTGAAGCTCGGTGCCGGAGGCTTGGGCCTGGGCCTCCTCGGCGGCGTCGGTCCCGTGCCACCGGTGCTGGCCCAGGCGAGCCGGGCCGCGGCGGCCAACGAGCGCACGGGCGCGAGCGGCCGCATCCTCGTCGTGTTCGAATGGTTCGGCGGCAACGATGGCTTGAACACGATCGTGCCGTACGGCGATCCGCTCTATTACAAGCATCGGCCGACCATCGGCATCAAAGAGCCGGACGTGCTGAAGATCGACGCGCGGTTCGGCTGGCACAAGTCGATGCGCGGCGTGAAGCGCCTGTACGACGACGGCAAAGTCGCGATCGTGCAGGGTGTCGGCTACGACCGCCCGTCGTTCTCGCATTTCACGTCGATGTCGTATTGGCACACGGCCGCGCCGAACAGCGGGAACGAGTACGGCTGGGTCGGCCGCACGGCCGCGGATCTCGACCCTACTGGCGCGCGCGAGAACATGATCGTGAACATCGCGGACAGCCAGACGCTTGCGGTGAAAGCGCCGAAGCACGTGCCGCTCGTGTTCGTCGATCCTTCGATGTTCAAGCGCGGCGTGTTCGCGCCGGAGAAGGCGGCGGTGGATGCGCTCGGCGCACAGCAGACGCCGGTCGGCGACGCGCATCGCTACGTCCTCGAGGTCACGCGCAGCGCGGCGCAGGCGTCCGAGGTCGTGCGCGCGGCGTGGAGCCGATACCGCGCCGAGGCCGACCCCGACTTGCGCCTGCTCGATCTCGACAAGGTCGTCGCGCTGATCGAGGCGGACTTCCCGACGAAGCTCTACTACGTGCCGCTGCGCGGCAGCCTGTTCGACACGCACGTGAACCAGGCCGCGCCGCACGAGCGCCAGCTCGAGTACTGCTCCGATGCGATCGCGGGATTCTTCGGCGAGATCGAGCGGATCGGCCGCGCGGACGACGTGGTGATGTACGTGCACAGCGAGTTCGGCCGGCGCGTGCCCGAGAACACGAGCCTCGGCACCGATCACGGCACGGCGCAGGTCAACTTCGTGATCGGCAACGCGGTGAAGGGCGGACTGTACGGCACGCCGCCGAGCCTTGCGGAGCTCGTGCTCGGCGACAACCTGCAAAGCACGGTCGACTTCCGCCGCGTCTACGCGACGCTGATCGCGGACTGGCTCGGCGCTGACGCGACGCACGTTCTCGGCGAGGCGTTCGAGACGCTCGGCTTCGTCGCGGCCAACGCAACGGCGCGGGCTTAGTGGAGGGACGCCGGTGAACGCACGTACGGCTTGGTCTCCCGGACCCGCGAGCTGGCAAGACGACCTGTCGCCGCTGCCGGCAGCCGAATGGAGCTACGATCGCGCGGCGCATCTTCTCGCGCATGCAGGCTTCGGCGGCACGCCCGAGGAGATCCAGAAGCTCGCCGGCCTCGGCTTGAAGCGCGCGGTCGAGTCGCTCGTGCATTACGAGCGCATCCCGAATCCCAAGATGCAACCGTTCGTCGAGTCCGGTCTCTGGGATCCGACGCTCGACCGCTTTCCGGACAGCCGACCCGATGCGACGGACCGCGCCGAGCGTGACGGCAGGTCGATGGGCGTCGACGTGAAGCCGGCCGGCAATCGGCCGATGCAGCCGGTGTCGGATCGCTTCTTCTACTGGTTGCGCGCCACGATGCTCGAGACGCGGCGGCTCGGATTGTGGTGGGCGAACCGGATGCTGCAGACCACGCACCCGGTGGAAGAGAAGATGGCGCTGCTCTGGCACGGCCACTTCGCGACGCACGAGAACAAGGTGCGCGATTACCGCAAGATGCGGCAGCAGATCGATCTCTTCGAGCGGCACGCGACCGGCAATCTGCGCGAGCTCACGATCGCGGTCGCCAAGGATCCGGCCATGCTCTACTTCCTCGACGCGCAGTACAACGTGAAGGGCGCGCCTAACGAGAACTTCGCGCGCGAGGTCATGGAGCTGTTCACGATGGGAGTCGGCAACTACACCGAGAGGGACGTGCGCGAATGCGCGCGCGCGTTCACCGGTTGGTATTTCGACGACCTTGATTTCAAGGTCGACCCCGCGAAGCACGACGACGGGGTCAAGGAGTTCCTCGGCCGCAGCGGCAATTTCGACGGCGTCGACGTGCTCGAGATCGTCTTCGAGCAGCCGGTCACCGCGGAATTCCTGGCCGCCAAGATCTATCGCTTCCTCGTGCGTGACGAGCTTTCACCGGCGTTGCGGAGCCGGCTCGGCGCGGTGCTGCGCGATGCCGACTACGAGATCAAACCGCTGTTGACCGCGATTTTCACGTCGCAGGACTTCTACAGCGCGGCCAGCTACGGCGGCCATATCAAGAGTCCCGTGGAGCACATGGTCGCGATGATGAAGCACTTGGGCGCGCCGTCGGTTCCGGGCGTGCCGGACTTCAATCAGGCGACGATCGCGATGGGCCAGCACCTCTTGAATCCGCCGTCGGTCGCGGGCTGGGCGCTCGGCAAGGCGTGGATCACGCCGGGGTTATTGATCGCGCGAGGCAATGTCGCGCGTGACGTGCTGGTACCGGACATGACCGGCTTTCGCGATTGGAACTTCACGGCCGGCTCGGACGACGTGCTCGGGCGACGCCTGCGCGACGGCTACGACATCGGCGCCGCGACTGCGGTGAACGACCCGGCCAAGATGAGCGAGTTCGACCGGGTTGCGCTCGAACGCGACGAGAAATTCAACACCCGCATCTCGGGCTACATCGGCTGGGAGCAGGCCGCGCGTAAGCTGATTCCCACGCCGCGCGACGCGGCACGGTTCGATCTCACGTCGATGGTGCTCGCGAGCGGCGTGCGGACGGCGGCCGAGGCCGTCGACTGCCTGACGGCGCGCATGCTACGCGTGCCCGTCGCAGCGGCGACGCGCGAGGCGCTCGTCGCCTTCCTCACGAAGGAGCTCGGCACGGACCGCATCGAGCGCGCGCAGACGTACATGGAAGATCCGCTGCGGCTGACGGCGCACCTCGTGATGAGCACGCCGGAGTACCAGATCGTGTAAGACCGCGGGTCGCGTTTGGCGCGGCCGCCGTTAGTTCTGCGCGACGCGCGTGAGCTCGTCGTCGATGATCTTGCTCAGCACGTCGTAGTCGACCGCACCGCCCGGCACGGGTCGACCGTTCACGTAGAGCGCGGGCGTCCCGGTCACGCCGGCTTGCTCGCCCGCGTGCGAGTCGGCTTGGACCGCCGCTTCGTACTTGTCCGAGTCGAGGCATTTGGCGAAGCGGTCCTCGTTCAGACCGAGCTCGCCGGCGGCCTTCTTCAGGTCGTCGACCTTGAGCGCGTTTTGCTGGTCGTACATCCGATCGTGCAGCTCCCAGAACTTGTCTTGCTCCCGCGCGCAGAGCGCCGCTTCCGCGGCCTTCGCCGCCTGCGGATGACTTTCGAGCGGAAACTGACGGAACACGAGACGGACCTTGCCCGAATAGTTCTTCATGACCTTTTGGAGCGTCGGCTCGAGCGCGCGGCAGTACGGGCATTGGAAGTCGCCGAACTCGACGAGCGTGACGGGCGCGCCGGCTGCGCCTCGCGCCGGCGAATCGGCCGCCGCGACGGCCAGGCGCAACGGCTGCAGCAGGACTTCGACTCCGTACTTCTGCTTGAGCGCCGTCGTGTAGTCGTCGAGTGCTTGCTGGCGCCGCTGCTGCGAAAGGTATTGCTTGATGCGAGGTGCGAGCTGCTCTTTCGTGCCCTCGAGCTGGTCCTTGTTGCGGTCGTAGAACGCGGCCACTTCCGTATCGGTCGGCGTCTTCACCTTCGGCAGCACGTCCTTGTCGAACAGGTCGGTGACGGACAGTCCGCGAGCCTTCGACTCGCGCGTCAGCACCTCGTTCGAGAGATAGCGGTCGAGACCCTTCTCGAGCACGTCCTGGCGTTCCTGGCGCAGGGCCATGAGCTTCGGGGCGACGTAGGTCTCGAGCTCGGCGAGCGTGACGTTCTTGCCGTCGATCGTGGCGACGGCCTCGCTCGCCCCGCTGCCGGCCCTGTCCGCGACCGATTCCTGAGCCACCGCGCCGGCGCACGGCAGCAGCAAAGCGGCTGCGAGCGCGACGGCGACTCGGCAACGGTGGGACGCGATGCGGCCGAAAACTGCCATAAAGGGCTCCTCGAATCGACTTGGGCTCGCCTAGGCGGCCTCTCCAGGTGTAGTCACACTTTAACTCCGCCCGGGCGGGTTTGCGTGAACGCGTCGTGAAATGCCCGATGCCGATCGAGAGGCGGTGAGCAGGGACGATGGGGACTCATTGCGCTCCGATCGACGGCGATGCAGGCGCGCGGCGCAAAACGCCCGCTATGCGCAAGATCGGCGGCAGCGTCGCAATGACGGACGGCAGCCGTCGCTCACCGGCGCCGAGCGCGCGTTACGCGGGCGAGCGCACGGCGCTCTGCGGCGGCGCCGCCGGCACCGCGTAGCGCTCGTCGTAAGGAAAATCGCACCCGAGCCGAGCGAGCTCCGCACGGCAAAAGTCGTCTATGAAGCGCTGCTGCGCGGGTGCGAGCAGCTCGCCCGACTGGCCGCTCTTGCCGGCGCGCACCATCGCGCGCTCGCGCGTCCAGGGCAGGATCTGTCCGGGCTCGAATCTGCCCTCCGCGGCGCGCATCACGGCGAAGCTCGACTCGTGAATCACGGCCTGCAGCTCGTCGGGCTTCAGAGCCACGCCCATGAACTCTGCGATCTTGCGGACCGTGCCTGCGTGATCACGGCGCATATCCTCGTAGGTCAGGAACAGCACGTTCGGCTCGTGGCGCACGGCCCAAAAGCCCGCAAGGTGCTCGGCCCACGAATATTGGAAACGGTCGGAGAACATGAACCTCACCCAACTCTCGACCGAGGGCGCGAGCGGTCCGTAGACCAGCGCTTTCATGAAGTGGTAACCGGATACGCATACGTCCTTCGGGTCGCGCACGCAGGCGATGTAACGCGCCTGCGGCACGAACGGAATGCTCGCGCGCGGCAGGTGCGTCTTGATGACCCGCAGGCCGGTCGGCGAATTGGCGGCCGGCGACGGATCGGCGAGCGGGATCATGAGCCGCGCCATCGGCGGCATCGGCACATCGGGCCACGGCACCGCATGATGAATGTTCTCGAACTCGGCCTGGGCGCGGTACGCGACTTGAGTCGCGATTTGCAGCAGCCACGTGGTTCCCGACTTGAAGAACGAGCAGACGATGACGTCGCTCTGCGTGGGGGCGTAATCGCCGAACGCTTGGGTGCTCTTCGATCGTATTCGTCTCGCGAGGCCCTGGCTCGGCCATTTGCCGAACAGATCGAGCGTCTTCACGAGCGGCACGCCGATGCCGTACAGCGCCGCATAGGACGCATAACGGATCCACGCGGGATACGGCCGACGAGGCGGAGGCGAGAAATCGCTGGCGCGCATGGTTACCGGCCCTTCGCGGCAACAAGCTCGTCGGATATTAATGCGGAACAGCCTCCTCGTACGAGAGTTTCGCGGCGTCCCACGACGCGCCGCCGGCAAGCCGCCTGCTGCTTTGAGAGCGCGGCCGCCGAGAGACCGATCGTGCGATACTCCCGTCGTCGTTTCAGGCGCGAATAGGGGGCAACGATGCGTTGGCTCACCCGTTGCAGGGGCCCGCGGATTGCCGCGTGGGGCTTCGTCGGCATGCTCGGCGCGCTGCGGGCGGCGGCAGCCGAAGGAATCTGTTCGCGGCTCGATGCAGCTGCCGATTTTCGAGACGCCACGATCGTTGCGACGAGCGAAGTCGCGGCCGACCCGAAAGCCCAGTTGCCGGCGTATTGCGAAGTGCATGCGACTGTCTCTCCGGTCGCGGGCTCGCGCATCGGCGCGGTCTATCGCTTACCAGCGGAATGGAACGGCAAGGTGCTCGGCATCGGCGGCGGCGGCTTCGCGGGCAACGTCGGCCCCAACGCCGCGGCTGAGGGGCTCAGACGCGGCTACGCGGTGATCGAGAACGACCTCGGCCATCCGAGCCCGAACGCGCTCGATCCGTCGTTCGCCGTGACGTCCGACGGCAAGCCGAACGTGCCCGGCATCGTCGACTTCGGGCACCGTGCGACGCATCTCGCAACCGCGGTCGGTAAGGAGGTCGTCGCCCGCGCGTATGGTCGCAGGCCCGAGCACGCGTATTGGCAGGGCTGTTCGACCGGCGGTCGGCAGGGGCTCGCGGAAGTGCAGCGCTACCCGGAGGACTACGACGGCGTGATCGCGGGCGCGCCGGTCTACAACGCCCTCGTGTACTCGAACGCGATCTTGCGCACCCAGGCGTTTCACAAGACGCCCGGCAGCAACCTGTTGCCCGCGCAAGTGCCGCTGATTCATGAAGCGGTGCTCGCGGCCTGCGACGCAAAAGACGGCGTCGCGGACGGCATCCTCACCGATCCGCGCACCTGCGATTGGGATCCGGGTGTGCTCCAGTGCTCGACCTCGACCTCGACCTCGGCGGGCGATTCATGCCTGACGTCCGCACAGGTCGAGGCCGTGCGCCGCGTCTACGCGGGCGTGCGCACGAAGGACGGCAAGCTCGCGGCGATGCCGCTGATGCGCGGCGGCGAGAGCGATTGGTCGCGGCGCATGATCGGCGACTCGAGCATGCCGCTCGGCTTGAACGCGCTGCTCGGCGCGCCGTTCGTGTCCTACATCGTCGAGGCGAATCCGAAGTACGACATTCTCGGCTTCGACCCCGAGCGGGACATGGCGAAGCTCGAGGGCGGCATCGCGGCCGCAGAGGTACATCAGACGAGCCCCGCGATCGCGCCGTTCGTGAATCGCGGTGGCAAGCTGCTCTTGTGGCACGGCTTCAACGATCCCGGCCCGAGCCCGCTCTCGACGATCGACTATTTCGAGGCGGTGCTGCGCGCCGTGCCGAACGCGAACGACAGCGTGCGGCTCTATCTCGCGCCCGGCGTTCTGCACTGCGGCGGCGGTGCGGGGCCTGACAAGTTCGATACCCTGACCGCGATCGAGCGTTGGGTCGAGCACGGCATCGCGCCCGCGACGCTGATCGCGACGAAGGCCGGCTCGCCGTTGTCGCGCCCGTTGTGCCCATATCCCGCGCTACCGCGCTACAAGGGTGCCGGCGACCCGAACGATGCGGCGAGCTTCGACTGCGCGAAGGCCGCGGCCGATTGAGCGCCGCTCATCGAGGCGCTCACGCGTAGCGGTTCGGCAGCGCTGCCTCGAGATGCGCGACGAGGTCGCGCGCGTCGTCCTCGGCGCCGTGAATGAACGTCGACTTGCGCCGCCGCAGCACCGGCAACCCGATCGCATAAAGATGCGGCGCCGCGAGGACGCCGCCGTCGTGCACGAGCCGGCCCTTCCGATCGATGACCGGAACCTCGAGCCAGCGGTAATCCGGACGAAAGCCCGTCGCCCACACGATCGAGCGGATCTCGCCGCTCGCCAGATCGAGCCCGAGCCGCGGCGCGGGGGGTGCGCGGGTCGGCTCGAAGCGCTCGGGTGCAGCGCAGTCGATGTCGGCCGTGCGTGCCCAGTCGTCGAACGTGTCGAGCAGGCGGTTCATCTTGAGGTCGGCGAGCGCGAACTGATTGCGCAGGCCGCCCGAGAAGAGCGCGCGTCCATCGCGCACGGCCGCGAGCCGGCCGACGATCTCGACACCGGCGGCAGCGAGCGTGTTCAGGTCGATCGTGGCCCGCTCCGGTGTGCCGACGAGCTGCGGCGACGGCAGCTTACGCGCGCGCGATAGATCGTCGATTTCGTCGTAGCGCTGATTCCAAACGCCGCTCGCCTCCATCCACCAGAGCACGTCGCGCCCGCGATAGGTCCTCGGCAGGCGCACGTGCTCGCCGACGGACAGCGTCACCGGCCGCCCGGAGCGGTGGATCTCGTCGGCGAGCTGCACGCCGGTCGCGGACGCGCCGACCACGAGCACGCCGCCTTCCGGCAAGCGGCCGGGATTGCCGTAGTCGAACGGCGTGAAACACTCGACGGACGACGGCACGCCCGCGCGCACCGCGGGCACGGTCGGTACGTTGCACGCGCCGGTCGCGATCACGAGGCTGCGGCAGGCAAGCTCGCCGGCCGTGGTGACGATGCGGTAGCCGTCGCCGAGCGGAGCGACGGAGATCACCTCGGTGCGAGTGCGCACCGGAGCGGCCGCCTCGGCCGCGAAGCCCGCGATGAACTCTACGACGTCGCGCACGGCCATGAAGCCGTCGGGATTCGGGCTCGCGTAGTCATAGCCCGGCAGCCGGCTTTGCCGGTTCGGCGTCAGGAGGCGGAGGGAGTCCCAGCGCTCCCGCCGCCATGAGTTCGCGACGTCGCCGCGCTCGAGCACGACGTGCTCGAGCGCGCGCTCGGTCAGGATGCGGCTGGTCGCGAGCCCCGCGTGCCCCGCGCCGATGACGACCGTCGTGATGCGTTCGATGGCGGGCCTCTGCGGGCGTCGATCACTGCTTGACCACGTCGACCGTCACGTTGGTCGGATTCGTGACGATGTCATAGACCGCGGAGCGCTTCTGTGATTGTGCGACCAGCGCTTCGATGTCCTTCTGCGACGCGTCGGCGTCGATGAGGAACGTGACCTTGATGTCGTCGTAGCCGTTGCGCACGTCGCTGTCGACGCCGAGGATGCCCTGGATGTCCATCTTGCCCTCGAGCTTCGCCTCGACCGAGCGCAGCTGGATGCCGCGGTTCTGCGCGACCGCGGCCACGCCCGCCGTGAGACAGCTCGCGAGCCCGACGAGCACGAACTCCACGGGGGTCGCGCCGAGGTCCTCGGACGCGAAGATCTCGGGATGGTCCGCCTCGAAGGTGAACTCGGTCTTGTGCTTCTGCTCCTGCCCGAGGCCGTGGAAGCCCTCGACATCCGTGCGGCTGTGCGTGCCGTTTTGCCATTTGCACGTGGCACGCCAGGTAAATTGTGCCGCCTCGGGCGCCTTTCGCAGCGCTTCGCGCGCTTCGAGCAACGCCCCTACGTTGACGCCGTTGTCGACCGCCGTCTGTGCCATTGGAAACCTCCTCGCGAGGCCGAATCGTTGGTTGGGATCGCTCTTAGCGGCGATCGTGGGGCCGATCATACTGCCGGCGCCGCGGCCATGTCTAAGCGCCGCGGGGACTATAATCGCGCATGGCCGCGCAAACGACGCAGACTGCCGTGGGCTCGGTGGGCACGGTCGAGACGCGGCTCCTCGATCTGCCGCGGCCGCTCGACCTCGACTGCGGCCGAAGCCTCCGGCAAGTACGAATAGCCTACGAGACCTACGGACGCCTCTCGGCCGCCTGCGACAACGTCGTGCTCGTGTGCCACGCGTTGAGCGGCGACGCGCACGCCGCGGGCTATTCCCCCAAACCGGCCGACGCGAGCACGCGGGACGGCTTTCGCGCCGACGAGCGCGACTCGGGCGAGGATCGCAGCCTCGGTTGGTGGGACGGCATGATCGGTCCCGGCAAGGCGTTCGACACGGAGCGCTTCTTCGTCGTGAGCACGAACCTGCTCGGCGGCTGCCGCGGTACCACGGGTCCCTCGTCCACGAATCCGGACACCGGCCGGCCGTACGGCTCCGCGTTTCCGGTGATCACGGTCGCGGACATGGTGCGCGCGCAGCGCGCGTTCTTGGACGAGCTCGGGGTTCGGCGGCTCGCGGCGGTCGCGGGCGGCTCGCTCGGAGGGATGCAGGCGCTCGAGTGGGCGGTGCGCTACCCGCGCGACGTCGACGCGATCGTGCCGATCGCGAGCACGCACGCGCTGCGCACGCAAGGCGTCGCGTGGAACGCGATCGCGCGTAACGCGATCATGGCCGATCCCGATTGGCAGGGCGGCGACTACTACGGCGCGGGCCGTGCGCCCACGCGCGGTATGGGAATCGCGCGAATGATCGGCCATATCACTTACCTCTCCGCGCCCGCGCTCGGCGAGAAATTCGGCCGGCGATTGCAGTTCGCGAGCGACGTCCGCTACGTGCTGACCGAGCCCGAGTTCGAGGTCGAGAACTATCTTCGTCACCAAGCCGACAGTTTCGTGAAGAGGTTCGATGCGAACACCTATCTCTGCATGTCGCGCGCGCTCACCTATTTCGACCTCGCGCGCGACCACGGCGGGGGCCGGCTGGTGGACGCGCTGCGCGGCGTGTCCGCTCGCTCGCTGCTGATCGCGTTCAGCTCGGACTGGCTGTATCCGCCGGCCGACTCGGCCACGCTCGCGGCGGCGCTGCGCGCGGCCGGCAAGGACGTCGAGCTCGCGGTGATCGACGCGCCTTACGGCCACGATTGCTTCTTATTGGAGGAGGCGCGGCAGGCTCCTATGATTCGGGAATTCCTGACGCGGTAGGAGCGACCATATGGAAGAGTCACGCGCTTTCGGGTTCGACACGCGACAGGTCCACGCCGGGCAACGGCCCGACCCGAATACCGGCGCGCGCGCCGTGCCGATCTATCAGACCACGAGCTACGTGTTCGAGGATCCGGAGTCCGCGGCCGCGTATTTCAATTTGCAGGAGTACGGCAACACCTATACGCGGATCATGAACCCCACCGTCGCGGTGTTCGAGGAGCGCATGGCGAGCCTCGAAGGCGGCTGCGGCGCGGTCGCGTTCGCGAGCGGGCTTGCGGCACAAACCGCGGCGCTGTTCACGCTGCTCTCGCCCGGCGACCATGTGGTCTCGTCGGCCGCGCTGTACGGCGGCACGGTGAATCAGTTGAAGCACGTGCTGCAGAAGATGAGCGTGGATCTCACCTGGGTCGATCCCGACGACTTGAATGCATGGCGCGCGGCGGTGCGCGGCAACACCAAGGCGTTCTTCGGCGAGACCATCGGCAACCCGGGCGGCAACGTGCTCGACATCGAGGGTCTGGCGCGCATCGCGCACGACCACGGCTTGCCGCTGCTCGTCGACAACACGTTCGCGACGCCGTTCCTGTGCCGACCGATCGAATGGGGCGCCGACATCGTGCTGCATTCGGCGACGAAGTTCATCGGCGGGCACGGTACCAGCATCGGCGGCGTCGTGGTGGACTCGGGCACGTTCGATTGGTCGAACGGCCGCTTCCCGGTCGTGGCCGATCCCTCGCCGGCCTACCATGGGCTCGCGTTCCACGAGACGTTCGGCACGTACGGCTATTTGATGAAGCTGCGCGCCGAGACGCTGCGCGATCTCGGCGCCTGCCTCGCCCCATTCAACGCGTTCCTATTCCTGCAAGGTCTCGAGACCCTGTCGCTGCGCATGGAGCGCCACGTCGAGAACGCAGTCGCGATCGCGCGCTATCTTGCGAGCCACGAGCTCGTCTCGAACGTCACGTACCCGGGCCTTGCGACGAGCCCCTACCGCTCGCTCGCCGCGAAATACCTGCCGGACGGCGCGGGCTCGGTGTTCTCGTTCGACATCGCGGGCGGCCGGCCCGCCGGGCAAGAGTTGATCCGCGGTGTCACGTTGTGGTCGCACCTGGCCAATGTCGGCGACGCCAAGAGTCTGGTGATCCATCCCGCGAGCACCACCCACCGGCAGCTCGAGGATGCGGAGCTCGAGGCCGCCGGCGTGCATCCCGGCACGGTTCGGTTGTCCGTCGGAATCGAAAACGTCGAGGACCTGATTTGGGATCTCGAGCAAGGGCTCGCGCGCGCGCGTGCGGCGGCGCCGGAGGTGTCGGCATGACTGCGACGTTCGATCTCACGCGCTACCAGGATCCGCTGACGATCCAACGCGTGCTGCTGTCGGCGAAGACCATCGCCATCGTCGGGCTATCGAACAATCCGCTGCGGGCGAGTTACTTCGTGGGCTTCTATCTGCGCCGCCACGGCTACCAGGTGATTCCCGTGAACCCGCGCGAGTCGGAGATCCTCGGCTCGAAGAGCTATGCGAGCCTGGTCGACGTGCCGGTGCCCGTCGACATCGTGAACGTGTTCCGCGCGCCCAATGCGCTGCCCGGTATCGCCAAGGACGCCGTCGCGATCGGCGCGAAGTGCTTGTGGTGCCAATTCGGCGTCATCAACGAGGAGGGCGCGCGCATTGCGGAAGAAGGAGGGCTCACCGTGATCATGGACCGCTGCCTGAAGGTCGAGCATGCCCGCTACGTCGGCCGCATGCACTGGCTCGGTTTCAACACGGAGCGCATCACCTCCGTGCGCGGCGGACTGCAGTAGCGCTCCGAGTCAGAACACGAAATCCCACAGCGGCGAGCTCACGCCGAAGTCCTTCGTATCGTCACCGTAATGGTGCCGGAAGTGCCGGCGCTTCAACAGCCGCGTGAGCCGCGAGCGGCCGCGACCGTGATGCGTGAAGTAGTGCATCGTGTCGTAGAACAATAGCCGGCCACGAATCCCGCAAAGGCGGCCGGAGCCGCACCGCCGAGCGCGCTCTCGTCGCGGTTCGAGACGAAGCGGCGCCGAATGTCTGACGTGGTCGCGGATCGAGCAGCCATCGAACCGCCAGCGTAGCAACGACCGGACCCAGGTCGAGCGTCAGAGCCAGCCACGATCGCGATACCAACGGGCGGTGCTCGCCAACGCGTCGGCGAGCGGCGTCGTGGCGCGCCAGCCGAAGTCCCGTTCGGCCTTCGCGGCGCTGCACACCCAAGCCGGTGCCCGCATCTCGAGCACCTTCTGCGAGCTGAAGATCGCGGGCCGACGGCGCGCGCGCGCGAGCACGTCGGCCAATCGCCCCGCCATCGACGCGGCCGCGCCCGGGATCCGGAGCACCCGTCCCCCGACGCCTAGGGCGGCGGCGATGAGCCGCCCGAGCTCGGCCCAGGTGACGATCTCGGGTCCCGCTAGAAAGTACGTCTGACCCACGCTGGCGCTCGACGCGGCCGCGCGCACGAGCCCCTCGGCGAGGTTCTCGGCGTAGATCAGGGAATAGAATCGATCCGAAGGCCCGATGACGGGCAGCCAGCCGCGGTGCGCGAGCCGGAAATAGTCGAGCACGTCGCGCTCGCGCGGACCGAACACGATCGGCGGACGCACGATCGTCCACTGGAGACCCGCCGTCGACCGCACGGCGTCCTCGCCCGCGAGCTTGCTGCGTCCGTACCAGCTCAATGGGCTGGGCGGCATGTCCTCCGTGCGCGGCGCGCGTCCCCCGGGACTCGGGCCCGCCGCGGCCGCGCTCGAGACATAGACGAGCCGGGCCGGCCGGGGTGAGGCGGCGGCCGCGGCCGCCGCGACGTTGCGCGTGCCGTCGGCATTCACGCGGAAGAGATCCCGCTCGTGCAAGCCTTTGAGCGCGGCGGCCACGTGAAAGATCAGATCGCAGCCGGCCACTGCGGCCGCGAGACCGGCGGTCTCCGTGACGTCGGCACGAACGACCTCGACCTCGAGGCCGGCGAGGTTGTCGAGCCGACTGGATGGCCGTGCCAGCACGCGCACGCGATGCCCTTCGGCGACGAGGCGCGCGCACAGGTGCGAGCCGATGAATCCTTGACCGCCGGTCACGAGGGTCAACACGCCTACAGCGCCCGGTCGTAGACGCGATAGACCTTGGTGCGCTCGGCGGCGATGTGCTCGAGCGGGCGCAGCATCGCTTCGTTGTCCTCCAGAATCCACCCGAGCTCGGCGCGCCGGTAGCCGAGCGAGAGACCGCTCGCGATGGTGCGTTGGATGAGCAGCGCGTCCAGGCCGAGCCGGCGGTATTTCGGGAGAACGCCAAGCGCGAGCACGCGCATGCGCCTGCAGCCCGCAACCTTGATTCGCCAGATGACCTTGAGCAACCCGAGCGGGAACAGCCGACCGCGGGCGAGCTTCAGCGCCTCGTGGGCGTCCGGAACGGCGATCGAGATCGCGGCGGGTTGACCGTCGACCTCGCCGACGAAAGCGAGCCGCGGGTCGATGAGCGGCTTCAGCTCTTTCGCGAGCGCCGCGAGCTCGCGATCGGTCCACGGAACGAAGCCCCAGTTCTTCACCCACGCCTCGTTGTAGCAACGGCGCACGAACTCGAGCTCCTCGTGCCACCGCGACAGATCGACCGGGCGGACGGTGGCCCTGCCTCTGGCGAGCAACGCGCTCGACAACCGCTCGAGCTGTCCGGTGTACCGTTCCGCCGTGACCTCGAGCGCATACAGGTCTTTGACCTTGCGTAGCCCGAAGGTCGAGAACTGATCGGCGTAATAGGGTGGGTTGTAAGGCATCAAGATCGAGGGATCGTCGTCGAAGCCTTCGACGAGCAGCCCCAGGACGTCGTTGGTCGTGAAGTTGGTCGGCCCGCGCATCACGGTGACCGCCCGCTCGCGAAGCCAATCGCCGGCAGCGCCGAGCAGTGCGGCGGACGCCTCCGCGTCTTGCCGACATTCGTACAGGCCGAAGAAGCCGACGTGGCGCTCGGCGGGGTGAAAATCGCCGAACCGCCGGTTCTTGATGGCGGTGATCGTCCCGACGACGTCTCGACCACGGCGTGCGATGAACGGTTGGATCTCGGCGTACTCGTACACGGGATTTTTGCGCGGGTTCAGAAAATCGCGCCGCTCCATTAGCAGCGGCGGCACCCAATGTGGAAAGCCGCGGTAGAGCTCGAACGGGAACTTGACGTACTGCTCGATCTCGCCCCGCGCGTTCGCCGGTTCGATCCGCAAGTCGGCGGGCATTTGCGCCTACCGATCGATCAGCCCGAACTCGCGCCCTGCAGCGGCAAGCTTGTCCAACGCCGCGCTCAACTGCGCGCGCGTATGACCGGCCGTGAGCGACAGGCGGACCAGCGAGCGTCCGGGCGGGACGGCCGGCGGGACCACCGGATTGACGAAGATGCCGGCGTCGTGCAGCCAGCGCCACAATCGGAAGCAGCGGTCCGGATCTCCGACGATGATCGGGATGACCGGAGTCTCGGAGGAACCGGTGTCGAACCCGAGCGAGTCGAGCGCGCCCTTCATGAAGCGGGTGTTGTCCCACAGACGCTCGATACGCTCGGGCTCCTCTCGCATGACCTCGAGCGCCGCGAGCGCGGCCCCCACGTTCGCCGGGGCCGGGGATGCGGAGAATATGAACGTGCGCGAGTGGTGCTTGAGGTAGTTGATGACGCGTTCCGACGATGCGACGAAGCCGCCGATCGCGGCCAGCGACTTCGAGAATGTGCCGACGATCAGGTCGACTTGGTCGGTCAATCCGAAATGCGCTGCCGTTCCCGCACCGCCCGGGCCGAGGACGCCGATCGCGTGAGCGTCGTCGAGCAGCACCTGCGCGCCGTACTCGCGAGCGAGGCGAGTGATCTCGGGTAGCTTGCAGATTCGCCCTTCCATCGAGAACACGCCGTCGGAGACGATGAGCTTGCCGGCGGCCGGCGGCAGCGCCGCGAGATGCCGCTCGAGGTCCGCCATATCGCCATGGTCATAGCGAACCAGTGTGCCTTGGGACAGCAGGCTGCCGTCCAGGATGCAGGCGTGGTTCAGCTTGTCGGAGACAATGTATTCGCCGCGTTGCACGAGGCACGGGATGATGCCGGTGTTGGTCTGATAGCCCGTGGTGTAGACCAGCGCCGCCTCTTTGCCGACGAGCTCGGCGAGCCGCTCCTCGAGCTCGACGTGCAGCGGCAATGTGCCGTTCAAGAATCGCGACCCGGCGCAGCCGGTGCCGTAGCGGCGCACGGCTTCGATCGCGCGCGCCTTCACTTTTGGATGGGTCGTGAGCTCCAAATAGGAATTGGAGCCGAGCATCAGCATGTTGTGACCGTCGACGGTGACCTCGGTGTCCTGGCCCGTCTCGATCAGCCGGAAATAAGGGTAGATGCCTTTGGCCTTCGTCTCGTCGGCGCGTGTGAACGCTTCGCACTTGTCGAAGACGCTGCGTCTTGCCGGTACCGGTTTGAGCGACGCTTGCTCGATGGCAGGTAGCGGTGCAAGTTCCATCGTCGAGGCCTCGCGGCGACCTACGTTATTTATTACGTTTTTCTTCAAGCGCGTCCAGATGCTGCGGACTCGGCGCGGCCGCAGCATCGACGAAGATTCAACCACGGTGTATCTCCTCGGTGCGATCTCCTTGCTCGGCGCTCGCCGCGGGTCGTTTGCCAGTCGCGCGCATCATGGCAAACCGGCTCGTGCGCGACGATCGCCAGCGTCCGATGCGGTTTTGTGCCGACCCTCCGGCCGCCGTCATGCTCATCGCATGGCCGCGCCACGTGAAACCGTCGCCCGTCCAGCCCGCGATCCAGAACGGAACCAACAGCAAGTCGCGAACGACCATGAGCGCCGTAATGCGGATGGATGCGGGCCAGCCATAGCCGCGGGCCAACAGCACTTCGGCTCCATACCAGGCGATCGCCAGGCCGACGAGCCCCCCGATCGGCACGACTCCGGCGTCGACCAGAACGCCGGTTGCAGCGAGCGGCAGCACGCCGCCGCCGATGAGCTCCAACAGGTAAGGCAGCACGAACGACCTGCGGCGCAGGCGGGCCCATCGCAGCTGCCGCTGCAAGACGTCGCGCAGCGGCCGCGCGCCGAGTGGTTGCTCGAAAGGGCGAAATACGATGCGGACCCGCCGCCCTGCCGCGCGAACCAGCTTGGTAAAGGCCGCGTCCTCCGCCGGCTCTAGCGCAAGCGCCGCGACACCGCCCGCGCGCTCCAGATCTTCGCGCCGCCACAAGATCGACTTACCCTGAGCGAACGCGGTGCCGAGCGCGTCGGAAAGCAGCAGCCAACGTGCTTGATACGTGTTCAGAAAAGCGCATTCGAGCTCGGCGCTCAACCCGAATGGGCGGATGCCGACCGGCGGCGTCGAGACTGCGCCCGTGCCGGGCGACCAGCGTTCCAATAGCCGGTCGAGGTAGTCGGCAGGCATCAACACGTTGCTGTCCGTCATGACGAGCCACTCGTGGGCGGCCGCGTGCACGCCCTTGGCGAGGTTGTTGAGCTTCGGATTGATGCTGATGCGATCGTTGCCGAACAGTAATCGAGCAGGGACGGCGGGGTGCTCGAGTATCAGACGTTCGATCACCGGCACCACGGGATCGTCTCGTTCGGCCACGCAAAAGACGATCTCGTAATCCGGATAGTCCAACGCGAAGCCGGAAGAAAGGGTCTCCTCGATTGCGTTCTCGATACCGCAGCACGGCCTCACGATCGTGACCGGCGGGCGTCCGACCGTGTTGAGCGCGACGGTTCGGGAACGGAGGAGCAGCAGCAAAATGCCGCAGAAGTGCACCGCGGCGGTGATGCCGACGATGCCGATGATCAATCCGTATAGCATCGTCGCAGCGTGCCGTGCAGATCGAGGGCGCCGGCTTTTCGCCGGTAGCGGCATGCAATTGCAGCTCTCGTCGTCGCCATGTGTCCGTCGTCCATCGATCTGTTTCGAGCCAGTATTACATAAGGAAAGCGCGATCTGTCGAGCGCGTGCGGGCCCCCGGCGTCAGCGTGCACGGGATCCACGACAGGTCGACGATTGCAAGCATCGACGCGGCGTATTCCGGCGCGATCGCCGGCGTCGGCGGCCTTGCGCCGGGCGTCTCGCGGCGGCGCGGGGATGCCCGAGGCTTCAGCCCCGGTTAAGCCTCCCGAGCGCAACGTGCGCTTCAGGCTCACCGGGTATGGGAGGGCTCATGGACGTGATTTACGCCGCGGAGAAACGAAGCATCGCGGAGCTCTTGGGCGACTATGTCAAACAGGATATCGGCCCGGAGGAGATCGCAGTGACCGAGAATCCGAGCGAAACCGGCAGCTTCCTGATCGGCTGGCGCCTGAGTCGTTACGTGCTGTCGCCCGCGGGCTGCATCGTCGCGGAAGGCGAGCGCCCGCTGGCCCCGCATTCTCGGCTGTAACTTCCCGAGGCGAAGCGCGTCTTCTTTTCGAAGGCTCGAGCCAACGGAGACGCAAACGGACACGAGCGATGAGCTGACCGCGCAGCCGGACGCCGAGCGGGCGCGCGGAATTTCGCCGCTGCAGTTCCGGCTCGCCGTCGTGCGCCACCACCGGCTCGTGTATCGAGTGGCATACGCATTGCTCGCGGACCGGCACGAAGCGGAAGACGTGACACAAGAAGCATTCCTGCAGCTGTGGCAACGCGGCGGCGCCGTGCATTCAAAGCGGGAATGGCTGCTGACGGTGGCACGCAACGGCTGCCTCAGCCGGCTGCGCAAGAGCCGCAAAACGTCCGTCGGGGAGCCGGACGCGTTCGAGCAGCCGTCCGATGAGCCCGGTCCGGTGTCGTTGCTCCAGCAGCACGAGCTTGCGGAGCAGTTGCGTACGCTCATCGGCATGCTCCCGGAGCCGCAGCGAAGCCTCGTCGTGCTGTTCGACATGCACGGACTCGACGGAGCGAGTTGCGCGCGCATTCTCGGTATCAACGTGAATCAGGTGAAGGTCTACTTGCACCGCGCGCGTCAGCGCCTGCGTAGCGAGCTGGAGAAATTACGGTGACGAAGGTCGAAGATCGCTGGAAGTGGAGCCGTGTCGAGGCGATGGCCGACGGCACTCTGACGAGAGACGAGCGGCGACGGATGCGCAACGCGATGGGCGCCGATCCGCGCTTGCGGCTCGCCGTCGACAACGCCGTCGCACTGCGGCGCGAGCTCGGCCGTTTGGCGGGCGTTCCGGTGCCGCGCTCGCTGCAGGGCCGGCTGCTCGGCGTCGCGAACGGCTTGCGGGAGGGCACCGTGCGTCCGGCGTCGCGGAGCTTGTGGAGGGCCGGCTTGGCGGCCGCGGCCGCTGCGGTCGCCGCCGTGGCGTTCGTGGTGCTGCGCCCGGCGTCGGCACCAGCGCCGGCGCCCGTCGCGGGACGCGTCGAAAGCCGCGACGAGGCCGTCGAACAATTCGGCATCGCGATGGCCTATCTGCGGCGCAGCGCGACGATCGCGAGCACGGAGACGGCGGCCGCCGTCGTCGGCGGCCTCCACGACGCGTTGTCCGCGAGCCGGGAGACGAATCGCGAGGCGCGCCAAGAACATAGGAAGAACGGAGGCTGACGAAGATGGTGAACAGAATCGTTGCTGCGGCGCTCGTCGCATTCGGCGCATCCGGTACTGCATTCGCTCAGGAGTTCTTCGACTTCGGCCGCATTCCGGGCGTGCCGAACGAGCCGAACGTCGAGATCAACTTGAACGCGGCGCTGCTCGGCTTCGTGACGGAAGCGGCGAGGACTGCGGATCCGGACGCGGCGGACGCGATCCGCGGTCTCGACGGCGTGCGCGTGCGCGTCTACGACGACCTCGAGGATACGAAGGCGGTCGCGGCTTTTGTCGGCGAAGCCTCGAAGCGTCTCGAGCGTTCGGGCTGGCAGCGCGCCGTGTACGTCGCGGACGACTCGGACAACGTCAGGATCTATGTGCAGATGCAGGACAAGAAAGTGTCCGGCATGACCGTCATGGTCGTCGACGACGACGAGGCGGTGTTCATCAACATCGCGGGCTTCATCGAACCTGCACAGCTCGGGCGTCTGGCGCGCGCAATGGGCGTCGACGACGTGCTCGGCGGCGGTCACCGCGGCAGGGGCAGGGCGGCTCGGGGTGCCGCGGCGGCGCACGGCGAGGACGCGTCCGATGAAAGCAAGTAGCGGTGGCCGGTCGCGAACCCTCGCCACCGTCGCCGTCGTGTGCGCGGCGTGCGTGCCGCTTGCCGATTGCGGAATCCTCGGCGATCTGCGTTTCAATCCGGGTTACGCCTCATTCGGCTCGCCCGGTAGCCGCGATACCGATCGCGACTTCGCGCTCTCTCTCGGCCCGTTGCCGCTCAAGCTTGCTCGTGTCGTCATGAAACACGATCCCGAGATGGCATCGATGCTCGTCGGCGTGAAAGCCGTGCGGGTCTATACGTACGAGGTCGGCGGCGACCGGGAGCGGGTGCGCGAGCGCATGGACGGCGTACGAGCGCGGCTACGGCAGCAGGGCTGGGACCAAATCGTGGCGGTGCGCGACGACGGCGAGCTCGTGAGCGCACTCGTCAGAATCGGCAAGCCGAACACGATCCAGGGCCTCGCAGTGATCGTGCAGGACGACACCGACCTCACGCTCGTGAACGTGATCGGCGACATCCGTCCCGAGAGCTTCGGCGCGATGATGGCGGCGGTCGGCATCGACATTCCAAAGCTGTCGATCGAAGGACGGGAGCCGGCCGGCGCACCCGCCGGCCCGTCGCGCGCATCGGACCGGCTCACGAGCCGCTGACCGGCGACACGCTACGGCTCGATCAGCGTTGTTGCGCCTGGCGCGGTCATGGCGACTGAAATCACGACGCTCGCCACCACCTGCAGGATATAGCGGCCGCGATTCTGCGCCGCGCCGGTGTGGCGCGCGGCGTCTGCGGCTAGAATCGTCGGATTGCCCGCGGATGGCCCGCGAGCGAAGAAGGGGTTTTTGCTATGAACAAGCTGTCGCATCTACTGTTGGGCGCGGTCGCGGGAGCGGCTGCAACGGCCGCAATGCCGGCGTTGGCCGGCGGCGAGGCGGGCCACCTCAACCTGCGCGATCTCGGCGAGAAGTACATCGGCTATACCACGGCGCCCGGCGACAACGGCTCTGTGAACGTCACGAACGCGATGTTCGTGCAGTACATGCTGCCCGCGAACCGCAAGCACCGATATCCGCTCGTGATGATCCACGGCGGCGGCGGGCAGGGTACCGATTGGCTGCAGACGCCCGACGGGCGCGACGGCTGGGCCGACTATTTCGTCGCGGACGGCTGGGACGTTTACGTCGTCGACCGGCCGGGCCACGGCCGCTCGCAGAGCAACCCCGCCTGCGGCAACGGCAAGGTCGGCGTTGCGAACAGTGCGATCATCGCGCGGCTTGCGACGTCGGATCCGAGCGTTTGGCCGGGCGGCGCGCCGACGCCCACGAACCCCGCGGTCGTCGGCTGGACCGCAAGCTCGACCACGGCACCCTACTGCGGCGACGTGGTCGCGGCGGAGAAGATCTCGGCGCTGCTCGATGAGATCGGCCCGGCGATCCTGCTCGCACACTCCGCGGGCGGCGGCAGCACGTTCCGGGTACCGGACTTGAACGCGAAGAACGTCGTGGGGATCGTCGCGTTCGAGGCGGCGGGCAGCAACCCGGTTGCGCCGGGCTTCGGCGGCTCGCCCGCGCTGATCACGACCTGGAAGACCGAGCCGGCGTTGCCGCGGGGCTTCGCGGCCGTCGATCACGGCGGCTGTGCGATGCAGGGCGACAGCCCAAGCAAGCTCGTGAACTACGCGCGTGTGCCGATCATCCTCGTGGCGTCGGAGAAGGGGCTCACGAGCCACGAGGCGCTCAAGTGTCAGGCCTCGGTCTGGCAGCAGGCGGGCGTCGATGCGACCGCCGTCTATTTGCCGGATCGGGGGCTCAAGGGCGGCGGCCACTTCGCGATGGCGCAGCTCGACAGCGCGAAGTACGCGAAGGTGTTCATCGACCTAGCCGATCAGATCGAGAAGAAGGCGAAGAAGTGAGCGCTCGACCGGAAGACAGCGCGATGAGAATCGACTTCGTGTCCGACGTTGCGTGCCCGTGGTGCGCTATCGGCTTCAATGCGCTCGAGCGCGCGCTCGAGAGAATCGGCGGCGAGCTCGGCGAAGTCGAGCTGCACATGCAGCCGTTCGAGCTCAATCCTGCGATGGCACCGGAAGGCGTGGACTTGGCGGACTACCTCACGGCGAAGTTCGGCATGAGCCGCGCACAGCTTGCCGCGAACCAGGAACGCATCGCCGAGCGCGGCGCCGCGGAGGGCTTCACGTTCGGCCGGCGCGATCACATCTGGAATACGTTCGATGCGCACCGATTGCTCGCATGGGCCGGCGCAGAAGGCCCTCCGGGTAGTCAGCGCGCGTTGAAGCGCGCGCTGCTCGAGGCATACCACGGCGAGGGTCGGAATCCCGGCGCCCACGACGTGCTGCTCGAGCTCGCGGGCAACGTCGGCCTACCGGTCGAGCGCGCGCGCGAGGTGCTCGAGCGCGGCGAATTCGCGGACGCCGTGCGCGAGGCCGAGCGATTTTGGCAAGAGCTCGGGATCAACGGCGTGCCGGCCGTGATCATCGATCGCAAGCATCTGATCTCCGGCGGTCAGCCGAGCGCGGTGTTCGAGCAGGCGCTGCGGCAGATCGCGGCAGAACGACAGGGTGCAGCGACCGCCTAGCGATTCCTGTCCGCCTCTACCGCTTCTTCGCCAGCGGCTTGCCGTCCGGCGCGAGCCCGCGCTCGTAGCGCGACGTCACGATGAAGTTGCGGACCGCCGTGTTGTCCTCGTTGCAGGCGTACTCGTAGAACTGGTACTTCGGATCGAGGAACATCGGATAGCTCACGGTCCACTTGTCCGTGAGCACCTCGGGGTCTTCGACCGTCATTTCGTAGTTGATTTGGTCCTGCGCGACGCGCGTGAAGCGCTCCGTGATCGTCAGGTTCGGCGTGGTCGGAATGTTGCCGCGCGGCGCGCCCGGAATGCCCGCGATGATCATCGCGACTTTGCCGTTGAAGTTCGTCGTCTCGACGACCAGCGTGTTGCCGTCCCAATGGCCCCGTGATTCGCCCATCCACTGCTTGATCGCGGGGTCGAGCGGCTTGCGGTCGATCGGCACGACGCGGGCCTCGTGGATCATCTCGAGGTCGATCACCGCGTAACCCGGCGCCTGGAAGATCTGGATGCCGTTGTTGTAATTGTACGGCAGCATCGACGACGGCAGGCCCCGCGTGATGCAGCGGTCCCAGGCGTCGAAGTCCGCAGGCGAATCGAACACCTTGCTCGTGTCGTCGCTGTGGAACTGCGAGCGCAGGTCCTCGCCGTGCGCAGTGAGCGGCGGGATCTGACCGTTCGCCGGATAGGAAATCAGCGACGTGAGCTTCGCGGCTTCGATCCGCGTGGTCGATTCCGCCCAATGACCCATGCCCATCTGGTTCTTCTTGATCTCCTCGTTGTAACGCTCGTCGCGTTTCTGGAGCACGGCCTCGGCCTGCTTCCACTCCTCATCGTTCAAGTAGCGGCGATCGCCGTATTTCGGATCGCGTTGGAGCCGCGTCGCGAACAGATGCATGATCGGCCACTTGCCTTGCAGATCCGGGTCGCCCCAAGCCGTGACCGGAGCGGGCGAGCCGTCGGCATAGGTGAACTTCGCATTCGCGTCCCTCGCGGCGGCGGCGTCGGCTGCAGCTTTGGCGCCGTCGCTCGGCGGTCCCGAGCAAGCTGCGAGCGCGGCGGCGGACACGACCAAAATCTTCGCGAGTATCGGCTTGTTCATCGGCCCCTCCAATCTATCCTCCGCTGACGGAGGACGCGGTCAATCTCGACAGTATAGGCGGGCATGTCCCACGCGGCACGTTCGATTCCCGGCACGTCGACGGATCCCGCGGAGGATGCGAACGCACCGGTATCGCGCCGCGAGATCATTCGCGCTCGGGCGAAGATTGACATTGCGCTTTCGCCACAGCTTATGATCGGGTTCGTACATCGCGAATCGCTTGCGCGGAGGCCCGTCCCTTGAAGTTCATGCTGTTGATCTACAACGAGCCGGCGCTGCTCGATGCATTGCCCAAGCAGGAGTTCGACGGGCGGATGCGCCAGTGCTTGTCGCACGCGGACGACCTGCGCCGCAAAGGCAGGCTGCTCGATTCGCAGATGCTCGAGGAGCCGGCCGCTGCGAAGTCGGTGCGTATCCGCAACGGTCGCCGCACGATCCTCGACGGGCCGTTCGCCGAGACGAAGGAAGTGATTGCGGGATTCAATGTGATCGAGGCCGACAGCATGCAGCAAGCGCTCGAGATCGCCGCGGAGTTTCCGTGGACGCAGACGGGTTGCGTCGAGGTGCGCCCGATCCGCGACATCGACTCGGTACGCGAGCACGTCGGCGCGCCGGGCGGTGGAGACTCTTTGCGCGGCTGACTGCGCCGACGCTCTGCTGCATTCTGTAGCATCGCTATGGACCCGTCGGCGGCGACTGGCTATCGTGCAGCGCAATGGCACGGCGACAGTTCCGCTCGGCCCTTGCGGCATGCTGCCTCGCGTTCCTCGGCGCCGCCCGAGGCGCCGAGTATTCATGGTCGGTGACCGCCGCTTCCACCCGCAGCGAGCTCGACCCGGTCGGCGACACGTCCCGCTCGTCGGTCGCGGCGGACTACTACTTCGGCGGCGTCGAGGATGCGAACGCGCCGCTCGCGCTCGCGGAGTTCTTCGATCCGGTGACCCGAGTCGGCGCAGCAGTCGCTCGTTCGCACGTCGGGTTGCGGCAGGTCGGGCCGTCCGTTGTCCCTCTGCCCGAGCTCCCCGATCTCTCGCCCGATAGCAACGAGGCGACCGTAACCGGCCGCTACGTGCTGCCCGGGGCTGCGCGCTGGTATTTCGGAGGGCGTTATACGAGCGGCGATCTCGACTTCGAGCCTTCGTCGTTGATCGAGCGTCAGCACGCCGTGGCTTACAGCTTGCTCGGCGGCCGCTATCTCGGCCACCGCACATCGATCGAGCTTGTGCTCGACCGGTCCGATAGCCGCACCCGCGGCACGGGGATCGTGTGCGTCCCCTCGCTATTCTGCGCCGCAATTGCTCCCGAAACGGCGCAAACCATGTTGGACACCGTACGGGTCGGCGTGCTTCATGTGCAGCAATTTCGCGCTCTGACTTATGCGCTCTCGGGCGGCGTAGCCGCAACGAGCGGTCATACCGAGCTGCATTTGGGGGAATTCACGTTGCCCGGCCTCGGACCCCTCCCGCCCTACGGCCCGGTCGTGACCGTGCCGGCACGAACGGTCGACATCGACATGGATCGCTTCCGCGTCTACACGGCCGCCGCCGAGCTGTTCCCCACGCGCAAGCTCGGCGTGCGCGTGGGCTACACCCGCTGGGACGGCTCTGCCGCGAGCGACCGAGCTTACGACGTCGGCGCGACTTGGTTCGTCACGCGTAACGTCGCGTTGCGGTTTTCGTTGGGGCGGCAACGTGCGAGCGCTGAGCTCCTAGGCGACCGCGATACGGACACTCGCGGACTGCAGGTCATCGGGCGGTTCTGAGGGCCGCGCGAAATTTGCGCTGCAATCGCACTTTTGCTTCGTTCGGCACCGCAGCGTCGGTCGCGCACGGCCGCGAACGACGTGGGACATCGATCGCTGCGGACGTTGGCCGCTTTTTTGCAGCGCTCCATGACCATTCATCGAGCATTCAGCGGAGACGGTCATGCAACGGAGCACGCGCAAACACGGCAACGCTGAGCGCAACGCGTCGAAGCCCCTCGAGGAGCCCCGACCGCCCTTCCCGAAGCAGCATCAGCGCGGTCCCGGTCGCGAGTCCGAGATCGAGCCCGCGCCGCGCTACGAGGCCGAAGATTATCGAGCGGCCGGCAAGCTCAAGGACAAGATCGCGCTGATCACGGGCGGCGATTCCGGCATCGGGCGTGCGGTCGCGACGATGTTCGCGCGCGAGGGCGCGTCGGTCGTAATCAACTATCTCGAAGAGGAGCAGGAGGATGCCGAGACGACGCAGCGAGAGGTCGAAAAGCACGGCGCGGAGTGTCTGCTGATTCCCGGCGACGTCACGGATCCGGCCGTTTGCGACGATCTGGTCGAGAAGACCGTGCAGCGCTTCGGCAAGCTCGACGTGCTCGTATCCAATGCCGCGTATCAACGCCGCAAGGAGGCGCTCGAGGATTTGACCGACGAGGAGCTCGAGCACACGTTCGGGACGAACATCTTCGGCTACATTCGTCTGACCCGGGCGGCCTTGCGACATATGAAGCCGGGCGCCGCGATCATTGCCACGAGCTCGGAGACCGGCATCCTCGGCTCGGCGAAGCTGCCCGATTACTCCGCGACCAAGGGGGCGATCAACGCGTTCACGAAGACGCTTGCGCAGTCCCTGATCGAGCGCGGCATCCGCGTGAACGCGGTAGCGCCGGGGCCCGTGTGGACCCCGTTGAATCCCTCCGACGAAGGCCTGCCGCCGGAAGGCGTCGCGAAGTTCGGCACGCAGAATCCGATGGGCCGGCCCGCTCAACCCGAGGAGCTCGCGCCGGCCTATGTGTTCCTCGCCTCGAACGCCGACTCCTCGTACATCACGGGCACGGTGCTCCAGGTGATGGGCGGCGAGACGTCCGGGGGCTGATCGGCGCGCGCGAATGGATACTCGCGGGCGCGCGCGCGTTCGCATGTGATCCCGCGGTCTACGTGACGACCGCTGGGAATGCGGTCCGCGTGAAATTCGGCCGCGGCGCCAACGGCTGCCGCGGCCGTGGGGGGAGCAGCTTCGCGCGGCGTCAGCGCGAGCGCTCGCTCTCCTGCTGCGCGCGCGCGGCGCCGATCGCGCTCTTCACGTGCTTCTGCTCCTCGGGCGGCGGCAGCACGGCCTTGAGCCCGAGCGAGTCGAGCCAGAGCTCTCGCGTCCAGCCCTTGGTGTGATACAGGTGCTCGTCCTCCTGTTCCTCGACCTCGTCCGCGGCTGCCGTCAGCGCTGTGCGCTGCTCTCCGGAAAGCTTCTCCGCGCATTGGCCGAGCAGCTCCCAGTCGAGGTGGTCTTTCGTTTCCGCAAGCGTGACGCATTCGCACGCGACGAGCTCGGCCGCGGCCGGATTGCCGCCGCGCTGTGCTTCCTGCATTGCGCTCACGAGCGCACCGCCCAAGCCGTGCACGATCTTGCGTCCCGGCGACGGTTCCTCGGGGTCGATCTCGAACTTCTTGCAAACGTCTTCCAATATCTGCACGTGCCTGCGAGTTTGCCCGAGATATTTGTTCCACTCCTCGCGCAGGTCGCCGTTCTGTGCGGCCTTGACCGCGGTCTCGTAGACCTGAACGCCGCCGCGCTCGTGCTCGAGCGATTGCAGAATCAACTCTTTGAGCTGCTCTCGATCCATGTTCGTGTCCCTCGGTGGTTTCCGTTGGTTGAATGACGGGGCCGTTCGTCGATGCAATCGATGTGCCACGACTGCCGTCTCGAAGCGGCCGGAGGTCGGTCGTCGAGCGCGTAGCAGCGGGACGCACCATGCGACTGCTACCGACTCGAGACGGCACGCGCGGCAACCGCCGCGTAACGCTCATTCGGGGCGACCGCTCTTTCCCGAGAACGCGGCAATCGGACTCTCGACGGGGCGCTCGAGCCTGCGCAGCACGGCGCCGATGCCGTTCAACAGCGGCGCGAGCCGGTGCCAGAGCGCGTCGTCGTGCAGCGCACGGTAGACGCCGCCCATGCCCGGCGCGCCATGATCGTCCCCCGCCGCCGGTGTAGGTCGCAGCGCGCTGAGCCCGTCGACGAGCGCGAGGCGCGCGAAGTCGTTCGGCAGGACGCGCGCGAGCGCCATGGCGAGGATCGACAGATTGCGAATCGCATTCGTCGCGCCGGGCTTCGACAGCTCGTCGACCACGACCTTGGCGATGCCCGGCGCCGGCCGTCGTACGTCACCGTGCACTGCGGGGTCGTTGCCATCGCCTGCTCCTCGTATGCGCCGCGGTTCTCGCGGATCGCATACAAGAAGCGGACCGGCGAGGCTAACGGAACAATCCTAGATCGATCGAATCCGCCACTGCTCGATAACCCGCGTCGCTGCCGTGCAAGTGATCGCCCGCCTGAAACTCTTCCTTGATCCGGGCGGGGTGAGCGGGATCGCGAAACGCCCGGTCGAAGTCGAGCACGCCGTCGAACTCCTTGCTCGTGCGGATCCAGTCATTGATGTCACGGCGAACCGCGTCGCCCTCGGCGGCGTAGTAGGCCGCGCCTTCGTACGGCGCGACGGTGGCGCCGATGATCTTCAAACCCTTCGCGTGCGCACGCGCGATCAATTGTCGGTAGCCGGCGATCATCGCATCGCGCGTCGGCTTCACGGCGGGGGGCGGCATCAGCGCCGCAAGCGGGCCCTCGATGTGACCGTAACCCAAGCCCAAATCGTTCACGCCTTCGAACACGATCACGTAGGCCGCGCCCGGCACCGCCAGCACGTCGCGGTCGAAGCGGGCAAGCGCGCTTTGGCCCGCGCCGTCGGCGAGCACTTGGTTGCCGCTGATGCCTTCGTTCACGACGCCGAAGCGCACGCCGCCGCGGCGCGCGCTCAAGCGCTCCGCAAGCAAATCCGGCCAGCGCCTATTCGCGTTCGCGGTCGAGCCGATGCCGTCCGTGATCGAGTCGCCGAAAGCGACGATGGTCTGCGCGCGCGGCGCGAGCACCTCGACACCCGACAGGAACGCACGCATCTGCATCGTCTGCGCCGGCGCGAACGTGCCGTGGGTGAAGTCGCCTTTCGCGGAGACGAACGCGTCCTGCATGCCGGTGCTGTGGCAGGTGCAGGGACCGGTTTGGCCCTGCAAGTACAAGCTGACCGACAGACTCGCGAGATCGCCGACCTCGAGCTCGATCGGATCGCTCAAGAGCGGTGCGCCGGCCGGGATCGTCGCACTCGGCCGGCCCGCGAACGTGACGACGTGCTCGGTGCCGTCGCGCACCCGGTCCGCACCGTCCGCGAGCGCGACGCGCGCGGCGCCGATCGTCACGGGCTTCGTGCCGTATTCGTTCGTGAGCCTGAGCCGCACGCGCTCGCCGCCGACGCTCAGGCGCACGATTTGCCGCACGGTCTGATCGTCGAAGCTCGGCGTGCCGGGGAAGGGTCCGGCGCCCATGCTCGGCGGCAGCGGCGAGGCGCCCCAGCTGCCGACCCAGCTCGATGGCTGCGCATGCGCAGCGAACGCCGCGAGCAGCAGAGCCGCGCTCACGATTCCGCGAACTTTCATGATCCACCCCTCGAGACCCGTTGCCCAAAGCGACTGTACCGAGGAACGAGGCGCCGCGCATCGTTCGCGTGTCCGGCGGTGGCGGCGCGAGCGAGCAATGGGCGCAGCGGCATCCTATACTGCTCGTCGCTGCCGCTTCGGGCGACACGCGACTTGGGGAACTCGAGCATGTGCAAACCACTTCTTGCGGCGTTGGCCGCGAGTCTCATCGCTACGGCAGCCCCGCTTCGTGCCGCACCGGCCGGGACCTTCACGGCGCCGCTGGAATGGGTGCCGATCGGCGGCGCCGAGCGCAACGACGTCGCGGGCAGCGGCTCGGCCACGGCCACGTTGTCGGGCTCGAAGCTTGCGATCAAAGGCTCCTTCGACGGACTGCCCGGTAAGGTGACCGGCGCAAAGCTGCTGGAAGGCGTTGCGACCGGCGCGCGGGGCCACGCGGATCTCGTTGCGGAGCTGCGCGTGACGGGCGGCGAGAGCGGCACGTTCTCCGGCAACGTGCGCCTGAGCGCAGAGCAGACAGCGGCGCTCGAGGCGGGCCGGCTCTACGTGCAGATCTATTCCGAGAAAGGCGTACCGCCCGATCACGACACGCTGATGGGCTGGCTGCTCCCCTGAGGCGCGGCGACCCGTGAAGACCATCAGACGTTTCCGCCGCCATGCGTTGACGGCCGCTGCCCTGATCGCTTGCTGCGCGCCACTCGCGTTCTGCCCGCAACCGGCGGCCGCTTACACGAACGAACAAGCAGTCGCCGGTCGTGCCGCGTTCGAGCAGAACTGCGCGCAGTGCCACGGCATCGCGCTGCGGCAGATGCCGAATGCAATCCTCGCGGGGCCCGAGTTCGTGACGAAGTGGGGCGATCGCCCGACGGCCGAGCTGCTCGCGCAGGTGCGAGCGACGATGCCGCCCGACAAGCCGGGTGCGCTCCCCGAGGAGCAATACGTCGGCATTCTCGCGTACGTGCTCGAGTCGAACGGCGGCGCGCCGAGCCGGCAGCCGCTCACGACCGCCACGTCCGCTCGCATCGGCTTGGGTCTGAACCCGCAAGTCGCACTCGCGGCCGCGGCGGCCGCCGCTGCGGTGAGCGGCGGCGCGAGCGCTCGGGCGCCCGAGCCGACGGGCGTCGTCGTGCACGGCACCGTCAAAGATTTCGTGCCGGTCACCGATGCAATGCTGCGCAGCCCGTCGCCGAGCGACTGGCTCATGCTGCGTCACGACTACAGCGCGACGAGCTTCAGCCCGCTCGCGGACATCACGGCGGCCAACGTGAAGCAGCTGCAGCTCGCGTGGGTATGGCCGATGCACGAGGGCGGCACGAACCAGCCGGCGCCGATCGTCTACAACGGCACGATGTGGCTCGCGAACACGGGCGGCATCGTCCAGGCGCTGGACGCGCGCACCGGCCAGCTGATCTGGGAGCACCACGTCGGCTCGGACATCGCGCCGCGCGGCATCGCGCTGTACGGCAACACGCTGATCTTCCAGAGCTCACGCGAGTGGGCGCTGCGGCCGCAGGAGGCGCGGTTGATCGCGCTCGACGCGACGACCGGCGAGACGGTCTGGAACGTCGCGATGCCCGACGTATACGCCTCGAACAGCGGGCCGCTCGTCGCGAACGCGCTGCTGATCCTCGGCATGGGCACCTGCGACGTTTACGAGAACAACAAGTGCTTCATCAGCGCCTACGATCCCGCGACCGGCAAGCAGCTCTGGCGCTTTAGGACTGTGGCGCTGTCCGGCGAGCCCGGCGGCGACAGCTGGGGCGATCTGCCGGATCTGTACCGCGCGGGCGCGGAGGCGTGGATCACCGGCAGCTACGATCCCGAGCTCGGGCTCACCTATTGGGGCACGACGCAGGCGAAGCCCTGGATGCCCGCGAGCCGCGGCATGAAGGGCAGCGACGTCGCGCTGTATTCGAGCTCGACGCTCGCGCTGAACGCGAGCACCGGCAAGCTCGCCTGGTACTACTCGCACGCGCCGGGCGAATCGTTCGATCTCGACACCGTGTTCGAGCGCGTGCTCGTCGACGGCCGCGGCGGCGACAAATGGGTGTTGTCGGTCGGTAAGGACGGCATCCTGTGGAAGCACGATCGCAAGTCGGGCGCCTACATCGATCACGCCGAGACCGTGTTCCAGAACGTCTGGGCGAGCTTCGACCGCGAGACGGGCACGCCGCGTTACCGCGACGACATCTTGAACGCCAAGGTCGGCGAGTGGGTCGACGCGTGCCCGAGCACGGCGGGCGGCAAGAACTGGCACCCGATGAGCTATCACGCGCCGTCGCGTCAGGTGATCATTCCGTTGTCGCAGAGCTGCATGTCGCTGCGCGCGCAGGCCATCGAGCAGAAGCCGGGCGGCGGCAGCGGCGGCGGCGCGGAGCGGCGCTATTACACGATGCCGGGCACGGGCGGCAAGGTCGGCAAGCTTGCGGCGTTCGACGTCGATACGTTCAAGCAAACATGGTCGCTCGAGCAGCGTGCGTCGTTCCTGACCGGCGTGCTCTCGACGGCCGGCGGCGTCGCGTTCGTCGGTGACCTCGACCGCAGCTTCAAGGCGGTCGACGTGCGCGACGGGCGCGTGCTCTGGGAGACGCGGCTCGCAACCTCGGTGCAGGGTTTCCCGATCACGTTCGCGGTCGACGGCCGGCAATACGTCGCGGTCGCCACCGGCTTGGGCGGCGGCAGCCCGCGCGGCGTGCCGTCGCTGATCACGCCGGAGCTCCAGCCGCCGAATCACGGGCACGCGCTGTACGTGTTCGCGCTGCCCCGGTAAAGGCCCGTTTCGAGCTTGCGGCTCTCACCGCTCGGATACGAGCGCCGCGTCCACGGTGCTCGTCCGTCATACTCGACGACCCTATGGACGCACTCGATTTCTTACAGTGGCCGGCGATGATGGTGACGGTGGCCGCGGCGTGGTTCGTCGCATCGAAGCGGCGCGGCCGGCGCAAGATCGGCTTCTGGTTGTTCCTTGCGAGCAACGTGCTGTGGATCGCATGGGGCTACCATGCGCGCGCCGCGGCGTTGATCGTGCTGCAGTTGTGTCTCGCGTTCATGAACATCCGCGGCGAGCGCAAGAATGCCGAACCCTAGCGAGGCAGCGTTGCAAGGGTTCGCCGCGGCCGCAGCGGTTGCCTCAACGCTCCCAATGCCCCGCCTCGAAATGCCACCGGCCGTTGCCCCGCTCCTCCCAATGATCGGGCAGCCAATGGTAGCCGCGGCGCTCGCGCAGCCAATGACCGCCGACCCATACGTGGCGCCGGCCGTCCCAGCGCCAATAGCCCGGGGCCCAAACGTAACCGGCCCGCGGTCTGGGCACCACGACGACGCGCGGCGGCGGCGGCCGCACGCCGATGTCGACGATCGCCGCGGGTCGGCGGGTCGGCGCGACCGCGCAGGCGCTCGAGCTCAGCGCCAGCAGCACGCAAAGAATCAATGTTTTCGGGCTCATGATGCACCTCCGATAGAACGTCAACGCACGAGCCGGCCTAGCGGTTGATCCGTTGTCGGATTCGCGAAAGAGACTGACGAGCTTTCGCGCGCACGTCGATGCTAACCTGCCGCGCGTCACCACCCCGCGGGCAGGTTATGGCCAATCACATCGCGCATTTCGAAATCTTCGCGGACGACGTCGAACGCGCACGCAAGTTCTACGAGCTGGTTTTCGCCTGGCGCTTCGAAGTCGGCGGTCCGCCGGATTTCTACCACATTCAGACGGGCCCGCCCGTCGAGCACGGCGTGTCGCAAGGGCTCGTTGCGAAGCGCCGCGGGCCGGCTGCCGATGGGCCCATCAATGCGTTCCGCGTGACGATCATCGTGAGCTCGGTCAAGGAGACGACCGCGGCGATCGAGGCGGCGGGCGGCAAGCTGCGCTCTGCAATCATCGACATCCCGGGCGTCGGCAAGGTCGTGGAGTTTGCAGACACCGAGGGGAACATCGCGTGCGCGATGCAGTACGAGGCGCGTTGATCGGATCCGGAGGCGCCCCGATGAGCTCCATCGAATCGCTCCGTTCGTTCGTCGAAGGCTATCCCGACGGTGGACGCATCCCGCGGCATTCACACGACTGGGATCAGCTCACGCTGATCTCCGAATCCGCCGCAATCGTCGAGACCGACTCCGTGTACGTGGTGCATCCGTTGTTCAAGGCGTTGTGGCTGCCGGCCGGCGTCGAGCACTCGATCTACTCGCCGCGGCGGTTCTATCTGCATGCGCTTTACTTCGAGCCCGGCACGCTGCGCACGGATGGCGACCCTCAGGTTCTGGGGCTCGATAACCTCGGGCGCGAGCTGATCTTGTTCCTGTCCGCAGCGCCCCGCGCGTCGCTGCGCGGCCCGCGGCACGCGCATGCGCTCGCGCTGCTCGAGCCGCTGCTCGCGGAAGCGAGGCCCGAGTCGTTCTCGCTGCCTCGGCCGCGGCACGAGCGGGCGCGGATGCTCGCCGACTACTTCGCCGCGCGTCCGCACGACGGGCGCTCGGTCGAGATCGTTGCGGCCGAGATCGGCGGCGCGAGCCTGCGCACGTTCGAGCGGCTGTTCGTGGAGGAGACCGGGCTCAGTCTTGCGGCCTGGCGCCGCCAGAGCCGCTTGCTGACCTCGCTGTCGCTGCTCGCCGAAGGCAAGAGCATCGGCGAGGTGGCGCGTGCCGTCGGCTATGAGAGCGCGGCGGCATTCAGCACGGCGTTCAAGCAGTGCTTCGGCGCGTCGCCGTCGAGCTATACGTAGCGCTGCGGCGCGACCGCGCCGCGCGCCGCTAGGTCGCGGCGCCGCGCTTGCCGCGCTCCGCATCGAGATACGCGCCGACCTCCTCGGAGTAGTCGCCGTAGAGGTCGAGCGGCATGCCGTGCTCGACCAGCGCTCGCGCGCAGCCGACCCAGTCGCCGATCGGCGGCTGGTTGCGCGACGCCCACGCGAGGATGCCGTTCACGTCGCCCCACTGGTTCGGCTCGTCCCAGCGCGCCCCGTGCTGGAGCAGGAAGCGCGCGAGCTCGGGGTTGCCCTGATACACCGCATGATTGAGAGCGGTCGCGTTCCAGTCGCCGCCCCGCGCGGCGATCGGCCAGCCGAGCTCGACCATGACCCGCACGGCCGTGAACTGGCGCGCTTCGACGAGATTCGGCAGTTGCTTCAGCTGCCGCTCTGATAGTGCCCCGAAGATGTCGGGCCGACGCGTAAGAATCGCGCGCGCCGCGGCCTCGTCGGCGCGCGCACACGCCGCGACGAAGTCGTCCGTGTCGGAGCCATCGGTGTCGCCCCCGCCGGCTTCCTTCAGATGCGCCGCAACGTCGGGGAGGCCGTACTCGAGCGCGAAGCGGTACGCGCTCGTGCCGTCGTTCGTCGCCGCCCGCGGGTCGGCGCCGGCCGCGAGCAGCGCGTCGATGTGCGCGAGGGAGCGACGCCGCCGAATCGCCCAAATCAGCGGCCGAGCGACGGCGCTGGCCGGGTCGTTTGCGTCGCGCGTATACGCAAGCAGCAGCTTCAGTCCACGGAGATCGTCGTAGTCGAGCATGTGCTGCAGCGCATTCGATCCGTCGACCGCCGCGCCCGCTTCGAGGAGGCGCTCGAGACAGCCGTGATCGGGAGAATGCTCTACCGCGTGGTACAGCGATTCGCCGTCGTTCGGGTTTGCGCCGGCCCCGAGCAGCATCGCGGTGAGCGGCTCGTCGCCGTTCTTGCCGGCCGCGCCGTAAAGCGCACTGAGCGGATGATCGGCCTCGGTCCAGGTCTGGTTCGGATCCGCGCCCGCGTCGAGCAGAAGCTGCGCGCAGCTCCGCAGCTTCTCGGCGAACTCGGGCAGCGCCAGCAGGCTCGAGTGAGTGACGGCGACGAGCGGCGGCCTGTCGAGCATGCGCTTGCAGCCGGGGCAACGCCACGCGCTGCCCGTGCGATTCACGGCCGCGGGATCGGCGGCAATGGCCCACCGAACCGCGGACTCGTCGCCGACTGCGCACGCGAGCATCAGATCTCCGCCCGCAAGATCGGGCCGTTCCGTGAGCATGCGTGCCGCGAGCTCCGGTCGAGCTCTGTCGTTGTCGTGACCGTAGAGTATGTTCAGCCACAGCGGGACGGCGTGCTCGCGCGCGCTCGAGGCCTGCGCGTTGCGCCAATCGACATAGCTCTTGAGCGCATCCCAGCTCGGCAAACCGTATTCGCGCGCAATGCACGATTGCGCGTCGCGGAGCTTGAGCTCGAGCGCCGCGAGAGCCGCGTCATCCTTGTCGCGCGCCGCAGGGAGCGCGGCGCGAAAGCGCACGTAGGCTTGCCGGCTCTGCGCGTGGTACAGGCGCAAGAGATCCTTCGCCTGCTTCTTCAAATGATCGAAATTCGGGCGGGCAGGTAGACGGGCCATGCAAACCTCCGTGCATGAGTGCCGTGGCCCGCAACGTCGGCTGCACAAAGGTTAGCGGACACGCAACGCGGTGGTCCGGCAAGTGGGTTCAACCCTTCCCGCGGGCCCGGCTGCGGCTTGCGTCCGCGCGGTCCATGGTAAGAGCGGCAAGGACCGCCCGCAACCGTGTCGAGGCGAAACGTGTTTCGCTTGGCCGCCTAAGAGCGTCTTGGCCGCAGCGCGGCGCAGGGCACCGAGCCCTGTGTGCGCGATGTCAGTGGTTGCACTGCTTGCGAGCCGCGTCGAAGCCGTCGAACAGCCGCCCCGAGTGCTCGTCCGCGAGCGTCGCGAGTCGATGCGGTTGGCCCTTTTCCACGGAGTACGTCGCGATGCCGCCGTGCGCGCTCAGGAACTCCGCCTCGCGCTTCATCTCGTCGTGCCAGCGGTATTCGTCGTTCTCGCCGACGTACAAGTGCACGCACATCTTCTCGAGCTCGCGCAGCTTGCCCTCGCTCGGCATCCAGAGGTATCCGGGAAAGGCGGTCACGGAGAGGAAGTAATCCGGATTCATCGCGGCCACGTGCATCGCGGCGATGCCGCCGTTCGACGGCCCGGCGATGTGAAATTTGCCATCGGCGATCCGGTAATCGCGCATGATCGCGCGCAGAAACTCGGGGAAGATCACGTCGCCGCCTTCGAAGAACAGCTCGCCGTCGGGTGCGCCGGGCGCGATCACGATGTAGCCGCGCTTCTCCGCTTCCGCCCGGAAATTGTGATCGACCGTGCGCTCGACGACCTCGAGCGTCTGCGGACCGCCGCCGAGCGCAAGGATCGCGGGATACGCCTTGTTCGGGTCGTAGCCGTTCGGCAGCACGACCTCGTACTGCACGGTGACGCCCTTGACCTTCATGGTCTTCTCGACGGTGCTTGCCGGCGCGTCGACCGCCGCGAGCGAGGCGGCTGCGGCCGCTGCCGCCGCGAGCTTGATTGCGATGCGCATCGTTATCCCCCCCGGGGTCCCCGGACTGCCCGCCAAAAATACTGGCCGGGATGGCGCGTTGTCGATAGGCGCGAGTAGCCTCGGGGTCAAAGGTCAGCGCGTGTGGCGGGGAGAGTGGCTGCGACGGCACGGTCGCCGGTATGTCTTGGTATGCTTCCAGCGCTGACGGGCGCCACACTCCGAGCACCCTTGCGCCCGAATGCGGCCGGCGTGCTCGAGCCGAGAGATCCGACACGGGGGAATAGTCCAGTGACCGTCCAATACCCGAAAGAGCAGATGCACCGCTTCCCGTACACCAAGCTCACGGAGCGGCAGATCGGTCAAAAGCTCGCCGCAGCCGCGGACGGCCCGAAGAGCGCCTCGCCGCTGTCGAGCGCGTTCGCCGGTAAGTCGCTCACGATCGTCACCGATTCCGGTGGCCCGAGGCTCGCCTACCGGTTCGCGAGCGGCAGCAGGCTGTCCGTCGCCGAGAACGACGGCCCGGCCGTCGGTGCGGCCTATGGTGCACTCGAGCTCGACAGGATCGCGCTGTTCTCCCACCTCATCCCCGGCACGCAACGCGGCTATCACGTGATCGTCGATCCGCGCACGAATCTCGCGACCGTGTTCGAGGTCTGGTTCAGCGGCTTCGACGACAAGCGCGAGGTGCAGCGGCAGATCTGGCACGGCTACGTCGAGCGACCGGGGCAAAAGCCGTCCGAGGCACGGCACGTGCTGACGAATCGGATCGAGGGCAAGGGGTTCTGGTGGAAGCAGGACAACGGCATCGAGACGCTCGAGTTCTATCCTGCCACTGTCTACTCGAACTTCGTCGAGCTCACCCGCCTTGGCGGCGAGCTCGGGTTCTGCGCGCCGTCGGACTACGTGAAGATCGACGACGACTTCTACATCTACCAGCGCACCGAATGCGAGTTCTCCGGCACGCAGACGCTGTACGTGCTCGATCTGAACCGGGTGAAGCAGGCCGGCGTGCGGCTCGGCTTCGACGCGAAGGACGAGCTCGAGTATTACCTGTTCAACGGCACCGGCGAGTGGCTCGGCCAAATCGCGCAGTTCGAGAAGTTCGGCGATCTGTCGCCCGCGACGTTCGCGGCCGCGCCTTCCGCCGCGGGTGCGTCGGGCGCCACGGCGTCCGCGACGGCCGAGAAGGGCGCGCGCCGCGTGTACCGCCCGCTGCGCACGGGCTGGGTGCTCACGAAAGAGCAAGCCGAGGCCGCGATCGCGAAGAGCACCAACGCATTCGGCACGCGCAGCCCGATGGCCGGCAACGCCTCGCCCGACACGGAGTACCTCGCGGGCAAGTCCTTCACGCTCAGGCTCGACAACGGACCGGTGCACGAGTACCGCTTCGAGGACGCGCACACGCTCCGTTGGCGCCCCGAGGGCGAGCAGGCGTGGCGCGAGGAGCGCTACGACGCGTGGGAATCGGCGCCCGGCGTCGTGATGTTCGGGCATCTGCTCACGGGCGCGCCGAAGCACGACAAGTTCACGGTCGTCGTCGACTTCGACGAGGCGCTCGCGACGGTGATCCACGGCACGGTCGGCACGCCGTACATCGCGAACGAGACGGCCGCCAAGACCTGGTTCGGCGTCATCGAGATGGAGGGCAAGAACCCGCCGAAGTACCGCCGCCACGACTACACGAAGGAGCTCGTCGGCCATGCGGTCACCTACAACTATTCGCCGGGGCTGACCTCGATGCATCACTACACGACCCCGCACTCGCTGTCGTGGATCATCTTCACCGACAGCGGCGCGGGCGGCATGGAATGGAGCGGCCCCGCGTCGTACGTGAAGATTCGGGATCAGCTCTATCTCGCGTACTGGCTCGAGGAGGCGTGCAACGGCACGCTCGGCACGATCCTGATCAATCTGCGCACGATGCACGATTGCGGCACCGGCTATCACTGCGGCGCGGACGGCCTGCGGCTCTCGGCGATGGGCGCGCATGCGCGCCACGCGGGCCGCTTCGACTCCGCGAAATTCTTCGATCTCAAGGCGTGAGGTGCGGACGATGAGCAAGCGAGACATTGCGACACGCCGCCGTTTTCTCGCCCGCGCGGGCGCCGCGCTAGCGGCTCCGGCGGCGCTCGCGGCGGCCGGCGAGGCGACCGCTGCCGGCCGCGGCGATTCGACGCTCGAGGCGCGGCTCGCGGCGCTCGAGGACGCGAGCGCGATTCGCGCGCTGCAACGCGCGTACGTGCGGCATCTGAATGCACGCGACACCGACGCGATCGCCGAGGTTTGCGCAGTGCCGCAACGCGTCGCGCTCGACGCCGCGGTCCAAGAGCTCGCTCCCCACTCGCACGAGGACGCGATCATCGCGGTCGCCGCCGATCGGCTTACCGCCACCGCGCGCTTGCCGTGCACGGTGCGGATCGAGACGCCGATCGAGGCGCCGGGCTGCACGCTCGTCGAGATGGCCCGGCTGCAAGGCGAGGGCGTCGTGCGGCGCACCGAGAGGCGAGTGCTCGAGCAGTGGTTCGTGCGCGGCCCTGGGGTTTCGCAGTGGCGGATCGAGCGCACCGTGCTGCGCCAGGTCGCCGACGCCTAGCGCGCGGGGCTCTCGCGGAATCGTCGTCGCAGACGTCGTCGAGACGTGTCAGCGCCTCGACGGGCGGAAGTAGTCGGGCAGGCCTGGCTTCGTGGCGCCGAGTATTTCGATGATGGCCTGTCTATCGGCGGCCGTGAGCCGCGCGTAGCGCGAATCTCGCTCGGCGCCGGAGAGCACTTCCCAGAGGCGCCGATACAGTTGCGCCTTCGCGGCATCTGGAAGCGCATCGAACGCCTCCGTGTAGATCAGCCAGCTGCACGGATAGCGCAGCAGACGGCTGCGCAAGTCGAGTTGGCGCAGCGAACGTCCGCGTGCGTCGGTCGGACCGCCTGCCGCGAATCGCTCGACGAAACCGGAGCTCGACTCCACGTCGCGGAGCGGCGCCTCGTCGACGAACAGCATGTAGTCCACGGTTTCCCGGACGCTCGCGGCGAGCTGCCGCGCCGGCCGACCCGCGGCGGCCGCGATGCGCGCCTCCCAGCCCAACCGCGTGAGCAGGTTCAGCATGCGCACCTGGTGGTTGAAGACGAGCAATGCAGCCACGTCACTGTACGGGGTCGGGTACGCGCTCGTGTCGAACTGGGCCGTCAGGTCGCCGAGCACCGGTGTCGGCGCCTGCGGGAGCGTTTGTGCGCGAGCGTCTTCGAGAACGCGGTTGCCGAGGTGAGACGCGCCGATGCGTCCCGTGACGTACCAGCCACCCCACCGTTCCTCGATCGGCGTCGCATGACTCGGTACGGCGTTGCCGAGCCACGGCAGGATGCTGCCATCGGCCGCCGTCGGAACGCTGCGCACGAGGAAGCCGGGCACGCCGAGCGCCGCGTTCGAATAGTGGCACTTCAGACAGCGGCCATCCGGGGCCACGCTCGGCGCCGCGGCCGCCGTCTGCTGGAGCACGTAGAAGTGCGCACCCTGCCGCGGATCGTGCGCCGCGATCTCGACGAAGCCGCCGTGGACCCAAGCGACGAACACCGAATCGTTGAAGTAGATCGCGCGCGGATTGTGTGGACCGATGAGCGGGGACTGTAGACTCGTCTTCGAATAGACGAGGATCTGGGACTCTACGGGAACGTCGAGCGCGTCGAGTAGCGAACGCAAGTAGCCGCTGCGCTCGTCGTAGTGGAGCCGCACCTCGCCTCGCTCGATTCGGCTGCGCAGGCGCGTGATTGCGTCCGTCGCCGCGACGGAGTCGTACGCGATCGCCGAAGCGTCGAGCGGCAATGCCGGCGCGTCCCATTGTGCGTGTGCGTTCGGGCCGAGAGCCGCCGCCGCGATGACGCCGAGACCACGGAAAAGCGATTTCATGACATCAGGCGGTCCCTAGATCGCGAGCTTACACTTACTCGGCACCGGGAGAGCCGTTCCGACCGTGTCTCGCCACTCGACGGGAGTCCGCGCTCGCCAACCGTTGACGCCCGAGGCCGCACTTCGAGCACAATCGCGACATGACCCGGACTTCGAAGGCGCGCTCGCCACGCCCCGAGCTGCCGTTGCCGCTGCTCGGCGGCCTGAGCCCGGCGCAATTCTTGCGGAAGCACTGGCAGACGAAGCCGCTCGTGATCCGCGGCGCGATTCCCGGGATGAAGCCTTTGCTCTCGCGCGCGCAGCTGTTCCGGCTGGCGGCCACCGAGAACGTCGAGTCGCGATTGATCGAGCGGACGCCCGGCGGCGGGTGGGCGCTTCGGGAAGGACCGCTCGAGAGGTCGACGCTACCCCCCCTCGGGCGCCCGGGCTGGACCTTGCTCGTGCAGGGCGTCGACCTGCATCACGACGCCGCGCACTCGTTGCTGCAGTCCTTCCGCTTCGTGCCCGACGCGCGGCTCGACGACTTGATGATTTCTTGGGCGAGCCAAGGCGGCGGCGTCGGACCGCACGCCGACAGCTACGACGTGTTCCTGCTGCAGGCGCACGGCCGCCGCCGTTGGCGGATCGGGCGCCCCGCCGATGCGACGCTCGAGGAAGGCCTGCCCGTCAAGCTGCTGCGCAACTTCAATGCGGAGCAGGAGTGCCTGCTCGAGCCCGGAGACATGCTTTACCTGCCGCCCAGCTGGGCGCACGACGGGGTGGCGGAGGGTGGCGACTGCATGACGTACTCGATCGGATTCCGCGCGCCGCGCCGCGGCGATCTCGCGGCCGACATCTTGCGGCGGGTCGCGGACCGCCACGCGGACGAGCGGCTGTACCGCGACCCCCGGCTCACCGCGGTGCGGCGGCCGTCGCTGATTCCGCCTGCTCTGCAAGCGTTCGCAGCAGACTCCGTGCGTCGCCTGCTAGCGCGGCGCGATGAGGTCGCCAGCGCGCTCGGCGAGTCCCTGACGGAGCCGAAGACGGAGGTATCGTTCGACGAGCCTCAGGGCGACTGGACGACCGGCGCGGTCGTGCTCGATCGCCGCACGCGCATGCTGTATGACGACCGGCACGTCTTCATCAACGGCGACAGCTACCGCGCCGAGGGTCGTGACGCGCGCGTGATGCGTCTTCTCGCCGACGAGCGTTGCCTCGACGCCCGCTCGGTGCGCGGCGCAAGCGCCGCCGCTCGCTCGCTGCTTCGAGAGTGGTTCCTCGCCGGCTGGCTGCACTCGCGCCCACCCGGCGAGTGACACGGTCGTCCTCCCGGCCTTAGGAAATCACTGCGCGCCGGTCGCCGGCGGCACCGACTTCTTGCGAGCGGCCCGACGGGCTTGTTCCTCGGCGTTTCTCTTCTTCTGCGCCTCTTCCCGGCGCTTCTTGTCCTGCTTGTAGTTCGGTTGCTTTGGCATTGGCTTTCTGTCGGCTGAGGGACTTGCGTCCATTGATCGATGGACGACAGCTTGGCGTATTTCCGCGCGAGTAGCGAATCGAGCGTTCCGCTCCAATCGATCGAGAACGTCCCGAATGCGTGGATAGTCCCGGCGCTCGGCCGGTCGAAAGCATCGAGACGAGGGCGCGCGGGGACGAGACCGTCGCTGCACGCGGCGCCCGCGCCGCAAGCGCCGCTGCGCGGCACGGTTCTTGCTGCTACAGCGAAAACCGTGTGGTGGAAAACAGCATGTCCTCCGTACTAAGAACCGACGCGCGCTGCGCGGTCACGTCGCCGCGGCGGCCGCGCATCGGCCTCGCGCTCGGTAGCGGCGCGGCTCGCGGCTGGGCGCACATCGGGGTGATTCGCGCCCTCGAGCGTGCCGGCGTGCGTCCGGACCTCGTCTGCGGGACGTCGGTCGGGGCCCTGGTCGGTGCGGCCTATGCCGCCGGCAACTTCGAGAGCTTCGAGCGACTGGCGCTCGAAATGCGGCGCAGCGACGTATTCTCGATGCTGATGGACGTGGATTTCAGAGCGGGCTTGCTGAAGGGCGCCCGGCTCATCGCGTTCATCCGCCGGACGCTCGGCGATCAGTCGATCGAAGAGCTCGCGGTTCCATTCGCGGCCGTCGCGACGGAGCTGCGCACGGGCGCCGAGGTCTGGCTGCGGACCGGATCCACGCTGGAAGCCGTACGGGCATCGATGGCCATGCCGGGGCTGTTTGCGCCCGTGGTCGACGGCGACGGAATTATGGTCGACGGCGCGCTCGTCAATCCCGTTCCCGTCTCGCTCGCGCGGGCAATGGGCGCCGACGTGCTGATCGCCGTCGATCTGAGCTCCGACATCTTGAGCCGACATCTCGTCGTCGAGGCCGACGCCGAGGCTCCACCGAGCCAACTCGGTGAATGGCTGCATAAGATCTGGCCGCCGTCGGACGAGCCACGCCGCCCGTCGATGCTGAACGTCGTCGCCGGCGCGCTCGACATCATGCAAGTGCGGATCACGCGCAGCCGCATGGCCGGCGAGCCGCCCGACTTGACCGTTGCGCCGCGGCTCGCCCACTTGGGTCTGCTCGACTTCCACCGCGCCCCTGAAGCCATCAAGGAGGGCGAGCGCGCGATGGAAGCTGCATTGCCGAATTTGCGGCTGCTCGGCGTCGCGGTGCCGGGCTGATCGAGCGCTTCCTCACGCGCTCGCGAGGAGCGCCTCCGCGATGCCCGGTCTAGTGCGCTGCGCCGAGCAGCGCGCTCTTGTTCGCCTCGAACAGTTGCCGCACGCTCGTCGGCTCGCGGCCCGTGAGCTTGCGAAAGTCCATCGTGACGAAGGCCATTTGCGGCCGTCCGAAGCCCGGACGCGTCTCCGGTCCGCCCTGCACTACGTCGATCTCCTTGCCGGTCACGGCCGACGCGGCAGCGGCAATCTGCTTCACGCCGAGCAGTTCGGGCCCCGTGATGTCGTACGCCTTGTTCTCGTGCCCGGACGTCGCGAGCACTGCGGCCGCCGCGGCGGCGCAGTCCGCGCGCGTGATGTAGCCGATCGGCGATTCGTTCGGCGGAATCACGGCCTTGCCGTCAGCGACCATCTTCGCGGCTTGGCCGACGAGCCCGTCCATATAGATCGAGTTGCGCAGCATCGTCCACGCAATCCCGCTGGCCTTGAGCAGGTCTTCGGTTTGCTGGTGATAAGCGGCGAGCCCGGCCGTGTCGCCGCGCGTGATGCCGACGTACGACGTGTACGCGATCTCTCTCACGCCGTCGGCCTTCGCCGCGTCGATCGCGCGCTTCATCCAGACGGGCGGCGGCTCGGTCTTGCTGCCGCCCGTGCTGATCAGAAGCATCCGCGTGCCGCCCGCATAGGCGGCCGGCAACGATTCCGGTTTCGTGAAGTCGCCGAAGCGCACGCTCGCGCCGCGCTTCGCGTACGCGGCGAGCTTATCGGGTGTGCGGCTCACGAGGATCAGTCGGCTGGCCGGCACGCCGCGCGCGAGCAGCGCCTCGACGGTGAGGCCGCCGAGGTGGCCCGATGCGCCGGAGATGATGAGCGTGTCGCTGTCGGCACTCCGTGCGCGCGGCGTGCCGAACGTCAGCGCGGCCACGAGGGCCGCGGCCGCCGCGAGCACGCGGCGCCGGCTCCGAACGAGGTTCGTCGTCATGCGGCGTCCTCCGCTGTTTGCGGCTATTGGATGTGCTCGAGCGCGGTCTTGCCGGCCTCGGGCTGCTCGTCGACCGCGATCGCAAACAGGCCGCTCACCGCGTAAGTCGCCATCACGGCGACCATGTCCATCGCGCCGCGTGCGCCGTAGAGCTGCTTCACCTTCGCGAACGTGGCGGAGTCCATCTTGCGGTCGTGCAGCAGCTCGCGGCCGAAGCGAATCACGGCGGCGTCGCTCTCGTCGAGGCCCGCGAGGGACCGATGGTCGCGCACGACGTCGAGCACTTTCTTGTCGACGCCCGCCTTGAGCGCGGCGGCTTCGTGGCCGTTCCACTCGAGGTTGTAGTCCGTTTCGCGGCACGCGACCATGATCGAGAGCTCGCGCACGTGCGGCGACAGCGTGCCCTTGCCGACCGCCGCGTTGTGCAGATCGAGCAGCGCGTGCGCGACCTCGGGGTTGTACGCCGCGAACGCGAGCGGACCGCCGAGCTCGCCGCTCGGGCTTCGCCCCGGCAGCATGTCGAAGATCTTCTGGCTCGGCTCGTCCAGGTCCTTGCGCTGCAAATGCGGCAAACGAGCCCCGGTGCTCGAGTCGAGCTCGGTGGCAGGCGTTCCTCCGGATTGTGCGGCCGCGCCGAAGGCGAAGGACGCGGCCGCGAGCAACAGAGCCGCGGCGCGCAGCAGTTGGCGATCGTTCATCGTTGTTCCCCCACGAGGCGCACTCGCGCCATGGTCCGGATACTACTGCAGAACTGCGCAGGGGCGCGACGCGGACGCGGCGGCTCGCGGGTGGTGCGGATACGAGTGCGACCGCCACGCGCCGCGTGACAGTGCGCGCCCGTTGCAGTAGAACCGAGGGCCGCAAAGCCGCGCGGACGGAGATGCCAATGTTCATCATCGAGCTGCTCTACAAGGCCGATCTCGCCGACATCGACGCGGCGATGCGCCCGCACATGGCGTATCTGAAAAAGCACTACGCGGCCGGGACGTTCGTCGTCTCGGGCCGCAAGATTCCGCGCGAGGGAGGCATCATCGTCGCGGTGGGCAAGACGCGCGCCGAGATCGAGGCGATCGCCGGCGAGGATCCGTTCTACAAGAAGGGTCTTGCGGAGTTTCGGATCATCGAGTTCCGCGCGAGCCAGCGCGCGGCCGATGTTGCGCAGCGCATCGAGAACGACGACGCACGCAGCTAGCCGTAAAGCGGCGGCAGCCCGGCTACAGCTGCGGTCTCGCCGCAAAGCGCAAAGCAGGGCGGCGTAAGCTTGCGCCATGGCCAAGGTGGACGTGAGATCGCAGGTTCTGATCGGGCGTCCCCTCGCGGAGGTCGCCGATTTCGCAGGCAATCCCGCGAACGCACCCGCGTGGTACGTGAACATCGAATCCGTCGAGTGGCAATCGCCGCCGCCGGCGGCCGTCGGGACGCGCGTCGCGTTCGTTGCCACGTTTCTGGGGCGCCGGTTGAGCTACACGTACGAGCTCGTCGAGCTCACGCCGCGCCGAAGTCTCGTAATGCGCACGGTCGAAGGGCCGTTTCCGATGGAGACGACGTATACGTGGGAGGCCGTGGACGATCGCGCGACGCGGATGACGTTGCGCAATCGCGGCGCGCCGAGCGGTTTCTTCGCGCTGCTCGCGCCGCTCGTCGCGCGCGCGATCGGCCGCGCGAATCGCAAGGATCTTGCGGCGCTCAAGCAGCTGCTCGAACGCGGCGCGGCGTAGGCCTCGCGAGCGCAGCTAGAACAGCGTAGTGACCGCGACGAACGTCACCGCGCCGGCGGTGATCGCCAATGCGATCAGACCCAAGAGGCCGTCGTGCGCAATCAGCGCGAGCCCGAATGCGGTCAGCGCGAGCCCTGCGATGTGCGCCGAGAACGGCACGATCTCGAGCGACGGCATCGCAACGCCGATCAGGCTGCAGATCAGCGCAACGGTGTACAGCCCCGCCTGCCTCGTCACGATTTCGAGCCGCGGTTTCAGAAACCGGTCGATCACGCGCGCGGGTTTACGCATGACGGCAAGCCCCTTGCAGAACTTATCGTGCGGCAGATGCCGATTCGTGATCCATTTGGGCAGCCAGAACCGGTCCCGGCGCAACAACATCTGCACCGCGATGATGGCGGTCAGCAGGCCGAGCGTGGTGGGGATTCCCGGAACGGCGGCGAGCGGCGATGCCGCGAGCAACCCGGTCACGAGCAGCAGCGGTCCGAACGAGCGCCGACCGACCGTCTCGACGATGCCGCCGATCGTGATCTTGTCGCCGTCGTCCGGTGCATGGCCGAGCTTGTCGAGCAATTGCTCGAGGTTCGTCGCGCGTTGCGTGGTTCCTGCCGGCATTCGACCTCCGTGGCGTCCACGGAGAGCGGCTGCAAGTCCTATGCCACGCACGGCGCCGGCGGCCGAGTCGCGCGCGCCGGGGATCGATCTCGATCGCAGTCACTTGGCCGGTCGCGCTCGGTACGGACGACGAAAAAAAAGCGCGCGAGATTGTCCGCGAGCGGCCGTTTCGTGCGCATACACTTCCGGAAGCAGCTTCACGACGGTTGCGATGCAGGCACCTCTCCCTTTCGGCCCGTTCCCGCCGCCTCCGGCAGCCGAGGCGCTCGCGAACGGGCTCGTCAGCAAGACCGATTTGCTCCGGCTCAAGGCCATTGCGCGCTATCACGCATGCGGCCTACCGCCGGAGGTCGACTGGAGCGACCTGCTCCAGGAGGCGTTTGCGCGCGTGCTGGCCGGTACGCGCCTCCACTCCCCCGACGTGCCGTTCATCGCGTTCGTCGCAGGCGTCATGCGCAGCATCAAGACCGAGTACTGGCGCCGGATCAGCCGCGAGGCCGCGGAGCGTCGCCAATTGCTCGCGCGCCACGGGCGAGCGGATTCGATCGAGCTCGATTCGGCGCCGAACCCGGAGCGAGAGCTGCTCGCGCTCGAGCAGCTGGCTGCCATCGAGGCGCTGTTTGCCGACGACCCCGAGGCCACGACGATCATCGTGGGTTTGGCGGAGGGGCTCACGCCGGAAGAAATACGGACGAACTACGAGATGACGAAGACCGAATACGATTCGACGCGCAGACGCATGCGCCGCGCCCTGCTGCGCGAAGGCCTGAGGACTCGCGTATGACCACCGAGCGCGCCGACCTGTCGCTCGAGCGATTGCTGACGGCGATCGAGCGCGAGTTGCTCGCAGCCTCCGACGAGGAGGTGCTCGCGGCCGCTCGCGAGCTCGGCATCAAGCCGGATATGAAGAGCTCGGCCGCTCTCGTCGGCGTCACGATGTTCGCGCGGCCGCGCGCGCTGTCGCCGCTCGCCGAGCGCAGCGCCGGGCCTGCGCCGGCCGGACGCGACGACGGGCCCACCGCTCCCCGGCCGCGCCGCAGACCGAAGGGCGACTCCGCTTCGTCCTAGGGCCCGCGCGCTGCTCGTGCTATATAAGCGCCGAGTCCCGGGGGAGAACCACAATGACACGCTTGCTCATGTTGGCCGCGCTCGCCGCTGCGGCCGTCGCCACGAACGCCGCGGCCGCGGAGCCGCAATACCGCACGATCGAGATGTCGGTCGACGTCGCCAAGCCTGCGAAGGAAGTCTGGGCGAAGGTCGGCGGCTACTGCGACATCGCCAAATGGTTCAACGTCGATTGCAAGATCACGTCCGGCCACGGCGGCATGGGCACCGTGCGCGACCTCGCGAACGGCCGGGTGACCGAGATCCTGGTCGGCAAGACGGATCTCTCGTACGGCTACACTCAACCCGTGCACGAGGGTCAGTTCTACAACCTCTATCACGGTTATCTCGAGGCGAAGCCCGTGAGTGCGACGAGCTCGAAGTTGCTCTATACGCTCATGTACGACGAGTCCGATAAGCCCGACCAAGCTGCGAAGGACAAGGACGCCGAGCAACGCCGCACGCGCTTCGAGGGCGCGCTCGAGAACATGAAGAAGCTCGCCGAGAAGTAGCGCTTCGGCGCTTCGGCGCTCAGTGCGTGAGCGCGTAGATCGCGAAGTTCACCCCGAGCTCCACGGCGAGGTGCGCCGCATCGGCCGGGTAGCGCGGCTCGTCTTGCCATTGCCAGCCGTCACCGATGTCGTTGTTGTAGGTGATCATCACCATCACGCGGCCGTCGTCGTCGAGGATCGCGCGCCAGTGCGGCGTTGCGCCGTCGTTGCGGTAGCCGCGCGGCAGGTGCTGCAACGTCGGGATCTGCGGCCGGTCGTTCAGGTCGTAGACCAGGTGGAAGATCGGATGGTCGTCGGGCAGCTCGACGATCGGTCGATCAGGGAACACCCGTCTCAAGCTCTGGACGAACCCTTCCCATTCGGGTGTGCCGTAGAAGCTGTCGCAGAGCAGAAACCCTCCGCGCAGCAGATACTCGCGCAGCTTCGCGGCCTGCTGGTCCGTGAGATCCCAAGCGCCGACGAGGCCGGAGATCAGGAACGGCCAGTAGTAGGGGTCGATGTCGTCGTCGAGATTCACCGGTTGCTCGACCGCGCGCACGTCGATCATCGTGAGCCGCGACAGCAGCCGCGCGAGCGTGCGGTCGGCCTCGGGATAGTCGACGGTCCACGCCGTGCCGCCGCGCAGCCAGTCGCCGTACCCCGCGCCTAGGACGTAGCGGCTGCGCGACTGCGGGAACATGAGCCGGCCCACGGTGAATTCCGCATGCTCTTGGTGATTCCACTTCGGGCTCGGCGACCAGCCGCCCTCGATGCTCGGATATTCGCGGAACGGCCGCTGCGCGCAAGCCGCGCCGGCCGCGAGCAGCAGGCTCAACGCAACGGCGAGGCGTGCTCCAATCGTAGACATCGCTTGACGGTGAGAGATCGAGCCGGGGCCGAGGCTCGAGCGCCTTCGGCACTAGACCGATCTTGCCACACCGATCGGCCGCGAGCGCACCCGCGGCTGCACGCCACGCGCGTTCGGTCTTTGCGTCGCGGCGCACGGGGGCTTCCCGCCGTTTCGAGCGAGCGCTGCGACTGGACGCGTCGCTGGTGAGCGGATGATCGATGACTCGACCGCGCCGCCGAGCGATTGGGTGCATGCAGCCCACCGGGCGTCTATGATGATCGGTTTCGTACTGCGGATACTTCAACGATGCTGATGAGACACACGATCAAGCGTTCCTCCACCGCGATTCCATTGTCCGTCGCGCTCGGGCTGTCGCTGTCAGCCTGCCACCGGCCCGAGGAATCTGCGCCTCGGGCTACGGCCGGCGCATCCGACAAGCCCGCCGCCGCGCTCGCGAGCGCGCTGAAGCCGCTACCGGGCCGGGAGGGCGACGTGCCGACGCTCACGAAGAGCGCCCGCGTGAAGCTCGAGACGACCGCCGGCGAGGTGGTGATCGAGATCTATCCGGAGGCCGCGCCGAACGCCGCGAAGCGCTTCGTCGAGCTCGCATCGTCGGGGTTCTACGACGACACGCCGATCTCACGCGTCGTGCCCGGTTTCGTGGCGCAGTTCGGCGTGAACTGGCGCTCGCCGCACAAGGCGTGGAAGGACAAGACTTTCAAAGACGACCCGAGCCTGTTTGCGCTCGAGCGCGGCACGCTCGCATTCGCGAAGGGGGGGCCCGACACGAACTCCACGCAAGTGTTCATCAACTATCGCGAGAACAACCAGCTCGCGAATCCGCGCTACAACTTCACGGTGTTCGGCAAGGTCGTGAGCGGCATGGACGTCGTGGACTCGTTCGTGCAGGTCGGCGACCCGAGCAACGGGCTCGATCAAGGACGCCTCTGGGACGACGGCGATGCGTATCTCGCGTCGTTGCCTACGAAGCCGACGATGATCGAGCACGCGGAGGTGGTCGAGTAGTGCTCAGCAACGTGGTCTGCGTTCACATCGAGCGGCTGCTCGTTCCGTCGGCGCGATAAATGCAGCTCGTTAGCGTAGTATCGTCGCCTTCGGCGTGCGACTCGCGCCGGGGATCGGGGAATTCATTTCGAGGATTCGAGAATCGTGGTTAAAGCGAAAGCAAAAGCGAAGGCAAAAGTGAAGGCAAGGACGAAATCGAAGCGCGCGGCACCGAAGCAAAAGCGCGCAGCACCGGCCGCCAAGCGAGCTCGACCGAAGGCCGCCGCCCGCACGGCGGCCAAGCCGGCACGCGCCGCCGTCGGCGCGCCGTCGAAACGTGGCACGGACGCTGCCGCGACACCGAACGTCACGAGCCTCGCGGCCGCGGCGTTCATCCGCAGGCTGCGCGGCGGCGTCTAGCGGTCGTCACCGCGGCGCAACGGTGGCCGCCGCCGGAGCCGCGTCGAGCCAATTCATGAGGCGGGCACGGCGGCTTCCCAGCCGCCGCCGAGAGCCTCGTAGATCACGACGACCGATTCGTTCAGGTCCGTTTCGGCCGCCGCGACGGCGTCCTCCGCCGTGAGCGCCGTGCGCTCGGCGTCGAGCAGCCGTAGGAAATCGAGCGCGCCTTCGCGGTATTGCACGCGTGCGAGCTCCGCCGCCCGCTGCGACGCGGTCGCCGCTTCCACGGCCGACGCGAGCCGGGTGCGGTTTTGCGCATAGCGCGCGAACGCGGTGTCCGCCTCCTCGAGCGCTCGCAGCACCGTGCGGTCGTAGACCGCGAGGGCGCCGTCGGCGCGCGCCTCGGCGGCCACGAGCCGTGCGCGCACGCCGGGATCCAGGCCGCCCCACGAGAAGACCGGCGAGAAGCTCCATGCGCGGCTCGCCGAGTCGCCGAGCTCGCCGGCGTCGCCCGTGACGAAGCCGATGAAGCCCGAGAGCGTGAGCCGCGGAAAGAGATCGGCTTTCGCGATCCCGATGCGCGCCGTCGCCGCCGCGAGACCGCGCTCGGCCGCGCGAATGTCGGGGCGCCTCCGTAACAACGCCTCGGGCGAATCGATCGCGAGCGTCGTCAAGTGTGGCGGAAGCTCGCGCGGCGCGAGCTCGTCGTCGAGCGCTCCGGGTTCCACGCCGAGCAGCACCGCGAGTCGATTTGCAGCCGCGGTTCGATCGGCGGCGAGCGGCGGGATGCTCGCTTCGGTGGAAGACAACCGTGCGGCAGCGCTCGCGACGTCGAGCTCGCTGCCGCGGCCGAGATCGAGCCGCACGCGGGTGAGGTTCAGCGTCTTGCGCTGCGAGTCGGCATTCGCGCGTGCGACCGTGAGGCGCTTCTGCGCACCGCGCAGGTCGAGATAGCTCGACGCGACTTCGGCAGCCACGAGCACCTGCGCGTCGTGCAAGTTCGCCTCCGCCGCATCGGCGTCCGCGGCCGCGGCCTGCACGCCGCGACGGACACGGCCGAACAGATCGAGCTCCCAGACGCTGGTTAGACCCGACTCGTAGGATTCGACGTCGACGCGCTGGGCGCTCACGCCGGGCTGCTGGGCGTTCGTTTCGTTCTTCGCGATCTCGGCCTCGGCGCCGGGCCAACGATCCCGCCGGGCGGCGTGATACAGCGCGCGGGCCTCGCGCACGCGTGCGGCCGCGATCTTGATGTCGAGATCGCCGCCGAGCGCGCGCTCGATTAGCCCGTCCAGCGTCGGGTCGCCGAACTGCTTCCACCAGGCCGCTTCGAACGGCCGCTCGGCCAAGATTGCGGGATCGGCGCCGCGGAACTCGGCCGCGGTTTCGGGCGGCTTGTAGTCGGGACCGACCGCGCAGGCGGCGAGCAGCGCCGTCGAGACCAGCACCGCTAGAATCGGCAGCGCGCGCCGCGGCGGCGAGTGCCGCGTGCCGGCCGCGACAAGCCGCGGCGACGATCGTCGAATGGACGTGGTCATGATGCGTTCTCCGTAGCGATCAGAGCGCGTCCGGCCGAAGCCGCCGCGCCGGCGTCATCGTGCGGAACCGGCGCCGCGGCCGGTGCGTCTCGCCGACGCCGCCGCACCGCGGCACCCAAGCGCCGCACGACCCAATAGAAGACGGGCGTGAGCAGCAAGCCGAACACGGTCACGCCGAGCATTCCTGCGAACACCGCCGTCCCCATCGCATTGCGCATCTCCGCGCCCGCGCCCGTCGACACGACGAGCGGCACGACGCCCGCGATGAATGCAATCGAGGTCATCAGGATCGGCCGCAGCCGCAGCCGGCAGGCCTCGAGCAACGCGTCCCAAGTGCTCGCGCCGGCCTGCTCGCGCGTGCGCGCGAACTCGACGATCAGGATCGCGTTCTTGCACGCGAGCCCGACGAGCACGATCAAGCCGATCTGCGTGAACAAGTTGTTGTCGCCGCCCGACAGCCACACGCCGGCGATCGCGGAGAGTTGGCACATCGGCACGATCAGGATCACGACCAGCGGCAACACGAAGCTCTCGTACTGCGCCGCGAGCACGAGGAACGCGAGCAGCACGCAGAGCGGGAAGATCCACACGGCCGTGTTGCCGGCGATCAGCTGCTGGTACACGAGCTCGGTCCAGTCGTGCGCGAGCCCATTCGGCAGCTCGCGCCGCGCCAGCTTCTCGATGGCGGCCTGCGCCTGGCCCGACGAGAACCCTGGCGCGGGGCCGCCCGTGATCTCGGCCGACGGGTAGCCGTTGTAGCGCGACACGATGCTCGGCCCGGAGCTCTGCTCGAGCTTGACGAACGAGCCGAGCGGCACCATCGCGCCCGAAGCGTTGCGCACCTTGAGCCGCAGGATGTCGTCGGGCTCGAGCCGGTACGGCACGTCGGCCTGCGCGGTGACCTGATAGGTGCGGCCGAAGCGATTGAAGTCGTTCACGTAGAGCGAGCCCAAGTACACCTGCATCGTCTCGAACAGATCGGGCAGCGACACGCCTTGTGCTTGCGCCTTGTCACGGTCGACGTTCGCGTGGATTTGCGGCGCGTTGACCTCGAAGCCCGAGAACACGTTCGCGAGCGCCGGCGTCTGCCGCGCGGCCGCCACGACCTTCTGCGTCTCGGCGTACAGCGTGTCGAAGCCGAGGCCCGCGCGGTCCTCGAGCTCCACCTTGAAGCCGCCGATCGTGCCGAGTCCCTGCACGGCCGGCGGCGGGAACACCGCGATATACGCGTCCTGGATCGCCGCGAATTTGCGGTTCAGCGAGGCCGCGATGTCCCAGGCCGAGCGGCCCGAGGTCGTGACGTGCTTGCCGTCCTTCGAGAAGTCCGCGAGCCCGGCGAACGCGATGCCCGTGTTCGGGCTGTTCACGAAGCCGTTGATGGAAAGCCCCGGGAACGACACCGCGTGCGCGACGCCGGGCTCGGCCAGCATGATCGCGTCCATTTGCTTGATCACCTGCTCCGTGCGATCGAGCGACGCGGCTTCCGGGAGCTGCGCGTAGGCGACGAGGTATTGCTTGTCCTGCTGCGGAATGAAACCGCCCGGCACGCTCGCGAAGCCGAGCCAGGTCAGCGCGAGCAGGCCGCCGTACACCGCGACCGCGAGGCCCGAGCGCCGCAGCAACCGGCCCGCCATGCCGACGTAGCGCGCCGAGGTCCAGACGAACAGGCGATTGAACGGCCGGAGCAGCCAGCCGAATGCGCGGTCGATGCCGCGCTGCAATCGGTCGCGCGGCGCGCCGTGGGGCGGGAGCAGCACGGCGGCGAGGGCGGGCGACAGCGTGAGGGAGTTGAACGCCGAGATCGCGGTGCTGATCGCGATCGTGAGCGCGAACTGCCGGTAGAACTGGCCCGTGAGCCCGCTGATGAACGCGGTCGGCACGAACACCGCGATCAGCACGAGCGCGGTCGCGACGATCGGGCTCGTGACTTCGCGCATCGCCTGCTGCGCGGCTTCGATCGGCCGCAACCCGCGCTCGATGTTGCGCTCCACGTTCTCGACGACCACGATCGCGTCGTCGACGACGATGCCGATCGCGAGCACGAGGCCGAACAGCGACAACGCGTTCAGCGAGAAGCCGAACAAATGCATCACGGCGAGCGTGCCGACCAGCGACACGGGCACGGCCGCGAGCGGGATCACCGACGCGCGCCACGTCTGCAGGAACAGCAGCACCACGAGCACGACGAGCACGAGCGCCTCGAACAGCGTGTGCACGACCGCGTCGATCGACTGGCGCACGAACATCGTCGGGTCGTAGACGATGTCGTAGTCGAGGCCCTGCGGAAAATCCTTCGCGAGGCGCGCCATGGTCGCGCGCACCTGGTTCGAGATGTCGATCGCGTTGCTGCCGGGCCGCTGGTAGATCGGGATCGCGGCCGCGGGCTTGCCGTCGAGCAGCGCGCGCAGCGCGTAGGTGCTCGACCCGAGCTCGACGCGCGCGACGTCGCGCAGGCGCGTGATCTGACCGTGGTCGCCCACCTTCACCGTGATGTTCCGAAATTCCTCCTCGGTCACGAGCCGGCCGTGCGCGTCGATCAGCACTTGGAAGTCGGCGGCGTTCGGCGCGGGGGGTGCGCCGAGCTGGCCTGCGGCGACCTGCAGGTTCTGCGCGCGGATCGCGTTCACCACGTCGCTCGCGGTCAAGTTCAGCGCGGCGACCTTGTCGGGGTCGAGCCACACGCGCATCGCGTACTCGCCGGCGCCGAACACGGCGACGTTGCCGACGCCCTCGATGCGCGCCAGCTCGTCGCGCACGTGCAGCTGCGCGTAGTTCGCGAGATACAGCATGTCGTAGCGGTTGTCGGGCGACACGAGATGCACGAGCAGCGTGAGGTCCGGCGAGGACTTCTCGGTCGTCACGCCGAGCCGCTGCGTGACCTCGGGCAGCTTCGGCAGCGTCTGCGACACGCGGTTCTGCACCTGCACCTGCGCCTTGTCGAGATCGGTGCCGAGCGCGAACGTGACGGTCAGCGTCATCCGGCCGTCGCTCGTCGCCTGCGACGAGGTGTAGAGCAGGCTCTCGACGCCGTTGATCGCCTGCTCGAGCGGCGCCGCCACGGTCTCGGCGATGACCTGCGGATTCGCGCCGGGGTAGGTCGCGCTCACGACCACGGTCGGCGGCACGACCTCCGGGTATTCGCTGATCGGCAAGAGCCGCAGCGACAAGGCGCCCGCGATGAACACGATCGCGGACAGCACGGCCGCGAAGATCGGCCGGCGCACGAAGAATTGAGAGAAGCCCATGATTCGCTCCTCAGCGCACGTTGTGCGCGACGGTGGGATCGGTGTCGTCGCTCGCGGCCGCGAGGCGCTCGAGCGCGCCGGGCGAGCCCCGGTCCATCGCGACTTGCGTCGCGTCGACCGTCACGCCGGGGCGCACGCGCTGCACGCCGTTCACGATCACGACGTCGCCGGCCGTGAGGCCGCTCTTCACGACACGCAGCCCCTCGACCTCGCGACCGAGCTCGACCGCGCGGTATTGCACGACGTGCTCGTCGTTCACGACGAACACGAATTTGCGGTCGAGGTCCGTGCCGATCGCGCGATCGTCGACGAGCGCCGCGCGGAAGCTGCGCGGGCTCTCGAGCTTGAGCCGCACGAACAGCCCGGGCGTGAGCGCGCCGTCCGCGTTGTCGAGCACCGCGCGCGCGCGAATCGTGCCGTGGTCGCCGTCGAGCTGGTTGTCGACGAAATCGAGCCGCGCCGAATGCGGATAGCCGTCCTCGTCGATGAGGCCAACGTGCACGCGATTGCCCGCGGCGCCGCGGTGCAGCTGCGCGAGAAACGTCTGCTCGTCCACGTCGAAGTAGGCGTACACGGGCGAGTCCGACACGACGGTCGTGAGCAGCGTCGAGCTGTCGACGAGGTTGCCCGGCGTGACGACCGCGCGCGAGACGCGTCCTGCGATCGGCGACGTCACACGCGTGAACGACAGGTTCAGCCGTGCCGCCTCGAGCGCCGCCTGCGCGGCCGCGAGCCGCGCGTCGGCGACGGCCGCGTTCGCGGCGAGCTGCTCGTAGTCCTCGCGCGAGGTCGCGTTCTGCGCGAGCAGCCGCTCGGCGCGGTCCGCATACGAGCGCGCGAGCTTGCGCTCGGCGGTCGCGCGGTCGCGCTCGGCGGTCAAGCGGTCGACCTCGGCCTTGAACGGCCGCGGGTCGATCTGGAACAGCAGGTCGCCCGGCGCGACGCGTGCGCCCTCGATGAAGCCGGCCGACTCGACGTAGCCGCCGACCCGCGGCCGGATCGCGACCTGGTCGACGGCCTCGAGCCGGCCCGTGAATTCTGCCCAGTCGTGGAGCTCTTGCGTCGCGACGACCGCGGTCGTGACCGCCGGCGCGGCCGGCGCCGGCGCGTGCGCACCGGCTGCGCCGGCCCCGCACCCCGCGAGCGCCGCGGCGGCCGCCACAAGAACGACAGGCAATAGAAGACGGGTCCTAGTTTTCATAGGATTGGCTCCGAGGGGGTGATCCGATTCGTGAAGCTGCGCCGCGGCCTCCCTGTTGCTGCGGCTCGCCTGAGGCGGCTTCACGTGTTACTATACCGTTTAGTTACGCGGCAGGGTACTTACTGGTTAGTTACATGTCAACACCGGAAATGCAAATCCCCGCGGGCTCGCCGTTCTCCGACGAGGCGAAGTGCGACGCGGCGAGCTGTGCGCGCGATCGCATCTTCGATGCGGCGACCAAGCTGTTCTATCGATACGGCATCCGCGGCGTGAGCGTCGATGCGATAGCGGCGGAGGCGCACACCACGAAGGTCACGCTGTACCGGGTATTCGACTCGAAGGACGCGCTCGTCCTCGAAGTGCTCGAGCATCATGCACAGCGCTTTTGGGGCTGGTGGGACTCGGTCGTCGCGAAATATCCGGGCGACGCGCGCGCGCAGCTCGACGCGCTGTTCAAGGAAATGCGCGAGCTCATGCTGCGCAAGAGCGCGGAGCGCGGCTGCCCGCTCACGAACGCCGCGGTCGAGGTCGGCGAGGACGATCCGGGGCTCGTGCTGATTCGCCGGCACAAGGGCGAGATCTCGACGCGGTTGCGTGCGCTGTGCCGCGAGATGAAGGCCCGCGAGCCGGACCTGCTCGGCGACTCATTGAGCCTGCTCGTGAACGGCATGTTCGCCGCGCGGGTCGGCGGCACCGAGCAAGTCGCCTCGGTCTACGACGCGGCGCAAGCGCTGCTCGACTCGCCGGCTTTGGGCGCACCGCGGCGCGCCGCGAAGCGCTGACGCGGCGCGTTGCGGCTTTGATTCACTCGAGCCCGCGAATACGGTTCGTTGCGGCGCTCTTGCTGTTGGCGCTCGCGAACAGCGCGCAGGCGCTCGAGATTTGGCTCGCGAGCACCGCCGATTGCAACGCGTGTACGATCTGGCGGCGCGCGGCCCAAGCGCACGGCTATGGCCGGGCGCTGCATTACTCCGACGGCGCCGGGCTCACGATCCCGATTCTGTCGATCGACAAGCACGTGCTCGCGGCCGACGTGCTCGCGCAACTGCCGGCCGACATCGGCCCGAAGAGCCCGAATTGGGATCGCCAGCTGATCGTGCTCGTGATGGACGTCGACCGCGTCGTGGTCGCAGGGAACATCGCGGAGTCGGCCGATAACGAAGCGCTGCGCCGGTCGCACGCCGTGATGTTTCCGCCGGACGCGCCGGCGGACGACGACCCCGCGCTCCACGACGACAACTTCTACGCCGAGTTCTTCGCGAGCCATTGGAATCTCGAATATTTCGTGGACGTCGCGCTCGGCAAGCGACCGCGGCGCACGGCGCTCCATCCGGTGGACTTCGCGTCGCACGAGCCGGCGAGGCTCGGCGCGAGCAATGTCATCCTATGGGACTCGGCGGCCACGCCCGCCGCCAACGCGCTGTTCATTCCGACGCGCATGAACGAGATTCGTGCCGCGCTCGAGGCGGCGAAGGTGGGCTCGCTTCGCTACGTGACGCTCTACGGCCATGGTCCGAAGACGGAAGGCAACGATACGAGCTACCTCGTCGACGGCCACACGCGCTTCGAGCGCGCGCCGATCCACGCGGATTACGGGTCGGATGCCGCCGGGCTCAATAGCGTGCTCACGGCCGTCGCGGACACCGCCCGCGCGCGCACGCTGCTCGTTCAAGTCGGCCACTCGGGGCCGGCCGGTGCGCCGCTCTGGGGCCATGGCCTCACGCTCACTGCGGCCGATCTCGCGCCGCTCGCGCAAGCGCCGGGCGCGACGGTCATGGTGAGCGGCGCGTGCAATGGCGGACAATTCGCAAAGGTCGCGCAGTGCGGCTTCTTCGCCGCGCACCCCGACGTACGCGCATCGGGTTGTCAGCGCTCTCCGGCCGCGCTCGAGACATCGGATGATTACTTGCGCTATTTCTTTCGTGCCGCGTCCGGAGAGGCCGCGTCCGGCGCGCCCGCCGGCGGCGCGTCCGGCAAGCGCGCCAAGCTCGCGAAGCCCGCGTTGCCGACCTTGTACGACGCGCACTGGTACGCGTCCACGCGGCTCGAGGACCATCAGCTCAGCTACACGACGACGGACGCGCTGATCGACGACTATTTCGCGGCCCATCCGGACAAGCTGCCGGCATCGCTGACGGTTGCACAGATCCGCGCGGCTGCGCCGAAGCTCCTACCCGCGGAGGCAGAGGCGGCCGCTGCGCTTACGGCAGCGCTCGCACCCGAGACCGAGATTCCGCTCACGGGCTACATCGAAGCGAACAAGGCGGCGGACGAGAAGCTCGAGGGCGCGCGAGAGCTTTCTTCGGCCGAGCGCAACGCGATCATCGCCCTGCCGTATAAGCTCGAGCTCGCGATGCTCGCGCGCCGGATCGCCTACCACTCGCTCGGGGTCGCGGATGCCGACTACGCGCGTGCGTCGACGTGCGAGAATCAGTCGCTCGCGACGTTCTTCCACGCGTCGCGCTGATCAGCGCGGCGGCAGCAGATTGCTCCAGGTCTCGGTCAGCACGTCCGAGCCGCTCTGCAGGAAGCCGCGCAGCTCGGTCGGCTTCGACGGATCGAGCTGTTTCACCCGCACCGTCATGCGCCATGCGCCGGTCGGCTCGATGCGGTAGGCGTTGCTCTCGAGAACCTCGCCGTTCGACGGTGCGCTCACGACGGCCTTCACCGGCGCATCGGCGCGGAGCGGGTCGAGCGCGGGACCCTTGAAGTCGACCACGTACTGCTGCTCGTCGGGGCCGAGCTCGACGAAGCCGTGGCCCACGCGCGTTTGCACGACCCATGCACCGGGAGGACGTTTGTCATTCACGCCTTGCCAGTGCAGGCGGTAGCTCAAGTCGAGCGGCTCGCCGGGCGGGGGCTCCTTGGCCGGCACCCAGTAAGCGACGATGTTGTCGTTCGTCTCGTCGGGCGTGGAGATTTGCACGAGCTCGACGCGCCCCGCGCCCCAGGAGCCGGTCGGCTCGACCCAGGCGCTCGGTCTGAGCTCGTAGCGCGCTTCGCTGTCCTCGTAGCTGCGGAACTCTCGGTCGCGCTGCATCAGGCCGAAGCCGCGCAGCTCGTCCATCGAGAACGACGTCGTGAGCGTCTCCTTCGGATTGATCAGCGGCCGCCAGATCCACTCGCCGGCGCCGGTCGCGACCATGAGGCCGTCGGAATCGTGCACCTCGGGTCTAAAATCCGTCGGGTGCGGCTCGTTCTCGCCGAAGTCGAACATGCTCGTGAGCGGCGCGATGCCGAGCGTCTTGATCCCTTCGCGAAGATAGAGCCGCAAACGCACGTCGACGATCGTCTCGTCGCCGGGGTGCACGTCGAACTCGTAGGCGCCGCTCACGCGCTGCGAATCGAGCAGTGCGAGGATCGTGAGCGTGCGCGCGTCGGGTGCAGGCTTCACGAGCCAGAACTCCGTGAAGCGCGGGAACTCCTCGCCGTTCGCGCCGACCGTGTCGACGGCGAGACCTCGCGCCGACAGACCGTAACGCATGCCGGCCGCGAGCGCGCGGAAGTAGCTCGCGCCGAGGAATACGATGAGCTCGTCCTTGTAGGCTTGGTTGTTGAGCGGGTAGTGCACGCGGAAGCCCGCGAAGTCGAGATTGCGCCACGCGTCGGGATTGAGCGTGTTCTTGCCGTAGTCGAAGTTCGCGCTGTCGTACGGCACACGCTGCACTTTCGAGGCGACCTCGTTGATCCGCACCGGCAGCGTGCTGCGGCCGAGGTGGAAGAACATCACCTCGAATGGCAAACCATCGGAACGCCACAGCGCGTGGTCCGGCCTGAACCGGATGTCGCGGTACTGATCGTAAGTGAGATTCTTGAGCTCCGGCGGTATCGGCTCGGGCGGCCGGTAAGGCTTCTTCGCCTGCCGCTGGGCGAGCGCCGCGACGTCGTCGAAGCCGAACGCGCGCGCGGGCTCGAGATGCAGCGCGGCGGCCGCGATGGCCGCCGCGACGAGGAATGCCCGAATCGAACCGGCCGCGCTCGTCATCACCGATCCGGCAACGCGAAGACCCAGATCGACGAGCTGCGCGTGACCGGCAGATCGATCTCGGGCGTGAGCATCGCGAAGGTAATGGACTGCGGCGAGCCGAAGCCGACCACCATCGCGACGTACTGCTTGCCGTTCACGGCGTAGGTGATCGGCGCCGCGCTCGGCACGTCGGCGAGCCGCGCGCGCCAAAGCGTCTTGCCGGTCGCGTCGTCGTAGGCCGTGAACCAGCGGTCGAGCGCGCCGGCGAACAGCACGCCGCCGGCCGTGTCGAGCACGCCCGTGGTCTGCGGCGCGCGTTGCCGTTCGGTCCAGACGGGCTTATGCGTCGTGAGGTCGATGGCCTCGAGCCGGCCGAGCCGCCCGTCGCTGTCGAGCCGCGGCCGGATCGTGAACTTGACGCCGGTCGAGAGACCGCCGCGCTGATCGAGCGGCACCGGGACCAGGTCCATGCACGACTCGACGACCGGCACGTACAGCACCTTGGTGCTCGGATTGATCGACGCCGGAATCCAGCTCTTTGCGGCACCCGCGTGCGGGCACACGGTGATCTCCTTCTCGCGCGACGGGATCAGATTCGGGTCGATCGTCTTCGCGCCGGTCTTCGGATCGATGCCGGTGATGATGTTCTGCAGACCCAGGTCGATCGAGAACAGATACTTGCCGTTGTTGTCGAGGTCGAGCGCGTCGTAGAGCGCCTCCTTGCCGGACGTGAGCAGCACGCGGTGATCGCGGCCGTTCACCGGCAGCGTGACGAGCTGACGCTCGAACGCCCAATCGAAATCCCACTGGTCGTTCGGCACGTGCTGGAAGTACCAGGCGAGCTTGCCGGTGTCCGGATTGAGCGCGATGGTCGCGTTCGTGTAGAGCGCGTCGTTCGTGATGCCGGGCTTGCCGACGGCGTCGCGCAGCGGGCCCGTGTCGTAGGTCGGCGCCGGCCCGAAGAACGCGAGGTTGAGCCTCGGATCGTAGCTGCCGGCCGTCCAGACCGAGCCGCCCGAGCGCTTGTCGACCGGCAGCCCGTTCCAAGAATTGCCGTTCGGCTCGCCGGGGCGCGCAATCGTGTAGAAGCGCCAGACTTCCTTGCCGGTGTCGGCGTCGAGGCCGACGATGTACGCGCCGCCGGGCGCCTGGCCGTTGATGCCCTGCATCACCTTACCGTGCGCGACCAGCGGTCCGCCGCTCAGACCGAAGCCGCTGTTCGGCGTCGTGAGCGGCGTGTCCCAGACCACCGCGCCGGTCTTCACGTCGAGCGCGACCTCGTGCACGTCGGACGTGCCGAAGTACAGCTTGTCGCCGTACAGCGCGAGGTTGCGCTTGACCGTAGGCCGCGAGCTATTCGGCAGCTCGCGCGCGTAGTGCCAGAGCTCGTCGCCGGTCGTCGCATCGAGGGCCTGGACGTTGTCGCCGAACGAGTGCACGTAGATCACGCCGTCGTGCACCAGCGGCGTCGCGGCATTGGGACCTGCGGGCAGCGCGAGCGACCATGCGAGCCGGAGCTGTCCCACGTTCGCTCGGTCGATCGCTTTGAGCGGGGAGAAGCCGAGATCGTCCTGAGTGCGCCGCCAGGTGAGCCAATCGTCCGGCGACGGGTTCGCGAGCAGCGCGTCCGTGACGGGCGCCGCGTGCTCGAGCGGGTTCGGCGGCGCGGGCCACTTCGGCAGCTCGACGCCCGGCGTGATCGGGCCGCCGGGGCTCGCCGCGCGCAGCCGCTGCTGCTCCGTCATCTCGCCACGGCCCGTTGGCGGCTGCGCGAGCGCCGTTGCGGCCGTGATCGCCAACCCCACCATGCCAAGCCACGCAACCCTTCTGATCATGTCCGTTCCCCCAGTGGTCGAATTGATAAGCCTACCTCAGCGGCGGGCCGTGTGGTCGGCCTGCGCGCCGACTCGAGCAGACGGTCGGATGGGACGCAGATGAGCGCGCAGCCGCGCCGCCGATCAACCGGCGGCGGTGCTCTCGCGGGCGGACTTCAGCGCCGCGGTCCACCAGATCAAGTTGTCGAGCAGCGCCGCGGCGGCCTGGCGGTTCGGCTCGGTGTCGATGTCGGCGACGCTCTTGACCAGCCAAGGGTTGCCGATGTGCACGGCGAAGCGCGTCGGCGCCATGTCGAGCTCGATCGCGACGAGCCGCAGCTGCTCTACGCCGCGCGTGCCGCCGGCGCCGCCCCAGCTCACGAACGCGACGGCCTTGCGGCTCCAGGCGTGATAGACGGTATCGAGCGCGTTCTTCAACACGGCCGGATAGCCGTGGTTGTATTCGGGCGTGCAGATCAGGAAGCCGTCGGCTTCCCTGATCTTTTCGCGCCAGCGGATGATCTGCGGATTGTCGTAGTTGTCCTTCGCGAACCCGGGCGGGAACGCTTCCTCGAAGAACGGCAACGGGTAGTCGCGCAGATCGAGCCGTTCGAGGTCGATCTCGGACCGCGCGCTTGCGAGGTCGTTGATCCATTGCGCGGGCTTCTCGCTGAAGCGGTTCGCGCGCGTGCTGCCGACGATCAGTTTGATCTTCAGTTTGCTCATCGAGAGGTTTCGCCCTTTTGGCTAGTGTCGGGGGTACCGCGTTTCAGGGGCAACGCTTGCCACCAGTATAGGGGATGGTCTTGGCGGTCGCTGAGCGCGGCCGTAGTCGCGGGCGGCTGCGCCGGCCCTTCTGGCGGCAGGGCCCGGCCGCCTGCGCGCTCGCGGCGACCTTTGCGTTAGAGTTCGGGCCGATGAGCGAACGCGCGATCACCGCACGGGAAGAGGACTACTCGCTGCAGCTCGGCCGCACGCTGCGCTCGCGCCACGTCGCGATGATCGCGATCGGCGGCATCATCGGCGCGGGGCTGTTCGTCGGCAGCAGCACGTCCATCGCGACCGTCGGACCGGCGGTCGTCGTGAGCTACGCGCTCGCGGGCCTCGTGATCCTGCTCGTGATGCGCATGCTGAGCGAGATGGCGATGGTGCGGCCCGACGCGGGCTCGTTCACCGAGCTTACGCGCGTCGCGCTCGGGTCCTGGGCGGGTTTCGTGAGCGGCTGGCTCTATTGGTATTTCTGGGTGATGGTCGTGCCGATCGAGGCGATCGCCGGCGCCGTGATCATCCGCGAGTGGCTGGCGCTGCCGGCGTGGCAGATCGGCGTCGCGCTGCTCGCAACGATGACGGCCGTCAATCTGATGTCGACGCGCTCGTACGGCGAGTTCGAGTTCTGGTTCGCGTCGCTCAAGGTCGCGGCGATCGTCGCGTTCATCGCCGTGGGCGCCGCGTATCTGCTCGGCGTCGGCGGGCAGGGCCCCCGCGCGCTCGACGACCTCGCCGCGCACGGCGGCTTCGCGCCGAACGGCGTCGTGGCCGTGCTCGCGGGTGTCACGAGCGTGATCTTTGCGCTGTGCGGTGCCGAGATCGCGACCATCGCGGCGGCCGAGTCGGCCGAGCCCGCGCGCACGATCGCGCGCATGACGGCGAGCGTCGCGCTGCGGATCCTGTTGTTCTACGTCGTGTCGATCGGGCTGATCGTCGCGATCGTGCCGTGGCGGGACATCGTGCCCGGCAATTCGCCGTTCGCGACGGCGCTCGAGCGCGTCGGCATTCCGTTCGCCGCGATCATCATGAAGGGCGTCGTGCTGGTGGCCGTGCTGTCGTGCCTGAATTCCGCGATGTACGTGACGGCTCGTATGCTGTTCGTCCTGGCCGCGAAGGGCGACGCGCCGCGCGCGCTGGTCGCGTTGAATCGGCGGCGCGTGCCGGCGCGCGCGATCCTCGTCGCGAGCCTGTTCGGCTACCTCGCGCTCGCGGCCTCGGTGCTGTCGCCCGAGATCGTGTTCAGCTTTCTCGTGAACGCGTCGGGCGCGACGATGCTGATCATCTATCTGATCGTCGCCATTGCGCAGATCCGCCAGCGGCAAGCGCTCGAGCGCGCGGCGCCGCGCCAGCTCGCGATTCGGATGTGGCTGTTTCCGTATTTGAGCTGGGCGGTGATCGCGGCGATCGCGGCCGTGCTCGCGGCGATGGCGTTCACGCCGGGGCTCGCGAGCCAATTCTATTCGAGCGTCGCGCTGCTCGCCGTCGTGGCCGTCGCCTTTGCGGTGCGCGCTCGACCGCGCACGCAGGGCGGCGCGGCCGTCGATCGCTAGGCGGCAAGGCAAGGAAATGCCGCGATCGCGGCGTGCCGCGCCTCAGCTCGGCAGGCGCGCGCCACGGCCCTCGGGATACTGTTTCTCCCACTCCTTGCCGTTGGTGTGCCTGACGGTCAGCCGGGTGACGGTGCCCTCGTCCAAGCAGCGCGCATTCACGCTGAAGCCTTCGGGATGTGAGCGCGGCACGTAGAACGACTTGATGCCGCAAGTGGAGCAGAACAAATGCTTCGCGGTGCCCGTGTTGAATCGGTACGTGACGAGCTGCTCCGCGCCGGAGAGCAGCTTGAACCGGCTGTTCGCCACGACGAGGTGCAGGTAACCGGACTTCGAGCAGATCGAGCAATTGCAGTCCGTGACGTCGAGCTCGGCCGGAGCAAAGACCTCGAACCGCACGCGGCCGCAGTGGCAGCCGCCGGTGTGCTTGACGACTGTGTCGCTCATGGCCGGCGATTATAAGGGCGTGGTCGCAGGCTGCGGTGGCGAGCTTGCCGGCCCGAGCGCCGAGAGCGCGGACCGTCGGCCGCGGGCGAACCGTTCGGCGGAAGCCGGCTATCCGGCGGCGGGCGCGCCCGAGTGAAAACGGAACACGGGGTCCGGCGCGGTCGCGAGGTCGGCTTCGTGCTCCGCGAGCTCATGCAGTCGGTGCGGCAGGGTTTGCGCTGCCGCTGGGTCGCCGCAGCGCTGCGCGAGCTCGAGGTAGAGCTCGAAATGGCGCGCCTCCGAGGCCGCGAGCTTCGAGTAGAGCTCGGCGACCGGCGCCGGCAGCCCCGGGGCGAGCAGGCGGAAGCGCTCGCACGAGCGCGCTTCGATCAGCGCGCCGGAGAGCAGCAGATCGACCTTTCGGCCGGGATCGGAGCTGCGCGCCAACTTTCGCAGGCCCGCCCCGTAGCGGCCGGGCTGTTGGCGCGCGTGCGGCACGTCGAGCGCGTCCATGAGCCGCTGCACCTGCTCGAAATGCCTCAGCTCCTCGCGCGCGAGGCGCGAGAGCGCCGTGCCGAGCTTGCGGTCCTCGGGATACGAGAACATCAGGGCGAGCGCAGTGGAAGCGGCCTTCTTCTCGCAGTTGGCATGGTCGAGAAGCAACTCGCGCCAGTGCAGCGCGGCGTGCTCGACCCACGTCGTGGGCGTCGGTGCGAGCAGAATGTCATCGAAGCCGGTCATGCGCATCACGAACGGGCTGGGGGCCGAAGTATAGCCGGGAGGGCGGCCGGTCACGGCGGGACGGGGCAGGACGGCATCTAGAGCTGTTTGAACAGGTGCGCGTAGGCCGCGCTAACCGGCAGCAGCTCCCGCCGCTGCCGCAGCTGCACCTCGAACGAGCCATGAAACGACCGGTGGATCGTTTGAATTGCGCGAACGTTGACGACGAAGCTCCGATGGATCTGCCAGAACGTCTGCGGGTCGAGCTTCTCGCGCATCGTCTTCAACGTATTCGTGAGCAGGTACTCGGCGCTCGCCGTGAACACCGACGTGTACTTGTTCGCCGCGCGCAGATAGCAGATCTCGTCCGTCGTCACGACGCGCAGCTCGCGGCCGTGCGGCACCGTGAGCCAGCGTAGATAGCGATTCTCCTCGGGGACCGCCGCTTTGAGCAGCTCCGCGAGCCCGCGTAGATCGGCGGGCGTGCTGCACAGCCGCTGCTGCAAGCGGCCGACGGTCTTCGCGAGCCGCGCCATCGAGATGGGCTTCACGATGTAGTCGATCGCTCCTTGCTCGAACGCGGCGGCGGCGTGCTCGCTGTACGCCGTCACGAACACGACGTGCGCGCGCCCGCTCGCTTGCTCCGCGATCTCGAGCCCGCTCAGCCCCGGCATCTGAATGTCCAGGAACAAGATCGCGGGCGTGTGACGCTGCATCGCGAGAATCGCTTCCGCGCCGTCGGCCGCCTCCGCCGCGATCGTGAGCTCCGGCCAGAGCTTGCCGAGCGCCTCGCGCAGCTCCGCTCGTAACAGCGGCTCGTCCTCCGCGATGACGGCCGTCGTGCTCACACGGATGCCGCCGTGTGCTCGTCTGGAACCGGCGACAGCCTTGCACGCAGGCTCGCGATCAGGGCGTCGAGCCGGTCGTCGGCGTCGGGCAATCCCACCGCCACGCGCTGCTCGAGGTCGCGCAGCGTCGCCAGCAGCTCGGCTGCGTCGACGTGCGCGCGGAGTGCGCCGAGCTTGGCCTCGACGACGCGCCGCTCCTTGCGCGCTCGCCCGAGCTCGGCGCCGCGCAAGCGCTTGAGCAGGGCTTCGCGGCGTCGATAGTCCAGGTAGACGAGCACGAACAGCGCACCGTACGTCACGGTGTCGCTGCCGACATAGATCATCTGCATGCGCCGATTTGCTATCGCGCGGCCGGGCTGGTCGCCCGAGGTATAGATACCGAGCCAATGTCGTATTTGGAACTGCGAGGTCGCGGCGACGACGGCTGCTGCCAGCAGCGCGACGGCGTAGGCTCGAAACGCCCGCGCGCCGCGCGCGATCGCTTGGTCGGCCGCGGCCACCGCGATCACGATGCTGAGCGCCATGATCTCCTCGATCACCGGTCGCGACCAAAAGAAGGTCGACGGCGTGGTCCGTAGCGGCGAGAACGACAACAGCGCAATCACGTCGAGCGCGACGACGAGCAGCTGCGTGAGCAGCAGCTTCTGCCAGGTGAAGGTTCGCAGCACGGCGCGGCAAATCTCGCCCGTGCGCTCGATCATCGTCAGCCCTCCGGCAGCAGCACGCTCGCGACGAAGCCGCGAGGGCGACCGTGTGCGAGCACGAGCTCGGCCCTCGCGCCATACAGCAGCGCGAGGCGGCTGCGCACGTTCGACAGGCCCGTTCCGTGGCCCTCGGTGCCCGCGAGACCGCGGCCGTTGTCGGCCACCTCGAGCCTGACCGTTGCGCCGCGACGCTCCGCGCTCAGTCTCGCAAACCCGCCCTCTACGAGCGGATTGATGCCGTGCTTGATCGCGTTTTCGACGAGCGTCAGCAGCATCATCGACGGCACCTGCACGAGCTTCAGAGTCTCGGGCACCTCGATCGAGTACGCCAGTCTCGACCCCATTCGAATGCGGTGGATTTTGAGATAGGCATCCACGAGCCGGGCCTCTTCGCCCAACGGTCGCAGCGGCTCGTCGCGCTGTGCGAGCGTTACGGAAAAATAGTGCGCCAGATCGCCGAGCATCGCGGCCGCGGCGCGTCGATCGATCTGAGCGAGCCGCCGCACGTTGGCGAGCGCATTGAATAGAAAGTGAGGCGCGACTTGGGCCTGCAGCACCTGCAGGCTCGCTGCACGCAGCTGCGCTTCCGAGTTGACGCCGTCGATCTCGGCCCGCAGCACGGCGCCTGCGGCGGCGAGCGCGCGATGGCGAAACTCGAATACCACGGCGAGCACGACGACGAGCGCGCCGATCTGTGGAACCTGATACGGCTGAAAGTGCACGCCGATGAGAGAGGGCATGGGGGACGCGATGCACGCGAGCACCGCGAGCAGCGTCGCGAGCACGAGCCATGCGAGCCGCAGGCGCCCGGCGGCCGGAGCGAGATTGGAGGCGGCGACCAGCAAGGGCACCGCGAGCGCGAGCGTGCCCACGAGCGCCGCGACCTCGAGCGCGAAGACCTGCGCCTCGGCGGCAAGGCTCACGCCGGGCAGGGCGTATGCGGAAAATTTGAGCGCGGTGACCACGAGCACGAGCGCGAGCACGGCCCCGGCGTGGCCCAAATCGGCAAAGGCCGCCCGCGTGCGGCTCCGCACGGTGTAGGCCAGCCAGCCGCCCCTCGGAGCAGCGCTGCTCACGCGGTTTCCCGCATCCACGTTCTCCTCGCGCGAAGATCATAACGCCTCGCCGGCGGATCGAGGCGCGCCGGTCAGGTCGTTCGCGCCGTGCTACGACGCATTCACTCCGCGCGCGGCGCCGATCACTCCCGGCTGCGGGCGGTTCGTCGGAAAGCGCCGGCCGGGCCGCGCAAGCGCTTCATGCGGCGCCGCGGATGCCCGCGGTGAGCGGTCCGGCAAGCGTCATGCGGCGTCGCACTGCTTGCAGTCGAGCTCGCGGCCGATCGCCCGCGCGCGTCCTTCGCGCGTGATGACCCAAGGCCGGTTCGTCCACGGGGGGCGATGACGGACGTGCTGCGCGTGACCGCACTCGAGGACGGCGACCCAGTCGCCCGCGTCGTCGAGACGGAAGTCCGCGATACGTCGTTTCAAACGCGAGGCTCCCTGCCGCGCCGGCGGTTCTGCGCTGTCCGCGCGCGCCGCGCTCGACGACGCAACCCCGAAGCCCCGCACGGCCGAGCGGTTCGAGTATAGCAAGCGCCTCGTAGCCTCGAGGACGCGCTGCGGCCGGCGCGAACGGTCGAGCATTCGCGGCTGCGACATCCGCGCCGCGGGACCGCTTGCGCGAGCGCGGATCGGCGCGATGGGTTGGCCGCTCCGCTCCGGCGGATTATTCTCCATCGGCCATTGCGCCGCAGGAGCCGACCGGATCGACCTTCGACATGGACGAAATCACAGCCGAGCCGCGCACGTTCACGCTGCCCGCAGTCGAGGACTACGAGCCGCTCGTCGGTGCCGAGGCCGTCGAGCGGATCCGCGAGAAGGCGCGCGGCGTCGCCGACCTGCACGTCGTGAACGTCAACTCCACGTACTACGGCGGCGGTGTCGCCGAAATTCTGTCCTCGCTCACGTTGCTGCTGAACGCCGCGGGGGTCCACACGGGTTGGCGCGTGATTCAGGGCCGGCCCGATTTCTTCACGGTCACGAAGAAGATGCACAACGCGCTGCAGGGCGCTGACATCAATTTCAGCGAGCTGAAGCGCAACATCTACGAGGAAGTAGTGTTCGAGAACGCGGCGCGAATGCACCTCGATCACGATCTCATAATCGTTCACGATCCGCAGCCACTTCCCCTGATCAGCCACTATCGGAAGAAGACGCCGTGGATTTGGCGCTGCCACGTGGATCTGTCACATCCCCACGCCGAGCTCTGGGCGTATCTCACGCAGTTCATCGAGCGCTACGACGCGGTCGTGCTGTCGTTGCCGGAATACGCACAGAAGATCGGTCCGCCGCAGCGCTTCATCATGCCGGCGATCAACCCGTTCTCGGTCACCAACAAGCCGCTCGCGGAGGCCGAGATCGAGGAGCGGCTGGCGCACTACGACATTCCGACGGATCTCCCGCTCGTCGTGCAGGTGTCGCGCTTCGACCGCTGGAAGGATCCGCAGGGCGTGATCGACGCGTTCCGCATAGCCCGCAAGCAGGCCGACTCGACGCTCGTGCTCGTCGGTAACGTCGCGACCGACGATCCGGAGGGGCAGGACGTTTTCGAGTCGCTCGTCCGGCAGGCGGACGAACGCATCCGGATTCTCTCGGTGCAAGACTCCGCGCTCGTGAACGCGCTGCAGCGCCGTGCGGCCGTCGTGCTGCAGAAGTCGCTGCGCGAAGGCTTCGGCCTCACCGTCACCGAGGCGATGTGGAAGGGCGCGGTCGTCATCGGCGGCAACGTCGGCGGCATTCGACATCAAATCGAGGACGGCGTGAACGGCTTTCTCGTCGATGACGTGGAGGCTGCCGCGCAGCGCATCGTGCAGGTCGTCCGCGACCGTCGCCTCCGCGAGACGCTCGGCCGCAAGGCGCGCGAGTCGGTGCGCGCGCGATTTCTGATGACGCGCCTCATGGAGGAGTGGCTCGACCTGATCGGCTCGTTCGAGGCGCGCTTCGCTCTGAAATCCCGACCGGGCTGAGCGTCCCGACCGATTGCCGCCGTGAGACGCGAATCCAGCGGCGGCCGTGACGCCGACGCCGGGACGCTCCGCGCAACGGATCACAGCCGGCCCCGGCGAAAAGCTTGTATCGTTGCGCGATGGTGCAGTCCTCCCATCGCGACGCGCGTACGGATTCCGGCGGACCGACCGCTGCCGCCGGCCGCACGGCCGAGCGTCGTTTCGAAGCGGATTACGTGCGCGCCCAGCTGCTCGCGAATCGCACGCTGATCCGCGCGGCCTGCACCTTGGCGCTCGTGCTTGCAGGCTTCCGAGCCGCGGAGCAAGGCCTCGCCGGATGGTGGACGGACGTCCACCTCGGCGCGGTCGCGTTCATCCTCGCGTCCTCGGTGATACTCGCCGCGGTCGCGTGGCACCGCCGTTTTCCGCGTTACTACCTGCCCATCGCGCAAGTGCTCGTGCCGATCCGCAATTGCGTCGGCGCCGCGTGCATCGCCGACGCGGCCTCGCAGGGACAGCTCGAGTCGCTGGTCTTCCTGCCGCTGATGGTGTTGGGACCCGCATTCTTCCTGGGTCTGCGTTATCGAGCGGCTTTGGCGACGATCGTGCTGACCGTGACCGCGTTCGTCGCTTGCGCCGCGGTGCTCGCCGTGCCGTTGCCGATTGCGCTGCGAGCGAGCTTGTTTCTGGCGCTGTCGGCGGCGGCATGCTTGGTCGCGGCTCGCCATCGGGAACGAGCGTCGCGCAGCAGCTTTCTCGACTCGCGGTTGCTCGCGCAGTTCGCGCAGAACGATTCTCTGACCGGTCTCAAGAATCGCCGCGTGTTCGACGAGCACCTCGACCGTCTTTGGGAGCAGGCGCTCGGCACCGAGCGCGGCCTCGCGATCCTGATGATCGACGTCGATCACTTCAAGGCATACAACGACGTCTATGGGCACCAGGCCGGCGATCAAACCTTGCGGCGCATCGCGCAGGCGCTGCAGACCTTCGTCTACCGGCCGAACGACGTGCTCGCTCGGTACGGCGGCGAGGAATTCGCCGTGATCCTCTGCGACGTCGCCGGCCCCGAGGTCGAAGCGACCGCCGAGCGCATGCGGCGTGCCGTGAACGGCCTCGGCATCGAGCATCGCGGTTCCGACGTAGGCGCCGAGGTCTCGATCAGCGTCGGCATCGCGCTCGTCGAGCCGAGCTCCGACCGCCGCGCACAAGGCGCGCTGCAGCTCGCCGATCAGGCGCTCTACGAAGCGAAGCTGCGCGGGCGCAATCGCGTCGAAGTCCTCGACCAGGCCGCGCACGAGCAACTCGTGACCGGCGTGTTCGCGAAGCGCACCCTGTCGACGCCGCGCTGATTCTCGGGTTCACGATCGGCCGAGCCGTGTCCCGGCAATTCTGGACGGCCCGGACGCTCAGCGAGTAAATTCCAACGCAATTGGAACAAATGCGCGTTGCGTCTCGCGCCGGGGGAACGTCATGAAGCCGATCGTCTCGTTCGCAGTTGGGCTGTCCGCGGTCGCCGTCGCCGCGGCCGCGCTTGCGCAACCACCGCCGAGTCCGGGCGCGTCGCTCCAGGCCGCGCAAGATCCCGGGTATCAGGCCGCGCTCGCGGCCTGCAAAAATCCGCCGCCCGCGCCGCCGCCGAGGCCGGCCGGCGGGCGGCCGCCGGCGGCGGCTCCTTCCCAGGACTACACCGTCACCGCGATCCCCGGCGTGATCGCAGCGGGTCAGAAATGGACGCGCGTGTTTCGGCAGGACGGCAACGTCGCGGACGGCATCGTCGGCACCGACGATGGCGGCCTGCTGATCGCGCAGAACGACAAGAGCGACATTTTGAAGCTGGACGCGAACGGCAAGACGACCGTCGCGTATCGCGACGTGCGCACGGGCGGATCGGTGTCGCGCAACAAGAACGGCGCTCTGTTCGCGCTCGAGCGCGCCTTGAATCCGGCGGTCGTGCAGCTCGAGCCGAAACGCCGTGTGCTCGCGAACGAGATCGACGGCGATCCGCTGCACTGCGTGGGGAGCGTGCTGAACGACGTCACGGCCGCGAGCAACGGCGGCGTGTACTTCACGGCGGGCGGTCTCTTCTACGCGGCGCCGGACGGCAAGGTCACGCGCTACGGCGAGAATCTCCGGACCAACGGCATCATCTTGAGCCCCGACGAGAAGACGCTCTACGTGACGAACGGACCGTCGCTCGCGGCGTTCGACGTGCGTCCCGATGGCTCGCTCACGAATCAGCGCGAGCTCGCGAAGCTGCCGTCCGGCGGCGACGGCAGCACGATCGATGCGCAAGGTCGCATCTACGTGACGGCGGGCGGCATCCAAGTCGTGAGCCCCAAGGGCGAGTTGCTCGGCGCGATCCCGACGCCGTTCACGCCGATCAGCGTGGCATTCAGCGGCAAGGACAAGCGGACCTTGTTTGCCGTGGCCGTAGTGCGTGAGAACGGCAAGCAGAGCGCGGAGATCTACTCGATCCCGATGATCGCGCAGGGTTATAAGGGCCGCGCGAAATAGCCCGCGGCCGCTGCGCCTCAGCGTGCCGGCGGAATGACGGTCATTGCGCGGAAGTCGAGACCGGGCCGCCCGCCGCGAGACTCGACGAGGCCGTTCATGCGGTCCCAGATTTCGACGATGGCCGGCGGAGCGTTGTCCGGGACGGCTGCGTCACGCCACGTCAGGACCTCGACGAAATAGGCACCGCCGGCGTCGGCGCCGCGCAGCGTAAGGTGCGGCGCATCGAGCACGAGGCCGAGCTGGCGAGCCACGGTCCAGTGCTGCGCGATCGCCGCGGCCAGCGCTTGCTCCGCTCCGCGCTTCGGGTGGAACGTGAGCAGCACGGTTTCCGGCCCGGCCGCCGCAGCGTCGAGTGGCGGCGAGGGCAGCGAAAGCCAAAGCGGCGCCAGCAGTAGGCCGATGCGAAAAGAAATGCGCTTCATCCCGCCCTCCGACGTGGCGCCGCGAGGCCGCGGAAATCGACGGCGCGGCGATCGGTATCAACCTAGCGGCAGCGGTATCGATTTACCCTACCCGGGACGTCGGAGCGCGCTCGATGCGCTGCGATCGAGCGCCGGCGAGCGGCCGTGGCCTCGCGCGGCGGGCTTCGATCCGCGCCGGTGGGCACGATTCCCTCAGAACTTGAACAGCACGTTGATGGTCAGCTGCGAGGCGTCGATCTCGCTCGGAAAGCTGAACCGCTCGTATTCCGCCCGGATACTCATGTAATCGAGGTCGTACTGCACACCGCCCAGCAGCATGCCGCCGTCGTCCGTATTGCTGCTGTCGTTGACCTCGCCGGAGAGCCCTTCCACCCGCAGATTGAACGTGAGACGCGAGTTGTAATAGCCGGCACCGGCGAGCAGCGTGATGTGCTTGAGCGGCAGCATGCCGACCGCGCGGATGGTATAGATCTCGTACTTTTCCGAGAGATCGACCGTGACCGGGCCCGTGCCGAAGAGGTCGTCGTCGAAGCGACCGTGCACGGTACCGGTGCGCCCCCAGCTGCCTTCGACGGCTAGGTGCTTGTTGACCTCGTAGCCGCCGAACGCGCGCCACGACGAGGCGCTGTCGTCGACCAGAACCGCGCCGCCGCTTGCCTCGCGGTAGTCGAGAGAGCCGGCACCGAATCCCACATAGGCGCCGCTCAACGGTTGCGCGGTCGCGAGCGGCGCGAATGCCAGCGCAACTGCGAGCAGTAGCACGTGTTTCATTGAATCACCCCTTGCGGCAGCCGCCGCTTCGCGACCGGAAGCTTGGCCGGCCGATCTCCTTGGCGTATTCCGGCCGCCTCGCCAACGTGCCGAGGATACGCGCCGATTACAAGGGCCTGCGGCTGCCGTTTGCCGCGTCTTGTCGGATTATTGACAGGTTCGGCTTAGTTGCTGTAGCCGCGCTCGCCGTGCTGCGCGAGATCGAGCCCTTCGCGCTCCTGGTCCTCGCTCACGCGCAATCCGAACACGACATCGATCACCTTCAAGATCGCGAAAGTCATGCCGCCGCACCAGAGCACCGTGGCGGCGACGCCGAGCGCCTGCACCGCGACCTGGCCGGTCATCGTCATCCCGTTCGCATAGCCTACGCCGCCGGCCGCGGCGCTCACGAACACGCCGGTGAGCAGCGTGCCGACGATGCCGCCCACGCCATGCACGGGTGACACGTCGAGCGAATCGTCGATTTTGAGCTCGCGCTTCAAAAAATTCGTCGCGCCGAAGCAGACCATGCCGGCGACCGCGCCGATCACGACGCCCCCGATCGGCCCGACGAAGCCCGATGCCGGCGTGATCGTGCCTAAGCCCGCGACCATGCCGGTGACGATCCCGAGCACGCTCGGCTTGCCGAAACGGACCCACTCCAGCGCCATCCACGACAGCGCGCCGGTTGCGGCGCCGAGATGCGTGACCAGCACGGCCATCGCGGCCGTGCCGTTCGCAGCGAGCGCGCTGCCCCCGTTGAACCCGAACCACCCGACCCACAGCATGCCGGCGCCGAGCACCGTAAGCGGCATGTTGTGCGGCGGCATTGCCGTGTGCGGAAACCCGGTGCGCTGGCGGAGCATCACCGCGGCCACGATCGCGGCGGTGCCCGCGTTCACGTGCACGACGATGCCACCCGCGAAATCGAGCACGCCGCGCTGCGCGAGCCAGCCGCCGCCCCAGACCCAATGGCACACGGGCAGATAGACGAGGACGAGCCAAGCCGCGGCAAAGCCGAGCACCGCGCCGAACCGCATCCGCTCGGCGAAGCCGCCGACCACGAGCGCGGGCGTGATGATCGCGAAGGTCAGCTGGAACATCGCGTAGGCCGTCTCGGGCACGGTGCCGCTGACCGCATCGCGGCCGACGCCGGAGAACCAAACTTTGCTGACCGAGCCGATCAGCGCGTTCGCGGGACCGCCGTCGCCGAACGCGAGCCCGTAGCCGCCGAGCAGCCACAGCACGCTGACGATGCAGCAGATCGCAAAGCACTGGATCGCAATCGACAGCACGTTCTTGCCTCGAACGAGCCCCGCGTAAAACGCGGCGAGGCCGGGCAACGTCATGAACAGTACGAGCGCCGTGGCGGTGAGCAGCCAGGCGGTGTCACCGGAATCGACCCGCGATTGCGCGAGCGCCGCGGACGGCGCGGTCAGGCAGACGAGCGCGAGCCCAGGCGCCCCCGCCAAGCGTAGAGAACGGAACATTCGAATCGGCCCCCCCCGATAGCGCGTGCGGCTAGCTTCGCGCGGTCGTCGTTGTCGCTGCTCGTGCGCGGCCCGCGCCCTTGCCGGGCAAACCGCCGCGCGTACCCCCCCTGCGGTCGCGTTCGCGCCCGCGGCGCGATTGTCACACGAGGCCGGCCGAGTGCGCCATATTGGTGCATCGCGCGGGCATCGATCTTGCTTGTTTGGCAGGGTCATGCTCAACGACCAACGAAGGGGTCAAGTTCATGGACAACCACGATCGAACGGGCTCGGTGGCGACCGCGCGGCGCTCGTTTCTAATGCTGACCGCGGCCGGTTCCGGCGCACTACTCGCCGGCTACGGCGCCGGAGCGCTGTATGCGGCGGAAGCCGACGAGGCGGTGACCCCGACCGAGGACCTGATGCGCGAGCACGGCATCTTGCGACGCGTGTTGATCGTCTACTCGGAGACCGCCGCAAAACTCGGACGTGACTCGGCAGCGGTGGACGCGAAGGCGCTAGCGGCCGCGGCGATGCTATTCAGTGAGTTCGGCGAGCACTACCACGAGCGGCTGCTCGAAGAGCAACACGTGTTTCCGGCCGTGCGGCGCACCGGCGGCGACGCTGCGGTCGCAGTCGACACGTTGGTCGCACAGCACCGGCGCGGTCGCGAGATCACCGGGTTCGTCCTCGACGCGACTCGGAGCGGCTCGATCGGCAGCGCGAACGGGACGCGGCTTGCCGCCGCGCTCGAGGGCATGGTCCGCATGTACCGTGCCCATGCCGCGCGCGAGGACACGGTCGTGTTTCCGGCGTGGAAGAAGACGATGTCGGTCGACGAGCTCAAGGACGTGGGCGAGCGGTTCGAGGACATCGAGCACCAGCAGTTCGGCCGGGATGGCTTCGAGGATGCGCTCGCGCGTATCGCGTCGGTCGAGCAGGCGCTCGGCCTCGACGATCTGGCCGACTTCACGGCGGCCGCGCCGTCGGTCTGAGGCAGCCCGCGCCGGCCGCTATCGCCTGCTGCTCTCGCTCGGCTCGGTCGGTAGACCGGCCGGGCACGCGACCTAGGGGCCAAGCCATCATCGCAGCCCGACGGTGCCGCGACTGCGGAACACCAGGTAGATCACGAAGCCCGTGGCAAGACCCACCCGCAGGCACGACGCGATCAGGTCGCCGAGCGGCTGTCCGGCGAATAGATATTGGGTGCAAGCGGTCGCGAGCACGTAAAGAAACGCGACGAGCAACGAGACCATCGGCCGATGCAGGCCGCACGTGCTAGGCGCGTGCCGCTCAATGGTTTCGCGGTGTGGGAGCGCGGCGGCGCGGCGCCGTATCGAGGCCGTTATGAGGAGCTGGAGCGAGATCGCGCCGATCAGGAGCAGCGCGCCCATCCCGGCTGCAGCCGCCAGCAGCTTCGCGCGCCCGAGCGGGGCGAATCCGAACAGCCCGACGAACGCGACGCCCGCGAGCACCAATATCCAGCCGATCACTCGCTCGGCTGCACGCGTTCGTGGACCGGCGCCGGCCTCGATCTCGAGAGCCCGCGTCTTCGGCAAGAAGTTACCGGTCACGATCGCCATGGCGCCGATCACGATGCCGAGAGCTCGCGCGGCGCCCGCCGGCGCGATGACATGCGCGGCACCCAGCGTTGCGATCGCGGCCGAGATCCCGCACAGCGAGAGGAAGCCGACGATGGCGGTTCGAACGGAACCGTTGAGTCCGCACGCCGTCATCTGCCGAGTGCCTGTCGCGTCGAACGTTTCGGCCGTGCAGACTCATCGCTCTGCAATCGCCAGCCGAAGACTTGCGCGAAGCCGAGCACCGCCTCCTCGAGCACGGACATCTGCAACTCGTAGACGATCGACTTGCCGCGTTTCTCCGACACGACGAGGCCCGCCTCCCGCAGCACGGCGAAGTGCGCCGACATCGTCGGCTTGGAGACCCGGAACTGATCCGCGAGCTCGCCGGCCGTCATCGGCCGCTCGCGCAACAGCTGCAGCACGCGCCGGCGCGTCGGATCGGAAAGGGCTTTGAAAATGAGGTTCACGGTTCTATAGTTAGCCAACCGTCGAAATGAGTCAAGCGGCGGCGGAGACCGTTTCACCGCCGTGGGTGAGCTCGAGTTCGATGCGAGCGCGTTCGAGGCTCCCGTCTCGACCGTGGTATGTACGAACAGGGGTGAGGTGAGCCGGCCATGAGAGCGCGTACCGTACTGCGCGTCGTCGCCTTCGGTATCTTCGTCGCCGCGCTCGCGTGGCGGTACTTCGGCGGCACGCACCGCGGCGAGACGGCCGCGGGGCCCGAGGCCGCCCAGTCGCGGGCGGCGGACGCGGCGGCAGCGGCTTCTTCGGCACCGACGCCGTTGCCGGCGCGGCATTGGCGGCTCGGCACGCTCGACCTCGAGTCTTGTGAGCTGCCGCACCGCTTGAGCGGCGCCAGCACGGCCGCCTGGTGCGCCGATTTCGACGTCGCCGAAGACCCGTCGCAGCCCGAGGGCCGGCACATCAAGCTGCATCTCGCGGTGATCCGCGCCGACGCGGCGGAGCCCGACGCGGATCTGGTCGTCATGCTGGCCGGCGGGCCCGGCGAGGCCGCGACCGAGTCGTTCGCCGACACCGGCTGGTACGCGGACGTGCTCAAGCACCACAACGTGCTGCTGCTCGATCAGCGCGGCACGGGCCGGTCGCATCCGCTCGACTGCGAGAAGGCGGCCGAGGCGGCGCGCGGCCAGGGCGTCGCTGACGTCGTGCCCGATCTCGATGCGATGAACAAGCGCGTCGAGGCCTGCCTCGAGGAGGTCCGGCAGAATGCCGACCCGCGCTTCTACACGACGACGGTTGCAGTCGGCGACCTCGACAAGGTGCGCGAGGCGCTCGGCGCGGCCCGCGTCGATCTCGTCGGCGTCTCGTACGGCACGCGCATGGCGCAGCAGTACCTGATGCGTCATCCGGATGCCGTGCGCAGCGTCGTTCTCCACTCGCCGGCGCCTAATCAGGTCATCCTCGGGTCCGAATGGGCCGAGAACCTCGACGCGGCGCTCAAGCAAGATTTCGATGCGTGCGTCGCGACGCCGGCCTGCAAGGAAGCCTACGGCGATCCGATGCAGGCTCTGCGCGATTTGCGAGACTCCATGCGCGAGCACCCGCGCGAGGTTTCCTTTCGCGACCCGCGCACCTACGAAACCGTCTCGCGGAAGCTCACTCCGTACTCGCTCGTCGGCGTCGTGCGGCTGTTCGCGTACACGCCGGAGACCGCCGCGCTGCTGCCGCTGTCGATCGATGCGGCCGTGCACGGCGACGTCGGCCCGCTGCTCGGCCAGGAGCGGCTGCTGACCCAGGACCTCAGCGGCGACATGAATAGCGGCATGGCGATGAGCGTGATCTGCAGCGAGGATGCCGATCAGCTGCAAGAGCGGCCGCAAGACGCCGACACCGTGCTCGGCAACTCGCTGATCGACGCGATCAAGGCGCAGTGCGCAGTGTGGCCGCATGGCGCCATGCCCGCCGATTTTCACTCGCCGCTCGAGAGCGACAAGCCGGTGCTGATCCTCTCCGGCTCGCGCGATCCCGTGACGCCGCCGAAGTACGGTGCCGAGATCCTGCAGGGCCTCGCGAACGCGCGGCACCTCGTGCTCGAGGGGCAAGGCCATGGGTTCCTGGGCGGCTGCGTGCCGAAATTGATCGCGCGGTTCATCGACGATCCGCAGCCCAAGGGCCTCGACGCGCGCTGCCTGGACAGGCTCGGGCCGACGCCCGCGTTCGTCGACTTCAACGGAGCGACGCCATGATCGAGGTTCAGAATCTGCACAAGGCCTTCGGTGCGATCAAAGCGGTAAACGGCGTGACCTTCTCCGCGCGCGACGGCGAGATCACCGGTTTGCTCGGGCCGAACGGCGCGGGCAAGACGACCACTCTGCGCATGCTGTACACGCTGATGCGTCCGGATGCGGGCGAGGTGCTCGTCGACGGCATCCGCGCGGCCGCCGACCCGCTTGCCGCTCGCAAACGTCTCGGCGTGCTGCCCGATGCACGCGGCCTCTACAAGCGGCTCACCGCGCGCGAGAACATCGATTACTTCGCGCGGCTGCAGGGCGTGGCCCCGGAGGACGCCGCGCGTAGACGCGAGACGCTGATCGAGGTGCTCGAGATGGCCGATTTCGCCGACCGTCCGGCCGAGGGCTTCTCGCAGGGTCAGCGCGTCAAGACCGCAATCGCGCGTGCGCTGATTCACGACCCGAAGAACGTGATCCTCGACGAGCCCACGAACGGCCTCGACGTGATGGCGACTCGGCGGATGCGCAAGTTCATGCGCGATCTGCGCACCGAGGGGCGCTGCGTGCTGTTCTCGAGCCACATCATGCAGGAGGTCGCGCAGCTCTGCGATCGCATCGTCGTCATTGCGAACGGCCGGGTCGTCGCCGACGAGTCGCCCGAAGCGCTGCGCCAGGAAACCGGCGAAGCGAACCTCGAGGACGCGTTCGTCAAGATCATCGGCAGTGCGGAAGGGCTCGCAGCATGAACGTTTCGCTGATCGTGTTCTTGAAAGAGGTCCGCGAGAATCTCCGCGAGCGGCGCACCGTGCTGAACGCACTGCTCGTGGGGCCGCTGATCGGTCCGTTGATGTTCATGGTGCTCGTCAACGCGACGATCTCGCGCCAATTGAGCGGGGCCGAGGCACCGCTCAAGCTGCCCGTGATCGGCGGCGGTCACGCGCCGAACCTGATCGAGGCGCTGCGCCAGCAGGGCTTCGACCCGCAGCCGCCGGTCGCCGATCCGATCGCCGCCGTGCGCAATCGCGACGTTGCCGCCGTGCTGCGCATACCGGAGCGCTTCGGCGAAGCGTGGAGCAAGGGCGACCCGGCGCAGGTCGAGGTTTACTACGACTCCTCGCGCAGCGACGCCGATCAGCCGGTCAGGCGCCTGAAAGCGATGATCGAAAGCTACTCGCGCCGGACGGGCAGCATGCGACTGATCGCGCGAGGGCTATCCCCGGCCACCGCGATCCCGCTGGTGATCGACGACCGTGACCAATCCACGCCGCTCTCCCGCGCCGGCCGGCTGTTCGCCATCCTGCCGTATTTCTTCGTGATGACCGTGTTCTTGGGCGGAATGTATCTCGCGATCGATCTCACTGCAGGCGAGCGCGAGCGACATTCGATGGAGCCGCTGCTCGTGAACCCCGTCGCGCGCTGGCGGATTCTGCTCGGCAAGATCGGCGCGATCTGCGCCTTCTCGCTGAGCAGCCTCACGATCTGCGCGATCGCGTTCGCGGTGGCGGGGCGCTTCCTACCCGTCGAGAAAATCGGCATCGCGCTCGGCTTCGGCCCGGCGTTCGTCCTCGAGGTGCTGGTGCTGATGCTGCCGCTCGTGCTGCTCGCCGCGGGCCTGCAGACGCTGGTGGCCGCACTCTCGAAGAGCTTCCGCGAAGCGCAGACGTATTTGAGCATTCTCATGCTCGTGCCGGCGCTCTTGTCCGTGCTGCTCGCGTTGCTGCCGGTGAAGACCGCCGGCTGGATGTATGCGGTGCCGCTGCTCGGCCAGCAGCTCGGCATCACCGAGCTGCTGGTCGGCGGCTCGGTCACGCCGCAGCGGATCGGCCTGTGCATCGTCAGCGGCTTGGTCGTGGCCGCGCTGATGCTCGCCGTCACGGCGCGAGTCTACGACTCCGAGCGTCTCGCGATCTCCGTGTGAGGACTGCCGCTCGGCCGGGCGCTACTGCGCCTGCGCGCGGGGATCCTTATTGGACGTGATGCCCTTCGCGAGCCACTCGCGCCACTGCTTCTGGTTCTCCTCGTTGCCGGGGCAGCCGCCGTCGGCCGGGTTCACGTAGGTGCCGTCCTTGAGCTTGGCCCAGCCGATTGCGCCGCCCGGGCGGCCGTCGCGCAGCGGGCAGAACATGAACTGCACCGGGTCGCCGGGCTTGAACGTGTCGCCCGTGATGCCGCGCGTGAGCAGCGACGGCTGGGCGGAGCCCTCGAAGCCCCACAGCGTTTCCGTGCCGTCGTCGTTCTTGATGTTCACGTACAACCACGAATGCGGGTTGTTGAACGCCCAGCGCGCGACGGTCCCGCTCTTCACGACCTGCGTCGTGCGGTCGAACATCGCGAACGAATGGTGTGCTTGCGCCGTCGTCACGGTCACGAGGGCCGCTAGTGCAACCGACAGCCATTTGATCAGCCTATTCATCGTTCATCCCTCTACTTCGTCGGCGTGAGCGTGGTGTTGTAAATCGGGTCGCGCGTCTGACCGGGTAGGTCCGGGAACATCGTGCTGCCGCGGGCGTCCTTGAAGCCTTCCTCGCCCGGCAAATGGAAGTTCGTTGTGCCGGTCTTGTCGAGATACGAGTTGCTCGTCTGCTCGCACTCCCAGTATTGAACCCGGTAGTCGGCCTTCTCGAGCTCGGTCGCGCGCCGATATGCGTAGATGAGGTTGATCGGCTTCACGAACGCGTTCTTGTCGTACAGCGTGACCTGCACCTCGAGCCGCTCGATGCCACCCGGGTACTTCTTGAGCTCCCAAGTCTCCACGGACTCCATCGCGTTGCTCGTCATCGGCGACCATCGCGTGAAGTCCGCGGGATACAGATCGACCGTGTTCGTGATCAGCTTATCGCCGTCCCAGAATCCGACCGTGTCGCCGAGCCACGAGTGCGTGCCGGTTTGATTGTGGTGCTGTCTGCCGATATAGATCCGCCGCACCTGATTCGCGAAGTCGTTCATGAAGTACGACTCGTTCGGCAAATTGATGAACTCGTCGGAGTACGGCTCGAGCAGAATGCGCGGATAGCCAGCCGGCTCGCAGTCCGTCAAGCGGTCGTACTGGACCTGGCCGTCTTCCTGCTGCTGGCGCCAGCGCTCCTTGTAGGCCTTCTCGTACGCCGGCGTCAGCACGCCTTCCTTGACCTTGCCCTTGAAGCCGGGGGGGTCGATGAACGCGTTCATGTGCGTATTGCCGGCCGTGACCCAAAGCCCGTCCCAGCGCGGCACCGACGTGAGCGTGTGCTTCGTGCCGCCGTGCGCCTGCTTGAGCAAATACTCGTAGTGCTCCTTCGAGGTGGCGAACTCCCTCGGCGGCGGCACCACCTTGAGCGGCGGACCGTAGCCGTCGCCGAAAGCGCCGGGTTGCGCGAGCGCGATGGCGGGTGCGCACGCGAATATTGCGAAGCCGATAGCGGCCCGCCGGAGCCGTGTGTAAGCCGTCATATTCCCCCTCGACCGAAAACGACTATTCGATCACTTTTCATGGGCATCGTAGGGGTCGGCGCAGACCGCGGTCAACGCCGGAGCATCTTCGCGTGCGGCACGTCGGGCAGCACGGCTGCCACCATGCGCCTTACCCGTCCCAATCGCGTCGCGGTTCGTCCCGAAAGCGAGAGCCGACGCCGCCGCGAAGCGGGGCCGCTAGGTGCGAGCGCAGCTCGTAAACCGCAGCGCGATCAGATGGTTGGATCGACCGCGGCGGGCCTTGGCACAGGACGTGCTTTGCGCTTGCGCGGGAGTGCGCACGACATTCGGGGCGCAGCACCGCGGAGGTGATCATGGTGGCCGACTTCAGATTCGCGTGCCGCTCGTTGCTGCAGGCGCCCGGGTTCGCGGCGATGGCGGTGCTCACGCTTGCGCTCGGGCTTGGCTCGACGGTCACGATTTTCAGCCTCGTGAGCGCGGTGCTGCTCGAGCCGTTGCCGTATGCCGCACCCGATCGTCTCGTGCGCGTCTACACGGAATTTCTGAACGCGCCGCAGGGCAGCGGCGATCGCGTGCGCGCGGCGACCACGGAATACCGCGAGCTCGCGCGCGACGCTCGGTCGTGGCAGTCGCTCGATGCGTGGCAGACCACCGACGCGAATCTCGCGGCCGCGGGCGAGCCCGTGCGCATTACCGCGGCATTCGTGACGGGCGGCCTGCTCGAGACGTTGGGCGTTGCGCCGGCTCTCGGCCGTGCGATCACCCCGCAAGACGACGCGCTCGGCGCGCCGCCGGTGGCCGTGATCTCGCACGGGCTCTGGCAGCGCGCGTTCGGCGGTGCGCGCGACGTCATCGGCCGCGACGTGCTGCTGAACGGCACGAAGCGCACGGTGATCGGTGTAATGCCCGAGCGTTTCAGCTTTCCGTTCGGCGAGGCCGATGCCGCGGATCTCTGGGCGCCGATCCAGATCGACCCCTCCGTGCCCGTCAACGATCACAGCGTGTTCATGCTGGGCCGTCTCGCGCCCGGCGTATCGCTCGCGCAGGCGCAAAGCGAGCTCGACGGCATCGTGCGCCGCGCCGCCGATACGACCTCGGCGCATCACTTCGATCCTCGCTATCACACGCTCGTCGCGCACGCATTGACGGAGGAGGTCGTCCGATCCGTGCGGCCTGCGCTCAAAATGCTGTTCGGCGCGGTTTGCCTGCTGCTGCTGATTGCGTGCGTCAACGTCGCGAGCCTGCTGCTGGCGCGCGCGGAGGCGCGGCAGAACGAGATCGCGGTGCGCAGCGCGCTCGGCGCAGGGCTGTCGCGGCTCGCGCGGCAATTCGCGGCCGAAGGCGTGCTGCTGTCGCTCGCCGGCGCAGCGCTCGGTGTGCTGTTGGCAGCCGGCGGGCTCGGGCTCGTCAAGGCCCTGGGCGCGGGCGGCGTGCCGCAAGTGGCGGCCGCGGACATCGATGCCCGGGTGCTGTTGTTCGCGCTCGGCGCAAGCGTGCTGACGGGCGTGACCTTCGGCTTTGCGCCGCTCGTCCATGTGGCGCGGCGCGACCTGCATGGCGCGATCAAATCCTCGGCGGCCGCCACGACCAAAGCCGCGGGGGCGCAGCGCTTTCGCCGAGCGCTGATCGTCGGCCAGCTCGCACTCGCGCTCGTGCTGCTCGCCGGCACCGGGCTGATGCTGCGCACGTTCTGGAATCTGCGGCAGGTCGACGCGGGCTTCGACCCGAGCGGCGTGCTCACGATGTCGTTGCGCCTGCCCGAGAGTGTCTACGCCGGCGACGCCGCGCGCGACTTCTGGTCGCGCACGCAGGCGCGGCTCGTCACGCTGCCCGGCGTCGCGCGCGCGGCGCTCACGAGTGAATTGCCGCCCATGGCACGAGACAGCGGCTGGGGCACGCCGATCGAGGGCTACGTGCCGGAGGAGGGTGGACCGGTCCGAAGCGCACCGACCCCGGACGGTCCCGTGCCGATCATCGACCACTACCAGCTCGTGAGTCCGGCGTATTTCGAGATGCTGAACGTGCGGCTCGTGGCCGGCCGCCTGCTCGACGAGCGCGACGACACGCGCGCGCCGAAGAGCGTGGTCGTGAACGAGACGTTGGCCCGCGCGGTCTGGGGCACCGACAGCGCAATCGGACGGCGGCTCGTGCCGTCGTTCGCGTTTCCGACGCGCGAGCCTTATACCGTCGTCGGAGTCGTCGGCGACCTGAAGAACGACGGCGTCGACAAGCCGGCCGGGACCGCCCTGTATTTCGCGTACGGCCAAGTTCCGGGATTCGTCGGCATGCTGCGCGCGCCGTACGTCGTGGTGCAGCCGACCGGCTCGCCGGCCGCGGCGGTGACCGCCGTGCGCGGTGCGCTGCGCGAGATCGACCCGGCGCTGCCCCTTGCGGACGTGCGGCCGCTCGCGGCAGTCGTCAGCGCTTCGGAGGCGCGGCCGCGGTTTCTCGCGCTCGCGCTCACGCTGTTCGCAAGCGTTGCGCTCGCGCTCGCCGCGGTCGGCATCTACGGCGTGATCGCCTACGCGGTCGCGCAACGCACGCGCGAGATCGGCATCCGGCTCGCGCTCGGCGCTCGCCCCCGAGGCGTGCTCACGCTCGTGCTCGGCGGCGGCCTCGTGCTCACTGCCGGCGGCGTTCTGCTCGGCCTCGCCGGCGCGTTCGCGGTGACCCGCTTCCTCGACGGGTTTCTGTTCGGCGTAGCGTCAACCGATGCGGCGACGTACGCGGGTGTCGCGGCGCTGCTCGCCGCCGTCGCGACGCTCGCGAGCTACGTCGCGGCGCGCCGGGCGACGCGGGTCGACCCGCTGGTGGCGCTGCGGTCGGAGTGAAGTCAATCGATCGCGGCGTAGGCGAGCGTCCAACAGTCCATGAACACGGGCGGTGGCTCGGGCGAGTCCATGAGCCGCTGCGTGAACACGATGCCGATCGTGCGCTCGGCCGGATCCGTGTAGGCCGACGTGCCGAGCCCGCCGGTCCAGCCGAAGCGGCCGGGCGTATGAAAGATCTGCTCGCGCCGGATGTCGACGGCCATGCCGAGGCCCCAGCTGCTGAACCCGCCGAAGAAGATCTCGGCGCCTTCGCGGTGCTCCGGCGCGAGATGGTCCTGGATCATCAGCTCCAACGCGGCGCGGGACAGAATTCGCGTGCGGTCGAGTCGGCCCTTGCCGAGCAGCATGCGGCTGAATGCGAAGTAGTCATCCAGCGTCGACACGAGGCCGCCGCCGCCCGATTCCATCGGCGGCGGCGCCGACCACTCGCTGCGCGCCGCGGCGTCATAAGTTTCGAGTGCGCGCCTCTCGCGATTGAACGCGTAGCAGTCGGTCAGCCGCAGCGTGTTCGCCTTCGGCACGTGGAAGCCCGTGTCGCGCATGCCGAGCGGCTCGAAGATCCGCTCGCGCATGAAGTCGCCGAGCGTCATGTCCGCGGCGCGTGCGACGAGCGCACCGAGCACGTCGCCGCTCACGTGATACAGCCACTTCTCGCCGGGATGTGCCATCAACGGCAGCGTGCCGAGCCGGCGGAGCCACTCGTCGGTCGCGGGGGCGAGCGCCGGATGCGGCGGCCCGTCGCCGCCGATCTTGAGATCGCGGATCGCCGCTTGGATCGGATAGGTGCCGGGCATCGCCATCACGCTCCCGAAGCCCATGCGATAAGTGAGGAGGTCGCGCATCGTGATCGCGCGCCTCGCCGGCACGGTATCGTCGAGCTGCGCGCCAATCGACTTCAGCACCCGGCGGTTCGCGAGCTCGGGCAGCCACGGCTCGATCGAATCGTCGAGCCTGAGCTTGCAGTCCTCGACGAGAATCATCGCGGCGACGGCCGTCACGAGCTTCGTGAGCGAAGCGATCCGAAAGATCGAGTCGCGCCGCATCGGCTCGAGCCCTGCCGCGGACTGCGCGCCGAGCACCTCGACGTGGACGTCGTCATGCCTTGCGACGAGCGCCGCAACGCCCGGTATATCGCCCCGCTCCACGTGGCCCGAGAGAGCTCGATGCAGCCGCTCCAGCCGCGGTACCGAAAGTCCGCGCGAATCCATGGCCGACCTCCTGGTGCGCAAAGACTCGAATGTAGCCGCGGCGTTGGCGATTCGCGACCCATCGATATTTGACTGTCCGCTCAGGTTCCGTCGATCATGCGCCTTACCGAAAAGCCATCCCTGGGGGAACTCCACAATGAAAATCCGAACGAGCGTGCTGGCACTGGCTTCCGTCTTCGTGGGTTTCGCGGCCTACGCGCAAGAGCCTGTCATGGGCGTCAAGGATCCGGAATCGCTGTTCACGGATAAAGACCCGACGCTGAACAAGAACAAGCAAGCGGCGCTTCACATCGAGCGCGAGCTACTGCAATGCGGGCAATGGGACCGCGCAAGCGAGTGGCTGACGGACGCGTACCATCAGCACAATCCGAACGCGCAGTCGGGGCTGAAGGGCGTCGTCTACTTCTTCACCCAGGTCCGCAAGCAGCCGCGCGACGCCAACTGTGGGAAGCTCACGGCTCCCGTCGTGCACGTCATGGCCGAAGGTGACTACGTCACCGTGATGACGCCGCGCACCTGCGTGGCGCTGCCGGGGCCGGCGTGCATCTCGCCCGACCAGGTCAAAGGGCTCGGTTTCACGGGCTCGGAACCGAAGGTCTACTACACGACGTGGTTCGACACCTGGCGCTTCGTGAACGGTAAGGCCGACGAGCACTGGGATCCCGCGACGAAGTAGGGCCTCCGCTCTTCCGCGGACGCTCGCGTCCGCCATCGCTTCTTCGAGCCGGCGCACCCTTGCGGGTGCGCCGGCCTCGTTTACGGAGGTATGGTCATCGGGAGCATGTCGAAATCAGGTCGGCTCGTTCGACGAACAGATGGAACGACCCTCGACCACGGAGAACGACATGAACGCACGAACCACGATCCTACGTCTGACGACCGCCGCGATCCTGACAGCGCTCGCGGCCTTTTCCGTCCGGGCAGCCGACGGGAACGCGCCCGTTCCAACGCCGGTGAAGACGGCCCACGTTCCCGCACACGGGCTCCTGTACTACGTGGCGGAGTACGGCGAGGGCAAGCCCCTCTTGCTGCTGCACGGCGGCCTCGGCGAGATCGAGATGTTCGGCCCGAATCTGACGGCGCTCGCCGAGCACCGCCGCGTGATCGGAGTGGATCTGCAGGGGCACGGGCGCACGCCGCTCGGCGAGCGGCCGATCGACGCTGCGGACATGGGCGACGACCTCGCGGCGATCCTCGATTCGCTCGGCTACGCTCAGGTGGACGTGCTCGGCTACTCGCTCGGCGGCAGCGTCGCGTTCCGGCTGGCGGTCCAGCACCCCGCGAAGGTGCGCAGGCTCGTGCTCGTATCCACGCCGTTCGCGCAGGACGGCTTCTACCCCGAGATGCTGCCGCAGCAGGCGCAGCTGAGCGCCGCGATGGTCGCTGCGATGAAGGACACGCCAATGTACCGGTCGTACGCTGCGATTGCGCCTGACGTGAGCGAATTCCCGAAGCTGCTCGACGCGATGGGCGCGTACATGCGCAGCCCGTACGACTGGTCGGAGGATGCAAGGGCGCTCGCGATGCCGGTGATGCTCGTCTACGGCGACAGCGATATGGTCACGCTCGACCACGTCACCGAGTTCTACCACCTGCTCGGGGGCGCGCAGAGGGATGCGGGCTGGATGCGAGAGCACATGGCGCAGAACCGGCTCGCGATCCTCCCGGGCGTCACGCACTACGAGATCGGCGTCGCCCCGGCGCTCGTCCCGACGGTGCTCCCGTTCCTGAATGGCGCAAGCGGCGCCAAGAGCCGAGCCGGACACCTTGGGGACGGCCGCTGAGCCGTTGCCGATTTCCGACGCCGGCGGCGGGGCTGCGAGCCCGCGTCGCCGGTGTCTCGGCGCGCCGTCCGTGCGCCGGCGATTTCGAACGAGCGGGCGCGGCTCAGGCGGCCGGCGGCTCTACGCCCCAACCCGGCTCGTCGCTCAACAGCAGCACGCCGTTCTCGATGCGCTCGCCCGTGCTGCGCCGCGTGCGCATGCGGTCGAACGAGAGCTCGAGCATGCGGACGGTCTCCGGATGGACCGCGGCTGCGTGCAGGCTCGCGGCCGTCGAGATCGGCCCGGACGGGTTGTGCGGCGACACCTCGACCTTGCCGCGGCTCATCACGAGCACGTCGAGCAGCGGACCGAAGCCGCCGACGTACTTCACGTCGGGCATGATCACGTCGCACCAGTGGTGCGTCGCGATTTCCTCGAACCGCTGTCGTCCCCAGAACAGCTCGCCGCCCGAGATCCTGAGGTGAGTATGACGCCGCAAGTCCTCGTAACCGGGGCCGACGCGGAACGGCTCCTCGATCCAATCGAGGCCGAGCCGCTCGAGCTCGGGCACGATCGCGTAGAAGTCCTGGGGCTGAAAGCGCTCGTGAAAATCGACGCGCACCTCGAGCGCAGGGAACTCCTTGCGTAGCCGGCGCAGCGTCTCGAGCCCGGCGGCCGCCTTCTCGACCGCATGCTCCGGGCCGTTCACGGCCTCGAATGGCGCGCACTTGTACGTCTTGAAACCCTGCCGCTCGAGCTCGGCGACGATCGTCGAGTACTCCTCGGCGCTGCGCGAGTCGAGCGCGCGGTTGATCGTCGTGTAGAGCGGCAGCCCTTCGAATGGCGCCCGGTCCCTGAACAGCCGCCACACGGGCACGCCTTCGCGCTTCGCGAGCAGATCGTAGAACGCTTGGTTGAGGCCCGAGAGCGCGGCCTGCGTGACGAGATCGGGTGTGAGCGCGGCAATCTCGTGCTCCTTGCGCGCGAGGTCGTCGAGCGACGGCGTGAAGCTCGCATAGTGTTTCGCGAATAGCTCCGCTGCGATTTGCTTGCAGCGATCGTCGTCGTTGCTCTGCGACGCCTCCCCGTAGCCCGAGAGCTTGCCGTCGCTTACCTCGAGCACGAGCCAGTCGCCCTTCAGGCGCAGGCTCGGATGCCAGCCGTCGGGGTCGCGGATCGTGCGAAAGCGCAGCGTGAGCGGCGTCGCCGCGCGCGCGATCCACGGTGCACCGACCGCCGCTGCTGCGGCCGCCGTGGCCGAGGCGCGCACGACGTCGCGGCGGGATAGACGGGTCGAATCGCTCATGGTCGGGGCCGCAGCCTCTACGCCGAGGAGCTCTACGCGGCGCCGCTCAGTGCTGCGGCAGCGCGAACACTACGTACGCGTGCTCGGCCGGCTTTGCGGCCTCGAGCGTCGGCGCGAACAAGCCCGCGCCCGCGGCCACCGGCACCGCGAGGTACTGCCGCCCCGCGATCTCGTACGTCGCCGGAATGCCCTCGGAGCCGCCGCCGAGATCCTTCGACCAGAGCACCTTGCCCGTGTCGCGGTCATACGCGCGCAGCGTGCGATCCTGCGCGGTCGCGACGAACAGCAGTCCGCTCGCGGTCACGAGCGGTGCGCCCCGCGGGTAGTGCGCCCCGGCGTTCGGCGGAATTCCGGGGCCGATCGTCGTGCCGTCCGGAATCCGCCATTTGATCTCGCCCGTGTTCAAGTCGTACGCCGTGATGTGCGACCACGGCGGCCCGATGGCGGACAGGCCGTTCGTGGGGCTGCGCAAGAAGTCGTAGGGCACCGAGACCTTGATCGGTCCCTTCGCCGCGGCGGCCTTCGCGTCGGCGAGGGCCTTCGCGGCTTGCTCGGGCGTCACGACCGTGCCCACGACGCTGCGCGCCGACGGCTCCTCGTCGGAGAGCTCCGCGTGCAGCATCACGGGCAGCTCCTTCGAGATCACGTACATGAAGCCGTTGATCGGATCGACGGCCGAGCTCGCCCAGTTCGCGCCGCCGTTGTGGCCCGGTATCTCGATCGAGCCTTCGAACGACGGCGGCGTGAACAGGCCGTCGTTGCGCGAGGTCGCGAGCCGCTGCTTGAGCGTCTCCTGCTCGCTCTTCGGCAGGAACGGGTCGATGTCCTTCGCGGTGAACGACTGCTCCGCGAACGGCGGTGGCTTCGTCGGGAACGGCTGCGTGGGAGAGGAGTGCTCGCCCGGAATCGTCGATTGCGGCACCGGCCGCTCCTCGATCGGCCAGATCGGCTCGCCGGTCTTGCGATCGAACACGAACAGGAAGCCGTGCTTCGTCGCCTGCGCGACGACCTCGCGCGCGCGGCCGTTCTGATGAATCGTGAGCAGCTTCGGCGCCTGCGGCAGGTCGTAGTCCCAAAGATCGTGATGCACGAGCTGCTGGTGCCAGACGCGCTTGCCCGTGCGCGCGTCGAGCGCGACGACCGAGTTCGCGAACAGGTTGTTGCCGGGCCGGTTGCCGCCGTAGAAGTCGTAGCGCGCGGTGCCGAATTGGATGAACGCCATGGCGTTCGCCGTGTCGACCGTGAGCTCGCTCCAGTTGTGCACGCCGCCCGCGGTCTTGTAGGCGTCCTTCGGCCAGGTGTCGTAGCCGAGCTCGCCCGGATGCGGAATGCTGTGGAATACCCAGCGCAGCTTGCCGGTGCGCACGTCCCACGCGGTCACGTCGCCCGGCGTCGAGGAGTAGCCGGCGCCCTGCGCCGGCAGCGACATGATGATGAGATCCTCGAACACGCGGCCCGGGTTGCTCGTGATCAGCGGCCGCACCTTGCTCACGTCCCAGCCGTCGGCCGCGAGCGCGTCGCGCAGGTCGACGCGACCGCTCGTGCCGAACGAGGCGACGGTCTCTCCGGTCTTCGCGTCGAGGGCGGTGAGAAAGCCCCCGTTCAAATAGAACAGCCGGCCGCCCGAGCCGTCGGCCGCCTGCCAGTAGTTCATGCCGCGCGCGCCGACCGCGCCTTCGTTCTTGTGCGCCCACAGCTTCTTACCGGTCTGCGCGTCGAGCGCGACTACGTCGGTTTCGCCCTGCTCGGCGCCGCTCGCGAGCACGTACATCGTCTTGTCGATGATCACGGGATTGAAGATGAAGCTGCGATCCCCGGTCGGAAAGCTCCATGCGACCTCGAGCTGCGCGACGTTCGACTTGTCGATTTGCGTGAGCGCAGAGTACTGCGAGGAATCGGGCGAGCCCGAATAGCCGCGCCAGGTCGTGTACGGCTTCTGTGCCTCCGCGGCGCCGGCTGCACCGAGCGCGGCGGCGGCCGTCAGTAGGAGCGAGACGAGAGCCCGGCTGTCAACGGATCGCATATGGACATCCCCCAAGTGTGCGAACCAGTGTAGTGAAAAAGAGCGCGCATTTGAGCCCTCGCGCCAGGCCGCATCGGCCCCACGCGCACGAGCAGATCCTCCGGCATCGATGGCTGCTCGAGGCGCGCGCGGCGCCGCCGGCCGACCGGTGGGCGCCCGGACGACCCTGCCAAGCCGCAGGCGGCTTTCGTGGCACCGGGGACGGGTCTCAACGGAGGGCAGAATAGCCTGTCGTACGATCAATAAGTATCGATAAACAGTAAAAACATATTGCAAGTCGTTTGCGTGCGATTTAGGATGGTGCCGAGTCAACGCCGGGGGGCCCGCGATGAGTGCCGCAACTTCCACGCTGAGCCGCGCAAGCGAGGTCCAATCCCACCTGCGCAAGATCCGTACGTTCGGCCGCAACGCGCGCGTCGTATGCAAGCTGTTCATCGCGCTGACCGCGATCTCGGCGCCGTTGGCGATCCTCAACATCCTCAAGTTCCCGCCCGGTTCCAAGGCGATCCATATCGGCCTCGGCGCGTTCGCGGTCGCGGCCGACGGGATCGCGACGCCGGCGCTCAAGGTTTGGGCGACGCTCGTCCTGGTCGTCGTGCTCGGCGTCGTGCTGATCGTGTTGCTGCGCCTGTATCGGCTGTTCTGCAACCTCGCGAGCGGCGAAATCTACACGGCCGGCAACGTTCGGCTGCTGAGGCAAATCGGATTGCTGTCGCTTCTGATGGCGGTGCTCGGCATCGTGATTCCCGTCACCTCCTCCGCGCTCGTGGTTTTCGGCATCATCGACGCGCCATCATCCGGCAACGGGCAGCTTCTGTTCGGCTCGAACTCGCTCGGCTCGTTCGTCGGCGCCGGTCTCGTGCTGCTCGCCTCGTGGATCATGGACGTGGGCCTGTACACGAAAGATCGCGCGGAAGCGCTCGAGCGCGATGCGGACCTCGTGATCTGAGCCGCGCGACAATGCCGATCATCGTGAACCTCGACGTCATGCTTGCGCGGCGCAAGATGCGACTGAACGACCTCGCCGAGCGCGTCGGCATCACGCCGCAGAACCTTTCGGTGCTGAAGACGGGTAGGGCGAAAGCGATCCGCTTCGGCACGCTCGAGAAGCTCTGCGAGGCGCTCGACTGCCAGCCCGGCGATCTGTTCGCTTTCGAGCCGGCGGCCGAGGACGACTCGCGAGGCGCACAGGGGGCTCGGCCGCTCGAGCGGGGCGTGGGTGGCTGAGCAGCACCGCGGTTCCGGCCGATCGAGCGCGTGCCGCACCGCGGCCGAGGTGTCTCGCCCGCGGGCGCGGGCGCGGGCGAGCGAGGATCAGCGCGTCGTCCGCTCGCTGTCGAGCATCGCCATCTGCGCCTCGCCATACCGCGTGCCCGCCACGGCGGCGGCCGGAACGGCCGATTCGATCGCTGCCAGGTCGGCCGGCGTGAGCCTGATGTCGAGCGCGCCGATTGCCTCACGCAAGCGCGCGGCGCTGCGCGTGCCGATCAGCGGCACGATGTCGTGGCCGCGGCTCAGCACCCCCGCGATGGCGAGCTGAGCGGCGGTCGCGCCTTTGCCCGCCGCGAGTCGCGCGAGCTGGTCGACCAGACCGAGATTGCGCTGCAGGTTCGCGCCCATGAAGCGCGGCATGTGCGCCCGGATGCCGAGCTCGGAAGCCTCGAGCTTCCCGCTCAGCAGGCCGCGCGAGAGCACACCGTACGCCGTGACGCCGATGCCGAGCTCGCGGACCGCGGGCAGCACTTGCGCCTCGATGCTCCGGCTCATCAGCGAGTACTCGATTTGCAGATCGACGACCGGATGCGTGGCGTGGGCGCGCCGGATCGTATCGGGTCCGGCCTCGGAAAGCCCGAGATGCCGGACGTACCCCGCGCCGATCAGGTCCGCGATCGCGCCGACCGTATCCTCGATGGGCACGGCGCGATCGACACGCGCCGGGCGGTAGATGTCGATGTAGTCCGTGCCGAGACGCTGGAGTGTATACGCCAGGAAGTTCTTCACGGCCTGCGGCCGCCCGTCGAAGCCGACGAATGCACCATCGGGCGCGCGCAGCGCGCCGAATTTCACGCTCAGAACGAGCTTGCGCCGCGGCAGCTCGCGCAGCGCGCGTCCGAGCAGCATCTCGTTGTGGCCCATGCCGTAAAAGTCGCCCGTGTCGAGCAGCGTGATTCCGGCATCGACGGCGGCATGCAGCGTTCGCAGATTTTCGGTCGCGTCGCTCGGGCCGTAGGTGTCGGAGAGCCCCATGCAGCCGAAGCCGATTCGGGATACGGCGGGTCCGGTGCGTCCGAGCTGCAGCGATTCCATGCGGATGTCTCTCCTCGTGCCATCGCCATGCAGGCCCATCACCGATCGTGGCTGGGCTCGCGGTTCGCGCCGCCCGAGCGGCTCGACGCCCGTCAAGTCGCGCGCGCGGAGCGCTTGCTTACCGGGCGCGGCAGCACCGTGCGCAGCGCTTGGCCCGTGTACGAGCGCGGCTCGGCGGCCACCTGCTCGGGCGTGCCGGTCGCAATCACTTCGCCACCGCCGGCGCCGCCTTCGGGGCCCAGATCGACGATCCAGTCGGCGGTTTTGATCACGTCGAGATTGTGCTCGATGATCACGATCGTGTTGCCCTGGTCGCGCAGCTTGTAGAGCACGTCCAACAGCTGTGCGATGTCGTGGAAGTGGAGCCCCGTGGTCGGCTCGTCGAGCACGTAGAGCGTCGAGCCGGTGGCGCGCTTCGACAGCTCCTTGGCGAGCTTCACGCGCTGCGCCTCGCCGCCCGAGAGCGTCGTCGCGTTCTGGCCGAGCTCGATGTAGCCGAGGCCCACGGCCATCAGCGTCTCGAGCTTGTGGGCGACCATCGGCACGTTGCGGAACAGCGCGAGCGCGTCCTCGACCGTGAGCTTCAGGACCTCGGAGATGTTTTTGCCCTTGTAGCGGATGTCGAGCGTCTCGCGGTTGTAGCGCTTGCCTTCGCACGTGTCGCACGGCACGTAGACGTCGGGCAGGAAATGCATCTCGACCTTGATCACGCCGTCGCCCTGGCACGCCTCGCAGCGGCCGCCCTTCACGTTGAAGCTGAAGCGCCCCGGCTCGTAGCCGCGGGCACGGGCTTCCGGCACCGCGGCGAACAGTTCGCGGATCGGCGTGAGCACGCCGCTGTAGGTCGCCGGATTCGATCGCGGCGTGCGGCCGATCGGAGCTTGGCTGATGTCGATCACGTAGTCGAAGTGCTGCAATCCCTTCACGGCCGCGTACGGCGCGGCGTCGTAGCTCGTCTTGTTGATGTGCTCCGCCGCGAGCCGATAGATCGTGTCGTTCACGAGCGTGCTCTTGCCCGAGCCGGAGACGCCGGTCACGCACGTCATGAGACCCACGGGAATCTGCACGGTGACGCCCTTCAAGTTGTTGCCGTTCGCGCCGCGCACCTCGAGCACGAGCTGCGAATCGAAGCGGCGCCGCTCGGCCGGCAGCGGAATGTCGCGCCGCCCGGAGAGGTACTGGCCCGTGAGCGATGCGGCGTTCGCCATGATTTCCTTCGGCGTGCCGCTCGCGACGATCCGGCCGCCGTGCACGCCGGCACCGGGTCCGAGATCCACGACGTGGTCGGCCGCGAGGATCGCCTCGCGGTCGTGCTCGACCACGAGCACGGTGTTGCCGAGGTCGCGGAGGTTGATCAGCGTGTCGAGCAGCCGCTGGTTGTCGCGCTGGTGCAGGCCGATCGACGGCTCGTCCAGTATGTACATCACGCCGACGAGGCCCGACCCGATCTGACTCGCGAGCCGAATGCGCTGCGCCTCGCCGCCCGACAGCGTGTCGGCGCTTCTGTCGAGCGACAGATAGCCGAGCCCCACGTCCGCGAGGAATCGCAGCCGGTTGCCGATTTCCTTGACGATCTTCTCGGCGATCTCGCCGCGCCAGCCCTTCAGGCGCAAACCCTCGAAGAGCTCGAGCGCGGCCGTTACGCTCAGATTCGATACCGTGGGCAGCGCCCGGTCCTCGACGAACACATTGCGGGCGGCCGCGTTCAGCCGCGTGCCGCGACAGGTCGAGCAGACCTGCGTGCTCTGAAACTTCGCGAGCTCCTCGCGCACCATGCTCGACTCCGTCTCGGAGTAGCGGCGCTGCATGTTCGGGATGATGCCCTCGAACGCGTGCTTCCACTCGTAATGGTTGCCCTTCTTCGCGTTGTCGTACTTGAACTGGATTTTGTCCTCGCCGCTGCCGTAGAGAACGATCTTTTGCACTCGCTCCGGCAGCTCCTGGAACGGTACGGTCAAGTCGAACTTATAGTGCTTCGCGAGCGATTGAATCATCTGGAAGTAGAACGTGCTTCGATGATCCCAGCCGCGCACGGCGCCGCCCGATAGCGACAGGTGCGGATGCGCGACTACACGCTGCGGATCGAAGAACATCCGCACGCCGAGCCCGTCGCAATCGGCGCAGGCGCCCGACGGGTTGTTGAACGAGAACATCCGCGGCTCCAGCTCCGGGATGCTGTAGCCACAGATCGGACAGGCGAACTCGTTCGAGAACGCGAGCGCGGCTCTCTTCGGCTCGTCGATGAACGCCACGAGCGCCACGCCGTCCGCCAGCGCGAGCGTCGTCTCGAACGACTCGGCGAGCCGTTGCTCGATGCCGGGCTTCACGGCGAGGCGATCCACGACGATGTCGACGTCGTGCTTTTTGCGCCGGTCGAGCTTCGGCGGATCGTCGAGCTCGACGAGCTCGCCGTCGATGCGCGCGCGCAGGAAGCCCTGCGTGCGCAGCTCCTCGAGCGCCGCGGTGTGCTCGCCTTTGCGCGCCTTGACGATCGGCGCGAGCAGCATGATGCGGGTGCCGGCCGGCAGCGCGAGCACCGCATCGACCATTTGCGAGACGTTCTGCGCCTCGAGCTGCGTGCCGTGCTCCGGGCAGCGCGGGATACCGGCGCGCGCATACAGCAAGCGAAGGTAGTCGTAGATCTCGGTTACGGTGCCGACGGTCGAGCGCGGATTGTGGGACGTCGACTTCTGCTCGATCGAGATCGCGGGCGAGAGCCCCTCGATGTGGTCGACGTCGGGCTTCTCCATCATCGACAGGAACTGCCGCGCGTACGCCGACAGCGACTCGACGTAGCGGCGCTGCCCCTCGGCGTACAAGGTGTCGAACGCGAGCGAGGACTTGCCGGAGCCCGACAAGCCTGTTAGCACGACGAGCTTGTCGCGCGGCAGGTCGAGATCGATGTTCTGCAAATTGTGGGTCCGCGCGCCGCGGACCTGGATTTCGTGCATGGACATGCGGCGTGACGCACTCGCGAGACCAAAGCGGGACTATACGACCGCGGCGAACCGCGGCGCAAAGCGGCGCCAGGCCGCCCTCGGTTGCGTGGCCCCGTGGACAACGCCGGGACCCGGCTGCACGCTATGCGGGATGCGAGCCGCTGACGGCGCTCGAGCGGCCCGTTCCAGCCGCCGCCGTCCGTTCGGCAAAGGGGGTCGTATGAGAATCGCTGCACGTTGGGTTTGCGCCGCGTGGCTCGCGGGAATCGGTTGCGCAGGGCTCGCCTCGACCGCTGCCGCCGCCGGCGACCCGTTCGTGGGCACCTGGGTGCTCAACCTCGACAAATCCAAGGTGCCGCCCGGCACCCCGGCGCCGTCGAGCGCCACGATGGTCGTGACCGAAGCGGACGGTCAATACAAGAGCGTGAGCGACACCTCGATGGCCAACACCAACATCCACGTGGAGCTTACGTTCGCAACCGACGGCAAGGATTACACGCCGGTGCTGACACCCGCGCCGCCGCCCGGCACGCCGACGATCGCCGAGTCCTTCGAGCGCGTCGGCAAGACGAGCTACAAAACGACGCTCAAGATGAACGGTCAGCCGATCGCGACCGAGCTGAGCGAAGTTTCCGGCGACGGCAAGACGCTGACCGTGACCACGACCGGTCTCGGCGCAGCCGCGAACCTGTCGAACGTCGCGGTGTTCGACAAGAAGTAGTCGACGATCGGTTCGACGCCGTTCAGGCGGCCTTCGAGTCTTTGTAGAAATTGCCGGACGGCACGACGACGGTTGCGCCCGCCTCGTCGAAGCGCACGCCGAGCGGGTCGCCGCCGTCTGCGACGATCTCGATATTTCGCTTGAGCATGCGCCGCTGCATCGTGATGCCGCGGTCACTGGTGCGCAGGTGCTCCTCGGAGTGCAGCGAGATCGGTCCTTGGCCGGCCTGTGCCTCGAAGTCGCCCGGCGTGCGCTGATGCTCCTCGGCCGTCATCTCGCCCCAGAGCTTGCCGTTCAAACGGATGCCGTCGAAAGACTGCCCCTTCGGCAGCTTCATCACGAACGCCTGCACGTAGCGGCGCTCGTCGACCGGCACGACCCATGAGATCAGCGACGACTGGCCGGGCTTCAAGAAGATGTCGGGCACGCTCATCACGTTCGGCATGAACCATGACGACACGCGGTCGACGCTGCGGCCGTCCGGCAGGTCGCGCACGGCCGAGTAGCAGACGCCGTAGTCGCTCTCGAAATACTTCACCTCGGGCAGCAGCGCGAACTCGGCCGCAAATTGCGGGCCCGTGAGCGTCGAGTGCAGCACGTGCACGTGCCATGGATCCATCACGTTGTCGTTCATGTGCAGCCAGCTGTACGGCACGACGTCGAGGCTCGCGTCGCCGGTCGAGCCGAAGCCGCCGAGCGTGGACCAGAGTGCCTCGTCGTCGCCTACGCTCTCGAGAATGTCGTAGCGCGGCAGCACCGGCTGCCTCTCCGCCGGGCCGAGATACGCGAACACGAAGCCGTAGCGCTCCTCGACCGGATACCAGGGCTGGCGCACCCGCTCGAGGTCCTTGCCGCCGTCCGGCTCGCAGGGTTGCTCGAGGCAGCGTCCGCGCACGTCGAACAGCCACCCGTGGTAGCAGCAGCGAATGCCGCGCGCCTCGATCTTGCCGTAATAGAGGCTCGTGCCGCGATGCATGCAGCGCGGGTACAGCAACCCCGCACGACCCTGGTGGTCGCGAAACAGCACGAGCTCCTCGCCCAAGACCGTCACGCGCTTCGGCAGATCGCCGAGCGAGTCGGACAGCGCAATCGGATGCCAGTAGCGGCGCAGCAGCTCGCCCATTGGCGTGCCGGCGTTCACCTGCGAGAGCTGCTCGTCGCTGTGCTGCGGAGGACGTCCGTAAGCGCGCCCGTCGGCCGACGCCCTTCGCCACCCGGTATCGCTCATGGCTCGCACCTCGTGAATGGTTGGCCGTACCTCAACCATGCGACTTGGCCGAGTCATCGTCAATTCGGTCTCGAGCGGGCGCGGGCGTCCCGCGGTCTTCGCTTCGCCGCGAGCCGCGCGCTTGCGCACGGACGCGGTGCTAAGATTGCCGCGAAGGTCCGACGTTACCGGGGGAAGACGTGGGCACCGAATCCTTCGCATGGCACGTGAGTGCGCGAGCCGCGCCGCGGACGCGGCTCGGCGCGGCGCTCGCTCTGGCGCTCGCGCTCGCGGGCGCGTCGGCCGTGCGCGCCCAGCACGTGGGCCAATACGAGCAGGCCGACATCGAGTACGGCGCGCGGCTGTACTCCGGCCGCTGCATCGTTTGCCATGGCGAACGCGGCGACGGCATGCCGGGCGTGAATCTGCGCAGCGGCCGGTTTCGCAATGCGTCCACCGATCGCGAGCTCACGGCCGTCATTCGCGACGGTGTGGCCGGCACCGCGATGGCGCCGAGCGCCTACACCGATTCCGAGCTCACGGCGCTCGTCTCCTATCTCCGCAACATGAGCAGCGCGGAGGTGGGCGGCACGCAGCTCGGCGACCCGGAGCGAGGCCGCGCGCTGTTCGAGGGCAAGGGCGCGTGCGGCACGTGCCATCGCGTGAACGGCCGCGGTCCGCGTGCCGCTCCGGACCTCAGCAACGTCGGCGCGATTCGCACGGCGGGCACGCTCGAGCGCTATCTGCTCGATCCGACCGAGGCGATGCTGCCGATCGATCGGCCCGTACGAGCGGTGCGGCGCGACGGCACCGTAATCACGGGCCGTCGCCTGAACGAGGACACCCATACGATCCAGCTCGTCGACTCGAACGAGCGCCTCGTGTCGCTCGACAAGGCGCAGCTGCGTGGAATCACGATCGCAGTTGCCGCGACGATGCCGTCGTATGCCAGCGCGTTCGACGACCGTGAGCGCGCCGATCTCGTGGCGTACCTGTTGACGCTCAAGGGGGCGAACTGATGAAGCTTCGATCTTGTGCCGCGCTCGTGGTGCTGCTCGCGACTGCGCCGCTTGCGGCGCGCGCGGCCGAGGTCACGTTCGAACGCCTGCTGCACGCCTCGGCGGAGCCGCAGAATTGGCTGATGTACTCGGGCGGCTATTCGAGCCTGCGCCACAGCGGTTTGCGCGAGATCAAGCCGAGCAACGTCGCGGATCTCGAGCTCAAATGGGTGTTCCAGGCCCAGTCGCTCGAGAGCTTCGAGTCGACGCCGCTCGTGGTCGACGGCGTGATGTACGTGACCGAGGCGCCCGACACCGCCGTGGCGCTCGACGCAGCGACGGGTCGGGTGTTCTGGCGCTATCAGCACAACCCGGCGCCGAGCGCGCGGCCGTGCTGCGGCCGCGTGAATCGCGGTCTCGCGATGCTCGGCGGGCGGCTCTTCCTGGCGACCATCGATGCGAAGCTCATCGCGCTCGACGCGACGACCGGACAGCCCGTCTGGCAGAGGGACGTCGCCGACCCGGCCGCGGGCTACGCGATGACGCTTGCGCCGCTCGTCGTGAAAGACAAGGTCATCGTCGGCGTGGCCGGCGGCGAGTACGGCGTTCGCGGCTTCGTCGCGGCATTCGATGCGGTCACCGGCAAGGAAGTCTGGCGGTTCTATACGATTCCCGGCCCCGGCGAGCCGGGGCACGAAACCTGGACGGACGGCGCCGATGCGTGGCAGCACGGCGGCGCGTCGGTGTGGGTCACGGGCTCCTACGATCCCGCGCTCGATCTCACTTATTGGGGCGTCGGCAATCCCGGTCCCGATTGGAACCCTGCGCAGCGCCCCGGCGACAACCTGTACTCCGACAGCGTGGTCGCGCTCGATCCGAGCACCGGCAAGCTCGCGTGGCATTTTCAATTCACGCCGCACGATCATTACGACTACGATTCCGTGCAGGTGCCGGTGCTCGTCGACTTGCCGACCCGCGACGTTACGAGCGGCAAGCTCATGCTGTGGGGCAACCGCAACGGCTTCTTCTACGTGCTCGATCGCGTGAGCGGCGAGTTCGTGCGGGGCAATCCGTTCGTCAAAGTGAACTGGGCGAGCGGCCTCGACGAGCGCGGCCGGCCGATCGAGACGCCGCAGCCGGAGGGCGCCGTCACGTTTCCGGGCGTGCAGGGCGGCACGAACTGGTACTCGCCGTCGTACAGCCCGAGCACGGGCCTGTTCTACGTGTCGGCGTGGGAAAACTACGGCTCCGTGTTCCGGCCGCAGCCCGTCGAGTACCAGGCCGGCCTGCAATTCGTCGGCGGCTTGCCGGGCAGCCCGCTCGCGGGCGCCGCGAACGTGCCGGGACTCAAGCGCGGCCCGATCAACAACTGGACCGATGCGCTCGGCAACGGAGCGGTGCTTGCGCTCGATCCGCGCACCGGCGCGCAGCGCTGGCGTCTGCCGCTCACCGACGTGTCGAGCGGCGGCGTGCTTACGACAGCGAGCGACGTGCTGTTCACGGCGACGCGCGAGGGATACTTCTACGCGCTCGACGCTCGCAGCGGCAAGATCCTGTGGCGCACGAGCTTGGGCGGTCAGGCCGCGAACGGGCCGATTTGCTACGCGGTCGACGGCGCCCAGTACGTGGCGGTCGCGAGCGGCAACGGTCTGTTCGTGTTCGGCTTGCGCCGCTAGTCCGCATCGCGGCGCTGCGCGCTGCAACACCCGCCGCCTTTCACCCGGGATGCCCCAGAAACGCGGGTGCCTTTGCGCAGGGGCGGGCGTAGAATGACCCACCCCGGCGAGGCCAGCCGCCGAATTTCGACCAACGGTCCACGAGAGACCGCGAACAGGAGCTTGAATGGCACGAGGCATCAACAAGGTGATCCTGATCGGTCACCTCGGCAAAGACCCGGAGACGCGCTACATGCCGAGCGGCAGTGCGGTCACGAATCTGCGCATCGCGACCACCGAGCAGTGGAAGGACAAGCAAAGCGGCGACCAGCAGGAACGCACGGAGTGGCATGCGGTCGCGATGTTCGGCCGCCTCGCGGAGATCGCTGCCGAGTATCTGCGCAAAGGCTCGCAGGTCTACATCGAGGGCAAGCTGCGCACGCGGAAGTGGCAGGACAAGACCGATGGCAAGGACCGCTATACGACCGAAATCATCGCGGACGAGATGCAAATGCTCGGCGGCAAGCCGGGCGGGGCCGGCGCAAGCGCGCCCGCGCGCACGTCGGCCGTTGCGGATGCCGGTGGCGGCCCGCCCGACTCGGGCGGCGACTTCGACGACGATATTCCGTTCTGAGCCGGAGGCGCACCGTTTTCCGCCGCACCTGCGCGCGCCGGAGGCGAACCGTGATCGCCGTGCGTCGTGCGCGAGGTGAGCCGCATGGCTGAGCGCTTCTTCATCAAGACCTTCGGCTGTCAAATGAACGAGTACGACTCGGCCAAGATGGCCGACGTGCTCGTCGATTCGCTGCGCGCAAGCGCGGCGCAGGAGCCCGAGCAGGCCGACATCCTGCTGCTCAACACGTGCTCGGTGCGCGACAAAGCGCACGAGAAGGTGTTCTCGCTGCTCGGCCGTTGGCGCGAGCTCAAGCGCGAGCGGCCGGGGCTCATCATCGGCGTCGGCGGCTGCGTCGCGAGCCAGGAGGGCGCGGCGCTGCTCGAGCGCGCGCCGTTCGTCGACATGGTCTTCGGCCCGCAGACTTTGCACCGGCTGCCGCAGCTGATTGCGCAGGTGCGCGCCGGGCGGCCCAGCGTCGTCGACGTGAGTTTCCCGGCGATCGAGAAGTTCGATGAGATCCCGCTGCCCGAGAAAACCGCGTGCACCGCGTTCCTGTCCGTGATGGAAGGCTGCAGCAAGGCGTGCTCGTATTGCATCGTGCCGCTCACGCGCGGCAAGGAGATCAGCCGACCGCTCGCCGACGTGCTCGCAGAGGCCGAGCGTCTGGCCGCTCTCGGCGCGCGCGAGATCACGCTGCTCGGGCAAAACGTGAACGCTTATCGCGGCGCGGCTCCCGCCGGCGGCAAGGCCGATCTTGCCGCGCTGATCCGGCGCGTGGCCGAGATCGACTTGGTCGAGCGTATCCGCTTTACGACGTCGCACCCCGCGCAGTTCAACGATGCGCTGATCGACGCTTACGCGATGGTCGGCGAGCTCGCGAGCCATCTGCACCTGCCCGTGCAGAGCGGCTCCGATCGCGTCCTGAAGCTCATGAAGCGCGGTTACACGGCGGGGAAATATCTCGCGAAGATCGAGAAGCTCAAACGTGCGCGGCCCGGTATCTCGATCTCGACGGATTTCATCGTCGGCTATCCGGGCGAGACGGAGGCCGACTTCGAGCAGACGCTCGACCTGATCCGCGCGGTCGGCTTCGACCAGTCGTTCAGCTTCATCTATAGCCCGCGCCCCGGCACGCCGGCCGCCGAGCTCGAGGATCTGCCGTACGCGGTCAAGCAACGGCGCCTCGAGCGCCTGCAGGCGCTCGTGTCGGAGCAGGCCGCCGCGATCAGCTTGCGAATGGTCGGCACCGTGCAGCGCATCCTCGTCGAGCGCGAGTCGCGGCGCGGCGGCCGCGAGCTCGCGGGCAAGACCGAGAACAACCGCTGGGTCAACTTCATCGGCGAGCCGCACCTGATCGGCCGATTCGTCGACGTCGCGGTCACAGAGCCGCTGCGCAACTCTCTGAGGGGTCGCCTCATTGGCGATGCGACGCACAAGTCCGTTGCCTGACGCCGCGAAGCCCGAGCATCTCTCGACCGTCGTGCTCACGCCCGACGATCCGCGCCGGCTCGCGGGCCTGAGCGGGCAGTTCGATGAGCATCTGCGCCAGATCGAGCGTGCGCTCGGTATCCGCATCAACAACCGCGGCAACCGCTTCGAGCTGGCGGGATCGGAAGAGGCGACCGAGCGCGGCCGCCGCGTGCTCGAGGATCTGTTCGAGCTCACGTCGACCGAGGAGCTCGATCCGGAGCGGGTGCACATCACGGTGACCGAGCACGCGCGCGACGATGCGGATGCTGCCGGCGACGACGGTGTCGTGATCCATACGCGCCGGCGCAGCGTGCGAGCGCGCGGCCCGAATCAGATCGCGTACGCGCGCGCGCTGCGCGAGCGCGATCTCACGTTCGGCATCGGTCCGGCCGGCACCGGCAAGACGTTTCTCGCCGTCGCGGCCGCCGTCGAGGCGCTCTCCTCGGACCGCGTGCGGCGCATCGTGCTCGTGCGTCCGGCGGTCGAGGCCGGCGAGCGGCTCGGCTTTCTCCCGGGCGACATGACGCAGAAGATCGATCCCTATCTGCGGCCGATGTACGACGCGCTGTACGAGATGATGGGTTTCGATCGCGTGGGCCGCCTCATCGAGCGTCACGTGATCGAGATCGCACCGCTCGCATTCATGCGCGGGCGCACGCTCAACGAGTCGTTCGTCATCCTCGACGAGGCGCAGAACACGACGCCGGAGCAGATGAAGATGTTCCTCACGCGCATCGGCTTCGGCTCGAGCGCCGTGGTCACGGGCGACGTCACCCAGACCGATCTTCCGCGCGGCAAGGAATCCGGCTTGAAGCACGTCGTCCGCGTGCTCCACGACGTCGAGGACATCGCGTTCGTGCATTTCGGTCCGGCCGACGTCGTGCGCCACCCGCTCGTGCAGGCGATCGTCGCCGCCTATGCCCGGGAAGAGGAAAAGGGCGATCCGCCGCCGATCGGATGAGCCCGCGCGCGCTTGCGATCGCGGTGCAGGACGCTTCCGGCGCCGCCGGCGTGCCGTCGGCCGCGCGGCTCAAGCGCTGGGCCGAGGCTGCGCTCGGTGCGAGGGCGCGCGGCGAGCTCACGATTCGGGTGGTCGCGGAACAGGAAAGCGCCGCGCTCAACCGGCGTTATCGCGGCAAGCGGGGCTCCACGAACGTGCTCGCGTTTCCGTATGATGACGGTGTGCGGACACGGCGCGGCGAGCCGCCGCCCCTCGGCGATCTCGTGATCTGCGCGGCGGTGGTCGCGCGCGAGGCGCTCGAGCAACGCAAGCCGCTCGATGCCCATTGGGCGCACATGGTCGTGCATGGGGTTCTGCATCTGCGCGGCTTCGAGCATGACGACGAAGCGCACGCCGCGGCGATGGAGCGGCGCGAGCGCAAGCTCCTCGCGGCGCTCGGGTACGGCGACCCTTATGCAGTTCCGGACTGAGCGCTTGCAAGGCGCGATCGTCGACTGCAAGATAAACAAACTTCAATGGCCGACGAAACATCTCCCAGTAGCGATACCGGCGCATCGGGTTGGTGGTCGAGGCTCTTCCAGAGCCGACCCGATGAAGTCAAAACGCGGCAGGAGATCGCGGCCTTCCTCGGGGAATTTCGCGATCGCGGCGTGCTCGCGCCCGACGAGCTCCGGATGCTGCAGGGCGTGCTCGAGGTTTCGAACACGCACGTACGCGACATCATGGTTCCGCGCAGCCATATGGTCGTGCTCGCCAAGGACGACCCGCCCGAGGCCCTGCTCAAGACGATCGTCGAGTCGAACCATTCGCGTTTCCCCGTGATCGGCGCGGACCGCGACGAGGTCGTCGGAATCGTGCTCGCGAAGGACGTGCTCAAGCACTTCGTCGCGAATTCGCAGGCCGTCGCAATCGACTCGCTGCTCAGGCCGGCCGTGTTCATCCCGGAGAGCAAGCGCTTGGACACGCTGCTCGCCGAATTCCGCGAAGGTCGCAACCACATGGCGATCGTCGTCGACGAGTACGGCGGCGTCGCCGGGCTCGCGACGATCGAGGACGTGCTCGAGCAGATCGTGGGCGACATCGACGACGAGCACGATTTCGACGAGGCGGCTTCGATCCAAGCGCAGGACAACGGCCGCTACGTCGTGCAGGCGCTGACCCGCATCGAAGACTTCAACGAGTTTTTCCGCGCCGCGATCAGCGACGAGGAGTACGACACCGTCGGCGGCCTCGTGATGCATGAGCTCGGTCGGCTGCCGCGCCGCGGCGAGCAGCTCGACTTCGGCGGCTTTCGCTTCAAGGTGCTGCGCGGCGATCGCCGCCGTCTCCATACGCTCGAAGTCAACCGCCTGCCGAAGGCCGCCGCGGAATAGGCGTGATTCGCTACGTCCTCAGCGTGCTCGCCGGTGCGGCGCTGCCGCTCGCGTTCGCGCCGTTCGGTCATTTCTGGATCGCGCCGTTGTCGTACGCGGCGCTGCTCTATCTGTGGCGCGACCTGCCGCCCCGGCACGCGTTCGGCATCGGCTTCGCCTACGGTTGCGGCAGCTTCGGCGCCGGCACGTACTGGACGTACATCGCGGTCCGGATCATCGGCGGCGCACCGATCGCGGCCGCGCTCACCCTCACGATCGGCCTCGTCGCGGTGCTGTCGCTGTTCGTCGGCGGCGCCGGCTACGTGGCGGCGCGCTGGTTCAAGACACGCGGTGGCGCCGCTTGGCTCGTCACGTTGCCCGCGCTGTTCGTGCTCGGCGAGTGGCTGCGGGGGTGGCTGTTCACCGGGTTCGGCTGGTTGGCCGCGGGCTACAGCCAGACCGACTCGTGGCTCATGGGCTATGCGCCGCTGCTCGGGATCCACGGCATGACCTGGGCCGTGCTGCTGACGGCCGGTGCGATCGTCACCGTGCTCGCGGGCGCGCCGGTCGATCGGCAGCGCGCACTGCTCACGCTCGCGGCCGTGTGGGTGGTCGGTTACGCCGCCGACGCGCACCGCTGGACCGATCCGAAGCAGCAGCTGCTGACCGTCGCGCTCGTGCAGGGGGACGTAGCGCAGGATCAGAAGTGGAAGCCGGACCAGCTGCCGGACATGCTCACGCTGTACGGCAGCCTTACGACGCAGGTGCTCGGCACGCAGCTGATCGTATGGCCGGAAGCGGCGATCCCGACGCTGTACGAATACGTCCACGGGTGGCTCGAGGCGGTGCAGGACGCCGCGCTCAAGCGCGGCAGCACGGTGCTGCTCGGAATCCTGCGCATCGACCCCGCGGCCGGCGACCCGCGCTCGATTCCCGCGGGCGAGGAGCCGTTTCAGAACGTGCTCGTATCGCTCACGACGCCGCAGCAGGTCTACGTGAAGCGCCATCTCGTGCCGTTCGGCGAGTACTTCCCGGTGCCGGGGTTCGTGCGCAATTGGATGCGGCTCATGAACTTGCCGGCCACCGATGCGGTGCCGGGCAAGGCGAGCCAGCCGACGATCGACGTCGCGGGCGAGCGCATCGCGGTGACGATCTGCTACGAGGACGTGTTCGGCGCGGAGCAGCTCCCCTATCTACCACAGGCTACGCTGCTCGTGAACGTGAGCAACGACGCCTGGTTCGGCGATTCGATTGCACCGCACCAGCACTTGCAGATTGCGCGCGTGCGTGCCGCGGAGGCGGGCCGCTATTTGCTGCGCGCCACCAACACCGGGATCACGGCCGTGATCGACCCGAAGGGCAACGTGGCGAAGACGCTGCCGCAATTCAAGACCGCGGTGCTGAAGTACGCGGTGCAGGGCTTCACGGGCGCGACGCCGTACGCGTTCTGGGGCAACTGGCTGGTCGTGCTCGCGGCGCTCGCCGCGCTCGCGGCTCAAGTGCCAGCGATCACGAAGTTCACGATTCGGCCGCGCACGTAGATCGCGCGCCGCACGGTTTGGCCGGCGAGGTGCTTGCCGACGTTCGCGTCGGCGCGCGCGATGTCGAGCACCTCGGCTTCGGGCGCCTCGGCGGAGACCTGAATCTTGCCGCGGACTTTGCCGTTCACTTGCACCGGAATCTCGAGCACTTCGGCCTTGAGAAACTTCGGATCGACGACCGGCCACGCATGATATGCGAGCGACTCCGTGTGGCCGAGCGCCTCCCAGAGCTCCTCGGCCAAATGGGGCGCGAGCGGTGCCAGCAGCAGCGCGAAGACTTCCGCCGCGCTGCGCGGCAGGTTCGGCCACTTGTACGCGGCGTTCGTGAGCTCCATGAGCGCCGAGATCGCGGTGTTGAAGCGCAGCGCCTCGAAGTCCTCGGTGACCTTCGCGATCGTCTGATGCAGCGCGCGTGATTGCTCGCGCGTGGGCTCGACGTCCGCGAGCGGCGGCAGCGAGCCGCCCTCGTCGTCGCTGCTCGTGCGGCCCGCGATGAGGCGCCAAGCGCGGTTCAAGAAGCGGTGCGTGCCTTCGACGCCGTGCGTGTTCCAGGGCTTCACCTGCTCGAGCGGTCCCATGAACATCTCGTAGAGCCGAAAGGCGTCCGCGCCGTAGCGCGCGACGATCTCGTCGGGATTCACGACGTTGCCGCGGCTCTTGCTCATCTTGTGCGCGCGCGCGTCGACGACGATCGAGGGATCCGCGCGCAGCACGAAATGCTCACCGCGCTTCTCGACGACGTCCTCTGCCACGCGCTCGGCCACGACGTCGCCGCCGCCGCCTTCGTCGCGGTTGCCGCGAACCTGCGCGGCCGACACCGGCCGGCCCGCGCCGTCGCGGTACAGCGTGAACTCGAGCTCGCCCAGGATCATGCCCTGATGCACGAGCTTGAGAAAAGGCTCGGGTGTCGACACCACGCCCGCGTCGTACAGCACCTTGTGCCAGAAGCGCGCATATAGAAGGTGCAGCACCGCGTGCTCCGCGCCGCCGATGTAGATATCGACGGGCAGCCAATAGCGTTCGATGGCGGGGTCGATCAGCCGCTCGGCGTTGTGCGGGTCCGCGAAGCGCAGGTAGTACCAGCACGAGCCGGCCCACTGCGGCATCGTATTGGTCTCGCGCCGTGCGGGCTTGCCGGTGGCGGGATCGGTCGTCGCGAGCCAGTCGCGCGCGTTCGCGAGTGGCCCCTCGGGCGAGCCGCTCGGCTTGAACTCCTCGACCTCGGGCAGGAGCACCGGCAGCTCCGAATCGGGCACGGTTTTCGGCTGACCGTCCACGAACACGATCGGGAACGGCTCGCCCCAGTACCGCTGCCGCGAGAACAGCCAATCCCGCAGCTTGTAGTTCACGCGCCGCTCGCCCGCACCCGAGCGCTCGAGCCACTCGATCATCTTGATCTTCCCGGCCGCGACGTCGAGACCGTTCAGGAAGCCCGAGTTGATGATTTTGCCGTCGCCGAGGTACGCGCCGTTGCCGTCGAAACCCTCCGGCGGCTGCACGGTGCGGATGACCGGCAGCCCGTAAGTCGCCGCGAACTCGAAGTCCCGCGAGTCTTGCGCGGGCACGGCCATGATCGCGCCCGTGCCGTAGCCCGCCAGCACGTAGTCCGCGATCCAGATCGGGATCTTGCCGCCGGTCGCGGGGTTCAGCGCATAGGCGCCCGTGAACACGCCGGTCTTCACCTTCTGCAGCTCGGTGCGCTCGAGCTCGCTCTTGTGCGAGGCCTGCTCGCGGTACGTTTCGACGGCGGCGCGCTGCGTAGCGCTCGTGAGGCGTTCGACGAGGGCATGCTCCGGCGCGAGCACCATGTACGTTGCGCCGAACAGCGTGTCGGGCCGCGTCGTGAAGACGCGGAGCTTCAGCGCGGCCGTGCCGTCGACCGCGAAGTCGATCTCCGCGCCTTCGCTGCGGCCGATCCAGTGGCGCTGCATCTCCTTCGTGCTCTCCGGCCAGTCGAGCGCGTCGAGACCCTCTAGCAGCGCCTCGGCGTAGGCCGTGATCTTGAGCACCCACTGACGCAGCGGCCTGCGCACGCACGGGAAGCCGCCGACTTCCGACTTGCCGTCGATGACCTCCTCGTTTGCGAGCGTGGTGCCGAGCTCGGGGCACCACCAGACGGGCAGCTCCTCTTGGTAGGCGAGGCCGCGCTCGAACAGCTGCTTGAAGATCCACTGCGTCCACTTGTAATAGGCGGGATCCGTCGTATCGACCTCGCGCTGCCAGTCGTAGGAGAAGCCGAGCGACTTCAGCTGCTCACGGAAGCGGCGCACGTTGCGTTCGGTCGTCACGCGCGGATGCGTGCCGGTCTTCAGAGCGTACTGCTCCGCCGGCAGGCCGAATGCATCCCAGCCCATCGGGTGAAGCACGTTGAAGCCGCGCATTCGCTTGTAGCGCGCGACGATATCGGACGCGGTATAGCCCTCCGGATGACCGACGTGCAAACCTTCGCCGCTCGGATACGGAAACATGTCGAGCACGTAGTACTTCGGCCGCGACGCGTCGAGATCTGGGCCGACGCGAAACGTGGCGTGACGGGCCCAATGGTCTTGCCACTTCTGCTCGATTTGCTTGAACGGGTAAGCTGCCATGCGTCTCAAGGGGGCGGCGGATTGTCAACGGCGAGTCAATGCTCGATGCTATTCTGCCACGACACACCGACCGCGCGTCCCATGCTTGAGCCTATTGCGCCGCTCGTCTCGCGTCCTACAGCGACGCATGGCGCCTTCCTGTCGCGTGTGCGCGACCGCGCGCGCGGGGCCGCGGCGGCCGCCGCGCTTGCCCTGCTCGCGTGCACCGCAGGCTGCGGCTTCCACCTGGAAGGCGCCGGTACGCTGCCGCCTGCGTTAGCGAAGACCTATCTCAGGAGCGCTGCACCGCATTCGGAATTCCTGGCCGAGCTCACGGATGCGCTGCGCCAGCGCGGCAGCGACGTCGTCCATTCGAGGGACCAAGCGCAAGCCGTGCTGAACGTCACGGCAGACAGCACGGGTCGGCGAGTGTTGTCGGTCTCGGCGCGCAATATTCCGCGTGAATACGAAATCTACTACTCGATCACGTTCTCGCTCGAAATCGGCGGCGAGAAGCTGATCGACGCCGAGTCGCTCTACGTTACCCGCAACTACACGTACGACGAGACGCAGGTGCTCGCGAAGGCGGCGGAGGAGGACGTCCTGCGCCACGCGCTGGCCGAGGATCTCGCGCGGCGTGTATTGCGGCGCATCGAGGCGCTCGGCCCGAGCCCCGCGTCGCCTTCCTCTCCGCCGGCCGGCGCCGCGGCGGGCTGAGGCGCGGGCGGTCGTGACGAGCGCCGCGGAAGTCGTGCGGCTCGCGCAGCTCGATGCGCACGAGCTCGAAGCGCTCGTCGCGCGCTGCGGCGCGCAGCTCGTTTGGGTCGAGGGCGCCGCCGCGATCCCGGGCTCGTACTGGGGAGACTCCGAAGCGGGACTGATCGGCGAGCGCGTGTTCGTGCGCACGGACACGCCGGCCCATTCACTGCTGCACGAGCTTTGCCACCGTCTGTGCATGGACGACGCGCGGCGAGCGCGACTTGCCACCGACGCGGGCGGCAGCGACGAGGAGGAGTGCGCCGTCTGCTACTTGCAGATCCTGCTCGCCGACGAGCTCGGCGGCTTCGGGCGCGAGCGCTGTCTCGGCGACATGGACGCGTGGGGCTACAGCTTCCGCGAGGGCTCCGCGCGCGCGTGGCTCGACGGCGACGCGCGCTTCGCATGCGATTGGCTGCGCCGCCGCGGGCTGCTCGACGCGGCCCACCGGCCGTCTTTTTAGCGCGCGCCGGTCTGTTGGGCCGTTTGCCGGCACCGCCCGGCTTGAGCGCCAACGGCCACGCGATCTCCGGGAGCCATTGGCACGGTATGGGATCGCCGTCGATGCCGACGCCGGGCTCCGATCGGTAGGGGTTGCGAACCCGAGCATGGATGCGGCGTGCCCGGCGACGGTCAGCGTGGCCACGAGGTCCACGACAAGACTGCGCGCAGCCTTCGCAGTTTCCCGTACGATGCGGCCGCGACGGGTTGACGGATCTACGCCGAACGGCAGCGAATGGCATAACGACCGCCTCGGCCCGATCGTCTGAGACGTCAGCGCGAAACGGTGAGCTTGCCGAGCGCGAGCCCGGCGATGCCGGCGACGACCGACGCGACGAGCACGCCGACCTTCGCCGCGGCGAGCAGAGCCTCGTCTGCGAATGCGAGCGTCGCGATGAAAATGGACATCGTAAAGCCGATCCCGCCGAGGCAACCGGTGAGCAGCACGCCCCGCCATGTGAGACCGCTCGGGAGTCGGCATAGTCCCGAGCGCACCGCCGCGAAGCTCGCGGCCATGATCCCGAGCGGTTTACCGACCACGAGTGCGATCGCGACCCCGACGAGCACGCCGGACGATGTGGCGCCGCTGAAGTCGAGCCCCGTGAGCGGCACGCCCGCGTTCGCGAGCGCGAACAGCGGCATCACCAAGTAAGCGACCCATGGGTGCAGCGCCATCTGCACGCGGACGACCGGCGGCACGAGGTCGCGCTGCGCGATCGCGAGCTGGCGCAGCGGCGCGCGCAGGTCATGCGGATCGTGGCTCGCAGCACGCGTGCGGCGGTCGACGTCGCCGAGCGCGCGCGCGGCAGCGCCGACCAGGGTTGCGCGCGCGCGGCGCGGCACGACCGGCGTGAGCAGGCCGAGCGCGACACCCGCGAGCGTCGGATGCACGCCCGCGATCAGCACGCCGAGCCACAGCATCGCGCCGGGCAGCACGTAGCCCCAGGCCGACCCGATGCCGATTTTTTGGAAGCCGAGCACGAGCAGCACGCCGACCGCCGCGATCGCGAAGCCCCAGGGCTCGAGGCCGGTCGAATAGAACAGCGCGATGATGATCACGGCCGCGATGTCGTCGATGATCGCGATCGCGAGCAGGAACACGCGCACTGCGCTCGGCACGGACTTGCCGAGCAAAGCGAGCACGCCGACCGCGAACGCGATGTCGGTGGCGCTCGAGACGGCCCAGCCCGCGCGCGGCACCGGATCGGTGTTGATCGCGACGTAGATCAGCGCGGGCACGAGCACGCCGCCGAGCGCCGCGGTCACGGGCAGCGCGGCGAGCCTCAGGCTCGCGAGCGCGCCCTCGTGCAGCTCGCGCCGGATCTCCATGCCGACGACCAAAAAGAACACGGTCATCAGCGCATCGTTGATCCAGAAATGCAGCGGATGCGTCACCACGTGGTCGTGGAGGCCGAGCGTGACCGGTGCGTGCCAGAGGTGCTCGTAGCTTGCGCCGAACGGCGAGTTCGCCCAGATGAGCGCCGCTGCGGCCGCGAGCATCAGCACCACGCCGCTCAGGGCTTCGACGTGCAGAAAACGCTCGAGCGCGTCCCAAACGCGCTCGGCGACGGCTTCGGCCGGCGGCAACGCGCCCGACGGCGAGTGCCGAGTGCTCATCGTTCACTCCGCGGTTGGCGGCCCGACCAACCGTGTTGCCTGTGGCAGCGCAACATTGCGCGTGCCGACACCCTTCGTGTTGTGCTTAGAGTTGCGTCGGGTTCGGCGCGTCGCCGTACACTTGCTGCGGGTCGAACACCTTCGCCGTATCCGTGAACTCGAGACGCGGCTTGTCCGCGCCGAGCGGAATCCGGCGATAGAAGCAGCTGCGATAACCGACGTGACAGCTTGCACCGCCTGCGACGTCGACCTTGAGCCAAACGCAGTCCTGGTCGTCGTCGACCATGAGCTCCTTGACCTTCTGCACGAGGCCGCTCGTCGCACCCTTGTGCCAGAGCTTCTTGCGGCTACGAGAGAAGTAGTGCGCCTGGCCCGTCTCGATCGTCTTCTCGAGCGCCTCGGCATTCATGTAGCCGACCATCAGCAGCTCGCCCGTGACCGCGTCCGTGGTCACGGCCGGGATGAGGCCGTCGGCATCGAATTTCGGCGCGAGCTCCGAGCCTTCCTCGACCTGCTCGACGCTCACGCGCGCGGCGAATTTCTGGGACATAGAGAATCGTCCGTGTCGTACGATCCGCGAAAGTATAGGGCGAACCGCGTGCCGCCGCCTTAGGGCGTCGCCGCGGGCGCTTGTTATCATGGCTCACGGTAGACACCGCAAGGCCGGCCGCCCATGTCCCTTTACCTTCACAACACCTTGACGCGCGCGCGCGAGCGCTTCGAGCCGCGCGACCCGGCCCGCGTCACGATGTACGTCTGCGGACCGACCGTATACCACTACGCCCACATCGGCAATGCGCGGCCGGCCGTCGTGTTCGACGTGCTCGCCCGCCTGCTCAGGCGGTCCTACGGCCTCGTCTACGCGCGCAACGTCACCGACGTCGACGACAAGATCAACGCGGCCGCGCAGGCGGAGCGCATCGACATCGGCGTGCTGACCGCGCGCTACCTCGCCGCTTACCGCGAGGACGTGCAGGCGCTCGGTGTCGCGCCGCCCGACATCGAGCCGCTCGTGACCACTCACATCCCGAAGATCGTCGCGATGATCGAGCGCCTCGTGGCCGCCGGGCACGCATACGCGGCCGAAGGCCACGTGCTGTTCGCGGTGTCGAGCTTCGGCGATTACGGCAAGCTGTCGGGCCGCGCGCGCGAAGACATGATCGCGGGCGCGCGCGTCGAGGTCGCACCGTACAAGCGCGACGCCGCAGACTTCGTGCTGTGGAAACCGTCCCCGCCCGACATCGTGGGTTGGCAGAGCCCATGGGGCCGCGGCCGCCCCGGTTGGCACATCGAGTGCTCGACGATGGCCGAGCAGCATCTGGGCACCACGATCGACATCCACGGCGGCGGTACCGATCTCGTGTTTCCGCACCACGAGAATGAGATCGCGCAGAGCACGTGTGCGCACGACGGTGCCCTCTACGCGCGCTACTGGCTGCACAACGGCATGCTCAACTTCGGCGGCGACAAAATGTCGAAGTCGCTCGGCAACATCGTGCTGACTCGCGATCTTCTGAAGTCCCACGCGGGGGAAACGCTGCGTCTCGCGTTGCTCACGGCGCACTACCGTCAGCCGCTCGATTGGAACGAGCGCTTGCTCGCCGAAACGAAGCAGAAGCTCGATCGCATGTACGGCTCGCTACGTGAGGCGGGCATCGCCGGCAGTGCGCAGACGGCAGCGGTCGAGCCGCCCGCATCCGTGCTCGCAGCGCTCGACGACGACTTGAACACGCCGCAGGCGCTCGCCGAGCTGTTCGGCCTCGTGCGCGCGGCGAATCGCAGCACCGATCCGGACGACCGCCGCGCGCTCGCGGCGCAGTTGCGCGCCGGCGGGCAGCTGCTCGGCCTGCTCGCGAACGACCCGGCCGAATGGTTCGCCGGCGGCGCCGTCCAGGACGCCGAGGCGGCCGAGATCGACGCGCTCGTCGCGCGCCGCGACGAGCTGCGTCGTGCCCGCAACTTCACGGCTGCAGACCGGATTCGCGACACGCTGGCCGAGCGCGGCATCGTGCTCGAGGACGTCGCCGGCGGCGTACGCTGGCGGCGCGCGCGATGAGCCGCCGCGCGGCGGCCGAGCCCGTTGCGGTCTCGGGCCGGGTGGGCACGCGCCTGCTGAGGGAGGCGCTGATCGGCCTCGTGAAGGCCTACCAGGTGTTGCTTTCGCCGTGGCTCGGCGGGCGGTGCCGCTATCAGCCGACCTGCTCGGCGTATGCCGAGGAGGCGCTGCGCCGCCACGGTGCCGCGCGCGGGCTTTGGCTCACGCTGCGCCGGCTCGGCCGCTGCCATCCATGGGGCCGGTGGGGTTACGACCCGGTGCCCGAACGGCACGATGCCGAGCCGCCACGTGCGCCGTGACGGCGGCGCGGTGCGGCCGGCCCCACGCCGGCCGGAGCCGCCATGGCCCGTGTTCACCGGCCCGCTCGCCGCGGCCCGAGACGCGCGTGCCGGCGCGCGCTAGACTGTCACCCAGCGGAGCCAATGCTTGGATCGCACCCTGCTCGACATCATCTGCTGCCCGGTGACCCGTTCGCCGCTCGAGCTCCTGTCGGAGCGAGAGCTTGCCGAGCTCAACCGGGGCATCACCGCACGCAAGATCAAGAATCGCGACGAAGCGCTCGTCGAGGAGCCGCTCGAGCAGGCGCTCGTGACGCGCTCCGGCAAGCTGGTCTACCCGATCCGCGACGGCGTGCCGGTGCTGCTCGAGGATCAGGCCATGGCCCTGTCGCAGCTCGAGGGGCTTTGAAGGCATATTGCCCTCATGGCCCGTCGGGTCCGGCGCATCGCCGTCGCTCCACTTGCGCCCGCCGAGTGGCCGTTTGAAGCTACCGCTCAAGCAACTCGACCGGCATCTCGCGGACGGTGTCGCGACCGCGTATCTCGTCGCAGGCGACGAGCCGCTGCTCGTCGACGAGGCGCTCGAAAGCATTCGGGCGGCCGCTCGCGAACGCGGCTTCGACAGCCGCGAGCTGTATTCCGTGGACAAAAGCTTTCGCTGGGCCGATCTCGCGGCGCAGGCCGACACGCTGTCGCTGTTCTCGAACCGTCGGATCGTCGAGCTCAGGATGCCGACGCCTCGGCCGGGCGATGCGGGCTCGCGCGCGATCGCGGCGCTTGCCGAGAGCCGCGATCCGGATCGGCTGTTGCTCGTCGGCGTGAGCGAGAAGCTCGACTCGTCGGCCGCGCGCGCCGCCTGGGCCAAGAGCCTCGAGGCGAACGGCGTGCTGGTCGAGATCTGGCCGATCGATCGAGCGGAGCTGCCGCGTTGGATCGAGCAGCGCGCTCGCGCGGCTAAGCTCGCGCTCACGAGCGGTGCCGCGCAGCTGCTCGCCGAGCGCATCGAGGGCAACCTGCTCGCGGCCGACCAGGAGATCAAACGGCTCGCCCTGACGGCTGCCGGCCGCACGATCGACGAGGCCGACGTGCTCGAGTCGGTTGCGAACAACAGCCGCTTCGACGTGTTCGGCTTGACGGATGCCGTGCTCGCGGGCGATGCGGCGCGGGCCTTCAAGATCCTGTTCGGCCTGCGTGCGGAGGGCGTCGCGGCGGTGCTCGTGAGCTGGGCTCTGGCTCGGGAAATCTCGCTGCTCGCGCGGCTCGAGCACGCCGTTCGGCACGGCGCCGCCGTCGATAGCGCACTCGCTCGCGCCGGCGTGTGGCGCAGGCGCCAGCCGCTCGTGAAGCAGGCGCTGCGCCGCTGGCGCGCGCCACAATTGCGTGCGCTCGTGAAGCAGGCCGCCGAGGTCGACGCCGCGGTCAAGGGTGCCGTGCGCGCGGAACCTTGGGGTGCGATCACCGATCTACTGCTCGGGCTGCTGCGGCCCACCAAGGCGTGAGCGGCTCGATCGCATGCGACCGCTCGGCATTTTCGGTGGCACCTTCGACCCGATCCACTACGGCCATTTGCGAACCGCGCTGGAGCTCAAGCAGGCGCTCGATCTCGACCGCGTGCATTTCGTGCCGTGCGCGAACCCGCCGCATCGCGGAATGCCGATGACCGGGGGCGCGCTGCGTCTTCGGATGGTCGAAGCTGCGATCGCCGGCGAGCAGGGCTTCGTCGCCGATCGGCGCGAGCTCGACCGCAGCGGGCCCTCGTTCACCGTGGACACGCTCGCGAGCTTTCGCGCGGAGTTCCCGCGCCAGCCTCTGTGTCTGTTGCTCGGTATGGATGCGTTCTTGGGGTTGCCGAAGTGGCACCACTGGCGCGACCTGCTCGAGCTGGCTCATGTCGTCGTCGCGCATCGCCCGGGCTGGTGCGCGCCGGAGGTCGGCACCATCGGCGAGGTGCTGCGCGAGCGCCGTAGCGGTACGCCGGACGATCTCGCGGCGAGTATTGCGGGGCGCGTGCACGTGCACGCGGTAACGCAGCTCGAGATCGCCTCGACGGATCTGCGTGCATCGATTCGCGCGGGTCTCGATCCGAAGTTCTTGATGCCCGACAGTGTCCGAAAGATCATCCTCGAAACGGAGTGTTATGCCGAAAGCAGCCAGGAAGAAGTCGGCCGTTAAGTCTCATCATCCCGTCGTCTCGCGGCGAGCCCCGAAGGAAGCGGGCACCGCGGCTCGAACGGGCCCTCCGAAGCAGGCGAAGTCGAAACGCAAGCCCCGCCAATCGAGCGCTGCCGCGCTGGTGGCGGCCGCGCTCGACGACCTGAAGGCGCAGAACGTGAGCGTGCTCGACGTGCGCCATCTCACGAGCGTCACCGATACGATGGTGGTTGCGAGCGGGCGCTCCGACCGCCACGTCCGTGCGCTCGCCGACGCCGTGCTCGAGCGTTGCCACGACGCGGGCATCGAGCCACTCGGCATCGAAGGCCAGCAGGCGGGCGAGTGGGTGCTCGTCGACTTGGGCGACGTGGTCGCGCACGTGATGCTGCCGCGCGTCCGCGAGTTCTACAACCTCGAGAAGCTCTGGGACATCTCGGCACGTGAGGACGAGGCCGAGGTCGCCGCGCGGCTCGGCTGAGCCGCGCCATGTCGCGGCTCGTGCTGGTCACTGCGAGCCAGCGTCAACCCGAGTGGGTCGACGCGGGCTTCCATGACTATGCAAAACGCCTGCGGGGCCGCTGCACGCTCGAGCTCGCGACCGTGCCGCTGGCACGCCGCTCCGCGAGCACGCCGGTCGCACGCGCGCTCGAGCAGGAAGGCGAGCGACTGCTGGCGGCAGTGCCCGCAGGCGCGCACACGGTCGCGCTGGCCGAGCAGGGCCGCGCCTGGACCAGCGCCGAGCTCGCAGCGAAGCTCGAGCGCTGGCTCGCGCTGGGCGCGCCGATCGCGTTACTCGTCGGCGGTCCCGACGGTTTGAGCCCGGCCTGCCTGGAGCGCTCGGCCGAGCGCTGGTCGCTGTCCCGCCTGACGCTGCCTCACGGGCTCGTGCGCGTGCTGGTCGCCGAAGCCCTCTACCGCGCTTGGTCGATCCTCGAGCACCACCCCTATCACCGCGCGTAGCCCGAGCGCTCCGGCGGAGGGCGACTCGGGCGCAGCTCCTCCGCAGACGACCGGCCGCTCCGCGCGTGCGGGCTATGCTCGGCTCCAAGAGGCTCGTATAGTTGATTGAATGGGCAAGGATTTCATCTACCTCGCATCCGCGTCACCCAGACGCAGCGAGCTGCTGCGCCAGATCGGCGTGCGGTTTCAAGTGCGGCCGGCCGAGATCGCGGAGGAGCCCCGCGAGGGCGAGTCGCCCGAAGCGTACGTGACGCGTCTCGCCGCCGAGAAGGCCACGGCCGCTGCCGCGCGGCTCCCGCGGGGCGACGCGCATCCCGTGCTGGCGGCCGACACGGCCGTCGTGCTCGACGGCGAGGTGCTCGGCAAACCGGCCGCTGCGGCCGAGGCGGCGGCCATGCTCGAGCGGCTGTCGGGCCGCACGCATCGCGTGCTCACAGCGGTTGCGCTGCTGCATGCCGGACGAACCGACACCGCGCTCGCGGCCAGTGAAGTTCGATTCCGCGCGACGACCGCCGCAGAGCGGCGTGCGTACTGTCGGACCGGCGAGCCGTTCGACAAGGCCGGCGGGTACGCAATCCAGGGCCGAGCGGCCGTGTTCGTCGAGCACTTGAGCGGCAGCTACAGCGGCGTCGTGGGATTGCCGCTGTTCGAGACGGCCGTGCTGCTCGCGCGCTGCGGCTTGGCGTACGGGTTGGGCGAGCGGGCGGCGTGATGCGCGGCGAGATCTTGATCAACGAGACGGCGGGCGAGACTCGTGCGGCCGTCGTCGAAAGCGGCGTTCTCCAAGAGGTGCTGATCGAGCGCACGAGCCGGCGCGGCGTGATCAGCAACATCTACAAGGGCAAGGTGTCGCGCGTGTTGCCCGGCATGCAGGCGGCCTTCGTGGAGATCGGCCTCGAGCGCACCGCGTTCCTGCACGCATCGGACATCGCGCGCAATCCCCACGACGATGCGCCGAGCGATTCACACGAAGCGCAAATTCGGGAGTTCGTGCACGAGGGCGAGGAGCTGCTCGTCCAGGTCCTCAAGGAGCCGCTCGGCACCAAGGGCGCGCGACTGACGACCTTCATCACGATTCCGTCGCGCTACCTCGTGATGGCGCCGCACGGCTTGGGTATCGGCGTGTCGTCGCGCATCGAAGCCGAAACGGAGCGCGAGCGGCTGCGGTGCCTCGTCGAGGCGCTCGGCGCCGAGCAGTCGGCCGGCGGCGGGTACATCGTGCGCACGGCGGCCGAAGGCGCTTCGCGCGAGGCGCTGCAGGAGGACATGGCGTTTCTCGGCAAGCTGTGGCGAGCGGTCGAGGAGCAGGCCGAGCGCACGCCGGCCGGCGCGCTCGTCCACGAAGACCTGCCATTGCCGCTGCGGGTGCTGCGGGATTCCTCGACCCCCGACATCGGGCGAGTGCGCGTCGACTCGGAGGCCACCTACCTGCGCCTCAAAGAGTTCGCCGCCCGGTTCGTGCCGCACCTGGCGCCGCTGATCGAGCGCTACGCCGACGAGCGGCCGATCTTCGACGTCTACGGCATCGACGACGAGGTCGCGCGTGCGCTGAACCGCAAGGTGCCGCTGAAGTCGGGCGGTCACGTGGTGTTCGACCAGACCGAGGCGATGACTACGATCGACGTGAACACCGGCGCATACGTGGGCCATCGCAACCTCGAGGAGACGATCTTTCGCACGAACCTGGAGGCGGCCGTCGCGATTGCGCGTCAGCTCAGGCTCCGCAATCTCGGCGGCATCATCATCATCGACTTCATCGACATGGCCGAGGAGGAGCACCGCCGCCAAGTGCTTCAGGCGCTTACGGACCGGCTGGCGGCCGATCACGCCAAGACGCAGATCATGAACGTTTCCTCCCTCGGCCTCGTCGAGATGACGCGCAAGCGCAACCGCGAGAGCTTGGAACACGTTCTCTGCCAAGCTTGTCCAAGCTGCGAAGGCCGCGGCTTCGTGAAGACCGCGGAATCCGTCTGCTACGAGATCTTTCGCGAAATCCTGCGCCAGCACCGGCAGTTCGGGCAGGAGTTGCTCGTGCTCGCGCCCCCGAGCGTGATCGAGCGGTTGCTCGATGAGGAGGCGGCCGGCATCGCGGAGCTCGAGCGGCTGACGGGAAAGCCCATTCGTCTGCAGAGCGAGAGCTTGTATGCCCCCGATCGGTTCGATGTGGTGTTGATGTAGCGGGTGAGATGAAGAGCACGCTTCGCAAGGCCGTCAAGCTCGTGATTGCCGTCGCCGCCGGCGCCGTGCTGTTGACGGGGCTTGCGGCCGGCGGCCTCAAATGGCTGGTCGCGGAGCTGCCGAGCCACCAGCGCGAGCTCAAGGCCTGGCTCCACGACAAGGTGGGCGTCCAGCTGATGTTCACCGACGTCGATGGGCGCCTCACTTGGCGCGGCCCCGAGCTCACGTTCCGCGAAGCGAGCGTCGCGGCGGCCGACGACGCGGCGCCGTTTCTGACGGCACGCTCGGCGAGCGTCGGCTTGAGCCCGCTCGCGCTGCTCGAGCGCGTGCTCATGCGGCGCGAGATCGGCGTCGATCGGCTTACCTTCGAGGGCACCGAGCTCACGGTCGTGCAGACTGCCGAGGGCGAGTTCCGGCTGCAGGGCGCGCCCGCGACGGCTGCCCGGCGTCCGGATTTCGCGCTCGACGTGCCGCCCGATGTCGAGGTGCTCGTACGCGACAGCCGCGTCGTCTATCTCGACCAGAGCCGCAATCTGTCCTGGGACTTCCGCGACGTGGCCGGGCGACTCAGCCGCGACGGCAATGCCGTGCTCGTCGAGGCGAGCGCGAGGCCTCCGAGCGATTTCGCGAGCCGCATCGAGCTCACCGCGCAAGGCTTCGTCGCGAACGACGCGCGCGGCGCCCGGCACTTCACCGGGGACTGGCGCGTGTCGGCCGCCGCGAAGGCGATCGACCTCGGCGTGGCCGGGCGCCTGTTGCCCGAAGCCGCGATCGTGCCGCAAGCCGGCAAGGGCGACGTGGCAGTTTGGCTCGACTGGCGCAACCTCGAGCTCACGCAGGGCAACGTGGAGCTCTCGCTCGAGGACGTCGCGGTGCCGAGCGTGCTCGGCACGGCCGGATCGCACTACGACCGGATCGCGTTCAAGGCCGATTGGCGGCGCGAGGCCGACGAGTGGCATATCGGCGTGCGCGACCTGGCAGTGGCGCGGGGCGGTCACGCATGGCCGAGCGGCACCGAAGCGGAAATCGACGTCGCCCGGGACGGCGCCGGCTTCCGGCGGTTCGCGCTGCGCACCGACTTCCTGCGGCTCGAGGATTTGACGCCGTTCTTCTGGCCGTTGCCGCAATCGCCGGCGCTCGACTCCTGGTTTGCCCTCGCGCCTCGCGGCGACGTGCGCACCGTGACGGTCGAAGTCGAACGCGGCGCCGAGGGCTACGACTACTCGCTCGCGGCCGCTTTCAGCGGTCTCGGGATGGAGCCGGTCGACGAGCGCCCGGGCTTCGACTCGTTGACGGGTGAGATTCGCGCGGATTCGCGCAGCGGCCGAGTGGAGCTGCATACGGGCGCCTCGCGTCTCGTGTGGCCCGCATTGTTTCGCGCACCGCTGCCGATTCAGGAGCTGCGCGGCGTCGTGGTGTGGCGCCAGGGACAGGACGCCGTGCGAGTCGTGAGCGACGACCTGACGGTCGCAACACCCGACGCGAGCTCCCATTCGAGCCTGGAGCTCTCCTTACCGCTCGACGGCAGCTCGCCGCAGCTCGATCTGCAGGCCGAAATCTCGAGTTTCAATCTCGCGGCGGTCGCGCGGTATTTGCCTGCGCCGAAGATGCCCGACAGCGTCGTCGAGTGGCTCGACGAGTCGCTCAAGGGAGGGCAGGCGACCGGCGCGAAGGTCTCGTTCGTCGGTCCGCTCCGCGCGTTTCCGTTCGACGGCGGCGAAGGTCGATTCCAGGTGAACGTCGACGTCGAGCACGGCGACCTCGCGTACATCTCCGATTGGCCGCGTGCGCAGGATCTCACGGGCGCCGTCGAGTTCGTGAACGCGGGCTTCTCGGGGCACGGCACGGGGCGTGTGCTCGGCAACCGCGCGTCGGCCGTGAGCGTCGACATTCCGGACTTGCGCACCGGCGTGCTCGGCGTGAAGGCGGTGACCGTCGGCCCTCTCGGCCAGGTGCTCGGCTTCCTCAAGAGCGCGCCGTTGATTGCGCATCACTTGGGACCGAACTTCGCACGGCTCGACGGTGTCGGCGGCACGGGCGAGGTCAACCTCGATTTGCACTTGCCGCTGCTCGACCGCGACTCGTACAAGCTCACCGCTTCACTCGCCATCGCCGACGGCGAGCTCGCGTTCGCCGGCTTCAAGCCGCACGCGAGCGAGATTCACGGCACGCTCGCGGTGACCGAGCGCGAGCTGCACGGCGAGGGCATCCACGCGATCTTCTTGAACGGTCCCGTGACCGTGAACGTCGGCGTTCCCGCCGATCCGGGCTACAGCTCCGAGCTCGATCTAGAGGGCGAAGTCGGCATAGACGCCGTCGCGACCACGTTCGATCTGCCTTACTCGGCGCTGCTCGGCGGACAGACCGCATGGCAGGGCCGGCTGTTGATTCCGGCCATCGACGAGCAGGCACGAGCCGCGCCGCCGAAGATCACGATCGACTCGAATCTATCGGGCGTCGCACTGCATTACCCGGCGCCGTTCGCGAAAGCGCCGAGCGAGCCCGTGAACCTAGAGGTCAACGTCACGTTCCCGCCGGGAGGCGGCGTGGATCTCGACGGCTACCTCGGCGCATCGCGCCGCTTTGCGCTGCAATACGACGCGCCGCCCGACGGAGCGGACGGTCAATTCGTGTTCCGCCGCGGCGCCCTGCGTTTCGGCGGCGCCCTGCCGGAGTTTCGCTCCGACCGCGGCGTCACGATCGACGGCAGCTTGCCGCGGGTCAACGTCGATGACTGGCTCGCGCTGCCGAAGGTCGCCGGTGCGTCGATGCTCGCGGCGGGTTTTGCCGGCGCCGACGTCGTGGTCGCGGATTTCTCGGCGTTCGGGCAGCAGCTCGGCAGCACGAAGCTCACTGCGCGCCGCCTCACCGACGACTGGCAGATCGAGCTCGACAGCGACCCCGTCGCGGGCACGCTGCTCGTGCCCGCCGATCTCGCGCACGATCCGCAGATCGTCGCGGTGATGCGCAGGCTCTACCTGAACGCAGGCGAAGGCGGATCGATGGACAAGGTCGATCCGCGACGCTTGCCGGGGCTCAAGCTGCACAGCGACGAATTCGCGATCGGTGCGCGCCGCCTCGGCAAGATGGACGCGGAGATCGTCTCCGATCCATTGGGTCTGCGCCTCGTCTCGTTCGAAAGCGCGACCGACGGCTTCACGGCGCAGGGCAGCGGCGGCTGGTTCACGGGCGCCGACGGCGACACGACCCGCATTGCGCTGACCCTCACCTCGACCGACGTCGCGAAGGGACTGCAGGAGCTCGGGCTCGACCCGATCATTCAGGCAAAGCACGCGGAGATCACCGCGAGCGTGTATTGGCCCGGACCACCGTCGGGGGACTGGATGGACCACGTCGGCGGCGATCTTTCGATCCGCGCTGAGACGGGCAGCTTGCTCGACGTGCAGCCGGGTGCAGGCCGCGTCGTAGGGCTGCTCAGCATCAGCGCGCTGCCGCGCCGGCTCGCGCTCGATTTTCGCGACGTGTTCAATCGCGGCCTGGTATTCGATCAGATCACGGCCGATTTCACCGCGATCGACGGCAATGCCTATACTGACAATCTGAAGCTGACGGGGCCGGCCGCCGAAATCGGCGTGGTCGGCCGCACGGGGCTGCGCGACCACGATTATCGGCAGCAAGCGGTCGTGACGGCAGAGCCGGGCAAGGTGCTGCCGACCGTCGGCGGTCTGCTCGGCGGCCCCGGCGTGGCGGCCGCGCTGCTGATCTTCACGCGCATCTTCAAAGAGCCTCTGAAGGGCATCGGCCGCGCATCGTATTGCGTGACAGGCAGTTGGCAGGATCCGATGGTCGAGCGACTGTCGGAAGAGCAGCTCGAGAAGGGTGCGATCTGTGCGGAGCTGCCGCCGGGCAAGACGGCCGCGGTGGCTACGGGAGGCGGCGCAAAATGAGAGCAGCTGCGGTCCAGATGACGAGCACGACCGATGTCGCGGCGAACCTCGCGGCGGCCGCGGGCTGGATCGGCGAGGCCGCCGCGCGCGGCGCCGAGCTCGTCGTGCTGCCGGAGAATTTTTCGTTCCTCGGCTCGACCGATGCCGAGCGCGTTGCCGCGATCGAGCCGTTCGGCACGGGACCCGCCCAGCAGTTTCTCGCCGAGCAAGCGGAGCAGCACGGGCTGTGGATCGTAGGCGGCACGATTCCCATTCGCGACGGCGCAAGCTCGCTGGCGAGCTCGCGCTCGCTACTCGTGGGCCCCGACGGCCGGGTCGCTGCGTTCTACGACAAGATTCATCTGTTCGACGTCGACATTCCGGGGCGCGAGGAAGAAAGCTACAAGGAGTCCGCAAAGACGCGCGCGGGCGAGCGCGTGACGGCCGCAGAGACGCCGCTCGGCCGCATCGGAATGACGATCTGCTACGACATTCGCTTCCCGGCGTTATTCCACCGGCTCGGAGTGCTCGGGGTCGACTTGATCGTCGTGCCGGCCGCGTTCACCGTGCCGACGGGCGAGGTGCACTGGCGGCCGTTGCTGACGGCGCGCGCAGTCGAGTCGCTGTGCTACGTCGTCGCGGCCGGGCAATGCGGCGTCCACGCGGGCGGCCGCAAGACCTACGGCCATTCGATTGCGATCGGCCCTTGGGGCGAAATCCTCGGCGAGCTCGACGGCCGTCCTGGCGTGCTCACCGCCGATCTCGATATGATCCGGCTGGTCGAGTTGCGTTCGCGTTTCCCGGCCGTGCAGCACCGCCGCGAGCTGTAGCGTTGAAATTCGCAGGCGCCGCACCGACCATAACCACCGAGAGCCCACCATGATCGAACCGCAGCCGAAAGTCATTGCATCACCCGACCCCCTCGCCGTCGCGCACGAGCAGCTGCTCGCTCGCGCCGGCCTGGACTTGCGCGTGCTCGATCGCGCGCTCGGCGCAGCGATGACGCGGCAGCTCGACTACGTCGACCTGTACCTTCAGCTCACGCGTTACGAGACTTGGACCGTCGAGGACGGAATCGTCAAAGAGGGCGTGCACAGCATCGATCGAGGCATCGGCGTGCGCGCCGTCAGCGGCGAGCGCACAGGCTTCGCGTATTCGGATCAGCTCGACGAGGCGGCGCTGCTCGATGCGGTCGAGGCCGCACGCGGCATCGCGCGCACGCAGGGCGCGGGCCGTGTGCATGTTGCGCGTACGGCCGCGTATCAGCCCCTGTACCCCGGCGTCGACCCCTTGCCGAGCATGACCGACGCCGCGAAGGTGGGGCTGCTGGCCGACATCGATCGGCGTGTGCGGGCAATGGATCCGCGGATCATTCAGGTGATCGGCAGCCTCGCAGGGGTCTACGAGGTCATGCTCGTGCAGGCCTCGGACGGCACGCTCGCGGCCGACGTGCGGCCGCTCGTGCGGCTCAACGTTTCGGTGATCATGGAAAGCGGCGGACGGCGCGAGCAGGGGTATGCGGGCGGCGGCGGCCGCGGCGATTTCGCGCTCGTAACCGCCAACGGCCGGCCGTTGCAGATTGCCGCGGAGGCCGTGCGATCGGCGGCCGTCAACATGGAGGCGGTGCCGTCGCCGGCCGGCAACATGCCCGTGGTGCTCGGGTCCGGCTGGCCCGGCATTCTGCTGCACGAGGCGATCGGCCACGGTCTCGAGGGCGACTTCAACCGCAAGGGCACCTCGGCATTCACGGGGCGTATCGGCGAGCGTGTCGCTACCGAGCAGTGCACCGTCGTCGACGATGGCACGCTTGCGGGACGCCGCGGCTCGCTCAACGTGGACGACGAGGGCACGCCGACTCAGTGCAACACACTGATCGAGGGCGGAGTGCTCAAGGGCTACATGCACGACAAGCTGAACGCCCGGCTCATGGGCACGCAGTCGACCGGCAACGGCCGGCGCGAGTCGTTCGCCTACGCGCCGATGCCGCGCATGACGAACACCTACATGCTGCCGGGGCGCTACGACCCCGACGAAATCATCGCGTCGATCGACAAGGGCGTATACGCGCCGAACTTCGGCGGCGGCCAAGTCGACATCACGTCGGGCAAGTTCGTGTTCTCGGCGAGCGAGGCGTATCTCATCGAGAACGGCAAGAAGACCACGCCGATCAAGGGCGCCATGCTGATCGGCAGCGGCTCAGAGGTGCTCACGAGAGTGTCGATGGTCGGCAACGACTTGAAGCTCGACGCGGGGCTCGGCACGTGCGGCAAGGACGGGCAATCCGTGCCGGTCGGCGTCGGCCAGCCGACCATCCGCATCGACTCGCTCACCGTCGGCGGCACGCGAACCTAGCGCTTCGTCGAACGCGCGGCGTTACGTCAAACGTCGCGCTGAGCGTTCGTGATTGCGGTCACTGCAACGCGCGCGCGTTGTGCCTAGGCTGCGTTTCTTCGCGGAGGCAACGAGCGCTGCATGGCCATCAACTTCGAATCCACGATGACCGAAGCGGACTTCAAACGTCCGCTGCTCGATCCGACCGAGGAGCGGCTCGCCCGCGAGCTGCAGGGCGAATCCGATTTCGCGATCGATGGTCTCGGTCGCTCGCTGCTCGCCTGGCTGATCTCGCTCTTCACGCGCTGACGGCCGACGGGCCCCCTCGACGACACGGCGCTGCGCTCGTCGCGACCGGCCGAGCGCTCGCCGCGAAACCGACTCCGAGGAAGCCTTCCTTGCTGCGCGAGCGCGTGCAAGCACAGAATAAGTCGCCGAGGTCGGCGCTGGGCCGGTGGCGGGACGCCGCGGAGAAGCACCCATGTGGTTGTCGAAGCCGTTGTACGAGGCGCTGCCGTTCTACTATGCGGCCGTCGGCGTAACGGCGTTGCTTGCGCGTCTGTACGTGAACTACTGGTACTGGCCCGAGATCTGCACGGTCGTGGGTCTCGGCGCGCTGCTGGCCGCCGGGGTGGTCTGGATCAAGCGGCGCGATTATCGTTCGAAAGCCGGCTCCCTCTGAGCAGCAGGTCCCGGCGCCTTCATTTCTCGCGGTTGCCGTGCGCGGTAGCGGTCGAGCGAGCGTCCGCCTCCTCGTCTTCATCTTCGTCGCCGAACGCGTCGTCGTCCTCGGCGCGCTCGTCGTCATCGAGATCCTCGTCCGCGCGCTTCTCGTCGTCGAAGTCCTCGTCCTCGCGCTCCTCTTCATCGCGCTCGAGGTCGTCCTCGAATTCTTCTTCCGTGTCGTAGTCGTCGGCTGTTGCCAGGCGCAAGTGGCGCAGATCTCGATACAGCAGCTTGTGCTCGCCGAGCTGGATCAGATCGCCGTCGACGAGCTCCTGCCGCTTGACGCGCTTCGACCGGATGTAGAGGCCGTTCGTGCTGTTCAAATCCTCGAGCACCGAGTGGTTCTGATCCGAGACCACCTGCGCGTGGTGACGCGATACGAATTTACTGCGGATTTGCAGATCGTTCTCGGCAGTGCGGCCGATGATCGCGCGGCCGGCGTTCAACGGGAAGTCGGTGACGAATTCGTCGCGAAACAACACCTCGAGCTTCGCCAGGGGGCCGGTGGTCGGCACGAAGTTGCCCGTCGCGTCGACGCGCCGGCCACGCTCGCTCAATCGTTCCGAGAACTCGACCCATTGGAGCTCTTCCGCCGCGGCCTTCACCAATGCCTCGTCGATCAGCGTGCGCTCCTCGGCGAACGCGCAGAGGAGCGCGGTGTCGCAAATCACGTTGATCAGTCGCGGCACGCCGCCGGCATAGCGGAACACCATGTCGCAGGCTTCGGGTGTGAAGATGGTGCGGCCGTTGGCGCCCGCGACTTCGAGGCGGTGCGCAATGTATTCGTGCGTCTCGCGCTTCGACAGCGCGCCCAGATGAAACCGCAAGCGGACGCGCTGTGTCAGCTGGGCGAGACGAGGCGAATCGAGCTTGCGGGAGAGCTCCGGCTGACCGGCGATCACGATTCGGAGCAACTTCTCCTTCTGCGCTTCGAGGCCGGACAGCAAGCGGACCTCCTCGAGCACGCGGCGCGATAGGTTCTGCGCCTCGTCGATCACGAGCAATATCTTCTTGCCGGCCGCGTACTGCTCGACCATGAAATCCTTGATCATCGCAAGCAGCTCGATCTTGCGCTTGCGGAACGGCTTGAACCCGAACTCGACGAGTAACGCCTGCAGGAACTCGACGGGCGAGAGCTGCGTTTGGCTGATGTGCGCGAGAACGATGTCGTCCGGCAGATCGGCGAGGAAACTCTCGATCAGCGTCGTCTTGCCGGAGCCGATGTCTCCGGTGATCACGACGAAGCCGTCCGCGAGCCAGATCGTCGACTCCATGTACGCCTTCGCTCGCGCGTGCTGCTTGCTCGCAAACAGAAATTGCGGATCCGGCGTAAGTCGAAACGGTGGTTCTTTGAGTTGAAACAGCTCGCAGTACATAGGAGGCTCTTCGGGCGGTCTGGGAAGACTAATACAAAGGCCGAGGGCTTACGAGAAGCGGCGTCACCCTTCGTGCCGCGAAACCGCTTGCTGCAAGGCCTCCAGGCGAGCAAGCAGGCGGCGCCTGTCGACATCGACGAGCGTGCAATGCCCGACTTTCCGTTCAGGCCTGGGACTTTTCCCGTAGTCGTGCAAATGCGCCCCGGCGATGCCGAGCAACGCAGCGGGCGGCGGCAAGCTACCCAGAAGGTTCACCATTGCGGCGTGTCCGCGGACTCCCGTGTCGCCGAGCGGCCATCCCGCGACGGCGCGCAGGTGATTCTCGAACTGGCTCGTCTCGGCGCCCTCGATCGTCCAATGGCCCGAGTTATGTACGCGCGGCGCCATCTCGTTCGCGACGAGGCCATCGGCGGTCTTGAAGAACTCGACCGTGAGCACGCCGCGATACTCCAGCTCCGTGTTGAGTGCCCCGAGCCAGCGCTCCGCTTGCGCCTGCAGCGTCGCATCTGCATACGGCGCAACCGTCGAGCGCAGGATCCCATCGCGGTGCACGTTCTCGGCGAGCGGATAGAACGCCTGCTCCCCGTCGCTGCCGCGCACCGCGATCAGCGACAGCTCGCAATCGAAAGGCGCCCATGCCTCCGCGATCGAAGGTGCGCGCTTGAGCTCGTCCCACGCGCGCTCGAGGGCCGCGAGCGAATCGACGACTCGCTGACCGCGGCCGTCGTAGCCGAGGCGACGCGTCTTGAGCACGATCGGCCAGCCGAGCGCCGCGCCCGCGCGGCGTAGATCTTCCGGGGCGCCGATCGGCACGAACTCGACGGTCGGAATGCCGAGCTTGCGGAACAATGTCTTCTCCGCGAGTCGATCCTGCGCGGCCGCAACCGCGGCCGGCGGCGGCCACACGGGAACTCGCCGCCGCACCGCCTCGAGCGCGTCGACCGCGACGTTCTCGATCTCGAGCGTCACCACATCGACGCGGGCGGCGAGCTCTGCGAGCGCCGTCGGGTCATCGAGCTCGCCTTGCACGAGCGGCGCGACTTGCGCGCCTGGCGCGTCAACCGCTCGATCGAGCACGTGCGTCTCGATGCCGAGCGGATAACCTGCAAGCGCCAGCATGCGCCCGAGCTGGCCGGCGCCGACGATACCGATCTTGATGCTACTCATCGACGCTGCGCCGACGTTTATGAATCGGCGTCGGGCTAATCTGCGTCGCGCGGATCGGGATGCTCGAGCACCTGCGCCGTTTGCGCGCCGCGATAACGTTCGAGCGCCTCTGCAATCGCCGCATGCTTGTTCGCGAGAATGGCGCCCGCGAGCAGTGCGGCGTTCGCGGCGCCGGCCTTGCCGATCGCGAGGGTTGCGACGGGCACGCCGCGCGGCATCTGGACGATCGACAGCAGCGAGTCCAGGCCGTGCAGCGCGCGCGAGCGAATCGGCACGCCGAGCACGGGCAGCCGGGTCTTCGCGGCTGTCATGCCGGGCAGGTGCGCCGCGCCGCCCGCGCCCGCGATGAGGACCTCGAGGCCCCGATCCGCCGCGCCGGCCGCGTACTCGAACAGCAAGTCGGGTGTGCGATGCGCCGAAACGACGCGCAACTCGAACGGAATGCCGAGCGTCTCGAGCGTCTCGGCGCAGTGGCTCATCGTCGCCCAGTCGGACTTCGACCCCATGATGACGCCGACGAGTGGTTTCATCGGCGCATTGTACAGCAGGTAGAATTGTCGTCTAACCCGCTGAGGCAACCATCGATGGATCAACAACGAGTCGCCGAGTCGCTAGCCGATGTCGCCGCACAGACGATCGAGATCGCGCGCCGCCACGGCGCTCATCAAGCCGAAGCCGGCGTCAGCTACGACGAGGGGCTGTCCGTGACCGTGCGGATGGGCGAGCTCGAATCGGTCGAGAGGCAACGCGACCGGGGCCTCGCGGTAACCGTGTATCGGGACGCGCGCAAGGGCAGCGCGAGCACGACGGATTTCTCGGCGGCCAGCATCGAGGACACGGTTCGCAAAGCGCTCAGTATCGGCAGCTTTACGGCGCCCGATGAGTACGCCGGACTCGCCGACGCGAAGCTCATGGCCGTCGATCCACCCGATCTCCAGCTCTATTTTCCGTGGGAGCTCGACGTCGAGCACGCCACCGCGCTCGCACTGCGCGCCGAGAACGCGGCGCGCGCGTTCGATGCGCGTATCTCGAATTCCGAGGGCGCCATGGCGTCGTCGGGCTGCGGGCATCGCGTCTACGCTAACTCGCACGGATTCATCGGCGGTTATCCGACGAGCACCTGTTCGACGAGCTGCAGCGTGGTTGCGAACGACGCGAGCTCGCTGGAGCGCGACTATTGGTACTCGGCCGCTCGCGCCCCCGACGAGCTCGAGAGCCCCGAAAGTGTCGGCCGCGAAGCTGCGCGCCGTGCGGTCGAGCGGCTCGGCGCGCGGCAACTGTCTACGCGCGTCGTCCCCGTGCTGTTTCCGGCCGAGATCGCGAAGGGCCTGTTCGGCCATCTCGTTGCGGCCATTCGGGGCACCGCTCAATATCGTCGTGCATCGTTTCTGCTCGGTGCGGTCGGCCAGCAGGTGCTGCCGTCGTTCGTCGACATCGAGGAGGATCCGCTGATTCCCCGCGGGCTCGCGAGCGCCCCTTTCGATGCCGAGGGCGTCGCGACGCGCCGGCGTCGGCTCGTGACGGGGGGCGTTTTGCAGGGCTACGTTCTGTCGAGCTACTCGGCGCGGAGGCTAGGGCTCGAAACGACCGCGAACGCCGGCGGCGTGCACAACCTCCTCGTCCAGCCGACAGCGGGTCCTCTCGAGTCGTTGATCGCCGATATGGACGAAGGCTTCGTGGTCGGCGAACTGCTGGGTCAAGGCGTGAACATCGTGAGCGGCGATTATTCGCGCGGGGCAGCGGGGTTCTGGGTGGAGCGCGGTGCGATTGTCCATCCCGTGAACGAGGTGACGATCGCCGGCAATCTCGCGGAGATGTTGCGCCGCATCGAGGCGATCGGCTCCGACATCGACAAGCGCGGCACCGTGCGGTGCGGCGCGGTGCGCGTCGGTGCGCTCACGCTCGCGGGTCAATAGGCGCAGCATCAGCGCCGCGACACGATCCGCGGTCCGGCTTCGGTCGAAACGTGCGGGGCGGCACCGTCGCCGGGAGCTTCCTCGAATGCCAGATCGGCGAGCGACTCGCTGCCGGCTGCGCCGTCGACGGCGCGCGCGATTCGCTGCTCGAGTGCTCGTACGGTGGCGCTCGCGGCGCCTGCAATCTCGTGTTCGGCGCCGCGCACGACGGCGAGCACGTCAAGCACACGGATTGCGCGCGGATCGCGGGCCGGCGTGAGCCGCTGGTCGGCAGTGAGCGTGAGCAGCTCCGCGCCGACCAGCGATGCGATCACGGGCTCGAGCAGATGACGCGGCACGCGCATGTCTGCCGCGAGCGTCTCGATCGTCCATCGAACGCCATCGGCGGCGAATTCACGGGTCACGAGTAGCATCGAGCCGAGCGCGAGTCGTTCGCGCAGCGCGTTCGACACCGGCTCGCGCCGGTGCCCGATGCGCAGCGAGTCCGGGTTCTGCACGTAGAACGCGAGCTGCGCGCCGAACAACAGGATCAGCCAGGACCAATACAGCCATAGCATCGCGAAGATGACGATCGCGAAGCTTGCATAGATCGCAAGCGTGCGGCTCGTGGTCACGACGAACGTCGCGAACATGCGTCCGCCAGCGGCCCACAACACGCCTGCAAATAGCGCACCGATCAACGCGGGCTTGAGGCGCACGCGCGTATTCGGCACGAACACGTACAGGAAGCTGAACGCAGCGAATACGAGCAGGTAAGGTAGGAACGCGCTCGAGCTCACGAGCCAACCGCCGATCGGTTGGATTTCCTTCAGGCGGCTTGCCGCCGCCGTGCTCGCGACCGTAGCGGTGAAGCCGAGCGCGATGCTCAGCACCAACGGTCCGACAAAGATCACGCTCAAGTACTCGCTGAAGCGGCGCGCGAGGCTGCGCGAGCGGTCGACGCGCCACACGAAGTTGAAGCTCGACTCGACCTTGTGCGCCATCGACAGCGCTGTATAGAGCAGCAGCAGAATCGCGATGCTCGCGAGCGTCGAACCGCTCACGTTGTCGATGAAACCGATCACGCGTTGCGTGATCTCTCCGGCCCGCGGGCCGAGCGGCTCCAGGACTCGCTCGAGCAGCGGCGCGAGCGTTCTGTGGAAGCCCAAGCCCTTCAGCACCGAGAAGCTGAACGCGAGCAGCGGCACGACGGCAAGCATCGTCGTATAGACGAGGCTCATCGCCCGCAGGCTGAGCTCGCCGTCCAGGAAATCGCGTAGCAGGGCGTAAGCGAAACGCGCCGCCAGCAGCAGCTGCTGCGGCGGCGACTGGTCGAGGCCGGCGCTCGGCCACAGCCGGCGTTCGATGTACTTCCGAATCAGCTCCATGTGGCGGAGGTCGGTCGCGCGGCGACCTCGTGCGCGGCGTTCACGCGGGCGGTTCGCCGGTGAGCCGCTGCAGCGCCTCGTGATACTTCGCGCGCGTGCGCTCGATCACCACACTCGGCAAACGCGGCCCGGGCGCGGTCTTGTCCCAATCGAGCGTCTCGAGATAGTCGCGCACGTATTGCTTGTCGAAGCTTTGCGGGGAGGCGCCGGGCCGATACGTTGCGGCAGGCCAGAAGCGAGAGGAGTCGGGTGTGAGAATTTCGTCCATGACGCGCAGCTCACCGTGCTCGTCCAGGCCGAACTCGAACTTGGTGTCCGCGATGATGATCCCGCGCTGCTGCGCGTACTGTGTCGCGCGCTCGTAGAGCTTGAGCGACACGTCGCGCACCTTGTCGGCGACTTCCACGCCGATCAGGTTGCGGACCTCGACGAACGAAATGTTCTCGTCGTGCGCACCCGGGCCCGCCTTGGTGCTCGGCGTGAAGATCGGCTCGCGTAAACGCTCGGCGAGCTCGAGCCCGGATGGCAACGAGACGCCCGAGACTCGGCCCGTTTTGCAGTAATCCTTCCAACCCGAGCCGATGAGATAGCCGCGCACGACCGCTTCGACTGGCAGCGGCTTCAAGTCCTGCACCACCACCGCTCGATCCTTGACCTTGGCCACGTCGTCCGGATCGTGGAGTACCTGGTCTGCGGTCGTGCCCGTGAGGTGATTCGGGATCACGTTCTCGAGCAGCTTGAACCAGAAGTTGGAGATGGCCGTGAGCACGATGCCCTTACCGGGGATCGGATCGGGCAGAATCACGTCGAAGGCCGAAATGCGATCCGTCGCGACGATCAACAGGCGCTTGGGATCGACGCGATAGATGTCGCGAACCTTGCCGCGGGCGACGAGCTTGAGCCCGTGCAGATTCGATTCGAACAAAGCCTCGGTCGCAGCCGCCATCTCGTTGCGCCACAATCCAAACGTCAGATAATGAGCCTACGCGCCGCATCTCGGCAACCGCCAGGCGCATGGCCGAGCAGTGAGTTGAGAATGCAGTGGTTCGGGAAGGCGATCGGAGCAATTGTCGGCTTTGCGGCCGGCGGGCCGATCGGGTCGGTGCTCGGCGCACTGCTCGGGCATCGGGTCGACGAAAGCGGCGTGCTCGGCGGGGCCGCGCGCGCGCGCTCGGCGCAAATCAGCCGGCTGTTTTTCGAGGTTACGTTCGAGGTCATGGGTCGCGTCGCAAAGATCGACGGCCGCGTGTCGGAGGACGAAGTGCGCACCGCGCGCCGGATCATGGACGGGATGCGCCTCTCGCGCGAGCAGGTGCGGGACGCCATCGATTGCTTCACGCGCGGCAAAGTCTCGAGCTATCCGCTCACGCAGCGGCTCGAGAGCCTAAGAGAGCAGATCGGCGGGCGCGACGTCCTCGCTCGGGCGTTCATGCAGATTCAACTGCAGTCCGCGATTGGGGCAGGGCCGATCGGTGCGGAGAAGCGCCAGCTGCTCTGGCGCATCGCGAGCGCGCTCGGTGTGGATCGCGCGGAGCTCGCCCAGATAGAAGAGCTTCTGCGCTCGTACGAACGCCGCGGCGGTGCCCCGCCGCCGGCCGACGCCACGACGCTGGCCGATGCTTACCGAGTGCTGGGCGTCACGCCGCAGACGAGCGACGATGAAGTGAAGACCGCCTACCGCCGCCTCATGAATCAACACCATCCGGACAAGCTCGTTGCACGCGGCCTGCCGAAGTCGATGGCGGGCGTGGCCGATCAGAAGACGCGTGAGATTCGGGCGGCTTACGAACGCGTGCGATCGCAGCGCGGGTTCAGGTAACCCGCGGTGGAAGCCGCGGGCCTGGTTAGACGACGGCGATGCCGCTCAAGCAGGGCGGCGTAACGCCTCGCTGCGCGGTTTCGGCAGCTCGCGGCGCGCGTTGAACACGACGATGGTCTTGCCGCTTGCGCGCACGAGGCCCTGATCTTCGAGCACCTTGAGCACGCGGCCGGCCATCTCGCGCGAGCAGCCGACCAAGCGCGACAGCTCCTGACGCGAGACCTTGATCTGCATGCCGTCCGGATGCGTCATCGCGTCCGGCTCGCGGCAGAGATCCATGATCGCGTGCGCGACGCGCCCGGTGACGTCGACGAACGCGAGATCGCCGAGCTTGCGGTTGGTGCGGTCGAGACGAGTCGCGAGCTGGGTCGCGAGCTCGAAGATCAAGCCCGGGCTCTCCGATGCGATTTGGCGAAACCGCGGATAAGTCATCTCGGCGATCTCGCTTTCGGACCGAGTGCGAACCCAGGCGCTGCGGGTGGGCTGCTCGTAGAACAAACCCATCTCGCCGAAGAATTGACCCTTATTGAGGTAGGCGAGGACCATCTCGTTGCCGTCCTCATCCTCGATCATCACTTCGACGGAGCCGTCGACGATGTAATAGAGCACGTCGGGTAGGTCGCCGGCGTGAATCATCACCGTCTTCCCCGGAATCGTGCGAACGCGGCAGTAGCTCAGGAAGCGATTGATCGCTGGCACGTCGCTTAGGGGCCTCAGGGCTTCTTCCATGGATCCGCACTCCGGTTTGACGTAATGCCGTATTTAATCAATTCCTCGGTGGGGCGCAAGTGATCAGCGTTGCAGGTTGTGACGGGTTTCACAAGACTAGCGCAACTCGGCGCAACACTCCGCCGCCGATGGCCATGCAAATGCGAACGGCTACCGGCAACGGCACGCCGCCCGCAAGGCTCGCCATCGTGCCGTGATGCGCCTCGTCCTCGACCATTCGCGCGAGGATGTCGCCGCTCGCGCGATCGCGTTCGGGCAGCCTACGCAGATGGTCGTTGAGGTGAGCTTCGACCTGCTTTTCGGTCTCGGCCACGAAACCGAGGCTCGTGCGATCGCCGCAAGCACCTGCGAGTGCGCCGATCAGAAACGAGCCGCCGTACCAGAGCGGGTCGAGAGCGCTCGGGCGACCGCCGAGCTCGCCGAGTCGCTCGGTGCACCATGCGAGATGGTCGCGTTCCTCGGCTGCGGCCGCATCGAGACGGCGCCGCGTGTCGTCCGACCGCGCGAGCAGCGATTGGCCGGAGTAAAGCGCCTGCGCAGCCAGCTCGCCCGCGCGATTCACGCGCAGCAGCGCGGCGCTCTGCCGCCGTTCCGCCGGGGTGAGGGCGTCGTCGGCCGCCGCGAGCGCCGGTGAGGGTCGCGCCGCGACGGGCGTCGCGCCGAGAGCCCGCAGCCCTTGCTCGATCGCGGCGATCACGCGATCGTTCAATCCTGGCGCTTGCATGCCGGCATTATATAAGGCGCCGGCCCCGGCCGAGCGCCATTTCAGCCGTGACCGCCCCGAGGGCGATTGGAGGAAACGATGCAGGGATCGAAGCGGTTGCTCTTGACCATCGCGGGGCTCGCGGCCGCAACCGCCGTGCATGCGCAAATCGCGCCGGTGCTGTCCGGCGGCGCCGGCGGCGCGACGACGGCGCCGCCGCCCGGCATTTCCGGCAACGTGGCGCTCGGCTATATCTCGACGGCCGGCAATACGCAGAGCACGAATGCGAACGCCACGTTTTCGCTGCTCGACAACCGCGAGCACTGGGATCACGAGCTCGATGTCGCGGCCGTCGCGGCCACGGCCGACGAGGTCACGACCGCCGAGGCCTACAATGCGAAATTCGAGTCGCGGCGCGCCCTCGGCGAGGGCAAGCCGTACGTTTTCACCTCGCTCAATTGGCGTCAGGATCGCTTTTCCGCCTACGAGAGCGAGCTTTCGGCAACAGCCGGCTACGGGCGGCGCCTGATCGAGCGCATGCACAGCGCGCTCAACGCCGAGATCGGGGCGGGCGAGCGCGAGGCGAAGCTGCGCGACGGGCCGCGGGACAACGAGGGCATCGTCCGCGGCGCGGTCGGCTATGCGCTTACGTTCAGCGAGATGACCGGCTTCACAGAAGATCTCGTGATCGAGAGCGGCTCGACCAATACGAGCATCGAATCGATCGCGGCGGTCCACGCGCGGCTCGTGGGCCGCATCGGCCTCGTGCTGTCGCTGCGAATCAAGCGCAACTCCGACGTGCCACCCGGAATCGAGCCGACCGACCGGTTTACCTCGATTTCGCTCGAGTACGCGTTCTAGGCCCGGGGCCGCGCGGATGAGCGGCCGCAAGGCCAGCATCTCTCGAATGACGGGGGCGGGCGAGACGTCAGACGGTCGAGCCATCGCCGGCGAGGCTGGCCTCCGGCTTGCCCCCCGTCCGGCCGCCAAGTAAGATTCCGCCTCTTTGGCCGGCCGCGGCCGGCCCCCGACTCGGAATCTCACGAACTCATGAAGACATTCTCCGCCAAGCCGGAAACCGTGCGCCGCGACTGGTACGTCGTAAACGCCGAAGGCCAGACGCTCGGCCGGCTCGCGACCGAGCTCGCTCGGCGCCTGCGCGGCAAGCACAAGCCGGTCTACACCCCGCACGTCGACACGGGCGACTACCTCGTCGTGATCAACGCGGCCAAGATCCGGGTGACCGGCCGCAAGCTCAAGGACAAGATCTACTACCGGCATACCGGCACGATCGGCAACATGAAGATCGAGCCGCTCGAGAAGCTGCTCGCCCGTGCGCCCGAGCGCGCGATCGAGATGGCGGTCAAAGGCATGCTGCCGCGCAGCCCGCTCGGCCGACAGATGTTCAAGAAGCTCAAAGTCGTCCGCGGCGCGGACCACCCGCACCAGGCTCAGCAGCCGAAACCGTTGGAGCTCTAGCGCAATGGCCACTGCAAATCATTACGGCACCGGGCGCCGCAAGACGTCGGCCGCCCGCGTGTTCATCCGTCCCGGCAGCGGCGAGATCGTCGTGAACGGCCGGCCGCTCGACGCGTTCTTCGGCCGTGAAACCGCCCGAATGATCGTTCGTCAACCGTTGGCCCTCGCGCAGGCGGAAGGGAAGTTCGACGTGCACGTCACCGTCAGCGGCGGCGGCACCACGGGCCAGGCCGGTGCGATTCGCCACGGAATCACCCGGGCGCTCATGAGTTACGACGAGACGCTGCGCCAGTCGTTGCGCAAGGCGGGGTTCGTGACGCGCGATGCGCGCGAGGTGGAGCGCAAGAAGGTCGGCCTGCGCAAGGCTCGCCGGCGTCCGCAGTACTCGAAGCGCTAGCGCTGCTGCCCGCTCGGCGGCATCCTAAAGGGGTCGGGCGTGCAGCCCGGCATTCGGTCCCAGGATTGGGGGATCGTCCAGCGGTAGGACATCGGACTCTGACTCCGAGAACCTAGGTTCGAATCCTAGTCCCCCAGCCAAACTTTCAGCTCGTCCCCGAACACTCGTCCACGTCCGTCCCGTCTCCCGCCGTCGCGCTGCGATCCGGCCCAACCACGAGAGGGCGGCAGCGGCCGCTATTGCAGCACTTTCACGCCGCTCGCGCCGCCGATCAGCAGCACGTCGGCCGGCCGGTTCGCGAATATGCCGACCGTCACGACGCCCGCGATTTGATTGAAGCGCGTCTCCATCTCGAGCGGGTTGACGATCTTCAGATTGTGGACGTCGATGATGTGATTGCCGTTGTCCGTCACGAAATCTCGCCGCCAGATCGGCTGGCCACCCGCTTTCACCATTTGCCGCGCGACGTAGGATTGCGCCATCGGAATCACCTCTATGGCCAACGGGAAACGGCCGAGCGTCGGCACGAGCTTCGTGTCGTCGATGATGCACACGAAGCGCCGCGACGCTGCGGCGACCACCTTCTCGCGAGTCAGCGCGCCGCCCCCGCCTTTGATCAGATGCCGATGTTTCGTGGCCTCGTCGGCGCCGTCTACGTACAAATCGAGCTCCCCGACGTCGCTGAGCTCGGCGACCTGGATGCCGACCTCGGCGAGCTTGCGTCTCGTGCGTTCGGAGCTCGATACGACGTCCCCGACCTTACCTGCATGCGCGGCGAGCGCTGCAATGAACAAGTCGACGGTGCTGCCGGTGCCGACACCGAGTGCGATGCCGTCTTTGATGTACGACAACGCCGCAATTGCAGCTTGTTGTTTGTTTGCTTGCTGGCTCAAAACCGTTCTCTCAAAAAGAGAGTGCCCGCGAATTCGCGGGCACTACACTTTGAATGAGCCAACGTTCGGCTCAAGTAACGCTCTGAATCAGTTAGCGTTTCTTGCGCCGCGTCTTGCGCTTCGCTTTCTTTCGACCGGCTTTCTTTTTGCCGCGCTTCTTCGCACGACGCTTCTTCGCTTTCTTCTTCGCCGGCTTCTTCGCTACCTTGCGCTTCTTGCGTTTGGTAGACGTCTTTTTAGCAGACATTTTCTTCATAGATGCCATGGGTAGTCTCCGTTGTCGGGATAGACGGCGTTGAGTATATATAAAAGGATCAAAATTTCCAGCGTGTTACCCGTTTTTGCGCATCTTTTGTCGCGCACAGCACAGTGAGTGTGATTGGTTGCACAGTCTTGCATGCCTTGCACGCGACGTTGCGACGCGCAATTGCTACTCGAGAGAGCAAATGAATTTCCAATGTGCGTCGCTCACCGGCGTAATCGACAAACGATTGCCGCGCTTGAGCAACGCAAGCCCTTTGAGCGGACCGTCGGCATATTCTTTGAGCTGTGCGAGCGTGATCGGACGCGCGAGCTTGCGCTCGAGACGCACGTCGACCATGAACCAGCGCGGTTTGTGCGGATCGCTGTCGGGGTCGTAGTGCTTGTCGCGCCGATCGAAGGCCGTGTGATCGGGATAGCCTTCCTTCACGACCTTGACGACGCCGACGATGGCCGGTTGTTCGCAGCTCGAGTGATAGAAGAACGCGAGATCGCCGCGGCGCATCTCGTCGCGCATGAAGTTACGGGCTTGGAAATTGCGGACGCCGTCCCAGAACGTCGTCTTGCGCGGGCTCGCGGCGAGCGCGTCGATGCCGAAGGTCCCGGGCTCCGATTTCATGAGCCAGTGCCGCATCGCGTTCAGGGGCGTTGGAACCGCCGGACACCGGCCTCCGTGACGGCCCCCCAGAGCGGCACGTCCCAGGGCTGGTGCTCGAGAAAGGGAACGCGCTGCAGCTCGTAGGCGACACCGAGCAGCTTCGGCCGGTGCCAGCGCTCGCGGCCGCGCAGGAACGCGAAGCGGCGGTCGTAGTAGCCGCGGCCGACGCCGACCCGCACGCCGCGGTCATCGAACGCCACGAGCGGGGTCAAAACGAGGTCGAGCCGGCGCGGATCGATCGACTCGTCGGGCGAGGGCTCGAGAATGCCGAAGAAGTTGCTCGCAAGGCCGTGCTGCGAGGTCAACGGTGAGAAGTGCATGCGCGCCCGCGTGATGACGGGCGCATACAGGGTTTTGCCATGCCGCAGCGCCGCCTCGAGCACGGGCTTGAGCGCCGGCTCACCGTCGAATGCGAGATACAGCGCCAAGCGGCGGGCGCGGCGGAACACGGAGAGCTTGAGAATATGCGCGCAGATCGCGCGCTCGGCCGCGGTGCGCTCGCCGGGCGGCAGCGCGCGGCGTGCCGCGCGCAGGCGCTGCCGCAGCGCGCGCCGCTCTTCCTTCGAATCGGAGATGATGCTCCCCGCCTGTGCCGTCACGAACCGTTGCTCTCGAACCGGAGCAACAAGTGGGGTACGCCGTGGCGGCTACAGGCTTCCCGGTATGACCGGATCTGCACACCACCGCCGACAGAGCCAAACCCCGTAGTCATGATTTAGGGTCCGAGAGACTTTCGTCCGCGTCGTACACCGCAGGGAGCACCAAGACTATTCTAAAGCGTGAGCTGCTTCGCCGGACCCAGGGCCGAATCGAGATGCTCGCGCATGGCTCGAATCCTGAGTCCCACGATGTTCTTCAGCTCCTGGTCTTGCCCCTGTATCTTGATCAGATCGTTTGCGAGATTCAGCGCGGCCATCACGGCAACGCGGTCGAGCCCGACCACCTTGCCGCTGTCGCGAATCTCGCGCATTTTGCTGTTCAGAAGCTCGGCCGACTCGAGCAATGCGGCTTTTTCCTCGGCCGGGCAGGCTACGTGGTATTCCTTTTCCAAGATGCGAATCGTGACATGCGCGAACATGTCACTCATGAGGCCTGCTCCATACCCTTGAGCCGGCCGATCATCGCCTCGACCCGGCCGCGCACCTGCTCATTCTTGTGCAGCAGCGAAGCGCGCTCGGCGACCAACGTGTCTTGGCGTTGCCGCAGCGAGTGGTTTTCTTCCTGCAGCTGCCGGCAGACGACGACGAGCTCTTCCAAGCGCTTTTCCAAGCGCCGCAGCTCGAGGTCGAAACGGTGATTCGATTCTTCGGGGCTCATCCGCGGAATATAGAGCCGCTGGCTGGCGAGGGTCAATAACACTCGCCGCGGTGATAGCATCTTGGTTCGGGCGTTCGAATTGGAAGGAATTTCGCCACGTGATCTCGGGCTCCGTCACGAACGTCGGCTACGACACGCTGCGCGAATCGTTGACGCACGCGGGTGCGGTGATTCCGACGGCCGAGCTGCACGGCGGCATCAGCGGCGCGATTTGCGCGGGCGGTCCTTCGGCCGCAGCTCGTTGGCTCGACGACGTGCTCGCGGAGCCGGGCGCCGAGCAAACGGCCGGCTCGCTCGACGAGCAGGTGCATGCGCTCGTGGCGGTCACGTGGCGCGCGCTGCAGGACGCACAGCTCGCGTTCGAGCCGCTGCTGCCGGACGACGATGCCGACCTCAACGAGCAAGTGCAGGCGCTTGCGTCGTGGTGCCAAGGATTCTTGAGCGCACTCGGGTTGAGCGCGCCCGACGTGATCCGGCCGCGCGCGGCGGCGCGCGGCGCCGCCGCGCCCGCCGTCGAGGAGATACTGTCCGACTTCGCGGAGATCGGCCGGGCGGGCGTGACGGATGACGACGCCGCCGATCGCGACGGCGCCGACTTCGCGCTCGCCGAGCTGCACGAGTACGTGCGCGTCAGCGTGCAAATCGTATTCGACGAGCTCGTGGAACGCCGTTCGGCCGCGGCGCGCGAGGTGCATTGAGACCCGCCGGCCGCAAGGAACCCACCCCGTGAACTCGAAGGAATTCGCGCGGCGCCGCAAGCACCTGATGGAGCTGATCGGCGCGAAAGGCATCGCCGTGCTCGCGGCCGCGCCCGAGCGTGTCCGCAGCCGCGACACATTGTTCATCTATCGTCAGGACAGCGACTTCTATTATCTGACCGGTTTCCCCGAGCCCGACGCCGTCGTCGTGCTCGTGCCGGGCCGTGAGCAGGGCGAGTACCTGTTGTTTTGCCGCGAGCGCAATCCCGAGCGCGAGCTCTGGGACGGCCCGCGCGCGGGCCCCGAGGGCGCGGTGGCCGACTACGGCGCGGACGATGCGTTTCCGATCACCGACCTCGAGGACATACTGCCGGGCCTGCTCGAGCGCAGCGACCGGGTCTATTGCTCGCTCGGGGTCGCGACCGAGTTCGATCAGAAGCTGCTCGGCTTCATCCAAACACTGAACGGCAAGCGCCAAAGCGGCCATGCGCCGAGCGAGATCGTCGCGTTGGATCATCCGCTGCACGAGATGCGGCTCTATAAGAGCCGCGCGGAGGCCGTCGTAATGCGCGAGTCGGCGCAGATCGCTGTCGCTGCGCATCGCCGCGCGATGAGCGCGTGCCGCCCCGGCATGCGGGAGTACGAGCTCGAAGCCGAGTTCCTGCATGAGTTTCGGCGCTACGGCGCCGAGTGCTCCTATCCACCGATCGTGGCTGCCGGCGCCAACGCGTGCGTGCTGCACTACCGCTCGAACGATGCACCGCTGGTCGACGGCGACCTCGTGCTCATCGATGCGGGCTGCGAGCTCGAGATGTACGCATCCGACGTCACGCGCACGTTCCCCGTGAACGGTGTGTTCAGCAAGCCGCAGCGCGAGCTCTACGAGGTCGTCCTCGCGGCGAACCGAGCGGCAACGGCGAAGGTGCACGCCGGCAACCACTGGAACGATCCGCACGACGCGGCCGTGGTCGCGATCACGAAGGGGCTGAAGCGGCTCGGCTTGCTGGACGGCCGCCTGCAGCAATTGATTCGCTCGCAGGCGTACCGCGAGTTCTTCATGCACCGCACGGGTCATTGGCTTGGGATCGACGTGCACGACGTGGGCGACTACAAGGTCGGCGGCGAGTGGCGCTTCCTCGAGCCCGGGATGGTCATGACGATCGAGCCCGGCATCTACGTGGCGCCCGACGCGAAGGTCCCCAAACGCTGGCGCGGCATCGGCATTCGCATCGAGGACGACGTGCTCGTGACGCGGGATGGCCCCGATGTGCTCACTCGAGACTTGCCGAGCGCCGTCGGCGACATCGAGCGCCAAATGAGCGGCCTCGCATGAGCGACGAGGCCGTGAGCGTCGACGTGCTGATCGTCGGCGGGGGCATGGTGGGCTCTGCGCTCGCCTGCGCGCTCGCCGAGCTGCCGCTCGACGTGCTGCTCGTCGAGGCGCACGACGTGCGCGCGCTCGAGCAGCCGAGTTTCGACCAACGCGTGACTGCGCTCGCGAACGGCTCACAGCAGATCCTCGCGGCGCTCGGCCTCTGGCGGGCGTTCGAAGGGTACGCCGAAGCGATTCGCAGCATTCACGTGTCGCAGCGCGGCCGTTTCGGCGCGGTGCGCATCGAGGCGCGCGAGGAGGGCGTGGCCGCGCTGGGCTACACGGTGGAGAACGCGCGCATCGGCCGCGCGCTGTGGGATCGTATCGAGCGTGCGCCGCGCGTGCGCACGCTCGCGAATGCCCGCGTGCGGGAGCTTACGACCGATGCCGCAGGCGCCGCTGCGGCGATTGCAGGCCGCGACGGCCCTTCTAGCGTCAATGCCCGGCTCGTCGTCGCGGCGGACGGTGCGCGTTCTTCGATTCGCACGGCGCTCGGCGGCACGGCGGTCGAGCACGACTACGAGCAATGCGCGGTCGTCTTCAATTGCACGGCCGAAACGCCGCTCGCGGGCCGCGCGTTCGAGCGCTTCAGCGAGGGCGGACCGATCGCAATGCTGCCGCTCGCGGGCGGCCGCGCGGCCGTGATCTGGACGTTGCCCGTGGCCGCGGCCGAGCGCGCGGCCGCGCTGCCGGCCGCGGAGTTTCGCGCGGAATTCCAAGACGCGTTCGGCTACCGCCTCGGACGTATCGAGCGGATCGGCGAGCGCCGCCTGCACGCGCTCGCGCGTACCGTGAGCGCACCGCTCCGCGCGCCGCGCGCGCTGCTGATCGGCGATGCCGCGATGCGGCTCCATCCGGTCGCGGGCCAAGGCTTCAATCTCGCGCTGCGCGACGTCGCGACGCTCGCCGAGGTGCTCGCCGATGCGGTCACGGTCGCACGCGCGGCGGGCGGGACCGTCGACGCAGGCGCGCCGGCACCGCTCGCGCGCTATCGCGAGTGGCGCGCCGGCGACCAGCGCCGTGTGAAGACTTTCACCCACGGCCTGATCGAGCTGTTCGGCGCGGCCGCGCCGGGATTCGGCGCTGCACGCGGCGTCGGGCTCATGGCATTCGATCTTCTGCCGGGCGCGAAAGCGCTGCTCGCGCGCCAGACGATGGGTCGAGCGGGCCGGTTGCCGCGTCTCGCGCGCGGCCTGCCGCTCGTGTGACGCCGTGCCGCGTCGAGCCGCACCGAGGATCTTGATCGCAGGCGGCGGCACGGTCGGCCTCGCCACCGCCGCGCTGCTTGCGACCGGCCGTTGCGCGGACCGGTTGCGGGTGCAAGTGCTCGAGCCCCGCGCGCTGTGCCGCTGGCAAGCCGATGAAACGGATCTGCGCGTGTATGCGTTGTCGCGCGCCTCGCAGCGGTTGCTCGAGCGTGTCGGCGTCTGGCAGCCGCTCGCCGCCGCGCGCGCCTGCGCGTATCGGCGCATGCTCGTTTGGGAAGGTGAATCGCCGGACGGTCCGGGCGCGCTCGAGCTCGATTGCGCCGACATCGGGGAACCCGATCTCGGCCACATCGTCGAGGATTCGTTGCTGCGCACGCTGCTCGCCGACGCGCTCGGCCGCGCGCCGAGCGCCGAGCTCACGATCGGCGCGGAGATCGAAGCCGTCGAGGTGCGCGAGCGTGCCGTGACCGCGCGGCTCGCCGACGGCGGCGCCGTGCAGGGCAGCTTGCTGGTTGCAGCCGACGGCAGCGACTCGGCCGTGCGCCGGCTGCTGGCGCTGCCGACGATCGCGCGCAGCTATGAGCAAACCGCCGTCGTCGCGCATGTCGCGAGCGCGCGGCCGCACGAAGCCACTGCGCGCCAGCGATTTCTGGCGGGGGGCCCGCTGGCGTTGCTGCCGCTCGTCGACGGCAGGAGCTCGATCGTCTGGTCGCTGCCGTCGGACGAAGCCGAGCGTCTGCGCGCCGCGCCCGACGACGATTTTCTTGCCGCGCTCGAGCGTGCGAGCGGCGGGGTGCTCGGCGCGCTGGGGCCCGTCAGCGCACGCGCCTCGTTTCCGCTGAAGGTCCTGCACGCCCGCCGCTACTGCAGCGCTCGCGTCGCACTCGTCGGCGACGCTGCGCACACGGTGCACCCGCTCGCGGGCCAAGGCATGAACTTGGGATTGCTCGATGCGGCTGAGCTTGCGTTCGCGATCGAGGACGCGATCGACGCGGGCGAGGACGTGGGCGATCTCAGGGCGCTGCGTCGCTACGAGCGCAGCCGCAAGGCCGACAACATGACGATGCTGCTCGCGCTCGACGCACTGAACCGGCTGTTCCGGTTGCCGCCTTGGGCGATCCCGCTGCGGCTCATCGGTCTCGGCGCCGTCGCCGCGGTGCCGCCGGCGAAGCACGTGCTCATGCGGCGGGCGCTCGGTCTGCACGCCGGGAGCAAAAACCGGCTACGATGGTCACACGGCCTATCGCCACCATAGAATCCCGAGCAATGAGACAGATACGCGCTCTCGGCCCCCAGGTGTTGCTTTGGGGGGCGCTGCTCGCGGCCGCCCCGCTCAAGGCCGCAGAACCCCCGAGCTGGACCCGCACGCTCGACCGGATCGCCTCCGGCATCGTGTCGATCCAAATCGACAGTACGCGCTCGTTCGACACGGAGCACAACCAGTCGAGCCAGGCCACCGGCTTCGTCGTGGACGCGACGCACGGGCTGATCCTCACGAACCGTCATGTGGTCACGCCGGGGCCCGTGCGGGCGCAGGCCGTGTTCCTCAATCAAGAGGAGGTGGATCTGATCCCGGTCTACCGCGACCCCATCCACGACTTCGGCTTCTTCCGCTACGACCCGAAGCAGCTCAAGTTCATCAAGCCCGCCGAGCTGCCGCTGGTGCCCGAGGGTGCACAGATCGGCCGCGACATCCGCGTGGTCGGTAACGATGCGGGTGAGCAGCTGTCGATCCTCGCGGGCACGATCGCACGGCTCGACCGTCAGGCGCCGAACTACGGCCGCGGCAACTACAACGACTTCAACACCTTTTATCTGCAGGCCGCGTCCGGAACCTCCGGTGGCTCCTCCGGCTCCCCCGTGCTCGACATCGACGGTCAGGTGGTCGCGCTGAACGCGGGTGCGAACACGCAGTCCTCGACGAGCTTCTTCCTGCCGCTCGATCGCGTGAAGGTCGCGCTGGCGGACGTGCAGCAGGGCAAGCCCGTGCCCCGCGGGTCGTTCGAGACCGAGTTCGTGCACAAGCCGTTTGCGGAGCTGCGCCGCTTGGGGCTCACGCAGGCGACCGAGGCGCGGGTACGCGCGACGTTCCCGAACCAAACCGGCATGTTGGTGGTCGAGCAGGTGATTCCGGATTCGCCGGCTGACGGCATGCTCGAGCCGGGCGATATCCTGACCGAGGTCGACGGCAAGCTCATGGCGGAGTTCGTGCCGCTCGAGGCCGTGCTCGACAAGGCGGTCGGACGCGACGTGAACGTCGTGGTCGAGCGCGGCGGCGAACGTATCGAGCACACGCTGCCGGTCGGCGACCTCAATGCGATCACGCCCGACCAGTACGTCGAGTACGGCGACGGCGTGTTCCACAACCTTTCTTATCAGCAAGCCAGGCACTTTTACCGGCCGGTGTCGGGTGTGTACGTGGCGAATCCCGGCTACGTGTTCGGTAAGGCCGCGATTCCGCGCGGCAGCATCGTGACGGGCTTGGGCAGCACGCCGATCCGGAACCTCGACGACTTCGAGCACGTGCTCGAGACGGTCCCCGACGATCAGCAGATCGCGGTGCGCTTCGTGACGTTCGAGGAGCCGCAGACCGAACGACAGCGCATCGTCTACAACGATCGCGACTGGTTTCCCGCGGAGCGGTGCCATCGTGACGACACGCGTGGAGTGTGGCCGTGCAAGGACCTGGCGCCGAGCCCGCCGCCCGAGCCGCTCAAGCCGAGCGAGGGCACCACGTTTCCGAAGCAGGCCGAGAAGCATGTGCAGGCCATTACGCCGTCGCTGGTGCTCGTGAACTTCGACATGCCGTATACGGTGTCGGGCGTTGCCGATCGCTACTACTACGGTACCGGCATCGTTGCCGATGCCGAGCGCGGCTGGGTGATCGTCGACCGCAACACCGTGCCCGTGTCGATGGGTGACGTGCGGCTGACGTTCGCGGGCTCTCTCGAGGTGCCGGGGCACGTCGAGTACATCCATCCGCTGCACAACCTGGCCGTGATCTCCTACGACCCGAAGCTGATCGGCAACACGCCGGTCAAGAGCGCGACGTTCGTGCAGAAGAAGCTCGACCCCGGCGAGGGCGTCGCCGTGGTGGGGCTCGGTCCGGACAACAACCTGTTGTCGCAGTCGGCCGAGGTCGCTACCGTGCAGCCCGCGAACCTGCCGTTGTCGCGAACGCTGCGCTTCCGCGACACGAACCTCGAAGTCGCGACGCTCGTGAACGGCCCGACCGATTTCGACGGCACGATCGTCGACATGCAAGGCCGTGTGCTCGGCATGTGGGCCAGCTTCGCGTACCAGACCGGCCGCGACCTCACGCAGGTAAATCTCGGCATCCAGTCCGACCTCATCGTCGACATGCTCAACCATCTGCGCAGCCACGAGCCCGTGCACTCGCTCGAGGTCGAATGGCAGCCGATGCCGCTCGCGACTGCGCGCCAGCTGAACCTGGCGGACAGCTGGGTGCAGCGCTACGAGGCCCACAACGCGACACGGCGCGAGGTGCTGTCCGTCGCGACGACGGTGGCCAACACGCCGGCCGCGCAGTTCTTCCGCTCCGGCGACATTCTGCTCAGCATCGACGGCGCGCTCGCGGGCACGTTCCGCGAGGCGGAGCTTGCGGCGCAGAAACCGACGGTCGAGGTGAAGGTGCTGCGCGACGGCAAAGAGGTGACGGGCAAAGTCGACACGGTGCCGCTCGACGGGGTGGGCCTGGAGCGCGTGGTCTCGTGGGGCGGGGCGCTGATCCAGGCACCGCATCGCGAGCTCGCGGTGCAGAGAGGCATCGGCTCGGGCGGGGTGTACGTGTCGTTCTTCAACTTCGGCTCGCCGGCAAGCCGCTCGGGGTTGTACGCGGGCCGGCGTATCGTCGCGATCGACGGCAAGCCGACGCCCGATCTCGATGCGTTCGTGAAGGTGGCGAAGTCCGTCGCGGGCGAGGACTCCGTGCGGCTCAACACGCTGTCGTGGAACGACGTGCCAGAGGTCATCACGATGCGGCTCGATCCCGAGTACTGGCCGAGCTATGAGCTCACGCGTGACGGCTACGATTGGCATCGTGCCGACTTGAACTGAACGGCCGCGCGGCGAGGGGCGTCCGCGCGCATCGAGTGCGCACGCCGACCGCGGCGAGGGGTGAGAACCGTCTATGGCGAGGATCACGGCCAAGGGCATCGGTGTGCGCTTCCTCGTGGCGTTCGCGCTCGTGTGCCTCACGTGGAACCCGACGCGCTACAACTACGTCGCTTGGGCGCTCAATCGCTACCAAGAGATGGCCCCGCTCGTCGCGTTCGTCAGCATCGTGTTCGCGATCGCGTGGATCTTCTTCGTGCGCGCCACGATGCGCTCCCTCGGCGCGGTGGGACTCGTGCTCGCAGGCGCGCTCGCGGCGACCGTGCTGTGGATTCTGTTCTACTACCACCTCGTCGACACCGCGAGCACCACGCTCGTGAGCTGGATCGTGCTCGCGCTGCTCGCCGCAATCCTCGCGGCCGGCATGTCGTGGTCGCACTTGCGCCGCTCGTGGGCTGGGCAGGCGGACGTCGACGAAGTCGACGCTCGCTGAGCTGCAATGCGCTCGCGCACCGCTCGGCTCGCCAAGGATGCGCCCAGGGCGGGGCTCGCAGCGGTCCTTGCCCTTGCCGCCGCCGCCTCGTATGCCACGGCGCACGCGCAGACGCTCTACAAGTACCGCGATGCGAACGGCGTGTGGGTGTTCACCGACCGCAAGCCCGACGGGGGGCACGACGTCGAGACGACGGAGATCAAGCCGCGCTTCGATGCGCCCGAGGTGCGGCTGCTGCAGCGGGCCGACGACACGGGCATCGTGCTCGTCGCGCGCAATACGTTCTACGCGCCCGTGCAGATCGCGTTTCGCCTGAGCGGCACCGACAACGTTGCCGCGAGCACGCCGCGTGACGGCTTGCGCACGCTCGCGCCGCGCAGCGACACCGACATCCTGCTCGTCCATAGGGCCAATCTCGGCGCGGCGATGAGCTTCCAGTCGGATTTTCAGTTCCTGCCGGGCGACCCGCAAGCCGAGCACCGGCCCGAGCAGCCGTACCGGCTGCCATTCGCGCTCGCGACGACGTATCCGGTGTCGCAGGCGTTTCCCGACACGATCACCCACACCGACCCTTCGAGCACCTACGCGATCGACTTCGTGATGCCGATCGGCACGGGCGTTTACGCCGCGCGCAGCGGCGTGGTGATCGAGGTAGCCAGCGACTTCTTCGAGGCGGGCCTCGATCCGAACGTGAACGGGCCGCGCGCGAACATGGTGCGCGTGCTGCACGACGACGGCACGATGTCGCTGTACGCGCATCTCAGTTGGAACTCGATCCGCGTCGTGCCCGGGCAGCGCGTCGCGCGCGGCGAGTACCTCGCGGACTCCGGCAACACCGGGTTCACGACCGGGCCGCACTTGCACTTCGTGGTGCAGCGCAACAGCGGCGGGCGGATCGTGTCGGTGCCGGTCGAGTTCGCCGGCGCGGGGGGCGAGGCGGTTAGCGTGCGGCGGGGGGAGCGGTACACCGCGCGCTGACCGCCGCGTCCTCCTGCAGGCGCGGTCACGGCGTGAGCGCGGCCTCGAGGATTTGGAGGTCGGTGATCGGCTCGCGGCAGGTGGTGCCGGCACAGACGTAGGCGACGGCCGGGCCGCGCGGCGCGCGGTCGGTCAAGAGGCCGCGCAGCGGCGCGTCGGGCGCGGACGGAATCGCGAAGGCGAGGCGGTGCGGCGCAAAGCCGGCGTCGGCCGCGCGTCCCCAGTCCTGCAGCACGCCCGCTTCGGCGCGCACGACGACGATCTGCGGCGGCTCGATCAGCTCCTCGAGCGCAGCGAGCAGCGTCGCGTGCCCTTCCGGGTAGCGTTCGACTGCATGCAATGCGGCACGCACGGCGCGTTCGGCCGCGTCGATGTAGCGCTGCTCGCCGAGCAGATGACCGAGACGCACGAGCACGAGTGCGGCGACACCGTTGCCGGCCGGCACCGCCTCGTCCGCGAACGGTTTCGGCTTGTGGATCAGCCGCTCGTGGTCGTCTGCCGTGAAGAAGAAGCCGCCGCGTTCGTCCTCGAAGTGCTCGAGCAGCGCGTCCATCAGCTCGCACGCGAGATCGAGGTCGACGCCGCGCCAGCGGCACTGCAGGAGCTCGAGCAGACCGAGCCCGAGGAATGCGTAATCGTCGAGGTACGCCGCGAAGCGCGCGCGGCCGTCCTTGTACGTCGCGCGCAGCCGGCCGTCGTGCCGAAGCTCGCGCGCGATGAAATCCACGGCGCGCGTGGCAGCCGCCGCGAGCTCGGGCCGGCCGAGTCGGCGCGAGGCGCGTGCGAGGCCCGCGATCATGAGGCCGTTCCACGACACGAGCACTTTGTCGTCGCGGCCGGGCCACACGCGCCGCTCGCGTGCAGCGAGCAGCTTGCGCCGCGCGCTTTCGAGCAGCGCATCCGCCTCTGCCGCGTCGAGCCCGAGCGGTGCACCGGCCGCTTCGGCCGGCTGTGCAACGTGCAGATGCCAATGCTTGCCCTCGAAATTCGGCACGCTCGGCTCCTCGCCGCTCGAGCCCGCTCCGGTGAGGCCGTAAACGCGCTTGGCGAGGCGCGCCTCGTCGGGCGTGAGCAGCGCGTCGAGCTGCTCCGGCGTCCACACGTAGAATTTGCCTTCCTCGTGCTCGGAATCCGCATCGAGGGTCGAGTAGAACGCGCCGCCCGCGTCCTGCATGTCGCGGATCGTCCAATCGGCCGTCGCGTTGGCCACGCGCGAGTAGAGCGGCGCGCCGGTCGCGGCGAATGCATCGGCGTAGACGGCGAGCAGTGCCGCGTTGTCGTACAGCATCTTCTCGAAATGCGGGATCGACCAGTGGCGATCGACGCTGTAGCGGAAAAAACCGCCGCCCAGCTGGTCGTAGAGTCCGCCGAGTGCCATGCGATCGAGCGTGCCCGTGACGATGGCGAGCGCCGCGTCGTCCGCCTTGCCGCTTGCGCGGGTGCGCTGCCACTGTGCGAGCAGCAGCTCGAGGAACGAAGCATGCGGAAACTTCGGCGCGTCGCCGAAGCCGCCGTGCTCGCGGTCGTGGCTCTGCTCGAGCCGCTGCCGCGCGCGTTCGATCGGCGTACGCGTGAGCGTCGCGAAGTCGTCCGCGCTGCCCGTGTCGATGTTCTCGAGCGCTTCGACGAGTCCCGCGCCGCGGCGAAGGATCTCGTCGCGTTGTCCGCGAAAGTACGACTCGACCGCGAGCAGAACCTCGCGGAACGCAGGCATGCCGTAGCGCCTGTCCTTTGGGAAATAGGTGCCCGTGAAGATCGGCAGGTGATCCTCGGGCGTGAGGAAGACGGTGAGCGGCCAGCCGCCGGCACGGCCCGTGTAGAGCTGGTGGGCGGTCTGGTAGATCTTGTCGAGGTCCGGGCGCTCCTCGCGATCGACCTTGATGTTCACGTACAGATCGTTCATCAGGCGCGCTGTTTCAGGGTCTTCGAACGACTCGTGCGCCATCACGTGGCACCAATGACAGGCCGAGTAGCCGACCGAGAGCAAGATCGGCTTCGCCTCGGCGCGTGCGAGCGCGAGCGCCTCCTCGTCCCAGGCCTGCCAGTGCACCGGATTGTCCGCGTGCTGGCGAAGGTACGGGCTCGTTTCGTCGGCAAGGCGATTGCGCATGGCCCCACTATCGGGGACGAAGCTCGTCGAGGCAAATCCGCAGGCCGTACCGAGCCGCTACCCGCTCCGCTCGATTGCATGCCCGAGCTCGACTCGCTAGTCCGTGCCGGAGCCGGCGTTTACACTACGACGAACCGCCTCGAGAGCTCGCCGTGTTCCAGTATCCGCACATCGACCCTGTTGCGTTTCGCATCGGACCGCTGTTCGGCTTCGGGCCGCTCGCCGTGCGTTGGTACGGGCTCGCATATCTGGCGGCGTTTTTGTTCGGCTGGCTCGGGCTGCGGTCGCGTGCGAAGAAGCCATGGAGCAAGATATCGCCTACGCAGGTCGACGACATCGTGTTCTACGTGGCGCTCGGCACCATCATCGGCGGGCGCGTCGGTTACATGCTCGTCTACGGCCGCGCCGAGCTGTTCGAGAATCCGCTCAGCATCTTCACCGTGTGGAACGGGGGTATGTCGTTTCACGGCGGGCTCACCGGCGTGCTGATTGCGATGTGGTTGTACGCGCGCAGCATAGGTCAGCCGTTCTTCGTGGTGACGGACGCAATCGCCCCGTGGACCGCCATCGGCCTGTTCTGCGGGCGCATCGCGAACTTCGTCAATAATGAGCTCTGGGGCAAGGTCACGGATGTGCCCTGGGCAGTGGTGGTGAACGGCGAGCCGCGCCATCCGAGCCAGCTGTACGAAGCGTTCCTCGAAGGCATCGTGCTGTTTACGATCCTGTGGACCTATTCGGCGAAGCCGCGCCCGGTGATGGCCACGTCGGGGCTATTCCTGATCTTCTACGGCTTGTTCCGCATCCTGGTGGAGTTCGTGCGCGTCCCCGACGTCCAAATCGGCTACCTCGCGTTCAACTGGGTGACGATGGGTCAGCTGCTTTCGGTGCCCATGGTCGTTGCCGGCGTCATCCTGTTCGTGCTCGCCTATCGCCGTCACGCGGGCACGGACGGTTCACCCACCGGCGCGGCCGCCCCGGATGTGCCGGAGCACGCGGAAGGCAAGAAGGCCGCGTAGGCGCCCGCCGATGCGTCAGTATCTCGACCTGCTGCGCGCGATTCGCGACCGAGGCGTGCGCAAGGACGACCGCACCGGCACGGGGACGCTCAGTCTGTTCGGCTGTCAGATGCGCTTCGATCTCGGCGAAGGCTTCCCCGTGCTCACGACCAAGAAGCTGCACATCCGGTCGATCATCCACGAGCTCTTGTGGTTCCTGCGCGGCGACACGAACGTCCGGTATCTACACGAGCACGACGTTACGATCTGGGACGAGTGGGCGGACGAGCACGGCGACCTTGGGCCCGTGTACGGCGCGCAATGGCGCGCCTGGGCGACCGCGGACGGCCGCCACATCGACCAGATTCAAAACGCGCTCGACCTGATCCGCAAGCAGCCGGACTCGCGACGCATCATCGTGAGTGCTTGGAACGTGGGCGAGCTGGAAAGGATGGCGCTCGCGCCGTGCCACGCGCTGTTCCAGTTCTATGTGGCACAAGGCCGGCTGTCGTGCCAGCTGTATCAACGCAGCGCCGACGTGTTCCTCGGCGTGCCGTTCAACGTCGCGTCGTACGCGTTGCTGCTCCATATGATGGCTCAGCAAAGCGATCTCGCGCCCGGCGAGCTCGTATGGACAGGCGGCGACTGCCACTTGTACTCGAACCATCATGGAGCAAGCCGCCGAGCAGCTCACGCGCGAGCCTTTGCCGCTGCCGCAGCTCGAGATCAAACGCCGCCCCGCGAGCCTGTTCGAATATCGGTTCGAGGATTTCGCGCTCATAAATTATCGTGCACACGCGAGCATCAAGGCGCCGATCGCGGTCTGAGTCGTTACGGATCGAGGGGGCTCGGCGTGCCCGTCGCTCCTAACCCCGCGACGTGGGTGTAGATCATGGTCGTGCTCACGTCCTTGTGACCCAGCAGCTGCTGGATAGTGCGAATATCCGTGCCACGCTGCAGCAGGTGAGTCGCAAACGAGTGGCGCAACGTATGGCAGCTCGCCGGCTTGGCGAGCCCCGCCCTAACGACCGCCCGACGCATCGCATGCTGGACGGACTTTTCGTGCAGATGCCAGCGGACTTTGCGTCCGATTTCGGCCAGGTGAACGTCCTTGTTCGCCGGAAAGACGAACTGCCAACCCCATTCTCGACCGGCGTTGGGGTACTTTCGGCGCAACGCAACCGGGAGATAGGCTTCTCCCGAGCCCCGGCTGAGAGCGTGGCGATGACGCTCGCGAAGGCGCTCCAAATGCATTTGCAGCGGCTGCACGCATGCTTGGGCGAGAACCGTCACACGATCTCTATCCCCTTTGCCGCCGCGTACCACGACCTGCTTGGCTTTGAAGTCGATGTCTTTGACGCGTAGACGCAGGCATTCCATCAAGCGAAGGCCGGAACCGTAGAGGAGACTCGCAACGATCCAATATGCACCGTCGAGTTGCGCCAGCACCGCGCGCACCTCCTCGTGAGACAGCACCACGGGCAGGCGAAGCGGTTTGCGGGCGCGGACCACTTGCTCGATCCACGGAAGGTCGACTTCCAACACTCGGCGGTAGAGGAACAAGAGCGCGTGCATTGCTTGGTTCTGCGTCGAAGCCGAAACGGCACGCGTCGTGGCGAGATGGCTCAGAAAGGCGGCGACCTCTGCCGCCCCCATCTCGAGCGGGTGGCGTTTGCCGTGATAGAGGATGAATCGACGGATCCAAAGAACGTATGCCTTTTCCGTAAGGTAGCTGTAGCGGCCGGCGCGAAGGACGGCTCGTATGCGTTGCAGGAGCGTCGGCGGCGGCTCGACGGGCTGCTGATGAGTCGACGTCATTTGCCGTTTGCTTATGCAATTATCGGCGTTATACGCAATTAGGCGTAAGCCGGGCCAGGCTTCTCGAACGATGCTCGCGTTATACGCAATCTTTGCTATGTTTGTAATGGATGATATTTGGGGTAGATTTCAAAGTTAGGCGGCAACATGACGGTCCATCGAGACGAGCATCGGTTTTTCGTGATCCAGTGGTGCAAGTTGCGCTGCTCGGTTGGCTACGTGGCCGCGAGTCTGTTCCTTTCGTGTCCACCGAATTCTGCGATGCGCAGCTAACACTGGGGAGAATGCGGTGGCCGTTGTAGCTCGTGGAGGCGCTTCTCTGGCTATCAACTGCTCGCTCTAGTTTCCTGCTACCATTGGTAGACCTTAGCGATAGATCGGCTGACCGCACGCTGAGCTTTAGATGACGGCCAACGTCTGCACGCCGAGTATCTTCGGCGATCGCTGCTATCTCTCCCGATGCTACGTGCTCGGCGTCTTATTTGCTGCCATACCGTATTGGTTTGGCTTTGGCAGTAGGGCCAGTCTCCCTTACGAAACGCGAGGTGCCACGTCCGTGAACGCTCAATAGTCATGTGGTGCCAGCCGCCTAACAAGCAGTTGCAGCGGACGGTGCAAACGGTATCGCGGCGCGGCGCACGTGCGTCATTTCATTATGCACGTGCGCCGCGCTGCCAACGGTCAGCGCGCCGCCGCTGAACTGCGGCGTTCGGCGTCAGTCTTGAGCAAGCGTGCGTCGTCGCGGAGTAAGGTAGCGCGATGGAACAGCCGATCGTTACGTCATCGCCCGATGTTCTTGAGCGGCGCTCCGGTATTCGCCGGAACGCGGGTTCCCGTCCAGTCGCTGATCGATTATCTCGAGGGTGGAGAGACGATCGACGGCTTTCTTGAGGGCTTTCCGACCGTTAAGCGAGAGCAAGTGGTGGAGTTTCTTGAGAAGGCTGCGGCGCAGCTGACTGCTAAGGCCTCGTGAAGTGAAGGTTCGTTCTCGACGAGTGCGTCGATCGACGACTCGCGAGGGATATCGTAGGTCACGAAGTCAGAACGCGTACCTGAAGCAGGTTGGGCATGGTGCTCAAGAACGGCGAATTGCTTAAGCGCGCGCAGGAGCAGTTCGAGCGTCTTCGTTACGGTTGACCGCAGATCTGCCCTTTCAGCGCGATCTTTCGAGTCTTCTCGATCGCCGTCGTCGTTCTACGCGCACCGACGAATCGTCATCGACTGATCTCCGTCTCTCTGATCCCAAGCTGCTTGAGCTGTCATGCCGACTTTGAAGGCTGGCGAAGTCACATGGGTGGAGAGCGCATCGCAATGACGCCGAACAAGCAGTTGCAGCGGACCGTGATACGGCATCGCGGCGGCGCCGCGAGCGCTCCATTTCATTATGCGCTCGCGTCGCGCTGCACACCGCAGCGCGCGGCCGCTGAACTGCGGCGTTATGCGGCAAAGCTCAGTCCCGTTCCGCACGCCGGGGAAGTTCCTCCAAGTCGATCTACGCAACCGCCAGACAAGGATCTTTATGACCGACACCGACCTGAAGAACGTGACGCGCAAGTTGTACGCTGCCTTCAATACGGGAGATCTACGTGCTCTTGATGCGTTACTGTCCGAGGCATTCGTTGAGCACGAGGACACCCCGGGGATCCCTCCGAATAAGGACGGCCTCAAACAATTTGTAGTGATGCTGCGTCAGGCGTTTCCCGATGTTGTTTTCGAAGTTGCAGATAGCGCAGCCGAACGGGACAAGGTGTGGACACGTGTGATCGTAACCGGCACACAGCGTGGCACGTATTTCGGGATTCCGCCAACGGGGAGGGCGATTCGAATCGAAGTGTTCGACATTTGCCGGATCGCTCGCAACCAAATTGTGGAGCACTGGGGGTTGTCGGATCAAATGGGAGTCATGCGCCAGTTGGGTGTCCTTCGGACCCCCGGCAAGTAGCGAGTACGTTACTTCATCGCGGTCGCATAACAACCGGTTGCAGCGGACGGTGATAGATAAAGTGCCAAGGCACGAGCGTCGGCGCGCCGCCGCTGAACCGGAACGTTAGACGACACGCGAACGGTCTCAGGAGATTCTGGCGGCAAAGGATTCTTTCCGTCGTGGTGGCGACGTTCAAACGGTGCGAGGCTGACTGAGGTGGAGCACGCAAGCAGGGTTCGATGCCGCCGAAGGTTCGAGAGCTGATCGCGCAGCTAGAAGAAGCCGGGTTCAGAAATCGCGGTGGCAAGGGGAGTCATCGCAATTATGTTCATCCCCATCTATCGAAACCGATCACCATCTCCGGCAAACTTGGCGATGACGCGAAGCAATACCAGATTCGGGCGGTCAGAACCGCCATCGCGGAGCTCCAGAAATGAAGGCCAGCGCTAGATACGCCAAGATCGTCGAGTGGTCTGCTGAGGACAACTGTTACGTTGGAAGCGCGCCCGGGTTGATCTTAGGTGGCTGCCATGGCGACGATGAGCGAGCGGTGTTCGAGGAGCTTTGCGAGATCGTAGAGGAAGCGGTCGCCATTTACGAAAAGGACGGTAAGCCACTTCCGCCGCCAACGTCCGGCCGCGATTTCGCCAACCGAATGCAGCGTGTCGTCTAACAAGCAGTTGCAGCGGACCGGGACGAACCGTCGCGGGCGCGGCGCAAGTGCGTCATTTCACTATGCACATGCGCCGCGCTGGTTTGCGCAACGCGCGGCCGCTGAACTGCGGCGTTATGCGGCATGTTTGGGGTCGGCGTAGCATCGCGCGGAGAGCCGCGCACAATCGTATGGAATCGTAAGTCTGATGCAGTGGCGTCCTCCGCAGCGAATCAGAGTGATTGCCGTCGCGCTCATCTATCGCGGCACGGACGTTCTCGTCATGGCCGTGAAAGACGATGCCGGCTCCGTGAAGGGATGGCGACCGCTTGGAGGAGCAATTGAGTTCGGCGAGTCCGCTGAAGAAGCGGTCGCACGTGAGTTCCTAGAGGAGATCGGAAGGCCTGTCCGCTGCATCAAGCAGTTGTGTGTTCTTGAGAACCTTTATAGCCATGAGGGAGCGCGCGGTCACGAGGTTGTTTTCGCGTTCGAAGCCGAGCTGTTGGGGGCTGAGCTCGAGCAGACGATTACCTCTTCGTTCGTTGACGGAGGCGTCACAAACCATGTGGCCTGGCGTCCGGTGAGCGAATTCGTGGCCGGTAGCCACCGCCTGTTTCCTGAGAAATTGGTTGGCTATCTCCCGCAGAGTCGTACGTTGCGTTGAGAGGTCATCGGGAATGCCGCATAACAAGCAGTTGCAGCGGACGGTTCAAGCCGGAGCGCGGCGCGCCGCATGTGCGCCATTTCATTGTGCACACACGGCGCGCTTCATACGTCAGCGCGCCGCCGCTGAACTGCGGCGTTAGGCGACACCAGCGAGCGACGTGGCATTACCAGCCGACATCTTGCAGCGTGTTCGGAGCGATTTCGACCAAACGCAGGTCTCAGTGGTGATTCGCTCTCTCGAGGCCTACACCGGTCTAGAGCCCGATCGCGTTCGGCGTTGTGTGCTGCATCTTGCGGCGGGCGCCTCGGACAAGGTTGCGTATTTCCTTGGCGCCGCGACGTCCGACTATCGAGACGTGATTCTTTGGGCGGAATACGACCGCGATGATCGTCGCGTTAGAGATTTATCGCGAGCCTTCGAGTGAGCGGTTCACAACACATGCAGTACCAAGTGTCTGTTCTAGTGGGCGCATTGCAGTCGCCTAACAAGCTCTACGGAGTTCCCCGTCAAGGTCGGGCGAGGATGGGTTTTGATGTTTTCGGTGGTGCGCGAGCCGCTGTGCGACGCGATCGGGAGCGGCATGGTCGAGGCGAAGACTGCATCTCTCTACGCGGCCTTGTGGGGCGAGCGCTGAGCTCGTCCGGGCCAAGATAAAAGTCGCGTACGGTGTCCTCATTCAGTTGTCGGCGCGAAAGCGCAGCGATGATCGGTCGTCTGCGCTGTTGTTTCCGCCAGCTTGTTAGCCAGGTTTTCACCGTACTCGGTCTAACCTCGTTGTCGATCTTTAACGTCGCGTCGTCGAGGAAGAGTGGTCAAGCGGTCGCAGCGCGCTGGCGCTGAAATTGTCGCCAGGCGTTGGGATCGTAGTGCTCGCCCTTGGCAAGGATGGCCCAGATGATGCGAGCGTGCTTGTTGGCGATGGCAACGAGAGTCTTGTGGTAGCCGACGCGCGCATGCACGCTCGCGATCCATTGCTGCAAGCGCGAGCGCTTTTCGGGGGTGCGTTTCAGCGCGGCTTGCAAAGTAGAGCGGGCGCCTTGGGTGAGCAGACCACGAAGATACGTGTCGCCGCGTTTGGTGATCACGCCGAGCCGTTGCTGACCGCCGGAGCTGTGCTGCCGGGGCACGAGCCCGGCCCAAGCGGCCAACTGGCGGCCGTTGCGAAAGTCGGCGGCATTGGAGATCGTTGCGATGAGGGCGCTGGAGGTGAGCGGTCCTACGCCGCACAGGGCGCTGATCCGTTGTGCGGCGAAGTTGCTCTTGGCGTGAGCATGGATTTCCCGGTCGCATTCCTCGATGCGTTGCTCAAGAAGCCGAATTTGCTCATAAGCCTGCAGCAGCAACGGCCGCACGCGCTCTGGCAACCGCTCATCGAGTGCGAGCTGCGGCAATGCGCGCACCAGCGTGTCGGCGGAGCGGCCGAGCCACACACCGAATTCTGCGAGCAACCCACGGCTGCGATTGAGCAGCGCGGTGCGCTCCAGGGTCCAGCCGCTGCGCATCCGATGCCAGGCGAGCATCGCTTGCTGTTCGATCGATTTCACGCTGACGAAGCGCATGTCGGGCTCTCGCACCGCACTCAAGATGGCTCGGGCATCATTGCGGTCGTTCTTCGCGCCCTGGCTCTTGCGAAACGGTTCGACGAATTCCGCCGCCATCAGCCGCGGCGTATGGCCGAACTCGGCTAATCGGCGCGCCCAGTGATGCGCTGAGCTGCATGCCTCCATCCCAAAGGTGCACGGCGGCAGGTTGCCGCCCACTGGCCGAACCCGTAAAAACTGAACTGCCGGAAATACACCGTCCGCCCCCCGGCATCGCCGGCGCACACCACGATGACTTCCTTTGCGAGGTCCACGCCGACGGTAGTAATCTCGTTCATGAGTTCCCCTTCTCTGGATTAGATTGAACGACACAACTCAATCTTGGCACTCGATGCCGTGCAGCTCACGCTGCTTCAGGGACGGGGAACTCCCTTATATTCAGTTGCAGCGGACCGGGATGGACTGGCGCGGGCGTGGCGCAAGCGCGTCATTTCTCTATGCACTTGCGCCGCACTGGACAACGCAGCGCGGGGCCGCTCAACTGCGGCGTTAGCCGACATGAAGAACTTGCCGCTCGATCTCAAAGAAGCCGTCGTTATCGGCTTGATGGTCATCGCGGCCATCGTCGGTGCGAAACGGCTTTTCGGCCGCGGTAGGCTTCCTCCGCAAAAGACGTTTCGATGTGCACGTTGCTCCGCCGTGCAGTCACACTCCACTCGAACGATCGAAGCCTGGCGTGCCGGGAAAACGAAGCTGTTCTGCGGTTCATGTCATGCTAAGTGGTTGCAATCGCAGCCTCGCGCGCCGTGCACGAGCAGGCCGTCAAGCTCAGGGTGTCTGGGCGTGCTGTTGTTTCCTTTAGTAGTACCCGCGCTGGTAATAGGTGCCTTCTACTATGCGCATCACGTCGCCTAACAAGCAGCTGCAGCGGACGCTTTTGACCGCATCGCGTCGCGCCGCAAACGCGTCATTGTCATTGTGCGCTTGCGGCGCGCTTCAGGGGCGGGGTGCGGCCGCTCAACTGCGGCGTTAGCCGACGTGCTTGCCCGCATCGCAACTATTGCCCTTTCTTTGGTCGGCACGTGTGCGGCCTATGGACAGCAAGCCCCGTACCTCATCAGTCGGCACGCGGTTGGTCCGGTCGTTTTGGAGGCTCCGGCACAAATCGTCTATGAACGAGTTCCTGATCACGAACTGATCGACCTGGCGTTGGAAGGTTATCTCACCCCAGCATTAGCCCTCACTCTGCCGGGTCTCATGCAACGTGGCGGCGTGATTGCCGAGCTGATTCCGCGGGATGGTCACCTTCTCGTTTATCGAATCGACGTCAGGGATCCGGCGCTGCGCACTGAAAAGGGTATCGGCGTCGGGTCAACCGTCGATCAGTTGCGCGCTGCGTACGACATCGACTCGCTCGGCTATGGAGAGGCGGGGTTCTATGTCAGAGTGGATGAATTGGCGGCCAGTTTCCTTCTAGACGGCGGCGACCGGGGGTGGCGCGACGAATCGGCTATTCCTGGCGATCTTAGGGTCGTGAGCGTACTTTTGACCCCGTAGTATCGGCTAACAACCGCATGCAGCGAGCGCGCACCTGGCATAAGTTGGTTCTGTGTCCGCGGTATCGGCGCGTCGCTGATGCGGAGCGTTAGGCGATGGTCATTCGTCCCGCGTCTCCGGAAGATTCCCACGGTATCGCGTCAGTCCACGTTTCCTCCTGGCAGGACGCGTATCGTGGAATCGTGCCTCAGTCTTTACTTGACCGGCTGGCCCTCGCTAGCCGCGAGCGACAATGGATCGAAATTCTTACGCGTGGCGATTCGAGGGTTTTGGTCGCGGAAGCATCCGGTGACATTGTGGGGTTCGTCTCTTTCGGCAACTCCAGAGACCAAAACGAGGCGCCCAACGTGGCCGAAATCTACGCAATCTATGTCGTCTCTTCGCGTTGGTCGACCGGAGTTGGTCGGCTGCTCTGGGAGGGAGCCTTGGAGCACCTGCGGCGGCTGGGTTTCACAAAAGTCACCGTTTGGGTTCTGTCGGGGAACGAGAAGGCGATACGCTTCTACCAACGAGTCGGTTTTGCGTTCTCCGGAGACTCCGAGACGACCGTAGATATCGGAGGACTGAGGTTGCCCGAAGTCAGATACGAAATCGCAATCGCCTGACAGGTAAATGCAGCGAGCGCGCATTGACCACAAATGTGTTCTGGGTTACGCGCATCGGCGCGTCGCCGATTTGCGGCGTTAGCCGGGCATCCAATGGAGCTCGCTCGTGGCTGAGGTCATCGGAATCGATCACATCTACGTAACCGTGTCCGATCTTGAGGCATCAGAACGGTTCTACGACGGGGTCATGATCGATGTCCTCGCCTTCCGCAAGAACAAATTCAGCCTCGCGGGCGACCCGCACATTCAGTACTTCAATCGACACTTCGGCTTTGTGCTAAGACCGTCCCGCGCGTCCGCGAAACACGACCCTTACTCTCCAGGTCTGCATCACTTTTGCTTGCGCGTCGATTCCGCGGCTGATGTATACGCGGTTGCGAATCGACTTCGCGCCATCGGAGTCAACGCCACAGAACCAAGGTTGTATCCAGAGTACGCAAGCGACTACGCAGCAACCTTCTTTGAAAGCCCGGATGGTATTCGTCTAGAGGTTACCAACTACCGGCAGGAGCGGAGGGAACGCCATGATCACTGGCATCACCGTGCCGGCTAACAACCACTTGCAGCGGACGGTGATGGATAAAATGCCGAGGCACGGACGTCGGCGCGCCGCCGCTGAACCGGGGCGTTAGGCGCCAGCCATGCGAGCCATTCTTCTCGACCTAGACGATACGTTACTTGATGACCGAGGCGCTACGGCGAAGGGATTCGTCGCATTTCTTTCGGCCCACAAGCACAAGTGCGCGTACGCTGACGAGAATGACGCGCTAGGCGCGTGGCGTAACGCAGCGCGTCGACACTGGATACGCTATGAGCAGGGGGAGCTTTCGTTCCAAGAGCAACGCCGCTGGCGCATACGGGAGTTCTTAGGCGAGGCGTTAAATGATGTCGATGCGGATGCCGCCTTTCTCGTTTACCAACGAGTCTATGAGGCGTCTTGGCGATTTCTACCGGACGTTACAGAGTTCCTCGAACGAACTAGCGCGGTCCCGAAGGTCATCGTTACGAATGGCGACCGCGAGACGCAGCTGCGTAAGGTCGAGATGACAGGTCTGAGCGCGCATGTTAGGGGCGTAATTACTCCGGCAGATTGTGGATATTGGAAGCCCAGTCCTGGAATCTTCCGGGCTGCAGTTGAGCTCTTGAACGCCAGGCCGAGAGAGTGTTTGATGATTGGCGACGACCGCGAGCGCGATGTCGAGCCGGCGGCCGCCCTCGGAATGAGGAGCTTCCTTGTGCAACTGGGTGTCCCCGGTCGGGGATTGTTGGACGCCATCGCGAGCGACTAACAAGCAATGCAGCGAGCGCGCGATCCAGATAAATTCGTTCTGTGTTGGCCGCATCGGCGCGTCGCTGATTTGCGGCGTTAGGCGGCAACCTTGACGATCGCATACTCACACTCCATCGAACATCTCGACGAATCGCATTTGTCCGGCTTTCTAGCGCATTGGGACTTCGAGCCGCCGGCGGGCACGTTGTTTGAGATCCTCAGCCGCAGCACTGAGGTCATCCTCGCTCGAGATGTCGAGTCCTCCGTCCTCTGCGGGTACATCACCGCCTTGAGCGATAGGATCGCGTGCGCTTACATTTCGGCACTCGAAGTCCGGCCTGAATATCGACGCAAAGGAATCGGGACCGCTCTGCTGAATCAGATGGTTGATCGACTGAACGTATTTGGGGTCTATCTGTCTTGCGCCCCCGCCCTGGTACCGTTTTATGAGGCAACCGGCTTCAAGCCGGGAGTCTCAATGGCCAAACGCAAGCGAAGCTGCGGTGCTGCCTAATGTTGTGCCAGTCGCCTAATAAGCAGTTGCAGTGGACCGTCAAATGGCATCGCGACGTCGCGAGGGCGCCGTTTCATCTTGCGCTCGGCACGCGCTGCATACGGCAGCGTGCCGCCGCTGAACTGCGGCGTCAGGCGTATTCGACCGATCGCATAGTGAGGGACTGCAAAGAGACTCGAAATCGGAGGTTTGTATGAAGGTCTCGGCACCACTCTACGTTCTGAAGCAACAAGCCGAAGTGCTCGCGCGTAAGGACGAGATTCCGTTGCACGATGCGTTGGAGCGGATCGCGAAGGAAGAGGGGTTTGGTAGTTGGAGTCTGTTGGCGGCGAACTGGAACGCGGACGAAGCAGGCCACTCGCTGTTGTCGCAATTGCGCCCCGGCGAGTTGGTACTTCTCGCGGGTCGGCCCGGCCACGGAAAAACGCTCGTCAGTCTTGGCCTTGCCGCCGAGTGGATGGCACGTGGGAATCGTGCCGCGTTTTTCACGCTCGAGTTTACGCAGGCCGAAGTTTTGGGATGCTTCGATCTTCTAGGGAAGGACCCCAAGGCGTTTGCCGACTTGTTTACCGTCGATGACTCCGATGGCATTCACGCCGACTACATCGTTACCCGGCTGGGCTCCGCGCCTCCCAACATGCTCATCGTGATCGACTATCTTCAATTGCTGGATCAGAGGCGGGTGAATCCGAGCCTGATGCATCAGGTGAGGAAACTGAAGAATTTCGCGCGGCAATATCAAGCGATCATTGTCTGCCTGTCTCAGGTACATCGGAGCTACGATTCCCGGACCAAACCGCTTCCCGCGCTGAACGACATTCGCTTGCCGAATCCGTTGGACCTCAAGTTGTTCGACAAGGCGTGTTTCGTAAGCCGGCGGCAGATGCAGTTGGAAGCTGTCGCGTAAGGCCAAGATCAGGCGTATCGGTGTGACGCCTAAAAGGCAGTTGCAGCGGCCGCGATCAACCGCGTCACAAGTGCGTCATTTCATTGTGCACGTGCGCCGCGCTGGTTCGCGCAGCGCACTGCGCGGAACGGCGGCGTTATCCGTTCGGAGCAAGCATCCATGTCCGTTCAACTCTGGCTCGCTTTTGTTGGCGCCTCTGCAGTCGTGCTCGTCATTCCGGGGCCCACGATCATCACCGTCATCAGCTATTCGATAGCGCACGGTCGTCGCGCAAACGTCCCGCTGATTGCCGCCGTGGCCCTCGGTGATTCGACGGCAATGGCAATCTCAATCTTTGGTTTGGGCGCGCTTCTATCGACGTCGGCGTTCTGGTTTGCCGTTGTGAAGACGATTGGTGGTGTTTATTTGCTCTACGTCGGCATCAGGCTAGTCCGCGCGAGCGGGCCACCCCTCCAGGCAACGGCGCCGCCGCGATCTGCCTCTCGCTGGAAATTGTTCGCCAACACTTACATGGTGACGGCTCTCAATCCCAAGAGCATCGTGTTCTTCGTGGCATTCCTTCCGCAGTTCATCAACCGAGGTGTGAGCAGCAAGCCACAATTTTTTCTTCTTGGAATCACGTTCGTGTGCATGGCCGCGTTCACTGCAACCCTGTATGCGCTCTTCGCTGCTTCTGCCCGGGACCTTTTCATAACGCCGCGGGTACAGCGGGGCTTCAACGTCACAGGAGGTGTTCTGCTTTCGGCGGCAGGCATATGGGGTCTGCTAGCGAAGCGTCCCGCATGAGAAACAAGGTCGCCATCCTAGGAGAGTACTCGCCGACGTCTGAGTCTCATGCTGCGACGAACGCCGCGATCGCCCATTCAAACGAAGCCCTTGGTGCTTCGTTGGAGGCGCAGTGGGTTTCCACTGCGGACATTGACGACTCACTCTTTGGGCGATATCAGGGAGTGTGGGTGGCCCCGGGCAGCCCGTACAAAAATATGGACAAGACGCTCTGGGCGATACGCTGCGCCCGAGAGCATGGGGTCCCGTGCCTGGGAACATGCGGCGGATTCCAGCACATGATCCTCGAGTATGCCCGCCATGCGTTAGGGTTCGCGGACGCCCAACACGCGGAATATGATCCCTACGCCTCCGACCTATTCATTTCCGAGTTGACGTGCTCGCTTGCCGGGCGCGAGATGACTTTGGGATTTGTGCCCGGGTCTCGCGTCGCTGAGATCTACGGAGGACTCAGTGCAAGAGAAGCGTACTATTGCAATTTCGGAGTCAACCCGGACAAGGTCGCGCTCCTACAAAGTGGCGCTCTCCGGGTGACCGGCTCGGACGAAGAAGGTGAAGTGCGAGTCATAGAGCTGCCCGACCATCCCTTTTTTCTTGGAACACTGTTTGTCCCTCAAGCACGTTCGCGGCCGGGGCGAGCGCACCCGCTCATCAACGCGTTCGTTGCGAGTATCGACGGAAGCGCCTGAGTCCGAAAGCCGTTTCTTCGCCCTGCACGCCGCAGCCCAAGGTCACTGCTCATCCGGGAGAGAACATGAAACTCAAAGTCACGACCAGCCACTTCAAAGACAAGCGTGAAGCCATCCGAGAGATATCGGATGCGGGCTGGTGGCCCATCTCGTGGCGAGATGCCGCGGGCGAAGTGTATGGCGCGCATAAGCATGATGCAGATCAGACGCTCTACCTCATCGAGGGCTTCATGGAGTTGGGCGTTGGCTCCGACATTTATCGCCTCAATCCCGGAGACAAGCTCGAGCTCCCTGCTTTCACCGTGCATTCGGCGAAAATGCCGAGCGGCGCCACCTACATCATTGGCATGCCCAAGGTGGACCTTCTGTCGGAGCACATGCTCGCACCCGATGCCTAACTGAGGTCCGCCGATCAACGAGAGTTTGCAGCGGACGGTCCCGCGATCGAATTGGAGAGACTATGAACGAATCATGGATCCCGGAAGGCTTCCACACAATTACACCGAACATCATCGTCGATGATGCGGAGGCCGCCATCTCGTTTTTCAAACAAGCGTTTGGCGCGACGGAGCGCTATCGGTTGACGATGACGAACGGGAAGATCGCCCACTGCGAGTTGAACTTGGGAAATTCCGTGGTGAATCTTGGTGAATCCGCGGACGGGTGGCCCGCGCATGGTCTCGTCGCGCAAATCTATGTCGAGGACTCCGACGCCTTGTTCGAGCGGGCGGTGACGGCCGGTGCATCCGTGATCATGCCAATGACGGATATGTTCTTCGGTTCGCGCGAGGGCCGCGTATCGGATCCATTCGGGAACGTATGGACAATCGCCACGCTCAAGGAACAAGTGCCGCCTAAGGAGATGCAACGTCGCATGGCGGCTGCGGGTTACTAGCTCGTACGGGGAGCCGCAGTGCCCGCGTATAACCCGCAGTGGCAGCGGACCGTGACAGGTCCGTGGAGGGGCGCCGCAAACGCGTCATTTCATCATGCGCTTCGCGTCGCTCGGCAGGCTCAGCGCGCCGCTGCCGAACTGCGGCGTTGTACATCGTGAAAACCGTAACGGCAGCCTCGCGCCTCGCTGAACTGGTCGGCAACTATTCGCCCGAGATCGCGCAAGCGTTTACGGTTGCCCGTCGCAAGATGCGCGCATTGGTTCCCCGAGGTTACGAGCTCGTTTACGAGAACTACAACGCTCTGGGGGTCGGTTACGGCCCGGGTCAGAAGGCGTCGAACGTAATTGTGTCGCTCGTCGCATACCCGCGGTGGGTAACGCTCTTCTTCATGCGCGGCGCGGATTTGCAGGACCCGAATTCTCTTCTCGCCGGTACAGGCCGACGCATTCGCAGCATCAGACTCCAGTCTTCGAGAGACATCGACGTTCCGGGCGTCAAACAACTCATCTTGCAAGCGTTGGCGCCGCACCTTGAAGCCTTGGAAACATGCCCGCCGCTCGAGTTGATCGTAAGATCAACCGCGTCCAAGCGGCGATCCAGACGTCCGCCGAAAAAGGACGCCGCGATGGCGCGTATCGAAGGGCAAAGGAAGAGACGCGATGGCAAATGACACATGCCAAGCGAGTGGAAAACCCAATCGAGATCGTGATGACGACGGCTAGGCCATTCCTCATGTTCCAGCGCGGCAGTGCGCAAGCTGCGTTGGATCTGTACTTCGCTACCTTCCCTGAGTCCGGCATCGTGCGAGTCGAGCGCTACGCTCAAGGCGAGCCTGGTCCAGCCGGCACTATCAAGGTCGCCGTATTCACTCTGTGCGGCCGCGAGTTCATGTGCTCGGACAGCCCAGTTACGCATGGCTTCTCATTCACCCCCGCGAATTCCACTTTCGTTGACTTTGATTCGGTAGCCGAGCTAGAGCGCGTGTTCGGGATTCTGGCGGAGGGCGGCCAGGTCCTGATGCCATTGAGCAACTACGGTTTCAGCAAGCAGTTCGCGTGGGTGAATGATCGGTTCGGCGTATCGTGGCAGCTGAACCTCGCCGGCTGACGAGCAGTTGCAGCGGATCGGATACAAGCTTCGGGGCGGCACTCGACGACGGACGACACGATGGCAAGCACTGATTCTCGCGTAACGATCCATATGGCGGCGAGCCTCGACGGGTTCATCGCTCGAAAGGATGGGCGCGTCGACTGGCTCGAAACCTCGGACGAATTCGCAGACGGGGACACGCTGGACCCGGAATTCGTCGCGGCCTTCCTCAAGACGATCGACTGCTACGTCATGGGATCGCGGACGTATGAGACGGCGCTGAGCTTTGAAGCCAAAGGATTCGGGTGGTCGTACGGCGACAAACCCACGTTCGTTCTCACCAGTCGCGATTTGCCCCGAACCCGGGACACCGTCAGGTTCCACTCAGGCGACCTAGTCCGGTTCGTGAATGAGCAGCTACGGCCCACGTTTCGGACGATTTGGTTTGTCGGAGGTGGTAGCGTTTCCGGTGAATGCCTCCGTCGCGGGCTCGCCGACGAAGTTCGCTATTCGATCCTGCCGATCTTGATTGGCGATGGGATACGGTTCTTCGAGACGCTCGACGGAGACGTCTCCCTCCATCTCGCGGAGGTCAAACCTTACAAGAGCGGCATCGTGGCGTTGTGCTACGAAGTGCGGGGGCATCGTGGCGAGCCTGGGAAAGCCATCTAGCCATGCCGGGCGGCAAAACGGCGTCGAGCTGCTAGGACGAAGCGTTCGCATGCATGTGACCATTGGTGTCCCCACGCTCGTTAGTGCGCCCGACTTTCAGTTGCGACGGAATGTGTAGCCTCCCGAGGCGTGGCGCGCCGCGAAACCGCGCGATCGCTCGTCGATGCGCTATCGGCTGATACCCGCCTGCGCGCAGGACAAGGAGTGGCTCGAGCAACTGCGCCGAGCTGTCTACAGGGACTTGTTTTTCGCGACTTGGGGCGCCTGGGATGAAGGAAGACATCTTCGTCATTGCGAAGAGTGTTGGGACCGGGGATCGATTTACATTATCGAGTTGGGCGAAACGCGTGTAGGCATGATCCAGCTGCTCGACCTTCCCGATGCCGTGGAGGTCGGGGAGATCCAAGTTGCGCCCGAATTCCAAAGCAACGGAATCGGTACGCATCTCTTGAGAGACACTATCGCGCGAGCACGAGCCGAAGGAAAGAAGGTTTCTCTCTCGACCGGCTTGAAGAACCGTCGGGCGTTCGATCTTTATGTTCGCATGGGTTTCCGCCACGTAGGGCAAACGGACACGCACGATCTGCTCGAGTTTCCGCCGCAGTGATTTCGCCCGGGCTTCCGGCCGCCGATACCCGGGTTCTAGAGAAAGCGGGCCGCCCGGCAGGGCATTTTGCGGGGCGCCGTGGTTCGGCCTAATCTCTCGCAAGTGCCCCGCGACGCGTTCTCGTATTCGAAGGTCCGCGAATGATGGACAACGACCGCGCACTTCACACCGATCACGCAGACCGTGCGCGGGAGGAGGAGCGCCGCTTCGAGCCGCTGTCCCGGCTCGAGCGTCGGCTCGCTCGACGGGAGCTCCATGGGCCGGGATAGGTCGCCACGCATTGGGTTCGACCTCGGCGGTATGGTCGGCCGCGTGGCCGTGTTTCGGATCTCCACCGGCTTGCGGCGGGATCCGGCGATCGACGTGTGGTTCGACGATGGCTCTGTCGAGCTGCGATCGATCGCGCGAGAATGGTTCGGGCAGATGCGGGGCTGCGGCGCTGACGTCCGAGAGCTGATGCACGACGGGTGCCCCGTCGCATGTGTGAAAGATGCGCCCTTCGGCTACGTCAACGCGTTCACGAGCCACGTCAGTGTCGGCTTCTTCTACGGCGCAATGCTGGAGGATCCCGCTCGGCTGTTGGAGGGCAGCGGCAAGCGCATGCGCCACGTGAGATTGAGGCCTGGCGCCGAGGTCGACATCGACGGCCTTCGCGGCCTGATCGACGCCGCCTATCTGGACATCAAGGCCCGCTTGGCTGCGGAGCGGTCCTAGCATGGTGCGCCTCAGCGCGCTATGAACGTTGAGCGGCGAGAGCGACCCGCGAAGGGCATCCGGTTTTCGATCAGCCGCGACGGGCGCGAAGTGGCCCATGCCTACCTCTACGTGATGAGCAACGATCTCCACGACGCACCTTTCGGCTTGCTCGAAGACGTCTATGTGGAGGAGTCGCAGCGCGGCGCCGGGTTCGGAACGGGCTTGGTGAACGAGATCGTGTCGGCGGCTCGAGAGCTCGGGTGCTACAAGCTCATCGCCACGAGCCGGGCGACGCGACCGAAGGTGCACGCGCTCTACGTGCGTCTCGGCTTCGAGAAGCACGGCGTAGAGTTTCGGATGGACTTCGCGGCTGAGGCCGGTAGCCGATGAAGTCGTTCCGGGACGGCACGTGAATCGCGCGCCGCAGCAATTCGGCTCGTGACGGGGTCGATGCGCACCGCCAACGGAGCGGCGGCCGTGAGCGGGTCGGCCGCGCGCGAACCGATTCTCCTCGTTTACGACAAGCAGTGTCCGGCTTGCGACTTCTATTGCAATCTCGTGCGCATACGCAGCGACGTGGGTGACTTGCAGCTCATCGATGCGCGCGACGGCGGTCCGGTGATGGAGCAAATCACGCGAGCGGGACTCGACATCGATCAGGGTATGGTCCTCAAGGTGGGCTCGGAGCTCTATTACGGTAGCGATGCGATCCACGTGCTGTCGTCGATGAGCACGCGAGCGGGCCTTTTTAACCGTCTCGCCTACTGGACCTTTCGATCGCGACGCCTGGCGCGCGTGCTCTATCCGGCACTGCGAGCGCTGCGCAATCTCTTGCTCAAGCTGCTCGGGAAGACGAAGATCAACAACCTCGGCGTGTCGGGCAACGAGCGGTTCTAAGACGCAACCGGAGCTTCCGCGGCCTCGAGAGAGTCGGCTAAATGCCGTTGCTGCTCTACACTTCCACCCTGGCGAGCCCCGACCCCATCGGCCGATTGTTCTTGAGATGAACGCAGACGCCGCGATTCGCGCCGCTCGGATCGATGATGCATCCGAGCTTGCGCGGCTTTCCGCCGAGCTCGGCTATCCGCAGCCGGTGGCGGAGATGACGCGGCGCCTGGCGATGCTGCTGCCGGATCCGAACCACCACGTGCTCGTTGCGGCGGACAACGAGCGGTTGCTCGGCTGGGTGCACGTGGAGCGCCGGTTTTCGCTCGAAGGCGGCGAGCGCGCAGAGGTCATGGCGCTGGTCGTCGATTCGGGCGAGCGGCGCCGGGGGCTCGGGCGGGCGCTGCTCGCCGCGGCCGAAGGCTGGGCGAGGCGGCGCGGGGCGGCGCGGCTCACGGTGCGCTCCAACGTCGTGCGCGAGGCGTCGCATCCGTTCTACGAATCGCTCGGCTACGCTCGCGAGAAGACGCAGCACGTCTACGCGAAAAGCGTGCCTCCCGCGGCGGCCGAGCGCCGACGGCCGCTCGAGAGCGCCTTCACGATCGAGCTTTCCGACGTCGAGGACGTGGGCGCGATGCATGCGATCCTCGAGCCGCTCGTCGCCTACAACACGGAACGAACCGGCGCGCAGGACCACCGCCCACTCGTCGTTGCGATCACGGACGGCGCGCAGAAGGTCGTCGGCGGTCTGTGGGGCCGCACCGCCTTCGGCTGGCTGCACGTGGAGCTCGTGTTCGTGCCGGACTCGCTGCGGCGCCGAGGCGTCGGAACCGAGCTGATGCGGAGCGCGGAGGCCGAAGCCGTCGCGCGCGGTTGCCGGCACGCTTGGCTCGATACGTTCGAATTCCAGGCGCGCGGCTTCTACGAGCGCCTCGGCTATCGCTGCTTCGGCGAGCTCGCCAACTTTCCGGCGGGCTTCGCGCGCTACTTCATGACCAAGCGATTGGCGGCAGCCGACGCCTAGCTCGACGAGGGCAGCCGCGTCGCGGTGAACGCGATGATGCTCGCGGCGGCCGGCCTCGGGGGCATCGCGATCCGAACGTTCGACGGCGCCGATACCTGGCGGTAGTTGGATTAGACTGCCGGTCAAGATCGCGTCCGCGCTTGGCGTACGGGACGTCGTTTTTCGCGGCCGATGCGAAGGAGCAGAACGTCATGATCAAGCTCGACCATCTAGCGGTGCCGGTGCGCGACTGCGGCCGCGCGAAGGACTGGTACACGCGGAATCTCGGCCTCCGGGTCGAATTCGAGATTGCGGAGCGCAAGACCATCGCACTGCAAGACGACGGCGGCGTCACGCTGTTCCTCTACGAGCCCGGCGACGGCCGCGCCGTCGTGCCTTCCTGCACGCTCACGTTCCAGGTCGACGACGTCGAGGCGAAGCATCGGGAGCTCGCGGCGCGCGGCGTCGCCTTCGAGAAGACGCCGCAAAAGCTCATGTGGGGCTACGGAGCGGAGCTTCGCGATCCGGACGGCTACATGGTCTATCTGTGGGACGAGCAGTCGATGCGCGACAAGGGCGGGGCGTGAAGACGGTCTGCTCCCGCGCTCTCGATTCACGATCGGGCGGGTGCTGCTCGTGATCGGGGCCGGCGCGCTCGCGTGGCGGCTTACTCACTGAGCGGCGCCCGCCAATGCGCAATCCTTGGCTCGACCTGCCGCTCGCCGACTACGAGGCGCACATGGCGCTGCCGCACGTCGGCCAAGCGCAGCTGCTGCGCGAGCTGCTCGGCGCGGCGCTCGATGAGCACGTACCGCGGTCGGTCGCGGTGCTCGGTTGCGCAGGGGGCAATGGCCTCGAGCAGGCGATCGCGCGGGGGCTCGAGCGCGTCGTCGGCATCGACTTCAATCCCGACTACGTCGCGCTCGCGCGCGCACGCTTCGCGCACGCGCCCACCGTCGAGCTGGCGGTCTGCGATCTCGAGACGGGCGCGCCCGACGTCGCGCCGGTCGAGCTCGCCTACGCGGGGCTGCTGTTCGAGCACGTCGATCCGGCGCGCGTGCTCGAGCGATTGCGACGCTTGTTGGCGGCTGCGGGCACGCTGGTCGCGGTTCTGCAGCTGCCGAGCGCAGCGGTCGACGCGGTCACGCCGTCGCCGTTCGTGAGCCTGAGGTCTCTGTCGACGGTCATGCGGCTCGTGCCGCCCGAGCGGCTGCGGACGCTCGCGGTCGAGCGCGGTTATGTGCCGCTCGACGCCCGCACGGTCGCGACGAGTGGCGGCAAGCAGCTGCACGTCGAGACGTTTCGCGCACCCGCGGACAGCGGTGGGACGCCTTGAGCCGAGCGCGTCGAGGCAGCGGGTGCGCCGGCCACACGAAGGCGGAGGGATGAAAGCGAGCTCGCCCGTGCCGAGGACAGTCGACGAGTACATCGCCGCGTGTCCGCCGAGGGTGCGCCCGATCCTGCGCAAGATCCGGGCGGCGATCCGCAAGGCGGCGCCCGACGCCGAAGAGACGATCAAGTACGGGATGCCGACGTACGTCCAGGGCGGCAATTTGATTCACTTCGCTGCGTTCAAGAATCACATCGGCCTGTATCCGGCGCCGCGCGCGATCGATCGCTTCGAGGCGCGGCTCGCGACCTACGAGCGCTCGAAGGGCGCGCTTCGATTGCCGCTCGACGACCCGCCGCTCGGCTTGATCGCGGCCATCGTCAAGTTCAGAGTGGCGGAAACGGCACGTAAGAACGCCACGAAAAAGCGGTTACGAGCGCGGCCCCGAAGCGGATCGAACACGTGATGCAAGACGACACCTTCGAACGCTGGGCGCGCGGCGCCGGCTGCCCCTTCGATCCGCCGCGGCCCGCCGTCAACGACGAGTGGGACTTCGTCGCGGCGATGTCGGTGTCTTCGTTGTACCTCACGAAGAACCAAACCTACCGCGGTCAAAGCATCCTCGTTCTCGACTCGCATGCCGCACGGCCAGACCAGCTCTCCGCGGAGCAGTGGGGCGCCTTCTGCGCCGATCTGCAGCGCGCGGAGCGAGCGATCGTGCGCGCGGTCGCGCCGGATCACGTGAACTTTGCGTCGCTCGGCAATATCGTGCCGCACTTGCATTGGCACATCGTGCCGCGCTACCGCGGCGACCCGCGCTGGGGTGCGCCGACCTGGACCACGACGCCCGCGGAAATGCTCGACACGCGGCTCGACGACGGCGAGCGCACCGAGCTGCTCGACGCGATCCGCGCCGCGCTCGACCCGCCGTGAGCGCAGGTCCGCGCTCCGAGCTTCGCGGCAGTCGCCGCGGCGTGGCGGCGCGGTCGAGACCCGGCCGCACGCCGGGGAGGCGGAGTGACGTCGGGCTGACATAGAATGACAGGAGAGTCGGGGACTCGGCCCAGCATCCCCGGTGCGATCGATGCAGCCAACAAGCACGAGACCGATCGACGTAGCGGCTGCCGCGAGCGGCGCCGCTCGCGCTCGCGCGGGCCTGCGCCGCGCTTGCGCGAGGGCCATTGCGCTCGGCTGCTTCCTTGCGCTCCCTGTGCTCGCCGCTCCCGTGACGTCCGATCCTACCGATGCCGATCTCGAGGCGATCGGCTACTCGAGCGTGGCCGCAGCTCGCGACGCGCTCGCCGCTGATCGAACCGCGCAATTCAGCGAGCGGCGCGGCTGGACCATCGTTGCGAGCCGCGAGCACGGTCACCCGGTCGAATGGTTCTTCACGCCGGCGGGCCATCCGGCGCATCCCGCCGTCGTGAAGCGCACCGTCGTCGACGAGGGCGGCATGGGTTACGTCGATCTCGCGGTGCTCTGCCACACGGAGCAGGAGGCTTGCGATGCGCTGCTCGAGGAATTCCGGCAGATGCCCGCGCCGCGCAAATCGGTGCCGCCGCCGGCCGTCCTGACGCTCGACCTCGTGGTGAGGTTCAACGGCCATGAGCGTGTGGCCGTGCACAGGCTCGAAACCGAGGCCGGTAAGGCGGCCGAGCTCGAGATGGACGGGCTCTTCAAGGCCGTGATCGTGCCGACGCTCGGCGACAATGGCGACATCACGGTTTGGACTGCCCTTTACGAATACGACGGGAGCGGTTTCGCGCTGCTCGCGGCGCCGCAACTCGCCGAGCCGCACAGCGGCACGGCCGAGGTCGACATCACCGATGCGACCGGCACGAAGCTCGGCTTCTTCATCACGCCGATCGCGCCGCAAACGACTACGCTCTGAGCGGCGGCGGCGCGTGGTCAAGATCAGCATACTGTACCCGAACACGGAGGACCGCCGCTTCGATCTCAAGTACTACGTCGAGCAGCATATGCCGCTGTCGATCGAGCTGTTGAGCGAGCATCCGGGTTTCGTCAGCGTCTCCGTCGAGCGCGGCGTCGCCGGCGCGGATCCGGACGCCGCGCCGGCGTTCGTCGCGACGTGCCACTACGTATTTCGCAGCGTCGAGGATTTTCTGGCGGCATTCATGCCGCATGCGGCGCGGCTGCAGGGCGACATGCCGGCCTACACCGACATTGCGCCCATCATTCAGATCAATGAGATCCTGATCACCCACGCGCGCGGCGGCGCGTCGGCCGGCGAGCCGAGCACGGCGTGATGATCGGCGCTCGCGACGCGCTCGAGCTGCTGCGCGAGGGGAATCGCCGGTTCGTCTCGGATGTCTCGAGCCCGGACGTCGGCGTGAGCCAGGCCGTTCGCCGCAGCGAGCTTGCGACGCGGCAAGAGCCGTTCGCGATCGTGCTCGGCTGCTCCGACTCGCGCGTGCCGGCCGAGATCGTATTCGGCCAGGGCCTCGGCGACCTGTTCGTGATTCGCGTCGCGGGCAACATCGTGGCGCCCTCGCAGGTGGGGAGCGTCGAGTTCGCGGCCGAGCGCTTCGGCACGCGGCTCGTCGTGGTGCTCGGGCATTCCGGCTGCGGCGCGATCTTGGCCACGATCGAGGAGCTCGCGCGGCCGGCGGAGACCCAGTCGCGCAATTTGCGCGCGATCGTCGATCGCGTGCGGCCGTCCGTCGAGGCGCTGCTCGACGCGGGCGTGCCGCGGGACCCTATCACGCTCGTGCGCGACGCGATTCGCGCGAACGTGCGGGCGTCGGCGAGTCACTTGCGCCATGGCAGCGAGATCCTCGAGCAGCTGATCCAAAAGGACGGGCTCGTCGTGGTCGGCGCCGAGTACTCGCTCGAGACGGGCGTCGTGCATTTCTTCGACGGCGTTCCATGACGCCCCCCCGATGATCGCGCTCGCGAGACTCAAGGACATGCTGAGGCGCAAGCCTCGGCCCCCGCCGCGCGACGTAGAGGCGCTGGTCCGGCCGCTTGCGGCGCCCGCGTTGCGGCTCGTGAGTACGGCCGAGACGACGGGCAGCTATCTCGGCGGCGAGCCGCCGCTCGCGGACGGCGAGCAGTGGCCCGAGGGCGACCGCGCACCGCTCGCGTTCCTCGCGTGCCTCGATCTCGCAGCCGTCGCGGCGACATCGGTCGCGCCGTGGCTGCCGCGCGCCGGACGGCTGCTGTTTTTCTATGACATCGAGCGCACGCCGTCGGGCCATCATCCGCGCGACCGCTCGGGCTGGTCCGTTCGACACTCCCCGGCGCCTTTGGCCTATGAGCCCGCGGCTGCGCCGCCGCCGCGCGGCGCGCCGCTCCCGCGCGTAGATCTCGGGCTCGAGCGCATCGCGACGCTGCCGCCGCTGGAACGGCCCGAGATGCTCGCGTTGCGTCTGAGCGATCTCGAGATCGCGGCGCTCCAGCGCCGCAGCGCTGGGGTCGAGGCCGCTACACCGGCTCACCAGGTAGCCGGCTTCGCGGCGCCGATCGAGGACTCGGAGCTCGAGCTCACGTGCCAGCTCGTGTCGCGCGGCCTCAACTGCCGCGACGGCGGCGGCTACAACGACCGCCGCGCGCTCGCGCTGTGCGCGGGCGTCGAGGATTGGCGCTTGCTCCTGCAGGTCGACGGCGCACCGGGCTCGCCGGTCGGCGACGCGGCGCGGCTCTTCTTCTACGTTCGCGAGCAGGATGCGCGGTCGGGTTGCTTCGACGACGTGTGGGTGCTGCGGCAGCGCGGCTGACGCACGAACGTCCGACGACGCACCGCATGTTTGCCATCGATGAAGCGACTGCGCTCAAGATCCTCGAGAAGCGCGACGTTGCGGAGCTGTTCGCGCTCACGGTGGCGAATCGCCGCTACCTCAAGCGCTGGCTGCCGTGGCTCGACGCCGTGCTCACGGAGGTCGACACGCTCGCGTACGTCGAGACGACGATCGTGCAGCGCGAGGCGGGGCTCGGGCCGACGTTCGGCATCGTGCGCGGGCGGGCGCTCGCAGGCGTGGTGGGGTTTCATCCGATCGATCGTCTTCATCGCGTGGGCGAGATCGGCTACTGGCTCGCCGAGGCGCACCAAGGCCGCGGCATCATGACGGAGTGCTGCCGATTCCTCGTGCGCTACGGGTTCCAGACGCTCGATCTCAACCGTATTCAGATTCCCGCGGCGACCGAGAACGCGCGCAGCCGCGCAATTCCGGAGCGGCTCGGCTTCAAGCTCGAAGGCATTCTGCGGGAGCGCGAGTACTTGTACGGCCGTTTCGTCGATCATGCGCTGTACGCGATGCTTGCGAGCGAGTTCCCCGGGTCGGCCGCTGCGAGCCGCCCTGCGGCATGCGCGGCACGGTGACCGAGACGCGCACCGTGCATGGCGTTTCCGTTATGCTGACGCACCCCGACTGAGGACCGCGGCCCGAATGACCCGAAGATCGCGTTGGCTTCTCGCGCTCGCCCTTGGCGTCGGCTGCCTCGGCCTCGCGGCTTGGGCGCAGCTTGCGACGCCGCGCGGCCCGAAGCTCTACGGCTTCAAGGTGGTCACGGCGTATCCGCACGATCCGATGGCGTTCACGCAAGGACTCGTGATCCGCGACGGTGTGCTCTACGAAGGCACCGGCCAGTACGGCGCGTCCTCGATCCGGCGCGTGGACTTGGCGACCGGCCGCGTCGACAAGCTGCATTCGCTGCCATCGCAGTACTTCGGCGAGGGCATCACCGTGCTCGACGGCAAGTTGTACGAGCTGACGTGGAAGAGCGGTGTCGGCTTCGTGTACGACGCCGGCACGTTCAATCTGCAGAAGACTTTTCCGTACAGCGGCGAAGGTTGGGGCCTCACCGACGACGGCAAACAGCTCATCATGAGCGACGGCAGCGCGAAGCTGCGCTTCATCGATCCGACCAGCCTCGAGACCGTGCGCGAGGTCACCGTGCGTCGACGGCGACCGGCCGATCGACCGTCTGAACGAGCTCGAGTACATCGACGGCGAAGTTTGGTCGAACGTTTGGTACGAGGACCGCATCGCGCGTATCGCGCCCGACACCGGCAAGGTGATCGGCTGGGTGGAGTTGAGTCAACTCTATCCCGCGTCCGCGCGGCCCAGCGAGGCGGTGCTGAACGGCATCGCGTACGACAAGGCCACGAAGAAGCTGTACGTCACCGGCAAGGACTGGCCGCAGATCTACGAGATTCAACTGATCGGTCGCTGAGCGCGGCTCGTGCGTCGCACCGCCGCGGCCGTCGCGGTCCGCGCGCATGTACCTTGCGGCGGCCCGTAGTGTAGAGTCCGGCAGACGCCGGCGGCGGGGAGCCCAACCGAACAATGTTGAAAAGACTGCTTGCGACGAAGCCGTTCGAGCTGATCCACGCCGAGCACCGCAGCTCCGAGCTCAAACGCTCCCTAGGTCCCTGGCAGCTCACGGCGCTCGGCGTCGGCGGCACGATCGGCACCGGCATCTTCGTGCTGACCGGGCTCGAGGCCGCGCTCCACGCGGGGCCGGCCATCGTGATCTCGTTCATCATCGCCGGCATCGGCTGCGTGTTCGCGGGCCTGTGCTATGCGGAGTTCGCGGCGATGGCGCCGGTCGCGGGCAGCGCCTACACCTACACCTACGCGACGCTCGGCGAGTTCTTCGCGTGGTTCATCGGCTGGGACCTGCTGCTCGAGTACATGTTCGCGGCAGGCACGGTATCGGTCGGCTGGTCGCGGTACTTCGTCCGGCTGCTCGAGATTTTCGGCATCCATCTGCCGGCGGCGCTCACGGCCTCGCCGTTCGAGAGCCCGGACGGCATCTCGATTCGTAGATGACGGACGCGATCCTGAACGTGCCCGCGGCCGCGGTCGCGCTGTTCACCGCGTGGATCTGCTACATCGGCATCAGCCAGTCGTCCTTCGTGAACAGCGTGGTCGTGATCGTAAAGATTGCGGTGATCATCGCCGTGATCGGCTTCGGCGTGTTGTACATCAACCCGCCAACTGGATGCCGTTCATTCCGGAGAACACCGGCACCTGGGGCGAGTTCGGCGTGTCGGGCATTTTGCGCGCGGCCGGCGTGATCTTCTTCGCCTACATCGGCTTCGATGCCGTGTCGACCGCGGCGCAAGAGACGCGCAATCCTTCCTACGACCTGCCTTTCGGCCTGCTCGTCGGGCTCCTGATCTGCACGGTGCTCTACATCTTGATGTCGGGCGCGCTCACGGGTCTGGTGCCGTACGCGCAGCTGAACGACGCGGCGCCGGTCGCGGTCGCGCTGCAGGCGCACCCGCAGCTGCAGTGGCTCACGACGCCGGTCGTCATCGGCGCGCTCGCGGGTCTCACGTCCGTCGTGCTCGTGCTGATCTTGGGGCAGGCGCGCATCCTGCTCGCGATGTCGCGCGACGGGCTGCTGCCGCCCGTGTTCGGCCGCGTGCATCACCGCTACCGCACGCCGCACGTCGCAACGGCGGTCACCGGTGTGGTCGCCGCATTGATGGCGGGCCTGTTCCCGATCGGCATATTGGCCGAGCTCGTGTCGATCGGCACGCTGATGGCGTTCATCCTGGTCTGCGGCAGCGTGCTCGTGCTGCGCTACACGCGCCCCGAGGTGCCGCGTCCGTTCAAGACGCCGGCGCCGTGGTTCGTCTGTCTCGCGGGCATCGGATTCTGCTCGCTGATGGCGCTATCGCTCGGGCTCGGCACGTGGATCCGGCTGATCGTGTGGTTCGTCATCGGGGTCTGCGTCTACTACTTCTACAGCCGCCATCACAGCGTGCTCTACCAGTCGACGACGGCAGGGACGCAGTAGCCCGCTCATGCAGTTTCTGATTACCGCATTCGACGTGTTCATGCACGTCGACCGCCATCTGCTCGATCTCGCGATGACGTATGGCGCGTGGATCTACGCGCTGCTGTTCCTGATCATTTTCCTGGAGACCGGCGTCGTCGTGACGCCGTTCCTGCCGGGCGACTCGCTGCTGTTCGCCACGGGTGCGCTCGCCGGCGCCGGAGTTCTCGAGGTGGGCACCGTGCTGCCGCTGCTCGCGGCCGCGGCCGTGCTCGGCGACAACCTGAACTACGCGATCGGCCGCGCGGTCGGACCGCGCGTGTTCACGGAGCACCGGCGGTTTCTGAAGCACGAATACCTGCTGCGCACGCAGCGCTTTTACCAGCGGCACGGCGGCAAGGCCGTGGTGCTTGCGCGGTTCGTGCCGATCGTGCGCACGTTCGCGCCGTTCGTGGCGGGCATCGGCCGAATGCGCTATCCGCGTTTTCTCGCGTTCGACGTGGGCGGGGGGCTGCTCTGGGTCGGCAGCTTCGGGCTGCTCGGCTATTTCTTCGGCAACCAGCCGATCGTCAAGGAGAATTTCGGGCTCGCGATCCTGGCGGTGATCGTGATCTCGGTGGTGCCGATCGTGATCGAAGGCTGGCGCGCGCGCTTCGGCCGCGGCTCGGCCGCGTAAGCGCGAGGCCGCGCCTCGCGCGCGGCCCAAAAGAGCATCTGCTCGAGCGGCGCGCAGGCGGCCGATCGAGCGCGGTGTACCTGCGCCGACGAGAGGGGGGATAGGAATGAGTCTCGGTGCTTTGACGCTCGGCGCGCTCGCGCTCGCAATCGTCTTGAGCTGCACGTCGCGGCTGAACGTTGGCCTGCTTGCGATCGCGCTCGCCTGGGTCATCGGCGTGTACGCGGGTCACCTGCCGCTGCGCCAGGTCACCGCAGGGTTTCCGATCGATCTGTTCCTTACGCTCGCGGGCGTCACGCTCCTGTTCAGCCAGGCGCGCGTGAACGGCACGCTCGACATCGTCGCGCACAACGCCGTGCGGCTTTGCCGCGGACGCGTGGGGCTCGTGCCGATCATGTACTTCGGCTTGGGCGCCGCGCTCGCGTCCGCCGGGCCCGGCAACATCGCCACCACGGGCCTGCTCGCGCCGATGGCGATGGCGACCGCCACCCGGATGCGGATCTCGCCGTTCCTGATGGCCATCATGGTCGGCGACGGCTGCAACTCGGGCTCGCTCTCGCCGATTGCGCCGACCGGCATCATCGTGACCGGGCTCATGGACCGCATCGGTCTGCCGGGCAACGAGCTGCGCACGTGGTTCTACAATTTCATCGCGCATGCGATCGTAGCGTTCGGCGGCTATCTTTTGTTCGGCGGCGCGAAGCTGCTGCTCCGCGCCGACCGCGTCGAGGTGGCGCCGGAGCCGGCGCAAGCGCACGCGTTGAACCGGCACCAGGCGGTCACGGTCGGCATGATCGGCGCGCTGATCATCGGCGTGATCTTCGGCAAGTTCAACATCGGCATGGCGGCATTCGCGGGCGCCGTGCTGCTCTCGCTGCTGCGGGCGGCCGACGACGGCGAGGCGATCAAGCGCATGCCGTGGAGCACGATTCTGATGGTCTGCGGCGTGACGCTCCTGATCGGTCTGCTCGAGAAGACCGGCGGCATGGAGATCTTCACGGGCTTGCTCTCGCGCGTCGCGACCGAGGCGACCGTGATTCCGTTCCTCGCGTTCGTCATCGGGCTCGTGTCGGCGTACTCGAGCACATCGGGCGTCGTTTTGCCGGCGTTTCTGCCGACCGTGCCGGGGCTCGTTCAGAACTTGGGCGGCGGCGATCCGCTCGCCATCGCATCGACGATGAACGTGGCCGGGCATCTCGTCGACGTGTCGCCGCTGTCGACGATCGGCGCCCTTTGCATCGCCTCGATCCCGGCCGGCGACGAGAGTCGGCGGCTTTTCAACCAGCTGTTCGCGTGGGGCCTCTCGATGACCGTGGTCGGGGCGGTGCTCTGCTGGCTCATGTTCGCCTGAGCGCGAAGGAGCCCGGGCGGGGCGCCCGCTTCGGATCAGAGAGCGGCAGCGATCAGCGCCGCCGCGCGCTGCCAATCCACGTCGGTGAGCGCTGTCGCTCGCGCGGTGAGGTCGTGGAGGATGCTCGACTGGATCGCGCCGCGCCGCTGCGCCTCAGCGTACGGAATCTCGGGATGAAACATCACCATCGAGTAGCGCGGCACGAACTTGCCTGGGAAGCGCCGCTCTAGCTCGAACGACACGTCCGCGCGCAGCCGAAACTTCGCGTCGCGCACCTCGTCGCGCATCTCGCGGTAGTTTTCGATGGCCATCTCCGCGATTGCGCGCGCGTTCGGCGTGCGCGCCGCCTCGAACTCGGCGAACAGCGCGGGCCACTCGACGCGGCCGCCGGAGAGGTATTTTCCCAGCAGATCGTCGAGCACGGTGCAGTCCTCGAACGCCGCATTCATGCCCTGACCGTGGAACGGCACGATCGCGTGCGCCGCGTCGCCGATCATGAGCAGCCGTCCTTGGTAGCTCCACGGCCGGCAGTACACCGTGCCGAGCAGCCCGATCGGGTGCGCCACGTAATCGCGGTGCAGCGCCGGCATCAGCGGCACGGCGTCGGGAAACTCGCGCGCGAAGAATGCTCCGAGCGTGCTCGGGGACACCGTCGCGAAGCTCGGCTCGCCCGTGTGCGGCAGGAACAACGTCGCGGTGAAGCTGCGGTCGGGATTCGGCAGCGCGATCAGCATGAAGCCGCCGCGCGGCCAGATGTGCAGCGCGCCGGGCTCGAGCAGGAACTCGCCGCTTTGGCCCGCGACGATCGTGAGCTCCTTGTAGCCGTGGTCGAGGAGATCCTCGGCGGCGTCGAGCGCGCCGAGCGCCGCGAGCGCGCGGCGCACCTCGGAGCCCGCGCCGTCGGCCGCAAAGACCACGTCGGCCTCGAGCCGCTCGCGGCCGTCGTGGGTCTCGAGAATCGGGGCACCCGTGCCGGGCTCGAGGTCGATGCAGCGCTGCTCGAAGCGGTACTCGACGCCGTAGCGCTCCGCCGCAAGACGGTAGAGCAGCGTGTTCAGCGCCGCGCGCGACACCGAATAGATCTCCTCGGCCGCGCGTTGGCCGTACGGCAGGAAGCGCTGCTTGCCGTCGACGTCGTGCAGCATGCGGCCGCGCATCGAGATCATGAGCGGCGCGACGTCGGCGTCGATCTGCGCGCGCTCGAGCGCCGCGATGCCGCGTGCCGCGAGCGCGAGATTGATCGAGCGGCCGCCTTGCGCGGTTCCCGAGAACCGCGGACCGCGCTCGATCACGACGGACTTGAAGCCGCGGCGCGCGAGCAGGATCGCGAGCAGGCTGCCCGCCGGTCCGCCGCCCACGATCGCGATTCGCTCGCTCATCGGCCGAGTGTAGTCGCGAGCGCGCGCACGGCCGTGTGCACGTCGACGAAGCGGTTGTAGAGCGGCACGGGTGTGAGCCTCAGCACGTCGGGCGGGCGCCAATCGGCGACGACCCCGGCCGCGCGCAGCCGTTTCGCGAAAGCCGCGCCGTTGCGCGGCGTAGGCGAAAGACGGATCGAGAGCTGGCAGCCGCGGCGCGCCGGGTCGCTCGGCGTGAGCACGACGGCGCGTTCGCCGAGCTCCGCTCGCAGCAGCTGCCCGAGATAGGCCGTGAGCCGTTCCGACTTGCGGCGCAGATTGGCGAAGCCCGCTTCGCGAAACAGCTCGAGCGACGCCGCCAGCGGTGCGAGCGAGAATATCGGCGGGTTGCTGAGCTGCCACCCGGCCGCACCGCGCAGCGGCGCGAACTTCGACTCCATCAAGAAGCGCCGAGCGCGATCGTGGCCCCACCACCCCGCGAACCGCGGCAGGTCGTACGCCTCGGCCCAGCGCTCGTGCACGAAGCAGCCGCCGACCGCACCCGGTCCGGCATTCAAATATTTGTAGCTGCACCACACGGCGAAGTCCGGTCCGGCGTCGTGCAGGGCGAGCGGCACATTGCCGATCGCGTGCGCGAGGTCGAAGCCCACGCGGCAGCCGTGGCGCTGCGCCGCGGCGGTCAGCGCGCCGACGTCGAGCCGCTCGCCGCTCAAGTACTGCACGCCGGGCAGCAGCACGAGCGCGATGCGCTCGCCTTCGCGCGCGAGGATCTCGTCGAATCGTTCGCGATCGAGCTCGAGCGTGCCCGTGCGCGGGGCGATCTCGAGCAGCGCGTCGGCCGGGTCGAGGCCGTGCCAACGCAGCTGCGAATCGACGGCGTAGCGATCGGATGGAAACGCGTTCTGCTCGATCAGGATCTTGTAGCGCTCGCGCGTCGGCGTGAAGAAGGTCACGAGCATCAAATGCAGGTTCACCGTGAGCGTGTTCATCGCGACGATCTCGCCGCGGCGCGCGCCCACGAGGGCCGCGAGCGGTGCGGCGAAGAGCTCGTGATAGTCGAGCCAGCCCCTGTGACGGTTGCGGCCGCGCTTGCGCGGTGCCGCGAAATGGCCGTCGACGCCGAGCTCGGCCCAACGCTCGAGCTCCGCTGCGACCGCGCGGGCGGCCGCCCGCGGCATGAGGCCTAGCGAGTGGCCGCAGAGGTAGGAGAGCGTCCGGTCCCCGTCCTTCGGCAGCGCGAAGCGCCGGCGCAGGCGAGCGAGCTCGTCGGCAGCGTCGAGCTCGCGCGCGGCGGACACACCGCGCGCGAAGTCGCCCGCATCGATCATTTCGCGGGCAGCACGGTGCCGCAGCGCTTACAAGTGCGCGCCGCGGTGTCGGCATAGAAGCGCTCGAACACCGGAGGCAGGTCCTTCACGATGTCGTCGACGTGCAAAAACTCTTCATGCAGCTTGCTAGCGCACTTCGGGCAGAACCACAGGAAACCGTCGAGCTCGTGGGGTGCGCGGCGCCGCTCGACGACGATGCCCACGGTGTCCTTGAAGCGCTGCGGGGAGTGCGGCACGCGCGGCGGCAACAGGAAGATCTCGCCCTCGCCGATCGCGATATCGACGAATTCCCCGTCCTGCACCGTCCTGAGCACCATGTCGCCCTCGACCTGATAGAACAGCTCGGGCCCCTCGTCGACGTGGTAGTCGGTACGCGAGTTTGGTCCGCCGACCACCTGCACGATGAATTCCGAGTCTTCGTACATCTGCTTGTTGCAGACGGGCGGCTTCAGAAATTCGCGATGATCGTCGATCCAGTCGAGCAGCTTGAATGGCATCGGCAAAGTCATCGGTCCTCCGTCGCCGTGCGGCCCGCGGCAAAACTCAAGGGCGGGCATTATGCCCAAAACGCATTGCGCGAGTCGGACGGTCAGCGGCGGCGCGGTCGCGCGTCGGCCGGGCCGAAAGCGGAGCCCGCGCAATTCACCTTCACCGGCCGCGCACGGCGGTCGAGGCGCAGCGCCGTGAGGCATCCGCCCCACACGCAGCCGCTGTCGAGGGCCGTGACGTCGGCGCGGCGCAACAGGCCGAGCGCGGCCCAGTGACCGAACACCACATGCGCGTTGAGCGAGCGCTTGCGAGGCACGTCGAACCACGGCGTGAGCCCCTTGGTCTGCGACCCCGGCGGTCCCGAGTAGCTGAAGTCGAGCCGGCCCCGCCGGTCGCAATAGCGCATTCGAGTCAGCGCATTGATCGTATACCGGCGGCGGCTCTCGCGGTCGAGCTTGTCGCTCCACTGTGCCGGCTCGTTGCCGTACATGCTGCGCAGCGCCTTGCGCCAGCGGCGGCCGCGCAGCAGCTTCTCCACCTCGCGCGCGTGCGCGCGCGCTTCGCGCACGTCCCACGCCGGCGGAATCCCGGCGTGCACGAGCACGCTGCGAGCCGCCGCATCGTAGTGCAGCAACGGCCGGTGCCTGAGCCAGTCGATCAGCCGATCCGCGTCCGGCGCCTCGAGCACCGCGTCGAACGTGTCGGCGGGCGACAGATTGCGGCCGCCCGCAACGGTCGCGAGCAGGTGCAGATCGTGGTTGCCGAGCACGGTGGTCACGCTACGGCCGAGCGCGATCACGTGCCGCAGCACGCCGAGGGAGTCCGGACCGCGGTTCACGAGATCACCCACGAGCCAGAGCCGGTCGCGTGACGGCCGGAAGCGGAGCTTCTTCAGCAGCGCAGCGAATGCGCCCGCGCAGCCTTGGATGTCGCCAATTGCGTAGAGAGCCATGAGGGAACGCCGGAGCCCAATCCGCATGTTTGCATAACTTGGGCGCCCGCAACGAGCAATTCTGCGTTGCGCCGCCGCGCGCGGCGGCTCGAGGTCGCTCGAGTTGCGGCGCGAGTCGCCGGCGCAGCGTCAGGCCGCGGCCGGCGGCACGGCCGCTTCGAGCGCCGCGAGACGCGCAAACTGCGCAGGTGCCAGCGTCTCGGGGCGTGCGACCGGGTCGATATCGAGGCTCGCGATCTGCGCGGCCGTGAGCCGGCCCTTCAGCGCGCGCCCGAGCGTCTTGCGGCGCATCGAGAACAAGTGCGCGACGAGGCGCGCGAACCGCGCGGGGTCGGCGATCTCGAACCCGGGCGACTGCGGCACGATTCGCACGACCGTGGACCAGACCTTCGGGCGCGGCGTGAATGCGCCGGGTCCCACGTCGAAGCAGGCCTCGACGCGGGCCGCGGCCGCGAGCATGACCGTGAGCCGGCCGTAGTCCTTACCGCCGGGGCGCGCGGTCATGCGCTCGACCACTTCGCGCTGCAGCATCACGTGCAGGTCCTTGAGCGCCGTGCGTGCGTCGAGCAAATGAAACAATAGCGGCGTCGAAATGTTGTAGGGCAGATTGCCGACCGCCCGCAGCGACCCGGACTCCGGCGCGAGGACCCGGAAGTCGAAGCGCAGCGCGTCGGCGCAGTGCACCGTGAGGCGCTCGGGATGGGCGACACGCGCGGGCAGCGCGGCCGCAAGCTCGCGATCGAGCTCCACCACGTGCAGCCGATCGAGCCGCTCGAGCAGCGGACCGGTGAGAGCGCCCGGCCCGGGGCCGATCTCGACCATCGTGTCCCCACGCTCCGGTGCGATGGTCGCCACGATCCGGCGAATGACCGCGGGGTCGTGCAGGAAGTGTTGGCCGAGCCGCTTCTTCGCGCGCACCGCCGCGCTCACGCGAGCTCGAGCGCGAGGTCGACGGCCGCGAACAAGCTTTCCGGACGCGCGCGGCCCGTGCCCGCGAGCGCGAGCGCGGTGCCGTGGTCGACCGAGGTGCGCACGATCGGCAAGCCGAGCGTCACGTTGACGATTTCGCCGAACGACAACGCCTTCAGTGCCGGCAGCCCTTGGTCGTGATACATCGCGACTACGGCGTCGCAGCGCTCCAGCGATTCGGGCGTGAACGCGGTGTCCGCCGACACGGGACCCTCGATCCGGATGCCGGCCGCCGCCAGGCGGCGCACGACCGGCTCGATCACCGTCTGCTCCTCGGTGCCGAGCGTGCCGCTCTCGCCCGCGTGCGGATTCAGTCCCAGCACGAGCAGCCGTGGGCGGTCGAGCGCGAACCGCCGCTCCAGATCGGCATGCGCGACGCGGATCAGCTCCTCGAGGCCGGCTGGCGTAATCGCATCGGGCACCGCGCGCAGCGGCAGGTGCGTGGTTGCGAGCAGCACGCGCAGCCGCCGGCTCGCGAGCAGCATCACGGGCCGCGGCGCGCCGGTGAGCTCGGCCAGGAACTCGGTGTGGCCGGAGAACTTGAAGCCGGCCTCGCTGATCACGCTCTTCTGCACGGGCGCCGTCACGAGCGCCTGCGCGGCGCCGCGCATGCAGAGCTCGGTGCCGCGGCGCAAGAGATCGAGCACGTACGGCGCGTTGCGCCGATCGGGCTCGCCCGCGTGGACGGGCGAGCGCAGCGCGACGGGCAGGACCTGAAGGCTGCCGAGGCGATGCGGGCCGACCGCCGCGGCGTCGGCGCACTCGCGCAGCCGCAGGTCGCGGCCCAGCGCGTGCCCGCGCTCGGCGAGCAATCGCGGATCGCCGAGCACGGCGAGCCGCGCGGCAATGGGCCGCTCGGCGAGCGCGATGCAGATGTCGGGACCGATGCCGGCCGGCTCACCGGAGCTCACCACGATGACGGGTAAATCGGTCACGGGCGAGTGGCCGGGCCGGTGCGCCGCGGCGGACGCAGCGCTACTGACGCAAGTCGACGAAGGATTGATCGCGCAGCCGGCGCAGCCACAGCTCGCGTTCTTCCTCGGCCTTGCCCGAGCGGATCTCGCGCACGCAGTCCTCGCGCTTCGCCTCGTCGGTGGTGTCGTGCTGGCGCCGCCCGAGCACCTCGACTATGTGCCAGCCGAACCGGCTCTTGATCGGGTCGCTGATCTTGTTGAGCGGCAGCGTGGCGAGCTGCTGCTCGAACTCCGGCACGGTGTCGCCGGGCGACAACCAGCCCAAGTCGCCGCCGTCGGCGGCCGACTGCGGGTCTTCCGAGACGGATTTCGCGATGGCGGCGAAATCGTCGCCGCGATCGAGCTGCGCCTTGATGCCGATCAGCTTCTGGCGAACCGCGGCGTCGTCGAGCAGCTCGTTCGGCTTGAGCAGGATGTGGCGGACGTGCAGCTGATCGACGATCTTTCGCTCGGCGCCGCGCATCTCGTTGAGCTTCACGATCTGGAAGCCGCTGCCCGATTGGATGGGGTCGGAGAACTCGCCCGGCTGCATCTTCTGCACCACGTCGGCGAACAGCGTCGGCAGCTGGGAGCCTTTGCGCCAGCCCAGGCTGCCGCCGTCGAGCGCCGTTTGGGCCTGCGAGTTCTCGACCGCGAGCTGCGCGAAATCCCCGCCGTTCTCGAGCTGCGTATGGATGGCGTCGATTTTCTTGCGGGCGGCCTCGATGTCGGCCGGCGTCGCGTTCGCGGGCACGCTGATCAATATGTGCGAGATGTTGAAATCGAATGAGTTCGCGGCGTTGGCATCGTGCTGCTCGATGCAATGGTCGAGCTCGCGCGGCGTGATGCTGATGCGGTTCACGACGTCGCGTTGCTGGAGCTGCTCGATCATCAGGTCGTGGCGGCTGTCCTCGCGGTACTCGGCGTAGTCGACGTTCTCCGACGCCAGCACCGCGGGCAGCTCCTCGAGCGTGTAGCCCAAGTTCTGCGCGACTCGCGCGAGCGCCTGGTTCAGCGCGTCGTCGCTCACGGTGATGCCCACGCGATTCGCACGCTGCAGCTGGATCTCGCGCAGCACGAGCTGATCGAGCACCTGCTTCTGGATCACCGATACCGGCGGCAGCGGCCGACGCTGATCGGGCGGCTGCTGCGCCTGCTGCTCGGTCAGATTCTTGAGCACGACGTCGAGCCGTTCCTGCAGCTCGCTCTTCAGCACGACGCCGTTGTCCACGACGGCCGCCACGCCGTCGAGCAGCTGGCCGTCCGAGCCGAGCTCGCGGTTCTGGGCGTTCGCGGACGGCGCGAGAGCAACGGCCGCACAAGCGCATGTGAGCGCGCCGAGCGCGCTCGCTTTCACGATGTTCATCGCTGAATCGCTCTCATTGTTGGGTGGGCCGGACGATGCTCCGGTAGCCCAGAATACCACGGTCGAGCAGGTCCTCCGGCGAGATCGCGCTTTGCGACAGGCCCTTGAGCTCGAGCTGCAGCGAAATCGAGCTGTCGGCCTCGCCGGTACGGCTGCTCACGTAGTGGCGGCCGATCATTCGGAAGCGCCAGCAGCACGCGTCGTACTCCCAGCCCACGAATTCCTCGAGCGGCTCGGTTTCGAGAAACGAGTAGCTGTAGCGGCCGATGACCCGCCAGCGCTGGGCGACGGGCCACACGAGCGACAGATCGCCCTGCTCGAGCAAGTCGCGCCGATAGCGATAGCTCATGCCGAGCAAACGGTCCTCCTTCGGCCGGTATTCGAACCGCGTCTCGGCGCGCGCCGTGGAGTTCGTCTCGCTGTTCCATTGATAGCCGACGTCGACGTTCCAGGTATCGCGCAGCCCGATCGACACCTCGCCCACGTAGTCCGACGCGTTCGCGTCGTTCGGCTGGGCATCGGGCAGGCTCACGCGTTGCGTGTTTAGATAGCGGGTCTGTCCCAAAGTTGCGGTGATCCGCTCTCGGCCGCTGGCGGCGTCGATCAGCCGCGTGGTCACGCCGAAGCTCAGCTGATCCGTGTCCTGAATCCGATCGGGGCCGACGAACTGGTACTTCCGGAACAGCTGCACGAGGTTGAAGTCGGGCAGGATCGTGTCGAAAACCGGCAGATTGCTCTGATCCTCGAACGGCACGTTCACGTACAGAATCCGCGGCTCGAGGGTCTGCAGCCAGCGATGCGCTTCGCCGGTCTCGCGCTCGAAGCGCATGCCCGCGTCGATGCTCGACACGGGCAGGTTGCGGCTCGGCGTGGGGTCGATGCCGGGGGTCTCGTGATCCAGCCAATAGTCGGTCTGGCGCAGCGCGACGGCGGGCGTCAGATACATGCCGGCGCGGCGAAACCTGAGGCTCACCTCCTGAGTGGAATCGAGCCGCCAGCCGGTCACGCCGACGTTGCGCTGGAAGTTGACGAGCTCGGCGTCGGAGTCGAACGCGACGAGGCGGCCGAGCCAGCGGCCGTCGAATGTCATCTGCGGCACGCGCTCATACGGCCGCTCCTCGTCCGTGAGCAGCGTATCGATGGTTTGATAGTCCTGCAGGCGCCCGAGCAGCGACCAATACGGCGCGAAGTAGCCGACGTCGACGAAGCGGTTCAGGTGCGTTTGGCTCGTCACGCTCAAGCTGCTGCCGAGGTCTTCGAAATAGGTGTCGTCCGAAACATCCTCGATGCCGGTCAGGACCTGCCAGTTGTCGCCGAAGAGCGATTCGTGGTGCAGGTTGATGTAACGGCGCATGCGGCCGATTTGCCGGTCGTCCGGCAGATACTCGAATCCCATCTGACCTTCGCTGTACGGCATGAGATAGCGGAAGTCGCTGCGCACTTGAAGACCGCGCTTGCTCATGTAGCGCGGCTCGAGCGTGAGGTCGTAGTTCGGCGCGAGGTTCAGGTAGTACGGCACCGTCAAATCGAAGCCGGTTCGGTCGCGCTCGCTGATGTTGGGCGTGAGAAAGCCGCTCTTGCGCTGATCGTTGATCGGAAACGTGAAGTAGGGTGCGTACAGGATCGGCACGCCCTTGAAGCGCAGCTTCACGCCCCGCGCCGTGCCGACTCCGCCGTTCACGTCGAGCGCGATGTCGCGCGCGGTGAGCTGCCAGGCGAGATTGTCGGCCGGGCAAGTCGTGAACAGCACGTTCATGAGCGACAACTCGCTGTTGCTCGTGAGCTCGATGTTCTCGCCCGAGCCTCGGCCCGAGCTTTTGAGGAGGTCGAAGCCGGCGCTGGACAATGTGACGGTGTCGGTGTCCGCGTCGAAGTGTGCGTCTTCGCCGAACAGCTTCACCTCGGGGCTCGTGAACGTGACGCGGCCCGCGAGGTCGACGTCGCGGTCGACGACGTCCGCGCGCTCCGCCGTGATCGTCACGTCGCCGTGGCGGACCGTTACCTGCTCGGAGTATTCGCCCTTCGCGCCGTTGCTGAGCACGACACGTCCCGCGTCGAACTCGATCGGCTGTTGCTCGGGCGATGTAGTCGCGGTCGAGGCGGGCGGCACTGCGGCGGCCTGCGGCTCGATCGGCGGGCAAACTTGCGCGAAGCTTGTCGGCACCCAGCAGGCGCAGAGCCAAAATGCGGCTTTGAGGCGGCGTCTAGCGGGGGGCACAAGCGGCGGCTGAACTAAAGGCGGCTACAATGACACAGCGCATGGACCCCTTCAACGGCTTGCAGAGCGCGGCGCGCGTGTCGGTCGATCGCCATTGCGGCGTGCGCGCGGCGCGCCGGCACGCCGCTCGATGAAAGCGATGCTGCTCGCAGCCGGTCGCGGCGAGCGCATGGGCGTGCTCACGGCCGAGCGGCCGAAGCCGTTGCTCACGATCGGGGGCGTGCCGTTGATCGAGCGGCACCTCGCGCGGCTCGCCGCGAGCGGTGTTCACGAGATCGTGATCAATCTGTCCTATCGCGGCGCTCAGATTCGCGAAGCGCTCGGCGACGGCGCGCGCTTCGGTGTCGCGATCGCCTACAGCGACGAGGGCGAGCCTCCGCTCGAGACGGGCGGCGGCATCGTCGAGGCGCTGCCGTTGCTCGGGCGCGCGCCGTTCCTGCTCGTGAACTCGGACATCTATACGGACTTCGATCCGCTCGCGCTGCCGCCGGCCGCTGCGCATACGCTCGTGCTCGTGCCGAACCCGCCGCACAACGCGCGCGGCGACTTCGGCCTCGATGCGGCCGGCCGGCTCACGGCCGCGCCGCCGCTCTACACCTACGCCGGCATCGCCGCGCTCGATCCCGAGCTGTTCGCCGGTCTCGCGCGCGGCCGCCGGCCGCTCAAGCCCGTGCTCGATGCTGCGATCGCGCGCGGCGTGGTGCGCGGTCTTCTTTATGACGGCCCATGGCTCGACGTCGGCACGCCGGAGCGGCTCGCGGCCGCACGCCGGCTCGCCGGGGAGTGACGATGCGTCTCTACAGCTTCTTTCGCAGCTCGGCCGCGTTCCGCGTTCGGATCGCGCTCAATTTGAAGGGCGTCGACTACGAGACCGTGCGCGTCGACTTGCCGCACGACGAGCACAAGGGCGCGGCCTTTCTCGCGACGAACCCGCAAGCGACCGTTCCCGTCCTCGACGACGGCGGCACGATACTCTGGCAATCGCTCGCGATCGTCGACTACCTCGATGCCCGATTCCCGCAGCCGCGGCTGATCCCGGCCGACCCGGTCTCGCGCGCCCACGTGCAAGCGTTCGCTCAGGCGATCGCCTGCGAGATCCACCCGCTCGACAATCTGCGCGTGCTGCGCTACCTGCGCAGCGAGCTGGATCTCGACGAAGCGGCCGTGCGCCGCTGGTACCACCACTGGATCGCGGAGGCGTTCCGTGGGCTCGAGGCGCTCGCGGCGCGTTGGAGCGGCGGCCGGTACGTGCACGGCGGTGCGGTGTCGCTGGCGGACGTGTGCCTCGTGCCGCAGGTCTACAATGCGCGGCGCTTCGACTGCGACCTGACGCCGTACCCGACGCTCGTGCGCATCGCCGACGGCCTGCGCAACGAGCCCGCCTTCCTCGCCGCCGCCCCGGAGCAGCAACCCGACGCCGAGTAGCGCCGGTGCGCGAGCCATTGCGCGCAACGCCGATCGACGCAAGTGCCGCGCGTGAGCGCTAGCGGATGCCGTGCTCCATGCGCACGTCGAGCAGCGCCTGCCGCCCGCCGGCAACCGTTTCGAGCGCCGCGTCGAGCGCGGCGGGCAGGTCGCCCGGCTCGTCGACGCGGCGCGTCCACGCATCGGACGCCTCGGCGACCTTGCAGAACTCGGGCGACGGCGCAAGCTCGACGAGCGGCATCTCGGGCGCCGCGGCGGCGAGCCCGTCGGGGTAGACCACGCGGGTGGCCGACTCGACCGCCTGCCAGCGGCCGTTGTTGCAGATGATCGTGAGCGTCGGCAGCCGCGCCGCACGCGATACGAGGTGAAACGGCGTCGGATTGCCGAACATGTAGCTGCCGTCGCCGACCGTGCTCACGACCATGCGGTCGCGCGCCGCGAGCTTCGCGCCGAGCGAGGCGCCGAGGCCGAAGCCCAAGCCGCCGCCGATGCTCACGCCGAGCAGGCTGCCGGGCTCTTCCAGCGCGAGGAGCTCGGGCGATACGCCGAGCTCGTTCACGAGGATCGCACCGGCGGGCAGCGCCGCGCGCAGGCAGGCCGCGACGTGCGCATAGCGAATCGGTTTGTCGTCGCGCACGCGCTCGGTGAGCGCGGCCACCTCGCGCGAGCGCCGCGCCTTGAACTCGTCGGCCGCCGCTCGGCGCCGCTTGATCGCGGCCGCGGTCGGGCCGTTCGTGCGCAGCGCGTCGTCGAGCAGCGCGAGCGCGGAGCGAGTCGCGCCCGGAATCGCGAGCTGCGCCGGGAATGCCCGCAGCGGGTAGCGCGACCAGAGCGGATCGACGCCGAGGTGCACGACCTGCGCGTTCGGCCGCGGCGTGAAGTAGCGCGGGAACCAGGGCACCTCGCAGTCCGCGACGATGATCAAGTCGGCCTTGCCGAGCAGCTCGACGCCGGCGTGGCCCAAATGGAACGGATGGCTCGCGGGCAGGTTCACGCAGCTCGGATGCGGTTCCGCGACCGGAATCGCATGGCGCTCCGCGAGCGCGCCGAGCACGTGCACCGCGGCACGGTCGCGGCCCAAGTTCGAGGTGAGGATCATCGGCCACTCGGCCGCGGCCACGAGCCGCGCGAGCGTCTCGATGTGAGCGGCGCTCGGCTGCGGCGCCGCAATCTCGGTCTGCGGCAGCACGTCGTCGCCGCCGCGCTCGATATCCGCGAGCACTTCGCGCGGCAGCGTGAGATAGACCGGCCCGCGCGGCTCGGTGAGCGCCACGTCGAGCGCGCGCCCGAGCACGTGATCCACGGGCTGGCCCGCGCGTAGCTCGAAGTCCCACTTCGTGTACTCGCGCACGACGCCGGCCTGATCGAAGTTTTCCTGGCCCCAGTGGATCGGCGCGGAGCGCGACGCGATGTGGCCGCGCTGTGTGATCGGCGTACGACCCGCCATCAGGAGCAGCGGCACGTTGTCGCGCGCCGCATTCATCAGCGCGCACACGGTATTCCCGGTGCCGACCGTCACGTGCACCATCACGCCGGCGGGTTTGCCCGCGGTTTGGTAATAGCCGTGGGCCATCGCGACCGCGAGGTTCTCGTGGGGAATCGTCAGGAACCGAGGGATGTCCTCGCCGCGGCTCGAGAGGCTCACGAGCGCCTCGATCACGGGCGCGAAATCCGTGCCGGCGTTGGCGAGCACATAATCGACGCCGCGTCGCTTGAGCGCGCGCAGGAACGCTTCCGCGACGGAGCCCGCTCGATTGTCGACTGCTGTATCCATGGTTCAGTGGCTCATCGCGTAAATCACGTAGTTCACCGCGAAGCGGTAGGCGAGCGTGGTCATCGGCTCCGGATAGGCGGGGTTGTCCGCGTGCTCCCAGGCGTCGCCCAAGTCCATGTTGAAGTTGATGGCCACCATCAGGCGGCCGTCGTCGTCGTACACGCCGCGCCAATGCGGAGTGTAACCGTCCTGCTCGTACGTCACGCCGCGCATCAGCGCCGCGATGCCCGGGATTTGAATGCGCTGGTCGAGATCGTAGAGCACGTGAAAGACCTCGTCGCGCTCCGCGATCTCGACGATGGGCCGATCCGGGAACACGCGCTGCATCGACTCGATGAAGCCCTGCCACTGATACGTGCCGTGAAAATCGTCGACCATCAGGAAGCCGCCGCGGTCGAGATACTCGCGCAGCCGCGCGGCCTCCTCGTCGGTCAGGTCCCAGCGCCCGACCTCCACGGCGTAGAGCCACGGGTAGTCGAAGATCCGGTCGTCCGTAAGCCGCAACATGCGGCTTTGACTGCCGATGTCGAGGCGCGTGAGGCGCCGGACGCCCATCGTGAAGTGGTACTCCGCCTCCGGATAGTCGACGGTCCAGCTGCCGCCGCGCCAGCGCACGGGGCCTCGGTCCTGGTAGTACATCCGGACGAAATGGAACTCGGACGTCGGCAGATCGGACTCGTTGCCGAACTCGTCGCCGACGGCCGTGAGCGCGAACGTGAGCGCGACCGCGAAAGATCCGAATTTGCTGCGCGCCAACGCGCCCATCGAGCCCGCCCCTGACACCGTCCATGGATAGTAGCTCGCGGCGGGGCGCCCACAAAAGCGCGCCGACGCGACGGACCTATGCGTCGACGCTCCGGTTTCGGTAAGCTCGGCCGGAACCGTTCGATCGCCCACCGGCGAGCCATGCGGGCTCCTGTCTGGAGTTTTGTCCAGGGCCTTGTCCGCTGCAGTGCCGGGGGTATCGTGACGGAGGCTGCAAGCGACTGCGCTTGAGCGCGTTTCCAGCGAGCGCCACGCGTGATCCGCCGCCGCCTCCCGCACGCCTCGTCACGCAGACCAGTCGAGGAATTCGGAGCCGCCGTTGTTCGAGGCCTTGTTCAAATACTCCCGCGCCACGTTCGCTCGAGCGGAGTTCGTGTTCGCGAGCGGTTGGCCCGTGTGGCTGCTGGTCGCGGCGATCGTGGCAAGCGCGGCCGTCGTTGCGGTGGTCGTGTGGCGTCGCCGGCAAGGGCTCGGTGTGGCGCGCGCGGCGACGCTCGCTACGCTCCAAGCCGCGCTGCTCGCGCTCGTGCTCGTGCTGGTCTGGCGGCCCGCGCTCGTGAGCCAGACGCTGCGGCCGCAGGAGAACGCCGTCGCGGTGCTCGTCGACACGTCGGCCAGCATGCGCTACGGCGAGAGCGGTAAGTCGCGGCTGCAGCAGGCCGTCGACAGCTTGTCCACGGACGTGCTGCCGCCGCTCAAGTCGAAATTCAACGTGAGTCTCTACGGATTCGCCGGCGACGTGGTCGACCTGCCGTCGCTCGAGCAGGTGCCCGCGCCGGGTCCGGTTACGCACATCGGCGATGCGCTGCTGTCGGTCCTGCGCGGCGCGCAGTCGGGTGGCGTGGCGGCCGTGGTGCTCGTGAGCGACGGCGACGACAACTCGGGTGCGCTCGACGCAGCGCAGATCGCCGAGATCGCGAGTTTCGGCGTGCCCGTGCACACGGTGGGTGTCGGCGCCGAGACGATCCCGAACGACCTCGAGGTCGAGGACGTGCAGATTCCGGCCGTGGGCCTGCCGGGCTCCAACGTGAGCGCGCAGGTGAGCATCCGGCACAGCGGCTCGGGACTCGCGCAGCTCAAGGTCTACGACGGCGACGCGATCCTCGCGTCACAGCAAATTCAGCTGCCGAGCGGCGACGGCGTGATCAGTCGCTGGGTCGACATCGACGTCGGCAAGCCCGGCATCCGCGATTTGAAGTTCGCGCTCGATCCGTTGCCGGGCGAGACCAACGTCGCGAACAACGCGATGCTGCGCCCGATGGAGGTGCCCGAGCAGCGCAGAAGCATCTTATATGTGGAGGGCGAGCCGCGCTGGGAATACAAGTTCATGCGCCGTGCGGTCGAGGACGAGTCGGCCGTGCGTCTTGCGAGCCTGCTCAAGACCACGCCGAACAAGTTCTACCGCCAAGGCATCGAGTCGCCCGACGAGCTCAAGGACGGCTTTCCGACCGACAAGCTCAAGCTCTTCAGCTACGACGCGCTGATCATCGGCAGCTTCGAGGCGAGCTCGATCAGCGAGGAGCAGCAGGACATGATCCGCGACTTCGTGAGCAAGCGCGGCGGTAGCCTGCTGATGCTCGGCGGCCGGCGCGGTCTCGCCGACGGCGGCTGGGCGGCGACCAGCGTCGCGGAGGCGTTGCCGGCGCAGTTGCCGATGCTCGACGGCCCGAGCTTCGCGCGCGATCCCGCCAGGCCCAAGCTCACCGAGCTCGGCAAGCGCTCCGCGATCACGCGGCTCGACCCGGACGACCGCAAGAACGAGAAGCTCTGGAGCGAGATGCCCGAGATCGCCGATTTTCAGCACGTGGGCGAGCTGAAGCCCGGCGCGCAGGTGCTGCTCGATGCCGACATCGGCGGCCGCACCGAGCCGCTGCTGATCACGCAGCGCTACGGTCTCGGCAACAGCTACATCCTCGCGACCGGCGGCACGTGGCGCTGGCAGATGCAGCTGCCCCACGACGACCTGCGCCACGAGACGTTCTGGCGCCAGCTGCTGCAGGCGCTCGCAACGAGCGCGCCGCAGCCCGTGACTCTGACGGCCGATCACGTCTTTTACGGCGATCAAAGCACCGTCAAGCTGCGCGCAGAGGTCCACAACCCGGCGTTCGAGCCGGCCGAGGGCGCAAAGGTCACGGTCGAAGCGAGCGACGGTCAGGGTCCACCCAAGACGCTCGAGATGACGCCGATCGCGGGCGAGCCCGGCGTCTACGAGGCGAGCTACGAGACCGCCCATCCCGGCATCTTCCGCTTCGACGCGACCGCGACCGCGGACGGCCAAGAGCTCGGCAAGTCGCAGTTCGCCGTGCGCCGTGAGGACGGCGTGATCGAGCACTATCACGTGCAGCAGAATCGCGCGCTGCTCGAGCGGCTCGCCGCCGCGACGGGCGGCACGTACTTCCCGGTGAGCGACGTGGGCAAGCTGCCGGAGGCCGTGAGCTTTTCCGACGCGGGCACGGTCGAGCGTCAGGTGCTCGACCTGTGGAACATGCCGATCGTGTTCGTGCTGCTGCTCGCGCTGAAGGGCACCGAATGGTTGCTGCGCCTGTACTGGGGGCGCTTGTGAGCGGGGTGCGCGTCGTTGCCCTTGCGAGCGTCGCGCTCGCAGCCGCCGCGGCCGCGCCTCGCGCGCATGCCGACATCTATTACTTGATCGTCGGTGGGCTCGGCGGCGAGGAGAGCTATCAGAAGCAGTTCGACGAGGAGACGAGCGCGCTCGCCGCCGTCGCGCGCAAGACCGCGGGCGACGCCGCGCACGTGACTCTGCTGAACGGGCAGAAGGCCACGCGCGAGGCGCTCGAGAAGGCCTTCGGCACGCTGCGCTCGAAATTGAAGCCCGCCGACAGCCTAGCCGTGTTCCTGGTCGGCCACGGCAGCTACGACGGTGACGCTTACAAATTCAACTTGCCGGGGCCCGACATCACGGGCGAGGAGCTCGGCAAGCTGTTCGCGGCCGTGCCGGCCCGCTCGCAGCTCATCGTCGACACGACGAGCGCGAGCGGTGCGGTGCTCGAGCCGTGGAAGGCCGACGGCCGCACGGTGATCACGGCGACGCGCAGCGGCTTCGAGCGCAACGCCACGCGCTTCGCCAAGAGCTGGGCGGCCGCGCTGGCGGACGGCTCGGCCGACACGAATAAGAACGGCATCATCACCGCGAAGGAGGCGTTCGACTACGCATCGCGTGAGGTCGCGGACAGCTTCAAGAAGGCCGGCACGCTCGCGACGGAGCACCCGCAGATGGCCGGCGACACGGCCGCGCGGTTCACGGTCGCGCGGTTGAGAGGCTCCGAGAAGCCCGCGACGCCGGAGCTCGCGGCGCTCGACAAGGAGCGCGCGTCGCTCGAGGAGAAGATCGAGGCGCTGCGCGGGCGGCGCGCCCAGATGGACAACGACGCCTATTTGAATGCGCTGCAAGACCTGCTCGTGCAGCTCGCGACCGTGCAGGGGAAGATCGACGCGGCGAGTCCGGGCGGGGCCGGGAAGCAGGGCGGCACGGCGAAGCAGGACGACGCGAAGAAGTCGGGTGATGGGGCGAATCCGGATGAAGCCCCGTCGCAGCGGTCCATCGATCGGCTCAGGGAGCGAACGCAGCAGTGAGCGCGCGCCTGGTGCTCGGCTCGGCGCTGCTGTCCCTTTGCGTGGTGCCGGGCGCGCATGCGCTCACGATCGAATACTCTCTCGACCGCAACCCGAAGCTCGTCGAGTGCGATCGCATGGCGTACGGCGGCGACGAGGCCGGTGCACGCGCCTGCTACGCCGCGCTCGCGATGAGCTCCGACGACTTGCGCATCAAGGCCGACGCGACGCGCGCGAGCGGCGATCTCAGGGCCGCGAATGCGTACTTCCAGCAGGCGCTGAAGCAATACCCGAAGGATGCACCGGTACGCACGCGCTGGGGCGAGCTGTTTCTCGCGACGCATCAGAACGACGAGGCCGTGAAGCTGTTCGAGGAAGCCCTCGAGATCGACGAGAGCTACGCGCCCGCGAAGCTCGGTCTCGCGAAAGTCGCGGCCGGGCGGTTCGACGACCGGGCGCAGCAATACGCGAACGACGTGATCAAGAGCGCGCCCGATTCGAGCATCGAGGCCTATCTGCTGCTGGCGCGCACCGAGCTCGAGGACGGCGCGCTCGACGATGCGGCCGACAAGCTGAAGCGCGCGCAGGCGATTGCGGAGCGCGAGAAGCTCTCGCCGCTCGAGGTCTACGCGCTCGAGGCGTCGCTCGATCTGCTGCACGGCAAGACCGACAGCGACTGGACGAAGCGTGCGCTGGCGCTGAACCCGAAGTACGGTGACATCTACGCGACACCGGCTTATTTCTATGTGATCACCCGGCGTTATCGCGAAGCGATAGCGCTTTATCAGCGTGCGGTGGCGATCGAGCCCGATTTGTACGCGGCCCATGCCGATCTCGGCGTGAACCTGCTGCGCGAGAACAAGGTCGAGGAAGCGCGCCAGCATCTCGAGATCGCATACCGCGGCGACCCGTTCAGCGCGCCGATCGTGAACACGCTGCGGCTGATCGACAGCTTCGACAACTTCGTCGTCACGCCGCACGACGTGCCGCCGCCCGAGGCGCTGCCCGGGCAGCCGGCCGCGCCGGCGCCCGAGCCGGGCCTGCTGCTGCGGCTCCACAAGGACGAAGCGCCCGTGCTCGATCCGTACGTTCGCGACCTCGCGACCAAAGCGATCGAAACCTATCGCAAGCGCTATGCATTCGATCTCAAGGAGCCGGTGGTGGTCGAGCTCTATCCCGAGCACGACGACTTCGCGGTGCGCACGTCGGGGCTACCCGGCATCGGGCTGCTCGGCGTCACGTTCGGCTACCTGGTCGCGATGGATAGCCCGACGGCTCGCGCGGATGCAGACTTCCATTGGGGCACGACGCTGTGGCACGAGATGGCGCACGTGTTCACGCTCGAGGCGACGCACCACCTCGTGCCGCGCTGGTTCAGCGAGGGCGTCTCGGTGTACGAGGAGTGGAGCACCGGGCCGCTGAAGGGCCGGCACATTCCGCTCAACGTCATCCAGGCGATCAAAGAGGACAAGTTCCTGCCGGTCAAAGAGCTCGACCGCGGCTTCATCCACCCGACGTATGAGTCGCAGGTCATCGTGTCGTACATGCAGGCCGGCCTCGTCTGCGAATACATCTCGAGCCGCTGGGGCCAGCAGGGCTTACGCGCGATGCTCGATCGGTACGGGGCGGGCGAGGACACCGCGGCCGCGATCCAGGACGCGCTCAAGATCTCGCCGGGGCAATTCGACGAGGACTTCGCCGGCTACGTGAAGATGCAGCTCGGCTCGGTCGTCGACAACTTCGAGAGCTGGCAGAAGACCGCCAAGGCCGCGCACGAGGCGTTCGACAAGAAGGATTGGAAGGCCGCCGAGGTCAGCGCCGCGAAGGCGGTGGAGCTTTTCCCCGACTACGTCGACGAGGGCAGCCCCTACCTGATCGAGGCGCGCGCGCAGCGCGAGCTCGGCAAGAACGACGCGGCGATGGCGACGCTTGACAGCTATCGTCGGCTGGGCGGTCACGATCCGGACGCGCTGCTCGCGCTCGCGCGCGCGTTCGGCGACGCCAAGAGGAACACGGACGCGATCGCCGTGCTCGACGACGCGCTGATGGTCGCACCGCTGCGCCAAGAGGTGCATCAAGAGCTCGGCGAGCGGCTGCTCGCGGCAAACGAGCCGAAGCGTGCGGTCAAGGAATTCAAGGCCCTGCTCGCGATGAATCCGCACGAAATGGCCGAGGCGCACTTCAGCCTCGCGAAGGCGTACTACGCCGCCGAGGATCGCGACAAGGCCCGAGAACAACTGTTGTATGCTCTGGAAATCGCCCCCGGCTACCGGGAAGCCCAGCAACTGCTACTGGAGATCGTACGTTGAGCGAAGCGCAGAACCAGCTCGAGACGGAAGAGGCTCGAGCGCTGATCGAGAGCTTTCACCGCGCGTTCACCGATATCCGCGGCGAGGTGCGCAAGATCATCGTGGGCCAGGACGACGTCGTCGAGCATCTGTTGCTCACCCTGCTCGTCGGCGGCCATTGTCTCATCACCGGCATGCCGGGCACGGCGAAGACCCTGCTCGTGCGCACGCTCGCGAGTGCGCTCGGGCTCACCTTCAAGCGCATTCAGTTCACGCCCGACCTCATGCCGACGGACGTCACGGGCACCGACATCATCGAGGAGGACATCACGACCGGGCGGCGCACCTGGACGTTCGTGCCGGGCCCGATTTTCGCGAACGTGCTGCTCGCCGATGAGATCAACCGCACGCCGCCGAAGACGCAGTCCGCGCTGCTCGAGGCGATGCAGGAATTCTCGGTCACCGTGCGCGGCCACCACCACAAGATCGACCGGCCGTTCTTCGTGCTCGCGACGCAGAACCCTATCGAGCTCGAGGGAACCTACCCCCTGCCGGAGGCGCAGCTCGACCGCTTCCTGTTCAACGTGCTGCTCGACTACTTGACGGCCGAGGACGAGATGGAAGTCGTGACTCGCTATACGCAGCGCATGGACATGCCCGAGATCAAGCCGTGCACGACGCCCGAGGAGATCTTGAAGTTCCAGTGGCTCGTGCGCCAAGTGCCGGTCGCGGAGAGCGTCAATCGCTACGCCGTGAACCTCGTTCGTGCGACGCGGCCGAAGGATCCCCACGCGCCCGAGATCGTGCGCCGCTACGTGCAGTACGGCGCGAGCGTTCGCGCGACTATGTTCCTCACGCTCGCGGCGAAGGCGCGCGCGCTGATCGAGGGCCGCTACCACGTGACGCGCGAGGACGTCGCGTCGCTCGCGCTGCCCGTGATGCGGCACCGCGTGCTCACGAACTATTTCGCCGAGTCCGACGGCGTCGACACCGACAAGGTGCTCACCGGGGTCGTCGAGGCGCTCGACGGCGAAGCTAAGCAGGCCCGCGCGGGCTGAGCGCGATGAGCGCACGGAGCGCGGTACCGCAGCTGCTTCGTCCCGAGACGCTCGCGAGCCTTGCGAATCTCGATCTGGTCGCGCGGGCGGTCGTGACCGGCTTTCTGACCGGCATGCACCGTTCGCCGTTCTTCGGTTTCAGCCAGGAGTTCGCCGAGTACCGCGCGTATGCCGAGGGCGACGATCCGCGCTTCGTCGACTGGAACGTCTACGCCCGCACCGAGCGCACCTATATCAAGCGCTACATCGGCGAGACCAACACGCGGCTCGTGATCCTGCTCGATGCGAGCGCATCGATGGGATTCGGCTCGGGCGAGATCACGAAGCTGCAGTACGGCAAGTTCCTTGCGGCGACGCTCGCGTATCTCGCGGCGCGTCAGCACGATGCGGTGGGCCTCATCGTGTTCGACGAGAAGGTGCGCGAGCATCGCCCGGCCTCGACGCGCGTGGGCCGCTTGAGCGGGGTGCTGCACGCGATCGACCGGGCGGAGCCCGGCACGGGCACGGATCTGCGCGTGCCGTTCGAACGGTTTCACGAAATCGAGAAAGGCCGGGGCCTGGTCGCCGTGATCTCCGACTTCTACTGCGATCCGCAGGCGCTGCTCGCGAGCGTGCGGCCGCTCGCCTACCAGGGCCAGGACGTGGTCCTGTTCCAGCTGCTCGATCCCCAGGAGCTGAAGCCCGTATTGAAGGAATCCGCGCTGCTCGAGGACATGGAAAGCGGCGCATCCATGGAGGTATCGCCGATCTACATGAGCTCGCTGTACCGCGAGCGCATCGACGCGCACGTCTCCGAGCTCAAAAAGCAGGCGCTCGGGGCCGGCGCCGACTACGAGCTCGTGAACATCGCAGAGCCGCTCGACGCGGTCCTGCGCAGCTACCTCATGTTCCGCCACCGCCGCGGCTAGCCGAGAGCCTGGCATGTCCGGAGAACAGGCGCGCATTCAGATGTCCCACGGACACGTCCAGATCGAGATGTCCCGAGAACACATGCGTATCGTGTTTCCCGGGACGCCCGCGCGCAGGGCGTCATGCGGTCGGATGCGGCCGCGCGAGCCTACTGGAGCGCCGCGCCATGACGCTGCTTGCGCCGGCGTTTCTAGTGGGCCTGTTGGCGATCGGTCTGCCGCTGTGGTTGCATCGATTGTCGTCGGACAATCCGAACAAGCAGCGCTTCAGCTCGCTCATGTTCTTGGAGCCCGGCGAGCCGCGCCGCGTGCTCGCGAAGAAGCTCCAATACCTGCTGCTGCTCGCGCTGCGCATCGCGGTGCTCGTGTTGCTCGCGCTCGCATTCGCGCAGCCTGCGCTGTGGCGCCCGCCGGCGGCGGCCGGCGGCGACGGCGCCCGGCTGCACGTGATCGTGCTCGACGGCTCCGCGTCGATGGCGTATTCGGGCCGGTTCGACCGCGCGCGCGCGGCTGCTCGCGACGTGATCGCGGGCTTGAGCACGGGCGACCGCGCGCAGCTCGTGCTCGCGGGTCGGCGATTCGAGGTGCTCGGCGCACCGACGGGCGACGCGGCGGCGCTGCGCCAGGCGCTGAACACGGTAGAGCCGGGCGTGTTCCGGCTCGACTACGGACAGATGATGCGCTCGATCGATCCGCTCGTGCGCAGCGCCAAGTTGCCGGTCGTCATCGATCTCGTCACGGACGCGCAAAAGAGCAGCCTGCCGACACGTTTCGGCGAGCTCGCGCCGAAACGCGCCGCCGAGATCGTCGTGCACGACGTCGGCGATGCGAACGCGGGGAACTGGGCGATCGACAGCTTCGGCGGCTCGGCGCTCACCGGTGAGCTCACGGCCGGTGTGCAGAGCTTTGCGCCCGAAGCGGCCGAGAAGAAGCTCACCCTTACGTTGAACGGCGCCACGGTCGCCGAGAAGACCGTGCAGATGCCGGCCGGCGGTCATGCCGACGTGAAGTTCGACGCGCTCGAGCTCGCGTCCGGCAGCAACCGCGTGACGGTGGCGTTGACGCCGGGCGACGGGCTCACGACCGACGACCGCCGCTATCTCGCGATGAAGAAGCCCGAGCCGCGCAGCGTGCTCGTCGTCGCGGCCGATCCGAAGGGCCGCGGGCCGCTCTTCACGAGCGCTGCGCTCGGCACGCTTGCAACGCTCGCGATCACGCCCGACACCCGCGCGCCGGGCGCGATGAGCGAACGGCCCCTCACGGACTACAGCTTCGTCATCGTGACCGACGCGGGTCTACTCGGCGCGCCCGAGGCGGCAGCGCTCACGACCTACGTGGACAACGGCGGGCGCGTGCTGCTCGCGGCCGGGCCGCGGTCGAGCTCGCTCGCGAGCATGCCGATCGGCGGCGAGGCGCTGCGCTCGCCGCAATCGCTGACTTCGAGCGGTCCGCTCGCGGTCGGCGACATCGACTCGACGCATCCCGCGCTCCGCGGTCTCGACGACCTGCGCACTGCGAAATTCGACCGCTGGCTCACGGTCGCGCCCGGTCAAGACGACCGCGTGCTGATCAAGCTCGACGACGGCACGCCGCTGCTGATCGAGCATCCCGCCGGAGGCGGCCGTGTGCTGCTGTTCACGTCCTCGCTCGACCGGGAGTGGAATGATCTGCCCGTGCAGCCGGTGTTCGTGCCGTTCATCGGCGGGCTCGCGAACTACTTGCTCGGCGGCCAGGGATTCACGAACGAGGCCGCGCTCGGCAGCACGCTCGCCGTCCGTGCGCTCGGCCTTGCGGGCGGGCAGATCTTCGACCCGCGCGGCGAGAAGGCTTTGGGGCTCGGCGGCAGCGGCGACGTCGTGCTCGATCAGATCGGCTTCTACGAGGTCGTGGGCGGCGGCACGTCGGACTTGGTGGCCGTGAACTTCGATCCGCGCGAATCGGACCTGAGTCGAATGGATGCCGACACGCTGATGCGCTGGCAGGGCCTCGGGGTGAAGACGGCCGACCAGGCCCAGGCGAGTGGCGGGGCCGATTCGGAGGACGCGGTGGCGCGGCCGCTCGGGCCTTGGCTCATGATTTTGTTGCTGATTGCGGTGCTCGTGGAATCATTGGTAGGAAACTGGCATCTTAGGATTCGAAGAGGGATTGCTGCATGACCGCACAGTCGCAACTCGAGGCTTACCTCGGCGAATTCCGCCGGCGCCTGATCGCGCTGATCGTGGCGCGCGGCGCCGCGCTCGCGGCCGCGGCCGCGCTCCTGATCACGCTCGTCGCCGTCTACCTGGGCATCCGCCGCGCCTTCGACCCCACGGTCGTCTACAGCGCGCGCGCGGTGCTGCTCGTGTTCCTCGGCGCCATCGTGGTGGGCCTGCTGATCCTGCCGCTGCGCGCCCTCAAGCGCACCCGCGGCATCCGCGACATCGAGCGCCGCGCGCCCGATTTCGACGGCCGGCTGGAGACCTACGACGGCCTCGCGCACGGCAAGGAGCCCCAGCGCACGCCGTTCTTGGGCCTGCTCGCCGAGGATGCGTTGAACCTCGCGCGCAAGATCCCGGTCGCGCTCAAGGTTCCGTCCGCGCAGATTCGGGTGCCGGCCGCGCTTGCGGTCATCGCGGCCGCCGCGCTCGTGTGGGTCGCGGCTTTCGGCCCGGCCAACTGGCGCTACGGCGTCCGTAATCTGTGGGTAGGCTGGCTGCTCGAGGACACGCTGCCGCCGCAGCACATCGCGGTGATGCCCGGCGACGGCACGGTGCGGCGCGGCGGCGACGTCAAGGTCGTCGCGGACGCCGACGGCTTCGAGCCTTCGAGCATGCAGGTCTACGCGCAGTTCACGGCCGACGGCAATTGGGAAAGCGCGCCGATGACTCGGACGGCCGCGGGCGACTTCGAGTTCACGTTCTTCGCCGTGCGCGAGCCGCTGCACTACTACGTCTCGGCCGTGAATCTGCGCAGCCAGCAGTACGCGATCAACGTGGTCGATCTGCCCCGCATCACGAATCTCAAGCTCACCTATAACTATCCGAATTGGACGAAGCTCGATCCCCAGGTCGAGAACCCCGGCAGCGATATCCGCGCGGTCGAGGGCACGCAGGTCGAGGTGGAGCTCGACACCGACCAACCGCTCGAGTCGCCCGAGCTCGTGGCGAACGGCGAGCGCGTGGCCATGCAGCACGACGGCAACACCAACAAGGCCACGCTCCAGGTTTCGAAGGACGGGCAGTACTACGTCTCGACGCTGTTCAATGGCGATTCGGTGAAGCTCACCGACGACTACTTGATCTCGCTCGTGCCCGACAACAAACCGATCGTGAAGGTCTTGAAGCCGGGCCGCGACTGGCGCGCGAGCAACATCGAGGAAGTCACGGTGCGCGTCGAGGCGAGCGACGACTTCGGGCTCGACAAGCTCGAGCTGCGCTACTCGGTGAACGGGGGCCCCTGGTCGAGCATGCCGCTCACGATCGACGGCAAGCAGGCGCACGACCAAAAGGTGCTGTTCCTCGAGAACATGAAGCAACCGGCCGATGCGCCGGAGCAGACGGCCGGGAACGGCGGATCATCGCGCTTCCCGATAAACGTCGAGCAGTTCGTCGTGCGCCGCCATCGCCCCGGCGACGCGCCGGAGAACGACGAGCCGGGCGGCGCCGAGCCGGCCACCGACGCCGGCGCCGCGCCGGCGGCGAACGCCGACACGCCGGCCGACAAGCCGGCGGCCGAGCAGAAGATGCGGCCGCTCGAGCCCGGCGACGTGATCTCCTATTACGCGGTCGCGGACGATCGCGGCCGTGAGGTGCAGACGGACTTGTATTTCGTCGAGGTCCAGCCGTTCGACAGAAGCTTCACGCAGTCGACGCAGGGCGGCGGCGGTGCGGGCGGCGGCGGCCAGCAGCAGGACGAGATCTCGCGCCGGCAGAAGGAGATCCTCGTCGCCACCTGGAATCTCATCAAGGAGCGCGACGAGAAGACATCGAGCTATCTCGACGAGCAGCAGCTGCACGACAACGCGCAGATGCTCGCCGAGCTGCAGCGCACGCTGGCCGATCAGGCGCGGACGCTCGCGAGCCGCGCACGCGCCCGTCAGCTCACGGGCGTCGACCCGCGCATCCAGACGTTCGTGAAGAACCTCGAGCAGGCCGCCGACGCGATGAAGCCGGCCGCCGAGCATCTGTCGGACATCGCGCTGCCGGATGCCGTGCCGCCCGAGCAGGAGGCGCTGCAGCACCTGCTGCGCGCGGAGTCGGCGTTCACGGACATCCAGGTTGCGTTCCAGCAGAACGGCGGCGGCGCGGGCGGCTTCGCGGGCCGCGACTTGAGCGAGCTCTACGAGCTCGAGATGGATCTCGAGAAGAACCAATACGAGACGGAGTCGCAGCCCTCGTTCGACTCGCCGCAGCAGAACGTCGACGATGCGATCAAGAAGCTGCAGGAGCTCGCGCACCGGCAGGAGCAGCTCGCGCAGCAGATGAATCGACGCAACGGCCTCACGGAGCAGGAGCGTTGGCAGCAGGAGTCCCTGCGGCGGGAGACCGAGGAGCTCAAGCGCCGGCTCGAGCAGCTCCAGCAGCAGATGGCCAGCAACCAACAGAGCCAGCAAGGCCAGCAAGGACAGCAGAGCCAGCAGGGTCAACAGGGCGGCCAGCCGTCGCAGTCCTCCCAGGGCGGCGGCTCGAGCAGCCAACAGCAGACCGCCCAGGCCATCCAGCAGCTCGACCAGGCGCTGCAGGCGATGAATCAGGCGAATCAGAATGGCCAACAGGGGGGTCAGCAGGGTCAGAACGCCGACCCGCAGCAGACGCAACGCGCGATCGAGCAGGCCCGCCGTCAGCTCCAGCAGGCGCTGCAGCAGCTCACCGCGCAGCGCCAAACGCAAGTCGGGCAGGCGTTCTCCGATCTCGCGGACCGCTCGCAGCAGCTCTATGACGAGCAACGCAAGTCGGCCGAGGATCTGCAGCAGGCAGTGCGCCAGGCGAGCGGCAACCGGAACGGCCGCTCGGGCATGAGCAACGAGCAGGCCGAGGAGCTGGCCGAGAAGCGCTACGACATGCAGCAGCGCCTCGAGCAGCTGCAAGAGGACATGCAGAAGATTGCGCAGCAGTACAAGGACAAGACGCCGGGGGCATCCGGCGATCTGAACGACGCGTTGGCAGCCGTGCAGAACGCGCAGACGAGCGAACGGCTCGGGCTCGGCGCGAATTACATCCTGCGTGGCGCGGGGTCGCAGGTTGCGGCCACGGACGCCGTCACCACGTCCGCGCTGCGCGATCTGCAGCGCAACACGCAGAGCGCGCTCGAGCGTGCGAACGGCGAGGCGGTCGCCGGTGAGCAGAAGACGCCCGATCCGAACGCCGAGCTCGTTGCGCAGCTGCAAGCGCTGCGGCGCCAGCTGAGCGACCTGCAGCAGCAAGGCGCAGGCCAGCAGAACCCGAACGGCCAGGCCAACTCGCAGCAGCCGGGGCAGGGTCAGCCCGGCCAGCAGAACCAATCCGGCGGCCAGCCGGGCCAGGGCCAGCAAGGCAGCCAGGGTGCTCAGGCGAATGCCGGCGGCGGTGGCCAATTCGGCGGCCAATTCGGCGGACGCAACTACGGTGTCGGTCCCGGCGGCCCGGGCTGGTACGATCCGCGCCGCAGCGGCGTATGGGATCCGCGCAACTCGGCGTTGTGGCAGAACCCGCAGACCGTGCAACAGGCGCGCGATCAGCTGAGCGACGCTGCGCGCGATCTGCTCACGCTCGGCTCGCGGCTGCGCGATCAGGGTTTGAGCGACGAAGAGCTGCGCGCGGTGCGCGAGCTTGGAGAGGCGCTGCGCAACGGCTTGAGCGGCAACCCCGAGCTGATCGAGCAGGAATTCCAGAAGCTCATGAACCTGACCGAGCAGCTCGAGCTCAAGGCCGGCAACAACGCGACCGATTCGAGCGAACGCTCGTCCGTGCGCTCGCAGGCGCCGCCGCAGATTGCGCAGGGCTTCGAAGAGTCGGTCGCCGAGTACTTCAGGCGGTTGAGCCGCACGCCGCAGAATCCTTAGCCGCTACGACGATGGGCAAGACGGTGCGCCTGGAGGCGGCGGACGGGCACGCGCTCGATGCGTATCTCGCCGAGCCGAAGGGCAAGCCGCTGGCGGGGCTCGTGGTCGTGCAGGAAATCTTCGGCGTGACGCAGCACATTCGGCGCGTGGCGGATTCGTACGCAGCCGAAGGTTTCAAGGCGATCGCACCTGCAATGTTCGACCGCATCGAGCCCGGCATCCTGCTCGAGTACACGCAAGTGGAGGCAGGCCGAGCGCATATGCTCAAGCTCGAGTGGCCCAACACGCTCGCGGACGTGCAGGCCGCGATCGATGCGGTGCGGGACGCGGGCCGTGTCGGGATCGTCGGCTATTGCTGGGGCGGCACCGTTGCGCACCTGGCGGCGAGCGACCTCGACGTCGACGCGGCGGTGTCCTATTACGGCGGCGGCGTCGCGCGCAACCTCGACAAACGGCCGCGCTGTCCGATCCTCTACCACTTCGGCGATCAGGACCGCGCCATCCCGATGACCGACGTCGAGAAGATCCGCAGCACCTATCCCGACGCCGTGGTGCACGTCTATCCGGGCGCGGGCCACGGCTTCAACTGCGACGATCGCGCGAGCTACAGCGCGCCCGATGCGCGGCTCTCGTTCGGCCGCTCGGTGGCCTTCCTGCGCGAGCAAGTGAGCTGACCGGCGCGCACGCGCGGGCTTTTCGCATACTTAAGAATGCTTTAGGCCGGCGGCTTTGCGTCGGCTCGCCGATGTACCTTGGCGCGGCGATGCCATAATCGCCCGCAACAGCAGTTCCGCGAAGCCACGCGCCGGCAATGGAAGCCACCATCAAAACCCACAACCTGCAGCGCCACTATCGCATGGGCGAGGAGATGATCTACGCGTTGCGTGGTGTCGATCTCACGATCGAGCGCGGCGAGTACGTGGCGATCATGGGACCGTCGGGCTCCGGCAAGTCGACGCTGATGAACATGATCGGTTGTCTCGACACGCCGGACGACGGCGAATACTGGCTGAACGGTCAGCTCGTATCGGAGATGTCCGATCGCGAGCTCGCGAAGGTCCGCAACAAGGAAGTCGGCTTCGTATTCCAAACCTTCAACTTGCTGCCGCGCGCGAACGCGCTGCACAACGTCGAGCTGCCGCTGATCTACGCGGGCCTGAAGCGCAAGGAGCGGCTCGAACGCGCGCGCCATGCGCTCGAGCGCGTCGGCTTGGGCGAGCGGATGAATCACCGTCCGAGCGAGATGTCGGGCGGCCAGCGGCAGCGCGTCGCGGTGGCGCGCGCGCTCGTGACCGAGCCGAGCATCCTGCTCGCAGACGAGCCCACCGGTAATCTCGATTCGACGACGAGCCGCGACATCATGGGTCTGTTCCGTGAGCTGCATTCGGCCGGGCACACGATTTTGCTCGTCACTCATGAGGCCGACGTCGCGAACTATGCGCGACGCGTCATCCACTTCCGCGACGGCACGATCGCGGAGGACCTGATCAACGAACAACAGGTTCATTAGCCCCCATGCGTAGCGCATTGCCGATCGTTTTGATCCTTCCGTTTGCGGTGCTGCTCGGCTGCAAGCCGACGCCGCAGGCCGTTGCGCCCGTGTACGATTCCGCGCCGGTCGAGACGCGCAACATCGAGGTCACGGTCGACGCCGCCGGCGTCGTCGAGGCCGAGTCGCTCGTCGAGCTGAAGTCGCAGGCTTCGGGTGAGGTGCTGTCCGTGCACGGCGACGTCGGCGACGTCGTCAATCAGAACGCGCTGCTCGTGCAGATCGACAAGCGTACGCCCCGCAACAAGGTTTCCGAGGCCGCGGCCGCGCTCGCGGCGGCCCAGGCGCGCCGCACGATCGCGAAGACCCAGCTCGACCGCGCGCAGCAGCTCTACAAGTCGCAGACGCTCACGCAGACCGACGTCGAGAAGGCGCAGCTCGAGTTCGCGAATGCCGACGCGCAGGTCGTGAGCACGCAGGTCGAGCTCGAGAACGCGAAAATCACGCTCGACCAGACCGACGTGCGCGCCCCGATCACCGGCACGATTCTCGAGAAGACGGTGGAGCCCGGCACGGTGATCGCGTCGACCACGATGAACGTGAGCGGCGGCACCACGCTGATGAAGATGGCCGATCTCACGTCCGTGCAGGTGCGCACGCGCGTGGACGAGACCGACATCGGCAAGATCCAGCCGGGCATGGCTGCCCGCGTGACGGTGGCCGCGTACCCGAATCAACCGTTCGACGGCGTCGTGCTGAAGGTCGAGCCGCAGGCGATCGTCGAGCAGAACGTGACGATGTTCGCGGTGCTGATCAAGCTCTCGAACCGCGGCGGCGTGCTGAAGCCCGGCATGAACGCGGACGTGCAGATCAAGATCGCGGATCGATCGTCCGTGGCGGCCGTGCCGACCGCCGCGCTGCGCGCGGACACCGACGTGCCGCTGACCGCGAAGATGCTCGGCGTGGACGAAGACGCGCTGCGCAAGCAGATTTGGCCCGAGGGCACGCCGTCGGCCGGCGCGGCGAAGGGCAACACCGTCACGCTCGGCAATCGCGAGATCACGCTGCCTCCCGACGTCGATGCGACCAAATTTCGCGCGCTGCTCGAGAAGCGGCGCGGCGGCGGCGAGCTCACGGCCGACGAGCGCGAGCTGATGCGCAAGGTGTTCCAGTCGGCGGGCGGCTTCGGCGGCGGCGCGGGTGGCGCCCGCAACGGCGGGGCGGGCGGGCGCAACGGTAGCGGCGGCTCTCAGGGCGGCGGCGGTGTGCCATCCGGCGGCTTCGCCGGCGGCGGCCCCCCCGGCGGCGGCCCCCCCGGCGCCTACGGCTCGGGCGGCGCAAGTGCCCCGGGCGGCCGAGGCGGGTCGAACGGTGCCCGTGCGGCCGCGCTGAATTACCAGTTCGGCGGCGACTATTGGGTCATCGCGCTGCGCAACAATCAGCCGGTTCCGGTCGCGGTGCGTACCGGGCTCACCGATCTCGACTACAGCGAGGTCGTTGCGGGTCTGGAGCCGGGCGACCGCGTGCTGCTGCTGCCGAGCGCGAGCCTATTCGAGCAGCAGGAGCGTCTGCAGCAGTTCATCACCCAACGCTTCGGCGGCGGCTCACCGTTCCAGCAAAGCCGCGGCGGCGGCCCGCCGTTCATGCGCTGACCTTCGCTATCATTCGCCCGTGTTTGAAGAGCGGCGATTCGATCTGCCGGGGCTCACGCTCGCGGCGCAAGGTTGGGGCGCGCGCGGGGGCGTGCCCGTGCTCGCGCTGCACGGCTGGCTCGATAACGCCGGCAGCTTCGATCTGCTCGCCCCCAGGCTGCCCGGCGCCGAGCTCGTTGCGCTCGACCTCGCGGGCCACGGCCTGAGCGGCTTTCGCTCGCCGGACGCGTCCTATCAGCTCTGGCAGGACGTCGGCGACGTGCTCGAGGTGGCCGACCGGCTCGGCTGGGAGCGCTTCAACCTGCTCGGTCATTCGCGCGGCGGCGCGATCGCGATGCTGTTTGCCGGGGCATTTCCAGAGCGCGTGGCAAAGATCGCGCTGCTCGACGGCGGCGTGCCGATCGTCGGCGACGCCGGCGACGCGCCCGCGGCGCTTGCCGCGGGGCTGCGCGATCGTCGTGTGCTGGTCGGCAAGAGCGGCCGCGTGTTCGCCGAGCGCGCGACCGCGATTCGCGAGCGCGCCGAGGGTTTCTCGAAGGTCACGCCGGCCGCGGCCGAGATCCTCGCGCGGCGCGCGCTGCGCGCGGTCCCCGGCGGCTTCCAGTGGCACGCCGATCAGCGGCTCAAGGGTGCGAGCGAGGTGCGGCTGACGGCCGAGCAGACGCGCGCCTTCGTGCGCGCGGTGGCGGCGCCCGTGCTGCTGATCCTCGCGAGCGGCGGGCCGTTTGCCGATCGACCGATCTATCGCGAGATGATCGACCTGTTCCGGTCGATCGAGGTCTTGCGGCTCGACGGCGGTCATCATCTGCACCTCGAGGGCGGCGAAGCGGACGTCGCGGCGCGCATCGCGCCCTTCTTTGGGCTCGCTCAACGCGAGCGGTAAGCGCGCGTCGGCTCGCAGCGAGCGCGGCGGCGGTCACACTCGGAGGCGCCGCTGGACTGGCGCCGACCGCGGGATCGGCGCTAGAGTCGAGCGCTTCACCGCACGAGCGAGCACGAAGATGAAGATCTACACGGTCGTCAAGGGCAGCACGGGATTCGACGGTCTCAAGCGCAGCGAGCGCGAGCGGCCGACACTCAAGCCGCGCGAGGCGCTCGTTCGCGTGCGTGCAGCCTCGCTGAACTTCCGCGATCTCGCGATCGTGAACGGCAAATACTTCCTCGGCCCGGTCTCGCGCGACACGATCCCGTTGTCCGATGGCGCGGGAGAGGTGGTGGAGGTCGGCAGCGAGGTGCAGAGCCTGAAGCCCGGTGATCGCGTAGTCGCAACCTTCAACCAGGGCAGGCCGCCGGCCGCGCTCGGCTCGCCGCTCGACGGCATGCTGACCGAGTATGCGGCGCTCGACGAGGACGGGCTGCTCAAGGTCCCGGAGCACCTGTCGTTCGAGGACGCCGCGACGCTGCCATGCGCCGGTGTGACGGTCTGGAACGCGCTGATGCACGGCCGCACGCTGAAGGCCGGCGAAACCGTCGTGACGCTCGGCACCGGCGGCGTGTCGATCTTCGCGCTGCAGCTCGCAAAGGTCGCGGGCGCGCGCGTGATCATCACGTCGTCGAGCGACGCGAAGCTCGAGCGCGCTCGCAAGCTCGGTGCCGATCACACCATCAACTACAAGCAGCACGCGGACTGGGAAAAGCAGGTGTTCGAGATCACGGACGGGAAGGGCGCGGACATCGTGATCGACACCGGCGGCGTGGGCACGCTGCCGCATTCCTATCAGGCCGTCGGCAACGGTGGGCAGATCGCGATGATCGGCGTGATGACTCGGCCCGAGGGCGATTTGAGCCCGTACCCGTTGATGCCGAAGGGCGCAACCTTGCGAGGCATCTTCGTCGGCGCGCGCGAGCACTTCGAGGGGTTGCTCAGGGCGGTGGCCGTGAACCGGCTGAAGCCCGTGATCGATTCGGCGTTCGAGTTCGAGTCCGCGGTCGAGGCGTATCAATATCTCAAGTCCGCGAAGCACTTCGGCAAGGTCGTGATCAAGATCTGACGCGTGGCCGCCGCGACGTGCGGGCAGCGGTCGCCATGCCGCCCCACTCGCGCGCGTTGCCGGCCTCGGGCCGGTTCTATATAGTCGAACGCGTCTTCGCAGATGCCGCGATGCGTTGCGGCGTCGAGAGGGGAACCCGGTGTAAGTCCGGGACTGTCGCGCAACGGTAACGTGAGCGGAGCTCACGGAGTCCGAGTACCTCTCGAAGACGAGCGCAGGAATCTTCGCAGCAAAGGTTTCCGGCAGCGGGCGCAGCGGCGCCCGGCAGCGGCTCCTTCGCACGTTCGTTCCTGAGCGTGGCATCGACAGGAGCAGCCGCACATGCAAGCCGCACTCGGCCGACCGTCAGCATCGCGTAGATCGCGCACGTCCGTCGTCGCGCGCGCCTCGGCGTCTCGCGCTGCGGCTCCTGCCGCGCTCGCCGCGGCGCTCGTCGTTACGCTGCCGGCGGCCGTCGCGAATGCGCAAAGCGCGCGCAGAGCCGCCTCCCGAGGAGATGATAGTGACCGGCAGCCTCCTGCCCGTGCCGCGCCGCACGATCGGCACGGCGGTGTCGGTGCTCGACGGCGCCGAGATCGAGCTGCGCGGCTACGACAGTCTCGCCGACGCGCTCCGAAGCGAGCCCGGTATCGCGGTCGCGAACAGCGGCGGGCTCGGCAAGTCGACCACGCTGCGGATTCGGGGCGAGGAGCCGTTCCGCACACTGTTGATGATCGACGGCGTGAAAGCGCTCGACGTGAGCGCGCCGCAGGTCGTGCCCACGTTCGACGGGCTGCTCGCGACCGCCGACTTGCAGCGCGTCGAGGTGCTACGCGGTCCGCAGGGTTTCATCTACGGCGCGGACGCGGGCGGCGTCGTGAACGTGCTGACTGCACGCGGCGACGGACCGATCGGCGGCCGGGTCGAGGTCGAGCGCGGCGCATTCGGCACGGAGCGGCTCGGCGCCGACCTGTCGGGCGGCGGCGCACGCGGCGACTATTTCGTGTCGGTCGCGGATCTCTCGACGGACGGCTTCAATGCGGCGACGAGCGATACCGTGCTCCGCGACCGTGACGGCGCCGACAACACGACGGTGCACGCGAAGCTCGGGCTCGACGCGGGCGAGGCATGGCGGCTCGAGCTCGTTGCGCGGTCCGTCGATGCGGCGACCGGCTACGACGGCTGCTTCTCGCCGCTCACGTTCGCCGCCGAGTACGACTGCGTGTCGAGAACCCGCCAAACGGCATACAGGTTGTCGGCCGAGCACGACGGAGCGCGCGCGACGCATTCGTTCGCCGCGAGCAGCGCCGAGCTCACACGCCACGACTCGGCCGCGGGCGAGCCGGCCTTTGCGGCCGACGGCACGCTCGAGGAGCTCGATTACACGGGCAGCGTACGGCCGAACGGTCGTTCGATGCTGGTGTACGGAGCGGACCTCGAGCGGCAACGCGTGGCGACGGACCAGCGTCTCGCGCGCGAGCAGCGAGGCTACTACGTCGAATACGAAGGCGCGCTCGCGCGCGAGCTCTACGTGTCGCTCGGCGCGCGCTACGACGACGACTCCGAGTTCGGCGCGCACACGAGCGCGCGCGCGAGCATCGCGCATGTGCGCGCCCTCGGCCGCGGCGATTCGCTCAAATATCGCGCGAGCTACGGCACGGGGTTTCGCGCGCCGAGCCTCTATGAGATCGCGTACGACGCGGGGCCGTTCGCGGCGCCGCCTGCAGCGGGCCTCCGGCTCGGCGCCGAGACCAGCGCGGGCTACGATCTCGGCGTCGAGTACGACCGAGCGAGCGGGCTACATCTCGAAGCCACGCTGTTTAGGCAGCGGATCGACGACGAGATCGTGTTCGATCTCGCTGCGTTCTCCGGTTACCTCCAAGCGCCCGGCACGAGCCTTTCGCAGGGGGTCGAGCTGGCTGCGCGTGCACCGCTCGGCGAGCACGTGCAGCTGCTGACCAATTGGACGGTGGACCACACGGAGGACGCCTCCGGCGCCGAGCGGTTGCGCCACCCGAAGGACATCGGCAATTTCGGCGTGCGCTACGACGCCCTCGGCAAGCTCGCGTTGCTGGCGAATCTGCGGCTTGCGCGCGGCGCGGTCGACGTCGGCGCTGTGCCGCTCGACGACTATCGAGTGCTCGACGTGTCGGCGTCCTACACGCTATCGAGAACGCTCGAGCTCTACGGGCGCGTCGAGAACGCGGCCGACGCGCATTACGAAGAGGTGCGCGGCTACAACACCGGCGGCCGGGCGGTATACGCGGGCGCGCGCGTGCGCTTTTGAGCGTCGTTGGATCGCGCTCGGTGCGGGCTTAGAGCACGCCGTCCGGCTTCTCGCCGAGCTTGCGGCCGTCGGGCAGTGTGACGCCGACGTACTGTCCACCCTTCTCGTTCGTGCGCAGCGGATGGACGGTAACCGAGATCTTGTCGCCCGGCTTCAGCGTCGTCGATTTCCAGCCTTCGCGCGCGAGCAAGCTGGCGGGGTTCATCTCGATGCCCCAGTTGCCGACGTTGCCGTGCTCGTCCGTCACGTCGAGCCGGATCCACGAGTGCGGGCTCTGCCAGCGGAATTCCGTCACCACGCCGGTAATGGTGACTTCGCGCGAGTGGTCGAACACGGCGGGTGAGTGATGCGCGAGCGCGGCACTCGAAATGGCTAGCGTGCAGAACGCGAGCAACCATCGTTTCATCGCGGCTCCTCCCGAATTTCCGAGACCGAGGTCGTCGAGGGCAGATTCTCGTTCAGGTCCGGCGTGCACTCGACCTCCGTGATGTCGGTGTCGCGCAGGCGGTTGAAGCGCTTCGTGAAGTGCCAGTCGCCCTTCCAGCTCTTCGGGTCGGTGAGCGTGTAGGCGATCTCGAGCGTCTCGCCCTTCTCGATCAAGCGCATGCGCTCGACGATGTGCAGCTCGTCGCTCGCAGGAATGCTCGCGCCGCCTTGATCGAGCCAGTGGTGATGGCCGGGGAAGTACTTCGTGTCGACCACGAGCGTGTCGCCTTCGTAGTGACCGATGGACTCGCCGTTGAAGCTGCGCACGACTACGTCGGGATCGCTGTGCGGCCGGCCGTCGGTGTAGATGATCCGCAGGCTGTTCATGAAGCCGCTCACCATATAGATCGCGGTCGGCTCTTGCAGCACGGCGAACGGCCAGACGCGCGTCATGATCAGCGGCATGCCGGCCGGCCAGCATTGGCCGATATCGTCGCGATAGATCTTGCCCTCGGCCATCGCCTTCTTCCCCGCGTCGTACTCCTTCTGCGCCTCGGGCGTGAGCTCGAAGTCGTCGGGCACGAACTTCCACGATTTCGGGCCGCGCAGCTCGTGCTGCCAGGTGCCCGTGAGGTCGAACGGGGGCTTGGGCCGCGGCTTCGCGAGGTTTTCCGGCGCGAGCGCCCCGAGCGGGGCAGCATCGCCCGCGGTCTGTGCGCACGCGGCGCCGGCGACGACGAGCGCAAGCAGCGCGCTCGCGCACCAGGCGCCGGCTCGCGGTCGTTGACGACTCATGATTGGCTCCCCTGCATTGCCCGGCATCACTCTAGCACCTCGGCCGGTGCGCCGCCCCGGCGCAGGGCGACGGCGATGGTTGCGGGCTCGGGACGAATGTCGTTAGATCGAAGGGCGTCGCGGGCTCGCCTATCCGCGCCCGAAGGGCCGGCGTGGATGGTCGAGGGGTCGTCAACCAACGGGCCCTGGAGTCGCGCTATGTCCAGCTATCGCCGACCGCCGCACCGTCTGCGTCGTGCGCCGCTCGCAGCCGCCGCGGGTACGCTGCTTGCGGCCTGCCTCGCCGTGCACGCCGCCGCCGCGCAGCAAGCGGCGCAAAGCCCGGCGCCGGCAGTCGACGCCGCGCGCCTCGACGAGATCGTGCAGGCTCACGTCGATACGGGCGCGTTCATGGGCACCGTGCTCGTGGCCCGGGGCAACACGGTGCTGCTCAGCAAGGGCTACGGCGCGGCCAACCTCGAATGGCAAATACCGAACACGCCGGCGACCAAGTTCCGGCTCGGGTCGCTCACGAAGCAGTTCACCGCGGCTGCGATCATGCTGCTCGTCGAGCAGCGCAAGCTCGGGCTCGACGACCCGGTCAGCGAGCATCTGCCGAGCTCGCCCGCGGCATGGGACAAGATCACCATTCGCAATCTGCTCACGCACACGTCCGGGATTCCGAACTTCACGGCGCTACCCGGGTACGCGAGCTGGAAGCTGTCGCCGACGACGCCCGAGGAGACGATCGCGCACTTTCGCGATCTGCCGCTCGACTTTCCGCCCGGCACGCGCATGAGCTACAGCAACTCGGGTTACATCGTGCTCGGCTTGCTGATCGAGCGTGCGTCGGGTCAGAAGTATGCGGACTTCGTCCGCGAGCACATCTTCATGCCGCTCGGGATGAATGATTCCGGCTACGACGCGAACGACGCGATCGTGCCGATGCGTGCCGCGGGCTACGCGCCGGGCCCGAGCGGCCCGCGCAATGCTCCGTACATCGACATGACGGTTCCCTATGCGGCCGGCGGGCTCTACTCGACGACAGCGGATCTGCTTCGTTGGACGCAAGGGCTCTTCGGCGGCAAGCTGCTCTCGGCGAAGTCGCTGCAAGCGATGACCACGCCCTTCATGAGCGACTATGCGTTCGGCCTCACGGTGCGCAAAGTCGGCGGCCGCACGCTGATCGAGCACAACGGCGGCATCGAAGGCTTCAACACGGATCTAGCCTATTTCCCCGACGACAAGCTCACGGTGGCGGCGCTCGCGAACCTGAACGGCAGCGCGCCGTCCGAGATCGTCAGCGAGCTGAGCGCGGCAGCGCACGGCGAAGCCGTCACGTTGCCGTCGGAGCGCAAGGAAGTCTCGGTCTCGAAGGACGCGTTGTCGAAGCTCGTCGGCGCCTACGAGCTCGCGCCGACGGCCAATTTGCAGATCAGCGTCTCGAACGGGCAGCTCTATGCGAAGCTCGGCCCCCAGCCGCCGCTTGCGCTTTACCCGGAGTCCGACACGAGGTTCTTTGCACGCGCGGTCGATGCGCAGGTCGACTTCGAGCTCGGTCCGAACGGCGTTGCGACCGCGCTCGTGCTGCATCAAAACGGTATGGACCGGCGCGCGCCTCGAGTCGCGGAACGCCGCGAGATCACGCTGTCGGCCGACCAGCTCGCGCAGTACGTCGGCGCCTACGAGCTCGCACCCGGATTCGAGCTCGCGATCACACTGGAGGATGGGCACCTGATGTCGCAGGCGACGGGTCAGGGCAAGGTGGAGCTCTACGCCGAATCGCAGAACGAGTTCTTCCTGAAGGTCGCGAATGCGCAGATCGAGTTCCTCAGGGGCGATGACGGCAAGGTGAACGGCTTGATCCTTCACCAAGGCGGCCGCGACGTGCACGCGGCGCGGCGCTGACGCCGCACCGCAACCGGTCGCGGGGTGGCGCATGCGGTGGGCCGTCTGGGCGTTCGTGCACGGACGCCTCGCCGTTCGCTGCGTGCCGGCCGCTCCTGCCCCGCCGTCCAGTGCCGCTCGAGCACGGCCATCGGTCCGGGGAACGGCTGGTCGTGCGTGTCGACCACGAGCGGCAACGCGCCGAGCACACCGGCGGGCCAGGGTCGGCGCGCCTCCGCAGGGAGCCGTCACAGCCACTCGAGGTCGTCACGGAGTCCGAGAAAGAAGCCCCGTCGTCGGATCGGCGAGCGGGACTTCGTGGTGGCGTTCGAAGCGCTCGCACGACGCGCCACAAAGTCATGGCGCGAGCGAGTGGTGAGCTACGCGATGCCGATCGCGGCCGCGTGTCGCGCGCCGGCCGCAGGGCCGGCGCACCGCGCCGCTCGAGGACGACGAATGACTACTTTTTCTTGCTCGCCTTCTTCTTGCTCGTCTTCGCGGCGGTCTTCAGGGCCTTCTTCTTCGCCGCCGCCTTGAGCGGTGCAGCCGCGGCCGGTGCCGTGCGCACGTCGAGCAGCGTGAACTTCGGATCGGCCGCGAGGCACTCGGCCTCGGGAATGCCGTGCTCCTTGCGAATGATGTTCGTGCCCTGCACGAGCGACACCATCTTGTAGAACGCGTGGCGGCGCGCCATGCCCTCGCGGCCCATGCCGCAGTCCGACGACAGCACGAGCCGCTCGACCGGGATGTGCTTGAGCGCCATCCGGATGTGGGCCGCGACCTCGGTGGGGGTCTCGACTTGGAGAGAATGATGATCGATCACGCCGATCGCGATCTTCATGTCCGTGATCTCCTTGCCGATCGCCGGGAGATCGACGCCGCCCGAGCTGCACGACTCGAACGTGATCACGTCCGCGTCGACCTTGTTCAGCAGCTTGAGCGCGGGCTTGTAGCTTTGCACCTGCGCGAACATTCGCTGCTGCGACGGGTTGCCCCAGCAGGTGTGGCACCACACTTCGGTCTTCGCGCGCAGCCCGCGCACGGTGTTGTTGAACACCTCGAGCATGAACTCGGGGTTGATCACTTTGTCGACCACGCCGCGCGCTGCGAGCAGGTGGATCTGCGGCTCCTCCATCTGGATCACCGGGCAGCCGGCGTCGGCGAGCGCGTGCAGCTCCTCGTTGAACGCGTCGCTGATCGCCCAGATGCGCTCGCGGACGTCCTTGTAGTAGAAATCCTGCACCGCGAACGCCACGAGCTCGGGCGTGACGGTGCCGAATTTCACGGGCTTGTGCGTCATGCGCTGCGCGGCCTTCCACATGGTCGCGTACTGCATGTTGCCGCGGCCGATCGGGCCCACGATGCTCGGCATGAGCCGGGCCTCGATGTAGTCGTGCAGGATGTGCCCGCGCGGGAAGCCGATGCCGCCGCCGCCGACCGGCGCCATCTTGGGAATGCCGTCGAAGCCCGCCATATGGAACGGGGGGTAGCTGGTCCAGCTCTGGCCGCCGATGTCCTGCGTGAAGCGCGCATCGCCGTCCGTGACGATGTCGAGCCCCGCAATCGTCTGCTCGTTGAAATAGGTGGAGAGGGTGTCCTCGTACTGCTCGCGGAACCGCGTCTCGACCATGGCGGTCAGGAACGACTTCAGACCCAGGTTCTCCGTGTACCAGCTCGGCCGCGGCAACGAGCCTGTGATGGTCGTGGGCAATACTTGATTAGCGGTCGCACGGAGCATTGGTTATCCTCTGGTGTTTTTGGTCGGCGGAAGCCGACATTTGTTCGCGGGACGGATACAATATTGTAGAAATAGTTCACCGACAACCCTGAGCGTGGGCCGCTGTCCACCGGCGGCAGCCTCGCAACCAAGACCGAAAACTCGCTCGACGTGCCGCCCGCCGGCGCGCGGCAAAAGGAGACACACACATGGATTTGGGCAATGGCCTGGGTCATTTGACCTATTCGACGCTCGTGCATCCCGGGGACACCTGGAGCGAGATGTGGGACAGCTTGAATCGCTACGTCCCGCAGGTGAAAGCGCGTGTCTCGCCGCACAACTCGTTCGGGGTCTCGCTGCGGCTGTCGGCGTCGTCGGCGAAGACGCTCACGGGCGATCCGCACGAGCGGCAGCGACTCAAGGACTTTTTGCACCAGCACGACATGTATCTGTACACGGTCAACGCGTTTCCCTACGGGCCGTTCAAGAACCAGATCGTGAAGAAAGAGGTGTACGAGCCCGATTGGCGCAGCGACGAGCGCGCGGTCTACACGATGCAGGTCGCGGATATCCTCGCCGAGGTCGCGTCGCCCCACGTGAATCCGTCGATCCAAAGCCCGCCGCTCGGCTTCAAGCCGCGCGTGACGGGGCCCGATGTGGTCGCCGCGTACACGCGCCAGGTCACTCGCGTGGTCGCGCACCTCGTGCAGCTCGAGCAGCGCACGGGCCGTTGCGTGACGCTTGCGCTGGAGCCCGAGCCGTATTGCTTTCTCGAGACCACGAGCGAGGCCATCGACTACTTCAAGAACCACTTGTACGCCGATGGCGCGGTGCGCACGCTCGCGTCGCAAACCGGGCTTTCGAAGGCCCAGGCCGAAGCCGCGCTGCGCAAGCACCTCGGCATGGTCTACGACATCTGCCATCAAGCGGTCGAGTTCGAGGACATCAGCGGTTCGCTGCAGGCGCTCGCGGATGCCGGCATCCCGGTGTTCAAGCTGCAAGAGGCCGCCGCGCTGCGGATGCCCGAGGTCACGCAAGACACGGTCGACGCGCTCAAGCCGTTCGCGGACACGGTCTACCTCACGCAGACGGTCGAGAAACGCAACGGCAAGCTCACGCGCTTCTTGAACCTCGAAGATGCGTTCGAAGCGTGGGACAAGGACCCCGGACCGCGCGAGTGGCGCACGCACGTGCACGTGCCCGTGTTCTTGGACGACTTGGGGGCGTTCCGCACGACGCGTTTCGCGATCGAGGACGCGCTGAAGTTCCACAAGAAGAACAAGCTGTCGCCGCAGCTCGAGATCGAGACCTACACCTGGGACGTGCTGCCGGCATCGATGAAGAGCGGCGACATCGTCGACTACGTGCAGCGCGAGCTCGACTGGGTCAAGGGCCAGCTGGTCTAAAAAGAGATGCGTTCCGGCGGTGCGCCTGTATGAGCGCGCCGCCGGGACGCTCGGCGCCACGGACGGCGCCGCGCGAGCCTCCAGGGACGGATTCACGGCGTTCCCGGCAGCGTGCTCATACAGGCGCACCGCCGGAACGCCTCCTTTTAAGGAGCAGTGGATGAAGGTCGGTTTCATCGGTCTCGGTCGCATGGGCCAGGTCATGGCGTCGCGGATCCTCGCCGCGCAGCACGACCTCGTCGTTTACAACCGCACGCGCGAGAAATGTGCCGACCTCGAGAAGGCCGGTGCGACCGTCGCCGCCTCGATGACGGACGCCTGCAAAGACCGCGAAGTCGTGATCACGATGCTGACCGACGACAAGGCGCTCGTGCAGGTCACGACCCAGGCCGTCCTGAAGGGCATGCCGAAGGGTGCGATCCACTTGCCGATGGGCACGCACAGCGTCGCGGCGCTGCGCGAGATCGGTGCGCTGCACGACGAGGCGGGCCAGGTGCTGGTTGCGGCGCCCGTGCTCGGCCGCCCGGAGGTCGCGGCCGCCGGCCAGCTCGGCATCGTGCCGGCCGGCCCGAAAGATGCGGTCGACAAGCTCGCGCCGCTGTTCGAGGTGATCGGCCGGCGTACGTTCTACGCCGGTGCGAAGCCCGAGGGCGCGGTCGCCGTGAAGCTCGCGAACAACATGGTGCTCGGCTGCGCGATCGAGGCGATGGCCGAGGGCTTCTCGCTCGTGCGCAAATACGGCGTCGAGGCCGCCACGTTCTTCGACGTGATGACCGACGGGCTGTTCGCCGCACCCGCGTACAAGATCTACGGCACCATCATCGTGAAGGAGGCGTACGCCCAGGCCGGGTTCACCACGGCGCTCGGGCTCAAGGACGCGAACCTGATGCTCGCGGCCGGGCAGACCGCCGGTGTGCCATTGCCGAGCCTGAACGTCTACCGCGACCGGCTGATCGGCGCGGTCGCGCATGGCGAGAGCGAGCTCGACTGGTCCGTGATCGCGCGCGTCCAGGCACGCGCGAGCGGCATCGAATGACTTTCCGGAGGACTCGATCGTGATCAATGCAGGCATCGTGGGTTTGGGCTGGTGGGGCAGGACGCTCGTCGAGGCTGTGTCGCACGGGCAGAGCAACGAGATCAACTTCGTCGCGGGCGCCGCGCGCACGCACACGGATGATCTCAAGGCGTTCGCGAAGGCGCAGCAGTTCGAGCTCTACGACAGCCTCGACAGCATGTTGAAGCATCCGAAGCTCGATGCGGTCGTGCTCGCGACGCCGCATTCGCTGCACGTCGAGCAGACGGTCAAGGCGGCGAAAGCCGGCAAGCACGTGTTCTGCGAGAAGCCGTTTGCGCTCACGCGCGCCGAGGCCGAGGAAGCGGTCGCCGCCGTGAAGAAGGCCGGCGTCACGCTCGGTCTCGGCTACAACCGCCGCTGGCATCCCGAGATGACGAAGCTGCGCAAGCAGATCGACTCGGGCGAGCTCGGCGTGATCCTGCACGTCGAGGCCACGATGACGTTCCCGAATGCGCTGTCGCTCAAGGCGGATGCCTGGCGTGCAAGCAAAGAGGAAACGCCGTGCGGCGGCCTCACGCCGATGGGCGTGCACGCCGTCGACGGCATGATCGATCTCTGCGGCACGATCAGCGAGGTCTACTGCCAGAGCTTCCGCCGCGTGGTCGAGATCGACGCCGATGACACGACCTCCATCCTGTTCCGGATGAAGGAAGGCATGTCGGGCTACCTCGGCACGATGACGGCCACCGGCGGCGGCTTCAGCTTCCAGGTGTACGGCTCGAAGGGCTACGTGCGGCTCGAGGGCATGACGCACGTCGCAGGCGCGCCGTCCGAAGAGCGGCGCACGCGGCTTTTCGGCAAATGCATCTTCAAGCCGATCCAGGGTCCGGCCGTGACCTGGGACGCCGAGCGGCTCGACGTCACGAAAGTCACGCTCGAGGCGTTCGCGCGCGCGGCCGAGGGCAAGGAGAAATTTCTGATCCCGCTGGACGAGATGGTGCACGGCGCGGCGGTGACCGAGGCGATCATCCGCTCGGCCGGCACGCACCTGCCCGAGAAGGTGGGCTGACGGCAAGCCGAACGAACGACGCTTCCCCGCGCCTGCCGTGCAGCGCTTGCGCGCCTTCGGGCCGCCGGTGTGAGGCGAGCGAGCGCCGAGGCTACTCCTCGCGCAGCGCCACCATCGGATCGACGTTCGCCGCGCGCAGCGCGGGCACCCAGGCTGCCGCCACCGTCACGAGCAACAGCAGCGCGGCGGCTGCGATGAACGTCAACGGGTCGGTCGTGCTCACGCCGAACAGGAACGACTGCAGCAGCCGCGTGAGCGCGAGCGCCCCGGCGACACCGGCCGCAAGACCCAAGCACGCGAGCGCGAGGGCGCCGCGCACGATCGCGCGGACCACGATGCCGCGCTCTGCGCCGAGCGCCATCCTGATGCCGATCTCCGACGTGCGCTGCGCCACCGTGTAGGACAGCACGCCGTAGAGCCCGGCCGCCGCGAGCACGAGCGCCAGTACGGCGAATGCTCCGACCAGCGTGAGCTGCGTGTCGCGATTCGCAAGCTGCGTGTCGAAAATCTGGTCCATCGTGCGCAGCGTCGACACCGGCTGCTCGGCGTCGACGCGCCAAATCGCAGCGCGCACGGCGCTCTCGAGAGAGAGCGGATCGGTCGTCGTGCGGACGATCAAATGCCGCGGCCAGAAAAATCCGCCATTCGGCACCGCGGCCGTCGCGGGCGTGTAGATCTCGGGCTCCGGCGGCGCGTCCAGGCTCACTTGGCGCATGTCGCCGACCACGCCGATCACGGTCCACCAGGGCGCATCGGAAGGCCGCCCGCCGCCCTTGAATCGCCTGCCGACGGCGTCCTCGTTGGGCCAGAATCGTGCGGCCATCGTCCGGTTGATCACGACGGTCGGCGGTGCCGAGTCCGCCATGTCCCGGTCGTCCGGGAGCCGGCCGGCGATCAGCGGCAGGCCGAGCGTTTCGAGATACCCCGGAGTGACTACCCGGTCGTTCACGACATACCGCTGGAACGTCTCGGGAGTCAGCGCCGGAGCCCCCTCCGGCGTCACGAGCACGTTGCCGCCCCTGATCGTGAGCGGCGCGAAGCTCGCGTAGCCCGCGCTCTTCACGCCCGGCAGCGCCTTCACTTCCGTGAGCACGCCGTCGTAGAACGCCTTACGCCGCGCGTAGTCCGCGTACTTCAGCGACGGCAACACCGTTTCGGCGACGAGCATGTTCTTTGGGGTGAAGCCCGGATCGGCTTGCAGCACGGCCACGTAGCTGCGCAATAGCAGTCCGGCCCCGGCGAGCAGCACGACCGTGAGCGCGAGCTCGGCGACGACGAGCGTATTGCGCAAGCGGTTGCCGCGCGCGGTGCGGCCGCGGCCCGCGCCATGGCTGCGTGCGACGGTCATGCTCGAGCGCGCCGTAGCCCACGCGGGTCCCGCGCCGAATGCGAGCACGGTCGCGACAGTGACCGTCGCCGTGAACGCGAGCACGCGCCAGTCGAGGCTCGGCGCCGTGCCGGCGGGAAGCATTCCCGGGCACGAGACGAGAGAGATAGCCGAAGGAGGCCGCGGCCAAGCCGATCCCGAGCGCGACGCCGGCGCACGCGAGCACGCCGCTCTCGGTCAACAGGTGCCGAACGACGCGCGCGGTGCCCGCCCCGAGCGCCTTGCGCAGCGCGAGCTCGTGCCGGCGGCCCGCGCCGCGTGCGAGCAACAGGTTCGCGACGTTCGCGCACGCGATCAGCAACAACACACCGACTGCGCCGAGCAGCGTGAGCAACGTCGGACGCGCTTCGCTCGCGAGGTCGACCTGCAGCGGATTCACGGTGACGCCGTGACCGCGCATCACGGCGCCCTCTGCGATCAGCGTCTTCGCGATTCCGGTCATCTCCGCTCGCGCTTGCTCGAGCGTGACGTTGTGCGCGAGTCGCGCGACCGAGAAGCTGAACGCCGTGCCGCGGTCGGCAAGCTCGGCGGGAGTGAACGCGGTCGGCATGAACACGTCGACCGCGCTGCCGGGAAAGCGGAAGTCCGGCGGCACGACGCCGATCACGGTGTACTTCGCGCCGTCGAGCACGATCTCGCGGCCGACGAGGTTCGGATCGGCGCCGAAGCGCCGCGTCCACAAGCTCCGGCTCACGACGACGACCGGCGTCTTGTCGGCGACCTCGTCCGGCGCGAACGTGCGCCCGACGAGCGGCTGCAGGCCGAGCACCGACAGCAAGTTCGGCGTCGTGCGCAGCGCGTCGAGCCGCTCGGGCTCGCCGTCGCCCGTGAGGTTGTACGAACGGGCTCTGAAACGCGGCGATGTCCTCGAACGAGCGGCTGCGCTCGCGCCAGTCGACGTAGCTCGCGAGCGAGATCGGCGCTCGCGTCGAGCCGCCGACCGCGGAGCCGTCGTCCCAGAGGAACACGAGCCGGTCCGGATCGGCGAACGGCAGCGGCTTCAGCAGCACCGCGCTCACGAGGCTGAAGATCGCGGTGTTCGCGCCGATGCCGAGCGCGATGATCAGCACGGCGAGCGCCGTGAATCCCGGTGCGCGCGACAGCGTGCGAGCCGGCGTAGCGGACATCGCGCGCGAAGGTATCCAGTGTCGTCATGTCCCTGCAATGCAATCGGCGTACCAGAGCGGCGCGGCCCGCAACCCATTGATTGCCCAACGAATACGCTTCGGGCAGTGCGGCGATCGCCGCAGCGCGTCCCGCACGCGCGGAGCGTGTGTCCCGCTTCAGGGACGGCCACGCGGGCGGCCCGGTGAGCGACATTCTCGCGTCGAACGGAGTCGAGGGGCGAGTCGCGAGGTCGGCGACTCGCCCCACCCGAACCGGCGCGCGCGAGGGGGCGCGGCGCGCCGGTGTCAACTGCCGATCAGAAGTTCCAATCGAATCCCACGGCGTAACGGCGGCCGCGGAGGTCGCCGATCGCGCCGGTCGTTACGGCGCCCGTGAATGCGCCCAGCACTGCATAGGACGCTTGCGGGTCCTTGTCGAGCAGATTGTTGATCACGCCGTAGACGCTGAACTTCTTGCTGCCGAAGTCGTAGCGAACGCTCGCGTCCGTGATCAGGCTCGCGTCGACGGTATTGTCCAGCACGTCGTAGCGGATGCGACCGAGCGACGCCTGATAGACGTTTTGCGTGAGGCTCTGAATCAGGGAGTCCGTGTAGCGCAGCTGCAGCGTGACCGAGAGCGGTCCGCGAGTGAGCCCACCGCTCAACTGATACTGCCACTCCGGATATTGCAGGACGCCGAGGTCGATGGCGCCGGCCGAATCGGTCTTCAGACCCGCGCTGTTGGTCCTCGAGCTTTCGAGCAAGTGCGTGCCGATCAGCCGGACGCTGATGTCGCTGCCGTGGAACCAGTTCACGGCCTTCCCGTAGTCCATCTCGAAGTCGACGCCTCTCGCGCGCGCCGAGTTCACGTTGACGAACACGTCGTTGACGATCGAGATGCGGTTCAAGCTCGGATTGATCGTGCTCGCGGGGCCGTTGCGCTCGATCTGCGAGCAGGCGTCGACGTCGCCCAATAGATGGCAATTGTCGATCACGTTCTGGACGCCGAACTGATTGATGTTGTCCTTGATGTCGGTGTCGTAGGCGTCGATCGAGAAGCTCAGGCTTTCGGCCTTCTTCGGCCGAATCACGATGCCGGCCGTATAGGTCTTGGCCGACTCGGGCTTCACGTTCGGGTTGCCGCCCTGAACGATCGTGACGTCGTACCGAGACGGCACGCCTTTGGTCGGATCCTCGCCGCTGTCGAACACGGTCGCGATGCCGCCGGTACGGTCGTAGCGCTCGGCCAGGTTGGCCGCGCGCACGTCTTGAGAGACCGTCGTGCGGAACCGTACCTGGTCGACGATCGCCCACTCGAGCGCGCCTTTCCACGAGTCGACGCCGCCCGACCCCGAGTAATCGGCGTAGCGGTAGGCCAAGTCGAGGTCCATCCGCTTCGCCCAGCGCTTGTCCGCGACCAACGGAATGCGCAGCTCCGTGAAAACCTCGTTCACGTCGAAGTCGCCGATGCCGAACGGCACCTTCGAGAACTGAATCTCGACCGAGTTGGCCGCGTCGGGACCCGGCACGCCCCGGATGCCGAGCGCGGCGTTGTTCGCCTCCACGGGGCGCACGGACGGATCGGCGGTCGGATTGCCCTGCGCCGCCTGCACGTATTGGACGAAGCTCTCCTTGCGATACGCGACGCCGAGCGCGAGCGAGATCGGACCGGCCCACCCCTTGGCGATGTCGCCGTCCGCAGAAAACTCGAACACGTCCTGATCGAGATCGATCACGCGCTTCTTGTCCGGCCCGGACACGTAGCTGTAGGGCAGTGTCTTGCCGCCGGGCAGCCAACCGTCGACGCTCACGGGTATACCGGGGTCGAAGCCCGTGACCCAATCCACGGCGGCGGCGGACGCGTTGCCGCGGCCGAACAGATTGATCGGCACGCAGTCGGGGTGCTCGCCGGAGACGAGCGTCACGTTGCAGACGATGTTGCCGTTCGCGTCGCGCACGGCGTCGGCCGCGAGATAGATGCGATCGAGGCGAATGCCGCCGCGTTGTACCGCCTCGACGTTCGATTTGCCGCTTTGATAGTAGCCTTTCACGATCCAGTCGTTGAAGCGGCCGTCGGTGTCGAGCTTGAGCTCGAAGCCGCCGGTGATCGACGTGACGTCGGTCGGCTGTTCCGTGTACGCGTCGTAAGCGATGTCGGAGCGGTCGCCCACCCGGCCGAGCGTCACGCTCGGAATATTGTTCGTGGTCATCAGCTGTTGGATGTTGGCCGGCAAGAACGGGTTGCCGCTGTAGACCGTGATGCCGCGCACCCCGAACAGGTAGCCGCCCGCGTTCTTGTTGATCCAGTTGGCCTTGCCGTACATGGCTTGGCCGTAGACTTTCAGGTTGTCGGTGAAGTGGTGCTCGACGTACAAGAACGCGTTCTCGCTGTTCGTTTTCGGCTGCAGCTGCGCATCGCCCGCGGCGTTGTCGGTGCCGCTGCCGCCGTTGGTGATCGATTGCGAGGCCGCGTCGAAGGCGCTGCCTAGAACCCAAGGTGTGGCGTTGCCGTTCGGATCGACGGCGTAACTGCCGAGGTTCGAAGCGGCGGGGAAGATGATGACGCCGTCCAAGGAGGCCGTGCGTGAGACGACGTGCGAGTACGGCAGATTGATCGGGTTATCCGGCGTCGCTCCCGCATTCGGGTCCGGATTCCGAATCAGGCCCCAACCTTGGTACCAGTCATAGCCCTTGAAGCTCCAGATGGGATCCTGATCGAATTTTTCGACCGAGAACAGCAGGTGTGTCTTCTCGCCCAGCGAAAAGCCGCCGGCCAGCGACGCTTTCCAATTCTGATTGTCGCCGCGAAAGTTTTCGCCCGCCTGCACGCCCCCTTTGATGCCTTCGAACTGAGTGTCGAGCAGCAGGTTCACCACGCCGCCAACGGCATCGGTGCCGTACGTCGCCGTGGCCCCGCCGGTCTCCGTTTCGACGGTACGGACCAAGCTTTGCGGAAAAAGATTCAAGTCCGGGCCGCCGTAGATCGTCGAGGAGACGATGCGCCGGCCGTCGAGCAACTGCAGCGTGCGCTTGCTGCCGAGACCGCGAAGGTTCAACGTGCCTGCGCCCGCCGAGGTGAAGAAGCCGCCCGTGTTGGTCGTGGTGCTGGAGTTGTAGAACTGCGGGAGCTGCGCGAGGCCTTCTACCATCGTCGTGGGAGAGGTGAGCCTGAGCTGCTCCGGCGTCACGACGGTGACCGGATTTGCGGTCTCCATTCCGTTCAAGCGCACGCGCGACCCGGTGATCACGATCTCTTCGGGCGCGTTCTCCGTCGTTTGCGCATGCGCGCCGAACTGAATGCCGGTGACTGCCAGCGCCAGAGCGAACGAATGAAACGAGCGGCTGCGTCGCGCCTCGTGTGCTAGGCAAGCGCTCACCTCACGCGATCTCGTGCTTTGCATCTCTCCTCCCCGAATGTGCAATCCGATTTGTACTTCTTGTAGGCGATAACAGAATAGCGATTCGGTATTCGGAGTCAAGGGGATTGTCTCGGACCTGCGACGACTGCGAGCGGCCTTCGCCAGGAGCGGCATCGGTCTCGCCTTGCGCGCCGCAAGCGTAAGATTCCCGCAGAGCCGATTCGCATTCGCTGCAGCGGCGGATGGGCGCGGCAGGGTCGAGCCGGGTGGCGCCTCTTATCTCTCTAGCGTCCGACGACAATCGGTAGTATTGAGCGATGCAACAACCGGCCGACCCACGTTCCCCGGACGGCGAATTCGCCAGACTGCGCGGGCGCAAGACCTACGACACGTTGGTCACTCGCGGCTTCGAGCTGCTCGAGCAGCGCGAGCTCGAAGCGATCACGATCGCCGACCTGGCGCGCGAAGCGGGCTACTCCGTCGGTGCGTTCTATGCGCGGTTCCGCAGCAAGGACGAATTCTTCGATGCGCTGATCGCGCATCACCTCGAGTATCGGACGCAAGCGGCGCGAAGGCTTGTTCGCGACGCTCGTCCGACGATGCGCTGATTCCCGAGCTCGTGAAGGACCTCGTCACGTACTACTGGACCCGGCGGCGCTTTTGGCGCGCCGCGCTGATCCGCAGCATGCGCGAGCCGGATTTCTGGGAGCCGCTCCGGCGTCACGGGCACGAGTTCGCGACGTCGCTGATCGCGCCGCATCGTGAGCCGCGCGGGCCGCGATTTGACGAAGGACGAAGAGACGAACGTTCGGTTCGCGTTCCAGGTCCTGCTCGGCACGATCAACAACGCGATCATCAATCAGCCCGGGCCCGTGATGCTCGGCCAAAAGCGCTTCATCGACGACCTGACGCGCGCGTTCCGGCTCGTCTCCGACTACGATCGGTTGGTCGGCACGTCGCCCCCTGCCGACGGCGGCGCGCGACGCGGCAAGCGTCGGTCATAACGCCGCGGGCGCCTGATCCCAGAGCCGCGCCGTGTCTCGAGCAGCAGGGCTCGCCGGCCCTCTGGCAGACCGACGGGCCGTGCCTCACAATCTGCGCCCGCTCTTCGCAGAGCCCAACTCGTTTGCGCAAGCCCACGACTCTGATCGCCGGGCAGTTCGGCAGCCGCCACTTCGGCACGAAGCCCTACCTCTCCTGCGCGCTGCGTTGCACCGGCAAGGACGAGCCCGTGGCGCTGTACGTCGGCGCGGCCAGCGGCGACGACCGCAGGTTCGGCTCGGCCTTGAGCGCGCTGCTCGAGGCGGCGGGCGCTCGCAAGGTGCTTTGGCCGAAGCTCGTCGGGCAAGCGGCGCGAGCCGGCGCGCCTGCGCGACGCGCTCCAGCAGGTCGACTTCGTGTTCGTCGGCGGCGGTGACGTCGAAGCCGGTATGGAGGCGCTCGAGCGGCCGACCTCGTCGACGATCTGCGCGCGGCGGCGGCGCGCGGCGTCGTGTTCACGGGCATGTCGGCCGGCGCAATCATGCTCGGCCAACGTTGGATCCGTTGGCCGCACGAGCATGCCGACGACTCGGAGGCGGAAACCTACGAATGCCTCGGCATCGCACCGTGCTCGCTCGATACGCACGGCGAGGGCGACGCGTGGCGCGAGACGCGGTCGTTCGCGGCCGTGCGCGCGCGCGAGCTCGGCGAGAAGGCGCGCGCGTATGCGGTGCCGAGCGGCGCGGCGCTCGTCGTCGAGGGCGACGGCACGATGCGCGCGTGCGGCGAGCCGGTTCGCCGTGTTCGCCGCGACGCCCGACGGCCGCGCCGCGATCGAGGCGACGGTGACGACCTCCGCAATGAGCTACTCGAAGGAGCACTGGGAGCGCGTGGCGGCGGAAACGCGGCAGATGGTGGCCGAGGTGCCGCTGTACCGCGACCGGCCGGCTCCGCCGCCGAGCGCAGCTGCGTTCCAGCCGTGGCTCGCGCAGTTGCCGGCCGTCGGCAAGCGCGAGCTTCGCAAGGGTTTTCCCGCGTCGCTCGTGCGACGCGACCAGGACCTGCGCGCCGCGATGCGCGACGACCGAGTGACCCTGCTCGCGACTTCCGGCACGACCGCGGATCGCTTGCAGGTGATCTGGGAATGGTCCTGGTGGAATCCTCAAGAGCGCGAGGCGATGCGCCTGAATGGCTCGCGTCGCGCGGTCGCTCGAGCAGTCCGAGTACCGCGAGGCCGTGCTCACGACGCCGGCCTGCGGCGGCGGCACGTGCCACGTCGGCCGCCTGTCGGCCGAGGAACGCAAGATCGACGGCATGCTGTTCTTGAACGAGAGCTCCGATCCCACGCATTGGACCGAGCGGGATTGCGGCCGCATGCTCGAGGAGTGGCGCGACTTCGCGCCGCTCGGCATCGAAGCCGACCCCGCATATCTCGCGATCGTTGCGCGCGCCGCGCTGCGCGCCGGCGTGCGGCCGCCGGCGCCCGAATACGTGACGCTCACCTACGAGACCACCACTCGCGCGATGCAGCGCGACATCGGCCGCGCGGTCGACGCGCCGCTGTTCCAGCTCTACGGCGCGACCGAGACCGGCGTGCTGTTCATGGAGTGCGAGCGCGGCAAGCTGCACCCGAACGAGCGCCACGGCCACGTCGACCTCGTGCCGCTGCCGGGCTCGCGCCGGCTCGCGCGCGTGCTCGTGACGACGCTCGGCCGGCCGTGGATGCCGCTGCTGCGCTACGACATCGGCGACGTCGTGCGCATCGCGGAATCGTCCGCATGCGAGTGCGGCCTGCCCTGCGACGGGCCGCTGCTCGATCGAGTCGAGGGGCGGTTCGCCGATTGCATCGAGGTGGCGGGCGAGACCATCACGCCGCTCGCGCTCGACGACGCGATCCATGCGGCGCTCGGTCCCGATGCGACGCTCGAGCAATGGCAGCTCGCAGGCGACGTGCTGCTCGTGGTGGACCGGGACTCGCACGACAGCGCCGCGCTTGCGGCCCGCTCGGTCGGCGAGCTGCTCGCGCGAGCGATTCGCGGCGAGCGCGTGACCGCGATCGCTGCCCGAGGCTTCCGGAAAATATCGATTGGTGAAGCGCTGATGCGCAGCGCGGGTTTCCCGCTGCTCGAGCGCGGCTACGACGGCTCGCCCTTCATCTACCTCGACAGCGCCTCCACGACGCCGAAGCCGCGTTCCGTGATTGCGGCCGTCGAGCGATACTACGAGACGCTCGGCGCGAACGTGCACCGGGGCGTGCATCCGCTGTCCGAGGCGGCGACCGAAGCGTTCGAACGTGCGCGGCATCGCGTCGCGGCGCTGATCGGCGCCGAGCCGGCGGAGATCGTGTTCACGCACAACGCGACGGACTCGTTCAATCTGCTCGCGCGCGCGCTCGGACTCACGCGCGGCGACGAGGTGGTGCTGCCCGCGTCGGAGCACCATTCGAACTACATGCCGTGGCGTGTGGCGGCCGAGCCGAGGCTCGTCGATCTCGACGCGGAGGCCGTGCCGATTTGGTCGCAGCTCGCGTCCCGTCTCACGGCGCGGACGCGGCTCGTGACCGTTGCGCACGTGTCGAACGTGACCGGCGTCATCGCACCGGTCGAGGAGTGGATCGCCACCGCGCACCGTGCCGGGGTGCCGGTGCTGCTCGACGCTTCGCAATCGATCGCACATTTGCCGATCGACGTGCACGCGCTCGAGCGTCGACTTCATGGCGTTCTCGAGCCACAAGATGTTCGGGCCGAACGGCGTCGGCGTGCTCTACGTGCGCCGCGACCGCTTCGCCAATCTCGGTCTCGGCAACGTGGGCGGCGGCATGGTCGCGCTGCACGAAGAGCACGGCTTTACGCCGCTCGAGCCGCCGTTTCGGTACGAAGCCGGTACGCCGAACGTCGAGGGCGTGATCGGTCTCGGCGCAGCCGTCGACTATCTGCTCGAGATCGGGATGCCGACGGTCGCGGCGCACTCGCGCGCGTTGGCGGAGCAGCTTCATCGCGGCCTTGCGCAGATCGAGGGCGCGGTAGTGCTCGGCCGTTCGGCGCGCGAGCGCATCGCGCTCGCGACCGTGTCGCTGGCATGGCCGGCGCTGCGCCAGGAGGACGTCGCGCGGCTGCTCGCCGACGCACATGGGATCTTCGTGTCGGGCGGTTTCCACTGTGCGCACGTGCTGCATCGACGGCTCCGTCTCGAAGGCACGGTTCGCGCGTCGGCGCAGATCTTCAACGACTCGAGCGACATCGAAGCGTTCCTGGGCGCACTGCGCGAGCTCTGAGCGGACGAGCGGACGAGCGCGCGCGGCGCGAGGGCCGTTTGCCGGTCCGCACTTGCGCCGTTAACATCGATGACCGTGCGCGGCTCGGCGTCGCGCGAGCAGCGAGACTCATCGATGTTCCTGGGACATTACGCAGTCGCGTGCGGTGCGAAGCGAGTCGCACCGCGCACATCGCTCGGCACGCTGGTGGCGGCTGCCGTGTTCCTCGATCTCCTCTGGCCGGTGCTCGTGCTGGCCGATGTCGAGCGCGTTGCGGTGCTGCCGGGCGCCACTGCGTTCACGCCGCTCGACTTCGAGCACTATCCGTACTCGCACAGTCTCGAGATGAGCGTCGTGTGGGCCGTCGCATTCGGTGCGATCTACTTCGCGCTGCGCCGCCGACCTCGGGCCGCGCTCGTGGTGGGCGCGCTCGTATTGAGTCACTGGCTGCTCGACGCGGTCGTCCACCGGCCCGATCTGCCGCTCACGCTCGGCGGGTCCGCGCGGGTCGGGCTGGGGCTCTGGAGCTCGGTGCCCGGGACGCTTGCGGTCGAGCTCGGACTGTTCGCGGCCGGCGCGTTGATCTATGAGCGCGCGACGCGGCCGCGCGACCGAATCGGCCGCATCGGCTTCGGCGTGCTCGTGGTGCTGCTCGTCGCGGTCTACGCGGCCGCGTCGTTCGGGTCGCCGCCGCCGTCGTCACAAGCGGTCGCGTGGGCCGGACTCGCACAGTGGCTGGTCGTGCTGCTTGCGGCGTGGGTCGACCGCCATCGCGCGCCGGTCGACGCCGAGCCCTGAGGGCGGTTCTAGACGCGTCGCCGCCGTGCGAGCGATCGGCGACGTCCTGGTATCGATCTTGCTTGTCCCGCATGAGGAACGGCAAACGAGGGATCGATACCCGGAGGACGTGCCATGCGAGCTCTTGCAACACCCGTGCGGCGGGGCGCGGCGGTCTGGCCGCTGCTGCTCGGCTTCGCGCTGATCTCCTGCACTCAACGAACACCGAACGCGCCCGGCGCGGCCGCCAGCCCGGCCGGCTCGACGGCGCCGACGACCGCGCCGGCCGTGCCGCCGCCAGGCGGCTCGAACGGCGGCTCGACGCCGACCACGTCGGCCCCCACACCCGGCAACGCGGAGTCGACGCCTCCGCCGGGCGAGGTCGCGCCGCCCGGCAGCGACAATGGCAACCCGGCCGCGCCCGACGAACAGCAAGGCGCTGCCGATAGTCAGCAGGGCACCGGCAGCGACCCAGGCGCCGTCGGCGCTCAGCGGGACGGGGCGAGCGGCCGCCAAGCGGCCGGCGCCGGCCGCGCAGCCGGCTATCCGGCCGATCACGTCGGCCAGTTGGCAGCCGCCGACACCGCAGCGAAGCCGGCTGCGAGCAACGTATCCGCCGTACCGAAGGTGGTCGAGGCCGTGCTCGAGCCGACGAAGGGCAACAAGGTCCGAGGCCATGTCCGGTTTACGGCGCGTGACAACGTGCTCGTGATCGACGCAATGGTCACAGGTCTCACGCCCGGTAAGCACGGCATCCATGTCCACGAGAATGGCGATTGCTCGGCGCCCGACGCGAGCTCTGCCGGCGGGCACTTCAACCCCGACGGGCACATGCACGGCGGACCCGCGTCCGCAATCCACCATGCCGGGGACCTCGGCAACCTCGATGCGATGAACGATGGCACCGCCAAGAAGGAGGTCATCACGTCCGATCTCTCATTGAGCGGGCGCTATGGCGTGATCGGCCGCTCCGTGGTCGTGCACGCCGATGCCGACGACTATCACACGAATCCGGGCGGCAACTCGGGCGCGCGCGTCGCGTGCGGCGTGATTCGCGAGATGACCGCGGCGGAGGCGCAGCACGAGGTGCAGACGGACAAGGGCTGAAACGGCTTCCGGGGCCCTCGGACAACGGCGTTCGCCCAGGACGCAGGGAAGAAAGTCACGATCGACGTGAGCCGCTGCCGCGCGCTCGCCTCGACGGGCGCTCGGCGCCTGCTATGACACGGCGGCGGATGCTCCAGGCACGCATTCTCGTCAAACGAGTCGAGTGATCTCGCGTCCCTTCACGGCTTGATCTCGGCGCCGCCCGTTCTTTCGACGTGGCGCACGAGCTCGCTCACGCTCGCGCCCCTTCCGGCGGCCTCGTCGGCCGCTTGCCAGATCTCCTGACCGCGGGCCCAAAGCGGCACGCTCGCACGCTCGCGCGCGGCGAGCTCGAGGGCGATGCGGACGTCCTTCACCATCAGCTCGAGCTTGAACGGATCGTCGAACGCGCGGTTCGTGATCCTCTGCTTTATATGAGTCTGCGTGATCCACGACATGCCGGTCGACACGTTCAGCACGTCGGTCATCACGTTCGGGTCGAGCCCGAGCTTCTTGCCGAGCACGAGCCCTTCGGCCGTCGCCGCAAGCGTCATCGCCGTGATCGTGTTGTTGATCGACTTCATCGCGTGGCCCGCGCCGATGGGCCCGAGATGAAACACGTGCTTGCCCATCACGTCGAGCACGAGCTTCGCCCGCTCGACGTGCTGCTGCTCGCCGCCGACCATGAACACGAGCGCGGCGGCCTTGGCGCCGAACTCCGCACCCGAGGTTGCGGCATCGACCATCGCGACCCCCCGGGCCGCGAGGGCGCGCGCGGTTTCGACCGTGAGCCACGGCTCGCACGACGACGTGTCGACGAGCAGCTCGCCGCCGCGGAAACCGGCCGCGAGGCCCTGCTCGCCGAGCGCGACGTCGCGCACGAACTCGCCCGACGGCAGCATCGTGATCACGATCTCCGAGCTCGCGGCGACCTCGCGCGGCAGCGTCGCGACGCGCACGTTCGCATGCTCGCCCGCGAGCCGCTCGGCCTTGTTGCGATCGAGGTCGAGCACCGTGAGCGCGTGGCCTGCGCTTGCGAGATGTCCCGCCATCGGCGTGCCCATCACGCCGAGGCCGATAAAACCGATTCGGAGTGCCATTCGAAAATCCTTTCAGCGACCGTCGCCCGCATGATAGTCGACAGCGAGCGGCGGCTTCAGCGGCGCGCGCCCGCGCTCGAGGGCAGCAGCGGCGCCACCTTGCCAGCGCCGCTGCGCGCGAGTAGCGTGGCCGAGCAGCGCCGCGACGGCCGCGGCAGTCGAGTCGGGGGAAGTGCCATGCAGCGTCGTATCGGGCAGAAGCTCGTGCTGGCCGGCATCGCCGCGTTTTGTGTCGGCGTACCGGGCGTGTTCGCGGCCGAGGACGGCTTCGTGATCAAGAAGCCCGAGGACATCGCGTTCAAATCGAGCGGCGAAGGGCCGGACATCGCGGTCGTCTACGGCGATCCGACGAAGGCAGGCTTCTACATCATTCGCGCGCGTTTCAAGCCCGGGGTCATGTCGCGGCCGCACTATCATCCTCAGGACCGCCACGTCACGGTGCTGTCGGGCACCTGGTGGGCGGGCACCGGCAAGGTGTTCGATCCGGACAAGACCGTGCCGCTTCCGCCCGGCAGCTACATGATGCATCCGGCCGGTGCGCCCCACTTCGACGGCGCGAAGGGGGAGGAGGTCGTGGTCGAGATCAAGGGCATGGGTCCGGCGCCGTCGATTCGGGTCGAGCCCTGAAACCGGCGATGACGACGAAATTCCCGTTCGACGACCTCGAAGTTGCGGCCGGCAACGGCTTGCTGCATCGGCGATTGTTTCTCGCGCACGGCGCGGCACTGCTCGGCGGCGGCGCCGCGTGGCTTGCCCCGCGCCCCGCGCGCGCGGCGCCACTCGAGACGCCCGAGTGGATGAAGACGCCCGGCGCGCCGCTCAGCGGCTACGGCGAGCGCTCGGCGCACGAGGCGGGCGTGCAGCGGCTCGTCGGTGCGGTGCCCGGCACGGCCGGGACCGGCAGCTCGCGCACGCCGCTCGAAAGACTCGAGGGCATCGTTACGCCGAGCTCGTTGCACTTCGAGCGCCACCACAGCGGTGTGCCCGACATCGATCCCGATCGTCACCGGCTGCTGATCCACGGCCTCGTCGATCGGCCGCTGTTGTTCGACTCGAGCGCGCTGTTGCGCTACCCGCTCGAGTCGCGGATTCACTTCCTCGAGTGCTCCGGTAACAGCGGCGCGCTGAACGCCGCAGAGCCGCCCCAGCAGACGGCCGGCGGGTTGCACGGTCTCGTGTCGTGCAGCGAGTGGAGCGGTGTGCCGCTCGGCGTGCTCCTCGAGGAGGCCGGCGTCAGGCCCGAGGCGCGCTGGCTTCTGGCCGAGGGCGCCGACGCGGCTGCCATGAGCCGCAGCGTGCCGCTCGCGAAAGCGCTCGACGATGCGCTGCTGGCGCTGTATCAAAACGGCGAGCGCCTGCGGCCCGCGCAGGGCTATCCGATGCGGCTGTTGCTGCCCGGCTACGAAGGCAACATGAACGTGAAGTGGCTGCGGCGGATCAAGCTCACGGCCGAGCCGACGATGACCAAGGACGAGACCTCGAAATACACGGACCTGATGGCGGACGGCCGCGCCAAGATGTTCACGTTCCCGATGGAGGTAAAGTCCGTGATCACCTCGCCGTCGGGCATGCAGCAAATGCAGGGAGCGGGGCTCTACCAGATTTCGGGTATCGCCTGGTCGGGCTTCGGGCGCATTCGTCGCGTCGAGGTGTCGGCGGACGGCGGCAAGAGCTGGGCGGAGGCCGCGCTCACCGAGCCGGTGCTGCCGCAGGCGCTCACGCGGTTCAGGCTCGGTTGGCGGTGGAGCGGCGGACCGGCCGTGCTCCTGAGCCGCGCGGTCGATGAGCACGGCAGCGTGCAGCCGACGCGCGCCGCGCTGCTGGCCGAGCGCGGCGCCCAGTACCGCTATCACTATCACGCGATCCAGGCGTGGAGCGTCTCGGCCGTCGGCGAGGTGCGCAATGTCTATGCGTAGCCGGCGGCTGCTCGAGGCGGCCGTCGCCGCGTGGCTCGTGGCGAGGCTCGGCGCGGCGGCCGCGCAGGAAGGACCGCGGCTCGGCGTGCCCGCGACACCGGAGCAGGTTGCGAGCTGGGACGTGAGCATCGCTCCGGACGGTGCGAATCTGCCGCCCGGCTCCGGTACCGCCAAGGCGGGCGCGGCGGTGTACGCGGCGAAATGCCTCGCATGCCACGGCCAGGACGGCGCGGGCAAGCCCTACGATCAGCTTGCGGGCGGGCAGGGCACGCTGCGCGACGCGTCGCCGGTGCGCACGATCGGCAGCTATTGGCCCTACGCAACCACCGTGTTCGACTACGTGCGCCGCGCGATGCCGTACGTGCAGCCGCATTCGCTCACGAACGACGAGGCGTATTCGCTGACCGCCTACTTGCTGTATTTGAACGCCATCGTCGGCGAGACCGATGTGATCGACGCGCAGACGCTGCCGGCGGTGACGATGCCGAACCGCGCGAACTTCGTATCGGCCTACGCCGACTCACCGCGCTCGCGCGCCCGGCGCAAGCCGTGAGGAGACTTCGCTCGGAAAGCACGCGGCGCGACGCGGCGCAGCGGCTTTGTGATCGAGTTCGTCGCGCCGTCGACGGCAGCGGCGTAGCTTTGCGCATCATGAACACGTGGCCCCTCAGCGCTTCCCCTCCTCAAGATTCCGGAAAGCGGCGAGCCGGCCACGATGACCGACCCACGCCCCTCTATCGCACGCTCGGCGCGCTGCTAGTGGTCGCGCTGTTCGTCGCGACCGTCGCCGGCCTGCGCGCGCTGCTCTAAAACGCCGGCCCGCCGAGCGGCACTTGAGAGCCGCGCGTCGCCGTGTGCTATTGCACGCGCATGGCGACGCTCGAACGACCATCGCCGGAAGGTTGCGGCCCCACGCAAACCGCGCGGTTCACGCATTATGTTCCGTCGCGGCCGCTCGCCGACTGCGTGGCGCTCTTCTGGTACTGGCGCGGCCACTCTGCCGTGCGGTCGACGGAGCGGTTGCTGCCGATGCCGACGATGGAGCTGGTCGTGCGCCTGGACGGCGCTGCTCCGGGCGGCGGCATTTCGGGCCCTCACTCCGAAGCCTTCTTCATCACGCGCAGCAGCACGGACGAGTTGCTCGGCATCCATTTCAAGCCGGGCGGCGCATGGCCGTTCCTCGGCGTGCCGCTGTCGGATCTGCGGAACCGACACGCGCACCTTGCGGACATCTGGGGCGAGGCGCGAGCGGCGCGTCTCGTCGCTCGCCTGCGCGAGGCGCCGGGCGCGAGCGCGAAATTCGCGCTGCTCGAGCGCTGGCTGTATCGCGTAGCGCGGCGCCCGCTCGAGCGTAGCGCCGCGGCGAGCTTTGCGCTCGACGCCTTTCGGTGCGACTCCTCGCTCAACTCCTCGGCGGCCGTCGCAGCTGCGCTCAAGATGAGCCAGCGGCGTTTCATCAGCACGTTTCGCGACGAGATAGGGCTGACGCCGAAGCTCTACAGCCGCATCGGCCGCTTTCAGCAGGCGCTCGCGCGTGTCGGTCCGGCGACGGACGTGGATTGGGTCGAGATCGCCACGAGCTGCGGATACTTCGACCAGTCGCACTTCATTCACGACTTTCGCGAATTCGCGGGACTGAAGCCCAGCGAGTACCTCGATCTTCGAATCGACGGCCAGCTCAATCACGTGCGCGCGCCCGACTGAGCGTCAAAATTCTCCAAGACGCGAGCGTCGTGCCGTCCTAACCTGCGCTTCAGTCGAGCTTTCTGGAGACGAGCATGACCGTGAGCCCCATTCCGCCAGGCCCTCGCATCACGCCCTACTTGCTGTACGAAGATGTCGGAGCGGCGCTCGAATGGCTCGCGGCCGCGTTCGGCTTCGTCCAGTTCGGCGATTCTTTTGCCGGAGCCGACGGCAAGCTGTCGCACGCGTCGATGAAGCTTGGCGACGGCGTGGTCATGATGGGCTGCCCCGGCCCAGCGTATCGAAATCCGCAGCGTGTCGGGCAAGCGACTCAGCATCTCTACGTCTACGTCGAGGACGTCGACGCGCTGTTCGAGCGGGCCAGCCGCGCGGGTGCCCGGGTCATCGAGGCGCCGAAGGACGAGTTCTACGGCGACCGACGCTGCGGGCTCGCCGATCCCGAGGGACATCAGTGGTACTTCGCGCAGCACGTGCGCGACGTCTCGCCGGATGAGCTTCGGGCCGCCGCGGCGCGCGGCTAACCGAACGTCGCGATACCGGCCCCACACCGGCCGCTGAACGCGCCGGTTCGTTGCGGCATCGAGCCGCCGGCGAACCACGCATTCGAGCCTTTCGAACGGTGCCGTTCGGACCTTCCACAGAAGCTTGCGCCTTTAAGACGATATCGCCGCGCCGGCCACCTTGTTGCCGTGACGCATCAATTGCTGCGGCCGTCTGCCGAGCCGCGTTGTTGGTATTGCGAGACAGCCTCGAGCGTGGTACGTTCGAAATGCGAGGTCAAACGGTTGGGGGGAGACGCCGGATGCTCGTGCGGGGTACTCCCACCCGTGCTGCCGTCATCGCAAAGATGCGGCGTTCTTACAACTAGGGGAGCCAACAATGCAGACGTCCAGGGGCGCAGGCCTGCAGTTGCGTGCAGGTCTATTGCCGTCCGCAATCGCTACGGCATTTCGAACGATGACTAGGGCGGGTCGCAGGACTCCGCTGGTGTCCATCCTGGCTGCCTCGGGCAGCGTCATGATCGGCTCGGCGCTCGCCGTCGTGCCGGCCGGCCGAGCGGCCGCTCAGGACCAAGCTGCGGCACCGCCGCAGTCGCTCGAGGAAATCACGGTGACGGGCTCGCGCATCTTGCGCCGCGACAATTCGTCGAACAGCCCGATCGTGACCGTCGAGTCGGACGCGTTCCAGTCGCAGAACGGCTTGAACTTCGAAAAGTATTTGAACCAGCTGCCGGAATACAACCCGGCCGCGTCGCCGGTGACGTCGCAGGGCGACGTGCAGATCACGCCCGTGAACTCGGTCGGCATCGCGTCGATCTCGCTGCGCGGCTTCGGCCCGAACCGCAGCTTGGTGCTCGTGAACGGCAAGCGGCTCGTCCCGATCAACGCGCTGATGGTCACGGACATCAATGCGATCCCGTCGGCGCTGGTCCAGCGCGTCGAGACGATCACGGGCGGCGCGTCCGCCGTGTACGGCGCCGACGCCGTCGGCGGTGTCACGAACTTCATCCTGCGCGACAACTTCGAGGGCCTCGAGGTCAACTCGCAGTACGGCGCAACGACAGACGGTCTGAACCCGGAGACCCAGGTCTCCGCGGTATTCGGCGCGAACCTGTCCAACGGCAAGGGCAATATCGCCGTGGGCGTCGAGCACTACGATCGCGGCTTCATCAGCCAGGGCGACGACAAGTTCGTCAGGGACAGCTACAACGACCCGTACAACCCCGGCTACTTCTTCTTCCTGCAGGGCTCGAACAACCTCGACTGTCAGTTCAACTGTCCGAGTCAGGGCGCCGTGAACGGCGTTTTCGCGAACCGGCCGGCCGGCACGGAGGTGTTCAACTGGGCCGCGCCCGAACATCTTCCGCACGTTCAACTTCAACTCCGACGGCACCGTGTTCGTCGGGAACAGCCAGGCCGGCTTGTCCAAGTACGCGGGCGCCGCTGCGAACCCGAACTACAACTTCTATCCGTCGAGGCAGCTCGATGCGTCGCTGCCCGGCACGACCACGCAGGAGGTCGCGGGGCTCAAATACGAGAACCCGGCCGCCTACGTCAGCGCTCCGCAGGAGCGGTATTCGCTGTTCGGCACGGCGCACTACGACATCAACGATCGGCTGACGATGTATAGCCGCGCGTTGTTGGCCGAGAGCTCCACCAAAACGCTGCTGTTCGGCACGGACGCGATCTCGGGCTGGGAAGCGCAGGTGCCCTACAACCCGACGACGGACAGCCCGATCGACCCGACGCTGGACTACAACGACGCGGCTGCCGTCGCAGCCGCGATCGCGAACCCGGGCGCATTCGCCAATCCGGGCTTCATTCCGACCGGCGCGGCCGGCGCCGGCCACCCGGTGCCGGTGGAGCTCGCGGCCCTGCTGAACGGCCGGGCGACTCCGAATGCGCCGTGGCTGCCGGGCTGGGAGCCGGACGCGAGCCTCCCGCCGCGCAGCACGATCAACACCAACACCGTGTGGCAGGTGGAAGCGGGCGTCAATCTCAAGGTCGGCGAGAACTGGAACGGCGAGATGTATGTCTCGCACGGTCAGTCCTCGACCTACAACAACGCCGGCGGCAACCTGTCCCTCGCGCGGTACCGATCGTTGATCAACGCGGCCGACTGGGGACGCAACGCCGCGCTGACCGGCAACCAGGGCAGCGACGGCGCGGGCACGGTCACGCGGCCCGGCTTCGGCTCGCCGACGATTCATTGCACGAGCGGTTTCTACAACACGCTGTTCGGCGGCGATCAGCCGCTCTCGCAGGACTGCTTCGACGCGGTCAATGCCACGTTGCAAACGCGCGCGCAGAACAAGCAGGACATCGCGGAGGTGAACTTCGAGGGTCCGCTCGCCACGATCAAGCCGGGCGAGATCCGCGCGGCCTTCGGTTACCAGCACCGCTACAACAGCTCGACCTTCGTGCCGGACATCCTGCAATCCGAGGTGTCGTTCACCGACCAGGTGATCGGCGTCTATCCGACCGGCTACATGGATGCCCACACATCGGCGGACGACGTCTACATGGAGGCCTTGGTGCCGCTGCTCTCCGACCACAAGGGCTTCCGGCGACTCGGAGCTCGAGCTCGGCTATCGTAAGTCGACTTACGAGTTCTCCGACGACGAGGACACCTGGAAGTCACTGGTCAACTGGGAGGTCAACGACTGGTTCCGGCTGCGCGGCGGCTTCAACCGCGCGACGCGCGCGCCGAACATCGGCGAGCTGTTCTTGGGCCGCCAGGAGATCTTCACCGGCGGTGCCGCGTACGGCGACCCGTGCGGGCTGCGTTCGCGCTCGCCGTTCGGTGCGGGCGGCACGGGGCCGGATCCGGTTCTGCAGGCAGGTGAAACCGATCCGGCGCTTGCCGCCGGCCAGACCGCGGCCGGTGCCCAAAGCGCCCGGTTGATCTGCGAGGCGTTGATGGGCACGGCGGCCACCAACCAGTTCTACAACGTACGCGGATGCCACGACGCCCGCTCCGGGCGGCGGCTTCGCCTGGGTGGATCAGATCGGCAACCCGAACCTGCAGTCGGAGACGGCAGACACCTATACGTTCGGCTTCGTCATGAGCCCGCCGTTCAAGAAGCCGTTGCTGCAGAACATCACGGTGACCGTCGACTCGTATAAGTTCGACATCAGCAACGCGATCATGACGTACTCGCTGGACTACGCGGCCTATCGTTGCTACGGCGCGGTGCTCGTGACCACGCCGGCGGAGGCCGCGGCCCAAGCCGCGTCACCCGCCTGTCAGTTGACGCCGCGGGACCCGGTCAGCGGTGCGGCTCTGAGCACCACGGTGTCGTATGACAACCAGGCCACGATCAAGACCGCGGGCACGGACATCGCGTTGAACTGGCGCGTCGATTTCGCGGATCTCGGGTCGAAGCTGAAGGGCGGTCTCGGCTTCCAGATGCAGGCGACTTACCTCGACTACTTCAAGACGAAGGCGTCGCCGGCGGTCTACGACCTGGAAACCGACTGGAAGGGCTCGCTCGGGCCGAACCTGCCGGGAACCCAGGCCGGCGCGTACGACCATCGCGTGTTCAGCACGTTGAGCTACTACCGTCCGGCGTGGAGCCTCAACCTGCGTTGGCGCAGCCTGCCGGGCGTGTGGTCGGCGAACCATGCGACGACCGAGGCGATTATCGCGAACGATCAGCGAGTATCCGCGGGCGATCCGGGCATCCTGCTGAGCTATGCGCCGAGCACCGAGATCAAGTCCGATGACTACCGCATCTTCGATCTGTCCTTCAGCTACAACATCAAGAAGATGTCGCTGCGCGGCGGCATCACGAACCTGCTCGACACCGAGCCTGCGATCGTGAATAGCAGCGCGGGTATTCCGGTCGGCACCGACCTCGACTCGGTTTGCGGCGGAGCGCCCGGTTGCCAACGCCCGGGAGGATACAGCTTGCCCTCGCACGCCGATCCGGGAGGCTCGTTCACCGGCGGTTACTACGACGTGATCGGTCGCCAGTACTTCGTCGGATTCGACGTCAGGTTCTAACGCAGTCCATATCGACAGTCGTGCGGCGGGCCTTTGGGCTCGCCGCCTTTTTTGTGGGGACGCGGATGGCGTGGCGCGATCTGAGCGCGTGTCCCCGGTTCGAAGGTCGCGCGAAGGGCCGAATCGGATCCCATACCGTTCGGCGCAATCGAGCTCGAGCTCGGCGCACTGTGGATCTGACGGAACGGAGAGCTAGGCGCGCCGCCCCGTGTCGATCAACGATTTCGGCGTGATCTCCCGAATCGAGCGCGCGCCGCAGCCGACCATCGCGAGCCTGAGCTCGTTCACGAGCATGTCCATCACGCGCTCGACGCCGGGCTGCCCGAACGCCGACAGTCCCCAGATGTACGGGCGGCCGATGCCGACGGCGGTGGCGCCGAGCGCGAGCGCCTTGAACACGTCGGTGCCGCGCCGAAAGCCGCCGTCGACGAGCACCGGGATACGACCGCCGACCGCGGCCACGACCTCGGGCAGCGACTCGATCGTCGCGCGGCCCGTCTCGCTCGCGCGGCCGCCGTGGTTCGACACGATGACGCCGTCCGCGCCGTTCTGCACCGCGAGCGCGGCGTCGTCGCCGCTCTCGAGCCCCTTGATCAGCACCTTCATCTTCGTCACGTCCTTCAAGCGCTTGATGAAGTCCCAGGTGAGCGACGGCGAAGTCGTGATCAGGCCGGTGGTGTCGATGCCGGCGAACATCGGATGCGTGCCCGGCCCCGCGGCCGGGTTGCCGCCCGGGCCTGCGACATGACAGGCCGCGCACGGACGGCTGTCGAGGCGTTGATACCGTGTCGCGGTCTCCGTGTTGCGTCCGGCCGGCAAGTCGACCGTGACCGCGACGGCCGGGCAACCCGCGGCTTCCGCGCGCTTCACGAGCTTCGTCGTGACGGCGAAGTTGTCGGTGGTGTAGAGCTGATACCAGATCGGTCCGCCGCGGGCCTTGACCACGTCCTCCACACCCGACGACGACACGGTCGAAAGAATCTGCAGGCTGCCCTTCGATTTGGCCGCGCGCGCGACAGCGACCTCGCCCTCGGGGTGGAATGCCTTCTGGCCGCCGACCGGACAGAGCACGATCGGCGAGGTGAGCTTCATGCCGAGCACTTCGGTCGAGAGATCCATGTGGCTCACATCGACGAAGCGTCGCGTGCGCAGCTCGTAGCGCTTGAAGCCTTCGCGGTTCGCGCGCAGCGTGTCCTCGCCGTCGACGCCGCTCGCCATGTAGCCCCAATGCGCAGGCGGCAGCACCTTGCGCGCGACCGCTTCGAAGTCGAACACATCGAGGGCGTCGGCCGCGTTCGCGATCGGGTTGTCCTCGGCGAACGCTCGGCCGAGCGGCGAGAGTTGCGCGAGCAACGGGCTCGCGGCGAGATAGCCTAGAAACGCACGGCGGTTCGACATCGGTCCATCCCCCCTTGGATCGTCTAGGCGTTCTAGTCCGTGTCGGCGTCGGACGCAAGCGGTGCTCGAGGCGCCTTCAGCGGAGCGGCTCTCCTCGGGCGGCCGGCTCGACGCCGACTTCGCCGCGCGGCACGCGGGCCGCCGTGCGCCACGGCGCGAGCAGCGGCGCGGCCGCGAGAGCCGCGACCGTGAGCGTCCAGACGATCACGGCGCCCGTGGGCAGATCGAAGAACACGGATAGCACGAGCCCGAGCAAGTAGCCGATGAGGCCGATCGCGTAGCCCGCAGCGAGCGAATACGCCCGCAGCGCGCGCGTGGCGAGCGCGGGCACCATCAGGCTCGCGAACACGAGGTATACGCCGACGAGCTGCACCGACGCCGTCACGCTCACTGCGAACAGCAGATAGAAGCCGGGTCGGCCGAGCTTGCGCATCACGGTGCGCCAGGACAACAGCACGAGCGCCGCCAGCACCGCGGCCGGCACGAGCGTGTGAAAATCGGCCCAGAGGATCTGCCCGACGAGAAGATCGCGCAGCTCTTCGCCGCCACGCGGGTTGTTCGCGAGCAGCAGCAACCCACCGGTCGCGGCGAGCGCGAACGACACGCCGATGATCGCTTCCTGCACCTGCCCGAAACGGCGGTCGGTCCACGACAGCAGCAACCCGCCCGCGAGCGCCGCCGCGAACGCCGCGACCTGCGCGCCTACGCCGTGCGTCTCGAAGCCGAAGCCGCTCGCGGCGATCACCCCCAGGCCCGCCATCTGCGCGACCGCGAGATCGATGAAGATGATGCCCCGGCGCAGCACCTCCTGACCGAGCGGCACGTGAGTCGCGAGCACGAGCGCGCCCGCTACGAGCGCCGGACCGACGATCGAAAGGCTCGTGAAGTCGAAGCTCATGTGCGCGCCTCCGAGAGCAGGGTCTTGACCATCACGTCGAATATACCGAACAGATCGTCCGTGCCGGGCACGCTGCCGACCGTATGCGGCAGCACCGCGTACGGGATCGAGGTCTTGCCCGCGAGCCATTCAGACGCCTTCGCATCCTCGTAAACGGAGCGGATGATCAGCGCGACCGGCTTGCCATTGAGCTGGCCGAGCAGCTCGGCGAGGTGCGCGGCGCTCGGCGGCAGCCCCGGCTTCGGCTCGAGGTTGCCGACCTCGACGAGGCCCGCCCAGTTCTCCAAGTACACCCAGCCCTTGTGATGCGTGACGACCTGCTTGCCCTTGAGCGGCGCGACCTGGGCCGTCCATTTGTCGACCGCCGTCTGCCAGCGCTCTGCGAAATCCTGATAGCGGCTCTTGTACGTCGCCGCGTTCGCGGAATCGAGCATCGCGAGCCGGTCCGCGAGGGCCTGCGCCACCTTGCCGATGTTGCGCGGGTCGGTCTGCACGTGCGGGTTGCCGTACGGGTGCACGTCGCCGAGCGAGCGGTCGACGCTCGACGGTTTCTCGAGCAGCTCGACGTAATCGGCCGCGCTCATATTTCCGGGCTGACCCGGCTGCACGGCCGCATTGCCGCCCTGGCGCAGCAGCAGCGGCAACCAGCCGACCTCCAAGTCCGCGCCCGTGCAGATGACGAGCTTGGCGCGCCGCACCTTCGCGATCAGGCTCGGCCGCGCCTGGATGTAGTGCGGGTCCTGCAGCGGCGTGGTCGCGGATTCGGCGCTCACGAGGGAGCCGCCGATCTCGGTCGCAAGCGCCGCCCATTCGGGCTCGCAGGCAAAGACTTCGAGCGGTGCGGCACGCGCGGGTGCCGCGGCGAATGCTGCAGCGAGCGCAGCCAAAGTCACGAGAGTTCTCATCGGGATTTCCTCCGTTAGAACCGATGCGCGCCGTGCGCGCCGAGGCTCATGAGGTACTGAAAGAGCACTTGGTTGTCGGCTTGCGGGCGCGACTCGTCGCGGTTCACTTGCAAGCGCAGCCGGCTGAACTCGCTGTTCGAGAAGTCGGCCATCACGCTCACCCGGTGCGGATCGTGCGCGATGGCGAGCGGCGTGCCGGCTGCGACGATCGACGAGTTGCTGGCGCTCAGGTGGTCGTAGCGCAAGCCCGCCCGCCAACGCGGTCGAAACTGATAGACACCCTGCACGTAGAAGCCGTCCTGCCGCCCGTCGTATGGGCCGGCGACGCTGCCGCTCGCCGTGGCGACTGCGAGGCTGCCGCTCTCCTTGCGATGCAGATACTCGCTCTGAACGATGTAATAGCGATCGCGCGGATTGCCGTTCTTCGCCCACTTCCAGACGAAGTCAGCGATCGTGAGATCGCTGGTGCCGTCGAACGCGGCGCTGCCGCCCACGAACACGGCCTCGCGGCCGTTCGCGTCGGCGCTGAGCGCCGACACGCCCGCGCGCCAGCTCGAGTTGCCGACGTCGCCGCCCACGTGGACGAACAGCGAGTGGGCGCCCGTGCCGTGGCTCGCGGCGCCGTCGGCGGCCGGAAACGCATCGCCCCGCAGCCACTCGACGCCGGCTTGCAGGAACACCGCTGTCGGCGCGACCCAGACGAGCTGTGCGCCGGTGTCGGAATATGCGCCGTTCAACATCGCGGTGTACGCGAGCGGCGCGTCGACGAAGTCCCAGGCGTGGGAGTGAATGGGATTCAGATAGCCGACGTCGGACAAAAACTTGCCGGCCTTGACCTTCAACCCTTTGGGCAGCGTCAGTGTCTCGAAGTAAGCCTCCTCGACCTCGATCGAGCCGCTGCCGCCGTCCTGCTGCAGCGACGTGCTCATGAAGCCGTAGAACTTGTCGTCGACGTTCGCGCTGATCGCAAACTCCGTTTCGTCGAGCGACAAGCCTTCGTCCGGCAAGCCCGCGTCGGGATCGAGCAGGAAGCCCGGCAGCTCGAAGGTCGCGGGATCGCGCGAATAGTTCGTGTAATGGCCGTTCAGAATGAGGCTGATGGCCGGATTGAAGGCATTGCCCGTCACCTGCGCCTGACCGAAGGCGGCGGTGCTCATGGCGATCAGCCAAGGCGCGGCCAACGCCGCGCATCGATGTGTTCCCATGGGTCCCTCGCGAATGGAACCGTGATTCGCAGCGGCTCGAGCCGCTGCGGCGGTTGCGTCAGGACGGCGAGCGGCGAGGGCGGAGCGCGGGACCGGTAAGGGACGGCGGACGTGCGCGGTGCGGTCACCGCGAGCGTCGATGTTGCTTCGTCCGGCTTCGAGGGCTCGAGCACGGGCAACGTATGCGCGGCCGCGCCGAGCTGGTGATCGGCCGCCACGCACAACGAGCAGGCGACGCCATGCTCGGTAGCGTTGTGGTCGATGCGATGAACGACGAGCAGGGTCTGGGAGACGAGCACCCAGCCGAGGATCGCCAGGACGGCGAACGCGCGTCGCGGCGAGCGGAGGCGCGCTTGGAAAGACAGCAGCAGCGATTCGACGGATCGGCTCACGGCCTGGATACGCCGCAACGGTGGATCGACAGAGACTAGCAGATCACGGCGCCGGGGGCACGCGCCGGAGCAGAGCCCGCGCGGGACGAAGCGCAGCCGGAGCACCGGCGGCACCGCGCGGGCGGGCATGCGGCCGTGCGGTGCGGCCGCGCCGCTCGCGCACGCCGCCGCACCGCTCGACCGAGTGCGATCACTTGTCGCGAATCACCTGCAGCGACTCGTTGATCTTGAAGAGCACTACGAAGAGCTCGCAATACAAGCGCACGGCGAGCAGGCCGCCGATGATGATGCCGAGCCCGCTCAGGAACGATCGACTCATCGTGAACAGCCCGCTCACGACGACGACCACGAGCGCAATCCAATAGATCACCGTGATGATCTTCGGCATGATCATCTTGTCGAAGAACAGTAGGTCTCTGGCTTCCATTCGTTCACTCCCCCTTCTACGTTGTTGTTGTGGTGAACTGGTGCGGCTCGGGAAGCGGTAGGGTCCGCGCTGCGAGCGCCGGGTAAACTTATACGCCTTCTGCGTCCGCGTCGAGCCGTCTGATGCGACGCCCTTTGGCGGCCCGCCGGGGCGGCCGGCCGGCGCGCCGGCATGCACCGTCTTTGGGGTCGCCCTGGCGCGCGGCCTCTCGTCGCGCGTCAGAGTCCGATCGATACGATCTTCACCTCGGTATACGCCTCGATGCCGGCCCGGCCGCCCTCGCGGCCGACCCCCGACTGCTTGTAGCCGCCGAACGGCATCGGCTGCTCCCGAGCGCCGCCGTTCACGACGATGGAGCCGGCTTGGATGCGGCGCGCGAGACCGAGCGCGGTCGACAGATCGCGCGTCCAAATATTCGCCGCGAGCCCGTAGCTCGTGTCGTTCGCGAGCTGCGCGAGACGGTCGAGCTCGCCGGCGTCCTTGAACGGCGTCGCGCACAGCACGGGGCCGAAGATCTCGTCCTGGAACACGCTCATGTCCGGCCGCACGTTGGCGAGCAGCGTCGGCTCGACGAAGTAGCCGTCGCGTGCGAGCCGCTTGCCGCCGACGACCACGTCCGCGCCGTCGCGCTTGCCCGCATCGACGTAACCCATCACGCGATCGATCTGCTTCTCCGAGATGATCGGCCCCATCTCGGTATCGGGCGCGATGCCCGGGCCGATCTTGACCTTCTGCGCGAGCTCCTCGAAGCCGCGAGCGAAGCGGTCGAACACCGCCTCGTGCGCGAACAGCCGCGTGCCGGCCATGCAAAACTGCCCCGTCTTGAAGAACAGCGTGCGCGCGGTCGCCTGGGTGGCGGCCTCGATATCGGCGTCCGGCAGGATGATCACGGGCGACTTGCCGCCGAGCTCGAGCGTCACGCGCTTCATGTGCGCGGCCGAGCCGGTCACGATCGACTTGCCGACGCGTGTCGAGCCCGTGAAGGAGATCTTGTTCACGTCCGGGTGGTCGACGAGCGCTTGGCCGGCCGTCGAGCCGTAGCCCGTCACGACGTTCAGCACGCCGGGCGGCAGCTCGACCTCCTCGACGAGCTGCGCGAGCCGCAGCGCGGACAGCGGCGCGAGCTCGGCGGGCTTCAGCACCACGGTGCAGCCGGCCGCAAGCGCCGGGCCGATCTTGTTGACGGCCATCAAGAACGGCGCGTTCCAAGGCGTGATCGCCCCGATCACGCCGAGCGGCTCGCGCAGCGTGAACGTGAACGACCGCGATTGCGGCGACGATAGCGCGGTCTCGCCCGTGAGCTTGGTCGTCCAACCGGCGTTGTAGCGCAGGCTCTCGATCGCCATCGCGATGTCGACGTGGCGCGTGCTGCGCAGAGGGTTGCCGCCGTCGAGCGTCTCGATCAGTGCGAGCTCGTCGGCGTTGCGCTCGATCGCGTCGACGAGCTTGAGCAGGAGCTTGCCGCGCTCGGCGTGGCTGAGCTTGGGCCAGGGGCCCGACTGGAACGCCGTGCGCGCGGCCTTCACCGCCGCATCGATGTCCGCGGCGTCGCCCGCGGCTGCCTGCGCGAGACGCGTGCCCGTCGAGGGGTCGAGAACGTCGAACAGCTCGCCCGAGCGAGCGGGCGTCCAGCCGCCGTCGATGAAGAGCCGGTGTGGCCGGGCGAGGAACGTCGCGGTCAACGAATCGAGCCGCGGCGTGAGCTGCGAAACGGCATTCATGATGCGTCTCCTTCGCAATCTGGCTACGACGACACCGACGCAGCTCTCGGCGTCGGCCTTCGCGGTGTCGCGACCTGCAATCATAAGCCGCCGGGCCGCCCGCGGGCACAGGACGGTCCGCCGCGACCGCGGGTGGCAGCCTGCGACGGCGCGTCCCGGCCGCGGAGGGAGGGCCGCCTCGCCGGCGCCCCCGCGGCTGCGTGGAGGCACGATCCTTGCTTGATGCGACGATGCCGGCGGCTCCGGAACGGCAACGCGAGTCGCGCGATGCCGCCCGCCGCCGGCACTCGATGGAGGAGTCATGAAAGCAGCGACGATTCATTCGTTCGGCGACCCGGCGGTCCTGACCGTCGAGGACGTGCCGCGGCCCGAGCCGCGAAGCCGGGGAGCTTCTGATCAAGATCGAGGCCGCGAGCGTCAACCCGATCGACTACAAGATGCGCTCCGGCAAGTACGGCGCGCCCAAACGCGAGGAGCTGCCAACGGTGCTCGGCCGGGATGTCGCGGGCACGGTCGAGCGCTGCGGCCCGGGCGTCGAGACGTTCGCACCCGGCGACGAGGTCTTTGCAATGCTCGATCGCGGGCACGGCGGGTATGCGCAATACGCGACCGTGAGCGCGAGCAACGCCGCGAAGAAGCCCGCGTCGCTCGATTACGCGCAAGCGGCCGCGGTGCCGCTCGCAGCGACCACCGCATGGCAGGGACTGTTCGATCACGGCAAGCTCGAGCCCGGTCAGCATGTGCTGATCCACGGCGGCGCGGGCGGCGTGGGCCACTTTGCCATTCAATTCGCGAAAGAGAAGGGCGCTACGGTGTCGACGACCGTATCGGCCGAGGACGAGCGTTTCGCGCGTGAGCTCGGCGCCGACGAGGTGATCGACTACCGCGCGACGAGATTCGAGGAGCGCGTGCACGACGTGGACCTCGTGCTCGATCTCGTGGCCGGCGAGACTCAAGAGCGCTCATGGGCAGTGCTGAAGCCGGGCGGCGCGCTGATCTCGACACTCGCGAAGCCGTCGGTCGAGCGCGCCGACGATCTCGGCGCTCGCGGCGAGAATTACCTGGCGCAGCCGAGCGGCAGAGAGCTCGCCGAGATCGGCCGGCTGATCGACGCGGGCAGGGTTCGGCCGCACGTCGACGCGGTGTTCGCGCTCGACGACGTCGCCGCGGCGCACACGCGGCTCGAGGACGAGCACGTGCGCGGCAAGATCGTGCTGCGGATAGCCTGACGATGGCGGGCCTCACGAGCGTGAACCCGGCCACCGGCTGCACGATCGAACGCTACGCCACCGACTCGCCGCAGGAGCTCGACCGCAAGCTCGACCGTGCCGTCGACGCGTTCGACGGCTGGGCCGGGGCCGGCTTCGCGCAGCGAGCGGCGCGCTTCCGCGTGCTCGCGCGCCTGTTGCGCGACCGAGTGCGGCCGCTGGCCGAGCTCATCACGGCCGAGATGGGCAAGCCGATCGTGCAGAGTCAGGCCGAGGTCGAGAAGTGCGCATGGGTCTGCGCGCACTTCGCCGAGCACGCGGAGGAATTTCTCGAGCCGCGCGCGCTCGAGGCGGACGACGCTTGGGGCCGCGTCGTGTTCACGCCGCTCGGCGCCGTGCTCGCCGTCATGCCGTGGAACTTTCCGTTCTGGCAGCTCTTCCGATGCGCCGCGCCCGCGCTCATGGCCGGTAACGTTGCGGTGCTGCGCCACGCGAGCAACGTCGGCGGTTGCGCGCTTGCAATCGGGCGGCTGTTCGCGGATGCCGGCGTGCCGCTGGAGGTGCTGCTGATCGACAAGTCGCAGGTCGAGGCGGTGATCGAGGACGAGCGGATTGCGGCCGTATCGCTGACCGGCAGCGTGGCGGCCGGCCGCTCCGTTGCGAGCGCGGCGGGCCGCGCGCTGAAGAAGACGGTGCTCGAGCTCGGCGGCAGCGACCCGTACGTGGTTCTGCGCGACGCGGATCTCGAGCTCGCGGTCGAGCGCTGCGTTGCGAGCCGGTTGACCAACTCGGGTCAGAGCTGCATCGCGGCGAAGCGCTTCATCGTCGAGCAGCCGGTGCTGCGCGCATTCACCGAGGCGTTCGTCGAGGCGCTGCGCGCAAAGCGTACGGGCGATCCGCTCGATCCGAGCGCCGATCTCGGGCCGCTCGCGCAACGGCGAACGCGCGACCGCGTGCACGAGCAGGTCGAGCGCAGTGTCGCGGACGGCGCGGTCCGTGCGCTCGGCGGCCGCGTGCCGGACGGCCCGGGGTTCTTTTATCCACCGACGGTGCTGACCTCGGTGGAGCCCGGCATGCCCGCGTTCGACGAGGAGGTGTTCGGGCCCGTTGCGGCCATCGTTGCAGCCGGCGACGAGGAGCATGCGCTCGCGCTCGCGAACCGGTCCCGCTACGGGCTCGGCGCCGCGGTCTTCACGCGCGACGTCGAGCGCGGCCGCGATATCGCCGCGCGCAGGCTGGTCGCGGGCAACTGCTTCGTCAACGAGCTCGTGCGCTCGGATCCGCGCGTGCCGTTCGGCGGCGTGAAGCAATCCGGTTACGGCCGCGAGCTCGGTGCGTTCGGCATCCGCGAGTTCGTGAACGTCAAGACCGTGTGGTCGGCGTAAGTCTCGCTCCGTCGGCGAACGTCCTCACTCGAGCCCGGCTGCGCGCGCCTGCTCGCGCCCGAGCACGGCCTGATCGCGATCGCCGTCACCGTGCGCAACCGCGCCGAGCAGCCGGTCGTGATACACGTTGTGGCTCGGCATCGGCACGCGCGCGAGGTCCGCGGCCGCGGCAATCAGGTTCGCATCCTTGAGCCCCACCGTGATCGGCGAGCCGACCTGATCGTAGCTCTCGTCGACCATCTTCTGGCCGTAGATCTTGTACGCCGGCGCCGCAAACAGCCCTTCGGTCATCACGTCCTGGAACACCTGCGGGGTTACGCCGTACTTGCGCACGAGCGCGAAGCCCTCGGCCATTGCGACCATGGCGCAGCCGAGCACCGCGTTGTTCGCGAGCTTGATGGCCGTTGCGGACTCGGGCTTCGTGCCCGCCACGAACAAGCGCCGGCCGATGACCTCGAGCAGGGGCGTCACGCGCGCGACCGCAGCGTCGGGCCCCGCGACCACGACGCCGAGCTGCCCGGAGGCCGCAAGATCGGGTCGGCCGAGCACGGGCGCGGCGACCAGCGTCTGGCCGCGCTCGCGATGGGCGGCTTCGAGCTCGCGCACGGCTGCGACGCCGTGCGTGCCCATCACGAGATGGATCGCGCCTTGGCCGAGCGATTCGCAGAGCCCGCCGGGGCCGAGCGCGGTCTTCACGATCACCGGGTCCTCCACGAGCATCGAGACGACCACGTCGCGGCCGACCGCGACGTCGGCGACCGTCTTCGCGACCCGGGCGCCGGCAGCGGCGAACGGCTCGGCCGCGGCGGCCACCACGTCGAACACCGCGAGGTCGTGATCCGCGCCGAGGATGCGGCGCGCCATGCCTTGACCCATTCGGCCGAGGCCGATGAAACCTACTTTCATTGCTCGTTCCTCGAAAGAAAAGACTGTCGCGGCTTGCACCGGCCTCGACTGTGGCGCGAGCGCGCCGCGCTTGCAAGCCGCTGCCTGCGCGTCGTCAGCCGCCCGCGAGCTTGCTGCGAAACGCGAAATACACCGCGGCCAAGATGCAGAGCGCGGACCAGAGATAGTCGAGCTTGAGCGGCTCTTTCAAATAGAAGACGGCGAACGGCACGAATACGCTGAGCGTGATCATCTCCTGCAGCAGCTTGAGCTGGCCCACGGACAACACGGTGTAGCCGAGCCGATTGCCCGGCACCTGCAGCAGGTACTCGAAGAACGCGATGCACCAGCTTACGAGCGCCGCGACGAGCCATGGCCGGTCGCCGAGCTCCTTCAAGTGCGCGTACCAGGCGAACGTCATGAAGACGTTGCTCATGCAGAGCAGCAGGATCGTGAACGCGATGTTGCGCATGTCGCGGCAGTGTAGCGAGCGCGCGGGACCGCGAGAAGCGGCGGGCAGTATGCGCAGCGTGCCGATGCGCGCGGCGCCGTTTACCGCTAACCTTGCGCGATGTCCGCAGTGGCCGAGGATCCGCCCAAACCCAAGTCTCTCAGGCCGCTGCGTGCGCTCGCCCCGTATCTCGCGCCGCACTGGCGTCTGGTAGCAGCCGCGCTTTCGGCCCTGCTCATTGCGGCGGCGGCGCAGCTGGCTTTGCCCATTGCCGTGCGCTTCCTGATCGACCAGGGTCTGCGCGACGCGGCCGTCATCAACCGCTATTTCGCATTGTTTCTCGCGACGGCGGTGCTGTCCGGCGGATTTGCCGCGCTGCGGTTCGTGCTCGTGTCGTGGCTCGGCGAGCGCGTGGTGGCCGACATCCGCAACGCCGTGTATGCGAACGTGATCCGGATGGACCCGACGTTCTTCGAGGTCACGCGCACGGGCGAGGTGCTGTCGCGGCTCACGACCGACACGACGCTCGTGCAGTCGATCAGCGGTGTCGGCATCTCGATCTCGCTGCGCTCGGCGGTGACGCTGGTCGGCTCGCTCGTGCTGCTGATCGTGACGAACCCGAAGCTCGCCGCGATCATCGTGGCGGTGATGCCGCTCGTGGTCGGGCCCCTGGTGGTGCTCGGCCGGCGCGTGCGGCGCTTGTCGCGCGACTCGCAGGACCGAGTCGCGGATGCGAGCGCGCTCGCGGGCGAGACGATCAACGCCGTGCAGACCGTGCAGGCGTTCACGCTCGAGACGCTGCAAACGGAGCGCTTCGAGCAAGCCGTGCAGCGTGCGTTCCGCGTCGCCGTCAGGCGGATCAAGATTCGCGGCATCCTGACCGCGCTTGCGATCACGCTGGTGTTCGTCGGTGTCACGTTCGTGCTGTGGGTGGGTGCTCATGAGGTATTGGCGGGCACGCTCACGTTCGGCGAGTTGAGCCAGTTCCTGTTCTATGCGGCCTACCTGGGGCTCGCGGCCGCGGCGCTCGCCGAGATGTGGGGCGAAGTGCAGCGAGCGGCCGGCGCGATGGAGCGGCTCGTGGAGCTGCAGCAGGCGCAGCCGACGATCCGTGCGCCGGCGGCGCCCGTGCATCTGACGCCGCCGCACCGCGGCCGCGTTCAGTTCGACGACGTGACGTTCCGCTATCCGTCGCGGCCCGAGGTCGCGGCGCTCGACGGCTTCTCGGTCTCGATCGAGCCGGGCGAGACCGTGGCGTTCGTCGGTCCGTCGGGCGCGGGCAAGAGCACGACGTTCCAGCTGCTGCTCCGGTTCTATGATCCGGCTGCCGGCCGCGTGCTGATCGACGGTGTGGACATCGTCTCGGCGGTGCCGGCGGAGGTGCGCAATCTGATTGGCCTCGTGCCGCAAGACACCGTGCTGTTCGGCGCGTCGGCGCGCGAGAACATTCGCTATGGCCGGCCGGGCGCGACCGATGCCGAGATCGAGGCGGCCGCGGCGGCGGCCGGCGCGGACGAGTTCGTGCGTGCGCTGCCCGACGGCTACGAGACGTTCTTGGGCGAGCGCGGCACGCGACTGTCGGGCGGCCAACGGCAGCGCATCGCGATCGCGCGCGCAATTCTGAAGGATCCGCCGATCCTGCTGCTCGACGAAGCCACGAGCTCGCTCGATGCGCACAACGAGCTGCTCGTGCAGCAGGCGCTCGAGAAGCTCATGGAGAATCGCACCACCGTGATCATTGCGCATCGGCTCGCGACCGTGCTGAAGGCGCAGCGCATTATCGTGATGAACCACGGCCGCATCGTTGCAAGCGGAAGTCATGCGGAGCTGCTGCGCTCGAGCCCGCTGTATGCGCGGCTGGCGGAGCTGCAATTCGGCGCGGCGAACATTCCGCTGGAGGACATCGGCGGTGAAGCTCTGGTCGGTTGAAGGCAATCGGCAACGTCTCGACGGCGGCGCGATGTTCGGCAACGTGCCGCGCGCGCTGTGGGCTGAATGGCTGGCGCCCGACGAGCAACACCGCGTCGAGCTCGCGTGCCGCTGCCTGCTCGTGGAGGACTTGAACGGCCGAATCGTGCTGTTCGAGACCGGCATCGGCGCGTTCTTCGCGCCGAAGCTCCGCGAGCGCTACGGCGTGCTCGAGCCCGAGCACGTGCTGCTGCGCTCGCTCGCGGCACGGGGCCTGGAGCATGGCGACGTCGATGCGGTCGTGCTCAGTCATCTGCACTTCGATCACGCGGGCGGATTGCTCGGCGCGTTTCGCGACGGTGCCGAGCCGGAGCTCTTGTTCCCGCGCGCGCGGTTCATCGTGGGGCGGCGCGCGTTCGAGCGCGCTCGCTCGCCGCATCCGCGCGACCGCGCGTCGTTCATCCCGGCGCTCACCGCCCTGCTCGAGCAAAGCGGCCGGCTCGAGCTCGTCGACGGCGAGCGCAGCGCGACGCTCGGCGATGCCGTGCGCTTCGAGCAGAGCGACGGCCACACGCCCGGGCTGCTGCTCGCGGACATCGGCGGCGACGGCGGCGTCGCGTTCTGCTCCGATCTGATTCCCGGACGGCCTTGGGTGCACCTGCCCGTCACCATGGGTTACGACCGCAATCCCGAGCGGCTGATCGACGAGAAGCGCGCATTCCTGGAGGACAAGATCGCACGCGGCGTGCGTTTGTTCTTCACGCACGATCCGCAGTGCGCGCTTGCGCTGCCGCGCGTGGACGCTCGCGACAGATTTGCGACGACGGCTGAGCGGGCGAGCGTCGAGGGCGAGCGCCTCTAGCAGCTGCTACCCGCTGCTACCGCTGCTACCCGCTGCTATCCGCTGCGCAGGGATTCCGGCGTTGGAAGGCCGGAAAGTCTCCGATCAACGACACATTGTACGGTGCAAAAAACCGTGTAACGGTTGCGCCCGTCGTCCTTAAACCAAAAAGGCTGCAGCCGAGAGGCTAGCAGCACAGGGAGCTTTTTACCGATGAGAAAGACCAGCCCTGGCCTTGCCGCTATTCTTGCCCTGTTCCTCGCGACCTCCGCTTCCGCTCAAGGCATCAAATGGCATCCCGGCCACTACGTGATGCTGCCCGGCGGCGGGTCGGTTTCGACCAATCTGAAGTGCATCGATGAAATCGGGCGCGTGTCGGCCATCAAGGGTGTGGAGGTTCGCATCTGGTGGTACGACCTCGAGCCGTCGAAAGGCGTCTACGACTTCTCGATGATCGACAAGTATCTGGCCCGGCTGAAGGCACAGCCCACGGCGAAGCGCCTCGTGGTCCGCATCATGGACCGGAAGTTCAACACCGGCAGCAAGTCGGGGATCATTCCGAATTATCTGCGCACGAAATACTACGACTGGGGTCTCGTGGAGACGCACTCGGGCTACGCGGCGAAGCTGTGGGAGAAGCCCGTGATGGATCGTTTGATCACCTTATACAAGGTGATGGGCAAGCGCTATGACCGCGACAGCCACTTCGAAGGCATCGCGAGCGAAGAGAGCACGCTGTCGCTGCCGACGCCCTATCCCTGGAACTACTCGGACGCGGCGCTCGAGAAGCAGTACGAGCGCTTGATCTCGTATGCGCAGCCCGCCATGCCGCACACGAACGTGTTCTTGGATGTCAATTGGCTCGGCAAAACGAGCGTCATGCAGAGGCTCGTAGCCTCGATGATGCCGCTTCCGGCGGCCGCGGGCGGCTCGAACGTAATGCCGAACAAGTTGACGCTCGCCCAGAAGGTGGTCACGGGCTATTACGGCGCGGATTATCGCGGTCATCTGGCCGTCGCAAGCTCGGTCGAGTTCCGCGAGCTGATGGACTACACGCCGAAGCAGATCGGCGACTTCGCGTACAACACGCTGAAGCTCAACTACATCTTCTGGGAGCGCAACACCTGGGCCGGCGGCTGCTCGAGCCGCTGGGATACGGGCATCCTGCCGTACTTGAAGACGAACCCGCACTATCGCTCGGGCTGCCCATCGAGCTACGGGACCTGCGACTGGTGAGGAGCCGAGGCGCGCGGCGTGCTCCGCCGCGTGCCCATTGCTCGACACCTCTTTCCAAGGGGACGACTCGAAACCGCGGTCCGGCGCGGTCGCTCTGGCGTGCCGGGGCGGCTGCTCGGGCCGCGGCCGTTTGGTCAGCGACCCGGCGCGAGCTCGATCAGCGGATGTTCCGGGCGCGACTGCACGTAGCGATAGATCGCGCGCAAGTCGTCGTCGCCGAGCACCGTCGGCGCATATGCCGGCATCTCGTTCACGGGTTTGCGCACGCGTGCGGCGAATGCGTCGTAGGGATATGCGCTCGGGGCAATCCGCAGCGCCTCGCCGCCTTGGCCTTCGTAGCCGTGGCATTGGTAACAGCCGTACGCAATGAATACCGCACGATCGCCGGTCGCCGGCGCGGGCGGCGGCGCGGCCAAGCGCTGCGGCTGCGTCGCGCCGGTTGCGGTGGGCGGCGGTTGGGCTCGCGGCGCCGAGCGTGAGCGCCAGCGCGACGCCGGCCGCGGGCAGCGTGCGGCGCACGATCGTTCTTGCGCGGCTCATCGCGGCTGACTCACGACGTCGACGAATGCGGGCTCGCCCGCGAGCACGACGGCGACCGCCTCGCGCAGCACGTCCGCGAGCTTCGCGGGATCCTCGATCGGGCCGGCGGCCCAGATTCCCAAGCTTCGCGCGAGCGCTGCGTAGTCGATGAACGGGTCCTCGAGCGTCGTGCCGATCTTTGCAGCGCCGGTCACGCCGCGTCGGCGCCTTGCGGCCATGCGCTGCACGTGCATGAGCTCCTGGTGATACGCGCGGTTGTTGTGCATGACCGAGAGCAGCGGGATCTTGTGATGCGCGGCGGTCCAGAGTGCGCCCGGCGCATACATGAGGTCGCCGTCCTTCTGAATGTTCACGACGAGCCGGCCGGTGCCGCGGTGGCCGAGCGCGGCGCCGATCGCCGCCGGTGCGCCGTAGCCCATGCCCGCGCCGCCCGACCCGCCGACGTATTGGTAGTAGCGCTCGATCTCCCAGAACTCGTGGAGCCACGGAAAGAGCGGCTCCGACACGAGCGCCCAGTCGTGCTCGCGCACCGCGTTCCAGACCTCGACGCGTGAGCCGCGCGGTGCTCACGGGGCTCGAATCCCAGCCGTAGCTCGCGTTCTCGAGCGCGGCCTGCCGCTGCGCCGCGCGCGCGGCGCGTTGGCGCTCGCCGCGCGCTTTCAGCGCGGCAGCCGAGCTGCGCGGCAGCGCCGGCCTGCACGGCCGCGAGCAGCGCGGGCAGGCTCGCTTGCGCGTCGCCCGCAATCGAAAGATCCGCACCGTAATAGCGCGAGAAGTTCTGATAGTTGCCGCGCAAGTCGAGCTCGTTCGTGCCGATCGATATGATCTTCACGTCGGGCTTCGCGATGCGCACGGCTTCGCGCTCGACGTGGTCGGGCACGGTGTTCACGAGGCCCCAGAGCTCGTTCAGCTCGAGCGCGAGGATGACGTCGGCCTGCGCGGTTGCGCCGGCCGTTGCGTTCAAATAATGGGTGCTCGGAAAGTTCATGCGGCCGCGGCGGTTCACGACGGGCGCTTGCAGCGCCTCCGCGAGCGCGATGAGCGCCTCGACGCCGGCCTGATCGCGCGCGACGCGGTCCGCGACGATCACCGGCCGCGCGGCTCGGGTCAGTAGCTTCGCGGCTTCGGCGAGCGCCGCGTCGTCCGCGCGCGGCGGCACTGGTCGGCTCGGCCGCGGCACGGCGTTGCGTGCCGCGCCGGCCGGCGCTTCCTGCACCACGCTGTCGGCGACGATCGCGACCGGGCCTTGCGGCGGCGTGATCGCGATCTTGTGCGCGCGCATGAGCGATTCGTTGAACGATTGCAGCGATGTCGGCGCGTCGTCCCATTTGATGTAGTCGCGAATCGGCGCGAGGCAGTCCTGCGCCGAGTGAATCCACTCGAGCACGCGCCGCTGATCGCCGTCGAGGTAGTTGCCCGCGATCAGGATCACGGGCACGCGATCGCACCACGCGTTGTAGACGGCCATCGCCGCATGCTGCACGCCGACCGTGCCGTGGGCGGCCACCGCGATCGGCTTGCCCGCGACCTTCGCGTAGCCGTGCGCCATTGCGACGGCCTGCTCCTCGTGCACGCAGGCGATGACCTCGGGTTTCGAGTTGCCGCCGTAGTTCAGGATCGACTCGTGCAGCCCACGAAAGCTCGAGCCCGCGTTCATCGTGACGTAGTCGATGTCGAGCGTCTTCAACAGATCGACCATCAGGTCGGAGCCGGGGTCCGAGACGAAATAGCGCTGCGTCTCCTCGGCCGTATAGCTGGCGACCGCGCCTTGCTCGCGCTCGAGCTGCGCGCCGCTCGGCGGCGCGGCGCGCGCGCCCGCGGGCTCGGCGGTTTGCGCCTGCGCGGGCTTCGTTGCGGCGAGCGCCGCGCCGGCGGCCGACGCCGAGGCGGCCGTCAGGAATTTGCGTCGTGTGACGCCGGCCGAGTCGCTCGGCGGTCGCGCCTTCTTCGGCATCTGACTCCCCCCTGCAGACGAACGCTGCGAGCATAGCACCCGGCGCGCGAGCGCAGATCGGAGTAACGCCGCGAAGCGGAATCGGACGGCGCGTTGCGATTGCGCTCGATCACGACGGCGCAGCGTGCGATTCGCGGTGCGCTGGACGTTATCCGATTGTTGACGTACGAAGACCGCTCGATTGGTGCGACGCAATCGCGGCGTTCGTGCCGATCGTGACGCTGCTCGCGCTCGGTGCATGCCAGTCGACGCCGCTGTCGGCTCAGTCGCAGACGGCCGAGCCCCCGCCGTCGCCCCCTGCCGCGAGCCCCGAGGCGGATATCGTGCCGCCGCAGCCTGCTCCCGCGCCCGCGGCGCCGCCCACGTGATCACCGACGGTGCCACGCTCGAGGGAGCGGCCGCGCTGTTTACGCCGCTCGAGGAGCTCGGCAAACGGCAGGCCGCCGCCCGCCTGCAGGCGTCGCTCGCCGCACTCCAGGTTGTCGGATCGGCAGGCGCCAAGGCGAGATCGGTCGTCAACAAGGCGCGCCGAAGAACTCGTCGCGCTCGCGCGCGGCGCAGTGAGCCGGCACCGCGACGCGAGCGCCGGCGGAGCTTTAGCCTCTCGCACGCAGCGACGCGCGGGTTGTCGACGCGCGAGATCGCACGGCGTTAGACTGCCGCGCCGCTATGTGTGGAATCGTCGCCATCTTGTCGCAGGGCACGCCGGCGTCGCTCGCCGCCCTCGAGCGCGCCGTGCGCGCGCTGCATCATCGCGGCCCCGACGGTCAGAAGACCTGGATCGCGCCCGACGGCCGCGTCGCGCTCGGGCACGCGCGCCTCAGCATCATCGACCTCGCGGGCGGCGATCAGCCGATCGCGAACGAGGACGAGTCCGCCCGGATCGTCGCGAACGGCGAGTTCTACGACTACGAGCGCATGCAGCGCGATCTCGAGCGCGGCGGCCACCGGCTGCGCACGCGCTCGGATAGTGAGATCGCGCTGCACCTGTACGAGGATCTCGGCACGCAGTGCGTGCATCGGCTGCGCGGCGAGTACGCGTTCGTGATCTGGGACGGCCGCGCGCGCAAGCTCGTCGCCGTACGCGACCGCTTCGGCGTGAAGCCGCTCTTCTACGCCGTGCACGACGGCGCGCTGTATCTCGCCTCGGAGATGAAGGCGCTGTTCGCGGCCGGTGTGCCGGCCCGCTGGGACATCGAAAGCGCGTATTTCTCGGTGGGCTTCAGGCCCGCGGACCGAACGCCGTTCAAGGGCGTGTACACGGTGCCGCCGGGCTACTTTCTGACCGCCGACGCCGAGCGCATCACGCTCACGCAATACTGGGACGTCGAATACCCTTCGGCCGACGAGGCGCGCGCGCCGCTGTCGGAGCGCGATTACGTCGAAGGGTTTCGAGCGGTGCTCGAGGATGCGGTGCGGCTGCGGCTGCGCGCGGACGTGCCGGTCGGCTGCTACTTGAGCGGCGGCATCGATTCGTGCGCCGTGCTCGGCCTGGCCGCGCGCCACCATGCGGATCCGATTCGCGCGTTCACGCTGCGCTTCGAGCACGAGGACTACGACGAGGGACGCGTGGCCGAGGAGATGGCGCGCAAGGCGCACGCCGATTGGGTGCCGATCCCGATCAATCAGGCCGCGCTGGCCGACAATTTCTCGGACGCGATCTACTACGCCGAAGCCGCCTGCGTCAACGCGCATTTCATCGCGAAATATCTACTGAGCCGCGCGGTGCGCGACGACGGTTACAAGGTCGTGCTCACGGGGGAGGGCTCGGACGAGATCCTCGCGGGCTACCCTCACTTCCGCGAGGACATGCTGCGTTACGACAGCGCGGGCCAGGATCCCGCCGAGATCGAGCGCCTCGTCGCCGAGCTCGAGGCGGCCAACAAGGTGTCGCAGGGCATTTTGCTGTCGAGCGAGCGGAGCACGGGCTCGCCGATGCTGGAGCGCGTGCTCGGCTTCACGCCGACGATGTACCACTCGATCTTCGCGCGGCTCAAGCGGGTCGCGCGGCTGTTCGATGCCGAGCAGCTCGCGCCGTTCGCCGGGCGCGATCTCGCGAGCCTGTTGCTCGACAACGTCGACGTGAAACGGCGCCTCACGGGCCGCGCACCGGTTCACCAGTCGCTCTATCTCTGGAGCAAGACCGTGCTGCACGAGTACATCCTCGTGCTGCTCGGCGATCGCATGGAGATGGCGCACTCGATCGAGGGCCGCGTGCCGTTCCTCGACCACGAGGTGGCGGAGTTCCTGTTCCGCACGCCCGTCAACATGAAGATTCGCGGGCTCACCGAGAAGTACATCCTGCGCGAGGCCGCGCGTGACGTGCTGACCGACACCGTGTACCGACGGCAGAAGCACCCGTTCTTGAGCCCGCCCGACGCGGCCGGCGCGCCGAGCCGCATGAAAGAGCTGATTCAGGATACGCTGCGCAGCGAGTCGGTGGGCGCGGTGCCGTTCTTGAACGCGCGCGCCGTGCACGACCTGGCGGACCGGCTCGAAACGATGCCGCCCGCCGAGCGCGGCGCGATCGACTCCGACCTCATGATGCTCATGAGCCTGGTGTTCATGCAGGAGCGGCTCGTGGGGGCGAGCGCGCAGCACTGAGCGCGACCGCGGGTGCCGTTTAGGCGCGATTTGAGCGACAGCCGCGGGTGAGCTGACGCCGAGCGTAA
>CAWFPH010000001.1:0-508489 GCA_963817615.1 uncultured Gammaproteobacteria bacterium | reverse complement strand
GTGTTGGCCCAGTGCCAGGCCCACTCGGCGAACGACTCGTTCAGCCAGAGGTCGTCCACCAGCGCATCGTGACCAGGTCGCCGAACCACATGTGGGCCAGCTCGTGCAGGATCGTGTTGGCCCGCTGCTCGTACTCGAAGTCGGTGACCTGCGAGCGGAAGATGTAGTGCGACTCGGCGTGCGTGACGCAGCCGAAGTTCTCCATCGCGCCGGCGTTGAACTCGGGCGCCCACACCTGGTCGTACTTGGGCAGCGGGTAGCGCACGCCGAACTGCTCGTGGAAGAAGTCGAAGCCCTGCTGGGTGATCAGGAACATGTCGTCGGCGTCGAGGTACTGCGCTTCATCGACTGCCGGCAGAACATGCCCAGGTCGATGCCGTCGTGGGTCGTCGCGAATCTCGTGGTAGGGCCCGGCGCACAGCGCGGTGATGTAGGTGCTCATCCGGGCCGACCGGTCGAAGTGGACGGTCTTGGTGCCCTCGCCGGCCGGCTCCCCGCGCTCCACCGGCATGTTCGAGATCACCTCCAGTGCGCCGGGACCGTGACGTGCCAGGTGTACTCGGCCTTCAGGTCGGGCTGGTCGAAGCAGGCGAAGACCCGCTGCGCGTCGGCCGTCTCGAACTGGCTGTAGAGGTACACCTCCTTGTCGACCGGGTCGACCGCTGCGGTGCAGGCCCTGCCCGGTCGTCGAGTACAGGAAGTCGGCGTCGACGACCAGCATGTTCTCGGCCGCGAGGCCGGTCAGCGTCAGACCGTCTCGGCCGACCAGCCGGCCATGTCGACCGGCGCGCCGTTGAGCGTGGCGGCGCGGAGGCGGTCCGCGGCGATCTCGATGAACGTGGTGGCGCCCGGCTCGGCGCAGCCGAACCGCACCTCGGTGACCGACCGGAACGTGCCCGTCGCCCGGGTCGCCGGTGCCGTCGGTCAGGTCGAGGCTGATGTCGTACCCCGTCACGTCGAGCAAGCGAGCGCGGTCAACCGCCTCCACCTGGGTGAGATTGCGTACTCCGGCCACGATCGTCTCCTCCGATCTCGGTGCATTTCCCAGCGGCACCACGGTCTTCCGACCGCTCTGAGGCCGGCCGACGCCGAATCTTTCACGTGCGGCCAGCCCTGAGTGACCGAGGTCACGGTCTCGTCACGGTATCCGGTCGATCGCCGGCGAGGAGGTAATCAGGTAGAGGACGCGAGCTTGCCGACGCTCGCCGATGGTGAAGTGACTTCACGTGACCGAACGCGTCACCGTCGACATGTGGTTCGATCCGCTCTGCCCGTGGGCCTGGATCACCTCGCGCTGGCTGCTCGAGGTCGAGCAGGTACGCGCCGGTCGACTGAGGTTCCACGTGATGAGCCTCTCGGTCCTCAACGAGGGCCGCGACGAGCTGCCGGAGAAATACAGGGAGCTGCTGGTCAACGGTGTGGGGCCGGTCGGGTCTGATCGCGGCCGAGCAGCAGTTCGGCAACGACGTGCTCCGGCGCTCTACACCGCCATGGGCACCCGGATCCACCACGAGCAAGCAGCAGCTCGGCCCGGAGCTGATACGAGCGCCGCCCTGGCCGAGGCCGGTCTGCCCGGCGCTCGCCGAGGCGGCCGACTCGACCGACTACGACGAGGCGCTGCGGGCGAGCCACAACGCCGGCATGAAGCCGGTCGGCACTGGATGTCGGTACTCCGGTGATCCACGTTCCCGGGCCCGACGGCGAGCATGTCGCCTTCTTCGGCCCGGTCGTCACCCCGGCCCCGAGGGTGAGGCGGCCGGCCGGCTGTGGGACGGCGTCGCTGCTGGTGGCCGGCACCGACGGCTTCTTCGAGCTCAAGCGCACCCGCGACGCCGGCCCCGATCTTCGACTGACCGAGCACTTCACTGCATCACCGGAGATCCTGTCACCGTGGACACCTGGTGGTACAGGAGCCCCAGGGTGGTCGTTACGGAGCCCTCCGGAGTCCGGTGCGCACCTGCGGCTCCTGAAACCTCCGACAACCGGGCGCCCGGTGGTGACGACCGCCAGGCGCCGGACGAGACACCGGGTGCTGCGCCCAGGTGGTACGGCCGTGATCCACGAGCTTCCCGCCAGTGATCGACCTGCTGCGCTGCAGCTCGCGGTCGGCGTGAGCCGGATCCGGCACTTCCCCTGAGCGCGCGACGGCAACACCGCCGTCGTCGGTGCACGCTCCGGTCCGCGCTCGCCCAGCCGTGCCACCCAGGCGGTGACGCGAGCGGGCGGCCCCGCCGCGTCCTTCGAGGCTCTCGCCGCCGCCAGCACCTTCCCGGTCCGCGCGATCAGCACCGAGGGCGTCACGATGGAGGTACGGCTGACCAGAGCGCGGTCCATCGGCGGCCCGCCAACCGCCCCGGGCGTGGCAACAGGCCCTGCTGTCATCTGATGGCACGCGGCGCGGGTCACGCGTCCGCGGGCGACCGGCGCCGGTAGCGTCCCGGGCATGACGGTGGTGCATCCGATCGCCCGGGCCTGGATCTCCACCGGCGGCACCGGCGCGCGGAACTATGACGAGTTCGCCGACGACGCCGAGATCACCGAGATCATCGCGGCGAACCCGGACAGCGCGCTCGCCATCGAGATGCCGCACCGGGCGCCCGACAGCCTCGGCAAGCCTTCACCGACGCCCTGCCCGACGCGGTCGCCCGGCTGGCCGGGCCAAGGCGGACGGCAGCTACGCGCCGGCCGAGCACGTGGTCGTGCTGTACCGGATCAGCGAGCCGGGCGAGCGAGGCGGCTACGGCCTGTTCGCCATGGTCGACACCGACCAGATCTCCACCCGGCCGACGAGCCCGGGCTGGTCATCCGCAACGAGGACGTGTTCATCGAGAAGGTCCGCGAACGGGTCGCCCTGGCCGAGGCAACGGGCATCTGCTCTCGCCGGTGCTGCTGTTGCAGACCGGGCGGGCGACGAGCTGCACGACGCGCTCGCCGCGGCCGACCGACGCCGCCGGCGCGCCGCCGTGACCGACACCGACCATGTCGGGCGTACCCACGCGATCTGGCCGGTCGGCCGCGGGCCCGCAGCAGGACGAGCTGACCGCGCTGGCCGGCGGCGGCGAGCTGGTGGTGGCCGACGGCAACCACCGCAGCCTGGCCGCCCAGACCGGCGGACTGCCCCGCTTCCTGGCCGTGGTCACCACGCCCGGCGTCGGTGGCGATCCAGCCGTACAACCGCCTGGTCAGCGAGCTGACCACCCCGCCGGCGCGAGCTGCTCGACCGGCTGCGCGCGGCCGGCGCGCGAGGTCGAGCCGATCGACGGCCCGGTCGAGGTCCCGGCGGCCGGCGGTACCGTCGCACTGTACGGCCGCCGGCCAGGGCGTACGCGGTGCGCCTGCCGCCGACCGCCGGCGTGCCGGCTGGACGAACTGGACCACGCGCTGGTCGAGCGGCTGATGCTGCGCGACGCGCTCGGGCTGGACCCGGGCGACAAGCGGATCACCTACGTCGGCGGCGACTACCCGCCGAGTGGCTGGCCGGCGAGGTCGACGCCGGCCGGGCCGACTGGCGATCCTGATCGCACCGGTGACCGTGGACGGACTTCGTCGCGGTGAACCTGGCCCGGCAGAAGATGCCCCGCAAGAGCACCTGGTTCACCCCGAAGGCGCGGGGCGGCCTGGTCCTCGCCGACCTGCGGCGTGGCCGCCGTGCGACCGTGTGCGACCCGGCTCTGCCGCGCCGCGCTGCGGCGTCGGCGGCGCGGCCTGACAGACTGCGCCGGTATGCGCGTCTACCTGGGTTCCGATCACGCCGGTTTCGAGTTGAAGGTGCACCTGGCCAACCACCTGGCCAAGCAGGGCTACGAGGTCGTCGACGTCGGCCCGCACGCCTACGACCCGGACGACGACTACCCGGCGTTCTGCCTGCACACCGGCGCCCGGGTGGTGGCCGACCCGGGCAGCCTGGGCGTGGTCATCGGCGGCTCCGGCAACGGCGAGCAGATCGCCGCGAACAAGGTCGCCGGCGTCCGGGCGGCGCTGGCCTGGAGCGTCGAGACCGCCCAGCTGGCCCGCCACACAACGACGCGAACGTGGTCGCGGTCGGCGCCCGCCAGCACACCCTGGACGAGGCGACCGCGCATCGTCGAGGCGTTCCTGACCACGCCGTTCTCCGGCAACGAGCGGCACGCCCGCCGGATCGCCCAGGTCGCCGAGTACGAGAAGACCCGGCGAGCTGCCCGCCTGCCCTGACCGCTGACCGCGGCCTCGCCGGCCGGCGGCGGCGTCAGCCGCGGCGGCTCAGCGGGGGCGAGGATCCTCGCGGGGCACCCAGTTGCGGCGGACGATGACCAGCCGGGCCTCCGCCTCGGCGAGGTCGTCGTCGGTCGGCCGGGCGGCGTCCCGGGCCCGCAGCGCGGCGCTCAGCGCCGACCTGTGACGAGCCGGAGCCGACCAGCCCGCGCAGCCCCCGCTCGCCGTCGCGGTCGTCGCCGCCGGGCTTCGGCGCCGGGCGGCGGCTCCACGCCGTCGTTTACGCCGGCCGTGCTGACCGTGGCGCCGTCGGCGCCCCGCGTCGCCGGATCGCCGTCGGGATGGTGGCGCAGCCGTCGGCGGCGTCGGTCCGGGTCAACCATCAGCCGACCGTACCTCGCCCGGCGCGGGATCGGCACCGGTACCGGCCCGCGCCGGACGGTGCCGGCGACCGATTTGCCGGCTGGTTACCCTCGATCCGGGCGGTGCTCGTGCCGCCGGTCAGGTTCGCCGGCTGGCTCCTCGGATTCGGGGGTGCCGCCGTCAAGGGGAGGACGAGATGCAGACCAGACGCAGCCGTGGGCGGAACGAACCGTCGAGGTGCCGCCGCAGGCCGGCGTCGGGGTGCCGCCGCAGCCCGACGGGTTCCGCCGGGGTGTGGCGCCGGTCGGGTCGCCGCGCAACCCGCGGACCGAACCGTTCCCGGTGGTCGAGCAGGAGCCGACCGGTACGGGCTGGCCCGATGAGCCGGCACCGCGCCGGCCGTGGGCCGGCACCTGGCACGGCTGCGTCGCGGTGGCGAGTGGAGCGCGGCGGGCGGCCTGTTCGCGTTCGTCTGCTGGGGGGTCTGGGCGTTCTCCGCCGGGGGCGACCTGACCGGCCCGCTGCCGGTGCTTGTGTTGAGCCTGCTGGTGGCGGTCGGCCTGTTCGCGCTGGCCCGGGTGATCGGCCGGTTGGTGCTGGAACGCCAGTTCGGGCCGGATCCGGCGCAGCGCGCGCGGCGCTCACCTGGCGACCGCTGTCTTCCTGGTCGGCCTCGGCGTGGCCTGGCTCCAGCAGACCGAGTGGGTCGTCTCGGCCTGGAACTGGGTCACCTCGAACTGACCTCCGGGTACGCCCGGGCGGGTCGGCCAGCGCCGCCCGCCCGGGTGCCGGTCGCGGCACACCGCGACACCGGTCGTCTCCCCACCAGGCAGGTCCGCTGCTTACCCGGCCGGCCACGTTCATCCGTGGCCGGCCGGTACGTACGTCGTCCGGGTCTGCCCGACCCCCGGGTTGTCAGCGGTCGCCGCCGTGCCCCTCGGCGTCGGCCCGGGGCGAGGCGACCCGGGCGGCCGGGTCCTCGACGCCGGGTTCGCCGCCGTCCGGCCAGGGACCAGAAACTGGCGAAATGTCGCCCCGATTGGTCAGCCGGTGGCCGCCTCGGCGGTGGCGTGGTCGCGGGCCACCCGGCGCAGCCGTCCACCGTCGTCGGACAATCTCGATGTATGTGCTCTTCACGCCAGTGCGCGGATCGACACCTGCCAAGGGAGGTGATCGGTAAGGGCTGCGTAAGGCCGTTCGGCCGCTTCGGTCGACATCATTCCTCTACGCGCAACCAGCGAGGGGACTGTCGATGAGTCAACTTCGGAAGAGCTTTGCCGCTCTGATCGTGCTGGCAGCCGGTCTGGCGACCACGCCGGGCGTCGCAACGGCCGCCGTCACGCTGCCCACGTACACCTTCGTCGACCTGGGCACGATCGGCGTGCCGAGCACGGGGGAGCCGCGCAGCAGCGACGGAACCGCCCTCAACGACGCCCGTACCGTGGTGGGCGTCTCCACGATCGGCGGCATCTACAACTTCCACGCGTTCGTCTGGACGAGCGGGGTGATGACCGACCTCGGCACGCTCTACGCCGACACGTACAGCGCAAGCTCGGCGGCGGGCGTCAACGAGCAGGGTGTCGTGGTGGGGGCCACGAACGTCAACGCGACGGATCCTCCGCACGCCTTCCGCTATGCCGGCGGCGTCATGACCGACCTCGGCACCGGCTACGGCGCCGGCAGCGGAAGCTCGGCGTACGACATCAATGAGGACGGTGTGGTGGTCGGCAGGCGGTTCGAGAGACAGGGTGCACCGGAGCGGGCGGTCGTCTGGCGCGGCGGCAAGGTCATCGACCTGGGCACGCTCGGCGGCCAGGCAGGGGCATGGGGTACGGACAGCGCCGCCTACGGCGTGAACGCCTCGGGGCACGTGGTGGGCGGAGCCGCTGTTCCGAGCGGAGGGCTGCACGCCTTCGTCTGGAAGGGCGGGGCCCTGAAGGATCTCGGCACGCTGGGCGGTGTCACGGAATCCACCTACGCCCGGGACATCAACGACCGGGGCCACGCTATCGTCGGCATCTCGCCAGACTACCACCGGCCAGACTGCACGCCACCCTCGGCGACACTGCCGGAACCACTCCCGGGGACCTCGGGTCCCTCGGTGGCAACTACTCCGAGGCGCGGGCCGTGAACGAGGCCGGCCAGGTCGTGGGCCTCGCTCGGACCGACTCTGACGAGTTCTACAACTGAGCGGGCGTTTCTCTGGCAGGGTGGCCGGATGATCGACTTGAACAAGCGGGTCACGAACCTTCCCCCGACGGTGACGCTCCGCTCCGCCGAGGACATCAACGACGACGGTGTCATCGTCGGCTTCGCCTGTCCCATTGCCTGCGACGAGGGCGGCGACGCCGCTCGACTCCGGGCCTACCTTCTCGTGCCGACGAGTTGACCTGGTCCGACCACGGCTGTTGGCCGGCCCGTGGCGGCTGGGCCCGGTCACACCCATCACACCAAAACGGCCCAGGCTCGGCGGAAGGCCCCGTGAGCACGGTGATGAACTACTTCTCGTTCGAGCAGACCGTCGCGATCGGCCGCGACGTGATCCGGTCCGATGCGGCAGCGCTCGATTACGATCGCGACATCGTGCGCCACGTTTATCTCGGCGCACCGCTCGACGTGGCCTCGCTGCCCGCGTTCTGCACCGACAGCCAGCCCGGCTGCGGCCCGTTCGACTGAGCCGCCGGCCGCTCCGCGCGTCGACGTCGGGAGCGCGGTAGTCGCTGCCGCTCTCCCGCTCTGCCGACATCACAGTAGTACACGCGCGCGGCCGCAAGCCTCTGAAGCCTCTCTAGGTTTTCTCATTCGTCGCGAGGCGCCAGCATCGAGATCGCCATCGCACCGATTGCGCGAAGCCCGTCCGTGGATCGCCCTGCTATTGCGAATCATTCGCGTTTGCAAATAGAATTCGCTCTCAACACCGAAGGCGCACGGGGCACGGCGCGCCGGCAACAGGGAGACGCAAGACCATGGGGACGATCAAGAGCCGCAAGCATGCCTGGCCCCACGCGCAGCACGGGCCGGCGCTCACGACCGCAACACTGCTCACGGGTCTCGCGCTCGGCTCCGCGTCGGTGGCCGCGGCGCAGACCGCGGCGTCGCCCGCGCCGAGCGGCGCCATCGAGCAGATCGACGTCTACGGCCAGCGCGCGAACACCTACTCAGGGGTCATATCGTCGCGTAAATTCACGGAGCCGCTCCTCGACACCACGCAGACGATCAATGTGATCGGCAGCGATCTATTCAACGAGCAAGGCGCGACCTCGTTGACTGAAGCGCTGCGCAACAGCCCAGGCGTCGGCACTTTCTTCGTCGGCGAGAACGGCAGCACCAACACCGGCGACGCTATCTACATGCGCGGCTTCGACAGCTCGAGCAGCATCTTCGTCGACGGCGTGCGCGATCTCGGCTCCGTCTCGCGCGACGTGTTCAACATCGAGCAGGTCGAGATCGCGAAGGGACCGGCCGGCGCCGACAGCGGCCGCAGCGCGCCGACCGGCGCGGTGAACATGGTCACGAAGCAGCCGAACCGCGAAGGCTCGAGCGCCGTCTCCGTCTCGTTCGGCGGTGCCGACGGCCAGCGACGTACGACCGCCGATTTCGATCGAGGTTTCGGCGACCGCGCAGCCGTGCGCGTGAACCTATTGACGCAAGACAACGGCGTGCCGGGTCGCGACGAGGTGAGCCAGAAACGTTGGGGCATCGCGCCCGCCATCGCTTTCGGCCTCGGCTCTTCCACGCGCTACTACGTCGACTTGCTGCATGTCGACCAGGACAATCTGCCCGACGGCGGCGTGCCCACGATCGGCTTGCCGGGCTACGCCACGCCCGACCCCGCGCGCCCACAGATCGGCGCAGCGCCGCGCGTGGACTCTGCGAAATTCTACGGCACCGTGTCGGACTTCGACGATGTGACGATCGACATGGCCACGTTCCGCGTCGAGCACGACTTCGAGAGCGGCCTGGCCATGCAGAACACTACGCGCTGGGGCCGCAACGACCAGGCCTACTTGCTCACGTCGTTCATGGCCTCGCAGGACCCGACACGTTTCTCGACGCCGAACCTCGACGACCCGTCGACCTGGCAAATCGCTCGAGCGTTGCCGACGTTCAAAGACCAAACCGACAAGATCGTGACCAATCAGACGAACTTCACGGCTCACTTCGGCGAGAACGGGGTGAAGCACGATCTCAGCACGGGTCTCGAGCTCGACGCGCGAGAGCTCGAGCTCGGGGAGCGACCGTGCAGAACGGCACCGCCTGGCCGCTCGCAAACTTATACGACCCGGACCCGGACGTAGGCGGCCTGCAATGGGGCCGCAACGGCGCCGACAGCGTCGGCCGGACCGACACGGCCGCCGCCTATGCGTTCGACACGGCGAAGCTCGGCGAGCGCTGGCAATTGAACGGCGGCGTGCGCTTCGACCACTACCGAACGAACTTCCAGAGTCTCGTCGCCTGCGGCAGCCGCGGCGGTCGCCCTGCGGCGCGTTACCTGCTGGCACGATCGTTCCGGGAGTCGACGCGACCGTCGCGAGCACGCTCTTCAACTGGAAGGCCGGCGCGCTCTTCAAGCCAACGGCGAACAGCAGCCTCTACGCCAACTACGCGATCTCGCAGCAGCCGCCCGGCGGCAGCAACCTGCAGCTCAGCAGCGCCGCGAACAACGCGAATAATCCGTTCTTCGATCCGCAGAACGCGGAGACCGCGGAGCTCGGAACGAAATGGAGCCTGTTCCACGACGGTCTTCTGCTCACGGCCGCGCTCTACGACACGCACGTGAGCAACGAGATCGTGCAGGACCCGGTCGACCAGCAGTACTACCCGTCAGGCGAGAAGCGCGTTCGCGGCATCGAGCTGAGCGCGGTCGGCCGACTGACCGACACGTGGGCGATTTCGGCAGGTCTCACGACGATGCACACGGCGGTCGAGAACGGGCCGAGCGTCACCCAGGACGGCAGCCGCTACCTGACGTATACGCCCGACAAGGCGTTCACGCTGTGGTCCACCTACGCGTTCCCTTTCGGGCTGACGTGGGCGGCGGCGTGCGCTACGCCGGCGAAATGCATCGCGGCACGGACGGCGCCCCCGGCACGCCCGCATTCACCCAGGCCTATACCGTGTGGGACGCGGTCCTCGGCTACACCCTCGGCAAGCGTGTCGATGTGCGGCTGAACGCGAACAACCTGCTCGACGAGGATTATGTGGCGGCGATCAACAAAAGCGGCTACCGCTACACGCCAGGAATGCCGCGCTCGTGGCTGCTCACCGCAAACGTCCGCTTCTGATGGAGCGCCGCAATGCAGGCGCCGCAGCCCGACGACACTCGCATGCCGCGGCAGAGAGCGCCGGGGCGCGCGACCGCGTCCCCGCGCGTCATACGCCGCCGCCATGCTCGTACACGTTCCTGATGTTTTGAGCCGCGAGCAAGTCGCGGCCATTCGCGGCAAGCTCGCGGCAGCCGAGTGGACCGACGGCCGCGAAACGGTCGGTCCGCAAGGCGCGGAGGTGAAGCGCAACCTGCAGCTGCCGGAGTCCTCGCCGTTGCGCGCCGAGCTCGACCGCTTGGTGCTAGCAGCGCTCGCGCAGCATGCCCTCTATCATGCGGCCGTGCTGCCGGCACGGACGCTTCCGCCGCGTTTCAATCGCTACGAAGGCGGCGGCCGCTACGGCTTCCACGTCGACGGTGCGATCATGGCCCTGCCGACCACGCCGCACCAGCCCCCTGCGAACCTGCGCAGCGACGTCTCGTGCACGCTGTTCCTCTGCGACCCGGACGAGTACGACGGCGGCGAGCTCGTGATCGACGACCTCTACGGCGAGCATGAGGTCAAGCTGCCGGCCGGCGACCTGATCGTCTACCCCTCGAGCAGCCTTCACGAAGTGCGGCCGGTCACACGCGGCACGCGCTTCGCGTGCTTCTTCTGGGTCCAAAGCCTCGTGCGCGACGACGGCCGGCGCAGGCTATTGTTCGAGCTCGACACGTCGATTCAAACGCTGACCTCGGCGGGCGCGGACCGGCGCGCGGTGCTCACGCTCACCAGCGTCTACCACAATCTGCTGCGCCGGTGGGCCGAGCCCTGACGCCGGCGAGCGGCGCGCAAAGCCAGCAAGCGGCGCCGCTCCGGAAGACGGCTCGAACCTCGCTAAACGCCGAACGCGAGCATCAGCAGCCGGATGTCGACGTCGCCCGCGCGGATCAGCCAATCGAACGTCGGCTTGTCGACGGACAGCGACCCGAAGTCCGGCGCCTTCGAGTAGAAGTCGGCGTCGTTGCACGCAATGTCGCTGTGCTCGGCGAGGTAGTTCGCGACGGCTACGACCTGGGTCAGCGTGGGCGGCTCGGACGCTTCGAGCGGGCAGCTCTGATGGTCGCCGACGGCAGCCGAAAGCTCGGCCGGCAACTCCCACGCCTCGATCACCGCGCGTCCCACGCGCGGGTGCCAGGCGGCGAGGACCGCCTCGAACGCGGCGCCGGCAGACAAGAGATCGGTGCGATCGCGAGCGCGCAGCAGGATGTAGAGCTTGCCGACCTCGTGCAGCAGACCCGCGAGGAAAGCATCGTCCGGATTCAGCCGCGTGCGCACTCGCGCGAGCATGTGGGCGAGCGCGGCGGTATGCACGCTATGCTGCCAAATGCTCGTGAGATACGTGCGCACGTGCTGGCTGCCGTAGCCGATGAACACCTGCTGGGCGGCAAACGACAATGCAACGTTGCGCACCATGCGTTGACCGAGCCTGGCCACGGCCGCGTGCACACTCGTAATCGGCTTGCTGCCGCGATAAAAAAGAGCGCTGTTTGCCGTCTTCAAGATCCGGGCGGCAAGCGCCGGGTCGGACCCGATCAGCCGCGACACCTCCATGAGCGACACGTTCTCGTCCGCAAGCGCCTTGCGAATCTTGAGCGCGACCTCCGGCAGCGACGGCAGCTCGAGCGTGTCGTCGTTGAGAGAGACTTCGAGCTCCTCGATGAGCGCAGCGCTCGACGCGCGCACTTCACCATAATCTGCCGCAAGGATCACCGTATCGGCCGTGTTGCTCTGCTGCATCGTCCTCTTCTCTGCATGGGCCGCGCGGGCGCGCGGCAGCCCGGAGGGGTCTCCCGACCCCTTATCGGCCGCTCGAGAAAGATTCTTTAACGAAGGAAGGCAGCGAACGCGGGGCCGCTCAGGCGGCTCGGACGGGCAAAGGGCCGGGGGCGGGTCGGCGTGCCCGGGGCCTGGGGCAACCGGGCGCAGAGCTCAGTTGGTCTTGTCTTTCTTGAGCTTGTAAACGGAGCTGCCGTAGTAGTCGATCATGGCCTTCTCGAGCGCGCGGATGGGCGGCGTGGAGCGCTTGAACGCGTCGCCGTCGAGCTCGATGTGCTTGCGGCGCCGGTCTTTGGTGTCGGCGACGAGCTTCAGCAATCCGCCGGGCCGTGCTTCGGAGGTCAGCGAGTAGACGATGCGAGACACGGAGGTATAGGGAATACCCAGCCTGGTCGACAACGACTTCATCGAATGCGGCCGCCCCTCGAGATTCGAATCGATGACTTCCAATGCTATCAACACTTCTGCGATCGTTCCGTGTCGACCGGTTTTGTAGATCGCCGTGAGCAGCGCGATCGCGGCTTTGCGTGCACCGTTCGAATCGAAGCGCTCCTTCGATGCTGTGCTCGAGCGCGATGATTGAGTCGCGGTCACGCTTTCCCTTCCCACGGTTGGACTCCCTTCGTGTTGTTGTGGATCGAAATCGAGGCCGGGCATCATAAGCGCCGACGACCGTCCACTCCAACACCGCACGGTTCGGTACGGCGCACCCATAATCGCGATCCTTCGAAATGCGCGACAGACTGGAGTACGGAAGTGACCTCGCGGCGGCGAACGTCGCACTCTCGAGCGCTAGAACAGAATCGAAATCTCCGCGAACAGCGACAGGTCCTTGCGCCCCTCGACGTCCGGATGCGTCAACGGCTGCGCGAGCTCGACCGAGCCGGTGAGCCGTGGCGTCTGCATACCGAAGCCGACACCCGCGGTCGCCGCGGACTCGCGATCGGGTGCATCGTTCTTCCAAGCCGCACCGAGATCGTAGAACCCGTACAACGATGCCCGTCCGAGCGCGGCCGGAGCGTCGACCAGCTGGCGACGGCCTTCGAGCTTCGCGCCGACGCCGCGGTCGCCGGCGATCTCCGCCACCTCGAAGCCGCGACCGAGTCGATCGCCGCCGATCTTGAAGCGCTCGTCGTACGGGAGGACATAGGCTGTTTCTTGCGCGAACGTGTCGACCCGCACGCTCCACCGCTCACCGAGACGCTTGAGGCGTATGTAGGTGAAGCGCGTCAGCACGAAATCGCTGCGGCGCGGATCCGTCGCAAGGTCGAGCGCCGTGAGTCCGCTGCCGAGCCCTCCGAGCCCTTTGATGATCTCGGCGGACGCCGCCGATTGAGTCGACGCGTGCTGCCAATTCCAGCTCGAGCCGACGTTCAGCATCCGCAGCCGCTCGTCACGCAAGAGCACGTCGGAACGCGTGATCGTGAGATCGTCGAGATCGAGCATGAGCGACAGCGCCGCATTGGCGAGCGCCACATCCCGGAAACGGTAGCGCGGCGCCGAGCGTCACGCGATCGCGCAGATACAGATCATCGCGGTCGACCGCTTCGTGAGGATTCGAGCGCGAGCGGAAAGCGCTGAACGACAGCCGTGAGCCCGACTCGACGAGACCGACGTTCGCAAGCACGCCAATGCCGTGAAACTCGTCGAAATCGGTCGCCGCGCCGAACATCGTGCCCAAGCTCGTACGCCCGCCGAACAGTCCGTTGGCGAGCAACTGGCCGATCACGAAGTACGGCCCTGCTTCGTCGGTGCCGCGGTTGCTGAGCCGCACCGTGCCGGTCATCGGCTCGAAGTGAGTGTCGAGGTCGAGCGTGTAGAGGTTCTGCGCGGCCGGATCGCGCTCCGTGGTAGCCGACACCTGCAAGCCCGGAAGATCACGCATCCGGCGCAGCGTCGTTTGCATCGCAGCCGGCTCGACCGGCCCATCGGACTCGAGCCGGGCGCCGAGCTGCTCGAGGCGGGCGCGGTGCGGCCCCGGATCCCCGGTGACCTTCACGGTCGTGATTCGCGGCTCGAACACGTCGATCCGGAGGACCCCCGCCGCCGTCAGCGAGTCGTCGAGCTTGACCTGCGGCCGTGCGTAGCCGTCGCTGTCGTACTTTGCGGCGAGCGCGGCCACGATCGCGCGGGCGCCCTCGACCGAGATCTCTTTGCCGAGCTGATCGCGGTACACGCCGAACAATTGCGGCGCGGTGTAGACGCTCGCCCCGCGAATCACCACGGAGCTCAGAACAGGCGCGGCGAGCGCGGGCGCAGCGATTACTTCAAACAAAACCGCGATTATGCAAACTCGGATCGCGGTTGCTCGCCGCCGCAACAACCACTCGCTCGAGCGCGGCCCAAGTGGGCGTGCCGGAAAGCGCAAAGCCAGCATCGGCGACGTGTTCGGCTGAACAAGAAGGGCGCGCATTATGAACAACGCGCGTCGCATTTGCCGTGAGTGTGCTCACATCATTCGCCTACGTCGATCACTATCATGTCGCGACCTGACGACAAGGAGTCGAGCATGGCGATGCGGAAAACAACAACTGCGCTATCGACCACTCTCAAGCTCGCGGTGATCGCATCGTTCGCGGCCGCCGCGTTCGCGACGAGCCCGGACTCCGCGCGATTCGGCGATCCGCACCGCGTCTCGGTCAATGCGCTGTCGGGCACAGTCTCCGTCGCGATGCGCGGCACCAAGACCGCCGTCGAGGTCGGGTCCACCGTGAACCTCCCCGGCCGCATCACCACGGGCGACGACGGAATGATCGGGCTTTCGCAAGGTCGCACGTCGATCACGATCGCAGCCGACAGCGACGTGGAAATACCCGCCGAGGCGACCGACGGTCAACTCATCGCACGGCTCGTGCAATATCGTGGCAACGTCTTTTACGACGTCGAGCATCGCGACGTCGGCAGGTTGCGAGTCGAAACACCGTTCTTGGTCGCGGTCGTGAAAGGCACGCAATTCAACGTTGCCGTACAGCGCGACACGACCACGATCTCTCTGTTCCAGGGCCAACTCGAAATCCGCACACCCGACGATGCGAGCGTGATCCAGTTGAACGCCGGCGAGATCGCGATTCGCTCGCGGCTCGACGATTCGATTCGCGTAATCGGCATGAATCAGAACGGCCTGCCGACGCCGGCCGGCGCGCCGCGCAGCACGCCCGCGCCGGCGCCGGGCGGACGCGCACCGATCGCGAACGCCGGCGCGCCCGCGGGCGCGCTGCTCGACGTCGGGACCACGCCGGCGATCGGCGACGCAGCGGCTGCTACGCTCGACCTGCCCGTGGCGGCCTTGCAGCCGATCGCGGCTGAGGCCGAGCTCGGCTCCAATGTCGGGCTCCCGCAACGTGCTGCGCTCGAAGCGGGTGTCGGGGCAGACATCGGCGGAAGCGCGCTTGCAGTGGATCTCGGCACGGCCATCGATGCAAGCGGCGCCGTGGGCGCGAATGTCGCCGCGGGCGTAGACCTCGGCGGCACGAGCATCGATGCGAGCATCGGCGCCTCGGCGAGCCTGCCCACCGGCACCGTCGATGCCGGCGTCGGCGCGGGCGTGAGCCTCGGCGCCGCCACCATCGACACGAGCATCGGCGCCTCGGTGAGCCTGCCCACCGGCACCGTCGACGCGGGGGTCGGCGCAGGCGTGAGCCTCGGCGCCGCCACCATCGACACGAGCATCGGCGCCTCGGCGAGCCTGCCCACCGGCACCGTCGATGCCGGGGTCGGCGCAGGCGTGAGCCTCGGCGCCGCCACCATCGACACGAGCATCGGCGCCTCGGCGAGCCTGCCCACCGGCACCGTCGATGCCGGGGTCGGCGCAGGCGTGAGCCTCGGCGCCGCCACCATCGACACGAGCATCGGCGCCTCCGCGAGCCTGCCCACCGGCACCGTCGATGCCGGGGTCGGCGCAGGCGTGAGCCTCGGCGCCGCCACCATCGACACGAGCATCGGCGTATCGACCGGGACGACCGGCACGACGATCGGCACCTCCGTCGGTGTAGGCGGCACGGCCGTCGATGTGAGCGCCGGCGTGAGCCCGAGCGGCGGCATCGACCTCAACGTCGGCGGCATCGATCTGAGCCTCGGCGGCACCCACACGGCGACACAGCCGACGGCACCGACCGGCGGCGGCGGCTTGCTGGGCGGGCTACTGAAGAAGGGGCCGTAGCGGCCCGTGAAGCGCCCGCGCGACCTGTTTTGGCCGGGGGCCGCGATCGCAACGATTGCGCTCGTGGCCCTGCTGCGTTTCGGCGGCGCGCTCGAGCGCGTCGAGAACGCAATCGCAGACGCGCGCGCGGCCGCGCTCATGCATGAACGTCGCTCCGACATCGTCATCGTCGGAATCGACGCGAAAAGCCTGCGGGCGCTCAGCGAGTGGCCTTGGCCGCGCCGCCACCATGCGCGCCTGCTGCAGCAGCTCGAGCGCGCAGCACCGCGCAGCGTATTCCTCGATATCGACTTCAGCTCGCACACGACCGTCGAGGACGACGCGCTGCTCGAGCATGCACTCGCGCAGTGGCGCGATGCGCCGGTCTATCTCGCCGCACATTTCCAGGCGCTTTCCGGAGTCGACGGCGAGCTCACGGTCACGCGGCCGCTGCCCCAGCTTGCGGCGCACGCGCGGCTCGCGTCGGTCGTTCTCGAAGCGAGCCGGGACGGCCTCGTGCGCCAAATGCGCAGCTCCTGGACGATCGGCGGCGAGCGACTCGACTCGATCTTCGCAAACGACCCTGGCATGACAGCCGACACCGTCGTGCCGATCGACTTCTCGATCGCCGAGTCGTCGTTCGGCTACGTGTCGTTCATCGACGTCCTGAACGGAACCGTCGATCCGGCGGCACTGCGCGGCAAGACCGTCTATGTAGGTCCGACCGCAATCGAGCTTCGCGACATGCTGTCGGTGCCGGTTTATCGCGCGCTGCCGGGCGTAGTCGTCCAGGCGCTCGCGACCGAATCGGCACGCGCGGGCGTGCTGCGCCCCCTGCCCGACTGGCTGCTGTTGATACTGCTCTCCGCCGCCGCGGCCGCGGCGGCGGCCGCATTCGATCGCCGCCCGTGGCGCCGCAACGCCCTCATCGCCGCCGGCTCGCTCGTGCTGCTCGGCGGCGCGACCCTCGTGCTCTATGCGCAGTTGCGCGTGATCTTCGAGGTGGTGCCGTTCGCGCTCGTCGTGGTCGGCAACTTCGTGATTGCAACGGTACGATCGCTCGACCGCGAGACTTGGCGGTCGCTCGCCTACGCGCTCGGCATCAAGCGGCGCGACGCGCTTCTGAAGAGCGTCGTGGAATCGTCCGCCGACGCGATCGTCTGCATGGACGCTCGAGCGACGATCCGCACCGTCAATGCCGCAGCGTCGCGGCTGTTCGGCGGCGCCCGAGAACAGGTGCTCGGCAACTCGCTCGTCGAGCTCGTTCCCGATCTTCTGCCACAAGCCGATGCCTCGCTCGAGACGCTATTGGGCTCGATCGTCGAGCGGGAAGCCGTCACGCTGCGCGGCAATCGACTGCCCGTCGAGATCACTTTGAGCCGCATTGCAACGGAGGAACACCTGTTCACGGCGATCATCCGCGACGTCAGCGAGCGGCAGGCCCAGCGACGGGCGCTCGAGCATCAGGCGACGCACGATCCGCTCACCGCGCTGCCGAACCGGACGGCGCTCACGAATCATCTGGGCACCGCGATCGCGAGCGCGGCTCCGCAGCGCCGCGTCGCGCTATTGATGCTCGACCTTTGCCGTTTCAAGGAAGTGAACGACACGCTCGGCCACGACGTCGGCGACGAAGTGCTGCGCGAGGTGGCGCGACGCTTCTCAGCGCAGCTCGGCACCGAAGCCTTCATCAGCCGCATTGGCGGCGACGAGTTCACGGTCGTGCTGACCGGTATCGAGCACCGCTCGACGATCGACGCTCTGTCGCAACGTTTGATCGAGAGCCTCAAGACGCCGATCGATGCGCGCGGCATCGCGATCGAGGTGGGCGTGAGCATCGGCATCGCGATCGCACCCGACCATGCGCGCGACGGCAAGGAGCTACTGCGTCACGCCGACGTCGCGATGTACGTCGCGAAGCGCCAAGGAAGCGCGTACGAATATTACGACCGCGGCGACGATCAGCACACCGTTCGGCGCTTGAGCATGCTGAGCGAGCTTCGCAGCGCGATCGATAACAGCGGCATACGGCTGCACTATCAGCCCCAGGTGAACCTCCGGAACCGCCGTACGGAGAGCGTGGAAGCGCTCGTCCGCTGGCACCACGCGATGCACGGCAACGTCGGGCCGGCCGAGTTCGTGACCCTCGCGGAATCGACCGACCTGATTCGTCCGCTCACCGACTGGACGATTCGCCAAGCGTTGAGCGACCTCGCCGCTTGGAATCAGCGGCGCATCGATCTGCGCGTCGCGATCAACGTGTCGGCTCGCGTGCTTCAGGACATCGGGTTCCCGGCACGCCTGAAGGCGCTGCTGCAGGGGTCTGCGATTCGCCCGCGGCAGCTCGAGCTCGAAATCACCGAGAGCGCGATGCTCGTGGACCCCGAGCGCGCGCACCGCATCGTTCTCGAGCTGCACGCGCTCGGCGTGCTGATCTCGATCGACGACTATGGCACGGGCTTCTCGTCGCTCGGCTATTTGCGCGATCTGCGCGTGCATGCGCTCAAGCTCGACAAGTCGTTCGTCGTCGACCTCGAAAGCCGCGATCAGAACCGAGTGATCGTCGAGTCGACTGTGCAGATGGCCCATGCCCTCGGTCTGCAGGTGGTGGCCGAAGGCGTCGAGTCCGAGTGGGTCGAGTGCTACCTCCGGTCGATCGGCTACGACATCGGCCAAGGATTCTGGTTCGCGAAGCCGATGGCCGCGGAGGACTGCGGCAACTGGGTGCTGCGCTTCAATGAGGGCTCTCCGGAGCGGCTGGCGGTCTAGCGGCCCCCCGTCCGCCGACCCGTGACCGTTGCCGCGCCGTCGAACGATCGTCGGCCCGGCCTCGATGACCTGGCACCGAGCCGGCGGAATGCACGGTGAGTGATTGATTGCGCCCGCTTTTGTCGAGTGAGCCGGGACGTGCCCCCGGCCGGGGCACCGCGGCCGGCCGAACGATCTTACAGAATGAGCGCACGGATTTCCGATCCGGCGACCCAATCCCCGTATAATTCAGGGGTAGCAGAATAAGAACGAAGGAGCGGGGATATTGCGAGCGTTGGCAGCGGTGGTCATGAGCCTGATGCTCGGCACCTGCGCGTCGCCGCCGTCGGTGCTCGACCGCATCCTGCGCTCCGGCGAGCTTAGAGTCGTCACGCGCAATACCCCGGCCGCCTTCTATTACGGCGCCGACGAGCCGCGCGGCATCGAATACGAGCTCGCGCGCGGCTTCGCGGAACGTCTGGGCGTGGGACTTCGCATCTACATCGCGGACCGGGTGTACCCCGATCTCACCTCGCGCAAGGCCGACATCGCAGCGGCAAGCCTCACGGTCGCGGACTCCCGCAAAGACACGATAACGTTCGGTCCCGCGTATCAAGACATTCAGCCGCAATTGATTTACCGCGTCGGCTCGCGGCGCCCGCACGATCTCGCCGACTTACGCGGCCGGCTCGAGGTGGCGGCCGGATCGCCGCACGCCGCGCTGCTGCGCAGCTTGCGCGACGAAGCGCCGCTGCTCACATGGGTCGAGGATGCGGACGTCGGTGCCGAGGAGCTCCTGCGCCAGGTCGCCGACGGCGAAATCGATTACACGATTGCGGATTCGAACCTGTTCGAGCTGCTTCGCCATTTCTATCCGGACCTCCGAGTCGCGTTCAGCGTCGGCCCGAAGAACCAAGTCGCGTGGGCGCTGCCCAAAGACGCCGACAGCGAAACGCTGCGCGAGCGCATCGCGTCGTACTTCGCCGAAATCCAAGCCACGGGCCAGCTCGACAACATCCTCGACCGCTACTATTTCCCGACTCGCGAGTTCGACTATGTCGGCTCGCGCGCCTTCATGCGGCACATCGAGACGCGCTTGCCGCGGTATCGCGACTATTTCCGGCAAGCCGCGCGCGCGACGGGCACTGATTGGCGGTTGCTCGCGGCCATGGCCTACCAAGAATCGCACTGGGATCCCGACGCGGTTTCCCCGACCGGCGTGCGCGGGTTGATGATGCTCACTCGTCACACCGCCGGCATGATGGACGTTGCCGACCGCGCCGATCCGGAGACGAGCATTGTCGGCGGTGCGCGCTACTACAAGCGCGTGTTGCACAAAGTGCCGCAGCGTATCCACGACCCCGATCGTACTTGGCTCGCCGTTGCGGCGTACAACTTGGGCTACGGCCACGTCGAGGATGCGCGGATCATCGCCCAGACCCAGGGGGCGAGCCCCGACAGCTGGGAGCAAGTGCGTGCGCGGTTGCCGCTCCTCTCCGACGAGCAATGGCACCGCCGCGTGCAGCGCGGCTACGCGCCGGGCGAGCAGGCCGTTGCGTATGTCGACAACGTGCGACGCTACTACGAGATCCTGATGTGGATGGACAGCCGCGACACGATCACCAGCGATCGCGAAATCCCGGCACCCGTCGACACGCCTAGCGGCTGACGTCGGCTGGACAACCAGCGTCTCTTTCGACTGACGGTCGGCTAGGCAACCACCATCGTTTCCGCTAGTCTCCAACACGACGCGGCCGACCGACGACGAGAGCCGCGCTTGGGAGGCCAACATGGTCGCTGCACCCGGTACCCTGCCCCGTCCGGATCGACTCGCCCCTCAATCCGCCGCAAAGCGACGCGAGCGCCTGTTCTTCGGCGGCCTCGCGCTCGCGCTGTTTGTAGTCGTGGTCGCGGGTTTCGGGCCGACCTATTACTTCCGAACGATCTCCGGCACGTCGCGGGTAATGACGACGGCGCTGCATTTTCACGGCGCGGTGTTCACGGCGTGGATGCTTACGCTGATCGTCCAGACCACGCTGATTGCGAACGGCCGCAGCGACGTGCACCGCCGCGTCGGTGTCGCGGGCGGCGTGCTGGCGGGGCTGATGACCGCGCTCGCCGTATTCGTTCCAATCACGCGCTTCCAGCAGGGCCTCATTGCCGCGCCGCCTGGAATCCCCGTGAGCGCGTTGCTCGCGATCGCGCTCGCCACCGTGGTCGTGTTTCCCGTGCTGATCGGCGCGGCGTTGCTGCTGCGGAAAAGAACCGACTATCACAAGCGCTTGATCATGATCGGCACGCTCGAGCTCGTGACCGCCGCCGTCGCCCGGCTGCCCGTCATAGGCGCAATGGGTCCGATTGCGTTCTTCGCGGGCACCGACCTGTTCCTCGTCGCGCTCGGAATTTACGACTTGCGCACGCGCGGCCGGCTACATCCCGCGACGCTTTGGGGTGGCCTGTTCCTGATCGCATCGCAGCCGCTTCGGCTTGCAATCGGCGTGTCAGGCTGGTGGCAGGCCCTAGCGGGCTCGCTCACGAGCTAGCCAGCGCTCACTGGAGCGCCCGCAAACGGAGACTCGGCTCAGCGTCGCGTGGCGAAGAACTCGCGCAGCAGTGCGCCGGCCTCGATCGCTAGCACTCCGCCCGTCACGGACAAGCGGTGATTCATCGCCGGGCTCGACGGCAGATCGAGCACGGACCCGCACGCGCCGCTCTTCGGGTCGGCCGCGCCGAACACGACTCGCGCAACGCGCGCATGCACGAGCGCGCCGACGCACATCGCGCACGGCTCGAGCGTGACGTAGAGCGTGCAGCCGGGCAGCCGGTAGTTCGCGAGCGCTTGTCCGGCGGCTCGCAGCGCGAGGATCTCGGCGTGCGCGGTGGGATCGTTGCTCGCGATGGGCCCATTGGAGGCGCGGGCAACCACGCGTGCGTCCGCATCGACCAGCACGGCACCCACCGGCACTTCGCCGCGCTCCTCCGCCACGCGCGCGCAATCGAGCGCTTGGCGCATCAGGATCCGGTCTCTCTCCGCAGCGTCGCCGCCGGCGCTACTCACGGAGCATCAACCGCGAGGACAAGAGCTGCGCGCGGTCGGCATGCGGCCCGACCATGATCTCGACTTCACCGGGCTCGAAGACGGACCGCATGTCCACGCTCAAGAAGCGCAGATCTCCCGCTCTCAACTGCAAGCGCGCCGTGCCGCTCTCGCCGGGCTGCAGCGCGATCTTGGCCGTGCCTTTGAGCTCGAGCATCGGGCGCGCAACGCTCGCGACCCGGTCCCTGACGAACAGGAATACGGTTTCCTCGGCCGCGCGGGCGCCTTCGTTCGTCACGTCCACGGTGATCACGATCGAGTCCGTCTCGGTCGCGGTTGCGGGGGTGACCCTGAGGTTCGCGTAAACGAAACGACCGTAGGTGAGACCGAAACCGAAAGGAAACAAGGCGGAGCTCGGCGTGTCGAGATACTTGCTCGTGAAGCGATCCTGCGGATTCTCGGGCCGCCCGCCGGAGCGCTGACTGTAGTAGAGCGGAATCTGGCCGAGCGCACGCGGCCAGGTGATCGGCGTGCGCGCCGACGGCGACACCCGTCCCGTGAGGACGTCGGCGATCGCATTCCCGGCTTCCGTGCCGGGAAACCATGCGATGAGCAACGCGTCGGCCCGCTCCGCAAGCCACGGCACGATCAGCGGCCGGCCGCAAAACAGCACGACCACGACCGGAATCGCTGCCGCGCGAGCCCGATCGAGCACGGCCTCGGCCAGCGCGCGCTGCTCGCCGGGCAGCTCCGGATACGCGCGCGATGCGGCTTCGCCGCTCATCTCGGCGGCTTCGCCAAGGCACAGGACGACCGCCTCCACATCGTTCTGCAAGAGCTCGACCGCCGCGGCTATACCCGACCGGTCGGTGCCGGAGATCGCGACACCTTCGGCGTGCACGACGTTCGTGCTCTGCAGCGCGTCGCGCAGGCCCGTGAGCACCGTGACGCTCGGCTCTTCGTAACCCGCAGCGGCCCACGGGCCTCGCATCTCGCGCCACGCATCGGCCAGCGGCCCGATGACACAGATGCGACCAACGTCGCTGCGCAGCGGCAACGTGTCACCGACGTTCTTCACGAGCACCGCCGACTTTGCGGCGACATCCCGGGACAGGCTCCGGCGCGCGGCGACCGTTGCCGCCGACTCGGCCTTCGAGCCCCGCCGGTAAGGATCGTCGAACAGGCCGAGCCGCTGCTTGAGGCGCAGCACGCGGCGCACCGACTCGTCGATCTCCGCGATCGTCACGAGCTTGCGCTCGAGCGCTATGGGTAGGCCCTCGCGATAGGCCCCCGCCATCATGTCGATGTCGACGCCGGCCTGCAGCGCGAGCACTGCCGCCTCGACGATGTCGGCCGCCACGCCGTGATGGATGAGCTCCCGAATGGCGTTGTAGTCGCTCACGAGAACGCCGTCGAAACCGAGCTCACCGCGCAAGTAGTCTCGCAGCAGCGCCTTGTGCGCCGTCATCGGGATACCGGCGAGATCGGTGAATGCCGGCATGATCGCCGCCGCGCCGGCGTTAACCGCCGCGGCGAACGCCGGCAGATGCACCTCGCGCAGGGTGCGCTCGGAAATGTCGACGGATGCGTAGTCGCGCCCGCCGGTCACGGGACCATAGGCGCAAAAGTGCTTGGCCGTTGCGGCGACCGACTCGGCGGACGCCAGATCGGCGCCTTGGAAACCGCGGACCTTCGCGCACGCAATCTGCGCCGCGAGCCACGGATCTTCACCGGGGCCCTCGACGGTTCGCCCCCAGCGAAGATCGCGCGAAACGTCGAGCATCGGCGCGAACGTCATCGCGAGGCCGTCGGCCGCCGTCTCGCGAGCGGCTTCGCGTGCGGTGATCTCCCAGAGCAGCGGATCGAACGTCGCGGCCTCCGCAAGCGGCACCGGAAAGAGCGTGCGGTGACCGTGGATCACGTCGAACCCGATCAGCAGCGGAATGCCGAGCCGCGATTCCTCGACCGCGATCCGCTGCAGGTCGTGGACGTGATTTGCTCCGACCAGGTTGAGCAAATTGCCGAGAGTCCCGTTGCGGATCGAGTCCGTGGAATCGCCCGCGATTACCGGCCCGGTCACGGCATAACCGGCCGCGGTCATCGTAAGCTGGCCCAACTTCTCCTCGAGCGTCATTCGCTCGATCAGTTTGTCGGCTGTGTCCACGGACACAATCATGATTCATTTGCGGCAAAATCGCGCGCCTGCCGAGGTCGTACGCCGCGGGCAGCACGGGCGCGACGAGCGGCCCGACGACGCGGCGTCGGCAGCGTGAACCGAAGCCGCAGCCGCACACGATGCTATAATCTCGCGAATATCGTCGTCCGCTGCCTTATGCTTCACGATCCTTCGAAGCGCGGGTCGCCGTGCAACGGGCCATCGGCCGCAGCGCCCACCGTCCTCCGATGACAAGACCTCTACGAGAGCCCGGCGGCAGCCAGGACTCCGAACGACTCTTCATCGTTCCGCAGATCGGGCTCGCCCAAACCGTCCTGCCCATCGTCAACGTGCTCGCGGTGGTGATCGCCGCCTTCAGCGCAACGATGCTCGTGCCGGCGCTCTGGGCATTGGCCATCAGTCACGATGCCGCGCTGCGGGCGTTCACGCAGGCGAGCGCGATAGGCATGGCGAGCGGCGTCATCGGCTGGGTGCTGACTCGCCGCTTCAAGCGCGAGCTGCGCATCCGCGACGGCGTGCTGCTCGTCGCGCTCACCTGGACGTTGATTCCTGTCGTCGCAAGCTTGCCGCTGCTCACCTACTTCGGCTCGACCTTGAGCTTCACGGACGCCTATTTCGAGATGGCGTCGGGACTGACCACGACCGGCGCGACCGTGTTCACCAACCTCGACACGATGCCGCAAGCGATCAATCTCTGGCGGCATCTCGTAAATTGGTTCGGCGGCATGGGCATCATCGTGCTCGCGGTCGCCATCCTGCCGATGCTCGGTGTAGGCGGCATGCAGCTGTTCAAGGCCGAGACGCCGGGTCCTATGAAGGACAGCAAGCTCACACCGCGCATCGAGCACACGGCCAAAGCGCTGTGGATCGTCTACGCGGCAGTCACGGCCGCCTGCGCAGTGTGCTTGCGCATCGCCGGCATGAGCTGGTTCGATGCGATCTGCCATGCCTTTTCCGCCATGGCGCTCGGCGGATTTTCCACTCACGACGCCAGCATCGGCTACTTCGACTCGGTCGCGATCGAGAACGTGCTGACGGTCTTCGAAGTCATCGCCGCCTTGAACTTCGCGACTCACTACCTCGCTTGGCGCTCGCGCAGCCTCAAGGCGTACCTACACGATATCGAGGCGCTGCAGGTATGCGCAGCGCTCGCGTTCAGCTGCTTGCTGCTGGGGTTGTACCTGTTCTTCACCGGCGCTTACGGCAGCCTCGGCCAATCGATGCGCCACGCAACCTTCAACCTCGTGACGATCGCAACGGACTGCGGCTACGCCACTCAGAACTTCGCCGCATGGCCGGTGTTCGCTCCGATGTGGATGCTGTTCATGAGCAGCGTGACGTGCAGCTCGGGGTCCACCGGCGGCGGCATCAAAATGGTTCGCACGCTGGTGCTGCGGCGCCAAGCCGGAAACCAGATCATGCAGCTGTTGCATCCGCGCGCCGTGCTCCCGTTGAAGATCGGCGGACGCGTGATGCCGCTAGAGCTGCCGGCCGCCGTGCTCGGATTCGTGTTCCTGTACTTCGTCTGCATCGTGCTGCTCACGTTCGCGCTGTTGCTGTCGGGGCTCGACTTCATCACCGCTTTCAGCGCCATCATCGCCTGCATCAACAACATGGGCCCGGGGCTCGGCAGCGTCGGACCTGCCTCGAACTACGCGAGCCTCACGGATCTCCAGAGCTGGATTTGCGTACTCGCGATGATTCTCGGACGGCTCGAAATCTTCCCGTTGCTGATGCTCGTGACGCCCGCGTTTTGGCGCAAATAGCAGAACGACCCGGCACGGCGATCGACGATCGCAGCCATGTATCGCGTCGGTACCGGCTGCGGCCGTGCACCGGCTCCTCTGTGGACCGCTTGCAGATCGTTCCCGGTCGGACACGCCGCGAAACCGCATGCAAACTTGTCAATCCTGCGCATAAGGAGACAATCGTCATCCATTCGGTCAGAAATCGCGGGCAACCGCCGAGCGAGGCGGGCTCCGAAGGTCGGAGGTCATTTGGCGAAGGCGAAGGCGTCCCGGGCTGCAAAGGCCGCCCCCAAGCGTAACCGCTCACGCAGCGCGGGTTCGGCCGCAAGAGCGGCCGGGAGCGCGTTCGTCACTGCGGGCGCCGCCGCCAAGCTCGCGGCGCTGCCGGACGAGGCGCTGCTCGACCGCGTGCAGCGGCAGACCTTTCGCTACTTCTGGGAAGGTGCGCATCCCATCAGCGGCCTCGCATTCGATCGACGCACGTCCGAGAAACGCGCAGGCGGCAGCGCCGAGGACCCGGTCGCGATCGGCGGCTCGGGCTTCGGCGTCATGGCGCTGATCGTTGCGACGGAGCGCGGCTGGATCGCTCGCGGTGCCGCGCTCGAACGCCTCGCTCTCATGCTCGACGTCCTGATGCGGGCGCGCTGCTACCACGGCGCGTTGCCGCACTTCATGAACGGACGGACGGGCGAAACGATTCCGTTCGGCCGCAAGGACGACGCGGCGGATCTCGTGGAGACGTCGTTGCTGATCATGGGTCTCCTCTGTGCGCGAGAGTATTTCGACCTCGACACTCCGGAAGAAGGCGCGATCCGGGCGCGAATCTCGTCGCTGTGGGAAGACGTGGAATGGAGCTGGTTCACGCAGGGCGGCCGCGAGGTCCTCTACTGGCATTGGAGCCCGTACAACGGCTGGGCCATGAATCACGAGATCCGCGGGTGGAATGAATGCCTCATCACCTACGTCCTGGCCGCCTCGTCGCCGCGCCATGCGATCGACCCCGACGTCTACCACCGCGGCTTCGCAAGCGGGCCCGGGTTTCGCAATCAACGCTCGTGGTACGACATCGAGCTGCCGCTCGGCATGCCCTACGGCGGACCGCTGTTCTTCACTCATTACTCGTTCTGCGGCCTCGATCCGCGTGGGCTCACGGACGCGTACGCGGACTATTGGCAGCAAAACGTGCGCCACGTCCGCATCAATCGCGCGCATTGCATCGCGAATCCGGGTCATTTCGACGGCTACGGGGAGGCCTGCTGGGGCCTCACGGCGAGTGACGATCCTTTCGGGTACTCTGCGCACGCTCCGGACAACGACAACGGCACGATCAGCCCGACTGCAGCGCTCGCGAGCCTGCCCTACGCGCCCGACGAGGTCATGGCGGTGCTTCGGCACTTTCTGAAGGAGCACGGGAAGCGCCTCTGGCGCGGATTCGGGTTCATCGACGCGTTCTGCAGCAGCGAAAACTGGTACGCCGATACTTTTCTCGCGATCGACCAGGGGCCGATCATCGTCATGATCGAGAACCATCGGACGGGTCTCCTATGGAAGCTGTTCATGGCGGTGCCGGAGGTGCAGGCGGGACTGCGCCGCCTCGGCTTCTCAAGTCCTCGTTTGCAACAGGCGGCGCGGTGACGGAAACCCTCGAGCAATGGATTGCTCGCGAGTACCGGCACGCCGCGTCCGCCATGCTGAGGAGCGTGTCCGCCTGCGACATCGTCAAAGAGCGTCCGGGCTTCGGGCAGACCGTGAGACCCGTCGCGGGGTCGATCGTCGCTTCCCCCGTGCCCGCCGCCTACGATCCGGATCCCGACTATTTCTTCCACTGGTTCCGAGACTCGGCGATCGTGATCGACGCCGTGCGTCTGCTCTACGAGGCAGGACGGCTCGGCGCGGAGGCGCTCGAGCACTTCGCCGATTTCGTGCGTTTCAGCCTGACGCTGAAGGCGCTCGATGGACGCGTGCTCGTCGAGTCGCCGCATTGGCGGCGCAGCGTGGCGCCGGACTTCGAGCAGTACCTGCGCGGCGACGATCTGCTGGCCGTCTCCGGCGACGCCGTCTACGCGGACACACGCGTGAATCCGGACGGCACGCTCGATATCTCGCGCTGGACGCGTCCGCAGCACGATGGCCCGCCGCTGCGAGCGCTGGCCGTGCTGCGGTGGCTGCGAATGCTACGCGCCGACTCCGCTCGCGCCGTCGAGACTTCCGCCGCTGCCCCTCTGGCCGATGCCGAGCACTTGCTGCGCATCGACCTCGCGTTCACCGCGCTGCACTGGCGTGAGCCGTCGCTCGACATTTGGGAGGAGGAGCTCGGCCTCCACTACTTCACGTTGCGCGTCTCGGCCGCGGCGCTCCACGAAGGCGCCGAGTGGCTCCGAGACACGGGGCTAGCCGAGGACGCGACCGAGGCCGCCGCGCTCGCTACCGAGGCGCTTGCGATACGGGAGACGCTCGATCGCTTCTGGCTGGAAGACGCGGGCTATTACCGGTCCAGAATCATGCCGCCCGGCGTCGTGTCCACCAAGCTGCTCGACATCGCCGTGATCCTCGCTGCCGTCCACGCCGGTGACGCCGACGCGTCTCACTGCGCGCGCGATCCTCGAATGCACGCCACGCTGGAGAAGCTCGAGCGGCTGTTCGACCGGCTCTATCCGATCAATCATCGAAGGCCGCCGCCACGAGCGCCTGCGATGGGGCGCTACGAGGGCGACGTCTACTACTCCGGCGGCGCCTACTATTTCTCCACGCTCGGCGCCGCGGAGTTCTGCTTCCTGGCCGCCCGCGCTCATGGGGGCGGCGAGAAACGGCGCAAGTGGGCCGCACACGGCGACGGGTTCCTCGAAACCGTGCGCGCCTTCACGCCCGCAAGCGGCGATCTATCCGAGCAATTCGATCAGCGCACGGGCGAGCAAACGTCGGCGAAGCACTTGGCTTGGAGCTACGCGGCTTTCATCTCGTGCGCGACCGCGCGCCGGGCGGTGCCGCCACCATGACCGAAACTTCCGACACGACCCAGCCCACCGGTCTCGAGGAAGCCGCGCGAGCCAGCGCGATGACGCAGGCCCGGATGATCTACCGCGCGATCTTCGGATCGCCCGTGGGCCGGCGCATCGTCATGCTGCTCGCGGTGCTCGTGATCGCGATTCTCGCGACGAGCTACGGGCAGATCATCCTGAACCGCTGGCAAAAACCGTTCTACGATGCGCTCTCGCGCCGCGATCTGCGCGCGTTCCTCTATCAGCTCGGCGTATATTTCCTGATCGTCGGCACGCTGCTCATGCTCGACGTGAGCCAGCGCTGGCTCACGGAGACCACCAAGTTTCGCCTGCGCGAGGGCTTGACGCGCGATCTGTTGACGCTCTGGATGGCACCGCGGCGGGCGTTCTGGCTCGCGAGCGCCGGCGTCAACGTCGGCGTGAACCCCGACCAACGCATGACCGACGACGCGAGCAAGCTCTGCGACATCTCGACGGACCTGTCGATCGGCTTGTTCCGCTCGAGCGTGCTGCTCGGCAGCTTCGCGGGCGTGCTCTGGAACATCTCGAAGGATTTCACGTTCCGCGCGGGCGGCGTCGACTATGCGTTGCCGGGCTTTATGCTCTGGGCCGCGATTCTCTATGCGCTGATCGGGTCGCTGTTCAGCTACTTCGCGGGCCGCGGCCTGATCCGGCGCAACGCGGACCGCTACGCCCGCGAGGCGGATCTGCGCTTCGCGCTCGTCCGCATCAACGAGCACGTCGACGGCATCGCGCTCGCCGACGGGGAGTCCGGCGAGCGCCGCCGTGTCGAGCTGCACGTCGACAACCTCATGCTCGCGATGCGCCGGCTGGTGCGCGGCCTCACGAATCTCACCTGGGTGACGGCCGGGTTCGGCTGGATCACCGGTATTGCACCGGTTCTCGTCGCGGCCCCATTGTACTTCAGCGGCAAGACCACGTTCGGCGGCATGATGATGGCCGGGGCGGCCTTCACGCAGGCGCAGGGCTCGCTGCAGTGGTTCGTCGACAACTTCAGTGCCATCGCGGACTGGCGCGCCACGCTCCTGCGCGTCGCGAACTTTCGCGCTGCGTTGGTCGCCACCGAGTCGCACCACGGCGTCGGCAACCGTATCGAGTACAGAGAGGGTCCGCCGGGGGCGATGGCGTTCGAGGAGCTGCAGGTCGAGTCTCCCGTGGGACGCGAGGGATTCGAGGAGCAGCACGTCGTCATCCGGGCCGGTGAGCACGTCCTGATCTGCGGAGCACCCGGAGAAGGCAAGACGCCGCTCTTCCGCGCGCTGTCCGGACTCTGGCCCTGGGGCAGCGGCCGAATCGTGCGGCCGCGCGGCGAAGCCGTGATGTACGTGCCGCGCGGCACACCGTATCTACCGCGCGGCACGCTGCGCGAGGCGCTCGCCTACCCCGTGCTGACCGACAGCTTCGCAGAGCACGCGTACCTGCAATCGCTCGAGCGAACGGGACTCGGGCGATACGTCAAGAGTCTCGACGCGAATCGCCGTTGGGATCGCGAGCTCAGCGAGGACGAGCAGATGGCGTTGGCACTCTCGCGCGTGATCTTACACGCTCCACCCTGGGTCGTATTCGACGACACGTTCTCCTCGATGGAGGACGAGACCCTGGAAAGGGTCATCGCCCTATTCAGTTACGAAATGGCGCGCACGACGATCGTTCACATCGGGCGCAGCACGCAGGCGCACCTACCGCTGTTCGCGCGCGTGCTGCATCTGAAGAGATTCCGCGACGAGCCGTGCGAAGGCGAAGCCGCTACGACCGAACGACTCCTGCGTCGAGTTCAATGAAAGCGTTCGCGCCGCGAGTCCTGCTGATGATCGCGATCGCGGTTCCGGCGCTCGCCGCCGCGCAGGACTTCGACTTCAATCCGCCGGCGAGCGCAACCGATCCCGCACTTCCGGCCGCGCTGAAGGATCTTGCCGAGCGGATCCTGCCCGTCTATCAGGAGGACGATTCCGATCGCTACCTTGCGAACCTTGCGGCGCTGCAGATGGCGGCCGGAGATCCCGCCGCTGCGCACGCCACACGGCTTTCGCTGCAGAAGCGGTTGCAGAGCGAGGCGGAGGTCCCGCGAATCGGCCGCGCCGCGGTCTACGACGTCTACACGTCGGCCCGAGCGGTCGAGGCGACGGAGCAGGTCCCGTTCGCGACCGCCTACGAGCAGGCGTTTCAGGATGCGCAGAAGGCGCTCGACGATCTCGCCGCGTACCAGCTCGAAGGCTGGTTCACCGCACCCATCGACCCGTTGCGGGAAGCGCTCGACGGCGCGCTCGAATCGCTGCGCGGCAGAACCTCCATCTCGCTCGGGGAAGCACTCGATCTCATGCGGTCGTGGTTCGCGTATGACGCTTATCGGAGCTTCAGCGACTTGGTGGGGCCGCTGCTGTCGGCGGATCGAGAAAGGCGCTACATCACCGAGGAGATCGCGATTCCGGTCTCGCAGGACGCCACGGTCGCTGCGACTTTGGTTCGACCGAGGGGCGACACCGCGTCCGGCACACTGCCCACCTTGCTCGAGTTCACGCTCGATCGATCGAGCCGGGACGCGCGGGAGGCGGCCGCTCACGGCTATGCCAGCGTGCTGGCGCTGTCGCGCATCGCGGGCGACCCGAAGTCTCGCCCGCGCGCGCCGTTCGAATCGGACGGTGCCGACGCGCGCGCCGTCATCGAATGGATCTCGAAGCGCTCATGGAGCGACGGCCGGGTCGGCATGCAAGGCAGCCGTTACGGCGGCTTCGTGGCGTGGTCGGCGGCGAAGCGATTGCCGGCTGCACTGAAGGCGATTGCGACGTCCGACCCGATCGCTCCCGGCATCGACGTGCCGATGCGGAACAGGATCGCGCTGAGCTCGGCCTACCGATGGGTGTACGGGATTTTGGCTTCGCCCGATGACGCTGTGGCGAGCGACGCTGCTCGGTGGCGGACGCTCGACGAAGATTGGTTTCGCGCCGGCCGCAGTTACCGCGACCTTCCGGTACTGCCGGGTCCCGCGCGTGCCGTTTTTCGCAGCTGGTTGAATCACCCGAGCTACGACAGATTCTGGCAGAAGTGGCTACCGTTCGGCGACGAGTTCGCCCATATCGACATCCCGGTGCTCACCGTCACAGGGTACTACTCGACCGGAGAGACCGGTGCGATGTATTACTTCACGCAGCACCATCAGCATGACTCGAATGCCGATCACGCACTGCTGATCGGGCCGTTCGACGACGAGAGCGTCGAGCACGGCGCTTCTTCGGTTCGCGGACTGACCTTGGACCCGGTGGCGCGCATCGATCCGACCGAGGCACGCTACGAATGGCTCGACTTGGCCCTCAAAGGGGAAGAGCGGCCGACGCTATTGATCGGGAGCGTCAACTACGAGCTTTCGAGCGCGAACGAATGGCGGCACGAACCCTCGCTTGCGGCGCTCAACGAGCGGCTCCTGCGTTTCTACCTCGACGCAGGCACGAGCGGAGCGCCCAACGTGCTCGCGGCGGAGAAACCCTCGACGCCGATGTCGCTGACCGAGACCCTCGATCTGAAGGACCGTCGCGACCCGAGCTGGCGTCCTGCGCCGGAGCTCGTTCTCGGCAGCTTGCAGCCGCGCGGCCTGCTATTCGAGACGGAGCCCTTCGATACGGCCGTCGACCTCGCGGGCCGTATCCGCGGCATCCTCGACTTCACGATCAACAAGTACGACGTCGACTTGTTCGTGATGCTGTACGAGCTGCGCCCCGACGGCCAGTACGTGAAGCTCTTCGATCCGCCCTATGAGTTTCGTGCGAGCTATGCGCGGGACAGGGTCCATCGCCACTTGCTCCTGGCCGGCGTCAGGCAGCAGCTGCCGTTTCAGAGCGAGAGGATGATCGGCCGCAGACTGGAGGCCGGCAGCCGGCTGGTGATGATGCTTGGCATCAACGAGCGCGCGGACCAGCAGATCAATTACGGCACCACGAACGACGTGAGCGAGGACTCGATCGAGGATGCGGGCGCTCCGATCCGGATCCGGTGGCATGAGGGCAGCTTCATCGAGATTCCCTCCCCGCTCGAGCCGGAGCCCAAGCTCGAGCCTACGACCAAGACCTCCGATGTAAGCCGGTAAGCCGGTCTTCGAAGCGCGCGTGGGCAAGGGCATGCATCCCCCGCTCGCCGATGGCACAGTGATGGAATGATCCAGACCGATCACTTCGCCGCTTCGTTCGACCCGCGAACGGGAACGCTCTGCGTTCGCCGCAGCGACGGTGCGCTCTTTCTCGACGGCGGCACGGCGTGCGCGAACACCGACGTCGGCAAGCAGTCGACGGCTTCGCCGGGACGCGAGCACTCCATCGACGCCGCTCCGTTCCGCGACCGGCTCGGCTCCGGCCGGCGCCTGAGCATCGTGAGCCGCGACCCGCAGCAACGCGTCGACCTGCGCGTGGAAGTCGTTGCCTACGACCGTCGCCCGTGGGTGACCGTCGAGGCTTACTGCACGAACGTCTCGCGTCGCGACCTCGTCGTCACGAGCCTCGAGCCAATCCGCGTGCTGGCCAGCGAAGGGGGAACGCTGCGAATACCCGGCGTCGCGGCATGCGTCACGAACGGCGAGATGTACTACGACGCGGGCAGGATCCACGCGTTCACGGCCGATCCGCCCGCGGGCGCCCGGCCGCCGATCAAGGGGGCGCACCTCGCGAACGAGTCCATCTCGCCGCACCATCCGACGGTCGCGAGCTGGTGGAACATCGGACTCTTCAGCGGCTACGACCGGGAGGGCGTGGTTCTCGGGTATCTCGAGAACACGACGACGCTCGGTCTCGTTCTGGCGGCCAAGACCGCGGAAGACGAGATCTCGTTCTCGAGCGAATCCGTATACGCGCCGCCGGTCGCGTTGCCGCCCGGACGATCGATCGGCTCCAACCGCTTCATGTTGAACGTGGCGCCGTCTCCGTACGCGGCGCTCGAGCAATACGCCGACGCAGTCGGAACCGCTCAGAACGCCCGCACGCGCTCGGTCGTGAACGGCTGGTGCAGCTGGTTCTACACACTCGCCGAGGTGTCGGAGGACGAGGTATTGCGCAACGCGGCATTCGCCGCACGACACCTCCGCGAGCTCGGGCTTCAGTACATCCAAATCGACGAGGGCTACCAGCGGTCTCACGGAGACTGGGAAGGCAACGAGCGATTCCCGCATGGAATGAAATGGCTTGCCGAGCGGATCAAGCGCTACGGATTCAAACCGGGATTGTGGATCTCCCCGTACGTCATTGCGGAGAACACCGACGTCTTCAAGCAGCACCCGAATTGGTTGGTGCGGCGCCGCGACGGCTCGCTGCAACGCATAGGCAATTGGGAGAACGAAAGCTCGCCCGGCGCGTTGAGCGAGGTCGTCAAACGCTATTGTCTCGACGTCACGCACCCACAAGCGGCGAATTGGCTGCACGAGCTCTTCGAAACGATCGTGCAGCGCTGGGGCTACCAGATGATCAAGCTCGACTTCATGGCGTGGTCGATCCTCGGGGCGGAGCGCTTCCGAGATCCGGTTGTCGGCTCCGCCGAGGCCTACCGGCGAGGCCTCGAGATCATGCGTGCCGCAGTCGGCGACGATTGCCACATCCTCGACTGCGGCCCCGGGAACACCACGGTGGGTCTGATCGACAGCATGCGGATCGAGGCCGACATCAATTACGGCTACGGCGACGCCGCGTGGAAGCAGTATTTCCAGGATCCGGCCTGCAGCACGGCGGCCGCCGCGAAGCGCTACTTCTTTCATCGCCGCACCTGGGTGAACGACAACGATCACGTCTGCCTCGACCTCCTGACGACACAGCAGGCGGAGGCGGCGGCCACCAGCATCGCGCTCTGCGGCGGCAACACGATCTCCGGCGACCGCATCGTCGACCTCGATCCGGCGAAGCTCGAGATCTTGAAGAAAATCACGCCGTCGAGCGGCGAGGCCGCCGTGCCCGTCGACCTCTTCGATGCCGACGTGCCGACCACGTTTGTGCTGCAGATCGAACGGCCGTTCGCTCGATGGTCGGTGGTCGCATTGTTCAACTCGCAGGCCGGGATCGCCGTCGAGCGGCGCTTCCCGCTGCGACGGCTCGGGATCGATCCGGGCAAGCGCTATCTTGCCTTCGACTTCTGGAAACAGCGGTTCGTCGGCGAGATCGACAGCGAGCTCGCCGTGAGCGTCGCGCCGGGCAGCGTCACGCTGCTCGCGCTGCGTGCCGCGACGGATGCGCCGCAGCTGCTATCGACGAGTCGGCATTTCACACAGGGGGCGATCGAGATCGAGGACGTACGCTGGTCCGAGACCGAGCGCACGTTCAGCGGAATCTCGAGGGGCGCTCCGCAGAGTGCTCACGACGTGTTCGTCTACATCCCGGGCGAGCACCCCTGGACGTGGGGAGGACGACACGTCTACTTCCACGACTACTCGGGCTACAGCCTCAAGCTCATCGACTCCAACGTCATGCGCGTGCACGTGCGGTTCGCAGACGAGCCCCGCGTGCCGTGGAAGATCGATCTCGCCGAGTTCTTCGGCTGAGACCTCGACCGCGGGGAGGCGAGAGGCCGACCACCCCGGTTCAAAGCGCGTCGGCCGTGCGGCCGATCAATGGCTAAATGGCGAGGTGATTGCGTCGGTCTCCTAGACCTCGCAGTTGCCGCGCTCGGGGCGTCTCAGCTGCGGACCGCGCGGCTCACGGACAGCAAGCGGCCCTCGAAACGCTTCGCATTCAGTCCTTGCACGGCACTGAGCGCCTCGGCGTTCGTTTTCATCTCGACGAACCCCTGGCCGCGGCTCGCGCCGTTCTCTTTGTCCCGTCTGAGCTTGACCGACAGCACGGTGCCGAATTCAGCGAAGCGGAGCGCGAGCATCTGTTCCGTGGCCGACAGCGGCAGATTGCTGACATAGAGCGACGTCATGCGAGCCCCTCGGACCGAGCCCTGAAAGCGGCGCGCCAGGCGAGCAGCGCCTCTATCCCGCGGTGTGCGCACACGCCGGCAAACCTGGGTCGGATCACGAGGTCGCCGCTCAACCGCCCACCGCGGCGCGGGCTCGAATGACGGACATCACGCGTCCGTCGAAGTCGGCGAAGTTGAGCCAGGTCAGCGCGTTTTGAGCGTCGGCGTCGGTGCGCATTTCGACCGATCCGCACCGGTCGCTCAAGCCGGTGAGCGCGTTGCGATTCAGTTTCACGGAGATGACGGTACCGAACCTCGCAAACTTTGCGAGGAGCGTTTCCTCTGTGGCCGTGAACGGCAAATTGTTTACGTAAAGCGTGCTGCTCACGAGTCCGTCCTCTTGGGGGAACGCCAGGGGGATCCGGCTCGTTCGAGTATATAGGACGGGTTCGGCGGGCGTTCGACTATCGCCCGCAGACCCATCCATCCTGCGAGCAAGCTGCCCGGCTCGAGGTGTGAGACGGGCGGTGCCGCGAGCCGCGGCGAGCGACCGGTCGGACGACCGGCGCTTCGAGGTCGACCGTTCGAAAGCTCGAAATGCTAAGAAGATGACGGTCATATCGTCGTTCGGCTCGGAACGTGGGGGGTCGGGCGGGCTTCGAGAGCCGACCCGCCCGAAATGGCGCACTTACTCGAAGTGGCGTAAAATGCGCGCGTCCCACCGATCGCTTCGAGCAAGTCTGCAGGCATGGTGCCTACATCCTCTTGATAGCGAGCGCTACCTTAGGAGGTAACCATGGGCAGGAAACTTTATGTCGGCAATTTGCCGTATTCGGCTACAGAGAGTTCGCTTCGCGAGGCATTCGGCGCGAGCGGTACCGTCGAGTCGGTGAGCTTGATCACCGACCGCGATACCGGTCAGAGCAAGGGCTTCGGTTTCGTCGAGATGGCCACCGATGCGGAAGCGCAAGCGGCCACGCAGGCCATGAACGGCGCGACGCTCGACGGCCGCCAGCTCAAAGTCAGCGAGGCCAGGCCGAAGACCGCGGGCGGCGGCGGCGGTGGCGGCGGCAATCGGCGCGACAACGCCGGCGGCTACGGTCGGCGCTACTAATTCCTTCGCAATCGATACGTCATGCCGCGGCGGGCTCGTCCCGCCGCGGCCCGCGCCTTTTCTGCGATAGATAGCTGGAGGAGATCCGACAATGGCCAAATCCAACTTGAACAAACAGACGAAGCGCAGGCGCGAGCTTGCGAAGAAAGACAAGCGTGCCGCAAAAGACGAGAAGCGCGCGGTGCGCAAAGCCGAAGCGCGCGTCGCACGCGCCGCCGAGCTCGGCACGACCTCCCCGGCCGCCGCGCCTGCGGTGAACGCGAGCGTAACGTCGCTTGCAGCCGCCTCGTTCATCCGCGGGCTGACCAAGGCGCACTGACGGAGCTCCGTCGGGCGGACAGATCCGCCCTCAAAGCCGGTCGCGTTTTCCTGCCCCGCTACTGCTGAGTCGGTGGCCGCCCCGGTGGCTGCGGTGCCGGAGGCGGGATCAGCGTGTTCTTGCCGTCGACGACCGGATTGCGGTCTTCGCCCTCGCAGTCTTCGTGGATCATGCGGTTGATGCTCGTGACCCGGCTGAAAGTGCGGGTGACCTGCCAAGGGGCACTCAGCATGGCCGGATCGGTGATGGTCATACGATCCTCGAGGTGGTCGTGATCCAGCATCCTGATCCTTTCCACGTAGCGAGCCTGCGGCGTGAGGATCGTGATCAGCTCGGACGCGTTGTACTCGCCGCCGAACGCAAACACGGGCACGACACCCTCAGCGAACGGGGAGCTGACGGCGATCGTGTCTATGACCAGCGTTTGGCCTTCCCAATGCCCGATCGAGTCGCCCCAAAACGTCGGCCATAAGTCATCCGGAGCCGTGTGCGGGCGGCCATCGGTGTAGACGTGACGGATCTCTCGCCCCGAGTAAATGAGCGCGGTTTCTTTGGGCGTGGGGAGAATCTCGAACATTAGCGGCGATTCGAGCATCACGAGCGGGAAGCCGAACGCACAGGCCTTGAAGCCCGCAAGCGGATTCGTGCCATGGGCAATCAAGTCTCGCGCTTTGCTGCCCTGCTGCGCCTGCTGCTCTACCAGCGCCCGCACCTCGGGCTTGTTCGGTGCATCCCATTGCAGCTTGGTCAGCACCTCCTCGAGCGATTGATTCATTCCGCCGCTGGGGCTTGGAGTGGCGCCCACGAATTCCCACTGACCGGACCAATCCGGCAAACGTGCCGCGGCCGCGTCGGCGCAGCAGGCGAGCGCGAGCAGAAACACGGCAGCACGCGAGCGCACCCATCGGCGCACCGCCGCGAACCCTAGCGCAGCGCAGCCGCGGAGCACGTTGTGATCGTCTGGTCGTCGCATTGCGGACCTCGCGGATGGCCTCCTGAACGCGCTTGGCGGCGCGACTGTCGACTCTGCCGCCGCAGATTGGCAACGTTTCAACTACCTTGCAAGCGGGAAGGTCGGGCGCCGCGGACCCGTGGTGTCGCTCGCAACCGCCGTCCGCGCGCGGCTCGCTTGTTCAGGCGTGGCGTGCCGATACCCGGCCAGGATGGCGTCCGTCTTTGCGCCGTTGCCCTGTCGTGCTTCGTCCTCGAACGCCGCCGAATCGGTCTGACGCACGCCGAAATGGGCGCCCGGAAGCGTGCGCCCGCCGCGGCTCAGCGATCCGCGCAGCTGAAGCTCGCCGCCTGGCTCTCGGTGCCCGGCGCACCGGTGAACTTTGGCCAGCTCGGGTACTCGCACAATGGCCGGCTGCGCTTCGCGCCCGCGTTGCCGTCAGTCGCGACCAGGTTCTTCGGCGCCCGGCCATGCTCGACCCAGCTTTCGAGCGCAGGGAGGCTGTCCATTCGCGCATTGAAGATGCCGAAGCCGTGCCCGAAGCCGGGGATTTTGTAGAACTTGATGAAGCTGTCGACGCCGGCCTGCCCGAACTGCTTCACCTGCTGCGCGTAGTACGCATCGGAATTGTGCGGCGAGATGAAGTCGTCCGCCGTGCCGTGCGTCATGATGATCTTGCCGCCCTTCGCCTTGAACTGCGCGAGGCTCACGTCGCTCACGTCCATCATCGACGCCGACCGCGCCACGTCCTTCGACCACTTCTTCGGATCGAACTGCATCGGATCGAACGTCGGGTTGCGGGTGATGATGAACTTGATCGTCTGATCGCCGGCGATATAGAGCAGCGGCTCCTTGCCGGAAATCGGGTTCGACGGATGCTCCACACCGAAATTCGACGGCCCGGCGAACGTGGCGCCCTCGAGCAGTGCCCACCTCGGGAAAGCCGTCATGCGGGCGACCGGGATGCCGGGCTTGTAGTCCGATGTGATCTTCGCGACCGCGCCGAGCTGCGCGTCCGACAGGCAAGCGTCGCCTGCCGAGCCGTTCGCGCACCGCAGCGACTTCGGATCGAACGCCGCGTTGCAGCCGGCGACGTTGCTGATGATGCCGTCCTTCGCGCCGTCGAGCCCGTCACACGTGGCGTACACGGCGTCCGTCAGCAGCTTCACGTGCTGCGCGTCCATCCAGCCGGCGCTGTCGTTCTCGTAGAGCGCCCTGCCCACGTTGAACGACCCGAGGTGCAGCAGCGTGACGTCGTACGCCGGGTAGTTCGCGACGACGCCGTCGTAATCGGCCGGATAGCGGGCCGCCGCATCGAGCGCTTCGTGGCCGCCCTGCGAGCCGCCGATGAAATAGAAACGCGACGGTGCGCGGCCGTACGCCTTCTTCACGATCGCCATCGCGACGTCGTGGGTCTTCTTCACCGATTGCTTGCCGTAGTTGGCGAGCGCCTCGTCGTCCAGGCCGAACGTGCCGTCGAAACCGGGGCCGCCCTTGTGGCCGCCGTTGCTGCCGAGCGTGACGTAGCCCTGCTTCAGCGGCGTCGGCTCGTCCGCCGGCTGCAAGGTGTACCCCGTGAGGCCGGTCACGAGCGAGCCGTCATAGCCGCCGCCGCCCATCTGCAGCGCTTTGCCGTTCCAGGCCATCGGCAGGTTCACCTCGAACTCGAACACGGCGGTCGATGCGGTGTGATTCTTGATGGTGCCGGTGACTTTGCAGAAGTCGCCGTCGACATTCTTCGGCGCGTCGGCCGGCACCTGCTCCGCGGCCTGCACCGTCGCGCCGCCGGTCGGCCGTCCGATCGCCGAGGCCGGAATCGACATTCCCTGCAGCGCCGTGCAAGCGTCCGCCGAGAGGCGGACCGCGTCGCCGGCCGCGTGGCCGGAGGAAGCCGTAAGCCCGGTTGCGGCCGCGAAGAGAACCGCGCCCGCCGCCTGTCGCCACTGGTGTGTCATGTCATTGCCCTCGCGGCCGCCATTTCACCGAGCGTTATCTTAGATCCTTTCGGGCGAGCACGCGCACGGCCACCCGCATCCGCGCGACCGCGGCCATACCCCTGCCAATGCCGGATCACTCACGGCTTGCGGAGCAACGGACCGCCCGTGGCCGGGTCGAACCGCTGGTTCTCGTTGCAAACGAACTCGATCAGCTCGGTGTCGAGCAGCAGCCGCTGATTCACGCGAACGGTCCACGGTTTCGTGTAGGACTTCGGATCGTCGATCGTCACGTCGATCTCGAGCGTGCCGAACGTGGGACGACGGAACCGTTCCGTCAGCTTACCCTGCGCCGAAAGCGGCGCGCCGTCGACGTCGAGCCATCCTCCGTCGCGGAAGTTCGTCGTCTCGACGACCAGCGTATCGCCCTCCCACCAGCCGCGCGAGTAGCCGTACCACCAGGGCTGCGCGTCGTCGCCCGGCGCGGGCCGGCCGTCGAGAAAGATCTGGCGCACGTTGGCATTGGCCTCATACAGGATGACGATCAGATCCCGAGTCTGAATCAGCTTGCGCGGCTGGGAGTGCGTATGCAGCTGCATAGGCCCGAGCGGCAGACATGCAGCATCGGGATTGTCCTTGCTGTCACCGGCCATCCGCTCGCGCCTGACCTCGGCGCCCGACGGCGTGAACGGCAGCCCTTCCTTGAACCCGGCTTCGATGTTCCAGAACGTCGCCTGTACAGGCGTACCCGGCGGCGAAGGCGGCGGACCGCCGCGGAAGCCGAGGACGCCGGCGTACTTCCAGATGCCCGAGAGGTCCGGCTTGCCGTCGGCCGTGCGCGGTGCCGCTGCATTCAGGTTCGGCTTGCCGTCGGCGTCGCGCGGCACGTTCTTCGTGGGATACGCCGGCCACTGCGCCATGAGCGCCGGCGACACGAGCACGAGCCCCACCCATGCGACGAACCCAGTAGCCGCTGATCTCACGCCGCTCAGTCTATCAAGCCGAGCGGCAGGCGCGCCCTATCCCACCCGTCGCCGCGCAGCACCGCGCGGCCGAGCTCCGCGATCGTCGAGAGGTCGGTCCATCGTGAACGCAAGGGTCCGTCGCGGGTCGGACTGGGGCCCGAGCGAGTTCAGTTTGCGTTCAGGGTCAACCTGCCAGGTTAACGTCTCGCTCAGCGTTGCCCGAATCTGGAGATCGGCGTCGTGAGAACACGAGAACACCGAAAATGGTAGGTCGCGCGAACCTCGGGCGCGGCCTCGTTGCATCGTGGTGCCTCATCATTGCAGCGGGCTGCGCGGAGTTGGCGCACGAGTCGAGCGACGGTGAGATCACGGCTGCCGGGCCGGCCGCGGAAGCCACTGCGCCTCCCCCCGCGGAGGACGGGACGAGCCCCGAGTCGGCCGCTCCCTCGACACAGGCAGCTGCGCGCGCCGGGAGTACCGAGAATTCAAACGATGTGCCGTCACTAGCGACCCGACCGTATCCCGCGCCGCCATCCGCTTCGGCTGCGGAGGTCGCACCGGGTGTCCCCCGGCCGCCGCCCGACGCATCCGAGGCGCCCGCCGCTCAAGAGGCCGGGCCGGGGCGCGCTCCGAATTCGTCCGAGGTCGCGTCGCCCAAGTCTGCCGAGACTCTGGACTTTACGTCCCTCGTGTCGCGTCTTCGAGAAACCAAGGCGATCGGCTTGCTGACCAAAATTGCCGTCAAGAACGAATCGGACGCTCTGCTCGCGAAGTTCCGCGCGTATCACACGCAGCACGGGACGGCGACGCTCGGCGACCTACGACGCTCCTACGACTTGCTGTTCGGCAAGCTGCATTCGCTCCTTCAGGACACCGATCCCCCGCTCGCTCATGACGTTGACCGGTCCCGCGCCGCGATCTGGGAGATCCTCGCGGACCCGAGGAAGTTCCGCGCATCGGGCGCTTGAGCGTGAAGCGCCGTTACCGCAGCGCCGGTTCCCTCTATCCGCCGTGCCTCACCGCGATCGCGATCAGAGCCAGGAAGCAGAGCAGCTGCACCGAAAAGAAAGAGAACCGGACCGCGACGAATGCGTTGGTCTGCGCGTGCGAGATATGTACCACGGACTGACAAACTCGAGCGATCAGGACGGCCGTGCACAAATAGTCCACGGCCGGGCCATCGGCACCGATAGCTGTAATCACGAACACGATCGCGCCGAACACGGGCAGGTTCTCCACGCAGTTCGCATGGGCCCGCGTCCCGCGCCGATACCAATCGTCTCCTTCGAGCCGATCGCTGCGAAACGAAGCGATCGGAGTACTCGCAAGTAGGATATTGCCCCAGCGATAAACGCCGACGGTTCCGATCAGCAGAGCCAAGGTCCAAGTCGTAAAGCCGAGCAGCATCCACATCGGTATCGTCATCGGCGCATCCTCTCATCCGATCGTCTCTGCTTCGGGCTGCGACCCTTGCAGGGTGTACGGCGCCCTTCCGTGGCGGGGACGTGGGGCGAACGGAGCGGGACGCCCCACGTCCATCGGCCGCTCGATCAGCTATGCATGATCGGCGCCAGCGCAGCCTGGATCCGCGACAGCTGCTCCGTCGTCGTCATGCTGCTCAGCAGCTCGCCGAAGCGCCGGTTCCGCACTCCCGAAACGATGTATTGCCAGCGGTAGGCGCTCAGCACGGCGGCTTCGAGTTGCGTCGTCTCTTCGGCACCGAGCGGCCGGGGAACGTTGCGAATGAAATAGGCCGCGTCGGCAGCCGATTGCGCCTGTAGAATCCCATCGACGGCTCCCACGAGCGCAATCAAATCGTCGACGGCGCGATCGCGCTCGGCCGGCCCGAGCTTTGCGTGCTCCTCCTGCCACTCGAGCTCATCGAGCACGACGTGCCGGCTTTCGTCCTTCCAGTGATACTTGAAGACATCCTTGAACAGCGGGCACAACTCGTCGCCGGGCTCGATGCTTTCGGCATAATGCGCCTGCACGAAGAGCTCGATGTGACAGGTGAGCGCCAGCACGGACCAAGTGCTTGCAGCGAGCACTGCGCGTGCGACGTCGTTCGGATCGGCCATTCGACGGTAGCCGGCCGGCAGCTCCGAATCGAGCATCGATTCGATGCGACGGAACAGCTCCTGATGTTTGATCTCCTCGCTCGAAAAACGCACGAGAGCTTCGAGCGCGAGCTGATCGCCGAAGGCGTGGGCACGCCCTTGATCGAGCATCTTCGCGCTGATGAAGCGCTCGACTAGACCGAAAATATGGGCGTAGGTGCGGCCTTGGATCTGACTCAGCAAGCGCGCCTCGTCCCTCGACAGAAACGTCAACCGGTCGACCCGTGACAGTCCGTCGGGCAGGAACTTGCGCGAGAAGTCGAAAGTTCGGCCTTGCAGCAGGTCGCGATCGATCTGCCATTCCGCCCTCTTCGAGGCCTTGACCATTTGAGCGTATCGGGCAGCATGCGCCGATGCGGTCCGGGGCGACATCATCACAACAGCATTCATACGATCTCCTCGTTCGCGTTGAACGTGAAAGTGGCCGGGGCTCGTTGGACGGGTGCTAATCTATGGCGCGCGTTTCGGGCGGTGAATGACCGCGGCGCCGAATGTCATGCTCGAGGCCCCGGACGAGGAATGGCAGCAGTTGGACGCGTTTTCAGACGTCTTGCGCGTGATTCGGCTGGTCGGCGGCGTGTTCCTCGAGGCGGAGCTCACCGCGCCCTGGTGCATCAACGGGAAGATCTCCGCGGATCATTGCAGGCCGTTCCTCATCACGCCGCGGCACGTCATCGCCTATCACTTCGTCGCCCGGGGCAGAATGCAGCTGAAAATCGACGACGGCGAAACCCTCGAGGTTCGCGCGGGCGAGATCGTAATGCTGCCGCATAACCACCGCCATTCCTTTGGCAGCGATCTCAGCGTCGAGCCGCTACTCGCTCACAAGGTCATGGAGACGCCGCCCGGCGGCATGTCGCGAATCAGCTATGGCGGCGGCGGCGAGGCCACGCAGATCTTATGCGGCTTTCTCGGCGCCGAGACGTCGTTCGACCCGTTGCGGTCGGCGTTGCCGCCGGTCTTGAAGGTGGACGTCGGCACGACCGCCTCGGGCGCCTGGATCGAGAGCTCGTTCCGCTTTGCCGCGAGCGAGATCGCGGCGGGCCGCGTGGGCTCGACGACGGTGCTGGCCAAGCTGTCCGAGTTGTTGTTCGTCGAAGCGGTGAGCCGCTACGTCGCGAGCTTGCCGGAGGAACGGCGCGGCTGGCTCGCGGGTTTGCGCGATCCGCAAATCGGCCGGTCGCTCGCGCTGCTGCACGCGCGGCCGACCCATGCCTGGACTGCCGAATCGCTGGCACTCGAGGTCGGCATGTCCCGTTCGACGTTCGCCGAGCGCTTCACCTCGCTCGTGGGTCAGCCGCCGATGCAATACCTCGCGCTGTGGCGTATGCACGTCGCGGCGCAGCGCCTGCGAGAAGGGCATGGCAGCCTCGCGCAAATCGCGGTCGCAGTGGGCTACGAGTCGGAGGCTGCCTTCAGCCGCGCGTTCAAACGCCAATTCGGCACCTCACCGGGCAACTGGCGCAAGCAAACGGCGTGACGGCGCGGCTGCCAATCGCGGCAGTAACCATGGCAGAGGAGGATCGGCGGTGCCATCGTTGGCTCGCGCGCCCCCGCGCGCCGCCCGAGACCCGGGCGGGCAGCGCCGGTAATATGGTCCGTCCCCTGCGATCTCTCTATTATCCGGTCTAGTTTCCTTCCCGAGGTCCCCAGATGAATCGTCTGACCGCCGCTGCCCCGATTCTCGCCGCCACAGTGCTGCTGAGCGCCCCGGCTTCGGCCCACCACAGCCAGGCCATGTACGACACGTCGAAAGAGATCCTGCTCGAAGGCAAGGTCGCGCGGTTCGAGTGGACGAACCCGCACATGTACCTGGTCGTCGAAACCAAGGGACCGGACGGCAAGCCGGCGCTGATAGAAGGCGAAGGGCTCGCGATCACGCAAGCGCTGGTCGACGGCCTCAACCGCGACGACCTCAAGCCCGGCACGCCGATCGTCATGCGCGCGAATCCGAATCGCGGCGGCTGGGGCAAGCAGGTCCGGATCCTCGACGTCACCACGCAGGACGGCGAGATTCATCCGTTCTATGAAGCGAATCACCGGACGCGCACGCTGACTCCGGCGGAGAGCCTCGCGGGTCACTGGGCGCCCAACCGGGCGGCGCTGGGCGCGGCATTCGGTGCCATGGCGCGCTTTCCCGTCACGCCGGAAGGTCGTGCCGTGCAAAAGAAGCTGCTCGCCGATGGGCTCTGCTACGTCGAGCCCATACCGTTCCTCGCGATACTCGACGAGCTGCGCACGATCGAAGTCGGCAAGGACCAGGTCGTGATGCGGTTCGACAACTCCGGCGACCATGTCGAGCGCGTCATCCCCATCACCGCGAAGCATCGCGCCGACGTCAAACCGTCGCGCCAAGGGGACCCCATCGGCCGGTGGGACGGCGATACGCTCGTGATCGATACGGTCGCCTTCGAGCCCAATCCGTCCGGCCTCGGCACGAACGTGCCGTCGAGCGCGGGCAAGCATACCGTCGAGCGGTTGACGCTCACGGACGATCACTTGCGGCTACGCTACGAGGTCACCGTAGAAGATCCGGTGTATCTCACGGCGCCGGCCATGTTGACGCAGCAGTGGGACCACCGGCCCGACCTCGAGTTCTCGCAGGACACGGGCAAGTGCGATGCAAACGTCGCGGCCAAGTACAAGGAAGGATTGTCGAAATAGCGAGGCTCAGCGCCAGCCGAGCTCCGGCGCGACGTACTTGAGGATGCTCTCGAGCGCGTGAGCGTTGTACTCGACGCCGAGCTGGTTCGGCACGGTGAGCAACAGCGTGTCGGCGGCGGCAATGGCCTCGTCCGCGGCGAGCTGCTTCACGAGCGCGCCGGGCTCGGCCGCGTACGAACGGCCGAAGATCGCGCGGGTGTTCGCGTCGATGTAGCCGATCTGGTCCTGCTCCTCGCCGCCGCGGCCGCCGAAGTACGCGCGATCGCGGTCGTCGACGAGCGCGAAAATACTGCGGCTCACCGACACGCGCGGCTCGCGTTTGTGTCCGGCGTTCTTCCAAGCCTCGCGGTACGACTCGATCTGCTTGCGCTGCTGCACGTGCAGTGGTTCGCCGCTCTCGTCGGTCTTTAGCGTGGAGCTCTGGAGGTTCAAGCCGAGGCGCGCAGCCCACTCGGAGGTAGCGTTCGAGCTCGAGCCCCACCAGATCCGCTCGCGTAGTCCTTCCGAGTGGGGCTCCACGCGCAAGAGCCCGGGCGGATTGGGAAACATCGGCCGCGGATTGGGTTGCGCGAACCCCTCCCCCTTGAGCACCTCGAGGAACACCTCCGCATGCTGGCGCGCCATGTCGGCGTCGGTCTGGCCTTGCTGCGGCGCGTATCCGAAGTAGCGCCAGCCCTCGATCACTTGCTCCGGCGATCCGCGGCTGATGCCGAGCTGGAGCCTGCCGCCCGCGATCAGGTCGGCGGCGCCGGCATCCTCGGCCATGTACAACGGATTCTCGTAGCGCATGTCGATGACGGCCGTGCCGATCTCGATCTTTTTCGTGCGCGCGCCGACCGCGGCGAGCAGCGGGAACGGCGAGCCGAGCTGACGCGCAAAGTGGTGCACACGGAAGTACGCGCCGTCGGCGCCGAGCGCCTCGGCGGCGACCGCGAGGTCGATCGACTGCGTGAGTGCGTCGGCTCCCGTGCGAACCTGCGAGTGCGGCGCCGACGTCCAATGCCCGAACGAGAGAAAACCGATCTTCTTCAAGATTCCCTACTTTTTTTGGCTCCGCGCCGGGCTGTCCGACGAATCCGTCCGTAGTCGCGGCCGCCGACGCAATCTCATTCGATCAGGGCTAGCGGCTGACCCTGCTATCGCGGCGAGCGTCCAAGCGCGCCGCGGCGCGGATTCGATCGCCGGAGGGAGAGTCATCCGCATCCGGTCTTTTTTGTTCCTCGACCCAAGCGTGCCCGCCGGACGAGTTTGCCGTCAAGCGACGACTAGGCCGCAGTCGGCCGACCAGCGATCGCAGCCACTCCCGGACCGGCTCATTGCTGGTGGCCCTGCGACAAAACGCCGCCGGAAGCTTCTTGGCCTCCATCAGCTAGCCGTGTCCCTTATACGCCATCTCCTGCATTCCTTGGTCACACGGACACCGGTGTTGGGGCTGTTGAGCTTCCCCCCTTAGGAGCGGCGTAAATGGTCGACAATGGTTTCGGCGGCAGCCCCATCGACAGGGAGCAGTTCTTTGCCCCGCTTGCACCGAAGCTCGCCGCCTTCGCCGCGTCGCACAATCTGCGCATCTCGAAGTACGAGCACGCCAGTGCCACCTGGAACTTCGGTTTTCGGCTCTGTGACGGCAGCAGCGGCGTAATCCAGACATTGAGAGCCGGCGCGAACGACTTGTTCATCGCTGGCTCGCGCGAGCTTCGGGATTACGAACAGTTTCGGCGGTACCTTCGACGGTGGGACGGGCCGATAATCCCCCGCGACGACCCGGGGCTCGAAGGCGTGTTGACGTCGTTACTCAAGGAGATCGTGGAATTGCCTACCGGATGTTTAGCATGCGACGAGCGAGATTACAGACCCTTTGGCACGACATCGCGGCATCTCGCGCATACATCGCTGCGCTACCCCTGGCGAGGACCGACTAGAATCGTGGTCCCAGACACGGCCGCGAGCCGCACGCCGAACGTGCCCATCAAAACCCGGGGCTCTATACTGTGTCCCACTACAACGGGGGAGCACGCATGCACCTGTCCACGAAACTCCTAGCCCCGGCGGTCGCGCTAGCGGTCCTGAGCGGCTTGGCCACGCCGGCCCTGGCGCACCACGGTTTCGGCCTGTTCCAGATGGACGTCAACAAGACGTGGTCCGGAACGCTCACGCGCATGAATCTCATCAATCCGCACTCCTATATGGAGTTCGATGTCGTCGAGAACGGCAAGACATCTCACATGCGGTGCGAGATGCGTGCCGCTACGCTGCTGCGGCGCTCCGGTTGGTCCACCGAGATGTTCACGCCCGGCGCGCACGTGGAGATCGAGGGTCATCCGCATCGCAACGACCCGAACACCTGCTACATCGAGAATTTCAAGATCGGCGATTCGCCCATGCGCAATCGCAACGATCAATTCGAGACGAAAAATCCGGTGGATATTTCCAACCGTCCGCTGAAGCTCGCCGACGGTCAGCCGAACATCACGGGCGACTGGGCCGTGGAGCAGCTCGTGCTCACCGTGCCACCGAGCGGCGGCAATGGCTCGATGATTCCCAAGAGCCTGTCGCCAGCCTTTGCGGCCGGGAAGATCACGCTCAAGGAAGTGCAGGCCACGCAGCCGCCGCGGCCGAAGGCGGTTTACACCGAGGCGGGCCAGAAAGCGGCCGACTCTTTCAACCGCCGCTCGGTCAAGGACAATCCGTGGTTCGCGTGCAAGCCGACGAGCATCATTCGCGACTGGACCGCGGATTGGCCCATCAATCGTTTCGAGCAGCACACTACGGCGGACGGTGAGAAGGTCGTCGATATCACGTATGGCTTGTACAACTTCGATCGCCGCATCCACGTCGGCATGACGAAGCACCCCGATCATCTCGAGCCGAGCTACGCCGGCCACTCGATCGGGCATTGGGAAGGCAACACGCTCATGGTGGATACGGTCGGGTTCGCGGCCGGAACCCTGTCGCCACCGACGCGCAATAGCGAGCAGATGCACGTCGTCGAGCGCTTCACGTTCGACCCGAAGGACATGTCATTGCGGCGCGACTATTCGGTCACGGATCCCGTGTATCTCGCGGCGCCATACGAAAGCTACGACATCATGCACTTGTCGGACGTGCCCTTTCAGAAGCAGCCGTGCAAGGACATGACGCCGGAGTTTCAGCAGTAAGGGAATAGCGAATGGGGCCTACTCGGGCGTTGGCCATGCGCGCCGCTTGAGCAGCTGTTTCGTTGCGAGCAAGCGCTCGTGTGCTACGAGCCAGCTCTCGTAGTAGGTGGTCGAGAGGTACTCGACGGGGTCCATGCGTTCGATTGCGTGCCGAGCGCGATCGACCGGGCCCAGGAACGCGAGGCCGGCGAGGTTCATGCTGAACACTCTGCGCTCCCAGTCCGCGTGGAAGATCGGCTCGCCTTCCTCTCGCTGGACCGGCCCGAAACAAGTCATGCCGCCCAGGTCGTGGATGCCATTCATTGCGCTCTCCTCCCAGGTGCTGCGGTAACGAGCGACCGTCGAAGTCGGAGCTCTCCGCCTGCAGGCGGGCATAGCGGCGGGCCAGCGCGACCAGGCGCAGGCGCCGGAGGACCATAGCCCGCTCGCCGACGGGTGTCTACGACTCGCGAACGTCGGTGCGTCCTAATTTGGCGTCGTCGGCACGTCGCAACGCTTCCCGTGGTCCGCGCGAAGGTCGTTCCCCCGACGTCGCGGGCCGGCGCCGCGAGCCCGCCATGCGACCAGGGCTTCCTTTACTATGGCGCGCCATGGACGCCGCTACGACCCATCCCGGTACGGACCACACCGCACGCAATCGCCTCGTCATCAGCCTATTGCTGGTCTCCTCGTTCGTCGTGATCTTGAACGAGACGATCATGACGGTGGCGATCCCGCGCCTCATGGCGAGCCTCGGCGTGACAGCCGACGCAGCGCAGTGGCTCACGACGGCGTTCCTGCTCACGATGGCCGTCGTCATCCCGATGACGGGTTTCCTGCTGCGGCGGCTGCCGACACGCACGATCTTCATCCTGGCAATGTCGCTGTTCTCGACGGGTACGCTGGCGGCCGCGCTGTCGCCCGGTCTCGCTCTGCTCGTCGTGGCGCGCGTCATCCAAGCATCGGGCACCGCGATCATGCTGCCGCTGCTCATGACGACCATCATGACGCTCGTGCCCGCCGAAACGCGCGGCAAAACGATGGGCAACATCATGACCGTGATCTCCGTTGCGCCCGCAATCGGCCCGACGCTATCGGGGCTGATCCTGAACTATCTCCAGTGGCGCTGGCTGTTCCTGCTCGTGCTGCCGATTGCGCTCGCGTCGTTGTGGCTCGGCTGGCGGCGCATCGAGAACGTGACGACGCCGCGCGCGACGCCGCTCGATATTCCGTCCGTGATCCTCTCAGCGCTCGCATTCGGCGGCGGCGTGTATGGCTTGAGCGTCGTGGGCGTGCCGCGCGAGCCCGGCAGTTTGCCGCCGTGGATCCCGCTCGTCGTCGGCGGTGTCGCGATGGCGGTGTTCGTACACCGGCAGCTGAAGCTGCAACGGACGGATACCGCGCTGCTGGATCTGCGGACCTTCGGCTCGCGCAACTTCACCGTCTCGGTGCTGCTCATGGCGGTGCTGATGCTGGTGCTGTTCGGCACGATCATCGTGCTACCGATCTACCTCCAGAACGTGCTCGGCATCAGCACACTGCAAACGGGGTTGCTGCTGTTGCCGGGAGGTCTGCTCATGGGTCTCCTGGGGCAGTCGATCGGTAAGCTGTACGACCGTATCGGCCCGACGAAGCTGGTGATTCCGGGCATTCTCATCGTCACGGTCGTGCTCTGGGCCATGACGCTGCTCGGCACGCAGACCCGTGTCGAGTTCATCCTGGCCGGCCACATCATCATGAGCGTGGGCTTCGCGTTGCTTTTCACTCCGCTCTTCACCGTGAGCCTCTCGTCCGTGCGGCCCGAGCTCTATTCGCACGGCAGCGCAGTCTTGGGCTCCCTGCAGCAAGTGGCCGGCGCCGCCGGCGTCGCATTGTTCATTGCGCTGATGTCGGGGCAGACGGCGCGGCTCGCGGCGGCCGGGGCTCCGCCGGTCGAGGCGTTGGCCGGCGGGATTCGGACGGCGTTCCTGTGCGGAGCTGTGTTTGCGTTGTTTGCGGTGGCTTGTGCGCTTCTCGTGCGCAAGCCCGGTGCGGCGACCGTGCCCGCAGGCCACTGAATGACCGCCGAACGGCTCGACTTGGGCTGAAATTGCAGCGGCCGTGGACCTTCGCGGACGAGCTTCATCGAGCGGGCGTGCCGTCCGCTCGCGTGCCGACCGGCTGCGCGGGGCACGCCTTCGGGTTCACGATGACCGCGACGTCTCTGGAGCGGCGCCGCCGGCCAGTGGCGACGCCGCTCGAAAACGACGGAAACTGTCAAAAATCCACGCGTGCCACAACCCGCACGTCGCGCCCCGGCAAGATCACCTCGTCTTTGTTCAGCGCGACCGCGTTGCGCTGCACGGTGTCGGTCAGATTGCGGCCGACCACCGCGAGCTCGAAGTCCGGATGCTTACGCATCGGCCGCCAGCCGAAGTGCGCGTCCACCGACGTGAAGCTCGCGGTCTCGGTCTCGGCCGTTCCGACATCCGTTTGCCGCGCGGAGTACCGAACCATCACTCCGCCGTCGAGGCTCGTGCCGTCCCAGTGCAGCCCAACGCCCACGTGATACGGCGGAATGCGCGGCACGTTGCCGCCGCCATGATCGATCGTGGCGCGCACAGTGTCGGCGATCAGATCGAGCCGCAGCTTACCGTTCGACGTGTCGCCGAGCAGGAACGACGCTTTGCCCTCGGCGCCCCGGAACGTCGAGTCGACCTGCGTGTAATTGAGCTCTTTGAGGTCGAGGCTGTCGTCGGCCACGCAGTTGCCGGCGTCGTCGCACGTGCGTCCGGTCAGCGCGCCGAAGATGTAATTGTTGAACTTCGCGGCCCAAAGCGACGCTTCGACACTCACGCGATCCGAATTGAAGCGCCATGTTCCCTCGAGCGAATTCGCGCGCTCGGCATCGAGGGTCGGATCGCCGGTCTCGAACGTGGCCGGCCCGTCGTGTGGACCGCGCGCGAACAGCTCGGTCTGCGCCGGCGCGCGCGCCGCGCTCGTCAACGTGACGCCGAGCTTCGTAGCCTCGCTTACGTCGAACAGCACGCCGAGAGACCCGCTGACAGGCGTGAACGTGCGGCTCGTCGGCACTTCCGTCGCCGGCGTTCCGTCGACCTCCACGCGCTCGACGCGCGCACCGGTCTGGAGTCTCACCTTCTTGCTCGCGAGCGGCACTTCGGCGAACGCGAACACCGCGCGAGAGCTCGTGGTGGTCGGTTGCAGATAATCCGCGCCTTCGCCGAGCGCCGAGAAGTCGCGATTTTGCAGCTGCACGCCGAGCGCCGAGCCAGAGAACGGGCCCGTTGCGCCGAACACGCTCTCGACGCGAGTGTCCCACTCGTTGTCCTTGAACGTCGACAGCGCTTCGCCGGTGGCCGGGTCTTTCTCGCTATGCTCGTAGTCCGCGTGGCCGCCTTCGAGCGTCACGTGCTGCAGCGTGTCGCCGCCGCCCGCAAACGACGAGCGTAGCAGCTGCTTCGTCTGCTTCATGTCGATGTACGTGTCCTCGCCCGGAATGCCGTATTGGGCGTCGTAGTGAACCGCGCCGAGGCCGAATCGGTCGTCCCCGAAGAAGTAGGTGCCGCCGAGCGCGTAGCCGTCCGCATCCATGTAGGAGTTGGGTTCGGTGCCTCCCGGAATGGCGTAATCACCGGCGCGCCGGTCGAAGCCGTCGGCGTGGATCGCGAACTGACCCGCACGCGCGTCGAGCTGCGCGGAGCCCTGCCGCGCGTCGGAGCCGCTGCCGTAGGTTCCCGTGAGCTCGGCCTTCACGGGGTCGCTCGGCAAGGTCAGCGGCACGCGGTTGTCGATTGCGTTGACGACGCCGCCGATCGCCTGGCTGCCGTAGCGGAGCGTCGCGGCGCCGCGCACGAGCTCGACGCGTTGCGTCGACAACGGATCGATCGGCACGCCGTGATCGGGACCGACGTCGGACACATCGAAGCTGCCGATGCCGTTCTCGAGCACGCGCACGCGATTCGCATCGAAGCCGCGGATCACGGGGCGGCTTGCACCGGCCGCGAAGCTCGTACCCGTCACACCGGGCTCGTTCGCGAGCGCGTCCGCAAGATTGGCGCCGCCGCTCTGCAGAATCTGCGAGCGATCGACGCTGTCGACGATGGTTGCGAGAAATGCGCGGTCCTGATTGATCGGCGAGGCCGTGACGACGATGGTCTCGAGATCCTTTCGATCCGCAGACTGCTGAGCGAGCACGATCGAATGGGACGAAGCGGCCGCGACGGCGACCGCCGCGACACGAAGTGTATTGGATGACATAGCGTCCTGACTCCCGTCGCGCCGAACCGCGTCGGCTCGGCGCGGTGAACGACGAAAACGGACGCGCGCGACCTAAGCGGCGCGTCCTGCCATGCAAGCGAGGGAGTCAGAGCGTCGGTGGGCCGCGGCTGGTCCAGCTGTAAGAAACGGCTGAGGGCCGAATCCAAGCGGCCTGGTCGAAGGAAATTCGTACGCCGCCGGCTTCGCGCGGCGGCGGCACGTCATGGAGGGGCGCAAGCGGCGCGCTGCCTGCCGCGAGCACCTGGCACAACGCGCAATACGTTGAATCGTCGCGTACCGGCGCACCAGGCGTGCCATCGTCGGGCGCCGGCCGCGGCGCTTGGACGGCGACCCCGGCGTGAGCCGTCGCCGAGTCCCAGCGCTCGTGGACGTGCGCCTGCGCGACGATGCCCTGCATCGCCGCAGCGAAAGCCAGATAGAACGAGAGCGCTGCCCGCAGCTTCATGCCGGCGATTGGGACACCGAGAATCCTCTCGGCGCTGCGCAGCGCTCGCTTCGACATCGTCAGGCGCCGTGTTCCTGCGACCGTTGATTCCGCTCGATGGTAGCCGAATCTGCGCCACTCGCCCAGAGCAATTGTCCGCGAGCAAAGAAGTTTCCGCTTCGATGACATGGATGGGGATCGCAATGGCCCTCGTGCGCTGTTCCTGCCGATTGCGCGCCGCTTCGAAAGAAATCGCTGCGGAGCGCTGCCCGGCCGCGTCCTGGCACGAAACCTGCTGGGTTTCCCCAGGAAGCAAATGGAGAATCAGAGATGAAACATTTCAAGTTGCTGATGCTGCTGACGTTCGCGGGTTTTGCGGCCGTGCAGACCGGGTGTGCGGCAGTGGCCGGAGGCGCCGCGGGGTACGCGATCGGGAAGCACTGCAGCGTTCACCAACGCCACTGCCATTGACGATGGCCGTTGTACGGCCTGCACCGGCCCTGGGTGCACCGGCCCGCGGGGTAGTGCCGTTCAACGACTTCGAAGGGGCGCTTGACGGCTGCAGCAGCCCGCAGCCGCACATGGGCAGTCGGCTGTCAGCGGTCACAGCGGCTGCTCCCTATTTCGATATCTGATAATAGGGCTGGAACGACCGAATTCCCGGACAGCGCGCGGCTCGCGAGATGGCGCTGTGGCCGCCCGCCTGTCCCGCCTGGACGCGAAGGGCTGCGGGTTGTTCGCGCCGTGCACGGACGCCCTCGATAAGACGGCGCGCATTCTCGCGACTCACGACACCTCTCGCGGTACGGCCTCGCAAGACGTAGCATCTCAAACCGCCGGACCGGCCGTGGGGGCCTGGTAGGGTTGAACCACGACTGCCGGCATCCGCGTACTCGAGGAGAAAGCTCGTGAAGAAACTGGCCGTGACGCTTGGTCTGTTCGTGCTGGCTGTCGGGTCCCGCGCCGTCCTCGCTCAGAGCGGGGGCGCCTCCGCGCCGCCGGCGAACCTCCAAGTTCAGGTGACCGAGAAAATTCTGCCGCTGCGCATTCCCGGCGAAACGATCGGTGAGACCGAAGGCGTGTCGCTGAACTCGGCGGGCCACCTGTTCGTGTACTCGCGCACGGGCTGGAGCGGTAGCTCGCGCGGCGGCAACGCCGCCCGCGTGTTCGAGTTCGACAAAAACCTGAAGTACGTGAAGGAATGGCTCCCGAACGCGTACGGCCTGTCGTTCGCCCACGGCCTGCGCGTCGACCCGCAGGACAACGTCTGGGTCGTGGACGAGGGCTCGAACATGATCATCAAGGTGGATCCCACCGGCCTCGTGGCCATGGTGCTCGGCCGCAAGCCCGAGTCCATCGATTGGTGGGAACAGCACGTCGAACGCGGCGTGCACGACCCCGAAGGCCAGCGTCCGAAGGCGCAGAAGGGCACCTACGACCGCCCGACCGACGTGACATGGGGCCCGGACGGCAGCATCTTCATCGCCGACGGCTACAACAACTCGCGCGTGGTGAAGCTCGCCCCGGACGGCACCTGGCTGAAGGAATACGGGAGCTACGGCAGCGGTGACGGACAGTTCAACACCGTGCACTCCATTGCGGCGGGCTACGGCCACGTTTACGTCGCGGATCGCGCCAACCGCCGGATCCAGGTGTTCGACTACGACTTGAACTTCGAACGCTACATCACCGGAATCGGCATGCCCTGGGCCGTGCAGGTCACCCCGAAATACATCTACAGCGGCGACGGCGACGGCAAGATCTATCGCCTGGACCACGACGGGAAGCTCATCGACTGGGCGCAAACCGGCCTCGGCCAAGGGCAGACCGGCTGCATCATCCACACGCTTCAAGCCGTGAGCGACACGGAGCTGTACAGGGGGTCTTGCACTCTGTGGAACGTCGCGAGGATCACGTTCCCGAAGTAGGGTGCGAGAACGGCAGCGCCCCTCTGAGCATTCAGCCGAGAATCACCGGTCCGAATGCAAAAAAAGGATCGACTTCCAGCCCGAAAATCAGCACCATTCTCCGTTGAGGGGGAAATTGACATGACTTTGAAACTCGGTGCGACCTCAACCCGTGTCGCGCTTGCATCCGGCCTCGCGACCTTGCTGTCTATCGCGGCGTACGCCCAGTTCGGCGGCCCGCCGCCGGACCTCTACACGCCTGCGAAGGACGCCAGGGACCTGAAGTCCGTGCTCTACAACTGGCCGTGGCACATGGTCATGCTGCGCGGCATCGAGGAGCACGAGCTCGCCGTCACGCTCGAGTACCGGGGTGAGGGCACGATCCAGGTGAACGGCCAGCCTTGTGCGATCACGCCCTACAAGGAAACCAAGCGGAAGGGCGAGCTCGGCACGTCGGGTTACCGCGTGAGCGACGCGTACCAATTTGCCGGCAGCCGTACGCAGATCGAATGCAAGCTGCCGAACGGTCAGACGTACAAGAACATCGAGGTCGTCAGCGGCAAGTACGCCTGGGACGAGGACATCCCGGGCGCCGGTCTCGTGCCGGGCAAAGGCACCGCCAAGCCGATGCCGGACAAGGTCGCCGAGCGGCTGATCCGGCTCTGGGCAAGCCCGCAAGGCGCCGTCAAGGCAGCGCTCGCGGGCGCCGGCATCGACTTGCTGAAGACGTTCCGCAACCCGGGCGGACTGCTCGAGGCCGGGAAGGCGAAGATCGGCCAGACGTCGGTCCGCTGGGACGGCAACACACCGATGGTCACTTACCCGATTCCGGGCGTCGCCGGCGCAACGGCCGTGGCCACGCTGGACGATCAGTTCATGGCCAAGTCCGTCGTCGTGAAGCACGGGCGCGATACCTACGAGTTCACGTACAGCGACTACAACGACTACAACAACCCGCTCAATCTCATCGAAGCGAAGTACGCGGGCAAGATGGTGGAGCGCGACAACGGTAAGGTCGTGCGCGACATCAAGACGGCCGTGACCGAAACGGGCAGCGTCTACGTCGTCGTGCCGGTGCCGCCGAGCGTCGGTCCCACGGAACCGTTGCCGATGGTCGGCAGCGACCAGAAAGTGGCCATGCTCACTTCGACCGCGCCGACGCCGCACTTGGCGAGCGGCAAGCCCGATTTGACGGGCAGCTGGAACCCCGGCAACAAGTTCTTCATCTGGCGTTACGGCAACCGCCGCTGCGCGCCGACGCAGCTCGAGGGCTGCAGCCCCGCGTGGAATCAGACGCTGGATTTCGAGTTCGAGGCGGCTTCGCGCTTCGGTCCGAATCGTCCGCTCTACAAGCCCGAGAACTGGGACAAGGTCGTCTATCTCGACATGTGGACGAACCGTGAAGATCCGATCATGACGTGTCAGCCGATGGGCATTCCGCGGCAGGGCGCGCCCGGACGCATTTTCCAAACGGCGGACGACATCACGTTGCTCTACGGTCGCGGCGGCGACGGCGGCGGCGGTTATACGGACCTCCGCGTGATCCCGACCGACGGCCGGCCGTTCGACGAGAAGGCGCTCGAGGTCACGAAATATACGGGTCATTCCATCGGCCACTGGGAAGGCGACACGCTCGTGATCGAATCGAGAGGGTTCACGGACGCGACCTGGCTCGCGCGCGGTGGATTCTTCCACTCCGACAAGATGAAGGTCTTCGAGCGCTTCACGCGGAAGGGCGACGAGATCCTCTACGAGGTGACGGTCGACGATCCGGAGGTCTTGATACAGCCCTGGAAACAGACCCCGGTCGTGATGAAGAAGGTGACCGAAAGCGCGGGCGGCTTCGGCAGTCCGACGTTGCTCGGCGTGGAGCGCGGCGACTGCGAGCCTTACGACGCGGGCGACGTCACGGAACAGATCCACCACTAAAGGTTGCGTGTTCGCCGAGGGCCGAACGTCGCAAGACGTTCGGCCCTCTTGTTGAGGCGAGACGGGCAGCACTTTCGTCCGTCTCGACGTCCGGTCGGCCACACCCCATTGGGTTTGAATTCACGCGTCGCCCGAATACGATGGCGCATGTCCTCGACTAGACTCACCGGCGAATCCTCCGGCGCCGTAACGTTACCCGCACGCTCCGGCCCGGCCGCAGCCGGATTCACCTTCACCACGCAGCTCTCGGCACGAGGGGCGTTCCTCCTGAACGCGGCCTTCGTCGCGAGCCTGTTCGTGCTGAGCCAGCTGCCGTGGCTGCGCTCACGGCCCGTGGTGAGCGCGTCGGTCTTCGGCGCCGGCGTGGCGCTGCTCGCCTGGAGCGCGGTGCTGTGCGGCGTGGTGTTGCGCGGTCGGAAGGTCACGCTCGAGATTGCGTTGCGCCGGCAGCACTACCTGCAGGCCTGCGTGCACACCTCGGTGCTGCTCTATTGGGGCTTCTACTGGCGCGAGGTCTATCACGCGGCGCCGCTCATCCTTGCGCAAATCCTCTTCGCCTACGGCTTCGACAGCCTGCTGTCGTGGACACACCGCCGCAAGTTCGCGCTCGGGTTCGGCCCCTTTCCGATCGTCTTCAGCATCATGCTGTTCCTGTGGTTCAAGGACCCGTGGTTCTACTGGCAGCTCGCGATGGTCGGGCTCGGCTTGATCGCCAAGGAGTTCCTGCGCTGGAAGCGCGACGGCGTGAACACGCACATCTTCAATCCGTCGTCGTTTCCCCTCGCCGTCGCGGCCCTCGCGCTGATCTTGACCGGCACGAGTGACATGACCTGGGGCTTCGACGTGGCGCAGACGCAGTTCTATCCGCCCCAGATCTACCTGTTCCTCTTTCTCATCGCGTTGCCGGGGCAGTTCTTCTTCGGCGTCACGTCGATGACGATGGCCGCCGTCGTCACCACGTTCGCCTTCAGCGCGCTCTACTACGCCGCCACCGGCAGCTTTTACTTCGTGGATTCGCACGTGCCCATCGCCGTGTTCCTGGGCATGCATTTGCTGTTCACCGACCCCTCCACTTCGCCGCGCACCGAGCTCGGGCGCATCCTGTTCGGCGTGCTCTACGGGCTCAGCGTCGTGTTCTTGTACGACGCGCTGCTGAGCGCGGGCAAGCCGGGGTTCTACGACAAGCTGCTGCCCGTGCCGCTCCTGAACCTGTCGGTGATCGTGCTCGACCGGCTCGCGCGCTCGCCCAGACTCAAGGCGATCGATCCGGCGAAGTGGGGCCGTGCGCTCGCAGCGCGACGCCGCAATCTCGCTTACATCGGCGTGTGGTCGACCGCCTTCGTCGCCATGAGCGCGAGCGGCTACTTGGGCGACAGGCATCCGGGGCAATGGACGCCGTTCTGGAACCGGGCGTGCGCGGCCGATAAGCGCGACGCGTGCTTCAACCTGTACTTCTTACAGGAAGGGTTTTGCGCAGACGGGTCGCCGTGGGCGTGCAACGAAGCCGGCATCCTGTTGACCGCGCGCTTCGACAATCGCGCTCGCGCCGCCTCGGCGTTCGAGCGCGCCTGCTCGCTGCAATTCCCCGCCGGTTGCGACAACGCCGAGGCGCTCGTCAGTGGCGGACCGATAAGACACGGCCTCCCGACCGACGTCGATTACCGGTACATCCTTCGCGGCAGCAAGGGCCCGATCAAGGATCAACAGCCCGCCGCGCTGTACGCACGCGCGTGCGATCTTGGGTGGCCGGGTAGCTGCGAGAGCCGCTGAGACGGCTTTGGTGGGCCCAAGCGAGCCTCGCCGCCGCTTCTTCGTCGGCCGATGCGGCGGTGCCCGCCCGGTCCTACAATCTCTCGAATAGCGGCAGAGGAGCTTGCGATGGGCGAATCGGCAGGTGCAGGTCACGAGACTCGAAACGATGCGACGCACGGCGACACCGCGGACTCGGCTGCGCAAGACGCGCCGGGCGGCGTATCGCGCCGCTCGATGCTCACGGCCGGCGCGCTCGCAGCCGCGGCCTTCGCGGGTGCGCGCACCGAGGCGCAGGAGCGCGCACCCGCGATCGCCACGGGCACGGTCGCGGGCATGCCGTTTCGCGCGTTCGTGCGCCACGGCACCACGTCGTCGATCGAGAGTCTGCGGCTGCGCGAGATCGGGCCGCGGCAGGTGCTCGTGCGCACCAAGGCCTCGTGCGGCTGCTACACGATCACGAGAACGGTGCTCGGCACCGCTGCGGTCCAGAATCCGCTGATCCCGAATCACTCGGGCTTCGGCGTCGTCGAGGCCGTCGGCGCGCAGGTGGTGCGCGTGCGCGTCGGCGACCGCGTGCTCGTAAGCGGCACGCCCGAATGCGGTCAGTGCTATCAGTGCCTGCACGGCCACCCCGAGGCGTGCAACTACCTGAACAGCGCGCTCTTCAACGCTCCGATCGCGGACATGGCCGACGGCACCGGCGTGCTGCAGCAGGCCGCGATCGGCGGCTTGAGCGAGATCATGGTCGCGCTCGAGGAGTACTGCATCCCGGTATTCACGGACTTGCCCGACGATCAGCTCGCGCTGCTCGGCGACACGCTCGCGGCCGGCATGGCGGCGACGATGACGTATGCGCCCGTCGAGGGCGGCTCGAACGTCGTGATCTTCGGGGCGGGCCCGATCGGGCTCGCGGCGGTACAGGGCGCGCGAAGCCGCTCGGCCGGGCAGATCATCGTCGTCGAGCCCGTCGCGTATCGCCGGCAGAAGGCGCTCGCGCTCGGAGCCACGACGGTGTTCGACCCGAACGACGACACCGACACGCTCGTGCAGCGCATCCGCGAGCTCTGCTACGGGCCCACCGATCGCTTCGACGCGGGCGGCCGTTATGGGCCGGGCTATCGCTACGGCGGTGCCGACTTCGTGATCGAAGGCTCAGGCGGCGATCTCTTCCCGCCGGAAGTCGAGAAGGGGCCCGATCCCACGGGCCTGCTCGCGATTCGTCAGGCCTGGGACGTCACGACCGGCGGCGGGCACTTGACGCTGCTCGCGGCCGGGCAGCAGGGCGACATCTCGTTCCCGACCGCGCGCTTTTGCCTGTCGACGCGTTCGATCCACGGCGGCCAGATGGGCGGCATGCATCCGCTGCGCGACACGCCGCGCTATGTCACGATGATCGAGCGCGGCGCGATCGACGCGGCCACGATGATCACGGGTCGCTATCCGCTCGAGCGCATCGCCGAAGGGTTCCGCAAGGTCGCCGCGCGCACCGAGCTCGGCGCGGTGTTCACGCTCGGCTGACGGTCTCCGCGACCGCGGTCTCTCGCCGGCTCGAGGCTTTCGAGCGCTCGGCGTCGCCCCAGCGCGGCGCGTCGTCAGCGCTGCGGCAGGATGCGACTCACGATGTGGCTCGCCACGTCGTGCAGCTCTTCGAGGCCGTACGCGTTACCGAACGGCGGCATCGAGGTGCCCGCCACGCCCGAGCGCGCGGTCGTCATGATGTCCTCGATCGTGAGGCCGCTGCCGAGCGGTTTGCCGAGCTGACCGCCCTCGCCCTTCGCCCCGTGGCACGTCTGGCACACGCTCGTGTAGATCTGCGCGCCGCGCGCGAGATTGGGCTTGCGGCCGAGGTCGAAGCTCGCGAGAAACGCCCGCGGATCGTCGTGCGGCGCGTCCGTCACGCGATTCGACTCACCCGGGGCCGGGTCGCCCGAGCCCGGCGGCAGCGAGTCGATTGTGCCGTTCAGTGAGAACAGCCAGAGCCCGTCGTTCAAGCGCCCTCCCGTGATGCCGCCGCCCGCGATGCCCGCGAGGTACTGCACGCCCTTGTGCTCGAACGTCGTCACCGTGGTCGTGAACCCGCCGTCGGTTTGGAAAGACCAGAGCCGCTGCCCCGTGTCGCTGTCGAGCGCCGTGAGCTCGCCGTTGAAGCGGCCCGCGAAGATCAGCCCGCCGGCCGTCGCGATCGTGCCGGCGCAGCGCGAGTCGAGCAGCCGCCGCCATGCGACGCTGTGGTCGGTGACGTTCATCGCGACGAGCGTGCTGCGCGAGTCCGTGCCGATGTCGCGCGCGCTGCCGAACGTGCCCTGCAGGTAGCGACGCGTCTTCGCGTCCTCGGGGCCGATCATCGCGGCGGGATCCCCGCCGACGCTGCCGCGCCCCGGGCCGTCGCCGGCGCACAGGTACATGAGGTTGTTCTTCGGGTTGTAGGAGCTCGGGTGCCACGTCACGCCGGAGAACGGCCGCCAGATCGCCTCCTGCCCCGTGCTGAACGGCGTGAACGTGCGCGCGCGATTGCGCAACGTGCCTACGAAGCTCTCGCCGACGGCGTCGACCTCGTGCCGCAGGACCTGATCGCTCTGCGGGATCGGCTGGGTCGCCGCCGTTCTTTGAATCTTGTCCTGCGGCACGGGCGTATCGAGCACGGGCGTGAGCGGCACGCCGCTCGTGCGGTCGAGGATGTAGAGATACCCGGCCTTCGAGACCGTCGTGATGCCCTTGCGCGGCACGCCGTCGAAGTCCGCGTCGAAGAGTATCGTCGGATTCGGCGCGTCGAAATCCCAAATGTCGTGGCGCACGAGCTGGAAGTGCCAGCGGTACTGGCCCGTGGCGGCGTCGAGCGCGACGAGCGACGCCGTGAACAGGTTGTCGCCCGCGCGAATCGCGCCGTTGAGGTCCGGAGCGGCGTTGCCGGTCGAGAAGTAGATCATGCCGAGCTCGGGATCGACGCTCGGCGTCTGCCATACCGGCGCGCCGCCGTATTTCCACGCCTCGTTGTCCTGCGGCCACGTCGCGTGACCGATCTCGCCCGGGCCCGGCACCGTGTAGAAGTTCCAGATGCGCTTGCCGGTGTTCGCGTCGTAGGCGCTGATGCGTCCGCGCACGGCGTACTCGCCGCCCGTGAAGCCCACGATCACCTTGCCGTCGTAGTAGAGCGGCGCGGCCGTGATGCCCTCGCTGACGCCGGGGTCGCCCGCGCGAATGTCCCAGACGACTTTGCCCGTGAGCTGATCGAGCGCGACGAGCCGGCCGTCGAGCCGGCCGACGTAGACCTTGCCGTCGCCCAAGCCGACGCCGCGGCTCAAGCGCCCGCAGCAGACGATCGCGTGCTCGAAGTCGACGTTCGCTTTGTAGGTCCAGAGAATCCTGCCGCTCTCGACGTCCACGGCGAACGCATCGTCGTCGCCGGTCACGACGTACAGCACGCCGTCGTAGAAGAGGGCTTGCGCTTGCTGCGAATAGCCCGGCCCGAGACCGGAGCCGTTCAAGCTCACGCGCCAGACGGCTTTCACCCGCGCGACGTTGCCGCGATTGATCTGGTCGAGCGTCGAGTAGCGCTGGTTGTGGACGTTGCCGCCGTTGGTGATCCAGTTTTCGGCCGGCCGCCTCAAGAGCTCGGCCGCGCCGAAGGCCGGCGCGCGGGCGATCGGCGGCGCGCCGGCTGGCCAGGCGGCCGCTTTAGCGACGGATTGCGCCACGGCCGGCGACGTAGCCGCGCCGGCGAGAGCGACGACGAGAGCGAGCGCGCCGCGGTGTGCGGTTGGATGCAGCATCGACGAGTCCCCCATAGGTCTGCACGACTATATACACGGCGGCCGTCGCGCCGCCCAGTTGGAGATTACGGTCGACTTTGCGCTCACGCGTGGAGGCTCGATAGCACTCGCGGCCGCCCACCTTCCTCGCGAGCAGGCCTTGGTCTAATCTCGGCACATCGCTGCAAACGATTGCACGCGAGCCGCGGCGCACAGAAGACCTCGAGGGGGTAACCATGAGATCGACGATCGGAGCCTTGACTACCGTCGCCTGCGCGGCCCTTTTGTGCCTGCGGCTCGGTTCCTCGGCCGCGCAACCGCCGGGCACTCCGTTGCCCGAAGGCATCCGCGGCGGCTCCGAGCTCGTTCCCGAAGCCCACGTCGAGGTGCGGAGTTACCGGTTCGCGGAAACCGGTGAAGACCTGCCCTACTCGCTGTTCGTTTCCTCGAAAGTGGTGCCTGGCAAGAAGGCTCCGCTGATCATTGCGCTGCGCGGCTACACCGGCACCACACTCACGTTCGTGCGCGGCACGACCGTCGATCTCGCGGAGGAAGGCGGCTACATCCTCGCGGGACCGATCGGGTACAACAACCGCGCGGGGTTCGGAGTCCAGGCCCCGCCCCGGGCCGCCCCGAATGCAGACGCCCGCGCTCCGGCGCCGCCCGCGCGTCCCGCGCCGCCGATCGTGGGCGGAACGGCCGAAGTCGATCCCGCGCTCGTCACCGAATACAGCGAAAAGGACGTCATGAACGTGCTCGCGAAGGTGCGAGCGGAGTTCGACGTCGACGACCGGCGCATCTATTTGATGGGTCACTCGCAGGGCGGCAGCGGCGCGCGTCATCTGGCCGAGAAGTATTCGGAGATTTGGGCCGCCGTGGCGCTGCTCGCGCCGGCGCCTTTCGGCGCGGAGTTGAATGCCGACTCGAAGCTCCTGAACGTACCCGTCCTGATCACCGTCGGCGACCGAGATTCGCTGCTGCCGAGCGCGAAGAAGCTGAGCGAGCAACTCGAGGCGCTGGGCGCGAGCGTCGAGTACCGGGAATTTCCGGGCCTGGATCACGGCACGATCATCCTCGGGAGCCAGCCGGACGTCTTCGCGTTCTTCGCGAAGCACGTCAAGCACTCGGGCTCGACGCGATGAACGGCATGAAGCATCGCGCTCGCGACGAGACACGGACGAGACGTCACCGGCTCGCACCGATGTCGGCCGGCGCACTTCTGCTCGCCGCCGCTTCGGCGTCGCTCGCTCAAGGCCTCGTCGAGTCTCCCTGTCCGCCGCCCGATCCCGAGGCCGAGGCGCGGCTCGCACCGGTCATGGACCTCATCCTAACGCCAGCCGCCTCGTCCGAGGCGTTCTGGACGGCGTTCCAAGCCTGGCAGGCCGGCCAGCCGCCGGCGCAGCAGGCCGCAGCGGACGCGCAGCGGGCGCGCGACTGGCCGGGTCTTTGCCGCTACAAAGCCGCGAACGCCGCGATCCGGTCCGGCGAGCGCCCGCGCGCGGTCCTCATGGGCGACTCGATCACGGACAACTGGACGCGCGGCGACCCGTCGCTGTTCGCGAACGGCATCGTGGGGCGCGGCATCGGCGGGCAAACCTCGCCGCAGATGCTCGCGCGCTTTCGGCAGGACGTGGTCGAGCTGCATCCGCGCGTCGTGCACATCATGGCAGGCACGAACGACATCGCGGGCAACACGGGGCCCACGACCGTGCAGGACTACCAGAGCAACGTCCTCGCGATGATCGAGCTCGCACGCGCGAACGACATTGCGGTGGTGCTCGCCGGCATCCCGCCGTCACGCAAGCTCTACTGGCGCGGCGATCTCGATCCGCGCGCGGCAATCCGCGAATTGAACGGCTGGCTGCGAAGCGTGGCCTTCGACAACGGCTACGTCTTCGTCGACTACGCCACGGTGCTCGCCGACGCGGAAGGCGGCTTGCGCGCGGATCTCGGCAACGATGGCGTGCATCCCAACCGCGAGGGCTACGCCCGCATGCGGCCGTTGACGGAAAGGGCGATCGCCGAAGCGCTCGAGCGCACGAGCGCGGCGGTCGGCGCGCGTCCCACCACCACTCGCCGCGAAGAGCTGTTCGCGAGCATCGTCGCATCATCGACGGCCGCGCGCAGCGCGCCGCGCGCGGGCACGGCGCTCACGCCGCCGCCCACACCTGCACGTACTTCGCGCGCCTGGGACGCCGCGCCGACGGTGCCGCTGTGGCCGTCCGCGCCGCCGGGCGGAGCGTTCGTGCCCGTGTCGCTGCCGGCCGGTTGGCCCGCGCCGTTCGTCGCGAACGTCGCCACTCCGGAGCTGCGCGTCTTCACGCCGCAACGCAGGAACGGCCAGGCCGTGCTCACGATACCGGGCGGGGGCTACCTGTTCGTGTCCGTGCAGAACGAAGGCGCGGACTTCGCGGCGAAGCTCACCGAGCGCGGCTACACGGTGTTCGTGCTCGTCTATCGGCTGCCCGGCGAAGGCTGGCAGCAAGGCGACGACGTGCCGCTGCAAGACGCGCAGCGCGCGATGCGCGTGATCCGCGCGAACGCCGGCCGCTGGAACGTCGACCCCGAAACGTTGAGCGTGGTCGGCTTCTCCGCGGGCGGCCATCTCGCGGCGACGCTCGCGACGGATTTCGCGCAGCCCGTGTACGCGCCCGTCGACGGCGCGGACAGTGGCAGCGCGCGTCCGTTCGCGGCAGCACTGATCTACCCCGTGGTCACGATGGCGCTGCCCGGAACGCATGCCGTGTCGCGCGAGCTGCTGCTCGGCCCGAACCCGTCGCCGACGCAGATTGCACGCCGCTCGGCGCAGCTGCACGTGACCGCCGACACGCCGCCGCTGTTCCTCGTGCACGCGCTCGACGATCGGACGGTGCCCGTGACGAACACTTTGGATCTGCTCGCAGCGATGCGCGCCGCGAATCGCCCCGTGGAAGCGCATCTGCTCCAGGAGGGCGGACACGCGTTCGCGTCCGGCTACGCCGGCTCGCCGACGGCGACCTGGATCGGCACGTTCGACGCGTGGCTCGGGCGCCTGCGCGAATCGGCGCTAGATGCAGATCGAGCCGACGCGCGCTAGCGCCATGTCATGGCGTCCGGCATTCGTAACTGCGCGCGTCCGCCGCGTCGCCGCTCGTGTAGTGCGCGTAGCTGGGATACGGGCATAACGGCCGGCTGGCCCCTTGCATCGATCGGCCCGTGGCCGTGACGGCGCCCGGCGCCTCGCCCTTCTCGACCCACTCGACGAGCGGCGTCAGCAGATCGAACGTATCGGGCGTGTGCGCGCCGCCTTGGCAATGCGACATGCCCGGCACGAGGTAGAGGCGTCCGTAGTCCTCGACCGCCTGCACGGCGGCGTTGGCCTTCCCCATCTCGCCGAAGTAGCGGACGGTGTCGTTCGCGGAAAACCACGGGTCCGACTCGCCGTGGTAGAAGATCTGCTTGCCGCCGTGGCCGATGAACGTGGTCAGGTTGTAGTACATCGCGGTGCTGCCGAGCGCCTCGTTGGCCGAGATCGCGGCGAGAAATTCCGCGTCGACGTTCTGGGCCTGCATGTCGGCGCCGTTCGGGCCGATCGGTGGGCTGCCGCCTGCGCGCAGCAGGCCGGGCAGGCCGCCGGCGTCGTCGATGCCGGAATCATACGGATACGAGACGTAGAGCGGCATGCCGGCGGCGTTGACGGGCCCGGCCATCGCACGCGCGAGGGCTTCGGCCTTGTTGGCGGCGAGGCACTGCCCACCGGCCGAGGAGGCCGAGCACGCGAGCTTGGTCGGATCGAAGTCGCACGCCGTGTGGTTGAAGATGAGGCCGTCCGCCTGGCCGTCGAGCGCGTCGCAGCGCTTCATGAGCGCGCCCATAACGAGCCGCTCCTCGTCCGCCGTGAACGGATCGTGCGGCGTCTCGACCTTCGCCTTCACGTACTGATTGCTGATCCAGCGCAGCGCGAGATTGCTGATCGTCGTTCGCATTGCGGGGGCGCCTGAGACGATGCCGTCGAACAGCGCCGGATAGCGCTGCGCCATGATCATGCCTTCGCGCCCGCCGGTGGAGCAGCCGACGAAGTAGCGATGGTGCGGCGCCTTGCCGTAGTAGGCCTCGACGATCGGCAGCGCGACCTCGGTCGTCTTGGCATTCGCTTGGAATTGGAAATTGAGCAGCGCCTGCTGATCCGCCATGAAGCTGCCGTCGAAGCCGCCGCCCTGATGACCGCTGTCCGTTGCGACCACCGCGAAGCCGCGCTCGATGGCGGTGCGTTCGCCGGTGGCCTGGCCTCCGACCGGCTCGCGGACCGCGCCGTTCAAGCCGCCGCCGCCCTGGAACATGAACCGCCCGTTCCATTCGGCGGGCAAGTTGATCGCGAAGCCGATCGCGTATGCCTTGCCGGCGACGCCGGTGCGGTGCTCGAAGCTACCGGCCACGTGGCAGTGCGGCGGCAGCGTCATCTCGGCGCCGGGCCGAGTGGCGACCGTGCGATTCGCGTAAAAGCGTGCCTCGCTGATCGAAAGATCCGCGGGTCCGCCGGACCAGCGGGCGAGCGCGGCACAGGCGCGCTCCTGCTTGGGTTGCGCCTGCGCGGTGTGGGCGGCGAGCGCCGCAATCGCGAGTCCGGATACTGCCAGGAGTCGGGCGGTCGTCATGGTGTCACCTGTTCGTTCGCTATCACCGCGTCACCGTAAGCGATGCGCCAGCGGCCGCGCGACGTGGTGCGGGCGCACCATTCTAGCCGAGCGGCGCCGTCTCGTTGTCCGGCGCCCCGTAGCCCGGCGGTCGCACCCACCGCCTGGCGGCCAGCCCCGCCGTCTCACTGCTCCTGGAATCCCTTCCCGGCCAGAATCTTCGACCGGCATTTCCCGATGCGCGCGACGCGCGTCTTCGATTGCTTGGCCTGGGAGAAGTGCAGCACGTAGCCACGCTTGCGTCCGCGCGTCGACGAGCCGGCACAGCAGCGTGGCCTCGGGCCGATGCTGCATTTGCGTCATAGTGGAATTGCTCCGTGCTCTCGGGCGTTTGGCTTGCACCGCGATAGCGCTGCACGCTGCGCAGCCGGTTCAATGCATCGTAGCCCGGCACACCGTTGTAGGTCGCGAAGGCCTCGCGGACGTCTTGTCGCACGTCCTTGCGCTCGGTCAAGTTACCGAGGGCGTCAAAGTGGTATCGATAATTTTGGTTGTCAGCTCCGGGGCCGGTCCCGGGAGCAATCAATCATGAGCGACATTCCAGTGCTGGGCTTCGGATTTACGCGCGGATCGTCGGAATAATGACCGCCTCCGTCTCAATCCGCATGCTGTCGCGAATCTTCTTCAACTCGCGAGCAGTGATCTTAGGAGCTGGCTTGACCTTAACCGGCGGCAGCGCCGGTCAGATCCAGCGGCGCACGCGAGCCTTGTATTCCCGGTACTGCGAACCGAACACGCCCTCGAGCTGTCGTTCCTCCATCGGGATCACCGCCAAATGCACGATCAGCACGGGCAGTGGCAGCAACAGCAGCGCCCACACGCTGCCGAAGAGCGCTGCGACCCCGAGGTATTCCAGAACGAGGCTGACGTACATCGGATTGCGGGTCCAGCGGTACGGTCCGCGCGTCACGAGCGCGGCCGATGCATGATGCGGGATGATCGTGGTGCGCGTGCGGACGAACAGCACGATGCTCGGCAGCGCGTGCGCCACGCCGAGCACGATCAGCACGATCCCGCCCCACTCGAGACCCCGCGACCATGAAGGATGGCTGCCGACCAATGGCCAGCGCCGCTCGAGGAGAATGCCGACGATCAGCGGCAGCGCAAACACGAGCGGCGGCGGCAGTCGTTGCCAGATTCCGGTACGAGATTGCGCGTTCATCAGCGACCCCCAAAGCCCCAAAAAACCTCGCGTCAGCGCGTCAGCTCGAAGGATTTGCCCGACCCCTCAGACGACGATGGCGCAATCCAGACGTCGAAGATGCCGGGCTCAGCGGTCCAGCGCAAATCCGTGTCGACGAATTCCAGATCCTTGCGCTTGAGCGCGAAGCTTACTGCCGCGCTTTCGCCACCGTCGAGCGCAATCTTCTTGAACGCTTTGAGCTCGCGCACGGCGGATAGTACGGATAATCGGCATTCCGTTCAGCGACCCTCGGGCCGATGAGGCTGCGAGCGCAGTGGAAGAGCTCAACGGCTCGCGCCGAGCGTCGCCGCACTGTCCGATGAGGTCGTCCATCGCCCGCCCGCTGCCGGCTCGAGCGTGAGGTAACTCGCCTCGGCGTCTCGCTCCAGCAGCCCCGCTCGTTCGAGCGCGCGGCCGATCCGGTCGGCGATCCTTTGGATCAGCGCATCAAGCTCCCGCTCGCTCGGCGGTTCGATCCGGCGAAACACCGGCGGATGCGTGTCCACGAGGTAAGCGCCGTCGAGAAGTAGCATGTGGAAGTGGATGTTCAGATTGAGCGCCGAGCCAAACCGCTGGACCACCGTCACGGCCCCGTGGCTCCCGTCGCGCGTGTCAGGCGTGCCCTGCGCACGGCGTCAGGGCATGTTCGCCCGCGACGCCGACAGCGGCTATCTCGATCTCCACCCTGACGCCGGGGGCCCGCTCGCTGATCTGATCGGCCACTCGATCGCGTACCGGGAAGCGGAGGCCGGGCGAGCTGTCGCGCAGTACGCTGGGTTCTCGCTCGATGCTGGGATCGGAGTCGAAGCCGCTCAGCGAGCGAAGCTCGAGAGACTCACCCGCTACGTGAGCCGACCGCCGGTGTCGGTGGAGCGGCTCGATCGCAGGCGCTCGATGAAGTGCGCGCGGTCGTGTCCTGCGCAAAGGATGGGTCCCGCGGCGCCTACCCCGGCGGCGCGATACCGAGGTGATCGCCCACCGTGTTGCGGTCGTGCTCGCAGTCGATGTGAATCAGTCGATCGACGTCGCGCACGCGTGTGTAGCGGGTCGTGGTGTGCGACGGCTGCTCGAGCGCTTGCGGATCATCGGTCGTCATCGCATCTTCCAGCGTGTCGGCATCGAGTCGCCGCAACCGCTCGGTGAAATGCGCCGCCGCGCTCAGAACCGGGCTCCCCGGAAAGGGCGTGATCGGGCCGGGTTCGCGGGCGATTGTGTCTACGACCAGCGTTGCGCCTTCCCAGTGGCCGATCGAGTCGCCGACGGGCGTCGGCCAGAGGTCGCGCGGCTTCGGGTGCGGCCGCCCGTCCGTGTAGATGTGCCGCACCGTGCCGTCCGTCGACACGAGCAGCGTCTGCTCCGGCGTCACGAGCAGCTCGAACATGAAGTCCGCTAGGGGGATGTTCATGATGGTGGGAAAACCGACGGGGCGGCACTCTTTGAAGCTCGACGGCAGTGAGGCGGCGCCCTCGGCCGCAGCCCTTGCACCGGTGCCGGACACGGCCGCCGCCCCGGCCTGCGTTTGCCACAGGCCGGTCCAGTCCGGCAGCTTCGCGAAGAACTGCGCCCTCGCAGCCGGTTCGGCGGCGCCCGCCGCGGTGCCCCCCGCCAACAGCAGCACGGCCTGACTCGTCGCCGCCGCGAACTGCATGGCGCGTCTCACGGCGACGGCCCTTGCGGCGGAGACGTCGGAGCCTCGGGTTTTCCGAGCACGTGTCCGCTGGAGTCGGCGGCGGAGATCAGGTGCCCGGAAGGCGTGCCGTCCTTGGAGGGATTGATCGTTGCCGTCACCTCGTCGCCGGGGTTCACGGAGTGAGGCCGCCAGCCCGCGCGGTAGCTTGCAAGCGTCGAGTTCATCTCCAGGCTCCACTCGACCGATCCCGCGGCACCCGCCACCAGCAGCTGCAAGAAGCAGTGGGGGTTGGTCCACTGCAGCTCCTTGACCGTGCCCTGCAGCGTCACGGTCTTCGTCATCTCGAAATTGGCGAAGGAGTGGTGCGCCGAGCACGGTATCGCAACGAGGACCGCCGCCAGCGTCGCTAAACGCGCAGACGCTCGAGCGACCTTATCCGGGCGGCGTGCTCGTGGCCGCCGCGAGCGGGGAATTGCCCCGCAGGTATGACTGTTCACGTCTGATTCCCGCTTGTCCCTGCAACTGGCGGGTGCCATCCTGAGTCCGTCCCGCAAGGCGGCGCGTGAAGGTCGGCGCTTGTCGCCGTGAAATTTGCATGAAGGTTCGACGAAGGAGGTGCGTGTCGCGCGCGCGGAGCGGCGTCGCACGGAACGAAATCGCGATATCGCCGGGATCGATCGAGCGCAGCACCGACGCATCGGTAGAGCGCTGAGCGGAGCACCAATAGATGGGTAGGGAGCCCGTAACCGCGGCCACCGGCACGGCCATCGGCTATCAGGTGGGCGATCTGCTCGTCGACCTGCGGCTGCGCCGGGTCACGCGCGATGGCATCGACCTCGGCATCGTGGGCCGCTCGTTCGAGCTGCTCGTGGCACTAGCCGCTGAGGCGCCGCGCCTTCTCTCCACAGACGAGCTGATGGACCGCGTATGGGCGGGACTCGTGGTCAATCCCGAGACCGTCACCCAGCGCGTCAAGCTGCTGCGCAAGGCGCTCGCGGACGACGCGGACAACCCGCGCTATGTGGTCGCGCTGCGCGGGTTCGGGTACCGCATCGCTGCGACGGTCGAAGCGCTGACCGAGCTGCCCGAGCCGGCTGCGGTGCGAACGCCGGCTCCGCGATCCGCCTCGACCGCTACCGAATCCGCGTCGGCGTTACCCGCCGGACCTCGATCGACCAGCAACCGCTGGGTCTTGGCGCTCGGCACCTCGTTGCCGCTGCTGATCCTGGGTGCCGGCGTCGTGTGGTGGACCTTGGAACATCGAAACGCGCCGCCGGATCTCGCCGAGACCCGTATCGGCGGCTCCACCGCCGCCCGGGCCCCGTCCGTTGCTGTGCTGCCGTTTGCCAATCTCACCGGCGCGCCAACCAAGGACTATGTGGGTGACGGCATCGCCGAAGAGCTCATCAATGCGCTGGCACGCGTGCCGGGTCTCAAAGTGCCGGCGCGCACCTCCACCTTCGCGTACAAGGGCCGCGACGCCGACGTCCGGCGCATCGCGCGGGACCTCGGTGTGGCGACGGTGCTCGAGGGTAGCGTGCGCAGCGCCGGCGAGCGCCTGCGAGTCAGCGCGCGGCTGGTTGACGCCGCGAGCGGCTACCAGATCTGGGCGCAGGAGTACGAGCGCCAATCCACCGACTTCTTCGCGTTGCAGGACGAGCTCGCCGCGGAGATCGTGCGCGCGTTGCGCAGCTACGTGAGCATCGACTTGGCCGCGCCGGCGCCGCGCCGGTCACCGACGCGCGACGTGCAGGCGTACGACCTGTACTTGCAGGCCGAGGCGGTGTTCCGCGGCACGCCGGCAACCGCGCAGCAGGCCATTGCGTTCCTCGACCAAGCGCTCGCGCGCGATCCCGACTACGCGGACGCGCTCGCTCACCGCGCCGCGCTGCGGATCATGCCAGTGATGAGCGGCGGTGGTTCCGCGGAGCTCCTCGACGAGGTGGGCCGCGACACCGCGCGCGCGCTTGCGATGGAACCGACTTCCGCGGAAGGCCACGCGACGCGCGAGATGCTGAGTGCGCTACGCCGTAATTGGCTCGATGCGGAACGCGAGTACGAAGCCAGTCTGAGCACCGGCTCGAACGACCCATACTTCCGCGACTTCCACAGCTTCTGGCTGCTCCGGCCCGCCGGCCGGCTGCAGCAGGACGAGTCCGAGCTGATCGACTCCTATCGCCTCGCGCCGGCCGACGGCTTTACGCTCCATGAGCTCGCGACGACGGAGTCGTTGCTGGGCCACGATGCGGAAGCGGTTCGTTACGTCGAGCTGTTCCATGAGCTCGTCGCGAACGGCGCGCCGGTGGATGGGTACGATGCGCTGCCATACGTCCGCCGAGCCCTGCGGGCCCGGCATTGCGGCGAGGCGGTTCGGTGGGCGACGCTCGCTTTGTCCGAGCCGCTGCGCGGCGCGGGCGGGACCGCGGCGATCGACACGCTGTGCGCGGCGCTTACCGATCCGAGCCGCCGCCTCGAAGCGGACCAGGCGCTTCGGAGTTTCGTTCCGCGGCTGCTTGCAAGCTCGGACGACGATCGCGTGAAGATGTTCTTCGTCGATGCGCTCGTCATGGCCGGAAACCTCGACGCGGCGTACGAGATGATCGAGCAGTTCCTCGATCGGCGTCTCGAGACGACCGGCGCGGTCGAGTGGAGCGAGATCTGGGCGCCGGAGATGAGCCCGTTTCGGCAAGACCCGCGGTTCGGTGCGCTTGCAGCCCGCCTCGGGCTCGTCGACTACTGGCGGCGATATGGTCCGCCGGACGAGTGCGCCGTGACCGACGGATCGCTCAGCTGCCATTGAAAGTCTGTCGGGTTGGACCTCAGCCGACTCGCTGCGAGCCAGCACAGTGCGAGGCCGGTGCATAGCACCGTGATGCCGACCAGCACGGCGGCCGTCCAGTCGGATTGACGAAGCTGACGTTCGCGATCGGGCGCGGCGTTGTCGTTCGCCTACGCGCCGATCAGGAGGCCGATCGCGCAGAACGGCAGCGTACCCGCGATCATCACGCCCACCAGCGCGGCGAGCGGTCCTCAGCCGCAGCGTCGGCGGCAGCACGACCTTCTGCTGAAGGTGATCGCAAGCATCGAGAAATGGAAAAGACGCGGCATCTCGGACTGCGAGCGTGACGTCATGAAAACCGGCTGCGCGCCGTGCCACGAGAACGGCCGGACCATCCGGGCTCGGAATCTCGCGAACGGGATCGAGCGCGACTCCAACTCGCCACGGATCGTGCATGCGTTCTTTGGGTGGCGCGGGCGCCTCGACGACGAGGTCACCGACCGCCAGGCTGGCTGCCTACATCGCACCGGTTGCGAGCCAGCGCGCGCAAGCCGGCGTCAGGTTCCGAGCTGCGACCTCGTCGCACTTGGCGATTTCCTCGGGCGTCAAAACGTCTTTCCACCGCCCGTTCGTGCCCTTGTGTATGAATGCGCGTCCGCCACCCTCGAAAATTTGCTCGAGGAGCACGAACTTCGCAGCGAGCTCGCGTGTGTGCTCGATGCCGCAGTGGGCTACGATTTGCGGCCACAGCGCCTCGTCGACGTCGATATCGAGGAACTTCGCGATGCGGCGTATCTGGCCTTCGAGATCCGCTTTCAGATTGGCGTAGTGAACGAGCAGCACGTTCGGCAGCTGCCGAATGTCCCACCAGCTCTGCACATGCCGCCAAAACTCGGCCGGGATCGGGAAGCCCGGCAGGCGACCCTCGTCCAAGAACCGGTGGTAGTAGGCTCTGACGTCGCAGCCCGGCGGACCCATGGGTGGTCCGACTCGGCCGGGGATATTGTTGAAGCCCGCGTAGGCTTCGGGCGTGAAGATCGAGTGATGGTGATACATGCTCCAGACGACGTCGCGCGCGTCGCGTCCCACGTAGATGTATCGCACGTCGGGCCGAAACGGGATCGCGTCGAGTGACGAGTGCGTCTTCAGGAATCGGCGGTGGGTCTGCGCCTCCGCGATGGCGAAGACGGCTTCTTTCGGGATGAGCCGGAACTCGATCCACGGCGAGAGCTCCTGGCCGAAGACCTCGGGGTCGCCCTTGAAGATGAGCTGGGCGACGATCTGCTGGACCAAGGTCGTGCCGGACTTCGACCAGGTGGCGATCATGATGTCGTCGGCCCGGAATGCGAAGTCGTTGAGCCGCGCCGAGTCCCAGACCGCCCATTGATGCTCCCGCGTCTTCTTCGGCAACGGCACCGTCTTGGGCGCGTCAACTGCCATCTCCGTAGCTCCGGCGACGATACGTGACGCAGACTATACGCCCTCGCGGCGCGACCTAGCGGTGTGATCAGCGTTGTCTGCGCGCTTCGCCGGACAACTCCGCTTCACCGAATCAGTGCGCGCAGCCCGCACCGCCCAGCGGACACGCTCGCCGGTCAGGGAAAAGCGCGGGCGATCAACACAGCGACGGCGGCGGCGGTGCGCGCGCACCCGGGGACAGGCGCGGCGAATCCTCCTCCGCCCGCCTCTCCACGTGCGCGAGAATCCGCTCGATCAGCACACCGCCGGACGCGTCACGTAGCGGGGCATCAGCGTTGGGAATTGATCCTGGCTATATGCCGCGACGATGGCGATGCTTCGCAGCAGTCGCCCGGACGCGCTCGAGACTCCTATTCGTAGCTGACCTTGGGAAAGAAGTGATCACCGCGCCCTTCGGGTGTCGTGTCGAGCAGACCCCAAACCGGATCGGCAAAGTCCAACCCGCGGTGGTGCTGGCCGGGGTCTTCTGGAGCAAACACGAGTTCGCTGCCCCAGAAGTGGCGGATTGTGTCGCCGTCTTTCCGGAAGACATTGAGCATCGGCTCATCCCAATTCTCGTCTTGCTTGTAGCCGCGCGCGGCGCGCATCTCGGGCGTAAGCGCCGCGGTGTTGCCGTAGTAGTGCGAGCTGTAGTGATTGCCGGCGGTGGACAGCAGTTGGAGGTGGTTCCAGCCGCGCGCATGCGCCCAGGCGACGAGCCGCGCGACCGGCGACCTGGCAACAACGTACAGAGGCACGCGCTGGGGCACGTGTCGCGCGGCGCCGTCTATGCAGTCGAGTAAATGCGTGCACCCTGGGCACGGTTCGTCGCGCTCGGGCCCGAACATATAGCTGTAGATCAGGATCGCCGGGAATTCCCCAAAAAGCTGGGAGAGCCGGACCTTTTCGCGCCGAAAGTTCGTGCCGATGCGCTCGAACTCGTAATCCTCAGGCGCTTCCCCGCCGGGCGGAAGCGCGCGGCGCATCTCGGCCACGGCTTCGGTCTGGCGGCGCAGCGCGATCTCGGCGTCAAGCAGCGCGTCGCGTGCGCTGCGATACGCCGGGCTTTCATTCGGAAAGGTCATGCGAGGAAATTTGCCGGTTGGGGTCTGCCCAGCCGTCGGGTGACGGTCGGCTTTTTTGGAAGTGGCTGCCATCGCAGGCTCCGCGGGTACTCCTGAGGCGGTTCGCGAGAATCGAAGCAAATGCCATGCCATGAGCCCGGCGACGACCCACCTCCGATCTGCGCGAGGTTCGCATGAAGGACTACGCGAGCCGCGGCATCGACATCAGCCAACGCGATGCCGCCCGGTGGCCAGGGCCTGAACAAGAAGGACCCGACCGTCATCAGACTCATGAACCAGCAAGAGCAGATGATTCTGTCGATGGGCCAGTTCCTCGGCGAAGAGGTGCTGCACGTCATGCGTGGGATGGACCGGATGGATGCGAACGTGCACGTCGCGGGCCCGCACCACGACCGTGAGCTGCCCCGGCCGCGAGCGCACCACCGAAGGCCGGGCCGGCCACCCGGCACGGCAAAGGATCCTTCGGGCTACGAACGCCTGCGGGGAATCGGCGCTGGACGGCCGGACGTTGCTCTGCGCTCAATCGGCCGCGAATTCGACCAGCATGCCCGCAATGTTGCCCGCGGCGAGGCCCGGACCGACGCCCCAATTGAACTCCGCCGCGAGGGCCTGAGCTATCTCGCTCTGCGACTTATGCGCGTGCACGAGCTCCTCGGCGCGTGTGCGAAGAGCCGCCATCTTGGCGCGGTGCGCGAGGAACTCGCGCTTCGTGAGCACCGGGCCGTGCCCCGCGATCATGAAGTCGAAGTCGAGCTGCGCGAGCGCGTCGAGACTTTTGACCATGTCGGTCCAGCTGCCGCCGTCGGCGTAGCTCGTGATCTGCGGAATCGAGTCGGGCGTCGCGACGAGATCGCCGGCGAGTACGACGCGCGCATCGGGCAAATACACGACCGTGTCGCCGCTCGTGTGGCCGCAAAACTCGAGGAGCTCGATGCGCTTGCCGCCGAGCACGATCTCGGCGTGCCCGTCGTAACCCAACTGTGGCAGGCCCGGCTCGTCGACGCCGCCCATGCGCCGACGGTCGGCGGCCGACATGATCACCGTCGCGCCGAGCGCACGGAGCTGCGCGGCACCGGCACTGTGGTCGGCGTGATTGTGAGTCAGCACGACGTACGCGATCGGCGCGTCCGTGAGCGATCGCACCTTCGCGATCAGGTCGTCGTGCATGCGCTCGTTCTTCGAATCGACGAGCACCACGCCGCCGTCGGTAAGGTAGATTCCGACGTTGCCGCCGTAGAGCGGGATGTCGGGAATCACCGCATCGTTGACGTTGACGATCGCATAGACGTCGTCGCGTACCTTGACGAGCTTCGTGGCTTCGGCGGGCTTGAGGGTCGATGCAAACGGCGGCGGGCCCTGTCCGGCGCCCGGACCTGGCCCCGGCCCCGCGCCCGGTCGCGGCCCTTGCCCAGGCCCTCGTGCAGCGGCCGCGCTCGGCCCGGGTGCGCCTGCAGATGCCGGCACGGTCACGCTGCGCGTACACGCAGCGCCGATGCTGCGGCCCATGGGCAGCGGGCCCTCCTGGGCCGCGAGGCTCGACGCCAGCAAGATCGATCCCAACGCACCGGCAGCGACATTGGCTAAACAACGGTATTCAGATCGCATCGCTGGCTCCTTGGAACGGCGTTCGCGGTCACCGGCGTCTGCCGCGCCGAAGTTCCGTTGGCGGCGTTCGGCCACGGGTTGGGGGGCGAATCACAACTCCGGCACATCGAAACGAGCCCGGCGGATTACTTCTGCGGCGCGGGTTCCGCTTTGCCGACGCCGGCCGCGCGATCGCGGAACTGGTTGAACAGCGACTCGTCGCTCGGCACGCAGCGGTCTTCGAGCAGGCCGGACCATCCGCCAATCGCCATCGCCTCTTTCGGGATCAGCGCCCACACCTTGGGGCTGCTCTCCCACGGCGCGGTGTAGTTGACGGGGTCGGTCAGCTTCAGTCGCGCGCGGAGCCGATTCGGGCTCGGGCGGTCCCAGCGCTCCTCGAGCACGGCCTGGTCGCTGATCGGAAAGCCGAACTGATCGAGCCACTGGCGGTCGTCGAACCCGACCGAGGTGACGACGAGCGTGTCGCCCTCCCACTTGCCCACCGAATAGCCGTTGAAGCGCGGCAGGTAGTCGTCGACCTTCGGTAGCTTGCGCCCGTCCATCCAAATGTCGCGGAATTCCCAGGTCCACTCGAAGAGCTGCAGAATGCGGTCCTTCGTCTGCACCATTTCCATGTTCGCGCCGCCGCCCGAGAACGTGATCAAGCGCGCGAGCCCGAGCGGCTCGCAGCGCATCTCGGGGTCGTTGCCGAAGGCCGGCAGCACCGCGCGGCGGAAGCCGATGTCGAGGTCCGGGCGCTTGCGCGCCGCCTCGCTGCCGAGCTCGAGGCCGCGCGCGGGCTTGTTGAGGTTGAAGCGCCGCTCGCCCTCGGCCGTGCGCGGCGGCGGGGTCCCAAAGAATCCATAGTTCGGGAAGAGGCCAGCCGGGGAATCGTTGCACTCGGGGCAGGCCGGCTGACCGAGTTGCTGCGGGAACCGGCTCCAGAGGCCGTTGAAGTCGTGCTTGTCGTAGGCACGCGTGTCCGTGTCGGACGAGCCGGCGGCGCCGGGGCGTGCATCGCTTCGCTGAGCCGCCGCTTCCTCGGCGCTCGTCAATAGCCCGGCGGTGGCGAGTAGCGCCAAGAGCGCCAAGAGCTGCCGAGGTCTCGCGCCTTTGCGCATCGTCGTGTGCGTGTTGCTCATCGTTCCTCCCCCGCGGGCACCGCCACACCGCTTCGCGGAGCGCCCGCTGTCGCGCCTGGATTTGCCCTAATAGTCCGCTTGCCGTTACTGGCTCGGCTGCCCCGGCAGCACCACGTCGCCCTCGGGCTGCAGGCCGCCCGGCTTGCCGTCCAAATCGGCGCCCTTGAGATCGCGGCCCGCGCCCCCGACCGTTTGCCCGCTTTCGTCCTCGATCTTCATGACGATCGCGCTGAAGCCGCCGGCGCGCGCGGTCGCGAGGTAGAGCTTCACACGGGCCCCCGGGCGCAACGCCTCCAACGTGCGGCCCTTCGTCCACCCTTGGCGCGCCATCATAGAAGGGTTCGAGAGGAGCTCGGCGGCCCAGTGCTCGACCTTGCCGCCGTCGACCTTGCGGTCGAAGGTCATCGTCGGGTGCGGGTTCATGTAATTGAACTCGGTGACGGTGGCCCACGTGGTCCAGAGCCTCGTCGTGTCGTACGAGATGCTGCTGCCGTGATGCGCCGAGACGGAGCCCACCATCAAGACGAGCCCCGCGACGAGCGCGCAAAGCTTTCCGCCCGTCGTCGATCTGCTAAGTGTGTTGTTCATCGTCGCCACCCCTTCGCGTCCGAACGCGTCGAAACCTTTCACTTCCCGCCCAAGCTCCGAAACGCGGCCTCGACGAACATCGCGCTCGTCCAGGGACCGCCCTCGCCGCCGAACACGCCGTCGTACTCGAGGGTCGGCCGGCTCTGCACGAGCTGGCGCAGCGACTTGCCCCCGGCGATCGCGCTCTGCACGCGGTCTCTGACGATGACCGTCATGTCGCGGTACTCGGCGACGTCGGCCTCGTCGTAGAGGCGCCCATGTCCCGGAATCACGATCGTGCCGCCCTGGCCGCGCGTCTCGGCGACCGTGATGTCGAGGATCCGATTCAGCGCGTCGATCAAGCCGTTGACCGAGCCGCCTTCGGCCGCGTTGAAGCTCGGCAAGCTTTGGGTCGAGATCACGCCGCCGGCGCTCACCACGTCGGAGCCGCGGAAGAACACGATCGAGTCGCCATCCGTGTGCGCGGCCGGCGCGTGGATGATCTCGATCGGCTCGCCGTTGAAGTAGATCATCTTCGAGTCGCCGAAGAACGTGTCCATGACGAGCTTCCCGGCTTCCGCGTTCGACTGGGCGAGGCGCAGGCCGACGTTCTCGTGCGCCAGGATCGCGGCGCGCTGCAGCGGCTCCTCCGAGAGCACCACGTTGCCGCCCGTGTGATCGGCGTGCCAATTCGTGTTGATGACGTAACGGATCGGCTGATCACCGGCGATCTTGCGGATCTCCTCGCGAACACGCGGCGCCTTCTCGGCCGTGCCGGTATCCACGACGAGCACGCCCTCGTCGCCGACTTGAACCGTGACGTTGCCGCCCGCGCCCGTGATGAGCCAGATGCGGCCTCTCACGTGCATCGAGCGCACCTCGTCCGCGGCCGCCGCACGCGGCGGCACGACGGCCGGTGCCGCGCGCACGCCGCGGCCGTCCTCGCGCGTGAGCCGCGCGGCGAATTCCGGATACATCGTTGCGGCGCCGGCTTCCATCGCCCATCGCGGGATGCGGTACTTCGCCGAGAACTCGTCGAGCAGCTCGTTCTCGCCGGGCAGGTAGTGCGGAACGTGGTGCTTGTCGGCCGTGGTTTCCTCCGCCGGAAAGCACTTGTAGAAGATCGGGCCGTCATTGCGCAGCAGCGGGAACCCGATGACGGGCGGCGGCCGCCGATTCAGCACGTACTCCGTGGTCCGTACGAACGGCTCCGCGAGATAGACGGGGTCGTCGACGACGGTGGTGACGAGCAAGTAGTCGTCGAAGCGCGTGTAGTACTCCGTCATCCGCGCGCGCTCGCTCGTCGGAGTGCCGTTACGCCTGAGCCAGCCGAGCTTCATGTGGCTCGTCTCGACGACCAACGTATCGCCGTCCCAGTGCCCGGTCGAGAAGCCGTTGAACGTGTACAGCGCTTCATCGGGCGGCGGTTGCCGGCCGTCCAGCCAGACGACGCGGTCCAAGCCGAACGTGCCGTCGAGCCGTATCCCGATCACGACGCGCCGGATCCGGTCGTACACCTTGTTCACGCTGAGCGTGTTCGGACCCCAGGTCTGATACGCGGCCGGGTGCGGCGTGCACTGATGCTCGGGGACGCTGAGCCACGATCCTGAGTAGGTTTCGGCTTTGCGCAGCCCCGCTTCATTGAGCGGCAGGCCGAGGTAATCGCCGATCTCCGGGCCGCCGCCGCGATCGGTGATGTCCTCCTGGCCGAACACGCCCGGATGGTCCCATTCGCCGGAGAAGTCCACTTGGGCGAGCGCCGCAAAGCTCGGCAGAGTAGCGAGGAGTGCATAAAGGGCAAGCCGCTTCATCGTCTTACTCCCGGGCGGGCGCGCGCGGCGGCGCCGTGCTGCAAGGCGTGGGATTCCACTTCGCCGCGTCGGGCTCGCGTTTGAACTGCGACGACGTGATGAAATCGCCCGCCAAATAGGCGGGGTCGTGCACGACCGTGAGCACCGTCAGGTAATCGTTGCCGACCGCGGAGAACCGCGAGAAGTACTCGGTCAAGAGGGCGTTTTCGCTGTACGGAATGCCGTTCTTGCGCAGGTACCCCGCGCGCAGATTGGTCGTGACGACTTTGAGCGCGCCCTTCGGCGGTGCGCTCGCCTGCGTCGGCACCGCGGCGCCGGCCGCGATCGCCGCGAGCGGATTGAAGCCGCCGATCGGGTGCGTCCATGCGGCCGTGGAGATTCCCTGCCAGGAACGCTCGGCGCTCGCCGGCGCATTCGGTGCGGCATTCGCCGCAAAATGGAACAGGCGCGTCTGTTGACCCGCGTCGGTTTCAATCTTGAGCGTCTCGTCGTCCTGCCAGGTGATGTGCAACCGCAGCGGCATGCGCATCAGCGCCGCGGCCCCGAACGGGCGGCACGCCTCGCCGTTCGCCGCATCGCGCTCCGGATCCCATTCGGCGGCGACGCGCCGACCCGCCGGATTCAGCGGCAAGCTCGTCGCATCGCCCTTCGGCGCAGTAATCATGCGCCAGGCCCAGTCTTCCGTGACCAACGCCACCCAGTAGCCCGTGAGATCGACCTGTGCCGACTCGCGCGGCGATTTCGGCGGGGCGGGCGGCCTGCCCGGGGGGCCGGGCTGCGCGAGCGCGAGGCCGCCGACGCAGGTCAACGCCAGCACCGCGGCCGCACGCGGCCAGACTCTCGACATCGTCGCGTGCATCAGTTCACGACCTCGCCCGGCGCCGTGCCCCAGCCGAAGCCGTCCGTGGTGCGCTTGATCGAGATCATCCTGATGCGGTGCTCGGCCGGATCGCGACCCGGATTGCCCGTGACGATCACGGGATCGCCAGGCCGCAACGACTGCGCGTTGATACCACCTGCGCCGAGCTGCGTCGCGCCCTGCCACTCGACGGCCCAGCGCGTCATTTGGCCGGACTCGTCCGGCGCAAGCACGTGCACGATCGAATGCGGGTTTCTGAACAGGAGCTGCACGACCTCACCCTTGATCTCGATCTTCTTGTCGGCGCGGTAGATCGCCGAGAACGAGTGATGAGCATCGGCCGGCGCCGTCAGCGCCGCCGCCGTCAGGGCCAAGAGGATCGGGAGCCATCTCGCTTTCATGGTTCTGTACTCCGTGTGCCTATTCGGTGGCGGCGCGTCTCGCGATGTCTGCCTGCGTGCATTCCGACACCACCTTCCAGAAACGCAAGTAGGTATCCGTGCCCATCACGAACGGATGCGGCTCGCCGGGGCGGCGCGCGGCAAGCGCAGCGAGTCGCGCCGGGGTCTCGTCGAAGAGTGGGTGGTTCTGCACTTCGACGTCCACACCCATGCGCCCGGCCACGTCGACGTAGTGCGCGATCGAGTCGACGTACTGGCGCAAGCCCGGAGTCTTTACGAAGCCCGCTGCGAGCACGGTTCCGCCGAATAGGCCCGCGACGTGACGCGTGCCATGGTCCTGCACGGGAAAGATGAACGCGAGCGCGCCCGGCGTGTGGCCCGGGACCGCGACTGCGGTGATGCGCGTGTCGCCGACGGTCAGGACCTCGCCGTCGGCGAGCGCCATGTCGCGCGCCGGCGGAGGCGCGTTGGCGCCGTTGCCGCCCGGTGCGGGGCTTTGCGCGCTCGCGGCCATCGTTTGCCAGTCCGCCGCCGTCGAGACCACGTGCGCGCCGTAACGCTGCTGGAAATAGGCGGCGCCGCCGTAGTGATCGCTGTGGCCGTGACCGAGCAGCACGAACTTCACGTTTGCGGGATCGAGCCCGAGCTCGCGGAGCGCCGGCACGATGACCGTCTCGGCCTCGCCCGGATAGCCCGAGTCGATCAACACGATGCCCGCCGACGTGGTGAGCGCGTGGACCACGGTCTCGGAGTTGCCGAGCGCGTAGAGGTTGTCGAACAGCTGCACGGGCTTCAAAACGGGAGCGGTCCGGGCGTTCGGCCGCGCGTTGCCCGGCACGCAGAAGAAGTCGAACGGCGCGCGCGCGTCGGTTTGGGCCAGCTCGCGGGCGCGTGCGACGTGGGCGGCGACCTCGGGCGAGTCGGTCGGCGGCTCGCCGCGCGCCTGCTGTGCACCGACGCCGTAGGGCGAAGCGCACGCGAGCAGGCCAATCGCCATGCTCAAGCCCGGCCCCTTCGACACGCGAGCGACTCGCTTCGGCATGGTTCGGATCGTAGCCACGGGCCCCCCTCACCGCGCGGCGCGGCGTCGTGAGACGTTATTCCCCAGTGGTGGGAATTGTCAAGACGTTCCGGCGCGACCGGCCGCTTGCTTCAGCGCTTGCGTAGGCCGTCGACGACATAGTCGCGGATGAACCGCTCGTAGTCCCGGGCGACGGCTTCGGCGTCGTAATCCTTGCCGAACGCCACCTTCAGAATCGGCGCCCCCATGACGAAGAACTCGCACATTCCGATCATCGCGATGTATAGGAAAGCCCCGTCCACGGACTTCGTCTGGCCTTCACGGGCCGCGGCGCGCGTCGTGCCGCGCAGCGCCGCCACGGCGACCGAGGTGAGGGACTCGAAGAACGCCTTCGCTTCGGGCTGCTCGGACACGAAGATCTCGTCGATCATGAGCCGATGGAAGTACGGATGCTCGAGCTGAAAGCGCAGCAACGCGACCGCGTTCGCGCGAATCTGCGCCTCGGCGTCCGCGGGAGCGGCTTGGGCCACCGATTCGAGCCCGCATTGCAGCTCGTTGAAGAGATGCCGCGCGGCAGCAAGGAGCAAGCTCGAGCGGTTCTTGAAGTAGTAGCGGATCAGGGAACGGTCCACGCCGGCGTGCTCGGCGACGCGTAGCAGCGTTACGTCACGCGGCGCGAACTCGCGCAGCAGCTCGCAGACCTCCAGCACGATCGTATCCGAGCCGACGCGTTTGCTGCCTTGCGCCTGCGGGCGCCCGGGTTTGCGCCGCGCGCGCTTGTTGCGCTGCGGCTTGGAAAGGGACTGGCGGGGCAATGAAAGGCCTCGGTCGTGCACGAAAACCGGCCACACTTTAACTCATGGCGAGCGACGGCGGCGCGTCTTGGATGCAGCGACGGCCGGTGATGTCGAGCTCGAATCGAGCGCCTCACGAGCTCCGGTGAAATCGATCTGATTGCTGTTCCCAGCAGAGCGGTGCTATAAATTACCTTCGCCTGGGAATTAGTGGTCGGCTCCGCAATCGGCCGATATGGGGGAACAGCACAGGCAGGGCGCAGCAAAGCGCGTGGGGGGGAGTGTGCGTAAGATCCAGTTTTCTGGCCGCGCCGTCATAGCGTGCGGCGCTCTAGTCTCGACGTTGCCGGCGTTTGCCGCCGGACCCGAAGACGGCGGGCTGGAAGAAGTCGTGGTGACGGCTACCCGGCAGAGCAACACCGTCAATCGCGTGCCGCTCGCCGTGACGGCGCAGACCCAGCGGGACCTCGACCAGCAGGGCATCCAGACCATCGCGGACCTCCAGACGCTGGTACCTGGACTCAGGCTGACCGGGCGCGAAGGATCCGGCAATGCGACCGTGGCCATCCGCGGCATTCGCCAGCAAAGCGCAACGGCTGCCACCACCGGCTTCTATCTGGACGAGACCTCGCTGCAAAAGCGCGCGGCAGGCGGCTTTGCCTCGCAGAACGGCACGCCGGTGCCGCCGCTGTTCGATCTCGAACGCGTTGAAGTGCTGCGGGGACCGCAGGGGACCTTGTTCGGCGGCGGTTCGGAAGGCGGCACGATCCGCTACATCCAGACGGCGCCGAGCCTCACCGACTACTCGTCGTACGGTCGCGCGCAAGTACTTTCCACCGAGGGCGGCGATTCGGGGTACGAGGCGGGGTTCGCGTTCGGCGGACCGATCATCGAAGACAAGCTCGGCTTCCGCGCGAGCCTGTTCCGGCGCCAGTCGGGCGGGTACATAGACCTTACCGATTATCGCAATGGCAGCATCTACGACAGGAATAGCAATGAGGGCGAGGTGGCTGCCGGCCGCGTCGCGTTTGCCTGGGCACCCTCCGAGGCGACCAGGCTCACAATCTCGTACCTCAAGTCGAGGGACGAGACGGACAATCTGACCAACACATACAACTTGTCCGAGCCGGGACAACTTCAGGTCGGGCCGGTTTGCTTCAACATTCCGTACATCCTGTCCCTGCCCGTCCCGGCCCGCGCGTTCCTGGTTCCGCCCGCCGTGCTGCCGCCGAATCCGGGGTGCAATGCCGGCACCGGCGCCTATGTGGCCCCAGGCTATACCGTGGGGCCCTTCGATCTCGACCGCTTCCAGTCGCTCGCATTCGGTCCGACGCCCACGCGCACGGACATGGAAATCGCGAGCGCAAACTTCCACTGGGACATCAGCGACAAGCTGGAGCTCACCTACATCGCCTCGTCGACCTATGACTTGAATCGCGGCCAGAGCCCGCAGAACTTTCCGGCAACCTTGTTCGTCTACCCCGGCACCGCGCAGATCGTCACGCCGGGCGCGCCGACGGTGCCCGTTCCGACCGGTTCCGGATTCAACCCGAACATCGTCACGGTTCCGAACGGGCTCGGTCTAGGCGCACTGATCGAAACGAACACCCGGAACAGCCGCCGAGCGACTTCGCACGAGCTGCGGCTCGCGTCTTCGCCGGATGAGCGCGTCAGCTATGTCGTCGGCGCGTACTTCGCCGATACGAATGCGAAGGTCGGCCAGATCGCGGAAACCACGAACGAGGCGTTCCTGGAATTGTCGGGAATGACCATCCAACAGCGCTACGGAGTGCCTTTCAACGGGTTCTTCGCCAACATCTTCGAGTCCGATGAAGACACCGAGCTAGCGTTGTTCGGGGACGTGACCGCACGCTTCACCGACAAGTTGCGAGGGAGCGCGGGTGTTCGCGTCACGCACGTCAAAACCGAGTTCGAGCAATTCAACTTCGGTCCGAACGGCGGCACGTCCGATCCGTCGCAGGCACTGGTCACGGGGGAGATCTCCGAGACGCCGGTCACGCCCAAGTTGTCGCTGCAATACTTCTTCAATCCCGACGATTTGCTGTACGTCACGGCGGCCAAGGGATTCCGCGCCGGCGGTGTGAACCAGGTGCTCACTTCCGCCGCCCAAGGCTCCCTGGCCCAGTACGACCTCACGACCGCGGTGCTGCCGAGGACCTATGGGTCGGATACCGTCATGAGTTACGAGCTCGGCGGCAAGTTCCGCCTGCTCGACGGCCGGGGGCAGATCAACACGGCCATCTACGATCTCGACTGGAAAGACGTCCAGACATTCTTGTTCCTCGGCGATGGCGCCGTCTTCAATGTTCCGAAGGCGCGCAGCCGCGGCTTCGAGATCGAAGGAGAGTTCCGTCCGGTCCAACGGCTCACGCTCAATGCGGCATTCAGCCACACGAAGGCGGAGTACCGCTCCTCCCTGGTCATTCCCGGCGGACCCGCTACGCGTGCCGGCGACCTCGTCGTTGCCGTAGACGGCCAGGAATTTGCGCAGCCGCCGAAGACGCTGGACCTCGGCGCACGCGTCGACTTCGAGATCGGTTCGACGCCGGCCTATGCGCGCATCGACTATCGCTGGCAGGACGGCTATGCAACCGTCGCGCGCAGCAGTGGCGCATATTCCCCCGACTCGAGCGACGTGCCGGCGCAGAAGAGCATCAATTTGCGCCTCGGGTTCGAGCGCGGGGGATTCGACGTGAACCTGTTCGCCCTGAACATAACGGACGAGAAGCAAGGGCAGCGCTTCGGTGGTCGGTCGCAGTGCACCAACGCCGACTGCTCCGCCTACAACAGCTACACCTACGGGGCCACCGTGGCAGCACCCGTGCCGCGGCAAATTGGCGTCCAGCTGGCCTACCGCCGCTGAGGGGCGCGCGCAGCGCAATCGTTCCGGCTTGCAGGGTGATCACGACTCGGCCCACCAGAAAGCTCTCTGCGCGACCAAGCTTCGCGCAACCCCCGCGTTGCACGAGCGACGTCGCACAGCGCCCGCGCGCTTCGACGCGGCCGGTGGATCTGCTCGAGTCAGCGGCCACCAAAGCCGAGCTGCTTGCCGAGCTCCTGATTGCCGAACTCGAGCGTGATTTCGCGCCGCTGGATGCGCCACTCGCCGTTCTGCTTCGCATAGCGATCGGTATAGCGGGAGATGCTCAGGATCGCGGGCCCGACGTCGCCCTTCTTCACCACCGTCGTCACATAACAAGTACCGGTGGCCGTGTCCTCGCCGGTGAGGGTGATCTGCGAGTTGCTGATCAGATGCCGCATGATCGACGTCGTCTGCCCGTTGGCTGCGGGCTCCGTGCCGAAGCGCTCGTGATCGCGGCGGGCTTGCGCCATCAACGCCTCTCTACCCTTCACGATCGCAGGAGCGCCGGGCGCGACGGCAATCTCGCCGTCGGCGGTGAACAGATCCGCGTACTCCTCGGGACTGCCCGAGTCGTGCACGACGCCATAGCGGTCCATCAGCTCCCGGATCAGCGTGCGCTCGGCTATCGCCTGCAGGGAATCGGCCGCAGGAAGCAAGGTGGGGGCAGCCAAGAGAAGCAGTGCTGTGGCAATTCGAGCCGTGGGAATTTTCAATTGAATGCTCCTGCGCTAAGGTTGAAGCGCGAATAATAGGGGGGCCAGCCGTGCGAGTAGGTATGCGGATGAAATCGATGCTGCCGTGGATCGCGGCGGCGTGTTTCGCTCGTGCGGCAGTCGCGCATCACTCCACGGCTGAATTCGACTACACGAAGCAGGTCACGATCAAGGGCGTCGTCAAGGAAGTGCAGTGGACCAATCCCCACTCCTACATTCAGATGCTCGTGGACGGCGAGGGTGCCGAGCAGGTGCAGTGGTCGGTCGAGATCGGCTCACCGAGCCTGAACGTCAACATGGGTTGGCGCAAGAACAGCGTCAAGGCGGGTGACGTGGTGACGATGAACCTCTCGCCCGCGCGCAACGGCAAGCCCTACGGCACATTGCGCGTGCTCACGTTTGCCGATGGCAAGCAGCTCGAAGGAGTGGCCGCCAGAGTCGGAGCCGGGCCCGGCGGTGCACCGCCCGCACCGCCCGCACCGCCGTCGACGGCGAAGGAGCCGTGACGTGCGCCGCCTACATCGGTCGAGATTGTTGCTCTGCGTCGCCGCACTGGCCGCGAGCGCTGCCATCGCGGCCGACAAGACCGGCGCCACGGCGGGATTGGCCGGTATCTGGGTGCCGGACGCCGCGCCGCGAGCCCTGCTGACCGCCCGCGGCAAGACACCTCCGCTGACCGCCGAGGCAGCGAGGCTGTATGCCGAACGGCGCGAACGACTCGCGAAGGGCGACGCGTCGTTCGATCCCACGACTTGGTGCGCGGGCCCGGGCATGCCTCGGATCCTCACCATGCAGTATCCGTTCGAGATCCGCGGCGACGCGAGCCGAATAGCGTTCATCCATGGCTGGTATCGCTGGTTCCGCATCGTGGACCTCGGCGCCGGTACCGCGGACCCGCCGCTGCCGCTGACGATGGGATTTCCCGTGGGGCGCTGGGAGGGGAATACCCTCGTCATACGCACCGGCGGCTTGATCGACACCACGGTGATGGATGCCTCGGGGCTGCCGCATTCGGAGGCGCTCGCGCTCACGGAGCGGCTGCGGGTCCTGAAGGACGGCCGCCTCGAGGATCGCATCACCATCGAGGACCCGGAGAACTACACGGCGCCCTGGGAGACGGTGCTGACCTTCCATCGTGACGCCGCGGCGCGTGTGACGGACGACGTGTGCCCCGATCGCCTGGCGCGCGGCGAGCCGGCCGAGCAAGCGCCAAACCCGCAGCTGAAGTCACCGCGCGCGAAAGGCGGAGTGCCGCCGGCTCCAACAGTCGCGGCGACGCCCGCCGCGCAGGCGGCGCACCTTGCGGGCGTGTGGGAGCCCAAGACCTTCGGCTTCATGGTTCCCAATGCGCCGCTGTCCGCCGCAGGCGAGGACATCGTGAAACGCAATGCGGCGGCCATGCAAAGCGGCAAGATCATGCAGACGGCCTGGGTCTCGTGTCGCCCCGGCGCGGTCTCCACGATGACGATGCCGCGCGAGAAGATCGTCATTCTCGAATCGGCTGACGAGGTAACGATCCTCTTCGAAATGCCGCGCATGGTCCGGCGCATTCGAATGAACGCTGCGCACCCGGAGCACATCGAGCCGGGTTACGTGGGCGACTCCATCGGGCGCTGGGAAGGCGCCACGCTGGTCGTCGACACCCTCGGCTTCAACGGCTATGCCGAGCTCGACGCGCGCGGCCAGCCGACGAGCGCGAAGCTGCACACCCTCGAGCGCTTCACGCCATCGGCCGACGGCACCAGCATCGACATCGACACGACGATCGAGGATCCCGAGTACTACACCCAGCCCTTCACCATCAAGCGTTCTTGGAAGAAGAGCCCTGCACGGCATCCCTTCGAGTACGACTGCATGGAGAATCCCCGGCAGGAGGACTTCGAGAACGCTTACTACGTGCGCGAAGCCTATCGTCCGGTCTGCATGCGCGTGGAGGGCGAGGGAAAGGCGCTGTCGAAGATGGTCTGCGGGCGCCCTGATTAGTCGTCGCGGCGGATAGCGCCGCGCGCAGCGCGATTTTCGATCGTCTTCGCTATTCGCTCCGGCGCGCTCAGCTTGGTCTCGACCAGCTGTTGAACAAGCGATCGTCTCTGACGTGCCGCTGACGGCGAAGGGATCGATGCGAACGCGGCATGCGAGGGGCGCCGCGGCGATACGGCGCCCCTCGCCGCGGCGACTCAGCGAAATAGCAGCGATGCGAAGTGATAGAGGTCGTTCTTCCAGACCGGGAACGTGTGAGCGCCCGAGTCGATGTACCACTTGTGCGGCACCTTCTGGGCGGCCAGATAGTCGTGCACACCCGCGCTGATGTTGAACAACCCGTCCTCGTTGCCGCACGACACCCACAAGAGCTCGAGCCGCCGGGCCGCCTTCGGATCCTTGACGAGCTCGGCAGGCGCCTTCGTGTTCGGCGCCGACGAGAAGCCGCCGACCCATGCGAACGTGTCGACGTTGGCGAGACCGAAGTTCAGCGACTGGCCGCCGCCCATCGATAGCCCGGCGAGCGCCCGTTGCTTGCGGCCCTTCGCCACCGAGTAGTGGGCCTCGATGAACGGAATGAGATCTCCGATCAGCTCGCGCTCGAACGCGGCGTACGCCTCGAACTCCACGGCCATGGCCGCGCCGCCCGGACCGCCGGGACCTGGGCCGGGGCCGCGGGGAGCGTCCGGCGCACCTGCGCCCGCCGCGCCCGCCCCGCGTGAACCGGAACCGCCCGGACCCGGCCCGCGGCCGGTGAACAGCGTCGACGGCTCGTTCGACGCGCGCCCGTTGGGCATTACCACGACCATCGGCACGGCCTTACCGTCGGCAATGAGATTATCGAGGATCGCGCCGGCGGCGCCAGGGCCCGGCCAGTGCGTCTCGTTGCCACCGATGCCGTGCAGCAGATAGAGCACGGGGTATTTCCGGCTCGTCGAGTAGCCGGGCGGCAGGTAGATCGAAGCCGGCCGCTTGCTGCCCGTGACCTTCGACTCGAACTCGATCTTGTCGATGCGTCCGGCCGGCACGCCTTCACGTCGGATGTCGAAGCCGGCGGGCGCCGCCGCGAGCGTCGCCTCCGGCTTCGGCTGCGGTGGGGCGCCGAATTGCGCCGACACCATACCGGCCGTCGCGATGGCGGCAACGGCGAGCGCCGCTCGCGATAACAAACGTGCGATGGACATGACTCGTACCCCCCGAGCGTGGTCGTTGATTCTCAATCGTGCGAGCGAGCGTCAGGCGTCGCTCACGGTCAAGACGGCCTTCGCCGCGAGCGCGCCGCCGTCGCGTCGCTCGATCTCGAAGAACACGCCGTCCACGTGGCCGTCGTGGTTGGCGTCGATGAACGGATCGTTGTCGTTGAACGCCTTGCGCTTGCGAAAGTGCTCCCGATACGGATCCTGGTTCTCGAAGATCTCGGCGTTCACCTCGTCTTCGAAGAACGCCTGGCCCGCGAGGCGCTCGCGCGCCGCCACGAAGACCTTGAAGTGAATGTGCGGCGTGCGGCCGCCGTACCAGCTCGGGTACACCGTCTTGAACCGGACCCAGCCGTCGGCGTCCGCGAGCTGCGTGCCGCGCAGGAACGTGGCCCCCACGGCGGGCGCAGTCGAGATGCCGCCGACGCCGTCTTGGCGCTCGTAGCCCGAGTAGAGGCCGAGTGCGTCGGCCTGCCAGAGGTCGAGCCGTGCGCCGGCTAATGGCGCGCAGTCGCGGCCGCGCGTGATCTTGAGCGCCACCGCGAGCGGCACGCCGGGCCGCCCGCTCGCGACGTCGGAGCGCACGAGCATGGGATCGAAGTAGAACGGGCCCTCGCCCGAGTCGGGCGTGACCGTGCAGCTCGCCGCCTGTGCGAATGCGCGCGGCAGCCCGAGCGTCAGCGCACATGCGGATGCGGCGGTGAGCACGCGCCGCCTGCCGAGGTCGTGAAGCGCCGGACGTTTCGCGGTCATGGGCGTCTCCCGAAGCACGCCTCCTCGTATAGCACGTTGGCGGCCCGCGCGTTAGCCGTGCCGCTCGCTCGGCGGTTCGATCCGGCGAAACACTGGCGGCGTCCAAGAGGCAGGCGCAGTCGAGAAGTACGTCGCGATTGTCGGCAAATCGGCGGGATTCGAAGCGCGTGCCGCAGGCTGGCGATGGCGCGTGAACGAGTGGCGCGCGTTCGGCTTTTTCGCGGCGTCGCTACTCCCACTCGATCGTCGCGGGCGGCTTCCCCGAGATGTCGTACGTCACGCGCGAGATGCCCGGCACCTCGTTGATGATCCGCCGCGACACGCGATCCAGAAAGTCGTACGGCAGCCGCGCCCAGCGCGCCGTCATGAAGTCGACGGTCTCGACCGCGCGCAGCGCGACCACATAGTCGTAGCGCCGCCCGTCGCCCATCACGCCGACCGACTTCACGGGCAGGAACACCGCGAACGCCTGACTCACGGAATCGTACAGACCCTGCGCGCGCAGCTCGGAGATGAACACGTCGTCGGCAAGGCGCAAGAGATCCGCGTATTCCGGCTTCACTTCGCCGAGAATTCGCACGCCCAAGCCCGGCCCCGGAAACGGATGCCGGTTCACGAGCGCGGGCGGCAGTCCGAGCTCGACGCCGATCCGGCGCACCTCGTCCTTGAATAGATCGCGCAGCGGCTCGATCAGCTTGAGCTTCATGCGCTCGGGCAGCCCGCCCACGTTGTGATGCGACTTGATCAAGTGCGCCTTGCCGGTCGTCGCACCGGCCGACTCGATGACGTCGGGATAGATCGTGCCTTGCGCGAGCCAGCGCACGTCCGGGTGTCGGCTCGCCTCCTCCTCGAACACCTCGACGAACAGCCGACCGATGATCTTGCGCTTCTGCTCGGGATCGGCGATGCCTTCGAGCCCCGCGAAGAAGCGCGGCGCCGCGTCGACGCGGATGACCTTCGCGCCCAAGTGCTGCGCGAACACGTCCATGACCTGATCGCCCTCGTGCAGACGCAGCAGCCCGGTGTCGACGAACACGCAGAGCAGCTGATCGCCGATCGCGGCATGCAGGAGTGCCGCCACGACCGAGGAGTCGACGCCGCCCGAGAGCCCGAGCAGCACGTGCTCGTTGCCGACGGTCGAGCGCACTTTCTCGATGTGCTCCGCGATGATGTTGCGCGCGGTCCAGGTCGGCTCGAGCCCGCAGACGTCGCAGACGAAGCGGCGCATGATCTCGAGCCCGTGCTCGGTGTGCGTGACCTCGGGATGGAACTGCAGCCCGTAAAGGCCGCGGCCGACGTCGGCCATGGCGGCGAGCGGCGAGTTGCGCGACGCGCCGATGGCGGTGAAACCGGGCGGCAAGCGCTCGACGCGGTCGCCGTGGCTCATCCACACGTTCAGATCCGCGCCCGGCTTCGCGAGCCCGGCGAGCAGCGGATCGTCGCCCGTGAGCTGCACCTCGGCGAAGCCGTACTCGCGGTGCGTCGCAGTCGCGACCTGGCCACCGAGCTTCGCGGCGAGCGCCTGCATGCCGTAACAGATGCCGAGGATCGGCACCTGTCGCGCGACGAGCGCATCGCTGATCTGCGGCGAACCCGCGGCCGCCACGGATTCCGGGCCGCCCGACAAAATGATGCCGGCCGGCGCGACGGCCGCGATCTGCGCGGGCGAAGCGTCGTAGGGCAGGATCTCGCTGTAGACGCCGATCTCGCGCACGCGGCGCGCGATGAGCTGCGTGTACTGACCGCCGAAGTCGACGACGAGAATCACGTCGGCTGCGGCCTCCGTGCGTGCACGACCCTGTGCTGCAGCCGCCATCACTCCGTGCGGTAGTTCGGTGCTTCTTTGGTGATCGTCACGTCGTGGACGTGGCTCTCGCGGCGGCCGGCGCCCGTGATCCGCACGAACCCGGGCCGCGTGCGCATCTCGCCGATGTCGCGGCAGCCGGTGTAGTGCATGGCCGCGCGCAGTCCGCCGACAAGCTGCTGCACGATTGCCACGAGGCTGCCCTTGTACGGCACGCGCCCTTCGATGCCTTCGGGCACGAGCTTCACGAGCTCCGCGCTTGCGTCTTGGAAGTACCGGTCGGACGAGCCGTGGCGCTGCGTCATCGCACCGATCGAGCCCATGCCGCGGTACGACTTGTACGAGCGGCCCTGGTAAAGCTCGACATCGCCCGGCGATTCCTCCGTGCCCGCGAAGAGTCCGCCGATCATCGTCGAGTGCGCACCCGCAGCAATCGCCTTCGCGAGGTCGCCCGAGTAGCGGATGCCGCCGTCGGCGATCACCGGCACGCCGCTGCCCTTGAGCGAATCGGCAACTTCGGCGACGGCCGTGATCTGCGGCACGCCGACGCCCGTGATGATCCGCGTGGTGCAGATCGAGCCGGGGCCGATGCCGACCTTCACGCCGTCGACGCCTGCATCGACGAGCGCCTTGGCCGCCTCGGCCGTCACGACGTTGCCTGCGATCAGCTGCAGGCTCGGATAAGTCTTCTTCACGGCGCGCACGCGATCGAGCACGCCGCGCGAGTGGCCGTGCGCGGTGTCGACGACGGCCACGTCGACGCCACTGCCCACGAGCAGCTCGAGCCGCTCGTCGGTGTCCCCGGCGACGCCGACCGCCGCGCCGACGCGCAGCGCGCCGCGCTCGTCCTTGCAAGCGTACGGATAGTCGTGCGCCTTTTGGATGTCCTTGACGGTGATCATCCCGCGCAATTTGAACGACCGGTCGACCACCAGCACCTTCTCGATGCGATGCTTGTGCAGGAGGCCGAGCACCTGGTCCTTGTCGGCGCCCTCGCGCACCGTCACGAGCCGGTCTTTCGGCGTCATCACGGCCGAGACCGGCGCGTCGCGCTGCGTCTCGAAGCGCAGGTCGCGGTGCGTCACGATGCCGACCAGGTCCTCGCCCTCCACGACCGGCACGCCGGAGATGTTGTGCTTGCGCGTGAGAGAGAGAACTTCGCGAATCGTCGTGTTGGGCGTGACGGTGATCGGATCGTGGATGATGCCGCTCTCGAACTTCTTGACCTGCTGAACCTGCCGCGCCTGCTCAGCGGGCGACATGTTCTTGTGAATGAAGCCGATCCCGCCCTCCTGTGCGAGCGTGATCGCGAGGCGCGCCTCGGTGACGGTGTCCATCGCGGCGGAAACGATCGGAATGTTCAGCGCGAGCCCGCGCGTGAGCTGCGTTTTGAGTTGAACGTCGCGCGGCAGGATCTCGGAGTATGCGGGCTCGAGGAGGACGTCGTCGAAAGTGAGCGCCTCGTGAACGATCCGCATATGGGCTCCGGGGCAGGGGGAATTGAGCCGCGCAGTTTACTGCGGGGTGTCTGCCGGGTAAATGGCCGCGCGCCGCATGCCGTCCTCTACCGTATAATCCGCGCATGCGCAGCGGCGATTCCTTGCAGCTGCCGTTCGAGGAACGGCGGGTACTCTCGGTTTCGGGGCTCAATCGCGAGGCACGGCTGCTCATCGAAGGCACGCTCGGCCAGGTCTGGGTCGAGGGCGAGATCTCGAACCTATCGCGGCCGTCGTCGGGCCATCTGTACTGGTCGCTGAAAGACAGCCAAGCGCAGGTCCGCTGCGCAATGTTCAGGTTGAATGCGCGGGGCTTGGGCTTCGAGCTCGCGAACGGACGCCAGATCCTCGTGCGCGGCCGCGTGAGCCTCTACGAGGCGCGCGGCGAGTTCCAGCTCGTCGTCGAGTACGCCGAGGAAGCGGGCGAAGGCGTGCTGCGGCGCCGTTTCGAGGAGCTCAAGCGCCGTCTTGCGGCCGAGGGCCTGTTCGACGCGGTGCGCAAGCGGCCGCTGCCGAAGTTGCCGAGGCGGATCGGCGTGATCACGTCGCCGACCGGCGCCGCGCTGCGCGACGTGCTGATCGCGCTGAAGCGCCGCTTCCCCGCGATACCGGTGCTCGTCTACCCCACCGCAGTGCAGGGCGAGACCGCGGCGGACGAGATCCGCCGCACGCTCGCGCTCGCCGAGAAGCGAGCGGAGTGCGATCTGCTGATCTTGACGCGCGGCGGCGGCTCGCTCGAGGACCTCTGGGCGTTCAACGACGAAGCGCTCGCGCGCGCGATCGCCGCGTCGACGCTGCCGATCATCGCGGGCGTCGGCCACGAGATCGACTTCACGATCGCGGAGTTCGCGGCGGACCTGCGCGCGCCGACGCCGTCGCAGGCGGCCGAGCTCGCAGTGCCGGACCAGCGCGAATGGCGGGCGCGGCTCGCGCAGCTCGGGCGCCAGCTCACCGCCTGCATGCGCCGTAAGCTCGTGATCGAGGCGCGGCTCGTGGCCGGCCTCGCGCATCGCTTGAACCGTTGCCACCCGGGCGTGCCGCTGCGCGAGCTCGGCCAGCGGCTCGACGAGCTCGAGGCGCGGCTGACGCGCGCGATGGAACGCTCGATCGGGCGCCGGCGGATGCGCCTCGCGCACTGCGCGACGGCAGTCGCCCACGCGAGCCCCGCGCGGCAGCTCGCACAGACCCGCGAGCGCTGGCGCTGGGCGCAAGAGCATCTGCAGCGAGCGCTGCGCGCCCAGCTCGAGAACACGCGCCAGCGGGTCACGCTCGCCGAGCGCGCGCTCGCTTCGTTGAGCCCACTTGCGACGCTCGAGCGCGGTTACGCGATCGTCGCGCGCCGGGACACGCAGGCGCTGCTGACCGATGCGGCCGCCGTCGCACCGGGCACGACCGTCGAGATCCGGCTCGCGCACGGCGCGCTCGGAGCGACCGTCACGGAGACGCTACCGCAGGAAGAGCGCTAGCGAGCCGCGGCCGACGGCGCTCGCCTAGCGGAGCTCCTGCAAGGCGACGGTTCGCCGCGTGCGGCCGTACGCAGCACGCTACCGCCTCTTCTGCGAAGCTTCGTAGGCAGCCTTATCGAAGTTCGAGTACTCGACGCGCCAAGTCGCCCCGCCATCGGAGGAGTGCCGGATAGTCGCGTAACCCGACGCGCCGCTCGCGATCGCCAACAGGCCTCTCGTCGGAAGCACCACGAGATCGTCCCAGACCGGCCCCACTTGCGTGCTCCGTACGCTCCACGTCGCGCCACCGTCCGTGCTCGCGAGAAGCTCGGGCTTCCCGAAGGCGCCGCCGGCGAGCAGCAGCGTGCCGTTGCGCAGGCGCCGAACGGGCGTCGCCTTGATCCTCACGGGCGATTCGATCTTGGTCCAGTGCTCGCCGCCCTCCTCCGAGATGTACAGCGATGCAAAGATTCCCGCGAATCCGCCGCCGGGCGAGGTCAGCGCGCTGATAGTGCCGTCCGCCTGATGCTCGACGTCCGCGAATCGATCACCGTTCGGCGCGCTCCGCTCCGTCCAGCGCTGCGACGCGTAGTCGAACGAGGCGATGCGGCCCTCACTCACCGCATATCCGAAGCCGGTCTTCGTATGCCAGATCCAGAATTTGTTGACGCCCACCCACAGACCCCACGCGACGCTCTCTTCGCGTATCGGTTTCCAATCGCCATGGTCGAGAAAGGCCGAGTGAAGAATCGTGATCTTCGATCCCGCTTGGTGTGCGACGTACCAACCCGTATTCGCATCCCCCGCGATGAAGATCAGATTGCCGGGCGGCAGATTGCCCGAGTCCAACACGGTGACATGGCCGCGCCGGTTCATCCGCACGAGCGTGTCGAATTCGCCGGCCCCCGCGAGCCAGGTCTCGTCGCCGTCGAGCTCACCGCGAGGAACGAGCGCAATCGACAGCAGTGACTCGAGCTTCCCGGTGCGCGCGAGACGCCAGAAACCGTCGTTGCCCTTGACGAATATCGTGCCGAGGCGGCTGGCCGCAACGACTTCGCCGGTCGGCAGCTCTTGGACGTCGTCGGCACCCACCGGCCGGTCGAGAGCGTACTCCTCGACGCGATCGACCGGCGAACGCGGCGCTATCCAGCCCGCTACGGTCGTTCGAGCGAGCTCCCTTGCGTTCTCCGGCGAGAAACGTCGGACCAGCGACGCATTCGATGTCACGAGGGCGCTGCGGCCGGTGAGCACACGCTCGTTGACCGGCGTCACGACGATACGACCGAGATCCGCCACCTTGCCGGCTTCCACGCGCAGATGCCCCAGCAGCTCTCGCGCGCCGTCGCCGATGTCGAGAATCTTCGGCGGTGCCTCGAAGCGATCGAGCTCGTATTCGCCAGCGGGCACGTAACCGATGAACAGCGCGGTGTCGCGAGCGACACCCGCCGCGACGTTGCCGAGCGTCCTGCTGCCGCGGCGCTCCGGAGCGTTCGGACCCTTGACGGGCCTCAAGTGGACCGCACTGAACTGGCCCACCTCCCGCGTGTTGCCGGTGATCGAAACGATGACGACGCCTTCGTCCGCTTTGAGCTCGCGGTCCGCGGCCGGCGCCGCGCTCAACGGCAGGACCAGCGCTAACGCGAGCGGCGCAACGAGTGCGCGGTTCGAGGACCTGATGAACGCCACTGTGCTCACGTGCCGTCTCCTACGCGTGAATTGTAAGGAGACCGGGTGGCATCCATGCGCGGAACCGTGTCACATCCAGGAACACATCGCGTCCGGCCGTGTATCCGGCGAGACGGAGCCGGTCCGGGTCGCGGTGTCCGAAATGGAACGGCGGCGGCCGACTCGAGCTCAGGGCTTTCGGCAGCTCGCCAGAAAAACGGAATACGAGCGATTGGGGTGCTCGACCGAGCAGCAGTCGCCGATCTCGATATCGACGAAACCCGCGTGCGCGAGCGCGCCACGGAGCGCGCCGCGCTCGAAGCCGTGATGCACGTGCACCTCGAGCCCGTGGAACGATCCGTCCTCCGCGTCGAGATCGGCGATGCATAGATACCCGCCGCGATTCAGGAGCTCGTTGAACGCGGCGAGGCCGCGCGCGACGTCGGGCACGTGATGCAGCGTCATCATGCTGAAGACGAGGTCATAGCGCTCGGTCGGGACCGGGTCGCGCATGAGGTCGAGGTCGATCACGCGCAGGTCGGTCGCGCGCGCGGCTGCGATCTTCTGCTCGGCCACCGCGCGCATACCGGACGAGGTGTCCGCGAGTGTGATCGCTCCGAGCGCGTCGCGCAGGCAGAACGACAAAAGCCCGGTGCCCGCGCCGTATTCGAGCGCGCTCATCGACCGCCGCACGGGCACGGCTCTGCGAATCGCGGCGGCTACTTGCTCGGCGCGGCGGGTCTTCGGCTCGTCGTCCCAGGTGGCGGCGCGAGCGTCGAAATCGGTGCTGGCTCGAGGGTCTTCCATAGACCGCGAATTATTTCAGATGTGCGAGGTGCGCTCCATCCGGGATCGGGCCGCGTGCACGTCCGGCAAGGTGTTGACCGCCACCCCCGCAGTTGCGGATACTCGCTGCGGCCGGGGGACCGGCTCCATTGGCATCTCGACAGTCAACCATCGATGCGGGGGCTCGATATGGCTGTTCGTCCGACCACGGCGATGGCTGCACTGCTCGCCACGTTCGCTTTACCCCTTCATGCATTCGGCGCCGGCTGCAAGATTGCGGAAGTCGCCGAGCTACCCGTCACGATGAGCGGCACGCGGCCGCTCGTCGCTGCCAAGATCAACGGCCGCGACGCGCAGTTCGTCGCCGACAGCGGCGCGTTCTACAGCATCATCGGCACGGCAAGCGCCGCGGAGTACGACCTGCAAACCGTACCCGGTCCGATCGATCTCGATGTGGTCGGCATCGGCGGCCGTGCACGGGCCTCATTGACGACGGTCAAAGAATTCACGCTCGCGGGCGCGCCGATTCGCAACGTGCAATTCATCGTGGGCGGCGGCGAGCCCGGACGAGGCGCAGTCGGCGTGCTCGGTCAAAACGTGTGGCGCGTCGGCGACGTCGAGTACGACCTTGCGAACGGCAGGATTCGGATCATGCGACCGCAAGACTGCGGCAAAATGCCGATGGTGTACTGGGCGAAGGACGGCGACATGTACTCGGTGATGAGCATCGAGCACGCAACCGCACGGCAGCCGCACACCACCGGCGTCGCTTATTTGAACGGGAAAAAGATCCGCGTGCTCTTCGACACGGGTGCATCCGCGTCGATGCTGTCGCTGCGTGCCGCGGCGGCAGCAGGCGTCGAGACGGACAGTCCGAGCGCCACCAAGGCCGGCGTTTGGCGCGGCATCGGCTCGCGCGTGATGCAGACCTGGATCGCGCCGTTCGAGACCTTCAAGATCGGCGACGAGGAGATCCGCAACACAAAGCTGCGATTCGGCGAGCTCGGCGGGGATCTCGACATGCTGGTCGGCGCGGACTTCTTCCTGTCGCACCGCGTCTACGTCGCGAGCAGCCAGAGCAAGCTGTATTTCACGTACAACGGCGGGCCGGTGTTCAATCTCGCGGCGGCGGCGCCGGCCGAGGGCTCAACGACGACGGCCGAAGTCCCGCGCGACGCAGGCGACACGCCTGCGGCGGACGCGTCCGCCGAGGCGAACGCGGATACGCCGACCGATGCCGCGGGCTTCAGCCGCCGCGGCACCGCTTTCGCGGCCCGCCGCGACTTCGAGCGCGCGATCGCGGATCTCACGCGCGCATGCGAGCTCGCTCCCGACGAGCCGGACTACTTCTTCCAGCGCGCGAATGCTTACCTCGGAGCTCGACGGCTGGAACCCGCGCTGAGCGACCTCGAACGGACGATCGAGCTGAAGCCCGACCACGTTCCCGCGTTGGTCGCCCGTGCGACGCTGCGGCTGTTGCGCGGCGAAGCTCGCGGCGGCGAGGTCAGAGCCGATGCCGTCGCCGATCTCCGAAAGGCCAGCACCGCCGCCGACGAGGACGACGACATTCACCTCGAGATCGCAAGCCTTTACGGACGGGCCGACGACGGCGCCGCGGCAATCTCGGAGCTCGACCTTTGGCTCGACAAGCACGGCGAGGATTCGCGGGCGCCGAACGCCCGTGCGAACCGCTGCCGCGCGCGGGCGTTGCTCGATCAAGACCTCAAGGACGCGCTCGCCGATTGCAATCGCGCCGTGCGCGCACGTTCCGACGTTCCGTACTTTCACGAAGCCCGGGGTCTCGTCTATCTGCGGATGGGCACCTACGACAAGGCGGTCGCGGACTACGACGCTGCACTGCGCACACAACCGAGAAATGCGTGGGCCCTCTACGGTCGCGGCATCGCACGCTTGCGCGAAGGCATGGCGGAACAGGGCCAAGCGGACATCGCGGCAGCGAGGCGGTTTGCACCCGCCGCGGTCGCACTGGCGACACGCCACGGCATCACGCCTTGACGATCGTGACGCTTCCCCGCGTCAAATCGCGTCGGCCTCCGCCCCGGGGGCTTCGGTCCGGGTGTGGTATATACGTAATTCGTCGAGACCATACCACCACGTCACGCGATGCAGGACGCAGCCGCCAAGCCCTGGGAGCATTCGCACTCGTTCGGACAGGACGTCAAGCGCCCGGGCGAGTCGCGCACGATCTTCGTGATCGTCATCACGGCCGTGATGATGGTAGTCGAGGTGACGGCAGGGGCCGCGTTCGGCTCGATGGCGCTGCTCGCGGACGGCCTGCATATGGCGTCGCATGCGGTCGCGCTCGGCATCAACGCGTTCGCGTACATCTACGCGCGCAAGCACGCGCACGATTCGCGGTATAGCTTCGGCACCGGCAAGGTCAACACGCTCGGCGGCTACACGGGCGCCGTGTTACTCGCCGGGTTCTCGCTCGTGATGGCGTGGGAGAGCGTCGCCCGATTCTTCGCTCCGACGGCGATCGCGTTCAACGAGGCGATCTTCGTCGCGGTGATCGGGCTGGTCGTGAACGGTGTATCCGTGTTCATCCTCGGCGAGCACCATCACCCCGAAGCGCACGACGACTTGAGCGAGGATCTCGAGGAGCACGGGCACTATCACGACGAGCATTACCACCATCACGATCACAACCTCGTCTCGGCCTACCTGCACGTGCTCGCGGATGCGCTCACCTCGTTGCTCGCGATCTTCGCGCTGCTCGCCGCCAAATATTTCGGAGCCTTGTGGGCCGATCCCGCCATGGGCGTGGTCGGCGCGGTGCTGGTCGGGCGCTGGTCGATCGGCTTGCTGCGCACCACGTCGGTCGTGCTGCTCGATCGCGAGGGGCCGGACGACATGCGCGAGCTGATCAAGCACCGGATAGAGTCCGAGCCGGGCAACCGCGTGACCGATCTGCACGTCTGGGCGGTTGGGCCGCGGCTCTATTCCGCGGTGGTCGGCATTGCAGCCGACAGTCCGCGGGCGCCCGACTTCTACAAACGTCTGCTGCCCGAAGGGCTCGGCATCGTGCATCTCGTGGTCGAGGTGCATGCGGCGAACGGCGCGACCGTCGGAGCGGCCGTGGGTTGACCCGCGGCCGGGCAGCGGAGCCTGCCCGGCGCCCCGCGTGTGAACTGCGTCGGTAGCCACGGATCGGCGCACGTGTGAGACTCCGCGCGATGCTGCGCTCGCTGCTCCGTCACAAGCTCTACACACTGATCAACGTCGCGGGCCTGTCGCTCGCGATTGCAGCCGCGCTCGTGCTCGCGCTGTACCTGCGCAGCGAGCTCACCTACGACCGGCACTTCGCGAACTACGATCGCATCTATCGCGTCGAGGCGGCGTTCGAGTCCGGCGGCCGGTCGTTGCGTGCGGCGCTCACGCCCGGCGTGTTGGCGCCGATGCTCGCGGACGAGCTCGCGGACGTCCAGGCGTACGTGCGCTTCACGCCGCCCGGCTCGTGGGCGACGTCCACCGACCGCGTGATCCGGCACGGCGCCGACGCGTTCACGTGGTCAGACGTCTACGTCGTCGACCCGAACGTGTTCCGGGTGTTCTCCCACAAGATCCTCTACGGCGATCCCGAGACGGCGCTCGTCGATCCATCGTCCGCGGCCGTGAGCCGCACGTTCGCGCGCAAGTACTTCGGCGACGCGAATCCGCTCGGCCAGGTCATCACGCTGGAGGACGGCACGCCGCACAAGATCACGCTCGAGTTCGACGACCTGCCGCCGAACACGCACCTGAAGTACGACGTGCTGTTCTCGTACAACGGCGTCGCGTTGCCGCAGGACGAGACGACGCGCTCGCGGGCGCTCTTCGGCGCCGACAATTTCACGTTTCTCTTGCTGCCCGAGCACTACGACGTGCGCCGCTTCGAGCGCGCGGCGCAGACCTTCTACGAGCGCCACATGGCGGCACGCGCCAAGGAGCTGCATGCCGAGGGCTGGTCGGCATGGCTGCGGCCGCTCGCGGACGTGCACCTCCACAGCGACGTCGAATGGGACCGGCCGACCGGCAATCGCTACTACCTCTACGGTCTCGAGGCGGCCGTCGCGTTCCTCCTGCTGATCGCGTGCATCAACCACGTGAATCTCGCGACCGCGAGCGCGGCACGACGGGCGCGCGAGATCGGCACGCGCAAGATCTTGGGCGCGACGAAGCGGGCGCTCGCGCTGCGCTTCATCGGCGAATCGCTGTGCATCACGACGGCCGCGCTCGTGGTGGCGTTGGCGCTGGTCGAGCTCGTGGTGCCGCGCACGCCCGTCGCCGACTGGCTCGGCACCGCGGCGCCGCTGCGTCCGACCGGCGAGCCGGTCGCGCTCGCGGCCTCGATCGCGTTCAGCGCGCTCGTCGGCGTCGCGGCCGGGATCTATCCGGCCTTCTACCTCGCCTCGACCGCGCCGCTCGCGGCCGTGACTCACGGCGACAGGCTCGGCGGCTCGGGCTTGCGGCTGCGCGAGCTGCTCGTGCTCGTGCAGTTCACGGTGACTGCGTGCGTGATCGCCTGCACGCTGCTCATGAGCTCGCAGATGCGCTACGTCGCGAACCGGCCGCTCGGCTTCGACGAGCATGGCAAGCTCGTCGTGACCTTGCGCGGTGTCGACGTGCTCGAGCAAATCCCGACGCTCGAGCAGCAGCTGCTCGCCGATGCCCGCATCCGCGGCGCCGCGTCGAGCAATACCATGCCGGGGCTCGAGCCCATCACGAGCTACATGGACGTGGAGACGGACGACGGGGCCATGCGGGGCGTGCTCGTGAATCATCTGCCGGTGCAGCAGAGCTTCATCGACGTGCTCGGCATGAAGATCGTCGCGGGGCGCAATTTCTCGCCGGACGTCGCGGCCGATGCTCGCCAGGCGATGATCGTCAACGAGGCGCTCGTGCGCGAGATGGGCTGGACGGACCCGATCGGCAAGCGCATGGGGCTTCGCGGCCGCACGGTCATCGGCGTCGTGCGGGATTTCAACTTCAAGTCACTGCATGCGCCGATCGAGCCGCTCGTCATCTACGAGCACAACGTGGCGGGCTTCGCGGGCATCCCGTCCGAGCTGCGCCCGTTCCAGGTGCAATACCTGACGCTCGACGTCGCGACGCGCGATCTCCACGGCACGCTCGCGTTCGTCCAAAGGACGCTCGAGCAGATCGACCGCGAGCACCCGTTCGAGTACCGGTTCCTCGACGACACGCTCGCACGCCAATATTTCGCCGAGCAGCACCTGCTGCGGCTGATCGGCGTGTTCTCGGCCATCTGCATCTTCGTCTCGTGCCTCGGGCTGTTCGGCCTCGCGACCTTCACGACCGCGCGGCGCACCAAGGAGATCGGCATCCGCAAAGTGCTCGGCGCGACGACGTCGCAGATCGTGGCGCTGCTCTCGGCGCGCACGCTGTTGCTCGCGGCGATCGGATCGGCCGTTGCGTCGGTGCTCGCGTACGCCGCGATGGCGCGCTGGCTCGACGCCTTCGCCTATCGCGTCGCAGTCGAGCCCGGGTCGTTTCTGCTCGCGGGCGCGATATCATCGACCGTCGCGCTGCTCACGGTCGGGCTGCAGGCGCTAGGTGCTGCGCGCGCGAAACCCGTGCAGTCGCTGCGGCAGGAATAGTCGAGCCGGCACGGACATCACGCGGCGCCGTCAGCGCAGCGGCCGCACCGGCAGCGGCAGCCCGAGCGCCTCGTACGACTTGCTGTCGACGACGAACTCGTTGAACCAGTTCGGATACGGCTTCACCGGCTTCGTCGCAGCGTCGAGCTGCTCGAGATCGCTTGCGTCGAGCTTCACCTCCGTTGCGCCGAGATTGTCGTCGAGCTGCTTCGCGTTCGACGCGCCGACCAAGATCGACGCGACTCCGGGCCGCCCGAGCAGCCACGCCAGCGACACCTGCGCCGGCGACGCGTCGTGCTTCGCGGCGATCGACTTCAGCACGTCGATCAGCTGATAGCCGCGCTCGCGATCGTACGGCAGGAAATCGAACCCGCCGAGCCGGTCGCCGCTTTCGCCCTTCGGCTTGTCGCGCGTGTATTTGCCGGACAGAAATCCGCCCGCGAGCGGGCTCCAAACCATCACGCCGATGCCCGCGTCCGCGCAGAACGGCACGACCTCGTGCTCGAGGTCGCGACCGACCAGCGAGTAATACATCTCTGCCGCGCGAAATTGGCTGTAGCCGCGCGCTCGCTGAACGCCGACCGCCTTCGCCGCGAGCCACGCGGGCCAGTTCGAGAAGCCGACGTAGCGCACTTTGCCTTGGCGCACGAGATCCTCGAGCGCCTCGATCGTTTCCTCGATCGGCGTGAGCGCGTCCACCTTGTGGACGAGGTAGACGTCGATGTAATCGGTGCCGAGCCGCTCGAGGCTGCCCTCGGCGGCCGCGAGGATGTGCCGGCGCGACAGCCCCGACTCGACGACGCCCTGTCCCATCCGGTTGCCGACCTTGGTCGCGATCACGACGCTCGAGCGCTTCGCGCCGATCGCACCGCCGAGCAGCCGCTCGGACTCCCCGCCCGCGTAGACGTCGGCGGAGTTGAAGAAGTTGATGCCGCGGTCGATCGCACGCGCGACGAGATCGTTCGCCGCGGATTGGTCGACCTTGTAGACCGACGCGAACGGCCCGGCCCCCGGCGTGCCGAACGTCATGCTGCCGAACGCGAGACGGGAAACGATCAGACCGGTGTGGCCGAGACGGGCGTACTGCATGCGCTGCTCCCTGCGCCGCAAAACGGAGCCGATCGGCGTAGGCGCGCACGCGGCGATCGGCGTCGCGGCTTCGCCGCGACCTCGCCCGATGATCGCATGAAATCGACTTGCGCTGGTCCGCCGTGCCGCTCGATAGTGGCGCATCGATGTCGCGGAGAAAGCACCCATGAAGCGCGCGATCCTCGTCGGCCTGCTCCTCGCGTGCCGGCCGCTGTCCGCCGAGGCTCAGGTGCCGTACATCCTCGGCACGTGGACGCTCGACGCAGCCGCGTCGCAGCTGCCCGGTCCGGCGCCGCGCGTGCACGTGCGCCGCTACAGCCTCGCGACCGACGGCACGCTAATAGGGCTTGCGGTGCTCGTCGATGCCGGCGGCAACCCCGACTTCCTGCAATTCGCGGCGAAGAGCGACGGCAAGGACTATGCGGAGTTCAACTCCCGGCTACTCGCCGCGCTGCAGATCGACGGCGCCAAGAGCCCGCGCGATTACACCGAGACGGTGATCGATGAGCGCACGGTCGCATGGGCGGACAAGTACGACGGCAAGGTCATCGCGAGCGGCAGGAAATGGGTCTCGGAGGACGGCAAGACTTTGACGTTCACGTCCGTCTCGCGGAACGCCCGGGGCGATGAAGTCACGTACCGGTTCGTGTTCGACCGGCAGTAATCGCTATTCGAAGAATTGCGCCACCAGCGGCCGGTAGCTGTCCATGTCGACGAGGAACGAATCGTGGCCCTGGAGCGAGTTCAGCGCGACGAACTCGATCTCTCGGCCCGGGCTCGCGAGCCCCTCGGCGAGCTCACGCTGCTGATAGATCGGAAACAGGAAGTCCGTCGTCACGCCGATGATCAGCGCTCGCTGCACACGCACTTTACTCAGTCCGGCGGCCACCGAGGAGCCGTGCTCCGAGACGTCGAACAGATCGCTCGCGCGCGACAGGTACAGGTAGCAGTTCGGATCGAACTGGCCGATGAACTTGTTTGCATGGTGCTCGAGATAGGCCTCGACCTCGAACACCATGCCGAACGGATCGCCGCTCGCGTCGGTCATCGCGGTGCGCTCGCGGCCGAAGCGCAACCGCCACTCCTCGGCCGAGCGGTAGGTGATCATGCCGAGCTTGCGGGCGAGCCGCATCCCCGTGAGCGGCACGGAATCGCGGGGATAGTTGCCGTTCAGCCACGCCGGATCCTTGCGGATCATCTCGCGCTGCAGCGAGCGCAGCGCGATCGAGAACGGCAGCGAGCGCGGCCCCGACGACATGCTTACGAAGGCATCCGACATGCCGGGGAATAGGATCTCGAACGCGAGCGCGGTCATGCCGCCCATCGACGGGCCGAGGGTCGCCTGCAGGTGCTCCACGCCGAGATGCTTCAGCACCTCGTAGCCGCCGCGCGCGACGTCCTCGAGCGACAGCACCGGGAACGTGAGCCGGTAGATGTCGCCGGTGCGCGGATCGACGGACGCCGGTCCCGTCGAGCCGAAGCAGCTGCCGAGCGAGTTCACGCAGATCACGAAGTAGCGGCGCGTGTCGATCGGCTTGCCCGGGCCGATCATGTCCTCCCACCAGCCCGGAGTCGCGTCCTCGGGGCTCGAGGCGGCATGCGCAGAGGGCGACAAGCCCGTGAAGATGAGAATCGCGTTGTCGCGCTGCGGGCTCAGCTTGCCCCAGGTCTCGTAGGCGATCGTCGGGCTCACGAGCATCCCGCCGCGATGCATCGGGAACTCCCCGGCGACGACCACGGTTCGGCGGGCTTTGGCCACCTTTGCCCCTGAGCAAAACGAGAGTGGCAGTCTAAGACCGAGGGTGCGAGGGTCTTCTAACTTCTCGTTATGTGCTTGTGCCAAGAACGGGGCGCATTCGCGTGCTCGAGAGTGCGCCGACGGCTGCGCTGCCCGCGCACTCGACCGGCTGACAGCAGTGCCGAAAACCGTGACAATCGGCGTCCAGAAGAACGAACGCGAAAGCTCGGAGCATTCAATTGAGCTCGACCTCAACCGCCACGACGGCCCGGGCTCGGTATCGGTTCGCGGACCTCACGCTCGACGTCGGTCAGCGGCGGCTCATGCGCGGCCACGAGGAGCTGCCGCTCAGCAAGCTCACGTTTGCGCTACTGCGCGCGCTCGTCGAAGCGGCGCCCAATCTCGTCTCGCAAGTCGAGCTCGCCGACAGAGTCTGGGGCCCGCGCCGAGTCGTTACGCCCGAGAACCTCGCGAAGCGTGTGATGCGCTTGCGCGAAGCGCTCGGCGATCAGGCCGGCGAGCCGCGCTACGTCGAGGGATTACGGGGACAGGGATATCGGCTCATTCCGCGAGTCGAGCTCGTTGCGTTCGACGCCGAAGCGGGCGCAACGACGGATTCACCACGACGGCTCGCGGTGGGGCCGCCGTCCGCACCCGCGGGCGCTCCGGCTCCCCGTCCGTCTTCCGATGCCGCTTCCGCCGCATTCGACGCTGGTGCCGCCCACCACGGCGGCCGGGGCCGGCCGCCGCTCCGTCGCCGCGTCGCGATAACCGCGCTCGCGCTCGCCGCGGCGCTTGCGGTCGGCGCTTATCTCTTGCCGCGCCAGTCCCGAGCGCCGGCGGCCGGGACGACGGCGGTCGCGATGACGACGCCGACGGCATTAGCGACGCCAGGCGGCGCGGCCGCTTCCGCCGTGACGAAGATCGTCGTCGTGCCGTTCGTAGCCTTATCGGCCGACGCCGAGCAGCGGTTCTTCGTCGACGGCCTCACGGACGAGCTGATCGTGAGCCTGCAGCGCTTGCCCGGCATGCAGGTCATCGGCCGCACGACGTCGTTCGCGCTGCGTGCGTCCGGCCGCAGCGCGAAGGAGATCGCGGCAGAGCTCGGCGTGAAGTACGTGCTCGAGGGCAGCGTCGGCACCGACGGGCAGCGCCTGCGCGTGCGCGCGCAATTGAGCGACGCGTCGGGCTTCAGCGTCGTCCCGTATTCCTACGAAGGCTCGCTCGAAAACGTGTTCAAGGTGCAGGACCAGATCGTCGGCGCGATCGCCGCAGCTTTGCGTGCGCCGCTCGGCGTCGAGGGGACGATCGGCCGCGCGGGGACCGAGAGCTTGGAGGCCTACCAGCTGTACATGGCCGCGAGGCGCGAATGCGCGGAGGGCCACATGACGCCCGCCGGCTTCGAGCGCGCACTGCGCAGGATCGAACGCGCGGTCGAGATCGACCCGAAGTTCGCGCGCGCGTGGATGTTCAAGTCGCAGGTCCACAGCATGCGCGCGGCGTTCATCGCGGAAGGCGGCGCGGCCGAGCTCGCGGCGGCCGAGGACGCCGTGACGCGGGCGATTGCGCTCGCGCCGCAAAACGGCGACGGCTACAACGCGCGAGCGCTGCTGCTCGGGACGAAAGGCGAATGGCAGGACGCCGTACGCGACTACGAGCGCGGGCAATCGCTCGGCTCCGCGGAATCGCCGGACGTCTCGCTGCTCATGTCCGCCGGGCGCATTCGCGACGCCCGCGCGAGGATCGAGCAGCTCCTCGAAGGCGACCAGCTGAACGAGGATCTGCTCGGTTTCCTCACGGTGGCGCACGAGATCATGGCAGATCCCGCAGGAGCCGACGACGTCTATCGCCGCGGCACGTTGCTCTACGACCCTTGGGAATTCGGCGACTTGGTCGGCACGTGGATCCGCTTGGGCCGTGAGCGCACCGAGCCGCCGTACGACCACGTCGCGGCCGGACCGCCGTTTGCGGCCCTCGCCGAGCGCTTAGACCAGCCCGGCCGAGCGCTAGCGCTGATCGAGCACATGGCCCAAGACCCGGCGTATCAGTCGGGAACGGTGCTCGGCAACTTGGCCGTCTGGGCCGCCCACTTCGGGGACGACCGACTCGCGCTCTCGCTGCTGTCGCGCGCACTCCAACGCACGGCGCTCGTCACGTATATCGCATGGCTGCCCGTGTTCGACAACGTTCGCGCACTGCCCGATTTCAAGGATCTGTTGCATCAATTGGGCCTCGTCGACTACTGGCGTGCGACCGGCTGGCCCGATGTATGCCGACCCGTGGGGGCCGACGACTTCGACTGCGCCTGAGCACGCTCCGGTCCGCGCCGAGCGCGGGGCTCCGGTGCGTCGACGCAATCGCGCCGGCCTGCGGCGGCGCACGCCCGTCCGCGCAAACCGTAGGCCGGCTGGCCTTTGTCCCGAAGAATTCCGCCAAACGGCACGTAACCGTCATGCACGCGGCGCTGCCATTCCTTACGTTCTCGAAGCGCGACGATTCCGTCGCGCCTTCGACATAAGGAGAACTTGGATGTCGCATCGACGCCGCCGTTTACCCGTCGCGCTGTGCGCCGCGGGCGCTTTGCTGTTGCTCTCGTCCGTGGCCGAAGCCGATCACCCGCCCTGGCGGAAGGGACCGCCGTCGTTCGGTCCCGGCGAGCTCGTGCTGGCCGGGGCGGGCTGCCCGATCGAGACGCCCGACGGGCGCAGCCTGATGGTGGCCTCAGGCCGTACCGGCGCAATCGGCGGAGCCGGCGATCTCGACATATGGGCGCTCGACCGCGACGCCGTCGGCGCGCCGTGGAGCGTGCCGAAGCACCTGCCGGAGCCGATCAACTCGAGCGCGCCCGACTTCTGCCCGTCGCCGTTCGAGCGCTCGCTGTTCTTCGTGTCGGCGCGGCCGATCGCCGGTGCATGCGGCGGCGGCGACATCTATCTGTCGCGCCAGTCGCCGGCCGGGGACTGGGCGGAGCCGATTCACCTGCCGTGCGCGCCGGACGGTCCGAACACCGCCGGCACGGAGCGGAGTCCGTCGCTCGTCGAGACCTGGTACGGAACCTTCCTGTTCTATTCGACGAACAAGGGCGTGACCGGCGCGAAAGAGGACATCTACGTGAGCATCATGGACCGGGACGGGAATTTTGGCCCCGGCTGGCTCGTGACAGCGCTCAGCACCGCAGGGTGGGAGGACCAGATGCCCACCGTCCGCCAGAGGGACGACGGCGGCTTCGCCGTGACGTTCAACTCCGACCGCCCGGACCGCGCCGCAGCAGGCGGCCAGGATGTCTACTACGCCACGGCGGCGTTCCTACCGTTCTGGTGGAGCAAACCGCAAAACCTGGGCCCGAACGTGAACACGCCGGCCAACGAAACGCGCGCAACGCTGTCGTACGACGGCGAGCGGCTCTACGTCGGTCGCGGCGACGTGTACGTGAGCACGCGGCGGTAGCGCCGCACGCGCCGGCCGGGCCGGGCGGCGGGCCGGCCGGCGCGCACTTCATCACCCGAGATCGCTCGCGCTGTCGTCGGCGGCGTAGCAGCCGCCGGCGTTCAGTTGCTCTTGTGGCGGTGCCGCAGCAGCCGCCGGCGGCGCTTCGCCTGTCGCGGCGTGAGCGTGTTGCGCTTGCCGCCGAACGGATTCTCGCCGCTGCGCCACTCGACGCGCACGGGCGTGCCGGTGAGATGCAACGCCTCGCGAAACGCATTCTCGAGATAGCGTTTGTAGTGGGCGGGCAGCCGCGTCGCCTGATTGCCGTGGACGACGATGAGCGGCGGATAACGGCCGCCTTGGTGCGCGTAGCGCAGCCGCGCGGGCCGGCCGCGCAGCATCGGCGGCGGATTCACGGCGACCGCGTCGGCGAGCAGTTGATTCAGCCGCGGCGTCGACACCTCGACGCCGGCGGCTGCGTGCGCCGCGAGCGCCGCCTCGAGCAGATCCGCGATGCCGCTGCCGTGCAGCGCCGATACGCTCAGCACGGTCGCGTACGGCGCGAAGTCGAGCTTGCGCTCGACCTGACGTTCCACCTCGCGGCGGTCTCGGCTCGACAGACCGTCCCACTTGTTCAAACCGATTACGAGCGCTCGGCCGCGCTCGGCCGCAAGCCCGACCAAATGCAGATCCTGCTCGGTCACGCCTTCGCGCGCGTCGAGCAGCGCAATCACCGCGCCCGCGTCCTCGATCGCTTTGAGGCTCTGCACGATGCTGTATTTCTCGATGGCCTCGCTCACGCGCGGGCGGCGCCTGATGCCCGCCGTGTCGATCAGCGCGAACCGGCGGCCGTCGCGCTCGCATGGCACGCGCACGCTATCGCGCGTGGTGCCCGGCTCCTCCGACGTGATCAGGCGTTTCTCGCCGACGAGCCGGTTGATCAAGGTGGACTTGCCGACGTTCGGCCGGCCGATCACCGCGATCGTCGGCTCGTCGCGCTCGCGCGCGACGCGCTCGTCGGCGTCCGTCGCGGCGGCAAACGGTGCGAGCACGCGCTCGAGCAGCTCGTCGATGCCGCGGCCGTGCAGCGCCGCGATGCCGACCGGGCTCCCAAGCCCGAGCTCGTGGAACTCCGCGGCCGCAAGCTCGCCCTCCACGCCTTCCGCCTTGTTCACCGCAACGACGACCGGCTTGCCCGAGCGGCGCAGCCGTTCGGCGACTTGCCGGTCGTCGACCGTGAGGCCGGTGCGATGATCGACCACGAGCACGACGGCATTCGACTCCTCGATCGCCAAGTCCACCTGCTCCGCCACCAGCGCGGCCATCGCAGCGGAGTCGACGACCGCGAGCCCGCCCGTGTCGATCGCGATGAAAGCGCGCTCGCCGTGCTTGCCGAAACCGTAGCGGCGGTCGCGGGTCAGGCCCGGGAAATCCGCGACGAGGGCGGCGCGCGTGCCGGTCAACCGATTGAACAGTGTCGACTTGCCGACGTTCGGGCGCCCGACCAGCGCCACCGCGGGCAACATCGATATGCCCGCTAGCCCGTGCTCTGCTGCACGGCCGCGGCCTTGCGCACGGCCGCATCTTTCTGCGCGGCTGCGTCTTTCTGCACGGTCGTATAGGCAGCGACGGAGCTGTCGTCGCCCTGCACGTAGACATTGTCGCCGACCACGATCGGCGCGGAGCCGATGCGCTCCCCGGTTGCGTGCTCGCGTGCGATGAAATGACCATCGGCCGGATCGAGCCAGTGCAGGTAGCCTTGGTAGTCGCCGACCACGAGCGCATTCTCGTAGCGCGTGGGCGCCGTGACGTCGCGCAGCCGGAGCGCCTCTTGACGCCAAACTTGCGTGCCGCCGCGCCGGTCGAGCGCAATCACCGCATCGACTTCGTTGGTGACGTAGACGTTGCTCACGTCGGCGCCGAGGCCCGCATACGAGGACATGTCCTGCTGCCAGAGCACGATGCCGGTCGTGAGATCGATACCGACGACGCGACCATGAAAGCTCACGACGTAGACGTCGTTGCCGACGATCGACATGCCCGCGCTCACATCGACGAGCCGCTCGAGGTCACTGCGGCCCGTGGGATTGGCGATCGCGACCTCCCACACGGCCTCGCCCGTCTGGAGGTTGTAGGCGCCCACCTTGCCGTTGTCGAAGCCGCTCACGACCGTCGTGCCGGCGATGCGCGGAGCAGTGTTGCCGCGCAACGTGAGCGAGGGCACCATCTCCTCGACCGTCCACAGCGACGACCCGTCCTTGACCGAGAAGCCGCGCAGGCGCCCGTCGACGCTGCGCAACGCAATCACGCCCGAGCCGACCGCGGGCGACGCCAGCACCTCGCTGCCGACCGCGACGCGCCAGCGTTCCTCGCCGTTCGCCGCGTCGAGCGTCACGAGCTCGCCGTCGCTCGTGCCGAACGCGAGCACACCGTCGCCGAAGGCCGGACCGGCGGAGAGCGGCAGCCCGGTCTTCACGGACCATTGCTTGCGGCCCGTCATGGCGTCGAACGCCGCGACTTGCCCGTCGTGCGCCCCGGCGAAAATGTGCGCGCCATCGGTGCCGGGCTTCAGGCCGAGGCGCAGGCGCTCGGTCTTGCCGCCGACCTTGTCGCTCCAGAGCTTACGAACCTTCAGCGTCTGGTCGAAGGAGGTCAGCGGCGCAGGCGGCTCGCCCTTGCTCTTGTGCCCGCAAGCCGCGAGCGCCGGCAACAGCGCGGCCGATGCGCAGAGGATCGCGAGCCGGCGCCACCTCACGCGCCGTCTCCGGACCCATTGCCCGGCGCCGGCGGCTTCGCGCCGCCTTGCTCGGCGCCGGCCGGGGCGGGCGGCTCGGCCGGCTTTTCCGTCGCGGCGGCTGCGGGCGCCGGCAAGTCGTTCAGCTTCATTTGCAGCAAGTTCCGGTCGAGCAGCTCGGAGCCGTCCGCGACCATTGCGGCGAGATAGTCCGTACGCGCCGTGTCGAGATGACCGAGCGCGACTTCGATGTCGCCCTTCACTTCGTTGTAGCGGCCCGCAAACTTGCCGGGCATATCGACCGCGAGGAGGTTGAGCGCATCGTCGTACTGCTGCCGGTACGCGAGCACGCGAGCGAGGCGCAGGCGCGCGATCAGCGCAAGCTCCGGGTCCTTCGTGTGCTCCATCACGTAGCGGAGCTCGTCGGAAGCCTTGCTCGGCTCGGTCACGAGCTCCGAGCTCGCGACGAGCAGCCCGGCCTGGTCCGTATACGGGCTCGACGGATAGTCCTGCCGTAGTCGTGCCAGCAACGCGGCCGGGTCGCCCTCCTTCTTGTCCTCGGCGTCCTTCAGCTGCTGATAGAGCGCCGCGGCCTGCTCGTAGTGATGCGTGCGGTAGCGCTGATATTGGCTCCAGCCGAAGATCCCCGCGATACCGAGCAACACGCCCGCGATGATGAACCAGCCGTTCTCGCGCCACAGCTCGCGCAATCTCTCGATTTGCTCTTTTTCCGACAGGTACTCGTCCACGCCGTCCTCCGCCGCTGTCCTGCGCCCGCTATTCTATGCCGAGGCCGGTCCGGCACGGAGCAAAGCGACGCACTCGTCGACCGTGAGCAGCTGCTGCGGCCGGTCGTCGCGCAGAGACTTGACGCTCACGCGGCCCGCTGCGGCCTCGCTCTCCCCGACGATCAGCGCATACTGCGCCCCGCTCTTGTCCGCACGGCGCAGCTGCGCCTTGAACCCGGCCCCCGGCGAGCCGGCCGAGAGATGCAGCGCGGGCAGACGGTCGCGCAGCCGTTCCGTGAGCTCGAAGCCAAACCGCCGCTCCGCGTCCCCCGCCGCGATCAGGAACGCGTCGGGCGATCGCCCCGTCTCGACGACACCCTCGGCGCGCAGCACCTCGACGATGCGCTCGATGCCGAGCGCCCAGCCCACGGCCGGCGTATCCCGGCCGCCGAGCTGCGCGACGAGCCCGTCGTAGCGGCCGCCCGAGCACACCGCGCTCTGCGCGCCGAGCCGATCGGTGAGCCACTCGAACACGGTCCGGGAGTAGTAGTCGAGCCCGCGCACGAGCCGCGGATTCAGCCGAAACGACACGCCGATGCCGGCCAGAAGCTCTTGAACGCGATCGAAATGCGCACGAGATTCATCGTCGAGATAACCCTCGAGCAGCGGCGCATCGGCAAGCAGCTCGCGCAGCGCGGGATTCTTGCTATCGAGAATCCTGAGCGGATTGCGGTCGAGCCGCCGCAGGCTGTCCTCGTCGAGCGTCCCACGATGCCGGCCGAAGTACTCGACCAGTGCCTGCTTGTACGCGCCGCGCGATTCGAGCGTGCCGATCGAGTTCAGCTCGAGCGTAACGCTTGCAAGGCCGAGCCGAGCCCAGAGCCGCGCGGAGAGTGCAATTAGCTCCGCATCGATTTCGGGCTCGGCGAAGCCGAGCGCCTCGACGCTCAGCTGGTGAAATTGCCGATAGCGGCCCTTCTGCGGCTTCTCGCGCCGGAACATTGGGCCGCTGCACCAGAGCTTCTGCTGCTGGTTGTGCAGCATGCCGTTCGTGAGCGCGGCCCGCACGACGCCGGCAGTCGCCTCCGGCCGCAGAGTGACGCTCTCGCCGTTGCGGTCGTCGAAGGTGTACATCTCCTTCTCGACGATGTCGGTAAGCTCACCGATCGAACGGCTGAACAGCTCCGTGCGCTCGAGCACCGGCAACCGAATGCGTTCGTATCCGTAGCCGGCGAACAGGTCCGCGGCGCTCGACTCGACGCGGTCCCAAAGAGGGGCGTCCGCCGGCAAAATGTCGTTCATGCCGCGAACCGGTTGAATCAGCTCGGCCATCGAGGACTCACTCTTCCGAAATGTCGGCCGAGAAATGCGCGGTCTTTCCCTGCTTCGAATCCGCCGGTACCTCGTAGGGCGCGCCGTCGATCTCGAGACGCACGCCGTCGGCGTTGCCGAGCATGACCGAGAACGGCGGCTCGCCGCGCAGGTGCTCCTGCTGGCCGGCAGAGCCGAGCGCGAAGAACAGACGCTCGCCGCGCGCATCGGTGATCTCCGCCCAGCTCTGCTGATCGAACGTGAGGTCGACTTCGACGAGCGGCGCGTCGCGATCGGTTGGCGTCGCGGCGACGAGCGCACGCGCGCTTGACGACGCGGCAGCGGCGGCCCGCGTCGGCACTGCGGCGCCCGTACCGCTTGCGGTGGCAGGGGCCGGCGCCGGCCCACTCGCGTCGGGCGACACGGCTTGCTGCACGGTGCTCGTGTCGCCCGCAGCGCGCACGGCCTCGCCCGCCACCGTAGCCGTCTCGACACCGGCACGCGGCGCGGGCGCCTCCGCCGGCGCCGCCGCGGGCGCCGGCGCCGCCGCGGGCGCCGGCGCGGCGGCGGAGCCGATCGCCTTCAGGCCGCCGCCGTTGATCCACCAGGCGACAAGCAGCGCGATGACGACCGCGAGCACGACGGCTGCGACCACCCAGCCCGTAATTTGGCGCTCGTTGCGCAGCTTGATCGTGCGGCTCGGCCGGATGTCGATCTCTTGCAGATTGCCCTGCTTGTAATACACCGAGAGCAAGTCGTTGTACTCGAGCCCCAAGCGGGTTCCGTAGTGACGGATGTAGCCCTTCACGAACACCGGCACGCCGATGCGATCGAACTGATCCCGCTCGAGCGCCACCAGCTGCGGCAACTCGATTCGCAGCTCGGCCGATAGCTGCTCCAGCGAAAGGCCCTGCGCGGTGCGCGCCTTCTGCAAGATCTGGCCGACCGTTTGCGCGGCCTGCGGCGCGTCGGCCTGACCGATATGCTGTTCGCTATCGGCCATCGGCTTGCTGGTTCTCGAGCAGCCGCGCGACCTCGGGCGAGCCGGGGAAGCCGTCGCGCAGCTGCGCGGCACATCGGTCCGACCCTGGCTGGTTGCCGAGCTCGTGCTCGATGTCGACGCACATCAAGAGCATCGATGCGGTGGGCTTGCGCGAGTCGAGAAAGCGCTGCATGAACGCGCGCGCCTGCAGGTAATTGCCCTGCCGGACGAAAAGCTCCGTCATGCCCGATAGCGCATCCGCGTACTTGGAATCGCGAGCGAGGGCCTGCCTGAAGTACTGCTCGGCCTTCTCCGTGTCGTTCGCGCCGGCTGCACACTTGCCCGCATTCGTGAGCGCGGCCTCCGGGGTCGCGTACTTGGCGTTGTCGACGGCGCGCTTGAAGTACGGCTCGGCGTCGTGCCAACGGTTGTGCGTGCACAGGAACGCAGCGTAGTTGTTCGCCGCCGCCGGATTGTCCGGCGCGAGCTGAACCGCTCGCTTGAAGTGCTCTTCGGCGCTCTCGGCATCCCCGACCTGATCGTAGGCGATCGCGATCGTGCTGTGCGCGTCGGCCAGACGGGGATCCATCTTCAGCGCGCGCTGCAACCGTTCGATAGCGAGATCGTAGCGGCCTTGCTTCAGATAGCCCGCCCCGAGATTCATGTTGGCGACGGCCGCGCTGTCCGAGGACCGTTCGCCCCCGGTCGAGGCGCAAGCCGCCAGCCAGACGCAAACGCACAACGCTATCAGCCGATTCGGTTTCATGGATTCGCTCCCATCACCCTGTCGCCGAGACGCACGCGCTGGCGATCGCGCACGCGACCCGCCAGCTGCCCGCAGGCCGCTGCGATGTCATCCCCACGCGGGCGCCGTATGGTAGCAACGATGCCCGCAGCGCGGAGCGTCTGCCAAAACGCATCGATCGCAGCCGGCTTGGAGCAGCGAAACGCCGACTCCGGAAATGCGTTGAACGGAATCAAGTTCACCTTTGCCGGATGGCCCTTGATCAAACGTACGAGCTGCCGGGCCTGCGGCACCGAGTCGTTCACGCCGTCGAGCAGCACGTACTCGAATGTAATTTGCCGGCTCGCGATGCGCTCGGCGTAGCGCCAGCAGGCATCGAGCAGCTCGGCGATCGGGTGCACGCGATTGATCGGCACGAGCCGATCACGCACGTCGTCGGTGGGCGCATGCAGAGACACCGCAAGCGCGACGTTGCACTCCTCGGCGAGCTTCAAAATCTGCGGCACGATGCCGGCCGTGCTGATCGTGACACGCCGCCGCGAAAGCCCGAATGCGAGCTCGTCGATCAGGAGCTGCACGACGGGCAGCACGCTGCGGTAGTTCGCAAGCGGCTCGCCCATGCCCATGAATACCACGTTCGTAATCTCGGTCGGAGCGAGCTCGCGGGCAGCCAGCACCACCTGGGACAAAATCTCGGCGGAGGTCAGATTGCGATTGAAGCCCTGGTGACCGGTCGCGCAGAACGCGCAGTCGAGCGCGCAACCCGCCTGCGAGGAGATGCACAGCGTGCCGCGGTTCGGCTCCGGGATGAACACCGTCTCCACCGCCTGATTCGCGCCCACGTCGAGCAGCCATTTGCGCGTGCCGTCGGCCGAGTGCTCGCGCGCAAGCACGGGCGGCACCGCGAGCGCAACGATCTCGGCCAGCGCCTTGCGCACCGCTACGCTCAGGTCCGTCATCGCATCCAGCTCGAGCGCATGCCGCCGGTAGAGCCAGCTCATGACTTGCCGCGCACGATACGGCTTCTCGCCGAGCGACTCGAACAGCTCGACCAGCCGCGCGTGGGGAAGCCCGAGCAAGTCGAGCTTGCCCGCCTTGCGCCGCGGCAGCGTTAGCGCGTCCGCGGACAAATCTCCGCCTCGGCGAAGAAGAACGCGATCTCGGTCGCTGCGGTGGCCACACCGTCGGAGCCGTGCACCACGTTCTCCTCGATAGACGCCGCGAAATCCGCGCGAATCGTGCCGGCGGCGGCCTGCTTCGGATTCGTCGCACCCATGAGATCGCGATTCAGCTTGATGGCATTCTCACCCTCGAGCACCTGCACGATGATCGGGCCCGAGCTCATATAGCGCACGAGATCGGCGTAAAACGGCCGCTCGCGGTGCACCGCGTAGAAGCCCTCGGCCTGGTCGGGCCGGAGGCGCAGCATCTTCGCCGCGATGACTCGGAGGCCCGCCTTCTCGAAACGGCGATACACCTCGCCGATCAAATTTTTCGCGACGCCGTCAGGCTTGACGATGGATAGAGTTCGCTCGACCGCCATTGTTCACCTTCGAAAGGAATTGCCCTGAAAAAATGATCAAACGCTGAAGCTCTCGCCGCAGCCGCATTCGCCTTTGATGTTCGGATTGCGGAACTTGAATGCTTCATTCAGGCCGTCCTTCACGAAATCGACCTCCGTGCCGTCGATCAAGCTCAAGCTCTTCGGGTCGACCACGACCTTCACGCCGCCGTCCTCGAACACGACGTCGTGCGCGTCGATCGCATCTGCGTAATCGATGATGTACGCCCAGCCGTTACAGCCGCTCTTGCGCACGCCGACCCGCAGGCCCACACCGCGGCCGCGCTTCTCGAGAAAGGTCCGCACGCGCGTCGCCGCGCTCTCCGTCAACGAAATTGCCATTTAGTCGTCCTCCATTACGTCCGCTCGCCTCCATGCGCGAGCTGCCGCCAGCACGCGGAGACCGCGTCCTCGACCCTGAGCAGCTTGCCAAGCTTCTCGACCGGCACGTCGAGCGCCGTCTTCAGCGCCTCGAGATCGACGCGGCCCGCGGCGGTCGCCGGACGCCCTTCGAGACGCTCGGCGATCCAGCTTGCGGCCGCCACAGTGTGCGGGCAGCCGAACACGTAAAACCGCACCGACTCGATAGTGCCGTCGATCACTTGCAGCTGAAAACGGGCCCAGACGTTCAGTGTCCGATCTTCGGCCTCGCCGGACACGAGACCGATAGCGCCGCGCGGCAGTTCCCCAGCTCTCTGCGGCGAATCGAAGCGCCGCACGACCTCCGAGCTGTATTCCATAGTCCACTCAACAGTTTAGCGCAAAAACGCTCAAGCCGAGCACCAGGGCGGCGGAGAACCTGCAAGAGCGCGCAGCTTCGCGACCTCCGCGACGACGCGCACCGCGGCCCGGTCGACCTCCGCCTCGGTCGTGAACCGGCCCACGCTGAAGCGCAGCGTGCTCGCTGCGACCGCTTCGCTCAAGCCCATGCCGGTGAGGACGTAGGAGGCCTCCGGGCTGTCGGCCGCGCAAGCCGAGCCGGCCGACACCGCAACGTCGCGCAGCGCAAACCGTAGGCTCTCGCCGTCGACGCCCGGGAAGCTCACGTTCAGCACGTGCGGCGCGCGGCGCGCCGCGTCGCCGTTCACCCTGACGTCCGTAATTTCCGATAGACCGCGCCACAACCGGTCGCGCAGGGCGGCGATCCGCGGGCCCTCGAGCTCGGGGACCGCGAGCTCGTAAGCGGCGCCCATGCCGACGATCTGATGGGTCGCGAGCGTGCCGGGCCGAAGCCCGTGCTCCTGCTCGCCGCCATGGAAAAGCGGCATGAGATCGACGCCGGCCGCCACGTACAGCGCGCCGACCCCCTTCGGGCCACAGAGCTTGTGCGCCGTGAGTGAGCAGAGGTCGATCGGCGCGGGATCGAGCGCGAGCGGCACCTTACCGGCGCTCTGGGCAGCATCCACGTGCAGCAGCACGCCGCGCGCACGGCAGATCGACCCGATCGCCTCGATGTCCTGGATCATGCCGGTCTCGTTGTTCACGTGCATGATCGACACGAGCACGGTGTCGGGCTTGAGCGCGGCTGCGACCGCATCGGGCGAGACGCAGCCGAATGCGTCGCAGCCCACGTAGCTGACTTCGACGCCGCGGGCTTCGAGCGACCGCGCCGTGTCGAGCACGGACGGGTGCTCGATCAGCGACGTCACCAGGTGCCGTCTGGCCATACCCCGCGCGGCCAAGACGCCCTCGAGCGCGAGGTTGTTCGACTCGGTCGCGCCGGAAGTGAACACGAGACGCTCGGCCGGCGCACCGACCCGCGCGCCGACTCGAGCGCGCGCCGCTGCGACGAGGGCGGCAGCGCGGCGCCCCGCCGGGTGCGAGGAGGACGGGTTCGCGAACTCGTGCACCATGCAGTCGTTCATCGCGGCCGCCACAGCGGGATCGACCGGCGTGGTGGCGGCGTAGTCGAGGTAGATCTCCCCCGGGCTCATGACGGCCTCGGCGGCGGCCGCTTCGCGGGATCGAGCGACGTCAGCATGCCGCGCAGAATGCTCATCTCGTTACGATCGACCGCGGCGCGCTGAAAGATCCGCCGCAGCTTGAGCTTGACCTGCCGCTGATGGGCCGGATGCAAGAAGCCGCTCTCGGTGAGAAGGCGCTCGAGATGCGCATGGAAACCCTCGATCTCCTCGGCCGTCGCGAGCGGCGACTCCGCGACAGGACCTTGGACCGGCGGCAAGTCGGGCGCGGCCATTCGCAGCTCGTAGCACAGCACCTGCACGGCCATCGCGAGATTGAGCGAGCTGTAGTCGGGATTCGCCGGAATGTGTACGAGCTGACGGCAGCGCGCGAGGTCCTCGTTGGTCAGCCCGGACTGCTCCGAACCGAGCACGACCGCGGCCCGATCCGTCGGCAGCCGCTGCCAGATCCCGGCTGCGCATTCGCGTGGGTCCACGACCGGCACAGTGATCGTGCGCAGCCGCGCACTCGCACCCACGACCCAGCCGCAATCCGCGACGGCCGCTTCGAGCGAGTCGACCACGCAGGCGCGCTCGAGCACATCGTCCGCGCCCGCGGCACGGGCCGTCGCCTCCTCGCTCGGGAAGTGCTTCGGTCGCACGAGCGCAAGGTCGGCGAGACCCATGGTCTTCATCGCGCGCGCCGCGGCGCCGATGTTGCCGGGATGGGAGGTGTCGACGAGCACGATTCGGACCGGAATTTGCACGGTGAGCTCTAAGCGAGTGGAACAGCGCGGTTTGCCTTCGGCTCGGAGATTATTCTACGCTGCGCGCCGCTATGCACGGGATGGTCAACATTGCAGTCCGCGCAGCTCGCCGCGCCGGCGAGCTGATGATCCGCCAGCTCAACCAGCTCGACACGCTCGAGGTCGCCGAGAAGGCTCGCAACGAGTTCGTCACGCAGGTGGACAGACAGGCCGAGGCCGCGATCATCGACGTGATCCGCGGCCACTATCCGGACCACTCGATCCTTGCCGAGGAGAGCGGAGCATCCGGCGACGGCGAGTACCAATGGATCATCGACCCGCTCGACGGGACCACGAACTACGTGCACGGCTTCCCGGTGTTCTCAGTGTCGATCGCAGTCGCCTTGCGCGGCGTGCTCGAGCACGGCGTGGTTTACGACCCGTTGCGCCAGGAAATCTTCACGGCGAGCCGCGGCCGCGGCGCGCAGCTCGACGGGCGACGCATCCGTGTGAGCAAGCGCACGAGCCTGCAGCAAGCCCTGATCGCGACCGGCTTTCCGTACCGGGCCAATCTCGCCCATATCGACCGCTACCTCGGCATGCTCAAGGCCGTGATGCTCGAGGCATCCGGCGTGCGCCGGCCGGGGTCCGCGGCGCTCGATCTTTGCTACGTCGCGGCCGGGCGCGTCGACGCGTTCTTCGAGATCGGGCTCAGCAAATGGGATATCGCAGCCGGCGCGCTGATCATTCGCGAAGCCGGCGGGCGCGTCAGCGACTTTCACGGCGGCGACGGCTACCTCGACAGTGGCAACGTGGTCGCCGGGAGCCCGAAGGTCTACGGCGCGCTCTCGAAGCTCCTCGCGCCGTTCATCGCCGGCCTCGACTGACCGTTTCGCGCGCTACAGACCCGACGCCTCGAGCCGCTGCGGCGCCGGTCGCATCTGCGCATCGCCCGCTTCAGCGCCTATGACAGCGGCCGGTGAGCGGCGCTGACGGACGCCGAGAGACGCTGCCGCCTAGGCGGAGGAGGCCCTCGCGGCGAGGTTCGGCGGGCGCACGCCGATCGAGAGCGACTTCAGATGCGTGCGGCCACCGTAGACCAGGTTCACGAGCGCGCGCGTGAGCGTGACGGACGTGAACAGCGACGTCAGGATGCCGATCGACATCGTGACCGCGAATCCGCGGATCGGTCCCGAGCCGAACATCCACAGCACGATTGCAGCGATCAGCGTGGTGAGCTGCGAGTCCAAGATCGTGGAGAACGCCTTTTCGAACCCCGCGCGGATACTCGCCTGCGGCGTGTTGCCGTTGTTCACCTCTTCGCGGATGCGCTCGAAGATCAGCACGTTCGCGTCGACCGCCATGCCGACCGTGAGCACGATACCGGCGATGCCCGGAAGCGTGAGCGAGAAGTGGAATACCGACATGATGGCGACGAGCAACACCATGTTGGCGAACAGCGTGAGGTCCGCGAGCACGCCGAAGACGCGGTAGTAGAGACTGATGAACAGCACGACCACCAGGTAGCCCACGATCGTCGCTCGAATGCCCCGGTCGATGTTGTCCTGGCCGAGCGACGGACCGATTGTGCGTTCGTCCACCGGCGTGATCGGCGCCGCGAGAGAACCGGAGCGGAGCAACAGCGCGAGCTCGTTGCCTTCGAACGGCGTGAGGCCCGTGATGATGAATCGGTTCGAGAACACGCCGTTGATGCGCGCGTTGTTGATCACCGTCTCCTCGCGCTTCGGCTCGGCCGCGACGCGCTGGCCGTTCTTCACGACGGTCTGGGGCTTCTCCTCGATGTAGAGCACGGCCATGTTCCGCCCGACGTTCTGCGACGTGGTGTCGAGCATCTTGCGGGCGCCGGCCGCATCGAGCCGCACCTGTACGGCCGGCATGCCCTGCGAGTATTGGAACGTCGCGTCGACGAGCTGGTCGCCCGACGCGATGATCTCGCGGTGCAGCAGGATCGGCGTCTTGCCGTCCTTCATCATCTTCAACTCGGAGCCGAGCGGCGCGCGCCCCCGGCGCTGCGCCTCGAACGGGTCGTTCTCCATGTCGACCAGGTGGAACTCGAGCGTCGCGGTCGAGCCGAGCACCCGCTTCGCCTCGGCCGGATCTTGAACGCCCGGCAGCTCGACGAGGATGCGGTCGAGACCCTGGCGCTGCACCACGGCCTCCGAAACGCCGAGCTCGTTCACGCGATTGCGCAGCGTGAGCGTGTTCTGCTGGATCGCGAAGTCCTGCCGCTCTTTCAAAGCGGCCGGAGTGAGGTGAATACTGAACCCGGGCTTGCCGTCGATCTGGGCGTTCTGGATGTCGAGGCTGCCCGTGAGCTTACCGAGCTGCAGCACCTGGTCGTTGCTGTCGAGCTTGCGCACGATCTCCTCGGCTCGCATCGCGTCCTTCGGCTCGAGCACCGAGACCTGCAACGCATCGCCCATGATCCGGATGTCGTTGCGGATGTTGGCTTGGCGAAGCTGGTTTCGCAGGTCGGTCTCGTAAGTCGTGAGGTATTGCTGTATCGCCGCGTTCAAATCGACCTGGTACAGGAAATGCACTCCGCCGCGCAGGTCGAGGCCGAGCGCCATCGGCTTCAACCCGATCGCACGCAGCCATCCGGGCGTGCGCGGCGCGAGCGTCAGGGCAACGACGTTGTCGGGCAGCGCTTTTTGGAGCTCGTCGGACGCGCGCAGCTGCTGGTCGACCGTCGACAGACGCACGAGGGCGGCCTTGTTCTCGATCGTCGCGGATTTGTACTCGACGCCCGCCTTCATCAGCGTGTCGGTGACCGTGGCGAGCGTGGATTGCTGGACCGGCTCGCCATCGCTGCGAGAGACGAATACGGCCACGTCGTCGCCGAACACGTTCGGCAGCGCGAGCACCACGCCGATCAGCACGATGCCGAATATGAGCAGGTTTTTCCAAAGCGGATAGCGGTTCATGATTGCGTGCGGCCTCAGGCGTTCTTGATCGTGTCTTTCGGCAGCACGGTCGCGATCGAGTGCTTCTGCACCTTGAGACGCACTCCGTTGGCAACCTCGACCGTCACGAACTGCTCGCCGACGTCGATGACCTTCGCAAGCACGCCGCCGCCCGTGACGATCTCACTGCCGGCGGCCAGCGCATCGATCATTTGCTTGTGGTCCTTCTGGCGCTTCTGCTGCGGGCGTATCAACAGGAAATAGAACACGACTATGAGGAGCAGCGGCAGGAGCAGACCGCTGAGTTGGCCTGCAGAGGCACCGCCGCCGGCCGGCGCTTGTGCCGCCGCGTCACTGATGAAGAAGCGCAACAACGATTCCATGATCGATCCAATTCGCCCAACGGGACGCGCGGCCTCGAGAGCCGCACGGCAAAGCATTATGACATAGGGTCTCGGGCCGGCGAGGTCTCCGCCAGCTCGGCGACGAGAGCGGCCGTGGTTCCGGCTTCGATCGCAGCCCGTAGACGGCCCATCACGCCCTGGTAGTAGTAGAGGTTATGGATCGTCGCGAGCCGCGCGCCGAGGATCTCGTTGCACTGCTGCAAATGCCGGACATAGGACCGTGAGTAGCCGCGGCATGCGTAGCACTCGCAGCGCGGGTCGATCGGCCCGGTGTCGAGGCGAAAGCGGCTGTTGCGAATGTTGATCGTACCCTCGCTCGTGAACAGCTGGCCGTTGCGCGCGTGCCGCGTCGGTATCACGCAATCGAACAGATCGATGCCGCGCACGACGGCCTTTGCGAGATCGGCCGGCGTGCCGACCCCCATCAGGTAGCGCGGCCGATCGGCCGGGAGCTGCGGTGCGAGCGTGTCGAGCACCGCCAGCCGCTCGTGCTCCGGCTCGCCGACCGCGAGGCCGCCGAGCGCATAGCCCGGGAAGCCGATCTCGAGAAGGCCTTCCAACGACTCGCGGCGGAGGTCGTGATGCACGCCGCCCTGCACGATGCCGAATAGGGCCGGGTCGTCATCGCCGACCTTGAGCCGATCGAAGGTGCCGCGGCTGCGTCGCGCCCAGCGCAGCGACAACTGCATCGACTCGCGGGCGGCTCGATGGTCGGCGGGATACGGCGTGCACTCGTCGAAGACCATGGAGATGTCGGCCCCAAGCTCGTGCTGCATCTCGATCGAACGCTCCGGAGTCAGCTCGATGAGGTCGCCGTTCACGGGTGAGCGGAACGCGACACCGGCCTCCGTGATCTTGCGCAGACTCTGGAGACTCCAGACCTGGAAGCCGCCCGAGTCGGTCAGGATCGGCCGCCGCCAGCTCATGAACGCGTGCAAGCCGCCGTGGGCGCGAATCACGTCGACGCCGGGCCGCAGCAACAGATGGAACGTGTTGCCGAGCACGATCTCGGTGCCCATCCGCTCGAGCTCCTCGGGCGTCATCGCTTTGACGCTGCCGTACGTGCCGACCGGCATGAACGCCGGGGTCTCGATCGTGCCGCGACGGAAGGCCACGCGCCCGCGGCGCGCGGCGCCGTCGACTGCGAGTAGCTCAAACCGCATGACCGGCCGCTCCACTCGTCGCGGCGCGCACGCCCGCGGCCGGCGTCACGAACATCGCGTCGCCGTAGCTGAAGAACCGGTAGCGCTCTGCCACCGCGTGACGATACGCCGCGAGCGTCGCGTCGGTGCCCGCGAGTGCCGCAACGAGCATCAGCAGCGACGACTCCGGCAAATGAAAATTCGTGACGAGCGCATCGACGACGCGGAACCGATACCCGGGATAGATGAACAGCCGAGTCTCGCCGCTATAGGGCGCGAGCGCGCCGCGCTGCGCCGCCGTCTCCAGGGCCCGCACGCTCGTCGTGCCCACGGCGACCACGCGCCCCCCGCGCGAGCGGCACCGCGCAACCGCTGCGCAGCCAGCCGTCGACACCTCGAGGCGCTCGGCGTGCAGCTCGTGCTCCTCGATCCGCTCGTGTCGCACCGGCGCGAACGTGCCCGCGCCGACGTGCAGCGTCACGAACGCGCGTTCGACACCCCGTGCCTCGAGCGCCGCGAGCAGCGCCGCATCGAAGTGCAGGCCCGCGGTCGGCGCCGCGACCGCGCCCGGGGCCCGCGCGAACACGGTTTGATAGCGCTCGCGATCGGCCGCCTCGGGCGCCCGATCGATGTACGGCGGCAGCGGCACTTCGCCGTGAGCCTCGAGATACGGATCGACATCGCGGTCGAGCTCCACCTCGAACAACGCGCCGGCGCGACCGATGACGGTGCCGACTGCGCCGCCCGGGAGCTCCAGGGCCCCACCCGGCTGCGGTGCGTGGCTCGCGCGCAGCTGGACGAGCGCTCGCCGCGGGCCGAGCGCTCGCTCGAGCAGCAGCTCGACGCGACCGCCGCTCGCCTTGCGGCCGACGAGGCGTGCCGGCACGACGCGGGTGTCGTTGCAGACCAGGAGGTCGCCTTCCCGCAGCAGCTCCGGTAGATCCGCGAACGTGCGATCGGCGAGCGCGCCGGTCTCCGCGTCGAGCACGAGCAGCCGGCTCGCCGTGCGAGCCGCGAGCGGCGCCTGCGCAATCAGCTCACTCGGCAGGTCGTAGTAAAAGGCGCTCCGCTGCATGGGAGCGCGATTCTAGCGTCAACCGTCGGCCGGCATCGTGAGATCGAGCGTCTCGCGGCGCTGCTTGCGCATCACGGTGACCTTGAGCTTTTCGCCGGCCGCAAAGCTGCTCAGGATCCGGAGCGCGTGCTCAGGAGACGTCGGCTCCCGGCCGCCGATGTCGAGAATCACATCGCCATCCTTGAGGCCTAGCGGCGCCTTGTCGGGACCGCGCACCACCAGGATGCCCTTCGGCGTGCCGAAGTAGGCGCCGAGGTCCGGCGTGAGCGTCACGAGCTGCATCTGTGACCACGGGCCCGATTGACCGAAAAAGCCTTGCCAGACGGGCCCCCGAAGCACGACCCCGGCGTTGCCCGGGCCGCCGTTGAACGTAAAGAACTGGCGCGGCTCGACTTCGCGTGCACGCACCTTCGCGTCGCGCTGCTTGCCGTCGTGAGTTACGCGCAGCGTGACCTCCTCGCCGGGATCGACGTTCGCCATCTGCGCGAGCAGCAACTCGGAGGGGGACTGCGTCGAGCTCGCGCTCTTCAGCGCGGCGCCCTCGATCGCGACGATGGTGTCACCCACCTCGAGGCCCGCCTCCGCGGCCGGCCCCCCCGGCGTCACCGAGCGCACGCGCACACCGTTGTCCGCATCGTCGATCCCTACGCCGAGCATTGCGCGCTGCCCCGCATAGCGGAACCGCCGGCGAACGTCGTCGACGACCGGCGCCGTGAGCTGCCCCGAGAGTCGCGCGACCTCGGCTGCCGCACGCTGCAGCTCCTCGCGCGCGCGCGCGAGCTCGCGCTCGAGGCCGTCGCGATCGGTCCGATCGGGGTCCGGCGCGCTTTGCACGGGCACCGCCGGCCTTGCCGGCTGCGTCGACTGGGCGTGGAGCGCGGAGACGTTCGCCGCGCACAGCGCCGCACCGAGCCCGCAGGAAACAAGTAGATGTCGCATGGTGGTGTCCTCGAATCGAAAATCCTCGTTCGTCAGAAGCCGCGGACCTGCGCGTAGCGCACGTGCACGAGCGCATTCATGAGCTCGACGCGCTCGCCCCACAGCGCATCGCGCTCGGGCGGCCGCAAGCCGCGCGCGGCTCCGTACGAAAGCTGCTCGTCGATCGCCCCGATGCGGTCCTCGAGGCCCGCGATCGTGCCGGCGGTCGCACCGTTCATCAGCGACCGCTGCCGAGGCATCCGGGCGAGCAGGCGGTCGAGCCGCGCCGATTGCTCGACGAGCGAAACGGCTGACACGCGGCCGAGCGGCGCGCCTAGTGCCGTGGCCAGCGGGTCGTTCGTGGGCGCATTGCCGCCGACCACGGTCGCAACCTCGTCCGGATTCGCGAGCCGCTGAGGCTGTGGCGGTTCGCGCACGACGTAGATCAGCGCGGCGGCCGCGACGCCGGCCGCGATACCGACGCCTGCGAGCCCGCGCTTCCATGCGCTGCGCCTGCCGCGCGCAAAGCGCTCTGCCTCGAGGACGCGCTCCCAGACCGCGGGCGGCGGGTCGATCTCCGGCAACTCTTCGAGCGCGTGCTGCATCCGGCGCAGACCATCGACGGCGACGGCATGGCCGGGATCGGCGTCGATCGCGGCGCGGACGGCCGCGTCGAGCGGCTCGCGATCGCGAATCGTCAACAGGTCTTCAGTGCGGTAGTGCATAACTCCGTCTCGCTCTCGTCGAGCCCTCCTTGCAACAACGTCCGGAGACGGTCGTGCGCACGCGCGAGCTGCGACTTCGAGAAGCTCGCGGTGTGACCCATCATCCGGCCGATCTCCTTGTGCGTATGCCCTTCCACGTCGTGTAACCAGACGACGGCTCGCGAGACGTCCGGCAAGGCATCGAGCGCGCGCTCGAGCGCAATGCGATCGTCGAGCGCGCTCGCACGCTCGGCGACGAGCGGCAGCAACGCCTCGCCGTCGTCGCTGCGCCGCGCGGTCCACGGCGAGCGCAGGTGCATCAGGCACTTGTTGATCGCAATACGCTTCACCCAGAAGCCGAACTCCGCTTCACCGCGGTAGTCGCCGACTTTGCGCAGCACCTCGACGAACGTCTCCTGCAGCACATCCTCGGCCAGCGCACTCGATGCGAGCATCCGGCGCGCGAGCGTGAAGACTATCGTGGCGAACAGCTCATAGAGCCGCGCGTGCGCGTCGCGGTCGCCGCCCTGGGCACGCGCGAGCAGCGTGGCATCGACCTGTGGAAGTGGCCTCGGCATAGATGTCTCGTGAGCTTAGATGCACCCGCAAGCCGAAGGGTCGCGGCTGGCGCGCGCCGGCGGTTTTTTGGCACACTGTGCGGCGGTTGCGGCGCGGCTACAACGATTCCGCGCGTCTTCCGCAGCCGTTCGCGATCGGCCGGGATGGCGGAATTGGTAGACGCGCCGGACTCAAAATCCGGTTCTGGCAACAGAGTGTGGGTTCAAGTCCCTCTCCCGGCACCACCGGTCGACCCGGTGCGATCTCGACTGAGCAACGCTTCCGAGCGCCACCGGTGCGTCGTTGCGCGGCCCGCGAGCGCGGCAAGCGCGACGTAAGTCGTGAGGGTTCGCATCGAGCCCCTCCCGATCAGCCGACTGAAGCTGTCGGGGAGCGGTCGGTTTTCCGGCCTGCGGCCCCGCTAGGCCTGCGCCGCCACGACGAAGCAGCAGATCGCCCAGAACAACGGGTATTCGGCGCCGCCGAAGTTCCACATCCACTTGCCCGCCGACACGCGCCAACTCGCCCAGGCGGCCACGATCAGGAACACGCCGCTCAGGACGGCGGCGTAACGCGTGTAAAGACCGAAGATGAGCCCGATCGAGGCCACGATCTCGACCGCGAACGACGCATAGAGCCACGCGATCGGCGGGTTCAGGCCGGCTTTGGCCATGAACCCTTTCACGAAGTCCTGGTTGCGAAATTTGACGACCAGATGCGGCAGCAGAAACAGCCCGCAGACGATGCGCAGAACGTTGACGCCGTTCGTGAGATCAAAGCTCCGCGCCGAAAAATCGATCATCGCCGCTCCCCAGTCGAGCCGCAGCGGGCTCGGTTACGGTTCTTTTTTTCGCAAATGAACGGGCTCTCGCGCACGCCGAATCCTCAAGTTCAACATCTCGACCGCGACCGAGAACGCCATCGCAAAGTAAATGTAGCCCTTCGGAATGTGCAGATCGACGCCCTCGGCGATCAGTGCGAGCCCTATCAACACGAGAAAGCTCAGTGCCAGCATCTTGATCGTCGGGTGATCGTCCACGAATCGGCCGATCGTGCCGGCCGCTACCATCATCACACCGACCGCGATCATGATCGCGAGGATCATCACGAGAAGCTCGTCGACGAGACCGACGGCCGTGATCACGGAGTCGAGCGAGAAGACGATGTCGAGCAATGCGATCTGGATCAAGGTGCTGAAGAAGGCTGCGCGGGCCGCGACCTGTGCCGTCTCAGCGGCACCTTCGAGACTCTCGTGGATTTCGAGCGTCGACTTGGCGATCAGGAACAACCCGCCGCCGATCAGGATCAGATCGCGGCCCGAAATCTCGACGCCCGCGACGGCGAACAGCGTGGCCTGCAGCCGCATGATCCACGTAAGGACGAGCAGCAACAGGATGCGCGTGCCCATCGCGAGGCCGAGCCCGAGCACCCGTGCGCGTGACCGATCGTGCTCCGGCAATCGCCCGACGAGGATGCTGATGAAGATGATATTGTCGACGCCGAGGACGATCTCGAGCAGCGTGAGAGTGGCTAGCGCAATCCACGACTCGGGCGAGCTCACCCACTCCATCTAGGCGCGGAACGGTGCGGCTACGCCCGGCTGCGCCGCTAGTTCTGCTGAGTGCCCTGTCCTTCCAAGACTTTGAGCAGTGTGGCCGGCGGCAGATAGCCGCCGATCAGGTCACCGCGCTCGTCGAAGACGGCCGGTGTGCCCCGCACGCCGATCTTGCGGCCGAGCTCGTATTCCGCCGCAACGGGCGAATGATCGCAGGCCTTCTGCGGCAACTCGCCGGCGAGCTTCGCCTTCGTGAGCGCCGCGTTGCGATCGGTCGCGCACCAGACCTTCTCGGCTTTGGTCCAGGACTCCGAGTTGGGGCCCGTGCGCGGGTACGACAGATAGTGGACTTCGATGCCGAGCGCGTTGACCTTCGCGATGTCGCGATGGAACTGCCGGCAATAGCCGCAGTCGATGTCCGTGAAGACCGTGACGGTGTGCTTGACCGGCTGTCCCTTCGGCGGGCTGAACACGATCATCGAGGCCGGGTCCACCGACTTCAACATGGCGACCCTCGCCTGCGCCCGCGTCTCCTCGGTGATGTTCGAGCTGTTCTGCACGTCGTAGATGTCGCCCTTCAGCAGATAGCGGCCATCCTTCGTCACGTAGGCGACATCGGAATCGATTGCGACTTGATAGATACCCGGCAACGGGGAATCGGAGATATCGCCGGGCTGGACGCCCGTGAGCTTGCCGGCGAGCTCTTCCTTGGTCAGAGCCTTGCTATCGTCGGCCGATGCGGCCGTAAAGGCGAACGCCAGCGGCAACGCGAGCAACGGCAACCAGGTCGAGGGTCTGCGCACTGCGGTCTCCTTACTTCGGCCGGCGGTCGAGCAGAGCGCTCGAGCTGCAGGGGATTCTACCAATTCAGACCGCCGGCGGAAGGCCGGGTTCAGCCGCGCGGATGATGGCGGCTGTGGAGCTCCTTCATCCGCTCGCGCGCGACGTGGGTGTAGATCTGCGTCGTGGATACGTCGCTGTGGCCGAGCAACAGCTGAACGACGCGTAAGTCGGCGCCGTTGTTCAGCAAATGCGTGGCGAAGGCGTGCCGCACGGTATGTGGCGACAGCTTCTTCTTCACGCCGGCCTTCTTCGCGTAGCGCTTGATGATGTGCCAAAAGGCCTGGCGCGTCATTCGGTCGCCGCGGCGCGTCGGAAACAGGTACTCCGTCTGGCGTTCCAGCAGGATCTCGACACGCGGTCCCTCGACGAACTCCTTGATCCAATCCTGTGCTTCGTCGCCGAGCGGAATCAGCCGCTCGCGGTCGCCCTTACCGACGATCCGGAGCACGCCCTGGTTCAGGTTCATCTGGCTCATCTTCAAATTGATGAGCTCGGAAACCCGCACGCCCGTGGCGTACAGCACCTCGAGCATCGCGCGGTCGCGGTGGCCAAGGGGCTCGCTCACCGTCGGGGCGGCGAGCAGCGCTTCGACCTCCTGCTCCGTCAGGGATTGCGGCAGCGCGCGGCCGATCTTGGGCATCGCGATTTGCGCGGTCGGGTCCTCGGCAAGCAGCCCTTCGCGGAGCAGGTAACGGTAGAAGCGGCGGAAGCTCGACAGCTGGCGCGCGGTCGACCGCGGCTTGGCGCCCGACTCGACGCGCCAGGCGATGTAATCGAGAATATCGGCCCGGGTCCCACGCGCAAGCTCGACGCTGCGTTGCGATAACCGTTGATTCAGCGCAAGCAAATCGGCACGGTAGGCACCGAGGGTGTTTTCGGACAGCCCGCGCTCCATCCAGATCGCATCGAGAAAACGGTCGATCAGCGCTTTGGGATCGCTGCTCGAATCGCCACTCGTTTGCGTCGGGCCGCTGTGCAGAAAGTTATGCGCCATCTAGGAGAGAGAAGTCACACGCGTAAGTTGAAAAACGGATAGAATTCAGTAACTTGATAAACCACTGCCTCGAGCCGAGTCGTCATCGGCGATCGAGTATGCGGGAACGGCTCCGAGGGCCTGCGTGACCCGATTCACAAAACCCCGAGAGCGTTAACATAAAGAGAAATGTGTCACAGAAAACCGTCGGGAAACCGTTTTCGATGTCGCAGCCGACCGACAATCACATTGACATAAACGCTCGGCGAGCCGCGGCCGCACGGCTGCGCGCCGGCTCGCGTCGCATGCTGCCGCACCGATGATCCGAACCGCCGGCCGCGTCGTATACGGCTGCTACGCCTGGCTCGTGCTGCTCGCCGTCGTGATTCCGACCAGCGCGATGCTCGCGATCACGCCGACGCTCGGACGCCGCCGCCAGCTCGCGCGCGCCGGCGCACGCGTGTTCTTCTTCGCGATCGGCAGCCCGGTCCGCGTCGAGGGACCGCCGATCGACCCTCATTGCCCGTGCATCCTGGTCGCGAACCACTCGAGCTACCTCGACGGCATCATCCTGACGGCCGCTTTGCCTGCGCGTTTCACCTATTTGATCAAGCACGAGATGCGCAGGGTGCCGATCGCGGGCTTCGTGCTGCGCCGTCTGGGCTCGGCATTCGTGAACCGCGAAAATGTCCGAGACCGCCAACGGACAGCCCGCGAGCTGCTCTCGCTCGCGGCCCGCGGCGACGCGCTCGGATTCTTTCCGGAGGGCACGTTCGACACCTCGCCGGGCCTCAAGCCGTTCCAGCTCGGCGCGTTCAGTGCGGCGGCGCGAGGCAAGCTGCCGATCGTACCGATCGTGATTCGCGGCGCGCGGCACAAGCTGCCGGCGCAGCAACTGCTACCGGCGCCCGGCCCACTGCATGTTCGGGTCTGCGAGCCGGTGCGGGTGGCCGAAGAGGCCAGCGCGCGTGACCTGGCCGCGGCCGCGCGCGCTGCGATGCTCGAGCATCTCGGGGAGCCCGATCTCGCGCCGCCGGCCGCGGCCGCTCCCTCGATCGTGGCGGCCGCTCCCGAGGCTCCCGAGCCTACGCCCGTGCTGAGCGAGGCCCCGCCCTACATGCCGCTGTAGTTGGGTCCGCCGCCGCCTTCGGGCGGGACCCAGGTGATGTTCTGAGCGGGATCTTTGATGTCGCAGGTCTTGCAGTGGACGCAATTCGCAGCGTTGATTCGAAATTGCGGCCTGCCCTTCGCGTCCGACACCACCTCGTAGACGCCGGCGGGACAATAGCGCTGAGCGGGCTCGTCGAACATCGGCAGGTTCCGCTCGATCGGAATCGCCGGGTTCGCGAGCTTCAGATGCACGGGCTGGTCTTCCTCGTGCGCGGTGCTCGAGAGGAATACGGAGCTCGACCGCGAAAATGAGACCACCCCGTCCGGCTTCGGATACGGGATGCTCGAGGCGGCCGCTGCCGGCACCAGACAGGAGTGATCGGGCAGCCGTGCGCGCAGCGTGAAAGGCGCCCGACCGCGCAGCAAATTTTGCTCGATGAATGCGAACGCCGCGCCCGCCAGCCGACCGAAACGGGCGAGCGCCGGCGCGAAATTACGCGCGCGGCGAAGCTCGGCCCATACCCACGACTCGCGCACGCGCTGCGGATAGCGCTCGATCTCGACATCGCCACCGATCGCGTTGGCGCCTGCCGAGCGCGCCGCCAGCGCCGCATGAATCTGCTCGGCCGCGAGCATTCCGGTCTTCATGGCGGTGTGCGAGCCCTTGATCTTGGCAGGATTCAAGAATCCGGCTGCACAGCCCACCAGCAACGCGCCCGGCACGACGAGCCGTGGTAGGGATTGGAGCCCGCCCTTGTTGACCGCGCGTGCACCGTACGCGATGCGCCGGCCGCCCTCGAGCACGGATCGGACTCGAGGATGCTGCTTGAAGCGCTGGAACTCCTCATAGGGATCGAGATGTGGGTTCGCGTAGCTCAATCCGACGATCAGTCCCAGATAGACGAGGTTGCCCGCGGCGTGGTACAGGAACCCGCCGCCCTCGGTCGCATCGTCGAGCGGCCAACCGATCGAATGCATGACCTCGCCGGCGCGATGCTGCGCGGAATCGACCTCCCAAATCTCCTTGAGGCCGATCCCGTAATGCTGCGGGTCGGCCGAAGCGCGCAGATCGAACCGCCGCTCGAGCTGCCGCGTGAGATGACCGCGGCAGCCCTCCGCGAGCACCACATACTTCGCCCGCAGCTCATAGCCCGGCTGATAGGTCGGCTTATGCGCGCCGTCGCGCGCAACGCCGCTGTCGCCGGTGAGAACGCCCACGACCCGGTCGCCGTCGTACAAGAGATCGGCGGCCGCAAACCCGGGCAGCACGTTGCAACCGAGCGCTTCCGCCTGCTCCCCGAGCCAGACGCAGAGGCTGCCGAGGCTCGCGATGTAGTTGCCGCGATTGTGCAGCGCACTCGGCACGAGCGCGGTCGGCACCTCGAAGGCCGAGCGCTCGCTCGTCAGCCACAGCATGCGGTCGCGAGCGACCGGCGTCGCGAGCGGAGCACCTCGCTCGCGCCAATCGGGGAACAGCTCCGCGAGCGCGCGCGGCTCGATCACGGCACCCGAAACGATGTGCGCGCCTACCGCCGCGCCTTTCTCCACCACGCAGATCGAAGGATCCGTCCCGGCCTCGCGCGCGAGCTGAGCGTAGCGGCAAGCGGCCGCGAGACCGGCGGGTCCCGCGCCGACCACGACGACGTCGAACTCCATGCTCTCGCGTGACACGATTCTCGGGGCCTCGGGCGGGCGCGCACGGGGGCGCGCATTGTAACATCGCGGTCCGCGTGCTTATTTTCGCGCGCCGGCGGAACCGCGTTGACCGAACCAATTTGGCAGCCCACCGAGCGGCGCAAAGCCGCGAGCAACTTGCGCCGCTTCATCGCGGCCGAGCGCGATCGCCTCGCCGGCGACGACTACCCCGCGGTCTACGACTGGAGCATCGCTCGCCCGGAGGAGTTCTGGGCCGCGGTATGGAAGTTCTGCGGCATGCGTTCGATGACGGACTACCGGGCCGTGGTAAGCGACTTCGAGCGGATGCCCGGGGCGCGTTGGTTCGACGGGGCCCAGCTCAACTTCGCGGCGAACCTGCTCGCGCCGGAGCGCGACGGCGCGGCGGTGATCTTCGCCAACGAACGCGGCGAGCGCATCGAGCTCGGTTGGGCCGAGCTGCGCCGGCAAGTCGCGAGCGTCGCGGCCGAGCTGCGGGCACTCGGCGTTCGGCGCGGCGACCGAGTCGCGGGATTCGTCGCAAACCGACCGGAGACGGTCGTCGCGGCGCTCGCAACCGCGAGCCTTGGCGCCGTGTGGTCGTCGTGCTCTCCCGATTTCGGCGTCGACGCCGTGCTCGACCGTTTCGGTCAAATCGCTCCAAAGGTGCTGTTCGCCACGGACGGGTATTTCTACAACGGTAAGTCGATCGATTGCAGGCCGGTCGTGCGCGCACTGGCGGAGAGACTGCCGGAGCTACGCTCGATCGTCGTCATTCCTTACGTGAACGGCCCGCCGTCCATCCGCGCTTTGCCGAATTCCGTAAGCTTCTCGGATCTCGCGGCGAGCTCGGCTGCGGCGCAATTCGAAGCACTGCCGTTCGACGCACCGCTCTACGTCTTATATTCGTCGGGCACCACCGGCGCGCCAAAGTGCATCGTTCACGGTGCGGGGGGCACGCTGCTGCAACACCGCAAGGAGCATGTCCTGCAGACCGACGTCAAGCCCGGCGACGTCGTGTTCTACTTCACGACGACCGGCTGGATGATGTGGCACTGGCTCCTCTCGGCGCTCGCGAGCGGCGCGACCATCGTGCTCTACGAGGGTGCGCCGCTGCATCCCGACCCCGGCGCGCTCTGGCGCCTCGCCGAGCGCGAGTCCGTGAACGTATTCGGCACGAGCGCGCGCTATCTGGCAGCGCTCGAGAAATCCGGCCATCGGCCGGCCAGCCACGGCGACCTGCCCGCGCTGCGCACCATCCTCTCGACCGGATCGCCCCTCGCCCCCTCGGGCTTCGACTTCGTGTATCGCGACGTGAAGGCCGACGTGCAGCTCTCGTCGATCGCGGGCGGAACGGACTTGATCTCGTGTTTCGCGCTCGGCAACCCGCTCGCTCCGGTCTATCGCGGCGAGCTGCAGTGCCGCGGACTCGGCATGAAGGTCGAGATCTTCGACGCGGGCGGCCGCTCGATTCACGGCGGCAAGGGCGAGCTCGTCTGCACCGCGCCGTTCCCGTCGATGCCGGTCGGGTTTTGGAACGATCCGGACGGCCGCAAGTATCACGCCGCCTACTTCGAGCGTTTTCCGAACGTCTGGTGCCACGGCGACTACGCCGAGCTCACCGAGCACGGTGGGCTCGTGATCTACGGCCGCTCGGACGCGGTGCTGAACCCCGGCGGCGTCCGCATCGGCACGGCCGAGATCTATAGAGTCGTCGAGCAGTTTCCGGAGATCGCCGAGAGCCTTGCCGTCGCACAGGATTGGGAGCGCGACACTCGGGTGATCCTGTTCGTCCGGCTCAAGGAGGGCACGTCGCTCGACGCGCTGCTCGAGCAAAGGTTGCGCGCCGCACTGCGCAGTCAAGCGAGCCCGCGGCACGTGCCGGCGAAGATCGTCGCGGTCGCCGACATTCCCCGCACGATGAACGGCAAGCTCGTCGAGCTCGCGGTACGCGAGGTCATCCACGGCCGCGAGGTCGCCAACCGCGACGCGCTCGCCAATCCCGAGGCGCTCGAATACTTTCGCAACCGCGCCGAGCTGCGCGAATGACGAGCCCGTTCGCGCTCTATCGCCGCCGAGTCGAGCGCGGCGAGCTCGCCGAGGATGCGTCGCAGCTGCGCGCAATGGAAGCGCTCGAACGGCTGTACCGCGACCTGCTCGCTGCGGGGCCGCCGCCGCGCGGCTGGCGGCGAGGGCTCGCGCGCTTCGCCGGGCGGCGGCCGGAGCCCGTACGCGGCCTATACCTTTGGGGCAGCGTCGGTCGCGGCAAAACGCTCCTGATGGATCTCTTTTATGGTGCGCTGCCCTTCGCGGACAAGACCCGCCGGCATTTCCATCGCTTCATGGCCGATGTCCACGAGCGCCTCAAGATGCTGCGAGATCTCGAGGATCCGCTCGACGCCCTCGCGGAGCAGCTCGCGGAGGAGACAAGGATCGTCTGCTTCGACGAGCTGGCGGTCAGCGACATCGCGGACGCGATGATCCTCGGCCACCTGTTCGCCGGGTTGTTTGCGCGCGGCGTCACGCTCGCCGCCACGTCCAACGTGCCGCCTGGAGAGCTCTACCACGACGGGCTACAGCGCCAACGCTTCCTGCCCACGATCGACCTGCTGCGCGAACGGTTGGACGTGCTGCAGGTCGACGGGACGACCGACTATCGGCTACGCGTTCTAGAACGCGCGGACGTCTATCAGACACCGAGCGGCGATGCGGCTGACGCGAAGCTCGCTGAGTTCTTCGATGCGATCGCGCCCGACGACGGCGATCACGGCGGCAAGCTCGAGTTGCTAGGCCGGCGGCTCGAGTACCGCCGCGCCGCAGACGGCGTAATTTGGTTCGACTTCGCGGCGCTTTGCGACGGGCCCCGCAGCCAGGACGACTACATCGAGCTGTCGCGACTCTACCAAACCGTGCTCGTGTCGAACGTGCCGCGATTCGACGCTTCGCTCGAGAATCAAGCGCGCCGCTTCATCGCGCTCGTCGACGAGTTCTACGACCGACGCGTCAAATTGATTCTGTCGGCGGCCGCCCCGGTTGCCGCACTCTACGGCGGCTCACGCCTCGCGCACGAATTCCAGCGCACGCGCAGCCGCCTCGAGGAAATGCAAAGCCACGATTACCTCGGGACCGCCCACCGCCCCTGAGCACCCCGAGAACGGGCGCTCGAGTCACCGCGCTCAGACGATTTGGCTGCGAACCTCGATCAGCTCGGGGAAGAACGTGATGTCGAGCGCGCGCTTCAGGAACTTCACGCCCGACGTGCCGCCCGTGCCCACCTTGGACCCGATGATGCGCTCCACGGTCTTCATGTGGTGGAAACGCCAAGTCTGGAAGTTGATCTCGATATCGACGAGCCGCTCGGACACCTCGTACGGCGCCCAATACTCGTCGGGATGCTGATAGATGATGCGCAGCACGTCTACGACGCCAGGATGATGCTCGTAGGGCTCCGTCCAATCGCGCTCGACGCGGGCCTCGGGAACACGATGGCCGACTCTGTACAAGTAGCGCAGGAACTCGTCGTATAGACTCGGGTTGTCGAGCGCGTGCTTGAGCTGACGGTAGTACTCGAGGTGGTGCCCGAAGCGCGACAGCGCCGCACGGTCCTTGTTGCCGAGCTTGAACTCGAGCAGCCTGTATTGAGGCGACTGGAACCCTGATGCAGAACCGAGCGTCTCACGGAACGCGGAGTATTCCGTTGGCGTCAACGTGGCGAGCACCGACCATTGCGAGATGAGCTGATGCTGCACTTGTTTCACGCGATTCAGCACTTTGATGCTGCGGGCAAGCTGATCGCGCTGCAGGTAAACGATCGCGGCGTCGAGCTCGTGGAGGATCAGCTTGAACCAGAGCTCGGCGACCTGATGCTGAATGATGAACAGCATCTCGTCGTGCTCTGTCCCGCTGCGCGGCTCTTGCGCCGACAGGAGCTTGTCGAGCTGCAGGTACGTCTCGTAACGAACGCCGCGATCCGCTTCGTCCTGCGGTGCGCCCGCAACGGGGTTTTTGTCCTGGCCCGGCTTGGTCGTCATTCTTCGTGTTCCTCGGCCTGTGCGGACGCTTCCTCGGCGCTCACTATAACTCAGGTCCCGCACCGCGCCTCAAACGAGCCCGGCCACGCTGGTGATCGTCCAGCCGTTCCGTCAAGATACCCGCGCCCTCACGCGCACCGCACGAAGAGCCGCGCATGAACGACAGCCCGCTCGCCGCCGACGAAAAGGCGCCGTCCACGGGGCCGCTCGAAGCGATTTGCGCCGCCGGCGAACGCGTCGCGCTCCACCCCGATCCGCACGTCGATCGGCGTGCATTCCTCGAGCGCTACTACGGTCAGGTCGAGCTCGCCGAGCTGCCGGACGACCCCGAGCTGCTCGCGCGCGCCGCACTTGCGCATCTCGCGTGGGCGCGGGTACGGAAGGCCGGCACCGCGAAGGTTCGAGTGCTGAACCCTACGATGGAGCGCGACGGCTGGTCGACGCCGCACACGGTCGTCGAGACGGTCAACGACGACATGCCGTTTCTCGTCGACTCGCTCACGATGGCGCTCGGCTCGCTCGGCTGCGCGATACATTTGACCGTCCATCCGTTGCTGCATGTCGAGCGCGCGGCCGACGGCACGCTGCTCGCCATCGACCGGGAGAACACCCCGGCCACGAGGACCGAGTCTTTCATTCACTTCGAGATCGTGCGCGAGACGGACATCGAGCTGCTCGCGACGATCGCGGCTCGACTCGAAGGCGTGCTGCGCGACGTACGCGCCGCGGTCGAGGACTGGCCCGCGATGCTCGAGCGGCTCGAAACGGCCGCCGCCGACCTGCGCGCGACGCCCGGCCTTCCCGAGGAGCTCGCGCTCGAGTCGAACGCGTTCCTCGAGTGGCTTGCGCACGACCACTTCACGCTGCTCGGCTACCGGGAGTACGAGCTCACGCGCGGCGACGCATTCGACGAGCTCGCGACGCGCCCCGGCACGGGCCTCGGCCTGCTACGCGCCGAGCCGCCGGCCGGCGACAAGGTGCGGCTCACCGGTGCGGCACGAACGGTCGCGCGGTCCACGAACCCGCTCGTCATCACGAAGACGATCGAGCGCTCGACCGTGCATCGCCCGGCTGCGCTCGATCACATCGGCGTGAAGGTGTTCGACGCGACCGGGCGGCCGCAGCTCGAGCGGCGTTTCCTCGGGCTCTTCACGGCAGGCGCCTACAACCAGAATCCGCGCGCCATTCCCCTGCTCAGACTGAAGGTGCGCCGTCTGCTGGATGAATCCGGGCTCGACCCGCGCAGCCACCGCGGCAAGACGCTGCAGCACATCCTGGAAACGCTGCCGCGCGACGATCTGTTTCAAGCGTCGCTCGAGCAACTGCGCGAAATCGGCCGCGGCATTCTCGCGCTGCAAGAGCGGCACAAGCTCAAGCTGTTCTGCCGGCGTGAGACCTTCGGCCGCTTCTACGCCTGCCTCGTTTACCTGCCCCGCGACCAATACAACGAACGGGCTCGGCGTGCGATCGAGAACGTGCTTCTGACGGGGCTGAACGGGAGTGCGGTCGAGAGCGAGGTCACGATCTCCGAGTCGGTTCTCGCGCGGCTCGCCGTCACGGTGCGTACTGCACCGAGCCAACCGTCCGAGCCCGACGTCCCGGCGCTCGAGCGCACGCTCGCCAACGCGGTGCGCACCTGGATCGATCGGCTGCGCGAGGCGCTGCTGACCGAGCTGCCGGAAGAGCGTGCGCTCGCGCTGCTCAGGCGCTTCGGCGAACGCTTCTCCGCCGCCTATCAGGAGCAGGCCGATGCGAGCCGCGCGTGCCGCGACATCCAGACGGTGGCGCTCCTCGACGACGCCGCGAGCGAGCTCGAGATCGCGCTCGTTCCGTCGGAGGCGGAGCGCAACCCGGCGCGCCTGCGGGTCACCACGTTCAAGCGCATGGAGGCAATCCCGCTGCATGTTGCGCTGCCGGTGCTCGAGAACCTCGCGCTGCGCGTCCTGAGCGAGCGCGTATACGAGGTCTCCCTGGAACGAGGCTCGGTTTGGATACAGGATTTCGAGGTCGAGACGGCCGACGGCGCACCGCTCGATCCCGCAGAAGTCGGTCCCCGCTTCAAGGAGTGCTTCGCGCTCGTGCTGCGCGGCGATGCCGAGAACGACGGCTTCAACGGATTCGTGCTGCGCGCGCGCTTCGACTGGCGCGAAGCCATGCTGCTGCGCGCGTTCTGCAAGTACATCGTCCAGACGGGGCTGCGCTACAGTCAGGCCTACATGCAGGGCGTGCTTGCGCGCTATCCCGCGTATAGCCGCGCGCTGATCGACAAGTTTGCCGCCTCGTTCGACGTGGACCGGCCGGCCGACGTCAGAGCCGAGCAACTCACCGCGAGTGACGCCGTGCTGAAACGCGAGCTCGATCGCGCAGTGAGCCTCGACGACGACCGGATCCTACGCGCCTATGGCGGGCTCGTCGGGGCGCTGCTGCGCACCAACTACTACCAGCGGGATCCGGCCGCAGCGAACCGCCTGAAACCGTACGTGTCCTTCAAGCTCGACCCGCTGTTGTTGCCCGAGTTGCCGAAGCCGCGGCCCCGCTTCGAGATCTTCGTCTACTCCGAGCGCGTCGAGGGCGTGCATCTGCGCGCCTCGCACGTCGCACGCGGCGGAATCCGCTGGTCGGACCGGCGCGAGGATTTCCGCACCGAAATCCTCGGTCTCATGAAGGCGCAGCAAGTCAAGAACACGGTCATCGTTCCAAACGGAGCGAAGGGCGGCTTCGTCTGCAAGGCGCTGCCCGTCGGCGATCGCGATGCGATCCAGCGCGAGGTCGTAACGTGCTATCGGACGTTCATCCGCGGGCTCCTGGACGTCACCGACAACATCGTCGACGGCCGCATAGCGCCGCCGGAGCGCGTGCTGCGCAAGGACGACGACGATCCGTACCTCGTCGTAGCGGCCGACAAGGGCACGGCGGCGTTCTCCGACACCGCAAATGCGCTTGCGGCCGAATACGGCTTTTGGCTCGGCGACGCTTTCGCATCGGGCGGGTCGGCCGGCTACGACCACAAGAAGATGGCGATCACCGCCCGCGGCGCCTGGGAAGCCGTCAAGCGCCACTTCCGCGAGATCGGCCTCGACCCGAGCCGTCAAAACTTCACGGTGGTCGGCATCGGCGATATGAGCGGCGACGTGTTCGGCAACGGCATGCTGCTATCGCCGCACATCAAGTTGATCGCCGCGTTCAATCATCAGCATATCTTCATCGATCCGAATCCCGATCCCGTGCGCGGCATCGCCGAGCGTCGACGTTTGTTCGAGATGCCGCGCTCGAGCTGGGACGACTACGATCGAACGGCGTTGTCGGAAGGCGGCGGCATCTATTCGCGCCAGACGAAGTCCATCGATCTCTCGCCGAGCGCGCAGGCGGCCCTCGGCGTTTCGCAGCGCACGCTGTCGCCGCTCGAGGTGATCCGCGCCGTGCTTTGTGCGTCGGTGGATCTCCTGTGGAACGGCGGCATCGGCACTTACGTGAAAGCGGAGAGCGAGTCCCACGCCGACGCGGGCGACCCGGTCAACGACGCGGTGCGAGTGAATGGCGAAGCGCTACGCTGCAGAGTCGTCGCCGAGGGCGGCAACTTGGGGTTCACCCAGCGCGGCCGCGTCGAATACGCGCTCGCAGGCGGCCGCATCAATACCGACTTCATCGACAACTCGGGCGGCGTCGACTGCTCCGACCGCGAGGTCAACATCAAGATCCTGCTCGAGGAGGCGATTCATCGGAAGAAGCTCTCGCGAAGCAAACGCAACGACTTGCTCGTGCAGATGAAGGACGAAGTCGCGGCGCTCGTGCTCGCGAACAACTACGCCCAAACGCAGGCCCTGTCGATGATGGCCTCTCGCGCGGCCGAACGTCTCGGCGAGCACGCGCGGCTGATTCGCGTGCTGGAGCAGGAAGGGCTGCTCGATCGTGCGCTCGAGTTCCTGCCGAACGAAGAGCAGCTCGAGGAGCGGCGCGCCGCGGGCCGCGGTCTGACCCGCCCCGAGCTCGCGATCATCCTGAGCTATTCGAAGATCGAGCTGCAGGCGAGTCTCGTGCAGACCGACATACCGGAAGATCCGTACCTCGCCACGGAGCTCGAGAACTACTTTCCGCCCGAGGTCGCGGGGCGATTCAAGACCTTGATCAGAGAGCACCGGCTCGCGCGTCAAATCATCTCGCTGCTGATCGGCGGCAGCATGATCAACCGAATGGGGCCGTTCTTCGTGCTGCGCGCCGAGGAAGAGACCGGCGCAAACGTCGCCCAAGTCGCGCGAGCGTACGCGATCGTGCGCGAGGTATTCGGAGTGCGACGGCTTTGGCGCGACATCGAGGCGCTCGATGGCAAGGTCGAGGCGAAGGCACAGTACGACAGCATCTTCGAGATCAGCCGCATGGTGCGTCGCGCAGTCTACTGGCTGCTGCAAAACTATTCGCAGCAGCTCGAGATCGAGCCGATGGTCGTGCGCTTTCAGGGCGGCATCGAGGAAGCGCTCGACGTATTGCCGAGGATCGTCGGCAACGCCGGGCAACAGCGGCTCGCCGCCGCGGCGCAGAGCTACGAAGGCCGCGGTGTTCCGGCCGGGGTCGCACGTCAAATGGCAGCGCTCGGACTCATGACGCAGATCTTCGACGTGCTCGAGCTCGCGCGGGAGTTTCGCCTCCCCGTGCCCGAGGTCGGCGAGCTGTACTTCGCGCTTGCGCACGAGCTCAGGCTCGACGCGGTACGAGAGCAGATCGAGGGCTTGAAGGTGGACAACCGTTGGCGAGCCATGGCGCGAGCCACGCTCCGCGAGACGCTCGCGCAAGAGCAGCGCGCGCTCCTGCGCAGCGTGCTCGGGGCCCGGGGCGCCGCGACCGGCGCTCAGGCGCTCGCCGACTGGCTCGCGCGTCGCACGAACGAGATCGCACGCGTGCAGCGGGGCCTCGACGACATGCAGGCGACCGGTCCGATGGATTTCGCGACGCTGTCCGTTGCGCTGCGCGAGGTCGGGCGGCTCGATTGACGCGCGCTCGACATGGGACGGCCCGCCGTCCGCGGGCAGACGCGGCCGGTGCCGATGGTTGATCTTGGCGGGCGAACTCCGAACAATGGCGCGCATGCGCAACAAGACCACGCCCACCCCCATCGGCAAACTCGTGCTCGTACGGCACGGACAAAGCGACTGGAACGAGAAGAATCTCTTCACGGGCTGGACCGACGTCGACCTCACCGAGCTCGGGCGCGAGGAAGCGCGCCGCGGCGGCCGGACGCTCGTCGACGCCGGCCTCACCTTCGACATCGCGTTCACGTCCGTCCTCACGCGCGCAATCCGTACGCTGTGGATCATTCTCGATGAGATGCGGCTTGCGTGGATTCCCGTGGAGAATCATTGGCGGCTCAACGAGCGCCACTACGGTGCGCTGCAGGGCCTCGACAAGGCGCAGACGGCTGCGAAGCACGGCGCCGAGCAGGTGAAGATCTGGCGCCGCAGCTACGACATCCCGCCGCCGCCGCTCGCGACGGACGACGAGCGTCATCCGTGTCACGATCCGCGCTACGCGAGCGTCGCGCCGACCGCGCTGCCGGCGACGGAGTCGCTGAAGACCACGCTCGCGCGCGTGCTGCCGTATTGGGAAGACCGCATCGCGCCCGAGCTCCTGCAGGGGCGCAACGTGCTGGTCGCCGCTCACGGCAACAGCCTGCGCGCGCTCGTGAAGATGCTCGAAGGTATTTCCGATGCCGACATCGTGGAGCTGAACATCCCGACCGGCGTACCGAGACTCTACGAGCTCGACGGCGCGCTCGAGCCGACGCGCGCTGAATATCTCGGTGACGCGGCCGCGATCGCGGCGGCCGCGCAAGCCGTCGCCAATCAAGCGAACGCGAAGAGGTAGCGGTGCTCTACGATCTCGGCGAGCATCGCGTGCAAACGGTCGGCGACGAGTTCTTCGTCGCGCCCAGCGCAGCCGTGATCGGCCGCGTGTTCCTCGGTCGCGACGTGAGCATCTGGTTCGGCGCGGTCGTGCGCGGCGACGGCAACGACATCCGCATCGGCGACAATAGCAACGTGCAAGACACTGCCGTGATTCACGTCGACGGCGACGCACCCACGACGATCGGCCGCGACGTCACGATCGGGCACGCGGCCACCGTGCACGGCTGCACCGTCGGCGACTGCAGTCTCATAGGCATCGGCGCCACGATCCTGAGTCATGCCGTGATCGGCAAGCACTGTCTCGTCGGTGCAGGCGCGCTGATCACGGAGCGCAAACAGTTCCCCGACCGCTCGCTGATCGTCGGTGCGCCCGCCCGGCGTGCGCGCGAGCTGACCGACGCGGAGGTCAAGATGCTCGAGGAGAGCGCCGCCCACTACGTGGCGAACGGCAAGCGTTACCGCCGTGAGCTCGCGGAGCGGCGCCAGCCGGCGCGCTAGAGGTGCGGCGAGGCGCGGCTTCGAGACATGACGACGCTCGCCGGCGTGATCTCCGACACGCACGGTCTGCTGCGCCCGGAGGCGGCAACCGCGCTCGCGGGATGTGATCTGATCATCCACGCCGGCGACATCGGTAAGCCCGAGGTGTTGGAGGCGCTGCGCTCGATCGCACCGGTCACGGCGATCCGCGGCAACGTCGACCGCTGGGCGCAATCGCTGCCCGACAGCGAGAGCGTCGAAGTCGAAGGTCGGCGTCTGTACGTGCTCCACGACTTGAAGACGCTCGGTTTCGACCCGCGCGCAGCCGGCTTCGACGTGGTGATCGCCGGACACTCGCATCGGCCCGACGTCCACGAGCGGGACGGCGTGCTGTATCTCAATCCCGGCAGCGCGGGTCCGCGACGGTTTCGGCTGCCGGTCGCAGTGGCCCGGCTGGCGGTGTCGGCAACGGCCGTGCGCCCGACGCTGATCGAGCTCGCGATCGCAGAGCGGCCGAGCGTTCGTTCACGGCGGCGGCACGCGTAAGTATTTTCCACAGCGGCGCGGCGCCGGCCTCGGCGGCTAGACTGCCTCAGATCCCGCACTCGAGGGCTCCTGAGCCATGTCGACGGCGCTCGACGATTCGCAAGGCATTCCGGGCACCTACCTGTTCGACGGTGCGCTCGCAATGAGGGGCTACGCGCTCAACAAGATGTGCTACTCGTTCAACGACGCCGCCAATCGCGCGGCCTTCGTCGCGGACGAGGACGGCTATTGCGCACGCTTCGGCCTCGACGCCGCCCAGCGCGCAGCGGTGCACAAGCGCGACGTGCTTGCGCTGCTCGAATGCGGCGGCAATGTCTACTACCTCGCAAAGCTCACCGGCATCTTCGGACTCGGCGTGCAAGACATCGGCGCACAGCAAACGGGCATGAGCGTTGCAGCGTTCAAGGCGAAGCTCGCGGCCGCGGCCGGTCGGGACCATGGCTAGGCTTCTCGGCGGCATCTGCACTTCGCACGTCCCGGCCATCGGCGCTGCGATTGCGCGCGGCGCGCAGCATGAGCCGTATTGGCAGCCGTTCTTCGCGGGCTACCCGCCGGTGCGCGACTGGCTCGAGCGCGTCCAGCCGGACGCCGCGATCATGGTCTACAACGACCACGGGTTGAATTTCTTCCTCGACAACTTGCCGACGTTTGCGATCGGCGCCGCGCCGGAATATCGCAACGCGGACGAGGGCTGGGGCTTGCCGACGCTCGCCCCCTATGCCGGCGACCCGAAGCTCTCGTGGCACATCATCGAGTCCGTGGTTGCGGAAGAATTCGACGTGGCCACATGCCAAGAGATGAAGGTGGACCATGCGTTCACGGTGCCGCTGTCGCTGCTGTGGCCCAGCCGCGGCCGGATGCGGATCAAGACCGTGCCGATCGCGGTCAACACCGTCCAACATCCGCTGCCGTCGCCGGCTCGCTGCTTCAAGCTCGGCCGTGCGCTCGGCCGCGCGATCGCCTCGTACCCCGAAAACATCGGCGTCGTCGTGATCGGCACGGGCGGACTGTCGCACCAGCTCGACGGCCAGCGCGCGGGCTTCATCAACAAGGAATTCGATCTGCTCTGCCTCGAGAAGCTCGTTGCCGACCCCGAGGCGCTCACGCGCTTCTCGATTCACGATCTCGTTCGGCTCGCCGGAACGCAAGGCGTCGAGCTCATCAACTGGCTCGTTGCGCGCGGCGCGCTCGCGGAGCCGGTCACGCGTATCCACAGCCACTATCATATCCCGGTGTCGAACACCGCCGCGGGGCTCGTCGCGCTCGAATCGGCCGCTTAGTCCGGTCTCGGCGCAGCGCCGCCCTCCGGCTTCTGCGCGAGCAGTCGTACGACGCGTGTCTTGCGCACCGGGAAATCGGCGAGGTCCTCGGTGTCCTCGTACCGCAAGATCCGAAAGCCATTGAACGTTTGCAACAGCTCGTTCGTGTCGAACACCACGCCCTGACCGATCGGCGCGGTCTTCGTCGCGTCGCGGTGAAACGCTTCGACCACGACGAGGCCGCCGGGCTTCAGCGCGTCGTAGATCGTCGGCACGAGTTCTCTGAAGCCTACGTAGGTCAGCACTACGAGGTCCCAGCGCGCCTTGCCGAAGTCGAACTGGTCATCGCGCTGCACGCGCGTCGTCAGCTTCAGGCCGAGGCGTTTCGCTTCCGCCTCCGCGGCGGCAACGGCGCGTTCGGCGGGATCGAACCCCGTCACATCCCAGCCGCGCTGGGCAAGATAAATCGCATTGCGCCCTTGCCCCATTCCGACGTCCAAAGCCTCGCCCGGCGAAAGCGCCTGCGTCATCTCGACGAGGAAGCCGTTCGCCTTCGTATTGAAGGTCGGTGACGCGGCCGTGAGGATCCGGTTCCAACGCTCCACCTCGAGCCGTTGGCCTTCCTCCTCGACGAGTCGCAGCTCGCGTTCGATGTCGGCACCGCTCTCGCCCTGCGCCGCAAGCTCCCGGCGGTAACGCTCCTCGATGTCGCCTTGTGCCGCGTCGGGCGGTAGCCGGGTGATCCACGCGCGAAACTTTTCGTAGACGGTCTGCGCGTTGGTCGACGGTTGGGCGCCGACATGACCGGCGATCGCCAGGCCCGCGACGATGGCCATGAGCAGGAGACCGAGCCGTGATCGCATAGCACACCCCTATGGATCGTCACTCCCGAGCAACTCTACTCCCATTACGCTCGATACCGGTATCGCGCCGAGCGCCCGCTCCGCCGGCGGAACGAAACCCTTCGCGGCCGGCCGCTTGCTATGCTGCACCCGGTTCAACGATCGGGGTCGGGAAGCCATGCTCGGAGTCGCGCGTCGCCTGCTCGCCGTGCGCGCGCATCACGACGCCGCGGCCGCCGACTCCGGCCGTCTGCACCGCGTGCTCGGCGCGCCCGCGCTCATCGCGATCGGCATCGGCGCGACGATCGGTAGCGGCATCTTCGCGCTGACGGGCACGGTCGCAGCGACCAACACCGGTCCGGCGCTCACGCTGTCGCTGCTGATCGCGGGCTTCGGCTGCAGCCTTGCGGCGCTCAGCTATTGCGAATTCGCCTCGTTCTTGCCGGTGTCGGGCAGCGCTTACAGCTATGCCTACGCGACGCTCGGCGAAGGCATCGCATGGTTCATCGGCTGGAACTTGATCCTCGAGTACGGGTTGTCCGCGTCCGCGGTTGCGGTCAGCTGGTCGGGCTACGTGACGAACCTGCTCGGCAGCATCGGCATGCGGCTGCCTGCGGCCGTGGCCGGCGCGCCGTTCGCCAAAGCGGCGGGCGGTGGCCTGGTTACGACCGGCGCGATCGTGAACCTGCCGGCCGTGCTCGCGATCGCCGCGTTGAGCGCGCTCTGCTACTACGGCGTTCGCTGGTCGGCTCACGCCAACAGCCTGATGGTGTACCTGAAAGTCGCGATCATCATCGTGTTCATCGCGGCCGGGCTGCGCTTCGTCGACACGGCGCTGTGGCACCCGTACGTGCCGCCGAACGCCGGCGAGTTCGGCCACTTCGGCTGGAGCGGCGTCTTCCGCGGCGCCGCAATCATCTTCTTTTCTTACGTCGGTTTCGATACGGCGTCGACGACTGCGCTCGAGGCGCGCAACCCGCAGCGCGATATTCCCATCGGAATCCTAGGCGCGCTGGTCCTGTCGAGCCTGCTCTATCTCGCAATGGCGTCCGTGATGACCGGCATGGTGTCGTACACGCGTCTCGACGTGGAGCAGCCGGTGGCCGTCGCGCTCGACGTTCACCCGGAGCTGCGCTTCCTCGGCGCCCTCGTGAAGGTCGGTGTGATCGCAGGCATGACGTCGGTGATCCTGATGTCGCTGCTGGGGCAGCCGCGCATTCTGCTCGCGATGGCCGACGATGGTCTGCTGCCGCCCGCGATGGGACGCTGTCATGCGCGCTATCGCACGCCGCACGTCGCGACGGTCGTGACCGGCGCGTTCGCCGCGGCCTTTGCGGGCTTGTTTCCCCTCGACGTGCTCGGCGAGCTGATTTCGATCGGAATTCTGCTCGCGTTCGCGGTCGTCTGCATCGGCGTGCTCGTGCTGCGCAAGACGCGGCCCGATGTCCACCGCCCATTCCGAGTGCCGTGGGCGCCGGTCACCTGCACGCTCGGCGCCATCGTGTGCCTCGCCATGACGCTGGCCTTGCCGCGGGACACGTGGTGGCGATTGCTGATTTGGACCGCGGCGGGATTCGCGCTCTATGCGTTCTACGGCTATCGGCACAGTCGCCTGCGGGACGCATCGCGGCCGGCGCCTCACGCGGCGGGTTGACGGCGGCACTCGGCGCCGCCGCGCAACGGCGCGAGGCACGGTATATTGCGAGCCGAGCGGCACGGACGAGCGCCGCCGATATTCACCGAGAAAGGGGGAACTCATGAATCGACTCGCACCCTGCGCCGCGCTGCTCGCGATCGGCGTGTCTTCGCTCGCGGGCTCCGCACGGGCCGACGACCTGATGAAGCTCACGCCGCAGGACTACATCGACATTCGCCAGCTGATCGACGCCTATTCGCGCATCCTCGAAAACTGCACGAACAGCGGCTACGACTATGCGGATCTGTATACGAAGGACGCCACGTTCGGCGTATCGTCCGAGTGGGGCCACGGCGCCAAAATCTGGTTCCGCGGGCGTGAGGAGCTCGCCGTTGCGGGCGGTGGCGGCAAGAACGGTTGCAGGCCGCAACGCGATCCCGAGCATCACCTCGTCATCAGCCCCGTCATCAAGCCGACGAAAGACGGCGCCAGCGCGACCTCGACGCTGCTCACGATCACGAACAAGACGACGGAGCAAGGCGATCCCATCCACTGGGAAGGCGGCTACGAGGACACGTTCGAGAAGACTGCGGCCGGTTGGCGCTTCAAATCGCGCGTGCACGTGTGGCCGGACATCAAGTGGACCGATCGTCCCGAGGACATGCCGCCGCGCAAGCTCTCGGACGAGTAGGCGCCGTCTCGGCGGGACCGGAGTCGCCGCCTATTTGCGGATGCGGCAGTTCGTAGCGAGCTCGGCCGCGGAGGCGGCGACAGCGGGCTCGCGCGCGAACGTCCGACAGAGGCGCTCGCTCCATTGGACGGCGGCGAGCCATTTCTGCCCCTGCAGGTGCGGCTCGAGAACCGCCTTGAACACCCGCTCCGACTCGGCGAGCGCACGGCGGACGCCGAGCGGCGGCTCGGCGCGCAAGCGGGCGTAGACCACCACTCTGCCACGGCTCACGTCGCACTCGACGCGAGACCAGAGCCAGCCGCCGTTGTCGAGCAATTCCGCGACGATGTCTTGGCGTTCCATCGCGCACCTATGCCGGCAGGTCGATGGACATGTCCGCGAACGGCACGACGTCGGGCTGGCTTCGCAGCCGGACCGGCGCGGCCGCGAGCACGGTTGCAACCTCCACGCGATTGCGCCCGGCGCGCTTCGCGCGGTAGCAGGCCTGGTCCGCGGCCTCGAGCAGCTTGGCCGGAGTCGCGCAAAGATCGGCGCTGCATGCGATCCCGATGCTGGCCGTCACCGGCGGGCACTGCCGCTCGCCGATGAAACGGAAGGCGCGGACGCGCTTCAGGATCGTCGCGGCCACCAGCGCGGCTTCGGCAGCGCCGCAGCCTTCCATCAAGATCGCGAACTCGTCCCCCCCGAGCCGAGCGGCCGTATCGCCGTGGCGCGCGCTCAGGCGCAAGACCTCGCCGATCCTGCGCAGCAGCTCGTCCCCGGCGGCGTGTCCCGCCGTGTCGTTGACGGTCTTGAAGTGATCGAGATCGATGAACACGATCGCGTAGCTGGCATGCATGACCTCCACCGTGCGCACGCGTCGGTGGAACTCGGCGCGGTTCGCGAGCCCGACGAGCGAGTCATGCGTTGCCTGGTGATAGAGCGCGCGGCGAGCGGCCGTTTCGGCGAACAGCATCCGGCCCGCGAGCTGTGCGACGACAGCCAGCGCGGCGACCGACAGCAAAAAGAGGCTGCCCATGGACGTTTGAGGGGTTCGGGGGGAGGTGAGCAGCTCGAACGCCATGGGCAGCGCCGCAGGAACCGCAAACGCTGCAAAGGAATGCCTGACCACCGCGAACAACGGCAGCCATAGCGCCATCGCCGCAATGAGAATGAACGCGAGCAGCAGCTGATTCTCCGCGGATTCGTGCGGGAACAGCACGGCGTTCGTGGAGCCCCAGAACAGCCCGGCCGCAAGCGCGCTCGCAACGACCCAGTTCCGCTCGGCGCCGCGGCCATCGCCGCGAGGCGTGCCGATCCGGCGAGCGATGTGCCACTCGGCGACTGCGAGCAGCAGGGCCGCTGCAAGCCACGGCGCCAAGCGCTCGTGCGGCACGACGGTCCACAACGACAGCGTCACCGCGAGAGATCCGGCGGTCGTACTGATCGGCGCAAGCAGAGCCAAGTGCAGCAGATCGCGCGCGCGATGCACACTACGCCACCCGTCGAAATCCAAGAGCCCCTGCGAGTCGTCGTTCATTGTTGTCCCCGCGTGATCGCACGCGCTGCAGCGTGCCTTTCGTTACTGTCGCGAGCCGCTGCAATGTCTCACTCGTCTTCGCCAAACCGCGACCCTCGGCCGTGCGCGAGCATTGGACGTCGATCTTGGAAGCGGTTGGGCAACGCTCATTCGCGCGCGGCCGACGTGCCGTCATCGCGCGAGCGCGCGCGCGGCCGTACGCACGGCGCAGTGCACGCCGTGGAGAGGGGCAAAGCGATCGGAATCGGATGAGCGACGTCTCGGCCTACGGCCGGGCGCGCACGGTCAGCGGGATTCGCGTGAGCTCGTCGAGGGGGTGGGTTGCATCCCAACCCTTGCGGCCGCCCGAGAGGCGGATCTCGTAGTCGCCCGGCGTCAACTCACGTCCCGAGACGCCGAACGCGAGCAAGCCCTCGTAGGTCGGCGTCATCCCCGCCTCGCTCGCGACTTCGCGTTCGACGCCACCATCCTCGCGCAGCAGCTCGGCGGAGTAACGGTCGTAGTCCGTGAAGCCCGCATCGAGCAAGAGGACGGTCCAATCGTCCGCCGCGGGCACGCGCGATCGCGTTCGGGTTGTCGGCGCCCCGAACGGCCATGACCGGCACCAAGCGCGTGCTCGCGATTGCCGCCGATCTCGCCGCCCCGCCCCGCAGATCGCGATTTTGCACGTACAGCACGCTCGTCGAGACGAGCGCCGCGGCCGCGACGATCGACGCCGCAAGGCCGAATCGGGGCGTCGCTACCACGCCCGCCCAGCGCGAACGACCGTGCACCGCACCGCCCGACCGGGTTTAGGTCTTGCAACCCTTCCCGGAGGCGCTGCGCGAGCTGGAGCTCATCGAGCAACTCCGGATCGCCCAGATAGGCTTCCTCGAACGCCTCCTCTTCGGCCGCGGTCAGCGTGCCTTGCAGGTAGCGCTCGACGATGGCGTTGTCGCGGATGTGCTGGCGATCCATGTTTCTAATGCTGTCTCGTCAGGGGCATTTGTCTCAGCGTGGCAGCCGCTCAGCCGACCAGACGCAGCTTGCGGCGGCGCTCCGCCCTCTCGAGCAGCTCCCGGAACCGCTGCTTCGCCCTGAACAGCACCCGGTTGAAGTGGATCGAATCGACGCCGAGCGCCGCGCAGATCGCGTCCTTATCCTGATCCTTCAGATACAAGCGAGTGAGGATCTCGCGGTCGCGCGCCGTTGCCAGCTCCGCCAGCAGGCTCGTCACGACCCCGCGAACCTGCTCGCGCGAGACGGTGTCGAAGGGGCCCGCGCAATCGTCGGCAACCGTTTCGATGGCCTCGGAGTCGGCGGTCGTCGCGCGCCGCGTGTCCTTGCGCCGGTGCGCAATCCAGAGGTTCAGTGCCACGGCCCGCAAGTATGCGGCCAACCGCTCGGGCTCCTCGAGAGACGAGCGCCTGAGCTTCTCCAATGCGACCCGCAAGGTGTCCTGCCTCAAGTCCCGAGCGAGCTCGGGATCGCGCGTGCGGCGCTGAAGCATGAACAGCAAACCGTTGCCATAGCGCCGCACCAACGCCTCCTCGGCCTCCCGCGAACCGCCGCGAATGCGCGCGACTAGATCGGCCGCGACCTGCGGCTCCGCCTCCGGTTGCGACTGCTCGGCCACGACTTCGAAGCCCTCTTCGGCTAACGCGCAGTGCCGAATGCTACCGCGATACGCCGTCGGTGCGCTGCACGACGGTGAGTTGCGCATGCGGTGCGGGTGCGGCGCCGCTCGCCCGATGCGGGTAGCCGTCGTCCGCAAGTGGAGCCCGCTGGTCGTCGGCATCGGCCTCGAGCGTATAGGCACCGGGCCGATGGGGCGCAACGCTCCACCACGTCGCGGACGCCACGACGGTGCCGTGGACGGCGCGCTCATGCGGCGCATCGAAAGCCGGCAGGCCGCTGCCGCGCGCGCGCCACGAGATGGCCTCGAGGCCGAACGGCGCGCTCGCGGATACGATCACTTGGAACGGCTCGCCGGGGCTCACTTGCGACGGGAGCACACGGATCCGCACGCTCGGCACCACCGCACGGCCCGCGTTCACGCGGCCGAACCCCGCCCGGTCGCTGAACCCAGAGGCATCGTACGCAGCGTCCGCCGGGTCGATCTTGTCGGCCGTTTCCTCGAGAATCTGCGTGAGCTCGGAGCGCGTGAGATCGGGGTTCAGCGACAACAACAGGCCGGCGATGCCGGCCACGAGCGGCGCGGCCGCGGAAGTTCCGCCGAACGATGAGTAATAGTCGTCCACCGAGTAGCCGTCGATGCCGGTGCGATCGGTGGTCGTGACGCCGATCGTGCTCGAGTCCTGCGGCCTCGCGGGCGCAACGAGGTCCATGCACGGACCGAAGCCGGAGCCGCCGATCAGGTCGTTGTGATCCGAGACGCCGACCGCAACGACGGAGTCGAGCGAGGAAATGTCGGCGTGCCCCGCCGCGCAGTTATCGACCACGCGGTTCGTCATGCCGAACACGATGAAGGTGCCGCGACCGCCGCGGCCGTCGCGTGCAGCCGATTCGATTGCGTCGCGAACCGCGTCGTCCGCGCCCGCCGAGGCCGGCCGTCGATATCCCCAGCTGTTCGTGATGATCGAGGCACCCTGCTCGACCGCATAGCGAAAAGCGTCGGCCGTGCCGATGTTCGACGAGCCGTAGACGCGGACCGGCAGGATCGTGCAGCGCGGACAGACTCCGGTGACGCCGAGCGCGTTGTCGCCGCGCGCAGCCGCGACACCGGCGACGGCCGTGCCGTGCCGGTCGGCCGTAGCGCGGGGATAGCCCCCGTCGGCGGAGGGGTCCACGGTGAAGTCGCGGCCCGGGCTCGCGATATTAGGGGCGAGATCGGGATGATCGAGCTGCACGCCGTCGTCGAGCACCGCGATCGTGACACTCGGGGAGCCCAGCGTGTAGCGCCACGCCTCCGGCGCGCCGACGTCCGCGCCGTGCACCCTGCCCCCCTGCCCGGTGTTCTCGAGCGGCCACTGGGTAGGGAACAGCGGATCGCTCGGTACGTGGCCGCTGCGCAGCTCCATGGGCCGAAACGTCTCCCGGACTGCGTAAGCGGCGAGCCCCGAGTCCACGAGCGCGAGCGCCAGGCGGCGCGCGTCGCGCGGCTCGCCGCTGCCGGCGCGCAGCACCACGCGCAGCGGCTCGGGGGTAACGATCCGCTCGAGCACGGCGTCGAACGCGGCCAGCGAGGCGACCAGCTCGGCCGCCTGCGTCCCGGGACGCGCCCGCACGAGCACCCGCGCCGTGGACAAGCCCCCCGCGTCTCCGCTGCCCGCCGCGTGCGCACCGATGGCCGCCACGGCCAGCACCGCCCAGGCTCCCCATCGAACCGCACGCATCAACGCAGGTGCGCCGCGCCTCCCTGCCGCTTCGTGTCCTCGACGCCGCGAACCAGCACTTCGTCGGCACCGAGATCGACGTTGCACTCCGGATAGCGATCGTTCGTCAAATTGGCGGTGGCCTTGCTGGTGAGGAAGTCGAACGGCGCACGGTGCCCGACGCCGCCGACCGTGACCGAGAACCGGCCGACGGGCACGAAGCGACGCGTATTCTTGCTGTTGCCGCGCGGCGCAATCTTCTCGACGAGGACCGCGGCGCGGACCTTCACGGCCTCGCCGCCGTTCCAGGCTCCATCGCGATTGTCGGGGCCGGGCAAGTGGCGAATCGTGAGCCTGCCGCCCTGGTTGGTCGTGAGCTCGACCTGATCGCCAACCGCAAGGTGGCTGCCGCCGCCTTCGACGTAGCAGACGCGCAGCAACTCCGGACTGTCCCGGACGGGTGCCGGCTCGCGCGGATCGGGCTTCGGCACCACGGCGCAGCCCGTTGCGAGCGCGGCCGCTGCGAGCAAGGTGAACGGACCGCGCCAACGCTTGTATCTCATCGCCAATCTCCCACGAGGACAAAACCTCCCCAATAATACGGATCGCGCGAACGCCGCTGCGAGGCACTCCACATCTGCGCCTTGCGCAGCGCTTCCGCCGGTCGGTCGCCGCCGCTCAGCATGAACGCGTAGAACTGCCGCATGAGCGCGGCCGTCGCGCCATCGGGCACCTGCCACAGGGTGGCCACGACGCTGTGCGCACCCGCGGAGATGAAGCCCTGCGTGAGACCGATCAGACCCTCGCCATGAACCTCGCGGCCGAGCGCGGTGTCGCAGGCGCTCAGCACGACGAGATCGGCGTCGAGCTTCAGATTGTAGATGTCCGCGAGCCGCAAGAAGCCGTCGCGCGGGCGACCGCGTTCGTCGAATTGCGAGAGCACGAGCGCGGAGAGCCGCGGATAGCGAGCATCGACGAGACCGTGCGTCGCGAAGTGGATATAGCGGTAAGGACGCAAGTCGGCGGCCAAGACTGCATCGCGGCTCGCGGCGAAACCGCGCGCGAGCAGCACGGCATCGCTCGGCAAGAGCGATGCGATCGCAGCTCCTTCATAGCCCGTCGCGAGCAAGCGCCCGAGCGGCGCAACGAGCGACGAACGCGCCGCGAAGCCCGCCGCCGGGGTCTCGGCCACGGGCAGTGCAGCGGCGCGGACCGTGCCGAAGCGTGGATCGCCCGCGTCGAGCACCGGATCGGCGAATACCGCGAGCGCCCTGCGGTTCGTCGGGTGCGGCGTCCGCGCCGACAGCGCGAGCACGGACATCGAAGGCACTTCGACCACTTCGTGCGCGGCGAGGAGCGGCTCCGTCGCCGCGTCGCCGCGCGCGAGCGGCAATACGCCGAATGGCACGAACTGGAGCGCCCCGTCCAGAGCCAGCGCAATGCGCGAGCGGTCGAGATAAGGCGCGACCGGTTCGAGCACGAGCCGCGCAACCTCGCTCAGCTCGGCGCTCGGTGAACCACTCGCCCCACCGGCGTCAGGCGACTCGAGGCGGGCGAGCGCCCGCCGCGCGGCCTGCTCGATTGCCTCCCGTCCGGCGAGCGGAATCGCCACGACCCGATCCGACGTCACGACCCACACGTAGCTTCTCTTCGTGCCGAGCGCGTACTGCAGGAGCACGGTGTCGGCGCCGAGCCGTTCTTGAACCGCCGCGGCCTTCAGGATCTTCGGCGCCGTCAGCGACTCGTAGCTCGGATTGCCGCGGCGCTTGTCGATCTCGATCAAGTTGAGCTCGTTCTCGACCGACGCGAGCTCGGCAACGATCGGCTGCAGCGCCGCCGCCGGATGCTCGCCATCGACCTGCCGCTCGAGCAACAGGTCGCGCTGCCGACGGCGGTCCGCGAGCCGTTCATAGAGCGCGGTCTCCCTGGCACTCGACGGGTCGGCGCTCGCGCGCACGTCGACCGCGGACTCCTCGAGCAGATCCACGATCATTCTCGCGCGGCCCCGCTCACTGACCTCGAACGCGGCCCTTGCGTATTGATCCGAGGGTCGCTCCGCCCGCTCCATCAGCAACTCGATTTGCGTCTCGAAATAGTCGCGGCGCGCAGCGCCGAAGAGCGCGCGCAGCTCGGGATCCGCCACTCGCAGCCGCAGCAGCTCGAGATCGTCGAGCGTAGCGCTTCCGTAACGGATCGCCTCATCCAATCGGTGCTGCGCCCGAGCGGCGAGGGACAAGCCGTGCAGCGCTTCCGCATGCTCCGCGCGCATCCCGAGGCGCTCGAAAAGCGCGGCCGCTTGCTCGAGGTCGGCCGTCGCAGCGGCCGGTTGGCCGGCGAGCAAACGCGCGCGGCCGCCGGCGTTCAACGCAGCGGCGCGCAGCCAGTCGGAACCGGTGCCCCGCGCGACTTCGGCGGCCACGGCTGCAGCCTGCTGCGCCTCGGGAGCTCGCCCGAGCGCGATGGAGTCCTTCGCCACGAGCAGCTGCAGGTGCGCCCGATCCGACGTCGAAGCCGAGATCTCGAGCGCCCGCCGGTGAAAATCGAGCGCGCCCGCATAGTCGCTCTCGAGGAAAGCCACGTTGCCGAGGTTGCGCAGTGTGGCCTCCTGCGTGCGACCGTCGCTCCTGCGCACGGCGATCGGCAATGCCTGCTCCAGATATTGCTTGGCGAGATCCAATTCGCCGAGCACGTAGTAGGCTTCGCCGATCCGCCGCAGCGCCCTGCCTTCGCCCTGCTCGTCGTCGAGCTTGCGCTCGAGCTCGAGCCCGTCGGCAAAAATCTGCAACGCCTGCTCGGCGTCGCCGCGCACGAGATGCGTTGCGCCGAGGTTGTCGAGCGTGCTCGCGCGGGTCCTGAGCAGCCTGCCCGGCGGCAGAATCCGCAGGATCTTCTCGAACGTCGCGATCGCGCCGGTGAGCCGCCCGGCCTCGGCATCGAGGACCGCGATGTTCGCGAGCGGCAGCGTCTCGGCGCCCCACTCGCCCGCGCTCTCCTGCAATGCAGCCGCCTGCTCGTAATAGGCGCGAGCGTGCTCGAAATCGCCCTTGTTGTAGTAGGTGTAACCGAAATTGTTCACGACGAGGCCGAGATCGTGGAGGTCGCCGAGCTCCTCGTGCGTGCGACGCGCTTGCTCGAGCAAGCGCAAAGCCTCCGCAAACAGCTCTTCCGACTCGGGCGCTATCGCTGCGCCGTCCGACGACTGGCGAATCGCGAGCGCTTGCTCGACGAGCGCAGCCGCTTGCAAGTGGACCGCGTTGGCGCCGAGAGCGGCCTCGCCGAGCGAGCCATAGGTCTCGGCCGCGCGCGCCGCGACGTTCGCCGATCGCACCCAGGCGGACCGCTGCCAGTACTCGATCGTCGCGACGGCGAACAGCGCGTCCGCTTCCTCGCGCGCGCGGCCGAGGTCGTGCCAAATGGCCGCGGCCCGCTCGTAGGCATCGACCGCTTGCGCCCAGCCCTCCTTGCCGCCCGAAAAATTCGCGCGGCCGCCCGTCGCGACGAGGCGCCATGCCTCGCGCACGCGCGGCTCGGCGGCCCGCAGCGATGTCAGGACCACGGTGTGGGCGCCGCGCGCGTCCGTGCTCTCGTCCGAATGCACGACCACACGGTAGCGGCCGGGCGCGGCTCCAAGAACGACGACCTCCGCTCCGTCGCGAAACGTCGGCGAGTTGTACGACTGAGCCGTGCCGTCGGGCGCGGTGATCGTCACGATCAGGTCGAGGCCACGCTGATCGACACGCAAGAGCCAGTCGCCGGGCGCGTCGACCGTCACGTCGTAGTCGAAGCGATCGGCCGCGCCCTGCTCGAGCGTCAGCGGTTGATCCTCGTGAAGCGTGACGACGGAGTCTCCAGCCGCCTCCCCGGCCGCGAGCATCATGGCTGCCGCCGTCGCCCATTGCCACGCGGCACGCCGCGCGCGGAGCGTTTGGCTGCCGCTCATTCCTTCCTCCCACTGCGGCACTTCGGTGGAGCGAGCTTCTCACAGCCTCGTTGCACGCTGCAAAGAGGCTGCGGCCCACGGTGCCGCCTCGGTTAGTGCTGTCGCCTGCGGCTCGAATGTCTCACTGGGCAGGGGCTCGACAGGGTTGCCGCACCGAGCGAAGGCGTGAATCCGGCGTGCTGCGAAGCGTATTGCGTCGATCGAGCGCGTGGGCAGACCGGTGCCGACTCGGTGGACTCGTTCTTGCATGACCCGACGTACGGAGGTGCACCATGAAAATCGCGATCAATGGCATCGGCGTTGCAGGACCGACGCTCGCTTTTTGGCTGCGCGAGTTCGGCCACGAGCCCGTGCTGTTCGAGAGGGCGCCCGCGCTGCGCACCGGCGGCTACGTCATCGACTTCTGGGGGCTCGGCTACGAAATCGCGGAGCGCATGCGGATCCTGCCGACGCTGCGCGCCCGCGGCTACGCAATGCAGCGCTTGCGGATGGTGGACGCGCGCGGGCGCGACGAGGCCACCCTCGAGCTCGCGCCAATGCGCGAGATGCTCGACGGGCGGTTCATTAGTCTCGCGCGCAGCGATCTCGCGGCCGCAATCTTCGAAGCCTGCAACGGCATTCCCGCGCATTTCGGCGTATCCGTAGCGGCGATCGAGCAGACGGCGGACGGCTGCATCGCAACCCTCACGGACGGCCGCTCCGAACGCTTCGACCTCGTCATCGGCGCTGACGGCCTGCACTCGCAGATCCGCGAGCTCACCTTCGGAGCCGAGGCGCGCGTCGAAACGTCGCTCGGCGGCTATGTGGCCGCGTTCCGCACGCACGGCTACCCGCGCCGCGAGGAGCTGGCCTACGTGTCGCACACGCTACCTAAGCGCCAGATCGCACGCGTGGCGTTGCGGAACGACGAAACGCTCGTGCTCCTCGTGTGCCGCGAAGACGTCATCGGTCCGGAGCCCGCGCACGGCGAGCGCAAAGCTGCGCTCAGGCACGCCTTCGGCGGAATGGGCTGGGAAACCCCCGAGTTGCTCGAGCGGCTCGACGCGAGCGAGGACGTGTACTTCGATCGCGTGAGCCAAATTCACTTGCCGCGTTGGTCGTCGGGGCGCATCGGGCTGCTCGGCGACGCGGCGGCATGCCCTTCGCTGCTGGCCGGCGAAGGCACGGGTCTCGCGATGACGGAAGCCTACGTGCTGGCAGGCGAGCTCAGCCGCGCTCGGGCCGACTTCACTCGTGCGTTCGCCGAATACGACGCGCGGCTGCACGCGTTCGTCGCCGCCAAGCAGAAGGCTGCGCTCGGATTTCTCGGCTTCTTCGCGCCGAAGAGCACCGTCGGGCTCAAGATGCGCAACCTCATCGTCGACGCCCTGTCCGTTCGCTTCGTCGCGCGACAGTTCCTGGCGCGCTCGCTGCGCGACGACCTCGAGCTGCCCCGCTATGCCGCAGCCTGAGCTCGCGCCTCAGGGCGACGTGCGCTGATCGGCGTCCCACACGCGAATCACGCCTTCCTGCGCGGTGGACGCGACCAGCCGTCCGGAGCGCGTGAAGAAACGGCCGAGCGCAAGGCCGCGTCCACCGGAGGCATTCGGGCTCTCCATCGCGTAGAGGAGCCAATCGTCGGCGCGGAACTCGCGATGGAACCACATCGCATGATCGATGCTCGCGAGCTGCACGTTGCCTTCGGCGAAATGGATGCCGTGCGGCAGCGTGGCGGTCGCGACGAGCTGATAGTCGGATACGTACGCGAGCACGTTCCGGTGCAGGTCGGGATCGTCGGGTAGCGCGTCCACCGTCTTGATCCAGATATGCCGCAGCGGCTCGGCGCGTGGCGGCGCGATCACGTGGACCGGCTCGACCGGACGAAACTCGAACGGCCGATCGTGCGTGATGAACCTGCGCATCTTCTCGGGCACCTTCTCGACGACGCCGGGCGGTAGCTCGCGCACGTCGGCGAGCCCCTCGGGTCCCGGCACGCTCGGCATCGGGACCGAATGCTCGAGGCCGCGCTCGGGGGTTTGGAACGAAGCCGTCATGTTGAAGATCGGCCGGCCGTGCTGAATGGCGACCACGCGGCGGTTGCTGAAGCTCTTGCCGTCGCGCGCGAGCTCGACCTCATAGACGATCGGCGCGTTCACGTCGCCCGGAACGAGGAAATACGCGTGCAGTGAATGCACGTCGCGACCCTCTACGGTGTAGGTCGCGGCCGTGAGGGCCTGGCCGAGCACTTGGCCACCGAACACCCGTGCACCGCCCAAGTCGCGGCTCTCGCCGCGAAAGATTCGATCTTCGATGCGCTCGAGCTTAAGGAGCTGCAGCAGGTCGGCGAGAATCGCTTGCATCGGGCGCCCTCGAGGCGATCAGACGGCCGGTCTCGCTCAGGGCTTTTCGTGACGGTTGAGCCGCGCGATCAAGCTCGACGTATCCCAACGCTTGCCGCCCATCCCGACGACGTCGGCGTAGAACTGATCGACGAGCGCGGCGACCGGCAGCTCGGCGCCGTTGTCGCGCGCCTCCTGCAGGCAGATGCGCAGGTCCTTGCGCATCCACTCGACGGCGAACCCGAAGTCGAACTTGCCGTCGCTCATCGTCTTCCAGCGATTCTCCATTTGCCACGACTGCGCGGCGCCTTTCGAGATCGTTTCGATCACGGTCGCGATGTCGAGATCGGCCTTGCGCGCGAAATTCAGTGCCTCGGCGAGCCCCTGCACCGCGCCCGCGATCGCAATCTGGTTCACCATCTTCGTGAGCTGGCCCGAGCCCGCGGGGCCGAGCAGTCGAACATTGTGGGCGTACGAGCGGATCACCGGCTCGGCCGTCGCGAACGCGGCCGGGTCGCCGCCGACCATCACCGTGAGCTTACCGTTCTCCGCGCCGGCCTGGCCGCCCGACACGGGCGCATCCAGGCACGCGACGCCGCGCTTCTGGCCTGCCGTCGCAATCTCGCGTGCAATGCCCGCCGACGCCGTGGTGTGATCGACGTAAATTGCGCCGCGGTCCATGGCCGCGATCGCACCCGCTTCGCCGAGCGCGACCGCCCGCAGGTCCGGGTCGTCGCCGACGCAGCTGAACACGATCTCCGCATTGGCTACGGCCTCGGCCGGCGTGCCGGCGACGTGCCCCGAGTAGTGCTCGCGCCAGCGCTCCGCCTTCGCAAGCGTGCGGTTGTAGACCGTCACGTCGTGGCCTTTACGGCGGAGCCAGCCCGCCATCGGAAAGCCCATGACACCGAGCCCCAGAAATGCAACCTTCGCCATGACGAATTCCTTCGGTCGTTATCGCAATGTTTCGGTCAGCTCGCTCGCGAGCCGAGTGTACGGCGTCGCATCGAGCGCGCGTCGCGCGCCGACCATCGCCCAGAAGAGCGCTACGAGCCGCACCATGCGGACGACGCGGTCGAGCTCGCGCAGCGACAGCGTGAGCGGCGTGTCGCAATAATACTCGTCGAGCAGGGCGCGCCGCTCGCGCACGCCGTAGTCGTTCATGCCCGCCAGGCCCGCGAGATCGAGAACCGGTGCGCCGCGCACAGCATACTCGAAGTCCACGAGCACGAGCTCGCCGTCGTCGAGCACGTTCGCGGCCGTCAGATCGTTGTGGCACAACACCGTCGGCGCGTGCAGCGCGTCGTAACGGCGCGCGAGCTCGAGCAGCTCGTCCGCGTGCGAGCGCTGTCCCTCCGTCAGCAGACGGTCGGCCACCAGCGGCGCGAGATAGCGGTGCGCGAGCTGCGCCGCCGAGTACGTCGGCATCGCGGCATCGGGCGCAACGCCATGCAAGCGGCGAAGTAAGCCGGCGATACGTGCGACGTTCGCGGGCGTGCGTGCGAGCTCGGGCGTCCACGGCGCGGCGGCCGCACGAAACGCGGTGACGAGCAGGCCCGATGCGGCATCGGCGGCGACCACGCGCGGCGCAAGACCCGCGTCTGCAACGACGCGCATTGCAGCCGCTTCCGCGCTCGCGTCTAGCAGCGGCGCGCCGGCTTCCGTCGGCAACCGCAGCACGCACTGCTGCGAGCCGAACGCGACGCGCCAGCTTCGCGATTCGAGCCCGCCCGTGAGGGGGGTGAGCTCCGCATCCGCCGGGTTCCGGTCCGGCCAGAGGCGCGCGATCGCGAGCCGCACGGCCCTCTCTCGATGCTCGTCCTTCACGCGGACCCCGCCGGCTGCGCGCGCCAATCGCGATGCCAGCGGAAGAATCCGACCACCACCAGCACGAGGTACACGATGAACAGGCCGGCATACAGGTACAGACCGCGCGCGGTGTACACGTAGACGCCGAGGCCGTCGATCACGAGCCAATACACCCAGTTCTCGAGCAGCTTGCGCGCAACCATGTACGTCGTAACGATCGCGCCGATGCTCGTGAAGGAATCGAGGTACGGGAACGCCGCGTTGGTCTTCGTGCTGAGCAACCAACCGATGACGGCCGTCGAGCCGACTATCGAGGCGAGCGCGAGCACGTGCCTGCGCACTGGCCAGGTGCTGACGGGCAACTCGTCGGTCGCGCGACCTCGCGCCCGGCCGCCGTAGCGCCATTCATACCAGCCGTAAAACGCCATCACGGCATAAAAGATCTGCAATGCCGACTCGCTGTAGAGGCGGCTCTCGTAGAACAGCACGAGCGACAAGAGCACGCTCACGAGCGCGGCGGGCCAGCACCAGATGCTCTGCCGCACCGCGAGCACGAGATAGAGCAGCCCGAACACCACGGCACCCGCTTCGAGCGGCGACATCGATTCGACGAGCGCGAGCAGGTCCATCGTCAGGGACGCTCGAGCACCGGCGGCTCGCCGATCGGCAGATCGGCGTTCAAGAACTTCACCACGAGCGCCTGCGGCACGCCGCCCGCAAAGGCGCGCTCGATCGCGACGTGGAGCGTCGCCATCACGACGTCGAGCTCACCGCGCAGTTGCGTGCTCAACTGATTCACGACGATCTCGAGCCGCGGCTCGGCCTGCACCGTCTCGATGAAACGGAGGATCTTGTCGATCGCATCGCGCTCGAGCGGGTACAAGCTCATCTCGACTGTGATTCGCATTATTTCACCACCGATAGGTGACCGTCAGGCCGGAATTGCGCGGATCGCCCAACCGCGTGTACAGCTTGCTCGGAAAATCCGGCGGCTCGTTGCCGAAGAAGAAACCGCGCACGAAGTAACGCCGATCGAACACGTTGCGCGACCAGAGCGCCACGCTCCAGGGACCGAAGTCGCGTCCCACACGCAGATTCGTGAGCGAGTACGGCTTCGATTGCTCGTCGTAGCCGTAGTCGAAGTAGAACGCGCCCATGCCGCTCAGATCGACGCGGCTCCACCAGCCCGACGGCGCGCGATACTCGGCTCCGAGCGAGTACGTGTAATCCGGCGCATGCGCTGGCGCGCGGCCCTCGAGCGCGGGGAACAACGAGAACGCGTCGACCTTCGCGCGCAGCAGTCCGACCGCTGCCGACAGACTGACGCGCTGCGCAACGCGCCAATCGACCGTGGCCTCGACCCCTGACAGCTCGCCGCGCTCGGCGTTCGCGGTCACGAGCAAGAACGACGACGGGTCGCCGAGCCTGAGCTGCAAGGGAACCTTGATCTGCTGATGGTCGCGGCGCGCGTCGAACACGCTGACGTCGGCCACGAGCCGGCCGTCGCGCGACGCGGTGCGGAAGCCGGCCTCGAGGCTCGTAAGCGACTCGGGATCGAACGAGATCTGCGAGGGCGTGAGGACCGCGTTGTCGACCGTCGCGAAATCGACGCCGGCGAGCGAGACGTTGAAGCCGCCCGCCTTGTAGCCCCGCGCGAGCCGCAGGTAAGTCGACCGGCCCGCATCGAGCCGCCACTTGAGCGCGAGCTCGCCGCCGGCCATGTCATCGCGCGGCGCGAAGCGATTCGCGGCGGTGTCGGTGTAACGTGCATCGCGCCGCTCGAAGCGGAGGCCGCCCGTAAAGTCGAGCCGGTCCGAGAGACCGATCTCGACCTGACCGAACAGCGCGCTATTGCGCGCGTCGTAGTTGCTTACGACCGGGTTGTCGAGCACGAGCGTGCAATCGGGGCCGCAGAACGGGTCCTCGTAGCGGCCCACGTCGAGGTGATCGTTGCGCTCGTTCAAGTCGAGCACGTAGGCGCCGAGCAGCCACTCGCCGCGGCCGTTCGCGATCGCGCCCGGCTTCGACAGGAGGCGCACCTCCTGGTTGTAAGTGCGCCGCTCGCGGTCGTTGCTCGTGAAGTAGTCGTAGACGTAGGGCGCCCAATACGCGGCATTGCCCCAATCCCCGTCGAAGCTGAAGACCGCATGCGTGTCCGCGACGCCCGAGATGCTGACGAGATCGAAGCGATCGAGCGTCGCCTGCAGGCGGACCGATCCCGCTCCAGAACGCTGTGCGTCGCGGCCCGGCTTGTCCGAATACGTATTGAAGCCGTTGTCGATGGCCCACGCGTCGTAGCCGTTGTCGACGTCGACGTACAACCCGGCGAAGTCGACGACGACGCGATCACTCGGTCGCCACGCGAGCTTGCCGTGCGCGGACAGCTCATTGCGACCGTAAGTATCGTCGCGGCCGAGGTAGACGTTGTGCCTGAAGCCGTCGTTCACGTAGTGCTGGAGCGACGCTCGATAGCCGACGTTCGGACCGAGCGGCCCGCCGACCGCCGCGCCGATCGAGCGCGTCCCGTCGCCGCCCGCGGTTGCCTCGACGTTTGCTTCGACGTCGCTCGTCGGGTCCGCGGAGCGCATGTAGATGAGCCCGCCGAGCGCATTTGCGCCGTAACGCGTGCCCTGCGGGCCGCGCAGCACCTCGACACGGTTCACGTCGTACAAGGTACCGATGCTGCCGAGCCCCGAGAAGTCGATGTCGTCGACGATGAAGCCGACGGACGGATTCGGCGAGCCCTCGTATTGCTCGAGCTCGCCGACGCCGCGCAATTGAAAATAGCGCGCACGCGAGCCCTCGCCCGAGAAATTCAAGTTCGGCACTTCGCGGATCGCCTCTTCGAAATGCTGCACCGTCGTCGCGCGCAGCTCGGCTGCGTCGAGCACGGTGACGCTCTCGGGCAGCGCCGCGACGCTCGAGTTGCGGAAATCGGCGGTCACGACGATCTCCTCGAGCGCATTTTCGGCTGGAGCCGGCGACGGCGCTTGCGCGCCGGAGGGCTGTGCCGCGAGCACCGCCACGGCGCCAGCGAACCCATGATGCAAAAGCCGCATTCGGATCTCCTCTGCGAGCGAGATCCGGTCTGTCTAGCGAGTGGGGAAAAGTCGGATGTTCCCGTCCCTTCGCCGGTACTAACCGGATCAGGTTCAAAGGGTTGGTTGACGCATCACGCCAACCTCTCAGGCCGTTGCCGGCCACCCCTCGGATCGAAGTCTCGGGAGGATCATAGAGCAAAGCCGCCCGCGCTGGAACGCGAGCGCTCGGGAGGCCGTCTATTCCTTGAGGCGCGGCAGCAGCTCCGCGAGGTTGCAGGGACGGTTGCGATAGTCGAGCTGGGGCGCGATCAGCTTGTCCCAGCCCGTCGCGCAGGCGTTCGACGAGCCCGGCAGGCAGAACACATAGGTACCGTTTGCGACGCCCGCGAGACAGCGCGACTGCAGGCTCGACGCACCGATCTCCTCGTACGAGATCGTGCGAAACAGCTCGCCGAAGCCGTCGATCTCCTTATCGAGCAACACGCCGATCGCCTCCGGCGTACCGTCGCGGCCGGTCAGGCCGGTGCCGCCCGTGCTGATCACGACCTCGACGTCGGGCATCGCGATCCACCGCGAGACGAGCGCTCGAATCGCGTAGACGTCGTCGCGCACGATCGCCTTCTCGGCGAGCGTATGACCCGCGGCGCGCAGCCGCTCGACGAGCAGCACGCCCGATTTGTCGGTCGCCTCGGTACGCGTATCGGACACCGTGAGCACGGCGATCTTGAGCGCAATCAGCTCGCGGGAAGCGTCGATAGTCATGGCGGCGACGCGCGCGACGTCGGAGCGGAGAGCGTGAGATCGCGCGTCATGCGCAGCGCGTCTTCGCGCCCCGCGTAGTACGCGCGCCGCACTCCCGACTCGCGATAGCCGAGCCGCTCGTAGAACGCGCGCGCGCCGTCGTTGCTTGCGCGCAGCTCGAGCTGCACCGTGAAGGTGCCGGCGGTGCGCGCCGAAGCCTCGAGCCACTGAACGAGCTGGCGGCCGACGCCCTGACGCCGGTAGCCGGGCTGCACGGCGAGCAAGCTCAGATGTGCGTGCACGTCGTAGAAATCCATGATCGCGAAGCCGGCGAGCCGGCGACGATCGCGCGCCGCGAGCACCACGCAGTCGCGATTGCGCACGCAGCGAACGACGCGCTGCTCCGTCCACGACCACGGCAAGCCGTGCTCGATCAAATGTCGCGACATCGCCGCTATCGGAGCCGCGTCGTCGCAGCGGGCCAGACCTAGGCGGAGGTTCGTCACGGCTCCAGTATAGTGGCTCGATGCGCACATCGGCAGCACGCAGCGGCTCACGAATCGTTTGCGTGCTGCTCGCGGCCGGCGGCTCGCGCCGGCTCGGCGCGCCGAAGCAGCTGGTACGGCTCGGCAACCGACCGCTGCTGGCGCGTGCGGCGGACACGGCACGCCGCGCGGCGCCCACCGCGCCGCTCGTCGTCGTGCTCGGCGCGCACGCCCTCAGGCTCCGGGCGCTGCTGCGCCGCACCGTCCCCGACGCACGCATCGCCGTCAACTCGCACTGGCAAGAGGGGCTCGCGGGATCGCTGCGCACGGGCCTTGGCGCCGCGCCGCGCACGGCCGCGGCGGCGCTCGTGCTGCTCGTCGATCAACCGCACATCGGTGCGCGCGAGCTGCGCCGAGTGATCGGCGCTTGGAGTCGAAGGCCGGGAGTGCCGGCCGCAGCGAGCTACGCCGGCCGTGCGGGCGTGCCCGCGATCTGGCCTCGCCGCTGCTGGCGCGCGCTGTGCAGGCTCGAGGGCGACGCGGGCGCGCGCGGGCTGCTTCGGGGTGCCGGGCGACTCACGCTCGTGTCCCTGCCGGAAGCCGCCGTCGACATCGACGCGCCCGCCGATCTTGCGCGGCTGCGCCGCGGCGGCTGAGGTCAGGAACCCGCTGCGCCCTCGGCTGTACGGGTCGCGCAGTTGACCCAGCCGGACTCGCCGCTTCGATAGTGCTCTTTCTTCCAGATCGGCACGCGCTGCTTCGTCTCGTCGATGATGTAGCGACACGCATCGAACGCGGCGCCGCGATGGGCCGCCGTCACACCGACCCACACCGCACAGTCGCCGATCGCGAGCTTCCCGACTCGATGCTCGCACAGCGCGGCCGCGACCTCGAAGCGCTCGAGCGCCTCGGCGATGATTCGCGCCCCTTCCCGGTCGGCGATCGCCTCGTGCGCCTCGTACTCGAGCGCGACGACCGCCGCACCGTCGTTGTGATCGCGCACCCAGCCCTCGAACGTGACGCACGCGCCCGCGGCAGCCGCCGCAAGCGAGCGCTTGAGTGCGTCGGGGTCGAGCGCTGTCGCGCGGATCTTGAAGCTCATGGCGAGCGCCGCCGGCGCTCAGCCCCCGGCGACCGGCGGAAAGAACAGCACTTCGTCGCCGGGGGACAGCTGCACGTTCCAATCGGCGAGCGAGTCGTTGACGGCGACCTTGCAGCGCGCAATCGAGTCGGCGAAGCCGTGCTTGGCCGCGAGCTCGCGATACAGCTCTGCGGCGGTGCGCGCACCGGTCGTGAGCGACTCCGCTTCGCGTCCCGCGCGCTCGCGAAACACCGCGAAGTAGCGGGCCGTGACCTCGATCATGGCGCGGCCGCTCCGCCGCGCGGCGACGCGCGGCCGAAGTCGCGCTTGCCGCCGGTCTTCGAGATGAGCGTGACTTCGCGGATCGAGATGCCGTGAGACAGCGCCTTGCACATGTCGTAGACCGTGAGCGCCGCTGTGGCGGCGCCCGTGAGCGCCTCCATCTCGACGCCCGTCTTGTGCGTAGCACGCACCGCGCATTCGATCACGATCTCGTGCGGTGCGCCCCATTCGACCGTGAGCTTGCAGTCCTCGAGCGCGATCGGATGGCAGAACGGGATCAGCTCGTGGGTTCGCTTCGCGGCCATCACGCCGGCGATCACGGCCGTGTCGAACACCGGCCCCTTCTTCGTACGCAGCTCCTCGCCCGATCGCAATGCGACGTCGGGCGGAAACACGACGACGGCGCGCGCAACGGCCGTGCGGGTGCTGACGGCCTTGTCGCCGACGTCGACCATCGTCGGACGATTCGCCGCATCCACGTGCGTGAGCATCAGCCGCCCATCCGATACATCTCGACGCGCTCGCTCTTTGCTTCCTCGTCGGACGAGCCGCGCTCGAGCAGCCGGCCGCGAAGCTCGCTGTAGCGATCGCCGCGGTTGCGCCAAGTGTTTTGCAGCAGGCCGACGAGGTCGGCGTCGCTCGCGCCCGAGCGCAACGCCGCTCGCAGCTCCACGCCCTGCGCCGCGAAGAGGCAGGTATACAGCGTGCCGTCCGCGGACAGCCTCGCGCGGTTGCAGTCGCCGCAGAACGGCGCACTCACCGAGGAGATGAAGCCGATCTCGCCGCGCCCGTCCGCGAATGCGTAGCGCTGCGCGACCTCGCCGCGGTAGTTGCTGTCGAGCGGTGCGAGCGGCCACCGCGCGCCGATGCGCTCGAGCAGCTCCTTCGACGGCACTACCGTGTCGGGCCGCCAACCGTTCACCGTCCCGACGTCCATGTACTCGATGAATCTCACGATCACATCCGTGCCCCGGAACCGCTCGACGAGGTCGAGCACGGTGTGGTCGTTGCGCCCGCGCTCGACCACCGTGTTGATCTTCACCGGCAGACCCGCGGCGAGCGCCGCGTCGACCCCACGCAGCACGGCGGCGAGATCGCCGCGACCGCCGTTCATGGTTTTGAAGACCTGCTCGTCGAGGCTATCGAGGCTCACCGTCACGCGCTTCAGCCCCGCGGCCGTGAGCTCGGCCGCGAGGGACGCGAGCCGCGAGCCGTTGGTGGTGAGCGCAAGGTCATCGGCACCGCCGAGCTCGGCGAGTCCCGCAATGATTTCTACGATGTCGCGCCTGAGCAGCGGCTCGCCGCCCGTCACGCGCAGCTTGCGCACGCCGAGCTGCACGAACAGGCCCGCGACGCGCTTGATCTCGCCCGGCGTAAGCCAGTGCCCGCGCGGGAGGAACTGATGGTCGGCACCGTAGACGTCGGCGGGCATGCAGTACGGGCACCGGAAATTGCAGCGGTCGATCACGGAAATCCGCAGATCGCGCATGCTGCGCCCGAGGCGGTCTTTAACAGCCGCCTGCGCTTGCCATTGGGCTACGGTGTGATTGCGAGACGTCGACATTGCTTGGCGTTCGGCGCGGCTTAAGCGGCCGCACTGCACGACCTATAGTACCCTACCGGTCAAGCGGGCCGCCGGAGCCCGCGCTCCGCGCCCCCGGGCGGTGCGCGGCGAGCCGCCGGCCCCCGGTATTGGCGGGTCCCGACCGGCCGGAATTCCGATCCGCCCGCAGAGCATGGCAAAATGGCGGCCTGCGCGGAGAACAACAACACAACTATGAATCGAACCCGAATCGAACCGTTGGGCGTCCCGGGCGCCGAAAGCCGCTACTCGGACTCTGCCCAGAGCCGCGAGCCGAGCAAGCTCGACCGCTGGCTGGTAAGACAGATCACGAACAAGCTCGGCGACTCGCCGCTGCGCGTCGTGCTGTGGGACGAGCCCGACGTGAGCCCACGCTCCGGGCAGGTGATCGCCAGAATTCTCGATCGCCGAGCCCTCTGGCAGGTGCTCGTGAACCCCGAGCTGCATTTCGGCGACGTATACAGTGCCGGCCGCATCCAAGTGCGCGGCGACTTGCTGCTGCTGCTCCAGGAAGCCTATCGCTATACGAGCGGCGACACCGGCGCGCTCGGCAAATGGCTGACCCGCGGCAGGCGGATCGCTCCGGATTTGTCGGAGTCGAAGCGCAACATCCACCACCACTACGACATCGGCAACGACTTCTACAAGCTATGGCTCGACCGCGAGGCGCTGCAATATACGTGCGCTTACTACGCCGAGCAGAGCATGACGATCGAGCAGGCGCAGCAAGCGAAGATGCACCACGTCTGCCGCAAGCTGCAGCTCAAGCCGGGCGAGCGCGTCGTCGAGGCCGGCGGCGGTTGGGGCGGCTTCGCTTTGTTCATGGCGAAGAACTATGGTGCGCAGGTGCGCAGCTTCAACATCTCGCACGAGCAGGTCGCATACGCGCGAAGCTGGGCCGCGCGCGAGAATCTACTCGACCGGGTCGAGTTCGTCGAAGACGACTATCGCAACCTTACCGGCACGTACGACGCATTCGTGTCGATCGGCATGCTCGAGCACGTGGGCGCCGGTAATTACAAGGAGCTCGGCGCGCTGATGAGCCGGGCGCTGACGCCGGAGGGGCGCGGTCTCGTGCACAGCATCGGCCGCGACAAGCCGGAGCCGTTGAACCCGTGGATCGACAAGCGAATCTTCCCGGGCGCCTATCCTCCGACTCTGCGCGAGATGATGGACTTGTTCGAGCCGAACGGCCTATCGGTGCTCGACGTGGAGAACATTCGCCTGCACTACGCGAAGACGCTGGAAGGCTGGCTCGAGCGCTACGAGGAGAACGTCGAGGCCGTGCGCGCGATGTTCGACGAGACATTCGTCCGCGCGTGGCGGCTTTATCTGGTCGGCTCGATTGCGGCGTTCCTGACCGGCAAGCTGCAGCTCTTCCAAGTGCTGTTCGCGCGCGCGGGCTCGCCGAACGTGCCGTGGACGCGCGCGCACGTCTATGCCGACCGCGGTTAGCGGCGCCTCGCGGAGACAGGTTCACCGCGTGCTTTCCGGGAGACCGGTGCCGATGGCCGCAAAATCGCCCCTGCGCTTACGGGCTTCTCTCGAGCCGCGTCCGCCGCAGGCGCGCGCGCGCCCCGACAGGACGGCAAGGCCGCGCCTGCGTTCGCAGCACTCCGGCCAGCGCGGGTCGTCGGACGTCATCACGGCGTTACCGGAAAGCACGGGGTGACCGTGTCTGCGGACCCCGCCGTCGCCGACAGCTACCGAAGGCGGGTTGCCGAGCTCACGAGCCACTGGCACAGCGGCGGCGGTGAGCTGCGGCTCGCGAAATCCACGATCTCGAACTTGTTCCGCTACTCCCCGCGCGGCGCGGCGGCGCGCCGGATCTCGCTGCGCGAGTTCAATCACGTGCTGGCCGTCGACCCAGAGGCGCGCACGGTGGAGGTCGAAGGCCTCACGACATACGAAACGGTGGTGCGCCACTGCCTCGCACACGGCTTCCTGCCGCTCGTCGCGCCCGAGCTCAAGCACATCACGGTCGGCGGCGCGACCGTCGGCATCGGCATCGAATCCACCTGCTTTCGCTACGGCTTCGTCCATGACGGCTTGATCGAGGCCGACGTGCTGCTGCCGAGCGGGAAGATCGTAACGGCTCGCGCCGACAACGAGCATTCCGATCTCTTCAACGCGCTGCCGAATTCCTACGGCACGCTCGGTTACATCCTGCGCGCAAAGATCGCTTTGCATCCCGCGCAACCGTACGTGCACCTGCACATCGAGCGGTTCAGCGATCCGGCGCGCTATCTAGAATCGATGCGCCAGGCTACGCTGTCCGACGATCTCGCATTCGTCGAAGGGCTGTTCTTCGAGGACCATCGCTATTTCTTGATGACGGGCCGCTTCGTCGCGGAGAGTCGCGAATGTGAGGACATCGTCCGCAAGAACGTTTTCTATCGGCTCGTGGAGCGGCGCCGCGACCTCTATCTGCGCACGTTCGACTACATTTTTCGATACGATCCGGATTGGTTTTGGAACGTGCCCGAAACGGGCGCCTACAACGTGTTTCGGCGGCTTGCACCCGCCCGGTGGCGCAACTCGGCGTTCTATACCCGCTACGTCGCGACCAAGAACAAGGTGCTCGGCGCGGTCGGCATTCACGACGAGACCGTCGAGCCATTGATCCAGGATTGGGAAGTGCCGTGGACACGCGGCGAGGAGCTGATCCGCTTTTGCCTCGAGCAGGTCGATCTCGATGGTCGGCCGTGGGCCGCATTGCCGATCAAGACGCCGCATCAGCCGACGCTGTATCCGATTCGCCCGAACGAGCTCTATTTCAACCTCGGCTGCTACTGTCAGGTACGCCGGCCCGCGGGCAAGGAGCCGTACCACTACACGAAGATCATGGACCGGAAGTGCTTCGAGCTCGGCGGCATCAAGATGCTGTACTCGTCGTCGTTCCTGAACGAGGCCGAGTTCGACGCGCTCTACAACGGCGCGGCGTATCGCACGCTCAAGGCCAAGTACGACGCAGCCGGCGACGCGCTGACGCTTTATCGCAAAGTCGCGTTCTCGCCGAGCTGAGCTGAGCTGCCGCCGGCGGCTACCGGCTCCGCGCCCCGGCAGCGGCTACGTCGCTACGCTCGTGCGCCGGTGGAGCCGGCGGGAAGAGCGGCCAGCGCTTCCTGCTCGAGCTTCGCCCACGAATCGCGCAGCGTGACGGTGCGATTGAACACCGGCGCGCCGAGCCTCGACGACTCGCTGTCGGCGACGAAATAGCCGAGCCGCTCGAATTGAAAGCGTTGCTCGGGCTGCACGTCCGCGAGCGACGGCTCCAGCGCGGCACGCTCGACGACTTTCAGGGACTCGGGATTCAGCTCCGTCGCGAGATCTCCGCCGGGGAACGGCGTGACGAACAGCCGATCGTAGAGACGCACGGGCGCATGGAACGCATGCTTCGCCGACACCCAGTGGATCGTGCCCTTGACCTTGCGGCCCGTGTCGTCCGCACCGCTGCGAGTCGCCGGATCGTAGGTGCAGTGCAGCTCGACGACCGCGCCGGTCGAATCCTTCACGACGCGCTCGCACTTTACGATATAGGCATAGCGCAACCGTACCTCCCCGCCGGGTTTCAGACGATGAAATTTCGCGGGCGCGTCCTCCATGAAGTCGTCGCGCTCAATCAGAATTTCCCGCCCGAACGGCACCTTGCGCGTCCCCAGCAGCGGATCATTGGGGTGATTGGCGGCATCCAGCCACTCCTCACCGTCGGCCCGGTAGTTGTCGATGACGACCTTGAGCGGATCGAGCACGGCGAAGCGGCGCTCGGCGGTCTCGTTCAAGTGCTCGCGGATGCATCCCTCGAGCAAGCCGAGCTCGGCAACCTTGTCCTTCTTCGTGACGCCTACACGGTGCACGAACTGGCGAATCGACTCTGGCGTGTAGCCGCGCCGGCGCATTCCCGACAGCGTCGGCATCCGCGGATCCGACCAGCCGTCGACATGCCCTTCGTCCACGAGCCGCTTCAGAATTCGCTTGCTCATGACCGTAAACATCAGGTTGAGGCGGGAGAACTCGATCTGCCGCGGTCGGCTCGGTCCCCTCCACAGCTGGTCGAGAAACCAGTCGTAGAGCGGCCGGTGATCCTCGAACTCGAGCGAGCAGAGCGAATGCGTGGTGCCTTCGATCGCATCGGATAGCGTGTGCGCATAGTCGTACATCGGATAGATGCACCACTCGTTCCCCGTGCGCTGGTGCGCCACCTTGCGGATCCGATACAGCGTCGGGTCGCGCAAATTGATGTTCGGCGACGCCATGTCGATTTTCGCACGCAGCACGCACTCGCCCTCGTCGAAGTCGCCGCGCCGCATCCGCTCGAGAAGCTCGAGATTTTCGGCTACGGGACGGTCGCGGTAAGGGCTGTTCCTACCGGGCTCGGTCAGGGAACCGCGGTATGCACGGATCTGCTCGGCATTCAGATGGTCCACGTACGCGAGCCCATTCCGGATGAGCTCGACCGCGCAGTCGTAGATCTTCGGAAAGTAGTCCGAGGCGTGTCGTAGGCGATCGCTCCAATCGAACCCGAGCCAATGCACGTCGCGCTTGATGCCTTCGACGAACTCCTCGGTCTCGCGCTCCGGGTTGGTGTCGTCGAACCGGAGGAAGCAGCTGCCGCCGAAATCCTGCGCCACGCCGAAATCGACACAGATCGCCATGGCATGGCCGATGTGCAGATGGCCGTTCGGCTCCGGGGGAAAGCGCGTCTGCACGCGGCCGCCGTTCTTGCCGGCGGCGACCTCCTCCGCGACGATCTGGCGGATGAAGTCGCGGCCTCGCGCGTCATCGATCGGATCCGGAGCTGCCATGGCGCCGCATTGTCGTCGAATCGCGGCGCCGAACACAATTCGTGCAGCCGCGCCGGCGCCCCCGCAGATCGGACTACATGCAGCCGGTCAGGCTCGCGATCCAATCGTGGATCAACGTCGCTCCATCGGCGTCGACGACATTCGACGCCAGCGGCGGCATGGCGTTCGCGTCGCGGCGGCTCAGCCGCGCGAGCAGCACCGAGGCATCGGGATCGCCCGGCGCAATGATCTTTGCGCCTGCAATGCCGAGGTCGCCCTCCTGCGGCGTCGCCCCACAAGCACCCATGGCCGCGAGCGCGGTCGAGTAACGTAGATCGAGCGACACCGAGGTCGGCCCGTTCGGCCGATGACACTGTGCACAATTCGTGTGCAGGTAGGCACGTGTCCGCGCGTCGAGCGGCGCGCTCGCATCCTCCGGATCCGCGAGCTTCGCTTGCAGCGCGGCGTCGCCGAGCGGCGTCGTGAACATCGCGACCTGGTCGAGCGTGAGCAACTGATTCGCGCTGCGCCCGGTGGCCGCATAAGCGAACGCGTGATTGAGCTGCGCCGACTCGAGGCCCAGTGCGAAGCCCGCGGCCTCGGTGTGGCAGCGCAGGCAGTCATTGCCGCTCGGATAGATCCAACCCTGGCCGTCGATCGCGACGGTCTTTCCGCCTTCGACGAGCGTTGCGTCGGTCTGCTCGGCATTCCACTCGTACGAATACCCGGCCCACTCCCCATCCGGGTGGCGCATGAACAGCCGCGTCTCGATCAGCCGGCCGTTCAAGCGGAAGTGCTTCATCAGCACGGTACCGTTCGGGAATGCGAAATCGCCGTCCGTGCCGACTGCGATCGAGGTGCCGTTCGGGATCGCGAGCCAGCGCTCCTTGAGCGCACCGTCCGACCAAAACGGCGCCGCGACATCGTACGGCACGAGCCCAGCCGCGGGTACGCTCGGATCCTGCGGCGTTACGCAGCCCGTCGCGGAAAGCAAGCGCGGCACCGGCACGCCTGCCGCCGCGCCACCGCCGTCGACGATCCGATAAACGCCGCCACCCGCGATATCGACGACGTAGAGCTCACCGTCGCTGCCCTGCCCGAACGACGCTACGCTCAAGCTGGTATCCAGCAGCTGCTCGGCTGTGAATCCGCCGCTGCCGTCGTCGACGAGCTGCCAGATGCGGCCGCTGCCGTAGTCGGCGAACAGATAGTGGCCCGCGAGAGCCGGCAGCGCGCTGCCGCGATACACGTAGCCGCCCGTGATCGAATTGCCCAAGCTGTGATCGTACTCGGCCACCGGATCGATCAGACCGCTCGTGGAGCAACCGGTTGCCGGCTCGTGGCAATGCCGTCCCTCGCGCACGTCCCAGCCGTAGTTGCCGCCGACGTGCACCCGGTCGACCTCCTCCCATTGATTCTGGCCGACGTCGCCGACCCAGAGATCGCCGGTCGCTGCGTCGAAGCTCCAGCGCCAGGGATTGCGCAATCCCCATGCATAGATCTCGGGGCAATCCCCGGCTGCAACGCCGGGATCCGCGCTGCACATCGCATTGGTTGCGAACGGATTATCGGCCGGGATCTCGTAGGGCGCCGCCCCGTCGATCTTGAGACGCAGCAGGCTCCCGAGCAGATTCTCGGTGTTCTGGCCCGCGCCGAGCGGATCGTCACCCGAGCCGCCGTCGCCGAAGCCGATGTAGAGGTCGCCGTCCGGGCCGAACGCGATGTTGCCACCGTTGTGGTTAGCGTATGGCTGATCGAGGCGAATGACATCCTCGCGACTCGCCGGATCGAGCGTCGTGCCGTCCGCCGCCAGGGTGAATCGAGCCACAACGGAAACGAGCGGATTGCCGGTCTCCGTGAACGACAGGTACACCTCGTGATTGGTCGCATAGTTCGGGCTGAACGCCATGCCGAGCAGGCCGCCCTCGCCGCTGGTATCGACCGTGAGCGTGATGAACGGCGTCGCGGTCGCGACGGTCGGGGTGTTCGCAAACGTTCTGACCGTGCCGGTGCGTTCGACCGCATACCAACGCGAATCGTCTCCCGGCGCCTGCAGCAGCGCGAGCGGCTGATCGAACGTGAGATTCGGGAACGCATGCTCGATGTCGATCGTGGCGCCCCCGCCTGCCTTGGAAGGCGCCACGCAGGTCGTGTTGCTCGGGCGAGCGTCGAGACCGGCGCTGACCGGCGGCTGTTGTCGGCCGTCCTGATGTGAACCGCCGTGGCAGCCCGCGATCACGGTCGCAGCAGCAAGCAGTAGGACTCGAACGACGCGCATATCCACGGCGACCCTTATTCGGCATCCCCACTCGATGCTGCCACTCGACCCGGAAAACACAAGACGTCGCCGTGTCGGGTTTCAACGACAGCCGGCGCAGCAGACTGACCGGGGACGCCGGAGAGCGGCCACCCGCCGAGCGCACGCTCGGCGGCGCGGGGAGCGCACGTGTTGCCGATTTGCACTCGCGATTGGCAGCGCGCTCTATTCATGGAAATGCGGCTTGACCGATCCGTCTACGGCGGGAGAATGTGGAACGATGCGCGCCGTTTGCTTCACCACTGCTGTCGCGGTGCCGCTGATTGCTGCTCTCAGCGGATGCACGATCGACCCGGTCTCGGGCGATCGAGCGCTCGCGCTCGTCTCACCGCAGCAGGAAATTGCGATCGGCGACGCGCAATTCGCGCTAGCGCAGCAGATGCAGGGCGGCACCTACTCGCTCGATCCCGCGCTCTCCGCGTACGTCAGCGACGTGGGCGGCCGGCTGGCCGCAGTGAGCGACCGCCCGTTGCCGTACGAGTTCGTCGTGCTCGACGACTCCGCTGCCGTTGCATGGGATCTGCCGGGCGGCAAGGTCGCCGTCAGCCGCGGGCTCCTCGAAGAGCTCCACTCCGAGGCCGAGCTCGCGGCCGTGCTCGCCCACGAGATCGCGCATTCGGCGGCTCACCGCAACGTCCGCTCGCAGCCCGATGTGCCGCTTCAAGCCGTCGGCGGGCCGGGGGCGTCCGACGATTACACCGATCGAGCGGTCGGTACCGCGACGCTCGGCGCGCAGCTGATCACGGAACGCAATGCACCCAGGATCGAGCTCGATGCGGATCGCTACGCAATGCTCTACCTGTCGCGCGCGGGATACGAGCCGCGCGCGGCCGCCGTCCTGCTCGAGCAACTGTGGGCTCGCTCCGCGGCCAATGACGCCGAACGACAGCGGCTCGCGCCGCTGCTCGCGAGCCACCCACTCTCGAGCGAGCGTGTCGAGAAAAGCCGGGCAGTCGCGGCGGCGTTACCGGCGGGTGGCGAGTTCGGCCGCGCTCGCTATGAGAGCGCGATCGCCACGTTGCGGCAGCGAGAGCCGGCATACGCCGAGTACGACCTTGCGCGGGATGCGCTGGCCGCAAACCGCACTGCAGAGGCCAGGCGACTCGCGGAACACGCCGCGAAGGCAATCCCGGGCGAGCCGCTGTTCCTCGGGCTGCTCGGCGACGTCGCATTGAGCGAACAGCACTACAACGACGCCCTTCAGCTTTTCACCGAGGCCATTCGCCTCGACGACCGCTCTTTCTACTATCACCTGCACAAGGGCCTCGCACATCGTGCCTTGCGCCAGTGGGACCTCGCGCGCAAAGAGCTCGAAACCAGCACGACCCTGCTGCCAACCGCGGACGCCTATTACGCCTTAGGCACGATCGCGGAGCAGCGCGGCGACCGAGTCACGGCATTACGCGAGTATGCCTCGGCGGCGCAATCGTCGAGCGATTCCGGTAAGGCAGCGGAGATCGCCGGCGTGCGTCTCGACTTGCCGTCGAACCCGAGCAAGTACATCGACGCGGAGGGCAAGCTCGATCCGAGCGGCCAATTGATCCTCGAGCTCGGCAATCCCACCCGGCTGCCCGTAACGGACGTCGTGGTCACGATCCGCTACTGGGACGCCGAAGGCTCCGTCAAAGAGGTGGACCGGCAATTCACGAACGAGCTGCCGCCCGGCGGCAAGCTGCGCTCCGCGACGGGCCTCGGACCATTCACGAGCGCGGATGCATGCGAGATCGGGATCGTGGGTGCTCGTGTACGCGGCTGACGTCGCTCACTGGATCACCGATTCGAGCGTGAACACGTAGCTGCGACACCCGGGCCGCAGCTCGCTGCGATTGTCCCAGCCACGATAGCGTGAGCGCTGAAGCGCCGCGAGAATCGGCGCCCGGAAGATTTCATCGGACAATTCGATTACGTCGGGCCGTACGACTCGGCCATCGGCGTCCACTAGAAAGCAGGTGACCGCGAGACCTTGTTTCGCGGTGCGGATCGCCTGGATCGGATAGGCGGGCGTCACCGTGAGCACCGGTATGAGCGGCGGATATACCGGTGCACGGGCGCGCGGCACGACCGGCGGGAGCGTCGTCGCGTCGACCGGGCTGCACCACCAGCCACCGACCAACGTGAACGTGCGCCAGCCGCCGCCGAGGCTGTCGCGGCTCAGGTCGCCCGAATATTCGCGGCCGCTGCGGGCGTCCGTAAAGCGCAATTCCCCGTCGTGCTCGGTCCACGCGGACAACGGCGTCCATTCCGCAGCGTGCTTACCGTCGTCCTGCGCCACATTGACGGTACCGTCGTCGGCGAAGTTGAACACGACGCGCTCCTCGCCGAACTCGGGACGTCCGTAGATGACGCAGCTCCAGGTCCCGACCGGGTCCAGCGACTTATGGCGCGCGGCCGCTGGCGGCGCTAAAGCAAGCGCCGCGACTGCCATAGATAATGCGGCCGCGGCGCGCATGCTCAGCGGTGCTCCTCCACGATCACGTGCGGGAGTAGACTGCGTTCATTGATCATCTCGCGAATCTTCGCGACCTGCCGTGCGTCTGGATTGAGCGCAGCGGCAATCTCCAAGTCCTTGCTCGCCTGCTTGTAGAGTCCCTTGAGATAAAGCGCGTACGAGCGGTTGCTGTACGCATGCCAGTTTCGCTCCTCGATGGCGATCGCTTGGCTGCAATAGTCGATTGCGACGTCCGGCTCGTTTTTCGCGGCGTGGGCGGCGCATAGGTTCGATAAAGCGGCGGCGCGATTGTGCTGCGACACAGGGGGGCGCTCGAGGCCGAGCATGGTCAGGCGGATACCGTCGTCGTACTGACCGGCGCGGATTGCATCGGCGCCGGCAGCGAGATATTCATTGAGAGGTCCGAGAACCGAACGGCTCCCGGATTCCTGCTCGCTCTGCGCTCCTGCGGTGACCGCGACGAGACACAAGGCGAAGCTCAAGACTGGCAGACTGGCCATGTTCGCCTCCTGGTCGATCAGTATAGTACCGCTGCGCCAAGCCCGAACAAGCGATGGAACCGAACCCATGATCGAGGTCGCAGACGCCGAAACGCTGATTCTCAGTCGCATGCCGCGGTTCCCGGCCGAACACCAAGCGCTTACGGCGTGTTCCGGGCGCGTGCTCGCGAAATCAGTGGTTGCGGAACGGGATCAGCCACCGTTCGATCGCGTCACGATGGACGGTATTGCGATCGCCTACCGCGATTGGACGAAGGGCGTGCGCGCGTTCCAAGTGATCGGAACGCAAGCAGCCGGCGCGCCGCCCCTCGTTCTCGAGCGACCGGGAGAATGCGTGGAGGTGATGACCGGCGCAATGTTGCCGGCCGGGGCCGACACGATCATCCCGGTCGAACGGCTGGAGAAGGAGCGCGGGAGTGCTCGCGTCTCTGCCGACGCACGGATCAGCGCACGGCAGTTCGTGCATTCGCGGGGCAGTGATCGTATGGCCGGCGCGCTGCTCCTGCCGGCCGGCGCCGTGCTCGGCCCGCCCGAGATGGCCGTGCTCGCAAGCGCCGGTCAGCCGCAAGCCGCAGTCACGGCTTTGCCGCATATTGCAGTCGTATCGACCGGCGATGAGCTTGTCGAGGCCGGTGAGCCGCTCGAGCCCTATCAGATCCGCTCGACCAACGACTGGGCCATCGAGGCGAGCCTGACGCGCGCCCGGCTCGGAGAGGTCGTCCGACTGCAGCTCAAGGACGACGAGACCGCGCTCGCCGACGCGCTCGGCCGGCTCGACTCGGAGGCCGACGTCCTCGTGCTGAGCGGCGGCGTTTCGATGGGCAGCTTCGATTTCGTGCCCGCGGCGCTCGAACGGCTCGGCGCGAAGCTCGTGTTCCATAGAATCAGGCAGCGTCCCGGAAAGCCGATGTGGTTCGGCATCAGCGCACGCGGCAAGCCCGTCTTCGCGCTGCCGGGGAATCCAGTCTCCACGCTCGTATGCGCGACGCGCTATGTCGTTCCCGCGCTTCGGGCAGCGGCCGGGCTCGCGCCCGCCGCACCCGAGCTCGCGGCGCTCGCCGCGCCGGTGGAGGCGTCTGCGGAGCTCACCTATTTCGTTCCCGTCGAGGTGCGGAGCTCTCGCGATGGCGTTTTGCTTGCGACCCCGCGGCCGACGAACACGTCGGGCGATTTCGTCGCACTTGCGGGCACACAAGGATTCGTCGAGCTGCCGGCGCGCGACGGAGTGTATCCCCCGGGCAGCGTGGCCCGATTGTTCCGTTGGTAAGCGCTAGAACCAGAACGACACGAACACTTGGAACACGTTCGCGTCGAACGAGTACAGCGGCTCTTGGCCCGCCGGAACCCCTGCTACGCGCAAGTCGCGGAAGTCGTCGTAGTTGAACTCGATATGATCGTAGACGAGATTCAGCGTGCCGCGATCCACGAACCGCCAACCTCCGCGCACGATGTCGTACGTGAGCCCGAGCCGCAGCGCCTGACTGGTGAAGGCACTTAGCTCCTTATCGCGCGCCAGGAAGTTCTGGTAGTCCGCGCGGGGAAAGAGATCGCTGAAGAAATCGGCATGGCCCTGAGAGTAAAACCTCACCTTGCCCTCGATGACCCACCCCGGATCGATCGGATGCGTGTAACCGAGCTCGTAGTTCTCGGACTTCACACCCCAGGTATCCGTGTACCTGCGGTACTCGCTCGACAGCGCCGCGTGCCAGGGCAAGTAGTACCTTATTCGCAGAGCGCCTGCGTCGCTCGTATGGGTGCGCGGGTACTGCTCGCGCTCGTAGCTGTAGCCTTGAGGATTGGTCGGATCGACGTAGCGCACCGAGCGATAGGGGTTGTTCAGAAAGCCCTCGTCGGTGATCGTCTCGAACGAGAACCCCAAGAGCAAATTCTTAGTGAGGATTTGCGAGAGCCCGAGACGGTAGTCCTGCCGCCGCACGGTGTCCTTGAAGCTCGGATCGCCACGCCGACCGACGGTATCGTCGCCGAGCGAGTACCCGAGAGATACCGTCGTGAGATCGCCGAACATGTCCTGGCTGATGCCGAAAGTGAAGGTATCGGCGGTGTAGTCGTTTTCCTTGCTGCTGATGACTCCGATGTTCATCAGCCAATGGTCGTGAAGGTAGTCGAGGCCCAGCGAGTACTGCTTGCGTTCTTCGGTATACGGACTTGCGGTCGTGATGACGTCGATCGACGCGCTGCTGACCTTGTCGACGTAGTAGTTCGCGGAAGCCGAAAACTTCTGGGCAAACTGCTTCTGCACGAGCACGGAAGGGCCTTGAATCGTAACGCCGCCGCCGTCGTAGGAGTGCAGTAGCACGTCGACACGATCTTCAGGCAGCACATCCGCTGCCGCCGGCCGTGCGGCGAAGGCCACGAGCACCGCAATCGCCATTCGACGCAACATCACGAGTCCCGTCAGTTACAGCCGCAGCCGCCGCCCGCGCTACCACTTGCGCCGCGCGCACCCTCACGGGCCTCATAGACGTGATCGGAGTAGGCGCTCGACACGGGATTCCGATCGAACGACATGATCGGATCGGCCAAATGATCGCGTTCGTAGGGCTTCACCCAAGGCTCGACGCTGCAGCCGCCGAGTCCGACTGACAGCGCTAGCATCGAGATCGCAAGCAGGCGGCGCGCGGTCCTCATTGCATCACTCCCGGAGCAGCGCCCTGACCTCGTTCTGATAGTCGCCTTCGTAGCCTGCCTTGTAGCCGTGGTGAACGAAGCGCATCGAACCGTCTTTAGCGATAATTACGGTGCTTGGCATCGTAATGACCTTGTACAGCTTGCTGACGTCGTTCTTCGAATCGAACAGCACAGGAAACGTCACCGGCCCGGTGTCGGCGAGCCACTTCTTGGCTCCCTGAGGATTGTCCTCGACGTTCACGCCGACCAGAGTGAAACCGAGCTTGTTATAGCGTTCGTAAAGCGCCTCGAGCTTCGGCATTTCCTCCCGGCACGGGCCGCACCACGTGGCCCAAAAGTTCACCATCACGACCTGACCCTTGAAGTCCGCGAGCGATACCTGTTTGCCGTCGCGCGACGGCAGGGTGAACGCCGGAGCAGGGCCGCTCACGGTCTCTGCAAAGGCAAGCGACGCCACGAGGGCACTCACAGCTAGAACGGAAAATGCGCGCAGCATGCATGAACCTCCGTGACTAGAACAAGAACGTTACGCCGAGACGCGCCTCGAGATTGTGGGCTGTCTTTCCATGACCCAAGAGATCGATATCGAAGACATGATCGCGAATGTCCGCGTGCACCGCGAGCCAATCGAGCGGCATCATCCGAATGCCGAGACCCAGATTCACCGTGAACCGATCGTCTCCGGCAAACGTCGTCTTACCGACGCCGCCAATGACGTAAGTTGCAGTGTTGAGCGCTCGCTTCTTACCGATGAAACTCTCGCCCGGGAAAATGTTGTATCCCAACGACACGTCATAGTAGGAATACTCTCGCTGCGAATCTGTGAGCAACTGCGCAGCGCCGCTCAGCCGCTCGAAGCTCGTCAGTTGCGTATCCGCCTTCCCCCCTGCGAGCTCGACGAAGAAGCCCTCTGTTATGTGATATCCGAGTTGAGCGCCGACCACTGTATTGACACCGAAGTCCTCGACGCTCAGTTCGCCGGCAAACACGCCGACCTCGAAGTCGTTGCCTTTGATCTTGGGAGTCTTGACCTGCCGACGCTCGACGTCCGGCTGGACTACCGGCGGCTCGCCCGAGTCTTCCGCTCGCGCCAGCCGATCGCGGCCGCAGCCGCTCAGGCCTACGGCGACTACCGCTTCGGCGAGAAGAAGAAGGAAAAACCTGCTTTCCATTCGCGTATTTCCTCATTGTCGTCGCGGCTCGTAAAAACCACGTAGGTCTTGTACTCGGCGCGGAAGACGAACTGCCTGGTCAAATAGGTGCGAACGCCGACGCCCACGTGGGCGACCGAGTCCGTTCGATCGGTCGTAGCAACCAACGTGGCCTTGGGGACCGTATGGATCGCGCCCGCCCCAAGGGTAAAGAACGGGGACGCACGCCAATTCGGATAGAAGAGATGAACGATGTTCAGACTTGCGACATTGCTGTCGGAGAATCGACCGAGAACATCCGAAACCCACAGTTCTGCCGACAGGTTCGGGGTGATGTTGTAAGCGCCGTAAGCCGAGATCGCATTTGCACCGCCGAAGTCGCCGTATGACATGCCCACTTCCCAACGCCGACCCGCATAGTCCTCGAGGCCCAGCGCGGGCAGCTCGAACGGTTGCCCGTCGGGACTCAACGTCGTCTGCAATTGGGCGCGGTGGACCCAACCTTCCTGTCCCCGCTCCAGATGCACTTTGAACCATTCCGTCTGCCGTTTGAGCAGCGCTATTTGCTCTCCCCGCTCCGCGATGTAGAAGATGGGATAGCCGCGGCCGGGACCCGTATGGAGCTCTATGTACGGGTCCTCGATCACGACCTCCCGATACTGCCGCTCCGCGCCCGCTGCGAGCGCTGCGAAGAATAATTGGCAAAGCGGCAGGATGAGCAGCCATCGGCGCATCTACATCACCGGTACGTCGAATGGGTTGTTGTAGTACTGCGCGCCGATGTCGAGCCACTCGGAAATCAGCCGCAGCTCGGCTGGCGACAGCCAACCCTTGTGCGGCATGTTTGCGCACCCGGTTCCGTTCGGGTCGAAGCACGAGAAGAAGCGACCGGACGCGCGGGCACCCGCGGCACTCATCGACGGAGCGACGGATACGGGAGAGAAGATCGGATTACCCATAGCGTCGACGCCGGTCTGCACTTGGCGGTCTTGGAGAGCCCCATTGACTAGCTCTTGCTCGTCGTCGGCGAACAACAGCTCTCGATACGCATTGAATTGGTCTGGCTCGTCCGCAGAGAGACCGTCGCTCAAATCGAGCTGCGCAGCGGGTACGGCCGTCATGTTGTTTGCATCCACAGGTGCATGGCAGCCGCCGCGGCTGCAGGTGTGATCCTCAAGCACGGTCATCGTGTTCGGATCGACTACCTGCCGTACCACGCTCCACAGCGGATGAATGTTCTGCTCGTAGTTGATCACGATGCGGCAGACCGGCGACCACTGTGCGATACAGTTGGCGTTGGCGGGCGCTGGACTCGTCAGGTCGGCGTAGCGGTACGCGAGCGACGCATCCGGGGCACGGACAGCCGGGTCCGTCCAAACGTCGTCATAGATGAGATCGATGCTCGGCCTCAGTGCGGCACAGTCGGTCTGACAACTCACGCGTGTGCGCGTCTCCGCCATCGTCTCTCCGACGTCCGGCGAGAACGAGGCAACTGTGTTCGGGAAGGGCACGCCGGTTCCCGCGGCACCGGGATACGCGGATGCGAACGCCGAACTACGGCCATGCGACAGCGCCGTCTGCGGCGCATGACAGCCATTGCACTTGAGCTCTTGCCCCGGTAGAACCTGGAGCCAGTTATCGTGACGCGCGGAGATTCGGCGGCCCTCGGCATCGAGCACACTGACGGCGAGTGCGACGTTGGCAGGCACTTCGACGCGCACGGAACCATCCGGCTCGATCGGCGCATACGCGACTATCTCCCGCATGCCCCGCTGTATGTTCGGACCGAAGGCCGAATTCTGAAGATCGACGGTGTCTCGATCTGGAATTGCGACGGCCTTCTCGACTCGCAGGAAACGAGCAGCGCGCTGAGTGGCGTCGGTCTGGAGAGGATCAGCGACCGAGCGAATGCTCACGTTCGCCACACCGTCGACATCGTACACACTGCGAATGTTGAGAATACCGGCACCCTGCGCGACGAGGTCCGAATCGAGGTCGACACCCGCGACTTTGTCAGGAATCGACTGCGGGTATGTCCGGGGCTGAGCAGCGACGACGTCGCCAATCAGCACGCCCTCCTCGCCCGTGACGATAGGCAGTTGCGTCTGTGTCGTTGGGTCGTACATCCAAATTCCGTATAGCGGCGGAGCGGACTGTGCGGTCGGATCCGCCAGCTTGTCGTCCGTGCAAGGAACGTAAATCTGTTTCGCCGGATCTGTAGGATCGGGCTCCGAGAGCCGGCAAATCGCCCAGCTAACCAGCACGCGGCCTGTGCCGTCCCAAAGCGGAAACGCGGAGCTGAAACGGCCACCCATCGATGGGAGTGCGTCCGTCCGCACGCTGTTGGGCGTCGCCGGCACTTGCGCTGGCCCGGTTAGCCCAGCGTACTGTGCGATCGGCTGCGTGTTCTCGACGTACGTCGCCGTATCTATTATCGTGATCGCGCCGCCGAGTTCCGGCTGGTCGAAAGGCCGAATAACCGCCATGACGCGGCCGTCAGCCATCTCGCGCGCGTCGACAAACTCGACCGCCGTATTGTTCGTTCCCGTCATGTGACTCTGTGCGCCGTACAGCAATTCGAGATCGGTGCCGTCCGGATTCATCTGATAGAGATTGACTTCATTGACACTGCCGGCATGATCCCAACGGCTGAACAGCACCTTGCCGTTCGCAAGCACGGTCGGCCTGAAGTCGTCGCTCTGATTGAATGAGATCTGATGCAGATCGCTGCCATCGTCGCGCATCACGTGCAGAACCAGCGCGGCGTTACGTCGATCTTCGTCACGCGCATCGAATTGAGGTTTGCCCTCGTCGAGCAGAATCGCTTTGGCTTGTCTCTGCCTTGTCGAAGAGAAGACGATTCGACCATCCGGAAGGTAGTGAGGATCCATGTCCTGACCGGCTTCCGCCGTGATGTCTGACGAGATGACGCGACGCAACGTGTCGTTGGCTATCTCGTACTCCCAGACATTCCATGTCGGCTGCTCGTCGGCATTGAGGTTGGGATCGAACGGCCCGCGCATGGCGAACAGCACCTTCTTGCCGTCGTCCGACATCTCGACGCCTTCTACGTCGCCCAGCCCTTGGGTGACAGCCATGGTGATGTTGCGCTCCAACGCCGTGGGAGACGCACGATCGCGGATGTAGAGATCCGTTCCGACATTGAAACGCAACGCTGCATCGCGAACGTCCGTGCTCGCCTGCAACTGCATATTGGCGTCGAAGAGAGGACCCTTCGTGTAGGCGATCGGAAAATCGGGGGCGACCGGATCGGGCTGCTGGCCTTGACCGACGCCCACGCTTCCGTCACCGCCGCCGCAGGCCGTGAGCAGCGCCGCTGTCGCCACGAGCCATCCGAGACGCCTATTCTCGAGCATGCGCTGAGCCGCACCGCGCCATGAGTTGGTGTTCATCGGAATTCACTCTCCCAAGCTGCTTCTTCCATGAAACGAGGGTCGAATTCCGAGCTCCGTTGATTGCGTATCCGGCAAGCCGCCGCAGGCGACCCAGGCGTAGATGCGAGCCCACCGGCACCTTCCATAATTCGACGAGTGGCCGAATCGCAATTCGACTTAATCTCGTCGCGAGGTATCTTGGGCATCGCGATTTGCCTCTTCCGTTAACGCGATCACAGAACTCGTCCGGATCGAACCGATAAGCAAAGTGTGACTGCGCTCTCCGTTGCGACGGGCGCTGAACGTTTCCACTGCAGTAGATTTCACTTAACTGTGGTCGCCGCTCGTATGTTGCGGCGACATCGGGGGCCCATCTACGAATTCAGCTTACACGCCAGATCCGGGTGCTTCGAAATCGTCGCTAATTCGAGACGTCTGTGAATCTCCACATTACGCAGCATTTTCTTTTGTGGTGTAGTGCGGGCCGCAATCCGGGAACGTATCGATCAACCAACAGGACGATGGTGATGAGCATCAGGATGAATTGGGCGTCGAATCTCACGCGCAGTCACCGGGCGGTGTGGTGGTTGTTCGTCGCCACGACGTTGCTGTTCAGCGCCGTGTCGGTCGCTCTCGCCGGTCCGCGCGAAGAGGCCGAACGAATGCACAACCGCCTCGCAGGCGTGCCGGCCACGGAAGCGGTGCTCGATCAAATGCAATCGAAGATTCAGAGCAACGACGCGATCGGCGCAGCGATGATCGCGATGAATGATCCGAGCTTCTACACGGTGACGCTGAAGAATTTCGCGGCGCCCTGGACGAATCGCGACCGCAGCCCGTTCGTGCCGCTCAACGACTACATTGCGCTCGTGATGGGCATGGTCAAGGACGACGTGCCGTTCGATCAAGTGCTATTCGGCGACATTCTCTACGAGGGAGCCGGCGTCAATCCCGCTCCCAGCAAAAGCAACAACGACCACTACGCCGCGCTCGAGGCTTTGATGCGTCAGCCGGGATTCAATCCGCAGACGCAGCTCGTCCGGACGACGCAGTCTGCCGCTTATGGCTTTCCGGCCCAAGAGCCGGCGGGCGCGATGACGACGCGAGCAGCGTATGAGGCGTTCTTCGTCGCCGGCACGAACCGCGCGATGTTCCGCTTCACGCTCATCAATCATCTGTGCATGGACATGGAGCAAGTGCACGACATCACGATTACGCCCGACCGGATTCGCCAAGACGTGTCGCGCAGCCCGGGCGGCGACAGTCGAGTATTCCTGAACAACTGCATCGGCTGCCACGCGGGCATGGACCCGCTCGCACAAGCGTTCGCCTATTACAACTTCGACGCGACGACGGGCACGATGCAATACACGCCGGGCAGCGTTCAAGAGAAGTACTTTCACAACGACACCACCTTCCCCGACGGCTTCATCACCCCTGACGACGCGTGGAACAACCACTGGCGGCAAGGACAGAACGCAAAGCTCGGCTGGGATCCGAACCTGCCGGGCGCGGGCAACGGCGCCGAAAAGCTCGGCGAGGAGCTCGCGGGCACGCAAGCCTTTGCAGCGTGCCAGGTCGAGAAGGTGTTCAAGACGGTGTGCTTGCGCGATCCGGTCGACCAGACCGATCGCGATCAGGTCGCGACGATTACGAACACCTTCCGCAACGACAACTTCAATCTGCGGCGCGTATTCGCCGACTCCGCAGCGTATTGCATGGGCAACTAGCGCAAAGCACGGGTCAGCAGGGAGTCACGACGATGCTGTACGCAACACCGGTCACGGCTAGGACGCCGTCTCCGAACACTACGAACCGGGACTTCACCGCGCATCGAGCGCGTGTCGGAGCGGGCTTCGTGCTTCTAGTAGCGTTTGCGATCGCCGGCTGCAGCGGCGGCAGCGGCGCACCGACGACCGTCAACCCCGGCAGCGGCGGCGGTCCGACCGCGTCCGCCTACTCCGGCCCACCGCCCGCTACCGCGGACATTCAGTCGTTCAAGCTCAACCTCTGGGACAACATCCGTTCCGAGAACCGCTGCGGTGCTTGTCACAGCGTCGAAGGCGGGCAAGAGCCGATGTTTGCGCGGGGCGACGACGTCAATCTCGCATACGCCGCGGCGAACGGGGTGGTGATGCTCACTTCGCCCCAAGACTCCTTGATGGTCATGAAGGTTGGCGGCGGACACAACTGCTGGCTCGCGAGCAGCTCGGCGTGCGCGGACATTCTGACTACGTGGATCACGAACTGGGCCGGCGCCCTGGTGAACGGTGGCGGCCGCAAGATCGAGCTAAAGGCGCCCCCGGCGCACGACCCCGGTCAGAGCAAGAACTTCCCCTCCGATCCGTCGGAGTTTGCCGCGACTGTCTATCCGGTGCTGTCGCAGTTCTGCTCGCAGTGTCATTCGTCCAACTCTGCGGTGCAGCAACAGCCCTTTTTCGCAGAGCAGCCGCCCACGGATCCCGATGCCGTCGCCGCGGCGTACGAGGCGGCCAAAGCGAAGATGGATCTCGACGATCCCGCCAACTCGCGCTTCGTGTTGCGCTTGCGTAACGAGTTCCACAACTGCTGGACCTCGAGCTGCGCGAACGACGCGGACGCGATGCAAGCGGCGATCGAGGCATTCGCGGCCAACGTGCCGCTCACTCAGGTCGATCCGAACCTGCTCTCGAGCAAGGCGCTGACCCTCTACGAGGGCACGATCGCTTCAGGCGGCAACCGCTACGAATCCAGCATGGTCGCGCTCTACGAATTCAAGAGCGGCCAGACCTGCGGCCAGTCGATTACGGGTGCTTGTGCGACGGCATACGACACGAGCGGGGTCGACCCCGCGATGGACTTGACGCTGTCGGGCAACGTGCAGTGGGTCGGCGGCTGGGGGCTCAACTTCGCCGGCGGTAAGGCGCAGGCATCGACCGGGACCAGCAAAAAGCTGCACACGTTGATCAACGCCACGGGTGAATACTCGATCGAGGCGTGGGTCGCGCCCGGCAATGTCGTGCAGGAGGACATGCGCATCGTGAGCTACTCGGCGGGCACGATGCAGCGCAACTTCAATCTCGGCCAGACGATGTACAACTACGACTTCTTCAATCGCACGAGCAATTCGGACGCGAACGGCAATCCGCAATTGTCGACGCCGAACGCGGACGAGGTGTTGCAGGCGACCCTGCAGCACGTCGTAGCGACCTACGACCCGGTGCAGGGGCGCAAGATCTACGTGAACGGCGTCCTGAAGACGCAGCAGGATCCCACGCCGGGCGGCACGCTTGACGACTGGGACGACACGTATGCGTTCGTGCTCGGCAACGAGGTATCCGGCGACAAGAAGTGGGCGGGCGTCGTTCGCCTGGTGGCCATCTACAACCGCGCCTTGACACCGCAGCAGATCCAGCAGAACTACGATGCCGGCGTGGGAGAGAAGTATCTACTGATGTTCGACGTGTCGAATTTGACGGATATCGACCAAAGCTACGTGGTGCTCGAAGCCTCGCAGTTCGACAGCTGGTCGTACCTGTTCCGCAATCCGTTCTTCATCAGCTTGAACGGTGCGGCTCAGCCTGACGGCATCGACATCAGCGATCTGCGCATTGGCATCAACGGTGCCGAAGCGCCCGTCGGTCAGGCGTTCGCCAGCGTCAATACGACCATATCGAGCCTTTCGTATACGCCGGACACAGGCCAGCGACTCGTGACCGCGGGGACGTCGGGTGGCGTTCTGCCGCTGGAGAAGGGGCCGGACGCCGACGAGTTCTTCCTGACGTTCGACAAGATCGGCTCGCACGTTTTCAACCGGCCGCCGCCCGCCACTCCGCCGTCGCCCTCTGTTCTCGACCTGCCGCCGGCATCCGACATCGGCGTGCGGACGTTCGACCAGATCGACGCAACCATGTCGCGGATCACCGGCGTCGCACAGAACAACTCCGCCGTACAGACGACGTTCAACACCGTCCGACAGTCGTTGCCTGCGGTGGACACCCTCGAGGCATTCCTATCGTCGCAGCAGGTCTCGATCGCTCAGCTTGCGATCAGCTACTGCAACGCGATGGTCAACGACACGTCCCTACGCCAAAGCGCGTTCCCGTCGTTCGATTTCAATGCGGCGTGGCCGTCTTCCGGTCCTGCGGAAGATGCGTTCCTAGACCCGCTGCTGGACCACGTACTGGGCGCGACGCAACTCGCAACCCAGCCTGACCGGGCCGCCGCCAAGGCGGAGCTCGTCGAGCTGATCCACGGTATACCGAGCGACTCCTCGCGCTTGGGTCTCGCCAACCCTGGTTCCGGAACGCCAGGCGGGCCGCGTACCCAAACCATCGCCAAAGCGGTGTGCTCGGCGGTTCTCGGCAGCGGCGCGATGTTGGTCAAGTAGGCGTACGCCTGAAACTCATGCAGAGGTTAGAGCCATGTTGATTCAAGTCAAACGCAAACTTCGGCATCCGGACGCGCCGCAGCGTCACGAGAGCCACGGCCGGCCGATGACGCGGCGTCAACTGATCGCGCAAGGCTTCATGTCCGGCGGCGCGATGCTCCTGACGGGCAGCGTGTTCAGCCTGTTCGCAAACCCGCGCAAGGCGTATGCGGCGCTCGCGAACGATCTCAAGCCCCTGCTCAACTCCTGCGGCATCAACACGTTCGGCGCGGGCAAGATCCCGTTCATCTGCTTCGACCTCGCGGGCGGCGGCAACATCGCCGGCTCGAACGTGCTGGTCGGCAAGCAGGGCGGTCAGCTCGACGTGCTGAGCACGGCGGGCTACAGCAAGCTCGGCTTGCCCGGCAACATGATACCTGGCGTGGCAGAGACGACCGTTACGGCGACTAGCAACGGCGACCACACCGACACGAGCATGGGCCTCGCGTTCCACAGCGACAGTGCTTACCTGCGCGGCATGCAAGCGAGCCTGAAAACGCCCGGCATCGCTGCCAACGTCAATGGCGCCGTCATCCCGGCACGTTCCGAGAACGACACGAGCAACAACCCGCACAACCCACTGTACGGAATCCAGAAGGCGGGCGCGGATGGCTCGATCGTCACCCTGATCGGCACCCAGAACTCCGATTCCGGCGGCAACTCGATGGCTCCGGCGGCGATGATCGATCCGCAGTACCGACCCACCAAGGTCGACCGACCAAGCGACGTCACCGGCCTCGTCGACACGGGCGACCTGCTCACGCTGCTCAACCAGCAAGACGCGGTTGCGGTCATGGAGTCGATCTACCGACTGAGCGCACAGAAGATGGGGAAGGTCGACACGGGCCTCAACTTCCCAGACCCGACGCAGACCGGTCTCACGCGGGACGCGGTGGTCGAGGATCTCGTGAAGTGCGGCTACTTGAGCGCCGCCGACGTCGCCGACCGGTTCGGCAACCCGGCGCAGCTGAATCCCGCTCTCGATCCGAACATCGTCGGAGCGAGCGGCATCTTCACCGATGCCGAGTTCAACGCGAGCGGCTCTGACGGCAACGAGTTCCGCAAGACCGCCTCCGTCATGAAGATGGTGATCGACGGCTTCGCCGGCGCGGGCTGCATCACCATGGGCGGCTACGATTACCACGGCGGCATGCGTCAAGAGGGAGAGGTCAAGGACTTCCGCGCGGGCCGCTGCATGGGTGCCTGCCTCGAGTACGCCGCACGCATGGGCGTGCCGTTGATGCTCTACGTGTTCAGCGACGGCTCGCTGTCGAGCAACGGCACGATCGACAACTCGGCCAATGGCCGCGGCAAAGGCGAGTGGACCAGCGACAACCAGGATACGGCAGCGCCGTTCTTCCTGGTCTATAACCCTGTAGGTCGTGCGCCGTTGCTCACGACGCAAGGCATGACGGCCGCGCAGCATCAGCAGCTCGGCGCATTCTCGGCGGACGGCAACTTGTCGCGCGCCGGCACGCCGGGTGCCAACAACGTGAACCTGCTCGTCCAAATGGTCCTTCTAAACTACATGGCACTGCACGGAGAGCAGAACCTCTTCGCGTCCAAGTTTCCGAGTCACGGGCTCGGCGATCCGACCAACTTGGATCGCCTCACCGCGTTTGCACCCATCGTGAACGGTACGATTTGACATCGAGCCAGCGGAGTTTTCGTTCTTCTAAGCGGTAGCGTTCGATGACGGTTGCTCGGCCAGGGACGGCCGCGCAACCGTTTCTTTTTCAGCGCGGAGCCGCCAAGCAGTGAAGGGACTGTTCACATAACGTGACCAGTGCACGGGTCTCGCACGAGCCCAACCGCGACGATGGCTCGCTCGTCAAGACAACGGTCCCTGCCCGATGGCGCCACCAATCGGCCTGCTCGAACTGCTCGCCTGCCCTCGCTGCGATCGCGCGCTCGACGCGGCCTCGAATGGATTGCGTTGCAGCGGCTGTCGCATCGACTTTCCGCTCGTCGACGGAGAACCATGGCTATTCGCGGAACCGCAGGCTGCGCTCGACGAGTGGCAAGGCCGCCTCCGCTTCACCCTGCTGCGGATCGAGCGCGAGCGCGAACGCGTTCAGGCGTCTCTCGATGGTACGGCCCGAGACTCCACCCGTTCTCGCCTCTCGCAGCTCGCCTCCGCGCTCGCGGATCATCGGGCGCGGCTCGCAAAGCTGCTTGCACCGTTTGCGCTCGACGGTCACGGCGGCAACTACGAAACTTATCTTGCGCTCCGAACTCGTTTACCGCCCGACCAAGGGCTCACCACCTACTATCCGAACATCCATCGCGATTGGGGATGGGGCGAGACGGAGAACGTGGCATCTCTCGAGCTCGTAGCGGCATCCCTCGCCGCCGCTCGTCATCGTACGCTGCTCGTCCTCGGCGCCGGCGCGGGCCGCCTGGCATACGACCTACACGGCCGTTGCGGCCCCGAAGCCACGATCGCGCTGGATTTCAATCCGTTGCTCGTCACGATTGCCCGCCGGGCGGCCCGCGGCGAAACGATCGAGCTGTACGAGTTTCCGCTTGCCCCGCGTACCCGGGCCGATCAAGCCGTGCTCCGTCGGCTCCAGGCTCCTGCTCCGGCCGCCGCTGGGCTCAGATTCCTGCTGGCCGATGCGCACCGCCCGCCCTTTCGCAAAGGTGCGTTCTCGGCTGTCATCACGCCGTGGCTCGTCGACATCCTTCCCGAGCCCTTCGAGGCGCAGTGTGCACGGGTGAACGGGCTGCTCGAATCTGGCGGGCAGTGGGTGAACTTCGGGTCGCTTGCGTTTCCCGGACGCGACCCGGCGGGGCAGTACGGGATCGACGAATGCGTCGACGTGCTCACGGAGCACGGCTTCGATGAAATCCAAGTCGACGAGCGCGACATTCCCTACTTGTGCTCGCCCGCAAGCCGCCATGCACGACGCGAGCGCGTGGTGATTTGGAGCGCAACGAAACGACGCGATGTCAAAAGGGTGGCGCGCTATCAAGCTCTGCCGGACTGGCTCGTCCGCGGTACGGATGCCGTGCCGCTCACCGAATCGTTCCGCTCGCAGGCACTCTCGACCCGCGTGCACGCATTCATCATGTCACTGATAGACGGCCGGCGATCGCTCAAAGACATCGCGGCCACGATGGTCGAGCAGCGACTGCTCGCGCCGACCGAAGCCGAGGGCGCGATCCGGTCGTTCCTCGTGAAGATGCATGACGATGCTCAACGCGGCCAAACGTACTGAAGCGTCAGAGCCGGCCGAGATCGCCTCATGCGGCAAAGACGGTCTGCAGCTCGGCGAGAATGGACAGCGCGATCGACTCCGGCGAATTGGCGCGAATATCGAGGCCGACGGGCCCCTTGAGCCGCTTGCGCAGCTGCGGTACCTCCGCATCGAGATCCGCGAGCAAGCGTTCGCGCCGGGCTTTTGGGCCGAGCACGCCGAGATAGCGAGTCGAGACCGCCGCCAGTTCGCGTAGGTACTTGCGGTCGCTCTCGAGGTGATGACTCATCACGACGATCGCGTCGAACTGCGTCACCTCGAGCACCGCGCCGATCTGCCCGGGCGCGACAAGCAACGATTGCTCCGCGCGTTCAAAGCCGCCGCGCCGCAGATAGGCCGGACGGTGATCCGCGACGGTTACGAACCAACCGAGCTCTGCCGCCATCCCGACCAACGGGACGGCGTCCAGTCCGGCACCGAGCACGAGCAGCCTGGGTATAGGCCTCAGGGGAGCCAGCAGGATGCGCGCCCGGCGCTCGCTCTTCAGCTCCGCAGGCCCGGCGCTCGCTTCTCGGGCGCTGCGCACGAGCTGCTCTGCCGCGCCGCCCTCGGCGCCCCACGCACGCGCCACGTCGCCCGCGACCACGGCGGTCGCGCCCAGCGTAAAGTCCGCCGTCGCCGTCTCGATGACCGTCGCGACACCGGCGGTCGTAGAGCCGGTCAAGGACGCCGCGATCGTTGCGAACGGCTCGTAACCGCCGCTCACGGTGAGCGGCTGCAGAAACACGCGGATCAGACCGTTGCAGCCAACGCCAAGTCCAAACAACTCGTCGGCCTCATCACGCAAATCGTAGGTCACCGCGCGCGGCTCTCCCGTTTCGAGCACCGCGCGGGCCCGCTCCGCGAGATCCCCTTCGAGGCAGCCGCCGCTCACCAGGCCGCGGTAGTCGCCGTTGGCAGCGATCACGATGCGCTGACCGGCCTTGCTGTACGTCGAGCCGAGCGTCTCGAAGACGGTCGCAAGCACGAGTGGCTCGCCGGCCGCCCGCCAGGCTTCGAAAGCTCGAATGATTTGCCGCACGCTCATGCTGTTCCTCGTGGCGGGTCAATATGCCAGCGCCATCGCGCGGTTGCACGCTTCGGGGCGCTCGACTTAGACTGCCCAGCCTCGACGCGTACGACCGCCCGGAACCGAGCGTCGCCAATCAAGAACACTGCCGTGAGCCGACGCAAGCAAAGCGGGTCGAAATCGAGCCCCGCCGTGGAGAAGCCGAGCCGCGACGAAGCGGAAGCGGCCGTCCGCACGCTACTGCGCTGGATCGGCGACGACCCCGACCGTGAAGGTCTCGTCGGCACGCCCGGCCGCGTGGTGCGTGCGTACGAGGACTGGTTCAGCGGCTATTCCGACGATCCGATCGCTTTCCTGCGGCGCACCTTTCACGAGGTCGACGGTTACGACGAGATGATCGTGCTGCGTGACATCTCATTCGAGTCGCATTGCGAGCATCACATGGCGCCGATCATCGGCAAGGTGCACATCGGCTATCTTCCGGACCGCAAAGTGGTCGGCATCAGCAAGCTCGCGCGCGTCGTGGAAACGTTCGCGCGGCGGCTGCAGGTTCAGGAATCCTTGACGGCTCAAATCGCCCATTGCATTCAGGACGTCCTGAAACCCCGTGGCGTAGGCGTCGTCGTCGAAGGCGTGCATCAATGCATGACCACACGAGGCGTTCGCAAGCATGGCGTGTCGATGCTCACGAGCCAACTGCTCGGGCACTTCCGCTCCGATCCACGCACGCGAGCTGAATTCCTCACGATGATCGGCCGCCCGAGCGGCGCCAACTGACCGCCGGCCGGCCGCCGCCGGTGACCGTTTCCGCTCGTTCCTCTCGAAGCCCGAGCACCACGGAAATCGCGAAGCCCCGCCAGCGAACAGCGGGCGCCTTCGGCCTGAGGCACACTAGCGGCATGAGCCCATCGACCACGGTGCCGTTGCGTCGCTGGCTCTTCGACGACGCGCACCCGGCACCGCCCGCAACGAACGACGACCTCGCGCGGTGCTATCTCGCGGACGAGACCGCCGTGGTTCGCGGGCTCGCTGCGGAGGCGAGTTCGTCCGCAGCGCAGACTACGCGGATCCAAACGCTTGCCGTCGCGCTCGTCGAGGCGATTCGCAAACGTCGCGAACGTGCGAAAGGCGTCGACGCGCTGCTCGGCGAGTACGACCTGTCGTCCGCAGAAGGCGTGGTGCTGATGTGCCTCGCGGAGGCGCTGCTCAGAATCCCCGATGCCGCGACCGCCGATCGTCTCATCGCGGACAAGCTCGGCGGTGCCGACTGGCGCGCTCACGTGGGTCGGAGCGAATCGTTGTTCGTGAATGCGTCGACCTGGGCGCTGCTACTGACCGGCAAGATCCTGCGGCCCGCCGACGTCGCCGAGCCGCCGGCCAAGTTTTTGGCACGGCTCGCCGAGCGGCTCGGCGAGCCGATCGTGCGGGCGGCACTGCGGCAGGCGATGCGAATACTCGGCCAGCAATTCGTGATGGGACAGACCATCGAGTCGGCACTCGAGCGCGCGTCCCGTTCGCCGCAGTTCGACTATTCGTTCGACATGCTAGGCGAGGCCGCGCTCACGCGCGCAGACGCCGACCGGTATTTGAAAGCCTATCGCGACGCGATCGCGGCCGTCGGCCGGCACGGCGGGCGGCCGGGTCAACCGTTGGCGGCCCCCAGCGTGTCGGTGAAGCTGTCGGCACTATCGCCGCGCTATGAGATTGCTCAGAGCCATCGCGCGATCGAGGAGCTCGCCGCGAAACTGCTCGAGCTCGCGACGGCGGCATGCGCCGCGGGAGTCGGCGTTACGGTCGACGCCGAGGAAGCGGATCGCCTGGAACTGTCGCTCTGGATCTTCACGCGCGTGTTTCGCAACGCCGCGCTCGCCGATTACTCGGGTCTCGGCATCGCGGTGCAGGCCTATCAGAAGCGCGCACTACCCGTGTTGGACGCGCTGAAGTCGCTGGCCGATGCAGCCGCAAGCGATGGCCGAATGTTGCCCGTCCGGCTCGTCAAGGGAGCGTACTGGGACTCGGAGATCAAGCGCGCCCAGGAGCTCGGTCTCACCGGCTACCCGGTGTTCACCCGCAAGGCCAACACCGACGTCTCCTACCTGGCGGCTGCCAAGTTCCTGCTCGAGCAGCCGCGCCTCTATCCGCAATTCGCGACGCACAACGCGCATACCGTGGCATGGATTCTCGAAGTCGGAGCGGACCGGCCTTTCGAGTTCCAGCGTCTCCACGGCATGGGCGAGGAGCTGTATTCGGAGCTGATCGAGCGGCGCGGCGACGCACATCGTTGCCGCGTGTACGCACCGGTCGGCAGCCACGAGCACCTGCTGCCCTATCTGGTGCGGCGCCTGCTCGAGAACGGTGCGAACACTTCGTTCGTCAACCGTCTGATCGACGCCGATGCGCCCGCCGCAAGCTTGGTTGCGAATCCGCTCGAGCGGATCCACGAACGTTCGTCGCTCGCGAATCCGCGCATTCCGCTGCCGCCGGATCTCTACGAACCCAAGCGTAAGAATTCCCACGGCCGCAATCTCGCGGACGGGCGAGAGCGCGCCGCGCTCGCCGCGGCTCTCGGCACGACGCAGCCGGGGCATTGGCGTGCCGCGCCGTACGTGAACGGGCTCGATACGCCGGGAGAACCTCATGACGTGCTCGATCCGGCGGATCGAAGACGCCGCATCGGCAGCGTCGAGTTTGCGGATACTGCAACCGCCGCAGCGGCGCTCAACGCGGCGGTCTCCTACCAAGCTCGCTGGAACAGCGTCGCACCGGAGCGGCGCGCCGAGCTGTTGCGCCGGGCCGCCGACCTCATGGAAGCCGACGCCGCCGAGCTCGTCGCCCGTTGCGTGACGGAAGCCGGCCGCACCGTGCCCGACGCCCTCGCAGAGGTGCGCGAGACCGTCGACCTCCTGCGGTACTACGCCTCGCAGACGGTTCCGGTCTTCGCACCGATCGCGCTTCCCGGGCCGACGGGAGAGCGGAACGGGCTCGTGCTGCGCAGCCGTGGGCCGTTCCTCTGCATCAGCCCGTGGAACTTTCCGTTGTCCATCTTCGTCGGCCAGATCGCCGCCGCTCTTGCGGCAGGCAACGTAGCCCTCGCCAAGCCGGCGGAGCAGGCATCGCTAACCGCTGCGCGCGCCGTCGAGTTGCTGCGCGAGGCCGGAATTCCGGGAGAAGCGCTGCAATTCTTGCCGGGCGACGGAGCCGCCCTCGGCAGCGCGTTGGTGGCGGACCATCGGATCGCCGGAGTCGTGTTCACCGGGTCGGCGGAGACCGCACACGCCATCAATCGTGGCCTCGCTCGCCGGGACGGAGCCATCGCGACGCTGATCGCGGAGACCGGCGGAATCAACGCAATGATCGCCGACAGTTCCGCCCTTCCGGAGCAAGTCGTGCGCGATGCGGCCTACTCTGCGTTCAACAGCGCGGGCCAACGCTGCTCCGCATTGCGGCTGCTCTGCCTGCAAGACGACACGGCTGACGAAGTGCTCCGCATGCTGCGCGGCTTCATGGACGAGCTGGTGATCGGCGATCCCGCCCTCCTCGCCACGGACGTCGGGCCGGTGATCGACGAGCAAGCACGCGCCGCCTTGTCCACCTACATCGAAGAGCATCGTGCCGCGGTGCTGCACCAGTGCCGGCTCGGTGCCGAGCATGACCATGGGCTTTTCGTGCCCCCGACGCTGATCGGGCTGCCGAGCGCGGCCGCGCTCACGCGCGAGATATTCGGACCCGTGCTGCACGTGGTCCGCTACCGCGCGTCAGGTGCGGCCGAGCTGGTCGACGAGATCAATGCCAGCGGCTACGGCTTGACGCTCGGGATACATTCGCGCATCGACGCATTCGCGAAGTTCGTCGCAGAGCGAGCGCACGTCGGGAACGTGTACATCAACCGCAACATGATCGGTGCGCAAGTCGGCGTGCAGCCGTTCGGCGGGATGGGATTGTCCGGCACGGGACCCAAAGCCGGCGGTCCCTCGTACCTACCCCGGTTCGCGGTCGAACAGACCGTGACCACCAACACGGCAGCCATCGGCGGCAACGCGACGCTGCTCTCACTCGACGCCGACGATCCGCCGTCCGCTTCGACATAACCCCCGCCGTTACTGTGCCCTCGGGGCCGAAACTGACGCGGATCGTCAGTCCCAGTAAACATAAACTCGCGCATTTGGAATGACGACGGGCTCTGGAATGCCCTGGCATGTGTCTTGCTTGAGAAGTGGCGGTAGCGCACGCGCTTTGCCAGATTGGGAAAGAGGTCTGACATGGAAGTTAGGGTCGTTTCTGCATCGTCGAACCGTCCGGAGACGGATTACGTGCGCGTGCAGACTTACTCCGATCCTGCGGACGACACGGTGACGCTCGCGACGATCGAGCGCGTAGTCGAGAAACGCGACCGCAAGACCGACGCGGAAGCGGACGGCTCGACGCGGGTCAAGACGCTCGTGATGCGGCGGCCGATGTCCATCGATGCGGCGCTCGGACTCGCGACCAGCTATGCGGAACGGAAGAAGATCCCGGTCGTCTACGCGGAACAGCCGCAGGCGGAATCTTAGGGTAGCGCCGCATTCAAGGTCGGCGTTTCGACCGAATTCCGCACATTGAGCATTGAATCATCGGCGCAGCATTGCGCGTCGCACGACAGTAGCGAGGCACAGAATGACGAGCATTCGCGGACAGACCGGCTTCACGCTGATCGAGCTGATGATCGTCGTTGCGATCATCGGCATACTCGCATCGATAGCGATTCCTGCGTACCAGACCTACACGATTCGCGCCCAAGTCGCCGAAGGGTTGAACATGGCCGCGCATGCCAAGGCGCCGATCGTAGACTCGTACCTCAATCACGGCGAAGCGCCCGCCAACCGAGCGGCCGCCGGCATGAGCCCTAATCCGACCGATACCGTCGGCAAGTACGTCGCCTCGGTCGATGTGCAGAACGGCGTCATGGTCGTCACGTTCGGCCACGAGGCCAATGCCGTGATCGCGGGCCTTACGCTCACCATGACACCCTACGAGAGCATCGGAGGAGGCATCCTCTGGCGCTGCGGAAGTGCGCCGGCGCCTGTCGGACTCAGCGAGATGGGCACGGCGGGCGGTGGCAACAAGGCCGCCTACATCGCCCCCTCGCTGCCGGATCAATACCTGCCGGCTGCCTGTCGGCTATAACCGGCAAAAGACGCCGCTCGAGCGCACCCACACCGCTACCCAGGCTCGTAGCGTCCCCTCGCGTCCTGCACAATGCCGTCTGCCTTGCGACCACGCGGGTCGCGCGGATGAATCGGGCGGATGGCAGCACTCGACCTCTCACCGGTATGGATCAGTATTGCGCTCGCCGGCAGCACGGCGTTCGTGCTGCTCGTGCTCGCGACGCCGCTCGCGTGGTGGCTCGCTTTCGCGCAGACTCGGGCACGCACGCCGATCGAGGCGCTCGTCGCGCTGCCCCTCGTGCTGCCGCCGACGGTTCTCGGGTTCTACCTGCTGATTCTGCTTGGGCCGGCCGGACCGATCGGCCGCTATTGGGTGCAGTTGACCGATAGCACGCTCACGTTCTCGTTCGCCGGCCTCGTAGTCGCATCGGCGATTTACTCGTTCCCGTTCGCGGTCCAGCCGTTGCAGGCGGCGTTCGAAGGCGTCGGCAAGACCACGCTCGAGGCGGCGGCGACGCTTGGCGCCGGACCCTTCGACATTTTTGCGCGGGTCGCGTCTCCTCTTGCGCTGCGCGGCTACGTCTCGGCGCTCGTGCTGACCTTCGCTCATACGCTCGGCGAGTTCGGCGTCGTGCTGATGGTCGGCGGCAATATCCCGCACCGCACCAAAGTCATCTCGATCGCCATCTACGAGCACGTCGAGACGATCGAGTATGCGCAGGCGCATATGCTGGCCGGCGGCATGCTCGCGTTCTCGTTCGTCGTGCTGCTCGCCGTATATACGCTCAATCGGCGTATGCCGTTGGTGCGGACGTGATCGTAGAGGACCGACCGGCGTGAGCACTCTCGCGATCGACGTCACTCTCGAACGCGGCGCATTCAGGTTGGCCGTTGCGCTGCAGGTCGCCCTCGACGGCATTACGGCACTATTCGGTCCGAGCGGCTCAGGCAAGACCACGCTGCTGCGTGTGATCGCCGGCCTCGAACCGAGCGCGCGCGGCACCATCGACATCGGCGGCACGGTGTGGCAACGCGGCGCCTGGCGCGAACGCACGCATCGGCGCCGGCTCGGCTACGTCTTTCAGGAAGGCCGTTTGTTCCCCCACTTGAGCGTCGCCGGCAACCTGAGATTCGCACAGAGCCGCGCGCGGATCGGCGCCGGCTCGAGCGCGATTCGGTTCGACGACGTGGTCGACTCGCTTGCACTCGGTCCGTTGCTCGCCCGCCGACCTGCCACCCTCTCCGGCGGCGAGGTCCAGCGCGCCGCGATCGGCCGGGCATTGCTCGCGAGCCCGCGCCTGCTGCTCATGGACGAGCCACTGTCCTTCCTCGACATGGGGCGCAAGCGAGAGATCGTGAGCTACATCGAGAGGTTGCCGACCACGTTCGGCGTACCGGTTTTGTACGTCACCCACAACGTCGACGAGGTGGCCCGGCTCGCAAGAGAAGTCGTGCTGCTCGCCGGCGGTCGGGTGCGAGCTCACGGCACAGTGGCCGAAATCCTCGAGCGCGTCGACCTCTGGTCGCTGACCGGCGAACGCGACGCGGGCACACTGCTCCTCGCGCGATCCGTTGGAATGCACGGCGGCATGGCCGCGCTCGCGCTCGGCGCTCAAAACCTGTATGTGCCTGCCGTCGCACCGCCGGCCGGCGTAGCGCTACGCGTCCGCGTGCACGCACGGGACGTCGCGATCGCCCTCGAGCGGCCGCGGCAAATCAGCATTCGCAACGTGCTCGACGCCCGCGTGGTGAGCATCGATCTGGGCGCTACTCCGTATGCGGAAGTGCTGCTCGAGGTGGACGGCCAGCATTTGCGCTCGAGCATCACGCGGGACGCGCTCGCGGAGCTTGCACTTCAGCCGGGGCAGCCGGTGTTCGCGCTTTTGAAGAGCGTCGCGCTCGACGGCACTCTGCTAGGCTGATCCTGATTTCGATCCTATTCGCCGGGAAACCGCAGCCATGAGCATCACTAATCTGGACTCCGTTACATTCGGCATCACGGACTTCGAGACCTGCAAACGGTTCTGGACGGATTTCGGCCTCGCAGAATCGGAATCCAATGGCGAGTCGGTGTTCACCTGCCGCAACGGGTCGACCGTCGTGCTGCGGGCCGCCGACGATCCCGCGTTGCCGGCCGCGATCGAGCCCGGCGCGACCCTTCGCGAGGCGACCTTCGGCGTTCGCTCGGCCGCCGATCTCGTCGCTATCGCGGCCGAGCTCGGCAAGGACCGCGAGGTACGGACGGATGCCGACGGCACGCTGCACACCACCGACCCCCTCGGCTTCGCGATCGCGTTTCGCGTCGCGCGGCGACGTCCCGTGACGGCTCCGGAGTTGAAGTTCAACATTCCGGGAAGACCTGATCGCATCAACACTCGGGGCGAATTCTTCAAATCCGCGACGCCGCTCGAGATGACGCACACCGTGTCGATGATCGACGACCCCGACACGGTCGTGCCGTTCTACACGGAACGCCTCGGCTTCATCGCCAGCGACATGTACCCCGGTCGCGGCTATTTCCTGCGCGGGGGGGCATCGAACCACCATCACGACTTGTTCCTACTGAACGTCGGCAAGCGCCGCGGCTTTCATCATGTCGCGTTCGAGCTCTCGAGCATTCACGAGCTCTTCGGAGGCGGCCTCAACATGACGCGTCGCGGTTGGCGCACGGCGCTCGGCCCGGGCCGCCATCCGGTCTCCTCGTGCTACTTCTGGTACTTCCACTCGCCGTGCGGCGGCGCGGCCGAATATGACTTCGATTCGGACGTCGTCGACGAGCGCTGGCAACCCGGCGTGTTCGAGCAGACGCCCGAGGTGTTCGCCGAATGGTGCCTCGCCGAGGGGATGGCCTCCTCTCTGCTGTACAAGGGCGTGCAAACGGGCGAAACGATCAAGCAAAAGCCGGCTTGATCTCAAGACCGTTGCGGCACGCGATAACGACCGGCCGTGCATGGGCTAGAATGGGGCGCAGCGTTCGTACGGCAGGATCCCATGACCGACCAGACCAAGAGTGAGGACTTCAAAGACATCCCGGGCACGTACCTGTTCGACCGTCACCGCGGTCGCCAGGGCTACTTCCTGAACATGTTTTGCATGTCGTTGATGAAGCCGGAGAATCGGGAAGCGTTTCGCGCAGACGAGGCCGGCTACCTCGACAAATGGAAGATCAGCCCCGAGCAGCGCGAGGCCGTGCTCAAACGCGACTGGCTCGGCATGATCAAGCTCGGCGGCAACATCTATTACCTCTCCAAGCTCGGGGCAACCGACGGCAAGTCTTTCCAGTACATGGCGGGCGCGATGTCCGGTCTCACGCAGGAGCAGTATCGCCAAATGATGATCGACGGCGGGCGGCCCCTCGAAGGCAACCGCAGCAAAGCGGCTAGCGAGCATAGGGCGGAGCGCAAGTAATGGCACGCATCGTCGGCGGACTCGCCACCTCCCACGTACCCGCGATCGGCGTCGCGATCGATCAAGGGCTCACGCAGCAGCCCTACTGGAAACCGCTGTTCGACGGCTACGAGCCGGCTCGCGAGTGGCTTCGCAAAACCGATCCCGACGTGATCATCCTGGTCTACAACGATCACGCGTCGGCGTTCTCGCTCGAGATCATCCCGACGTTTGCAATCGGCACTGCGGAGGAATTCCCGCCGGCCGACGAGGGCTGGGGACCGCGTCCGGTGCCCGTCGTGAAAGGGCACTCGGAGCTCGCGTGGCATCTCACCGAACGCCTCATTCTCGACGAGTTCGACATGACCATCTGCAACGAGATGGCGGTCGACCACGGTCTCACGGTGCCGCTCTCCATCACCTGCGGCACGCCCAAGGAGTGGCCTTATCGGGTAATCCCCCTCCCGGTCAACGTCGTGCAATATCCACCGCCGACAGGCAAGCGGTGCTTCGATCTCGGCCGCGCCATCGCGCGCGCCGTCGCGGCATTCCCGCAGGATCTCCGGGTCGTGGTGTTCGGCACGGGCGGCATGTCGCATCAGCTCCACGGCGAGCGCGCGGGCCTGATCAACCGCGAATGGGACCAACGCTTCCTCGACGACCTCACCCGCGATCCGCAACGGCTCGTGCAGATCCCGTTCCTCGAATACGTGCGCGATACCGGCGCCGAAGGAATCGAGATGGTGATGTGGCTGATCATGCGCGGTGCCCTGCCCGGCGATACGACGGAGGTCTACAGGCACTACCACGTGCCGGCGTCGAATACGGCGGCCGGCCTGATCATTCTCGAGCCGAACTGAGGGCGGCCCGGCCCGCGGCGCGTGTTGCTGTCCCGAAGAATCCGCTCAGTCGGCCGCACGCACCGACGAAGGCGATGATTCCGGCCCAAGTCGACCACGCCGCGTTTCGCCTTTGGAGCGTCGCCTATCTTGCGGTAGTCATGCACGCGTACTTCTTCGTGCTGCGCGGCGAGCTGATTCGAACGTTCCTATTTTTCCCGCTCATCGGTGCAGTTTGCGGTGCCGTCCTGTCGTACGTGATCGGCAGGAACAGCGCAACGGCGGCGGTGCAGAGGCACCTCGAGCGGACCAAGATACCCGATGCGTCGCGCTTCGCGATCTTCGTCCGACTTTATCTGCTGATGCCGGTCCTGGTCGCCACGGGATGCGTGCTCGCCGCGCAGTACCGGAAGTCATACGAGCACTTGACCTGGGTCGTGATCGCAATGGGCGTGATCATCGGCCGCATCGCCGGCAAGCTGATCGCGACGCGCGGCCGCGATTGATTGCGCTTGCGGCCGGCCCGCAAGACGGGGTCGACGGCTGACCCCGCTAACCACACGCGCCGAGTCCTCAGCCGGTAAAGCCGTAGAGGCGGTGCGGGTTGTCGACGAGCACCTTGCGCTGCAGCGCCTCGTCCGGCATGAACAAGGGGATCAGATCGACGAGGTCGCCGTCGTTCGGCATGTGCTTCTTGATGTTCGGATGGGGCCAATCCGTGCCCCAGAGGATGCGGTCGGGCGCCACTTCGAGCAGCGCGTGCGCGAACGGCACCGCATCGGTGAACGGCGGCCCCATCGACGAGATGCGCTCGGCGCCGCAGATCTTCACCCAGCAGTTGTCCATGCGTGCCGCATTCAGCAGGCGCTTGAACGGCTCTTGCTGCAATCCGTCCTTCGTCGGCACGCGGCCCATGTGATCGATGATGAACGGCACCGGCAGCGTGCGCAGCATCTCGTCGAACTCGAGCAGATCGGCCGCGTCGAAGTGCAACACGACGTGCCAATCGAAACCCGCGGCGCGCGCGACGAGCTGCTGGAACTCGTCGAGATCCGGCGTGCCACCGAGGTGCTGAACGAAGTTGAACCGAATGCCGCGAATGCCGCCCGCGTGCAGGGCTTCGAAATCGCGATCGGTAAACGCCGCGTCGACGTTCGCGACGCCGCGGTAGCGGCCGTCGCTTTGCTCGATGGCGTCTAAAATCACGCGATTGTCAACCCCGTGACAGCTCGCATTCACGAGCACCGCCCGCTCGAGCCCCAGCGTCGTTTGCAGCTGCTTGAAACGCTCGAGCGGCGCATCGGGCGGCGTATAGCTGCGATCGGCCGCGTACGGGTATTTCGAGCCGGGACCGAAGATGTGGCAATGCGAATCGCAAGCGTGCCGCGGCGGGCGATAGCGCGGCGTCCGCGTGTTCGGATCGGGCGCCAGGCATACTGGAATTTCACGCATCGAGGCATTTCTCCAGCCGGTCGAGCACCTCCATTGCGGGAAGCACCTGAGCGACGCTCGAGCGAGGCTCGCGTCTCTCGCGGATCGCCGCGATGAACTCGCGGTCCTGCAATTCGATGCCGTTCATCGAGACGTCGACGCCCGAGAGGTCTACGGCCACGTCCTTACCGTCAACGAGATCGTCGTAGCGAGCGATGTAGGTGCCGTTGTCGCAGATGTAGCGGAAGAACGTGCCCTGAGGGCCGTCATTGTTGAACGACAGCGCGAGCGTGCATATCGCGCCCGACGGGGTCCGCAGCCCGATGCTCATGTCCATCGCGATTTTGAGCTCCGGATGCATCGGACCCTGCAGGGCGTGCACCTCGGACGACGTCTCACCGGTCTGGTGGTGGAACAGATCGACGGTGTGGCAGGCGTGATGCCACAGTAGATGGTCCGTCCAGCTGCGCGGCTTGCCTTCGAGGTTGATGTTTTGCCGGCGAAAGAAAAATGTCTGTACGACGAGATGCTGGAGCTTGAGCTCGCCGGCCTGAATGCGCTTGTGCACCCATTGGTGCGACGGATTGAAGCGACGCGTATGACCGGCCATCGCGATCTTACCGGTCTGCCGCTGGGTGGCCGCGATGCGCTTCGCGTCCGCGATGGAATCGGCGATCGGGATCTCGATTTCGACGTGCTTGCCCGCACGCAGCACTTGCTCGGCCTGCGACGCATGCATCTGCGTCGGCGAAGTCAGAATCGCCGCCTCGACACCGGGGCGATCGAGCGCTTCGGCGAGATCCGTCGTGTGGTGCGGAATGCCGTATTGCTTCGCGACGGCCGCCGTCGAATCGGGACTGCCGCCGACCAGGCTCGCAACTTCCACGTCCTCGATGCGCTTCAACCCATCGAGATGCTTCCGGCCAAAAGCACCCTGCCCGACCATGACGATCTTCATATTGGTTTCCTCCGACGACGGCGCCGGCGCTCGAAACGCCGGCGAGAACGAGCGATGAGGCCGGCCGTTCGGCAACGGGCCGGAGTCGTTCGTGTATTATTCGGGAAGCCAGGTTAGCACAGCGGCCTCGTGCCGCGAACCCGCGAAACGCGCCGCCGCTGCGCGCCCCGACGCCTTCGACGTCGATCGCGGCGAAACTTATTATCCGGAGGAATGCCAATGGCGAAACCCGCCGAGACCTTCGCATTACGCACCGACTTCTCGCTGCTCATCGACGGCGAGCTCGAATCGAGCGGCGAATACTTGGACGTCATAAACCCCGCGCTGGGACGCGTGTTCGCTCGCTGCCCAGCGGCGACCCGCACGCACCTCGATCGCGCGGTGCAAGCCGCACGGACGGCGTTCCCGACGTGGCGCGCGCGGCCGTTCTCGGAACGCGCCGCGCTCGTAAAGACGCTCGCACGACGGTTGCGCGAAGAGCAGCCGCCGCTCGCCGAGCTGCTCACGCGCGAGCAGGGTAAGCCGCTCGCGCAGTCCGTAGCCGAGATCGACCGCGGCGCTGCCCAATCGATCGGGATGGTGGGTATCGATATCCCGGTCGAAACGCTCGTCGACGATGCCGAGCGGCACATCGAGCTGCGCTATCGTCCGCTCGGCGTGGTCGGCATCATCACCCCCTGGAACGCACCCATTAGCCTCGCGCTCGGCCCGCTCGTGTCGGCGCTTTATACCGGCAACTGCGTGGTGCTGAAGCCGTCGCCCTACACGCCGCTCACGACGCTCAAGCTCGGCGAAATCCTGAAGGACGTTTTCCCGGCCGGCGTCGTCAACGTGCTCGCGGGCGGCGACGAGCTCGGTCACTGGATCACGGAGCATCCGGGTGTCGATAAGATTTCGTTCACGGGGTCCGTCGCGACCGGCAAGAAGGTGCTCGCCAGCGCGGCCGGCACGCTCAAGCGTGTGACGCTCGAGCTCGGCGGAAACGATCCCGCCATCGTGCTCGAGGACGCCGATCCGAAGAGCATCGCCAAGAAGCTGTTCTTCGCTGCGTTCGTGAACAGCGGTCAGGTCTGCATGGCGGTCAAGCGGATTTACGCGCACGAGAAGATCTACTCCGCGCTCTGCGACGCGCTCGTCGCGGAGGCGAAGCGCGCGAAGGTCGGCGACGGCCTCGAGCCCGGCACGGAGCTCGGGCCGATCCAGAACAAAATGCAGTACGACAAAGTCGTCGACATCATCGCCGACACGAGGAAGCGCGGAGCCACGTTCCTCGCCGGCGGCGAGATCCCGCAAGGTGTCGGGTACTTCGTGCCGCCGACGCTCGTGACGGACCTCGCCGACGACGCGAGGCTCGTCCAAGAGGAGCAATTCGGGCCGATCGTGCCGATCCTGAAATTCACCGATCTCGAAGACGCAATCAGACGCGCAAACGACACACGCTACGGCTTGAGCGGTTCGATATGGACGAGCGACGTGACTCGGGGCGCGGAAATCGCAGCGCGGCTGGAGGTCGGAACGGCTTGGGTGAACCAGCACCGCGCGACCTCGGCGTTCGTGCCGTTCGGCGGCGCGAAGGAGTCGGGTCTCGGCCGGCAATACTCGGCGCTCGGGCTCAAGGGCTACATGGAGCCCGAGGTCGTCAGCGTCGCGAAGTGATGCCTCAGCCGGCGTGACGGGGCGCAACAGCCGCCGTTGTCGGGAACGGACCGCGAAGCTGGCGAAGCCGCCGCATGTCGATCACGACGTCATAGGCCGCCATCGGGAGCTCATGGCCGAACTTCAGTGTGTACTTCGCGGCCGCCGGAATCTTGCCGCGGAAACGCTCGCGCAGCGCGGCCTTGAACATCTCGCGCGGCACCCAGTCGGAGTCCGCCGATAGCGACCCGAACTCGTCGGCGAACATGCGCTCCGTCGAGCGGTCGCCCACGGTGGGCTCGATGATGTAGACAGTCGGATCGTCGTCGAGCCGCATGCGCTCGACCGTGTCGTCGACCATCGCCCACTCGCGTGACTGAGGCTCGGCGATCAACGTGAACGCATTGTAGTTCGCCGCGAGCGCAGCAAGCACGACGAACGCGGCGAGCGCAAAGCGATGAGCGATGCGCCAGCCGCCGCCGATCTCGCCGAGCAAGCCCCGCAGCGAGTACACGAACAGCACGATCACGAGCCCCCCGAGCGCAAAGATCGTGCGGTAACCGATGTTGCGCTCCTCCGCCGCGAGGCTCACGGCGTGCGCCACGAACGGTAGGAACAACAGGCAGACCAGCCAGCGTGCGCGTTCGGAGCGCGTCCGACGCGGCGCCGCGGCGAAGAAGCCACCCGCGATCACTGCGACGACCACCGCCGCGGCGCCCCAGAACCAGGCGGCGCCGGTCCCGAACCGATCGCGCAACGCGAACAACCCGAGCGCGTTCGCCAGCGGCTGTTGCACGAACCAGAGCAGCTTGCCGAGCGGATCCGCTTCGAACGACGCCATGCGATCGGACTCGGCGAAGACGCCGAGCGCGAACAGCGCTTTCATCAGCACGAACGCGGCGAGCAGTCCCAAGAGCAGTGTCGCCAGATGCGTCGCGAGCCAGCGAACGTGACCGACCCGCGCGTCGTCGGAGCGTGCGAGCAGCAAGCCGGCGAGCGGCACGACGATGAACATGGCGCTCGACTGATACGTGAGCCCCGCGACGAAATACAGCAGCACCGCTACGGCGAAGCCCGCGACACGCCGCCAACCCGGTACCGTCATCTGCGTCTCGACGGCCGCAAAACCGCCGAGCGCACACAGCATCGCGAGCACGATCGGCCAAGCGATCGCCCAGCCGACGGCTATCTGGGAGGCCGGCAGCATGGAGACGCCGATGCTAACCACCGTGGCTTCCAGGGCCGACCAGCCCGCGCGGTGCAACAACCACCACACGGCGACGCCGACGGCCGTGAGGAGCAGCGCCCCCACCAGGCGCAGCATCGGAAGGTCGGCGACCTCGACCACGTCGTGCAACGACGCCTCGAGCACTGCACCGTAGATCGGCCGGCCGTTCGAAGCCGTGAAACCGAACAGTTTGCCGGGCTCTTCACGCACCTCTCGGAGATGCGCGTAGTCGTCGCGGAAGCCGTATTCGTGAAAGACCGTCGGCCAATAGACCGTGATCGGCAGGACCAGCAGCAGCAGTAGGCAGAAGCCCTTACGCAACATGGAGGAGTTCGTTCTCGTGAAGCCGTCACCAGAGACCATAAAATCCCGCCGTCGTTCCCCTGTCGATCGACCTTCGCCGTGCCGGAGACCCGGCCGGCGATTACTTCAGTGCGGCCGCTCCTTTGCAGCCATTACGTAGTACTGGGCCCCCAGGGGCAGCCACGTGAGCTGCGCCTCCATCGGCCGCAACGCCCGCAACGCGTGCGGGAAGAAGATCCTGAATTTGACGGCCGCAGCCGGAAAACCGGCCGCCCGTACGCGAGCACGCATCGTGGGCGCGAGAATCAGCCGCGCGTGCTCGTCGAATGGGCAGGTGTTCACCGCATGCCGCGTCAAGGGGTTGAGCGGATTGTGCTCGAACACGAACAGCAGACCGCCCGGCTTCAGCACGCGGTGAATCTCGCCGAGCAGCGCCACGTGCTCGGCGTGCGGAATGTGGTGGAACACGCAAGACGCGAGCGCCAGATCGAACGTGCCCTCGGCGTACGGTATGGATACGCCGTCGAAATGCTTGAAATCGGCGACCGACCCGTATTTCCCCGCACCGATCGCGAGGCTCTTGCTCGAGACATCGAGGCACGTCACGCGAGTTCGCGGCAGATGCCGAGCGAAGAACGGAATCGAATAGCCGACGCCCGCACCGAAATCGAGGACCGTCGAGCTCGCGCCGAGCGGCACCCCGGCGAGGCGCGCTTCGCTAGCGATGTCGGCGATTTTGTATTCCGCAAAGTATTCGGGATCTTCCCCCGATACCTTGATGTTTGCGGCGTGAATGTCGCGATACTCCGCGGCAAACTTGTCGAACTCGGCTTCGTCCATCCAGTCACACCTCTAAACGTCGCGACGCGGAATCGGCTCGACCCCGCGGACAGGCGGCCGCCTGGACACCGCCGTTTCGGCGTCGACCCGGCCGGTCGTCCAATACGGCGAAACGCGCCTACGCAGTGCACGAATCGTGCCGATCATCATGGCTCCGGCGCGCTCGGGCTGGCGCTGCTCGGCGTCACGGCGATTCGCTCGATTGCAGCGTCGGCGCGGCGAACGCCCAGTGCCGACAACCGAGATAGTTCACGACCATGATGACGAGCGTGAGCGGAATCCACACGGCAAGCTCCGGATAGCCCTGCACGTCCACGAAGTGGTAGACCGTGAGCGTACCGAGCGTGAGGCTGAAGAGATTCACCGCCACGAACCGCACGGCCTGTGCACCGGCGTGATTCCGGCTCGCCCGAAAGGTCCAAGAGCGATTCAGCGCAAAGCTATTGATCATGCCTGCCAGATACGCAAGCACGTTCGAGACCGCCCCCTCGACGTGCAGGCCCGGCAGCCACCCGCCGCTCGATCCCGCGCCGATCGCCAGCGCGAGCTTTCCGAACGGCAAGAAGCGGTAGCAGAGATAGAACACGAGGAAGCTCACGCAGAAATTCGCGCAGCCCACGATCGCAAAGCGCGGCACCGGATTGTGGGCGTGCGGTGCGTCGCTCATTTGGCGCGCGCGGCGATCTCGGCGCGCACGTCCGCGACGAGCGCCACCGGTCGAATCCTCCGATCGCCTTCCTCGACCGCGGGTCGAGTCGTCTCGCGCACCAGGAAGCGCGGCCGCTTGCGTACCTCGACGACGATCCTGCCGACGTATTCGGCGAGGATCGCGAGAAACACGAACAGCACTCCGAACAGGAAAGAGGAGATAGCCACCGACGACGCCCAGCCCGGGATGGCGGAGTGGTCGAGCCACTTGCCGAGGATCGCGTAGCACACGCCGAGGAACGCGACGGTGGAGGACAGGAGACCGATGAAGATGCCGATGCGCAGCGGCACCAGCGAGAACGAGCTCACGCCGTGCCAGCCGAGCGTAAGCATCTTGCGGAAGTTGTATTTGCTCGTGCCCGCGAAGCGCTCGCCGCAGTCGAACGGCACACTAGTGGTCGCGTAGCCGACCCAATGCACGATGCCTCGCAGGAACAGCCCCTCTTCCTCGAACTTCAGGATCTCGTCGAGCACCTGTCGATCGAGCAGTCGAAAATCGGCGGCGCCGGCCTCGATGTCGACGCCGCTCAAGAACGCGAACAGCCGATAGTAGAGCCGCGAGGTTTGACGTTTCAGGAACGGCATCCTGGGCGGATCCCGCCGTACCGCATGCACGATCTGAAATCCTTGCTGCCATGCGCGTACGAGCTCCGCAACGACCTCGGGCGGATGCTGCAGATCGGCATCCATCGAGACGACGGCGCGGCCGCGCGCGGCTGCGAGTCCGGCCAGCAGCGCGCTCTGATGACCGAAGTTGCGGGACAACCGTACACCGCGCACGCGTGCGTCGGCGGCGCTCAAGGCGCTGACGCGCTCCCACGTCGCGTCGCTGCTGCCGTCGTCGACGATGACGATTTCCCAGTCCGGGGTAACAGGGTCGAGCTCCGTCCGGAGCCGCGCATAGAGCACGTCGACGTTGCGTTCTTCGTTGTACGCTGGTACGACAACCGAAATCATGGCGCGAACCCCAGGCAAACGAAACGGTTACTGAGGCTTTGACGGCGCGCGCGGAAGCGCGTTCCCGCAGACCGAGCGGCGGTCTGTGTATCACGACTATTGCAACGCGCCCTTCCCGGTCATTATAGGTTCGATTGACGAAAAGCAAGCTTTCGATGGCACACCCGAGCCTCCACGTATTCGCCCCCCTGCCGCTGTCCGAGCGGCTGTTCGTGCGCGGCCGGCTGGCGTCCGCGCCGCTGCTGGACTTGGCCGAGCGCGCGCGTGGCACGGACCTGCTCGACGTCGGCTGCGGCCACGGCGTGCTGGTCGCTTTGCTCGCGGACGGCCATCCGGACCGCCGCGTGGTCGGCATCGACCCGGACGAACGCAAGATCGAGTGGGCACGCCGTTCCGTGGGCCGCTGCCCAAACGTCGAGCTCGAAGCCTGCACGATCGAGTCGCTTGCGGCGCGCCGACCCGCGGCGTTCGACACCGTGCTGGTCGCGGACGTTCTCTATTTGCTGGCGGCGGACGCCTGGCCGCCGTTTCTCTCGGCCGCGCGCAGGCTGCTCAAGCCGGCCGGCCGGATCGTGCTGAAGGAGGCCGAAGACGACGGCTCTTGGCGCGTCACGAAGGCCCTGTGGCAGGAAAAATTGATGGTCCACTTGCTGCGGCGCACCCATTCGAGCGGCGCCGTCGGATTCGTGCCGCGCCAAGTGCTCGAGCGGGCGCTGGCGGACGCGGGGTTCGCGGTGGAAGAAACCGTCGGTCTCGCGCGCGGCTATTCGACTCCGCATTTGCTGCTCTGCGCGCGGCGGCTGCCCGACGCCGCGTAGCGCGCGAAGCCGCGACCGTTACAGCGCGGTCGAACACCGCCGCGCTGCCGCGCTACACTCGAAGCATGCGCAGACGCGTCGGCAGCACCGGCACGGAGGTCAACGCCATCGGTCTTGGCGCCATGCCGTTGTCGATCCAAGGCCGACCGGACCGGCAAACCGCGCTCGAAGTGATCCGGACATTCGTCGAGGGCGGCGGCGATTTCATCGACACCGCCATCACCTACTGCCTCGACAACGACGATTTGGGCCACAACGAGCGATTGATCGCGACCGCGCTCCGCGAGCTCCGTCGCGATGACGTGCTCGTGGCGACCAAGGGCGGGCTCACGCGCCCCGGCGGGCGGTGGGAAGTGGATTGCGATCCGCGCTGGCTCCGCCGCTGCTGCGAGCGGAGCGCGCTCGTGCTCGGTGAGCCGCTCGACCTGTACTACTTGCACGCGGTCGATCCGACCGTGCCGTTCGCGGAATCGCTCGGCGAGCTCGTGAGGCTCAAGGACGAAGGCAAGATCGCCGCGATCGGCTTGTCGAACGTCGCCGCCGGGCAGCTCGAAGAGGCGCTCACGCTCACGCCGATCGCAGCCGTGCAAAATCGCTGCAACCTCTACGAGCGGCTCGACTTCGAGACCGGCCTCGTCACCGCGTGCGCCGCGCGCGGCATCGCGTATGTGCCGTATTCGCCCGTGGGCGGCCACTACGGCCATCGGCGGCTCGCGCGCGAGCCGGCGCTCGCGCGCATCGCGGTAAAGCACGCGACCTCTGTCTACGCGGTTGCGCTCGCGTGGCTGCTCGCACATGGCGATCACGTGATTCCGATTCCGGGTGCGACCAAGATCGCGAGCGTGAAGAACAGCTCGACTGCGACCGACGTCGAGCTCGACGGAGACGACCTCGCGGACCTCGAAGCCGTCCGGCCGGGCTGACGGACCACTTGCGAGCGACACGCACCGCACCAAGCTTCAAAGCGGGCGCGCGGTCGGCTTGCTGAGCGTCTCCTTGACGCCAGCGATCATCACGAACGTGCCCACGAGGCCGATGCCGCCAACGGTCAGGCTCGCAGCCGTGAGGCTTACGGCGTCGACGAGCGCACCGGTTAGCAGCGGCGCAACCGTGACGCCGACGTCGCCGATCAGCCGCCACAGACCGAGGAACTGATTGGCTGCGCCGCTCCCGCGCGACAGATCCGCGCCGATGATCATGACGACGCCCGTGCCGAGGCCGTTCGCGAAGCCGAGCAGCATCGCGCCCGCGAGCAGCGAATAGAAGCCGGTCGCGAGGGGCAGCGCCGCCAGCCCGATTGCGTACAGCAGCATGCTCGGCACGGCGCTCCATTTGCGGCCGTAGCGATCCGCGAGCACCCCCGACGGGTAGAACAGCGAGATGTCGACGACCGTGCCGAGCGAGTAGACGAGGCCGATCGCCGCGACGTCGAGACCGAGCGATTGACCGAACAGCGACAACACGAGCTGGCGCGTCGCACGCATGAGCTGTAGCACGAGCGCGCTCGTGCCGGCCGTCGCAAAGACGCGGCCGTGTGCCCGCAGCACACGTGCCGTGCCCGCGAGGCTCACGTCGCCATGCGGCTCGTGGGAGTCGACTGCGCGCGCGAATGCGAGCACGAGCGCCGCCGCCAGCACCGCGCCGACCGCGCCGCCGACGAACGCCACGGGGTAGCTCGCGAGCGCCGCGATCGCGCCGCCCACGACGGGGCCGACGAGCGCGCCGGCGCGCTGCAGCCCCGCCATCGTCGCAATCGCGCGACCAAGCTCGTGCGGAGCGCAGGTGTCCGCAAGATAGGACTGCCGGCCGAGCATCCAAGCGGCCTGGCCGAAGCCGAGCGCGACGGCTGCGGCGCCGAGCGCCCACAGCTGGGTCGTCGCTCCGAGCGTGAGCAGGCCCGCCAAGATCATCGCAAGCCCGCCCAGCAGCACGGGCTTGTCGCCGAAGCGTGCGACGAGCATGCCCGCCGGCACGTCGAACGCGAGCACGCCCGCACCGCGTAACCCGACGATCACGGCGGCGAACGCGGGCGTCGCGCCGAGCTCGATCACGTACAGAGGCAATAGCACGGTCAGCGCTTCCTGGCTGACGGCCATCACGAAGGACGGCAGGTAGACGGGGACGAGCAACCGGTCGTACGGCGCGGGTAGACGTAGGAGCATCAGTGCGATCGCTCCGCCCCGCGAGCGCTGCGCGAGCGATGAATTCCAGCTCGTCGATCGGCCGTGCGCAGCATGCGGCGCATTCTAGTGACGCACGATTTGCAAATCGATACGGGCGCCGGTTGAAATCGAGCGACGCTCTGGCGATGCTGGCGCCTGTCTAGAACCTGCCGGCGAGGAACGCCATGGATTCAGATCGCGAGTCGTCGTTGCCGCCGTCCGTCGCGTCGAGCGCGCGCGCCGGCGACCCCCGCGCCGAGCCGGAGCTCAAGATCGAGCGGCTCGCGCCGATCGATTCGGCGGCCGAGCCTTCCGCGAGCCCGCCGCCGGACGAGGAGGAGCCCGCGCTCGACCCCGCCGATACGCTGAGCCCTGCCGTGCGGCGGCTCGTACGCCAATACGACCTCGACATCACGGGAATTCACGGCAGCGGCCCGTCCGGCCGCATCCGCGTGGGCGACGTGATCGCGCTGCTCGGGCGCGGCGACGCCGAGAGGCCGACGGCCGACGACGCAGTGTGCGAAGCCGCAGCGGCCGACACCGCCGCGGCCGAGCCTCCTGCTCCGGCGCCGCTTCGCGCGAGCGAGCCCGACCGAGCCGCGAACGCCGCGGCGCCCCTCGCAACCACCGTGTTCGAGTGCGACTTGGGCCGTATCCTCGCGCACCGGCGCGACCACGGCGAGCGGCTGCTCGCAAGCTATTGGCTCGTCGCGTGCGCGGAGGCGCTGCAAGCCGTCCCGGAGATCGCGGGCCGCGTCGTTCCCTCGGCCGCCCGCTTCGGCGTGCATCTATCGTCGGCGGACGGCGACAGCCGGCCGGCGCTCGTCGACGCGGCGGAGGAGTCGCCGCTCGCCTCGATCGGCGAGCGGCTCGAGTCGTTCGATCGACAGTTGCGCGCAGTCTCGTCGACCGATTTGGATCCCGCCGATTTGCTCGTCCACTACTACGGCGCGAGCGGCAGCTTGCTCGCGACGCCGACGCCGCTCGGCGCGAATCATGCCGCGAGCGTCGGTATAGGCCGCGCACGGCGCCAGATCGTGCTCCGCACGCTCGACGGCGAGGAGGCACCGCGCGCGGCCGCGCTCTGCTACGTCACCGTCACGTTCCGGCCCGAGCGCGTGACGCTCGAGGGCGCCAACAAATTCCTCGCGCACGTCGTGCGCCTGCTCGAAACCTGGGAGTGACCGCGAGCCGGCGCGGGCGCGCTCTGCGCGCTCCGCGTTCGGCCCGGTCGGTCAGGAAACCCGCGCCGCCGGTGAAGTTGAGGGGCTGCGGAGCGCGTCGGCGCCGCCGTTTTACTCGAGCACGGCCGCGATCGAATCCGCGACGAACTCGACGTTCGCGTGGTTGATGCCCGCGATGTTGATCCGGCTCGACTCGATCATGTAGACGTGGAACTCCTCGCGCAGCCGGATCACCTTCTCTTTCGGGATGCCGAGGAACGAGAACAGCCCGTGCTGCTTGGCGATGAACGAGAAGTCCAATGGCGTCTTGCGGCGCGCGAGCTCGTCGACGAGCAGTCGCCGCAGGCCGTTCAAGCGCGTGCGCATGTCCGCGAGCTCCTTGATCCAGAGCGCACGCAGCTCCGCGTCATGCAAGATCTTGCCGACGATCGCCGCCCCGTGATCGGGCGGCATCGAGTACAGGCCGCGTGCGACGTTCGAGGCGTTGCCGAACGCGAGCTTGGCCTGCTCGGGCGTGGCCGATACGAAGCTCGCGGTGCCCACGCGCTCGCGGTAGAGGCCCAAGTTCTTCGAGCACGACGACACTACGACCACCTCGGGCAGCCGCTCGGCCATCAGCCGCACGCCGTACGCGTCCTCGTCGAGCCCCTCGGCCAGGCCCTGGTAGGCGATGTCGATGAACGGCACGAGCCCGCGGCGCTCGCAGAGCGCCGTGAGCGCTTGCCACTGCTCGCGCGAGAGGTCCGCGCCGCACGGGTTGTGGCAACAGCCGTGTATCAGCACGAGGTCGCCCGAGGGCGCCGTCTCGAGCTTCGCCGTCATCTTCTCGAAATCCACGCGATGCGCTGCGAAGTCGTAGTACGGATAGCTCTCGAGCGAAAGCCCCGCCAGCTTGAGCAGCGGGAAGTGATTCGGCCACGACGGGTCGCTCAGCCAAATGCGCGCATCGGGCTTCGCGCGCACGAGCAAGTGGGCCGCGACGCTCAAAGCGCCGCTGCCGCCGGGCGCCTGCACGGTCGCGACACGGCCGGCCTTGCGCGCGGGATGTTCCTTGCCGTAGAGCAACTCCTCGATGCCGCCGTTGAAGCTCGCGTTGCCGGCGATCGCGACGTACGTCTTCGTGTCTTGCGCGTCGATGATCGCGCGCTCCGCACGTTTGACGCACTCGAGCACGGGCGTGTGGCCGCGCTCGTCCTGATAGACGCCGACGCTCAAATCGATCTTGCCGGGGTGCGTGTCCGCCCGGAACAACGTCATGATCCCTAGGATCGCGTCGGGCGGCAGAGGCTTCAGGGTCTCGAACACTGGCGGGTCCCTCGACGAGAATTGGCAAAGGAAGGTGCCCTGCGGGCGGCGGTATAGTATGTAGATCGACTGGGCACAACAATAGGCGGCGCGCTGAAATAAGGCGCCCAAGTTTCCACTTGAAGGCTATTCTCCTCGACGGTTTCGGCGGCCCCGAAGTACTGAAGCTCGGCGACGCCGAGGTCCCCGCAGTGCAGGACGGCCGCGTGCTGATTCGCGTGGCGGCCACCTCCGTGAACCGCCCGGACGCGATCCAGCGGCAGGGTCACTACCCGCCGCCGCCCGGCGAATCCGATATCTTGGGCCTCGAGGCGGCCGGCACCGTGGAGGCCGTCGGCGCCGGAGTCACGGGCTTCGAGCCAGGCGAGCGCGTCTTTGCGCTGCTCGGCGGCGGCGGTTATGCGGAGGTCGCGTCCGCGCACGCAAGCCACGTGCTCAAGATCCCCGAACGCATGCCGTTCGAGCAAGCCGCCTGCATCTGCGAGACGTTCCTCACCGCTTACATGAATCTATTCCTCAACGCGCGCCTCGCGAACGGGGAGACCGTGCTGCTGCACGGCGGGGGCGGCGGCGTCACGACGGCCGCGATGCAGCTCTGCGCGGCGCTCGTCCCCGAGAGCCGCGTGATCGTGACGGCATCCGCGCGCAAGATCGAGCGCGTGGCCGCGCTCGGCGCGGCACTCGTCGTCGATTATCGGCGCGAGGATTTCGCCGAGGCTGTGTTGCGCTACACCGCGCGGCCGCGGCGTCGACGTGATACTCGATCATTTGGGAGCCTCGTATCTCGCGCAGAATCTGAAGACGCTCGCGACCTACGGCCGCCTTGCGTTGATCGGCGTGATGGGCGGTCGGAAAGCCGAGATCGACCTGTCTCGCGTGCTCGTGCAGCGGCTCACGATCGTGGGCTCGGTGCTGCGGCCGCGCTCGGTGGCCGACAAGGCCGAGATCATCCGGCGCTTCGCGGAGCAGGTGATGCCGCACTTCGCAGCGGGCCGCATCGTGCCGTTGGTCGATCGCGTCTATCCGCTCGCCGAGGCGGCGGCTGCGCACCGCGCCATGGAAGCGGGGGAGCACTTCGGCAAGCTCGTGCTCAAAGTTGCCCGAGAGGTTTCCGCATGACGATCCTGCGCAGCCTGCTGTTCGTGCCCGGCAACAAGGAGAACATGCTCGAAAAGGCGCTCGGTCTTGCGCCCGACGCGTTCGTGCCCGACATGGAGGACTCCGTGCCGGCGGCCGAGAAGTCGAACGCGCGCGAGACGATTCGCGGCTTCCTGCCGAGGCTCGCGGCGCTCGGCGTGCCCGTGATACCGCGCGTGAACGCGCTCGACACGGAATGGGTGGACGACGACCTCGCGGCCGTCGTCGGACCCGCGATCTTCGGCGTATCGATCGGCAAGGTGCGCACGGCCGGCGACATCGCGGCGATCGGGCTCAAGCTCGGCGCGCTCGAGCGGCGCACGGGGCTCGCGGTCGGCAGCGTCAAGCTCGTGCCCTGGATCGAAACTGCCTCGGCGATCGTGAATTGCGATGCGATCTGCCGGGCGAGCGAGCGAATCGTCGCGGTCGCGTTCGGCGGCGAGGATTTCACGAACGACTTAGGCATCGAACGGCTCGAGGACGAGTCGCAGATCGCCTACGCTCGCTCGCGCCTTTGCATCTCCGCGCGCGCGGCGCAGGTGCTCGCGCTCGATACGCCGTACTTCAAGCTGCGCGATTCGGACGGCCTGCGAGCGAACGCGCTCGCCGCCAAGAGCATCGGCTTCAAGGGCAAGTTCGCCATTCATCCCGAGCAGATCGACGCACTCAACGAGTGCTTCTCGCCATCGGCGGCCGAAATCGCGCACGCGCGGCGCGTGGTCGCAGCGTACGAGGAAGCCGAAGCGCGAGGCCGCGCGTCGACGTCGCTCGACGGCTGGGTCATCGACGTGCCGGTCGTGAAACGCGCGCGCGCGCTGCTCGCGCTTGCGGAGCGTGCGCGCCGCGAGGGTTGAGCCTACCGCTCCTCGAGCGCAGTGATCACGTAGCTCAGCATCGCATCACCGCCGGCCGGCACCTCGAGCCGCCAGACGAGGTCGCCGTTCTTGCGCTGCGCGCGCGGCGAGGACTGCCGCACCTGCAGCGAGGTGAAGCGGCTACTGACGCGATGGCGGACCTCGACCTCGACGGGCTCGCTCTTGCCGTTGACGATGCGGTGCTCAGCGGTGGCCGTCACCCGCGCGAGCCCCTCCGTGCCGCGCTCTCGATCGAGACCCATAGTGACCTGCGCCGCAAGATTCAGCGCGCGGCCGATCTCGAGCTCGACCGCGGCGTCCACGGGCTTGTCGTCGAGGTCCGCGCCGCCTGCAAACACCTCGCCGGCCGAGTGCGGCTCGAACACACGCACACGGCCGCCCGGCAGCGGCTCGCCGAGACCGTCGCGAGCGCGGTTGTCGAAGCCGACTTTGAGCGCCGGGATCACGGCATCGTCGCCGACCGGCGCGTCGAGATCGCCGAGCTCGTAGCCGTAGAACCGCGCGACTTTCACCGCCGGCTTGTCGAGGAACGCGACCTGCTTCGTCTGCCGCGCCGCGAGGTCGGTCGCGATCGGCAGCCGGTACAGCTGATAGTCGCCGAGTGCCTCGCGGCGCGCGATCCGCGAGCCCGTCACGATCACTTCCTCGAGAGCGGGCCGCGCCGACGCCAGCTCGGCCAGACGGAACCGCCGTGGGCCCGGCGACTCCGGCAATGGGCTCGCCTCCCGGCATTGCGCGAGCAGCGCGAGCTTCTCGCGCGCGGCTGCATCGTCACGCTCACGCCGCGCGTCGGCGGCGCCCTGCTCGGCATCGCGCGTCGGCGACTCGTCGCTGCGCGAGCCGCCTTCCTCGGCAGCGACGATGTTCAGGCGGCCCGCAACCACCTGCACCTGCGCCTGCACGAACGACGCGCTCGTGGCGTTCGTGAGCGTGATCCAGCCCTCGAGGGCCATCCGATCGCTACGCGCATTCAGGCGTGCCACGTAGTCCGCGCTCCACGAGAAACCGTGAGCGAGATAGCTCACGGTCAGCGTGCGCCGGCCCGGCGAGCCGGCCGCGAGCCGCACGGACAGCTGCGGCTTGGCCACCAGCGACGCCGGCACCTCCGGGAGCTCGAGGTGCTCGGGCAGCCCCGAGCAGTGCAGCGCCTCGCCGCCGTCGGCCGTTTGCAGCACCACGCCGTCGCCTGCAGCGACAATCGTCGCCGCCGTGCGCGTGACGCGGCCCGTCTTCGGATTCGTGCGCACGAGCGTCACGGTCTTGCCGATCGAGCGCTCGATCAGCGACGCGGGCGTGAGCCGATCGAAGTCGAAGTTGCTCTCCGCGAGCGCCCGCTCCGCGCCGTTCAGCACGGCCGATTGCGGCAGCAGCGTCTCGACGACATCTTGCAGCACGAGCGTCAGAGGTTCGGCCGGCAGCTCCACCGTGCGCGTCTCGGTCACGAGCGCGAGGTCGTCGCGGTAGATCGTGATGGAAACCGACTCGGCCCGCGGCGAAGTCACCACGACCTCCTCGGCCGCATACGCCGGCGCCGCCAGCAGCAGCGCCGCGAGCAAGAGCCCGCGCCGCACGGCGCTCACCCGCCCTGGCGAATCGTGAACGTGAGCTCGGCGTCGCCGTTGGCAGGCACCTGCACGTCCCACGCGAAGCCGTAGGCGCTGGTGCGCCGGCCCTCGATCGACTGCTCGCGGACCTCGTTGAAGCGCGGCAAGCCCTGCTGCCGGATCGTGACCGTGACCGGTGCGGTGCGCGCGTTATGCAGCGCGTAGGACATCGCATAGTCCGTGTCGCGGCGCGACACGCGTGTGGTCTGGCGCAGCGTGGGCTGAATCGTCACGTCGAAGGCTTCGCCGATCTTGACTGCGAGCTCAGAGCCCGCGCTCGTGTGGTCGATGTGGTCCTCGCCGACGAATTGCGGCTGGCCGCGCGCATCACGCGCGTAGACGCGCACCACACCGCTCGGGAGCTGATCGCCCAGGCCCGCTTGCTTCGAGTTCGCAAAGCGCACACGCACCTCGGCCGAGATCGGCTCCTCGAGGGACTGGAAGCCGTAGAACGTCTGCTCGTAGCCCTTATCGGCCTTGACGCGGTCGGCCGACAGGAAGCTCACCTGCTTCGTCTGGTTGTTCGCGATCGTCGTCGGTTGAGCGATCGGGTAGACGTAGTAATCCGCGAGCTGCTCGCGCCCCGACGCCTCGGTGCCCGCTACGCGGCGCACGTTCGGGGGCCTCTGAACGAAAGGCCTCGCCTGATTGTCGCTCACGTTGACGTCGCCGGCCACGAGCTGCGCGTGCGCGTTTTCGAACGTCGTGCCCGAATTGTTGGTCAGCGTGATCCAACCTTGCAGCGCGACGTTGCTCTTGGAGTCGTCGAACTCCGCGACGTAGTCGGCCTGCCAGGACATCCCGTGCGTGAGATACGCGAGCGTCACGTCGTCGTTGACGGCCCGCTGCGCATCGACCAGCACGGATAGCGTCGGCGTCGCGCGCAGATTCGGCGGCACCTTGTCGAAGATCACGCGCGCGGGGATGCCATCCTCGCGCAGCACCTCGATGCGATCGCCGATCTTGAGCACCACACCGCCGACCGTCGAGAGCACGTCGGCCGTCTCGCGAGTTTCGGCACCGGTGCCGGGGTTCGTGCGCACGATCTGCACCTTCTGCCCGACGGCCTTCTCCATCAGCTTCTCGGGCGTCAGCAAGTCGTAGTCGAAGTTCTGCTCGAGTAGCTCGACGCCGGCTGCCGCGAAGCTCACGGTCTGTGGAATGATTTGGGCCGACACGCCCTTGAACTCGATTCGCCGCCGGCCCGCCGTGAGGTTGAGCGGCCGGACGTGCTCGACGAGCGCGAGGTTGTCGTTGTAGATCGTGAGCGACAGGCTCTTGTCCTGCGCGCTCTGTGCCTCCTGCGCGCCGCAAGGCGCGGCGGCCAGCACCGTGCAGGCTCCGGCGATTGCGATAAGCCGTTGCATCGCGACTCCTATGACGACGTTTGCTCGGTCGGGAGATTATCGCGCCGACAAGCGGCGGCACGCACGCGCAACCGCCCGCGCGCGTGCCCGTGCGTCGGAAGACGGCGCGCGGCCGAATCGATGCCGCTCACGAAGAAACACGCTAAGCTTCGTGGATGAGCACACATCCCGTACTGTCCGCCGCGCCGCTCGGCTTTCCGTGGCCGACGCGCGACCCGTTCCTGACCTGCGTGCACCACGTGGATCTCTACCCGCAGGGCAACGACCGCCTCGGACCGGCCGCCTCGCTCGCGGGCCGCAACATCGGCCAGGATTTCGCGGGCGAGGACGGCTGGCGCATGTACCACGGCGAGGTCGTGCCGGGCTTCCCGCAGCATCCGCACCGCGGCTTCGAAACCGTCACGTACGTGCGCGAGGGCTACATCGATCACTCGGACTCGCTGGGGGCCACCGCACGCTTCGGCCGCGGCGACGTGCAGTGGCTCACGGCGGGCGCCGGCATCGTGCACTCGGAGATGTTTCCGCTGCTCGATGCGGCCCGGCCGAACCGGCTCGAGCTGTTTCAGATCTGGCTCAATTTGCCTGCGCGATCCAAGTTCGCGGACCCGTATTTCACGATGTTCTGGGATCAGGACATCCCGCGCCTCGAGCTCGGCCACGACGGCCGCCGCACCGAGATCACCGTGATCGCGGGCGCGCTCGGCGACATTGCGCCGCCCGCGCCGCCGCCCGACTCGTGGGCCGCGAACCCGGATGCCGACGTCGCGATCTGGTCGATCGTGCTCGACGGCGGCGCGGCGTGGACGCTGCCGGCCGCGCGCAGCGAGCGCGCCGCGCGCACGCTGTACTTCTTCGCGGGCCGCTCGGTCGCGCTCGACGGCAAGCCGCTCACGCAGCCCGCCGCGCTCGAGATTGCATCGGCCCAGCCCCTCGCGATCGAAGCGATCGACGGGCCGGTCGAGCTGCTGCTGCTCCAAGGACGGCCGATCGCGGAGCCGGTCGCGCAATACGGACCGTTCGTGATGAACACCCGAGACGAGCTCGAGACGGCGTTCGCGGACTACCGCCGCACGCAGTTCGGCGGCTGGCCGTTCGGGGATGACGCTCCGGTGCACGCGCGCGACCGCGGCCGGTTCGCGCGGCACGCGGATGGCCGCGTCGAGGAAGCGCCGGCCTAGGTCACAGCCGACCCCGTTGCCACGACGTTGGCCCGCGCCGGGGGCCGCGGCCCATCCGGGACATCGCAGCGGGTCGCCCCCCACACGGCGAGCCCTGGGCGCACTACTGCGTCGTGCAGCGGGCGTCCTCGCCGCCATGCTCGGGCGTCTTCTCGCGATAGACGTCGTGACAATCCGAGCACGCCGTGGTCAGCGTGTCGGACGCATCGAGCACCTTGTCCATGTCCTTCGACTGCCCCGCCTTGAACGCGGCCATGCCTGCGTCGCGAAGACCTTGGACGAACCGCCGCCAATCGGCATTCTGCACGGGCACGGGCTTGCCATTCGCGCACGTCCGCCCGGGGAGCGTGAGCAGATTCGCCGCCTCGGCGATCGCGATGCCGCTGTTCTCGATCGCCTCCCAGCCGCCGTAGACCCCCGCGAGCGGATTCACTGAAGCGGTCGGGTCCGTATCCTGCGGAACCGTTGCCGGATCAGTACCCTGCGCGAAGAACACGACGTTCGAGTTCGGAAATAGGATTCCCCGCATCACCTGACGCAGGTTGCCTTCGACCTGCGATTGCGGACGCGCCGCCGCGTCCGCGGAGGCTGGCTGCGACTGCGCCGGCGCCGGTGCCCTGGAGCAGGCAGCCGCTAACGCCGCGATGCCGGCAACGAGCGCGCTTGCGGCACATGTGGATCTTCGAACCCTCATCCGACACCTCTCTTGGTCGCGTGCCGCAGAATGCGGCGCCTCATTCGCGCGCCGCCGCTCGGCGCACGATCGATTGGACACGGCTCCGGCCGCCGCGCGTCGCGGGGCAGCCCGCGCGGGCGACTCGGGCCGAGCTCGAATCACAGCTCGCTCTGGTCCTCGGTCGCGCTCAGCATGATCGCGACGTCGCGCCGCACGCCGTTACGCTCGACCGTGAGCGTAACCTTGTCGCCGAATACGTGCTCGTCGAGCAGCCCAGCGAGGTCGCCGAACGTTTCGACCTTGTGGCCGTCGAACGCGACGATCACGTCGCCGAGCTGTACGCGCCGCGCGCCGGTCATGCGCGCGGGCACGAGACCCGCGCGCGCGGCCGGTGAGCCCGGCACCACCTCGAGAATCACGATACCCCGCTGGCCTTCTGCTAGAAGCCGGCGGCTCACGTCGTCGTTCGCCGTGACGCCGAGTGCGGGGCGCACGTAGCGGCCATAGGCGATCAGGCGCGGCACGACACGGTTGATCGTGTCGATCGGCACCGCGAAGCCGATGCCGGCGTAGGCGCCCGACGGGCTGTAGATCATCGTGTTGATGCCGATCATGCGGCCCGCGCTGTCGATCAGCGGACCGCCGGAGTTGCCCGGGTTGATCGCAGCGTCGGTTTGAATCAGGTTGTTGATCGCGCCGCCGCTCTCGTCGTCGATCGTGCGGTTGAGCGCGGAGATGATGCCGGTCGTCAGCGTGTGGTCGAGCCCGAACGGATTGCCGATCGCGTAGACGCTCTGCCCCACTTTCAAGTCGGCGCTGCTGCCGACCGCGACCGCCGGCGGCGCGTCGAGCGGCACGTCGATGTGCAGCACTGCGAGGTCGTGCTCGGGGCTCGCGCCGACGAGCGTGGCCGGGTAGCTGCGCTGGTCCGCCAGCGTGATCAGCGCTTCCTGGGCGCCCTGAATCACGTGGTAGTTCGTGACGACGTGGCCTGCGTCGTCCCAGATGAAGCCCGAGCCCGTGCCCTGCGGCACGCGCATCACGTTGCGGCTCCAGAAATCCCGCACGTGCTGCACCGTCGTGATGTAGACGACGGATGGACTCACGCGCTCGAACACGCCGATCGTGCGCTGCTCTTCGGGCGACAGCGGGCCGCGCGGCGTGACTGCCCGCGGCTCGGCGGAGGTTGCACGCGCGGCTGCGGACACGCTTTGAGCCGTCGCGGCGCCGCACGCAAGCAGCGTCGCGAGCGCGACAACGAGGAACGGCAAAACGCGGCGGCTCATCTTCGGTCGATTCGGTTGACGAATCCTTAGTCTAAGCGCGGGGCCTCGGAGTTTCGACCGCGGCGGGCGGCAAACGATCGCGGCGCAGCGCAAACCGCCGCGTCACCGTGCCGCGGAGTCCGGCCCTTCGGTCTTGCTCAGGCGGTGTTGACTTGCAGCGGCTTGTGCGACTGCGGCCTGCCGGCGAGCGCGTTCACGATCTGGTCGCGCGTGACGGGCGTGCGGTTGAAGTAATGGCCGCCGAGCGCGTCTGAGATCGCGCAGAGCAGCGCGGAGGCACCCGCGCCGAGCACGGGCTCGCCGATCCCCTTCGTGCCGAGCGGGCTCTGCAGATCGGGCTTGTCCACGGCATCCGTCTGGAACGACGCCGGCACGTCGAGGTAGCTCGGCGGCTTGGTCTGATACAGGCCCACGTTGCCGGGCAAGCCGTTTTGCGGATCGTAGATTTGCCGCTCGAGCGTCGCGAGCCCGAAGCCCATGACCGCGCCGCCCTTGATCTGGGTCGCGAGCCCCATGGGGTGAATCACCGTACCGCAGTCCGCCACGGCGAGGTAGTCGACGATGTCGAACGCGCCCGTCTCGGTGTCGAGCTCGATCTGAATGCAGCTCGCGACGAACGCGGCGGGCTGCGCCGTGATCGGATAGTTGTCCTTGGCGACGCCGACGAGACCCGTGCCCGAGAGCGATTGGGCGGACGCCGCGGTCATCGGATTCACGTCGTCCGGCGGCTCGTGGCCGTCGAACTTGCCGCCGAGCTCGATCGCGCGCATCGCGGCCTGCGCGTAGGTCAGCGACTTGGTCGGGTCCGTTTTGCGGAAGACCTTCTCCTCGCCGATGTCGTAGTCATCGGGCGTGCCGCCCAAATCCATCGCGGCGATTTCCTTGAGCTTTGCGACCGCATCCATCGCGGCTGCGTAGTTCGTGCGCGCCATCGTGAACGAGGTGTTGCTGCCGAACTGACCGATGTTCCAGGGCAGCGCCTTGCGGGTGTCGCCGCGCTCGACGACGCAGTTGTCCCAGTTCGCCTTGAGCACCTCGGCCGCGATACGCGAAGTGCCCGTGTGCGAGTACGTGCCGAGGTTGCCGACGCCGGTATGAATGTGGAGGATGCCGTCCGGCGTGATCCGCACGAGCCCGTCGAACCCGGAAAATCCGGCCGGGTGGAAGCCGCGGCCGATGCCGACCCCCGTGACCTTCGTGCCGTTGCGCTGCCCGGAGAGCTGCTTCTTCTCGTTCCAGTTGAACATCGTGGTGACCCTGTCGAGCGCCTCGGGCAGGTAGCAGCTCGTGACGGGTCCCTGCATCGCGCCGAACTTCGAGGTCATGTTCGGCCCGTTCACCTTGCGGATCTCGTAGCGGTCGATGCCGAGCTGCTTCGCCGCCTTGTCGAGCAGCGGCTCCATCGCGGCCTGCGTCTGATTGTGTCCCGGCCCGCGCTGCGCGGAACGCGGCGGCGTGTTCGTGAACACGGCGGTGCCGCGGCAGCGCATTGCGAGCGGCTGGTACAGCAGCGACACGGTGTCGCCCGACGAAGGCCAGTCCGGGAAACCCGTGGTCGGACCGTTTTCCTGCACGATGTACAGGTCGGCCGCGAGCACACGGCCCGACTTGTCGAAGCCCATCTTGATGCGGCCCTGAAACCCGGTGCGCGCGCAGCCCAAGAAGTACTCCTCGGCGCGGCTGATCCTGAGCATCACCGGGCGATTGATCTTCTTCGCCATGTGCGCGGGAATCGACATCGTCGGGTAGGCCGAGCCTTTCGAGCCGAAGCCGCCGCCGCAGGTCTCAGCGACGTACACGAGATTCGCAGGGTCGATGCCGATGAATCCCGCGAGCCCCGGCACCACGAAGCTCTGGCTCTGCGTCGAGCCGAACACGAAGCACTTGCCGCCTTCCCAGTACGCCATCGCGGAGCGGGGCTCCATCGAATGGTGCGAGTTGCCGGCCGTCACGAACGTCTCGTCGAGCACGAGCGCGGCCTTCTTGAAGCCGTCCTCGATGTCGCCGTACGACCACTCGCGCACGGGCTCGCCCATCGGTAGCTGGCCCTCGCCGGCGCGCGCGAAGTCGGCCGCGGTCCACTTCACGGACTTCAGGGGTGCCGGTCCGCCCACGCCGGCCGCGGCGAGCACGTTGCCGTCGAGCCGCGCATCCTTGCCGCCCGGAAACAAGCTCTCGAGAGGGTCCACCGTGAACGGCAGCTCCTCGAGATCGAGCTTTATCTTGTCGATCGCGTCTTGCGCGAGCGTCTCGCTCTCGGCCGCAACCGCTAGGATCGGCTGGCCCACGTAGAGCGGCTCGTTCGTGAGGATCGGGTCGCTCGGCGGCGGCTGCTTCGGCACGTCGTCGGCCGTCAGGATGCCGAGCACGCCCGGCATCGCGAGCGCGGCGCTCGCATCGATGTTGCGCACGCGCGCGTGCGGCATCGGCGAGAGCATGAGCCGGCAGAACACCATGCCGTCGACGCGGAAGTCCTCCGCGTATTTCGCTTTGCCGGTGACCTTGCCGTGAATATCGGGCGGGACGAAGTTCTTACCCAACAACTCGTATGCCATGGCTCGACCCCTTTGCTGCTCGGCGCGCTTCGACCGGGGCACCGCGCTGCCGGCGAGAACGGCTCACGGCCGGCGGCACTCCTTGCTAGACTGACGCCCCATCGAGTGCGCGATTGCTTTGGACTCTAAAGCTTTAACGAAGCGCCGACAACAGGCGCGCCACCGGGGGCTCGGGGACGCACGGCGGGCCGCCGCAACGGGCGGCGTGGCCCGCCTTTCACAACCGGACGACTCACACCGCGGCGCGGCCGGTCTGCCGCCGCCGCTCGATTCGGGTTGCATTTGAGGAGAGGACGAATGGCACGTAAGAAGGAACCGTGGGGCAAGCTCGTGCAGGTCGAGTTCGACGAGGGCATCGCGTGGGTCACGTTGAACCGGCCCGAGAAGAAGAACGCGATGAGCCCCGCGCTGAACGAGGAGATGATGCACACGGTCGCGGCGCTCGCGACCGACCCGCGCTGCGGCGTGTTCGTGTTGACGGGCGCGGGCGACGCGTTCGCGGCCGGCATGGATCTCAAGGAGTACTTCCGCGAGACCGACGGCGAGCCCGATACGGTGATCCTGAACGTGCGGCGCACGGCCGAGGAATGGCAGTGGCGGCGGCTGCGCGACTATCCGAAGCCCACGGTCGCCATGGTGAACGGCTGGTGCTTCGGCGGCGCGTTTACGCCGGTCGTTGCGTGCGATCTCGCGATTGCGGCCGACGAAGCGACGTTCGGCTTGTCCGAGGTCAATTGGGGCATCATCCCGGCCGGCAACGTCACGAAGGCAACGGCGGAGACCATCGGCCTGCGCAAGGCCCTCTACTACGCAATGACCGGCGAGACGTTCGACGGCAAGCAGGCCGCCGAGATGGGGCTCGTCAACGAGTCGGTCCCCCGCAAGAAGCTGCGCGCGCGCACGCGCAAGCTTGCGCAGCTGCTGCTCACGAAGAATCAGACCGTGCTGCGCGGCATCAAGATCGCCATGAAGCGCGTGAAGTACATGGACTGGGAAGTGTCCGCCGATTATCTGTACGCGAAGATGGGCGAGGCCCTGAACTTCGGCGCCAACAAGAACCGAGAGAAGGCGATGAAGGCGTTCCTGGACGACAAGAAGTTCAAGCCGGGACTCCAGCACTACAAGGAGACGACGTAGCGGCAGAGCCGCGAGGCGGACGTGAGCGATCGACGCAACCGCAACCCGCTCCGTCACGCGCGCGGCCTAGGCAGCGCGTGCCGAGTCGCTGTGCTCTGCGCGGTCTCGGCTACGACCGTGATGGCGGCGGAACCGGACCACACGGCCGATCTCACCGCGGCGCCCACGGCGGCCTGGCCCACGAACGGCGGCGACTGGTACAACCGTCGTTACTCGCCGCTCGCACAGATCGACCGCAAGAACGTGGCGCAACTCAAAGGCGTGTGGCGCACGCGGCTCGGGGCCGGTAACGGTGCGCAATACTCCGGCGAATCGCAACCGCTCGTCGCCGACGGCGTGATCTACGTGACGACCGGCGCGAACGACGTGTTCGCGCTCGGCGTCGCGAGCGGCGAGGTGTTGTGGCACTACGCGGCTGGGCTCGACCCTGCGATGGGGTCGTCCGTTTGCTGCGGCTGGACGAACCGCGGCGTCGCGCTCGGCGCCGGCAAGGTGTTCACGGGCCAGCTCGACGGCAAGCTGGTCGCGCTCGACGCGAAAACCGGCAGGCCGGTCTGGTCGGTGCAGGCCGCGCGCTGGCAGGAGGGTTATTCGATCACGAGCGCACCGCTTTACTACGACGGCCTGGTGATCACCGGCTTCGCCGGCGCCGAGCTCGGCGTGCGCGGCCGCGTCTCGGCTTACGACGCGCGCACCGGCAAGCCGGTCTGGACGTTCCACACGATCCCCGGACCCGGCGAGCGCGGTCACGAGACATGGCCCGCGGACAACGAGCTCTGGCGGCACGGCGGCGCGACCGTCTGGCAGACGCCGGCCGTCGATCCGGCCCTCGGCCTCATCTACTTCGGCACCGGCAACCCCGGGCCCGACTTCAACGGCGGGGTGCGCAAGGGCGACAACCTGTTCACCTCGTCCGTCGTCGCACTCGACGCGAGAACCGGCGCCTACCGCTGGCATTTCCAGCAGGTGCACCACGATCTGTGGGACTTCGACAGCGCGAATCCGGTCGTGCTGTTCGATCTCACGATCGACGGCGTGCCGCGCAAGGGTCTCGCGCAGGCGAGCAAGACCGGCTGGGTCTACGTGCTCGACCGCACGAACGGCCAGCCGCTCGTCGGCATCGACGAGCGGCCCGTGCCGCAAGAGCCCCGTCAGGGCACAGCGCCGACACAGCCCTACCCGCGCGGCGACGCGTTCGTGCCGCAAGCGGTCGACATCGCACCCGAGGGTTACACGCTCGCGAACGGCGGCAAGATCTTCACGCCCTACTGGACCGACTACGTGGTGGCGAAGCCCGGCATCACGGGCGGCGCGAACTGGGCGCCGAGCGCTTACGACCCGACCAGCGGCTACTTCTATGTTTGCGCCGGCGACCGCGCGAGCACCTATCGCGCCTGGGAGATCGGCACCGAGCGTCCTCCGGAGGGCAAGCAGTACATCGGCGGCAACTTCGGCAGCCATCCGCTGCCGGCGCTCGGCATCTTCGCGGCGCTCGATCTGCATACGAATCGGCTCGTTTGGCGGCAGCATTGGCCGGAGACTTGCTACAGCGGCTCGATCGTCACTGCGGGCGGCCTTGTGTTCGTCGGCCGCAACGACGGCCGGCTCACCGCGCTCGATTCGCGCGACGGCACGAAGCTCTGGGAATTTCAGACGGGCGCCGGCATGAACTCGACCGTGAGCACGTTCGAGCAAGCGGGCAAACAGTACGTCGTCGCGTACGCCGCCGGCAGCGTGTTCGCCGGCTCGCCGCACGGCGACAACGTTTGGCTGTTTGCGCTCGACGGCACGCTCGGGCCGGCGCCGGCGGCCCCGCACTGACTGCCGTTTCACTCGAGGTCCAAAAACGGGTTCGTCCGGTGAAGAAAGACAACATGAGTCGCGCGAGGGTACTTGCCGGCATCGCCTTGCTCGCACTGCCGCTCGGCGCGCATGCCCAATCGATCGAGCGCGCCCCCGCCTTTCGCCGCAACGAGCTCGTCGCACCGCCTACCGCGGCCTGGCCCACGAACGGCGGCGATTGGTACAACCGCCGCTATTCGCCGCTGCGAGAAATCGATCGCGGCAACGTCGGGAAGCTCAAGGGCGTCTGGCGCAGCCACCTCGACGGCTCGGGCCTCGGCCCACAGTACTCGGGCGAAGCGCAGCCGCTCGTCTACGACGGCGTGATCTACCTCGTGACGGGCGCCGACGACGTGTTCGCGCTGTCGGTCGACACCGGCGAGGTCTTGTGGCGCTACCGCGCGAATCTCGACCCGAAGAACAACGCGGTGTGCTGCGGCTGGACGAGCCGCGGCGTGGCGCTCGGCGACGGCCGCGTGTACGTCGGCCAGCTCGACGGCAAGCTCGTCGCGCTCGATCAGCGCACGGGTGCCGTCGCGTGGTCGATTCAAGCGGAACGCTGGCAAGAGGGCTTCACGATCACGGCCGCGCCGCTGTACTACGACGGTCTCGTGGTCGTGCCGTTCGCCGGCGGCGAACGCGGCATTCGCGGTCGAGTGAAAGCGTTCAAGGCGAACAGCGGCAAGCTCGCGTGGACGTTCTACACGGTGCCCGGACCGGGTGAGCCCGGCCACGACACCTGGCCGGCCGACAACGACCTCTGGCAGGACGGCGGCGCGCCGGTCTGGAATACCCCAGCCGTCGATCCCGAGCTCGGCCTGCTTTATTTCGGCACCGGCAACCCGGGCCCGGACTACAACGGCGTGTTCCGCAAGGGCGACAACCTGTTCTCGACGTCGATCGTCGCGGTGGACGCGAAGACCGGAAAATACCGCTGGCACTTTCAGCAGGTGCATCACGACATCTGGGACTACGACGCAGCCTCGCCCGTCCTGCTGTTCGACGTGACCGTCGACGGCGTGCCGCGCAAGGGCATCGCCGAGGCGAGCAAGACCGGCTGGGTCTACCTGCTCGACCGCACGAACGGCCAGCCGCTCGTCGGCATCGACGAGCGGCCCGTGCCGCAAGAGCCCCGTCAGGGCACTGCGCCGACGCAGCCCTATCCGCGCGGCGACGCGTTCATTCCGCAGTCGATCCCGATCGCTCCGGAAGGCACGAAGCTCGTGAACGAGGGGCGCATCTTCACGCCGTTCTGGACCACCCCGACCCTCGTGAAGCCGGGGCCGCCCGGCGGCGTGAATTGGCCGCCGAGCTCGTACGACCCCGAGTCCGCACAAATCTTCGTGTGCGCGGCCGATCGCATCTGGTCGTACTTTGCGCAGGAGATCACGGCCGAGCGGCCGGCCGAAGGCGCGGGCTACATCGCGGGCGGCATCGGCGGCTTCCACATGCACTCGCTCGGCGTGTTCGCGGCGCTCGACGTGCGCACGAACAAGCTCGTGTGGCAGCAACAGTGGGCGGAACCCTGCTACAGCGGCTCGCTCGCGACCGCGGGCGGTCTCGTGTTCGTCGGCCGCAACGACGGGCGGCTCACTGCACTCGACTCGCGCAGCGGCATGCGGCTTTGGGAATTCCAAACGGGCGCCGGCATGAACGCGCCCGCGAGCTCGTTCGAGTGGCGCGGCAAGCAATACGTGGTCGCGTTGTCGGCGGGCAATCTGTTCGCAGGCAGCGCGCGCGGCGACAGCGTCTGGCTGTTCGGCCTGGACGGCACGCTCGACCCCGTGCCGCAGGGCGGCGCGGTCATGACGTTCGCGCCGGCCGTGAGCGGCCCGCCCAACGTCGCTAACGGCAAGAACGTCTTCGACACCGCCTGTATGTTCTGTCACGGCGAGCACGGCGAGGGCGGCCACGGCGGCGGCCCGAGCTTGGCCGCGATGAAAAACAGCGCCACGGTCATGCAGCTGGTGAGCGAGGGCAGGCGCGAGATGCCGCCATTCGGCGCATCGCTCACCCCGGAGCAGATCCGCGACGTCGCAGCGTACGTGAGCGGCACGCTCGCGAAATGATCGTCGTCGCCGGCGATCCTGAACTCGACCGCTCCGATCGAGTCACACACCTTTGAACGATGAAGGAACCCGCGCTCATCACGGCGGCCCGGCCGTTGCTGCGGGTCGGACTCGGCGGTCTGATCCTAGCGACCGGCGTCGGCAAGGCACTCGACGTGGCAGGCTTCGTCGGGGTGCTGGAAACCTACCGGCTCGGGCTCGGCGATGCCGCGCTCGAGGTGATCGCACCAACGATTGCCGTGCTCGAGATCGCGCTCGGCCTCTGGATCCTGGGCGGCTGGCGGCTCCGCCGCGCGCTGTGGGCGTCCGTCGCGCTCAACGCCGCCTACTTCGTGCTGCTCACGAGCGCGCTCGTGCGCGGGCTCGATTTACCGAACTGCGGCTGCTTCGGCGTATTCTTCGCGCGGCCGTTGCGCTGGTATTCCCCGCTCGAGGATCTAGCACTGATCGCGCTGTCGCTGTTGCTGCTCGCGCTCGCGACGCAGACACTGCGCGCGCGGACGTCGCTCGTCATCCGCGCGCCGCGCGGGCGCGTCATGGCGATTTATCGCGACGTCGCCGGCTGGTCGCGCTTATTTCCGACGATTCGCGCCGCGCGGCTGCTGCGCGAGGAGCAGGGTAAGCAAGTCATCGAGGTCGATCATCGGCGCGCGGGCAAGGTCGTGAACCTGCTGCATACGAGCTCCGCGCATGAGATCGAGCTCGAGGAATTCAAGCGCCAATACGACGGCCGGTTCTGCAATCGCTTCGACTCGGTCCCGGAAGGAACTCGCTACACCGTCGACGCGGAAATCCATCCGAACGGTTGGTGGCAGCTCGTCGCAGGCCCGTGGCTGAACCGCTACATCCGGCGGCAGATCGCGCAGCTCGTGCTCGAGCCCGTGCGGCGCGTAGCGGAACAGCGGAACGCCTGATCGCACCGGCGCTCCGGCGCTGGAGCCTCAAGTTCCGTCCCATTGGTACACCGGGATCTCGGTGATCGGCGTGCCGATCTGCACCGTGATCTGTCGCTGCGACGTGAGCTCGATGTCGCGCAGGTCGCCCGTGTACTCGGTCGCCTCGGTGTCGCCCTGTTCCACGACGTACACCGTGATCGGCAGACCCGCAATCCCGCCGAAATTTGCTTGGTCGAGCGGATGACCGAAGACATCGAAGAACATCCCGAGCGTGAAGGTGCCGGGCGTGGGCGATTCCACGTGGATCTTGCCGCTCGAGTCGTGCGTATGGATCGAATAAAAGCATTCCGTATTGTTGTCCTGCGGAACGATGCCGATGCTGTAGGGCACGACGACCTGCTCGCCGTTCAAGAACACCGAGAGGTGGGTGTGAACATGGTAGTTCTCGACCATGTGGCCGCAATCGAGCCCGTCCACCGTCTGACCCTGGCCGCCGTCCGGCGAATCGCCGAACTCCCATTGGTAGACCGTGCCGATGCGGCTGCCGTCGAGCGGGATAGCCGACGCCGCGAGCGGCGGGATGCCCGGAGGGCTCGGCAGCGGCGACGGCGGCGGGTCGTCGGAGGCCTGATCGGCCGGCGGCTGCTGCTCTTGCGCAGGCGGATCCGCCGGGGTCTGGGCAGGAGGTTGCGCGGACGCCTGCGGACTCCCGTCGCTGCCGCCGCCACCCCCGCAAGCGGCGACGAAAAATGTGAACGCCGATATCAAAGTCGAGAAAACCGTGCGCGAGACCAGCCGAGGTCCGCCGTATCCATTGCTGCGCATGAAGCTCACCTCCCTCACCTGCAAGGTGGCGCCCGACCATGCAAGGCCCGCGCCAGGCGTGCCAAGGCGTGGGATATCCCCTGTCTAGATCGAATAATCAGCACGTGCAATCAAGCGCTTGCGCTACGGCGCGAGCGAATCCGCAGCGCCCCAATGCTGCGATCGAAGGGTGTCGCAATACGCAGACGAAGCGCCCGCTACTGCTCGCGCAATGCGTCCGACGGGTTCGCGCGCGCGGCGCGCAGCGCAGGCACGAGCGCGGCGGCGCACTGCCGCCGCGACGAGCAGCGCCGCCGCGCTTGCGAAGCTCGCGGAGTCGGCCGGCGGCACACCGAACAGCATGCTCCGCAAGCTCTGGGCCGCGAGCAGCGCAAGGCCGAGGCCCGCGACCACGCCGATACCCGCCACCGCGAGCGACTCGCCGACGACCATCGTCACGAGCCGGGTGCGGGTCGCGCCGAGCGCAACGCGAATGCCGATCTCGTGGCTACGCCGCTCGACGGCGAACGACACCGCCGCGTAGACGCCGAGGCCCGCCAGCGTGAGCGCGAGCACCGAGAAGGCGCCCATGATCGACGCGGCGGAACGCGCGCTTGCGAGCGCGGCGTGGATCTGCGCCGTGAACGGTGTGGCCGGCCGTGTAATCGGCAGCGACTCGCGCACGGCCTTGAGCGCGCGCGGCAACGCCGCGGCAACGGCGGCCGCGCTGCCCGATGTCCTCGCGACGACGGCGAAGCCGTTCACGCCGACCTGCTCTGCCGACCAATACAACATCGGCGTCGGCGCTTCCGAAAGCGCGTTGACCTTCGAGTCGGCGACGACGCCGACGACCTCCCGCCAACCATCCGGCGACGACTGCGGCCGCAGCCTGCGCCCAACCGCATCGCCGTTCCAGAAGAGCCGTGCGGCCGTCTCGTTGACGATGACTACCGGCCTGCCGTTCGGCCGATCGTCCGCGTTGAACTCGCGTCCCGCGACCACATCGATGCCCATCGTCGCGAAATAGTCGCGGCTCACGGCCGCGAGCGGAAGCTCGACGGCGCCGGTGCCGGCCCGCGGCGCGTAACCCTCGATGATCGTCGTGGTGCTGGGACCCGGCGACAGCGGCAGCCGGATCGTGAATGCCGCGCGATCCACGCCCGGCAGCGCCGCGACGCGCTCGAGGATCGCGGTGCTCACCGTGGCGTCGTCGCCCGGCGCGACGCCCGCTTGCTCGAGATTCGTGCCGACGACCGCGAGCCGGTCGACGTCCACGCCGGGATCGACGTGCGCGGCATTCACGAAGCTGCGCGTGAGCAGCGCGGTTGCGACGACGAGCACGACGGCGAGCGCGACCTGCACGGCGACGAGGCCGCCGCGCAGCAACGTGCCGCGCATGCCCACGTGCAGTCGATCCGATTCTCGAAGCGCCAGTGTCTTCGTCGCGCGCACCGCGGGCAAGACACCGCACAACAGGCCGGTGGCGACGGCCGCCACCGCCCCGAACGCGAGCAACCGCCGGTCGAACCGTAGGTCGGGTGCGCCGAAGGTCGGGATCAGCGCCATGCCTGCGAGCGCGTGCTCGGCCCAGAGCGCGGCGACGAGACCGCCGAGACCGCCGAGTGCGGCCAACAGCAGCGCCTCGAGCAACAGCGGCCGCGCGATGCGCAGCCGGCTGCCGCCGAGCGCCGCGCGAACCGCGATCTCCGGCGCGCGCGCCAAACCGCGAACGAGCAGGAGGTTCGCGAGATTGCTGCAGGCGAGCAGCAGCACCGCACCGGCCACGACGAAGCTCACGATGCCGCCCGCGAGCAGCGCGGCATCGGCTTGAGGATGCACTCGAATCTCGTTGTACGCGAACACCGTGATGTTGCGGCCCTTGTCGATCGCGGGATAGGTCTCGGCGAACTGCGCCGCGAGCGCTTGCATTGCGGCGCGTGCGCGCTCGAGCGTGACGCCCGGGGCGAGACGCCCCACGACGTCGTACCAATGCGACTCACGCTGCTCGAGATTCGCGACGCGGTACGCGCCGCCGACCGGCGCGCTCGAGATCGACAACCACAGATCGACGAGCAGCGCGCCGCCCGCGCCGTTGAGATCGGGTGGTCCGACGCCGACGATCACGACGGGCCGATTGTTCAGACGGATCGTCCGGCCCGTGATCTCGGGATCGGCAGCGAATCGCTCGCGCCACGCGCGGTCGCTCAGGACCGCCTCGGGCTCGGCGCCGACGCGGTCTTGCTCGGCCGTGAACCAACGACCGCGTGCAACGCTGACGCCGAGCACGGGGAAATAGCTCGCGGTCGCGTACTCGACATCGACCTCGCGCGGTCCATCGGCTGTCTCGAGCGCGGCGCGATCGCCCGACGTCGCCGCGACGCCCGCGAATACGTCGACCATCGCGGCCATGTCGCGATACGCAGGAAACGCGGTCGACGTCGGGATGCCCTCGTCGGAGTCCTGATAGATGCGCACGAGCGACTCTGGATGAGCGAACGGCGCGGGTCGCAGCAGCAGCGCGTCGACCATACCGAACGCCACTGCATTCAGCCCGATCCCGACCGTCAGGATCGCCGCCGCGAACAGCGTGAACACGGGGGACTTGCCGAGCCGGCGAACGGCGTGCCTCAGGTCTTGAAAGAACGCAGACATGTGCGACTCCCCGCGAGTGGTACGCGCGTCCGGCCGAAAACGCCGCGACGGCGGATCCGGTTGCGGCGATTCAATGACCGTGCCAATCGGCGCGCGCCGCGCAACCCGTTGCTCTAACGGCGAAATTCGGCGCCATCGCACCGCCGCCGACCGCGCTCGGCGTCCCGGTGGCGGTGCAGAGAATCCCAGATCCGGCACGGCGGCCCGAATGGAGCGGCCCCGCCCGCCTTCAAGGCCGGCGCTTGTACAGCCTGTCGAAACGGCGCTCGAGCTGCACATTCGTGCCGCGCAGCTGGTCGACGACTTCCTTGGCCCAATCGAAGTACGCGCGGCGCCGCTCGAGCGACCAGCCGGCGGGCGGGCTCGCGATCATGTCGCGCACGTTGCAGATCTTGTCGGCGAGCTTCACGAGCTTGGCCTCGGTGCTTGCGCTCGCAGCCTTGCTCACCTGCAGGCGCTTGCGCGACGCTTTCTCGAGCCACTTCGTGTCCGTCACCTCGAGCACGACGTCGGCGATCTCGTCGCCGAACTGGCCTCGCAGCTCCTCGTAGCTCGTGAGCGTGTCCTCGATCGTGTCGTGCAGCAGCGCCGCGGCGATCACGCGCGCATCGGCGATGCCCCCTTCCTCGCAGAGCACGTTCGCAAGCGCGATCGGATGGTTGATGTACGGCGACGCGTTCGCGTCCTTACGCCGCTGATCCTTGTGCTTGTGCGCCGCGAACGCGGCGGCCTTGAGAATCAGCTTGGCGGCGTCGGCGGCCATCATACGCAGGGATTCGGCGAGACTCGGCGGCCTCCGGGGGCGCTACCTTGCACTGGAAAAATGGTTCGGCGCTTCCGCGCAGACGCAGCAACGACACGCACTCAGCGCGACTCACGGTGACGCGAAACAGTTCCTGCGAGAACTCGGTTGCAACGCTGCGCTGCACGGCATCGACGACCAGCCACGGCCGCGGCAAGGGCGACCGCGCGGTCGCAAGCGAGCGACAATAGCGCTCTCAGCTCTGGCCTTCGCCGGCCGCCATCGCGACGGCGGGCGCGACGGGCCGCGCGCCGGGCGCGAGCCGGCGCCGGAACTGCTGCAGCAGCAGCATCGTGCTCACGCCGCCCTGGATCCAGACGGTTGCGACCGACAGGTACCACACCTGCGACAGGTCGAACGACTGCTGCGCCGACAGCCACACCGCAAGCGGTACGAAGATCACGAGCCTCACGGCCGAGCTCAACAGCGCGGGCCGCGTGTTACCTAAGCCCTGGAACATGCCCGAGCAGGTGAACACCACGCCCTGTGCGATGAAGGTCCAAGAGATCGTGCGCAGAAACGTCGCACCGATCGCACGCGCATCGGCCTCGGGCGTAAAGAAGCCGACCAGCACCTCGGGACGCCACTGCAGAAACACCGTGACCGCGACCATCACGACGGTGTTGAGCAGCACCGCCTTGCCGAACGTCTCGCGCACGCGGGCGCCCTGGCCCGCGCCGAAGTTCTGTCCCGCGATCGGTCCGGCCGCGAACGCGATCGCCATTGCGGGCATGAAGATCGATTGCATGATGCGCGAGCCGATGCCGAAACCGGCCTGGGCCGCGGCGCCGAAGTCGCTGATGACCCAGTAGATGACGCCCATGTAGATAAATAGCAGCGCGAACTCGCCGCCGGCCGGCAAGCCCACGTCGAGCATCTTCGTCCAGACCGCGAGCTGCGGTCGCCACATCGAGCGGTCGAACGCCACGTACTTCTCGAGGCGCATGAAATACAGTGCCAGCAGGATCACGCCGACGATGATCGATAGCGTGCTCGCGAGACCGGCGCCCGCAACGCCGAGCGCGACCCCCGTGCCCCACCCCGCGATCAGGACCGGCGCGAGGAGCGTATTCAAGAGCACCGTGAGCGCCTGAATCGCCATCGTGGGCTTCACGATACCCGTGCCGCGCAGCGCCGAGCCCATCACGACCTGTGCGAAGCCGAGCGCGAGACCGGGCAGGAAGTAGTAGAGATAAGTGGTGCCCGCGAGCTGCGTGGCCGCGTCGGCCGCGATCGAGCGCACGTACACGCCCGTGAGCGAATAGCCGCCGACGAGCGTCGCCGCCGCGCACGCGATCGCGAGCAGGACGGATTGGTTGAACACGACGTTCGCGTGCACGCGGTCCTTGCGTCCGACGGCCTGCGCGATCAACGCCACTGCGCCCACACCGAGCACCTGCGTGAGCGCCATGATCACGAACATCAAAGTGCCGGCGGCGCCGACGCCCGCGACCGCGGCATCGCCGATCGAGGCGACGAAGTACAGGTCCACGAGGAAGTACAACGTCTGAAAGATCATGCCGGCCGCGATCGGCACGGCCATCGCGACGATGTTGCGGACGATCGAATCTTGGGTCAGATCCTTCATTGGCTTGTCGACGGGGCGGGGCGGGAGCGAAAGAATACTCGGAACGGTTCGCGAACGCACTGGCCGCCGCGGCGAACACGCGCCCATGCGCGGCGCTGCGGGCAGCGCCGGAAACCGCTGGCGGCGCGGTACGTCTAATGCGATCAGGCAACGACTCCGCTATGCTCCCGCAGTGACCGATCCCGAAGCGCCTCCCGCCGCCAAACCGCGTTTCCGCCGGCTACGCCGCGGCGCCGCGGCGATCGGCTGCTTATGTCTCGTCGGCATTGCGCTCGCCGGCCCGCGGCCGTTCCGGCAGTACCCGGGCATCGAGTACGACGAGTTCGAGATGCCGCCTGACCACGTGGACTCGGGGGAGTGGACGTTTGCACGCCTGATGTATCCGTCCTACGACGGCGGCGGCGGCCGTTGGGAATACGGGCGCACGGCGTGGACCATCGATTACCCGAAAGCCGACCGCCACGTCGCGCAGATGGTGCGCCGGCTGACCGCGCTCGACGCGCGCTCGGTGGAGCAGCCGGTCAATCTCGATGACGACGACGACGTGTTCTATTGGCCCTGGCTCTACGCGGTCGAGGTGGGGCAGTGGGAGCTCACCGATGACCAGGCCGCGAAGCTGCGCGAGTATCTGCTGCGCGGCGGCTTTCTGATGGTCGACGACTTCCACGGAACCTACCAGTGGGAAGTCTTCATCGAGAGCATGCAGCGCGTGTTCCCGGACCGGCCGATCGTCGACATTCCCGACAGCGATCAGATCTTCCACACCTTCTGGGACTTGGTCGACCGTCAGCAAATCCCGGGTGCGCAGTTCTTGTACAGCGGTCGCACGTACGAGCAGGACGGCTACATTCCGCGCTGGCGCGGCATCTACGACGACAAGGGCCGAATCATGGTCGCGATCTGCCACAACATGGATCTCGGCGACTCGGTCGAGCACTCGGACAATCCGGCCTATCCCGAGAACTACTCCGCGCAGGGCATGCGCACTTTCATCAATTACATTCTCTACGCGATGACGCACTGACCGCGCCCGCATGTCGATCGAGTTCCATCGACGCATGCTCGCGGATCGGATGCGCAACGACGCGTTTCGCGCGGCGCTCGAGCGCCTGATCGAGCCCGGCAGAAGCACGGTCGCGGACATCGGCGCGGGCACCGGCATCCTCGCATTCATCGCGCGCAGGCTCGGCGCGCGCGAGGCCTGGCTCTACGACCCGGGCCCCGTGCTGGCGCTCGCCGAGACGATCGCCGCACGCAACGGCATCGACAACCTGCACTTCGTGGCGGAGCGCTCGCTCGACGTCGCAGAGCCGCCGCGCTGCGACGTGGTCGTCGCCGAGGTGCTCGGCAATTTCGCGTACGAAGAGGACGTCCTCGAGACGCTGCGCGACGCACGGCGGTTTCTCGCGCCCGGCGGCACGCTCGTGCCGTCCTCGCTCGCGCAATGGGCCGCGCCCGTCACGGCGGAACGCTTCGAGCGCGACCTCGCGAGCTGGCGCGGCGTCGGCTTCGGCCTCGACCTGCGCGACGCCGAAGCGCTCACGCGACACAACATGTACGTATTCGCGATCGAGCCCGCCGATCTGCTCGATGCGCCGCCACGGCAATGGGACGCGCTGACCTTCGACGGCGATATCGCGAGCCGGCGCTCCGGCACGGCCGAATGGCGACTCGAGCGCGGTGCCGCGATTCGCGGCTTCGCGCTCTGGTGGGACTGCACGCTCGTGCCGGGCGTCGTGCTGTCGACGAGCCCGTTCGCGCCGCGAACGCATTGGGACCAAATCTATCTGCCGCTCGAAGCCCCGCTCGATGTGCGCGCGGGCGATACGCTGGCCGTCACCATCGAATGCGAGACCGGCGGCGGCGAGAGCGGCATCGCGGTGCGCTGGATCGCGACGCAGCGCCGCGACGGCGCGGTGGTCGCCACCCAGACGCTCGACATCGGCTCGGGCCAGCTCTGAGTCGGCCAGGCCGCGGCACGGACCGGACGGTCGTGCGGCGCGGGCGACAGCCGCGACCGCACGGCCATGCGGCCATCGACACGCCCCCCATGGTCGTGGACACTGCGGCAATTCCGTCCGTCCGGGGGTCGAGGATTCCGCGCCGAACCGCTCATTCGCAGGCCGACTGCGTCGTCGTCGGCGCCAGCTTCGCAGGCCTCGCATGCGCACTCGTGCTTGCGCGCGCGGGCCTGCGCGTCGTCGTGCTCGAGAAGAAGGCCGACGCGGGCGCCAAGCTGCATACGACCGGCATCATCGTGAAGGATGCGGTCGATCAGATCGCGCTGCTCGACGCGCTGCCGGCGGAGCTCGTGCGGCGCATCCCGAGCGTGCGGCTGTATGCGCCGAATCTCGCTCACGTCGACCTCACGGCGCCCGGCTACTACTTCCTCGCGACCGACACGCCGGCCGTGATGCGCTGGCTCGCCGCCGAAACCGAGCGAGCGGGCGCCGAGATCCGCTATGGCGCGCCGTTCAGGGGCGCACGCCGAGAGCACGGCGGCTTCGAGGTCGACGGCTTCGGCGGCACACGATTCCTGGTCGGCGCGGACGGACCGCGCTCGCGCGTTGCGACCGCGTTGCGACTCGGCGGCAGCACGCGGTTTCTCGCAGGCGTCGAGCACGAGTATGCGGGCGCTTCGATCGCCGAGCCCGACAAGCTGCATTGCTTCGTCGACCGCAAAATCGCGCGAGGCTACATCGGCTGGGTGCTCGCGGGCGTCGACGGCGTGCAGGCCGGGCTCGCACGCCGGCTCGACGGCCGCACGCCGTTCAAGCCCGACGAGGCGATGGCCGAGCTGGTCGCGAAGATCGCGCCCGCGATCGACCTGCGCGGCCTCACGCCGAGTGGCGTGCGCGCCGGACTCATCCCGTGCGGCGGCGTCGTCAAGCCGGTCGCGGCCAATCGCGCGCTGCTCGTGGGCGACGCAGCCGGCATGGTGTCGCCCGTCACGGCGGGCGGTATCCACACGGCGCTCAAGCACGGTCTTGCGGCTGGCCATGCGGTGGCGGATTTCCTACAAGGTAAAGGCGACGAGCCGAGCCGCTCGTTCGTGCGCTCCTATCCGAAGTTTCGGCTGAAGCGGGCGCTGCGATTCCTATTCGATCGCTTGCAAAGCGACCTCGCCTTCAACTTGCTGCTGGGGACTCGGCCGATGCGCACTGCGGCCGGCATCGTCTATTTTCATCACAGGGGCGTGTTCGATCCGGGCGAACACCGCGGGCTCCCGGTGCCGCCGCAGGGCGACGCCCCGCCCTAGCGCTCTTGCGGCGTTCCGCCGAGGTACCCGCGCACCGGCTCCACGAACGCCTCACGCCCGGCATGAGTATTGCACCCGTTGCGTTGGAGCTCATGCACTGCGCCTGTGGAAGGAGGCTGCAGGCCTGGGATCCGGGGAGGGACGCGGTCATCGTTTTCCAAATTTTGCGTGCTCGGCGGCCGCGGCGACGGCCGGAGCCTGATCGCTGCAAAGGGCTAGGAGGGCCGATGAGCCGGACGTCGTTTCTGATCGGGGCTCTCTTGCTCCTCGCCGACGCCACGGTTTCGGCACAAGGCACGAAGTGGCATCCGGGCCACTATCTGATGCTCGACGGCGGCGCGACGATCGAGCAGAACATGACCTCCATTGGCCAGCTCGACAACGACGTCGGCGTCAAGGGCTTCATGGTGCGTCTCTGGTGGTACGACCTCGAGCCGACGTTCGATCACTACGATTTCTCGATCGTCGATACCTATTTGGCGACGCTGCGGCAGATGACGCCGCCGAAGCGCCTCGTGGTGCGCATCATGGATCGCGCCTTCAAGACGTCCAATGGGGCGGGCATCGTGCCGGACTATTTGCGTGAGGATCCCGTGTACAACGGGGGTCTCGCCGTGTCGAGGTCCGGATTCGTCGCAAGGCTCTGGGAAGCGCCGGTGATGACGAGACTCGTGAAGCTCTATCAGGCGCTGGCCGAACGCTACGACTCGGATCCGCTGTTCGAAGGCGCGTTCACGGAAGAGACGACGTTGAGCTTCGACGCCGAGGACTATCCGGAGGGCTATACGAACGAGGTGCTCGAGCAGCAATACGTTCGCTTCATAAAGACCGTGAAGCCCTCGATGCCTACGAGCAACCTCTTCCTGAACGCCAACTGGCTCCCCGGCAGCACGGACCTCATCAACGATTTGTACGCGCAGCTCGAGGCGGCGCACGTCGGCGCCGGCGGCTCGAACGTGTTCCCCGGCCGGTTGACGCTCGGCCAAAGCGTGCTGACCGGCGCCTACGGAGCGGATTATCGCCTGGAGCTCCCGATCGCGAGCGCCGTGGAGAACGCCGAGCTCGACCAATTCACGCCCAAGGAGATCGGCGATTACGCCTACGACGTGCTGCAGAGTCACTACGTGTTCTGGACGCGCAAGATGTCGGGACCTACACCCGAGCAGCAGTGGTTTCCCGGAATCCTCCACTATCTGCGCCAAAGGCCGCCGACGCGCACGCGCTGCCCGAACGTGTACGGGATCTGCTCGAGCGGCGACGTGCTGCGCGCGGCGGGGGAGGAGAATCAGCCGCCGATCGTCTCCGCCGGACCCGACACGACCCTGCAATGGCCGGAGGACTCCGTCGCCTTGGCCGGCTCGGTCTCGGACGACGGCTTGCCGGAGCCTCAGCTGAGCGTGGGCTGGACGCAGCTCGACGGTCCCGGCGCCGCGCTTTTCACCGACGCGAAGTCGGCGACGTCGCGAGTGCGGTTCCCGTCGCCCGGAACCTATACGCTGCGTCTGACGGCGAGCGACGGCGACTTGTCGACGAGCGACGACACGCTGATCACGGTCATGCCGATCAATCAGCCGCCGCAGGTGACCGCCGGGGCCGACTTGCGAATCCAGTTGCCCACGGACAGCGTGACGCTCGTGGGCTCCGTGACCGACGACGGCCTACCGAATGCCGCGCCGACCCTCGCATGGTCGCAAGTGAGCGGCCCGTCGGACGCAACCTTCGACACGACCGCGACGGCCAGCGTCCACGTAAGCTTTCCGTCGGCGGGCAGCTACGTGCTCGAGCTGACGGCGAACGACGGGGAGCTCGTAGCGAGCGACGACGTGACGGTCACAGTCGATCCGCCTGCGCCGTCGTCAGGCAGCGGCGCGGACCAGACGCCGACCACGAGCCCGATGCCCGCGGCGCCGAGCGGCAGCAGCAGCGGCGGCAGCGGCGCCTTCGGCCCGCTCGACCTGCTGCTGCTCGGCGCTCTATGGCTCGCTCGCGCGCGCGCGGGCCGCAGCGCCCGAGCCGGCGGCGAGCGCCGCGCATAGAAACGACCGCTCGTCCAAGCGCCTCGCGGCTCGATGCCGGGCCGATCCGGAATCTCTGCTAGATTGGCGGACCCACGGTTGGATCGCCTCCCATGGTCGACGTCGTCGTCATCACCGGCGCCGGGCGCGGCATCGGCGCCGCTACTGCGCGTCTCGCGGCAAGCCGGGGCTATTCCGTCTGCGTCAACTATCGCAGCGACCGAGGCGCAGCCGAGCACGTGGTCGACGCCATCAACACGGCCGGCGGGAAAGCCGTCGCAATCGCCGCGGACGTGTCGATCGAGTCGGAAGTCGAGCGCCTCTTCGAGGCGTGCGACAGAGAGCTCGGACGACCGACGGCGCTGGTCAACAACGCCGGTGTCCTCGAACCGCAGATGCGAGTCGAGGGGATGAGCGCTGCTCGATTGCAGCGCGTCTTCGCCACCAACGTCATCGGCTCGTTCCTTTGTGCTCGAGAAGCCGTGCGCCGCATGTCGACGCGACGGGGCGGCGCGGGCGGAGCGATTGTGAACGTGTCGTCGGGTGCGTCACGTCTGGGTGCGCCTGCCGAATACGTAGACTACGCCGCTTCCAAGGGCGCGATCGACACGCTCACGATCGGTTTAGCCAAGGAGGTCGCGGACGAAGGTATTCGGGTCAACGCCGTTCGCGCCGGATACATCTATACCGAGATGCACGCCAGCGGCGGTGAGCCCGGACGCGTCGATCGCGTCAAAGCGCTCGTGCCGATGAAGCGCGGCGGAACGACCGACGAAGTGGCGCACGCGATTCTTTGGCTGCTCTCGAACGAGTCGTCGTTCACGACCGCCAGCTTCATAGAAGTGACCGGCGGCAGATGACGCAACCCGAGCGCTGACGAAGCACGACGCGTCGAGGGCCGCTCAGCCGCCGCTCGCGGCCCGCACGAACGCCGCCACCGGCATCGACAGCGATCGATCCGCCGTCCCCACCGCGTACGTCTCCGAGATGTGCGAATGGCCTGCGAGGTGCACGTGACGCACGGGCTTGCCGGCGTGCTCACGTGCATTTACGAGCTTCGTCGTCTCGGTTTGGAACATCTCCGGATCGAGCTCGGCGTCGGTCACGAGCAGCGGCACGGTCGTGCGCGTCAAGCCCGGCAGCGACGAGCGCTCCTCGTACTTCGACACGTCGTCGCCGTAATACGCCTTCCAAACGGACACCTCTTTGCCGAGATCGTAGAACCCCGACGTGAGGATCGCGCCCGCGATGCCGGGCGGCGCGCCCGTCGTCGCGGCATGGGCCACGTAGTCGCCCACATGGGCGGCGCCCGCCGAGTGGCCCCAGAGGAAAATCTTGCTCGGATCGCCGCCGTACTGCGCGGCGTGCGCCTCGAGCCAGGCGACGACGGCGGTCAGATCCTCGATTCCGGACGGCCACGTGCTCTGCGGAGCGAGCCGGTAATTGATCGTGACCCCGACGAAGCCGCGGCTCACGGCCCACAGACCGATGTTGTCGTAGAACGGCGTGCCTTCCGTGCGCTTCGCGCCGCGTGTGAAGCCGCCGCCGTGCACGAACACGACGACGGGCTTGCCTGCGACGCCGCTGTCGGGCGCCGAGAACACGTCGAGCACGTTGCGCTCGGCGGGGCCGTAGTGCAGGTCGCGGTCGACCTTGAGCCATCGGTACGGTTCCTTCGGCTGCAGCGGCGCGTAAAGCTCCTGCGTCTTCTGCGTCTCGATCTTCGAGCCGATCGCGCGTAGCTCGCCCGCAATCTCGGTCGGCATCCCAAAGTCGGTCACCGCGGGTCGATGCTCGTTCGGCTGCATCGCGCTCACCTGCCGGCCCGTGACCGGGTTCGGATAATGGAACGGTATTTCATAGACCGTCGGAAACATTTGGAATCGGAACGTCGGCGGCGAATCGGGCGGATAGGTCTTGCTCGGGCCCGGGACGCGACCGCCTTGGGTTTTCGCCCAGCCGCCTTCGTAGGCCGCGGTCCAGGTGTTGAAGGCGTGCGTAATGCTGAATTTCCAGACGCCGTTCTCCTTGACGGCCTCGTTCTCGTAGATCGCCGCGCCCATCGACGGACGTGTGCCGAAGTTCAGCTGCTGCAGCATCCGCGAGCGGATCTGCGCGCTTTGCCCGTCCGCGGCCACGTGGATCACGGGCTGCCACTGCACGTGGTTACCGAGCCGGTTCTCGCTCGGGCCCTCGGCGCCGAACATGTTGAAGAGCCCCGAGCGCACGCGCTCGCGGCCGATGTACACGCCGCGCTGAGCCAGCTCGGTCGAGCCGCCGGCGGAGTACAGGTTCGCGAGGTCGTTCCACAGATTCTTGTCGAGGTAATAGCCGTACGCGCTCACGAGGTTCTCGATCTCGTCGTAGTCCTTCACGCGGCCGATCGCGCGCTCCGCATCGGCCACGAGCGCATCGACGTCGCGCGCGGGCTCGCGGCGCGCGCGGCCCGCGGGCTCCACCGCGGCGAGCACGGCTTTGATCGCGGCGTCGCTCGGACGGCCGCGGTCGACCGGGTAGCGCGGCGACTGGCCGCTCACGGGATTCACGTAGTGATACGGCGGAATGTGCGCCTTCGGATAGATCGCGTAGACGCTCGTCGGCGGCCGATCGGGCGGCAGCTCCGAGCTAGGACCGGGCACCGGTTGCGCGTCCTTCGCCCAACCTTTGTCGTAATCGGTGATGAACGTCGGGAAGTAGTGCAGGGACTTGATCTTCCAGACGCCGCCATCCTTCACGAACGTGTTCTCGTAAACGCCTTCGCTCCACTCGCCGCCCTGCCCGACGACGCCGAGCATGTCGAGCTCGCGGCTGCGCGCTTTTGCGGTGCGGCCGTCCGGCGCAACGTCGACCACGACCTGCAACTGCACGTGATCGTTCAGCTCGCCGTCGTGGATGCCTTCCGGCCCGAGCAGGTTCAGGAACGCGCGCACGCGCGGCTTGCCGGCGTACACGCCGCGCTGGCCCATCTCGATCGTGCCGTCGTCGGCGAACAGGGCGGCGACCTGATCCCACAGGCGATGGTCGAGGTAGTAGCCGTACGTGCGCTGCAGGTTCGCGATCTCGTGCTCGTCGTCGAGCCGCTCGACGCGGCGCGCGAGATCCTCGGAGCGCTGGCGCGCGCTCGCGCGTTTGCCGGCCGGCGGAGGCACAGCCACCGTGGTCCAAGCGTGGGCCGCGCCGGTCACGCCGGGGTTCGTGTAGTGGAACGGCCCCACGCAAGCACGCGGGAACCCGGGGCACGCTTCCTCGCGCGGCTTGTCGGGCGGGTACGGCAGTCGGCGCGCGCCGCCGCCCTCGGGGCGCGGCTCCTTCGGCGGCACCCAGCCCGTCGCGTACGACGCGCCGAACCCGGAGTGATAGTCGAGATTCTTGATCTTCCAGACGCCGCCGTCTTTCGAGTACGTCATCTCGTACACGCCCTCGGCCCAGGTCGCGCCGCCGCCGATGCCGCCGAACATCGCGAACGCGCGCCAGCGGCCGTGCGCGGTTTTGCCGCCCGGGTCGAGATGAAGCACGGGTTGGATATTGAGGTGATCGTAGAGCCGGCCGTCGGGCAGGCCGTTGTCGCCGACTTGGCCGCCGCCGACATTCATGTACAGGTGCTTGCGGATGCTCGCCTTGCCGATGTACGTGCCGGCCGGATAGTTCGCGACCGCGTCGTCGGCGTACAGATCCGCGACGTCCTCCCACATCCCCTTATCGACGTAGAAGCCGTACTCGCGCTGGAGCCGTGCGAGCGCGCTCAAATCCTCGGCCGCGACGACGTTCGCTTCGAGCGCGTCGAGCCGCTGCTCGAGCTTCGCGGCATCCTCGGCCGCCCCGCCGCTGCTTGCGGCGGCGGCGAGCAGCGCGGCGAGCATCACCGTCCGCGCGACGCGAAAAGGTGGGCAACACATGGCGGCTCCCCCCGGAGTGTGCGTTCGACGAGTCTGCCTGATCGATCGAGCGGACAGAAGGGGCGCCGCGTGCGCTTGGGCACCGCCTGCCGGACGGCCGCGCCCGGCGGGCCGACCCTCATTGCGCTCGGAGCGCTCGCTAGCGCGCGCGACGAGCGCCGGTGCCCGCGGGGTCGGTGAGGCCGGCGCTACCGCCGAGGTCGGCGATGAGCTTCGCGGTCGCCGGATGCGCCCCGCCGGCGCGGCCGCGGCTGCGCAGCTTGCCGAGCGCCGCGTCGAGCGGCGTCGCGCCGTCGTGGTCGGCCGCGTTCACGTCCGCGCCGTGCTCGACCAGAAACTTCACGATGTCGTCGTAGCCTTGCGACGCTGCACCGTGCAGCGCGGTGCGGCCGTTCTCCTCGCGCGCATTCATGTCGGCGCCTGCGTCCAGCAGCACTTGCGCGGCCGCGAGCGCCTCGACCTCGGTGCGGAACTTGCCCCGCGTGTCGATCGGGCTCGCGCCGTAGCCGGTTGCGACCATCAACGGCGTGACGCCGGCCTCTTGCGGCAGGTCGACGAGCGCGCCGCGCGCGAGCAACGCTTTCATCGCGTCGACGTCGGCGCCGCGTGCGGCCCGCAAGAGCGGCGTGCTGCCGATCGTCAGAACTCCGTCGGCGCCGCGGTCCATGCGCAGGCTGCGGTACGGAGGAAACAGCTTGAGCTGCGCGTTCGGGTTGGCGCCCGCGTCGAGCAGCAGGCCGATCATCTGCAGGCTCGTGGTGGTGTCGAGCGACGGGTGATCGGGTCGGCCGCCGTGCGGCAGCGTGTTGAAGTCCACCGCCGCATACAGCGGCGTGCGGCCGTACCAGTCCCACTTGTTCACCATCGCGCCCTTGGCGAGCAGGTACTTCGCGGTATCGAAGTGCGCATTCAGGAGCGCGGAGAGCAACGGCGTCACGCCGTCGGGATCCGTGAGATCGACCTTCGCGCCCGCGTCGACGAGCGCCTGCACGCACGCGAGGCAGCCCTCGCGCGTCGCGAACAGAAGCGCGGTGAAGCCGCCCGGATGCATGTCCTTCACGCGCGGCTCGGCCGTCACGCGCCGCTTCCAGTCGTTCACCTTGGAACGCGCGTCGACTTCGGCGCCATGCGCAAGCAGCGTCTTCACCATCTCCGGACGGCTCTGAGCGGCGGCCCACATCAGCGCCGTTTGACCCTTGCGCTGCTCGTGCGCGTTCACCTGCGCGCCGTGGGCGATCAACAGCTCCGCGGCCTCGGTGTTGCTCGTGCGCGCGACGACCATGAGCGCCGTCTGGCCGTCGGCGTTCGGCGAGTCGGCGTCCGCGCCGGCGGCGAGCAGCGCCTCGAGGACCGCGGGATTCGCGACTACCGCCGCCTCGGACATCGCGCTCGCGCCGTAGGCGTTGCGCATCTTCACGTCCGCGCCGGCGGCGATCAGGCGGCGCACGAGATCGACGTCGTCGTGGTGCACGGCCCAGGTCAGCGCCGTGGTGCCGTCGGGCGAGGTCTCGTTCGGATCGGCGTGCCGCTCGAGCGCCGCGAGGGCGGCTTCGCGATCGGCCGAGCGGGCCGCGGCGACGAGCGCGCTCTCGGCCGCCGCATTGCCTGCGGAAAGCGCGGTCGCCGCGAGCAGCAGCAGGCGCGGTGCGAGCCGAGCGAGCCTCTCGCGCACGGTCAGACCTCCGCGACCTCGCCGGTGCTGTCGCCGAGCGACTCGACCGGCACGCCGACGCGGTTCAACACCGTGAGCACGAGGTTCGATACCGGCGTGCGATCGGGGTAGCGCACGTGCATGCCGCCCTTGAGCTTGCCGTTTCCCCCGCCGAGCACCGCGACGGGCAGCGGGAAGTGGTCGTGCGCATTGCTGTTGCTCATGTTGCTGCCGTAGAGGAGCGCGCTGTGGTCGAGCAGCGAGCCGTCGCCGTCGGGCGTGTCCTCGAGCTTCTTGACGAAGCGCGCGAACGCGGTCGTGTGATAGGTCTGCACCTTCGCGAGCCGCTCGATCTTCGCGCCGTTGTTCTGGTGGTGAGACAGCGCATGAAACGCATCGGAGACGCCGATGAAGTTGTAGGTCATGTTGCTGACCTCGGCCGCCATCATGAACGACGTGATGCGCGTGAGATTCGCCTGCCAGGCAAGCGCGATGGTGTCGAACATGAGGTCCATCTGCTCCGGGAAGCTGTTCGGAACCCCGACCGGCGCGTCGGGCAGCTTGATGTGCGACAGATCGTTCGCTTCCATCTTTTGCACGCGCCGCTCGATCTCGCGCACGCTGTCGAGGTAATCGTCGAGCACTGCACGATCGGGAATCGACACGCGCTTCTGCAGCGCGCTCGCCTTCTCGAACACCACGTCGAGCACGCTCGAGTACTGCGCCGCGAGGCGCGCGCGCTCCGCCGGCGTGTCGCCCTGGCCGAACAGCTGCTGGAACAGCTTGCGCGGGTTGAACTCCATCGGCAGCGGCGTCGACGGCGTGCGGAACGAGATCGTCGCGCCGTAGCTGCAGCCGTAGTTGCGATCGCACGCGCCGCCGCCCACGGGCTCCTCGGTCGAGACCTCGATCGACGGCAGCGGCGTGTCCTGACCGATATGCTGCGCCGCGATCTGATCGGCCGTGACGCCGCCGTACGGATCGTGACTGATGCGCGGCGACACGCTCGACAGCCAGGTGCCGGGCGTGATCGCATGCGTCGGTCCGGCCGCGTGCTTGTTCTCGAGCCCGCTCACGATCGTGAGACGGCTCTTGAACGGCTCGAGCGGCGCCAGAATTTGCGGCAGCTCGAACGTCTTGCCCTCCGCGGACGGAGTCCACTTCGCCATCACGGCGCCGTGCGGGAAATAGATGAAACCGAGCCGCGTCTGACCCTTGGCCGCGGTTTGAGCGAGCGCCGTGCGCGCCGGAATCATCGCATCGAGCAGCGGCAGCGCGAGCGTCACGCCCACGCCCCGGAGCACCGTGCGTCGCGACAGGTGTTTCTTCGTGATGAACATGTCGACTCTCCTGTTCCCGCTTGCGCTCTAGTCTTTGACCGCGGCGCGCGCCTCGAGATCGTTTGCCGTGCTCGGCACCGTGCTGAACCTGAAGGGCTCGCTCTGCGCAATGGCCGTGACCAGAGCCGAGAATTTGTAATCGCTGCGCGCGGCCTCGTGCACCACCTTGCGCACCGCCGGCATGTCGTAGTACTCGACGCTGCGGCCGAGCGCGAACGTCATGAGCTTCTCGGTCAACGTCTCGACGAACTGCTCCGGATCGTCCGTCAGCGCTTTGCGAAGCTCCACGGGCCCGTCCACGACGCGGCCGTCCGCGAGCCGCGTCGACGCGTCGATCGCGCTCGTCGTCTCCGCGTCCTTATCGCGCCAAGCGCCGACCGCATCGAAGTTCTCGAGCGCGAGGCCGAGCGGATCCATCACGCCGTGGCAACCGGCGCAGACGGGATTCGTGCGGTGGTGCTCGAGGCGCTCGCGCACGGTTCTCGGCGCGGCGCCGTCCTGGTTCTCCGGAAATGCCGGCACGTTCGGCGGCGGCGACGCGGGCGGCGCACCCATCACGCGCTCGAGGATCCACGCGCCGCGCAGCACCGGCGCCGTGCGATTCGGATACGACGTGGCCATCAAAATTCCGGCCTTGCCGAGCAGCCCGAAGCGGTTCGGATTCTTGAGCGTGACTTGTCTGAATTGGTCGCCGCGCACGCTCGAAATGCCGTAGTGCAGGGCGAGATCTTCGTTCACGAACGTCTGATCGGAGTCGAGCAGCTCGAGCACGCTGCGATCGCCGAGCAAGACGTACTTCACGAACAGCTCGATCTCCTTCGCGAACGCCTGACCCAAATCGGGCGTGTAGCCGGGATAGAGCACGGGGTCGGGCACGATGTCGCGCACCTTGCGCACGTCGAGCCACTGGGCCGCGAAGTTCGTGACGAGCGACTCGGCGCGCGGATCGGCGAGCATGCGCTTCACCTGCGCCTCGAGCACCGTGGGATCGCCGAGCTTGCCCTGATCCGCAACCGCGAGCAGCTGCTCGTCGGGCAGGCGGCTCCAGAGGAAGAACGACAACCGCGACGCGAGCTCGTAGTCGTCCACCGCATAGACGGTGCCCGGGGCCCGGTCGTCCGGCGGCAGGCTCGCGCGGTACAGGAACTCCGGGCTCGCGAGCACGATCATCAGCGCGTTGCGGATGCCGCTCTCGAAGTCGCCGTTCTTGCGCCCAGCCTCGTAAAACGCGAGCGGCGTCTCTAGATCCGCGTCGGTCACCGCACGCCGAAATGCCAGGCGCGTGATTCGACCGACGATCTGCCTCGCGCACGGCAGCTCGTCGGCCGCGGTCTCGGGCCGGCAGGTGAAGATCTTGCGCCGGCTCGGCGTGTCGCCGGCGCCGCTCGAGTCGAACGGCCCGTCGATCTCGAAGCGTTGGATCTTGAGCGGGGTCGACTCGCCCTCGATGATGCCGACCTCGCCCCCGCCCGGCACGAACGGCTGGAGCGGATCGTCGGATTCCGCCATGGTGCGGGCGACGAACGTGGCCGCAACCGTATGCGGGCCGGCCTTCACGGGCACGCGAATGTGCTCGAACCGCGAGTTGATCTCCCCGACCGCGGGCGCCTGGAGCTGGTCCACCGCCTTCATGTCCTCTTCGCCGCCGAGCGCATTCTCGAATACCTTCACGCCGTCGATCGTGATGATCACTTGGCGGCGGTACTCGAGCCCCTCGACGTAGCGCGCGCGAGCGAGCCCGCCGATATTGAACTCGTACGTGCCGTCGGTCGGAAAATTGTGCTCGACCAGCATGCCGCCGCGCGTGCCGAGCGGCATGCCCTCGACGTGGAAGTTCTGATTCACGCCTTGCTTCGCGTAGAAGACGCGGCTGTCGACCTTCGCGGCCGGATTGCCGACCGCCGCTTCACTCACGACGCGGGCGGCCGCAATGTACTGCTCGAGGAACGTCGGCGATACCTTGAGCACGTTCGCGACGTTGTCGAAGCCGTCGCTTTCGTCGTCCTTCGGCAGCAAGGCCGCGACGTCGACCTTGAGCGCGAACAGATCCTCGACCGCGTTCGCGTACTCGGTGCGGTTCAGCCGATGCAGCGCGACCCGGCCCGGATGCGGCGCACGTGCGGCGGTCGCATCGAGCGAGGTCTCGAGCCACGACACGAGCGCATGGCGCATCTCGGCCGGCGGCTGCGGACGCCCCGGCGGCGGCATCTGCGCGCCGCGCAGCTTGCGCACGACGGCCTCGAACACCTCGGGCTCGCGCGCGACCGAGTCGAGCGACATCTTGTCGAACGCGATGTTGGCGGTGAGGTCGTCACGGTTGTGGCAGTCGACGCAGTACTTGCCGAATTGCGCCCACAGCACGCCGGCCGGCGGGTGCACGTGGCGGAAGTGAACGTACGCGCCTGCGGCCGCCGCCAGGGCCACGACCGCCCCGGAGGCTCCCGCTACGACCGTACGACGACTCGGCATGTTTCGTTCGACTCCTGCGAGGTCCGCTTTAGATGATCCCGCCGAGCTCGCGCACGTGCGCCCAGGCGCCCTTGTAGACGAGCGGCAGAAAGGTGTCCGGATCGCCCCAGCGGCCGTCGAAATCGCGGGTCGGCTTCGCGGCCGCGAATTCCTCTAGGCTTTGGCCGTGGCGAAACGCGTCGGCCACCGCCGCGCGCACCGCGCTGCACATCGCCAGCTGCGACTCGAGATCCGCCCGCGCCGCGACCGCGCCACGCGCGGGCACGATGCGCGTCGAGGCATCGGTCGAGCCGAGCAGCGACTTCGACGCGGCCTCGAGTCCTCCGATCCAGCCGCCGGTCGAGTAGTCGAGCACCGGATACCGGCCGACCGACAGCAGGTCGCTCGCCGCGAGCAGATTCGCGTCCGGAAAGAACACCGCCACGTCGCCGTCGGTATGCGCGCGCGGCAGATACCAGTATTGGATCTTGCGATCGCCGAATTGGAGCTCGCCCGAGCTGTAGAAGGTGGCGTTCGGCAGCGCGATCTGCGGCTGCGGCGAGTAATGCCGGTCCTCCCACTCGACGTCGAAGTCCCCGCCGAGCCACAGCTTTGTGTTCTCGTGCGCCATGATCTTCGCGCCGGCTCGGCCGAGCGCCTCGTTCGACCCGACATGCTCGTCGCGCCAATTGGTATTGAACAGAATCTCGACGTGTGCGCCGGGCCAGCGCTGCGCGACCCGATCGAGCAGCGCCTTCGAGTGCGCTCGTAGTCCACCGTCGACGAGCAGAATTCCGGCGGAGCTCTTCGCAGCGACGACGTTCGCGCCCGCACCCGCGATGACGAACAAGTCGTGGTCGAGATCGGTGACGGTGAGCTGCGCGACGGGCTGGCCGAACGCAAACCGCGGCAACGCGCCTGCGATGCAGGCGCCGGCGAGCGTTCGTACCGCGTCTCGACGGTTCACCCGACGTTCTCTCCGACTCGAGCCCGCCACCATCCGCGGCAGGCCTTCACCGATATTAGACAAATGAAAGGCGCCGTTCCTGGTTCCGACGCAACCTGCATGGCCGCGCGAACCGGGTGGTTCACGCCGTGCCGCTCGTAGCGGCGAGATGATCGAGCGCTGCTTGCACGCCGCCAGGGTCGTACGGAACGCCTGCGAGCTTGAGACCCATCTCCACGCCCGCAAGCGTGCCCGCAAGCATCAGATCGTTGAAGTAACCGAGGTGACCGATGCGAAAGACTTTGCCGGCAAGACGGCCGAGCCCCGTACCGAGCGACAGGTCGAACGCCTCGAGAATCACGCGCCGCAGCCGATCCGCGTCTTGGCCCTCGGGCACCAGCACGGCCGTGAGCGAGCCGCTGTACTCGGCTGGATTCGCGCACAGCACTTCGAGGCCCCAAGCCGCGACGGCTCGGCGCGTGGCTGCCGCGTGCCGCGCGTGCCGCGCGAACACGTTCTCGAGCCCTTCGTCCGCGAGCATGTGCAGTGCCTCGCGCAAGCCGTAGAGCAGATTCGTGGCCGGCGTGTATGGGAAGAAGCCCGTCTTGTTCGCCGCGAGCATCTCGTCCCAGCCCCAGAACGCGCGCGGCAGCTTCGCGCTCTTCGCGGCCGCGAGCGCCTTCTCCGAGATCGCGTTGAACGACAACCCCGGCGGCAGCATCAAGCCCTTTTGCGAGCCGCCCACCGTCACGTCGACGCCCCACTCGTCCATGCGGAAATCGATCGAGGCGAGCGAGGAAATCGTATCGACGAACAGCAACGCAGGATGGCGTGCGCGGTCCAGTGCTTTGCGCACGTCGCCGATACGGCTCACGACGCCGGTCGACGTCTCGTTGTGCACCACGCACACGGCCTTGATCGCGTGCCCGCGATCCTCCGCAAGCACCGCCTCGATCGCGGCCGGGTCGGCGCCGTGGCGCCAATCGGTCGGAATGACTTGCGGCACGAGGCCGAGGCGCACGGCCATCTGCTGCCATAGCGTCGCGAACCAACCGGTCTCGCAGGTCAGCACGCGGTCACCGGGCGAGAGCGTGTTCACGAGCGCGGCTTCCCATGCGCCCGTCCCCGAGGCCGGATAGATCACCACCGGCGAAGTGGTCTTGAAGACCGCGCGAATCTCGTGGAGCACCTCGCGTCCGAGCGCGCCGAACTCGGGACCGCGATGATCGATGGTCGGCTGCGCGATTGCGCGCAGCACGCGATCGGGCACGTTCGTCGGGCCCGGAATCTGGAGGAAATGTCGTCCGCTCGCGTAAGTCATGGGGCGCCCTGTCGTCGCTACGGCAACGGCTTTTGGGCGCGGATTATTGCACGGCGCTCGCGCGCCGGCCGGCGATTCAGATTTCTTCGGCCGCCGTGACGGGTGCGTGGAGCACTACCGGACGCTATGCGAGAAACGGCAGGTCGGCCGGCTCGGCCATGGCTTGCAGATCTCGGGCCGCGTGCGGCCGGCCATAGGCGATCGGCTCCGCATAACGCGGGTTCACGCCCCACATGTCGTCGATCGTCCAATCGGCGAGCGGCGCGGCCGCGGCGGCATTTGCCGCGGCCGCCGCGGCGGACCGCTCCGGCGCGCGCGTCGACGCCGCGAGCGGCAGCGCCGCCACGGCGGCGACGGCGCCCGCGGCCGCGATGAACTCGCGGCGATCGATCGACAACGGAGCCGGTGAAGATCGCTCGGCGTCACTCATACGTTGTCCTCCGCCGACTCCTGCGCCGCGAGATCGTCGGCCGCGAACCAATTGACGTGCGTGCCGCTGCGCAGCCTGAAGGGCAGCTTCACGACCGCGACTGCGCCGTCCTCCATGTGCTGCGCATCGACGATGTGCAGCTCGGACGCCATCTCCGCGTAGTTGTTCGCCACGCCGAAGATGTAGCCGTCGCCCTCCTCCGTGCTGCCCTTGCGCGGCACGAAGCCGCTTTCCTGCAGGCTCTGCACCTCGCCGACGAAGAACACGCTCTCCTTGCCCGGATTGTTCAGGTCGAAGCGCCGGTAGCAGTTCGTGACCCGGCCCTTGAGATTGCCGCCCTTTGCGGTGTCGTACGGCTTCTCGGGGTCCGCGTGGCCGACGTAGCCGAAGCGGTACGGCAGCGAGAGATAACGATCGTCCATGCGCGCGAGCACGCCGTTCGAAGTGGAGACGACTTCTTCCTCGAACGCGTCGCTCTTCGAGTTCATGTTGAACGTCCACCGCTTGATGTGCGACGGCGAGCGCTCCTCGTCGGACACCGGCAGCTCCATCGTGACCTTGTTGCCGCGATCCGTCGCGTTCAGGAAATGCAGCGTGTTGCGCGCGGGGCCCTTGAACCAGCGCACGTCCTTCGCGTCGCCGTCGCGCGGCAGCACCCCGACCATCGTCGGCAGGCTGCCGTCCCATTCCCACATCGGCTCGCCGCTCTTCAGGCGCTCGAGGCTCGTGGTGCGGGCGACCACGGGAATCAAGACGTGCTTCTGGGTGATCGCGATGTCGTGGATGATTCCGAGGTAAGGCGACTGCAGCCAGACCTCCTTCACGATGTGTCCCTGCGGGTCGATCGTGTAGACCGCGATGTCCTTCGACAGAATGCCCTTCGCCTCGTAGCCGTACGCGATCATCTGACCGGACACGGGGTCGATCTTCGGATGCGCGGACATCGTGGTCGACTTCCACTTGCCGTGGAAATCCCAACGGCCGAGCGTCTCGAGCGAGTGCGGGTCGATGTAGTACGGCAGCGAGTCCTCTTTCAGGCACAGCATCTTGCCGCCGTGCCAATAAATGTGAGTGTTCGCGGCGCCGCGGTCGATGTTCACGACGCTCGGATCGTCGGTGTACGGATTGCGGTACACGCCCCAGAGCCGCTTGCGCGCCTTGCGCTCGGTCATCAGCCGCTCGGTCTTCACGTAGCGCGACTTGAAGTCGACCGAACCATTCGCGAACCGGAACGCGCTCACGTGGCCGTCGCCGTTGAAGCCCGTGAGCCATTCGTTTTGCGGCGGGCGGTACTGGAAGTCGCACTGCATGCGGTAGAACGTGCCTTCGAGGTCGCTCGGGATCTTGCCCCAGACCTCGCAGTCGTACACGTCCGCTTCGAACCGCGTCGGGCTGTTGAAGCCCGGCGGGAACAACGGGTGTCCGCGAAAATCGACCGACATTGCTCGCCCCTCCTTACTTTGCTCTCATCGCGCTGACGGCGCGTGCCGGTGCCGATCAGCGACGTCATGCTGCGTCGCGCGTTCCGGCGGCACCCATGAGGTGCTTGCCGGAAACGCCGTGAATACGTCCGTGTAGGCTCGCGCGGCGCCGTCCCTGGCGCCGAGCGTCCCGGCAAGCACCTCATGGGGTACCGCCGGAGCGTCGTTCTATCGGCGCGCTCGGCCGTGGTGCCCGCTCCATCGGCCGTGCTCAAGCGCGACGATCGTCGTGACGGGTTGCGCGAATGCCAGCGTACGCCAGCACGGCATGTGCGGCAACGCGAGAGTCCGTCGCGTGGCGCGCATGCGCGCCTCCTCCGATCTCGCGCCACCGCAGCGCGTGCGGTCCCGAGGGGGGCCCGGAGCAGCCGGATAACGTATTCTTGAGATTCGCGCACGAGGCACACTGACGACCCGCGCGCTCGTTCGGGGGTTTATGCAGCATCGATCGTGGCTCTTTGCCACCGCAAGCGCGGGCGCGTTGGTTGCCGGCGGGGCGACGCTGTATCTCGCGCACACGCACCGTTCGGCCGAGCCACCGTGGGCCGTAGTCAATCGGTACTGCACGGACTGTCACAACGACGACGACCTCGCGGGCGGCGTCTCCTTCAAGAAGCTCGAGGGGGCGGACGTCGGCCGTAACGCCAAGGTGTGGGAGGCCGCCGTGCGCAAGCTGCGCGCGGGGCTCATGCCGCCGAAGGGCCGGCCGCGGCCCGAGCGGGCCGTGCTCGACGGCATGGCGGGATGGCTCGAGCAGAAGCTCGATGCGGCATGGGCGCGCGCGCCGGATCCCGGCGCCGAGCCGCTCGCGCGGCTGAACCGCACTCAGTATGCGAACGCGATTCGCGATCTCATCGATTTCGATGCGCGGCCGATCGCCGCGTCGCTGCCGGCCGACGTCGCGGTTGCCGGCTTCGACGACGTGGCGACCGGGGAGAGCGTCTCGCCGACGCTGCTCGAGGGCTACGCGCTCGCCGCGATTCAGATCGGCCGGCGCGCGGTCGGCGATCCGTCGATGGGACACAGCGAGGTGCGCTATACGGCCGCGGGCGGCGCCGCGCAACGGCATCATTTCGAGGGGCTGCCGCTCGGCACGCGCGGCGGTCTCGCGGTCGAGCACGACTTCCCGCTCGACGCGGAGTACGACATCACCGTGCAAGCAGCGCTGCCGAAGGCCGGCTGGGACAACCCGACGGGCGCGCTTGTCTACTGCGACGGCCCGACCTTGACCGTCGCATTCAACGGCGCGCCGCTCGCGCTCGACGCGCATCGCCACGTGCGACTGCGCGTGCCCGCCGGCCCGCAGCGCATTACGGCCGCGCTCGTCGACGAACGGCGCTGCGCGGGCGTCGACGAGCTCTATCTCGGGGAGGTCGCGGTCGGGGGCGCGGTCAACGCCATCACGATCGACGGGCCGTACGCCGCGACGGGCGTCGGCGACACGCCGAGCCGCCGCGCGATCTTCGTTTGCACGCCCGCGTCGGCCGCGGACGAGCAGCCGTGCGCGCAGCAGATCCTCACGCGGCTCGCGACGCGCGCGTTCCGGCGTCCGGTCGAGCCGCACGGCTCCGAGGTCGCGCTGCTCATGCAGTTCTACGCGCTCGGCCGCGACGAGGGCGGCAGCTTCGAGACCGGCATTCAGTACGCGCTGTCGCGGCTACTCGTCGACCCGCGCTTTCTCTATCGCTTCGAAGCCGAGCCGGCCGACGTGGCCGCGGGCAGCAGCTATGCGATCAGCGATCTCGAGCTCGCGTCACGGCTGTCGTTCTTTCTGTGGAGCAGCATCCCAGACGACGAGCTGCGCGGCGTCGCGGCGGCCGGCCGGCTGCACGAGCCCGCAGTGCTCGCCGCGCAGGTTGAGCGGCTGCTCGCGGACCCGCGCTCCGAGCGGTTCGTCGAGAGCTTCGCGGGCCAATGGCTGAAGCTCCGCGAGCTCGACGACTTCCCATCGCAGGATCCGGCCTACGACGCGGATCTGCGCGACGCGTTCCGGCGCGAGACGGAGCTCTTCTTCGGCGCGGTGCTGCACGACCGGCTGCCGGTGCAGACGTTCCTCGACGCGGATTTCACGTTCTTGAACGAGCGGCTCGCGAACCACTACGGCATCGACGGCGTGCGCGGCAGCTTCATGCGCAAGGTCGCGCTACCACCCGACAGCCCGCGCAGGGGTCTGCTCGGCCAGGGTAGCCTGCTCACCACGACGTCCGCGCCGAACCGCACGTCGCCCGTCGTGCGCGGCCAATGGATCGTGAAGAACCTGCTCGGCGCGGCCGTGCCGAATCCGCCGCCGGGCGCGGCCGTGGATCTCTCGAAGGAAGCAACGAAGACCACGAAGCTCGCGGGCGACACCGTGCGCGCGCGGCTCGAGGCGCACCGCGCGAATCCGACTTGCGCCGCGTGCCACGGCATCATGGATCCGCTCGGTCTCGCGCTCGAGAATTTCGACCTCGTCGGCCGCTGGCGCGACACCGAGGACGGGCACGCGATCGACGCGACCACCGAGATGACGGACGGCACGAAGCTCGCATCGGTCGCCGACCTGCGCGCCGCGCTGCTCGCGCGCTCGGACGCGTTCGTGACCGCGCTGACCGAGCGACTGATGACGTATGCGCTCGGCCGCGAGCTCGACTATTACGACCGGCCGGTCATGCGCAGCGTGATCCGCGAGGCGGCCGCGCGCGGCACCACGCTCGACGCGCTCGTGCAGGCGATCGTCGCGAGCGACGCCTTTACGAAGCGCGTGAAGACGGGCGCAACGCAGCCTCCTCCGGGATGAGTCGGCGCGAAACGCGCCACCGTACCCCGGGGCAGCGTCAGGGCGCCGGGATGATCGCGATCCGATTGCCGCGGAACGATCCGACCCACAGCTTGTCGCCGACTTCGAGCACCGCGGTGCCCGAGTTGAACGCCGGCGTGTCGGGCTTCGTCACGACGTCGTGCACCGCGAGCGTCTTCGGATCGATCTTTACGGCCTTCCAGTTCTGCTCGCCTTGGCCGACGGCCCAGAGCGAGCCGTCGCGCGCGAAATGGATGTTGTCGACGCGGAAACCGAGCGGCACCTCGTCGCGCTTCGGCGGCGTCATGCCGCGCGATAGGCGAAAAAACGACTGGCTGCCCCACGCCGCGACGTACAGCGTCTTGCCGTCGCGCGACATCTCGACACCGTTCGCGCCGGCAGCCTCGCTGCCCGGAACCTTCCGCCAGCCGCTCTTGGTGTGCCATTCCCAGAGCTCGCCGTTCGGCTCGCCGGCCATCATCTTTTGCGTGGCCGCTTGCGTGCCGCCGCGCGGCAGGAAGTTGGTCGTGATGAAGCCGCCGTCCGGGAGCCCGCGCACCGAGTTCAGCCCGATCGGATCGGGCGCGATCGCGCAACCGATCCACGTCGCGACCGGCGTCGCGGGGCGCGTATCGATCTGGAACACCTCGATCGCCTCGCGCCCGCCGTGGCCCACCACGAACAGCTTGTAGACCGGACCGTTGCCGGGTGCGACGTAGACGCCGTGTGTGAAGAACGGGGTCTTGGTCGGCGGTCCGGGGCACTTCGGATACGTTTTCTGGTCTAGGGCGTTCTTGGCCGTCGTCGAGGGATACGCCGTGAACGACGTGCGGTCGGCCACCTTGATCAGCGCCACGCCGCCCGGGCCGGCGTATGCCGACGCGACGACCCACTGCGGACCGACTGCGACCAAGTCCTCGGGCGCCTGCTGATTGCAGATCGCGTCGGCGCTCGGCGTGCACGGCGGCGGCGGCGGCGCCGGCGGCGGCTGGGCCCGCAGCGGCAGTGAGGCGAAGGAAGCGACCACCACGAGCAGCAGGGCCGTTGCTTTCACGATGACTCCCCCTTTGTCTTCGTTTCTTTTGCGGCGTCCGCGACGCCGCGGCACACCGTAGTGCGGGACCGGAGAGGCCGTCAACTCGGCCGGCAGCGCATTGGAGCGCTCGGCCGAATCGGGGTACTCTGGGTCCGGATCTCCCGGGGGAGACTATGCGCTATCTCACGAGGAAACACCTGTCCCGCCGCACGATGCTGCGCGGCGCGGGCGCGGCCATTGCGCTGCCGTTCCTCGAGTCGATGCTGCCGGCCGGCATGCGCACGGCCGCCGCCGCGGGCGCCCCGCGCACGCGCTTCGCATGCATCTACATGCCGCATGGCTGCATCATGAGCCGCTGGGTGCCGGCCGCGACCGGCCGCAACTTCGAGTTCCAACCGATCCTGAAGTCGCTCGAGCCGCACCGCGATCGGCTCAACATCGTGAGCGGGCTGCGGCTGCCGTCGGCGTACGTCGGCGAATCGTCGGCGGCCGCGAATCACGGCCGCTCCTCGCAATGCTGGATCACCTGCCAACCGCAAGGCAGCGGCCCGTCGCCGACGTCGGTCGATCAGCTCGCGGCGAAGCACATCGGTCAAGAGACGCCGCTGCCTTCGATCGAGCTCGCGCTCGAGCCGGGCGCGTCGATCGCCTATCTGACGCCGCAAACCCCGCTGCCGATGGAGACGAATCCGCGCGTGGTGTTCGAGCGGCTGCTCGGTGACGGCAGCACGCCGGCCGAGCGCGCCCAGCGGCAGCGGCAGCTCTCGAGCCTGCTCGACTCGGTGACCGGCGAGGTTGCCTCGCTCGAGCGCGACTTGCCGAACGCCGACCGCCAACGCATGGACCGCTATCTCACCGACATTCGCGAGCTCGAACGCCGGCTCACGCTCGCGGCCGACTCCGCGCTCACGACGATCGACGTGCCCGACAAGCCGAACGGCATTCCTGGCGACTTCGAGCAGCACGCGGCGCTCATGTTCGACCTCCTCGCGCTCGCGTGGCAGGCCGACCTCACTCGCATCGCGACGTTCATGGTGTCGCACGAGCTCAGCAACCGCGTCTTTCCGAAAAGCGGCGTGACCGAAGGCTTCCACAACGCCTCGCACCACTCGGAGATTCCGGCGAACATCGACCGGTTCGCGAAGCTGAACGAGTACCACACGCGGGCGGGCGTAGCGTATCTGCTCGACAAGCTCGCCGGCACGCCCGACGGCGAAGGCTCGTTGCTCGACCATTCGCTCGTGGTGTACGGCAGCGGCATGGCCAACCCGAACCAGCACGATCACGATCCGCTGCCGATTCTGCTTGCGGGCGGCGCGTCGGGCCGGCTGCAAGGCGGGCGCCACATCCACGCGGCCCCGGCAACGCCGTTCGCCAATCTGCTCGTCGCGGTGCTCGGCAAGCTCGACGTGCCGGTCGAGTCGTTCGGCGACAGCACCGGCGCGCTCGAGATTTGAGGCGCCGCGTGGCCGCTCGGCGCGCAAGCACTCGCTCGTCGCTCGGCGCGGTCGTCGCCGCCGCGCTTGCGCTGGTCGGCGCAACGGCCGGCGCGCAACCGGTGAACGGCGGCGCAGCCCGCGAGCGGACTTCGCCGGCGCCCGCCCCGCTCGCACCCTCCGCCGCCGACGTGCCGAGCTCGCCGCTCGCGGAAGCCGCCGCGCGCGGCGATTGGGCCGCGCTCGGTCCGCTGCTCGACGTGCGCAGCGGCGATCCGAACGCGCCCGATCGCGACGGCACGCCCGCACTGCACTGGGCCGTGCGCGCGGGCAATCTCGACGCGGCGAAGCGGTTGGTCGCGGCCGGCGCCGACGTCAACGCCGCGAGCCGCTTCGGGCTCACGCCGCTGCACGTCGCGATCCGCCAGGGCGACACTGCGCTCACGCGCTGGCTGCTCGACGCGGGTGCCGATGTCGCGGCGCCCGATCGCGCGGGCGAGCCGCCGCTGCTGCAGGCCGCGCGCGTCGGCGTGCCAGCGGTCGCGGCCGCGCTGCTCGAGCACGGCGCCGCGGTCGACGGCCGCGACGGGGCGTATGGCGAGACGCCGCTGATGGTCGCGGTTCGAGAAGGCCATCTCGAGCTCGCGACGCTCCTGCTCGATCGCGGCGCGGACGTCAACGCGCAGTCGCGCGCGGAGCCCGCGCCGCGCTTCATCCCGCCGAGCGAGTCGCCGCCGGGGCTCTCGAAAGGCATCGGCATCATCCGCGCGGGTTGGCCCGAGGGCCGCGGCAAGCGCTACCCGGCCGGCGGCTCGAAGACGCCGCTCAACTACGCCGCGCGCGCGGGCAACGTCGAGGTCGCGCGCTTGCTGGTCGAGCGCGGCGCGAAGCTCGAGCTCGCGGACGGTAACGGCATCACGCCGCTGCTCGAAGCGATCGTGAACGCGAACATCTTTCGCGTGAATCGCCTAGGCAAAAGCGATCATCTGGCCGTGGCCAACCTGTTGCTCGATGCGGGCGCAAACGTGAACGCGATGGACTGGTACGGCGAGACGCCGCTCTGGGCGACGGTCGACCTGCGCAACCTCGAGCTCGGGCCGGCCGACAAGCGGACCGGCATCCGCGACGACGCGCTCGCTTTGATCGAGCGGCTGCTCCAGGCGGGCGCGAGCCCCAACGTGCGCACGAAGGAGTTTCCGCACGAGCGCCGCTATCTGCTCGTGATCGTGGGGTCCGTCGCGTGGGTCGACCTGACGGGGCAGACGCCGTTCCTGCGCGCGGCCGCGGCCGGCGATCTCGAAGTCATGCACTTGCTGCTCGACCACGGCGCGGATCCGAACATCCCGACCTACGCGGGCACGACGCCGTTGATGGTGGCTGCGGGCGTGAACTGGGCCGTCGACGAGACTTACGACGAAGGGCCCGCGGCGCTGCTCGAAGCCGTCAAGCTCACACACGCGCTCGGCAACGACGTGAACGCGGTGAACTCGATGGGCGTCGCGGCCATTCACGGCGCCGCGAACCGCGGCGCGAACGACGTGATCGAGTATCTTGCGGCGAACGGCGCGCGGCTCGACATCGCGGACAAGCAGGGCCGCACGCCGCTCGATTGGGCGGCGGGCGTATTCCTCGCGACGCATCCGCCCGTGCGCAAGCCCGACACGATCGCGTTGCTCGAGCGGCTGCAAAAAGAACGCACGGCCGTCGCGGCCGCGCATTGATTCCACACCAGTCCTTCCACGCCGGAGGCAGACCGATGATCGACGACCTCGACCACGCCGACGACAAGCCCGTTTCGCGCGAGCGACGACAGATGCTGAAAACGGCCTCGGCGCTCGTCGCAGGCGCCGCGCTCGCGGAAACGCTCGGCGGCGCCGCGCACGCGCAAGAGACCACAGGCGTCTCGTCTGCGCCGCCGCTACCGGGCTTCACGCCTTCGCGCGTCATGACCAGCGGCGGCGTGCAGATCTACGCCGTGAAGGGCGGCAGCGGCCCACCGCTGCTGCTACTGCACGGCGCCCCACTCACGCACTACACGTGGCGCGACGTCGCACCCGCGCTCGCGAGCGACTACACCGTGGTTGCCACGGATCTCCGCGGTTACGGCGACAGCGATCAGCCGAAGGGGCTCCCCGATCATTCGAACTACTCGAAGCGCGCGATGGCGCAGGACCAGATCGACGTGATGAAGCACTTCGGCTTCGACGAGTTTGCGCTGGTCGGGCACGACCGCGGCGGCCGCGTCGCGCATCGTCTGTTGCTCGATCACCCGGACGCCGTCACGAAGGCCGCATTCATCGACATCGTGCCGACCTACTATCTGTACACGCACGTGACGCTGCCGTTCGTGCAGGCGTACTTTCACTGGTTCAATTTCTTGCGTCCCTCACCCGGACCCGAGAACGATCTGCTCGCCGGCCGCGGCCTGCCGGGCGGACGGCGTCAGCCGACGCCCGCACAGCTCGAGTATCAGCGTCGCAACGGCACGGCCGAGGGCGTGCATGCGATGTGCGAGGACTACCGCGCGAGCGCCTCGATCGATCTCGACCACGACCGCGCCGATCTCGATCAGAAGATCCGCTGCCCGCTGAACGTGCTGTGGGCCGAGGGCGGCGCGATGGACAGGCTCTACGACGTGCTCGCCATCTGGCGCGAGCGCGGGCGGCAGGTCGAGGGCAAGCGCATGCCGGGCGGGCACAACATGCAAGAAGGCGCGCCCGAGGCGGTGCTTGCGGAGCTGCAGCGATTCTTCAAGGCCTGAGGCGCGAAAAGCTGCGAGGCATGCTCGCATGCGCAATCGCACCACTCGACCGGGACGAGCCGCCTTGAAATGGGTACGGCGGATAGCGGCCGGAATAGCGGGCGTTCTCCTAATCGCCGTCGCGATCACGGCGTTTCGTTTCGAACTGTGGGAACGCAAGATCGAGCGCAACCTCGCAAGCGACAGCGTCTTGACGCAGACGCCGCGAGGTCCGATCGAGTATGCGGAGATCGGCCGCGGGCCCGCGGTGCTCGTGCTGCATGGCACGCCGGGCGGCTACGACGATCCCTTGGGCGCGCTCAAGCTCACGCATGCCGAGAAGGACGGCTTCCGCTACGTCATCCCTTCGCGGCCCGGCTACCTAAGAACGCCGTTGAGCGTAGGCGTCACCCCGGCAGAGCAGGCAGACGCTGCCGCGAGCCTGCTCGACGCGCTGCACATCGAGCGAGCCGCCGTGATCGGACAGTCGGGCGGAGGGCCGTCCGCGCTCCAGTTCGCGTTGCGGCACTCGGACCGCTGCTCTGCGCTGGTGCTCGAGTCGGCGCTCGTTCGCAACTACGCGGGTCCTGCTCCGCAAGTGCCGCGTTCGGCGTTTGCGGGCTATCTCCGCGATCTGGCCATCTTCGTGTTCAAGGACGTCGGAATCGCCCCGTATCAGGCCGCGAATCCCGCAGACCCTCTCATTACGTCTCTCGCGCAAGCCGCCGTACGCGCCGTGGTACCGTTTCGCTTACGGAAGGTCGGCGTGGAAAACGATCTGGTCCAACAGACGCACCTCGACGGGTGGCCTCTGAATCGGATCCAATGTCCGACGCTGATTCTGCAAGGAAGCGCGGATCAGAGCGCACCGCCGGCCGACGCCGAATTCGCGCACCAGCAGATACCGAATTCGGAGCTCGTCGAGCTTCCGGGCGAAGACCATATGATGATGATCACGAAGCACGCCGAGCTGGCGAGCCGGATCCACGCATTCTTGACGGCGCATCAACCGTGACAACGGCCGCCGGGCAAGCGCTGCCGGACAGGCACAACATGGCAAGAAAGCGCACCGAGCCGGTGCTCGCGAGCTGCAAACACTCCTCGAGAGCCGCGTTCCGCGCGAGCCGCGGTCCGTGCCGTACGGGTTGATTTTTCTTCACCGACCATCCAACGTTCGGAGCCCCGCTCCGAGGACCGGTCCGCGCCGCCGTCACGACGCGGAGCAGCGTCGCGCAGAGGCGGAGCTCTAGAGATTCCTCGGCTTGTCGTTCTATGCCCTTGAAGAAGTTATGAAGCGGAGTCGAAGCCATCGGGCGGATCCGAGCATGAAGGAACGCACCTACACCGAGATATTGACGGAGCGGGTCGCGCGACAACGGGGCAAGCCTGAAGGAAAGCCGCGCGCGGACACCGCCTCGCCGCGCGCCGAGGAGGCCCCCGCGGTCCTGAAGCGCTATCTGCCCGGGGAGCGCCTCGGGCGTGGCCGGCTCGGCGAGATCTACGAGGCGCTCGACCAGACCTCCGGCGATTTCGGCGTCGACCGACGCGTCGCATTGCAGGTGATCGACGCAGCGTTCGTGGCGACCGCCGGGCACGCCGACGAGCTCAGTCGAGCCTACGCGGCGCTTCGCGCTGCACCGCATCCGAACGTCGTCCGCGTCTTGGATTTCGGCCGTGAAGGGCAATCCCTATTCGCGGTATTCGAGCGTCTCCACGGTCTGTCGGCGCGCGAGATTCTCGACGATGCGGCGCCCGACGCATTGTCCGAGGATGAGGCGCTGGCGGTCGCGGCAGCCGTCGGCGACGCTCTACGGTACTTGCGCGCGCAAAACATGATGCATGCGGGCGTCCGGCCTGAGAGCGTCTTCATAACCTTGGACTACATCGTGAAGCTGCTCGATCTCGCGCCGCTATGCGCGCTCGCTCCCGCGCACGCGGGCGCCGCGACCGAGCCTCCCGACGAGCGGGACGACGTCTATGCGCTCGCCTGCCTCACCTACGAGCTGTTGTCCGCACGCCATCCGTTCAACGGCAGCTCGGCAGCCGATGCGCGGCGTGCGTCACTGCAACCGACCCTCCTCGCCAATCTGCGATCCGACCGGTGGCGAGCGCTAGCTCGCGGTCTTGCGCTGCAGCGCGCTCAACGCACCGCGACGGTCGCCGAGTTCCTCGAGGAGCTCGGCGCGGGCGATCCGAGACGGCTTCGGCCGCAGCCGGCCGTCGCCGCAGTCGCCGCAGTCGCCGCAGAACCTCCCCGTGCGCCTGTGCCGCAGCCGCGGCCGGGCGAGGCCCGCTCCGTGGACACCCTGCCCGTGTTTCCCGCGGCCGCGCCGCCGTGGGTCAATGCGCCGGTCCCGGCGGCGCGAGCCTCGTCGCGCGCGGTGGCGTCGGGGCGGCGGCGAACGCTTCGCATCGCGCTCGCGCTCCTCGTGCTGGCAGTGCTCGGAGCCGCGGGCGCCGTCTACTACGATCGCTGGCCGGTGGGAGCGCTCGATCTGCTGAGCGCCGCACGAACGCGCGCCCCCGCAACGCTCGACGAGACTCGCGACTCGCAAAGGAGCAGCGCCGTCCCGGAAGGCGTCGCGAGCGAGCCGAACGCGCCGGCGCCGACTCGGCCGCCGAGCTCGCCGCCTCCCGTCGAAGCAGGCTCTCCCGGCGCATCGGGGACGGAGCCGATGGCCGAGGCGGCCAGGACACCGCTTGCGCCGCCGCCGCAGGCGGATCCCGGGAAACCCGCAGACGTGGCCGGCACCCCGAACGAACGGAGGGCGACGTCGGCCGACGAGCCGGCGATTGCTCTGCCCACGCCGCCCACCAGTGGCGCGGCCGTGACGGCGGCGCCCGCGCGCGACGCACCTGCGCCGCCCGCCGCTCGGGAAGGACCGCTGTTCGAGATCGCAGAGCCCGTCGTCGCGGTTTCCGAAGGTCAGGGCGCCGCCGCGATCGTCATCCGCCGCAACGGCGACGCCACGGCAGCTGCTTCGGTGATCTGGTGGTGCGAACCGCAAACCGCCTTGGGCGATGAAGATTTCGCCGATCTTGGACGTCGCAGGGAAACCTTCGCGCCGGGAGAGACGACCCGCACCGTGTTCGTTCCGCTGATCAACGACGTCGCGGCCGAGGCGACGGAGGTCTTCCTCGTGCACGTCGGACAATACGATTCCACCCGCACATTGAGGGTGTCGTCGACCGCGCGCGTCGAGATCAACGACGACGACTGAGCGGCCGCCCGATCAGGTGCGACGACCGAGCGCGTGACGCGGGGTTAGCGGGCCTGCGGCACGGCCCTCGGCGCCGGTTCAGCCGATCACGAGCGCGTTGATCGCGACGAGCGCGGCCACGATCAGCGCAATCGCGACGACCTTCGCGGCCGAGCCGTGGCGGGTTCGCGCCTCGTCGCCGGAATTCAGCGGATGAACATTCATGACATCCACCGTAGCGCACCCTTCCTGTCTGCGAGCTGAACGCAGCCGAGGCGGCGGTCGAGGGGTGCGCCGATTCGGTCGTCGCGGTGCGCCCAACCGATCGCACCGGGGCGTCGCGCCCGCCGTCCGTTCTCAGCGCGGCGCCTGATCTGCACCCGGCGTCAAATCGCGGCACGGCTCGGGACTGTACGGGACGTTCGAGACGATGCTCGTCTCGGAGCCTTCGTAGGTCGCCGTGAAATAGAGTGGATCCTCCGCCGTGTACTCACGCTTCAGCGTCGTCGTGGCGGGATCGAGCGAGAAACGCTCGACGACGTGCAGCCGGTCGCTGTGCGGCGTCGTGCCCGCCAGCGTGCCGGGCAGAAAACCGATCGTGTCGACCACCAGCACGTCGTGCTCCCAACGACCGATCGAGTGGCCCTCGAAGGTCGGCGCGATGCCGGGCGGATGTGCGCTCATCCCCAGGTGAATCGTCCGCACGATCGCGAAACGGCCGTACTGCAGCGTGATCGTGTCGTCGTCCTGCGTGATCCGGTTGACCGGCTCGCCGCCCCAGTCGGAGACGATGCTGCCGGGCATGCATGACCGTTGCGCGCGCGGGATCGCAGCGAGCGCGCGCATTGCGGCCTCGCCCGCCTCGGTCAGAGCGACGACGGGCCGCAGCGGCGGCCGCTGGGCGAGGTCGCGCGGCTGCTCCGCCTCCGGCGTACCCCGCGCGCCGGGGATCGCACGCTGTCCGTCGGGCACGCCGCCCGGCGCAAAGCGTCCGACGTCCGATAGCGGCACGAGGGTACCCTCGCGCCCCTTTGGATCGGTCATCACGCGCTGCTCGACGGCCCAGTCGCCTGCAAGGTTCGGCTCGCCGCTCGGCACCCGCGCCGAACGCTCGGTTGCCGCCTTCGCCGCGATGCGCTGGCTGTAACGGTCGAGCCGCGTGCCGTCGGCCAATTCCAACGTGCTCGTGTAGCAAGCGTGCGGGTCCGTTCGATCCGGCGAACCTTGGATCGTGATGCGCGAGCCGATCTTGAACATTTCCGGCGTCCAGCCCGAGCGGCGCAGCGTCGTCGCCGAGCGCAGCTCGCAACGGTACTCGGCCGTGTTCCCGTCCTGGTCGGTCACGTTGAAATGCACCCAGGAGTGCGGATTGACGAGGTCGAGGCGCGTGATGGTGCCCGAGAGCTCGATGTCCTGGTTCATCAGAAACGTGCCGAAACCGTGATGGGCCTCGGCCGTCGCGGCAATCACGACGCCCACCGCGAGTAGCGCCGCCGCAGGCTTCTTCATTCCCCCTCCCCCGCGCGGCGCTGCGCCGCAGAGCGAAGTCTCCGATGACGGCGCTCGTCGCGCAACTCACGACACGGCGGCGCTCGTGCGAATCCGATCGATTGGAACGCCGGAGTCAACGTGCTCCAATGGGGACGTCAGCGCCCGGAGAACGAGGACGATGCGCAGAGCCGCGGACCCCGCCGCGACGCCCCGGACGGAGTCGTCGCCGACGACGGGCTCGCCGCGCAAAGACGAGCCGCACCGGGCGGTGCCGTTTCGCCACGTTGCGGCCGTCTTCGTCGGCAACGGCCTCGAGTTCTACGACTTCCTCGTCTTCTCGTATTTCGCGGTTTATATCGCGCGGACGTTCTATCCGACGGGCGAGACTGCGACCGGGCTTCTCGCAACGCTGGCGACGTTCGGCGCGGGCTTTCTGACGCGCCCGATCGGTGCCATCGTGATCGGGCGAATGGGAGATCGGATCGGGCGTAAACCGGCGATGGTGATCTCTTTCTCGCTGATGGGTGCGGCGATCACGGGCCTCGCATGCACGCCGTCGTACGCGACCATCGGCGTGGCCGCACCCGCGCTCGTGCTGTTCTTTCGGCTGGTGCAGGGATTCGCGCTCGGCGGCGAGGTCGGGCCCACGACGGCTTACATGGCCGAAGCCGCGCCCGAGCATCGGCGGGGCTTGTACCTTGCGATGCAGTACGTCACGCAAGACTGTGCCGTGCTCGCGGGCGGAATCGTCGGCACGTCGCTCGCGGCGATCCTCTCGGACGACCAGCTTCAAACCTGGGGCTGGCGCGCGGCCATGTTGCTCGGCGCCGCGATCGTGCCTTTCGGTCTCGTATTGAGACGCAGCCTCCCGGAAACCTTGCACAAGGTCGACGACGCCGCGCTTGCGCCCGCCGCTACGACGCGCGCGGCCGGAGCGCGCGCGCGAATTCGGCCGTATCTCGCCGTCGTCGTGCTGGGCCTCATGATGCTCACGGCCGGGACGATCGCGTCGTACACGACCGGCTACATGACCACGTACGCGCTGACGACGCTCAAGCTCACGGCGACCGCGTCCTTCGGCGTGATCATCGTGAACGGCGTGTTCTCCGTGCTGTCGGAGGCCGCCAGCGGCTGGCTCTCCGATCGCTACGGCCGCAAGCCCGTGATGCTCGTGCCGGGCGCGCTCTTGTTGCTGGCGATTCTGCCGTGCTTTTGGCTCATCGCTCACTTTCGCAGCGTCGCAGTGCTGTACGGCGCGGAGACGGTCATGGTGATTCTCGCGGGGGTGGCCTCGGTGCCCGCGATCGTGATCATCACCGAGTCCTTGCCGGCCAGCATTCGCTCGGGCGCCGTCGCGACGATCTACGCGTTTGCGATCTCCATCTTCGGGGGATCGACGCAGTTCATTATTGCGTGGCTCACGGGCGTCACGGGCAATCCGCTTGCGCCGGCTTACTACTGGACGGGCGCCGCGGCCGTCGGGCTCGTCGCCATGCTCCTCGTCGAGGAAACGGCGCCGATCAAGCGCAGGCGGAGCGCAACATCTTCCGTCACTGCGCCCGTCACGCTCGAGGAGGAGAGCGCGTGAACCTCACCGGCGAGAGGTGCGGCCCGACACCGCGACACGACTCGGCGGTTGCCGTTGCGTTCCACCGGCGAGCGCTCCTCGGCGAGCCATGGCTCGCGAACGTTCCGCCGGCCGCAAGAGTCAGGGAGAGCCCTGGCCCGTGCGCTTGCCCAACACGTCGACGACGTAGTGCGCGACGTCGCCCAAATCCGGATCCTGATAGACGCGGCCGAACGGGGGCATGTTGTTCTTGCCGGCGCGCGCGACCGCGATGACCGTCTCGACGGGCAACCCGCCGACCAGCGACGGACCGCCGCCGTGGCCGCCGTCACCCGCCTCGCCGTGGCACGCGACGCAGGCTTCCGCGTAGAGCTGCTTCCCGTGCTCGAGGTCGACCGGCCGTGCAGCCGCGGGCGGTCCGGGCGGCCGGCCGCCGCCGGGCCGCGGGCCGCCGCTCGCGAGCGCGCCGCCAACCGGCAGGGACTTCATCGTGCCGCGCAGCGAGAACATCCAGATGCCGTCGCCGCGCGGCGCGCCCGCGAATACACCGCCGCCGGCATGCACGACCACGCGCTGGTCGCCGTCGCGCTCGAACGTGGTGACCGTGGTGTTCACGCCCGCGTCGGTCTGGAACTCCCAGAGCTTCTCGCCGTTGCGCTTGTCGAGCGCCGTGAGCCGGCCGTCGTTGCGGCCGACGAACAACAGCCCGCCGGCGGTCACGACGCTGCCGCTGTAGCAGATCTCGCGCCATTGCTGCCGCCACGCGAGCTTGTTGGTCGTCACGTCGAGCGCCGCGAGGATGCCGCGATCCGCGGCCGCAGCCTGGACGAAGCGGCCGCCCATGTAGACGTCGTTCGCTTTTGGCTCCGGGTTCAACTTGTCGTCGACGCTGAACGAATTGATGCGGTCGGTCGCGCAGACGTAGAGCAGATGCGTCTCCGGATCGTACGAGCTCGGCGGCCAGTTCGCGCCGCCCATCGTGCCCGGCTTCATCGCGATCGGCTTCGTCCAGAACGGCGTGAAGATCTTGCCGTCGTTGACCACCGCCGCTCCGTTCGGCAGCACGCTCGAGCCTTCGGGCGGAATGTCGATCGACTGCGGCACGATCGCGTCGCCCACCGGGTACGGCTGCGTCGGCGACGTGGCCTGCCGCGCCTCCTGCGCGACCGGCCTCTCCTCGATGCCGACGAGCGGCTTGCCGTTCGTGCGATCCAAGATGTACGCCCAGCCCGTCTTCGAGACCTCCACGAGCCCCTTGCGCGGCATGCCCTCATACGGCGCGTCGAACAGCACGACGGGGTTCGGCGAGTCGTAGTCCCAGATGTCGTGATGCACCTGCTGGAAATGCCAGCGGTACTTGCCCGTGTGCGCGTCGACCGCGACGATCGACACGCTGAACAGATTGTTGCCGGGACGCACGCCGCCGTGCAGATCAGGGCCCGGGTTGCCGGTGGAGAAGTAGACGAGCCCGAGATCCGGATCGACGGCCGGCGTTTGCCAAACCGGCGCGCCGCCGAACTGCCAGGCATTGTTGTCGGCGGGCCAAGTGTCGTGACCGAATTCGCCGGGGCCCGGCACCGTGTTGAAGTTCCAGACCTCGTGGCCGTCCTTCGCGCTGAACGCCTTCACGTGACCGCGGCTCGCCATCTCGCCGCCCGAGAAGCCCGTGATCACGAGGCCGTCGTAGTACAGCGGCGCGCTCGTGATGCTGAAGCCGTTCTGCCAGCGCTGCGCGTCGACGGACCAGACGACCGCGCCCGTGCGCATATCGAGCGCGACGAGCTTCGCGTCGAGCTGGCCGACGAAGATCTTGCCGTCGCCCATCGCGACGCCGCGGCTCGACTTGCCCATCGGCACGCCGCTGCGCATGTCGGGATTGCCGTGGTACGTCCAGCGGATCGCCCCGGTGTCGACGTCCATCGCGAACACGTCATTCGCGCCATTGATCACGTAGAGCGTATCGCCGTAGACCAAGATCTGCGCTTGGCCCGAGTTGTTCGGATTGGCACCCGAGCCCATGCTCGTTCGCCACAGCGCCTTCAAGTCCTTCACGTTGTCGCGATCGAGCAGCGTGAGCGGCGAGTAGCGCTGATTGAAGACGTTGCCGCCGTTCGTGATCCAATTCTGCGTGGGCGGCGCGGTCAGCTGCTTCGCGTTGAACGCGGGCGCCGCCGCGATCTTGCGCTCGGCCGCGGCCGAGTCGCCGAACGGTAAGGCAACGAGCGCGACGCCGCCCGCAAACGCGAGCGCTGCGCCGGTTCTGAACAAAGCTTGCATCGCAATCCCCCGAGGCCGAGTGCCACGCGGTGCTGGCGCCGCGCTTCGCACGCCCCGAGCGTAGCCCAGCGCTCTGAGCCGAGCAAACGCGCTCGCCGCCAGCGACGACGTCAAGAGGATCGATCGACCCAGTCGAACGAGCGCGTGACGGCCTTCCGCCAAGAGCGGTAGAGGCGCTCGCGCTCGGCCTGCGCCATCGCCGGCCGCCAGCGCCGCTCGACGGCCCACTGCCGCACGAGGTCCGCGCGGCTCGGCCACACGCCGACCGCGAGCCCGGCGGCGTAAGCGGCACCGAGTGCGGTAGTCTCCGCGACGCGCGGACGCACGACCGGCACGCCGAGCAGATCGGACTGAAACTGCATCAGGAGCTCGTTCGCGACCATGCCGCCGTCGACGCGCAGCTCCTTGATCGGGATCTTGGAATCACGCTCCATCGCCTCGACGACGTCGCGCGTCTGGTAGGCGACGGCCTCGAGCACTGCGCGCGCGATGTGGCCGCGCGTCGCGTAGCGCGTGAGCCCCGCGATCACGCCGCGCGCATCGTCTCGCCAGTACGGCGCAAAGAGACCCGAGAACGCTGGCACCACGTAGACGTCGCCGTTATCGTCGACCTCGCGCGCGAGCGCCTCCACGTCGGCGCTCGTCGCGATCAATTTGAGGTTGTCGCGCAGCCATTGCACGAGCGCGCCCGCGATCGCGATCGACCCTTCGAGCGCGTAGCGTGCCGGCTCCGCGCCGAACCGGTACGCGACGGTCGTCACGAGCCCGGCCGTGGACGGCACCGCGCGCTCGCCGGTGTTCATGAGCAGGAAGCAGCCGGTGCCGTAGGTGTTCTTCGCTTCGCCGGGCTCGAAGCACGTCTGCCCGACGAGGGCGGATTGCTGGTCGCCGAGGATGCCCGCCAGACGCACCCCGCGCAGCGGCGCGATCACGGCCTCGCCGTAGACTTCCGACGACGATGCAATCCGCGGCAGCGCCGCACGGGGCACGCCGAACGCGGTGAGCAGCTCGTCGTCCCAATCGAGCGTCGCGAGGTTCATGAGCTGCGTGCGGCTCGCGTTCGTCACGTCCGTGACATGAAGTCCGCCGGCCGAGCCGCCCGTGAGATTCCACAGCAGCCACGAGTCGACGGTGCCGAACAGCGCGTCGCCCGCTTCGGCCTTCGCGCGCGCATCGGGCACGCGGTCGAGCAACCACTTGAGCTTGAGCGCGCTGAAATACGTCGCAAGCGGCAAACCGGTCGCCGCGCGAAAGCGGTCGCGCCCGCCGGCGCGCGCGAGCTCGGCCACGAGCTCGGCCGTGCGGGTGTCCTGCCAAACGAGCGCGTGCGCAAGCGGCCGGCCGGTCCCGCGATCCCACAGCACCGTGGTCTCGCGTTGGTTCGTGATGCCGACGGCCTCGATGTCGCCCGCGTGCAAATTCTCGCGCGCGAGCGCCGCGCCGATCACTTCCTGGGTGTTGCGCCAGATCTCGAGCGGATCGTGCTCGACCCAACCCGGCTGCGGAAAGATCTGCGCGTGCTCCTTCCGTGCGCTCGACACGATCGCACCGCGCTCGTCGAACAGTATGAAGCGGCTGCTCGTCGTCCCCTGGTCGATTGCACCGATGTAGCGGCTCACGTGTCTCTCCAGGCGTCGCCCGGCATGATCCGCTTCATGAACGCATCGAACAATGGCACGGTGAACGCCGTGTCGCCGTGGGCTCGGGCTCCAGATCATGCCCTTCGCAATGAGCTGACTGCGAGTCGGCGCGAGCGCGCTGACCTTCCGCCCGAGCGCCTCCGCCACGTCGCCCGAGCGGTGCGGCCCCGGGCCGAGCTCGGCCATCGCGCGCAGGTATTTCTTTTCGGTCGGCGTGAGCCGATCGAAGCGCACCCGGAAGAAGCTTTCGTCGAGCGCGGCCGTCACCGTCCGCGAGGCGACCTCGACATCGGCGAGCGTGATCGGCGAGCGCTGCGCGACGTCCCAGACGTGCTTACCCCACTCCTGCAGAAAGTACGGATACGCGTGCGTCTCGCGCACGATCCGCTCGAGGGCGGCGGCCTCCATCGCAACGTCCTGATCGGCGACCGGCTTCTCGATCGCGTACCTCGCGGCCGCCGGATCGAGCGCCGCGATGAACGGAAAGTCGAACAGCCGCTCCGCATAGGACTTCGCGCGACCCATCCTTCCCCGCAGCTGCGGCAGACCCGCGCCCACCAATGTCACGGGCAACCGACGCTGCGCCGTGCGATGCAAGCCCGTGATCAGCGCCGCGAGCTGATCCTCCTCCACGTACTGCAGCTCGTCGATGAACATCACGACCGCGGTGCCGGCCTTCTGCGCGGCAGCGCCGACGGTCTCGAGCAGCTGCTGCAGGTCGTGCTCGAGATCGCCGTTGTCGGCGAGACCGGCCTCGGGCTCGCGGTCGAGCCCGACCTCGATATCGTGATACTTGAGCTTGAGCGCGGTCGCAAAGCCGGCGAGCGCGCGCAGCGCTCGCTCGACGAGATCCTTCGCCTGCTCGTGGCGCGATAAGCGCAGCAGCACTCCGCGCAGCTCGGGCGCGAGCAACGCGGGCAGCGAGCGGCCCTCGGGCGCCTCGATGCGCACGGTCTCGACTCCGACGGAGCGAGCGTCAAGGAGCATGCGGTCGAGCAATACGGTCTTGCCGACGCCGCGCAGCCCGACCATCAAGATGCTCTTCGTCGGCAGGCCCCGGCGCACGCGCTCGATCGCGATCCGGACCGTCGCGAGCAGCTCGTCACGGCCCGCGAGCTCGGGCGGCGGCGTGCCCGCGCCGGGCGCGAAGGGATTGGCAACAGGATCCATGAAACTCGATGATATGGAAGTTAGTAAAGTTAGTCCCTACCTATAATTCGACTAACTTACCTATAACCGTAGCGCCGCGCCCCTCCGGCGGAGGGATTTGCGGCCGGTGCCGCCCCTCCATCCAGGGGATTTGCGAAGCCGGTAAACGCATCTGTCACGTTTTGCACGGGCAGCTCGATCCGGCGCTCGTTGCGTTCGGCCGAGAGCACGATGTGCGGCTTCGGCCTAAGATCTTCGCGAAGTCGCCATCAACAGACTTACGCAAGGCAACGCATACCGCCGTGCGACGCTCCCACCCGAATGCGGATCGTACGTCGCATTTCGCGCTACTTCGAGCCTCAAGGAACTGCCTCCCGGTCGGGCCAACCGAGACCCGATGATTGAGATTTCGGCGCACCGCCTTTACGCTCGGGCGGGTCGGGGTCGGTGGTCCTAGACGCTCCGAAAGCGCCGAACAAGAAATTCGAGAGCAGCGGGCATGCGGGGTAACACGACGAACGCTCGGGCTGTATTGATGACCCTGCTTCTCGTCCTGCCGGCAAGCATCGTTCGCTCCGCCGACGATCCCGTCCGTGACATCGACGCTCTCACGCTGCAGTGGACCGGCCTGGAGCATCAAGTCGACGTGCTGCAGACCGGCTGGCAGACTCAGAAACCCGTTCTCGAGCAGCAACTCTCGCTACTCGAGCATGAAGCGGACGAATTGAACGACGTCCTTGAGACATCTGCCCGTAAACGGGACGAAGTCGAACAAAAGCGTCTGGAGCTACTCGAGCAGCAGACTCGATTCGAGCAGGAACAAGCCGCGTTGGGAAAGAGCCTGGTGCAAGCATCCGCCAAGCTGCACGCGCTCGAGCCCCAGCTGCCGCCGCCTTTGCTCGAAGGCTGGGCCAAGGATCTACGGCGCCTCGACGATCCCGGGCAGACCGCGAGCGACAAGCTGCAGCTCGTGGTCGAGCTGCTGGGGCAGCTCAACGACTTCGAGCGCAAGGTCACGGTGCACGAGACGGTCATGACACTTGCCGACGGCGAGCAGCACGTGGTCAAGCAGGTCTATCTCGGTCTGTCGCACGGTTGGTACGTCACGGCGGATCAACGCTTCGCGGCCGCCGGTACGGCCGCCGCAGACGGCTGGCAGTGGACGCCCGTGTCCGACGCCGGTCCGATCGCGGAGATCGTCGCCATTCTCGAGCGCCGCCGCGACCCCGACCTGGTTTCGATTCCGCTCAAGCTCGGCACGTCAGGGCCGGCGAAGTGAGATGCGCGGGGTGAAAGCTATCACGCTCGTGCGCGTTGCGCTCGGCGTTGCCGTAGTGACCTTGATCGAGGCGCATGCATTCCCCGCAGATCTCGCGGCCGTTCGCCAGCAGCTCACGCGGGACATACAGACCGCACAGCGCGAGCTCAGCGCCGCGGAAACGACCGTCGGCCGCGAGCGCGCACAAATCGCGCAACGCATCAACGCCGCCCAGGACCGCGTTCTCGATCTGCGCCGGAAGACGGTCGCCGCGCGCCGGTTGGCCGATGAGAACACACTCACTCTGAATCAGATCCAGTCGCGCCTCGACGCTTGGCAAGAGCAAAGCCTGTTTCAGACCCGGTTGCTCGCTGGCTTCCTCGGCCGCAGCGGCGAACCTGCGGCGACTACCGGCGGAGTCGATCTTGGCGAAGACCTCAAGCTGCTCGCAGCCTCCCTCGACGCACAGGACGCGAAGATCCACCCGGTCTGGCGCCGCGGCGATGTCGTGCAATCGGACGGGCGGGTCGTCGCAGCCGATCTGCTCGCGCTCGGCCCGGTCGAATGGTTTCGGCGGGCGGAGCCGAGCCAAGCCGGCCTCGTGAAGAAGGATCGGGACATGATCGGCGTAAGCATGGCGTTCGGCGGGTCCGCGGCCGCGGGCATCCAGAGCTTGTATCGAAGCTCCGAAGGCGTCGTCACGTTCGATCCGACGCTATCGCGTGCGTTGTTGATCGCCGAAGATCGAGACAGCCCTCTGCAGTACCTGCGCAAAGGCGGAATCTGGGTCATTCCGATTTTGCTGTTCGCGGTCTTCGCCTCGGTGACGGCAGTCTTCAAAGCGATTGTCTTGTACCGCCTCCCGGCCTTGATACCCAAGCTGGCCGAACGCGTTGAGTCGGCGCGCGGGCAGGGTAGCACCTCGCTCGAAGCGCTGCTCGAGCAGGTGCGGGGACCGCAGCGGGAGCTACTCGATATCGCGCTTGCGCAGGAACCGGCCGAGCAACGCGACGACCGCTTGTACGCGGCGCTGCTCGTGCAGCGCAATCGACTCGAACGCTGGCTCGGCGCAATCGCGATGACCGCATCCGTGTCGCCTCTCTTGGGTCTCCTCGGCACCGTCTCGGGCATGATTGCGACCTTCAAGCTCATGACGCTCTTCGGTGCCGGCGACGCCGGGGCCGTGTCGGCCGGTATCTCCGAGGCGCTGATCACGACGGAGCTCGGCCTCGTAGTCGCCATCCCGGCGCTGCTGGCGCATGCATTGATGTCGCGCAAGGTGAAAAGCTATTTCGCTCAGCTCGAGAACGATGCCGTGCACCTGAGCCAACTGCCGAACTCAGCGCGTGCCGCATGAGCAACCGCCTGCTGCTGTTCGATGTCGCCGGCAATCCGATCATCTGGGCGATCGCCGCGCTGGCCCTGTACTGCTATGTGCTCGAGCTCGGCCTCATCCTGTCGGACCGGGACGCGCATTGGAGGCGCCGTGCCGGCATCTGGCTCAAGGTGCTGCCAGTCCTGTTGAGCATGCTGCCGCTGCTCGGGCTGCTCGGGACCATCGTCGGTCTGCTCGCGACGTTTCGCAGCATGGCCCGTGCCGGCGGATTGGATCAGCAGACTCTGTTGAGCAGCGGCATCGCGAACGCGCTCATCACTACGCAGCTGGGGCTGATCACGGTGATTCCGGGATCGCTGCTCTGCGCGTTCATCCGTCGCCGTCACCGGGAGCTCGGCTGACATGAGACCATCGCTGCAGGAACGCCTCGATGAAGAGCACTCGCACGGCATCGACCTGTCGCCGCTGATCGACGTGGTCTTCATCCTTCTGATCTTCTTCGTCGTCACGACGGTATTCGTCAGGGAGACCGGCATCACGGTCGACAAGCCGAAAGCGGTCACCACACGGCAGCTCGACAACGACCTGATCGTTCTCGGCATCACGGCGGCCGGCGACGTAGTCTACGACCACGCGAACGTCGGCGTCGCCGGCGTGCGTTCCACGGTAGCGGCGCTGTTGCTCGGGCAGGAGCGGCCGGTCGTGATCGAGGCGGATCGACGCGTCACGACCGATTTGCTCGTGCGCGTGATCGACGAAGCGAAGTTGGCCGGCGCGAAAACCGTCGATATAGCGACGACCGCGGAGCCATGACCGCGCTGCAACGGCGCTGGCTCGCAGGTTCGCTCGCAGCGGGTTTGTTGCTGCTGCTCCTGTTGGTCGCCGGGTTCGACGATCTTCGCGATTTCAAGCCCGAGCCAGCGGTCGTGCTCAGAGAGGTCGAGACCTACCAACCACCGCCTCCCCCGCCGCCTCCGCCACCCATGCCTCTCCGCGACGCGGGCAGCACCGCCGCGCCGTCGCTATCCCTCGCGAGCAGCGACGAGCCGGTCGCGCTCAAGGTCATGCAGCTCAACGTGAACCTGCCGGCCGGCGAGCTCGGCCGTGTCGGCAACGGCTTGGGCGGTCTCGGCGTAGAAGCCGGCGACGGCGTCGACACGCAGATCGTGAGTCTTTCCGAGCTCGACGCGCTGCCGCACGTCGTCAGCGCACCGCCGCTCGATTACCCAAAGGAAGCCACCGAACGAGGCGTCGACCAGTTCCGTGTGATGTTCCACATTCTGATCGACGAGGAAGGTCGCACCTATCCGATCGAGATCGTCGAGAACCCGTTTCCGTCGCTGCAGAAGAGGTTCGAAGAGTTCGCCTCGAAGGTGCGCTTCAGCCCGCCGACGAGGCTCGGCGTGCCGGTGAGAACGGAATATCTGTGGCCGGTCATGATGCAGCACCAGCGTTGAGTCGCCGATGAAATGCCCTTTGCAACTGTTGTTCGCGACGCTCGTGCTCGCGCAGTCCGGGCAAGCCGCCGAGCTCAAGATCGAGTTGCCGGAGGCCAAGCTGATGCTGCCGCCGGTGAGCCCACCGCAGTTGCAGCGCGAGGGCGTGCCGCTGCCGCTGGAACAGCCCTTGATCGCCCCGTTCCTCGCGCTCGTCGACAAGCAAGACTACGAAGGCGCGCTGACCTTCGTCCGCAAGCCCTACGGGTGGCTGCTGACGCTGCTCGAAGCCGGCGACCCCCAAGGGCTCCTCAAGGAACGGGCAGTGCCTGGCGGCCTCACGCCGGCCAGCGGCACTGTCGTGAGCGCGGGGATGCTGTTCCTAATCGGACACTGCTATTTGGCGTTGGGCCGGTATCTGCCTGCCGAGACCGCGTTCGAGAGTGCGCTGGTTCCTCTGCCCGACTACGTGCGCGTGCACGAATCGCTGGGGCTGCTTTATCTGCGGACCGAGCGCTACGCGGAAGCTCGAACGCATCTCGCGCGGGCCGCCACACTCGGGCTGCATACGCCCGAGCTTTACGGTGCGCTCGGCTACCTCAATCAGCAAACACACAGCTACTGGGGAGCCGCGAGCGCTTACGAGCAGGCGCTCGCGATGGATCACGACAATGCACAGTGGCAGCGCGGCTTGCTCTATTCGCTCAATGAGACACGTCAATACCGGCCGGCGTTGGCGCTCGTGGAGCAAATGCTGCAGAGCGATCGCGACAATGTGGTGCTCTGGCTGTACCGGTCGCAGTTGGCGCTCTCCGCCGATGAGCGGACCCTGGCCTTGACGAGCTTGGAGACGGCCATTCGGCTCGGCGACGACTCGGTCGCCAACAAGCAGGTCTGCGCCACGTTGCACATGGAGCAAGGCAGCATGGCGAGAGCCATCGAGCTGCTGAAAAGCGGCTCGGCGCAAGGGATGGACTTCGAATTCCTGGATCAGGCACTGAGCTCATTGGCGCAGCGGGGCGAATGGGATTACCTGCGCGATTTGCTCACTTCGGTCGGCAAGCGGCGCCGGTCGCTCACCGCCGCGGAGCAGAGCAAGCTGTTGACGCGAGAGGCGGGTCTCGAGTTGCACGACAGCAACCGGCCGGACGCCAAGAAGGCGTTGCAGAGCGCGCTCGATCTCGACCCGGCCAACGCCGAAGCCCTGATGGCGCTCGGACAGATCGACCGCGATGATCACGAGTACAACCGCGCAGAGCTCTTGTTCCAACGCGCGAGCGCTTACGACCTCTTTCGCGAGAATGCGTTGGTTTCACTCGCGCAGCTCGCCGTCGATCAGGAGAACTACGAACGGGCGTTGGATTTGCTCCGCGAGGTCGTGAAAGGCGATCCGGGGCGCACGGATTTGCGGCGCAACATCGTTTCCCTCGAGGACTTGGTACGACTGCGCACCGGCAACTGAGCTCGCCCACTCAGCGCACACGGCGCCCGCGACAGCGCGTTCGTCTAGACTCTTCGCGCGATGAACGATGATCCGCAACGATTAGGAGTCGATTCTCGGCCGGCCGGCCGCGTGCTGCTGCTCGACGGCGGCACCGGCAGCGAGCTCGCGCGGCGCGGCATGCCGCTGCGGCACGACGTTTGGAGCGCGCTCGCGGCCGCCACTCACCCGGACCTGCTGCGCGAGACGCATTCGGACTTCATCGCGGCCGGCGCCGACGTGATCACGACGAATACGTTTGCGACGAGTCGCTTCGTGCTCGAAGGCGCCGGCTTCGGCGATTCGTTCGAGCGGCTGAACCGCGGCGCGGTCGGCGCTGCGCGCAGCGCGCGCGACGCGGCGGCGCGCGATGTGCTGATCGCCGGCTCGGTGTCGTGCCTGCCGCCGCACTTCAACGTGCGCGCGTACCCTAGTCCGGCCGCCGAGAGCGCGGGCTATCGCGAGGTCGCGGAGCTGCTGGTCGACGCGGGCGTCGACTTGATCGCGCTCGAGATGCTCGAGGACGTCGAGCACGCGACGCGCGCGTGCGTCGCCGTGAACGGGCTCGGCGTGCCGGTCTGGCTCGGCGTGAGCTGCCGGCGCGCGGGCGGCAAGCTCGTCGCCTTCGACTTTCCCGACACGCCGCTCGAAACCGTGCTCGACGCGCTGCTGCCGCTACGAGCCCGCGGCCGTCAACGTGATGCATTCGCCGCCCGACGCGATCGACTCCGCGCTCGCGATCGTGCGCGAGCGCTGGCACGGGCCGCTCGGCGCCTACCCGGAGCTTGCGGACGAGGCCACTGGCTTCGACTCGGCCGGTCGGCCCGAAAGCGTGTCGCCTGCCGCAGTTCGCGGCGCGCGCGGTTACCTGGATCGCCGCCGGCGCGCGCCTCATCGGCGGCTGCTGCGGCACGACGCCCGCACACATCGAGGCGCTGCGCACGGCGCTCGACGGCAAGAGCGCCGCGGCCTAGGCCGGCAGCGGAATCGGGTTTACGTGCTTCGGCACGTCGTAGCCGCGCTGCACGGCCGGCCGCGCGGCGATCGCTCGATACCACCGAAGCACGTGCGGATATTGCGCCAGGTCCACGCCCTGCCACTCGTAGCGGGAGATCCACGGCCAGGTCGCGATGTCGGCGATCGAATAATCGTCCGCGAGGTACTCGTGCTCCGCGAGCCGCGTGTTCAGCACGCCGTAGATGCGCTTCGCCTCGTCGCCGTAGCGCCGCTCCGCGTACTCGGACCTGCCCGGGTGGAACTTCAGGAAATGATGCGCCTGGCCGAGCATCGGCCCGACGCTCGCCATCTGCAGCATCAGCCACTCGATCGCCTTGAAGCGCGCGGGCCCCGGCGGCGGCAGCAGCCGGCCGGTCTTGTCCGCGAGGTACAGCAAGATCGCGCCCGACTCCATCATCGCGATCCCGGTCTCGCGGTCGACGATCGCCGGGATCTTGCCGTTCGGGCTGATCGCGAGAAACTTCGGATCGAACTGCTCGCGCTGGGTGATGTCGACCGGGATCGCACGGTAAGGCAGGCCGAGCTCCTCGAGCGCGATCGACACCTTGCGGCCGTTCGGCGTGGTCCAGGTGTAGAGATCGATCATGGCGGCGGTCCGGGGCGGCTGACGGAGCCGCGATTCTAATAGCGCGCGCGCTTGCCTAGAATCGGCGCGTGGAACCCACAATCATCGCAACGCTGCGCCGGGCGCTCGGCGAGGGCGCCGTGCTGACCGGCGACGCGATCGGCCCGCGCTACCACGTGGACTTCAGTCACGAGAGCGCGTGCGCGCCGCTCGCGCTGCTCAGGCCCTCGAGCACGGCCGAGGTCGCGACGATCCTGCGCGAATGCGACCGTGCGCGCCAACCGCTCGTGGTCCAGGGCGGCCTGACCGGCCTCGCGGGCGGCGCGACGCCGCAGCACGGCGAGCTCGCGCTCACGCTCGAGCGTCTCACGGGTATCGAGCGGCTCGACCGCGCGGCGCAAACGCTGTCGGTGCGTGCCGGTACGCCCCTGCAAGCGGTCCAACAGGCTGCCGCCGACGCCGGCTACTCGTTCCCGCTCGACTTGGGCGCGCGCGGCTCGTGCACGATCGGGGGCAACATCGCGACGAACGCGGGCGGCAACCAGGTGATCCGCTTCGGGATGATGCGCAATCTCGTGCTCGGGCTCGAGGCCGTGCTCGCGGACGGCACCGTGGTGAGCTCGATGAACACGATGCTGAAAAACAACGCGGGCTTCGATTTGAAGCAGCTCTTCATCGGCACGGAGGGCACGCTCGGCATCGTGACGCGCGCGGTGCTGCGGCTCTTTCCGCGGCTGCCGTCGAAAGTCACTGCGCTATGCGCGCTGCGCACGCTCGACGACGCGATCGCGCTGCTGCAGGGCTTGCAGTCTCGGCTCGGCGGCCGGTTGAGCGCGTTCGAAGCCATGTGGGCATCGTATTTCCATTACGTGCTCGCGCACGTGCGCGCGGCCGCATCGCCGTTCGACCGCGAATATCCGTTGTATGTGCTGGTCGAGGTGGACGGCGCCGAGCCGGCCGCCGACCGCGAAGGGCTCGAAAGCGCGCTCGCGGCCGCGCTCGACGCGGAGCTGATCGCGGACGCGGCCGTGGCGCAATCGGAACGCGAGGCGCGCAGCTTCTGGACCATTCGCGATTCGATCGGCGAGATCACACCGACGCTGCAGCCGCTCAACGCATTCGACGTGAGCCTGCCGACCGAGGCCATGGCGGGCTTCCTCGCCGAGATCGACGCGGCATTCGCGCGCTATCCGGCGAAAGTCACGAATCTCGTGTTCGGCCACATCGGCGATCAGAACCTGCACCTTGCGGTCACCACGCACGACGCGAGCGACAGCGATGCGCTTTGCGACCTCGTATACGGCGCAATAGGCGCGCACGGCGGGTCGATTTCGGCCGAGCACGGCGTCGGCACGCTGCGGCGTGCCTACCTGCATCACTCGCGCAGCCCCGAGGAGATCGGACTGATGAAGCGGCTCAAGGCCGCGCTCGACCCGCACGGCATCCTGAATCCGCGCCGCGTGCTGCCCGATTGAGCGCCTCCCCACCATGACGATCTACCGTCCCATCATCGGCGCTTGCTGGATCGCGTTCCTCGTGATCTGGTTCGCCCTTGCGATCCGGCGCGATACGGGCCGAAGCTTCGAGTCGTCCCCTGCGATCGGCGTGCGCTTGCTGCTCGTCGTTCTGGTCGTGCTCGGCGTGATGCTCGGTCAGCGCCTCCCCCAGCTCTCGTTCGGACGCTGGGCGAGCGCCCTCGCGGCCATGGGCTGCGCGCTCTGCGTCGCCGGTCTCGTGTTCGCGGCGTGGGCCCGCGTCGCGCTCGGGCGCAGCTGGGGCATGCCGATGACGCTGCACGAGCAGCCGGAGCTCGTGACCTCCGGCCCCTACCGCTACGTGCGGCATCCGATCTACACGGGCATGTCGGCGATGGTGATCGGAACCATGCTCGTCTTCCCGCCGCTGCTGGCGTGGTGCATCGGCATGCTCGTATACATGGTCGTCAGCGCTCGCCGCGAGGAGCGCGACATGACGCGGCGGTTCCCCGATGCTTATCCGCAGTACAAGCGGCGTTCGCGGATGCTGGTGCCGTTCGTGTTCTGAGCCGGCCGTCGTCGCGCCGTGAGCCTGTCTACAGCAGCGCGAGGGTGATTTGCGGGAAGGCCATCAGCACGATCGTGACCGCGAGCGTGATCAGCACGAACGGAAACGCGCCGCGGAAGATCGTCGCGAGCGTGATGCGCGGGTCGTCCATGCTCGCCTTGATCACGTAGACGCTCAAGCCGAACGGCGGCGTGAGCAGCCCGATCTCGACTGCAATCGTCGTGATCACGCCGAACCATACGAGGTTCGCACCGAGCGCGCCCGCCACGGGCAGCGCCAGCGGCAGCATGATCAGCATGATCGACGTCGAGTCGAGCAGCGTGCCGAGCAGGATCAGCAGCAGCAGATACAGCGCGAGGAAGCCGGGCAAGCCGAGCCCCGTGCTGCCCAGGAACGCAGCCATGTCCTGCGGCAGGCCGGTCAGCGTCAGCATGCGGCTGAACAGGCTCGCGGCAATGATCAGGAACAGGATCGACACCGACACCTGGCCCGTCTCGCCGATCACCTTCCAGAGCACACGCCAGGTGAGCTTGCGGCGCAAAGCCGTGAGCAGCATCGCCGCAAACGCGCCGGCCGCGCCGGCCTCGGTCGGCGAGAACACGCCGCCGTAGATGCCGCCGAGCACGAGCAGGATCAGCACGACGACCGGGAGCATGCCGAGCGCGGCGCGGCCGGCCGTATAACCCGGGTCGTCCGTCGCGCGGCGCCGCACGTCGCCGACGAAGCTCGGCCAAAACGTCGCCATCGCAACGACGCCTATCGCGAACGCGAGGGCGAGCAGCACGCCGGGCAGCACGGCCGCGCGAAACAGCGCACCGATCGACTGCTCCGCGATCACGCCGTAGATGATCAGCAGCAGGCTCGGCGGAATCAGCATGCCGAGCAGCGACGAGCCCGCGGTTAGGCCCACGGCGAAGCGTGGCGTGTAGCCCTGACGCACCATCTCGGGCACCGCGATCCGCGTGAAGATCGCGGCGGCCGCGATCGAGATGCCCGTGATCGCGGCGAACACGGCGTTCGCCGCGACGGTCGCAACGCCGAGGCCGCCGCGCACGCGGCCGAACACCTTCTGCGCCGCGCGGAATGCGTCGCGACCGACCTCCGACTCGTTGACGAAGAGCCCCATCAGCACGAACAGCGGCACGGTCGCGAACACGTAGTCGCTGATCGTGCCGTTCGCGGTCAGCGCGAGCGTGCGCGTCGCGATCCCGAGGTCCTGCTTCAGCGCCGCCAGCCCCACGAAGCCGGACGCGAGCAGCGCAGTCGGGATCGGCATGCCGAGGACGATCCCCGAGAGCACCAGCGCAATCATCGCGATGCCCACGGTGCGCGGCTCGGGATCCGCAAGCCACAGCGCGGCGGCGACCCCGACGAAAGCGATCACCCCGACGAGCGCGAGCGCGCGCCCGCGCGCCGCGGGCGCCGCAAGCGTCGCGCGAACGGCAACGGTAAGCTCGCGCAACATCTCGATCGCGGCAGCCGCCGCGCCCACGACGACCAGCAGCTTGATCGGCCAGACGTCGATCTTGTAGATGCCTTCGACGCCCTCGAACTCGCGGGTCGCGTAAGCGCGCACGAAGTCCGGCCACGCGCCGACTGCGATCAGCGCGAACAGCACTGCACCCACCGCGGTCAAGAAAATCCGCCAATCGTTCGCGAGCGCGGGACGCGTGCGCGACAGCGGCTCCAGCACCATCTCGACGTGCATGAAGCGCCCGCGCAGCACCGCGTGCGGCAGCTGCAGGAACACGCACGCGACGAGCGACAAGGCGACGCCCTCGGCGACGCCCGCGATCGGGTGGTCGAACACGGTGCGGCCGACGATGTCGGCACAGATCAGGAACATCAGCGCGAACACCCAGACGACGCCCGCGCCGTTCAGCCACTCGACGAGCGCCGCGAAGCCCCTGCCCGGTCGAGTAGTCGGTGCGTCCATCGAAAGGAGTTACCCGAAGCGCGGGCGGCTCAGTGAGGCTTGTCCCAGTCCCTGAGCGGCCGGCCGCCGTGGCTCCGCACGGCGCTCATGTAGGCGCGCAGCACGTCGCCGGCCGGAATCCCCCGTTTCTCGGTGGCCTCGGCCCAGCGCGTCGCGATATCCGGCATCGCCGCGAGCCACTTGCGCTTCTCCTCGAGCGGCAGCTCGGTCACGATCGCGCCTTCTTGCTGCATGCGCTTCAGCCCGGTCTCGTAGCGCTTGGTGAGCTCGTCGGCGACGGCCTCGCTGTACTCCGGGCCGAGCTGCTCGATGACCCGCTGCACGTCGGGCGGCAAGCGATTCCAAGTGTCGAGATTGATGGTGAGCGCGCCCGTGACCTGGCCGCCGAGCCCGACCAGCGTGATGTACGGCGCCACCTCGTGGATTCGATACGGTGCCGCACCCGTGAGGATCGTCAGCACGCCGTCCGCGACGCCGGTCTGGATCTGTGTGTAATAAGTGGTGAGCCCGCCGTCGACGGCAACCGCGCCCGTACCCTCGAGCCATGCAGCCGATGGACCGGGCGCGAGGATCTTGTGCCCGCGCAGATCCGCAACCGAGTGCACCGGGAAGTTCGTCATCAGGTGGTAGGTGTCGAGGGCGCTCGCGCCGAGGAACTTCTGGTTCTGCGCGGTCCACGCGTCGCGCATCGCGGGCAGCGTGGTGTTCAGCTCGTTCGCGATCTTGTAGATCATGTGGTAGTCGTCGGTTGCGAACGGCACGTAGTACGTGACGTTCTGCAGCGGCATCTTCGACAGCTCCCAAAGCGTGCCGACCCAGCCCATGTCGGTGAGGCCGATCTCGACCGCCTCGAGCGTGTTCTCGTATTTGTAGAGTGAGCCGCCATACGCCTCGGTCCAACGCACGTGATACGGGCTGCCCATCGCGGCAAGCCGCTTGTTCGTCTCCGGCACCACGAGCGTGTGCATCACGCCGACCCACGCGAGGCTGGTCGCGTGGCTCGATCCGATCGTGAGCTTGATCGTGTGATCGTCGTCGCGCGCGGTCGCGGCGAGCGGTGCCGCGAGCACTGCGAGCAACAGCGCTGCGAGGCGGACGAACGGCGACTGAGCGAGCATCGGCGATCTAAATTCCCTTTGCTGTTCTAATCGATGGGAACGCGGCGAGTGACGCGGCGCAACCCTACGGTATCATGCTTGCAATCCGCGGAGGTAGAAATGGGCCTGCTCGTCGACGGCAAGTGGCACGACGTTTGGTACGACACGAAGGCGTCGCAGGGCCGCTTCGTGCGCACCGAAGCGCAATTCCGCAACTGGGTCACGCCCGACGGCCGGCCGGGGCCCACCGGCGAGGGCGGTTTCCGCGCCGAGCCGAACCGCTATCACCTGTACGTCGCGTTCGCCTGCCCGTGGGCACACCGCACGCTGATCCTGCGCAAGCTCAAGGGCCTCGAGCCGCTGATCTCGATCTCCGCCGTCAACAGCTACATGGTCGAGCAAGGCTGGACGTTCGAGCCGGGGCCCGAGGTGATTCCGGACGACGTGAATCACGTGCTCCGTCTGTACGAGCTGTACTTGATCGCGCAGCCGACCTATTCGGGCCGCGCGACCGTGCCGATCCTGTGGGACAAGGACCGGCGCACGATCGTGTCGAACGAGTCGTCCGAGATCGTGCGTATGCTGAACTCCGCCTTCGACGAGGCGGGCGGCAACGACGAGGACTTCTACCCCGAGGCGCTGCGCAACGAGATCGACGAGCTCAACGCATCCATCTACCCGAACGTGAACAACGGCGTCTACCGCGCGGGCTTCGCCACCACGCAAGCGGCCTACGAGGAGGCGGTCGTGCCGCTGTTCGATACGCTCGACCGGCTCGACGAAAGGCTCGAGACGCGCCGCTATCTCACCGGACCGCGGCTCACCGAGGCCGACGTGCGGCTGTTCACCACGCTGATCCGCTTCGATCCCGTGTATTACCTGCACTTCAAGTGCAACAAGCGGCGCATCGTCGACTATCCGAACCTCTGGGGGTTCGTGCGCGACCTCTACCAGTCGCACGGCATCGCAGACACCGTGCACATCGACTACATCAAGGCACACTACTACCGCAGCCACGCGAACCTGAATCCGTCGCGCATCGTGCCGATCGGACCGGAGATCGACTACTGGGAGCCGCACGATCGCGAGCGCTTGTAGGCCCCGGACGGTGGCGGAGATTCGACATGCCGGACCGACCCTTCGTGCTTCAACCGTGCTGGTGTTCGGCGTGAGGATTGCCGCGGGCCTGCACGACGATTCGGCTCATCGGTAGACCGCCGTGCACGGCAAGACCGTCGTGATCACGGGGGCGACGTCGGGCATCGGCGAAGTCGCGGCGCTGCGCCTCTCCGAGCAGGGCGCACGCCTCGTGCTCATCGCACGGGACCGCTCGCGAGCGGCTGCCACGCTCGGCAAGCTCGCGGGCAGCGGCCACACCCTGCACGTGGCGGATCTGTCGCGCTTGAGCGAGATGAAGCGCGTGGCCGGCGAGATCGCCGCAGCCGAGAGCCGGATCGACGTGCTGATCAACAACGCCGGCGCCCTATTCAACACCCGGCAAGTGACCGAGGACGGCCTCGAGCGCACGTTCGCGATCAATCACCTGGCCTATTTCGTGGTCACGAACCTGCTGCTCGGCCGGCTCGAGGCCACGCCGGGCGCGCGCATCGTCTCGACGTCGTCGGACGCCCACCGCAGCGCGGCGCTCGACTTCGACGATCTGCAGTCCACGCGCGGCTATTCGGGCTTTCGTGTTTACGGACGGTCGAAGCTCGCCAATGTGCTATTCACGCGCGAGCTCGCGCACCGGCTCGAAGGCTCCGGCGTCACCGCGAACTGCCTGCATCCGGGCTTCGTCGCGACGCGTTTCGGGGCGAACAACGGCCGGGTCTACGGTCTCCTGCTGCGGGCGGCGATGGCCGTTTTCGCGCTCTCGCGTGAACAGGGCGCGAAGACGATCGTCCATCTCGCGTCATCGCCGGACGTCGCGAACGTGACCGGCCGGTATTTCTACAAATGTGCGCCGGCCGAGCCCGCTTCCGCGGCACAAGACGACGACGACGCCAAACGTCTTTGGCAAGAATCGGCCCGCCTCTCGGCCGTCGGCGGCTGACGCGCGCCCACGATCAACGGTGGGCGCCGCTGCGACGAGGCGACGCTACTAGAGCCGCCCGGCGCGATAGTCGGCGAACGCCTGGTGCAGCTCGTCGGCCGTGTTCATCACGAATGGGCCGTAGCGCGCGACGGGTTCGTTCAGAGGCCGGCCCGCGACGACGATCAGGCGCGCGCCTTTCGCGCCCGCGGTTACGGGCAGCGTCGTGCCGCGCGTGGTCAGCGCGAGCTCGCCGCGCTCGATCTGCGTGGCCGCAGCGCCGACCTTCGCATCGCCCTGATAGACGTACGCGAACACGTTGTGACTCTCGGGCAACTCGACCGTGTAGCTCGTGCCCGGCTCGAGGTGCAGATCGAAGTACACGGGCTCGGTCGCGACGTTCGTGACGGGGCCGCTGACGCCGTTCAACGTGCCGACGAGCACGCGGGCGCGGGCGCCCGGGCCGAGCTCGACCTCGGGGACCTGATCCGCCTGCACGTCCTGATAGCGCGGCGCGGTCATCTTGTCGCTGGCGGGTAGGTTCACCCACAGCTGGAAGCCCCACATCAAGCCCTTCTCTTGCTCCGGGAACTCCGAGTGGACGATGCCGCGCCCGGCCGTCATCCACTGCACGCTGCCGGGGCCGAGCAGGCCGCTGTTGCCTTGGTTGTCGCCGTGGCGCATGCGGCCCGCGAGCATGTAGGTCACCGTCTCGAAGCCGCGATGCGGATGATCCGGGAAGCCCGCGATGTAGTCGTTCGGATCGTCGGAGCGAAACTCGTCGAGCAGCAGGAACGGATCGAACGAATCGAGCAGCTGGCTGCCGATCACACGCGTCATGCGCACGCCCGCACCGTCGCTGGTCGGCTGCCCCCGCACCTTCCGTGCGACTTCGCGCACGGCGCCCGCTTTGCTCTTGATCTGATCGTCAGCTGTCGCCATGGCTTTGCTCCGCTCGAGATTGTGCCGAAACCGCTGGATATTGATCGGGACCGGCCCCGTTTCAAGGTGCGGTCAATGTACCTCGGAGCAGCGCTCCGCTGGAACGCCCCGCAGAGGCGGCGATATGATGCCTCGGGGTCGAACTTCAGAGCTTGTCCGGGGGGATACGGCGTGACGACGAACGGCAGATTCTTGCTTGCTTCCGCGGCCTTGATCCTCAGCGCGCCGGCACTCGCCCAGGAACAGGACTTCTCGGCCGTCAAGATTCAAACGATCGAGGTCGGCAAAGGCCTCTACATGCTGATGGGCTCGGGCGGCAACATGGCGCTCTCCACGGGTGCGGACGGCAGCGTGCTCGTCGACACCGAGTACGCGCCGTTGAACGCGAAGATCCGCGCCGCGATCAAGCAGGCCGGCGGCAGCGACGTGAAGTTCGTAGTGAACACCCATTGGCACGGCGACCACACGGGCGGCAACGAGCCGTTCGGCAAGGCCGGCGCCGTGATCATCGCGCAGACCAACGTACGCACGCGCATGTCGACTGGTCAGTTCATGGCCGCAATGAATCAGAAGGTGCCCCCCGCCCCGGCCGCCGCGTTGCCGACGATCACCTTTCCGACGCGTGCTACGTTCCATTGGAACGGCAATATCGTGAACGTCTATCACGTCGAGAACGCGCATACCGACGGCGACTCGATCGTGCATTTCACGAACCAAAACGTATTCCACACGGGCGACACGTTCGTGAAGGACCAATACCCGTTCATCGATCGCAGCAGCAACGGCACACTCGACGGATTCATTCACGCCTCGGAGACCGTGCTCGAGCGCAGCGACGCGGGCACGAAGATCATCCCGGGGCACGGCGACCTCGCGACGCGCGCCGATCTGCAGCGCTTCCACGACATGCTCGTCGGCGTGCGCGCGAAGCTCAAGGCGCTGATCGATGCCGGCAAGAGCGAGGACGACGTCGTCGCCGCGAAGCCCACGGCCGAATGGGACGCGCAGTGGGGCGGCGGCTTCATGAAGCCCGAGCAGTTCACGCGCTTCGCGTATCAGAGCCTGAAACAGTAGCCGGGCTGCGGCTCGGGCCTGCGCCGGGGCCACCCCCGCGGCGGCGGCCCCAGGGGCCCCGCCGCGGCGCGCCGTCGTAGCGGTCTTCTCGCCGGCTCGGAGCTGTGCGAGCCCATCTGCGACCCGCATCACAAGCGGCCGGCAAAAGATCGCACGCGCTCCAGGAATCGGCCGCACGGCCGATGTATCGGGGCATGAGTCCGCCCGAAGCATCCACCGGCATTCGCCCGTTGCTGCGAAGTCAATTGAAGCCGCTCATGGTGTTCGGCGCCGCAACGCTCATCGTGCTTGCACTCGTCGTGACGCTCGCGGCACGCACGCTGCTCACTAGCTATCAGCAGCTCGAGAACTCGGCAACCCGGCAGAAAGCGGAACAACTCTACCGCGCATTCGAAGCAGACCTGCGCCAACTGCAGATCAGCAACCGCGACTATGCGGAATGGGACGACGCCGAGGCGTTCATCCGCAGCCGCGACCCCGAGTTCCTCGCGCACAACTTCTCTGCGGACACGCTGCTCGGCATGCATGTCGACGTGCTCTGGATCGTCGATGCCGCTGGGCGCGACATCTATTCGAGCCTCGCGCACGAGCAAACCAATACCGCCGAGGTGCCGGCACCGGCCGACGTCCTGCGCCCGTTCGTCCTCTTCCAGAGCACGGATCGTAGGCTGCGCGAGCGATCGCCGGCGGAACGGGTCGTGAGGACTCCTCGCGGACTCGCGGCCGTGTCGGCCACCGAGATCGCACGCTCGAACGGTTCCGCGGCCACCGGCGCAGTCATGCTGTTCGCGCGCTTCATCGACGACGACGAGATCGAGCGCGTCCGGCAGACGAGCCAGCTGCCGGCCACGATGACGCCGATCGACCCGCATTTGAACGGCACCGATCTGCCGACGCCGCTCGACGCGTGGACCGCCGGCGCGAGCAAGACCTCCACTCATGTCGCGACGCTCGACCGCGACACGATCGCGGGCTATGCGCTCGTGCACGACCTCGACGGTACGCCGCTCGCCTACTTCACGACGCGCCAGCCTCGCGACATCCACGCTCTCGGCATGCGCACGACTCTGTACCTTCTGAGCAGCATAGTCCTGTTGTTCCTCGCGTTCGGCGCGGTCTCGATCGGACTCGTGCTCCGGCTCGTGAGCATGCAGCAGCGCGAGCGCGACGGCCGCCGCCGCGCGGAGGAGCAGCAGCGCGTGAATCGACGCAACCTCGCGAAGCAGGCCGAGTGCGACCCGCTCACGGGGCTGCCGAACCGGCTGCACGTGAATCTGCGGCTGCCGCGGCTGCTGGCCAAGATCGCCGACTCGCAGCGTCACGTCGCGATCCTGTACGTCGACCTCGATCACTTCAAGAGCATCAACGACTCCCGCGGGCACGGAACGGGCGACCAAATCCTGCGCATCGTCGCGAAGCGCCTGCGCGCCGCGGTATCGACGCACGACGTCGTGGCCCGGATGGGCGGCGACGAGTTCGTGATCATCGGCTCGCTGATGCCCGACATGAGCGCGATCGAGCAATTCGTCGCGCGGGTCCAGGCAGCCGTCGGGCTCGACATCGTGATCGATCGCAAGCATCTGCAAGTGACCGCGAGCGTCGGCATCGCCGTCTATCCGAACGACGGCAGCGACGCCGAGGGGCTGCTCAAACGTGCGGATATGGCTCTCGGCCAAGCCAAGGAGGCCGGCCGCCGCTGCTATCGCTTCTTCGCGGAGGATATGAGTCAGCGCTTGAGCGAGCAGGCGCTGCTGCAACAGGCTCTTCGCCAGGCGATCGGCACGCCGCAGATCTATGTCGATTATCAGCCGATCGTCGACCTGCGCGATGGGCGCGTGGTCTCGCTCGAGGCGCTCGCACGCTGGCGCCATCCGGAGCTCGGCATGATCCCGCCCGGCCGGTTCATCCCGGTCGCCGAGACGAGCGGGCTCATTCTCGAGATCGGCGAGCAGGCCCTGCGGCAAGTGCTCGCGCAGCAGCGCGCTTGGCTCGACGCGGGCGTGCCGGTGGTGCCGATCGCAGTGAACGTATCGGCGCTGCAAGTGGAGCGCGTGGACTTCGCGGCGCTCGTGAAGCGGCTCACGGCGGCGGCCGAGATCGACCCGCAATGGGTGCGCTTCGAGGTGACCGAGTCGGCGATGATGAAAGAGCCCGAGAAGCTGATCGGCACCCTCGAGAGGCTGCGTGCGCTCGGCTCGCAGGTGCTGATCGACGACTTCGGAACCGGCTACTCGAGCTTGAGCTATCTCGACCGGCTGCCGATCGACATCATCAAGATCGATCGAGCCTTCGTGCGCGATCTCGGCTCGAAAAAGCCGGCACCGATCGTTCACTCGATCATCGATCTCGCCCAGAGACTCGGGTTCAAGACGGTCGCCGAGGGCGTCGAGACCGCAGCCCAGGCCGCTCAGCTGTGCCAGTGGGGCTGCAACTATGGCCAGGGGTTCTTCTACAGCAAACCGGTCGCGGCCCGCCACTGCCGCTCGCTGCTCGAGCATCTGAAGCGGGAACGGCCGCTCACCGAGACGATGGTGCTGCGCGTCATGAGCCAATGAGCCGTCGGCGCCCGCGATCGTTCTGAGCCGCCGCTTCGCAGCACCACCCTCAACTTCGCGGCCGCTTGGCCGATAACCGGGCGAGAGTCAACGCCGACCAGAAGCCCGCATGGCCGAAACCGCCGCCGATCAGCAATGGAAGAGCCGTTATCGCGAGCTGCTGCGCGATTTCGAGACGCAAGAGCACGCATGGTCCCAGCTCGAGGCGGCGTTGCGCGCCGCCGCGAGCAGAATCGCTGTCGCCGCGATGGGACAGAGCGAGGAGCTCGACGCCGCGCTCGGTCCGCTCGTCGAGTCGCTGCGCACCAAGGGTGCGATGCCGCAGCTCGACACGAGCAGCACGTCGCTCGTGCGGGCGCTGAAGGTCCACGAGTTCGCGGCACACAAGCACGAGGCCCCCGACCTCGCAAAGCTCGTGGCGGGGCTCGTACGCTCGCTCGGCAGGGTGACGGGGTTCGCCGAAGCGGAAGCCGCGTTCGCGGAGCGCCTCGCAGCCGGCGTTGCGCCGAACGGCTGGAACGCGTTCCTCGACGATCTCGCCCGCGAGATCGGTAAGGTCGTCGACACGCTGCGCGCGCAGCGGTCGGAGCTGGCCGAGTTCCTCGAGCAGCTTACTCGTCAATTGGCGCTGCTCGAGGCATGGACGAGCTGGCAGACCGATGCGGCGCAGAGCCGCCGCGACGAGACGCTCGGCCTCGAGCGCACGGTCGAGACGGAGATGGGACGCTTGTTGCGCGACGTCGACGCGGCGCCCAACCTCGCGGCGCTCAAGGGCCAGGTGCAGTCGCGGCTCGACGCCGTGACGAAGAGCCTGCACGAGTTTCGCGAGAGCGAGGAACGCCGAAACGCGGCGAGCGAGCAGCATTCCGCGGAGCTGCGTCAGGAAGTGCTGCGCCTGAAGGTGCGCACGAGCGAGCTCACGGATCTGTGCGCCGTGCAGGAGCAGCGGCTGATGTTCGATCCGCTCACCGGCGCGCACAGCCGCTACGCCTACGACCACCGAATGGACGAGGAGCAGCAGCGCTGGCAGCGCTACGGGCAGCCGCTCACCTACACGATTTGGGACATCGACCGCTTCAAGCGCGTCAACGACCAGTTCGGTCACGAGGCGGGCGACCGGCTGCTGCGCGCAGTGGCGGAAATGCTGAGCCGCAGCAAACGCGACGCGGATTTCCTCGCCCGCATCGGCGGCGAGGAGTTCGTGCTGTTGTTGCCCGGCACGACGCTCGACACCGGCATGATCCTCGCCGACAAGCTGCGGCGATCGATCGAGGCGGCGACCTTCGTGCATAAGGGTCAGCGCGAGCGCGTGACTATTTCCTGCGGGGCCACGGAGTTCCGGCTCGGCGACACGGTGGCATCCGTCTACGAGCGCGCCGACCGTGCGCTGTACGCCGCGAAGCAGCAAGGACGCAATCGCTGCATCGCGGATTGAGTCGAGGCGCGGCGGCCGCCGTCGGCTTGGACTCGGCGGCACGAGCGGCTTATGCTCCTCGCAGGCGGCGCGCAGCGCCGCCCGAGGGGGAGTCGGATGGCGTTCGAGCTCGTCGTGAACGGCGCGCGATATTCCGTCGACGCGGATCCGCAAACGCCGCTGCTCTGGGTGCTGCGCGACTACCTCGGGCTCACGGGCACGAAGTTCAGCTGCGGCATCGCGCAATGCGGTGCTTGCACGGTGCACGTCGACGGCGCGCCGATCCGCTCGTGCTCCTTCCCGGCCGCCGGGGCCATCGGCAAGCCGGTGAAGACGATCGAAGGCGTGTCGCGCGACGGCACGCATCCGATCCAGCTCGCCTGGAAGGAGCTCGACGCGCCGCAGTGCGGCTATTGCCAGTCCGGCATGATCATGAGCGTGCTCGCGCTGCTCGCCGCGCATCCGCACCCGACCGACGCGGACATCGACGCGAGCGTGACGAACGCGTGCCGCTGCAGCAGCTATCACCGGGTGCGCAAAGCGATCCATCGCGCCGCGGAGCTCATGAAGGCGTAACGACCGGCCGACCATGGCGAAGCGCACACGAAGCAAGCAGGATTCGCCGCGCGATAGACCGGGCGCCGTGCTGCCCGAGCTCGATCGCCGCGAGTTCCTCGCGACGGCCGCAGCAGCCGGCGGCGCGTTCATGCTCGGCTTCTTCGTGCCACCGGGCGCGGCCCGTGCACAGGAGAACGTCGTGCCGCCGCGCGGCGCGTCCTGGTATACGGACAGCCAAACGCCCGAGATCAACGCGTGGATCGTGATCGCACCGGATGACACGGTGACGATTCGAATCGCGCAAACGGAGCTCGGCCAGGGCGTCTGGACGTCGAACGCGATGATCGTCTGCGAGGAGCTCCAGTGCGACTGGAGCAAGGTGCGGCCGCAGTACGCCTCGGCGAACCGCGACGCGCGCGAGTCCGCGCCCGACTGGACGCTCGACGTGCCCGGCCACGGCGGCACCGACCCGAGCGGCGGCGGCGAGCCCCAGTTCGGCAATCGTGCACGCACGGGCGGCTTCGGCATTCCGGACAGCCTCTATCGGCGCATGCGCACGAATGCCGCGGCATCCGTGAAGGACGGACGCTACTATCTGCAGCTCGCGGGCGCGGAGGCGCGCGAACGCCTGCTGCTCGCGGCCGCGGCGCTGTGGCGCGTGCCGGTCGACGAGCTCGGCGCGAAGGACGGCGTGATCACACACGCCACGAGCGGGCGCTCGACGACCTACGGCAAGATCGCGCACCTCGCAGCCAAGACGCCGCACCCGAACCCGCGCGCGATTGCGATCAAGCCGCCCGATCGGTGGACGCTGCTCGGCACCGAGCAGCACAACCTCGACGTGCCGATGAAGGTCACAGGGACCACCGTCTACGCGATCGACGTGCGCGTGCCCGGCATGAAATGGGCGGCCGTGAAGACGTGCCCCGTCTATGGCGGCGACGTGAAAACCTACGATTTCGACGCAGTGCGGTCGATGCCGGGCGTGCACTCGGCCGTGCGCTTCCCGATTCCGGACCCGAAGCTTACGCGCGGCCGCGTGTTCGGCGGCGGCGTGGCCGTCATCGCCGAGCATTGGCATCAAGCCGAGGCCGCGGTGCAGCGGCTCCCGATCGAGTGGTCGATCCCGCCGCGCAACGCCGCGTGGCGCACTGCGAACATGCGCGCGGCGCTGCACGCCGCGCTCGACGAGCCGGGACGAATTCATGTCGACGACGGTGATCTCGACCGAGGCTTCGCACGCGCCGCGAGGATCGTCGAGGCGACGTACTCGACGCCCTACCTACCGCGCGCGCGAATGGAGCCCGGCAATGCAACCGTGCTGGTGACGGACAACCGCGTCGACATCTGGATCGGCGACCAGAGCCCGCAGGAGACGCGCTTCAGCGCCTCGCAGATCACCGGGATCCCCGAGCGCAACGTCTATGTCCACCTCTGCCACTTGGGCGGAGGCTTCGGCCGCAACGGCAATGGTCCACAGGCCGAGCAGGCGATCATGATCGCGAACGCGAACCGCGGCACGCCGATCCATCTGCTCTGGAGCCGCGAGGAGGATTTCATCGGCACGACGTATCGAGCGATGAGCGTCGCGCGGCTGCGCGCGGGACTCGACGCGGACGGCTGGCCCATCGCGCTCGACGTGCGGATCGCGATGCAGAAGGACGGCTTCGGACCCGATGCGTCGTTCAACCTACGGTCGCGCTATTTCGTGCCGGCCTACCGCTTTTCCGTGCACCCGACCGATTTCCACGTGCCGGTCGGCACGCGGCGCGGCGTCGGCCAGGCCGCGAACGAGTTCTACCGCGAGAGCTTCATGAACGAGCTCGCGCACGCGGCCGACAAGGATCCTTATCGCTATCGGCGCGAGCTGCTCGCGCGCGGCACCCTGCCGTTCAAGAACGACATGATCAAGGCGCTCGACCTCGCGGCCGAGATGTCGGGCTGGGGCACGCCGACACCTCGCGGCACGGCCCGCGGCATCGCGCTCGAGGAACGCGGCGCCGAGGTCGAAGGCTCGGCCACGATCAGCGCGATGGTGCACACGGTGTCCGTGAGCCGCGCCGGCAAGGTCAACCTCGAGCGCGTCGACATCGCCCACGACAAGGGCTTTGGGCTCATCAACCCGTTGTCGGTGAAGAAGCAGCTCGAGGGCCAGATCACCTGGTTCTACAACGACGCGATGCACCAGGCCGTGAACATCGTGGACGGCCGCGTCGACGAGAACAACTTCGATCGGTTCCGGCTGTCGCGCATCGACGAGGATCCGCTCGAGATCGACATCCGCTTCTTCGACACCGAGCACTGGCTGATCGGCATGGGCCACGACCGCGGCACGTCGGTGCAGTCGGCAATCGGCGACGCCATATTTCAGATCACCGGCAAACGCTATCGCGACCTGCCGTTCGGCGCGCACGACCTGCGCTGGACGTAGCTGCGTTTTCCAAGATTTGCAATCGGGCCTGCAGCAGATACCCCGCAGCGCGCAGGCCCGGCTCTCGGGGGCCGCGCCCTGCCCGGCGTGTGCCGCCGCCGCGGCCGGTGGCACAGAATCTGCAGACGCGCACGCAGGGCGATTTGCGGATACAGGGGACCACGTCTCACACGGATACGCTGCCACCTAGCCGCCGGCGGACTCGCAGCGGCGATCCGCGGACGTATCGATATGAGCCATTTCACTTCAGGCGTCGGTTCACGCCGCGGTTCAATGGGTTGGAGGTCGAGAAACCAACATGATGCAAAGCAAGGCAACCCTCTTGCGGACCGGCATGCGCTTGTTGCTGCGCGATCAGCCGAAGCGATTCCTGACGAAGGCGTTCGGGGAGGGCTGGAGAGTGCCACTGCTACGCTTCTCGCGCTTCGGCCCCCTGATAAGCTCGCTACGCGGCGACACCGTCGTGCTCGGCGGCTGTTACCAGCTCGACACGATCCGTCAGTTCCTAGAGGTCGTGGGACCCCACGGCAGGATCGTCGCAATCGAGGCGAACGGCGAGATCGTCGAGCGGCTCGAACGCGATATCGCAGCAGATCCCCAACTGCGCCACGCCACGAACATCACGCTCGTCGCCAAGGGCATCTGGGACAAGAAGGGGACTGCCACGTTCATCGCGAACGCGGACGACTATCCGGCGCTCGACAAGATCGCTAGCGACAAGGTCCGCGAATTCTCCTACTCGAAGGTCGAGACGACGAGGCAGATCGAAATCGAAGTCGATTCTCTCGACAACATATTGAGCGACGTGGGCGTCAAGAAGGTCGACTACGTGGCGCTGACGATCAACGACGCGGAGTTGTTGGCGCTCGACGGCGTGGACCAGTTGATCCGCGACAATCCGAATGTCCGGTTCTTCATGAATTCGCACTGCCCCTATCCCTGCAGCGAGGTGAAGCAAAAGCTCATCGACAAAGGCTACAAGGTCTTCGCCAGCCCCATCCCGGACTCTGGCCTCGACAAGATCTATGCGTTCCGGCAGACCGGCGCTGCACGGGCGCACGCGCGCCCGGCGTCGAAGGCCGAGCGTTTCGGAGCGGCCGGGCAGCAATCCGGATAAATCGCGCCGGGAGGCTCGCGCGAGGCCGACCGTTCGGGCCACAACGCAAATTTTGGAAAGCTCGACGGGCTCGACGCCGAGCGGCTCGCGGTTCGCCGTGTGCGTACGGGCGTGGCCCGTTTCCTGCATTTCACGCTAGCCGCAATCACGGCTCTACTCAGACGGCACCGGTATGTCGCTTCGCCCACTCGAGCCAGCGTTCGCGCCCGCTTTAGGGGTCCGCGTCGATCCTGTAAAGCTGATCATCCAAATCCCGTGCTACAACGAAGCGGCAACGCTGCAACGCTCGCTCGAGTCGATGCCGCGCCGCGTGGCCGGTGTCGACCAGATCGAGCTTCTGATCATCGACGACGGCTCGACCGACGACACGGTCCGCGTCGCACGGGAATGCGGCGTCCACCACATCGTGTCGCATGTCGGTAACCGCGGCCTTGCGGCAGCATTCATCACGGGGCTGCGCGCGTCGCTCGCGCGTGGTGCCGACATCATCGTGAATACCGACGCCGACAACCAATACGAAGCTGCCGATATCCCGAAACTCGTCGCGCCGATTCTCGAGGGACGCGCACAGTTGGTGATCGGCGCGCGACCGATCGCGGCGACGGCGCACTTTTCGCCGGTCAAGAAGCTGCTTCAGAGCTTCGGCAGCGCGGTGGTGCGGCATGTCAGCGGCACCAGCGTCGCCGACGCGCCCAGCGGCTTTCGCGCACTCTCGCGCGAGGCTGCGATGCAGCTGAACGTCTTCACGGGTTACACGTACACGCTCGAGACCATCATCCAAGCCGGCGCGAAAAGCATCCGCGTCGTGAGCGTGCCGATCCGGACGAACGAGGACTTGCGTCCGTCGCGACTCGTGCGCTCCATCGGCGACTACGTGCGCCGCTCCGTCCTCACGATCGGCCACGTGTTTCTGATCTACCAGCCCTTTCGGTTCCTGGGCATGATCGGCGCCGCTTTCTTCGCCGCGGGCCTCGCACTCGGCCTGCGTTATCTGTACCTCATCTCGATCGGCCAGGGCGCGGGCCACGTGCAGTCGGTGATTCTGATGGCGATTCTGCTGCTGATGGGCTTCCACACGTTCTCGCTCGCCGTCATTGCGCAACTGATCGCGGTCAACCGGCGCCTCATGGAAGAGGTACAGGTGGGCATGCGAACGCTGCAGCTCGAGCGAGACGACAAATGACGTCGCCCGTGCCGTTCGCGGACGGTCGAGGATCTGCCGTGCCGACCGCAGGCGCGGGCGTGAGCGCCTCACCGGAGTTCTCGGTGGCCCGCGGTGCACGCGAGGACGGCGTCGTCATCGGCAACCTGTACGACAAGTACGGATCGCGCAATCCGATCGTGAAGAGCCTGATGGCAGGCTTCGGCGCGGCGCTCGAAGAGCTCGTCGCGGCGACCGGCGCGCAGACGGTGCACGAGGTCGGTTGCGGCGAGGGCTTCTGGACGCTGCGCTGGGCCGGCCGCGGCCTCGCGGCGCGCGGCAGCGACTTCTCGACGCAAGTCATCGAGGTGGCACGTGAGAACGCCGCGCGGGCGGGCGGCACCGCCGCCTTTCGCGTCGCGAGCATCTACGACCTGGCGCCGCCGGCCGACGCGGCGCCGCTCGTGGTGTGCTGCGAAGTGCTCGAGCATCTCGAAGAGCCGCGCCGTGCCCTCGAAGTGCTGCGCGAGCTCGCGTCGCCGTGGCTGATCGTCAGTGTGCCGCGCGAACCCCTCTGGAGGACGTTGAACATGGCTCGGGGCCGGTACTGGGCGGACCTCGGCAACACTCCCGGACACCTTCAACATTGGAGCAAGCGTGCCTTCCGCGCGCTGATCGCGGAGCACGTGGAGATCGTCGCGGTACGCTCGCCCTTGCCCTGGACGATGGTGCTGGGCCGGCGCGTCGATCACACCGCCGCGGGGGTCACGCTCGGGTCGCGCTGACCCGCGGAGGCGCGTCGATGACATTCCGCCACACTGCGTTTGGCTCCGGCCGTGTCCCGTTCGCTGCGCAGGCCGTGCGCTTCTGCGGCGTCGGCGTGCTGTCGTACGGAATCGGTGTCACGCTCGCGGCGACGTTCCATGAAATCTCGGGCCTGCGGGAGGAGATCGCGGTGGGCCTGTCGCTCGCGATCGTGCTGTTCACGAACTTCGCGCTCGCACGGCTGTACGTCTTTCGGTCGAGCGGTCGCGTGCACCACGAGCTCGCACGGTTTGCCGTCATGTCCGCAGCCATGCGCGGGGTCGACTACCTGTTGTTCCTCGCGCTGCTGAACGGCTTGGGTATCGGCTACCTCGTGGCGATGACGATCGCGATGGCCGTCTCGACGTCGCTCAAATTCCTCGTCTATCGGAAAGTAGTGTTTCGGGAAGCCGTCACCGAGCGCTGAGAACGCGGCCGGCCGCGGCGCGCCCGCCTAGCTCGCGAAGCGCCGCTTGCGCAAGCGCGATTCCGCTGACCAGAGCAATCGGCGACGCGGACAGACCGTATCGCAGGATGAAATGGGACAGCAGAGCGAAGAACATCACCATGCCGAACGTGGGCAGGACGAAGATGGCCAAGGCGTAGTCGCGGCGCCGAAGCGCGAATGCCAGCGTCACGACGAGCACCGGAAACCAAAGCGGCGCCCCACGCCATAGGTACAACGGTGTCGTGGCCAAGTGCCGGATCGGCTCTTGCACGATCATCGACAGAGCCCGTTGTCGCAGAGCCGCATCCACGCCGGCCGTGGATTGCCCCGACTCCTGTGCGGCGTGCGCGAGGCGCGCCTGCTCTGCCCAGGCCTCCTGATAAAACGTAAACGCATCCTCGGGCCGGCCGGCGAGATGAGCGGCGAGGTCTTCCTCGGCGAAGTCCGAGTTCGGATCGCGGCTGAGTCGCTGCAAGCGCCCGCCGCGTCCCAGGTCCCGCGGCGAGAAACCCAGCACGCGGCCGAGGCCGGGCTTGAGGCCCTCCGGCGCCCAGACATAGATCGCGCCCCTATATTCTTCTGCGGTCATCTCGTTCTGCAGCGCGCGCACCATCAGCACGACGCCGGCGCGCTCCGTGAGCTGAAATCGGCCGATCTCGACGTAGTTCCGGAGCAGCCAAGGCAGCACCACGGCCGTGAACGCGACGACCAGCGCAGCCAGCCCCGCGAGCCCCGTCCGCAGCTCGGGTTTCTTCGACCCGAAAAGCTGAAGCGCTGCGAGCACCGCGACGAGGCCGACGAACACATACAGAAACGTGCCCTTGACCAAAGCCAGCAAGCCGATCGCCAGCCCGGCCCACGCGAAGCGCAGCGGTGTGCGTACACGCCACGCCGACAACAACAGGGCGGAGGCGATCATGAGCAGCGCGGCTGCGGCGATGTCCGTATAGAGGTAATCCAGACCTAGAGCGCTCACGCCCGACGGAACGAGGGGCACGGGGTCGAAGCTCACGAGCAATGCCGCGAGCGCGCCGAGCACGCGCGACGCCGTCAACGAGTAGGCGGCCCAATAGGTCGAGACGATCAGCAGAACCGCCCAGAACAGATTTTGCCGCTTGACGAGCGCCGCCCTGAGGCCGCTCTCGTAGTCCGCGAGCGTGCCGGGCCCCAAGGCCGCATCCGTGAGCGCAATCGCGGCCGCTATGGGCACGATCGGCAGCGGCTCGCGATACATCGAAGGACGAAAAGGCGGTTGCTCGTCGAGCGACAGGACGCCGTGGTGGACCAGATTGAACGCCAGCCGCAAATTTTGATCGCCGTCCTTCTCGATCACGTCTCCCGTGATCTTGCCGGACCAGAACGCGCACAGAGCGAGCAGAGCGACGAGGGCGGCGAGCCGCGTCGCCCACGGCTGGGGATGATGCACGCATGCCTCCGCTGAGGGCGTCGATTCGAACGCGCTCGTGCAAAAAGCACGCCATTGGTCCAGCGCTCAGGCGCTGCGCTGGCCGACCGGCTGAACACTCCGCTTCGGCTTCGGGCGCCTTGATTCGCGACCCTGAGAACAGTGATGTTCGTTGACCCTTCGCGTGCCCTCAACTACATTCAGCGTCGCCGGCGGAAAACTAAAACAGAATCGACCCGCGCAACCTCACCACGGGGATCAGCATATGAACAGATGGCCTCTGGGGTTGGTCGCACTCGGTGGACTGCTCATGGTCGGCCCCGAGCTGCAGGCTCATCATGCCGTCGCGAGCACGTACGACCTCAACAAGGAGATCGTCCTACAGGGCAAACTGCTGAAGCTGAACTTCACGAATCCGCACTCGAACCTGCATCTCGAGGTTCCGAACGCGGACGGCACCACGACCGAGTGGGTACTGACCACCGCTTCGATCAACGTGCTCACATCGCGAGGCCTCAACAAGAGCTCGATCAAGCCCGGCGATATCCTCAAGATCACTGTCCTGCCGGCGAGGAACGGGAACCCGGCGGGGTTCATCCGGAAGCTCGAGCTCGGCGACCGCGAGTTCAAACTCTTCAACGATAACGGCGACAACTAGTCGGCGCCCGGGGGGGTGTAATGTCCTTTCGACGATCCGTCGCGACGGGCGCGTTCGTTGCCGTCGTCGCCATGAGCACTGCGCTCGCAGCACGCGCACAGGGCTTCGGAGGCGGGCCACCGCCGTACACGCCGGAGCCCGGCGCAAAGGACCTGAAGGCAGTCCTCTACAACTGGACGTGGCATATGGGGATGCTGCGCGGCCAGGCCGAGCCCGAGCTCGTGGCCACGCTCGAGTACCAGGCCGGGGGCACGATTCAGGTCGACGGACAACCGTGCAAGCTCACGAAGTATCGCACCAGCGCCAACTACCAGATTCCGGGATACCGCACTCAGGCCGAGTGCACGCGGCCGAACGGCAAGGCGTACGCCAACGTCGAAACGATCAGCGGCGAGTACGCCTGGGACGAAGACATGCCGGGCGCGGAAATCATTCCGGGCAAAGGCAAAGCGACGCCACGTCGCGCCGCATTCGAGGAACGCTGGATCCGACTGTGGGCAAGCCCTCACGGCGCGCCCAAAGCCGCCATCGCGGCCGCGGCGGGCGTTCCGCTCAGCGAGTCGTTCGCCGAGAACCCGGCCACGCTGCTCGACCGCCAGAGGGCCGCGGGCGTCGAAGGAACGACGAAGCTGTCGTGGCAGGGCGATCGGGCCGTCGTCACGTATCCGATCCCGGGAGTTCCCGGCGCCACGGCGACAGCCACGCTCGACGAAGGCTTCCTGCCGGAACGAGTCGTGGTGAAGCACGGTGCCACCACCACGGAGTTCGTGTACGGCGACTTCCAGGACTTCAACAACCCGCTGCATAGGATTGGCGCGTTGTACGCCGGCACGATCGTCGAGCGCCGCAACGGCGCGGTCGTCCGCGACCTCAAGACGGTCGTGACGGAGATCGGCCAGGTGTACGTCGTGGTGCCGGTTCCGGACAGCGTGCGCAAGGCGGGTCCGGCGCTCCAAGTGCAATCGCCGCCGCAAACGCGCTCCGCGCAGCGCCGCGACGCCGATTTGGCGGCAGCGCAAACCCCGAGGCTTGCCAACGGCAAGCCCGATCTGACGGGCTCCTGGCGCCCTGCGAGCGGCGGTCAGCGCGGCGTGCCGGGCGGAATGTTCAGGCGCTGCAGTCCGTTCCAGTCGAGTTGCATGGAATGGACGAACCAAAGCTCGGACTTCGTGTTCATGGCGCCGTCGCGGCTCGACCCGAACCACCCGCTGTACAAGCCGGAGCATTGGGACAAGGTGCAGCAGCTCGACATGTGGACGAACCGCGACGACCCGGTCATGACCTGCCTCCCGCTCGGAATCCCGCGGCAGGGAGCGCCCGCGCGGATCTTCGAGACCGCGGCCGACATCACGCTGCTCTATCGAGGCGGGATCGACGGCGGCGGCGGCTATACGGAGACGCGCATGGTGCCGACCGACGGGCGTCCGCACGACCCCAAGCGCGCGCTTCAATATACCTACACGGGATACACGGTCGGCCGATGGGAAGGCGACACGCTCGTTCTCGATTCCATCGGGTTCACCGACGAGACCTGGCTCGGACGCGGCGGCTTGTTCCATTCCGACCAGATGCACGTGGTCGAGAAGTTCACGAGAACCGGGAACGAGATGCTTTATGAGGTCACGGTCGAGGACCCTGAAGTGCTCGTCGGACCGTGGGTCATGAATCCGCGGACCTTGCGCGTCTCGGATAGCCCGACGCTCATTCCGGAACGAGGAAGCTGCACGGACGGCGAACGGGAAGAGGTCACCACGCAGATTCGGCACTAGTCTCGAACGACCGCAGGCTACGACCAACGAGAGCGAACGGCGCATGGGCGCCGCAGGCGCACGATTCGAGGTGCGGTTTCGGCCGGCCGCGAGGCCGTCACGGCGCGCAGATCGACTCCAGAGATTCAGCTCGACGTGCAGAGCTCCCCCGGCTCTTTGCGCGACGGCCTCGCCAGCAGCCGTGCTGCGCCGGACACTGTCCGCCGTTCCCGCTTAACATCACGGCTGATCGGCCTTCACATCGGGACTTTCGTTTGTCCACTGTTAGCGGCTTCATTCTCCAGGCGAGCTACCGCGTCGTAGCCGAGGCGGACGGCGGCCGCCGGCCGGTCGTGCATCTGTACGGGCGGCTCGAGGACGGGCGCAGCTTCCTCGTGCGCGACGACCGCCAGCGGCCGCATTTCTACGTGCGCGCAGCCGATGTCGAGCGCGCTCGGACGCTGGGCGCGGCCAAGATCGCCGCGCCCGACCGCCGCACGTTCGCCGGTGCGCCGGCATGCCGCGTGACGGTCGAGACGCCGGCCGACGTGCCGCCGCTGCGCGATCGGCTCCACAAGCACGGCATCGACACATTCGAGGCCGACGTGCGCTTCGCGTCGCGCTATCTCGTAGAGCGCGGCATCAAGGGCGGCTGCAGAATCGACGGCGACAGCGTGAACGGACCGGGCGCGATTGCGCTCGCATTCGACAACCCCAAGCTCGCCCCCGCGAGCGTGCGGCTCGTTCCGCGTGTGCTGTCGTTCGACATCGAGACCGACCCGGACGCGCAGCGGCTGCTCGCGATCTCGCTGTATGCGCCCGGCGTCGACGAGGTGCTCGTCGTCGATCCGCCCGGGCGCGCGATGCCGGAGCGCACAGCGCGCTGTGCCGACGAGACGGAAGCGCTCGACGCGTTCTGCGCGCGCGTCGCGGCTTTCGACCCCGACGTGCTCACGGGGTGGAATACCATCGATTTCGATTTGACGGTGCTGCAGCGGATTGCAGCCCGGTTGCGCCACCCGCTGCCGCTCGGCCGCGAGCCGGGCGCGCTGCGTCTGCGCAAGGCGGAGGGTTACTTCGGCAGCGGCCAAGCGTCCATTCCGGGGCGGCTCGCGCTCGACGGCATCGATCTCTTGCGTGGCGCTTTCGTGCGCATGGACGACTACTCGCTCGACGCGGTCGCGCGCGAAGTGCTCGGCGAAGGCAAAGCGGTCGCGGGGGACGCGAGCGACCGCATCGCGGAAATCCAGCACAACTACGAGCACGATCTCGACGCGTTCGCTCTGTACGCACGCACCGACGCGCGGCTCGCGTACCAGATCGTCGAGAAGCTCGACCTGATCGCGCTCGCGTTCGCGCGCAGCGAGCTCACGGGCATGACGCCCGACCGCGTGGCCGCCAGCATCGCATCCTTCGACTTCCTGTATCTCTCCGAGCTCGAACGGCGGTGCATCGTCGCGCCCACCGTCCGCAACGACGATTCCCGCGTATTCGCGGCTCAGCACGGCGGCCACGTGCTTGCGCCGGTCGCTGGCCTGCACGAGAACGTCTGGGTGTTCGATTTCAAGAGCCTGTATCCGAGCGTGATCCGCACGTTCAACATCGATCCGCTCGGCTACGTTCCGGCACCCGCGCCCGACGACGACTTGATCCGGACGGTCGAGGGCGCGTTTCGCCGCGAGCCCGGCATCCTGCCGCGGATCCTGGACGAGCTCTTTCCGCGCCGCGAGGCCGCGAAGCGGCGCGGCGACGCGGTCGCGTCGCAAGCCATCAAGATCCTGATGAACTCGTTCTACGGCGTGCTCGGCACGCCGGCGTGCCGATTCTTCAACCCTGTGCTCGCGAACTCGATCACCGGAATGGGTCGCGAGCTGCTCCTGTGGTCGAAGGAGTGGTTCGAGACGGCGGGCTTCGACGTGCTGTACGGCGACACGGACAGCCTGTTCGTGCGTTCGGGGCTCGCAGACGCGGACGCCGCGCGCACGCAGGCGCGCCAGCTCGTCGACCGGCTCAACGCCGAGCTCGAGACCTATGTCGCCGTGCGTTGGCGCGTCGAGAGCCGGCTCGAGCTCGAGTTCGAGAAGCTGTACTTGAAACTGTTCCTGGCGCACGCACGCGGCAGCGCCCGCGGAGCGAGCAAGCGCTATGCGGGGCTCCTGCGCGCGGGCGGCGACCCGGATGTGGAGTTCGTCGGTCTGGAGGTCGTGCGCCGCGACTGGACGGCGCTCGCGAAGCGCGTGCAGCGCGAGCTGTACCGGCGGCTGTTCACCGCGGAGCCCGTGGACACGTATCTCGCCGAGATCGTGAGACGCCTGCGCGCCGGCGAGCTCGACGAAGAGCTCGTGTACCGCAAGAACCTGCGCAAGGCGGCCGACGCCTATACCGCCAGCACACCGCCGCACGTCGCGGCTGCCCGCAAGTCCGCGCAGCAGAGCCGGCTCGTGAGCTACGTGATGACGATCGACGGCGCCGAGCCGCTCGACAATCGCCGCCATCCGCTCGATCGCGACCACTACGTCGAGAAGCAGGTCCGCGCGGTCGCCGAGCCGATCCTCGAGACGCTCGGCCTCGACTTCGAGCGCGTGATCGGCGACCGCCGGCAGCAGGATTTGTTCAGCTGAGCGGCGGCCCCCGGCCGCGCTCAGTGCGTCATCGCGTACATCGCGACGTTCGTGCCGAGCCGCAGCGCGAGGTTGGCCTTCTCCGCCGGGTAGCGCGGATCGTCGGCCCATTGCCACCCGTCCATCACGTCGTTGTTGAACGCGATCAGGATCATGAGCCGGCCCTTGTCGTCCTCGACGCCGCGCCAGCGCGGCACCGCGCCGCGGCCCATCCACAAGTTGATGTTCGGGATCTGCACCTGCGTCATGTGCGGCAAGTCGAACACCGTGTGGAAGATCGGGTGATCGTCGGTCAGGTCGATGATCGGGCGATCGGGGAACACGCGGTGCAGGCTTTCCTCGAATTGCGCCCAATTGCGGTCGCCGAAGAAGCTGTCGCAGAACAGGAATCCGCCGCGCAGCAGGTAATCGCGCAGCTTCGCGGCCTGCGCGTCCGTGAGCTCCCACGACTGCGCGAGACCGACCAGCATGAACGGCCAATAGAACACGTCGTCGCCGTCGTCGAGGTTCACGGGCTGCTCGACCGAGCGCACCTGCGTGCGCGTGAACCGCCGCAGCATCTTCACGAACGTGCGGTCGCCGCGCGGATAGTCGTCGGTCCAGCCCGTCCCGCCATGCGTCCAATCGCCGCCGCCGAAGAACCCCCTGCGCCCGCCGCTCGGATACATGAGCCGGCCGATCACGAGCTCGCCCGGCACCTGGTAGTCGGGCGGTATCGGCGCGGCGGCGTCCGCGCCCTCGAAGCTCGGATACTCGCGAAACTCGCGCTGCGCCTCGGCCGGGCCGTGGACGATCCACAACGCGCAGACAATGGCGAGCGCGCGGACGAGAGCCGCCCAGCGAGACGGTGCCGATCGAAAGCGAGGCCGAGCATGCACGGCGCGCGGTTCCCACGAGTCGAGGACCCGTCGATCATAGACGATTCCGGCGCCACGCGGCCCTCCCGCCGAAGCAGAGCGCCGAGCTGCCGCTGCGCCACGCCGGCTGTGTGCAGACGCCGCGATTCCGCCGACAATGGTCGCTTTGCCGACGGAGATCGCGTGGCGCACGAACCCGACGACGAGCTGGCCTCCTCGCCCTGCATGCTCGGCGAGTTCGCAGCCGAGCTGCTGCCGCCGCCCGAGGACTGGCCCGCGGTACGCGCGTTTCGCAAAGCCAAACGCGCCGAGCTGCTCGCGTCGCGGATCGAGCTCGGCCTGCGCGAGCGGCAGCGCCGCGGCGCGCTGCTCGCGGCACAACTCGCGACGAGCGTGACGCTCGCGCCGCCGACCGTGCTCGGGTTCTATTGGCCGATCCGCGGTGAGCCCGACCTCATCGACGTCGCGCGCCGGCACGTCGCGGCCGGTGGCGTCGCGGCGCTGCCCGTGGTCGTCGCGAAGAATGCGCCCGTCGAGTTCTGGCGCTGGCGGCCCGGCGCAGTGCTCAAGCCCGGACTGTGGAACATCCCCGTGCCGGTCGAGCGCGAGCTCGTCGTACCCGACGCGCTGCTGATTCCGCTCGTCGGTTTCGACGCGCAGGGCTTTAGGCTCGGGTACGGCGGCGGTTATTACGATCGGACGCTCGGCGCCGCGACCGCGCTGCCGCTGCGCGTCGGCGTGGGCTACGCGTACACGGAGCTCGCGACGATTCGGCCGCAGCCGCACGACGTGCCGATGAGCTACGTGGTGACCGACGCGGGCGCGTGGCGCTTCGACGACGAGCCGGGCGGCCGGCGGCGCGTGCCGCTGTGATCGGCGGCGTCCCGGCCGCCGCGGAACGGCGCGGGCGGTCGCGACGCGCGCGAACCGCGACTATGATGGCGCGATGCATAGCCGGCGCGAATTCCTGGGCACCGCCGCCGCGACGGCGCTGCTCTCCGCCTCGCAGCGCGTCCGCGCGCAGGCGCCGGCAGATCTCACTGCGCTCTCGCTTGCCGAAGCGTCGGTTCTGATTCGCACGAGGGCGCTGTCGCCCGTCGAGCTCACGCGCGCGTACCTCGAGCGCATCGAGCAACTGAACGGCCGGGTCAATGCCTACATCACGGTCACTGCGGCGCTCGCGCTCGAGCAGGCCGAGCGGCTCGAGGCGGAGCTTGCACGCGGCCGTTGGCGAGGCCCGCTGCACGGCATTCCGCTCGGCCTCAAGGACAACATGGACACGGCCGGCATTCTCACGACGGCTGCGAGCGCCGTGTTCGAGGAGCGCGTGCCGACGCTCGACGCGGCGGTCTATCGGCTGCTGAAAGAAGCCGGCACCGTGCTGCTCGGCAAGCTCAACATGCACGAGTTCGCGTACGGCGGCACCTCGGCGATCACGCACTACGGCGCGGTGCACAACCCGTGGAATCTGGACTACATTCCGGGCGGCTCGTCGGGCGGCTCGGCCGCCGCGGTGGCCGCGCGAATGTGTGCCGTCGCGCTCGGCACCGACACGCTCGCGTCGATTCGCCAGCCCGCCGCGTATTGCGGCGTCGTCGGGCTCAAGGCGACGCACGGCCTCGCAAGCATTGGCGGAATCGTGCCCGTGGCGCCGTCGCTCGACCACGTGGGGCCGCTCGCGCGCACCGTCGCAGACGCGGCGCTCGTGCTGCAAGCGATCGCGGGCTACGACGCCGCGGACGCGGTCAGCATCGACGCGCCGCTGCCGACTTACGCCGCCGCGCTGCGCGCACCGACGTCGCAACTCAAGATCGGTGTGCCGCGCGAGCCGTACTACCGCAAGCTCGACGCCGAGATCGAGACCGCGACGAACGCCGCGCTCGCGGTGCTGCACGACCTCACGGACGGCGCACGCGACGTCACGCTGCCCGAGGCGCCGAGCTTCGAGGTGTTGCTCGCCGAGGCGTACGCCTACCATCGGCCGTTCCTCGCCGATCCGCGCAATGCGACGCGCTACGGCGCGGCGACGCGACAACGGATCGAGGCGGCGGGCCAGTTCACGACCGCGCAGTACATCGATGCGGTGCGCGAGCTCGCGCTCGCGCGCCACGCGATTCGCGACGTGTTCAACGACGTGGACGTGCTCGTCACTCCGACGACGCCGGTAATGCCGACCACGATCGCGAACGCCGAGGTGCCGGCCACGGCCACGGGCGCCGAATCGTCGGCGCGCAACACCGCGCCGTTCAATATCTACGGGATACCGACGATCTCCTTGCCGTGCGGCGTAAGCCGCGCCGGCCTGCCGATCGGCTTGCAGTTGAGCGGCCCGAGACTCGGAGAGCCCATCGTGCTCGCGCTCGCGCAGGCGTATGAGCAGGCCACGCAGTGGCATCTCGAGCGGCCGGCGCTCGGCTGAAACGGACAGCGACCGAAAATCTCGCTTGCACGCGATGAGCGCGAATACCGCACTCGTGCACGAGGGCAGTTTCACGGTTCTGCGCGAGCTGGAGGGCTCGCTCTGCGTCCGGCGGCCAGACGGGCGCGCGATTTCGCAGTTCGCGACACCTGCGCGACTACCCTTCGAGCGATCCCTCCGCGGAGGGGTTGGAGATCGAAGGGGATCGGAAGACTCGGAACTTACCGACGCACGACCCGCACGAAGCTCGCAAGTTTTCCTGCGAAATTCGCGAGCCGCGACCGGTGTCTCGGACGCCGGCGTCCGGTCGCAGCGCGCTCCGGAGGCGGATAGGACTCGAACGACCGGCGCAGCGGCCGCTTCGGTGCCAGTTGCGGCCGCGGGGCGATTTGCGCAGGCTGGCCCTCGGGGCCTGTGACGGCCAGGACGTAACGTGGATACGGTGCCGAAGCGCCTCCAAGTGCAGGGTCGCCTCTGCGCGCTACTCGCGCTCGCTGTTGGCGCGCTCACGGCCTCGTGCGCGAGCCCGCCGCGCGAACCGGCCGTTGATCCCGACGTCGCGCGCGCGCGGATCGAGCGCCTGCTGCCCACGAAACTCCCGAATCGCCAAGGGTGGGCCGTCGACATTTTCGCGGCGTTCGAGGCGCTCGCGATCGCGCCGACGGCTGCCAACGCGTGCGCCGTGATAGCCGTCGCCGAGCAAGAATCGGGTTTGCAGACGGACCCGCCCGTGCCGGGACTCCCCGCGATCGCGCGGCGCGAGATCGAGGCGCGCGCCGCGAGCCGCGGCATCCCGAAGGTGGTCGTGAACACGGCACTGAAGATTCGTTCTCCGAACGGCATGAGCTACAGCGATCGCATCGCTCATGCGAGGACGGAGCGGGCGCTCAGCGAGATTTTCGAGGACTTCATCGGCATGGTGCCGCTCGGCGAGCGGCTATTCGCCGACTTCAATCCGGTTCGCACAGGAGGCCCGATGCAAGTCAGCATCGCGTTCGCCGAGAAGCACGCCGCGGAGAAGCGCTATCCCTATCCGCATGCCGGCAACATTCGCAACGAGGTATTCACGAGACGCGGCGGGGTGTACTTCGGCACTGCGCACCTGCTCGACTACCGAGCGTCGTACGACGACATGCTCTACCGCTTCGCAGATTACAACGCCGGCCATTTTGCGAGCCGCAACGTTGCGTTCCAGAAGGCGCTCGAGACGGCGTCCAAGACGCCGCTGGCGCTCGACGGCGATCTGCTGATCCCGGGGAGCAGCGCGCCGAGCAAGACGGAGCTCGCGGCGCGCAAGCTCGGCGCCGAGCTCGATCTCGGCGACGCGCAGATCCGCCGCGACCTCGAGCGTGAAGACGACGTGGGGTTCGAAAAGACCAAGCTGTATGCACGCGTGTTCGAGCTCGCAGAGCGGACGAGCGGCCGCGCGCTACCGCGGGCGATGGTCCCGCAGATTCGGCTGCACAGCCCGAAGATCACCCGGAAGCTCACGACCGAGTGGTTCGCGCACCGTGTCGACGAGCGCTACGAGCGCTGTCTCGCGCGATCGAAACCGTAGCGCACTTCGCAAAGGGCATGCGGAAAATCGAATAGCCCGCGTACACGTGGCGATCACGATGCCGAGGGGCGCCCGCTAACCGCTCGAGCTGCTTCAGGGGCGACCTCGATCGCGCCAGGGATGGCCGGCGTCGCCCGTGCTCGATGCGAGGCCCTCGGCGACGCATCCGAACCGTTTGCTCGGTCTGCCCTTTCCGCGAGCCGAAACCGAGGCGAACGGTCTCGGTCAGCTCGACGGCGCGAGCACCGCAAGATCGCAGTGCGCAGCCGGCGTGCACAGCGCCTTCAGCGCCTCAGCTGTATCCGCGTGGACGACCGCGGACTGGCCCCGCTCGTGGCCGCCCGCGCGGCCGAGCGCCGCGTCGAGCGCGGTGCGATGCTCCGCATCGGCCGCGTCGATCTTCGCGCCGTGGTCGGCCAGGAACTTCACGACGTCGTTCCAGCCCCAGAACGCCGCGCCGAAGAGCGCCGTTTGACCCGGGCCGCGCCCTCGTCCGCCGCCGGTCGTGACCGCGTTCACGTCCGCGCTCGCAGCGAGCAGCACCTGGATCGCAGCAATCGACTTCTGCTGAATGTCGTCGGCGACGTAGTGATTGCCGTACGCGCGGATGTCGCACTCGAGCGAGCCGTAGCCCGCGGCGGCCATGAGCGGCGTGACCCCGCTGTCGTTCGGCAGGTCCGTGCGCGCGCCGTGCGCGAGCAGCAGCTTCATCGCGGCCGCGTCGAAGGTCTTCGCCGCGCGCAGGAGCGGCGTGGCGCCCGTCGTGAGCATCGCATCGCAACCGCGGTCGGGGCCGCGCGCACGATACGGCGGCGTGAGCTTGAGCTGCAGGTTCGGGTTCGCGCCCGCGTCGAGCATCTGCGCAACGACCTCGAGCGCCGTGGTCTTGTCGGTCGATAGCCGGTCGGGCCGCCCGCCTTGCGGCAGCGTGTCCATATCCACGGCCACGTACAGCGGCGAGCGCCCCCACCAGTCCCAAACGTCGAGCGTCGCACCGGCTTTCACGAGGTACGACGCGAGGTCGAAGTGCAGATTGTCGAGCGCGACGAGCAGCGGCGTGACGCCGCGCGGATCGGACAGATCCTTGTCGGCGCCGCCTTCGACGAGCGCGCGCGCGCACTCGACGCAGCCTTCGCGCGCGGCGTACATCAGCGCGGTCATGCCGCCGAACGGCCGGTACATGCGGCGCTTCTCGGCCGAGACTTGGCGCTGCCAGTCGTTCGCCTCCGACTGTGCATTCGGCTCGGCGCCATGCTCGAGTAGCAGCTTCACCATCTCGGGCTGGCCCTCTGCGGCCGCCCAGATCAACGCGGTCTGGCCGCGCCACGTCTCGTGCGCGTTCACATCCGCGCCGTGCTCGATGAGCAGCCTTGCCGCCGCCACGCCGTTGCCGCGCGCGGCGACCATCAACGGCGTCTCGCCGTCGGGGCCGGGAGTATCGACCTTCGCGCCCGCCTCGATCAGCCTGCGCACGACCGCGGCATCGCCGACCACGGCCGCCTGGCCGAGCGGCGTGGACGCGTAGTCGTTGCGCGCGTTCACGTCGGCGCCGGCCGCGATCAGCCGCGCGACGAGGTCGGCGTCGTCGTTGTAGACGGCCCAATGCAGCGCGGTCGTGCCGTCGTCCGAGCGCGTGCTCGCGGGCGTGCCGCGCTCGAGCTCGGCGCGCACGGCCGCGGCGTCTTTGCGTTTCGCCGCATCGACGATCGCGGCGGCCGAAACGGCGGAGCCTGCAGACGCGACGCACGCCGCCGCGGCGATCGACCGCGCCCACGTGCGCCACGCGCGTCGACTGCGCGCCATGTCAAACCTCCGTGAGCTCGGCCGTGCTGTCCCCGACCGAGTCGACCGGCACGCCGGCACGCAGCAGCAGCGTGAACAACAGATTCGCGATCGGCGTGTGATCGGGATAGCGCAGGTGCTGGTTGCCCTTGATCTTGCCTCCCGCGCGGCCGAGCACGAGCGTCGGCAACGGGAACGTGTCGTGCTTGTTGCTGTTGCTCATGTTGCTGCCGTAGAGGAACACGGAGTTGTCGAGCACCGAGCCCGCGTCGCCGTCCGGCATCGCGGCGAGCTTCGCCAGGAACTTCGCGAACACGTCGCTGTGATAGCGCTGGATGATCGCAAGCTTCTCCATCGACGCGCGGTTCTCGGCGTGGTGCGACAGCGGATGGAACGCGTCGGGCACACCGACGTGCGCATACGACTGGTTGCTGACCTCGGCCACCATCATGAACGTGGCGACGCGGGTCACGTTCGTCTGGTACGCGAGCGCGAGCAGGTCGAACATGAGCCGCAGATGCTCGTCGAAGCTCGGTTGCGCGACCGGGATATCGGGCAGTGCCACGTTCGAGAGGTCGCGATGCTTCAAGAGATCGACGCGCCGCTCGATCTCGCGCACGCTGTCGAGGTAATCGTTGACCGCAACCTTGTCGTCTGCGCCGAGCTTGCGCTTGAGCGCGGTGGCCTCGCCGAGCACCATGTCGAGCACGCTCGTGAAATCGGCACGCGATGTCCGCGCGCTCCGCGTCGCTGCGGCCGCGGCCGAAGATCCGCTCGAACACCTTGCCCGGGTCGTTCTCCATCGGCAGCGGCGTGGTCGGCGTGCGGAACGAGATCGTGCGGCTGTAGCTGCAGCCGTACGTGCCGTCGCAGCCCGAGCTGCCGCCGCGCTCCTCGGTCGCGATCTCGAGCGACGGCAGCGGCGTCTCCTGGCCGATGTGCCGCGCCGCGATCTGGTCGACGGTGATGCCGCCGTACGGCGACTGCTGGCGGCGCGGCGGCACGCACGAGAGCCACGTGCCCGGAATGATCGCGTGCACGGCCGGGCTCTCCGCCGGGTGGTTGCCGAGCCCGCTCACGACCGTCATCGCGCTTTGGTGCGGCGCGAGCGGTTTCAAGATCGGCTTCAGATCGAAGTCGCGGCCCTCGGCGTCGGGCGTCCAGTGGTCCATCTCCTTGCCGAAGTGCGTGTTGTCCATGATCGCGCCGTGCGGCAGGTAGAAGAAGCCCATGCGCGGTTTGGCGGCCGCCGCCGTCTGCGCGAGCGCGGTGCGCGCCGGCACCATCGCGCTCAGCAGCGGCAGACCGACGGTCACGCCGCCGACCCTGAGGAACGTGCGCCGCGACAGGTGCTTCTTCGTGATGAACATGGCTCTTCCTCCTAATCGCGCTCCGCCGCGCGCTCCTGCGTGCTCGCGACCGTGTCCGTTGGACCGGTCTTCTGCACGCTGCGCATCTTGAACGGCGTGCTGTTCGCGACGCCCGCGACGATCGATGCGAACGAGTTATGGCTCCGCGCCGCGTCGCGCACGATCGCACGCACCGTCGGCATGTCGTAGTACTCGACGCGGCGCCCGAGCGCATACGTCATGAGGCTCTGCACGACCGCCTGCACGTACTGCTCGGGATTGGCCGTGAGCGCGTTGCGCAGGTCGACCGGGCCCGCCACCTGCTCGCCGCTCGCGAGCCGGCCGGTTGCGTCGATCGCGACGCCCGTGTCGCGCTCGAACGTGCGCCACTCGCCCACCGCGTTGTAGTTCTCGAGCGCCTGGCCGAGCGGGTCGATCACGCCGTGGCAATGATTGCAGGACGACACGGTGCGATGCAGCGCGAGCCGCTCGCGCACCGACTTCGGCCGCTCGATCGACGCCGGCGCGAGGTTCGTGTTCACGGTCGGCGGCGGCGACTCGGGCGGCGTGCCGAGCAGATGCTCCATGATCCAGGCGCCGCGCAGCACGGGCGAGGTTCTATCCGGGTACGCGGTCGCGAGCAGCACGTCGCCCTTGCCGAACAGGCCCCAGCGGTTCGGATCGGTGAGCTCGACGCGGCGGAAACGGTCGCCGCGCACGCCGTCGATGCCGTAATGCCGCGCGAGCCGCTCGTTCACGAACGTGTAGCGCGCGGTCAGCAGGTCCACGACGCTCAGCTTGTCGTCGCGCAAGATGCTGTCGAGGTAGAGCGCCATCTCCTCGTCGAACGCCTTGCGCAGGTCCGCGTCGAAGTTCGGATACAGCTTCGGATCGGGCTCGACCGTTTCCGCGTTGCGCAGGCCGAGCCATTGGAACGCGAAGTTGTCGACGAGCGCGCGCGACTTCGGGTCCGCGAACATGCGCGCGATCTCACGTTCGTACACGGCGGGCTCGTGCAGCTTGCCGGCCTCCGCGAGCCCGAGCAGCCCGTCGTCGGGCCCCGCGCTCCAGAGGAAGAACGCGAGCCGCGACGCGAGCTCGACGTCGGTGATCGGGTAGGCCTCCCCAGGCTTCACGCCGTCCGGAACGTCGGCCTCGACGCGATAGAGGAAATTCGTGCTCGCGAGTATCGCGAGTAGTCCCTTCTGGATGCCGGTTTCGAAGCCGCCCGCCGCGCGGCCCGTCTTGTAGAACGCAAGCAGCTTCGCGAGATCTCCATCGTCGACCGGCCGCCGCCACGCGAGCCGCGCGAGGTGCGTGAGGATCTTCTGCGCGCACGGCGACTCCTCCTCCGCGGTCTCAGGACGGCAGATGAAGATGCGCTTGCGGCTCTCGGTGCTCTCGCCGATGCCCGACGGCCCGTACGGCCCGACGATCTCCACGCCGAGCACCCGCGGCACGTCGGGAATGCCCTCGCCCGGCACGAAGCTCTCGAGCTCGTAGTCGGACTCCCCGTGGCTGCGCGCAACGAACGTCGCGCCGATCTCGTGGTGGCCCGCCTTCACCGGCACGCGGATCTCGTGGAAGCGGCGGCGGATCGCGTTGACCGCGGAGATCTGCTCCTGATCGACGGCTCTGAGCTCCTGCTCGCCGCCGAGCTCGCCGTCGAACACGCGCGTGCCGTCGACGGTGAGGATCACGCGATGCCGGTACTCGAGCCAGCCTTGCGGATACGCGCGCAGCTCGGCGCCGGGCTCCGACGACACATCGAGGCTGAAGGCGTACTCGCCGTCGGCCGGAAAGTCGTGCGGCACCAGCATGCCCCCGCGCGTACCGAGCGGCAAGCCGTCGACGTGTGCGGTGTGGTTCTCGAGCGTCGAGCGATAGTCGCTGCGCTCGGGCGGCGGCGACGGATTGCCGACCGCTTCGATGCTCACCTCACGCGCGGCCGCAATGTATTGGTCGAGGTAGGTCGGCGTGACGCGCAGCACCTCGGCGACGTTGTCGAAGCCGTCGCTCGTAGTGTCGGCCGGCAGCAATTTCGCGGCGTCGAGGTCGACGCCGAGCAGCTCGTGCACTGCGGTCTGATATTCCGTGCGATTCAGACGATGCACGAGCACGCGGCCCGGCGTCGCGCCCTTCGCTCGGGCCGCCGCGTCGAGATCGGACTCGAGCGCCGCGACGAGCCCGTGCACTTGCTCGGTCGGCGGCCGCGGCTCACCCGGCGGCGGCATCAGGCTGCCGCGCAGCTTCCGCACGACGTGCTCGAAGATCTCGGGATGCGCGGCCACGTCGGCTGGCGAGCGATGCTCGAGCGACAATTCGCCGGCGGCCTCGGCATCGTTATGGCAGTCGGTGCAGTACTGCTTGAACGTGCCCCAGCGGCTCGCGAGCTGCTGCTCCGGCGAGCGCGAGCAGGCCGCGAGCAGCAGCGTCAGGACCGCAGCGGTGATGATTTTCATCACGGCTTACGCGACGGCCCCCCGCAACCGGTTGCCCCACCAGAGCCCCTGATAAGTGTTCGCGATGAACTGTGCGGAGTCGGTGCCGTAAGTCGCATCGAACTCCTTCGTGATGCCCGCCGCGACGATGTCGTCGATGCCTTTACCTTGGAGCGCCAAGTGCTCGACGCGCTCGCGGACGGCCTCGAGCATTGTCTGTTGCCGTACGAGGTCCGCGCGGCGCAGCGCGGGACCGGACTCCGGCACGATCAACGTATCGCCTTCGCAGCGATCGAGCAGCGCCTTCGTCGCATCGACGAGGCCGCCGATCCAACCGCCGGTGGAGTAGTCGAGCGTCGGGTAATGCCCCGCAACCGCCGCGCCGCCCGCTGCGATCACGTTGTGCTCCGGAAACGCGACGAAGATATCGCCGTCGGTGTGCGCACCGCGCAGCTGTGCGTAGATCGGCTGGTCGCGGCCGAACGCGAGCGAGAGCGGCTGCGGATCGGACGCGAAGAACGTCTTGTTCGGTCGCGCCGCGGCGGCACGCGGGGAATAGCGGCGCTGTTCCCAATCGACGTAGAACTTCGTGCTCATCCACAGCCGCGTGTTCTCGTGCGCCACGATGGTCGGCGAGCTGCGTGCGAGCCTATCGTTGCCGCCCGTATGATCGAGGTGCCAATGCGTATTGAACAGCACGCGCACGGGCGCGCCGGAGAACCGCTCGGCCAGCAGCGACTCGAGCGCACCAGCCGCCGTTGCCGCGCCGCTGTCGACGAGCAGCAAACCGTCGGCAGCGGGCAGCACGACGACGTTGCCGCCGAGCCCCGACACTTGGAGGAGATCGCCGCGCAGCGGCGTCACCATCGGCGTCGCAGACTCTGAGGACTGGGCAGCGATCGGCCGCCGCAGGACAAGGGCACCGAGCAGCCCCGCGCCGGCGCCCGCGGCGCCGCGTAGGAAATCGCGCCGGCTGCTGCTCACGACGCCCGCTCCGCCGCCGGCCCTGAGCGGCGATCCTGCTGCGGCGAATGGCGTGCGCGAGCGTGCGCGCCTTCGTCGGCGGGTCGATTCGGACGGATACGCACAGCGGTCCCCCGTTCGCGCGACTAACCGTAGATCTTAGCATCGGCCCGGCGCGCCGCGGGGTCGTGCCCAGTGCAGTTAGACACGGTACTGGTTGGCCACATGCCCTGGACCCGGTCGGCCTGCGGATGCCCGCCGTTCGCGCCGCTTAACGCTTAGACTGTGGCCATGGAGCTCGGGCTAAACGGCAAAGTGGCGATCGTGACGGGTGCGAGCCGCGGGATCGGCCGCGCGGTCGCCGCGACGCTCGCGCGCGAGGGCATGCGCCTCGTGCTCGCTGCCCGCTCCGAGCAGCCGCTGGCCGCCGTTGCGCGCTCGCTCGGAACCGATTGCGTCGTGTCCGCCGTCGACCTGCGCCGGTCCGATGCGGCGGCGGCCGTGGTCGCCACCGCGCGCGAGACCTTCGGCGGCATCGATCTCCTCGTCAACAACGCGGGCGCAACCAAGCGCGGCGACTTCCTCGAGCTCACGGACGCCGATTGGGAGGACGGCTTCGCGCTGAAGTTCTTCGGGGCGATGCGGCTCACGCGAGCGGCCTGGCCGTCGCTCGTGGCAAGCCGCGGCGCCATCGTGAACATCATCGGCGTAGGCGGCCGCACGGGCGACGCGGAGTTCGCGATCGGCGGCAGCGTAAATGCCGCGTTGCGCCTGTTCACGAAAGCGATGGCGGATCGCGGCGTGAAGGATGGCGTTCGCGTCAACGCGATCAACCCGGGCCTCGTGAAAACCGATCGCCTGAACCTGCGGCTCGACACCTTCATGCGCGAGCACAACGTGCCCGCGGCGCAAGCCGAGACGGAGCTTGCGAAGCAGAATCGCATCGCGCGCTTCGGCGAGCCGGCGGAGATCGCGGCGGCCGTCGCGTTTCTCGCCTCGTCGTCGGTGTGCGGCTACTGCCACGGTGCACTGCTCGACATCGACGGCGGTCAAACGCGGACGCTATAGGCAGTCGCAGACCGCGGCGAGCGAACGCTCGCCCGCCGTATAACGTCTGGGAATCGCCGGCGCGTGCCCTCGTGACGGCCGCGGGAACGCGGCGTCAACGCCGCGGCCGTGCGCCGACGCGCACGGCCGCGTGCCGTCAGTACGGGTTTGCGATCGGCAGATCTTCCGCCGGATAAAGCGTGATGATCTTCGCGCCGTCCGGCGTGAGCACGACCTCTTCCTCGATTCGCGCGGCCGAGTAGCCGTCGGTGGCCGGACAATAGGTTTCGACCGCGAATACCATGCCCGCTTTGAGCTCGATCGGCTCGCGGAACGACGTGACGCGCGAGATCAACGGCCGCTCGTGCAGCCCCAGCCCCAAGCCGTGGCAGAAGTTCAAGCCGAACGCATCGATCTCGCTCGCGAAGCCGATCTCGTCGGCAGTGGGCAGAGCGTGCGCAACCTCGTCGCTGCTCATGCCGGGCTTCAGCAGCTCGATCGTGCGATCCATCCACTCGCGCGCCTTGCGATATGCCGTGCGTTGCGCCGCGGTCGCTCGGCCGACCGAGAACGTGCGGTAGTAGCACGTGCGATAGCCGATGAACGAGTGGATGATGTCGAAGAACGCCTGATCGCCGGGCCGAATTAGCCGATCGGTAAAATTGTGCGGATGCGGCGAGCAGCGCTCGCCCGAGATCGAGTTGATGGCCTCCACGCAGTCGGAGCCCATCTCGTAGAGCCGCCCGGTCGCAAGCGCGACGATCTCCGATTCTTTGACGCCGGCCTTCAGCGCCTCGGCGATGTCCTGGTATACGCCGTCGACCATCGCCGCGGCCATATTGAGCAGCGTGATCTCGTCGTGGCTCTTCACTTCGCGCGCATGCAGCATCGTCTGCTGGCCGTCGCGCACCTCGATGCCGGCCTTCTGCAGCTCGAACAGCATCGGCGGCTCGACGACGTCGACGCCGAGCGGCATGTCGCCGACGCCCTCCGCGTCCAAGATCGCCTTGATCTCGCGCGCCGCGTCGCGGAATAGCGTGATATCGCCGCCCACCGCGCCACGCATGCCGAGCATGCCGGCACGGCAATGGTCGTTGTGCAGCCAGGGCGCATAGAGCTTGTGGTGCTTCGCGGCCGAGCCGAAGTCCCAGATGTACGGGTCGCCGTTGCCCGTGATCAGCGAATAGCGCAGCAGCTTGTCGCGCGCCCACTCGCCGATGACGGTGCTCGTCGTGTAGCGGATGTTGTGCTGATCGAACGACAAGAGCGCCCCGAGCCCGGAGCCTGCGAGCGCCTGGCGCACACGCGCGACGCGGTAGCCGTGCAAGCGCCTGAAATTGACACGCTCCTCGAAATCGACCTGGGTATGGCCGGGCGCCTGCAACGGGCGCTCCCATTGGTGACGCGGGTCGATGTCCTCCTCGAGCACGACCTGCGGCTCGACGCGCGCGGGCTGCTCGCCCTTCCTGATCTTCGACGGCTTCGTCGCTTTCGCAGCCGCCTTCTTTTTCGACGGCGTCGCCCTTGCCTTCACCTTCTTCTTCGCCATGCTATCCCCTTGAGTAAGCGCTCGAATCGCGACCGCAGCCGTTGCCTGCACGCGCCGCTCGAGACGCTCGCTCGATCGTACGGCACGCGGTGTGGACCGCCGGTAGCCCTCGGATTGTACGCGTAGGCTAGCCGGTCAGACAGTCTTGCGCCGGCCCTCTCGGTACGCCTTCGCAATTCACTCGAGACGGGATTACATTGGCGCGGGCCTCGTCTTCGCGAGTGCCCCGAGCCAGCGGTTCGACGGCGAAGGGAGCGAAACATGATCAGTCGGCGCGCTTTCGTCCAGTTGACAGCAACCTGTGCTCTCGCATTGTCGCGCCGGGCACGCGTGCTCGCAGCCGATCGGCGCTACGACCTGCTCGTGAAGGGCGGCCGCGTGATCGACCCCTCGCTGCACTTGGACGCGATCCGGGACGTCGCGGTCGCGGGGGGCCTGATCGCCGCCGTCGAGCCGAGCATCGCGGCCGACGCCGCACGGACGCTCGATGCGCGCGGCAAGCTCGTCGTGCCCGGGCTCATCGACATTCACACGCACGCGGCGCGCGACTCGAAGGGGCCGGCGCTGTGTCTCGCCGACGGCGTAACGGGCTGGATCGACGCCGGATCGGCGGGCGCCGACGGCATCGATGCGGCCGTCGCCGTTGCCAAGTCCGCGCCGCAAATCGGCCGCGTGCTCGTCAACATCGGCCGCGCGGGCATCATCCAGGAAGGCGACACGATGGATCTCGCGCGCGCCGACGTCGCCGCCGCTCGCGACGCGATGGCGCGCCATCGCGACTTCGTTGTCGGCGTGAAGGCGCGGCTGTCGCGCAACGTCGCCGGCGATCACGACTACGAGGTGCTGCGCCGCGCGAAGGAAGCGGCCGCGCCGTTCGGCGTGCCGGTCATGATCCACATGGGGCAAACCGCATCGCCGTTGCCGAAGCTACTGGCGCTGCTCGGCCGCGGCGACATCGTCACGCACATGTTCGCGCCGGCGCCGAACGGCATTCTCGACGATGCGGGCAAGCTGCTGCCGGAAGTGCTCGAAGCCCGCCGCCGCGGCGTGGTGTTCGACGTCGGCAACGGCGTCGCCGGCCATTTGCGCTGGGACGTCGTCGGGCAGGCAATGAGCTTAGGCTTCAGGCCGGACACGATTTCGACCGATTGGAATATTGGCAGCCGCACGACGGGCGTCGTCGACTTGCCGAACTGTCTGTCGAAGTTCCTGACCTTCGGCATGAGCGTGGCGGACGTCGTGGACTGCGGCACGTGGAACGCATCGCGAACGTTCGACGCATTCCGTGATCGAGGCACGCTCAACGTCGGCGCACCGGCGGACATCGCAGTGCTCGAGCTGCGCAAGGGCGAGTTCCAATTTCTCGACAACTACGAGAACCGGCGGCCCGGCGGCGAGCGGCTGTTTCCGAGCGCTACGGTCGTGGGTGGCGAGCTCGCCGCGGCGGCTTGAGACGGTCCAAAAATTGGACGCACCGATGCAACCATTGGTGTTGCTACCGTGCGCAACGCGTGATCGGCGCCGCTGCAGCGAAAAGCCAGTGGCATGGTTCTTGCTCCTCTTGGGCAACTCAACGCAAGAGGACCTGAACGATGCGAACCATAGCCAAAAGCACAGCACTGCTGCTGGTCGCTTTGACCACCACGACTGCGTTCGCGCAGCACAGCGACCGTCAAGCGCGCGCCGACACCGACACCGTGCAGCGGCGTCAAGAGCTCCTGCAGATGTCGAAGGATACGATTGCCGATCTGCGCAAGGACGACGTGGCGAACAAGCTCTACCGCGACTCGTACGGCAATGCCGTGTTCGACGCAACGAAGGGCGGCTTCTTCGTGACCGGCGCAGGCGGTACCGGCGTCGCCATGAAGAAGACCGGCGGCGAGCCGGTGTTCATGCGTATGGGCGGCGCCGGCGTCGGCTTGGGCGCGGGAATCGAAAACTACAAGCTCGTGATCCTGTTCCAGAACAAGGACGCTTACGACAAGTTCGTGACCGGCGCTTGGGGCGCGGGCCTCTCCGCTCAAGCCGCCGCGGGCCACGAAGGCAAGGGCGACGTCGGCAAGTTCGCCAACGGCATTGCGGTCTATCACATGAACGACAAGGGACTGATCGCACAAGTCGATGCGACGGGCGTGAAGTTCTGGCCGGCCGACAGCTTGAACCCGGGACCGGGCTAAGACCGGCGCTCATTCGAGCGAGCCGACCACTCCTCGCGGGCGCCGCGCAGTATCGCGGCGCCCGTTTCGTTATTGGCAGCGCAGAACGACGATGCCTTTCCGATTTCGCCGTCACGAGCCGCTCGCCGCGGGAGCGCGGCGCATTGCGTTCGAGCAAATCGACAAAGCGATCGCCGAAGCGAGCGGCCGCAACGTCGCACGAGCGGTGCACGACGTGCGCAAACGTTGCAAGCGCATCCGAGCGCTCCTGCGAATCGTGCGGCCGAATCTCGGCGACGTACTCGATGCCGAGAATCAGGCGTACCGGGATATCGCGCACCGCCTCTCGCCGCTGCGAGACGCGGAAGCCTCCGTCGCGTTCGATGCGCGACGAGCACGGCTTCGATGCAATCGAAGCCGGCCTCACTCGCAGCTATGCAAAGGCGCAACGAGCCTTCGATGCTGCGTTTCGAGCGGCCGAGATCGGCCACCCTGCACGAGCTTCGCAAACGGACGAAGGATCACGCGCATCAGCTCGCATTGCTGCGCTCCACGTGGCAAGGCCCGATGCAGGCGCGCCGCTCGGACGTCGAGCGTCTCGCCGATTTGCTCGGCGACGACCACGACCTGACGACGCTGCGCGCAACGTTGCTCGAATGCGCCGACGAGCCGGACACACCCGCGGTGCTCGAAACCACGATCGGCCTGATCGAACGCCGCCAGGTCGAGCTCAGGACCGAAGCTGAACGGATTGCCGCCCTGATCTACGCAGAAAGACCGAAGGCCTTCGCTCGGCGATTGGAACGCTACTGGCGTATCTGGCGGAGAAAGGCAGCCGGCTCACCCGTCCGCTATCGTCCCCGACTCGTCACGGTCTGACGTGTGGCACGCAATGGCCCGAAATGGCACCATTGAACGTCGACGATCCGGTGACCCCATGAGAAAAGCGCGCATTGCAATCCTTCGCGTCTCCCTCGGCATTACGGCGCTGCTCGCCGCAGCCTCGGTCGCCGCGCACCACTCGCCCGCCATGTTCGACCGCGGCAAGAACATCACGCTCGAAGGCACGGTGAAGGAATTCCAGTGGATGAGTCCGCACTGCTGGATACAGCTGCTGGTGTCCGACGGCGCGAAGCCCGGCGCAGCGCCCGTCGAGTGGGGCATCGAGATGGACAATCCGCTCGGGTTGTCGCGCCACGGCTGGAAGCCGAGCAGCCTCAAGGCCGGCGATCACGTGACGATCGTCGCTCATCCGCTGCGCGACGGCGGCCACGGCGGGGAGGTGGTCTCGGTCACGCGCGCCGACGGCACGCTCGTCGGTCACGGCGACATCGGAGCGAAGGCGACAGTGCAATGAGGATGCGAAGCCATTCAATGAGACATGCGACGGCCGTCGCGATCGCGGCATTCCTCGCGTGCGCAGGCGGTGCAGCGCAGGCGCAAATGTCGTCGAAGGAACGCATCGCGGCCTTTGCGAAGCTGCCGGACTGGTCGGGCTTGTGGGAACCTGCGACGTTCGTCGGCGAGGGCATCGGGCAGGACTTGAGCCCCGAGGGTCTGCGGGCCGGCGCGCAGTTCATGGGCGTGAAGATTCCGTTCAACGCCGAGTGGCAGGCGAAATACGACGCGGCCAAGAAGGCGCAGGAAGCCGCGGTAGCGGCGGATCCGGCGCATCCGCCCGCGCCGCCGTACAACAACTGCGGATCGCCGCCGTACATCTTGAACCGGATGACGTCCCCCGCAATTTTCGAATGGCGTATCACGCCGGAAGAAACGACGATCGTCGACACGATCAACGGCATTCGACACATCTACACCGACGGCCGCTCGCATCCGCCGAAGGACGAGCTGTGGCCGACTCACATGGGCGACTCGGTCGGCCGTTGGGAGGGCGACACCCTCGTCGTCGACACGGTCGCCGTGAAGCCCGAAATCCTGCCTTCCGGCGCCGTGCCGATCGCGATGAGCGATCGGCTCCACTTCGTGGAGCGTATGCGGATGGTGGGCCACGACGAGCTGCAGGACGAGTTCACGATGGAAGATCCGGCCGCGCTCACGATGCCTTACAAGGTCACGTTGTCGTATGCGCGCGTGACGGATACCAATCGCATGATCGACGAAACCGAGTGCGACTCGACAACCGATCGCAATCCGATCGTGAACGGCCGGTTCACCGCGATCACCGCCAAGTAGTCTCGGCCTTGGGGTGTCGGCGCTGCCACGCGCGGCGGACCGTACCGAAATTCCGCTCAGCCGAACGGCCGAATCGGCGTCTCGCCGTTCCAATCGACCGACGCGCGCCAGTAACGTGTGAACATGTCGTCCATCCCGGGCGTCGCCGGAATCAGCTCGACGAAGCCCGGCGCGCCATCGCCGTCGTCCATGTAGTAGACGGTGCCGCCGCTCGGCACCGGCGCGGAGAACACGACGTGGCAGCCGCGCGCCTCGTACGCGCGTCGCTCGGCCTCGACGTCCTCGGACGCGATGCCGATGTGGTGAAAGCCGTAGCCGCGCCGGTCTACGATCTCCTTGTAAACCGACGCCTTCGTATCCTTCGGCTGGATCAGCTCGATCATCATGTGGCCTGTAAAGCCCATGGCGATCGCAACGTCTGCGCCCGTCGCCGCACCCCGATACAGCTGCTCCGCCCCGGTGAAGCTATCGAGCAGGAAGAACGGGCCGGCCTTGCCGTTCTCGATCCACCAGTCGATGGCATCGCGAATACGCGGCACGACATAGGCCGTCTGCACGATCTGGCCCGTGCGCTGACCGAACCCTAGAGTTGCCATTCGCGTTGCCCTCCCGTTCCGTGCGCATGATCGCCGCAACGCATTCGCGCGGCAACGCGGCAGCGGCGGCGCATGGGAGAATGACCGAACCTCGCCGCAAACGACAGACGTGACGACGATTTACACCATCGGCCACTCGACGCATCCGCTCGAGGAATTCCTCGCGATGCTGCGTGCGCATGCAATCGAGCGGCTCGTCGACGTCCGTACCGTGCCGCGCTCGCGCCGCAATCCGCAGTTCGAGCAAGCGAGCCTGGCGCGCGCATTGCCCGCCGCAGGGATCGACTACCGGCACATGAAGGCGCTCGGCGGGTTGCGTAAGGCACGCGCCGACTCCGTGAACGCGGGCTGGCGCAATGCGTCGTTTCGCGGCTACGCCGACTACATGCAGACGCCGGAGTTCTCCGCCGCGATCGAGACGCTGCTCGCGGTAGCGGCCGACAAGAGCACGGTCGTGATGTGCGCGGAGGCAGTGCCCTGGCGCTGCCACCGCTCGCTGATCGGCGATGCGCTCCTCGTGCGCGGCATCGAGGTCTGCGACATCTTCAGCGCGACGCAAGTGAAGCCGCACGCGCTCACGCCGTTCGCCGCGGTTGAGGGCCTGCGAGTGACCTATCCGGGCGCGCAGCCCGATCTGCCGCTCTAGTTGCCGCGGCGCAGGCGCTTCGCGGCGAGCCGCGTCTCGAGCAACGCGAGCGCCGCGGTGCCGTCCACCGGGCGGAAGCTCGGTTGCTCGTCGAACACGAGCCAATGGGGGTCCGCGCCGAATGCCTGCCAATCGGGCGCAGCGGCGCACGCGGGCGCGCCGCTGCGCGCGAAGGCGACCCAGCAGCCGTGCAGCGCACCCACGATGCGCCGGTCCGCGTCGTTCTGGGCCGCCGCGGGGAAAGTGTCGAACACGAAAGGGATCTCCGACGCGTGGTGTGCGCCCGAGCGCCGTGCTTTGAGCAAGCTCAGCACGTAATCGAAGCGATACAGGTACGCCGGCTCGCCCGAACGCGAGACTGCACCTGCAATCCACTGCGCGGGGGCCGCGAAGTAGCCGTCGCGGAACAGAAGCTCCGCGAAGGCCGGGTCGGTGGCTGCGGCGCTGCCGTATAGATTCTTGAGGGTCAGAAGCTCCGTCCGCTCGAGCGCCGGGAAGATCACCTGAGGATTCGGCTGCGGTCCGAGCAGCGAGCCTTCCTCGCCGTTCGTCCCGATGATCAGCGGCACGTGTGCCGCGCGGCCGCCCGCGAGCGCGTCGAGCGGCGCTTCGGTGAGAAGCCGGCCGTCGATGACGGGGCTCGGCCGCCACCCGGCATCGCCGTCGTTCGCGGCCCCTTCCTTCGCAACGAGCGCTGCGGCCGCCACGTCGCGCGGTGAGCCGTCGACCGCGCTCTGCGCGTGCGGCTCCGGCAAGGCCAGCAGCGCGTCGGATGCGACCGTCGCCTGCGCGAGCGTCGGCGGCGGACCGAAGCCGCCGCCCCCCGATTCGACGATGGCCTTCGCGAACAAGCCGCGTGCGGGTTTCGCCGCGAGCAACGCGATTACGTCCTCGCCGCCGGCCGATTCACCGAACAACGTGACGTTGTCTGGATCTCCGCCGAATGCCGCGATGTTCGCCCGCACCCATTTGAGCGCCGCGATCTGGTCCCAAAGACCGAAATTCGCTTGGCCTTCGAACGCGAGGAAGCCGAACACGCCCAGTCGATAGTTCAAGGACACGAGGATCACACCGTCGCGCGCGAAACCGGAACCGTCGTAGAACCGATCCGCCGCCGCGCCGTCGCGGTTGCCGCCGCCGTGCAGCCAGACCATCACGGGCGCCCGCTGCGCGTCGCGCGGCGCCCAGACGTTCAACGTGAGGCAGTCCTCGCTCAGCTTCGCCGCGGGACTCGCGACCGGCACATTCCGAGGCACTGCCGGCTGCATGCAGGCCGAGCCGAAGGCGCTTGCATCGCGGTCGCCGCTCCAGCTCGGCGCCGGCTGCGGCAACGCCCACCGCAGCGCCCCGATGGGCGGCGCGGCGTATGGAATGCCGCGAAAGATCGTGATGCCGGCGACGCCGCTCCCGAGCAGGACGCCCTGCTGCACGCGAGCTCGGACTGGCTCGGACTCGGCGCCCGCCGCGTTGTGCTGAGCGAAGGCCGGCCCCGCGAGCACCGCCGCGAGTACCAGCGATAAGAGACGGCGAACGCGCTCGATCATGGCGGTGCTCCAACCGAATTAATAGTAAGATATGCGTATCATATGAGCGAGACAAGCCCGCCGCCCGCAACAGTTGCGCTGATCGTTCGCGCAGTGCTGCAGCTCGCCCGGCGCCTCCGGGCGGAACGGCCGGAGGGCGCCGTGTCGTTGTCGGCGCTCGGCGTTCTCGCGACGCTGCATCGCCTCGGGCCGATGCCGGCCGTCGACCTGGCACGCGCCGAGCGGCTCAAGCCGCAGTCGCTCACGCGGCTCATTGCGACGCTCGAGGCGGATGGGCTGATCACGCGCCGCCGCCACGGCGCGGACCGCCGCGCGCTCGTCATCGAGATCACGAAGGCCGGCCGCCGCGCACTGGCCGAGCACGTCGCCGCGGAACGTGCCTGGCTCGCCGGTGCGGTCGCGCGCAATCTCAATCGTCGCGAGCAGCGGCAACTCGCGAGCGCCGCGCTGCTGATGCTCGAGCTCGCAGCCGAGGAAAACCGATGAGCGCGCCGTATTCGGTCAAGTTCGCTATGGCCGCGTTATCGCGGTCTTGCTAGGCTAAGCGGGCTCCACTCGCTGGCATCGCCGAATCCCCGTGATTCGCCCGCCGTCGCCTCGGGCTGGAGTACTATTGAGCCCGATTCAACAAGAGGCGCAACGCAGTGGACGTACAAACAATGTCCCCGATCCCCGCGGCCCGCGGACCGCAAACGGCGATCAGCCCGGAGATCCGGCTGAAGCTGTACCGCACGATGCAGGAGTGCCGCGCGCTCGAGAAGCGCGCCTACGACCTGTTCATGCAGAACCTGATCAAGGGCACGAGCCACCTCGCGCTCGGTCAAGAGGCGATTGCCGCCGGTTTCGGAACCGCGATGCGGCCCGACGACTACACGTTCTGCACCTATCGCGGCCACAACCATACGCTCGTGCGCGGCGTATCGATGACCGAGATTTTGGGCGAGCTCATGGGCAATTCGTCCGGCCTCATGCGCGGCAAGGGCGGCTCCATGCACCTGACGAGCGTCGAGCACAACATGATGGGCTCCTACGCGATCGTCGGGGCCCATCTCACGATTGCGAATGGCGCCGCGTGGTCCGCGCAATACCGCGGCACCGAGCAAGTAGCCGTGTGCTTCTTCGGCGACGGCACCACGAACATCGGCGCCTTCCACGAGGCGCTGAACCTTGCCGTGATCTGGAAGCTGCCCGTGGTGTTCGTCTGCGAGAACAACCTGTACATGGAGTACACGTCGATTCACGACGTCACGGCAGTGGAGCATCCGGCGGCCGACCGCGCGAGCGCGTACGGGCTAGAGCCCGTGCTCATCGACGGCAACGACGTCGACGTCGTGTACCGCACCGCGCAGCGCGCGCTCGAGCTCGCGCGCCGCGGCGGCGGCCCGAGCCTGATCGAGGCCGAGACCTATCGCCACGGCGGCCACTCGCGCGCCGATCCCGGCAAGTACCGGCCCGATGACGAGGTCCAGGAATGGCTCGCGAAGGATCCGCTTCCGCGCTACCGCGCGCGGCTGCTGCAGATGGGCGTCAGCGAAGGCGAGCTGCAGCGCATCGACGATGAAACCAAGGCGAAGATCGACGAGGCGACGGAGACTGCGCGCAACGCGCCGCCCCCCCCGCTCGAAATCGCGAGCACGGACGTTTGGGCGGATGGAGGCTCGGCATGGCGCAACTAACCTATCGCGAGGCCGTCGCGGCCGCCATGGCGCAGGAGATGCGCCGCGATCCGAACGTCGTGTTCTTGGGCGAGGACGTCGCTCGCGCGGGCGGGGTGTTCAAGACCACGGTCGGCCTGTTGGACGAGTTCGGCGACAAGCGCGTCAAGGACACGCCGATCTCCGAGCAGGCGATCTTGGGCGCCACGATGGGCGCCGCGATGACCGGGCTGCGGCCGATCGCCGAGATCATGTTCTCGGACTTCTTCGCGGTGTGCTGGGACATCGTCGTCAACGAGATCGCGAAAGCGCGCTACATGACGGACGGCCAGGTCACGCTGCCGCTCGTGATCCGCTCCGGCAACGGCGGCGGCGCGCGATTCGGCGCGCAGCATTCGCAAAGCGTCGAGAACTGGGCGATGGCGATCCCAGGTCTCAAAGTCGTCGCGCCGGCCTACCCGGGCGACGTAAAAGGACTGCTCGCCGCGTCGATTCGCGACGAGGATCCCGTGCTGTTCTTCGAGCAGAAGTCGCTGTACGCGACCAAGGGAGACGTGCCGGACGGCGAGCACCTGGTAGAGCTCGGCAAGGCGAACGTCGTGCGCGAAGGTTCGGACGTGACGATCGTCGCGCTCGCCGCGATGGTGCCGCGCGCCGTGAAAGCGGCCGAGACTTTGCAGGAGCAAGGCATCAGCGCATCGGTCATCGACCTGCGCTGCCTCGTGCCGCTCGACACGCAGACCATCCTGAACGAGGTCGCGAAAACCGGCCGGCTCGTGACGGTCGAGGAAAACCCGCGGCTGTGCGGCTGGGGCGCGGAGATCGCGTCGATCGTCGCCGAGGAGCTGTTCTGGGATCTCGACGGACCGATCGTGCGCGTGACCACGCCGCACATACCGCTTGCGGCCGCGAACAACCTCGAGGACGCGCAGCTGCCGAACGTCGATCGCATCGTCGCGGCCGTTCGCGAGCTCGCGGACTGACGCCCCTCGGAAGGACACCGTCGAATGAATGTATTGATGCCGCAGCTCGGTGAGACCGTCACCGAGGGCACCGTCGCGAATTGGCACAAGCAGGTCGGGGACACGATCGCCGCCGACGAGATCCTGTTCGATGTCGAGACCGACAAGGTGTCGATGGAGGTGCCGGCCCCCGTTGCCGGCGTGCTCACGCAAATCCTCGTGCAAGCCGGAGCCACCGTCGATGTCGGCACCGTGCTCGCGGTGATCGAGACGAGCGCGAGCGCGGGCGCGCAGCCGGCGGCCGCCGCCGCGTCCTCGCCGCCTGCAGCCGCGCAACCCGCGCCGGCCGCGCCGGCCGCGGCGCCCGAGCCGGCGCCGCCCTCCTGGTACGCCGCGATGCCGCCGTCGATCGAGCATCCGGAGGCTGCGGCCTCCGGCACGGCCGCCGCGGCGCCTTCCCAAGCCAGTGCAGCCGCTGCGCAGCCGAACAGCGTGCAGCGCGACGATCATCAGCGGCTGTCGCCCGCGGTTCGCCGCCTCGCAGCCGAGTACCGCGTCGATCTCGCGGCCGTGAGCGGCTCGGGGCGCAACGGCCGCATCACACGTCGCAACGTGCTCGAGTTCATCTCGGCGCAGAAGGCTCAACCCGCGGCCGCGGCGCATGCCGCACCGGCCGCCGCGCAAGCCACACCGGCCGCCGCGCAGCCGGCCGCGGCTCCGGCTGCCCGCGCCCCGAGCCCAGCGCCGGTACCGGCGGCCGGCGGCGCGCAACCGTTCACGCGCATCCGCAAGCTCACGGCAGACCACATGGTGCGCTCGAAATCGATCAGCCCGCACGTCTTGCAGGCGATCGAGGTCGACTTCCATCGCGTCGATCGCGTGCGCAAGACCGTGCGCGAGGCGTGGAAAGCCAAGCACGGCCACTCGCTCACCTATCTGCCGTTCATCGGTCATGCGGTGTGCGCGGCGCTGCGCGATTTCCCGAACTTGAACGCCAGCGTGCAGAGTGACGGCTTGGTGCTGCACGAGCACGTGAATCTCGCGATCGCGATCGATCTCGGCGCCGAGGGTCTCGTTGCGCCGGTCATCAAGTCGGCCGACAAGCTCTCCGTCGGACAGCTCGCGGGCGCCATTCACGATCTGTCCCAGCGTGCGCGTAGCAATCGCCTGAAACCCGACGACTTCGCCGGCGGCACGTACACGCTGTCCAACTCCGGCACGTTCGGCACGCTGATCACGGCACCGATCATCAACCAGCCGCAAGTCGCGATCCTCTCGACCGATGGCGTGCGCAAGAAGCCGGTGGTCATCGAAACGTCGGAGGGCGACGCGATCGCGATCCGACCGATCGGCGTGCTCGCACAATCCTTCGATCACCGCGCGGTCGACGGCGCGTACTCCGCAGCGTTCTTGGATCGCGTGCGCAAGCTCATCGAGAACAGCCACTGGCTCGTCGAGGTCTGACGTGACCGAGAGCCGTTCGCTCGGCTGGATCGGCGCGGGCGGGCGCATGGGCTTCGCGATGGCGAAGCGCCTGCTCGCGGCTGGGCACGCCGTGAGCGTCTACAACCGCACGCGCAGCAAGGTCGAGCCGCTCGCGGCGCTCGGCGCGAGCATCGTCGACTCGCCGCGCGAGCTCGCGGCGTGCGATATCGTATTCACCACGGTCTCGGCATCGAACGATCTCACCGCCGTATGCCTCGGCGCAGAGGGTGTGCTGTCGGGCGAGCTCGCGCCGCAGCTCCTGATCGATTGCTCGAGCGTGTCCGAGGAAGCCTCTGCCGAGGTCCGCGCCGCCGCCGCCCGACGCGGCACCGCGATGCTCGCGGCGCCGGTGAGCGGTAACGCCAAGGTGGTCGCATCGGGCACGCTCACGATCGTCGCCTCGGGCCCGAAGGATGCGTTCGAGGTCGCGAAGCCGTACCTCGAGTCGCTCGGCGCCGGCGTCACCTACGTTGGCGAGGGCGAGCTCGCCCGGATGGTGAAGATCTGCCACAACTTGATGCTCGGCGTGGTCGCGCAGTCGCTCGCCGAGATCACGGTGCTCGCGGAGAAGGGCGGCGTGCCGCGCCACGCGTTCCTCGAGTTCATCAACTCGAGCGTGGTGGGCTCCCGCTTCACTCGTTACAAGACGCCCGCGCTCGTGAATCTGGACTTCACACCGACGTTCACGCCCGTGCTGCTGCGCAAGGATCTCGATCTCGGGCTCGCGGCCGGCAAGGCGCTCGGCGTGCCGCTGCCCGTCACGCAAACCGCGCGCGACCTCGTGAACCGTGCGGTCGAGGCCGGCCATACCGACTGCGATTTCGCGGTGCTGCTCGAGGAGCAGGCAAAGGCGTCGGGACTCACCCTCGCACCGGAGCACGCAGCCGTCGACGACGGGCTGAAGAGCAAACCCGGTCGCGCTTGAGCCGCCCCGTCCATCCGCGGCGCCGGCGAGATGCCGTTCACGGACGGCGTTCGCTCAGATCTCGAGCCGATGGTCCTTCGTCTCGTGGATGTAGCGAACGTTCACGACTACGGCGATGAGGCACACCGCAATCGGATAGAGCAGGCCGGTGTAAATCGCGCCCGCCCCGAACGTGTCGCGTGCCCACGCCGATGCGGTGACGGCCGTCGCAATCAGCGGCAGGAATCCGCCAAACCAACCGACGCCGAAGTGGTACGGCACCGACATCGACGTGTAGCGGATGCGCGTCGGAAACAGCTCCACGAGAAACGCGCCGATCGGCGCATAGATCATGCAGACGTAGACCATCTGCACGCAGATCAGTAGCACCATCATGACCCAGTTGATCTCGGCGGGGTCGGCTGTCGGCAGACCGCTCGGGTTGGAGTAGTGCTTCATCGCCATGTAGATCGGGATGTAGGTGAGCGCGGCCAGCACGCAGCCCCAGAGCATGATCGGCTTGCGTCCGATGCGATCCGACCACGCCCCGATCACGACGAACAGCGGCGTCGAGATCACGAGCGCCACGGACACGATGATGTAGGCGTCCTGCCAGACCAAGTGAAGCGCGCTCTGCAAAAACGTGAGCGCATAGAATTGGCCCGTGTACCAGATCACGCCCTCGGCGGCCGTCGCGCCGAACATCGCGATCAGCACGTATTTCAGGTTCACGGCGTTCGTGAAGCTCTCGACGAGCGGGTTGCGCGACGTGCGGCCCGTCTCCTTGATGCGCGCAAACAGCGGCGACTCCTTCATCTTGAGCCGGATGTAAAACGACACCGCGAGCAGCAGGAACGACAGCAGGAACGGAATGCGCCAACCGTAGGCGCGGAACGCGTCCTCGCCGAGCCAGATCCGCGTCGCACCGATCACGCCCATGCTCAGAAAGAAACCGACCGTCGCGGTCGTTTGGATGAAGCTCGTGTAGTAGCCGCGCCGATCGTGCGGCGCGTGCTCGGCCACGTACGTGACCGCGCCGCCGTACTCCCCGCCGAGCGCAAGCCCCTGGAGCAGCCGCGACAACACGAGCAAGCCGGTCGCGAAGATGCCCGCGGTCGCATACGTGGGCAGGAATCCGACGAGCGCGGTGCTCAAGCCCATCGTCGTGATCGTGATCAGGAACGTGTACTTGCGGCCGATGAGATCCCCCAGATAGCCGAACACGAGCGCACCGACCGGCCGCACGCCGAACCCCGCGCCGAACGTCGCGAGGCTCGCGAGCAGCTGCGCCGTTGCATTGCCGCTCGGGAAGAACAACCCGCCGAAAAAGATCGCGAGGCTGCCGTACAGATAAAAGTCGTACCACTCGAACAGCGTGCCGAGCGAAGCGGCCACGATCACGCGGCGCAGCGTGCGCTTGTCGACGAGGTCCTCGGCCAAGACGGCCTGGGCGGGAAAGGTCTCGATCGCCATCGGCGTCTCCTGGTCGTTGAATCTACGGCGAGCGCACGAGCGCGAGCCGGGCGCCGGCGGCTACGAGGAAGCCGCCCGCGACTCGCTTGACGAGCTGCGGCCAGCGCGTCGCGGCAAAGGCGCCGGCGCGCACCGTCATCCACAGATAACACGAGAGGACGGCGATCTCGATCACGTTCGACGTGACCGCGAGAATCGCGATCTGCATGCCGACGGCAGCGCGCGGATCGATGAACTGCGGCAGCAGCGCGACGAAGAATGCGAGGGCTTTCGGGTTTGCGGCCTGCACGCCGAAGCCGCGCAGCAACGCGCCCGGCGCGGCTGCGCGGCCGCGCGCCGGAGCCGCCTGCGCGGAGGCGCTCCGAGCGATCAGCATCTTGAGGCCGAGATATACAAGATACGCAGCACCGAGCCACTTGAGGACGGTGAACAGGCGGGCGGATGCGACGATCACGGCCGCCACGCCGAGCGCCGACAACAGGAAATAGAAGAAATTGCAGGCGACGATGCCGAGCGCACCCGCAAAACCCGCGCGTGGACCGCGCGCGAGCGTGGTGGACACCACGTACAGCACGGCAGGGCCCGGCGTGAAGCACAAGGCGGTCTCGAGCACGACGAACGCGAGCCACACATGCAGCGTCATGCGCGGCCGCTCCGTTCAGACCTTCCGTACTCCCCCATCGACACTCCCCGGAACGGGCCGGATATGGCGATTGTGCCCGATCTCGGGGCCGTTCTCGAAGCGTGCTAAGCGCGCGGCACCCGTTTCCATCGCGGTGCAGAAGGCGACTGCCCGCCGGCTCAGCCGGGGCCGGCCTCATCCTCGAGCGCAAAGTCGAATCGACGCAGCGTGAAGCTCAAGAAACGCCGCACGCCCCGATAAGAATCGGCGCGCACGGTCGCGGTGACCGTCTCGGGTTTCGGATCACAGACGCGCTTCTTGGCCACTACGCGGTACGCGCCATCCGTGCCGCTGCGCGTCGTCAGACGTTGGTCGTTGTAGATCACCTCGACGACCGCGAACGGGATCGGCGCGCCGCGCGAATCGTGCACGTTGCCGGCGAGCTCGTAGGTCTCGCAGCTCGAGCGCACCATCCAGCGCTCGATCAGGTCCGCGCCGATCTGGAAGTGCGGACCGATCAGGAGTCCCAGCACGTAGAAGATCACGACTGCGATCCCGGCTGCGACGGCCCCGAACAGAACATAGCGGACCGGCGTCAACAGCCTCATCGTCGCCGTAACGCGGGCTCGCGTGCCGGCTCGTCGCCGCCGCACCTGCGCCGCACCTGCTCGAAGCCCAGGGTGATCGCGGTTGCCCGCGGCTCGTTCGAAACGCCCGCCATTCTCGAAGCGTACACGAAACGCTCGGCGGCCGGCCGAACCGTGCCGGGAACGCAACGTAAGCGGACGGTGCTAGTCGCCGTGCGGTTTGATCAGCAACCGGCCGGCATAGTCGAGCCGATTGAGCAGCGGCTTGAACGCCTGTCGCGCGAAGAACTCGTCGGTCGCACGGCGCGAGCCGGCCCAATGCCCATAGTCGTCGATGATCAGAACGCCGTTCGGAACGAGCAGCGGATATAGATGCTCGAGCTCGTGACGCGTCGACTCGTACCAATCCGTGTCGAGCCTGAGCAGTGCGAGTGGGCCCGGCGCCGAGCCGGGCAGGACGTCCTCGACCTTGCCCTTGACGAACGCCAAGCGCTCGCGCGGATAGCCGGTCGATGCGACGTTGCGGCGCACGTCGTCGAGCGCCGCGCAGCACCAGATCTCGTCGTCCTTGGCGGCGCCCTCGAGCAGTGCCCTCGCCGAACGGCCGGCCGGGTCGAAGTCGCGGTCGGTCGGCTCCGACATCCCCTCGAATGTATCGTAGAGATGGAGCGTGCGCTCGACATCCTCCTCGGCGAGCAGGGCGAGCGCGATCGCCATCATGCTGCCACCGCGCCATACGCCGCATTCCGCGATGTCGCCCCGAATTCGATTGCGCGACAGGTAACGCACCGCGTCGATGAGCCCCGCGAGCCGGCCCACGCTCGTCATCGTGAACGGCCGCACGCGCTCGACGATCGCGTTTGCGGCCGCATCGAGGCCCGCCGGGCCCTCCGTCCTGTGAGCCGCAGCGCCGTGGCCGGGCCTGAGCAGCTTGGCGGCCCTGTCGACGAAATGTTTGACCGATGTCACCGGCGATCTCGTTGTTGACGAGCGGTCACTGTAGCGCATATTTCGGCCGGGTCGGCGTGCGCGTCCGCGGGCGAGCCTCGGGCTCAGGCCGCACCGGCGGTCTCTATGCGCAACAGCTCGATCAAGTTTTCGCCGAGGATCGCGCGCTTGTCGGAGTCGCTCAAGAACGGCGCGTCGACGATCAGGTCGATCGTGTCGGGCCAGACGTAAGGCTTGTCGGACCCGTACACCACTTGGCTCGGACCGGTCTCGGCGACGAGATGCCGCAGACCCTCCATCGAGAACACCATCGAGTCGACGAGCAGCTGATCGTGAAAATAGTCGCTCGGCATTCTCTTGTTCGCGCAGTCGGCGTTCGGCCGCACTGTGCACGCGACCTCGGTGCGGCCGAGATACGACGGCAAGTAGCCGCCGGCATGCGCCGCGACGAGCTTCAGGCGCGGGAAGCGATCCAGCGCGCCGTCGAAGATCATGCGGCTCAAGAACACGGTCGTCTCGAGCGGATTGCCGATCACGTTGCCGAGATCGCCGCGCCCGTCGAGCGCACCGGCGCGCGCGATGTTCGCGGCGTTGTTCGGATGCATGAACACCGGCACGCCGAGCGCTTCGGCCTTCGCCCAGAACGGATCGTATTTCGGCAGCGACGGCGACTCGCCGTTCACGTGGCCGCCGATCGAAGCGCCGCGCAGGCCGAGCGCCTTCACCGCATGCTCGAGCTGCTCCGCCGCGAGCGCAGGATCCTGCAGCGCAACCGAGCTCAGGCCCACGAACCGGTCCGGATGCTCGCCGCACCACTTCGCGAGGCCTTCGTCGTGCATGCGCACGACTTGCGCCGCGAGCTTCGGATCGAGCGCATACCACCAGTAGAAATTAACGCTGAGCGCCTGCACGTCGATACCGCGCTCATCCTGCGCGTCGATCCAGGAAGGCCCGAGCACGAGCTGCGGCACGGCCGGCCGCGGCATGTGCGCGTCGGGCAATCGCTCGGCCACTTCCGGGAACACGCAGTGCGCATGCACGTCGACGACTCGCGCGCGGCGGCCGCCGACACGAATCTGCTTGCGCGTCGCGGCGCCCGCGTCGAAACCGCGCGCGAGCAACGCCAATCCGGCGGCTCCGCCGACCTTCAAGAAATCGCGTCGATTGCCCATCTATCCCCCTTACGGACGCATCGCGTGGATGCTCGTCTTTTCCTTAGTGTTGCTCGAGAGCCGCGACTCGCTCCGCAGCCGCCGCCAGCATCGCGTCGCTCGAGCCTGCGATCTCGGGCGTCGTGAGGTACCGGCCGCCGACGACCAGCGCTGGCACCGTAGTCACGCCGTACCGGCGGTTCAAGTATGCCGCTCGCTCGACCTCGACATACACCTCGGGGGAATCGAATTCGCTCGCGAACGTTGCGCGATCGATGCCGAGCTTCGCGAACCAGGCGGCCAATGCTTCGACGGAATCGAGGCGCTCGCCGTCACGTTGGACGGCTTCGTAAAGGGCCGTGTGCAGCTGATCGACCTTGCCGAGCCTGTCGGCCGTATAGAAGGCCTCCGCGTGCAGCGTGGCAAGCGCGCTGTATGTCGCGGGCACTCGGACCAGGTGTGCATGGCTCGGTAGGGCGCGTTGCCAGTCGGCGAGCGCGGCATCCAGCGCGGAGCAGCGGGCGCAGTCGTAGGTGAAGAACTCCTCGATCACTATGCGGCGCTTGTGGGCAGAAACCGCGACGCAGGCCTGGGCCACGCCACGTTCGAGGTCGCGGTAAGGCAGAGCGGCGCCTGGCTCGTCCGCCGCGCCGGGATCGATCACCGTCGCGCATCTTTGCGCGCTCACCGATCGCGACCAACTCACTTCGACCGTCGCGAGAGCAATTATCGAGAGCAGTTGCCGACGCGCGATTCGAACGGGGCGCGGGCCTCGCCGCTCGGCGTGGCTGGAAAGTTCACATCGGTGGTCACGATCCATCGACAGTCACCCGCTGCGAAGATATGCCACCAGCGTTCAGAGCGCCAGCCACTTTCGTTGCGATGCTCGAGAGGGCGCTCAGCCCCACCGTTGATGAAACTGATCACTAAGATGACGGCGGGGCACTAAAGCTGTGCCGCCAAACCATCGAGCACAGTCTCCAGTCCCTTGTCGAACACCATGTCCGGGGCTGGATGCCTGACGTCGCGAACGACCTTTGCCAACATCGGAAAGCGTCCGGTCGCGATGACGCGCTCGAGGTAGGGCCACCAGACCTTCTGCCATTCCGCCTTGTTCATACTGCTCTTGAGATCGCTGCTCTCGTTCCGAACGGCGCCTACCACGTAGGCGTTGACCGTGCCGATGGCGCGCATGCCGATCTCGATGTCGTCAAAGCCGGCCGCCTCGTTCAGCGCGGCAAGGGACGCCTCCAACATCGTGAGCGCGTTGGGCCCCAGATGCGGCCGCCCGCCGAGCACATCGATGAACCAGGGGTGTTCGTGACACGCTCGGCGAATTCGTTGCGCGATCGTTCTTAAGATATCGCGCCAGTCGCCGCCGATCGGCCCTTCGGAGACGATCTCGCCGTACGTGGCGTCGATCATGAGGTCGAGCAGCTCCTGCTTGGTCGACAGGTAACCATAGAGGCGCATTGGCCCCGCATCGAGCGCCGCTCCGACTTTCCTGAGCGAGACCGCCGCCAAGCCACCGCGATCGGCGATCGCGATTGCCGCTCGCACGATCTTCCCCCTGCTCAGCGGACTCGGTGGCGCGCGAACAGCGGGCTCGGACCTCTCCCAGAGCAGTGAACGTTCGCCCCGGTTGGGCTTGGGCGAAAGACTCATGCGCCCATGATGCGCTAGGCGTCGCCGCTTGACAAATCATCGTATCGAAGCACTACATAGCATCTATGCAATACACCGTATCGACAAAGACGGTAGCGAACGCCAGCGGGCGGGGTGATCAAGATGCCAATGAAATCGACGTCGGTGCTCGTGGTCGGAGGCGGCATGGTCGGTCTGTCGGCGGCGGCGTTTCTCGCCTGGCACGGGGTTCGGACCGTCCTGGTTGAAAAGCATCCCGGCAGTTCCCTCCATCCCCGCGCCATGGGGTTTACGACTCGGACGATGGAGCTTTACAGGGCCATCGGTCTCGGGCAGCAGATTCCGCAAATCCCGCCGGGCTTCGGCCGTCCACGCCGAGTGAAGGTCGAGAGCCTGGCCGGAAAATGGGCGCCGGAAGACGCCGCATGGACCCCCGACATGCCCGCCGCCGCTCCGGAACGGAAATCGCCGGCGGAATATTCCATCTGTACTGGCGCGGCGATTGCACAGGATCGTCTCGAGCCGATCATTCGGGCCAAGGCGGTCGCGCTGGGCGCCGATGTCAGACTGTCGACCGCGCTTGTCTCATTCGAGCAGGATGCGGGAGGAGTCACCGCCTTGCTGCGCGAGCGTGATGGCAGTGAATACGCGGCGCGGGCCGATTATTTGATCGCAGCGGATGGGAATGCGAGCCCCATCCGCGGGGCGCTCGGCATCGGCCGCGATGGACGCGGGTTTCTTCGCACGATCCGAAGCGTTCTGTTTCGCGCCCCGCTCGACGCGTATCTGGAATCCGGCGTCAGTCAGTTCGAGATACGTCGGAGGGACTTGACCGCGATGCTGACCACTTATCGCGATGGCCGCTGGCTGCTGATGTTCTCCGACGACGAGGAGCGCGACGAGTCTACGTTGACAGCGATGATCCACAAGGCGACCGGTAGACCCGACCTCGGGATCGACATCATCACGACCGGCCGTTGGGAACTGAGCGCGCTGATCGCGAAGCGATTTACATCCGGCAGAGTCTTCCTGGCCGGCGATGCCGCGCACACGCTGCCGCCCGCTCGTGGCGGCTACGGGGCGAACACCGGCATCGAGGATGCCCACAACCTCGCCTGGAAGCTGGCAGCCGTGCTCGCCGGCACATCCGCGCCCGATCTCCTCGCTACCTATGACGCGGAACGCATCCCGATCGCCTGGCTGCGGCACGGGCAGATCTTCGCGCGACCTGACTATGTGCAGTTCGCGAGGCCGGCAGACACGCGAGTGCCCATCATCGATGATGAGGCAATGGAGCTGGGCCAATTGTACCGATCCGCTGCGGTGCTCGGTGCCGGAGAAGACCTGCCGCCTGCGTTACGGCCCGATCAGTGGAATGGGCAACCTGGAACGCGCGCTCCCCATGTGTGGGTCTCCGAGGCCGGGGAACGAGTATCGACGCTCGATCTCGTACAGCCGGACTGGACGTTGATGACCCAGGATCAACGCTGGTGCGCAATAGCGGCGCAGGTAAGCGAGCGTGTCGGAATCGAGGTGCGCTGCAGGCTGATCGGAGGCTCGGCGGCACCGTGTGCACCGGCCACCGCCGGCTCGGCCCTCGACCTACCGATCAAGCGGATCACCGCCGATCCGGCGGCCAGGGCGGCGCTCCACGCCAGCTTGCCCCAGGTCATGACTCACGCAAATTACGAGACCTTCAAATCAATGAGCCTGCGTCAGCTCCAGGCATTGTCGCAGGGGCAACTCACCGACGAAGCGCTCGCGAAGGCAGAGGCAGAGCTGGCAACAGTCACCGAGGATGGGACGATGCTCGACCCGATCGACCTTGATGCCTTCCTTACAACCTTTGGGATTGGTCCGACTGGCGCATCGCTGATCCGCCCCGATGGTTATGTCGCCTGGCGTTCGATCGGGTTTCCATCAGACCCGGCGCGCGAGTTTGCCGAGGCGCTCCGGTGCGTCTCGCAGTCGACGGATGTCCGGCGAAGGGCGATGCACTGATGTGGACGCCGAGGGCCACCAAACACCGTCCCTCCTACGACAAGGAATTCTCACCGCAAGCGCTCGAACAGCGCGGCGCGCCGGAAATCGCAGGTTAGGCAAGTTTGGCGCGTCCGGAGTGCTCCACAGCCCAGCAACGGCGCGCCTTGCGGGCATCGTGCCACTTCGTGTCCTGCTTTTCCCACACGCCACGGGAACGGTTGAAGATGCGCAACGCGCGCCGGCACTTGCCACTCGCGACGCACACGGTCGCACTGCTACGAATTGAAGCAGCACGCACGCGGCGAGCCGGCGCTCGCATTCTGGTTTCGAGGAAGCCGCTCGACGCCAACACGCTACCGCCGACCTGCGGTGACTCATGGTTACGCGGCACCTTCTTCGCTCTCACCTATCGGTGCAACGGCGATTGATCTAGATTGCCATTGGGAGGAGACGCTACAGCGTGAAACTCAATCAACTGCGCGATCTCTTGGCGGTGGCCGAGTATGGCGGCATGCACGCCGCCGCGCGCAATTTGCACGTCGCGCAGCCGGCGCTCACGCGCAGCATCCGCGAGCTCGAGCGTGAAGTGGGCGCCGCGCTCTTCGAGCGCCACGCGCGCGGCATGACCCCGACGCCGATCGGTAAGCGGTTGATCCGCCGCGCCGAAGCTGCGCTTGCGGAACTCAGGCATGCGCAAGAAGAGATTGCGCAACTTCGCGGCGAAATGACCGGGCGCATCAATGTGTGCCTCACGACGGTGCCGCACATCGCACTTCTGCCCAAGGCACTGCCGGCCTTTCGCGACAAGTATCCCGGCGTCTACATCGACGTCATCGAGAGCCGGTTTCCGGCGGTTGAGGGCGGGCTGCGCTCGGGGACGCTCGATTGCTATGTTGGGCCCGTTCCACACGAGCGTCCGGGTACGGAGTTTGTCATCGAAGCGCTGTTCGAACAGAGCTATGCAGTGCTGGCACGCAAGGGCCATCCGCTTGCCGGTGCGCGCTCGCTGCGCGAGCTAAAGGATGCCGAGTGGGTTACGCAGTCGATCACGGACAAGCCCGAGGACGAGCTTGGGCCCATATTCAAAGCGCATCGCCTGCCGCCGCCGCGCCTCGTTGCGCAATCCCATTCGGGGCTTACATTCCTCACGCTCGCCGCGCACACGGATCTGCTGATGATGCTGCCTTCCGCGTGGGCCGAAGCGGAGCTCGCGCGCGGCCACATTGTTCGCGTCGATGTCGCTGAAAGACTTCATTGCCCGTCAATCGTGATGATCACACGCGCCGCGACTCCGCTCACTCCGGCGGCGGAATACTTTTGCGACATGCTGCGCCGCGCGAGCACGGCGTTTGCCCGTAGGAGCCGCGCCCACACTAGAAAGTAGCGCAACAAACGTCACTCGCAATTGAAGCTGACGGCATCATTCTGCGGACCGCCCTTGTAGAAGGCGCGCTTGGGGTAGACGCAGACCGGCCGCATGCTCTTGACCGGCGTTGCGGGCAGAACCGGCGCAAACGGCCCGGCGGTTGTGGGCAAATCGAACTCGGTTGCAATCATCCGGTCCGGGGCCTTGCCCTGTTCGACCCAGCGCTCCAGCGCAGACACCCAATCGTGTTCCGCAGCCGTCGAAGACGGAAGGTCCGGAGCACCAAGCGCAATCATGTTGGCACCGAGCCCGGGCGCACCCGAGCAATGCGGCATGCCGGGCACCATGAAGAAGCGATAGAAATCGCCGAGATCTCTCCCCATCCGTTTCGTCACAGCGTCGAAATAGTCGATCGAATACTGCGCGGGTATGTTCGCGTCGGCCCAACCATGAAACATCAAGATCTTTTTTCCCAGCGCGCGTGCCTTCGAGAGGTCCGGGTTCTGCGGATTCATCACAGGCGCGACGCGTGCGTTTGCGTCGCGCGCGACTTCGGCGAGATCCATAGCCATGATGTCGATATCGGATCTGCCGTAGAGCAACGTAGCAACTGCAGGAGAGATCGCGTTCGCAAGCGAAAATCCGTTGAGACCGCCGACCAGGATGTTCGGCCAGGTGAATTGCTCGCTACCGAGCGTACCGCTGAAACCATAGGCGGCTGGCTCGCCAGCCTTGGCATCCTTCGGCCCTTCGTAGATTTTCTTGACTGCCCCGGCTTGCGCCGGCGTGAGACACTCGAAATTCTGCCCGGGCTTGCAGACTATTTCCTCTGGATCGAACTTACACTCGCGAGGGTCGCGCAGCACGCCATCCTTGACGCCATCGAGTGCGTCGCATTGCTCGAGCACTTTCGACGAAAGCACCTTGAGCTGAGCGGGGCCGAGCTGTTGATCGGCGGGCAGCGCACGTAGCGCCCGCACGACGTTGATGTCGCTGATGGCACCATTGAGGATGTCGATTCCCGGTGCACCGACGAGGTAGCCGTCGAAGTCCTCGGGATATCGCTGCGCTTCCATGAGGCTCTCGCGGCCGCCATCGGAGCAGCCGATGAAATACGTGTGCGAAGCCGGCTTCCCGTAATAGGCGCGGACCAGAGCCTCGCCGATCTTGGCGGTCAGATGCACGGCCCGGTCGCCATAGTCTTCGAGCTTCTCCGGATGGCCGACGGCCCACTCGGCCTCAAAAGGCATTGCCGATGAGTGTCCGTCGTCAGTGGACGCGGCGGCCGAGCCACGGACCAGCGCATTAGCGAGCCCGTCATAAACAATCGAACCGGCAAGCCCGCCATTGCCGACTTGCTGGTAGCGCCCGTTCCATGCGGACACCGGCAGCCAGACCTCGAATTTAATGTCCGAATCGCTGGTCGGATGTATCGCGCCCGTCACGCGACAGTAGCTCGGCAAGTCGAAATGCAGCTTGGGCAAGCCCGGTACCGGGGGCGCCGTTTCGAACGGCCCCGCAGGCACGGTCTTCGCGCCAGCGATGACGCTGCCGTACAGCTTGAGCTCTCGGAGCTGTTCGCAAGCGCCGGCAAAGCCAGGCGAGGCAGCGCCTAGACTGGCCAAGAACACGGCTGCAATCGCTAGTGCTTTAACCTGCATTTCGCACTCCCCGGCGCTGCAATCCTGAGGGCGCGAGTTTGGTCCCGCCCGAACGCGCCGGATAGATGCCAATTTCGTCCTGCCGATAACGGTTGGGCATCGCCGCCCGACGCAGCGACGATCAAAAACTGTTGAGACTCGCGTTCTTGCGAGCGGCCGACCTACGTAAGGGATCTAGGGCTCCGGACATCGCCTTTACCCTTCAAGGCATTGGCGGGTCTCGAAGGGACCGCAGGGAATTTGGCGCGCCCGGAGTGCTCCCAGGTTCACGCTGTGCAAGGACTGCAGCGAGGTGTACCAAGAAGTGTACCGGCTATGGTTGACCGCTTCGCGTCGCATTCAGGCCATACGCGAACGTCCGGTCCGCAGCACATCGCGGGTCCGCTTTCGGCCAGTAGCAGTCGCTCATCGACTGGCCTCCGACAGCACGTCGAGTGCCCCACGCATCATCAGGCTATTGGCTTGCCCACGACGATGCTGAGCGGCGAAGGCGTCTGGACGATCTGCTCGAGGGCAAAACCAGCCTGCTCAAGCAGGTCGCGAAACTCGGCGGCTGTTCGCTCCCGCCCAGTGGCCATCACCATCATGTTCAGGTCCATCCACTTGCCCATATCGAATTCGGGCGTTTCCGGGATCACCGACTCCACCAACATCAGGCGAGCTTTCGGACTCGCGACTTTTTTAACGTTGGTCAGAATGGCAACGGATTCCTCGTCTGACCAGTCGTGAAGAAGCCAACGCATCACGTAGGCGTCAGCTTGGACGGGAATATCCTTGAAGAAGTCTCCGCCGACACGCTGGATTCGGCTGTCGTCCGGTGCCTCTGCGACGACGTTCGGTTGATCGAAAAGAATGCCTCGGCAAGAGGGATGCGCTTCGAGGATGCTCGCCAATTGCGAACCGATTCCGCCTCCGATATCGGCGATCACAGGGTATCGGCTCCAATCGAACGCCGCAGCCACGGCCGGACTAATCGACGCGCTCAGGTCCCGCATCGCCTCATTGAAGATCGTGTACGTTCGAGGATTCGATTGCATGTGTTGCCACGCATTCTCGCCCGTCACTTGATCGAAGCCGGGACGCCCATTCTTCAGGGATAGCATCAACCCTCGCCACCCCTCGAATACCGGCGCGCCCGAGCTGAGCGTAAAGCGAATCCAAGCCCAGTTGGAGCCCGCTAGATTACGGCGCAGGCAATCGCTCGCAGGCGTGTTGCCAAATACTCCGGGCGAGGCCTGCATGAAGATCCCCGTGCTCTCCAGAGCCCGCAGCATCCGATAGAGGCTCGGCCCGTGCGTGTTTGTGCGCCTAGCAAGAACGTCGACGTGCAAGGGACCATCAGCTAAATGATCGGCGAGCTCGAGTTGGGCAGCAGCACCGACACAGCAGCTCTGCCAGTGGTTGTTGACGATGCCGAGAATTTGCTCTTCGGGCGTAGGCGGCATTGTTGATTCCCTTTCTTGTCTTGTTGGGTTTGGAGAATCGCAGGGCGAGGGACCGGGGTGGGTCGATAGCGGCCCTCCCGCTGAAGCCTGAAATCTAACATTTGTGGTCCGCTTTGCGCTCCAACCGGCGCGAGCGTCAAGCCGGCGCCCGAGGGGCAACGCGCGCACTCGCGCCAGGTTGACGAGCATGTGAGAGGCGAGCAGCCAGACGGGGCAGTGCCAGCTGGCCCGACTTTCGACGCTTCCAGATTGGACGATCGGATGCGTTGGATAGCGATGGACACTCGTGGACAGGAATCACGAGCAGCGACGCGGGCGTGGCTGGACATCGGTGGACACGATGGACAGACATGGACCAGGGATTTGGCGCGCCCGGAGAGATTCGAACTCCCGACTTTCGGCTTCGTAGGCCGACGTTCTATCCAGCTGAACTACGGGCGCGTGTTGCTTAGAGCCAGCGCTCTGGAGCCCGATTTTTCGCAGTCGTGTAGGCTCCGCCCGATATTCTAGCGCAACCGCGCGGCTTTGCGGGTCCCCGTACGGCGCGCCCCTCTAGGGCACCCGTTCCGGCCCCGGACGGGATTGGCGAGCCACCGACGATCAGCCGCGCCGCCCATCGCTCTGCTCGCGTCACACCGCTTCAAAACAGCGAGAAGTCCGAATGCAGGCGGACGTACGCCGCCACGTGCTCCTTGTAGTAGCTCGCGACGCGGCGCGTGATCGGACCGCCGCCCTCGGGGAACGCGAGCACCGTACCGTCGAGCAGACGCAGCGTGACAACCGGCATCACCTCGCGCGTCGCGCTCGTCAGGAAACATTCGGTGGCCCGCGGCAGGGCCGACGCCGGCACGTCGCGCTCAACGGTCGGAAGACCGTGCGCATTGCACGTCGCGTGGACGGCCGCCTTCGTGAGACCGCGAAGATTCGCGGCGCTTTGCGCCGGAGTCACGAGCACGCCGTCGAGCACGAAGAACACGTTGCTGTTGGAAGCCTCCGTCACGAGCCCCGCGTCGTTCAACATGATGCAATCGTCCGCACCGAGTGTGCGGGCGTCGATCACGCCGAGCACGTTGTTCAAGTAATTGCCGCCCTTGATGTTGGGGTCGAGCGCGGTCGCGGGATTGCGCCGAGTACCTGCGATCGCTGCGGCGACGCCGCGCGAGTAGAGCACGGGCGCCCAAGACGGCACGTCGCGCACGATGATCACGAGGCGCGGCAGGAGATCGGCGCCGGGCGACAAATCGACCGCGCCGTCGCCGCGCGTGACGATGTAGCGCACGTAGACATCGCGACGCAGCGGCGCCGCGCCGCTCGCGCGAACCGTCGCACGAATCTCGGCGGTCAGGCGTTCGAGCGAGAGTCCGATGTTCATCCGGATCAACGCGGCAGAGTTCAGGAATCGCGCCCAGTGCTCTTCGTAGAACAGCGGCACGCCGTCGTAGGTCCGGAAGACCTCGTAGATCGAATCGCCGTATAGAAAGCCGCGATCGAGCACCGGCACGCGCGCTTCGGCGGTCGGTACGATTGCGCCGTCGACGTTCGTCATGCTCTTGAGCTCGGTCACGCTCAGCCCTCCTCGTCGTCTGCGCCGACGTATTCGCGTGCGAGGCGGCTCCCCAACCGGGTGAGTATCTCGTAGGAGATGGTGCCTGCGGCGGCCGCCACTTCGTCCACGGAGATCGTTGCACCGATCAGCTCGGCCCAATCCCCCACCCGCACGGCGCTCGGCGGCAGGCTCGACACATCAATGCAGACGAGGTCCATCGACACGCGGCCGACGACCGGCACGCGCACGCCGCCGACGGCCGCCACGCCGCGATTGCCGAGGCAGCGGGGATAGCCGTCGGCATAACCGACGCCGAGCACCGCGAGGCGCGCGGGCGGTTGCGCACCGTAGGTTGCACCGTAGCCGACGGTCTGTCCGTCATCAATGGTGCGGATCTGCAGGATTTTCGCTTCGAGGCGCACGACGGGCAGCACGGGATTCGGAACGTCCATAGCGAACGGGCTGCCGCCGTATAGCGCGATGCCGGGCCGCACCACGTCGCCCCGATACTCCGGCCCGAGGAAGATCGCGGCCGAGTTACCGATCGACGTCGGCGCGGTCGGCAGCCGGCGCCGCAGCGCCTCGAAACGCTCGAGCTGCAGCGGGTTCAGCGCGTGGCCGGGCTCGTCGGCGCACGCGAGATGCGTGAGCACGAGCTCGACGTGCACGCCTGCCAGCAGCGCCGAGTCGCGTGCGAGCCGCTCCACCTCCGCGGAGCTCAGGCCGAGCCGCCCCATACCGGTGTCGATATGCAACAGCGCCGCACCGCGGCCACCCCAGCGGGCGATCTGCTCGAGCGAGTTCAACACCGGCCGAGCGCCGGCGGACGCGAATGCGTCGGCCTCGTCGCCGAGAACGCCGTCGAGCACGTAGAGCTCCGCGCGCCCCGCAGCCGCACGCAGCCGCCGCGCCTCGTCGAGCGTCGCGACGAAAAAACGGCGGCAGCCTTCGCCCGCCAGCCGTCGCACGATCGGCTCGGCGCCCAAGCCATAGCCGTCCGCCTTGACCACCGCTGCACATTCGGCCGGTGCCGCGGCTTCTCGCAACGCGCGGTAGTTCGCCGCGATCGCATCGAGATCGACGACGAGCGTGCCGGTGCCTTCCGCCTTACGCGTCATAAGGCGGCAGATCCACCTTCACGAGCATCGCCTGCGGCGTGTCGGCGACGACGCGGTACGCACCCACGCCGCAGGGAACGAGCGCGGAGTCGCCGCGTGCCAGCCGCCCAACGATCTCGCCGTCCGTCGCGTAGACGCTTACCGCGCCCTCGAGCAGGTGCAACGAATGCGGCGCCGACGCCGGCACGTCGATCGACGCGAGGAGCGTCGGCGCAAGATGCTCGATGCGGAAATGCTCGTCCACGACCGAGCGGCTCACGCCGGGGCGCCCCGGCACGGGCTGCGGCGCAACGATGAACTCCTCGGGCGTCGTTGCGCGAAGGTTCAGCGCGGCGAGCGCGCCGCCGACGTCGATCTCTCGCAGCGGGAAACGCACGTTGTCCCAGGCGCGCAGCGTCGGCCCCGGACGTCGGATCTCCAGCGCGAGTATCTCGCGCCCTTCAGGATCCCCGAGCGCATGCGCCTCGGCCGAGCGTGGCGCACCCGCCGCCACGAGCCGAGCGGGGTTCGCGTTATAGAGCACCTGTCCCGCCTCGACCGGCACCGCGTTGAGCTCGTCCAGCACGTGCCAATAGAGCTCCCGCAGCGACGCCGCGAGCGCCGCAAACTCCGCGCCGGCACCCTTGTGTGCAACGCTGTCGAACGCGGCGCCCGACACCTCGAGCGGCTGGGATCGCGCCGTGAAGAATCGCTGCAGGTCACGATGCAGCGCCTGCTGATCAACCGCGGGACCGCAGAGCTCGAGCAGGCGCCGCTGCTCACGACGGCCGCGAACGAGTTGCGCCTCGAGCGCGTCCGCATCGACGTCGCGGCTGAAACCGAGCCGAATCGTCGCACCCACATCCGCTGCGACGACGACGTACACCTCGGTGTTGCCGGGGGGGTGTGCCTGGACCGAGAGGATCTCGGCCACGTCGAGCAGCTTCGGCAGCAGCGGCCAGCGCGCACCGTACCGCCGTAAGAAGTCGTGCCCGAGCAGGCGTTCGCCGTGAGCCACGAGCAAAGCCGGCAAGCTCACGTCCGAGCCGTCGTCCAGCTCGATCTTGCTCGGATGCGCGCGTGCCTCCGCATCTCGATCGTCTGCCGAAAGCTCGAACGACTCGCCGAACGGACCGCCCAATATCGCCGACGATACCTGTTTGAATGCGGCGAGATTTCGACCGCCCCAAGGGCGAGCAACGAAGTTGTCTTTGCGCGGAATCAGCAGCTTCGAAGCGAGACGCTCGGCGATGACAGGATCTCCGGCCAACAACGCGGCCGCTTCCGTTCCGTTCGACACCTGGCCAACCCCGCAATGATCGTGGCAGTATGCCATGATCCGTTTATGTCAAAACGTGACTGAATACCGCGTCCATTTCTGTCGAGACGGGATAGGCTTCGGCCAATTCCGTTCATTGAACTCGAGCGATGGCTAACCCCCGGGAATTAGCCGAACAGGCGTTCGCCCTCCTGCAAAACGCGCTGCGCGCCTCGGAAGCCCGTGCTTCCGAGCTGAATGATCAGCTCAAACGCAAGAGGTCGCCGAAAAACCGACTCGAAGAACAGCTCGACGTTCTCACCCATCGCCTCGAAAGCATAGAAGCGGAACGGCTGCGCTGGCAGCGCGAGGCCCAGCACCTGGAAGAGGTCGCCGAAAGCGAGCGCGCCAAGGTCGCGCAGCTCAAGAAGAAGCTGGAGATCGCCGAATCGGGGCCCGAGAAGCTCACCAAGAAAGAGGTGAACTTCTGGCGAGCCAAAGCGGAGGAAATCGACGGCGAGACCCGCGACTACAAGACTCGCCTCACGAATCTCCGCCAACAAATCGCCGAACGCGACGCGCTGATCGACCAATTGCGCGCGGGGGGGCCGAACCCCGCCGCAATGCCGAACGCCGAGACGATCGAGCCCGCGGAGCTGGACGAGCTGCGCGCTCAGATCGAAGACCGAGATCAAAGGCTGATCGCACTGCAGACCGAGCTCGCGGATTTGCGCGAGCAGCAGGAGGCGGCCGATGCCTCAGTCGAATTGCAGACGCAGCTCGAAACTTTCAAACGCCAGATCGCAAGCTTCGAGCAAGCGCTCACGGAAGCGCACACCGCACGGGCGGCGCTGAAGGGAGAGCTCAGCGAGGCACAGCGTGCGCTGGCGGAGCAGCAGTCCTTGCAGCGCACGGCGCAAGCCGAGCTCGAGCGCTCGCACGCGCTCACGGGTGAGCGCGATCATCGCATCATGGAGCTGTCCGCCGCGCTCGAGCAGGTTCGCGGCGAGCTCAGACAGCAAGATGAGCAGCGCCAAGTGCGCGACACGCAGACCGCGGCCATCGCGGCCGATCTCGAGGCGCTGCGCGCGAGAACCGAGAGCGAACGCCGCAACGCAGCCCAAATCGAGGCCGAGCGCGATGCTTTGCGCGTGGCGCAGAGCGACTCGCACCGGCAAGCCGATGCGCTCGCCGCGGAGCTCGATCGCTTGCGCGCAACGCTCGCACAGGTCGAGACGAACGAGCGCGAAGCCGCCGGCACCGCTCAACGGCTCGAAGCGGCGCTCGCGGAGCGCGAGCAATGGCTAGCCGAACGCGACGAGCGGCTCGCGGCGCAAGGCCACCACATCGCCGATCTCGACCGACAGCTCGCCGCACGAGCCGAGGATCACGACAATCGGCTGGCGGCGCTGACGGATCAAATCGCGGCTCGTGATCGGGAAGTAGCCGCGCAAGCCGCCCTCCTCGCGGAACGCGATGCGGCACTGTCCACCCAAGCCGCCCTCGCCGCGGAGCGCGGCGATGCGGTATCGGCGCAGACCGCTCTCGTCACGCAGCGCGATGCCGAGATCGACGCACAAGGGGCACGGCTCGCGGAGCGCGACGCCGAAGTGCGGGCGATCCGCGAGCAACTCGCCGAGCGAGACCGCCGCCTGGATGAACAAGCGGCCGAGCGAGAACAGCACAGTCGACAGCTCGCCGCCCGCGACGACGACGTGGCGGCGCGCGATCGCTCCATTGCGGCGCTCGAAGCCGAGCTCGCTCAAGCGCGCGCGATGCTCGAGGCGGCCGGCGGCGAGCTCAAGAGCTTGCGTGACACACTGCTGGGCGCGAATCGCGAGGTCGAGCTGCTCCGCAACCACAAGCAGCGGCTCGAAACCGAGCTCTCGGACCTTCTCGAGCGACTCGACGCCTCGGCTGCCATTGCGGCGGGCAAGGATCGGGAGCTCCAAGCGCTGCGCACGGAGCAGGCGGCCCTGGTGCGCCAGCGCGACGATGCGCGCGAGCAAATGGCCGGCCTCGAGGCGGAGCTCAAGGAAGAGAAGGAACATTCCGAGAACGTCGGCGCGCTCGCGAACGAGCGTCGCGAGGCGATGACGAAGCTCCAAGAGCGGGCCGAGGAGGCAGAGGAGCGTTACCAGGAGGCGAAATGGCGTCTCGGCAAGGCTGCGCACTTCGAGCGCCTCGTGCAGCGGCGCAAGCGTTTGATTGCGTCGCTGCTCGCTGCGTTGCGCGCCAAGCAGAAGGCGAACGTCGCGCTGAAAGCCGGGCTCGACGGCTTGCGTACCTACAAGGCGGCGGCCGAGGCCAACCAGCAAAAGCTGCTGCAGCGCATCGATGCGCTCAAAGCGGAGCTCAAGGAGACGGAAGAAACCGTCGCCCGCCATCACGGCGCGACCCAAACGAAGGAGCAGCTCGCCGTAAGCGAATCGCGCTCGACGCAGCTCGAAGAGCGTCTGAATACGCAGGCCGAGCTCATCCAGTCGCTCGAAGCCGATCTCAAGGCCGCGCGCAGCATGCAGAAGTCCGGTGACGAGAAGAGCCACGAGATCGAGCGCCTGCAGAAGGACCTCGAGACGAAGAACCAGGTCATCGACCGGCTGCAAGCCGACGTCGACGAGCAGCAGCGCAAGCTCGCCAAGCTTCGCGGCAGCGAATCCGAGACGATGCGCCTCAAGGCCATGTCCGAAAAGGATCGCTCAGCAATGGACGCGCTCGAGCGCGAAATCGCCCAGCTTCGCGAGGCGCTCGCCCGCCAGAGCGGCGCCGGCGGCGACGCGGCGAAACTGAAGGAGCGCGACGCTTCGGTGACGCGGTTGATGGGCACGATCAAAGAGCAAGAAGCCGCGATCAAGAAGCTCACTGAATCCGCCGAGGCGTGGAAGCGCAAATACCAATTCCTCGCGACGGACTCTCCCGACGCGTATAAGACGGCTGCCGAGAAATAGACCGGACCGCGGCCGTGGACCGTTTCGCCGGCATTCTGACCCAGACGGCTCTGAGCGATCGTGGTATCGAGCTCGCCACGCTCGGCGCGGCGTATCTCACGCTGCTCGCATCGCTCGTTGCGACGGCGGCAATCTTCGCGATCGTGCGCGCGCAGCTCGTCATCTCGCCGAACCGGGCGGCGCGTGCCTACGCGATCTATACGACCGCGGTGCTGGCGACACTGCTCGTCGCGACCGTGCTCGAGAACGAGCTCTTGCCGCGCGCCGTGCTCGCACTGCAATACGTGGCGTTGCCGCAGTTGCTGATGCTGATCGGCCTGCATCTCGCAATCGTGCGGCGCCAGGAGCCGTGGCTCGTCGCCCTCGGGGGATCGGCCGTCGCGGGATCGATCCTGACCGTCGCAGGGCTCGGTGCTGCGACGCAGCTCGTCCGTACCGGTCTGTGGGTGGCGCTGCTCGTGCTCGCAGCGCTTCTGGTGTTTCTATGGTTGAAATGCGTGTCGACGAAGCGCGCGTTCACGAGCGCGAAGTCGATTTACGTGGGCAGTAAAGAGTCCGTCGACGTGGAAGAGGCTGCACAAAAGCCTTGGCTCGGCTTGCCGCAGTGGTTTGCCCTGCTCGCGGCAAGCGTGGCCTTGGCGGTCGCCAACTCGCTGCTGGGCGGTCGCGGCCTGGAAGAGATTCCCGCCGTGGACGTGGCGCTCCAATCCGGCGCTCTGCTCGGTGTGACAGTGCTCGTTTGCGCGGTGCCGACCGCGAGCTACTGGTTCGCCCGGCGCGCTTGGATGCCCGAGCTCACGCGCTTCGTATGGCTCGTGTGGATGGTCGTCAGCTTCGCGTTCACGTACGGCAACTACCTGAACACGCTCAACCGCGCCTAGCTAGCCTGTCCTGGGACGCGCGACGTCGTTGCGACTACGCTCGAGGCGTCATTTGAGCGTCACGGGCTCGTCGTAGAGCGTCGCAACGAGGCGCATCTCGAGATCGGCGCGCACGCGCACGAGATCGTCGACGCCGCAGAGGTCGGCGAGCTGCGTGACTTCGAGCCCTTCGTAGCCGCACGGATTGATGCGCTCGAACGGCTCGAGATCCATTGCCACATTGAGCGCGAGCCCGTGATACGAGCAGTGCCGCCGCACTCGCAAACCGACGGCCGCAAGCTTGCGCCTGTCGACATAGACGCCCGGTGCGTCGCGTCGCCCGATCGCCGCAACGCCATAGCGCTCGACCGTCTCGATGACCGCACGCTCGAGCGCCTGCACCAGCGTGCGCGGGCTCAACGTAAGGCGGCGAAGATCGAGCAGCACGTAGGCCACGAGTTGGCCGGGCCCGTGATAGGTAACCTGGCCGCCGCGATCGATCGGCACGACCGGAATGTCGCCGGGCGCTAGCAAGTGCGCACGGTCTGCGCGCATGCCGAGCGTGAACACGGGGGGGTGCTCGACAAACCAGATTTCGTCGACGGTGGCAGCGGTGCGCTCGTCGGTGAAGCGCCGCATGTCGTTCCAGACGTCCGGCAAGGGCCTGCGGCCGAGGTCGCGTACTACGGGCGCCACGCCGTGCTCACAGCACCATCAGGATATCGTCATGCGCGACGAGGGCCCGGTAGACCGCATCGATCTGTTCCCTGCTCTCCGCGCGCACGGTGATCGTGAGGCTCAAATAGCTGCCGCGTCGGCTCGCCTGCTCGGACACGCGGTGCTTGGCGTAGTGAGCCCCCACGATCGCGAGCGCGGCGGTCCGGAATGCCGGCTCGTTACGGCCGAGCACCTTGATCGGAAGCTCACACGGAAACTGCAGCGCGCCCCCGTCTTGGCTCATGGCGGCGCCGCTTCGGCCTCACCCCACCAGCTGCTGACCTGATCGAGGACCTTCGTGAGCACACCGCCGGGCTGAACGTTCTCGAGCGCAACGAGCGGCACGGCAGCCAGCGGGCTGCCCGCGAACGACACCTGCAGCTCCCCGACCTCGGTGCCACGCGTAAGCGGCGGCGCGAGCGCTCCGGCGAGCCGCATATCGGCCGCGAGCGCCGCGTACTGCCCGCGCGGGATCGTGACGTACAGATCCCTCGTGATCCCGAGTGGCGCGCTGTCCGGCAAAGCGCCGCGTATCCGCACGGCCGTGAGCCGCTCGCCCTTGACGTAGAGCTTGTGCGTCTCGTAATTCGCAAAGCCCCAATTGAGCAATTTCTCGGCGCCGTCGTTGCGCGCCTTCGGCGTCGTCGCGCCGAGCACGACCGCGATCAAGCGCATGCCGTCGCGCTGTGCCGACGTGACGAGGCAATAGCCGGCCGCGGCCGTATGTCCCGTCTTCATCCCATCCACGCTCGGATCGCGTGCGAGCAACGCGTTGCGGTTGTGTTGCGTGATGCCGTTGTACGTGAATTGCCGTTGCGCATACAGCCCGTAGTACTGCGGAAACTGCTCGATCAGAGCGCGGGCAAGAATCGCGAGATCGTGCGCGCTGCTCACGTGGCCGCGCGCCGGCAGGCCGGTGGGGTTGCGAAATACCGAGCTGTGCATGCCGAGCGCCGCGGCGCGATCGTTCATCAACGCGACGAACGCCGGCACCGAGCCGGCCACGAGCTCGGCGAGCGCGACGCTCGCATCGTTGCCGGACTGGATCAGCATGCCGTGCACTAGATCGTCGACTTTGACGCGCGAATTCACGTCGATGAACATCCGCGTGCCGCCCGTGCGCCACGCCTTCTCGCTGACCGGCGCCTCGTCCTCGAGGTGAATGCGACCCGCCGCAAGCGCCTCGAATACGACGTACGCCGTCATCAGCTTCGTGAGGCTCGCGGGCGGAACCGGCGTGTCCGCGTCGTTTTGGGCGAGCATCGTCCCGGTCGCGAAATCCGCAAGGTAGTGGCTCGCCACGGCGAGCTGCGGCGGCCTCGCGGCGGACGGAAGTTGCGCTTCCGCGCCGAGCGCGATCACGGCGAGCAGCATCGCGAGCAGCACCGATACCGTACGAAGCATCGAAATCCCCTTCTCGATCAGCGTCAAGGCACGAGCACGAGCCGAGTGTCGGCTACGCCGATCGTCCGCAGACGACCGCTCACCTCGTCGAACTCGTGCTCATCTCGCACCGGCCCGATCCGCACCCGATGCAGCGGCCGGCGCCCGTCTCGTTCGTCCACCACGAACGAATTCTCGAAACCGCTCGCTTGCAGATGACCGACGAGGTTGAGGGCATTGCCGCGGTCGGCGAATGCGCCCACCTGGACGAACAGCCGTGGCGACACGAGGCGCGGGCCGCCCGTCGTCAACGCCGACGGCAGCGGCACGAGCGCGGCCTCGAGCGGCTGCGCGGCTCGGGCCGTGGCAACCGTTGCGGTCGGGACCGGAGCGGCGGGCGGCAGCGCGCGCGTCCGGGCGCGAGCTCGCGAGCACCGGCGCCTGCGACGGCACGCCGAGCGCGCGCACCTCGACCCGCGCAGTACCCATTCGCACCATGTCGAGCTCGACCGCGGCCGCATAGGACAGATCGATGAGCCGGTCGCCGACGAACGGGCCGCGATCGTTGACCTTGACGATCACGTTCTTGCCGTTCTCGAGATTCGTGACCTGAACCCAGGTCGGAATCGGCAGCGTCTTATGCGCGGCGGTCAGCGCGTGCATGTTGTAGGTTTCGCCGCTCGAGGTCGCGAGCCCGTGGAAATCGCGGCCGTACCAGGACGCGACCCCGCGCTCCCGATACCCCGCGCTGCTCGCGAGCACGTAGTAGCGCTTGCCGAGCGCATCGTAGAAAGGCGGATTGCCGCGGTCGCTGCGAGGCGGATTCAGGACCGGCACTTCGGCACGCGCCCCGCGCGAGAACTGCGGCGGGCTCGAGGCGCAGCCCCATTGGAGCGACACGACCAGCAGCACGCCGCAGACGGGCAACAGCCGGCCGGACGCCGTCATTCCGCGGCGCTCCCGGCATCCGCAGCCAGATAGCGAGCGCGAATCGCCTGGCCGAGCTGATGGGCCGCCAGCGCGTACTTCGGACTGCGGTTGTAGCGCGTGATCACTCGGAAGTTGTGAAAGCCGACCCAGTATTCGGAGCCGCCGCCCTCGGCCTCGAGCGCCATCACGCCGGCCGGCTCGCTGGGCGGCAGATCGGTGGGGAATTCGTAGCCCATCTTGCCGAGCGACCCGACGGTCTGATCGAGATCGATCTTGTCCGACGGATCCGGTCCGGACGCTTGCTCCGACCGCGTGGCGCGCGCTACGACCGGCTGCCCGGTCTGCCAGCCGCTCACCTTGAAGTAGTTCGCCACGCTGCCGAGCACGTCGTCCCAATCGCCGAGGAGATCGCGGCGGCCGTCGTCGTCGCCGTCGACCGCGTAGTTCCGATAGCTCGACGGAATGAATTGTCCGGCGCCCATCGCGCCGGCATAGGAGCCGAGCGCGGCGGTCGCGTCGACGCCGTCCTCGCGGCACAGCAGCAGGAACGCCTCGAGCTCGGAGCCGAAGAACGAGGCCCGCGGCGGGTAGGCGAAAGCCAGCGTCGCGAGCGCGTCGAGCACGCGGTAGGTGCCCATGCGGCGCCCGAAGTAGGTCTCCACGCCGATGATCGCCACCAGCATCTCCGGCGCCACACCGTAGCGCTCGGACATGTGCTCTATCGAGGCGGCGTGATCCTTCCAGAATTGGACGCCCGCATCGATCCGCTGCTCGTTCAGAAAGATGTTGCGGTACTCGTACCACGGCAGCACGCGCTCCGGAGGACGCGCCATCGTGTCCAAGATCTTCTGCTGGATCTGCGCTCCGTCCAGCAGCGCTGCGAGCTTCGAACGGTCGAAGTCGTGCTTCGTGACCATGCGCTCGACGAACGCGTCGCGCGCTTTGGCGACTGCCGCATCGTCGGCCGCATAAGCCGCGGCGCCGAGAAGAAGCGCCGCGCACGCGAGCGCGGCGGCGATCCGCCGAGCGGCGCGTCGAGCCGTTGCATGCGGGCGAGCGCTCCTCATGGCGCGAGCAGTTTCCTATGTCCGTGGATCGCTGCGAGCATACCGAAGCCCGTCATCAGGGTCACCATCGAAGTGCCGCCCGCGCTCACGAGCGGCAGCGGCACGCCGACGATCGGCAGCAACCCGGACACCATGCCCGCATTGACGAACACGTAGAAGAAGAACGTGAGGCTCAACGCACCCGCGAGCAGCCTCGTGAACGTGTCCTGAGCCTGCGAGGCGATGTAAAGCCCGCGAGCCACGACGGCGACGTACAGCACCAGCAGCAGGCACAGCCCGAGCAGTCCAAATTCCTCGCCCATCACCGCAAAAATGAAGTCCGTCGATCGCTCGGGCAGAAATTCGAGATGGGCTTGCGTGCCGTTCATCCAGCCCTTGCCGAACAGGCCGCCCGAGCCGATCGCAATCTTTGCCTGGATGGTGTTGTAGCCGGCACCGAGCGGATCGGACTCCGGGCTCAGAAACATGAAGACCCGCGCGCGCTGGTAATCGTGCATGTAGTGCCAGAGGACCGGCACCGCGGCGAGACCCAGCAGGCCGACCGTCGCGATGATCCGCACGCTGACGCCTGCGAGCAGGATCGCGAGCGCGCCCGCCGCGACGACGAGCATCGCGGTGCCGAGATCGGGCTGCTCCGCGATGAGCAGCGCCGGCACGATCACGATCAATGCGAGCGCGATCACCTGGATGAACGTCGGCGGCAACCGCCGATCGTGCATGAACCAGGCGACCATCATCGGCGCGGCGAGCTTCATGAGCTCGGACGGCTGAAACGTGACCGGCCCCAAGTCGAGCCAGCGCTGCGCCCCCTTGCCGATCTCGCCCTCCACCATGACGGCGAGCAGCAAGCCGAGGCCCACGAAGAACGCCCAGGGCGTGAAGATCCGGAGATAGCGCGGCGGAATCTGCGACATCACGAAGAAGGCACCGAGCCCGACCGCGAACCGCAAGCCTTGCCGAACGAGCAGCCCGACGTTGCCGGACAGCGCGCTGTACAGCACTACGAAGCCGATTCCGCTGATCGCGAGCGCGATTGCGACGAGCGGCAGGTCGATCACGAACCGCTTGAGCAGCGGCTTGCGGCCGGCCGGGATCCGGCCCCACTCAAGGCTCGCGAGCGACATAGCCTTCTGCAGCGAAATAGGCGTCGAAGATCTTGCGTGCCACGGGTGCAGCCGCGCGGCTCCCGCCGCCGCCGTTCTCGACGATGACCGCCAGCGCGATCGTCGGCGCGTCCGCCGGCGCGAAGGCGACGAACAGCCCGTGGTCTCGGAGCCGCTCGTCCACGTCGGCCTCACGATACCGCTCGTCTTGACCGACGGTGAACACCTGGGCCGTGCCCGTCTTGCCGGCCACCTTGTACTTCGTGCCCTGCATCGGCGCACGGGCGGTGCCGTGCAGCTCGGTGGTGACGCCGACCATGGCATCGCGCACGAAATCCCAATGCTCCGGCGATGTATCGTCGACCGGAGGTATGACCGCCGGCGTCGAGTACTTGACCTCTCGCGTCACGCCGTCCTCGACACCGATCAAGAGCCGCGGCCGATGTCCGACGCCGCGCGCAGCCAACGTCGCGACGGCGTGCGCCAGCTGCAGCGGCGTCACGAGCACGTAGCCTTGGCCGACGCCCGTGTTGATCGTCTCGCCCGGGAACCACACTTGGTCCTCTCGGGCCGAGAACTGCTTCTTCTTCCACTCGGGCGAGGGCACGATGCCGGCCTTCTCGCCGCCGATGTCGAGGCCGGTCACCGCACCGAAACCGAACGCCTTGAGCCCCGCGGCGAGATCGTCGATGCCGACCGCGAGCGCGAGCTGATAGAAGTAGACGTCGCACGAGCGCACGATCGCGTCGTGAAGGTCGACGTCGCCGTGCACGCCGCCGCGGCCCTCCCGATAGCGATGCGTCTGGCCCGGCAAGTGGTACTCGCCGGGGCAATGAATCTCGCGGCTCGGATCGATGCTTTCGTGCTGCAGCGCGGTGAGGCCGATGAACGGCTTCACGGTCGACCCAGGCGGATAGACACCCGCCAGCGCGCGATTGAGCAGCGGTTTGTCCGGATCGGTATTCAGCGCGACGTAGTCCTCGCGGCTGATGCCCGTCGCGAGGGGATTCGGATCGAAAGACGGCGTGCTCACGAGCACGAGCACGTCGCCGTTACGAGGGTCGATCGCGACGGCTGCGCCGCGCAGCTCGCCGAGCGCCTGCTCGGCGGCGAGCTGCAACCGCATGTCGATCGACAGCACGACGTTGCTGCCCGGCACCGGCGCCTTTTGCTCTAGCCCGCCCACCACGGCGGCTGCACCGTTACGGGAGTCCATCACCGCGGGATCGAACAGCACGCGGCCCTGGGCGTTGACCACCTGCTGGCGATAGCCGACGTGACCGTGCAGCTCGGCCTCGTACGCGCGTTCGATGCCCGTCTTGCCGATCTGCGACGTGGCCGCGTAGTCGCTGCGATCGATCCGCTCGAGATCCGCGAGGCTGATGCTGCCGACGTAGCCGACGGCATGAGCGCCCGCTTCACGGAACGGGTAGTGGCGCGCGAGCGCTTCCTGGATGTCGACGCCGGGGAACCGATGCCGGCGGACCGCGAAGGTTGCGGCCTGCTCCTCCGTGAGATTGCTGAGCTTGACTCTCTCGAAGCCGCGGTGTGAGCGCACGAGATCCCTCAGCGTGCGGTGCTCCGCCGGATCGATGAGCTGCAGCCCTTCGAGGGCAGTGAGCGTGGCATCGAGGTTCTCGATTTCCTCACCGATCGCGACGAGCTCCCAGTTCGGCTGGTTTTCGGCGATCACGATGCCGTTGCGATCCATGATCAGCCCGCGCGTCGGCGGCAGCGGCTCGATCCTGAAACGGTTGCCTTGCGAAAGCTCCGTGAAGCGCTCGAAGTCGACGATCTGCAGCTGCACGAGACGCAGCACGAGCATCGCCGTCAGAAGCACCACGATCACGCCGGCGGCGATGAGCCGCGACAGAAACAGCCGATGCTCCTGCCAGTGATCCTTGAACGTGACGTTCGGCCCGGCCATGTTCAGAGCCGCTCCTGCGCGACGCGCGGTCGGCGATCGAGGAGCGCCAGCACGACCAAGAACGCGAGCGCGCCGCTGAACGGCGGCGCCCAGCGCTCGATCAACGGCACGGTGCGACCCGCGACGCCGTCGATCCAGAACAGCATGAACTGATAGACCCCGAGCAGCACGAACACCGTGACGGCGAGTTGCGACACGGGAAACACGCGGAAACGAAGATGAAACCGTTCGGCCAGATAGACGATCACGAGCAGCGCGAGCGCGTGTTGGCCGAGCAGCGACCCCGTCAGCGCGTCGAGCGCGAGCCCCATCCAAAACGCCGTGAGCAAGCTGAAGCGCCGCGGCGCGGTCAGCGACCAGGAGAGCAGCACGACGGCGACCCAATCCGGCCGAAACGGCGCGACCGATGCCGGCAACGGCACGACGGCGAGCGCGAGCGTCAGCGCGAGGCTCAAGAAAGCGACGAACCAGCCGTGTCGTGCCGCTCTCATGGGTGGCCCGCGAGGCTTGCGGCCTCCGACGCTCGCGGCGCCTCGTCCGCTGCGTTCCACACCAGCAGCACCTCGCGATCGCGATCGAGCGGCGACGCGGGCTCGGCCGTGACATCGGCGAACGGCTGATCGGGTCGCTTGTTCACTTCCGCGATGCGGCCGACGGGATAGCCGGCCGGAAATACGCCGCCGAGCCCGGACGACACGAGCAGATCGCCCGCTTCGACGTCCGCGTTGTTCGTGAGGTACGGCAAGCGCAGGCGCCCGCTGTCGCCCGTGCCGACCGCAATCGTACGCAAGCCGTTGCGGTTCACGCTGACGGGCAGCGCATGATCGGCGTCGGTGATCAGCACCGCTTCCGAGGTGAGCGGCCCTACGCGCACGACCTGGCCCACCACGCCGCGCGCGTCGATCAGCGCCTGGCCCACGTAGACCCCATCGACGAGCCCGCGGTTGAGGTCGAAGCGCTGCCGATACGGCGCGAGATCGACCGCGAGAATCTCGGCGATCAAGGCACGGCTGCCCACGCGAGCCGTGGAATCGAGCAGCTCGCGCAGCCGCGCGTTCTCGGTCTCGAGCGCCGCGAGCCGCTGCAGTCTAAACTCATCGTTGAGTTGTGCTCGCTTGAGCTCCTCGTTCTCGGCGAGCAGCGCCTCCCGGCTCGCGAGCGACTCCCGCAGCGAGCGCCAGCCGCTGAACGGCAGGGCGACCGCCATTCGCACCGGATAGACGACGAGCGACAGTCCTTCGCGGACGCGCTGAAGATGCTGATCGCGATGATCGAGGATCATCAGCGCAAGGCAAACGATGCAAAGCAGCAGGAAGCGAGCGCCCGCGGAAAGGCCACCTCGGGCGTAGCCGGCGGTGGTTCTTCCGGAAGCACTCATGCGATCAGCTTCGCGGCGAGGCGGCGACCGCGGATCACTCCACCGAGAAGGCGGCGGGACCGTACTCGTCGAGCAGCTCGAGCACGCGTCCGCCACCACGAGCCACACACGTGAGCGGCTCGTCGGCGATCACGACGGGCAGGCCCGTCTCCTCGGTCAACAGTTTGTCGATGTCGGTCAACAGCGCGCCGCCTCCGGTCAGCACGATGCCGCGCTCGGCGACGTCGGCACCGAGCTCTGGCGGTGTTTGCTCGAGCGCGACCTTCACTGCGCCGACGATGCCTTGGAGCGGCTCTTGCAGCGCCTCCAGGATCTCGTTGCTGTTCAGCGTGAAGCTGCGCGGCACGCCCTCCGATAGATTGCGGCCCTTGACGGAAATCTCGCGCACCTCTTGTCCGGGATAGGCGGAGCCGATCTCGTGCTTGATGCGCTCGGCGGTGGCTTCGCCGATCAAGATACCGTAATTGCGGCGCACGTAGTTCGTGATCGCCTCGTCGAAACGGTCGCCGCCGATGCGCACCGACGCGGCATACACGATGCCGTTCAACGAGATCACCGCGACCTCCGACGTGCCGCCGCCGATGTCGAGCACCATCGAGCCGCGCGCCTCGTGCACCGGCATACCGGCGCCGATCGCCGCGGCCATCGGTTCCTCGACGAGGTACACCTTGCGCGCGCCCGCGCCCTCGGCCGACTCGCGGATGGCACGCCGCTCGACCTGCGTCGAGCCGTACGGCACGCAGACGAGCACGCGCGGGCTCGGTCGAAAATAGCGAGAGCCGTGGGCCTTCTTGATGAAGTACTGCAGCATCTTCTCCGTGACGCTGAAATCGGCGATCACGCCGTCCTTCAACGGGCGAATGGCCGTGATATGCCCGGGCGTGCGCCCGAGCATGCTCTTCGCCTCCACGCCCACCGCCTCGAGCACCTTGCCGCCGCGTCCCGGCTCTTCACGAATCGCGACGACAGACGGCTCGTTCAACACGATGCCGCGTCCGCGAACGTAAATCAGGGTGTTGGCCGTACCGAGATCGATGGATAGATCGTTGGAGAAATATCCGAGAAAACTCTTTAACATTGAGGCCCAAGGCCGCTAGGGTAAATCAAGCGCGAACTCTAGCAACGGGTAGGCCAATCCACAAGCGACGTGTATAGTCTAATGAGAAGTAGATCACTGCCCGTCGTGCTTCGATTTCCAAGCTAAGAACCCGTGCTCACACCCGACGACATTCGCAAGCTCGGCCGTCTCGCCCGGCTCGAGATCACGGCCGCCGAAACGGCCGACGTTTCGGCGAAGGTCACTCGAATCGTCAAGTGGGTCGGCGAGCTTCAGGCCGTCGACACGCACGGCGTCGAGCCGATGGCTCATCCGCTCGACCGGCCGCAGCGGCTGCGCGAGGACCGCGTCACGGAAACCGACCGGCACGAGCTCTACCAGCGCAATGCGCCGCTCGTAGAACGTGATCTATATCTCGTTCCGAAGGTCATCGAATAGCCGCAGCCGACGGCCCGAGCCGCTTGGACCCGCAAGCCGCCGCGGACCCACCGTAGCATCGAGCCCGCAATGCACCGACGCACCCTTGCCCAGCTCGCCGCCGACCTGCACGCGCGGCGCTGCTCCTCGACGGAGCTCACGCGGCACTTCCTCGCACGCATCGAACGGTTCGGCGGCGAGCTGAACGCGTTCGTCACGGTCACCGCCGAGCAGGCGCTCGCGGCGGCGGCGGCGGCCGACCGTCGGCTGGCCGACGGCACGGCCGGGCCGCTCACGGGCGTGCCCGTAGTGCACAAGGACATCTTCTGCACGCAGGGCGTGAAAACCTCGTGCGGCTCGCGAATGCTCGACGACTTCGTCGCGCCCTACGACGCAACCGTGGTCGAGCGGCTCGCGGCGGCAGGTGCGGTGCTGCTCGGCAAGACGAACATGGACGAGTTCGCGATGGGCTCGTCGAACGAGACGAGCTACTACGGGCCGGTCCGTAATCCTTGGAATCACGACTGCGTGCCGGGTGGCTCGTCGGGCGGCTCCGCGGCCGCGATCGCCGCGCGCCTCGCCGCAGGCGCGACCGGCACGGACACGGGCGGCTCGATTCGCCAACCCGCGGCGCTGTCGGGCATCACCGGGATCAAGCCGACTTACGGTCGCGTATCGCGCTACGGCATGATCGCGTTCGCTTCGAGCCTCGACCAGGCCGGCGTGCTCGCGCAGACTGCCGAAGACGCCGCGTTGTTGCTCGAAGCAATGGCCGGATTCGACCCGCGCGACTCGACCTCGCTCGACGAGCCCGTCCCGCCGTACTCGCAGCTCGTGCGCGAGCGCATCGCCGGGCTCAAGATCGGCGTGCCGGAAAATTTCTTCGACGAGGGCCTCGACGCCGACAACGCGACCGCGGTACGCGCCGCGCTCCGCGAGCTCGAGAAGCTCGGCGCGAAGCTGCAGAGCATCGAGCTCGAGCACGTGCACCTCTCCGTGCCCGCGTACTACGTCGTCGCCCCGGCCGAGGCGTCCTCGAATCTGTCGCGGTTCGACGGCGTACGCTACGGGCACCGTGAACCGGGCGCAGAGCACGAGAGCCTCGAGACGTTCTACATGCGCAACCGCGGCGCGGGTTTCGGCGCGGAGGTGAAGCGGCGGATCCTGACCGGCACCTACGTGCTGTCGGCCGGTTACTTCGACGCCTACTATCTGCAAGCGCAGAAGGTCCGCAAGCTGATCAGCCAGGATTTCGCGCGCGCGTTTCGCGACGTCGATCTCGTGGCCGGTCCGACCACCCCCTCGCCCGCATTTCGGCTCGGCGACAAGACCGACGATCCGATCCAGATGTACCTGAACGACATCTACACGATCGGCGCGAACCTCGCCGGCTTGCCCGGAATGTCGATTCCGTGCGGTTTCGTCCGCGATCTGCCGGTCGGCTTGCAGCTGATCGCGCCGCCGCTCGAGGAGGCGCGCGTGCTCGGAGCCGCGCATGCGTTCCAAAGCGCAACGGACTGGCACACGCGCGTGCCGCCGGGCTACGGTTGAGTCACGCGATGAGCTGGGAAACCGTCATCGGCCTCGAGATCCACGCGCAGCTCGCGACGGCGAGCAAGATCTTCTCGGGCGCCTCCACCCGATACGGCGCGGCACCGAACACGCAGGCGAGCCTCGTCGATCTCGGCTACCCCGGTGTGCTGCCGGTGCTGAACGCCGAAGCCGTGCGCATGGCGATCAAGTTCGGCCTGGCGACCGGCTGCACGATCGCGCGCCGCTCGGTCTTTGCGCGCAAGAATTACTTCTATCCCGATTTACCGAAGGGCTATCAGATCAGCCAGTACGAGCTGCCGATCGTGCACGGCGGGCGTGTCGACCTCGAGCTCGACGATGGCACGGTGAAAACCATCGGCATCACGCGCGCACATCTCGAGGAGGACGCCGGTAAATCGCTGCACGAGGACTTCGAGGGACTCTCCGGCATCGACCTGAACCGCGCGGGCACGGGCTTGCTCGAGATCGTGTCGGAGCCCGATCTACGCTCGGCCACCGAGGCCGGCGCCTACATGCGCAAGATCCATGCGCTCGTTCGCTATCTCGAGATCTGCGACGGGAACATGCAGGAAGGGTCGTTTCGCTGCGATGCAAACGTCTCCGTACGCCGCCGCGGCGAGACGCGGCTCGGCACCCGCACGGAGCTCAAGAACCTGAACTCCTTCCGCTTCGTCGAGCGCGCGATCGCGATCGAGGCCGAGCGGCAGATCGACGTGCTCGAGGGCGGCGGCGCGGTCGTGCAGGAGACGCGCTTGTACGATCCCGACCGCGACGAGACGCGACCGATGCGCAGCAAGGAGGAAGCGAACGACTATCGCTACTTCCCCGATCCGGACCTCTTGCCCGTCATCGTGGGCGAGGCCGAGATCGCGGCGATCGAGGCGTCGCTGCCGGAGCTGCCGGACGCGAAGCGCGAGCGGTTCATGCGCGACTACGGCCTCTCGAGCTACGACGCGGGCGTGTTGACCGCGCAGCGTGCGCTCGCGGAGCTCTTCGAAAACGTCGCGAAGAGCACGCGTGCGGGTCCGAAGATCGCCGCGAACTGGGTGATGGGCGAGCTCACAGCCGCGCTCAATCGCGACGGGCTCGAGATCGGCGCGACGCGCGTCGACGCGCCGACGCTCGCCGCGCTGCTCGACAAGCTCGCAACCGGCACGATCTCCGGCAAGATCGCGAAGGAAGTGTTCGAGGCCGTGTGGAACGGCGAAGGGACGGTCGACGCGGTGATCGAGAAGCGCGGGCTCGTGCAGATCTCGGACGCGGCGAGCATCGAGACGCTCGTCGACGGCGTGATCGCCGCGAACCCCACGCAGGTCGAGCAATATCGCGCCGGCAAGAACCAAGTGCTGGGTTTCCTGGTCGGACAAGTCATGAAGGCGTCGCGCGGCAAAGCGAATCCGCAGCAGGTCAACGAGACGCTGCGCAAGAAGCTAGGCGGCTGAAACACGCCACAGGAACGGCGATGAACGAATTGCAGGGATTCTTGCTCGAGGGCAGCGGCGTCCGCGGCGCGCTCGTCCGCCTCGAGGAGACGTGGCGACAGGTGCTCGCCGCGCACAACTATGCGCAACCGGTTCGCACGCTGCTCGGCGAGGGCGTCGCAGCCACCGTACTGCTGGCGAGCGGACTGAAGTCGCGGCCGAGCGTGTCGCTGCAGCTCCAAGGCGACGGTCCGCTCAAGCTGCTGCTGATCCAATGCACGGAGGCGCTGCGCGTGCGCGGCATGGCGCAATGCACGTCCGCCGAGTCCGCCGAGCCGCTGCTCGGCCGCGGCCGGCTCGTCGTGAATCTCGACACCGGCGGAGCGCAGGGATTGTTTCAGGGGGCCGTGCCGCTCGCGAGCGCGACGCTCGACGGCTGCCTCGAGGCGTATTTCCGCCAATCGGAGCAGCTCGCGACACGGTTGATCCTCAAGACCAGCGACGAGCGCGTGGCCGGCATGCTGCTGCAGGTGCTGCCGGGACGCGACGAGGATCTCGCAGCCGACACCTTCGAAGCCATCGCGGCGGCAGCGCAGACGGTGTCCGCCGCGGAGCTCACCTCGCTCGCGGCCGACGAGCTGCTGCCGAAGCTGTTCGCGGACCACTCGATTCGCGTGTTTCCGCCGCGCCGCGTCGTGCACGATTGCCGCTGCACGCCGGAGCGGATCGCGGGCGTGGTGCGCATGCTCGGCGAGGAAGAGGTGTCGAGCCTGCTCGCCGAGCAGGGTCACGTCGAGCTCACCTGCGAGTTCTGCAATCGCACGTTCCGCTTCGACGAGCCCGAGGCGCGGGCCATCCTGCGGCCCGTGCCGCCTAGCTCGCTGCTGCACTAGCCGCTCGCAACGATCTCGGGTGGGCATCCGGCGGCCCGACCTTGGGCTCGCCTGACTCGAGCAATCGGCCGCGGTGCGCGACCGGTAGCGGCGCGGACCCGATCGACAGCGCCGTGCCCTCACTTGAATGAACGCGATATCGCGTCGGCGGCCGCCTGATCGGCGCAGCCCGACCTTTCGGCACGTACCGTGCCCGGCGGTGGTCGGCCTTGGGCGCGCAGCTCATGCGCTCGCTTGCCCTCGTAAGCGGGCGACCGGCCCGACGCCGACTCAACGCGCCGCGACGGACGCCGATCGGTTCGAGAGAACCGACGTGCGCATGGCGCGCCGATACCGAGCGCCATACCCACACGGCGGGAACGCCGCGTCGGCGCCTGCGACGAGCATCGCCATGGCTGCGCCGCCGAACCGCCCGACCGAGGAGCGGCGGCGCGGCGCAACGGCGCCTCGACTGCCGGAGACAGCAACATCGATATTGCGCAGTCGCGGTCTGCATTGCGCAATGCCTCGAGGAAGAGCTGCGCGTGCCTGGAAGAACCATCGCGGCCACCGATCCGGCGCGGCTCGCGTCCGATCAGCCGGCCGCGTGCGCGATGCACGATCTGGCGGCACGCCGCTTCGCTTTTCGCGAGCGCGCGCGCGATTTCTTCGTAACCGCAGTCGAACAGCTCTCGAAGCGCGAACGCTACGCGCTCGACGGGCTCCAGCCGATCGCGCAACACCTCGAACGATTTCGCTAGCTGCGCGCCGCTCTCCGGTTCGTCGTCGGGTGCCGTGACGGCTGGCTCTGCGCCCTCAGTCTCTCGTCCGAATGCGCGATAGGCCTTTCGCTCCGCGACCAAACGGCGGAGCCGATCGAGAGCGAGCCGACTTACGACCGCGACGAGCCAACCCTCCGGTGTGCGCACGGTCGCAGGGTTCGTTCGGAGCCAGCGGAGCGCCGCTTCCTGTACCACGTCTTCGGCGTCGTTGGATGACCCGAGGATACGGCCCGCGACGCCCACGAGCCGGCGGCGGCTGCGCTCGAACAGGGACCAGTGGTCCGGCATCGGAACTACGTGAGAGTTGGTGTCCATAGGCTCATGCTCCCCAAGGCGTCGGTGACGTTCACGGGAGCCGCCCCTCGCGGGCCATCCACGCGCGGATGTACGGCGCAGCCGAGCGCAGCTCGACTCCGTCGGCTTCGCATGCGACCAGGAAGCGCACGACCGCGGCATCGACGAGCGTGACATCGTCCAAATCGAGTGCGAGCTGCGGGCCGTGCTTTCGGACCTGGGTCTCGAGCTCCGGCAGATGCGCCGCCTCGATGCGACCAACCAGCCGAAGCGTGATTGTTCCGCCCGCAGCCTCGATCTCGATCTTCAACGTCATTGGGCGCCATCCGTGAACATGCGGCGGCACTTGCAAGCGCTGGGCCAACGCTAAGTGTTTGTATGGACAGCCGCTACGATCGCCGGGACTGCCGAGAAATCGGCATTTGCCGAGACCTCGGCGCGTGCAGCGGCACCGCTCGGTTCAATTGCGCCGAAAGGCAAGCTTGTCGATCCGCAGCGTTTTGATTTTCGACTCGAGAGTCTGCCGCGGTATGCCGAGCTTCGCAGCCGCGCCCGCGGGGCCGGATACGCGGCCGCGGGCATCGGCTAGCGCAGACTCGATCAGCACTTTCTCGCGTTCCGCAAGCGTGCTGGCGAGGTTCGCGCGCCCCTTCGCGCCTTTGGCCCGCGTTCCCTTGAGCCACGACGGCTCGACGACGAACGTGTCGCCATCGCATAGCACGACCGCGCGTTCGACTACGTTCTGCAGCTCACGGACGTTGCCGGGCCAATCGTACGACTGGAATCGCTCGAGCGTCTCCCTCTCGACGCTGCGGATCCGCTTACCGGCCTTCTTCGCGAAGCGATCGAGGAGGTATTCGACGAGCAACGGGATGTCGCCCCGGCGCTCGCGCAGCGGCGGCAGCTCGACCGGGAACACGCTCAACCGGTAGAACAGATCCTCGCGAAACGTACCGCGCTCCACTGCCGTTTCGAGGTCGCGGTTCGTCGCCGCGAGCACGCGCACGTCCACGGCGATAGGACGGTTGCTGCCGACCCGCTCCAGCTCGCGCTCCTGCAGCACGCGCAGCAGCGCGACTTGCGTCTCGGCCGGCAGATCGCCGATCTCATCGAGGAAGATCGTGCCGCCGTCCGCGGCCTCGAATCTTCCAAGCCGCCGCTGCAGCGCGCCCGTGAACGCACCCTTCTCGTGGCCGAACAGCTCGGACGCGACGAGCGCGGACGGAATCGCGGCGCAGTTGACGCGGATGAACGCTCGACCCGCGCGCGGCGAGCGCTTGTGGATGGCGCGCGCGATCAGCTCCTTGCCGGTGCCGGTCTCGCCGAGAATGAGCACCGTGGAGTCCGTGACCGCGACCCTCGAGACCTGCGCGAGCACGGGCTCGAGTGAAGACCCGACGATCTCCTCGAACATCGACGCATGGTCGATGTCCTCGCGCAGCGCGAGATTCTCGTTGCGCACGCGTTCTTCCGCGAGCTTGCGGTCGTGGATGTCCGTGCCGGTCGCGTACCAGCGCAGCACGACGCCCTGCGCGTCCCGCAATGGGTTGAACTTGACGAGAAACCAGCGGTATTCGCCGTCCCGGCGGCGCGTGCGCTGCTCAATCTCGAATGGAGCTCCGCGCGCGAATGCTTGACGGCGAAACTCCGTCCACCGGGCGACGTCCTCCGGGTGCACGATCCGCTTGTGAATATCGCGCGAGCGCACGTCTTGCGGGACGAGACCGGTGTAGTCGAGCAGCGCGCGATTCGCGTAGATCGGTCCGCCCGACGGATCGAGCACTGCTATCGTTTGCGCGATTGCATCGGTGATCTCGCGCAGCTCCTGCTCGTCGCGGCGCAACGCCTCGAACGCGTGGCGCAGCGCGTTCTGCGCCCGTTCGCCTTCGATCGCGATGACGGCCAATCGAGCCGCGTCCTCGATGAGCTGCACCTCCGCGTCGGTCGGCCTGCACGGCCGGCCGTAGTACATGCAGAAGGTCCCGAGCACCTCGCGGTTCTTCGAAAGCAGCGGCTGCGACCAAGAAGCGCGGATTCCGTAGGAGAGGGCGACCTTGCCCGAGGGGCGCGGCGGCTCACCGGACCACAACGGGTCGGTCGCCACATCGGCGACCACCACGCGCTCGCGGCGATAGGCCGCCGCGCCGCACGAGCCGACGTCGGGGGCAATCGCGACCGACGCGGTTGCGCCTTCCCACGCGCGCGGCACGCGCGGACCGGCCACCGGGCGCAGCCGCGGACCGTCCGGCTCCGCGAGCAGCACGGTCGACATCATCGCGGGGTTCTGTGCGTCGATCGCGAGACACAATTGCTCGAGGATGTCCGCGAGCGAGGCGCCGCCCGCGATCATGTCGAGCGCATGCTTCGCGGCGACGAGCAGCGGCGCCTTCGCGGGCAACGGGGCCGCGGGATATTCACGGTTTGGTTCCACGGACCGAGTTTACGCCCGCGATGAGCCCGTGGCCGCGCTGTCCCATGCGGTGCGCGCACGAGGACCACCGTCGTTTTCCCAGCGCCTGGGGAGTCGCCGCTGCCGAAATCGGTGCGCCGTTCGAGACGAACGTGGCCGCGATCCCGTGATTCGAAATCGCCGGGCTTCGCGCCGATCTGCGGTCTAGCCCGACTTGCGCAGAATCGACGCCACCGGTCGCAACGGCTCGACCGCGCCGCCAAGCGGGACGCGCCTGCGCGCGCGCTCACCGCGCGAATCCTCCGACTGCGATCCGCGGCCCGAGCGCTCCGTCCTTGTGCCACGCAACAGCGCCTTCGAGTCCAGCACCGGGTCGTGCCAACCGCCCGGAGGCGAAACGGAGTCCGCGCTCCCCGCAGGGCCCCAAGTGCCCGCCCGGTACTCGTGCACGGGCGCGTTCGCTTTGAGTGCCGGATCGACGATTCGCCACGCTTCTTCGACGTGATCCTTGCGAGCGAATAGCGTCGAGTCGCCGGCCATCGCGTCGCCCAGAACGCGCTCGTACGCTGCGCCGTCCTCCGGTCCGCGGTGCTGGCTGGCGATCATTTCGACCGCTTGGCCCTGCAGCACGTCGGCCTGCGCCATGACGGTCGCCCCGATCGCAATCGTCATGTCCGGGCTGATGCGAAACCGCAAATGATTTCGCGAGAGAAGACCGTCTCCAATGGCGGTCGGCGGCTTGCGGAATCTGGCCAGTACTTCAGTGCAGGTCACGGGCAAGCGCTTCCCGGCGCGGATATAGAATGGCACGCCCTTCCAGCGCCAAGACCCGACCTCGAGCCGCAGCGCCGCGAACGTCTCCACCGTTGAATCGGGAGCCACTCCCGGCTCCCGGCGATAGCCTTCGAACTGCCCCCTGACGACGTCCGCCGCCTCGATGGGGGCTATCGCCTTCAGCACTTTCGCTTTCTCGTCGCGAATGCTCTCGCTGTCGGTCCGGACAGGAGGCTCCATCGCAAGGTTGCAGAGGATCTGGAACAAATGGTTTTGAACGACGTCGCGGATTGCGCCGGTGGCGTCGTAGAACGCGCCCCGTCCATCGACACCGAGGCTCTCTGCCATCGTGATCTCGACGCTCTCGATGTAGTTGCGGTTCCAGAACGGCTCCATGAAAGCGTTCGCGAACCGGAAGACCGCCAAGTTGTTCAACGGCCGCCTTCCTAGGTAGTGATCGATGCGAAACACGTCGGCCTCGCGAAACACTCGGAGCAAGACGTCGTTGAGCCTACGCGCCGAGATCAAATCCCTGCCGAAGGGTTTCTCGACGATCACGCGGCCGCACCGGGCGCAGTCCCCGGCCGCGAGATTGTCGACGACGGTCGCGAACGACGCTGGCGGGACCGCCAGGTAATGCGCGGGTCGCGCCCTCCCCTTCAGCTCTTTGCAGAGCTTGCGATACGTTGCGGCGTCGGCGTACTCGCCGTCGACGTAGCGCAACGAGCAGGCGAGTTTCTCGAACGCTCGAGCATCGACACCGCCGTGCTGCTCGACGCTGTCGCGAACGCGCGCTCGGAGCTCTTCCAAGTTGCGGCCTCTCGCGACGCCGATGATCGGCACATCGGCGTAACCCCGCTTGAGCATGGCGTGCAATGCCGGAAATACATTCTTATATGCAAGATCGCCCGCCGCTCCGAACAAAACGAGCGCGTCGCAATGCGTTTCATTCATCGGAACCTCCGTTTCTGACGAGACGGATCGACGCCGGCCTTTGTGACATGCATTCCGGGGATGCGGCCGCAGCGTCGCACCTCGCGAGCCGTAGCGGCAAAAGGCCGAGGAGCGGCCGTATCCCGCGCATCATGAACGGCTCGCCGGGCTAACCGCCCGTTTGCGGTCCGCGGGGCCTCAATCGGTGCTGCAGCAACGCCGCGCGTCCTGCGGCCGACAACGCGTACGCGTTCCCGCCGTCGGCACCGCCGACCGTTCGAATCACGAGCTTGCGGCGCGCGAGCGCGTCGAGCCGGTCCTCGGTGTCGCGCCTGCGCTCGGCCTGTTTCGCCGCGAGCTCACTCACGGGAGCCGCATAGCCGGGGCCGAGCTCCGCGAGCGCGTCGAGCAGCCGCACTTCGTGAGCGTCGAGCCCCGCGTCGGCGGAGAACTCGAAGTCGCGACGCTCGGGCTCGCTTTTGGCGCGGCGCCAGCCCCGTGCGTAAAACAGCCGCGCAGCGATGCCGACGCGGCGGCGCGTCTCGGCATAGCCGCCGGCGAGGCGGCGGGTCGCTCGCCGATCCGCTTCGACGACCGCCGCATACGCGATGTTCGCGACGATGGTCGCGAGCACCCACACAGCGGTCGCGATGCATCCCGACACGAGACCGCGATAGTCGTTCGAGTCGAGATCGAAGAACCGCGCGACCGGCGGCGCGAACTTCGCGAGCGCCCAGATCGACCAATCCCCGGGAAGGAAAAACAGCTGCTCGAGCACCCCCATCGCATCGGCAATGCTGATGCGGCCGTCGCCGTTTGCGTCGAAGTGCAGCGCGGCGGGGCTCGCGAGCACTTCGACCGACGCCGCCGGCATGCCGTTGCTCCGTCAGCGCGCGCCGCACACGGGCGAGTCGCACTCGAGCGCAACGCACTGCCATTCGCCGCGCTTCGCGTCCAAGAGCCGCGGTCGATTGTGCAGCGCGGCTTCGAAGCAGCGGGCCAACCTGAGCGCGCAGCGCTTGCTCATGGCGCGGGCGCCGCGGCAAGCGCGAGCACGCGCGCATGGCCCGCGAGGTCGGCGCGCCCGGCGACCAGCTCCCATCCGGCCGCCGCCGCGAGCTCGAGCAACGCCTCGCGCTGGTCGTGGCCGTGCTCGAGCAGCAGCCGGCCGCCAGGCAGGAGATGCTCACGAGCGCCGCCGAGCACCACGCGCAGCGAGTCGAGACCGTCCGCACCGCCGTCGAGCGCGAGCCGCGGCTCGAACTCGAGCGCTTCGAACGCGGGATCGACGGACGCCACGTACGGCGGGTTGCAGACGATGGTGTCGAAACGCTCGCCGGTGAGCGCCGCGAACCAATTCGACTCGATGAACCGCACGGCGAGCCCATGGCGTTCGGCGTTCGCGCGCGCGACCGTGAGCGCGGCCGCGCTCACGTCGACGGCCGTGACTTCGGCCGCGGGATGCTCGTGCTTCACCGCAAGGGCGATCGCGCCGCTGCCCGTGCCGAGATCGAGCACGGCGCACGACTGCCCCGGCGTGCAGTATGCCAGCACCTCCTCGACGAGCAGCTCCGTCTCCGGCCGCGGAATCAAGACGGCGGGCGAGACGCCGACCTCGAGCGAGAAGAATTCCTTGCTGCGCACGAGATACGCGAGTGGCTCACCGCGCTCCCGCCGCACCAGCAGTCTCTCGAATTGCTCCGCCGCGGCGTCGCTCACGGGACGCTCCGGGAACGCGACGATCGCGCTGCGCGGTCGCCCCGTTACGAACGCCGCGAGCACTTGCGCCTCGAGCAGGGGCGCGGCGGTCACCTTGACGAGCGCGCGCAGCGCGGCTGCGACGAGCGTGCCGGCCGTCGCGCGCGCGGCGTGGGAGAAGCGATCGTCGGGACGTATCGGCATTGTGGTCAGGCGTCGAGATCGAGGCCGAGCGCGCCGAGCTGATCGGCGCGATATTCGTTCGCAAGCGGACCAATCACGTCGTCGAGGTCGCCCTCGACGACGTCCGCCAGCTTGTACAGCGTGAGGTTGATGCGGTGATCGGTGAGCCGACCCTGCGGAAAGTTGTAGGTGCGGATCCGCTCGGAGCGGTCGCCCGTGCCGACGAGGCTACGGCGGCGCGCGGCGGTCTCGGTTTGCCGCTTCGTCTCCTCGGCGTCACGCAGCCGCGCTTGCAGCAACGACAACGCGCGCGCGCGGTTCTTGTGCTGGGAGCGCTCGTCCTGGCACTCGACGACGATGCCGGTCGGCAGATGCGTGATCCGAATGGCCGAATCGGTCTTGTTGACGTGCTGGCCGCCGGCGCCCGAGGCGCGGTAGGTGTCGATCTTCAGGTCCGCCTTGTTGATTTCGATGTCGCCTACGTCCTCGGGCTCGGGGAACACCGCGACGGTCACGGTCGATGTGTGGATGCGGCCCTGAGCCTCGGTCTCGGGAACTCGCTGCACGCGATGCACGCCCGACTCGAACTTCAGCTTCGCGTACGCGCCCCTGCCGACCACGCGGGTGATGATCTCGCGATAGCCGCCGTGCTCGCCCGAATTGGCGGAAAGAACCTCGACGCTCCACCCTCGGCGCTCGGCGTAGCGGCAGTACATGCGGTAGAGATCGCCCGCGAAGATCGCAGCCTCATCGCCGCCCGTACCCGCGCGGATCTCGAGAAACAGATTCGCGTCATCGTCCGGATCTGTCGGCACGAGGTGCGATAGCAGCGCACGCTCGCGCGCATCGCGCTGCTCGTAGAGGTGTTCGAGATCGTCCTCGACGAGCCGGCGCAGCTCGGGCTCCGCGCTTCCCCGCAGCTCCTCGGAAGAGGCGAGCTCACGCTCGAGCTTGCGATACTCGTCGAAATCCTTCGCAACCTGATCGAGCCGCGCATATTCCTTCGAGAGCTCGCGGAACCGGTCCTTGTCCGCGATGGTCGATGGATCGGCGAGGAGGCGCGCGACCTCTTCGTATCGCTCGACCAGGCTCGCAAGCTTCTCGCGAAGGGATGGCTTCAACGCCCGGCCGCCTTCAAGGCGTGCGCCGTCGTGCCGACCGGCCGCGGGTCGAGCCCGCCGGACGTCGCAACGCGCGGAACTGTCATCGGCAAATTGTCGGAGAATCAACGCATGATCACAAGCAAACGCGAACCCGGGAAACCCTGCGCCTCGGGGCAGGCAGCGGCGTGCAGCTAAGGTATATTGCGACCATGAACCGGCTGCCGCTCACGCTTGCGCTCGCGGTCCTCGCGGGCTGCGCCACGGTGCCGCCCGTCGACGACGCGGACCGCCAGGTCGAGATCGACTCGCATTCGCTGCTCGGCGAAATCGCGTACGAGCGCCAGCAGTTCGACACGGCCGCGGACGAGCTCCTTCAAGCCGCGCTGCTGTCCGACGACCCGGCGCTGGCGGAGCATGCGGCACGAGTGGCGCAGCAGGTCGAGCGCACCGACGTCGGCCTCAAAGCCACGGCGCGCTGGCAGCAGCTCTCGCCCGACGACGAGCGCGCTCATTGGTTCGCGGGCGTGTTCGACATGCGCTCGAATCGAGTCGACCGCGCGACCGCGCAGTTCGAAGCCTTCATGCGCGCGCTCGGCGACCCGGGCACGGGTTTCGCGCTCGTGCTCGAGGCGCTCGACGACGAGCCGCGCACGGACAACGCCACGGCCGTGATGCGCGCCCTCACGATGGCATTCCCGGACGTGCCGGCCGGCCAATTCGCGCTCGCACGGCTCGCGCTGCGCTCGGGCAACTTCGATCTCGCGCTTTCGAACGCGCAGGCCGCCAGCGCATCCGACCCGAACTGGCTCGAGGCGCAGCTGCTTTACGCGCGCGCACTGCTCGTGGCCGGGCATACGGACGAGAGCCTCGACATCGCCGCGAAGCTCGCAGCCGAGCACATGGAGGTCGAGGTGCAGCTGCAGTACGCAGAGCTGCTGTTGTCGGCCGGCAAGCCTCGCGACGCCGAGAAACGCCTGAACGACATCCTCGCGACCAATCCCGGCCTGCCCGAGGCGGTCAGGGCGCTCGGCTTCCTCGCAATGACCGAGCAGCGTTTCGACGACGCGAAGGAGCGTTTCGGCCAGCTGCGCAGCGATCCACGCTACCGCGATGAGGCGTATTACTATCTCGGCCGCATCGCAGAGACGGAGCGCGACTTCCTGACGGCCACTCGCTCGTACTCCCGCGTGACGGACGGCACGCATGCCGTGGAGGCCCAGCTGCGCACCGCGCGCATCATGTTCGCGGAGCAAAAGGACCCCGACGGCGCGGTGCGGCACCTGCGCGACTTCGGCGAGGCCAACCCGCGGTTCGCATCGAGCATGCTCGTGGCGCAAGCCCAGCTGCTGCTGCAGATGAAGCAGCCCGATCAAGCGATGAAGCTGTTCGACGACGCGCTCGCGGCGTCCCCGGACGACCCCACGCTCAAGTCCGCGCACGTGCAGCTCTACGTGATCCTCGTGCAGGATGCCGTGGATCGGAAAGCCTATGGCGACGCCGAAAAGCTTCTCGGCGACGGCCTCTCGCATTACGCGGACAACTCGGCGCTTCGGTACTCGCAGGCGTTGCTCTACGAGGATACGGGCCGCAGCCGCAAGGCCGTCGACATCTTGCAATCGCTCGTGAAGCAGAGCCCGGACGACGCGACGGTTCTCAACGCGCTCGGGTATCTCCTCACGGACCAGTTCGGCCGCAACGAGGAAGCCCGCGGGTACATTCAAAAGGCGCTCGCGAAAGATCCCGACAGCCCCGCGATCATCGACAGCATGGGCTGGGTGCTCTACAAGCTCGGCCAAGTCGAGGCTGCGCGCGGCTATCTCGAGCGCGCCTATCGGCTCGAGCAGGACCCGGAGATCGCGGCTCATCTCGTGGATGCGCGCTGGGCGCTCGGCGATCACGATGCCGCGCTCGACCTCCTGCACAGCTCGCTCGCCGAGCACCCGGACAGCCAGCCGCTCAAGGAAGTCAACGAGCGGCTCAATCGATGAGGGCCGCGCTCGCGTCGTTGGCCGTCGCGGGGGCGACCGCCGCCTGCGCGCATTTGCCGACGGGCAGCGACGGTCTCGGCTTCGAGCAGCGTCGCGCAGAGATCGTCGCAGTACCGGATTGGGAGATGCGCGGCCGCCTCGCGGTCGACACGGGCGACGGCGGCTTTCAGGGCAGCTTTCAGTGGCGGCAGCATGCGGACACGATCGATCTGCTCGTCCGCGGACCGCTCGGCGGTGGCGTGCTGCGCGTCGCGGGCACGCCCGCGCAGCTCACGGTCATGGCCCGCGGCGAGACGCACGTGCTCAAGGACCCGGAGCCCGAGCTCTCGGAGCTCGTCGGCTGGTGGCTGCCGGTCGAGAGCCTGCACAGTTGGCTCCTCGGCTTGCCGGACGCTCACTACCCCGCCAGCACGCGACCCGGCACCGACGGCACGCTCGCCGGCTTCGAGCAGCGGCTTTGGAACGTCGAGTACTCGAGCTACCAGCTCGCGCCCGTGCCGGGCGCTGCCGGCACGGGCACGCTCGTGCCGCGGCGCATCGACCTCGAGCACGGAGCGCTGAAGCTCAAGCTCACGGTCGACGACTGGCGGGCCGCGACGGCGACCGGATCGCCTTGAAACCGGCCGGGCCGGATGAGCACAATAGCGGCCCACCGGTCAGCGAGTGGGGTGTAGCCAAGCGGTAAGGCAGCGGGTTTTGATCCCGCCATACGTAGGTTCGATTCCTACCACCCCAGCCACTGTTCGGCCTCGAAGGAGCGCTTTTGGACCCGATCTCCACCACGATCTTCACGGGCAACGCGCATCCGGCGCTCGCGCGCGACATCGCGTACCACTTGAACCTCCCGCTCGGCCGCATTGCGGTCGGCCGCTTCAGCGACGGCGAGGTCAACGTCGAAATCATGGAGAACGTGCGGGGTCGCGACGTATTCATCGTCCAGCCCACCTGCCCGCCCGTGAACGACACCCTGATCGAGCTGCTGATCATCGCGGACGCCTGTCAGCGCGCGTCGGCGAGTCGCGTGACCGCCGTAATTCCGTACTTCGGCTACGGTCGCCAGGATCGGCGGCGCCGCGCCGCACGCGTGCCGATCACGGCCAAGCTGGTCGCGAACCTGATCGCGACGTCGGGCATCGACCGTGTGCTCACCGTCGACATCCACGCCGATCAGATTCAGGGCTTCTTCGACATTCCGGTCGACAACGTGTACGCCTCGCCGGTGCTGCTCGGCGACGCCTGGAAGCAGAAATACTCCGACATCGTCGTGGTCTCGCCGGACGTCGGCGGCGTCGAGCGCGCCAGAGCGCTCGCGAAGCGCCTCGACGATGCGGGCCTCGCGATCATCGACAAGCGCCGCCCGCAGCCGAACATGGCCGAGGTCATGAACGTAATCGGCGAAGTGGCCGAGAAGACCTGCGTGCTGGTCGACGACATGGTCGACACGGCCGGCACGCTGTGCCAAGCGGCGGGTGTGCTGAAGCAGCGCGGCGCCACGCGGGTGGTGGCCTACATCACCCACCCCGTGCTCTCGGGGCCGGCCGTGCAGCGGATCGAGCATTCGGCGCTCGACGAGATCGTGGTGACCGACACCATCCCGCTCACCGCCGCGGCCCGCGCCTGCCCGCGGATCCGGCAACTGAGCGTGGCGGAGCTGCTGGCCGAGACGCTGCGCCGGATCAATGAAGCCGAGTCCGTAAGCTCGCTGTACCTCGACTAGCCGGCTTTGCTATCATCCGCGGCCTTCCGGAGGTACCACCGTGAAAGCCGCATTCGAACTGGCCGTGGAGGAGCGTCCTCAGCTCGGCCGCGTGCCGAGCCGCCGCCTGCGCAAGGCCGGCAAGGTCCCCGCCGTGATGTACGGCGGCGGCGAGGGGCCCGCGTCGCTCCTGCTCGACCATGACTCGCTCGTCCATCAGATGGAGCGCGAGGCGTTCTATACGAGCATCCTGACGCTCAAGATCGGCCAGAAGTCGCAGCAGGTGGTCGTGAAGGCCGTGCAGCGGCATCCTGCCCGACCGATCGTCATGCATCTCGATTTCCTGAGGATTCGCGAGGACGAGGAAATCACGCTCGACGTGCCGATTCACTTCTTGAATGAGGCGAGCGCGAAGGGCGTGAAGGAGCAAGGCGGCGTCGTCGACCATCTGCTGACCGAGGTCGAGGTACGTTGCTTACCGCGCTTCCTGCCCGAGTACCTCGAGATCGACGTCTCGCCCCTCGAGCTGAACCAGATCTACCACCTGTCGGACATCCAGCTGCCCGAGGGCGTCACGCTCGTCGCGCTCGCGCACGGCCAAGATCACCCGGTCGTCGCGGTCAATCCGCCGCGTCGCGAAGAAGAGGAAGTGCCGGCGGAAGCCGCTGCAGTTGCAGCCGGCGAGGTGCCCGCCAGCGCTCAGCCCGAACCCGCGAAACCGGAAGGCGACAAAGGCGCAAGCTAGAATCCGATTCGGCGTGCGCGATGCAAGGCCGCCTTCCGGCGGCCTTTGCATTCCTGCAATTCGCTATCGTGTCCCGAAAATACGCGCGCATCGTGTTTCCCGGGACGCTCGTGCGTAGGGAAGCGCGCGCGAGCCTACAGGGACGTATTCACGGCGTTCCCGGGAAACACGATGCGCGTGTATTTTCGGGACACGGCGCAGCGGGAGTCGAGGTTGGGAACTGAGATCGATCTGATCGTCGGGCTCGGCAACCCGGGCGCCGAGTATCTGACCACGCGGCACAATGCCGGCTTTTGGTTCGCCGATCTGCTCGCGCGCGAGCACGGCGCGCGCTTCGCGAAGGAGCGCAAGCTGCATGGTGAAGCGACCGAGGTCAGAATCGCGGACCGGCGCATCCGACTGCTGAAGCCGCTCACCTATATGAACTCGAGCGGCGAAGCGGTGGGGGCGGCCGTGAGCTACTACAAGATCGCGGTGGAGCGAGTGCTCGTCGCGTACGACGAGCTCGACCTTCCGGCCGGGCGCGTGCAGCTGAGGTTCGGCGGCGGCACGGCCGGGCACAACGGCGTGCGCAGCGTGGTCGAGCACGTGGGCTCGAATTTTTGGCGGCTGCGGTTCGGTATCGGTCATCCACGGGACGGCACGGGACCGCGCGGCGACGTGATCGATCACGTGCTGCAACGCGCGACCGCGGCCGACGAGACGGCGCTCGTCGAGGCGATCGCGGCCGCGGCCGCGGCGTTGCCGACCGTCATCGAGCATGGCGCGGAGCGCGCGAAGAACGTGCTGCATTCGCGCAAGCCCGGCGCAACCGCCGGCAAGGATGGCAACTGACATGGGAATCAAATGCGGCATCGTAGGCCTGCCGAACGTCGGCAAGTCGACGCTGTTCAACGCGCTCACGGCATCGGAGATCCCGGCCGAAAATTATCCGTTCTGCACGATCGACCCGAACGTGGGCGTAGTGGCCGTGCCCGATCCGCGGCTCGACGCGATCGCGACGATCGTGAAGCCGCAGAAGGTCGTCCCGACGGTCGTGGAATTCGTCGACATCGCGGGCCTCGTCGCGGGCGCGTCGCAGGGCCAGGGGCTCGGCAACCAATTCCTCGCGCACATTCGCGAGACGCACGCGATCGCGCACATCGTGCGCTGCTTCGAGAACGACGACGTCACTCACGTCGCGGGCAAGATCGATCCTCTGCACGACATCGAGATCATCGACACGGAGCTGATGCTCGCGGATCTCGACACCGTGCAGAAGAGCTACCAGCGCGCCGAACGCAACGCGAAGACCAATGAGAAGACCGCGGTCGCGCGCCGCGACGCGCTGAAGAAGCTCAGTGATGCCCTCGAGTCGGGCCGGCCCGCGCGCGAAGTCGCGCTCTCGGAGCAGGAATCCGCAGCGCTTCGCGATCTGCACCTACTCACGGCGAAGCCCGTGATGTACGTCGCGAACGTCGCGGAGGAAAGCTCCGCCGCCGATCCGCTGGTGGCACCGGTCGCGAAACTCGCGGCCGAGCAAGGCGCGGAGCTCGTCGTGATCTCGGCCGCGCTCGAGGCCGAGCTTGCGCAACTTGCGCCTCCCGATCGAGAGGAGTTCCTGAAGAGCCTCGGCCTCGAGGAGCCCGGCTTGAACAGGGTGATCCGCTCGGCGTACCGTCTACTCGGGCTGAAAACGTTCTATACGGCGGGCCCGAAGGAGGTTCGGGCATGGACGGTGCGCCACGACGCCACCGCACCCGAGGCCGCGGGAGCGATTCACACGGACTTCGAGCGCGGCTTCATCCGCGCCGAGGTGATCGGCTACGAGCAGTTCATCGCTCGCGGCGGCGAGCAAGGCGCCCGCGAAGCGGGCGAGCTGCGCTCGGAGGGCAAGACCTACGTGGTGCGCGAAGGCGACGTGGTCCACTTTCGTTTCAACGTATGAGAACACGCAGGATTTACGGCCGGCTGGCACTCGCGGCCGCGCTCTCGGCCGGTCTCGGGGCCTGCGGCGGCGGCAACCGTGGCGGCACGCCCGCCGCGACGAGCGCGCCTGCGCCGCAGGCCGCCGCGGCGATCGCTGCCGAGGATGCCGGCATCAAGCTGCCGGACGGCTTCGTTGCGACCGTCTTCGCCGACAAGCTCGATCGGCCGCGGCACATCGCCGTGCGCGACAACGGCGACGTCTTCATCGCGTTGCGCAGCGGCCAGCAGCAGGTCGCGCCGGAAAACAGCGCGGGCGGCGTCGCCGTGCTGCGCGACACGGACGGCGACGGCAAGGCGGACACCGTCCAGCGCTTCGGCCGCAGCGACGTCGACACCGGCGTCGCGATTCACGACGGCTACGTCTACTTCTCCTCGTCCACCGCCGTCTACCGGATGCGGCTCGACGACGGCTTGGTGCCAAGCGGCGATCCCGAGCTCGTGGTCGGCGGCTTTGCCGAATCGGGCGGCGGGCATACAGCCAAGCCGATCACGTTCGACGGGGAAGGTCACCTCTATCTGCAAGCCGGGGTGCCCACGAACGCGTGCCAGAAGCAGGACCGCGCACCCGGCTCGCCCGGCATCGATCCGTGCCCGCAACTTGCGCGCTTCGGCGGCGTTTGGCGCTTCAGCGCGAGCTCGCTGAATCAGGATCAAATGGAAGACGGCATCCGTTACTCGACCGGCCATCGCAACGCCGTCGCGCTCGAGTGGAACCCCGTCGTGAACAAGCTCTACCTGGTGATGCACGGCCGCGACCAGCTCGATTCGCTCTGGCCCGAGCACTACACGGCCGCGCAACGCTCCGAGCTGCCGGCCGAGGAATTCCACGTCGTCGAGCAGGGCGACGACTTCGGTTGGCCGTATACCTATTACGACCCGATTCGCGGGGAGCGGATGGTGTCGCCCGAGTACGGAGGCGACGGCAAGACGCCCGCCGAGCCCGGCAAGTACAAAGATCCGCTGATCGGGTTTCCGGCCCATTGGGCTCCGAACGACTTACTCTTCTACACCGGTAACCAATTCCCCGAGCGCTATCGCAATGGCGCGTTCATCGCTTTCCACGGGTCGTGGAATCGCGACCTGCAAGACGGCTACTGCGTGGTATTCGTGCCGCTGGGCGCCGACGGCAAACCATCCGGAATGTGGGAGATCTTTGCCGACGACTTCGAAGGACCGACGAAGATCGAAAGCCCGGCCGACGCGGCGCATCGGCCGAGCGGTCTCGCTCTGGGTCCCGACGGCGCTCTGTACGTGACCGACGACGTCGGCGGCCGCGTCTGGAAGATCACCTACGCCGGCGGCTGAGCGCGAATCCCTATGAGCGACGTTCTGCAGAACCTTCCGCCGGCCGTGCTGCTCGGCCTCGCCGTGCTGCTCGTCGTTTGGCTCGTGCTGCTCCTGCTCGTCCCGTTCATGATCGAGAGCATTCGCAACTCGACACGCAAGAGCCGGCTCGAGCTGCAAGAGACGAACAAGAAGCTCGACCGGCTGATCGCGCTGCTCGAGGAGCGCAACGTCACGCTGCGTGCCGAGGAGCTCGGGATGCTCGAGCCGTTCGACTCGCGCAGCGAGCCGCGACCACCACGCGACGGGCGACCCGACCGCACACGACGCGAGCCGACCATCTCGGGCTAAGCGATCGTCCGGCCCGTTGGGCGCAGCGGATTGCCCGAGGCCGAAGCAGCGTGGTACTACCGAAGCTCACCAGCAGGAGGTCCCGATGCCGGATTTCGACAAGCTCGCGAAGTTGCCGCTGTTCACCAATTCCTGGCTCGACTGGGCGATCGCACTGGGCATCGCGGTCGTCTCGTTCGTGGTGCTCGTCGCTGCGCGCCGCATCGTGCGCGCTTACCTGCGCCGGCTCGAAGCGACCGGCACTCACGGCCAACTGCTGCTCGTGCCGCTCGAGGTCCTGAGCCGCACCACCTCGCTCTTCTTCGGCGTCGTGGCGGCGTTCCTCGGCGCCCAGGCGCTCACCGTCGGCGCGAGCACGCAGATCGTGCTCGACTCCGCGATCACGATCGCGCTGTTCCTGCAGGCCGGCATTTGGGCCGGCGCCGCCGCCGCGGCATGGCTCGAGCGCAAGCGGCGCGACAGCATGGTGAACAACCGCGCGGCGGTCAGCTCGCTCGGCATCATCGGCTTCCTCGCGAACGTGGTGATCTGGGCGATGGTGACGTTGCTGACGCTCAGCAACCTGGGAGTCGACATCACGGCGCTCGTCGCAGGCTTGGGCATCGGCGGCATCGCGATCGCTCTGGCCGTGCAGAACGTGCTCGGCGACTTGTTCGCCGCGCTGTCGATCACGCTCGATCGACCATTCGTCATCGGCGACTTCCTCATCGTCGACGACTACATGGGCAGCGTCGAGTACATCGGCGTGAAGAGCACGCGCCTGCGCAGCCTGAGCGGCGAGCAGATCGTGATGTCGAACAGCGATCTCCTCAAGAGCCGTGTGCGCAACTACGGCCGCATGAACGAGCGCCGCGTGGTGTTCGCGACGAGCATCACCTACGAGACGCCGCTCGAGCTGATCGAGCGCGTGCCGAAGATCATTCGCACCATCGTCGAGGCTCAGCCGAATACGCGCTTCGACCGCAGCCATTTCGCCACGCACGCCGCAGCGTCGCTGGACTTCGAAACCGTCTACTACGTGCTGTCGGCCGACTACACGCGCTACATGGACACGCAGCAGGAGATCAATCTGCGCCTGCACCGCGAGCTCACCGAGCTCGGGGTCGAGTTCGCCTACCCGACGCAGAAGATCTACGTCGTCGGCGAGCAGCTTGCGACGACTCCTTCCGACGGCGACGCGGCCGGTCGCTCCGAGAAGGAGACCCGAAGGGGAGCCGTTTCGGCGGCCTGACGGGCGTCGCCCTGCCCGCTCTGCCGCGCCGGCGGTGCGCCTGCGTGGCACGAAAGTTGAATCGTGCAGGAGGGCGGCGCGAGCATCGAGCGGCCGCACACGGAGGCCCCGATTGCGACGGCTGAATCTCGGTCCGAGCGGACGGCCGCGCCGTCCATGAGCAAGTGATGCGCACCGCTGCGACACGCACGCCCGCACCGCCGCTCGAGCCGATGCTGGCGAAGCTTTCTGCGGCGCTGCCGCCGCAAGGCGACGTGCTCTACGAGCCGAAGTGGGATGGCTTTCGAGCGATCGTCACGAAGCGTCGTCACGATCTGGCGATCCAGAGCCGCGATCTCAAGCCGCTCGACCGCTACTTTCCGGATCTGCACGACGCACTGTTTCAGCGGCTGCCGAAGGACTGCATGCTCGATGGCGAGATCGTGATCGCAACCGAGCACGGGCTCGACTTCGACGCACTGCAGATGCGGCTTCATCCGGCCGCGTCGCGGGTAGCGAAGCTCGCGCAAGCGACGCCCGCGTCTTTCGTGGCATTCGACGTGCTCGCGATCGGGCGCCGCAACGTGATGGTCCGTCCCCAAGGCGAGCGCCGCGCGTTGCTGGAGGATCTTCTCGAGAACGCGAAGCCGCCGCTCTACCTCACGCCGATGACGCGCGAACGAGCGGTCGCGCTCGATTGGCTCCGCCGCTTCGAGGGAGCCGGGCTCGACGGCGTCGTCGCGAAGCCGGCCTCGCTCGCCTACCAGCCCGGTAAGCGCGCGATGATCAAGGTCAAGCACGCTCGAACGGCCGACTGCGTCGTCGCCGGCTTTCGTTGGCACAAGAGCGGCCGGGACGCAGTCGGCTCGCTGCTGCTCGGGCTTTACGACGACGCAGGAGCGCTCGAGCACGTCGGCGTGACGTCGTCGTTCACGATGGCGATGCGCAGACGTCTCGTGCAGGATCTGCGACCGCTGCGCAAGCATGCGATCGACGATCATCCGTGGCGCGACTGGGCGGGTGCCGCCGCCCAGTCGACGCGAATGCCGGGCGCGCACAGCCGCTGGAGCGCCGGCAAGGACCTCTCCTGGGAACCGTTGCGGACCGAGCGCGTCTGCGAGGTCAAGTACGACCATCTGCAGGGCAAGCGATTCCGGCACGCCGCCACGTTCCTGCGTTGGCGGCCGGACAAGTCTCCGCAAGACTGCCGCTACGATCAGCTCGAGATCACGCCGCCTTACGAGCTCTCGAAGGTCTTCTCGTCGGGGGCGAGCGGCTCCTGAGCCGGTCTGTGTCGCGCCGGAACATGCTCGAGATTCACGCGGACGCGGGTCCAAGTCGAATAACGCCCGCGCATCGAATCGACGAGCACGTCGGCCGGCCGCAGATGCGCCGCCGCCGCGCGGTGCCGTTTCTTCCACCGAGCGAGCCCCGCGAGCGCGTCCTCTTTGCGCTTCGCTCTGCCGATCTCGACAAGTGGCCGCCTGTTGCGCGACGGCGCGGCGCGCTTCGGCTCGCCGGCCCTCTTTCTATAGTGCGGCGGCCACGGCGCATCGCCGAGCCCCTGAGCGTCGTAGAGCGCGAGCAGCGACTCGAGCGCCCCGCGATGATCGTCCATTCGCGCGTGCAGGTCGCCGAGCCGCGCAAAGCGCTCGGGCATGCTGACGAGCGTGAAATCGCGCGGCTCGCAGTCATCGACCTCCGGCCAATCGAGCGGCGCCGACACGGTCGCATGCTCAGTGGGCCGCACGGAGTACGCCGAGGCGATCGTCCGGTCCTTCGCATTCTGGTTGTAATCGACAAACACGCCGTGCCGCTCCTCCTTCCACCACTTGCTCGTGGCAAGCCGCGGCGCGCGCCGTTCGACGTCGCGTGCGAGCGCGAGTGCGGCGCGCCGAACTTCGTCGAAGGTCCAACGCGGCTCGATCCGGACGTAGACATGCAGCCCGCGCTGGCCCGAGGTCTTCGGCCAGCCGACGAGCCCGACGTCCGCGAGCGCCTCCTCGACCACGCGGGCAACGGCTTGGACTTGCCGCCACTTCACGCCCGGAACGGGATCGAGGTCCACGCGCAGCTCGTCCGGATGCTCGAGATCCCCGGCACGAACAGCGTGCGGATGGAGCTCGAGACAACCCAAGTTCGCGAGCCACGCCAACGCAGCCGCGTCGCGCGGCACGACCTCCTCGGCCTCGCGGCCGGACGGAAACTCGAGCGCGGCGACCTCGATCCAGTCCGGCCGCGAGCGCGGCGCACGCTTTTGATAGAAGAATTCGACCGCCGATCCCATCGGGATAGCGGACCAACATGTTCGGCCGGCCGCCCGCACCCTGCAACGCGCCGGCGGCCACCACGAGGTAGTACCGAACGAGATCGAGCTTCGTATGCCTACCCTTGGGGAACAGCACCTTGTCGGGATGCGTAACCGCAACGCGCCGCCCGTCGATCGCGAGCAGCTCATCGGGTGCGTGCGAACGTGCGCGTCGAGTCGAGCTCACCCCTGCAGGATGCACTCGTCCCGCGGGCATTGGTAGTCGCTTCAGCCGCGCGCCGCACCTCAAATCTGGCAACCGCCGTCGCACGCCTTGCGATCGTCGCCGCGATCACTCGAGGCTAAATGCCTCGTCGTTTCCGGCACGCGTTGCATTGCAGATACGCATTGCAGAAAACGAACAATCTCGCTCCAGTGGCATAGAACTTGGATGCGATTTTGCGAGCGTCCCTAAGCTTTCGAGGAACGAGCATTGGCTGCGAACATTCTGCTCGACCGACTCAATGGCATCTGGTCCGACGCGCCGACGATTCGCGGCGAGCTCGCCACGATCGACCACAAGAAGATCGGCAAGCGCTATCTCGCCACCGCATTCGTCTTCCTGCTGATCGGCGGCGTCGAAGCTGCGTTGATGCGCGCTGCAGCTCACCTTGCCGAACCTCGATTTGCTGAACGCCGAAGCCTACAACCAGCTCATGTCGATGCATGGCACGACGATGATCTTCTGGTACGCCTCGCCGATTCTCTCGGGCTTCGGCAACTATCTCGTGCCGCTAGCTGATCGGCGCGCGCGACATGGCGTATCCGCGCTTGAACGCGTTCTCCTATTGGACCTTCCTGTTCTCGGGCGTGCTGCTCTACATCAGCGCCGCTGCTCGGAGCGGCGCCGCACGGCGGCTGGTTCGCGTATACGCCCTACACCGACAGCCAGTTCTCGCCCGGTCCGCACATGGACTTCTTCTGCGTTCGCGCTTCTCTTGCTCACGATCTCGACGACGGCAGGCGCCATCAACTTCATCGCAACGATCTTCCGGCTGCGTGCGCCCGGGCATGTCGATCGACCGCATGCCGCTGTTCTTGTGGAGCACGATGACGACCTCGTTCGTCGATCGTGTTCTCGCTGCCGGCGCTCACGGCGGCGCTGACGTCTTCCTCGAGCTCGATCGACTCTGGAGCTTCCACTTCTTCGATCCGACCGCCGGCGGGCGACCCGCTGCTCTGGCAGCAGCTCTTCTGGATCTTCGGTCACCCCTGGGTCTACATCATCTTTCTGCCGGCGACCGGATGGTGTCGATGATCATCCCGGTGTTCTCGCGCCGGCCGATCGTCGGCTACACGTGGGTCGCGCTGTCGACCGTGATGACCGGGCTCGTCGGCTTCGGCGTCTGGGTGCACCACATGTTCGCGACCGGGCTGCCGTACGCTGTCGATGGGATTCTTCAGCGCGGCGAGCATGACGATCTCGATCTTCACGATCATCCAAGTGTTCGCGTGGCTCGCAACGATCTGGACCGGCCGGCCCGTGCTCAAGACGCCGATGCTGTTCGCGCTCGGCTTCATCTGTCCTGATCGTGATCGGCGGCTTGAGCGGCGTGGTGACGGCGGTGATCCCGTTCGACTGGCAAGTGCACGACACCTATTTCGTCGTCGCGCACATCCACTATCGTGCTGATCGGCGCGAATCTGTTTCCGGTCATGGCCGCCTTCTACTACTGGCTGCCGAAGATGACCGGCCGGCTCATGAACGAGCGGCTCGGACGCTGGAACTTCTGGCTCATGTTCATCGGCATGCTCGTCGGCTTCTGGACGATGCACGTGACCGGGCTGCTCGGGATGCCGCGCCGCGTGTTCACGTATACGGCCGACAGCGGCTGGACCACCGTGAACGTCATCACGACCGCCGGCGTCGCCGTGTTCATCGTCGGCGTGCTGGTCGGTATCTACAACTTCTTCTACAGCCTGCGGCACGGCGAGCCCGCGGGACCGAACCCCTGGCAGGCCGACACCCTCGAGTGGTCGTCGGAGTCACCGCCGCCCGTATACGGCGTCGCGCACATCCCCACGGTCAAGAGCCGGCATCCGCTCTGGGACACCCACATCGAAGAGGACGATCCACAGAACGAGCGCGCGCTAGACGAGCGTAAGGAGACGCTCGCAACCACCACGATGGACGCCAAGGACGGCTTCATCGCATGGATGCCCGATGAGTCGCTGCTGCCGCTGGTCGCCGGTGCGTTGCTATTCGGCATCTTCTTGGCGCTCGTTTGGAAGCTGCTCTGGATCGTCCTCGCCCTCACGCTCGCGACCGCGCTCACGGCCGCCGTTTGGATGTGGCCGGACCACAAAGAGCTTTCGGCATGAGCGCCGTGATCGAGCGTCCCGGAGCCGTGCAGAGCGTGCATCGCCGCTCCACCGAAAAACGCCGCGGCGAGATCGGCATGTGGCTGTTCATCGGCACCGAAGCGATGCTGTTCGCCCTTTTGTTCTTCGGCTACTTCTACCTCGGCGCATCGAAGCCGCAGTGGCCGCTCGAAGAGGACCCACCGTTCGCCCTGCGCTATGGCTGCTCGCGATCTTGCTCGTGAGCAGCGTGGTCGCCGAATGGGCAAAGCGCGGCGTCTCGAAGAATCAGACCGGCCGGCTCAAGATCGGTCTCGGACTCACGCTGCTGCTCGGTGCGGCCTTCATCGTGGTACAGATCTTCGAATACCGCCGCCATCTGAAGCTGCTCCGGCCCGACGACAACGCATACGGCTCAATTTTTTATACCATCACGTCGCTGCACTTCGCACACGTCGTCGTGGGGCTGTGCCTGCTGCTGTTCGTGTTCGCGCGAGCGCTTGCGGGCCACTTCAATTCGCAGCGCCACGTTGCAGTGAAGAACGCGACGATCTATTGGCACTTCGTCGATCTGATCTGGATCTTCGTAGTCGCAATCGTTTACCTATCGCCGCATTTCTATGCGCCGCCGCCATGACCCGTCCGCCGCATATCGAGCACGAACAGCTGCGGAAGCGCACGGACCGCGCGCTGTGGTTTGCCCTGTTCGCCCCCCCGTTTGCGTGGGCGGCATCGCAGCTCGTGAGCGTGGCGACGATCGGGCGTGTCTGCCGATCTCAGCAGTTTGCGCCGTGGCAATGGGTGCTCGTGATGTCGATCGTGGCACTCGCAATCATGGTCACGATCGCGAGCGAGATCGTCGCCTTCCGCACCTTCAAACGGCGCACCGGCGACGCTAGCCCCTTCGCCGCGGAAGGCTGGGATCGCGTCGAATTTCTCTCGCAGCTCGCGTTCTTCGGCGGCGGAATTCTGCTCATCAATATCGTGATGTTCGGCCTCGCGCCGCTCGTCATCGACTCCTGCGTGGGTGCCTCCGGATGAAGGCGTCGCGAACGGCAACGCCGCTTGCGGTGCTCGCGCCCGCGCTCACGGCCGGCGGCTGCATGAGCAGCCGCTCCGACTACGGCGCGGTGCAAATCGTCGGCGGAGACCCCCACCGCGGCGAGACCTTGATCCGTGACATCGGCTGCGGCGCATGCCACTCGATACCCGGCATCCGCGAAGCCGACAGCTTCGTCGGCCCGCCGCTCACTGCGTGGTCGCGACGCACGTTCATTGCCGGCTCGATCCCGAACGTTCCCCAGAACCTCATGAGCTTTGTCGCCAACGCGCACACGCTGCGTCCCGATGGCGCAATGCCGGACTTCGACTTCTCGAAGCAACAGGCGCGCGACGTCGCGGCCTATCTCTACACCTTGGATTGACGAGAGGACGACGAGCGAGGGAACCGAGCATGATCAAGTTGTCGCGAGTATTGGCTCTGAATCGAAGCGTCGCGTGCCGTCAGTCGACCGCCGAAGCCGCGGCGACCTTGCTCGCGACGTTCAGTCTAGCGACGGTACCGACGCCCGCTGCCGCGCAGAACGAGACCGGCAAGCCTTCCGGCGACGTCCAATACGTCACGGGCGGGAGCCAGTCATCGCCGCTCCAGATTCCGCGCAGTCCCGCGGCAGGACCTAAGGGCGAGTGGCGCCTACCGGCGCTCGACTACGCCAACTCCCGCTACAGCGAGCTCGATCAGATCGATCGCGACAACGTCAACGCAGCTCCAGGTCGTCGCGACCGCGAGCACCGGCATCGCGAAAGGACACGAAGGCCAACCGCTCGTCGTCGGCGACACGATGTACGTCGTGACGCCGTTCCCGAACTATCTGATCGCATACGACCTCACGAAGCCGGGCTTCCCGATCAAGTGGAAGTTCGAGCCGCACCCCGATCCGACGCGCCGTCGGCAAAGCATGCTGCGACGTCGTGAATCGCGGCGCGTCCTATGCCGACTGGCTTGATCGTCTACAACACGCTCGACGCGCACGTCGTCGCCGTGCATGAAGACGGCTCGCTCGCCTGGAAGACTCAGGTCGGCAACGTGGACGAAGGCGAGACCACCACCATGGCGCCGCTAATCGCGAACGGCGTCGTGATCACCGGCAACTCGGGCGGCGAGCTCGGCGTGCGCGGCTGGGTCAAAGGCCTCGATCTCAAGACCGGCCGCGTGCTCTGGACCGGCTACAACAGCGGCCCCGACAACGAGACGCCTGATGGACAGTCCGGACTTCCATCCGTACTACAAGAAGGACCAGGGCAAGGACTTGGGCGTCTCGAGCTGGGCGCCCGATCAATGGCAGCTCGGCGGCGGCACGGTCTGGGGCTGGATCTCGTACGACCCGACCGAGAACCTCATCTACTACGGCACGGGGAATCCGGGCGTCTGGAATGCCGACCAGCGGCCCGGCGAGAACAAATGGTCGATATCGATCATCGCGCGCAACCCGCAGACGGGCGAGGCGCGCTGGGCGTATCAGACTCGTGCCGCACGACGCCTGGGACTACGACGAGATCATGGAGAACGTGCTCGTCGACATGCCCTGGAAGGGCCGGATGCGCAAGCTGCTCATCCATCCCGGGCGCACGGGCTTCGTATTCGTGCTCGACCGCGTGACGGGCGAGCTGCTCTCCGCCCAGAAGTTCTATCCGCAAACGAACTGGGCGAGCGGCTACGACCTCGAAGACCGGCTATCCGATGATCGACCCCGCGAAGCGCACGCACGACGGGCCAAACCACCTACAACATCTGCCCGTCGTCCACCGGCGCGAAGGAGGTCGTTCCCATCGGCCGTCTCGCCGCGCACCGGCCTGCTCTACATCCCGGCGCACGACTTCTGCATGCAGTACAAAGGAATGGAGGCGAACTACATCGCGGGCACGCCGTATCTCGGGGCCGACGTGCTGATGCAGCCGGGACCGACCGGCAGCCGCGGCGCCATCGTCGCGTGGGACATCGCAAACGCGAAGCCTGCGTGGCGCATCGAGGAGCACTGGCCGATCTTGAGCGGCGTGCTGACGACCGCGGGCGATCTCGTCTTCTACGGCGTCACCGACGGCTGGTTCAAGGCCGCCGATGCGACGCAACGGCAAGGTGCTTTGGCAGTTCAAGACGGGCTCGGGAATCATCGCCAGACCCGATCACCTTCACCGCGCCCGACGGCCAGCAATACGTTGCGGTCTACTCCGGCATCGGCGGCTGGGTCGGCGCCAACGTATTCGCATCGATTTCCGCCGACGACCCCACCGCCGCGCTCGGCACGACGGGCGCCGCGGCGGATTTGAAAAAAGTCACCGCACCGGGAGACACGCTCTATGTGTTCGCGCTGCCGCAGCAACGTGACCCTCGAGCGCTCGGAGCGCCGCGGCGCCGCTCGCGCCGTGGCCCGGTCGCCCCGACCGCGAAGGAGGAAGCCCGATGAGGAGAAGAATCGAGATCGCAGCCGCCGCGGCGTTCGTGCTGCTCAACGCCGGCTGCGGCCGCATGCACGACGAGTCCGAGCCGGCCGCTCGCCGGCGGCCTGCCGCCGCTCGCCGGCCGTTTCATCGGTCACGCAGCCAGGTCCCAACCGGCCGCTCGCGAAAACCAGCAACCCCTACGGGATGGACGCGAACGTGCTGAACGAGGGCCGGCGGCTCTTCATTTGGTTCAACTGCTACGGCTGTCACGGCGGGCGCGCGGGCGGCGGCATGGGGCCGAGCCTGCGCGATCCGGACTGGCTTTACGGCAACACCGACCAGGCGATCTTCAACTCCATCGCCGAAGGCCGGCAACACGGCATGCCGGCCTGGGGCACGAAGCTGCCCGACGAGGAGATGTGGAAGATCACCGCGTACATCAAGTCGATGGGCACCGAGGCCGAACCCGATGCGCCGCCCGCAAATCCCGTATTTCCGAAGAGCCCAACCGAGCCCCGTACCGCCCACCATTCAAGCACGGCTCGAGAGACAGGTGATGCCCCGGCTCGCCCGTCATTCCGCTCGCGCTGCTGCCGCTTTCGCTCTGCGCCTGCGCGCGTGCGCCGTTCTACATGATGGCCGCCGGCGGCCGCGAGGCCGGACGGATCGCGACGCTCGGCTGGTGGGTGCTCGGGACCGTCTCGCTCACGATGCTCGTGATGGGCGTGCTGATCGTCTGGGGCTGCGCTGCGCAAACGCGGCACGCTTCGACGAGCACTTGGCCATAGACGTCGACGGCGGCAAGGCGTGGATCGTGGTCGGCGGGCTCATCATTCCGGGCATCGTGCTCGTGACGTTCTTCTTCGCGACGCTCGGCACACTGCGTGCGATGCCGACACGTTTCGACAACCCGGACGTAAAGATCCACGTAACCGGTAATCAATGGTGGTGGAAGATCGATTATCTCGACGACAAGCCCGTCAACCAGTTCTCGCTCGCGAACGAGATCCACGTGCCGGTCGGCGGCAAGGTGCAGGTGGAGCTCACGTCGAGCGACGTGATCCACAGCTTTTGGGCGCCGAAGCTGTTCGGCAAAGTCGATGCGATCCCCGGCCACACGAACTATCTCACGTTCGTCGTCGACAGCCCGGGCGTCTACTGGGGCGAGTGCGCGGAGTACTGCGGCCTGCAGCACTCGCACATGCGCTTCGCGGTCGTCGCACAGAGTCCCGACGACGTTCCAGCAGTGGCTCGAGCGGCAGCGCAGCCCCGCCGTGCCGCCATCGACGCCGCAGCTCACGAGCGGCCGCAACGCGTTCGAGGAGAACGCGTGCGGGTTCTGCCACCGCGTGCGCGGCACGCGCGCGCTCGGCACCGTCGCGCCGGACCTCACTCACTTCGGCAGCCGGCTCTCGATCGGCGCAGGCCGAGTCCCGAACGTCCGCGGCCAGCTGCAAGGCTGGATCGCCGATGCTCAGGCGATCAAGCCCGGCATCCGCATGCCGACGCTCTCGACGTTCGACGGCGAGACGTTGAATTCGATTCGCGGCGTACCTCGAGAGTCTCAAATGACGCCCGCTTCGCATCCGGGCGAGGCTGGCGCTTCTCGACCGTGCTCGCGGGCGCCGGAACGCTCGGCTCGCTCTGGCCGCTTCTCGCCGGCTGCCCACGGCGACGGCGCGGGGCCCGCCGACTTCCACTTCTGGACCGAGTGGTCCGCCACGCCGGGGGTCGTCGCCCCGCTCTTCATCGCGGCCCTCATCTATTACACGGGGCTCACGCAGCTTTGGCGGCACGCGTCGGTCGGCCGCGGCATCTCGCGCGCCCGCGCGGCCGGCGTTCACGGCCGGCTTGCTCGCGCTCGTCGCAGCGCTCATGTCGCCGCTCGACGCGCTGTCCGAGGCGCTGTTCTCCGTGCATATGGTGCAGCACCTATCGCTCATCCTCGTCGCCGCGCCGCTGCTCGTGCTCGGCACCCCCGAGATCGCGCTGCTCTGGTCGTTGCCGAGCCCTTGGCGCAGCACGGTCGGCCGCTTCGAGCGGCGGCTCGCTCGCGCGATCGTCGGCAACGAGCGCGGTTCTGGGCGCGGACCGGCCCTCGTGATCGTGGTTGCGACCGGCGTGCTTTGGGCGTGGCACGCACCCACGCTCTACGACCTCGCATTGCGCAACGACGCCATCCATACCGCCGAGCACGTGGGCTTCCTCGTCACGGCGATCTTGTTTTGGGCGACCGTGCTCCGGAGCCGGCGCGAGCGGCTCGGCAACGGCCTCAGGATCCTGTACGTGTTCGCGATGGGGCTCCAAGGCAGCCTGCTCGGCGCATTGATCACGTTCGCGTCGCGCCCGCTCTACGCGCCGCACATCCCGCTCGCGGCGGCCTGGGGCATCTCAGCGCTCGAGGACCAGCAGATCGCGGGTCTCGTGATGTGGGTACCGCCTGCGTTTCTGTATCTCGGCGTGATCATCTATCTGTTCGTGACCTGGTTCGATGCGCTCGGACAGCGCCACGCCCGAGAGGCCGGCGTTCCGCTCACCATCTTTGCGCGACGCGGCCAACCGCGCGCGCTCGAGCCCGCCGCGGCGCCGCTGCCCGCGGTTCCCGCCGCACCGCTCGCGGAGGATCACCGATGAAACCGCTCCGAGCCGCAGCGCCTCGCAAAACGTGCGGCGCGACGTCGCGTCGCTCGCGGCGGGACTGTCTGTCCGCTGGCCGCGATGCCGCACCCTGGCACGCGCACAATCGTTGGCAGCCGATCCTGCGCCCACGCTCCGCCTCGCCGTCGCCGTCGCGTCCGCTCGGCACTGCGCACTCGGGCACCGGCCGCGTGATCGCGAACGGCTTGATCGGGCCCGAGACGGCGCTGTACGACGACCGGGAAGACCAGTTCATCGTGAGTAATTTGAATGGCGCGCTCACCGCCAAGGACGACAACGGCTTCATCTCGCGACTCGGCACGCGACGGGCGCGTGATCGACCTTCACTGGATCGACGGGCTGAAACCCGATTTCACGCTGCACGCGCCGAAAGGCATGGCGTTCCGCGGCGACGAGCTCGTCGTCGCCGACCTCGAGGCCGTGCGCGTCTTCGACCGCAAATCCGGCGCGCATATTCGCGACTACCAGATCCCGGATTCCTACATGCTGAACGACGTCGCCGTCGGCGACGACGGCAAGATCTACGTGACCGACACGGGCGGCGATTACGGCACGCCGCCCGGCGCCGTCTACGCCATCGGCGATGACGGCAAACCGTCCCTGATTGCGCAGGGACGCGAAGCTCGAGCGGCCGAACGGGCTCGTCTTCGACAACGGCTCGTTGCTCGTCGCACCGTTCTCGGCAAGCGCCGACGACGTCTACAGGCTCGATCTCCAGCGGCAACAAGACTCCCTACGCGACGCTGCCCGCGAAGCAGCTCGACGGTCTCGCGAGGCTTCCGGACGGCACGCTGCTCGCCACGAGCTGGGCCAACAAGCTCCGTGTATCGACTGCTCGGCTCGCATGCCGAGCTCCTGGCGACTGGAATTCTGACGCCCGCACAGATCAGCTACGACCCGAAGCACTCGCAGCTGCTCGTGCCCGACCCGCTCGAGAACCAGGTCGTGCTGTTTCCGATCGAGTGGCGCTGAGCAGGCGCCGTCAGCTCTGGTTCGGACTCGGCAGACTCACGTACCCGCTGCGTCGAGCCGTTCGCCGCCGCCGTCGTGGGTGCCGCCCGACCCGTGGCCGTGGATCGATAGCCACTTCAGCACGTCCTCGCGACTCACGAGCCCCTGCAACTCGCCGTGGTCGACGATCGGCAACTGCGCGACACGGCGCCGCGTGAGCGTCGACAGAGCGTCGATCGCCGGACCGTCCGGCGGCATCGTGGCGAGGCGATCCGCGGGCGTCATGATCTCGGCGATTCGCGTGGTCGGCCACGCGTCTCGGTGCACCTTGCGCACGTCCTCGAGGCAGACGACGCCCCCGAGACGCCGCTGCTCGACTACCGGAAAGCAGCGCTGCTCATTGGTCATCACGTAATCGTCGACGAGCGTCTGCACGGACAAGTCCGCCGACACCGTTGCAAAGTGGGTCTTCATGAGCCGCGCGACCGGCACGCCTGCCAGCGACTCGCGAAGCTGCAGCTGCCGATAGCTCATGATCGCCGCGTTGTGCAGGAACCACCCGATCAGCGCGACCCACAAGCCGCCGCCGAGGCCCGTTCCGAACCACGGCACGCGCAGGCCGAGCGCCATGCCGACGCCGGCGGCGATCAGCACCCACGAGAAGGCCTGACCGCCGGCCGCAGCCCAGCGCGTGGCACGGTCCAAGTCGCCGGTCGCGCCCCACAGAATTGCGCGCAGCGCACGACCGCCGTCGAGCGGGAAGGCCGGAATCAAATTGAATACCGCGAGCACGATGTTGATGGGGCCGAGCCACAGCAGCAGCGTGAACGCCGGACCGAGATCGCGCATCGCGGCAGCCGCGGCGTCCATCGTCAGCGTGTCCTGAGCGATCCCGGTGCTGCCGACCAGCACGCAGCCGACGCCGATCACGAGACTCACGAGCGGCCCGACCACCGCCATCAACAGCTCGGCCCGCCAGGCCCGCGGCTCCTGCTCGAGATGAGCCATGCCGCCGAACACGAACAGCGTGATCCGCTTGATCTCGACGCCCTGCCAGCGCCCGACGAGCGCGTGCGAGAGCTCGTGCAGCAGCACCGAGGCGATCAGCAGCACGGCGGCCACTGCGGCCGTCGTCCAGCTCAAGGCCGCCGTCCAGTCGGGATGCCACTGCGGGAATACGCTGCCGCCGAGGCTCACGGTCACGAGCGCGAACACGATCAGCAAGCTCCAGTCGAGGTAGACCTCGATACCCGACACTTTCAGCAATCGCATGGACCTGATCATCGCAACGCCTCGCTTTCCCTCGTTCGAGCTTACATCCGAAGCTTCAGGCAAGTCGCATGCCACGACGGCCCGGACCGGCATGGAATGTGCAGCGCGACCGTTTTCGGCAGGCGATTCGAGAGGGCCGATGAGTGGCGAGACCAACACGGCGGTGATCGCCGCGATCATCGGCAACTTCCTGATCGCCGTCACGAAGTTGGTGGCGGCGGTGTTCTCGGGCAGCGCCGCAATCCTCGCCGAGGCGATTCATTCACTCGTCGACACCGGCAACGGCGGTTTGATGCTGCTCGGAATACACCGCAGCCGCCGACCGGCCGACGACGAGCATCCGCTCGGCCACGGCCACGAGCTGTACTTTTGGTCGCTCGTCGTCGGCATCCTGATCTTCGGGCTCGGCGGCGGTATGTCGATCGTCACCGGTGTCATGCATATCGTGCATCGCTCACAACCCGAAAGCAGCGCATGGAGCTACGGCGTGCTCGGCGCGGCGGCGATCTTCGAGGGCAGCTCGTGGTATTTCGGCTTCAAGGCTTTTCGTGCCGAGCGCCGCGGTCGCGGTATCGTCGAGACGATCCGTCGCACCAAGAACCCGAGCACGTTCGCGGTCGTGCTCGAGGATTCGGCTGCACTCGCCGGCCTGGCGTTGGCGTTCCTCGGCATCTTCCTGAGCGCAAAGCTCGATGCAGCATGGATCGACGGCGCCTTCTCCGTGGCGATTGGCGGTCTGCTGTGCGGCGTCGCGATCGTAATGGTCTACGAAAGCATGGGACTGCTCGTCGGCGAAGGCATGGAGAAGGCGGCGTTGGCTGAAATCAAAAGCTTGATCGCGGCGGATCCCGACGTGCAGAAGGTCGGCGGCCTGCTATCGCTTTACCTTGGGCCGGACGAAGTGTTGCTCGCGATCGAGCTCAAGGTGCTGCCCGAGACTTCGCTGCCCGACATGCGCGGCGCGCTCGCGCGCATCAAGTCGGCCATTCGCGAGCACTATCCGCGGATCCGCTACATCTTCCTCGACACCGCTGCGGTAGGCGAATAACGGGTGCGGGGCCATATCGCATTCTTTGGCCGCCGTCTTCGTAATTTTGGAGACCGCCCGTCTCGTGCGAGACGAGCCGCAAAGTGACCGAACCAAGGGGCACGCCGCATGTCGACCCGGCACCTCGCGCATGGGCACCGCGAAAATGCGATGAGCCCCGCGAGGGGCTCATCGTTCTTCGACCGCAAGCGACGACGCACGCCGCACGCGGTGGTCACGACATCAGCCGCTCAGCTTCTCTTGCAGCGACTGCGCTTTCTCGAGGTGGTCATGCAGCGTCGGCAGTGTGTCTTGCGCGAGGTCGGCGACCTTCGGGTTGTCCGAGCTCGTCGCCTCGTCGTTGTATTTCGCGATGTCCTTCTCGTGGTCCATCACCATGTGCTTGAGGAACTGCCGATCGAACTCGGCCCCGGACAGCCTCGACAACTCGTCATAGGTATTCTGCGCCTCGGGCGTAGGGCTGGTCGGCGCCGCCACTCCGAGCGTCTTCGCGAGGTCGGCGGCCTTCTTCATCGCCTTCTGGTGATCGCTCATCAGCGTATGGCCGAAGTCGCGGACTCCCTCGGTTTGCCCCTTCTCCTCGGCGAGTTGGCCGAGCTTGATCTCGCCGAGATCTCCGCGAATCGCGTCGGTGAGAAAAGCCGGATCGGTGTGCCGTTGCGCTGCGAGCGGCAGCGCAAACGCGAGCGCGGCGACCGCGCCGAGCATCATCCCTGTCGATTTCATCGTAGTCATCCTCCTTGAAAGAACTGATTCTCCTGTCGAGGCTGGCTTGCAAGTCCCGTACCACAGGTCTCGACAAACGTCGGCTTCCGGGGGTCCGCGGCGCAACGCTCGTGAACGCACCGACCACCCGTACGCGCCGAGCTCAGTCACCGCCCGCGTAGCGTTGCACGAGCGGCGTCGAGCTGAAGCCGTGCAACACGATGGACAGCACGACGACGACGAGCGTGAGCTGCAGCAAGTCCTTGCCGAGCGCAGGCGCAATGCCGTGTTCCAGCGCATACATGACGTAGTAGACGGAGCCGATCCCTCGCAGGCCGAACCAAGCCGCGAGCACGCGTAGCCGGGCGGGCAACCGCGTAAAGACAAGGCACAGCAGCACGCCCACTGGACGTCCCACGAGAAATAAGAACATCGCCAGCCCGAGCGCGCGCCAACTCCAAGCGTCGCGCGTCAATAGGCCGCCGACGAGGAGCACCAGCGCCACCTCGATCACGCGCGCGAGCCGCTCCTCGAACATCAGCGATATCTCGCTAACGAGCTCCGGATCGTAGTGGTCGGCGCCGAACGACTCATTCGGCCGAAGCGCAATTTCCGTGCGCCGAAATGCGACGCCCGCGAAAAACACCGCGAGAAAGCCGCCGGCTTGCGCGAGCGTCGCCGCACCGTATGCGATCGCGATGAGACCGAGGCCGAGCAGGTCCTCGAAGATCGCGGCCTCGCCCGCCCACGACTGCACGAGCCCGACGAGGCGGCCGAGCAGCCACCCCACGAGCAGTCCGATCGCGATTCCGGCCGCGCCGGTCCAAATCAAGTCCATGCCGAACCAGCGGCCACCGTCGGCGCCGAGCTGCCCGAGCCCGAGCAGCCCCAAGCCGAGCTCGGCGAACGGCAGCGCCGCGCCATCGTTCACGCCGGCTTCGCAGGTCAGCGTGAAGCGCAGCCGATCCCGGTCGCCCGGATGACGGCTCTGCACGTCCGTTGCGAGCACCGGATCCGTGGGCGCCAAAATCGCGCCGAGCAGCACGGCCGCGCCGAGCGGAAGACCGAGCACGAGCGCCCCGAACGCGGCGACGAGCGCGATCGTCGCGACCATCCCGACGGACGCGAGCAGCAACGGCGCTCGCCAGCGCTTGAATGTAAACGGCAGCGGCATTTTCGTTCCGGCCGAAAACAGCGATATCAGCACTGCGATCTCGGTCACGATCTCGAGCCAACCGGAATGCTCGAGCGGGTCTACCGCAAACAGGGTCAGCACGGTCGGACCGAGCGCAACACCCACCATCAGATAGATCACCGGCGCGGTGAGCGGCACGCGCTTGAGCCGCGGCGACAGCACCGCCATCGCCACGAACAGCAGGCCGGCGATCACGAACCAGGTTGTAACGGCGAGGCGCGACATCGGACCCGGTTACGCGCGCCGCGCGGCGAGATCGACGGAGCCCGGCGCAGCGGGCATCGTGTGGCACAAAGCCGATCGCATGGGGAGTCCTGCAAGTCGCTCGACTCGGCGGTGCAAGCTCCATGCCACGCCGCAGCGCACGCGCGGCGCCGCGCCGGCGTATCGCCGTCGTGCTGTAATACCGGCGGACGAGCACCGGCGGCGAGCTTCGATGAGTCTTCCGACGACGATGCAGGCAATGCGCGCGCTCGGCGCAGAGCGACCGCTCGCGGCGACGGCGCTGCCGTTGCCGCGGCCCGCTGAGCATCAAGTGCTGCTCGAGGTGCTCGCGTGCGGCGTGTGCCGCACGGACTTGCACGTCGTCGACGGCGAGTTGCCGTCGATCCCGTACCCGCTCACGCCGGGACACGAGATCGTCGGTCGGGTCGTCGCCGCGGGTGCTGCGGTGAATCGATTTCGGCGCGGCGACCGCATCGGCGTGCCCTGGCTCGGCGAGACCTGCGGGGTGTGCCGCTTCTGCACGAACGGCGCCGAGAATCTTTGCGATACCCCGAAGTTCACCGGCTACACGATCGACGGCGGCTATGCGCAGTACGCCGTGGCGGATTCGCGCTATTGCCTGCGCATTCCGGATCGCTACTCGGATGCGTCCGCTGCGCCGCTTCTGTGCGCCGGCCTCATCGGTTATCGCGCGTACCGCGCGGCGGGCGCGGCCGTGAATCTCGGGTTATACGGCTTCGGCGCGGCCGCCCATCTGCTCGCGCAAGTCGCCCAAGCGGACGGCCGCCGCGTGTTCGCTTTCACGCGGCCGGGCGACGATCGCGGTCAGGACTTTGCACGCACGCTCGGCGTGGCCTGGGCCGGCGCATCCGACGAGCCGCCGCCCGAGCCGCTCGACGCAGCGATCATCTTCGCGCCGGTCGGCGCGCTGGTGCCGGCCGCCCTCGCGGCCGTGCGCAAGGGCGGCCGCGTGGTATGCGCGGGTATTCACATGAGCGATATCCCGAGCTTCCCGTATCGACTTCTTTGGGGCGAGCGTTCGATCGGCTCGGTGGCGAACCTCACGCGCGCCGACGGCGAGGCGTTGATGCGAATCGCCGCGGACGTGGATCTGACGCCGGTCGTCACGACGTTTCCGCTGTCGGCGGCGAACGAGGCGCTCGACCGGCTGCGCACCGGCCAAGTGGAAGGCGCGGCGGTGCTCGTGCCGGAGCGCTGATCGGCATCGTCTCGACACGATCCACGGGACCGGCCATCGGCAAGAGGTGCTGCCATGCAAGACGACGAACGGCAGATTCGACAATTGGTTTCGACGTGGATGGCGGCCAGCAAGGCCGGCGACCTCGCGACCGTCATCTCGCTGATGACCGACGATGCCGTATTCCTCGTCGCCGGCCGTCCCGTCATGCGCAAAGCGGATTTCGCGGCGGCCGCGAAGGCACAAGCGTCCGGCGACGCGCCGCAGTTCGACGGCACGAGTGAAATTCAGGAAATCCGAGTGCTCGGCGATTGGGCGTTCATGTGGACGAAGCTGTCGGTCGTCATGACGCCGCGCACCGGCGAACCGACGAAGCGTGCGGGACATACGCTGACGATCTTGCGGAAAGAGCAAGGCCAATGGCGGCTTGCGCGCGATGCGAACATGCTCGCGCCCGTCGAGGGCTGATTTCGTGACTGCGCTCGGCAGTCCGGCGAGTCTCGAGGTCCCGTGCATCCTTGCAGGCATCGATGAACCGTTGAAATTCCCCCGGGACATTATTCGAAAGCCGAAATGCGGCGTTTGCGCGAGAAAGCCAAGTCGCAATTTCTGCGCGCCTTGAAAAGCGGATGGCCGCGCCGGTAACTCCTGCGGCGGCGCGGTAGTGATCGTCGTGGCGGGCCGCGCGGCGGCACCGCTGCAGCACGAGGCGTGCGGACCTCAGCGCGCCGCCGCTGTCGACTCCTCGGTCCAACCGCCGCCGAGCGCGGCGTACAGCGACACGAGATTGGCTGCGCGCGCGAGCCGCGCGTCGATCAGCGCCCGCTCGGCGGCGTATTGGTCCCGCTGCGCGATCAGCGACGTGAGATAGCTGTCGACGCCGCCGCGGTAGCGCATTTCGGCGAGCCGGTAAGTAGCTTGCGCGGCCTGCGTAAGCGCCGCCTGCGCCCGTAGCTGATCCTCGAGCGTCGCGCGCGCGACGAGCCCGTCCGACACTTCGCGGAAGGCCTGCTCGATCGCGAGCTCGTAGCGCGCGATGTCCGCACGCTTGCGCACCTGAGCGACGTCGAGCGTCGCGCGGTTCGCGCCGCCCGCGAAGATCGGCAGCGTGAGCTGCGGCGAGAACGTCCACTCCGTGCCGCCGTCGCCGACGAGCGACGAAAGATCGTCGTGCGCTCGGCCGTAGAAGCCGGTGAGAGTGATCCGCGGAAAGAACGCCGCTCGCGCTGCGCCGATGTCGGCGTTCGCCGCGCGCAGCGCGTGTTCGGCCGCACGGATGTCGGGCCGACGCTCGAGCAAGTCCGCCGGCAGCCCGGCCGGCAGCTCGGTCGAGAAGATCTGCGCATCGAGCGCATGCTCGCCCGCGCCGATGTCCGCGCCGACGGACCCGCCGACGAGCACCTCGAGCGCGTTGCGATCTTGGCCTACGCGCCGCGTGAAGGCCGCGATGTTGACCTCCGCCTCGTGCAGCGCGATTTCGGCTTGGTGCAGATCGACTTCGCTCGCGACGCCGGAGTTGAAACGCAGGCGCGTGAGCTCGAGGGAGTCTTGCTCGCTCGCGAGCGTCTCGCGCGTGAGCGCGAGCAGCGCGCGATCGGCGACGAGCGCGAGCCAAGCGTTCGCGACTTCCGAGACGAGTGCGATCTCGGCGCTCGACCGCGTCTCCTCGAGGGCGAGATACTGCTCGAGCGCGCTGCGTTTCAGACTGCGCACGCGGCCGAAAAAGTCGACCTCGAACGCGGGCACGCCCACGCCGATCCGGTATTGACGCTCGATGGCGTCCGTGCCGGTCGGCGAGACGACGGCGGGGAGCCGCTGTGAGGTGCCGTCTACGTCGGCCGAGAGCGCCGGCCGCGTGCCCGCGCGCGCGATCCGATAGCGCGCCTGCGCCTCCTCGACGTCGAGCGCGACGACGCGCAGGTCGCGGTTCTGCTCGAGCGCCGTGCCGATCAAGCGCTGCAGCTCCGCGTCGGGAAAGAATTCGCGCCAACCGAGGTCGCCCGCCGGCTTGGCCTCGGTGCGCGGGGCTTCCGGCGCGCCGTTGAATACCGGCGCGATCGGAGCAGCGGGACGCTCGTAGCGCGGCGCAAGCGTACAGCCGCCGAGCGCGGCGATCGCGAGCATCGCGGCGGCACTTGCTCGTGCGGTCATCGCGACGCGCGAGCCGCGCGGGCAGGCGTGGGCGCGGCTTGGACCGGCGAGGCCGGCGCGGGCACGGTTCCCGGCGCATCGAGCGCCTTCGGCCGCACCTTGAACAGCCCGAGCACCACGATGAAGAACACCGGCACGTAGAAGATCGCGAGCAGCGTGGACGCGACCATGCCGCCGATCACGCCCGTGCCGACCGCGTTCTGCGCGCCCGAGCCCGCGCCGGTCGCAATTGCGAGCGGCAGCACGCCGAACGAGAACGCGAGCGACGTCATGACGATCGGGCGCAGTCTTTGGCGCGCGGCATTCACGACCGCGTCGCGCAAGCTCTGCCCGCGCTCGAAGTTGTGCTTCGCGAACTCGACGATCAGCACCGCGTTCTTCGCGGCGAGGCCGATCGTCGTGAGCAACGCCACCTGGAAGTAGGTGTCGTTCGCAAAGCCGCGCAGCCACGTCGCGATCACGGCGCCGAGCACGCCGAGCGGCACGACGAGCAGCACGGTGACCGGAATCGACCAGCTCTCGTAGAGCGCCGCGAGACACAGGAACACCACCGCGATCGACAGCGCATACAGCGCGGGCGCCTGCGCGCCGGACTGCCGCTCCTCGAACGACAGTCCGGTCCATTCGAAGCCGACGCCCGCCGGCAGCTTCGCGACGAGACTCTCCATGATCTGCATGGCCTCGCCGGTGCTGTGACCGGGGGCCGCGTTGCCCTGAATGTCGTACGAGGGCACGCCGTTGAAGCGCACCAGCTTCTGCGGGCCGTAGGTCCACTCGCCGGTCGCGAACGCCGAGAACGGCACCATCGCGCCACGCGAGTTGCGCACGTACCAGAGATTCAAGTCCTCGGGCTGCATCCGCGACGCCGGCTCACCCTGCACGTACACGCGCTTCACTCGGCCGCGGTCGATGAAGTCGTTGACGTAGGTCGAGCCCCACGCGGTCGCCAGCGTCTGGTTGACGTCGGCGATCGACAGGCCGAGCGCGCTCGCCCTCTCGCGGTCGATGTCGAGCTTGAACTGCGGCGCGTCCTCGACCCCGTTCGGCCGCACGGCGACGAGCGCCGGATCCTTGCCGGCCTCGCCCAATAGCTGATTGCGCGCGGCGAGGAACGCTTCGTGGCTCAAACCGCCCCGATTCTGCAGCTGCATGTCGAAGCCCGTCGCATTGCCGAGCTCCATCACGGGCGGCGGCACGAACGCGATGATCACCGCATCCTTCACCGAGGCGAAATACCGCGCCGCACGGGTCGCGAGCGCCTGCACCGATTGCGACGCCTTGCGCCGCTCGCTCCAGTCCTTGAGCTTCACGAACACGAGCCCGGAGTTCTGACCGGTGCCCGCGAAGTTGAAGCCGTTCACCGTGAACACGCCGTCGACGACGTCGCTCTCTTGCGTCTCGAAATACGCCTCCGCCTTGTCGAGCGCGGCCCACGTGAGCTCCTTCGACGCGCCGGGCGGCGTCTGCACTTGGCCGTAGAGGATGCCGGCGTCCTCGTCGGGCAGGAACGACGTCGGCAGCCGCGCGAGCAGTACGCCCAAAACCGTCACGATGGCGACGTAAACGACGAGCATGCGGCCCGGCCGCCGGACGACGCCGGCGAGACCGTTTCCGTAGCCGCGGCTGCTCGCCGCGAACGCGCGGTTGAACCAGCCGAAGAAGCCGCGGCGCGCATGGTGCTCGCCGGGCGCGGCCGGCTTCAGCAGGGTCGCGCAGAGCGCAGGCGTGAGCACGAGCGCCGTGAGCACCGACAGCACCATCGCCGACACCATCGTGATCGAGAACTGCCGGTAGATCACGCCGACCGAGCCGCCGAAGAACGCCATCGGCACGAACACGGCCGACAGCACCAGCGCGATGCCGACGAGCGCGCCGGTGATCTGGCCCATCGACTTGCGCGTCGCGTCGCGCGGCGAGAGGTGCTCCTCGCTCATCACGCGCTCGACGTTCTCGATCACCACGATCGCATCGTCGACGAGGAGCCCGATCGCGAGCGCGAGCCCGAACATCGTAAGCGTGTTGATCGAATAGCCGAGCGCCGCGAGCACACCGAACGTGCCGAGCAGCACCACCGGAACGGCGATCGTCGGGATCAGCGTCGCGCGCAGGTTTTGCAGGAACAGGTAGATCACGCAGAACACGAGCCCGACCGCTTCGAGCAGCGTCAGCACGACTTGCTCGATGGACTTGCGCACGAACGGCGTCGAGTCGAGCGGATAGACCGTCTGCATGCCCTGCGGAAAGAACGGCTCGAGGCGCTTCAGGGTCGCCTGGATCGCTGCAACCGTGTCGAGCGCGTTCTGGCCGCTCGCGAGGCGTATCGCGACGCCGGCAGCCGGCTTGCCGTCGTACTTGGTGTCGCGAATGTAGTTTTCCGCGTTCAGCGACACGCGCGCGACGTCGCCGAGCTTGAGCTGCGAGCCGTCCTCGTTCACGCGAACGAGGATGTTGCGGAACTCCGCGGGCGTCGACAGCCGGGTCGGTCCGATCACGCTCGCGTTCAGCTCCTGGCCCGGCGTGGCCGGCAGGCCGCCGAGCTGACCGGCCGACACCTGCACGTTCTGCGCGCGGATCGCCGCGATGATGTCGCCGGCCGTGAGCGAGAAGTTCGTGAGCTTCGCCGGGTCGAGCCAAATGCGCATCGCATACTGCGCGCCGAACATGTTCACGTCGCCGACGCCCGGCGTGCGGTTGAGCTGGTCCAGGACGTTGGTGGCAACGTAGTCCATCAAGTCTTCGCCGCTCATGCTGCCGTCGGCGGAGATGAATGCGAGCACGACCAGGAAGTTGCGCGTCGGCTTCGTCACGCGCATGCCTTGCTGCTGCACCTCTTGCGGAATCAGCGGCGTCGCGAGCTGCAGCTTGTTCTGGACCTGGACCTGCGCGATATCGGGGTTCGTGCCCTGCGCGAAGGTGATCGTGATCTGCGCGGAGCCGTCGGCGTTCGACTCCGAGGTGATGTAATCGAGATTGTCGATGCCGTTCAGCTGCTGCTCGATCACCTGCACGACCGTGTCCTGCACGGTCTGCGCGGACGCGCCCGGATAGTTCACGTTGATCGAGACTTGGGGCGGCGCAATGCTCGGGTACTGCATGACGGGCAAACGCAGCACCGACAAGGCGCCCGCCATCATCATGATGATCGCGAGCACCCAGGCGAAGACAGGGCGATCGATGAAAAAGCGCGACAGCACGGCGATTCCTCAGCGCTGCGCGACGCCGCCCGCAACGGCATCGGCCGCACTGCTCGCCGGCTCGGCGGCCGGCACCGGCAGAACCTCGGCGCCGGGCCGAATCTTCTGCAGACCGTCGACGATCACGCGGTCGCCCGCCGCGAGCCCGTCGGTCACGAGCCAGTCGTTGCCGATCGCCCGCGCCGCGGTGACCGAGCGCGCCGCCACCTTGTTGTCCGGCCCCACCACCATCACCACGGCGTCGCCGCGCGGGGTACGGGTCAAGCCGCGCTGCGGCACGAGCAGCGCGTCGTGCTTCACGGCCTGCGTGAGGCGCGCGTGCACGAACATGCCGGGCAGAAGCTCGCGGCGCGGGTTCGGAAAGATCGCCCGCAGCACGACGGCGCCCGTGCTCGGATCGACCGACACCTCGGCGAACTGCAGCTTGCCGCTCTCCGTATATTCCGTGCCGTCCTCGAGCGTGAGCGTCACCTCGGCCTCGTTCTTGTCGTCGCGCTGAAGCTCGCCGCTCGCGAGCTGCTTCTGCAGCTTCAGCATCTCGACGCTCGACTGCGCGATGTCGACGTAGATCGGATCGAGCTGCTGCACGGTGGCGAGCGGGCTCGATTGCTGCGACGTCACGAGTGCGCCCTCCGTCACGGCCGTGCGGCCGATGCGCCCCGCGATCGGCGATAGCACCTGGGTATAGACGACGTTGATTCGAGCGGCCTCGACCTGCGCCTTGGCGGCCGCAACGTCCGCATCGGCCGCGGCTCGCGCGGCGACGGCCTCGTCGTAGTCCTGCTTGCTGATCGCGTTCGCGTCGAGCAGCGGTTGGTAGCGCTCCTCGAGCAGCTTCGCGGCCACGAGCCGCGCGTCCGCACGCTTCTCGGCGGCCTGCGCCGCCTGCAGCGCGGCGCGGTAGGTCGCGGGGTCTATCTGGAAGAGCTGCTGGCCCGCCGCGACGTCGCCGCCCTCCTCGAACAGCCGCTTCTGCACGATGCCGCTCACTTGCGGCCGGACCTCGGCGACGCGGTAGGCAACCGTGCGGCCCGGCAAGTCGTCGACGATGCTGGCGCTGCGCGGCACGAGCGTCACGACGCCGACCTCCGTGGGGCCTGGGGGCGGTGCTTGTGCGCTCTGCGGGCCGCAGCCCGCAAGCGCAAGCGCCACTACGGCGAGCAGCGCCGCGGCTCGTGCGAGTTCGTGATCCTCACGCATTCTCGGTTCCATCCTGGCTACCGTTCTCGAGCATGCGGGAAAGCAAGCCGATCAGGGTTGAAATCTCGTCCGCACGGAAGCCGCGCAACTGCCGTTTGAGCTCGTCGCGCACGACTGGCAGGATCTCGTCGCCGACTGCTCGCCCTTTGTCCGTGAGCTCGAGGTGCACGACGCGACGATCCGTCTCGCTGCGGCGACGCCGAACGAGCTGCTTCTGCTCGAGGCGATCGAGCATCCGCGTCATGGCGCCGCAGTTCACCTGGCTCTCGCGCGCGAGCGCCGCCACGGTGTCCACACGCTTGAAGTGCAGCAGCAGCAAAGGCTCCCACTGCATTGCGGTGAGCTCGAGCGGCTGCATGCGCTGGTCGATGCGCCGCACGAGCGAGGCGAACACTTGCTTGATTAGCCTGCCGACTGCTCGACAGGGCTCCTCGGGCAGCGGCTCGAGGCGGCGATTCGACAGCGCTTTCGACATTGGCTTGAGTGGGAGGCCTCGCGGGCAAGGGCCGCGGAGAGCGCACAATTTACTGCCTAAGCAAAAATTGTCAAGGAAGATACTCGGGCACCGCCAGCACCATGATCAGCACCACGTACCGAGCGCTCGCGTGCTTCTCCGGTCCGATTTTTGCAATGCTTTTACCATGTGGCACTCGTCCCGCACGGTCGTGTTGACTGCGTCCCCTCTCGACGGAACGGCAATTCGGCTGCGCACGGCCGACGGCGGCGTCACCGTATGCGCCGATCGGCGCGATGACGGGGCTGCTGCATGCGCGCCCGATTTGCTGCGTGCTCAAGAGACGAGCGGTGGAGCGCCGCGTGAGCCAACTCCGCGGGCGCGCCGCACGGCTGGCAGCGCGATGAGCTCACAACCGATACGCGGCATTCCGATCGGTGCGCCGTCGCGCCGCTTACTAGCGCTTCTTGCTGCGTTTTTTCCGGCGGCCTTTCTTCTTCGTGCTGCGCTTCTTCGTGCTGCGCTTGGTGGCGCTCTTTTTCTTGCTGCGCTTGCTCTTCTTTCTCGGCGGCACTTTATCGCCTTCGCGACGCGCCTCGGACAAGCCGATCGCGATCGCTTGTTTGCGACTCTTCACCTTCTGGCCAGAGCGGCCGCTGCGCAACTTGCCGCGCTTGCGTTCGCGCATTGCGCGCTCGACCTTCTTCGACGCCTTCTTGCCGTATTTCCTCGCCATTCCGCCCGCTCCTTCGCCGCTGCACCCGATGAACACCAGCACGAAGCGTGCCAACTGTCACGGCGTGCGACCGGCCCACCGGAACGTCGCGCCGGTGCAGCGGCCTTCGTTCTCGCAACCGCGGCGCTGTGCCCGCTCGGCGCGGCGGCGGACGATGCGCCGATCATCAAATGGCATCCGGGTCACTACATGCTTCCGTATCTCGGCGATACTCCGGCTGAGCGCGCGCGCCACCTCGAGCAAATCACGGACGAGCCTGCGATCACCGGCGCGCAGGTCCGCTACGTCTGGGCGCAGCTCGAGCCGCGCAAGGGCGAGTATGACTTCGGACCGATCGAGCGCGATCTCGCGCTGCTCGCGGCGCATCACAAGCGTCTCGTGATACAGATCATGGATCGGGCCTTCGGCGCGAAGAGTCCCGATCACATCGTGCCGGAGTACATGATGAGCGAGCCGCAGTTCGGCGGTGCCCTCGTGCGCATGCGCAACGGCTACGCGGCGCGGCTGTGGGAGCAACCGGTGATGGACAGGGAGATCGCGTTGTTTCAGGCGCTCGGCCGGCGCTTCGATTCGGAAGCGTACGTCGAAGGCATCATGGGCGAAGAGACGTCGATCGGCTTAGCCGATCGCGGCGGGAGCGGCTTCGATCCAAAAGCGCTCGGCGGGCAGCTCGAGCGGTGGCTCACCGCCGTACGCGCCGCGTGGCCGCACACGAACGTGTTCATGTACACGAATTTCCTCCACGGCGACCTGCCGCAGCTGATCGCCGAGTGCGCGAAAGAGCACTGCGGCGCCGGCGGTCCGGACGTGCTGCCTAGTAAACCCACCGAAGGCGTCAAGGTCCTGCTCGGCGAAGCGGGCGGCCGCGACTATCGCGGCGGCTTGCCGATTGCATTTGCGATCCAGGCGCCAGAGCTGGGAGGCTCGCAAGGAACGTTCACGCCGCAGCAGCTATTCGATTACGCGTACGGCACGCTGCACGCGAACTATCTATTCTGGATGCGAAACACTGCCTCGGGCGGGCCGGAGCAGCAGTGGGACACCGGCATCCTGCCGTTCATTCGCTCGATCGACGGGAAGATCAACGCGCAGTGTCCCGCCAATCTGCGCTGCGACACGGGCGACGCCGGCGCCGCGCGCTGAAATCACGCCGCAAGTTGCTCGCGCCCGCGAGCCCGCGCAGCGCGGACTCGCGGCACGCGACTCAATTGATGCGGGCGAGGCCCTGCTCGAGGGCCGAGTCCGCGCTCTTGTTGACGAGCCGCACTGCCGGCTGGATCGACCGCACGACGGCACGCGGCTCCTCGCTGAGCGCCATCGGGCTACCCAAGTAGCGGACACCTTTCTCGCGCATCCACTTGAGCTGCGCGTCTCGCTTCGCCTGCAGATGTGCGGACTCGGTGCCCGGAACGCAGAACGAGGGCAGCGTGATCAGCTCGGCGGCATAGATTCGCTTACGGGTGAAGAGCGAGCTCATAGTTGTTGTTTTCCTCGCAGATGTTGTGCTCGGTAAACATTTAAGGCCCAACACTCGCATCGGGTCTAGCGTGCCGCGGCGGATAGCGGAGCGATGCGCCGGCGCGCAATTGCGGCACGGCATTATGGAAAGCGTGGGGCGCGCGCAACGGTTGAGCGCAACTTCAACGGTCACTCGATCGCTGGAATCGGTTATCCGGCGCAGCGGATCGGCAACGCCTCGCCGCTAATCGCACGCTCGATCCTTCAAGTACCCGGCACAGCGCTTTTCAGCGCGCCTTCGAATGTCTTGCCGAGCGCGACGAACAGCGATTGCAGGTCCGCATCCCGCTGAACTCCGAGCTGTCCGTGCAGCGGCACTCGTTTGCTCCAAGCACCCGTGTCGTCTTCCGCGATGTCGATCGCAAAATCTGCGACGGCCTCCTCGAGTCGACGCAACGGGTTGCGCTCCCGCTCACCGGGACGCTCGAGATCGGCGTTACGCACGCGCAGCGTCAGCGCACCGTCGAGCACGCGATCGTTCAGGGACGCGGTCGCGTCGAAACCCGCCGTGCCACGGTCGGCATCGATCCTCGCGAGTCGACGCAGCCACGGATTGAGCGCCGTAAGCGGCAGCGCTTGTAGATGAGCTTCTGCATCGAACTCCAATCGCCGCACGCTCGGCGTAAATCGCCCGGAGGCCGAGATTCGTCCCTTGCCGAGCAACGTCGCGTCCAGCTTCAGCCGACCGCTGCACGCGGTGCCGGCGTCGGGCGCGCCTGCATCCTTGCCGCACCCGCCTGCCGATCGCACGGCACGATGGCCGGCGAGGCCGGTCACCGATAACCGCACGTCGTCGAACCTGATCGGCGTGTCGTGCTGAAGCGCGCCGTTGCGAACGACCACCGTCGCATCGGTCGCGCTGAACCCGTCGACCGCAAACGGCAGGTTCTCGAGGAATTGGCCCCAGTGCAGATCTTGGCCGAGCTGCCGGCGCTCGGCGTCCGGGTGTCGAATGAGATCGACCGCGACGCCGTTCACGCGGAGGTCGCCGATCGGGCGACCGTGCAACAGGTCACCCCAATGGATGTCGAGCTCGATGCGGGGCGCAGAGATGAACGGCTGCGTGCTGCCGCGCCGTAACAGCACGAAATCGTTCGCGACGCCCGCTCCGCGCCAAACGGATAGATCGACGTTCCCAATGCTGCCGCGATAGCGCTGCAGTCCCGCCAGCCGTGCGTTCGCGTACCGTTCGAGCGCCCACGGTGCGAGTGCACGCAACCCGCCCAGCACCGCTGCGACGACGCCGATCGTAATGAGGGTTCTTCGGAGCCCGCGCATACCGGGCGCGGTGCAACGGTCGTGCCATGAAACCGCTTTGGCACAGTTCTTGGAGCGACTTGGCGCGACTCGCAATGTCGAGCGGCGCAGTGACTTTTGGATGGCATCGTTCGAGTGGCCCGAGCATATCGAATTCGTAGATCCGACCGACGCCGGACTGGAGCGGCGCCGGAACGGTCGCGGATTCGCGTACTTCACGGCCGAGGGCCGTCCCGTAAGGGACCGTTTCACGATGGCGCGTATCGCCGCCATCGCCATTCCGCCTGCCTGGACCAGCGTCTGGATCGCGCCGTCCGTGCATGCGCACCTCCAGGCGACAGGCCGCGATCGACGCGACCGCAAGCAGTACCGGTATCACCCGACATGGTCCCTGCGCCGCCGCCGAGCCAATTACGCGCGCCTCGTCGAATTCGCCCGCGCGTTGCCTTCGATCAGAGGCTTCGTCGATTCGGCGCTGCGCCGGCCCGCGCTCGACAAGGAACGCGTGCTCGCGCTTGCGCTGCGTCTGCTCGACAGCGGAATGATCCGGGTCGGCAACGAGGAATACGAGCGCCTGAACGGCAGCCGCGGACTGACGACGCTGCGCAAACGCAACGTCGCGATCGCGGGCGACGAGCTGCGGTTTAACTTCATCGGCAAGGGCGGCGTGGAATACGAGCTCGCGATCTCCGATGCCAGGGCAGCCCGCGCGCTGCGGCGCTGCCACGAGCTTCCGGGGCAGAGGCTGTTTCGCTACATCGACGCCGCCGGCGAGCCTCAACCCATCACGTCCGGGGACATCAACGCGCTGCTCGAGGAGCTCACCGGGCAGCGATTCACGGCCAAGGATTTTCGGACGTGGACCGGCAGCGTCGTCACCTTCGCCGAGCTCGCAGCGCGCGAGCCGGCATCGTCCGAGGCCGAGACGGCCCGCATCGTCAACGAAGTCACGCGCAACACTGCGCGCGTGCTCGGCAACACGCTCGCGGTTTGCAAGCGCTACTACGTCCATCCGCGCGTGATCGAGGCTTTCGCGGCCGGCAAGCTGGCCAAGCTCGGGTCGCGCCGCGTCGTTCGCGGCCTCAGCGTCCCGGAGAGCGCACTCGCGCGCTTTCTGGAATCTCGATGACTACAGGCAAGGCCGATAGGAAGCCCAAGCTCGGCTACTCCTTCGCTCTGAATGGCGGCCGTCACCAGCCGAACTTGTAGCTCAGCTCCGCGATCACCGCCGTGAGGTCGGGTGTGAGATTCACGCCCCGCAACGAGCCGACGAGCGAGTCGGCGCTCGGCTTCGCCGTCTGCTTGTAGAGCTCGATGCGGGCACCGAACTGACCGGTGCGCGTCTTGCTGCCGAACTTCAGACCCACGGTCACTGCATCGAACTTGCCGAGCCGATAGTCGGCCGTCGCGTACTCGGGCATCGGCTGCCCGTCGAGCAGGACGGTGTGATAGAAATCCGCGGCCGTCTGAGAATAGAAGCGCAAGTGCGGCTGCAGGAATCGATCGCCGTCGAGGCCCCAGCGGTAGTGCAGATCGAACGTCCGCGATCCGACGCCCCAGTCGTCGGTCATCGCTCGATACGAGGCGTCGAGCACGTTACCGCCGAAATCGTGCTTCAAGACCCCGAACAAGCTGCGCTTGTCGCGCGTGGCGGGGCGATTCTCATATAGATACAAACCATAGCCTGCGTCGGGTCCCGCGACGAGATCGCCGCTCGACGGATCGACGACCGACAGTACCTTGTACGGATCCGTGAGATAACCGTCCGACCGGTCGAGCGAGTAGTTGACTTGAACGATCGTGCGCCGACTCAAGACCTGCGTGATGCCGAGCAAGAAGTCCTGCACGTGCTTGGCTTGGCTCGCCGGTCCCTGCTCATCCTCCGCGGCTTGACCAATGCCCGGCACCGTCGCCACGCGCAGTACGGAGAACGGCGTCGGGCTTCCGCCGATCGGCTCCACCGTATCGTCCGACCATTCAACGCCGGCCGACAGCGTGGTGTTGCGATTGTTGAAATCGCGGGCGAACTGCGTGTCGAGGCCGAGGTGTCGATAGTCGTGCTCGATCGAAAGGCTGCCGCCGAAGTCGAGAGTGGCGAGGCGTCCGAGCGGTTGCTGCCAATGCGCGCTGCCCGCGTAGCGGGTGTCCTTGAAGCTCGAGTCGAGCGGCAATTCTCCGGCCGGCACGATGAACATACCGCCGCCGCTCGTAACGCTGCCGCCCGAGGTGCGCGTCAGCGTGATGGGCCGGGCGAAGCGTTGCGCGGACGCGCTCGGCGCAGCGCCGTTCGGTGAAGCTCCGGTCAGGGTATCGAACGTAAACGCGAGATTCAGATACTTGTCCTCGAAAGGCTGCGTGCGTGCCAGCACGCTCACGCTCAGGTCCTGGACGCGATCGGTCTCGCCGTAGTACAGGCCCGCCGTGTCGACTTGCCATTGCCCGATTTCCTGCGCCTCGACACCGCCGGCCGCCGCCGTGCCGAGCAGCACCGACGTTGCTGCGGCGAGCGATACGCCGATGTCCTCGACCCCTGCGCCGCGCTTCTTACGTTTCAGTTGCATCCGCAGCCACCGCCGCCGAAGCCTTGACCGCCGCTCGAGGCCTCCTTGCTGAAATAGATGTGCTCGTCGATCGACGCATCGACGGGATCGCTCACGATCTGCATCGAGTCGCGCGCGAGGACGTCGCGGTCCCACGGTGCGACATTGGCGCAGCCGGCCGTCGCGGCCGCCGCGGCGCCCGCGAGCGTCCAAACGATCAGGGACATCTTTTTGGCGTTCATTGCCGTTGACTCCTTGCCGAAGACGATCTCTTCACGGCGTCAGACGGCGAGTCGGAGATTTCCCGGTCGCGCTTCGAGCCAAGCACGCGTCCCGCGAACGCGGGCAGAATCGCGCCGTCGTCGTCCCGACCGTGCGTGCGTCGTTGCGGCGACGATACTTGGTAGTTTTGACACCCCCATCCGACGTGCCCTGGATAGTCGGTCCTCTGTCGTGCAAACTGGCCGCACTGCGAATCGCGGAGTCCGCGGTCCGCTGGAGGGGCGTAATTACGGAGCTTTTTTGCAACACGCGCTTGCCGCCAGGCAAGCGTTTTGTGGTTGCGTCGTACAGCTACCATTCGGGGGTATCAATCTAATGAAGAAGTTGAAGTTGACGGCGGATTGTCAAAATCTGACATTGCTCGCATCCGCCATCTCGGCGGCACTGGGCTCGACCGCTGCGCAGGCGCAGGATCAGCAGCCCGAGGAAGTTATCGTCACGGGCTCGCGCATCGTCCGCCGTGACTTCCAGGCACCGAGCCCGATCGTGACCGTCGACAGTCAGCGGCTCGAGAACTCGAGCACGATCAGCATCGAAAGCGTGCTGAACCAACTGCCGCAGTTCGTACCGGCGCAAACGCAGTTCTCCTCGGGTATCCAGACCGGCGCGACCGCATCGCTCGGCATTGCGAGCGTCGATCTGCGCGGCATCGGCACGAACCGCACGCTGGTTCTCGTCGACGGCCGGCGCGCCCAGCCCGCAAACGCCTCGCTCGTCATCGACGTCAACACGATTCCGTCGGCCGCCATCGAGCGCGTCGAGACCATCACGGGCGGCGCATCGGCCGTGTACGGCGCAGACGCTCTCGCCGGCGTCGTGAACTTCATCTTGAAGAAGGACTTCGAAGGCGTCGACTCGGACCTCCAGACCGGCATGACGTCGGAAGGCGACGGCCGAGAGACCCGCTTCTCGACGTTGCTCGGCGTGAACTCGGGCGACAGGAAGAGCAACGTGATGCTCGGCGTCGAGTGGTACAAGCGCGAAGCCGTGTATCAGCGCGATCGCGATTTCTACATGAACGGCTGGTTCGACCCGGGCAGCACCACCACGGGTTTCGTGAACATGGCCGGCATCGCACAATCGGGCACCAATCCCGCGTCGCAGGCGGTCATCGACCAGCTGTTCGCGAACACGGTCGACAGCAAGGGCACCCCGTATACGCCGGGCACTGTCAAGACGAACCAGGAGATCTACTTCAATCCGGACGGCTCGCCGTTCGTGATCGCCGGCGCGCGCGGCTACAACGGCCCGCTCGGCGACAGGAGCCTGCGGATCGACGGCTACTCGGGCCTCAAGATCATCCCGAACGGCGACCTCGGCACGGTGTTCATGGACGGATTTGCGTCGACGCCGCTGACCCGCCGGTCCGCGTTCGGCCGCGCCACGCACGAGATGACCGATCATATGACCGCGTTCGCGCAGTTGAACTATGCGAACGTGCAGGTCGAGACGCGCGGCGGCTACCCGCCCGCGATCACGGTCTGGTCGGCGCCGATCCCGAACGATCACAATCGCACGATCCCGGCCGCGCTGCAGACGCTGCTCGATTCGCGCACGGATCCCACCCAACCCTGGACGCTGCACCGCGGCCTCGACTTCCAGGGACCGAACGACCCGATCTCGACCACGGACGTCTACCAGATCATGGCCGGCGTGCAGGGCGACTTCGAGAACCGCGACTGGACCTGGGAGGCGTACGTCTCGAGCGGTAAGACGAACGTCAACAACCGCAACCTGAACACGCCGTCGCTGCAGCGCTATCAGGCGCTGGTCGCGCAGCCGAACTGGGGCCAAGGCACGTTCCCGGCCGCGCGGTTCTACAACCAGAGCTGCACGACCGGCTTGCCGATCTTCTATCCCGCGACGCCGCCGTCGCAGGACTGCCTGAACTCGATCGAGCCGAACTCGATCGCCCAGACGACGCTCACGCAGAACGTCGTCGAAGCGTACCTGCAGGGCAAGCTCGTCGACATGAAGGCGGGTGAGCTGCGGTTCTCGGCGGGCGTCAGCAATCGCAAGAACACGTTCCTGTACCAGCCGATCAACGACGACCAGAACATCACGGACAACCCGGTCGGCCTGTTCGCGTCGAACATCACGCAGGGTTCGACGGAGGTTTCGGAGCTGTATGGCGAGCTGCTCGTGCCGGTCGCGAAACGGTTGAACCTCGAGCTCGGCTACCGCTATTCGGATTACGACACGAAGGCCGGCAGCGTCGGCACGTACAAGACTCTGTTCGACTGGTCGGCGACCGACAAAGTGCGTTTGCGCGGCGGCTACCAGCAGGCCACGCGCGCGCCGAACGTTGCGGAGCTGTTCCAGGGCCAGACGCTTGCCGTCGTGCCGTTTGCGCCGAGCGACCCGTGCTCGTACACGACCACCGCTACTTGGGGCAACGTCGCGGGCAACCCGGATCGGCTGAAGGTGCAGCAGCTCTGCCAAGCCATCATCGGCAACACGACCTCGCGGTTCGGCGTGGCGGGCACACCGTCGGCCGACACCTTCGCGCGCTTGAGCCCGCCGTTCTTCCCGCTCGAGATCGAGATCCAACGCGGCAATCCGGACGTCGGACCCGAGGTCGCGAAGACGGTGACGTTGGGCGTCGTGTTCACCGGCCCGGGCAACCTCGAGGGTCTGACCGCGTCGGTCGACCTATACGACATCAAGATCGCCGACGCGATCGCGCCCGTGAACTCGCTGTTCGTCTACTCGAAGTGCTTCAACGCGGACGGCAGCAACCCGACGTACTCGATCGACGATCCGGGTGGGTACTGCCGCCTGATCGGCCGCAACCCGACGACGGGCGAGCGCGCGCAGGTCGATGCGCCGTTCAAGAACTCGGGCGTGCTGCACACGTCCGGCATCGACATCGCGGCCAACTGGCGGCACGACATGGGCAAGGGTCAGTTCTTCGTGAACAACAACGTCACGTACTTGGACAAGTACGACGTCCAGGACGTCGCCGGCGGCGCGATCATCAACGTGAAGGGCACGTTCGATCGCGGCGGTCAGTTCGACTACAAGCTCACGAGCACGCTCGGGTACAACTGGGGCAAGTCGAATATCGGCATGCAGTTCCGGTACCTCCCGAGCATCAAGAACCAGGCCGCCGCTCGCACGCCGGACACCAACATTCAGGGCTCCGACTCGTATCACACGTTCAACTTCTTCGCCGGTCACGAGATCAACGAGAAGTTGAGCCTGCGCGGGGGCATCGACAACCTGACGAACGAGCAGCCGCTGATCTACGGCGCTCGGCCGGGCGACACTGCGAGCTATACGACGCAGCCCGGGTACTACGACGTGCTCGGACGCCGTGCCTACGTGGGCATCAAGGCGAGCTTCTGATCGTTCGAGTCTTACGCGATTCGACGGCGGGCCTCGGCCCGCCGTTTTTTTTTGCGGGTCCGGCATGGACCAGTCGGCGCTCCTACTCGGGCACTCGTTGCTCGCGGCGGCGCCGTTCGGTGGCACAATTGGCTCGACCTCGGGCTCGCTCGGCTCCCGCGTTCGGGGCCGCCGATCGTCCCCCGGGCGTCGCCACGAGCGCGAGTCGAGGCCCATGAACAAGCCGCTGATAGTCCCGCTTTTCTCCGCCCCCGTTTACATCAACAATGTCGTGGATTTCGAGAAGCCCGACATTCGCGCGTTGGAGTACACGAACCGGCTGCCCACGGGGGAGACCTTTCACTTCCTCACCTCGACCGACAAGAACGTGCTCGAGCGCCCGGCGTTCGAGCAGGCGCGAGCGATCGTGCTGAAAGAGCTCGATTTCTACACGCGAGAGGTCCTCGCGGTGAGCAAGGAGATCGAGTTCTATATCACGAACTCGTGGGTCAACGTGCACGGCCGGGGCGATCAAGCGGGCGCGCACATGCACAACAACTCTCTGATCTCCGGCGTTCTGTATCTCAAGGCGCTCGAGAAAAGCGGCGACATCGTGTTCCATCGCGACGTGCACAGCCTGGTGCCGTTTCCCCCGGCCCTCGACCTCGACATGGAATCGTTCAACGTATACAACTGCAAGAGCTGGGGACACAAGCCGAAGACCGGCGACATCTGTCTGTTCCCGTCCGTCGTGTCGCACTCGGTCGACCCGAACGATTCCGCCGAAGAACGGGTCTCGCTGGCATTCAACGTGTTCGTGCGCGGCCGCATCGGACGCCTGCATGAGCTCGACATCCGCTGACCCGAACGACGGAGCCGGCACGAGCGATCGCACAGCACTCGTGGGTTCCCCCCGGGCCTACTCGTACCGCAGCGAGCTGATCGGATCCAAGTTCGCGGCCTTGGCGGCCGGCAGTATCCCGAAGATCACGCCGACCGCAGCGGAGAAGCCGAGCGCGAGCGCGACCGACCACCACGGCGTATGCGCGGACGGGAAGTTCGGAATGAGGCCCGCCGCGATCACTCCGCCTGCATAGCCGATCGCGAGCCCGGCGAGCCCGCCGAGCAGGCACAGCACGAGCGCCTCGAGCAAGAACTGCAGCAGAATGTGGTGACGCTTCGCGCCGATCGCCTTGCAGATGCCGATCTCGCGCGTACGCTCTGTCACCGAGACCAGCATGATGTTCATGATCCCAATGCCGCCCACGAGCAGCGAGATCCCCACGATGCCGGCCATGACCACGGTCACGGTGTTGAGGATCGACTTGAAAGTGTCCTGCAGCTGCGCGGCCGTCTGAATCCTGAAGTCGTCCTCGGCGTCGCGTGCGAGTCGGTGCGACGTCCGCAACAGCCGAGTGATCGTCTGGCGAATGTTCTCGAGGTCGCCCAGGTCGGCGATCGTGAGCTGAATCGCGATATCGGGCCGGCGCTGCGCGCCCTGCAGACTCGCCATCGTCGAATACGGAATCAGTACCCGGTTGTCCTGGCTCTGACCCAAGATCTCGCCCTTCGCCTCGAGCAGTCCGATGACCTTGAGCCACTCGCCCTGGAACTGGACGTACTCGCCGATCGGGTCCTCGGGCAGCGACAGGTCCTCGCGCACCTGCGTGCCGATCACGGCCACGCGGCGCCGCGTGTCCTCGTCGCTGTCGGATAGAAACCGGCCCCGCTGGCAAAAGAATTGGCCGACATATTGATACGTGTAGGTCGTGCCGAGCACCTGTGCGGAGGCGGTCTGCGAGCCGTAGCGGATCTGCGCCTGGCCCGTCTGCGAGAACATGATCGGCGTGATCTGGGTGATGCCGCCGACGCGATAGCGGACGAGGTCGTAGTCCTCCTGCGTGAGCCGCGAGCGGCGGCCCTGCAGCGCATCCGCAAGCGCGGTGTAGGACTGCACGGTGACACTGTTGCTGCCGAGGCCTTGGAACTGCTCGCCGATCGTGAAGCTCAAGCCCTGGATGATCGACACCATCGCGATCACCGACGCCACCCCGATCACGATGCCGAGCGCGGTCAGGAAGCTGCGGAACGCATGCGCGCGAATCGATCCGAGCGCTGCCCGTACGGCTTCACTGGCCGCGAACCAGACCGGGAAGCGTGCGCTCGCGCGGCGCAGCGGCCGCTGCGGCTCAGTGGGTGGTTCGCTCGGGCTCTTGCGCATAATCTTCGACGATCTTGCCATCCTTCAGCCGAATCACGCGTTCGCCGTGCTTCGCGACGTCGGGCTCGTGCGTGACGAGCACGATCGTCTGGCCGTCGCGGTGCAGCTCGTCGAACAGCGCGAGGATCTCGGTGCTCGTCTGCGAGTCGAGATTGCCGGTCGGCTCGTCCGCCAACAAGATCGAGGGGTTGGTCACCAACGCGCGGGCGATCGCGACGCGCTGCCGCTGGCCGCCCGAAAGCTGGTTCGGCAGATGATCGCTGCGATCGGCAAGCCCCACGCGTTCGAGCACGCGCTCCGCCTCGGCCCGCCGATCGGCGAGACCCAGGCCCCGGTAAATCAGCGGCTGCATTACGTTCTTCAGCGCGGAGGCGCGCGGCAGCAAGTTGAAGTTCTGAAAGATGAAGCCGATCTCTTGATTGCGGATGTCGGCGAGATCGTTCTCCGTGAGCCCGCGCACGTCGTGACCGTTCAGCACGTAGCGGCCCGAATCGGGGGTATCGAGACAGCCGATGATGTTCATGAGCGTGGACTTGCCCGACCCCGAGGAACCGATGAACACCACGTATTGGTTGTAGTCGATCGTCAGATCGAGCTGGTCCACGGCCTTGATGACCTGCTGGCCCATCACGTAGTGCTTGCTGATCCCCTGAAGCTCGATGACGGCCATGGCGGCGGGCGCTACTTCTTCGCGACGACGACGCGGTCTCCGTCCTTGAGCGCCCGGAGCACGCGGTCGGGACCCGTGATCACGGTATCGCCCTCGCTGAGCCCGCTCGTGATCTCCTGGTACGTGTCGTCCGATAGCCCAATCGTGACCGCGACGCGCTTCGCGACGCCGTCGTTGTCGACGAACGCGTTGCGGTGCGTCTCGCCCGCCGCGAGGTCCTCGTCTACGCGGATCGCCTGGATCGGCGCCGCCAGCACGTGCTCCTTGCTGGCGGCGAAAATCTCGGCGCGGCAGGTCATGCCGGGGCGCAGCGTGATCTCGTTCGTGTCGGTCAGCTTGATCTTCACCGCGAAGCTGCGGCCCTGCTGACCCTCGGCCACCTTCGCGGTGACCGCGATCGACTGCACCTCGCCGTCCATCGGCCGGTCCGGGTAGGCGATGGCGTACACGCGCGCGGCCTGCCCCACCGCAATATTCGCGATATCGGCCTCGTCGACGTTGACCTCGGTCAAGATGCTGGCCGGGTTCGCGATCGTCATCAGGTTCGATCCCGGAATATTGGTCGAGCTCGAGATCGCCGTCTCGCCGACCTTGATGTCGATCGTGGTCACCACTCCGTCGATCGGCGAGTACGCCCGGGTCTTCGCAAGGTGATCCTCGGCCTGCTCGCGCTGCGCCTGCACCTGGGCCAGCGTCGCGCGGCTCGACTCGAGGTCGACCTCCGCGATCTTCAGGTTGTTGGTGGCGGTCGTGAACTTGTCGTCGTCGATGAGCTTGCGATCGTGCAGCTCGCGCTGCCGCTCCCACTGGGTGCGGAGATTCTGCACCTGCAGCTGCTGGCGCTCGATTGCGATTTTCTGCACGCGCTCGGCCGCCTCGTTCTGCTCCACGGCCGCCTTGTAGCGCTGATCGTCGATCTGCAGCACGAGCTGACCGCGCTTCACCTGCTCGCCCTCCTGCACGTAGATCGCCGTGACCTTGCCGATCTCCTCGGTGCTGAGCTTGACCTCCTCCTCGTGCACGAGCCGGCCCGATGCGAGCACCGACGAACGAATCGTGCGCGGCTCGAGCTTCTCGACCTGCACCTCGACCGCAGCGCCGCGCCCGAAACGCGCCTGGAGCAGCGGCACGGCCACCACGAGAACGACGATGCCGATGATGACGAGTAGCTTGCGGTTCACCGCATCCCTTAGAGCAGCGCGATCGCTGTGCCGCCGGCGACGAGCAGCACGATCGGACCGAGCACGACGGTCGCGGCCTTGACGATCGAGCTCTTGGTCCATGCTTGGTAGCCGATGACCGTCAAGATCAACGCCCAGAGCGCTGTCACGTCGACGCCGAGCGCAATTCGCTGCATCAGGCTGGCGCCGGTGCGATCGATACCGAGCAGGTTGCCGAGCGCAAGCGGATCGAGCGAGTCTTGCGGCATGAAGCGGACGTCGCTCACGCCGAGATTCACGAGCTGCGCGATCACGCCGAGCACGGCCGGTAAAGCGCACCAGCAGACCAGGGCGAACCACTCCTTGTACTTCACGCCATCGCCCGTGGCGAACGACACCGCCGTGTAGTAAAGGGCCACGAGCGCGGTGACCAGCAAGACGACGACGGTGGTGCTCACAGCGCCGATCGAGGCGTAAATCTTCGGCGAGATCTTGGTCGCGGCGGCGACGGCTTGGTCGTGCTGCTGCTGAGTGAGCTGCTTGGCAGTCTGGCTGAGCTGCGTGTCGATCAGCCAGGCGAGGTCGACGGAGCTCGTGTAGAGAAAGGAAACCGCCGCGTAGCCGAGGAGCAGCACGAGCAGCGGCAAGAATACGCGCGGCCGCTCGCGAATCGCGCGAAACGCCTCTTGTGGCGACGTGAAGATATTCACCGCGATGCTCGTTGATGACGTGCCGGCCATGCTATTCCGTGCTGGTGCGAGCGCGCGGAGAAGAGCGCGAGCCCGGAATTATACAGTTCGAGCGACGAAATTCCCTCCCCGTCTCAGTACGGTTGGGCTCTCTGTCCAGGGCCGGTCGTGCTGGAGGCTCGCGGCTCACGCGGTCGTCGCCACCGCCGTCGGCGGCGTTCGAGAGTCGATCGGCACGACGAGCACCCGCGCGCAGCCGATGCGTTCCTCGAAGGCGCCGCGTGCAGCGGCTTGTGCGCCGCAGGACGTTCGCTTAAGTTCTGCGTACAGTCATTCCGGGAGGGACGGATGATTGCCCGACGGGAGCAAATCCGCGAGCTCTTGAAAGCCGCCCGGGCACGTATCGACCCTGCCGACGTAGGGTTGCGAGGCTCGGACAAGCCGCGCAGCCCCGGGCTGCGGCGCGAGGACGTCGCCGTGCTCGCGGGCGTCAGCGTGAAGTGGTACACGTGGCTCGAGCAAGGCCGAGACGTCAACTTTTCCCTCGACGTGGTCGAGCGCGTTGCGGCGGCGCTCGCGCTGCCACCCGCCGAACGTCGTTATCTCACCGCGCTCATTCAGCGGCGGTCGCCGACGGGCGGGGAGCAAGACGGCAGCATCACCGACTCGCTGTGGCGAACCGTGCAGCTGGCCCCCGTGCCCGCGATGGTGATGACACGACGCTGGGACATCGTCGGTTGGAACCGGTTGGTTGCACGCGTCTTTCGCGATTACAACACGGTGCCTCGGGCCGCGCGCAACCTGCTGAGAATCATACTCACGGACCGCGACTATCAGAGCGACCTGTCGGGCTATGCGGTCATCGTGCGCCGGCTGTTGCGAGAATTTCGCGTCGATTTCGCCGAGTGTGCCGATGCGCAATTCGAGCACCTGATCGCGGAGCTCAAGCTGCTCGCGCCCGAATTCGAAAGACTCTGGCGCGACGTCGAGGTTTCGGAAACGACGGGGGGCATCAGCATCGTGCAGCATGACGAGCTCGGGGAGCTCGCGTTCGACCGAATTTCCTACGTGCCCGAAGGCAGCGCGTTCCTGCGGGTGCTGCTGTTCACGCCGCGGGATCCCCGCACCGTGGCCGCGCTCGGATCGATCGTCATCGATGCGCCGGACTTCGGTGCACCGGACGTCGGCTGCATTAGGCGCGTTCCCGACGCGGGCATCCTGAAGCACCCGAACCGCCACTGAGGCCCGCTTCGCGGATGGCGCCGCCGCGATCGGCCGGCCCGCCTACCGGCGGCTGCCGGGTAGGAATGCAACCAGTTGTTTTGAGCAAACTTCAGACTGCCAGAGCGCCGCCGCGAACCCCTTGCGAGCCCGATGCTCCTATACTCCCGTCAGTGGCGTTGATTGCGACGTCAGGGACGAGCTGCGCACGTGCAAGAACCGGATACATTGGCCCCGCCCGCAGCGGGCGGGCTGCACCGCTCCAGCGCCTTGCGCTGGCTGATCGGCGGCGCCGCGCTCGTCGTCGTTCTCGTCGCCTTCGCCTACATGAATCGCAGCGGCAACGGCGGCCCGGATCAACGTGGGCCGCGGTCCACGGCCGCGCCGGTGCAGGTTGCGATCGCGGCCGAGCGCGACATGCCGGTCGTCGAGCGCACGATCGGCACGGTGCTGGCAAACACGACGGTGCAGGTGACCTCTCGCGTGCAGGGAGTGATCGACTCGGCGCACTTCACCGAAGGCCAGTTCGTGAAGACCGGCGACCTGCTCTTCCAGATCGACCCGCGACCGTTCCAGGCCGCGTTCGCTCAGGCGCGCGCGCAGCTCTCGAAGGACCAAGCGCAGCTCGACAACGCGCAGAACAGCGAGAAGCGCGTCCGGTCGTTGTTCGAAAAGCATTTGACCTCGTCCGAGGCGCTCGATTCCGCCGTCGCGACCACCGCGAGCGCAACGGCCACGATCGAGGCCGACCGCGCGGCGCTCGACCTCGCGCAGCTGAATCTCGACTACACGCGCATTCGCTCGCCGGTCGACGGCAAAACGGGGCCGATCCTCGTGCAGCCCGGCAATATGGTCGCGGCGAACGGCACCTCGCAGCTCGTCAGCATCACGCAAATTCGGCCGATCAAGGTGTCGTTCGCGCTGCCGCAATCCGATTTGCCGCGCATCCAGGCGCGCGCGAGAGCGGGCGGCCTTGCCGCGACGATCGACCAGACCGACCAAGGCGGCGGCTCGTTCTCGGCACCGGTCGACTTCGTGAGCAACCACGTCGACAACGCAAGCGGCACGATCGAGCTGCGCGCGACGTTCGCCAACGAGGACGCGTCGCTCGTTCCGGGCCAGCTCGTGGACGTGACCGTCGCGCTCAGCAACATTCCGCGGGCGACGGTGGTGCCGCGCGAAGCCGTGAACGACGGCCCCGATAATCTGTACGTCTACGTCGTGACGCCCGAGAACCGCGCGGTTCAGCGCGTCGTGAAAGTGCTGTTCGACGATGGCACCGACGAGGCGATCGCAGGCGACGTGCAGCCCGGCGACAAGGTGATCGTGGACGGACAGCTGCGCGTCGTGCCGGGTGCCGCGGTGTTCGTGGAAAAGCGGCAAGCAGTCTCCAACGCACCGCCGGAAGCTTCGAGCCCGACGCCGGGGGAATGAGGTGACGTCATGAACATCTCGCGCCGTTTCATCGACTACCCGGTCATGACGACGCTGGTGATGGCGACGCTCGTGATCTTCGGAATCGTCGGCTACACGACGCTGCCGGTCAGCGAGTTGCCGAACGTGGATTTTCCGACCATCGAGGTGTCGGCCAACCTCGCGGGCGCCGACCCGGAGACGATGGCATCCGCGGTCGCGGCGCCGCTCGAGAACGTGTTCTCGACCGTGCCCGGCATCGATTCGATGACGTCGTCGAGCGGCCAGGGCTCGACCAACATCACGCTGCAGTTCAAGCTCGACCGCAACATCGATGCGGCGGCACAGGACGTTCAGGCCGCGATCTCGGAAGCGTTGCGGCGCCTGCCGAAGACCATGGTGAACCCGCCCACGTTCCGCAAGGAGAACCCGGCGGACTCGCCCATTTTGTTCCTCGCGATGTCGTCGAAAACGCTACCGGCCACGACCGTCGACCGCTACGCGGAGACGCTGCTCGCACGCCAGCTCTCCACCCTCGACGGCGTCGCGCAGGTGAACGTGTTCGGCGCCGCGCACTACGCCGTGCGGATCCAAGCGGATCCGGCGCAGCTCGCGGCTCGCAACATCGGCATCGACGAGCTGGCGCGGGCGGTGCAGGCCGCGAACGTGAATCAGGCCACCGGCGCGCTGAACGGCCTCGACGAGGCCAAGATCATCCATACCGAGGGCCAGCTGCACAGCGCCGACGCGTTTCGGCGGCAGATCATCGCCTACCGCAACGGCGCGCCCGTTCGCTTGCAAGACGTGGCGAACGTGATCGACAGCGTCGACAGCGTGCGCCAAGGCAACTGGTGGCGCGACGACCGCGCGATCACGGTCGCCATCGTGCGCCAGCCGGGCACGAACACCATTCAGGTGGTGGACGAGGTCAAGGCCGTGCTGCCGCGGTTCCAGGCCTCGCTGCCGGCCGGCATCGATCTCAAGATTCGCCACGACCGCAGCGAGACGATCCGCCAATCGGTCGACGAAGTGCAGAAGACGCTTCTGATCGCGGGCATTCTCGTCGTGCTCGTGATCTTCGTCTTCCTCAGACGCGTGTCCGCCACGATCATCCCATCGCTCGCCCTACCGATCGCGGTGGTCGGCACGTTCGCCGGCATGTCCGCGCTAGGCTACAACCTCGACAACCTCTCGCTGATGGCGCTCACGCTATCCGTCGGCTTCGTGGTCGACGACGCCATCGTGATGCTCGAGAACATCGTGCGGCACATCGAGAGGGGCGAGAAGCCCTACGACGCGGCCGTCAGGGGCTCGCGCGAGATCGGCTTCACAATTCTGTCGATGACGATATCGCTCGCAGCGGTGTTCATCCCGATCGTCTTCATGAGCGGCATCGTGGGCCGGCTGCTGCACGAGTTCGCCGTCACGATCATCATCGCGGTGCTGTTCTCCGGCATCGTGTCGGTCACGCTCACGCCGATGCTCTGCGCACGCGCTCTAAAGGCCGAGCACGGCCGCAAGCACAACTTCCTCTATCGGCTCAGCGAACGAACGTTCGATGGGCTGCAGAATGCGTACCATCGCAGCCTGCTTTGGAGCCTGCGCCACAAGCCGGTCATCATGGGGCTGTTCGTGGCGAGCGTGGTCGCCAGCGTTGGGCTGTACATGTACATGCCGCAGGATTTCTTGCCGGCCGACGACGTCGGGATGCTCGGCATCAACGTCCAGGCCGCGAACGGCACGTCCTACGAGCGCATGGTGGAGTACGGGCGGCGCGTCGCCGACATCGTGAACGCCGACCCGAACGTCGAGGGCGCGATGCTGCAGGTCGGCTCGAACGGCGCCGGCTCGAACAACGCGAACGTGCGCATCATGCTGAAGCCGGTCCAAGACCGCCCGCTGTCGGCCGAGGAAGTCTCGCGAGAGCTGCGTGCGAAGCTCGACAACATGACCGGCATCAACGTGTTCATCACGAACCCGCCGTCGATCCGGATCGGCGGCCGCAGCTCGCGCTCGAGCTATCAGTACACGCTGCAGGGCCTCGATCTGAACCAGCTGCAGGACGTATCGGAGCAGCTCGTGCAGAAGCTGCAAACGACGCCCGGCTTCGTCGGCGTCAACAGCGATTTCGACCGCGCGGCGCCATCCCTCGAGGTGGACATCGACCGCGACCGAGCGGCCGTGCTCGGCGTGACGCCGGCTCAGATCGAGGCTGCGATGGGGTACGCGTTCGGCGGCCAGCAGGTGTCGCAGATCTACGCCTCGAACGACCAGTATCAGGTGATCCTCGAGCTCTTGCCCGAGTTCCAGCGCAACGCGGCCGCGCTGAAGACGCTCTACATCACTTCGAGCAACGGTAACCTCGTGCCGCTGAGCGCGGTCACCAAAGCGACGACGAGCACTATTCCGATCAGCGTGAACCATTCGGGCTCGATCCCAGCCGTCACGATCTCGTTCGACCTCGCGGAGGGCTACGCCCTCAGCAACGCCGTCGCCGGCATCGAGCAGGCGAGCCGGCAAATCGGCGTGCCCGCGACGATCTCCGGAAGCTTCCAAGGCACCGCCGGCGCGTTCCAAACGGCGACGCAGAACATGGGCATGCTGCTGTTCGTCGCGGTGCTCGTCGTCTACATCATCCTCGGCATTCTCTACGAGAGCTTCATCCATCCGCTCACGATCTTGTCGGGCCTGCCGTCGGCGGCGGTCGGCGCGCTGCTCACGCTGTACGTCGCGGGCATGCCGCTCACGCTGTACGCATTCGTCGGCATGATGATGCTGATCGGCATCGTGAAGAAGAACGCAATCATGATGGTGGACTTCGCGCTGCAGAAGCGGCGCGCCGAGGCACACGTCTCGCCCGAGAACGCCGTCTACGAGGCCGCGGTGATTCGCTTCCGGCCGATCATGATGACGACCATGGCCGCCATGATGGGCACCCTGCCGATCGTGTTCGGCACCGGCATGGGCTCCGATTCGCGGCGCCCGCTCGGATTGTGCGTCGCCGGCGGGCTGCTGCTGTCCCAGCTGCTCACGCTCTACATCACGCCGGTGATCTACGTCTATCTCGACAAGCTCGGTCAGCGCATGGTGCGCCGGCCTGCGCACGAGCCCACCGCCCAAGCGCAGCCGGGCTGAGCCCACCGGGCGCGGCAGCGGCGCGCCTCGAGTGCCGCTCGCGCCGAACGCGGCCCAAGCGCCCGGGCTAAGGCGCTTCGGCGGCGATCATGCGCGCTTCTTGGCGAGCAGCGTGAAGGACAACCAGTCCCAGTGATCCTCCGCCGCGAAGCGGCGATGCGTGCGTGCCGCGAGCAGCGGGCTCAAGACGTTTTCGGACGTCATGACGATATCGCTCCAGCCGTTCGACTGGAACGCGGCACGGTATCGACTCGGCCTGACTCGATTCGGCTGCCCCGGGAAGTAGAACAGACGGTAGAGCCACTCCGGATAGCGGTAGATGTTGTTCGGATCGGCGTCGCGGATCCATCGCGAGTGAGTCTGCAGATCGACCGAGATGCAGGCGACCCCGCCGGGCACTACGACGCTCGTCAACTGGCGAACGGTGCGTTCGACGTCGTCGAAATGCTCGAAAGCGGCGTTGCTGACGACGATGTCGATGTCGGGTCGCAGCGTTCCGACGTCGAAATCCGCCCGCGCGGCATAGGCGACTCGCCCATCCCGCAAACAGGCGAGATCGACGCCGGTCCGCTCCGCCACGCGGGCGTAGAAGCCCTCGGGCAACTTCGCGACGAGGTTGTTGCGGTCGAAGCCGACGTAGGAGCGCGCCCCGTGCCGTGCCAGCCACAAGCCGAGCGCGAGGTCGGAGCCGGGACCGAGCTCGAGGACGCGCTTCCCGGCGACGTCGACGCCGTAAGACTTCAGCTTGGCGACGTACCCCTTCGCCTGCGCAACCGCGTAGTCGATGCAGCGGTCGGTCTCCGTTGTCGCAAACGGCTTGGGGCTCGAATAGCCATGGAGCACGTGTCTCGCCTTGGCGAGCGCAAGAAACAGGATGCCCGCGGCGTAATAGAACGCGTGGCTCCGCGGGGGCGCCGCAATGCTCGAATCCATGTTTGATGAGCCCATCCTGCGAGCGCCGTCCAAATTGCGTGCCACCACCGCCGGCCGCCTCCCGCGGTCCTATCGGCCTCGCCCGCTGTCCCGCGAACGGTGGATCGACGGTGCTTACGCCCCTCCGGCGCAGCCCGACCGAAGTCCGGCAGAGGCTGTGGTCTGGATATTGCAGCGGCTGGGCCATGGGGATCGAACTGCCGCGTTACGAATCCGTTCGTTAGCCCGGCGCAACGCGGGAGCGGCTCGCCGCGGGTCGGCGAGGCCCGAGCGTGCGCCGCCGGCGTGCAATTTTTGGAGCCAGCTTTTGGAAATTGTCACGGCCTATGACCTGCGGCGGCTATGCCATTCCGCCTCCGTTCGACGGACCGTCGAGTGCGCTCTGCACCCCGGCGAATCGCCGACCGACCTCGAACCGGGCGAGCGCCCGCTCCGCAGCCGCGTCAATAGTCTTCGCTCCGTCGGTGCGGCACGGCAGCGACGTCGAATCTTGCGGTAGGCCGGCGATGGTGCGTCGCTCCGCCGACCACGTCGAAGCGCTGGTGCCGCAAGACGGCGCAGCTCCCGCGCTGTTGCGATCAGCGCCGGTCGAGCAACGCCTTACGGCGCCGACGCTGCTCGCAATCAACAACTACTACTACTATCGCGGCGGAGCGGAATCCGTGTTCCTCGAGCACGCGCGGATGTTCGAGGCTCGAGGCTGGAACGTCGTTCCGTTCGCGATGAAGCACCCGCAGAATTTCGACACTCCATGGGCGGATTACTTCGTCGACGAGATCGAGTTCGGCGAGCGCTATTCGCTGCCGCAAAAATTAGCGCGTATTCCGAAGGTCGTCTATTCGCTCGAAGCGAGAAGCAAGCTCGAGCGGCTGTTGGACGCCGTCAAGCCGGACGTCTGTCACGCTCACAACATCTACCACCATATCTCACCGTCGATATTGGGCGTGTTGAAAAGCCGGCGGATCCCGACGGTTCTGACCCTGCACGATCTGAAGATCGCGTGTCCCGCCTATAACATGTTGGCGCCGGACGGGATTTGCGAGCGCTGCCGCGGCGGGCGCTTGCACAACGTGCTGCTGCATCGGTGCATCAAAGGGTCGGCCGGTCTCAGCGCGCTGATGATGGTCGAGGCCGTGCTGCATCGACTGCTGGGCTCTTATCGTGAGGGCGTGAGCCGCTTCGTCGTGCCGAGCCGCTTCTACCTCGACAAGCTCGTCGAGTGGGGTTGGCCGAGATCCTCGTTCGAGCACGTCCCGAACTTCATCGACCCTGAGCGGTACCGACCGCAATATTCCAAGGGATCCGGGTTCCTCTATTTCGGCCGTGTCTCGCGTGAAAAGGGCATTGCCACTCTGCTCCGGGCGGCGGCGCGAGCCGGATGCAAGGTCTCGATCGCCGGCACCGGACCGCAGCAAGCAGAGTTGCGGCAACTGGCGCACGAATTGGGCGTCGATGCCGCGTTTCTCGGCTATCTGACCGGCGAGGCCCTGCACGACGCGGTGCGCGCCGCGCGCGCGGTCGTATTGCCGTCGGAGTGGTACGAGAACGCGCCCATGAGCGTCTTGGAAGCGTACGCACTCGGCAAGCCCGTCATCGGCGCAAGCATCGGCGGCATTCCCGAGCTGATCCGAGACGGTGAGACGGGTCTCACCTTCGTCAGCGGCGACGAGCACTCGCTCGCGGCAGCGCTAGCCCGGTTGGATCGCCAGTCGGATGGAGCAACGTCCGAGATGGGCCGAGCGGGCCGGCGCTGGGTCGAGACGAGCTTTACCGCCGCGGCTTATCGAGAGCGGATGCTGCGCATCTACCGCGACCTCGGGGTGTCGGCGCTGCCCGCCCCCGCGCGCCTTTGAGCGTGCGCCGCGCCGCATCGTCCGACGCGCAAGCGGCCGTGCGACACCTCGAGCGCGGCTAGAGCGCCTCGATGTCGGCGAGCGCCCGCCGCAGCACCTCCGCGATCTTCGCGGTGCGCTCGCTGTCGGGACCGCTGCGCCAGGCCTCGCGAAACACGCGCTTCGCGAGATGCGCGAAGGCGACGTTCACGTCGCCGAGCGCGCCGCCGGCCACGCCGTGCATCGCATCCTTGATGCGCTCGCCGATCTCAGACAGCACGTCCTGATTCTCGTCGAGGAAACCCTCGCCCTCGGGCGTGATGTGATAGACCTTCTTGCCGTCCTCTTCGACGATGCGCACGTAGCCCTGGTCCTCGAGCAGCTGCAGCGTCGGATAGACCGTGCCGGCCGACGGCGTGTAGCAGCCGTGCAGCCGCTCCTCGAGCGCCTTCATGATCTCGTAGCCGTGCCGCGGCTTTTCGCGAACGAGCCGCAAGATCACGAGCCGCATCTCGCCCGGCTCGAACCAACGACCCGAGCGCCGGTGGCGCCGCGGCCCGCCCCGCAAGCCCCACGCGCGCGGCCCGAAACCGGCGCTCATGAATTCGCCGAAATCTCCCCAATCCTTCCGGGTCATAGGGTTACGCTCCTTCCGATCGACCGGACGCTATATCGACAGAACATATCGTGCGATATATCGTCGAGCTCCGCAAGCGGAACGGTTTTCATCGCAGCCCGTCGGCTCACCCAGCCCGGCGGGCGCTGGTACGGATGTTGCTCGCCGGTTCGTATGGCCACGCATCTCCCTTGGCGCACGCCGCCGCCCAACGGCCGGCTGGCGAGCCTACAGCGCTCCGCCGTGCGGAGAGGCCGGCGATGAACCTCGCGAAGGTCCTGAGCGGCGCGGCGATCTTCGACTACTGGATCCGCGTCAAGTCGAGCTACTGGTTCCTCCCCTCCGTCCTGACGGCGGTCGCGATCGGTGTCGCCGTGCTCATGGTCTACATCGACCAGCGCGTCGACTCGGGCGCGATCGCGCAACTCGGCTGGCTCACGGCCAACCACGCGGAAGGCGCGCGGGCCCTGCTCGCGACCGTGGCGGGCTCGATGATCACGGTCGCGGGCGTGACCTTCTCGATGACGCTGCTGATGTTGTCGTACGCGAGCGCGCGACTCGGACCGCATCTCGTTTCCGGCCTACTCCGAGATCGCGGCAGCCAGCTCGTCCTCGGGACCTTCATCGCCACGTTCATCTACAGCATCGTGGTGCTGCGTTCCGTACGCTCGGCCGGTGAAAGCGCACAGACCGGCAGCGGCCCGTTCGTCCCGCATCTCGCTATCCTGGTGGCGGTTGCGTTGGCGCTCTTGAGCGTCGCGGTGTTGATCTATTTCATTCATCACGTGCCGACGCGGATCAATGTCTCGCACGTCGTGAGCTCGCTAGGCACCTCGCTCGTGGAGCAGTTGAACGCCGCCTTCCCGCCCCGCGAGTCGGGCGCCGACCCGCGGCCGCAATGGTCGGATTCCCCCGATGCGTTCACGCTGCGGCTCGACACCGACGGCGGTTATCTCAGGATCGTCGACTACGACGGCTTGCTGGCGGTCGCATGCAAGGTCGACCGCACGCTCGAGACGCTCGTGATGCCCGGCGATTTCTGCGTGCGCGGCACGCCGCTCGTGCGCGTGCACGGCGGCCGCATCGAGGACGATTGTGCGACGCGCATCTGCGGACTGTTCTCCTGGGGCGGCGAGCGAACGCCCGATCAGGACGTGCTGTTTCTGATCGAGCAACTCGCCGAGGTGGCCGGCAAGGCGCTCTCGCCCGGCGTCAACGACCAGTTCACGGCGCTCGCCTGCATCGACCAGATGCAGCGGCTGCTGCGCGCGGCGGCCGACGTGGGCGAGCCCCAGCGACTACGGCGCAAGGACGGGCGCGTGCGCCTCGTGGTCAAGCACGTGGAGCTGAACGCGATTGTCGATGCGTTCATCATCCCGCTGCGGCAGTTCTCGCTCGGCGACCTCATCACCACCGACCGCTTGCTCGCGATGCTGGCCGACGCCTCGACCTTCTTCCCGGCGGGTTCCTCGCTGCGTTCTCAGCTGGCCGGCCACTACGCGGCCATCCGCGACGACGCGGCGGAAGCGCTGCCGGCGCCTTCGCAAAAGGCGCTCATCGCGATGCGCTGTGCGGAGCACGAGCGTGCGCGCGCTGCGCGACTTGGATCGCAGAGGCCGGCCGAGCCCCGCCGCGCAACACGATGACGGCATCCGGCAAAACGGCCTCGAGGTCGCCCGACCGATCGCCGTGCGGCCGAATCGACTTCGATCGGCGCCGCCGTTCCAACGCCGGCGGGCGGCTACAACGACCGCTTGAACAGCAGCGTCGCCGCGCCCATCGCGATGACGGTGAAAGCCGCGAGAAAACCCACGTCCGAGGCGATCGCAAGCAGGCTCGTGTCCTTCAGCACGAGCGACTTGAAGCCGTGCACGGCATAAGTGAACGGATCGACCACCGTGATCGCCTTCATCCACGACGGGAACGCGTTGGTCGGATACACCGCGCCGCTGGGGAAGAACAGCACGGTATTGAGCACGCCGAACACCGCGCGCGGCACGAGCGGGTCGCTCACGCGCACCATCAGCAGGAACATCATGCTGATCAGTGTGAGCGCCGTGAGCACGACGAGCACGAGCAACCGCACGAGCCGGAATAGATTCAGAGGGTCCGGGATGCCGGCGATCACGGAGCCGAGCGTCACGAGCACCAAGCCCGCGATCGCGGCTTTGATCACGCCCGCGAGATTGAATCCCAGGATCAGCTCGAACTTGCTGATCGGCGTCACGAGATAGCCTTCGTGCAGACCGCGTGCCTTGTCGTCGATGAAGATGATGCCGCCGCCGATCATCGCGGAGACGAAGATCGCGAGCACGATCGTACCCGGCAGCAGGAACTGGATATACGGCACGTACGGATACACCTCGACGATCGAGAGCGCGGCCTTACCGGCCATGCGCGGCGCGACGGCGTCGGCGTTGTAGTCGCCGAGCAGCTGCCCGAGGCTGCCGGCAAGCGCGGAAGAGCTGAACTGATCGGTGTTGTCCTCGATCAGCGCGATCTTCGGATCGTTGCCGACCAAGAGATCGCGCGAAAAATCAGGCGGAATGCTGAGCACGCCGTTGATGCGTCCCGTGCGCAGGTCGGCCATGGCCGAGGCCTCGTCGGGATACGGCGTGGTCTTGAAGGTCTTCGCATTCGCCGCGACTGCGTTGAACATGCCCTCGAGCGTGATCGCGGGCACGTGGTGGTCGGCATCGACGACGCCGAGCTCGAGGTTGCGGACCTTCCCGCCGAACGCATAGCCGAGCACGAGCAGCTGCACGATCGGCATGAAGATCGACACGATCACGAGCGTCGGGCTGCGCCGGAATCGGCGCAAATCGCGTTCGACGATGGCCCAGATACGGTGCATCGCCCTACTGACGCCTGATCATGACTTGGCTCTCTGCCGGGTTCGCGGCTTGCAGCGAATCGCGTAGCTGGCGGCCGGTGTAGTGCACGAACACGTCGTCGAGCGTCGTGCTCTGCACCGACAGCGACGTGACCGCGACGCCGGCCTGCCGCGCCGCGTCCATCAGCGCAACCGTCGTGCGCGGCCCGTTGTGAGACGACAACCGGAACACCTTGTCCTCGGCCTTCACCTCCGCGACGTCGGGCAGCGCCGCGAGCGTCTCCGGCCAACCCGCCGGCACCTCGGCGAAGCTGACCTCGAGCACGTTCTTGCCCGGGATCGACGCCTTGAGCTTGAGCGGCGAGTCGAGCGCGACCAGCTTGCCGTGATCCACGATCGCGATGCGGTCGCAGAGCTTGTCCGCCTCCTCCATGTAGTGAGTCGTGAGGATCACCGTGAGGTCCCGCTCGGTACGCAGCTTGTCGAGCATCTGCCACACGCCCACGCGCGAGACGGGATCGAGACCCGTCGTCGGCTCGTCGAGAAAGAAGATCTTCGGCTCGTGGACGAGCCCGCGCGCGATCTCGAGCCGCCGCCGCATGCCGCCCGAAAAATTCTTCACGGGCTTGTCGGCCCATTGCAGCAAGTCCACGGCCTCGAGCAGCGCATGGATCGTCTCACGGCGCTGGGCTCGCGGCAGACCGTAGAGCTTCGCGAAGATGCTCATGTTCTCTTCCGCGCTCAAATCGAGATCGCTGGTCATCGCCTGCGGGATCACGCCGATCGCCTTGCGGACTTCGTTCGGCGCCGCCGCCACGTCGAAGCCGTTGACGCGCGCGCTGCCCGAGGTCGGCGGCACGAGCGTGGTGAGCATGCGGATCAGCGTGGACTTGCCCGCGCCGTTCGGCCCGAGCAGACCGAACACCTCGCCGTGCTTGACCGAGAAGCTCAGCCGATCGACCGCGCAGAAGTCGCCGAAGCGCTTCGTGAGACCGTCTACCTCGACGTCGAGCACCACGCCGTTCGGTGGAGTTGCAGGCAAAGCTCCCATGCCGATTCGACCGCGCTCCGCTAGCGAGGCGCCGGCGCCGCGGGGCGCGCGGGCCGTGGCCGGCGCCGCGAGCGGCAGCGTGACGTACGCCGTCATGCCGAGCGCCAAGCTGCGGTCCGAGTTGTCGCAGCGCAGTCGCACCTCGAACGTCTTGATGTCGCGCTTCGTGCGGCTCACGTCGCGCTGCGTCGCGTAGTCCGCGTCCACGCCGCGGAAGAATACGTTGCAGCGCCGCTCGCCGCCCGAAGGCAGCCGCACCGCGAGCTCGTCGCCGAGATGCACGCGATCGATGTAGCTTTCCTCGACATCCGCGCGCACCCAGAGATCATCGGGATCGATCAGCGTGACGATGGTTTGGCCCGGATTCACGACCTCGCCCGCGAGCGCCGCGCGCACGTCGACGGTTCCCGGCACGGGCGCGCGCACCTCGGTGTAGTCGAGCCGCACCTTCGCCTTCTCGGTCTGAGCGCCGGCCGCCGCGAGCTGTTGATTGGCGGTCGACAAAGCAGCCTTGCGAGCGTCGATCTGCTCGGCGTTCGCCTGCGCGAGCGCAAGTGCGGCTTCCGCCGCTTGCACCTGCTTCTCGAGCGCGTTCGCGTGCGCCTTGGCGCTCTGATAGCTCGTGCGCGCGAGATCGAGCGCCTCCTCCGAGTTCAGCTGCCGATCGCGCAGATCGCGCTCGCGCTTGAACTTGAGATCGGCGTTCTCGAGATCGGCGTCGGCCTGCTGCACCTGGGCACGCGTCGCGGCCACGTTCGCCTCGGCCTGACGAATCTGCTCGCGCGTTTGCATCTCGAGGAACTTGAGCTGTGCCGCGGCCTCGTCGACCGCGGCGGCAGACGCGTCCTGCGTATTCTTGTAGAACTCGACGTCGGCCTTCGCCTCCTGCGGCTGAATGCGCGCGAGCAGCGCGCCCTTCTCGACGGTATCGCCGGGCTGCACGTCGAGCTCCTCGACCCGGCCCTGAATCATGGAGCCGACGCGCACGTCGTCGGTCATGACCACACCCGTGAGCACGATCGACGTGGGCCGCCGCAACGCGAAGTAATAGACGGCGGCACCGATGAGGATCACGAGGACTGCGAGCAAGGGCAAGCGTCTTTTCATTGTTGGGCGATCGACAACTTCAAGCGGCACTAGTTTGCGCGGGAGCCGCTGTTTCACCAAGGCCCCGGAGCCGCGCACGGCAGCCATCCGCAACTCGGCAACGCCCGCTCGACGGGCCGGAGCGGGCGGTACAATCGGCCGATCCATCGCCCATGACGGACCCAGCACCGTCGAAGGAAATGCCATGCGTCTCGAGCGACCTTTGTGCCTCGCTGCGCTCCTCGCGGGCGCCGCCGCGAACGCGGCCGACTACACCGTGAAGGTCGACGCGCGCGACGTGCAAAGCAAACGCGTGCACACCGAGCTCGTCATTCCAGTGAAACCGGGATCGCTCACGCTCGTGTATCCGCAGTGGATACCGGGCGAGCACGGCCCCACGGGCCCGCTCGAGAGCATCATCGGCTTGACGATCCGCGCGAACGGCCGCGAGCTGCAGTGGTCACGCGACCCGCTCGATCTCTACGCGCTGCGCCTCACGGTTCCGCCGGGCACCGCGCGGCTGGACATCGCGATGGAAACGGGACTCACGACGGCGGGTGGCGATTTCACCGGCGCACCGACCAGCACCGACCAGCTTGCGATCCTACCGTGGAACGAGTTCCTGCTGTTTCCCCAGGGCATCGATGCAGCGAACGTGCCGATCGACGCGACGGTCACCGCACCGGCCGGCTGGACGGTCGTGAGCGCGCTCGCGGCGACGGCGGGCGCCGCCAATTCCTACACGTTCGAAACTGCCTCGATCGAGCGCCTGATCGACTCGCCGGTGCAAATGGGCCGTTACGCGAAGCTCGTGCGGCTCGCGGGGTCGGCGCCGCGGCCCGACATCGAGCACGCGATCTCGATCGTAGCCGACAGCGCCGCCGCGCTCGAGATCCCGGACGACTTCGCGGCAGGGTACGGCAGACTCGTGGCCGAGGCCGGCGCGCTGTTCGGCACGCGGATGTACCGGCATTACACCTGGCTCTTGTCGCTGTCCGACTACGTCGCGCACTTCGGGCTCGAGCACCACGAGTCGAGCGACGATCGCCGCGAGGAGCGCGCACTGCTCGATGACGACACGCGGATGAACGTGGCGAGCCTGCTCGGCCACGAGTACGTGCACAGCTGGAACGGCAAATATCGCCGGCCGGCGGGGCTGCTTTCGCCGGACTACCAGAAGCCGATGGACGCCTCGCTCCTGTGGGTCTACGAAGGGCTCACGGAGTTCTGGGGCGACGTGCTCGCCACGCGCGCCGGCCTGATCACGCCGAAGCTCTACCGCGAGCAGCTTGCCGCGCTCGCGGCGTACTTCGAGAACGAGCCGGGTGCGCGCTGGCGGCCGCTCGCCGACACGGCCGTTGCGGCACAAGCGCTCTACGAGACGTCCTCGTCCTGGGAGTCCGCGCGGCGCGGCACCGACTTCTACGACGCATCGATCTTCCTTTGGTACGACGTCGACGAGGAGCTGCGCGCTAGGAGCGGCGGCCAAGCGACGCTCGCGGACTTCATGAAGGCGTTCTACGCGGGCCCGGCCGGCGAGCCCGCCGTCAAGCCCTACAAAGAGGCGGACGTCTATGCAGCGCTCGCGCGAATCGCGCCGAACGACTGGCGAGCGTTCATCCGGCGGCATCTCGACGCCCCCGACACGCGCGCGCTCGCGAGCGCACTCGACCGCAGCGGGTGGCGGCTCGAGTACACGGCCGAGAAGAACGACGCGGTCGCGCTCCGCGAAAAGCGCTCGAAGGGAATAGACCGCGAGTGGTCGATAGGCTTGAGCATCGACAAGGACGCCACGATCGTCGACACCGTCGAAGGTGGTCCGGCCGCGAAAGCGGGCGTGAGCCCCGGGATGAAGCTCGTCGCCGTGAACGGCAGAAGATACGCGGCCGAAGTGCTCGACGATGCGCTCGCTCAAGCGCAGCACGGACATACGCCAATCGCGCTGCTCGTCGAGAGCGCGGACTACTTCAAGACGTTCGACGTCGAGTATTTCGACGGGCCGCGCTACCCGCACCTCGTGCGCGCCGCGAACGCCGCCGACGAGCTCGCGGCGGTGCTTACGCCGCTCGTGAAATAGCCGGGCCCGCGTTCCGCATCGAATGCGAAGCGCGGGCCCCGGAGGATGCGCCGCACGAGGTCGGCGTCAGCCGCCCGACGTGCGCTTGAACGTGATGGGCAGCCCGCCTTGGGCGCTGCTCACGATGCCGACGATGGTGCCGTCATCGGCGAGCTTGCCTGCGAAGCTCCACGGATTAGTGTTCGGCAACTGGAAGCGCAACTCGCGGTCCATGACCTTGAAGTCGCGCAGCGGCTTGTCGATCTTGCCGAAGCTCGTGCCGATGAGCTTGCCGACGACCGTGCCGTCCTTGTTCTTCGTGAACTGCAGCTCGATGTCGTCATCCACCGTCACGATGCGCGGGCGGCCGACCCACTTGCCGGCCAGAGCATCCGCAACGGACGGCGTCACCTCGATCGGCTTCGCCTCCTCGTTCGCCGGATGCGCGCGCTCGTAGCGGTTCGTGGAGACGTAGTTCGGGATGATCGTGTTGTCCTCGTGGCAGGCGTACTCCGGCCACCAGTACGACGGGTCGTTGCGCATGGGATAGCGCACCGTGAACGAGCGCGTGAGCACCACCGGGTCCTCCGTCTTGATCTCGTAGAGGAACCAGTCGTCGTTCAGCCGCGTGATGCGCTCCGTCGTCTTCATCTGATCGCTCATCGGGAAGCGATTGCCGGGCGGCGAGCCGACGACCGCGAGGTTGATCATCGGCGGACCCTCCTTGTAGTTCGTCGTCTCGACGACGAGGGTGCCGCCTTCCCAGTGCCCGCGCGAGTAGCCCAAGTACTGCTTGACCTTCGGCGAGGGGGCCGGACGGCCGTCCATGTGAATGATGCGCGACTCGTGAATCATTTCGATGTCGAAGACCACGATGCCGGGCGCCTGCCGGATCGCGAAGCCGCCGTTGTAGCGGTAAGGCATCATCATCGACGGCATGCCGCGCGTGATGCAGCGGTCCCAGCTGTCGAAATCCTGCGGGCCCTCGAACACCGGATCCTCGCCCGGCAGCGGCCAGTCGCTCTTCATCTTCAGCGCACGGCGCTTGCCCTCGGCCGTGAGCTCCGGCAGCAAGCCGTTCGGCGGATCGACGATCAGGTTCGTCATGCGTTGTGGGATGCTCGGGTCGACGACGCCCGCTTGAATCGCGGCGCCGACTTTTCCCTCGGCGAACAGCTTGCGCGACGGGTCACCCCGCTCCTCCGCGGCCTTCACGCGCGCCTGGTACTCCTCTTCCGTAAGCCATTTCTTGTCCATGTCGCAGGGCGGCGCGCCGTAGCGGTGGCTCGAGGCGCAGCGCTCGAGCGGCACACCGGCTGCCTGCATCATGTTGAGCGTTGCCTGAATATCGGGCTCGCCCCAAGCCGTCATCGGTTGCTTCCAACCTTTCGGCGTGCCGATGAAGTAGTTGGCCTCGCTCGGGGCGCCGCGGATGGAGTCGTTGATCTGGGCGTGCGCGGTGGCCATGAGCAGCGTAGCCCCGGCCGCGAGCAGCGCGGTTCGCATCGTCGGCTTGATCCGGTCCATAACCTCTCCTGCAGCCGCGAAAACCAAACGTTACGGCCACGATAAGATACAAAAAGTACGCCGCTCTCGGGTCCGCGTCCAATGCCGAAGCTCAAGATTTGCCACCGCTCCCCGGCCGCGCGGCGCCGGCGCGGAGACGCCTGAAACGATGGCCGCCGAATGCTGTATGGTCCTGATGATGAAGTCGGCCGCTCGGTCGAAACAGCGCGTCGCCGCGCGCATCGGCGAGCGGCGTGGCACCGAGCTCGCGCGGCGGCTGATCGCGTGCGCCCGCGAGGACCTGGCGGCCTGGCCGGGGCCCGTGTGCCTCGCGCCCTCCACGCCAGACGAGGTGGCAGCGCTAGAGCCTTGCGCCGCGGACACCTGCGTCGTGCAGCGCGGCGACAATCTCGGCGAGCGCATCAATCACGTGAATGACACCCTCCTAGAGCGCGGCTTCGAGCGCCAGATATTCATCGGCATCGACTGTCCGGTCCTCGACACGGCTTATGCCGAGCGCGCGGCCGCGGCCCTGGCCGACCGCGACGTGGTCTTCGGACCCGCGCTCGACGGCGGCGTGGTGCTGATGGGCGTGCGGGGCCGCTGGCCCGATCTCGCGGCGCTGCCGTGGAGCACGGACGCGCTGTTCGCGGCGCTGCAGACGCGCTGCACCGACGCGGGCGCCCGCGCGGCGCTGCTCGAGCCGCTGCGCGACGTCGACTGGCTCGAGGATCTGCTCGCACTGCGGCAAGACCTCGAGCGTGACCCGCGCCCGGCTCGCCGCGCGCTGTGCCAGTGGCTCGCCGCGCAGACGGATCTCGCGATCCCATGACGCCGCTTCGCACGGCCGTGCTCGTCGTGCTGGTCGTGGCGATCGCCGTAGCCGCGGCTGCATCGCTGCAGCATCCATGGCTCGCCGACGCGGTCGTCTCGGCGCGCCAGCACCCGCGCGATGCCGGCGCGCTGTTCGTCGCGGCTTACGTGCTCGCAACCGTGCTCGCGGTGCCCGGCACGATTCTCGCGCTCGCGGCGGGATTCCTGTTCGGCGTGCCGCTCGGCGTCCCGCTCGTATCCGCCGGGAGCGTGCTCGGGGCCGCCGCGGCGTTCCTCGTCGGCCGGTTCGTGCTGCGCGCGTGGGTTGCGCGCCGCATCGCCGGGCTGCCCCGGTTCGAAGCGCTCGATGCCGCGACGCACGCCGACGGCTTCGCGATCGTCCTGCTCACGCGCCTATCGCCGCTTTTCCCGTTCAACCTGCTCAACTACGGGTTTGCGCTCACGGCCGTTCGTTTTCGGGACTACGTGCTCGCGAGCTTCATCGGCATGCTGCCGGCCACCGTGCTGCACGTGTACATCGGGTCGCTCGCGAAGAGCGTCGCCGACCTCGCGGTCGGCGATCTCGACACGGGCTGGACCGCTCGCGTACTGCTCGTCGTCGGCCTGCTCGCGACGGCGACCGTGACCGTGCTCGTGACGCGACGCGCGACGCGCACGCTGCGCGACCGGCTTGCGGCGGTGCCCTGCGCGGCGCCGCGCGGCGGCGCACAGTGAGCGGCCTCGACGTTGCGGTCGTGATTCCGGTGCTCGACGACCAAGCGACGCTCGCCGCGTTGCTGCCGCGGCTGCGACAGCAAAGTCCGGCCGAGATCGTCGTGGTCTCGGGGCGCGCAGACCGCGCCGTCGCGGAGCTGTGCCGCCAGCAAGCGTGCGCGTACCTCGAAGGCGACGCCAACCGCGGCGCGCAGCTCGACGCCGGAGCTCGTGCCACGGTCTCACCCGTGCTGTGGTTTTTGCATGCCGATGCCGCGCCGCCGCCCGACGCGCTGCAGGCGATCGCCGCGGCGCTGCGCGCCGGCGCCGAAAGCGGCTGCTTTCGGTTCGCGTTCCAGGGCCCCGATACGTGGTACAAGGCGCTGCTTGCGTCGCTCGTCGCGCTGCGGGTGCGCTGCGGCGGGATGGTATACGGCGACCAGGGCATCTTCGTGCGCCGCGACGCCTACCTCGCCTGCGGCGGATTCGCGCCGCAGCCTCTGTTCGAGGAAGCGCGGCTCGTGAGGCGTCTGAGGGCTCGGCACACGTTTCGCGTGCTGCCGCGCGCGCTCGGGGTCGCGACACGGCGGTGGGAGCGCGACGGCTGGTGGCGGCGCACGCTCGGAAACCGTTGGCTCGCGCTGCGCTTCATGCTCGGCGCCCGGCCCGAAGCGCTGGCCGCGAGCTACCGGCGGCTGCTACGCTCGAAGGGCGAGCAACGCCCATGAACGCCACCGTCGAAACCGCACGCCCCGCCGAGCGACCCGCGCCGATCGGCTACATCCAACCGCACGCGCTGCGGGAGCTTTGGTTTCACACGGGCACAGCCTGCAATCTGGCGTGCCCGTTCTGCCTCGAGGGCTCGAAGCCGGGCGATCGGCGGCTCGACCGGATGACGTTGGCCGACGTCGAGCCATTCGTCGACGAGGCCGTCGCGATCGGCGTCGAGCAGTTCTCGTTCACGGGCGGCGAGCCGTTCGTCGTGAAGAGCATCGTCGACATCCTGAAGTACGCGTCGCGATGGCGTCCGTGCTTGGTGCTCACGAACGGGACGGATGCGGTCTTGAAACGTCTGCGCCAAATCGCCGAGCTTCGCGCACAGCCGCACCCGGTCGCCTTTCGCGTGAGCATCGACTACGCGGATCGTGCGCGCCACGACGCAGGCAGAGGCGCGGGCAACTTCGACAAGTCTTGGGCCGCGCTCGAAGCGCTGCGAAACCTCGGGTTCAAAGTGTCCGTCGCGCGGCAGACCGAGCAAGGCGAGGACACGACCGCCATCGCGGAGTCCTTCGCCGCGCTGTTCGCGGCTCACGGACTACCGCGCACCACGACGCTCGTCGGCTTCCCGGACTTCCTGCTGCCGGGTGCCCAGCCGCAGGTGCCGAGAGTCACCGAGCAGTGCATGACCACCTATCAGTCGGAGGAGTCGCGGCGCGGGTTCATGTGCGCGTTCTCGAAGATGGTCATCAAGCGCAACGGCCGGATGCGGGTCTACGCCTGCACGCTCGTGGACGACGATGCCTCATACGATCTCGGCGGCACATTGGCCGAGAGCCTGGCGAAGCGCGTCTCGCTGCACCACCACCGCTGCTACAGCTGCTTCGCCTACGGTGCGTCCTGCAGCGAGATCCGGAGCTGAACGGCGGGCTCGTCTACCCGAAGGCCGGCCGCGGCGTTAGGATGAGAGCTGACCGGCGACAGATATAGAGGAGCGCACGCGATGAAACGTGAACAGAAGATCGGCGCATCCAGCGAATCGACCGCATTCGAGCCCTGCGGCAACGGCCTGAGCCGCCGCTCGCTGCTCGTCGCCGGAGCCGCGGCCGCCGGCGTCGCGTGGGTCCCCGCTGCGCTGGCGGCGCCGCGGCCGACGAAGTTCCGCCGCGTGCCCACGCAATACATCGCCGCGTTGAGCGACCCGAAGGCGAGCTCAGGCGACAATGCGCAGCAGTGGGGTCTGTGGCGGCAAGATCCGGGGCCGCGCGGCGTGCAGCTCGACGAGTACGAGCGACTGAAAGCCGCCGGCGGCGTCGCGCCCGCCCGATGGCGCTTCGACAACAAGGATTGGTGGCTGGAGGAGCACGGCTTGATCATGGAGCAGCCGGAGTTCCCGCTTCCGGCCGGTCAATACGTGGTCACGGGCGCCCGCGCGGTGACGACGGTGCTCACCGTGCAGCCGATGGCGGCGGACGGCACGCAGCGTTGGCAGCTCGACGACAACGCATCGGTCTACGACGTGACGCATCTGCGGTGCCGCTCGGCTCGCTATACGCCGGCGAACGGCGCCGCGGCATGCTCGCCGGCCGACGCGAAGCAAAGCGATTTCCCGGTGACACCGGGCGCCGCGATGCCGCCGGTCCCGCACTGCAACAAGCAGGACTATGCGGTGCTCATCGTGCTCGCGGTGGGTACGGAGAACAGCTGAGCCGCCGCACCGTCGACGGCCTGAGCGGCTTCCGCTCGCGAATCCGGCCCGTTGCCCGCGAAGCGGCTGGGGACCGTCTGCGCTCGTTCGGCAGGACGCTCATCGCAACCAGGTGACCGAGAATTGTCGAGCTGCCGGTCCGCCACGAGCAGCCGCGTGCCGTCCGCGAACTCGATGATAAGTCCCTTCCCTCGCCGCGCGAGTTCGTCCGAACGGCCATTGCACCGGTGCACGGTTGCCGACAGGATGTGCGGTCGGCCAACGCGACCGGAGCGGCGACGAACTTGACTTGGCGGGAAGAGTTTCAGCGCGGCATAAAGGAAATGTTCGCGCCGTCGCTCGGCATCTCGGCGTGGGGCCTCGTCACCGGCGTCGCAATGATCAAGAGCGGCTTGAGCCTGCCGCTCGCGGTGCTGATGAGCGTTTTGGTCAACGCCGGCAGTGCACAGCTCGCAGCGCTGCCGCTGATCGCGGCGGACGCGCCGCTATGGGTGATCTGGGCGGCCGCATGCTGCATGAACCTGCGCTTCGTGATCTTCAGCGCGCATTGGCGGCGCTACTTCGGCCATCTACCGCGCTTGCAGCGGCTCGCGTTCACGTACCTGGCCGGTGATCTCACCTACGTGCTCTTCTTGCGCCGCTTCCCCACTCTCCAGCCGGACCCTGAGCAAATTCCGTACTTCTTGGGCAACGCGAGTTGGGGCTGGATCAGTTGGCAGGTGCCGGCTTTGCTCGGCATCGCGCTTGCCGATCGGGTTCCGAGCGAGTGGGGCCTGGATTTCGCGGGCGTCCTTGCGCTGCTCGGTCTCGCCTATTCGATGCTGTCCGGCCGCAACCGCTGGATTGCGTCGGGCGTCGCGGCGGCTGCGGCCGTCGCGGCGTTCCACCTGCCGCTCAAGCTCAACGTCGTGGTTGCGATTCTCGCGGGCGTTGCCGTCGGGATGGTGCTCGACCGGCACTGGCCCGAGACGACGCAAGTGCGGCACTGATGTCCGCCGCGCAGGTGCTCTTCGCCACTCTCGGGATGGCCGCGATCACGGTCGTGACCCGCGGGTTCTTTCTATTGTCCGAACGCGAATGGCCGCTGCCGCCGTGGCTGATGAACGGTCTGCGCTATGCGCCGCTCGCGGCGCTCGCGGCGATCGTCGCACCCGAAGTGTTCCTCACGAACGGCGCGGTCGTCGACACCTGGCGCGACCCGCGTTTGCTGGCCGCCGCGGCCGCCACCGTCTATTTCTGGTGGCGGCGCGGCATCCTCGGCACGATCGTCGTCGGCACCGCGGTGCTGCTCGCAGTGAAGCTCGGCGTCGGGTGGTAGCGGCAGCGGCTTCGGCTCCCGTTTCGGAGCAGCAGATGCCGGTCGCGTCGCGGTGCGAAATCGCGAGATCGATCCAGCGCGGTAGACGGCGACCCGGCCTGATTATGTCTCTCTCGAGCACCGTGCAAGCGGCCGGCCGGCGCGCGGTAAAGCTCCGCGGCGGAGGACTTTAATTTGAGCGGAGCGGCGACGCGGTGCTAACCTAAGACCAAACAGTTGCATGCGCAACGCATGAACAACAACAGAAGCCGCTACGTTGCGTCTCTCCTAACCATGGTTTTGACCGCCTGCGGCGGAGGCGGCGGCGGCGGCGATAGAAGCGGCCCGACCAGCGCTCCGCAGCCGCAGGCGGCGCCGAGAATGCCACTCGACGCAAGCAACGCCCTTTACGCGGGCGCTTTGGCTTTCTTCAACAGCGAGTTCATCGACTTCGCCAACGAGCTCTTGATCAGCTCGGCGGCGTTGGCGCAGACCAACGGCTTGGCGGACGCCGTGCTCGGCTGCGGCACGACCGGCGGTCAAACCGTGGTCAGCGTGGCGGACAATGACGGCGACAAGCTCGTCTCGAGCGGTGATCGCGTGCAGCTCACGTATCAAGGCTGCGCCGGCACCGACGGGACGATGTCCCTGAGCATCGCGAGCATCGTGCAAAGCGGTGCCACCTTCGATCAGCTGAGCGGCGACGCCGCCATCGACCTCACGCTGTCTCAAGACGGACGGACCGTCGCCTTCAAGGGCAGTCAACGAGTCGACTTCACCATCGAGGGCATCAGTCTGCGCTGGGAGTCCTCGAACGCTGATCTCTCGGTGACGATCGACGGGCAAACCGTCAAGACTTCCGCGGCTCGCACCGTCAAGTCGATCGGCCTAACGAGTGCACTGTCCATACCCCGGACTCCGGACAAAGGGCTGCTCGGCCTCGCCAAGACGACCGCGAGCACCACGACCGCGAGCGCCACGACGGCCGCGAGTTACACCATCGAGCTTTCGGGGACCGTCGAAGCCTCGAGCGGCAAGCTCGATTACCACACCGATACGCCGTTCTCCGGTCCCGAAGGCGGCTACCCTCTAGCCGGGCAGCTCACGATCGAGGGCTCGAGCTCGAGCGTCGAATTCCGCGCGAACGACGATCCGTCGACGGGCGCTCAATTCGCGCGCTACAACGTGGACCCGAACGGCGACGGCCGCTTGGAGCCCGACGTGCTCGTCGACTGGACGCAGCTGCTGAGCGGCATATTGTTCGGCGTCGAGCAGACGCCGGAAGATCCGCCCCCTAACGATCCGAACGATCCGCCGGGCCCCGTCGCCGATTTGCACGGCCGGCGCGTCGATCTCGGTGCCGTCGCCGACGACGGGCTCGCGGACTTCGCCCGCGGGCGTCTCTATTTCTCGCTCACGAGCTCGAACGTCATCGCAGTCGTCGATCTCGACCGTCTCCAGGTCACCGATCGGCCGTTCGTCGGTCCGGGCCCGAAGGGGCTCGCTCTGGGGGCTGACGGTGTATCGCTCTATGTGGCGTTGAGCGACGCGGGCGCCGTGGGTGTGTTGGATCCGACCACGCTGTCGGCCGAACAGATCGTCGTGGCGCCGGAATTGGGTAGTTCGATCGCCTTCGACGTCGCGGAAGCGGCACCCGGCGTGGTGTTCGTCTCCGGGGACCCGGGTAGCAGCGGATTCTCCTACGTCGTCAGAGTGGACCGCAATGCGGGCGACGCGGTGAGTCGTGCAGCCGGCGGCCGCATCATCCGTGCACGTCCCGAGTTGCTGCCGAGCGCCGACGGCACTCGATTGTACGTGGGCGAAGGGTTCTCGCCGAATTCGTTGTACAAGCTCGACGCCACGGATCCCGAGGCGCCGATCATTCTCGAAGACCAGCATGGCTCGGTCGGCGGCACTGACAGGATGAGCCTGAGCCCCGACGGCGCCCGAATCTTTCTGCGCAGCGGCCAGGTGCTGCGCACCGGCTCGTTCATCGAGGACGGCCGCATCGGCGCGGGCATTCCCGTCGCGTTGAGCAACGGCGCCGAGGTCATGGTGGCGACTGCCGGCGGCGCGCTGGAGCTCTACGATGCGGTCACCTTGCAGCTCATCGATAGTTTCACGACCGACTGCGCATTCGCGGATGCGCCCACGCGGTTGATCGGATTGGCGCGTCCCGGCCAATGGCTGCTGCTCGGCGGCAGCACGCTCTGCGCCGTCGATATCAACAACCCGGATCAGCCCCCCGGTGAGGACGGCGCCGGCGTGCCGCCGAGCGACGTCGAAACCATCACGGTCTCGGCGCGGCAAAAGATACTGAATGAAGTCGGATTCGACCTCGAGCACGACGCGCTTCGCGGCCAGCTGTTCGTATCGCTGCCGGCCTCCGGAGAAATCGTGGCGCTGGCGGCAGATACGCTCGCCGAGGTCGGCCGCTTCGCGGTCGGCAACGCGCCCCGAGGCATCGATCTCTCGCCGTCCGCGGCCGAGCTGGCCATCGCCTTTAATCGCAACGGCTCGATCGGCTTTCTGAATCCCGATACTGCAACGCTGCAGACGGCCGACTTGAGCACGATGCTGGACGACGTCGGCGGGCACGATGTCGCCTACGTCGACGACGACAGCGTGTTCATCAGTGCGAGCCCGGGCAGCGGCGGCTTTGCGTACGTGGTCAAGACGACGCGCGCCGATCCGACCGGGGCGCAGCGCGTCGCCAGCAACAGGATCATTCGCGCAGAGCCGGAGCTACTCGCATCCGGCGACGGCAAGAGCCTCTTCGTGGGCGAAGGGTTCTCGCCGAACTCTCTATACCGTCTCGATCTGACGCAGCCCGACGCCCCGCTCGTTGCCGAGGACAATCACGGCACGGTGAGCGGCACGTCGCGGCTTGCTTTGAACGGCGACGCGTCGAGGATTGCGCTCACCTCGGGACAGGTCTTGCGAACGACGGACTTCACGCAAGCCGGCAAGGTGAGCGCGGGAATTCCGCAGTTCACGGCCGACGGAGGATTGATCGTGGTGGCGGCAAGCGACGGTATGCTGCACGGCTACGACGCACGAACCTTCCAAGAGCGCTACGTCGTCCGGAGCAACTGCAGCGTCGTGAGTCCGACACGCTTCCAAGAGCTGCCTTCGCTCGGCCAGTGGGCGCTGCTCGGCGACGACGTGCTCTGCTTGATTCCAGCGGGGTGGAACGGATCGGTTGCGGCTCTATCGCTGGCTGCAAGACCGCTGCCGCTGCCGGCGGGCAGGCACCGATGCGACGGCGATTGTCTGGTCAGGCGCTACGTGGCGCCGCTGCTCCGAGATCCGCAACGACGCTTGCGACAGTGGCAGAGTCACGAGATCTCGACGCGGCACTAGACCGCGGACTGCCGACGATCGTCCGCAGCGGCGCACCTTCGATCGCGCCGCTTCGCTAGGTAGAGGACACCCGCGCGGGGACGGCCACCGCCACCGCCGCATCGTCTCGCTCGTTCGCGGCGTGGGCCGGACGCACGAGCAGGATACAGACGAAGCCGATCAAACCTCCGCCCGCGATCAGCGCAGCGATCGGCCAGTAGGCGCCGCCTGCGGCGCCGACGAGCGAAGCGGCGACCAGCGGCACGAACCCGGCGATGGCGCCGCCGAGCTGGTAGCCCAAGGAGGTACCACTGTAGCGCACGTGCGCGGGAAACATTTCCGAGTACAGCGCGGCGGTCGGCGAGTACACGGCGTTGTGGCCGAAACAGATACCGATGACGACCGCGAGCCACGCGAGCACCGGTACCTGCGACGTGATCAGGTAGTTCAGCGGGATGGCGAATGCGACGATGAACAGCGTGCCGTAGATGATCACGGCGCGCCGGCCGAGCTTGTCGGACAGCGCGCCGAAGAACGGGATGGTGATGAGCTGCCCCGCTCCCGCGGCCGTCACGCCGATCAGGTAGGTGTTCTGCGACAGACCGTATTGGGTCGTGGTGTAAGCCACCGTGTAGACGGTCATCGCGTAGAACAGCACGCCGTGCGCCAGGTAGAGTCCGGCCGCGAGCATCACGTTGCGAGCATCGGAGCGCAGCAGATCCAGCGCCGGTACCTTCACGACTCGGCGGGCCTCCTTGATCTTCGCAAAGACCGGCGACTCCATGATCCGCAGCCGGATGAACAGGCCTACGAGCACGAGCACGATGCTGAACAGGAACGGCACGCGCCAGCCCCACGCCACGAAGTCTTCCTCGGGCAGCTGCTGCATCAGCAGAAAACCGCCCGTCGACATCAGCCCGCCGACCGCGCTGCCGATCTGCGCGAAGCTGCCGAAGAAGCCTCGCCGCTCGCTGCCCGAATGCTCCGTGGCCATCAGCACCGCGCCGCCCCACTCGCCGCCGACGGCGAGCCCCTGCACGAAGCGCAGCACGACCATGAGGACCGGCGCCCACACGCCGATGGTCTCGTAGCTCGGCAGCAACCCCATCGCGAACGTGGCCAAGCCCATCATGGTCAACGTGACCACGAGCGTGGTCTTCCGCCCGACGCGGTCGCCGATGTGCCCGAACAGCAGGCCGCCCACCGGCCGCGCCACGAACCCGACCGCGAACGAGGCGAACGCGGCAAGCGTCCCCGCCAACTCGGAGAACGTGGGGAAGAAGAGCCGGCCGAATACCAATGCCGACGCAGTGCCGAAGATGAAGAAGTCGTACCACTCGATGGAGGTACCGACCATGCTCGCGAGGGCGACGCGCCGCACGGACTCCCGCGGCACCGAAGCGTTGTGGGTTGTCTCAGTCATTCCGTTGTCGCCCCCGGGGTAGACGCCGGTCGCCGCTGCGACGGCGCCGACGCTCGCTGTTGGCATCACACCCTACAACAAGCGTCGCTGCCGTGCACAGGCAATCCCGGGTCCTACCCCGCGGGCTCCTCCAGCGCTTTCAGCGCGGCTGCCAGTGCAAAGCGCGCTCGCTCGTTGGCATCAGGAGGTGTTGCGCCGCGGGTGTCGTAATACAGATCGCGGCCGATGCCGATGATGTCGGGGTTGGCATGGCGCGTGCAGGCCGCCCACTCGATCGCGCGCGTGAGCACGCGCGACCTCGGCACGATCTCGTTGACCAAGTGCAGCGCCAGCGATTCGCTCGCGCTCAACAGCCGTGCTCGGTAGACGATGTCGAAGAACACCTGGGATCCGAGAATACTCAATGACGCCGCGCTAAAGAATCCGGCTGTCTTGCCGACAACATGTCGTTGGGTCAGAGAACCTCGGAGGCAGGCGAGATTATGTCCGTCAATTCCGTAACTTCAGGCAGCGCTCACGTCGCTCACGTTCAAAGCAAACCGCAGGCGCATGTGGAACGCGTCGGCGAAAAGGAGAACGACGGGGATAGCGACGACGCCAAACGCACCACGGCGCAAAGCGCCCCTAAACCCGCCACGAATGCGCAGGGCCAAACGGTCGGCACCCTCATCGACGTCACCGTCTGACGGTCGGAACGTCGCCGGAACAGCCGCGTCTAGCGTCTATCGATCAAGCCGCCGCGGAATCGTAGGGACGGGATAGTTCCCTCGCAGGGCCGCTTCCCTCGACCAATTGGATGCGGACCGCCTGCGCGCGTCCGCGCGCTCGGCGTTGCAACGGCGGTAGGTCTAGTCGGCGAGAGCAGTCCGGAACAGGCCCCTCAAGCCGCAATGCCGTCGGTCGTCTCCGACACGAGAGACCCTTTGTCGACGTGGAGGCGACGCGAGGCGTGATCGGCCGCGCGCGGGTCGTGCGTGACCATCACGATCGTCTTCCCTTGCTTCGTGTTCAGCAGCTGCAGCAGCCCGAGGATCGACTCCGACGTTTCGCGGTCGAGATCGCCGGTCGGCTCGTCGCACACGAGCAGCGTCGGGTCCGCGACGATGGCCCGCGCGATCGCGACGCGCTGCTGCTGGCCGCCCGATAGCTCGGCCGGCTTGTGCTTCGCGCGGTCTGCAAGCCCAACGAGCTCGAGCGCAGCATGAATGTTGCGCTTGCGCTCGCGGCTCGAGAGGTTCGTGAGCAGCAGCGGCACCTCGACGTTGCGCTCGGCCGTGAGGACGGGCAGCAAGTTGTAGAACTGGAAGATGAATCCCACGTGCCGCGCGCGCCACTTCGCGAGCTGGCCGGAGGAGAGCCGGTCGAGTCGCTGCCCGGCGACCGTGACCTCGCCGCTGTCGGGCTTGTCGAGCCCGCCGATCAAGTTCAGCAACGTGGTCTTGCCGGAGCCCGACGGCCCCATCAGCGCGAGGAACTCACCGGCCTCGACCTCGAGGTTCAACGAGTGCAGGACTTCGACGCGCTGTTTGCCGCGCACGTAGCCCTTCACCACGTTCCTAATCGACACCAATGCCGTCATGTCGCCCTCCGGATAACCTCGTTAGTTCTCGACTCGGACTTTCGCGCCGTCGCTGAGTTGTCCGAGATCGCCTGTTGCGACGCGCGTGCCGGCCGTCAGGCCCGAGAGCACGATCTGCCCGGCATCCAGGCGGGCGCCGAGCCGCACGCTGCGTCGCTCGACGCGATTGCCGTTCAGCACGAACACGACCCCGGTGTCGCCGCTGCCTTGCACCGCGTTGACCGGCACGATCAGCGCGCGCTTTGCGGCGCCGCCGCCGCCCGAAGGCTCCGCCGACTCGCCGCCGCCCGAGCCGTCGAGAAACGCGACGCGAACGCCCATCTCCGGCAGGATCCTCGCGTCGTGGGCGTCGAAGCCGACTCGCACCTTCACCGTGGCCTTCGCGCGATCGGCGGTCGGAATGATCGCGATCACGTGCGCCGGGATTTCCCAGTCGGGATACGCGTTGAGTCGCGCGGTCACGGTCTGACCCGGACTCACGCGGTTGATGAAGTTCTCGCTCACGTCGACCTCGATCTCGAGCGAGTCCATGTCGACGACCGTGCCGATGCCGGTGCGCGTGAAGCCGCCGCCGGCCGACACCGGCGACACCATCTCGCCCTCCTGGGCGGCCTTGACGGTGACCACGCCCGCGAATGGCGCGCGTACGACCGTGTCCTCGAGCGCTCGCTCGGCGTACGCGAGGCTCGCCGCGGCCACCTCGACGCCGCGTGCCGCGACGTCGGCGCCGGTGCGCGCCGCATCGTACGTCGCTTTCGCGGTGTCGTATTCCTGCGCGCTGATCACGGCCTTTTCGAACTGCTGCTGATTGCGCTCGAATAAGGGTTTCGCGTTGTCGAGCGCGACGCGCGCCGCGGCGAGGGTGGCCTCGGCTTGTGCGCGCTGCGCGCGGGCCTGCTCGACGGCGGCGCGCGCGTTCGTATCATCGAGGCGAGCAATGACCTCGTCGCGTTCGACGCGCTGGCCTTCCTCGATCGCGACCTTCACGACTTTGCCGGTGATCTTCGCCGACACCGTCGCTTGTCGACGAGCGACCACGTAGCCGGATGCGTCGAGGATCGAGCCCGCGCCGACCGGCGCCTCCGCCGGTGCTGTTGCGGCCGTCGCGACGCCGACCGGGATGCCGCGCGGCACGAGCATCCACGCGGCGGCGCCCGCAACCGCGACGAGCACCACGGCGACGGCTGCCCACAGCGGCCAGCGCGCGCGCGGCTCGATTTCCGGCGGTCGCTCGAGGCGCAGCTGGTCGATGAGGGTGGATTTGTCGTCCATGAGACGTCCCCTGATCGTGGCACGTCGCCGTACCGGAAAATCTCCCGGGGCTCGATCAGGGCCGCTATTATGCGCACTTTCCGTGCCGCGGTCGTCACCGATACCGAAGCGTATGAAATATCTGCCGTTGGTATGGGCCAATCTCGGGCGCAAGCCTCTGCGAACCGGCTTGACGTTCGCGTCGGTGGTCGTCGCGTTTCTGCTCTTTGCCGTGCTCGAGGCCGTCCTTTATGCGCTCACGGGCGTCGCCGAGCTCGCGGGCCAAGACCGGCTCGTGACGCAGCACCGCGTATCGTTGATCCAATTCTTGCCGCTCAGCTACTTGAACCGCATTCGCGCGATCGACGGCGTGCGCGTTGCGACGTCCGAGGATTGGTTCGGCGGGGTCTATCAGGACGACCGCAACCAGATCACCGCTTACGCGGTCGAGCCCGACTCCTTCTTCGAGGTGTATCCGGAGTACGCCGCTTCCCCCGAGCAAATGCGAGGGTGGCGCAAGACGCGCACGAGCGCGATCGTCGGGAGTGACGTGGCCGAGCGGTTCGGTTGGAAGGTGGGCGATCGTGTGCCGCTGCGCTCGAACATCTTTAGCAAACGCGATGGCAGCGACACCTGGGATCTCGACATCGTCGGCGTCTACCGCATCGAGGACGGCGACAACACCAACGTGTTCTTGCATTACGACTACCTCAACGAGGCGCGCACCTTCTTCAAGGACGAGGTCGGCTGGATCGTGCTCAAGATCGAGGACCCCGGCCGCGCGGCCGCGATCGAGACGGCGATCGACGGGCTGTTCGCGAATTCGTCGGCGGAAACGCGAACGACGAGCGAAAGCGCGTTTCTACAGGGCTTTGCGAATCAGATGGGCAACATCGGTAAGATCGTGACGATCGTCGCCACGGCGGTGTTCTTCACGATGCTGCTCGTGACCGCCAATGCGATGGCGCAATCCGTGCGCGAGCGCGTTCGCGAGATCGCGGTGATGCGCACGCTCGGATTCGGCAACGGCGCGGTGGCCGCGCTCGTGCTGGTCGAGGGGCTCGCGATCACGGTGCTCGGCGGCGCGGTCGGCTTGTGGCTCGGTCGCGCCGCGGCGGCGACCCTCGGCAAGCCGCTCCAGCAGTTCTTGCCGCTCATGATGACGCCGCCCGGCGCGTTCGTGGCGGGCGGGCTCATCGCGGTTGCGCTCGGCGTGCTCTCGTGCGTCCTGCCGTGCCTGCAGATCTGGCGTCTCGAGATCGTGGAGCAGCTGCGGCGCGCCTGAACGGCCCTCGGAGCATCGATTCATGTCCTGGTTGAAGCAGACGCTCGCGGTCACCGCAATGAATCTCCGCAGCATCGCCGAGCGCAAAGGCACGTCGCTCGTCGCGGTCGTCGGCATCGCGGGTGTGGTGGCGGTGCTGGTCGGGATCTTCTCGATCAACGAGGGCTTTCGGGCGGTGCTCGAGCTCTCGGGCTCCGACGACGTCGCGATCGTGCTGCGAGGCGGTGCCAACGACGAGATGACGAGCGGCCTGTCGCTCGAGCAAACGCGGATCATCGGCGACGCGGCCGGCGTGCTGCGCGTCGGCGGCGAGCCCGAGAGCTCCGCCGAGCTCTACGTGATCGTCGACGTGCCGCTCAAGAGCACGGGAACGTCCGCCAACGTCCCGCTGCGCGGCGTCGGGCCGAAGGCGGGGCGGTTGCGGCGCGGCTTCCATCTACTCGAAGGGCGCATGTTCACGCCCGGCACGAAGGAAGTCATCGTGGGGCGCGGCGCGGCGCTGGAATTCGCGGGTCTCCACGTCGGCTCGGAGCTTCGTTCGGGGACGCGCGCCTGGAGCATCGTCGGGATTTTCGCCGACACCGGCAGCATCGCGGAGTCCGAAATCTGGAGCGATGCGATCGTGCTCCAGGGCGCATACAACCGCGGCACGAGCTATCAATCGACGCGCGTGCGGCTCGAGAACCCGGCCGCGCTGCGGACGTTCGAGGACGCGCTCACGGGCGACCCGCGCGTGAACGTGCGAGTCTTCACCGAGCGCCAATACTACGCCGAGCAATCGCGCTCGCTGGTGCTGCTCGTCTCGATCCTCGGCCGCGCGATCGCCGTGCTGATGGGGCTCGCCGCGGTGTTCGGTGCGCTCAACACGATGTACTCCGCGGTCGCGAGCCGCGCGCGCGAGATCGCAACTTTGCGCGCGGTCGGCTTCGGCGCGTTGCCCGTCGTGACTTCGGTGCTCGCGGAAGCGCTTTTGCTCGGGCTCGTGGGCGGCGCCATCGGCGGGCTGATCGCGTACGTCGGTTTCAACGGCGTGCGCGCGTCGACGATGAATCTCTCGTCGTTCAGTCAAATCACGTTCGCGTTCACGGTCACGCCGGCGCTGCTGGCGCAGGCGCTTGCGTACGCACTGGTGCTCGGCTTCGTCGGCGGGCTGCTGCCGAGCCTGCGTGCGGCGCGCGTGCCGGTTGCGATCGGTTTGCGGGAGAGCTGAGCGTTCTGCGGCGTGGTTACGTCGCGCGCAGGGCCGTCGCGACCGGCACGCGTGCGGCTCGCAGCGCGGGCAACGAGGCGCCGATCAGTCCGATCACGAGCGACCAAACGACCGCGACCCAGACCACATGCGGCGTGACGCTGAGCTTGAAGATCAGTCCGGCCGGGCTCACGACGTTGCCGTTGAAGAGCAGCCAGGCAATCGCGGCGCCGAGCAATGCGCCCGGCAGCGCGAGCAGCATGCCCTCGATCAGCACGGAAATGATGATGGGGCCGGAGTTGAAGCCGATCGCGCGCAGCGTCGCAAGCTCGCGCCGCCGGGAATCGACCGACGCGTAGAGGCTGTTCAGCGCGCCGAACACCGCCCCGCTCGCCATGACGGCGCCGACGAAGTAGGCGAGGAAGTCGATCAGGCTGTTGAGCTGGCCGAACGACGCCTGGAACGTCTCGGCGATGGTCTTCACCTCGACGTCGAGCGAGGGATTGTCCGCGAGCGCCTGCGTGAATGTCGGGATGTCGGTGGGCGAGTCGAGGATCACCAGCACCTGTTGAAACGTCGTGCGGCCGAACGTCGACATCACGGTCTCGGCGTCCGCCCGCAGCACGCTGTCGCCGAGGGAATCGCTGCCGGCGAACACGCCGACCACCGTCCACTCCGTGCCCCGCAGCGTGATCCGGTCGCCGATGTCCATGCCGCGGTACATCTTCCGTATCGGGTCGGAGACTACCACCTCGTGGACGGCAGGCTTGTAGGAACGCCCCTCGACGATTTTCACCTCGGGCTGCACGAGCGCCACGCCCGGCGTCCAGCCGACCAAGAAGATTTGGCTGCGCGTGCCGTCCTTCTTGATTGCGTCGACGTTCACCATGGTCGTCGCGGTCGTGTACGGCGTGCCGTCCGCCGCATGCTTCACGCCCGGCGCGTCGCCCGCTGCGACCATCGCATCGCGGCTCAACACGCTTTGCGTGGAGGCGGCTGCCCCGCCCGACAGAACGACCACCTCGTCGGGACGCGCGCTCTTGCCGGTGAAGATCTCGGCGCCTTCGCTCATTGCGAGCAGCGATGTGAGCACGGCGACGACCGTCGTGACGCCGACCACGGTGACGAGCGAGGAGCCGCGCCGCTGCCCGATGCTGCGAAGTGACGCGCTCGACAACGCCGCTGTTTGCCTGATGAAGCTCACCGCAACCTCCTCAACGACCCGCCAACGCTTCGGCCACCTGGAGCCTCCGGCCACGCCACGCGGGCACGAAGCTGCCGATCAGCGCGAGAAGCACGGCGAAGCCGAGACCCAGACCGATGACGATGCTCGGCAGCACGGCGATGCCGATCAACTGCCGCGCGAGCGGAAACGCCGCGGCGGCGAGAGCGAGACCGACGCCCGCCGAGAAAACGCAGAACACGATTGCTTCGGAGACGATGATGCCGACCACGAGCCCATCCGAGAATCCGACCGTCTTCAGCACCGCGAGCTCCGGCAAACGCTCGCGGATCGACTGCATCATGAGCGCGCCCGTGGCGAACAAGAGCGCGAAGAACACCGCTCCGATGATCGCATGGACCAGGAAATTGAGGTCGCCGATGCGCTGGACCTGGGATGCGGCGAGATCCGCTTCCGACTGCGTACGAGTCTCATGGTCGGAGTTCGCGAACGCGTTGTCGATCGCGAGGCTGATGGGACCGGCGCTCTTCGCGCTGTCGATCTTCGCGACGAATACCTGCGCCGTGTCGCGGCCCGCGAGGCGCGCTTCGTTGAAGTAGGCGAAATTGACGAGCAACGGCGTAGCAGAGGCAGGATCGTCGGTGCGGTCGTATTCACCCACGATGTCGAAGGCCCATTCGCGCGAGCCGTCGACTTTCGGCAACGGCGACTGGAGCACGACGCGGTCGCCGACCTTCCAGCCGTACTTCTGCATCGTGATCTTGCCGACGAGCGTGCCGGTTCGCGTGTTCTCGAGCGCGTCGACGTCGCGTTGCGCCGCGCTGAACTCGTCGTAGACCTGGAAGAACGGGCCCGCATCGGCCGCGATCACGGCGACCCCTTGAGTCGGTTGCTGGTAAGTGGCGGGAAGACCGCCGCGCGTGGTCACGAACTCGACCCCCGGCGTGGACTTGATGCGGGCTAGGAGCCCGATCGGCAGCGGGTCGCCGAGCGAGACGCTGCTGCCGACGTAGAGCCGGTCGCCGTGCGTCTTGGCGATCGCCTGGCTAATGCCGGCGTTGAAGCCCTCGAGCAGGCCGAAAAGCGCGAAAGCGCTCGCGATCTGAAGCAACATCAGCACGGTGCGGCCGCGCTTGCGCCAGATTCCGGCCCATACGAGAGGCACGTACTTCAGATATGACATGGCAACGACTCCCCCCGAGCCTTGCCTCCCCGTTGCCGCGCCGACGGCGCGCAGATGATAGCGCGCTTCGGAGGGCATTTGTCGGATACTGCTCGGCGCGGCGGTCCTGAAACCGGCGCGCGCGGCGCTACGCTGCGGGGGGGTCGGCCTCCGGCGGCAGCCCGATGAACCAGTCCATCGCGAGCGCGGCGGTATTGGCTCTCGCGGCGTTCACGGCTTTGGCCGGCCGCGCGGCTTCCGCACGAACCGCGTTCCTCCGCAGACCGCCGTTTCATAGGATCAACGACCTGCGATAGAATTTCGCGCGATCCACGGACCGGAGTAGCGCCTCGAATAGCTCGCAACTCTTTGTTTTCAGTGGTGATGTAGCTCAGTTGGTTAGAGCGGCGGATTCATAACCCGCAGGTCGGTGGTTCAACTCCACCCATCACCACCATTTAAAACAGCCACTTAGCAAATCGCCCGAGAGCGACCTGAGCGGCCCGTTATAGTGGCGTTAGAGCCGCCGCATCACTTGCCGAGCTGCGCAGGTGTAATCAGCTCTTCTTCTTAACGTACAACTGACCACGTTGCGTGATGTAGTAGCGCCCGGCGCCGAAATGGACGTGGTCCTTCTTATCTACCAAGCCATCTAGAGTCCGCTTCAAATTCGCCCGCATCGGTGGACGCGCCCACTTCTCTAGTTCGTCGTAGGTTGCGCCATTCTCGCCTCGTTGATAGAGCAGCACGTCGCAATGATCGCTGACACCTAGCTTGGGGTTGAGCACCTTCAGGAAACCGTTGAAGTCCTGCACCACGGGCGCAACGCGCTTCACGATACCGTTAACGATCTTCGAAGCTTCGTTCGCGGGTACGTTGTGGTAAAGCCGAATGAATTCCGCCAGCACCCAGTCGATCACCGAGACGACGAGTGTTGCGTCTTGTACGTTCGGATCGATTCCGTCGGCAAGGTGCGCCGCGTTGCGCTTGTTTCGGATGTCGTAGACCAGGCGCAACGAACGTGGGATGTGCAGACGGATACTATCGTTAAACTTCGAGCCGTCCAGATTCGCCAGATCGGCTATTAGCTTGTCGGTCTTGGGGAGCGTTTTCCCGAGAGGCGTGTGCTTTTTCTCGGTGATGTCTTGCAGCAGACGGAACGCTGCCTCACAGAATCGCCCGCCTTCCACGGCGGATAGGCGCAGACCGCCCAGATAGAAATTGCGCTTAGCCTCCGCGTGCGCGTCGAGTAGTTCAGTGACAAGTTTTGCATTGAGCTTTGAAGACAGCTCTGCCTCGATGACGCCCCTCATCGCTTACGCCTTTTTCGTCGTCTTCTTCTTGGATCTTCCCTTACCTTTACCACGCCCACCTTTAGCGGCAACCTCTAACTCTCGAACGGCGCTCTGATCTGGGAGAGCTTCCACAATATCTTCGCCAAGCGTCGTCAGCTGCTTTTCGCGAGGCCCACGATTCGAGAGGTACTTTGCCTTACGTGTCGCGTTATCCAAAGCGCGTGGCAAATTGATCTTGGAGCCGCCAGAGAGGGTATACGTCGTGCCAAGGTCTTTTGAAGAAAAGCCGTGATTGCCCGTAGTCTGTGCCAGGTAATACCCAATGCACGCGACCCTCTGCACATCCGTCTCCGGACGCTTCACGCGCATGAATGCTCGAGGGTCTTTCTTTGAGATAGCCGCTTGTGCGTCGGGGTCGTTCGCCCCGCCGCCTGCCCCACGTGTCCCGGAACCTCCTGATCCCCCTAAGGTGGCGTCAACTTTTAGTGCCCATTTACTGGCGGCAGAATTGAGCACCCACTGCTTGTCAGTGTCTTCGAGCGGGTCAAGGGCCTTAAGAACGGCCACTAACGCGCTGGTGGAATCCGGCTTTTTAGGCATGCGACATCCTCCCAATATCGCGAATTCTTATAAGTGCCAAAGCTAATCAAGTCAAACATTGAGGCCAGAAATGGGACCTGCTTCTTGACCATTGCGTATCGACGATGGCCGCACGCTCTTCGTGTTCGCTACGTCGATGCAGGATGCGGCTAGCTGGGCCGCACAGTCTTCGCCGGTCAATTCGTCCAGGCCACCAAACTGCGAACCGCAATCGGGACACCGCTCTTCTAACCAACCACACCCGAGCGCACAATCTCGGGCCGTGATGGAACTCAGGCGCAAGATGATCCTAGGGTGGCGCGACTACGCCACGGCCGAGCGACGAACGAGGTGGAGCCTGCTGCGCCGTGGCTTCCTGTCGCGACACCACCCCGACCTCATCCGCGAAGGACAGAAACCCGATTACCTCACGTTCGGTCGCGGACGCATGTGGGTCGAGGTAAAGTCACTTGATCCATCCCCGTCACACACTCTGCTCGGCAACGCATCGAACGACCTTCGGCCCCGACTGGCTGAGACAGGTGATCCGTGTGTTGTCGATGCCCAAGTGAGCGGCAGATATGAACGCCACGCGGCCACGATCGCGCTAGCAATCCTCAAACGAGAACTCGCCAACGTCGCGGACGGCGACGTGTTCTACGTCGGGATTCCGGGCGACGCCACTAGGAAGGCACCGCTCGTCACGCTCGAGTACGCGTCCAGCTCCGGTCCCGTCCGCATGTTCGCACCACGCAGCACGAGTGGTATGTACGGGTACCCGCGCTGGGAAGAGCCGCGCTGGATTGATCAGCTCACGATTCGCGATGCGCAGAGCACTAGAACGGCGCGCGCATACGAAGTGCTACATGCGTGGGAGCCGTGCGTGATCATGCTCCGCGTTGAACGACAGCCCATTCACCGTGGGTTGGGCTGCGTCGGCAATGCCGAAGCTCAGGCAGTGACGACCGTCAGCACGCTACGCGAACGAATTGAGGACGCAGCTCACAGCTTAGCAACGCTCGGACCTATCTCGATCTGCCCGCCGTTGCTACGATCTACAACGACTATTTCGGTGACCACGAAGAACTCTTGGTAGCGTGCTTAGGTGACCGCACCATGTTGATCGATCGCACGACAGGCAAGGCGGCTGAACGCTTCCTCGGTAGAAACGGATTAATGCGCCCGGACAAGAACACAACACTAAGCGCGGTGACGTACAGCTCGCGGGCGCGCCTTTCGGTGTCGCTGCTTAATCCCTATGCCACGCTACCCGTTCGCGCGTCGTGGCTTGCTGGCACGGTGTATCACGTCGATGCGAATGGCGAGATTGTCGTCGTACGAGAGTAAACAGCTCTACCAGCTGTGCACGCCCTTCGCGATGGCGCGATCGATGAGCGTAAGAAACTGCACGGGTATCCGAATCTCCGTGCTCTGAAGCCGAGCTATCTGTTCCCGCGCGAGCCGAAGGTTGATGTGCTCGGGTCGAAGCATGTTCGTTGCGATGTGGAGCGCGTTCAGGTCTACGTTGATCTTCGGCTCGAACGGGTCATAGCCCGGATACGCGATATGCTTCAGCAGGTAGCGGACTTCGGACATTCCAAAGTGAATGAGCGTGATCGGCGCCGTGAGGCCCACGAATACCAAGCCGACGATCGCCCACATGGACGCAGATTCGCCGCTCAGGTGTCCAAGCGCCCATACGACGATCGCGACATCGACGCCTATCATCACGAGGATGGGCAGAAGCCAGCCGACGAATCGCAGGCCGAGATATACGAACAGATTCTCAAACGGCAGCTTCACCTTGTCGCGTTGCTCATGGTAGGCGCTTCTCACAGCCGCCTTCAGAGCTAATCGCTCAAGGTAGGGCCATTCCATTCCAAGTTCGATGTAGCGCTGCAACTGCTCAGCTAACTCGTAAGGATAGAGCTGCTGCCAGCCGTCGCTCCACAAATACGGCTGAAGCCACTGCGCCTTGCGCAACACTTCAAGCTCGGTGAACTCGTGTTGTGCGCTGGAGTTCTTTCGCTCATGACAAAGCTCGTTGTACGTGCCGTGCGTGACCGTCGTCAGCCGCGCGAACATTCCGCTCGCGCTACCGAGGTCCATGCGTCCCTGCTCAGGGAGCTGCTTCCATAGGTTGATGAACTGCTGAAAGCACCGGCCATACTTGCTTTGCTTGAGCGCCGTGATCTGCTCGGAGCTGACCTTCCCTTCGTAGCGCTTCAACCACTGAAGGCGTTTGCCCTTGCACTCGGGGGCGATCTCGCAGCTGGACAGCACATTCGTTACTTGCGCTTCCCACGCCGATTCGAGATCGTGTTGTTCTTCGGCGAGCTCGTATTCGCGTTCTTCGCGCACCCAGCGGGTCTCGTTGTCTTCGTCCACTTCTGTGCCCATCGCCCACCACCCCTACCGATACTCCGACGATACTCTCGGTCTAGGGCAATCTACACTCCGCCGCAATCTACAAAACTGCGCCACGGCGCTGCTCTCAGGGAGCAACGCGAACGAGTCCGCGTTCAGTGGGAACACCGCACGCGAAGCGTCCCCGCTCAACACCTACCAAAACAAGGACGCGCCGACCGGCCCCGGCCCCCCAGGCGCAGCGGGGGAGAAGCCCGCTTACCGGACGGCGCGCCCATTTTCAAACGATCTTGTAGCTGCCGATCACGCCATTCGGATAGGCAAGCTCGGCTTCACGTTCGAGCTTCGCGGCTTTCGCTCTCAGCGACGCTGCGCGCTTGAGCAGCCCGGTTGCACGTGCGCGCTGGCAGCGCCGCATGATCTCGGGATCACCGTATCGCAGCCAGCGCAGCGCGCTGACGCTGACGCCGTTGTACTTGCAGGACTGACGATACGACCCGATCTCGTCACCGGGAGAGGAGCGATACCAAGGTTGCATTGACACTCGCTTCAGGGCCGGCGCATTTTGGGGATGGGGACTCCGCAATCCGTGGAGGTGACACCGTGACGAAGACGACGACCGACCAGACGCCCGACGCCTCGATGCGCGCCGGAGCGCTCCCACTGGAGTCGATCCTGTGTACGGAGGAACTGCGTCGCCGCCCGTCTCGTCCGGCGGATTATGAAACGGAAACCCGTGCGCTCGTCGCGCTCATGGGCGCGCTGGCCGACTCGCCGGCCACCATCTTCCAGACCCTCGTAGACACGATCCTGAATGTGACGCGGGCGGACTCCGCCGGCATCAGCTTGCTGACGGAGGACGGCCAGCGCTTCTATTGGCCTGCGATCGCCGGACTGTGGAAACCGTATGTCGGCGGCGGCACGCCGCGCGACTTCGGGCCCTGCGGCGACGTGCTCGATCACAACTGCTCGCTCCTGTTCCGGCACCTCGAGCGTCGCTACACATACTTTCCGCCTCCGATCAATGAGTGTCTGCTGGTTCCGTTCTACGTCAAAGGAAAAGCGGTCGGCACAATCTGGGCACTTGCGCATGACAACAGACGCAAGTTCGACGCTGAGGACGATCGCGTGATGGCTTCCCTGGGAACCTTCGCCGCGTCCGCATACCAGGCGCTGGCGCACATCGAGCATCTCAAGGTCGAGGTCGGCGAGCGTGAGCGGGCGGAAGCGGAAGTCCGCGAACTGGCCAGCGGTCTGGAAGCCAAGATGCGGCGCCTGGTGGAGGCGAACGTGGTCGGCATCGTCACGTTCACCCTCGGCGGCGCGTTCATCGGCGCCAACGACGCGTTTCTCCGGATGGTGCAATACGACCGCAGTGATCTCGTCTCGGGGCGGCTGCATTGGACTGATCTCACGCCCGCCGAATACCGCGAGGCCGACCAACTGCGCGTTGCGGAGCTGATGGCGACCGGCAGCTTTCAACCGTTCGAGAAGGAATACTTTCGAAAGGACGGGAGCCGTATGCCGGCCCTGCTCGGCGGCACGCTCCTGGAAGCGGACGGAAACGAAGGGGTCGCCTTCGTGCTCGATCTGACCGAGCAGAAGCGGGAAGAGGCGGCCCGGCGCTACAGCGACGCGCGATATCGGGTTGTGGTCGACACGGCCAGCGATGCCATTCTGAGTATCGACGAAGCGGGGACGATCCTCTTTGCCAACCCTGCTACGCCGGCGATCTTCGGCTACCAGCCGGCCGAGCTCATCGGGAGGCCGCTGACCACCCTCATGCCTGAAGGCATGCGCGACATGCACCTCCGCGGGGTGGACCGGTATCTGGCGACCGGCCGGCGGCGCATGCGGTGGCAGGGCACCGAATTGGTCGCGCTTCGCAAGAGCGGCGAGGAATTTCCCGTCGAGGTGTCATTCGGCGAATTGACGAGCGATGGGCATCGGGTATTTACCGGGTTCGTGCGAGACATCAGTAAGCGAAAAGAGGCGGAGCACGCGCTACGGCGCAGCGAGGCGTTCCTGGCGGAGGGCCAGCGCCTCGGCAAGATCGGCACCTTCTCGTGGCGCGTCGGGACGGACGAGATCACGTGGTCGGAACAGCTTTATCGCATCTACGAGCTCGAGATCGGCGCGCGTGTGACGCTCGAGCTAATCCGCACCCGCGTCCATCCGGAAGACGTGACGCTGATCGAGAGAATGGTCGAACAGGTGCGCGACGGCTGCCACGACTTCGAATGGCAGTACCGCCTGGTCATGCCCGACCGCTCCATCAAGCATCTCCATGCCGTGGCCCGAGCGATTCGCGGCCGGGCCGGCGACCTGGAGTACATTGCGGCGATTCAGGATATAACGGCTCGCCGCCGGTCGGAGGAGGCGCGCGACGAGGCCCGATCGGAGCTTGCGCGCGTTGGCAGGACGATGAGCCTCGGAGCACTGGCCGCCTCGATCGCCCATGAAATCAATCAGCCGCTGGCCGGCATCGTCACGAACGCCGGCACGTGCCAGCGAATGCTGGCCGGCGCTCCTCCCAATATCGACGGCGCTCTCGAAACGGCGCGTCGGACGATTCGGGATGCCAACCGCGCCGCGGACGTGATCGCTCGGTTGCGCGCGCTCTTCAGCGGGAAGGAAGCGGCGCGCGACTCGGTGGATCTGAACGACGCGGTCCGGGAGATCGTCTCGTTGTCGTTGAGTAGTCTGCAGAAGAACGCCGTCGTCGTGCGGACTGAACTGGCCGAAGACCTTCCCCCGTGATCGGCGACCGCATCCAACTTCAGCAGGTCATGATGAACCTGCTCCGGAATGGTGCGGATGCCATGCGCACAATCCAGACTCGCGCCCGACAGTTGCTCATCACGACGGGGCGGGATGGCGGGGACCGCCTACGGGTGAGCGTGCGGGATGCGGGCGTCGGCTTCGAGGCCAACGCTGCGGGGAGGCTCTTCGACGACTTCTATACGACCAAGCATGACGGTATGGGAATCGGATTGTCGGTCAGCAAGTCCATCATCGAGAGTCATCGCGGCCGCCTGTGGGCCGAGCGGAACGATGGTCCGGGGTCGACGTTTTCGTTCTCCATCCCGTGGGGCGACGCGGCGGGCGCGTCCAACGACGAGTCCGGCCCGGCGGATAGGCGCTTTGAACGGCCTGTCGGCGCCGGCGGCAGTGGCGCATAACAGTCATTTTGGCAAAGCTGCTGGCCGAGCACGACGGCGAATCGGCCTTCACAACCCACGTCGCCGCGAATTTCACCGCGTCCGCCGGCGGGTCAAATCTGAATGTCCGTTGACGCCGATCGACGCTTAGCCTGCGGCGGTGGAAGAGAATCTCGCGTCCATGCAGCCAATGCCCACTCTGCGGTCCGCCACCGGATCGTCTTGGAGCACCGAGTAGGCGCTCGAGCAAGGAACGATGAGTCTGTCCGAAAGAAGCCTGAGCGGCGCTTCAGTCCGGTTGATCACTCAACGAACCCAAGAGACTCAAGGACTCAGACGAACGTGAAAGTCGGCGGACGCCGAAACTTTGGCTATGGCAAGAAGCTCGCCTGGGCCGGGACGAACGCGCTGCGCGATCGCTATGGCGACGGTCGGCCAGCGCCGGTACGGGTGGCGAAGTCCTTGCGGACCCCGATGCCGGGCAGAGGAGTTACTTCGACGTTCACCCAACCACCGTAACCCACGGGTCCGATTCGCGGCGTTCAGCCGAGCAGCAGGAGCAGGGCGGCGACGACCATCACGAGGGCGGTCAGGCCGTGGACTCCGAAGGCGATGGCCTTCTTCCCGCGGTGGCGCAGGATGATCAGCATGTCGAAGAGAGGCCAGACGGCCGCGGTGAGGGTGACCCAGCCCAACGCGTGCGGGTCGCCGTAGATCATCAGGGCCAGCGGGACGAGACCGGCGCCGACGTCGCGGCCGCCCTTGACGTTCAAGAAGGTCTCGGCGTTTTCGGGGACCTCGATGAAGCCGAAGCTCGCGGCGATCTTGGCCGGCGCGAAGAGGTAGTTGAGGCCGACGTAGATGATCCCGAGCGCGACGATCGCGACGAGGATGTAGCCGGTGACGATCATGGTGTTCCCTCCAGATTTTCTAGCACCGGCGGATAGGGCGGATGGGCGCTTTGAACGGCCTGTCGGCGCCGGCGGCAGTGGGGCATAAGAGTGATTTTGGCAAAGCTGCCGGCCGAGCGCGACGGCGAATCGGCCTTCACAACCCACGTCGCCGCGAATTTCACCGCACCCGTCGCACCGCTCGCACGCGTCAGTCGCGTCTTCTTCAGAACGTGCGCCGAGATCGTGCGGTAGACGATCCCGAGCACCCGCGTCAGTGCCTCGGGGTCCGTGGCCAGCAAGAGCGCTTAGGGCGAACGAGGAACATCGCCGGATTCGAGCGAAACGATTTCATGAAGCGCAGTGTCTGCAGCGAAGCTGACGCAGTCTGACGCGGCCGGCACCGCGCCACGGACGCCTGCGCGCAGGTCTTCTCAGGGCGAGCCTGCGATCGCGACATCGATCGTGAGCACAAGCTCGGCTTTGAGCGAGCACGTGATGAGGCAGGTCCTTTCCGCCTTCTCTACCAAGCGCCGCGCGAGTTGCGCGTCGCCGCCCGCGGGCAGCGCGAGGCGCGCGTTGATGCGCATCTCGGTGAAGCGCGTGACGCCGTCGACGCGATCGAGCACGCCTTCGGCGTCGCAATCGAGGTTGAGCCATTGCAGCTTCGACGCCCGCGCGACCGCGCGAAACGTGAGGATGAGGCAGTCCGCCGCGGCCGCGACGAGTAATGTCTCCGGGGACCATGCGTTCCCGGGACCTCCGAACTGCGGCGGCGGCGCCGAAATGAGGCTTGGCAAGCGATCGGATGTCAGGACCACGTTGCCCGCGGCTTGGCCGACGGCCCGTACCGTGTACTGATGCGGATAGGCGTCCATGCGAGGTGCTGCTTCTGAATAGAGGCTTCGAATCTGACCCAGCGGCGAGCGAAGGCCAATCCGGGAAACTACCTATCGCGGGATGAGCGGCGGCCGCGCGGGGTCCGTGGCCTGCCGTCGGCGGACCTGATAGCGTCTCAATTCGTATGCGGCCACCGCTTCACCCGAGATTTCTTCGCTTGCTTCGAATCCTGCTGCTGACGGCCGCGACTGCGCTGCCTGCGATCTCGTTCGGTGCGCCTTCCACCGCGCCGCTGGTTCTGCAGTTTCCCGAGACGATGCAGGCGGGCAGCCATACGGGCGTCGCGCCGGGAATCGCGGTTGCGTTGATCGGCGCGTGGGCCAACGCGGCCATGGACAAGCAGAGCGCGCGGCAAGTCGGCGCTTTCCGCGAGCAGACCGCCGGCTTCGATTTCGCAGCGGCGGTGCAGGAAGCGCTGAGGTGCGTCGGCGTTGCGGAGCCGCGTACGGCGTGTCGGGAGCTGTTGACGCTGCCCGCCAGCGACGATGAGGAGGATCTCGCCGCCCAACTCTCTGCGAGAGGAATCTCCGAGCTCGTGACGGTCAACGTCGTTCCGCTGCTCACCGATACGCGGTTTCGCGTGCGGGCGTTCGCGCGCGAGCTCAGCGTCACGTCCAAGGGGCTCCGCACGTCCCGCGAGTACGGCGCGATCTACGATTCGCGCGCGCCGCAGTCCCTGATCGACGGCGACGACGCTGACCGGCTGCGCGAGTATTGGCGTGAAGGCGACCCGCCGCGGCTACGGCGCGAGGCGCTGGCGGCCTCGCAGGAACTCGAGCATGCACTCTCGTTCCTCAGCGACTCGCTCGAGGCCAACGGCGGCAAGCCCGGATTTGCGAAACAGCTGCCGCCGATCAAGGACCTGCAGTCGAGCGGCCGCGTCGCATGCCGTGGCATGCCCTGCGCTCAGGTGCGCGTGGTCCGCGGTTCGAGATCGAGGCTCTGGTTCACGAGCACGGCGGCCGCGGGCTCGCCGAGTCCCGTGATCGCCTCGCTCGACGAGAACTCCGCGAAGCACTCCGTGAACATTTTCATGCTCGTGGCTACGCTGGAGTGAACGCGTTCATGCTGCGGCGCAACGGCGCTGAGCATCGAGCGATCGAGTTTCTTGCTTTATTCGTCGCGCTCCGCATACTCGAACGGACTCGTCTCCGCCGGTTTCGTCGCGACTGGCATCCGCTCGATGAGCTCCGGCTCCTCGATACTCGCAATCACTTTCAGCCGCCCGCCGCAGCGCACGCACTGCTCGATCTCGATCCCGAACACGCGCTTCAAGCGCCGTGCCCAGTTCATACGCACGTCTTTGGATGTCGGCCGTTCGAGGGTCGTGGCTCGCTTGGCCCCCGTCCCTCTTCCCCCCGGCGTGATCGCCGCGCGCAGCGCCGCGTGCGCCGCGAACACCCCGTGAAACCTCGTCAGGTGCACGCGCGGCCGCGGCACCAGGGCTGCGAGGCGCGCGATGAAGTCCAAGGGTTCCAGCACGATGTGCGTCGTGCCGTCGCGGTACGGGGTCTTCAGACGATACCGGATCTGCCCCAGCGCCGTGAGATCGAGCCGCTCGATGGCCACCGGCGGGCGGCTCACGTAGCGCGTGAGTCGTTCGAGCTTCTCCCGCTGATCGGCTTCCACGCCAATCCCCGCATGCAGCGAAAACCCCGCATGCTGCGTGACACCCTCCCTCGGGTCGTCCTCTCGCGCCGGCACACTCTGTAGCGAGAACACCTTCTGCCCGGCCCGTGCGCCCACCGCCACCCGGTACGTGATCGAGTGGCCGAGCAGATCGGCCATCGGGCCGCCCCCTTCAGGGTCGAGCTCGAGGTAACTGTTCTCGGCGTCGCGCGCCAAGATACCTTGGCGCTCGAGCGCGCGGCCGATGCGTTCGGCGATGCGCTCGACGATGGCTCGCAGCTCCTCCTGCGCTCATTCACTGCGCGAGATCGCCTGAGTAGAACTCAACCGTATCCCGGGTTCGCGGCAGATCGCGACTGGTAAGGACAAAGGTGGGTCTGTCGCCGTACGACCAGCCGAATCCCTGGGCTTCAAACTCAACGCGGTCTCGTAGGTTCGCGATCCCATGACGTAGCAGTCGATCGTCTTGAGAAAGGTCTCGATGAATCCCGGGTCCAGCGTTTCCCCGCCCGCAAATTCGTCTTCGGTTTCCATCCAGTCGACGCGCCCGTCCTTTCGCGCGATGAAGCCGTCGAGGCTCGCCACCATGCGAATCGTTACGCGAGAATCCGTGTTTGCCATCATGAATCAGAGCTTACTATCGACGTAATTGAAAAGCTGAAAGCTGAAAACTGAAAACTGAAAACTGAAAAGGCGAAAACTTTTTCGACGAACCTGGTTGGGCCTCATGTTAGCGAGGCCGGGCGCCACATGGGAAGAAATGAAATGCCATCAACGCGCTGCATCGAACCCGCTGGAACAAAGCCGAACCTGCAGTAGACCGGAACTGCCGACAGGCTTGAGTTGACCGTGAAAATTCTTCGCTGTTTGGAATGCACATTTCCCGCAATGCCTGCTCCCACAACAGCCGAGCAAGACCCTGGCGTTAATGTGCCCGATCGACGAACAGGTGAAATAGATGGGAACCATCGCGTATGGCGATGAAGCCAGCTAGCTCAGAGCCGGAGAAAGCCAGAAGGTAGCGATAGCGTGCCGAAGCCAGGTATTCGCGCTGGGCCTGCACTGAAACGGAAGCAAGAAAGCGCTCAGCCCCGGTACCGGTTGGATCGTCCGTGAGCTCGCTCTGGAAATGAGCAATAAGGCCGGCAACCTCTTCTGCATCAGACTGCGAACCGACGCGAATGTCCATGTGAAGCCTAACGAGATACAAGATCAGCGACCAGCGTAAAGCAAACCAAGCAGCCAGGTGTGCCAGTTAGAAGTGATGTTCGCATACTCTCAAAACTGCGCTTGAGGACAGTCCGCGATTTGTCGTTTACGTGTGTTTGGCCTATCGGCCTGGTTAGGCGGTTGTTTATGACTTAGCCTTGAGTCCGTCACGAAAGGCGATGGACTCCAATTCGACCCGCACCGCGTCTTCGATTGGAATTACCGGACGCGCCTCAAAGACAAAGGCCGGCAACATCGAGCAGAACTTGTGGACCGCGGTAGGGTCATCGCAATCGAGCATCATATATCCTCCCCAGTCTCCTACTCGGATCACGAACAACTCGATCTTGAAATTGGCGGGCGCCTTCCATTGAGTGAAGACTTCTAAGATACGCTTCTGTGCATTCTCGTATTCGATAGGGGAGCCTTGCGAGCGTTCGGACCAGGTGAGCATGTATTTCATAGATGTTCTGATTTGTTCGGTTCGGTCTTATCGGAAGTAGAGCGCTGTGCGCGCCTAACAGCTGAATATGCCGGCAATTTGAATGGTTATCCAGCGTATTCGCCGGCGAGTCCGTCATCCTCTCAGAATTGACGATGCCACATTATCAATTCAGCGTTTCTCGGGGCGAAAGCTTTTTCGGAACTTGGCTGCGGGTTTCTCGTAGTAATAAATAGAGCGGCTGGCCCCAGGAGAGCCCCCCAGCGCTCGATCCAGACCAATTGATGACGGTTTCTCCCAGACAGATACTAAAATACCTGCTCATTGGCCTTGATCCTGAGCCGCCTGCTGGGAAAGTGAAGGCGCGGATGTGTTATTGCAACGGACTCGCCCGTTGCCGGCAGAGTTTTGCCACGCCGGAGAGAAATGGATCGACTCAGGAAAGCAGGAAAGCAGGAAGCTATGAAGATCGTAGCGGTTCAAAAGCCGTATCTAAGGTAATCTGTGGATGAATCAGGAAAGGCGGATAGGCGCTTTGAACGGCCTGTCGGCGCCGGCGGCAGTGGCGCATAAGAGTCATTTTGGCAAAGCTGCCGGCCGAGCGCGACGGCGAATCGGCCTTCACACCCCACGTCGCCGCGAATTTCACCGCGTCCGCCGCGCCGATCGACGCCTTGGGTCGCGCCGACGCAGCACCGCCCGCTGGCCACACCTCAGAGCACGCGCCCGTCAACGATCGGCCGAGTCAAAGCAACGACGCCTGCGGCGGAGCCCGCGCCCCGAGCGACGCCCTCGGTGCCTCCTCCTCTCCTTGTTCACGCCGGTGCGCAAGGATCCGCTCGATGAGCTCCGGCTCCTCGATGCTCGCAATCACTTTCAGCCGCCCGCCGCAGCGCACGCACTGCTCAATCTCGATCCCGAACACGCGCTTCAAGCGCCGTGCCCAGCGAGGTACTCGCCGAGCTTTAGGTCGAGGAACTGCTCCTGGTAATAGAGCGGCTTCGGGTTGTCGATCGCACGCTGCACGAGCTCGCGCTCGACCTGCGCGTCGGGCTTCAGATAGAGGATCAGCGTGTTGTCGGCGAGCGTCTTCTCGGTGCGTTCGTCGTCGAGCTCGACGATGCTGCCGCCCGCTTCGTTGATGAAGTGATCGTAGCCGTAGATCTCCTGCGCCTTGACGATGAACTCGGCCACGTCGCACATCGCGCCGATCTCGGCGTCGCGGTGCAGGCGCTGGCGGCGCTTGAACTCGGCCACCGGCAGCCCGCCGAGATCGGGCCGGGCCGATCTTGCCGAGAAACGTCGCAATCGGCGCGAGGTTGTGGACGGTGATGTTGCTCGCGATGTAGATCGAGTCGCTGCGCAGCAGGTCGCGCAGGAAATCCGACCCGCATCGCCTGGCGCTTGATGTTGTCGAGGATCGGCTCGGCGAGATACTTCGTGCCGATCCGGTAGTCGCCCGAGTAGTGGAACCATTGGTTCGGCGGCAGCTTGTACGCGAGCGTCGTCTTGCCGACGCCGGACATGCCGAGCAGCGTGATCGCCTTGTGCGGCCAGCGCAGGAACTCGGAGCGCGTCATCCGCATCGGAGGCACCGCGACGAATTAGGGCCGCGATTATACGGCCGAACTCGGGTGCGGATGCGGCCGCTCGCCAGAACGTGCTCGATGCGGCGGGCAGACGAACGGGCAGGAGCTCATTTCTCCAAGACTGGCGGTCTTGCCGGCGTGCACGACGACTCGCCAAGGCACCAGTCCGAGCTCAAAGTCCCTGAACCCAATTCCGACGAACAGACTTTGCAACGTCGCAAACGGCCGCCCCGGCGTAACGTAGTATCATCTCGGCGATGCCAGCGTGGTCGGAAGAGTAAGGAACCCATCGCGAATATCGAGTGGCGCTTGGCGGGTGGCCGGCTCGCGACGATGTAGGACGGCCTGCACCCGATCGAGTTGACACTAACCGCGGCATGGACGGTGATCACCGCGGGCTCGCTGCCGACGCAGCGCCGATTCGATCCGTCTCTTTCCAGCTAGGGCCCGATATGTCGCTCGAATCGCAACGTGCCGAGAAAATCTGCCGCGAGGCGCTGACCCGACCCGGCTACGAGCGAATGTCGTTCATCGAGGCGTGCTGCGCCGGAGACGTCGAGCTCAAACGGGCCGTCGAGGCGCTCCTGTCGCATGGCACCGCCACGGAGCTTCGACAGCGCACAACCGAATCCGGGAGCTCCGACGCGATCGGGCCGGGTGTGCTCATCGGCAGCTACCGCGTCGACGGCGTGCTCGGCAAAGGCGGCATGGGCATCGTCTTTCGCGCGACCGACACGCGGCTCAACCGCCCGGTCGCGATCAAGTTCTTGTCGAGCACGCTGCTCGACCCGAGCGCAGCCCGTCGTTTTCAGCGCGAAGCCCAAATGGCGTCGGCGCTGAATCATCCGCACATCGTCACGGTGTACGACGTCGGCGACTACGCGGGGTCCCAATACCTCGTGACGGAAGTCGTCGACGGCGGCACGCTCGAGGAATGGCGGCAGATGCAGCCGCGCACCTGGCGGCAGGTTGTGGAGCTGTTGATCGGCGTCGCCGACGCGCTCGCGACGGCGCACGCGGCGAACATCCTGCATCGCGACGTGAAGCCCGGGAATATCCTCGTCAGCAGCTCGGGTTACGCGAAGCTCGGCGACTTCGGCTTGGCGAAGAGCGTGCGCGAGAGCGCGGCGGAGCCCGTAGCTGCGCAGTCGTCCACGCGTGCGGGCGCGATCATCGGCACGCCCGCCTACATGTCGCCCGAGCAAATATCGGGCCGCGCGCTCGACGCGCGCAGCGACGTGTTTGCGTTCGGCGTCGTGCTCTACGAGATGCTCACGAACCGTCGGCCGTTCGACGCAATGACCGAGGTCGATCTAATGCATGCCGTCGTGCACGCGGAGCCGACCGCGTTGCCGGCCGGCCTACCGGAGGCCTTGCGGACGATCGTTGCGAAGGCAATCGAGAAGGATCCGGCCGAGCGCTATCAATCGATGCCGGACCTCGTCGTAGATCTGAAGCGAGTGGCGCGCAAGACCGAGGCGCGCGTTGCGACGGCCGAGCGAACGGGTGTCACCGACCCGACACGACGGGGTCCACAAGGCTACACGAGCCTCGGCGACGAGGCCGGCGAGTCGTTGCAGGACGTCGCGCCCATGAGCGTTGCATCCGAATCCGCTCAGACAGCCGCATCGGTGAGCCGGTTAACGGCACCCGCGCGCGGTTCGCGGCGTGTACTGTCGATCGGCGCAGTCGTCGCAACGGTGATCGGCGTCCTGGCGGCGAGCTATTTCGGCTGGCAGCGCGTGCAACGTTTGAAGGCCGCGCACTCGGCCGTAGCGGAGATCGCGAGCCTGACCGATACCGGGAATTACGCGGCGGCGTTCGCGCGTGCGCAGGAAGTCCGCAGCGTCATTCCGGACGACTCGCTGCTCAACTCGCTGATGCCGCTGTTCACGACGGTCTACGCCATCACGTCCACTCCCTCGGGAGCTGACGTGTTTGCGCGCGGTTACGACGATGTGAAGGACGTGTGGCAACACATGGGGCGCACGCCTCTGGCTCGCGTCGAGTTGCCACGGCGCGCCATGCGATGGCGATTCGAAAAGGCGGGCTTCGAAACCGTGGAGCGCGCGAATACTGCACTCGGATATCGGAGCGGTATCGGCGGATACCTGACGCAGGATGCCGGCCAGCTGAATATCACGATGTCCGCAGTTGGCGAGCAACCGGCCGATATGGTCTTTGTGCCTGGCGGATCGACGGCGTTCATCCTCCAGCGTTTGCCTCCTCAGCAAGTCCCGGCCTTCCTGATCGATCGCCACGAGGTCACGAACGCGGAGTACAAAGAGTTCGTTCAGGCCGGCGGCTATGAGCGGCGTTCCTGGTGGGACGGCCTCCGTATCGAGAAAGACGGCGAGTCGCTGCCCTTCGAGGCCGCGATGCGGTTGTTCGTCGATGGCACGGGGCGTGCCGGGCCCGCATCGTGGGAGCTCGGCAGCTACCCGGACGGCCAGGGCGATTTCCCTGTTGCTGGAATCAGTTGGTACGAGGCGATGGCTTACGCGCGATACCGTGGCAAGAGCTTGCCGACCCTCTACCACTGGGCGCACGCCGCATCGCTGGCAGATGGTTCGCTCGCGGCCTCGACGGCGCCCCTCTCGAATCTCGGAACGTCGGGACCGGCGCCGGTCGGCCAGTTTCAGGGTGCGGGCCCCTATGGCACCAGCGACCTCTTCGGCAATGTTCGCGAGTGGATCCTGAACACCGCGCCGAGCGGTGGAGGCTGGGTCGTTGGGGGAAGCTGGGAAGATCCTTGGTATTCCTATTCCACCACCGCGCCGGCGGCGCTGATCGAGCGATCACGTCTCAATGGCTTCAGGCTCGTTCAGAGCTTGAGCGAACCGACGAATGGGCCCGCATTGCGCGCGACCCTTGACCTCGCGACTCGCGGTCGCGCAGATCTCAGTTCTTTGAAGCCAGTCTCCGATGAGACCTTTGCCACGTTGGTGCAGCAGTTTGCCTATACCTCCGGCCTACTGGACGCAACCGCGCCGGTCAAAATGGCAACCACGGACGACTGGACCAAAGAGCGGGTGACGATCAATACTGGGTACAACCAAGAGCGCATGGACGTCATCCTGTTCGTGCCGCGGCGAGCACGTCCTCCATTTCAACCCGTCATCCTTTTTTCCGGCGCACAAGTCTTCCTATTTCCGGGAACGGTGGAGACGCTGGAGCCGGGGTTTGCAGCCCTCCCCGTGGATTACATCGTCAAGTCCGGAAGAATGATCGTGCAGCCGGTCTTCCAGGGCAGTCTCGAGCGCTTCAAGACGCCAATCGACTTCAATGACCCGGTTCGAATGACGCGCACGTTGATCGAGTGGCGCTGGGATCTCGGTCGAGCGCTCGATTACCTCGAAACACGGCCGGACGTCGATGCTGCGAAGATCGGCTATGTTGGACTCAGCACGGGTGGGCAGATCGCGGTGCCGCTGGTTGCGGTCGAGTCGCGCATCAAGGCGGCGGTATGGCTGTCGGGCGGCTTGCCTGATTATCAAGGGACGACGCCATTCATCGACATCATCAACTACGCGCCGCGAGTCAAGATCCCGGTGCTAATGGTGAACGGTCGGTATGACGAGTACAGCCCGGTCGAAACCTCGCAGTTGCCTTTGTTCAGGCTGCTGGGTTCGGCGCCGGGGCAGAAGCGGCACGTGATACTCGAGTCCGGCCATGGCTCACCTCCGCGCAGCGAAGCGCTGAAAGAGACCCTCGGCTGGTACGACAAGTACCTTGGGGCCGTCACTCCGTGAGCGGCCTGCCTCGATGACCGCTCGCTGGCTTTGCTTACGTCGCCGGAGCTCGACTACGCCGAGCTCTTAGACGAGCGCGGCGAGCAACGCACCGAGCGCGTCGTCGGCGCGGCGCATCACCGTAGCCGATACCTCGAGCGAGCGCTGCGCCACCAGCGCCTGAGCGAGAGGGTCCGCGAGATCGCTTGGCTCGTCGCCCGCACCGCAGCCGTCGCCATCTTCTGCGCGGCCGTGTCGAGCCGCTTCAGGCTCGATTAGACGCCGCCGAGCGCGGTTTGTAAGACGCCGGAGATCCTGTCCATCACCGTGCAGACGGCCGCTGCCCGCGAAACTTGAGCAGCAGCCGACATAACTGTTGGGTACTGGACATAAACACACCCTTTTGTATGCTTAGTAGCATGCTACCCGCCAATTTCCACCCGGCTGTCGCGGCTTGGTTCCGCGGCGCTTTCCCCGCGCCGACGAGCGTGCAGCTCAAGGCCTGGGCCGCGATCGGCGCGGGCACGAACACGCTGATCAGCGCGCCGACAGGCTCCGGCAAGACGCTCGCGGCGTTCCTAGCAATGATCGACGAGCTTGCGAAGCAAGCCGCGCTGGGGCGTTTGCGCAACGAGACGCAAGTGCTCTACGTGTCGCCGCTCAAAGCGCTCTCGAACGACATCGAGAAGAACTTGCGCGCGCCGCTCGACGGCATCGGCCGCGAGCTCGCCGCGCAGCTGCTCGGCGGCGACTCTCCGATCCGCGCGGCCGTGCGCACCGGCGACACGCCGCAGACGGAGCGTGCGCGGATGCGCCGCTCGCCGCCGCACATTCTCGTCACGACGCCCGAGTCGCTCTACATCCTGCTCACGGCGGAGTCCGGCCGCGAGATGCTGAAGTCCGTGCGGACGGCGATCGTCGACGAGATCCACGCGCTCGCCGGCAACAAGCGCGGGGCGCATCTCGCGTTGTCGCTCGAGCGGCTCGCGGCCCTCTGCGAAGCGGGCGGCGCACCGCCGCCGACGCGCGTCGGCATCTCCGCGACGACGAAGCCGATCGACGTTCTGACCGCATTCCTCACGGGCGCCGAACGCACGGAGTGCACGGTGATCGACGAGGGCCATGTGCGCCGACGCGACCTCACGCTCGAGCTACCGTCCTCGCCGCTCGAGGCGATCATGCCGAATGAGGTTTGGACGGAAGAGTACGACCGCCTCGCCAAGTTGATCCGGGCACACCGCACGACGCTCGTGTTCGTGAACACGCGCCGCCTCGCCGAGCGCGCGGCGCGCCATCTCGCGGAGCGCCTCGGCGAGGACGCGGTGACCTCGCATCACGGCAGCCTCGCGAAGGAGCATCGGCTCAAGGCCGAGGAGCGGCTCAAAGCCGGGGAGCTCAAGGCACTCGTCGCGACGTCGTCGTTGGAGCTCGGTATCGACATCGGCGACGTCGACCTCGTCTGCCAGCTCGGGTCGCCGCGCGCGATCGCGGCGTTCCTGCAGCGCGTCGGCCGCTCGGGCCACGGGCTCGACGGGTTGCCGAAGGGCCGGCTGTTCCCGCTGTCGCGCGACGACCTCGTCGAATGCGCGGCGCTGCTCGATGCGATCCGGCGCGCCGAGCTCGACGCGATCAAGCCGCGCAACGCGCCGCTCGACGTGCTCGCGCAGCAGATCGTCGCCGAGGTCGGGATGCGCGAGTGGCGCGTCGAGGATCTGCACGCGCGCTTCACGCGCGCGGCGAGCTACCGCGATCTGACCAAAGAGCGGTTCGTCGCGGTCGCGCGGATGCTCGCGGACGGCTTCACGACGCACCGCGGCCGCAGGAGCGCGCATCTGCACTTCGACCGCGTGAACGGGATCTTGCGCGGCCGGCGCGGCGCGCGGCTCACCGCGATCACGAACGGCGGCGCGATTCCCGATCAATTCGACTACGACGTCGTCTGCCGAACGAGCAGAAAGTCGGCACGCTGAACGAGGACTTCGCGTTCGAGAGCATGGTGGGCGACATCTTCCAGCTCGGGCTCGCGTCGTACCGAATCGAGAAGACCGAGTCGGGCAAGGTCTACGTCAGCGACGCGCACGGCGCGCCGCCGACGATCCCGTTCTGGCTCGGCGAAGGGCTCGGCCGTACCGATGAGCTGTCGAGCTCGGTCGGCCGCCTGAACGACACGCTCGCCGATCTGATCGACGACGCGGACGCGCCGGCCGCGGTCGCGTGGCTTCGAGAGACGCTCGCGCTCGACGAATCGGCGGCGGAGCAGCTCGTCGAGTACCTCGCGGCCGCGAAGGCCGCGCTCGGCGCATTGCCGAGCACGAAACGCGTGATCTTCGAGCGGTTCTTCGACGAGACCGGCGACACGCATCTCGTGATCCATTCGCCGTTCGGCTCGCGCGTGAACCGCGCGTGGGGGCTCGCGCTGCGCAAGCGCTTCTGCCGCCGTTTTAACTTCGAGCTGCAGGCCGCGGCGCTCGAGGACTCGATCGTGATCTCGCTCGGCGCCGTGCATAGCTTCGCGCTCGACGAGGTCGCTCGATACCTCACGAGCAGCACGATCCGCGACGTGCTCACGCATGCGGTGCTCGACGCACCGGTGTTCGCGACGTACTGGCGCTGGAATTCCACGGTCGCGCTCGCGATCCGGCGCTTTCGCAATGGCAAGAAGGCGCCCGCGCAGTTCCAGCGGATGGATGCCGAGGACCTGCTCTCGACGGTGTTCCCGGATCAGCTCGCGTGCGCCGAGAACCTGTCGGGCGGCGATCGCGAGATCCCGGATCACCCGCTCGTCGCGCAGACACTCGACGATTGCCTCACGGGCGCGATGGATGTCGACGGCGCCGCGCGACTGCTCGCGCGGATCGAGTCCGGCGAGGTCGAGGTGCTGTGCCGCGAGCTGACGAGCCCGTCGCCGCTCGCGCAAGAGATTCTCGGCGCGAAGCCGTACGCGTTCCTCGACGACGCACCCGCGGAGGAGCGCAGGACGCTCGCCGTGCAGACGCGCCGCTTCATGAGCCCCGAGCAGGCCGCCGACCTCGGCAAGCTCGATGCGGACGCGATCGCTCGCGTGCGCAGCGAGGCCTGGCCGCAGGCCCGGGGCGCGGACGAGCTGCACGACGCGCTCGTGACGGTCGGGCTCGTCGCGGAAGGCGAAGCGCCCGCGAGCTGGCGTTCGGCGTTCGACGCGCTCCGAGCCGACGGCCGCGCGACGACGGTCGAGCTGCGCGGCGCCGGGCCGGTCTGGGTCAGCGCGGAGCGCCTCGCGGAAGTTCCACTCGCGCTGCCGGGCGCCGTCCCCGACGTCGAGCTCGCCGTGCTCGGCGACGCGCCGACTGATCCCGATGCGGCGCTGCGCGAGCTCGTGCGCAGCAGGCTCGAGGCGCTCGGGCCCGTCACGGTGGAGACGCTCGCGCGACCGCTCGGCCTGCGCGCGCTCGACGTGCTGCCGGCGCTCGCGGCGCTCGAGCAGCAGGGCGCCGCGATGCGCGGCACCTTCACCCCCGCCGTCGGCGGCGCGGAAGAGTGGTGCGAGCGGCGCCTGCTCGCCCGAATCCATCGCTACACGCTGAAACGCCTGCGCAGCGAGATCGAGCCCGCGACGCTCGCCGATTTCCAGCGCTTCCTGTTCCGCTGGCACGGCCTCGGCGACGAGGCGCGCGAGGGCCGAGAGGCGCTCGCGGGCGTCATCGGCGAGCTGCAAGGCTTCGCGCTGCCGGCCGCGCTCTGGGAGCGCGAGGTGCTGCCCGCGCGCATCGTCGACTACAGCCCCGCGCTGCTCGATCAGCTCTGCGCGGCCGGCGAAGTCGTCTGGTGGCGGCCGCGGCCGAACGGCGGGCCGCCCCCGGGCACGCGACCACGGTCGCGACCTCGCCGATCGCGCTCGTGCCGCGCTCGACGCTTGCACACTGGCGGGCGCTGGGTGCGGCGGATGCGGCGCGCGAGGGCCTGACCAGCGCGGCCGAGCGCGTCGCGGCCGCGCTCGAGGCGCGCGGCGCTTCGTTCTTCGTCGAGATCGTGCAAGCGAGCGGCTTGCTCCGCGTGCAGGTCGAGGACGCGCTCGGCGAGCTCGTCGCGCGCGGGCTCGTGACCGCCGACTCGTTCCATGGCTTGCGCGCCGTGCTCACGCCGCAGAGCCGGCGCCGCGGCTTCCGCCGCCGCGGCCGGCTGCGCGGCACCGCCGCGTTCGATGCCGCGGGCCGCTGGGCGCTGCTCGGCCGGCCGACGGACGCGGGCGCGGGTCGTGCCGAGGCCGTCGAGCACGCCGCGATGGCCCTCTTGCGCCGCTACGGCGTCGTCGCGCGCGAGGCGCTCGCGCCGTCGTGGCGCGAGCTGCTGCCGATCTACCGACGCGCCGAGGCGCGCGGCGAGATCCGAGGCGGGCGTTTCGTCGAGCCGCTCGGCGGCGAGCAGTTCGCGCTCATCGAGGCAGTCGAGGAGCTCCGGCGCGAGCGCCGCGTCGCGGAGCTGCTCGCGCCCGGCAGCTCGAGCCCCGCGCGGTGGCTGGTGCGTGCGGCGGTGCGGACGCGATGAGTTGATGCGTGACCGGCCGTCGCGGCGAGATACGGCGCCGACTTCCGATGCGATTCGCGACGCGCGCGAATCCTTGCTGCGCTTCTGGTCTCTGCGCGAGCCCTGGGAGACCGTCCGCCAGCGCATCGCCGACGATCGTGAGCTCATGCGGATCGTCGCCTGCGCGTCCGCGGAAAACCTCGCGCAGAATCAAACCAGCCGCGTGCTGTTTGCCGCGATGGCGTATCTCGCAGCGAAGCACCGTTTCGCGCTACCGCGGGATACCGGCTGGAGCTCCTTCAGCGCGCTGCGAAGGTCGTTGTTGAAGCACGCGACGGAGCTTCGCGTGCTGTTGCAGAGGTCCGCTCAAATCAACGATCCGCTGCGTTGCGCGGCCCTCTATCCCGGTTTGCTCTTCGCGGCCGCGTGCGTGCGCCGCCGGCTCGCCCTCGTCGAGGTCGGGCCGAGCCTGGGGCTGAATCTGTGCATGCGGATAGGCGCTTTGAACGGCCTGTCGGCGCCGACGGCAGTGGCGCATAAGAGTCATTTTGGCAAAGCTGCCGGCCGAGCACGACGGCGAATCGGCCTTCACACCCCACGTCGCCGCGAATTTCACCGCGTCCGCCGCGCCGATCGACGCCTTGGGTCGCGCCGACGCAGCACCGCCCGCTGCCCACACCTCAGAGCACGCGCCCGTCAACGATCGGCCGAGTCAAAACAACGACGCCTGCGGCGGAGCTCGCGCCCCGAGCGGCGCCCTCGGTGCCTCCTCCTCTCCTTGTTCACGCCGCTGCGCAAGGATCCGCTCGATGAGCTCCGGCTCCTCGATACTCGCAATCACTTTCAGCCGCCCGCCGCAGCGCACGCACTGCTCGATCTCGATCCCGAACACGCGCTTCAAGCGCCGTGCCCAGTTCATACGCACGTCTTTGGATGTCGGCCCGGCACCAGGGCTGCGAGGCGCGCGATGAAGTCCACGAGAGGGCTCGCAACTCCTCCTGCTGCGGCGGATCGATTCGCCGAAACACGGGCAGCGTGGTGCCGACGACGTACGCGCCGTCGAGCACGAGCATGTGCAGGTGAACATTGAGATTGAGCGCAGACCCGAATCGCTGGATCAACGTCACTGCACCCGTCGGCTCGGCGACTCACGCGGCCGTTTCGAGGGCGACGTGCTCGTAATCGAGACCGAACTTCACGAACCGAACGGCCATCGGCGTGAACGGCGGCGGGCCGCGGCACAGCGAGGCCCTCACCATCACCGAGCGCTTCACGCGCACCGCAGCCGATTCGCTGCGCTACGACATCGTGATCAACGACCCGCAGACTTGGACCGCACCTTGGACGATCGAGCTGCCACTTACACTCGACAACGACTATGGGATGTACGAATACGCGTGCCAGGAGGGCAACTACGCCATGCACAACATCTTGAGCGGCGCGTGCGCAGCGGAGCGCGAGGCGGCGGCGAAGCGCTAGCGCAGCAGCCGGCGTTTGCTCGGCCGAGCAACCTCGAGCAAGCTCACGGAGGCCTCGGCGAAACCGTCTTCTCGAGGCTCCACTCCATTGCGCCATGCGCGTGCTCCCCTGCGTGCGAGTGGAGCCGCCAACCGGGCCAGGTAGAGTCCGATGCCGTCAACCGAATCCGCGTTCGCCCATCCGCTTATAGTTTGGCGAGGACGGCCTGAGCGACAGCCTTCTCCTCGTTCTCGGCTTCATCCGCGGAAAGGCCGCCGCCGAACACGCGGACGGTGAACGCAGACGCGCCCTTCTTCACGCGCAAGGTCGTCGTGTCGGGTCTTCCCATCGTCGAGTAGTACGCATCCTCCCCGAGACCTCCGACGGGCGTACTGGTGATTGGGCCAAACGACTTCTTGGCCGCGTCGAAACCCGCCATGCTGATGAAGCTCACGCTTACTTTGACGGCGTTCGAGCCTGGTTTGGTCGCAGTCCATTGGCAGGCTTGGGTGCCCTGCCCCAGGCTGATCGCGACCGGCATGCCAAGTGCTGCGCCGATCTGTGTCGGCGTGAGCAACGCACACGCGTCGACTTTAGGCGCCTGCGCGAACGTAACATGCGGATCGACGAGCACAACAGCGAGAATCGCGAGCGTTGATCTGACGTTCATGGGCGAATCTCCTACGACGAGCGAGACACGATATGGTCTCGAGCCGATAGTGAACGTCGTCGGTAGCTGTTACCAGAGGCGGTCGTCGTGGGATTGCGCGGCGCTGCTCGAACGATGAAGAGGCACAACGTTCTCACGCCGCATACGGCACGCCGCTTTCGCGTGCGGCAACGCTTGGACCGCCCTTGCCGAATCCAGTGACCCGCCGCGCCGGCGCGGCGAACGCAGACAGATGCGGCAGGTCGCGGGAGCGAAGCCGCCTCCTTGAGTACCGCCTCATCGCCGAAAACTTCTGTGGATCTAGGTTCGTAGCATTTGGATCTAGGTTCGTACCATGAAGAATGCCGCCGCTCCGCGGGCAATCTGCTGCGCGTTCCTTTGCCTCGCGGTGGCGACCGCGTCGGCACAAGGCAGCTCGCCGACTTCCGGCGCTCAAAAGATCGTGCGCGTGGTGCGCACACCGACGCCGCCCGTAACCGACGGTGACCTCAGCGATGCCGTTGGGCCGGCGCAGCCGTCGTCGAGGATCTGCACGAGATCATCCTAGGTCTTAACCTCTCCCGCCGGGCTTTAGTTCAAGAGCGCGCGTTTGCGTTTGAGCTTTGCGATCCCGCGAGCATGGCGACATCCTCGCGCACGGCGAAGGACGAGCTGCTGCAGGTCGGACACAGTAGCGGGACGCGGCGCCGTTGCGCTTCGGGCCCAGACCTAAACCGCGCTATCGACGGACCCGAGAGGCATAGCGGCGCCGCCCCCGCTTTTTCGAGGGCGAAGCTAAGCGGCGAGCGAAAATGTCGTCGGAGGCCGAGACCTTGCGAAAGGCGCGAGTCAGGTTCTCCACGAATAGGGCCTGACCGATGAAGATGGGGCCCGGTCTGTTGAAGATGGCGTTGTTGATCGTGCCGAGCGCTATCTGCACCGCGAACGTCACGTTCGTCTCTTCCGCCTCGCTCAACGGTCGGCGTGCGCGCGCAGACATTCGCTGAATCAACAAGGCCGTGAGCTGATGACCTTGTTTGCGAATCGGCTCCCAAAAATCCGGGTCGCGAATGCTGCGAACGAGCGCGGCGCGCCAAAATCGGCGGCGCTCCCAGTAGTAGTGCACCATCTCGGCGATGAGCTCGCCGATCAACGCTTCGTCCGGCGTGACGGCGAATAGCTGCTCTCGCGTAGCTGCTCGGTCACGCATGTGCCGCTCGACCAGCGCATCGAAGAGCTCGTCTTTACTCTGGAAGCGCGCATAGAAGGCGCCGACGGAATACCCGGCTCGCCGCGCGAGATCTGCAACGGAGATCTCGTCGAACTCGCGTTGCTCGAGCATTTTGAAGCACGTCGCGATGAGTGCCTCGTAGGTCTTCTGGCTGCGTTTCTGCCGAACGCGGCCCGAAGCGACCGAGTCGCCGAGTGAGTGCATAGCGATAAAACCCGTGCCTTTCCGCGTCACGTTAGACCACGCGAGTGGCGAGGACAACCGCATGCAGAAACGGAGTGGCCGCGTGCCGGCTGTGCCGCACGTTCCATTCCAATCATTGCCGCCCGCAGCCGCCTTGACTGTCAAAACAAGAATTACTATTCTGGTATGCGAATCCGGGGAAATATTAAGAATAAGACGGTATCCGCGATCGCCTTCCTGGGGAGGAAGAAAGCGACCATCACCTAGTGGCCACTTGGCTAAAGCGCTTTGCGGCCTCCGATTTGGCGGGGACGGTGCGGTTCCGCGTGAACGCCGCAGTCGCCGCCGCGGAAGATGATGCGGAATCGGAATTCGTATTAGCTCGCAGCGGCAGAGCGCGCCAACTGACCGCCGCCATTTATGTCGTCGCGCACGCGGATACCTATACGGGGGAAGGACCATGAGCAAGACCGAAGCGGACGTGCCGTCATCCGCCGGCGTTTGTCGTTCGGTGGCATGGCGCGAAAGAAATATGAGCTCAACGAACTGCAACGCTTTTTCAGGGGGTCTAATGCGACAACAACCACGATCCGGCTCGTTCTCGGAGAGCCGCCGCCCAATAGCTCGCGGCTTAAGCCTCGGGTGCATCGCGCTCGGCGTCATCGGCAACATTGCGGGCGCCCAGGCACCCTTGCCGGAAGAGGTCGTCGTCACGGGATCTCGTATTACCAACACGAGTGGCATGGAGACGCCGGTCCCCGTCACGGTCGTGACTCCGACCGAACTGTCGGTCCTCGCACCGACGAACCTGATCGAAGGCCTCGCGGAGCTGCCGCAGTTTTACGGATCCGCGACGACCCAGACGCCTTCCCCATTCTTCACGAGCACGGGCGCGGGCTCTCTGGACTTACGTGGTCTGCAAAGCAAGCGCACGCTGCAGTTACTGGACGGTCGCCGCGTCGTGCCGTCGACGATTTTTGGCGGCCCCGACATCAACCTGTTCCCCGAGAACGTTCTGCGATCCGTGGAGACCGTGACCGGTGGTGCTTCGGCCGCGTATGGCACCGACGCGGTCGCGGGCGTCGTGAACTTCATTCTCGATAAACAGCTCCAGGGCATCAAAGCGAACATCCAGTACGGAGCGAACTCGGAGGGGGACAACAAGAGCTCCAAGGCGTCTGTGGGAGGCGGCTTCCAAGCCGGAAAAAAAACGCACCTGCTATTCAACGTCGAGAAGGAGCGACAGGACCCGATCTGGGGTGCCGACGTTCTGCATTACGACTGGTACCGAAACCGCGGCTTGATCAACAACCCGGCGGCCGGCGCCGGAAGCTCTCAAGACAATCCGTTCTTCATCGCGGTCGACGACATCCGCGCCTTGGGCTACGACGTCGATGGCATCTTCTATCTGCCGACTGCGGCGGGAGGTATGCAGATACTCGACTCGAACGGCAACCCGTCACCATACGTGCGCGGAAATCCCTGCAGCACGAGCGGTTGCTCCGTAACCAACGGCGGCTCCGGCCATGACAGCCAATTGGCATCGATCAATGTCACGCCGGATTCGGGTCGCGAGAACGGCTTCCTTTATGTGAACCACGATTTCACCGACAAATTGTCGGTCTACGGTCAGTTCATTCATGGCAAGGCCGATTTCACACAGCTGAACTTCGGCGGTCTGTTCCCCTACCCGGCAGTCCCGCCGTTCCGCAGGAACTTCACGATCTACAGCGGCAACCCGTTCCTGCCGCCCGCAATCCAGGCGGCGATGACCACCAACAATATCGCGTCGGTGCCGTTCAGCCGCATTGGCGCGACCGAAGACATCGGCAGCCAAGCGGCGACCACGCAGACGACCACGACGGATTCCTATACCGCGGGCTTCGACTACTCGTTCGGCGGTAGCTGGTCCATGAAGGGCTATTACCAGTCAGGCGAGACCGACGTGAAGGCGATTCAGAAAGGCGGCATACGGCTCGACCGCATCTATCTGGCGGCGGACGTCGTGACCGACCCCGGCACGGGGCAGCCGGCCTGCAACGTCACGGTGGTGTCCGGCCTGTACCCCGACTGCGTGCCGCTGAATCTCTTCGGTCGTGGCAACGCATCGGCCGCTGCAGTGGACTGGGTCACCGGGTTCGAGCCCGGCGTACCGATCCATGCCGACGGCTTCGTCTCAGCGACCGAGTCCGTCCCGTACGACTACATCAGCGGAGAGAACAAACAGAGAGTCATCACCATCAACCAGGACGTCTGGGAGGTCTCGGCCGACGGACAGATCGGCAGAGGCTGGGCCGGCCCGATCACGATGGCCGCAGGGTACGGCGGTCGCAAGGAATCCTTCCTGCAAGTCGTCGAGGTAGGCCCCGGCGGAAACATCAACGAGGATCCGACCTACCGGCCGGTCATGGCGAACAACGCGGCACTCGGGATTCGCGGAGTTCCCGGCGGCAACGCCGCATCGGGTAACAGCGTGGAGATTCAGTTCTCGAACGTCCCGTTCGCTCGCGGCTCGCAGGATGTCACGGAGACTTTCGCGGAAGTGCTGCTGCCCTTGGTTCATGGACGCGGCATCGTCCAGCAGTTGAACTTCGACGCAGCGTACCGCTATGCGGACTACTCCGGTGTTGGCGGTGTCGACTCCTGGAAAGGCGGGTTCGACTGGACGGTCAATGATCAACTGCGCCTACGCGCCACGATCTCCCAGGATGTGCGTGCGGCAACGATGGGCGAGAAGTTCGACCGTACGGGCGGCGTGGCGAACGTGACCGATTATTTCCTGGACCCGACCGGTGGCACGACCTACGGGATTACCACGTTCTCGAACGGGACTCCGGACATCCGCCCCGAGAGCGCTAAAACCACGGTCTTCGGCTTCGTCTACCAGCCGCGCTGGGCCGAGGGCATCAGCGCTTCGGTGGACGCTTACACCATTGAGGTCACGGACAACATCAACCAGATCACTGCGGCTCAGGTAGTCAGCGGGTGCTATGTGGACAACGACGTGGATCTGTGCAGCTTCATCACGCGCACGGGTCCGCCCCTGCCGGCATACCCGAACACGCCGTCCATCGCGCTGGTGGGCGTGCCTTATTACAACCAGGCGTCGGTCAAGGCCCAGGGTGTGGACATGGAGATCAACTACCACAAGAACGTGCCCTGGTTCCGTGGCAGCGCGGTGAATGTCCGCTTCTTGGGAAGCCATCTGAAGGAGCGGTCGAATACGAACAGTGCGGGCGTCAAGACGGAGGTCCAGGGTCAGTATCTGGCTCCTCAGATGTTTCCTCAGTGGACGGGCATAGTCTCCAGTAGCCTGATAAAGGGACCTTTGTCCGTGAGTTTGTCGGCCCGTTACACCGGCCAGGTACTGATCAATCCGAACTTCAATTTCAACGGCACCAGCACACGATGGGACGTGGCCGACAACACCCTCGAGAGTCAAGTGCTGATGGATGCCAGCGTCAGATATCGTTTCGGGAAGGGAGACAACCGCATGACCTTCTTCGCGACCATCAACGATCTGTTCGACAGGGGTCCGCAGGAGTTTCTCGGTGCCCCGGCGGGAGTCGCGTTCAGCGACAACTTCAGCACGGGCCCGGGCACGGGGATCATCGGCGATGCGCGTGGCCGTCGTTACGCGCTCGGTGTGTCTCTCGACTTCTAGAGGGGACGCGCGAGACCGTGTTCAAGGCCGCGCGAGCCGGGTGGCCCGGAGGGCTTGCTGAAGCACCAACAGTGGAACTTGGCGGCTGGAGACGAGCGGAGGCGGGACCGCTTCTGCCGCTCGGGTCGATTCGCCGAGATGGAACCCGGAGCCGCGGCGGTCGCGGCCGATCACACTGGGCATTTCGGTTCTCCTCGGCTCGCTTCAGGCGCCTCAGATCAGGGCAGGGAGCCTGCGGTCGGCGCAGCGACCTCGACCAGAAAGTCGCCGACCGCGCGCCACACGTCATCGTCGTGACCGACCCACACGTGGCCGCCTTGCTCGTAGATCACCGCGCGACCGTGGGCGACGTTCGCAGCGACGTGCTCGGCCGTAGCCGCGGTGCCGAAGTAGTCGTCGCGCACGCTCAGCGTGAGCACGGGACACTTGATCGCGTCGAGCGCTTGCGGCGGCGGGTTGCCGGCCGTGGCCATATCGAACAGCAGTCCCGTCGTGCGCCTGCTTACCGGCAGTATGTGCTCGAGGATTGCATGCACGCGCGCGCGCTCGGGCGGGCTCGCCGCCGCCACGAGCGCCGGGTCGGTGGCGATCACCATCTTGGTCATCGCGCCCGGTGCGAGCCGCAGCAGCGACCAGAGCACGAAATCCGAGCCGAGCACGGTCCTTAGCGCCGCGCCGAACAGCGGGCCTTCACCCGCGGCCGTGTTGGGCCTGCGTGTGGGCGCATACGCGGCCGGTACGAGCAGCACGAGCGCGCGGCAGCGATCGGGATGGCGGATGGCGAGCTCCATGGCCGACAGCGCGCCGGCCGAACCCCCGAAGACGATCGCCCGGTCGATATCGAGCGCGTCCAGCAGCTCGGCGAACGCATCGGCCTGCGTCGACAGCGTGAAGTTTTCTGGCGCGTCGCTGCCGAGATAGCCGAAGCGCGACGGAGCGATGAGCCGATAGCCGCGGGCCGCGATCGGACCGAGCATCTCGAGCCCCTGGTCGTAGCCGCCGCCCGAGCCGTGAATGCCGAGCACCGGGGCGCCCGACCCGCGCTCGCCGTACTCGACTGTGCCGAAAGACGTGACGACATGAGGCATGGGCGCTGCGATGCGCGCCCGCGCGGCGTGGATGTCGTGCCGATAACGGCGGCCGATCTCGACGGCGGCGACGGCCACCAAAGCCAAGGCGAGGACGAAATAGCGCATGCTCTCGATGCTCGGCGCAGCGGACCGTAGATATGAGGGCCCACTTCTCTGCAAGCCGTCAAGTCGGGGAGCGAATCGTTGAAGGCCTGTCCGCCGATCACCGCGAGGCCGGCACCCGCGCTCTCGTCCTGCGAGCGAATAGATTCTTTGAACACGCCCCCGAGGATCCTCTCGATGAGCTCCGGCTCCTCGATGCTCCCGATCACCTTCAGCCGCCCCCGCAGCGCACGCACTGCTCAATCTCGATCCCGAACACCCTTTTTAAGCGCCGCGCCCAGGTCATACGCACGTTTTTGGATGTCGGCCCGGCACCAGGGCTGCGAGGCGCGCGATGAAGTCCAAGGGTTCCAGCACGATGTGCGTCGTGCCGTCGCGGTACGGGGTCTTCAGACGATACCGGATCTGCCCCAGCGCCGTGAGATCGAGCCGCTCGATGGCCACCGGCGGGCGGCTCACGTAGCGCGTGAGTCGTTCGAGCTTCTCCCGCTGATCGGCTTCCACGCCAATCCCGGCATGCAGCGAAAACCCCGCATGCTGCGCAACACCCTTCCTCGGCTCGTCCTCTCGCGCCGGCACACTCTGTAGCGAGAACACCTTCTGCCCGGCCCGTGGGCCCACCGCCACCCGGTACGTGATCGAGTGGCCGAGCAGATCGGCCATCGGGCCGCCCCCTTCAGGGTCGAGCTCGAGGTAACTGTTCTCGGCGTCGCGCGCCAAGATACCTTGGCGCTCGAGCGCGCGGCCGATGCGTTCGGCGATGCGCTCGACGAGGGCTCGCAGCTCCTCCTGCCGCGGCGGATCGATTCGCCGAAACACGGGCGGCGTGGTGCCGACGAGGTACGTGCCGTCGAGCACGAACATGTGCAGTGAATATTGAGATTGAGCGCAGACCCGAATCGCTGGATCAGCGTCACCGCACCGGTCGCACCGCTCGCACGCGTCAGTCGCGTCTTCTTGAGAACGTGCGCCGAGATCGTGCGGTAGACGATCCCGAGCACCCCCGTCAGTGCCTCGGGGTCGGTGGCCGAGAGTTAACACCGTTGCCGGCGGCAAACCGCCGCGATCGGCAGTGGGATAACGCCTGGCCGATCAGCGAGTCCCCGCCCGTTGGCGTCGGCGGGTTCGCGTGTGAAGCCAGGTTCAGCGCAGTTGCTTCCATCGGGGCCGGCTGAGAACGCCCGGGGCTGATCGTTCGGGAGTCACAAGAGCGCAAGCTCGTGCTCCAACGCCCCGTCGTCCCCGCCGATCTCATATAGAAATGAGTCGCGTTGATCGGCCGGGCGCTCCAGCGCCGACCGCAGCAGGCTTTGGAGTTGCTTGACGCGGACCGAGTCCATCGGCGGACAGTACGGTCAACGGTCTCGCCGAGCACGGATATGTTGGCGGCGAAGCGGCTTCCGCACGGGCCTGTGGCTGGTCGTCGGCCGATGAACCAAGCGTCGTTTATCCGTAGTATCCGACGACACAACGGTTGCTATTCGAGAGTCAGCGCTACATCGTCAGCGTTTCCCAACGAGCCTGGCGCCGGGCACCAGATACCGCGCAGTGAACGTAGCAAACGCCGAGCCGATGGCATGAAGCATACACACGGTCAGCAACGCGCGTCGCTTTCGTTAGCGACAATGCTCGGGCTCGTGCTCGCGTTCATGCAGCCGTGTTCAGTCGCCCACTCGCAAGAGTCGTGGCGCTTTGCCAATGCCCCGCGGGTGGTGGCGTTCGCCGATGTCCACGGGGCCTTTTCCGAGCTCGTGAAGCTGCTACAGGCAACGGGGTTGATCGATACGAATCTTCACTGGGCCGGTGGCGCCGCGCACGCGGTAAGCCTTGGCGACTTGCTCGACCGTGGCCCTGATGCGCGCCGCGTCCTCGATCTCATCATGCGGCTACAAGACGAAGCGCGCTCCGCCGGCGGGAGCGTCCACGTGGTCCTCGGCAATCACGAGCTCATGAACCTGATCGGCGATTGGCGCTACGTCTCGGCCGCGGATTACGCCTCGTTTGCCGTCGACGAAACGGTGGACGAGCGCGCATCGGCGTTTGCCGCGTTTGTGGACAACAGCAAGAAGGGCGGCGATACCGCGACGCGTGCCGACTTCGACCGCCGCTATCCCCCGGGCTATTTCGCCCGCCGTCGTGCCTTCGCCGCCGACGGTCGTTATGGCGCGTGGTTGCTAACGCTACCCGCGGTCATCGTGGTGAACGACACCGCGTACGTGCACGGGGGGCTGCCCCCCATCGTTGCCCAGTCGGGGCTCGAGCTCAGCGGCAAAGTGCAGGCGGATCTACGTCGGCACCTCGCGCTGCGCCAGCGCCTGGCTGCCGAAGGCGCGCTGCCGCCTGCCGACTGGCAGCATGACGGCGCTCGAGCGCGCGACGCGCGAAGGACTGCGGCCCCTGCGCTCGCATCACTGCTCGACGAGTTCATTGCGGTCGACGATGCGCCTGAGCTCTCCGCAAGTGGTCCTTTGTGGTACCGCGGCGACGTGTACTGCAAACCCCTGCTCGAAAGCGGTGTCGTGAGCGCCAGCCTGAGACGTCTCGGCGCGGAACGCGCCGTGGTCGGTCATACGCCAACCGGCGACCGACAGGTTCACGGCATGTTCGACGGCAGGGTCATCATGCTCGACACCGGGATGTTAGGCGCCTACTTCGGAGGCCGGCCATCGGCACTCGTGAGCGAAGGCGATCGAACCTACGTGCAGTACGCGATGCCCGCCGAGAAAGCGGCGGTCGACGAGAGCGGCAATGCCGAAGCCTACGGGCTTACCCCCACGGCGCTCCGCACGGCGCTCGAGCGTGGCACGGTGGCAAGGGTCGAGCGCGATAAGAGCGCCGGCGTGTGGCAAGTGACGCTGCAGTACATGAACGTGACCCTCCACGCGTTGTTCTACCCACAGCCAGGCGGCGGCAACGTCGAGCTCGCCGCGGCCGCGTTGGATGAGCTACTTGGCGCCGGGCTGATGGCGGTGACGGTGCCGCGCGACGTCGACGGCCGGCCAGGTGCGCTGCAGCTCCGCTATCCGGATTCCATCACGGAAGCGCAGCGTCAGCAGGCTCGGTCAAACGGGGACGGGTGGTGCGCCATCGAGCCGCAGTTGGCGATGATGCGTGCCTTCGATGGACTGATCGGCAATCGAAACCGCAGTTCGGCGAACATGCTATTCATCGACGACCAGTCCGACTTGAAGCTCACCGACCATCGGTTCGCATTCGACGCGGACGTTGCGCTGCCCCCGGATTTCGATCCGCGTGCGGAAGAAATACCGGCGCCATTCGTGGCAGCGCTGAGAACGCTCGACCGAAAGAACGTTAGTGTGGCGCTGGGTGCCTGGCTCGACCCGCGCCAGATCGCCGCGGTGCTCGCGCGCCGCGACCGGCTGCTGAACCAATAGCCATGGCACCGATCGAGCGGCAGGAGCATTGCGCGGTGGTGTTCTCCGATATCAGCGGCAGCACGAAGCTGTACGTCGAAGTGGGCGACGAGCGCGCCCGGGAAATCGTCGCCAGCACGCTCGACCTTTGGTCGGCGTTGACGACCGAAGAAGGGGGCAACGTCGTACAGTTGCGAGGCGACGGCATGCTGTGCATCTTCCCGACGGCTGACGCGGCGCTCACCGCGGTCGTGCGCATGCGCAACCTACCCTACCAGCCGCCGCTATCGATGCACGCGGGCCTGCACTTCGGCGCAGTGCTGCACGAAGCTGAGCAACTATACGGCGATGTCGTGAACGTGGCGGCGCGAATGGCCGACATCGCCAAGAGATTCGAGGTGGTCATGACCGTCGCCGTGCAACAGCAGCTGACCAACGTGGCCCAGTGGCGCAACTTGCGGTTGATTCGGGGTGTGCCGATCAAAGGCAAGGCGGAGCCGATGGATGTGTATTTGCTCGCGCACGATACTCGCGCCCTGACCGATTACCGCCCCCCGCTGCGCAAGTCGGCGGGCGGCCGCCTCACGCTGCGCTACGCCGGCATGGTCCATGTGATGGCTCCGGGAGCGGCCGCGTGCGTAATCGGTCGCGACGACGCGTGCCAGATCAAGATCGATCATCGTCTCGCCTCGCGGCGACATGTCTCGATCGAATGCAGTGCTGGCAAGTTCTTCCTGCACGACCACAGCACGAACGGCACTTATGTCAGCGAACAGCGGAGCGCGCCCGTTCTCGTGCATCGGGAGCTATATCAGCTCAAAACGTCGGGAGTGATCTCGCTCGGCGCTGAGCCGCAGTCGAACGTCAAGCACTCGGTCACCTACCACCTGGAAGAAGCCGGCAACGGTTAAGGCGAACGACAAGCGGGCTCACCCGCTGAAGCCGAGGACGAAGTAGCCGATCACGTACAGCGCAGTCGCGAGACCTGTCGCCGCGAGAAACGCGGAGTATGCGATCTGCAAATGGCGGTACTTCCTGTTCAGCGACTGCCCCATCAAGTACAGCTGCCGAGCGAGATTGTCGTAGAGCAGTGCAGGATCCTTCATGAGCACGTGCAACGCTTCCTGGAACTGCGGCAACGACAGGCTTGTGAACTGCCCGAAGAACAGTAGGTTCTCTGCGTTATCGCGAACGCCATCGACGGTGATGCCGAGACGCGTCACGCGCGGGCGCGCGCCGAGCACCGCGAACGCGAGCGACACCATGCAGCCGACCATCAGGACGAAGACGGGTGCGATGTCCCAAGACATCGTTCCGAGGCGGTTGCGGAGTAACGCAACGACGGCGGACACGATCAAGCCGTTCAAGTACATCAGCATGTGCGCCTTGTTGTCGGCGAGACGGCTCAGCGCAATGTGGTTCTGGTACGTGACCCGGAACATGGTGTCGACGCCGCGATTCTCCTTTTTCTTTTTCTCCTTCTTTTCCTTTTTCTTGTCCTTTTTGCCGTCTTGGAGAGTGACCTCGGGCGCAACGCCGGCACTCAGTGCCGGCGCCGGTAGCGGCGTGAGGTTGTCGCCGAGATCCTGCGGTTGCTCGGCCATCGCCCATCCCCTTATTATTCCCCGACGCGCGAGCTTGCGCGTCTTCCCGCCATCAAGGATAGCCCAATGCGGCGCGATTCGGATGCACGTTGGTGTCTACTACCACTCGGGTTCGCTACGCTCATCGCCGTCGCCTCGCAGATGGCATACGCGCAGGACCGGGGCGCCCCTCCGATCGGGCTCTTCGCGTCGGAAGAGCCCCTGCGTTTCACGCTCGAAATACCACTCTCCGACGTCACCGGCAGTCGCAACAAGCCAGAATACTCGGAGGGCCGGCTCATCTATACGAACGCCAACGGCGCCGACGTGGCCGTCAACCTGCGCGTGCGGGTGCGCGGTAAGTCACGGACCGTCGCCTGCGCGTTCCCACCACTGCTGCTGAATTTTCCGAAGGCAGTCGGCGGCACGTGGTTTGACGGCGAAAACAAGCTGAAGCTCGTAACGCACTGTGGAACGGGCGAAGCGTTCGAGCGCTATCAAGCGATCGAATACACGGCCTATCGCGTATTCAATCTCCTGACGGATATGAGTCTGCGAGTACGCAGCGTAGAGGTCACCTACTACGACTCGAAAAGGAGACGCGCGGTAATTACCAAGCCCGGATTCTTGATCGAGGACGAGGAACGCTTCGCGGCCCGTCACGGCCTGCAGCTCGTGAAGGCCGAGCGGGTCGATCGAAGCCGCTACGATCCCGCAGCGCTCGCGCTCGTCGACATGTTCCAGTATTTCGTCGGCAACACCGACTGGTCGGCAACGGCTGGCCCGCCGGGCAGCGACTGTTGCCACAACGTGGTGCCTGTGGCTCGCGAAGACGGTGTCCTCGTGCCGATTCCGTACGATTTCGACGCTACCGGCATCGTCAATCCGCCCTATGCGCTACCGGCTGCCGGCCTCCCCATCCGCAATGTGCGCGCGCGCCTTTATCGCGGCCAGTGCCGCGGCGCTGCCGAGTTGGCGGCGAGTTACGAGCCGTTCCAACGCCATCGCGGCGAGATCACGGCCCTGTTTGACGAGCAGCAGGCGCGTCTCGGCAACACCCTCGAGACGGTGCGTGCCTATATCGATGCGTTCTACGCCACGCTGGCGGATGCAGACCGCTCGCAGCGAGCGTTTCGCGTCAATTGCCCGCGGTGATTCGAAGCACGAACCCGCTCTAGTGGTGGATCTGCGAGATGATCGTCACCGAAATCCCGGTAAGACCGATCGCCATGGCGAACCTGCACCACACGATCTTGCGTCGGGTGATCGCCGCCAGCTCGTAGCAATGAGCGAGCAGGGCACCTGCGAGCGCATGCCCGTCCTCTCTCAGGACTTCCTCGGCGTACTCGGCGCCGCTAGGCCGGGTCGCGATGGCGATGAAGCTGGTGAGCCCCTTCGCATTGCCGGATAAGCGCGGCCAAACGACGAGGAGAGCACAGATCATCGAGGCGAGCAGCAGCGTCACGGCGACGATATCCAGTAGAGAGGCACTCAGCTCGAGACCATGCGAGCCTGGCTCGCCGATGCCGGGGCCGCTGATACCCTTCACGTGGAAGAGCAGAACGCCGAGCACAATTGCAAAGAAGATCTCGATCTTCGTGTCGAGGTTATGCGGCAGATCACGCAGATAGTGGTGCAGCGTATCGGCGTACAGCTCTTGCGGTGTGAGAATGGGCGGTGGGGCAGCCATGAAGTCTCTCCAGGCGGCAAACGTCGGGGCACGCCGATTATTCCGTATCCACCACGGTTCTGTACAATCCGGCGATGTCGATTTCTCGCGGCACGCAGTTCGGGGCGTACCAGGTCGCCGAACAGATCGGTTCCGGCGGCATGGGGGAGGTCTATCGGGCGCGCGATACGCAGCTCGGCCGCGACACCCGGTGGACGAAACGCTGCACATCCCGGCGCAAATAGCCGACGCGCTCGAGGCCGCGCACGAACGCGCAATCGTCCATCGCGATCTCAAGCCCGGCAATATCAAGATCAAACCCGACGGCACGGTGAAGGTGCTCGACTTCGGCATCGCGAAGGCGCTCGACCCGCGGTTCCTCACCGGGCCCGGTCCCGCCGCGCTCACGACACCGGCGATGACCGAGGCCGCGCTCATTCTCGGCCACGGCCGCCTACATGAGCCCCGAGCTCGAGCTCTGCCTCGAGAAGGACGCCAAGCGGCGAGCTGTTCGCCTTCAACGGCACATGGAGGAGCCCGAAGCGCGCTTGGTGCCTGCCACCGCCCCTACCGGCTCGGAAGCCGTCTCCCCGGACGTCGTCGTTTCGCCCGATGGACGCGACGTGGCCTTTTTCCGCGGGCCGCCGGGCTAACTCGTGAAGGTCGCGATCGACGGCGGCACACCGATCACGCTCACGGACGTCGCCACCTCTTTCGCGTACGGGCTGAGCTGGGAGCCCGATGGCACGTTGCTCTACGGCCAAGTCGACGGCATCTGGCGCGTCTCGCAAAACGGTGGCGTGCCTGTGCAGCTCGTGAAGACCGAAGCCCCGGAGCAGCTCTACGGCCCCCGCCTGTTGCCGGGCGGGCAGTGGCTCTTATTCACCATCACGAAAGCGACGGGGTCGAACCGGTGGAACGAGGCCGACATCGTGATCCAATCGCTCGCGAGCGGCGAGCGGCGGATCTTCCGGTCCAGTGGATTCGACGCGCGTTATCTGCCCACGGGGCATATCACGTACATGGAGGGGAACGTGCTGCTCGCCTCGACGTTCGATGCCGCGACCCTTAAGCTCGGCGACGAGCGTGTGCCCGTCGTGCAAGACGTCCGAACGGCGACCACGCAGACCATTCCTGTGCCAGAGTATGCGCCGTCGGATGGTGGTGGGGTGCTGCTCGGCAATCCGAATCTGGCCGACGGAGCGACGCAACGACGTTCGACGTAACGAAGGGTCATCTGCTAAAACCCATCATCCTGCAATCCTGAGTACTTGCCATGGCTCTGACGCCAGGAACGCGGCTCGGTCCGTACGAGATTCTCTCCGCCCTCGGCGCTGGCGGCATGGGGGAGGTATGGAAGGCGCGAGACACGCGTCTCAATCGGCTGGTCGCCATCAAGGCGAGTCTCAGCCCGTTCAGCCAGCGCTTCGAGCGTGAGGCCCGGGCCATCGCGGCGGTGAACCATCATCATGTTTGTTCGCTCTATGATGTCGGCCCGGACTACCTCGTCATGGAGTATGTCGAGGGTGAGTTGCTGCAGGGACCCGTGCCGATCGCTCGGGCGCTCGAACTGGCCGAGCAGATCCTGGACGCGCTCGATGCCGCGCACCAAAAGGGCGTCGTGCACCGCGACCTGAAGCCTGACAACATCCTCCTCACCAAAAGCGGTGTAAAAGTTCTCGATTTCGGACTCGCGAGGATCACGCATGCGCCTGCTGTCGATAGCCCCAACCTCCGGGAAACCGGCGCCGCTTCTTTGACGGCCGAGGGCTCCGTCTTGGGCACGCTGCCCTACATGTCGCCGGAGCAGATCGAAGGCGCCGACGCTGACGAGCGCACCGACATCTTCGCCTTCGGCGTCGTGCTTTACGAGCTGATCGCCGGCACGCGACCTTTCACCGGCAAGACGCAGGCCGCCCTCGCCGCTTCGATCCTCAAGGAAGAGCCGCGACCTCTGTTCGAGATGCAGCCGCGAACGCCGCGCGGTCTAGCAGAAGTGGTGCGGACCTGCCTCGAGAAGGATCCTGAGAAACGCTGGCAATCGGCGCGCGACGTGAGGCACGCACTGAGGTGGATGGCCGCGCAGCCTGAGCCGGCGATTTCCTCGCGATCAGGTCGGGTGTGGCAAGGGTTGGCCGTGTTGATGGCGGCAATCGCATTGGGAATTAGCGCGTGGGTGTTTCGGCCCACGGCGCCAGTCTCGCCCAGCCGACTCGAAGCGTCCGTGCCGGAAAATGTGACCTTGACCGACGACGTGTCGGTGTCCCCGGACGGCCACAAGCTGGTGGTCGCCGCTCAAGATGGCTTATGGCTACGCGATCTCGACGCACTTGACTGGCGGCGCCTGCCGGGTACGGAAGGTGCCTCGACCCCCTTCTGGTCCCCCGACAGCCGGTACCTAGCCTTCATTGTCGGCGACACACTCAAGAGAGTTGACGCCGCCGGCGGCCCACCGGAAAGCCTGGCCAGTGTTCCCACCGGCGCGCCTAGTTCAGGCACCTGGAATCGTCATGGCGACGTCGTGCTGGGGAGTTGGGGCGGCGGATCGGGTGGTCCGATCTGGCGAGTATCCGCGGCAGGGGGCGCGGTGACGGCGGTGACGCAGGTCGACCGATCCAAGGGAGAGTTCGTTCACACATGGCCCACGTTTCTCCCCGACGGTAACCACTTTCTGTACTTCCGCTCCGGACCGCCAGACGCAGAGGGCATGTACGTAGGTTCTCTCGACGTCGACGCCGAAAACCAGTCGCGCGAGCGGATATTGGCCACAGACGTGCCGGCGGTCTTCGCGAATGGCCACCTCTTCTTTCCGCGCGCCGGCACGCTGATGGCACAACCATTCGACGCTCGCCGCCTGGAGCTCCGCGACGCGCCGGTCCCCGTGGCCCAAAACGTCGGGATCACGTGGTACTTCACCGGAATGTTTTCAGTGTCCGACGAGGGCGTCTTGGTCTATCGGACCGCTTCGGCGCCCGGCACCTTCCAGCTCACCTGGGTTGACCGGCAGGGGAAGACGGTCGGCACGTTCGGACCGCCCGGGACTGACAGGCGAGTCGTTTTGTCGCCGGATGGCAAGCGCGCAGTCGCGAAAGATGCTGCGTACAACGCGTCGGGCGACCTCTGGATGCTGGACCTCGCCAGCGGTCGGCGCGCACGTTTCACGTTCAAAAGGGACGTGTACTCGCCTGCTGTGTGGTCACCGGACGGCGCCCGCATTGCCTACTCGGCCGGCCGTCTCGGCGATACGATCTACGAGAAAGCCGCCTCGGGACTCGGCGACGAGCAGGTGCTGTTGAAGGAGCCGGGGTTGCGGCATTTTCCGACCAGCTGGTCGCGCGACGGTCGGTTCCTGCTTTATCACACCGAGAACGCGACGAACACGGGATATGACCTGTGGGCATTGTCCCTCAGTGACCGCAAGCCACATCTGTTGCTCGGCGAGGCCTTCAACGAGTGGGCTGGAGTCTTTTCCCCCGACATGCGTTGGGTTGCCTACATATCGCTCGAGACTGGCGCGTCTGAGCTCTACGTCCGCCCGTTCCGAGTGTCAGGACAGACCGGCGAGCCGTCATTCGGCGAAGGCAAGTGGCAGATCTCGAGGGACGGGGGCAATTGGCCACAGTGGCGCGTCGACCGAGAGATCGTCTTCAACACGGCTCCCATTGGAACGAAGGTTTTTACCGCGCCAGTGAACCCAACCGGTACCGCCTTCGAGAGTGGCGTCCCGCAGCGGCTGCCCTTTCCTCCGAGCACGGACGTGGACACGACTCCGCAGTCCACTCCCGACGGCGAGCGCTTCTTGATCGAGGTGCCACTGGATCAACGAGCGCCTCGAACGGCAATCAGCGTAGTGCTCAATTGGCCGGCGTTGTTGAAGCAGTGAAACCGACGGCATTGGGCAATGCCTCCGGAGCCGCGTTCGCAACCTCGGACTCTAGGCGCTCCTCGCGGCATCCGTTTTGTCGAACACTTCCTCGACGCTGAGACCGAGGAACTTCCTGTCGTCGTGCACCGCCTGCCGGACGGCACGCATCAGGAGCATCGTGTCCGGCGGGTTATAGAGGAAGCGCGTGCCCGGCAGGCTGTCGAGGTGGTTCGTCACCGCCCGGCCCTCGACGGTGTTGCCCTGGAAGAGAAGCCAACCGCTGTGCGAGCGGACGCCTGAGCCGAGCTTCGGGCGCTGCGCCCAGTTTCATCGCCGCGCCGTCCGGCGCCCGTGCGCGCCGCGCGATAGGGTGATACAAGGTTCAGCGAACTGCGACGGGGGATTCGCATGAGGCGCATATCGTTCGCATTGCACGCGGCCGTGCTCGTTGTCGCCACGCTCGGCTCGCACGCGCGCGCCGCGGAAAAAAGCGTCGGGCGCGGCTGGCCGGTGACCATCACGCAGGCCAGCAACGTCAGCGGCGGCGTCGAGGGAGAGGGCCAGCAGACGGCGCGGGAAGGCGCGTCTCCGCCGGGCATCACGCCGCTGCCGGTCGATCTCTTCACCACGAAGGACTTCTACCAGGACGCTGCGCTCTGGTCCGATCGCCGCTACTTCCGCTGCAACAGCCCCTCGACGCTGCAGGACATGTGGGATGCCGGCGCCGGGGGCGCGGGCAAGCTCATCGGCTCGGCTCCGCCGGCAAGCGCGTCATGGGGCCACTGCGAGACCGACTATCCGCGCGAGGCCATCGTCTCGCCCTATCCGTTCAAGACGGCGCACGAGCATTACGAGGCCTTGCTCGCCGAAACGAAGGCCAAGGGCGGCCCCCCCGTCTACACGCGCGCGAAGCCGCCGCCCGACTGGAACGGGCGCTACAGCCGCGCCGTGTCGCTCAAATTCATGGCCGCGCGCGCGGGCAAGACGTACGACGTTCCGCCCGGGCTCGACGAGCCGCCGCAATGGTTCTTCACATCCATCAATCAGACGTCGACGATCCTGTCGCTGCTGACGCCGGAGTACCAGCGGCGCGCGGTGCAGATGCATTATCACCAGGCCGTCGACAACGCACCGCTGTGGCCCGGGACGTTCTGCTGGCCCGACGGCTTCATGCGTGTGTTCTCGCGCCAGGCGCATCTCGCCATGGACTTCGTCACCACTCCCGAGCGCGTGCAGCTCATGGCGAGCAGCGCGGAAAACTTCATCCGGCACTTCAACGTGGGCCGCGAGTTCAACATGACCGGCAAAGTGCCGCGGCTCGGCGCCGACGTGCCTCGCTGGTTCGGCGAGAGCGTGGCGTTCTGGGACGGCGACACGCTCGTGACGTGGACGTCGAACGTGATTCCGTGGATCACGCACGGCGTGTTCGAATTCTCGGGCAAGCTGCAAACGGTCGAGATCTTCACGCCGCGCCGCGGGCCGAAGGGCGAGCTCCTCGGCATCGAGCAGGAGGCCGTGCTCTACGATCCGGAAGCCTTCGTGCAGCCGTTGCGCCTGACCGAGGTCTACATTCGGACAGGCAAACTCAGCGAAGTGGATCCCTACGTTTACGGGCGCTGCATCCAGACGATCTTTCCGGTCGACGGGCGCCCCAAGCCGCTCGCCTCGGGCACCACGATCGAGTACACGGTCCCCGACATGTACGGTCGGCCGTGGGCGCAGATCTGGGAGAAGTACTTCGAGCAGGGGATGCAGCGTCCGGCGGCCGACGAATCGATCTTCGACTTCCGCCGCTGAGAAGCACGCAAAGGGCTGCGGGGCGGGGCCGGTGGCCGCACAGCAGAGCGCGGGCCGCGGATGACCCATGGAGGCGCAGGCCGACTGGGTCGGGGCCGGCGTGCCGTTCTACAACATCGATGCGGCCACCGCGAAGAGCGGCGCGGCGCCGAGGGTATCACGCCCCTGCCGCGCGACATCTTCACGAGCGACGACTTCTACGTCGACCGCGAGCTGTGGCGCGACCCGCGCTACTGCCGTTGCAACAGCACGCTCGCGCTGGATTCCCAGTGGGGCGACTACTCGAGCGCGCCGAAGTACATCAAGGACGATCCCGCGACGGGCGCCTGGGGGCATTGCGACGTCGACTACGCCCGCGAGCACATCGTGAGCCCCTACCCGTTCACGCGCGGCCGCCGCGCTCGTCATCCCTATTCCTTCGAGCAAGAGTTCAAGAAGCTGGCGCACGAACTCACAGCTTTCAGAAAGAAGACTGAGCGCATCTTCGAGAAGTGGAAGCCCGGCTTGCCAAATACCTCTCGGTAGCCCGGAAAATCCCTCTCGGATCGCCTGCTAAACCTCGGTCTCTGAGTTTTGACAGGTGACGAAACTCTGCCCCCGAGCTCTCGCCGTTCTTTCATGAACGAGCTCAACTACTGTGCTCAACGTGAAAAGCAATTCCACTTTTCGCGAACTGAAAGAGGAAATCGAAATGAAGACTAAGACTGAACTTGAGAACGCAATCAGGACCATTTCGCCCGACATCCGCGGTGAGGAGAGAAGAGGTCGCGACAGCCCTGCAGGTGCTGG